>CAXXKX010000003.1:725000-5692257 GCA_963676655.2 Victivallales bacterium | reverse complement strand
TGTTTGTACAACTCTATCGATATCTTTCTCTATTTGTATTATGATATGTTGCAGTCTTTCTTTTTTAGCTCTAATATAGCGCATGAGTTTTGATAAACTTAAACGTTTTTTTGAGAATATATAAACCAATTCTTCGCATTTTCTATAGATACAGTGCATAGTAATTACAATAGTAATCAACCTGGCAATTATTAATGCATGCAATTGGTGACAAGAGACGTTGTGTATAATTGAAAACGCCATATTGCTTTTCCATGTTTTAAAAATGATTTCGATTCTCCATCTCAAGCCGTACAATGTGCAGATAATATCAAAGTCATACTTTACGACGGGTAAATTTGTTATAAAAATCGTCCATGACATCAACGATAACATTTTCTCAGATGGTTTGTGTCCTCGGGTTTGTTTTTTTGCTTTCATACGTCTGATATTGGCAATTTCTTCTCTTACCGGGACTGCAATGAGTCGCACCATGGTTCTATGGTCATCGTTCAAACATACATTCATATCAATTTTTCTTTTCTTCTTGAGTAGTTTCAATATATCAATTTTCTGGTCATTGACGGGGTTTCGCAAAACCATCAGACTTTTGTGCCGATAAATATATAATGTGCAGTTGTCATTAAGCCTCTTAATCTCACTACATTTCAAATAACCCCGGTCCCTAAGAACTAAATCTCCTGGCTCAATGCAAAGTTCACTGGCAGCATCAAAATCATTTTTGCTGTATTTATCAATTGAAAAAGTAACGAATTGTTTTGCAATCAAGTCATAAACTCCTTGAATCCTGGCGTTACAGACAGATTTATGAGAATTAGACACTCCAGAAAACGAATCGAATAAGCGATCCGGTAATTTCAATACGGTACTATCCTGAACCAAGACCCTAGGGAAGTTGTTCTGTTCACATGAAAGTTCATTTTTCACGATTATTTTATTTTCGATAACCCTACCAAGAATCATCTGTAGAAAATTACTAAATTGAGTATTTGCACGCTTCCAGACAGCTTGTCGACTTGGTCTTGTTCCGGTTGAATCATGCAATACCCCGGCAATATCATTGTAACTGAGAGCTTTATCAATTGCTTCTAAACAATAAAGATTTAATAAATCGACCGAAGAAATTTTTTTAGGCATCCTTTTTTGAAACCCGCTTTCGATAGCTAATTCTTCAATCTCCGACGGTGTTAGTGAATCTATTGCTGTTGATATAAAGTTTTTCATAAAATTACCTTGAATATTAAATCTATGATGATATATTAATAGTATATATACTATTAATATTAGTATAAAAATCAAAAAGGTCAAATGAAAAAGAAAAAAAATGGGTTACAAAGTTAAAATTCAAAGAGTTGAGCGTGGGAACACGAAGTCGTTTTATGTTAACTTTCCAGCAGCTATTGCTGAAAGTACAAACCTAAGCAAAGGTGAAGAAATGGAATGGACTATTGATGACAGAAATACTTTTGTGTTGAAAAGAGTCAAGAACGTACCATCATTTAGAAAAACGAACAAGGAAAAATAAACAAAAAAACAATCAATTCAGGAAGAAAAGATTCTTAAGTTGACGCATATGCCCTATGGGGCTGAAGAAGATAAAAGACCACCAGGCCGTAGGCCTGAAAGAACAAAGCCCCGGGCAACGCCCGGGGGAAATAATAAAAAACAATAGCAGGCTGTAAGTCTGCAATAAAAAACATGAAAAAATCATTGAATTATGATATATCCATGAAAACACCGAAAGAGCCATCCGTTATAAATTATTCCTCCGCATCAAACCATTCATCGTCAGGATCAAACGGCGGCACGGAGACATTGACTATTTTCAGCCTGCCCACCGCCCGGTGGCGGCATCCGGGTTTGATCATCACAGTGAAATTCTTTTTGACCGGAATTTTTTCACCGTCGAGTTCAAGATAGCCTTCACCTTCAAGTACAAGATAGATTTCAGTGAGTTTTTTATGGTAATGAACCCTGGAATCAGCCTGGATATCAACCTGATGAATAGTCGCGGTTGAATTATCGGGGGAGACAAAGGCCCGTTTGCTGTAACCGCATGGACACCGGGTCGGTTCCATCTCATCAAAATCCGCTGTTTCGTAATTTTTCATATGCAGACTTCCTTTCAAAATCAATAGCCAATATGCCATATTTCATTCGGAAAGCAAGCAGAATTGAGAAAGAAGAGCTTGAATTATGTGTCGCCATTTCAGGGATATGACGGGAAAAACACTTCGCCGTTCGGCAGGGGTATGCACCCCGTTAAAAAGCCCGGCTCCCACAGTAAATTCGCCAGTCGAGAGGGGTATGCCCCCGTTAATCCCGACTGACGATAAAAGTAGAAGTTATTTTTTAGGTTCGACGGTAAATATACTCACTCCGGATGGCGGAATAACGGCATCAAAAGCTGATGCGGCCGTTTTCACATTTTTCCCGGTCGAAACGTCCGTAATGCGGGTATCGCCGGACTTAAACAGCAATTTAACCTGACACTTGATTTTTGCCTTGCGGGAAAAATTGAAGATGGTGATAACAGTTTTATCTCCAAGCCGGTGTACTCGGTAGCAGAGAAAATCTGCAACTTTTTCCTCCGGATTATTAACCAGCCATTCACCTTTAACACTGACTTTATCATCGATCCTTTTACCGGTTCGATACGCGTCTTCAACCGCGGCGATTTCCCGCATGGCGGTATCGATTGCGACAAAATACTTGCCGTCAATCTTGATTCCGGGGAATATGGCATGACCAATCGATCCGGCGGATGCCCCGTTAAGCATCGCCTGCCTGAACTGCAGCGGCGTCATGCATTCATCGATTGTCCTGGCATAGTAGGTCTGCCGGGGATCGGCATAGCGGGCCAGCAGTGAAAACATGACAAACGGCTTTTTCAGCTTTTTCGCGTTCACATCAAGAAATTCAAAGCCGCGTTTACCATGATAATAATAATAACTCAGATAATGAGTATCGAGATATTTGTCTGAAAGCCGGGAATCTTTAGGAATATTGAAAAAACGTCTTAAAAGATCGTCTTTCCGGAAGTCGAGCGGATAGTCATAATCTGCCACCGTGATTTCCGGTTTATATTTTTTAACCGCGTCGGCTCCGCATTTGAGAATTGCGTTACTATCTTTGACCCGGAACCTGGCCCATTCACGCCAATATTTTTTCTTGATTTCTTGGGGCGTGGCTTTGACACCGGAAAAAGCGGCAAAACGCTCCAGACACTTCGGGCAGTAGCACCAGTCAAGCGCCTGCCACGGTTCGTAATCGAACAAGGCTACATCGCCTTTTTTCATCTTAGTAGTGTCCAGGATTTCCCGAACGGCCTGATCGATTAATTGCTTTCCAGGTTCAGACAACAATAAGGAAGGACAGGTATGATAGACTTTTTTTCCGTCAGACTTAACCGACTGAGCCGCAGCCCCGTATTTCTTTTTGAAAGCGTTCTCGAAAACCTGTGTGCCCATCGGCGCAACTAACTGCCAGCCGCGATCTGCGCATATCCGGTCCTGCTTGAAAACCCGTGGGCTGCCCCAGGTATTGCATCCACGGCTCGTCATACCGGCTTCTTCAAACTTTTTCAGCACGGACAGAAACAGCTTGTCACCGGTAACAGCGGTATCCCAACTGCTCCAGGTAAAAACGGTATAATGTTTGGGATTGGGCGTCTTCGGCAGCGGCGGCAGGAAATTAACATAAAACTTCTTTACCGGAGATTTTTTGCCGGCGTTAGACAAATAGGCATAAGCCGGATATTCTTTATTAATAACGCCGTTCTTCATCCGTTTAAAAATAAATGCCAGAGAACGACAAAACCCCGGATTCGGCTTCATATTAACAAAGCACCAGGCATTGCGATAAGAATATCTTTTCCATGGATGCCCGTCTTTAGTAAAAGCAGTTACCTGCGGCTTGACAACCGGCTCAGCGACACTGGCATGACTGTGAAAACACTGTTCAATCGTAATTTCATCCGGCAGCTCAACGATGAGAGCCAGATTTTTTGATATGCTCTTATCGCCCCAGAAGTCAAAAACCAAAGGACCGGGACTGTCGTCAATGGTATTGAACACGGCATTACCGTTGTTCCAGAAATCGTTACCAATAGCCGGTTCACAACTGAAAGAAACCGGGTACCTTGATTTCATTTCATCGGGAGATATATTCTGCAGCTTAATGTCGCTGAAGTTAACCGTTCCAGGGCCTTTATTCAGGCAGAAAAGTCGAACGCTTGCGGTCCAGACCGGAGTCAGAATCGTTTCACGCAAAGTTTTGCCTTTACCGGCATCCGACAGTTCCGGTGATTTGCTTTCCAGCAGCAGATTTCCATTTACTCCGAAAGCCCTGATCATCAGCTGCCCTACCCCTTTTCCGGCTGTTTTGACCAATGCCGAAAACGCAATACTGCGGTTTTTCACTATCGGCACCGGGGAACTTTTCATGCCGAAGTTAGCCAGACCATCTTTCCAAATCAGGGTCACATTATCATCCCTGGCTTCAACGGTAAAAATGTTTTCCGCACCCGGGACTGTATACTTCTCCCAGGTCAATTTATTGGAGTCAATTACTTCTTTTTTGAGCTTTTCCGGGGCTGGAGGTTCAAATGATGCGGATACATCATCATACCATATAGTGCCGCCTTTATTGAGACGTACAGATAATCTGTACTTAATTGTTCCGGCGGGAAGCGACAGCTTTTTAGAAAATTTGCGCCAGTCAAAACTGCCGCGAACCATAAACAAGGCTTTCCAGATCGATGTTTTGTTATTTTTATCGTAGCCGATCAAAACAACCTTACCTTCGCCGGAGGCCGGAACTTGAGATTTGATCCATAAGCTGACGTAGATGTCTTTTTTGCCGGTCGGCACCGGAATCTCTTTTGAGGTAACGACAACCCTGCTCTTTGGGATTTCACTGCTGAGCTTCAGGGATTTCTCTCCTCCGTGCTTCACCTTGTCATCGAGGGTGATTTCAGCTTTATCATCATCATACAGCGCGGCCCCCCAATCAAACGGGATATTGCGGTTCTTCCAGATTCGAGACTTTTCAAAGTCGCCGTTTGGTACGATTTGGGCGGTTATCAGGTTAAACGCGGACACGATAAGCAGGAGTACAAATAATTTCATTCTTTTTCTACCTCTTAAATTTGAGTTTTTTTACGGTTACTGACATATCTTTTGTAGACAAGATTGCAGAGAAATAAGCTCAACAGCTTAATGGGAATCGATAATCCCTCTTTGATAATAGATAAAATGATTCGGAATATCCGTAACTGTATAACCGCGGGTCAGCCAGATGTTAAGATTGGTGGACCGCCAGTCCGCAACATGACCATCGGCAAAGACAATATTGCTCCAGCCGTCATGACGGAGCGGAAAACTGGTGGTATAACTGGAAACATTTTTAACCAGGTAATAACCAATATGATTCGGCTCAATCTCACTGCTGAGAGCGTGATCAGCGAACAGTAAAGTTCTGGAAACTCTGCCTGCCAGTTTACTAAGTTTGGCCGGAGGTCTTCCCGGAGCATAACTGCCGGCTGTTCCCCAGCTGGTGGCATCGACCGCCGAATCGATCCACGAGCAAGGTCCGTAATAGCACGCACCGTAACCAATATACTTAGCACCGCTGTGATATTTGGCGCTCGGGCACATCAACACTGAATTCTTTTTGGCAAGAGTTATCCCCATATCCTGGCGGTAAAGAGCCTCAAGCGTCAAGGGCCAGAATGTGCTGGAGCCAATACGCAGCGGCACAAAATAATCGTCATAATCCGATTCGTAAAAGCTGACTGCCGACCCTAGCTGCTTAAGGTTGTTTTTGCAGGTGATGGATTTTGCTCTTTCCCGTGCCTTATTCAATGCCGGCAATAACATACTGGCAAGTATTGCAATAATAGCAATGACAACTAACAACTCGATCAACGTAAAACTTTTTCTTCTTACAACCTTCATTTTTTAATCCTTTCAAATTGTTTTTATATTTTAGTTGAAACAGAATCCCGTTCAATAAAACTGCATGGAACAATGACATCACCTTTTCGCTTACCGGCATCTTTCGACATCAGCATCTTAAAAGCCTTGGCCACCAACGTCTTAAAATCCTGCTTGATCGTTGTATGCGGCGGTATCAAATATTGAGAAAAATGCTCGACCTCATACGATACTACCGAGACATCTGCAGGCACCTTCAAGTTAAGCAAATCCAGGAAATAGGATATTTGAAGCGGCATCGCCTCCCCGGCGACGATCAACCCGTCAATTGCGTGATTACGCATCTTTTTCGAGAAATTCTCGAAATCATCCATCTTGCACAATTCTATCACCGCACATTGCTCCTGCGGTATTCCCAGATTTTTGACAGACGCTTCAAAAGCGGCAATCCTCTCCTTAAGGCTGACCGCATTGGCATCCGGTAAAACAATCGCCTGCCGCCTGCGACCACGTTCATATAAATATTCCGAAGCCTGCCGGATGGGCGTGAAGTTATCTGACTTCACCCCAATCTCACCAGGCGGTATCGTATTGATAAAAACAAATTTCGTCTTGGTGTACTTTGAGATATCGTCGAGAACCCCGGTCAGGGATATAGCATAGTCCATGTAATATTCATCAAGCAAATGCAAGCCGTCTCCCGGAATAACCTGATAACTCAGGTTGTTCTTTGAACAATAAATCGCTATCTCCATCAATAAGGAGCCGCTGTAATTGTTGATCGGGTTTTCATCCATATCGGATAATATGATCGCCACACACTGCCGACGCCCCGCGCTTTTCGGAATATAATTTAATTCACGCGCCAGTTTCTTGACCAGTTCAGCGGTCTTTGCATTCGTATGAGGATGGCCGTTAAATACCCTGGAAACAGTTGTTACGGAAACATTGGCTTTGGCTGCCAGTTCTTTTATACTTGTCTTTCGCATCAAATAAAATCTTCTCATTGGGTTGTTACAATGCTTCTATTATACAACATCATTATGAAAAAAACAACATATATAACAATATTTTATGAAAATTTTTTCATAAAACACGCCAAAATAAACCATATAGCCTTAATAACAAACAACTTAAAACTTAGCAGTCAACACGAATCGGACTTGACCAGAGAAATTCACCGCCATGAAGTATGGCCCGAACCAGATACCAGTCGGAACCGGTTTCCGGATTATCGTCAATGTATTGGAATTCAATCACATTGCCTTTGCACAAGGTCGCATTCGGATAGTTAAAAATCCTTTTGCCATTACGAATGATCTGAACATGAACGGCAGGCGGATCACACGCCAGTTGAACTTTCAGAGTACGAGGCATTGTCTTATCGATATCGACGATACTGCCCATCGGATAACCATTCAAAGTAAAATTAAGCAGTGAACGTGAATGCTGGATCGCAGTTGTTTCCCGGTTCCTGATTGCGGTCAAAATGGCTTCGCGTGAAAATTCATCAGCCCGGACACAGAACATCTCGCCGTTACGGAATGCGGTCAAGCCTTCGCCGCCGTGGTCAACGCCGGCAATCACTGCGGGGGTCGCCCCATCATTCAGAGTCCCGAAAAGATCCCGGTTGTCATTTGCCCCGGTATGTTCGTCACAAACCTTCCCATCCCAGGCGGCGACTTCAATCGCGCAGCTGATCTCCGGATCAAAAGGGGGCCGGGTACCATGATAATGCGGAATGACCATTACTCCCGGCTGCTTCCGGGCTTCGGCAAAAAGTTTGACATAAGTATCGGTATCCGGATGATTGGCACGCATCAGGTCGCCGTCAAATCCCGGATAAAGCACGACATAATGACCGTTTTCACCACGCTTGACCAATGCTTTACCATGACCGGCCGATGGAGTCCATTCATGCGCCAGAAATGCAATAAAGCGCCCCGGACAATCACTCTCGCGAGCCACTTTTTTATAATGGGCCCACTTTTCCGGGGACTGATCAAAATCATGGTCGGCCAGCGCCATAAACTGTAAACCGCGAAGATGACGACTTTCCAGAACCTTATCTTCAGGAGTCTTCCAGCCGTCCGAAGTACAGGTATGACAGTGGACGTCGCCATATAAAATCCAGCCGTCACCGAAACTGCCGTCCGTAGACAGATAATTACCGGAACCGGAAATATTCCCGGCATCGGCATAAAACCTGAAAACGCCTGGTGATTTAATCTTCCCGGCAACCACCTTCACCCCGCAATCGGCAGGGGTAAACATCAATTCAGCAGGAAAACAATATTCCGCCGCGTCACATCCAAACGCGACCTTGCCGGAAAAGTCCGGGCAAATATTACCGTAATGGTCAACCGCCCGCACAATTACTTCAAATTCGGCATCGCCGGGAACCGCGCCGGGATTGGTAACAATCAATTTAGCAGCCGGACCGCTCCGCACATTCACACAGGGCCGTTCAAGCGGTTCAAACAATCCTTTGGCGCCAGTATCGATGTTCACAAACATTCGATGCTCCGGACAGGCAACAATACTTGCTTTGATGCCAGGGCCACCATGAGAACGATCTCCGATTCGGATCATAATTTCAGTTCCGGCCGGAAGATGTTCTTTGCCGACATAAACAGCTTCGGTATAGATGCCGTTGGTGCTGATATCAAATCCGGCTCCGTTGAAACTCAGATAACCGGCCCCGCGTGGATTGGTAATCTGGACATCCTGCCAGTCAAGCGGCTCCGTCCAGGAAACTCCGCAGTTCAGCACCGGCGCGCCATGCGAGAGCCGGATACGCGCGCCCGGCTCCAATCCGTGAGCCCCAGTGATCAAACGGATGACCGGCTCGCAGAATTCACCGGCATTTACCTGGCTGCCGGCAATTAATTCAGCCTTGCAGCCGTCGGCGAATTCGCCATCAGGGACTTTTCCTTCATCTTCAAAAAAGAGCGGCTGAAAATGAAACACCGGATACTCATATATATAATTATATGGAGGAGCAACCGCGGCTCTGGTCAAAGTACTGACCGCAGCCAGCCCCTGCTCCTGACGAACGATGTCAAATAATAACCCGGTGCCGGGTTCCGGCTCAACTCCAATAGCCGCCAGCGGAACTGTAAAAACCGCCTGCCAGCAATCAGTCGCTACCTTAACTTCAGCGGAGAAAAAAGGCTCGATGTCTCGTTCCATATTCTTTTCCGCGTGTAATTTGCCAAGTGGATTGATTGAAGCGAGAAACCGGTCCTGCCGGGGAGTAATAATGTTCAGGGTAATATGGTCGGCCTGAAAATAACCCGGACTGTTATTTTCAAGGTTATCCATTACCAAAGCCATATCCGGCTCATCCATTTCTACTGCTACGATCAATGCGTCCGCGGTATATGCCGCTTTGGCAAGCGTTTTTTTCGGAGCCGGAAAATCACTGCCGGTATAATAGATATACCCCTTGTACTCATGGGCGACAAAGCCCCAGAATTCATCTGACAGCAAAGTCGAATCCGGCCATTGCGACGGATCTGCCGAAACAACTTCCGGAATAACACATTTCTGGTCAATCATACTGCATCTAAACATAATATCCTCCTGAAATATTCAAATTAAAATTTTTGTTATGTTCATCCTATCAACGATACAACCATACAGAGACTTTGATACAGAGCAAGCACGCATTAAAAAGCACACAAAATCATCAGGTTGCTTTCGCTGCTCGCTGCGGGGGAATTTTCCCCGGTACATTTTATGTTTTTTCCGCTTCCGCAGCGCAATGCGCGAAGTTTGAAGCGGTACTATCGCCATCTGTCGTGCGGATTAAAAAACTATTGTACACCCGAAACCATGGGTTATGCAAATCGATAAATTATATTTTCCGGCTTTTTTAGTCGCAGGCTTGCGATTTAGTAGTTGACATGATAAATTATCAGGATAAAATTAGTAACATTATTGGGGTATTTTCAATATAAAATGAATAAAAAGGTCAAACACAATCAAAATAATATTGGCCGAATAACAAAATATTATTATTTCAAGTTTATCAGACAATCAGGAGAACCGGAATACATTGCCAGAGGAGTCTCACTCGGACTATTTATCGGTATGCTGATACCGTTCGGACTGCAAATCGTGGTCGTAGTTCCGCTGGCTATCTGGTTGAAGGCGGCAAAAATTCCATCGATTGTCTTTACATTTGTGACAAATCATTTTACGATCTGGATCATTTATCCGCTCCAGTGCTATATCGGCAGCTGGCTGATCATGCAGCCGTTTGAATACGACCATATCCGGGAATCGATGAAGGACGTTATCGAGAAACAGGAACTGGGCGAACTGTTCAACCTGGGCTGGTCAATTATCGCATCATTTTTTGCCGGGGGACTGCTATTCGCGGTACTGCTGGCAATTCCGGGTTATTTTATCGCGTTGAAAGCAATTATCGCTTATCGACAACGAAAAGAGAAGACGCAAAAGAAAAGCCGGAAAAAATATGGCGTGGTAAAAAATAAAGAAATTTAAATTATAAAATTCAAACAGGAGCATTGAATATGTATTTGACAAAGTATGGCATTCGCGAATGGGGCGTTTCAGGAATGATCGCTTTAATTCTGATTGGAGCATTCTGCTGGCTGGCCTATAAAGCCTGTCCGGTGACCGGTTTCGTGTTAGCTGGATTAACGTTTATTATCTGGGCGGCGGTAGCCGCGTTTTTCCGGGTTCCGAACCGGAAAATACCAGAAGCCGAAGAATTGGTAGTATCTCCGGCCGACGGCGTGGTAAAAGATATCGAAGAACTGGAAGAATGCGACTTCGACTATTTCAAAGGACAAAAAGTTGTCTGTATCGGCATTTTCCTTTCAGTCCTGGATGTCCACGTAAACCGCGCCCCCTGCAAAATGAAAGTTGATTTTCTTAAATATAAAGAAGGAAAGTTCCTTGACGCCCGCGATCCGAAATGCGGCAAGGAAAACGAGTCAATGACCATCGCCGGAACCGGTACGGTTTGCGGCAAAGAGTTCCCGGTCGCAGTCAAGCAGATTTCCGGAGCGATCGCCCGCAGAATTGTCTGCCCGGTAGAGGAAGGCCGGGAACTGGTCAAAGGCGAAATCTACGGGATGATCAAATTCGGGTCACGGACCGAACTCTATTTCCCGGTCGATTCAGGCCTGGAAGCCACCGTCAAAATCGGCGACCGGGTTTTTGCCGGCTCCACTGTAATGGCTGAAATGAAAGATAAAAACTGAGGCAACTCACATGTTAAGAAACCGTTTTAAGGAATTCATCAAGCGCAACCGCTGGTTCAAATATATTCCCAACACACTGACACTGTGCAACTCGCTTTGCGGCTTCGGGGCCATCCTTTATTCCCTGCACGCCTATCTGGAGTTTAAACAAAGCGATAAACTGGATGTTTTTGCCGTCTGCGCCTGGATTATTCTTTTCGCAATGGTTTTCGATGCCCTTGACGGTTTCGCCGCCCGCATATTCAATGCCGCCAGTATGCACGGCCTGCAAATGGACTCACTGGCCGACATGGTTACATTCGGGGTTGCGCCGGCAGTCATGGTGGCAGTCATGGCTCATGGTATTAAAGAGATGCGCCAGTCCCAATACCTGATCGTCTGGGCGCTCTGCGCGGTTTACATGGGCTGCGCCGCCTTGCGACTGGCCACGTATAACGTCCACGCCATGCTGGAAAAGAAAAGCGGCGACAAATTCAGTGGGCTCCCCTCTCCCGGCGCTGCTTCCGGTATCTGTTCTGCGGTAATTTTTTACAGCACCATCTATAAAGGTAACCTGCAGCCGCTGGCTTGGATACTGCCTGTATACGCGGCCATTCTCGGACTGCTGATGGTCAGTAATATCTCCTACCCGCATGTTGGACGCTGGCTGCAGTCGGTACGCCGCAATCCACGCAGCCTGATCCTGCTGCTGACCATTCTGATCCTGGGCGTCATCTTCCAGGTAAAAGCAATTGTGGTAATTGTCAATTTGTATATTTTCTCTGGCCCGATAGTCGCCGTCTTTAAAAAATTAGAGCCCCGTGTCCAGACAAATTGACACGAGGCTCTTCTAAGTCAGATAAACCCGAGCGGGATATTATTGTAACTTCCTGATTCAATCTTTCCAGGCTTTGCGTTACACTTTCAACCTTAAGCCTTCAACTTTAAGCTTTACAGATTATTTTTTCGGCGGTTTGACGCCGGGTTTGGCTATAAAGATTTCATCGATTACCGCTTCCGGTTCCCGATAGCTCAGTTTCAAGGTATTTTTGCCTTTTTGCAGTTTATGCTTAGATGGCTTCTTACGTCCTTTCATCTGACGCCAGCCATATTGTTTACCGCCAATATCCCAGATAAGCTGAGGTCCGCCGTTGATGCTGACAAAGAATGAGTCCTTAGTTCCGTCCGGGCCGATCACCCTGCCCCAAATCACGTATTCCCCGGCCTCATCAACCATAAATTCATATTCCAGAGCCCCGCCCTTGGCGGATACCACCGATTTACCGGCAGAAGCTGCCTTGTCATCCTTGACCTTCATCGGCCCGGATATCTTGCCTTTTTCGGCTTCCAGCTTTAGTTTTCCGTCTTTCATTGTTGGAATTTCAGCAGCATAGGCAGTAATACCGAACGCTGCGGCAAACAACATGATTCCAGTTGACTTGATCATTGTTTTCTCCTTTATGAGTTCATTGTAAGCGGATCAAAACAAAATATCCTAATAACAAAAAAGACATTTTTTTTGATTCCTTAATAATAGAACTATTATATTACCGCTTAATGCTCCTGTCAAGAATTTCGGCAAAAAAACAGGATGCACGGATGATTCAAAACCGGCAAATAAAAGTAAAGAAGTTGCATCTACTTTTAAATTTAACATCATTTCATAATGATAAAAAAGCATCACTTACTTTATTTAAAAGTCATAAAAACATTGAAATAAACAATTTAAAACAATGCAACCCGACAGTCAAATTGAATCATGGCTAAGAGAAGGATAAAGAATCCTAGGAAACATCTATCATTAGCGCTGCAAAAAACAAGGACGCGGATACTTTTGATATCCGCGCCCTTTAAAAGAAAAAAATGAGGGGGGCTGTTTCAAGCGATTATTTAAGCGGACCTAAATCATCGCAGGTCATGCGGAGAAAATCACGCGGCGACTTACGCGCCAGTTCACACCATTTTTCCCGCACCGCTTCCGGCGACTGCATGGCAATCGTTTCCGCCAGAAGCCTGATCCTGCTTTCCTCTTCCGAGTGGCGCATGATCTTTTTATTGTATTGCGAGAGCCCGCCGGCTCCCAGTAACAGAAAGGATACCGCTGCCAACATGGCGAACACTACAAATCTTTTACTCTTTCTCAAGTCGTGCTTCATTCTGCATCCTCCTGGTTAAGTTTCTTATTTATTCAGACAATATCCCGTTCCTCAGTCACGGTCGATTGTCTCCTCAGTTTCAATCTCCAAATCATTTATCATCTGACGAGCACCCTTTTCGTTGACATGCTCGTCTATATTCAGGATTTCCGCCTGCCAGCGTTCGACATTCCAGATTTCAACCCCGATCTCGACTCCGACAACAATCGCGTCTCCCCCGGGAGCCAACCCGGCATATTCCCGAAACATCGCCGGCAGTGTTACCCTGCCCTGCGCCGAGATCTTTTCCGAACGGCTCATCGAACCGAAACGCCGCATCGTCTTGCGGTGAGCCATATTGGCCGCCGCTTTCGAGGCCGGATTGGTTACTTCCTCACGCATTTTCAGGTAGACCTCTTCCGGGTAAAGCGCTATCGCTTTTTCCGGTAAACAGTGCATCACGATCTCACCGGAACAACGTTCCTGGAAATCACTCATAACCCGGGGGCTCAATTTGATCCGCCCGTTTGCGTCTACCGAACAGGGGTCTTGTCCGCAAAATGCCAGCATGCTGAAAACTCCATTCCATTTAATTCCATTATAGTCCATAATATTCCAAAGTCAACCCCTTTTTCTTAAAAAAATCATAAAATTTCAATAAAATTTCCAGGAATGGAAAACCGGCAGTAATGAAACTCAAAACAGAATCTCTGCAAAAACAAAGAATACCGAGGATAATGAACTAGTATTCAACCTGTTATATGATTTCATAAAACTAAGTGATGTTTTTTATGGTATAAGCACAAGAAACTGCGGAAACAAAAAGTTTATTGCAAAAGGATGATTCATACAGTATATTGAAAATGAGGTAGCTATTTTCCCATATTTGTAATTTCATTATGAGGATACGCATTATGAGTCTAAAAGATTTATTAATATGCTTTCACTTCAGTATTGGAACACCGCAAGAAGAGGATATGAAACTATTGTCAAATTCAGATTTCGTCCGAAAGTTAATAGACTCGATTCCCGATACGCTCTTGATCATTAATGAAAACCGGGAAGCCATATTTGCCAATATGAGGTTATTGAATTTTGTCGGAATCAATGATTACCGTCAGGCGATGGGGAAATTACCAGGTGAATTACTGCATTGCAATCATGCCATTCATCAAGGCAGCGAAGGCTGCGGACAAACAAGCTCCTGCAAGTATTGCGGATTATTCAACTCTGCCAAAGATGCTCTTGACGGCAAAATGGCACAAGGGGAATGCAGAATACTGACATTGGACAATGAAGCTATTGATTTGAAAGTGTGGGCCATTCCTTTGGATATGGGGCCAAGACGTTACAGTATAATTACCCTCCAGGACAATAGCAGCGAAAAACGTCAGGAAGTGCTGGAAAGAGTATTTTTCCATGATATCCTTAACAGCGCCGGAGGCATTTTCGGGTTATCCCAACTGCTGAAAGATTCTCTTCAAAACTCTGACTCTGAAGAAATTTCAGAAATGATTTTTACAACATCGCAAAACCTGATTGAAGAAATTCAATCCCAAAGACAACTGAAAAATGCAGAAAACCATACTCTTCAAGTTGATGTTAAGGAAATTGATTCACTCAGCCTGTTGGAAGATGTAATAAGACTATACAGCTCCCATCAGGTCGCTCAAAATAAAATATTGGAAACTTCACCTCACGCTGAAAACACAAAAGTCTGTACCGATCCAGCCCTGGTTCGCCGGGTAATCGGGAATATGACAAAAAATGCACTGGAAGCGGCATCCCCCGGTGACAAAATAACTCTCAGTTCAACTATTTCAGGGAAAGGAGTGGTATTTTCGGTAAATAATCCGGGCGTTATTCCGGAAGATATTAAGCTGCAATTATTCAAACGTTCGTTCTCTACCAAAGGCACCGGACGCGGAATTGGAACATACAGTATGAAGCTTTTTGGGGAAAACTATTTACATGGTAAAATAAAAGTTGAAAGTAATGACTGGACCGGAACAACTTTTTTCATGGAACTACCAGAATCCATTTAAATTAATGATGTTAGCTAAAAGTTGAAGGTTGACAACGAAGTGAGCGCGGACATTACGCAGGGCAAAGTTGAAAGTCTGTTATAGGGTTTTTACATGATATGGCTACGGATTTTGGAGCGCCGCAGGCCACTGCAGCACACGCGCCAAGCCGGTATGCTGAATAAAGCTTTTCTGCTCATTGCAATGAAAAAAGATCTATCGTGTCCATCCATGCGCAGCTGGAGCTACGCGCTCCCAATCACATAATATGAATCATCGTGACTTAACCGTACCGTCTCAATAGTGACGTGAATCGAAGCTATCGTCTTTGCTGCGTTCCTGATTATTTTTCCTGAATAATCCGCACAAATTCATCACCCCGAATACCAGCAGCATAACCGGTGCCAGTAAGAAAATTAAAATGAAACTAAAAAACTTTTTCGCAAAAGACGTTTCCGGATCTTTTAAGGAATGCCAGATGTTCCCGAAAATCGAACAATTAAAACGAATATTGACAAACGGAATATACCGGGTGTATTCCCCAGTGATGTTACCACAGTTCGGGCAATAATGCTGACTTGGATTGTCTATCGGACGCGAACAGTTCAGGCAAATCGCTTTGCCGTCTTCTTCAATTTCCTGTTCATCTACTTCCCCCGCCCACGGATCAGGCTCTACCTTAATGTGCTTGAACCAGTTAACCAATATAATGGCAAGCAGAAAACCGGCAAACCAGGCCAATATTTTGATTGCATCCCACATCGATTTCCCCTTTCAGTGTGAAGAATTATTTTAATTCATCATCGTCATCCGGCCAAACCTGGCCCATGATCATTTCAAAATCCTCCGGCAGCGGCGCTTCGAATTCCATGATGCGTCCGTCATCCGGATGTGGAATTTTCAGTTTCCAGGCATGCAGCATCTGCCGCGGCGCCATCGCCGCCGTCTTGCTGTTGCCGTAGACTATGTCACCAAGAATAGGCAGTTTACGAAATGCCAGATGCACCCTGATCTGGTGAGTTCTGCCGGTCAAAATTCGCACACTGAGCATACTTACCGGCGTACCGTCATCCATTTTGCCGCTGCATACCCGCTCATAGATCGTCACCGCCTCTTTGCCGCCGCGCGAGACAATCGCCATCTTCTTACGGTCGACGGGGTGACGCCCGATCAGACTGACCAGTTTTTCCTTTTCACGTGCGGGACGCCCCCGCACCAGCGCGGCATAGGTCTTTTCAACCTGGCGATTGGCAAACGAACGCGACAATTTGAATTGCGCCTGCGGCGTCTTCGCCACAACCAGACAGCCGGACGTATCCTTGTCAAGACGGTGAACAATGCCGGGACGGCCTTCACTGCCTTCCAGATCGCATTCAAAACCGGGATGCCCGATCAAGGCGTTGACCACTGTTCCGGTAAAATTACCGGCCCCGGGATGCACCACCATATCCGGCGGTTTATTGATCACGATCATCACATCGTCTTCATACAATATTTCAAGGTCGATATCTTCAGCGTCCAGCTCCATCACCGGAACCGGCGGAACTTCAACATCAATAATGTCGTCCTGCGCCACTTTGGTCCGCGGAGAAGTACAAACTTCCCCGTTGATCCTGACCAGACCGTCTTTGATCAACTTCTGGTAACGGGAACGGGAATCATCAGGACAGGCCTCGGCCAGAAACGCATCAAGCCGGGTCTTTTTCAGTTCCGGCGGAACTGTCAGTTTCAATTTTTTCGAGTCGCTCATTCTTTGCACACTTTATATAGAGAATTATGCCTAGCGGGATCAGGAACAAACCAATGAACTGAGCCCGGGTAAACGTGTCTAAAATTTTATCGGTATGGTCGCCGCGGAAACATTCATCGACAAACCGCAGAACTCCGTACATCGTCAGGTACAACGCGGTCAATCTGCCGCGTTTCAGTTTGCCGACCAGGAAAAATAATATTCCGAATATCACCAGATTGCCGAATGTCTCGTACAACTGCACCGGATGCCGGGATACACCAAAGTCAAAGCGTTCCGGCAAAACTCCCGGCGGATAAGTAACCGCAAGACACATATCCGTCGGTCGCCCGAAACAGCAGCCGTTCAGAAAGCAGCCAACCCGCCCGAAAGCATGGCCGACCGCGACCGCGGGCGCTGCCACATCGAGAACCGCCAGCATATTCAGTTTATGTTTGCGGCAATACCAGATAAACAAACCGGCCGCAACCAGAAAACCGCCGTAAAAAACCAGCCCGCCATGATCCACCCGGATTATCTCAAACAGATTATGCTTGAATTTGGACCAGAACTGAACCACATAAAATATCCTGGCCCCGAGCAGGCCACCGAAAATAGCCAGCAGAGAAAGGTTGGCCGTCTGATCGGAATTCAAACCGCCGTACCCCCGCAGATAACTGAAAACAAACATCGCCGTCATAAATCCGAGAGCCGCCATAACCCCGTACCAGCGAATCGAAAACGAACCTATTTCAAAACAAATCTGATGCATAATTATTCCGCCGCCGTTATTTTATTTTTTTCCGCCTTCTCTATCTTAACGGCCACATATTCCATTGCGTAAACAATCAGAAAACCAACCACCGCCAGGGCCAGGGCTCCGATAAAAGCGTTATCGAAAAACGGCCGGACATTGCGTTCGACCAGCGGAACTATTTTTGCCCCTTCCATCCCGCGAAAAGTATTGAGCGCAATCCGGCTTCCGGCTTCCGTCATATTTATCTCGAAAAGATGCTCTTTTGTCTTGACACTGTACAGCATGACTTCTTTCCACGGCCAGAGTTTCCACATCGAACCGACCATAAAACCGATCAGGGTTGCCACCGTCAAATCATGAAATTTCTTGAAGAGCCAGTTTAAAAGATGAACAAACGATCCAAGCCCGACAGCACAACCGATCCCGACCCAAAACACCGTCAGAATCGATTCCACAGTGATTTTTCCGGACGTCAAAGCCCCGACCGCTCCCCAGACATAACGATACTGCCGCAGGATCAGCAGCAGAAAAGAACCGGAGATCCCCGGCAGGATCATCGCGCAAATGACGATCATTCCGCTTACCAGCGAGAACCACCAGGTATTCGGGGTCTTTACCGGCACCAGGGTAACCAGAAAATAAGTCGCAACCGCCCCGATTACCAACGCGCAAATTGTGGCATAGTTCCATTTTTTTACCTTTTTCAGAACCGTGAAGATCGAAGCCAGCACCAGCCCGAAGAAAAACGCGTAGGTCATACTTGGATGTTTATCCAAAAGCCAGGTAAACAACCGGGCAACCGAAGCAAACGCCACAAGCACCCCGATTCCCAATGCCAGCAGAAACGGCCACGGCAATTTGGTAAACAATCCCTTGATATCAAATTTCAGCGCCATTTTAAACGTGTCGAGCGAGGCAAACTGCCGGATCGAGTCGATCAACTCCTCATAAATCCCCAGAATAAACGCCATTGTGCCGCCGGACACCCCGGGAATGACATTGGCCACCCCCATCGCGAAACCGCTGAGTGAAATCGCGATATATTGTTTCGCGTTTCTTTTCCTTATATTACTTTCTTCAGACATAGACCCTTCTTTCTACATTGTTAAGAATCGCGCAAAATGCAAATTTTAACCACGAACAATGAAATGAGCGCGAGCATTGTGCAGGGCAACGCACGAAAATTTATTTTTCAGCTGGAGCTGAAAATTTAAATACTTCTTCGTGTTCTTCATGCTCTCCATGGTGCAAATTATAGTTCCGCATGAGTCTTTCTATATTTTATATTCACATAATTCATTTTACCGGAAAATCAAAATCCTGATAATATATCACGGCAAAGCAAAAATTTCGCATAAATATTTACTTTTGGACTGGAAAAATTCAAAAAAAACGCTATTATATAAATTCGCAAAATTAAACATTTTGCTTGCAACCCCGTGGTGTAATGGTAGCACAAGTGGTTTTGGTCCACTTAGTTGAGGTTCGAATCCTTGCGGGGTTGCCATTTTATTTATAAGTCCACAGTCTAAAGTCCACAGTCCACAGCTAATTTTTCCCACAGGCGTTTCCGCAAGGATGAGAACCGACAAGAGGTTCGAGAGTCCATTCTTTGGTTTTCTATATACAGTTGAATATAAGATTTTAGGATAGTCTTTTATTTCATGATACATTTAAGCTTGAATTTTTAAGTAGTGGTTGAAATAACTCTATTGAATGTTTATATTTTTAAGGGACGTTAATAAATGATAGAACCTTGGATCAAAAGGACAGACTATGGATAATAAATTAAATCGGCTTATCAAGCAGGGTGAAAGTTTTAAAAGTGTCAGTTCAGGCAGTCCATCAAGCACACCTGAGTTCAAAACATGGAAAAGTGAAGTATCAAGATATCTAACAAAAACATACGGTAAGGATTCTTTTGAGTTTAATGCCTTTAAAGAAGTTTCTTTTTACAATATTTATTTATGCACAAGGGATGGTTTTCAATCTGATCCCAGTAAAGCAATTCCCTATTTTCAAAAAGGATTAAAAAATGCACTATTGCTCCTCAATAATTACTTGGAAGATATAGATGAAGATGATCAACAAATTTCTACGTCAACTATAAATAATACAGACTCAAAACAGGTCTTTATCGTTCATGGACATGACGAAGCTGCAAAAAATAAAGTTGCTAGGTTTGTTGAAAGACTAGGCTTTGAGGCTACCATTTTACACGAGCAAGCGAGTAAAGGAAAAACTATTATTGAAAAAATTGAACATTATTCTGATGTTTGTTTTGGAATAGTACTATATACGCCGGATGATGTTGGTAATACCCAGAAAGAAAAAGACAAGCTTAATCTTAGAGCGCGTCAAAATGTTGTTTTTGAACATGGCTATCTTATCGGAAAGCTAGGACGGAAAAGTGTTGTTGCATTAGTCGATGGAAATATTGAAAAACCGAATGATATAAGTGGAGTTGTTTACATCCCATTAGATAAAGCTGATGCATGGCATTTTGCAGTTGCAAAAGAAATGAAAGCTTGTGGTTGTAATATTGACATGAATAACTTAGTTTAATTCATATAAGGACAACACAAAAATGATTCCAAACTTACCAACTGATAACCTGTATAAGTTCATGAGCTTATCGGGTATTGTTATTATAATATTTTCGATATATTTTTGTGAGATAAAAGTAAGAGAAGTTTCCCAAAACAATATTGAGTTTTTAAAAAAACAAGATAACCTAAACAATAAGATAGCAAGATTTAATGATAAACTTGGAACTATCTCTGTGTTATTCGAAACTTATCAAAAAGATAATATTCAGAAAAAAGATACGAGCATATTTCTGTCCAACCTTGAAACAAGGATTAGTAGTCTATCCAATTTAAGAGATGGAATAAATACTGATTATATATCGCAAAAAGCATACCATCAACGACTAAATTTATTGCAGGAGGAGTCAAAAATAATAACTTATTTTAGTTATTTATTTATAGCTTTAGGTTTTGTATTAACGTCTACAGGTTTCTTACTTTGGTATAAAAAAGTTCAAAAACCACTTGATAAAATCCTAGCTAATGACCTTGCTAAATCTGAATTTGAAAAAGCTAAATTAGATAAAGAAATTGCCGCTTCTAAATCTGAATAAGATACTTCTTACAAAACTTTTTATAGTGGGTGTTAAAACCGGTTTTTCTTTTGCTTGAATAAAAATTATTTTTTTCATACGAATTTTTAGCTAACCTGCAATTATATATTTGATAGTTATAAAAATTGTTAAGGGGGTTTATGCATGCAAAAAATAAATGTAAAAAACGAAAATTTCGAAAAAAAACGAGCTTCAGACCATCGGGACAAAATATATTCCCAAAGCCTTGACGAAAAAAAGTATTTTGATGGAGAGTATGAAAAGCTTCTGAAAGAAAACAAGGAAGGCTGGGGCTCTCAACAAATGTATATAGCTAAAAGAGACCGCCTGTGTTGGTTCCTGGAAGAAGTTCAGGTTTCAAAAAATATTGATATTTTGGAAATTGGTTGTGGGATGGGCAATATGCTTGAGATCATCGACAGCATGGGGTTCAAAAATTCAGCAGGAATGGATATCTCGGAAACCGCAATACAATACGCCAAAAATAAATTAATGAACAAAGATATTTTATTGATATGTGCCGATCTGAGCCAACAGAACGTTTTACCCGAAGACAAATTTGATCTTGTTTTTGATACCGATTGCATTCACATGATTACTGATTTGCCGCGTACCGAAATGTGGCAAAATATTTACTCTACCTTGAAAAAAGGCGGGTATTTTCTCACCGGCAACAATTGTTCTCCAGCCAGCGTAAACTATTTTAAAGAATTTAACGGCAGAAGAGAATACTATTGGCCGGACAATGAAACTTTTGTGAGTGAAGTGGAAAGTAATGGATTCGTCCTGTTATCCAAAAGAATATTAAAAAGACGGAATAATCAATGTGATTCGTGGAATGAATATATTTTTCAAAAATAACACCCAGGAATAGACAAGATTTGAGCTCCACAAATGCGGCGCTGGAGCGTCGCGCTCCCGAATAATTCACTTCATACTTGGATGTTGCCATTTCATTCCAGCTTAAAGCTGGCCTCTACGCTTCGCTCCGTTCGTGTTGGACATTGGATATTGCCCAACGAAATGCTCACGCATATATATATTGATAATCAAATCCGTTCACAGCTTTTTTACCCACATGCGTTACTAGTCCGGGAGCGCTGGTCCCCAGACCGGCATTCGCAAACATCAGAATCATCCAGGCGGTAAAACTCTCGATAAAAAGTCTGATAAATTAAATCATCCGGGAAATGACAAAATCTAAGCTCCAAAAATGCGGCGCTGGAGCTCGAGCTCCCGAATAATTCACTTCATACTTGGAAGTTGCCATTTCATTCCAGCTTAAAGCTGGCCTCTACGCTTCGCTCCGTCCGTGTTGGATATTGGATATTGGATAGTGGATATTCAGTCAGTGCTGTTTCCGGGGGCCTTTGCGGCGGGGCCTTCTGCGGCGGGACTTTTTATTGTCAAAATCGTTGCGAACACTATCAACCATACGATGCGGCCATAACTCCTCAAGTTCGTCATCTTTCCAGACAATGTTATTTTGCAGAATTAAAAGTTCCCTGGCATGGGCATAACCTTTGCGGTTGATATATTTTTTTGGATTATCGGCACTCATCAGCCACGGCTGCATCATAATTGTGCGCTGGGCGGCATAGTCCAGACGCTTGATCATGTGGTGAGGCAGAAAAAAGTCATCGACAATATCCCTGATATCAGCGTCGACGAAAGGCCTATGCTGCCACAGATCGCCTTTCACGCCACGGCCCAATTGATCCTCGACAAACGGCAGCGTCAAAGTGGCCATTGCCAAAGAAATACTGTCGCGATAAAGTCCGTCGCGTAATCTCAAGTCGCGTTCGCTAAGCAGCTGTAGCGCATAAATACCGGCCGGGGTTTCCCATGCTTTTTCAAGATTAGGGAGGAAGTAACCGAGAAAACCATATTCATGGAATGCTTTCAAAATATCGCTGGAATAGGCGTTTTTCAGAATTTTTTCAAGCTCAAGCGTCAACCGAGAATGCGAAGCATGGGAAATCAGGTCCAGCGAATCGCGCAGACCTTCAGCGGTATCCTGAGTCATAGTGAAGCCATATTGCCCGACCAGTTTCAACGCACGCAGCATCCTGACCGGGTCCTCTTCAAAACGCAGAGCCGGATCGCCAATTACCCTGACTTTGCCGTTCTTGATATCATCGACGCCTTGTCCGGTGTGGTCGATAACCTCGCCGGATACCGGGTCGAAAAACAAGGCGTTAACGGTAAAATCACGCCGGAAAGCGTCTTCTTCCGCGGTCCCGTATTCATTATCATGGAAAATCATATTTTCCGGCGCTTCGCCATACTTCGGATTGAATTTCGTCGGCGGTTTAGGCTCCGGACGCCGCCGAAAAGTACTGATCTCAATAATCTCTTTGCCGTTATACAAATGAACCAGCTTAAATCGGCGGCCGATAATTTTGGCCCGGCGCCGTCCGAACAACTGGCGCACCTGTTCCGGTGAAGCAGCAGTGGAAAGGTCATAATCCTTGGGTTCACGGTTAAGCATCAGGTCACGAATAGCGCCGCCGACAACGTAGGTCTCAAATCCGGCTTTCTGCAGAGTATCGACAACTGTAATGATGTGGGGGGCGGCGGCCATTTTGGTTAGCATAGTTTAGCGATCTCTCCTGATTACGGTGTCGAGACCTTCCGGCATCATCTCCGGGTGGTCAGAGTTATAGTGCAGCCCCCTGCTCTCTTTTCGACTCAAAGCCGAATCAATTATTATTTCCGCTACAGTCGCGATATCGCGCAGTTCAAGTAAGTCCGACGTCAACAGGAAATCCCAGTAGTAACGTTCAATTTCGTGCCGGATAAGCTTGATCCGGTTCTTGGCCCGCTCAAGCCGCTTGTCGGTCCGGACAATTCCGACATAGTCCCACATAAAACGACGAATTTCATCCCAGTTGTGAGCAATCACAACCAGTTCATCGGAGTCGGTGGCGTTGCCACACGACCAGGTCGGCACCTTGCCCGGAGGATAATTTTCTTTCAATTCAACGAGATTTTCACTGATATGCTGCGCCGAGGTTTTGGCAATAACCATCGCCTCAAGCAGACTGTTGCTGGCCAGCCGGTTCGCGCCGTGCAAACCGGTACAGGCCGCTTCACCGGCGGCGTAAAGCCCGTTGATCCCGGTAAAACCGTTGATATCGGTAACCACGCCGCCGCATGAATAATGCGCCGCCGGCACCACCGGAATCGGGTCCTTCGCCATATTTATTCCAGCCTCGAGGCACTGCTCGAAAATATTCGGAAAACGCCGTTTCAAAGTCTTTTCATCCAGATGCCGGATATCCAGATAAACGCATTCGGCCCCGGATCGCTTCATCTCATTGTCAATAGCCCTGGCCACGACATCACGCGGAGCCAGACTTTGCATAACATGGTACTTGTCCATAAATTCTACCAGACGGCCGTCCCGGGTCATCCGTTTCAGGACCGCACCCTCGCCACGGACCGCTTCACTGATCAGAAAAGAGCGGACTTTCGGATGATATAGGATTGTCGGGTGGAACTGGAAGAACTCCATATTGGCAATCGGCAGATTGGCCCGCCAGCACATGGCAACGCCGCTGCCGCAAGCCACGTCCGGATTGCTGGTATACAGATAGACCTTGCCCGCCCCGCCGGTAGCCACGGTCGTGGTAAAACCGCGGAACGTCTTGACCTGATTTGTTTTGCAGTCCAGGACATAAACCCCGAGACAGGCTTCTTCCCCCAGCCAGCCGATGCGGCGGGTCGTGATCAAATCAATCGCCATGTGGTTTTCAAAAATCTTGATATTCGGATGACAAGTCACACATTCAACCAGAATACGCTCAATCTCCGCGCCGGTAATATCGCCGGCATGCAGTACGCGACGACGGGTATGCCCGCCTTCCCGACCAAGATGATAATCGTTTTTATTTTCAGATTCGCCCATTTCCCCGCGGGTTGTAAAATGGGCTCCCAGTTCTATGAGCTCCAGTACCGCGGCCGGTCCTGCTTCGACAATTTTTCTGACTACGTCTTTGCGACAGAGTTGAGCTCCGGCATTAAGGGTGTCCTGAACATGTTCGTCAAAGGAATCTTCGTGATCCATTACACAGGCAATACCGCCTTGCGCGTATTTGGTGTTGCACTCATCAATCCCGAACTTTGTGACCACCGCAATCGAGCCGCCGTTGTTCGCCAGGTGCAAAGCGCTGGAAAGCCCTGCCAGACCGCTGCCAATAACAATATGATCAAAACTGCATTCGTTTTTATTACCAGTCATTTCAGTTTCTCAAGCAAATTAACACAATTTAAACAAAAGGTAAAATACATCTAAACAGGCCATAATTCAAAGTGAAAAGTAAACTTTGTAGCAATCAGTAA
The DNA here is from genome assembly GCA_963676655.2 of Victivallales bacterium. GTDB lineage: Bacteria > Verrucomicrobiota > Lentisphaeria > Victivallales > Victivallaceae. Next base: position 5,666,974 of record CAXXKX010000003.1, on the reverse strand, counting down.
AGTTTCAAATTAATAGATCGGAGATTCAACCGGCAATTTCAACCGCTTTTTTTGCTCTGAGGCCGACCGCCTCGAAATTTTTGTTCTCAATATCCTCAACCGTTACGATGTCATCAACAAAAACACTGCGGACATGTTTGAGCCGCAAATAATTATTAACCTTATCCGTAGTGATACCGCCTTTCGGGAATACCTCGATCGGCAAATGCTCGAAAGGCATCATCATCGCCTCGATAAACTCATGTCCGCCGGCCTGCTCCGCCGGAAAAAACTGGAAGTCAAGAAGTCCGGTCCGCAGAATCATCTGCAAATTGGTCGGGGTAATTACGCCGGGGGCAAACATGATCTTGTTCCGGCTTGCTTCGCGTAATGTATGCATATCAACTCCGGGAGCGGTCGCGAAACGGGCATTTGAGTCCAGCACCCGCAACAACTGGTCGCTGTTGAGAATGCCGCCGGCGCCGATATAAAACTCAGGAAACTCTTTTGCTATGCTCTTTATCGCAATACTGTCGCTGTGACGGCGAAACATCAGTTCCATCGCGGTAATTCCGTTTTCCATCAAGGTTTCAGCACACTTCACTGCGTCATCGGGAGAAATCTCCCTGATCGTCAGAACCGGAATAAGCTTGCACTGTCCCAAATCCAGGGACACGCTGACTAATTCTTCTTTTTCGTTACTGCTAAAAGCCTCTTTAAGTCTTTCGAATCCGGAGAGCATAAGTATGGTTCCAATCAGTATTATAAGCCACATTTTTCGCGTACGTTATATTATATATGACTCTTAACAATTTTCCAAGTCCGACTTTTTGTTTTTTCCGGTTTTATCAGTGATAGAGCCACTAATCATTATCGGTATTGTCCTGGCGGAACTCCGACTTTTTCACGAAAAACCCGGCGAAAATAGAACTCGCTGCGGAACGCAAGTTGCTCAGCAATATCCTTGATCGGAACATTGCGCTTGAGCAACTCTTTGGCGGCGGTAATCCGGCGACTGGTAATAAACTCGACCGGACTGGCTCCGGTAGCGGCTTTAAACAAACGACGAAAATGAGACTCACTCAAACCGCAATATCTGGCCATCTCCTCAACCGAGAATGCCCGGTGCAAATGGTCGGCCATAAAAGTATTAACCTTATCGAGCATAGCCCGGCTCGCGTCAGAACCGGAAGCATTCTGAAGGCGATATAACTCAAGCAACAGCTCATGCACTATATTACGCCGTTCCATAATCGCCGTAGTATCCTCTCTCTTTAAGAGTTCCTCAATGCGCCTGTAGGCCGAAGCAATCACCCCAAGTCCGCCTTTGACAAGCGGTGCCGCCGGAGAAAAACAATTAGCCGCGATCAAATTATCGGCATCAGCGCCGTTCCAGACAATCCAGCGCGTACTCCATGACCGGCCATCATCATAATACATCGACGGCTCCATCGGAAACAGCAATACCGCATCACCGGACACAAGCTCTATAGTTCCCGTACTCGGACTTTGAAATACTCCCTGCCCCTCAATAACCGATACCACCGCGTACAAATTCAAGATCCGCAGCAAGCTCGGCTCCTGATGTCCGGCGGAGTGACCGATTCGATCCACCCACATCCCCAACTGGCGTTCCAGCGGAAGCGGGGTCCGATATCTTTCAGAAACAATAATCTTCATGATCGAATTTTATATACCTTTGCGCATTAATTAAATAACCAACAGCTTGCCAATCTCAAATAAACAAATTATACTATAGTCAACAACATAAAAAATCAAAGTCGTTTTATTAATAAAAGGAGAAAAAAATGAATCAACGCGACATGTATATGGAAACTCTTTTATTCGGAAACCCGGAGCGCATCCCCCTTAATCCCGGCGGCGGACGCGAATCAACCCGCGCAAGATGGTACAAAGAAGGCCTGCCCGAAGGACTGCTTGGCCAGGATATTACAGATGAAGCGGCACGTCAGGCGGGTGTCACCTTGGAATTACCGAAATCCGGACCGGGATTTCCTGTTTTTGAAAAAATGAATCCGATGTTTGAGGAAAAAGTCATTGAAAAAGGGGAAAACTCCCAGGTGGTACAGGACTGGAAAGGCAATATCTGCGAAATTGGCCTGGAATTTGATGTCACCTATTTGCGCACCGCTCATGATTTCTGCACTCGACGCTGGATCAAGTGTCCTGTTGAATCTAAAGCCGACTGGCTGGAAATGCGTAAGCGCTATGATGCAAATGACCCCACCCGTTATCTCCCTGAAAATGAAATAAATAAACAAGCGGAAATTTTGAAGGACCGTACATGGTTCAGCGAGTTGAATTTTTCCGGCCCATACTGGATTCTCCGGGAATGGTGCGGCTTTGAAGGATTGTGCATGATGTTTTACGACAATCCCGCTTTAGTTGAAGAAATGATTGATTTCTGGCGCATATATGTCGGCGATTTGATAAAAAAAACATTACAATACTATACTCCTGATCAAATACATATTTCTGAAGATATGGCATACAAAGGACATTCAATGCTTTCCCCGGAAATGACCCGGAAGTTCCTGCTCCCCTGCTGGAAGTATTGGGGAGAAATCATCCATAAAGCTGGAATTCCTCTTTACGCGATTGACTCCGACGGGGCGATTGACGAATTGATTCCGATCTGGATAGAAGCCGGAGTAAATGCCTGTGACCCGATCGAAGTTGCGGCTGGCAACGACATTGTCGAATTCAGGAAGCGTTTCGGTAAAAACATGGCCTATCGTGGCGGCGTGGACAAACGGGAAATGGCTCGCGGCGGTCAACGTCTGGAAGCTGAAATTGAACGCATTATGCCGGTTATTAAAGATGGTGGTTTTATCCCAAGTTGCGATCATGGTGTCCCGTCGGACGTCTCCTGGCCGAACTTTGTTTATTACACAAAACTTCTGGCACAAGCTACTGGCTGGCTTTAATAATCAATTTAATTTCCTCTAATGTATTTAGATTGAGAAACGATATATTGAAGAGTTATGAAGAGTTTATTAGTTTGCGGAAGCAATACAGGGCGGTGCCGGTGGGACAGTGTCCTCGGGATAACTGTTTTTTGCGCATTCGCTCTGGATCGCCAAAACAACTTCCGGTTTCACGGATAAATATTTTTGATCCCAGAATTACGCCATCGGTAAAGTGTCTGGTGCGACGCAGGAAAAGGACGTGCATGGATTCTTTTTGACGGGCTTTATCGCGCGCGGCGTAGATTTCTTCACTGGAAGCGCCTGATTCAACCGCTACGATTCGCGCCAGTTCGCCCCGGAAGAACGCGAACAACTCTTTGTCAGTCCATTTCGAGGTGTCACCGGTCGTGATATTCGGTTTCATATGTTTGACAAAATTACCATAAAATATGTGTCTGCCGCTTTGGCAGTAGCGTCCCCAAGTGGAATAACTATATTCGCCCGGATCTTTTTTCAAACCGGCCCGAACCGGGTTGAGTTCGACATAGGTGACGCATGCGGCCAGGGCATTGACCTTTTCGAGAATTGTGCTTTTGAAACGTCTGCCCCAGAGTTGTCCGGTCCGGTCTCGGGTTTCATTATATACGCAGGAAAAGCGTCGTTGGTAGGCCGACATAAAACGGCTTATATCGATCATTTTGAGGGCGACTTCTTTGCATTGAGGTTCATTATCGAGGCTGATTACCGGATTTTTCGGGGCGAATTTCGATGTTGTTTTCATTGATTTGTAATAATTGTTATGCCGGTTGACGATGTTCTCAAGCGGCGGCAGTTCATCCGGCCCGGGAGCGTAGACCACGAGGTGGAAATGATTGCCCATCCAGGCGGCCGAAATGACCTCAATCAGAAAGTAATCACAAAGATTTTGCAGAAGACGAAAGCCGTATTCCTTATCGATCTCGGAGAATGGGTGTTCGCCTTTGCAGCAACCGATCCGGTTATACAGGTGATAATAGCAACCATCTCTGAGTTTCATTCGCGATTCCATTGTTCAAGCCTCCGAAGTTGTCTGTTTGATGATAATATATACGCTGAAAGTTGATTTGTCAAATAGTCAGACAGTAAGACTATAAATAAAATGTAAACAACTTGTCTCAAGATACTTAGTCTAAACAATTTGTTTATTTCCCAGTCAGCTTTTTAAAAAAGGCAAGAAAAATATCGAACTGTTTCATCTTATCCATTTTGGTTTCCATCAGTTTGCGTGAGGCATTTCCGAGTTTTTGGCAGGTTTCCCGGCTTTCAGCAAGAAACTCAATGCCGTCGGCAAACGCTTCCACATTGCCAGGATCAGTCAAATAACCGGTTTCACCATGAATGACGGCTTCAGGTATTCCAGCCAGTCTGCTTGATACTACCGGAATACGCATCGACATGGCTTCGAGGATTACATTTGGCAGGCCTTCTTTGTAAAGACTGGGGAACGCCAGAATGTCAATCCTTTCAAAGACAAAGTTCGGTTCATTGGTAAACGGGAAAAATGAAACATGATCTTCAAGTCCGTAGACCTTTGTTACCGCTTTTAACATTTTCTCGTCAGGACCTTCCCCGACAAACATGGCGTGAACATCGGGTAAACGCCCCGAGTCAATCAGTTTTTTCATGGCTTGCAATAGAATGATCTGCCCTTTGCGGTCTTCAATCGCACCGACGGACCCCAGAACCGGGAACGCGTTTTCCGGTAGCTTATACCTGACCAGTGCTTCAGCCTTGGTTACCCGCGTGGAAGTAAAACGGTCAACTTCGGTTCCCTGATAGATCAATTCAATTTTTTCAGCAGGAATCTTGTAATCGCTGATTAAATAATCCCGGGTAAAACCTGTAATGCAAATCACAGAATGATTGATCTCCGGTTCAGGCACATAATATTCGCGTTTATACCATGGTACAATAGAGCCGGTTTTAGGGATCAGGAAAGTATCAAGTCCACCTTCCCGGATACACTCGCCGGCAAACATTGCGCAATGAAAATCATTTCGCGGCGGATGTACTGTAGTTACCGCGGTATCACAGGGCGTCAAGGCATTAATCCAAATCTTTTTGTTTGCATCATCTTTTGAGCAGACTTCGTTCCAGTCGTAAGTGCATACTCTGGCTCCCAGCGAAGCGCATTTTTCAGCAATCCAGGTGTCGGCCGGGCATAGAACGGTTACTTCATGGCCTTTTCCAATAAAATCCGCGACCGCTTCGGATACCCAAATCTGAGTGCCGCCGCGCAATGGCGTGTCTTCGATGAATCCGATATGCATTATTAACTGCTCCTGTTTTCGCTGTTATATAATCTCTTGAAAAACTGTTTGAATTTTCGTCTGATGGTTGCTGAACTGTAACGCTTTTTGACCGCTTCCTTGTTGTGTTCTTTCCATTCCAACAGTTTATCCGGGCGCAGCAACATGTCCATTACTTTGCCGAGGAATTTTTCATCATAACCGTTTTCCGGAAAATGCAGATACTTGATTTGTTCGGCGTCAGGCAAGTGTTCGCCTATTACCTCGGCAAAAACTTCTTCGGGATAGTAACGGCTGCAGATGATCGGAATACCTCCGGCGCTCGATTCCAAAATTGGTAGACCGCGTCCTTCGGTTTCGCTCGGAAACAGGATAACGGTTGCAAGATGATAAATGTCCTCTATATGTAGACGGTCAAAGCCGTGATCCTCGAATGAACGATGATATTCGTTGCCGACTGAAAAGACCAGGAATATCCTTTCAGCCAGTTCCTGCGGCAATGACTCGCACATCTTCCGGTAGGCGTTAAGGACACTTTGCAGGTCATCTTTATGCTCGATCGGTGTGGGGCCTGTTATATGCAGGACCAGTTGATAAGCTGAATATGACGCGAATTCCTTTTGGAACGGTTCATAATGCATCAACGCCTCAAGCATTTCTATATCCATTTCGATGCGTTTGCGCTCAACAACCCGGGTCGGCTGGAGACAATACAACGTAGTTGGTTTGCGCAAATCCAGGGTTAACCCCGACCGGCTGCCAACGGCGATTGGAGTTTGATGAATCATCCAGTCATCCAGGTCATTGATGTGATGTTTAATTGAGACCGGGCGAATTTGAGAGTAACCGCCTGAGATTATGTAGTTCATTCTTTCTCTGACCGAATAAACGTAGCCAGGTAGGGCATCGACAAAGAAATCATCGCTGATGAAAGTTCCAAGTTCAAACGTTTTCTCGGGAGGAAAGCCGAATTTGTGGATAAGGGTTTCCGATTGCCGGGTGTTGATGCTGACTTGCAGCCAGCGTTCCCCGTTCCAGGGATAAAGGCGTTTGAATAACCTGAAAAATGACAGATTTTCGCAATTCCGGAAAAAATGATCGCGAACACCCGGTTGTTCTCCATCTTTTTTTTGCGAAGCCGGTTTGCCGCCTTCCCAGTAGTAGTCGTGGTTGGAGCTGATAACGAAAGTTCCGAATGCTTCGGACACGATGACCAATGCCAGCATGATGGCGAAATTGCCGGGATTTGACGCAATATTTACCGGGATCAATAATTTCAGTTTATTATTTTCGAGGTATTCGCTCAAATGATCGGCAAACTCCACTGCCTGGCGCCACATGGTTGTGGCCATCTTTCTTGATACATCACTGTCATCCGGCATATCTTCGTAATACAATTTTGAAAAATACTTGCCTCCGCTCCATTTATCCCATCCGTCTATATTTTCGATGACAAATCGCTTCCAATTGGGGGCAAGGACAGAATCCGCTTTGTCAAAAAATTCTCCGCCGATGAGGTGAATAGGAACAGGGGAACCATCTTCCGATGCCAGCATTTTTTCCAGCACTTCGGCATATTTTGCGATTTCAATTGAAACACCGTCAATACCGTAATCATAAGTAATAAAAGCTACGCCGCTTTTAAGAGGCTTGTAAAATTCTTCTTTTGTCAGCGTTTTGACTGGTGGAGATTTTTTCACCAGTGAATCAATAAACGCGGAGATTTCATTCCAGTCTGATATTTTTGCGCTTTTCAAAATGTTCATCAGTTCGGCTCTATCCATATAATTTCCTCCTTACAGAATAAAAGCGTTAAAGTTCTTATGGCTTATATTACACACCTTTGCCGGGAAAATCAAGTCTGACGTTGTATTAAATATTTCTTTGCTTTCTGATTATGATCTTATTTTATTGGATTATAGTGTTTTTTATTTGTTGTTTTGTGTTTTTATTGTTCAGGTAAATAGAGTATAATAATTAAAGCTTTGACATTTAACAATTAAAACAAGGATTAAAAATGACAATGCAGTTACAGGAAAACTGGGAGCGGACAAAACAGCGTTTTATCAAATGGTGGAACCATGAAGGACTGGTGATTGCGAACTGGCATGATTGCGGTGCGGGAGCCGCGAGATTTACTGCGCCCGATCCCGGTGAGGCCGAGTCAGGGACACAACTGCACAGCGATATTGAATATCGCATGAAACTCAATCTGCATAATCTTTCAAAAGGCTTGTTCCTCGGAGAATCCCTGCCGGTTTACGATACGATGATGGGGCCTGGCAGCCTGGCGGCCATGTTAGGTTCCGAACCGGAATTTTCCTCTACGGTCTGGTTTCATCCCTGCTGGAATGAGATTGAAGATCTTGACGCTTTACCGGAAGTCAGACTTGATCGTACCAATCAGTGGTTCCAGTTTGCGTTGCAGCAGGCCTGTCGTGCCGCTGAAAAACAGCATTTGGGTTACGCGGTTGGATTGCCTGATCTGGTTGAAAACATCGATGTTTTGTCCAGTTTGCGCGGCAATCAGACTTTACTGCTTGATATGTATGATAATCCAGAGTGGGTCGAGCGCAAAGCCAAAGAGATCAATCGAGCCTGGTTCGAGGTATATGACGCATTGTACGATATTTGTAAACTAGAAGACGGTTCATCAGTTTTCACCGCGTTTCAGGTATGGGGGCCGGGAAAAGTTGCCAAGGTGCAATGTGATGCGTGTGCGATGTTCGGTCCGGATATGTTTGAACGTTTTGTCGTTCCCGGATTGAGGGAGCAGTGTGAATGGCTTGATTATTCAATTTATCATCTGGACGGGCACGAGTGTATACGGCACTTGGATTTACTGTTGGAGATAGAAGCGCTTGATGCGATTGAGTGGACGCCTGATCCAAATGTACCCAAAGGTGGAGATTCATGCTGGTATCCGATGTATAAAAAGATTAAAGAAGCCGGGAAATCTGTTCAGGCAATCGGGATAATGCCTGACCAGGTAAAGCCGTTGCTGGATGCCATCGGTCCGGAAGGTCTGTATATTATGCCTGCGGCTGAAAATGAAGAAATATTCCGGCAAATATTGGATATTGCGGCTCCTTACTACAAACAATGCGAGTGATAAGACTGCTTAAAACATTAAATTATATGTAATAGCTTGATTATTAATGTTTTGGTGAAAATTACAATCAAGCTGTCTGTATATTTAAACATTTTATTATTATTGACAATTAGGATCGAAAAGTTACAATTCGGCTTGTAATACATATTTTTTTGTGTTAAATTCATAAATTGTTTTTGTGTAAAATGTAATTTATCATCCATGGACTATAAAATAAGAGAGAATTGGACATGGCGATATACGAAAAATACAGAAATAAGTCTTTATTTTTTTAGTTTTGCAGAAAACTTAAATATTTTTCCTGTAATTGATTGAGCCAAAAGCAAGTTTAGGGAGAGTCTTTGAATTATTTTCTGTAGGAGGGATATTTTGAGAGAACCCAAATGGCTTTATAGCAAAACTTTCGGCATTTATATTGTCGGAGGTGTATTGTTTCTTTTCTGCTTAGGTCGTGGTATTCATATTTACCATAAAGAGATACAGATTGATTTTACCAGCTTTGTCGCTTGTGCTTATGCGCTCTGCCGGGGGCAGGATTTTTACGCGGTGGAGAATATGCCATATTATGAATGGACCGATCCGATTATAGTCTTTCCTGGTATGCTGCTTTTCTATATTCCATTTACCTTTATGGATATCGAAACGGCCAGAATGATTCATTTTATCGCGAGCATGGTTGCTGTTGGTTTTATTTACGTGTGGATTTACCGGTTAAGCGGTCTGTTGGATAGATTGAATTTCAAAAAACCAGATTTGCATACTTTGCTGTTTTTTGTCGGATTCTTTTTGTTTTTTAATTCTTCCCCGGTATTGATGACGCTTAGACACGGCCAGCAACCGGTTTGGATAATGCTTGCATTGCTCTTGTTTTTTACTTTTTCCAATCGCTATGGACGAACAACCTTATTCGGTCTGAGCACAATATTGAAATATTCAATGTATTCTTTGTTTGCTCCTGCGCTTTGGATAAAGAAGCAGTATTATATTTGTTTGTCAGCTTTTGTCCTGTTTGTTGTATTGTGCTGTTATCCTGTTTTGTTCGGATATAATTTAATTGATCTTTACCGGCAATATGTTGATGTCATGGTCAAGGTTGTCGGCAAAGGTTTTTGCTCCTTTAAAATTAGCGGCTATAATATGTTGCAGATTGACTTTTTCCAGATGTCTTGGCTCAATTCGCTGGGCAAACTGCTGTTTGCCGGTATTTTTTGTCCCATTTTATGGAAAGAATGGAAGAAAGAACATATCGGCTTGAATTTTATCCTGGTGTTGTTGTGTTTTACCATGCTGCTCAGTTATCACCGGCTTTATGACAATTTGCCGATAATGTTGTTACTTATTGTAAAAACGCATTTTTTGGTATATCGAAAAGATTGGCTGAATGTTTGTATCTGTAGTGTATTTCTCTTGTTTTATCTAATTCCACTTTCAATGATTTTTATGGTTTCGAATGCCGTAGGCAGCGCGTTGCCGGCTTTAAATCATTATATTTTGCTGACCAGGTTTGCGCCGTATGAACATCTTTTGCCAATTCCCTCGATCAGTCAGATTATTTTAACGATATATGCCTATTATCTTTACATCAAAACGCCTGAAGAGTTTGTCTTCAAGCTTTCACCGACAGCTGGAGAGGATTCCTGATGATTGATTTTAAATGCTACATTTCTATCGCCCGTCCGGATCACTGGTTTAAAAATGTATTGATTGTACCCGGGATTGTCATTGCAACTATGCTGACAAAACCAAATGTGTCAGATATTCTGGTTCCATTGCTTCTCGGCTTCATCAGCACCTGTCTGGTGGCATCCGCCAATTATGTGATCAACGAATGGCTGGATATGGAGACGGATAAGTTTCATCCGGTAAAAAAAAACCGTCCATGTGTTGCGCATAAACTCAACGGATATGCGGTCAGTATGGAATACGTACTGCTTGCGGTTGTCGGATTGACGATGGCATGGTTTGTGTCATTCTGCTTTTTCATTATGGCGCTGTCGCTGCTCATAATGGGCATTATCTACAACGTTAAACCGTTAAGGACCAAGGACCGGGTTTTCCTGGACGTCATTTCAGAATCGATTAATAATCCGATCCGATTACTGCTCGGATGGTTTATTGTGACCGGGAACACTATTCCCCCTGCCAGCTTTCTGTTTGCGTACTGGCTCGGCGGAGCTTTTCTGATGAACACCAAGCGCTACGCTGAATACAAATATATCAATAACCCAGAGATAGCACATAATTATCGTAAATCTTTTCAATTCTACACGGAACAGAGTTTGTTGCTCATCTCGTTTTTTTACGCTATTTGCTGTGCTTTTTTTCTGGGAATATTTCTTATCAAACACCGGATTGAATTATTGGTCAGTTTGCCGTTTATCGCTATTTTGTTCGCCTGGTATCTGTACATCGGCATGAAACCGGATTCTAACGCCCAGAAACCTGAAAAACTATATCGTGAAACCAGATTCATGTTGTATTCTCTGTTTCTGGTGGCTTTAATAGGATTACTGCTGTTTGTCGATATTCCGCCTATACACTTCCTGTTGGAAAATACTTTCATTAGTAAATAAATCATTATGGTTGATTCGAGCTCCAATTCAATTTTTTCTTCCCCGATCGAAGCGATAATATTTGATGTTGACGGTACGCTTTATGACCAGCGTCGTTTAAGATGGCGGATGTTTTGGATTTTACTGACGTATTATATACTGCGCCCATGGCGTATTGGCGAACTTCTGGTCTTGCGTAAATTCAGGCTTTTGCGGGAAAGTAATTACAGGTTGAAACCTGAAAATCTGGAATTGGCTCAGTATCAATGGTGTGCGGATGCGACAGGTGTTACGGTTGATGAAGTTAAGCGAATTGTCCACAAATGGATTTATCAACAACCTTTGCATTATCTGGCCCCATGCCTATATCCGGGAGTCGCGGAATTTATTAGCGAATTGCAGGATGCCGGAATCAAGGTTGCTTGTTTTTCTGATTATCCGGCTCAGGACAAACTTTCTGCAATGGGTTTGCCAGCTCTGCCGTGTTTTGCTGCAACAGATATGGCAATTAATTGTTTGAAACCGGAACCAGACGGATTAATGATTATCGGGAAAACACTGAATGTCCCGTTATCCCGATGTTTGTTAATTGGAGATCGTGATGACCGTGATGGAGAATGTGCCCGCAGGGCCGGAGTAAAATACCTGTTGCTTAGTTCTGACAAATTAGCTGATAATTGTTTTTATGATTATTCAGAACTGGCAACTTGGTGGCGACGCAATATTGATGCCGAAGATAACTCTTGAACCAGACTGTTTTTTTTCCCTGAATTTCTACTTCATAGACTTTTATGCATGGTTTTAATGTGCCTAAGATTCTTGTAATTAACTTATTATGAGTAAATAATAATCAATCTGTATGATTATTTTCTATTTGGCGGTATGAGCAATTATTGGTGTTTTACATTCTTTTTACAATCCTTTTGCATTGTTTTGACACAATCCTCTGAGAATGAATTAGCTTGATAGATGAAAGGCGATTGTTGAAATCGCGGAAATTCAATGTAATTTAAACCAATGGAAGGAATCAAGTCATGTTATCCGCAGTCAAACAATTGATAACTCTGTCGGCTCTGGCGATTATGTCTGTGTCCGGCGCCGCGACAACTCTGACATTGAAAGCAGAGTTGGAAAAACCGGTACTGCCAGCGTCCGTCAAACAGACCGCGCTGATCCGTATTACTCTGCTCGCGCCGGAATCAACTTTACCGGAAATTAAACGCAAAAATCATGTCAATCTGGCGATTGTTCTGGATAAATCAGGCTCCATGAACAGCAGCCGGAAAATCCAGGAAGCCCGTAATGCAGCTGTTGCCGCGTTAAAAATGCTGCGTCAGGGGGATGTTTTTTCAGTTATATCTTACGACAGTTCCGCCCGGGTGATTGTTCCATCAACTGCGGTGACCGCTAGAAACCGTGACGCTGCAATCGAGCAAATACGGTCAATCAACCCCGGCGGCAGTACCGCGCTGTTCGGAGGCGTTTCACTGGGGGCTAACGAGGTCCGGAAGAATTCCAAAGAAAATTTTGTCAACCGGATTATTCTGCTTTCGGACGGGCTGGCCAATGTCGGGCCCAGTACTCCGGCTGAACTCGGTCGCTTCGGCGCGTCGCTGATAAAAGAAAATATCTCCGTCAGCACTATCGGGGTCGGGGTGGACTATAACGAGGATTTGATGACCGCGCTTTCCCAGAACAGCGACGGCAACTTTTATTATGTTGAAAACAGCGGCGACCTGCCGCGTATTTTCTCAAAAGAGCTTGGCTCCGCGTTGAAGGTGGCGGCAAAGTCGATCAGGGTAAAAATAACCTGTCCTGAAGGAGTAAAACCGCAAGGCATTCTGGGCCATCAATGCCGGATTGACGGAAATACGATTGAAATGAATTTCAATCAGGTTTACGGCGGTCATGAAAAATCTCTAATCCTGCAGGTGGAAGTGCCGCCGAAGTCGGCTGGTTCTCAGGCAGATGTCGCCCGGGTTGAGGTTGATTACAAAGGACTTGAAGGCAAGTACAAGCATCGGGTAGTTGACGCGGTAACTGCCAGCTTCAGCGCGGACCAACAGCTGATCAGCAAGAATATCAACCGTAAAGTTCAGGCCGATGTTGCGGTCCAGAAAGGCGCGGTTTTGCGTGAGGAAGCGGTCCAACAGGCCGATCAGGGGAACTTTGTTGAAGCCAAACAAAAACTGCAGCAGGCGGCAACTCTTTTGAACAACGCAGCCGAGCAGACAGGGGACAAGGACCTCAAAAAACAGGCAGAACAGGTTGAAGAGCGCAGCAAGAAACTGGAGCCGGGCAGCAGCTATAAAAAAGCCCGGAAACAGTTGAAAGGCTCCAGCTTCCAGTACCGCAACAAACAAATCTATAACCAGAGCAAATAATCAGGAGAGTGGTAAAAAAATGTTTAAATATAAAATAACTTTTCCAGTGATATTTTTGATTGCGCTGGCTACCGGGACTATGTTCCTGCTGAGCAGTTGCGGGGTGTTTGGGCCAACTTATGACTGCGGAAGTACTTGTAACACGAAATCGAGATGCAGGCTTGCTAAGGAAGTTCACGGTGATTATTATTCCCCGGCCCCGGCGGCTAAAAAGCAAAAACTTTTAGAGCCACAAGATAACTCGAAATTCAATACTGAGGAATACAAATACCTTGCCGATAATGAATTTCTCGCGACAGCTCATCGGCCGTTGTCGACCTTTTCGGTTGATGTCGATACGGCTTCTTACTCGAATATCCGGCGTTTTCTGCTGCGGCAGAAAAGACGCCCCCCGAAAGACGCGGTGCGGATCGAGGAGTGCATAAATTATTTCAAGTATGATTACCCGGAACCCAACGGGGAAATGCCGTTGCGGGCAACGGTTGAAATGAGCAATTGTCCGTGGAATTCCAAACAAAATCTGTTATTGATCGGCTTGCAGGCGAAAAAAGTTAAAAAAGAAAAATTGCCGCCGAGTAATTTTGTTTTCCTCGTTGATACTTCCGGTTCCATGACCCGGAATATGCCGCTGTTGAAAAAAGCTATGACCATGTTGACCAGTCAGATGCGGCCATGCGACCGGATTGCGATTGTCGCGTATGCCGGTTCGGCCGGATTGGTTTTACCGTCGACCAGCGGAGGGGATAAAGAAACGATTATTGATAAAATAAGCAGTTTCAAAGCCGGCGGATGTACTGCCGGAGCAGCCGGGATCAAACTGGCTTATCAGGTGGCGGCTGAGCATTTTCTGAAAAACGGGAATAACCGGGTTGTGCTGATTACTGACGGTGATTTCAATGTTGGAGTCAGCAGCGAGGGCGCGCTGGTGCGTTTGATTGAAGAAGAGCGTAAAAAGAATATTTTCCTGACCGTACTCGGGGTTGGCTACGGTAACTACAAAGATAACAAAATGGAGATGCTGGCGGATAAAGGCAATGGTAATTATGCCTATATCGACAGCGAAAAGGAAGCTGAAAAAGTCCTGGTAAAAGAGATGTCCGGCAGCATGTTTGCGGTAGCCAAAGACGTAAAGATCCAGATTGAGTTCAATCCGCGCTATGTGAAAGCATATCGTTTGATTGGTTATGTTAATCGCAAGTTGGATGATCGTGATTTTGCCGATGACAAGAAAGATGCCGGGGAGATTGGTGTCGGGCATCAGGTTACCGCGCTGTATCAGATTATTCCGGCGGATTCAAAAGAAAAGGTTATTACTCCCGAACCGCTTGAATACCAGAAAACCACGGTTATAAGTGATAATCTTTTAACCTTGAAGTTGCGCTGGAAAGCCCCGGACGCGGATAAGAGCCGGAAATGGGTGCATCGTTATAAAGCAACCGATGTAACGACTGTTGATCCTTCGACCAATTTGCGTTTTGCCGCTGCGGTTGCCGAATTCGGTATGCTGCTGCGTGATTCAAAAGATAAGGGAACAGCAAGTTTTTCACAGGTAATTGATCTGGCCAGTGAATCTAAGGGGACGGACCCGGAAGGTTATCGGGCCGGATTCATAGATATGGTCGAAGCCGCACAGAAAATTATGGATTAAATGAAAAAAGCGGGAAAAATACCGGCGATTGTCCTGATTGCCATTATTACAGCCGGAGTCGCGGCCGCGGCTCTCGGCTATATGGCTCTGCGTCTGGCCAGGCATGAACAGGGAATGCGTAACGCGGAGATCAAGAACTCGGTTGCCGCACAGGCTGAACTGTTGTCGCGGAATTGTCGACTGCTGCTGGAACAGCGTCGGCAGAAGCTGATTGAGCGCTTGGCGAAAACGAAACCGGATCAGTCTGGTTTATCTGACTTGCGTTTTTCATCGCCGTTTATTGCTGAGGCATTCATTGCCGACCGCAACGGTTCGTTGTTGATGCCGCGTAACGACCAGGTATTCAACCGCCGTTTTTACAGTTTGTTTTTTGAGGCGGTCAGCAGTACCCATCGTCCGGGACGGCAGATTGCGATGAAAAATTCTAACTCAAAAATAAAATCAGCGGCAAAAGACAGCGGTTTCTTTTCAGATTTAGTTCCGCGCCGTTCTTCCAGAGGAATGACAAAGGGCGGTTATGAGCAGGAAGATAGTTGGTCGGGAAAAGTTGCCAAAACTGCAAGAAAAGGTAAAGCGATGGCTGAACCTCAGGTATTGCAACAGCTTGAGGCGCCGCTGTTGGAGGCGAATGGGCGGATGACCAGCCGTTTCGGACGCTTCACTTTGAAAAAGGATTCAGGCTGGATTCCGTGGTTCAGCGATAACTCGTTCCGGCCGGTAGTCTGGACCCGGAACAATCATGATCGTGACAAGTTGATCGGTGCCGAAGTGGAAACCATTGCGCTCTTGTCCAGAATTCAAATGCTTATGCCGAAGGAATTATCCAAAAACTGGCGTCTTGAGGTAATTGACGGTTCGGATAAGCTGGTTTGTGCCGCCGGTTGGAGCGCTGACAATGATGCTGACGGTGAGGACGGCGCGGTTTATGTGGCCTCATATCCGATCTGGCGCGAGGCCTTTCCGGGGTGGCGGGTTCGCGCCTGTCTGGCGCCGGGATGGGATTCTGCCGCGTTGTTCACGGTAACGGCGGCCACGCAGATTCTTTCACTGCTGCTGATAATTGTCATTGCCGGATACGTGATGCTGTACCTGATGCGGCGCGAGCTTGAATTGGCAGGTCAGAAGACGTCATTTGTCGCAAACGTTTCGCACGAACTGAAGACGCCGCTGACCAGCATAAGGATGTATGCGGAAATGCTCAGTACCCGCCAACAGCAGTTGTCGGACGAGAAACGTAACCGTTATCTGGAAATAATATTGTCTGAGAGCGAACGATTGTCGCGGCTTATCTCGAACGTGCTGGATTTCAGCCGGACCGAAGCCGGGCGCAAAAAATATCATCCTGAACTTTTCTCCGTCAACGAAGTAATTTATGAAATAAAAGAGATTTGGGACGGGGAAATGAGTGCGGCCGAAATCACTTTGACTATTGAAGTTCCGGTTGGTGATATTATGGTCAAATTTGATCGGGACGCGCTTTTTCAAGGGATTCATAACCTGTTGAGTAACGCGCTGAAATACGCTGCTTCCGGCAAAGAAATCAGTCTAGTATGCCATACTGAAGCCAATGACCGGATTATTATCGAAGTGCGTGATCGCGGTCCCGGAATCTCGGCAAAATGCGCTAAACAAATCTTCAATAAATTTTACCGTTGTGACGATTCGCTGACGGCGGAAACTTCCGGCAGCGGACTTGGTCTGTCGATTGCCCGCAAACTGATGCGTGATCAGGGCGGAAATTTAATTTATCATCCGCGCACGGGTGGCGGTTCAATATTCAGAATTATCCTGGGAGGAAAAAATGAGCAATAAAATACAAATTTTGGTCGCTGAAGACGATACCAACATCAGGGAAGGACTGGTCGATGCCCTGGAGTTTGAAGGATACGAGGTCTTTTCCGCCGCCGATGGCAGCAAGGCGCTGGAAGCCTATGCCAAACTGAGTCCCGACCTGATCCTGCTGGACGTGATGATGCCGCGAAAGAACGGTTATGATGTGTGCCGGGAAATCCGTCGCGGCAATCAGGAGATCCCGATCATCATGCTGACCGCCAAGGGCGAGGAGATTGACAAAGTTCTCGGTCTGGAACTGGGATCGGACGACTATATCACGAAGCCTTACAGTCTGCGGGAACTCAACGCCCGGATTACCGCTGTACTCCGCCGTTCAATGCGCCGTGGCGGCAACGTAGATGACGGGGTTGAAAAACTAGTCATTGAATTCGGCAACATTACAGTCGATCTGCAGCGCTTGATCGCAACAACTCCTCAAGGTGACGTTGAGCTCTCATCACGTGAAGTGGAATTGCTGAAATATTTTATGGACAACGCGGAAAAAGTTCTTGACCGGAACAAGATTCTGGCTGAGGTATGGGGGATGAATTATCACGGTTTCAGTCGAACCCTGGATCAGCATATCGTCCAGCTTCGCAAGAAAGTTGAACCGGACCCGAAAAATCCCAGTCATATCAAAACTGTATATGGTGTTGGTTATCGTTTTATCCCGGACTGATTAAAGCTGATTCGGGCTTTGTTTGGAGGCTTCCTGCATGACCGCTTCTTTGTCAGCCTGGGCTTTCAAGAGATCATCGGTGTAATGCAGTTTAACTTCGCCGATGATGCTTGAACTCAGAGTAATTGTCCGGTTGTTTATCTTTATAGACTTCCGAAGCATGGAGGGAATGATTCCGGCGGCGGCTTTTGTTTCATATTTTTTTTCCAGCAAGGTTAGGACAACTTTGAATTCACGTTCTGCCTGCGGTCGGTTTTTCAGGTCAACTTCTGCCCATATTCCGTAGATCTTTTTACTGACCGGGGTGATCAGCACATAGTAAGTGTTGAATTTGCGGAATTTCTCTTTCGGCTTGATCCGGTACAACGTCTCCCCGGTTGCGATGGTCATATTATCGGAGGCCGACTTCGGCTTGAAAATCTCTCCCAAATGGAAACCGAACGCTCCCTGGATTTTTTGTATTTGGGCGTCTTGAACTGTTTCATTTTGCTTTGGATTGTCTTTTTCCGGATAGCCGTACAAATCGCTTAAGTCGGTTTTTTTCTCTTCATTTGGGGCGGATTTTTCATTTTTTTGATCTTCCACCGCATATTCGAGCGGCGTGTGCCCGAACAGTTTTGCTATTCCTTTGTCCAGATTTTCCGTGAAAACATATGAAGGCACTGCCAACGTTACTACCAAAATGAGAAGGCCATAAACTACCTGGCGCTGATAAATTATTGCCAGACTCAAAAGAAAGGCTGCCAGCAGCAATACCACTGCTGGAATAAAAGAGTACATCTGTGGGGAGAAGGCTATTCCGGCGTTTCCAAGGAGCATGCAGAATACTGCAACCATAACGATTATGTACTTCTTTTTGCTTTCAGGTGCAGATACTTTTCCTGAATTATCGAAAGCTTTCTTCGCTTTTTCCAGAAATGATTCGAATTCGTCTTCGTTTTTTTCCTGTTTGGAATTTTCCGACTCCAGGTCCGCTGTTTCCTTCTCTGCGGTTTCCGTCTGATCTTCGCCTTCTTCCTCTTCTTCGTCCTCATCATCTATATATTTGGGAAACTGCCCATCACTGCTTTTTTCATCCGGCGAGACATGCGATTCGTCATCCTGTATCAGGTTCTGCTTGCTTCGATCAGGTAGTTTGAACAACGATCTGGTTACCGTGACTTTGGGTTCGTCCAGTTCCTCTTCCGCCTGTTCCGCTTTTTTCCTGGCCAGAGCCAGTTTTTCCTCGACTGGCAACGGCGCATTTTCATCAGGAATATTGACTCCTTCATCTATATGTGAAGTCGTGTCAGACGCCTTTTCCGGTTGAGGTTCCGGTTCGGCTGTTTGTGCTGCCTGGGGTTGTGACGCGATTGTTTTCTCCGCTGCGTCGTTTTTTTCCGACGTGGTCGCGGTTGCGGGTGGAGGAACTTTCTCCTCTGCTACTTCGGGAGTGACAATTGCTTTCTTGACTACCGGCTTCAGGGGTTTTTCCGGAATGATAACGGCTTTTTTAGGTACTGCAAGCGGGGTGGCAAGCGTGGTTGGTACGGTTTTGCCGATTCCCGGTTCTTTTTTTTCCGTTTTGTCCTTCTCCGGCGGTGTCTCTGGCGTCGAAGCGGATGGTTCCTCGGGTAATTTTACTTCAAACTCATAATTGCAGACAAAGCATTCGACTTCTTCCCCGATAAACTCCTCTGTCAAATCATACTTTTGATTGCATTTGGGACAAAATATTTTCATTCGTTTAAATAATTCCAATCATTTATATTGCCTTTTTGTACTTAACGCGCCCATTATTCAGAAACCGGCACAGGCAAACACGTAATAATAGTTGTATCTCGGGTAAAAGTCAAGAACATTTCTCAGTCAAAAAGCCGTAAATTGAGCGGATTGGGTATTGCGCTACGACCGAAAAAAGTAAAAAAGAAAGAAAAATGTTTAAATTATTCCGCCCCGCACGTTGCCTAATACTGTTCACTTAATAAAGTTGAGCATTGCTTTGCGGTTGGTTTTCAATCTGAGCTATCCTATAAAACGTAATTGAAATTATACTGTAAAAATATCTATACCATTGGAGTCTTTATTAATCGCTTGGCACTTCTTATTAAGCTGATAATGATTTAAGGTTTTGGCAATTAGTATCTTGCACATTTTTAATAATCAAGCTGTCTGATTATTTCAGGAAGTTCGGCAAGCTGTCTGATTGTTTCAGGAAGTTCGGCAACATCTGCCAATGGTTTGGCTGGAACGGCTGGCTTGAAGCACAAAACAAAACCAATGGAGGAAAGTAAACATGTTCAAAATCATCATCGCATTTAGCCTTATTGTGGGGATTACGGGATGCTCCCACAACGTTTCCACCTACTCCGACGGAATCGGGCTTAAGACCACATTCCGTCCGGATTCGGGAAAACTTCGGAATAATCCTGCGCTACGGCAAAATTTGGAATCTTGTCGCCCGCGAAAACACCGAGGCCGAAATGACCGGCTCAAATGAACTCGACGCCAAGGGGAATCCGGTAAGCGGCAAAACCGACGGCAGCGTCAAAATCAAAATAGGCACGCAAACCACCGGCTACGAACGCGACGTTATCAAACTGCTCAAGGATAATCCCAAGGCAATCAAGGCATTTTACGATTCAAAGAATCAGGTCAATTCAAAGCGATAAACCGAAGTCCCGTCGTGAGCAAATCCAGTCATAACGGGACTATTTTTTTGCCTTCAGTCGTGAAATGAAACACAAAGCTTTACCCATTTAGATTTTCATACGGAAGCTGACATACTATATGCAATAGACATGGACAAAAACATAAATAATAGACACACTACAAAACACACGACAGCAATTATCCTAGCCCTGAATGAGATTTTTAAACGCAGTTTTGTTTTGCGGAATAGCGACAAAAAAATCATTAGCATAAGTACAAAACAACATAGCAAGTTGTACAGAGAATTTGCCAAGTAGTAATCAATACCTTTGAAAATATTTAAGACTAGTCCAATTGGGAAAACAATAATACTGATGGCTGCAAGCAGTATAGGAGTTTTTTCAAAAACGAGGTTCATTTATGGATTTTTTTCACAATTGTGTTTATTGTTTGCAGGGCGCACTTCTAAGTATTTTTCAGAATATGCCCCCCATCCTTTTTTGTTATAGTACTAATCAAGAGTACTTGCCCAATCTGTAATGTTCCCTTTTTGCCAGGGACAGTATTACAGAAACATCATGTATCTTGACATAATATAATTATAAGCTTGGATTTTTTATCCAGAATAAAAATGGTCGCATTTGTCATATATTTTTTATCTGAACTATATTGCAGATTTTTAATTATGTAATAGATTTCTTTGGATTTTGAAAGACTTTTTAAATCAATAAAATCATGAATTTTTTTCTCCGAATCGGCGCCAGTATCAATCCATTCCTCTATGAATGCAATCACTTCATGACCTTTTTTACTTACAGGTCCCGTTTTCCATAGATTATTTTTTTTAACATGTTTGTCAATATACGCATCAAATTCAGTTTTGTCGATTTTATAAATACGCGCAAAAAAACCATCACCAAAGATTGTGCCTTTTGGTTTATTATGCTCAAATATGACTTTCTCCACTTTTACTGGAACGGAAAATAAATCAATAGTAATGTTTTTATCCGTTTTCACGGCACTGCAAGACATACATCCAAATAGTAAGTATATTAAAATTTTATTAATATGACGCTTCATTTTTCATGTCCTTTCAGTTTCATTTTTTTCTATAAACGCCCGGCCATTCCCACACATTATAAGTTCCACTGCCCACTCAGGCTAGGGGCTTAACCCAAATTTAACATTTTTTTGAATTTAAAAAGACATGAAACCACCTAAAAACACCTCTTAGATTGATTTTTTTTTAGGCCAAAATTTAGATTTAAGCTTTATCCAGTGTCATCTCAATTAAAATATACTGCTTACACCCTGACATTGCAAATATGGTAGATGTGGAGTTTCTTATGTGTGGCTCCTACAGGGCTTGTTTTTTTTGATGGATTATTTCCTGGGATTCATTCGCTAATTAGCAGTTCGGAGTCCGGCTCCTGCGATCACCTCAGGCTGAGTATATATCGCGCTTTCAGCGCTATTTCGCCGTTCGGCAGGAGGATACCCGTTAAAAAGCTATGATCTGTTTGCTTTTTCGGGACTAAGACAGAGTAAAGTATTGGATCATATTTAATGTGCTTTTCTGCGCGGCTGGAGCCACGCGCTCCCAATTTTATATTTCGCACTATATAAAATAGTCAGACAGTTTGATTTTATTTTAGTCAATATAAAATAGTCAGACAGTTTGATTTTATTTTAGTCACAAAACTTTTATTGTTAAGGCTTTAATTGGTTGTAGATTATTAAGGATATACTCTTGGGATAACCTAAACAAAGTCAATAGCGGTGGAGCGCCCCCGTATCCCTGAACTGGCTCGGTGACATACCCGTGCATTTCTTGAAGTAGTTTGAAAAATGATACTGGTCCGAAAAAACCAGACGCTCGGCTATTTCTTTGATGCTTAAAGTGCTGTGTCTGAGAAGCAGTTGCGCGGTTTCCAGCCGACGTTTGAGAATATATTCGTGTGGAGTTATGCCCATATGCTTCTTGAACAGGCGAACCATATATGCCTGTGAATACGGAATTTCTTTGTTTATCATGGCAAAATCTATTTTCTTTTCAAGATGTGAGTCGAGCAGCTTATGCAGTTCCTGGACTAGCGGTGGTAAAGGCGCTTCTTCGTCCCGGTAGACAATTGCATGTGCCGCCTGAATAAATTTATGAAAAACCAAAGCAGCTTCCCCGTCTTTCCGGGCGCCATACTGCCTGGCCAGAATCAACATATTATAAAAATACTTGACTAACGAACCGGCTTCTTTAACCAGATATGATTTATTCAGTCCGTAGATTTCCAGAAGTGATTTCACCAGACTGCCGCGACAAATAAAGAAAATTTTTTCCTGAATAACTCCCGGGGCGGACCAGTATTTATTTTCAATGTTTGGCGGAATCATAAAATAACTATCGGGGACTGAATCATAAGGCGGAGAATCCACTTCGACAAAACCATGGCCTTTTATGACAAATTCAAATAAATAAAGCTCTCCCTGATGAGCATGCTGCTGCACCGATGGGGTGTATGACGTTGATTCCGATGCGACGATCAATTCAAATGTTTTTTGCGGATATGTCAAAATTTTACATCTATTGTTTTGTTTTTTATATTGCTTTATGCTCGTTTTTGTAAAAAAAAGAGTTATTGTAGGATAATATAGTTCATTTGCTTGAAATTTCACATTTCCCAAATTACAAAAAGGAAAAAAAATGAAAGATCTCAAAATTGGTGTTATCGGAGCATGGGGCCGCGGACAGCTGGCGCTCTGCGCTCACAAGCCGGGCGAAGGTTCAAAAATTGTTGCCGGAGCCGATGTAAATCCTGAAGCCCTCGAAAAATTCAAAGAAAAAGTTGGTGATGATGTTTTCGTAACAAATGATTACCGTGAATTGCTTAAACGTGATGATGTTGAAGCGGTATTTATCACATCTCCAGATTTTCTCCATGAAGAACAGGCGGTTGCCGCGCTTGAAGCCGGAAAAGCGGTTTATCTCGAAAAGCCGATGGCGATAACGATTGAAGGCTGTGACCGCTTGCTGGAAACGGCTTACCGGACCGGTTCCAAATTATACCTTGGCCACAACATGCGCCATTTCCCGGTTGTTCTTAAAATGAAAGAAGTCATTGATTCCGGCCTAATCGGCGATATTCAAACAGCCTGGTGCCGTCATTTCGTCGGTTATGGCGGTGACGCATATTTCAAAGACTGGCATTCGGAACAGCGTTACAGTAATGGCTTGCTGCTGCAGAAAGGCGCGCATGATATTGATGTCATGCACTGGCTCAGCGGCGGCTATACCAAACGCGTTATTGGTATGGGTAAGTTGTCTGTTTACGACAAGTGCGAACGCCGTGATGAAAACACTCGGGGAAATGCCGGCTGGAGTAATGCCAACTGGCCGCCTGAATCACAGGTCGGGATGTCTCCGATTATTGACGTTGAAGATAATAACATGATTTTGATGCAGCTGGATAATGGCGTTCAAATGTCATATACTCAATGTCATTACACCCCGGATTCAGAGCGCAATTACACATTTATCGGCACGCAGGGCCGGGTTGAGAATATTGGTGATTACGGCAATTGTGAAGTACATGTCTGGACCCAGCGCGGTCCGCGAGAAACTCCAGACATCATCTATAAATTAAAACCGCTCGAAGGTTCGCATGGCGGTTCCGATCCGGCAATTGTCACAACTTTTATTGATTTTGTCAAGCACGGCGTCAAAACTAATACTTCACCCGTCGCGGCCCGCAATTCCGTCGCGACCGGAGTCTTGGGTCACGAATCCATGCGCAACGGCAACATTCCGAAAGATGTTCCGGAACTTCCGCAATATCTGCTCGACTACTTCGCCAACGGCCAGAAAAAATAATTCCTCATAGAACGAACAGCCCGGAGGAAGCATAAATAGTTTTCTCCGGGCTGTTTTCAATTAAAATTAGTCATAAAGATATCAAATGTCTCTAAGCTTTGAGTTGAGCATTTTTTAAAATTTCGGGTTAAGAAATACCGATGAAACTAACTCACTATCATAGAGATTAGATAACCGGTAAAATATGATTAAAGCTGCAACTCCATAAATGAATTGCAGTATTATTGTAGTATTTATTAGTATTATTTGCTTTTTGTTACTTTTAAGGAAAAATTCCATATAAAAATAATAAGAAAATGATATCAATACTGCTAAGACTCCAAACCATTGCAATATATTGAAAGGATATAAAGAAACGACACAATTATCAGCATAGATGTCGTATGTTTCGTTGGTCAATACCGCCAAATTAACTGATATAAGCCATAGTCTCGCAAAAGTGCAATTATATACTCCCATAACAAACCAGATTACTGACTGGAAAAAATATGTGTACCAGAAGATTTGTGTCTTTTTCATGTTTTCTCTCATTTTGTGCTGTCATGACTTGCTTGGGGAACCAGACGGTGCCTGTATTCAATTTTTATAATTGAACATACGAAACGTTTATTTTGACTTCAATGCGTTGGGTTAATTTATTATAATGCAACCTTTGACTAAATGGGGGCACAACAACCAACCTGCAATATTATTACTTAACTTTATCAAATTTTTCCGATACTTTGAAAAAAATCTTTGATTGAATCCAAAAACCGTCTTCAACAAAGGTAATTTTATATTTATATTCTTTTTTTAGTGTCTTGACATAAGAGGATATGATGACATAGTTACTGCCTTTCTCGATAATTCGATACTCCCCATAGTCTTTCTTACCGTCAAAAACAGAAACAATGGAATTACGCTTGCAGGTAATTACCATTTTGCCAAACAAGTCATAAAACTTGTCCAGTTTTTCTTTGGAAGCAGTTTTAGCTATTGGACTTTCTTTTTTGAACCTGGAAACGGTAGCTTCTTTATTCGATTTCCAGGTTCCCTCAAGACGTTCATCATATTCGGAACAGCCAACAAGAAGCGGTATTAACATGCAAATACAAACAAAGAAAAACAATATTCTTAAGTGGTCTGCTGTCCGCCAAGGTGAATTATCCTGCCCATTCCTCATATTATTTCTCCTGATAGGTTAATTAAAATATATATGGAGGTGAACTAAAATCAAGTTGCTACATAAAAAAACAAATTACTGAATTGAATATATTCAGACAGTTTGATTTATATTTATGTGTAAATGGCTTGTATTTAGGTTTTTAATTGTATTTTACTACTGGATTAAAGTCTAAAGTGCAACACCATTTGTCAAGAAAACATGATGTACATATACATCCAACCAAGCCATTTATTTTGAAAAATAATTTCTTTTAATTTGATTTTTAATCCGATAGATATTACTTTATATAATTAAACCGGTTTTTTATTGAAAGATATATGAAGACAGCAGGAATATGAAATGAAATTGTCAATATGCCACTATAGTTATCACCGCACCTGGGAAGCAAAGAATTGGACATGTCGCGATTTGGTTGAAGCGGTTGAGAAACTGGGGGCTGACGGCATTGATTTTCACGTTAGATACCTCGGTAATCCGGAAACCGCGGCTCAGCGGGTCCGGGACGCAATGGCCGGTTCGTCGCTTATCTTGTCCGGCCTGTCGATGTCGAACGATTTCAGTTCCGACGATGAAAAGAAATATCGGGAGCAAATCGAAACCGTGAAGACCTGGTTGAAAGTAGCGGCCGAACTGAAAGCTCCGGCTTCACGCATCTTCGGCGGTCATGTTCCGCCTGAAAAACGCGGTGATCCGGTTGCGCGAAAAGCGGTTGCGGCACGGATTACAGCGGCTTTGGCGGAAGTCACTGCTGAAGCTGAAAAACTGGACGTATGCCTGGCGCTTGAAAATCACGGCGGCGCGCCTTGTTCCGGCGAGGAACAGGTTGCAATGATCAAACAGATTAATTCTCCCAACCTGAAGGCCACTATCGACGTCGGCAATTATATGCAATGCGGACAGGAGGGGCATGAGGGCACCGCGGTTGCCGCCGCCTGTTGTTCTTATGTCCATTTCAAGGATTTTCAAAAGACCGAAAGTCAAACTCCCGGTCTGCCGTGGGGACTGCAAAGCTGTACGGTTGGCAAAGGGGATGTTGACCACCGTGCCTGCCTGGAGATTTTGCGGGATAACAACTATCAGGGCTTTGTAGCGCTGGAATATGAAGGCCCGGAAGATGAACTTATCGGGGTTCCGGAAAGTTTGGAATATACCGCCGGATTGATGCGCGAACTGGGAATAAGGTGATAGTATGGCTCATGAACCCAAGTATATAAAAGTCAGAAACCGCATTTTGAATGACATCAGGAAAGGGCGTTTTGCGCCGGAGAACCGCTTGCCGACCCGCGAGGAACTCATTGCCGAATTCAAGGTTACCAGAACCACGCTTAATCAGGCGCTTAAAAATCTGGTCGATAACGGGATTCTTTCAACTTCGCGGCGCGGCGGGACCATTGTTACCGGTAAGCAGCTGCCGCTAAAAGTCGCGTTTGTCTCCAACCTGAGCAAGGACCAGATTCTCCAGAACAAAGGAGAGTCGACCAGTTTGCTGATGTGCAGCATAATCCTGTCTCATGGAAAAGATATAGATCTCGATTTTTTGAGTGTAAACCAGATCGGGGATGATTTGGGCTTTCTCAAACTGTATGACTGTGTGGTCTGGATGCAGCCTAGTGATGCCACTATAGCCGCGTTGAAACCGTATCAGGATAAAGTGATCATAACCAACCGTTATTTGAAAGAATTTAATTTTATTTCGACCAACCACCGTCAGGCAATGCGTGAAATGACTTTACGCAATATCGATAACGCCGGTCCTGACAGTCAGCTGTTCTACCTGGATCCGGACTCGGACGAATTTGTTTGCCGCGAGCGGCGCGAAGGTTTTGTCGATGCCTGCGCGGAACGCGGTCTGTTCTACCGGATATGCCGGATTGACCGGCTGCGTTACGAGGATATGTTGAATTTTCTGCTGGACCTTCAATTCGAGCCAACCTGCAACATCGTCATGTCGGCTGGAATGCTCGGGTTTACCGGCGCGGTTATCAAAATGGCGTCAGTACGCGGCTTGAAATTCTACGATAATTTATTTTATTGCGACTTCGATAACCCGTATTCTCTGCAGAATACCGGCATTAAACTCATGTCGGCGATCCAGGATTATTCCACCATGGGGACCGAGGTGGTTAATGCATTGCAGGAATTCGGAACAGAAAAAATTTCCTGTTTTGTCCCTTACCGAATTGAATCTTGATTCTAACAGTTGTATTTTATCCCGTCAGGAATTGTGCGGTCATGCATATTCATATGTTGTTTTTATCGACTCAGATTCGAGCGTCGCGACCGCGATTTATTAATATGATTGTTTAAGCAGTAATGCTTTGACAATAAACTGGGATGAATATATATGTTTCCAAAAGATTTTGTGTGGGGTTCCGCCACTGCGTCATATCAAATCGAAGGCGGCTATCTAGCTGACGGCAAAGGTCCGAGTATCTGGGACGCCTATACCGCGATTCCGGGTAAAATTAAAAATAATGATCGCGGAAATATCGCCTGTGACAGCTACAACCGCTATCAGGAAGACGTGGCTTTACTACGGGATCTCGGTGCCAACGCCTACCGTTTTTCGCTTGCCTGGGCCAGAATTTTGCCGACCGGCAGTGGAGAAATAAATCAGGCGGGAATTGATTATTACAACCGTTTGATTGATGCGCTGCTGGCCAATAATATTGCACCATGGGTTACGCTTTATCACTGGGATCTGCCGCTGGCGCTGCAATTTGAGCAGGACGGCTGGCTCAGCCGGAAAACCGCTGAATGTTTTGCTGAGTATGCCGGTGTCTGTTTTAAGAATTTCGGCGACCGGGTTAAGAATTGGATCACCTTTAACGAGCCCTGGTGCACCGCGGTCCTCGGCAATGGCCTTGGTGTGTTCGCTCCCGGGCGAATCTCTTCTGACGAACCTTATATTGTGGCCCATAATCAATTGCTGGCACATGGTTTGGCGGTAAAAAATTTCCGGGAAAATTATGCTGCCCTGCAGGGCGTTATCGGCATTACGAACAATTCAGACTGGCGCGAACCTCTAACCGGTTCAGAGGCGGACAAAGCCGCTGCTCAGAGAGCGTTGGAATTCTTTTACGGCTGGTTTACCGATCCGGTCGTGTTCGGAAAATACCCTGACGTCATGCGTGAACGTCTGGGAGGCAGGCTTCCGGAATTTTCACCGGAAGAACAGGAAATGATGGCTGGCTCGTGTGATTTTCTCGGTCTGAATCATTATACGTCCCTGTACGCGTCAGCCGACGCGCCGGAAGGTTATTCCGAGGCCGACAATTTGTCTGGTAATGGTGGTATGAGCGATGATCAGGATGTCTTCCTGAGCGAAGATCCCGCCTGGAAGAAAACATCTATGAACTGGAATGTTGTGCCGTGGGGAATCCGGAAAATGCTCGGTTGGATTGCGGAGCGTTATGGCAATATCCCGATTTACGTAACGGAAAATGGTTGTGCCGTAGATGAACCCGACCGTGAAGCCGCCGCTGAGGATGAATTCCGGTGCGAATTTTACGAATCATACATTAGGGAATGCGGTAACGCGATTGCCGACGGAGTTAATTTGCAAGGATACTTTGCCTGGAGTCTGCTTGATAATTTTGAATGGTGTCACGGCTTCAGCCAGCGTTTCGGACTTGTAAGGTGTGAACCGGTTACCCTTGAACGGATTCCTAAAAAATCATATTACTGCCTTCGTGACATCATCATAACTGATGGTAATTCATTGACATAACAGAAATAAAGGAGGAAATATGCGTATCTTGTTTTTAAGTCTGGTTGCACTGGCAACTTTTGGCCTGACCGGATGTAGTTTGATTGGTGAAAATAAATTCAAACAGGTCAATTACTATGACCTGGGTACTCCGGTCAACCGCTCACTCCCGAACGTTACGGTTCAATTTACAAATTTCCGGGCCCTTGAAGCGGCAAAATATAAGATGGTTTACCATACTGAACAGTCACGGGTTTTGATTGACGATTACAATAAATGGATTCAAACTCCCGCCTTTATGCTTAACCGCAATCTCCAGTTTGCGTTTTGTCAGCCGCCAGGTTCCAGTCCGGCTCCTACCGATCATATCTATCTGATTTCCGGCACTCTCTTTACTTTTAAGATAGACTTGGAAAAAAATCAGACAGTTCTCGGTGTAAGCTATGTTATCCAGCAAAGGGGCAAAGAGGCCCTGCCGCCATTGGTTGATAAATCCGTACGCTATGTTTCCAAATTCGAAAAACATGACGGACTGTATTTTGCCCGGTCAATGACCAGGACGGTTGAACAGCTTGCCGATGATATTCAAAAAGATATCAAGAATCTGGAAAGTAAGAAATAAATTTGGATAACGAGCTTAAATCACCAGAAATCCTGATTTCCGCCGAAGTTATCCAAGCTAGAGTCAAAGAGTTGGGCAGGGCGGTTGACGCAGTTATAAACGATGACGAGAAAATAGTTATGATTGCGGTTGCCGACGGCGGTCTGATGTTTGCCGCCGACCTGGCCCGTGAGATTACCCGACCGATTTATTTTGACCAGATTGCGGTTGCCTCGTATGACGGAACCGCCAGTACCGGGAAAATAACCCTGCGGACAGTACCACGGATTGACTTGAAAGACAAAACCGTTTTACTGGTGGATGACATTCTTGACTCCGGGTTGACCATTACTTTCCTGATTGAATATCTCAAGCGTTTTAATCCGGGCCGGATCATCACCTGTATGGCACTGGATAAACCGGCCGGCAGGATTATTGAATTTAAGCCTGATTTTGTCGCGTTTGAAGTTCCGGACCGTTTTGTTATCGGATACGGAATGGATTACAACGGTTTATACCGGAATCTGCCCTATGTCGGCTGCCTGGACTAAAGAAGTAATTCAGCCCTGGTATTTGCCGACCAGCTCGCCGGCGTTGTAGGAACTGCGGACCATTGGCGCGGACGCAACAAATTCAAACCCAAGTTCTTTGGCATATTCGCCCCATTGCGCAAACTTTTCCGGTTCCACGTAGCGATCAAGCGGGTAATGCGCCTCGGAAGGCGGCAGATACTGGCCGATTGTTAAAATGGAAACCCCGGCGTCTCGCAGATCTTTAAGTGATTCCAAAACTTCCTCATCAGTTTCTCCCAGACCTACCATTAAACCAGATTTCACCGGAATCTTGAAATCGGAGTCAGCTGCCATTTTTAAAACCTTCAGGGAACGTTCATAAGTCGCTTTACTGCGGATTTCTCCGGCCAGACGGCGCACAGTTTCAAGATTATGGTTAAAAACGGTTGGTCCTGATTCCAGAACTGTATATAGGGCGTTCTTGTCCGCTTTGAAATCAGGAGTCAATACTTCAACTCCAGCACCCGGAACAGCTTTGTGCAGCTCATTGATGACCGCCGCGAATTGACTTGCTCCGCCATCCGGTAAATCGTCTCTGGTCACGCTGGTTACGACAACGTAGTTGAGCTTCATCTGGGCCGCCGCTTTTGCCAAGCGTTGTGCTTCGTCAAGTTCCGGCGGTTCAGGTGATGGATTATGTGGAACCGCGCAAAAACGGCAGTTACGGGTACAACTGGCACCTAGGATCATAAAAGTTGCGGTGCCGCGATGCCAGCATTCATTCAGGTTTGGACATTGCGCTCCAGCGCAAACGGTGTTGAGCCGCAGTCCCTGAAGAATCGAGTTAACTTCTTCGCGTCCGGAGCCGCAGCCAACCCTTACCCTGATCCATGGCGGCAACTTCGGGCGCTTGGCTTTCTTTGATGTGTCTCCGCTCATGTATACCTCAATAAAAAATCAATTATAATAAAAATAACAGTCCAGGTTTTTCTGGACATTAGATGCAAAAAATATCGTGAAATTCAGCCTTTATATGGAGCCATTACCAGGCAGACATTGGAACCGCCAAAGGCAAAACTGTTGGTAATGCAGTGATCTATTATCACATTTTCACGGGTTTGACGAACAAAGTCAACTCCTTCAAATTCCGGTTCCGGATTATCCAGATTGATTGACGGACACAGGAACTGTTTTTCCATCATCATGGAGCAGAAGATTGCTTCAACCGCACCGGTCGCGCCGATCATGTGTCCGGTCATTGACTTGGTACTGTTGATTGCCGGGGCGTCGCCGAATACTTGACGAACTGCGGCTATTTCAACCGGATCTCCCACCGGTGTAGCGGTTCCGTGTGTATTGACATAAGTGATGTCGCCTGGCTGTAATCCGGCGTTCTTCACGGCGTCAGCCATTACTCTGGCGCTGGAAGGAGCGTCTGGCACAACCATATCATTAGCGTTGCAATTAGCGGAATATCCTTCGATAATTGAGATTGGCTTTGCGCCGCGCCGCAATGCGCATTCTTCCGTTTCCAGAATCATGTAACCGGCGCCTTCAGCCATAATAAAACCATCACGGTCACGGTCAAATGGTCGACTGGCTTTTTCGGGCGTAGCGTTAAATCCGGTACCAAGAGCTCTGATCGCATTGAACCCGACATTGATTACCCAGTCTATTTCCTCTGAGCCGCCGCAAATTATCATATCATAGAGGCCTGCCTGTAAAAGCCTGGTGGCGTTCATGATTGAAACTGTACCGCTGGCACAGGCGCAACTGATGTCGTAACTTTCTCCGGTGATGCCCAGAATCAAAGACAAACTGGCAATAGCGGATGACGGCATAACTTTAGGAACGGTCAGTGGCGAAAGAGAACGAACCCGATGACCTGATTCCTCAAATTTTTTTGCTGAATCATGAATTTCTTTATATGAGCTGCCAGCACAACCGCCAATGATCGCGGTGCGATAGTTTTTCAAGTTTTCAATGGACAGACCTGCTTCCTGCATTGCCTGCCAGACGGCTCCGGCCGCCATTCTTGAGTTTGGAGTCATAAATCTACTGTTGCGACGATCGACAAATTCGCATTCCGGTTCATGTTCACACATACCGCCAACAGTGGTCGGCAAATCCATGTCAACAAACTCCTGAACGCTTTTTATTCCGCTTCTTCCGGCTCGCAATGCTGCTTCATTTACCGGCAATCCCACGCCAAGCGGAGTAACCAATCCTCTTCCAGTGACAACAACTCTATTCATTTCAGAATGGGTTTCCATATTAAGTTAATATCAACAAACATATTTAGAACTTGTAATATAGACCGGAATTCCCATAAATCCAGTAAAGAAGTGTTCCTTTATCAGCTTTTTTATTTAAAACCGTATTCAAACAAGACTGCAGGACATCATTAATTTATATTTATCGAACACAGACCAGAGTTTTCTAATTCTACGATGTTTTTAACAGTATAATTTCTAGAGCTCAATACTGCTATTGGTTTAAGTTGTTTGTTTTGAGCTGCTTGCAATTTATTTACAATCATACTGTCTGACTATTTGACAAATCAACTTTCAGTGTATATATTATCTTCAAATCACCAAATTGGGAGGCTTGAACAATGGAATCGCGAATGAAACCCAGAGATGGCTGCTATTATCACTTGTATAACCGCATTGGCTGCCGCAAAGGCGAACACCCGTTCTCCGAAATTGATAAAGAGTACGGCTTCCGACTGCTGCAAAATCTATGCGATTACTTTCTGATCGAGGTCATTTCGGCCGCCTGGATGGGTAATCATTTTCACCTCGTAGTCTACGCTCCCGGGCCGGATGAACTGCCGCCGCTGGACTCCATTGTCAAACGACATAACAATTATTACAAGTCAATTACAAAAATTTCTAAATTCGGACCTCGAAATCCGGTGATCAGCCTCGAAAACGAAGCTCTATGCAAAGAAATCTCCCTCAAAATGATCGACATCAGCCGTTTTATGTCGGCCTACCAACGACGCTTTTCCTGCGTATATAATGAGACTCGCGACCGGTCCGGACAACTCTGGGGCAGACGTTTCAAAAGCACAATTCTCGACAAAGTCAATGCCCTGGCCGCGTGTGTAATCTATGTCGAACTCAACCCGGTTCGAGCCGGTTTGAAACAAGATCCGGCCGAATATAGTTTTTCTACCTGGGGGCGCTACTGCAAAAGCGGCCGACACATGTTTTATGGAAATTTTGTCAAACATATGAAACCGAATATCACGACCGGCGACACCTCGAAATGGACTGACAAAGAGCTGTTTGCGTTCTTCCGAGGCGAACTGGCGCGAATCATCGCGGCAGAGTCCGGTGCTTCCAGCGAAGAAATCTATGCCGCGCGCGATAAAGCGCGCCAGAAAGAATCGATGCACGTCCTTTTCCTGCGTCGCACCAGACACTTCACCGATGGCGTAATTCTTGGTTCCAAAATATTTATCCGTGAAACCGGAAGTTGTTTTGATAATCCTGAACGAATGCGCAAAAAACAATTAGCCCGAGGACACAGTCCCTCCGGCACCGCCCTGTATTGTTTCCGAAAACTAATAAACTGACTTGCCTCAAATATTAAAGTTAACAGGTTTCAAAATCTAAACGTCCCGCCCCAATAATTATTGCGGTTATTATTACGGTAAGTTATTCTATTGCATTATATTTAGTCTCAAAAAGTTTTAATGTTTTCAAGCAAACATTAACCGGATTTTGCTGGTTGTGACACCAAAGAATATCTACGATTCCACCAATCTCCTGTGTTATGCTACGTTCGTTCATGATCGCCAGATTGAATCTAGCATGTTTATGTAAGCCGGATTAATAAAAAAATACAATTATTTTTTGTGACAGGTGTTGACGCCCATGTAAAATCAAAGTAAAATTAGAATAAAATGAAAGTAAAATCAGGAAGTATTCAGTGAATATTACAATTGACAAAACCAAGGCGGAACCGGTATATCTGCAGATTAAAAATAGTTTGCTTAACTATATCAAGCATAACAATCTTTCCGCTGGAGCGGCATTACCCAACGTAAAGCTTATCGCGTCAAACGCCGGGGTCAGTACAAGGACCGCGGATCAGGCATATCGGGCTTTAATCGACGACGGCATCTGCTACCGCCGCCCCAAAAAAGGGACGTTCATTGCCGACAGAAACGAATTCAAAGCGAAAAATATCTGTGGCTTATTGAGCCGACTGCATGCCAGCGAGTTAAACCAGAACGTCCTGATAGCAAGACTTTATGCCGGAATTTCGGAAGTGACGGTTTTATACGATACGGATACCACAATGCTGGTTGGCGACGCGGAATATTCAATCAACCTTTATAACGCATCCTCCTGTTTCAACTTTCTCGGAATTATGACCCTGTCGCCTAATCGTCTGGATGAAACAATCGAACTCGCCCGCAAATTCCCGGACAAGCGTTTTATCATCATCAACTACATGTACGGAAAACTTGATAAGACCCCGGACAATGTATTTTCAGTCGTGAATGACGACTTTGGCGGCGCCTATAAAATGGTGGAACATTACGTCGCCAGAGGAATTAAGTCCGCTGTCGCGTTGAACTATGGCTTGGAACATAATGATAATACTTATAATGAACGTTTCAGAGGATACTGTCAAGCCATAAAGGATTACGGGTTGAATACGGACAACTTGCATAACCTTTCCTTACCATTCGCAACCAATATGACGCATGAAGGATTAGTTAAATATGCCTATCTGGAGTTCAAGAAATATTTGTCAAATCACCCGGAACCCGGCATTGTATTCGTGGTAAACGACATGCTGGCGGAAGGGGTTGAGAAGTGCATCGAGGATGAAAATCTGACCGGAAAAATCGAAGTAACCGGTTACGACTGCCTGTTGAAGGAATTCAAAGTGAAACGCTCTTTCAATTCGGTCAAAGTAAACTACTCGGAAATGGGACGGATCGGCATGGAAATTCTAAATACCAAAGATCGAGATTTTCCGAAACTCATTAAGCTCATGCCGGAACTGCTAATCAATAATTAACGATATTCAGGAAAAAAATGTCTCTAAAAGTAAAAAAATATGCGGGAAATCCAATTTTAGGCCCATCGCAAAGCAGACCTTGGGGAAGAGACGAAGCGCGCAATCCCGGAGTGGTTTTCGACGGCAGCGCGTTTCACATGACATTTACCACATCAAGCCTGAAAAGCGAAGACCCAAGCGATATGGTGCTGGGGTACGCAAAGAGTACGGACGGCATTAATTTTGAGGAAAACCCGGAGCCGTTCCTACCGGCTTCGGAAAATTTCGATGACTTTGATTACGGCTCAACCGAAGATTCCAGAATCACGGAACTTGACGGAAAATATTACATCGTTTACGCCGCACGTTCTCAGAAAACCATGGATTTCAATAAAGGAATAAAACGGCTCGGCCCCAACGGAAACATAAATCCGACCTGGACCGAAAATTTCCGTCGAGTCGGAATAGCGGTGACCGAAGACTGGAAAAACGTGAAACGGCTCGGCCCGGTAACCAGTGAGCATATCTGTGACGCCAATGTTGTCCTGTTTCCGGAAAAGATCAATGGTAAATACGCCATACTGCACCGCCCTACCCCGTTCATCCCATGGATTCTGCCGCTGACCTATTGCCCCGGGGCAATCTGGATATCATTTTCCGACGACATGAAATGCTGCGGGTCCGGCAAACGGGATATGCCGTGGAATATGGAAGACGGGGTGGACATTCCGGATGACCAACTGCTGATAAAACCTGAATACGAATGGGAAGGATTTAAAGTTGGCGGTTCAGGCGTACCGATTCCGACCGATGACGGCTGGCTGACCTTTTATCACGCAGTCGACCGGAGCGGAAAATACCGGGTCGGCCTGATGATGCTGGATCGTCATGACCCGCGCAAAGTAATTGCCCGTTCCCCGCGTCCGGTCATGGAACCGGAACTTGAATATGAAACCGGAACTCCCGGAAAAGGCCATTACGCCAACTGCATCTTTCCGACCGCCAATGTGGTTGTCGGGGATGAAATTTATATTTACTATGGTGCCAGGGACCTGTACTGCTGTCTGGCTACCGTGAAATTGAAAGATACCATTGATTATATAATGAAGTTCAAAGTTTAACTTAACAGAAAGGGAACCAAAATGAAAAGCCGCAAATTCACACTAATCGAATTACTCGTAGTAATCGCAATCATAGCTATCCTCGCCAGTATGTTACTGCCGGCGCTCAACCAGGCGCGGGACAAAGCCCGGGCCATAAAGTGCGTGAATAATTTAAAACAGCTAGGATTAGCCACTTTGCAATACGCAAATGATTTCAAAGGATTCGCGCCGCCAAACACCAATCCGTATATTTCCTCCTACTATCTGGTTGATAAGATCGCGGACAACTCGACTGTAACTATAGGCCAGGGACTGCTTAAACGTTGTGACGCCTATATGTGTCCGTCGTGGAAACCATTCAATTTTGTTCAGGCCACTCTGATCGGCAGTTACGGTCATTGGCCTTATTATACTTACGGTATGCGGCGCGGAGTTGATTATAAAGACTCTCTTGCTGCCGGCGGTCCTTTTGCCTATCGGATCTCCGATACCAAAAAGATGGATGACGGCCTGGGCTTGACTCCGTCAAAATTTGTTCTGTACGGAGACTCGATCAACCTGAACAAGAACCTTCAGACCAGTGCGATGTACGTATTCACCGGAAGCGGCTCCAATCCATCTTACGCTCCTCACGCCAGACATGCAGGACGAGTAAACGTCTGGTGCGCAGACGGCCATGCTGAATCAAACAGCCCGATGGAGCTTTACGGCGCTTTTAAATTCGATCTTGGCATTGTTTCATCCTTCAATTTCAATTAATCTTAATTAATCAAAAAAAATGATAAGCGCTATGATCACATCACCAAAATTTTTTAAACTTCTTTCAAGCTCATGCTGCCTTCTGCTATGTACTTTAGTCTCTCAAGCAGATGTAACGACAAAAGCACAAAACATCGATAAGTTCATTTATCCGGGCGAAGAGATTATTTTAGACTCAAGTTACGAAACAATGGACGAAAAGGGAAATTCCGCCAAAGGAGCCGGCGTCCCGAAAAAATTCAAAGATTATGTTTCGGTAGCAAGTGATCCGGCGCAAGCAATTCACGGCAATAACTACATGTCGGTCAAAGGCTGCAAGGAACGGGTTCAGCTTTACATCCGGATCCGGCCAAAGCAAAATTATCAACCCGGTAAATACACCGTTTCGACCTGGTTAAAGGGTAGCGGTATTTTCAAGTTCCAGGTTCTTTTATATTCTAAAAAAGCCTATCTGAAGTCAATAATTAGCCAGGAGCTGAAAGTTAACTCCGATAAATGGCAGAAATTTTCATTTGAATGTGATGCGCCGGAATCAGTTGATGTCAAAGGTGAAAATTTTAAAGTTGCGAGAATTGCTCCGGCTTTCCTGATTACCGGCGACATTGATTTTGACCAGTCCTCCATGATGCCGACCGCCAGTTTGCGTAAACTGGCGGGGGAGTTGAAAGCAATGGATTCCCTTCTGGCAAAAAGCAAACTGCCGCTGCTGTTCTGCGTGAAGACTGAAAAGTCGCCCCGGATGGATGGAACATTGGACGTAAAAGAATGGAAAAACTTTCCAAACACCACCGGGTTCGTTGAACTGGACACGCAGAAAATGAGTCCGAAACAACCTTTTGTATCAGCCTGTTATGATGCAAAAAACATTTACTTCGGAACCGATAGTATACGCATCAAGCCATTTAACGCGGGCAAAGATAAAAAAGGTAAATTGATCTTTACTCAACACGTTGACGCCCAGGAAATCTGGTTGAAATCACCGCAAAGTGATCTGTTCCATTTCTACGGCACCCCGGCCGGAGGAATCCTGGTTCCGAGAAACCCCATGCTTCAATACATCAGTCAATTCCGTGACAGCGGCGAAACCGTCGGCGGGGTTCTGACTTTCGGCAAAACGATATGGACCACGGAAACGGCGATCCCGTTTAAAAACTTCAACGTCACACCGAAGACCGGGGATATCTGGAAAGTCAACTTCAATGCCGATTACGCCGCCGGGAACGATGAAGCCCGACGCAAATCAGCCGACTGGACCACCTGGTCGCCGGTCAAGGTTTTCAATGATTATAAAGGTTTCGGCAATCTGATCTTTAGCGAAAAAATCCCGGCAGTCAGGTATGACAGCGTCGGCGACTTGAATAACGGTCAGATCAGGATTTCAGCCACGGTCAACAGTCCGACCAAGGCCCGACTCCGGATAGTCGCTCTGGCGGAAGACAAAAATCAGCATCCGGTTCGCTTTTCCAGTACCAAAGTTATTGACGTGGCAGCCGGAAAATCACAGAAATTCGAGATCAAAGGACGACTTTCAGTAACAACGCCATCGGATTTTCAACTGACCGTGCTGGCGTTCAATACCCAAACCGGAGATTTGTATTCAGCGCTTAAGATCCCGTTTAACTGCAAACCTTCGTTCAAAATGAGCATTGCGCCGCTTCATGGAAAAAAATTGCTGTATGTAATTCTTAACGCCAAAGATATAACAATCCCGGCAGCGAAAGTAACCGCGGCATTCACGATCAGGAAAAAGGGCGGAAATACCGTATTCAAGAAAAACCTGCAACTGCCGCGACAAAAATTAAGTGAAATGCAGCAGTTCAGTATTGCGGATATCAAACCGGGAGAATATGAAGTCTGGTGCGAAGTTAAGAAAAATGCATCCAGCAAGGATTTCTATGCCGCCACCATGGCCGAACTGGTTGTTCCCGATTTGCAAAAAGTGCCGTGGTGGAACAATAAAATCGGCATAACAGAGGAAATCCCGCCGCCGTGGACTCCGGTCAAAGCAGTTAAAAACCGGGTGATGGTCACGGAACGGGTCTACACACTGGCAAACAGCGGGCTGCCGGAAAAGATAAATATCCTGGGCAAAGAAATCTTTACCAGACCGCCGCAAATCGCCTGTAAAGTAAACGGACGCGCCGTCAAACCGGTCTGGTCGCCGCTAAAAATGCAAAGTCGTAAACCCGGATTAGTCACCTATACCTTTTCCGGCAACGCCGGACCGGTCAAGTTAAGCGGATCGGTCGCGATTGAATACGACGGGTTCTCTATGTGGAAATTCAAGGTTCACAAGAATCCCGCCGCCACTCTGGATAATCTTACGCTCGAATTTCCGTTCAAGCTCAAGAATTCTTATTATGCCCGCGGCAACGCGCTGATTAAAGATGAAATTTACTGTGCGTACCTGGGGAATAAATTCAAGCAGGAAACACCTGACAAACCTAAATTTGTCAATTGTCACAGCAGCGTATACGGCTGGCAATGGCCGGAAACCATGATGCATCAGTTATGGACCGGCGGCGACAAAAGCGGTTTTTCTCTTATGATCGATTCGGATGAATGTTTCATGGGCAAGAAACGCTATACTTATGTCAAAACCCCGAATGCCCGGATCAAGCAGCTGCATCTGGTCAGCAAACCAGTTAAGCTCAACGAAGATCTGAACTATGACATCGCTTATCAGGCGACTCCGATGAAACCGCGCCCGAAAAATCCCAAAATATGGCATACGACAATCGAAGGTAAAGATGGCGCGATGGAGGGATTCAAAAAACGCGTATTCGTCACCGAAGGACTTTCTTACTGGGATCTGAAGCCGCTGTGCTATCCGAAGACATTTTTCCCATTGAAAAGCGTTCAGCGCCGCATGAAGTCTCTGCGTGAATATGGACTGAAACTGGTTCCATACTTCTGCTTCAGCTATGCGGGCACCCAAATACCGTTTTTCAAGGCGTTTGAAGCGGAATGGCGCAATCATCCGGGAGAAGTCTGGAACACACCGCGAGGCCCGGCTCTTTTCTGCAATCCTAAAAGTTCGTTCAAAGATTACACCATCTGGGCCGCCGCGATGGTGCACGACAAACTGGGATATGACGGCGTATATCTTGACGTCTCTCGTCCCTACGGGTCCACCAGTCCTTTCCAGAACGCCGGATACGTAAAAGACGGCAAACGAATCCCGACCGCCAATATATTCGCGATGCGCGAAGTTTTCAAAAGAGTTTACACGCACTACCATACTGGCGGCAGAAACGGTGTCCTGTTCCTGCACGGGTTGAATTATCCGGGAACCGACAGTTTTACCGACGTGAATACCGAGGGGGAATCGTGGTATGCCGAACAAGCCCGCGGGTATTCGAGAATCACGCCGGAATTTTTCCGGGCCAGAGATATGAAAATCCAGTTCGGCAATCCATTTGTATTCTTCGCCAGTTATTATTACGACTG
The DNA here is from genome assembly GCA_963676655.2 of Victivallales bacterium. Classification (GTDB taxonomy): domain Bacteria; phylum Verrucomicrobiota; class Lentisphaeria; order Victivallales; family Victivallaceae. Next base: position 5,626,752 of record CAXXKX010000003.1, on the reverse strand, counting down.
GAAATCAGCGCGAATAGGTTATGTTTCACCGCTGCGGGAAGTCCTGGCAATCACCCTGCCCCATCAGGTTCTCCCGGCAATCGGACGCAAAGAAATCTGGCCTTTCTGGGATTATATCGACCAATGGTGGACCGATACCGACTTCCTGCCTTATTGGGACAATGACGGCGCGATTATTTGTTACGACAAGAAAATTCTGGTCAGCGCTTACATCAAGCATGACAAGAAAAAAGCGATCCTGACGCCCGCCAACTGGGATTTTACCGCAAAAGACGCGGTTTTCACGATCAATCCCCAAAAGCTGTTCGGGAAAAGCGGAAAACTCGTCAATCCCGGCGGCAAACTTAAAATATCCGGCAATACGCTGACGGTTCCGCTGGCAAAACGGGATTTCACTTTTATTGAAATAATCCCGGATAAAACCGGCAATTACGAAGTTAGATGCGTTGAAATCAAACCGCTAAAATAACGGTTCAGCCATTAAACGAAGAGGGCCCATTCTGAAACGATCAAGGGATCAGAATATCCGGGGCCTCGATTGTCTGGATTATCCATTTCAGGAAACTCGCGCCGTCCGCGCCATCGATCATACGGTGGTCGTAGGAGAGTGACAACGGCAGGATATCTTCCGGCTGCAATTCATCTTTGACATAAGCGGGACGAGTGAAAGCGCGGCCCATTCCAAGGATCGCCACTTCTGGATAATTGACCAGCGGGGTAAAATGAGTCCCGACAATATTTCCGAGGTTGGTTACGGTACAGCAGCCGCCCTGCAAATCTTCCGGGGCCAATTTACCCGCACGGGTCTTTTTCGCGATCGCGCTGACATCAGCGGCGACTTCCAGCATGTTTTTCCGGTCGAGATCTTTTAGGACCGGAACATACAGACCATTCTGCGTACTGACGGCAATTCCGACATTGTAATACTGCTTGTAGATAAATTCCCGGTTTTCCATATCGACCGAGGCGTTGAATTGCGGAAAAACCTTCAAGGCTTCCGCGACAATTTTAACGATCATCACCGCCACCGTCAGGTGTCCGCCTTTGAGGCTGGCGTCTTTTGCGTACTTGTCGCACATCTCCTCCAGCTTGGCAATATCGGCTTCGCCGAAGATGGTCACCATCGGAATCTGAGACCAGCAACGGGTTACTTGCCGCGCGGTTTCATAGCGGACCTTGCTCATCTTCTCGCGCTCGACTTCCCCCCAAGCTTCAAAACGCGGCAGCTTCGGCAGATCAACCGGGGCGGCGCTTACACTGGTCTTAGACGCGGCGCCAGTCACATCATTGACCGTAACCAGGCCGTCCGGGCCGGAGCCCGTAACCGAGTGCAAATCCACCCCAAGCTGGCGGGCAATCCGCCTGACCAGCGGTGCGGCCGGAATCCGGTCCTTTGGTTCGTCTTCCGGTTTAGAGGGGGCTTTTTCAACCGTTTTTTCAGGTGGTGGGGATACTGCTTTTTTCTCGACCGGCTTTGTGGGAGGAGTTGGTGCGGTTTTCTTTTCAGGCGGAGCCGCCTGGGGCTTGGGTTCCGCGGCATCGGTCACGGCTACTTCCATTAAAGGAGCTCCGACTTTTAATTCCTGTCCGGCTTTGACCAACACTTTCTCAATTTTTCCGGCAACCGGACTAGGTAACTCAAGTACCGCTTTACCGGATTCGAGTTCCAAAATGACCTGCTCTTTTGTCAGCGTATCGCCGGCTTTGACCAGCACTTTGACTACTTCTATCGAATCTATCGCTTCTCCGAGTCCCGGCAGTTTTATCGTCTGTGACATTTAAAAATCCTCCTCAAGATAATAATGGATTAGCTTTATCGGGGTCCAGTTTAAGGTCTTCGACAGCCTGTTTGACCAGTTTATCCGCCACCATTCCGGCCAGGCTCAATTCATAGAGCGCAGCCAGGACAATGTTGGCGGCGTCAACTTCGAAGAACTCCCGCAGCGACTCACGCCCGTCACTACGCCCGAAACCGTCCGTTCCCAGCACTGTAAACTTACCCGGAATCCAGTTAGCCACGGATAACGGCACCGCTTTTACATAGTCGCAGGCGGCGATGAAAGGGCCGGAAACTCCGGCCAACGTATTCTCAAGATATGAAGTTTTCGGCGCTTCATCCGGATGCAACCGGTTCCAGCGCTCAGTTTCCAATGCACCGTCGTGCAATAATTTGTAACTGGTTGCCGACCACACCGCCGCGTGAACGTTATATTGGCCAGCCAGGATCTTTTGCGCTTTCAACGCTTCATTCAGGATTGCGCCGCTGCCGAACAACTGGACTTCCGGCTTACCGTCCGCCGCTGGGGAGAAAAGATACAGCCCTTGCAAGATACCGGATTCCACTCCCTTTGGCATTGCCGGCTGCGCGTAATTCTCGTTAACCACGGTCAGGTAGTAGAAAATATCCTCTCCGACTTCATACATGCGGCGAATACCATCCTGAACAATCACCGCGATCTCATAAGCATAAGCCGGGTCGTAAGTCAACAGGTTCGGCACCGGATAAGCCAGCAAATGACTGTTGCCGTCCTGATGCTGCAAGCCCTCCCCGGCCAGAGTGGTCCGACCGGAAGTAGCGCCGACCAGGAAGCCCTTACAGCGGCTTTCCGCCGCGGCCCAAATCAGATCCCCGACCCGCTGTAAACCGAACATTGAATAAAAGGTAAAAAACGGGATCATTGGAATATCATGGTTTGAATATGAGGTTCCGGCGGCGATAAAAGTCGAAAGCGAACCGGATTCGTTGATGCCTTCCTCGATAATCTGGCCGTCGGTAATCTCTTTGTAATACAGCAGGTTTTCACTGTCGACCGGCTCATAAAGCTGGCCCTGATGCGCGTAGATGCCGCACTGGCGGAACAATGATTCCATCCCGAAGGTCCGGGCCTCGTCCGGGACGATCGGCACGACATATCTGCCGAGTTCCTGCTGCCCCAGCAATTGCGACAGCATTCTGACGTAAGCCATTGTCGTGGAAACCTCCCGTTCCCCGGTGCCGTCGAGAAACTCCTGAAAATATTTCAATTCAAAGGCCTTCAATTTGGACCGCAACGGCAGCCGGACCGGATTAAAGCCGCCTAGAGTTTCGCGTCTGCCGATCAGATATTTATATTCCCTGCTATCATCCGGGAAACGGTAAAACGGCAGATCTTTAACCTCGTCATCGGTTAACGGAATGTCGAAACGGTCGCGAAATTCCAGCAATTGTTTTTCGTTCAAAATCTTCTGGTTATGGGTCATATTCATCGCTTCGCCGCCGCTGCCCATGCCGAATCCCTTAACGGTCTGAGCCAATATTACAGTCGGACCTTTTGGGTCATCCAGCGCGGTACGAATGGCATTATACACTTTCTCATGGTCGTGACCGCCGCGGGATAGCTTTTTCAGATCATCATCCGACCTGTCGCCGACCAGTTCCAGCAATTGCGGATCGACGCCGAAAAAATCATTCCGGAAATAAGCGCCGTCTTCAACCGTGTATTTCTGCCATTGACCGTCGACTGTTTCATTCAGGCGTTTCAGCAGCATGCCTGATTTGTCTTTAGCCAGCAAGTCGTCCCATTCACTGCCCCAGACAACTTTTATGACATTCCAGCCCGCGCCTTTGAACGCGGATTCCAGTTCCTGAATAACCTTGCCGTTGCCGCGCACCGGGCCGTCAAGCCGCTGCAGATTGCAGTTGACAATAAAGGTCAGGTTATCCAGCTTTTCCCGTGACGCCAGCGTCAGCGCTCCAAGAGATTCGGGTTCGTCGGTTTCACCGTCACCGAGGAACCCCCAGATCCGTTGCCCGGACGGCTCTTTCAGGCCGCGATCTTCAAGATACTTGATAAAATGGGCGTGGAATATCGCCTGAATCGGCCCGAGGCCCATCGAAACGGTCGGGAATTGCCAGAAGTCCGGCATCAGCCAGGGATGCGGGTAAGATGACAAGCCGGGGCTGTCATGCAGTTCGTGCCGGAAATTCCCAAGCTGTTTGATCGGAATCCGCCCTTCGAGAAAAGCCCGGGCATAAATACCGGGCGAGGCATGGCCCTGATAATAAACAAAATCCCCCGGTTTTCCTTCAGTATAACCGCGAATAAAATGGTTGAACGCCACTTCATACAACGTGGAGGCGGAAGCATAGGTGGCGATATGTCCGCCGATGCCTTTCTCCTCGCGATTTGCCTTGACCACCATTGCCATCGCGTTCCAGCGAATCAGATTCTGAATCTTTTTTTCAAGTTCCAGGTCGCCGGGATAAGGCATCTGCTGATCGAGAGGAATTGTATTGATGTACGGAGTATTGCCGGAGAACGGGGTTTTCACCCCCTGCCGATCCGCGTATTCAGAAAGTTCCCGCAAGAGTTCCGCCACCCGTTCCGGGCCGCAGCGCAACAGAACTTCGTCGATTGATTCCAACCAGTCCTGAGTTTCCTGATTATATAAATTATCAGCAACAGCCATTTTATACCCCCTTATGAGTTTGATCTCAAATGCATATTTCCTAATTTACTTATACAGGTGTCGGAAAGAAAAATCAAGCGAACGCTGTTTTAAAATCATTAGAATCGGCTATTTGAGAAAGCTTATTTTTTTGCAGTTTGGAATATGACGACTATATTTATAAGCGGTCAAGCTTATTTTTCTATGTCATCGCAGACTTCGATTTCAGTTTAAATAATGCTATTATCTTGTTATAAACAATGATAATCAAGAAAATTTATGAACGCAACAGGAGCGGAATTGCATGCAGAGTCCGGATAAAAACGATCTATCGATTGACAATAATAATTTTACCTTTTTCTGTCCCGAATGCCATAGCCGGAAGGTAATGAGTAAATCAGACATCGGCAAACGGATTGAGTGTGAAGAATGCTGCGAAAATGTCAAAGTTGATTACCCGAAAACCCGCCCCTGTCCCAAATGCAAAGGCAGCATAAAACTCCAAGCCCGTGTCTGCAAACACTGCAAACAGCGCGTCATGCCGTTTATCGACCCGTTCACGACCGAACCGATCTCAACCTTGAATCAACCGCCGAAAAAGGCGCCCAAATTCTATTCGCGAATGGTCGCAGTCGGGTACGCACTGGCGGGAATGGCAGGAGGGTTCGCACTCGGGTTCTTCGGCACCCGGGCATTCGCAAAAATCACCCATCGCCGCGTCACCGGCAATGCTGATTATATCATCGCGGCCATCCTGGCCGTGTATCTGGCCATCCACCTTTACCGGGGAAAAAGAAAGCAACGGTAAAAAAATCAATCAGAAACAGGAAACGAATATGATTTCTTTTGTCTGATATAATCAATCAGCCGCGCTCTAAGCTCAGATGCAATCTCTTGCTTATTTTCATCATTCAAACAATTACGGGTTTCGTGCGGATCTGAATCAAGGTCGTAAAGCTGGATGTTATGCATTCCCCTGCCTTCATTGTAAATGACATATTTATAAGGGCCGGATACAACCGCGTCTCCCAGCTCATTTTCAATGAACAATTCCGGCCTGAAATCATTACATCTTTTCTCAAGCAACGACCGGAGGCTCAGACCCGGTTTATTATCCGGAACCATGCTGCCGGCATAGTCACATATTGTCGGCAAAATATCCAGCCCGTTCGACACCAGGCTGGTACGGTCAACCTGTCCGGCCAGAATATTGCCTGGAGCGCTGACAATAAGCGGCACTCCGGCGGCTTCCTCATAAAAAGCCGTCTTATGTTCAAGCTTATGAGAGGAGTCGTGATCCCCATGGTCGCTGGTAAAAATAATCAGCGCGTCATCGGCAAGACCGCATTCCTCCAACGCATCAAGGACAATTCCGATCTCGGCATCAACTCGCTCAGTCAGGCGTTTATAGGCCCAGCGATGCATACGCCAATCCTCCGGGGTCCAGTTATTTCTGGCATTGATTTTAAAATCACGTCTCGTCAACATCTCGTTTATGACTTCCGGTTCATCATCCTGCGGCTGGTGATTTGGTGGGAGTGGAGGACAGATCTCGGCAAAAAATTCATCTTGGGATACTTGCGGCGGCAATTTTAAAGCCTCATCCAGAGCAGCTGTTTCCTTAATGCTTCTTTCACACATCCTCCGGGAATATTCCGGATTTCCCTGATCCCTGATTGCCATATAGCAAATGTCATGCGGATTGATAAAAGACGCAACCAGAAAAAAAGGTTTATCGTGCGGCTTGCGGATAAATTCAGCACATTTATCTGCTAATACCTCACGTTCATCCGAACAGAAGTAATCGTAACCGGTGTGCAGTTCCGGCGGCACATGTTCTTTGCCGCCATAAGCAGTTTCATATCCAGCGTTTCTGACCAAATGCCCCATTGCCACATCTTGTTCCGCAGCAGAGACAATCCAATTATCTTCGTTGAAGCGTCCACTATAATAACTTGGCATCTGACCAGTCAAAAGACTGACCCTGGACGGCACACAGACCGGATTGGTACAATAAGCTCGTTGAAAACGAATCCCTTTTGCCGCTATCCTGTCCATATTCGGGGTATTGACATATTTATTCCCGGCGCAACTCATCATCGCGGCACTCTGCTGATCTGTTAATATCAGAACAATATCAGGTTTTTCGCTGGACATAATTACTCAAAGCTCCATTTCATTATCCAAGTTGATTATTCTAATATGAGCTTGGATATGATGAATGCAAGTAAGTGGTCAGAATTATTTGCTATAATATCACAAACATCGATTTAAGTTTAAAGAGGTAATTTCAAAACTATTTCAACTGATTTTTGATTTTGGACGGCATCTTGTAATTTTGAGCTCATTTACATACCGCAGGGGTATGCGCAATCGCACAAAAGTCACAATATACTTGCCCAAAACGCTAAAAATCATATTCGAACCGGAGTTTTGAAACTACCTCTAAATACAAATATTATCCAGTTGAGGATAATTATGATTAAAACTTAGTTGTTTCAGGTCCGGATTCCGATTAAAGAAATTCCGCCGATGCTGTTGATTTCTTCTTTACTTCGTTGTATCTTTACCATAATTCCAGCTGTTGGGTTAGTTAATTTTATTAAGTGTTTGGCAACCTTAATATAATTAAATCAACATGTTATAAAAGCCCAATTTCAAGTTTTCTCCAATTTTCACGGATTCAGGAATTAAATAGAACTATTAACAAAAGGTTCAATATGAATAATAATTTTAATAATTTTGATGATACTTTGAAATCGCCCGTGGCATTTTCGGCTGTTTCTTACCTGTCGGAACAATTAGACGAAGCTTATGAGTTTATGATGAAGGCAATGCGCTATCCCGTCATTGAATGCGGCGAAGCTCTTGTCTGTCTTGAGCAAGCAACTGCCCAAGCAGGGGTTGACGTGAAATTTTCCCGCAAAGCCCATGTATTAGGACTTCCCCGGCGCTATTTACTAAGGGAAGGACAAATTAGAGCTTTTCTACAGGCGGCTGCGGAAATGAATCGTTGTGGTTGGGTCATGCGTGTCGAAGACGGTTATCGCAACCTGGATATGCAAAAGTTTATTGGACTCGAACCCGTAGTTTTTGATGCTATTCTGCAAATGGTAATCCGGGAACTTGGAGGTCGTGTTCCAACTCCTGAACATATGTTCAAGCGATTATTGACTCTCACTGCTCAAACACCAAAGACAGGCACGCATATGTCAGGTTGCGCTCTGGATATTTCTGTTATTGATCGCAAATCCGGACTCGAAATGGACCGCGGAGCTCCTTACCTTGAAATGAGCGAACTTACACCGATGAATTCACCGTTCATAAGTTTAACCGCCCGAGAGAACCGCCGCAAGATTACTGCCATAATGCGGGAGGCTGGATTTGTCGAATATCCGTACGAGTTCTGGCATTACAACAGTGGAGATGCTTATGAAAGCATAATTCGCAATCAATCTGCTCCCGCGCGGTATGGAGCCGTTTATTGGGATCCGGCCAGCAATAAAACCACACCTATGCCTAACCCGGAACTTCCTCTCAATAACTTAGATGAGATAAAAACTGGAATTGACGCTGCGCTTCTACGCAGCAAAAATGCGAAAGGTAAAATAATTTAAATTCATTTATATGGGCACAGTCGCCTGAAAATATAGTGGCACTGTTCGGGTGACTTGATACCACTTAGAGCAATATGGCCTATTACAGTTGTATCGGCTATAGCGAATAACTCTAAAAATAGCATAATACCTTAAAGATAGTGCAGGATTGATGTAACATAAGTCAGGACAATAATGATATGAAAGAACAATATACAATTTCTGAAATTGCCGAATTATTTTCCCTACAGCAATTACAGGAAAATGCCATAAATTTGAATAAGCTGGAACGTCGTTCATCATATCCAGACTTTGATGTCTTTATTATCAGACAGTTTGATTATAAATAATCCATAAAACATTGCAGTGAAAAGCAATTACCTCCACTACGTCATATTGCATATATCAAAAAAAAGAAAAAAACTTACCGCCATAAAAAACTATAACGAGACAATCCAATTCGAGAAAAATTAATTTTTTTTAATTTTTCGTTAATATTTATTTAATATTCCTCTTATATATTCTTTTTTGTAATCTGAAAAAATGCAATAACCAAGGGTTGGAAAAATTTTAAAGGAAAATGGAAATGGACTTGTCAATAGTAATACCAGTATATAACGAAGAAAACAGAATCCCCCCTACTCTGTTGAAGATAAAGGAATTTCTTTCACAGAACACGGAGAGGTGGCCAAAATCCGAGGTGATCGTGGTTTCAGACGGCTCAGGTGACAACACAAACGCGGTGGTTCAAAGTTTAATACCGGAATTCGCATGTTTAAAACTTATCAGTTATCGTGATAATCGAGGTAAAGGCTTTGCGGTCAAATCGGGAATCGCGGCCAGCCGGGGCAGGATTGTCCTGTTTTCCGATGCCGACGGCGCGACACCAATTACCGAATTAAATAAACTGGCAGACTTGATAATATCAAATAAAGCGGATATAGTTATTGCGTCCAGGCGTATGCCGGAAACGCAAATGTCCGTAAAACAACCGATATACCGGGTGTTTATCGGCCATATTTTTTCGCGCCTTACCAGAATTATTCTGCAGGTGCCTTTTTTGGACACACAATGCGGGTTCAAGGTCTTCAAAGGCAATGTTGGCAGAAAGCTATTTGCGCAGAGCGAAACCGAAGGGTTCGCCTTTGACGTTGAAATTATTCACCGGGCACTCCAGTCCGGATATAGAATTATTGAACAGGGGGTTATCTGGAACGACGATCCGGATTCGAGGGTCTCGCCTTTTACAGACGGAATGAAGATGCTGAAATGTATCATAAGCCTGAAGCTGCGGACTCGTAAAAAAATTTTCTGGTACGGCGCAACCCGAACAATGGAGGAATAATATGAAATCCAAGGATGTTTTTGTACTGATTATTGTGATAATGCTGATGCGTTTGTTTTCACTTGCGTGGATGCCGGTAATGGATGTGAGTGAAGGCCGCTACGCGCAAATCGGCAAAGAAATGGTGACCAGCGGAAATTATGTAACCCCGCAAATCATCATTGATGGCAAACTTATCCCGTTCTGGGGCAAACCTCCATTATTTTTCTGGGCGGAAGCCGCGTCATTCAAGCTGTTCGGATTCAACGAATTCGCAGCCAGACTACCCGGCGCGCTATCCGGATTCATCCTTATAGGGTTGCTCTATTACGTCATCAGACGCTACCACGACCAACAGACTGCTGCGTCCGCGGCGCTTATTGCGCTTACCGGCGGCGCATTGTTTTTCACCTCCGGGCTGGTTTTACTGGATACGACATTGACCCTGTTCAGCGCCGGCGCCTGGATATTCTACTACGCGTTTTTGCGGGAAACTGATTCCCGTAAAAAATATTGGTTCAGTGTGATGGTTTTCGTCAGTCTGGCCCTCGGCTTTCTGGTAAAAGGACCGGTGGCGCTGGCTATGTTCGGACTGCCGATCTTCTTCTGGACGCTCTTGAACAAGCGTTGGGAGAGCCTGAAGCATCACGCCTGGCTGACCGGCAGCCTGTTATTCTGCGTAATCACGATCCCGTGGTTTATTTATGCGGAACACAAAACTCCGGGATTTCTAAAATATTTTTTCATAAACGAAAACATTTTACGCTTCACGTCTAAAAATTACGGTGATATGTATGGACAAGGTCATAAATTTCCATACGGATCAGCTATTGCCTTTATGCTGATCGCCTCCGCTCCATGGACTATAGTTGTCGCATACCTGGCATTAGTCCAATCATGGAACAAGGATAAAAAAGTCAAAATAATCGAAAGAATCAAGGCGTTTCTGCTGCAATTGAAAATACCTCCCTGTATGGGAGATCGGTTTGAATTTTTCACCGTCGGCGTTCTGTCGATTACGATATTCTGGTGCTTTGCCCGCCAGTTGCTGGTCTACTATCTGCTGCCGGCAACCATAATATTCGCAGTATGGGCAAGCATTTACCTGCTTAAAAACAAGGTCAGGTTCAATACCATAGCCTTGATTTCATTAATCGTCGTCTCATTGTATGCGATTGCCTTGGGCGGCATATCCATGACTGCCGGCAAAAAACGCTCAACTCAGAAAATCATTGATTTCATCAAGAACGACAACGAGATTAATAATATCGTTTTTGTCAGACGCACGCCCTACTCCGCTTATTTCTACGGCGGGAAAATGGTCATTATGCATCCGAAAGAAAAAATAGCGGATTCCCTGGCCAGGTTCTCAAGCCGTAATGACACGGTATATGTCGTTAGCGATCATTACAAACAGCGTTTTCACGCCGCCGCCAACAATGAGTTTGATGTTTTATATCATTGTACCGGTTGGCTCGTGGCGCGACGAAAAGAGAAGTCTCTGAAAAAAGAACTGGCCTCCTTGTTAAAAACCGGTCAAGATGATATATTGACTTTGATCGATAATTAACCTGAATGGCTTCATACCGATTCCGGCTGGAGCCATTAAAAATGATTTATTACATATAACACGGACAAATGCGATGAGACTGCTGCTGATCGAAGATGAGAAAAAAATAGCCCAATTTATAATCAAAGGGCTGCAGGAAGAAGGCTATGCAGTCGATTTCGCCCAGGACGGCAAAGAAGGGTTGTCGATGGCCCAGGTGTACACCTATGACTTGATAATCACCGACATCATGATGCCCAAAATGGACGGGATCGAGTTCATATCACAACTCAGAAAACTGCATCAGAATACCCCGGTCATAATTCTCAGCGCCAAAAACAACGTCAACGATAAGGTTATGGGCCTTGATGCCGGAGCAGATGACTATTTGGCCAAGCCGTTCACCTTTATTGAACTGCTTGCCAGAATCAGGGCTCTGTTAAGACGGGAAACAAATTATGTCGAAACTCTGAGCATCGCCGATCTGGAACTCGAGCCAGCCGCCCATACCGTAACAAAAGCCGGTAAATTACTGGAACTTACCTCTAAAGAATTTGCCCTGCTGGAATTTCTCCTGCGCAATAAAGGCCGAGTAATCAGCCGAACTTCGATTATCGAGCACGTATGGGATATGCATTTTGACAGCGACACTAATCTGGTTGATGTCTTTGTCAGCCATTTGCGCAAAAAAATTGAAAAAGGAAACTCTCCCCGCCTCATCAATTCAGTAAGGGGAGTCGGATATATTTTGAGAGAACCCGATGAGTATGGCTCTTAAAAGAAGAATTAACCTGGTTTTACTGCTTGCCCTGTCTTTCAGCAACCTCGGCTTTTTGATCTGGGTGTCCTTGTTTACCGTCAATGAGATCCTGACCCAGGAACGTTTTAACCTCAAGCAGATTGCCTGGTCAATTGATCAGATTATGGAAGGAGTTCCCTGTTCGGATAAACAGGCAGTCAAAAACGCCGAAACGAAAATCTTTAAAGGACTGCAATTTGTCCGGTCAAGTGAAAATCTTTCCTATAAAATAATAGCTAAAGATGGACATACCGTCATCAACCATAACAACTGCCCTTTAGACAAGTCGTCTTTCCATAATACAAGAAAAAGGGATAATTATCAATTTGACTGGAAATCAAAATGGCTTGAGTATTGGCAGTTCAAGCTATATTATTACGGGAAAAACGCTGATATTGCAATAATGTTTCACGGCAAGCACAAAGAAGTGCTTGAGTCACTGTTCCCGTTTTTCATTAGCGCATCCCTGGTTATTTTAGTTATCACCGTACTGGCTTCGATGATCATAATCAAAAGAATACTGAAATCGGTCGGACAAATAACCACTGCGGCCGACGAGGTCAGCAGAGGCAACCTTTCATATCGAATCCCGACGTCGGGCACCATGCATAACGATGAGTTGGAAAAACTTAAGTCAAATTTGAATAAAACCTTCGAGTCCCTGGAAGAATCATTCCATTCGATATCGGATTTCGGGTCAAACGTGGCTCATGAGATTCGCACCCCGTTGACCATCCTGTCCGGCAATCTCGAAGTCGGGCTGCGGCATCCGCGCACCAGTGAAGAGTACCAGATAATAATATCTGAGGCACTTGATACAATCAAAGGACTGCAACACATGGTTGAGGACATGCTCCTGATGCTGAGACCCGCGGCAGCATACAGTAAAAATGATTTTGAAACAATTGATCCGGGTAGGATATTACAAGATACGGTTGATCAGTTTGAGTTGTACGTTGAAACAAAAAACATCAATCTGGAATGCAACATAGAAAATGATCTATGTATCAATGGCATCGCCTCCTTAATCCGCCGGATATTCTTTAACATCATTGACAATGCCATTAAATTTTCCGGTAAAAACGCAACCGTGGTGATAAATCTAAAAGCGGCCAATGGCAGAGTAGAATTTACAGTAACCGACAACGGCCCGGGAATCCCGCAAGAAGATATTCATCAAGTGTTCGACCGCTTTTTCCGGGGTCAAAACTCATTCAAGAGTCACGGACTGGGTCTGGCCATGACTAAACAACTGGTCACAGTGCATAACGGATCTATCAGCGTCAGCAGCAAACCTGGCGAAGAAACCACCTTCAAAGTCATCCTTTAATTAATATATCAATTCCTTTTCCCCGTAAAATAATCCCGTTTTTTACCTGTATTTCTCTTTTATTAATTTTTTTTAATAAACCATTCAGAATCCCTTAATAAATCCACGATATGTTATTAGTTATTCGTTAAGTTCAAACAGGAATACGAAATATTTTAATCAATCTTAACCACGTGAAAGAACATATTTCAGGAGGGAACTTTGAACGGGAAAATTAAGGATATCAAAATAATATTGGCGATTTTTCTACTTGTTTACCTTTTGCCGCTTTCTTTGAGACCGATCATAGCCCCGGACGAAACCAGATATGCGGAAATATCCCGAGAAATGATTCACTCCGGAGACTGGATCGTTCCACGACTGGATGGTTTGCGTTATTTTGAAAAACCGATCATGGGATACTGGATTAACTCTATCTCGATGCTGATCTTCGGTGAAAACAACTTCGGAGCAAGGTTTGCTTCAGCCCTGGCAACTTTATTTACAGCTTTATGCATTTATTTTCTATCCGCGAAACAGTTTAAAAACTCCATCGGACTGGTAACCGCGAGTATCTATCTGTTAACTGTCGGTGTTTTTATAATCGGTACCGTTGCAGTTTTGGACGGAATGTTGAATATGGCCGTGACCGGCGCTTTCACATCATTCTTTTTCGCTTTTCATTCCGATAACGAAAAAAAGCGTTTACCGCTGCTTTTACTGTTCGGACTTTCGCTGGGGCTGGGCTTTTTAATTAAAGGATTTCTTGTCTTTGCGATTGTCGGCTTGACAACCGGAACATACTTTGTCTGGGAATTTTCAAAAAATAAGTTTGAGCTCCTGAAAAAACGTTCGATGATTGTCAATATCAAACTGGCAGCCATTCAGTCACTGGCTATTTTGCTTCCGCTTCTGGCGGTTGTTCTGCCATGGGCAATTTTGATTCAGCAGAAAGAACCGGATTTCTGGCGCTTTTTCGTCATGGAAGAACATATCCGTCGTTTTATGGGAAAATTCGCTCAACATCCGGAGCCGTTTTACTTCTACATTCCAATTTTACTCATTGCGTTACTCCCATGGTCGCTATTGCTGCCGATGGTTATTTCAAAATGGCGATCATACAAGTTGGATATTCCATTAGTCAAATATTCGCTCTGCTGGTTAATCCTTACTTTCCTCTTTTTTTCCACTTCCAAGGGTAAACTGCCAACCTATATATTACCGGCTATCCCACCAGTAATTATTCTTTTTGCGTTTGGACTGAAAGAATACAGTAATTTCTCCAATATCGCGGAAAAATGGCTGCATTGGCTGGCCGGGACCCTGATAGTTGTCATAACCACCGCAACCGCAGTTTTGATTCTTTTCGAAATCATCGGCGTTCCCGGACTAAAAACGGATAAAGGAGCCGCTTTTAAGCTTTTTGCCCCCGTCGCGGAATGGTGGAAATTGGCACTTGTAATCATCACCGCGATAATCTGGGTTTATTTCCTATGGAAACTGCTGCGTATTTCAGATACGAGAAAAAAACTGGAATATTTCAGCTACGGCCCGGCCTTGTTGTTTATATGCGGCATGATCGCAATTCCTCATGCCGCAATCGCGCATAAAGCTCCCGGATATTTTCTCACTTCTCTTCAAAATGAAATAAAAGACAATACGGTTATCGTTTCAGAATACAAAGTTGCCCGAGCCGTATGCTGGTTTTATCATCGTGAAAACGTCTATTTGCTTTTTACCGCTAATGAGTTCGGGTATGGGATTGATTATGATTCCACCTGTAAACGGCGATTGCTAATGAAAAAAGACTTTCAAGCCGTTTTAAAAGAAAACAAGCACAATCTGGTCCTGATTTTAACCAGGGACAGCTATAACAAGTATTATATTAAAATGAAATGTATACCGGAACCGCAAAAAAAGATCATTGATCGCTCGTATGCTTTCCTTGAATATTGACAAAACCAATATTACGTTTTATATATCTTGTAATAAATCATTAATGTTCAGTCTTCAGATTCTACCATATAACGATCTTCCTATTATTAATTTATTTTAATTAACAGTTCAGAGGCTTTTAATAATCCGGAGTTATTTTATGTGGTATTAGATCATTAAGATCGGATAGAATAACAAAATTAATTAAACTATTTTCAAAAGGAATTAACCTTGAACAACAGTCAGATAAAAGAGAGCTCCGCAACCAGGTTCCTAGTACATATGACAACTCGTTTCCTTGCAGTTTTATATTGCGTACTGCTGCTTGAATTCTCCATTCTTTTTGTGCCGCAAATGCAGCTATATGACTTCAAAACCTGTTTTTTCGCGTTTTCCATAGCTTTAACCTACCCTCTGCTTTACATGTCCCCATGCATCATTTTGATTTTTTCGACGATATATCTTTCAACTTTTATCAAAAAGAGGAAACGGATTAAAACTGCGGGGCTTTATTGTCTGCTTGTCCTGCTTGCCGGGCTGCAAATATTTTATTTATTCGCTGATTACAAAATATATTCAATGTTTAAATTTCATATTAATGGTTTTGTACTTAATCTGCTCTTCACTCCGGGGGGAATCGAATCAATGGGTGCATCATTGACGGATAATATAGTATTTGGCTTGTTGATTACCGGTTGTCTGACTTTCACGACATTGCTTTTATGGAGTGTGCACCTTACAAGAAAAAAGCAACTGTTTCCGTTGAAAATGAAAATGATAGCAACAGTAATTATATTCACTCTGCTTGTTACTTTGGGCGTAGCGGAAAAATTTGAATACGCCTATTACAACTACAAGGATCGTCCGGAAGTATTCTATAACGCCCAAAAAGTCCCTCTGTATATCCCCACCAGAATGAAAACATTTTATCGTTCTTTAAAAATACCGGAAGGACGGCGGGACAATCTGAAATACAAGCCGCACAAAACTGCCTTGCACTATCCGCTTAAACCCATTCAACTGAAGGATGAAAGAAAAAAATATAATATTGTCTGGCTGGTTGCAGAATCCTGGCGAGCAGACACATTAACCCCGGAAATAATGCCTGCAACATCAAAATTCGCCAGAAAATGCCTGTATTGCCATAATCATTACAGCTCGGGCAACGGCACCAGGATGGCATTGTTCGGGATGTTTTACGGACTTTACGGCTCATATTGGGACGCCGCACTTTCAGCCAGAAGAGCCCCGGTAATAATGCAGACGTTAAAAGAAGAGAATTATCAATTCATGATGTATACCAGTGCAAAATTCACCTACCCGGAATTTGACAAAACAATTTTTGCCAACATTGATAAAAAGAATCTTCATCAGTCCGCTGGTCGAGGTGGATTCATCAATGACCGTAAAAATATCAGCAGCATACTGAATGATATCAAACACCGGGACAAAAATAGAGCATTCATGGCTTTTATGTTTTTTGAATCTCCACACGCCCCATATACTTTTCCGGAAAACTGCATCGTCAAAAAGGACTATCTCAAAACCTTCAACTATTCCACGGTTAACATCCTGGAAAATATTGATAAAATCAAGAATCGTTATCTCAACTCTGTAAACCATCTGGATACTCAGTTGGCCAGAGTATTTAAGTTTCTGAAAAAGGAAAAACTCATGGGAAACACAATTGTCGTGATCGCCGGTGATCATGGAGAGGAATTCATGGAGAAGGGAAACTGGGGTCATAACAAGTCATTCACCGAGGAGCAAATACGCACCACGTTCATGATTTACATTCCCGAACAAGAACCCCGGGATATCAATTTTATGACCAGTCATCTGGACATTGCCGCCACAATCGCCCCGTTAATCGGGATCATGAATCCCCCGGAGGACTTCTCTCTTGGATATAACCTTCTGAGTAAATCTGTCCCAAGACAATACACTGCCTGCGCTTCATGGGATAAACTGTGTTACATTGACAAAAAGGTAAAGTGTGTCATATCAGCGTCCCCGTACAACACAGTTACCACAGCAAAAGATGCTCGATTACCTGAAAAAGATTCGAGAGCGCTCGATCAAAAACTACTTTTCACATTCATAAAAAATGCCGGAACCTTCTTTTCTAAATAATCCTATCAAACGATATTAATTTAATTTTTTATAAAATTACCATATAATTTTTATTTGACATTCGCAAAACTGGTATTATTGTAATTCAAAACACATAGGAGGCTATTATGAAACGAATGAAAATTGCAGACCAGGGCTGCTACTATCACCTGATGAACCGGGTGTCGGGATACAAAGGCGACCTGCCTTTTTCCGAAGTAGACCGGGAATATGGTTTCACATTGCTGCAAAATCTCACGGAATACTTTCTAATTGAGGTTATTTCCGCGGCATGGATGGGCAATCACTTTCACTTAGTGGTCTACGCTCCGGGTAAAAATGAACTGCCGTCTGAGGTTGAAATCGCAGCTCGTCACAACGCTTATTACAAGTCGATGGAAGGCGATTTAACCTATGCGGTGAAGAAGTTGCCTTATATAGAACCCAAACACAAAAAACTTTGTCGCGAAGTAGGCGAAAAAATGATCGACATCAGCTACTTTATGCGAGCTTACCAGCAAAGATTTTCCGTGGTTTTCAACCGGACCTACGACCACATCGGCAGATTATGGGCCGATCGGTTTAAAAGCGTTATCATCGAAGGCGCTGACGCACTGGAAGCGTGTTTACAATACGTCGAACTCAACCCCGTCCGGGCTAAATTGACCGAAAATCCGGCAGATTACCGATTCACCACCTGGGGACGCTACTGCGGTAGCGGCAAACACATGTACCACGCCAACTTCATCAAACACTACAAAAAATTGATCGATTATACCGATACTTCGAACTGGAGCGACGCGGATTATTATACGGAATTCAAGTGTTCTCTGACCCGGATAATCGCCGCCGAACGCGGTGCGAACGCGGCCGAAATATCCGAAGAGGAACAGTCCGCGCGCCGCAAAGAATCGATGCCGGTAAAATTTCTGAGGCGCACCCGACACTTCACCGATGGAGCGATATTAGGTTCAAAACTATTCATCCGAGAAACCGCCCGCAAATTTGATGATCCAGACCGGGTGGAAAATAAACAATTAAGCCGCGGCCTTGACCCGAAAGGCACCGCAATATACTGCTTCCGAAAGCTGCTGTTGTGATATAATATTCGGTTAAAAAACTGAAGATCATCCATCCCTCTTATTTTGAGATCCTTTTTAATATCCATAATGGTTCAAAAAAGATTTTCCGGTTTAAACCGCAAGCAGAAATTTGTACTTAATAAAGTTGTGTAAATATATTGCAATATTGCAAAAGTGTGATATATTATAGATTCGATAATTTATAATGGAACTAATATTTTTAAATTAAAACAAACAAGGTTTAAGAAACAATGGAATTTAAAATCAGCAAGAAAGAACTGGAACCTGGTCTTCAGCAAGTTGAATTTACCGCGACCAAAGACGAACTGCTCAAAGAACGTAATATGCTGGTTCGCGAAGTATCCGGCATGGTTCAAGTTCCCGGCTTCCGTAAAGGCAAAGCTCCAAAGGGAATGGTTCTGAAAAAATACAGCGACCACATCCAGAGTGAAATGGACCGTCGCGTAACGGAAGCAGCCTATAAGCAGGTTTCCGATGACGAAGATTTTAAATTCGTTTCCGTTAATTTTCCGGAAGGAGAAGAAGTCAAAGTTGATTGCGACAAAGATTTGATTATTCGCATGAACTTCGACATGGAACCGGCGTTCGAACTGCCTGAGTACAAAGGACTGAAGATTGACGTAAAAGCACCGGAAGTAGAAGCTGAAAAAATCGATGCCGAAATCACCCAGATGAAAGAAATGTATGCCACTTATGAAAATATTACCGAGCCTTCACAGGGCGGAGATATGCTCAAAGTATCTTATACTTCTGACTTTGAACTGCCGGAAGGTGCTTCTGACTCAGTAAAACGTCTAGTCACAAGTGAAGAAAACTGGATCTGGTTGCAGGAACCCGAAATGATGCCCGGCGTTGTCGCGGCACTGACCGGCAAAGCCAAAGGCGAAGACTTCGAATTTACTGCGGAATTCCCGGCTGACTATCGTGAAGCTGAACTTGCCGGGAAATCAGTAAAATACAGCGGCAAAGTCATTGAAGTACAGCGCCGCAAGCCCTTGGAAGACGAAGCAGAATTGCTGAAGCGCACCGGACTGGAAGATATGGACGCATTAAAGAAAAGTATCGAAGGCCGCTTAAAACAGCAGGGCATGCAGGAATTGCGCGATAAACAAAGCGAAGCGATCATGGACAAACTCGAAGAGGCAATTGGCAAACTGGTTCTGCCGCCGACTCTCCTGAAAAACGAAGTTGATCGTCAAATTGAAACTATCCGTAACAGCAAAAAAGATGAAGATGCCGACATCCCGGCTATCACCAAAGAAGCTGAAGAAAAAGCTGTAAAAGAACTGACTCAGTCATTCATTCTGGCGAAGATTGCGGAAAAAGAAGGTATCAAAGTAACTGAGTCCGAAATGGATATGCAGATGAATATGATGAGCCGTTACTACGGCATGAAAGGCAAAGAACTGAGAGCCGCTATGGGAAAATCAGGGCGCATCAATGAGCTGGCTTATTCAATGATGCAGGCCAAGACCCGTCAGTTCCTGGTTGACGCCGCTGATACAGGCGATGAAAAGAAAGAAGCATAAACTGAATTTTTCAGTTTAAGTTTAAATATTTATACAGAGCCGGTTCATCGGACCGGCATGGTTAACAGCATACGGATGCAGTAACGCATTCGACGTGTAATATTATTGGAGGTACTATTATGAGTAAAGCATCACTTCTGGTTCCAATGGTTGTCGAACAAACCGGACGCGGTGAACGCGGTTACGACATCTATTCTCGTTTGCTCAAAGACCGGATAATCATGATCGGTACGCCGATTGACGACAATGTCGCAAGCCTGGTAGTGGCCCAGTTATTGTTCCTGCAGGCTGAAGACCCCAAAAAAGATATTGATCTGTATATCAACAGTCCCGGCGGTTCGGTTACGGCCGGATTAGCGATGTATGATACCATGCAGGCAGTTTCCTGCGATATCCGGACCTACTGCATCGGACAATGCGCAAGTATGGGAGCGGTTCTGCTGCTGGCGGGAGCTAAAGGCAAACGTCGGGCGCTGCCGAACTCACGCATCATGATTCATCAACCTTGGGGCGGCGCACAGGGAACTGCGGCGGATATCAATATCCAGGCTCAGGAAATCCTGCGTTTGCGCACCATGCTTAATCAAATCATTGTGAAACATACCGGCAAAACCATGAAAAAAGTGGAACGGGATACTGAACGCGACTTCTTCATGTCAGCTGAAGAGGCGGTGGAATACGGTATTGTTGACGACGTATTGAAATAAGCCTTAAATAGAAAGGCATTCAAGCTGATATGAAAAATAAAGATAAAGATAACAATCCTCCGAACATGTGTTGTTCGTTTTGCGGCAGAAGCGCCGACGATCCGGCTATCGGGCAACTGATTACCAGCCCTAGCGGCGTTGCGATCTGCCGTCGATGCGTTGATGTTTGCAAAGACCTGTATAATCAGGATGGGAAACGAGGCTCATCGGCAAACAAAGACGTTGAGGAGTTACTGGATAATGATTTTATCGAAGAGCTCGAAATTCTCTCGCCGCATGAGATTAAAGAGTGTCTCGACCGTTATGTAATCGGGCAGGAATATGCTAAGAAAATTTTGTCCGTAGCGGTTCATAATCATTATAAACGCTTAAAGACCCGGCATGAACATTTTGTTGCGGACGAGAAGTTTCAAGATGTGGAACTGGATAAAAGCAATGTTCTGATGATCGGCCCGACCGGCTCCGGTAAAACCCTGCTAGCATCAACTCTGGCCAGAATTCTCGATGTTCCGTTCTGTATCTGCGACGCGACCAGCGTAACCGAAGCCGGTTACGTTGGCGAAGATGTCGAAAATATTCTGTTGCGACTGGTTCAGGCCGCCGATTATGATGTTGAACGCGCCCAGCTCGGGATTATTTATGTCGATGAGATTGACAAGATTGCCCGTCGTACCGAAAATGTATCGATCACTCGTGACGTTTCCGGTGAGGGAGTTCAGCAGGCTCTACTAAAGATCATTGAAGGTACGGTTGCCAACGTCCCCCCGAAAGGAGGGCGTAAACACCCGCATCAGGAATATTTAAAAGTCGATACGTCCAATATTTTATTTATCTGCGGCGGTGCTTTTGTCGGAATGGACAAAGTCATCCAACGTCGCGTCGGGCGCCAGGTTCTCGGCTTCAACAAAGATGAGGAACGCAATAATAAAATCCTCTCAAATGAGGAAATAATGCGTTATTGCGAACCGGAGGATTTGATCAAGTACGGTTTGATTCCTGAATTTATCGGTCGACTGCCGATCGTCTCGTTCCTGGCTCCATTGAAAAAAGACGATCTGATTAAGATCCTTACTGAACCGCGCAACGCATTGATCAAGCAATACCAGTTGTTGATGTCGATGGAAAACATTGATCTGGAATTTACCGATGACGCATTTGAAGCCCTGGCGTCCCAGGCGGAAGATAAAGGCACCGGAGCCCGTGGTCTGCGTTCTCTGCTTGAACACCTCATGCTTGACGTAATGTACACTGCTCCGTCACAGGGCAATATTAAGAAATGTATTGTCGATGCCGCAGTTGTACGAGGCGAAAAAGAACCTCAGTTGGTTAAGCGCCGCAAAACTTCCTAGAACAACTTGAAAATCAGTGAAAGTTTTCCGCGGCAGGTTCGTGGAAAACTTTTGCTTTTTTTATTTTAAGGTATTATTTTATTAAGATGAAAACAAATGAACATTTAGCTGGACAGATTACCGGCCAAAGCGAATTCGTCAGCGAGAATTTCCTCGCTGAAGAAGCGCTGATTGCGGTCGAGGAATCTGAAAAGCTTACCGGTGCAGTTCCGGGTGACACCATTATCATGGGAGAGCAACATCACCTGGAAGACGTTCGGGAGGTGGAACACCTTACCCGTAAGCCGGAAAATAAATATAAATTTGAACACAGCCTGGGCTTCGGCGGGATGAAAGCTGTTTTGCAGACACGTGACCGCGATACCGGCCGCAGTGTTGCGATGGCGGTTATTCCGGACTTCAAGGACCGCCCCCAGGCCGATATCCGGCGCTTTATCCAGGAAGCCAGAATTACCGCGCTGCTGGAACACCCTAACATCGTTCCAATCCATGATATCGGGGTGGACGCCAATGGCTCGCCGTATTTTACGATGAAGAATCTGCGCGGCCGGACCCTGGCCCTGCTCCTCAAAAAATTGAAACAGGGCGATGCCGCCCTGCTCCAGCGTTACGACCTGACAACCTTGTTGCGAATATACCTTAAGGTGTGCAATGCTATCGCGTTCGCTCACTCAAAGGGCGTTATCCATCTTGACCTCAAACCGGAAAATATTCACATCGGTGATTACGGCGAAGTTCTGGTCATGGACTGGGGGTTGGCCAAATACATTGGTAATCCGGAAAATTCCGGTACTCCTAATCCGCATGCCGATATCGCGGTAGCTGATGACTTTGAAAAACGTCTCGGCCCCAATGGTCATAACCTGACCCTGAACGGAATAACCAAAGGAACACCCGGTTACATGGCGCCGGAACAGGCCGCCGGCAAAAATAATGAAAAAGATGAACGTACTGATGTCTATTCACTCGGCGCGATCCTCTACTCTATCCTGACGTTTGACACACCGTTGCCAAACCGTGACGTCAGGGAAATGCTGGTTGACACCATCCGCGGCAACATCGAATCGCCGAGGACAATCAAATCGCAACGTTACATCCCGCCAGCGGTGGAAGCAATCGTCCTCAAGGCGATGAATGTAAAACCGGAAGATCGCTACCAGACAGTTCAGGAACTGCGCAGCGACATCATCAATTACATGTCGGGTTATGCCACATCGGCGGAACATGCGGGAGCGGTTAAACATACTTTCCTGTTTATAGAACGCAACCTGATGCCGTTGTTATTGACATTGACCTTGTGCGCCCTGCTCTGTCTGATCGGGGTAATCATTTATTTCGTATACAACGGGAATATAACTTTTTGAGATAAAGGGCGGGGCGTAAATGGAAAAAGTTCATCGGGAAAACTGGGAATGGCACTGCCGGGATCCGCGTCAACTCGATGAATGGTTCTCCGATCGTGAACAACTGGCTGTCCTCAACAGCGTTAAAGCCAATCCGGTCCGCAAAGTGTTCACAGTGGATGACGCCTATTATGTCAAGCAGGAAAATATCACAAGATTCTCTGCCAGAGTTAAAAATAAATTTTCAAACAAGGCCAAACGGGAATTCGACGCGGCACTGAAACTTGAAAATGCCGATGTTCCATGCGTCCGCTATCTCGGCTGGGGATTCAGTCAAACCGACTGCATGCTTTTCACCGAAACCTTTAAAAATGCGATTTCCGCAGACGAATATTACTGGAACACTCTTTTTTACAGACCGGAAAAACGCGAGGAATTCCTGATCGTCCTGACCGATTTTCTCAAGCGGTTCTTCAACGCCGGCTTCGACCACCCGGACCTGCATCTCGGCAACCTGCTGCTCAATCCAGAAACCATGCAGTTAAAGCTGGTCGATGTTTACGGCGTACGCGCCAGACGCACAAACCCGCATAAACGAGCTCAGAGGCTCGGTCCCATACTAAGCTCGTTGCGCGACTGGTTAAGCACTCAGCGCGCGGCCAAAATAATTCTCGAGCTAGGGGTGGCAAACAGTCCGGTCAAGGCTCAACAGGCTTGGATCAGCATGATAAAAAAAGATGCCAAAAGAATGAACCGGAACTATGCAAAACGCCTGCGGCAGCTCATCAATGGAAAATCAAAACACCTGTTCCCTACTACCGAAGATATATGTTTTGCCCACCGCTCTGTCGCCCCGTTGGATTATGATGCGGTCATCGCGGAACCGGACAAATTTCTGACCCGCTACAAATGTTCCGAGTTCGACGCCGCGGCTTTACTTCAGCTCACCTTACGGCTGCGCATGCATCATCTTAATCATCTGCAAGCTATTGTCAATCATGAAGATGAAGTTTTCTTCGATATCGAACCTGATAAACACATCATCCCGTCAGAGTCCAGCATTAATTATTTCAATCTGGGGTGTCGCCTCGCCAATCTGCCTGAACAGAAAGCGGATAATTTATTCTATTACAAAGGCATGGTGTTTATCAGGGATATCAAACCGCTGATTCCCGGCTAGCCATACGGGCAACACCTGATCCTGTCTCCTTAACCTCCTTATTGGAACTGTAAAAATGCAATCGTCGAACCGCTTGAAAAAAATATTTCTCCCGCTGATGATCGGCTCTGCGATTGTTTTGTGTATTGTGGTCTATTTCACCAATATCCCGCTGGGAATTCCCTCCGATTGGGTATGGGGCCGCCATCAGCAGATCACGTTTCCGATCTTCGAACTTATTGCCCTGTCAATGTTTTTGGCAATTAGCATCTTTTTCGCTTATATGATCAGGAAACATACTCGCAATATGCAAGAAACATGGGCCTGTGTCGTCCTGATTCTCGGTTGCGGCATGTTCACCGATTATTACATGATGCAGGTCGGCAAATTCGGGATCAACGAAAATATTTTCGGCATTCTGGACAAATATACCGGTGGCTACATGAGCAGTGCAGCCAATATCAAGGAACCGGGAAAATATCTGCGCAACTTCCATTTGCAGCTCGCACGGGACGAAGACAAGTCCAATCACCTAGATGTCCACCCGCCCGGCAACGTCATGCTCTCATATATCGTTCTCCAATGTTGCCGGAATTCCACCCTGCCCCGCCGCATTCTTAACTCGATACTGCCGGAAGCAGTCTTTGCGGATTTGCAAGGAGCTCGCAGAGATTGTGTTTTTCAAGATGTGCCCAATAACGAAGAAACTTACATTGCCGCCGCATTCATGCTCCTGCTTATGGCAGTTTGCCTGACTCTGGCCCGACTGCTGATTGTCTTATCTGCGATAAATCTTTGCCGCTACCGCGGCAACCTTGGTCTGGTTACTCTACTGGCCGCGGTTACCGTCCCGTCATCAATCCTGTTTCTGGGACATTACGACGTCCTGATGTTCTTTCTGGGAGCGTTATGTTTTTATACATTCACATTGAGAAAAAACGCAAAAAAAGGATTATACTGGGATGTCCTGACTGGCTTGATGCTGGGAATTTCAGTCTTGTTTTCCCTTGCGTTCGGAGCGATGATCCTGTTGTTTTTCCTTTATTGCTTTTGCATGGGCCTTACTGAAAGGCGTTACTGGCTGCGCGGCACCGCAATCGCGGGCGGCGGACTAATCGTCATTGCTTTATGTTACTGCTTTAATATCAGAATCATTGAAATCTGTTATTATGCGGCCAGAAACAACGGCAGATATTTTGCCGAAGCCGGACGCTCCATGTTCTGGGGGCCGGTCAATCTCTTCGACTATCTCCTGTTCGGCGGCGTTTTCCTGTTCTATATGCCGTTGTCTGAAATATCCCGTGTTTCCATCCATAAATTGAGAACTCTGAAAAACAAAAGATTTATTATGCCGGCATGTTACCTGGCGATTCTCTTGTTTCTACTGGTATCGCCATTTTCGCGAGGAGAAATGGGCCGTCTCCTGCTCTTCTTCAAACCTTGCGGCCTGATTCTGTCAGCTTCAGCCTTAATGCGCAAAAAGCTTGATGATAAAACCTGGTATCTGTTTATCATAGTCGCGGTACTATCGTTGCTTTTGATCTTCCTTTCACGCATCACTTTAAAACTTATTATGATCCTATGAAGTTCAGCAAAACAGGAAATAAGTATCGTCTTCGAACAGGAAGATATCACAATTTTGCAAATTTTTCCCTGAAAAGGCTTGACTTCTTAAAATAAAAGTGTATACTACATTTCACCCATATTGCGGGGTGGAGCAGTGGTAGCTCGTCAGGCTCATAACCTGAAGGTCCTTGGTTCGATTCCAAGCCCCGCTACCAAAAAATTCAAGCCGGTCAATTTGACCGGCTTTTTTCTTATCCGTATATCCCCTTGTATCAAAGACTTTTACGAATTCCACCCCCAAGCTTAAAAACACAGAGAACACGTCAATATCGCCTAAATCCAGCCATTCCGCTCTCTGTTCTCCGCCCAAATGAGTCAAGGACTAACTCGTCCCCGCATTTTGGAGAGCAAAAATATTTTTTCGAAATACCTTTCTTTCTTTATAATATATAATCATTCCCTTGCCTAACAGAAAAAAATCTCACTTTTTTTATAAAACGCCATTGACAGAATCCATTACATAATGTATGATAATCTTACAATACAATATAAAGGAGACCAATTATGAGTAAAGATGATGCGATTAAAATTGTAATTGAAGTAATTAAAGGTATAGCTGAATGTTTTGGTGAAGAAGATGTAGAAATTACACCTAAAACAATGCCTATAGGTGGAATAAAGTGTTTTGACAGTTTAACTTGTTTAGTTGCAACAGCAGACTGTCTGGAGCGTTGTAACTTAGAAAGCAAAGAGCAAAGCCTTTTTGTAGGAAAAAGTGCCCATGGCCCCCGCGCTCTAACAATTGAAAAAGCTGCGGACAAACTCGTCGAAATAAGTGAAAAGAATCAGAAAAAGACAAAGGATAAATAATATGAGCGCAACGAAAGATACTAGAGAGATTATTGCATCACGAATTTCCATTGCCAGAAAACGGGCTGGACTTTCGCAAGCCCAGGTTGCTACTGAATTAAGTATACCTCGCCCATCCGTGTCAGAAATGGAGGCTGGACGACGACGCGTATCAGCAGAGGAACTTGTAAGTTTCGCCGATCTATACCAAGTTGATCTTGACTGGCTTGCTGGCCGTGGGGTCACGGAGAGTGATAAAATGCGCGACACTCTACAGCTAGCAGCCAGGGACGTAGCAAACTTAAAATCGGAAGATTTGGAGAAAGTCATTGACCTTTTAACTTCTCTAAAACCCAAGGAGAAGTAAAATGGATATTGAAACTAGAAAAAATTTATCAAGGCAGGCGATTACCCAAGCAACACGATATCGACTAAAATACCAAAAGACACACACTGCACCAATTGATCCTATTCAGCTTGCAGAGAAAAATGGTTGCGAGGTTAGGTTTATGAGCTTAGCGTCTTTAGAGGGCATGTACTCGCCAGAACCGCGTCCTACGATCATTGTAGGATCACAACGACCTGCTGGTAGACGTAATTTTACGTGTGCTCATGAATTAGGACACCATATTTGGGGGCATGGAATGCGTCTGGACGAATTAACATCTTCTAATGGGCATGGAAAGAATCCCGATGAATTCATTGTTGATACATTTGCTGGACACTTACTCATGCCTCAGCTTGCTGTTCATAATATTATCAAAAGAAAATCTCTAAATGTGCATAATATAACTCCTGAGCAAATATATATTCTAGCCTCATATTTTGGAGTAGGCTATTCAACAATCATTAATCATTTTACATGGGGGCTGAACATACTCAACCGCAGTAAGTCTGAAGAGCTGCTTAATACGCATCCCAAAACAATAAAAGCTCGATATAACGTAGAACCGTCACAAGAGATAGTTTTTGTTGATCAATATTGGCATAACCGTTCCGCTGATTTAGAAGTGGGTGACACATTGCTTCTTTTAAATAATATTACTTTGGAGTCTGAAGATCATTTTCAATATATTGGCAAGACTAGTCAATATTCAATATGGCGAACAGTGACTCCTGGGTATACGAGAGGAATTGATGATAACTCTGACTGGGCAATAAATATTCGTGTCGCTAGAAAATGGTATGAAGGACTTGCCCGTTTTCGTTTTTATGCAGAAATTGATGAGGAATTATAATGAATACTGATATCATAACTAAATTTACTCCTATTCATGGAGAAAACTTATCGGAAGCATGGGCAAAAGCATTTATAACTTGTCTTGATGCCCCAGGAGGAAGTATGGCCCCTGGTATAATACATTTTGATGCAGTGAACGACGAAGAAAACCTTCAGGTAAGATCTCTTTTGGAGCAAAAACTTGATGCAATAGGCATACGTTCAGCGAACACCAGTCCCATTGAAACTGTTGCAGGCACAATTTTCCCCCAATCTCTATGGGAACTATCAAAATTTGATAGAGATAAATTCTTTGATACATACAATAGAATATGGCCTCAAATTGAAAAATGTCCTGCGAATAAAAAAGGGGTTTACTTTAGACGCCTTACGTCTTTTGGAAATGGTCAGGTAAATCAACTAAACGATGTGATAGCAACATGGAACCGAGGAACCCGCAGGCACAGTGCGTTACAAGCGGCTATATTTGACCCATTACAAGATCATTCTCCTGCCCGTAGACGAGGATTTCCATGCCTACAGCAAGTAATATTCCATCCTAACGGGGCACATGGTAAAGAGGGATTAAGTGTAGTAGCCCTTTATGCTAACCAACTTCTTTTGGATAAAGCATATGGTAACTATTTAGGATTATATCGACTCGGGAAATTCATGGCGTTTGAAATGGGGATATGTCTTAAAGATGTCCTGTGCATTGCATCAAATTTAAAAATCAGCGATAGTCACGGGGCAAAAAGAGATAATAAGCCCTTGGCCGAGGCCCTCAAGAAGGAACTAAAATATGACCAATAAGCAGTCGTCTAAGCCCCATAAAGGAAGATTATTTATATTTGAAGGACCAGACGGAGTAGGAAAAAGCACAATAATATATGATATTGAAAAACGGCTTAAGAGTGAAGGCTTGGATGTTTTATCAGTAAGTTTCCCTGGTAAAACACCAGGAAGCTTAGGTAATCTTGTTTATAAATTACATCATGACCTAAAAATATTCAAAATAAATGAAATTTCTCCTACAAGTCTACAAGCCCTTCATATTGCGGCACACATTGATTCAATTCAAAAACAAATAGTTCCAGCGTTATCTACTGGAACTATTGTTTTACTAGACAGATATTGGTGGTCCACGTTTGTTTATGGATTGGCAAATAAAATACCCGAAGATATTCTAAATTCAATGATTAACCTAGAAAAGCTTTGTTGGGAAAAAATAATACCAGACATTGCCTTTCTGATAACAGCGAATAATCCTTATAGAAAAGAATTGCCTCCTCATCAATGGAGTAATATTTGTTCGCAGTATAAAGAAATATCCATAAAAGAAGCGAAGTATTATTCAATCAAAACTATTGATAACTCTTGTTCAATAGCAACAAGTACTGATAGTATTTTTAAACTTATAATAGATATAGTTAAAGATAATACATCTGAAAACAAAAAGAAAAGATCATACTTGAAAAAAGACAATTGGGCACCGACGCAAGTAACCGCCGCATTCGATTCGTACTGGCATTTAGCAGCTGAACGACAAGAGATATTTTTTAAACGACTTAATGGGGAGCAGCCTCCATGGACAACCGATCCTATCATAAAACATCATAAGTTCACTAACGCCTATCGTGCGTCAGATCGAGTTAGTCAATTCCTCATTAAACATGTTATATACGAAGGCAGTCAAGCAGCGGAAGAAGTATTTTTTCGGACTATTTTATTTAAAATGTTCAATAAGATTGAAACTTGGCAACTGCTAGAAAATGAATTGGGGCAATTGTCATATCAAGAATATAAATTTAAGCATTACGATAGAATTTTTACAGAAGCCAGAAGCAATAAAACATCAATCTATTCTGCTGCATATATTATGCCTTCGGGAGGAAATTGCTTTGGTTATGGATTTAAGCATCAAAACAACCTTAAGCTACTTGAGAGCATGATGGAGAAGGATCTGCCACAAAAAATTGCCGATTCAAATTCAATGCAAGAGGTTTTTGAGCTACTAAGGTCCTTTCCTATGATAGGGGATTTCCTTGCTTATCAGTATGCCATAGATATAAATTACAGCACTATAACAAATTTCAGTGAGATGTCATTTGTATTTCCCGGACCAGGAGCACAAAATGGACTAAAAAAATGTTTTTCTGATTTTGGAGGACTAAGTGAAGTTGACCTAATTAAGTTAATGGCTGATCGCCAACAAGAAGAGTTTGAAAAAAGAGGAATAAATTTTAAAAGTCTTTGGGGACGCAAGCTTCAGTTAATTGATTGTCAAAATCTCTTTTGTGAAGTAGATAAATATTCCAGAGTTGCTCATCCTGAAATACAAGGAGTAACTGCACGTAAAAAAATAAAACAGAAATATCGTATGACACCAAGGCCAATCGAATACTTCTATCCACCCAAATGGGGGATAAATGATGCTGTAAAAAAAACTCTTGCGACATTAGCAAAAGATGAAGGATAATAATTTTGAAACATCATGGATCACCTTTTAAGCTAAAAGAACTTAAAATTGAATTAACTCATAATTGTAAATTGCAATGTATACATTGTTCGAGCATGGCTGTTCCTAACTCACAAAGAACTATGTCATGGCATGATTGTGAGAGAATAATTAATGAAGCGGCAGACATAGGCGTTAGTAAAATAGCATTTTCTGGAGGAGAACCATTGTTATGGAAACACTTACAAGATGCTGTTACATTATCATTTAAACATGGAATGAAAATTTTTTTGTATACTACGGGCAATGCGCATGATTCAGAAAATAAACTTTTTGCGTTGAAAGCAAGTGGTTTAGAAAAGGTTATGTTTAGTATTTTTGGAACAAATGCCCCCGACCATGATGCTATTACACAGATACCAGGAAGCTTCAAAAAATCTCTTGATATAGTCCGTCATTGTGTTGCTATTGGACTAAATGTAGAATTTCATTTTGTCCCTTTGTCAAACAATTATCAAACATTGGGAGATATAGCAGAGTTGGCTCACAATTTAAAGGTTTCGAAGGTAAGTGTTTTACGTCTTGTTCCTCAAGGCCGAGCCGCAGATAATGACTATCAGTTATTAACTCGTAAACAAAACCTACATTTAAAAAAGATTATATCCTCTCTCAAGGAGAATGGGCACAATATACGAACTGGTTCCCCATATAATTTTTTGATGCTTTCCGAAAAACCTGAATGTTGCTCCGGGCTAGATAGACTTACAATCGGTCCCGGCTTAGACATTTTTCCTTGCGATGCCTTTAAGCACATTTCTCCTAAAATGCTTGGAATCAAAGATAACCTTTCTTGTTTAAAAAATAATTCACTTAAAGAATGTTGGAAAGGGTCCCCATACCTAACCATGGTTCGACAATATTTAACAACGCCATTTGCAGAACAGTGCAGCAGTTGTGAATCTTTAGATAAATGTCAATCTGGATGCGTAGCACAAAAATTTCATATGTACAAGGAGCTTAGGAAATGCCCTGATCCCATGTGCCTGAAAAACAATAATTAGCAATCTCTATTCAATAAAGTGTAAAGACTATTTATCAACATAAATCTATTATGCCCCTTTATTACAAAAAATGTCACTAAAGCGATAATAGAAAAAGAATTAATTATAATTTATATTTGAAAAGGCACAAAACATCGAATAAATTAGATAAAACTGTTTATGCGTTTTCAAACAAACAGATAGAGATATCCTAAAAATGGAACAGGATATTATTTTGAATAAAATAGGAGTCAACAACCTAAGTTGATTATAAAAAATTTATCATAAGGAGTATTTGTTTGATTTTATATGATGGTCAAAGTGCAAATGAAATTTGGCTCAAAATAGCAAAGGATTTTATCAATACTGAGCCATCTACATCTATTGATAGTAGATGTGGACAAATGCGTGAGTTTCTTCACACTTCAATGTCTCTTTCTGATCCGAGGCAGAGATGGATTTATTCCAGGTTTCCAGGAATAAATCCGGCCTTTGCTCTTGCTGAGTTTGTTTGGATTATGAGTGGTGCTAATGAAAGCGATGTTATAAATTTTTGGAACCCGGCTTTACCCAATTATGCAGGCGCTGGTCAGAAATATTATGGCGCTTATGGATTTCGCCTTAGAAAACATTTGGGAATAGATCAAATTAAACACGCTTATTTAGCGCTAAAAGACAACCCCAGCTCCCGGCAAGTCGTTCTTCAAATCTGGGATGGAAACTTTGACTTACCGAAGAATAATGGAACCCCGAGAGATCCAGATATTCCATGCAATATAATCTCTATGCTAAAAATTAGAGATAGCAAACTTGAATGGATGCAGATTATGAGAAGTAATGATATTTTTTTGGGACTTCCATATAATTTCGTCCAGTTTACTATGATTCAGGAATTATTGGCAGGTTGGCTAAACATCGGCTTAGGAGGGTATAATCAGCTGAGTGATAGTCTACATATATATAATAAACATTTTAATTTCTTGAGTCAATCATTATTTAATAATAATAAATTCATAAATGTTGATAGAATATCATGTTCATATGAAGATTCAGAGTTATATCTGAGTATCATTTACAATATTATGCGTAAGCTATCACAATCAAAACCACATCATACATTTTACGCCAAATTAGAAAAACACGATTTGCCAGAATCATGGAAAAATATTCTTTACATTATCGTTGCAGATGCGGCAATGAGATATTGCGATATCACAGAAGCAAACAAATTAGTTAATAAATGTACTAATAAACTATATAAACAAATATGGGAGACTTGGCGAGAACGCAAGTGGAATTAGTTTTTTATAAAAACATAGTACCACCATAAGGAAAATATGAAAACAGATAATATAGATTTGTTGAATGAATTAATTTTTGGGAAAGAGATTCAGAGATTAATAAAAGGCAACCAAACATTTCACCAACGAACGAAGTATCTACTGCTGTTTATAAGTAAAGCATCAAAAAAGACTTTAGAACAAGCGTTCAAAGATGATAGTTCTGTTGTGAATTTAGAGTCAATAAATACAAAAGATTTAAGTAACATCTGGAAGGAACTAATTATTGATGCGATTCACTTTCTTCGAATCAATGATGCCAGAGAACGTTCTTTTTTAGCTAGACCTCAGAATGGCAACAAGAAAAACGCTATTGAAGACGGAGAAAGCGTAAGAAAACTTAATGCTTATGGGATAGAGGAGCTTTACTCTTATTTTAATGAATTTACTAACTTTGAATCAGTCCTATATGGGGCTGACAAATACTACAGAGACCATGTACAGCATCCTTTGTATGTATGGTTAATTGGATTGCAAATTTTAGGTAATTTTGTAGATAACTTTGCGTTCAGAGTAGCAGGCGATATAAATATAACCACATCACCTCATGCATCCTCAAATTATTCTGAAGAGCAACAAACCAAAGAATTAAAAAAACCTGAAGTTTCATCTGCAGAGATTGGAGCGATGTGGACAATCGTTGCACTAACTCATGATTTAGGTTACCCACTAGAAAAGGTGGATTTAATTAATTCTCAAATGCAAAAAATGCTTGAAAAATTTGGAAAAGTCGACTTTAAGCCATCTGAATTCAGTATCGGGCATCAACATTCATATCTAGTAAAGCACCTACTCACCATTTTAAGTTCTTCATTAACATTTCAAAAAAACGAACAAAATGATGGCAGAAACTTTATCACTTCAGTAAGGCCCAAATATTTTACAAAATATTCTAAATCATGGGAAGTTTTTGATCACGGTATGATCAGCAGTTTAATTTTATTGCGATCATTAACATATTTTCTTGAAACTGATATTAATGTTGATAACGGCAAAAACTTGAAGTTTGAGGACGCTAGGCAGTTTGCAATAAGATCAGAAATGTTACATGCAATCGCATCACATACAACTCCCAAGGTCTACCATATTTTAGCAAATAATTTAGCTTTTATATTAATGTTATGCGATGACTTACATGAATGGAACCGGCCAACAATGTCAGACCTGGTAACAAACAAACATCACGGAGCCACTAAAGTTATTATCAACAAATTACATATAGATAAGGAAAATAGCCATATTGAATGCAGTTTAGAGTTTCCTGAACATGACTATGAGTATCAACGAAATAATGCATATAGAATATTTAAAACATGGAATGAAAGGCTTCGGCCTGCTGTAGATGACACCAAAAGGAGCATGTGTTTTAAATGGAAAATAAAGTACGCAAATACTCGAACATCATGGATTTTTGATTTTAGTTCACATAGAAAGGTATTTGATGAAATAAGGATAACAGGTCCAACAGATAAATATGGCATAAAAAAACGACCATATAACATTTATGATGAATTTTAAAGTTGATAACGAAAAAAGCAAAGAACAAGTCAACAAAACATCCTCAGCTGTTCCTGCCAGGATTCAGGAATAGCCTTTTTGATGCTGTTGGTATTTAGATTCATAGGATTTTCCCCACTGAGGATCGCTCGTTGAAGATCGGGAGCAAGAGTAGTCATTTTCAGGGAATGACCAACATAGGAATATTGCAGATCATATCGTTCAGCGATCTCTTTTGTCGATGCGGCTTCGCCGCTTAAAATCATCTGATTCCATTTGTGACCCAGTGCCAGGCGTCTGGCCAATGGGGTTATATCATTGTCTTCGCCATCAAGTTCCGGGGAAACGATTAGTTTACGGCCATGGGCATATCTGATCGCTATCGGAGCTTCAACTGTCACTAAGGCATCGCTGCTGTGACATATGTTAATACGGTTATCCCCGTCAAGCTCCCGAAGAACGCTTTCCAATCCTTCTTTTTTGAGATTGATCCGCAGCTTATTTCTCAGAACAACAATATTCTCGACAAGAAGATAAGCCACCCTTGCTTTCTCGCCGGGGAAGAGCTCATTCCATAATTCATCCATTGTATTGAAAGCATCCGTAATCTGAGTTGCTTCCATGGGGTGTATATCATTGACTGTTTTAATGATTTTCAATATGAAGCTCGGAGTTCTGAATAATTTGCCAAGTTCATTCAGAATGATTCTTTCCACATCTCCGCACGGAACCCGGACCAGCGGACATTCGTTTTCAGCACGTTTTTCATGTTTTCGGCAGGCATAATAGTAGTAGCGTTTGGAATTTTTCGAGGTATATGTTATCCCCATAGCTCCGCCGCAATGCCCGCATCTCAACAATCCTTTGAAGGTCGAATATACCTTACTCTTTCTGGAGGTATTAGCCACAAGGTTATATTTCTTCAATTCTTTTACAAGGTTCCAGGTATCCATACTGATAATCGCTTCATGTTCACCTTCGTACAGCTTGTCATAATGATTTGTTTTACCGATATACAGAGCGTTGTTAAGAATAAAATTAACCCCCTGTCCCGTGAATGAATTACCATTGCGCACCTTCCCCCTGCGGGTTACCCATGATTTGGTTTTGAACCCAAGTTTATTAAGTTCGACCGCTACCATTTTGGCTGAGCCGAATTTCAAATACAGCTCATAAATCAGTCTGACAATATGCGCTTCCTGTTTATTGATTTCCAGTTTCTTGGTCTTTGGGTTTGAATCATATCCGAGAACCGGCATACCTCCACAATATTTACCACGCTTCTTGGCCCCGGCAATCTTATCCCGGATGCGTTCGGCTATGACCTCACGTTCGTACTGGGCAAAGGTCATCAGGATGTTCAGCATCATGCGACCGGATGAGGTAGAGGTATTAATATCCTGAGTAACGGATACGAAGCTTACTTTATACTGCTCCAGAAAATCCGCCATATTCATAAAATCCAACAGGGAACGGGAAAGCCGGTCGAGCTTATATACAACGATATTATCTATTTTTCCAGCCTCGACATCGGCTAGTAATCTTTTTAAAGCCGGTCGATCAGTATTGCCCCCGGAAAAGCCGCCATCATCATAACGTTCCTTAACGAGGACCCAGCCTTTATACTTCTGACTGGAAATATAGTTTTCTGCTGCTTCATATTGAGCGTCCAGAGAATTGAATTCCTGTTCGAGCCCGTCTTCATTGCTTTTCCGGGTATATATGGCGCATCTGATTTTTTCGACTTTATCCATATTATTCCTGATCCTTTCTGGCGATATGGCTTATTTATTCCGAGTACTGGGACGCTTTTTCAGGCCGAAAAATATCAATCCGTTCCAGCGGGTACCAGTGATTTCCCGAGCTATAGCGGAGAGCGATGAGTAGACTTGCCCTTTATATTCAAAACCGTCCTCCCGGGCTATGGCTTCATATTCATTTCCATTCCATTCTCTAATGAAACGAGTACCCGGTAGAACTCGCTTACATTTTTTTGAGTTTATCTCTTCGCGTTCAATCGCTTTGTTAATCTTATCGATCCTATCGGTATCCGTTTTTGTCAGGCCGCCGTAATAGATTTCCTGAATACGGTAGGCCAGACGTTTTCTCAAAAACTTCTGGCCCATATCCGGTGGCGCTTCATCGTAAAGTTCTCCCCATCGAACTTTAAGTTCATCGATAGACATACTCTGCAATGCCGCCAACTGGTTAAGGACGGTTCGATCATTCATATTTTCAGACATTGGAGGCTCCTTCGTTTGCCGCATTGATGTATTCGAATTTGCCGCGTTCTTCGGATTTTTTGATGGGGAGCTGGCTGTTCGGCTTTTTAAGGTTTCTTTGAATGCTGGTCGAGAGAGTGAGATGTGGAGTTTTGCCGGGGCCGGGTACCCAGAGGCTCGCTTCGATCATAGCGGCAATAATTTCTTTGACGTTCATCGGTTTGCCGGAACGTTTGAGGGCTTCGACTGCGGCTTCAAGCATGTTTGGTTTGCCGGAAGAGGCTTCCACGGTTTTCTCCGTTTCGGGAGTGGTGGTTGATTCCGGTTCTGTCAAACCGGCCTCAGCTTCTGGCAGGATAAACCTTGCCGGATCATTCACCGGGAAGGTGCGGCCTTTGGCGGTTTCGACAAGCCAGCCTTTGGCGGTTTGGGCTTTTACGGTTACTTCGACTTCGTTTTTGCCGACTTTTACGAGGTACTTCTGATCGATCTTGATTTTCATGATGCTGTCTCCATTTGAGTTGTATCCGATTCCTTCGAAGTTCAAGTTGCCGTTGCGAATGGCGGCAATTTCAGCTTCGACCGCTTTCTGGTAGTCGGGATGCTGTTTTTCCGCCTCGGCACATTCAAGGCAGAGACAGTCCATGTTGAATCTGCTCATGGTTCTGCCGCCTTTCAAGATGCCGCCGCAAAAGTCACAGTTTTGTTGAGAAAAAAAATTGCCTGATTTCGCCTCCTTTTGTTTTTGGGTTACGAGATTGTCGATGTAATTTTTCGAATCGTATTCCGTGCATTTGCTATCGGCAACCAGTGCGCCGGTGACCATTTCACGGAGGATGCGATTGACATTGGCCTGATCGACGAGAATCTTCCAGTTGTGCCAGTCGTGGTCAAAATCATCCAAACCGTTATGCATCTCGGCAAAGATGTAGTAAAGAACCTTGTTTTCCTTACGATATTCGTTTTCAGTTTTCATGATCGGTCCTCCGCTATTTTATCCTGTATGATATGGTTCAGATGCGCTTCCGCTTCTGCCTTGGTATGCTTGCCGTTGGCAGTCAGTACCTCGATGCAGAAGTTACGCAAAACGCGGTTAAGCTGTTCCTGATCGTCGTACCGTTCCCAGTACGACCAGACGTTGTCCACCCGGTCGTCGTCAAGGTCGATAGCCTCGGCGTGGAGGTAATGCAGGATTTTATTTTCCTGAACGTATTCGTCGCGGGTTTTCATCTTGCTCCTCCGGTACGTTTGGCCTTGGAGATCAGTTTTTCGATGGCTGCGAAAACCTGCTCCTCGGTGCTGTCCTGTTCGTACATCATCGAGGCGAGAACCTGCTTCAGATCAGTCTTGACATACATGAAGGTGCCGACGTGGCCGCCGTTGATGCCCTCGGCATGGTAGGCGGCACTTCTCCGGTTCAGCTCTTCCGCAATCAGTTTCAGGAGGATCGCGGTTTCTTTTTCGAGTCTGATGAAGTCTTTTTTGTGATCGTACTTTTTCATTGCTCTCATGCTCCTTTGCTGATATTTTTCAAAGCGCGGAGGAAACGCCAGATTTGCGAGGGTGAATGTCCGATTGCCATCATGGCCTTGTTAATGTCTTCCCAGTCGTAAAGGGAGGCTTGTTTTGGGGTTGCGGCAGCTTTGCGCCCAGCTTCGAAAGCAGCGGTCAGGGCGGCTTTAATGCCGATTACGCTGCATTCATGGAAATCAAGGTCGTCAAGACCCTGAACGTCGAGGGTTTCAATGAGAAGTTCTTTCCGGGCGATATCTTCGATGTTTTTCTGTTCACGCTTGTTCATTTCTTGCTCCTTGCTTTTTTGTTATCTCGTTGTCTTTAAACTACTTACAGTATAACCGCTCAGCGCATTAATAGCAAGCGCATAAAATCTTTATATTCAACTATTTATGCTATTTTATTGCATGATTTATATATTTAAAACATAAGCAAAAAAACGGGCCGCAAGCGGCCCGGTGCTAAGTCATAATTTTTTATTTTCAGGAGTGTTGCGTTAAAGAATCCTTTTGCTTTTATAAGCCCATTTTCACCGGTTAATCCAGCAGTTCCTTTTCGATTTCCAATTCATCAAAAGCGTCTCTCTGAAAGCAGAGAATTTCGATCAACAATCTCTTGGTGTGTTCAAGGTCGCCAACATCTCCCCAATGCGGATTTTTCGGCGTCTGGTTTTCCAGTTCGTCACCTATCAGTTTCAGGAGTTTCTCGTTTTCCTCTTTCAGTCTGGCGTGTTCATTTTTCGGGTTCTTTTCCATTTTGTGTCTCCCTGCCGTGAAGCCCCGGATAACCGGGGCATGGCCATTCTGTTGATAATTATGCGCTTTGTAAAATTCCCGCGTATCTCGCGTAGCTGTAACCCTCGGTATTGACCAGCAATTCCACGCGTTCCTTTTTCAGCTTGATTTTCCACCACTGTCCGGCGGAAAAATCAGCCGCGGTGCAGGCTTCCCAGTCGGCGAATTCGCCGGTCAGTACTTTGCTTTTGCCGATCAGGTTCTTGGCTTCCGACGGGGTGATCGCTCTGTCGACCTGTTCCTTGAGATTTCTGAAATCGGAAGGTTTCCGAGCCATCAGGCAAACGGTGTCGGGGTCTCTCGGAAACACCCTGGCGTAATCCGTGGTCTGGCTGGGGCGGCTCTTGCTGTTGGCTTCCTGCGTGTTCATTTTTCGGCTCCTTTTGAGGTTGTTAACGCTTCTCTCTAAGCTAGTTACAGTATAAAACCTCAGTGCATCAATAGCAAGCAGATAAGTCACTTATATTAAACTATTTATGCGGATACATGCTTTTATGAACGCATGCATCCGCAAACCGTAAAACTAAATAAATTGAGTAAAGTGAAAGTTTGATTTATCATTTCATTTATTTTACACCATGTCCACAAATTCTGGACATATTATGGTATAAATGACTATTATCAGGCTGATCAAGCATAAGGATCAGCCTTAAAGAAGATTTTGATTATCTGAATTGAACTAATCGATTAAAAAGTAATTTCCGTTAATTATCGATCAATACCATATTCTTTTTTCAGCATAGGCAGCGCAGCCACCGCCGCATCCACTTCGGAAATCATACCCCTGGTTTCTCGCTCGGAAATCTCACCAGTCAAAGCAGCGGCAATTAAATCGGCATCGGTAATAGAAGTCCCCTTCCCGTTAACCATCGAAGTCTGTTCCCCCATAATCCCCGCCGATGGTGTGAGGTCATACGCCGGAGCAAGCTTCCATTCATTGTCCTTAGTCAGTAAAAACGAAAAATTCTTACTGTGGTCATCCCGGTTTTGAGATTTTACATTGAAGATCATCAACCTGACCATCTTCGCGACTTCAGCTTTGTTTCTCGTCAGTTGCATAGTCAATTTCAGCAGGACTTCATAATCAATACTGCTATACCGATGCGAAGCGTGCAACAAACCGCAAGCAGTATGCACATGAATTTTCCGCATCCCTTCCCGGTCAAAACGTTTCACTCCGAAAAAGCCGCTGCATGTTTCGGATGGAAACAGAAAGGTTTCCGGCATCTCGATCCCGGCCTGTTTGGCAACGAGAGAATAGATATATTCAATCGCACCGCTGTCTTTCCCATCCATAGCTTCAGAGAACTTAATTATCCAGGGGGAGAACCCATCCGGCAGATCCGGTGCTCCATGTATAATGCGTTGTTTGTCGTCAGATACCAACGCGGCAATTTTAGGTCTGGCACCACCGGATGATCCGTTGAGTTTCAATAGTTCGTCCAGCACTATGGAGTTATCACCTTCAAGCACTTTACCAATTTCACCGGAAAGCGAGTCCAGCTTGACATCGCCAAGAGAGTCATGCAAATCCTCCGCCGGTTCATACTCCAAAGCTCCCATGGGATTTCGTCCGACCATTGATAATCTGGTCAATGGCGTAATCGTATTATATGCCAGGCCTTTTTTGCGCAGCATACGATCAAGCAGCAGGCATCCCCATCCATCCGGCAGGCTATCGTTAAAAAGCCCGAAAAGGCCGTCAAAAGTACGCTTTTCGTCTTCAAACACTCCGGATTCAAGCGGCAACTTAAATGGGGAAAGTTCGATGCCGGTTTGAATGAATTCAGGACTGTATTCAAAGAAAATCCGCCCTCCATCCTCGGCCAGAATACCGACGAAGTGGCGTTGCCCGTAGGCGTTAAGAAAAACCTTCAGCCTCATTTTCTACTTCCCCTCTTGCGTTGAGTACTAGCTTCTTCATTAAAAAGGGACAATGGAGTGTCGGCAGCTTTAAATACAGCACGGAAGTCATCAAGATGACGCAATACCAGCGCAATGTTCAACAAGGATTTCAGAGAAATTTCACCGGTCCTCTCAAAGCGCTTGATAGATCCCAAACTTACTCCGGAACGAGAAGCCAAGCCTGCCTGAGTCAGATCAGCCTGCAATCTCAGAGCCTTGGCTTTCACAGCCAACTCCAGCATCATTTCCCTTGGGGTGTTGAAAAATAAAGATTCGGTATTTTTATTAACGGACATTATTTTATCCCTTATAGCTATTTTTATCTACTAAAAGATAACATGTTAACCCTAACATGTCAAGTATATTTCAGAATTTAACTGAAATTTAGTATTCCTTATTGCGCTAAAAACTCAAGATACGGAACAAAGTCATTATTTTACGATATGCCACTATCTTAAAAAAATGAAATTTCTTATTTTAACTTTTCGAATACTCACTTCCCCTTGTCGTTTTCTTTGATCTCAGAGACCAGCTTCTGGGTCTCGGGTGACTGGACGGAATTTACCACCGCTTTGGACTTCCGGTCCCATCCAAGTTCCTTGATGATGTCGAAGCTGCGGATGATCTCCAGTAATGACTTTTGCGTCACGTCGGAGGTATCGCACAGCGCTTTTCCGGCTTTAATGTATTTATAGATAAGCCAGATCACACCCCCGCCGAGGACCGCTAGGCCGATGGTCAAGGCGATCCAGGCATAGTAGATCATCACGTAGGCCACACCGGCCAGAGCAAATCCCATGGCGATCAGCTGAATGCCGAGACTGCTCATGCCCGCCTGGGAGCCGAAGACGATGATCGCCACGCCCCCGACGATTGACAGAACCCCAACCGACAGCAGGATGATGAAAATCGTGGTCACCCGGCGTTTTTCATTGGCCTCGTAAGCCTTGAGTTGCTTCTCGATTTTTTCAATGTATTCCATAGTCTTGCGGTTGATTTCGGCTTTGCTGTACAGGCCTCCGGCCACCGTTTTCAGGATGACCGTTTCGGCCTGGATGTCGCGGTCCTCGGTCAGACCGTCGATCCTGACCGCCGAGTTCTCGACTTTTTCGGCGTCCTTATCAAGTTCAAGATCGGCCCCGAGCCGGTTGGCAACCGGACGCCATGATGCAACACAACCGCCAAGACAAAGTCCCAACAAACAGATAAAAAATATATTTCGCATAAAAATCACTCCGTTAAAAGTTCAAGATCACTCAGGTCGTCCACGCCGTCCCATAAAAACTCGTTGCCGGTAGCCGGGTTGAAGACCACCAGATATTTGCCGTCCGGAACGGTGACGCCGCCTCCTCCGGGTTCCGACCCGCTGACCACCGTCAGTGTAAAACTGCCGATCGCACTCCAGATTTCATTGGTTGATTTCTCCTCGATTTGAATAAGGTTGTCTCCGGTCGGAAGCTGGAACATCTGCAGCGCCTCGGTCTGGGTGACGTCATTGCTCCAAGGGCCGGAGTTAACCCGGTAACGAAAGATTCCGCTTCCGGCCACCGGATCGTTTATCAGCTGCAGCAGAGCCGCAATGTCCGTCGCGTTGATCACCTCCGGGGCCGGTTTGACGGCCAGTTTCCACCACGTCCCCCAGCCCTGATCGTGAACGGCGTAAATCCACAGTCCTCCATCCTCGCCGGTGTTGATGGTTTCATAGGCGTGCTCGTAATCATGGATGGCGATATAGGTTGACAAATCCGGTTTGTAGACCGAGTTGAGCATATTGCCCTCACGTTCCGGTACCATCATGTAATAGGTGGTATTCGGCAGCAGTTTGACCGCACAGTAGCTGCCCGGCGCACTCTGGTCGGCGACCGGCATAGCTGGAGACAACTTGCCTCCGTCATAATCGGTCGCATTCTCCGAGTCCCAGAGCATGGGATGCTGCAGTTCGACGCCCGTAAATGGAACCTGGGGCGGCGCGTTCGAGCTCCATTGCAAATTGACATTGCGACCATCCTCGCTGCTCGAGCCGCCACCGGTCATACCAACAGTCGGAGCGGTAATCAGTTCGCAGGTGATGTTTACGGTCGCAGAGTCAGAATACAGGTCATTTTCGAGCAGTTCCTGAATTTCAACGCTGTAAACATTGCCAAGCAACATGGTCAATTCAAAGCTGACCGCGTCCTGGGTTAGATCAATCCAGTCGCCAGCATCCACCCGGTATCGCGCGGCATTCGTGCCGATCGGCATGATCGCGTACACGCCGGAACTCCAACTTATCGTCCCGGCGATCTGACCCATATCGGCCTCCATGCCGGATGACCAGTTGGCAGCCGGGAATGCCGTTCCGGTGGTATTGGCGTACATGAAACTGAATGAATAGTCATCGAAAGTATAGGTTCCATCATAGTAACTTTGACTTGTCACTACCCAGCGATTGAAAGTCGGGTCATACCAGAGATAACGGTCGTCCTTGATGAATGCTCCTTGACCGTTCTTAACTCCGCAGTAAGTCCAAAGTCCCATCAGGTCGAAAGTGTCGGTGGTCAAGCCGGACAACAGCTTCGATTCATAACTTGGAAAAGCGAATTTTACCGTACTTGAAGTCAGATCAGTCGTAACTACCGCGGTTTCCGGAACGATCAGCATTGATCCGTTGTCGAAGGTTACGGTGAAAACCTGTTCCGCACTGGCGGTGAAGGATTCATCCTGAAGTTTTTCCCGGACGTACAACGTGTGGCTCTCCGTATCGACCAGACCGGTCAGCTCCACGAAATTATCTGACGCATCAGCCGACCAGCCGCCAGCGTCAAGCTGCCAGCTAAAGAGTCCGGTACCGTTGCTGGTTGAGGCGAAAGTCGGCGGCAACGTATAGGAGTTGCTGTTCTGGTTATCATACCAGTATTCGGTCAGCACCGCATCGCCGAAAATCATGTCGGTATGGATGTAGTTCGGCCACTGGTCGGTTCCCATAACCGGTTCGGACGCGGTGGTGCCGAAGATTGCGCGGTACTCGCCGTAGGAGTCGGTCGTGATGAAAATCTTCGTACTGTCGGTGGTGTCACGATGATATTTCAGAACCATATCGTAATACTGCGATTGACCGATATACTCGTAGACGCCGTTGAGCGCGGCTTCCGTACCGGTCACAGTCCAGGTCAATCCCTCGGTCGATTCCCATTGAAAATACCGCCGTACCGAAGTCGCAACAGCAGTCGTGATTTTAAATGCAGGCGCACCCATCAGACGATTATCCTTCCGATTTGGATGTTGAAGTATACAGAATTTGCGTTGATAGTTCGCCCGACTTTCTGGACCAGATTTCCGGAGTGAGTTAGCGGTGAAAATGATGGGAGTTGGCCGCGAATAAATCGGGTAACACTTTTCCTAACATCAAACCTGCATTCGCGTCAGCGGCTGCACAACGAAAGGAAAAGTGTCATGGGAACAAAGAAAAAAGTTCCGCGTCGGACCGGAAGTTATCCGGTGGAATTTCGTCTGCAACTGGTTAAACTGCATTTGGAGGAAGGCTACCGCATTGTCATGTTGGCCGAAGAGTTCGGCTGTGGGAAAAGCACCATCGGCAAATGGATAAAACTATATAAAGAACATGGTGAAGCAGGTCTATCACATCCCACCACATGAAACCTGCGATCAAGACCAGGACTGATGTAGCGCTTATGCACAGGATCATTTTCTTGGAAGGCTTACCGGACATGTTTGCCTCCATGTGTGTTTTTCTGCGCCAGCTTCATATAGATATACTGCGAACCGTCACGGTTGCGGCGTTTTCGCACGCTGACCGGATTAATGACCTTCGACTTCTTCAATGCCGCAAATCCATCTTTCCCTCCGGAACTTTTCAGCGTCAGGTTGATCTGGCCATTGTAAGCGGAAAAGTCGGTTACGTAGCTATTCTTAGGCAGCAAACCGGCAAAACCGGCCAGGGTTCTACCCGGACCTGATTTGCATTCATCAAACTGTTTAAAAAGATCCTGAAAATGTTTCTGTAGTTTTAAATTCTTGATATTTTTCCGGCGTTGACGTGCAAGTTTCGCTTCCGCGTCAGCCAAAGCGGAACTGACCGCTTCATAATGCCGCTGACGTTCATTCACGCGCATGATCAGGCCCAGACTGCCGAATACTACCGTAATCAAAAATAAAATCAC
Source organism: Victivallales bacterium (assembly GCA_963676655.2). Taxonomy (GTDB): domain Bacteria; phylum Verrucomicrobiota; class Lentisphaeria; order Victivallales; family Victivallaceae. Next base: position 5,581,945 of record CAXXKX010000003.1, on the reverse strand, counting down.
TGCCGCCGCCTGCAAGAAGCGACTGCGTTTTATCTTCAAGTGCGCTGGTGCAGATAAAGTTTTGATTAACCCCTTTTCGCCATACCTGAAATAGCGTTCCGCTACCGCCAATGCTCCGGTATTTTTAAGATGGTTATCCGTTTGAGCCGCATCGTCATCGCATCGCCAGATCGACGGCAGAATATCCGAAGTTCCAGTTTCAAGATTCTGACTCAACATAAAATCAGGTTCGATCTCCGGATAGTAGCAAGTCTCAAATCCGGCCTGCGCCGGAGCTTCAACAAAAGGATGCATCCAGTAGTCAAACTTACATCCCGCCGCCGATAACTCTTCCAGTAACTCTTCCCATTCAACACACGGCATCAAGCAACAACGTATAAGTTTTATTGCTATTGAAAAAGCGACCTTCTCGATTATTTTGTTCGACGCTTGACCAATAGACTTTTTGGTCATTTAAACTGACGACAACAGGAAATACAGGAATGGGAAGTCCAAGCCAATAATTGATTGTAGATTTTTTAATATTTTTAAATAAAAATTTATCTTCAGCATCAAAAATAACAGATTGGGTCCCTTTAAGTTGTATAGCAACCATATCGCCGGTAATCCGACCGTCTTCTTTAGTTAGCTCTATATATAGGTCAACGCCATAATCCCTTTCAGAAAGTTCTCTTATTATCCATTGTGAAGGGAGGACAGACATGAGAATTTTTAAAGATTGACTCTCTTTAATATGAGAATTGGTTCTTATGGGAAAATCCATAAATAAAACCTTTTGTTTGCATAAATTAAAATTATTTATATTGAATTAATATACGACCAAAATGTAATGATGCAATTTTTGATTTGGAATAAAGATTATGGACACATCTTTGTGGAATGTTCGAAATCTTGTTTTTTTGTTCTGATTAGCTCTTAAACTTAAAAAAAAACAATATTCCCCAAGGACAAGTTTTTTTATTGTCTAGCAACCGCGAATTAAAAATTGAAGAAATATTTCCATATGGAAGATATTGAGATGGGAGAATTCTTTTTCGATAACGATATTATCTTGAATCTCTTGCGCGTCTTTTCAGGTCCAGGAGAACGCTTTTGTCAAAAGCTCGAAACTGATTTGAAGCTTTAGAGGCGGGTTTGCGGCGGAAAAATAGCGGCCTACCAATTATATTTCCAGGAGGTCTTTTGACCTCTTTTTTTGCCCTGATTCCAGACTTTCACCCCGTATTCAATTGAATTATCTGACTTATTTAAAATCAAACTTGAAAAAAGTCAAAAAAAGATGTATTCTTATATTGTACACAGAAAGCAATTGGTGGTATTATGATAAAAAGAACAATGACAGCGCAGCTTTTGCGATTAGCCGGATATTTTCCAGTCGTGACCATTCTTGGACCGCGCCAGTCCGGAAAAACCACTTTGGCAAAAAGTTGCTTTCCCGACTATAACTATGTCAACTTGGATAATCAACCTGATCGCCAACTGGCGATGGATGATCCTGTTGCATTTTTCGAACTGCATAAGTCTCCGGTGATTATTGACGAAGTACAGAGGGTCCCACAGCTTTTGAATGCGGTTCAAATTCATGCGGATGCCCAGAATGAAAACGGTATTTTTATTCTTACCGGTTCGCATCAACCTGAACTGCACGCAGGAATAAGCCAGTCTCTCGCCGGGCGTACAGGAATTTTAAAATTACTGCCGTTTTCTATTAATGAATTGAATGATGCCGGAATCACACTAAGCCGGGATGAATATATTTTGAATGGATTTCTACCGAGGCTTTACGATAAGAATATTCCACCGGATGTGATTTACAGCAGTTATTATCAAACTTATGTTGAACGCGACGTGCGCCAGCTTATCAATGTTTCCAATCAGCATGCTTTTGAGGTATTCGTAAAGCTGTTGGCTGGGCGTGTCGGACAGATTGTCAGTCTAAACAGCATGGCAGGCGACATAGGAGTCTCAAGCACTACCCTGGGTTCATGGTTATCGGTATTAGAGGCAAGCTATATTATTTTTCGCCTGCCCTGCTACTTTGAAAATTTCGGCAAACGACAAATTAAATCACCTAAGATCTATTTTACCGACGTCGGACTTGCCGCCTATCTTTTAGGGATTGAAAATGCTAACCAAGTAGCCCGAGATCCATTGTTTGGAGGTCTTTTTGAAAATTTAGTGATATTGGAGGCTTTGAAAGCACGATATAATCGGGGTAAAGAACCGGAGCTATACTATTTTCGCGACAAACAAGGTTTTGAAATTGATTTGATTCTCAATCAAGGCAGGCGGCTCTTACCTATCGAAATAAAAGGCGGTATGACTTATGACTTTTCTTTTGCCAAGGGCTTGCAACGTTTCAGCAAATTAGCAAACAATACTTTTACCCCTGCAGTAATTTATGCAGGTGACTCAGAGCCTGACGTCCATGGCATACATTTCCGCAACTTCCGCAATATCGCCGAAATCATCAATAAACCAGAATGATTTCCATTCATCTCGCAGCGTCTGCCAGTTAAGATGATTAACTACGAGGTAAAAGCAATGATGAATATTTATCATGCCTTTTACTGTTTGCTTGGGCTTGCTCGTACGAATTATTTGCGTAACAATATACACAACCGTGCAAGCATGTCGCATATGCGCCGATATCACGACTTACCGTGCAATTACAATTGTCACGAGTCGAGTTTTTGCGTTTAATCACCGGACGATCCGGAAATATTTCCGCAAGCAGCTTTCCATCGATACAAGAACTGGCCGGAACGATGTTTGCATCAATACCACTCTCGCAACAGGTATATAACTGAATGTCATACCTGGATGCAATATCAGACATTTTTTTTAAGATCATCATCTTGTCAAAAGTTTCTTGAAAAACAATCTTTTCTTTATCACTGAGACATTTGAAATTCCTGACCGTTTTCCCATACATATCGACAAAACTTACAATACAGCGTTTAACCGAACCGGACAATGACCCTGCCAATTCCTCAAAGGTCTTTAAACGTTCATCAACCGGCGTTACATTGGACAGCACGATCGGATCAAAACGCCATGTCACATGTAAAGGAGAATATCTTTCGGCAAGTTGTTTTATTACTTTTACTGAATGACCTGGCTCAGGGACATAGGGTTCAAATATTCGCGGAAGGCCGGTCACCGTGTATAAAATGCTGAATTTATATCTTCGTGCATCCAATTCATCAATATACTTCATCATTGGAGCAAAGTTTTTGGTCCAGAAAACAATAGAATGAACATCATCCGGCGCTAATGAAACTGAACAGGCTTGATTGGAAAAAGGATTTAAGTATTCCGCGTTTCCCGCACGAATACGATTCATAAACCATTCACTGAAAAAGGCCGGAATATCAGTTCGTCTACTTGCGGAAATAATGTTCATTGTATTTTTGTTCATAACAGTCTTGCTCTTTTCCCGTATATATTTCCCAACGTATCCGTACGACGGATGGCGATATACCGCTTCAAACATCGCACCATATGCTCAGGAAGCGGGGCCGAACGACGGTCGACGATAAAAATATAAACACATGCACTAAAATCCTTTACCAAAAATAATTTTTTTGATTACTGCGTCACAAAATGCAGGATTATTTTCAGTTAATATAGCATTCATTTGATATTTTTCAGCCGCAATTAATGAACTTCCGGAGCCGGCAAATGTATCACAATCCTGTAAGATAAAACAACGATGTATAATGAAAACAAGACTTGCAATTTCTAACATGCCAAGGTATGTTAGAATTGTTTTTACAGAAAAATACCAAAATATAATTATTTTTTCTTTAGCGTAACTGTTTCTACAAATAAACATTAAATGAAATCAATGGTCTTTCAGAAATCGTTCAAAACATCATCAATAAGAATAAGTCACAAAGCAAAGCACTCTTGTGAGGCAAGTAATAAGAGAGTTGAATTACGTTTTAAGGAAATCTCCCTCTGATCACATCCCGAATGAAAAGCATCTTCAACACAATATCCAAGTTTGACTTAAAATAGAAAACGAATGGAACACTAAAATCATGAATTTTGATAAAGTTTTAAACTCGACCTCGGTTATGCTGGCTAAAGCCAAACAGAATCCGACCGAAAACGAAAGATATCTGGAAGCTGCGACACAAGCGGCAAAGTCCTTTCGTGAATATTTTGCCTGTTATAAAGCCTTGATGGAGGCCGGCCGTAAGGAAGACGCTATACGCTTCCTGAAAAAGGCGACGAAAGCAGCGCCATTTGCCACCAGCTATATTTCCCTTGCAAAGTGTTATCGTGAACTTGGGATGATGGACCATTGGCGGCGGATGCTGGAGAAATGCGAATATGACACCTATGGCCCGGAACAGGACGCGCAATGTGCCTATGAATACTATTGCGGCGGAGATATCAATAAAGCCAAAGAGATGATGGTCTGGGCGGAAGAATGTATTGACGACTATCTGGATATATACTGGTGCGCCAAAGGTTATTGGATGATCGGAGATAAATCCCGTGCCCAGGCATTACTGGATGAATATATTCAAGATGCCGACGAATATTTCGTTAAATATGATTGTTTGATGGAATATGCCGTCTTGACCGAAAGCAGTCCGGAGATCGTTGAAGAGTACTATCAAAAAGCGCTGGCGGCGGCCGAAGATAGTCCGGAAGAATTAATCAGGATCGCTATTACATCGTGGGAAAATGGCCGGGATCGTGCGGAATGCACTGAAATAGCGAATCGTGCCAGCGAATTGGCTGAAAGTATATCGGACTTGCGGGAGTGTGAAGATTTTTTCCTCGAATTTGCCCACGATCCAGCCAAAATCCGTGAACTGTTGCTCAGAGAAGAAAAACTTGATCCCAATTGCAACCTGGTCTTTCCACAAGCATTGGCTTATCTAAAAATAGGAGATACGGCAAATGCAGTTCGCAGGATTATGGAGGAAAAGAAGAATTCTAAACTTGCGGAATTTTTATCAAATAACCTTGATCTTGATATCTGGAAGGAGGTCCAAGCACAGGAATTCGAAGAATATTATAATCGCTTGCACGCCGACTCTTCCCTACCCAGCGTCAAGCAGAATTCAAAAAAACAGCGTAAGCAGAAACGCAAACAACAAAAGTCCGCTCGCAAGAAAAACCGGAAAAAATAAACAGACAAGCATCATAGATATCTTCATTTTTAAAATTTTCAACCCACCAAACCTAATAAGAATTTGACGTAATATTTCTTTATTGAAGATTTTGAAGTGGCTAATTCTTATTTGATAATCTTTTGAGCTTGAATCTCTTGCTACATGAAATTTTAATTTGCACAACCGGAAATCGAATGAATATTTAACGTAATAACCCTTTATGAAAGATTTTGGAACCGCCAAATTATGTTTAGATAATAATCTTATCTTTATAGACAGTTTATGCAGTAAACAAACGACTCTGAAAATTTATGCTTCTTCAGGGAAGTATACCATGCTTGTTTTTTTGAATTCCCGGGCGGAAAAAAGAAGTTGGTAGTTATCGATGCTCCGGTTTTTCGCTATTTTTTTGCATAAATCACTAACTTGGTCACGTGTTTTCCCATGAACCATGGTATACAAATTAAATGGCCAGCCATTTACGGTTTTACGTTGATAGCAGTGACTTACTTCAGGAAACGAAGCAAAATTGCGACCAATATCTTCAATCCTGTCATCAGGAACCTGCCAGACAACCATGGCATTACCGTTAAAACCGGCGGTCTGGTGTTGTAATATTGCTCCAAAACGACGCATAATTCCAGCTTTTCGATATGCACACAAAAGCTTAATCAATTCGTCACTGTCTAAACCAATATCATGAGCCAGATCACAATACGGGGTTAAGCCGGTCCCGATATCCCCGCAAGTTTTAGCTATTAGAGGCTTATGAATGTCCACCGGAGAGTTGATTTTTTTATTTGCGGCCATTTTTTGTTGTTCAAACGGCTCGTCATTTAGTGAAAACCTTTCTTCCCGGCCGTCAAAGTGAAAGTTTACTTTCAACTTAAATGTCCTACACGCCGGCAACGAATGAATTTTCTGTACGCCTGATACTTTCGAAACCTCATCAATTATATATTGCAGCTTCTTTGATGATGAAGCAATAACTGTAAACCAGAGGTTAAAATCATTGATCCGTTCATAATTATGAGTCACTTCCGGAAACTGTCCCGCGCATAAAGCCGCATCTTTAAGAGCAGAAGGAAGAACCATGGCAGAAGCCAGTGTTGTGGAATAACCGAGGGAATTTGGGACATACGACGCCCCTATTCTACGAATGATTCCTTTGTCACGTAAATTACATACGGAACGATAAATTTCAACCTGAGTGCCTCCATACTCCCGGGCCAGACATTCGTATGGCTCTCTTGCGATGGGGAAGTCATACTGTATACGGTTAAGGAGCCAACGTTCCATATCACTCAAAATCACTTGTGCCTTCATAACCTATTCAGTTCCCGATTCAACCATTTGCGCACTGGCATTCAGCATGCACCCCGGATCTGCAGCCATATAATTGCCAGTAGCGGCATAAGCTCTTGCCCGGCATCCCTCGCAAATAATATTATATTTGCAATTTCCACAGGATCCCTGCAGGAGTGACGGATTGCGTAACTCACGAAACAGCGGAGATTCAATCCAAATTTTAGCCAGTGAATTTTTCTGAACATTACCAACTTGCAAAGGCAGATACCCGCACGGTTGAACATTACCCTCACTCGATACAAAACAGACTCTGCTTCCGGCCAGACAGCCACGGGTTAAAGAATTTATACCAGTGAAAAGACTACTGTCCGAAATAAATCCTTCCTCGTGTAAAATACGATAATATTGAGGAGCACAGGTCGCTTTTATATGAAGCTTGCCTTCATACTTTTTGGCTTGTCTATATAAAAAACGTAAAACGTCTTCTGTCTCATAGGCTTCCAATCTCTGACTTGCAGGAATTTCCACCCCGCAACCAACAGGGACAAGGACAAATAAATGAAAAGCATCGGCACCAAGTTCAAGAGACAGTTGAATCAAATCATCCAGTTGTTTAACATTGTGTTTGGTTATCGTGGCGTTTATTTGAAAAGACAAGCCAATATTTTTAAGTTCACTGCAGCCATTAACCGCATCATCGAAGCAACCCTGCCGACCACGAAAATGATCATGGGTTGAAGCATCGGCACCATCAAGGCTGACGCTAACCCGTTTTATTCCAACTTTCTTCAGTTGATCGGCAATTTCAGAATTAATCAACGTCCCATTGGAGGCAAGAGCAACTCGCGAAAACATATCGGTACATTTTTCAGCAATACTGAAAAAATCCTTTCTTATCAGTGGCTCGCCACCGGTTAAAATCAGAATTGAATCTCCGGCTGTACGAATAGATTCGGCCATGCGCATAATCTTAACGGTATCCGCCTCGCCGGAACAATTATCATCTCCGGCTTCAGCCCGACAATGACGACACATCAAGTTGCAGCGCCGAGTCAGTTCCCAAAAAACGAGAAACGGTCTCGGAGTCATTGTTTTATCTCCTCATCAGTAAGGTAACAGGCAGGATCTTGCGCCCACATGTCATTGGAAGCCGCTTGCGCACGTGCTCTTAAGTTTCCATTACAAATTGCAAGCCAGCGACATGATCTACAACGCCCTTTCAGGTATTCTTTTCGCCGCCGCAACAGTGAAAGCACAGGATGACTTGCATCCGACCAAATACCGCTAAAGGGCCGTTCCCGGACATTACCCAACGGGCAATTACGCCAGAATTGGTCAGGATAAACCGTACCATCCCAGCTGACGCAACCAATGGCCTGTCCGGAACCGTTGCCGCCATTCATTTGCAGAAGATCCAATACTTTTGCAGCATGCTCCGGATCTTCTTCTTTTAATCTTAAATAGAGATAGGGGCCATCACAATGATTATCCACAGTAAGTACTTCCACTGGATTGCCGGAATCGTGCAAGGTCCTGGTTCTGTCCATAATCAGGTTTATGGCAACTCTGGCTTCCGCATGGCTGAGATCATCTCCGGCAAGACTGTTTCCGCGACCGGAATAGACAAGATGATAAAAGCACACCCGCGGAATATTTTCCGATTCAAGTAAATCAAATATTAAATCGATATCATTGACGGTATGCCTGCTGATGGTAAACCTTAAACCAACTTTCACCCCCGCCGCCCGGGCGAAGCGGATTCCCTGCAGCGCATCGTTAAAAGCTCCGGCTTTTCCCCGGAAATGGTCATTTGTTTCCCCTACACCATCCAGGCTGACACCAATGTATGAGAGTCCAATTTCTTTAAAACGTGCGGCGTTTTCAGCTGTAATCAAGGTTCCATTGGTAGATATCACCGCCCGCATCCCGTTAAATCTGGCATGTTCGACAAGTTTAAAAATATCAGGTCGTAATAATGGTTCACCTCCGGAAAAAAGAATTACCGGAACGCCATAATCAGCCAAGTCATCAAGCAGTGCAACCCCCTCTTCTGTACTCAATTCACCGTCATAGTTTTGATCCGCTGAATTCGAATAGCAATGACGGCAACGCAGGTTGCAACGCCTGCTGACATTCCATACCACCACCGGTTTTTTGTCTTCTGAAAACTGCAGCAGGTGTGATGGAAGTTTGGATGAGCGGCGTGAATAACGCAAAACATCGGAAGGTTCAACCGTTCCGCAATATAATTTAGATATTCCAATCATGGAATTATTTCTCCAAAAACAGGAAAGTCCGATACCAGAACCGGACTTTCCATTGTATCAAATTTATGAATCAGGCCAGATCGAAACGATCAGCATTCATTACCTTTACCCAGGCCGCGACAAAATCTTTCACAAATTTATCTGAAGCATCATCCTGAGCATAAATCTCAGCAATAGCTCTTAATTGTGAATTAGCTCCGAAAATAAGATCAACACGACTGGCTGTCCATTTCTTTTCACCTGTGGCACGGTCACATCCTTCAAACAGCTCTCTTTCATCAGATAGAGGCTTCCACTCTGTGTCCATATCAATCAGATTGACAAAGAAATCATTAGTCAGGACTTCCGGTCTATCCGTAAGAACTCCGTGTTGTGACTGATCAGCATTTGTATTAAGTACCCGCATACCACCAAGCAGAACCGTCATTTCCGGCGCGGTAAGAGTCAGCAGTTGAGCCCGCTCAACCAGTAAATGCTCCGCGCCTATAACGGATTTCTTTTTCAGATAATTCCGGAAACCGTCAAATATCGGTTCCAACACTTCAAATGAAGCGGCATCAGTCTGTTCTGGAGAAGCATCCATTCTGCCTGGAGTAAATGGAACCGTTATGTCCTTGCCGGCTGTTGTCGCAGCCTGTTCGATAGCCGCACAACCTCCTAAGACAATAAGATCGGCAAGAGATACTTTTTTGCCGCCGGATTGCGAATCGTTAAATTCCGCCTGAATGTCTTCAAGTCTGGCAAGTACCTTTGCCAACTGTTCAGGCTGATTTACAGGCCAGCTCTTCTGAGGTTCCAGGCGGATACGCGCGCCATTGGCACCACCGCGTTTATCTGAACCGCGGAAAGTCGCGGCGGCTCCCCAGGCAGTGGAGACAAGTTGAGAAACAGTCATGCCTGCAGCCAATATTTTTTCTTTAAGGGCTGCAATATCAGCTTCATCAATCAACTCATGATCAACTGGCGGAATCGGATCCTGCCAGATCAGGTCTTCGTCAGGAACATCGGGACCAAGATAGCGTGAGCGCGGCCCCATATCACGATGAGTGAGCTTAAACCAGGCTCTCGAAAAAGCCTCTTTAAACTCATCCGGATGTTCCATATAATGTCGTGCGATTCTCTCAAAATCAGGATCAAAGCGAAGTGACATATCAGCGGTGGTCATCATTGGACGGAATTTTTTAGAAGCATCATGAGCCCCGACGATCATATCTTCATCATCAACGTCTTTTGCAAGCCACTGGTTGGCTCCCGCGGGACTTTTAACCAGTTCCCACTCGTATTTGAAAAGCACTTTAAAATACCCCATATCCCATTTAGTCGGATTTGGTTTCCAGGCGCCTTCAATTCCACTTGTTATAGTATCATCGCCCTTTCCACTGCGGAGATCATTCTTCCAGCCAAGACCCTGATTTTCCAAAGGTGCGGCTTCCGGCTCCGGACCAAGGTGAGTAATTTTACCAGCTCCATGACATTTACCAAAAGTATGTCCTCCGGCAACAAGAGCCACTGTTTCCTCATCATCCATGGCCATGCGGGCAAATGTTTCCCGAACGTCGATTCCGGATAAAACCGGATCCGGATTTCCATTCGGGCCTTCAGGGTTAACGTAAATCAACCCCATCTGAACCGCCGCCAGAGGATTGTCAAGATCACGTTCGCCTTTATAACGAGTATCGCCAAGCCATTCTTTTTCATTTCCCCAGTTAATGTCTTCTTCCGGCTCGTAAATATCCACCCTCCCTCCGGCAAAACCGAAAATTTCAACTCCCATTGACTCAAGTGCGCAAGTACCGGTAAGTACTATTAAATCAGCCCAGGAAAGTTTATTCCCATACTTTTTCTTAATTGGCCATAACAGGCGACGGGCTTTATCAAGACTGACATTGTCCGGCCAGCTGTTAAGCGGGGCCAGACGTTGGTTTCCGGTACCGGCGCCGCCTCGTCCATCCCCCATACGATACGTACCGGCACTATGCCATGCCATGCGAATAAATAATGGACCATAATGTCCATAATCCGCAGGCCACCAGTCCTGAGAATCTGTCATCAGGGCATATAAATCTTTTTTTACCGCTTCCAAATCTAGTTTTTTAAATTCTTCAGCATAATCAAAATCTTCACCCAACGGATTTGATTTAGAAGTATGCTGATGCAAAATGCCTAAATTTAACTGATTCGGCCACCAATCTTTATTCGATGTTCCATGATTTGTAACTGGTTCCGCGGCTTTCACTGTTGCTCCGGTTACGGGGCATCTTCTTACTTCATTACTCATTACAGGACCTCCTTTATTCCCGGGTATTAGTATAATTTAAATTTAGAATTCACTATGGCTGTTAACCTGAATTAGTAAAAAACTAAATAAAAACCGACACAAAACTTTTCTCCCCGGTTGACTTAATTGCACCAAGATTATAATACACTTAATGAACAAACCGCGCAACCAGGTAGGCATATAGTAAAAATACAGGGTAGTAGCAAAGAATTCAATAGCATCAACGGTATTTCTTAAGAATGTTTGCCGGAACTAGACAACATGCAAAATGACAACCAACAAAAAAGCGATATTGCGCACCGCGACATTTTTCGGCAAAAAACGCATATGGCGAGTATCGGATAAAAAGCGATCAATAAAATTTGACCGATAATTTCCGTCACTTTTCAGGAACAAAGAACAAAAAGCCAGAATGATCAAAAAAAATATTGGGCTGAGGTTATGGTGTGGACGATTTATTAGAGAGTTGATGCTGATTTTTGCGTACCCGGGGATATAAAAGATTATTTAACAGGAGATTTTTATCTTGGTAAAAATATGAATGTCCGTATATTTTTAACTCAATCGAGTTACTGCAGGGAACGGGGGCAGCAGGATTCGCGGATTTTCAGTTCCGTTGGAATGACGAAATTCCCGGCCGGCATGCTTCCCGAATTTTCGTATTCTCCGATGAAACAAAATATCTGTTTTACAATCAAATCGACTTTCTGATCAACTGAAGTCAGATCAAAATATTCGCTGATATCGTAATTACCGTATCCCGCCAACGCAAAATCTTTTCCGACGGCAATATCCTGCGATTTCAGGTATTTCAGCACGCCAAACGCCGAGTAATCATTTGCACAGACACAGGCGGTAATATCTTTATTATTCTGCATAATATGCTGAAAAGCATTATAACTGAGCTCGGAATTGAATACACCGTTGCCGTATAACGCCGGGTCATATTCAATCTGAAATAATTTAAGTGCATCCATATATCCCAGCTGGCGAAGCAAACCGGAACTTCTTGAATCTGAACCGACATGGGCTATCCGGCGATGCCCGAGACCAATAAGATACTTTACCATCCGCAGCATCCCCTGGCGGTCATCGGACATTATCTGTGGACAATCCAGTCCGGGAATCATTTCATCGATAATTATTGTCCGGGGAAGCGCTTCATGGAATTTGAGCCATTCGCAATCCGGACCAGGCGGGATAAGCACTATAACACTATCGGTTTCCTTTTGGGCAAACTCGTACTGACGTCGACATTGCTCCGGGTCGGATTTGTGGGAAAAGAAAAGCAACTTCAGGTTCAGGCGGTTACAGAAATCCGCACACAAATTGAGTATCTTGCCAAAATATTCGTCAGCGTGATCAAGTATAAGGGAAACTGATTTCAACTTTTTCTTTTTACGACGGATACTGTTTCTGTCCCAGATAACGATAGTACCCACTCCGGGCTCGCGCCGAATCAGGTTTTCTTCGACCAATAATGAAAGGGCTTTCCTGACGGTTAAATGCGCCACCTTGTATTTAGCTTTCAGAATACGCTCGGAAGTAAAACTGCTTCCCGGCTGGAAGTCTCCACTTAATATCTGCTTTTTCAGGTCAAAATATATATTTCTGTAAAGTGGTACTCTCTTCCGTTCAGCCATAGTGAGAACTCTTTTCAGGTCATTTCAATCAGTATTCTGGTTATCCGGGCCGGATCAGCATTCCAACTGCTGAATGCGTCCCCGGTTTCGTCAAAAGAATACACCTTTGATATAAACTTTTCAAGCGGAAAATTGTTTTTTTCAAACAAGTTGACCACCCTGCGAAAATTAGCCGGATCAGCATTGCGTGAACCGCAAATGTCCAATTCTTTCTGGACAAAATATTTTGTTTCGTATTCGACCGGATTTTTTGCGTAGCCGATATAAACCACCCGGCCGGCAAAAGCGGCTTCATCAACCGCGGCGCGGAAAGTTGCCGGAAGCCCCACTGCCTCTATAACAACATTTGGGCCTTTGTTCCCGGTTATAAGCTGCAGGCGTTCATGGAGATTTTCAGTCTTGTAATTAATGCAATGCCGTGCTCCGACAAGTTCAGCCATGGCCAGTTTTTCGTCATCAATATCTATCGCGATTACTTCAGCGCCTTTAGCCGTAGCACCAAATATTGCGCCCAGGCCGACAGCGCCGCAGCCGAATACCGCAACGATGTCATCTTCGGTAATTCTCCCCCGGTCGCAGGCATGATTGCCCACGGTAAACGGTTCAACCAAGGCAAGCTCCCTCAAGCCGAGTTTTTCAGAGGAGAATATTTTTGTCCATGGCGCTGTTATATATTCAGTCAAAGCGCCGTCCCGCTGCACTCCCATTGTCTGGTTGTAGCGACAGCAATTGGGTCGTCCGGAAAGACAGGATGAACATGCGCCGCAGCTGGTATAAGGGAGAACCGTAACATGCATTCCCTTCTTCCATTCTTCGGGTACTTTCGAGCCAGTCTTTTCAATGACGGCGCCGATTTCGTGTCCGGGAATACGGGGCAATGACACCATCGGGTTAAGCCCGCGATAAGTGTTCAGATCGCTGCCGCAAAGTCCGACGTAGGCGACTTTCAACAAGACTTCGTCCACATCGATTTGCGGTATCGGTATATCCTCGAAACCGGTCTTAAATTTGTCTGTAATATAAAATGCCTTCATTGTAATTTCCTTTCATTATCATCCCATAATTTTTAAATTTTAACGTTTTTTACTTTTTCTTGAGCTCATGATTTTCATTTTCAGAGCCCCCTTTGTTCGGTTTTTAAATTTCCTGAGCAGAAGTGAATAGATGTCTCGTCACAATTTTTTGAACCGTATTTGACTTTACTTTCAACTTTCAACATTCAACTTTCAACTCCAGTTATCCCGTTTGTGGGATGGCTGTGATTTCCTTTTATAATTTATATGCCTCAATGGCGTTAAGTCCCATTATCCCGGCCTGTTCCTCTGCGGAAAGCGTTCCGGTAAATTCCATCACAAGTTCATACCACTGCCGGTAGCCGGAAGCGGCCAGACAGACCGGCCAGTCGGATCCGAACAACAACCGATCACTCCCGAAAGCGTCCAGAACCGTTTCCATATATGGCTTCAATTGTTCATCAGTCCAGGTCCCCAAATCAGCTTCCGTGACCAGTCCGGAAAGTTTGCACCAGACGTTTTCACGCTTTGCCAGCTCGCGGATATTAGTTCGCCACGGTTCCAGTTTATTATCCATGATAAGCGGTTTGGCAATGTGATCGAGAACAAAACGCTGTTCCGGGTGACGATCAACAAAACGGATTGCCTGCGGCAAATGACGTTCAAAAATCAGAATATCATAAGTCAAATCATATTCTTGCAGCATTGCCACGCCGTTATTAAAGTCATCACGCAGGATGAAGTTGTCGTCCGCTTCATCCTGAATTACATGCCTGACGCCTTTTAATTCTGGAATCGCCGCGTAAACTTCGAGCTGTTCAGGCTTGCAGTCCGCCAGCTCCAGCCAACCGACCACGCCTTTGATAAAATCATAGGTTTTCGCCAAATCCAGAAGCCAATCAGTTTCCTGTAAAGTCTGCCGCGCCTGAACCGTTATCACGCCGTCAAGCCCGCATTCACGAATATTTTTTTCCAGCTCCGGCGGCAGAAAGTCGCGCCGTAACAACGCCATGTCATTACCGATCCAGGCATATTCTTCCGGATCGTACGACCAGAAATGCTGATGTGAATCTATTTTCATCATGCTGACTCCAGAATGATGTTGCCGAACTGCGTCGTATCACCGGTACGGATAAGCCCGACCGCCTGCGGGACGCGCTTTTTGAATATTCCTTCATGAGATTCGTAAGCAAGCGGAACTACTCCAAGAATATTCCGGTAATCGTTAATGGTCTCTTCAGTGTTGGCAGCCAGAAATTCTTCCGCCATAAACGCTTTTCCGAAACTGTAAGATGGCATGATCAGTTTAAGCACCTGCCGAACGGTCGGCAGGTCGTCAGCCAATGAAATATCAACCGTTTCTATTTGCGGCCAGAACGGGAACCCCCGATCGGCGATAACAATTGCATTCGTATGCCGGACCCTTGCCAGCAAAGAAAGCAGTTGCGGATTCAGAATGCCTTTTTTCAACATTTTGTCAAACTCCTGTGACCGTCTATTTTTCTTTTGTTGTGCAATATTTGATGATATTGAGATAACAGTGAAACCTCAATTTGCGGAATTGAAAAATTTATTCTTTTGTTTCCACTGAATTTTTCATTAATCCAACTTATCCGTAAGTTGAGTCCAGAATTCTTCCGGAATCGTTTCTTCAAAACATTTTATATTCCGTCCAATATGTTCCGGCTTGCTCGTATTTAACGCGGTAGCGCTGATTCCCGGAATCCGCATTCCATATTGAATACACGCGGAAGCCGGACTGACATCAAACTCTTTGCATACACTAAGAAATCTATTCCGCCAGGCAAATAATTCTGCATCATTAACTGGATCGGGCCTGCGGTAATCGAAAAATTCTCCGCCCACCAGAAAACCGGAATTGAATACCGCCGAATTGATCATACCGACACCGGCGGAATTAAGTTCCGAAATGAATTCAAGTAACCCGGCTTCATGACGATAAGGCGTCAGGCTGCACGCGAACATTACCCAGTCCAAGTCAACCGCCTGGCTTATTTCCTTGATAATCCGCCAGTCCTTAGAACCAATTCCTACCGCTTTTACCCGGCCATTTGCCTTGAGTTCATGTAACGCCCGATATGCTTCTATTATATCCTCAAAACGGGCAATTCTGTCTTCTGTATCGCCGGCGGCCCCCAGATATTCGTCAGGATCATGAACAGATACCATCTGGGGCGAGTATTCCATTCCAATCAGCTTACAGCCTTGTTCGTAACATTCCATGATTCCATGGTAACTAATGTCCTGAACGGCGTCATGGTCAACCCCGATCCACGCTCCCGGCTCAAAAGTCGGTTCAGGAGTGCTTAAATGAACCCGCTTCCAGCCCAGTTTATTACTGACAATTATCTGTCCAGGAGATATTTCCAACTCGCGCAAACATTTGCCAACGCATTCGAGAGCCAGCCCCGCCCCATACTTCCCCGCTGAATCAATCACAATCGGCGATTGAACATGTTTAAACCATTCCCGGGCAATTGCCAGTTTCGTATCTAAATCAAGTGCCTGATAAAGATTGCCGAAACAACTTGACCCAAAAATAATCGGCGGTATAGCCATCCCGCTTTTACCTAATTTATACTTTATTTTCAACATAAAAAACACCATTATAATATTAATGCTATATATACTATATATATAAACCATAAATAAATCAAGCCATCCTTTTGCACAAAATAAAAACAAAACACAGCCATCCCGCAAACGGGATAACTGGAGTTGCAAGTTGAAAGAGGAAAGTTGAAAGTAAAGTCAAATACGGTTTAAAAAATCGAGACGAGTCTTTTCTTTTAGCAATACTTGCTTTACTAAAAACACGCAAGCCATTGTATACAAAACAGATAAGACAACCGCATGGAAGCACAAACGTCTCGTCCGGTCCGTACGACGGACGGCGATGTACCGCTTCAAACTCCGCACTTTGTGCTACGGAAGCGGAGAATAGAGGGCAAAGTTCGCCTATTGGAGTAGTCTACCGCGTTCAGCGCATCGTCCCTGGAGCGCGGACGTATCGTCCGTATGTATCCAAGCGCCGCATGGACGGGGGATTGAAGAAATTTAACTTTCAGTATATTTACGGATTGGTGAACATTTTTATCAAAGGATGTAGAAAATCTGATGCTGCTTTTGTCGGTTCGATCATGATCTTGTCCAGCGGTAAAAATTTTTCACCGAGAGAGTCAAGTTCCGCTTTCAACGCCATTTGAAGTTTATGCTGAAACTCGGTCGCCACATTGACCTTGGCAAAACCGTTGCGGAGCACCTGCCGGACAATGGCGTGCGGCGTACCGGAACCGCCATGCAGAACCAGCGGAATGGAAACCGCTTCACCGATGCGCCTGGAAAGATCAACATCGATCTCCGGCTCTTTGGCATAATAGCCATGGGCGGTACCAATTGAAACGGCCAATGCATCGACTCCAGTTTCATCCGCGAACTGCTTTGCCTCTTCCGGGGTGGAAAGCGGAATATTTTCCGCTGCCGCGGTCCCGTTGATCGGCACGTGGCCAATTTCTCCTTCGATTGAAACCCCATGTTTATGAGCGTATTCCGCCGCTTCACAAGTTAGACACAGGTTTTCATCAAACGGCAGCTGGGAGCCATCAAACATAACCGAGGTAAATCCACAATCAATCGCCAGTTTGACTTGAGCCAGGGAAGCGCCGTGATCGAGATGCACCACCACCGGAACAGAAGCATTTTCAGCCAAATTCCGCATCATCGCGCCCAGGGCTGGAATAAACGGATCTTCCATCAAACGCTGATAGACCTGGATAATGACCGGCTGCCGTTCCGCTTCAGCGGCCATAATGACCGCCTTGCCGGTTTCGTAGTTGGCGATATTGAACGCGCCGACCGCACAGCCCTTGGACCGGGCCTGCGGCAACACTTCATTTAAAGTTACCAATGCCATGTTACGCAATTCCTTCCTTCATAACCTGATCGACAAGCATGACTTTCAACTGCGGCGCGTATTTGTTCAGAACATTTCTGGTATACGGCGAAGCGGTAACCAGAATATCTGTTTCCGGGTTATCCGCAAGCTCAACAATCCGTCCGCAAAGTTTTTCCGCCAGCCCCGGACAGAGCTGATCGTAAACAACCGCGCCTTCACCGGCAGAATATGATTCTTCCTGATTGGTCCCGAACGGTTTGATAGTATAACCCAGGCCGCTTAAAATTTCACCGGGGGAAACAGCATTTTCCTGATAATTTTTAAGATAATCGCTGTCCAGATAGTAGATCGAACCGGAGCCGGGTTTTCCTGGTATGAACCCGGAAGTATGCACTACTTTGATACCGTCAAGTTTATCTTTCATCATGTCATAGCTGGCCGGGCAGGAAGTAACCACAGTTTTACAACCTGAAGCCGCTACTGCGGCTTTGAATTTATCAAAAACCTTTGCCGCCTCATCGGCAAAGCCCAGTACTTCAAGCGCTTTCCCGGTATCGCCGCCAGAGATGGTTTTGCAACCGGCAGGAGCAGAAGACACATAGCTGTAAGAGTCCACATAATAAAGCGTATCGCCTTCGCCGCTTACTTTAAATTCTGCCTCACCAAGTTTTGCCGCTAGTTCCATCACATCCTCCGGAGCCAGACCGGCTTCGACAATATCCCGGCGCAGCGCCAATACCAGTCCGGTTTCGTCATAACTGCTGACACAGTGATATCGGTTCGCAGCGCTTAGTTCGCATTCGTATATGGTTTTGATAAAATCCGGATTCTTCAGGTTTTCTTTATCCATGCGGATTTTGTCCGCGATCAAAGCGCGGCCGCGCGGGGTATCCGCTTCCTTGAAAGTGACATTGCCAACCGCAGCCAGGTGTCTGCACATAAAACAAAACCGGCACGCGTTGATTACATCAAGATATTTTTCAAAATTCATCTTCAAATTCCTTTTTTTGAATTAAAAATTAAAAATGCAAAATGTTTGCAGGGAGAAGTTTTTCCCATGCTCTCTCTTGAATTTCTATTACATAGGCTTATTTTATTTATATTAATACTGGAGTTATGATGAAAGATAATATTATTCTGGATAAGACTTTTTCTTTTGCTTTGCGAATCATTAAACTTAACAAGTTCCTTCGCGGAAAACACAAAGAATATGTTCTCAGCAGACAAATTCTTCGTTCCGGTACTTCTATCGGAGCCAATATGGAAGAAGCCAATGCGGCTCAGTCTCAAAAGGATTTTTTTGCAAAAACATGTATTGCATATAAAGAAGCTTGTGAGACGCGTTATTGGCTCAGATTGCTCAAAGCATCCGATTATATTGCTGATGCGGCGGCAGATTCCATTATGGAGGAATGCGAGGAAATAATTAAGATAATCAGTTCCATAAAGCTTACCGTCGGTAACAGCCTTAAAAAATAATATCAACCTGTCATCCTTCATTATTCATCCTTCATTTTTCATTTTTCATTTTTCATTTCCCCTTGAAGCCCATTTTACCGGGATTCATGATATTATTCGGGTCAAGGACCTTTTTCATATCCTGTAACACTTTGAATGCGGGACCGTAGAGGTCTTTCATAATGCGACCGAGTTTCAGGCCGACGCCGTGATGCTCGTTGATCACCCCGCCTTCCTTAATAGCAGCTCGAATCGCCATATCCCATATCTTGTTGTACAAAGCAATTGCTTCACGCGGATCCTGCGGCGGCTCGTCGATAATGAAACGGGCGTAGAGCATGGCGCCCCATTCGTACCAGTGTGAAAAATGCCCGATGAACTGGGCCTGCGGAAAATTCTCGTTTACCGTGTTTTTCATGGCCCAGTAAACATTCTCGATATTCTTGAAGGTCGCGACAGTATCGAGAGTACCGAACGCCTGCGGCAACTGGAACATATACGGCGGATAGAAGAACTTGTAACGGTTATCCCACCAGGCCTGGCCCATATCGGTACCAAGATCCTCATGCTCCTGTTTGCGGCAAATCTTACAGGCCTCTTCCATTTCCAGGTCAACCATCTTCTCCGGACCATCAAAGCCGAATACCAGGTAAGCGCCCTTTTTATCGATACCGAGAACTTTTTTGATCAGTTTGGCAGTCTCGGGTTCGTCATAAAGGCGGATCACACAAGGACGCAACCGACTGGTCATGATTGAGGAACCGGCCACCATCGCATCGTGCATGGTCGGGAACAGAAAGGCGTGGAATTTACGGGCTTCCGGGATCGGATGAATCTTCAATGTGGCTTTGGTGACCACGCCGAGCGTTCCTTCGCTGCCGAGAAACATCTGGGTCAGGTCAGGACCGGAGGCGTGACGCGGCACCGGTAGCGTTTCGATGATCTCGCCGGTCGGAGTGACCACTTCCAGCGCCATGATGATGTCTTCCATCTTGCCGTATTTGGTGCTGAGTACGCCGGTACCGCGATGCGCGATAAAACCACCGAGAGTGGCACAGGCAATCGACGCGGGGAAGTGCATGGTACTGTAACCGGCCTTTTCAACGGCCCATTCCAAATGCTGGGCATTAATACCGACTTCCGCGGTCGCGGTCATGGATATCGGATCGATTTCAATGACTTTGTTCATTCGTTTCATGTCCATGACGATACCGCCGTACATCGGCAGCGCGCCGCCCTGGGAACCGGAACCGCCGCCCCACGGGGTGACCGGGATGCCGTAATTGTTGGCGATCTTCATAATCTCGGCCACTTCCTGTGAAGTACCCGGATGAACGACAAAGTCCGGCGGCGTTGGTTTTTCTCCCCGGTCATGCCAGAGTTCCGGAACCCAGTAATAGTCGATAGAGTGTCCGAGTTTATCGGAATCACATGTCTGTACATAATCCTCGCCGACCACCCAGGTCAACTCACTGCGGATCATCTCATACGCATAGCTTTTGTTTGAAATTGACATCTTGATTATATCTCCTTTTTAGCGGTAACGTCTAATAATTTAATTATATCGATTTCTCTTCTCGCCCGCTGCCTCGGCACATCGCCATTCTTCGTACGGACAATTAGAAAAAACGCGGATCTATTTCTGTTTTAAATACATCGAACATTTCGTCAGTCATTGCCTGGATTTCATCAAGTGAGCAGACCGCCGCGGTTAACGGATCAAGCGCAATGGCCTGAAATACTTTTTTGCGGTCGCCTTCCAATGCGCCCGCAGCGCCCATGATGTGCATGTTGATCAAGCCCCGATTGAGTCCGGCCAACTGTTCAGGATAGTCAGTAATGCGACACGGATTGATCCCGGCGCCATCAACCATGCATGGAACTTCGACGCAGCATTCCGGCGGCAGGGTCGGAATCAAGCCCCGGTTCATCACATTCAAATTGGCCGACATCGGTATATTGGTCTCTATCGCCTTGATGATTTGAACGGCGTATTCATCGCTCGGTTTTAAGTCGATTTCCTCCGAGCCGTCAACCAGCGCCCTGATTTTCGCCTCGTTCTTCCGCTGCAACTCTTCGCACACTTTTAAAGACGCGCCGGAAGTCCCGGCACTCATGTCGTAATCCTTCTCCGCATTTTCCGGCAGACAACAAAACTTGTCGATCAAGTCCTGACGTTTACGGATATACGGCATATATTCGCTGCCGTGACCACTGGATTCGGTCGGAAAATAACCGAAGTAACGAAGCAGTTCAAAACGAACGCGATCTTTTTTATAGATTTCCGGATCGTTCATTGCTGAGGTCAGCCGCGCAGCAGCGTCTTTTCCGTTGACTTGGAACTTCAGGAAAAATGCCTGATGATTAATTCCAGCCACCCAATATGTCACATCTTTTTTATCCACACCAATGAAATCAGCCAGCCGGGACGCGGTATGCGGAATACTGTGACACAAGCCGATAACCTTGACCGTTTTCGCCCGGTGGTTCAACGCAATAGTGTTCAGGGACATCGGATTGACGTAATTGAGCAGATACGCGCCCGGACATTCCTGTTCCATTGCGTCCACCACTTCAAACAGTGCTTTCAAAGTACGCAGCCCGCGAAATACCCCGCCCGGTCCGGCAGAGTCGCCGACCACCTGGTCCACGCCGTATTTACGCGGAATATCCTGCTCCAGCCGCTGATGTTCCAGGGTTCCGGACCTGAAAAGAGTAATGACATAATCCGCCCCTCTGACCGCTTCATGCAAATCAGTGGTCGCCGAATAATTCGGTCTTACGCCAAGTTTTTCCGCAGTCATTTTGGTCACGATCACGGAGTTATTCAACCGTTCCGGATCAATATCCATCAGTGAGATTTCATTGTCGCGAAGATCTTCACTGGTCAGGATATCCTTGATAAAGTTCATGGCAAAGATTACTCCGCCGGAACCGATTAACGCTATTTTAGACATTTGTCTATAATCCTTTTTATTGTTTCACTTATAAATTTCAGCTAGAACGTCGTGTATTTTACGATATTCAGCAAATAGTTTCTGATAGGTTGCCACAGCTTCCGGCTGAGGAGAAAGCTTACGGTCCAGCCGCAGACACTGTTTGACCGCGGTTACTTCATCCGGCCAAATCCCGATCCCTACCCCGGCCAGCAGGGCCGCTCCGAATGAGGCGTCGCAGGAGCCCGGCACCAGGACCGGAGCGTCGAACACGTCACAGACGATCTGGGCCCATAACGGACTTTTCGCGCCGCCGCCGATCAGGATAAACTCATAGGTTTCAAGTCCCATTTCCTCAATGGTGCGATAGCAGTCGCGCAATGAAAACGCGACGCCCTCCAGCAAGGCCCGGCTCAGTTCGCCCTTGGTTGTCCCCATGCTCATGCCGGTAAAACTGCCGCGCAGATTCGGATCCCAGTAAGGAGAACGTTCCCCCATCAGATAGGGATGGAAAAAGACGCCGTTTGATCCTACCGGAACCTCAGAGGCCAATCGGTCGAGATAATCATATACATTGATGCCGAGCTTTTCCGCTTCCACCTTTTCAGCGCCGCACATCAGTTCCCGGAACCAGCGCTGACATACCGCCGCCGCATTGGTTGCGGTAACCGTGTACCACATGCCCGGCACAACATGGGAATAGGTCAAAGTAGCGGGATGCGGATGGGATTCAGCAGTCATGACATTGACATTACCGGCAGTTGCCAGTTTCAGGATGCACTGGCCGGGTTTGACCGCTCCGGCGGCATAATCCTCGATCGCGCTGTCGCTGGTGCCGTTGATCACTTTCAATCCTTCCGGCAGCCCGGTATCCGCCGCGCCTTGCGCGGTCAGGCTCCCGGCCGAATCGGACGGATGACATATTTCCGGCAGCAAGCGGACGTCGATTCCAGCCAATTCGCACAGCTCAGCCGACCAGCATTTATTTTTCATATCCCACAACAATGAGCCTTGGGCCTCAATATAATCACACTGCGAAACGCCGGTCAGCAGATATCGGACATAATCCTTGACGAAGGAAATGTGTTTGATTCGGGCAAAGTTATCCGGTTCATTGTTTTTCAGCCACAACAACTGCGGCAGCGTCCAGGTCGGAGTCGGAGCCTGATAACCGGTATTGAAAATCAAGTCAAAGTGGTTCTCGTTCAGATAACGGCTCTGGGCAACACTGCGCTGATCGGTCCAGATAATGGTCGGACGGATTACCCGCATCGCCTCGTCCAGCAATACCGCGCCGTGGGTGTAACTGTCAAAGGAAACCGCCAGAGGCGAACCGAGTGAAGGAATATCCATCTCCTTTAATACCCGGCACATCGCCGCGTACCAGTCGGCTGGGTTCTGTTCGCCCCAGCCCGGTTTCGGGTGACTGGTCGGGTATTCGCCGGACGCGCTGGCGACCACGTCGCCCGACGTGTCGATCACGGTGACTTTGCAGCCGCCGGTCCCGAAATCAACGCCGATTAACAGTTCCTTGTTCATAGATTAATCCAGTACGTGTTTGAAATCTTCATCGAGAACGGACAGGAATTTACGGTTGTTAGGCCCGGCCATGATCCAGAGATAGTACATGACGCTGCCGGGGGCGTTGATCACCGGATGGTAACCTTCAGGAATCAACGTGGTGTCATTCTCTTTAACCGTGCAGGTGAAATCAATAGACCGGTCGTCGGTATAAATTTTCTGGATGCCGTAACCTTTGTCCGGCGCGAAACGGAAAAAATATACCTCCTCCATATCGACTTCCAGCGGCAGGTTGTCGGCGTCATGCCGGTGCGGCGGAAAACTGGCGTGATTGCCGGACGGAACAAACGCTTCGCCAATGAACAGATGGCTTGACGGGTATTCGTCGGTCAACATCAAATAAGCGTCACGCTGGAAGTTTTCCTTGCCGATGTGCACCTCTTTGACCTCTGCCGGAGAAATAACATAAGCATCACAATCAACATTTCCTTTCGGAGAAGCGGTCCAGGCAACCTCAACGTCAGAATCGGCAGTTACCGTGTATTCTTTTCCGGCTGGAATAAAAACGGTGTAAGGTTTGCCGGAAAAAACATCTTCACGTTCGCCCAAAGCCGGGAAATCAAAGCCGTCGCCGGCAACGGAGCATTTGCCGCTGAGAATGATCAAGGCGTTTTCCATTTCGCCGCTGTTAAACCCGCAAGTTTCACCTTTATCCAGTTTTATCAATCCAAATTCGGTTAACTTTAAATCGCCGTCTCCGATAGATGAAATTTTAGTAAAACCTTTGGTTGGTTCGTAATGCTTAAGATATTCCATGTCTTTCTCCTGATTTTTATAGTTCGATTAGTTCCAGGTCAAGTAATTTTGCAAACAGCCGCAGTTCTTTGGCAATGTCGCCGTGACACAGCACATAGTGATGTTCAAAGCCGCTGTCGACCAGTTTTTCCACGAGTTCAGCCGCCGGCTGATTAAAGCGTACGTTCAACGGGGTGCCGTGCAGCATCTGCTCGGTGTCTAAACCTTCGCCGCTGATCGACAAGAGCCGGAACCCCCGCCCATCTTTGGTTTCTCCGATTCTTACCACAGTCACCGGGCCGGGTTTGAGCGGGAATTCCGCCGCGATACCTTTTTTGTCTCCGCCGTCAATGATCGAGTGCTTCAAAAGCGCCAGTTTGCAGCCGGTTTTACACAGTGAAACCGGAGCCGCGCCGCAATGCCAGAAAAGTCCGGTATCGCCTTCGTGATCAAATGATATCAAATCGCAGAAGAAGGCGTCTGAGCCGCTCAAGGCCTTGACCAGCAGCATGGCGACCGCGCCGTACATATCGCCTTCACAGGCCGTCGGAATCCCGGCATTGGTCATACAACCCAGAATATGGCATACCCCGATATCATAGAGGTCGCTGAACTCGGGCCAGCAGCGCGCGGTCCAGGCGTCCAGACGGTATTTTTCCGATAGCTGCTTGAACGCCGCAAATAACGCTCCACCCTTTTTCAGTTCTTCGTCGGTCACGCATAATTCACAGTCGCCTTTAACCTCACAAACGGCTTTATCCAATGCCTCCCCGGAAATAGCTTCAGCCAGTTTGACGATTTCCAGCAGAGTGATATTTTCGGCTTCGACGCCGAATTTCTCTCGCAGTGCCAATTCATTGAAATCGGAGGTATAAAAACCGGGAACGCGTCCGCCAAGCGAACCGATACGGACCGACTTGAGCATTTCAATCGCTTCGATTACCTTAAGCTGCCGCGCGATCTGAGCGACCGCGGTATCGGCATGGCCGTAAACCAGCGAATATTTCAGGTTCATCTTCCACAACGCGTGAGCGTTCATATTTGTCGCGCAGAAACTATTGGCGGCAATTCTGCCACCGGTCATCGGCGGTTCCGGTTCGCTCCAGAAAATCACCGGTTTACGCAGTTTAACCGCCATCCCCGGAACGATGGTCCCAAGCGAGAACGTAACAAAATGCGCCAGGATCACGTCAACCCGTTTTTCGTCGAACATATTGCAAACCGCTTCAGCTTCGGTTTCGCTCTGAATCAGCAGGCCGCAATCAACCAGTTCAACGTCCAGAACCTTCAATGCCTCCAACGCGTCCAGACGCTGAGACTCGAGCCGGTCATTGATCCAACTGCCTTTGACTAATGAAAGATAACCAACCTTTAATTTTCTCATTTAATTCCTTGCTCCAATAAAAATTGTTCTGTTTCGGTCAGGTTCGGGATCCCGGTCCGACCGCCAAATTTTGTACATTTCAATGAAGATACCGCGGTGGCGAAGCGCAAACACTCCTGCCAGGTACCGCCATTGATATATTTGTAGCCGAACGCCCCGTGGAAAACATCCCCTGCCCCGGTCGTATCCACCACCCCGACATCAAATATCGGCTGATGATAAAAATTCTTTCCGTCATACCCGATGCAACCCCAGTTTCCCTGGGTAACCGCGGTAAATTTCGCACTCTTCGCGAAAAGTTTTTTCAAACTCTCCTCCGGTTTACCGGTCCCGGTATAGCGTTCGGCAAATTTCTCCGAAGCGATAATAATATCGGTCAGTTCAATTATCTCATCGATCCCGTCAGTCAACGTTCCGGCATCAAGCAAAACCGTCGTACCTGACTCGCGGGCAACTTTGGCGGCATGGATCGCGGCTTGGGTTTGATGTCCGTCCAGATGCAGCAGTCCGGCTTCACGCACCGACATCAAATGCACCTCCTCCGGCAACAGCGGCTTGACGGAACCATGACTCCAGGCGATACTGCGTTTACCGGTGCTTTCCTCGATCCAGCAGTAAGCAACCGGGGATTCCGCCGCCAGACGGATTTTCATCCCGGAAGTATCAATGCCCTCCCGGGCCAGTCCCTGCAGGATCAGCTGACCGCGCTGATCGTCCCCGACCGCGCCGATAAACGATACTTTGGCTCCCAACCGGGCCGCCGCACATACTCCGGTGGCGGCCGGACCGCCCCCCTGCTCCAGCGTTTTTACCGCCTGGACTTTGTCATCGACCGGAATCCGCGGGACGATACACAAATAGTCGTGTCCGCAAAATCCCAGTCCAACGATATATCCCTGATTTTTCATGCCTTATTCCTGATATTTTTGTTTGTTTTGCTGTTGAATATAATTTCCCGTGATGTATTTCACAATAAAAAACCGATAAACAACGCAATATATTATTGATTTTTATCAAACCAGTGATAATTTATGATAAAATATGATTTTTTATCATATCAATACCGTTTTTATCAAATAGAGGTATTAGTCACACATATAATCATATTGCATCGCGCTAAAAGCGCGGCACATAACAGCAGCCGTTTAACGGGGATACATACCCTTGCAGGGATTGAGCATAGCGCTGAAAGCGCGGCACATAACAGCAGCCGTTTAACGGGGATACATACCCTTGCGGGGATTGAGCATAGCGCTGAAGGCGCGGCACATAACAACAGCCCGGGGTGATTGAGCATAGCGATTGAACCCCGGGAACAGTTTAAAAAACATTAAAAGCCCTGAATGGGCGACATATAGAGCAAGTCAGTCGGAGTAATAATATGAACCGGAACCAGAGAGCGAAGAAAATTCTTGAACATCTGCATGAACGCGGATTTTGCAAAGTCGAGGAACTTGAAAACATTCTCGACACCTCGATCCCGACAATCTATCGCGATCTCAACGACCTGTCATCGCGCAATTTAATAGTTAAGGTACACGGCGGCATTGAGTTGCCGCAGGGCAATTTAACGCTCGATGAATCGATAAATTCCCGTCACTTGCTGCGCCTGGCGAAGAACCGTCTCGGCAAAGAGCAGATCGCGGCAAAAGCCATCACCCTGGTCAATGATGATGATGTGATCTTTGCCGATTCCTCGACCACGGTATACTATTTTATCCGTAAGCTGCTGGATAACCACGCCATGTATTCAAACCTGACAATAGTGACCAATTCCGGCGCGATAATCCGCGAACTGTCCGATCCGCCGCCGTCGCTAACCCTGATCGCCCTGGGCGGCGTATATAATACGAAGTTGAATTCATTCCTTGGCCGCATTGCGGTCAGCGCGGTAAAACAGCTGCACATCAGTAAAGCTTTCATTTCAGCGGCGGCGATATCGACCACAGACGCCTATACTTTTCATGAAAACCATGCAGAGTTTCTCGAACAGGTGACCGGTCACGCCGACCACTCCTGGCTGCTGTCCGATCATCTGAAATTCGAAACCAAAGCGGTATTCCCGATCCGCCGCACCGCCGACTTCACCGGGGTCATCTCCGACAATGAACTATCAGAAAAAACCGTCGCTAAATATCTGGCCGCCGGCATCAACCTGATTCTATAACCGGATGTGCTGATGATATGATGTTAATTGAGGAGCGCTTTTCCCCTCAAACTCCCTCCGTGCCTTACGCAGGCAGCGCAAGGATTTCATCCTTGACCTTGATTTACAGGCTTTAAAGCGGAGTTTTTTTCTGCGCTACCGCTTGGCGGGGCACCCATCGTGCCCCTGCACCCCTTCCGCTTTACCAGTTGACTTGCTTCCAAAAGATAATACATCATTTTATCAGCGCCCCCCTTACGGGATATGGCTTTTTTTTTTCTTAAAGTGTACTTTGTGATGGAAGTACATCCGCGACATGCATCCAGTCTTAAACGTGGGAGCATCACCCTTGCGGGGTGATCGTAGGAGCCGGGTTTTAGGAGCAACCGGCGAATTAGCGCTGAAAGCGCGGAATATATCCAGCCTGGGGTGATTGAGCAACGCGAATGAACCCCCAGGTATATTCAGAAATAAATAAAAGCCCTGCAAGGGCGGCACATAAGAAACTCCACATCAACCTATTTGCATTGCCAGGGAATAAGCAGTATATTTTGATTGAGATGACTCCGGAAAAAGGAAAAAGCTTAAATCTGTTTTTTGATTCGGATATATGCACGGAAATTAACGAAACAGGAAAGTCAATAGTGTAGGTTTGACCCCGTGTTCAAACGGAAATTAACGAAACAGGAAAGTCAATAGTGTAGGTTTGACCCCGTGTTCAAATAGTGTAGGTTTGACCCCGTGTTCAAACCCCGTGTTCAAAATAGTGTAGGTTTGACCCCGTGTTCAAAGGTTTGACCCCGTGTTCAAATAGGTTTGACCCCGTGTTCAAAATAGTGTAGGTTTGACCCCGTGTTCACTCGTGTTCAGAGGTTTGACCCCGTGTTCAGACCCCGTGTTCATTCCCGTGTTCATTGACCCCGTGTTCACTCCGTGTTCACCATATCCCTGCCGTTGAGCCGGACACGCCGCGCAAACGGGCGGCTCGAGAGATTCTTGCCCTCCACTAAATTTTCGATCTAGTTATTCATCCCTGGAGGGCGAAACTTGCAAACGGGGATGCATATCCCTGCCGTTGAGCCGGACATGCCGCGCAAACGGGCGGCTCGAGAGATTCTTGCCCTCCACTAAATTTTCGATCTAGTTATTCATCCCTGGAGGGCGAAACTTGCAAACGGGGATGCATATCCCTGCCGTTGAGCCGGACATGCCGCGCAAACGGGCGGCTCGAGAGACTCTCGCCCTCCACTAAACCTTCGATCTGGTTGTTCATCCCTGGAGGGCGAAACTTGCAAACGGGGATGCATATCCCTGCCGTTGAGCCGGACATGCCGCGCAAACGGGCGGCTCGAGAGACTCTCGCCCTCCACTAAACCTTCGATCTGGTTGTTCATCCCTGGAGGGCGAAACTTGCAAACGGGGATGCATATCCCTGCCGTTGAGCCGGACATGCCGCGCAAACGGGCGGCTCGAGAGACTCTCGCCCTCCACTAAACTTTCGATCTGGTTGTTCATCCCTGGAGGGCGAAACTTGCAAACGGGGATGCATATCCCTGCCGTTGAGCCGGACATGCCGCGCAAACGGGCGGCTCGAGAGACTCTCGCCCTCCACTAAACTTTCGATCTGGTTGTTCATCCCTGGAGGGCGAAACTTGCAAACGGGGATGCATATCCCTGCCGTTGAGCCGGACATGCCGCGCAAACGGGCGGCTCGTTGGCCTCTCTCCATTGCTTTTTCAACAGGATTATTCCGTCCCCAAAAGTCGATTCCCATAAATGAGGATGGATTAGACTTGAGAAAAGAAGCATTACAAAAACACGAGACCTACAAACTAAAGGCTGACACAAAATACCCCATATCTGAAAAACGCCAAAGGCAAGGTTACATTACATAAGCAGATCAAAGACTTTTTACAAAGTTTTGAGTAAGGTTCGCCATTTCATCCGCCATAGCGCCCGCATGTTACAGAGATATCCCAAAGCCCCGCTGCAAGAAAAATTCAAGCCGGTCAATATAACCGGCTTTATGTTAGATCAATCCTCCCGGCGCTTTATAGCATTCCAGGAGATTGGCCAGGGTGTTGCTAACGGTAATTTCCAGCCGGTTAATGCCGCGCTGTAACTCAAGTTCGTATTCAAACGGTTCCCAGATACGAGTCCCCATTTGAACATCGTTAAGCTTCAGAGAACAGGTTCCGTTAATCCAGCCCAAAGGCAGCCTGACGCGTCCGCCGCCATGTTCTATTTCCATCATATAAGTTACCGTTCCGAAATAAAACGGAGCTCCCTGTTCGCACCAGTCGCCTGAATTGAGCCGGGTAGAACGCGGGGAAAGGACAAGCTCCGCCCGGGACGGCATATAAAGAGTCATGTTGTAAAAACTCATGTATTTGCGCTGAAAGTCGTTTGCAGTCTCAACCTTGACATCAAAATCACCACACAGATACGTCATTTGCCAGGGCTTTTCGGAATTAGAAATTATAATCTCATGTGTACCTGGAGTCCGGCCTTTTGGCAGACTGATTTTCCGGTAAGGTTCATCAAAAAAACAGGTAGGAATCCCATCCGGGAGAAGATGTCCGTCAAAAATCAACGAGCTGCCAACAGGCGCCAGTAGATACGGCTCGGGCAACTCTGTTGAATTCTGGAATCGGAATGTTTCATTACCAGGCAATGGCACGGTATTATCCCGGCTCCAGCGAACCGGTATATTTTCAGGAAGCTTCACAAGCGGGATTTTATTACGCGGCGTCCGGAATTTTTCATACGGACCGTTGAAAACCGCTATTTCGCCCGGAGCCAGCTCTACGGTAAATGATTTGCCTTTAAACCGCAGGCTGCCGGCAAGAGCGACATCGCTCCAGATATTCGCCGCCAGCAGCATTTCCGTGCCGTCTTCGAGACGGCGGTGCATATAATGAATTTCTCCGCCGTCAAACGCAATGTCCGGAAGCGGTAATTTTTTCAATTCGTTCGCCGGAATAATTACGGTTCCGGCCTTCGTCAGCAGACTGAGCAAATCCGGGGATAACGCAATTCCCGGCAGCAACAAACATTTAAAACGCCCCGGATTTTCCCGCAAGCCAAATTCATCGACAATGATATAATTGACCGGCAACCGATTAAGATGGTCGCACAGTTCGAACAGACAGTGTGTTGCTCCGGACCATACCGTTTCAGTGGGATCGAGGACCGCAACCGGATCTACTAATTCCCCCTGCGACGCGGCAAAGCACATTTGAGACAAGGCATCATTGAATTCCCGAAGTCCATATTGGAGGCTGCCGGAAAGGAATTCCGGCGGGGCAAAATATCTCGTCTCTCCATGCAGGCGGTGATGCACCGCATGTGGAACGAAAAAGTTTATTCCCTGCATGATCTGCCAGGCCGCGATCCGGCGCAAATCCTGATGGGTGGCCCCCCAGTTGGTGGCGGCAAAAGCTTCGCACAAGGCTTTTTTCCGGTTGTACAAATAAGCCGCTGAAGCGGTATATTTAGCACGCAAATCAAATTTTGTGATATTGAATTCCGGCGTTCTTGTCTTCATCGAGCCGCTGCCCCAGGACGTCGAAGGAATATAATATCTGGAATCATAATGAGTTCCGCCGTCCAGAGCCAGAGCTTCATGGTCGGTACCGGGATAATCGCAAAAACGCGCCTGACGCAGAAATGATCCTTCCGTAAAAAGTGAACTGCGCAAACAATCGTTCAAGGCAAGCGGTCCCGTATCGGACGAATGGAAGGAATAAAGCAGCCCATGAGCCTTGCACCATTCATAATTATTGCGGAACCAACTGGAATACAGCTCTCCGGCCAGGCTCCAATAATCGCGTCGAACAGAGGCCTTCCCCTGTTCCTTGACAATGTCAAGCAAATACGGTTCGATTCCATAGCCGTATTGCTTCCGGAATTCTTCAGCGAAATTCGATGACCATGGGAAATATGGTCGGCCATTCAATTGTTCCAACGTTATCGAACTGACCCGGCGGCAGTCGGCATCTGAGAAAAAACCGGTAATCCCATTCCCGAAATATTGTCCAAGTCGCTGCCGATACTGTTCATATACCAGTTCGATAAACAAACGGGAGCTTTCCGGTTCTTCAAAGGCGGGAAACCCCCAGGCTACATCAACGACGTCAATTTGTCCGGAGGCATTTAAAACCAGTCGTTTCTGGGTCAGCGTCGGATCAATTGCGGAAATTCTTCCACCCGCATCGCCCGGCGGATAATCGAACCCGTCGTTAATCCATATTTGCAAGTGCAGTTTCAGTCCGGCTTGAACAAAATATTCAATTGTTTCAAACCATCTGTCACTCAAATAATTCTCAGCGCTAAAACCATCCGGAGGTTTATTGAATATAATACAGCCCCCGAACCCATTGGCGCTAATTTTTGCCATCGCGGCAAAAATTGCTTCACGCGTCAAGTCTTCCGGCTTAGTCGTGTTGATAAAATAGAACGGGACGGGGCGAAAATCATCGATAACGGATACCTGCGGCAATCCATTTTGAATACCGGACGAAACCGATACGGTTTCAGCTTCACTATTGTTCTTCATGATGAAATTACCCGGCAAGTTCTTTTTTCATGATCCGTAACATTGCATCTCCGTACAGCAGGTCAGGTTCGAGATAGCTGCCTTCGGTCCATTCGTTCCAGGCATTGAAAAACAAAATCCGTTGTTCTTCCGGCTGATCTTTGAGACAATCAACCGTCGCGGCAAGGATTTGCCCGAACCATTCCGGCGTCATTTCCATAACCGGCAGATAAGGATAACAGGGGGGCGGTTCAAACGTTTCCGACTGAATTGCGCGCGGGGAAGAATCCCAGCCAACAGTCACCACCGGATAGTAAGGACCGGGCAACGAAGTTTGCGCTTTGCGACAGATTTTCAGGTAGTCTTCCGCTATCTCCAGGGTATCAACGCGGGGAAAATCAGAGGCCCATTTGGGCGAGACGCAGACGTTATTGTAGCTGGTATAACTATTCAGTCCGACCCGGCTGATCCAGTCCGATTGCGGACATTCCGAACACCGCGGATTGGAATCAAGAACATCAAACCAGATACCGTTCACATGAACATCCTTAAGTCCGGCTTTTCGAGCTTTTTCCCGCAGCAGATCAATTACGTCCGCAGCCGCGTTAACGCCACCCATCTGGGAGATAAAACGGTTCACGGCATAGATGGAAAAATAAGGAGCCCCGTTGATCCGCCAGTAATTCGGCTGCGTCAAATAGTGTTCAATGATATAATCCCACACCTCACCAACGTTATCGCGTGTCGTAGTCCATTCAAAATTAATCGGATAACTGGCGACATCACGTCCGCCGGGATGAAAATTTTTCCAATCGTGATTGGCCCACATCAAGGCGAATTTGAGCCGTTCACGATTTGACGCCTGAAGGAAACCGTCGTTGAGCGCCCGTTCCAGGTACGGACCGTCATACCAGTACCAATCAAAGATAAAAGCATCCAATCCGGAATCCGCCGCCGCGTCTATTTTTTTTGCCATCACCTCGGAGCGACTTTCATCTTCATATCCCCAGACAGGGACTTTGGGCTGTTGATGTCCGTCAAAACGGGAACGGGCGCATTTCATAAGCTCCCATTCCGTCCAGCCCGTTCCATGAATCGCTTCATTGCGGGGGTCAACGTGATAGTTCGGGAAATAATATGCCGCCGTTTGAATATGATATTTTGCCATGAGTTTTTTTTCATTCCTGATTTTGTTTTGTTCCAGCCCGGTACGCAATATGCGGTCATGCATATTTTTATATTGCTTTATAGACTTCGATTCAAGTTCAATAACCGCGATTTATTGATATGAATATTTATGTAACAATGCTTAACCATTTCGACTGCGTTTGAATTCTGAAACGGATATAACCATAATTAAAGCATTCAGGTTTATTTCAAAGCTTGACGGGATATTTTAATCCATTCAATCTCAATAATACTGCCTTTCGGAGCATTGTTGAACAAATCAAGCCTGAACTGTTCAATAACATTTGTCCATAACGGATTGCCGGACAACTTAAAGTTAAAAACATGAAATTCATTCGGTTTTACCGCTTTTACGCCAAAAGCTTCACGCTTTTTCATATCCCATTTAAGTTGCGAAGGGATAATCCAATAGACTTCATTGAATGTTCTTACCGTATGGGTACATTTCATTTTTACAGAAATATATCCAAACCCAGTCACCGAAAATCCCCCTGTTTTCATCGGGGAAAAAATATACGGGTCTTGACCGATAATTTCCAGTTTAAACGTATCAGACGAAGGCAATACCTTCAACGAATGTATTTTTGATATCCATTCCTTCCGGACCTCGGGCTTTTTAAAGTCCCATGACGATAAAATTTTTGCTTCAGTATCAACATTCCCAGCATAAACGGCCGACAGAGTTCCCAGCATCCAGGCAACCATTAAAATCATCTTTTTCATTTTTTTCCCTTTATTAGTTTTTATCCGAATAATATTATATCTTTATTTATTTGCTAATGCAACTCGTTACTTTTGAGAAAAGGACCAGGTTTGCGGAGACGGCGGAACATATCCGTGGGTTGAGCCCTGATACCAGACAATCTTTTTCGGAGCTTTGACGTTGTTGTAAAAAATCGCGAGACCTGAAGGCGGACAGGTATAATCACCCAGGCCAGCCCGAGCAATTGTCACCGGACAGGAGCGCGGGATGCGTTTCGCATGATTGACCGCGTCATAATAGTCTAGCGCAGGAACATATTTCGGCCGCCAGCCGTTGAGTCGCTTGCTTTTGGTTACGCCGGCCAGATCGCAGCACCAGACTATTTTCAGTTCACAAGAGGTGACACCCGGCACCAGCGACGCGGCCCAGGCAGCCTGAAGCCCGCCCTGGCTTTCTCCTGCGACACTAAGCCTTTTTCCATCCCATTGCGGCAGGGATTTCACAAATTGAAGCGCCCGCATAACTCGAAGCGCCATACCATTGAAATAAGCGGTTTCCGGGTTGGAATTCTGTACCGGATCAAAGGCGTAAAGCTGCCCGTTTGACTTGATCTCTTCCCATAATTTACGAAAAAAAGCGGAATCATGACCAAGTTCATAGCCGTGCGCGTTGATAGAGAAAACTATTTCCGATTCATTGCTGCCGACACACGTCGGGCGCTGATATCCTTTTCCATAGCCTTCAAAAAGCACGGAAGCGGCAAGCGACTTTGCCGCGGCTCCGGCCGGGATGGAAAGATACCCGGTCACCGGACGCGGCCCGGCACAGTTTACGCTGACGGCATAGACTTCAACCTTCGGATTCTTGTTTGGAATTTTCGTCATCAACGATTTCATC
The DNA here is from genome assembly GCA_963676655.2 of Victivallales bacterium. GTDB lineage: Bacteria > Verrucomicrobiota > Lentisphaeria > Victivallales > Victivallaceae. The sequence continues at coordinate 5,546,820 of CAXXKX010000003.1, read as the reverse complement.
GGAACCGCCGCCAGACGTTTTTTCTGTTTTGTCCAGAATGCGTCGAAGTCAGCCGGTTCGGTAGACCTGGAAAGTTTCTCCGGCATGACCCCGGCGCCGCCGTCGAAGAAGTATTCTGTTTTCCGGCCGCTTTTGACAGTATAAACCTTTTTACCGTTCCTGTCTGTCAAAGACACCAGAATGCGGACGAACCCAGGCTGATTGATCGAGGTTTTTATCAGGACCGGTTTGCCGGAAATAATCTTTTCGGAAACAGTCGTTCTTTTACCGTCGTCTCCGGTTCGCATCCAGTGCAGAGTCATGCCGTCCGCATTGGCGCATTTCATGATGAAAGTCATGGTTTCACCCGGCGCGTAAAAGGCTTTCTCCGTGACTCCGGCTATGGCTGGAGCCGTCGGACCGGCGGCAAAAACGGTTGTCATGAGCGCGACTGCGAAAGCAACCGGCATCCATATTTTTTTTGTTCCAAGATTACACATATTGACCGTTACTTTCCTTTTGAATTAACGGCTTCCGCGATGACCAGACCTTTTTCCGGTACTTTCAATTCAATCCGTCCCGAAACTATCTTGACTTTGCGACCTTTTTCAATCCGGTTTCCCTTGCTGTCGTAAATAAAAAGTTCGGCCTCCGAACCGGCGGCGTCCGGCCAGTTGAAAGTACCCGAATGTTCGGTTATCAGGCGCTCACGGCCGACCACGAAGCCGGGTCCTATTTCGCTCACGGTGAGAGGATACAGTTTACAGACGAAATTGTCACTGCCATCAAGCACAAGATTTGTTTGTTCCACGGGCGAGTAGATGCCGCCATACTTGAGAGCTTCACGAACCGCGGAGAACACACCTTCACGGGTGTTCGTTATGCCGAAATTGCCAAAGACAAGAGGAACGTGACTCAAATGCGCCGCAGGCATGTTAACCAGCGCGGTACCTTCCATGAAGCGGAAAGTGGGTGAAACATTCATACCTCTGGACACGTCTGTACAGTTTCCGAGAAAGAGTTTGTCTTGATTCAGCAGCAGCATAAGCAGAGTCGACTTAAATGGACAACAGGTATAAGCATTGTCGCTTTTGAGCGCGGTCACCTTTCCTTTCCAGTCGATATCCGCGGAAAAACCGTCCCATTCCGTATAGTCGTACCGGGAGTAATCCCGCTGCAGTGCACAAAAACTGAATTCGTCAAAATAAACGCCGTCGGTCCCGCAGGAGAGAGAAAATTTTACATCGTCCAACAGTTGGTTCCACCAGGCGTTCCCGGCGACAGGCAGACAGTAGATCACCGCCCAGCCTTTCTGTTCGTCGCCTTTCAGAAGGATTTGGTCGTATCCGGCTTGATGATACGGCTTCCCGTCGCGAGTATGTATTACGGAATCAGCCAAAGCGGATTGTGGCAGTTCTGGCAGATAAACCGCGGTCATGGCCGGATGATGAAGCGACATGATTTTCGCGCCAGGCAGGGCCTTTTTATACATTGCGACTTTTGCGGCGAATGCCTGCTTTTTCTGTTTTTGGATATCCGCGATGCGCGCCTCAGTTGTTTTCAGGCGGCTGTCTGCCTTGCGAAGATCGCTGCTGAGACAATTAAACCAGGGGCCGAGAATCACGGTGATGCCGCCGAGATGTCCGAGCGCCTTTTGAATTCTCTGTTCTGTGGAAAGTCCTGGAACCGCCGGAATGGAAGGATTCCAGAAGAACGGCCGTTCCACCCCGTATTTACCAATGCCCCAGCGTTTCCGCAAAGCATTGATGAACTCCCAGTAACCGTTTTGGCTGACGCCGGAAACGGTGTAATGAAATGTCCTTGAGGTTTTTGGCGCCAAGGCCAGGGTATTCGAGTAGATTTCCGCCATTCCGTTTCCGGAAGCGGCACCGGCGATCAGACGCAGAATATCATCCTCCAGCACAATTCCATATCCGCGCCTGGGATCTTTAAGTGATTCAATAAAAACGGTGGGATTGTCACAGAGGGTTTGAAATTCGGCAATATCTGGCGTGCCGCGGAGCCATACGTGCGCCTTGGCGCCGGAAAGACCGATGCGATAGCGAAACGGCACCGCCGCGATGGATTTGCCGATATTGGTCCACTTCTCATGCCAGTCGAGAGTATCCCTGGAAATTTTAAGCGTCCGTTCCAGCTGAATGTCCGGCCATCGGACCGTAATAAGGTAGGAAAGAGTATCCGGATGTTTGATACTCAACGGCTGTAACGTTTTTTCCTCCACCGCCTTGAGCACGGATACGGAATCGGGGACGGTTGAAAGGCCTGTTTCCACCACCAGCGGAGAACATTTTCCGGTCGTAAAAGCAAACCCGCCGTTACGGAACACATCCAGACGAGTTCCGTTGACTTCAGCAAACTGTTTTGACGGCTTGCATTGAAGGAGTTTTACCGTTTCACGCGGGAGCTGGTCGAGGCGGATGTACCCGACCCCGGCATCAGAAACCAGCAGAGTAATGGGCGTAGATGCCTTGTGCCGGATATTCTGGAAAGTGACAGTATTGACATCTACAGCACGCGCGGCATCCGAAATATCAAACATAAAGAACGCCCCCATACCATCGAGAGTGTTTTTATCCCCGGTCACGGAATCAGGCGCAAAAATCAGCATGATGTTGGAACCGTTGAATACTGGAAATTTATGTCCCTTGAACGCCGGATCATTCAGTTCAAAGAAATTTTTGCGAAACAGAAGACGCCCGCGACCTCCGAATGTATTTATCCCCAGCGGAGTATCATTGAAAGTAATCCGGGCGGCATAGTTGCATCCGGCATCGCCGACGGAAACCATTCTGCAACGCAGCACAGGAATCATGCCGGGTTTTTCAGGCAGTTGCGGCAGTTTAATAGTCTTTTTCCCGCCGGTTTCTTCGATTTTAAAGTCCGGTATTTTGACTTCGTCGACCAGTTTTGGCAGGACGGGGTCGGCTCCGGCGCAAAGACAAATGGACAGCATGGTTGCCGTGGTGGTTGTTTTAAGAAAACTCATGGGTTATTTCTCCGCGGTAAAGAATCGAAGGCCAGAGGTCCCACTTGCATTGAAATCATTAACTTTATTCAGGACGGCGTCTTTTTTAAGCGTAGCCGTATGCCCGTCAAGATGCAGGAAATTGATTCTATTGTCATGGGCCGGATAAAGACTGTGGCCGCCACCGGAAATGGGATAGACCGACGCAGTAAAGTAGATTCCGATTGACTGACCGACAGTACCGGGGTACAAAGTGGTATCCAGCCCGGTAGTATCACCGGCATAAACGCAGGTCGCCGCGTTGCGCACTTTCCCCATGATTCTGTCGCTGTACTCAAAAGAAAACCTGAGGTTGTTCTCGATGGAATTTATCCCGATACTTGTACCGTAAACAATATTCTGGATATTAGTTGCTGAACGGTCTCCGGTTTTGTATTTTTTCATCGTCGCGAGATATTTAATCGCCGGAGACGACGGGCAGCACCACGGCAAAGCGGTTCCGGTATATTCCATCAGGCGCGGCGACCAGCGATCCGCGTTCGCGGTATTACTCGCGGACTGGCAGAAGCCTGGAATCATGCCGTTGGAGTCCTGGACATATTGTGCAAGTGCAAGCCCGATCTGTTTTAAATTCGATACGCATTTTATGCATTTCGCGGTTTCCCTTGCCTTGTTTAATGCCGGTAGCAGCATCGATGCCAGGATTGCAATTATCGCAATCACCACCAATAGCTCGATAAGCGTAAAACCCTTATTTTTTTGTCCTTTTACAACTTTCATAATTATATTCCTTTAATTTGATAGTAATCCTTTTGTTTGTAATTTTGTTTTCCTTACAAAATCAAATTTTTCAAGGCCGTTAGTTTCGCTTTTTCCACATAATCCTTCCATGTTCGTTATTTTTATTAAAACCTGTTTTCTTAATCATTATATTTTATACTTAACTTTTGCTTTCAGAACATTTACAACTTCGATTTTGTTGACGCACGGACGACCAGTTGAGGTGTCAATTTTTCTATTAATTCCTCGCCGGAAAGCAGCAACTCGACCGCACGAAGACCTAATTCCCCGGGGCGAACGTCAATACTGGTTAACTCAACCGGACCTTCCTGGCACCATGGCGTATTGTACTGTCCGATTACCGCGATATCTTCAGGAATACGTATTTGTTTTTCGCGTGCATACTGACAGAAGCGAACGGCCAGAAAATCAGTCTGAAAAACTACACTGTCAATGCCTGCGGCAATCAACCCGGCAAATTCCATTTGCATAGCATCATCTTCTTCCGGAATCGTCATATAGACATAATCCGCGCCACCTTCACCAGCGGCCCGCCGACATCCGACTTCCATCTGCCGACGGGGATGATTGGCCCAATGTGACGGCGACATTGGAATGGTAACTCGATTAGGGCCGCAGGCAAAGGCAATTTTCCGCCGTCCCTGCTGCAGTAAATGCCTAACCGCGGCAACGGAGCCAGCCTCATAGTCAACCAAAACCGCCGACCATGGCGGACTTCCGTCATAATCGAAATAGTCAATAAATACCGAACGTAAATTACTCCAATCCTCCAGCAAAGGATTCCGCCAGTAACCGCCGCCATGAATCATCAGGCCCCGAATAGGCGAACTCAACAGCGTGGTCAAATTGGCCTGTTTAATTAAATTATCAAAATAATCCGCCTCAATATTATAAGAGACGGCAAATAAATGACGCTCCTGCAAGGCTCTGTGAATAGCATCTGAAATCAAACTGAAATAATGCCCGTAAAGGGGCATCGCCATTACCGCCATTCGCCGGATCAGCTCCGGATTATCTCCTGCTGCACCAAACTTATCTCTACCCTGGATAAAAGTTCCCGTGCCTTTCACCCGCCGAAGTAATCCTTCTTCGGACAGTATATTCATAGCATGCAGAATTGTTTTACGGCTGACCTGAAAATATTCAATTAATTGCTTCTCTTTAGGTAATTGCCCACTGGTAAATTTGCCGGAACAAATCATTTCCCGCAATTCATCCGTAACCGATTCCGCTTTGGTTTTACTCTTTCGACAACGCATTTATGATCCTTAATATGGTGACTTAATAAGGTAACTTACTCTTATATTTTAATATATCATCAATGATTTTGCAACTGTCAAGTGAAAAAAAGTTTGATTTTTGCGTAATCTTTAGGGTACAAAAACTCAATCAGTGGATTTGACGGATTATTTTCGTCAATTTTCAGGAACAAAGAACAAGGAGCGAAAGCGCTCAAAGAAGAATATTGGGATTGGTTCGTGGAAATTTAACGATTCCCGTGTGGAGCAAAAAATCAATCAGCAGATTTGAAGGATACTTCCTGTCTCTTTTCAAGAAAAATCGTCGAGGTCGTACATAGCACGAATGATGGGGTCCATTTGGTCAACGGAGGTTAAAGTCTGGGGATGACGGACGCGCCCGACCGGGCGGCAGCCAATGCCTTCCAGATTATTATCCCCAAGTTCCTGACGGCAATTATCAGCTAATAACCCAAGTCTTTTAACAATTTCCGGATGTTTTTTATAGATATTTTGCCGTTCCCCGATATCAGATTCAAGGTCGTAAAGTTCATTCAGCAAAAGATGTAATTTCCATTTACCGCTGCGTACGGCATGCAGGGTATGGTCTGACACGCCATAATAGAAAAAGGCTTCATAAGGAGAACCGGAATTACTTTCCCCAGATAAATATCGGGATATATCTTTACCATCATATTTATGACGCGTTGGAATAATTCCGTCCGACAGGCTTGCCAAAGTAGGCATAATGTCCATTGTCGAGCAAATATCCCGGCAAACAGTGCCTGGCGGTATGTGTCCGGGCCAGCGCATAATGCACGGCTCACGCATCCCGCCTTCCCAGGTAGTTCCCTTGACTCCGCGAAGCGGCGCATTACTGCCGCCGTTTCTACAGTCAGAACCATTGTCCGAGGTAAATATCACCAGCGTGTCTTCATCAATACCCAGACGCTGCAGAGCGTCAAGGATATATGCGGTACTGCTATCCAGATGGGCCACCGCGGCGCCATAAGCTCCATTGTTTGACGCATCCAGATATTTCATCGGAGTATGAATGGGAACATGAACATACATATGGGACAAATAGAGAAAGAATGGATTTTTATTTTCAGCATTGTCTTCAATAAATCGAATTGCTTCCGCCGTATAGCGATCCGTAAGAGAAGCCTGATTAGGGTCTATTTCCTCAATGTCTTCATCATTCATAAGAGGCAGCGGCGGAAAATGAAAATGATCGTTGGCAGGATGGTCGGGCAGCATATCATTGCTATACGGCAAACCAAAGTAACTGTCAAAGCCATGGCGGGTTGGAAGAAATTCGGGTTGATCCCCGAGATGCCATTTGCCGATTATTCTGGTGGCGTAACCGGAATCTTTAAGCATTTGCGGAAGAGTGAATTCGTCGGGATTTAAACCAATGGGGTCCCCCGGCAGCAGAACACAAAATTCATGCCCGGAATCAAGGCCGACGCGTTTTGGATAGCATCCGGTCATCAGCGCGGCTCTCGACGGGGAACAAACCGGCGACGCAGCATAGAAGTCGGTGAAAAGCATGCCTTCGGACGCCATCTGATCAAGCCGCGGAGAGTTATTGATTGTTGAACCGTAACACCCCAAATCGCCATAGCCGAGATCGTCAGCCAGAATGATGATAATATTTGTTTTCTTCATCTTGTTTGCTTCTTTAATTTTTTGCCTCTTCACCATAATTTGCAGGTAAACTGCGGTTCGACCTTCAGTTTCATCTCCGGCTGCTTATTTTTTTTCTCACATACCACATGACTGAACTGCGTTGACATGGTTGTAACCGGAGCCCATAAGATGCTGCATAAACCGGTGATAGTGGTCACAAACAGGATCCGGATTCAAGTCCACGGCTTCATCATCACCCCAGATGCGCACCTCTTTTGATGCGCCGTAGCCCAGCATGACCTGCTGTCCGGGAGCAGGCAGGATCTTGCCGGACCGAACTTGCATTGCATCCTGCCCCAGATCGGCTAACTCGACTCCCCAACGGTCAAAGCATTTACCCTTGACGTCTCCTTCCGTGCCGACAAATTCATGGTAGCCGTCCCCGGTAAAATCAACGGGCATAAGGTTGCATCCGGGAATCGGCAGATTGAAATCAACCGGCTCGCCAGTAACAGCGTCAAAGTAAAAAAGGGTTGGCGTGCTCTTGTGAAGCATACTACCGGAAGCACCGAGGGCAAGGCGCATAGCCATTGCCACACGCCGGCGATTCTCTCCGATATTCGCGATCCATCCTTTATGCATATGCCCGGCATCAACCGAGGTCCAGACGATATCTCCGTTGAAATTGTAGGTGACCACGCGAGGGGCTCCGCCATCTTCCCGACACGTATAGATATATTTACTGCCGTCAGCAGGATCGATGAAGGGAACGACGATGTCTGAGTGTTCATGAAAATTATCCCGGTCGCAGCATAATACTTCACTCCCGTCATGGATACTCAAAATGCGCTCTCCCCAAAACAATTCGTCAATCCCGTCATTATTCATATCCAGAACCGGGAACACATGACTGGCGCGAGGGCCCGGAGCCGATTGCGGAATATGAATTTCCCAACGTTTTGACATCCCATCATTGTAAGCTTGAAGATGCATGTTCTGGTAGGTTCCCTGGGCCGTGATCAAAACAGGCCGACCATGGGCATAGCCCGCCGCCAACGAATAGCGATAGGTGAAACACATGGTTTCTCCGAGAGGATATTTCGGCCACGGCCACTGGCCTGTAACCTCTCCGGTCCGGGGATCGATCCGTTCAAGAACCCGGTAATCCAGGGTCAATGGAAGATTGGGATTGGTATTACCGACATACCAGATTTCATCGACGCCATCGCCGTCAAGGTCAAAAGAGATCACCGGAGCATACCAGACGCCGGGAACTACGCCCCAGTCAAGATCACGTCGCCAAAGCAGTTCCCCACTCAGACTGAACAATGATAATTTCAGCGTATCACGGGCATAGTTGAACGCCTCATGCCAGGGATCGATATTGGGATTGCGGGAATGGATGAAAAGCACCGCATCTTCGTTTCCTGATCCCATGGCAACGGGAACTGAACGCATTTGCGAAAATTCCTCGCCAATATCAAATGAATAGAGACTTCTGATCATTTTGCATATCCTTTAAAATAGAGTTTCATATATGAGTATTCATTATAAAGATTCGGTAATAAAAAAAGCAGATACTTCATTATAATATTACTTCTCCGGAATAATTTCAATAGCATTACACAGGCGATGGTTCGGAGGACGACCTTTCGGTATTTCAAATTTAATGACAAGTTCCCGGTTTTTCACATCAATATTCTTGAATTCCTTCACTGCCGGCAGTGTAAAGTCCCCTTTTGATGCCTTATACATATCCATCTTGACAAACAACGGTTTTCCCTGGGCATAAGCGGTAAAGATTACCTTGTTATCTTTAAAATCGGAAGGATAACCAATTTTCATGTAAAGTCTGACGGTGTATTTTCCATTTGCCAAACGGAACTTATATCCGTCAATATCATAGGCCTCGGTTCTGAAGAGCTCCGGGGTAACCGCATCTTTAAGCCCGTTAATATTCCTTACCACACTTTTATTTTTCCCGAAGTAACCGTAAACGGCGTTATCGGCAAACTTCTGGTCCGGGAAGAACAGTCTGCCATCGGTGGCCGTGTAAAAATCACCTGATCCGCAGTTGACCGCGATATGGTTTTTTCTAAGCATTTCGCTTTGCCGGGCCACCTGCTTGATGTTCAGCATCTTATTCAACAACTGATTCATCAGCCTTGAAAAGACCAGACGGTGCACTTCCTGATAATTTTTCATTTTTAAAGCCCGGTCTATTTCACTTAACCGGACTTTTTCGGCAGAAAGATCAATATTTTTCGCCTCCAAAGCTTTTACCGTGGCTTTGAGGTCCGCGATGCGTTTGACATAAAAAGCCCGCAATTCCGGCGCAAAATGATATTCCGCTCCGGCAATTTCCACCGCTTTATTTGGAATCAGGAATGACCGTAACTGGAACGGTTTAAGCTCGATTGTGTCACTGGAGCACTTCTTTCCAGTGGACAGGTCAAGATATTCAGAAACCGTCCCGTTAAAGCGCAATTTAGCCTGTGAGTTCAGATATACCAAACTTACCACATAGAAATAAGTCCCATTCTTTGTATTGAGATAACGCACGGTAATACTATTATTCGGGTTATTCACAGTCTTAAAATCTTCCGTCGGCAGGGCGGAAAAAGCCTGGGCAAATTCCCGCGTCTCCGCATCACGGCCCCAGCTGCCGAACGGCTGGCCGCCCATACCAATCTGCCAGACATCGCCGGCCGCGACATCAAAAGCCAGTTCCTTCAGAAAGAAACGTCCATACGGCTTGACGTCGGCGCTCTGGAAATAACAACCGTACTTACTGCTGAGTGATTTAGTAAAGGTTTCATAATAGGAATAGAACAGAGTAACCATGCGATTGCTTTTGCGTTTAAAAAGCTTCCGGGCCGCATTGAAGTCATACATATCTTCATCGAGTGTGGTTTCGGGTTTTCCCCAGTGGAATCCCCAACGATATGAGGTGGGGCGGCGCATGTCACAGGCATATGTATTAGGCAGTTGCGGAATCAGTTTGTCCAATTCCTCATCCCAGTCATATTTGCCGCGTTTCATCACATATAGTTTCAATGACGGTTTGATTTCATCCATAACCTTGCGCAACTCTTTGATCATGGCAAAAACCTGACCGGCCCGCCATTTCTGCCATTTCGGAAGCACGGCAGAGGAAGTTAAAAACTCATAACGTTTGGCTTCAGGAACCTTGATCCCGGTTTCCCGGGAAAACTTGTTCACCGTATAGGAATCGTAACCGGCTTCGAGTGAATTCCACCATAACGCCAGCCAGATACTGATGCCCTCAAAGTTAGGCTTGCGCATTTCCGCCTTGAAATCTAATAAATAACGCGCCGCCATCTTCCTGACTTCAGGATTGGCAATATTCGGAGTGCCGGACACGCCGTCATAACTCTCCAGTTCATAAGAATCCTTATTGAGCATAATCATGCCTTTCGACATCAGATTCTGTTCAAGGACTTTGGCGTAGTATATTTCCGGAATATTGGAAAGATTGAAAATCCCGACGAATTTTTTACCTCTTTTGCCAAGTGAATCAATAACATATCCCATGTCACCAGGCATGCCGGGAACCAAGCCGTTTCCGATAGTTTCGGGAAACGCGAAAAAGCTGTAATAATAGCGCAATATTGCATAATGGAAAGTATCCTGTCCGGTGTAATCCATGTAGTCGCAAATCCGCGCCATCAGCTCTTTCACGGAACGTCTGGCCATGGTGGTCCCCAACGTCTGATCTTCATCGGCGTTACCGATTTTACGATAATCCAAACCGGCCGGCCTGGTAATCGCCAACTTCGGCAATTTCTCTCCGTCAACGGCATAAACCCTGACTGAGTTAATCGCGGCAGGGAAATTCCTGGCCATTGTTCTGACCTCGAACAGGACGGTCGGAGACTGCGGCCAGTATATATAGCGGGTTACAACATGTTTACCGGTATTGGGATATTCCAATCCGGCCTGAATACCGCCCTGGAGGCGATCCCGGTAACTTTCACCTTTCGCGTTTTCCAGATAAACATATATTCCCATCATTCTGGCAGCATCATCCGGCCATTCAATTTCCATAATAACAGGGGACTGAACATAGTTGCCAAGTCCGGTAATAACCGTTGCGATGCGATCACCCTTGTTCGGACCGATCTCAAGACCGCCGTCTTTACGATTGATGGCAGCGCCATGCTTTATAAGTGAGGGATCTTTGGCATCGGAAAACTTCTTTTCAAAAATCAATTTGCCAGGTTTGACCTCGGCCTTGCTCGCAGGTTGAGCCGGGGTAAAAGAGCGGCATTGAGTTAAAATGCCACGCCGCATGAGGCGGCCGTCGGGGAATTTTATCTGCCACATAACCAGATAGTCGCCTTCCGGCAGTTTCCCGACCGGGAATTTGACGGTCACCGGAGATTTATCCACAGACAGAGGCTGATTTAACTCTTTGATATCCTTATCCATTATCCGCTTGTTTTTTACCGGATACAGTTTCAGGGAAAGCTCCCCTTTGACTCCGGTGAAATACGGCCCGGGATTGGCGGGGCGGGTATAGGTTCCGCCGGGAGCAAACTCAATATTGAACGCGGCATGGTCCTCCGGTTGTACAACCGCATCGGGTATTACCACATCCAGCGGCGAATTTTTTCTGAATTCGGCATACACCTCCGCCGGAGGTACTTTGCGACGAAAAACTTTCAGATTGTCAATCAGAGAGCCGGCGTTAGCGGCAATTTGAATCTTTCTGACATCAGAAAAATCCAAACCCGAACTGTGCCCGATACTCGGCTCCCAGGAATTGCTCGGACGATACGGAAGCCCGTTGCGAAAGATTCGAATGGCTCCGGTCTTATCCCAGGTCACCGCGTAGTGGTTCCAGGAGCGGGGATGTATCATATATTTGCTGCCGCGACTGAAAAAATCGTATTTGCTGCCATCCGGTCTGATTAATTTGATTGCGTAACCGTAGTTCATAGCTCTGCAGGTCAAACGCTCTTTATCGTTTTTGTCCAACAGCCGAATAGTATCAAAATTCCTCCCGACGGGGGAACTCCAGAACATAATGGCGCCATCAGGCCCCATTATTTCTCCGATATTGTATGTCAAACCGGTAAATTTATTTTTCCTTGACGCGGCCAGAGCCTTGCCGTCCATGCCGGGAACCAGCCGGGGAGTTGTTTTTGAAACCGGGGTAATCTTCCTGCCGGATTCATCAACGGCATCGAGTCCTGAATTGAAATCAGCCGAAAAAACCGTTTTTTCGCAATCTTTGGTCTCCTTTTTTTCCAGTTTTACAACTTTCAAGTCGTCAACCTGGATATTCGAATTATAGGCATAAAAACAGATCTCCTCAACCGGAAGGAATTTAAGCGGGACCGAACCGAGGGAATGACCATCCACCTTCATTTCGGCAAACCCGGAATCGACCCGCAACTCAACCGCAGTCATACGTACATCCTGGCCAACAGCCATTTTCCCGCATTTACCCGGAAATCCGACTTTACGTATAATTTTTTGTTTTTTAGAAATAAATAAACCGCGGTTGTCGCCGCCTCTGGTGCCGAAACTGTAGGAAGTATCCCCAACACATCTCAGTACCGGACCGAAATGATGATCGTTCTGGGAAAAGCCGAGAACCCGGATACGATATGACAGAATAAACGGAGTCGCTATTTTGAGTTTAAACTCAACCATGTCGTAAAATTTCCCCTCTTTCCGACCAATTTGCATGATTCCGTTTTCAATTTTACTGTGACGCGCAAGTTTAATCTTTTCCCGCGGCGGGGCAGTGGTAAAATCCGTCTCAAAAATAGTTTCACTTCGTAACATCGGTCCGATCAGCAAACCTCCGCAAAGTAATGGCAGAATCCGGTTTAGACGGGCAAAACCCGGAGCGCGGTTAAAATTGATTTTAGAAACCATAGTTCTATTCCTTTTTGCATTTTTATTCGACATCATCATTATCTGTAATCCATTGTATTATCGTTGCGAATCAAAAATTCACAGCTTCTCTTAATTGTAATTTACGCCATAAATTCCAGTCCTTATCACCCACCATTTGGTGGCAAGAAGCGGAACGCTGCCAATATCTGTCGGTTTGATCACCCGAACCGAGCCGTCGACCATAGAGTAATTATTGGCCCCGCTATGATTTACATAAGCACCAGCGTCAACCTGCCCCCAATGACGATACCACAAACTCCAGGCATAGCGCCGGTTATAGCAGATCGGACCTTGGAAATCTTTATGGATATTGCTCATGCACATGAACAACATTACCTGGGACGGACTTCTTTTTATCTCGCTAAGTTTCTTACCGCCGGGATAATTCTGATCGGCTCTCACTAACTCGGGAGTTGATGCAAAACTGTTATCATGGGCGGCATTAATGCGATAACTGCGGATCTGAAGCCCCCAGAAACTCATGCCCGGCTTGTAACGATCGGTAGGACAGCCGAAAACATATGAATTCTTTATGTTATCACCAGACAAAACATAGTCCCATGGATATGCCGTTTTAGTGAGTCCCAGGTTGACCCCGTCCGGCTGATATCCGGGCATGACAATGTAATCATCGGAATTGGCGGTATAGGCTGCATTCATCATACCAATCTGTTTGAGGTTCCCGACACATTTTATGCCCTTTGCCCGGTCTCTGGCTTTATTAAGTGCCGGCAACAGCATCGAAGCCAGGATTGCGATGATAGCGATCACAACCAGAAGTTCGATTAAGGTGAAACTTACAGTCCTCTTCATTTCCTATTCCTCCGTTTTTGTTTCAGGTTTACCGATATTATATTATGCTCTCATGCATATTTTCATATTGTTTTAAAGACTTCGACTCGAGCCTGGCGATCATTAATATTTTTACAACAACTCTTTACTATATTACCGTTGATCAACCTGTTTTCCACTTTCAATGTTATATGGAACCCGAGTATAATCTTCTCCGTTTTTCCCGATTAATCCAAGGTCAAACTTTGCCTTGAAAGAAACTTGTTCAGGCTCCAGTATTTTTTTCAAAATATTTTCAAAATATTCCAGCTTATGTTGATACTTAATATCTTGTGCAAGGTCATGCAGTTCACCTAGATCATCTTTCAGATTGAATAAAGACGGTTGTCCGTCAGAGTACCAGGTATACTTAAAATCTTTCTCTGCGATCATATACCAGTCCTGCTTGAAAAGATTGCCATGAAATTCCGCGAAAGCATATCCGGAAGAAGTTTTATCCGCCTCTTTAACCAGAGACAGCCAACTCTTTCCCGGTCTGTCATTTTCGATGTCCAGTCCGGCCATATCCATAATGGTCGGATACATATCAACAAGTGAAACGGGCTGGTCAATAACCTTTCCTGAAGGGATTTCCGGGCCGTGCATGATTAACGGAACGGCCACTGAGCCTTCATATGAGCACTGTTTATAAAACAAACCATGCTCTCCAAGTGACTCCCCATGATCCGAGGTATAAATTATCCGGGTGTTTTCCATTAGACCCTGATTCTCGAGTTCATCCAATATTTCTCCGATTAAATCATCCAAACAGGTGATCATCCCGTAATACGCGGCAATGACCCGGCGAATGGACTCTTCTTTGACGGTTCCAATATCCAAAGCACTTTGAAAGTGTCTTACTGCCGGATGAAGGTTTTCATTGGGAATCTTAAAGTCCTTCGGCAGCTCCACTTTGTCCGGATAATACATGTTGAAATATTTTTCAGGAACGCAAAAAGGCCAATGGGGCATAAGAAGCCCGACAAAACATGCCCAGGGCTTTTTATCTGTTTCGAGGCCTTTGCGCCTGATATAATCCAAGGTATAATTGGTTATGATTCGATCATGGTCATAATTTCCAATTAAATCATACGCTTCACCAGTAAAACCACCATCGGATATAATGCTTTCAGAGCGTGTTCCGGCCATTTCAAGATGAACTTTTTTATCCTTTCTGATAAAACCGTCCAGGCGTTCAATATACGGCTCTTCAAGCGGAATCGATTTAAAAGCCTCCCGCTTTCGCAATATTTTATGATGGGTAAAGCCGCCGTCCTGATATTCTCCGCAAAAATCCATTTTACCCAACATTGTAGACTCTATGCCGGCAAGATCTAATTTTCTGCCCCAGGTCATTTCACTTTCCGGCAGAGGAACGCCGATAGTCCAGTTTTCGAGCTGATGAACATATTTTCCGGTGATGAAACTCATTCGACTGGGTGTACAGATCGGGGATGTGCAATACCCCCGAGTGAAGACACAACCACCATTCGCCAAACGGTCAAGGTTTGGAGTTTTTACATGAGGATGCCTGCTATAACCAGTCATTCCGGCATTATGCTGGTCACTGCAAATCACCAGAATGTTGGGTTGGTTTTTCATATTATTTTTATGTTCCATTTTCATGTATATGAGATTATCAGTCTGTTAAGTCAGAATTATCGACTTTCACACTCCCGAAAAACGCTGTCCGGGGAAAAAAGAGACTATCACGTTTTAAAATACGCCTTTTTTATTTACTGACATTTTTATTAAGTTTAAAATATTTCATAAGAACTTTTGCCCGCTCCGTGGGAACTGTAGACAACTTTCCCGGGCCGAAATCATCACAATGTTCAACATTCCAAAGGCTGCTTTCACGAAATCCATGGTATGACCAGTCCCAATTATACTTTTCAAAAATGGCGATGCAGTCCGCTATGTACTGCGCCGCGTTAGGAGCCCAGCGGACGGCGCTGAACTCTCCGACATAGATTCGTACTTTATACCTCTTCTGAAAGGCAATTACCGATCCCAGCGCTTTCTCGATCCTGTCCCGGTTCCACATGACCCCGTATTTGCCCGGCCAGGGCTGCTGCCGCTGCAAATAAGCCTTGGCCAAATCGGTATTCGCAAGGTTGCCGATTCCCTGGTGCGTGTACTTATGCGGCACGTATTGATGAACCGAATAGATAATATTCTTCCCTTTTAGCAAGGGGAATGTTTTAAAGCCGCCGCAAATGCCGCCAGGACCAGGTTCGACCATAATCGCGTGGCGTTTATCGATTGCTCGAATTGTATTAACCAACTCCTGCGCCAGTTCCGGCCAGCGTTTCGGATACGACGGCATATCATTCCAGTTAAGCGGCTCATTGAGAGTGTCAAACCAGATAGCCTCCGGCCGATCCTTGCAAATCCTGGCCACATCGCGCCAGCATGCGACAATAGTTTGATAGTATTTCGGGTCAGCCCAAGTCAACCGGTGCCGCGCTTTGCTGTCTTTCGGATTTTGTGCCGCGTATGTTTTCAGTTTTTCATAGGGCACATCGTGTAAGTCAAGGATGACCAGGACTCCAAGCTTTTTTGCCAGATCAAGATATTGCGGCAAAAAATTCAGAATCATCTTCCAGCCGTCCTGAAAGGTCGGCAGTCTCTTCACCCGACTGATGAAATTAGGTCGTAGCATCAGGCGAACGTTATTAGCCTTCCAGTTCTGTTTCATAACCTTGAGATTTTCCAGACATTCGCGGTCATTGCCGGTATAGCAGGTGGTAAAACCGCGATAACGGGTTGGCGCATTCCATGGCGGCACCGCATAAGCCGCATTCAAAAGACAAATAAATCCCAGAATAGAGACGATCGCTTTGCAATACTTCATATTCAAACCTTTGTTTGCTGCACGAAAAACAAGTGGTTTCCCATGTCGTTGTTCAAATTGGTTATGTTTCATTGTTGTTTCTCCCTGTTCTTTCTATCTATTTTTCTTACCTGAATTATTCACCGAACAAATTAAACATTTCCGGATAATGAAAATCCACATTATTTCTCTCTATCCATCTCATTATATATAAAACGCCCCCATTACCAATTTGTGCCAGATTATTACCGCTCAAAGCTTTCTTTGTGGGGTCTACGGCTTAATTAAAATCAGACAATTACAAAGACCACAATCACAACTAACAGCTCCATTAATGTGAAACATTCTTTTTTTGTTAATATTTATCAGCCTTCTTATTAAACTACTAAAACATTTTGACCGTTTTTTCAAGCATCATTCCCATCATGCCGACTTCTCTCCTGATCACAATTTTCCTTATCCGGGAAAAGTGTCAATATACCTCAATGGTCTCCTGCCTGAATACTTTCTGTTTTGTACTTACCTCTATACTTTCATCTGACTTTATCTCAAGCCAATCATCCGTATACAACCGCTCTTCTTCGCAACGACAGGCGATATTCTTTCCTGATATAGCGATACTAACCGGCTGCCGCATCGGCAGAATCAGCGACCGTATTCTCAAGGTTCCATATAATACTTGTAAAGATATTTTATCCCCGGCAAATTCAACGACTCCCCAGGCGCTGCCGATTGACCAGAAAGACCGGAAATAATTCTCTCCCAAAGCAACCGGATCAAAAGTCAATTCCCCTTTGCTCATATCACATTTGAACCCGGAAAATGATGGAATAAAAGCGAAAGACGCCATCGATCTCGCGTAGTTGCTGCCGCATTCTATCTCATTCCAGGGATTACGTTTACGTCCGTCATAATGGTCCCTGACCGCCTTGACAATCTGGGCGGCTTCATCAAGCAGACCGTACTGAATCATCTGTCCGGCCAGAGCATACTCGAAGCCATGCATGTTTTCTTCGGCATAGGTCAACGGCACCCAGGGTTTATATCGGCCCTCGGGCCATTCGCACATAACAGTGCCGCTCTCGTTTTCCACACTGAACACCCGGCAGGGATTAAAATGTTCACGCATATCCGGTTTGAAATTATAGCGATAAATCGCGCATAATGCCGAAACTATTTTATCCTGATCGAAGATATCACCCAATCCCGTCAAATTGGCATGCCATTGCCCAAGCACCTGATCAATCGCGCAACCGTCGCCAATCTGGTATTTTATTTCACCGTGTTCGGAGTTCCAGTAAGCCTCGAATACCGTCTCATTATGATCTTTGTTGGCACAGCCGGTACTTGCCGAATACGGCTCCAGGATGTTCCGGTCGTTCAAATCGATCTGCTGCTGGAAGTATTCGCCGTTGAACAGCTCTGAATTCAATTTTTTGCGTCCGCTGATGTACATTGACATATACCGTGACGCGGCTGCTTTGTCTGCCATGAATTCGGCCATCTCAGCTGCGGCTTTCAGTGCCGCAAGATAAAAACCGCTCAACCAGGCATTGGGGCCGAACAATTCCATATCCAAAGTATGATGCTGCCGTCCCGTCAAAATACCGCTTTGTTCCGGATCCCAGCGATCCTCATTATCCGGGTGCCAGGCATATTCCAGCGATTTTTTTACGCCGTCCCAAATCTTCCGCAGCCATTGATCGTCACCTGAAACCTTCCATTCGCGGTAGACCTTGATAATGGTTCCGAACTGACCGTCGGCACATGCCCGGTAGCGGGAATGGCGGCCTAAAGGCAGCATCAGGCGCATTGGAATTTCTCCGCTTTTCCGCAGATTGTATTTATATTCGAGTTCACGCATGGAACGTTCAAGGTCAGGAAACAGGAACGGCAGCGCGTAAGCATAGTTCCAGACATGGGAACAGGAGCCCTCACAGCACCCGCTGTCCGCGGTACAACCCTCAAAAGCATAAAAAGAACCGTCTTCCAGCCGCAGGCAGGTAGGGCTTTTTAAAACGCTCAAATTAGCCCCGACCGCCTCGATGAACACCTCAGGAATTGTCGTGTTGTACAACGCGTCGGCAAACTTTTTCGTATCGTCATACAAACGCTGCCAGTTCTTGAACACATAAACGGCGCTTTCGATGGAATCCCGCCATTGAGTGGCATAGTAATTGCGCCATCTGTTTTCCAGCTTCAGTGCGTCAAGCTCCTCCTGGTTCAACCGGTCGTCCCAATAATTGTGGCAGAACGGAACATTCCAGGAGATGGACATTCTGGTGTTTACCGCCTGCCCTGCCCGGCATTTCAGATGCGACGCCAGCACCGCGTTAAAAGTCACATCCGTGATTCCCCCCGGAAGGGTTGCATCGGAAACCATCCCGTAACTGCGTACTTTCAGCTTCGCAGCGTTGTTCAATTCCCGCCAGTAGACACCAAGACCGTCAAACCACGATCCCCGGAACCAGTTCTCCTGATAACTCGTAACTTTTGAATCCGTCGCAATGCAAATATCCCCACGCAGCAAATCCGACTTCAGACAGCTTCGCAAATGCATCAAACTGATACCGTCCCGGATTGAGAATTCATTGATGCTCAACTCCGTCCAGGGATTAGTGACCGTCAGGTAAAGGGAATAGTCGATATCCTCATCAGTTGTATTTTCAAAGCGTACATCAAACATTGCGGCAGGAATACTGGAATCCTTGCTGTTCAGGGGGATAAACGGATTGAACGCGGTCAAAATTACCTTGCCCGGAAATTCAGGATCAGAAAAAACCAGTTCCGCGAACGGAAATTCACCCCGGAACTCGCAATTCTGAAAATGCGGCACTCCGGCCATGGATTCACGCGGAGGACCAAAGCCAAAGCTTTTCGGCACTCCGCTCAGATCTCCGGTAAACGGACCATGCAAAACCCTGGTATCTATGTTTTGCCCGTTCCGCTCCGCTTTAACCGCAAAATGGGACATCCCGTTGTAAGACAGCTTATTCGGCCGATTGAAGATTTCCCAGTCAATAAACCTGCCCGCCCCGGACAGCCCGAGCGATCCGGTCCCGATACCCCCTAAAGGAAAGGATATTTTTGAACAATCTTCGTCTTTATATATTTTCATTTAAAATCTCTGGTAAAATTTTCCAGTATCTGATGCGGTATAATCTCATCCTGTACTTTATCGTTTACACTCAACCTCCGGTAGATCTGCCCGAAAGCCTTCAAGGCCCATTCTTTTCGGGAAAAGGCGACAGTGGCAATCTGCGGGTTTGAAAACTTAATTACATCAAGCCCGTCAAAGCCCATAATCGTCACCTTCTCGTATAAACCAGGATAGTGATCACGGAAAAGGATTTGCAAATCCAGCGCGTAAAAATCATTTGAACACAGAATCGCGGCATTTTCCGGATCAGCTTCCAGCTTTTCAATCAGTTTCTCAAGATCAGTTTCAGCCGTACCGCTGATTCCGGCATTTTTTATTGCCGTCTGATATCCCTGCAAACGCTGTTCCGGCGCATACATGTTGATGTGATCGCGCTTCTTGATCGGCGGACAGTAGTAATAGATTTTCCGGCATGCCTGATCAAGTAAAAACTTGACGGCATCCCCGGCGGCCTTAAAGTCGTCAATCCCGGAAAACGGAAAGTCATCCGACAGCCGGTTACCAATGCAAACCACCGGAATTCGAAGCGATTTAAGCATCTTCTCGTACTGCGCACCACGGTTGACCGGCAGAATAATCATACCATCGACATTGCGGTCGGCCAAACGCCTGATGCATTCGATTTCCCTTTCAGGATCATGATACGACAGCATCGGAAACGTGATATAGTTAAAGCGGTCGGCCTCGTGTTCAAAAGCCGAATAGAGTTCAGAAAAGAAGCTGTGCCGGAAATCGAATATGACAATGCCGATTGTCATGGTTCGACCCGAAGAAAGCGCGCTGCCGATAAAGTTCGGCCGGTAACCGTATTTTTTTGCCGCTTCCAGAATCCGCTCCCGGGTCGCGGCATTGACTCCGGCCCGGCCCTTCAACGCCCGATCCACCGTTCCTCTGGATACGCCACACTTTGCAGCCAGTTCATGGGATGTTATCGTCATATAATTATCCTTGAATCATTATTTTAGCATTATCAACGTTCACGTGAACGGAATCATCGAAAAATTATATCGTTCACGTGAACGACAATTTAATTATAGAGTCTCACTCGTCAAATGTCAATACCCCATAAAAGTTTTTTCAGAGATTTTTCCGATCAGGAAGCGAATGTAAAATTAACGCATTCTTTGTTTATGGAATATCTATGGAGAAGGCTTTTTCTTATTTGACAATAACCTGATTTTGACCCGCCTGAAGGCCTCAACCGTCAATTCGAACAGCTTTTATTGTGGATCGGTACATCAAACAAGTTATTCATTTATGCTCAGGCAAAATAATAAAGCAAGCAGCAACTTGGCTGCTTGCCTTATTTCTGTTTTCAAATTATAATTATTCCGTTTTGGTGACAAGGAAATATGTCATTGAATAGAGTTCTTTACGATAAACAAAAGTTAAGAACCGGACATATTTTGTAACCAATCGAGTTATTTATATGTCAAGGGTACATTTTCTTTTCCCAAAGATTGCATGCCCTGATTTGACCTTCGAGAAGCGGTTCGTCCGGAATGCTGATCACATGTCCATCCATAAACAAAAGGTTAGACTGACGATTATGCACCGAAAATACGCCTTTTGCGGCCCATTTCATTCGAGTGGTATACTGTGAACTGGAATAATTACCGGCCAGCAGATTAGCCAACGTTCCAATGGGGGCAGCCTGATCAAGCCCCCATCCCTCCAGTAAATACCAGTCCTTAGACGGCTGCTTATAAGACGCAAAAGGTTTTGGAGTGACTGAACCGCTGCCGTTGACTGTATAGTTCCCGGTGTAGCTCCAGGCAACTGCGTATAGCGCCAGCGGGGTCGGGGGGATATTGGACGGACAGGTCAGGACAGAGCTGTTCGCTTTTCTGAAACGAGCTCGCTTGACAGTGTCATTGTTTTCAACATTGTAAGTATATAACAAAATCTGGTTTATCCAGATATAACGGTCGGCAATAGCCGGAATTGTTACCGGAGTCCAGCCGTCGTAATCACTGGAGTACATCGCGACGGCCTGTCCACATTGCCGTTGATTGCTTTGGCAGGATGCTTTACGAGCCATTTGCCGGGCGGAGCCAAGCGCCGGCATAAGCATTGCGGCAAGGATTGCAATGATCGCGATCACAACGAGAAGTTCAATGAGTGTGAATAAGGCGACGCTTGATTTTTTTTGTTGTTCATCGTAGTGCATTAGTTTTCCTCCGTAGTTTGTTATGGATTACTGTTTTCAGTTATTTTCTGGTTAGTTGCAATATGCGGTATTCCCATGGCTTGAGTTTTAAAGGCAGGACTATCCCTTTTGAGGCTTGATTGAACTGTATCGGCTTACCGGTCAATGCGTCTACCGCCTGCCATACATCGGCTGCAAAAGGAAGTTCAACCTGACCGGAACCTGCACCGCCTTGATTGAGGATAAACACAAATTTCTCATGATCCTCATTACCCTTACGTTCCCTTGTCACCACTTCAACAACCGGCTGGCCTTCACCGGGAAATCCTTGAGAGGAGTGTTCTACCGATGAAGAACACCAGCGTCCGGAATATTTAAGTCCGGCTTTTGTTATCAATTGTTTTAACCAAACCCGATGGTTTATTGTTTCATGCGGGTTGGTATTGTAAGAGGCGGGAAATATGCGATAAGCCAATAAACGTCCTTTTCCCCAAGGCCTCAGCCAGCCAATAGTCTGCCCGCCAGCATCTTTAACCGGTTTTGCTTTCGCCACCGCACTGGTTGCATAAGAGACGAATTTGTCCGCCTGATCAGACTTGTTTTTTACTGATCCGGCACCGGCAAAATCAAGATTAACCTTTTTCATGGATGACATGTCGGCAGTCCAGTTCAAATCGGACCAGGCTTGGCCGCCCAGATTCTTATACTGTTTCAACCATGGATCACATACTCCGCTGGGACCATCAAGAACCACTGTTCCGCCATTGGCTGCGAAAGACGCAATTTTGTTCGCAGCAGCTTGACTCAATACGTATGACGCGGGAATTATTATGCTGGAGTAGCGTCCGGGGCGCCCCGGCAGAGTTGAATCATCAACAATATCAAAACGGATTCCAGCCATACGCAGCATGTAAACCAGTGTAGTATGAGCGTTACACCAAGTTGACCTCCATGGTTTGTCTCCAGTTTCCATGCAGATATACTCAGCGGTATCATTAGACAGGTAAACCGCGATATCGGATTTCTGTCTGGCAAGGGTCAGTGCGTCATATTTTTTATTGAATTTTTTAATTTCCTCCAAAGAGCGCTGACAGGTGTAATAAGCCGGCAGTTTGGTTCCGTCCCAATCAATTATCATCCACATGGGATGGGCATTTTTATCTTTCCAGGCCTGAGTTTTTCTGATAGCGCCATGATCTGATTTAGGCCCCCAGGCAAAAACCAGGATGTTCGACATACCATGTGCCAGCATACCCCAGTTCTGAAGAGCGGCAAACTCAGCCGGATACTGGGGCTGAACATAAATTTCAGCGCCCCATATCGGTTTATCTGGAATGGTTGATTCAGTCATTTCAAGGATCTCCATCATTTCCCTCGGATTACCCATTCCGCCGATGCCGGAGGTATATCTGGCATCCAGCAGGGCGTGATCCATTTCGCGCAGGAACGGAATAAACATCTGCGACCTGAAATTTGGCCAGCAAAGGTTGGTCGAATAGAGGGTCTTCTTATCATATTTTTTTGCCTCGTTCTTAAATGCGGAATAGAATTTCAGCGTTGATGCTGTTCGCCAGCGCAACCAGTCCATGCCGCGTCCAACCGGATGATTCATAAGCTTCAGCACGTTTGGGGGTAAACGCCGGAACGCAGCCAACCAGTCATAACCGCTCTTGCCGGAGTCTGCGGCTACCTCGTTCGCACGTTTTTCGGAAAGCGGTTGTTCAACTTCATCCCATGAACCGTATGCCGTTCCCCATTTTTTATTGAGATTCTCAATACTGCCGTAGCGTTTTCGGCACCAGTCCCGGAACGCCGCATCAGCGAATTTGGTCGGGCAAAGTCCATTTTTCAAGGTGAAGAATATCTCATTTGCCATTTGATATGAAACAACGCCGGGGTTAGCCGCATTTTCTTTACCGACTTGCGTCGCACGTTCGAGATTAAATTTGCTCCCGGCAGGATTCCATAAATCAACCCCATTCTTTGTTCCTGGAACAATAAAACTAGAACCTTTCGGGGCTCCGAAAAAGATATTCTGCCTCTCCATCCGGTGAAATGGAACCCCGGCAGCAGCAAAAAGATAGGCCTGGTCCGGGGAATTCATGCGGTCACGGCCACAGATAAAGCCGTTTGCCCTGGCTATTTTGAATAATACCAACGGCCAGCCGCTCCACCAGTTGCCGTTACAACCCTTCCAACCGTTCGGCAGCTTACCGTTGCCGACACCGATCAGTTTTTTCGGATTAACATCAGGAAAGAGACCAAAGCGAATAGCCCCGCGCCCGGTCAGCATATGATTGGAACAGGCTCCACCGATCAGGGTGTCTGCGGCAATTTGTTTGGTCCCGTCAAACTCCACCTTATTGCCATTTTTCAGAATAGCTGAGATGACATATGCGTCCGGAACCAGACCGCTCAGTTTCACTGGCACAGTCAAAGTTTGTCCGGGCATGAGTTTGATATCGGGAAGCTGCGCCGCCTTAATCCGTTCCGGCTGATACCACGGTCCCAGAAACAACTCAAGGGCTCCGGTTACGGTGCGTTGCGATGCATTTTTAACAACAATATGCCTGACGCAAGCAGTATCAACGGTCCAGAACGGCAATATTTCAGGTAACACGTCACGAAATGACAGTTCCAGTATCTCTGCTTTGCGTACACTGAAAGGAGCCGCTTTCACTCCCGACTCAAATTGGACATCGTCAATGACAGCCTCTTTTCCGGTAACGCTTATTTTAACCATTGCCCCGGCGTTATCCGGCGCGATCCCCGTAACTTCCAAACGCTGCCATTTCTGTGAATCCAATTTGAACTCGGCTTTTTTGGCGGCAATAATCTTTGGAGCGGCTTTGTTTCCGCCAGTCATGCGGCGGGAAAATAACAATTCAAACTTGAGCTTTGCCGAGTTGCCCTTCACCCACGCGCTTAAAACAACAGGCCCTTTTTTTACATTGACTTCCGGACATGTAAATATGCACAATTTTCTTCCAGCGGCGGGTGTCAGTCGCAAGGAGCATTGTCCGGAGTGGACCGGCGAGGAAACCATGACAACTCCAACGGCATCCGGACCATCGACCATCCAGCCTTCAACCGGCAACGTTGCACACTTACCCCGGCGTACCCGATTAAAGTAAATCCCCTCACTGCCTTGCCGCATTGCCGCGCCGTTGAAGCTGTAACCCAACTCAAAAGACCCGTTGCGAAGCAGATTTCCGTCTGGAACAACTTTTACTTCTTTAGCGTCATCGGCAAATGCCGTCGCTAAAGACAGGCTTAAGATTATGGATAAAACCAATTTAGTCAGATAAGCTTTCCGTTTATCCATAAAACGGTCTCCTGAAAATATCGGGTTATTGATATCCTGGTGTTCTTGTGATTTATAGTTCATTAATTTCAACCTCCTGTTCTATAATAATTTTCACTGTTAATACTGAATATAATACGTGTAACTTTTGATGTTGCAATTTTAGACAATGCTCCTGCTTAACTTGAATTTCGGGTCGTTCTACATTTTTTCTGGTATGGTATGCAAGTTACCTTTCTTTGACAAATAATATGGTACATATGTAATTATAATAAAAAAACAGGAATATTGAATGGATAAAAAAACATTTTTTTGTCAAAATGAAAGATGAGCGATGTTTTTAATATTATTATCATTCAAGCATTTCCCGCGAATTATTATGTTTCAAGAGTAAAAACACCCTTGCGGATGATAAGGTTGGCAAAGCGTCGCAAATCACCGGTCACGACACAAACCCGGGTTTCCATAGCTTCCCGGTAAAAATTGTCGCCTTGGAGAAACTCCGGGAAGGGCACTTTCGGGACTGTCTGACGGGCAAGTTCAAGATACTGTTCCGCCAGGTCACGGTTGCCGGGACTGATCGTACACTCCGGCATGATCAGGGGAGGACGTTTGTAGTCCAGTACCCAGAGCGGCAGGATGGCCGCCAATAACTGTTGAATGTCGGTTCCCGGCAAATGCAGTACCTTGCGGCAGTATTTTCCGGCCGGAAAATTAGCGTCAGCCAGAAGCAGAGATTCGCCATGCCCCATGTCAGCCAACAGCATCAGCAATTCCGGTGAAATCAGCGGAGAAATCCCTCTTAACATAATCAAATTGCCTCCTTTATTACCACTCAGCAACGACGCCGTCGCCGGTGCGCCAAAGCGGGTTTTTCCAGTTATGACCAAGCCTGGCCGCCTCCCGGACTTTTTCCTCGTTGATCTCGATTCCGAGTCCGGGCCGGTTATTGCGGTAGACATAGCCGTCGCGATATTCAAACACCGAACGGTCAGTCAAATAGTCAAGCAGATCGGCACCCTGATTGTAATGGATACCCAGACTCTGCTCCTGTATGACCGCATTCGGAGTGCAATAATCCAATTGCAAACTGGCGGCCAGAGCGATCGGCCCCAAAGGGCAGTGCGGGGCCACCGCGACATCATAACATTCAGCCATTGAAGCAATCTTCTTCACTTCGAGAATGCCTCCGGCATGACACAGATCCGGCTGAATAATATCGACCGCACCGCTTTTGAAAATATCCTTGAACCCCCAACGTGTAAAATTCCGCTCGCCGGTAGCCAGCGGGGTTGTAGTGTGACGACGTAATTCCCGGAACACCTCCAGATTTTCAATCAACACCGGTTCCTCAATGAACATCAAGCGGAACGGTTCCAGTTCCCGGAGCAGCACCCTGGCCATCGCCTGATGTACCCGACCGTGAAAATCAACTGCTATATCAAAGTCTTTACCCAGAACGTCGCGAATTGCTCCCACCCGGTCCACAACTGCGTCGATCTTCGAATTGGCGTCAAGATAGTCCAGTTCTTCAGTTCCGTTCATTTTTATTGCCGTATACCCCTGCCCGGCCTTTTCCCGTGCGGCCTGCGCAACTTCTCCGGGCCGGTCTCCGCCAATCCACGAGTAAACCCGAATGCGTTCCCTAACCGGGCCGCCGAGAAATTCATAGACCGGCAAGCCAGCCGCCTTGCCTTTTATGTCCCACAACGCCTGTTCAATGCCGGACATGGCACTGCTCAGAATCGGGCCGCCGCGATAAAAGCCACCACGATAAAGAACCTGCCAAATGTCTTCGATATGGCCCGGATCCCGTCCGATCAGCAGTTCTTCCGCTTCACGCACAGCGGTAGCAACGGTTTCCGCCCGCCCTTCGATAACCGGTTCCCCCCACCCGTCCACCCCGTCGTCGGTGGAGATTTTCAAAAACAGCCAGCGCGGCGGAACTTTAAACAACTCCAGCTTTGTGATCTTCATGATACACCTCATTATGTTCGGTCGTTAATTGAACTTTCATAGTAATCTATGCCCGGCCCCAATGCCTGCTTCAGAAACGCGGTAATCCGGTCCAGTTCCTTTATCAGGTCTGGTGAAAGCGGGTTGGCGGCCGCGTCGACGTTGGCAATCAGGCGCTCCGGACTACGCACGCCGACCAGTGCGCAAGTGATCTCGGGTTTGGCCACGACCCAACGGATCGCCAGCTCCGGCAGAGAGCATCCCGCCTGCCGGGCCAGCTTGTGCAGCTGGTTCAAAGTCTCCAGCAATATCGGTTCCGCGCCTTTACCGCCGTGCCGAGCCAACAAATTTTTGCGGCTGTCGAAATGGCGGGTCCGACGCAACTGCGGCGGCAGATCGTCGAGACTGGTCGCAGACGGGCCAAGCACTCCCTGCATCAGGGTCATATAGCCAATGATGCCGCAATTTTGTCGTCTGCATGCCGCAATAGTATCGAATTCAATCGCCCGAGACAGCAAATTATAAGGCAATTCGTTCACCACCGGAGAAACGTCGGACGCAACAACTAATTCATTAAGGCGTTTCGAGCCAAAATTGCTGATCCCCAAATGGCGTATCTTACCGGACCGTTTCAAGGCTTTAAACTCCTCCAGTACCTCAATGAGAACCGGTGGGTTGGCAATAACGCCACGATCATCGGTAAAATGTCGCAGTGAAACGGAATTGAGCGGCCAGTGCAGCATGTAAATATCCAGATAATCGGTCTGCAATCTGGCTAGAGAAGCTTCACAATGACGGGTTATTTTTCCCGGATAGCAGTTCGACGGAGAAATTTTGCTGCCGATGATCGCGGCTTCACGCGGCAGTGGTTTAAGAGCCAGGCCCAGCGCGCGTTCACTGCGTCCTTCATTATAGACCTCGGCCGTGTCAAAATAATTAATCCCCGATTCCAGAGCCTGCGTCACCACGGCATTGACTTGCTTCTGATCGCTGCCGCCCCAGTATTCACCGCCTCCGAAAGCCCAGCAGCCAAGACCGAGGACGGAAAGTTCCAGACCTGAATTACCGCATGAACGCTGCATCAAGTCTTGTGTTTGTTCGATAACTAACATGGTATTCCTTTTTATTTGACAATAATCTTGAAGGCGAAAGCGCCGGATTCCGGGTGATCTTCAGCTGGCTCGAACCACGCGGGAATTTCAATTTTCAAACTGTCTGCATCCTGGGTATATTTGAAACAATGATCCATCCCGGGAACCGTAATTGCTGAACCGGCCGCCGCGCGTACCGATTTAAGTTCCAGTGTCCTTATCCCGCTGAGCCAGTTAAGGACAAAGGCATAGACGGTCGTGTTGTCTTTAGTGCGGGTGAACCGGATATATTCGCCTTCCCTGTAGGGCTGATAAGGACGAGTGGCGTAGATGCCTTCACCGTATGTTTTCAGCCAGTGTCCGACATCGAGAATACGCCGCGCTGTTTCGGCCGGCCAGCGTCCATCCGGACCGGGACCATAGCCAACCTGCATATTGCCGCCTTTCGCAACAATATCGATCAGGTTTTCGATAATCCATGACGCCGGTTTGTAAGTGTCATCCCACTGGAAAGAGAAGTGTTTACCCCCTGGATAAATCACCTTCCATGGCATCAGCTTCTGGTCCTGGTCATCCTCCGGAATGGCACGTTCCGGGGTGAAGTAATCGCCGTATGGATCAATACCCCGACGACGAATCATCATCTCAGGCTGTAAACGGCGTAACATCTTGACAGTGGCGATTATATCCTCGCGCAAGCCGTTATCGACGCCCTGGGCTTCCGGGACGTTTTGAATAGATTTCAGTTTCTCTTCCAACTCCGGAGTAGTACCGGGAAATCCCATATCCAGCGAGAGCAGGTCGATTTTTCCGTAATTGCTGCATATCTCGAGCAATTGCTGACGGTGACGCGCGATCATCCGGGCAAAAGCTTCCGGATTATCTTTCCGTGTATAAGCTTTATCGTACTGATAATTCCAGCGGTCGCAGCGGAAATCGCTGTCGAACCAGTCAATATGGGAAAAATAGAAACCGATCTTCAGGCCAACCGCCCTGGCCGCGTTAGCCAGTTCCGCACAGACATCGCGACCTAACGGCCCCTCCATGATGGAGTAATGCAGATCGCAGTCGATGATCTTTCCGGCGTCCGGCCCCGTATGAACCAGCCGTTTCCGCACTTTCGTCTTAGTATCAAACAGTGAAAAACCGTCGTGATGTTTAGTAGTGAAAGTGAAAAACTTCATCCCCCCGTCAGCGAAAAGCTGCATCCATTCATTCGCGTTGAATCCTGCAGGATTCCACCATTTACCCATAGTCTCATATTGTTCCCGGATAACCGGGTTGTGGCTATAAGGGTGAGTCAAACCCCACGATTCCCGAAAATAACCTGGAATAGAGTATAATCCCCAGTGAATCCTGATGCCGTATTTCATGTCCAGCCAGTTTTCCACCGCATCTTCACCGGCATGACAGTAATCATCATCAACACCGCGATACAGTTGAAACTGCTCCTGCATCCTGGTTTCCGTTTCCACCGCCTCTCCGGTCAATTTACCATCTGAATCGTATCTTTGCATTTTTAGTTCTTTCATTGTTTTATTGCTGCATATGTATGCATTTATTTCTTTATCTGTAAAAGTTTTTCATTTATATCATGTTTAATGATCAGACCATTTTCCATCCTGGTTAAATTATTATAATTATTCTAATTCAGCTGAAATTCCCATGGCATTCCTGGCGGCAAAATACGCCAGCATATTTTCCATCGGAATATTACCATGCAGTCCGCCGCAGGAACTGATGATGAAACCGGGATATTCCCGGCCTTTTTCAATGACTGATCTAGTATGCTCCCGAACCTCATCCGGGGTGCCGCAGGTTAATATATTCGTCTCGATTCCACCGATAAATCCACGTTCAGCCCTGCCCCAGGTATCCAGAACCCGTTCGAACGGAGTAGCGGGATTTTCAAACATTATTCCGTCAATCGGAAACTCCAGCAAACGTTCTAAAAAGATATCCATATTGCCGTCACAGACAAAAACCAGTTTCTTTCCGGCTTTGACAACCGGTTCAAAAATATAATCATACTGCGAAAATATATACTTTTCATAAAACTCTGGCGGGAATACCGGACCTGTTGACATTGTCAGATCGTCATGACAGAAAACCACATCCTCCCCCATGGCCGCAAGTACTTCAAAATTCTTTCTGCTTATCCTGGCCCACGGCTGCCATAAGGTTTCGTTAAACAGTTCAGGTTGGGAAATCGCGGCCAGCATAAATGGTTCCCAGTCAAACTTGACAACTGGCCACATGAACAATGTGGTATAATACAAATGATACATAACAGCCTGATTTCCAAAATCAGAACGAAAACGGTCATTGGCGCTTTTCAGGCCGGAAAGTTTTTGGGAAAAATCGAAATCATCTCTACAAGCATCATGCTTAAACACCCAGTCATCCTCTGACTTCGAGATTTCCGGGCAATATTCCAACGGCATTGACGTAGGATAAACCCCCATATCGGCGTAAAGCTTATTGCCTTTTACCCAGGTACCGCCTGGAACTTCCGGGCGAGAAGCGTTGTGTTCCGGCTTCGCGACATGAATATCTATTCCAAGTTTACGCCAGGCCAGTTCGAAGGCAGCCGGAGTATGATCAAAGGCATCCATACCGGATACATGACTGATTATTCCCGGGTGATTAAGAGATTCCTTGGACGGAGTCGAAGCCGGATACCGGCCTGACAACGCATCTATTACATCCTGACGCATGACGCTTATACTACCTGCTTTGTTAATGTTTGCAATTCATACTTTTTCCGACTGCCGGTTCTGTTTCGTCAGGCAATTTTCATATCCTGATTTAAATTGAACCTTGACATTCTTTTGATAGACATTATAATAGTTTTCATAGCGGTTTTGAATGGATAAAAAAAATAAAATTTGTCAAAATGAAAGATAATGGCATGTTTTTCAACAATAAACAACTACCCAATATTGCTCTTTTAAAATATTGGAATCATTCAGAAGTCGACAGCGATGAAAAAGACATAACTCACAAGCACAGTTTCTGGCAACTGGACATTGCCGAGGAGGGGCATGCAACCATGTGCATGGGAAATGAAAGTAATTCAGTATCAGCAGGAGATCTAATCGTCATTCCGCCGGAAACAATTCATTATTATCTTTATGATGGAAGATATCGTAACTGGTCCTTCAAATTTGAAATGGAATGTGGAGAAGATAGCGTCCCGAACCCTTGCGTGATCAAGGCCACTGACGCTGGCAGTGCCGCCTTTCAGATGATAATGACAATCATGCTCAAACACAGCCGTGGTCTGGGTGAATTTACGTTACCGGAACATATCCGAGATATTATCCTGATCGAATATTTGCTGGCTGGGATCATCTCCTGGGCCTTTACCCGACAGCCCCATGAGACGATTGCCGATAAAGTGCGGTATCTGGTCAATTCCAGACAGGGCTTACCGGTAAAAGTCGAAGACGTTGCGCGTGATCTGGGCTATTCCCGTGTTCATCTGAATATGCTGATCAAAGCCGCGGCCGGGGTATCAGTAAAACAGCTGATAGACGAGGAGCGGTCCAGGTTCGCCCGACGACTGCTGAAGTATTCCGATCTCAACAGCAGTGAAATCGCAGATACCATGGACTTTCCGGATGTTTTCAGTTTCAGCAAATTCTTCAAGCGTATGAACGGGCTTTCGCCGAGGCAATGGAAGGCTGAACAATATTAAAATCCCTATAAAATACAGATTTGTGATTCATCTAAGAAAGAGAATAAAGCAAATTTAATGAAAAAATTTCTTGTCTGTTTGCATATTGTAATTACTCCTTTGCTATCGCTAACGTCATAAATAATTAGCGAAAAAAGGCGCGCAGCTTCCCCCTGCTCCTTTATTTGTCAAAGTCAATTTATCTTATTAGAAGCCTTAGCTTTTACAATATACAATATAGTGAAATTCTCCGGCCTTGTTTCTATTTTTTTAGACATTGGCTCAGTCTTTTCAATTGCGGAGCGAACACCTGACCGATATTTATTCGAGCCATCCCCTCCTTCACCACTCTGGCGTAAAGTTTCACCTGATTTTGGAACATTAGCCCATCCCATTTCTCCGCCAGAATAGTTGTGTCCATAAAAAGATGTAATTCTGGAATAATCATGAGAATGACCGCCAACTTGAGAATTTTGAAATTCTCCAACTTTAGTTATTGCTCCATCGATCTTTTTACCCCAACCTCGAAGAAATCGTCCTTTAAGATTAGGCAGTTGAACAAAGTTGCCACCACTATGCAAAGAGGAAGGTATTAAAGAGGAAATCAAGCCAAACAATTCTGGAAAATCAGTTTTAGAAATTGTTTGTCCATTTAACAATAAATAACCTTTGGGTATATTTGATTCTTTCCCGATAAAAGGGAATACACTACCAATAGGAACTTCTCCAGATTTGGATAAATCCTCTAATAAATTCTTTCTTTCCTTTTTTATATCTGCTAGCAACTCTTCTCGTTTTGTATCAATTTCTTTCTTGATGGCGGGAAGAGATTGTCGCTCATATTGAGCTAAACGAGATTCTAATACTTCAACCTTTGAAAATACCTGACCAAAAATGAATGCTCCGGCAATTATTGAGGTTCCCAAAGCAACAATTGACCCTAATTCAATTTTACTTAAAGCCATGACTCATCCTCCAATTTTGATTGTTTCTAAAGTTTTGCTCAGTGGCGCTACTTTATTTCATCTAGTGCAGCACTTGTTTTTTTCTCTTTTTCATTTATGTAGATGCCATTATTGGTACACCATCCGGCCAGGAAATTGAAGAACGCAGAGTATTCCGACCTTCCGGCGACAGTCTAGATACCTGAAAGCAGATATTCTCCAGGAAGCGGCGCATATGACGGCAGAAACCTCGCAGAAGATGAAAGTCCCTACCGATAGCTATCAAGTAGACGCAGCTATTGCTGAAGCACCAGTATCTGGCCCAGCATTCATCACAATCAGACGGTATAAAACCATGAGGCGGTAGAGCCGCCGGATATATTGGTACATGGGCACCACTCATCACGTTGCCGAGCTTGCAGTTAGGGTTTTCAACAAATCGATGACACGTATAAATCCCACCATCTGGCGATACGCACCATGTCGAAATACCGGCAGTGCAAGCCCTGCGCAACACCCGAGATTCTAATACTGATAACAGCATCGAATAGAGCGGCTGCACTACTATGTTGTTTCCTTTGTTGAGCAGATCAACATACCAATGAGCCAACCTGTCATATGCACTGACAAGTTCACTGAAATCCTTAAAGTTTCCATCATTCTCGGGCTGCAAGGATGATGCCCCGAACTGTGTTTCTCTACCAATGTAAACGTGACGAAAACCAAGCGACAAGACACTCTCCGCCATGGCAACAAGATCAGACTGTCCCCGACGCCAGGTCACTTTTGCCGCAAGACGTGAATTATCAACAGCCTGTATGTATCGTTCAACGTTTGCAGCGATAGTTGCGTAGGTAGGGCTACCATCTTGAAAGGGTCTGTTACGGTCGTGTATAGATGAAAATCCGTCAATACTAATAGTAATTTTATGAGCTATCGAGCAAAGCACATCAGACAATTCAACGAAGTCAAGTGTACCATTGGTGGAAATAACAGCACGGAAAGTTCTGTCGGTACTGGATGCCTGCTTCCGTGCGTGTATAATCGCGGAGCGAACAACTTGCATATTTAAAAGGGGTTCGCCCCCAAAAAAATTTATCGTAACGTGACGGCCAGTACCTATGCGAAATAGCCAATCAATGGCCGCTTTTGCTACTTCAGGCGTCATGAATTGCTCTCTCTGTCCATAGTTTCCGCCCTGTGCAAAGCAGTAACGACACCGCATATTGCAAGCATGGGAAACATTGAGATAAAGGTAATCCCGCTCGTGTATAAGACGTTCGTTAAGCGATTTTCGCTCTGCTTCTAAGTTTCGCTTTGGGGAATTTTTGTCTGGAGCGTTAAGCTGTTTATAGCGCTTGGTCCACAACGGGGAACGCCAAGAACCAAGCTCCTCGTAGAGCAGTAAGGATTTCGGATCGACGGCCAATTTGCGTTTGTGACATGTAAAGCAATGTGTATGATCATGTAACACAGTAGTCATTGTGATAGCTCAACTATAATAAGAGGTCTATGCTTAACCGGGTTCACAGCCCATTCCGCAGCAGGCTATTTCTGAGCAAGGATCAAAAGAATAGTCGCGATCTTTAGCGGCAGAGGATTGTTTGCCCACCGGATTCACTCCGCCACATCGAGAGCACTTACCTTGGGAAAAGTAGCTACTGTCATGTTCGGGTCCCTGCCGATTCTGAGCAGAACACCGGGAGCATGTCTTTAGCTGACCACATTCTCCAGGTTTCTCGTATTCCCAATTACCCCAATCGTGTTGTGTTCGTTTCTCCACACTATCACATCGTGAGCACGTCCGGACTTGATCGCATTCTCCTGTATTTTCATAGCTCCAATTGCTCCAGACGTGTTCAGGTCCGCTTGATTCCTCCGCACTGCAACGAGTGCATTTTCGAATGCGAGTGCAATTGTCTTCTGCTGTATACATCCATTCGCTCCAGCAGTGACCGCAGTAAGCACAAATTAGCCTACCTAACGCTTGATGAATTACCATGGCTCTCTCCTTTCTGGAGGACAGAACAAGTGATTATATAGTTTTAAGATATCATTTTTATAATCTCTGTCTTAAATAGAAAATAACATGAAAAAAAGATATTTTCAACAGTTAATAAATAATTTTCCAATTATTTTAATTATATTTCGTAATGCCTCAATGACTGTCGGGCTTCCGTGTAGGTTACATAGGAGTCTTTTCTTGAGCTTTAAAAAAAATTTTAATTATATCGCACCGCGTCGTACGCGGACGCGATCAAACGGCGGAACGTTGGTAGCCATAGCGGCGGTCATGCCGTACGCTAAGTTGGCAAACTTTGTTTGCAGCTGTAACATCCATTCATCCGGAGCGATGTGATTGGAAAAGCGATTTGAGCTTTTTCAATTACGTTTGAGCGTAGGATGTAAGCAGGATTAGCCTCGCGAAAAAACTGAGGCAGTACTTATATTTCATCATATCATATTGAATTTATATATTATTATCAAATAAGGATAGTAATTCATAATTTGGACATCGGATGAATTTTACCAAAAGAATCATAAATAAACGAAGTCAATGTCGTTGTACAAAAAAATCATTCAGTAGATTCGACAAAATCTTTCTATAGTAGAAGCTGATCTTACCATTAGAAGCGCTGAAAACAATGGCACGCCAAAAAGTTCAAGCGGGTTAAACCAACTAACTTTTTCTTTATCCTCATAAAATCTTGTTTCACATATTTTAAATTTAATTGAAAAAACAAAAACATGTTCCTCAACATTATCTTTTTTGATACTTGATTTTTAATTTTAACCAGTTATTATAATTAAAAAAAATGGAGGCCATACCAGTGCGCAAGTAACAAACAAAATTGTCCGGGGCTTTCCCGGTGGTTTATCTCAACCAGGAGTATAATTCCTGGCAAATTGTTTGTTTAAAGGTACTGTTATGTCTTGTTTTCTTGCATTATCACACATAAATTTTGAATATGATTCAGCTGCTCAACCCTTATTCCAGGAGTTGACAATCCAGTTTTCTCCCGGCTGGACCGGAATAATCGGCGCTAACGGTTCAGGCAAAACCACGTTGCTGAAACTGCTTGCCGGGCAGATCATTCCTGACTCCGGACACGTTCAGAATTCCGGCAATATCAGCTTCTGTGAACAGGAAGTATTGCTTCCGCCTTCCAACTGCGATGAGTTTTTCAATAGTTACGATTCATACGCTTTTCATTTGCAGCAAAACCTCAAGCTCTCCAATGACATGAAAGAGCGCTGGAACGTGCTGTCGATGGGTGAACGTAAAAAAATCCAAATCGCCGCAGCGCTGTTCAACGATCCGGATATTCTTTGCATTGACGAACCGACCAATCATCTTGATGCTTCCGGAAGAGAACAACTAGCCAGGGAACTGCACAATTTTCAGGGCATCGGAATTCTTGTCAGTCACGACCGCGACCTGCTGGATATGCTTTGTACTCAATGTCTTTTTCTGGAAAAAGACCGTCCCGTACTTCGTTCCGGCAACTATTCTGACGGACTGAAACAGGCCGAAATTGAGATGGGGCAACAGTTAAAAATACATCGTCAGTTCAAGCAGGAACTTAAACAAAACCGCCGGGAATTACAACGCCGTAGAGAAAAAGAACAACTGGCCGGAAACCGTAATTCCAAGCGTAAAATTTCCCGTAAAGATCACGACGCCAAGTCAAAGATAGACGCGGCGCGAGTAACCAGCCGCTCCCGTGCCGCCAGTGATTTTGCGGGAAAACAGTCTGAGAAGATTAATCGACTCAACGACGTATTCAATAATCTGCATAAAGTCAAAACTCCCCATTACAAACTTCAGATTCCCTACGGCTGCTATTCATCGAAAAATGTCCTACTGGACTTTCCCGAACGGACCATAGAATTAGGTTCAGAACGGAAACTGATCATCCCGGAACTGTGCATCGGCAACAAAGACCGTATCGCGATGTTTGGAGATAACGGCTCAGGGAAAAGCACTTTAATCAGACAAATAGTTACTGAATTAAAACTTAGTGAAGATGAATATGTTTATCTGCCGCAGGAGCTTGACAAATCCCTGACTGACGACATTTATTCTTCTTTGCGGCAGTTGTCCAAAGACGATTTCAGCAAGGTAATGAACGTCGTGGCTTCGCTGGGGTCCGTTCCCGAACGGGTTCTGGACTCACGATCATGCAGCCCGGGCGAGTGGCGAAAATTATTTTTCGGCCTCGGAGTGCTGCGGCCCACCAGTCTGATTATTATGGACGAACCGACCAATCATCTGGATCTGCCATCGATAGAATGCTTTGAACAGGCACTGGAAGACTGTCAGGCGGCTTTACTGCTGATCAGCCATGACCGTGTTTTTATAAACAACCTCTGCCCCATCCATTGGCGTATTGAAGCAAAGTCTAATCAAAAAAATATTCTGATCAAAGGCTATCGGCAATAACCTCAGTGCGAATAAAAAAACGCTAAAATCAAAAGTAATAGAAAAAACTGTAAATCAAACGATAGTTTTCGACAATATACAAAATCTCCCCGGGATTTGTTGTATTTTGTTTTGGGATAAGAGCTTTTTCTGATTAAAAAGATTTATATTTTGCGGCAAGAATCCCGTTCGATTATTTCGCCGGCGATACGGGTGATTTTGCAGGGGGAGTCCGGATTGTCCAGCCGCTGTAAAATTGATGAGATTAACGCGGCATCAAGTTTATCCGTGTTGAGCGCATATGAAGTTAATTTGGGATTAAGAAATTCACAAATCTCCCAATTGCCGGCACCAATAATTGAGACATCGTCAGGAATCGTTATACCAAGTTCATTCGCCTTATAGCAGGCGCCTTGAGCAATAATATCGTTTTCAGCAATTACCAGAGTCGGTCTGTTCCGGCATTCCATGATGTCCGCAAATCGTTTGAACCCTGAACTGAACTTCCCGTCAGCGTATTGCATCCACTCTTTTCTTATTTCAAGACCATGCAGCGGAGCTTGTTCCAAAAAGTATTTAAAAGATAAATTCTGATTCGCGCTCTTACAGTTTCCAATATAACCTATTTTTCGATGATTTAATTTTCTGGCGTAAGCAATAATTTTGCCCGTATAATCTTCATAATCGATGATAACGCAGTCGTAGTTTGTTTTTTGCTGTTCATATAAAGCAATTGGTATACGCTCTTTTTCAAGGCACGGATGATAATACCAGCAGATCAAGGCGTCAACCCCAAGACTGATAACTTCGTTTATGGTGTTTGGAACTTCCTTGACCGACCTCCAGAAGCCGAACACAACGTAATATTTCAGGTCGTTTAACTGACTCTGTAAATTAGCGATTCTCATCCCGTAGCTGTGGGTTGACGGAGCAGGCATGGCAATGCCGATAGTCTTTTTCTCCCTGGTACGCAACTGCCTTGCCGCATGGTTGATCCGGAAATTATGTTTCCGGGCCAAATCCAGAATCATCTTATGGCGCTCAGGACTTATCCGCCCCTCGGCCTTATTATTCAGGACCAGGGATATCATGCTTTGCGATACCCCGGCCAGCTTCGCCAGTTCATTCATTGTCATTGACAAAAATCCTCAAAAAACAGTTATACGTATGACACTATGCAAAAATATAACTTTTTTTGATTTTGTCAAATCCGCAGGCGGCGAAAATACGTCCGGGAAATAATGAATTAACCTAAACCAGCGTAAGCAGAACCAAATTAAGAATTTGCCCTGCGCAATGCTCGCGCTTATATATATGTAAATTTGTAAATAAATGGGAGCGCGACGCTGGAACGAATTGTCAATTAAGAATTAGGAATTAGGAAGAAGAGCAGAGGCCGGCGGCGGGATGCTATCTCATCCCGGCGCGTTCATCGAAAGCCGCTCTACTGAATACGCCCAGCTGTTTGCGAAGTAAATAAAAATAATCAGACAGCTTGTTTGCTTATTCAGGCCATTCTGGCAACAGCATTGACCATTTTAAGCTGCCGCAAGTAGAGAATTATCCCAGAAGCTTAAGCAAAAGCCGCCGCCGAGCTTATTCTTTACAGAATTGAATTTACATATGCTGAAGTACAAAAAAGAATAATTGATTTCAAGCTTAAAAACTTTCAGTAAGCCCCCCAATTCCGCAAGCTTTATCTAAATAATTAATTTAGGCGTGACTTACCTCTACTGCCAGAGATTTCGAGCGTAAGGAAGCTATGAGTTATATCATAAACCATCGATGAATCAAAATTGCTTTCATCGAGCGTAATTAGTACCGTTTGGTGAAATTTCATAATTAACATCCCCCCACTCTCTTTATATATATTTTCAGGGGGATTCTGTGAATCCATATTGCATGGTATATTGAAGGTTATTCAGGGTCAGGGACAAACCATATGACAAGATTATTGATGCTGCTGCCGGGGGACAGGAAAAATTCCAAACTTGTAGTACCAACCGGAACTACTGCCGGAAGGTTAAATTTATCCGCTTTTATCACGCGACTTTTGTGCGGGGCTGTTTTATTTTCCTGTTTGGCATTGTTATCGGCCAGATGCTTCACGTTGGTTTGTTCACCTTGCGTATTTGGATCCGCAATGGCTTTGATAGTCGCTCTCTTCAGGCTGCCGTCAAGTAAACAATAAACCGTTCCCTGTTTTTTGCTGCTGTTGATGTTCATGAATACGGTATTGACTGAACTTTTACGGTTGGTTAAATTGGCGATAGTAAATACCGGCTCACTTGCATTATTAGTCGTGATACGATAAAAAGGTTCAATCCCAAAGGATCCGAAACGCTCTATTTTAGCGTGTTTGCGGTCTATCCTGACTTTACGTTGAC
Source organism: Victivallales bacterium (assembly GCA_963676655.2). Classification (GTDB taxonomy): domain Bacteria; phylum Verrucomicrobiota; class Lentisphaeria; order Victivallales; family Victivallaceae. The sequence continues at coordinate 5,507,493 of CAXXKX010000003.1, read as the reverse complement.
CGGAATATGAAAAATCTTCCCGGATCAGCAGCATTCCCGGCTGGTTTTTCACGAATTCTGCCTCCAATAAGCAGCCATCACCGGCAGATAATTCAAATTCACAACTTTGAAAGTCGGAATTTTCTTTGTTCAAGGTTAAAGTATTGCCGTTGTTCAGATTTTTAACGGCGCTGACATTAGGTGGTAAAAGTATCTTGAACTTAGAAGATTTGTTCAAATCATCATTTACCATTACTCCGTAGCGCAAATAAGGTTCAGCTGGAACCTGAAAGGTAGCTGTCTTGATTGTGGCAGAATCTGAAAAAAAAACCGGGAAGTCAGCTTTTTGGCGAGAATTAAGTAAGCTTGCGTATTTGCGCAGGATTTCAAATGCTTTACCGGCGGTCAACATTTGAGGTGTAGGTTCGCCGCCTGGCTGCAACATGGCTTCTCCCGAATCTATTTCCATGCGTTTTTTGGTTAATTCCTGGTGTTTCCAGGTGGCGGCTTTTTTTGCCAGTTTATCCATTTTGGCAAGCCGTTTTGCTTGAGGCGAACCGGCTTTTACCTGTTCCGACGTCGATGGAACCGGAATTGGCGGATAAAGGACATAGAAAAGAACCCCCTTGCTGCCGCAGCGCATAGCTTCCCATATTTGCCAGCGTGTCTCCGCATTTGTCGGCATCCGCCAATGCAGATAGCTTCCCGGTTCTACAACTATTTTGTCCCCTTTACGGTAGTGTCGACCCCAGACTTCACCGAACATCTGGGGCATTAACCATGAATGTTTATTGCTTTGGGCCGCTATTTTGTTCATCCCGGCGACATTCAGCCGAAACTGTTTCTGCGAAGCAGAGGCGGGATTAGGAATATTTGTGGATTTATCATGTCCGAAATAATAAATATCGGAGCAAATTACCGGCAGATTACTTTCTTGCAGAAAAGCTTGAGTTTGCCGATTTATGACCACCGTAATAGAATCACGTTTATTCGGATCAACCCGTTTCATCAGAGTATAAAAGTAACTGCAATGAGCAAGATTACAAAGCATGGGTTCATCCTTCAGGACATACCCCAGCAAAGCCGGATAATTTCCGATGTTATTGACTGTTTCACGAGCCCGGTCTTCCATCTTCTCCAGAGAATCGAAGCCACTGTAGAAATAAGTCAGCAAATCGGTATTAAGCAAGACTTTGAGATTGTATTTTTTAGCCAAAGTGCAGATTTTCCTGGCATTCTCACCCCGGCCGAGGTTGACAAACCAGAGCGTATTGCAATTATTATTCCGTAAGGTCTGCATCGTCTCTTCGACAAATCCCCACAGCTCTTTGTTGGCAAAATCAGCATTGGGCTTTGTGCGTTCCCACGGCCAAAAAACTCCGGTGGGGAAATGATTCTTCAGTTCGTATACAGATTCAGATTTGCTAATGGCCTGAGTCTGGTTTTGATTTTTGGCAATAGTCCCGGTTGCTTTGAAGCTTATTGAATTAAAGACAACATAAGCAGATTTGCCGTTCTTGTCATTTTTTTCAATAATTTTGCTAAAGCGCAACCAGAATACCCCTTGATTGGCAGGTAATTTCGTTGTCCCCGTCAGGGTGACAGATCCGAATTTTTTTTCTGCGATCGGCTTAAAGTTAACTCCATCAACTGAGTATTCAATTACCCCTTTGCGGATTTTCCTATCGGCATAGTTGGTAAGTTTGGCTTGCACACTTAGTTCCGTAACCGGCCCCGGAGCATTTACCTTTATGATTATATTGCCGTTGTAACCGCAAATATGCGGGTGCTTTGGATGTTTTTTCCAGCCGGACGCTTTCAGCCCCAATTGTTTCTGGACAATTGCCGATTTCTCATTAAATTTTTGGGAATAATCGAAAGTCCAGCTCTGTTTCTTGGTGATGACCGGAAAATCCTTTACCGGGTAACCGTTGATTGTTAATTCCTGTCCTTTTACAGTATTTTGAAGCAGCATTGACAATAAAGTCATGAGTATACCTTTATACAATAATTTTATCATTATTATTTCCTGTTATTAATCAATAGTGCGGTCTGTTCCCCAACCCTTTGGAGAGTTCCGCTTAAAAAAATTTTTTGATACATTGCGGGCCCTGCCCTGCGGTCATTTATTCGTTTATATAATAACCAGAGGTGTTTTTATCTCCGTTATCACGATAATAAGTTTTCTTAAATTCACTTTCGTTCCTTATCGTACGGCTGTGGCCGTCGACAAATACACAATTGACATGGCCGAAATGACGGTCTTTATCCCAGAACCTGTAGGTCCCTAAAGTCGAATTAAAGGCCAGAGCATAACTGGCGACAGTACCATAACCGTACCACTCATTTGTGCCGGAGATGGTAACCCTGCCATCCATTATCATAATGTCTTTACTTGGTTTTTTCAGAGAGGTTCTTTTGACGGGAACAGTATCCAATGTACCAGAAGTTATCCGGCCGGATAATCTGCGATTAAAGATATAATCATTTTCTGTAATCCCGGAGTAACCATAACGTATTCCGTGTATTTTAGCCCCCGGGCACAAGAAATTATTTTTATTTATGACGTATTTATTTTGGTAAAGCATACGAATTGGTTTCGTATTTACTGTGGCTGCGGGAAAATACCCATCATAATCGGAAGAATAAAATTCAACCGCTTTCCCTAGTTGGTTTTCCTGGCTGAGGCAACTGATTAAATGTGCACGTTCCCGAGCCCTGCCCAGCGCCGGCAGCAACATCGAAGCCAATATCGCTATAATAGCGATAACAACCAAGAGCTCAATAAGCGTAAATATTCTTATAGGTCTCATATTCTGTTTCTCCTTTTTTTTGGTATTGGTATAGAGTTAAAAGTTGCTTACCCTGAAAAATCCTTGATTTTCAGGCCGGTTGATTGCGGAATTTACTTTGCTTATGGCATTATCCTCCTATACTTTAATTTTTTTGGTGCTTAACAATTTTCACAAAAAATTTATGTCGTTTCGCATCTAATTTTAAAGGTATAATATTTGTCTGTTTAAAACATTCTCCGTTTCCCGCGTCAATAAAATCCGCCAGTTTCTTCAGGTGCAACTGACTATTAATACTGCTACGTGGGAAAACCGCGATGAACCGTGAGTCGCCATAGACGGTACAATCCACAGGCGCATACATATGACAACCGGCGGCAACGGCAATCCGGCGCAGATGATCCGGTGAGAAAAATGGCAAAACACTGTAAATAACATTATGCCTGCCGCATAGTTTCGACGCGACAGCGCAAGCTCCATCGTTGTACCTGGCCAATACCTGAGTTCCCGCTTCCGCCACGATCTCCAGCAAAGGATAACCAGTGGAATTCTCCGGAATTTCCGGTTTCAACGAGCTGCTGCCTGCCAATAGAGATTCGGACTCCGGCAACAGTTCCATTGGCGAGCAAGCCGCTTTTTCTTTGACTTCAAAACCGGTAATAGATTTAATGTTTTCGAGAGCAAACTCCGGATTCCGTATTCCCGGCGCATAATTCCACAAGAGTGTGGCATGTTCGGGAATTCGCGTTTTAATCTGTTTCCAGCTTTTGAGATTCAATTTAAAGGTTTCAAGGAATATAATCAGTTTATACTGCTCTAAATCCAATGACTTCAAATCGCTTAACCGGTACATATCGCTTGGCGCTCCGCATAGATTGGTATTACGTACAATATCTGTCATCGCCAGATTAAGCTGCCGACTGCAACTGTGGTAATACATGGATTCCTCATCCGTCACCAGAAGAATCTCCGCAATACTTTTTGCCGGTTGGGTTCTGAGATCAGCGATGGTCTTCTCAATCAAGGCAACTTCCCGCAACAGCTCCGGAGAATCATACCAACCACCGCCGAGATCCATCCACCAGAAACTGGAACCATGGGAGATGTTCTTAGAGAATTCCCGCCACATAACGGTCCGGGTATCATCAAAGTTGTCGCATTCCTTTGTGTCTGTGGTACACAAGTAGGTGTGGTTATCCAACTCATCCATCCAAAGCTTGCGACGGTTAATTGACTGGGCCGGGGCGAGTTCTCCTCCGGGTTCTCCGAGGGCACTGCGATAATATGCTTTTGGCGCAGCAAAGAAATCCACATAGGGGGAATTAAGCAGCCGTTCATAGGCCAGCCATCCACTATAAGCGGCATTAGAGACTGCCAGGTAACCGTAAAAACAGCCTGCGAATTTACCGGTGAGGTCTTTGACTATCTTGCCGAAGTGTTCAATGGCTGCTGCATTCATCTCCGACATGAAAATATCATAATCAACACAAATGCGCTCGTCTGCACGGAAAAATTCACGCAGACTGCCAGTTGCCAGCCGCCGTCCGGGCGGCGGCGGTTCGGCATTTTCCCGCTCAAGATCTGGTTTATTCCAGACTTCGCGCAGCTTTTCGAGCGAACCGTAACGCCGCAAACCCCAGTCGAAAAACTCCCGGCGGTTGGTGATGCCGTAATCCGCGATTTTGCCGCTGCCCCTACCCCATAAACAGGTTTCTCCACAGGCGCCATAGGCAATATGGTAAGCGATAATCCGGTCACCATAAGGCCCCTGCTCAAGATGTGCGATCAAACGCCGTAAAGCTTCACCGGCGTCAGACAGCCATTTGGGCGATGAAAAACTCTGATTCGATATTACTCCCCCTACGTTCGGCCGGTCATCGTTCCAGACGCCCGCCGTGTAATAACCGTCTGGCGCATCATATCCCAGTATATCTTGCTTCCCGGTATTTACGAGCCTGCGGATTTCCTCTTTATCACGGGGACCTTCATAATATACGCATATGTCTTCAGGATTTTCTTTGCCCCAGTCGAGCGGCACATTGAGCTTAATCCGAGGGATATAGCAAATGTCCGGATTATCTTTGAAAACAGCATCAAGTACCTGGTCGGTCAATTCATAGTCATACTTATTGATTCCAACCCAGCCGCTAAAAAGAATTGAAGTATGGATATTTACCCCGGCAGCGGCAAAATCACGGTGATATTTCCCGAAACGCTCAAAATCATCACCAAATACAATCATCTTACCGTCTTTATCAAAACGCGGCGGATCATAATAAAAACCCAATTTCGACCAAAAAACTGAATTGTTCTTTAAGAAATCAATTGTTTCAGTTCTTTTCATGCATGCTTTTCCTTTAGTTTGTAACAATTTTCTTATCAACTTATTTCGTATGAGGTTAATTCTAAAAGTTTGATGCTCCAACTGTCGAGTCATTATTGTCGCTCAAATTTCATGCATATGCCATTGCAGTTTCCAATTTGTAACATTTCCGCACGTATTTCCATAAGTCGTCTTCTGAAATATTTCCCTGTAATAATTGATTTAGTTTGGGTTCTATTGTCACTCCGACCGGATGGGCATAATGTGCCGGGTTTTCACGAAATTGGCGCAGATATTTGTCTAATGATTTAAAGTCCGTATTAAAAGTGGCCGCCAGTTCATCAGATGCATCAATCATTGCGGGCGCCATAAATAATTCTCTGGCAATGCGGCGTTGGATTTTTTCTGAAAGCATAAAGCTGGTAAAACTGCAGGCAGCATTGTAATCGCTCTGCGGAAATATTCCTAAAGAAGCGCTCCCCCCCCAGTATTTAGTATTTAATGATGCTTCGGGAATGGAAAAATAAACACTGTCATTTAATAAAGATTTTCTTAATGGCAACAGGCAACTGAAATCATGCTGCATCAGGACGTTGTCGCTGTTTTTATTAGCATTACCTGTTACCGGAAACATGAATCCATGCCGTTTTCGCAACATGTGTGCGCGTTTTATCGCAATACGATAATGTTCATTGATAACATTAGAAGTTATGGTTTTGGGCAATCCGAGATCATGTACTAAATCGTAAAACCTGGATGAAAGATAAACATCTTCCGGTAGCTTATCAACAATTATTCTTAGTTTATCATCAAAAGAAAGAGATGAAAAGTCATTAAAATTACTGACTCCCATCGCATCCAGATGCGTTTTGCTCCAGCTCATAAAGGAGAAACTGTAGCAGAATGGAATAGCTACTTCAAGCATCTCCGGTACTGATTCACAAAAAGATATGGAACGAAATTTGTTCTTGTCAGTTAATGATTTCTTTAGTTCTGAAGGAATATGCAGCATGGCCTGATAAACGTATTCCGGCCATAAATAGCTCACTGGCAAATGCACTAAATCATAATTACCACTTTGAAATTCATGCCAGAAATTTGTGATTAAATTCCCATTAGGATCAGGCCAGACACCCTCAACTTTAAATTCTATCTGAGAATCGTTGAATTCTTTTATTACAGACTGCCAGAATTTTATTTGATAAGGCATGGTTTCATACAATAAAAGCTTAATATTGCTTTTTGAAAAGTGCATCGGTTTTGCTAAACTCAGAGTAAAAGGATGCATATTATCCATAGATGAATAATTACTGATATTTCCTTTATTGATAACTGTTCCCCTGGGGCCGCGTTGGAGTTGTCCATCTTCTACAAACGGGGCAAGGGCTTTGCGGATGGTTCGACGATTTAATTGCAATATATCGGCTAATTGACGCTCAGACGGGAATGATGCGTTGTCTGGATGATCTTCGATAAACTCGGCAACTTTTTCCTTTATCTGCAGATAAAGGGGCTTGCTGTTTCCAGCGTCAATATTATTGAAATACCTTGATATTATTTCGTTCATTTCCATATAATTTCATTAATCTCTTAACTTCTAGTAGTGCACCACCAGTGGTGCACCTGGTGCATATTATAGATTGCAAATAGAAATTTGTCAAGGCCATCTGAAAAAAATAAGCGAGAAAAAATCAAGATTGGAAATTGAAAAAGTAAACGCACCTCCTTAAAAAAAGAAGATATGCATTTAGTATTACAAAAAGGATGGGGGTGCGTTTAATCTTACAAGATAGAACCTTGCGGATAGTTATTATTCTGTTATGATGGGATAGCCCGGAGTTCCAGTCCCCCCTTCCCCGGGGGGGCATTTAGTTTGACAAAATATATATCTACAATAATCCTAAACCAGCATAACCGAAACGAAGCTATAAAAGTAAATATGGTCGAGGAAAAGTAGTGCCAACTCTCGATGAGAGTGGCATCAGTGGCAGGTATTGGCTTCTGAGTTGGTCGCTTTCATCGAAAGCGGCCCTACTATTTTCACGACACAGACTTGCACTAAGCGCTTACATTTGCCCTCCAAAACTTATTGGAAACAAAGCACGAACAGAGAAAGTCACAATATCTGGAAGCAGAACTTAAGCAACTGAGACTTGAATTTCCGCAAAAAACGGTCATGAAGAGTTCCCTTATTCCAAAACTTAAAAACTTTCCACAATAAACAGACTAATGTCACAACTGTCCCGCAAAACGGAGTGGCTGTGAATAATATTTTTTATTTTTTGCGAAGGTCAAAGGTGCCAAAGCCTTTACTGTGGAGCAAATACAACACGCCGTCACTGATTACCGGATGAGCCCAATACTGTTTTGAATCGAACTTAACAGAGAACTGACTAATCACTTCAAACTGTTTTTCGGGCTTAACCGGACCAGCCGTCCCGCTTACGAAACGGTTGTGATAAAAATTACACTATGGTATGAAAATCCCCGTTTTACAGGACCGGGGATATTTAATCACAAGCTTATGGAAATGTCAACTTTGCCGTCTGGCGGCAATTTGATTCTCAATGCCTTGATGGTGTAATTAGGGGTCGGCAGTTTTTCAGATAAGACCGACTTAATGGATTTATCAAAACCTATATTGACACTTGCGCCATTCGAGCTAAGGATATAGCCGCCGCTTGGAGAAGGCTTGATTGTCGTATCCTTGTCGAAGAACAACGGCAGGTTTACCCAGCTTTCTTTTAACTTGCCCGGGGGCACAGCGACGCTGATTTTCATACCCCGCCCAGACTTGAGATCATACCGCCATGATACGCTGGCGCCAGTTTTCATTATTTCAGATTCCACCTGAAACACTTGATCCTTTTTCAGCCATTTCATCTGTGATCTGCGAGTTCCGGAGTAATAGAGTTTTCCAGCATTGTCAAAGCCGTATACACATGAGAAGGTCAGGTCATCGATTCCCTTGACCCGGTTATAGGTCTTGTTCTTCATGGCACACAAAATCGCCCCGGACTTCTTATTGTATAAGAAGGTCGGACCACCGCCGAAAATCCCGGTCAGACGTTTATTTTTGTTGGCGCCGATAACATCCCAGAAAACAATCCCGTAAATACCGTTCAGGTTCCAGGCCACCTGCCCCGGCAATTCCCAAACCTTACCTGGCTGGTCCACCGGGAGAGCTCCCTGCGACTTACACTCCGGCAACTTATAGGCGTCATAAACTTCCGAGGTCCAACCACCCATAAAATTCCTCATTTTAAAAGCCCCGCCCTTGCGCGGGACCATCTCTTTGATCAAAGCCATGGCCCATTCGTCCGTATTTGCCAGATGCGGGAATACCGACGCCGGATAGGCTGATTTACCGGGACGCGTTGTCAGCCTGAAACGGGTCAGACTAAGCGGAAATTCCGCCTTCGCGATGTAATCTCCGGGATAACTTGGAAATGCCAGCAGCGACAGCGTCCGGCAGTTGAAACTGCTGGGACAAACAAAGTCGCCATTGGGTTGTTTGACCCAATAGAAGCTTTTGAAATAAAGGTTCTTCGCGATCATATCATGCAATTTCTTAACGAGTGTCGGGTCGGCATCTTTAAGGTCTTTGTATTTGTAATATAGATTGACCATAGTGAACGCGCTGAGATGATCGTAATTACCATCCGGACCATATTCTTCCAAATAGAAACCAGTCGGATGCTGGCCATATTTTGAGTCGGGACCGAAAGCACCGTCGGCAAAAGCGTTCAGATAAGTTTCAGCGTATTTCAGGAAACGTTTTTCACCGGTTGCCAGATAAGCGTAGAACAAACCGGAGATGACATGCGACCACTGATTTGATTCATAGGCCCGGAAATTGACCATTTTGTCTCCGACAGCCTTTACCGCTTCGATCCAGACTTTGCGCTGTTCAGGAGTCAGTTTGTCTTTGAGCAGGAACAACGGCAAGGCCAGCGCCCCGTTGTAAGAGAAAAACGCATGGGTCATAGGATAGTTGTTACGCTCCAGCGTTCCTTCGCGTAAAATATCATCACCCTGCATTGACGCGATATGATAAAAGGCGGATAAAATTCCACGATTCAGCAATTGCTGATTATTGTATCCCGGGTTCATTTTTCCGGGCAGCGCGACCGCACTGGCGATACCGGAAGCATCAAACGGCGACAATACACCGCCATTCAGAAAGCTGTCCCAGCGCACTTTGCGAGTAGCGGGATCACAATTAGCTCCGTAGAAAGGCGAGGCCGGATCTAGTACCTGACCAGCCAGCGTGGAATCGATTGAGGAAAGCACACCGTATTTACCATAGAACAACGCCTCCAACCGGGGGGTCTTCAAATCAGCGGGAATATTCGCCGGGAAATTCAGTTGAACCTTGAGATCTGCCGGTTTCATTGCGGTCATTACCTTACGCGCCCTGGCCTGCAGCGGTCCGGCAGTGATCAGGCCGGAAGCCTCAACCGTACCGCCCTTGAGTATCAACGCGGCTTTTTCAGTAGGACACAGCAGACCGGGTACGCCATCAAAAGCAATCGCATCCCCCGCACAATTTGTTAAATCAACCGTTACAACTTTTCCGACAGGCGGATTCTGCTCGACTGTCAGGTAACGTCTGGATTTACGGGTTACTCCAAGCGTCTTGCCGCTGTATATCATTTTCGGCTGCTCTTTTTTTGAGCCCCAGGTCAGCATGATAACCTTTTTGACGGTTTCAGGTAAATAAAGATACATCTTTTGCGGCATTGTCTTTGAAACAGTCATCCCCATTTCGCCACGGATACCCCAATTCCCGGTTGCCGGGAATTTAATGGTAAAGTCATCGTTTTGACGCCCGCCTGAGACCGAAAAACGCCAGATACCGGCTTTTCCGGCTGGAATGTTAAGAGTATATTTTTCAGTTGTTTTTTTCTGCCCGGAAATGACCTTTGAGACAACTTCATCACCGTTTGGAGCAAAAACTTTTATCAGACAAAACGGTTCCAGCCTTTCGCCTGCCGGTTTACTGGTAGTGCGTTCAACGATGATTTCTGACGGAGACTTCGCGTATTTAGCCAGTATCCCGAAACCGCTGTTGTTTCCGGCTAAGTAAAACATCTTTGTTTTTTGCGTAATCATGCCGACATCACCGGCAGTCAACTGCAATGCTCCCACAATTCCGACCAGCCCTAACAATCTTTTCAGCTTCATATTAACAATCCTCTATTGCGTTATTAAGTTTTTTAACACATTCAATTGATTTATCCGGCATCGAACCGTCTCTATAGATACCAATATTATAAGTTACCGCACAATCCAGCCGACAGCACTCTTTCCGCCATTGGAGCAATTCTTCATAAGCAAACCGCGGCTCCGGTAACTCCGGCACATTCTCGGGATGATACTTATCGATACAGAATATCCAGGTTGACAAGTCTAAACTAAGCAGTGCATGTTTGTGCATAATTGACTCCTCAGGAGGCTGCATCAACTTCCCCATCTCGCCTGCCAGATAATCCTGTTCCACTGAAACATAGCCAAAGCTGTTGGCGCCGTGACACATTGCCACCGCGGCATTGGAATTCCCGGCCCGGATCGCGTCAAACCAGCTGGAGGTAAAACGATCATTTGTCCAACGATTATCTTCAGCGGGAACAAAACTCTTTTCGCAGGCAGTATAGCATCCGTCAAACCACCAACCATCGAGCAAATCACCAAGATCCCCGGCCCAATACCGGACTATCCTTTCATAACGTTTTTGAAATGTCGCTTTATCTTCATCATCAAACCAGCCAAGGGCATTCCGGTATTCCAATTCGCGGAAACATACTTCCGCCGGAAGATACGCGATAAACTTCAGTTGCATTTCAGCGGCGCATTGGGCCAGTTCCTTCATCAGGTTCCGCTTACAGGTATAACCGGCAATATAACTGTCCAGAACCGGATTCGGAGAGCAGTACTTACCTTCGTTCTGACCAAACGGAAAAATAATCCATTTTGCCCCGGTATCTTTTACTTGACGGCAAAATTTTGCCACATCAAAGGCATTGACCACATCATCCCATTCCTCCGGGGTCCGGGACAGATCCCGGTTCAGAATATGCGGCAGGTAATGCACCATGACGCCGGAATTTTTACCGGTCATCCAGAGTACGCGGTCAACTTTCGTTACAGGTGAATTCATTGGTTAAACCTTATACATTAATTACAACCCGAAGATAAAATAATCTTCGGGCATCATTATTCAAGAGTGAAATCAGTGCAGATACATGTCAAACCCGAGATATGGACTTTTATACCAGGTAGCTGCTTCTGCTTTCATATAATTTAATTTCATTGTTTCAGTATGCCCATCAATGAACGCCGCCCCGAATTGAGCATTGTGTCGCTCCACATCGACATTCTCCAAACCGTTACCGACAACGCTGGTCCCTGAGTAAGCAATATTACCGTTTTTTGAATCCATAAAAAGAATTCGCTTTGTCGGGTTATACACCCTGGAAATCTTCATATCCGGCTTGGCTCCATAACCAGAACGTCCACCAATATTGAACTTTGGAATGCCATACTGAACACTGCAAGTATATTGAGGATCACGATTATAGGAAGGACATTTAAAAATCCCTTTGCGATACTTTTTCGGTATGACTATATAAACGGCATTCCCTCCCAAAGTAATGTCTGACATGCCAATATAATCGCGTACCAGATATGCCCAGGTCGCTCCTACCGGTTCATTGTAACCACGATAATAATAATCTCCACCGTCAACTCCGGCACTGCTCGGACAAAGATTATCACCATTATCCATACAGAGCGTAATATATCCCATACTCAACTGTTTCAAGTTACTATTGCACTGACTCTGTTTTGCTCTATTCCTGGCTTTGTTAAGAGCCGGCAAAAGCATCGATGCAAGAATAGCAATAATTGCTATCACAACCAAAAGTTCGATCAACGTGAATTTTTTACTCTTTCTTGAAGATACATTAAGCGGAACCATGTTATTCATTCTTGTTGTCCTTACATTAAAAGTTAAATACCAGAATCTGCTTATATGATACATCAGCCGGAATATTCTGTCAATGGTAAAATCAATACCATGAAATAGCAAAAATAATACCTTAAAAAAATAACCGTCGCGAAAACACAAAACTTTTAAAAAGCATCAAAACAATCAATAAAAAGCAACAAACACTTGATAATTAAAATGATATTGCATTAAAACAAAAAACATGCTATATTTAAACAAAGACAATCAAAACTATAATGAACCAATCAAAACAGCAATATAAATACCACAAACAACTAAGACAAAGATATGCAGGTAAACGATCCGGTCAATAATGCGTTTTTGTCAATTATTGACAATATTTTAAATAAAGGACTGTACCGTCGTATGTTCTTTGCCGGAGAAATGGGCAATGATTTCCCGGGCAGTCGCCGCCTGCCCTTCCATCTACTGGTTTTTATAACCAAGGGGCAGCATAACAGTCCACCAGTCAGCGAGGCTCTGCTGGAAGGTGATGTCATGTATGTGGCACAGGAATGCCCGACAGCCGCCAACTGGAAATATAACTGCAACCGGCTCGGCATCGGCTGCAATAAAACCGTAGTCAAAATGTCATGGAATAATTGGACTTCGGCGGACGAAGAAACAAATCGCTCTCCGCTCCCTGATTTGTGGTTTCACGAGACGCTTGAAGGACATCATGAACTATTAAAGCTATTTGAAATAATCGGTTCACGTCAGTGTAGTGGCGTCCCCTGCGAACTGACAAAAAGCTTGATCCGTACTACCTTGCTGAAAGTTCAGGAACTTATCATCTCGAAAAACTCCGAGCCAACAAACCGAAGTTATCGCACCGGAGACAAAATCATCGAGTATATACATGAACATTTCCACATGGCAATCAGCCGCAAAACGGTCGCCGCCACGTTCAACCTGAATCAGGATTATCTGACCAGACTGTTAAAAGAACAATACGGCATCATATTTTCTGATTATCTCACCACCCTGAGAATAGAAAAGGCTATAGACTTGCTGAAACGAAGTGATATGTCTGTCAAAGAGATAGCTGTTGCTTGCGGTTATTCCAATGACAACTATTTTATCAAAGCATTCAGAAGCAAAGAGGGCCAGACTCCGGGCTCATATCGCAAAAACTCACTCCAAACAAAAGTCAACCTGGAAAGAAAAAGTAGTTCTTTGAACTAGTACAGCGACAAAGACAATTACTCATGGGTGATAATTTTAAAAAACTACGCGTTACTTTTTGCGCAGGTCAAAGGCTCCGAGACCGTTTCCGTGGCGCACATATAATACGCCGTCACTGATGACCGGATGGGCCCAATGCTGCTTTGAACCGAACTTAACCGGGAACTGGCTAACCACTTCAAACTTGTTTCCGGGCTTAACCAGCCCAACCGTCCCACGTCTTTCCTCGTATAAATATAACATACCGTCGGCGGTAATAATTGATCCTTTTCCCATCTTTTTCCAGGCTTCGTTGTAATTGGTCTTTCCGGTCTTCCAATCCACGCTCATCCAGTTTCCGGCTTTATTGTTCAGCCAGTTTGAACCGTAAATGGAGCCATTAAGCTCAACAACCCCGCCGTGATGCGGATCAAGGTCTTCATTGGTCCATAATATTTTTACCCCTTTGCCATTTGGCATGATTTCATACATCACGCCGCCGTGATCATAGCCGCCGGTTACAAAAAATTGATTATCTTTCAACAGAGGAGTAATACAGTTAATGTCTTTTCCGCTTCCGACCGCCCTGGCATAGTTGTCTTTCCAAAGCAGCTTTCCGCTTTCGATATCGACGGCAAATACATAGGTTCCGGTCACCTGAATAAGCTGGTTTTGATATATTACCGGAGATACGTAAGCGCATTTATCGCCATTTGACGGAGCTTCCCAGGCAACAGAGCCATCTTTTAAGTTAAGAGCCACGATCGATGCTTTGGCGCCGCAGGGAGTGGCAAAAACTTTTCCGTTTTTAGTAACGAGAGACTCGGAATATCCCCAGGTTCCGGTTCTCCCTTTATATGTTTTGGCAATCTCTTTTGTCCACAGCAGCTTACCGGTTTTACTGTCCAGACAGCAAACTTCTCCACTGCCGGTGAGAACAACCAGTTTCCCCATGCCGTTGTCTTCTACGTAAGTCGGGGTAGAACGGGGATAAGAAAAAGACCTGGACCAAATATTTCCGGTAGTGGTCTGCCAGATTTTTTTACCGTTCAAGTCCAGGCAGACAATCGATTCTTTTTTCTTGTTGGTCGAATCCAGGCAATTCAGGTATAGACGATCTTTAATTTTGATAACACTGCTCCACCCATACCCTAAATCGTTGTTAACCCATTTGGGAGTCAAACCGGACTTGGGCCATTGCTTTATCAAACCCGGTTCATTGTATTTACCCTGGCTGTTTATACCGCGAAAACGTGCAACATCCTCAGCTCTCACATAATACATCGCGGACAACGTCGCTAAAAACACCAGACAATGCTTAAAATTCATACTAAAACCCCTTATATTTATTCTTGTTTTACAATTACAATCAACCGATATTATATTTAAGATAAAGGTTACAGTAACTCTAAGTCAATGGTATAAATGAAAAAAAACAATATTTATTTAAGATTATTTGAAGCTTGTTTAAAAAGTTTTATGATTTTTTTTACATCACTGTTGACTTAGAGTTACTGTAACGTTTATACTTATTATTAGAACTCAAAAAAATTGGGTAGTACGGATATGCCTAAAAAAGATCTTGAAATTACGCAAAGTATTGCATCACAGTTGATTGATTCCAAATCAAAGTCATCCGACGAGGAACCGTCTTTTGTGTTGCCTGATGTTGACATGATCGATCTTTCTGTCGACACGTCACCTGAATTCCGGAATTCGCTCAATCGCAGCGAAGACCGCTATCAGTTGCTAAAACTGCTTGCAGTCGGAGGCTACGGCCAGATTTTCCTTGCCCGGGATCGGGTGCTCGGTAGATATGTGGTCGTCAAGTCACTGAAGGAAACCTTGCTGAACAAAAAGAAAAGCGTGGTTAAATTCATTGCGGAAGCCAAACTGGTTGCGCAACTTGACCACCCGGCGATCATCCCATGTTACAGTCTCGATGGCGACGATATGAACGGACTGCATCTTGCCATGCAATTGGTGAAGGGGATTACCCTGAAAGAACTGCTAAAGCAGTGTCGGGACAGAAATGAGCCGGATTTACAATTCCGCCGGCTTGATGCTTTTTTAAGGGTATGTGACGCGGTCGAATACAGTCACAGCCGGGGAATCATCCACTGCGACCTGAAACCGGACAATATCATGGTCGGTCGTCATGGAGAAGTGTACGTGATGGACTGGGGTACCGCCTGCCCGTCGGGGACGGAGCGCAAAGGTAATGTGAGCGGAACTCCGCCCTACATGGCTCCGGAAACCCTGATTGACGGTATAACGAACCCTCAAACCGATGTATTCGCTCTCGGCATGATTCTCAATGAAATCGTTACCCTGCGCGGCCCGGTATCCGGAGACTCCCCGAAGGAAGTTATGGAGCGGATTTGCCGCGGCGACTTCGAACCGTCAACCGGAATCGACCCCAGATACAAAGTTCCTCCTGCCCTGCGGGCCATCATCGAGAAAGCCCGGGCTATTAATCCGAAAGAACGCTATTCCAGTGTCCAGCAACTGGCGTCCGATGTCTGGCACTGGCTCTTCAATGAAGAAGTAACCGCGTATCCGAACTCCCTGCTCCATATAATAAAAAAATATATGTATGGACATCGCAATACCGCAATATTGACTCTGGCGGTAATCTTCTGTTGTTTCGCGGCAATGGCTCTGTTCGGTTTATACCGGGAATATCAAATAGAAGGCAAAGTGAACTACGAAGTTCTGAGACTGGCAAAACTCCAGCGTTTCACAGAAACCAGCGCCACCGAAATAGATAATCAGCTTTTGCGGGTTCAGGAACAGTTGAAAATAATGGGAACAAGCATCGGCATCGAAATGACCCAGGCTGATCCATCAAGCAAAAGTGATCCTTTTTACCTGGTTTCCGACTTCAAGCCGCCTCATGAAAAACCGGCCGGTTTGATCATGGCCCCGGCTTACGGACGAAAAATCAGTCTCGATCACGCCTCTTATATAAAACCAAGGTCAATGTCTCGTTCCGAAATGGAGAAAACATCCCGCAAGCTCCGCCGGTTGCGGAGGCCCGTAATATCACTGCTCCTCAATAGTGTTATAAACAATGAAAATGTTGAACTGCCTGCGGACCAAAGCATGCGGATTTTTTTAAAAAAAGGCGGCCTGGTGCGGCGTGTAAGCATCTGTTTCAATAACGGAATCGGCATGCGCTTTCCCGGTATGTACGAGAAGGATTTGACGCTTGACGCCATGCAGAACCAATGGATACGGGAACAACGAAAAAATGCTCCGCGGCGATTATACTGGAGCCCCCCTTATATAGATGGAACCGGGCATGAGGTTGTCTCCTGCTGGGGACCGATCATCGATTGCTCCGGCAAAGATATAGGCTCTATCGGTATTGAAATTTGTTTTTACAATCTGGTGCGCGGACTTTATACGCAAAATGAACGGGAACGTTTCAATGCAACTTATTTTATTTTAAGCGATGATGGAAACCAAATTTTTTCAACTGAAGATAAAAGTCTGAAACAAACCCATCAAGGCTTCCGGAAAGCACCGCATATTGCAGCTCAACCATTTCGCTATTCTCAGCTTTTACTGAGATTCAAGAATGATTCAGACAAACTGTTTATCGCGGATCTGAATGGAGTGGCAACTCGTGTATCCTGGACAAAAATCAATCAGACCGGATGGATTCTAGTTCAGCTGGTGCCACGAAATGAAGTGGAATTGCTGGACCTGGAACTTGATGCCAGAACCAGAAAAAATGTCCGAAGAAAGGATTAAAATAATTTGTACAGTAATGTTCGTAAAAACAATCTAACCTGAATTATTCACAAATTTATGGCGACCTGTTACAATCTGCTCAAAGTAAAGCATTTGCTTATGTCCTCGACGTAGCGCTGCTACGCCTGCGGGATAATCAAAAACTTTCTTTTTGAGCATATTTTCACATCTCATACATTTTTTATGAATAGTTCAGGCTAAAACAACCAAACAGGAGAAAACCATGAAAAAGCAATCAGGATTTTTAATGACAACAGCATTGATCATCGCAGCAATCGGCTGCAGTGCACTACCTAAAAAACTGGAGAAAGTAACAGTGATACCTGAAAAAGTACTAATCGCATATTATTCCTGGAGCGGCAATACCAAAGCGGCGGCGGAACAGATTCAAAAAGTCACAGGCGGAACCCTGTTCAGGATCAAGCCGGTCAAGGCCTATCCCACGGCATACCGGGCTTGCGTCGACCAGGCAAAAAAGGATATAAAAAGCAATTTAAAACCGGAACTGGCAGATAAAGTCAAGGATTTTGATAAATATGATGTGATATTTATCGGCAGTCCCAATTGGTTGGGAACAATGGCACCGCCGGTAGCAACCTTCCTGACCACATACAATTTAAAAGGCAAAACAATTATCCCGTTTTTCACCCACGGCGGCGGCGGCATGCAGCGCTGCGAAACGGATGTCGACAAGTTGTGTAAGAACGCAGGGGCCATCATGAAAACCGCGACATTTAACGGCAAAAGTGTCAAACGCTCCGGAGAAGAGGTTGCCAAATGGGCAAAATCATGTGTCAATCTGAAAAAGCAGGATAAAGTGAAATGAAATACCGGGAATT
The DNA here is from genome assembly GCA_963676655.2 of Victivallales bacterium. GTDB lineage: Bacteria > Verrucomicrobiota > Lentisphaeria > Victivallales > Victivallaceae. The sequence continues at coordinate 5,489,628 of CAXXKX010000003.1, read as the reverse complement.
AGTCAATGCTACATTAACCGGGAAAACAAATTCCTGAAAAAATAAGCGGAGACTATATATGTGGATATTTTCCCTGCTCCTCGCAGGTTGGGTTACTACCCGGGGGATTCTGCCTTTACGGCTCCACTGGGGCTGGAAGGCCGGTCTCGCGGCGGCGGCATTGCTGACGGCATTTAAATTTCATATTTTGTACTTGCTGGGTGGTCCCCGCTTTTTCGCGCCTAATTTGCCCGGGACGGTGATCCTGGTTTCAGCCTGGCTCTATATCATCCTGTTCATATTTTTCTTTCTCTTGCTGGGATCGGAGCTCATACGCGGGGGAATATGCCTTTATATGCTGGGACGCAAGATCAAACGGACAGAACGCTTCAGAACTATCGGCAACCGGATTAACGCGGGACTTCTGGCTGTTGCGTGCCTGATGTCAACGCTCGGTATCTGGAACGGGACATCAACCCCTGCCATAAAAGAACAACGAATTGTCATCCGCAATCTTCCATCAAAACTTAACGGCTTCACTATCGCGGTAATCGCCGACCTTCATATTGACGGCTTGAGCACCGCTTCCGATGTCGAAAAAATTGTCAGGAAGACTAATTCGTTACGTCCTGACCTGATCGCGGTCATCGGAGACTTTGTGGACGGAACCGTCGAAACTGAAGGCAAAAAACTGCTGCCGCTCCGGGCGCTTTCCGCCAAATACGGAGTGTATGGCGTTCCGGGCAATCACGAGTATTACTCCGGTTATACTCAATGGCGTCCGTTCATTGAAGGATTAGGCATTGTCATGCTGGAAAACCGGCATGTTTCGCTTTTAAACGGCAAGCTTATTCTTGCCGGTGTAACCGATCCGGTCGCGGGCAGAAGAGGCGGCACGGCTCCTGACGTCGGTACAGCATTAAAGAACGCATCCCCCGACGTTCCGAAGATACTGCTTTCGCATCAGCCGCGGCTTGCCACGGACGCGGAGAAACATGGTGTGGACCTGCAAATTTCCGGACACACGCATGGCGGAATGATCCTGGGCCTCGATTATCTGGTCGCCAAATTCAATCATGGCTTTGTCTCGGGCTTGTACCGGGTTAAAAATATGACTTTATACGTTTCAAACGGAACCGGAATCTGGAGCGGGTTCCCGGTTCGGCTTGGCGTACCTTCGGAAATAACTCTTTTTCGTTTAAACAATAAACCCCAAATAGATGGAGAATGAAAATGAAAGTATTATTAGTAAATGGAAGTCCCAACAAAGAGGGTTGTACCTATACGGCCCTGAGTGAAGTTGCGGGGGCTTTAAATAAAAACGGAATTGATTCGGAAATATTCTGGATCGGTAAAAAGGCCGTCTCCGGCTGCATTGCCTGCGGTATCTGCGCGACAACCGGCAAGTGTGTTTTCGACGATGTGGTCAACGAATGCGCGGCAAAAGTCGATGAATGCGACGGGTTCATATTCGGGACCCCGGTCTATTTCGCGTCTGCCAACGGCGCCATGATCTCTTTCATGGACCGTTTATTTTTCAGTTACCGCAAATCCGGGAAAAGCTTATCCGAAAAGCCGGCGGCGGCGGTAGTGAGTTGCCGGCGTGCCGGCAGTACGGCAACACTTGACCAGATGAACAAGTATTTCACAATCAGCAACATGCCTGTCGTATCCTCGCAGTACTGGAATATGGTTCACGGCAATTCTCCGGAAGAAGTCAAGCAGGACCAGGAAGGCCTCCAGACAATGCGGACCCTGGGGCAAAATATGGCATGGCTGCTGAAATGCATCGAAGCAGGCAGACTGGCGGGAATAAAGCCGCCCGAATACGAGGAAGCACTCAGAACCAACTTTATCCGCTGACATTATTCAGTGTAACTATATCCGGCCCGGCCTTCTTTCAATAGTTGACCGGGCTGGACAAAAGTCGGCAAAGGAAAAATGAGACCATTAAGACGGCTGGAGTTTTGAGTATGAATTCAAGAGTCGCAACCGTCCCAAAGGTCTCATATTCGATAAACCCTTTATTTTTTTGCATCATTTCCGCTTCCATAGCACGTAGTGCGTAGTTTGAAGCGGTATATCGCCATCCGTCGTACGGATTGAATTATCTTTCCGGAAATAAAAATACATAATTTGTATTGCCCGTTATCAATGCTATTTTTGTTGATTGTTTGGTATTCAAAAATGACTCGGTAAAAAACTGAAGAATGAAAAACAAATTAAGCCATTTTCTTTTTCATATTTATGTATGGGGAATATTATTAATACCCGCTTTACATCATGCGGGCTATATCTGTCCGCATCATCACGCCGAATTTTCAGCAGCGGTTTCCGTTTCTAAAGAATTATCTTCCAGTGAACACCGCCACTCACCTTGCAAACATCATGACCATGTCTGTCAGATCTGCTTACTGGCTGCGACCAGCAACGATCAACCGGAACAGACTCCGTCAATAACGTTTTTCGGCTATTGTTTTACCGGCATTCCGGCTTCTGAAATTGACCGAATCCCCAGTCCATGCTGGCTGATTTGCGAATACCGGGGGCCGCCTTCGATGATCCTGTGAGGAAATTCAAAAAATAAACTACCTCGATGCAAGCATACGAGTTATTGGAAACGCTTTTGAAAAAAGCTTGGCAAAAATATTAATTTTCAAAAACGCCCCAAGTGGCGGGATATAAAACCCGACATTTAACTTCCGCTTCCGTAAGGAGCCCTAGCGACTGGAGTTTGAAGCGGTACGGACGCCGTCCGTCGTACGGACAATAATCTTTATATTTACCTGATTCCATTGCACATTTTTTGAGTCGATGGTCATTGGCTTATCTATTGAAACAAGCCATATTTTCAATTGGTAAATTAGTGGAATTTTCGTACCTTCATTTTTTACAGTTTCCTCCTGTATTTGTGCCTGCATCTATAACATCCACAAGCGTATTTTTCTTAACGCATACAACTATTGAATACAAACAATTATGGCTCATTCTTTTTTAAAAAAATTGCTGGACACGGAAACTTCCCGTTTCCGGCTTGAAATAATCTCATGCCTGACCGGAGGCTTGTTCCTGATCGACGCCTGGCTTACCGGATGGATTTACGACAACCGGGATTTGTCGGAATTTCCGGGAATTATCGCGGCGCTGCTTCTGGGAGCGCCTCTGGTATGGCATGCTTTATGTGATTTATGGCGCGGAGAAGCCGAAATGAACGAATTTGCCGCCTTGAGCTTTATGGCTTCATTCAGCATTGGCGAATATCGTACCGCCGCGGCTATCGCGTTTTTTATGATTCTGGCCCAGCTGATCGAATATCGTTCACAGATCGGCGCCAGAAAAAATATTGAATCCCTATTGAGATTGTCGCCGGACTCCGCGACCAGGATTGAAGACGACGGTTCGGAGACTCAAATCGACAGTAATGATTTGAAACGCGGGGACATTATCCGCGTCCGTCCCGGAGACTGTGTTCCCGGCGACGGAATGATTATCCGGGGTGAAAGTTCCCTTAACGAAGCCGCGATAACCGGTGAAGCCCTGCCGAAAGACAAAGGCCCAGGTGATCAAGTATTCGGAGGAACAATCAATGTTTCCGGCATGGTCGATATTGAAATTACCGCTGACGCGGCGGATACTACGCTTTCACGGATCAAGGAACTGATTGCCGGAGCCGAAAATTCCCGGACCCCGGTCATGCGCCTGATAGATCAATATGCGGGATGGTATACCCCGGTAATTTTGATGCTGGCGGCTATTGTATTGTTCTTTACCCGTGACCTGAACCGGGCAATATCCATGTTGATCATCGCCTGCCCCTGTACGATCCTGCTGTCGTCACCTACCGCACTGGTCTCGGCGTTAAGCGCGGCCGCCAGGCTGGGAGTGATCATAAAAAATGTCGCGGCCCTGGAAAGCGCCGGCACGGTTAACGCCATGGCTTTCGACAAAACCGGAACCCTGACAACCGGCGTTTTGACCGTTGAGAAAATCTATCCGGCAACCGGTTTATCTGAAGAATATTTGCTTAAACATATTGCCGTCGCCGAGTTCTCTTCCACCCATCCGGCGGCGCGGGCATTAGTCGGAGAAGCACTGAAGCGCGGCTGGGAAATAAAACCGCCGGAGTCGTTCGAGGAAAAAGCCGGTCAGGGCGTGAAAGCACAGTGGAATAACTGTTCAGTCATAGTAGGAAAAGTAAAATGGTTGACGGCGAACAACGTGGAGATACCTCCAGAATATCAGTCAGACACCCTTGATGGCGAAAATGATTCCGGAGACAAGAGCGTACTGCTGGCGGCGATTAACGGTGATTTCTCGGGCATGCTTACTCTGAATGACCACATTCGTGACGATGCGGGAATCATGATGCAGAAACTTCGTGAAAACGGCATCAACAAACAGGTAATGCTTTCAGGCGACCGTTACAGCGCCGCCGAGCGTGTTGCCGCAGAACTGGGCTGTGAAGTCGAAGCGGAAATCCTGCCGGAAGACAAAATGAACCGGGTAGTGGCTATCCGTGAGCAGGGATACAAACTGGCGGTCGTCGGGGATGGCGTCAATGACGCGCCCGCGTTAGCGGCCGGAGACGTGTCGATCGCCATGGGCGCGGCCGGGAGCGATGTGGCAATTCACTCCGCGTCAATCGTGCTGATGAACAATAAACTCGACCGGATCCCATTCATTATGCATCTTTCACGCCGAACTCTATCGATCATTCGTCAAAACCTGTTTTTTTCCGTTTTATACATATTCATTCTGCTGTTGTTGAGCGCGTCCGGTTCAATCCCGCCGGCCCTGGCGGTGATCATGCATACCGCCAGTGCGTTCCTGGTAGTTTTCAATTCAGCTCGATTACTGCGAGAAGGAGAAGATCTGACATGAATAAAATCTCTGAAAACAGAACTGCCCACGACATAGCGCGTTTCTGCGTTTTCGGACTGGTCGTGCAAAGCGTATTGCTTGTTTTAATATTGCTGACGGCATTTTTCTGCAAATGCCCCGAATACAGCTCACTGTACTGGAACTGTCTGGCCGGAATTCCCGTATGGCTGATCAGTTATCTGCGCCTGCGTTTATTGTATGATACAAGAAACAAAGCATCAAGAACCATTATCGGGAATCAGTTTACCCTGAGCAGATTACTAGTCCCGGCTGCGGAATTATTTTTCAGCAGTATTCTACTTGTTGGCGGGGCGATATCGCTGTGGCAATCCACCTTACTGCCGGAAAGCGTTCCGACGTCGACGCCACTGTTGCGCAATCTGCTTTTTTCCGGAATCCTTACCTTTATTATTATGGTTGCGGCTTTTTTCTGGCACGAACTTATCCGCAAAAAGCGCAATCCAGAACTGCATTCTGGAGCCTTATGCATCATCGCGCTGGCCTGGCTGGGCGGAATCACCACGCTCGGCATCGGCGGTTCTTACCTGCATTTGCAATGGGCTCCCAAATTGGTGTTGTGGATAGGCGGCGGATTCAATATTCTGATAGGAATGGAGGCATTGGTCAGGATATGCAGCAGGGTATTTCTCCCAGCGCGCCGGGAAGATATATTTTGTCCGGCTTATCAGTCATATTTTTATGTGATGCTGTCATCTCCGGGTTCAGGCTGGCAAACCTTTACTGATGTACTCAGCCATCAATTCGGATTGGATATTTCACGGGGAATATTTCTCAGCACCGCAAAATCGCTGTTTATCCCGTTCCTGTTTTTTCTGCTGTTCCTTCTGTCGGCGGCATCGTCAATCGTCATTTTGGAACCATCCGAAAAAGCGGTGGTACTGCGTTTCGGTCAACTCAATGGCCGCACCCTGGGACCGGGACTCCACTTTAAGGCGCCATGGCCGATTGAAAGCGTTCGCGTCTACAATGTCTGGAAAGTAAACAGTTTCCATGTCGGCTCGCATTTGACGCGGACAGTGGACGACGGTGTATATCAACGCGGCGTTCCCATTCTCTGGACCAACCAACACGGAGTAACCCCGGACGAACTGTTGATCGTGGCGCCTCCGGCTGACCTTATGGACAAAACAGGGACAAACCGTAATGCACCGGATGACTCCAGACGCAAAGCGCCTTCAATTTCACTTGCGGCGATAGATATAACGGTTGAATACCGGATAAATGATATTGACAAATACATTTCCATTGCCGATAACCCTGACCGTTATTTCCGTGAACTGTCCGAACAGGCAGTATCTTTCGCAGTTTGCCGGTTCGATATCGATACGTTGTTCTGCAAAGGGCGCATCGGACTGGTTTCACGCCTGAAAAACGAGATTCAGAACTTGGCGAATAACGCGAATCTGGGACTTGAAGTTGTCCATGTGGGACTTGGCGGAGTTCACCCGCCTCAGGATGTGGCGGCGGCTTTTCAGGAAACTGTAACCGCTCGCCAGGAAAAGGAGACTTCGATCCAATCCGCCCGCCGGTATGCGGTCAGGAATATGATCGAAACGGCCGGCTCCATGGCTAACGCCAAAAACATTCTGTCCGCCGTCGAAAACGAACAAAGCAGTGGAAAGGCGGAACTGTTTTCCGGCATACTCACCCATGCTGAAGGTTACGTGGCTCAAACCCTGGCGGAAGCATACGCCTATCGCTGGTACAAGGAAAATCATGAACGCGGCAAAGCCGAACGTTTCAAAAGCGAATTGATGACATATCGTAACGCACCAATGGTTTATCTTTATGGCTGTTACCTGAATGTGCTTGATGCAGGATTACGCAATGCTAATAAATATATTCTGGTTTCCGACCGTAAAAATTTGATTTTGCGCTTTGATATGAAGAAAATGGCGTCATTTTCCGGACAAGGGATGTCCTCAGGGCCCGCCAATCGGACATCGGGATATTACAAACAGCAAGCTCCGGAACTAACAGACGAAAATTAAAACCTCAACAATGGAGAATAACAAAATGTTAAAAAAAATATGCTTTACTTTAATGGGGCTGGCTCTGCTGCTGGTGTTTATTCTGTATATGATTTCATATGAAGTCAGTTTTAATAAATCCGCCATAGTGCTGACCTTTGGCAGGGCTTCTGAAAAAGACGTCATCAACCTCGACGGAACTCAAGCCGGATTGTACTTCAAATGGCCGTGGCCGATTCAAAAAGTCCTGCTGTTCGACCGGCGGCTTATGACCTTTGACGACCGTCTCGAACAACAGGAAACCAGCGATAAGCAGGTCATTGTCGCAAAAGCTTTCACCGTATGGCGGATATCCGATCCGTTGGATTTTTACCGTTCGTTGAAAAGTACCACTAACGCCGAAAAATTCCTGATCGAACGCTTAAGGTCGGCCAGATCGGAACTGGGAAACTTCTCTTTTGATGAATTGACCAACGCCGATCCGCAGAAACTGCAGATAGCCCAGGCCGAACAGGCAATTCTCAATCATATCCGCAAAGATATCGGGAAACAGCGTCTCGGGGTGGAAATCCGCACTGTCGGCATTTCCAGGATCATTCTGCCGCAACAGATAACCAGCGCGGTGTTCGCCCGGATGCGGCAGACCCGCAGACGTCTGGCTCAAAGTGCAAGATCAGAGGGCAACGCCATCGCCCGTTCGATCCGCGCCAAAGCCGACAGCGACCGGCGGCGGATTATGGCCTTTGCCGATCGCGAAGCCCAGACCATCCGGGCCGAAGGCGATGCCGCCGCCGCTAAATATTATGAAATATTTGCCCGCAATCAGGAGTTTGCCGTATTACTGCGAAAACTGGAGACACTGGAACGCACGCTTTCCAACAATACGACCTTTCTGCTCGATACCGGAACCGTACCGTTCGATATGTTGAAAAACCTGAACCCGGAACTTCTGCCGACGCCCCAAATTCCCCGGTTAAAGTCCAAGGAGCCGAAAAAATGAACGAAGATGTTTTCAATGGTTCTGATATTTTTCTACTGTTTATTTCGGTGATAATTGTTTTTCTTATTTTAAAAGTTATCGCCGCCAGGCGAAAGCAAATGAAAATCAATGCTTCATTACTGGAAAAAGATGGAGCTACTCAGACTGAACTGAATAAAACAGCCCCGATTTTGCCGGGAACGCAATTATTGCAGCCGGGATTGGATGATAAAATCTCTCCGCTGGATGCCCTGAATACGTCTTTGCGCCGGGGATTTAATGTGTTGCGGCTGCTGATGATCGCCCTTACGCTGATATTTGTATTCAGCAACGTTTTCTGGGTTGAAGAAGGACACGTGGCGCTGCAAAGCAGATTCGGACGCATCATTAACAGAAAAGACTGTTGCGTAATCGGACCGGGCGGCCCTTATTTCGCCTTCCCGGCCCCGATTGACCGGATCGTCAAAGTTCCCACAACTTTGCGAAAAGTCGACATCGATAACGCGTTCTGGCTCGAATCGAAAAACATAACCGAATATGCGGAAAATAACGACGCTTCCGATTTGCGCAGCTACGACGACACGCTGGTTCCGGGTTATGACGGTTCGCTGATCACCGCCGATAAAAATGTTGTTCAAGGACAATGGGCGGTCAACTATCAATTGGATTGTCTCAGCGACAAAGTCGGCCGTGCCGATACGCAGCTAAAGGATTTCGCCAATAATGTCGGGACAATGGAACATGCCGACAATCTTGTTCGCCGGATGGTAATCAAAGCGCTGGTGGAAATAGTTGCTCAAACTCCGGTCGATGACTTTGTCCGGGGTAAAATTAATTACGACACATTGATTAAAGGAGCACAAAATAAGCTGGATTTGCTGCATACGGGAATTAAACTGCGCAGCATTACCGGGAAAAAATATACCGTGGCCCAGTGTTTACAGGATGATTTTCGAGCGGTCAATCTGGCGGAAAGTGAAAAGGCTGAAAAAATCGAATCGGCAAAACGCTATCGATCTGAGGTATTGAATGAGACGGCCGGAGCCGATTACGAAAAAGTCCTTAAAGCTATTTACGCTTATGAATCGGCTACAGCCGCGAACAATAATAAGAAGCTGAAGGCAGCTTCGGATAATCTCAAAAAAATATTGCAATCCGATGTGATCGGAGGACGCATTTCAGAAGCATTCAGCAGTGCCGTTTCATATAGAACGCAGGTGGTGGAATTCACTCGCGGCGCGGCGCAACGCTTCATCCTGATGTTAGCGCAATACGAAGCCAGGCCGGTGATTTTCCGGAACCGTTTGATTCAGGACACTCTGCAAACAGTATTTTCCGGTCAAATCAAAACATATTATCTGCCTCCCGACGATAAAAAGACTCTCTATCTGGAACTAAATCAATAAAAAGAAATTATGGAAAATGAAAAAATCTAAATATTTAAAAATCAGAATGACCGTCCTTATGGTCTTGCTCTGTACAGTTATTACATCATGCACCAGCATCAATTATTTCGGAGAAAATTATCCCGCGACGAAACAAGTTAAAATGTTCTACCGGGCCGAAGATATTCCAAAGAATGTTTATATTTCCATGGGACGCGGCACCGTGAACATCAATCCGATTTATGCTACGGGAATTACCGAAGATATTCGTAAAAAAGCAATGTCATGCGGCGCAGACGCGGCTCTGATAATCGGTTTCATCGAGGTAAAAACAATAAATTGCGAGCACTGCGGACACGATCACGGCGTCAACCACGAACTTAGGTTTGAATTTTTTAAGAAAAAGCCGGTTAAACAGAACTGACGCAAATCATGGTTTTGTTTAATCCCGCGGAACAATAACCGGCTCGGCCTTCTTTCTGTAGTTGGCCGGGTTGCACGCGTCGCCCTGATTGGTTTCAAGGAGTCGTTTGTAGTAGGCTTTCTTATATTTAAGAACTTCCATCTGTTTTTGCAATTCCCGGATCTGTTTACGCAAGACCTTTTCCTGTTTGAAAATTAATTCAGCCCGCTGGGGTATCGTCGAATCACCTTTCAAACACATTTCAATGTAATGCTTGACTTCTTCGATCGGCAGTCCGGTCGACCGGAGACAGTCAACCAGTTGGAGCCAACTGACCGCATAATCTGAAAACATCCGGATATTGCCGTCCGTACGTTCAATTCCGGGTATCAGTCCGGCATTGTCATAATATCGCACAGTATAAGTTGTCAGTCCCATCATTTCAGCCACTTCCTTAACGGAATATTTCGGCGCACGATCGGTAGACGGTTGAAATTTCATTCTTGCCATTGCTGTTGTTCCTTTCAAAAATCAATCTTATAGTAACTTTAACATACACGGCAAATTTAAAAAAAGCAAATATTTCATAAAAAACATTATCTCAAAAAGAGTTTTTATATTTTTTATCAATCTTTTTCTTGCTCGAAAAAGTTTTTTTACAATTATTTTAACTTAGCCCTATTGACTTACAGTTACTATAACTATTAAAATGTATTATAACAGCAAAAAAACATCAACATAGAAAGGATGAAAAAATGAAATTCGAATTCCAAAATCCAACTCAAATCATCTTCGGAGCCGGAACCATCTCACGTCTTGGAGAAATCGCGGCAAAATCAGGTAACCGCGCATTGCTGGTCACCGGCGGCGGCAGCGTCAAGCGAAACGGCACTTTTGACAGTGCGTTAAAAAGCCTTACCGACGCCGGAATATCGATCTTCGAGTGTGAAGGAGTAGAACCCAATCCCAGAATTTCCTCGGTAAAACGAGGAGCGGAAATCGCTCGCAGGAATGAATGCGATATGGTCATCGCGCTCGGCGGCGGCAGTACAATGGATGCAGCCAAAGTAATGGCGGCGGCGTTCTACTACGACGGTGCTCCCTGGGATATGATCTTTCACGGACAACCGGCACCCTATATTCCCAACAAAGCCCTGCCGTTGATCGCGGTTCCAACTTTGGCGGCAACCGGGTCCGAGATGAACTGCAGCGCGGTTATTTCGAACGCGGAAACTACGGAGAAATCATTTATCCAGAATCCGTGTTTGTTTCCAAAAGTCGCGCTGCTCGACCCGGAACTAACCATAAGCGTTCCGAAAAATCAGACGGCTTACGGGGTATGCGACCTGATCACCCATGTCACCGAAGGCTATTTCAACGGAACTGATAATACGCCTATCCAGGATCGTTTTGCCGAAGGAGTCATTCTGGCCGCAATGGAATACGGTCCCCGCGCTATCGCCGACGGCAGTGACCTGGAGGCCCGCACTCAAGTACAGTGGGCGGCAACGCTGGCACTCAACGGCTGGGTTCAGGCCGGTGGCGGCGGTCTGGGATTCCCGGTCCACATGATCGAACATACTGTTTCAGCTTATCACGACATCACCCATGCCGCAGGACTGGCGATTATCAATCCTTCGTGGATGCGCTTTGCCGCGAAAAGCAATACGGCCAAGTTCGTCCAGTTTGCCGAACGCATCTTCGGCCTTTCCGCCACAGGTCCAGACGATCTGGAATGCGCCCTGGCCGGAATCGACCGTTTTGAGGAATTCCTCAAATCAATTGACTGCCCGACCCGTTTTTCTGATCTGGGAATCGATGACAAGCTGATTGAAACCTATGCCATGGAAACGCTTCGCATCATCCATGACGAAAACGGACTGCTGCCGGGACGCCCTGCCATGACCGAGGCGGATATCGTCGCGGTTTTACAGAAAGCACTCTAAAAATAAGTAAAAGAGGTGAAGCATGAAAAAGCTCGCTTTATATGGGATTTTATGCACAATCTTCTGTATTGTCAACCAAATGGAGGCAAAAGATAAAATGGATACGCTAACACCAAAAGAAAGGAAAATTGTTTGCATCAGCATGTACACCGCCACCGGTGACATGCCGGAATTGAAAAAGGCTCTCGCTGCCGGACTCGATTCAGGTGTGACGGTAAATGAGATCAAGGAAATTCTCACGCAACTCTATGCCTACTGCGGTTTTCCACGCAGTCTGAACGGACTCAACAACTTCATGACTCTGCTGAAAGAGCGTAAAGCCAAAGGCATCAAAGACAAACCGGGAAAAACGGCGGGGCCGCTTCCAACCGGCCAAAGTATCGATTTCGGCACCGCCAACCAGACAAAACTCTGCGGAATGGTCGTCAAAGGCGAACTGTTCGAATTCTCCCCGGAAATAGACAAATACCTGAAAGCTCATCTTTTCGGCGATATTTTCGCCAGGGACAATCTGGACTGGAAGACCCGCGAGCTGGCCACGATCGCGGCGCTTGCCGCGATGAAAGGCGTGGAAAGCCAGTTGAACGCCCATATCGGTATCGGCAAAAACAACGGCCTGAGCGATAAACAGATTGCGGAAATCATTCTCCTCGTCAAAAGTAATCTTCCGGATGTGTTTCCGAAAGGGAAAGAGATTCCCGCCAACTTCACCGGTAAAGCCTATCTGGCGATGCTGATAGTCAATAAAGAATGCGACATCGCCGTTTACAATGTCACGTTTGACCCGCGCACCCGCACCTATTGGCACAAACATAATGTTGGCCAGCTCCTGCTCTGTACGACCGGAACCGGTTATTATCAGGAACGCGGCAAAGCAGCGCAAATCCTGAATCCGGGTGATGTCATTGAAATCCCGGCCAATGTCGAACACTGGCACGGCGCGGCTCCCGACACCGGTTTCGCCCATATCGGCATGACCCCGAAAATGAGCGAAAACAATGTCACCTGGATCGGCCCCGTAACTGACGCGGAATATAACGCGGCGACACAGGGTAAAGAATAAATGCCACAATCATCATCAACCTGAGAATCAAAACAATACGTCTAATATCAAGCCGGTCATCTCGACCGGCTTTTTTTGGGGCTGAATATTATTAGATAGCCAATTTTACCGAAGCTGTTTTTCCACTGAGAGCATCTTCTACTTTAATTGTCCATGCTCCTTTGGCGGCATTCAACGGAACAGGAAAGCTATATTTCAAACGTCCACCATTGGCAAACAGCACTTTTGAAAATGCCGGGTTGCTTTGACCATCAGGATTCAGCACTGTGACTCGAAAGATATGATCAGCATATTTTTTGGTTTCCGCATCAACTGTGATTTCTATTTTGATCTGCCTGTCACTTTTGGATGTTTTCAATTCCAGTCGATTTACTTTATAGGGCAAAAGGCTGAATGCTGATTGAGTCACCGGACCGAAATCATAGGAAAACTCGCGGCCAAAACCAAGATACGTTCTTTCAAGCAAATCATAAATGTGCCAATTGTTTGATAATTTCACCGTCCATTTGTTCGTTTTTGCGTCAATATTTTTCGCTTGAGTGAAATCACGAACAACACCAAGAATACGTGCCGGACCATTTTCTTTCACGCAAATATAGGCAGCTTTCAGACTTTCTCCTTTGGCATTTTCGATCTTAACTCTGGCTTTTATCCCGACGCCAGCCAGTGGACTCGTAATAAGGGTCCTGATATTTTGCGCTTTTTCCAAGTTGTTTTTGAAATATCTCATCACCTGCCAGTTGCCGTATGCAGCGGGTAATCCGCAAGCAAAATATATGGCGGTACCTTTACCGAATTTATTGATGATGACAGCAGGGTATTTTTTGTCCTTGTAATTGATTGAAGCAAGAGCCTGACCTGATGTCGTATTTATTCCGGTTTCAAAGCATTTAACTTTGACATTAAACTTCCCGGCAAGCGTTACCTCTTCTTTTACGAATGTTGACTTGTTCCTGCTGATACCAAAAACTTGGTCCAATAAGTTCACTGTTCTCGGTTTTCCATGCTGATCAAATACCCCTGCCATCATATCTGCGACAAGAACTCCTCCATTCGCGACAAACGCCCTGATTTTCGCTATTTCCTGATCGGAAACAGCCGTACAAACGGGCAGGAACAGCGCTTTGTATTTTTCTCGCAGCAGATTACTATTTTCAAGTTGGCGATATGCAATATAGTCATAGTCCAACCCGGAATCCCGGAGTATGTTATTAAGGCCATGAACCGATTCCACCGCATCGTCCTTAAGGCCAAGTATCCAGTTAACTTTGACCGATGCCGGAGAATAAAGAAACGCGATCGGATAAGTAATCAGCGATGAGTTAATGATCGCCTCCGCCGGTCCGTTTTTATATTTGTCCAGCGCACGTTTAAGATCTTTCGCTGAATCCGGAAAAGTGTAATCAGGGTTAACATAAAAAGCACCGCTATAGACATTGAAACCAGTCGCGCCCTGAATCAGGTAATTCAAGATTTTCCAATTGAGGTAATCAAAATCTCTATCGTAGCCAAGCCAGCCATTCCAAACGAGCCTTCCCTTGAAGAAGCAGCGCTGCTGAATCGTTTGTTCTCCACTGTAACTTTCAACGGCCTCTAAAGATTGCATAAGTAAATACCAGTCCCAGGCATTGAATGCCATGGTCTCCTGAGTCCCGGAGAGAGCATAAAGTAGTTTGGGGTTCACTCGCTTTACGCCTTTAACAATTCTGCTGATTGCGTCTGCCCGGTTCCAGTCATTAAAAGTCAAATGGTCCACCCATGGAGCAAATGAAGAATGCTTTTTCGCCTCTTCCGCAGTCATCGCGACTACCTGTTTCCAGTCACTGTAATTGGTTTGCCAGCTACGGTTGAGATTGGCAAGTGAGCCATATTGCTGCTTGAGCCAATCACGCAACGCATGCTGACAATCAGGAGAAAAACAGCCGTCCCATTTTCTTATGCTGTTCGCCTCGTCAGGGCCTCCGCGATAAAGAACTCCATATTTTTCAGTCCATTGTTCAGTTGAAGACACTTCTTCAAGTTTATCCTTAAAGCCCTTGGCACTAAGACAAGGCTTTCTGACCAGATCGAATTTACTATTGATCTTTTTATTTCTATCGTACGGGAACTTTCCTCCACTGCTGATTGGAGTATTACTGGCGACAATCGGAAAACCGAGTTCTCTCGCGGCCATAATTTCGTATTCAATATCGGTACGAAACAACTTTAGTGAGGTTGCTCCAAGAGTTTGCAGGCGGGAAAAATATGGTTTCATCAAAAAGCGGTGAATCCCCCGCATGGACAAAGTTGGCCATCCAAATGCAATTTGCATTATTCGTGCATCCGGAGCGCCATAGAAAGTAAACCTTTCACGCTTTTCCGATATTGTTACATGATCCTCAATGACTTTGACATGAGCCTCAAACACAAGAGCCTGACAATTCTTGAGCGGAACTTGCAAATCAGCCCTGCTTCCCTGGACCGTTTTTGTCGTTTTAGCAAATTCATTTCCGAATGAGTCATAAAGCGACAATTCAACTTGTGCCTGACCTGGTTTGGAAAGTTCAACTGAACACTTGAAAATATCTGACTTGTTCCAGACTTTGTTTCCTGTAATTAATTTCACTAAAGAGATTCGGGATTTTGTTTTAAATGCCGCAGTCCCCCACCATTCAGTCCCCTTTGAACTCCGGACTATTAAATCCGCAAAATGAATGCCTGACAATGCCGGTTTGGTAAACGGAATGTTTACTGTGTTACTTCCTGGTTTCAGTTCAACATCCAAAGTTTTTTGTTGTTCGACACGATAAAATTTATCACGAATTGTCAAATCCAGTTTAACTTTACCGGGCTTCTTCCCGGTCAGCACCAGTGTCAAATCTGAACCTGATCTTACCTCCATTTGCCGCCCTTCAATGGAAAATGGAACTCGCGCCGTCCAGTAAATCATCCTGGCCAGCAAAGATATCTGGTATTCCCAGTAATTATATTTTGCATCACCCACCCCGGTATACAGCATAATCGGCAGAATTACTCTGCGGGAATATTTGTCGAAATATCCTTGCCGCTTTCTTCCGGCAACGCTCCAACTCGCCGCGACAACCCGTCCTTTACCAAAGTCAAAAGCGGCGATTAAAGGTTTGCCGGCAACCGTTGCCAGGACTTGGCCTGAAGTAGAGTAAGGCAAGGCGGCCGTAGCGGGCAGAGCCTCAAACGGAATGCCCGATGAAATCGAATGATCTTTTGCCGACTTCCATGCTCCGTAAATACGTTTACAATTTTTCGGCAGAGAAAATTTTTCAGCCAGTTCAGCCGGAGTTGATTCCGGAGCGATCAACACCAGTCCGGAGCCGTTTTTCACTTGATTCAACAAGGATTTTCTGCATATATCCGGCAGGTATTTCCAAATATCACTGGACACCACAATAGAATCGTATTGGTTATTACTCAACTTTCCGGTCAACTCTGAATAACAATCTTTTTCGTTGAGAACCGTACAGAAGCCGCCCAGCTGCCAAATACCGGCAATAAAGTTTGTATGCAATTCCATTTCAAACCGTTCAGCGACTTCGACCGCATCCCGAATACCGCCTTTGCCGCGGCACACGACCAGCACTTTAGGCTTTTTACCGGCAAACGGCCTGGCCCAGTTCACATGTTTGGTTTTAAAACTTAAAGCATGAAAATCTAAATTCATTTTTTTCTTGCTGGTTAAACTTTCAGGCCGTTTCTCACATACCGGGGCCATTGCATACGTGCCGGTGAAACGCTTAATATTAGTTGCCGTATCAAATTTTAATACTTCTTTCCCGAATTCTCTGACGGTTGTACGAAACACCCAGGTTCCAGACGAAGAAGGCTTGAAATCAATTGCATAAGTAACCGGGGAAAGCCCAAGTTTTCGAGACAAACTCTTTACTTGCTTGAACGACAAGCGACTGCCAACCAACCTGCCGGCTTCAAGTGTAATCTGATAATCCCCCGGATGAGTCGCCTGCAGTTTCATATTTATTTTTCCAGGAAACGAATCATAGGATTTTTTCATATCCAGGCTGCCGGCAAAATCCTTCGTGATGGCCTCAGGAGTACCTATCCCGTAAAACGGGACCAGATAACAAGTCGTATCCATAAAGCCGCCGGCTTTAACAGGGTAAACCCCCAGTCGGCATTCAAGAGTGCTTGCTTTGCTGTCAGATGACCAGAAATAAAATGTTTTCAATAGCTTGTAGTCAACCACCAACCCGAGTCCATTACCGGACCCGGTAACCATCGCCGTCCAGCCATTAATCGCGGCTGGAGCCCACAATGATTGTTTTTTTCCGGGATTTTTCACAATCCCCAGAGAACCGGGGTAGATAAGGTTAAATTTCTCTTTTTGACTGAAAGTTGCGCCTGCAATCCAAAGACCGTAATTCAGAGGCACCACATTCGCTACATCGTTAGTGATATGATAATCCACTCTTAACGCTGAATCATTTTTCTTTAGCGAATATGTTTTACTGACTGTGACATTGCTGAAAAAGCCGGTTCTGCCCGAAGCCCAAACTTTTACCGAAAGCTGGTCTTGATTGTCAACTGTGACTTTGTAATTGTAAGCTATATTCCGAAACACGTCACGGGTTTTAGTACCTCCAGGCCAGAAACGGTCATTAAACATTCCACCATAATCACCGGGACTTAAATTCTTGATCAAATTAGTCTTTGCCTGCTTATCGTATGCATAGTTCACAACTCCCCCGTTTGCCGGGTCAATAACAAACAATATCCGGTCATTTTGCATTATAATATCAGTTTTTCCGTCGCCATTGCAGTCCTTCTCTATCAATTTAAAGCCGGGAGAGACTGTTTTTGACAACGGCTCAAAAGGATTGGCCCCATAATTCGCTTTTATCTCAGGTTTCATCTTTTGCGGAGCGGCAAAAAACTCAATCTCGGTAAGTGAAGTAAAGGAAATCCCTTCAATTGCAACTATGACACTGGACACCGGTTGCACTGAGCTTAACTTCACATCCAAAGGCATATAGTATGGTTCGCCTTTCGGCAGGGTATATGGCTGCTTCGGACGAATTCCCCCAAGCATTACTTGAGTCCCGTCAGCCATCCTGCCGTAGACATTCACCCGTGAAATACCATAGCCTTTTTTCCATCGAAAAATATGCACTTTAGCCAGTTTCAAATCAACCGGTTCCGGAAAATTAAAGGTAATCTCAACCGGTTTCTTGCCAAAATCTCTATTGCGCCAAACAATGCGGCTGGGTGCTTTAAAAATACCGTCAAGCAATTTAACTTTCCCGGGATCACCATACTTTTTTTCTTCCTTTGCCCCATTCATGGTCGGCTGATTGAAATTATATCCAAGCGGTTTAACCTTCTCCATATCTGCGCCGCAAGCAACCGTGGCCAATGTCGCCCCTAAAAACGAAATTAATACTCCCTTGCAATTCATGATAATCAATTCTTTCAATTTGTAAATATATATGGTCCTGTATGTCTGTCCATAACATTTATGGCTTAGAAGAACACGTTTTATTTTTTTGATTATTGCCGCATTATAACTGATTTATATAATTAATTAAAATCAAAATAGACATCAGAACTAACTTCCGGAGGGGTATCCTTTTTGTTGGCGACATGCCCGTCTATATATACCAGATTGCCGCTATTGTCATGTCGTCTTCCCAGAATATACCCTTCCATTCTACTGGCGGTTGAAGGAGCAGTTGCGTACCAGGGATAGCCGCTGGTGGTAGCGGCCCAGCCTCTTTCCACCAGCAGCATCGTTTTTGAATGGTAATGATGCCGCGAGAGCTTACCCCGTCCATCATAATAGCCCATGTAATAATTATACCCGTAACCTATTGCCCGATACGTGTCCGTTGAAATAGAGGAAGGGCAACGAAAAAGGGAAGGCTTGCTATAACCCTCATAATAAGTGTACCCGACGTATTCCTGCGAAGTAATTGAACAGCCGGCTCCGGCATAACTGTTGCTTATAGTTGTTGATTTACATCGCGGCAAGTATTCATCACTGTTATCAGCATATAATAGAAAATATAACCCTAATTGTCTCAATTGACTTTTGCACTTCGTACTTTTCGCGGTCTCCCGGGCTCTTCCCAGTGCTGGAAGAAGCATGCTCGCAAGAATTGCAATAATAGCAATCACAACCAACAACTCAATTAATGTAAATCTTTTTTTATTCTTCATTCTACTGCTCCTGTATAATTGATAAATTTTGTGTTTTATCCGATCAAGTATATTTCTCCATAAAATTAATTACCTCAATTCAATTTTATGACTTTTTATGCGTTATAGCTTATTATTAAGATCACAAGTTTCTGTGCGTATTTTTTATACCTCAACCAGTTCACTTTTAGCTTTGCCGATTGATTGACGGCACGAAAGCGATGTCGGTATTTGAACTTTCCTGCTCTCGCCCGGCCGTGCATTTTTAAACAAGTCCACCACCAGATCAGCCGCATTGCGTCCAATAGTGTAAGTTCCGGCTCTGATCGAAGTTAAAGGCGGATCAGACTGGGTCGCCTCTTCAATATCATCGAATCCGAACAAGGAAATATCGTCCGGTATTTTTATGTTGCGAGATTTAAAATAATCCAAAGCACATAAAGCAGTAAAATCATTCTGACACCAGAAAACTGTAGGAGCATCATTCAAGTTCATAATATGATCGAGTTGACAACTCATGGTTTCCAGATCATTGCAGTCCCGGGCGATCCAGTCTGATTGAACCGTTATGCCGCATGACTCAAAGCATTCTCTAATAATGGTTTGTCGATCAATAGAAATATTAACAAAACCCGATTTACGTTTTGTGTTGAAACTGGGCAAAATCATCCCGGCTTTGCGATGCCCGTTTTCGCGCAGAAGCTCCGCCGCCGCCATCGCTCCGGTACGAACATCAGTATTAACACTACTCACATTATCATGCAGAGAACTTGCCGACACAAAAACTTGCGGCAGGTTCTTATAGGTTACAAGCGATTCAAAGGCGAAATCTTTGTCAATCCCTCTATCGCCAAAATAAATAATTCCGGTCAGACGGGAAATTAAATCATCCCGCCATTCTAAAACCTTCTCTTTGGACTCTGACAAAGGTGGAAGAGTCACAATCATCGTTGAATGGTTCAATTCATTAGCCCGGTCAACAACCCCGCTAAGGTAATTCATCCCAAGCCGATTGCCTCTTAACATGAAATCAGAAAAGGTACAAGTCAATAAGATTCCAATACACGGATATGAAGGCTGATACAATTTTTTCGCATTATCTGAGATATATAAACCACGACTTCCAGCTCGTTGCGAAACAAAACCTTTATCTTTCAGAGATTCATACGCACGGTGAACCGTATTGCGATTGAGCTCAAATTTATTGGACAGCTGACGCTCGGAAGGTAATGCATAGCCCGCTTCGAGTCGATATTTCGCGATTATGTCCTTCAGGTTTTTTGATAATTGCAAATGAAACGGCTCCGGAGACCTCCTGTCAATCGTTATCTCCGATAAAATCATTTTCTTGTCCAACTGTGACATTGTTATCCTATCTCCTACTTGGTATACTTTATTATACCATATATAATTTATTTTGTCAATCTTAATACCAAAAATAAATTTAAAAAAGCGAACAATCCGGTGGAACAAGCAAGAATCCTAATCAATAACTTCTCTTTTTGAATGGTCTAGAGTTAGACGGTACAGCCAAAAGTTCAGTCGATGAATTTAAGTTGGCGGTACCGTCTAGTTTAACATTAGCTAAAAAATAAAGTAAACCCCTTGCCCTGTTTTTTTTTAAAAAAAACACTCTCTCACAGGGCCACATCCTCTTCTACTGCCGAACAAAAGTTGCGGCGTCTGGAGAACAGCGCCATTCCCAGTGCGAGCGGGCCGATACGCCCGAGGAACATAAGAGCTATAATTAACGCTTTGCCGGCAGGGGTAAGAGCTCCGGTGATGCCGCAACTCAGTCCGACCGTACCAAGAGCCGAGGCACATTCAAACATCAACTCCGTCATTGGTTGTTGTTCAGTCAAAGTAATCAAATATATGCCGACTCCCAAAGTTAGCAGATAAAACATTATACTTGCTACAGCCGTTCGCACTCGCGATTCAGGAATAACGCGTCCGGCAAACCTGATTTCCGGGTCCCGTCGTAAAACTCCCGTCATCACGGCCCATAGAGCGGTAATGCAAGTGGTTTTCACGCCGCCGCCGGTTCCGGAAGGGGATGCTCCAATGATCATTATAATTGTCAGCAGAAAGAGCGAACTGCAGGACAAAGCGCCGATCGGGATTGTATTAAACCCAACCGTAGTACTGGCAGTCATAACCTGAAACAATGATACGGTCAGCCTGGTTGAAACTGGCATTTGAGTGATCGATGGTTCATCCAGCACAAATAAAACCGTTCCTGCCGCAAAAATAACCACGGTGCACCAGAGAATTATTTTTGACGTCAAAGTCATCCCTTTTTTACGTCCGGCAAGCCATTCCCACCAGTCATTCATAACAATAAAACCAATTGCGCCGAGATAACTTAAAACCATGATTACTGTGTTGAACCAGATATTACCCCGGAATCCTTCAAAGCTGTTATCCAACAGACTGAAACCAGCGGTGCAAAAAGCCGATACACTGTGAAATACAGCCTGCCACCACGGCATCGGCAGCCCCGCCGCAAGAAAGGTGGGATAGAGAGCAATGGCGCCAATTATCTCAATTGCCAAAGTGAACAATACAATTGAGCGTAAAAAGCGACGTAAGTCAAAACCGCCAGGCATCGAGAGAACGGTTGAGGCAACTCCACGCCGGAAGGAGGAAATATCCCCCGATACGGCCAGAACAACAAACGAACCGAAAGTCATATAACCAAGCCCTCCGGCTTGAATCAGAATAAGGATAATTAATTGTCCGAAGAACGAGTAATCTCCTCCAGTACTGACCGTACACAATCCGGTGGTGGAAACCGCTGATACCGCAGTAAACAGATGGTCCAGCAAACTCGCTGAACTACCCGCCTGCCGGCTCCACGGCAACAGCAGCAAGCCGGTTCCCAGCAAAATATACAGGGTATAGCCTGCGGGAACAATTTTTTCCGGGACTTTCCAGTTAACCTTCTTTACTTTTTGCCATAATTTCACTAACATGACAATAAACCTCCGCGACGAAAATCAAAATAACTGATCTCGCCAATAATATTATGGAGTGAAAGTGTCCGTCGGCTGACCGGAGCGGGCAGGATCACTCTTCCAAGTGCCGACGAGGTTAGCTGACGGGCTTGACTATGGAAGTAGTCCTGTGAACCTGTCGCCAGGTCCCATTCGCCCCGTCTGACGAACAAAAATATTCGCCAGAAATTCGGGTCCCCCGCATCATTCTGTCCATTTGAATGATCTAGGCTGTGAACTTATTATAATAATACATGAACGTCTGTTTGTCAACGGCAAAGCGCCTGAAAAGTCATTCTCAACCTCCCCCCTGGGAAACTTCCAAAATATAAAAAACGTTAATTTTCGGTTAATCGCTTGATTTTTCATATTTCACGGATTTTATTAATTAGAAAGGGATGGAGTTCCCTTGAACCGCCAAATCCTGGCTGATGACTCCTACATATGTGTTAATCATTTGCAGGAGTTTTTTATGAAACAATTCTTTATCGGCATCTCTATTCATCGTACCTCCCCGTACCATTTAGTACTTTTCAAGGAGGACGATAAATCATGAATTTCATGCTAAAAATACTTCTTCTCGCATTCTCAGGAGCACTTGGAACCCTGGCCAGATACGGTCTAAGCGGTTTAATTTCACGCTATACGTATTCGATGTTCCCGTATGGCACTGTTATTGTGAACATGCTGGGCTGTTTTCTATTTGGGATTATATGGGTTTTCACTGAAAATAAAATTCAGATAAGCGGAGAAGTCCGGTCAATTATATTAGTCGGATTCATGGGGGCTTTTACGACCTTTTCCACATTTATGTTCGAGACCGGAAGAATGATTCAGGATGGAGAACTGCTTTACGCCGGAGAAAATCTGCTCCTGGAAAATTTAATCGGTTTAACTGCTCTTTTTGTCGGCATCGCTATAGGACGCATTTTTTCATAACCAGGAGGAAAACAATGAACCTGCCACCTAACGCAGAACTACTTAGAGTATTTATCGGAGAAGAGGACAAGTATAAGCACAAACCTCTTTATGAAGCAATTGTGGAACAGGCCAGAGAACGCGGCATGGCCGGGGGCACGGTGCTGAAAGGCTGTATGGGATTCGGAGCTAACAGTCGAATGCACACAAGCAAGCTGCTCAGGATTTCCGAGGATATGCCGATTATCGTTGAGATTATTGATAAACCGGAGCGAATCGCCGAATTCATTCCAATTCTTGATTCAATCATGGAAGAGGGACTTGTTACAAGAGAACAAGTAAATGTAATTATCTACCGTCACAATAAAAAAACATGGGATAAGGATAATGTTTAAGGAGTTTTTGATCATAATTATCTATAACAAGATAACCGCAGTATTTAAACATAAATCGAAGTCTGTGATGTGACAGAAAAATAAGCTTTACCGCTTACTTTAGGTTAAAATGGAAATGGATGAAGCTTCTCAACGTTTGTGGTAACGGGTGTGGAGATATTTGTGGGAAGTTTCGCTCAGGGGGGCGCCGAGGAATTCTTTGTAAAGCCGGATCATCGCCGGATTTTCATTGGACTTACGGATTTTTCCACAACATTGTTTACATATACGGGAATTTATATGTGAAAGCTCCAATCCATTTGAAAATACTTTTTAGAGCTAATTTTTAAGGAGTGTCTTCCGTACCAAAGGCGCGATGCGGAATTTCGCATCACCGGTTATACCCCACGAAGGATAGTTGAAAAGTTTGATCAGGCCGGGAGAAATACGCATTGCCGGAGGATCTTTAAGATAGATCAGCGTTGCATCACCGCGGCGCTCGATTTTTTCAATAGTGAATGATTGAACAATGACATTGCACAGATTAACCATGATAACACGATCGTTCAGGGAACCGTCAGCCGGAAGTTCGGCATCAGTGACAAAGCCTTTTTCCAACGTACGGACTATCCGCCCGGTAAAGATGGCCCGGCGACTGATCTGTCCGGATGGAGTTTTAAATCCGGTTCCACCGGCAAGGTAGAGTTGGCCCGCTCGTCCTCCCAACTCCATGCCCAAACGGCCATGCAGACTGTAGTTATGGTCTGCAGTTTGTAATTCGGCGTGATCGGAAACACTTGATAATATGACGTCTTCCCGCCCCCCATCCAGAGTGATTTTCAACGCAACTCCCTGATCATGGGGTTTTACCAGAGGCAGGAGGTCGATTTTCCTGACGGAGGCTTTGCCGCGATACGGTTGATGGACCGCAACATACAGGCTGCGCAACCCGACATTCCGGACGGCAATGAACGGGGCAACTCCATTAATCCGCATTGCCGGGGCCTTGCCGGCAATTATCTCAGTGTTTGCCTGCGGGGCAAAAAAACTCTTGATACCGACCGAAGAACCTTGAAGTTTAAAGTTGACGCTCCAGGCTTGACTGGTTTTGAAACTCTGAAGATTTTTAATATATTTATACAATACGCCGTTTTCAGGTTTGAAGCCATCAAAGTCGAATACGGCGCGGTAAGGCGTATTGAGATCGGAGTGAAGCATATAATCATGAACTTTTCCGCCGACAACCCGAAAAATGTCAACAACATAATAATCAGTTTCGGCTGTTTTCACTAGGGCGATAGTGCGGCTGTAACGCTGTAATTTGATTTTTTTACCATACGCACGCGGCGCATCGGCGGAAATAATTTTCAGATTGGGATCGGTTGAATCAAACAGTTCCAGAAAGCCGTCGTTCAGATTATTGCCATGTCCATACCAGCGATAGGCATAGTCAGGCACGCCGGGGTTTTCATCTTCAGGCTGTTTGACGCGTTTGAACGAATCCGCCGAAAGGCGGCCGGGCTGGTCCGCCTCGTTGACCGCCACGGTAATATGTCCGGCCGTCATAGAGTGCCATTCACGGGTGGTATTGGTCACATTTCGAGGCCGGTATTTGGTTTCAGCAAGCAATTCATGGTCAAATGCGAAAAGCAGCAGATTGAGACAATCGTAATGCTCATGTCCATGCGTTCCGCCCCAGGTTAAAGCAACCTGAATGATATCCTTGTTAACAGCGCCGTCGGCAAGCATACCATAGTTCATAACACCGGCAAGAGCACTTTTTCCACAGGCAAGCGGTGGCTGATGAGTTCTTTGCGGATATGTTGTATCGTTAATTGTATGATAAGTCCGGTTGGGATGTTGAAATTTATCAGCGGCAGCATTGATTTGAGCCAGACGCGCGGCCCACTTGCTTGAAAGGTCAAGTTTATTGAAATGAGTACCGTCTATTTTACTGACAAACCCCGGCGGGTCAGAATAACCGTTAAGCATTTTCAATACCGTATTCAAATTATTAACGATCTGCAGATGATATGAAACAGTTCTTTCGTGCCACCAGCCGTCGGAATAGAACATCAAGTCGTACAGATTTTTCAGCCGTCTGACCACGCGGTGAATCCATTCCGGCTGCTTCAACACGTAGGCAAAAAGAATGATTTTCTGCATCATCGTCCCGTCCATATTGCCCAGGCTGCATGGGAAATCAAAGCGCATTTCCACATGGCGCTCAAGCATACGGCGGATTGCCTCAAGCGTTCCGTTTTCCTGCATAACTTTCGAAGAATAGATAAGATCATAAGCCTGCAGCAACGGTTCGGCCGAGTGCAGATCCAGATAATGCCAGCTGCCCCATAAACCGGTCGCATCCCAACCGGTGTAACGCTTGCTCCCGGTCTGGGCGGAACTCCGGGACCACCGGGCTTCTGAATAGTGGGGATAATAAATCGGCCATTGCGGAATGACCTTGGCGAATTTCGCAAGAATGGCGGCAGCTTTTTCTGCATAAGTCCGGTCTTTGGTTAGAGCGTAGAGGACGGCAAACTCAAAGCAGGCATCACGCATTACGAAAACTTGCGGATTCTTCGCTCCGCGAGTATCGATTTTACTGTAAAGCTGGTCAATCGGAGAGTTTAATTTGTCGCCAAGCATAATCATCGCCAGACGTAACGCAAATTGTCGATCTGCCTCAGAACCGGAACTCTGCCAGAGACCGAAAGCAGCGAGAAGGGCTGACCGGAAATCTTCCGCAAAAAAATAATGACCGCCGCGCTTGCTCTTCGTGTATTTTTCCCGAAGAGTATGGTCATCCAGTTTAAGAAAAGATTTTAATCTGTTCCGGGCGACTTGCGGCGAAACGTTGTAATTAATCGCCGGGTGCTTATCCGCCTGCCAGTCCAATGCATTGAGATGCAAATTTAAAAGCATGAAAACAGCGATAAAAACAAATTTTATTCTTTTATGAAAAAGGCGGAAAACGTTGTCGCGGTGTATGTATTCAGTCAATATTCGCCCTCTATAAAAGTTCCCTGTTAATCTAATAAATACATTCAAAGAGCAGACGCTCCTGATTAAATTCAATATATAACCTGATAAGAGGCATTTCAATATAGTTCACGCGATTTTCGAAGCTGTAAATGCAACAAAAAGCTCCCTGCCAAAAAAACTTGCGCAGGTATAATCAAGATTAACCGTACCAGCCGAAACGGTCAACCGCCTGATACATGGCAACCACATTTTCGGTAGGACTGTTATCCTGAAGACAATGGGTTGGAGCAAAACAATAACCACCGTCGGGCATCATTATTTCAAGTGTATTACGGCAATATTCAGTCACCGCTTCGGGAGTTCCGAACGCAACCGGACCTGCGGTGGAAATACAGCCGTGAAAAGCCAGACGACCGCCAAAAGTTTTTTTCAAATATTCAGGAGACATGTTCGCAGCTTCAGGCTGCAGCGTATCAACCGCGTCAATTCCCATTTCAATAAAATCCTCGAACACCCAACTGCTGGAACCGCAACTGTGGATCATTACCGGCAGGTCATGTGATTTAGCCAGATCGATGAAACGTTGATGAACAGGCCGTAAATGCTTGCGGTACAAGTCAAGCCCGATCAGGGGAGAATGCTGAGTTCCGAGATCTTCGCCCATCCACAAAAAATCAATCATCCCCGCCGCGGCATCCAAAGCCCTGGCTGTGACTTCCAATGCCAGGTCGGCCCGGCGTTCAATCAACCTCAATCCGGCCGGATTGTCGGTTATCAGGTCAATCAGAACCTGCTCCATGCCGCGAAGTATGCCGTTGCTGTTGATGACATCGGCCAAACCGGGACTACCGACATAAACTGCCCTGTTTCCGGCTCGCTTCGCCTGCACTGTCAATTGCTCATAATCGTAGTCGTCCGCTGATGGCAGGGGCCAGCTTTCAATTTGTTCCAAATCAGCATCCAAAAGAGGAAAATCACAGAAATCCCAGTAACCGCCGTTTTCATGTTCGATCCAGCGGGTCCGCACACCAGTCTCCGGGTTCACCATGACTGCGCCTTTAATTTCTGGATGGAGGCGAGGTCCGGTATAAGCGGCATGAGCGCCGGCAAAATCAACCCCTAAAACCCGCCTGAGGCCCGAATCATCGTCCGGTTCCAGGTTGAACCAGGCTTTAAGCCGCCGGTCAATCCCGGCATTGCTGGAGTAATTCACCGGAACCCGATCCGGGATTCCTTTATGCAAACTAATTAATACTCGTTCTTTGGATGTGTATTTAGCCGTTTTACCTGATGCCGACATAATCAATGTTCCTTTAATTAAAAATTGTATTATTGTTAATGGCCATCCCTGATGCAAGCGTCAGGGTATTAACGCTAAATTAACTATTTTAATTATATCCGGCATGAAAAAATTTCACAATGGATTAAATTACTATTATGTGGACTATAATACCATAATAAACCATTAACAGCGAAAAAAATGAAATCTAATACTCTTAACGCTATTTTATCACTGGTTCCTGACGCGATAGTCATCTATGCTAATTACGCTGCTTTCGCGCCGGGAAAAACGGCAAAGGTCATCGAAGAACAAAGTCTGATGCTGCTGTGGTGCAAAAGCGGCCGGGGAACCGTTACTGTAAACCGGAATAAATACCAGTTTCAAACTGGAGATTTTTTATTCATGCCCTGGAACCATTCAGTCAGTTATCACGCGGATAAAGACGAACCGTTCCTGGTGGCGGGAATCCACCTTATTCCTGAATTGAAATCACGCGGCATGATCAATTACACCCTTTATAATCAGCTGCGGCCAAACCTTGAAGAGCATCGGCAAAGGCATAATGTTCCTGCCCTGGGATTCTCAACTGAGTTCTCCAGTAACTTCAAGAATCACCGTCCGCTGGAAGAATTGGCGGAATATACCGTGGCCTGGTTCAACCGTCAACCCAGAAGCGAACAAGCAGCAAGAATGCTGGCAAGGTTGTTGTTTTACGAAATCTTTCATGCCCAAAATCATCAGTATCAACAACGAGATGGAATGCCGGCTTCGCTGCTGAAAATTCTGGACTACATTGACGGGCAACTGGAACATTATATCAAGATCAGCAATTTATGCGTATCAGGCAGTTGCTCCCGGACAACCCTGTTCAGACTGTTTAAAGAACATGTCCGCTACACTCCAAGCAACTGGATAATGAAGCGAAAAACCGAACACGCATCAGAGTTGTTAAGAAAAACCAGCTTGAGCATCGAAGAAATTGCCGGCAGGGTATGTGTTGACGATGTCCACTATTTTTCACGAGTATTCAAAAAATTTCAAGGCGTCTCTCCGCGACAATACCGCAATGAGAACTCACTTATTTGTTCAATTATGCACTTTCCATGA
Organism: Victivallales bacterium; assembly: GCA_963676655.2. Taxonomy (GTDB): domain Bacteria; phylum Verrucomicrobiota; class Lentisphaeria; order Victivallales; family Victivallaceae. The sequence goes on along the minus strand of CAXXKX010000003.1, from coordinate 5,461,174 downwards.
TGATTGTCTCGACAAAAAAAACAGCAATCATCCCGGAGTCATTGCACAGCCTCACCGAATATTATACGTAAACGATGTTCTTAACTGCTATTATCACCTGATTCACCCATAAGGCCGGATTTGTGAATCAAAGCTGGCAAATCACCACAAACAGACTATATTATTAAAGCATCAAGTAATATTCTTTACTTTTATCACACAAAATCCGAATATTTAGGCGAAACATTATATTCAGGATTAACGCAAGGAAACAGGAGTCACAAAAAATGAGCAAAGATATCAACATCAAAAAAAACCCGGCGCTCCCTATCATGCTGGTCGATGATGATGAATTGACTCTGCATTCTTATGAACTCCTGCTGCTTGATTCCGGCTACGATAATTATATTTCGTGCAGTTCCGCCGAAGCGGCGTTTAAGATTTTACCCAATCAGGATGTGGCTCTGGTTATTCTTGATCTGTCAATGCCGGGCATGGGCGGAATGAAAATGCTGGAAAAATTATCGGAAGATTATCCGCAAATTCCGGCTGCGGTCGTAACCGCAAATCAGGAGATTGAAACGGCGGTCGGCTGTATGAAGTCCGGGGCATTCGACTTCCTGGTTAAACCGGTTGAAACCCAGCCGTTATTGAATGTGATAAACCATGCAATTGAAATACGCTGCTTGCGTTGTGAAAACATGAGGCTGAACGACTCAATGGTCAGCAACAAGCTGAAACATCCGGAATGTTTTTCGAGAATAATCAGCGCCAGTCCTCAAATGCACTCTATCTTTCTATATATCGAATCAATTGCGGTTACCTCACAGCCGGTCCTGATAACCGGAGAAACCGGAGTCGGAAAGGAACTGATAGCTGAAGCAGTGCATCAGGCCAGCAGCCGTAAAGGCAAACTGGTCACCCTGAACGTAGCCGGACTTGATGACATGAATTTTTCAGACACCCTCTTCGGGCACAAATCGGGGGCATATACCGATGCCAAACAAAAACGGCACGGCCTGATTGAAGCAGCCCAGGACGGCACAATTTTTCTTGACGAAATCGGCGATTTAAAGGAGAGTTCGCAAGTTAAACTTCTCAGGCTTATTCAGCAGAAAGAGTATTATCCGCTGGGCAGCGACAATCTGGTGAAATCAAACGCGAGGATCATCACCGCGACCAACCACGACTTGAATGACCTGATCGCTGACGGCAACTTCCGTAAAGACCTCTATTACCGTTTAAAACTGCACCATATCCATGTTCCCCCATTGCTGGAACGCCCGGAGGACATTAAGCCGTTAGCCGATTATTTTATGATCGAGGCATGCCGTGAACTTGAAAAAGAGGCTCCCCGGGTCGATCCGAAGTTCTATGAACTCCTTACACAATATTCCTTTCCCGGCAACGTCCGGGAGTTGCAGTCAATCATTTTTGAGTCATTGACTTTTGCCAGAAACGGACAGGTTTCACTTGATATCATAAAATCCTTACTGAAAAACGGCTCATCTCCAAATACTTTTAATTCCCTGTCTGACGAGACCGCAAAAAACAATATCCCGATGACCACACTGGAGGAAACTGAAAGCATAATGATTGACAAAGCTATTGAGGCGTCCGACGGCAATCTCAGCCAGGCGGCAAAATTACTTGGAGTAAGCCGTTCCACCCTGTATCGTAAATTGAACCGGAAATGACCGGACCTGCGGAGAATCAACAGTTGTGCCAAATTGCGACAACCAACGCTTCAATAAGCGACATTCGGTCATGTTGTCTCTATCTCTGTTCCACCTTTAACGCAGTCTTTCAGGCAAGAAAATAGATCAATAACATCCTGGCATGAATCTTTCTTGATATATTTACGAAGTAAGGATGTGTCAATAAAAAAAAATTTGACCTTCCCATACTCGTAATAAGCAAAAAACCAGAAAGGCAGATAATGGCTTTTACTTTACAAATAGGCAAAAAAGCCCCGAATTTTAAATTGCCGGGAACAGACGGCAAGGATTATTCGTTGCAGGATTTTGACGAAGCTCCGGTTCTGGTGATATTTTTCACATGCAACCATTGCCCTTATGTCATTGGTTCCGATGAAGTTACCCGGGCAACCGCGGAAAAATTCAAACCGCAAGGCGTCACCTTTGTCGGAATAAACGCCAACAGTTCGAATACTTACGAAGAAGACGGCTTCAAATATATGGTAAAGCGGATGAAACAAAATAAATTTCCGTGGATATACCTACGGGACAAATCCCAGGAGGTAGCAAAAGCCTATGGAGCGCTTCGTACTCCTCATTTCTTTGTATTCGATCAGAAGCGCAAACTTGTTTACACCGGACGCGGAGTAGACAACCCGCGTAATTCCGACGAAATAACCGTAAATGATCTGGAGAACGCTCTTGAAGATCATCTATCAGGAAAGACTTTACGAAGGGCAGTCACCAATCCGATCGGCTGCAACGTCAAGTGGGAAGGTAAAGATGCCCACTGGATGCCGCCGGACGCATGTGATCTGATATGGAAAAATAATTAACCCGTTTCTTTTATTAATGACAAGGAGGAACTTATGAGTACTATCACGCTAAAAGGAGATCCGGTAAAACTAAGCGGAAATTTACCGGCAGCAGGAAGTAACGCACCGGATTTCATTCTGACAAAAACCGACCTGTCCGATGTGACACTGCATGATTTTGCCGGCTCAACCCTGGTGTTGAATGTTTTTCCCAGTGTTGATACTTCGGTATGCGCCGCTTCGGTTCGCCGGTTCAACGTTGAAGCGGCAAAACTGGACAACTGCAAGGTTTTGTGCGTTTCACTCGATCTGCCGTTCGCCCATACAAGATTCTGTTCAGCTGAAGGCATTGAAGATGTTATTCCGGTATCGGAATTAAGGAATCGCGATTTTGGCGACAGATACGGAATCAGAATGGTCAGCGGCCCACTGGCGGGACTGCTTGCGAGAGCGGTTATCGTCATTACCGCCCAGGGAAAAATCGCATATTCTCAGCTTGTTCCGGAAATTGTTCAGGAACCTGATTATGAAGATGTGCTTAATTTCATTAAAAAAATGAAGTAAAAAAATAACTCTTCTCTTCTCTTTTCATCGGATGTTCACGGGACGGAAGTTAAAGCATTTCTTCCAGATTGATAACTGTTTCAGTGTCATATGGAAGTTCTACTGTAACAACTGTTCCCTGTTCATCCGATGAAATCATTGAGATGTCACCGCGATGAAGTTCGGCAATAAGTTTTGCGCCGTATGTTCCGAGACCGACTCCGCCCTTCTTCCCTGAAGTAGTGTACTTGGAAAAGAAACAGTCCCTTAATTCCTCCGGAATAACTCTGCGATTATTAATTTCAAGAACACATACATCGCCTCGATTACTCAAATTTATTTTAATTTTTTCATCAATCGACGAAGCGTCAACAGCATTCTTCAAAAGATTGGAGAGCATTGAATAAATCAAACTCTCTTCACCGTTAATTATGAAAGCTTTTTCTTCAGAGAATGAGCCCGGATCAATTTTCAGGTCAAATTCTACGATCGGCAGCTGTTCTTTAATAATCCTTTTCAGCACTGCGGCCAGATTAAATGGACTGGAACACAGCTTATATGCCCCCTCCTCTATTTTGTAAATACTCAGAGAGAGATTTATCATGTCCATCAGCCGGTAAGTTGAAGTTTTAATAATATCCGCAATCTTCCTGTAATCATCCTCTGTTTTCTTCTTATCGAGAAGCTGAGCCGCGATATAAATCGAATTCAACGGAATTTTCAAGTCATGCCGGTTGATTCTTTCCATATCTTCACGCAGGCTTTCGATGTTTTTGTCTTCGGTGATATCCTGAATTATACCGTAAAGTCCAACGGTTTGTCCATTTTCGATACGCGCAGCAAAAGTAATCCTGACCCAAATTCTCCGTCCCCTGGATGTAGTCATTTCCAGTTCAAGGTCGTCCTTGCCTCCGGTACTGGTAACCTGTTCTACAGTATCTTTGATTTTTTGAATTGAATCTTCCTGATAAAACTCCAAAGCGTTATTGAAATCAACCCGATAATCCTGAGGCAATTCATGAATCTGGAACACTTCGTCGGTCCAGTTCAATTCTTTTGTGTTCAGATCATATTCCCAACCGCCTATTCTGGCCACTTCCTGGGTCATATTCAGGAGCGCCTCATTTTTCTTCAATTCACGGAATATCACATTGAAAGGCTGGCTCAATCCATTCTCGATAATTGCCTTGTAGATGAGGTAGAATGAAGCCAACTTGAAAATATGTCCGGTGAAATTCATAAACCCGAAGACGTTGACATAAAGGCTGAAACAGAACTCTGCCGCTATACTGAGAACAATTGACCAGGAAAGCAGTTTCAGCAAAGTCTTATCAAAGCATATCCGGTTGCGACAAAGCCCCCAGAAAGCCACCGCAAATATGCCACAAATAATATATTCACTGTATATTTTAAATCCGGTCTGACCTGTCTCCGGCACGTAACAAACGGGGAAAAAATCCCAATAATAGATGCTGGCAAGCAATAATCCGGTAATGACCAGATATATACTGAAGATTATCTCAAATCGAAGAGGCTTTTTCTTGCCGGCTATTGCCATGAATATCAATAGCGATATGCTTTCCATGTAACGCGCGCTGATCCAGAGTTCACTGCTGAAGTAGTTGTAATGGAATATCCCCATTCCCTTGTATGAGAATGTATGAAACAGGTCAATGACCCCGACGAAAAAATATGCAATCCCCAGGTAGATCAGATTATAATTATTCGTCCTGTCTTTAACGTTCCAGGCAACCAGAAACAGCGCAAAGGCAATCGCGATGGTTGAAAGTTCAATAATGGAGTGAAAAAGCAAATAGTTATCCTGGGCGAGGAAATACAGCAGGACAACGCCTAATGAAATAAACAACGGCAGGAATAGTCTGTATTTCAGTTTCGAGCTAAACATCGCGCATTCCTTATATTTCAATAAATAGAATTTAATAATAACCTCAAAATCATCTCAATGCAAATTAAGGTGACAAAATATTCTGTCAAACTTGTTCCGGAATAAAACAAATAATTCATCCGGAAATCACAACTGAACTAAAAATACCGGCAGCAATGATTGGCACGATTCTTTCTAATGAAAAACATTCAAAGGAAAAGTGATACAAAAAAGACTGAATCAAGGAGAACATATATTGAATGCATTTGAATATGCGATAAAAATGGAAATGGACTGCATTAAATTTTATCAGAATACAGCCAATCAAGCCATCCATCCCGAATTAAAACTTTTTTGGGAGTTGATGATCGACCATGAAATAAAACACTATGATTTCTTTGTTTTATTTGAGAGAAGATCGCAACATGATGAGATGCCGATGTTTACAGGCGGAGACTCGGATAATGTCTTTCCGGATTTGTTGAACTCGATGCAACAGGTCAACTTTTCAACTCAAGATATTAAGTCGCTTGAAAAAACTTTAGTAATTGAACGACAAACAGAGAAATTCTATCGCGGCTGGGTTCAGGATGTTTATGATGAAACGCTAAAGAAACAAATTCTGATTATAGCTGATGAAGAACAAAAGCATATGACTTTTCTTGACGAACTGATGACCCACATCAATCAGATGAACAATGTGAAGGAGTATTAGGTATCCTATCAGGAAATCTCGTCCGTTTCGTTTGACTGTGTCAAAATGATATGATTCAGGTGTTTCATAATGCACATCAGACGATTAACCCGGGAACAAAATTAACCTTTTTTGTAATATATTTGTATTCATGCATCCACATTTTACTTATGTAAAACCGGAAAAACTAAAAACATTTCCGACTAAGGATAAACGACTTAAACGTATTACAATAAAAAATACCGTCTTCTGACTACACTTATTTTATCCCCCTGGCTGGATTATACCGTTCCTGGCACGTTTCTTTCTAAAACAATAATATCACCGTACTGGAAAACAAAAAAAATAACGAAGGAGAACAGTCATGAGTTGTTTATGTGAACTTATTCAGCATGATGATTGGAAAACAGAAAAACATGTACCGGTAATTGATGCTCCGGACGAGGCCATCGCCGGTGAAAATATTAAAGTTTGCGTCAGCGTCGGCAAAGAAGTAGCTCATCCCAATAAAACGGAACATCATATCCGATGGATTGCGGTTTATTTCAAACCGGAAGACGGCAAGTTTCCAATCGAAATAGGCAGAGTTGAATTCTGCGCACATGGCGAATCCGCCGCCGGACCGGACAGCAGCGGGGTCTATACCCATCATTGTGCCGCAATCTGCTTCAAAACAGAAAAACCCGGATCAATTATCGCCGCCAGTTACTGCAATATCCACGGCTTATGGGAGAGTTGCAAAGAACTGCAAATCAAATAACCAATAACCAATGCAGGCCCCATATTATGAAAGCGACAGTCGACCCGGAAGTTTGTATCGGATGCAAATTCTGTGTCCGAATTTGCCCTGAAGTTTTTGAAATGGATGGAAATATTGCGAAAGTCAGAATGGAAAACGTACCTCCTGAAGCCGAAGGCAGTTGTCTTGAAGCAGTCCAGATTGAAGGCTGTCCGGTGGATGCCATTTTGCTTGAGTAAACATTTGGGAGCCACTACTTGGCATTGCTGTATATTTATAAATAAATCTACAGGACCTTTTTTGTCAAAAAGCATGTGATAATCTTAACGACCCCTCGAGAAATATCATAATTGCTGATAGTCAAAAAAGTTTATCCTGTTTGATATAAGGCTTGTTCTCAAGTCGCAGCCGGTCATTTGACCGGCTGTTTTTTTTGCGGATTTCAGAAATTTCCGACAATTATATCGGCCAGTCGCCGACTCAAAATTTCACGCTTATCGTCATCCACCAGACTAAACCGGTTGCCGTCATTGGGCGTACTCAGATAATTCCATGTACAATATGGTATATCATGTTCCCGCAGTAGCGAAATAAAATCAGCCATATAGTTTTCCCGATATTCAAGCGGACAGTGCCGGATTGTCCCGAATTCTCCGCACCAGACAATCCGGTCAGGGTTCGCCGTCATATAATCGAAAACCGGTGACAATTCATTGCGCATGAAATCCTTATCCATGCGCGTCCAGCCTTTGTAGTAGTCTTTCTCGCCATTAACGAATTCCTGAAATTCATTGTAGAGGGCAATATCTCCGGGGTATGGCATGCGCCGGTTATAGTATAAAGGCCCAGCCTGTAATACGCCCTGCTGATGCGTAAACTCAAAGGGGGTATAAAAATGCCAGGTAAAAATGATGTCGTCATCATAACCGGTCAGATATTGCAAAGCGTTATAGCTGTTCCAGTTGATGCCACCGATAATGATCTTACGGTCCGGATTAACAGCTCTTATAACCCGTATAGTTTTTTGCGCGAGATTATTCCATTGCTCCGGCGGAATGTTTCGAACTTCATTTAACAGTTCAAACGCAATTTCCGGCTGATTACTGTAACGCCTTTCAATCGCCAACCATAGAGCCGTAAAACGCTCCTGCAATTCCCCTGACTCCATTAGTGAAACGTCTTCCTTGATATCGCAGTAGTTGCCGATTGCTTTATGCAGATTGAATACGACATTCAACCCGGCGTCTTGACACCAGACGATAAAGCGGTCAAGGATATCCCATATCTGCTCACGATACCTTCCCGGCGCTTCCTCCAGAACGATCTGATCGAAACCGAGCCGAATATGATCGATGCCCAGTGACGCGATATAATCAATATCCCTTCGGGTAATATAAGATTCGAAATGCTCAAAATCCCCCGGGGAGAGTTTCATGCGCCATCCCTCAGGCAGCACATTGAAGCGTTTATAGTTGGTCAACCAGCCGCCGATTCCCATTCCGCATGTGAATCCAGTAAATTCCTTCATGAATTATCTCCTCTTGTCTGCAAAAAATTGAAGTTGCTAAGGAGCTGTTTAAAAATAAACTTGACAAAATGAGTGAATTATCCCGGAATGATTTGTGGAGTTGCCGATAAGGCGCATAGCCTCAGCTATGTAACGAGTCGGCAAAACACAAAGCAACCGGGAGAAACGCACAGGTGTAAATTTTATTTTTTAACAGCTCCTCAATAAGTAAATTTTAAAGGTAATTTTCAAACTTCCAGCTGATTGCCATATAGGGACACAATCAAAATGCCAATCAGGATCATTGAAATCCCACCCCATTGGATAAGGTTTAATTTAGAGTTATACACCAGAATAAACGCGATCTGGATAAGAACAAAATACCCTCCGCGGCAAATGGCTTCCCCGACATTCGGGTTTACCTGTTTATATACCAGCATCAAGAAATAAATACTGGTAATCCCCAGTAGATTTCCCAATACAAACCCCAGCGTCCAATATTCACGATGAACCGCTCCCATCTTGAAAAGCAGCCCAGCTCCGACCTGAAGCATAAAAAACATACATATAGCAAAATACAACATTTCAATAATTTCCCGATTTAGAGGATATATTACCCAGGAAACTCCCCGATCGTACTTCCGGCATGAAAGCGGCAGGCAAAAGTATATTCCCCTGACACACAAACATCATCAGAGCATAAAATTTCAATAACCTTGGCGGCCTGGGATTTGTTATCCGGATAAAAGCGGGTGACATCCACATGGAAAGAGTAGTCCGGTAAATCCTGGGTAAAACCGACTAAAGCCAACTTTTCCGGAACCGATATTCCCAGCCCCGCAGCACAATTCAAAAACTGTCTGCACATTTTCTCGTCACTGCATATCCAGGCGCTGTGACTGCCTTTTTGCAATTTCCGTTTCAAACCCGAAAGATCGCAGAAACAATCGCTCACTACATCATCTTCCAATGAAAAATCCGGCTTTACCGATGTTATTCCCGTCAACATCTCCCGGATGCGGCGAATATTCACCTCTTCCATTTGTTTTACTCTTTTCACAATCCCCAAACCTCCGAAAAAGCCTATCCGGTGGTGTCCATGTTTTTCCAGCAACTTGACCGCTTTCCCGGCCGCTTTGCGGTAGTCGGGAAAGATCAACGGTCCGGCATAGACATCACATTCTCCAAGGCAAACAACCCGAATGCCAAAGTTCAACAGTTTTTCCACCAGTTCTTTCTGAAAGGAACTGACCCCGGCAATGATAACTGCAAAAGGTTTCATACTTAAACAACGTTCCAGATTCACCCGGCATTGCCCGAACAGCGTCATCGGGGAAAAGCCGTTTGAGATTACCTGTTCCAACACCACCCGAAGCAGATCCTGATCATACTTACGCTCAAGTATCGACGTTGAAGCGATAAACACCACTGACTTTCCCGGCTCCGGCAGCTTCAATCGATTCTTCAAACTGTTGCTGCGCCAGCCAATGTCTTCAATATATTGCAAAACCTTGCGCCGGACTTCGTCTTTTACTCCCGGTTGAGAATTCACCACCCTGGAAACGGTCCCAAGCCCAACGCCGCAATCCCGTGCAATATCTTTAATGGTTATTTTCTTAGAATTCATTCAATTTCACCTTCCTGGAAATATTTCCAGTTTTATAATACATGCTGAAACTAAAAAAACAACACAAAAACTGGAAATATTTCCAGATTTTTATTTTCTTCAATCTCTAACAGTCACCCTCATATTGCAGTTAACATTATTATTTCCAATATATTACATTATTTTAATAAAGTACATAATACTATTTTATACAATGTAACCATTTTGATCATCATCGAAAAAAGAAGCTGCCTTTTTTGAATATTTTTCTTTCGTAAATTAAATCAATCCTCTTGACAAATGAAAAAAAGACTGTATTCTTAATAGCATGAACAAAAAATTGTTCATGCAATTAATTTGAATGAAATAACCAGAAAAAGGCTGAAAAATGGTTGCACCATATGACATCGGAATGAAGCGGGAACTTTTCATTGATGATTTTCTGATGGCACAAAAAAACGGGGACCTGGCTTTCAAACTCCATTCACCGGTTGCGCACTCCCCGGAGCCAAGCAGTCCGATAGGGCACTATCAAACCGTGATAAAAGACGGTGACCTTGTGCGCCGGTATTACAGAGGAAACTTTTCCAATTATACCGGCGTCGACAGCCCCAACCCGCCCACCGAAGGCTTTGTCGGGGAATTTACCGGTTACGCCGAAAGCAAAGATGGAAGTCACTGGACCACCCCTAAAGTTAATTGTTATGAATGCTCGGTTCCGAATGTCATAAGATGCGTGGTTGACAAAACCCACTACGGGGAAACCCACAACTTCACCCCGTTTCTGGATACCAACCCGAATTGTAAGGCCTCGGAACGTTACAAGGCTTTGGGAGGTATTTTCGAGCAAGGCGGGTTATTCGCTTTTTATTCAAGCGACGGAATAAATTTTCATCCGTACAAAAAAAAGCCGGTAATTAAGCCGGAGAAAAAATTCGATTACGCTTTCGATTCTCAAAATTCCTGCTTTTATTCCGAAATTGAGGAACAATACGTTCTCTATTTCAGAGTAAACCTGACCAAAGACGGGCGAAAATTGCGGACTGTCTGCCGCTCGGTGTCCCAGGACTGTCTCAAGTGGAGCAAATTCCAGGAACTGGATGTCAATCGGGAAAATGAACATCTCTATGTCAGCGGAATTCATCCTTACTGCCGGGCTAACCATTATTACATCGGAACGATGACCCGTTTTTTTGAGGACCGCGGAGCCGCAACCGATATTGCACTGTGTTTTTCCCGATCCGGCGGACCTATTCTGCGTCCGTTTCCCGGAGCCTGGATAACTCCCGGCATGGACCCGGCAAGATGGGGAAACCGCTCCAATTATCTGGCTCTTAATATCATTCAAACCGCGGAAGATGAATTATCCATGTATCACAACCGCAGTCAGGTGCGTTATACATTGCGGCCGGACGGTTTCATATCGTTAAACGCCGGAATTGATGGCGGCGAGTGGCAATCAAAGGTACTCCTCTATCCCGGCGGTCATTTGGAATTTAATGTCGCAACCTCCGCCGGTGGCATGTTTGCAGTTGAACTTCAGGATGAAAAAGGGACTCCGATCCCCGGTTACACCTTTACTGAATCCCGAAAGTTTTACGGCGACACCCTGGCTTATCGTCCAGAGTGGAGTAACGGCAAAATTCCGCTGCGAAAAAATCAGCCGTTCCAACTCCGGTGCAGAATGCTTGAAGCCGATCTTTACAGTTTTATTTTCAGCAAAAAATAAAAATCATTAATATATAGACGTAGCGCAAAAATCTTGTTTTAAGAGCATCGACAGGGGCATGATCGACGAATAAATTATGTCGTGCGATCTTGTTTATAAAGCTTGTAAACGACTTGAAATAAATGATTTAATTTTTTGTTTTTTTTGAGAAAACCCCCTTGACAAATCATTGAGAATGACATATAATTTAATCCATGAACTACTTTTTGTTCATGCTAATAAGAAAGGCGCAAATGGTTAATCACAAAAATAATCAGGGACAACAGACCGAACTGGTAAAAAACAGTTTGATTCGCTATATTCGGGATTGCAATCTTTCGGTTGGCGACAAACTGCCGACTCAGGCTGAACTGAGAAAAAAACTCAACGTCGGCAGCGAAACGATACGTCGAGCCGTTTATTTCTTACGCGACAGCGGGATACTGGAATTACGCGGCAACAAAGGAATATTTTTGAGCAGCGAAAATGCCGACGGCAGTCTGGGACGGCAAATCGGCGTGGTTTGTATGCGGATTCCGGCCTATACGTATGGCGTAAACCTGATTCAATGCATGGAATTGCAGCTGCATGACAGAGGCTGCCAACCGGTTATTTTTCTCAGAGATGACGCCGTCATGAATGAGCATGATTCCATATCGCTCTTTTCAGGACTTCTGCGTAATGTCCGGCAGCATCTTATCGATGGCTTGATAACCACGGTGCCGCTGGATGATGAAACCATGAGGATATGCGCTAAAAATAATGTCCCAGTTTGCTACTTCGGTAACCACACCGAGTTTCCTCACCGGGTATTTGTCGACCAGTCGTTCTATGCCGACGGATTGAATGAACTGGTCCGTATTGGTTCTCGTAGACCGGGAATTATGTTTTCCGGCTATCCGGAGGGGGAGGAAACAACAAAACTTTTTCGTGAAGTAGCCGAGCCTTTAGTTGGAAAAAATCAATGGGAAAAATATCTGTTTTCCGTCAACCACCCTCCGCAGTTGCAAACAACTCCGCAGCAGATGTGGGCAAGCTGGCAGGAGCTGGCCGACAGAATCATTGCCATGCCGGAAGAAGCACGGCCTGACGGACTGTTCATCCCGGATGATTTTATGACCAATTACATAGTTTGTTACCTGTTACAGAAAAAGGTTCATATCCCCCCGGTAATTACCTATAGAAACCGGCAGATTCCGATTGGCATGCCTTTCGATCTGGCGGGTTATTTCGAGGGGGATATTATGGAAACAGCCCGGCTGTCCGTTGACCTGCTGTTGCGCCAGATCAATGAACCCGGCCTGAAACCGACAGAAATTTTTTACAAACCGGAATATATTGCTTTGCAAAGTTAATAAATAAACAATCTATCGAACAGAAGGAAATTTGTATGTATCGCTTCACTATAATCAAACTAATAACAGTAATTGCAATATCAGCAATACTAAATACTAACATTCAGGCGAAGATAACGCTGATAAAAAACGGTAAATCCTCTGCTGTCATTGTTGTGGACCCCGCCGCCCCCGTAAATGTAAAATACGCGGCGAAAGAGCTGCAAACTTATCTGCAAAAAATTTCCGGTATTAGTTTACCGATTACAGACAAACCGGGCGCCGACGTCAATATCTTCGTAGGAGAAGGAGCCGGAACACGTGCGGCCGGGCTATCCACCAAAGGTTTGAAATATGACGGGTTCAAAATCATTACCAAAGGGAACAAAGCAATATATCTGTTCGGCAGGGATTACAAAGGGAAAAAACCTTTAGTCGGTTTCAAAAGTCCGTTTCAGGCAATTCATATATACAACAAGAAGCATAAAATCTGTGCTTTTGGCGAAGCGGGTACTCTCTATGCCGTATATCAGTTCTTGCGGAAAAATTGCGGGGTTCGCTGGTTTATGCCTGGAGAACTGGGTGAAGTGGTCCCCAAAACAAAGACAATAACTGTTGATGACATGAATCTCGAAAAATCTCCGGACTTTTATTACCGGGTAATGTATTTCGGGCTTTTCAACCGGAATGACGATGCCGCGATATGGTATCGCCGCGCAGGATTCGGCGCGCCGTTTCCGGTTTACATCAATCATAGTTTTTATGACATGAAAAAATATTACTCGGCCCATCCGGAATACTTCGCCCTCCTGAAAAACGGTAAACGCGACTACAATACAACCTGTCAGAGAAACGGCAACCTATGTCTCTCAAATCCCGGCCTGTTCCGTCAGTATGTTGATGACATCTGCCGCTATTTCGACAACCACCCCGAACAAAAAGTTTTCGCGGTTATGCCGAACGACCACCTCGTGGGGATTTGTGAATGCGCGGCCTGTCAAGCTCAAGCAGACAACGACAAACCGGAGACCGGCAAGTACTCCAACTACGTGTGGAACTTCGTCAACCGGGTGGCGAAAGAAGTCGGGAAACGCCATCCTGACAAACTGATCGGCTGCGCGGCCTACAGTAAATGGATGCTGGTGCCGGACCGGGTGAAACTGGAGCCGAATGTCGCGGTGATGTTCACCAAGGCGGTCGGATTCCGTTTTGACGACTTCTACCGCGCCCGCAACGACGTGATCGCGGAACAGTGGGCGAAAATCACCAAAAATTTCTTTACCTGGGACTATTATTGCTGGGACATGACCAACTCTCACCTGACCGGGCTGCCGATTATTTTCAGCAAGTGGCTGGATACCGACATCAAACGCCTCAAAGGCAAATCGAACGGCGAGTTTGTCGAAGTTGAAAAAGGCTATTATATCGCCTATCCGGAAATGAATCACCTTAATATTTATCTGACCGGAAAATTGTTATGGGACGCGGATTCGAGCCTTGACGGCCTCCTCAAGGATTATTATGAAAAGTTTTATGGCCCCGGCGCCCCGGCCATGAAAAAGTTCTGGACTTACGCGGAAACCCTGTGGACCAACATGAAAGTCAAGGACCGCAGTGCAAAAGCCGATCTGGCAAAGACTCTTTACACGGAAGCGGCATTGAAAAAACTTAAATCATACCTTGAAGCCGCGTCCGCCTCGGTCAAGCCGGGTTCTATATACGCTAAACGCATCAGCCTGATCCAAAATCATTTCTATCCTTATGTCGACAAGGTCAGCAATACCCGCAGTCGTCGCCCGGACTACGTTGTCAAACGCACGACCGAACGACCGGTCATTGACGGACGCCGCAATGAAAAACTCTGGCGCAAAGCCAATATTCTTGACTTTGTCCGCCAAACCGACGCCAAACCGCCACTGGCTGAAACTTTCGTGAGAATGCTCCACGACGACGAAAACCTGTATATCATGGTCGACGCTGACGAACCGGCCATGCATAAACTGGTGACTAAAGCCGCCGCCAATGACAGCGTCGCATATCCATATATATGGGAAGATGACGCGTTGGAAATATTCATAGCACCAAACCGGAAAAACCCGGACAGTCATGGGCAGATAATAATAAACGCCAAAGGCGTATATCTGGATGGCTGGTTCGGTTCGCCACAGCATTATGCCGGGTCCAATGAATTTACCTGGAACAGCAAATTGACCTGCAGGATATGCAAAAAAAACAACCGCTGGAGCGCGGAAATCGCCATTCCTCTCAAAAGTCTGGCAGTGGATGGCGGCAATGTCGGTTCAGAGTGGGCTATGAACGTCTGCCGCGACCGCGTTGCCGGTGGCAAAGAACGCAGTTCATGGTCACCAACAATTAGCGAATCCTGGCGGATTCCGTCGCGATTTGGTTTTGTCACACTCGAAAAATAATATTTTAAAAGGAAAAATATGGAAAACCTGAATATCGAAGAATTCCGGGACAAAGTATCCGGATGCTGGACCGGCAAGAATATCGGCGGAACGCTGGGCGCGCCGGTTGAGGGCATCCAGGAGATGAATGAGATAGACTTTTACACTCAGGAATTATCCGGTTCGCCCGTTCCCAATGATGACCTTGATCTGCAATTGGTCTGGCTCCAGGCGATCGAGGAAAACGGCATTTATGAAGTTACTCCTCGTTTGCTCGGAGAATACTGGATGAATCACATATCCGCCTCCTGGAATGAATATGGCGTCTGCAAGGCCAATATCGCCAACGGACTTTATCCACCACTCTCCGGTTCCTGTAATAATGAAACCTGGAAGAACAGTAACGGAGCCTGGATTCGTTCTGAGATATGGGCCTGTCTGTTCCCGGGAGATCCAGACGAGGCACTGCGTTTTGCCTGGATGGATGCCTGCGCCGACCACTACGGCGAGGGTATTTATGCTGAGATGTTCACCGTAGCCATTGAATCGGCGGCATTTATTGAAAAGGATATACGGGAGCTGATCCGTATCGGCCTGTCGAAAATTCCTCAGGATTCGCAGGTCGCACAATCGATCCGCCTGGTCTGTGAACAATATGACAAAGGAACAGATTTTCGCGGCGCGCGTCAAACCGTGGTCAAGGCAAACGCGGCAACCGGCTGGTTTCAAGCGCCAATGAACCTGGGCTTCCTGATTATCGGTTTGCTTTACGGCGAAGGGGATTTCGGCAAAAGCTGCTGCCTGACGGTCAATTGCGGGGATGACACCGACTGTACCGCGGCTACCGCGGGGGCTATTCTTGGAATCATTAACGGCCGCAGCGGAATTCCTGAACACTGGATCGAACCGATTGGCGAAACGATTGTAACTTGCGCGATCAGCACCTTTGGCATGGACGTTCCAAAGACACTTTCCGCGCTTACGGATCGAGTCATAAGATTGGCAAAACAGGCACGTTGTCTAAATCCTGACCTGCTCCCGATCCTTAACGGTAAAACCCGGATATCCGGGGAACGCCTGAAAAAACCGGCGGATATCTCCGCTCAATTAATCTGGCAGCAATCGCCTTATGAATTGATTTTCGACCTTCCATACGGTAATCTCTCGGTTGACTATGAAGACGGCCCGTATATTAAGTCCGGGGTTTCCAAACGGCTTTTCCTGAAACTGAAGCGTTCCTGCATTAATGAGGCGCAGTTGATTTGCAGTTGGGACATGCCGGAAGACTGGAAGGCCGCGCCGGAAACAGGCGGTATTATCATGGCAAAAAAGGAATGGTCCCGCAGCGGTACGCTTGAACTGGAAATCATTCCGGGAAAAATTACCGGTCCTTATGTTTTTCTGCCGGTTAAGCTTATATTGGCCGGACGGTCAAATCCAATTGTGGTGCATCTGCCTTTTCAACAGAATCGCAGCGTCAATTACGACAACATCCAACTGCACTGCGGCAACGCCGATATGCGCTATCTGGCGCGTAAAGGCTTATCCTGTTCACACGTTGTAAACTCGGATCTCTGCCTATGATTTGAGTAAACGCAATATTGATAGTTATAAGGCAAAGAAGATAATATAATGTCGTCCTGAAATATGTTAACAAAATCGGCAAATCGCTGGAAGGAGGTTTGAAATTCAACCCGCTGTGAGAAAAAAATCATAAAGACAATTATCATGACTTCCGCGAAGTACTAAAGAAATAAAACCATGGACAAATGTTTTGAAAGTAAAAAAGGAGATGTAGAATGAACTCGCAGAACAAAGTTTTCACCCTGATTGAACTCCTGGTTGTGATCGCGATCATCGCGATCCTCGCCTCAATGTTGTTACCGGCCCTGAATCAGGCCCGCGAAAAAGGAAAGCAGATATCCTGCACTAACAACTTGAAACAAATGGGGACTAAATTATTGATGTACACTGATGACAACGATGATTTCACCCTGCCCCATTATAATGGCAGCAGTACGGTAAAAGGCTGGGTGAACATCCTCCAGGGCGAAAGAGCCAGACCGAAGAAAAACACGTTTCTTCAGTGTCCGTCTGATAAAGTAGCCAGAACCTACCCGCTCTGTCCGATCAGTTACTCCTTGAACTCTGGCCATTTATGGAATTACCGGTATTCGGCAACCAATCATAAAGAGTGGGGACCGGTAACCGTGGCAACCTCCACGCTCGGTTTCTCAATTCGCATCAACCGGGTTCCACAAACCAGCGCTACCACATGGTTCCGGGAAAACTGGGATCCGGCAAATTCATGGGATCATATGTGGAACAGCGGCGACCGGACAACGTGGCATACTTACTCCCTCAATTACTTTCACCGAGACGGCAAAGCAAGCAATATGCTGTTTATGGACGGGCACGTGGAAAGCATTCAAAGCGGAACCTGGGTCGTGGGCGATTCAAGAGGAATTATTCACAAAAAAGAACATATTACATGCAGTGGTAATATTCCGTAATAAATACGGGTATTATTCAGAATATTTTTCTACCTGTATCAAAGAAAAAATTTAACCTTACGGAAAAATATTTAATGAAAAAACAAATATTCACATTAATAGAACTTATTACAGTCATAGCAATTACCGCAATTGCCGCCGGAATGCTTCTGCCCATGCTTGCCTATGGGCAGAGAAACGGCAAAAGCGTCAGCTGTACCGACAAGTTGAAAAGCATCAGCCAGGCCGCATTTCTTTATGTCGATAACAATAACGATTATACCGTTCCGCACCTTTCAGGAAAGATTAGAGGATGGCCCCGGGTTTTGATGCATGAGGATGCTTCTTTAACTATAAACTCGTTTCACTGTCCTCAGGATAATGTAAAACGCGGCAGTAATGATCAGCCGATCAGCTATTCATTGAATCTAGGTCATATCTGGAATTGCCGGCAATCTCCGACCAACCGGAAAGAATGGGGACCGGCTTCGGTATTGAGCGGTGCGTCTGTCAGAATAGGCAAAGTGCCGCAGCCAAGCGATACAACCTGGTTTCTGGAAAACCACAACATCAATAACAGTTTTCGCAAAATGTGGAATGCAGGAGACCGTTCCTTATGGACTACATATACGATAAAGGGATTTCACAATAATTCCAGGGCCAACAATATGCTTTTTATGGACGGCCACATCGATGCTGTTCCCGTAAAATCCTGGGTCAGGGGCGATAACCGGGGAATCATCTTTAAAAATATTCACACTCCGCAGAACTGTACGCCTAATATGCGGTAAACTGCAATGAATCTCAGGTTATTCAGCCTACTGTAACGCCGGTCAATCGACCGGCGTTTTTTTTGTAATAATGCAAAAAACTCATATTTTTCTTTTTTAATGTAAGATTTTTTTAAATAGGGTGTATTTTGTATATTAACACCATTTAATAAAAAATGTTAATGACGCAATAGCCGTAATCAATTTAAGGAATGAGGGTTTCAAATGAAAACACTAATTATTTTCACTACTGCTCTGTTCACTGTTTCAGCGTTTTCACAAGAAACATACCCGATCGTGGACACCGCCCAGAAACGCTGTTTTGACAATGTCAAGGCAACAAACACCTCAGACCGGGGCAACCAATTCTACGGACAGGATGCCCAGTTCATTGGCAACCAGCCCAAATATGAAAGCGGCGGCGGCATGGTGACCGACCAGGTTACGGGCTTGGTGTGGCCGCAGAAACCAGTCGGTAAAAAGACTTTTCTGGAAGCCATGGCCGATGCCAGGGATTACAACCGCGGCGGCTATAAAGACTGGCGACTTCCCAGTGTCAAAGAACTTTGTTCTCTGATGAATTTCAACGGTATCGCGGTCTCTCAAACCAATCCGAAAGGCGGAGTCCCTTTTATTGATACCAATTATTTCAAGTTCAACTACGGCAGCCCGAAAGATAATTCTGACGTACTGTATGTGACCAGAACAAAATGCCCTTCCAACATTGATGGCGGCAAAGCTGTTTACGCGGTTAATTTTGCCGACGGAACCGTCCGGGCCTACCCGATAGGCAAGAAAAACGCCAAAAGAAAGTTCAACGTCATATACGTTCGCGGTAATGAAAGCTACGGGGAGAACACCTTTTCGGATAACGACAACGGGACCATCTCGGACCTGGCGACCGGCTTGATGTGGAGTACCCGCGACTCCCGCAAACCTATGACCTGGCAGAATGCTTTGGTTTATGCAAAAGAAAGCAAAATCGGCGGACACAGCGACTGGCGTCTGCCCAACGCTAAAGAACTGCAAAGTATTGTCGACTATGACCGCTCGCCCGATAAGACAAAATCAGCCGCAATTGATCCGGCATTCACATCGACTCCGATCAAAAACGAACTTGATCAGGAAGACTTTCCATATTACTGGACCAGCACGACGCTCCAGAATCAGCAGGGGGGGGTGAATGCGGTCTACATTGCATTCGGCCGCGCATTGGGTTATTTGCGCACCGGCGGCAGTTCTGACCTGATTAACGCCAACGGCGTTGGGGCCATACTCAACGAACCTAAAAACGGTAAAAAGAACAGTTTTGCCGGAAAACGCGGTCCCCAGGGAGAGGTAATGCGGGTCTTTAATTATGTCCGGCTGGTCCGCGGCGGCAAAAGCTCAATAGCCAAAGCCCCGAAAACTGAAACCAAACCCAAAGCCAAAGCATCCAGCAAGCCCGAAAGCAAACCGAAACAACCAACTCCCCGCAAGAAAAAACGCTAAAATATAATAAATAATATAGAGCATTTGCCGAAAGCGCGAGGATGATACCTCCGGCAAATAATATTTATTATCTGGTGGAGATCTTTCTATTTCCAGAATCCGGAGGAGAAAGCCGCCATGGCGGACGAATTCGAAACGGCAATGCAAACTTATTCTTCAACTTCCCCTGACTCTCCAAATGGCGCATACAAGCCATTATGCAGCCGCGTCCACCACAAATTGCTCCGGGATGATTGAAATTTTTCACTCCGGCCCGGACAAAACCGATTTTTTCGGCAAACCAGTCGTGAATGGAACCGCCATCCCAATATTGCTTACCATCTTCTTTCACACCCTTAGAAAAAAATCCCGCTTGGGTTTTACGAGCCATGGCCTGATCTCCCTGCTCAATGATTTCTCGAGAAACCTGGTCTGTTTCCACCGTACCGAAAGGATTATATTCCGGAGAACTGGACTGAAAAATAGCCGAACAACGGAATGTGTCTAGTTTTGACTTGGAATATTTCCGGCCGGCAACAGTGTATTCGTCAATTTGATCATTGCTGATGGCCCCACCTGGACACTCCTTGACACACAGCATGCAGCGATCACAGAGGCCACCAGGAAAAATCGGGTCCGGCTCTAATTCAGCATCGGTAATAATGAACATCAGGCGCTGCCTTGGACCAAATTCCGGGGTCAAAAAAATATTACTAAAACCGATTTCCCCCATACCGCAGATCACTCCGGCTATGCGAAAGTGAATAAATACGTCAGGGCGGGGACGCCCAGGAGCGACTGGACGTCCCGCCTGATAACCGTAGCGAATCGCGGAATTATTAAAAATAACCGCCTCATGACCTGCATCTTCAATGAATGACCCTAGCAAACGTAACACAGTAGGCCCCCAAACATCATTAATATTGGCATAGCCCATCGAAGGATACGCCCCAAAATAAGTTCCTTCCTCATAGCCGCGCAACAAGCCGCGATGGATTCGAAATCCTAGTCCGATAATAGACTTAGCCTCTGGAAAGATCAAACGCGGATCCCACTGCTCAGGGGCTCCCTCGAAACGTTCCATCGCACCGATTCCGACCAAATCGGCTCCACATTTCAAGGCAAACTCCTTCACTGATTTGCTGTCCAACATAAAACAATCTCCTGTCTTAACTTTTACTCTCAGATCACTTTATCCGATATTTGAATTAGATCTAAATAGTATTATATTATACAAAAAGAACCTTGACAATAGATAAAATTGACTATAAATATAACTATCTTGACAAATGCTTTACATTGATTCCAATCATGAACCATCGCCATGCCGAATCCTCGGAGTTCACAGTAATGGAGAATTTTATGAGTTTAAACTTCTCCACATGAACCTTGCCGACCACAAGATCACTAAAAGTTCAATCCCGCAACGGGAACATGTTCATAATGTCTATCATGTGACTCTATTTCGTCAAGGCGAAGGCGAATTTTTGTTGGATGGCCAACCAAAGCCATGCCGTGTGAACACATTGGTTTTGACTTCACCGGGACAGCCGCATGATTTTGGTCCGGTGGCTGGAGGAGAACTGGTTATCTCAGAATTAACGTTTTCATTTCTCAACCGCAGCGGAGCGGCTCTAAAAATCCCCTATCATGAATTGCTGTCACAACAATTCGGCCATCCCTTACCTGTTCTACCGATGCCGCTTGAACTGCCGGAATGGAAGGCTGAACAATTATTCGGTCTGTTTGAATCCTGCTATAGGGCTCTGGAAATGAGAGGAGAGAACGGAGAGGTATATGTTGCAACGGCATTTCTGCGAGTATTTCTGACTGTGACGGAGTTTTTGATGTGGCTTGGCAAGAATGAGGTGAAAGAAAAGCATAACATGCGCCTCTTGAAAATCAAGGACTTTATTGAAAATAACTTAAATCGTCAACTGAATCTCGAGGAATTGAGTCGGAAATGTTGTATGGAGCCTAGTTACTTTTGCCGTATTTTTAAAAGTCAGTATGGATGCTCTCCGGTTGAATATGCAATTCGCTGCCGTATTGAAGCGGCAAAATCATTGCTAATTAGTACGGGATTGAGCTGTAAGGATATTGCCGAATTAACCGGATTTAAAGACCCCGTGTATTTCTCACGCGTATTTAAAAAGCGTTGCAGTAAAACGCCTCTGCAATATCGTTACAAGTAAAATATTCATGCACAATAAACTGAATGAATCACAATCTGGTTCGCTCAGACAGAGACTCCCCCCTGCCGCCGCCTCATATAAGTCGCGATTAACAGTACCGGGTCGTGGTTTGCTCTGGACGCCAGCCTTATGCCACCCGCCAGTTTTCATGCCGATATAATTCATGTCCATGGGATACCGGATTATCATAAA
This sequence comes from Victivallales bacterium, assembly GCA_963676655.2. Taxonomy (GTDB): domain Bacteria; phylum Verrucomicrobiota; class Lentisphaeria; order Victivallales; family Victivallaceae. Next base: position 5,439,140 of record CAXXKX010000003.1, on the reverse strand, counting down.
AGGCATGGATAAAACAGGAATGAATGCTGCCGCTGTTGGCTAGAGTAAGAGATTTTGCCTGAAAATAATCACGTCATCACAACAATATCGCTTCAACACGTCATGATAATTGATATCCCGTTTGAGAAAGAATATCTCAAAATAAAAAAGCGGAGTAAAAAACTTGTTTACGCCGCTTCTTTCCTCGAATCACCTAGCAGACAGTTTTTTACATCAGACGTCTTCTAGAATTTAGCGCGCAGCAGCCTTTAGAACAGACTCATATTCGACTTCAAACACATCATCTTTGATAAAAAAAACACACCCGCCCAATCCGGCCTCTTTTATTTTGATAATATATTTCTCAATCTGTTGAGGAGAATTTTTTCCCATGGAACTCAAAACACCGATACCGGGATAAAAAACAACGTCGGTATCTTTCAAAAGCCGCACATGGTCATTCAGAATATCCGTAAAGAATTTTTCGTTCAGGTGATAGTTCATCGAATATATTTCATCAACCAATCCTTCGTCGCACCATTTAACCCAATCCTGACCTTCTATCAACGCGGGCCCCAAGCCCCAGACCGGAGAATCCGTAATATCCGGTTGATTTAAATAATTTGCCCGTGCCGCCATCGTTAATTGCAAATTTTCCTTCCCGGTTATTTCCCGTAACCGCCTGACTATCGACGTCACCGAGGTGTTTTTTATATCCAGTTCTTTGTATATGACCGCCGGCTCACGCAGTTCTTCCGGACTTAAAGTTTCATGGCCGAAAAAACGTTTTCTCAGAGCCCGGCACGCCTCGCATTCGCAGGGGAACTCTCCCGATAATATGGCATTCTCAAAACGTATCGCGTCAAGGTGGACTGCGGATATCCGCCGCCCGTATTGCGCTATCAGTTCCGTGGCGTTTTTTATAAACGACTCGCGATTATGCGGATGATTCAGGCATGGTTTGGCCAGACGAATCCCGAAACGCCTTTCCATCTCAGCCCATTTTTCTTCGGGCAACTGGCGATACACCGGATTGCTGATCCACGTTTCCGGCGTAATCCAGCTTTGCACGGACATGCCGACTTCTTCGGCGGCCCTGCAGTAATCATCAAACTTCTTAACTTCATGCATATAGGCAATAACTGTTTGAATACCCATAGCTTTTTTATGAGCGGCTTCACGTACCATCTCATCGTAAGGCGCTGAATGGTTTTTAACGTAGCGGGCGTGATCCCAGCAGCTTAATTTGAAAGACATCTGAATTAATTCCTTGTTTAATAATTACTGAACCGGATAGAACAAACCTCGAAAGTTTTAACTAAACGATTTTTTTCATATATCAGAAATAGTAATCTTAGCATCCAAACTATTCTCTTACCTTCTCCCGCTTTCACGATAAATTGGCAGGCTCCTGTTAAAAATAAAAAGCGGGGGGAAGAAGCTTGTTTTCCAGGCTCCTTCCCCCCAATCAACAAAAAAGGTCAATTTTTACGTTTGGACAGAAACCAGGCGCCTTCAGCCTTGCGTTTGTCATCGCCGGGCAGCAATTCCTGATAATTTTCCGCCACTTTGCGAAACGCCCCGGCCACCTCCTCGATTACCGGTTTGTCAAAATGTTTGAACCACGGGATAAAGAAAGCATAATCCTGAATTACATCGGTAACCGGCAAAGATGGGTTGCGAATGTCAACGCCCTCCGGCAGATTGCGGATAGCGGTCGGTTTGCCGTCGCCATAAACATCAATCGTATTGAAAAGCGGATGATGATGCATTTCTTTATTCATACCGGGAGCACAGCCGGAAACTCCTTCGGCAGTAACCGCTTCACAGAAACGGGAAATTGAAAGCCCGCCCAGTTCGGCCGGTTCATACAAACCGTGACAGCAGTACCAGCCGGCTTTATTGGAATCCGGCCATTTGGGACAATGCGAATAAAGTCCGGGAACCCCTTCCAGCAGTTGCCAGAAGTATTTCATGGCCTTATCGATCTCCGCGCATTCGGCGTCGTACTTATTCAACTGCGCCAAACCGAGAATCGAGGAAAACTGCGACATCCGGTTTTTGTACCCTCCCCAGGGCATCGCCGCACCAGCGACATATTCAGGTATTTCCAGTTCATTCTGGCGGGCGTAATGACCAAAGATAATCGCTCGTTCGTAAATCTCCCGGTCATCTGTCGTCAGCATTCCGCCTTCACCGATGGCAAACGATTTTCCGGTCATCAACGACATCCCGGCGGCATCACCGATAGTCCCGAGTTTACGTCCCTTGTATAGACCGCCCTGGGCATGGGAAACGTCTTCAATAACCTTGACATTATGTTTACGGGCGATTTCCATGATCGGGTCCATGTTGGCCGGATGGGACAGGTAATGCACCACCATAATCGCGGCGGTTCGCTCATTTATCCGATGTTCGATATCCGCCGGATCGAGACATAAGGTATCTCTTTCAATATCGGCAAAGTTAACCGAAGCGCCGAGATTGAGCGCCTGAACCGCGCTGGCCCAGTAAGTCACGCTCGGACAAATCATCTCTTTACCGGCAGTAACTCCGCACGCCCACATCGCGGCCTGTAAAGACTGAGTTCCGCTGCAATGTGCCAGAGCGTATTTCGACCCCTGCCAGGCCGCAAATTCCTTTTCAAACTTTTTAGTTATATCGGTGCCGGACATATTTCCGTCACGCAATACCTGCAAGACTCCCTGCTCCATTTCCTCATTGACGATCGGCCATTTGATCAAGTGATCAAAACTTTCTTTAACCGCTTTTTCACCACCAAGTAAAGCCAGGTTACTCATTTTTCACTCCGTTTTCATTTTTAAAATCATCGTGACAATCCTTTGCCAACTCGATTAAATATAATTTCTTAAAATAATATTTCAACACTTAAAAACATAAAAAACTCGATTAAATAATATTTTTTAATAAACGTTCGAAATTACCAGATCCGATCAAATTCTTCTGTTCGTCCGAAATATCAGAATACATCAGCTGAGTAATTGCCGACATCATTTCACTGCGCGGGAAACCTGTCCCGAACAGCAAACGCTCTTCACCGCCAAGCTCGATCAGTTTCTCAATCCCGCAATGAAAAGTAAAATTGTTGCCGACAGACAAATATACATTATCAAAAGCATCAAGCAATTGCGGCAATATGCGCGAACTCCGGTAGGAAACATTGTAAATGATCAGCGGCAGTCCGGGATATTCGGCGGCAATCTCCCCTATCAGCTTAAATCCGACGGTCTGGTCCAGTAATAAGGGCAGCCGATGTGCCTGAAGCGCGGAAAAGAGATTCCCGCTGACCCACGGCAAAATCTCCCAGGAATCGACAACCGGGCGAATCCTAACCATTGGCGCTCCGTGGTCAAGCGCCCGTCCCACTTGCTTTTCAGCCAAGTACTCCGGTTCAAACTCATCCGGCGCGACAATCGGACACGGCAGAATCCGGCCCCTACTCGCGACACAAGCCTCGTACAGTCTGCGGTTCGAAATATCAAGGTCACACTCAAGGTCATCCGGCATCAGCGAACAAACCGCCTGCGCAACCCGGCACTTGTCCATTTCCGTGATAAGTTCAGCTCCGCTTACCATTTCCGTACTGTTCAGCGCATAGCCAAGAATCGAATTCTGAATATCAATAAGCTTTACCGTCATGATCAAACCTCCCGTATCCGGCTCAGGATTCTGGCGGCATTACCGCCGAAAATCATTTTTTTACATTCATCGCTGATGTCGGCCCCGGCAACTTTCCCCAGTTGTTGAGCCTGACCGAAGAAATAAGCGTCGGAGCCCCAGACTACCTGTTCCGGCCCGACCGCGTCGACAAAACGTTTCACCAGGCCGCGCCATGAAGCGCTGAATGCCAGATCAAGGTAGATATTTGGACACTCACGCGCCAGAGCGATATAACCAGCCTCGTTCGCTGCGCCGGCATGCGCCGCCAGTAAACTGGTATCAGGATAACGCCGGGAAATTTCTTTCAATTCGTTCAGACAGCTACCCTGGCCCCAGGTATGAAACAGGATCGGCAACCGCAGGTCATGGGCAATCTCATAAGCCGCATGATAGGCGTCAATATTATAGCTGAACCCATTGGATGAATGCAGTTTGATCCCCGTAAACCCCTGCCCTATTCTTTTTTCGACTTCCGCCTTTACCGCCTGGCGGCAGGACGGGAAGGTCACGACGTACCCGAAAATACGCCCGGGAAACGCCTGCATCGCGGCATATACTTCATCGTTCCCGATTGCGGAAGAAGAAGCCATACACTGCATGTGACTGCAAATTATTTTATCCACGCCAAGCCGGTCCATAACCTTAACCATGCTTGCCGGGGATTGATCCATGATCGGGAAATTATAGCGGCCGAGGTGTCCGTGCAGGTCTATCACCTCAAACGGCAGCGGTTCGCCGTTACGCGCCATCTCCAGAATAGAACTCATTTTTTGCTCCTTGATAAAAATAGAATATTTCTATTTTACCGCGGTTCAGATAAAAATCAACCGCGATAAGGCTTTTTAGTTGACTTTTCTGTTACCGGGTATATCTTTCAACATTATTCATTAACCAGCAAAGAGATTTTATATGAAAAACGGTGAAATAATCAGTAACGAATTAATGGGACACGGTTACTACCGGATCAAGTTCCACGTTCCGGAGATCACGGCAACCGCCCAGCCGGGACAATTCGTACATGTTCAAATAGCCACCTTGCGAGACCGGATACTACGGCGTCCATTCAGCATCAGCAACGTCGAAAATGAATCATTAACCGTCGTCTACAAAGTTGTCGGGGACGGCACTAATGTGTTGTCACAGCTTCCTCCCGGAATGAAATGCGATCTGATGGGGCCACTCGGCAATCCGTATACCCTGCCGAAAGAAGACGAAGTTCCGGTAATTGTGGCCGGCGGCTACGGTTCCGCCGCCACCTATCTGCTGGCCCGGCGTTCGCCGCAGCCGGGACTGTTGCTGCTCGGAGCCAGAACGGAACAGGATCTGATCCTGACTGATGAATTCGCCGCCACCGGCTATGAGGTCCGCTGCGCCACCGAAGACGGCTCACGCGGCGCCAAAGGCTATGTCACCGCGCTGCTGGATGCCGTCTTTGAAAAATATAAAGCTGAAAAGCTCCGGTTTTATGCCTGCGGCCCGACCCCGATGCTGCTGTCCCTGGGCCGGATTCTGGTCGAACGCGGCTATAACGACGGCGAACTAAGTCTGGATCACCTGATGTGCTGCGGCGTCGGCGCGTGTTTCGCCTGTGTGGTCCGGGTTAAAGCTGATAACGAAGACGGCTGGCGCTACGCCCGGACCTGTAAAGAAGGCCCGGTGTTCAGAGCCGACGCCGTCTGGTATGGAGAATAATCATGGCTGATTTAACTGTAAACCTTGGAAAATTTTCTCTGAAGAATCCGGTAATGACCGCTTCCGGCACGTTCGGTTACGGCTTTGAATACAAAGATTATTATGACTTGAAGGAGCTTGGCGCGGTCGTGGTCAAAGGCATCGCCATGAAACCGAGCCACGGCAATAAAACCCCGCGAGTCGCGGAAGTCGCGTCCGGCATGCTGAATGCCATCGGCCTCCAGGGTCCGGGCGTCGACAAGTTTCTTCACGGCGAAGAATATCTGCCGTTTCTCCGAACAACCGGAGCCGACGTCATTGTCAATATCTGGGGGAAAAGCATTGAGGAATACCGCGACGTCGCCGCCGCGCTGGATGCTGATTCCGAAGGTATCACCGCCCTTGAAATCAATATTTCATGTCCCAATATCAAGGAAGGCGGCGTTGCCTTCGGCACCAACCGCAAACTGGCTTACGAGGTCATCAGCGAAATTCGTAAAGCAACCAGCCTGCCGCTGATCACCAAACTCAGCCCGAACGTTACCGACATCACCGAATTCGCCAAAGTGTCTGAAGACGCCGGCAGCGATGCCATTTCGCTGATCAACACCATCACCGGCATGGCAATCGATATTGAAACCCGTAAACCGCTGATCGCCAATATCACCGGCGGCTTGAGCGGTCCGGCGATCAAGCCGGTCGCGCTGCGCATGGTTTGGCAAGCGGCCGGTGCGGTTAAAATCCCGGTTATCGGGATGGGCGGCATCATGACCGCCGAGGACGCGATTGAGTTTTTCCTGGCCGGAGCAAAAGCAATCGCGGTCGGCACCGCCATTTTCGCCGATCCATTCGCGCCGCTGAAAGTAATCGATGGAATCAACAAATATCTTGACCGGCACGGTTATGCCTCGATCAACGATATCGTCGGAGCGTTGGAAGTTTGAACCGATGAAACCGGTCGACATTCACTGCCATGAACTTCCGCCTCCGGAAGTTATCGGCATTGTCTCGACCGAGCCGGGAAACGATTTGCCCGATACTCCACTGCTTTCCATGGGACTGCATCCGTGGCGACTGGACGACTGGCGAAAACGCCTGAAAACAATTGAGGAATTTGCCGCTGCCTGCAAACTGCAGGCGATTGGAGAATGCGGGCTAGACCGGGCTCATTCATCCGCTCCTTTCGACGAACAAATGACCGTTTTTGAAGAACAGGCCAAACTGGCGGCAAAATATCAATTACCCGTGATCATCCATTGTGTCCGGGCAGTTCCCGAAACGATTGCCGTCAAGCTCAAATATCCCGGTGTTCCAGCCTGGATACTTCACGGCTATAACTCAAAACCACAGCTGCTGCAGGATGCTTTGCGACACGGATTTTACGTTTCATTCGGGCCGAACGCCAAGCCGGAACTGATCGAACTGACTTCTCTGGATCAATTATTTCTGGAAACAGATGATTCAAGCAGTGATATCAACATTCACTATCAAAATTCCGCAAAAATATTGGACCTAAACGTCAAATCCCTAGTCCGCAAAATAAATAAAAATTATATCAGATTATTTGAATAAAAAACGCCAGCACAACAAACGGTCATAACAGCCCATCATTCTATTAATTAAAAGTTTATGATTTTTAACTAAAGTAAGAAATGATTAAATTTGACAAATCCATTTTCAACCATTATATTAACTGTAAACGTGTAAATAATGGAGGAAAAATCATGGCTGGACGTGGAACGCGAATGAAAGTTAAGGGCGAAGGCTGCTATTATCACCTGATGAACCGGACTGCCGGCTGCAGAGGCGAAAAACCTTTTAATCAGGTCGACATGGAATACGGCTTTCGGCTACTGCAAAATCTCTGCGAATATTTTCTGATTGAGGTTATATCAGCCACCTGGATGGGGAACCATTTCCATGTAGTCGTTTACGCTCCCGGGCCGGACGAATTACCGTCGATTGAAGACGTTGCAAGACGCTACAACAATTACTACAGCAGCATGTTAGATAAGTTCACTTACGCTCCAAAACAGATGCCGAAAATTTATCCTGATAACCCTGAAATATGTCGAGAAGTAGGTCTAAAAATGATCGACATAAGCTACTTTATGCGTGCATTCCAACAACGTTTCACCGTCGTCTACAACCAATCCCGCGACCGCATCGGAAAACTCTGGGCCAACAAGTTCAAAAGTGTCATTCTAGATAGTCGCAATTCCTTGGAAGCGTGCGTCTTATACGTCGAATTGAACCCCGTCCGCGCCGGACTGACCACCGATCCAGCCGACTACCATTTCACCACATGGGGTCGCTACTGCGGCACTGGGAAACACATGTTTCAAGCAAATTTCGTCAAACATCTAAAACAAAACATTTGGCATCGCGACACCTCTGAATGGAGCGATAACGACCTATTCAGCTATTTTCGCAGCGAAATGGCACGAATCGTCGCGGCAGAGAGCGGAGCCTCAAGTGAAGAGATATTGGAGGCGCAGGAACAGGCCAAACGCCAGGAATCAATGCCGGTTCGCTTCCTGCGACGCACCCGTCACTTCAGTGACGGAGCGATTCTCGGTTCAAAATTATTCATCCGTGAAATGGGCTGCAAATTCGACAATTCCGATCGAGTCAACAAAAAACAACTAAGCCGTGGACTAAGTCCCGCAGGAGCAGTTATTTACTGTTTCAGAAAATTACAAAGATGATATTGCCACAAAAATTCTGAATATCTTTATGAACCCAATACAAGAGATGATTGCTATATCAGTTAAAGAACACGAACTTGCTTTTTGATTCAAAATTCGGACGTTCGCCTGTTTTTTGAATGTAATCCAATGCCTTGACAAACTGTCCGGTCCACATGTCTATAACCTGACGGGCTCCGCCGTATACGGTAAAGTCTTTGGTATTGAAATAAGCGGTCTTACTCTTTTCACGGTCAGCGACAACCGCAATAATTTTTCCGGTTTTAGAATCGCGCAAGATCGATTCCATGGCGATTATCCCGCCGATTGACGTGGAACCAGATCCCCGGTTGGCCAATTTTATCGGAGACAAAATAGCGCCAATCGGCGTCAGATTTGTGATATTTGAAATAGCACCGAGAATCGGCTTATTGGGAATCGCTTCAACAATAGCGAATTCAAGCGCCAGGGTTTTGGGTCCGGGTTTGTCAACCAGGGTAAACTGAGTACTCTTGGCAAAAGCCTTTTTAAATGAATTTGCCGCATAAACAGCCAACTCATTCAGTTCTTTCTTTTTGTTTTTGTCTGTGACGAAAAGATTGGTATTGGCCCACTTTGAAGCTTTTAGCTGTTTATTAGAAACGACAACCGCTATTTCAATCTTATTATACTTCGGAATAAGCTTGGGTTCCCCCCAGCTTTTCCGTTGTGAATCCCTCGACACCCGCTGCATCATAGCTACATACTCAGGCGGGATAACCACCTGTTCAGCAGCCGGTTCAGTCACACAGCCGCCCAAAAACGCGGCAAATACAATCCCGATAAAACCTATACAGGCACCTTTAAAGACCATTCTTGTTTCTTGCACTCTTCCGCTCATTTTTTGCCTCCTTTTTTGATTGAATCACCTTGCTCAATCTTATCTTGGACAAGGGCCCTTTTAGGAAAAGAATATTTTATTATGTATAAGTTAGAATAAATGCTCGAAATATAGAAATCAAGAGAACAATTAGATTTAAAGATCATTTATCCCGTATTTCTCGATATAAGCATTTAAAATTTCCTGATCAGACAACAATTCACCTCCTAATCTAACAATATGTTCGTTAGGCAGATGATCCTCCCAACTTAATTGTTCAATTGCTTCTTTTGCAGGCATTTTCACGCACATTATTAAATAAGCGATTGCAGAGCTTCTCGATACGCCGGCGCCACAGTGAACCAGCAGGAATTCTTTATTCACCCCATAATCCACTGCTTTTTTGATATCTTCAGCGGTTGCAAGTTGCTGATGACTGGATTTTTCTTTATCAGACCATATATCATCAAAATACAGTTTTAACAGACTTTTACATTCAGGCTCGACGCGGTCGATCCGGCAATATTTTGCATTAGAGTCACGAATCGAAATTACGTCCCATTTCCCGGGAGCATTTACAACTTCAATTACCGCATCTTTTTCACTTTTGATCAGTATCATGCATACAATCCTCTTCAACCATCATGACAAAAAGATGACAATCTGGTGAAAAAATCATTATTACTGATTCATTACATCTTTTTTGCATGTATTCAGCTTGAGATTTATGTTATCGTCTATATTTAATATAACAGATTGATATAAAACTCCAAATTGAATAAGAGAGAATAACCATAATTAATGATTTTCTATCCTGCATTTCCTGATTATGGCAATGCAATTTAATATTATACCATCAACTAGTTTTATATACCACTACAAATCTTTAGTAATAAACTATTTAAAACAATAAAACTTCATTCACATGGAAAACTCCCCCAGAATGATACCGTTCATATCACTTCATTATATTCCGGCTATATGGCAATATGAATTTGCATCCGGGGATTTGAGGTGTTAAAATATTGCGGGGTTGCTATTGCTGATAAATTTGGAAAAAGATATGGAAAACAATAATTCAGATACTCACAAAAAATTCAAAACCGTCTTTTTGATCGGCTGTCTGCTGCCGACACTCCTCCTGCTGCTGGTAGCAATGATTCTTATTCTAATGCAGTCTTATGAAAAGCCGGCAAAACCGGAATATATCGTTAAAGTTGAAAAGAAAATCGTCAACCGGGAGAAAAAACTCGAAACGGAAAAGAAGCAGGCTTATGATATCGACCAGACAATTCAGGCTCTCTACAGTATTCAAAAAGCTCTGAACGAAGCAAAGTCATTCAAGGACCTGTCGGGGTTTATTCTACAAGAAGACTCAAGTCTGGTCGCCAGTGACGCAGCAGCATTAAAGTATCGTTTTTTCAATATTTACAAAGATCTACTTCAAAGCGAAGATTCGCTTGAGGAACTACAGTCGCTTTACGGTGTAGTCGGCGGTTCAATGCTGGATCTGGCCTCAACAGTCAGCCTTACCGGAACCGGACTGTCCGTCAACCGTGAACAGGCAGAAAAAGTCTGGAACGAGCACATTTCACGGGCTTCACTGGAACGCAAAATGCGGGACCGGCTCTACTCCAATCAGGAACGGTTGTTGAAATTTTATTTTGACTACATGAAAATTCGCGGCAAATACCTCAGGGAATGGAACAAATTGTGCGCACTTCGGGACCGTACATATATCTCGATATTTGAAAACAAACCGGAAGAAGCCATCAAAAACGCGTCAGCCGCCGTCGCGCTGGCCCCGAACGAAAAAGAAGCGCATCTGTTGCTGACCATGTGTCTGCTCGAACGCGCTAAAGAAACCGATCTGTCACAGGCGGAAAGCATGATTACCGATTATTTGAAGAAACATCATGGTCAGGAGGCTCCGGCCTATCTGCTACGTGGAGTAATCCGTTACAAACAAAAACAGTACGACACCGCGGTTATTGATTTTGATCAGGCCGCAACCTATTATCCCAAACAGCAGAAAGTACTGTTGGACAAGCTCAACCTATACAAGAAACGCAGTTTCCTGAACAAGTCGAAAGAGGGACGCATGATCATCAATATGTACCGAAGCATGATGACCGGTTCCGGCTATTTCAGCCCTGATTTCCAGTTAGCCCGGGTTCATCTTGACCGTGGCGATAAGGAGCATGCCAGAAGTAAAATATTCGACCACTTCTTCCGTCGCCGCAACCAGGGACAGTGGGACCGGGTTCTGAACGACTTTCGTTTTTGCTCGCAATACCTTGACAGTAAAACCTTCGCCGCCATCCCCGGCAACAAGCTGAAATTGCAAATAGAACCGGCGTTCCTGTTCAATAAAGTCATCGTCAAAATCAAAAATGACTCAAAACAGGCTATCCATAATGTCAGTGTCCTGCTCTGCGTCAGGTTCACCGACATGTTCAAAGGCGATTACGTCGCGTTTCCGGTCGGGGAAACCGTTGCGACGCTGCAAGCCGGGGAAAGCATCGAATTCGGACGACGCCATATCGCGGAAGTAACAAAGGAAAAGCTCGGCGCGGAAAAAGCATTTAAAGATATCATCCAGTGCGCCGCCGTCCTGATTTCAGACGAAACGATTACCTGGATCGTCATGGACAAAGTAGTTCCGCCAACCCAGAAAGCCGCGGACGAAAAGTCCGATCGCGGCAAAGTCATATCCGAGAAGCTCGAAAAGAAAATGAACAAGGCTATCGACAAAGCTATCGACAAGGCGGACAAACTGATGGACAAAGCTATCGACAAGGCGGTGGATGCCGTATCCGATTCCATTGAAAAGAAATTGGACGGCGATAAGAAATCCGATACCGCAAAGCAACCGGATAAAAAATAAGATGGCAAAGAAAAAAAATAAACCAACCCAATCAGCTGTTTTTGACTATTACCCGAACCAGCATTTCGACTGTACCTGCTGCGGATTCTGTTGCAATAACTTCGAGATTTCAATTTCCCCGGAAGAAATGGCAGAGTTAAAAAAATTCAAATTGCCGAATGGGGAACATCCGCCTGACAATTGGTTTTTTCCGGCAAAAACACATGAGGGTTTTTTCGCCATCGCCAAAGATGAAAGAGGCTGGTGTTCTTTTATGGACGCGGAGGGAAAATGCCTGCTCCACAACGCCATTGGGTGGAACCACAAACCGCTGATCTGTAAAGTTTTCCCGATGCATATCACCCACTGGAAAGACGGCCGCTGTTCCGCTGAACTGCGCTTTATCTGTGAGGGCGTCGCGCGGCAGGACGGAACAACACTGGGGAATCAAACCGATATAATGCAGGCCATCGCCGACCCGCTACGGGAACGTTTGCCGATGGTTAACACGGAGTATTCAAGAATCAATCCGGCCCCGTTAACGACCGTAAGACGAGTTCACGAGGGTTTCAAACAAATCCTGCATAAACCGGACACACCATTACCGGAAAAATTGTACGCGGTAGCCAGGATTGTCGATTTTCACACTCAAAAAGCGAATCGTGACGCAATCGCAACCGCCGATGACAGTTTCAGCGGAGATGCCGTAGATTTTATCAACAAAGCGTCAGATATCTTGAAACAGGAGCTTGCCGCGGGGACGGCATCATTTTCCGACCGGCTGGATTTCCGGATTCTGACCATGGGGTATTTGCGTGACGACGATACCGTCACCGCCAAATCACCAATCCGCCGTTTTAAACTGCTGTGCGCCCATTCGATGTTCGGCGCGGGCGGCGGCAACTTGCATGACATCAACCCTAACGCCCCCGGAGTTGGAGGACGCGAATTCATGCAGAACATGCGAAAATCAGATTGCGATGAAGCCGCGCATGAAATGTTTGAACAACTCTTTTTCGGTAAACTAGACGCAATGCGTTTCTGCGGCAACACGGTTCATAACTATACCTACGAGGAAGGTATAAGACATCTCTTACTGACGGCTCCGGTCGGCTATGCACTGGCCGCATCGTTCGCGGCGGAAAAGCATAAAGCGGTAATCGACCTGGATTCCATGCTTGCGACGGTCCGCCTGCTGGACCTGACTTTTACCCGTTCCCCCTTTTTCCGGCTGCAACTGGCCAAAAGGCTGATCGGCAAACTGACCCAGCCGGCCAATTTTGCAGGAATACTGAACCTGGTATTCTGACAAGACGAAGAGCCCTCCAAACACACAAAGGCAAATTACTACAAATAAGCAACTTACACTTTACCAACAAACCACATAATGATTATTTATCATTAAACACTAATACTACAAAGAGTGAGGTATCATCTAAAATTCAACCTTTTTTAAACTGTCTATTTTGCATGTTTGATTTTTCAGACTAGATTATTCAGATAAAATGAATTAACTGAAAAGACAATTATATGCGGCAACTTGAATTTTTTGAAGCTTTTTTCGATGAATATACCACCGGGTTCGAGGATCAATCCGAAGAACTTCGACGCGGATTCGCAATCAAAAAATTCCATTCGCTTGAAGTCTATAAGTTCGCCAAAAGAATCTGCGTTTCACTGGACTTGTCCGAGGCCGACTATCTGGCGGCAATGACTTCCGCCCTGTTTCACGATATCGGGCGTTTTGAGCAATTCAAACACTTTAAAACGTATGTCGACCTGGATTCAGTCAATCATGCAGCCAGAGGCGTCAGAGTGTTGCGGGAGCTCGATATTCTAAAGGATTTCCAGCCGGAGTCCCGCAAGGACATCCTCGCTGCCGTAGCCTGCCACAGCAAACCTTATTTACCGGAACGTTTATCTGAAAAGGCGACACTTTACTGTCAAATCGCCAGGGATGCCGATAAACTGGATATATTCCGGGTGGTAATCGAGGTCTATGAAGCTGAAGTAAATGACCCGGTAATTATGCTTGACTTAAAGGACTCGGATGATATTTCGCCGGAAGTCGCGGAAATTGTCGTGAATGGCGGAATCGTGCCATATCCTAAAATGCGAACCACCGCTGACTTCAAAATGCTGCAGTTAGGATGGTTCGATGAACTGATCTATCCCGAATCCCTGAGAATAGCCCTGGAAAATGATTTTGCGAACCGGATTCTGAAAGTTCTGCCGGACACTGCGCCGGTCAGAGTGGTGAGAAAACGAATTGAAAGTAAATTCGCGGAGATACAGCCATGAAAATTAAGATCTTTAAAAGCTTGAAAATATGCAGAATTATTCTTGCTGCGGGAATGCTGATTCTGCTAACTCTCTGTTTTACGATGAATTTCACGCCCGACAATGCCGGTAAGTCCGGATTAATTACCGCTACTCAATTTATGCCGGACGTACTGAAACTGATCGCTTCCGGCCTGGTTGCGGCTCCGTTGATCGGACTGATTGCGATAATAGTACTGACCCTGCTTTTCGGGCGGGTATATTGTTCGGTGATCTGTCCGTTGGGAATCCTGCAGGATTTGCTTGCGATTTTCAAGCGCAAATATTCCCCCCTGCCCCGTTTGGTCAAACTGCGGTTAGGCATTGTTATAGCCTGTTTCGGAGGGCTGGCAGCTGGAACAATCTACCCGTTAATGCTGCTCGATCCTTTTTCATTTTTCGGGAGGATTGTTAATTCATTCCAGGGGAAAGCGCCATGGCCAGTCCTGATCGTGGTTGCTATCACGGTGGTTTTGCTGGTGATCGCGGTTCGCAAATACGGTCGAATATACTGCAACAGCCTGTGTCCGGTCGGAGCCATTCTAGGTTTACTTAGCCGGTATGCCTGGTTCAAGGTCCGCATCAAGGATTCATGCCGGAACTGCGGACGCTGCGAGAAAATCTGTAAAGCGGGCTGCATCGATTTCAAAAAGCATGAGGTGGACTCATCCCGCTGTGTCATGTGTTTGAACTGTCTGTCTGATTGTCCGTTTGACGCTATGACATTCGGCCATGCGAAACCGGCCCCAGCAGAGGAGCCGGTTGATAAAGTTGACGAATCAAAACGGGAGTTCATGGCGATTGCCGGCATATCCGCGCTGGCGATCCCGGCGGCCGCGCTGCCGGTTAATCCGGCCCAGTCAGATAATCACAAAATCCCGGTTATGCCGCCGGGCGCGTTGAATCTGAATCGATTCAACCGCAAATGCACTGCCTGTCATCTCTGCGTCAGCGCCTGTCCTAATCACATAATCCGGCCAACTCTTACCGGTTACGGCTGGAGCGGTTTTCTGCAACCCCGCTTGAATTTTGCCAAAAATACCTGTGCGCAGTACTGTAATGTCTGTTCTCAGGTCTGCCCGACCGGAGCGTTGACTCCGCTGACTCCGGATCAGAAAAGCAGGATGCAATTCGGATTGGCGGAATATATCAAACAAAACTGTATTGTCGTAACCGGAAAATCCCCGTGCGGAGAGTGTGCGGATGCATGTCCGGTTGGAGCTATCAACATGATTGAATGGCAAGACGGCTTGACTATCCCGAAAGTTGACCCTAAATTATGCATAGGCTGCGGCGGCTGTGAAAACATCTGTCCGGCCCGTCCGCGCAAAGCAATCATTGTCAATGGCGTGGCGGAACAAAAAATATTGGATTGAGAACAATGAAAAAAACTATCTTTATTATGGCCGGGCTTTTGGCCACCGGAACAGTATTCGCCGATAAAGCAGCTGAAGAACTGCGTGAAAAAGCGGCAATACTCTTGCAAAAGGACGAATTCAAAGAATCCGAAAAGACCTTGCTGAAGGCACTTAATATCGAATTAAAAAAATATGGAACAAAGAGCTCACAGGCCGCGAGGAGTCAGCTGGTCCAAGCAAAAATTATGTTCTTTCAGGGCAAATACGATTCAGCAATCAATCTCGCAAAAAGTTCCTTGAATATCCTCGGCAACATCCATGGCTCAAATTCGCTTGAAGCAACCGAAGCCGGATATGTACTGGCCGAATTATTCCTCAGAACCGGCCAGATAATCGAGGCTGAAGCAACAATCAGGAGAACCCTGGCTATCCAGCTTGATAAAGCGCCGCAATCTCCGGCGACCGCCGCCGGCCGAATTCTACTGGCCGAAATACTTTCAATGAAAGACCGATACAAAGTGGCATTGACTGAACTTGATAAAGCCGCAAAAGTTCTGAAACCGGATGCGCCGGAGATGGTTCAGTGCCAGACCATTTATTCAGATGTCTACCGGAAGCAGCATAAGACCATCGATGCGTTCAAAGCCGGTCGCAGTGCGGTAGATCTGGCAATCAAACTATGGGGGGAAAAATCCTTGCAGAGCGCACTGGCGGCCAGATGTCTGGTTGAATTGTTCACAGCCGAAAAGAAATTTGCCGAAGCGCGCAAACTGCTGCCGGCGATTGCGACCACCGTTGTCAAAAAAGTCGGGACAAAACATGTTTATACGATAGAAATGATGATTTTGCGCGGAGTCGTATATATGCGGGAAGGAGAGGTGGAAAAAAGCAAAGTACTGTTGAACCGGGCAACGGCGGACATCCAGCATATTTTGCCCGGAAAAAATTTAATCACCGCGTTGGCGATGTTCTATTCGGCCCAACTTAACTCAGCCATGAAGCAGTATCCATCTGCGGAAATTATGTTTAAATACGCACACAATACTTTTCTCAAGCAATTGGGAAACGACAACCTTATGCTGGCGTCATGTCTTAACGAACTTGCATTGCTGGCCGGCAGGAGCCATAAATATAAAAGCGCGGTCCCGTTTGAGGAAAAAGCGTTGCGGATATATACGCAAATTTTCGGCGAAGACACACCGCGTCTGGCCCCGCCGTTAGGCAATATGGCCTATATGTATACCCGGGCCGGCCAACCGGACAAAGCGATTGCCGCTTACCTGAAAGCGCTGCAGCTTTACGAGAAGACGTCAAATAAAGCCTACGAAGTCGAAATTGCCCGGACCAGTGCCAACCTGGCCGCACTTTACGGCCGAATGAAGCAGCAGTCCAAAGCCAAGGCATATTGTGAAAAGGCATTGGCGCTATGTGATAAACACAAGAACCTGAAAAATCCAAAAATCGCCACAATTTATTTCTTGTGTTCTTTCTATTACTATACGACACAAGATTACAAACGAGCTTATGAACTGGTAAGCATGGCGCAAAATTCCCTGCGCAGAATTTACGGGCCCAATTATCCCGCGGTCAAAAATTATGATCAAATCCTGCTGCAGATCAAACAAAAGATGAAATAATAATAATAATTTTCAATCCAACGCTTTTTCGTAGCGAATAGTCACAGAAGCCTGTTTAACCGGCTTGGTAAATTTGATTCCGAGCCGCCAGGGTTTGGCACCGCCGGTATCTTCGTCAATCTTTTCCAGCGTAATTTTCACGGTTCCACCAGTCACGGTTATAACGGCCCTGACTCTGGTCTTGTTGTTATATAAGATCACCTCCCGGGGCGATACTATTTTAAACTTGCCGTAAGTAACCATTGCGGTCTCAAAAGTTTCCGGTTTGCTGAACTCGACAATATCCTTGACCGTAACCGTATTATTTTTCCGGTCAAAACAAAAATCCCGTTCCAGCCTGACCAGAGCCGGCTGTCTATACGTCGGCTTCAAGTCAATAGTGACACAATCCTTATCATCAGAAAATTCCTTACGGATAATCCGGCCGGCATAAGCAGCGCCCAGACTTTGCAACATCCCGCCAGCCACCGGCACGGGATGTCCCCATGAGTTCAACAGTTTGCTGTCATAACGTCGGGAACTGAAAGTACGGCTGGTGTAGATCTCCCGTCCCGGATCACAGTTAGGCATAAAACCGTCAAGCAAAACCACGTAGCTTCCGACGTCGTTATGATTATGGTGCTCACTATTATGACCGGCTTTTATCGAGGCGAGAAAACGGCCGTCGATCGCTTTCTGGCGACAAACCAGAATCCCGGCCGATCCAAAAAATGAACGCAGATCTTTTTGTAAACTTCCAACCGGAACCTGCAGATCCAAAACGTTGTTCAGCAATATCTGCTCCAAATTTCCTCTAAGCTTATCTGATTTTTCACTGCGCAGCGGAATTCCAAAATTTCTGGACAGTGCGATTGCCGAATAGCCGACGACTTTGGCAGAAAGCGGACAATCCGCATAAGCCGGATAAATATTGTTGATCAATTCAAAATTCTCAGGAAACAGAGCGGCTTTCTTAGCTTTTGGCGAATCAAAAACATTGATTCGTCCATCCGTATAACGCTTCAACACCTCGCCCATGAACAGGAAGTTTCCGTAACCGTATACCCAATAGCCGATACCTTCGGAACAATAACCGTCTTCCGAGAAACCCTTGAGAAAATTCTTGATGCTCTCAAGCGCACAGGCAATCACTTCAGCTCTAACTTCTTTAGAATCAGCGACGATAACCGAGGTATATACCACTCCGGCATTGCAAACAGCGGTCCAGTTATTTGTTCCGATCAGCCACCAGAATCCTTCTCCGGCATTACCGGCCCGGCAGTGCTTCAGATAAGGATTGATGATGCGGCGTTCTATATCAGATTTCAGTCGTACCTTCAACGCCGGGCCCAATTTGGGTTTAAGCAAACTGTACGCGGCGGACAACTGATTGGCCGCGGCCACAGCCATCAGATCAACTGAAATATATTTACCCTTGAAATTGGCCAGATTGCGATCATGCGGCGGCCCTACCCAGGTTTTCATATCCAGAAATGACTGGATGTATTGCTCGATCTTCCTGATAAAACGTCCTTTATTCTCAAGACACTCGGCCAGAACAAGGTTATGAAAGGCCCGGGACCGGATGCCGCGAATTCTTCCGCAAATTTTCCGGCTGCCGGTCCGCGTGAAATCAAGATACATGTCATCAGTCATTACGGGAACCGGTTCTTTGTTGACTTTTTCGGCTTTGGCAATAATATTCCGGGCAGTTTTCAACTTAGCGAGTTTTCCCCAGAACTCACGATCTGTAACCGGCGGCCCCGGCAAATAATTAGTATCCGGAATCAGTTTTTCAATTTCAGCAATCTTTTGCTTTGAAGGAAAAACAAAACCGGAACGAGATTTTTTCTGAACCGTCTTTTTACCATATTTACCATACTCTTCCCGGCTGGATTCACTGACTGATATGTCATCGAATGCAACCTTGCCGACCGCGGCATTAAAGCTGTGTATCCAGATTTTCAGAGCTGCGGCATTAACCGGAGCTTGAACGACGAAAGTATATTTTTGCCAGTTTACCGCATCACACGGAACAGATTCAGCAATTTCGCCCTGCTCTCTTATCTCTTTGCCGTCACTGGCGAAAAAGCGGACATAAAGACCTGCAATCCCCCTTTTTTCTCCCGCTTGCAAAGACCTGGCACGAAAAGCAATTTTATAATAAGCTCCGCCTTTGATTTTCAGAGATGAGCTCCAAACACTGGAACCTTTCTTTGGATCATTGTCATTGATCAAAAGGACCTTGTTGCCGTCATTATCGCTTACTTTGCTCATCCGGCAAAGTTTCCAGCCCCTGCCGCCCAAATCAAATCCGCCGTTATCAAGCGGCAACGCTGCGGCTGCGAGATTAAAAGAAAAAAAGGCCGAAGCCATGTAAATCAATATTTTCTTCATAGATCATCCTTTCATTAGTCATGTACAGGATTAATCTAAATCAAACTGGTGATAAATCAAATCACACGCAGCAATATCAGAATAACGATTTGCAAAAAAGATTGTTATGATCTTAAAATCAGCGTTGAACAACCATCTTGATCTTTTTGGGAATATCGACGTTGTCACAGTCTTTTGCGAAGGCATCCGAACCGGCACCGACAGCCGCAAGCGGCACCGGTTGACCAGTATGACTATAAGTGGTGTACTTAACGCCGGCTTTTGACGCCAGTTTCTTCTGAAGATAAACCAAAGGCGGATTACACGAGCCGTAAAGTTTTTTCTGTTCAGGCGAACGCAAAGCAAGCGGAACCCAGCCGATTTCCCAGGCACGGCGCAATTCAGCTGTTTCAGTCGGGGTCAGCTTGTCAAATCCATAGCTTTCCAGCAATAATTTCTCGACTTCCTTGAAAGGTCTTTTTTTAGCATACATTTCACGCAGTTTAAAAGTCAGATAATAATAGCTTTGTTTTTGCTTAAGCAAAATTTCCGCCGTCCCCGGTCCGGTCAACTCAAGACCGCCGGTTTCATGATCGGCAGTCACAAGGATCAACGTGTCATCGGGGTGTTTCTGATAAAATTCGCAAGCAACCTTGACCGCTTTATCAAAAGCGATGGTTTCGGTCGCTGAAGCTCCGGCATCATTCTTGTGGCACCCCCAGTCGATCCTTCCTCCTTCACACATAATGAAAAAACCTTTGGGATTATCGAGCTGTTTTATCGCCAGTTCGACCGTTCCTGCCAAGGTCAAAGGAGTTTTCTCATGCTGATCGGCCACAAACTGGAATTCACGATAAACGTAACACTTCTTGTCCGGCTGCAATTCAATAGGAGCTTTCGGATTCTCAATAATCTGATAACCGTTATCGGTAAATTTTTTCAGGACATCTTTTTTTTTCAGCTTTTTTAAAGCCAATACGTCGCCGCCGAAAAAATCGATATTGCTTTCGGCCATTTGCAGGGCCAGGGCATCATACATATTCCGGCTTTTAACATGGCCGTAAAAAGAAGCCGGGGTCGCATGATTAAGATAAACCGAGCTGATTATTCCTATTTTCATCCCGCGTTTTTTTAAAAACGGAACGATTGAATCAACTTTTTCCGGGGTAACCTTATCGACCAGCTTACCGGTTTTCTCATCTTTGACCTGAGTCTTGACCGGAACCATGCCGAGCCAGCCGTTGTTAGTCTTGTTTCCGGAAGCCAGAGCGGTCCCCGCCGCAGCCGAATCAGTAACCGGTTTATTTAAACTGAAAGTCGTAACCATTGAGTTAACCGGGAAGGATTGAAACTGCAATTTTTTGCCGTTTACCCTTTCCGCAAGTTTAATCTGATTGCTCCCCATCCCGTCACCAATGAACAAAAATACATATTTAGGACCGGCCCATAAAATATCGGCAAACAATACCGCCAACGCGAAAACAATGATTTTAGAAAACATAAATCCACCTGTTAAGTTAAATATCAGCTTATAAAATAAACTTGATACCACATAATAGCAAACCGAAACAGGAGGCATTTACCCTTTTTTAACAAAAACCAAATGTCTGACGCTACAAATGGGATGCCTGGAACAATTGAGAGTTCTTGAAAGCTTTTTTAATATCACAACAGTCATATCGCTTGATAATAAAAAAATCGTAAAGAAATAGATATAAAATACTTAAAGATAAACCAAAAACCACATACTGATTATTTATGAATGATCTATCTGTCGTTAGTATCAAATGATTTTCACTTTCATAAAAACTTTAGTCATTGATTCATTTCCGGCTAAAGGAGCATGAGCATCTTCCGGGAAGAATATGACAAAATATCCACGGGGAACATTAACCCAGGTCACCGGTTCAATTTTCACAAACCGGTAATCATTGCTTTGATCATATTCTGTTCCCGGATCAGTTTCAGATGAAGTAGCCCAGCCGATAAAATCAGCCCCGTCCATGATATATTGTATATCTATATACTGTTTGTGAACCTCCAGTTTTGCGGCCTCCCGACCTCTTCCGGTCACTTCGGCAACACTGGCAAAAAGAGATTTGCCGTCAATCGGAAAGCTGCCGCGGTTATCGTCGTTCAATTCATTCAGAAATTCAAAGGCCCTGTCAAATAACGGATGTAATCCAACATATTTCCGGTAATTTGCGATATGGTCGATAATCATAAATTGGTTTCCTGTTCAAAGTCTATTTTCGCGTTTATATGTTTTGTTTGGCTGAAGCCTCTGCATCTTCCGGATAAATACAGATATGACACTGCGGAAGTTTACGGTCGATTATGTTGTAGTCACAGTTAAATCCGGCCTTTTTCAACAGAGGCTTAATCCAACCGGGGCAGTGGTCACAATACCTTTCACACGGTGCAGCGTCATTGTCCAGCACCTTTGAAAGACTGGGACATTTTTTCATTGTGATCTCGAGGCGGTCGTTGAACAACTGCAATTCCATATCGCAGTTTTCTTCGATCCTGATATGCTTCCAATATTCATACATGCCCTGCAAGCCTCTGGTTTTGAAAAGTTCCAGACAATGCAATTCCTGATGACGGCTGATCTCAAGCCAGTATTTTTCAAGTTCATTCCCCGGCTGCTTATCCAGAAACTTGAATACTTCGTTATAAAACCTGACAAAATGGTCGCTGGGAATCATGACTGTTTCCTCCGGATAAAAGACTGACGACACCCCCCATGCCCCAATACAACCGTCTCGCACTGCCACGGCGTACCGTCGCATAATGCGTTGTTGACGTCAATCGTCTGTCGACAAAAATACGGCGACAAGTGCAAACCAAGCCTGCTGACATGAGCCACCGCGGGACATTTCTTCACCTGCAGAACAAAGCCATCAGCATTATCCTGCAATTCAAATTCTCCACCTTCCCGACTGAAAAAATATGCCAAATGAGCTTTCAATTCAGCCGGGTCATCCTGCTTCAAGCCCTCGTGAATGGATTTGTAGACGTCTTTTCCAACCCGGTTAAAGATTTCCGCCAATGCTTCCTCGCCAAAATTTTCAACTATATAATCAATTGTGGTATTCACTGCACCATGAAAATCCATGTGCAGTTCTCCGGTCTCCTGATAACGCATTTTCTCCTCCATCAGGGAAGCAGGAAATCTTTTTCCTGCTCAATCGTTGTTTTTATTGTTTTATGGCACTCCGGAGTCAAACTATAGTTGATAATAGTTTTTCCGGTCGAGAATACACCAAATTCCACCAACACCTGCTTTTGTCCGGCCAGCCAGCACGGAAAACCGGGGCCGCCAAAAAAGTTAAGCATCATTGCGTTCATTCGTTCCTGCAAACGTTGAGCGCCGGCGATATCCCCGGCGGTAGCCGCCTGAAGGATTTTAGTACTGATATACCCGTTAAAACAGGCTCCGCCGAACAAAACACCGTCATAACCGGCCTGCAAGTATGGCAGGCAATCAAATTCATCTCCGTCAAGCAATAGAGGCGGATTTGCCAGGGTTTCAGCCTGGGAGACAAAAGAGGTCATCGCGTCCTTATCACTGGAACTGTCTTTGACTATTACCAGATTGGGATGCGCCATCATTTGCATAACCGTTCCGGCTTCAACCTTAACACTGGAATGAGGTCCGCGATGATAAAACCCGACCGGCAGCGGGCTTTTGTCAAGCACTTCCATAAACATCTTTTTCAAGTATTCCTGACTTGCATTGAGCTGAAAATATGGCGGAGCCACAATAACCGCGTCAATTCCGCTATCGGCAAAATGCCTGATATTGTCGAGAATTCTCAAGGCTGAATTATCCGTCACTTGTACTGTGACTTTTAATCTGCCGGCCGCCGCTTTTACAGTGGTATCCACTACTTCGCGGCACATATCCGTAGTCATCCATGGACCTTCCCCGCTGGTCCCACACAAAAAAACGCCCCGGACTCCAAGTCTCAAATGATGTTCCGTCAAACGTTTAATTGAGTCGTGATCCACTTTTCCGTCTTCAGTAAAAGGAGTCGGTGCGGCGGACCAGACCCCGGCTTTGAATTCTTTTTTCATAATGATATTCCTTTAAATAGAGAGTTATTTAATTATTTTCCACGTTTTCTTTAATCGTATCCCAGGTCAGGCCATTGTATTTTTTCAACGGCTGTTCTTTACAGAACCTAAGGCCGATCACCCCGAATAATATAAAACTGACCGTGATCGGAAAACCGACCCACTGAAAACTTAATACCTGTGGAGTGTCTGAGATCAGATAGTTTGAGGTCAAAACCCAAAGGCCGATAGCACCGGTCAGTCCTGCCGGCAGCATAGAAACATATACCAACCAACGTTTTTTGAATACTTTAGCAAGGGCAAGACCCGCCACTGCGACAAGCAGCGGCACTAAAATCCATAGCGGTGAAATCGGTCCGCCAAAGCCAAGCGGCTCCCCTTTTTTCCAGACCACGTCACAACGCTTTGTAACTGCATACCAGAGAACCATGCCAAATTTCATCCCCCACAGAAAAAACGCCATCAGCCAGATAAAATAGCTGTTGACCCGCTTTGAAAATACCGCGAACAGAAACGCCGGCAAAGTAATCACCGCCAGGGCGCCGAATATCGTGGCGACTTCCACAAACGTCTGCTCGAACCACTTGGACGAGACCGTCAAAATCAATGCCATAACAATCGCAAAAACACCGACCCAAACGGACGAAAGCCGGGATATTCTGACCTGGGTCAAGCCGTCCGGCTTCGGATTGATCAACTTTTGATGGAACTCCTTCAACCAGATGGCCGAAAGACTGTTGATTCCGGAGTCAAGCGTACTCATCGCCGCCGCCAGCATCGCCGCCAGAAACAACCCCGGCAGCGGCGACGGCAGCCGGGTCGAAATGAACAGGAAAAAAGCGGTGTCGCCTGAAGTAACCCTGCTGTCCGGATGTTGGGAGTAGAAAGTAAATATCGCCAAACCAATGAACCAGATGAACAGCTGAAAAGGAATAACCAGACATGAGGAAGTCAACTGTGCCTTGAAGGCATTCTTATAGCTGCTGGTACTCAGCAAGCGCTGAATAGTAATCTGGTCCGAGGAAGCGCCGCCCAGCGGCCCCATAATATATCCCAGCAATAACAACCAGAAGGAGAGTCTGACATAAGGGTTCATTGTATAAAAGCTGGACTCGCTGAAACGGTCAAGTCCGCGACCGTGAGAAAACGAATAAGTGATCGCCCCGAAAAAACCACCGTCGATGTTGCAGCACAATACAATAACCGCGGCGGCTACTCCGGCTACCAGCACGAAAAACTGCATCACATCGGTCCAAACCACCGCTTTCATCCCCCCCATAACCGTATAGACGACTCCGATCACACCGACTATCACGATCGTCACCCAGGACGGCCAGCCGGCTCCGCCTTCAAAAACTTTGCTGGTCGCGAATAAGACCATTCCCAGATAAAAGATCCGGGTATAAGCATAGATTGCCGCAATCAGCATCCGCACCCTGGCGTCATAACGGTATTCCAGGTACTCGAACGGGGTAAATGCATTCAGTTTGAAATAAAATCTGACAAAGATCATGAACGCGAAAACCGCGAAAACCGGGCTGAGCAGCGCCAATATCCACATTGACAAACCGTGATTGAAAATTTCTCCCGGTCCCATTACCAAAGAATAGGTACTCAATAATGACATGACTATCGATATACCAACCGCCATCCACGGCAGTTTCCGCCCCCCGAGCAGGTATTCTTCAGAATCTTTCTCCCCTTTTGAAAACCAAAGACCGATGAGAACCACACCGACCAGATACGCGATCATCGCGCCGTAATCCGAGAATCCAAGTCTGATCATAACAATTTAAGTCCTTTGAAAAAATCCCGGGTCTGTTCCAACTCGGTTTCCCCGGCTGAATAATAGGGCTTCCGCCGCCATCTTCCGGCCAGACCGAATACCTCCAGCGCGGCATGTATTCCAGTGTCAAAAGATCCTTTCATGCCAAGAATCATTTCAAAAAACGGCATATCATATTTCTCGATAATCTTAACCGCGGCCGGAATATCGTTTTGCTCAATGGCATTCCAGTATTTCCAGGCGATTTCCGGCGCAAAACGGGCAAACGTCGACAGATAGCCGTCACAACCATAGTGAAACGAATTCAAATGATTCTGTTTCTGACCGCCGCTGATCACAGCAACCCGGTCATTGTAACGCAGACACATCTTACGCGAAATCGGCCCGCAAATATCGTCTTTCAGAGCCACAAGCGCATCAGTTTTTTCAAATGTCAGATCAAATAGTTTCCAGGCATTGGCCTCATCTTTAAACGGACAAAACAGCATCATGATCGGCATATATTCACCAATCGCGGCATAATGGTCGGAACAGGTTTCCGGAGTCATCGAGGCAACCCATTCCGGGGGATAAGGCATGTATAAATCAGCACCAAGTTCCCTGACGTATTTAGCAAACTCAACCGCCTGCGGTGTCCCGTAATGACGGTCAGCGGCAATGACCATGGCCCGACCGGCAGTTTCTTTCACAACAAATTCAGTCAACTCCGAGATTTCCCGGTCACTTAACATGATGTAATGACTGTCACCCGGCGTCAGCAGGATTGTTTTCATATGTGACTGGACATATAAATCAATCATTTTTGCCAGACTTTTGTAATCGATATCTCCATTGCTTAAAAACGGAGTGGAGATTGATGGAACCGGGCCGCTCAGGGCATCACGGATTTCTGAAGCGTTTTTCATAAAATAAATCTTTCCTTAAATTTTTTTGCTGCTTCAATATTGCACAAATACGTTATCTTTATTAAATACACCAACCGACTGAGTATCATTTCCGGAACGCTTTCTCGCGGCGACAGCATAAGCATCCGCGTTCAACTGCTGGACGTGCCCGTCAAGAAAACCGAAATTACCACGACCGCCATGCCGCATGTGAGCAGCATAGGCTTCCAACCTGGATAATTCGAATATCTGGCAAAGTCCGGCAGTTACATAATACGGCGCTCCGAGCGCTGCAGTGTACTCGTGAGCCGAATCACCCATTATCAACGCTTCGGAAAAGTTTTTTATCCGGGTCCCGTTAATTACCCCATAATAATAGCCGTTTACGTTTTCTGACGTATAACAACCAGGTTTGAAATCCGCCTGGGTTCGAACCAGCCCGTAAACAAAATTGCGAACCCTATATTGTTTTGGTTGAATCGAAGGACACAACATTACCTCGCGGCTCGATATATAATTTAACCGGTCGTAATAAATATCAGGCCAGAATTTCCATGATCCGCTAATCTGGTCAGAGGTCAGCAGATAACTGTTGAAATCACTCATATAGAGAGAAAATGACATGTTTATCTGTTTGATGTTGGACGTACATTTGATGGCTTGGGCCTTGTCCCGGGCCTGGTTGAGCGCCGGCAGCAGCATGGAAGCAAGAATTGCAATAATCGCAATCACTACAAGCAGCTCGATCAATGTAAATTTTTTAATTCCCTGATTCTTTTTGTTACTCATGACAATTTCCTTTCACTAATATTTACGATTATAGTTTTCTCAGTGCTTTTTCTTTCACCCAGTCGATGTGCTGCATCAGCAAAGTCCGATATTTTTCCGTATCCTTCAACCGCAAAGCATCAATGATATCCTGATGTTTGAAAGGATCTCTCTCCGCCTCGGAAAGTTTTTCCTTTATCGGTATTTTCAGAGTACTTTCGATTATATACAAGCCGTCAGTCATCTTCAACAGCATTTTCTGTCCGGAAATACTGATCAGTTTACGGTGGAACTGCAAATCGAGACTGGCGCATTCAACAAACTGATCCAGGTCGGTGGCCCGTTCGATCTCCCGGTGCAGCACTTCCAGCTCATAAAGATCATTTTCCGTGACATTCGTGACAGTATTCTCAACCGCGTGGCATTCGAGCAGTTTCCGTAAATCAAACAACTCAGCAATTTCAGCCTTGCTGTAAGTGCGCAAAGAGACGCCGCGACGCTGCCGTTTTTCAATCATTCCATACATCGTCAGCGCTTTCAAAATCTCCCGCAACTTGGTGCGGCTGACGCCAACCCGGTCACACAAATCAGCCTCGGTAACATACTTGGCCCCTTTCGCGGCACTGTCAATAATCTCGGCTTTCACCGCATTCAACATCGTATCGGCAGTCATGCTAGCTCCCTTTCGTTTATCTTATTCAGTTATGTTCTTCAAGTTCAACAAACCAGTCGATGAACGGGGCCTTGAATTCCCGCCAGATTTTCAATCCGCGCATATCGGCCAACTCCTTCACAAGAGCTTTATGGCTGAAATTAAACGGGTATAATCCGTAAGCGCCCTGGTCATGCATTAACATAAATATCTTCTTGAAATGATTCAAGCTCATTGATACTCTTTTGACTTTAATCAGTCCTTTTTCCTCTTCCGGAGTCGGGTCGTGACCTTCAAGAGTAGCTTCCACCTGCGGGAATATTTTACAGTTTGTTCCGCGCACCATATCCGCGAACTGTTTCATCGGCACAGCAGCCCCACTGGAGCCATAACATCCGGGGGAAATTACGTCCAACCAGCCGGCCTTTACCCATTTTCTCACATCCAAACCCTGACGATAGTATCCCGCCTGGTCAAAAGAGACTGAAAAAGTGAGTTTCTGTCCGCGCTCTTTACTTTCTTCATCCAAAAGCGCTCTAACCTTACCGACAAATTCAGTCATCATCTCACACTGTAATTTCTGCCATTTATCATTCATGTAATCACGTTTTTCAAACTTGCCGTAGCGTTGCTTATAAGCCTCGACCAACGGCTTGTCGTAACCGAAGAAGGGCGGATGCCGGAGAAACTGTAAATGTATGCCGTCCGGTCCAAGTTTCAAAGCGTCGTTCAGAACAGATAGCAAAAATGATCTCACTTCCGGATAGGCATAGCTGATCTTCCACTTACGCTGGCCGGACAAGTCGCTGATTCTGATTGACTTATTATCATTCAAAAACGGTCCATTATGACAGGCCGCCTGAGGCGGACGGTAACAGGCGCTCATGCGCAATGTCACATTAACATGGATTTTATCCTTTTTTCCTTCAGCAGCCACTATTTGCAAAGGACTGACTCCGGCTTTTAGCAATTTTTGAACCAGACGTCCGGCTTTCTTGTCTCCTTCGCGCCAATACTTAGAATCGTCACCCTCCCCCAGGCTGCAACCCTTTGTTGTCTTAATATTAAATCTGGTAGTAGTCCCAAGACACCAGTCATAAGAATATAAAGAAGCATCCTTATACTGATCAACCGCATCTTCAAGACTCTCTTTTGAATTAAGCGCACCAACAAAAAAGCCGGAAAAACCGTCGTTATGAACAATCACCCGCGGCACCAGGACGATTTTGCTTTTGATAAGAGCCACCTGCCCCGGGAGCAATCTCTGAATCCTGACGCAGGAAACTTTCAACGGTGCATCTTTATACCGGAGTATTTTTAAAACGTCACCATCTTTAAGCTCCTGAATCCCCGCGAGAACTTCTCCATACGCATTTTTTCCGGGTAAATCATCTTTCCGCCAATACTCCAGTTCCATTATCTTTCCAGCTCCGGCAATCTGAAAACGGCTGTCCCCGCCGACAACCCCGACATAGACCGCACACCAGCCGACAGACGGCAGCTTGACACTTATTTTGTTGCCGGATGACATCGCCTGGTAATAATCAAGCCGTTTTCCATGCGGCGTCAAGGCAGACTTGGTTACCCAATTACCGACGACATCTTTCCGGCTGATATTAACGAAGCATAATTCACCAGGCTGCGGATTTTTCCCGACTATTCCTTTACAAAAAAATGATGAAACAGTGTTCTCCGCCGCCGGACTTCCGTCTTTATCTTTTATAACAAGTCTGATATTCTTTTTGCCGTACAGAGCATGCTTGAGCTTAATTTCCTCGCTTATTGTCTGACTCTTTTCACTTAATTCCTTCTTCCATACCTGACGCCATTTGCCGTTTGTTCCCACTGACAATTCAGCTACCATCCCTTTACGTCCTGCAACAGCGGCTTTGAACGCAAGTTTTTCACCGGAAAAACGCGGCACGTCCAAATAACTGATGTCGGCTTTTTTCAACTTGAATAATTTTATGCAATTCTGCCATTTTTTATATCCGTAGGTATAACTTGATTTGGTTCTGACGCAACGCAGTTTGATATATTTTTTCGCAATACTCAGTCCTGTCACGATAGTTTTCTCATGTTCACCATTGGTAATTGCATTGATTTCATATGTTCGCGGCAGCTTAGTATAATGTTTGTTATCGTTACTGACATATATTTCCAATCCGCTGTTCAAACCCGAACTTTTTTCTTTGGATATCTTATTGATTTTTAACAAGTTAATCTCAATACATGAAACTACCTGTTGATTATATCTCTTAATCCCGAGACAGCGGTATGCATAAGGAAAAGCCACCGCGCCGTTATATCCGAATTTGCCCATCTGCCCATTTGCCGGATCATCCGCGGCATTGGAATTCTCAAAACCAACCGTGAAACCTTTGATTGCTGAATACTCCTTGGACTCTTCCGACGCGCATATTCCCATATCCGAATGGATTAGCAAAACCAATGAAAGGCAAAGCAGCAATTTACTCATTATCAACCTGTTCCTTTTTCAAAATTTAAATTAATATAAAAATATTATATTATTATATTACTTTTATAATAAAAGCTGAAACGGGATATTGCAACACTCAAGAGAAAAATAATTGAAAAAAAGTGGTTTTTTCTTTTAAACCGCCTTGCTTTTGTTGTTAGGATGCCCTAATTTATAAGTAAATTCAATTAAAGATCAGGATTTATGATTGATGAAACTGAAGCTGTGTGAGATGTCCGAAGGCAATGCCGGACGTGTTCTGGCATTGGAAGGCGGTCAAAATTTTCAAACCCAAATGATGGAAATCGGCCTGTGTCCGGGATGCGTTTTTGAAGTCTCCGGCACCGGGGGGGGCGGCAGAATGCTGTTGCTGACCAATCACGGGCGGATTGCCATCGGTCATGGCATGGCGGAAAAAATAGTAATAAGTCCAATTAGAACTTAATAAGTAGAAATCGAGGCACGATATGACTTTGGCTGACGCCGAGAAAGGCGATAAATTAAGAATTCTGAAAGTACAAAGCGGCGGCGGGATCCGGCAGCGCATGCTGGACATGGGGATCATCAAAGGCTCGGAAATAATTGTCGAACGCTATGCTCCGCTGTGCGACCCGATCCATATCAAGGTAAAGGGCTATTCTCTCGCACTTAGAGTTTCAGAAGGCAAAATGATCGAAGTGGAAAAAATTTAATTTTTTATTTATAGCAACAATTAGGGAAACCTAACCAATGAAGAAAATCGTAATTGCCGGTAATCCAAACTCCGGAAAAACATGTTTGTTCAACGTATTGACCGGCAATATCCAGCGAGTCGGCAATTATCCCGGTGTAACCGTCGAATTCTCTATCGGCTCAACCAAACTCGATGGAGAAAAAGTTGAGGTCGTTGACCTGCCTGGGACCTATTCCCTGACTGCGTATTCGCAGGAGGAAGTAGTTGCCCGTAACTATATCATAGACGAAAAGCCGGACTTGATTGTCAATGTGGTGGACGCCAGTAATCTCGAGCGGAATCTCTATCTGACAGCCCAGTTGCTGGAACTCAATCTGCCTATGGTTATCGCCCTGAATATGGTTGACGTGGCGGAAAAAAAAGGAATCAAGATTAATTCAAAACTGCTTGGTGATCTGCTGGGAGTCAGAGTTGCCGAAACAATCGGCAGTCGGCGACGCGGCCTGGAGGAGCTGAAAACAATCTGCAAAGCAACGATCGAAGATCAGTCGCGCCCCAAACCTGTATCCTATTCTCATGAGATGCGCCAAATTCTCCCTGACTTGACAAGAGCGGTTGAAAAACTTCCTGAACTAAGAGGTTGCTTCTCTGACCGCTGGGCTGCGGTCAAACTGCTTGAAGACGACGAAATAACCCTTAAAAAATTGAATTCGCTAAAGGATGGCGAAGGCGTCAAAACTGCTCTAGCAAAAGCCAAAATCTGGCTTCAAAATCACTCCGGCGAAGATTCTTCCACCGCAGTTGTTGAAGCCCGCTACGGGTTTGCCAGCGGCGCCTCCCGTGAAGTAACTATGATATCCGAACACAACCGGAGAATGCTGACCGACTTGATTGACCGTTTCGTCTGCAACCGGTACTTTGGACCTTTGTTCCTCTGTCTGGTGGTTTATTCACTATTCCTATTTGTCTTCAAATGTGCAGACGAGTTACAGTGGGTCTGGCTTCCGAGCGGCTGGTGCAGCCCGACTGAAGCTTTCAACCTGTTCTTTGAAACCCTGGCTATATGGGGCGGCAATATCGAAACGCCATGGCTGCGTTCGCTGGTTGTAGACGGAATGATCGGCGGGGTCGGCGGGGTAATGGGATTTGTCCCACTGATTTTCTTTATGTTTTTATTTATCGCGGTGCTTGAAGACTCCGGCTATATTGCCCGGGTCGCGTTTATCATGGACCGGGTTTTACGGGTTTTCGGACTTCAGGGCAAATCAGTTCTGGCCCTGATCGTATCCGGCGGACTCGGCGCCGGCGGCTGCGCGGTTCCCGGCGTTATGGCGGCCCGGACCCTGCGTGAGGATAAGGATCGTTTGATTACGATCATGGTCGCCCCGTTCATGAACTGCGGGGCTAAAATGCCGGTTTATGCCATGCTTATCGCCGCATTTTTCACCCAAGCGCGCGGTCTGATGATGTTTATTCTGTGGCTCATCTCATGGGCGTTTGCGCTCGGATCAGCATGGGTGCTGCGTAAGTTCATAATCAAAGGCGAACAAACCCCGTTCGTCATGGAACTGCCGGTCTACCATATGCCTACCTTGCGCGGGATTATTATGGACACCTGGCTCCGTACCTGGATGTATATTCAGAAAGCCGGGACTATTATCCTCGGAGTAAGTGTCCTGATGTGGGTATTGATGTACTATCCGCACACTGAACAGCCTGAACTGGAAGCAAAACTGACAGCGGCTTCCGGCAATACCGAATTAACGAATTCAATCAAAGCCCAAATAGCTAATCAGCAACTGAAAAACTCCTGGGCGGGTAAAGCCGGATGCGGCTTGGAACCGGTCAGTTCTCTCGCCGGATTCTCGTGGCGGGAAAATATCGCTTTGATCGGCGGACTGGCCGCCAAGGAAGTTGTCCTGGGAACGATGGGAACCGCATACTCAATGGGAGACATCGATCCGGAAGCGGCTGAACCTCTGTCTAAGAAACTGGCAGCCGATTCGGACTGGAACAAACTTAGAGCCTTTGTCCTGTTGCTGTTTGTTGTCGGCTACGCCCCCTGCCTCGCTACTCTGGCGGCAATAAAAAAAGAAACCGGGAGTTGGAAATGGACCGCGTTTTCAGCAGTATACAGTACAGTTGTGGCCTTTATTGTTTGTGTCGTCGTTTACCAGATAGGATTAATGATCGGATAAAATCATGGAATACTTCTGGGTCGGAATAATTGTTATTGCCGCCGGTTTTCTCGTCTGGCGGGAAATCACCGGATCAATAAAAAAAGGCGGATGTTCATCGTGCCCATCCGCCGGATGTTGCTCTGAGGAAGACAAAAAATCCTGTAATGAAGAATCTCACAAGGAACCTTGACTTTCTATTTCCCAAGGCTTATGTTATGGCAACGTAACTGAAATGGGAGCAGAAAATGGATCTTGTAGCATTAATGCAGGAAGCCGCGGCGGGTGGTGCGAGCGACCTCTTTGTATCCGCCGGAAAAATTCCTCACGTCAGAATAGCCGGAAAAGTTGTTCCGCTTGAAGAAGAGGTTATTGACTCCCAGATAATAGACGATTTTCGCAACAGTGTGCTTTTGGCTTCAGCTGAACAGGATTACGCCGAAACCGGCAGTTGTGACGCCGGGATTACTCTCGATGACGGACGCCGCTTCAGAATCAATTTTCTATCCCAGCAAGGCCGTCCCTCAATGGTCGTTCGCCCGGTTCCGTTCGCCGACGACCTTTCGTTTGAATCCCTTAATCTGCCCCGGGTGCTTGAACGTGAAGCGGAGAATCAGCGTGGTCTGATTTTGATATGCGGCTCAGCCGGCAGCGGCAAAAGTACGACCATGGCCGCCATGGTCAGTCACATCAACCGCACTTTCAATAAACATATCGTAACCATCGAAGACCCGATCGAATTTGTCCTGCGCGACGACCAGAGTCTGATCACCCAGCGTGAAGTCGGGGCCGATACCTCCAGTTTCAACGAAGCTTTGCGCAACGTTCTCCGGGAAAGCCCGGACGTCATCGTTATCGGCGAAATGCGCGATTTGGAAACTATGCAAACCGCCATCTCCGCCGCACTGACCGGACATCTGGTAATCTCCACCGTTCATACAGCCGACACAGTTCAGGCGGTTGAACGAATCATCAATCACTTCCCGGTCCATCAACGCGAGCAGGCCGCCGCCGATTTGTCGCTTGCGCTTTGCTGCATTGAGGCGCAGCGTCTCCTCCCCGGGATCGTCGACAACATGGTCCCGGCCGTAGAGTTTCTGCAAGCGACTCCGCTGATCCGCAGTTTGATCGCCCAGCGCGCTTTCAAAGACCTCGAAGAAGCTATCAACCGCGGCGGCGAAGAATCGATGATCACCTTCAATCGGGCAATCTTCGATCTGTTCAGAGAAGAAAAGATCACCTTGGAAACCGGCTGTTCCGGGGCTACCAATAAAGACGAATTCCTGTTGCTGGCCCGTGGAATGGAAAGCGGGATAGATACTTTTCGTGACGCTTTCGGCGCGGGCAGCGCAGATGAAAACGAACTTAATATGAAGCGCCTGCTGCAATCAGCGATAGCCTGCGATGCCAGCGACCTGATACTCTCCGCCGGGTGCCGCCCTTCAGTCCGGGTGAACGGTGAATTGCTGGCCCTGGATACCGACACCCTGCAGCCAAGCGATACCAAACGCCTGCTGTTCAGCATAGTTACCCCAAGACAAAGAGCCAACTTTGAAGAACACCGGGAACTCGACTTCGCTTTAACAACCAATATCAATGCCTCTGATGAAGAGGGTCCAGGAACTCAATATCGTTTCCGTGTCAATGGTTTCTATCAACGCGGCAGCATCGGCGCGGCATTGCGCCTGATTCCGTCAAGAATTCCTAAACCGGAAGAACTTGGCCTGCCCCAGTCAATCATCCGCATGGCCGATAAAAAACAAGGACTAATCCTGGTAACCGGCCCGACCGGACACGGTAAAAGTACCACTCTCGCAGCTTTGATTGACCGCATCAACAGCCAACGCGGTTGTCATATTATTACGATTGAAGATCCAATTGAGTACGTACATGAAAATAAAATGGCTGTGGTTGAACAACGAGAAGTCCATGCCGACACCATGAGCTTCACCAATGCGTTGAAGTATGTTCTGCGCCAGGACCCGGATGTGATTCTGATCGGGGAAATGCGTGATCCGGAAACCATTTCCGCCGCCCTCACCGCAGCTGAAACCGGACATCTTGTATTGGCCACTCTACATACCAACAATGCCCCGCAAAGTATCGACCGGATCATCGACTCGTTCCCGGCTCATCAACAAAACCAAATCAAACTCCAGGTAGCCGGTACAATCCTCGGAATTCTGGCTCAACGCCTGGTCCCGCGAAAAACAGGGGAAGGACGTATCGCCGCCTTTGAAATTATGACCGGAACCCCTGCCGTTCAATCATTAATTCGTGAAGGTAAAACAGCCCACCTGCAATCAATCATCGAAACGGGCTTCAAAGACGGCATGATGACCATGGACCGCGCGCTCAGAGAGCTCTATCAGGAAAACAAAATCAGTCGTGAAGCCTATAACAGTTTGACAAAAACCGTCAGCACTCAAGCGGAGTTCTAACCTATGGATATGCGAATCGGCCAGGGTTTTGATGCTCACCGCTTAGTTCCCGACAGAAATTTGATTCTTTGTGGAACAAAGATCCCTCACTCAAAAGGCCTTTTAGGACACAGCGACGCCGATGTTGCCGTGCATGCGGTCATGGATGCCATTATGGGAGCGCTAGCCCTTGGAGATATCGGCCAACGCTTTCCTGATAGTGATCCGCAATACTCCGGTGCAGACAGTATGGGACTATTAAAAGCTCTATTAAACGATTCAGAACCATCGAAGTGGAAACTGATAAACCTTGACGTAACAATTATCGCTCAAGTACCAAAACTTCAACCCTATATTTTACAAATGAGAAAAAATCTGAGTAAAACTTTTAACGTGCAGATTAATCAAGTATCCATCAAAGCAACGACGACCGAAAAAATGGGGTTTTGTGGACGCGAGGAAGGTATCGCAGCGACTGCAGTAGTTCTCCTTCGCTGCAAAAATTAACTATTATATTTACCGGCTATCTATCTAAAACAAATGTATATTATAAAAACAAGACGTTTTATAAATTAGATATGGATAATAACGAGACAAGAAAATCATCTCACACCTCCAGACCGCTTGCCAGAATAAGACAATCCGTACGGGAAACAGTCTCCGGCATGCGTACCCTTTTGGGGCAAATCAATGTCAACCGCAGCACTCAGCAACTTAGAGAAAGCAAGCGCCAAAAACGCAAAATGCTATATAAGATTATTTTTGCAATCGTTGTTATTATTGGCATTATTTACGTTTTTATCAAATTTGTCTTTTAGCTTCTCAAAAATAATCTGCAATCAGCTTTGTAATTTTCTGAAGCAGTAGATGATTGTTCCGGCGGGGCCGAGGCCGCGGCTTAGTTGTTTTTTGTTCACTCGGTCGGAATTGTCAAATTTCGCTCCCATTTCACGGATGAATAATTTTGAACCGAGAATCGCTCCGTCGCTGAAGTGGCGGGTGCGTCGCAGGAAGCGTACCGGCATCGATTCTTTGCGTTTGGCTTGTTCTTGCACCTCAAATATCTCTTTCCTCGAGGCTCCGCTCTCCGCGGCTACTATGCGCGCTAGTTCGCTTCGAAAATAGCTGAATAGATCGTTGTCGGTCCATTTTAAGGTGTCGCGATGCCAGATGTTTTGTTTGAGATGTTTGACGAAATTGGCATGAAAAAGGTGTTTACCGGTGCCGCTGTAGCGGCCCCAGGTGGTAAAATGGTAGTCGGCTGGATCAGTTGTGAGTCCGGCGCGGACGGGGTTTAATTCGACGTATAAAACGCACGCTTCCAAGGAATTGCGACTGTCGAGGATGACGCTTTTGAATTTATTGGCCCAGAGTTTGCCAATACGGTCGCGGCATTGGTTGTAGACGACGGTGAAACGTTGTTGGAAGGCGCGCATAAAGTAGCTGATATCAATCATTTTCAGGCCGACTTTGCGACATATTTCAGGATTGGCCGGGTTGATTTTTGGCATTTGTTTAGGCGCATAAGTATACTTGTCTAACATGCTGCTGTAGTAGTTGTTGTGTCGTCTGGAAATGTCTTCAATCGACGGCAGTTCGTCCGGTCCGGGAGCGTAAACAACCACGTGAAAATGGTTCCCCATCCAGGCGACGGAGATCACCTCAATCAAGAAATATTCGCAAAGATTCTGCAGCAGCCGAAAACCGTATTCCATGTCGACTCGATTAAATGGTTTTTCACCTCTACAGCCTGAGGTCCGATTCATCAGATGATAATAGCAGCCTTCGCCCTTAACTTTCATGCGTGTTCCGCGTCCTGACATGATTTTTCCTTCATTGGTTGACGAGTTTATAGTTAATATAATGGTTGAAAACGGGTTTGTCAAATTAAAGTATTATGTGATTTAATTAAAATATATATTCAATTGTAAACAAATTACTTATAAATCGAATAACTCATAAAAAAAGATATAGCTAAATGACTATAAATCAAAAAACGTTTTGAATTGGACAATATATGTTATCGGAGCTATATTAGTAAAAATATGACGATTTTAATGTCAAAATAAATATCAATTCAAGGACAAACATGCTGGCTAAAACAACCGCTGCCGCCATCATTGGTATTGACGCCTTTCCTGTAGAGGTCGAAGTTAATGCAACCGGAAACGGACGAGATAATATTGTTTCAATCGTCGGCCTCCCTGACGCTGCAGTCAGAGAAAGTAGAGATCGCATCCATTCCGCAATGTCATGTTGCGGCTACTTGCCTCCTCAAGGACTAACCCTGGTTAATCTCGCGCCGGCAGACCTGAAAAAAGAAGGAGCTTCTTTTGACCTTGCAATTGCCCTGGGTATCCTCGCAGCCTCAAATCAGTTAACTGCTCAACCATTGAGGAAAGCTGCAGTTCTTGGGGAGTTGGCACTGGATGGCTCTGTCAGACCAATAAAAGGGGCTTTGCCTGCTGCATTATGCCTTAGAGATAAAAAAGATATTGATTCATTACTGGTACCAGCTTTAAATGCGGAAGAAGCCGCTTTAGCAGCAGGAGAAAATATCTCCGTGTATGCGATAAATCATCTGCGCGACGCCATCAAGTTGTTTGAGCAAGGAGATTTGCCCCCACATAAAGCATCACTCCATCATTTTGAAATGCCTAATGAACTGCGAGAAGATATGGCGGATGTAAAAGGACAGGCCGCAGCAAAAAGGGCGCTCGAAATTGCCGCGGCCGGTAATCATAACTTACTACTGGTCGGGCCTCCAGGCACCGGGAAAAGTATGCTTTCAAAACGGGTTCCCGGCATTCTTCCTCCAATGACCTTGCAGGAAACTCTTGAAGTCAGTCGAATTCACAGCGTTCTCGGCTTACTGGCAACCGGAGAACCGTTATTGAATCAGCGTCCCTTCCGGGATCCGCATCATACAGTCAGCGACGCGGGCTTGATTGGCGGCGGAACCAATCCTACCCCAGGTGAAATCAGCTTGTCACATAACGGCGTATTGTTCCTGGATGAATTACCGGAATTTAAAAGAAATGTCCTCGAAGTTCTCAGGCAACCAATGGAAAGCGGCAGAGTAAATATTGTCCGGGCCTCAGGCAGCTGTTCCTTTCCCGCTAATTTTATGTTGATTGCGGCCATGAACCCATGTCCATGCGGGATGAATGACGCAAAACTCGGCTGTCGCTGTCGTCCTGATGAAATACGGCGATATCGCGGCAAAATATCCGGTCCCTTACTGGATCGCATTGATATGCAAGTTGAGGTACTAAGACTCAGTGAAGATGAATTATCAAACGCACCGAACGGTGAATCCAGTTTGATAGTGCGGGAACGAGTAATCGCCGCACGGGGAATTCAACTGGAACGCTATAAAATGCTTAAGATTTATTGTAACGCAGATATGCACAGTAAAGATATCCAAAAATATTGCAAACTGGATGCCGGCGGCGAAGGTCTACTCAGACAGGCGATCAACCGGTTCAAATTGAGTCCTCGCGCTTATGATCGCATTTTAAAAGTAGCCAGAACCATTGCCGATCTGGCAGGAAGCGAAAATGTTAGACAGGAACACCTGTTGGAAGCGGTAAACTATCGACAACTTGATCGGTTGCAGTGGTAGATCTGTTTATTATCTCATTTGGCATTCACTAGTAACTTGAAATAGTAAACGGCTGCCAGTATATTCTATGCAACGAGGATTGAATCCAGGACATGAATATGCCAAAGAAACTCTCATATGAAGAGCTTGAGCAACGAGTTCAAGAACTTGAACTTGAGGCCCAAAAACATCGTCGATTCGAGAAATGGTATAGCTCAAATGCAATTACCGAAGATATTGAAGCACTGTCATTTGAGACCATCTTTGACGTCGAAGAATTGCAACTTATACAGGATCAGTTTTCTACTGCGACCGGAGTCGCGTCAATGATAACAACACCTGCAGGAATTCCGATTACCGCTCCCAGTAATTTTTGTGAATTTTGTTTATTAATCCGCGAAACTGAGAAAGGGAAATGCAAGTGTAATCAATCAGACGCCATTTTAGGAGAATATAATCCGGACGGCCCTACAATAAAGACATGTCAAGGCGGAGGATTATGGGATGCTGCAGTCAGTATATCTATTGGTAATAAGCATGTTGCTAACTGGCTTATCGGTCAAATAAGAAACGGAAAACAATCCGAAGATAAAATACGCCAATTGGCCAATGAGATAGGGGTAAATGAAAATGATTTAGTCGTGGCATTTAACAAAGTTCCAGTTATGTCTGAAAGTCAATTTTCCGCAATCGCAAATCTTCTTTTTTCGTTGGTGAATCAACTGTCAGAAGCTAAATACAAAAATTATCAGCAAAACAAACTTTTACAGGAGCATAAAGCGACCAAAGAGAGAATTCTCTCAAATACCGAAGAACTTACCTCTATAATAGTAATGATTCCTTTTCCGGTTTCAATCCATGCGGAAGACGGAGAGTCTATCTTTATAAATCGCGCATGGCAGGAAATCTCAGGCTATTCCTTAGAGGATGTTCCAACCGTCAAGGACTGGATTAGAAAGGCTCATGTTGACGACCAGGAAACAATCACCAGAGTAAACAGAGCTGCTTACGACTTGAAAGAACAGTCATACCGGGGGGAATACGTCATAACGGCAAAAAACGGGGAAAAACTCGTTTGGGAATATACGGCTGCTCCTCTCGGCAAAACACCTGATGGAAGAAGGATGGTGATGACTGTAGCAGCAGACATAACCCATCGTAAACAAATAGAAAATGAACTGCTCGAAAATGAGAAAAAATACCGTTCATATATTGATAATTCTCCTGTTGCCATTTTCTTTGTGAATGACAAAGACACCAGTATTCACGATGCGAATACAGCCGCCTGTAAACTGGTTGGATACAGTCGTGAAGAGTTGTTGAGTATGAGTATTTTAGACATTGATCAACTACCAGATGATCCGTCATCATGCACTATGATCGGCACCGTTCTTAGAAAGACAAAACACTTCAGGGGAGAGCGCAAACTTCGTCACAAGGACGGATATTATATTGAAATTGATCTTGAGGTGGTTGCACTTGACAATGGTTTGTGTATGGGCTTTTTCAGCGACATAACCGAGCGCAAACGCATGGAAGAACTGATAATTAAAAATACTGAAGATGTTCACCGGTTGAATGAAAAATTTTCATTGGCTGCCAACTGTGCGAAAATAGGAGTATGGGAATTCTATCCTCAGGACAGCACCCTTCTATGGGATGATAACATGTTTAGACTTTTCGATGTAAAAGTTAAAGACTTTACAAAAACATATGAATCATGGAGAAAAATCGTCCATCCGGACGATATTGAAGCAACCGAAGAGGATCTCAAATACTCGCTTGAGACCGGAAACAATTTCGAATCAGAATTCAGGATAATCTGGCAAAACGGGGAAGTTCGTCATATAAAAGGCTTTGCCAGATTAGAAAAAGATGAGGATGGATCTCCGTTTCGAATGACCGGACTGAATTACGATATTACCAAGCAGAAACTTTTGGAGGAAGAAGTCCGAAACCAGAGAAATTTCCTGCAGTATATTTTAAACTCAGTTCCGTTAGCAATCTCCTGGAAAGACATGGATGGTATTTATTTAGGGGGCAATAACAAATTTGTGGAAATGTCGGGTCTTAATTCGACTGACGACATTCCTGGAAAAACCGACAATGATTTTTTCTGGGGCGTAAAATATGGCAAAAGTATCATGCAAAAAGACAAACAGGTTCTGCAAAGTAAACAAATCAGTCTGAATAATGTCTATCAAACCGTTAAAGACAATCAGCCGTTATGGATTGAATCGTCTTCCATTCCGCTTTCAGATACAGAAAATAATGTTTATGGCATATTATGCGTATCTGAAGATATAACTGAACGTAAAAAAGATGAAAAAACCCTGCAGGATGCTTTAAAAACAGCGAAAGATGCGAACCGTTCTAAAAGTGAATTTCTGGCCACAATGTCACATGAAATCAGAACTCCTTTAAACGGTATCATCGGTTTTTCAGGGGTATTGTCCGAAGAACTGCCGCTGGGCTTCCTTCCCAACTCGGAAAATTTAAAAGAGTACCTAGACACAATTAATCAATGCGGGGAAACTTTGCTGGGAATTATAAACGATGTTCTGCTTCTATCAAGCATTGAAGCCGGTCAATTCAATATCATGACGGAAGAATTCTCTCCATCTGAAACATTAAGGGCTGGAATCGCTTCTTTCAGATTCAAGGCAAATCAAAAAGACATTGAACTCATATTAACCAGAAAAAATCTGCCGGACAAAATTATCGGAGACAATCTGCGTTTGAAACAAATTCTGTTCAACATCATTGGCAATGCAATTAAATTTACCGAACATGGTTCAATCGAAATTGAAGCCGAATATAAGGATGCGATGTTAATTTTATCATTCACCGACACTGGAGTCGGAATTCCTGCTGATAAAATTGACAAAATATTGAATCCGTTCTATCAGGCCGATCAGTCATCAACACGACAACAGGGGGGGGCTGGTTTAGGATTGGCTATTGTTTCCAGAATTCTTGAAAATATCGGCGGAACAATCAACATCTCCAGCCAAATTAATCACGGAACCAGGGTCTTAATTAATTTTCCGGTCACGCCAATTCCCTCTGATTTATCAAGCACCACTGCCGCCTTCCCGGAAATAGAGGAGAATACGTCAACCAGAACCAATATTCTGATTATTGAAGATGATCCGGTAAATGTTAAATATTTGAGTAAGATTTTCAAAGGAACTGATTATATCTTTAATATCGCAGAATCATTTGCTCAAATGAAAAAAATCTGCGAAAGCGGAGTTGTCCCTGAAATCGCCCTGATTGACATTGCGCTGCCGGATGCAGACGGGTTTGAATGCTTGAACTGGCTGAAAAAGAAGTATCCCAACAGCAAAATTAAATATATTGTTCAAACCGCACATGTATTGTCAGATAAAACACCGTTATATGAAGAAGCCGGCTTTGACGCATTCATCGGCAAACCTTACAAAAAGTCAGAACTTCTTGAGATAATTGCCAAATATACTTGACAAATCGCTGACTGCATCTATCGTTTTGATTGCGTATGAACCCTTTTTTATCAATTCGGGAATTATAATCTATGAATAAAATTATCGCGCTGGATATTGGCGATGTCTCGCTGTATCGCTGCGTCGACAAATGTTTTGACTATTTCAGAGCCTCGGACAATCCGACGCTTAAAGCGGAAATTCTTGAAGCAGTGGACAAGTTCGAACTGGGAAAAATCTCCTTTGAAGACTGGCTGGGGCAAATTAGCCGAATCACCGCCGGAAGCCTGTCTCATGATGAAATCTGTCACGGCTGGAATCTGATGATCGGGTCCGATATGCAGGGAATGGAGGAGTTCGTCAGAGAAATGGTCAATGCCGGATTTAAGTTCGTGTTTTTCTCAGATACTTCAGAACTGCATTTCGGGGATATCTGCCGCAAACTGTCTTTCGCGCATTTAATCACCGGATCAATTCTCAGTTATGAAGCAGGAGCAAAAAAACCGGATGCCGGAATGTATCAGGCGTTTGAGGATGAATACGGTATCCCGTGCTGTTACCTTGACGATATGCCGCAAAATATCGCGGCCGGTCGGGAACGCGGCTGGTTCAGCATCCTTTTTACAGACACCGAATCAATGAAAAAAGAATTTTTCTCTCAAATTAACATTTAAGCACTTGGATATTTATTAGTTGTTGAGTATATTAAATCCTACTTTATATTTAGTTGTAACATTAAAAGGTTTTGTAAGATGAAAAAATTATTTCT
Organism: Victivallales bacterium; assembly: GCA_963676655.2. Lineage (GTDB taxonomy): Bacteria > Verrucomicrobiota > Lentisphaeria > Victivallales > Victivallaceae. Next base: position 5,395,972 of record CAXXKX010000003.1, on the reverse strand, counting down.
CGCATTCGTTGTTTTAAGCATCACTTTCATTGCGGCGGCAACCGACCAGCCGGACACATCTGGAATAATAACCCCTGCGAAAATAGAAAAATACCGGCAGGAAAATAATTTTTACAGAATAGGACGCGGATTCGTCAATCTTGTAACCTGTTGGCTGGAAGTCCCCCGCTGCATGCTTTATCAAAACAGCAACATTCCGGTTCTCGGACTTATTATCGGAGCCGGGCAAGGCGGACTCTGGACTGGCGGTCGCGCCATCTCCGGTGTTGCCGACGTTCTGTTTCTAGGATTCGACTACGGTTTGATGTTCTCCAAAGAGTTTCCCGATTTTGTTTGGCAGGCACACTGGCTTCCCCCGGTAAAGATGCTCGAAAAGGAAGATGCAGAAGAAGTCAAAGAAGTCAAACAGGGGCAGGATCAATACTGATCATCTATTACGCCTATTTGACTTCTCTACACAGGTAAGGCTGAGATTGCCTGGCCTTTATTTTATCACGGCAATAGCGGTTTGAACATTACCAAACGGAGCACTGACCTGAATTCCCTGAACCACGTTGCGAATTCTCGCAATCGCTTCACGGGCAATTGCAATACCCTCGGCTCGCTGATCCTCTTTGCTTTCCGCGTTCGCCATGCGTTCCATTATTTCATCCGGCACGGTTACGCCCGGAACTTCGTTGCGCATAAATTCGGCATTACGATAACTGGCCAGCGGCCAGATACCCGCAATCACCGGGACTTTCAAATCCGCGATCTTTTCCATAAAATCCAACAGCGGCTCCACCGCGAAAACCGGCTGCGTAATCAGGAATTCGGCACCGGCCTCGACCTTGGCCCGGGTACGGGCAAGTTCCCGCTGCATATCGACCGCGTTGGGATCAGCTCCTGAACCGGCAAAAATAGCCGTAGGCGCATTCAACGCTTTTCCGCCCAGGTCGACCCCGCGATTCAGACGGTATTGCAGTTCAAGAATACCAATTGAGTCAACATCAAATACCGCCGAAGCAAACGGATAATCTCCCAGTTTCGGAGGATCGCCGGTAATATAGAGAATATTATTGATTCCGGCACCGGCGCAACCAAGAATATCGGCCTGCATCCCGATCAGGTTTCGATCCCGGCAGCAACAATGCAGTACGGTTTCGATCCCGGCCTGACGCTGTATTTCCAATGCAGTGATCATGGGGGATATGCGGGAACTGGCCCGGGGGCCGTCAGGAATATTCACCGCATCGAACCCGGCCAGTCTGCACTGCCGCGACTTTTCAATAGTCTGGGTCAAATCCCAGCCGCGAGGCGGAACGATTTCAACCGTTGCCACCCATTGGCCTCTGGCAAGCTTGGCCGCAAAAGCGGATTTGCTCTCCTGGGCCACCGGCTCGACTAACGGCGCTTCCTCTTTCAATTTTATTGAAATTTTTCGCTCGGTCCTGGCCTTGGTCATTGGTTTTATGGCGGCGGAAATATCGGCGATATGCTCGGGACCGGTTCCACAGCATCCTCCGACCCCTTGCGCTCCGAGATCAACATAGCGCATGGCATAGGTTGTAATATACTCCGGACTGCACATATAAAGCATCCGGTCATTAACCAGTTTCGGCATCCCGGCATTGGGCTGAACAATTATCGGGTATTTGCATACTTCGCGCGCTTTCTCAAGCGCCTCGAGCATAGCTTCTGCCCCGATACAGCAGTTCATGCCTACCGCGGTCGGAGGATATGCCACCTCATCACAACGGGCCAGAGCATGGGACATCGGCTCGCCGTTCATGCTTTCAATATTGCGATCCACCATTAAACTGATGACATACGGAATTCCCGGCACCATGGCAATGGCTTTCAGCGCGTATTCCACATCGCGAACAGTGGGAATAGTCTCAAAAATAATGAAATCCGCACCGGCATCAGCCAGTGCTTTGACCTGTTCAGCCAGAATCTCCGGCGCTCTGTCGTGCTCTTTCTTGCGGGCTTCGCCGAGCGGACCAACCGATCCGGCAATTAAAACCTCTTCCCCGGCGCTCTCGCGGGCAAGTTCAACCCCTACCCGGTTTATTGCAGCCATCTGATCAGCCATCCCAAAACGGGCCAGCTTATTGACATTAGCGCCAAAGGTGTTAGTTGTAATAACATCTGCGCCGGCATCGGCATACGCTTGATGAATCTCCCGAATCACATCCGGAGAACTCAAATTCAACCCTTCATAACAAGTATTGACAAAAAAGCCGCGCTTGTATAATTCTGTCCCCATCGCTCCATCGAAAACGACAATTCCCGAGTTCAGTTTTTCCTGTATCTTGTTTTTCATTCATCTTCCTGAAATATTAAAGTATTTATTATGCACACCAGGAGCCCAACCGCAGCGTTGAGCCCAAAGGTCGATTAAGTCATCACTTTTAAATCTGATCGAATTCTTTCCAATCGGTTCAGCTCCAAGCTTGAGATAAGTCTCCAGCTGATTCGGGCACATCACTGTCATATCCATGACATGCGAACCGCTAACGTCCGTAACAACCATTTCAGATAATCGCCGTAAAGCGATAGCGGCCTTTTCCTTGAGCTGCGCCTCAACTTTCGCCGGATTATAGTTGATCGTCGTGTAGCGGGAACGACTGTTTTTGGTTGCAACCGTCTCCACTCCTGGAAAAAATTCCACCCCCTCACGACATGCCACTTCGTCACCTGAAATCAAGATCTGCGGCACCCCGAAGTAAGCGGCCATGTAACCAGCCATGCCAATCTCGCCAAGCTCCTGACCATCCAAACTCATTTCAACTATCGCATGAGAATTATAGGAATGGAACAGATAACCGTCCTTGACTCCCTGCATGGCATGAGCGCCGATTTGAACCATCGCATCATATGAATCATCCAGCCAGCAAACCGGAGCCGGACCGCCGCCAATGGTCGCCAGGTCCGCGGCCGGATGCAGCTGATCCAAGCAAATACTATCACTCGGTCCATGACCGTCGACCACAATTATTTCATCCGCACCGCCGACGAGTAATCCTTCGACACAAGCGTTAACTTCACTGACTAAACGTCTTTTCGCATCATCTTCATTAATTATTTTATTTCCGATACCGTCACTGCGACCGTTCACCCCGGAGACGCCTTCAAGATCAGTCAAGATTAATATTTTCATTTTTTGTCCGTCCTTAAAATAATTATAAGTTTATTTAACGTCTTTTTCTGGGATATGGCTCAAAATATCTTTAAGCAGGTCATAGCACCGCACGGTTGATGATATGCTGACGCGTTCGCCAGGAGCATGCGGACCAATAATATCCGGCCCGAACGAGATCATATCCACCCCCGGATGTTTCTCGCCGATGATACCGCATTCCAGCCCGGCATGAATGACTACTATCTCCGGCTCCTTTCCGGATTGCCGCTTGCAGGCGGCTTTTGCGATTTGCAGTATCTCCGAATCGGCATGAGGAGTCCAGCCCGGATATTGACTGCTGACCCGCGAATCAGCACCTAATTCAGCAAAATGCCGGATAATCATATCGGTTATTTCTTCTCTTTTTTTGTTAACCAGACTGCGTTGCGAAGTCAACACGAGAATTTTACCATCAACATCTTTCACCGCCGCGAGATTAGTCGAAGTTTCAATTACTCCCGGAAATTCAGAACTTTCAGCCATCACCCCGTGCGGACAGGCATCCAATGCACGTATCAGCAACACGGCAAAATCCGGCTTGAGAACCTGATCAACCATAGCTGTTTCTTTAATCTCAAACTTTAATCCCGGATCATTTTCATTGAAACATGTCGCGGCAAACTCATTAACTTTTTGTCTCAATTCATTGACTTTTTCACTCGGCACCGCCAACCTGACAAAAGATTCGCGCGGAATTGCGTTATCTTTATCCCCTCCAAGAATTTCGATCAGGAAAATATCAAAATCTCCCTCAAGACTAGCCAATAAAGCCGCCGCTTCCTTGAGTGCATTACCACGGCCAAGGTGAATGTCACAACCTGAGTGTCCCCCCTTCAAACCGGTTATTGCAATTTGAACACAAGCGAATCCGGCAGGCATCGACATTAATGCAGGTGTAAAAGTAAAATCAACCCTGGCTCCACCGGCGCACCCGATAAAAAGCTGTCCTTCATCCTCGGAATCAAGATTAAGCATAATATCCGTATCGATAAACGCGGGGGCAACTTGAGCGGCGCCGGTCAACCCGGTCTCTTCTTCTATCGTAAATAAAGCCTTCAGCGGACCATGCTGTAAATCACGATCAGTCATTGCGGCCAGCGCCATGGCGATTCCAATACCGTTATCGGCCCCGAGCGTAGTATTTTCAGCTTTGATAAAGTCCCCGTCGATAACCGGTTGAACAGCTTGAGTGGTAAAATCAAAATTATAGTCAGAATTCTTTTCCGGGACCATGTCAAGATGCCCCTGCATCAATACGGTCTTGCGGTCCTCAAAACCGGTCGAAGCCGATTTGGACAGCAAAACGTTGCCGACCGCGTCGCATTCCGCCGCCAGCATATTTTTCCGGGCAAATTCAAGCACATAATCACGCAGACGCGCCTCGTGTCCCGACGGATGCGGAATCGAGCAGACGTCAGCAAATATATTCCAGAGCCGTCGCGGCTCCAGTTCTCTGACATTCATTTTCAGCATACCTCCTGCTGTATTGTGAAACAAATAATATAGCCCGTTTAATCAATATCTCAAATTCCCCCGCACTAAATATTCCGATAGATTAGATATGTTCGTTATTTAATATTTTATCATCACTTAGTTTAATATTTAGACACAAGGCAATAATAATAAAATACTTAACACTACAGCAAAATCTCATCAAACAGTTTATTATACTTTGAAGCTTAATTGTTTTAATTATTTAAATTAATAGAATTTCCGGAAAGATTTGAAAACAGCCGGATAGGTTGTATTTTACTTAGCTGTAATTATTTAATTTGCTAATCTTAAAAAAAGGATTTCGATATGGGCGTAAAAGTAACTGTAAAAATTACAATGGCTGAAGGTTGTGAAGATCTGGTTCCCAAACAGGCTCATCATGATGACGCCGCTTTCGATTTGCGAAGCCGGGTAGAAGTCGAACTTACCCCGGGACGCAGCACTCTGGTTCCGACCGGACTTTTTATCGAACTGCCGTTCGGCTTCGAGGCCCAGGTAAGACCCCGCAGCGGACTGGCGTTGAAACATGACCTGATGTTGACCAATTCCCCCGGAACTATCGATGCCGGTTATCGCGGCGAAGTCGGGGTAATCATGTACAACGCCGGCGAAGAAAGATTCCACATCAAACGCGGCGAAAGAATTGCCCAGATGGTAATCGCCGAGCTGCCGGAAGTTACTTTCGAAATGGTCGATAAACTGGCGGAATCCAAACGCGGCGAAGGCGGCTTCGGCAGCACTGGAAAACACTGACCTCTAATTTGAGGACATTGCATGCGCTTTAAAATTTTATCTTTCATATTGCCGGTTGTTCCGGTTTTGATCATTATTGGATGCGGTCCACCAAGAGAAGGCAGCCATCCATTGATGATCAAAGCTGACACCCTGATAAAAGGTCAGAAATATGAAGAAGCAGTAAAATCAATCAAGCAGTATTTGAGGGTCAACCCTGAATCCGCCCGGGCACATCAGTTGCTGGCGCAACTGTATGACGAAAACCTGAACAAGCCGGAACTTGCCGTTTACCACTACATGCTCTGCCTGGAAGACAACCCGCACGTCCGGGGGGCGGCCGATATCAGAAAGTTTCTCCGATCTGCCAGAAAACGTGCGTACAACAGCTTGAAAAGTGAATATAACGACGCCAATACCGTTAATGATCTGGCCAAAGAACTCGCGCAATTGAAACGACAGGTACAAATGCTTGACACAAAGAACACGCAACTGGTCAAGGTTGTCGAGGCTTATAAGAAATATATCTATAAGGTCAATCAGGAACAGCGTGAAACAAAATTGCAGCTCGCGGCGGCTAAAACCTCTCAGGAAATTTCCCGGGATAAAATAAACTCACTGGAAAAACAACTGACCGACAAACAGCGGCAAATTAATATTTCAAAAACTCAATTGCCCCCCTCCTCGGTCACGGAAGAAGTGGACGCGCCTCCCGGCCCCGACTCAATGACGACTCAGGAAAAGACCGAAGAACCTGAAAAATCAAATGAGACTGAAACCCAGCCTGACAAAAAAAACGAAGCTCCCTCTGCCCCGGTTGAAACCAAAGAAAAAACTGAACCGGCAAAACCTAAAACCACATTCCCGGATATTACTACAATTGGCAAGGACAAAGAGACTTCAATCGGGACTCCACAGGAATACACCGTAAAACCGGGAGACACTTTAAGTTCAATTTCACGCCAGTTCTATGGAGCGGCCCGGCATTACAACAAAATCCTCGAAGCAAATAAAAATATCATATCCAGCGCCGCGCAACTCAAGACCGGCCAGAAACTGAAAATACCGCATCTGGCGGTACCGGAACAAAAATAAAAATGACGAATAATAAAAGAAAAGTCGAAATAATGGCACCAGCCGGTTCATTTGAATCGCTGTCCGCAGCCCTGCGGGCCGGGGCCGATTCCATTTACTTCGGAGTCGGGAATTTGAATATGCGTTCCCGGGCCGGAATAAATTTCACCATTGAAGACCTGTCCAAAATAGCCAGAATGTGCCGAAAAGTCGGAGCAAGGGCCTATATGACCTTGAACACAATTGTCTACGACGCCGAACTGCCGGAAATCAAAAAGCTCTGCGAAGCGGCGGCTGAAGCGAGGATAGACGCGGTAATTGCTTCTGACATTGCCGCGGTCCAGATTATCCGTGCAGCCGGCTTATCGGTCCACATGTCGGTCCAGACCAATATCTGCAACCTTGAAGCGGTCAAATTCTATTCACAGTTTGCCGATGTGGTAATTCCAGCCAGAGAGCTTTCACTGGCTCAGATCAAAAAAATTACCGATGAGATAAAAGAACAGCAGATCACCGGTCCGGCCGGAGAACTCATGCAGATCGAAATGTTTGTCCACGGCGCGTTATGCGTGGCCTATTCCGGAACCTGCTACATGTCGCTCGGGTTATACAATTCTTCAGCTAATCGCGGCGCATGTTTCCAGAACTGCCGTCGCAAATACCGGATCATCGACGAGGCCACCGGGGACGAACTGGTAATCGACAATCATTACGTGATGTCACCTAAAGATCTATGCAGCATCCGCTTCATCGACCGGATTCTGGACAGTGGAGTCACCGTGCTTAAACTCGAAGGACGCGGACGCTCGGCGGATTACGTCAATATCGTCACCGGCGTTTACCGGGAAGCGGTCGACGCGTGGCTCGACGGCTCCTATGGACCGGAGAAGTTTCCGGACTGGGAGAAAGAACTGAAGCGGGTATTCAATCGCGGGTTCTGGCACGGCGGCTATTACCTTGGTGAAAAACTCGGCGAATGGAGCGGTCAAGGCGGCAATCTGTCAAAGTTTCACAAGATTCATCTGGGCAAAATAACCAAATACTATTCAAAACTCCAGGTAGCGGAACTGGCGCTGAATGCCGGCGAATTAAGTATCGGGGATGAAATCCTGATCACCGGAGGAACGACCGGGGCTTTGAGGTTTAATGTCGAGGCCGTCAGGTGGAACGGCGAAGAGGTGCAAACCGCGCCTAAGGGGGCAATTGTAACAGTCCCGGTCCCGCGCAAGGTCCGGCTGAACGACAAACTCTACATCTTCAAACCGCGTCTGTTCGGCGACATTCCCCAGACCGGCCAGGTGTTGCGCGAACGTTGATTCGAATCTTTAATACCAGCATGATTCACTTGAAATAATCCTGATCGAAGGTTATTTTAATATATAGAGCTGATTTCAAAACTCCAGTTTGAGTATTATTTTTAGTGTTTTGAGCAAGAAAATTTAGTCTTTTGCGCGAATGAGCATACCCGCAGGGTATGTAATTGAGCTCAAATGCTAAATTTGCCGCTAAAAATCAAAAATATCTCGAAATAGTTTTGAAATTAGCTCATAAACACTTATTAACTATTTACAGGTATTTTTTACCATGGAAAGTAAGAAAAAATTGAACGTCAATGATTTTCGCAAGATGAAGAAATCCGGCGAAAAAATTGTTATGTTAACCTCATACGACGCGCCGACGGCGCGTGTCGCCTACGAAAGCGGAGTTGAAATGCTGCTGGTCGGAGATACTCTGGCCATGACCGTCTTGGGCTATGAAAACACCCTGCCCCTGACGCTCGATCAATCCCTTTATCACTGTGCCGCGGTCAGACGGGGCGCGCCCAACGCATTTATCGTCGGCGATATGCCGTTTATGACCTATCAGGCCGATCCTTGCGAAGCAATGAAAAATGCCGCCAGATACCTTCAGGAAGCCGGAGTGGATGCCGTAAAGCTTGAAGGCGGCCTGGAAATGGCTCCGCTTATCAAACGTTTCACCGGGGCGGGAATTCCGGTTGTGGCCCATATCGGACTGCTGCCGCAGCAGGTAATGGCGATGGGCGGCTATAAAGTTGCCGGCAAAACCGAAGAGGGAGCAAAAAAACTAATGCAGGATGCGCTCGCGGTGCAGGAAGCCGGAGCTTTTTGCGTTGTGGTCGAATCAGTTCCGGCGACGCTCGGTGCTGAAATTACCAAAGCGCTGGACATTCCGACCATCGGAATCGGCGCCGGCGTGCATTGTGACGGACAAGTCCAGGTGGTCAGCGACTTGCTTGGAATGTTCACATATTTCAAACCGCGTCATACTAAACGTTATGCTGAACTTGCTGAACTCATGAACAAGGCTCTGGGCGAATATGTCTCAGAGGTCAAAAGCAGCGTTTTCCCGGGCCCGGAAAATTCTTTCTGACAATCGCCGGAAAACTTGCACAGCCGGCACCAATAACAGGAAACATTGACAAGACCCTGCCGCCACACAATAAGAAGTTAGCTATCAAACAATTACGCCATTATACAAAAGCACTTATTACTTTTTTTATCGTGAGTATGCAGGGCGAAAAGACTCAGTTTACAGACTAGAAAGGCTGAGGTCATCCCATTTCTTTTGAAGCTTCTTGACGGAAATTTTTTCGGTAGTCTGAATATCCGGCGCGAACGTTGAAATTCTCAATTCCTCCAGTGACTTCCAGAACCTGACCAGAGCAAAATTTTTGTTGAAATCGTCAACCACCATCAGGGCAACCTTGAAACGGTCGATGAAGTATTCTATTGTTTGCAGTTTTTCGGTATCTTTGAAAGGTGCGGCGATCAACCGTTCCAGTCTCAGCTGCAAAGCTCTAAGATACCGGGAATAGTTTTGCCAGAGATCATTATCGCGCAAACAACCGGGTCGGAACAGGAATTGCAGTTGTTCTTCGATATCCTGACGATTCGCCATTGCCCGGTCGTCCAGTTTATCCAGCAGCGCTTTCACCTGATCATGACGATTCAAAATGTCGTCCAACTGTGCCGTACGCCTTTCAGCCGTGTCCGCCATATTTTCCAGCGCAGTTTGACAAGCGTTTCTAAACGTATTTTCGTCGCGAATATCCAATTGACCATCATTGGTCATTGTCGCCGCGATAACCGAATCAAAAAAATCATCCCGGTAAATTCTTTTATGATCGTAAAAATAAAAAGTCAGTTCACAATGAGCCGGCAGTTTATATAATTTCCGAATATATTTTGTTTGTTTTGGATAAAGTTTCTTAAACAACTCAACCAGAGCTTTCAGATGTTCATATTCGGCTTCTTCACGATCCAGAAATATTTTTTTGTGAATACTGTCTTCATCGCAGTAGAGGGCGGGATATACCTCAACCTCAGTTTTACCGTTAAGAATGACTGCAGGCGGAATATCTCCGGCCGGCCAGTCGACCAGATCATGCTGAATATGATCAGCCGCTCCGGTTACAATTGAGCTCAACATTGAACCGGAAAGGGAACTCTCCGGAACTTCCCGGTGATATTTGACGATATTGCCTTTTGCGTCAGTTTCGGCAACTTTCATGAACATGTATTCAGGAAGGCGATCCATGTCAAAATCATCCGCCTTAATTTGGCTGCGGGTAAATTCAGCCAGAAACTCCGCCAGACAGTTGTTTAAACTCCGCTCACAAAAAATCTTATTATCTCTGACCGCAGCCACAAATTCAGCCGTAGTATCAGCAGCGGGATTACAGAGGATACGCAGACTTTTGGGCAGCGATTTAATCATGGCCTCAACTTTTTCAGGTAGAAAACCGGGAACCAGCCATTCCAAGGCCCAGCCAAGCAGCAAATTCATTTCATCATCACGGGCCAGAATAGAAATACCGTCTCCCGCCTCACCCGGCGCGAATGCGTAACGCAAGGAGAACTCGTGACCGGAAAATATAATACTGTCGGGATAATCCTCCAGATGAATTGGATGCAGTTGTTCGATCATCGCGTCCTGGATCGCCATGTTAATATCAGTCCTGCTCCGGTGAAGCCACCTGTCAAGCCCCTGGGTAGAGCAGACATGCGACGGCAGCACTTGGTTGAAATGCTCGTAAACCGCGTCAAGATCAAGCAGCGCCTCGGGTCGACGAATCTTGTCTTCCAGCAATTTGATATCGTCGATCATTTTCTGATGTTTTTTCAGCCATTTCTGGCGTGAAAATAATTCTCCAAAGACCATCGCTTCCCGAATGAAAATTTCCCTGGCCTCAAATTTTTTCACTGAGCCGTAATGCACGCTTCTGCCCTTATGAATAATCAATCCACCGGAAATGACCATTTCCCGAGCGTAAACAAAACCGCTCTTTTTCTCCCATCGGATATTATCATAGGTAGATTTGCACAAGTGAGGAGCAACATCTTCCAGCCAATGCGCTTTGATCGCGGCGGTTTCCCGTGCAAACACCCGGGTCGTACTGACCAGGGTAAAAGCCATCACCCACTGTTCCGGCGTTTTTTTACGACACAGAGTGGAACCGGGGAATATGAAAAATTTCCGGTTACGCGTCGCGGCGTATATTTTTTCCTCTTTATCGTACCGGGCTATATTGGCCGGAACGCCTGAAAGGATGGATTTATGAACTTTCTCATAGTCAAGAGTACCGAACTTGTGTTCCATAATATCAATTTTCCCCCATTTCATTTCCCTGGCGGAACGACACAGGTCCTGAGCCAGATTGAACCATTCACGCACCCGGATGAAGCTGAGAAAATTGCCGCGGCAAAAACGTCTTAAGGCACTGTTGCCGGGATTTTCACTACGCTCACGCTGAATAAATTTCCAGAGATTCATGATACTGATAAAATCAGAATCACCGTCCTGCCACTGCGCATGGGCCCGATCAGCCTCCGCCTGCTTTTCCAACGGCCTTTCACAAGGGTCCTGCATACTCAGGTAAGCGGCAATAATAATCACCTCGGGCAAAACTTCCCGTTTATAAGCGGTAACCAGCATTTTGGCGATATGCGGATCAAGCGGAATTCTGGCAATATGCAAACCGTCCGAGGTAATCGCTCCATCAGGGGATACAGCCTGAATGTCACCCAGAGTTTGATAGCCCTCCCTGACCAGGGCCGATTGCGGCGGATCGAGGAACGGGAAATCATCGATCCGTCCGAGCTTGAGAATAGTCATTTGCAGGATAACTCCGGCAAGTGATGTTCGACATATTTCCGGATCGGTAAATTCCGGACTTTCGGATAAAGTTTCTTCGTCATAGAGATAAACGCAAATCCCGTCGGCGATTCGACCGCAGCGACCACGCCGCTGTCTGGCACTGGCTTGCGAAACCTGCTCGATCTGCAGCGCTTGAATATGATTGCGTGGATTGTATCTGCTCAAACGAACCAGCCCGGAATCAATCACATAATGGATATTGGGAATGGTAATAGAAGTTTCCGCCACGTTGGTGGACAAGATAATCCGGCGTTGTTTACCGGGCGAAAAAACCGCTTGCTGTTCGCTATTAGACAAGCGCCCGAAGAGAGGAATGATACGGGTATTGACGATATTGCGTCCTTCAAGCATATCTTTGGCGTCGCGAATCTCGCGTTCTCCCGGCAGAAAAACCAGAATATCGCCGCGCCGGTCAACTTCGGAAATCCAGTTTACCGCCCTTGCGATATGCTGGGACAAATCTTCATCCTGCTCCGGCGGCAGGAAAAAATCCTCAACCGGAAAAGTACGTCCCTCAATGGTCAATATGGGAGCATCGTCAAAAAACTTTGAAAAGTTATCGGCATCGAGCGTCGCGGATGAAATAATAATTTTAAATTCCGGACGTTTCTTCTTCAGTCGTTTCAGGTAACCGAGGATAAAGTCGATATTCAAGCTGCGCTCGTGGGCCTCGTCGATTATCAGGCAATCATACTGCCGCAAATCCGGATCATGCTGAGTCTCGGATAATAAAATCCCGTCCGTCATAAATTTGACCACGGTATTATCCCGGCAATGTTTATTGAAACGAACCTGAAAACCAACCTCGTCGCCGCATCCGACATTCAACTCCTGAGCAACTCGCTTGGCCATCGCGGTAGCCGCCAAACGGCGCGGCTGAGTACAACCGATCCGACCGGAACGTCCCAAACCGCAGTCCAAAGCGATTTTCGGCAATTGAGTTGTCTTTCCCGACCCGGTACTGCCGCAAACAATAATCACCTGATTTTTCGACAATACGGATTTTATCTCATCAACCCGGGCGCTGATAGGTAAATTGTCCGGATAAGCCAATTTTAAATTCTCGGCAATATTTTTCAGTCCGCGTCGCTCAGCCTGATCGAGTCGTTCTTCAAGCGCGGAAAGCAAACGGTCTATCGGCTGCTTTCTTTTACACCTGCGCTTGATGGACGAAGCAATTTTCTTCAGTTCAATTTGATCCTTCAGAGTATAGCTGTCAATATTTTCATTGAGTCTATCGAATAATTTTTTCATATAAAAAGTTGTAAGATTTCTATTATTTTTATCAAATGGGAATATAGCCCCAAAACCTCATTTTTCCATATTTACCCGAAAATAAAGTAAATAATTGAAAGCATGCCTATTGATAATAAATAATCAACATGTAATTATATATTAAATTGTAACACGCTTATTACAAAGATAATACGATAAACAAAATACAGATTTACCACTTAACAAGTCAACTGTTTAAGATTAAAGATTTATGTACATTAACAGACTTGACTTTGAGATGTCCAGTGATATTTTAAAGTTTGATAAATTCCTTTGAACAATATGAAGATTCGGCTTTAAGCTGAACAGAGAAAATTCCATGGCACTGAAAGCATTTGAATTAACGAAACTCGGGGGCGGCAGACAATTCGTTCTTCGCACCGCGCAGGATCTGCAGTTCATCGAGCAAATCGACGAAGCATTCTGGGGAGTAGTCCGGGTTCAAATCAGTTCGCTTAACTGTGACCGTAAATTTCTCCAACTGATCGATACTGACAAGGATGATGTAATTCTGCCCAACGAAGTAATCAAATCCTGGTATTGGCTGCGCGATACCCTGCTGGATCATTCTATTCTTGCAATCCCTTGCGATGTTCTTCCACTTGGCGCAATTAACGCAAGCATTCCGGAAGGCATGAAAATACTCGAAGCCGCCAATACAATTGCCTCCAATCAGATCAGGTCAGTCAACCTGGAACAGGTCAGAAGCAAATTGACCGGTCTGGTCAGCGGACCGCTTAAAGGCGACGGAATCATCTGTGAAGCCGCGGTCAGTGACCCGGACGCGGCCGAATTGCTGAGAGATATCATCAGTTGCGGCGGCGGCACCAATAACGCGGCCGAACAACCAGGCATAACGACAGCTGCGCTTGATGCTTTCCTGGCCTCAGCGAAAAGCTACCTTGAATGGCTCGACGGCAACAGCGATTCCGACAACCTGCCGTTTGGCGAAGAAACAGCGGCCAACCACGCGGCAATGTCAGCGCTCAAGGACAAAATCGACGACTATTTTACTTCTTGCGAACTAATCAGCCTTGACCGGGTCAACGCCATTCGCTTTGAAACCACGCCGGAAAATCTACCGGAACTTGATATAACCAGTCGCCAGGCTATGGCCGATTACATCGCATCCGCCCCGCTATCAACTCCGGACCCGAATTCGAAACTGCAACTGACGACTGACCGCATCAATCCGGCCTGGCGCAATGCGGCGGCAAAGTTTGCTGAAATATTCAAAACAAAAATACTTACGCCGGATAAATGGAATGAAATCAAGCAGAGTTTCGCTCCTTATGAGGGCTATCTTGCCAATAAAACCGGCGGCGAGGTAGAACAACTTGGAGCAGACAAATTGCGCGGCTACCTTGATGGTCCACAGGCTGACGCACTGCGTGAAGTAATGGAACATGACGCCACCCTGGGATCGGAAATAGAAAAGCATGAACTGCTGGAAAAACTGGTTCTGTTTCGACTCTGGTTTTTCAGGTTTATGAATAATTATGTTTCCCTGGCCGAACTGTTCGCTCCTGAAACCCCGTCAATGATCCAGGCCGGGTCACTCGTCCTGGACGGGTACCGGTTCGATATGTGCATTCGCGTCGACAACCCGGCCCAACATAAAAAAATGGCTGAGAACGCCAATATCCGGATTATCTACCTGAAGGCGGAAAAACCCGGCGAAGGACAGCCGGTCAACCTGGCGGTTGCGGTCACTACCGGCTGCGGAATAAAACGTCATTTTATCGGCAAATACGCCCTGTTCATCGACTCAGAGAAAAAACAATGGCAGGCCCAGATTACCGATATGCTGGATGCTCCGGTTACAATACGGGAAATAATGTTTCAGCCGTTAGGAAAAATTCGCGACCTGATTAAATCAAGATTTGAAAAATTCTCTGCCGCCAGCATGAAAAATGTTGATACTCAAATTGCCAAAGGGGCAACTGCCCCTCCCCCGGCTCAGCCGGCCGGATCCAGCGGCGGGGCTCTGCTGCTCTCAGGCGGACTGGGAATCGCAGCGGTTGGCGGCAGTCTGGCTTATTTGATAAAAACCTTGAACGAACCAAAAATCTGGACAGGCTTGAGCCTGGTTCTTCTGCTGTTCCTGTTAGTCACCGCGATTCCGATTATTATAACCGGCATTATCAGGTTTCGTCACCGCAGCCTGGCCCGCTTCCTTGAAGCCGCAGGCTGGGCCATTAATCCGGTTATCCGGCTGACTCGCCGGACCGGCAGGCTGTTCACGCATCCGCCGCAAATCCCGGATAAAAAATTATCTGACGATGAAAAAAAGCTGACTAAATCAAGCCACGATACAAAACTGCTTGAAATCGTGCTTATAGTCGCGATCGCCCTGATCACGCTGGTAGTAGTCCTGTTGATTTTTGCCAGTGATAAATTTTAAAAGAAAGACAGCCTGAAAGCCTGAAAGAAAAAATGCGGGTCAGGATTTTTTCAGGTGGAGCATATTCTTCAAGTTGTCAAGCAGATGCTTTTCTTCAACCGGCGCGGCAGGTTCATCCACCAGCAGACTTTTACCATAGTAAACGTGAGCCAGGCGTTGATTCCCGAAACAATTGACGCCCGGCAGCCACCCCCACTCCTTGAAACCGAATTTTTTCATCAGGTATATACTGGCGTTATTTCCCTCAATTATAATCGCCAGCAGATGGTCTATATCCAGTTGCGGACAAATCGCCAGAGCATGTTCCATCAAGGCGGTGGCAACCCCGCATTTGTGATGACTGAAATCGACATAATAACTGATTTCGGCAGTCTGGAGCAAAGCTTCGCGTCCGGGCCGATAAGCGCTGAGACTCAACCAGCCAACCACCCGGCCGCTGATTTCCGCCACAAAAACCGGATATTTATGCCGGGGATGCTTCTTGAGCCAGTTCAAACGATTTGGAACATCGACCGGGGTTAAATCGGCTGTAATTCTTCCCGCTTCGATCGCCTGATTATAAATATCCGCGACCATCGGCATATCATCGTTTTCGGCCAGGCGAACAATAATATTATACTTCTCTCCGCTCATCAGTTTTATCCTCCGCCGTTACTTCAGAACTTGTATTTTCCGGCGCAGTCAACTCCGGCAATTCGGGCGGAGTTGACAATTCGTCGGCAACGGGATCGATATATTCGTTAAAAATAATAACTCCGCTGACCACCGCGGCCGGAAAAATTAGAACGGCCGCGAATGGAACAAACAACATCAGGTAAACTAAAGCGCCAAATGCCAGAACAATACCCCGTTTTCCCTTCAAGGCTCTTTTTACCTCGCTTCGGCGCCAGCGACGGTGTTCAGCCCCATACAGAAGAAAGCTCCAGCCAAGAAGGTATCCCAGGACCAGCATGAACGGCAAAAAGCCGACATAAGGCAGGAAAATACACACCGGCAGCAGAATAACAGCGCATATACACGACTGAACCGTCAGAATCAGGGCATTAGTGATCGATGTACGGAAATAATCCAACCAGGATAAATTACCGGATATCCGAATTTCAAACCCATAAAGCTGCTTTTCCAATTTAGCCGCCATCCGGTCGAAAAACGGTGCCCCAATAATCATGTATAAAGCGGAAAATGTGAAAACGAAGATCGTGATATAAATAATAGTAAAAAGTGCCGCCAACGCGATTGAACGCCCCCATTGAAGCCATTGGCGCCACCAGGGGAGTGATTCGTTAACGCTGTCAAGATTGGATAAATGAGGCCAGACCCAGATTATAAACAACCAGACTCCGGCTCCGTAAATCAACAAACTGAGCAGTACCGGCACTATTGAATAAAACCAGCATGATGGCTGCTTGAAGAAGATACCAAGTCCGCGAAAAGTAATATGAACCCCGGTTAACAAATTCTTCAAAAAAGAATCATTTGTCCGGGATTCGTCCATCCTGTTTTCCTTTTGTTGACAGCCTTATTTGTTTGATAACCAGGTCACCGCTTTAACACTGTTCCAGAGGTCGCCATTAACATCAATTATCTTGCGCTCCTTAGTTGCCAAAGCGGTGGGAACGTGGGTAAATTGCCCGTTCCAGTGTCCTACCACCATATCGGTGCAACCGGCCATAGCGGCGTGTACGGCATTTTGAGCCAGCATCAAGCAGAATACCGCATCGGTTCCGTGGGCCGGCAAACTGCGAATCTGGTAACTGGGATCAAAATATTTAACATTGATCTCAATTCCGGCAGCTTTAGCCAACTCCTGGAGTTTAGATTTCATATAAAAGCCAATATCATTATAAATCTTGTTACCGGATTTATCACTCTGGGCGTCCAGCCCGTCAAAAAACTCCTGGCCTGCGCCTTCGGCAACCATAACCACCGCGTGTTTGCGTTTTTCCAATCGTTTCACCAGATCCGCGAACATGTCATTCGGACCACCGTCTCCGAGGGAAAATTTCTCTTCCGGAACCAGACAGTAGTTGACATGAGAGTTGGCCAGCGAAGCGTAAGCGGCAATAAACCCGCTGTCGCGCCCCATAACTTTGATCAGACCAATACCATTTTCCGCGCCTTTTGCTTCGTTATGAGCGGCGGAAATAACCGAGTTTGTAGCGTAAACCGAAGTTTCAAACCCGAATGATTTGTCGATAAAACCAACATCGTTATCAATCGTTTTAGGAATGCTGATAACTGAAATGGACAGTTTGCGTTTTTTAATTATTTTACAAATGTCATGGGCGCAACGCAACGTGCCGTCTCCACCAATACAGAAAAGCACATTGATATTCATCCGAACCATGGTATCAACCATCTGTTCTTCATCCTGACGACCGCGGGAGGATCCAAGAATCGTCCCGCCGTATTCATGAATGCCGTCTACCGTTTCCTCGTCCAGGATCAGAGGTTCGTGGGCAAATTCAGGGATCAATCCCTGATAGCCGTAACGAATACCGTAGACAATCGGCACTTTGTAGTGCGCTTTCAGGGTAAATGTGAGGCCCTTGATCACGTCATTCAGACCGGGGCATAGACCGCCGGCTGTCAGAATCGCGGCCTTACTCCATGCCGGATCATGGTAAATTTTCGCACGAGGACCGGCTTTTTCAAACGAAAGAATCTGTTCCGCATGCTCCAACTCTTTTTCCAGGTCACTCAATTCCGAATGATACATGACCCGGGCATTGCTCTCAACAAAAATAGAGCGAATTAACGGGCTTTTCAACTTTGCTGCGCCCAAATGTTCTATCTGAAACTCTTTAAGGTTCATTTTTTAATTTTCTCCAAAACATATATTTATCAATATAATTCAAGTTAAAGACCTATTTAAACTTGAATTTTTGCAACTAGAACTTAATTGTTCACTTACGATAACAATACCACTTTTTGCCATGTTTTTCAAATTGAAAGCCCTTTTCATGACGGTTTTTTTTGAAGAAATCAAGGTTTATTACATTTATGTAATTCATTTTTTCAAAACTACATTTTCGTGGCTTATATTCAACGATTTCTGAAACCGAAAACCATTGCAGAAAAAGCAAAAGATTACTATGAGAGAAAACAAGTCAGTTAAGTAAAAGAGCCAGTCCAATCAAATTGGCAGCAACTGAAATAAAGACAGCCCAAAAACCATGAGTCGGCTTGCAGTCTTTTTTTGTCATCGAAATTATTCCGAGAATCATGGCAATCAAATTAACGGACATTAAAGAAATAATAAAAACCAGAATAACCGCGGCGGTCGCGGATTCTTTGTAGACGTCGCCATGACTGGCTTGTTCGATTATCGCCGAGAGCACACTCAGAATAAACATTAAAGCAGTAGATGATCCGGCCAGAATAAAGCCGACAAAACCGGTGACCGAAGTTCTGCGCCGGATGGGAATATTGGTTTCAGTTTTAGTAAAATTATCCATTATACTTCCGTACTTGCGTCAATAACCGTCGCGGGACCGTAAAAGCCAAAGGCGACTTGAAATTCGTTTATTACTTCAAGCGTACCGCGCCCAACCGAATCGAGTTTAGTCAACATTGCGATACGTTCCCGGTAACGACTGAGCTGCCGCGGCGACATTACTGCATGCAGCAGGCCGCAGGCCGAGGCCAGGCTGATCAGCGTGGCTTCCCTCGGCCCGGGAATTTCGTCGCTTGAAATAAGTTCAATTATTCTGCGTTCCACATCCTTAATTTCCCGATCATCAATAACCGGATAACGCCTGGATGGAAAAACCCAGAGAATTTTGTCTTCAACCACTTTTAAAATACCACGCAGGACTAAATGATTCAATACCATATTTTCAATTTTACCGGCCTCAACGAATAAGGTTTCGAGCCAGTAATGAAGCGTCATTTTAGAGTCCTGACGTTTGATCATCGCCATAATCTCGTCAAGAACCGGATTGCCTACCGGATCAGAATTTACAACAATAAGACCTTCTTCGTCAAAGTCAACGCTCTCCATAAACGACAACTCAGCCAACGCCGCACCGACCAGGGCATGATGCAGCATTTCAATGCCGCCTTCCAAAACCACGGTTCCGGTGGCGTCATCCAGTGCCAGCAAATAAATTTCCTCCGCGAAACTAAGCATTCCAGGGTCTCCCGATTCTTATTTGTCAATTTGTCTGTTCAACTTATTAAAAATAACATCTTTATGGCAAAAAATCAACCCGTTACCGAATTTTTCCATAATAGCGTTAAAGCCCGGTTGAAAATACCGTCAATACGGATATTATACTATTAAGGGAATCTCTAAAAATTGGAAATTCCGGCAAAATCGCTTATTTGCACCGAGCGGGCTTGCGTTGTAAAACTGATGCATAGCGCAGCTATGCGCAAACTTACAACGCGTCGCCGCATCGGCCAACTAAACAATTTTTCGTTTCGGAACCAATATTTAGAGGCTCCCTTAAGCATTAACGACAAAGGTTACAACAAAAAATGAAACCGCGGGAAAAAGTTGAGTATTGTTTAAAAGGCGGGAAGTGCAAAACAGTCCCTTTCACGATTTACGAGTCGAAATTTCCGTCCGGAGCCGATGGAGACAAACTCAGACAGCGCGGAGCCTGCCGGGTATTCCGCCAAACTCCGGGTTTTACCAGTTTTACCCCTAATGTCCGGGAAACTGCGGAAACGGTTGAAAAACCTGACGGTACGGTTGAAACAACTACTTTCTATGAAACGCCGGTCGGCACACTCACTACTACCTCTGTGCGCAACGAATACGCCTCAAAGATCGTCAGTAAAATGTTTAAAAATCCGGATGATTTCAAGGCGCTGGAATTTATCCTCCGCGACACTCAGGTCAAGGCGGATTACGGTCCGGTCGTTGAAATGCTGAAAAACCGGGATGACAATACGGTATTACGCGGGGCTTTCGGGCTTGAACCGCTGCAAACCCTGATCAGTGCCGGATATATCGATATGATGGACTTTTGTTACCAGTGGATGGAAAACCGGGATGAAATGCTGAAACTTTATGAGGCGGTAGTCGGAATCCGGCGCAAGACGTATCCGATTGTTGCCGAGTCGCCACATCTCCATGCAAACTACGGCGGCAACGTTGTGCCGGAAATTATCGGCGCGGAGGTTTTCCGTGATTATTATCTGCCGCATTACCATGAGGCAGCCGAAGTCATGCACCGGCATGGAAAACTGATCGGCTGCCATTATGACGCCAACTGCCGGGAGCTGGCCCCGCTGATCGCTGAAACGGAACTGGATTACGTCGAGGCCTTCACCCCTGCCCCGGATACCGACATGGCCCTGGGCGAGGCCCGTGAATTCTGGCCGGACAAGGTCCTGTGGATCAATTTCCCGTCATCGGTCCATGTAAAGAACGACAATTCAGTCGAACAAAAAACAATCGATCTACTGAATGAACTGCCGACCCTGGACGGGTTTATTATGGGCATAACCGAAGACGTTCCGCCCAACCGCACCCCGGCGTCCTATCACGCAATTCTCAATGGACTTGAACGTCACTTAGTCGAGTGTCCCGAAATGTATCTCAGCACAGCTGATTAACCCCGAACCAAGGAGACTGCCATGCCTACATTATCAGTAAAAAGCACCTCTCACAGTCAAATGATCAATATCACCGGCAAAATCGCTCAAATGATCCCTAAAGACATGGAAAGCGGGATATGCCACGTTTTCTGCATGCATACAACCGCCGGTCTGACGATCAATGAAAATGCCGATCCGGCCGTACAAAACGACCTGCAGGCCGCACTGGAGCGGATTATTCCCTGGAACTCAGCCGAGTTCACTCACTTTGAAGGCAACAGCGCGGCCCACCTGAAAGCGTCGCTAATGGGCTTTGCCCAAACAATTCCAATTGAAGACTGGCGTTTGTGTCTCGGAACCTGGCAGGGCATCTATTTCTGCGAATTTGACGGACCGCGCGAACGTACAGTCCATGTCCAGTTTATTCCGGGGGCCAGTGTATGAAGTTATTACTGCCATTAATCTCCCTGGCTTTTTCTTTGACGGCAGCCGGATTTAACTATCCCGGACAAATCAGGGTTAGAAACCAAACGAAACCTCTCCAGGTAACCGTTAATAAAATCGATCAGTGGGGCAATATTTTCTGTAGTTATCAAAAAAAGGATATGATTATCCGGTCAAGATCATACATATGGGTAATGGTCGACAAGCCGGATATTCTGAAAATGGCGGAAAAATCTCTGAAAGACGGTCAATACATAGCAGCCGGCAATGCGTTCCGCGACGCTGAAAAAATGGTCGGGAAACTGGGTTGGAAACTTACCTGTGTTTACGGTCAGGCTGCAGTGCTTCATTATCAGGAAAAAGATACGGACGCCCTTGCCCTGCTTGAACCCTGCTTGAAATACGAGATGTCATATCCCAAGGGAGAGCGTCCGCAACTGGATCAATGTCTGATGTTGCTGTCACATCTGGCAAAACCGGAAAAAGCCCTGGAAGCGCTTACGCGGCTGCGTGAATCAAACTCTCCAGCCAATTCCCTGTCCGGTTTTACCGGGGCAGCGGAGATCAAGCTGAAGGCTGAAAAATTTGCTGAAGCGCGGGACTTGCTGCTGCAGGCTGTCGTGATGTTTAAAAAAGATACTCCGGGCCGAAAAGAGGCGCTCGAACAACTTATAATGCTTTTACAAGAACACCGCAACGACCTGCCGGAATCAGCCGGCTTGCCGGATAAATACGCGGAAATGCTGAAAAAAGATTATCCGCCTGAATCGAAAACAAAGTCATTATTATATAAACCTAAATAATCAGGAGCAACACAATGGTCAAAATTGTCGCCGCCACCGGCAACGCACATAAACTGGAAGAATTCCGCACCCTCTTGAAAGAGCAGGACGTCGAAGTTGTGGGACTCGACGCCTACCCGAATTACCCGGAAGTGGAAGAAACCGGAACAACATTCCAGGAAAATTCCGCCATCAAAGCTTTGGCGGCATCTAATTATTGCGATATTCCGGCCTTTGCCGACGACTCAGGTTTGGCGATTGAAGTCTTGGACGGCAGACCCGGTATAAACTCATCCCGCTATGCGGATACGGACCCCGAACGCATGCAGAAAGTTCTTGACGAACTCAAAGACAAAGACAACCGGAGAGCAAAATTCGTTTGCGCGCTGTCCATTGCGATCAATGGCGAAGTGATCGAAACATTCACCGGCGAGGTCCACGGAACTATCGCTAACGCGCCACGCGGAACCAACGGATTCGGATACGATCCAATCTTTATCCCGGACGGATTCGATAAAACATTTGGCGAACTTGGCGCTGATATCAAAGATAAAATCAGCCACCGGTTCCGTGCTTTTGAAAAAGCAATGGAATTCGTTGAAGATGAAATGAGCATCCTGGATAATGAATTTGAAGATCTTTGAAAGATGAATGAAGAAGCGAAGAAACCGTGGCTATCCGGCCCGAAACTGTTGGTATTGTGCACCTTCAGCTTTTTGATTCTTACGCTGATATTCATAGCTTTATTCGCTCATTCATGCTCAAGTCGTCATCTGGTCATTACTCAAAAAATCACAACCGAACTGCTGGATAATACTGAAAAAGTCAGCCAGTTGCGGAAACTGGTTCTGGCGGAACGTACCGCGACTGAAGTCATCAGACAAACCGAAGAAACCAAAGTTGATCCTGGCAAATGGTGGGGACTGGAAGCCTATGTCCCGAAATCATCCTCCGCCATATACAGTCTGGAAGTTAAAACACGCTATTCTTATTATGTCAATCCTGAACTGAAGTTATGGAAAATCATTTTTGAGGACGGCATTCTTTTCGTCGAAGTGCCGCCGCTCGAGGTCGGATATCCTGTAGTTTTCACCGAAACCCTGCGTGCGCATTGCGATACCGGCTGGTTAATCATGGATGAAAAAAACAAACTCGAAAGATTTAAAAGGCAGGCCGGCTCAATCCTGATGCGAAAAGCACAAGACAAACCGTATCTGGCAGTAATCAGGGAAACCGCCAGAGCGTCACTTGAAAACTTCATCATTGAATGGATTGTCGGCAATCACCGGAACGAAATCAAAGCGATCCGCATTAAATTCGCCGATGAACCGCAATGGCCGGGTCTCGGCGGCCCAACCGGTAAGTTATTGAGTGTTTCGCAACCGGAGCCAAAATTATGAGCAAAGACGCGATGAGGATTTTCGGAATTCACCCGCTGGCGGCGCTGGCGTTCATCGCAATCGACATGATGCTGTTCGCCCCGGATGTCAGTCTCATCGGCTGGACCATTTCGCTCAGTGTCGGACTGGCCCTGATCATTCCCTGCGCCATACTTCAACGCTATGTGTGCGGTGATTCATGGGTGCTGGCGATCGCCAAAGGAGTCATTCTCGGGATACTTACGGCAATTCCGACACCGCTGCCGGCATTCATTACCGGCGGCAGCGGGATTTGCGGTTATCTTAACCGCAATCAAAAACTACAGGAACAAGCCGGAAAACAACCGCCGGAACTCAAACCGTAAAAATATTTCAATGAGGACTTACAACCTCAAGCTTCAAATCCTTTACATCGTATTCGACCAGGTCTCCGGAATTAGTGATTGAAACTGAAACAGCCATGGTCAACGGATCAACACACCCGTACTCCAAAACAACATTCTGCCACTTCCCGTTCAGGGTAACGGCAGCCCCGTGCGAGTAATAAAAACTAACATAATCCCTTTTGAACCACAGTCCGGGCCTAATCATTCCTGTACCTCTAATCTTAAAAGAGTAACGGCACAGTGAATTATAAAATGGAGCTTGCAATGAGGTAAAATGAGGATAGAGATACATTCCTTTTTTGTATTTCACCCGCAGGATTTTTTCTAAACCATTCTTGACAACCTCTGCCTGGACCATCGCGTTTTTCCGACCCGGAAAAAATATTGAATCGGCCTTGTCTATCCTGCCTGGCGGCATTTTTGCCAAATCAAACTGTAAAAGGTTATCCCCGACTCGTGCCGCAAGTTCAGGCGCGGGAACAGCTGGACCAAGCTCATGAAGTTCAAATCTAGTCAAAACCGCCCGGACACCGGGTTTTACCGGCTTTCCATTGTTTGAAGCAAGAAGCCAAATATATATCCCGTCACAATCACTCGGGGTAATCATATCCTGATAAACGGTTTCGCCGCTCGGAGAACGCACTCCGTAGAATTGGTTGAGCAAAAAAACATGCGGACTGACGTCAGGACGGCCGTTTTTGGAATATGTCACATAGATGCTTATATCATCTTTGTATTGTTTTTCCAGGCAAAAAATCAGACTATAGCGGGTCACAGGTTTGACCGGAACCGGACCTATTGCCGCATAGTGCCATGGTTCCTGCAAAGATCTTTTCTCCACTCTGAACAAAAGATTACCTTTTGAATCGTGGGTAAAAGATTTGGAAAATGGCATAAATTCGCGTGATGCCTGTTCCGGCCTGGTGGTATTAGGACAAAGTACCGGTTTTTTTTCGAGTCCGGCCGGAAATTTTGTCAAATCGACATTAGAACGGCAGCCGGAAAAGACAATAGCCATTGCAATTAAAACAAGCCAACAGGTAATTCTCATTTGTTCCCTCATTTAATTTGAATTATTACAACCAGACAGTCGACCTGATAAAAATACATTGAAAAACATATTTATCAAGCAGCATTGGATATTATGCAAAGCCGTAAATAAGCTTAAGTGATCTTATACTATGTTTTCTGCTTGACAATGACTGCTTGCAGTGATATAATCTAGCAATAAAATACAACTGGAGGAAACAATGCAAAAAAGAAGAGGAAGAGTGGTTCTTAAACTATATGATAAAAAGGAATCATCCTGTTGTCCGTCGATCGATGTTATTCTATGTCGATACTGGAACGTCAGAAATCTCTGGAGCGACCGAACCGATTTTGGTCTTTACTGGAGATTGATTTATGTGGAAGGCCCCGGACTCGGGGTGACAATCGGGGATAATAAAATTGAATTCATCCCTGACAACTTTTACTTGATTCCGCCTCAAAGGCATATGACTTTATGGCAGAACAGCAGTCCTAAACAATTTCTTATGCACTTCAAAACCAGCGATGTGCACAGCTTTGTCACCAAAGATTATTATTGCTGCAAAATGACCGACACCTTCAAAGCAATGTTGGATGCCGTAATTACTGAACTTCGTCCCTTGAAAATTCCGTTCATATCCCCGTCCGGCATGATGCTGGCAATATCAATGGCTGCCCAAGCTCTGTTACAAGTACCGGAAAGTGATTTCTTCGATAAACAGGTAGATCCCGATATGAAGGATATTTACACCGGAATTGAATATGCTCCGGAGAAAGATTTTCATGTTGCTGACCTGGGGCACGAAGTCAGTTTGCCGGCTCTGCATACGAGGTTTTACAATCAAATGGGAATAACCCCCAATGATTATCAGGTTTTACAGCGAATTGCTAAAGGTCTATTTCTGTTGGAATACAGCAATCTGGCGATTATCAATATATCCAAACAGGTTGGTGTGAAAAGATTTCAGAAAGTCATAACGCACCAGATAAATCGTTCCCCCAAGGAATATCGCAAGCAAATCCGTGAGCAATAATTTAAATCATCAAATTATCAATCAAAGATTCCAATCATGAAAAAAACACCATACAGTCAAAACGAGCGATTCAACACCGGAGTCGACCCGTATAACGCGGGAATATTCATCGGCCCCTGCTCCTATAAGCGGCTGCCTCAAATCTGGCACGGCTTGAAAGAAAAGACCGCTTTCTGGCAGCTGATATACACCGAGGGCAACGGCGCCTCAATCAAAGTTGACGGCTACAAATTGAAACTCAACGCCGACAACTATTTCCTGATCCCGTTCGGGGTTGAAACGGAAAATATCCTGCAAAACAGAGTACAGCAGTTATGTATTCATTTTGAAGCCCCGCAAGCCTATTGCCGAATGGCAAACAGCTTCTATCGTTTTAAAGTTACAGACACGGAAAAACAGATTATAAAAAGCATTATTGCCGAATTACAACCGGGACCGGACTTCGTTACCAGAACCGGGGCATTGCTTTGTCTCTCTTTTTGCGCATTGTCCCTGGCAAAAATTCCAGCCGGGGATCTGTCCGACGTCAAGGAGGATCAAATAATCAAAATAATTCTCGGACAAGTCAGAAACCGCCTGGAAAAAGGATGGCTGTGCGGGAATCACGGCAAACCATTCGACTTGACTCCGACTCAGCTTGATGAACTTTTCATTCAGCAAATCGGCATGCCCCTCAGGGATTATGCCTCCGCAATGCGTTTTGCCAGAGGCAGAAGCCTGCTTGAGAACAGTGAACTGGACCTGAGCAGAGTAGCCCGGCTTGCCGGTATCCTGCCAACTGAATTTAAACAGGTAATCAAGAACGGCACCGGTTATGACGCGGTCGAATATATGAATGCCTGGCGAAACAACAGTTGATACTGAAAAGCTTCACGTCATAAAAAAACTCCAGCTTTTAACGGCTGGAGTTTTTTTGTACTTTATGCGTAAAGAAATTTAACTTTTCACGTAATGATGGCGGATGCAGAATTAATTCTTGTAAGTCCTTGGCTAGCAAAACTAACCAGAAACCTACAAGGAGCGATTCGGCGCTGTCAGAGCACGGAAAAAAGTTTAAATTTCAAGCGTTTAAAGTATATTTCAATAATAACGGGATTATCCCTTAATAGCACCAGCTCCGATGCCTTTGACGAACAGGCGCATCGAAAACAGGAAGATCAGGACCAGCGGAATCGCCGCGATCGAGAACGTCGCCATCATTTCCCCCCACTGCTTGACATACTCGCCGTCAAGTTCCATCAAAGCCACAGGAATAAGCTGTTTACTGCGGTCATTGATAAAGACCAGGGGATGAATAAAGTTGTTCCAGCAGGTGATAAACCGCAGAATAGCCAGGGTACTGAGAATACTCCCGGACATCGGAACCACCACGTTCCAGATTTGCTGCCACGGCGTGGCGCCGTCGATCTGGGCCGCTTCAAACAAGTCCTGCGGTATTTCCTCAATAAAGTTACGCAGCACAAAGACGCAGAACACCTGCCCTCCGGTAGCATAGATCAATGACAGCCCGAACAGCGAGTTGAGCAGGCTCAAATCACGCATGATAATAAACAGGGGAACCAGATTCATGATTCCGGGCATGAACAACAAGCCCAGCAAGGCATACCAGAGTACGCTCTTGAACGGGAAGTCATAACGGGCAAAGACATATGCTGAACAAAGAGCGGTCAACAGGGTTAAAACCACACTGATGGTCGCGACAAAGATACTGTTGCCGATATGCGGCGCGATAATCGAGAACCCGTGCGACCAGTTTTCCAGGTGCAGCGGGAACGTGAAATTGAACGGCGCATGAACAAACTGAGTGTTATCCTTGAAACTGATAACAAACATAATGCAAAGCGGGAAAAAGGCGAAAATCAGCACACTCCAGATCAGCAGGTGCTTCATAATTTCATGGGTATTTTTTATGGTACTATGTTTCATTTTATCATAACCTTCCGATTAACCTTTTTTACGAATGAAGCGCTGGTTGACTATCGTCAAGACCATGATAACGAAAAACAGCAGCATACCAATGGCGCAGGCATAGCCGTATTCATTCTCGGTAAACGCCTTGTAATACATATACAGACCGGGGGTCAAGCCTTTATTACGGGGACCACCCTCCGCACCCAAAAGCATCAACTGGAAGCCGTACGCCTGAAAGGTTCCAATGACCATCAGGATCAGGTTCAGACGAATCTGCGTCATAATCAACGGCAGTTCAATGTAGGTAAACTTGCCCCAGGAGCTGACGCCGTCAAGATCGGCCGCTTCGTAAACGCTCTGGCTGATGTTCTGAAGACCGGAAAGGTAAATCAGAACCCCGACAACACCAACCCAGGGGAATCCCCAGAACAGCAAGGCGGGAATGACCAGGTCCGGTTCACCGAGCCAGACCGGTTTGAAAGGAGCGGTAAATACGCCCCAGTGCAGGATCGTGGAATCTATCCAGATCAGCACTTTATCAAGCCGGGTCCACATCAGAAATTGATTGAGGAAGCCGACATTCGGATCGTAGAAGAATTTCCAGATCAACAGAGCGACAATGCCCGGAATGATCATCGGGATGACAAACAGCACCCGGTAGATATACTGCCAGCGTTCGGAACGAAGACGGTGTACGCAAACCGCGGTAAAGATACTCGGCCACATTTTGAAAAGGTTGGCCAGGACCAGAATAAAGATAAGCTTGAAACTCATCCACAGCAGCCAGTCTCCTTTTTCTCTTACGCCGATAATATAAATCAGCCCGCCGGCAAGCGGCAGCGCGTAAGCGAAGAAAATACTCCACTGCCGTACTTTCAAGTCTCTTTTGCGAAATGCCAGAATAAAGAAAATAATAAATGCGGTAGTCAGAACAGCAAGAGCAGTCATCGGCGCCCCGGTATTGACCGCGTCATCACAGGTCTGATAATCATAAATGAAAAAACTGATCGCACAGATCAAAGCAATCGCGCCGGCATAACGAAAGATTGTCCGTTTTTTTCCGGCCGGGGCCAGCGCTGAGATGAAGGAGCAAACCCCCGCCAGCAGCAACGGAGCCCAGAGGCCGAGATCCCCGATCAGGGCGCGGAAGTTGCTCATCCCGACATATTCTTCGACATATTCACCGTCCCAGACATAAAGACTGTGGCGAATCGCTTCAAAAGCCGGCGTATAGCTGAAAGTAGCCACCATGACAATGGTCGGCAGCAATAAAAACAAAATCGTGAAATTGTATCCGATATTTTTCCAGGTTACTTGAACTGTATTCATTTTTTACTCACCTCCTTTTCAGAGGCTTTCTCCAATTGGTCGTTATATTTATAGTAAAGATATGTTTTCTGAGACGCAATCAGAGAAATCGAACTAAGGCGTTCTGTCGCCGCCGCCTTTTGGTTCGGAGTGCCGATCTGCTCCAGCAGCAAATCAGATGTTATCACGGCTTCATAGCTGCGAAGAATCCGGTACTCTTTTTCCTGCAGTTTGGCAAAACCTGCCGGACTTGAACTTTCATAAATTTCAGCACAATTTTTCGCATATTCTTCAGGAGTCAGCTTGTTGGAATAAAGCAACCACCGGTCTCCCCCGGAAATAATCGTATACTGGGTACTTATCGGAATCTTGAAGTCCGCGGAATAACCGTCAAGAATCGGCGTGAAAGCTTTCAGGAAATCGTGTTTGGTAGTGGCTCCATTCACCACGGGGATCCAGTAAACCAGATTATTGAATTTTTCATTTTCAAGCCGGGTGGTGGCGAAACGAAGGAAATCAATACATGTGTCAATATGTCTGGAAGCTTTGTTGACGCCCCAGGGTATTCCCCCTCTCACACTGGCTTCGTTAACCCCCGCTTTAACATACTTACTATATTCCGCATGGTCAGTCGGAAATGGCAGCCGGGCAATCCCAACTTCAAACGCTCCCTTTGCCTGGTCGATCAAACCTTTAGCGTCCCAACTGCCGGAAGCGGTCATCAGGGCTCGTCCCTGAACAAAAGCAAACGCCGAATCGTCACGGTTGGCGGCAATCCACCCCTGCATAAAATATTTGGTAATTTCGCTGGTGCAGTCGATTACCCCTTTCATTTCAGGAGAATTAAAATTCCATCGCTTCTGGTTATAGCCGATAAATGCCTCCTGCGGTTCGACAATCATATTATTGTTGTCGTCAATCCTTCTGACCAGATCCGCCAGGAAAGCCTTGTTATAGTTGGATTGAAAGAAATTCAACTGATATTTACTCGCGGCAACCGGAATAATATTTTTCCCGGTCTGTTTTGAATATTCACGAACTTTTTCACATAACGTAATAAATTCGTTGTAGGTGTCCGGGAATTCACTGGACCCGGTAATTCTCAGCAGCATGTCTTTATTGTAGTAAATACGCTGGGTGAAAATCGAGAAAGGTATCCGGTAATATTCCTGCAGTTCCGGGGTAATACTGCCCTGCAGATCATCGAAAAAAGTGTCTTTCCAGGGAACCCCGGCCAGCGGAGTGCCGGCATTATACGGATTCGGCTGCCGGACATATTTACCCAGAGGCAGAAAATAACGGACTATATTCGAAAAATTCTCAAAGGCTTTAGCATGTCCGACTTCAATGATATCCGGAGCCATGTTCCCGATCAGGCCGGTATTGATAAACTGCGCATACCCTTTTTCAGCCACCGGAACCTGTATCACCTTGACCGTCTTGCCGGTTCTTGCTTTATAATCTTTTTCGTAGTCGTTGATTATCTCCTGGAGCGCCTTGCGGAACCCGGCTTCAAGCTGCCAGTGACAAATCCTGATAGCGGTCACATCAGGCGCATTCAGCGAAAGATGATTGATCAACACCGAAACGCAGCTCGCGATAAACGCGACTGCCAGAAGCACCAACCCGAAACCGCCTTTGATTTTTGCAAAAGTATTTTTTCCTTCGGACATAATTACTTGCCCTCCTGCTTGATCTTCTTAAGCATATCTCCGGCAATCGTACTGAATTTACTGCGATCGAGCTTCAATATCTTGTTGTAGAACAACGCCGCGGTTTTCATCTCTTTGGCTTCAAATGCAGTATTACCAACCTGCCAGTAAAAGTAGTCAACCAACAGACAAGCCGGTACGCCATTCTTTTCAATCTGCAACAATGCGTGGAGGGACAGTTTATAATCTTTAAGAGGGTATCGAGCCGCGTCAGCAATCAGAAACCATTCGACCGCTGCATACCGGTTTTTCGGATATTTTTCAAGCCAGGCCATCAATTGCTTAATCGCGGCTTTTATACGTTTTTCGTCCATCGTGTAGACCGCCACTTGAGCACGACATAGCACGGCGTAATCACGATATTTGGATTTCGGACGTTCATTGATCAGTTTTCCGTAATATTCCGCAGCACCTTCGAAATCAGGTGTATCGCCATGGAAATCAATCTGTTCAGCCAGTTTGCCGCGAAATAACAACGCGCCGTCACTGAATGGTTTCTGGACTCCGGCATTGATAAGGTCATCCAGGACCTCGGCCGCCAGTTCTTTATCCTCAGCCCGGTCAGGCAGTCGGCGCATCAGCGAAACCGCGTAAAGAAAGGCGTTTCTCCGCCATTCCATGGTTCCAGCTTTCGCCTTGTTCATCTTGCGTTCGTAAAATGCCGCGGCCTTACGAAAATCCAGCATACCGATCATTTGGAGCCCTTTTTCCGGCTCAGGATTGGCCCCGTAAGCCGACGTAAAAAGCAACAGTACTGCCGGAATCGAACACAATAAAGTCTTTCGATCCAAAACAAGACCTCCTTTTTGTTTTTCACCTTTTTTGTTGTATATAGAAATTTCTATATTAATCATAGAAAAAACTAATATACAACAAACAGGGTCTAAATCAAGCTTTAACAGGTCCTATTTTACTATTTTACAGGAAAGACTTTACCTCAAAAATAAGACGGCGTTACAAAGTCAGAGACCCAAGTCCCATTCCCTGAAAATCAGCCAGTTCATGTTTATTTTCCGCGTCATAAAGTTTCCAGATAATTTGCAGTCCTTCGATGCTTGAAACCGGGTCGGTCAACGGTTGGGTCCCGTTCTCAATGCAATCGATAAAATGGCTCATCTCTTCAGACGTCGGCTTGGCATGTTTGGCTTCAAACAACAGAGCTTCTTTTTGCTCGGCGTCGGAACCGGGCACATGGGCTTCGGCATCGCCATAATATTTCAATGTTCCATCGTGCAGATTGATTTCCAGCATCCCTTTTTCACAATGCGCGTGAAAAGCGTATTTCAACTTGGTCCCGCGAGCACCCCAGGTCCCGAAATGATAGCCAAGTTTTCCATCTTCAAATTCGATGCAGACATTACTGGTCCCCTCTTTTTCCATCCACGGCGTTCCCAGGTTGGTACTGATATGGGTTCCGCGCAGCGGCTTGCCCATCATCCATAACATCAGATCGATGTAATGGCAGCCGTGGCTGAACAACTGACCGCCTCCAACCTGATCGGCCCGGCACATCCAGTTCGACGGCTCCCGTTCGGTATGCTGTTCGGTCCAAATCGAAAGCTGAAAACACTCACCGAAAGTTTTGTTGTCCAGATACTCTTTCATTTTCAAAACCAGCGGATGGAAACGCATGCAATAGGCCACCATCAACACCCGGTCATTTCTTTTGGCGGCTTCAACCATTTCCAGACACTCCTGTTCCGTATTTGCCAACGGTTTTTCACACAGAACATGCTTACCGGCATCCAGGCAATCAATAGTCACCTGATGGTGCAAATGATGCGGCAGAACTACCAATACGGCGTCACAATGGTCCAGCGCTTCTTTGTAGTCGGTCGTGATAAAAGGATCATTCGGCAGCAACTCGGCAACCGCCTGGGCCCGGTCCAATTCAAGATCGACCAATGCCGTCACTTCGATTTTGTCCATAATTGCTTCAAAGCGGGAGGCGTGTGATTTTGCCATGCCGCCGCAGCCGATAACTCCGATATTGATTTTCTTTGTCATACTATTTCCTGTTGGGTTTGTGGATTGACGTGTTTTGCAACTTCATTTATTATACTGTAAAAAAAACAAAAAACATCAAAAAATAACTGTAAATTATCCCGATTGACATGTATAATATTCCAATTCGGGAAAAATCCTGAATCCATGAAAAGTTTAGAATATTACAGAGACGAGGCATCAAAACGCAGCTATATTGACATACTGCAAGTTGAAGATAACGAAGTAGATGTGATATTATAGACGGAGTGCACTGATAAAATTATGTATTATTGGGGAGAAGCAAGTCAAGTGGTAACGCGGAAGGGGTGCAGGGGCACGATGGGTGCCCCGCCAAGCGGTAGCGCAGAAAAAAACTCCGCTTTGAGTTGTAACACAACTTAAAGCCTGTAAATCAAGGTCAAGGATGAAATCCTTGCGCTGCCTGCGTAAGGCGCGGAGGGAGTTTGAGGGGGCAAAGCGCCCCCTCAATTAACATCATATGATCAGCGCACCATATGGACTTTCCCGAAGGGTGAATTCGTACGGATTTTTTATGTTCATCCAGCGGGTGAAAGTAAAAAAACACGTTAATCATTAAAAACAATACATTATAACGAATAGCAATAAATTTATCACGAATTCAGGAAAATATGAAAACAAAGAAATACGATTATCATCTAACCCCGGAAAATCCGTTCTTTATCTATTACGGCAACAACCCGCCCCCGGACAAGCATCATCTGCCGGCAACGCCGGACATCCACTATGCGCTGCATTTCGGCATCATGCTATCCGGTGGATTCGAATCCTATTGCTCCGATTTCCACCGCTCGCTCGATGTCGGAGATGTCTGGTTTTCCGGCTCATGGGAGCCGCATGTCGCGGTCAGGCGGGATACCGGAACGGAGTTCCTGTTAATGACCATCCTGCCGGAAAAACTGGGCGACACCGGCATCCCGGCAAACATCAACTGGATGCTGCCTTTTGTCACGCCGCCCTCCGGCAGACCTCAGGTCGCAAATAACGCGACTCGCACCAACGCAATAAATATCGCCAGGGAGATACTGCACCTCCATAGCGCGAAAACTCCGGGCTGGAACGCCCTTTGCTGGTTCAAACTGCATGAACTGCTCCTGCTGATTATGAACGACGACGGTTTCATTGATAAGCCGGAAGTGGAAGAACAGAATCTGGCTTACGAGCGAGTTCAACCGGCAATAAAGCTGATCAAGGAAAAGAACGGCAGACAAATTTCAATTACCGATGCCGCGACCGCCTGCTACCTTGGCAAAAGCCGCTTTTGCGATCTTTTCAGGACCGCCACCGGCACCACATTCGCCAAATACGCCGCCAGGACCAGAATCAGCATGGCCGCGGCGGAAATCAAAAAGAACCGTTCACTTATCAAAGAAGTGGCGGAAGCCTGGGGGTATTTCGATGAAAGTCACTTTTACCGGGCGTTCCGCCAGTATTTCCATTGTTCGCCCAGTGATTTCCGGGAAAACAATATCGACCTGCTGCATCCGCTCCCGGATGACGACTAATAAATTACCGCAAAGCCTGATAAATCGCAGAAGTAAGTTTACTAAGGTCTTCTGACCCGATAATAAACGGCGGCATCAGGTACACCAGTTTGCCGAACGGCCGGATCCAAACCCCATGTTCAACAAAGAACTGTTGAATCTCCGCCATATTGACCGGCTCGACCGTCTCCACCACCCCGATAGCGCCGAGGACTCGAACCTCCGCCACAGCCAGCAGTTCCCGGCACGGCGCCAGTTCCTTGATCAGTTGGGTCTCAATCGCTTTTACCCGTTCCTGCCAGGGCGACTCCAATAAAAGGTCTATCGATTCGCAAGCCACGGCACAAGCCAACGGATTACCCATGAATGTCGGACCATGCATGAACACGCCCGGATCTCCGCTTGAAATGGTTTTCGCCACTTTGTCGGTGGTCAGGGTCGCCGCCAGCGTCATATAACCGCCGGTCATTGCTTTACCGACGCACATGATATCCGGGCAGACGTCCGCATGCTCACAGGCAAACATCTTACCGGTCCGGCCGAAACCGGTCGCAATCTCATCAAAGATCATCAGTACGTCAAATTCGTCGCACAACTCGCGCAGTCTTTTCAGGTACATTGGGGAGTAGAAACGCATCCCACCTGCCCCCTGGACAACCGGTTCGATAACCACAGCCGCAATATCGTTATGATACTGTTTGAGATTCTCGTGGAGGTCGCCGATATAATATTCCTGCCATTCACCGTCAAAAGGACAGTGCGGCGTTTCCGCAAAAAATTGTTTTTTCACCGCGTCGCTGAAAATGGAGTGCATCCCGGTCACCGGATCGCAAACGCTCATCGCCATAAAGGTATCGCCATGATAGCCTCCCCGCACCGTCAGCAGGGAATTTTTCTGAGGCAGTCCTTTCGCGTGGTAATACTGGATTGCCATTTTTATCGCGACTTCAACACTGACCGAACCGGAATCCGCCAGAAAAACCCGTTGCAGCGGTTCAGGAGTAAGTTTCACCAGCCGCCGCCCCAGTTCCACCGCCGGCTCGTGGGTAATGCCGCCAAACATCACGTGCGACATTTTTTCAAGCTGACGCTGGATCGCGGCATTCAAACGCGGGTTATTGTAACCGTGGATCGCGCACCACCACGACGACATCCCGTCGATAAGTTCACGTCCGTCAGTCAGTTTCAATCTGACTCCGGAAGCCGATTCAACCGGATAGACCGGCAGCGGATCAAGCATCGAAGTATAAGGATGCCACAAATATTCTTTATCAAAATTTATCATGTTTCTTTCAAATCATTCATTCAATCCAGTAAAAGCTAAAGTTAATCCTGATTACCCGTTTTGTCCAATTAAAAAACTCCGGATATATAGAAAAAACTAGCCTGAAGTCCATTTATAAAAAACTCTGCGAAGCAGTTATACCGCACCCCGTCGTACGCGGGCGTGGTCCAGCGCGGCGATCATGCCGTTCACTTTGACAGCCGAAAGCGCAGCGTATTTGTCATGCAACGCATGACGCAGTAACATCATTTTGCTCGTACAAGTTTCCTTAAAACAAATAAATGTCCTTTAAAAAACAGCTCTAAGACTATAAAAAGTCAAATACAAAACCAATTTTAAGTTCAAAATTAACAAATAAACAGACCCCAAAGATACTGTTCCCCTACAGGCTATTTATTGGTTAATGATTTGAAATAATTATTGAATGAAAGTTGATCATCTTTGCCTAGTCCAAAGACCATAATTACAATTGTGTTTGGAATTTTTTTGGCAATACCTATAAGACTTTCAGTAGATTGAACTTCTTGCTGAAAACGCTTGTATTCGACAAGAAATTCATTCCTGTTATCATAATGTAAGCAGAGGATCATTAACTCTGATTCCCCATTTTTTGTATATAATGCCCCACAGGCACTACTTGCCTTGGTTGGTTGAGTAAAAAAAGGAATTTGTTTTACCTGTTTACCGCCTAGAATCAAAGGATTTGCAGTCCACCAAGGCATTTTATCGCTAACAGGCATTGTTCCTGTGTAAAGTTTCCATCCAACAGGTAGTGTTTTTATTTTAACCATACCTAAAAGCTTCTCTTGACTATCATGATTACAACTCAAAAAGCCAATTAGCACAATACATAAAATAGATAATCTTTTCATTTTTTCAACATTGCCTCCCATATTGGACATTTGCATTTTTCCCACAATTCTGGCAGGTAAAAATTAAATTCACCTCTAGTGAAGTTTTCAGGCCCCTGATGTCTCATTACTTTTTAATAGGGGGCTGCCCCATTTTAAACAGTTTTTTGAACTTAAACAAGTCATAAAATCACCCTGAAACCACCTCTTATATTGATTTTTCAAAGTAAAAAATTTGATTTAAGCATTTTCCTGTGTCATCTCAATTAAAATATACTGCTTATACCCTGATATTTCAAATGATGCAATAGTCCACGGCAACATACTCTATCTTATTGAAATCAATATTTTATTGATGTTCTCCGGGAGCGCTGGTCCCCAGACCGGCATTCACGGACATAATAATTGTTTCCCGCGCAGGGATGGTTCGAAAATATTTCAAATGCACAACAGCCATGAATAATATCATCGAAGAAAAGGTTTTTGCAAACTTTTGCGTATGCCGGTCTGGGGACCAGCGCTCCCGGAGGGAAATAAAGAGAAGGTTTGCGATATTATCAAACAAGTAAGCATTGAAGTGGCTTGAATACATTGCGATCCTTTCGCTTTTTATATGCCGCCCTTACAGGGCTTTTATTTATTTTTGACTATACCTGGGGTTCATTCGCGTTGCTCAATCACCCCAGGCTGAATATATGCCGCGCTTTCAGCGCTTAATTTTTTAATGCGCTTTTTTGCGCGGCTGGAGCCACGCGCTCCCAAATGTGAGTTGAAGGTTGAAAGTTGAAAGTTGAAAGATGAAGGTAAATAATCGCTACCTGGCAAGGTTCTGTTTTTCAAAGCGTCAGCTTTTTTTGCGCGGCAGGAGCCACGCGCTCCCATTTTTGTATTTCGCGTTTTCAGCGCTAATTCGCCGTTCGGCAGGGGTATGCAACCCCGTTAAAAAGTCCGGTTCCTACGATCCACCGTTGTCTGCTGTTATGTACCGCGCTTTCAGCGCTATTCTATAAATGCAATATGATTATATGCCGGATTAATAATATATTTTTTGCATTAGAAAAACCTTCCAGGAATATTCTTGGGTTCCACACACTCTCTCGCATTCATTAGGTCCGCCCCAACACTTTCGAGTGTTTATCCTTCCCCACCAAAGGCTGAATTATATAAGCGACATAGCATAACCCAAAACAATTTTTCTATCAAGTCAAACGGAGCACCCAGTAGTATATACCCAAAATATCCATATGTATAATCTGAAAGCTCATATGAAGAACCAATGATTCTTGGAATATCAAATTTTCCGCCGAAAGTATAAAAAGGAATGGTTGCCGTTGACCATATTATTGTACCAGGTAAATTAAAAATATATTTGCCCGCAAAGCCTGTAACTTGCGCAAGATTGGTTTCATTTGAAAATAAATGAAACTTCTTACTTTTATGTAAAGAATATGAGCCAATATAGATTTTTTCATTAGATGTATTTATGTTGGTACTATCACTCTCGATTGCGTGAGCATTAGCTTTTAAGTTAATGATAGAAATCGTTATTGACAATATGAAAATATTAATATTTTTCTTAAACTTTATAAACATATTAACACCTCCTTAATATCACTTAATATTGGATTCTATTCGGTCCCTGCCATTCGGGGCTGCCTCCTAAGGCAACAAAAATAGGCCCCCCTCTAATACCTCCCATAAGACACTTTTACTAGAATCAATATTACTTTAAAAGAAAAAACTAAAAAACCTACTCCTAAAAACCTCTAAAAAGACCTCCGGGAACCTGCCCTTTCTCATCATAGGTATAACATCCGAATCATAGGAGTTAGCCAATTATCGCTCTAATCTCACTAATATTTTTTCAAACGACTCATGCTTTCATCAATTAAAAGCTAAATTTAACATGACTTATATTAGTTGTTTTGCTATTGCTCCGAAACTAAAGTAGTTGTAATTTTATAGCCTCAAACAATAGGTATAGCTACAAGTTGTTTCGTTTCGGAGCAATAAGTGGAACTTGTTGGATGCTCTCAATACCAAACCTTCCATTGCCCATTGACTTTAATTAGTTGACACGCCGGAGAATAATCCAGTGTCTCTTTGTTGTCAGAATATTTTTTTATGGTAAAAAGATATGTAGAGGGGATAAAATCTGTCTTTATTCCGGAATAAACATATACGGAATTTTTCCCCCATAAGTATTTTAAACTTAATTTATTAAATGTCATTTCTGTATGGTTTCCCGCAAAACTCTTTCTTAAATTATCTAGATATATCTTTTCCTGTTTGCTCCAGTCATTTATGGCATAAGCCTCTTTTTCCCAAATGGACCTTCCATATATAAGTTCATACCAGATTTTCTTTTTATCGATATTTGATGCTATTACGTTTAGAAAATGAGATATTTCCTCCTTATTCTTGTTCTTATCATCTGGAATGCTGCTTTTAAATAAGGGAAGGTTGTACTTTACTTCGGGGTTAAATTTTTGTTTGAAGTCAATATTCCCTGCTTTGATATGTTTTTTAAATAACAGCTTAAAATTGCGGCCGTCCAATGACGTACTCGCTACCTTAATAAAGAGATCTTTCGAACTCTTACCTTTTATAGAAAAAGTATTAGTCCCCGGTTTCAACCACTGATTCAGTTGCAGAACATAACTGTATCCTCCATAAAATGAAACAGGATTTTCATTTATGTATATAAAATTGGTTCCAATTTTTTCATTTCCTCCAGCCGATGCACATGAATCAAGATGGAAAAAATTCCCGCTTGTTCCAATAAACAAATTGTACAATTTCTTGTCATCTTTTGAACAAGATGTTGTGAATAATAATGATGAACAGAGTAATGTAATAAATGATTTTTTCATAATGAGCCTTTTGTTAAATGAAACTTATATTAGCGATATGGGGGACCCAATTTTAAATAGTTTTTTGAACTTAAACAAGTCATAAAATCCCCAAAAAACACCTCTTATATTGATTTTTCAAAGTAAAAAATTTGATTTAAGCATTTTCCGGTGTCATCTCAATTAAAATATACTGTTTATATCCTGAAATTGCAAATAATGAATTTTATTATTACTCCGGCTGATAATTACCTTGCTTTATATGTCGCTCAGGGCTTTAAATGTTTTTTAAACTATTCCCGATTATATCACAATGTTGTTTATAAATAAAACACAAATACTTTATCACAAACAATATAAACACAAGAAACCAGAGTGCACTGATTATATCACAATGTTGTTTATAAATAAAACACAAATACTTTATTACAAACAATATAAATACAAGAAACCAGGATGCAATGATAAAATGATGTATTATCTTTGGGAAGCAAGTCAAGTGGTAAAGTGGAAGGGGTGCAGGGGCACGATGGATGCCCCGCCAAGCGATAGCGCAGAAAAAAACTCCGTTTTGAGTTGTAACACAACTTAAAGCCTGTAAATCAAGGTCAAGGATGAAATCCTTGCGCTGCCCGCGTAAGGCGCCGAGGGAGTTTGAGGGGCAAAGCGCCCATCAATTGACATCATATCATCAGCACACCCAGAAACCAAGACAGGCAATTTATTTTTTGGTTGGAGTTTTGACGATTCTGAAACCTTCGTTGTTCCATAAAACATCTAGGGCTTTTTTCTTCCATGGTTCAATACCACATGCGGGATCACCCACTGTTATCGTGCCGTCTTTATTGTCACTTAACAAAACAACAGAATGCGGCACGCCGGGTTTCCAGCCCCATTTTTCATGGAAAGTTTCAGTATTCGGATCGCCGTTTTTCAATGCGGCCCGAATCAGAATAGGATATTCTATATCTTTCTTGTCTTTGTAATGCACCGGGACAACTTCGTGCCCTTCAGGACAATTCATCTTCAAACCGCGCCAGATTCCCTGACGAGAAGTTCCACGATATGTCGTCAGACAATCTTCGATCATCTTTTTTTCATCAGTCTTGACTCCGTTCAAACGCAATAAAGTAGATACCGAAGCGGGAGAACATGTTGTATCGGTCGACTGAAGAGTCAGCCAACCGGTTTGCCGGAGTGTTGATTTCGGCCGTGGAAAAAAGTTTTCAGCGAAATCCAGATACGAAACCAGAAAAAAAACAACAAGCATCACTCTGATCCGTTTCAACTTTTTATTTTCAAAGCCAAAACAAATTCCAACCGCACAACCAACCAGCAACGGCAGCCATTTGCCCCAGATTATGGTGTTCCTGCTTTGCAGGACTTCAATCTGCAACATGGAGTCCCGCACATAAATCAAATATACGGCAACCAGTCCAGCCAGAATCAACAGGGCGATAAGCCTGATCCAGTCCCCGGCTTTACGAAATAACTTCCATGATCCAAACAGACAGCCGATTGATAATATAATTATTACTGCGGTTGCGAAGTAAATCATTTACCAGCGGCTTTCTTCTTCAGAATAACCAGACTGAGTTTCGGGTTATTTAGCCCGGCATTCATCGCCACTAACTGCGGGTACCTGTATTTCTCGATCCAGGCCGGATTGTGGGTGCAGTGAACGTGCAGCTTGAATGTTCCGTTCTTCCCGGGAACCGCGCGAATCGAAACGGACGATCCGGGAGATTTAAAGGCCTGGGTCATCGACTCGATTGAGCCAATGTCATAACCGGCCGGCAGATTCAAGGTGTATTCCATGCTGAAACGCAGCTCACTATCCACCTGATACGGATTTTCCCGGGTTTCACCATTCGCGCTGACAAAGCCTTTCAGCATATCCATGCCCGGAAGTTTGAAATAATAATAATTACCTTCACTCACCGCAAACCCGGGAACCTGAACCTTGAACTGCTCACTGCCGGGATATGATTTGAAATCAGCCGCCAACGGACTGACCGGTCTGGCTGACTGAGCAATCGAAGCAACCAGAGTCTGGTGTCTGCGACGACGGTTTTCCGGGGTAATTTCCTCGTAAAGACGTTTTTTCCCTTCGTAGAACGAACCGTAGGAAATCAGTTGCCGGGTAATCAGCGCGGTGCCTTTCGTATCCAGACTGATATCATATTTGATGGTGAAATCATCCGGTACGGTACTTTTTATCGTGGTGATCTGGCCTTTTGGGAGATCCAGCCCCATATTATTGTCATGAGCCACAGTGCCGAGTTCAGCGTACTGACTGGTATCATTGAGGTAGATATTCAGACCATGCAACTCCACCGCGCACAATACAGAATTGAAAACCGGTTGCGGGAAATTGTAAATATTGCCCCAGACTTCCGGCAGCGGCGAGTAACCGGAAACCGGTACCGGCCCGGCTTCAAATCCGATCGACCTGAGCATTGCCGCCAGCAGCACGGCGCGGTCGGCGCTGTTGCCATAACGATCCTTGAGCGTGACATCTGCCGGGGATATAGCCGACAACGGCAATTCATTCAAGCCCGGTCCGGCATCACGAATATTCTTTGCCACCCAGTCACGAATAATGATAACCGCTTTGCGCCGGTCGTCACGTCCGCTGAACAGTCTGGACCAATAACTGATGTTGCAGTCCTTTACCAGTTCCTTCGCCATTTTGGACGCTTGAGCATCCTGATCTATCGCCTTTTCAAATACTTTTTTCAGTCCAGCCGCGTATGACTGCCAGCTTCCGTTTGAAATAAGCATGGATTTACCGAAACTCCAAATCGGCGGTGAATTCGGCTCGGATTTTATCGGATCGACCTCCTTAACCGTCCAGGTCCGGGTCGTTCCGCTGATAGTTTCACTTGAAATTGACAGTTGGTTACGGTAAGGCACTTTGCCCGGATTATCGATAGACAGCACTTTTTTCTCAATCGGGTCGGTTTTCTGGAACGCGGCAATCGTCGAAAAGAACGGCTGATTGGTGAAATGATGCTCTACCTCATACTCGATCACACTGCCGATCTGGACGTTCGGCAGGCTTGCCACCATAATCTTTTCCGCCGGATATCGCGGTGCGGAGGCAACCCAGCCGGCATCCATGATATTCAGTTCTTTTTTATCCAAATCCTTGATTTTACCATCAGGAGATTTAGTTCTCGCTTTGATGATTTTGACCGTATGCCAGGCCGGATTATAATAAAATTTCAACTCGGAATTATTTTTTACCCCGGCATAAGTCAGGATTTTTTTGGTCATATATTTACGCAAGGTCCAGGCCGAATTGCTGTCGAGAATGATGTCAGACCGCTCACTGATAACCACTGATTCAGCCCCGGGATA
Organism: Victivallales bacterium; assembly: GCA_963676655.2. Lineage (GTDB taxonomy): Bacteria > Verrucomicrobiota > Lentisphaeria > Victivallales > Victivallaceae. The sequence continues at coordinate 5,353,257 of CAXXKX010000003.1, read as the reverse complement.
GTCGCTTAATGGCGGGGCTTTCATGATCAGCAGTTTGCGCTTTTCAAATTCGATCCGCTTAAGCAGTTCTTTCAGTTCCAGATATTGTTTCGGCTTGAATTCCATCGCTTTTATCAGAAATTCGCTGCCGCCCGTCACCTGGTTGCCGGTAACGCTCATGGACCGGTTCCAGCCAAGCGTCGCGGTATCGACTCCTTTGTAATGCGGCATCGCGGCAATCGGATATTTCTGCGGCAATGTCAGTTTGAAAGTCTCTTTCACTCCGCAGGTCGAATAGAGCTTCAACGGAAAACGCCGTTTATCCAACCCGGCGGAACCGCGCAACAAAAAGTTAACGACGCCGAAATACGACCCAAGCCACGGTGGCGACAAAACAGTGTTATTCCGGCTTTCCACCAGATAGTTTTTAGCGGAAAAACTGACTCTGACCCGCAATGGCTCCTTCATATTTCTCAAATCGACCGGGGTAATCTCCAACGATTTTAGTTCGGCTCCCGCAACCACGCTTTTCAAGCGTCCGGCGATAAACTGCCGGACCCGTTCTTTTTTCCAACGGGAAAACGCGCCACGATAAACATTGTCGTTAATCCCGGAAAACCGCATATCCGTATCAATCGTCACCGTGCCGTCTTCAGCGATCCGACCGCGAGAGGAGACATTCAACATATTTTTCGAAGCCGGATTGATCGCGGACGTCATCAGGGTTTCGCCGGTTGGAGTAGCCGGAAGATAACTTTTGTCGCACAGATAAGTCGGCAGCAGTTCAGCCGTTGTTTCGTCGGTCGGGTCCATCAGCAGATAAGAACCGTTCGGTTCAAGCACGGAAACAATCGCGTGGTTAAAGTAGTTATTCGGAACTTCCGGGTCCTTTTTAGGTCCGTTATAAAATAGGACGGGAAATGATTTGAACCCGGCAATCCGCAGCAACGCCACCAGTAATGCGGCTTTATCGCGGCAAACCCCGTAACGGTTATTGAAAGTTATATCAACATCGTGCGGTTCATTACCGGGAGCGACTTTTTCGGTGGTAATGCCCATATATCTGATCTTTTTCGCGACAAACTGGAAAATCGCGTAGATCTTTTCATCCCTGGTTTTCTTACCCTTGATGAGTTCGGCAACTTTCTGTTTCATCTCAGGAGTAATCTTTTTCAGGTGAGGTTCACTAATGTCCCAGTACCATTTGGAGATTTCTCCCCAGCTTTTCGCGGTACTAACCAATAAACGCTGGCTGACTGTGTAATAAGGCGGCATATCCGGCTCCGGAAAGATGCGGGGAACATTGGTGGCGGTCCATTTGTAGATTATTCGACCGTCTTTTTCAGATTTTTTAAATTTAACGGAGCCCTTGACCAGATCTTTGATCATGTATTGCTTTAAAGGCCGTTTCTTCGGCGCGCTGATCTCGACCACATAGCGCCCGATCGGATTGGTCGATTGCAGGGTAAACCAGTTGCACCACATGCCTTTCATTCTGGCCTGAACGGTATTGCGAGTCCAAACCGTATGAATAATGTCGTTAATCTGCAAATCGGGAATCGATATTTTCATGATCTTGCTGTTCGGATTATAGATGTTCATCGACATCTGGGACGGGTCGACCATGATTTTAGCATTTTTCTTAACATCAACAGGCACGACCCTACCATCAGCTTTGATCACCTCAAGCAGCGGCACTGCTACCGTGCTGTAGGGAAGCGTAAACCACAGCGTGATTTCGCTGTTTTCCCGGCGACCCTTTTCAGTCAATATTTTTTCATACATTTCATCCGAGGAAACCGAAGTTCCGTCTGCATTGTATTTGATAAATTCATAATCCTCAACCAACACCGTGTCCGCATCCGGATAAGCCTGCCGGGTCACTTTTGCCGCGGCGGCAAGGGCCTCTTTACGCGGAACATAGGTTTTAACGGTGTCGGCAATTGTCGCGATGGACAAGGAGCCCGACAATAATAACAGAGCAAATAGTTTTTTTAACATAATCAATATCCTTCACAAGATTAATTGGAGTTACAAATATATTTCAAGGAAACGTTTTTTACAAGTAAAATTATCAGGAAAGAACTATGTGGGCAAATTCAATCTCCGTACTTAGACCCACAAAAAAATAAATATAATACAAACAATTAATAATAAACTCTTTAAAAAGAAACATCAGTCAAACGTAATGATAATAAACAAAAAAATCAGTTTATCCATTAATCACGATATAACCACACGTCTACCATGGAACAATAAATAACCTATCCCGGCAAGTCTTGTACAGTACAAGCAGGAATCAGTGAAAAAAATTAAAATTTTTATAAACATACCTCTTGCAAAGTGGTATACAACCAGTATAATTAGAGTATCATGCAAATTGAAAGTACAATTAAACGGCGGCCGCGATTGCGGGACGAGGTCCGGAACCGGATACTTAAAATGATTCGGGAGACCGGAATGCGTCCCGGGGATCGCTTGTTGTCAGAAAAGAAACTGGGCCAATCTTTCAGCGTCAATCATTTGACAATCAGGGCCGCCTTGTCCGATTTGGAGGAAAACGGCGTGGTTGAGCGTCGTCCCGGTTCCGGGACTTTTCTGACTCATTCTTTAAACTCGGCAGGAAATCAAAGTCCGGCATCCGGCAAACTGGCAGTCATTGCGTTAAGGGAGGCGGAACACCTGTTCAGCATCATCCGCAACGCAATTATCCATGAACTGGAAAAAGACGGTTACATGTGTATGTCTTCCAGCGTAAGCAAGGATCCTGTAATAATGGTTGAACAGCTTTGCCGCTTACAGGAAAAAGGACTGAGTACCTTAATTTTCGATAATACATTATGTATATATCCGGAAATAATTGATTTTCTAAACTCCCCCGAATGTAAATATAAAAAGATTGTCCGAGTCCTCGGAAACGGTTCAATAACCGGCGATCTACCGGGAGATGAAGTCACCATTGACTATGTCAAAGCATACCGTGACGCCGTCTCATTACTGAAAAACCTCGGGCATCGGAAAATAGCTTTTTTCTGCGGTTCAAACGATCCGGATTATGATTGCGGTGAAGCCAATAAAAAGTACGTTCAGTTATATACTTCCGCAATGATCGAAAATGATTTGGCCGACTTCATCATGGTCAGGACCGGAACCAAAGACCATGAATTCAATCAAGCAGTTGAAGAATTGCTGAATGCCCCAAAGCGGCCAACGGCAATAATAACTGATATGGATTATCGCTGCGTCAGGCTGCTGGAACGCGCCAAAGAATTGAATATTAAAGTACCCGAAGATTTGAGTTTGATTGGATTTAATGATACACCCTGGTCTGAACATTTTGATGTATTGACTTTTCGTTTCCGCTTCAGAGAAATCGGCGAAGCGGTCGCAAAGGTTCTGTCATCACCGGACAAAACGAATAAAATCGTCGTTCCGGTTGATTATATAAATAAAAAAACAGTTGCTCCTGCTAAATAACATTTAAGAGGAAAAATGAAAAGAACCTGCATCACGTCAATAGCCGTGTGCCTGTTGTCATCCGGAATCTATGCGGACACGCAAGGCAAATGGGAAACCCCGGAAGTAGTGAAACTGCCGTTGTGCTTGAAACACTCCGGAGTCTCCGGCAATGCCAATCTGAAAAAAATATCCGACGGACAGGTAATGTGGGAACTTTCCCCCGCTACCGGCATGGAAAAACTCAGGTTCGATCTGAAAGCATTAGGCGTCAACCCGCTTTTTTATGACGAGATCAGAATTCGTTTCAAGACCGAAAAAAGTATCATTTTCTTTGCCGGGGAACTGACCGATTATCCGGTCAAGGATCTGCATCGCAACTGGTACAGTAAAATAGCTATTCAACCCGGGAAGTGGATAGACGCAAGGTTCGACCTGCGCATGGATGACGACGGCTGGCACAAGAGCCATGAAAAACGTGACGGACTGATGTTTGACCTGAAACTGGTCAAACGCTTCCTGCGCATCCCCGGCGAACCGCCGACCCGCCGGGTAACAATTGATTTTATTGAATTCATCCGTTATCCGATAAGCATCAGCTTTGATGAATTCGACGCCAAGCTGTCCAGGCACGAGGGCTCGTTCCCGTTGATCTCCGACGGCAGTATTTCTTGGAAATACAAGATCAAACTGCGCAACAACCTGACAACGGAACAAAAAATAACCCTGACAGCTGACACTTCGCGCTTAAAACATTTCAAGACCGACTGGACGGAAAAAAGCTATACCTTGAAACCGCGTGAATACAAAACCGTAAAACTGAGCATCAGCATACCGGAATCGGACGCGAAGAAACTGCCGGAACTGTACAGTGAACCGGTCGAAGTATTTGTCAAAGCCAAAGGTTCCAAAACTCCCGCTATCAGTCCGCTGATGGGATACCGGCCCCGCTATTTATGGGGAACAATTCCGCCGAAAAACGCGAGTCTCCACCTGACGCATCCGAAAAAAACGGACCAGAAGAAAATTATCGCAAAGGCGGACAAAGCCGTGACCGAGGACTGGGGCGTCCCCTTATATGGTCCGGGCCTGCATCCACAGGGATACATTGACAAGAAAAACAATTCCAGACTCGACCCGATCTCCTGGTTTCGCCACAAATCCCGCAAAACCGGGGACATAATTGACGACCGCGAAGTCTATCTGGCCTATATTTCACAAATCCATTCCGGTAATTTTGTCCGGGCCAATCTGCTGGGAGAAGCCTACGAATTGACCGGGGATATCAAATACGCGTCAGCCGCCCGTGACGTGTTTCTCGAATATGCGCACTGGTATCCGGATCTGCCGGTTGCCGGCGCCGCTTCAACCTCGGGCCAAACCCGGCTCGGCCTGAACTCACTGATGACCTGCTTCTGGTTCAAGCACGCCATCAACGCCTATGCCAGGATCAAAGACACCCCTGCCCTGAGCGACAAGGACCGCAAGCTGATCGAGAAAAAGTTTTTCGTACCTGAAATGAAATCGATGTATGCACACAATATTGAATACACCAATATGCAGGTTCACCACTTCGAAGTCTACAGTACGGCGGTAATTATGCTGAATAAATACTGGAATCTGCTGGGAGACGCCCTTTACGGTTCGCACGGCTTCAACGCGATAGTTGAACGCACTTTTACCGAAGACGGCATGAGCCACGAAGGCAAAGTCTATCACTGGTTCGTGATGGGACCGATGATCGAGTTCATCCGGCAAATGCAAAGCTACGGATTGAACGTGATGTCTCCGCGTTTCAAGCGGGTCTTCGACTACGGAATCAAGCACTCTCCAACCGGAATAGTGCTGGAGCGTTCATTGGCTCGCTTCTATGTTGACGCCTACCGCAATTACAAAGACCCGGCCTATATCCCGACTCTGAAATACCATCATCTCTGGCCTATCCCCGACGACAAAAATCCGTCGAAAGAGGAAGTGAAACCGCTCGCAATGTCAAGCGTGCTACCCAACAACGGCTATCTCTGGCTGCGGGAAAAATCGGCTAAAGGTCTGCGCAGCATGAGCATAAACTACATTATGCAGCGCGACCGCGGCGAACATGACCGTCTCCATGTCGAACTGTACGATCCGGAACGGCTGACCTCGGAAGTGTTCCGCATCACTTACGGGTCAAAACAGGCCAAGGCGATGTACCAGTCCATCTCGCATAACACCGTCGTCATGGACCAGAAAGATTATCGTGATCTGCCGTCAAAACTGGCGGTCTTCCTGAAACGCAAACAACTGCCGGCCGCATTGATCACCGAAGAACCGGCCTCTCCACTCTATGAAAATACAAAATTCGGTCGGGTTTTAGCCCTGCTGGACGGTATTTACTTCATCGGCGACGTCTGGCATTCACCCGGCAAACACACTTTCGACTGGTCCTTCTATACCCCGCACGAACCCTGGTCGCATAAAGAATCCGGCAGCTTCAAGTTCCCATTCAAACTAGCGCCAGTCAAAAATACCGGCTATAAACAGGTCTACAGCGCGGAAGCTGGCAAACCCGGCAAAACCAGCTTCGCGGTCTCATCCTATATCGCGAAATACGAGCCTAAATCCGGACGTATCGGACGGGAAAAACCGCAAAAAGAACTTTATATCAACTTTGCCCCGATGCCTGACGCAACCGTTTACGCCCTGCAAGTGCCGCGTGGTCATCGCCCACAGCCCGGACCGGCCCTGATGGTGCGGCAGAACAAGCTCTCAACCGCCCGCTTCGGAGTAGCGTTCGACGCAATCAAACGCGGTCAAACAAACCGGGTCAAGTCAGTTGAAAACATTCCGGTTGAATCCGATCTGAGCGCGGCATGGAAGATCAACACCGATACCGGCAGTTATCTGGTCGTAATTAACCGGACGGGAAAAACAATTAACATCAAAAATCACAAAATAGACAAGGAACTGGTCGTCATAAAAATATAAACAGATAAACACTTAAACAAAAAAGGAGATACCGAAATGAAACAAAGATTCACACTAATCGAACTGCTCGTCGTAATCGCAATCATCGCCATCCTTGCCAGCATGTTGCTGCCGGCATTAAACCAGGCTCGTGACAAAGCAAAACAAATAGCATGCGCAAATAATTTAAAGTCATGCGCGATGGCAATGCAGTTCTATGTCAGTGACAATAAAGATTTCTTTCCATGGAACAATCATCCTGCAAATTGTAATGCTCTATATCAAATTGCTTTGTATTTAAACAGTAAAAATATGCGTACCGGGACATTAAGCTGTCCGAAAGACTCAATCCCCCCAAAGAGATATTTTTATCAAAGTGGCATTTGGGGAAATGCAATCCGTTACAGTTATGGAGTTTCTGACTTTGTTTGCAACTTTCAGGGAAGTGATCCTGTCCGTAACATCCCAATACGCTTGTCTCGGGTTCATAAACCAACTGAAACTATGATGATGGCAGACTGCAGTGATTGGTACTTTAATGAATATGGCCAGAAGTTTAAGGTAAGACACTTCACCGGCTTTAACTCAAATTGGGTTGACGGGCATGTGGAATTTATCAACATTCATGCGCCTTACGACTGGACTTGCGGTACCTCAGGAGATGTTTTTCAATATCCCATGCAGACAAACTGGAAACTTAAACCTTGGGGCAGCACCCATCCATAATGGCAAATCGCTCATTGAGCCATAACAGGATAGCTCAATTATCAAACAAAACAAATGATGTGAAAAAAACATGAAAAAGACAGTCTACCTATTGGGCATTAGCATTGCTGGAACTATCTGTTGCCAGGCGGAAGTAAAAAAAGACGGCTTGCTGTTCGTTATGCCGTTAACAAAGAATCTGGAGAGCATTTCCGCTGACGGCGCCAGCAAAAACAATGCGAAATTCACCCGGAAAAGCGCAGCCGGCTTGCAGGATTTCAGTCAGGTGAAGAATGATGTTCCACGTTACTATGACATCAACGGCAACCGTGGACTTCTAATGGAAAACGGTTCAAATGCCTGGCGCCACACTGCACGCGGAACCAATAATTTTTTTCCCGCCGCAACCGCCTCCTGTGATACCCCGGAAGCATTGAAAACATTAAACGGTGCAAAAATTAATATAACTAAAGGAATCCAGAACGATAAAGCACTGGAAATCATTCCTCAAAAAGCCGGCGACTGCGCAACGGCGGTCGGAGAGATTAAAACCGGCGAGTCGTATATCGCCTCTATCTACGCCGTTGGACCGGCGAAAATTCAGGTGTCCATAACCACCATTCACAAAGATGGCAGTAAAGTTACCCGAAAAAACGGGACTTTCAATTTGAATCAAACCTGGCAGCGCTGCCATATCCTTTTCAATGACCCGAAGGTAAAGGTAACTACTTATGACAAATCAGCAAACCCGGCGGTAAAAGCCGAGATCACTTTTAAGTCACTTGACGGCAAACCTTTTAAAGTCGATGCGCTGATGCTGGAACAATGCGGGATGTACATGAATCGGATCGATCCGTCAACCTGGATTCCAGGCTCAACTAAACGTATGACTGAAATTCTCCTGGTTCCGATGCCCGAAACCCAACTAAATTCAGGTACGGTCACGCTGAGATTCGTGCCTTTGGCAAGAGGCAACTGGTCATCACTGATTCACTCCGGCAGCGGCTGGAAACCGGTTTTAAGCATTTCGACTCAGCGCCATTCAAGTCGGATTGCGGTTCAGGCCTTCGGTACAAAGTTCTACAAAGATTACAAAATGCCAATCGGCAAACCGGTGTATATCGCCGTAACCTGGAGCAACGGCACCGTCGCTTTATATGCTGATGGCAAAAAGCTTACGGAATCGAAAATTAAAGCGATAAAAGCTCTCGATAAGAACCTGAGTATCGGCGGAACTCCCGATAATACCTCGCCGAATAATAAAGCGGATGGCCTCATTTCAGATGTAAGCGTCTGGAAACGCGCCCTGACGCCGGAAGAAGTAAAAGAGCTCTCTGGCAAGGACGCGGCAAAGGTTTTAAACCTTTCCGGCGGTTTAACCTTGATGACGCCATGCAAAGTATTTGCACGTGACACGGCCCTGGCCCGAATGGATTGGAAGCTGGAAAAAAAAACTTCTGACCGCGCCACAGTCTCGGTCAGCGGACACAACAAACAACCCCTGCAAATCAGAAACGGCAGGCTGAATTATTCTTTTTCCCCGGCCCGGCTGATGCCTGGAAAATACAAAGTACAGGTCGTTCTGCCGGGCAAAACGTTTAATTTCCCGATTGAAATTGTTCCGGCGCGAATTCCGTGGAATAACTTTCAGGTCTGCGCCTGGAACAGTTCAGGGGACTTCGCCGCCACCGGCATCACCATTGCCGGACTCTGGATCTCCACCCCGAATGACGTTGACCAGAACACCTCTCGCGGCATGTATTCCGAAGAAAACATTGTGTTCATGGGCAATCCGCGCAGCAGCAACCATCGAAGCGACTGGGGAATCGACCGTCACGGCAAGCTGATCTATGCCGACATCCAGTCGCCTTACGTTCGCAAGTCAGTGGAAACAGCAGGCGATAAATTTGCGGAAGACCTCAAGGATATGCCGGATATTAAAGCCGTAATCCTTAACACCGAACGTCATGCCGGCAGTTACCGTTTCAGTTTTTCACCGCGAGCAGTAAGCATCGCCAAAGACAAATTCGGACTCGATCTTAACCTCTGGAAAAACTCGCCCAAAAGTGACTATCATGTTATTAATCCGGGGGGACGCCTGAAAACTAAAATTGCGCCGCAATATATTCCGGAAAACCGTATTATCCCGTTGAATAATCCGATTTACGCGTTTCATTTATGGTGGCACTCCGCCAATGGCGCTTCCGACGTTATTACCAATGAACTCCTAGCTGAAAAAATCCTCAAGACACGTCCGGATATCCTGATTATGCGTGAACCGTTTCTGCGCCGTCCCGCCGTCATTTCTTATTCGAAAATAAACGTTGCTCAGGACTGGCTTTATTACGCCGATCCTAAAAATGTGCTTCTCACCAATGAAAACTTGAACCGGGCTGTTCGCGACTATCCGCACATGTCCGCGTCCACCATGCCGCAATTTCTACTGAAACCCGATATGGCTGCGCCTTTCGCGGGCATGCCCAGCGCCGACATGTTCAAAGAAGCCTGCTATCTGGTGGCATCACGCCCGGCCAGAGTCACCACCTTCTGGAATTTTCCGGCTATTCTTAACAAGAAAAAACAGTTAACCTCAGTCGAGATTGAGAAAAAACTTGGAGGTACGCCGGACTGGCAAAAAACCAAACAAATAATAAAACAAAAGAAACTCGCTATCTTTGCCTGGGACCCTAAACTGCAACCGGCCTTCAAAGAGATTTCAGAAACATTATGGAAACCGATGGGGGCATTGCTGCCGAAATGGCGCAGCACTCCGCGCCGTATAGCGGTTATCAACAGTTTCGCATCTCATATTTTCAGCGATACAAGATGGAGCAAGATCTCTCCCATGCAGCGCCAGTTGCTAAGTATGGGCATTCCCTATGATATTCTGGTCGATCAGGATTTTACCCGGCCCTTTAAACAAAAATATGACGTCATCATGTTTCCTGACTGTTTCGCCATGACTGAGCCGACCTTTGCTTATCTGAAAAAATTCATTGCAAACGGCGGTACCGTCCTGGTCGATGAACAATGTAAAGTTAATCTGCCGGGAGCGATAAAGATCGAGATGGCCGACAAAACCGACACTTCAGGCTTGCGGAAGCAGGAACTTGATCTGCTGCGAAAATACCATAACCGGACCGAACATCCGCAGTTCGTTGAAGCAATGGAAGCATTATCCCAACAGAAGATGTCGCAGTCGGAAAACAAGCAACTGACGTCTCTTCTGCTCGAAAAACTCAAGCTCCCGGTCATTTGCCGGACAAAAGCCGTCTGCTGGAATATGCTTGAAGCGAATGGAGCGGAGTACCTGTTCGCGGTTAATGACCTGAGAGTTCCCGGCCCCATGTATGGCCGCTACGGGAAAGCACTGGAAAAAGGTATTTCCCAAACTGCCGAATTTGAATATAAAGGCGAAGCCCGTTATGCTTACGATCTTTTGAACCATAAATCAATCCCGTTGCGCAACGGCAAATTTAAATTGCAGTTAAAACCATGCAGCGGCAGCATTGTAATGTTTACTGAACAGCCCGTCAGCGGCTTACAGGTCAACACCGGCAACAATGTTGTACAAGGTCAAAACGTAGAAGTTAAAATATCTATGCCGAAACTGAATCAGGGCTTGATTCCGGTCGAATTATCACTTATCCTCCCGAATGGAAAGAAATCATCTTTGTCGCGTTATGACGTGATTGAGGCAGGCAAATTACGCTATTCAATACCGATTGCCCATAATGCCCCGACCGGCAAATGGCAACTTAAAATAACGGAATTAGCTGCCGGAACAAAAAGAAGTATTTATTTTACCGTTAACGGCAAATAATCGCAATTATAAAAACCTGTACATAGTTTTTGCTGCTTGCATCATGTTTTCATCGTGCTATAATAATGCGGAGAAGGAAATCTGTAATATCGGGTACATTAACTATGAAGCAGACAAGAACCGCCGTCCTCGGAACAATACTGTTGGGTTCTCTAAGTTTTGTTGGCTGCAGTATATTCATTAGCCTAGTCTACCTTCTCGACCACCTGGGCTGGCTGCCGGGAATATTGACATTTATCTTAATGTTCTTATTATTTATGACGGCGACGTATGCTTTGTTTATAGTACTTGCGGTCGGATTCAGCATACTACCGTGCTGGCAGCCGCTACATAATACGTTCTCCGGTCTTTTTTCAGGTAAAATAAAGCCTGTTAAATCTTGTGATGACACATTAGAAAAACCCAAACGGTCTACAAGTATTCTTTGTCTTGGCGGTTTATTCTGCCTAATGGTATCTGCGTTAAATATTTTTGCGGTTGCAATCAACTTTCACTCGTATTATTGCTCGACTGGCTCTGGTTATGTAAAAAAAGACACATGGAAATCAAATCTGATTCTCGATTCCGGGAAAAGTATTTCCAATCCGGTTAAAGAGCATGAACCATGTCCTTCCCTGGGGCGAATCAAGCCCGGGGACTTTATTGAAAAGAAGCAATATTCCTGGATATTCAAAATCAATGGTCGTGAATACTTCAACATGAGCATGAAGTGGAAGCAGGAAATGAGTTCTCACAGTCCAATATTTATCCTTGGCGGAGCTTGCCTCGGATTTCTCCTGCTCAGCATCTTCAAGATTCGTCATCCGGATGATTTGATAAATCTACTCGATTTAGATAATCAAATGAATTTTGACGATATTCCATCCGCAAAATTGAAATGACTCCTTCCATACCACAATAAAACAATACACAAGCAACTAACTATTAAATTTTTACACATTATAAACATTCAAACAGTCTGACAATTTGACAAACCCGCTTTCAGCGTATATATTATCTCCAAACCAACCCAAAGGAGGACGAAATGGAAGCGCGAATGAAAGTAAAAGGCGAGGGCTGCTATTACCACCTTTACAATCGCATCGGCTGCATCAAAGGGGAACACCCTTTCTCCGACGCGGACAAAGAATACGGCTTCAAACTGCTTCGATATCTTTGTGACTATTTTTTGATTGAGGTCATTTCCGCCGCCTGGATGGGCAACCATTTTCACCTCGTGGTCTACGCTCCCGGCCCCGACGAACTACCGCCGCTCGAGGTCATCGTCAAACGCCACAATGACTACTACAAATCGATGAAAAAAATCTTCAAATTCGGTCCGCGAACCCCGGTAATCAGCCTTGATAATAAGGAACAATGCCAGGAAATTGGCCGCAAAATGATCGATATCAGCCGGTTTATGTCGGCTTATCAACGGCAGTTCACTTGCGTATTTAATGAGACACGCAACCGCTCCGGACAACTCTGGGGGGGGCGTTTCAAAAGCGTGATTCTCGAGCGCGTAAACGCCCTGGCCGCCTGCGTAACTTATGTCGAACTAAATCCGATCCGGGCAGGCCTGAAAAATGATCCGGCTGATTACAATTTCACCACCTGGGGACGCTATTGCATAAGCGGAAAACATATGTTTTATAAAAATTTCGTCAAACATATGAAGCCGAATATCACCACCGGAGACTCCTCGCAATGGACTGATATCGAACTGTTTGCATTCTTCCGTGGCGAACTGGCGCGAATCATCACCGCGGAACGCGGCGCTTCCAGCGAAGAAATCTATGCCGCACGCGACAAAGCCCAGAAAAAAGAATCAATGCACGTACGCTTCCTGCGACGCACTCGACACTTTACCGAAGGGGCGATTTTAGGTTCAAAATTGTTCATCCGCCAAACTGGAAGCCTATTTGACGATCCGGCGCGAATTCAGAAAAAACACTTCTCCAGAGGCTCAAGCCCCTCAGGATTATTATACTGCTTTAGAAAACTCAAGGAGTGACATAAGAATATCCACCTGTATAAGCCCAGGCGGATGAAGCTATAATAAACAATTAATTATTCTTCGACGCGGCCTCATCATCTTTAGCCCTCTGTTCCGCATTAGCTCGAATTTCCTCGATTGATTTCACTTTTTTACGAGCCGCGCCCTGATAACCATCTTTTACCGGAATCAAATCTCCTGAAGCCAGGCGTTCTTTGGCTACAGTAATCGCTTCCGCATACTGAGGCAGCCATTGTTCCTGAGCCACCAGCAGTTCATCAACCATCTGCCAGATCTCGGGTGGATTGCAAACCGCGCCAGTCAGCGGATCAAGCATCATAGCCTGACGCAGCAGTTTATCATCGCCCTTACCCGCCGCTTCAACCGCCAGGCGCTGTACCCAAACACTCTGACTGCAAACCGCAGCACAGCCTAAAGGCAGGTCGCCGACAATCGGAATATTCATGCCGTTGGCATCAACATAACCGGGAACTTCAACAATGCAGTCTTCCGGCAGATTTGAGATGGCCCCACGGTTGATGACGTTAAAATGCCCGCGATATACGCGTCCGGTTTCAAGTCCTTCAAGAATGTAGGAACCATGTTCACTGCTGCGTTTTTCAGGAATGAATTCAACCGGAGGCTCTGCCAGCCATTTGGGAAAATCTGTTTCAAACCAGTTGCGTCTTTCCGAGCATTGCCGAAGATAGCCGCCGGTCTCCCCCTGAATCCAGGTATCTTCCCATATCCAGTCCTTAATCTCTTCAGGGCGCTTGCGATACCATGCCACATATTCACTGAGATGACCGTTTGATTCGGTACTGTAATAACCAAACCGTTTCAGCATATCAATTCTGACTTTTTCAGATTTCGACAGGTACTCTTCATTTTCAAATGCGTCCAGTACCCTGCCACATACGTCTTCGCCTTTATGTTTGAGCTGGATGTACCAGGTCTGGTGATTAATCCCGGCACAAATAATGTCAAGTTCCTTCGCGTCGATTCCGAGTGCTTTAGCAATCTGATGATGTCCGCCCTCGACGCCATGACACAAGCCGACAGTATTGACCTTGCCATACTTGTTGGCAGCCCAGGTCAACATCGCGTTTGGATTCCCGTAATTTAAAAGCATCGCGTCTTTTTCCGCGACTTCCCGGATATCTTTGCAGAAATCAAGAATGGCGGCGATGCCGCGCTGCCCGTACATGATTCCGCCGGCACACAAAGTATCGCCCACACACTGGTCGACGCCGTATTTAAGCGGAATATTAATATCAGTAGCGAATGCTTCCAGGCCGCCAATCCGGGTGAGATTGAAAATGTAACGAGCTCCGGTTACCGCTTCACGCCGGTCCATGGTCGCCTGAATATCAATATTCAGTCCATTGGCCTCAATGTCCCGTTGACAAAGTTCTTTCACCATGCGCAGATTCTCGGCATTAATATCCATAAAAGAAACCTGGATATCCTTAAACTCCGGCACCGTCAGCAGGTCACTGAGCAGTTTGCGGGCGAATGTAATGCTTCCGGCTCCGATAAATGTACACTTGAACGACATTTCATAACTCCTGTTAATTTGCAATTATTGCGGTTAGAAGTATAATATATTAGACAACCAAGTAAAAGTAAATATTCACCATTTGCTATCAATTAACATTTTGTGCTATTATGAATAAAAATTACAGTTTTGCGTTTCCGCGTCGTCAGCTGCAACTGCACGCGATGCTGATATCCTGCGGCCGCCAGGAAGCTGTTTCGACCGCATACAACTGGAATGGCCTGAAACGCGGCAGCGCCAAATTCGTTTTGTGGCAATATACCACCGGAGGAGAAGGCGAGTTGATTTACGAGGGAAAGTCACACCGTTTAAGGAATGGTGATTCAATGCTGTTGAACATCCCGCATGATCACTGTTACCGACTGCCGGCCGACAGCGAACATTGGCAATTCATGTACGCCTGTTTAAACGGCAAAGAGATAATACGTATCTGTATGGAGCTGGAAAGGCGTCGCGGACCGATTATTAAACTGGAAGCGGAATCGACCGCACCTGCGTCGCTTAACCAAACTATTCTTGCAGCCTCAAAAGGACTTATCGACAACCAATACAAAGCTTCGCGAGCCGCCTACCGGCTGATCATGGATTTAAGCGAGGCATACGGCTTAAACGATTATGAAGATTTCCCGCTACCGATCCAGAAAGCCATTGATTACTGCCTGCGCAATCCGTCAATCGGTCACGATGTTACCGCAATGGCAAAAGAAGCAAACTGCAGTCGCTGGCATTTCAGCCGGTTGTTCAAACAGGCCACCGGTATGACACCGGCGGCATTTGTCCGCGACCAACAGATGCACCGCGCCTCAGCCCTGCTTGAAACCGGCACTTTAAGCGTAAAAGAAGTCGCAGAACAATGCGGTTTCAACAGCGCGGTTAGTTTCTGTCGTGCATACAAAAGAGAATTCGGCTTAACCCCGGGCCGGAAACAAAAATAACTATATCCATAACAATGCAAAACTATTGATAATAAATTAAAACAATCACTACGTTTGATTATAAATAAGTTTTAAACAATTGTTTATTAAGCCATTAGCCCATAATCAAAAAAACAATTATCATATGGCAAAGGTACTTCAGAGATGAACATGTGAAACATATGAGGTGGTCCACGGCTGGAAGGCCGAACCGATACCTCTGGTTTCGTCTTTATCTCCCTGCATGGTTCTGACTCTGAGTTCAGCAAGTTCAGGAATGGAATCGATGTCGCCATTCAGGTATTGCCGCAAACGCACGATCAAAGTGTCGAACGCCAGAATCTGAGCGCCGTAGCGGTTTTCAATGACTTCCCATCCGAACGGTTTGCTGCTTTTAAACCATTCGTTGCGGTGGTAATGCCGCAGGAGAGTAAGCCTGGTCATAATCTCTTCGATAACATGATTGGCGATTTCGGTAAGAATGCCCCGGTCGTCAGCAAGATAGGCGTTCTGCAAAACAGTCGGGAAATCAGCTTTGACCTCAAGCAAATCGGCCAGGAGATAGACAAATTCAAGCCGCTCATTACCGGGAGTTTCTTTGACGTCATTTAAATCATCGCGGAGTTTAGCGAAATGCGGACCGAGTTTTTCTCCCTGAAGTTCAGGTTGATACAAACCTAGCGCCGGATGTTCCCACAGCAGAGCTTTGCTGATATTCGGCTGGTACTCGCCTCCAAGGTTCTCATACTTATCCATCATGCCGGCACGATGCCAGGCCCGCATATCAGCCCCGAAAGTTCCAAGCAGGTTTTTACCGCTGGTTTCATAACTCGGAGCGTTTCCGAAAATAATATCAGAAACATACTGCACCATCGGCAGCGCGGAGTAAAAATCACACTCGGCACTGTCGTCGCCCCACATGGTCAGGATAAGGTCCTGAACATTACTGTCGGCACAGCTTTCCATACACGGCAGCAAAGTTTTTTCGGAAAAATCGTAGGCAGCCCACAGATGGTTCCAGGTCCAGATTCCAGGAGCAACTACTACCGGCATATCGGTAAGTTGACGCGTCTTCTCGATCATTGCGTCGTAGACGTCGCGACTTGTATGGTAATAATCCCAGTAGATAAGCTGGACGTCCTGAGGCACTTTAGCTTTAAGTTCGGGAGTAATTTCGACCGATGTGTCATAGTAGTTATGAGTACCGGCCAATGCCCGGAAAAACATATCGCCCCAGATCATCGGCTTCAAATCACGTTTACGGGTGATTTCAAGGACTTTTTCCAAATGCCGGGAAATCACGTCAAATGGAGCTTGATAAACGCCGTTTTTGTCAAGCAGAGCGCCGCGCCCGAGGTCCCAGGCTTCATCCATCCCGAGGTGAACCCGTTTCGAACGAAACGGCACGGTAATTGCATCGATCATTTTTTCGATCAGCACATAGGTTTCAGGCTCATCACAGAGCATTACTGAACTGGTATCTTTCACTTTGGAATAGGCGTCGTAACGCAGCATACGCTGCAGGTGCGCAAGGGTTTGAAAACATGGTATAACTTCAATGCCGAGGTCATAAGCGGCATCATCAATCGCCTTCAGTTCGTCATGGGTGTAGCGTCCGCGCATATACCCGAATAACGGTTCTCCGGGAATTTCATAGGTTTCTTCCGTATAAAGCATAAAGCCGTTCACCCCAGCCAGAGCCATAAACCGCAGCCACTCCTTGATCGTCGCGACGGTATAAACCCGGTTGCGTGACGCGTCCAGCATAATCCAGGTTGTATCAACCGAACGCTTTTCAGAAATATTCAGGGTATTTATATCCGTAGCGGCATTCGCCAGACCAAGTCCGCGAAATGCGTCGTTGACCGCATTATAGCGGATCACCACCTTATTATTCCCCCCTTTTACCTCGATGCCGTCAGCCCCCGGTTCAAATGACACACAAATACCGGGACCACCGGAAAAATTTAGATTCAAAACATCTGCATTTTTAAGTTCTTCAAGACCGGCTTTAAGCTCGGCCGGAACAGTTTCAATATCAATATTAAAGTTATTCATGGTTTCTCCATGTAAGTTGTTGGATTACTGTTGATTTTTGAAAAATCAAACAGTAATATAATTATAGAAAGGAGTAATGCCAATGTGTTTAATAAAAAAACAATTATTACTTATTATATTCCTAACGATCGCCATCACGGCCCCAGCGTCTGAAGCTAAAAAGAAATATAAGATGATCCCGTTGCAGAGTCTGCAATTTTCCACGGTCAAAAAGATTTGCGAACCGATGCTGTCGCCTGACGGTAAACTGGTATATGAACAGTCCCGCCGCTCGGTAATCGTCTATGACACGCCGGAAAAAATCGCAAAGATCGAAGATTTCATCAGGACAGCCGACCGACCGCCGGTCAATATCCGGATTCAATTGACCCGGCAATCAACCGCACCGGGCAGTAATTTTTATATCGGAGAAACGCCGGGAAAGAAATCCGGTTACATAAAAAAATATTCGCCAAAAGTAAAAATTAAAGGCGGGAATGCGAATATCAAGTTCTACAGCAATGACCTGAAGAACACAAATCATCAGAGTTTCCGGATTACGGATCAGAAAAGTATTGAAAACCGGAATATAAGCTCATTCATCATGACCGCCAGCGGACAGCCGGCGTCACTCTGGGTCGGGACCAGCAGGGTTGACCCGGGCTGGCTCCGCGCCGTAAGGCACAACCCGAAAGTGATTATTGTCACCGGCTCGGCTCCGACTGTAATCGAATCGATGCCGGACGAGCCGCAGTACACCAATATCGGAGTAAGTTTGCAGGTTTTGCCTACTTACTCCGATAACGGAATGATCCACGTGCAGATATATCCGGAAATAAGTTATCTGGTCGGCGGCAAACGCAAAAATGTTAAAGTTGAGTCGCTAACCGCCAGCGTAACAGTCCGTAACGGGCAGCGCGTCAATATCGGCGGGGTGATGTCGGCAAAGAGCAGCCAATACAGCGAACTGTTCGGACGCAATTTCTTTTCCCGTAAAGAAGTTGCCGAGGTTATGAATATGTATCTGACCGCAACCGCCACGACACCGGGCAAATCAATTCCGGGCGGCAGTTCCAATATCACAGACGATTGGATTCCCCGCGGACGAATAATCAGAAACAGGTAATTTTATCCAGTATTTGCCGCAATTCGATCTCCGCCATACCGATTTTCTGGTCGGCGGCGCCATAGCCCATAAGTAATTTTTCATCTTCGAGCAAAAGACCGGAACAGGTAAACAGACAAGGCGTGGGAAAATCGGTTCCGAGTTCCCACGATTCACTGGCATACATCAGGCGTTCAGAACAGCGTTCCTCAATAACCAGTCCTTTGACCGGATCTGTTTTCAGGATCATAAACGACTGGGTATAGCCGGTTACGGCGTCCTTCTTGCCGTGATAAGGCAGCAGCCATTTATCTTCGGCGACCTTGACAGGCGGCCAACTGGCACCGATACGATTGTCTTCCCAGTCAAAAACCGGAGTCGCCAGAACCTGATGATTTGCCTTTTCTGTCGGCAGATCAGCAATCGAATCGGCATAAGCAATAAAAATCGAAGGCTTGTCCAGTTCCCGGCCAGCCTCATACTCCCGGGGATTTGCCGGGCGATGCAGGCACGCCACCTGTTTTTTGCCGTTCACCTCGATTCTTTCCGGAAACAGGAAAGCATCCCGATTATCCCCCTTTTCAGGATCACTAACCGGACCGATATACTCAAAGGCGGCACGGTAATATCCTTCAGATAAAGCGTCCAGATTAACCTTGTACAACAGTGATACGGTATAATTTTCCCTGACCGCACGACAGATTTCAGATTCCGGCGACAAGGCCCACTCCGTCATGCATTGCGCCGGATCGTCCTTTTCCCAATACGGACCGGGCGGAAAAACCCGGCAGGCAACGGTCAGATAAAGCTGTTTTTCGAAATAAAACAAACGCGGGTCTTCAATACACCCGTTGGCATAATTGACCCGATCATTTCTAATCACCTCTTTACGGAGATACTTGACCTCTGGCGCCAAAGCGGGGCGGGAAAAATCACAATTCCAGTTTTCTCCGAAATCATGGCTGACCGCATAGCCGAGACATATCGGATACGGCAGCGGCCGCCCCGGCAACTGCTTATCGGGACACGGCCCGGTGGCCCGGAATAGCATGTGAATAACATTGTCCCAGACCGGGTCCTGAATCATTGCCGGGTTCAGGACCATTTTTGAGGCCCAATAACAGCCGGGTTGAGGTTCCAGAACCAGATGTTTCCGACAATCCAACATAAATCAACTTATTCTCCCCATCCCCAGGTCCAGGGGTTGCCATGGAACCAGTTATTATCTTTGCCGATGGCATTGAGCCTGACTCCGCTTACAGAGTCGACGTGTCCGTCAGAAAGCAGAACATTGCTCTGGCGATAGCCGCCGTTATCATGCATAACCAGACTCTGTGAGCCAGAATTGTCCGCGGTCGCGTATGCATAATGTTCAAAAGCGGTATATGTTCCAGTTTCCCCGGACGGACTGTATACGCCTGAATAATCGGAGTCAGCCGCGCCGGCACGTTCAGCGGTCAGAATCAAACCGGAAGGATTTACCGCATCACTCCAGCCGTTTCGACACAGCTGGCTTAGTTTCCAACCGTAATGAACCGGATTGCCGCTGGAATAAGTTCCAAAAGGATAATACTTGGTTCCCCAGCCGGCAGGAGCGGCATTACAGGCATAAGAAAGTTTATGATAGCCGTCCTTACGCACATAGTTATCAGAAGGACAGGCAAAAATCTTGTAGTTGTTGCCGGCATAAGAAAATATTATCTTAGCCCAAATGTTTTCATAACTGTACATTGACGGCGGTAAATAGCCGTCAAAATCCCCGGCATACTGCATCAGAGACAAGCCCAGCTGCTTCTGGTTATTCGTACATGAAATCGACTTGGCCCGGTCACGCGCCTTGTTCAAGGCCGGCAACAGCATGGCGGCGAGGATCGCGATGATCGCGATCACCACCAGGAGTTCAATGAGGGTGAATTTCAGTTTTCTCATGGCTTATTTCCTTTCATTATTTCAAAATAAATTTAATCGTTGAATCCGCTTTGCCTTCCAACCATATTTTAAGTGAGGCCTCAACCGTTGCCGGCTTGAGCTTCCCGGCCAATCCCGGCATATTTATATTAATAACCTCTGGAGCCGAGCCTTTTTTCAGGTTCATACTGCCAAGAAATTTGCCCTTTGAGTCAAACATCATCAATTGAACGGTGTACGCGGCATTTGGCGAAACTGATATAACCTGCAAACTTAAAGTCTCATTCACACGATGCCGATTAAGTTCCTCAACCGCTCCATAATTTCTTCCGCTCAAAGCATAATTATTGTCAACTCCCGGTTTCAAAAAACCGTCACTTTTCCAGCGGATCGAATTTGGCGATTTACCCTTGCTTTCCACAGATACAACTGCCTTAACAGCCGTTTTCCGGCAATAAGGTTTGAATTCGTTATTATAGCTAATATATGGTGGAATTGCAATTTTATTTTCACCGGCCAGTTTATTCAACAGTTTCGCGGCCGCGGTATATTTGTCGTTCGCCAATAATTTTCTTGCTTCGGCAATGCCCGGATCGTCTTTTTTCAGACTTTTCGCCAGAAAAAACCATTGATACGGCAACAGCGTGTTGATTTTATCGAACTGCTTGTTATTGCGTTTGGCGCTCCACTCGCCAAGGCGGTTCAGGTAGAGATTACCGAATTGAACTGTCGGCTCCACCATGGTGCCTTCGGCAAAATCGTTCCAGGTTACCACCTGAATCACCTTACAGCCTGAATCATCGAAATCGGTCAGATAGCGATCAAAGTTTTCCAACCCGAGATAAGCCTCAAAACGCGGTTTGGAGTTCCACCCCCAGGTTCCGCGATCATCAAATCCCGGACAGACACTGCCGATATAGAAATCATATTTTCCCTGTTTGACCAGAGAATCACCGGTCTGATAATACCATTTGGTGTAGGCCCGGTCTCCCTGCCAGGCGAAACCGGCCTTGATATTCTTATATTCCGGCTTGAAATTCTGCAATACAATCCGGGGCGAAGTGCCGGATGACGATAAAATCCGGTCCCATTCCGCGGCGTTAAAAAGTTTTTTTCCATGTTCCCAATCGCCCCAGCCGCCAAAAACCAGCACCACCGGACGCCCGTTTCGCTGCCAGTATCCCGAACGGTTGAAATACTTCTTCATATATGAAAAATCTTTCACCGCCTTGGCAACCGCCTGTTCACGTGTGGTGACTTTATTCCAGGGCGGGAAACAGGTTTTCTCCTCATAGCAGACCGCCACTTGCATGTTTAATTTTTCACTGCGGTCAAGCAGTCTTTGAAAAGCCAGGTCGCTGTTCGATTCCGGCATATACCAGTCGATAATCATTGTACTGATACCTGCCGCTTTAGCGGTAAGCAGGTGATAATCCATCACCAGCGGATCGCCGGAGTCGTAAATCCCGATACGCGGGTAAAATCTGGAATATATATCGCGAGTCTTGCTGTTATAGGATTTCAACGGATTGTGATTGGCTTTATCTCCAGCCCACTTCCAGTGTGCGATTTCAATTTTACTGTTTTGCCCTGCCCGATATTTGAACCAGGTCATGTAATGGCATATCACCTTGACCCCGGCTTCGGCTTCGGCCCGTAATAAGCTTCCGCAGCCTACCGCCAGTCCAAGCAAAGCCATTACAGCCATACGGCTGATTTTATATGTTTTCATACCGTCACCCCTGCGTTTTTTTGAATAGCGTCTATATATTTCCGGCATATTTTCAAATTTTTGTATCCACTTTCCATATCCGGTTCAACCGAGCTCGCTTCGGCCCAGTCGTTCCAGGTTACCACCTGAACTATCGGCATCGGCGGCAGCTTGTATAAAGATTCACGCTGAATCGAAATATACTCGGCCACCGCCCGCCAGGTCAATTCGAGGGTGTTGCCCCGGGTCGTGTTGCGACAGATAATCCGCGGCCTGAGATTATGCGGATCCATACCGTCATCCCACGCCCAGCGCACCAGAGTATCGTCAAAACCGGGCCAGACACCGCCTATAATATAATCAATTGAAGTGACATTTGCAGCGCAATCGCGATAAAAATTCTCAATATGTTTAACCCCTGCCCCGTCGCAATGCAGCCAGAGCCCGTTATCATCAGTGCGGTCAGGCCCAACCCAGCAGTATGCAGACCTTACGCCCTGACGGTCCGCATGAGGCCATATGACATCGGCCCCATGTTCAAAAATCTTATCGGCGGCGGTTGCGTACTGCTCATAATTATCATTATAGGCAAAAATCATCAATACAGGTTTATCCCCGTTCCTGACCCATGCGTCAGTCAACCAGACATCCCGCAAATAACAGAAGTCCTCCTCAATCGACACCGGAATTTTTCCTTCAGTCGGACTCTGCGCTTTGGAGTCAAAGGAAATGATATACAGAAATGGCTTATCCTGATGCGACTCATTATACGCTTTAATCTCCTCAAGCAAACTGAGTCCGAACATGTTTTCAACCGAATTTTTACCGTTAATATTTATGATGAAACCGTTTAATCCGTAAGAGACGGCATCATGTATCTGCTGCCTGATGATAACCGGATCGCGGGAATCGTACTCACCGTACATCGGCTGATAAAGATGGGTGCGGCTGTATTCACTGCGGCTGTTCCGCCAATGCCGCCAGGGTTCAAGCTCAGGTTGAATTATGTCCAACGCATACTTTTCCGGCACTGAAAAGCCTTCCGGATCATCACAAGTAAACCACGGCACGAAATGTCCCATGATCAAAGGATCGGGCATTTCATCTCGATAAACCGGAGCATTCAGTTTCATAATTTTACCTCTCTTCATTTTGATTTACATTTTGATTACTCGTGTCACCAAATAATCAAAAAAAACACGTATCGTTTATGTTTCTCTAATAATCAATTCCGTATCGAGTCGGACAGTCCGCGTCCCGGTGGTTCCGGCATCGACGTCGCTGAGAAGCATCCTGACCGCTTCCGCCCCCAGGTCGAACTTAGGCACCCTGACCGTTGACAGCGCCGGCTGCACTGTCTCATCCCATGCAATATCATCGAACCCGATGATGCGCAAATTCTTAAGCAATTTACTATCAAAGTCTTTCACCGCGTTCAAACAGCCGATGGCAATATGGTCGCCGGTGGCAAAAAAAGCGTCAGGACACTTTCCTTTTTTGAGCAGACTGGTGACTGTATTGTAGGAACTATCGATATCCGGCCGGGTTGAAACAATATCCAGTTCCCTGCCGGCTTTTTCCATCGCGTCGGCATAACCGCCCGGACGTTCTACATAAGCCGGGTGCTGAAACTCCTCCAAATCCCCGTTCAAACAGCAAATTCGTTCGCATCCCTGTTCAAGCAGATAATTCACGGCTATCTTTGCACCGCGCCGGTTATCGGGCAGAATTGAGTTGCAGGGGGCGTCATCAAATAGATAATCAATCAGAATGAACGGGATTCTCGCCTGTTTGAGCTTCTTGATGATCTCAATTCCAATGTCGCCATAAAGAATCACCCCGTCAACAAAACGGCCTGACAGCATTCTGGTTGCGGAATTACTGAGTTCCTCTCCCTGGAACTTTTTCAGCAAAGCGAACATCAGACTGTAGTCATTCTTTTCGAGTTCCTGCTCAAGCCCGGTAAACACTTCATGGGTAAACGGATCGGAAAAGAAATCCATGATCGATGATTTATAGATAAAACCGATATTACAGGTTTTCCCGGTAACCAGAGCCCGGGCTGACGCATCGGGAATGTAGTTATATTGCCTGGCAACCTGCATAACCCGCTTACGGACGCTCTCGCTGATCCGGGCCGAAGGCGTGTTATTTATCACATAGGAAACCGTTGTGGTTGAGACTCCGGCTTTTTCCGCTATGAATTTTCGGTTGACTTTCATTTCTTTGATTACCTTTTGGTTACTCGCGTCACCAATATTATACGTTATTATTTTTCGCTTGTCAACAGGTAATCATAAAAAAATATGAATAATATCGAAATTATGCTCAAAAAATTATCAATATTAAGGAAGCTTCCGGAGTTGCCAGCATTCAAGGAGTGTAGCTACCGGGAAAGAACGTTTCGTGAAAAAAGTATAAAACACACTTATCGGGGCAAGAATCAACATCAATGGAAACGAAAGCCACGACTTCCGACTCATATAGAGCGGAACCTCACCCTTGCTTATGTAGTCACCGACATTGTTGAGGAGCGCAAAATTCGCGGCGTTTTCATTACTGTTGCGATAAGCCACCTTCAGCCCCCGGTCATCACGGGAAACCGCTATTACAAAATTTTCTGGGTATGACTTGATCCCGACAATATCTTTGAATTCTTTGCTTCCAACCGGCTCAAGACCCGCTTCTTCCGATATCCAATCCAACTGTTGAAGCAAAATTTTGTCCAGTACCATCTCAAATTCTTCGGAACTCAGCGGCCCGAAAGAACGTGGAGCACAGAAAAACTTAACATCATCCGAACAGCCGTCAACACTTCCGTTAATGTCCATCGCATTAATAAACCATTGTCGGGGATCAGTCGCGGCTGCTTCAGGCAGCACCAGATAAGTAAGGACTGAACCTTGTGCGGCTTGCTGCCCAAGCATTAACCTGGCATTCTCCTGGTCAAGAACCAGGGCGTCTTTAGTAACCTTCTCAAAAACGATATTTCTTCCATTAAGCGTCCTGGCATAGGACGATACATAATCAGCTTTGCCGAATATAGCCAGTGGGCAACCGGCAAATTTATCCGGAGCTGACTGATACACTGAAGTCAGCAACGCACCGATGCCGGAACAATTGATCACACACTTATCGGAAATAATTTTCACTTGAAACACATAAAGCCGCCGATTGCCGTCCAGCTTTTTTGCCATTTCCATACATACCAGCGAAAAGACAAGCAGAAAAAACGGCAGGGAAATATAGAGTATATCCATTGAAGCATCCGGGCGTATTTTGGATTCCAGGCAAGTATCGTGTTTACCTTCCGGGTCGTAAACGATCCGCAATTTTGCGCCAATCGGGTTTTGCCCGATAAAATCATATTCACCATGATAAGTGAATTCAACCGGCTTGCCGTTCCGATCCGTATACCGAATATTCAAACTCGGAAAATTTATATTATCCTCATAGGCAAAAACAGTTCCGTCAACTGTGACCGCCCGCTCCCGGTAACTTTTATAATCCCTATATGAAGCAATGGGACTGAAAACAAAAAAGTAACCATAGAAAGCAAGTATTCCGAATACCACAATAAAAGCTACTTTACGCTCCTGTCGCATTGCTGACCGAGTTAGCTCGCGACGTCCGATTTCAAGGGTCGGCATACACCGGGGCTTGCTGATATCATGTTCCCGCAGCGGCGAATAATACTCCCCCATTTCGTTGAGAAAATCATAAAATCCCTTCAATTGATAATTGATTTCAAGCCTCCCTCCATCTTTAAGATAAAGGACCAGACCCTCGCTGTGTTTTTCCGGGAAAAGTTCAAAATCCGCAATCATGTTCCACTGGATCAGCCTGATCTTGAAAATGCCGCGAATAACCAGGCCGTCCTTATTAACTGCATAGGCAGTAAAAAATAAATGTATCCCCATAACGATCTGTCCAGCTCCGGCTACCGCCAGGAAAATCATAAAATAAAACAAAAATGAACTGTTATGCTTCTCTGATAATGTCAGGAGCGCAAACAGGATAAGAAAACATCCAACTCCGAAAACCGGCAAACTCTTTCTCAACATATACCGGTAATATCTGATATTGCCATGTCCCGGATCATGCATATTTATTTTCTCCCAGTGAATATTTTTAATAAATTATACGGCGCACATATTATTTCGCTAAACCACGCCACCCACCGAACCTTACCCATGAATACCGGACATGGCTGATGAAGCGCGGTTTCGAGCATGCCATCCGTCAGGGAAACAACCGTGCAATATTTTTCCGAGCAATCACGATAGATGATGCGAAGTCTCCGGCTATTTCGCCGGATCGAGATAATAAAATCGTCCGGATAAGCACTGATTTCCAGTAACTCCCTGAATGTTTTATCAGCAAGTTCTGACGGAGGATTAAGGTAACAGAGAAAATTCAAACGGGTCGTTAACAGGGCATCAAGTTCGTCGTTAACTCTATCTGCGGCAAACGGCCCGATCTCACGGGAGGAACAACAGAATTCGACTTCCGGCGAGAACGAATTCAACATATAGGGATTTTCTTGCTTCCAGCGCTGAAAATCAGGATTTGCGGCCCCTGATATTACAATATAGGCATGACGATCCTTGTCGAAGTAATCCAGTGACGTATATAATTTTTCGGCGTTTTGCGGATCGAACATCAGTGAATTATGAGCTGTTTTTTCACTATCAATCCGCAATTTTTTCATTCTTAGTCTGAACTGTCCACGGTCACGGTTCAGCTCCAGGATTATCAGGGGTAAGTTACGATGCCGGTCCGGCCATACGGCATACATCAAGGATAATGACGGTTTGAAGCCGGTATGTGCTAGCGCACTTTTTTCGCCCTGCGTTTTAAAGCTGAAACGATATATTTCACGTCGTCCGGAAATCGCCTCCAGCAACAACCACAAAATATAGCATATCAAAAGCAGAATATATGGCGAAAACAAAATAACCATGAACATTTGCGGTCCAATATTATCCCGATCATCGGCATCCATAACCAAAACCCTGCGGGGGTCAACCGGGTTATATACAACTTCCGTTTTGGTGCCAACCGGACTGTGTTCGAGGAAGTCCTTTTTGACCGGCCAGTAATTCTTTTGCTCCCGACCTTTCGCATCAACATAAGGCAGCATTAATTTATATTCGCCCCTTACCTCGACCACCTCCAATACACCCGGCTTCCAGTCTTTGACTTTCTGAAGTTTATCCCATCTTTCATAGGCCAGTTTGAAAGCCCCCGCATACGTCAGTACTACTGCAAACAGCATTAACGCCGCCATGATATACATCAATGTCTGGTAGAGGTCCTTATATTCACCGCGCGTCAGATCAAACTTTGGAACAAGACGTTTCTCATTGATAGAAAATCCGGCCAAAGGGGTATAATGTTTTGCAACCCGGTTGACAAATCCAGCAAAATCTTTTACGTTGCGATGAACGAATATCTGTTTATTTTCAGGAAAATGCAGAATCAAGCCATCATATCCGGTATGCGGCGACATCTCAAAATCAATTATATCCCGCCACTTATAGAACGTTTCTTTTTTGAATAAACGCATGGTAAAACCGTGTTTATCGAGTTCGAAAACTGCACATGAACCGTTATGCAACCGCAAATCATGCATTAAATCCAAAATCAACAGAACCAGTCCCGTTAATAGGCCAACAAGCGGCACAAGCCATAATAATATATTCAAATCAAAATCCATAATAAATTTGTAAAACCAGATAGCGCAGCCCGCTAGCAGGGCCAGAAACACGAGATACTTTACCGCTAAAAAAATAATTCCACGCGGCCTGTAAATATATTTTTCTGAATATTTATCGTCCATCAATCACTCCGGCAAAACTTTTTGTTCAAAATTGGCGATAACCCAGGCAAGCCCGTAAAAGAGCCAACCAGCCAGCAGCAGCGGTCCGAATATAAAATAGCCAAGCGAGACTAAAACATTGTGTTTCTTCATAAATCCGGGCAACTTCTGATCGTGAACAACATCACAATACCCGCTCCGGTAAGATATAACGCTGCACCGGTGTCGATAACAGTCGCGCAAATAGATTCTCAAGGTTCCGCCGGTTTGCTGAAATCCAATCATAAACTCATCCGGAAATGAATCAATGGCAAACTGCTCACGCAAGGATTTTTCAGTCAGCGACTCCGGCGGAGCCAGACAGCAGAAGTTTCGCAAGGCGGTTGCCAGCAACCGGTCAACCGCGTCAGGAAATACATCCGGACTGAAATCTCCAGCCGTCATGGGGCGTGAATAAAAGATAACGTCCGAATTGGCGCAATCGGACTTAGCTGGCTTCTTAATGTGTTCGGAAACCCACTGTCTGGGGTCAGCGTCAGCGCTTTCCGGCAGGACCAGATAACAGATTTTTATCTGCGACGCATAATCCAGAGATTTAATAAACTTTGTCGCATGCTCCACGTCTAAAATGGCTGAAAACCCGTCAATCCCAATGGTGATATCCTGATATTTTACCTGCTTTTCATTCAAAAGCCGTTTTACCGCGACATAATTTCGGGTACGGCCATAATCATCGGTAAACACCACCATTGCTCTACCCGCATGCTTTTCCGTCCATGCGGCGGCCGACAGGGCCATTGGAGCGGGAGCGGACATAACCCCGATTGCATCAAGCATCCCGATTGAACAATAATCCGAATTTCGCCGCAATTTGAACCGGTAAACCTTTTTATCACCATAAACCATATTTCTCAAGAGCAAACTGGCGCCCGCACATAGCAGACAAATGAACGGCGCCAGCAAATACGGCGTATACCTCTTATACCAATCCGCTACAGCATAAACATTTTCATCGCCATTAATCGCCTGAATGTTCAACGCTTTCACTTGAGCTTCAAGGTCTTTGATATGAAATCTCCACAGGGGTACAAACCAGAGAATAAACCAGGTAAGCAACCCCGCAATCACAATACACAAGGCGGCAATGCCGATCCGGTTCATCAAGGTGTAATGCAGTTGTTTATGATGCCGGTTCCGTTCATATTCGATCAGCACCCGCTGTCCGTCAAGGTCACGGTCTTTGAGTAACGGGCAATTTTCGGTGATTGCGGATACCAGATCCCGATAACCTTTGAGTTTAACAGGGAACGCCAGCTCCCTCCCGTCGCGACAATGCAGAACCAGTCCAATATCCCGGCATAACAATTCATAATCGACAAAATCCCCCCATGAATAAACCGTTTCCCTGACCTTGTTCCTGACAGTCAATCCATCGCTGTTGACCGCATATCCGACGCTCAAATTAAGATATTTTATAATTCCAAAAATAAACAGGATCAGCCCGGATGTCGCGAGAATCATATATCCCCAAAAACCAACTTCACCTTTTTCTGAGTCTGCACACACTCGCAATACTAAAGTAAGTAGAATGAAAAAAAAACAAAATCGACCGGTAAATAAAGTAGCTTCCAGTCTGTCATTCAAGCCCATGCGGTAAAATTTTGTTTTCTCAGGCAAAGACAATTCCTCCAGGATATTTTAATTAATTGTCGTGTTGTTGTGACGGATCATATAAAAATCATTTACCGGTTTGACCAGCCTCCTCCTCGCGCGCTTTTTTCAGGGCGCGTTTTTTAAAGAATTTTTCACACCAGGTAATCGGCCATGCAATCAAAGTCAAAGGTAAAATAAGCAGGAACAGCGGAGCCAGTAAATAGAAGCCGATGGACGTGTACCAGTGTTGTTTCCACATAAACCGGGGCAATGAATGGCCCATTTTACACTCAAGAAAGCCATTCTTATTGGTCAGCAAGGTTACCTGCTTATCGTTTCCGGCTCGATAATATAAAGAAACTCCCTTGCCGGTAGTAATAAATGTCAGCATAAAGGCCTCCGGGTATTCGTTAATACACAATAATTCCCTAATCGATCTGGCGGTAAATTCTTGAGGAGGTGACAGGTAACAGAAAAAACGCAGGTATGTAACAATAAGCCGGTCCAGTGCTTCATTGATCTGGCTTTGAGCGAAAGGCCCAACCTCATTCGGACAGCAGTAAAATTCAATTTCAGGTGAAAAACAGTTAAGTTTTCCGGGAGTTTCAATATTTAACAGGAACCATTTTTTCGGATTTTCAAGCGCGGCCCCGGGCAATACCGCGTAAGTATGCAGCCTGCTATCTCCATAGTCCTCTGAAAGATATAATTTCTCCGCATTTTCAGGATCAAGAATAACGGCGGCGTCCTCGATAGCCTCATTCATGATATCCATGTTGTTCAACTCGGAAGCATACGATGCTAAAGAGTTATGAGGATCATTACCGGAATAGTCCAAAACAACGAGCGGCAGTCGCCAGTGTTTATCCGGCCATGCCTGTGAATTAAGCGCAAGCGTCGGGGGCAAGTTATTGAACATAATTTTATACTTGCCGTCCTGCTTCATTGTCATTAACCCGATAACCCGACGACGCCCTGCCGCCAAATTATTTATTACGTTGCTCAATGCGCAGAAAAGCGCCAGAGAAATCGGGGTGAATATAATCAAAGCAGCCCATTTGCGTCTGGGATTGTATTGCTCTTTAATCATCATATCCCGGGGATCGTGCGGGTCATACCACACCTGCACCGTGCTTTTTTCCGGATGTTTGGAGGCAAATGTTTCCGACACGTCATAACTGCCTTTATGCGTCTTTCCTTTATCATCGCAATATTCAATCTTCAGAAACGTATCATCGTCGTCATTCACGACTTTCAGCACTAAAGCAGTTGTCGTCACTCCATGTTCCAGAATGTGGTTTTGGGTAAGCATTTCATCAAAAGAAAAATATACTCCGAACACTGACAGCAGAAGGATTATCAGAAGGACGGGGATCATGACGATCGATTTCCAGGTCTCGAACCGCCCGAAACGTTTACGGCGAATCAACTCTTTTTCAGGGATTACCCGCATTCTACCGTTAACGTATTCAGCCACAGGTTCGTAATATTTCGCAATCTCTTTCAGAAATAATGGATAATCAACCAGTGACGGAGTAATTCTGATTGGTTTGCCCGCAACCGGATACAAAACCAGCCCGTTAAAATTATTATTCGGCAACATTTCGAAATCGGCAATCTCATGCCAGGCAAGACAAACCGTTTTATTAAAGCGTTTCACCTGTAATCCCACAGCGGTAACCGTATACTCTGAAAAAGCGTTCCTGCTTTGCTTAAGCATCATATACAGGGCAAAGCCAAGAAAAACCGGCAGAAATACCAGCACAAACAGGGCCTTTCCGGAAATTTCTCCTTTCATTATAAAATAAACCAGACACGCAGTCATGAATGTAACAATAAACAATGCACTGCCTACCATAATAACCGGCCATATTCGCTCTGTTTTACCATATCTATAGGCTGCTTCTGATTTGGCCACAACTACCTCCCTCTATTTCTCAAGCTCTTTTTTTGACAAGCATTGATCCTGCCCCAAACTCAGGATCACTCCCGGTTGAACAGTCGGCTATCAGTAACATAATTGATAACCGGTGTTTTTTCAATATAAATTTAACAATAATATTTTTAGTATATGATTAAAAAAATAATCAGACAGTTTGATTTTAATTATAACACAAGACATTGTATTACAACAAGATCAATTACATAAGATAACGCAGATTATCAGTCGCGATTTTAATTTTGTCAGGTTCAGGTTCCAGTCCGGTCAACAATTTGAAGCCGTACATCGTTTTTACACGATGGGTAAGATGCGCGCGTTCCCGGCGGATTTTATCAGGCTCCCAGAACTCCGCCGCAAACGGAGAGAATTCAGTCGGCGTTTCCGCGCCGTGTTCATCAGCAACATCCGGCAAAGACCTGAACAGCATCAAGTGTTGATGATGCGCCGATAAACCCTCGCGGGCCAGTTCCGGATAACCGTAATTTTCCAGCTCCGCCAACGCCGCGGCATGATTGATAATATGATGCATTCCTCCAAATCCTTCACGACGCTGCCCGGGACGAATAATCAATTCGTCGAGAACCGCCTTCCCCATCTCGTCCAAGTTGGCATAGGGCGGAAAAGATTCATCATCTTGTAAAGTGATTTTATTCCCGTCAATCCGGCCTTTCTCTTTACCGTAATATCCGCTGCCGGGCGATGCCCCGTCGAAACTGGCGATCAACTTCCTGATTCCATCAATAACGGCAGGCATAGCCAACTCCGGATGATCTTTCAGTGCGCGAATAGCAATCGCGGTAAATATGACGTTATGTCCGGATTGCCGCGTTTTATCGATGTTGCCGGACAGGGCTTCCGCGATGTCTCCGATCAAACTCACTTTCGGGTTTTCCTTCGCGAAAGGTTCAAACATTTCAGAGGCGCTGATAACAGCGCCCTTGCCGGGACTGAATACTGACTCGCCCGAAATAATACGATCCAGCTCCGCTTCTATTCCCTTATATACCCTGTCATCAAGCTCCGGATGCTGTTCTCCGATAAAATACCCCGCGACAACGGCGGCGCCAAGGTGTCCGGCCATGCTATTGACACGATGAGCCCGAGCCAACGCATACAGCCCTTTTTGCAGATATCCAAAGTCAATCATAATCAGACCTTTGTTCTCATTGTTCTATTTCTGAAAAGTACCAGAACCGGCACAAAAAGCAACATCACCGGAGCGCAGAACGGTGAAATACAGTATAGAAATATAAAAGGCAACCGGGGATATTTCAACATAAAAAACGGCCTTGACTGCTGCTTAAGGCATTCAATCCTGCCGTCAGAGTAACCTGTAACCGTCAGGTGGCTTTCACAACAATCGCGAAAGTATATCTCGAATAAATCGTTTTTCATGGTCATGGTGAAAAGAAAATCATGGGGATAAGCACCGATATTCAACAATTCGCGCATCGGACTCCTCGTCAATTGCGACGGTGGCGGCAATTGATAAAAAAGCTCCATTTCAACCGCCAGGATTTGGTCAAGAGCGTCATCTATCTCATATTCATCAAATGGCCCGACCGTTTTTTCATTGCAGAAAAAGCAGGCGTCCGGCGGAAATGTGACTTTTTTGCGTTTAACCTTAACATTGTCTGTAAACCATTGCACGGCATATTCATCGACTTCACGAGGCAGCAGCAGGTATTTACCTTTCCACCCTACGTTAAGGGGCAATGATGCGAAAAACGCCTCAGCATTCGCCGCGTCTAAGATCAACGCATTACCATCGATCAACTCGCTTTGCAACCCCAGCTCCGTAATGCCTTCCTGCAATGCTGGCGGATATACATCATCGGTCCGGAGGAAAGCTACAGGACATCCCGAATGCCTGGCATGAAACGCGGTGGATATCAAAGAAAAATAAGGCCAGCAACGTTTTGCCGTCTCAGCGAATTTAATGTAATATTTACCGTCCTGATTTATAACTTTGAAACGACTCCGACTCCTGCGACCGGTGAAAAAGTAATATAACAACATGCACACCATCAGGCCTAATGCGGCATGCAAAGCATATATCATGATAACATTGGGAATACCGAACAAATATATATTCTTTTCAACGCCCACCGGATGAAGAATAAACCTGAAATATACCCGGTATACCCAGTAACCGGTCAATCCGTAAAATGCTAAAAGAATAACCGGGCCGATCAAATTCATTATTGTTCCACGCGTCCTCGCCTTCATGACTCGTTCCCGCTCTTTTTCCGGCGATATTCGCAGCTTGAAAATACCATGATCAGCCAGCGGAGTATAATAGTCAGCCACTTGTTTCAGAAACTCGTCAAAGCGTTCAAGATCACAAAAAGCCAGCTTCCTGCCGCCCGCATCATACAACCGCAGATTGCCTAAAGAAAATTCAAAATCGGTGAAACTGGCCCATGGATAACACTGTTCTTTCTCATATTTTTTTACCACAAGCCCGGTTTTATCTATGATATATACCGTGTTTTGAGCAATAACACTCTCAATAACCGCGTATACTGCCATAATACCAACTATCGGAAAAATAAAACAACCCAAATATTTTGCCACTTGATCGGCAACTTTATCCGGCGACAAAAACCAGATGCCGACAGAGGCGGCGAAAAACAACACCGACATTACGGAAGATGATACTATATCGGATTTTTTTGATTTATGTTTGAAAGTGTTATCGTTCATTGTCCGTGTTTTTCCATATATTCAATTTTAAGACAAAAAGGATACCGGTAACATTTTTGTTCATCACTCACTGATTGCCCCTCCCGTATTTATGAGCGTCATTCACCCAAGATAATTAAGTCGCTGTACCATAAAGCAAATAAGATCAAAGACATAAGCAACCCGACAAATGCTGCAATCTGATCGTGACGATGAGCGAGTTTCCGCCGTCTCTCATTCTCATTTTCATAGTCAACAATTCGGCGCATTTTGTTAATATCACAGTCACTCATCGGCGGGTATACCGATGCCGTTTCCTGCAAAAAACCGGCGTAATCCCTTAAGATGTTCTGAATTAACAAAGGCTCTCCCTGCTTGCGATGCAGAACAAATCCTCCTTCGGCTAACTTCGTAGTCGAGTCAGCCCCCGCAAGTATTTCAAAATCCTTAAATTCATCCCAGGAATATCTCTTTTCCCTTCCGAAAAAACGCACAATGAGCCCGGCTTCGTCAACCCCGTAACCTGAAAAAGCGTCTTTAAATGTCGATAGAACACAAAAAAACAACGTCACGAATATGCTCAAAAAGAAAGGAACAAACAATAACATCAATATATCTTTTGAAATGTATAAAAGGGTCGGCAATCCGGCATAAAACAAAACAAGGAATGCATTAACAGAAAATACTATCACACGATGAAGAATAGAGCTGTTGTAAAACTTAATATCGTTACTCATTCCTGGCCCAGGCGCTGTATGGATTGACACTGAGTGATGCGTTGGTGTAGCGGGGATCGCCGGTTACCTCTTCCCCGGCCCAGGACGGCAGATCAAAGTCGCACTCGCCATTGCGGAATTCAATCTCGGCCATGACCAACGGCGCGTTGGCGCCGTGGAACACATCAAGCACCCATTCATAGTTAGCGTATTGCCGGGTATAACGGGTTTTGTGGACAACCGGGGTATCGCAGAGTTTATCCAGCATCTCAAGCGCTTCGGCAAAAGGCACCTCGTATTCAAACTCGTCGCGACTGGCTCCGGACGCCGGCCCCTTTAAGGTTAAAAAAGCCTTATCCCCGGCGGTACGCAGACGAACCGTCGCGCTTCCGGCGGTAGTGATGTAAGCCTGGCGATATTCCACCCCGGAATCAAACTCATTCTGCCATGAGTCATCTTTTACCAGGAATTTTCGTTCAATTTCTTTAGGCATATTACATAATTCATCTATGAACCGGCCCAGGTTTCCCAAAAGTCGACTCCAGCTATATTCACATATATGTAAGTGCGAGCTTGCGCAGGGCAAACTTACAAATTTACATATTTACATATTTACAAATTGAAGTTATTCGTTCTTGATCCATTCCCAGGCCGCTTCACACTGGGAAACATCAAAGTATTTGAGATTGATATGCATGATTGTCGAGAATACATTTGACCAGACTTTTTCCCAGGTGTGATCGCCGATCACACAGAAAGCGGAAAAATCCTTGCAATGCTTCATCCCCTGCTTGAAGTCCTCGAAAAAAACTTTCAGTTCGGGAAACTGCAAATCACCCAATTCGATAAGCATTTTGATTTTGCCTTTTTCCTCAATGGCGGCAAGCCATTCTTTTTCGGCTACCAGGTATTCGTCCAGAGTGACTTTTCCGGTAATTTTGTACGCAAGTACGCCTTCACTGCAACTAGCGATTTTCTCGATCATTTTAAGTCCTCCTTAAAGCGTCACGCCCAGCGCGACTTTAATTAGAGATTAGAAATTAGGAGTGGTAGAGGGAAAACCCCGTCCCACACTAATCCATAAAACTAAATAAGAATATACACTTTCAACTTTCAACTTTCAACTACTTATATAGTTTACTCATTTCATCATCCGGCGATACGCCATAATGCCGTCAGCAATACCTTTGGCGGTCTGCTGCTGACGCCATCTGGTTCCAAGAGATTTTTCCTCTTTAACGTTTGAAAGAAAGCCTATCTCGACCAGAATCGCCGGACATGAGGAATGTTTCAAGACGTAAAAGCGCGCAAACTTTACTCCCCGGTCCTCCGCCCTTGTTCGCCGCAGCAGTGATCGCTGCACCTGATATGCCAGCGCGTAATTGTAGATATCGTATTTATTACCAGATTCGCTGTTCGATTTAGGTTTGCCGCCATTACTGGAAGCAGTGTTGGCCGGCGTCATGCAGAATGTCTCAATGCCGTTAACTGTTTTACTGCCGGCAATATTGCCGTGAACCGAAACAAAAAGATCAGCTTTGTATTTTTTACACAATTCAGCTCTCCGCTCCAACGAAACCTTATAATCGCTAGAACGTGTCATCAGCACAGTAAAACCCAGCTTTTTAAGCTGATCCCGCAAATCATTTGCAACCGTCAGCACCAGATTTTTCTCAAGCAGTGTTTTACCGCGCCCCCCCTGATCTTTGCCGCCATGACCGGCGTCAATCAAAATCACCTTGGCCCGGCGTTTCGGCAGCGCTTCCTTGCGCAGCAACGGATCGAGTATTTTATATAAATCATTTTCACTGATAAAGGCCTGGATGCCGGCCCGGAAAGGAGCATAATACAATGTGGTGCGGACACCGTTCAAAACAGCAGATCGTTTGTCATGGGTGAACTCAAACTTCGCATAACGGCCGTAAAGCGAAGTTTTATCTTTCCAGACATAACACTTCAGCCCATAATAGGTGGCCACGTCACGCAGGTAAACATAACGCCGTCCATGAGCTTCTTTGTATCTGACCGCTTGTTGAGTAGCGCCGGTCAAAGAGAAGCATATTCCCACTATTATTATTGCTGCCAATAAATTTTTTATGGTATTTCTCCCGGTTCAATCAATTCTTTTCAAGTCGACCATGTTGAGATACGAATCAGACGGCGGATACATGGCCGCGATTCCGGGGCCGATCGGGACGCTTTCATTTAAAGAACCGTAGACAAAACCTTTAGCCATCTTTAAAGCTTTTTTCCAGGGAAATTCCAGCGCAAAGGCCGCCGTCAACGCGGAACTCAAAGTACAGCCGGTGCCGTGAGCGGCAAATTTCTGCACCTCGCAAACCGGGGATGAGAGATGATACAACTTTCCGCCGTAGGCAACCACATCATTCGCGGTCTCGCCCTGAAGTTGATGTCCGGTTTTCAACAGGCAGCCGCAATTCCAAAGTTCGGCACAATGCACCGCCGCGGCTTTCATATCGTCCGGACTTTTGATGGTAATTCCGGTCAGCAATTCCGCTTCCGGTATATTCGGAGTGATCCAGGCGGCCAGCGGCAGCAGTTTTTCCCGCACCGCGGCAACCGCATCCTCCTTAAGCAGCTCCGCCCCGCTGGTCGAGATCATCACCGGATCAACGATCAGCGGCAGTTTGGATTTCGCGAGAATCGGGACAATCGCCGCTATGATGTCGGCATCGAAAAGCATTCCGGTTTTAACGGTTCCCACCCCGATAGCGTCAAGTACGGTCTTAAGCTGAGTCGCCACGCAATCTGCAGGCAGCGCGTCCACCCGTCTGACTTCGCGCGGATTCTGGGAGGTTATAGCGGTAATAGCACTGCATCCGAACACGCCGAATGCGGAAAATGTTCTGAGATCGGCTTGAATTCCAGCACCGCCGCCGCTGTCGCTGCCGGCGACTGTGAGCGCCGCAGGATAAAATTGTTTCTGTGTTTGAGGCATTTTTTCCGTTTCACGGCTTTAAAATCGCCGGTTATGAGATTATCTTACGTAGCGTATATTTGAATTTACATTGATTTAACAAAAAGACAAATGAAAAAAGTCATCTTTACATTTATTTTAGCGGTTTTAACCGGAGAGATATGGCAGGTTTCCGGCAGCGGCTTCAAGACTTCCGAAGGCATCAAAATTGAACTGCAGTCGGAAAACAAAAAAAATCAGGCCGCTCGCAAATACCTGGCAATGGCCGACCGGATCACTTCCGGCTATCTGCGCTTCAGTCCGGCCAGCGCAAAATACAACTGCCGCATAATCGTTATCGATAAAAAACTTAAAGGCGGGTTTGCAATTCTCCCGGTTGATAAAAATATCTCCATCTATCTCAATGCGGATGCTATCACCAAACGGGACAACGGCGTAACCGACCGCAAACTATTGACCGCGCTGTCACTGATAAAATGCGGTATCAAGCCGGAGGAGGAAGAGGAGATCACCCTGCCGGAATGGTATATTGCCGGTCTGCGCGGCGCTATCCGATATAAACTTAACGCCCCAAAACTTTCTTATGTTACCTACATGCCAACGTTACTGGCAGCCGCCCGGTCCAGCAAACTGCCTAAACTCAGGGAACTGATTGATAATCCTCTGCAACCGACCGACGGTGCGTCCTATCTGTTATATGAAGATTACTGTAGTTTCCTCCTCGGGGAACTGCATCGGTTGAGCCGCTCATCTGACAACGCCCCGGCCGATATGGTAATAATGAGCGCTTCCGGCAAATATTCCCCGGGACGGGTTTTTGACTCAAGCGCCGGACGGGTGATCATGAAAAAAATCAACCGGATGCTGAAAGACGCCCCTGACTCGGTCAATTTCTCCGACCAGGATAAAATGCAATTCTGGTTTGAAGCCGCGATCAAAAGTAAATTTATCAACCTTCTTTTCCCGCTGCCCGGAACAACTCTGGCTAAAGATATGAAATATTTTTACAACATCCCCTGTATGTTCAAAACCGGCAAATCAAAAACCAAAAAGACCACCACCAAAATTTATGATATTCCCAAGGAAAAGTTCCTGATGGTCGGCCCCCAAAAAGTAGTGGAGAAAACATCTAAAAAATTGATGGAACTGGCATATTCATCCCCCGCACCGGTCCAGATCAAGCTCCTTAAACTAAAGAACCGGCTTGCTAAAGTACTGAACGAACCGGACCGCCAGCAAGCTGCGAAAAAACTTTATGACGATCTGCAGGCAGTAGAAAAAGCCATTGCCCGGCAAATCGAAATAGAAAAAGTCCTCTATGACATCGAAGTCCGGGAAATCCCTCCAGGAGTGAGGATGCAATATGAATTTGACGCCGACAGCCGCAACCATCGGGAAACCTCGCCGGAACTGAGAAAATATCTCGATTCAATCGAACAAAAATACTTCCAGAAATAAAATTATGCCTCCTTTCAACGAAAAAGTCTTGCTGACCGCAAGCGAATTAACCATAAATATCGGAACCCAGACGCTGCTCGACCAGGCATCCCTGACCATTCACGAAGGCGAACGTATCGGCCTGGTTGGACGCAACGGCTGCGGTAAATCGACCTTCATGAAAATCCTGACCGGAGTGGAAATCCCCTCTTCCGGCGCCATTACCAGAGCCACCGGGCTGACCGTTTCCTATCTGCCGCAGGATTTTGCAGTGGATATCAGCCGGACCGTGGCCGAAAACATTCGCGACGGGCAGCAACGCGTATATGACGCCTTGAAACGCTATGAATCTTTACCGCTGGAATCACCGGAACACGCCGAACTTGAGCAATGGCTCAACCTCCATAACCAGTGGAACCCGGAATCCCGCTTAAAGGCCTATATGTCAGCCCTGCGTACTCCTCCGGGCAACATGCTGTGCGAAAACCTCTCAGGCGGCGAACGCCGCCGGGTCGCCCTTGCCCGGGCTGTCGCAGCCGAACCGGATCTT
This sequence comes from Victivallales bacterium, assembly GCA_963676655.2. Classification (GTDB taxonomy): domain Bacteria; phylum Verrucomicrobiota; class Lentisphaeria; order Victivallales; family Victivallaceae. The sequence continues at coordinate 5,313,398 of CAXXKX010000003.1, read as the reverse complement.
CTCCTGCTCGATGAACCGACCAACCATCTCGATGTGAAAACCGTTGAATGGATCGAGGCTTTCATGGCATCCTGGCAGGGCGCCTGTATTTTCGTCACCCATGACCGTTATTTTCTGGATAACCTGGCGACCCGGATAGTGGAACTTGACCGGGGAAAGTTTTATTCCTACGACGGCAATTATTCCGACTTTCTGATCGGCAAGGCCCAAAGGCATGAACTCGAGGAAAAATCAGAACAGAAACGTCAGCATTTTTTGCGGACCGAAATCAACTGGGTCCGTTCAAATCCCAAAGCCCGGACCAGACGTAACCAGGGGCGCTTGAAACGCTTTAACGATATAGCCGCGGAAGCCCCGCCGGAAAAAGATGAAGACATCGAACTGGTGATCCCGCCGGCCGACCGCCTCGGCAACAAAGTCGCCGCCATGAACAAAGTTTCCATCTCTTTTGGCGATACCAAACTCTTTGATAAATTTGATTTCGTTTTTGAACCCGGCTGCCGCATCGGAATCGTCGGGCGCAACGGCTGCGGCAAGACCACATTATTGAAGATGCTGACCGGCGAACAGTACCCGGACTCAGGCAGCATCGAAGTAGCGGAAACCGTCAAATTCAATTATATTGACCAGAACCGCCTGAAACTCAACCCGACAAACACGGTCATTCAGGAAATCAGCGATGACCGCGAGTTCGTCAAACTTGGAAACGAAACCATCAAGGTTTGGAGCTATCTTAAGAGATTTCTTTTTACCGACGAACGCATCAACACCACTGTGGAACGCCTATCCGGCGGCGAAAAAGCCCGGTTGATCATCGCCAAAATCCTGAAAGACGGCGGCAATTTCCTGATCCTCGACGAACCGACCAACGATCTTGACCTCTCAACCCTGCGGCTGTTGGAAGAAGCGCTGGCGGCATATAACGGCTGCGTCCTGACCGTCAGCCACGACCGCTGGTTCCTGAACCGGGTATGTACTTCCATTCTCGGTTTTGAGGATAATGGCGATATTATCTACAAGCTTGGCGATTACGACAACTACCTCGCCAAACGCGCCGGTAGAATCACCGCGCAAGCCCCGGTCAAAGAACCGGCCAAGGCTGAAACCAGGGTCAAAAACAAAGCCAACAAGCTTTCATACAAGGACCAGCGGGAACTTGAATCAATGGAAGAGCGTATTCTGGAAACGGAAGCTGAGATCGAGGAAATAAACACCAAGTTCAGTTCGCCTGATTTCTTTACAGACCACGGACACGAAGCGGAGGAGCTTCACGCGAAACTGGAAACATTGCAAGAAGAATTGCAAACCATGTACGCCCGTTGGGAAGAACTGGAAACCCTCAAAGCCGAACTTGAAGGTTGACAACCGTTTTAACATATTACAGCAAAAGTTTTCGGAAACAGTATATTGCCACGCCTTTCGGGTCCAGGCCGCGGCTTAATTGTTTGTTTTCGACTTTATCAGGATCTTCGAACTTGCGGCCGATTTCCCGGATGAAGAGTTTTGAGCCAATTATCGCCCCGTCGGAAAAATGTCTGGTACGACTCAAAAAACGTACCGGCATTGATTCTTTGCGACGCGCGTCCTGTTCAGCTTCTGCTATTTCAGCGGCATTAGCACCGCGTTCAGCCGCGACAATTCGGGTCAAGCTGCACTTGAATTCAGTGTAATAATCAGAGTCTTTCCAATTTGAGGTATCGACATAGTCTATCAACTTTTTGTAATGTTTGATAAAATTATCATGATAGATATGTTTACCGGATCCGCAATAGCGTCCCCAGGTGGTAAAGCGGTAATCGGCTGGATTTTTGGTCAAATTAGCCCGGACCGGATTGAGTTCGACATATTGCAAACAAGCTTCCAACGCATCGGCTCCCTCGAGGATCACGCTCTTGAAACGTGCAGCCCAGAGGTGTCCGAAATAATCATAATTCCGGTTGAAAACCACTGCAAAACGTTGTTGATATGCCCGCATAAAGGAGCTGATATCGATCATTGTTTCTCCGACTTTGCGACATAGTTTTTTGTGTTTTGGATCGATGAAAGGCAATTTTTTCATGTTGTAGGTAAGATCATCCGCCATGGACTTATAGTAAGAGTTATGGCGTGTTGCGATTTCCTGTTCAGAAGGCAGTTCGTTCGAGTGTGGAGCGTAGACCACCAGGTGGAAATGATTGCCCATCCAGGCAACTGAAATTACCTCAACAAGGAAATATTCGGTCAAATTTTGCAGCAACTGAAACCCGTATTCCATATCAGCATTTGAAAAAGGCATTTGGCCTTTATGCCTGGAGACTCGATTCATCAAGTGGTAATAGCATCCTTGATCCGTAACCTTCATTCTTTTCATAGCATCCTCCATTAGTTTACATTTAATATAATGCCGGTTTTAGAGTTTTCAAATAAAAATTAACTGATAATAAAAAATAATAAAAGGAAATTGATCATTAAAACAATTATTTAGGATTGTTTTTTTATAACAATCGGGTAATATTTATATAATAAACCAATGCTATATTTATACAAAGAAAATGTTATTATATGAATTATTTACAACGATACAGATATTTGTTTGCATTGTTACTTGCGGCAACTTGCGGCTGTGTTTCCGACAACCAGATCAAAACCGCACCGACCGATCTCGCAAAAGGAGAAATTGCGCTGTTCTATGCGACTGACCGGAATATTGAGAACGAAAACAAATCCAATTTTGAATACGGCGAAAAACGCGGTTCAGCAGTCAGCTTCGGCATCTGCCAAGTGGTAATCGATATAAAAAAAGACGCCGCCAGACGCAAATCACTCTGGTATTTTAAACCTCACGTGTATAACCACATAAAAGACTTGAAGAAAATTGATAAACATCAGTTCTTGTCCGCAGTCAGGCGTAAACTTGCAACCGGAAAAAATAAAAAAATATTAATCTTTATCCACGGCTATAATGAATCATTTGACGACGCCGCGAAAAAATTCGCCCAGATCGTTTATTCGCTGAAATTTGACGGACTGCCGATCTTTTTCAGTTGGGCATCCCGTGACAAGTTGAACGGATACTTCGCCGACGAAGCAACCATCAAGTGGTCAAAAGTCAATATCAAAAACTTCATAAAAGATTTGCTGTACGCCGACAGTTCGAGTCAGATTTATCTGGTCGCCCACAGCATGGGCAATCGCGGTATGACCAGGGCATTTAATGATATCATTTCTGACGACCCGCTATTGGCAACGCGGTTTAAAGCCTTGATTATGGCCGCGCCAGATATTGATTCGGAAGTTTTCAAGGTGGATATAGCCCCGAAAATGCTGGCGGCGCGAGTCCCGGTTGTCCTCTATGTTTCGACCAAAGACTTGGCAATGTCGTCCTCCGCCTCACTGAAAACCACTTATCAGCGACTTGGCGACGGACATCATCCGGTCATAATAGCAGGGATAGATACCATTGACATATCGCTGGTTTCCCGGAAGATTCTCGGGCATAACTACATTTTTAACAACCAGGCGGTAATTGAGGACCTGGCGGAAGTAATCAACCGCGGCACCCCGCCGGAGAGCCGGTCCTGCCTCAAACCGGCAAAGACCGCTGAAGGCCCTTACTGGAAAATGGAAAAATAATGAGTAAGTTGAAAATATATTACGACCTGTATTCAACTTTTTTCAAGATCGGCGCGGTAACCATCGGCGGCGGCTACGTCATGCTGCCGATTATTCAGCGTGAGGCGGTCGACAAGCATCACTGGGTCACCGAAGAGGAAGTTCTCGACTATTATGCGTTGTCCCAGTCAATCCCAGGAATTATCGCGGTAAACACCGCCGCGTTAGTCGGCTACAAGCAAAAGAAACTGCCGGGAGCGATTGCCGCGGCGTTAGGAGTGATAACCCCGTCAATTCTGATCATCATGGCTATCGCGGCCTTTTGTACCCGGTTTGCCGACAATCCGTATGTGCAAAAAGCTTTCGGCGGCATTCGGGCCGCAGTTACCGCGATGGTAATTATGGCGGTCGTCAGGATGTGGAAAAAAGCGGTAGTCGATAAATCCGGCATATTCTTCGCGATACTCGGCTTTGTTGCGGTTGTTTTTTTCAGGGTATCCCCGATTTATATGATCCTTCTCGGAGCCGCGGCCGGAGCGCTTCTGAAATATACGCTCATGAAAGAAAGTAAACCGGAGAAAGAAGCATGATAATACTCTGGAAACTGTTTTATTCTTTTGCCAGGATCGGTTCATTCGCGATCGGCGGCGGCTACGTAATCCTGCCGCTGCTGCTGCAGGAGTCGCTGGATCAGAAATGGATGACCCAGGACCAGTTCGTGGATATGCTGGCGGTATCACAGATTACTCCGGGGCCGATCGCCATCAACATGGCCACTTACGTCGGATATCATATGGGCGGAGTCGGCGGCTCGCTTGTCGCCTCATTCGCGGTTGTCCTGCCTTCTTTCACCCTTTTGATGTTCCTGGCCATCTTCTTTTTCCATTTTTATGAATCAAAGTTCGCCAAATCAATCTTTTACGGTTTAAGGCCGACCGTGACCGGGTTGATTGCGGCTGCCGCGGTTCAGATCGGTTTGATCTCGATTCTCGATGTGGAGTCGGTTTACGCGCCCAATCTTTTCGCGGCTTTCGACTGGAAAGCCTGTTTGATTCTGCTTGCCGCCGTCGGCGCGATCTGGAAATGGGACGTTCACCCGATAATCCTGGTCATTGCCGCGGGTGCGGCCGGGATTATATTTCTTTGAGCCGCTTTATTTCCAGAACGGCATCATGCGCAATCGCTGGTAAATAGCGGTTATTTCACTTTGCGGCATTGGCGCGCCAATAATACTGACTCTCAGCATTTCCCCGTTAAACAGACTTTTTCCGCTAATTTCATCCACCGCTTTCGAGGCTCCGTCAATTTTCGCGCCACCAATACTGAATCCTTCACATGAACGGGTTCCGGAACAGGGGGCGGAATTTGCCAGCTCACCGTTTATATACATATTCAGGGTCTTCATATCGTAGGTAAGAACCACGTGGACAAATTTTCCGGCTTCAACCGGCTTGCGCGACCTGATTTTGACAAACGGATTGGGATGCTTGCGCTCCTGCGGCAAACGGGCGCCGACCAAATATCCTTCAGCGTCAATTGAAAGCGCGGCTTGAGCCCCGCGCTGATAGCAGATTATCTGCTTGGAGCCAGTAGCTTTTCCGGGTTTGAATGCCGCTTCCAGAGTAACCGGGCCATAAGGCACCGTATCGAGCGAAGAAGTCAAATACTGCCCTTTGAAGCTCATTGCCCTGGCGTCTCCGCGTAAAACGACATACGGCCATTTTTTACTTTTTTCGGCGAAAACCAGATTATGACGTCCGACGCTGCGGTCAATCACTTCATTTTTACTGGTAGCGTTTGGCACAAACAGCCACATCGCGGCCAAAGTTTCAGTTGAAAAAGACCTCTTTGTCCAAATAGTTGAAGAATACGCCCATTTACCGTCCGGAAAGCGCACCACCGCAGCATAATAATCACTGCCGAAAAGGTTGTCACTGGGACGCCAGTCGACGTAAGATTTATCACTGCTGCGATTTTTCCATAGTCTCAACCAGCGGGAATTCTGACCGGGCGTAAGCATCTCCGCCCCGCCGATATTAAGTCCGGCCAGAAACCGCAAGGCGTGACCGTTACGCATCGACGCGACCATTGCCCCGCCTTTTGCCGCTCCGTGCGGAATATATTCTATCCGGCGCAAGCCCTCGTGATACGCACTCCGGCCGGTCAAACTCGAAATACCATTTATTTTAAGTTCCAGTTTGCGTTCTCCCCGGGCAATACGATGCAGGGGAATACTGTAATAGAGCTGATCCGCCAGCGCCAGAGGCTGAACCACGGCAATATCCGGAATATTATTGTATTTTATGACACGTCCGTCTGACAGGGTAATTTCGGGACGAACTTTTACCGTCAAAGTATCCGAACGCTTAATCACGCGCTTAACCCGCCAAATCCATGGGGTCATCGTTTTCAGGTCAAGCATAGTGCTGGCTTGTTCCGCCAGTACTTCGCCTTTGTCATTCAAAAGCCGGATGCAAACTTTGCCCTTCACCGGACCTTTAAGAGTGGGCAGCGGCAAAAACTCAAAACTCAAACTCTCGCCGGAATAAATGCTTTTCCTGTAGCTTAAAACCGTTTGCGGTTCGTCAGGCGAACCAACCGGTAACGGCGTTTTATTGAATTCATTGAGAAAACGCTGAGCGATTTCAAGTCTTGAAGTCAGGGTACTGTATGAACAGGTCAAGGTGGTTGACTCCTTGAAATCGTTCCAGACCCAATGCAGGAAATCCGGTGCAGCCTTTTTTGAAGCATTCCATACTTTACGGAGAAAAGCGGTTCCGTCGTGCGAAATAAAATTTTTATTGTAAGGGCGGTCACTGAGATATCCCGGCCATAAAGTAGCCCCCAGATATCCGGCGGCTTTGGTTCCATTGGAATTCTTCCTGACGTTCACCGGAAAATTCGCCGCGGCGACAAGCCCGCTGCACCCGAAGTTATACACCCCGTCAAACAGTTCCATGTACGGCTTGTAACGCTTTACATCATACGTGCCGTAGAGGGCCGGCTGCAGCCCGGAAAGTTCCATTATCCAGAACGGGTCATATCCGGATGATTTGATTGCCGGTAAAACTTTGCGCCAGAATTCAAGCGGAAACTCGCTGGCCATATAAACTTTGATAACCGGACGTCCATCAATTTTACGCCACAGCCCGGAACTTCCGTATTTTTGCAGCATCAACGATATATTCTTCGCAAAAAAATCCGCGCTTTTTTCCACACCTAGATTTTTTATGGTCCGTGAAAACTCAATAAAAGGAATAATTTTCACCGGTTCGCCTTTAATTCCGGCCGCGGCCCGGATAAACAGGTCCATCAAATTCAACTGCCTCTTCACATTCTTATCATCAAAAAACAACCCGTCAACCGCTACCGTATTCCAACCGTGATCGGCCATCAACTTCAATTCATCCCGGTAGATACCGACAAAATACTGGTCGGAATTACTGGCTACGCCCTCTTTGTATTCAAGCGGGATCAAAGGAAAATCATAGGGACTGACATATCCCCGCGCGGTATGAAACGGAACAAACCAGCCCATATAGCCGGCAATAGTCATCCTGGTTCTTGATTTTTCCGCCCGCGCTGAAAACACCATAAGCAATAAAGTCAGTAGGCAAAAAAACTTTATCCGGATAAAAAAACGCATTGTAACACTCCTGCTCAGAGAATAATAGTTTGGAATCTATATAAGATATGCAATTCTGCAAAAATCAAGCGGAAACAAATCAATCATGACTCTTTCTGGTCCAGGCCCCTCGCGGATTGGCAAGCGTACCGTTACCGACGGTTTCATAATACTGGTGAATTTTAGTATGCCCGTCGGCAAAGAGATAATTATTATTTCCCCAGTGCCAGCCCGGCATCTGTCCGTAAACCGGATCAGACGGAACCGATGCGTAAAGCACCACCCCGCCGGTATGCTCGACGAAAAGCTTTAAACTGGTTGGAACTTTAACCTCGCCCAGGTTGATCAGTTGTGACGGAACCTGAATTTTACTCATTTTGGAGGAGCCGTTCCCCCAGGCGGTTCCACGTAAACCGTCTGTCCCGGCCCCGGCATTCATCGCGTATGAACGGGCGTGCCAATAAGCGTAAGTACCGGTAGTCAATCGCGCGCTTGTATCAGAAGGGCATTTAAAAATGTTCAGACCTTTCGCTCCCCATCGGGTTCCCATGTACTCCAGCATAACCCCGCACCAGGTAACGCCTGACGCGGTGTGCAATGCACAGGGGAAATAGCCCTCATTGTCATTCGTATACATCGCAAACCCCACCCCAAGCTGCTTCATATTGTTGAGACAGCTTATCTGTTTGGCTTTTTCCCTGGCTTTATTCAAAGCAGGTAGCAGCATTGACGCCAAAATGGCAATTATCGCGATCACAACGAGCAGTTCAATGAGCGTGAAAAATCTTTTCATCTTAACGGTCCTTTCATTCAGTTTTATATACTAACCTAATTATATAATTTTTCTGTAGACTTGACAATTCAAAATATTGTTATATTTTTATAAAAACATGCTGAATTCAGGATAAAAATGAAAATACATAAAATATTAAGCGCAAATCCATTCAATGAAAGCATTGAATCGGTCCTTGTTGACGTCGAAGAAAAATTCGGAGTCTACATCACCCTGCACGATCACCTTGACTGTTTCATTTTACCTGACGGAACCTCCGTGATGCCGGAACACAGACATGTCCATGCAGCGCCTTATTGCAAATCAGGTCGCACTCCTTTCTCGGAGTGGGATATGCTGCAATGTCCACGCGACTGTTTCCAGGTTTCGGACACGATTGCCGTAAGGGAGGCAAGACCTTTTACAAAAACCTGCTGGAAAGGCGTTTTTGAGCTGGTTGTGCCGATTATGCGTGGCGACAGCGTTGCTATTGTTCTTTTTGCCGGGGCCTGGCGAGGTAAAATACCGAAAGAAACAACCCTCTCCAGGGAATACCGCAATATGCATCGGGAGCTTCCCCCGGCTCCTTCCGAAAAAAAACTTGCCATGCTGACAAACACCCTTTCGGTCATCGGCTCCGGATTGATAAGCAGACTTGAAGCTTTAACCCCGACTGAAAGTTCCGAAGGTGGACGCCGCGAAGTAATCAGGCGCTTTATTAATCAGAATTTTCACCGCCAGATAAAACTTGAAGATCTCGCCAGGCATCTCTATATATCACCATCCAGAACCAGCCATATCATCAACCAGCTGTTTGATATGCCGTTCAAACAGTTGTTGACCAGGGAGCGAATGATCCGGGCCAGAAAGCTGCTTCTGGCCAACTGGCCGGATATGACTGCGGTCGCCGAAGCCGTAGGCTACAGCAATGTCTACTACTTCAATACCGCATTCAAGAAATATTACGGCAGTCCGCCCGGACGGTTCAAAAAAAATCACGTCCGGTAGCGTTTGCGATACGTCAAGGCGCTTACCCCGACCGCTTTCTTTATGACTTTGGAAAAATAGCAAGGGTCCGGAATTCCGCATTCCATCGCCACGTCTCCGGCTGGAATATCACTCAACCGCAGCATTTCCAGGGCTTTTCTCAACCGGAAATCATAGAGATATTCCCCCGGAGTCATCCCGGTATGCCGGCGAACAATCCGGGTCAGCGTCGAACGATGCACCTCCAGCATATCCGCGATGGCATTTATGTTGACACTTTCGTTGGCAAAGTTATCACGCACCATCGCGAAAAAGGCCTGCAGCAACTTTTCTTCGCTCCCCACGGCACGTTCCCCTGCCCCGGCCGCGGCCAGAATCTGCCAGGCGACCGCAGTCAAATTGCGCATTTCGGTGATCGTCGAGTTATGGATACGCTTTTCCAGGGTTTCAAATAAATCCTCCGGACACTTCCCCGCGAAAAATGGTTTACGCGGATACTGAAAACCGCGCAATAAAGCCACCGCCATCGGGCCGTCAAGAGTAAACCAGCGGTATTCCCAGGGCTCCTCAATCCCACTCAAAATATGATCGTCCCCTCTTAAATAGTAAAATGCCTGTTGAGGCTCAAATAAATAGGCTTTTTTATCAATGACCACTTCGCCTTTTCCCCGGATGCACCAGTACAACTGGGTGAAGCTCCTGTCCAAATGATATTCCCGCCGGTCCTCTTCCAGAATATAATGCCCCGCCGAACGCACGGAGAACGGCAGCGGCGCGTCGTCACCGGTGAATTTCACCCGGTAAACCGCTTTTTGAATGTATTCACTCATATGCTACAATAATACAATCTATTATACAATTGTTCAATTGAAAAATGCTCTATCAAACTTTAAATTAATATCAGTTTCACAAAATACAATGCAACAATTATTAAAAAATATGATTTTCAAAGCTGATTGAGACTCATGTTTAAACAAACATCTGATCAAAAACGGAGTAGTAAAATGAGCGGACCAAAAGTCGCGGTAATCGGAGCCGGCAGTTATTTTTTCGGAAAACCGGTTATCTGGAACATGGTAAAAAGCCCGATTCTTTCAGGCGGCACCCTGGTACTGGTGGACACAAACCCCGACACCCTTAAAACCATGATGGAACTGGCCCAGCGCGCGATTGACGCTTCCGGTTCAACAACAAAAGTAATAGGCTCAACCGACCGTCGGGAGGTTATCGCCGACTGTGACTTCATCGTTTTAAGTTTTTCCGCCAAAAACGCCTGGTACCGCGGCGTCGATACCAGAATAGCCAAAAAATACGGCATTACCATGTGCTCGTCGGATACCATCGGCCCCGGCGGGATCTTCCGCGCCCTGCGCGAAGTACCGGAAGTGCTGGCGGTTTGCCGCGACGTCGAAGAACTCTGCCCGAATGCCTGGGTCATCAACTTCATCAATCCTACCTCGGTCCTCGGTATCGCCATGATGCGCTATGCCCCGAACGTCAAATCATTCGCGCTGTGCGACGGCAATCATCTGCCAGGATCGAAGACTTATCATATGCGTCTGGCCAAAATTCTTGGTGAAAACGAAGAACCAACACCGGAAATGCTGGAAAAACTCGAGTATAAGATCGGTGGGGTCAATCACTGCACATTTATGACCGTATGCCGATATGACGGAGAGGACCGCATGCCGTATATCAAACAGACGATGGCGGAAAACTCCTACAAAGAAAATTTTGACGGACCAAGTTTCAAGGCAAAACCCCGCTTGAACTTTGATTACGCCCTGCAGCTCATGGATATCTATGAAGCATATCCGACCGCAGTCAGCCATACCAAGGAATACGTCCCGTTCTTCCAGGGCTACGGCGTAATGCCCAACTCTCCGGAACCGATCATTCCGTTCGACGCTTACAATCGCGCCGAAGAAATGGCCGAGGCATGGGAAAAAACCAAAAAGCTCGCATGTGGGGAAACTCCGATTGACGATTTTATCAATAATCGCCACGGCGACCACGCTACCGATATCATTGAAAGCATGTGGGGCAAACTCGGCAAACCTTTCTTTATCAACAGTCCCAATCGCGGCGCGGTAACCAATATGCCTGACGATGCGTTCCTCGAACTTGAATGTACCGTCGACATGGAAAACGGGCCGCAGCCTAAACCGTTCGGCGAAATGCCGCGCGGAATTCTGGGATTGCACATGCAGGTCCTTGACAGTCACGAACTGACAGCGCAGGCCGCGGTCACATGTGACAAAAAGATTCTGCTCCGAGCCATGATGACCGATCCTTTGATCAATAATATCGGCGATGCCAAAATGATCATGGAAGAACTGCTGGAAATCGAAAAAGATATCCTTCCGGAAGGCTGGTATGAGTAAGCTGAATAAGCCATTACTGCCCGGGACAATTCTCGTCCCGGGCTTTTTTATGCCTTGATATCTTATACCGGGTAAGGCGTATATTCCATTTTCAAAGCGCTGGCGACATTAATGTTGGTCAGCTTGCCGTCATAACAGTTCAAACCGGCCTGCAGCGGTTTGCTTTTGCCCAGAGCCGCTTCCAGTCCAAGATTGGCAATCATCAAACCATATTTGTTCGTTACGCTGGTCAACGCCATGGTCGAACTGAGACTGACCGCACCCGGCATGTTGGCAACGCAGTAATGGACAATCCCGTCCACCACATAAGTCGGATTGTTATGACTGGTCGAACGCGAAGTCTCGATGCATCCGCCCTGATCAATCGCGATATCAACTATCACCGCTCCGGGTTTCATCAATTTCAGGTCCTCACGTCTTACCAGTTTCGGGGCCGCCGCGCCCGGAATCAAGACCGCGCCGATTACCAGATCGGCCGTCGCTATTTCTTCCAGAATATTGTAACGGGTAGAGAACAGCGTTTTAATATGCGATCCGAAGATATCATCAACCTCCTGCAAGCGGCGGGCTGAAATATCCATGATCGTCACATCCGCGCCCAGTCCGATTGCCATCTTGGCGGCGTTTGTCCCGGAAATCCCGGCACCGATAATTACAACTTTTCCTTTGCGAATACCGGGAACTCCCCCCAACAGGATACCGCGTCCACCGAAACTCTTTTCAAGGTATTTGGCGCCTTCCTGAACCGCAAGACGCCCGGCAATCTGACTCATCGGCATCAACAGCGGCAGCGATCCGTCATTTTCCATGACCGTCTCATATGCGACCGCTTTAACCTGCTTTTCCAGCAGCGCTTCAGTCAACTCGCGGTCCGCCGCCAAATGCAGGTAGGTAAACAGAATCTGCCCCGGATGAAAAAAGTCATATTCCACTGGCAACGGTTCCTTAACCTTAATAATCATCTCCGCGTCATCAAACAATTTCCGCTTATCGGAAACAATGGTACAACCATATTCATTATATTCAGCGTCGGTAAAACCGGAACCGTCACCGGCGCCGGCTTCAACCATCACTTCATGTCCGCAATCGACGTATTCCCCGGCGCTGACTGGAGTCAGGCCGACACGATACTCTTCTGTTTTAATTTCCTTTACCAATCCGATTTTCATAATAACACCTCGCTTTATTTACGATTTTCGTCTCTATTATAAATATAAATGCGCAAAACATATATTTCAACTAATAAAAATATGACAATCGTCATAAATTTTATTTTTTTTACGAAAAACACAAAAATAAACAAAAAAACAGAGCAAACAGAAGAAAACTTGAGATAGCCGGCATGATTGCTACAGCATAATTTCCAAGTGTCGTTAAGATAGCATCACTTAATTTAAAAAATAAATAAAAATTACTTATTTTAAAAGACTTACAAATAAAAAAACATTCAACACAAGAGACTGTTAAACGAATTAAAATGAACTTTTTTGAAAAACAAAGCAATGCATATGCCCCCTGGGCGCGCGGACGTCCCGTCCGCATCAAGGGTACGTCTCGTACCCGTTTCAGGAGTTTGGTTAATCATGGGTATTCACCGGCATTGACAGCCGTCAAGTGGATTCAACTTAGCAGGCTCATTCTTGCAGGCGAGGATGCCAGCTTGCGGATAAGACGTCAGCGCTGAACGCTGGTAAAATTGGGGGAACAAGCAAACTTCACAATGCGGACGAGACGTCCGCGTTCCCAGGAAGTCGCATATTGATCTTTTGTGATTTCATAAAAATATGAACAATTCACTAAAACAACAAAAGCACCTTTATAAGAAATCAAATAATTTACGCGGAACGGTATCTGAAAGTCAGGCCGTCTTTATTGGCGTTGATGGAAACTTGACCATCGTTGGTTAGTTTGCCGAAAATAATTACAGAAGTCAAGGCCCCCCAATAAACTATCATGAAAGACAATGTAAGGATAAAATAATTTAACCTGATTATTCACATTTGACTTCGTATTGACTTGAGGTAATATTATTTAAATATCTTACAGACATTATAAAGGGAAAAAAATGGGACTGGATCTGGTTGAAATAATTATGGCAACGGAAGAGACGTTTAAATTTGCTATTGCAGATTCCGAAGCGGAAAAATGCGACACGGTGGGCAAACTCGTAGAATTAGTCCATGCAAAAATCAGTCAATTTAGTGATGGACCATGTCAGTCACAACACGGTTTTTATGTTATTCGCAAACAGTTAATGGAACAACTGAATCTTTCTCGTTCCGCCATCAAACCGGATACCAGACTTGATGATATAATTCCTGTTTCCCGGAGAAATGAGATTTGGCAACAGCTTATTTTCTCCATAACGGCAAGGAATTATGTTCCATCTCTTGATCACCCCGCCTGGATGGAGTTAACGATTTTTCTTATATCTGTTGGCACTTTTATTGCTTTATTCATTTGGTCAAATATCATTTTAGCTTTTGTATTGTCCGGTCTAGCGTTCTTGACGCTTGCTACCTTCACCAATGGATATAAAGTACAGTTCCCGGCCAACTATTCCAGAGTCCGGGATCTAGTTGTACTAGTCCCGATTCTGGACAACGCATTCTGGACAAAAGAAACAATATTTGAAAAAATTAGAGAAATCACGGTTGAAATCAGCGGCGTCAAAGCAGAAGACGTCAAAATGGAATCCAAATGGGTCGCTGACTTAGGAATTGACTGATCGAACGTTTGTTTAGTGTTACGCAGAACGGTATCTAAAAGTCAGGCCGTCTTTATTGGCGTTGATGGAAACTTGGCCGCCGTTGGCGAGTTTGCCGAAAATGATTTCGGAAGCCAGAACCCGCTGGATTTCACGTTTGATAAGACGTTCCAACGGACGCGCGCCCATTTTGGGATCAAAACCTTTCTTAGCCAGATAATCCACCGCTTTGTCGCTAATCTTGAGCGTGATGTGTTTTTCCAGCAGATCAACGCCCAACCTGTCCATGAATTTCTTGACGATTTCAGTCATCAACTCATAAGTCAACGCGTTGAAATAGACCGTATCGTCAAGCCGGTTGCGGAATTCCGGCGTAAAGAATTTTTCAACCTCGCGTCTGGTTTCCATATATTTCTGACTATCGGCGGCAAAGCCGATATTTTCAGTACTCATAGCGCGCGCGCCGACGTTGCTGGTCATAATGATGATCGTATTGCGGAAATCGGCTTTCCGGCCGTTATTGTCGGTCAGCGTACCATAATCCATGATCTGCAAAAGGATATTGTAGACGTCGGCATGCGCCTTTTCAATTTCGTCGAGCAGCAATACACAATGCGGAGTCCGCAAAATAGCCTCGGTCAGCAAGCCGGACTGTTCAAACCCGACATAGCCCGGGGGACTGCCGATCAGTTTTGAAACGGTATGTTTTTCCGAATATTCACTCATGTCAAAACGAACAAAATTAATGCCGAGCTGCGCCGCCAGTTGTTTGGCCAATTCGGTTTTACCGCAGCCGGTAGGACCGCAGAAGAGGAACGAACCAACCGGTTTCAGCTTATCGCCGATTCCGGCCCGGCCGATACAAATGGCATTACAGACATTATCGACAGCATGATCCTGCCCGAACACAACTTTTTTAATGTCCTGTTCCAGATTTTTCAATTTTTCAGTGTCACCGGCGGTAAGTCGCGCCGATGGGATATTGGCCATCCGGGCAACCACTTCCTGAATGTCCTTGACCGTGATCACCCGTTTCCGGCGTGAGGGCGGACGCATCAGATTTGTCGCGCCGGCTTCATCGATAACATCGATCGCCTTGTCCGGCAGAAAACGGTCGTTGACATGCCGCGACGCCAGTTTGACCGCGGCGGAAAGCGCATTCAATCCGTAGCGGGTATTGTAATGATCTTCATAAAACGGCTTCAAGCCCTTGAGAATCGCTTCAGTTTCGGATTCAGTCGGTTCAACCACGTCAATTTTCTGGAAACGACGGCTGAACGCTTTATCTTTCAAGATATGGTTCTTATAATCATCGTAGGTGGTAATACCGATACATTTTACTGCTCCGGCGGCTAAGGCCGGTTTCAGTATATTCGAGGCGTCAAGGGAACCGGCACTGACCGCACCTGCCCCGACCACGGTATGAATCTCGTCAACAAACAAAATAGCGCGTTCCTGCTGCTTAACCTCTTCGACAACCCGTTTCAAACGTTCCTCGAATTCGCCGCGGAACTTAGTTCCTGCTACCAGCGCGCCCATATCCAGCGCCCAGATATCATGTCCCTGAATTTTTTCCGGAACATCGTCCTCGGCAATCTTCAGGGCCAAACCTTCGACAATAGCGGTTTTACCGACCCCGGCCTCGCCGACCAGGACCGGATTGTTCTTTTTACGCCGGTTCAACACCAGCATAACCCGGTCCAGTTCCTCGCGACGGCCAATAATTGGATCGATTTTGCCCTGCATGGCCAGTTCTGTCAAATTGACCGCATAACGCCGCAAATATTTGGTTTTGGCGCGATTGGGATCAGTTTCGCCATCAACGTCGTCAGCCTCCTCGGCATCCTGATCAAAATCGCCCTCGCCACTGGAAAGATGTTCGTTCAATTCTTCAAGGGTTTCGGAAAGATCCTCGATCCCGGGAAATACCGGGAATGAAAATCCAGCTTCTTCGCTTTCCTCGTCGTCGGCAAAATAATCGTCCCAGGAAACTTCGCGAATTACTTCGTAATGACCTACCCCGGCCTTATTCAGGTAATAACAGGCATGGGATTGTTTTTCCTCAAGCAGAGAAATAAAAACGTCGACCACGGTAACCCGGTTTTTACCGGCGCCCGCCACCCGGCACATGGCGTTATTAATAACCCGGCCGAAAGATACGGATTCAACCGGGCGGTTGACCCGCTCACAGGGTTGTACCTTGGTTCGGAAAAATTTATCCAGATCACGCCGGACTTCGGCAATATCTGATTCGAGACATTCGAAGATATAGCGGATCTTTTCATTTTTCAGGAACATATAGAGCATATGCTCCGGCAGTACCATCTCGTGTTTCAGTTCCGCAGCAAATTCTATCGCGGAATTGAGCGCATCGCCCAACTCCGGGGTAATTTCAGGAAGTCTTTCCATGGGTCAAGCCTCTTCCATCACGCACCGCAGGGGGCAGCGATGACTTTCCGCCATCGCCCCTACTTGAGCAACTTTCGTTTCGGCCATTTCGTAAGTATATACACCGCAGGTCGCACGACCGCTGCTGTGTACCTGGAGCATCAAGTTACGCGCCTCGTTCAAAGGCTTATGAAATACCATCATCAGCACCATGACGACAAAATCCATTTCGGTAAAGTCGTCATTCAAGAGCAGCACTTTATACATTGAGGGCTCCTTGACCTCTTCAATCACTTCCTGTGCAAACTCATGTTGCAGTTCAGCCATTTCTAAAATTCCTTAAATTTCATTCGGGTCTCCGTTCTTTGCTAGATTATATATTATTTTTTCAATAATGGCAACACCTTTAGGCTAAAAATATCCTTTTTTTTGCATGAAAACGTTAAAAAAAACTCAGGTATGCGAATTAATATTTTATTTTTTCATAATCGGTGTTATATTACGCTTCTAATCTCACCGCGGAGAGGTGGCTGAGTTCGGTTTAAGGCGGCGGTCTCGAAAACCGTTGTACGTGCAAGCGTACCAGGGGTTCAAATCCCCTCCTCTCCGCCAGTTTTCACCTCAAAAACAGCTATTAAACGCCCCGTGCAACTTCCTTATTCTCTTGGCATACTTTATTGACTTTTATCCTATTTTAGCCTGTTTTATTGCTTATTCTTGATACATTCTTGATACATCATTTTATTTTGAAATTTATCGTATGACATATTGATTTATGCTGGATTTTATTGTATAATATTACTAACTCAATGATGAGTTAAAATTGAATAATGAAAAAAATGAAAGGAAAAATCATAGCAAAAACTTAAATTATAAATAATTAATTTTTAAATAGTTTCGCAGTTTTACTCATAATCTGCATTTTGAAAAAAGGATTCTTATGTATTGCTTGAAGGCGATACAAAGAACTCAAAGCCTAATCAAGGCTAAAATATGACCTCTAACTTATAAGAATAATTAAGTTTGAGCAGAATGCATCAAGCATTAAGCCAGCAGAGTTGAATAAAAACATTCAACAATAATTTTTTTATTATACTATTATTCAAACAGTTAGAGGTTTAATATGAAAACAAATATTCCTACTTATGTACTTGTCTCTATTCAAAGCTTATTGACTCCATTTCTGGGCAATATTCCAATCGAATATCTTCGCAACTCCTTACTTAATAATTCAGATAACTCCTCTCTTGATCCCGGATTAAAGCCTCAAGAATTCTGTAATTTACTCGGCATCTCTAAACAGTCCCTGTGGAACTGGGAAAAAGCCGGAAAAATCAAGTTAACCCGTGTAAATCACACCGTTCGAATTCCATATCATGAAGCTCAAAGAATTATAAATGGGGAGGACTAAGTCGTGAGAACAGTACCAGATTACGAAAAAAAAGAAAGCCCGGCCAGCCACCACAACCAGCCGAGCGAAACTCAGGTTATTCATAATATAGACGATTTTAATGGAAAAGCCATTTTTGACTATGGGCAGCCTTCGACAATAGACAATGCTGTTTGCTTTGAACCTGACGGATTAAATCATATATTCAACGAGGAAGATATCATATCACAGGCAGATTGTCGTGAAATTGCACAAGCAATAGGTCTCGATGTTAGTGCTGACAATCGGTGTGCGGCGGTGTGGCGCAAAGGGACTAATCCAACATCTGTCCAGTTGAACGAAGCTTATTTTTACGACCACAAAACCAAAGAATGCGGCAATGTCATCGACTTAGTGGCCAAGGTAAAATTTACCGGAAGTCATGAATTGTCTCAAGATTATCTTGGCAACTTGTTGAAATGCCCGCCAAAGGTTTTCAACAAGCCTGATTATTCTCCATGCTTCCGAATTAATAAACTACTTGATGATGGTTATACCGTATCCTCGTGCTATGACTACACGACTTCCACAGGTGCGTTGGTTTTTCAAGTGGTTCGACTAGAGCATCCGAATAAACCGAAGCAATTTGTACAACGCATTCCAAAGAGAAGAATAATAGCCCCGGACAAAAACAACCCAGATGATTGGATTTATAGTCTGAAGAAGCTAAAAGAACAAATGAAATTACCTCTCTTTAATTTACCCGAACTTGTCAATCAAAATGAAGTTTTGTACGTGGAGGGGGAAAAGGACGTGGTTACATCTCAAAAGTATGGATTTACTGCGACCTGCAACCCTAGAGGAGCGGGAAATATCAAAAACGTTGACTTATCGACGCTTAAGGGTAAATCAGTTCTTATTGTGCCTGACAATGATTTATCAGGTTATGAGGGTGCTCGCACAATAGCAATGGCGTTAGACGGGATTGCGAAAAGTGTCAAGATTATTCAATTGCCAATTGCTAAGGAAAAAGCCGACTTAACAGACTATGTAAATCAATTAGCCCAAAATGGACTTGATAATATTGGAATTACCAAAAAGCTTCAAACAGATATTCTTGACCCAGAAAATCATTTGACGATTTCTGAAGTAGTCGATAAAATTGATTCATTAGGTCCTTCTGATGGTCGAGAAGTCACATCGCCAATCAACGGTCAACTGGGAGGTCGACCTAATGTGCCATACCATGACTTGGCTCGGACGTTTGCCAAGCAGAATGCGATTGACGGAATCTTCATGTACCGGCGTTACCGCGAGCAATGGTACTATTATTCCGATGGTGTCTACAGAGTTATTTCCGATTCTGACCTGGAAAGCAAGGTGATGTCGTTCTTGCAGAAGCAGGAAGCCATTGACAATAGGGTCAAAGCGTCAGTGAATTGCCTTAAAAATGTTATTGCGAATCTTGCCGCAGATAGCATAGGTTCTGTATCATCCAACAAGGATCTGCCCTGTTGGCTCGATGGCTGTGACGCAAATGGCTGGCTCGTAATGAAAAATCGCCTCGTAAATATTGAAAATATATCAAGGTACCTAACTGGAGATCATGATATTCCAATAGACAACATCGTTCGACCTCACACTTTAGAATTGTTTTCAACTTACCGTTTGGATTATGATCTAGATTTAATTGCAAAATATTCACAATGGCTAAATTTTGTTCAGCAGGTATTACCAGATCCACATGATCGGCAGATGCTGCAAATGATGTTCGGCCTTTCATTGGTTCCAGATACATCATATGAGGTTTTTTTTGTGTTATATGGCCCTGCAGGGACAGGCAAATCTGTTACGCTCAGTGTGCTTGAGGCACTTGTTGGATCTGCAAACATTTGCTGTGTGCCGTCTGACCAAAGGCAATGCCCCGGACACCGCGCAAATGAACGCGCGGGTCCGTGAGATGATAAAGCAGGCATTGGATAGCGACGGCGTTCAGGAGATATTCAAGATGGGAGATGAACAGGCTACTGAGGTCGATATATTCAGCGATGACTACCTGGCTAAGATTGACAAAATCAAACTGCCGAATACCAAAATCAAGCTTCTGCAGCAGATGCTTGCCAAAGCCATAGCCGACTTTAAAAAAGTCAATAAAGCAAAAGGAATTGACTTTTCACAGCGCTTCCAGTCAATCGTCAACCGCTACAACGAACGCAAGGAACAGGATGTGCTGGTCAGCGACGTCCTGAATGACTTTACCCACGAGATCATGGGACTAATCGAGGCCCTGAAGCAAGAGAAGGAGTCATTCGGAGAACTAGGCATTGATTTTGAAGAGAAAGCGTTCTATGACATCCTGAAGGCCCTGACGGTTAAATACGACTTCGAGTATCCGGAAGACAAGCTACTGGCCCTTTCAAAGGCCGTAAAGGCCGTTGTAGACGACAAAGCCCGATATACCGACTGGAGCAAGCGCGACGACATCAAGGCCGAGTTAAAAGCGGATCTGATCATCCTGCTGGCCGAACACGGCTACCCGCCGGTCAACCGCGACGAAGTCTACAAAGAAATATTCGAACAGGCCGAAAACTTCAAGAAGTATCAGGGAATGCAATAACTTGAGTAATTAACATCAGGTAATTATTACACATTGTTTGACGATTATTGACTAGTAAAGATGATGGTACAGCTTAGGATAACTATTTTTTAGTAATTAATAAGGAAATTAATTTCTTACCCAAGATACTTACCGAAGAATTTTTTTGATTTGTGATTGCACCAGGCGTGGGCCGTATTGGCCAGATCAAGCTCAAGTTTATCCGTGGCTCCCGCCGCATCATATATTTTCTGCAGCCGCTTGAAACAAGCCATCGCGGTGTCAATCTTGAAGCACTGATCATGAATACCGATATCGATCAGCAGCGGGCGCGGAGCCAGTAAACCTTGCAGTTCCGGCAATTCAACCAAGCGGAATAATCCGGGCGCAACCTGCATTCCGCAACAGTAGACGTCGCGAAACAGAAATGCGCGCCACAAGTCGCTGTAGCCAATGATTTCCGTTGCTTTAATCCGGTCGTCACAAAGAGATATCCACAGACTCATAGTGCCGCCGCCGGAAAGCCCCATCACACCGAGTTTTTCCGCATTCACTTCCGGCAGAGTGCAGACAAAACCAGTAGCAGCCTTGGCATGAGCCACATTGATCGACAGCGAAGTCATCCCCAGCATTGTGGCCTGCAGATAGTAGATATTACACCAGTCCCGGCCCCGGTCCTGGTTCCGGAAATTCGGCTTTTTACTGTCATTGCGTTCACCAAATCCAATCCAGTCGATAGCGAAGGTGATGAATCCGGCTTTAGCCATTTCATGACCGTAATTGTAATTGAATGTCTGGATGTCGTTTTTTACACCTGGCACTTCATCATTACCCATCACCGGATCCTTACCGAATTCGCCATGCCCGTGGCAGCAAAGAATGGCCGGATACTTTTTCCCTGATTTCAGGTTGCCGGGAAAGTTGATTTGCAATGTAGCTGAAATATTTTTGGCGACATCAATATACCAGCGCTGTTTCTTCAAACCGTCATGTTGCCATTCGACCACTAATTCCGGATTCACCGGTGCGGAAGGTGGAAATTCGCCCAAAGTCTTCAACACCCTAGGCAAGGCCGCTGTTTTCCACTTTTCGAAATCCTCACAAGTCTGTCCATCAAACAGATATTGCGGAGAAAAATCACGGGCATATGCCCCGAACATGGACAATGGACTTAAATTACGCTCAAACATCATTACTCCTTATAAATTGCTTTATGCCATAGATCAATATTTTTCTGGTTACGCAACACTTTTTCAAAGGTAGCATCCGGATCCCAGCGTTTCGCCAGTTCCGCTTCAAGTTCACTGCGAACCGCATGCATATCCGGTACATCGACCAGATTAACCCGCTCGTCCGGATCCCGGGCCAGATCAAACAACACTGACTTAAACCCGCGGGCAGCAATTAACTTGAAATTGCCTTTTCTGACCATTGCCCGCGGCGCCTGCAAACCGAAATCGGCATATTCGGCAAAAATTACCCGGTCCGGATCAGGTTTGCGCAACAAAGACCTGCCTTCGTAAAACACATCCGGTTCGCCGTTAGCCAACTCAGTCAACGTAGGATAGATATCCAGTAATGAGACTGGACCTGTTTCAATCGTTCCCGCTTCCGGGCCGATACCGCGCGGATATTTTACCACTAAAGGCGCTTTGACCGAACCGTCCAGCAAACACTGTTTATGCCACATGCCGCGCTGTCCGAGCATTTCACCATGATCGGAAACATAAACAACCAGCGTATTTTCAAATTGTTTTTCAGCTTCCAATACGGCTGTCATCCGGCCAACATATTCATCCACCTGTGATACCATTGAACAATAGGACCTGACAGCAAGTTTATAATTTTCTTCGGGGATCGGCCTGGCATAACCGCGGTTTTCGGCG
The DNA here is from genome assembly GCA_963676655.2 of Victivallales bacterium. Taxonomy (GTDB): domain Bacteria; phylum Verrucomicrobiota; class Lentisphaeria; order Victivallales; family Victivallaceae. Next base: position 5,291,093 of record CAXXKX010000003.1, on the reverse strand, counting down.
TGAATACGAAGAAAGTTCGGAAGCTTTTCGTCCAAGGTTTCAACATTCACCGGCATATCGCGATAAAGCTCATAAAATTTATTATCTCCGGTGAATGGCGCATGAGGCTGAAATAAGCCAACACACAAAGCAAACGGCCTATCCTTCTCCGCATCCCAGGCGTTCAGAAAATTTAACGCGTTTTCCACCGCATCGATATCGTTTTGTTTGTCGGTATAACAACCGTCAGGGCCATAGTTGGTGTGAATTTCCTGAGGGCCGACGTTCTTTACTTCTGGTCGATCCCAGACCTGTCGGGTAGATCCTTTTGTCAGGTAAAAATTGTCATCCCCACATAAACGCTTCTCAAAACCCAGCATCCGATTTCCCCAAACTGCATGCATTCGGCCAGACATGACCGTTTCATAGCCCAATCCGCGCAATTTAACCGGCCAAGTAGCCAAATCGGGACGAATCGTATCGTTTAAACTCCACACTTCCAACGTCTGCGTGGACATCCCGGTCATAAAACTCATTCTGGACGGCACGCAAAGCGGATTGGCACAGTAAGTGTTGCGGTAATTGACGCCGAAACGCGCCAGACGGTCGATATTCGGCGTATGCAAATCCGGCATCACCGAGCCGAGATAATCGGCATGATGCTGATCACTGATCACAATCAGGATATTCGTTTTTTTGTCAGTCATAATTTTTCCGCTTTTATTTTTTCCACCATTACCGCGGGAGCACCGTTTGCCAGCCAGTCTTCCAGATTTAACCGATGAAGCTTGACCAGCTCTTCCTTTCTCACGGATTCAAGCACTTCATCCCCGAAATCGTTCATTGCATGACGTTCCACCTGATCAACAATATTACCGGGAAACACCGGAAACTGCCCATTACGCATTGTCGGGCCGGCAACCGGGGGCAATTTTTTGAATTCACCACGCTCTACATACCCTTCTAATCCCCATTCAGCTTCATAAGCGATCAACCGCTCCCGAAGCTCACTCCTAATATTTTCGATTTCAGGAACATCGGGTTGTCCCGCCAACAAGTTTGTCGTTTCTCCTGGATCGGTCTCCATATCGAACAGTTCATCACGTCCGCCATTGTAATAATAATTATATTTAAAACGACGATTACGCAATGATACCCAGCGCCGGTGGCCCCGTCCAAACTCCATGTATTGAAATGAGCGATCTTTGCCGCTATCGTCCAACCAGGAAGCCCCCGGCAATTTTCGTTCTTCCGGATATTCGATTCCGGTAATATCCAGTAGCGTCGGCATTACGTCATTGAGGTCGACAAAGTCATCTCTTACCACTCCTGCCCTGAATTTTTCCGGATATCTTACGACTAACGGGATTCTGGCGCAACTGTCATACGGTAACATCTTCTGGAAGCAACCGTGATCGCCAAGCATTTCGCCATGATCTGAAGTGAAGACAATAAATGTATTGTTCAATTCGCCCATGTTCTCTAGTTCGTCCAGTATCCGACCGATATTTTTATCCACCTGGCTGATAGATGAGCAATAAAGCTCCCGGGCGCGCCGGATATATTCAGTTTCGCGCTTCGGATCGAAATCCATGAAGCGATGGCTCTCCCGAGCAGCGGCAGATAATTCGGTTTCGCTGACCAGCGGTTGCGGAATATCATGGTCCCGATATAATTCGGCAAAATCATCCGGCACGTCAAACGGCGGATGCGGCGCAATCCAACTGGACCAGAGAAAAAACGGTCGCTTGCCGCCGTTTTCCCGCAGAAATTCGATTGAGCGGTCGGCCACCCATGTTGAACCGTGATGCTTTTCAGGGATCAGGGAGCGTTGCGGCACCATGTAGAGCAAATTACGCACGCCATGAATATTCTGAACATTTCCCAGCCCGACCTGCTTCAGATACGTGGCATATTCGTCATCCCGCCGGTAGCGTGGAATTTCCTCCATCAGTTCCATTTTGAGGAAGCCGTTATGCCGCCGGGTCGGCCGGAAGTGCATCTTGCCGACAGCCCGGGTCTCGTAGCCGGCATCGGAAAGAATCTGCGGCAGGACGGGCAGCCGGAAATCAAGCGAATGAGCGTCATTCGCCGCAAAATTATGGTATCTGGCAGACAGCCCGGTTATCAGATTGTGCCGCGCCGGAATGCAAACCGGATTAGGGGAATAAGCCCGGGAAAAACTGGTTCCCTCTTTTACCAGGCGGTCCAAGTGGGGAGTCAGCATATGGGAATATCCGCTGGCGGCTATCGTATCATAGCGTTGCTGATCTGTGAATAATAATAATATGTTTGGTCGTTTTCCAGACATTTTAACAATCCTTAAAAGTTATTAGTTAAATTATCATATGATCGACAAAATAATTTTATCAACAAAATCGACATACTCTTACGGTTTGGTGAATTTGAGAAAATTCCAACTGCCAGAGTCATGCAGGCATTCCGCTCCATAGAAACAGGTTGTCGTTATCTCGCGATGATCAAGGTATGCGGAGTAATTATAGCGCCCCAAATTAAAACGCCATACCTCCCACGGGGATATTTTGGCACCGTATTTTTCAAGCTCACGTTTGGGAATTGCAATTTCAACGGACCACCCCATATCATAATCACGAAGATTGTTTAAGGTTCCCTTCATTGTTGCCGCAACGACTATAGCTGGAACTTTATAGTCAAAACAACTGGGGAGCCCCTTCCTTCCTCCGGACAAGAAAAAAAAGGATGCTTTTTTGTTATTAGGGGTACCGTAGACTGCCCAATAATACCGCATTTCACGCGGCATCATAAATATTGCCAACACATCCCCGGAGCGAGCATAATGACGCCAATCAGCATCTGATTCCTGGACTATGTCGGAGTCCTGAAAAACAGCTCCGACATAGATAAAATTGTTATCCCACAAGATTTTTGCCGTACCATTTTCTTTTCCCGGTCCATGTTTTGACATCAATCTGAAATTGATTGGCGCGGCTTTATTCCAAGCAGGATCGTCTAGTTGTCCGTCCAATTTTACCGGCTGGTTCGAGTAATGTACAAGATAAGGATTTACTTCCGAATTCAGGGAACTGCATCCTGTAACAAACCAGCTCAGGACAAACAAAATTATTACCTGTATAAATTGATTCATAAAACTTGCTTCTTTGCTGAACCAGAAAGAAAACAAGGTATTTTGCAGTTACGCAAAGTACCTTGGCGTATAGGACGTGTTCTATCAGACCGAGTATAGCGTTGCGACAAACTTATTTTTCGGTCATGTAATACCAGTCCCGCTTGAGAACTCCCCCGGCTGAAACACTAATCGCTCCGGAATATAATTTAATCTCTCTCTCATAGCTGACATGTCCATCACCCCAGGTGATATTTATTCCAGCTTGTTGATGGCGTATGGCATTGAATCTGGTATTGGTGGGAACGTACAATCTTGCGTTAAAAGGGCCTTCACTTGTATTGACGGCCTGACTTCCAGCGTCAGCAATGGTAATAGTCTTGGATGGCTGTTGTAATTTTTGTATCTTGATTCTGTCTGCCGGATTTAGTCCTAAATAAGAGTAATTCCAGCCATATCCGCCATCCCAGACGGGATCTTTGGTATTATTGATATAACTTGGGCAGGCATAAGAATTTGTCCTGATTTCCCGGGACGATGGATCGGTAATTGCTTCACCGCAAATATATTTGGATGCCTCCAGACGCCATTGCATTGCGTTAGTAGCGCCATTGTCTATACGGTCAACAAAGAGCCAGTCATTAAAGTCGTCGAGATACATCGATAGTGCAGTTCCGAATTGCTTAAGGTTCCCCGCACAGTTTATGGATTTCGCCTTTTCCCTGGCTTTAGACAGTGCTGGCATTAACATTCCAGCAAGAATAGCAATAATCGCAATCACTACGAGCAATTCGATAAGAGTGAAATTCCGATTCTTTTTCATTACATAGTCCTTTTGTTGTTTAGTTTTTTGCTAAATCGCTCCTAAGTTTCATTTTTGAAACTATACTTTCATTATTTATATTATATACAAGATTTGACTTTTTGTCAATGGATTACAAGTAAATTTAACTTAAAAAGTATAAAAAAATTTAATTTTATCCTCAAGTGTTTAGCGTTTGGGTTATGCAGGAATTACAGTACTTTCAAAATTGAACAACGGAACTTTCAACTTTGAAAGTAAATATTTTAAAATTTATTTTTCAAGGCCATTTCATGAAACAGTCATGAGCCATTATAAATATCGCGAGCTGGATAAGCACATGAGAATGGCGAAAATAAATGTCGTGAAATTTGAAAAATATTGTTGACAAAAAGAAAAAAATAATATATAATACAAATAATGAAAGTATAGTTTCAAAAATAAAAGTAAAGAGAAAGAGTATAAAATGTCAATAGCAGTTAAAAGATCGTTAAAGATACTTGAAAGAGTTGCTCTTGCCAAATGTCCCCAGTCATTTTCGCAACTTGACAAAGCGGTTGGGGGGATAAGCCACGCCAGCTTGACACGTTTACTTAATGAACTTATCAGCGAAGGCTTTTTATTCAAAAATGAAACTGGTGGATATGAATGCGGACATCGTCTTGGAATATTTGCCGCGGTAAGCAGCAAGAAAAACCGGGAAATTATGATTGACAAATTCAGTCCTATGCTGAAGGAAATATCCAATAAGTACGATATTACCGGCATCCTGATGGAAAATGTTGCGGGAACTCCCACAACCATATATAAAGCGCAAACGGAAGCATCGGTAAATATGGCGGATATTGGTTCCGCCCATCCCCGCAGTAGTGATTTATGGATGGAGATAACGGTTGCTTATACCCCGCGCTTGAGGAAAGAATTTCCGGAATACACCGAAGAACAAATAAATCTGATTAAAGATCAGGGATATTGTTTTGAATATTGCAAGATTCGTCCGCATTTCACCAGATTGGGTTTTCCGCTGCTGGACGACAACCATGATAACCTGATCGGAATACTTGGGTTTGGGGGGACTGCTCTGCATATGAATTATGAGAATCTGAATGACATAATCAGAGAAAGCCGGAAAGTACTGTAAGTTATGTCTGAACAAGCAAAAAATATGATTTGGGTGTTGACGGATCAGCAACCGGCCCATATGCTGGGATGTAACGGCAATCCAAACTTATCCACGCCGAATCTGGATCGATTTGCCAATTCGGGAATAAATTGCAATTCCGCAGTCTCGGGGTATCCTCTATGTTGTCCATTTCGGGGTTCAATGCTTACCAGCCGTTATCCGCATAAATGTGTTCCGGGACATGAATATCGCATGGATCCGCAATTTCCAACGGTTGCGACAGCGTTCAAGAACCATAATTATCACACTGCGTATTTCGGGAAATGGCATGTAGACGGTTTCCATGAAAAAAAAGGGCGTGCAGCAATGCATATTGTCCCCCCTAAAAGACGCGGGGGATTTGACAAATGGGTCGGATACGAAAATAACAACAGCCAGTTTGACTGCTGGGTACATGGAGGCGAAGGCGAAGATGAGTTCCATTATCGTCTACCCGGTTATGAAACAGACTGTCTTACTGATTTGCTGATTGAATACATCAAAGGAAAAAATGCTGACAAACAAAACTTTTTTGCAGTACTGTCAGTGCAGCCTCCGCATAATCCATATATTGCTCCGGCCGAGTATATGCGCAGGCATCGTGCGGCGGAAATAAAAACCCGCCAGAATGTTCCAGATGTCAAGGGCGTCATCGATAAAGCCAGAACGGATCTGGCCGGGGCTTATGCAATGGTGGAAAATATGGACTGGAATTTTGGCCGGATAATATCTGCTCTTGAAGAAACCGGATTGCTGGAAGATACAAACATTATATATTTTTCCGATCATGGCGATATGCACGGTTCACATGGACAGTTTAAAAAAACCGCTCCCTGGGAAGAAGCAATCAGAATTCCTTTTATAATCGGTGGCGGCAAAAGTTATTATGGCACATCCAGCGCCAATCGTGATATTGTAATAAATCATGTTGATATCGCACCGACCAGCCTGGGACTATGCGGTTTGCCGGTACCTAATTACATGGAAGGATTCGATTACTCACAAATACGCTTCCAACGGCCTTACGATGATTCAAAGCTTTTTCCGGAATCGGCTTTTATCCAATCAATTATGCCGACAGCTCACGGCCACAGCATTGACCAGTCCTGGCGCTGTATTGTTACCAGAGACAAATGGAAATACGTCGCGATTCCATACCAGCATTGGCTGATGTACAATCTTAATGATGACCCCTATGAACAGGTCAATCTGGCATTTAATAAAGGATACAGGGGAATGAGGATAAAATTATTTGATCAGCTTGCTGCCTGGATAGAAAAAACCGGGGATGAGTTTCCTCTGCCCGGAATAGATTATGAAGCAAAGCCGCCAATTTTAGCGAATAAAGTTCCGTCCCAAAAGATTGCCGCTAAGATACAAAGAAATGTTTACGAAGAAGTGATATGAACCCGAATAGGATTTTAATATAAAACAAGAGAAAGCGGACAACAATGAAGGAAAAAAGATTAAAGAAACAGCCGCCATTTACATTAATTGAACTCCTTGTAGTAATTGCCATTATAGCAATTCTGGCGTCAATGCTTTTACCGGCATTGAATCAAGCTCGGGCTCGGGCTAAAAGCATATCCTGCATAAATAATATGAAACAGCAGGGACTGGGATTTAATATGTATAATGGAAATTACGATAATTTTTTCCCGCCCTATTTTACCAATGGTATTCAACATAACTGGGCTGACCAGCTTATTCAAGATTCTGGTATGGGGGTTAAATCATTTATTGATTCAGCTCTTGCTCCTGATAACAATTACCGGCAGGACAAAGTACTTAATGAAACAACTAACGCAGGGCATTTATATACCGGATACGGTTATAATTTCCGTTACGTAGGCGGAGCCAACGGCCTGGCTTTAAACAACCGGACAGACAGAGCGTCAGCAAAACTGCAGGAATTCAGATACCCGTCTGATCTTTATGTTGTGATGGATACTGTTCAAGACAATGGCCTGTTCAATGTCGGTTGGTATAGAGTTATCGGTAAATATAACGATGCAGTTTATTCAATAACCAATGGAGACAATGGCATGGTTGATGGCTACAGGCATCAGGATACCGTCAATATGCTCTATGGAGATGGTCATGCGGCAGGAATTAAAGTCTCATCATCCATAAATCCATATGTCACGCTTGGCGATGGCGAATCAAGTGATGTCAGAACAACAAATCCGGTTGCCTGGAAACATTGGTCGGGAGGACGTACTCGATAATAATTATTCAAAGTTTTAAATAATCGCCAACCATATTATCATTAAGCAAGAAATTACAGAAAGAAATTAAGCGTGAAAAAATTATTAACACTGACAATCAGTTTTGTATTATATTCATGTATCGGCAGTTCCCCGTATGCTAAAGAGCTGACTGAAGTAAAACAGAAAATCAGAACCGAAGCTAAAGCAAGCTGGTGGGGTTTTGATAAAAAAGATTCAACTAAATGCTTACAGGCGGCGATTGATTCCGGAGTGAAAAAACTGTTTATTGATAATGTTGGAAGTCCCTGGATAACAGGACCTGTTTTTTTAAAAAGCAAACAGGAAATTGTTTTTGAGGACGGAGTAGTTATTCAGGCGAAAAAAGGCGCATTCAAGGGAAAACGCGAATATCTATTTTCAGCGGACATGAAAGAGGACATCATCCTGCGCGGGATTGGTAAAGTTATCCTGAAAATGCGTAAAAAAGACTATCAGGATAAAAAACTTTATGTCCACTCTGAATGGCGTCACGGTATTTCAATCAGAAGTTGTAATAATGTCACGATCAAAAATCTTACGATCAGAGAGACCGGTGGAGACGGCATGTGTATCGGCGGAGTCTGGAAAAGCAAACAGCCATATTCAAAAGACATCCTGATCGAAGATGTAATTTGCGACCACAACCATCGTCAGGGGATCAGCATTACCAGCGTTGAAAACCTGATTATCAGGAATTCGAAATTTGACAACACCAAGGGAACTCCTCCTCAAGCCGGCCTTGATTTCGAGCCTGATCACCGTGATGAAAGAATGGTCAACTGTCTGGTCGAGGACTGCGAATTCAACGACAATTACCGCAGCGGCATCGTTGTCCATCTGCCCAAATTGCTTGAAAACTCAATTCCGGTTTCCATAACCTTCAAACGCTGCCTGGTAAAAGGTAACGGTTCCGGCATCAACATTTACAGCAGCGTCAATCACAAACGTAAAGTAAAAGGGAAAATCAAAAAAGACTTTACCGAAAGCCAGGTGGCGGGAACTATCAGCTTTATTGACTGCAAGGTGGAAAAATCGGAGTTCTTCTCGCTGCGGATAACCAATCAGCAGGATAATGGCTTCAAAATCTTGTTCAAGGACTGTATTATTGACAATACCGCGGCCAAGCGAGCCCCGATCCTGTTTAAAACAGATGTCAAAAAAACATTTGCCAATGTTATATTTGAAAACATGCAAGTCATGGACAATTATAAAAGACCTGTTGCAGTGCTTCAGCGCGATGCCGGGTTCGGTACGGAAATTAAAGGCAAGGTAATATTAACTGGAAAAGACGGTAAAAAGACAACCGTTGATCTTGGAAAAATTCCACGGTCTAAATAACGAAAATGTCCATAAATAAAAATGACTGCAAGCGGCAACAATGTTTTCCAGGCACTGCGAAACTCCAGTGATCAGCGTCTGGGAGACTGGGGGCCGTATTCAAAAAACTATGCCGGTATTTCCCATGTTGCGGACAATACCGGCTTGCGTTTTGATCTGAGCATATTTCCCGGTTTCTACCGGAGAAGTATATTCCCTCCGAACGTTCTGCATAACTCGGGATATTATCCGTGGGAAGCTTCCGGGGATCTGAATTACTTCAGTTACCGTCAGGAACTTGAATGGAAAGATCGGGTATACTGTGACGTCAGTTCGACTGCTCTTGCTGAAAACTGCCGTCTGCTTCGTTTTGAATGTGTAAACCGGACAGATGTTACGCAAAATCTTATGGCCTACTTGTTTGCTTCGCTGCAACGGCCTAAGTGGCTGCCATGCAGCGTGATTTTGCCGCCGAACGCATTGTGGGTCGACTCCCGTGAACATCAGCATTGCCGTCTGGTTCCCGACCCGGCCGCATCGGTGGCGCGACAGGCCTTTCCGACTGGAGAAGTCCGCTCCGATAACGCCGTTGGCGCTTTGGCTGCTGACGGTTTCGGCGGAAAGCCCGGAGACGGCTTGAGCTTTAACTTTGAACTGCTGTTCAGTTTGCCGGATGCGGTTATAATCCTGAGATACAAAATAAGCTCAGGACAATCTGCAGCTATCGCGACCAGCGGCATAATTGAAACTGAAGCGACGCTGACCGGAAACAACAGCTATGTCGAGCATCATATTCCGGTTGGAAAAATGGCCGCCGGAAAACAGCTTTTGAAATTGACCTTGTCAGAGGGAACTTTTCCGGATATTGACGGTTTTGCGGTATGCCGCCGATCCGATGCGGATGCGGTAAAATTTATCTCTGCATATGCTGATCCGATGCTTCCCGAAATAATAGAATCAGGCAATCAGATGCTGTTGAAATATCCCGGCATCGATCATTATTACGGAATATGGAGCGATTTTCCCGACGAAAGACGCGAAGTAAAAGAGTATTACGGCAGGAATCCGGATGATCTGTTACGGCGTTTTGTCCACAACCATACCTGCAAATGGTTCATAGAAAATCCGGACAGCAGTTACAGTACGGGACAATCCGGGAGACCGGAGATCAACGGCAATATTGCCGGAGCAAATTTCTATACAAGTCAATTTTTTCGCCCGCTTCCCGTTCAGCCAAAGGGAAAAACTGCCTACTACGTATTGGCCGCCAATGGCGCCAGGACCGAAGTTGAACGTTCTCTAAACCGGTATTCCGGCGATATTGCTGCCCTGGAAAAACATTACCGCGAAGCCAGGGCGAACAAGCTGGATTTTTCCGCGTCCGGCATCGGCAAAAGTTTCTCTTTCAGTCAGGAAAAAATGGCCGCAACGGTTTTCCATAACATAGTCTACCCGGCCTACGCCGGAAGACAGTGCATCAAACATTTCTGTCCGGGCAAATGGTGGGACCGGTTGTATACGTGGGATTCCGGGTTCATCGGCCTGGGATTATGCGAATTGAACATTGAACGGGCAATTGACAGTCTTAACACTTATCTGCTGCCGCAAAATGACGGCAGGGCATTTGTCCTAGCCGGCTCTCCGGTGCCGGTACAGCACTATCTGTTCCTGGAAATCTGGAATCGGACGCGTGATCGAGCATTTCTTCAAGCGTTTTATCCGGGACTGAAAAAATACTATGATTTTCTGATCGGATGCTATGGTTCTTCAACCACTCGCGATTTACAATCCGGCCTGCTCAGGACATGGGACTATTTTTATAATTCCGGCGGCTGGGACGACTATCCCCCGCAGCAATACGTCCATCGCGCTAAACTTGAACGCCTTGTTACTCCGGTTGTGAGCTCGGCGCATGCCATCAGGAGTGCCAAAATCCTGCGACGCACGGCGCTGGAATTGAACATTGTTGAAGATGTGGAACAATATGATAAAGATATAGCGTTGCTGGAAAATGCCCTGCAAACATATTCCTGGGATGAAGAGGCCGGATACTTCAGTTATGTAGTTCACGATGCGAAAGGCGTCCCGCGAGAATTTCTGAGGGATCCCAAATCTGGGAATAATTTCAACATGGGTCTCGACGGAATTATGCCGCTGGCGTCCGGAACCTGTAACCTGAAGCAGGAAAAAATTTTGATCGAAAAACTGCAGAATAAACAATGTTTTCGTACATCTGCAGGAATTGTTACCGTAGATAAATCCGCGCCATACTATCGAGCAGATGGATATTGGAACGGCGCTATATGGATGCCCTACCAGTGGTTTATCTGGAAGACTATGCTGGACTGCGGCATGCCTGTTTTTGCCCGGGAAATCGCCTTTTCCGCATTGGAATTGTGGCAGAACGAAGTATCGGAAACCTACTGCTGCTTTGAGCATTTCATCGCGGAATCCGGGCGAGGCGCCGGCTGGCACCATTTTTCCGGATTGTCCTCCCCGGTCTTGAATTGGTTTGCCGCTTACTTCACGCCGGGACGACTGACCGGTGGTTTTGAGCTCTTCGTCAAAGCATTGGATTTTTCACCGCCATATGCCGAACTCAAAGCGGAAATCATCATTGACGGCAACCCCGGCAAAAAAGAATCCGTTATTGCGGTCATGGGGCAGCCGGCAAACTATATCGTCAGCTTTAACGGGAAAACAGTCCCGCATCAAACCATCAAGTCAAACGCTCTGGAATTCGACCTGCCGCAAATAACTGATGGTACGCTTGAAATAAAAGCAACATAACCACAGCCTGTAAGAAAAAGGAGTTATTCTTTTTCCGAATCTATAACTTCCACCGCAATGGTATCTGTAACGGCATCTATACCGCTGGGGGGGGCTTCCTCAACCATCCCGTCGTCCGTATTATCACGAACTTTTGATGACAAAGTTCTGAACAGATCAAAGATGTCAAAAATGCCACCGATCGTAAACCAGATTACGCAGATGACCCCGATGGTTCCTGCCAGACATATCTTGAACAACCACCAATTGGCCCACCATCTGTCCGGCCACAGCCAGATCAGATTCCAAATGCTGATAACGACAAAAAAGCTGAATAGCAGCATCGTCCAGCCGATTTTCAACCAGTAGATGATTTTGTCGCCGCGGGTAAATTCGTCGGTTATCCCGAAACGAACTTCCAGCCAGGAGCGCTTTTTCGCTTTTTTTACCGGCGCATCGGACGGATCGGCATATTCGCCGCGATGCAGCATTTTATCCATACTGAACTCCGGTTTCACTTTGGTAACCAGCGAAACCAGAACATATGAAGTACAAGCAATGATCGCAGTGATAAAACTGCTTTGCATGCCGTTCAATGGAAATTTCGCAGGCAAACGCTGTACCCACTGAATATCCGGCATTGCCGCCTTAACAGATGCCAGATTGGGCCAGACAAAATATTGCAGGCAAATTGAAACTGTTGCCAGCGTCATACCGACGATAAAAGCGGTCCAGGCTCCGGCAGTCGTACCGCGTTTCCAGTAAAGACCGCCGATTACGACCGCGCCGGCTCCGCCCAGGAAAATCGCCCCGGTAATCTGGAAGAACATGAAGATATAATCTTCCAGACTGAAGAACATGCCGAAACACCAGGCAAATACCGCAACTCCGAAAATCGACACTCGAAGCAGAAGCATATGAGTTTTGGGCGAAATATGGGTTTTGCGCAACGGCACAACGACGTCCTGAATAAAAATACTGCCCCACTGGTGCAGATAAGTATCATCGGTGGAAATCGACGCCGCCAGCATCACCGCGGCAAACAAACCAAGGACTCCGGTTGGCAGCATTTGAATCAGCACCACTGAAACCCTGACCTGTTTAAGGGTTTGGGCATGATGAATGCCGTCAAGAACCTGATTCGCGGCATGGGCTTTAGCCGGAAATAAATCAGAATGCAGTATCACATAGGCACAGATCGGAAGCAGCATGATCAGCAAATAAGTAACGCCGGAACGCCAGGCTCCGAGGATTCCGGCCATTTTTGCTTCGTGAGCGGATTTAGCGGCTGCGTTATATCCGGTACCGCCGCCCCATACCCGATACTGATAGACTCGGAGTATTCCAAGCATAATAAAAAACCACAAGTTAAAATCCTGTACCTGAGAAGTATCAAACGGATTAAGCATTGATTTACCTTTGGGAGCCTGTTCCAGAGTACTGATTATATCCGACCAGTTGATGTTGAACAGTAGAATAGCCATGACCGCGAGAAAAGTCAAATTCATGAACTGTCCCTGAATAAAGTCCGTAATCATGATTGCTATCTGGCCGCCGGACAAAGTAAAACACAATGCTATTCCCAGCAGAAACGCCATAACCGCTCCAAGCGTCCAGTTGATTTCATGACCGAAAACAACCGAGGAATATCGTGGAATACCACAAAAAAAGATGAAAAATCTAGCGGTGACTGCCGGGAATATTCCGTAATTTATGATCCCGGATACAAAAGCCAGCATTCCCGCAAACACACGCAGTTTCCTACTGTAGCGTATTTCGATAAACTGTGCGGTGGTCAGGGCTTTCGTTTGCCGATAGCGGTATGCGACAAAACCGGTAAGGGCCAGGACCAAAGCTATCGGTGCAAGCATCTGTCCCCACCAGCCGATAGCAAATCCCGCTTTATAGAACTTTTCAAAATTGGCGATAGTGTTGATCACCGCCAGGCCGGCCGCCCCTTGGGCAATAGTTAACAAATAGCGTCCGGCACAGCGATTGGCCGCCAAAAAGTCCGCAACGCTTTTTGTATAACGATTGGCATACCAGGCCACTAACGCCAATCCAATCAGAAATGCGGCAACAATGCTCCAGTCAAATACTGAAAAGTTCATTTTATTTCCCTAATTATAGTTTTGTTTTATTGATGTTCTGCTCTATTTTCTTCAGAGTTGCCAGTTCTCGTGGAAGATAATGTTCAAACGGCTCATCCCTCTTTATCCATTCGCCGCTGACAAAACCCTCATAACCGATTCCAGCCAGGAGTTCAAGCACCCGCTGATGATCGACAAGCCCTTGACTTATCGGACGGAAAGATATTTTTCTTGGAAGCTCATCTTCCCATATCCCGTCATGAAAGTGGCAATACCGGATCCACGGCTTGAGGACTTCAAATGCCTCGTCAATGGTTTTCCCGGCCGTTCTGACCGGGTGCATTATGTCCCAGTTCACGGCCACCGCCGAAGAGTTGACTTTTTTCATTACAGCGGCAACATGTTCAGGATCGCACCATGCGTCATGAGTTTCCATGCAGATAACGACTCCTCTTTCCACTGCATGGGGTGCGAGTTTGTTGAGCGAATCGGCGACTGCATCGATAGCCTGATCACGGGAAATATTTTCCGGAAAAGCGCCACCGAAAACCCGTATATATTTACAACCTGTATCAGATGCAAGGTCAATCGCATCATAAGTGGCTTGGATCATTTCATCCCGCGTTTCCGGATCGCTGTAGCGGCTTGATGTCGCCAACCCGCACAATTCAATGCCGCTATAAAGCATTTTTTCCTTGATTTGCCGACGAGTCGCCGCATCGGTTTTTACTTCAACTCCGTGCCGATGATTTGCATCAATTCTAAGCTCAATTGCGTCATAGCCGAATTTTTTCGCCGTTGCAATCAGTTCGTCCAGTGAAGACTCCGGACACGAAAAAGACATAAATGCGTATTTCATGATTGATTCCTCAATTAATTTCTACAACCTGATTGGTTTCACTGGAAATGCGTACGGCATCAAAAATTTTTGTCAGCTTAAGCGCACTTTCCACAGTTACCGCATAAGGAGCTTCCCCCCTGATCGCCCTGGCTATTTCCGGATAGATGATGGAGGCGTCTCCATAACGGTTGCCCATAGTAATGCGATGATCGCCATCCACATCGTCATTAATAACCTTTATTTCATATTGATTGCGATATTCAGTCTTGTCGATGTCGGCGGGGGTGATGGCCTGATGAATTTCCACTGATTTTTCCTTGATGAAAATTGTGCCGCGATCACCCTGTATCACCCAGTTGGGCAGTTTGTTTGCGGCGATGGCATATTCACAAGCCAGAATAATCCCTGATCCGGTGATCAAAGTGGCATTGAAAACATCTTCAACATTGCCGGGATTTATTACCTGGCGTAATTGGGCGTAAACGCTTTTTACGTCTTCCCCCGTTAACTGGATCGCCTGGTCGATAATATGTGGTCCCCAGTTCAGCAGATAACCGCCGCCATATTTTTTTTCAGTTTGCCAATCAAAGCGAATCCCGAAGCTGAATTCACGGCGACGAATCATGAACACTTTGCCGATTATCCCGGAATTAATCAGATCTTTGAGCTTGATTAAATCGCATCCCCACCGCGCTGGCAGCCACGGCAGCAGCATTTTGCCGCTTTCCTTTGCCGCAGCAATCATCTGTTCCGCTTCGGCAACATTGAGGCACCATGGCTTGGTAACCAGAACATTAACGCCGCCGCGTAGACAGTCGCAAGTCATTTCACAATGCTGATTACTTCGAGTGACAATCACGATCAGGTCAAGTTTTTCCTGTTTCAACATTTCCTTGTAATCGTCATAGACCACGCAGCCAAAGCGGTCTTTGGCTTTCCGGCGAGCTTCGGGGTCTATATCGCACACCGCAGTCACTGTAAAATCCGAGCTTAATTTTTCCAACGGATTGGCGTGTAAAGAACTGCCGCTTCGACCATAACCTAAAATTGCAGTTTTAACAGTCATCTTCTTCTCCTTGTCTTATTGAGTTTAATATTTACCATACTCCTGTAATGTTTCCCACATAGCCATGATATTTTCAGGCGGAACTTCCGCTTGAATATTATGAACTGTATTGAAAACGAAGCCTCCTCCAGGCATCAACACCTCTAAATTACGCTTAACGTTTTCCCGTACTTCATCCGGGGTTCCTCGTGGTAGAATATTCTGGGTTTCCACTCCGCCTCCCCAAAATGTTATTTCCGACCCGAAATCCTTTTTCAACTGTATCGGCTCCATTCCTGTAGCATTGACGTGTACCGGGTTTAAAATATCCACGCCAATTTCAATCAGGTCGGGCAGGATCGGACGAATATTACCACAAGAATGGAAAAAGATGTATCCTCGTTCTCCTGCGGTTTTTCTGGCGTTTAATTTGCTTTTAATCAGGGCGATGATCTCCTTGTAATAAGGCTTGAATAAATCCCGGAAGGTTTCTGGAGGAATCAACTGGCTTTCCTGGGTTCCATAGTCATCGCTTTCCACAACGATATCCACCACGTCGCCGAGTTCATCAAGGGCCATTTCCCAAAACCGCATTTTCTGTTCGGCGAACTTGTCAAGGACGGCTTTTGCGCTGTCCTGGTTAATTATCACATCACACAGAAAGTTTTCCATGCCGCGCAACCGCTGTCCCATCTCCATCAAGCCGGCACAAATGCCTTTAAGCATGACAATCCGGCCTTCCGACCTGAACTTTTCCGCCTGTCGTCGTAATCCGGCAAGCCTTTCCGACGTAGCGGGTTCCGGCCAGGAATAGTTCAATATCCGTTCCTGTCCGACCTCCATTGCATCCAGCGGCGATTTGACCAGACTCCACCAATACCCGTCTTTTGGAAAGTGGTGAATGAATCCCCATTCATCGTGATATTCCAGATAATCACCTTTATCCTCTCCAGTCACGTTCCAATTATGACTGCACAGCGGAAATAGTCCTCTTGTATCCACTTGAAGCCTTTCCAGCAACGCATCAGATGGAATCACTATCTGCTGGATTACATCTGAAAAACAGAACAGGGAAGCGTTCAGCTCCAGAAAACGGCACAAATTTTGATAAGCGATTTTATGAATCCCGCTGACATGGGTCCCCCCCAAATCATAAGGCACCTGATCCGGTACACGATGCTCCAACGTGTTGAGTATTCTTTCCCGTGAATTCATAATTTGAGTTCCTTTCTGATATCAGCAAGCAGTTCTTCAAGTCTTCTACCATATTCAATATAATTGTTGAATCTATTGTCCGTTCCGGCAGTCACGCTTGAATCGTGAAAAACCACTTCCATATGCGGTTCTATCGCAATTCCTCCATCGTACCCGGATACCAGCAAGTCCTTGAGGATGCGTTTAACGTCACCTTCGCCTTCGCCCGGAAAGGTGTAAACCGCATCGTCTTTTACTTCATCCCAAATCAGATCCTTAACATGGACGTGCGCGATATGTTCTTTTATCCTGGAATAGAACTCCCAGCTTGATTGTCGAGGAGAATTAGGCGCCTTCAGGGTGGGATTGGCCGTATCAAACAAAAGCTTCACCCCGGAAACCTCCTCCATCAACCTGAGGGTGTACTCCCAGCCCATTCCGCCGTAATTCATACAGTTTTCGTGCAACGGCAACAATCCTTCATCTGTAAACATCCGACAGAGAGCATTCAGCCTTTTAAAACGTTCCTTTTCCATCTGGTCATCCGGCTTTCTATCAGGAAGCACAGCAAAACTCATAATCCTGATCAGTTTTGTTCCCAGCCGCTTCATTCGGGGAATCGCCCTTCCGGCTTCCGCCAAAGAATCATTGAACGGTTCATTGATCATCTTGGACCAGTTGGCAATGGTCGATCCGAATCCGTTTATTTTAATGCCGGCGTCATGAAGTTTGCCGCAGACAATATCAAACTCCCGGTCACTAAGGTCATGAATATTTGTTTCGTTGACATTGCGGGCCTCGATATATTGCCAACCAAGTTTTCCTGTGGCTTTGATCTGGCCGTCAATGTCGACTGCCGCCTCATCTGCAAATCCGGTTAAATACATTTAATTCCTTGCCTTGTGTATAATATTGATTATATGGTCTAATTGTATTATATAACTAAATTTTTAATATTTACATTGACAAAATGATGATTTTTTTGTATATTATGATTATGAAGCACTTTGGCGACATAGAATGGGTCAACTTTAATCATATCCCGAAATCCCGGGTTACGGTAAACAAGCATTTTGACGATTACTTTACCCTTGATTACAACCATCATGGGACTCTCAATTTACAACTGGATAATGATCCGGTTATTAAACTGGTTTCTCCGGTAGTCTGGTTTACTTATCCGGGGCCGTTATTTCGTTTTTATCCAGCATCTCCGGGAGAATCATGGGATCACCGCTATATTTCATTTCGAGGAAAACGAATCGACATGTGGCGTTCTTCCGGACTTCTTGATTTTGATAATCACCGACCGGTTGTTCAGCTAGTCGATCCGGAGCGATTTGTCAGACAAATGGATGAAATCATGAAATATATCAGTTCGCCAATTTACGGACCGGATCGAGCTGTTCAGATGTTTGAGGGACTTTTATTGCAATTCCATGAGCAGCGCAGCGCGTCATCTGCCGAGTCCCCAAACGAGAAGAAAGTATCCAGCTTGATTGATCATATAAATCTTACGCCTGAAACAAAATGGGATTTGAGGCATAAAGCCAAACAGCAGGGAATGTCATACTCTCATTTTCGCCTTATCTTCAGAAAACTTTCCGGATTGCCTCCTCATCAATACATCATTCGGCAGCGTATGGAAAAAGCAGCCAGATTGTTGCGGGAAAATCAATTGGAAATCAAAGAGATTTCCAATCTGGTCGGTTATGACGATATCTTTCATTTTGCCAAACTGTTTAAACAGTTCTATAAAATCCCGCCCGGCAGGTTTCGAGAACAGGCCCTTCTTAAATAGTATTATCCGCTCAATTTTGTTTATGGGACAGAATACAAAACTCTGAAAACTTCATGCCCGAGGATAAGAGTTGCTCTTTTTTACAAAACTACTTTCAATGCGGAGCATGACAATAAATAATTAAAGAGTAAGATGTTATCGTGTTTTTCGCAGGTAGATAGCAACAATCTATATCTTATAATTTGATATGATTGCACCTGAGCTTTCAGTCAAATATTTAAAAATGCAAAATTCCGCCGGGGCGGACGAAGTTTAGGCTGAAATACCTTAAATTGGCGTGTTTTCCGGGTATAATAATATGATGTGCCGTTTACTGTTGGGTAGGCGGCTTTTTTTGTGTCCGGAAAATAAAATAAAAGGGATTGAGGATGAAAATCGTTATTTCTCTCAAGGAACTGAAAGATGCCGTTACTGGACTGTCGCGGGTTGTTGCAAGTCGTTCAACTTTGCCGGTAATGGGTGCGGTCAGGATCAGCGGTGACGCGGAAGGCGTCAGGATTACCGGGACTAATTTGTCGGAGTATCTTTCTTTGCAGGTAAAGGGTTCTGGTGATGGTGAGTTCATTGTTGACTTGAAAGAACTGAAAGAGTTTATCAAGGGCAATAAGAAGTCGGGCAATGTGACATTTCAGGTGGAAGCGGATCGCGTGTACGGCAGCATTAACAGCGATAGCACCTCGGTGGAGCATGTTTTTGTCAGACTGCCGGAGAAGGATTGGCCGGAAGGTCCGGTATTTATTACGAAGCCGGAGAAGATCACGGCTGACGCGTTGGAAGCGATTATGCAGGTGTTGCCATTGGCATCCAAGGATGATTCCCGGCGCACGCTTAACGGCGTGTTGCTGGAAACAGGAGCCATTGTCGCCTCCGACGGTAAACAGTTGGTCAAGTTTCATGAACAAACCGGAGTTAAGTCAAAGGTTATTTTGCCGAAGACCAAGGTATTGACCAGCGGGATGCTGTCTGATCAGGACGGGACTATTACCCAGAACAAATGCTATTGCCAGATCATCAGCGGACCTTGGGAATATGCCGTAAAAGGCATTGCCGGGAACTATCCGCAGTATCAACATGTGATCCCGAAGGATAGCGAGTATTCGATTGTCATCAGCAATAAGGATGCGCATTACCTGAAATCGGCATTGCCGCTGTTGGAATCAACCACGGAACATAAAGCCGTACATCTTTACGCCGCAGATGGCGATGTTCGGTTCCTGTCTGAGAACCTGAAGTCTATCCATGCCAGGATCGATGCCAAGTTTACCGGAGATGGTGAAGCGGTCATTCAGATGAACCGGGAACCATTGCTACAGGCGCTGAACTTCGGGTTCAACAAGTTCAGCTTCAATCCGGGCGGAGTAAACCCGATCCTGGCTACCGGTCGTGGAAATGATGTATTCGTCTTTATGTCGTTACATGGCGGATTGCCAGTGGATCAGGTCATCAAAGCTGTCCACCGGCAACGTGCCGGAGCGGAAGAACCGGCTGACGCCGGAAATACAAATGAAAGGGAACAGGAAATGCCAACAACAGAAGATCATCAACAACCCGGTACAATGGAATCGGCTAACGCCGGAAACGTTGTTGAAAGCGAAGATATTGACCCGTTTGAGGAACTGTTTAGCGGAATAAATCAGCTCAAGCAGCAGGCACGGGAAACTATTACGTTTGCCAATGGAATCCAGCAGACAGTTAATGTTATTCAGAAGAATGCCCGTAAGCGTGAACGTGAGTTCAAGTCTACGCGGGATATTCTGGATAAACTGAAACAAGTCAGCGGCTTTTAAGCGGGTACGATCCGCTGCGATACTCCACTTCATACTTCGCACTACGTGCTACGGAAGTGGGGGAGACGATATAAACATACAACTTAACATGCCGTTATCGGGTTGCTCTGGTAGCGTCTTTTTTATTGGAGGTAACTATGCTTAAACTCAATGCTTCATTTTCAAAGAAGGTTCCGGCGGAGATGGATTATTCCAGCCAGAGCTACCATGCCTCGGTCGAGGTTGAACTGCCGGATGGCTTGACGCCGCCGCAACTGCAGCAGCGCATCCATGAAACATTCTCGCTGGTTCGCGATTCGGTTGAGAACGAAATCACGGGAAGTAACGGCAATACTCAACGTGATGAATCAGGTCCGGCATCGGAAAAACAGGATGGAATGACGCCTGAACTGCATTATCACGGCGACATCCACATTGATAAAGCCATTTTCATGCATGACTCAGACTTCAACAACCGCTGAACCCCGTTTCACCCAGCGCTGCCTGGGTATTGCTTCTACCATAACCCGTGCGCTTTTTTTTAGCTACATCTTAATCGGAAAAAGTGGATGAGCCTATTAGGTTACGTTTTTATCAATCGCCTTTTTCAAGGCATTATTAGCCTTGTTTTTTTCAATAATCTTGCTCACAATTGTTCCCACAAAAAATGAAATACAAAAGATCCACACAATACAAACAAATCCGAATAAAGATTCAAGTGAATTTCCCATATTGTGCGCTTCTCCCCAAAAATCTATGTGATCCTTGTGATATGCTCTTGCTTCATCAAGAAGATATGCGAGAAAACTTCCCCAAAGAAACATGCCTCCAGCAACAAAAGATAAAACCCAGCCTATTTTTTCTATAATAGAACTTTTTTTTGTATTATTTAATCCAATAATGAGAGTTCCAATCCCTGCAGAAATACATAGAACACAAGCAGTAGATGTCAGAAAAAAAGCGTTTCTAGTAAAATGTATCGCATTAAGGCCTTTGCGATTATATCCTGTTATAGCACCTATGATTCCAGCGTATCAATTAAATTCTTCTACTTGAGACTTTAAGGAAATCATATAGAATATACTTACGACTAACAGACACAACCCAACACACAATAAAATGGCACCATTTTTCT
The DNA here is from genome assembly GCA_963676655.2 of Victivallales bacterium. Taxonomy (GTDB): domain Bacteria; phylum Verrucomicrobiota; class Lentisphaeria; order Victivallales; family Victivallaceae. The sequence goes on along the minus strand of CAXXKX010000003.1, from coordinate 5,269,837 downwards.
TCATTGCATACTCCTTCTTTCTTGTTAATACTCTTTAATTACTACCCTCTTGCTTTTCCAAAACGTTGTTTTGGCACAAGGTCTTTAATATTCCAATAAACCTCCTGTTAAATTTTTAACTAACTTTGAGTGGTTAATCAGGTCTTAAAAAATATTTAGGACAATTTCTCTTATTTAATAACTTTTCGTTAATAACGCTCAAAATACCTCTCCCGAATTTACAGATTATCACGTTTGTATGGAATAAGTCAACCACAATAAAAAAGGACATACTCCTTAACACGCTATTCGAGGTACCGCCAAGCACCCAGCAAACCATGTATCAAGAGCATGTCCCAAATGGGACACACCTTCACACATCGCGGTTTGCTTGTCGAATTTTGGCGGTTTTCGAATCGCAGATATGAGAAGTTGTGATAAAACAACTATTCAATTATTGTGACTTTTAATGTTTCTTTATGATGATTTCTCCGTTAGTTATACAACTGAAAATAAATATGCTTGCTGATTCTAATCATGTCAAGGGTAGAAGTCGAAAAAAGCAAAAAATGATAGTAATACCTTCAAGTTTTTGGACGAATAGATCAACTTGGTTCTTATTTCCACAACTTGCCGTTTTTTTACCTTACTTTCACATTTTGAAAATCAAATTTTCGGGACAGATAACCTCAAGGGGGTGTATCTGAATAGTCAAAAACAACCAGAGGGGTGTCATCGTTTTGTCTGATAAGTCAGCGATAATAGACCATTTTATGATACATGACTTACAGTGATACATACGAAATTTGCATATTGGAAAAGTAAAAGTAAGTTGAAGCAATAAACTAATCAGAAGGTTATTAATATGAACAAGAAAGCCATTGACCTGGTCTTGGATGCAGTTAGAAATGATCCGAAGTTTTCCATGAGCCAAAAATCGGCAATCGTCAAAGCGTTTGTACAACCAGGAGGCCATATTGCATTGATTGATGCAAAACGAGCAGCCACGATCATGCAGGTAAGCACTAAAACGATTCATAACTATGCAAAGCAAGGGTTGTTACATCCAATTCGCTGGAGCAAGCGGAACATTAAATTCAAAGCAGCAGAGGTAATTAACCTAGCGACTCATGGCATCAATCCCGAATAATCGGTAACATTGTCCGCAACGGCAGATAATTTGTCTCATTCTACAAGGCTTCAATGACAGAGAAAAGCTGAATGTCTATTCATAACCTTGAAGATACAACCGAACCGGAGTCTTAACAAATGCTATTATTAGCTTAATCACTCTGCCGGTCAATGAAGTCAAGGATGTCCCGGATTCTATCGGCAGATAATTCATCCGTAAGCTGTCTTAAGCGCTCGCGCTCCGGCTCAATAACCTTCTCCTGTCGCTTGTCGGAGAAATCAAGCACCTGCGCTACTTCCACCGCCGCCGCATCCGAGATATGGGTATAATGTGCTGTCATAGCCGGAGAACCGTGCCCGACATTCCCTTGAATGATTGCTGCCGGAGTTCCACGTTCCGCATGTAATGACACATAGGTATGGCGCAAGCTGTGAAAACCAACTTCCACCACCGCGCGTTTACCAGTATCAATCTTCTTGCCATCTTTGATAATTTTCCCGGTGCCGTCCTTATGGCATTGAATGCCACAAGCTTCAAAGTGTTCTCTGATCTTACGCGTAAGGTTTCCCCTTGCATTATTCTTCATGTACAACTCAGCTATACGTGGCATAACATACCCGGTTTTATCCGGTTCCTGATTAAGCGCATCATATAACTGACCGGGAATACCAATTACAACTTGTTTTGAAGATTTACGCCTGGCTGTTTTATTAGGAACACGCCGGATTACATGTCGAATTAAATCAACTTCCGACCATTTCAAAGTACAACAGTCCCCCAGTCGCATACCGGTTGTTGCTCCCAGCAAAAGCAATACATACATATCACCGGTCGCACGTTCCAATATGGTTAAAAGCTCTTGTACGGTCAGTTCCCGGCGTGACTGTGTGTTTTGTTGTCGCCGCTCAATTTCAATAAAAGGATTCTTCCCTGCCTTGATGGAATCATCCAAAACCCGATATATCAGTTTTAGAAATCCTATATGCTTGTTAAATGTGTTTGCTGTTTTACCGGCCTTTATAATACTGGCTGCATATTCTGTAGCCATTTCCAGCGTCACATCACGCATATAAACCGCATCTGGATATTTATCTTCAACCCAACGTTTAAAGATAGCAAAATACATCTCATATCCCCTCAGGGTACGTTCCCCGCAATCCTTCCGTTTCAAAGAACGTTCATATGCATCCCACGCCTCGCTGATCTTGAGAACCGGCTCAAGTTCCCTTTCTGCCTTCTCAATGCGTTCCTCCAAATTCTGAACACTACCGGCAATCTGCTGAACAACATCCTGTTTTTCTTTTAATTTGAGCGGGTTTAACAAGTCGTGCAAAAGAGTTCTAGCAACCTTTACAGAAGTAGTAGGATTTCCGTCTTTGTCACGAAGCAATCTTCTGAAAGTATTGCCATTGATTGTGTATTCGGCGTAATAATTCTTAGATTTTCCTCGCGTATACACCCTACCCTTTGTTGTTCTCGCCATGATACAAACCTTTTTGTAATTAACTTTATCCTATTTTACGAATATAGTTTATAATTTACAAAAAACAATAGCAAAAGTTAAATTCCTAACACATTCTTGATACAAAAATCAACAATTGAACTTAAATAAACGGTCTCGAAAACCGTTGTACGTTCATGCGTACCAGGGGTTCAAATCCCCCTCCTCTCCGTCATTTTCTTTTATAACACATTCTCTACTAATTATTAAACGAAAATTTCCGATTTCACATATCCCTTTCCCGTAAAGGCTTTTGCGCGTCCGAGGCCGCTTTGACGCTGTCACTGGCCAGCCATGAAAACGCCCGATTTTCTGTGAATTCTCTCTCTAATCCGCCGAAATTCTCTACCAGGTGTACCTAGGGTACACCTGGATGAATTAAAGTTAAAATCTTTATCATCATGGATTTAATGTTAAATTGCAGTTTTGCCGAGTTGCAATCCCGCGCGCTGCCTCAATCGTCGTAAAACACAACTCCTCCACCCTCAAATCGGCAAGAATGCCGGGAAATAGTATTAAAACGCTTCTTGAGAGTAACCTTGTATCGCGAGTCTATTGCCTTTTTGCATTATTCAAGAATTTATAAAGCTTGCGGCAAACTGTATCAATCTCATTTTGCCAAGCCTCGTTATCCATGAATATCAAAGGCCCATCATCTTCACTGATATATTCATCCAACAATTCTTCTGCAGTCATTGAAAATTCCGGCTCATTGTTTTCGCTCAATGAAGCGTCGATCAGAAAAAATATTCCAGAATAACTCACCAATTCCGATTATTATTGGTTTTCGCATAGCCTTTGTCATTATTGTTTTTCACGGAAAAATTTATTAATTTCATTCAATATATTACACTGAGTAATCCTATTATTACCACTTATCCCGGTACGTTTTACTTATACAATCAAAGCCTTTTTAGCTGATCTTATGCTAATCCACACCTGCATCCCATGTTTATTTAACGACATGATCCGCTTTAACGCTTGCGCGCCACGTGAAAATTTTTATCTTACATCCATTATTGTTACGTTACCCAGAGTTCTTTCCTTTTCTCTTTATCCGCTTCTAAAGCGGTACATCGCACCTGTACGTTCCAAGCCATGAAGCTTTACTCAGAAATGTTGCCACATCCAACTGTTCTTACCTCTTTCCGGTGATCTCCGGTATTTAGTCAAAATGCCGTATTACTACCGGACGATAGCCCAACTGCCGTTGCCTAATTTTTTCATGCCGGCGGCCAGCAGATATTGATAGTTTTTTCGCATATTTGAATAAAAAAGGTCGACGCTGCTGCGGTATAGTAACATGTTTTCACACTTGATATCACTCTCTGTCGTGCAGCGATGAATAAGGGTTTTTTCGTAATTTATCCTACCCGCTTTTACTGCGTTTCCCAAGTTGCCGAAACGTTTGACCGCCGCCATATAGAGCGGGTTATTATTACTCTGTTTCGGACTGGAATTCATCGGTTTATCCTTTGCATGAGCTTCTTTGATTTGTTTGATCACTTTTGATTTCTACAAATCTGCGAATAGTCCAGCCCCGTCACTTCGATGGCATTCTTTCAGGAACCGAACAATCTACTGGCCACAACGTGCATGTCCGGATAATTCGCGGCGTAGTGATGTGAATTCAATCTTTTCCTGTCTTAACGAAACAAGAAATGTTCAACGATCATTTCCTCTTGCCAAATTTGCTTATACATCTTTATCTTTTAACCTATATTTCATGAATGTTGACGCAATAAAGAAGTCACTATTTTCAATATTATTTCTCTGATGATTTCTCCTTGTTATTTCGGCTTGCTTTATTAATTTTTCCATTTGTATGATTGGCTTACAGATCAAAATATTTTTATTACTGGCTTCAGACATGATCAACGTCACAGCATTTCTCCTTCCTCTTCTTCTGCTGCAACTTTTTTCTTTTCATCTTCAGTACCGATGTTCTCGACATCCATCCGAGAAACATGCCCAACCACCCAACCATCGTCAAGTGGGTTATTGACGCGAGAAGCAAGATCTCTGAATAAATGACGCAAGTGGATTATCCCACCGACCATAAACCAGACTGTTGAGACACTGCCCATAATAATTCCCACAACAATAACCACAATGAAAAAATACCAACTCCACCATTCAACTGGCCACGGAGAAACTGTATTCCAGATCAGCACACCGACAAACGCTGCCAGAAACTGGAAAACTATCGAATAGCTAAAAACGCTCCACGCAATAATTTTATCTCCCAAAGTGTATTCATCATCAATGCCTATCAGTTTGCCATAGATATTCTGCCATGTCCAAGCACTTTTATTTACCATACTTTCTCCATCACTATATCTACCGCGATGCAATAATCGGTCCAAATTAAACGGTTGGCGGTAGGTAATTAGTGAGCCGATCACATAACCGCCAATACCTAACATCATTGCCAGAAAGTAAATTTCATAGGAATTAACAGGAAACTTTACCGGATTCATCTCCCATACGATATACGGAGAGAAAGTAGAGGTTACTGAATTAAATGCCGCACTAATGTATTTCAAGTTGCCGGTTTCTGCCAACCATGGATATACATGACTGCTCCAAGTACGCTGTAGCAACAAGCCGACAAACGATACTCCGGACCCGAAAATTAGCGCACAAAACGCTCCGGTGGCTGTTCCAAAGCGAGTATAAAGTCCGCCAACCATAATTGGCCCGGCTGCTCCCAGCCATAATGCGCACATGATTGACATAAACATTGTAATAAAGTCTATCTGGGCAAAAAACAGTGATGCCACCAAGAAAAAAAGACAAACTGCTACAGACATCACCCGAAGCCAGAAAAGATGCTGTTCTGGCTTAAACGGCTTTTTTCGGAAGGGCATAATTACATCCTGAATCAAAGTCGTGGAAGCATTAAAAATCCGCGAATCATCGGTTGAAAGCATCAGCATGGTCATCAACAGTACGAACAGTCCCATTATGCCGACCGGTAGTTTTTTACGTAGCAATGTTGGCGCCATCATTTGATAATAGAGTGTCCGGAATTGCTGAAAAGTAGTATTACCTTCGGGAGTCGCTTCCAAATGTTTATGAACAGTATCCAGATAGATGATATCTGGATTGTTTTTACGCGAATAGGGTTTATCAACTCCAATCGTATGTTTTGCCGCCGGAATAGCAACAATGTCATTAATGATTTTCCGCCTGACTGCTTGATCACCAATAGTCTCGGACGCAACTTTATCAGCCAACGCGATGCGGATTTCCCTCGCTTCTCCGGCAAAATTACCCGACAGCATAACCGTAACCATAAACAGAGCTAACAAATTCAACATCAGTATCGCAAAACCGTTACGCCACGCGCCAAGAATACCAGCCATTTTCTGTTCGTGCGCGTTACGCCCAGAATTAGTGGTGTCGTTACCGATCCATGCGGCCCGGTTGAGAATTGTACCAATAATCGTCACAATCAGCGCGAATAAATTAAAGTCACGCAACGAATTAATATCCATCGGATTGAGAAAGCTTTCTCCGGCAGCGCGGTCGAGCATAACTGGAGCAACATCATGTGTCCATGACATTTCACTCAACACAAATACCGTAAAAATCACAAAGATCGGATATCCCATCAAACCTTGGATCGCATCAGTTACCAGTAATGAAATGCGCCCGCCTGGCCAAATTACTAGCATAGCCATGAAAAGAACGACAACCATGACAAGAGCGAAAGTTGAGATATGCAAGCCGAAAATATTGACCGTCAGTGGCAAACCGATGAAATATATAAAAAAGCGGGCCGCAACAGCAGGACCGATGGCGTTGGTGGTCATTTCGGCGACAGTGCGGATGAACGCGGCAATGATGCGTAATGGACGATTATAGCGGATCTCAAGAAATTGACCGATGGAAAGACATTTCGTCTGGCGGTAACGATAAAGACAATAGCCAGTTAGGGAAAGAAAAACACCAACCGGAATGGTCAGGTTATTCCAGAAAAGCATAGCCATACCGCATTGATATTCTTTTTCGCAAATTGCGATAAGAGTAATAACCGCCAATGCAGCCTGCATGTCTCCAACCGAAATCACATAACGTCCGGCCACACGTCCGGCCGCAAGAAAATCAGCTACGCCCCGAACATATTTTCTTACGTAAATCGCCATTGCCAAGACAAAAAATACTGGCACTAATACAATTATCCAATCAACTAAATGCAAATTTATACCTGTTCATTATTATTTAAATAATATTAAGTGGATTTATCATTTACTGAAATTGTTATTATAGACCTGATACTCTTCCAGGTTGAACAATTTATAGATATTCCAATATTTATGCTAGTTTCTGATTATTCCAGCCTTAACGTGTTCGAAGTCTTTCGGAGAAATAACTTCCAGCGCATCCGGCATATGGGTTTTGGGATATGAAGCCCGATATACCGGGGTTGCCCAGCGGATTCCATTCCCGATCACTTTAAGCACGTTTTTATCATGAAATGATGGAAAGGTTTCGTGCCCCGGACGGAAGTAGAACATTCTGCCATTGCCTCGCTGCAGCGTAAAGCCGCTACGGAACAGTTCCCCACCTTCGAACCAGGACATCATAATGACTTTGGCATCTTCTGCAATCATGAACGGTTCGCCATACATTTCCTCGTAAGGCAGATCAAAATGTTCCGGGATTCCGGCCGTGATCGGGTGGGCCGGATTAACTACCCACAAACGTTCTTTTTCCCCGACTTCACGCCAGTGTAGTTTGCCGCTGGTACCATTGAGGCGACAGAAGATTTTAGACATATGGGAGGAGTGCAAGGCAATTATGCCCATGCCGTCCCATACATGCTGCTGGACCCGGTCGACGATGACATCGTCGACTTTGTCGTGGGCGGCGTGCCCCCACCAGATAAGCACGTCGGTGTTTTGCAATACTTCTTCAGACAGCCCGTGTTCAGGTTCTTCAAGCGTGGCGGTTCTGATATTCAGGTCTTGCGCCTGCAATTTATCGGCGAGAAAGCCGTGTATGCCTCCGGGATATATTTCAAGTACTCTGCTATTAGTCTTTTCGTGAACGTTTTCGTTCCAGATCGTCACATTTATTTTTTGTTTGCTCATTATTTTTCTCCAGTTATACTCAATGTTTTATGTTGTTTAGCCGCATCAATCATGTTTAGCGCCACGTGTGCCGAGGCAAATCCAGCCTGTAGCGAATTGACCGGCTCAGTTCCGTTTTCGATCATCTCTTTGAATGCTTCCATTTGGTCGGCGTAAGCATCAGATTTGCCGACTTGACGAATGGTATGTTCATTAGGGCGGTAGATGTCCACATGATCCGCTCCGCAGTTATAGATAACGCAACCGCTGTCGCCGTAGACCTCAATCCTGTCACAACCTTCGCCATAGCGCTGCCAACTGCCATCAATTCCGCAGATAATGTTGTCTTTATAGGTTACGGTACCGGAAACATAATCCATTGGTAAAGGCTGTGAACGGTCGAACATTACGCTGTTCCCGGAAACACTTACGGCTTCTCCGAAATACCAGTTGAGCTGATCGAATAAATGGCTCATCATGTCCAGAATAACGCCACCGCTGCGCCCGAAATTGGCGAAGAAATCTTCCCACTCACGAGCATAGCCAGGGTGACAATAGTGAACTTTTGCCATGCGGATCCGGCCTAGTTCTTCAGCGTCAATCATTCGTTTGACTTCGATATAACCTTTATCATAACGGCGATGGTGTCCGACCATAATCATCGCTTCAGAGATATTGGCCATTTTCAGTAGATTTTCTCCGTTTTCAAGATTTCTGACCAATGCCTTTTCACAGAATATCCTCTTATTACCCGCGGCAATAAGCTCTGATATTGTTTGAAAATGTTGATCTGAGAAGTTGCAGACCAGAACGCCGTCGATGGAATCATCATGACAAAGATCAAAGGCGGAGTTATAGATTTGGGATACATCGTACTTCGCCGCAAAGTCCTTTGCGGTTTCAGCCTTAGGGTCATACACGCATCTGATAACTGCGTTGTCAAGTTTTTTTATTCTGTCGGCATGGCATCGGCCCATGCGCCCGGCTCCAATCAGTGCGATATTAGTCATGATAAAATCTCCTTTTTTTTAGCCAACCGTTATCGGCTTGATGCCGCAAAGCTCACATAAGGCAAGCAGCTCGTTTTTCATATCAGCGTGAATAACCGAATAGTGATGTTCAAAACCCTCTTTGATAATGGTGTCGATCAGGTTTTTCATATCGTCATCGAACTTGATGCGCAAAGGATTACCACGAATAAACTTGTCTGTATCCAGTGCGGTTCCAGTTGCGATCAGCATGCGGTAACCTTCATCCGTCTCGTCGAGCTTGGCCAAGGTGATCCGACCGGACTTGAGCGAGAAGTCGTTGGTCAAACCCTTTTTGTCGCCACCATCAACCCGCATATGCTTCCGCAGAACGGTTTCGGACGAGTCGCGGCACAAACATTTTGGTGCCGCGCCGCAGTGCCAGACCACGCCGGTATTATCACCATAATCAAATGAGATCAGGTCGACAAAGAACGGAGCGCCGCCGCCGCTGAGATGCTTCTGCATGGCCATGGTCAAGGCCCCGTAAACATCGCCTTCGCAACTGCTGACAATTCCGTCGTTATTCAGCATGCCGATAACCGCGCAAGGTGCGATATCATAGTAATCCGGGAACTCCGGCCAGCAGCGGATTGCCAGGTCGTCGAGATTATATTTTTCTTTAACCTGAATGAAGGCCTGATAAAGTTTGCCGGCTTTGGCCAGTTCTTCATCACTGACACAACAGGTTTCGGCGGCACTCTCTTTAACTTTGGCCAAACCGGCGATAGCTAGTTCGCCGGTAATTTTTCTGGCAGTTTCAACTATTTCTACCAGGTCAATTATCTCAACCGCACTGCCGAGTTCCGTGCGTAAACGCAGTTCATTGAAGTTGGAGGTATAGAACCCGGGGACGCGCCCGCCAATCAGGCCGACTTTGGTATTTCTAATGCTTTTGGCGCAGGCCAGAACGTTACAGTATGATTTGACAAGACCGCCGAGTTCTTCGCTTTTTCCCCAGATCATCCGATATTTCTTCTTCATCCGATGCATGACATGTGCGGCCATATTGGCACCGCAGAACGAGTTTTGCTCCCAAATCCCGCCTTCTGCCGGTTTTTCAGGGTTGGCAAAAAGCAGAATCGGGACATTGGTTCGGCTGGCGATTTCCGGAATCATAGCACCCAGTGGAAAGGTTGGGAAATGAATGATTACGACATCAACCTGTTTTGCATTGAACTGGTCGCACTGCTTAATCACTTCATTATCCGAGATAGTCAATTCGTCTTGACGTACGACTTCAACCGGAAGTTTTTCTAGACTGGCGACTGCCTGATCCATTAAGCCTTGGATTTTAGGAGTTTTCCAGCTTGCCTTCGACAGCCCGACATAACCGACAATAAGTTTTTCCATTTTATTTACCTTTTTAATTGACTTCCATACATATAAAATGTATTATATAACATAATATAAATGTATTTTATTGTATTTGGAATGGATAAAATGCGCAATATTTTGTACATTATGAACATTATGGATAAATATTATTATGACTTCTTTTTTTAATGACATTAAACTGCATATTGCTTATGCACATCATAATTTTAGTGGAAGTTCAAGTCATTTTCCCCTGTATTACGGACTCCAGTATAATCATGGGGGGAAATTACACCTGAAAACTAATCAGAAGTATGATTTTATAGTTGAGGGTCCTTATGCGTTTATTTCTCATCCCGGGACGTTTTTCGAGTATGGCTCGGTTGACGGACTCCCGCGAGATCATAACTTTGTCTGTTTTTCCGGGACTCGAGTAGATTCCTATATCGCGTCGGGTCTGTTGCCGGTAAAACCTGAAAATCCGTTGATCAAAATACATCAACCGGATGTGTTTTATAATTTGATCACGGAGATTATTGAAGAAGTCAACAGCCGCTTTGTCGATCACGACCAACTGATATTGAAATTTGAAAAACTGCTATTGATGCTGCATGACCATGATACCATGTCAGAGATAGCGAAAAAAGATGAGTCCCTGCTTAATTCCCGATGGGAAACTCCAATATTGAACAAACTAATAGAGGATATAGAGAATACTCCACAGTTGAATTTTGACTTTGATATTAAATCAAAGGAGATGGGAATCTCATCAACTCATTTTCGACGCTTGTTCAAACAGATAACCGGAATATCTCCGCAAAAGTTTGTTATTCATCAACGGCTTCGCAAAGCCGCTGAATTGCTACGTGGCGAATCCAGGCAGATTAGTGATATTGCTTATTTAGTTGGAATTAATGATGAATTTTACTTTTCTAAATTGTTTAAAAAGAGATACGGCATCTCGCCGTATAATTACCGCAAAGAAATATGCTTTATCAATATAGCCAAGAGTCACCACCATTGATTTAATCTGCATTTGAGCCAATTTTGTAATCCCGGGAGGAAAAGGCTTTTATCCTTTTATCCGCAGACATCAGGAAAGTTAAAACCATACTTGAAATTATAGATAAAGAGTTTTATATTCAAAACGGGTGCTTTATAAATTATAACAAACGGTTGTGCTAAATTATGGTAACAATGGATTTTATTGCGAAAAAGACGGGGTTCTCACGATATACTATTTCCCGGGCCTTGAGCAACAACTCCAAGGTTCTGCCCCAAACCCGCAAGCGTATTCTGGAGGAATGCGAAAAATACGGATATATTCCCAACCGCAATGCCGTCGGGCTGGTAAAGGGGCGTACAACCCTGATTGGAGTGGTGGTTCCATATCTTACTGATGATTTTTACAGTGAGTTTATTGAAGTGCTTGATTATGTTTCAGTTCAACGGGACTATCAACTGGTTTATCGCTCTTCGTATAACAACAGTGCACTTGAAGCCGAAATTGTAAAAAATTTTCTATCCTTGAAAGTCTGTGCAATGATAATCGTTCCGGTTGTAAACGCTCCTAATCAACGTATCCATGAAATTGCCCGCAAAAATGTTCCGGTGGTATATTTCGACCGACCGTTAAATGAAGATTGCTACCATGTTATCAACGACAATTGCCTCGGCGTAAAACAAATAACAGAGACTTTGATTAACGCCGGTCGCTCCCCTGCTTACTTAGGAAGTTTTTATTATGACACCAATAGAACAGCCCGGGAGCGTAAGCGCGGTTATTGTGAAGCTATGCAGGAACATGGCTTGTCGCCCTCCCTCGTGGAGTGTTCATATAGTCAGGAGCAACAGGACAATGAAAGGTTCGGTTACGAAAATCTGCGACAAACTCTTACAAGGGGAATTATACCGGATGCCTTGATTTGTGTTACTGACGCTGTGGCTTTAGGGGCAATGCGAGCATTAAATGAAGATGGAATCATTATAGGAAAAGATATTCTGGTGACTGGACATGACAATCTCCGTTTCAGTGCATTTTTAAGTCCATCCTTGACTACTATTCGTCAGCGTAATGATTTATTTGCTCGTACCTGTATTGATATTATTGATGAATATTTACAAGGTCGTAAACCTGATCAAAAACAATATATGTTCGCCCCTGAGATTATCCGCCGGGAATCAGCTTGATTTCTGCTCTTAAGCTTTTTTTAATGCTTTTTTAAAATCATCGTGTTGACACGTGAAAAAAATGGACTATAATATTAGTTGACACGTGACAACAATATGCAAATGAAAGGATTTAATTATGCATATGCCTTTACGTCTTGGATTCATGCCGACTAGGAGGAGGTTTTTTTCCCGCGAAGATTCAATCAAATATAAAGAACTTACGCTCAAGAAGATCAGAGATCTGGCGCCCGACCTTGAAATTATTGACCTTGACTGGCTGAATGAGGAAGGGTTGTTATGTGATGCCGGAGATAGTCAGCAGGCAGCTAGACACTTCATCAAGCACGAAGTTGACGCGCTTTTCTGTCCACATTGTAATTTTGGTTCTGAAGATGCGATAGCCCAGGCCGCGAAGAAAATTGGCAAACCGGTACTGTTGTGGGGACCGCGGGATGAAGCTCCAAATGTCGCAGGTGAGCGTTTACGTGATTCGCAATGCGGTCTTTTCGCTAGCTCAAAAGTTCTGCAACGATTCGGAGTAAAATTCTCTTATATCACAAATTCAAGACTCGACGCCCCGGTTTTTGCGAACGGTTTCCTGAATTTTCTCCGGGCCGCTGACTCGGTCAAACATTTTATCAATGCGCGTATTGGGCAGGTTTCGACCCGACCGCGGGATTTTTATTCGGTTGTTGTCAACGAAGGCGAACTGACCGAAAAGTTCGGCATTCAGATCATCCCAATTGATCTGAGTAAAATCATTGCTGAGGTCAAAAGCTCGCTGGCGTCACCATCTTCACAGCTTACTGATACTGCTGCTACCATGTGCAAGACTGCTGATTTTTCTGGAGTCAGCAAGGAACTTCCGCTAAAACTAGCGGCTCTGAAACTGGCGATTCAAAAATGGACCGAAGCTGAAAACCTCAACGCCGTGGCATTTCAATGCTGGGATTCTTTGCAGGATGAATTGAATTTGTGCTCCTGTTTTGTTCATGCCGAACTGACCGACTCCGGTTTACCGGTTGCTTGCGAAACCGACATTCACGGAGCGTTGAGTTCCCTGCTGCTTCAGGCATGTGGCCATTTCATGCAACCGACATTCTTTGCTGATCTGACCATACGTCATCCTGAAAATGACAACGCTGAATTGTTATGGCATTGCGGACCGTTTCCAGCTTCTCTCGCTGCGGAAAAATGCAATATCAATAAGCATTTTGTTCTGCCCAGTCATGCGGAAGGCGTCTGTAACTGGAAGCTCAAGGACGGCCCCATTACGGTAAGCCGTTTCGATGGCATTAACGGTAAATATTCTCTTTTTTGCGGTGAAGGCAAAAGCGTTCCAGGTCCATTTAATCAGGGAACTTACAGCTATATTGAAGTCAATGACTGGCCTTTATGGGAGGAAAAAATTATCTATGGCCCATACATACATCATGTTTCCTGCGTATATGGTAATTTTGCTCCGGCACTTTATGAGGCTGCGAGACATATCGATAATTTAGAATTTGATCCGGTCGCGCCCACTCTGGAAGAAATACAGAGCGCGTTGCGCAAAGGACGGAGGTAAATATTATGCCTATAATAAATACCCGAAAACAAGCACAGCAAGCAATTGAACAGGTAATTGAAAACAAAGCTGCAATGGCGATTTTCTGCACTGCCAGCCACTGGAACACTGAAGCGATTCTGCTTGCGGCGAAAAAGCTTTGCGACAAATACCAGATTGAAAGCATACCGTTGGCAATTGCGATGACCTTTAACTATCCGTATATGCCGCAGGCGCAGCGGGTAACACACTGCAAAGACTCTAAACTCGGTTTTATAAGCATCATGGAACATATGCATCTACTTTGCGGCAATCAGGATTCACCGTATCATAATATCGTTGTCCTGCCGCATCTTGACCATGCCGACCCGGAACGTGATGAGTGGGCGCTTACCGAGGGGACTAAGTATCTTGCCTCGGTAATGTTTGATGCTCAACGTTATCCCGCCGCACAGAATATCAGTATGACCCGTGATTACATCGGCAAATACGGAAAGAAAATCATGATCGAAGGAATCATGGAGGAACTGGTTGTTGCTGATAAACACGATAAAGATAACAGCATCGAAACTGATAATTATCTGGAGACGGCCGCCGCTTATGTCAAAAATACCGGTATTGATTTTCTGGTGGCCGATCTCGGCACCGAACAACAGGCGGCAAGCTGCGGCGATGTGACATACCTACAGGAACGCGCCAGAAGTCTTACGGATGTTCTTGGACGAAAAATGCTGGTCCTGCACGGAACGTCATCGCTTAACGTGGAGCAGATGTCGAGCTTGGCTGATGACGGAGTGGTACGGGTCAATATGTGGACGAAAATTGCCCGTGAAGCCGGTAGATATGCAGCTGGAAATTTATTCAGACGCGCAGAAGCCCTGTTTGGCAATGACTTTGAATCAGTTGAGTCAAATCGTTATCTGATGGATTCTGTTGATAAAGCTTCAGATATAATGTTGGAGATTCTTGAAACGCTCAACTATCAGAATTTTTCAGGGAAATAAAACAAACATGAACTTAATGGGAATAGATATCGGAACTACCGGTTGCAAAGCGGCAATATTCGATGAACAAGGAAACAAGCTGGTTTCAGCATACCGCGAATATGAAATTATCCGTGCACAACATGGACAGGCGGAACTTGATGCTCAAGAGGTATGGAACGGGATTGTGGAAATAATCATCTCATGCACCGCGAAGGTTACTGAAATCGCGGCGCTTTCGGTTGCCTCAATGGGTGAAGCAATGGTTCCGGTTAATCACAATGGTGATATTTGCGGCAATTCGGTACTGGGTACAGACACACGCGGAGATAAATATCTGGAACGTTTTATTAGCAAAATCGACATTGATAAAATTTATCATATCACCGGGCAACCAGCCGGAGGAGGATATGCACTGCCGTATTTATGCCGGGTCATGATGGAAGAGCCGGAACTCTATAGAAAAACCGTCAAGTTCTTTTCCTGGGCGGATTTTGTTACTTACAAACTAACTGGCCTGGTTCAGATGAATTATTCTTTGGCGGCTCGGACGCTACTCTTCGACCTGTCAAACCGTCATTGGTCAAAGCCTTTGCTTGATGCGGCAGGCATCGATTGTGTAAAACTCCCGAAGCCGGTTCCGTCCGGGCAGATTGTAAGTCATATAACCCAGGAGATGAGCCGAAAACTGGGACTACCGGAACATATCATGGTAGTAAGCGGTTCCCATGACCAGTGTGCCGCTGCAATTGGTTCCGGTGTATGTGAGCCAGGGACCGCTATGCTGGGGCTGGGAACCTATGCCTGTATGGTATTGACACACGATTGTCCTGGACCGGAATCTCCATTAGCGAAACTGGGACTCAATATTGAACCGCATACCATTCCCGACCGATATGTCAGTTTTATCTATCACGGTTCCGGAGGAGCACTATTAAAATGGCTAAAGCGGGAGATGTTCCGTGATTTGCCGGACGACCGTTCATATCAACTAATGGACGCAGAAGCAACCATGGCTCAACACCCGGCAATTGTGCTTCCCTATTTCACCCAAACCGGTCCTTTAGATTATGCTGCCGGAGGACAAGGCCTGATTGGCGGCTTGTCGTTTGTACATACACGCGGAGATATATATAAAGGAGCAATGACCGGAATTATTATGTATTTCAAAAGCGCATTGGAGCAGCTCCGAGAAAGTGGATATCCTATTAGCAAACTATATATTTCCGGCGGAGGCGCAGAATCAAGATTATGGCAGCAGATAATTGCTGATCTCCTTGATATTCCGGTTGTTGAAAACAGGGAAAAGGAATGTGGAACCTTAGGAACTGCTATTATTGCAGGAGTAAAAGGAAAAGTATTCTCATCTTATGAGCAGGCGAAAAAACAAATGGTAAAAGAAAAGCACCAGAATTCGTTAGGAAATTTCGACCGTTATAAAAATATTTACAAATCTTATATGGACATAAAAAAATGTGGAATAAAAATCAATCAGCGGATGTAATTTATCGCGTTGATTATAGGGTTCCCATAATACAGAGGGAAATTTGTTTAGAGCTCATAAAAGGAATATTCACAGCTAATGTTCATAATGTACAAAATATTGCGCATTCTATCCATTCCAAATACAATAATATCCATATATAATATATGTATATATAATACATTTCACTCATATAAAGGTAAAAAAACGTAATACAATATATGAACTAATTGCCGGGAATGAGATGAGAATATTTTACCATTGTTTACAATTGAGATTATACGTTAAAAAGTCTTAGAAGTGGTAGTTATAGACCAGTTACATGTACAAATAAAACAAAGGAAAAAAATGATTACTGCAGAAGAAGTAAAAAAACATGCAAAAAGCTTGGGGGCTGACTTAGTCGGGATATCCCCGATGAGCCGTTTTGAGGGAGCCCCGAAACAGAACGACGCTCGATATATTTTCCCGAATGCGAAGTCTATGATAGTACTTGGATTCAGGATTGCCAGAGGAACATTACGCGGTATTGAGGAAGGCACATTATTCAGCACTTATCCCTCTATGGGATATGCGGCTCTGAATCAAGTTTATGGTCCAATGGTTTTATGGAACCTAACCCGTTATCTTGAGGATCGAGGCTACGAGACAGTTCCAATGTTAAACGCAAACGGAGGAGAAGCCACAAATATAGTTACTGGAAAATTCCGTGAAGGCTGGAGTCGGCCTGTGGCTGAAGGGAAACCATATCCTGATGTTCTGGTGCATTTCAGGCTTGCGGCTTATATGGCTGGATTAGGTGAAATCGGGTGGAGTAAAGTTTTTCTTACTCCGGAATTCGGGCCTCGCCAGCGGTTTGTCATTCTTTTAACGGATGCCGAACTTGAACCTGATCCTATTTATGAGGGAAAAATTTGTGATCACTGTAAGTTGTGTGTAAAAAACTGTACCGGCAAAGCCATCTCTAAAGATGAATCTGTCAAAGTAACTATTGCGGGGCACGAAATTGAATGGGGTAAACTTGATGAAATGGCTTGTGAAAAAGGCATCCATGGCGGTTTAGATAATGAATTGAATCCCTTTGAAGGTGAATATCCGAGACAGTATCGTTATGGGCGTGCAGTAGAAGGTGCAGCCGGTTGCATTCGAGCTTGTATGATTCATTTAGAGGAAAGAAAAAAGATCAAGAATCTTTTTTATAATAAATTCAGAGATAAAAAACCATGGAAAATTGATCGTTCCAAGCCTTACGAACTAACAGAGGAAGTTCTTAAGCTATATAAAGAAAAAGGCATGAGTGAAGCCTATGATGAATATATAAAATATAACGAACGCGATAATCTGGGAATCGCCAAAGAATCGGAACCGTATAATCCTATGATTGATTGAAACCGTCTGGAGAAAGAAGATTATGCAATTTGCGCTTGGATATCGACAACAGAATGAAGACGATATGTTCAGTCCCATCGCGTTGGATAACAAAGATTCTCTGGGAGAAATATATTTTTCCTGGCCTAAAACCGCATCGGAGCCTCCAGTTCAAAATGATGAAAATACTGCATTGCAGATGGAGGAATTGCGTGAACTGCGCAAATCAGGATTAAAACTGAATTTTCTGCTCAACGCTAACTGTTAAGGAGTTAAAGACATGGGAAATATTACTTTAAAAGATAAAAATTTATCGTCTGATGGCAATGGTGTATTTAACATCCTCGTTCTGGTCGCCTTCCTCGTAACAAGTCTGCCGGTATTTGCAAACGATTATTACTTTTTCGGGACTCTTAACAGAAAATCACCGGTATTCAAGCCAGGTGAAGAGATGGTTTTTACCGTAACCTTTTTTGATAAAAACGACAAACCAGTCAAAGGAAAAAAGCTTCTCTGGACAAGGACCGGCGACGATGGAATAACCCAAAAAGGTGAAGCCGTCTCAACAGAAGAAGGCGTCAAGATCACCACATCAACAAACAAGCCCGGCTTCGTCCGCCTGTATGTTACTGCTATTGATGAGAATGGCAAAAAAATAATGGGAATGTTCAGACACAACAAGAAAAAACCGATATTCTTTGACGGCGGTGCATGTGTTGCCCCCGATACATTACAAGGTTTACCTGAACCTAAAGACTTTGACGAATTCTGGGCTCAACAGAAGAAAACCCTCGCGTTTGTTCAGATGAAAGTCCTCGAAAAGAGACTGGTAAAAGAAAACGGCAAGGTTGTGGTATATGATATGAAAATTTCATGCGCCGGTAAAATGCCTGTATCAGGATACCTTGTAATGCCTAAAAACGCGAAGCCGAAATCTCTTCCGGCAGAAGTGGCCTTCAGTGGTTATGGCATCAGTGGGGCCGGATATAATCTGAGCAATGGAAAAAACAAAATATATTTCCAGATCAATGCCCACGGTATAGAAAACGGGAAACCCAAAGAATATTACGATAACCTCAAGAACACAACACTGAAAGCATACGCATTCAGCAAGGAAGAAAACTCCAGGACAGAAACGACATATTTTAACGGAATGTTCATGAGAATAATGAGAGCCCTACAATATGTAAAATCACTTCCTGAATGGAATAGGAAAGACCTGAAGGCTTCCGGCGGAAGCCAAGGCGGTCTTCAGTCTCTTGCTGCAGCCGGACTTGATCAGGATGTCACATCATGTTTCGCGTGGTCTCCGTGGTGTTGCGACTTCGGACGCACCAAGCTCAAAAGAATGGTTGGCCGATGGCACGTAGAATATACTCCGGTACTTGAATATTTTGACACGGTCAATCTAGTCAAACGTTCAAACCCGAATTGTAAGTTATCAATCATTTCAAACCTTGGCGACTACGTTTGCCCGCCGTCAGGCGTATGGATAGCTTACAACAACTTTCCGGGCTCCAAGAAAATGGAAATAAGACAGGGGTGCGAACATGGTTTCAAAATGAAGAATTATCCCCAATTCACTATCAGATCAGAGGAAAGGTAAACCATATGTTTAAAAATATTAGACTTTTACTAAAGCAGGAAGTATTTAATAATAAAATTTTACGACAAAAAGAAAATAAGCACGAATAAGAAATATAATAAAGATGAAATATTATGAAACATGAAATAGTTTATTTTGATACAAATAGTCAGGAGATTCACTCCAATGTTACAAAAGAAAACGGCTGGAGTATCGATGCCGATGCGGCTTGGAATGAGAAATTAAAACTGGGTTTTTCCTGGCAGTGCAACGATTTTGATGGAATGAGAGAGGTACGAATTCCTCGCTCTTCGCTACGGGAAGAAGGAAAGTGTAAATTTAAATGTATTATCCCTGATACAGGAAAAGTTACAGGAAAAGAAGGTGACGGATCTTCGTTGCTTATTCCCTTTGACAGCGCATATCTTTCCTATTGCGCCGGCAAAGAAAGTCGTGAATTCTATCTACCAATATATAAGGAGGGAACCATATCTTCACAGTGTTGCAATATGTCCTTATTTGGATTGGTTTCATCAGATAGTTCCTTTGCCGTAATTGTAGAAGATGGTTGCTTCGATACAGATTTACGTGTGCGCATGAACTGGGGGAAAGAGCACTTATATACTATGGACGCTGTTTTTTATCTACGGGATTTTGCGGATGAACATCTGATTGGCACGGATTGTGTCATAAGATCAAGAAGCATAGCTGGAAGCTGGGTGGCTATTGGGAGTTTTTACAGGGATTATGTATTCAAATACCGTAAGATAAAAACACTTAAAGAAAAAATGAAAGATAACCCTACGTTGCAATATGCAGCCAAGGCAATCACAATAAGGTTTCGTCATGGAGTTAAGACTGTTCCGTCTCCGATCTCCCATCAGACACCGGAAAACCAGCCGGATATGAAAGTTTATCTTACTTTTGATATGTTAGGCAAAATTGCCGCAGAACTGAAAAGACAGAATGTCGGTCCGGCGGAATTAAATCTGGTTGGATGGAATTATGGAGGACATGATGGCGCCTGGCCAAAACTATTTCCAGTGGAAGAACGGTTAGGCGGTGAAGAGTTAATGGTCAAGAATATTCTTGCGATTGATAAACTGGGATATCCTGTCAGCCTGCATGATTGTTACACCGGCGCGTTTGAGCTTGCCTCGGAATTCGGAGAATTTGACCTGGAAGACCTAAGCAGAGGTCATGATGGGGAAAACATTCGCAGTGTATTGCTGGGCGGTGGTTTATGCTTAAAAATCTGTCCGTCCCAGTCGTTGAAATATGCCAGAAGGAACTTTGCCCGCACTTCAAAACTTCCCATTCGAGGCAGCTACTACTGTGATGTAACCTCAATTATGCGTTTGAAAAAGTGTTATGATATCAATCATCCGGTCACTCGTCAGGAAGTTGCTGAATACGGAAAAGAACTCATGCGAATGCAGCATGATACCTTTGCTTCGAGCATGTCAGAGGGAGCCAAGGAATGGGCGTTGCCGGAACTTGACAGAGCCTATTCCATTGGGAGTAAAATGGATTCAACACGAATGGCGTCATCTGATGATCTTTCATATGATTTTGACTGGCTGGACGAGGAAATCCCATTATTTGAACTGGTTTATCACGGGAGTTTGATCTACAACGTATTCAGGGCTGGCGTAAACTCTATTCCGGGAGAAGATCTTTATCTCAGGAATTTTGCTTACGGCGGCATCCCACTGTATTATTTTCATCATCTTTTCCATCCGGAATGGGCCAACATCATTGGCTGGGATAGAGATTTACGTTATACTACCTATGAACGTCTAGTCAAGGATGTCGCACGCATCAAACGCGCAAGTGACGATACGGCGAAACTGGCTCAATTACAGACCGAGTTCATTGATGATTTCATTAAACATAGCAATACCCTTACTCAAACCATATATGCCAACGGAAAAAGTGTATGGGTAAATTATGCCGATGTTAATGATATGAGCTCTGATGGAAAAACTGTTCCAGCGAGGGATTTTATTGTTGTGTAATATCTTTCAAGAGTATTGGCTCAGGATAGTAAATCATAAAAGTTTAATATTTGAATTTTTTACCTATATAAGTTTTTACATTAGTGGAGAACAGAGTATGAAACAAAATGATTAACTTTAAAAAAATTTTTTTCAAGGGAATTAAACATTCAACTCTTACAAAAAACAAAATATTTTTGTGGAAAATAAATGACAAAAACGACCCCAAAGGAGATTGAAAAATGGGAAGGCTAAGAATGAAAAAAAATTGTAAACTATCTAACTTCACACTCATTGAACTTCTCGTTGTGATCGCAATCATTGCAATTCTCGCAAGCATGCTGCTACCAGCTCTGAATCGGGCTCGTGAACGCGCCAAAGGAATTACCTGCGCAAATAATCTCAAGCAGATTGGAAATGGCTATATGTTGTATGCAGATGACTTTGATGGCTGGCTGCCTCTGCAAGCACCGGTTGATCCCTATTATTGCTGGGCTGTGGTCATAGCTCCTTATCTTGGAATAAAGGAAAAACTGAGTGTTCTTGTAAAATGGCCGGAAATAACGATTTTCACTTGTCCATCTGCATATCGATATCATCCCGAAGCAACGAAATTTCGGACATATTCCATGAGCTATTACATAGGTCAAGATCCCCATAACTGTAATAAAGTCAGGTTGCTCTCCCTCTCTTCAAGAACTTGTCTTGCTGGCGATGGATATTGGAAGCCCTCTGTTACGGCTTGGGATCTTACTATGCATTATGTTAATTTACCGGAGCCTGTTCACTATGGAGGATCAAATGTTCTTTATGGAGACCTACATGTCAATTGGTTAGCCTATTTAGAAGTGCCACGCAACAGGACGATCCCAGGGCCGGGCGGTATTTTCTGGCTTGGTGAAAAAAATTGAATTAAAACATTCAATAAAACCTCTAAAAATTAGTTTCGAAATGAAAAAGGGCTTAATACTTTGTGCTTGGAACGTCATAACAAGAAAACTAAATATTAAATAAAAACTAAACATGAAAAGAAAACATAGATTATAAGAAAGTCGAATGCTTGAAAAATTGTATATCCAGTTTCTAGTTTCGGGGTACGATACGAAGTAATGCTATACTTTACACAATGCGATAACGCTGTTTGACTTTTCTAAAACTATAAGTCAGCTTGCTATACCAATGGAGTTTCCTTTGGTAAATTAATAAAAAACAAAAGACCTAATGTTAGTATAGTAAAAATGGCAATAAATAATCTTTTTAATAAAGATAGAGATTTGTCGAGAAATCTTAATATTAATCATTGAGGTTGCATAAATTAGTAAACAGTTCAAAGCTATTGGGCTGAAAAAATCAGTTTTCTTCATGAAAAATAACTTTTTAACGCCAAATCATTACAAAAGAGAGGAAAAATACAATGATCAAAAGAATTATTACAGTATTACTGACCTCATTATCAGTTTTATGTTTTTGTGCAGATGATGAAGAAACATTATATTATTCACAAATTGAAACATATCTAGGGGCCAATCCATATATCAATAAGCCTTATGTCAGTATTGGTGGATATGTAAATGCATCGCGAGTCAATGAATTGGGAGGCACTGCCGCTTGGGTAAATGAAAGTCATAGTAATGCGTGGCTAAACTCATTAAAACAGGCAGGGATTGATGTTCTGCTAACATACAATATATTATGTGAAGATATTATCAATGATTCATGCTGGACAACCGGAAAAACAGGAAACTGTCTGAAATTTGACGGAATTGATGATTATGTTGACTGCGGGAACAATGATAACCTTAATATAACAGACGCGATAACAATAGAGGCTTGGGTAAACGGAACGCAACTGCAAAGCCTGTCAGAGGATTATGCCGGAATTTTAGGAAAAGGCAACGATTATAATATACGGTACAATAGAATTTTAGATAGATTTTATGCCAGATTTATAATCGGCGGAGAAGCGAAATATCCCAATATTATGTCAAACCCTGTAGAAGGAACTTGGTACCACCTGGTTGTTACGTATGACAAGAATGGCGGGGCTAACAATTTTAAATGTTACGTAAACGGGGCTAACACCTACAGCTATACTTATACAGGAAGCATTGGTACTAATGACGAACATCTAAAGATCGGGTATTCCTACAGATATTTTAATGGGTTAATTGATTCCGTTAAAATATATAATCAGGCTTTGGCTCCAGATGAAATATCCCGTCACTATCTTGACAAAGGGGTATACTGGCTATGGGGTTTTGACGAAAATTCAGGTTATATAGCTT
The DNA here is from genome assembly GCA_963676655.2 of Victivallales bacterium. GTDB lineage: Bacteria > Verrucomicrobiota > Lentisphaeria > Victivallales > Victivallaceae. The sequence goes on along the minus strand of CAXXKX010000003.1, from coordinate 5,246,383 downwards.
TGGATACTTCCGGGAACGAAAATGATGGAGTTCTTTGCTCAATGTCTAGTGATACATGCCGAGTAGACGGAAAAGAAGGGAAGGCTCTTCAATTTGACGGAATTGATGATTATGTTGACTGCGGGAACAATGATAACCTTAATATAACAGACGCGATAACAATAGAGGCTTGGGTAAACGGAACGCAACTGCAAAGCCTGTCAGAGGATTATGCCGGAATTTTAGGAAAAGGCGACGATTATAATATACGGTACAATAGAATTTTAGATAGATTTTATGCCAGATTTATAATCGGCGGAGAAGCGAAATATCCCAATATTATGTCAAACCCTGTAGAAGGAACTTGGTACCACCTGGTTGTTACGTATGACAAGGATGGCGGGGCTAACAATTTTAAATGTTATGTAAACGGGGCTAACACCTACAGCTATACTTATACAGGAAGCATTGGTACTAATGACGAACATCTAAAGATCGGGTATTCCTACAGATATTTTAATGGGTTAATTGATTCCGTTAAAATATATAATCAGGCTTTGGCTGCGAGTGACATCTATGAACATTATTCTAACACCGGTACATATTGTGGGGGCTGGAGCATGAATGAAGGACGTGGTCACACGGCTACAGATTTATCCAGCAATGGAAATGATGGCGCATTGACTTTGATGGATACCTCAACCTGTTGGGTAGATGGAAAAACAGGAAACTGTCTGAAATTTGACGGAATTGATGATTATGTTGACTGCGGGAACAATGATAACCTTAATATAACAGACGCGATAACAATAGAGGCTTGGGTAAACGGAACGCAACTGCAAAGCCTGTCAGAGGATTATGCCGGAATTTTAGGAAAAGGCAACGATTATAATATACGGTACAATAGAATTTTAGATAGATTTTATGCCAGATTTATAATCGGCGGAGAAGCGAAATATCCCAATATTATGTCAAACCCTGTAGAAGGAACTTGGTACCACCTGGTTGTTACGTATGACAAGAATGGCGGGGCTAACAATTTTAAATGTTACGTAAACGGGGCTAACACCTACAGCTATACTTATACAGGAAGCATTGGTACTAATGACGAACATCTAAAGATCGGGTATTCCTACAGATATTTTAATGGGTTAATTGATTCCGTTAAAATATATAATCGGGCTTTGACTCAGGATGAAATATATGAGCATCATATTAAAGGTAAAACTATTGGTATATGGAATTTTGAAGATGAGCGGGGAGTTATTGCCTTGGATATTTCAGATAATATGTGTTATGGTCAGTTGAATAACATGGATGTTGAAGGCCATAGATTACACAAGTATTATATCAGCGAAATCAGTGAGGCAGTGTCCAACGAGGAATTGATAATTAATCCACTGGAAGGTTTCTCGGGGACGGAATTAACATATTTTCGTTTGAGCAATGATATTCAATACTGGATGATTGTGAATGATACACAATCATTCACATTGTTAGAAAATGAATGGTATTATGATTATTATACTAGAAATGTCTATATTAAAAATCCTGTGGTAGGTGATAGCTATCGAGTAATTTTCATGGTAAATTGGAAGCACGAATTACAAAATGGCGGGAACAGGGAAATAGCATTCTCAAGTGTTGTAGACGCTGCTGCTACCAGACTTGATACAGTTTTGAAAGACCGAAATGGATTGGTTGATTATGTGCGCCCGGTAGGAACTGGATATCCATTAAATTTGGGGGAAGGAGACCGCCGTAATTTTGCAGGGTACCTATGGGCATCACCTAAGAACCAAAGAGATTTTGAAATAAAGACTGGAATTGATTTTAACCCATACTGGATTGTGAATAACGGGAAATATGGTAGTATTAATTATGCACCTCCATTGGAATATCTTTCTTGGATTAACCATATTAATGATGTTGTGGAAAACTATGCGGCGGAAATAACGGACACGTGTACAGTGAATAACGCAAAGTATCGTCCGTATTGGGGGGATTACTGTATAGGAATGTCTCCGTATTCAGGCGTTATGTCAAATGCAGGTGTCCATCAAATGTGTAAAGGGTGTAATGAACCAATGGTTTCTAGATTGCTTATGGATACCCCATTCAGCGGAGAAAAAATAATTAGGTTTTCTCCGTGGTTTGTCCAAAGCGAGTTTTCTCGCTTTCTTACAACAGCCTTTCAAGATGATTATCTAAACTATAGAGCTGACATCCTTGAGGATCGTTGGGCAGATATTAAACGTGGTCTACTTTTTAATGTGCCCGATGGGTTGACGTTTGGAGGGGAAGTAGATAGTTGGTCAAACGATACAACTGTTAAAGAAAAAATGCGACAGCTTATTCTTGAATTCAAGTTGACACATCTAATGCTTAATGGAGAAGAAATATTTACTCACCCAATTAACGTGTACGTGGTTAACGCATGGGGCATAGAGAAAAGTTGGCCCAGTTGGGACAATATTTTCGGTTCACAGATTGTATTGCGAAACTTAACTGACTTGCCAGTTAATGTCAACTTTATATCCCTGTTGGATATCGAAGAAGATGGTATCCCTGTCGATGCTGATGTCTTATTGAATATTGGAGAGAAAAATAGTAGTTATAGTGGAGATTATATGTGGACATTCCCTACAGTTGTTCAAAAAATCAATGACTTTGTGACAAATGGAGGAGGCTTTATTGGTATAGGTTGCCCGTCATTCTATGAAACATGCGTCATGACATTTCAGTTGAGAGACCTTTTGGGTGTAGAATATTTGGATACACTGTCGGGGGCGTCCAGTATGGGAACTTTAAAGGGGTACAACAGCATATGGACTACACTACCTACCGCAGAAATGAATAAAACTTCGAATACCCATTGGATAACAGATAATTTAAACTCGCAACTTAGTTATGTCTCATATCAAGATAGGGTTCAACCTCTAAATGGACTCAACCTGCTTTATTCATCAAGTGGTTTGGTCACAGACTATACTGGACCTATTGTGGGAATCAGAGAATATGGCAATGGCAGGGTTGGATATATTAGTGGCTACAGCGGAACAGGAACTATGATAGACAAAGGTGAAGCGATATGTAATTCAACAACAGATACATCTTTGGATTACTACAAACTTCTAAAAAGAATGATATTCTGGACTGCGGGACAGGAAGTATTGTATAATAAAATAAATACCGATACAGATGGCGTGTTCACTTATCTTTATCCAAGTAAGAATCTTCTTGTTGTATATAACTATAATCCGGTTTCTAAAAACTCTACAATAAGCTTGGATTTGTCTCTTCTGAACATTACCAGCTCCAGTGCAAACCTTGAAGATATTTTGTCTGGTGAGATATACAACGTAACTAATGGGCCAAATGTTGAATTTGATATAACAGTAGGAAAACATCAGATAAGATACTTGACAATCTCAAGCACGGAATAACCCCGTGTGCATGGTGTTTACAACATTTTTTTCAAATTGCAATATAGGATAGACAAACATATATTGTGCTTTGTTATGAAGGTTACTGGAAGGTGCAGAGATTATTTACAAAATGTCCAGAGGGTTTAATGAATTACCTCGGAGCAGAGTCTTCGAAGTATCAGGACGCTTTTGAAAAAGCTTGGCAAAATACACTTTTTAAGCGGAACGCTCCAGAGGAGTGGGGAATTAACCCACTTTTGATTAAAAAAAACGTTAAACAATTTAGCAATGATAAATCAAAATGAAGGTTTGTGATATACCTTCAGAGAATAACTATATGCTTAAAGACTATGTATTTAATTTACAAATTAACAAGGAGACACTATGACCCCCAAAACGATTTCAACCTGTTGGCTTTTTGGAAAAATTTTTTTTCAAAAAAAACAGTTTTTCAACACTAAACCATTACAAGTAATGAAAAAAAACAAGAAGCAATGTGACAGGTTTAATGAGAGCATTGTTTATCAACGATGGAAAAATTTTAATCCGACAGAGCCTTGTTCGCTTTTCTTTTACATAATGGCCCATGCTGGCAGTAATAAAATCTATTTGTTGCTGTTTTGGTTCTGGAGTTTGTCAGCAGCAGCGGCAATACCGCAATGGTGCAAGGTTAGTGAAAGTGGTACTCTGAGATTTAACCAGAACATTCCCGGCTTTATCACATTTCGTCCGGCAAATTGGGCCGGAGGAACCCGGCAAGGGGGCGAAAGCATACAAGCTGCTTCGGGTTACCCTCGCAAAGAGTCAGGGAATTGGACTTTAATTGGAAAGTTTAAAACTGTTAGCGGAGTCTTCGACTATAAACAAATAATGAGTTGGGAGAATTCTAACATTATCCAAGGTAAGTGGACATTAAAATCATCAAAAGCAATTGACACTGGATTGATTTCACTAAAACTGGAGTTGCCAGTGGGCCAAACTGCTGCTTTGCCCGTTCAATATGATGATAAACAAATAATTCTTCCAGAAAAAATTAGTTCCGGCGAAAGTTATTATATTATTCATAAGAAGAATGTCAAAAAACTATGTTTGCCATTAGGCGATTTTAACTTGGAACTGTCTGGGAATTTTCAGTTTTCCCTTATTGATGCCAGAAAAATGTTTGGCAACTGGGCAAATTATATTGTGCAGATTTACTTAAATCCGTCACAGGGGGCATTGACAAATGTCAGTCTTGAAATGACAATGACTCGAAAATCACTGGAAGGCGCGTCAGCGAGAAAACCATACGTGGTATCCCAGGCTTCCGGCTGGAAGGAGTTGGACTTTCAATGCAAGGTTGAACCAGGCAGCATTCTGGATTTCTCTGGGATGGCTCTTGATGCTCCGGCAGGGAAATACGGCCCTGTTGTTATCCGGGACGGACATATGGTTTTTAAAGGCCGGCCCCGGGAACCACAGCGTTTCTTGGGCATTAACTTATGCTTTAAAGCCAACTATCCAACCAAGGAGGAAGCTGAAAGACTTACAGAGGAACTGGCGACGCTGGGATATAATGCTGTTCGCTTTCATCTCTATGACTCATTGCTTACAAACAGTATGAACGATCCGGAATATCTGACTTTGAACAAGGAATTGCTTGACCGTAATGACTATTTTTTTCACTGCCTGAAACAGCGGGGATTTTACATCAGCACAGACCTTTATTCCCTGCGGCGACAAAAGATCGGCGACAAGACATTACTTCATAACCCGGTCAAAATGAAAATCCTGCTTGATGAATCGTATATGAAAAACCTGGAGTGTTTTGCGAAAAAATTTTTTTCACATGTCAACCCTTATACTGGGCTGGCCAGAAAAGACGATCCGGCGTTAATGAGTATTTGTTTTATCAATGAAGACAGTTTTCGCTTTATCCTGCCCAAAAGTATTCCCGCCTCCAACCCTGTCCGTCAGTGCTTCAATCAGGCCTTTAGCAAATGGAAAGCCCAGCAGCCAGCCGGAAAAAAGGAACCGGAACGTTTTGTGGAATCTGTCATGTTGAATGCATATTTCCGCTTGAGTAAATTCCTCCGGGCTCTTGGATGCAACGCTTTATTTACGGATCAGAACTGTCACAACCAGTTGGCCCTTACTGTAATCCGTAATCATTTCGATTATGTTGACAATCACAATTACTGGGATCACCCGATTTATCCTGAGAAAAAGTATCATTATCCGTTGGCATATCGTAATGCAAGCGGAGTCGGCATGGCATGGGGAGGTTCGATCAGCGACATCATGCCTACGCGTATTTTCGGCAAACCGTTCAGCGTAAGTGAATACAACTTCTGCTTTCCAAATCCTTTCCGGGCTGAAGCCGGGATGGTCTATGGAGCTTACGCGTCCCTTCAGGATTGGGATGCGTTGTTCCGTTACAATTATTCTGAACGGTACCCACGTATTGGGCTGAACGGCTCCGGGATATCTTATAATTTGCGGGAAGATCCCATACAGATATTAAGCGAAAAGATTATTGCGTTACTGTTTTTGCGGCGCGATGTGCAAAGCTCAAAACTGAAACTTCCGATTCTAGTCCGTCCAGATGTGGCCTGGCGGTTGTCTTTTGACCGGAAATATCCCAATTATCTCAAATTATTGGGCCTGATGGGCCAAATAGGCTCTGTGGTGGCTTATCCGGATAAATACAAATCAGCTGTACCATATCTGGATTCTGAAAAGAATGAAAAACTTGATAAGATACTACCGAAGATTAAAGCTCTTCCTGAATGTGGACAAGGCGAACTTGACTTAACGCAACGTCTTGCACGTAGTTCTACAGGAGAAATTCAACAGAATGGGAAAGCTGGAACCATGACGGTGGTTACCCTGCGAACAGAAGCGGTATTGCGTAATGACCGGGGCGAGATTAAAGGAAAATATCTAAAAGTGTATAATCATGACAACTTTGCGCTGGTAAGCGCTTCAGCAATGGATGGACAGGCTTTAGCTGAATCCGGACGAATTTTATTCTTTCATCTGACTAACAGCTGTTATACCGGAACCACTTTTACAAACCGAACCATGTGCTGGCTGATCGCCCCTGGAAAATTTCCGGCGCTGGTTCGTCGCGGCGTCGCGGATATCCGGCTTCGGCTGGGGGGAAGCCGGAAAGCCAGGCTATATGCTCTTGGACTCGACGGCAGGCGCCGCAGGGAAATTCCGGTTACGGTCAACTCTGAAGGAGAACTCTGCTTTACTTTCGACACCCATGCCGCTGAATTCGCTACCGTCGCCTACGAACTTGCACGGGAAAAGGCGCTCCATGGAACAATGGGAAAATCAAATGCTGAAACAACTTTGCAGAACTAAAAAAAATAGGATCATTCATGTATCTTAATTACAGAAATTTTTCTCTTGATGCTGATGAAACTTCCGGGAAATTCCAGTGTTTTTATTCCACTGCGGGAGAACTGCATGAAACCGTATTTATACGGGACGGTTCAATGTATGTTACCTGCGGAGACAAACGCTACGAATTATCATCTTACAGTGAGCGTCACAAGAAAATCACGCCGGAACCGGATTGCCTTTGCGCAACAATCTTTTATTCAAACGGACCCGATGGTTCTCCTGAACTTGAACTGATCTTCCGAATCGACGCGAAGTCCTTGTCCATCAGTATGATGGCCCGAGGATTTCTGCATGTTGACGGAATTCTTACATGGGGAGAAGAACCTGAAAGCTCCACCTTTAGCATCAGGTTGCACAATGAGGAGAATTTCCTGCGGGCAGCATGCGGCCCGGCTGTTTCACCTCATGATAACGCATTGTTTGATAGGATTAACGACCGAGCTCTTGAGTTCGATTCTGCCGGTCAGTTCATCGTTAACTACGATTGGCAAGCCAAAAGCTATCGCTTCAAATATGTTAACGGCCTGGATTACGGGCGTGCTTTTACTTTTCGGGTCCATGAGAACTTTTGTCGCGATAGATTCAATATTCCCTATGCTCCGATCTGTAAAAAACATGGGTTCTCCACTCCCCCCGCCGGATGGATGTCCTGGTATGCGCTCCAGTTTAAAACCTCGGAAGAAACCGTGCTGGAAAATGCGGAACGGCTGAAAACAATTTTCGGGCAATATGCCGATCGGCTTTGCCTCTGGGTTGACTGGGAGTGGTGTCACGATTCCTGGAGCGGTGTCGGCCTTGCAGGCGTCGATGCGTTTTCTCCTCGTCGCGATATCTATCCAAACGGGTTAGCGGCTATCGCCAAAGCGATCCACGATCTCGGCCTGATTCCTGCCCTCTGGGTTGGAGTAACTAATGACGGACAACTTTGTCAGAGTTATCAGGAACATCCGGAATGGATACTGGGAAGGAAAAAAGAGTGGTGCGGACAATACTGGCTCGATCCAACTCATCCAGAGGTACTTCAGGAATACATCCCCGCAGTATTTCGACAGGTGCTCGACTGGGGCTTCCTAATGATCAAGTGGGATTGTTTTTCCCCCATGCTGCCGATCTGCGATGAGCTTCATGACAATTTTCATGATCCGTCAATTTCCACTGACAGAGCGGTTCACGGCCTCGTCCGGGCAGCGCGGGAGACCATAGGACAAGAAGTGTACATGCTTTCCTGTGCGGGGGAAACAGAACGAGAAATCTGCTTTGCCATGGACGAGTTTAATGCGGCGCGAATCAGTGGAGATGTTTTCAGCTGGAATAATTTCATAACTTTTGCCCTCAGGAGGATTTATCGCTGTTATGCATGGCATAATATTATACTCTATACAGATGCCGACAACCTCATATTGCGGGATGAATTCAATACATTAGCCCAGGCACGTACGCGGGTTTCATTTTATGGTCTCACTGGACTTCCCATTACAATGGGAGATGACCTGCGGGAGTTACCGCCGGAACGCTGTGATTTACTCAAACGTGTTCTGCCGGTCATGGATATACATCCCATGGATATACAGCATAAAAAATGCGGCGAAGAATACAGCTTGCTGAACCTTTTTGTTTGTCGGGAATTCGGATTATGGAATGTAGTAGCTCTTACGAATTTAAAATCAGAACCGCTAGCGCTTTCATTGCGGCTTAACGCTGATCTACACATTACTGATTCAAACGGCAGGCTATTTGCAGTTTATGACTTCTGGAACCGTAAATTTCTTGGTGTATTCGGAATTTCCTTCCTAGTGGAAATTCAAGCATTTGACACAATGGTTCTTCGCATCACAGCTGTGGAAAAGTTTCCAACAATAATCTTCTCATCGAGACATATTACCCAAGGAGCGGCAGAGCTGGTTTCAATCACTTGGGATAAGAAAAACGGGAAACTCCGAGGAACTGCAGATTGTGTACCGGGAGAAGCATGGACTATAGCGATTTATCTGCCTGAAGGATTTAAATATCTAAGGGCTACAGGACCGTCGTCAATAAGCTCCACTTCGGAAAACAATGTTCTGACAGTAACCATGATTTCACAGTCCCGGAGCAGGATCAATTGGACATTGTTTTTTTGCTCGCAAAATGCTAAATAAACGTAAATATCCGACGTACACACATATGATCTGGGCGGCATAGAAGTAGCTGGATTACATTAGTATTGTCCGGGATTACGGCTCCAGTTATGGAGCCGCAATTCAGTGGTCTTTTGTCTCCCATCAGGTTACTGATAATTTTGGCACCGTATTAGAATACGTGGTGAACCGTGGATAAACCCGCGATGCGCGGATTTTCCGGATTGAGTTCGAGATGGGTGAGCGGACGCCCCGGCTGGGTCGGATCGTCGCGTTTTTCCAGCAGAAGCTGTTCGGCTTCCAGCCGGTCAACGATTCAACCGACGGTATTCCAAGCGCCCCCGGGTTCTTTCCAGATAGACTTTCTTGAAGAACAGCCATCCGTGACACAGACCGCATCCATTATTCTAATTTTTACACTATTCCCGCTCAAGCTGGAATATCTCGCATTTTATCCGCGTGGACAGACAATGGTCTTCTCCCGGCTCTAGTTCTATCTCGCCTCCGACCGGATTTGCGGCTTCGACGCAGACCATGGTTTGTTCGTCCCCAGTAGCGAAGCCGGAAAATCTCTGTTCCACACCTTGACCGGGGTTCCAGACCACAATCGAATCTCCACCATCAACACCAACATCTACTTGACGGTTCAAGCCAGGATCATGAATCAGTGCGTTTTTTATCCGGTGGAAAATACGAGTGGTCAGTCCCTCGAACCTGAGATCGCCAACCTGTTTTTCCTTACGACCGCTTTCTTTATTAAAGCAATCATAACCGTCAACACCTTTGATGCGGACATTAGAAATATCGGCAATATTGAAATAACTGTGTAATCCCGCGGTATATTCAAGTTTTTTAGTTCCGGTATTAATGATTTTCAATTCAACGAATAATTCGATTCCTACGCAAACCTTAAGTTCGAGCTTAAAGGGCTGGGACAATACATCATTTTTTATATCCTTATCAGTCAGGGAAAAAATTAATTCCGTATTGTTTCTGTCCGGTTCCAAAACCAGTTCCAAATGCCATGGAAAATTTCTGACAAATCCGTGGAGCGGCATTGTCGGATCATCCGGATGTACGCCGAACCATGGCCAGCAAACTGGAATTCCTCCGCGAATAGATTGTCCATCCACTATTTCTGCAGCTTTACTCAACCAGAGAACAGGTTCTTCGCCTTGAGGAGTATAAGTCATGACGTGCGCCCCATAAAGGGAAATTTCCGCCCTTGCGGCATAGTTGTTAATCTCAACAATAGTAAACTTGTTGTCTGTTAACCTGAAAGAAACACTTTTATATTCATAAAATTGTTTATTCAAATCATCAATAATACCGGCATCCATAACACAATAATCCTTTTATTATTTCCCTGTGATTTATTATTAGACTAAATAATAGGTACTATAGATTCGGCGGTTAAATAGCTTGTATTTAAGTTTTCTGTTGAACATAATTAATGATAAAAAATGCAAGTTAGTTAGTCGCCGGAACAATATAAATTTTTCTGAGATTTTACAGTTAAAAATAAGCCCCCCGGGAGCGTCATCAATGACGCTCCGAGGGCAACAAAAAGGGTCTTTTTTAATGAACAATCCTCAAGCAAGTCCACTTGTGGTGCGGCTTAAGGATTGGTGAACATCTTGATCAAAGGACGCAAGGAGTCTGAGGCCTCTTTGGTCGGATTGATCATGATTTTGTCCAACGGCAGGAACTTGTCGCCCAAGGCTTCCAGTTCTGCTTTCAAAACCATCTGGAGTTTATGCTGAAACTCAGTCGCCACATTCACCTTGGCAAAACCGTTGCGCAGTACCTGTCGAACCACGGCGTGGGGGGTACCTGACCCTCCGTGCAGGACTAAAGGAATACTGACCGCTTCGCCGATGCGCCGGGATAGATCGATATCAATCACCGGATCATTGGGATAATAACCGTGGGCCGTGCCAATCGATACGGCCAGAGCGTCGACGCCGGTTGCCTCGGCGAACTGTTTCGCCTCTTCCGGGGTGGACAGAGGGATATTTTCCGCCGCAGCAGTACCATTGATAGGAACATAGCCGATCTCGCCTTCGATTGATACTCCATGCTTATGGGCGTATTCAGCCGCCTCGCTGGTTTGGGCCAGGTTATCTTCGAAAGGAAGCTGCGAACCGTCGAACATGATCGATGAAAATCCGCATTCGATTGCCAGTTTGACCTGCTCGAGGGAGGCGCCGTGATCCAGGTGAATAACCACCGGAACCGAGGCGTCTTCCGCCAGTTTGCGCATCATCGCGCCCAGAGCCGGAATGAACGGGTCTTCCATCAGACGTTGATAGACCTGGATAATTACCGGCTGCTGTTCGGCTTCCGCGGCCATAATGACCGCCTTGCCGGTTTCGTAGTTGGCGATATTGAACGCGCCGACCGCACAGCCCTTGGACCGGGCCTGCGGCAGCACTTCATTTAAAGTTACCAGAGCCATATTACGCAATCCCTTCCGTCATAACCTGATCGATCAGCATTATGTTCAACTGCGGAGCGTATTTGTTAAGTACGCTTTTTGTATACGGTGAGGCGGTGACCAGGATGTCAGTTTCCGGATTATCAGTGAGTTCAACAATCCGACCACACAGTTTTTCAGCCAGTTCCGGACAAAGCTGATCGAAAACGACCGCGCCTTCACCGGCGGTATATGATTCTTCCGGATTGGTGCCGAACGGTTTGATATTATAGCCCAGTCCGCTTAAAATTTCACGCGGAGCGACCGCGTTATCCTGATAGTTTTTCAGATAGTCACTGTCCAGATAATAGACCGAACCGGAACCGGATTTGCCATCGATGAACTCTGAAGAGTGCAGCACTTTGACGCCGTCCAGTTTATCTTTCATCATGTCATAGCTGGCCGGACAGGAAGTTACAACGGTCTTACAACCGGATGCCGTGACCGCAGCCTTGAATTTGGCAAAGACTTCCGCCGCTTCCTCGGTAAAGCCAAGCACTTCAAGCGCCTTGCCGGTGTCACCGCCGGAAATGACTTTACAGCCGGACGGAGCATTGGCCGCATCACTGTTCATATCAACATAATAGAGCGAATCGCCCACGCCGCTTACTTTAAAATCGACCTGCTGCAATTGTGCGCCAAGTTCAATAATATTTTCCGGAGCCAGACCATTTTCGACGATATCCCGTCTGACCGCCAATACCAGACCGGCTTCATCGTAATGGCTGACGCAGTGATAACGGTTGGCCGCGCTGACTGCTGACTCATACATGGTTTTGATGTAATCAGGATTTTTCAAGTTTTCTTTATTCATGCGGATTTTGTCCGCGATCAAAGCCCGGCCGCGCGGGGTGTCCGCCTCTTTGAAAGTTACATTCCCAACCGGGGGCAGATGCCGACACATAAAGCAGAACCTGCAGGCATTGATAACATCGAGGTATTTATCTATATTCATTGACTGTCTCCTTAATTTTATTCTGATCCAGAGTTGTTATCTGGTACCTTTGAAGCCCATTTTGCCGGGATTCATGATGTTGTTCGGGTCCATGACCGCTTTGATGTCCAGGAGAACCTTGAAGGCCGGTCCGTAGAGATCTTTCATGATGCGGCCGAGCTTCAGGCCGACGCCGTGATGCTCGTTGATCACGCCGCCTTCCTTGATGGCCGCCCGGATCGCCATATCCCAGATTTTATTGTACAGCGCGATCGCTTCGTGCGGATCCTGCGGAGGTTCGTCTATGATAAAGCGGGCGTAAAGCATGGCGCCCCATTCGTACCAGTGTGAAAAATGCCCGATGAACTGGGCCTGCGGAAAATTCTCGTTTACCGTGTTTTTCATGGCCCAGTAAACATTCTCGATATTCTTGAAGGTCGCGACAGTATCGAGAGTACCGAATGCCTGCGGCAACTGGAACATATATGGCGGATAGAAGAACTTGTAACGGTTATCCCACCAGGCCTGCCCCATATCGGTACCAAGATCCTCATGCTCCTGTTTACGGCAAATCTTACAGGCCTCTTCCATTTCCAGGTCAACCATCTTCTCCGGACCATCAAAGCCGAATACCAGGTAAGCGCCCTGTTTATCGATACCGAGAACTTTTTTGATCAGTTTGGCAGTCTCGGGTTCGTCGTAAAGACGGATGACGCAAGGACGCAGCCGACTGGTCATGATTGAAGAACCGGCCACCATCGCGTCGTGCATGGTCGGGAAAAGGAAAGCGTGGAATTTACGGGCTTCCGGGATCGGATGAATCTTCAATGTGGCTTTGGTGACCACACCGAGCGTTCCTTCGCTGCCGAGAAACATCTGGGTCAGGTCGGGACCGGAGGCGTGACGCGGCACCGGCAGCGTTTCGATGATCTCGCCGGTCGGGGTGACCACTTCCAGCGCCATGATGATGTCTTCCATCTTTCCGTATTTGGTGCTGAGCACCCCGGTGCCGCGATGCGCGATAAAACCGCCGAGAGTGGCACAGGCAATTGACGCGGGGAAGTGCATGGTACTGTAACCGGCCTTTTCAACGGCCCATTCCAAATGCTGGGCATTAATACCGACTTCAGCGGTCGCGGTCATGGATATCGGATCGATTTCAATGACTTTGTTCATTCGTTTCATGTCCATGACGATACCGCCGTACATCGGCAGCGCGCCGCCCTGGGAACCTGAGCCGCCGCCCCATGGAGTTACCGGGATGCCATAGTTGTTGGCGATCTTCATAATCTCTGCCACTTCCTGTGAAGTACCCGGATGAACGACAAAGTCCGGCGGCGTTGGTTTTTCTCCCCGGTCATGCCAGAGTTCCGGAACCCAGTAATAGTCGATAGAGTGTCCGAGTTTATCGGAATCACATGTCTGTACATAATCCTCGCCGACCACCCAGGTCAACTCACTGCGGATCATCTCATACGCATAGCTTTTGTTTGAAATTGACATCTTGATTATATCTCCTTTTTAGCTGTAACGTCTAATAATTTAATTATATCGAGTTCTCTTCTCATTCGCTGCCGCGGCACATCGCCGTCCTTCGTACGGACAATTAGAAAAAACGCGGATCTATTTCTGTTTTAAATACATCGAACATTTCGTCAGTCATTGCCTGGATTTCATCAAGTGAGCAGACTGCCGCGGTTAACGGATCAAGCGCAATGGCCTGAAATACTTTTTTGCGGTCGCCTTCCAATGCGCCCGCAGCGCCCATGATGTGCATGTTGATCAAGCCCCGATTGAGTCCGGCCAACTGTTCCGGATAGTCAGTAATGCGACATGGATTGATCCCGGCGCCATCAACCATGCATGGAACCTCGACGCAGCATTCCGGCGGCAGGGTCGGAATCAAGCCCCGGTTCATCACATTCAAATTGGCCGACATCGGTATATTGGTCTCTATCGCCTTGATGATCTGGACGGCGTATTCATCGCTCGGTTTTAAGTCGATCTCTTCCGAACCGTCCACCAGTGCTTTGATCTTGGCCTCGTTATTCCGCTGGAGTTCTTCACAGACCTTCAATGAGGCACCTGAAGTTCCGGCATCCATGCTGTAATCTTTATCCGCGTTTTCCGGCAGACAGCCGAATTTGTCAATCAAATCCTGACGTTTGCGAATATACGGCATATACTCGCTGCCGTGTCCGCTGGATTCGGTCGGGAAATAGCCGAAGTGACGGAACAGTTCGAAACGTACCCGGTCCTTGTTGTAAATTGCCGGATCATTCATGGCATCGGCGATGTGTGAAGAAGCGTCTTTACCATTGACATTGAACTTCAGGAAGAACGCCTGATGATTGACTCCGGCCACCCAGTAAGTAACATCTTTCTTATCCACCCCGATAAAACCGGCCAGACGGGACGCGGTATGCGGAATACTGTGGCAGAGGCCGATAACCTTAACCGTCTTCGCCCGGAGGTTCAACGCGATAGTATTAAGCGACATTGGGTTAACATAATTAAGCAGATAGGCGCCGGGACATTCCTGTTCCATCGCTTCGACCACTTCGAACAACGCTTTTAAAGTACGTAGACCGCGAAATACTCCGCCTGGTCCAGCCGAGTCTCCAACCACCTGGTCCACTCCGTATTTACGCGGGATATCCTGCTCGATTCGCTGGTGCGCCAGAGTTCCGGCCCGGAAAAGAGTGATGACATAATCCGCTCCTTTGACCGCTTCATGCAAATTTGTTGTCGCTGAATAATTCGGTTTGATACCGAGTTTTTCCGCGGTCAGCTTAGTGACGACTACGGAGTTATTCAATCGTTCCGGATCAATATCCATCAGCGAGATTTCATTGTCGCGAAGATCTTCACTGGTCAGGATATCCTTGATAAAGTTCATGGCAAAGATTACTCCGCCGGAACCGATTAAAGTTATTTTAGGCATGATGAAAAGTCCTGTTATTTTTGTCCGTTGTTAAAATAGTTTATGATATGTTCAGGCAACTGCGGAATATTTTGGGGAATATTGCCGTTGCGCATCGATTCGTGTCCCATAATCCCCGTTGCTACGGCATTTCTTGCGGCAATCGGAGATGTATTCGGCACTATGCCGTCTTTAACAAAATCGATGAATGCTTTTATTATTAAAGGGTCGGAACCGCCATGAGTACCCTGTAACGACTTAAGCTTATATATGACATCGGGGTTACTGCGATTGCCGCGCTGATTCCACACATGGATTTCACAATCACCGCCATCGCCGATGTTTTCCAGTCGTCCATGCGTCCCAATAAAGGTGTAATTGCGCTCGGAGTCCGGAGTATAAAAACATTGCGTGTATGAAGCCTGCACTCCATTTTCCAGTGAAAACATAACCATATTGTGATCTTCAATGTCGATATGCGGCGCCAAGTCGTTCTGGGAAAGCGGCGGCCAGCAGGCTTCACGGAACGCTTTGTGACGATCGGCAGGTTCTTCCGGTTTGCGGCGGCCGCACCGGTTGAAGACGGACAGCTTGCCCATACCGACAACTTTGTCGGTGTATCCTCCAGCCAACCAGTGTATAACATCAATATCATGAGCGCCTTTCTGGAGCAGAAGTCCGGTCGTGTGTTTCTGCTCAGAGCACCAGCTTCTGAAATAACAGTTGCCATATCCGACAAAATGGCGGCACCAGACCGCCTGGATTTCGCCGATGGCGCCGGAATCAATGATTTCCTTCATCTTGAGAACGAACGGCATATAGCGCATATTGTGCCCGATAAAAAGCTTCGTCTTGTTTTCATAGGCAGCATTCAGGATATAGTCACAGCCTTGGATAGTTATCGCCATAGGCTTTTCCAGGTAGACCGGTTTTCCGGCTTTCAGGGCGGCGACGGCTATATCCTCATGCTGATGATCGCGGGTCATAATGAAGACTGCGTCAACGTCTTTCCGTTTCAGAAGCTGTTTGTAGTTTTCGGTCAGGAAAACGTCATTTTCACCTTGTTCCCTAAAGTCGTCAAGAACATTCCTGTCCAGGTCGGAAACTCCGGTAATTATGACTCCGTCACAGGAAAAATCCTGTATCATTTTCGAACGTCTGCTTAAACCTATTATACCTAATCCGAATGTTTTCATTGTTTTTTCCCTGTTTCTATTAAATCGTAAATTTTTCTGGCATTGCCGTACAGTATTTTTTCTCTTTCCCGTTTTTCTCCCCATCTATAGTAATACTCTCCCACAACTTCTAAAAACAGCTCCCAGAATTTAATCATTTTTAATGAAAACGAATATCCTTCCGGTTCGCCGTAACAAAGAGCATCTGTCGCGAATAATATTTTATCATTGAAATATCTGGTTCCTGTAAATCCGTCGTTGCACTTCCGATCAAGATTTTTGACGAACCATTCAACGTCTTTTCGATAACCGCTTAAATCATGATAAATATTGGGGTAATAATAAAGATTTTGGGCAGTTTCCTCCAGCCATGGATAGCCCAAATGCCCTCCGATAATAGTTAAATCAGGAAATGCCGCCGCTATTGATGAAAGCTGAGCGGGCTTCATGTTTGTCGGGCCGAATGAAAGATTATCAGCCATTTTGCCCTTTGGGCACTTTTCCACCATGCCTGTATGAAAAAGTATTGGCATGCCGAGTTGTGCGGCACGCTCATAAAAAGGAAAATATTCAGGCGCGTCATAAGGTTTTTCCGGCCGGTAAGCTTTCAGCCCCCAAAAGCCTTTTTCCTTTAGTCTGTCGATATCTTCCGGCGTCTTTCGCAAATCAAGGTATCCGAACGGGATATAAACTTCCGGAAATCTTTTTGCGACTGCAATTATTTCGTCCTCACTTGCGAACTGATGGGTGGGCAGTTCACATCCGCTGACGTCCATCAACCATACCTGCTCCAGGTTGCCTTTTTTAATAATTTTTTCCAACAACCTGAAGTCAGGATTGTTCACCAAATGAGCGTGTGCATCAATAATCATAATTATATTACAGTCCCTGGCGCTTTCGCTGTCTCCCTGTCAGTTGCCACAATGTAGTTTTGATGATTTCTGATATGTGTTACCGGATAATCATCTCCCGGTGAGCCAAGAACGGAAAGTCGCAGTACGGTATTTGCCCAGTCCATTCCCTTGTGTTCGTTACGCGTCATAAGCAGAAGCCTCCTCGCTTTCAGGCAATCTTTCAGTCCAAGCGTAATGGCTCTTTTGGGGAAATTAATAAGGTTTCCGCCAAGTCCGTGTCTTGTCGCATCGAGTGTTCTGGTAAAATCATTAATAGTTAAAATCCTCGGGCCTGTTTCTCTGACTCCCGATTCCGGTTCATTGAATGCCACATGTCCATGAACTCCAATACCGCCATAACAAACTTCAATTCCGCCTGCATCTTTAATCATCTGCGGAAGCTTTTCAAGATTTTCCGGAGTGGGAAAAATCCGTTGTTCTTCCGGCATCAACAATTCAGGAGCGACACGATCAAAGAATAAAGGTCCTATTTGTCGGCGAAAGCTTAACGGGTGAGTTACTGGTATAAGTTCGTCATTATCGTCGCAATATTCATCCATGAAGAAAAAGATGCAGTTTTTCAAACTTATACGTTCAGAATTAATTTTGTCCACCATCATTTTATATGGTTGAGTAGGTCCCACAGGCATAATGAATGCGGTTGGCTCGTTTTTCTTTTCCGCTTTGCGGAATTCTTCCACCATTTCATCCGCCAGATATTCATAGAGTTCATCTATGCTTTCTTTTACAACTAAATGACCTTCGCTTTTTTCAATTAGATCTTCTACAGAAAGAGCGAAAAGTTCTCGGATTTCATTACTTCTAGTCGACATCATTGCTGACTCCTTGTTTTAATTTTTGAGATTTTTATAAATATTAGCCATTGCATCATGTATTTTCCGGTATTTTGCGAAAAGTTCGTTATAAAGCTCAGCGACTTCTGGTCGCGGCGTAAGCAGCCGGTCAAGTCGCAGGCATTGTTTGATCGCGCTGACTTCATCCGGCCAAACGCCGATTCCCACCCCGGCCAGCAGGGCCGCGCCGAACGAGGCGTCGCAGGAGCCCGGCACCAGGACCGGAGCGTCGAACACGTCACAGACGATCTGGGCCCATAACGGACTTTTCGCGCCGCCGCCGATCAGGATAAACTCATAGGTTTCAAGTCCCATTTCCTCAATGGTGCGATAGCAGTCGCGCAATGAAAACGCGACGCCCTCCAGCAAGGCCCGGCTCAGTTCGCCCTTGGTTGTCCCCATGCTCATGCCGGTAAAACTGCCGCGCAGATTCGGATCCCAGTAAGGAGAACGTTCCCCCATCAGATAGGGATGGAAAAAGACGCCGTTTGATCCTACCGGAACCTCAGAGGCCAATCGGTCGAGATAATCATATACATTGATGCCAAGCTTTTCCGCTTCCACCTTTTCAGCGCCGCACATCAGTTCCCGGAACCAGCGCTGACATACCGCCGCCGCATTGGTTGCGGTAACCGTGTACCACATGCCCGGCACAACATGGGAATAGGTCAAAGTAGCGGGATGCGGATGGGATTCAGCAGTCATGACATTGACATTACCGGCGGTTGCCAGTTTCAAGATGCACTGCCCGGGTTTGACCGCCCCGGCGGCATAATCCTCAATCGCGCTGTCGCTGGTCCCGTTAATGACTTTCAGCCCTTCCGGCAAACCGGTATCCGCCGCGCCTTGCGCGGTTAGGGTTCCGGCCGGATCGGACGGATGACAGATTTCCGGCAGCATCCTGACATCAATCCCGGCCAGACCGCACAGTTCCGGCGACCAGCAACGTTTTTTCATTTCCCACAGCAACGAGCCTTGGGCTTCGATATAATCGCATTGCGATGTGCCGGTCAACAGGTATCTGACATAATCCTTCACAAAGGAGATGTGTCCGATCCGGGCAAAATTATCCGGCTCGTTGTTCTTGAGCCACAACAACTGCGGCAGCGTCCAGGTCGGAGTCGGGGCCTGATAACCAGTCTTGAAAATCAGATCATAGTGGTTCTCATTCAGATAACGGCTCTCCGCCACACTGCGCTGGTCGGTCCAGATGATGGTCGGACGAATAACCCGCATCGCGTCATCCAACAGCACCGCGCCGTGGGTGTAGCTGTCAAACGAGATCGCAATCGGAGTCCCCAGCGACTGCACGTCAATGCTTTTCAGCACTCGGCACATAGTCACATACCAGTCGGCCGGATTTTGCTCGCCCCAACCGGACTTCGGGTGACTGGTCGGGTACTCACCGGAGGCGCTGGCAACCACCTCACCGGACGTGTCGATCACGGTGACTTTGCAGCCGCCGGTACCAAAATCAACTCCGATTAACAGTTCCTTGGTCATTGCTTAATCCAATACGTGTTTGAAGTCTTTATCGAGAACAGACAGGAATTTGCGATTATTCGGACCAGCCATGATCCAGAGATAGTACATAACGCTGCCGGGCGCGTTGATCACCGGATGATAGCCTTCCGGGATTAGCGTGGTGTCGTTCTCTTTCACCGTGCAGGTGTAGTCGATCGAACGGTCGTCGGTATAGATCTTCTGGATACCGTAACCCTTGTCGGGTGAAAAACGGAAGAAGTAGACTTCCTCCATATCAACTTCGACCGGCAGATTGTCGGCATCGTGACGGTGCGGCGGAAAACTGGCGTGGTTACCGGATGGTACGAACGCTTCGCCGATAAACAGATGACTTGAAGGGTATTCGTCGGTCAACATCAGATAGGCATCGCGTTGGAAGTTGTCTTTGCCGATATGCACCTCTTTAACCTGATCCGGGGTAATGAGATAAGGCTCGATGCCACAAGCTTCCGAGGGCGATGCAGTCCAGGCGATTTCCACTTCGCCAGTTGCGATGATCTGATAGGCAGAGCCGCATGAAATATAAACCGTATACGGCTTGCCGGAAAACACATTTTCGCGTCCGCCTATCTCCGGAAAGTCAAATTCGTTACCGGATACCGAGCATGTTCCACTCAATACGATCAGGGCAATTTCATAGTCACCGGTATTATCACTATAGCTTTCACCGGCAGCCAGTCTGATAATGCCGAATTCAGTCAGTTTCAAATTACCGTCGCCCAGCGACGCAATCTTCGTAAAACCGTTTTGCGGTTTGTAATGTTTCAGGTAATCCATTGTTTTCTCCAGATTTGGTATTTACAGTTCAATAAGTTCCAAGTCAAGTAATTTGGCGAACAGTCGCAGCTCCCGGGAAATATCGCCGTGGCAGAGGACGTAGTGATGTTCAAAGCCGCTGTCCACCAGTTTTTCAACCAGCTCCGCCGCCGGCTGATTAAAGCGAACAGTCAGCGGAGTGCCGTGCAGCATCTGCTCGGTATCCAGACCTTCGCCGCTGATCGACAGCAGCCGGAAGCCATTTCCGTCTTTGGTATCACCAATGCGGATCACGGTAACC
This sequence comes from Victivallales bacterium, assembly GCA_963676655.2. Classification (GTDB taxonomy): domain Bacteria; phylum Verrucomicrobiota; class Lentisphaeria; order Victivallales; family Victivallaceae. The sequence continues at coordinate 5,225,630 of CAXXKX010000003.1, read as the reverse complement.
GGTCCCGGTTTCAGCGGAAATTCCGCTGCGATTCCCTTCTTGTTGCCGCCGTCGATGATCGAGTGTTTCAACAGTGCCGGTTTGCAGCCAGTCTTACAGAGCGAAACCGGAGCCGCGCCGCAGTGCCAGAAGAGCCCGGTATCACCGGCCTGATCGAACGAAATCAGGTCGCAGAAAAAGGCGTCAGAACCGCTCAAAGCCTTGACCAGCAGCATGGCGACCGCACCATACATATCGCCTTCACAGGCCGTCGAAATTCCGGCATTGGTCATACAACCCAGAATATGACACACCCCGATATCATAAAGGTCGCTGAATTCCGGCCAGCAACGCGCCGTCCAAGCATCCAGACGGTATTTTTCAGTCAGCTGCTTGAATGCCGCAAACAATGCGCCGCCTTTTTTCAGTTCCGCATCAGAGATACAGGAGGTACAATCACCCTTGACTTCACTTACGGCGTTGTCCAATGCCTCGCCAGACATTGATTCCGCCAGTTTAACGATTTCCAGCAGAGTGATGCTTTCAGCTTCAACCCCGAATTTTTCACGCAATGCCAATTCATTAAAGTCGGAGGTATAAAACCCGGGAACGCGCCCGCCCAGCGAACCGATACGAACCGACTTAAGCATTTCAATCGCTTCAATAACCTTAAGTTGCTGCGCTATCTTAGCAACCGCAGTATCGGCGTGACCGTAAACCAGCGAATATTTCAGGTCCATTTTCCACAGCGCATGGGCGTTCATATTGGTGGCGCAGAAGCTGTTGGCCGCGATGCGTCCGCCGGTCATCGGGGGTTCAGGCTCAGACCAGAAAATCACCGGCTTGCGCAGTTTGACCGCCATACCCGGAACGATTGTCCCCAGCGAGAAAGTAATGAAATGCGCCAGGATTACATCAACCCTGGCTTCCTCGAATTTATGAAGAACCGCTTCAGCTTCGGTTTCGCTCTGGATCAGCAGGCCGCAGTCGATCAGATCAACATCCAGGATCTTGAGGTACTCCAATGCCTGCCGGCGCTGAGATTCGAGTTTATCATTGATCCAACTGCCTTTAACTAATGAAAGATAACCTACTTTTAATTTTTTCATATTTTATGCTCTTTCCTTGAGAAATTTTTCTGTTTCAGTCAATGTCGGAATTCCGGTTCTCCCTCCGAACCTGGTGCATTTCAAAGAAGAAACCGCAGTGGCGAAACGAAGACATTCCTGCCAGTTGCCGCCGTTTACATATTTATAGCCGAAAGCCCCGTGAAATACGTCGCCAGCCCCGGTGGTATCCGCCACCTCGACATCAAATATCGTCTGATGATAAAAATTCCTGCCATCATAACCAATGCTGCCTTTATTGCCCTGAGTGATCGCTGTAAACTTCGCGTTCTTCGCGAAAAGCTTTTTCAAACTTTCCTCTGGATTGTCGGTACCGGTATAGCGTTCGGCAAACTTTTCTGATGCGATAATAATATCGGTCAGTTCGATGATCTCATCAATACCGTCGGTCAAGGTCCCGGCATCGAGCAAAACAGTGGTTCCGGCTTCACGGGCTGCCTTTGCCGCATGAATTGCGGCCTGGGGTTGATGTCCGTCCAAATGCAGCAGCCCTGCTTCGCGTACTGACATCAAATGCACTTCTTCCGGCAGTAATGGCTTCACGGATCCGTGGCTCCATGCAATACTGCGCTTGCCGGTGCTTTCCTCGATCCAGCAATAGGCAACCGGGGATTCAGACGCCAGACGAATTTTAATTCCGGATGTGTCTACTCCTTCCCGGGCAAGTCCCTGCAGAATTTGCTGACCGCGCTGATCGTCACCAACCGCACCGATAAATGAAACTTTGGCTCCAAGCCGGGCCGCCGCGCATACTCCGGTAGCGGCCGGACCGCCGCCTTGCTCCATCGTTTTCACCGCCTGAACTTTGTCATCGACCGGAATGCACGGGACGATACACAGATAATCGTGTCCGCAGAATCCCAGTCCAACTATATACCCCTGATTTTTCATGCATAATTCCTGATGTTTTTGCTTGTCATATTGATGAATATAAAATAAGTCTCCACCTTTCTCAACTAAAAAAGACTAAATATATCGATATATTATTGAATTTTATCACAACAATGATAAATTATGATAAAAAATAAAAGATTATCATAATCAGGAAACTTTTATCACGGGGAAAGATCATGAACCGTAACCAGCGAGCAAAAAAGATACTTGAACATCTGCATGAGCATGGATTCTGCAGGGTTGAGGAACTTGAGAATATGCTGAACGCCTCAGTTCCGACGATCTATCGTGACCTTAACGATCTGGCGTCACGCAATCTGATAGTGAAAGTTCATGGAGGGATTGAACTGCCTCAGGGCAATTTGACGCTCGATGAATCGGTCAATTCGCGTCATCTGCTGCGCCTGGCAAAAAACCGTCTCGGCAAAGAACAGATTGCAGCAAAAGCCATAAATCTGGTCAACGATGATGACGTCATCTTTGCCGACTCCTCGACCACAGTATATTATTTTATTCGCAAGCTGCTGGATAATCACGCGATGTATTCAAACCTGACCATCGTGACCAATTCCGGTGCAATCATTCGTGAATTGTCCGATCCGCCGCCGTCGATAACCTTAATTGCGCTGGGAGGGGTATACAACACCAAACTCAACTCGTTTCTTGGTCGGATAGCGGTCAACGCGGTCAAACAATTGCATATCAGCAAAGCTTTCATATCTGCGGCGGCGATATCGACTGCAGAAGCTTATACGTTTCATGAAAACCATGCCGAATTTCTGGAGCAGGTGACCGGTCATTCCGACCGGTCCTGGCTGCTGGCCGACCATTTGAAGTTTGAAACAAAAGCGGTATTTCCGATCCGCCGCACCGCCGATTTCACCGGCGTCATCTCCGATAATGCGCTGCTCCAGGAAGTTATCGCCAAATATCTTGCCGCCGGCATCAACCTGATTCTTTGAACCAAATATTTATATTATTAACGAAGGCTATGGCAAGGAACAATAACTATATAAGTATGAAAAATAAAATACTGCCATTCCACTGTTATTACATATTGAAATTTCATTAAAAAGCATTCAAAACGGAATTTTCATATGTGAATTTTTCGTAAGCGTTGAAGTTACTCATACTCGTTATTTAACTTCGCTTTCATATAAAGGAAATTAGTCAAAGAATCCTTCTTTCAACTTAACCGATGATCCATGAGCACGTCCATTGATATTTTTCGCTATACCTATTTACCTCAAAAGCCATGCTCTATGCGAAGCCTATTGGTGTTGTATAAGGAAATCTTATTAAAAAGCTGACAAAATAGAAATTTTTCAAAGCAAATTTTCTTTCTAATCCAATCCGCATATAATCAATATTTTACGTCACATCAACGTCAAAGAGAGGCTTCACTTTTTAAGTGGAACTCTCCGCCAGTTCTTACTAAGAACCACGATAGCCCGCTTCATACTTCAGTCGCTCAAAGTCCTTATAGATGCTGAATAGCTAATTCTGAAATTTCAAACATTAAAACACTATGAATAATTAACTTCAAACACCTCCCCCGAATGGCATAACTCATTAATTACCTCAGAATAATAAGTCATCATTTTCAATCAAGTCAATAGTCAATTTCGCCAGAGGACGTTTATTAATATCTTCTTTATCTGTATAGTTACCATAATAATATCGCAAAGCATCTTCTGAAGTTAAGGATATACCTCTCAATTGGTTAAAGTTTACATACCAATCAGATGGATATTCTTGCTTTCTATACAATATTTCAGAGATATAGTCTTTATGTTGATTATAATAATAAATAAAAGCATGTTTGCACTGCTTTACGCCAGGATTTACTGCTCACTAATTATTTATCAAAATATTTCATTTCCTGTTCAAGATAAAATGCCAGTTGACATATTTCATTATACGCCATAAAACATTGTCGACTGAATCGAGCATTGGCATAACGGAGTAAGTGGCTGCTGACGAAACAGCAGTCAACGGTTGAAGTATTTTAAAATTATTTATTACCGTATTTCGTAAAATCGATACAGGATTCGTATTTACACATCGCCAGCAATAGTTCATTCTTCATCCGGTCAAGCTGCTCTGTACAGGCCGGGTCATGAGCCAGATTGTGAAACTCGTCCGGGTCCTGCCGGTAGTTATATAACTCCCATTCATGAATCCATGGACTTTCCTCATTGACCCTGGTAACGTGATAGGATACCTTCCACTCTTTCAGACGCAGTCCTTTCCGGTATTCCAGCAGGCGCGGATTGGAGAGGTCTTTGTTCCGGTGAATGCCGTGCATCTCGGTATAAACGCTTTCATCCCAATCCCGGTCATCACCGGTTATCAGCCGGTTTAAATTCTGCCCCTGGAGATCACCCGGAACCGGAACTCCGCATTGTTGCAGCATGGCCGGCATGATGTCGATGCTTTTATTGGTTTTGGTGATTTCTTTCCGTTTGTCCTGCCCCGGCAGGTGGATTAACAGCGGAACCCTGGTGGAAAACTCAAAATTATAGAATTTTCCGTAGTAACCGTGATGTCCAAGGGAAGTTCCGTGATCCGAGGTAAAGATAATAATCGAATTTTTAAGCATGTCCAACTGTTCCAGCGTATCCAATATCTGCCCGAACCGGTCGTCAAGGAAGGAGATCAACCCGTAATAACGCGCGGTTAATTCAGCCCAGTCGCGCGGCTGCATCAGGTGGCCTTTGGACGCCTGACGCTGACGTTTGAAAATTGAAGGCTTCTGGTCTATGCTTTCCTCACTTATCACAGGAGGGACAATATCTTCCGGGTCATACATTTTGTCCCATGGTGACGGAGCGAAATGCTGACTGTGCGGTTTTTTATAGCTGATGTGCATAAAAAACGGCTGATGATGGTCACGCTTAAGAAAATCAATCGCCTGGTCGGTAATAAAGGCTGTCTCAGTATATTCAGCCGGCATTTGATTTTGCCCCCAGCGAAAATTTAAACCGCGCTCTTTCAGGACAGCCGCTTCCGGGTCGTCATAGGCCTTTTTCAACAACTCTCTTTTACCAAGTTTATCGATCCATTGCAAATAGGCATTGTCTTCACTGTTCTGCGCATCGGTGATTTTGGCAAAATCGAAACCGTAAGTCTGCGTCGGGGGGAAATGGTGCAATTTGCCGATCGCGGCGGTTTCATAACCGTTTTCCTTCATGATCTGCGGCCAGTATTTGTGGCCGGGAGCCAGCGGAATATTACCGGCGACCGCACTGGTACAATGTCCATACTTGCCGGTAAAAAAGGCGTGCCGGGCCGGAGCGCACATCGGCGCGACCACATGGTGATCGGTAAAATTATACGAACATGCCGACAAACGATCAAGGTTCGGCGTTTTGACCAGTTCGTGTCCCATATAACCGGTGGCATCCGCCCGCATCTCATCCCATTGGACGATAATTACATTCGGCTTATTCATTTGAAGAGATCAGGCATTTTGAAATCGTCATCAACGTCAATCAGCATCGCCTGCAAACGATCATGCAGTTCGCGCCGCTTCTTATAAAGATGAGATATAAACACCAGGTTGCACATCTCATACGGGTCATCATGAAGATTAAACAGCAGCCACGGTCCAGCCGGGGTAACGGCGTATTTCCAGCCGTCACGGGTAACAATACAGCGCCAGCCGTCGGGATGAATACCGCCGAACCCGCCGCATTCCTGCAGCAGTGCGGCATCCGGTATCTCAAGGTCATGATTGCGGTTCCAAAGTTCAGAATAGTCAAAGCCGCGCATGTAATCCGGAACGTCGATCCCGCAAAACCCCAGAGTTGTCGGAGCGATATCAACGTGATTTATCAGGACGTCTTCGGAAAGTTGCCCGATCCTTTTGGCCCCGCCGATAATAAACGGAATCCTGATAGATTCTTCATAAGGAACGCTTTTGTTGAACCTGGCATGCGACCCGAGCATACTGCCGTGATCACTGAAATAAAAGATCAGGGTGTTTTCAGCCAGGCCACCCTCATACAACGCCTTCCGGATACGCCCCACGTTCCAGTCCAGATTCTCCACCTGGGCATAATAACCTTTGATCTGCTTGTTAAAGAAATCACGGACCCATTTTATTTCCGGGACATTCGGCCTGGCTTCAACTTTACCGCCACGGTAATGTTCAGGCGGCGCCACTGACGGATCGTGCGGGGGCTGGACGGACAACACCGCGAAAAACGGTTTGGCATCCTCGCTTTCGCATTGTTCCCGTCCCCAGCCTTTGACGCGTTCAAGCAGCATATCAGTCAGGCAGTCAGTCTCATATCCGTCCAGAAACCAGCTTTTGAAATCGTCTCCGAATCCGGTCTGGACCGGACATTTCCATTGCCAGTTATTATTATCATAGCCGATCCATTCATCCCAGTCCCGGCGTTGTTCCTCCGGAACAATCCGTTTATTACCGGAAACTCCGGGCAGTTTACCGGCCAGATGCCATTTACCCAGATAACATGTCCGGTAGCCGTTTTTCCTGAGAACGGTAGAGATAGTCGGCATGCCTTCTGGTATTGGAGCGCCGTTTTCCGGCGCACATTCGTGCGGGTAACGGCTGGTCAGCAACGATCCCCGGAATGGAGTACAGGTTGGGCCGCCGCTAACCGCGGTCGTGACATGCAGCCCTTCCACCGCCATCCGGTCGAGGTTGGGGGTCAGAACATTGGGATCGCCCATACAGCTCATGGCCTGTCCCCGGTGCTGATCACCGAAAATCCAGATTATGTTAGGTCGTTTTTCCATAATATTAATTTACCTTTTACAGTTTATAATGCAAACTTCAATCCAGGTCATACAAGTCATCAACGACTCCATCGACCATCAGGATACTCCAAATCACCCCGAAAGCCCCGAAGATCGAACCGGGACCATTGTGCTGACATTCCCCGTTAAGCGTATAGCATTCGCTGAAATCATTTGCTTTTGCGATATTTCGGACAACACCATGGGCTACACGTTCAAAGGTAGTCCGGTCAGCGGCCTTCATTCCAGGCAACAGTGAGATCAGATTACTTTCTTTGAGCGAGAAAACATGGGTTTTGGGATTGCCGCCGGGAAAGGTATCGTCAAATTTCAAATCTTTGGGAGCCCGGGTCAGAATGTCGTCGTCATTCAGGAACTGGGAACGGATCAGCTCCATAATCCGGGGCTGGTATTCGGGCCGGTGGAGACCGGGAAATATCGGAATCAAAGATTCCCCGCCGGTCCCTTCGCACATCTTGCCGGTCCCTTTATTAGTATCGATATGCGAGCGGTAACAACCATTGTTATCGTCCCAGAAAGCATCGACTCCGCGCAAGCCGTCGCTATGCCACTTTTTGATTTTGTCAAGTTCTTCCTGGGGCAATCCAAGTTCTTCCGCCATCTTGACCATGTACATGGCGGAAATCGTGCAGTACGAGTAATTGCGGCAACTCGGCACACTCATGTGCCGCCAGTTGGCAAAATGGAAACGGTAAAGCAGGTTGCGGCGCAGGGGTTCATAGATCCGACGCAAATATTCCTTATCCCCGGATTGAGTGTAAACCATCCATGCGGCCATCGGTTCAACACAGGCCAGTTGGGTACTGCGAGTCGATCCTGGAGCTTCAGCCAGATAGCCGTCTTCTTCCACCGCGTCGGTCATCGAAGCAATAACCTGGGTGGCAATATCCGGTTTGCATAATGAAAGCATTACCGCGGCCAGAGAATCTTCCCAGGTGGCAGGATAGATAAAAGTGCTTGAGCAGACTTTGTTGCAACATGCGGTCGCTCCGCCGGGATAGTACATAACCATGTCGGTTTGCGGCCAGACGTTGTAATAGACACAGGTCCAGGCTTTGTAATATAAGTCCACCTCTTCATCAGACCATTGGGCTGACGGGATCGGCAAGTCGCGGAAAAAATCCTGCCAGAATTGATTGTTCTTATGCAGCTCGGCGGCAAAATCGGCCGCAACCGTTTGCTTCGCTTTATCAATCAGTGCTTCGACCGTTGCCGGGTTCGGCTCTGTTCGCCCGGTCCATTCCCCGGCAAAACCGATATTGAATGAAATGCTCCGGCCCGGTTCAAGCTTAAAATCTTTACTCTGCAACCAGGTTGCATAACCATTGTCCAGTGTAATATTACGCGGGCTCCAGGCATCACCATCGAGGGCAAACACGAAACGGTAATTCGCATAATGCCAGTCAAATACCTGACGGTCTTCAGCCAGTAACCTGAAAAAGGGAAAAACATCCGGCGGATAACCGATACCCAGTTTTTTCGTGGTAAGGCCGACTCCCGGAGCCGGAGCGCTGCCCGTCCCGGTAAAGTCATACCACGCCTGAATCGCGTTGACATAATGCTCGTCTCCCTGAATATTTATCCGACCGGCAAAAGCGGTGGACGAGTTATTGACGATATCAACCCGGATCAGGGCGCGGTCATCTTCCATAACAGTCACCGCTAACTTGATCTCAAGCTCCTCAGCTTGCCAGGTCCCACTCAGATGAGACGGATACCAGCGGCTGTCAACACGTTCGTAATCGTCGCGACTGAGTTCCTGGTTCTCCACCCAGACATTGATCGCATCCGCAATCGCGCCGCGAATAGTGCAGTGACAGAATGACGGCGCGGATTTGCAACTGGTCGCAAGTCCGCCGGTCGCGGCGGTATCAACCATATCCGCGGCCGCGGCCTGTTTTCTTTTTTTGTCGAACAACTGTTGATGCCCGAATGAGTGCAGTCCCATCGGGCGACCGTGCCAGACAGAATCGTCACGGCGTTCCGGGTTAAATAATCGTAAAGCAGGGTGCTCTTGCATTAATAACGCTCCTTTTCTTTTGTATCCACTTATATAAATATAATACTTACTGTTTTGCTTTAAAGTATTCCATTGCGTTTAAAATTCCTTCAACGCCCATACAGAAATAATGTCCAAGGACCTGATAGTATTCCTGACCGGCCGGGATATAGCCGTTTTCCGGTTTGTAGTGGGTTCCGGCTGAAACCGGAAAACCGTATGGCAACTGCACACTGGCCGGTTTGCCCGGACTGCCGGTCCCGTAAACGAAACCTTTAATCACCCCGCCGGGAATAATACAGTCTTCATGCCCCTCGACGACTGCCATGTGGGTCCTGGTGGCGGTCAATTTTTTTCCGGCTCCGGCAACAAAGCTCAAACCGTGATGATTCCGTCCAAGCGCCCACTGGATCTGGTGTTCAGCATGGTCCAGATAACTTTTGTCATCAAAGATTATTGACGCGTCAGCCAGAACTTTGGCGGCAACGTAAACATAACTGTTATGGTAGCGGGGACTGAAGAATGGTTTCTCCGGGTTCTCGCTTAAAGCCGCGACCCGGTCGAATACATTGGTTCCCATGCTCGGAATCAGATATTTATCGAGGAACATCTTTAATGCTTTCCGGGCATCTTTCGCAATAGCGTCATCAGGGTGCAGTTTAATTATGTCTTCCAAACAAAGCGCAAACGACAGATCCAGAACCAAAGTTACCCCGATGTGGGTGGATGTGTTATTTCCCATATACTGCTCATCCAGGAATGCCTTACTGTTAACCAGTTTGATAACTTCTTCAGCCCGTTTCCGCCATTCCTGTTGAAACTTTTTCCGGTTCGGCAAAAGTTGATCCAAATACAGCGCCGCCCAGCAGATTGCAGGTTCCATGATTAAACGAGCCCATGGCGCCGCCTTCGCCCCGCCAAAATTATCCCAGTAAGCAATCACTCCTTCCAGGTTTTTCGCCGCCGATTCCGCATAACGTTTGGCCATGGCCGGATCGATGCTCCGGATATGATAGGCAAATTTGGCAATAACGAACGGCATCGGCGGATTGGCGTTTTCAAAAACATACTTTTCATCCATTGTACCGGGAATCCCGTCGCTCAAAACGGCTGGGTCGGCAGAATAATGCCGCAAGACCCCTTTGGTTGAGATGCCGCCGTAGTAAGCACCGTCGGGACGTTGAGTATCGACATACATTTTAGCCGCCCACCAGGCATAGAATAACGGATCGGGCAGTTTTTCGTGTAATTTATTTTTCGACGGCTTCCAATTCTTTGACAATGACGCCATCGCATAAGCGCCCTGCAGCCCCATTGGTTTTTTGGAGAAATCACCCGCGTCATAAAAGTTACCGACCATGGGTATGTAACGCCGGTTCAGAGTGAAATTTGCCGCCAGTTTTCTGCGGCCGCCAGTCGGATCGCGATAGTTCGGCAGCATTCCGTCGTCAATATAATCCGGTCCGTGCCAGCCGGGCTTATTGCGTCCGGTCGCAATAACACTGATATAATCCAGATACAGAGCGGCCAGATCCAGATAAAAGTCGTCCTTGATTTGAAACTCCGGCGATTCCGCTTTTGAACCGTCCGCAAAGGCCACTTTCAATATGTATGAACCCGGTTTCTTATAAGATGTAAAATCAGCGATCCAGACGTTTCGCGCCAACTCATTTTTGAAGCCTTTTGAATTCAAACTTCCGCTAAAAACAGTCTTTCCGCTTTTAGCGTCGATCAGCGAGAAACCGCCTTTGTCCGCCGTTTTTCTATTCCAGATGATCGCGTCTTTAACACTTAACGGATCATAACCCGCGTCACAAATTTTAACTTCAATTTGAGCTGTCCCGTAACCGTCAAAAAACAGGTCATCGAACCAGACAGAGCCTGAATTGTCTTTGGAGAAGACCGCAAAACTCGCGCCCTGAGCTCCCGGCGGCGGTTGAACTTTAAAGGAGTATTTTGTCCAGCCGTATGTGCCGCTTTTGATTGGGAAGTCTGAGTGTCCCTGATAGAGCGGCTTGGTGTGATTAACCATCCTTGACCAGTCAATCCGCAATCCGCTTGTGCCAGTGGCATTTTGCGCTTTGGCCCAAAAGGTAATCTCATATTCGCGAGTCCAGTCGATATTAGAGGTCCCCTTGGCAATATAAGCCTTGCTGATCCCGTATATTCCTTTGGTCCGGGATAAGCGCAGTGAGGCTTTTCCATGATGCTTGTCCGCTTTGTCAATCACCATTGAGCCTTTGCCCTGTTCCCACAGTTTATTACCGGACTTCAGCTCGAGAATAGTTATTCCTTTAACGATTTTGCCTTTCTTCAGACCTTTTACTTTGCGCCAGTAACGCACCGGCTGAAACCACCCTTCCGGCAATCCATCAACCATAGCGGTTTTTTCAAAATCGCCATTGTAGATCAGATTGACTCCCTTCCAATCTCCAACCTCTTTCAGCATTTGTTTTGATTTGCTTTTATAACCCTTATAATTCGCTGGCGTATTGTAGTTTTTGGAAATAGTCTTTACACCCTGTTTGAAGTTGCAAAGCTTGGACCAGATTGTCCGACCGCTTTGTTGCAGGGACAACTTGTTGACAAAAGCGGGATATTCAGATTTGGCGGCAAAACTCAAGGTCAGATCCGTCGGCTTTTCAAGCCGGAACGGATAGCGGTAAATAAGTTCCATAAAATTACAGCCGGCAGTTTTAAACAGATCGATATCCTTAAATATAAGTTTGTCGTTGGCGTATATATCAAAAACCCGTTTACCGGGGGCTTCAACTTCATCTTCCCACATCGACATCTCCAATGTATACGAGCCCGGCTTCAGTCCGGTCAATTTAACCGCGAAACCTTTACCTTCGTAACGGAAGTTGATCGGGTCATTGAATTTTTCCTGCCAGTTGGTTTTCGCCTGAACATTATGCGAATACAATTTACGCGGAGTGTGTTTAAGGGTTACCTGCCCAATTTTTTTATCGTACTCAATAACTCTTTCAGGTTCATCAATGTACACAACGCTTTTAACGTTATCGTTAAGACCGGCACGCAAGCCCTTCAAAGCAATTTCATCGATGTTCATCGGTTCATCAAGCACCTGTAAGAAAATCGGACTTATAAAATCCACAAAAAACGGATTCATCGCATTGAGTTGTTTGAAAGTACTTTTATTGAAGTCAAACAGTTGCCTGCCGTCAAGGTCAACGGCAAGTTTGTCCAATGCCAGTTTAACTTTTATATCATGCTTTCCCGCTTTGAAATCAGCTGGTTTCGAATAAGGGAAGAATGATACCGGTTTGCGCAAACACCAAACTCCAACCTGATCAGGAAAAAAACCAATCCGCCAGTTGCCGATAACCAGAAAGAATGTGCCTTTGTCCCGCTGCTTATTCAAAACAACTCTTACTTCAGATGGTAAATATACATCCCTGGTTCTTAATATTGCACCGGCGTTACTGAGTTTAGCCGGGCTTTGCGCCTGACCGCCGCCGATCCGCCATTTACCGAGGTGGGATATCAGTTCCGGCGGTAATTCCGGCTGGTTGAAGTTGAATTTCAAGTCTTTGAATTTATAGTCAGTCAGGCTTTTATCCGACTTTGACCCGTCGGCGAAAGGGATCAGATCCGCAACATTGATAAACTTGACATCGTCAAAATAGGCTTTTCCTTTCCCGGCGAAAGAGAGGGAAAGGTCACAACCGCGTATCGGCTTGACCGGTGACCAGGCAAAGCTCACCTGCTGCCATCCCCGCTTTCCAGGATCGAAATAACCTTCCGAAACAAATTCATTTTTTCTTTTCCCCTTGCCATAGTCGCACTGAAAACTAAGTGCGAATGAACGTCCTTTTCGACTGTCTTTCCCCTTGAAATCCCCCGCTTCAACCCTGGCCCAGGCACTGACTAAAAAGGGGCCGTACTGCATTTTCTTGAATGCTATTCGCTGTTTCAGAGAATTAGCGGTTCTCTTGTCATTGGCAATCATAATCGCCTGCCTTCCGTGGTGCGGCTTGTCGCTGGAAAGAATAAGTTTCTGCGACTGTGGACGATGCGTCCAACCGGGAAGTTTTTTGCTGTTTCCCTGTTCAAAGTCAGGATTGGTTAAAAGGTTTAACGATTGAGCCTGCACCGATAATAAAACCGGTAAAAATAAAATAAACACAAAAAGATGTCTCATTATAACTTCCCATACATGTTAAGGGGTTTATTATTCGATCCGTACGACGGATGGCGGGATTCCGCTTCAAATTTCATTTTTTATCTTTATGCTGGGCAAAAAGCCATGGAATCAATTTATCTTCTTTCCAGGCATTCTTCCATGAACCATGACCAACACCGGGATATTCGGTATATTTCACCTGACTTTTCAACTTTTTTAATGCGGCAACCATATCTTTGGAACCGCCGGTCGGAACTGTCCGGTCCTTATCGCCGTGAAAAGCCCAGACCGGGATATTGGCTATTTTCGCCGCCGCCGCGGGATCACCTGCTCCGCAGACCGGAGCCGCCGCCGCGAAAACATCAGGGTATCGCAAAATGAGATCCCAGGTCGCGTATCCGCCCATAGACTGTCCCGTCACATAGATGCGAGTCTGATCGATATTAAACTTTTTGCAAAGCATCGCGAGAATCTCCATAACCATTTTCAATTGCTCGCTGACCTTAACATCTTGGATTGAATATGAACCTTTTTTCCAATCTGTATTAACCCACTTTTTTCCTTTCGGACACTGCGGCGTCAGAAGAAACGCCGGATATTTAGCAGCAACTGTCGGGGATGATAAAACTTTAAAAGCTTCAGTTCCGCGACTTCGGTTATCAACTCCGCGCCCGCCCGCGCCATGCATACACAGCACCAGAGGATATTTCCTGCCGGAGTCATATCCCTGCGGAATCAGAATACGATACGGCATGGTCCGGTTCTTACTGTCTTTAAATATTTTGGCTTCAATGTTCTGACCTCCACCATTTTTCGCTTCAGCGCAAACTGCTGTAATCAAAACAGCCGAGCAGAAAATAAATCTGATCATTCTAATTTTCTCCTGTAAATTTATTTTTCAGAAACCTGGAGCGAATCTTCACGTTTCCATTGATTGTATATTTGTTTCACCCTGTCAAATGCCATTTTTTTATATTGGCGGTCTTCAGAAACCAGGCCTTTATTGTTAATAAATCCTCTGGTCATTTTCATAGACACTCTTGACGGATCGGCAAAATCACACAATACCCAGATTGATGCCCCGCAAGCATGTTTCCTGGCTATTTTCAAAATTTTCTCCAGAATATCCGCCTGATATTCCTCACTCCATTTCCCGTGCTCCCTGTCATGTCTGCCAGGCTGGGCTCCGGCTCCGAATTCTGAGAGAAAAACCGGCTTATCGGGATAAAACCGGCATACCTCGTCGAGTTCCTTGCCGATCTTTTCGTAATCCGGATCGTACCAGCCGCGATAACGATTCAGACAGCAGATATCAACCATTTTCAGGCCCAAATTGGCGTCCGCGTCACGCGGCCAACTGGCAAAAGTGATCGGCCGTTTTGAATCATAATGGCGAATCAATGCCCGGGCTTTGCGAAAACAATCCAAAGTTTCCGCCCGGTCGGAATGTATCTCGTTTGCCATTGACCAGATCGCGACAGAAGGATGATTGAAGTCACGCTTAAGCATCAATTCAAGCTGCTCGAGCATGCGCTGACGGGTCACCCGGTTTTCCAGCGGGGCGTCCCAGTAAACCGGGATCTCCACCCAGGTAAGCAGCCCCAGGCGGTCACATTCATCGAGTACCTCGGTATCTTGCGGATAATGCGGCAGTCTGATCGCGTTACACCCCATATCAACTATCATTTCAAGGTCTGCCCTGATGGCTTCCAGCGGCAGCGACATCCCGAATTCAGGATGGATATTATGGCGGCTTATCCCCCGCAGGAATATCGGGTTCCCGTTGAGAAAAAACTTACCTTTTTCAGCAACAAATTCGCGAAAACCGATTTGCTTCCGGTAATTGTCCATTTCCTGCCCGTCCCGGGCAAACCATTTAAGCGAAAAAACATAAAGCGCCGGTGTGTCCGGGGACCAGAAATCGACCTCTGTGAACTGAGTCTTAAAAAAATATTCCGTGCCGTTACTTGGCATCTCGATCACTTCTTCCAGAGAAACCCCGCGACCCTCGAGCGTCCAGACTAATTTTTCACCGGAACTGAATCCGATATCGCTTTTTATCTTTACCTTTAATTTTCCAGTCTTTTGAGCGATATTCAATTCAGATTCCAGCATTACCAGATTGAAGCGCTTACGGCCGGTCGTGAAAAGCTTGACGGAACGGATAATCCCGGCATAATTCATCCAGCCGAATTGAGGTAAAGTGTCGTCAGGGCGCGAATCGCCTTCGATCCTGACCGTAAGGTAATTATCTTCTTCCAGCAACCTGGTGACTTCCGCCTCCAGCGGCAAATATGGAACGTCGGATACTTCAATTTCATTACCGTTGAGCCAGACCCGGGCCCGGAAACACACCCCGGCAAAATGGAGAAATATCCGCTCTCCCGGTTCAAGTTCGGGCTTCTTGAAAGTGCGAATATAGAACGCGGTTCCCTGATACCATTTGTATTCCGGTTTGTAAAACTGCCAGCATCCCGGAACATCAACCTCATCAAGCAGCAGGTCTTCATAATATTTATGCAAATCGCCCGCGCCCTCAGGATAAGGTTCTATCGGGTTTCGTACCTGATACTGGCACCAGTCAAGCCCCCGCTCCTGCGGGTCGATAACAAAATTCCATTTACCGTCCAATGATATCTCTCTCAACATATTCAAGCTCCGCTTACTTCCTGACCGGCAGCAGCTTTGCGCCGCCGGGAGACAATGATACCTTCAGCTTCACATTGCCGGATGATCTGCGTTTGGGCCAAACAGTTATCTGGGTTTCAACCGACTTTTCCGCGCTGCTGTTTACTATATACAGGAAAATACTTTTTTTCATTCGCCGCGGGGAGATCCTGACCAACGGTTCAGAACAGAAATATTTGACAAACACCGGACTGCTGTTTTTCAACGTTGCTGAGTTCTGGTCAAGAAAATCCGCGATTTCACGAACGCCTTTGACTCCCGCGACTCGAACGGTTCCGGTCACCGGGCTGATCAGCGAATCATCTTGTACCGCACGATAAATATAGATACATTTTGCGCCGTTTGCCAGGGCCAGGTGACACAGGGCGGTGATTTCTTTTGCATCAGGAATGCGTCTTCCTTGAAAGTTCAGACGATCTTTGACGTTCAACTCGCCGTAGGCTGAAAACATCATGTGCCATGGAGTCTGTTCACCGCGGTCAGTGATCGCAAAAATCGAAGCCAGATCAGCGCCGTTATTGTTCACTGCGGTTCTGGCGTCGCAGGGACCGGAGAAAGGAGTGCAGCGCAGGGTTCTGACCGGCGGCTTCAACAATCGCCAGAGTACCAGCGCGTCTCTGGTGCCGCCGCACCCCAGCCAGGAAGCGTTAAAACTCATCGGCTTGTAAAGCAGCGGCGTCTTCCCGATCTCAGGCCGGGCTTTTTGCTCCTGATAGCGTTTCAAGCTGACGGAAACGTCTTTCTTGTTTATAACCTTTGAATCAAACCAGCCGTAAAGAGCTGAATGATCGCTGACTTGCGAATGGATATCCCTCCGAATATCCATAATAACGGTAATACCAAACTGCTGAAAGATGTCCAGCTCCTTCGCATTCAGGTTGGCGTAGGCCATATTGGCGCCGTATTTGACCATAGTAGCGGCAACGGAATATAAAACCGGGATAATCATCCGGGAATCACGCCAATAATTGCCGATACCGCGAACATCCCAGCATATCGGCAGGCGGTTTTTAATGCTGGCCGCTTTTACCTGTTTGGCGTCTTTGACATAGACAGGGAAAGTATTTGTCTGGACTTTCAGCAAATAAAGGCCGGAACCTGGCGGGGTAAATTTAATCTCTGAGGATTTCCCGGAGGCAATCGTTTTTCCGGCGGCATCCAACGCTTTCCAGTATGCGGGTTGACTCAATTGAGCCTTAACGATCTTTCCAGGTGCAAACACTCCGTCAGGTGAGCCCGGACTAAATTCCGCCGCGGATTTTTCAATTGCGCTCAGTTGATCAAGGGGTTTTATCCCGAGGCACAACCAGCTTGCATTGATGGAGAGAGTATTCTGGCCGGCGGGAAGATCAATATAATAAATATCGCAGTCCATATTTTTAACGAGTCCGGGAACCGCGTGGCGATAGAGCTTCCAGTTCACCGGGATACGGCCCCAGTCAGACGCTTCAAGCAATCGCGTCCAGTTAAAAACACCGTAGATACGAGCCGGTTGCTCAAGGTTTATTTTCAGTTCTGAACCCTGCTTGTCGCCCATGTTCGTCTGAATCGCGGTCAAGCCGGAAAATTCAACCGGAACTTTCAGCAGTTTGTAGTCGCGGTCAGCGCATATTCTGCTCCCCGGCTTGACCGTGTACAACGGAGCTGTGGTTTTAACCAGTCCCGCACCGAGAATTGAAGTTGCAGTCAATAGTAAAAAAGTAAATTTACGCTTCATTTTATTCCTCCACCATTCCGTCGTCTTTATCATCCCTGACCTTGGTTGACAAAGTTTTGAATAGTTCTTTAATATTAAAAATACCACCGATCGTAAACCAGATTACGCTGATCACCCCGATCGTCGCGGCTAAACATATTTTAAAAAGCCACCAGTTGGCCCACCAGCGATCCGGCCAGACCGCGATCAGGTTCCAGATACTGATAACCGCAAACAAAGTAAACCACATCGTCGACCAGCCAATCTTCAAGCCGTAAATAACCTTATCCCCGCGGGAAAACTCGCTGGTTATACCAAACCTAAAATGCCACCAGCGCTTCTTTTTCACCTGAGTCACCAAGACTTCGTCTTTATCAGCGTACTTTCCCCGATGCAACATCTTATCCATACTGAACCCGGGCTTCGGTTTAGTCAACAGGGAAACCAGTATGTAAGAGGATCCGGCAATTATCGCAGTAATGAATCCGCTCTGCATACCGTTGAGCGGGAATTTTTTCGGCAGACCATGAAGCCATTGTACGTTCGGCATCACCGACCGGAAGAAATCCAGGTGAGGCCACAGGAAGTATTGCAGAATGATCGCGGTTGAAGCAAGGGTCATACCGACGATAAACGCGGTCCACGCCCCCGCAGTTGTCCCGCGTTTCCAGTAAAGGCCGCCGATAACCACCGCTCCGGCCCCGCCCAGGAAAATCGCCCCGGTGATCTGGAAAAACATAAAGATATAGTCCTCCATCCTGAACAGCATCCCGAACAGCCAGGCAAACACCGCCACTCCGAATATGGAGTATCTGAGCAGCCGCATATGCGCTTTTGGCGGAATGTGGGTCTTGCGCAAAGGCACCACAACATCCTGAATGAAAATACTGCCCCATTGATGCAGATACGAGTCGTCGGTCGAGATTGCAGCCGCCAGCATCACCGCGGCGAAGAGGCCGAGAACTCCGGGGGGCAGCAGTTGGATCAGCACAACCGAGACCCTAACCTGTTTCAGGGTCTGAGCGTGATTAATCCCGTCCAAAACCTGGTTAGCCGCCGCCGCTTTCACTGGAAACAAGTCGGAGTTAAGCAACACATACGCGCAAATCGGAATAAGCATGATAAGGAGGTAGGTCACCCCGGCGCGCCATGCGGAAAGGATTCCGGCCATTTTTGCCTCATGAGCTGATTTTGCCGCCGCATGATAACCGGTTCCGCCACCCCATACCTTATGATGATAAATCCTGAGAATACCGAGCATCACATAAAACCAAATATTGAAATCCTTAACTTTTGAAGTATTGAAAGGATTGATTTTCGACTGTCCGACCGGCGCATTTTCCAGGGTATGAATAATCGTACTCCAGTCAAAATTATAGAGTAGAACTCCCATGATAATCAAGAATGTAAGGTTCATGAACTGTCCCTGGATGAAATCGGTTATCATCACTGCAATCTGGCCTCCGGATAGCGTGAAGCACAGCGCAATCCCCAGTAAAACAGCCATAACCGCGCCAATGGTCCAGTTGATCTCCAGCCCCATCAATTGGGACTTATACTGCGGGATTCCGCAGAAATAGATAAAAAATCGGGCGGTTACAGCGGGAAATATCCCGTAATTTATCAAACCGGAAGCCCACGCCAGCATTCCGGCGAAAACCCGCAGCTTACGACTGTAACGCATTTCAATAAACTGTGCCGTGGTCAATGCTTTGGTTTGGCGGTAACGATAGGAAACAAAACCAGTCAACGCCATAACCAGACCAAGCGGAGCAAGCATCTGCCCCCACCAGCCAATAGCAAAACCCGCCTTGTAAAACTTTTCAAAGTTTGCAATAACGCTTATAACCGCCAGACTAGATGCGCCCTGAGCAATTGTCAACAGATAACGGCCGGCGCAGCGGTTAGCGGCCAGAAAATCAGCAACACTCTTTGTATAACGGTTCGTGTACCACGCGATCAGGCTCAACCCGGCCAGAAAGAACGCGACAATGCTCCAGTCAAGGATTGTAAAGTTCATTTAGTCCTCTGTTTTCGTATTTTTAGTAAATTAGTATAAAAAATATACTTTATGTTTTATTCAAAGTCAATAGCCCCTTTTATTTTTTTTTCAAAAACCTTAATTTAAGCTCAAAAAATAACAAACATCAATATTTGTCAAAAAAAAACACTAATTACTCTTGACATATCCCGGTTTATTAATTATATTCATATTACGATATTAAGATCAAGGGATATATTTTATGCAATTGGATACAAAACAGCGAACTGAAATGCAAACCATGCGGGAATTGCGGCGCAGAATCGCCTTTGGTTATTGGCAGCCGGGAGACCGTTTACCGCCGGAAGTGGACCTGGCTCTGGAATTGGGAGTCAGCCGGGCTACTCTGAATAAAGCTTTAAAACGTCTCGACAACCAGGGTTTTTTCCTGGCCAAACGGGGCAGCGGCAGAGTTGTAACCAGCCCGAGAAAACGCTCCCGGACCGGGATTATCTCAATTGTGCTGTCAGACTTATATTATTATGATAAACCAAGCGGCACCAAACTGTTCCGCAGTATGCAGGAGACTATCGCCAACGCCGGATGCCACTTTAATATAAACGCCCTGAATCCCGCCGGCGGCGTTTTTCATCATACCATGCGTCAGCAGGCCCTTGAAGTAATCCAACCGACCAAGAGCGACGGGATTATCGTTGTAACCCAGGCGGTTGAAGCCGAAACCGCGTTGGAACTGTCCACCTATAGTCCCGTTGTCTGGTTTCATCATCCGAGCGTCAAGCCGGGCCTTACCGGGGTCCGTTACGACTGGATGAACGGCTCATTCCAGGCCATGCGTCATTTGATAGATAACGGGCACCGGAAAATTGCCCTTGTAAACATTATGGAAAACTTTGTCAGCGGGCGGGAGCAGTATGACGGAGCCAGATTGGCAATGCAGCAGATTCCCGGCGGGGACGAGGTCGAATTCATTCCGGTTTTCGTTAATATGTTTGAACCGGATGCCGGATACAAACAGACGGTTAAGCTATTGGAAAAAGGCGATAGTCCGCCAACGGCAATTATCAGCGGAGCCGATGACTATACCCCCGGCATATATCGAGCCCTGACTGAAAAAGGCCTGAAAGTGCCGGAAGATATAAGCTTGATTTCCTGGAACGATACTTTAACCCCGAATGATGTTCCTTTCCCGGTTGACTCAATTCGTATTGACTTTGACCTGGCCGGACGTCGCGCGGCATCAAGTTTATTGAAGATGATAGCCAAACCGGAGGAAAGTGTCGATACGGTAAGGATTAGGACCGAACTTGTGAAACGTGGTTCTGTTAGATTTATTAATAGATAATAATCCAGAAAGGAAGAGAGAGTATGAAAAGTAGAGAACAATCATTCACACTGATAGAATTGCTTGTAGTAATCGCAATCATTGCCATCCTGGCGTCAATGCTGATGCCGGCGCTTAACAAAGCACGATCCAAGGCGAAGCAGATAAGCTGCACCAACAAGTTAAAACAAATTGGCCTGACAATGTCTATCTACACACCCGACAACGCCGGGTGGTATCCTTATATACGCTATAATGACAAGCACGAAGGACTCGCACAGTCGATGAGTACCCTTGGACTGGTTTGCGGAGGCGAGCCCAATATCAATACTCGATACAAATATCCCCAGTTTTTCAGATGTCCGGCTGACTTTCTCGAACGCAGTAGCGAATCATCATACAGTTACCGCTGTACCTATGCAACGATCTATGAATCCAAGTATTACCAGGTAACGGGAGCAGTCGGGACGAATGCCTGGAAAAACTCTGAAAGGAAGCTTGAGCAAGCATCCGACACCATCATTATGGTTGAATCAGCCGGGCTTGCAACCCAGGGACATCGTTTGAGCTGGACATCCGGCGGACCTCATCTTGAAGACCAGGGAAAGGTTCGAGGCAATGAATGGGCCATGCAATTTACCACCCGTCGTAATGAACTGCATCCCAACAACCGGAACAATAATCTTTATGCCGACGGACATGTCAAAAATGAATACATTTTTGCGCCATGGGGCTCTCCTTCATCCAACCGGACATATCTGAAATTCGCGTTCAATAAAAAAGAGGTAGTCAGCTCGAATCCGTCAAAATTCCCCTGATAACCAAAAGCTTTCGATACAATTTACAAACATCACCACAGGAGACTCTTTATGTCTAAATTCGGAAAAAAAACAGCAATCTTTGTGCTGCTGTCAACGATTGGCGGCGTAACATTTGCGGCGGATAATGCCGTTAAATGCAGTGAAAAAGTTGAAATTACTTTTAATAAATCCGGAAAACAGAACGCCAAAAATATAAAAACTGCTAAAATCCTTAAAGCAACCGTTTATAAAGAGGCGACAGTCCGGGGATTGCATATCGAAATGCTGCCCGGTTCAACGGAAGAGAACAAAAAACCCTGGTATAAAACCATGTTCGGGGGGACTGACAACGCGTATCTGCGGCTCAACGTGAAAGACGGCCTGCAGAATATCAATCGCTCATACAAACTTGGAGAAATTCTGCGTAAAGGCTGCGGCATCAAAATGGTGGAAGAGCTTAAAGGTCTGCCGGGAATTGTTACCAACCTGGAAAAATACGATCCCTACAGTATAAAGTTTGAGCTCAGCAAACCGGCCCGGGTTTACGCATATATTGATTGGACATTGTCCCAGCACGACAATCCTGAAATGAAACTATGGAAGTCATTCATAAAGGATCCGTTGTCAAGAACATCTGTCTATTATCGCGATTTTCCCGCCGGAAAAAACGTTATGAACTTTATCGCCGACCCGTTCATCGGCGTCGGGATCTCTCCCCTTGATAATCTTTCACCGGCGGAAAAGATCATCATCTACGGCCTGACCGAACAGGACAAAATGGTCCTTAATATTCGCAACGAATACAAAAAACAGCAGGAACTCCAGATAAGCTATATAGTCAAAGACCCGAAGATAAAAAAACCGGTTTCAACCGGCAAATTGACCGCAATCGTCAAGTCAGGGGATAACAAAGTGGTTATCCCGACCAAAAACACTAAAGAAGGCATTGTCTATTTTATCGACACCGTAACCAAAGGCCCGGAATACACCTGGAAACGAACCAGCGCCTACGGGCGTTTCCCGGTTCCAAAAGCAGACGCGTCAGTTGCCGCTCCGGTCTTTCCGTACGGCGCTTACATCAAACTTGATTGCAACACCGATCCGGATGTCTACGGCCTGTTTTTCTCCGCCACATGCTATCATTTCCGTAAAATGGGGATGAACACCGCGGTTTTTGCTTCAAAGGGCGCTCCGGTAGAGAAACTTGACATCATTCATAAATATAAATTGAAAGCAGTGGTCCGGCTCGGCAGCATGCACGGCAGAGTAAACTACATAAAGCCGGGGAGCATCAATCATCCGTCAATCCTGACCTACATGGTTGGCGACGAACCGATAATCGGCCCCAAACTTGACGCGCATATCAGGATGTTCGAAGAATTGACAAAAAAATATCCGCAGTTCAAACCGATTTCATGTTCAATTTACGACGGTTACGGAACCGGTACCGTGGCCGACCCGGACCGGATCTATAACGATTACCTCGATAAATTCAAATTGATTCGCTTTGGCCGGCTCTACTGTTTCCAGAAACTCGAATTCGGCCCAGGAAACCCGATCTCCTATAAACCGCGGCAGGAAGTAACCAGCATAATGCTGGGGCTGGAAGCCGATACCAAACGTGAATGGTGGATCGCTCCGCAGTTTTTTGGAGTACCCGAAACCAGCAAGGTCAAGGCAATGGCCTATTGGCGAGTTCCGACCGGCCTGGAATTGAGTTCATTCATGCACCTGGCGGCTGCGCATCGCTGCACCGGGTTGCTAGGCTGGGGCACTCACTCGCACAACAAATATACCGGTGTATGTTTCGATGGCAAAACCATGGAAATTACACGGCCGGAAGTCTACAAGGAATTAGCTCTGTTTGGTCAGCAATTGATGAATATCAAACCAATTTTACAAAACTTCACAACCAGTCTGGTCCAGGTCCAACGAGTCGAACCGTTCGCGGTTGACGTCCAGGCCCGCTGGTTGAAGAGTGGCCAGATCGCGGCTTATACGACTAATCGCGATATGAAGAAAAACGCTAACGTCGAAATACTTATTTTCCTTGGCCATGCCAGGATCAAAAAATTCGGAGATCCGAAACAGTTCCTGGCGGAAACCGCTAAAGTTGTGGACGCTCTGACCAACCGGGAAGTCAAATGGGAACCCAAATGGATAGGAAAATGCGGATATCTTAAAATCACCGACCAACTTGCGCCCGGACGTTCCGCTCTGTATATTGTTTACGGTAAACAAAAAGGCGGAAAATTCAGCGGCAAAGCGGTTCCGAAAGGAGTAAAAAATCATCTCGTCGATAAAGCTTATATTCCGGTCGACTTCTAATCCGCAAATAAAATTAACGGACAGGTTCGGACCAATGTCCGGCTTGTCCGGTTTATTTAAGTAACCAGCTTTTAAGGGAAAAGCGATATGAAAACCATAGCACTCCTCCTGTTGTCAGCGGGAATTACCGTATCGGGCGCTGATAATCCGGTCAAAAACGACCCATGCGAATCTATTGGCGATTACCATGTCTTCGGCAAAGGCAAGCGCTGTACAGTGACTTCAATCGAAGCGGGATTTGACGGCAAAGCCATGGAAATCAGGTCCAGTAAAGATTATTCCGGGATATGGTCCTCTGTCAACGTCCGGGATAAAGGTCCGTTTATCCTGAGCGCTTATATCAAGATGGTGTCGATACCGGATAAAAAAGCAAAATTTACCCTGACGGCATTTGGCGATGGCGACGAAAAAAAACAACGGATGGCGGTAACCAGAATCGAGGTCGATCCGCAATTGATTAATAATTGGGTCCAGGTATCGCTCTGTATTCCCGCCGCAAAGGAACCGATAAAAAGTATTATGTTCCGTCTGATTCCGCCTGGCGGAAGCGTGGTTTTGCTTGACAATATTTCTCTGGTAAAAGCCACTCCGGCTCAAATCAAGCAACTTAAGAAACCGATATTCAATGTTATTGTGAAGCCTGCTCCCATCGGGAACCTGAAGATAACAAAGTTGGGAGATAAATTGAAACTGGACATTCTCCGTCCGAAACTGGACATGTTCAGCGGTTACGGCAAGGGTGAATGCACCCTGCAGAAAACCCCGGATGAATTAATCGGCTTTCCATTCGTCAAAAACGATTCGCCCTACAAAGAATATCAATTTACCCTGAACGAGCCGGGCAGGACCTACTGGCTCGGCTATACCATGCTAAGGAAAACTATCCCGGCAAACTGGAAGATGTACCGGCAAAACGCCGCCGCCGTCAATAAGTTTAACAGCGACAAAAAAATGCTCCGGCAAAACGTCTACTACCGGGATCTGCCGGCCGGAAAATTCAGGTTCAGCGACCGCCCGAACCGTTTCGTCAACCTGGCGATCAAGCCGTTTTCCGTCATGTCCGCCGCGGACTGTGTTATGAACATTCTTCCGACAACCAAAACAAAAGTATACGTACCGGGTAAACCTGTGATTCTGCAATTAATTACGGATAACCCGTCTGGCATGAGCTATCAGGCACAGGTGGATTGGCTGATCGAAGGTCAAAAGGTCTCCGGCAGTAAAAAACTGACTCTTACCGCCGGGAAGGAACTTAAAAGCCAGATTACATTGCCCGCGCTCCCGGAAGGATTCTACCTCCTCAAAGCGAAAATGATGATCGATAACAAACTTATTGACAAACGCGTTATCCCGGTTGCGGTGATTCCTCCGGGTAAAAAATTTATTTCTGAAGGGCCGTTTTTTCCGTTCGGCGTTTACAATAAATTCTTTGTAACCGAAGACCCGACGATCATGGAGATTTATTATCGCTGGATTTGCAACATGCTGGTCAGCAATAATATCAATACTCTGGTCGGACCGGCTCTTGACAGCGTTGAGATGGAAACAAACATTGCAGATGAATACGGCCTGAAACTGGTGATGCGCACCAGCTTCCGCGATAAAGTTCCTGAAAACAAAACGATAATTACTTATATGTTCGGGGACGAACCGAAAGAACACCAGATCCAGAATTACAAAAAAACCTATGAAAAGAATGAAAAACTACTCGGCAAACCGCTGGTCAGTTGTCTGATCGCCGGAGTTACCGGTACCAAGGATGCCCGAGACCCGTTAAAACTCTGGAAACTGCTGAATCCCAAGCTGCGTTTATGCCGGCTCTATCCATACCGCAAAAACAATTGC
This sequence comes from Victivallales bacterium, assembly GCA_963676655.2. Classification (GTDB taxonomy): domain Bacteria; phylum Verrucomicrobiota; class Lentisphaeria; order Victivallales; family Victivallaceae. Next base: position 5,200,016 of record CAXXKX010000003.1, on the reverse strand, counting down.
GGTCTGGTAAACTGGGCAAAAGAAAAGTATCAATTCAGCCCGGCTGAAATATTCCGCAAATGCGAAAGCGCCACCCCCGCGCCATGGTGGTATGTGATCCAGACATTCGGGAAACCGGCGAAGGCCGGCAAGGAGCCTTACTGGCGCAATCCGACTGCAAATGAAATAGTTGCCCTGACGCATCTGGCCCTGGCCAACGGCGCCCGCGGCATTCTCGGCTGGGCCTTTCAACGGCATGGCAATAACCTTACTTGCGTAGTGGATCAATTTACCCTGAAACCGCTGGACGATAAACTGTCCGGACTGAAAAAGATCGGGGGCATCATAAAACAGAATTCGGCCCTGCTGCTGCGTCATAAACGAGGTGATTTCTCCGTCAAGACCAACTCTCCCGACGTTATAGCAGTGCCGCGGTTTGACCCGAAAACCGGGAAAAACTGTATTTATGTGATAAATCTCAATCCGAAACAGGCAAAGAGTGCGGTCGTAACCTTCTCCGTCAATGCCGGTTCGGCAACAGACGTCTATTCCGGAAAATCATTCAAGGTTTCCGGTGATAATATTAACGTAAATCTGGAACCTGCGCAAGGCATGTTCCTTGAGCTTAAATAACAGGTTTTAATAATGAAGATAGCATTTATCGGCGCGAGCCACTGGCATTTGCCATGTTACCTGAAACCGGCACTCGCCCTGGGACACGAATGTGCCCTGCTGGACGATGACGCTGCGGCAATGCATGGCAAAGCGGATGCGGCCGGATGCGGATACCGTAACCGGACCAATGACTTTTTAATGGAAGATTTTGATTTCGCTTTCGTTCTGGGACGCCATGACCAGACCCCGGATTATATTGAAATGTGCATCGACCGCAACGTCCCGTTTATGGTAGAGAAACCCGGAGCGTTGCATCCGGAAACCCTGTTGGAACTGGCGAAGATGGCCGGGGAGAAAAACCTGTTCAACGCCGCGCCGTTCCAGATGCGGCTGGAGGACGCGCCGCTGCGGGTGAAGGAACTGATAGACTCAGGTCAAATTGGTCGTGTCGCCCGTATTGGAATGACCTGGTTTGCCGGCCCGGCAGAGCGTTATGTCAAATGGAAATGCCCCTGGGTACTGAACAAGCGTCAAGCCGGAGGAGGTTGGCTCTACAACCTTGGAGTTCACCTGACCGACCTGCTTTATTTCTGGGGTTTCAAGGCCGAATATCGTTGCGGAATCATGTCTTCAAATATTAACCGGGGAGAAGTCGAAGACGTTTCAACCCTGCTCCTGAATGCCGGAAACGATTGTTACGCGGTTATCGAAGGCGGTTACTGCACCGCCACGATGCACGATGGCTATTCAATTTCCATTATCGGGGAGAAAGGCAACATCGAATACGCTTACGGCAAAATGCGGGTAACCATCGATGGCAAAACAGAAGAAACAGAAATGCCGATGCGGGAAGCCAGGAGCAAGCTGGTCGAACAACTGCTGGAACGGACCGTCAGCGGCGGAAAACCGGACACGGACATGTACGACATGGTCCGCGCCATGCAACCAGTGAGTGAATTTTATGTATAAATTTGGTTTTATCGGACTGTTGGGGATCAACAAATGGCATTATCTGCCGGGAATATTGAAGAGTGAAAAAGCCGAACTGGTCGCGGGGGTTGATCCCAGCGAACGAGCCCGGGGCTTCTTTAAAGAAGCTTGCAATGTCCCGCTTTATGACTCGTTTCAGGCAATGATTGATAATCACGATTTGGACGCGGTAATGATCGGGACCCCGAATCCGATCCACCTGCTTAATGTAAAAGAAGCGGCCGCGGCAGGGCTGCACATGTCGGTAACCAAACCTTTGTGCAATACCGTGGCGGAGTCGTTGGAAGCTATCAACATCTGCCGGGAAAACAAACTGATTCTTCAAGTGGGGCATGAATACCGCTTCCGGCCATCAGTACGCAAAGCGATCGAATTTATCGCGAACGGAAAAATTGGTAAAGTGACCATGCTGACCGCACACATGGGCAGTATCGGGGGCCTGGGTAAACTGACCGGAGAGGGAACCTGGCGCAGTAAGGCTGAAAACGTTCCCGGAGGTTGTCTAAATTTGCTCGGGGTCCATATGTTCGATGCGGCAAACGCAATTCTCGGGAAACCGGTCAGGCTGACCGCCGAGATAAAGAAACTCTTAACCGGGGCGGAGTTGGATGATACCGCCGCCGTCACCGTGGAATATGAAAACGGAGCAGTTGCCGTAATCACTTCAAGTTACGTTTCGGCCCCGAGTGATTTCATCCATATTTTCGGCACCGGGGAAAATCTGCTGGTCACCGACACACAACTCTGGCGCGAAGTCAACCGCGAAATGATTCCGGTGGAACTGGCTGATGCTCCCGGCAGCGCGCAAGTTGTAATAGACCAGCTTTGCGACGCCATCAGCGGAGACAAGCCTCTCGACACCCCGGGAGAAGCCGGATTGCTGACTGTAGCAATGAATGAAGCGGCGGTAAAATCGGCCCGGGAAACAAGGAATATTCAATTATGAGCAAACCAAATATTATTTTTATCACCCTGCACGATACCGGACGCCATTTTCACTGTTACGGCAACCCGACCGTGCAAAATCCGGCCATCGACAGCATCGCGCAAGACGGGGTCCGGTTGACCAACTGTTTATGCGCTTCCGCAAAATGCACCCCAAGCCGGGCCGCGATGATGACCGGACGATGGCCCCAGAGCAACGGTGTAATCGGCCTCTCCCATGCTCCGCACTGGTGGACCTTTAATCCGGACGAAAAGCATCTGGCGCAGGTCTTGAATGAAAACGGCTATGCCACCCACCTTTTTCATCATCAACATGAAGTGGAACACCCGGAGAAGATCGGCTTTGAACAACTGCATTGCCAGGCCCCGCATCACGCGTGGAACGAAATGCCGGAACCTTACGGCCATATTCCCGCGCCTGAAGTAGGCCGCCGGTTCGCGGACTTTCTGAATTCACGCAGTGACGACCGTCCCCTGTATGCCCAGATCGGATTCTTTGAGACCCATCATCCTTTGGATTTCAATAACAACACCGGCGACGACGAACTTGGCGTACAACTGCCGGAGCGTTATGCCGACACGCCTGAAAACCGCCATTATTTTAAGATGATCCAAGGCTTGGTCAAACAAGCCGACGCCGGCGTAAAATTAATCCTGAAGGCAATTGAAGATAATCGCATGCATGAAAATTCCCTGCTTATATTCACCGTCGATCACGGGTTGTCGACCAAGCGAGCCAAAGACACTTGCTACGAACCGGGAATGGAAGTGGCAATGATACTGCGCTGGCCCGGAAGGATCACCGCCGGAAGCGAATTAACTGGCATGGTCAGTAATATTGACCTGTTCCCGACTATTCTGGAACTGGTCGGAATCCCGGTGGCGGAAAATGTTCAGGGCAAAAGCTTCGCCCCGGCTCTGAACGGCGAAGAATGGAGCGACCGGAAATATGTTTACGGAATATTTTTTGATGACAACCAACCGCGTTCGGTCCGGGATCATCGCTATAAACTGATTCGCAACTTCGCTCCGGCACGTTGCATTCCGTATCCTATCGGCAGTCCGGATGAAGCTCCGTTCCTGGCCCTGCCAAGCATCGAAATGTATGATCTTGAGCATGATCAGAATGAAACATGCAATCTGGCAGAATCGCCCGAATATTCGATAATCCGTGACCGGCTGGACCGGGAATTGCTGCGCCATTTGCGCGAAGTCGGCGATCCGATTCTATCGGGTCCGGTCCCGACGCCATATTACTTGAAAGCCATGGCCGAATGGTCTATTTTACATGATGGAGAAAACAATGAATAAAAAAACTATCATCAGCGCTATCGGGATGACCGCGGCCATAGCCTGTTCAAATGCCGCCGCGGCACCGCAACATCCCAACGTAATCCTGATCGCGGTAGACGATTTGAATGATTGGGTCGGCTGCTTGAAGGGGCATCCTCAAACGATCACCCCGAATATCGACGCCCTCGCCAAAAGCGGCGTCCTGTTCAGCAACGCCCATTGCGGGGCAACCATCTGCGGCCCCTCACGCACCTCTTTGCTTTTCGGCATTCGTTCGGCCCGGTCAGGAATCTACTCAAACAATCAGGATATGCGGGATTCAGCGGTACTGAAGAATGCCGTCACCATGCCGCAGTACTTCAAAAAGAACGGCTATGTAACCCATATGTACGGCAAAGTATTCGATCTGGTCGACCCGGACCCGGTTTCCTGGGACCGTTTCTGGCCGGCGAAGGATCGCTGGGCCAAACTTGGCGGCAACCCGGAAAAGATCAAAAAGGCGATAGTAAAAATCAAACGTAAACAGGCCGGGTACGACAACTGGACCGCGCCCCCTAAGATCAAACCCGGCTATAAAATCCATACCGGCGGCCCCGTTAAAGGCAGAGATGAGACCATGACGGATTTTCAAACCGTTACGATGGCCGAAAAATTTCTGGATAAAAAGCATGATAAACCGTTTTTCCTGGCAGTCGGCATCGTCAAACCCCACACCGGCTGGAACGTCCCGAAAAAATATCATGATAAATTCCCGGCCGACAAGATAATCCTGCCGCCGATCAAGGAAGACGACCTGGATGATGTTCCACCGATCAATCGCCAGATGACCTATTTGGAAGGTCTGTATGAAAAAGTGAAAAAAGAACACAAACTCCGCAAATGCGTCGCAAGCTATCTGGCTTGTATCAATTTTGCCGACGCCATGGTCGGCAAGTTGATGTCCGCCCTCAAAAAGAGTCGCTATGCCGATAATACCATAATCATTCTCTGGGGAGACAACGGCTACCACATCGGCAGCAAGAAACGCATCCACAAAGGGACGCTCTGGGAGCGTTCAACCAGAATTCCGCTGATCTTTGCCGGAGTCGGACTCCCGCGAGACGAAGTGATCAAACAAGCCGTCGACTCGGTCAATGTCTACCCGACAGTGACCGCGCTCTGCGGACTGCCTCCCCAAAGTGGGCTCGACGGCATCAACATGCGCCCCCTGATCAAAAATCCGGCCATGAAGTGGTTTCATCCAGCCATCACGACCCAGTTAGGCAGACATCATTCCGTCAGGTCCAATCGCTACCGCTATACCCGCTACAGCGATGGTGGAGAGGAACTCTATGATCTGGTAAATGATCCGAATGAATGGCATAATCTGGCGAAAGATCCGAAATATTCGGCAATCAAGTCGAAACTGAGTAAATATGTACCATCGACAAAAAACATGCCGAACGTTCCTTTCGCGTTACCCGAAAAGGAGAGTAAATGAACCGTAAAAAACTGATATATCCGGCGACGGCCTGTGCCGCTTTATTTACTCCAGTCATCGAAACTTACGCAACTGAAAAGCCGAACATAATTTATGTTCTGGCCGATGACCTTGGTTATGGCGAATTGAGTTGTTACGGTCAGCAGAAATTCGTGACTCCGAATATTGACCGCCTCGCAAAAGAAGGGGTTAGGTTCACTCAACATTACGCCGGAAGTACCGTGTGCGCGCCATCACGCTGCTGTTTGATGACCGGCCTGCACACCGGACACGCACAAATCCGCGACAACGTAAAACACAAGCCGCTGGGGCAGCTTCCGGTCAAACCGGGAACCCGGACAATCCCGACTTTACTGAAAAAAGCCGGATACGTTACCGGGGCATTCGGGAAATGGGGCCTGGGCTATCCCGGCAGCTCAGGTGACCCGTCCAACTATTTCGATGAATTTTACGGTTATATATGTCAAAGCCGGGCTCACAACTATTATCCGGCGTACTTATGGCACAACCGTAAAAAAGTGGAACTTGACGGTAAAACATATTCACACGACCTGATCATGCAGGCCGCATTTAATTTCATTAAAAAAAACCGCGACAAAAAGTTTTTCTGTTATATCCCGGTACAGATTCCGCACACCGACATGCAAGCGCCCGAAAAACTGCATGAAAAATACCGCAAACAATTTCCACAGTTCGAGAACGTCATCAGACGCAAACACGGGCGGACGATGGTCAATGCGGTTGCGGCTTTTCCGGCGATGGTCGAACACCTTGACAATAATGTCGGCGAGTTAATGACCCTGCTCAAAAAATTGGATTTGGATAAAAATACTATCGTTATCTTTGCCAGTGACAACGGCCCGCACCAGGCTCAGGGGCATCAACCAAAGTTCTGGAACAGCGGCGGCGGACTGCGCGGCATAAAACGGGATCTTTACGAAGGCGGCATCAGGATTCCGATGATCGCCAGATGGCCCGGGCATATCAAACCTGGAACGACTTCCGACCATCTTTCGGCATTCTGGGATGTTATGCCTACCCTATGCGACCTGGCCGGCATCAAGGCTCCAGCCGGGATCGACGGCATTTCATTCGCTCCGACGCTACTCGGAAAAGGAGTCCAGAAAAAGCATCCATATCTATACTGGGAATACCACAGTAGTGGCGGCAAACAGGCATTAAGGAAAGGTAAATGGAAGGCCGTTAGACTCAAAGTCGGCGAGGAACCGAATTCACCGCTCGAACTGTTCGACCTGGATGAGGACCCGCAGGAAAAGCATAACGTAGCCGGAAAACATCCTCAGATTGTCAAAGAACTGTCGGCGCTGATGGCCGAAGCCAGGACCACCTCCCCGGTATTCAACTTTAAACCCCGGAAGAACATAAAATAACTTATTTTGAAAATTATTTAATAAAATTATCTAAAGGATAAAAAAATGAATTTGCTATTTATTTTTACCGATGAACAGCGTTATGATACGCTGAAAGCATACGGTAATGAGATCATTGAAGCGCCGAATCTCAACGCTTTGGCCGAAGAAGGTATTGTATTTGAAAAAGCCTACGTAACCCAGCCGGTCTGCACTCCGAGCCGCAGTTCGATCATGACCGGGCTCTATCCGCACACCAACGGCTGCACCCGGAACAATCTGCCGCTGATCGATGATTTTAAAACAATTGTCGAATGCGACGATTTTACTGAATATCGCAAAGGCTATTACGGAAAATGGCACCTCGGGGATGAAATTTTTCTCCAGCACGGCTTCGACGACTGGATAAGTTTCGAGGACGAATATCGGCCCTGGTACAGTGAAAAACACGACCACACCGCTTACAGCGATTACCATCACTGGTTACTGGATAAAGGCTATACCCCGCCCAACAAGTTGAAAGACGGCTCGCCGTGCTTCTCCCGCAGTACTGCCTGCCGAATGAAAGAGGAACATTGCAAACCGGCATTTATCGCCGAAAAAGCATCTGAATTTATCACTGAGAACAGTAACAATCCTTTTATCCTCTACATCAATTTCCTGGAACCGCACATGCCGTTTTTCGGTCCCCGTGACGACCAGTACGACCCGATGGAAGTGACGCTGCCTGAAAATTTCAATATGATCCCGGATGAAAATACTCCTCATCACACCCGGCTCAGAATCGAGTCGTCAAAAAGTAAATATAAACAATTTATGGACACGGAAGAACCGACCGAACTCGACTGGCGCAAGCTGATCGCCCGCTACTGGGGCATGGTGAGCCAGGTTGATACCGCGGTCGGGAGGATTCTCGACACCCTGAAAAAATCCGGCGCATACGACGATACTTTGATCGTCTTTACCAGTGATCACGGTGATATGATGGGTAGTCACCGTTTTGTCACCAAGGACATCCAGTACGAAGAAGCGGTAAGGGTTCCGCTTATAATGAAAATTCCGGGGGCAAAGGCTAATGGCGGCATGATTTCAGCTCCGGTTGGGCAAATCGACCTGGCGCCGACCCTGCTGGATTACCTGGGCAAAAAGATTCCGGATGAAATTCAGGGGTACAGCTGGAAGCCGATGCTTGAAGGTACTGGTGAACTGATTGAAAAAAATGTCTTCGTTGAATGGTCGCCGCAGGTTAACGGAGAGGAAAGAGACAAGGATCATTCGATCAGGACGATAATTACGCCTGACGGCTGGAAGTTCAACTGGGAGTTGTATGGCGAACATGAGTTGTACAATTTGAAAGACGATCCGCATGAAGCGCATAATCTGTATGGCCGCACAGAATTCAGGCTGGTTGTAGATGAACTAATAACTGAACTCAAGAACTGGCAGAACAGAACCGATGACCAGGTTGTTTTCCCCGATCCGGAGTAATTGAAAATGAAAAAACCGAATATCGTCTGGATAATCTCCGACGACACCAGCCATAAAATGCTGGGTTATGCCGGAGGAAACGTATTGTCGCCGAACATTGATTCAATCGCTGAAAACGGGATTGAGTTCACCCACTTTTATTGTGCTTCGGTCTCCTGCACACCGAGCCGTTACAACTACTTGACCGGCCATTACGGCGGGCGCTGTCCCGCAGAATCATTCAAGAACGAGTTTCCGGACGGCGAGCCATGTTCTGTGCACTTCAATACAAATATCGACCCTGAGCGGGAGACCACGCTCGCGGAAGTGCTGCGCGAAAACGGATACTTTACCGGTTTTACCGGCAAATGGCACACCGGACCTGGATCAGCAGACACCTCATTCAAAAAACTCCTATCTCCGGATGCCGATCCGCAAGACCCGGCCATCGCAGCAATTATGGCTGATCAGCAAAAATGCATGAGTGAGATTATTTCGCGTACCGGCTTTGACTACGCGAAAAACATAATCTGGGGAAATCACGAAACATTAATGCAGAAAGCCAAACATCATAACATCGAATATACCGCCAAAGGCGCGCTTAATTTCATTGACCGGGCCATAACCCGAGATCAGCCGTTTTTCTTGAATGTAGCGACAACCACTATCCACGGTCCGGACCAGGTTGAATCATTGCTTGAGGAGCCGCGGTTAACCGCCGGGGGATATTCTGACGAACATCTGGACTGCATGCCCCCGCGTTCGACTATCTACCGGCGCATTAAAGAAGATCCGATCCTCGACTTCAATCATATTACCGCGGGCATACTGTGGATGGATGATTGTGTCGGAGCTATTATCGAAAGAATACGGGAGTTGGGACTGGAAGAGGATACCATTATCATTTTCTCCACCGACCACGGCCCGGTCGGCGGAAAATTCACGCTTTATGACCCCGGCATCAGAATACCCTTTGTCATGCAGTGGAAAGGACATTTGGAAGCTGGCTTGAAAAATGATGGATTGAGTCAGAATATAGACCTGGCTCCAACCTTGTTCAAGCTCGCCGGTGTTGAGCCGCCGGAAACCATGCAGTTGGACGGCAAAGACCTGTTCCAGGAAAATGCTTCACGCGAAGAACTTTATTTTGAATACGGCTATCAGCGCGCCATAAAATATGGGAAATGGAAATATATCGCCTGGCGGATGCCGGAGCGAATGCTGGAGGAAATGAAGACCGATGAAGAATTATTTTACGGTTTGCAGGGCAAACCACTCGAAGAGGCAAAAATCAAACCTTCGGTTATGACTCCATGCATTCCGCGCTTTCCGCATTTGTTTGCGCCGGATCAATTGTACGACCTGGAAAACGATCCCGACGAAGTGCATAACCTGGTGGAACTGCCGGAATATCAAAGCATTTTGGCGGAATTGAAACAACGTTTGCAGAAATACCTCGATTCCTTTGATAATCCGTTCAATGTGACTGAAGTTCCGGATGATTTTTATTCGAGCGAACTGTTTAAGAACAAAGTTGAAAGAATCCGGCGCAAATATATTGAAGTGCACGACCTTTGGATGAAACATGACGCCAGAATTTACGGGTTTGATAAGATGGTCAGGCCGATATAATCGATCATATTAATCCGCTGTCATCCGATACACCGGAAGACTGATTGCATCTTTTTTGTGTCTGGAAAATAAAACGAAAGAAATTGAGGATCAAATTTACTATCCTACTCAAGGAACTGAAAGAGGCAGTTGCGGGAAGTGGGGCATTTCGGACATGCTTGATAGTATGCGGAAACAAAAGCAATTTAAAGATGTGAAACAGTTCAGGAACATTCTGGCAGGATCCTGATTTCAGCAGTAAAACAACTTAATAAATAGAATCGGCGCCGGCAATGTAGTGTGCGGCGGAAAGATCGCTGCTGACGCAGGAATTCCATTGCATGGAATCAGGTTCAAGGGCTGGAATATTTGTCCGCGGAGAATTGACCGCTTTGCGGACAATGCCTTCGTTTAAGTTGATAAGTTCCAATTCGCCGCTTTCGGTTTCAGCCAGCGCGGAGGCGTTTTCGGTCCAGCATCCACAATTACCGTAAATACAGCCGTTGACTTCCCGCAGTTCAAAAGTATGGATATGTCCGCAGATGATCCCGTCAACATGGCGTTGTTTGGCTTCAGCTATAATCAGACATTCAAAATCATTGATAAATTTAACGACGTTTTTGACCTTGGTTTTCAGGTAGCGGGAGAGCGACCAGTCACAGCCGAACATCCGGGTAATCCGGTTTATCCCCTTCCCCAGTACCAGGGCAAATTCGTAACAGCGATCGCCAAGGGTATACAGAAACATTAGTTTTTCGTTCAGAATACCATCGAATTTGTCTCCGTGGAGCAGCAGCAGGCGTTTGCCGTCACGGGTGGTATGGATAAATTCGTTGCGGATTTCGATACCGGAAAAATCAAGTCCGTCCATTGCACGCAGTTCGCGGTCATGATTGCCGGGGATATAAACAACTTTGACACCGTGCTTGACCAGCTTGAAAAGGCGGCGCAATAACGCATTGTGGTCATCGTTCCAAAAGAACTTCCGCTTCATAGCGCTGACGTCAATGATATCGCCAAGCAGATAAATGCGATCGGTTTCGACCGTTTTCAGAAAGTCCAGCAGACGCCGCCCCTGACTGATTTTAGTTCCCAGATGGACGTCGCTGATAAATAATGCCCGATAATGCTTTTTCTCTTCTTTTTCTCTAACCATTTTCTAATCATCCTCATTTGTTCAGATTCAGCTTATATAAATAATATTACCCATTAATGTAAGAACCGTGTATCAGGGCAGTTAGTCTTTAACTAAATTTATTGTAAGCTCTTTATTATATGGCCCTTCACATCGACAAGCAGCGAGAAGCAAAACTTGCGCTGCAAAAATAAATAACTTGGAGAATCATTAGAAACAGCCTTGAATAATCAACAGATATCTTTATACTAACTCATATTAAGATTAAGCTTATATGGATGATCAAATTATTAATTATCATGAATGAACTAATAACAAATTTCAAAAATACCGGCTGGATCAGGAATTCAACCAGCGCAATTAAGGTCGAAACGGGAAATATCCATACTTTTTTCAGGAAAAAGTTCACCACTGAAAATATCGGAATCACGCATGCTGAATTGATTTTCACTGCGGACGACTATTGCAAAATATATTTGAACGGTCAATATCTCGTCGCGGGTCCGGCTCCGGGTTATGTCCATCATTATTATTATATGGCGCTGGACCTGACCGGGCGCATCCAGTCAGGCAACAACTGTCTGGCGGTTCACCATTACTATCAGGGGCTGGAAAACCGGGTCTGGAACAGCGGCGACGGCCTGACCGGACTGAAAGCACTGTTAGTTATCCGTTACGAGAATGGAAATGAGCAGACTATCGCAACTGACGAATCATGGCTCTGCTGTGACTGCACGGCCTATGCTTCCGAACGTAAATTCGGTTACGACACCCAGTTTGCCGAGGACATCAACCTGCGTCTGCTGCCTGAGGGCTGGACAAATCCGGATTTTGACGATTTAACCTGGACCGCGCCGGAAGTAGTGTCGGATTATCCGCATTGCCTGTTTCAACAGCCGACACTTCCGTTAACCCGTGAAATTGTCAGACCGCAAACAATTTCCATGCTTGGCGACGGTCACTACCTGGTCGACTTCGGGCGTGAAGTTGTCGGCAGCACCGCATTTACCGCCAGCGGAAAAAACGATCAGATGATCGAGGTTCTCCATGCAGAAGAACTAACCGAAGATGGCCGCGCCAGATTTAAAATGCGGGCAAGCTGCAATTATCAGGAATTCATCACGCTTTCCGGAAAAACGGACGAAACGGTGGAATTTTTCGACTACAAATCATTCAGGTATGTTGAACTGCTGAATTATCCGGGAGAATTAACTCCAGACCGAATATTTGTTTATGAGCGCTTTTACCCGTTTGACGGCGCGGCTGAAATGACCACATCTGATACCACCTTCAACGCGATCTGGAACATTTGCCGAACCGCAGTCCGACTGGGAACCCAGGATTCATATCTCGACTGCATGAGTCGTGAAAAAGGCGCTTACCTGGGCGACGCCCGGGTCACCGGACTGTCCCATTTGTATTTGACCGGCAGAAGCGAGATGCTGAAAAAAGTCTTGACTGATTTTGCCGCGTCCGCCAGGTATTGTCCCGGCCTGCTGGCAGTGGCCCCCGGTGCGTTTCACCAGCATATCGCGGATTACTCTTTGCTGTTCATCCCCCTGCTCTACGAATATTATCTCTGGAGCGGAGATCTGGAATTCGTTAAAGATCAGCAAAGCACAGTTTCCGGGCTTCTGAATTATTTCCTGGAATACGAGAATGCGGACGGACTGCTTGAAGATTTTACCGGGAAACCGGTAATGGTTGACTGGCCGCAAAATCTGCGGGACGATTACGACGATACGGGGTTGATGGGCGGCATTATTCCGCAATCCGGCATCAACACCTTACTAAATATCTACTATTACGGCACTATTGCCTACACTGCCGACATCTGCAAAATAACCGGGGAACATGATAAAGCCGACATGTTTGAAGAGAAAAAAAGCAGATTGCGGCAGACGCTCAAGGATAAATTTCTTGGTGAAAACGGTTTTATCGACGCCGCCGGCTCCGAACACGTCTCAATGCATACCAACGCACTGGCTTTAATGTATGAAATAGTTGATCAGGATGAAGCGGTACGGATCATTGAGATTCTCAAAGCAAAACGGATGAAATGCGGAGTTTATTTCGCGTTTTTCCTGCTGAAAGGACTCTATAATTACGGAGAAGTTGATTTTGCGTATGACCTGATAACCTGCGACGACATTCATTCCTGGCAAACCATGCTTAACGATGGCGCTACCACTTGTATGGAAGCATGGGGAATCGAACAGAAGTGGAACACCAGCTTATGTCATCCGTGGGCCTCCGCCCCGGTCTATATGGCGGCGGCAGAAATATTCGGACTGAAACCCGGCTTTCCCGGCTGGTCCGAGATCGACTTTTCCCCAAAAATTCCGAAAGCGCTGGCACAAGGGAGCATCAGCATCAATATTCCGCAGGGCAAAGTCACGGTCGAATTCCACCGTGAAAACGGACAACCGGTCTTTGCGGTCACAGCCCCGGATAACGTCAAAATCCTCAGATGAGACAGATAAACACCTGAACCAATCTCGCAAAACAACCTAACATCCTAGAATTTAACTATTTATAAAAATATTACAATCAAGCGGTATGATTATTACTTACAGCAACAACAGTAACAAACATAAACATAAAACCGGGCTTAATCTTGCATTTTCAATCTGAACAAGTATAATATTTATACGAGATATTTGAAAATGCCCAAAAAGGGGGGTTTATGTTCAATCTCAATAATTTGAAAATGAGCGACATTATCCGTTGTGGAATCGCTGTTCGCAAAATGGGAAGTAACGCGAGCAATATGGAAGAAGCCGCAACGGAGCTGGTCAATTATATCTACAACGACTTTGGCGATGAAAACAGCGATAGAGCATTTGCTCTGGTCCGTCTATTTAAAACCCATGATATAGATAAACTGCCGGAAAACATTAAAGAGTTCGCGTACAAGCTCCTGACAGAGGAAAATATCCCGGCATCATTCAAATGTCTGACCCTGCTCGGAACTCGCGGCATTGAAGAAGAATGGAATGACCGGACAAAATCCAAAGGACATCAGGCTATTCCACTGCCCAGCAAAGAAGTCCTGAACCGGATTCCTATGATGCGCAATCTGGTCAAGCAGATGGGACTGAACGTTGAAACCGTTATCAAGCCGGACCCCGATCTTTTAACCGACCTTTCCCAAAAAACCTTTAACGTGTTTTATGTACCGAAAGCTGAAGGCAGTCCATATATCCCCGCGCAGGAAGGCTTTGTCATCCCGTACAAAATTAAATCAGTTCTGGGATTTGGCGGAATTTTACCATCTGGCAATGTGTTTACAATTATTGCATTTTCAAAAACGGCAATTTCCCATGATACCGCGAATTTGTTTAATACTCTTGCTTTAAATGTAAAAATGTTGATAATGCCGTTTGAAAATGCAGTATTTACAACGGAATAAGCAAACGGAACAATATGAAGAACGAAGAAAAAATCAGGCTTCTTGAAGCAAAGATACACGCGCTGGAAGAACTCCTTTCTGTCTCCGAAGTATCCTTTCTGGAAGAGTCGGATAAACTTGAAGCTGCTTACCAGTTGTTGAGCAAAGAGAATACTTACAGACTATTTTTCGAAGCGTCTCCAGATGCTATGCTCACCCTGTGCGACAATCGTTTTATCGATTGCAATGAGAGCGCGGTAAAAATGTTAAGGGCCGGCAGTAAAGCAGAAGTACTGAACACCTTCCCCTGGGAACTGTCGCCGGAATACCAGCCTGACGGGAGGCTATCCAGCGAGGAAGCAAAAAAAATAATTAAGAACGCATTAGAGAAAGGCGCTCTTAACTTTGAATGGTATCATAAACGTATGGACGGCGAAGTTTTTCCCGTTGAGGTTTCACTCACCGCCATAACGTTTGAAGGTAAACAAATGATAAATTCCTCCTGGCAGGACCTGACCGAAAAGAAACGGGCGGAAAAAGAGCTGAATGAATATCATCGCCATCTGGAACAAATGGTTGAGGATAAGACAAAAGTAATAGCTGATGAGCTGGAAAAACATAAACAATTGGAAAACGAAATCAGGCAATTCCTTGATGTATCCGGGGACGCGATAAAGGTCGTAAACAACGAATATGTTATCATTTATTGCAACAAAACTTATTACGACCTGTTCAAAATCGACAAGGATTTGATCGGACATGTATGTCATGAAATTGATCCGAGCGAAAACTGCTTTACCGACCAATGTCCGTTATATGTTATTCCTGAAAAACGCGAAATTCAAACTAAAGAAAAAATAATTGACGGGACTCCATACTTTGTTTCATACGCCCCGTATTTTGATCTTAAAGGGGAATTTTTAGGAATTATAAATACTTATCACGATATGTCCAGGGAAAAAGAAGCCCTGAAAACCGCCGAGGAAAACGCCATTCAACAGGGGCGCATCGAAATGTCCAACAATATGCTGCATGACATCGGCAATGCAATGACCGGGATCAGCGCATCGGTTTTGCGTCCGCAATTGGGAAAAAAATGGCCGGAAGTGGAATCGCTGTTTCAACTTCAAAACTTTTGCAATGAAATGGAAAAGGAACTGGAAGCCGCATTAGGAGAAGAAAAAAATCTGGCATTCAAAAACTTCATTACCGCACTCTCTACTTCATTACAAGGACGAAATGAAGATTACATAGCGTTTTTTGAAAGAATATCAACAGCGGTGGGGCATGTTTGCGCGGTTCTGGATCTGCAACGACATTATATGCGGGAAAAAATTTCGCGGCTTACAACCAGAGTGAATATCCCGTCAGTCGTCAATGACGCGTTTGTAATGCTTTCAGGCAGCCTGAAAAAAAGAAATATCGAAGTTAAAATTGATATCAGCGATAATACTTTAGCCATTTCAGGAGACCAGACGCGGCTGATCAGAGTGTTTATGAACATTATTAAAAATATATATGAAGCGTTTGACATAAAAAAGACTCAAGAAGCTCGTTATATTCATGTTGAAATAAGCACGGTTGAAGATGACAACAAGGTAAGAATCTCATTCAAGGATAATGCGTCCGGCTTTGATCAGGAAATTGCTGAAAAAATCTTTGAAAGAGGCTTCACCACCAAAGAAACCGGCTCCGGCATCGGCATGCATCAATGCCGGTCGATCATTGAATCACATGGCGGAACCATGTCAATCGAAAGTAAAGGTCTGAATACCGGTGCTTTGACTGTTATTGAACTTCCTCTAAAAAAATAAAATCTTAAAAAATAAACAGGAGTTTTTGTTATGGAACAGGAATTCAACACCAGAATTCTGGTAATAGACGACGACGAAGGCGTAAGAGACAGTTTCCGGGAGATTCTGCAACCCGGCTCAACCCCGATAAAAGCAACAGACACGGTGCTGGAAGAGGCGGCAGCGGCACTCTTCAGCAAAAATAAGAGCACAGCTCCGTCAAAGCCCCGGTCATCGGCTACTTTCGATTTCGAATATTACGAAGCTGAAAACGGTCAACACGGCTTTGATATGGTCAAGAATGCGATCGAAGCAGATAAGCCGTTCGCGGCGGTTTTTGTAGATATGCGAATGCCGGGTTGGGACGGCTTGGAAACCGTGGCGCAATTACGAAAAGTCGACAAAAGATGTGAAGTCATTTTTGTTACGGCTTTTTCGGATCACAGCATTGAAGATATCGTAACCTCGGTCGGCACCAACGTAAGCTACCATTGCAAACCATTCTCGGTCGAGGAAATCGAACAGATAGCGACAAAAGCGGTTTATGAGTGGAACAAGACGAAAAGCCTTGAGGATCTTATAACGACAATATCCCAGCTCCGCGCCCAGCAATGGCAAATGGAACCTTTACTAAAAAATATTCTCCAGCAGGTATCTTTCCTGATTGGAGCTCATTCGGCAATGATCGCCATGCAGGAAGGAGATAAGTACAATAAATTGCTGGCAATCGGCAATCTATGCAATGATGAAACATCGAGTTATTACCTTGAGAGCATTCCTGACGTTGAGGATGAAGAAATTTATCAGAATAAAGAACTGGCATATTTCAGACTGAATAAATACGGCGTTCTGGCCATATTCGAGAAAAAAGGCAAACCGCTTAATCAGGAAAGGACATATCTTGTACGCTTATTCCTTGAACAAGCCGTTCTGTCGATTCAAAACGTTGGGTTACAGGAAAAACTTCTTAAACAGGAAAAGTTGTCCGCTATCGGGCAAGCCACTGGAATGATTGTCCATGATTTAAGAAATTCGATCGGGGTCATCGAGATGATAATTGATATGGTGGTCGAAAGCATTGACGACCGTAAATATGTCATGGAATCTCTGGAAATCATCCGGGAAGCCGCACAAAGCGGGGTTGCGCTGGCTCAGGACATCCTGGATTATACCAGCAATAAAGGAATTGAGAAATATTCCGTTAATGGAGCAGACTTAATTCGTAAAATAGATAAAAATGTTCGTCCGTTCTGCGAGAAAAATGAGGTCGCATTAGACATTGAATGTCCTGAATCAATCCCAATGGAAGCCGATCCGGATAAACTGTTCAGAGTCATTTCAAATCTGGTCAAAAATGCCGTTGAATCCTTCCCGCAAAGAAACCGGGTTGAACTTCCAAAAGTAAATCTATCCATGAACTCCGAAGACGGAAATATTATGATCCAGGTGGCCGATAATGGTCCCGGAATTCCGGATGAAGTTGCAGATTCGCTTTTCACGCCTTTCTCCACCCATGGAAAACGCGATGGAACCGGACTCGGTCTGGCGATAGCTAAACAGATTATCGAGCTGCATGGCGGCTCCATCAGCGTAGCCTCATCACATGAAAAAGGCACTGTATTTAAAATCGTCATTCCGAAACAATAATAAGCAAATCTCAAATTTCGACTCTGCTTCAGGCATGGAAATAAAGTTAATATTTCAAGCGTTTAAAGTATACAAGTCTTTGACTACCAGAGACAGCCAGGGATTTGTATAATTTTTCATCAACAACGTTTTCTGTCTATTTTCTTTTTTATCTGAAAAAAAATGATGTCTCAATCTGCAATCTTGTATTTATCTACAACTGAAAGTGGAACTAGTGAATATTCTCTGGTCCATCTATTTCGAGTTCCTGTATAAACAGCTTTGCATTGATAATATGAACCTTTGCGATTCTTGAGTTCGGCGGTGTATACGCCGGAAATATAAATACGGCTACTATCCACCGTAGCCAAAACTACGTGTTCAGCATCATAAACTTCTAAAATCTTAATCTTCATAGAGGTAGCAGCCGGGGAGTCTACAAGCATCAAAGCAAACTCCTCAGGGGTTGCACGGACTTCTTTTTTAACAACTGCGGTTTCCCCTCCGGTATACCCTTTGCCATTGCATTTATCGCATGTCTGATATACTTGTTTGTATTTTTTGTGCGTAACTCGCCGTTTTTCAACCAATACCATTTTTTTTATTTTGCCCTCCCCTTTACATGCATAACAAAAACGCGTAGGGGTGGTTGTGTATGTATCATACCTGTATAAATTTGTTTTTTCCAACAGCTCTTTTTTATATGCTCGCAATAACTTTTTATCTTGCTTCAGGCGCTCCTCCGCTTTATTCATTTGTGCCGCGAACTTATTCAAAATTTCATCAGGAAGTTCATCCTTCTTAATCGTGATACAACCCGCATCGTGAAAAATTGTTATACCTGATGCCGTGAATGCTCCAATCTCAACGTTTTTGTATACCTTGCCGGTTCTGGTAACCAGCTCTTTGATAACGACCGGTTCTTTCTTTTTTTTCCTCTTCAGCGTGACCTTTACAATCTCTTTCGGGTTTTTAACCAGTTTGGTTGATACTGATAACCCATACTTTTGAAAGTTTTTCAATAGAGGTTTTAAAGACGGAAGCTGTGTTTGCTCTTTTGAATCAGATGGCTTGAAGGCAGATTTTTTCGATGCCCCCATCACAAGAGTACCCCAAAAACAGGAAACCATTGTCAGTTTAATAATAAACATGCGTCCCGTCATTGCAGCACCTGTTTGATTTATTTCTTATTTCCTTGTATACTATGAATATAATTAAAAATACAAATTTGTCAAATAAATTCTAATTGGACTCAAAACTGAATTAAATACTTTGAGCTGAAATATATTTATGGAACCTCTAAAAACGGGCTCCCTTTAATTGACAATGTTTGGCACTGGATCGTGCGGCTTGGAATAACTGTAAATTTTTTTCTTGACAACGATTGACAAATTTACATTCAACATATATAATAACTGTACTGGTACAGTAAAGGACAGATATTCAACCCAACGAATTGCACCATGACAACAGTACTAAATAAAAAAAGCAGCACCGGATTATCCCGGCAGATTCAAAAAATTATTCAGGACCGGATCAACGATGGTATTTACCGTCCGGGAGAAAGGCTTGACAGCATCCGGGTTTTAGCTGATGAGTTCAAAGTCAGCAAAAATACTGTAGTCGAAGCCTTCAGGGAACTGGAATCGCAAAACTGTGTTGTGAAGATACCTGCCAGGGGAATTTATGTGATCGACAAAAAAAACAGTCCCCGGACAACCTTCAATATTCTGTTACCTTTTCCCGAAGCGGAATTATCAGCCAAAAATCTCCCTGGAGACAATCTTGGTACAGTTATGGGCGTATTTCAGGGAATGACCGAAGGAGCAATAAAACACAATTGCCGTATCCATTTTTTCCATTGCGATGAAAAATCGCCGATTGAAAATCAAATCGAAGCATGTAAATCTTTTCCGAAAATAGACGGCGCGGTTTTTATTGGTCATCAGTTATCAGACCTCAGGCAGTATTTTGTTAATGAAGGCAGGCCGGTTGTCCTGCTCCACTACCATGATCACCCCGGTTGCTGTCAGGTAGAACATGATATTGAGTCAAATATGGCTCAGATTGTCGACTTGCTTGCGTCCAGGAAGTATAAGAAGGTTGGAATTCTGGCCGCTAACGATAATCGTTCCGAAAGTGTTTTCAAACTTGAGTGTTTGCGTCGTAATCTGATTAAGAAAAAATTGGAATTCCGTTCGGATTGGGAGTTTCGCTTTGACTGGGTTCCGGAAAGGTCACACTATGACGAGTTGAATATACTGTTGCCGGATGATCTGAAAAAACTACCGGAAATTTTCTTTTGCGACCGTATTAATTTTGCCAAGGACTTATACCGGCTGGCGACTGAACGAAACTGGAAAATCGGTCGTGATATCGGCGTGATCGGCTACGCTAGCCGTTTGGCTTATATGAATATGCAGCCCTCTATGACCTATCTGGAATTGCCGCATTACGAACAAGGCATTCGTGCGGTGGAAATCATGACCGGGCTTATCGAAGGCGATAAAGATACTCCGCGTGAAGTGTTGCTCAAAGGCACAATTCATATCGGGGATTCGATTAGAAACTAAACATCTAACTATAAATAAAGAGGAGAACAAAATGAAAACGAAGCCATTCACACTAATCGAACTTCTTGTCGTAATAGCAATTATTGCAATACTCGCGTCAATGCTGCTGCCGGCGTTAAATCAGGCTAGAGCAAAGGCTCAACAGATTGACTGTTTATCTAAAATGAAGCAGATCAGTTTGGGGTTTACCAATTATCAGGATGATTCAGACGATTACTTTGTCCCCTATAACTGGGAGGGAGTAGCTGATACCACAATGAACTGGGCCTGGTGTCTGAAAGTAAACAACTACGTAGATTACAAATTATATGACTGTCCGTCCGCAAGAATGCTTAACTGGCAGTATACCTACGGCAAGGACGGCTGGCTTAACTATCCCGATAATTCCGCCCGCTATCTTTATATTCCCATGGGATACAACTATGACTACGGATTCGGTCGAATGCACTACAGCGCGCCCAAAAGATATGTTCCGGTTAAAAAGTCCATGGTCAAAAATCCGTCACAGAAATTTGTTACAGCGGATTCCAGATATTCCCTGGCGCACATAAATTACGGACTTGCTGCTATCAACGGTCTGGATCCACTCACGAATTCCGGCGTTATTCATGACCGCCACGCCGGCAGTGCGGCAAACATCTCCTATGCGGACGGCCATGCCGGATCAATGAAAAACGCATCGCTTTATTCATGGATGGGCAATAATTACTACCTGCACTGGCGCTATAACACAACATCAAGATATAACAACTAAGCATTATTGCATAAATAAACATATTAATTAATCGCGGTCTCTAATCTCAAGTCGCAGCATGTAAAACAATATATAAATATGCATGACCGCATAATCAACAGGAACAACATGTTTAGAAAAAGTTTATTGCCGGCCATTGCCGCATTTTTTACAGGAACGTTGTTTGCCAATGAAAACAATACGGCAGACTTACTGTTCAGCGCATCATTTCAAAAATCCCTCACGGCGGAAAAGGCCGCGCCGGGAACCAATAGTCCGTTCAGCGGTCATGGCAAAATTGTTCCGGACAAAACTACCGGCGGAGCATTAGACGCCGGAGATAACAAATTCAGGCCGTTACGATATAAACAGAATGGTAATATCGACGCGGACACCGGTACCATCGAATTCAGATATCAGCCGCATTTACCGGATTTTCCGGCCAGTGGCAAAGGTACGGTTTTCGCCGGGATGTTTTACATCAAGGCAGGCGGTCCGCGTTACGCCGGGCTGGGTATCGGATTGAATTTAAAACCCGGCAACAAACAGTATCTCTGGGCCATTATAAAAAGTCCGGTAAAGGGAGAAAAATCCGTTCAGTTTTATAAACCGGTAAAATTGAAAAACGGCACGTGGTACAAAATAGCGTTCTGCTGGAATAAAACGAAAATAGCCTTTTTTCTGAATGACAAACTGCTTGGTACCCTGCCGCGTCCCAAAGCAATTATTGCCGATACATCCATTAAGCTCGGCGGGGAAAACCCGGTGAATAAGGCCCGGGGACTGCTTGCCGACTTCAAAATATTCAAGACGTTCAAATATAGTACGGAATCCCTGCCGCGAGAGTTTGCCGACTGCGTGAAAATTACCTTTCCGGACAAACGAGGCCGAGTTTTGCTGGCTCTCAACAATCGCCATAAAATATCAGCCGAACAGTTCGCTGCCAACGTTGATTCCCAAGTACCCTGCTGTTTAAAAATCAGTTCAGATAAATTCAAAGTCATCCCGGGCACCGCCTACGCCGTCAATTACTCGGACCGTCCACCGCTATATCTGAATGCCGACAAAACCGGCATCATAAGCGTTCCTTTTCTGCGCAAACGCAATTATTCAAACATCCTTATTTGCAAAGTAGACGGGAAAGACCTGCTCAACAAGGTAAACTGGCACGGCAAAGCAAGTTCGGTAACTCTGCCAACTTTGGCTTGGGGGCACGAAGGAACATCCCCTGATGGAGCCATCGGCGGGAAAAGCGACGGTATCTGCGGTAAATTTACGCAGAAGAAGCAAGATTTGATTCTTGAAAAAATCGTCCGCGACGGCGAAGTCAAATACGAAAGCGACCAGGTACCGGTTCAGCCCGGTAAAGAATACCTATTTTCCGGCTGGTATCATATCGATAAAGCAAACTTCGGGGCAACAGCCTTGTTTCGAGTCTATCTCTCGGGCAAAGATAAAAAGGATAAATTATACCGCGCTATCTATCTCAACCCGCTGATAGTGCCAGATTCAAACCGGAAGTGGCGCTATATTCAGGTCCGCGTCAACGTGCCGGCCGGATATACCAAAGCCCGGGCATTCGTCGCCTTGCGCGGAGCAAAGCAGCGGATACGCTGGAACCGCATCAGCCTGCGCCAGGCACCGGCAAAACTGGTCTCCGTCGATAAAAACCTTGCAGTCGCGGATCGCAGCCCGGTTAAATCACTGGAACAAATTCGAGCCGAATGGCGTAATCGCCCGGCTCGAAAAGTCAAAGTTCAAAATGTCAATGGCCTTCCCCGACTGCTGGTCGACGGCTCCCCGGTTCCGTCGCTGGTCTACAATCACTATGTGGTTCCGCCCGGAGACAGCGAAGCAAAACGACTTGGAGAAGCCGGGATCAGATGGCAATTCATCCGCATCCATCACTATCTGAAACACTGGTGGCTTGGCAAGGGCAAATATGACTTCTCCGAAATCAAACGCAACATCGAAACAACCTTGAGCTTAAATCCGAACGCGGTCATTATGCTCAATGTGGCGATCTCCCCGCGTTACCGGAATTGGGGTGATGAATACCCCAAAGCAATCTGGCGCGATCATGACGGACGTAAAACAGCGGGCTATAAACACCATATAAATTTTCCGAAAAAACTCGAACCGGGCAATGGACGCTGGAATTTCTGGGCACACAGCTACAGCGCGCAGGGGTTTCGCGACAGCGCCGGAGCGGCGTTGACCGACCTGGCCAAATACCTCAACTCATTCGAATGCGGCAAAGCGGTTGCCGGAATAATGTTCAATTGCGGCACCGACAACCAATGGTTCCCGCATGTCCAGTATAAAGGTTTCGACTTTTCAACCGGCGCCCAGGAGGATTTCAGATATTACCTCCGCGACATCTATGGTAACGACGTAAAAAAACTGCAAGCGGCCTGGGGTGATCCAAATGTCACCTTCGATAATGCGTCACTTGCTCCATTCAAATCACGAAGTCCTGACGGCAGATTTTTTCTGAATCCGCAAAACGGCAGTGACCGCCGGGTCATCGATTCCAATCGTTACAATGACGTCGGCGCGATGAACAGCGCCAATTATCTGGGTAAAACTTTCAAAAAAGCGCTCGGACGCAGAGTATTTATCAGCATGTACGCCCCGGATATAATTCAAGGCTATAGCGGCCGTTCCTCCCGCCGGGTTTTACTTGACAGCGACGGCATCGACGGCATTGTCAGCGTACCGGAATACGGCTTATGGCGCAGTCCGGGGCGAACCGGGAATTTCAGCAGCACCATCTCCTCGATTTCACTGCATGGTAAAATATTTCTGTCCGAACTGGATTACCGGACCCAAATGTCATATCTGGCGGCTGACGCCTATGATAGACTGGTTTATTCAATGGGAGGAGTTATCGACGAAGATGAATTTGCCAATCAGGCGCGACGCGATCTCGGAGCAGTTGCCGCGCAAGGTGGCGGAGCCTGGTTTCTGGCAATGAATCGCAATTCTTTCAATACCCCGGAATATTTACAGGTAATGCGCGAACTGGTCGGAGCTATGAAACTGGCCGCAGATCAGCCGATGCCGCAAGATCGAGCTCAGATGTGCGTTTTTCTTGACGAAGATACCCGTAATGTCGCTAATTACAGTCTGGCGGCGGGATTTAACAATCTGTCGATCGGCATGGCCCGCCCTGCCCTGTGGCGTTCCGGGGTTTCCTGGGATGCTTATTACTTGTCAGATCTGATCAATCCTGATCGTCATAAATATAAAGTATATTTGTTTCTCGCGGCACCATCCATTACAGCAAAACAGATTGACTGGATTCGACATAACCTTCAGAAAGACGGAAACGTCCTGGTATTTGTCAATGTTGCCGGGATCAGTTCCGACAAAGGAATATTTGAACAGAACATCCATAAACTTACCGGAATCAAGGTTAAATACGATAAATCACAAGTCCAGGTATTCAGAATCCGCCCGGTTTCGTCAAAAGACCGGATCGCCAAAGACCTGAAGGACAATATCCTGACGGAAATGAAACAGCCCTTGGTCTATGTGGATGATCCGGAAGCCGTGAAATTCGGAGAGATTGCCGATACCGGAAAAACCGGCTGGGCGGTCAAGCGGTTCAAAGACTGGACCAGTGTTTATATCTCCCTGCCCGGAGCCATCACTCCGGAGCTGATCCGCAACATTGTCGCGGAAGCCGGTCTGACGCCAATCGGCCCCTGCGACGACATGACCACTTCCGGCAACGGCTTCATCACTATCCACGCTATTTCCGGCGGTTCCAAAACCATCCGCTGGTCCGGCGGCCGCTTACGCGACCTTACCTCCGGCGAAATAATTAACACCAGGGACCACACTCTGACCTTCAACCTGGAACCCGGCCAAACCCGCTGGTTTAGAAAAATTAAATAACGCACAAACAATTAGACAATCCATTATTCTTAAGCATTTTACGAATTTATTAAAATCAAACGGTATAACTATTTACAAAATTGATTTCAACGTGTATATTATCTATAACCGACTAATTTGGAGGATTTAAAATGGGTTATCGGATGAAAGTTGACGAAGAAGGTTGCTATTACCATCTTTATAATCGAATTGGTTGCGTTAAAGGTGAACATCCATTCTCGGAGATGGATAAGGAATATGGCTTCAGACTGCTTAAAAACCTTTGCGATTACTTTTTGATCGAAGTCATTTCAGTCGCCTGGATGGGAAATCACTTCCATCTGGTGGTTTACGCCCCAGGGCCGGATGAGCTGCCGCCGCTGGAGGTTATCGTGAAACGGCATAACGATTATTACAAATCAATGATAAATACCTCAAAATTCAAACCCCAAAATCCGGTTATCAGCATAGACAATAAGGCGCAATGCCAGGAAGTTGCCTTTAAAATGATCGATATCAGCCGGTTTATGTCAGCTTATCAGAGGCAATTTACCTGCGTTTATAATGAAACTCGAGATAGGGCCGGACAACTTTGGGGCGGACGATTCAAAAGTACGATTCTCGAGAAAATCAACGCAGTGGCCGCTTGCGTAATCTACGTAGAACTGAACCCGGTTCGCGCAGGCTTGAAGAACGATCCGGCTGATTATCACTTTACAACATGGGGACGGTACTGTCGAAGCGGCAAACATATGTTTTATCATAATTTCGTCAAACATATGAAACCCAATATCACGACCGGAGATACATCGCAATGGACAGATATCGAACTTTTTGCGTTCTGTCGTGGTGAGCTGGCACGGATTATCACGGCAGAGAGCGGCGCGTCCAGTGAAGAAATATATGCCGCACGAGATAAAGCACGGAAAAAAGAATCAATGCACGTTCGTTTCCTGCAGCGAACCAGACATTTTACCGAAGGAAGTATTTTAGGTTCAAAATTGTTTATTCGACAAATCGGTGTCCGGTTTAATGATACAGCTAGAATAGAGAAAAAACAATTGTCACGCGGTGCAAATCCATTCGGTCCAGTCTTGTATTGTTTCAGAAAACTCAGAGATTCATCATAATGCAACTTCTTGAATACTGATTAAAATAAAACATGACATCGACTATATTTCCTCAATAAATGGTCCATTCGTAATAATGCAGACCGTCGTTCGACAGATTGTTGAGACTAACCGAGACCACCAGGGTACGGCTGGAAAAGTTGTTCAGCAACGGGGTGATGAAGATGGTGTAATAACCGGTATCCTGAAGATTGAATGCCTGTCTTACCCGCTGCAGCAACAGTTCATCAATGGACTCCGAGATCGGAGTCTTTTTTTTGTACCAGGCATCAATTCCGTCCATAATCTGTTTTGATTCATCCGCTTCGAAACTGCCAAGGGCGGTAAGTAATTCATTTGAAGCTGTAAAAAGCGGCGGTGCAATATTCGAGTCCAAACGCATACCGTCCGGGGGAATCAATTTGATGCTGTTCAAACGTCCCATTGTATCCGGTTTGACAAAATTTGAAACGCCAGGAATATAAAGCATTTCTTCCCGGAACTGCATGGCGGCATTACGGGGCAGCGGCGCTAAGCCACGTTCCTGATACTCCGATTCCTCCATGCCTTTTTCGTTTAAAAAATCATTGGTGTCAGTGTAATCGGTAATCCGGTTGCCGATCGTATCAAGCGCTTCAACGATTTCATTCTCGTCATTGGACTGGTAATATTGTTTTAGCGTGGAGGCAAAAGAAGCGGGGGCTATACCTCCATGCATTTCGATGACCCGAACCTGAACCGGGATTGAATAGAAGTTGACAATGTGCGGAACGCCGTCCGGTAAAAACTGAGTTTCCGCGCTATCAGAGTCCTTGTCATTATAATACTCCCCGCCAAGTTCAGTATCCCGGTTTGTTTCCTCATTCTGCTGATCAGCTAAAATGATCCATGAGACCCGGGCAAAAACGCTTTCGGCTACCTGAATCGACTCACTAGAGTCGGCGGCAGGATAAACAATCATCGCGCTGAGCTGGGAAAACGTAACGGCTGAAAAAGCCAGCAACGAAAGCAGCAGGATAAGGCACAGCACCGTAATAAGGGCCGCGCCGCGCTCCGACTTTCTATCGGTAGTATCCATTAAATCAGCTCCCGTATTTTCCAAAACAACTGGTTCCGGTCAAACGACGCAACCAGGATTTTTTTGATCCATCCTCCCAGGTCAGGGTAATCTGGATAGCGGCCGGCAGTGAACCGTAATCAGTTGAATCCTCGTCCCAGTCATCAAGCTTTTCCAATTCGCCGTCGTTAATCACGACATAAGAAAACGAGACCGACCGGATATCGGTTGCGATAACCTCGGTCTGCCGCGGGTATTCCCGGGTGTCGGCGGTAGTATCGCCCTTCGACTCCAGCCACGGCAGCAGCGGAGCGTTGCGGTATTCCGCTACTAAAGTTTTATCGGCCTCATTGTAATAGAGCTTGACAAAAATAAAAGATCCGTTTTCATGCCCTGCCCGCAATGCGGCCAGCAGCAGATAATCAGAGTCCCCGGTAAACACAACTTTATCGGACAGCGACTCGTCCTGCCATTTGAACGGAACGGCATTGCGGATAACGGTATCGGCAATACGATCGATCGCGATGTACTCGTTCAAGAGTTTATTATGCTGTCTGATCCGGGACCAGGTGCTCTGCCCGGAATATAGCGCCATAACCGCGGTCGCGGCAACCAGCATAAAAACCGCCATCGCAACGACCAGTTCTATAAGAGTAAAAGGACGCACCACTGGCTTATTCATCCCCAGCCTCCTGATCCTGCTGATTGATAATCAGTTCGATGTGACGAGACCCGAACTCTTCACTTGTGGTTCCGTCAATCACCTTGACCAGCCTGGCGGCGAAAGAATAATTGCCGATAGTGGTTTCAACCCCCTCCGGCAATTCGGGATCAACGGTGGAACAGGTAACCCGCCATGAACGGTCGTCCGGCTTAAAGTCTTCCGGCAGCGAATCGACATCCGGTTCCAGCATAAAATACTCACAGCCCTGAGTCAAGGCATGTGAAGTCTCCCATTTGAGCATAGCCTTGGAAGCGCGTTGCGAAGAAGCCGCAAACATCCCCATCAATCCGGTCAGACCGAGAACCAGCACGGCCAGAGCCACAATGACTTCAATCAAGGTAAAGTTTTTCCGGTTACTGAACATAATTAATTTTATATTTCTGGGAATATTCTTTAAGATCAACTTCACGCATCGTCACTATCCCGGTCAACGGCGAAGCGATAATTTCAACTGCATGGGCATCGAGTTTCAACAGGATAGGTCCGCCTTGAGCCGCTCCATCCGGGAAAAACCTGAAAATAATATCCGGGCCGGAAGATTGCTCGACTGAAACCGAGCTGGTTTCACTGTCGGCCTTTCTAACGGTTTCCGCATCAATATCTATATTGTCGTCCTTTACATCCGTATCTTTATCATTGAATGATTCAGGCACGATTAGCTGGATTGTTTCCGGCAGCATGATTTCAGTTGTTTTAAGTTCGGCTACCGGAGGCAAAGTAATCTCGCCGTTCGAGGTCTTGACGGTCCGGTCATTCTGGTCATCGCCCAGGTCGACAATATGAGCAAAGGATTTTCCCTGATCGGAATAGACCACCTCTCCGTCATTATTCAAGTTCACATACTGGATGACGTAGAGTTTGCGGTTTTCAACGTCACAGGCAATTCTGATCTCCCGTCCGCTGCCGGTGGCATACATGCCGCAACGCCGAAGAAACGCGCATACTTCCGCCCCCTTGCTGTCCAGTGACGCAAAGGCCGGCATCTTGCCGACCCGGCCGATCGCAATTCCCGAAATAACCAGAATGATAATGGTCACCACAATCAGCTCTGTCAGGGTGAACATGCGGCGTACCAGCCGCTTCCGGTTGAAAACCGGAATTATGGCGGACGAATTATTCACAATACCCGGATATCAAACCTTATTCGGCATCTGCGTTGTTTTTGATGTCGGCGTTATCACCTTCACCACCGGCCTGGCCATCCGCACCGTAACT
The DNA here is from genome assembly GCA_963676655.2 of Victivallales bacterium. GTDB lineage: Bacteria > Verrucomicrobiota > Lentisphaeria > Victivallales > Victivallaceae. Next base: position 5,171,028 of record CAXXKX010000003.1, on the reverse strand, counting down.
GATGATATCGAAATCACCATTTTCACCAGGACAGGTGTAGACATAATCATTGCCCCACGGATCTTTCGGAACCTTGTTGCCGCGCAGATACGGGCCTTTCCACTTTTCGTTGTCATTGACATTGGTAATGAGGGACTGCAAACCGTCGCTGTCGTCCGGCAATTTGCCGACGTCGAGCCGGAAATCGAATATCGCCTGTTCCAGCACCTTAATCTGGGCTTTCGCGGTACTGATATTCGCTTTCTTAACGTAATTGTAGTAGATGGGAGTGGCGATAGACGCCAGCAATGTGATAATCACGATCACAACCACCATTTCCATCAAAGTGAACGACCTTACCAGAATCTTTTCATTGTTTTTTCTGTTCATGATATTTTCCCTTTCATTATTGATTTTTTTGACTCGTAATAAATTTTTTCTCGCAAGTTGTCCGTTATAAGGGCATATTCCCCGGCTTCAAAACTTTCAACTTAGACTATTATACATCATATATTGTTCATTTCCATTATCGGCAGGAAAATTGCCAGCACTACGATAAAAATAACCAGTGCCATAATCAGGATCATCGCCGGCTCAAAAAAAGCCAGCAACCGTTTGATTCTCAACCTCAAGCCATTCTCAAGTTCATCCGCCACGTGGTTAAGCATCTCACCCTGATTTCCGGATTCCTCGCCAATCATCAGCATCTGGATCGCCAGACGCGGAATATAAGGATTTTTTGACAGCGCCGCCGACAGCCTTTTCCCGCCTTTGAGGTCATTCGCCACGCCATCAAAGCTTTCCGCAATATATTTATTTGAAATCACCCGGTTGGCAATCTGCATGGTGTTGAGCAGATGGACATGATTTGAAATCAAAATAGATAAAGTCCGGATAAACCGGCTCATTTCGGTTTCGCAGATCAGACGTCCGAACAACGGCAGCCGCAACAAAAACTTTTCCCACCGGTCCCGGATCGGCCCGTCCTGTTTGCGTTTTGACCAAAGACTGAGCACCCCGGCAATCAGGAGCAGCCACAACCACCACAGTCCAGTAAAGATTTGACTGATTCCTAGCAGAATCCGGGTCAGCAGCGGCAATTCCCGTCCCATGTCCTCAAAGATATTGGCGAAATGCGGAATAAAAAAAGTAAAAACCAGCAGAACCACCCCGGATGTGACTGACAGGATAATCACGGGGTAGATACTGCTGGTAATAATAAAATCTTTAAGCTCTTTACTGGCGATCAGAAAATTCCGCAGTTCCACCATAACGGCGGCCAGATTGCCGGTTTCCTCTCCGGTTTGAACCAGGTTGGCGTAAAGCCGCGGAAAACGGGAGCCGTTGTCCCGGACCAGTTCAGAAAATCTTTTACCTTCATGCAACCCACGTCTGAGCGAATTAACGACATCTGCCGAACTGCTGCCTTCCATCCCGTTCGCAATGATCCCGAGCGCACGTTCCAACGGAATATGCGCGCTGAGCAGCGGCACCAGACGGTCGGTGAATTCGTTGACATTGAATGAGTCCCGCTTGAACAGGGAAAATTTAGCCGCGGCATCACCGGTAACCACGCCATAGGAAGCAACCGGGGTCATATTCCGGCGACGAAGCCGTGACAGGGCGTCGGAATCCGAATCACCCTCGATGATTAGAACCGATACTTTACCACTGCTGTCGGCTGCTTTGAATTTGTATAACGGCATAGTTCAACCTGTTTACTTTTTTACAATTCGCTGGCGGCCCGGGTCACTTCATATTCGGTCGTAATGCCGGCCGCCACCTTGGCCATACCATCTTCCTGCAACGGAATCATTCCGTTCTCGCAGGCCAGTTTGGCAATATCGCTGCTCGACGCGTTCTTGGTGATCGCACGCCGCATATCGTCGTTAACGGTCAGGAGTTCATAGATGCCGGTCCGTCCCCGGAAGCCTGTTCCGGAACAAGCCCGGCAGCGGTTCCCGGTAAAATTGTAATTTATCCCGGAACCGTCACACTCTTTACAGACCACTCTGACCAGCCGCTGCGACATAACCCCGAACAACGCGGATGAAACCAGGAAGCCTTCAACCCCCATATCCAGCAGACGGCTGATCGCACCCGGCGCGTCATTGGTATGCAACGTACTTAAAACCAAGTGCCCGGTGAGGGCTGCATTGATCGCGATATCGGCGGTTTCCCGGTCACGGATTTCCCCAACCAGAATAATATCCGGGTCCTGACGCACGATAGAACGCAATCCGTTAGCGAAAGTCAACCCAATCTTGGCGTTCACCTGAACCTGGGACAACCCGGGAAACTTATATTCAACCGGGTCCTCGATCGTAATAATCTTCTTTTTACCGTCCTTGAGCTGGTTGATTACACTGTACAAAGTAGTGGTCTTACCGCTACCGGTTGGTCCCACAACCAGAATAATACCGTGAGGAATCGAAATAAGCCGATTGAAACGCTTGAGCAGAGTTTCGTTCATCCCGATATTTTTTAGGTCAAAAACGACAGCGTCCTTACGCAAAATACGTAAAACAATACTCTCGCCGTTCATGGCGGGAATCGTACTGATACGGATATCGATATCCCTCGCACCGATCTTAACCGAAGTCCGGCCGTCCTGCGGCAGCCGACTCTCGGCAATATTCAGGCCGCCAATCAGCTTTACCCTTGACGCCACCGCCGGAAACTGACTGTAGGGAACACTTAAATATTCCTGCAGCACCCCATCGATTCGGAACCGGATAATCATTCTGGTTTCCTCCGGTTCGATATGAATATCACTGGCGTTCGATTCAATGGCGCGGGCAAACATCTCATTGACCAGGCGGACAATCATAGTCTCATCGGCCATGGCGCGGAGTGCTTCCTCATCAGCATTATTGATCAAATCCAACTCATTTTCAGCTTCGGAACGATAAACCGAGGTTACCGCCCGTTCAATGAAATTGCGCCGGGCAAATTTAAAATTGACATCGATATTGTGAAAACGCTTAAAAAAGTATTTATGCTGAGCAAGGTAATAAGGATGCGAAACCAGCAGTTCATAAATATCCTGCGCCGGTTCATAAATAAAGCAGCAATGCTCTTCAAGGTAATCCGGATTGATGAACATCAATGCCGTATCGGTGGAAAACGACTCTTCCTCGATTTCATCAAGAAACGGAATCGTCAATGCCCGGGCATATATCTCCAGCAATTCAATCTCTGTTATGAGTCCGTCTTTACACAAACTCTGGTCTATCTCCGCCGGGTCGTCACTCTGCATAACCATTTCCCGGTAACCGGGACGGATTGGCTCCAGACTATCGCTTAACAACTCTTTTATATTATTTGAATGCGTCATAAACTTTTCTCAACGGACCATGTTCCTGTTTCTTCTTATATTCAAGATACTGATCCTCGGTCATGTTTTGTTTTTTCTGGAAATCGCGAATCAGCTCAACGGACTGTTTGTAACGGGCGATCAACTCTTCCAACTGGCTTTTTTCGGTCACGATGTTAGCAGTGATCAGCAGCAGCAGTTCGGTTCTGACCTTGGCATGGGAGGTGTTACCCATCAGGTTTTTCAAGAACGGAATGCTGTCGATAAACGGCAGAGTACTGAGTTTTTCGGTCGTCGATTCTTTGATCAGACCGCCAATGATCAAGGTCCGGCCGGTCCGCATGGTCATTGCTGTTTCAAGAACGCGCTCCCGGATTTCCGGCGAATCAATGGTCGAAGATTCGTTGGTGATCGCCTCGGATATTTCCTGCTTCATATTAAACGTGATCATTCCGCCACGGGTCACATGTGGAGTCACGGTCAAAATTGTCCCGGTATTTTTGTATTCGACCGAACGCAGCAATGTGGTGCTTTCTGTCGTACTTGAGTTAGTGTCAGTCGTTTCAGAAGAAATAACCGGAACCTGCGCACCGACGCTGATCTTGGCTTGCGCGTGGCTGTTCACCAGCACCTGCGGACTGGAAACCAGCTTGACGTTGGTTTTTTCCGACAGAGCTTTAACATAACCGAATTTTTCATCCGGATTGCTCGGGTTAAAGATAGCGAATTTACCGCCGGTCTGAGGATATTTATCATTGTTGTCCAGTGGAACCAGCGGCAGATAATTGGTACCACCCTCCATCCCGGTGGACTTGCCGCCTGTGGTATAGTTGAATTCCACACCGAACTCGAAGTCGTCATTCAAGGTGACTTCGATGATCATCACCTGGAGCAGCACTTGAGCCGGCATCGTATCCAGTCGGCTCAACAGGGCCTTGACCATGGCGTAAGTACGCGGTGTGGTCCGGACAATCAGCCGGTTTGAAACGGCGTCGGCAAAGAGTTTTACCGGAACATCGAAAATGCTGACCGGCGCGGTTGACTTATATTTTTTAGCCTCTTCGGCTTCCCGCTGCTGTGAGCGGGTATTGGCGTTTCTCATCTGCTGTTCGCGGGTATCCGCGGTCTTTACCGGTTCGGTCGTATTCTGAGCGGTAATGGTCGTACCTTCCACCGGGAACACTACGGACACGGCTTTAGCCAGATCGGCGGCATTGGCATTGATGACATCATAAATAAAGACCATTTCCTGGTCACTGGATTCACGGCAGTCCAGAGTATAAACCCATTTTTTCACCTCATCAAGCGGTTTGGCGGTAGCGGCGGAAAGCAACAGAACCTGAATTCGGTCAAGCGCCGCAATGTGGATGGCGCCGGCTTCTTTTTTAGTCATATCTGTAGTCACCGGAAAGCCCAAAACCGGCAATACCTCAGTCAACTCCTGTGCAATACGCGACGCCGGGACATTTTTACAATGCAATACCGCATGGGCCCAGTTAGCGTAACTGCTGCGGTCTATCAGTTTCAGCAGTTCCTGAATTTTGGTAATATTGGCCGGGACATCGACCACCAGAATCGCGTTGACTTTGGCCTGCTCAATCGCGGTACTGCCCTCGGAAAGAAACGGCGTTAACTGGGTCAGGACATCGGCCGCAGCAACGTGCTTCAACATAAACTGGACAATCTCCACGTTGTTAGAGGGCTTTCCAACATGAATAGTGCGCCGTTCCTGAGGCAATTTAGCAAACGGCAGAATTCTAATCAAGTCATCCGACGGGGAGCAATAGGCTCCGACCATCAACAACATCTGTTCAAAAACCTGCCAGAGCTCCTTTTTGCGCATTTTTGACTTGATTTGCATCGTCACCGTTCCCCTGACGGCGGGATCGATGATATAGTTGAAGCCAAGAGCTTTGGCAAAAGCCGGAACAACATCGGCAATGCTGGTATCATTGAAGCTGACCGAAATTTCGCTCTCAGTCTCTTTGCCTTTCTCAATATATTTGGCATAGAAAGGTTTGACGTCACGCTGTACTTCAGTTCTCCCCTGGGAGTCCGTGGCCAGTTTTGAAACATCGACCGGTTTGACAACCGATGTCGGCGAGTCGGCTTTGACCGTCTCATCCTCAATCGTTCGCGGTTTTGCCCGGTCAGGGCGGACCTTGAAATCTTTGTTGAACAATGATTCAATATCCTCTTCTTTTTTCACCTTCACCGGTTTTTTTGTTTTTTTCTTACCGTCATCGGTCGTAGAACACGAGGTAACGACCAGCATCATCACCGCGACAACCGGAATAACCGACATCCTTAACAAAACTTTTTTTCGTGCTTTCATTGTTCCTGATAGACTCCAAATTTATATTATTAACTTTTGATTGTTATCTGCTTCTGCTGCCGGTACTACTGCGTCCAGAACTGGAACTGCCGGTACTGCGACTGGTAGTCGTACTTCTATTATTTGAGTTACGCGCCTGATTATTGCCCTGAGACCTGTTGGCGCCTCCGCCACCTCCGCCACCTCCGCCGCCAGGAGCCCCGTTAGCGTTGTTACGATTATTGCGGTTATTGCGGTTATTATTGCCGCCACCAGTATTTTTCGTGCTTTTCGTAGTCATTATGATTTTAGTTTTCTGTTCTGTCGACTTGATCTGGTCTCCCGCCTCAAGCCCCAGTACAAAGCGCTCGTTGCCTTTGACAATTGTAACCGTCGCCTTATCAAAATCAATATCAGTTAAGGTAAATCCATTTTGCAAAGTATCGCCAACCACAAAAAATCGTTTTTCATTAAGTTTGTTGACGGTCTTTTCTTTTTCCTGACCGCGCTGGTCAAAATAGCGGCTGGGATCAAACCTTCTGGAACTGCGATTACTGCTGGTACGGCTGGTATTACGATTATAAGAACTGCTGCCGCGACTGCTGGTACGACTATTACCACGACTGCTGGTACGACTGCTGCGATTGAAACTCTGAGGGCCTCCGCGCATCATCATCATGCGCATGAACATGGCACGACGATCTTCCCTTCTGCGATCGGCTTCACGTAATGTAATTTTTTCTTTGACCTTTTCCTGGATGATCGCGCCTTTTACCCCGGCCATGGAACACAGTCCGACTAATTTTACATCCTTGTTTGTCTGGGTCTCGGATTCAGTCCCGCGCTCACGTCTGAAAATATTGTTTTTTATAATCGCGTTATCTTCAGTGTAAACATTGCCAATATAAGAATTAGTATACTTGGCCGGCTCCTTAACAACCTTTTTCTGATCTTTTTTGGGCATTTCAAACTCTTCCGGTTTGAAATCGACATTCATTTTTACCAGAGCAAACGCGCCCAGTCCCAATCCGCAAATTGCCAGATATAAAACCAACTTCATCATTTTTCAGCTCCTCCATTATCCATGGGTGCAGGCATATCAGGCGGCTCCGGAGCATCAGGCGGTGGTTCCGGCATGTCACCAGGTTCCGGCATATCACCAGGTTCCGGCATATCATCTTCAATCTGAGATGATTTTTTCTCCTGTTTAGCAGCCGCCGCTACGGAGCTCCCGGATTTCTGAGTCTTTACACCGGATTCAACTTTTATTTGAACCTTGCCTTTATCCGGTTGCGCTCCGGTTTCAGTTTTTGTCACTGGTTCATTTTTTGTCTTGGCATCTGTCTTTTTCGCGTTTACAGTTTTCTTCGACGCGGCAGCCTTGGCTGATGATTTTGATTTGGCTTTAGAAGACTTGTGCGGCTTAGTCACTTTTTCAAGCAGAGCAAGCACCTCTGGATTTTCAAGACATAATACTCTCAGCGTGCCGCTGAAGTCAATCTGAGTTTCATTACTGCGGTTCAATACAAGATTAAGCGTCTGCCAGCCAATATGGGGACAGTGTTTATCAATTTTCTTCATAAACGGCAGCAAAACCGAAAACGGTGCGGAACCGGAGATCGGGACGGAATATGAAATTAAACCGGAATTGCCGCTACGGCGAACATTACCAATATAAGAAAATTTTATATTTGACTCTTTGGCTATTTTCTCAACCAGCGGCTTAAACGTCTCCATTCCGTCTCCGTCAAATTTAGGCTGCCAGAAATTTCTCAGCAATGCATTAAGATTCCAAACCTTATCTTCTTCGTATTTATAATCCGCCTGAACTTCTTTAAGTTTCTGAGTCAACTTGTCGGCCTCAGTCTTCTGGACTATCACATCATTACGACTCACCCAGGTGATCCCGAAGGTCTGCAAATTCAGCACTATCGCCAAAACCGCCACAACGGATAAAACAATAATAAGAAGTTTCTTATTTTTTTGCAATTGATCCAGTTTCATCAAACTTCCTTTATTTGCTCTTCACGTTTTTATCCGCACGTTTTATCCGCATCGTCAACATATGGCGGATATTACGCCAGTTTCTTCTCTGCGCCTGGTCCACTTTAATATATTTGATAGCTTCAATCGAAGTTTGCAGGGTTTCAACTTCCGGGCCGCCGCGGAAAGAAATATTCAAAGTTCCATTGCTCAGACTGAACCGGTCCAACTGCGTTTCCGCCGAGGTTACTTTAGCAATATCGTGCAGCAGGTCACATAACGGCAGCTCTCGTGAAGCGTCATCAACCATCTTTGTGACATTCTTGGATTCCTGCTTCAGTTTTTTCAACTCTTTTTTTGTAATTTTAATTTTGCGCTCCAGCGCCGCAACTTTACCACGGTAGCTTTTATATTGCTGATAACGCTCATAATCCTTACGTATTATCAGTAAAACACCGGAAATTATATTTACAGCCAGCAGCAATATAATCAAAGCCTTAACTGCAAAATAACGTTTTATCCGCAGTTTTTTCGGCGGCAAGGCAAGAATTTTGGCGTCACGTTTATACGTGCCGTGAAAAGCGTAATGTGCCAGCAGCAGAGCAGGACCAAATTCACGTCCCATTCCCTCAGTCCCTTTCACCACCCCTTGCAGCAGCGTAACGAAAGCGTCATTGCGCTCCGGGTCAAACGGAACGAAGTGACGCATTTTTTTATCATCCGGTACCGACAAAGCAAAATCCGGGTCAAACGTCGGTAAATAAATCAGTTCTTCGGAAAAAGCCGGATCCGGGGCCTGAAACGGATCAAGCCAGACATCGATATTTATATTATTGGCCGCCAGTAAATCCTCATACTTTTGCCGGGCGCCGGCAGGCCATGCGGTCACTCTCAAAACTTGCTGCTTACCTTCGACAGCAACAAAACGGGAACTGAATTCAACCTGGTCATTCGAAAAAGGTATAAACCGGGGTAATTCCATTTTGACCGCATTATTGAGATCTTTCACCGGCAGCATCGGCATTTGCAGATCAAAAGTTACACTGTTCCTGATTGCCGCGGCAAAAATTACCAGTGAAGAGCCGGAATTCCTAACCATTTTTTTCAGCCGGTTAAAGACAAGAGACAGGTCATCTTCAGCGCTTTCTTTCGTAAAACTGGTCACAGTCAGACCTTTTTTACTAAACGAAGCTTTCAAAATACAGACAGTCTGTTCATTGTCGACTGTTATGACTATACATTTGTCCAAACTCAAAGTTAATTCCAATCCGGCTATGTTTTTTGGGGGTTTTAAAACGCGATTTGCCGTGATTGCACGGCAAATCGCCCGTTACTGTTAATGGTTGACAAAAACAAGACTATTATTCAACGTCTTTAGCGGCATCTTTATTGTTCGTGTCCGCATCTTTTTTGCTTCTGTCTCCAGAACGAGATCCGCGTCCGCCGGGTCTGCGACCAAAACCGCCTCGCCCGCGCTGACCAAAACTCTTCTGCAATTCGACATATTTTTTGTATTTTTCTTCCGGCAGCACTTCTTTAAGAGATTTGCTCAGTTCTTCCTGGGATTGTTTTCTTAATTCTTCAATCTGTTTTTGAAGTTTTTCAATCTGCTCTTTGTTTTTCTCATTGCTCTTTTTCGACAACTCTTTGAATTTCGCGGTTTCCTCAGTTGTCAGCTCCAGGCGTTTAGCGATCATATTAAGGAAAAACTCCTGCATTTGAGAACGACTCATTCTAGGCCTTCTGGAACTTGGACGCTCAGGTCTGCGACCATCGTCACTACCGTCCCTGCCGCCGCCGGCTCTGCCGCCGCCAGCCCGTTCTTCCTGGGCTACCGCACAAACACCCGCCAGCAACGCTGCTCCCAACAATAAACTCTTCGCTTTTTGCATCTGATTTTCCTTTCTGAATTTAGGGGGTTGATACAGTACAAAAAACCGGTGTACAGCAGTATAGTCGTAAACAAAACAATAAAGGTTACAATGTTTATAAAATAAATACTAACAAATTTTAATGTAGCAAAAATTTTTTGTTTTTTATAATCGCAAATATAATTAGTCTCAATTCTGTAACTTTCTGAAGCAATAGATGACTGCACCAGCAGGGCCGAGGCCGCGGCTTAGTTGTTTTTTGTTCACTCGGTCGGAATTGTCAAATTTCGCTCCCATTTCACGGATGAATAATTTTGAACCGAGAATCGCTCCGTCGCTGAAGTGGCGGGTGCGTCGCAGGAAGCGTACCGGCATCGATTCTTTGCGTTTGGCTTGTTCTTGCACCTCAAATATCTCTTTCCTCGAGGCTCCGCTCTCCGCGGCTACTATGCGCGCTAGTTCGCTTCGAAAATAGCTGAATAGATCGTTGTCGGTCCATTTTAAGGTGTCGCGATGCCAGATGTTTTGTTTGAGATGTTTGACGAAATTGGCATGAAAAAGGTGTTTGCCGGTGCCGCTGTAGCGGCCCCATGTGGTAAAATGGTAGTCGGCTGGATCAGTTGTGAGTCCGGCGCGGACGGGGTTTAATTCGACGTATAAAACGCACGCTTCCAAGGAATTGCGACTGTCGAGGATGACGCTTTTGAATTTATTGGCCCAGAGTTTGCCAATACGGTCGCGGCATTGGTTGTAGACGACGGTGAAACGTTGTTGGAAGGCGCGCATAAAGTAGCTGATATCAATCATTTTCAGGCCGACTTCGCGACATGTTTCAGGATTGGCCGGGTTGATTTTTGGCATTTGTTTCGGCGCATAAGTATACTTGTCTAACATGCTGCTGTAGTAGTTGTTGTGTCGTCTGGAAATGTCTTCAATCGACGGCAGTTCGTCCGGTCCGGGAGCGTAAACAACCACGTGAAAATGGTTCCCCATCCAGGCGACGGAGATCACCTCAATCAAGAAATATTCGCAAAGATTCTGCAGCAGCCGAAAACCGTATTCCATGTCGACTCGATTAAATGGTTTTTCACCTCTACAGCCTGAGGTCCGATTCATCAGATGATAATAGCAGCCTTCGCCCTTAACTTTCATGCGTGTTCCGCGTCCTGACATGATTTTTCCTTCATTGGTTGACGAGTTTATAGTTAATATAATGGTTGAAAACGGGTTTGTCAAATTAAAGTATCATGTAGTTTATTAAAAAAATATAAACGCTTAATTACAAGAAAGATAAACAAGCAAAAAAACTTAATAATTTCTTGATCCGAGAGATGATATTAACTGACAATTTTACGATACTGACGAGGACTGATATTAGTATGTTTATTGAACTGGCGGGTAAAATAATTGCTGTCTGAAAATCCGCATTTCTGAGCGATTTCAGAAATCGACAGATCACTGGCCGCCAACAGGGAACATGATTTCTTTATCCTCAGTTTAATCAGGTAATCAATTGGAGAATCCCCGGTAAACCGCTTGAAGGCACGAGTCAGAGTGCTGACCGACATCCCCGCCTTGGCTGCCAGTTCATCCCGGGTCCATGGATAAGAACTCTTGCCGGCCATCATGGCAATAACCTCCGCAAGACGGATCAACGGTGCGTTGGGTTTAAACATTTCTTTCTGCTTTTTGCCATAACAGCGGGTCAGATATGCGATCAGCTGCATAAACAGTCCGGTCAGCATCATCCTGAAACCAGGCTCCTGAGTATCCTGCTCAGCTTCCATTTTCCCGATCATTTCAATCACTTCGGAAAGTTCCTGAGGAGACAAACGCATCGCACCGCCGTAAACGCCGGAAAAACGCGGCGACAGCATAAATAAAGCGTGAAAGGCGGGAAACCGAATCAGTTCCGACAGCGGATTATTAAAGCCCTGCATGTCAAAAATTATATTGACCAGCTGTAAATCTTTGACATGACGGAAACCGTGCGGTGTCTGCCCGTGCATCACAAAAACATCACCTGCCTCAATAGTCCATGATTCATCCGAACGAAAATGTTCGCAGGAACCGCCGTAAACGATCACCAGTTCATCAAATTCATGGGTATGCAGCGGATAATTCGGCTGCCGGTCCCGCCACAATATGCGAACCGGAACATTATCATCCGGAAAAAATTCCGCCACAGTCAAGTTCATCGTCATTAGGATATTCCTTCAAAATCAGTTTGACACAATAATACTATTAATTGATTGTATTGTCAAGGAAAATAAATGTGAAGAATGTATATTAATTTATTATTCGTCTTAAGAGGCAAACAAAACAACGGAGCAGGATATGTCTAATATATGCAAGAGTTATGAATTAGCCAAAGAGCGTTATGCTGAACTGAGTGTGGATACTGATGCGGCAATTGCCAAACTGGCGCAAATCGCAGTCAGCCTGCATTGCTGGCAGGGCGACGATGTCGGCGGATTTGAAAATGATGACGCACTGTCCGGAGGCATTCAAGCCACCGGCAATTATCCGGGCAAAGCCCGTAACGCGGATGAGTTGCGTCTGGACCTGGATAAGGCAATCTCGCTGATTCCCGGGAAACAAAGACTTAACCTGCACTCCATTTACGCCGAAACCGACGGCCAGATAGAACGCAATAAACTGGAAACAAAACATTTCCAAAACTGGATCGACTGGGCGAAAAGCCATAATATGGGACTTGACTTCAACGGTTCATTTTTCTCCCATGCCAAAGCTGAAAGCGGCTTGACCCTGAGCAGCCCGGACAAAGGCATCCGCGATTTCTGGATCGAACATGGTATCGCCTGCCGCCAGATCGCCGCTGATATGGGCAAAGCGCTGGGAACTCCGGCTGTCACCAATATCTGGATTCCGGACGGCTCAAAAGATATCCCGGTGGATCGTCTGGCGCCAAGGTTGAGATTAAAAGATTCTCTCGATCAGATTCTGGCTGAAAGGATTGATCCTCAGTATAATCTTGACGCGGTCGAATGTAAATTATTCGGAATCGGGTCAGAATCCTATGTTGTTGGATCTCATGAGTTCTACATGGGCTATGCCGTTGAAAATGATACGTTACTGTGTCTCGACGCGGGTCACTTCCATCCGACCGAGATAATTTCCGACAAAATATCCAGTGTCCTGACTTTTGTTGACGAAATTCTGCTGCATGTCAGCCGGGGAGTACGCTGGGATAGCGATCATGTCGTCATCCTGAACGAGGAATTGTGTGCTATCGCTCAGGAAATCATTCGTCATGATTATCTTGACCGGGTTCATATCGGCCTCGATTTCTTTGATGCAAGTATCAACCGGATCGCCGCATGGGTGACCGGAACAAGGGCTATGTACAAAGCGTTGCTGGCGGCGTTACTGGAGCCGACAGCGAAACTCAAAGCAATCGAACTGGAAGGAGATTTCACTTCTCGCCTGGCCATGCTGGAAGAGTTGAAAACCATGCCGATGGGAGCAGTCTGGGATTACTATTGTGAAAAACAGAACACTCCGGTCGGACCAGCCTGGATCAATGAAGTCAAAACCTATGAAAAAGAAGTTTTGAGTTCGCGCTGATAAGTTTTTAACATGCGGAGGGAGAAATATTCTCCCTCTCACGCATAATTTCTCATTAACAAAAGCTAATAAAAAATACTGGAAAACTGGTATTTTTATTTGACTATCCGATATTCCGGCGTAAAATAATTTAATAATTATTTTGAGTTAAGTCAAACAGCAATTGCACGTTAGCCGGTCTCGACGGCCCCTATGGCCAATTATTGAACAGGCTTGGCGAGCATGAAAGGATCATTGTGTCGGATTATACAACTGATAGCATTTCCGAAATATCGTTCACAAGCACCGGATTCACCGATACCGGCGAAGACACAACTCCACCGATAAGACCAACAGGTTCAGGATATACTGTAGTAAACGGCGACAGTGTCTTCCTTGATTGGAATAATTGCACTGACGCATCCGGAATCGCCAAATACGTGGTTGAGTTCACCCAGATTACTGATTTTCTGTTTGATGTTTACTCCCAGGAAAGCGAGTTCAGTCATATCACCTTGACCGACCTGGCTTATGGAACCTGGCGATGGCAGGTCAAAGCGGTCGATAACGCGGGCAACGCCAGCAGTTGGTCCCCCCTTAACGAATTTGATATCGAAGAAACCGCCGGCAACAGCTTTGATGAGGCAAAAGTTATCGACGTCTCAGCGGATTACAACTATCAGGAATATGTCGGAGAAGAGGACGTCAATGACATCTACTCTTTCGACGTCGCCACAGCCGGCTTATTCGATTTCAGCTTAACCGAACTGACCGCGAAAACTTTTATAACCTTGTATTCTTTCGATGGCGAAAAATATAAAAAAATAAAAAAAGTTTCAGCAAAAACCGACAAATCAACTGGAGACATTATAGCCGCACTTGACGATATTATGCTGGATGCCGGAACTTACTATCTCGAAGTTATGTCGGGAGACAAGGGCAAAGGGAAATGCAATACTGAATATTCTTTGGATATTACTCCAAACTATTTCCCGGATAAAACAGATGATGATTTTGATTTTAAAACCGGCATTGGCACTCCGGATGTTCTTGACGCCGAAACCGGCGCTTCCGGCTGGGTCGGGTTTGGTGACCCGCAGGATGTCTACCAGTTTGATGTCGCCGCAGCCGCTGAAGTTGATTTTGCATTGACCGGATTGTCTGCCAATGCCTTTCTGACTATTTACAAGCAAGTCAACGGCAAATACAAAATCGTCAAAAAAACCCGTTCCAAGACTGACGGGGACACCCGCAGTATCCTGGCCAATATTGACCGTATCCAATTGGACGAGGGAACTTATTATATTGAAGTCATGTCCGCGGATAAAGGCAAAGGCAAATATAATACTGAGTATGACCTGAACACAACTACCACCTCTTACCCGCTGGCAACAGCTAACAATACCTGGCAAGACGCAACCGCTGTTCCGCCGGAACTCAACCATGACGACGGCTTTGTCGGCTTCGGCGACCCCTGTGATTTCTACAAATTTCAGGTCGATGCTCTCGCCGAATATGATTTTGCCCTGAAAGGCACCGGCAATAACGCCAGACTGCTTCTTTATTACTGGGACGACAACAAAAATAAGCTGAAAAAAGTTGCAAACTGCACCTTAAAAGACGGCGAGGCAAACATCGACGGCCTCAATCTGGATGCCGGACTGTATTACGTCGAAGTGCTTTCAGCCGACAATGGCAAAGGCAAAAAGAATACTGAATACGATCTGAATATCACCCTTGCCTGATACAATCAGTTCTTCCGAAGGCTGACGGAAAGGCGTTCAAGAGCGGCGATAAAACCGCCGTCACGATACCAGTCATCCAGAACCGGCTGTTGCGCCGCACTGATAATGACATCGACCACACCATTTGTAAACGCGGCGATCGGCAGAATAATCCTGAAAATTGATTCAGGGGATGCTTCATGCGGACAAACCCAGGATTTCGAACTTTTGAATATTTCCTCACCTGAATCATTTTTGACCTGAATATTATAGCTGAATAAGTTGGGTTCAATATTCGGCGTCCGGGTAAAGAGCGTCAGGGAAAAGAGGCCGTCACGCGATTCCAGTTTATCCACTCCGGCCAGCTCGAAATGCAAGCCGCGCGGGTGCACCCAGAAAGAGCGTCCGTGCCCCAGAGAAATGCCGCCGTCAGACAACTCTTCGGCCCGCAACCTGGCGGAACCGCACCGGACTACCCGGTCAAACTTTTTCGCCCGGCTTCTTTCGCCAAAGATATTATTGCCGAAACAGTCTATTTCATATTCAACATATTCATTTTCGGGTATTTGAGTTGCAAACCATTCGTCAAGTTCCTGCTGTCTGAGCGGAAGTTCCTCCCGGACCTGATCGAAGAAACGTTGCGATTCGGCTGATTCAGCGTCAAGAACAGTCATCGCAACCTGATCCGGGATAATCTGTTCCGGGTTCAAGCCGTGAATACGATACCAAAGGCGTCTGGCATCGAAAGACAATGTGACCATTTGGCCGGCAGTAAAATTTCCGACTACTTTATCAGGGGCGTCAAGCCGGCATTCAGCCGGAACCTGCCATTCCAGTTCAAACGGGCGGGTAACCGGAAAATCGATATACAAATAACAGCAATCACCAATCTTTTGAACCCGCCACGCCGGATGTTCTGAACCGGAAAATTCCGCCGCCGGAGGTTTTGAACAAGTGGCAATTGACAGTTCAAGAACTCCGCTCCAGCCGACCGGGAGTTCCAGTACGGTATGAACCCGCTCATCATCCAGTACCGCCGGAAGAAATTTCCTGAAAGGAACCTCCTCGGTCAGCTTGGCATCCCAGATAGCGACCGGAATCGCACGAAATAAAGGCGACTCGACACTGATGGTGAAACTGGTGCATGTTTTGTCAATTCTTACCTGATCACGGTCATCCGCCGCGTAATCCCGGGGCATATCGACATCATCGGCCGCGTATTGCCATTCTTCAAGGTAATCGTAATGATAAAACGGCAAAGGTTCGAGATGAGCAAACACCGCTTTGTAATCTTTCATTTCCATTCCAATTGACGGACCGGAATTGACCGGTTTGTCCATAATCCGGGTGCCGGCCAGATAATCACGCTGAGTATAGACAACTTCAGGATGAGCATTGAGGAATTTTTCATAATAGAGCGCGACGTCGCGACCTGTAGCGAAAACAATCGGCAAAGTTTTCGCGGCCTCGATAACCAGTTCCATGCCGCGACGATTATGCTGAGTCATGGAACGAACCCCGAAAGTACGGCCGAATTCAAAACCCGCGATCAGGAAAAACGGCGCTTTCTGAGATCGGACAGCCGCCAGATAGTCGTCAAGAAAAGCCTTGAAACGAATCGGCTCCTGACCGGACTCGACTGTCCGGTGCCAGCGCAGGAAGTGCGAAGGCGACAGAACGTTGTCTCCCCAGTTGGTAACATGCGGCATATACAAATGGTATGAGTTCATGCCCATGGCGACAACGTTTTTTTCATCGCGCCGCATCGGTTTACGGAAATCGTCATCGGCCACATAAAAGGCCTGATTCGGCATGCCCCAGTGGTTAATGGCCCAGCGTCCGTCGGACCAGTTCTGTTCGGGTATTATCGAATGCAGGACGTTCCACCCCATCTCTTTCATCGCAGCGATCAGGGAATTTGACGGGGTGTAGGTAGCCAGACCATGCAGCGGTTCAAATCCGCATTTCTGCCAGTACTGGTCATAAGCGGTCAAACGTTCGATGATCTCGTCCGTTTTCAGTGAATCCCAATTGGTATTGGCTTGCGCATATTCTGGGTTAATTTGGCCGAGGCTGTTTGCCATCAAATGCGGGTATATCGCATCGCCATAATCCTGCTCAAAACCACGAAAAGTCGAATCGGCCAGATTTCTGGAATTGACGTAATAGTTGACTGGAATCCGGTTCGAATGAGCGGGAACATCAAAATAATCCGAAGTAAAAGCTCCAACCGTGAGCTGCATCACGGTATATGAATCGCCCACCACTCCAAGGTAACGTGTACGTTGTTTTCCGGGTGCAAGGTCTTCGGTTATCAGGTAACTGCCGGGAGCCAGCGGCGACAGAGTCTCATTCATCCGGCCGCAAGCGGCTTCAGTCCCATCAGCCAGGACAGGATGGCGAACTATGACCGAATCGTATTCCAAGGTAACCGGTTCGGTCTGATCATAGAGGTAACGCATTTTTGAAATCCAGTATCAATGTATTTTATGTTAAGTTTATCCGTACGACGGATGGCGGTGAACCGCGTCATACTCCGCACTACGTGCTACGGAAGCGGCAACAAAGACAATAACTATTAAATGGTTTTATTCTCCGCCCTTTGTGGCGTTCCATAATATAAAATATTGGTTTTGAAGCTTCTTACAAAAGCGTCCCTGATGCCTCAAATACTTGCTTCAAGATAGTTCGTTATATATAATCTTGTCATAATACTACAATGTCAGCCAAAAACAAGCCCCAAAACCGGAAAGTTCCGGTTTTACAGGGGGATTCTCAAAGGTTATGTTTAAAGGTCTCTGGCCCCGGTCAATCCAGGGCCGCCGGCCGCCAGATAACCGTTGCTGGCTCCGACCGGCGAAGAAGTTACCCAGAAAGCAAAGATGTCGCCGCGATCCAGATGGAACCGGAATTTGACCGGTTTCCCGGCCAGCGACTTAAGGGAATCAACGCCCTGCCATCTAATCTCGGCCCGGGTCGAGTTACCTTTGAATCCAAGACAGTTTTCTCTGGTAAACGGAGCGATTACTTCATTTCGCTCATTCAGACACTCAACCTTGACAAGCGCGCCCGGCGTATCGGCGTTGATAAACATACGGTCACCGCTGAACTGCAGCAGACGGGTCGTCATGGAAGCACCGGGAAATCTGGCCTGGAGCGACGCAAAACCGTCACGACGCAATTTGGCCAGACCGGTCGCGCCGTTGCCGTAGGTTCCGTTAAGCCGCCAGTTTTTATCGAGCCGGTCCGGCGCACCGCCGTAAGCCGAATAATAAAACCAGAGTTCGTCCCCGAAGACCAGACAGATTCCGCCGGTGGCCTCGACATAGCCGTATTCCCAGGAACCGGGCTCGCGCCGGGCGCCGATAAATGAAGTGCGGTCCGGCCGGTACCAGTGGAAACCGTCACGGCTGGTCGCAAAAGTCAATTCGGTCAATTTAGGCATGCCGACGGCTTCACCGATATGGTTCGGCGGTCCCTTGAGTATCTGGTGGAAACCGATCAGCAGGCTCTCATACGGCGCGGCGTCAAGATTGTAGAGTTCAGGTGCGGCGTCGCCGCCGATATCCAGGCAGTCGGCCTTGGTCCAGAACGGCGGCTCCCATTTTTTCCAGTTACCTGACTCGATAAAGTCATCTGCTTCCCAATAGTTGCGGGAACGGCGATACGGATTGATCCATGAACGGATGCTCTGGACCCATTTTTTCCGGAACGGGTTATAGAACATGGTGCTGCGGTCGTCCATCGGCCCGGTTTTTACCGGGTCCGACCAGTGAATACCGTCAGCCGACGTCATCATCAGGGCGGGAATATCACATTGATCCGGTGGATTTGGTTCGCGCAGCAGCATCTTGTAACGCTGTTTCGGGTCCTTGCACTCTTTGTCGATCCAGACCGTACCGGAATCAGGGTGAATATCCGGAGGCAGAACCAGATTGGTTCCCGGAACCACGTCAAGCTCCGGTCTAACCCAGTTTACGCCATCCTGACTGGTCGCGTAGGCCATAACGCCGAGGTAACTGCACATGTACCACATCTTAAAAGAACGGTCAAGCTCATCATACCAGACGCCGCCGCATTTCGGAATTGTGCAAGGCGGTTTCTCGTCGTTGCATTCATATTCCGTTTCCGGAAACAACACCGGGTTGCCGGGATACTTCACCGGATGGTGAAACTTCCTGACCATGTGATTTTCTTCGATCAGGAAATCATCGACAAACAATTGCCGGCCGACATCGATCGAAATGATTTCCGGCGGCGTTTCAAGGTACGGAACACGCATTGGCTGGAATGCTCCCGAAGGTTCGGCCAGCAGCGGCCATTTGTCGTAAAGCGGAATACCGTTGTAAGAGATTTGACTGCTCATAATAAAATCAAAAGTCACCGAATGAACAGCGGCTTAATCGTTCCTTTGTTGCATATTAGTTCTTTAAGATTTTATAATATATGTGCTTAGCCATATTTTTCGAGTCAGGAATGGACAGGTATTTGGAAATCCATTTGTTTTTATAATTCTCCGCACCGTGCTAATATACATAAATAAGCAATATGTAATTTAAAATTAAAACACAAGCCTCTTACAACCAAAATCTTACAGGCCACAAAAAAACGAAGAAAACAGGAAAGAATACAAGTACACAATTCAAAGCAAACTTATTGATTTTGCGGATGGCGGCTAACGCAGAATTCCTCGCCGAAAAGAGTTTCAGCAACATCATTCGGTGTGATTAAACCAATGTTCTTATGCTGCTGCTGGTCGGAAACCACAAACAGCAGCGGGCTGTCGGCTTCCCTGGCACGAGAGGCGACATCATGGATCCCGCTGGACGCGCTTATTATGGACGCCGGACTGATAACCTCACTGACCTTGATGCTTTGCCATTTTGACTCATCAAGTTTGAAGAAAATATTGTAAATTGAAAATATGCCGATCCAGTTATCCCGGTCTTCATGCAGACATACCGGAGCTCTTGATATCTTGTTTTTCCGGCAGAATTCCAAAGCTTTAGCGACGCTCCATTCAGCCTGTACCGTTTTAACTTTCGAAATCGGGGTCATAATCGATCCAACCTTTTGTCCATGAAAATCAATTGCCCGGTCCAGAATGTCCGCGGCTTCATTCGACAACATGCCGCCATCTTCACTTTCCCGCAAAAGCAGCCGGAAATCATTCCGCAGCAGTAACGCATTACTGGTTTCCTGTTCGCCGGACGCGGTCTTCCGAATCAGATAGTTACTGATTTCTGACATAACATGCGCGGCCGGACCGAGAATTTTATCAGACAGATAGAGCATCACGGCGAACCGGGTACAGCGTTCTTCCGGAGCTTGGCGGAACCAGTTTTTCGGGACAATTTCAAACGTCATCAAGATACAGGTGAGGACTGCGGAAGCCGTCAACATTGCCAGGCTAGGATTGGCGATAAGCCTGACCGCGATAGCTCCGGCCAGGAGAGATGAACAGACAACACAGATATTGGTCCCGATCAGGGTGGTGGCCAGCAGCCGGCTCGGGTTCTGCAATAAATGCTCAATTAACGCGGCACGGCTATCACCGGCATCCGCCCGGTGCTTGATACGCGGACGCATAATCGAAACCAGGCCGGTTTCAATCCCGCTGAAAAAGGCCTGCATCAAAATTGATATTATCAATCCCGCGACTAATAAACTCATGTCAAGACCTCCCTCGCAGTAGCATGCTTCGGCAGAGCTTTGACGAAGAACCGATCAACCCGGTGATGGGTAATCGAATCAGCCCGCAACAAAAATCCGTCCAGAACAATTTCGTCACCGAGTAAAGGAAGACGCCCCAGTAATTCGCAGAACATGCCGTTGACGGTGTCGATTTCCAGATCGGCCGGGGTTTCAGCTCCAGTAATTTCCGAGAAAACTTTGAGTTGCAGCGTACCGCTGATCCGCCAGGAATCAGCGGAAAGTTGACGTACTTCAATTTCCGGATTCTCATGCTCAAACTCAATATCCCCAACCAGTTCACTGTAAATATCTTTTATATTGATCATACCCGAAGTCCGGCCGAATTCGTCCACGACCAATGCAGCCGGCACATTATGAGTACCAAGTTGACGCAAAGCCTGAATCAATGACGCGTTTTCCGGAATGAACAAAGCATCGAATCCTATCCTTTTTGAACTTAACAGGCGTTTTTCGGCCGGAAGGTTGAAGAAATCCCGAACTGAAACAATGAATTCACAATCTTCAAAGTCCTGATCGATTAACGGAACATATTGCCGGTTGCCCTCAAACAATACTTTTGCGGCAGCTTCAGGGCTGAGATGTTTTGATAAAGAGAGCAGTTCAATTCGCGGACGCATGATTTCCGACACAGTACGCTGAGCCAGAGCGAAAGCATTTGTCAGCAGTTTGGCTTCATTAGGGGAAAACGCCCCGTCGGCAGTTGAAAGGTCAAGAAAAGACGCGTATTCCTCGGTATCGAGGGGTTTGTGTGTACGGCGTCCGAGCAAATCCAGAATAGCGGCAAAAAACATGTCGGCTGCCAGCAATAACGGCATAATCAACTTCCGGAACCAAAGCAAGGGCAGCGCGGCCCGGTCGGCGAATTTTTCACAGTGGAGCAGAGCAAGCGTTTTCGGTGTAATTTCTCCCAATAACAGGAGGATTATGATTGAAATCAGGATTGAAATGATTTTGATCAGGACCGGGCTCAAAGGTATTTTCGACATCAATTCATTGTTGATCAGAGAGATACCGATATTAACGAACATATTGCCGAGAATCAGCGCGTTCAGAGTCAGATGGTATGATTTCAGCAGTTTGACAATGGCTTTGCGAACCGGAGACGGGTCGTCCTGATAACTGAGCAGACGCGCTCTGCTAAGCGAAAAGAGTGCGGTTTCCGAACCGGAAAAAAACGCGGATAGCGCAACCAGTAATAATAACAAAGCGGCTTGTAATAAAACCAATGTCATAATTGTCTAATCGCTGTTCATCAATTATTTTTTGTTCAATCCCGGCAAAACTGCCGCGTTACTGCCGGCAGGAGCGGCCAGACGAAGCGAGCCGCCGTTTTTCTGTAATTGCTGATCGGACCAGTGTCCAAAATCAATCAAGCTCATCATATCCCAGTGGAGCATCGTTTTGAGTTTTCCCCGGTCCAGATGAATAGCCGAATCGCATAAATGCGGTTCAACATTCTGCAGGACAATATGGCAGCCGGGAGACGCGGCGGCGGCCGACCTGATCCATTTGCGCATGCGTTTCAGCAAGGCACTGGCATGAAAACACGGAAACTCGATCGGGTCCCCGTCAATTGTCGTATGGGTAAAGTCCGGAAATGTCGCGGACTTGAAATCAAAATAAGCGCTTACGGCATTTTCATCCGGTTTGGCCTCAAAATCAAACAGAACCGCCTCCGGACTGCATTTTGTCATCGGACCGGAGTCATTCCAGGCAAAATACCATTTTGACCTCCGGTTGCGTTGGGCTATCATAGTTTTTTCCGGCCAGATCAGGATTTTCCGGGTAATCGAAACTCCGTCCTCATCCGCGGTAATCGTGAACTCGGAAGATGTTTCCGGTTCGACTTCGGATGCCTGCCAGCGCCATAGATCATCGCCGGTTCCAATTTCAAGCATTGTCCCATTTTTAAGTTCAATCAACACTACCAGAAACGGTTTTATCGAACTGTAAACAGTTCCATCCGGTTCATCGTGCCAGATAATATCGCCAACCACCTGTCCGACTGCCGGAACCTGAATAATACCAAGCCGTTTAGCCGGTTCGGTAATCCTTACCGGATCAACCGAAATATGCTCAATCGGAGTTTGACTGAATATCTCAAGGTCGGTAATAACTTTGCAGTAGTTGCCGTAGAAGTCCAGTGTTCGCCGGATTCGCGGCTCTGAACCAAATGGAATCAAGCTCTCCATTTCAATCCGCTGAGCCAGATTGTCAACGGATTCATGCAGTCTGCTCTTGACCGGTTCAGACGCTTTCTCGCTCAAAATATTACTGAACCCGGCGGACTGAATCCGCAAAAGCTCTTTTTCGTATAGCGAGAATGAAACCGGGACTTCGCAACCGGGATTTACTTCGGCTTTCCAAATATTATTCGAGGTAGAAATTGAAAAATCTTTTTCCATTAAGCAAGAACCCGGAATACTTCTTCAATCGGCTTTCTGGTCAGTTCACGCGGTTCGGTATTTGGATAGCCAAGCGGGGAAAGCGCGTAAACGCTCCAAGGATGAATGATATTCAACGCTTTGTTCATTTTCTTTGAGTCGTAAGCACAAATCCAGCAGGTTCCCAATCCCTCAGCCGTAGCGGCCAGAACAAGATGTTCCATCGCTATACCGATATCGATATCGATAATCGGCGTCCCTTCGCTCCGCTTCCAGCAGTCATCGATATTACCAAGGGCGATAGCGATAGCCGGCGCTTCCGCCAGCCATTCAGCCGGGTAACACTTGCAAATTGCCTTGAGCAGTTTCGGGTTGGTGACGATTCTGAAACTCCAGGGCTGAATATTACAGGCTGAAGGGGCCAGAGATACCGCTTTACCGATCCGTTCAAGAGATGCTTCCGGAACCGGGTCCGGTTTGTATCCGCGAATGCTTCGGCGTTGGTTGATTACCTCATAAAACTCCATAATATTCCTCCTTGTGTCTAATTATGTCAATGCGGTTTATTTAACCGGAAAAGTCTGATCGCGTTCAGGGCCAACAGAGACAACCGCGATTTCCGCTTCCAGCAGTTCCGCCAGGCGGTTCAAATAATTTTTTGCTTTTTCCGGAAGATCATCCCAGCAACGGGCGGAAGTGGTATCGCACTCCCAACCCGGCATTGATTCGTATACCGGTTCAGCGGTTTCAAGCACGGCTGAATCAGACGGCATTTCACCAGTTACTTCACCGTTAACTTTATAGGCAGTACAGATCTTCAACTCAGGTAAACTGTCAAGAACGTCCATCTTGGTGAACAGCAGTTTGTTGACGCCGTTGATCATGCAGGAGTAACCTGTCGCGACCGCATCAAACCAGCCGCAGCGACGCGGACGACCGGTCGTTGCCCCGAATTCACCGCCGGCGGTACGAAGATCTTCGCCGGTCTTGTCGTGCAGTTCGGTCGGAAACGGGCCTTCACCAACACGGGTGGTATAAGCTTTGACAACCCCGTAAATATCACCGATATGACGCGGTGAAACCCCGGCCCCGGTGCAGGCACCGCCGGAAGTGGTGTTGCTGCTGGTAACAAAGGGATAGGTCCCGTGGTCGATATCCAGCAAACCGCCTTGCGCGCCTTCAAACAGAATGTTTTTGCCGGCTTTGATAGCTTTATTGACCGAATAAACGGTTTCTTTGATGTAGGGCTGAAGATAAACAGCTGCAGCGTGAACCTTACTCCAGGCATCATCAATATCAAGCTGTTCGAAATTGCCGGCGGCAAATTTTATGTTCATTGCACCAGCCTGTTCCCGGAATTTCTTTTCCAGACCTTCCAGATCGAGCATTTCGACCGCACGGATTCCGATTCTGTCGGCTTTGGCGGAATAGGCCGGGCCAATTCCGCGTCCGGTTGTTCCGATTTTCTTACCGGGCGCTTTCCGGGATTCTTTGAAGCGGTCAAGCATCCGGTGATAAGGCATGATCAACTGGGCTTTAGTACTCAACTGAATTACCGATACATCAACGTTACGTTTTACCAGATCAAGCATTTCCTCCTGCAAGCCGAGCGGATCAACCACCAGGCCGTTGCCGATGATGCAATCCACGCCGGGACGGAATATCCCGGACGGAACCAGATGCAGAACGAATTTTTCATCACCGATAATCACCGTGTGACCGGCGTTGTTACCGCCTTGAAAACGTACGACCATATCTACCCCTTCGGTCAGTACGTCAATCAGTTTACCTTTGCCTTCATCACCCCACTGGGTGCCTATGAGAATGTTTACGGGCATTTCTCTCTCGCTTTCAAGCTTGTTGTGTAATTATATTTGTAATTAATATGTATTTGTATTCAAACTACATAACATACCCTCAAAAGGGGAATTTACAAGCCCGTCCCATCCCCTTTTGCCGACATTTTTATTTAAGGCCGACGAGGGCGATGTGCTGCTTTTTCAGCAGTTCCCTTGCTTCGTTTTCAGTTATCAATTTGAACGTGATGTCACAATTGGGAGGATACTGGGCCAACCGGTCAATGTCAACTTCCACTACATTGAATATTCGCGGATAACCGCCGATCGTCTGCCGCTGGCGCATCAGAATAATCGGGCCGTCCGGGGTCAACTGGATCGTCCCGTCGGCAACCGGGCCGGAGATCATTTTTTCCGACTCCACTTCCAGTTTCACATTACTGTTTTCCAGCCTTATCCCCATTCTGCTCATCTCTTTCGTTGTCCGCCAATGCGTCATAAAGAATGCTTCCGAATCACGCAGCCGGTCGAATTCCGGTCCTCGGGTTACCCGGATGCAGTTATCCGGATCGGACCATGAACATATATCTCTAAAGACGGGCAGCGCTTGAAGATTGGAATCGAAGTTTTCATCCGCGTTCCAGCACAGATAAGTACGGTATCCGAGCGTGGCTTTTCCCATCGACAAAGTTTCTCCGGGCGAAGCGGTAAAGGCCGTATTATGACATATCGGAACGACGGATCCGCTTAAAGAGGTCAATAGCATATTCTCCCGGTGCGCACCGGTTAAAACGCACCGTGACCGGCGGGTAAATTCAAATTTCGGAGGGAACAGAATTTCCATCGCGTGGGCACTTCCGGTAAGCCGGCAGCCGCTCAGATAAGCGAAACGATCCAGCGCGCCGCCGGGAGCAATCCCGATATCCTGTCTTCCGTACAGAGGAGGACCGACATATTCAAACATCCCCTGCCCGGTAATCCGGAACGGAGTGTCAAGAAGGCGTCTCAAACCAATCACCAGTTCCAGAGCAATGTCGGAATCGGAATGAATACAAATCGTTTCAGTTGCAATCGGAACCGGTTGCGTCGTAAAATCATCGATATACGCATCAATCGCCCCGTCCAGAATTTTCTGACATTGAGCCAGGGCCATATCAAGTTTTTTTATTGAAGCATACGGTTTGGTACGGCTGGCCAGAGTCAATCTGCCGGAAGCGGGATCGTAATTATAGTGTCTTTCCGCAAAAGCTTCGCCGAGAACATGGATTCCGGCATCCCGGCACATTTCAGCGATCACGGAATTGGTTGGAACAATAATTTCCTCGATCCGTTTTTTCAGCAGCCAATCCAACAATACTCCAGCTTTAGCCGCATCCACACAACAGTCGTTGTACAACGCCCCGTGCGGTTTGACCAGTTTCACATCGGACAACAGAGCGTATTGCCGATCCAGCGCCTTGTGCAGTTCCGGCGCGGAAAGCGCCATACTGGTCCGACCGAAATTCTTCCGGTCATGATAAGATAAGTGAGCCGATACCCGGCATAAGTTTTTTTCCGCCAGCTTTCTAAATGCCGAAACGCTTTCAACGTCTCCTGCATGCCCGCCGCAGGCCAGGTTGGCGATATCCAGATACTTCATCAACTCACGGTCAACAGGATGATCCGCACCACGTTCGCCAATATCACAATTGATCGATATCATGGTTTCCTTTCTGTGAAAGAGACAATATCTCCCGGTCTGAGTCTATGCAGAATTTCAGGATCGGTCCGGCCGATCAAGTTCCAGCCGCCGGGTGATTCGACCGGATATACCCCGGTCTGAGCGCCGCCTATACCAACGCTCCCGGCTGGGATTCTGGTTCTAGGTGTTTTTAGCCGGGGCGTTTCAAGCCGTGAATCAAGACCGATCAAATATGGAAAGTGAGGAGTAAAACCGATCATTGCCACTGTATATTCGGCTTGAGAATGCAACTTGACTACCTCATCAGCGGACAGGCCGGAATGAACCGCCACTTTGTCGAGGTCTTCCCCATTATAAATTGTCGGCAATTGATAACGTGTCGCAGCAACTTCCTCCAGATTATCTGCGTTGATTCCGGAAAAAATATCTTTCAAGTCATTATGGTCGATACCCAGCGGATCGAAATGAACCGCCAGCGAGTTGTAGGCAGGAACGATATCAAACACCGCCGGAATTTTCGCAGTGATTTTTTTCAGGATGCGATAATGTTTTAATACAACGGCATTGACTTCACTGGAAATTTCATTCCCATTGTCAAACAGCCAAAGCAGACATCCTTCGCCCAAATTCAATGGCTGCCCAACTATGTGAATATCGTTTTTCATGATACGGGGAACAAGTTGACGGTCAATTGCCGGCGGGGCTTCCTTTAGGGCTGTATTTCCGGACTATCGCCATGATTTTTGGTTGCAGTTTTTGCATTAAATTCATTTGCATTGCCATCATACGCTGCTGTAATTCAGGTTGTTTCTGTACGAATTTTTTCCCGGCCGGTGATGAGTAAAACGCAATTATGGCTTTCAGATCAGCGGCCGAAAAAGTTTCCGCATAAACGGAAATTATGGAACTTTTGATGTTATTCCAGGAAAGCTCTTTTTGCAGTAATTCCATTGTTTCTTTCTGCACTTTCAAAGCCGTTGTCTTTTGCGCGTCATTCAGCTTCATTCTATTCATTTGTGCAACTTGAGCCCGGAATATCATATTGAACGTTTTGGTCATGGATTGGGGAACTTCCATTTTAATCAGAAGTTGTTCGGCCAGCTGTTTTCTCTGCTTTAAATCCTTACTATCGGAAGCCATAATTGAAACAGTTAAAACAGCCACAGTCATTGAAATTAATAGTTTACGCATGATTATTACTCTTGTTTTGTTTCAGGTTAAGAACGTATTGATAATTTATATGCTGATATTGAATTTTCAACCGAGAAATATTTTTGAACAGTAATGAGTCTATAATTACATTGACACAGCGATTAAAAGATGCCGATCTGCAACGATACGGCAAAAAACATCACACAATAAATCATTATATAAAAACAACTTACAATATATTATAAAAGCACATATTGATTATTTATAATACTATCATCAAAGTGAGAGGATTATAAAGGAATTTTCAATCTTTGCCAGATTACAGCTTGAAAAATCCCCAAACATGGCTTATTATTTCTTTTGTTAAATCACTTTACTAAGTGGCATAATGACACGTTAACCAGATAAAAAAGGATTATCCATGAGCATTGAACTCAAAAAAGATTGTCAGTATGCTCTGCTGGTTCCCACCAGCATGGGCGTTCGCCTCACTCCTGCCGACGGACAACCGATGCACTGCAACGAATTACTGCGTTTGCAGGTCACCAGTGCAGAATCAAATGTCGCCAGCGTCGCGTCATATCTCGGTCTGCCGGTAAAGGTCCTGACCAAATTTGTTAAAGGCAGTCCTATCTCCCGGATGATCAAGGACAACCTGAAAAGCCGCCA
The DNA here is from genome assembly GCA_963676655.2 of Victivallales bacterium. Lineage (GTDB taxonomy): Bacteria > Verrucomicrobiota > Lentisphaeria > Victivallales > Victivallaceae. Next base: position 5,142,877 of record CAXXKX010000003.1, on the reverse strand, counting down.
CATGGATTATGAAGGCCTGGACGTTGATCAGGGCGGCCCCTGGGGCTATCGTCACCAGTTCAACCTGGCCGACAGCGGCTATGGTTCACGCGGCCCGCGCGTTCACAATGACCGTGCCGGTGAAGTCGGTCGTATCCTCAATGTCAAAGATTTTGACCTGGAACGCATTTTCGGACAGGAAGGCGTCCAGATCGTTCACCTTTCCGGTCTGATCGCGGCCTTGTCTCCCGATACCAGCCAGTTCTGCCTGGACATCGCCAGAACCGCGAAAAAATACGGCACTAAAATTTCATTCGACTTGAACCATCGCGCCTCTTTCTGGGAAGGTCGCGAAGAGGAACTCAGCGCCATATTCAAAGAAATCGCCAGCGTCTCCGATATCCTGATCGGTAACGAAGAAGATTTCCAGCTGTGTCTGGACATCAAAGGCCCGGAAGCCGGCGGCAAAGACATCGCCGCCAAGATCGAAAGTTTCAAAGAAATGATCAACCGCGTCAAAGCGGAATATTCCAACGCCACCGTCTTCGCCACCACCCTGCGCCAGGTGGTCAGTGCCAACTGCCATAAATGGGGCGCCATCATGCACGAAGACGGCAACTGGCACGTTATCGAGCCGCGTGAAATCGTCGTTCTCGACCGGATCGGCGGCGGCGACGGATTTGTCGGCGGCATGCTTTACGCCATCCTGCGCGACTGGGAACCGGAAAAATGGGCCCAGTTCGGTTGGGCCAGCGGCGCCCTGGTCACCACTCTGTTGACCGACTACGCCCAGCCGGCCGACGAAGAACAGATCTGGAGCATCTGGGGCGGTAACGCCCGCGTCAAACGCTAAGGCGGATACTGCTTTTCAGTCCCGGCAGCGGTCCAGCGTGACCATGCCGGGATTTTTTTTATACAACTTGACTTAGTAATGTTAATAAGTTAATATATAGAAAGTCAAGATGGAAGGTGTATATCCATGAAAAAAGGCATTGGGAAAATCATTCTTGGAGTGGGAATTTTTGCGTCTTGCATTATTCTGCCGCTGGCAGGAGTTTTTTATCTGGTTTTTACACAAGACGGCGGGACCAGACTGAAGGCCCCAGGTTCGGTAGAGATCAAGGTGGAAGATGTCGGAACTTACACACTTTCAAACAATTTTTCAACTGTTTATCAAGGGAAAAGCTACTCGGACAGCAGCAAGCTGCCCGACGGAATGACCTTCTTATTAACCAACAAAACTACCGGCGAGACGGTCCCGTTGACCAGCGGAATGAATTCAACTATGACCAGCGGGGAAGAAAAAAGCTGTTCGGTCGGCAGCTTCGAAGTCAAAGCTCCGGGTAAATATGTTCTGACGATTTCCGGCAATCAAAAGCCAAGAATTTTCACTTTCAGCAAATCCTTTCTCGGCCGCGGCATAATGATCGTATTTTTAATTATCGGCGGATTTGTCCTGTCATTCGTCGGTGCCGCAGTGGCACTGCTGCTGATTGTCATGGGCATCATAAATCTGGTCAAAGGAACACAAAATACTCAAATGCCCCACCCGCCGCCCAGACACCCCTGTACGGATTTCATCGAAAAGGATTATTGACTATATCATTTCGGGATAATCAGCAAACTTGCCAGAGGAACTTCGCGGCCCCTCCATCTCCGGAAATAAGCGGTCAAGCTTATTTTTCTAGAATATCACTGACATTGATTTATGTTCAAATACTGCGGTTATCTTATTATAGACAATTATGATCAAAAACTAAAAAGCGTATTCCACCCCCATGTCACCAAAATTAATCCAGAACGGCACATCTGCTGCCACTATTTAACCAGACACCATATTAGCCTTTTCGTTCAATCCTTCATATCTGTATCGCATGAATCAGCCTCCAATTGAAGTATCTCCAACTCTTCTTTTGAATTTTTTTTCTTTTTCCCGGGAGAAAGTGTCAAAACAAGTAAAACCAAACCGGATAAGAAAAAGAATAGATGAAGTTGCCATGCGGGGATATACCTTTTAAATTTATCCCAAAATGACCTTTCATACGGTTTATATTTATATTCATTATGCTTTAATTTTAATCTACCCAATCCGGAACTGGAGCCTAAGAAATATGTATACCTTAATAGGCCATCAAAGAGTTTTTGATCTTCAGTACCGATAGATTTCAAGGTAATCTTTGATGTATCATATTCGCTATCCCGCAACCATCTGTAAGCATTATACTGGATTTGGAAAGGGGCATCTGCACAAAGCCGCAAAAGTTGTCGCGCCTGATCATTGCTCAAAGGCTCTTTCAGCTGCAGTTTAACGCCATGGGCGGCAAAGCCGTCAATTATCCACTCTTCCTGCGATTTATTTTGATTTTCGGACATCCACTTCTTCCACTCTGAGAGACTGTCGAAATCATGGTTGGTCATCATCTTCAAAGACGCACTCATACAACCGCAAAAAAATACTATTTTGGGCTTACTAAGTCTTCGCATAAGATCGATACATACTTTTTTATCCCCGTAATAACCGATCATATCAGCCCTGTCTTCCATGTCAGGCAAACAACCGATTCGCGCAATGTTTTTCTTTTCCTCTTCCCAAATTACTTCCCGCGAGTAAATCCGGCGCCAACTGTTGCTTTCCAAATGCCTGAGCGGGGCACATTTGTAAAACCAGTAATAGCCTGCGATACCACCGGCCACCAAACAACAAATTATCCCTGTCAGCAAAAGACTTATTCGGCAAGACTTACTAAACATTCTCAACTTCCCCCTTATAAAAACTTAGAAAACCAACCTATATTTGTGAATATAGCCAACGTAACTGAAAATACAATATAATTTATTTCATGCCTGAAAAACAATCAAAAAAAGGCCGTAATCACATGAGAATTGCGGCCTTCGAATAATAGAGATGAAATTTATTTCTTCTTACCCGGTACACCGCCTGAGAATGATGACAGGTATTCAGCTGCAACAAGTTTGAAATCTTTATCGCCGGCTTTTTTCCAACCGACCAGGGCATAGGTATTACCGGAATTCTCTTTATGAAGGAGCTCAACGTAATAGGGTTTTCCCGCTTCAAGTTTAACAGGTTTTGAGCCTTTGCTCCATTTCCCGTAGGCAGTAATCCTGTTTTTAAGGACAGATTTCTTATTTTTCGGATCGGCATCACCGCTGATAAATAATTCCGCGGCATCGTCATTACTCAATGCTAAAATATATTCTCCGGTTTCTTTCGGAACCAGATAGCCATAGATCTTTTCACCAAAAACTCCGCCCCATCTCTGATCCAGTTTAGGATTCTTCCAACTGACGGCTTTAAATCCGGCTTTAACTTCATCGCTGCCCGTTGGCTTTTCTTTGAACTTTTTACTGGATGTAAGGTCTTTAACCTGGACCCCTTTTATACCGGTCCAATAATCACGATTCAAGGATTTCGTGACTTTGACTTCTCCCGCATTAGCGAGACCGACAACCGCCAGCGCGGCTACAGACATCATTGCGATTTTCATCTGATGCTCCTTTGAAAGTTACCAAATTCCAGCCGGAGGCTGTTTTCATAATAATAGCACGATGATGCTCTTTTTACAAGAATCAGCTCATTTTTCCTTATATACAAGGGTACTTCTGTACTGTATTATGCATATTAAAAAAACAAAACTATTGACCGGAATATTGTTAAAAAAAAGAAAATGGCTGTTTGCATTATTATTATTTATCATTATATTCAATTTTATATTGATTTTATCAATGGGGATTTATCGACTGATCCGCTTAGAAAAAGCCGTTTTTTGTAATTAACTTAAAGGAGGGGCAATTATGTCTTTCAGAATCAATCCCGTAAAACTCGCGCAACTGGCAATCATCCTCACCGCTATCTGTCTGCTGCCCGGATGCATCAAGGAAAAGCTTCTGGTCAAACTTAAAGAAGACGGCTCAGGCAACATAGTCATCACCCGGACATACAGCAAGGGCGTCACTGATATGATGAATATCCAAATGAAAAAGATGAAAGAACAGTTCGCCCGTTCGGGACAGCCGATGCCGGAAAGTATGAATGTCAATCCTTTATTCAATGAAAAAATGTTCGAAGCAGAGGCCTCCAAATTTGGACAAGGCATCAAATATGTCAAAAGTAAAAAACTGAAAACAACCTCTGGCTTCGGTTGTGTAATTCTGTACTCTTTTGACGATATCAATAAAGTAAAAATCCCGGTAAAAATCATGCCGACTCCGGGAAATATGAACACTGATAACATCACGTTCAGCCTGGCAAAAGGCAAAGGCGACAACAAACTCACGCTGTCTCTGCCTGAATTCAAGCTTAATAAAGAACTTGCGGCCGCAATGAAGCAGAAACCGAAGTCTGGAACGCCGATAGATCAAAAATCAACGGCCCAGATACAACAGATGAAAGCAATGGGCAATCCTTTCAATATCTCAGATAATGATACCCAGGAAGTCCTCATGGGCAAAATGCTCAACGGCCTGGCGATATCTATCGAAGTGGAAACACCCGGCACTCTGATCAAAAGTAATGCAAAACTGCAGTCATCAAAAAAGAAAAATCGCTTTACGGTTCTCGATATCGATTTTACAGAGATGTGCAAAAGCCCGGGATTTACTCATGAACTGGTAAAAGCCGGCAAGCAGGCTCAGGCCGGCAGTCCTCAGGCAATGACCGGAATTATGCTTTCATGCCCGACCGGAGTTAAAATTGACGGTCAGTCGAAGATCACTGTCGAATACAAATGAAACAGTTCCTGCTGATAACATTCGCCGTGACAATCACGGCGATGTTATCCGGGTGCATCAAAGAAAAAATACTGGTTAAACTTAATAAGGACGGTTCAGGGAGAATAATCGTTACCAGGCGGAGGGGGCAAATCCGGGCTCAAAACTCCGGCAGCATTCAGACTGTCCGGCAGGATGATAATATATTTAATACTAGCTTTTCTGAAACACGTTTAAAGGCAAAAGCCTCTGAATTCGGAAATAATATTACATATATAAAGGGGAAAAAACTAAAGTTCTGGGACGGGCATATCGCGATTTACGCGTTTTCAAATATCAACGACGTTTCAATTCCGATGCTGCCGAACCCAAATATTGATTACCAAATAGCATTCCAATATAAAAATGACAGCCGGAGAGGTCATTTAAACATAGTTACTCCCCGCATTGAAAAAGATAAAGAATTAATTGCGAAAATGAAAAATGCTCCCGTCGCAAGCAGGGCAATAGACGTTCGCTGGGAAAAAATTTTTAAGAGTATTCAAAAAGGAGTTCCCGGACTGGATATCAAATTGCAGGGAACTTGCGAAGAAGCAATCAAAAGCATTGCCAGGGGAGGATACTATTTGGTGGAAATAGAAATTCCGGGAGAAATAAAAAAAAGTTCCGTAAAAATACGATCAGACGCAAAGAAACAACGTTACACCATCGTCAAACTGTCTGATGAGATATGTAACGACCGGGGAATAATGCGTGAAATTGAAAACATGATTAATGCGGAGCTTGCCGGGAGACAATATAAATACACTCCCTTCGATTTGCTAGCGGCATACCCGAAGGGATTTGAATACGAGAACAAGGGAATAATAACGGTGGAGTTCAAATGAAAAAACAATTTTACCTCTTTAGCGTCGCATCTTTAATTCTTTTACCGATATGCCGGGGAGAATCAGTTACTAAACCCTCAAAATCACAACCGCCCAAAAAGAAGAATACAGCCGCGCCGAAGCAGGATGAAAAAATTCCGGACTACAGTAAGGGCTTTGCGGTCTTTCACAAAATGGGTCTTCCAAACGTTGCAAAATCCGAGTTCGGACAACTTGATGTCTGGATCAACTTAATTGGCGACAACGATTATAATATTTTCGGATACCGGCGGCATAATGGCAATGCCTGGCTGCTTGACGGGGATCCTAAAACCAAAGCACGTTATTTGTATAAACAATCTGTGATAATCAGCGTAAAATCCCGCAAACAGGCGCAGGATGATGCAAAGGAAAAAGCGAAAAAAGAAGCTGAAGCCAGAAAAAAAGCCGGCAAAAAAGACAAAAAGAAAAACCGTAGGGAAGAACTACTTGCTCAAATGGGCTACGCACGCAACCAACTGATCAGCGACTTCAGGAAAACCGACATTAAGCAGGATTATAAGAATATTCTGACTAATCTCCAAAAGGCATTATCCCGACAACGCAATGATTTCGATAATATCAATTCAGGCAGAATCTTGCTTTATGCAGTCCAATTGCATGATAAAGGCTTGAAAAAAGAAGCGAACCAGCTCGCTCATCTGGTCTTCGAAAAATGCGGCGGCAGGAAAAAAGTACTGACCAGCGCCGTTTCTTCTTTGGCCAACGGACAATATCTTTCTATTTATTACCAGTTCAGAGCCGATAAAGACTGGAAGAAATATTCAAGTGACCTGGATGCATTACTGGCCCGGATGCCGGCAGTCTGGAACATGCGGCCCGCAATGAATAAACTGGCCGGCTTGCTGAAAGCCAAATCAGCCGGCAAAATCACCCCTGTCTCAGGAGATAAACTGACTCCTGACGACAAAAAACTCGCCAAAGAGCTGATCAACGCGACAAAAATGCCGACCAGGAGATTTTATTTCCGAGGCGCAAATATGCCGGAACCGGAAACCAATTATCCCCTGTGGATATTACCGGTAAAGACCAAATCAAAACCGGCAAACGATCCGGTCGCAGCCATTATCGCAAAAGGAGTCAATGCGATTCCCTTACTGATTGCCCTATACAAAAACACGGACCTGACCGCTATCCTGCCGGATGGTAATTCCTACAGTTACAGCTTCAATTCAAGCAACAATGAAGAGAGTGATACGGCAAAAACCGACCGGCTTTTCAACGAAATGAATCAGCGCCCGATGACCCGCGGCGAAGTCGCCAGAACTTTAGCCACTAAAATTATTCCCGGTAAAGACAATAGTTATGAACGAGATCTGGAACAGGAAATTGAAAGACTCAATGACCTCTATTCCGAACTTAAAGGCAAGAACGCGAGCGAAATTGCCGTCTATTATCTCGAAAACGGCACCAGGGAGCAAAAAGAGATTGCCATAACGTCACTCTCCAAAAGCAAGGATAAAAAAAATATCGCCTTGATTGAAAAATTTTTCCTGGAAAATCCCAAACACAATACATATGAAAACGGCGAACTGATTAAATTTGTGGAAAACCGCGGTCCGGATGCCGCTAAGTTTGCCGACAAATATATTGGACGACTGAAAAAAATGACCGACCAATTTGTCAGAGAACGCTCCCAATATTTAGAAAACAAAAAACAATTAGAAACCATAAAGAAACGTATAGCAGACAATATTGCCAGTCTCAGCAAAAAACTCCACGATATAACTTCATCAATTACCCCGGCCGAAATATTAAATGAATATATTGCCGGGAAACGCAAATGGGAAGATGTAGGTCGTTTGTTTGAGGTAAAAACAAAAAAACTCGGTTTTGACGAAAAATCCAAAGTAGTCCTCGAAGCGGTTATCAAGGCAAAAAACGCTAAAGAAAAATCAAATATTCTTAATATTATTAACATATCGGAATATCATCGCTATTACCTGGAATATCAGGATAAATCCCCCGAAGTTAAAGTTTCCGCCAATAAGACGCTCTGGGAACAGGTATTGAACAGCAAGTCAACAACAAAAGACGGGATTAAACTGAAAGACCAGGCCTTGCGGATAATTGAAAATATTTCTACTCTGGGAACCAATGTTAATAACGGGCTTTTCAATACATATTGTTCTGAAACACGTCTGATGGACTTTCTGGAAAAACGGGCAGGAGCCCGGCTGGCCGATAAAAAAGTCCCGGACTTTCCGGTCGGAAAACTTGCTGAAGACAAATTAAAAGCATTACGCGAAAAACTCACGAAGACCACTTCAGGTAAGCTGGTTGACACGCTGAACTCATTTTCCGACAATGAACTGATCGCCGTCGGCAAAAGTCTGAAGCCGAATGGCGCGCTAAACCGGAAATTATTGACGAAAGCTAATAAGATCACCAAAATTGAGAATAAGCTTAAAGATAAAAAACTCGCGGCTGCCGTGCCTGCGCTTTCCGGTTCACTTGACATGAAAAAAATCAAAAAATTATTTGAATATGTCAAGGCGCAGATAATCGCCCGAAGTCCGGTTAGCTGTACCATTCTGAGAGAACAAGGTTTAACCGGAGTAAAAATTGTATTTGAACTTGACCACGGGGCAAACAATCAGAACCAGTCATTGGATGCGAAACAAAGCATCCATGCCCAGGCCATGATCAATAATAATCTAACGAATTCTTACTGGTATATCGACAACAAAAACAAGAAGAAATCAGCCACTAAAAGCGATGAAGATGATCTGCTCAGCGAAGCCGAAGATGAGTTGATAGAAGAAGAAACGGAAGCGATTAATAAGCAGCAGAAAGATTTCTGGAATAAAGTTGAAACCATCTTGACCAGGACAAACGCACTACAGAAAAGCGAAATTTCATTGGGTGAAAACACTAACATTTGGAGCGAGATATGAGCAACACAGAAGAAACGTGGGCCAAAGCGAACGAACACGTCACCGCGATCAAACAGGAGATAGCCAAGGCCGTCGTTGGCCAGAATCAGATCATCGAAGAAATGTTGACCGCGTTACTCAGTCGCGGTCATTGCCTGATCATCGGCGTACCGGGACTGGCTAAGACCCTGCTGGTTAACACCCTGGGCAAAATTCTCGGATTGAGCTTCAATCGCATCCAGTTTACGCCGGACATGATGCCGTCGGATATCATCGGTTGTGAAATTCTACAGGATAATCCGGAAACCGGCCAACGCAGTTTTGAGTTTGTCAAAGGCCCGGTTTTCGCCAACCTGATCCTGGCGGACGAGATCAACCGGACCCCGCCTAAAACCCAGTCGGCCCTGCTGGAAGCCATGCAGGAACATCAGGTTACCGCCTCCGGCTCGACCATGCTCCTGCCGGAACCGTTTGTCGTCTTCGCTACTCAGAACCCAATCGAACACGAAGGAACCTATCCCCTGCCCGAGGCTCAGTTGGACCGTTTTTTCTATTGTCTGAATATCGACTATCCGTCTTTTGACGAGGAACGCAAAATCGTCAACCTGACCACCGCGAAAGAATTGCCGGACGTAAGCCGGGTAATCGACGAAAAAGGCATTATCGAACTGCAGAACATCGTCACGGAAGTACCGGTGCCGGATCACACCCTGGATTATATTCTTAAACTGGTCCACGCAACCCGACCGGGCAAGAACGATGACGAGTATATCGACAAATACGTTGCCTGGGGCGCCGGACCCAGAGCCTCGCAAAACCTGACCCGGGCGGCGAAAGCGTTGGCCCTGCTCCGCGGCAAACCGATGATCTCGGAAGAGGAAGTCAGAGAAGCGGCGCTGCCGGTTCTCCGACACCGGGTGATTCCCAGTTACAACGCTATCGGGGAAGGCATCAGCGTCGAAGATATTATCAACCGTCTGCTGAAAAATGTAAAATGACTCTTTCACGCTTCAAATACCTGAAATCAGAGGATATTAAAAAGCTCAACAGTTATGAGTTCGCCCCGCGGCTCATAGCGGAAGGCTACCTCGCGGGCAGGCACGTCTCCCATGCCAAGGGACTGTCGACCGAATTCAGGGACTACCGGCAATATCTGCCGGGTGACGATATCAGTATGCTGGACTGGAAAGTATATGCCCGGACCGATCGTCATTATATCAAGACTTTTGACCAGGAAACCAACACGGTCTGCTATATTTTCCTGGACAGCAGCGCCTCGATGGGCTTCGGCCGGCAAATCACTAAACTGGAATATTCATCATTCTTTACCGCCGCGTTGTGTTATCTGGTGGCAAAAGGCAATAACAATGTTTCCCTGCAATTGTTTGACGACAAGATCAGGGAATTCGTGCCGCCGGGCAACTCATCGCGTCACATGCAGCTGCTGATGAACCGGCTGGAGCGTAACGAACCAGGCGGCAAAACCCATCTGGCCGAAGCGATTCGCCGCTCGTTTCCCCTGCTCAAGCTGCGCGGCACAATCATCATCGTATCCGACTTTCTTGACAATCCCGGACGAATTTTCGCGGCCTTGAGTCAGTATCTGCACGCTGGTTACCGGATTTGCCTGTTCCATATCATCGATCCGGATGAAGTAGAGCTGAAACCGCAGGGTTTGACCCGGTTCATCGATCCGGAAGACGCCTCCCGGATTACCGTGCATACCGAGTCGGTCAAGCACCATTATCAGGCGGAATTCCAGAAACACATCGACACCCTGCGGGCACTTTCCGTGCGACGTGAGATCGATTATACCGTGGCGAGAACCGATTCAAACTATTTCAATTTATTCGACAGGCTGGTTAAATGAATATATTATGGCAAAATTCTTTTCTCGCGCCTCTGCTGGCGCTGGCGGCGGTTCCGCTGCTGCTGCATCTTTTTGCCAGAACCAAACCTAAAAGTTACCTGTTCAGTTCCAACATGTTCCTACGCAGCTGCGCCAAACAAAACGCCAGGATCAAACGACCGTTCGATATCCTGCTGCTGATCCTCCGGACCCTGCTGTTTCTCGCTATCATCTTTATGTTCATGAAACCGCTGCTGTTCCTGTTCCCGGACTCCGGCGGAATATTCGAGAAAAAAACCGTAATTATCATTATCGACGCATCAGCCTCAATGGGCCTGCAGGAAGACGGCAGAACCCGCTTCGCCGCCGCCTGTACGGAAGGCTCTGAAATCCTGTCCGGACTGTCTTCCGGCGATAAAGCCGATGTGATCTGGCTGCAAACCGCCCCCGCCGCCGAATTCCCTGAACCCGGCAGCAACTTCATCTATATGCAGCAACAGCTCCGCCGCCGTAAAGTCACCAGTGAGGCGGGCAACGCGGAAGCCGCCGTCAAACTGGCCGTAGACATGCTCAAGGATCGCCCCGGACGCCGGGAAATATGCATCATCTCCGACTTCCAGGCGAGCCAATGGAAAGACCGGAAACTCGCGATTCCCGAACGGATAAAAGTAGCGACCATTCAAATCGGCAAATCAAACCCCGGCAATCTGGCGATCGACCGGGTGGACCTGAATCCATCCACACTTTTACAGGGAGAAACCGCCTACGTCTCCTGCGTGGTCCGTAATTATTCATCGGAACCGCGCAGCTGCACCGTGTTTTTCAGCGGCAGCGAAAGCCGGCAAAACCGTAATGTCATGATCCCGGCCAACGGTTCTGCTTCGCCATTGTTCACCCTCCAGTTAAATAAACCGGGTCCGCTCCCGCTTGAATTTTCGATCAGCGAAGACGCGTTCCCGGAAGACAATACCATTAACACAATCGCGATTGTCAAAGAAGCCATGAAAGTCGGGATCGTCAGCGGCGCAAAATACCCGGCTGAGTTCTGGAAACGCAGCCTGAGCGCCCTGCCCTGGGCCAAACTGGAATTATTGAAGTTAGACGACCCGCGCAGCTGGAATGAACCGGACGTGCTGTTGCTGTCAGGCTGGAACGGACAAAATATTCCGGAAATTAAAAAATTTATCGAGTCAGGCAAAACAGTTATCTGTAGTCCAGCGCCTAACTGCCCGGCAACGGCCCTGGCCTCACTCACCGGGCAAAAAGCCGGAAAACCGGACGAAAAAGTTTTTCTTGAACAAGGCGGCAAACCGTTCAATCTGAAAGTTCTTAGAGATAAAGACCGGATCCTGGAAATTTTCGCCAACGGCGAATTCGGCGATCCGGCCGGAGGTGAATTCAAAGCCAGACTTAATTACGGAAAGCCTGGAGCCGAAACCGTTTTCGCCTGGCAGGACGGACTACCGGCATTAACCCGGATCAGCGACCGGGGTGCATTATATATCTGGGGAATGGTGCTGGATCCGCAATATTCCAATTGGGCCTACCGGGTGCAGTTCCTGCCGTTTATGGCTGAAATAATCCAGAAAACCGGAGCGGCAGTTCCCAATCAATACCCGGCGAACGCTCCGGGTTCCCGGCTGAAAATGAGATTGACAAGCGGAATTGCCGTGGATAAAGTTACTTTGCAAACGTCCGGCGTCAAATTGTCGCCGACCGTGCAATACCTTGATAAAACACCCTATCTGGTCAGTCCGCCGATCGAAGCATGCGGCTTATACCGCTGGATCTACAACGGTGAAACGGCGGAATACAATGTCGTAAACTTTCCCGCCGTTGAATCAAACCTGGCGCAGCTTCCGCCCGGGGAACGGAAGCAGTTCGGACTTGAAATGTCCGGCGGCAGAAAATTGAGCGAACTTGATACCGGAGTGGATATATGGCCGTATTTACTGGCGGCGGCAATGTTGTTCGCGGTCCTTGAAGGACTGGTAATGTGGTGGAGCAGGAGGAGCGGATGAACCCGATTATTGAACTTGATTATCTGGCGGTATTATTCGGTTTGCTGACCGTGGTCTGCGGCTGGCTCAGCTGGCGTTCGGCCAAAGGCAGTCCGCCGGTTTTGCGCCGGACACTGACCGGATTGAGAATTCTCACCGTCGTGTGTCTGGGCCTGATCGCGCTTAATCCCGGTTCCTGGCAAAAAGCCGATAGTGAAACGGCACACGGCTGGGCCGTGCTGGCGGACAACAGCCGCAGCATGCAAACTACCGATGTCAACGGAAAATCCAGATGGACGGCTTTGACGGAATTGTATTCCCGGCAAATCGCGCCGGAAACGAAAAATGCGAATATCGCAGTCTACGCTTTTGCCGATGGCCTCGGCAAAGAGTTGAAAGACCTGTCTCCCGCCCTGCCCCCGGAAACCGGCGATACCGACATTTTCAAATCCGGCGAAGAGCTTATCGCGCGTTACCGCAACTCCGCCATGAAACTTGACGGAATTCTCCTGCTTTCGGATGGCCGTCAGGTGGCGGCAACCGGCAATGAAAAATTCATTCTTGCGGCAAAAGCGGAAAATATCCCGGTCTACGCGGTCCCGTTCGGCGGCAAAGTCGCGCGCCGGGATCTGGAGCTGGTTGCCGGGAAACGACGTTATCTGGCGTTTGCCGGGCAGGAACTTGACATCCCGGTCACCGTCCGGTCATCCAATCTGGGCAATATCATCTGTCAGGCTGCCTTGACTAACCGTAACGGAAAAGTCATGGAGCGCCGGAAACTCAGTATTCCTGAAAATAAAACGATAAGCACCATATTCAAACTGAAATTCGACAAACCGGGTTACTATCAATATGAAATATCGCTGCCGGAACAAAAAAATGAAGCGATACGCTGGAACAATCGTTCTCAGATCGGGGTTACGGTACTCCGGAAAAAGCTGAATATCCTGTTTGTCGAGGGCCAGCCGTTCTGGGACAGCAAATTTTTCTCCCAACTGCTCAGGAACAGTAAAGACATTAATCTGACAACCATTTACCGAATCGCCGCCGGGCGTTATTTCTCAATCAAATCCGGCTCATCCCAGGTCACCGAGGACCGGGAAAATATGTTCCCGACCACAATATCCGAACTTTCCCGGTACGATATGATTATTTTCGGTAAGGGCATTGAATATTTTCTGGACGAACCGAAAACCAGACTATTGAAAAAATATGTCACAGACAATGGCGGGGCAATCCTCTTTTCGCGCGGCAAACCCTACGCCGGAAAACTCCCGTTCCTGGCGGGAATTGAAACCGTCGAATGGGGCAATTACGTTGAAGGAAGCTTCCGCTGGCTGCCGACTGCGACCGGAGTCCGCGAAGGGCTTTTCGGTTCGCTGCTGCCCGGCCCGGATAATCAGGAATGGAACAAACTGCCGCCGATTAAGCGAATCAGCGCCGTCAGGAAACTCAAAACCTTCACAGAGGTCTTAATGGCGGCGGAAGAGAACCGGCAGGGACGAAAGATTGCGGTCCCGTCCCTGATCACCCGCCGTTTCGGACGCGGCATCGTGGTCACCGTAAACTCTGAAGGTATCTGGCAATGGGACTTTTTCCCCGCCGCGAAAGAGACTTCCAAGTTTTACAAAAACTTCTGGATGCAGATCATTCACTGGATCGTCATGTATGCGGAATATCTGCCGGGGGCGGATTGCTCCCTGCGCCTGAGCGGCACGGTCGTCAAACCGCACAGTTCCGTAATGGCCGCGATCAGCCGCCGGGACACGACAAAAGTAAAAGGCGACATGAAACTGCTGGTCCATAAAGACGGAAAACTTTACACGGAAATAGTCCCGGTCAAAGAGACTGGCAGCGCGGCAAAATGGACCGCGATCCTTTCGTTCGACCAGCCCGGATCGTATCTGGTGGAATTAAACTACCGGGATGCCGCCGGAAAAATCCGCAAACTTTTTGAACCGGTCTTTGTCTCTTATCCAACCACAGAACAGGATAATTTGAGCGCCGATCCGGCACTGCTGGCCCGACTGACCGGAGCCGCTGCCGGAAAAGTGCTGCTGGCGAATGAAGTTGCCGGATTATTCCGGAACGGCGGGGCGGAAGACGATCCGGAAAGCACCGTCAGGAAAAGATGGGTTCCCTGGTGGACCAACTGGAGCATTCTGTGTTTTACCCTGCTGCTTTTTGCCCTGGAATGTTTTCTCAGGAGGAGAAACGGTTTATTATGAACAACCCGACATATTCTCAATTCCTCAAAGCACTGAACCGGATTCGCCGTATCCGGCATTACGGACTGCTGCTTGCAGAAATAATTCGCATCATCACCCTGACCGCCTGTATCGCCACCGTTTACGGCGTTCTCGACCGGCTGTTGGGATTTGACGATCAATTCAGGTTGACCGCCGGCGTTATCTGTATAATTTTCATCACGGCGGTGTTCTGTGTCCGGGTTATCATCCTGCTGCTAGAAGACAAAAAACGAATAGCCGAACTGATAGACGACGCCTCTGATAGCCGCCGCCGGGAAGTACTGAGCGCGTATGAACTTGGTACAGACGCGGAAACGGACAGCGGCCTGAAAAACTTCCTTATCGGGAAGGTGCTTGACCTGGCGTACGCAATCGTCAGGTCAATGCGGTTCTCAAATATTTTTCCGGCGAAAAATCTTGTTAAAAGCCTAAAACTCTGTGGAGCCCAGCTATTGATCTCGCTGGTCTTGTTCGGGCTCAATCCGACCGCGGCAAATACCATCGCCAAACGTATCCTGTTCCCGTTGCGTGATATCCCGCCGTACAGCCAACTTAAATTCAAAATAAACCCGGACGCTCCCAAAGTAATCTACGGTGACAATATCGAAATATCAGTGGAAATAACCGGCGGTAAAATCGCGTCACAGGTGGTATTTCTCTCCAAAGACAAACTTGGCAACCGGAACCGTTTCAACTGCTTCCGGGAAGGCAATTCGGTCTATGTCCAGAAACTGGATAAATTAACCGTGCCAATGCAGTTCTGTTTCAAATGTGGCCGGGCCAGAAGCAAATGGCACCAGTTGAGTTTGTTGCTTCAGCCGCGAATCTCAATTGTCCAGGTCCGCATTATTCCGCCGGCCTACAGCGGGCTGCCGGTCCGCAGCTTCTTCGGCGGCGGTGACGTCCTTGACGAATTAAAAGGTTCAAAAGCCGCATTGACCATTACCAGCAACCGGCCTCTGGCTTCCGGCAGCTTGAAACTCAGCCCGGAAACGCTCGACCCCGAAAAGATAATCAAGGGGCGCAAGAGCTCATTGCATTCCATCACCTTTGAATGGCCCGTAACCTGTCCTGCCAAACTGACCTTCAACGTAACCGATGTCCTTGGAACCGCATGCCGCAAGCCGCTGGTCATCAAACAAAAGCTCAAGCCGGATTCACCGCCGTTGATCTCGGTCAACGCGCCGGATAATTTTATCATGGCAACCCCGGATTCGGTAATTGACGTCAGTATTTCTTCGGAAGACGATCTGGGCCTGAAACAAGTCGACGTGGTCCGGGCCGTCGAAGGCTATCGCGACCGGGTCAAAGCACTGGCCGAAGCTTGGAACGGAAAATATTACGACTATAGCGGAAAAATAGACCTGAAAGGGCTGGGCGTAACTCCGGGGCAGAACCTTGAACTCTATTTTGAGGCCTTTGACTACAATCCGGCAATGACCGGTTCAACGTCTTCTGATTTCGTAAAGATAAAAGTTATATCCAAACTGGAATACGCGAGGATTCTGCGTGACCGTTCGATGGTAAAAGAACTGGCAAGCCGCTATCGCCTGCTGGCCTACAAGCTTTATGAATATGACCTGAGTCTGCTGGAACTGAAAAAAGCATTATCCGGCAAACCGTCAAACAGCGAAACAGATAACCGGATCAAAAAAGTCGCCGCCGCGTTCAAGTCGGCCCGGGAAGTCTTTACAAAATTATCGGAGGACTTTGTCATCTATAACATTGAAAGCCGTCACCGCAAAATTTTGACGCAGATAACGCAAAAGCTGAGCGGTCATGACGAAATTATCAAATCAATGTCCGCCAGCGAACCCAAAGATGAACTTCTCCGGAAAATCAACCGGCTGCTCGGCGATACCGCGAACGGCAGTTGTCAGCTTGAAAAGATGGAAAAAGATGCGCAACAGCTCGCAATAATTGAAAAAATCCTCAGAGAAGCGTTGAAACTGACAAAACTGGCCGAACAGCAAAAGATGCTGGTCAAACGCTTAAGTGTCTATAAATCGGACAACAGTCAGGACAGAATTGCCCGGCTGCCGGAATTCGGTGTCACCCAGCAGGGAATTCTGGATGAATTACGGTCGATAACAAAGATATTAAAGGAAAATTCCGATAAGTTATCATGGGATTTTGAAGATTTTAAAAAAGGGTCACGGGAATTCCTGAAAAAACTGCGGGAACTGCAAATTGCCGAATTGATGCAGAGTTGTAATGAACAATGTAAATACCGCAACGGCTCCAAAGCCTATGATTACGCTGATCGCGCCCTGGAAAAATTACAACAGCTTTTAAAAGATAAAAATAATCCCGTCTCACGGGCTTGTCAGGGACGGTGTCCCAATATCCGTAAAGACCTGAACGATACCGTAAAACAGATGCTGGATTCGCTGATGAACCGGATCGGAGGGCAACGCAATCATGGACAGGGGCCGGGCAACGCTTCCAGCGGCGGAGACGGCGATGCCGAAAACGGCTTTATCGGACAGGGTTCATCGCCGCTCAATGTGCCGGTCGTCGGACCGCCGCGGCACAGCATGGACGACAAAGACGGAACCGGACGCGACAACCGCGGCAAAACAGGCAATAACGGACTCAGTTCAGGTCGCGGCGGGATCACTATCGGCAAGGACGACCGGGAAAAAATCAACATCCGGGAATATCAGAAGAGGAAGTCAGACAGCATCAATATTGATGAAGTGCCTGAAAAATATCGCAAAGCAGTCAAAAAATACTTTGGAGCAGCACCATGATGAAATTGATTTTTTTAATACTTATGTTATGTTTGTCCGTCGACGTCAGCGCCAGAGACAGCGTTATTCAATGCGCCAACCTGATCTACGGCGGCACCCATACCTCGCGTTGTTTCAGCGACGCTTTTCTCACCGACGCCCAGAAGAAAACCGCGATTCCGACTGAACGCCGTTTCAAAAGCGTCAAACTGGCGGCCAAAGAATTGTTCAATTATCCTTTCGCAATGATGACCGGCGAAAAAAACTTTTATTTCACGGCAAAAGAACGCACAAACCTGAAGCAATATCTTGAAAAGGGCGGCTTTATCCTGGCATCTGCCGGCTGTTCCAACAAAGATTTCGACAAAGCGTTCCGGCGCGAGATAAAGCGAATATTCGGCAAAAACAAGATGACCCCGATTCCCATGACGCATCCGCTGTTCAAGACTGTGAATAAAATAGATAAACTCAAAACAGCCCACAGTTCAGGCACCAAAGCCCAGCTTGAAGGACTGACGATCAACGGCAAGCTCGTCATGGTTTATTCCCCGCACGGCCTGAACAACACCGCCAACACCAAAGGCTGCTGCTGTTGCGGCGGCAACGAAATAACCAATTCGCTGGACGTAAACGTAAATATTCTGGTCTACGCCCTGCTGCATTAAAGGAATCGCCGCGATGAAAAAATTCAAATACCTGATCACGCTCCTGGTTATGATGCCGGCGCTGACGCTGTTCGCGGCCCGGTCTCAACCTGAAATGAGTACCAGTTACATCGATCCGAGCGCGGTGTCCGACCTTAAATCCGATGATATCTGGTATGACGACCTGAACGCGGCTTCCGGCGCCGCCTTGAACCAATACAAACCGATTATGATTTTCTTCAGTTCGTCAGACTGTCCATGGAGCCGTAAACTCAAAGACGAGGTAATGAAAACCCCGGAAGTAAAAGCCGCTTTGAAAAACTTCATTCCGGTCAGGCTGGATATCGACAACAACATTAAGCTTGCCCAAAGATACGGAGTCAGAGGAAGTCCGACTTTAGTTTTTCTGGCCTCAGACTTGAGTTACATCGGCATCTGCAGAGGCTTCCTGCGAAGTGACCCACTGGCAAAATTAATGAACCGGATGACTACCGCCAACAGTGACGCCATTGAAAAGAAAATGGAAAAACTGCTGACTGAATTAAACGCAAAAAAAGTCACCGGTAAAAGCTTGGCCGAAGCGATGCTGGCACTGGGCTGGAACCGTGATTGCCGGAAGAAAATCACTGCCGCAATTAACGCGATGAAAGTTTTTCCGGCCAAAGAACTGATCGAACTGCTTACCAGTAAAAAACTGGCGGTCCGGCTCGGGGCGCTGGAATTACTGGAGGAACGTTCAGGGGACAGTTTCGGCTTTGACCCGTGGTATAATACCTCTCCGGGAACCGGACAACTTGCCGCATTGGAAAAATGGCGGCTATGGCTGAAAGACAAAAAACACAAGACCTCAGCCAGTACCACCGTGTTATCACGGGAACGTTACAATGTTATAATCCAGAATGCTCTGAGTCAGAACCGCGACCGCTCATCCCGGGCCATGCTTTTGCTGAAAAACGGCGGTCAGGGTGTGTTGGCCGCGATCACGGCGTTCCTAGACACTCATCCAAATCTGCCGACCGGTAGTAAACTGCGGCTCAAGGAAATCGAATATGCAACCATTCTGACCAATATCGGAATGCCGGACGCGCTTTCACAGGCTCATCGCCTGATCTTCGGCAACCAGAATATGAAACTGCAGTCGATTATTTCACTGGGGCAAAATGGCGAACAGGTTTTGCCGATCCTGAGTGACTTTATAAAATCGGATCAGCCAATTATCCGCGAAACCACGGTTGACGCTCTGGTCGAAGCGGGGAAAAAACAAAGTGTCCCAATCCTTGAAAAACACTTGAAAATTGAAAAAAATGATGATGTGGTCTTCGCGATCATCAGAAATCTCGGCGAAGTAAAAAGTTTGAGAAGCGCGGCAATTCTGGAGAAATATCTCGATAACTCAAATGAAGATCTGGTTATCGCCGCCCTGGAAAGCCTGACTGACCTTGGCAGCCAAAAATCCGGAACGAAAATCACCAAATGCCTTGATGACCCGCGCTGGCGAATCCAGGTCGCGGCGTTGAAAGCAATCACCAAACTCAAAGTGAGTAAAGCCGACAAAAAGATTATCAAATTGTTGTCCTCCAAGGATGAATTTGTCCGGATAAACGCTATCGGGGCAATTGCCGGCCTGAGAATTACCAACGCCCAGACTGTTCTGAAAAAAGTTTTTATGGAACATGACGACCTTAAAGGTCAAGTCATTGCCGCTTATGCCAGTATGAAACTGCCAATTCCGAAGTCATTCATTGACCAACTGAAAAAACAGGATGCCAATTCCCTTTTTCCGGTTTTACAAGCAGTGGATGATATGGAAGACCAGGGATTTGAAATTGCCAACATGCTGGCTAATCATTCAGATCCAGATGTCTCTAGCCAGGCGGCAAATCTGCTGGCTGGAATGAGCAAAGCACCGAACCGCAGATTCATAGCGTTCCAGGAAATCCTTTCCGGAAATAATAAAAATAAAATACTGGCAATGCTGAAAAATTTCAATATATCAGAGAAACAGCTTTCCAATCTGCAAAGTGCCGAAACGCCGGAAAAAGAAACTAAATCCAACAACAAACAACTGGATACCCTTTTTGACGCATTCGGTGAAAAACAACCCGAAAAACCCAGGAAGCAAGTCAAAAAAATAGCAATGGACAATCTTATGGGGGCATTTGGAGCTGATCAGCCGGCAAAAGAAAGCAATTCCGAGGCATCACCGGAAGCAATCCGCAAAGCCTACGACCAATTTGTCGCGACAGTCAAGAAGCTGAGTTCTGACAGCAAAGATGAAGATATGCGTTTATACAGTTCTCTAGTTTTATTGAAGCTGAACAAACCTGGCGGATATGATTATTTCTGTAAAATATTTCCCAGCCTTACAGTCGAGAAAAAGACCAGGATACTGAACAATCTGAGATCAGGTAAAAAGCATACACCGGCACGTCTCAAATTATTGAAACTCGCTCTTGAAGACGCCAATAAAAATGTTTCGAAAGAAGCCACTGCGCTTTTGATGGAGGACGGCGGCAAATCTCTTGAATATTTTTTTAATCTGCTGAATACCCCCGGCACCAAGCTAAAGTTGTATAATTTAATCAATGATCGGGCCGGATACAGCCTTAACTCATCCAAGAATTCCTATTTTCTCAAAAAATGGTCGTACAAAACACTCGACAACAAAGATTCGGTCAGGGATATGCGGATAATGGCACTATTTTTCCTCAAAAGAAGTCCTTCCGGAAAAAGTGACAAGTATCTGGAGCGATATATTAAATCAAATGATATCATGCTGAAAAGAGCCGCGTTATATTCCCTGGGACGAAGCAATCTATCAAAATTTCAGAAATACATTCCTGAACTGTTGAAGTCAAAGCACAACAGATTACGCGAACTTATTCCTGAAATCGTATTCAAGTCAAAAATATCTCACAGCAATATAGAGATTATTTACTTTGACGACAAACACATCATCGACTTAAACCTCGGTTGGGATTACAGAAATTCCGGCAAAAGCATGTATTTCGACGATGATTATGTTGCGGCATTGAAGAAAATGACAAATGATATCTCTCCGAAGTTGAGAATTGACGCCTATTTTGCCCTGATGCAGTTATCTCAGAAAGTTGCCCCGGCCAAACTGATCAGTGTCATCAAACTGGTACAGGATAAGAGAATCGTGTCCTCAAGAATTGGTAATTACCTCACAAATAACGCCGTCCTGCTCGGGATGGAATTCAAACCCCTGCTGAATTATGTCGATAAAGAGGAAATGTCAACTTACCAATATGAGAAGATAAGGAAACATTTCTCACCCGAAAAACGGACCGTTGCGGCAAAGCCCGTGGTCGGGAAAAAACTGAAATTACGCGTCGAGGCCGCGCCAAAACTTGAAGTGAAAAATACTGTCGCCGAAGCCCCTCCGGTCAAACGGAAAATCAAGCTGGTATATTTCTATAAAAACGGCTGTCAGGAATGTGAAAAAGTCAAACAGGATCTTGATATTCTCAAATCGTCCTTCCCCGAGTTGACGGTGGAACAGCACAATATGTTTCATGTCGAATCAATGAAACTGAACGAAGCATATTGCGAAAAATATAAAGTTCCCGCTAAAATCCGGCTGGTTGCCCCGGCGGTCTTCATGGCAGACGGCTATCTGATCAAAAACGAAGTCAACTTTGACCGGCTCGGACGTCTGATCGCCAATTCCGCCGCGTCAGACAACCGTAACTGGTATATCGTCGACAAAACTGAACTCAAGCGTTCCGAAAAACGCATCACCGGCAGATACAGCCATATCACCACGGCGTTTGTCCTGCTGGCCGGATTGAACGACGGCGTCAACCCGTGTGCGTTCGCCACTATTATCTTTTTCATTTCCTATATGGTTATCAGCCGCCGCAAAAAGTCAGAGATACTCCAGGTGTCAATCGCGTTTATCGCCGGGGTCTTTGTCGCCTACTATCTGATGGGCATGGGACTGGCTGAATTGGTTATACGTCTGGAACTGGTTAAAGATTTCGGCCGGATAATCAACCGGATAATGATGGTAATCGTCTTTATCATCATGGTTATGAGCATTTACGACGGAATTCTTTGTCTGAAAGGGCGAATCGAGGATATCAAGCTGCAACTACCGGAAAAGCTGAAGGAAAAAATCCGCTCGTCGGTCAGAATCGGAGCAAAGAAACGCCATTTTATCATCGCGGCTTTCATCACCGGGCTGGTCATTTCAATTCTGGAACTGGCCTGCACCGGGCAGGTCTATCTGCCGACAATCATGTACATGTTGAAAACCGGTGCCGACTCCTTTCAGGCTTATCTGCTGTTGGCGATATACAACCTAGCATTCATTCTGCCGCTGATCGTGATTTTCGCGTTCACCTGGCTCGGCATGAAAAACTCGACCTTGATCAATTTCTTCAAGGCAAACGCCGCCTGGGTTAAATTCTCCACCGCCCTGCTCTTCCTGGTTCTGCTCATCCTGCTAGCCGTCGATATCTATTGATTCGCCCATTGTAAAACGCAATAAAACCAAAAAACATAATCATTTATACATTAACGCTATACAACTTTATATCAAAGTACATATTGATTATTTATTGATTATCAATTAAAAGTTAAATACCGGAAAAACATTGTCGGCAACTTTGATTTTGACTGAACCGCCATTACATTACATATTTCATTACAGGTAATTTATATGGATAAATCAATAGTCAGCATCACTCCGGCACCAGATTATAAACCGGATACCATAAAACAAGCCGTTAACGAATGTTTGAAACAACTCGGCGGAATTGAAAAATTCGTTTCCCCCGGACAACGAATCCTGCTGAAACCAAATCTTCTCGGCACCTTCAAGCCGGAAAAAGCGGTCACCACCCATCCTGAAATTGTTAAAGCTATGGCTGAACTGGTTATCGGCGCGGGGGCAGAATGTTTCATCGGCGACAGTCCCGGTATGGGGACTTTTGATTCGGTGTGCAAAATCACCGGGATGAGCGACGCGGCCGCCGCCAGCGGCGCAACCCTGCGCGAACTTGCCGATCCCGGCGAATTCGAACAGCCGGACAATAAAGTCGGACGCAAACTGCCGCTGTCCTCGGTTATCAAAGACATCGACCTGATCATAACCCTGCCCAAACTCAAGACCCACGGTCAAATGGGCTTTACCGGAGCATTGAAGAATCAATACGGTCTGCTGCCCGGTTCGCTCAAGGCGCAATATCATTATCGGATGAAAACCCGCGAATGGCTGGCTGAATTCATTGTCGATATCGACCGGGCCGCGCCGATGGCGCTGGCGGTCATGGACGCGGTAGTCGGCATGGAGGGCGACGGCCCCAGCGGCGGCGATCCACGCCATATCGGCTGTATTATCGCTTCCGCCGACCTGACCGCGGTTGACGCGGTGGCATGCCGGATGATCGGGGTCGATCCGGCCACAAACCCGATCCTCGGCGCGGCTGCCAGACGCGGTTACGGAGTCATTGAAGAGGAAATGATCGAAATCGTCGGCACCGACCCGGCTGAGTTTAAAATTGACGATTTCAAAACCATCAAGGAATACAGCGGCATTCTGCGCCTTCTCCCCCTGCCCGGCCCGGCGATCGAATGGCTGCGCCAACATTGGAAAGCCTACCCGGAAATCAATCCGGATAAATGCGTAAAATGTATGAACTGCCGAAACGGCTGTCCGCTTACTCCCCCGGCGATTGATCCGGACAAAGGCTGGGAGGTCGACAAAGCAACCTGCATTAAATGTTATTGCTGTCATGAGTTCTGCCCGGTCAAAGCCATCAAACTGGACCCGACCTGGTTTGAACGTCATGTCAATCTGGATAAACTCGCAGCCCTGGTCGGCAAAGCCGTCGCAGTCTGCAATAAACTGGCAACAATCGGACGCAAAGAAAAATGAAAAAAACAAATGTAGTTATACTCCATACCGACGAACACGTCTGGACCTTTCTCGGCTGCATGGGAAATCAGGAAATAAAAACTCCAAACATCGACGCCCTGGCGGCATCCGGGATGACGCTCGACACCTCTTATGCCTGCAACGGCGTTTGCGTGCCGTCCCGCGCCTGCCTGATGACCGGACGTTACCCGGTCGGACACGGCATCAACTGCAACGTTCAGAATCTGCCGGACTCCGAGCGTACCATGGGGCATTATTTCAGCGCAGCCGGTTACCGTACCGGTTATTTCGGCAAAACCCATTACGGCGGCCATGACGACGATATGGCGCGTGACGGCTGGCAGGAATCTTTTATCTGGCTGGACCAGTATAATACCTATCTTCGGTCAAAGGGTCTGAATATACGGTATCCGGAAGGACGGGAGATCAAAAATCCGGAAATGCGCTTCTGGAACGTCGGAACCTCCAATATTCCTTATGAACACTACTTTGAAAAGGTTATCGCCGACCGCGCGATCAACTTTATCAACCATAACAAAGAAAACCCGTTCCTCTGCTTTGTCGGCAACATCGCTCCGCACGGACCGTTTTCGCCTCCCGCCCCGTATGATACCATGTATGACCCCGACCGGCTTTCACTGGAACCGGTTTACGAACATGAACTGGAAAACAAACCGCCGGCATTCGTCCGCTGGGTCGAGCAGAACCGCAAATACACGAGCGAACAGGAATTGCGAATCTACATGGCCCATATTTACGGTCTGATAACTCTGGTTGACGATCAGGTCGGACGGATCGTAGAAGCATTGCAGAAGGCCGGAGTTTACGATGATACGATGATCATTTTCACCTCGGACCACGGCGATTTCAGTTCCGCTTACGGCATTATCGGCAAATCCTGGTGCATGGACGACCGGCTGGTTCGGGTTCCACTGATCATCTCGCATCCAGATTATCGCGACGAGTCAAGAAGCACCAGTGAACTGAATGAAAACGTCGATATCCTGCCGACAATTCTCGATTACTGCAAGATCAAAATCCCATTGGCAGTTCAAGGAAAAAGCCTGCTGCCGCTGCTTGAAGAGGAAACAAAGTTCCACAAAGAAGCCGTCTTTTCCAATAACTATTTCTATGACGCCGACCACCATCTGACCCAGAGTATGATTCGCTGCGGACGCTGGAAATTTATTCAATCAAACGACTTCAAAGGTGAACTCTATGATATGGAAAGCGATCCGCGCGAAATATTCAACCTGATCGACCAGCCGGAACATCAGGAATTGATCAACCAGTTGCGGGAAAAACTGCTGCGCTGGCACATCGAGTATTCCGGCACCACCGTCAATGACGACGCCATCGAACAATGCTGGGAAGTCCGCTCAAACTTCTACGATGCCGATAAATTCACCGGTTGACGGATTTTTTTGCAGACAGTCGAAGAACAGCCTTTTGAAGTATTTTTCTGATATTTTTATTTTTCTCAATTTTCAGAATATTTTTCAAAAGTGTTATATCTTCCGGATGTCCCATTCTTTTACTGAACGCTTCAGCACATTCCTGCCTGATTTTTGAATCTTTATCCTTTAAACCGGCTCTAATAAAAACAATTGCTTGTGCATCCGGCAAATAATGCCAGAAACGATATGCTTCTTCACGCACATTATCATTAGGATGCTTCATTCCTTCAATGACCATTTCCTTTACATGTGGAGAAGCAATAGTTAAAGAATACAAAATATTGCTAACATCATGCCCAATATTCTCATCTTTGATTTCCCCTTTTTTCTTATATATCATTCTTAACTGTTCAAGCAGTAATTTATTTTTACCTTGAGGTTTATAAATAGCAATAATCACATGAGCGATATGAGGAGCCGGACCCGATGCGTATTTATCCATAAAAACCGGCATAATTTTGTCATCCTGATAGTTTTTTGTCGCTAAAACATAAATAGCCCAGCATAACCGTTCCCAATCACGATATGACGCTTTCGGAGTTAACCGCATAAAACTATTAAATATAATTTTGGCATCTTCATCCGTCAATACTGCCAGGTCTTCATTGTAATCCTGGCCCGGATTGACTTTTTTCCATATCCAGTCAATGGTTCCTTTCTCCGGCGGCACTTCTATATATTTCCTCCAACCTTTCCGGAGGCCTTCGAAAACACCCGATTTGCCAAAATTAACGGTCAGACGTTCAAGTGTCCGATCTTGTTTCCTTTCATACACAAACTTACCTTGTTCCTCTCTTGAAGGTCTGCCTAAAACTTCAATCACCTGCTTTTTATTCATTCCCCGCGCAATGAAACCGATTACTCCGTATTTTTTCTTTGCGGCCATAATGAGTTTATCCTTGTCCGCAGGCTTTTTCATTTTTATACTGGAAGCAATTTTTATATATGGATCCTGCTGAATCAACAAATGAGGCCATTCAAATACAACTACTCTATATTCATTACTCAAGACCTGCACTTTTTTAACATATCCACAGCGAAGAAGTTCATAACGGAATAGCCCGCCATTCCGGAATAGATATTTTGTAAATGCAATTGCTCCGCAAAAACATATTCCGTCATCAAAATAATTCTTTTCGTTGAGCATCAAAACACAATAAGGATATTCCCCAAAAGACAATCGATAAGCTCGAGAATAAAAGTTTTCAGTTGTCCCGACAATGCCGCCGCAGACTCTGATACGATCTTTGGATGATTTAATCTCCAATTTAATGTTGGGATCATCGGGGTAATCAAAGCTGATATATTCATCCTCGTATGTTTTCCACTTTGGAAAAGAATTAGCTTTTGCAACCGCCCTCAATGTGGGATTCCGAATTTTTTGCACCCTGCGAGCAAAAAAATTATTGAAAAAATCTAGATTCTTTCTATCTACAGGAATAAGCTCAATTCGATGTTTAATCTGCTCAACAGTCAACTCTGAAGTATG
Source organism: Victivallales bacterium (assembly GCA_963676655.2). Classification (GTDB taxonomy): domain Bacteria; phylum Verrucomicrobiota; class Lentisphaeria; order Victivallales; family Victivallaceae. The sequence continues at coordinate 5,116,043 of CAXXKX010000003.1, read as the reverse complement.
CACGCAACCTGTAATAAAAAATGACAAGATGCAAATCAATAATACCCAAATTACATATTTCATTGATCAAAATCCCCTGTTATTCAATAAATAATAACATTTTAAATTAACATTTCAAGAATATTTTGACAATACGATGAAAAGAAAAGTATTAAAAAAACAAAAACATACATATTGTATATAATTAAAATAAAAACAAACTAATAGTATAAAATTTTTAACAAAATTATACAATTAGCTATTGACATTGTTTGTTTTTCCATATATAATAGAAACATTATGAGAAACAGCAATATCAAATATCAAAGCAAAGCAACCCGGCTTTCCGAAAGTCTATCCAAAGACATCGAACAGGGACGCTTCGCCTTCAAAAAACCCTTACCGAGTGAAACGGAACTGGCGGAACAGTATGAAGTTTCCCGTTCAACTATCAGGAAGGTTATTTCTCATCTGACAAAAACCGGCAAGCTGATAAAAGAACCGCACCGCGGCGTCTGGATCAGTCAGTCCGAGGCCAGGAATCTCAAAACCGCCAATGCGGTCAAGAGCAAACCAAAACCGGAAAAAACATATTCAATCGCGGCGGTCTGGGCCGCCTATCCCGACGCTTTGACAGTCGAGATCAGTGAAGGGATCAAAAAATATTGTCTGGACAATCCGGAAATCAAGCTGCAATTACTGACCAGCGAAACCGGACACGCTGAATCGATCAATATCCTTGAGCATGTCAGAGAATATGACATCGACGGCCTGATTGTCCTGCCATACGAAAATGCGGAATATCATCGTGCCCTTGAGAAACTTGCGACGGAAAACTATCCTATCGTTTGCGTTGACCGGCAAATCTACGGAGTTGAACTCAATACCGTCAAGGTGGATAATTCCTACGGTATGTATACCGCGGCAACCAAACTGATCATGAAATACCGTCGTCCGGTTTATTTTTTCGGTCCGGAACCCGGCGTACAACCGCAAAAAGAACGCTATGACGGTTACTGCCGGGCAATGCTCGACGCGGGTTTCGAATCATCCATCAAACAGAATAGCTATTACTTTGACTGCAGAGACAGCGATCCGTCCTACTGGCCAATTACCAAAAAGTGGGAACTACCCTACAATGCGGCGCTGGAGATGCTGCGTGAAATAACCGCGCCATGCAGTATTGTCTGCCTGAACGATTATGCCGCCAAAGGTGTTTATGAAGCAGCGGATAAACTCGGCCTGGAAATCGGCGAAGACATCAAACTGATCGGCTTCGATGATCTGCCTATGGCCAGCTGCCTCACCCCTACCCTGTCATCTGTCCTGCAGCCGAGAAAACACATCGGGCATGAAGCGGCAAGGATTTTACATAAACTGTTGACCGGAAAAATCAGGAATAAAATGAATATTTCCCTGCCGGTGCAATTGATTGAACGCGAATCGAGCTGAGTTCTTACGAAGAACCACGATATACCGCGTCATACTCCGCACTATGTGCTGCGGACGCGGGTTCTTACGAAGAACCGGTCAAGATGACCAGCGGAGATGTATCGCGTGCCGAATCCGCGGAATGAAAATGAAATAATGTTATCTTTATAAAAATCAGTTTTGAACAAGGAGAAAAACAACATGAAAAAAAGTTTTACCCTGATCGAGCTCCTGGTCGTGATCGCAATCATCGCAATTCTGGCATCAATGCTTCTACCGGCGTTGAATAAAGCGCGGGACAAGGCAAAGCAGATTAAATGCGTGGCCAACATGAAACAGTTGGGCGTTGCGCACAAATTGTACGAGGATAATTATGATGGCTGGGGCCCGGGTCCACGTGGAGCCAGCTGGCCCAACGGACGCTGGTACTACTCGTTAGGCAAGATGCTTTATCCAGACGAATTTTTCACGATCAATACAAAATTCCGCTGGAACACCGGAGTGTCCAATCCGGACGGCAAAGCCAAGGCCGCCGTAAATATCTTCAAATGTCCGGCCAATCCCAGATTTTATAACATCGAGGGCTCTGTATACCTTGCAATGAACTACATATACAATCAGGAACCGCAATATAATTCTCAGGTTTTCAGTAATTATGCATACAAAATGGGACGGTTCAAAGCATTGTCAACCCTCCCGCTGATCGCGGACGGCAACAGTAATTTTGAATTCAATAACGCCTGGACGTCAAGACTGTCATATCTGCACAACAACAATACTTTCATTAACACCCTGTTTGGCGACGGACATGCCGGCAGCACAAATGTTATGTTTACCCAAAGCGAATTGAGATTCGGAAAATAACCATCAAGTCATATTATACTGGAAAAGAGGATATATTATGTTCAAAACAATCATTGCCACTGGAGGCATTATCGCAGGACTGGGCTTTTCATCAACGGCCGGAGAATTAACCGTTAATGTCAAGGATACCGGCGCTGCGGGAAACGGAACAACCGATGATTCGCGGGCAATCAGAAAAGCCGTCGCGAGCATCAACAAAAACAAAAGCGGCAAGCTGTTTTTCCCCAAAGGAACCTATCTGTTCAAAAGCAATGGAACCGCCATGTTATTCAAAGGGGTTTCCAATGTAACTGTCAAGTTTGATAAAGATGCGGTTTTGCTGATTGACAACCTGAAAGCGGACGGACACGGCAACGGACATGGAATCCTGTTCAAAGAACCCGGAAATAATATTACGCTTGAAAATATTACCTTGCAATGGAAAGTCAAACCCAAATACCGCAGCAACGGCGACGGTATCCGTTTCGACGGCTATCCTTCGCCTGAAAAAACCATTTCCAATATTATAATGAGCAACTGCAGGGTCATCAATGCTCCCCAGACCGGCGCGATTTTTCACGGTTGCTCCGAGGTCTCAGTTAAAAATTTCCGTCCCGAACACACCATGGCAGACGGCTTGCATCTCAATGCCTGCCGGAAAGTCAAGGTTGATGGCGTAACCGGACTGGACACCGGTGACGACACTCTGGCGTTGGTCACTTATTACCACCCGACGAAAATCGGAGCCTACCGGGAACCCAATCCACCTTTCAATCAACCATCTCTCGGGGAGTGGAACAACACTGGATCAACCGCCGTGAATATTTCCTCCAGCGGCGGCAGGGCAAACGGGATTCGCGTTGCGGGAGGTAAGGATATTGCTATCTCAAACGTCTCGGTCAAAGGCAAAGGCTTCTCCGGCATTCAAATTGACGCAGCCAAAAAGACCACGACAAACCGCGCAGTCGGCTGGTCATATCTCGCCTCGAAAAATATAAAAATCAATAATGTCAAAGTATCGGATTGTCCGGTCGGCTTTGTCGTCCGAACCCTGAATATCCTGCCGGATGAACCGGACCATCTATGGCGGCACAAGGTCGCGGCAACCAATATTGACATCAAAAACTGCCGCAACGGCATCCAACTCCTGGACAGCGGCGACATCGACATAGCGGAAGTATCTTCCGATTCCACAATATGCCTGATGAATGCCAGAGGTAAATATTCTCTAAAAAACATCAACTTGAACGGCACCAATATGTATATTAACGGAACCCAGGGCCAAACGTTCCAGGGCTGGAAAAGGAATCGCGAACCCAAACCGTTCCTGGCCGTCAAAGATCTATCTAACCTGGTCGATAAAGAGATTGTCGTCAGCAACTTGAAAATCACCGGCGGCATGTTGAGAATTTCCGATTGCGCCGGAGTCAAAGTTGATAACTTGACAGTGCTGAATCCGCCCAAATTTGCCCTTGGAATCTACAAGACAAAGAACTGTGTGTTGAATAATATTCAAGTAACCAGTAAAAACACCCCGTTGCAGGTAAGCAATATCAATAATATAACAATCGAAGACTGCATATATGGTCCAGCCGCAAAATTCATGCTGGCCGGAGCAAAAGAACAAAAATCAATAACCCTGAAAAAGATAATCCGCAGATAAAGAGTAATAAACAAAACTTGTCCCAAGTAGACAAATACTCCGGAATGCTCAGCATTACGGAGTATTAATCGATAAGAAAGAAAAATATTATCGGTAAAATATCTGACGCTTTATACTGCTCAAACAAAATTACGGTAGCGGAGATTGCCGTTGGCGTTGACGCCGATGGCATCGATCTCGACCAGCCAGCCAGGACGGCACACCGGAGCCTTGACCATGATCCGCGGCAATGATTTCGGCAGCAGCCGGGCAAGACGATCTTCAACCAGAAACGCGTCAGCCGCATCACGCAGATACACCACCGCGATTTTTAAATCGTTTATCGTCGCATCATGATTATTCAGCAGTGCATTGATATTTTCCACCGTCCGCTCAACTTGCATGGCCACATCCCCCGGATGGACAATCTGACCATCTTTGTCGATGCTTGCGGTCCCTGAAATATAATAATGCGAACGGTCGCCGAAAATAATCCTCGTCCCGCGTTCAAAGGTTACGCCGTAAATATGGGTCGGCGAAAGATGATCCAGAGCCTGCATATACTCAACCTGTCCGGATTCAAGCCCGAAAACACAGTAAGAATCCATTCCGACCAGACGTCGCGGATCTATGCATTGACCTTCAATCCCGGTGCTGGCAATATAATTGGTCTTCTCTATCATCCCGTATTGACGGAACAATTCACGCCGGGCATCAACCAGGCCTTTGTAGTTGTTATCAACGTCCCGGCAGTATATCCAGGTCCGTAAACAATTATCGGCGACACAGCCGCCGCGTTTTTGCAAAGCGGTATTAAGCGTGGTAAATTCCTCAAGTGTCTGGCCATCGCTGCCTGACGCTTCCAAATGGCGGCGGCAATGGTAGAACATCTCGTAATTTTTCAGTTTGATATCGACTTCATGCGCACCGTTTACATCAACCACATTCTTCTGATATTCCGGAGGACGCAGATGCCAGGCTTCAAGGGCTACCCTGGCCCCGTTAACCGGCGCCTGCCCGACAAATGAAACAAATGAATCCCGAACTCCAAGCATGCGGCGCAAAGTATCCGCCTGGCGACAAATGTCACTCAAATGGAAACGCAGGAAAATTTCGGTTTCACTTGAACACCTGAGTTTGGCGCTTTCCGACTCATATTGGGCCAGAAGGCTCTCAACTTCAGTTTCAAAATTAAATGCAGGTTCCGCCGTATAAGCGAAAAAGAGTTCATCGGTGGCTTGATCAGCCAGAAAAGTCGCGCTGTGTTGTCCAGTCGGGCAAACCGCACATTGTTGTTCAGCCAGCATCATTTTCAATACCTTACTAATGGGTTAAGTCTCACTATCATAAACGATATGCTTAAAATATTATTGTGCGGGTAACTAATAAATAGGATATTTTTATTAGAAAAAATATATTTCGCTAAAATATATTTTATCGAAAAAACAGTATAGCAGGGAGTTATTATGCAGTGCTGCTCATTATCTACGTATATATCGATAATTGTCCTCAGCGCCTTCGTATTGGTCAAAAACTTCAATATTTGCATTGATTTTAACATAATTCTCTTCCATTCCATTGATTTGATTACATAATACTCATTCAGCATCGTAAATATTACATCAGGAACAGGATTTTTTTATATTTATCGAAGGAGTAAGCTTTTGTGAATCGCATAAACTACAATAATGGAATAAAACCGGAAAATATCGTAGTTATATTTTACAAAAAAAGGAAAATCCAGTTTGACATTCAACAAAACCAAGATATATTAAGCGCTCGAAGTAATTCAGGGGCGTATAGCTCAGTTGGTTAGAGCGCTACGTTGACATCGTAGAGGTCACAGATTCGAGTTCTGTTACGCCCACCATTTTCTCCCCCTCAAAACTCCATTTTAAGCTCAAACTACATATTTATCGCTACTCTTGGAAACCTTCATTTACCCCCTGAGATCAATAATTACCGGGAACATTCCCGGATCACCAAATTCAAGCATCAAATTACCCCTGTCAAGCCCTGACATCCCGTTTTCACCCGTTTCGTTACATCAAACGCATACAAAAAGCATACAGTTTTTTTGAGGCTAATTTGAGCTTAAGCAAAATACAAAAAAGCAACATATACTCCTTTCATCCTTGGCTCATACAATAATTCCCAGGAGTTTTGAGGGTAAAATATTTATATCCGGCAATGTTCATGGTTGAATATGACGTATGATTATGATAACCAGCAAGACGGAGAAGAACAGGAGAAAAACAAAGAAGAAGAAAAATTGCAGAAGGAATTGATAAAAGCTTACGGTAGTTATTCTAATACCGGCCTGGCAAAATACCATATAAAGGAAACTGCAAAGCTTATTTTAGCAAGCAAGGAGTATCAGGCTATTGATGCTCTTCTTGACTCTGGCAGGAAAACTACGACTTCCATCACAGATAAGCTTCAACTCTCTGTCGAAAGCATAAAACGCCTGTATCATTCTGCTGTGCAAACGATGCTTGACTATAAGTCCCAAAGAGATAAAGAAGATGAAGATATGTTTTATTCCAAGCCACTATTTATGAAGAGATATTTATTTTGAAGAAAGACACATCAAAATAATTCATAAAGTTGCCAAATTTATATAAATACGGCAACTCAACTTTCCGAATTTGGTTAAATATTATACCCAGTTATCTGCCGGAGTCATCAAGAATTCCTCCAACGGGATGCCTTGGGCTCCAACCAGTAATTTTCTATTTACATTGAATTCTTTTGAGAAAGCTTCTATGCCAGGAATAATCGCCTTCCTAGCTCCACTCTTCACCTCAATTGCAGTAACCTTATTTCCTTTTACCAAAACAAAATCGACCTCTGCATTACTTTTAGACCAGTAGTAAAGATCCAGTTCCCTGCCAATAGTCTGATTTAATAAATGAGCGCCAATTGCTGATTCCACCCATCTTCCCCATAAATCACGATCATTTATCAATTCATCAATGTCGATATTCGCTTGAGCAGTCATTAAAGCAGTATTAAAGACCTGTAGCTTGGGGCTTGAACCACGTCTTCTCACTCGCTGTCCTGCATATTTTTGAAGTCCGATTACAAAACCAGCACTAGCTAAAAGATCAAGGTAATGCGCCAGAGTCGTAGTATTTCCGGCATCCTGTAATTGACCGATAATTTTTTGATAGGACAATACTTGTCCTGAATACGCACATGCCAATTCAAACAATCTTCGCAACAACGCAGGTTTATCAACCCGCGTCATAAGAAGGATATCTCTCGATATGCTAGTTTCGATTAGTGATTCTTTGATGTAATGCGTCCAACGGTCAATGTCATCGACCAAATCTGCTGCCCCCGGATATCCACCGAAATAAATATATTGTTCAAAATCCCAATTAAAAGCTTCTTTCATTTCGGCATATGACCAGTGAGTTACCGGGATTAATTCAAAACGCCCAGCTAAACTTTCTGTTAACCCGGATCTGATCAGCAAGGGAGAAGAGCCAAGAAGAATAACCTTTAGCTGTTTGTTGTTGAAAGTATCTTCATCCCAAAGACGTTTTACGGTTTCTGACCAATTAGGAAGCTTTTGTATTTCATCAAGCACCAACAACGCTTCAGAATCCTTTATTTTAAACCGAGCTGTTTCCCATTGTTGCTCCAACCAACTATCGCTTTTAAGCATTGGCTCATCAGCAGAAGCATAATGAGTGGGAATATTCAACTCATCGATTAACTGCCTTGCCAGCGTTGTTTTTCCTACTTGTCTGGGACCGGCTAATACCTGAATGAATTTTCTGGATTCCGTAACGCGTTTTAATATATCTTTATAAATAGGTCTTTTAAACATAATATTTAGCCTCAATTTTAAATTTACTCAATACATTGAGATAATTTACTCAATATATTGATTAATTCAAGTAAATATAATTGATTAAGACTAAATTTAACGATTTATTGCCCATTGTCATGCATGATTTTAAGCACGTCTTCCAGATTGAAGCGGATGTAACGAGGACCTAGTCGCCAGAATTTAATCAGGCCGTCATCACACATACGGTCAATCGTGCGAGTGCTGACCTTTAACATCTTGGCGACTTCTGCTCTTGTGAGAACAGTGGGCGTTGTTTTGGCTTTTTCCTGCTGGATGTTTTCAGGTTCGAGAGCGGACCTCAACCTTTTGTGCTCGTTATCTGATATCTTTCCAGAATTTTCCAGAAAGCCGATGAAGTCGATAACTTGTGTTTTGGTGTCGTTGCGCATGATGAAATTCCTTTCTCTTTATGATTGATTATTGACAAAGCGCCAGAGATTGCGATTTGAACTCATTTTTTCAATATAATCCCACAGGATTTGCTTATATTGACCAGCCATTTGTTCCGGGCTGATAAAGTCAAAAGCGTCATCCGTGTAGGCTGAAAGCCGTTGTTTGAACTCTGTCATAATCTCCACGATCTGTTCAAAATTCATAGGATCAATGTATGAATCCAATATGTATTGGTAATAGCTTTGCCGTGCTTCTTCCTTGAATTTCAGCACAATCAGTTGCAAGACTGCCATCAGTCCACCGTCAGCGCCACTCATAGCCATGATGACAGCATTGTCAAAACCAGGTTTGCGATCAAGGAAATTTCTTGCTTTGTCAAGTAAAAATTCCGGTGGTAGATAAGAACCAACAGTATTAAGCATGACATACGCAATAAAAGTAATTACCTCCTCTTCAAATTCCGCATAAGAACTTACTATCGAACTCTGCAAGGAATAATTTGCATAGGCAGTGTCATACGGCACTTCGGTTTTGGCAATTATGACCTGTGGATGCAAGTCCTCCATTAATTGTTGATAACGGCTCATTGTGTTCCTCCTACTTCAAAGTGTCAAAGGTTAATATTTCTTGCTGCTTGCTTGGTGCTGCCTGATCATCATAGCTATTGTAGTATGTGTCCAGATTAATCTGGATAATCAGTTTAGAATAATCTGCTTTCTGAAAGATTGGTCTTATAGTGAAAATTTTAATTACCTTATCTTCAACTTTCACATATGCGGTATGCTTTAACAAAGATGTCAATTCAATGCAACTAATCTGGAAGAGCCGACACATACGTTCAGCATCTTCTTGTTTTAATCTAAAGCAAATTGTTGTGTTAACCGTACCAAGAGCTTGCCTGGTAAGTCCGTCAACCTGGTCAAGATATTGATTTGCACACACAACACTAAAATTAAATTTTGCCAGTCCAGTAATTTGCTGGTCAAGATCAACATGACCTCCAAGATAAAATTCATCTTTTATCAGCGTAACAGGAGTACGTTTTTCATAAGGGATTGATGCTCTAGCCATGATATTGTTATTGATCAAGCAGTCGAATAATCCTGCCAGGATAGAAGCTCTTGTTTTTCCAATCTTACCAATCGCAAGATTAATAATGCACAATTTACCCTGGCTCATAATATCATTGAGGGATATTTTGTTTTCTTCCGTAGTCAAAAACCTTAATGACCTTTGATCAACAAGCAACTGGCTCAACCTGGTTACAACACTGATAAGTGCGTCATAAGGCGTAATTTCCAGTTCTTCGAGGAATTCGACAATGATCGGGTATTTGTGCATTTGAGCCTTGATTTTCTGTCTCAGCTTTTTGCCTTTTTCAGATTTGGAGAACATTGTTCTTATATCAACAAGGCTAAGGTCGAGGCAAATGCAGAAAATAAAATAAGCACAGGTGAAAAAATACATCATCTTTGCCCCGAACAGAACATCCCCTTTTACTGTAGCTGAACGCATGGTTTCAGCCATTGAATCAGCAAAGAGGCTCGGATTTTTTAAGTCCAAATTTTCCCTTATAGTAAGTTGCGGGGTAGCATCTAAGCTAAAGTCTATATTTAGATGCATTGCTGTTTTTTGCTGTTTTCATTTTGGTACACAACCCCACGCAGGATTGGTACACAAATGACTCAGCACCGGCAAAAACGGCGAGGATATTACTATTTTCGCATGAGAGTCCCTAAGGACCTTCAAAACAGCTTAGGAAAGACAGAGCTAAAGAAGTCCTTAAAGAATCATTCTGCACTTGAATCTAAGGAGAGAAAAACAACGCTACTAAATAAATTAAACAAAAAAATAACTTGCAGGACTTGATTTTTTAAATAATTCTAGTATACTATAATAAATCACTTAAATGTTATTAAGGTTTTGCAATAATGATCACTGTATCCTATAAAAAACATATCCCAAAATATCTGCAGATGAAGCAGGAAATTATAGATAGAATTAATTCAGGAATATATCAACCAAATCAGAAACTGAAATCAAGGCCGGCTCTGGCAAGGGAATTCAATACGACAATTGCTACCTGTTCCCGGGCTATCGACGAACTTTTAAGCGAAAGAATTATCGAATCCAAACCTGGAGTCGGAACATTTATCGCAGCACCGGAACCGCGCCGGAAAACTTTGAGTATCCACGCGGTCGTCAAAAACTTTGTCAACCCCTATTACAGCACCTTTGCCGATACTCTCGGGCAGGTCTGCAAAGATCACGACTTCTTCCCGGCTTCTTCGTTCAGTTCCAACGGCAGTCCTGATTATGAATCCAGGATCATTCATGATCTGCTCTCCAGACCAGAAACGGTTATCTTCATGTATGGCTTTCTATCTCCTGAAACCCGTGAAATGATCAGGCAAGATGGAAACAGATTTTATATATTCGGTCACGCCCCGGAATTGACCAATGCAACCAATATAATGTCAACGACCACAAACGGAGCACAGATAGCCGTCAAATATCTAATTGATCACGGCCATCAAAAGATTGCATATCTGGGAAAAACCTCCACAAGATTCAGCAACCGTTACCAGTCATATCTTACAGTAATGAAAAACTGCGGTTTGGAAGTAAATCCCGCCTGGGGATATCATATTGACTTTTTTGAGAATTTAACTCGTCGCGAGAAGGATCTGGCCCTAAATGATTTTGTCGAAAAAATCATGTCTGCAGAAGATCGTCCTTCTGCGGTATTTTGCTATAATGACTATATTGCTATCAATTTACTGGAAACCTGTCGTAAGGCAGGCCTGAATGTTCCTGAAGAATTATCAATCTGCGGATATGACGGTGCAATTGACTTTTTCCGGGACGACTGTCGCATAACGACAGTCTGTCAACCGATCAAGCGCTTGATGACACAAGCCATAAAACATATACTTGATGCCGAGAATAATGAGTTCATCAGCCTTGAACTACCACCGGAAATAGTTGAAGGAAATACCGTTATATCGCTCAACTAAAACCAATAAAAGGAGGAAAAATGAAGAGTACAGCAGTTCGCCCATTCACACTGATAGAGCTATTAGTAGTAATAGCCATCATCGCAATTCTTGCCAGCATGTTATTGCCCGCCCTGAACAAAGCCAGAGAAAAAGCTCATCGCGCCAATTGCCAGAATAACCTGAAAACATGGCAAATGACTTATATTTATTACACCGACGACTATGACGGCTGGGTCCCGGCGCTCTACCATAATACTGCCTATTGGCAGATTCACCGGGTCCTTTATTCATACTTCGGACTGGAGACCATAACCAAAGGAACCGGGCATCCGTCCTTCAGGTGTTCTACTGATAAGACGCCACGCATAATGACCTGCGGCGATGCAGTATTCCCAATGAGTTACGGAATATCCCAATCCGCCACAAGCTATGTAAATTCGGCAAAAGTCATTGTCACTCCAAACAAAGTATCTTCTTTCAAATATCCTTCAGAAACCTTCACTTTCGCGGATGCGGGAATAACCACGACAGACATCACGGTAGTGGTTGATGATAACGGACATTACCAAAGAATAAGAAGTATTTCCGGTAATGTCGAAAATGCCTCTATCCGTCACGAAGGCGGAGGGAATCGCGCCTATTTTGACGGACACGTCGGATGGGTACGGGGAGCGTTTCCAACGCATACCCTTGATCCACATCTTTGGAATCAAGATTAATCGAATAATAATTTTCCTTCACATTGAAATTATACGGAGCATATGATAAATGAAATTTTTGTGGTTTTTCCTGTTCATGAGTCTAACTGCCTGCGTTCAATCCAATGATCTGCTTGTAAGACAGACCTCCGATAAACAAATTGGCCGGATAATAACAATAAGCAACAAATTTTTGTCAACCGCAATTTATCCGGATAAAGGCGGCTGTATCGGTTCGCTGATCTATCGTGGAAAAGAACTGACTAACGGTGACGGAATTGCAATGGATCATTTCTGGGGAGAAAAACTTCATGGTGATTTCTATCAAGCGCCATACAGTTATGAAATAAAAAAAGGCGCTGATTATATTACCGTTGCAATGCGCAGACAGGGCGTCAGGGATATCAACAAATTCATTGAGATATTCAAAGAAATTACCTTAAGAAAAAACTCAGCGGTAATAGCGGTAAAGTGCCGCTATCTAAACAGGAAAAACTCCCGTATAACCTTGAATATTAAACCCTGGTTCCATCAAATTGCCGGGGCACCGGAAGATGCCTGTTATTTTATTCCTACCACCACCGGGATAATTGATTTCAAATTCCGGCGCGGCATGAAAATCCAGCAACGCTGGTTCAATGCTCCCGCACGCGGCTGGACCGGAGTCATCGGAAATAAAAGCGGAACCGGCCTGGTTTGTTTTATGGATTATAAACATTTAAACTGTTTTTATAATTTTATGGGAGGGAATATTGCCACTATGGAATGGCGATTTTCTCCAATCAAAATCGAGTGCGGACAGAGTTTTTCCACTGCATATACGGTCTTTCCGTTTCACGGCATCAAGATGATCGATGGAGCCGGAAACGGAATTGTCGGGGAAATTGAGCCGAACCGGATAAGTATTATTGCCGATGCCCCACGTGAAGTGAGTATCGAAATTTTCAATGACGGACAAAAAGTTTTGACGGAAACCGCCAAGTTGTCGCCTGAAAAAATTTATCACTGCAACTTCAAGACTGCGGGTCAAGGTAACATCACCTGCAATATCAAAGCCCCCTCCGGCAAACTCCTTGCAGATTTATGCGTAAATCAGATACCAACCCGGCGGCATACATATAATTTGCAACCCCTGGAAGCCAGACTAATCAGCAAACAAGCCAGGCACAACTGGAACTATCAAATCAGCGACGTCGTCAAGACACCGTTTATCAAACAGGGCAAACATCCGGATTTAAAGGTATTTTTTCTGACTGATTCAAGCGCTTTGCGAGATTTAATCGAGCTACAACAGCGCTATGACATAGCAACTCAGTACACGACACTGCCGGCGAAGGGCGTAACTTGCTGGATCAGTCCGGATAAAATGACTACCGGACCGCAGCAGATGCCGCAGGCGGTAATGGAAAAACATTTGAAAACCCTGCCAGCGGAACTCTGCGCAGCTAAGCCGCGAGTTATTGTTATAGGCGACTATTACAATTATAAAAACCGAAGCGACTCTTTCGGGTGGAAGAATTTGGGCAAAAACGTACAGGCCATGATCCTTAATCTGGTTAAACAGGGAACTGGGCTGGTGATAGTCAATCCGTCAGATGTCAGCGGCGATCTGAAAAATATCTATGAAACGGCGCAAAAGGTTTCCCGTTCCGATTATCTGCTACGAGACCGGGCGCTTCCCAAATACCTCCAATGCAGGATTGGTAAATGCGGCTCCGGCCAAATAGTTTTTCTTGAATACAAAGGGCATGGATTACTGCCAATATTACCGGTTCGTAAAATTAATTCGACTGCTCTGGAACCATTGTTTTCCGTAGTTATGAAAGCAATTCTAACTGCAGCTGAGAGAATCCCGGACGTCCGAATCAGGAAAATTACGAAGCTGGATAATCACCTACGGGTAACCCTGAATAAAGCTTCCGCGGGGACCGCCTCCGGCTGCCTATGGACCGGAGACGCAGATATTAAATACAAGTTCGCCAAAACAATCAAATCCGGAACCACGAATTTCTCCATCACCTTTCCGGAGAGTCTGCCGGCAGGTAACTATATGCTGACGTTGAGGTTCGACCGTGACTGGCTCAATACTCCGGTCAAAATTGCACGCGAGTACGAAATAACCGGGATCAAACTGGATCGGGAATACTACCACGACAATCAGCCGGTCACCGGAAAAATTTTGTTCAATAAGAACCTCCCGACTGGAGCTGCAGTAAAATTCAGTGTCTATGACAATTACAACCGGGTGATCTTTGAGCGGCAACTCCAGGCGACCGGAAAAAACGAAATGACGCTTTCACTGCCAGTTCCGGCGTCCTTGACGGTAATGAACCGTATGGAAGCCTCTGTCCTGATCAGCGGCAGGAACTCTTCATATCGAGAAGAACTACTCTGGAAACCTGACGCCGTCTCCAAAAAACCGTTATTCACCTTGAATAGCTGGGGCGGCGAAAGTATGATACCACGACAATACGCAAAATACACCTATCAACTGCTGAAACAACACAAATTCACCTCCGTCAATGTCGGCACCATGTGGCAGGTGGAAGATCTCGCGTATCTCAGGCCTCAGACAAATTTGCGAACGGCTATGAATAAAATTAACCGGATCGTTCTGCGACATCGTGATATGGAAAAAATAAATAAAGCGAAAGACAAAAGCCGAATCGTCAGGAATCCATGCCTGAGCGATCCGGACTACTGGAAATCGGCAACGGCCAAAATCCGGTCGAATACCGCTAAAACCCGTAAATACGGTGCGGACAACTATATGCTTGGAGACGAAATGTGCTTGACCACCGAAGGCGGCAACGTACCAGTCGACGTCTGCTTCGGACCTCATTGTATGAAAGCGTTCCGCTTGTCTCTGAAGCAACAATTCAGCTCCCTCTCCGAGTTGAATTCCGACTGGAAAACCAGCTTCCAGAGTTGGGACAACGTTATTCCGGATACCCTGAATCAAGCGATAAAATCAGGCAATTATTCTTCCTGGATGGCTCACCGCAGGTTCATGGATACAGTCTATGCCGATCATTTTCGCCGAAGCGCCAAAGCCATTAGAAAACTGCATCCCGGCGCGTATGTAGGTGAAAGCGGTATCCAGGATAAGGTAAGCGCCTATGGCGGCTACGACTGGGCAAAACGCATGCCTTATGAAAATACGGTAAACTGGTACGGCACCGCTGACCTTCCAATGTCCTTTATCAAAGACCGTAGACAGGGAATGTACGGAAGTTGGGCATTAGGCTACTATCGCAATGAAGCAACGGATCAATACAGAATGTGGAGGGCGTTGTTCCATGGACACAACCAGCTCTCTTATTTTTACAGTCCGATTCTCGTCAATCCTGATCTAACTGAAAGCGTCTACTGTCGGTTAATTGCGCCTTATCTGGATGAATTCATGAGCGGTCCAGCCCAGACCATCGCCGAAGCGGATTATGTTTACAGTCCGATCGCAATCCTGATGAGTCAAAATTCCCTGTTGATTTCGTTCCTGAAAAAACAAACTTCTCCCATCGACACCTATCAGGCTTACAAAGATAATCTGACCTGGTGGAACAACCTGTTGCGTGACAACGGTTACTGTCCTCGTTTCATCACCCCGGAGCAGATAGGCGACAATGTACTCGATAACTACCGGGCGCTGATCCTGCCGCTGACTTACAGCATGGATAAAAAAGTCGCTGAAAAAATCTCCCGTTTCGTTAATAAAGGCGGAGTAATCATCGCCGATGCCCAAACTGGTATTTTCAATCAATTCGGCAAGGCAAACAGGATCGGAACCTTGGATAATTTATTCAAACTGATCCGCCGGAACAGCAAACTGCGCCAGGTCGGGATAAAACACTCCTGCGGCGACACCGTGTTTCAAATGAATATGCCGGAAAACGGAATAACCTCTAACGGTAATTTGGTTTCTCAAACCAGTTCCGGCCGCGTATACGGCTCGATAACCTTGTCGGATAAAAGCGTTGCCGGTCAAAGCGGAATATCAACCGGCAGTTTTGGAAGCGGCAAATTCATGTATCTGGCCGGAATCAGGGTTGACTTTCCGGAAAAATCGCTCAATTCGATTATAAACTTTTTGGAGAAGAACCAAATTAATCCGTTATTGAAAGTGATGGACAAGGGACATCCGGTACGCATTGATTGCGGGGCTTTCAAATCCGGGGCAATCAAGTATTACGGGGTAATCGTGCAGCCCTCGCAGTTGCAATCCATGACTGAATTGAAAAAACAAAAGATGGCGGTAGAGTTGACGTTCCTGTACAGCGGGCTGCTCTATGAGCTCAGAAGTCATCGCTTCATCGGTAAAGTAACTGCCGGGGCCTCCGTCAAAGACTCCGTCTGCCCCGGCATTGCGGTTTTGTATGCAATTCTGCCGCAAGCCCCCCAAATTACCTGTAAAGTTGATAACAAAAAAATTGAACTGAAAACTAATCTAAATGCCGGATATCCGGTCAAATTGGATGTACTTGACGGAACAGGAAAAAGTATCGAACCACTGAGCAGTGTCATGATGATTCCAGCGCAAGGATTGACCTGGCACATTCCGTTACAACTTAATCCACCGGATAGACACCACCGATTAATTATCACTGATATAATAGCCGGCAAAACCATTAACCAGAAACTGGATTAATAATGAAAAAAATTATTTTTATATCGTATATCGGCGCGTCATTCCTCAGCGTCGGAGCCTTCAAAGTAACGACAAAAATCATCCCGGTACCGGACGGAAGCAAAAAATATTACCACACCCTGTATACCGGAAATGTCAATTATCAGCTTTTTTCAATGGTTAAAGAAAAGGCCGGTAAGAGTTATATCAAAAGCATAGGACTACTTTCATCAACAAATTCCCGACGTTTCAGCAAGCGAGGCTGGTGGAGCGGCGGTTTTTTAACAACCAGGCCTGACATCTTCAAATATCCGGCTGAAGTCAAAACAACAGTCAGCGGGGTTGAATATTCTTTTTTTGCTCCGGTCGGTACTATTAAGTTAACCTTCACTGCGGATAGTCAGGCCAACAAACTTTTTTTCCAACTTCAGTTACCCGGACCGCAAAAAGATTTGAATCTGCAAATGATGGCCTTGCCCGGCGACATGCTAAAAAAACAGGCGGCAAAACGCCAAAGAGCTGCGGTAACCCCAAAGCGCAATATCATCGGCAACGGGACTTCGGTAAAATATCAGCTGGCAAAAGATGAATCATGGGTTTATCTATACGACACGAAGAATAATCCGGGTGAGAAGGGGTCCTTTTTCAGTACATGTGCCGTCTTATTCAATCCCAATGAAATTGCGTCAGCGGAATTGCAACTTGGCGGTTATTCGGTCCATTTAAGAATGCGACTCGCACCGGATAAAAAAGATTTTTCATTTATTCTCTGGGAGTTTCCCGGCAAAGATCACTTCCAATGTATAAAAGCGATGCAAGAGCTGAAAATGGAGTTTAAATAATATGGCATGCAAAATAGTATTAATTGGAGGGGGCAGTTATATCTGGACCCCGAAGTTGGTATCGGACATGTTTTTGAGGAAAAGCCTCAACAACTCAACTCTGGCGCTTGTGGATATCGATTCCGTAGCGGTCGAACGCATGCGGCAGTACTGCTCATTGTTGGCATCCAAGCTCAATGTAAACTGGAATATTGAGGTCAGCGACCGGAATACCGCGCTTCGCGGGGCAGATTATGTTTGCATATCGATTTCCACCGGTGGCCTGCCGGCGTTTCAACTTGATTACGATATTCCTGAAGGATTTGGAGTTTTCCATTCAACCGGCGACACGGTTGGCCCAGCCGGAATTTCCCGGACTTTACGCAACGTCCCAGTATTCGTTGAAATCGCCCGGGTCATGGAAAAATTATGTCCGCAGGCCTGGCTGATCCACGTAACCAATCCACTGTCGCAATTGACCCGGGCTGTATGTTTGACTTCACAAATCAAATGCGTCGGCCTTTGCCATAATTATTATGGCACCCAAGCTCTGTTGGCCGATCTGCTGGGAGTGGAATATGACAATATTGATGCCGTCAGCGTTGGCGTCAATCATGCAACCTGGCTGAAAGGTATCACCTGCAACGGCAAACCGGTTGCTGAAGAACTCAATCAGAACGCTTACCGTAAATATGTAAATCGCAAAAACGGCATTGTCACATCCAATACGTCGGACGATGATATCGAGCGAATGACCGGAGCTAAGAAATCCCCCTATAATTATATGCTAAACTTTGAGCTGTACGAACGCTTTGGTTATTTTCCGGTCGGCAGCCCCGCTCACGTCGCCGAAAACCTGCCGTGGTATCTTAATTCCATTGAAACAATATCCAGGCATCACATCAACCGGAAAGGCGTATTACCGTGGCGTCAGGACGGCAAAGAAGAATTGAAAGAAAAAATCATTGATATCATAACCGGTAAAGTCAAGCTTGAAAAACCGGAACCATCGCGAGAAGCTCTGGCCGGAATAATTGAATCGCTCCATATCGGAATACCTTCCCGCCATATTGCGGCAATGCCGAATATCGGGCAAGTCGGCAACATGCCGGATAATGTCATTGTTGAAACCTGGGCTGAGGTATCCGGAACAGGAATTCAACCTGAAATATCAGGGCCGGTCCCATTCCCGCTTGCCGGCTGGATATTGACATTAATAGAGGAGCAGGAACTGACAGTTCAGGCTGCCATCGAAGGCGACATTGATAAGGTAATTCAGGCGATGATAATATCTCCACTGCTTCATAATAAGGATGCGGCCCCGGAATTGACCCGTAAACTATTGGAAGCCCATAAAGAATTTCTTCCTCAATTCGATTTAAAATAACCCAATTGGAATCATTTACCTATTTATTACCCGGTAAATTTTTCCAACAGGATTTTAGCGCCGCGTAAAATCACCTCAAGCTCTTCAGGTGAACAATCAGACAGGACCGTTGAGACCCGTTTGCGGAACAAGGCTTCAATTCTTTTGAAATGGTCGTCCATCTCGGAAGATAGACTGACTATTATTTCGCGCCGATTATCTTCGTTACGCACCCGGTTCACCGCGCCAAACCTGACCAGTTTATCAATCGCGGTCGACGTCGCGGAACAGGAGAATCCGGTATAATGCATCACCGTCTGCAATGAACAGGGTCCATGCTGCTTGATCGAAAACAGATATTTTCTTTGTGTGGCATTGAGTTTGGCAACAATGTCATCAGTCTTGATTTCCTCCCAGTAATCAGTAATTGATTGCCGCCGCACCCGTTCAATATTGTCGTGAATCCTGAAAAAATCATTAAGATCAAGCATTACAATTTCTCCTTTCATGCCGCCGCGTCCGGCGACATTATTTCACTCTTAATATTATTTATTTTGACTCCGCTCAATTCCAGGGTCATCCGCCTGACAAACCACATGCCGATAACTCCGGCCAGAACATCGGAAGCCAGACGTGCGACAAACAATCCCTGCAAAGATCCAAAATACAGCGCCAGCAGTGACAGCGGCACCAGCAATCCGAACAAACGCAAAGCATTCAACCATGCGGCCGCCGCCGGTTTGTTACAGCCGGTATAAACAAATCCGCAGTAACGGTGAACCTCCATCAGTCCAAACCCGAAAGGAATAATCCTCAGATACAACGTCATTACTTCGATAACATTCGGGTCTTTGGAAAACAGTCCGGAGAGCCACGGCGCGATGATAAAATAGACCAGCGCCATAAACAGTTCAAAGAAAATGGCAAACCGCATGGCAAATCTCCGGCAGCCGTTGATCCGGTCGTAATGTTTGGCTCCGAAATTCTGCCCGATCATCGGAATCATCGATATCCCGAGTGACATCGGCACGACAAAAGCCACCATCTCCAGCCGACCGGCGGCGGCGCACGCGGCAACAACATCGTCGCCGAAACTGGCAACGATCCTGACGATAATACTGTTCCCGATCGGCATCATCAGCGCCCCGATAGTCGACGGGATAGCCACCCGGATAATTATTTTCCAGGCACTTTTCAGCAAACGCCAGTGCATTACGCTAAGTGTCAACAATTGATAACGATAGTGCAGTACCCAAAGCATAACGATCCCGCTGAGCAACTGCGACAGTACCGTGGCCACCGCCGCGCCTTTGATGCCCATCGCCGGAACCGGCCCCAATCCAAAGATGAACAACGGATCGAGAACAACGTTCAGGAGCATCCCGCCGACCATCATCATACTCGCCATCCGGGTCGAGCCCATCGCGATCAGGAAGTTGTTGCAGACCATACCGAGGGCGATAGTAAAGTTTCCCAGATACCATATCCCCATATAGTCAATGACCATCGGCATGACTTCGCTGCCGGCGCCGAAGACTGAAAATATCGGTCCAGTGGTAAAATATCCCAGAATACCGACGAGAATGCCATAAAGCATCACCAGCATCAGACCGGCACTTACCACTTTCGCCGCTTTACTGTTTTTATTCCCTCCGACGGCATGGGCCAATGGCGTCATCGCCCCGGTTGCCAGACCGCGATAGATACAGCCGACCAGCATCACCATCGGAAATGTGAATCCCATTGCCGCCAGCGGCAGCGTCCCTAGTTGTGAAACAAAATAAGTATCCGCGATATTGTATCCGGAAAGCGCCAGTGTGGCCGGGATCATTGCCAGCGCGGTTTTAATCATGGTTCCCCCGATCGAGCCTCGGGTATATAATGCTTTTTTATTACTCATATCTTATCTTTAATTTTCCACTTTTTTATTTTCAACAACATCAATAATTCCAATTTGAAACATTTCTATTTTAGAAATATCCTATATTAGAAATATATACGCAAAAAAAGTTTTATCAACATCTGTAATGGGAAATTAATTAAAATTGCATTATAAACTTCGAGAAGAACCTGTAACTGAACTTGCCATCATTTCTTTTTGATGCAAGGCAAATCCATCAGCCAGTCTTCAAGACGGAACATCCAGGTAGTTTTTACCAATGAACCGCCGCTCATCTTCGGCCAGGCCGAAAATCCGAAACCGTGTCCGCCGGTCCGGTAAATATGCAGTTCGACCGGAACTTTGTTCTTCAGGCATGATTGAAAGAAAAGAACGCTGTTCATCGGATGCACTCCATCATTTGACGCCAGAACCAGAAAAACCGGCGGCGTGTCTTTGGTAACATGCTTTTCAATGGAAATATTATTTTTCGTGTATTTGGTATCTTTGATGAGCTGAAATATTCCGCCATAGGCATAGGTTTTTTCAGCGGTGATGCAGGGATAAACCAGGATACTGAAATCAGGGCGACTGCTGACACGTCCAACCGGATCGGCAGCATCTTTTTTGCCGGCAACCGGATCTGTCGAAGCATGAGCAGCCAGATGTCCGCCGGCCGAAAATCCCATTATGCCGATCTTACCGGGATCAAGCCGCCATTTTTCTGCGTTAAGTCGAATCATCTGCAAGGCCCGTCGGGCATCGTCAAGTGGAACCGGATGACGGTAGCCGTCGACCGGCAAACGATAGCGCAGCACAAAAGCAGAAATACCCTTGCTGTTGAGCCATTGCGCCGCTTTAACACCTTCATGATCGGAACAGATTCTCCGGTAGCCGCCGCCCGGACAAACCAGAATACCAATACCGTTTGACTTAGCGGCTGGAGCTGGAAAAACTTCAAATCCCGGCACATCTTTCGGTTTGGTTGACTTTGTCGGAAGCTTATCCCATAATTTTATGAATTCCCCTGCCACGACATTGCTAAGCGCCGCAATTGCCGACAACATAATTAAGCTTTTGCGGAAAGAGTTTTTTGTAGTCATATTCTGCCTTTATCAAAGATTATTAACGGTTAAAGAACAATAGCTGAATATGCCAGTGAACCATGCCAAATACAAATAATTTCTATATTATATTCAGACGATAATTTGAGTTAAGCTGCCAAAACCGAAAAATCAGCGAACAGGATATAAATTATTAAGACAATAGCCACCAGCAAAGCGCCGACCAGCTTGGCTCTTTTCCATGGAGTCATATCGACCGCTTTGGCGTCTTCCTGAACGAACTCAGTCTCACGCGGTTTGATTTCACCGATTATCAGCATCAGGATAACCAGATAGCAGAAGACCGTACCGAGAAAATGAAAATCATTCATCTGTTCGACAATCATATTAAACGGCGGAATAAAGTAACCGGTAATAATTATCGCGAACCCGGCAATAAGGCCGATCTTAGCGGCGACAGGCGGTACGCGCCGGGTCAGCATCCCGACAATTACCACCGCGAAAATCGGAATAAAATAAATCCCGTTCATTTTCTGCAGATAGCCGAAAATCGAACCGACATCAGCCAGCATCGGGGCAACGGTCATAGCGGCAAGCGCCATAAACAACCCGAACCATTTACCTGATTTGACCACCTGCTCCTCGGTCGCGTCTTTTTTCAGGACATTTTTATACAACCCCAGGCTGAACAGCGTACAAGTACTGTTTAGCGCCGAGTTGAAGCTTGAAAGAATCGCCCCCATCATGACCGCCGCGAAGAAACCGGTCAACGGCGCCGGCAGCACCCGGTTGACCAGTGTCCCATAGGCATGATCGGCTTTGATTCCCTGTTTGGCAAACAATGCGTAAGCAATAATCCCCGGCAGCACAAGATACATCGGCCCGAACAATTTCAACGTCCCGGTAAGCAGTACGCCTTTCTGACCTTCCGCCAGCGAACTAGCCCCAAAAGTACGCTGAATAATCTGTTGATTGGTACACCAGTAAAACATATTCAACAGCATAATACCGCTGAATATGGTGCTGACCGGAACCGAAGATTTCGGCCCGCCAATCGAATTGAATCGTCCTTTAAGCTCGGTCAACTTGCTGACGCCTTCGGTAAATCCGCCGTCGCCGCCAAGCATCTGCAAGGCGAAAAAAGTAATCATAAAACCGCCGACCAGCAACCCTATGCCGTTCAACGTATCGGAAACCGCAACCGAGCGCAACCCGCCCCATAATGCGTAAATCGACCCGATTATCCCCACAACCCAAACGATCAGCCAGAGAGTGGCGGTCTGCGATTCTATCCCGGTTATCGCCTGAATGTTCATGATTCCGATCATCCCGGTCGCGCCGGTATAAAGAATTATCGGCAGCAGGATCACGGCATAGGCAACCAGAAAAATCAGGTTGGTTATAACCTGCGTGCCGTGATCAAAACGTATTTCCAGATATTGCGGTACTGTGGCCACGCCGCTTTTCAAAAAACGCGGCAGGAAAAACAGTGCCATCGCCACCAGCGCCAGAACCGCGACAACTTCCCAAACCATAACGCAAAAGCCGTCATTAAACGCCGCGCCGTTCAATCCAACCATCTGCTCGGTGGACAAGTTTGTCAAGAGCAGAGACCCGGCAATCAGCGGAAAGGTAAGACTACGTCCCCCGAGAAAATAGCCGTCTTTTGATTCGTGATCGTCTTTTCTGGTAATCAGCCAGGTAATCAAACCGACCAGACCGGTAAAAGCCAGAAACGAAATGATAGTAATCGCCGCATCCATAATCCTGCTCCCGTTGACTGTAAAAGGTTCAGACTGAAACTGAGATTCGATAAATGAACAATGACTCTATTTATTATTCTATATTCCCGGTCCGATATTATCAAGTGTCTTTTGACAATACAACGAGATATGGCGATATCAAAGGCCGGATTAAAGACAAAACTTCATCCGCAAACTGAAATATTTTTTACTTCTCACACGAAAAACGGCACAGCAAAATAAAACAACAAGCTTTTACCATTAAACACTTTACACAATATTAAAAATCAAACTATCTGTTAATTATCAAAAAATAATTAAAATTAAATCGACAATGTAAAAGCAGAATCAATAAACCCGGCCGCGCCAGATGCCGTGACCAAAAGTAGTAAGATAGACAACTCCGGGATATTCAGGATCAAAAGTTGCGGAATGAATATTGGCCGGCGGTAAACCACGCAGTCGATTCCAACAATGGCCGGAACCACAACTCAATAAGGCCCCTTGCCCGATCGTACAGATCAACAATGAGTCGTTACAACCCGGAATAGGATTCACGCTGTAAACCGGATAGTCGGAATATATTTTGCGCCAGTGTCCGGATTCCATAACCCAGGCACCAGGTTCGGCGTAAGCACCGCCGCCAATCTTTCGCTTTTCCCGCCATAACTGAAAACATGACACATAGAGTTTTTTCCCGTCTTCTGAAAATTCCAGATTAACCGGAAAAACAATCTCAGGAGAAGTATCGACAAGCTGCCATTTTTGCTGAGCCAAATCTAATTTACAGATGAATCCGGGTATAACAACTTCGCTTGCCCGGTCCCAGCGTGCGGTAACGACAAGATACAATTCACCTTGCGGAGACATTTTAAATCTCAGGGCATTCATATTTTCAACCGGCAGGCCGGCATTGCATTCGGTCCATGAAGCGCCAAGGTCATCACTATAATAAACCCCGCCGCCAACATACGCGACATAAAGCCGGTTATGCTTTTTGTCATAAAGAATATCCGTTGCCGGCAAATCAGGCAGATTACACATTGACGGCTCAAGATGGGTCCAGGTGGAACCTTCATCAGCAGAAACAACCACACCGCCGCGCCACAAATGCGGCTGCGTCCCCTGACTCAGCATGTGGTGCCAGTACGGCAAATCGTGTTTCAACGAAGCCGCGCCAAATATGCGGCCATCCGGTAAAAAAGCGATAGCGTAAATGTTATTGTGCCAGGGCGTTTTATCCGGCGGACAAAATACCCAGTTTCGTCCGGCATCACTACTTTTCCAGGCGGTAAAATCGGTCGTCACGCCAAAATGATAATTTCCCTTGATATAATAATTCCAGCCGGTAAGCATCTGCATTCCCCCGGCGGGAGATTCGTTAACACGCATCGGGGCGCTGGAAACGATCTCCCATTTGCCGCCGCCGTCGTGTGACACTCCGCACATGGTAAAATCGGTAAAAGTAACTTTATCCGGATCAGTGTAATCAACAAAAACCGACCACGGCGGCGTCTGCCAGCCCCATTCACCGGTAGTCCAGCGGTCGCGGCTGATGTTGAATCCCGGTTGGTCCGGGTGCCGGAACAACACCGGTTGCCAGGAGCTTCCGCCATCGACGCTTTTCAGCAATGTACTGATCCGGTCGCCCGATAATTCCGGCTCGCCTTTGATACCGAGATAAACTGTATCCGGCCGGTTGCGGCAGGCGGCAACCGTACTCAGCATGACATTATCAACCGACAGTTTGACCTTGCACATATTTTCGGATGTCAAACAGAGTTTCCACAATTCAGTGTTTGCGCCTGACTGCATACTCAAGTTTGCCTCAGCAAGTTCTTCACAAACAACGTCCATAATCAAATAAACCGTATCACGGCAGCCGCAGGCCGCTTTTACCGTATGCCCTTCGGGCAGCGCGATCAATTCATATTTTCCTGCCGCAATCTTAACAACGGCATCACGACAGATGGCAAAGATACTTTCCGGACCACGATAAACCAGTTCCATAATATCAGAAGAAAACGGGAAAACATCCAGTGGCAGCCAGTTCAAACCGGCATCTCTGGTCATAAATATTCGCCGGGACGAGTCATTGCCGAAATTGTTCCAGGCCGCTATCCCCAAACAGGAATAGTCCGCACAAAACCGGATTATATGCGGTCCGGCACAATGAAACCAGTCATAAGCCTCCAGCTCGTCCCACGGACCGGGGACGCGCCGCCAGGTCTTACCGTAATCCAGGCTGTTCAACAATCCACAAGTGCGGGAACCTACCCAAATCTCGCCGGGACGGTCAACAATATATTCCCACGGACTGCAGCCGTTTACGTGCGGAACTCTTTCGATTACCGTCGAGTCACAAAACTCCCAATTCGCGCCGCCATCTTCGCTGCGGAACACACCGCCCATATCACCCGCCGCCATAAGCTGCCGGCTGTCGTGCGGCGACATGGCGCACCACATAGTACGGCCGCCACCGCCGGGAGTAACCTGAGACCACGGTTCATTTAATTCTTGTTTCAAGCTCACTTTTCACAAAATCCCTGATTTTATTTACAACTTTATTTTTTTCCGTTGCCAACAATCCCCAGACCACCCGGTTGCAATATGTTCCGTCCGGCTGCAAATGAACCAGCGGCGACAATGTTTCCATTTCCATATAATCTTCATTGCCGTAAACCTGTACCGAACTGTTTTCCGGGTACGGCTGATTATTCTCAAGTTTTACCGCCTGAATAAATATACATCCCGGATACGCCGCCGCCAACCATTTTCCCCAGGCATTTACCTTATCCCATTCTTTTCCCGGCAAAACAATTTTTATATAATCAGCCGTTCCGGTTATTTTTGAACCGGATTTTAGACCGCGATGCCGGAAATATGGTTTACGTCCCGGGAATATCCGATTATCCAGACCGATCACGGCGTATTCAGGTTTTACCACCTGCGAAACCTGCCAGATATGGACCGGAAACGGCGTTTTATTTTTCTGAATTACCCGATTATCGATTGTGGCAACCGATTTAACCGGATCAAGAGTTATTTTTCTTTCAACAATACATCCAAGCACTTTGCTCAAACGGCTCTGAATGGTTACCGAGTTTTTCGATTGTTTAATTATCCGCCACGGCTTGCCGTCGATATCAGGATCAGGCAGCCGATTACCGAAAGCGGAATGCCGCATATTCTGCGGGATCAACCACACCTTGTCTCCGCCGTAATTTTTCCAGCCTTTGAGAATCGCGGCTTCCAATTTACCCGAATTGCGCCACAGGACATTATGTCCTTGTCTGAGTTTGAAAACAACGATCCTTCCATGTTCCGGGTATACGCCAAGTTCAGCCGATTTGTTACTCAAAGTAATGACTCGACATTCCTTTGCGACCACGCAAACAGATAAAAAGAGAACAATCAGCGGTAATATTTGCCGGCGCAAACTCAATCAAGACGTCCTTTCCAGACCCCGTTCCCGAAGCAGTTGACGTATAAGCAATTTGCATCTTCAGGGTCGAAAGTGACGCTGATCGGTGATAAAGCGGGAAACTTTTCAACCTTTTTCCAGGTCGAGCCGCCATCGCGACTCAGCCAGAGGCCATCACTGTAGGTACAGGCAAAAACGACCTTTTCATTTTCAGGATGCAGATAGACTCCCCAGCAGGCTTTATCCTTGAAAATTGGCTGCCAGGTCTTGCCGCCGTCAACACTTTTCATGATGGACGTTCCTTTACCCATTGGACTGTTGGTAAGGGACGAAACATAAATAAGATTTCGATCCTTGCGACTTGGCGTCACTTTTGTCAGCATCTGAAAATTGCGGTCACGCAAAACCATTTTCCAGTTTTCCCCGTTGTCGGCGCTGAGATAAAGCGCCCCGCCCTGCAATGAAGACAGGGTCCACAGACGACCAAACTTGTCAAGCGTCACCCCGAACATTCGACGATTATATGTACTGATGCCTTTATTGATTTCCCGCCAGGATTTACCGCCGTCGCTGCTGGTAAAAACTCCTTTGTTCCAGATTGTCGTCCAAAGCCGCCGGGCTTCGACCGGAGATTTCGGGTCAAGAGCCAATCCGGTCACATTACCGACGGGCAAACCGGTCTTATTGCTGAGCATGGTCCAAGTGCGTCCGTAATCGGTACTCAGCATTACGCCGCCGAGGTCTTTCAGTTTGCGGTTGCGGCTCAACCATTTCCAGTGCGGAAAGTCATGGCTTTTGCATGCTCCCGCCCAGATTTTACCGGGAACCGCCGGATCGAACACCATCGAATATACATTATGCGGGAACTTATTGCCTTTGTTATACTGCGCCCAGGTCTTGTTGCCGTCATAGCTGAACCAATTGGAAAAATCGTTCATGGCAATATACCGGTTGGCACGGTTATGCGGATCAAAATAATAATTGTAAGCACTCATAACCGGCATGCCGCCGCCATAAGTTAAGCCTTTACCGGCTGACTGCGTGGCCAGAATTTTCCAGGTTTTGCCGCCGTTGCGGCTGATATATGCCTGAGTTGCGTCAGTCGTCATCACAATATCGCTATTGGTCGGACAAACCGCCAAATCTTGAGGAATGACGCCCCAGCCCCAGGCCTCCGAGGTCCAGGCCGGATTAGTAATATTGAACAGCTTCATCTCCGGATTGCGAAAAAACACCTGATGACGCGTTTTGAAACCATCAGTCGTTTTGTATACGGTTGCCTTTCCAAGATTGCCCAGAGTCGCGCGTCCCGGTACGTTCATGCAGAAATAAACGATATCTGGATTCTGCTGAGACGCCGCCATACAGCGCATGGAATAATCACTCCCGACGGTCTGACGCGTCCAGTTGGAACCGCCATCAGAACTGATCAGCAGATATCCATTGGAACCTGCGGCTATCGCGGCATAATATTTGCCTCTAGCGCCAGTGAAGGCGGTAAGTTTGGCCTTGCCCTCCAGCGCTTTAACCATAACCAGCTTATCCGAATCCGGAGCTTTGCGCATTAACGCTTTTTCAAAACCCCACAATGAAGAGCCATCCTGCAGGTACAAAATACTTCTCAGTCTTCCGGTCTGAAACTCCGGCAGCGTAACCGCCTGCCAGTTTTTACCATAGTCCAGGGACTTGTACATCGCCGTTTTACCCAGATGCCTGAAGTTTTCAAACCAAGCATAACCTGTTGCCGGTTTATTCGGATTGAATGCGACTATTTCCGGGCCGATGAACGGCGCCGGCCATTTACCGTCCCATTGCACCTGTTCCCACGGACCTTGCAAACCTGACCAGGTTTTGCCGCCATTATCGCTGACGGCAAAACCTCTTTTTGAACCGCTGAAAACCAGGTCATTTTTTGTCGGATGGTAGAAAAAACCGCCTTTGTAGAAATAAGCCAGATGCGTGTTGTCAACTATATTGAAAGCGTCATTATGCAAATCGCCGTAAAAACATGACCCCATATCGGTCGCCAGTATTGCTTTTTTACCGTCGCGGGAAATCGCCGGCAGCCGGAAGCGTCCACCGCCGCCGGGACCGATCTGGGTCCAACCGTCTCCGGCTTCACTGACACCCAGGGTTAAAGAGGAAACAGCAAGTCCTGTTACAAGAATTCTGTGCATAAAAATATCCGTTTTTAAGATTTAGATAATAAATCAGGGCGTAGTACCCATTGTGCCAAGGTATCTGGCCTTGTAGTCTACATCGTTTTTCATAAAGATGTTGCCGTAATAGGCCCAGTTTGCCGGATTGTTGCTCATTTCAAATTTCACATGAAGGTCATAGAACAAAACGTTTGATCCGTCAAAATGGTTGCCGTATTTATAGCGGTTGTAGACGTTGCTGTCACCACCGTAATTTTCCGACACCAGACCGAGACGGGTCGGTTCCGGCACCTGTTTGATAAATCTGCCGTTTGTAAAGCCGACTCCGGGTTCTATCAGCCTGGGCCAGGAATAACGGTAACTGACACCGCTGCTGTCATCGGCGTTAAATTGCGAACGAGACAATTTGGTCGGCTGACGATTACTCTTGTCTTCCGGGCACCAGTAAATCTTGAAAGGCAGCGGGGTTGATACATAATTAGTGTGCGACAGCAAGCCGAGTCCGAACATATATGAATTGTTATGTCCCTGATAATTGTAGTAACATGTGTTCGCCACCGTACCATAGGCCCGGATCGGATAACTCTGATAATCGCTGTGGTACATCCCCAATGCCAATCCGATCTGTTTGAGGTTCGACGCACAACTGATTTTTTTCGCCTTTTCCCGCGCCTTGTTCAATGCCGGGAGGAGCATACTGGCCAGTATCGCAATGATCGCAATCACCACAAGCAGCTCGATGAGCGTAAAAACTGTTCTCTTCCGATTATTTGTTACCTGCATTTTCTTGCCTCCTGCAAATTTTTGTTAATGTTTATAATCAAGAAATCAAAAATTTCATATACGCCGGGTTGACGGCATTATCGCCAGTTCTGTCGCGATCTCACATGCCGACAGTTTATCGACCGGAGATTTTTCATTAATGATACCGACGACTTCATTCGTCAACATTTCCGCAATTTTCTCGACCGGTTCATAAATATGGGTGACTTCCGGCACCATATAGTTAAGGATCGGTACCCGGTCAAAAGTGGAAATGGCAATATCCTTCCCGATAGTCCGCCCGCAGTCGTTCGCGGCCTTATATACAGCCGGAACCTCGGATGCGCTTTGCACGATCAACGTGTCAACCGACTTATCGGCGGACAGCACCTCGACACAACGCTTATGCACGTAACTCATATAATCCGGACAGTCAGACGGAACCATGATCCAGTTTTTGTCCTTGATCCGCAAATCATATTTTTCCAGCATTTCGGTGTAAATGTTTTTCCTGACCGGGTCGCTAGCCTTGTTGTCCCGGGATTGCGAATCGGTGATGATGCAAAGTTTGCTCCAGCCTTCATCAACCAGATGCGCGAACAAACGCTCGATCGAACTCAGATAATTGATTTTCAACATATGCGGCGGATAGTTATCCAGCACGTTCCAGCCGCGAAAAATAGTCGGCACCTGATGGCGTGGCGAATCGTAAACCTTGCGATTGGTCTGGTTGTATTCAAGACAAATACAGCCGTCAAACATGCCCTGATTGATAATCTTCAATACCTTCGCTTCACGCGCCGGATCAGAATAAGTTTCAAAAGCGAAAATATTAAAACCGGACGTCTCGAACAAACCGGTCAGGATTCTGGCATACTCCTGATAAAACGGCGTCATGCTGTTCAAAGTAACCGCGATATTATTGGTCTTGCCCAGCGCCAGCGATTGCGCCTGGAAGTTCGGTCGATAATTCAACTCACGGGCAACCCTTTCAATCGTTTCACGCGTCGAGGCCGATACCCGGTGATACTGTTTAGAGTTCAGTACCAGCGAAACCGCGGCCTTGCTGGTCCTGGCCCTTTCCGCAACCTGTTTTAATGTGACTTTGCTCATAATTATTCAGTTTTCAAGTTTTTGTTAACCGTTTAACTAAATTATATATGATAGCCGTGATTTTGTCAATAGTCCATGATTAAAAAGCGGAAAATAAGTAGCTTTCCAAGGAATATTCGAGGTTGTTTTGAATATTCAAAAAAATCCATAATTATGCATGGGAAGATCAGCAATGGATTGTCCGGGACAGCCAATAACACCAGGACGCGGCAAATGGACTGATTTGTTATTTTAATTGGCCGATTTCATTAGCAATTTCCAAGTTTATAAATTTATCACCTGAAAAAACGTATTTCATGATAACTTAGAGGTAACATTATTTTTTTAATAATTTGTTTATAATGAAAACGCATTTATTTTAATATATATCATCGGTAACGTTGAAAATTCCGAGGGAGGGCTAAATAATGGCGGATGAAAGTAAGAGAAGCGAGGATAAAAAACTAACTGCTCATAATAGGGTTATTATTTCTATGGTCGTTAGCATTGTCCTATGTTCATTTGTTACGCTGATCTTTTTAATTCCACTGATAATCCTAATAAATATATATTCAATCCGTGGAAACATATTTATCCCCATAATTTTAATAACAACATTTGCCGCTGTCGGATTGATGGTTTTTCTCTTATACAAAGACATGAAAATAATCACAAAGGTAGAGCTTAATGATCACTATCTGTGCCTTTCAAACATCGTTTCAACAAAAAAAATTCCTTTCGCACAAATCGCTTTGATAAAAATTGTTGAAAAAGATATACAGCTTACCGGCAAATTAGAACGAGTAGCGATTATCCGAGACGACTACGGCAGAAAAATTGGACAATTCAGCAGCCTTCTTAATAACTTTGACGCGTTAATAAAAGTTATTGAATTTAGAGTACAAATCGTCGCAAAATCTAATACTGAGGAGGAAACAGAAATTTGCTAAAATGGTCAAAAATGCGATCAGAAGTTAATAATATCATTGGGAAAAGACCATTCATGCTTTACTGTGTGCCGGTCTGGCGACCAGCGCTCCCGGGGATACGTCATTTTCTTTGCGTTAGATAATTTAAAATTTAATAAAATTAAATCATCACTTGGTTTAATAAAAATACATAAACAACTAATAGTAAAAGAATTAATCAACACAAAAGATTCCTGAAAAATGGTCTAAAAAACTAAAAATGCGATCAGTAATGAATAATATCACAGGGGAAAGACCATTCATGCTTTACCGTGTGCCGGTCTGGTGACCAGCGCTCCCGGGAAAATTATTCCTGCAACAGCGAAATGAAGAGTTCAGGCTGGTTGCGAGATGATATTAGTTTATCAATCAGAGGTTTGTTGGTCAGGAGATTGTTTGATACGCTTTTCAGAATCGACAGATAACGGTTATGGTCCGATTCATCTGAAACGATCAGGATAATGATCTCCACCGGCTGGTTGTCAAGGCATTCATAATCAGAAACCGGAGTATCGCAGAGGCCGATAACCACCTGCGGCTGCGGCAAACCGGGAATCCTGGCGTGCGGCAAGGCAACCTTATTGCCGAGGCCGGTCGAGAGATGACTTTCGCGCTCCATTACCGCTTGCAAAGCCGTCATACCATCATAGCCGCCGCTTTCGGCCGCGAAATCAACCAGCTCCCTGATCGCGTCTTGTTTATTGGCGCTTTTCAGGCAAATTATATTTTTTTCCGGCAGGAAATCAACAAAATCAAATTTCATAAGAACTCCAAAACTTAAGTAATTAGAAATTAGTAATGCCAAGTATGACAATTCTCTATACTCACAACTAATTACTCTCAACTATTCAACCATAATGCGTGGCATCACTCTCCACTAACAACTAAATATATAACAAATCCGGGCTTTATCCAGTGTCGGAACAAAAAATTTTGAGCTTAAAAGGAAAAAACCAGCGCATTTATCTGCAATTTTAACTTGCCAGAGACAAAAAATACGCTATTCTTATATGGCTATATTTGTATCTCATAAAAAATTATCATAAACAGGAAACGTAATGAATAATGACGCAGTAGCAGGGTTGACAATTCTGGTAGTGGCGCTGGGGGCTATAATATTTCTGGTAGCCTGGAGCTGCCGCATTATTAATCATCTGCATCAAAGTGGCGAACGCACCGCGAGGGAAATCATCAAGGAGAAGCGGAATGACGACGAGGTCTGAGGTACATTCAGAGCTGTCCCGCGATCTCAATCTGTTCCACGTTACCATGATGGGACTGGGCATGATGATTGGCGCGGGGGTATTTCTCGGTATCGGCAGTTGTATCGGGATCGTTGGTCCGGGGGGCTTGCTGCTGACATTCGTCCTGAACGGGTTGGTCGCCTTATTTACCGCGATGAGCTATGCCGAACTGAGTTCAGCCATTCCCAAAGCGGGGGGAGCTTACAACTTCGCAAGAATCGGGTTCGGGCGGCAGACCAGTTTTATCGCGGGATGGATGGAATGGTTCGCCTCGAGTGTGGCCGGCGCAATGTACGCCATGACTTTCTCGCTCTACACGATGCGCTTTATTCTCCATACCTGGTTGAAACTAGATATATCCGAAACCGCTTTCGGCCTGATCGTCAAAGGAGTGGCGGTGCTGGCGGCCCTGCTGTTCATCTTCATCAATTACCGGGGTGCCTCGGAAACCGGCAAGATCGGCGCGCTGGTCACACTTGGCCAAACCCTGTTCATGCTGATTATCGGCGTCATGGGCGTATGGGTAGCGATTAATCACCCGGACCGGGTCAGCAACTTTGCCGACTTCATGCCTCACG
Organism: Victivallales bacterium; assembly: GCA_963676655.2. GTDB lineage: Bacteria > Verrucomicrobiota > Lentisphaeria > Victivallales > Victivallaceae. The sequence continues at coordinate 5,082,473 of CAXXKX010000003.1, read as the reverse complement.
GCTGGACTAAACTGCTGGTGACCATGGGGATAATCTACGTGGCGTTCGAGGGGTACGAAGTTATCGCCCAGGCCGGAGACGAGGTAATCGAACCGAAAAAGAACCTGCCGAAAGCCATGCTGTTTTCGGTAATGATCGTAACGATCACTTATGTGCTGGTCACATTTGCCACCATTGTCGCAGTCAAAGCCTCGCCAGATCTGATCGTGAACGGTCAAGTTGTCGCGCCCTGGCAATGGATCGGCAGTTTCAATGAGGAGGGTTTCCGGGCAGCAATCGGCAGAATGATGCCATACGCCAATCTTCTGCTGACCCTGGCGGTTATCTTTTCCAGTACTTCAGCGCTCAACGCGACGATATATTCCGGCACCCGCGCGGCTTACGCGCTGGGACGCGACCGAATGCTGCCGTCAGCGTTTTCACTAATTTCCGAAGCCAGAAAAACACCATGGTTCGCCCTGCTGATGACCGGGGCAATCGTCATTTCGCTTGCCGCGCTCCTGCCGATCATGCAGGTGGCGGCCAGCGCCAGTATGATGTTTTTAATTCTGTTCTTTCTGGTAAACATGAGTGTCATCAAAATCCGTCGAAGCATGCGGGACGAGCTTACTTACGGCTACCTGATGCCACTGTTTCCGCTGTTCCCGATACTGGCGATAATCTGTCAGGTCGGCATGGTTTTATTCATGCATCACTTCAGCGTAATAGCGCTGATAACAGCCGCATTGTGGGTTGTCGCCGGATTCGCGATTTACCGCACCTATTCAAAACACCATGCGTTACCGATTGCCGAAGATGTACATGTATTTGAAGAGGAAGCGGCGGAGGCGGTACCGCGCGGCTTCAAGGTAATGCTGGCGGTAGCCAATCCGGCAAACGCGCTGTCGCTGGTCAAGAACACCTATCGGATATGCAATTCTCGAAAGGCATCACTTGAACTGATCCACATGGTTCCGGTTCCGGAGGCAGTCCTGCTCAGCGACGCTGAAAAATATCAGCAGGAAGGCAAGGAGGGTATCATGGAAACGATTCTCTACCTGGGCGGACATTTTCACGTCAGCACCACCTTGCGCTACTGCCGCAACGTGGCCCGTGGCATCATAACCGCCTTGCGGGAAAAGAAAGTAAATATGCTGATAATGGGCTGGCACGGCAAACCGGGGGGCGGGCTGTTTTCAATCGGCAGCACAGTGGACCCGCTGCTGGAATTGGCTCCGTGCGATGTGATTATTATGAAAAACTGCAATAACAGCGACTACAAAAACATTCTGGTTCCAGTCGCCGGCGGCCCCAACAGCGCACTGGCGCTGGAAACCGCCCTAATGCTGGCTTCCGGCAGCGATACCCAGATAACGTTGTTCAGTGTAATCACCGGTGGCAAACCGTTTGATCCGGCCTCTCTGCTGAACCGGGATTTTTCCAATTATGATGTTCAGGAATCAAATTTATCCGCAAAAAGCATTCCCGGCAAAGACGTAAGACAGGCCATTCTGGATGAAGCGGATAACTACGATATGGTAGTTATCGGCGCTTCGCAAAAACCGTTGCTCAGCCATGTCTTCCGCGGTACCCTGCCGGAGGAAGTGGCGGAGAAATGCCCGAAACCGCTGATTATGGTAAGTGCCAACCGCGGCATTCGCTCCTGGCTCCGCCGCTGGTTCTGATACTGGCATCAAATTTAATCAGTTTGTTTTAATAACTATTTCAGCAGACTTCAAATCAGGCGACGTAGCAATAAGAGTTATCTCGCCTTTTTCATCTAGTACACTGCGCACGACCGCAAGGCACATTCCGGAAAAGGCCTTTCTACGGTTTCCCTGAAAAGACTCAAGGCTGATTGCGTCGCCATTGTCCACCGCGATCAACTCGCCCTGCCCCGCAATCTCGAATTCAATAAGATTGTCGGCAGTCGGCACAAAACGACCTTCTGAATCAATGATCCTGACCGTAACGAATGAAAGGTCGTCTCCATCCGCCTTGAGCTCAGAACGATCGGCGGACAATTCAATAGCCGCCGGGCCGGAAGTTGTTTCAATAATTTGCTCCATCACCGGCTTACCGGCATCATCTAACGCGACAACTTTCAGTTCGCCGGGTTCGTATGGGATATCATCCCAAATTAACCGGAAGTCACTAATGCAGTCTCTCATCTTAATTGTCGGGACATCACATAAACAACGTCCGTCTTCAGCCGAAAAATCAATATTACCGGCAGCGAACTCTCCTTTGCGCCGAATCCCCATGGATTTGCCGTTCAGGAAGAGTTCAGCGCTGTCATACGAGGTAAAACACATGACGGGAATTTTCTCGCCTTCGCGCCCCGGCCAGTCCCAATGCGGAAACAAGTGCAGGACCGGTTCGTCGCTCCACTCGGATTTATACAGATAATAGCGATCCTTGGGAAAACCGCAAAGATCGACAATCCCGAAATATGAACTGCGTGACGGCCACTGCGTCTTAAACGGAGTCGGTTCGCCCAAATAGTCAAAACCGGTCCAGACAAATTCCCCGAGAATGTAGTCACATTTCCGCTGCATTGCGAACTCGGTTTCAACCAGGTTTGCCCATGGCGGCACATTGAGTTCGTAAGCGGTTGTCTGCAAATCAGAGGATGCCGGATTGATGTCGACTCGAACCGGAAAATGATAGACACCGCGTGAACTGACGGTTGATGAGGTTTCAGAGCCCAACATGCAATATTCAGGATGTTCCCGACGATATTTCTCATAGAGATGCGGTTTATAATTCCACCCCGGCAGGTCTATGACATCAGCCAGGCCATTGGCGATAGCCTGGTCCGACGCATTAAAACCACAGGTAACCGGCCGGTCAGGGTCAAGTTTTTTACAGATGTCATAAAGGAACCGGGCAATCGCCTTACCCTCAAACTTGCCTTGATCGCGTACCTCGTTACCAATACTCCAGATAATCACGCAGGGATGATTGCGGTCACGCTTGATCAACGCGGTCATATCTTTTTCGGCCCAGTTTTCCCAAAGATGGGCATAACCGTTTTTCACCTTCGGGGTGCGCCATTCGTCCAGACACTCATCCATGACCAGAATCCCCATCCGGTCACACAAGTCAAGCAGTTCAGGCGCGGGTGGATTGTGAGAGGTGCGGATAGCATTGGTTCCAAAACTTTTTAAAATCACAATCTGACGTTCAAGCGCCCGGACATTGACCGCGGTTCCCAGCGACCCCATGTCATGATGCATGCAAACCCCATAAATTTTGACATTCCGGCCATTCAGGAAGAAACCTTTGTCTTTATCGAACGCAATATCCCTGAAACCGATGCTCGTATCCACCTGATCGATGATTTTATCACCGCACCTGATCGTACTGCGCAGGGTATACAGAACTGGATCAATTATATCCCACCGTTTCAATCCTGATGCTTGAAAGCCGGTAATATGAGCTTCTTCTTCCATATTAATCGCCCGGGAGACTCCGGCAACAAGATTTCCAGCCGCGTCAAGCAGAGTATTTTCAACTACCGTTTCCCCGCCAACAGGGGCGAAGAAATTCAAGGTCAATTCAACCCGGATATCGGCAGAATCCTCAGAGGTCATAGCTGTTTTGACGTAAACACCGTTGTAAGCAATATGGACCGGGTCGGATTCGACCAGCCGCACATTGCGGTAGATTCCGGCACCGGGATACCAGCGGGACGAATGCGGATAATTATGCGCGGCAACGCAGATCAGGTTGTCCGCGCCACAAGTAACCCGGTCGGTAATATCGACCGCGAAAGAGGTGTAACCGAACGGCCAGCCGCCAACCTGGCCCTCATTGACATAAACTTCAGAATGGGACATAACACCGTCAAACTCCAGCCGGAAATGCCGTCCTTCCGCCTCTTTCGGAATAAAAACAGTTTTACGGTAAATACCGTCACCAACATGCGGCAAACCGCCGGTCCGACCGGTATGGATCGAGTCAACCGGATCGCCATCTTCGATAATACGATCAATCTGCCGGTCATTTTCAATGTCAAAAGGCCCATAAATGGCCCAGTCATGGGGAATCCTGACTGTTTCCCAGTCGCCATCGGCAAAACCTAAGTTTTCAAACCCGGCAACCCGCTCTCTGGAAAACTTCCAGCCGTATTTCAATTCAGTTATTTTTCTAACTACCATATCCAACCTCATAAATTCATTTTTTTGCAATTATAAATTTTAACTATAGACCTTACTAGTGGAGATTCAATCTGAAAAAATAAATTTCAGTTAATACATTAGGTAAAGGCAGGTTGTTTGAGCTTTGAATATTTATTTGCAACTTGAATAATTCAAAAAATATGGCATTGTATATTCAAAATATAAAATTTCTGTGAGTGGCGAGCGGCAGGTTGCAGGTGGTAGATGGTTCCCGGCAACTGGATAACTGTTAACAGTGAAGAAGTGTTCATACAACAGGAGAAGTTCAGGATGAATATGACTGAAATTGCCAAACGGGCCGGAGTCTCACAGGCAACGGTATCACGAGTACTTTCCGGGCGCGGCGGAGTCAAAAAAAGCAAAGAGGAAGCCGTACTTAAAGTCGCCAGGAAATCGGGCTTCAAATTTAAGCCGCGTCGCCCCCGCTATAAGTCGGATCTGATCAATATCGGTTTATTATATACCGGTAAAGATATCAAAATGACTTCAGCACCTTTGTTAATTAAATACAACACGATTTCCAGCGTACTTCCTAAAGGCTGCAACGCCGTCATGATACCGACTGGAATCGATTTAAATGAAGTCGAAAAAAGGGTTTCCGACGGACAGATTTCAGGTCTGCTGGTTGCCGGACACAGTAACCCGCCGCCTTTGCGCAAATTTCTGGAATCATTCCCGCATGTCTGGCTGAATTCCCATGAAAACTGGTCCTCAACCGCTATCCTCAGCGGCAACGAAGAAGCTGGCCGGATCGCGGCCGACTATCTCATCAGTAAAGGCTGCACCAAACTCGGAGCAATCAGGGTTCCAAGCCATAATCCCGGCTATGAAGCCAGAATCGATGGTTTTCTGGCTCGGACTTACAGTCAGGATCTAGATGCAAAGGTATTTCCATGCGGCAATGACGATCAGTTCTTTGAAGATATTGGCTGGAGTGAACTTGAAGTAATCATTGACCGGACTTTCGATTCACTCGCCGAAAACATTTCCCGATGTGACGGATTTTTCTGTCCAGACGACCGGGTCACGGCGATCCTATACCGAATACTCCAAAAACACAATATATCTTTCTTCAACAACATAAAAGTCGCATCCTGCAATAATGACCGGAAATGCCTGGCCGGACTGTACCCGCGCCCGGCAACCATTGACTTTGCCCCGGAATTAACCGCAAAGCTGGCGGTTGAAGAACTCATGCAAATACTCAAAAGCGAAGGTTCCCGTAAAAAAATCTCAATCATCGTTCAACCCGAACTAGTCCCAGGCGAAGACATTTAAGTCCTCAAGCCAGACAACTTATCTTAGTTATAATCAATCTTTTATAAATTTTTATAATACTACATAATGATTTAATTTGACAAACCCGTTTCCAACCACTATATTAACATCAAACCAGTCAACCAACGGAGGAAAAATCATGTCTGGACGTGGAAATCGCATGAAAGTCAAGGGAGAAGGCTGCTACTACCACCTGATGAACCGAGCCGCCGGCTGTAGAGGCGAAAAACCGTTTAATCGGGTCGATATGGAATACGGTTTTCGATTACTGCAGAATCTCTGCGAATATTTTTTGATCGAGGTGATCTCCGCCGCCTGGATGGGCAACCATTTTCATGTCGTCGTGTATGCTCCCGGCCCCGACGAATTGCCGTCAATCGAAGACATTGCCAGACGACACAACAATTACTACAGCAGCATGTTAGACAAGTATACTTATGCGCCAAAACAAATGCCCAAAATCAACCCGGTCAATCCTGAAATATGTCGCGAAGTTGGCCTCAAAATGATCGACATCAGCTACTTTATGCGTGCCTTCCAACAGCGCTTCACCGTCGTCTATAACCAATCACGCGACCGCATCGGCAAACTCTGGGCCAATAAATTTAAAAGCGTCATTCTCGATAGTCGCAACTCTCTTGAGGCGTGCGTTTTATACGTTGAATTAAACCCCGTTCGTGCCGGACTGACCACTAACCCATCCGACTACCATTTCACGACTTGGGGACGTTATTGCGGCACTGGAAAACACATGTTTCAAGCAAATTTCGTCAAGCACCTCAAAGAAAATATCTGGCATCGCGACACCTCGGAATGGACCGACAATGATCTTTACAGTTATTTCAGAAGTGAACTGGCGCGAATCGTCGCGGCGGAGAGCGGAGCCACGAGTGAAGAGATATTTGAGGTGCAGGAACAAGCCAAACGTAAAGAATCGATGCCGGTACGCTTCCTGCGACGCACCCGCCACTTCAGCGATGGAGCGATTCTCGGTTCAAAATTATTCATCCGTGAAATGGGCGCAAAATTCGACCATCCCGACCGGGTCAACAAAAAACAACTAAGCCGCGGCCTCGGCCCCGCCGGAGTGGTAATATACTGTTTCAGGAAATTACAAAGTTAATGTTGCTCCGATCATTTACTGCTTTTACGGTACACGCCCGGAGTTACGCCATAATGGCGTTTAAAAGTGGAAATAAAGAAAGTACTGCTCAGGTAGCCGCAGTTATCGGTTATTTCATCAATGCTCATGCGAGTGTTCTTCAACAACATCGCGGCATGCTCCAACCGCAACCGGCGCAGCATCGAAGTAAACGACTCATTTCCTTCAGAGGTGAAAAGCCGCGAAACATAACTTGGATTAAGATTGAAAACCTGAGCTGCATGGCTCCGGTTAATCGGGGATAAACAGTTTTCCCGCAAATAATGACACATCCTTAACCAGGTATCATGAGCTTTGCTGTCATTTCGAGGATTGTCATGGATCAACTCATCCAATACAACTTCCAGCAGGGAGCGGGTTAAAGCCGCAGCCCCGGCTTCGCGACCGGTTTCACCCATGAGATTCAAAGCCTGCAGAATCGCTTTGCCGGTTTTACCGAGCGGACGGGATGTATGGTAAAATATCGAAGCACCGCCGGGATAAGTATTTTCCGCATTTCCAGTATGGTTGATATAGGTTATCCTGATATAATCCGGATTGAAGACCACCGACGACATTTCATGCGCAAAATCCCAAACCGAACGTTTCCAGCACATAGGAGGACAGTAATGGATTTCTCCCGGCTTCATCAAAACATCCTGAGTTTGCCCGTCTGACGCAAAGACCATGTGTTTCAGCCCAGACAACGGAATATCCATACAAGCATATGGCAACATGTACATCGGCCCGTTCGGCACCAGTTCATTCCCGGAAAACAGGATTTTTTCAGGCACTGCCTCATCTAAAACATATTGCAGAATATCGACAAAACTCCGCTTGGATTTATGCTCCACATTCAACCCGGTTGCACTCATCAACGCTCTTCCTGATGTCTGTTCCAATAAAAGAAAAAGTAACTATAATATAATTGATACAGACATAAGATAATCGCACATTCAACATTATCAAGGTTGAATACCAACATTACGCGAACCGACCCGATGATACATTTAAAGTAACAAATGAATAGTACCAACTTTTCGCAATAATGTTTATCATCAGGTTTTCTGAAGCGAAAATTCTACTATTTGCCCTGCTCTCATAAATGTATTAAAACAATTATTACGATATTCCAACTCAGCGCCAGAAATATTGCACCTAGATCCATTAAAAGGATCGTAGCACCGTAGATTTCCGCCTTTTTCGGAAAGAATCTTCACATAAATCGTCTTTCCAGCTTCCCGTTTGGCGCTCACTAAAAAAGCTCCTTCGGCACGGAGGCAGTTAAAACTGATATCGCCCCATGCCTCCGGAGCAAACGGGAATATTCTTACTATACCGTCATGCCCGGACAGCAAACATTCCTGAACGGGAGCGATAATCCCGGTAGCTTCCGACCAGGCGCCGGGGTAGCCGTACATATTGACAGACATGGCACAAAGCAGACCATTGGGAGTACGCCATTTTTCAAGAGAGTTTCTCACTTGCGGCCAGTCCCGTTCCGGAATAAATGTTCGATTGCGCAGCTCCGTCAACCAGTAAAGCGGCAGTTTTCCGGAATACCAGCGCGATGTACAAAAATCGGGATCATTAAATTCCGGTTCCTGATCCGGGTCAGGATTTCTTATATTGCCGTCAAAACCCAGAAATTCAGGGGGAAAAAAATCTCCTCGTGTTGCAGTTATTTCATCCCACGGAATGCGCGGTTCCCGACTCAAACGTTTCAAGTCATCAAGCATGTCGTCCCATTTATCAACTGCCTTGTGATGTCTCGAATGCATGCGGTTTATCCCCGCAAGGTTATTGATGCGCTCTTCCCAGTCTTTCCGCAAGCCGGCATCAACTTCAAGAGTTTGTGCCGCCTCGAGCGTCGCGCATAATGCAAAGCGAATATGCAACATCACCTGCGCGACATCGGTAAGAGTATCCGGGATTCCGGTGAAGCCATCCTCGCCCTGACAGGAAGGAAAGGCGTGATAAAAGCCATCCTCGCCCTTCTGCAAGAAGTCAGTATAGAAAAGAGCCAGCTCTCGCAATACCGGATAACCTTCATTACGCAACCATTCTTTGTCCATCGAATAATGATAACGCCAATAATACTGATGTCCGGCCCAGCCGGTCATATAAGCCATACGACCCATCGGAGCAATACCCAGGTTATCATCAGTGTGCAACACCGGAAAATTCGTCAATTGGACAAACGTTCCGCGACAGTCATAATAACGTTCACTTATGATTTTACCCAGTTGCAGAACATGCTTCATTACATCAAAATAACTGTCACCGATCTCAAAGTGATTGGATGCATAATCGCCAAGGAAAGCCTGCTGAAAGTTGTAATTGAAATGATAATCGCCGTGCCAGAAAGAATAATCCTGTACCGTGCTGGGCAGGAACAATCCGGGCGGGAGTTTGCCGCTTTTGCAGGTGCAACGACGAACATGAAGAACTTCGTACCACAGATTCTCGACCAGTTTATCAGTAATTTCCACTGCGGATTTCAGCCAGAACGCATTAGCGGCTTTTTTGTTTTCCGATGCCAATACATCGACGTCAACCGATGCGGCATCCTGCAATTTCGCATCCAGAGCCGCGTCACATTCCGCACTTTCAACCAAAATGAAAAGTTTTCCGGACATGGTATCCGGCTCCGGCGTCAACCTGATTCCAGCCAACGCTGAACCGGCATCCACTGGAGTCATTTTAAGGTTTGCCGCAATCGGCATCATCCCATAGCAGAACCCGTCGGGGAAAGTCGGTTCAGGATAAAAGTTCTGCTGTAAATACATTTTTTGACCGACCAAAGTATTGACAAAAGGTTTTTCCAGCGGCAAACAGCTGTAATTTTTGAACGGATTGAAAATAGGATTATACTTCAGACAATAATCCTCGCCAAATTCGGCTACTCCGGGGTCCGCTTTGCGATATAACGCGAACCAGATTGGCGCAACATACATCTCTCCTGTCGCAGTCAGATAATCCCATCCGGTCAAAGACCATTCCAGTCCCAGCACGTTATCATCCGGGGCGATAAAAACTTCAAGGTTCAGCTTGACGCCGTTGGACCATGAACACTCAACCAACAAGAGCGCATCTTCAATTACCAGAGTCTGCTTAAATTTCATATCGGGCAAATTAGCCGGAATATGCATAATCAGTTCACCGACAGGTTTCGGGCATGGGTAGGGACGTTCACTGTGACTGGGCGGTCCGGATGCGCAGATTTCATAAATGCGTTCCGGATTATCAGTACCTTTGAGTGCTTTTATGTCTCGATCATACGGGGAACGTATCCAACCTTCCTCGGTTACACCATGGACAATTTCTTTAATGTGAGCCGGTTTCGGATCAAGATGATAATCAAGGCGCCGGTCCCATACATCTCCTTTTCCGAATCGCCAGATTAATAAAGACGGCTCCTGGTAGAAACTAACCGAAATATCACCGTTTCCAAGTATCAAACCGTGATCAACCACATAAACAGGTTCTTCAATTACGATCTTATGGTTCTTCATTTACTTACAGCTTTTTTCTGAGAATTCTGTTTTTTATTTAAAGCTTTTTTGACGATTTGCTTATTTTGGGCGGCAACAGCCGCTTTGGCATATGCCGATACGGCCTTTCCGTAATTTTTCTGTTCATCATAAATGATTCCCAGTTCAATATACGCATCGCCCTGCCGATCAGGGTGCATCTGCTTTATTTTATCTTCCGGAAGCATTGCGACGGCGGCATCGTATTTTTTCATCAAACGCAAAGCATCCGCCTGAAATATCAAACTTCTGGCATTCCAGTGACCAGCAGGTTTTTTGTCATAATCTGCCAGCTTTTTCGCGAACTCAATGGATTCCTGATGCTGACGCAGGTTCCTTGCGGCTAAATACCCGAGTTCGCAGGATTTTAATTTCATCTTGTCAGTGGCTTTTTTATCTGCAATTATTTTTGCCGCAGCAGCAATTACGTCTTTATATTTTCTGCCCCAATATACATTGAGAAGATATTGAATACAGGCGTTACTTTTCTGTTCAGAGTTGATGCCAGGAAGCTTCATCAACTGTTCATATACATCTGCTGCGCCGGAAAAATTTCGCTGTTTTTCTCTGCAGCGACCGATATAAAACATTGCTCCGTATTTATCATTTACCTTCTCAGAAAGTTTTGCCGCAATGGCAAAAGATTTAGCGGCATCATCATACTTACCGGATTTGTATTGCTCGAGACCTTTTTCGCGAGTATTCTGAAAATCTCCACCGGCAACAATAGCACCAGCAGTCAATGCCACTCCGCAAACCAACACTTTCCGAAGTGGTTTATAGGCCGAAAAAGCCCCTGTCACCTCATTTTTGCCAGAACCGTTGAAATGAATTTTTAACTTACTGATTTTTTCTGTAAGCGATAGATCTGAAGCTAATTTCATTTTCCACTTTCCTTCCAGATTTAATTGCTGTTTTTTGTTGATTAATTTTATCGGCCCCTCAATGAGACCATGTGGTCCTTTCACAAAAGAGGCCCAAACAACAAGCTGGTTTTCGCCATTTTTATTCAGCATTTCAGGCTTTATACTGTAATGCCTGGTTCTCGCCCATCCATATTCGGGTTTTTCGCTTAAAACCGGAGCGGCACGATACCAGCCTTTTTTAATGTTTTCGCTCCAGCAGGTATTCAATAAATAACCGTTCCAGAAAACATTAACCAGAACATCGTCATCAGTATACACGCCGTCCCGGCCCAGTTCAAGGATTATATCCTGCGGCTTCCAGTCGGCTGGGATAATTACTTTTTTCCGGAACCAGCCTGAACCGGAACTCATATCCTGATGTTTTTCATCTTCAGTAAACTTTTTCCAATTATTAGGAGCTCGCCGCCAATGCTTGTCCGGTAACTCAACTATATCCCAGTTTGAATCGTTGTAATTTATACTTAAGATATTACCCAAAGGAACAATTGCAACACCATCTATTGCATTGCCTCGATAGATTGTCCTCCATTTTCGACCAGAAAAACCTTCGACTTCATAGGTTCGCTTCCTGTTTTTGTCTTTTATGGTATAATCCAGTTTCAAAGTTGTTTCATTAATCGGCTGAGGATTTTCAAGTTTAATTTCAAAAGTATTTCCAGTCCCGGAATATCCACCTGTTTTCTTATCCAATAATTCCTGTTCCCTTTGCAATTTTCCCGTAATCAAATCCTTAAACCATGAAATATTTCTGCGTTCACCAAGTATTACCACTCCAGCCTTTTCCGCCGTTTCAAAAAAATCTTTAGCAATCTCAAGCCGCTGCTCTACGGTTCCCCATTTAAGCAGCAACTGTACATACATCAACGGCAGCCGGGCAATTCTTACCCTTGAGAGCAATTCCTTTTTGTCCTTTACCGCTCTTTCCGCCTGATCAAATAATGCATTGTACTGATTCAGCATTACCGTTGACAGATAACTACAAGTGTATTCACTGGGCCGACCGTAAATCGACAAAAAAAGCTTTGAGTCAGCCAAGGATTTGTGCAAGAGATCAATATACTTTCTGATATACGGAGCGGCGGCGCCGTAATAGCCATTGACAAAATCATCAATGACCTTTTGCGGGTCCTCGTTTGGATTCCATAACAATTTCGCCGCCAGATAATTTCTCAGAGCCCAGAAAGAACCGCCGCGATCAGAGCTGGCCGCAGCATATATACCAATACAGTTATTATTAACATAATATTTAATATTTGGCCCCAGAGTATAGAGATTCGGGTTAGGCATTAAAAAATGGGAATAATTGGTCAAATAGTCCCAAATAATTATTTTATCGCATATTTTGGACCAATCTGCTAAATCTTTTCTGAAACTGACAGCATCCGCCCGATCACTTTTTGCCAACGGTAAATAATCCCGTTTATCGGTGAAATAACAAAGAATAATTCCAACGTTGGATACTGGTTTTAAAAATTTTGGCGGCTTTCTGCTGTATTGATAAGCCAGGGTTGTTATGATTTTATCAGGAAAAGTTTTGGCAACCTTATTGATGAACTGCAGAATTGACCCCATGTGTGATCCCTCTCGTTTATCAATCGCCGCGCATTTTGCACATTGGCAATATTTTCCATTGTCCTGCTGACTGACGTCCCAAAAAATATCTTTATGGTTCTTGTCCATCCGCTTTTTTAATTCTCTAATAACAATATCGTATACCTCGGGATTGGAAAAGCACAACTGGGTCGCCTGCCTTTTTCCATCTCTCAGGGCATAATATTCCGGATGCTTTTTAAAATATTTATACGGAGGAACCAGCGCGAATGAAGCATGGACCCAAAGACCGAATCCTCCTTTTTTTACAGGCCCGATTTTTCCATCTTCGTAAAGCTGGGTACGGGAAATAATTTTTCCGTTATTTAACTTTAATTTATTTGTAAAAACTTCATGATAAGCATCCTCATGACCTGATTCACGATACAGCAGCACCGGCTTTTGCAACTCATTTTTTACGTCAATAACGATGTCTTTTGATTCTGGAACCTTTTCCACCTTTGACGTGTACCAACGGCATCCAAGATATTTTTCAAGGAAGAAATAAACTCCATGCAAAGTCCCTTCTGGCGTTTTCCCCGCTATCACGACCTTGTCATTGATTTTTTTTATCAAAAAACCATCCTGTCCGGTTTCCAGTAACTCAGCTACTGGAATTTGCCCATCATTATTTTTACCGACAATGATTTCTTTTGATTGGGTACTTCGGGATACAACTGGTATTTCTACTCCGGATATTTTTTTCAAATAGGTCTGAAGTATCTTTGCAGCTTTAAGTTCAACCGGTGACTTGCCTCGTCCCGCGATGATTACATAACCGGTTTTTCCATTTTCTATTATTCTTATCTGTTCTCCTGCTACATTAAGCAGAACAAAAAATATCAGGCATTGTAAATATATTTTATATTTTAAAGTCATTATATTGTTTATCCGGAATATTTAAATTATTCAGTTGTTCAGTATCCGACCATGTAGGCACCATAGGCCCAGGTCCCAATCGCGGAGCCATATAAAGCTCTGAAGTTAGCTGTTGATACAGATATTTTGTTCCTCAAATCAGAATATCTCAATGTTCTGGCACTACCATTTACGTACACCATATTTCCAGCATAACCATTTTGGTGACGAGGACTAAAACTGTATTCATAATCATCAACAATCACATGAGCATATATTGCAAAACTTCCGTAATCAGTCCTTGGAGAGTCACTGCCTTTTATATCACTGACCAGTAGCGTAGGCCCTTTTTTACTTACTCTGTTTATCTTCAAAACAGCCAAATTACTGAGCGCATTTGTCCTACTGGCAAAATCAGCATTTCCAAGCAGCATATTGTATCCATAAGATCCGGGATAAAGCCCTCCGCCATACAAACCTGAAAAACCAAAACCATTTATCCCTGCCGAACCAATCGCAACTCCGGGACCTCCGGTATAACTCGGACAACCAAAAACCTTTTTCTTCTGGCAATAGGGATAAACAAAATTGAACCAGGCCCAGTTAGACCCATCTTTCATCATCTGAAAACCGGGAAAATAACCATCGTTATCATCGGTATACAATATCAATGATCTCCCCAACTGTGAAAGATTATTAACACAACTTATAGATTTGGCCTTTTCCCTGGCCTTGTTCAATGCCGGCAAAAGCATTGAAGCAAGAATAGCTATAATAGCTATAACTACTAACAACTCAATAAGCGTAAAAAGATTTCTTTTTTTCATTTTTATTCTCCTTTGCAAGTTATTTTTCTAAATTTAAAAACTTATTTACCGATTGATAAGGAACATTTAACAAAAACTGGTCCATCCGCCTCCTTTTTATTTATTTGTTTAAAAAGTAATGTAACCGCTTTTTTAGCCAGACCTTCGGTATTCTGCATGACCGTCTGCAGTTTTTCCGACAACATTGCCTGATCCAGGTAACCGCCAAATCCCAGCACGTCAGCCTTGAGATTGATTTCTTTCAAGCCGCAAATTACCCCCAGTGCGGTATGGTCGTTCAAGGTCATGAACGCGGTGGGAAAATTGTTTCGGCATTTTTTGTTCATATTCAAAACTTCCGCTCTTCCGCTGGTGTACTCCGTCCTGCACTGCGTCACCCAGTCATCGTTCAAAGCAAGTTTATGTTTTTGCAGAGCGGCGGCATAACCTTTGTAACGGTCGCTTTGGCGGATGTCACCGGAACGATGGAATCCAATACACCCGATTCTTTCATGTCCTTTGCCTATCAAAAATTCAATTGCGTCAAGCGCTCCGGCATAATCGTCATTGCCGACATAATGATTATCGAACCCTTCGCTACGACCGTCAATCAGGACAAACGGAATTCCGGCATTGGCCAGCAAACGAATCTGTTTGTGATCGGTGTTGCGTCCGCAATTTCTGAGAATGACCCCGTCCACCCGGTACTCACGCATCATGTTGATCTCCAGTTTCTCCTGTTCCGGATCGTCATGATGCTGACAGATAATACAATGGCAGCCGTTGGCTTTCACAGCACGTTCAATCGCGCTGACGATTTTGGCGTAATATGCCACCTCGAAATTTGGGACGATAATCCCGATTACATTGGTTCTTCCCCTTACCATGGCCCGGGCAATCCCGTCCGGATGGTAATCATATTGTTCCATTAAAGCGTAGATTTTTTTCAGGGTATCAGGTTTGACCAACTCTTTGCGATACAGACAATTATAGATTGTCACATTACTGACCCCGGCCAATTCCGCCAGTTTCTTTTGCGTCATAATCCCCGAAGGGGCGCTGATTGTTAAATTATCACTTTTCATTATTTCAGATTTGTCCGCTCAAAATTTGTTTTTTAATTTTATTTAGTACGTACTAAATATACATAAAAAAAACAGTCTTGTCAATACTTTCAAAAAAAAAAATAAAGTTTTTTTATTTGCACCCGCAAATTATTCCGCGTCTTAAATATGAGCCAAGCACCAAGGACAATCAACAACATCTTATGTATAATAGTATAGTTATAAAGCCA
This sequence comes from Victivallales bacterium, assembly GCA_963676655.2. Classification (GTDB taxonomy): domain Bacteria; phylum Verrucomicrobiota; class Lentisphaeria; order Victivallales; family Victivallaceae. The sequence goes on along the minus strand of CAXXKX010000003.1, from coordinate 5,066,884 downwards.
TATAATACATGAATATTTCATTATTCAGCACGAAAAGATAAAAAACACAAAGTAACAAATGAATAGTTAATATCACTTTTTTGATATTGACTCCACTTTTTATACGCTGTATAATCATTTATGTTTATTTGATTCAAAAAAAGGAAACTGCATCATGGATATCAGATTTACAAAAACAATTCCTGCAAATCGCCACGCCGACGTTGTTGTCGCCGGCGGCGGCATCGCGGGCATCAGCGCCGCAATCGCCGCGTCACGACGTGGAGCGTACGTTATGCTTATTGAACAAAACGCGGTCACCGGCGGCAACGCAACCAGCGGCGGAGTTGCCGCATTTTGCGGCGAAACAGCCGGACAAGGCGAAGTATTCGACCTGATAATATCCTCACTGGAACAATGGAACGCAATTGCTCCCTACCGTCCCTTTGATCAATGCGAAGCCAGAATATTCGACCATGAGATATTGGCTTTCATCCTGCAGGAGCTGTTGCTGCGCCACAACATAAAATTGCTATTGCACACAAAAGTTGCCGATGTCATTACCTCCGGCGAGCGCATCGAGCAACTTATTATCGATGGACCGTCCGGACTAGAAGCAATATCCGGACAAGTATTTATCGACTGTACCGGCGAAGCAGTTATCGCCCACCACGCCGGATTCGCTACCGAAAAAGGCCGTCCCGGCGATCATGCTCAATTACCGATGTCACTGATGTATTTCGTCCGTCACCTTGAAGATGGCGATCACGCCCCTGTTCTGCCTGACGGCTGGGTGGACAAGCTGACCTCCGAGTCAGAACTGCCGATGACCAGCATCTGGCCGAACGGCCCCCATTCAAATGCGATCAAAATAAAAGTTCCTCTCGGCGATTCAACCGATACTGACAGTTTTACTGAAGTTGAAATTAGAGCCAGAAGACGCATGATGCAGGTACTGGATTATCACCGTCGCCGCGAAGGGAAAAACTGGATGCTGGACCACTGTTCGCCGGTCATCGGCATCCGGGAAGGCAGAAGGATTACCGGCGAATATATTTTGCAAGTGGATGACCTTCGAGCAGGCAGAAAGTTTGAGGATGCCATTGCGCGAGGAGTTTTTTATCTTGACGGACACAACCCTGAAGATGACAAACGAACATACATCCTGCCAAAAGATGAACTGAAAGTCCCTCCTTATCAAATACCTTTGCGTTCACTGCTGGCCAAAGACTCGGTCAATCTGCTAACCGCCGGTCGAGGTCTTTCAGCCGATCAACTGGCCCTCTCTTCTGCGCGGGTCATGACGACCTGTGCAATGACCGGACAAGCCGCCGGAATCACCGCGGCCAAAGCGGTCGCTGAAAATACAAATATCAAAAACGTTGCCCCGTTAGAGGTGCGCCGGGAAGTAGAAAGAAAAGGAGCAATTCTGTGATCAGTTATTATATACCTCCCCCGGACTCGGCCTATAAAGAATGCCATGCCTCAACTTTAGTGGAATTACCTGACGGCTCGCTCCTTGCCTCCTGGTTTGCGGGTACTAAAGAAAAAAATAACGATGTCGCCATCTGGGGCGCGAAATATCAAAACGGTCAATGGAATAAACCGGTCATGTGGATCAAGGTCAAGAACCTGCCGCATTGGAATCCCGTCCTGCACTATTCAAACGGTGAAGTGACCTTATTCTTTAAAATCGGACGCAATTGCAGCCATTGGAAAACCTGGGTTATGCGCTCCAACGATGCCGGGACCAGCTGGACCGAACCGGAAGAACTGGTCGACGGAAATGTCGGCGGTCGCGGTCCGGTCAAAAACAAATGCATTGAACTGTCCGACGGCACCTGGCTGGCCCCCGGCTCCATTGAAATTAAATCCTGGAAAGCGTTTGTCGACCGCAGTGAGGATCAGGGACGCACCTGGACCCGCTCAAAACTGATCGATCAACCGGGACATCTGGTCGGCATAGACAAGAAAGGCAGAGACGTCAGATTCGGGGTAATCCAGCCGGCGCTCTGGGAATCCGCCCCCGGCAAAGTTCACATGCTGCTGCGCAGCACTACCGGTAAAATCTGCCGCAGCGATTCATTTGACGGCGGCCTGACGTGGTGCAAAGTCTACGAAACCGATTTGCCGAACAATAACAGCGGTATCGACCTGGCCAAGCTGGTCGATGGCTCTTTACTGCTGGCTTACAATCCAATCGGTAAAAACTGGGGACCGCGCTGTCCGATGACTCTTGCCCGTTCCGTGGATAACGGCGCAACCTGGAAAAAAGTTATTGATCTGGAAACAGAAACCGGAAGAGAATACTCATACCCGGCAGTCATAGCCTTGAGTAACGGTGGAGCCGCAATATCCTACACCTGGGGACGAACAAAAATCGCTGTTCATATCCTATCTGCAGCAGAAACTAAACAATCATAATCACAATAAGCAATTAGTCCTTAAAAGTTTATAATTTATTTAAAATCAAACTGTCGGATTATTATATTATTTTCAAACGGTCTGATTATTATTGTTCATTGCAGCGATCATTTTACCAAGGAAGCGTAATTTTGAATATTCAAAAGTATTTTTTTGAATAATTCAAACAAATAACCAGCAGAAAAAAATTGAATACGATTCAAAATAAACACCTAAGTGTTGAATTGAATACTGGAGCCGTTTATTTTTATAATATAATTAAATTTATGTAAAAACAGGAGATTTTTATGAAGATCACAGCACTGGCTGATGAATATATAACCTTAATGAAAACCCCGGACGCAAAAAACGTCTGGACCTGCAGTCCGGGCCTCTGTATTTGCCCAAGCGGACGTTTGATCGCGACCGCCGGCTTTCGCGGCCCAGGTATTGATCTGGTCAAAGGTATTAAATGCGATTCGCATCAGGGTCAAATCCATATCAGTGATGACCGCGGCGAAAGCTGGACCAAAACCGCAGAATACCCGTTCCTTCACGCCCGTCCTTTCGTGGCCGGAGATAAGCTTTATGTCCTCGGGCATAATGGCGACCTGATGGTAATGTCTTCTGCCGATTGGGGTGAAACCTGGAGTGAACCGGTCACGTTGACTGAAGGTCAAACATGGCACCAGGCTCCGTGCAACGTCCACTACGCCAACGGCTGCGTCTATCTGGTAATGGAACGCAAATGCTACAAAGACTGTGATTCCTGGGAACCGAGCGTCCTGGCTCCGGTACTGATGCGCGGCAAACTGGAAGATGACCTGACCGTAAAAGATAACTGGACATTCGCATCCGAAATAGTATTCCGCAACGCCTTTGACAATCAGGAGCTGATTGATCGCGGCATGAGCTTTTTCCCGATCAAACCGAAAGCCACATATTTTCCGGCACCAGGTCGCGACAGTGCCCCTCCCGGATGGCTTGAGACCAATATTTTCCAGATTTATGATCCGAAACATTACTGGTTCGATCCGGAAATGAAGACGCTTCACCTGATTTCCCGGGTTCATATCGGTTGGACCGGTTACGCCACTCTTCTAACCGTTACCGAAACCGGAGATAAGCCCGGCACCGGCGAAATGATCACCGGCTTCCAGAAACTGCCGTCCGGCGGCGAATGCCGTTTTATCCCCCTGCCCGGCGGTCAAATGAAGTTCCATGTTTTATACGATGATAAAACTGAATTGTACTGGCTGCTCAGCACTCAGGCAACCGACTCGATGACCCGGGCCGAACTACTGGAAAAAGACCGCTACAACCTCCCGAACAACCAACGCAGCCGCCTGGTTCTGCATTTTTCAAAAAACATGGTAGACTGGTGTTTCGCAGGGCTGGTGGCAATTGGCGGCAGCGAAATCGAATCCCGTCATTACGCCAGCATGGTCATTGATGGCGAGGATCTGTGCATCCTGAGCCGTTCCGGTGACGCAAGCTCTTATTCAGCCCATAACGGCAACCTGATCACCTTTCACAAAGTCAAAAATTTTAGAGAACTGGTATATTAAATGTCCGGCAAAAAACGAAAACCGAATATTCTCCTGCTGATGACCGACCAGCAGCGCCCCGATTCCCTGAGCTGTTACGGAGCCAAGTCAGCAGTCACGCCAAATCTCGACGCGCTTGCCGCCGATGGCGTCGTCTTTGACAACTGTTATGTTTCCAATCCGCTGTGCTGTCCGTCACGCTACAGCATCTGTACCGGCAGATATCCGCATAATCACGGAGTTACCCTGAACTGGCGCGCCCCGCATCCATGGGAAACCAGTTTCGGCCATGTCCTGTCCCGCAACGGCTACCGGACCGGCGCCATCGGTAAAATGCACTTCACCCCGTGGCAGGACTGTTTCGGTTTTGACGGCAGAATCATCGCGGAAGCCAAGTTCCACGATACCTGTGACGACGATTATGAAAGGTTTTTGAATAAACACGGCTTCAGTCGCAAAGACCTGTATGACCTGACATCGGAAGAATATATCAACAACTGTACCACTGTAAAATCCAAGGTTCCGGCGGAACTGCATATCGACTCATTCGTCGGCGCGTCCGTGTGTGAATATTTGGAAAACATTGACGGTCCGTTCTGCCTCTTTGCGTCGTTCCTGAGTCCGCACAACCCTTACGATCCGCCGGAGCCATACGATACAATGTTCGACGACGCCGACTTGCCTGAGCGCAACATGCTGCCGGGTGAAGTTGACCGCAAACCCAAAATCGCCTACAATTACATCAACGACCGCCTGAATCGCTCCTATAAATCCGACGAAATAACCCCGGAACAAGTCAGAACGATGAAAAAAGCCTACTACGGGCTCAATACTCTGGTTGACGACTGGATTGGACGTATCATTACCGTTCTGAAAGAAAAAAATCTGTACGATAACACGATTATAATTTACACCTCGGATCACGGTGATTTGCTTGGCGACCACGGCCTGTTTTACAAGCAGTGCTTCTACGAACAAAGCGTCCGGGCACCGCTGATCGTTCATGCTCCACAGTTATACGCGCCGGGGCGTTCCGCCGCTATGGTTGAGAATATCGACATCTTTAACACGATCTGCGAAATGGGTGCCGCCGACCCCGGCGAAGGGCGCATGGGCAAAAGTCTGGTTCCGATGCTCTATGATCCGGCTAAACGTGATTTTCACCGCTCCGCCGCTTTTTCCGAAAACTATTTCGGACGCATGGTCAGAACCGGTCCCTGGAAAATGGTTTACTATCCCGGCAGAGATCTCGGCGAACTGTACAATCTGGATGAAGACCCGGATGAACAATTCAATCTTTGGGATGATATGAAAGATTCCGACAAGGTCAGCGAACTAAAGGATATGCTGCTGGAATGGGCCTTTGCTACTGAAGACACATTACCGCTGCCGGTCCGCCACGACCATCAGGATCAGTCGCTGCGGCAATACGTACCGGCCACCAACGGTCTGACCCGCGAACAGGAGATTCAGGACTGGTATTTCTATGACCTGAAAAATTTGCACCTTAATTGCGAATTCAGTCGGAACTGGAATGAAATCAAGCCGGATACCGCCAGAGCCTGAAACAGCCCGATCATAAGGAAAACATGAGTAAAAGTAAACCCAATATATTATTGATAATGACCGACCAGCAGCGTTCGGATTCCCTCGGTTGCTATAATTGTGATGCGGTAAAATCTCCCAATCTCGACCGGCTGGCGCATGAAGGCGTTTTATTTGAAAACTGTGTCGTTTCAAATCCGATTTGCACCCCGTCGCGCGCCTCGATCTGGACCGGCAAAGATCTGCCCGGACACGGCGTCATGCGCCTTTACGATAATCTGCATGAGGATGAAATATTGTTTCCGACCTATCTGCAGCAACACGGTTACCGGACCGCGCTGTTCGGAAAACTTCATGTCTCCAGTATGATTGCCGAATCAAACGGCAGACATCCGCATGACGGCTTCGACGTTTACGAATGGTGCAATGAAGCGTGCGTCTGCATGGAATCCGATCAGCACGCCTACCGCAAATGGCTGGAAAAACAAAATCCTGAATTCTGCCAGCGCATGATGAAACTCAAACGCGACGTTAAAGATATCCCTAGCGAACTGCATTTAACCCATTGGTCGGCCCAGCGAACCATTGACTTTATCAAAGAAACCGGCGATGCCCCATGGTTCGCCTGTATGAGTGTATTCGATCCGCACAATCCGTATGACTGCGGCCCGCAGGAATATATGAACCGGATTGATGAAGAAAAAATACCCGAACCGGTGGAAAACACTCTTGAAGGTCGCCCCTCCGCTCATTTCAGGGAAAGTCACGAAGGCTATCTCGGAGATTTCGACGCCTTCAGTCCGGAAGATATCCGTGAAATGCGACGCGGCTACTATTCCATGATGGAACTGCTTGATGACGAAGTCGGCCGGGTTATCGAATGTCTTGAAGAACAGGGAAAATTGGATAATACCCTGGTTATCTTCACCAGCGACCATGGCGACATGATGGGCGACCATCGCTTGATGGTCAAAGGCGCGTTCTTCTATGATGCCTGCGTTAACGTCCCGCTTATTATCCATTGGCCGGAAAAACTTGCTCCTGGCAAAAAAATCCAGACACCGGTCCAGAACTTTGACCTTGCTGCCACAATCCTCCAGGCCGCCGGAATATCTTCTGAAGAATGTTCAAGACTGCTGCCGGAATCATTTAATATGCTTAACACGGTCGCGGATGAAAGCTCTGCCAGAGAATATGTAACCTGCCGCTACCGCAATACCGGAATCCGTAGTGGAAATCGCTATTGGAATCCGGAAATTCAAGGCACGATGATCCGGGATAAACGCTGGAAACTGTGCTATTACCATACAACGGATGAAGGCGAGTTATATGATATGCTGAATGATCCGGACGAATTGAATAACCGATGGAACAATCCGGAATTTCAGGCAGAACAAACCAGGCTTAAAAAAGCGCTCGATGTCAGAACCTCGGAAATCGAGTTCCAACGCCCGCCGCGCGGCGGCGAGAACCTTCCACCAGCCAATATGCTGATGAACAATTCGATAAAATAAAAAATCAACCATAACATAAAGGATAAAAAAAATGAAACTCACAAAACAGTTGGAAGGCGTCGTTCCGCCGATAATCACTCCTCTCGCCGACGAATTTAATTTGGATCAACCGGGATTGGAAAAACTGATCGAACACATCATCGGCGGCGGGGTCCATGGCCTGTTCCTGTTGGGAACTACCGGCGAAGGCCCAAGTCTGAGCATGAAACTTAAGTATGAAATGGTCGAACACTCCTGCAAACAAGTTGCTGGGCGTGTCCCAGTCCTGGTTGGAATTACCGATACCTCTTTTGCCGAATCGATCCGATTGGCCGAACATGCAGCGACACATGGCGCATCAGCGGTCGTATTGGCCCCTCCCTATTATTTTCCGGCCGGACAACCGGAATTGCTGGAATATCTTGGACACCTGACCCCAAAACTACCGCTTCCCTTGTTCCTTTACAACATGCCTGCCATGACCAAAGTTGACATCGAAGTAAACACCCTGCGTCAGGCTTCGGAAATAGATGGTATCGTCGGTTTCAAGGACAGTTCCGGCAATATGACCCGCTACCACGAATATATTACGGTGATGCGTGACAAACCTGATTTTTCATTACTCATGGGGCCGGAAGAGTTACTAGGCGAATCTGTCATGTTCGGCGGGCATGGCGGTGTTGCCGGCGGAGCCAACATCAATCCGCGTTTGTTCGTCAATATGTATGAAGCGGCAAAAGCGGGTAACGTTCTCCGTATGCAGGAGCTTCAGAAAGCAATCTTTGAAAATCGCAAACTTTATGCTTGCGGACGTTATGCATCCGGGATGATCAAAGGAGTCAAATGTGCTTTGAACATAATGGGAATTTGCAGCGACTTCATGGCTGAACCATTCCACGCTTTCCGTCAACCGGAAAGAGCAAAAATAGAAGCTTTATTAAAAGAGCTGCAACTGATTTAATTAACAACATCAATCCACTATATTAATGACCGCTGTGTCCATCTCGTACACATCGGTTATTTTTCATCCATCATCATAACACAACTAATTAATTGACAGCATTTTATAAATTTAAAAAAATCAATCCGTCTGACTATTTGACAAACCTGATTTCAACGTATATATTATCTCCCAAACCAATCAAAAGGAGAACAAAATGGAAGCGCGAATGAAAGTCAAAGACGAAGGTTGCTATTACCATCTTTACAATCGCATCGGCTGCATCAAAGGTGATCATCCGTTCTCAGATGCGGATAAGGAATATGGTTTCACGTTGCTGAGATATCTTTGCGATTATTTTCTAATCGAGGTAATTTCAGCGGCTTGGATGGGCAACCATTTTCACTTGGTAGTTTACGCTCCCGGACCGGATGAACTGCCGTCGCTTGAGGTCATTGTTAAACGACACAACGCCTATTACAAATCCATGAAAAAAATCTTCAAATTCGGCCCGCGAACCCCTGTTATCAGTCTTGAAAACCAAGCGCAATGCCAGGAAATTGGCCTTAAAATGATCGATATCAGCCGCTTCATGTCGGCCTACCAACGCCAATTTACCTGCGTCTACAACGAAACCCGCGACCGGACCGGACAACTCTGGGGCGGACGGTTCAAAAGCGTGATCCTCGAGCGCATAAACGCCCTGGCTGCCTGCGTGAACTACGTCGAACTTAACCCGGTCCGGGCAGGCTTGAAAACCGATCCTTCTGATTACAATTTCACCACCTGGGGCCGCTATTGCAGGAGTGGAAAACACATGTTCTATACAAATTTTGTTAAACACATGAAGCCAAACATTACTACGGGTGACACTTCGCAATGGACTGAAAACGAACTATTTGCGTTTTTCCGCGGCGAACTGGCACGAATCATCACGGCGGAGACCGGAGCCTCAAGCGAAGAAATCTATGCAGCACGTGACAAAGCCCGACAAAAAGAATCAATGCATGTACGATTCCTGCGTCGTACCCGACATTTTACCGAAGGCGCAATTTTAGGTTCAAAACTCTTCATCCGTCAAACCGGAAGTTTATTTGACGATCCCGAAAGAATTGAGAAAAAACACCTCTCTCGAGGCTCCAGCCCTTCCGGAATATTATATTGTTTCAGAAAGCTTAAAGATACACTATGACTCAGCTTGGGATGTTGTTCGGCCAACACAAATCATGGAATATCACACAAAATTTTCTGAATTCAGTCTTGTTCCACTACCAAAAGATTAACGATAATCTTATAGTATAAACATCTATTTTGAATATTCAAAATATCTATATATTATTTATAACACATTAATATCAAGTTCAAAAAAGCATAATAAATCTAAAAAAAAGAGTAACATAAAACACTCTATTGACAATAATATTAATTACATGTATAATCCATTTAGATAAACGATAAACTTAATGGATATACTTTATGGAAAACGGGACCGTAACTTTGGCGACACTGGCCGAACATTTAAAGGTCAGTAAAACCACAGTAAGTAAAGCCCTGCGCAATCAACCTGGCATCAGCAGCGGCATGAAACGCAAAGTACGAAGCCTTGCGCATGAGCTTAACTACACGCCAAACTTTGCCGGGCAAATGTTGAGGAAGGAGACAATCAACACTATCGGGGCGCTGATTACTCTGGACGTGACCAACTCATGGTTAAGTGAAATGATCAGTTCTCTCGAAGATGAATTGGATAAACATGGTCAAACCATGCTCCTGACCCTGGGGAAAAACAATCCCGAAAAATTAATGCGCTGTATCGACCAGTTATCCGGCGGTAGAGTAGCCGGAATCATCGCCGGGCCTTATTACAATCCGTCAAGTTTGAACAGTCTGGTAAACCTGATTAACCGGAAAATACCGGTTGTGGCATTCAACTGTATGTATGACCTGCCGATCGATCGGATTCAGATAGACCTGAAAGCCGGGGCCGAACTGGCGGTTGATTATCTTTATGACCGGGGGCACCGGAATATCGGTTTTTTGTGCAGTCCGGCCCATGTAATGGAATCGTTCAGCGGCTCCCGTCGAGCGGCTTTTCAGGATGCGATGATCAAACATGAACTTCCGCTCAGCGGTAAATTTCTGGTTGACGGGCCGAGTTATGTTCACGGTGGCATGGAAGCAATGGGGCATTTGCTGGACAGCTATCCGAAAGAAGAACTACCAAGTGCATTTGTCTGCCAGAATGACTGTGCCGCCGACGGCGCAATGCGGGCAATTTACAAGCGGGGCTACAAGGTTCCGGAAGACTTCTCACTTATCGGCTTCGACAACCTGAAAGAGTCCGGCATGACCATCACGCCATTGACAACGATTGACGGGGCAATGCGGCAAATGGCCATTGAAACAGTCGATGCGTTAATGGATAAGATTAAGAATCCGCAGCGTGAATTGATTACCAAAAAAATCGAGCCGTCTCTGGTAGAACGAGACAGTGTGGCTTCAATAAAAATTTAAATTATATTTATTGATAAACAACAAAAGAAGGGTACTCAAAATGAAGCAAAACAGAACATTCACACTAATAGAATTACTTGTAGTGATTGCTATTATAGCAATCCTTGCCAGCATATTGATGCCCGCATTAAACAAGGCGAGAGACAAAGCCAAGGCGATCAGCTGTACAAGCAACCTTAAACAGATTGGAGTATTGACCGCACTTTATCTTGATGACTCGGATCAGTTCTATATGAGCAGCGATGCCTCGAACGGAGTAAAACGCAGTTGGGACGATCAATTGAGCGCCTATGACGGACGCAAACTCTCCGACGCCCAGATCGCCATGTCTTATATTCACAACGCTCAGAAAACATTATCAAACAAAATGTACCGCTGTCCTTCCGACAGTGTGCAACACCGGGCATATATATCTGATTATCATCTGAGGAGTTATGATTTCACCGCAGGCCATCCCCGTACCTCCGCGAATGCTAATCGCTGGGTAGGATTAATCGGGAATGACGGCGCCAACAACTGGACCATGAAAAGTTCAAGAGTCAGAAAATATTCGAACACGATTCAGGTATTCGACTACTGGCCGCAGGACAACAAAAATTATCTGGGAGGAACTTCTGACTCAGTAGAAATGTTCAGGATAGACAAAACATATCCGGCAGATCACAGCGGCAGATTCAATTTCGGGTTCTGCGACGGGCGGGTGGAAGCCTTGACCGCCGCCCAGGTATATGACGGAGCCCCCGTAACCTGGAATAATTATTTAAACACCCTGCTCGACTGTAATCGAGAATAAATACTATCAACAAATTAAACAACCAGACAGAAAGAATTATGTACTCAAATCAGCCCATGTTCATTGGACGGGATGTCAATACCCTCGTAAAAACCGAAGACCCGAAAACCCTTTATTCATGCAGTCCCGGGATTTGCCGCTGTCCAAACGGTCGTCTGATCGCAACCTACGGTTTGCGCGGGCCGCTGCAAAAGATCGAAGACGGTTCAGAGATAAATTTCAGCACCGGATATATCGCCGTCAGTGACGACCACGGCGATAACTGGCGACAGATCACCTCATATCCGTTCCGTCACGCCCGCCCGTTCATGGCCGGTGAAACGCTTTACCTGCTGGGACACGAAAAGGACCTCATGGTCATGCGTTCGGATGATTATGGCGACACATGGAGCGAACCGGTGAAGTTGACCGAAGGCGAAAAATGGCATCAGGCACCTTGTAATGTCTGGTACGCCAACAACTGCGTATATCTGGTGATGGAACAACTGCGTTACAAAATGCAGCTATGGCCGCCAAACGCGATGGCCCCGGTCCTGATGCGCGCCCCGCTTGACGCCGACCTTACCAAAGTAGAAAGCTGGACTTTCGCCGAGGCTCCGGCATTCAGAGACGTTATCGACGTCGACAAGCTGATCTATTTCGGCATGCCGCCGCTACCGGTACCGGATTCACTGGTTTTTGATCCGAAAACCCATATCAATGCCCCATTGGGCTGGCTGGAAACCAATGTGGTACAGGTCATGGACGACAAGCACTGGTGGCATGATCCAAGCGGCAGGACGTTTCATCTGTTCATGCGGTTCCATTCCGGCGGAACCGATTTTGCGGCAATGCTGAAAGTGGTTGAACAGGGAGAAGAACCGGGAACCGGAAAAATGATCACATCTTTTCAACAGCATCCGTCCGGCGCTGACATCGTTTTTCTGCCGATGCCCGGGGGACACTTGAAATTCCACATGCTTTATGATGAAAAAACCAAACTCTACTGGCTGCTCAGTTCACAGGCGCGGGAACATTTTCTGGCCTGGGACCGTAACAGTCTGGTACTTTATTACTCAAAAAATCTGACTGCGTGGTGCTTTGCCGGAGTTGTCGCGTTGGGAGCGGAAAACAGGGTTTCCCGCAGTTACGCCAGCATGGTCATCGACGGGGATGATCTGCAAATACTGAGTCGCTCCGGTTCTGAAAACGCCAAATCGGCCCATGACGGCGATATGGTGACGTTTCACCGGGTTGAAAACTTCAGAGATTTAGTGTATTAATATGCGGTCATGCATATTTTTATATTGTTTTATGGACTTCGACTTAAGTTCAATAACCGCGATTTATTAATATGAATATTTATGCAACAATGCTTATAAAACCGGAGGAACAAATATGAGACGCATTTTAATATTATCTTTGCTGACAACCGGAGCAATCTGCTTGCAAGCGGCTTTGTATTCCGCCGTCAAAATCGACCTGGACGGCAGAAAAGATGATGTAGCGGTCGCTTTCACAAATAATGATCCGGGGCTTGACATATTCCATCCCGGCTGGGTCAAACCGGAAGCGAAACGCAATTGTTATTTGCAGATAACAGGAAAAAAAGAACTCACAGATAAATGGAGGAACTTCGAGTTTTCATTCACTCCGCAAAAAAGCGGCAATATACGAATCTGCCTGCTGGGACGTAATCAATTTGACAAAACAACCCGAAAAAGAAAACGTCTCTGGACCCTGTATGATGATATAAAACTAACCGGAGCCACGCTGAGAAACGGGGACTTTTCGCAATTCGACAAAAAAGGAAAATTTACCGACTGGTACAACTGGCACGGCGCGAAGCCGAGATTTGAAAAAGACGGAGAAATCAGTGCGGCGGCCTGGCATGACAATGCCCTTAACCAGCTGATCAAGGTCACTGCAGGGAAAAAAGTAACCGTCTTGTTTAAAGCAAAAGCGGTCAGCGAGCCGGATGTGGAAAAATACACGAAGGTGGCAGTACAAAAACAAGTCAGTGAAAAAGAGCTTGAAGATAATGCGAGGCAAAAACTTGCTCAAGTCAAAAGCGAAATAAAGATTTTGGCCGCGAAAAAAATAAACATCGAACCGGAAAAGATCACCGTCAAAATAGCTGAATTTTTCCTGAATGGCTGGATCGAAGAAGACCGGAAAAACATGCCGCGTTACAAAAAATTCTATATTGAAAGATATAAGAATTTCGGTAACGCTGATGAAATATACAAAAACCTGCCGCGGCGGGAACTGACAGAAGTTAACCGCATTCTTGATAAAGCTTTGACTGATCTTAAAAAAATAGAAAAGAAGCCGTCACTCAGAACCGGATTTCCGGCGATTGAAGACATTACCGCGAAAGGACTTGAACTAAAGAACGGTTATTTCTACAAAAACGGCAAACCGGTTCTGCTATCCGACGCCAACTGGTCCCGGGAGGAAACTCCGCTGCAGTTCATAGAGTGTGTTTCGGCCACGCCGTTTCATTTTTTTGATGAAAACATGAATCTGAAAACCGACAAGATCAACGAACGAAAAGAAAAGATCAAAACGATCAAGGACCAGATGTTCGCGGTCTGGATGACGCCGATCATTCCGGATCTGAGCAAAAAATATCCGGGCATTATGGACAGCGACGGCAAACCATATTGTAATTTCGACATCGACCACCCGGCCGCGAAAAAGATATGGGAAAAGTTTTTTGCCGTAATGGTCCCAATGTTCAAGGATCATCCGAATATGTTCGGCTATCATCTCGCTAACGAACCCCACTGGACAAAACCAAAGAAGACGAAATACTTTTATATCAAATACCGCAAGTACCTGAAAAACAAATACAAAACAATAGCCGACCTAAATCAGGCCTGGGGCAAATCCTATAAAAATTTTGATGAAATAAAAAACCATCCGATGCCGGAAAAGGGCCATCAGGCAATAAGCGGCAACAAAAAAGAATGGTTCGATTTTTGTGACTTCAATCAGAATCGCGTAACCGATTTCTTTAAATTCATGCACGCCCAAATCAAAAAATATCATCCGGAAGCCAGAACTTATATAAAGACCTCAAATTCCCCGACTATTCTGGGAAAACGCAGCGCTTCACGTTTTTTCCTGATGAATAAGCGGAATCCTCCGGACGTGCCGTTGGAATTTTCCCGGCACTGCAATGGAATTGACCGCGAGGCCCTAACCGATATTCTCGAGATCAACGGCTGTGACACCAGTTTGAACCTGTCACCGCATTATGTAGTACGCTCGACATTGAACAATACTCCGGAAATGTACGCTTTGTGCTGGCTGGAACAGTCATTAGCCTTCGACTTTATGAAATCGCTGGCTCCGGATAAACTGCTGCTTGACGATGAATGGCACGCTCAGTCCACCGTATTTTTCCGGGAGCCGTCACTGCCGCCGGAATATATGGAACTATCGTTGTGGCTCGGGCATCTGCACGGCATGGGGGCAAATGAAGTCTGGCACTGGGGTCGGTCATCGCATGGCCGAAGGCTTGTCAAAGACCTGATAGACAGCTTCTGCATGCAGCCGGTTACGATGAATGCATATTATCATGGCATGCTGCAACTGAACGCGCGGTCGAATGAAGTGGTGGCCCTGGCTAATACGCCCAGGCAAATACGTATACTTTACTCCGAACCGTCCGCGATAATCGATCTGGATTTTCTTGACACCAATCTGGCGGCTTATCAGGCGGCGTACTTTCACGGAGATTCAATCGGTTATATCACGGAAAGACAACTGGCAAAACGGGATATCGACCGGGACTGCAAACTGCTGATCGTTCCGCATGTTAAATATGTCAGTGACAACACGGTCGCGAAAATCAAGAAATTTATTACAAAAGGCGGCAAAGTGCTGTTTATCGGCAAAGATAATCTGGCGTTTGATCATAACGTAAACGCTAGAGACAAAAAGGCATTGGCGTTCATGACCGGTCAAACCGAAATTCCGGCAATGCATCCGAAAAAGATGCACGAAGCGGTCGCCGGTTTAATCCGCAAATATAATCTTCAAAACGCGGTCAACGCATCATCTATGTTCGGAGTACGGGTGCAGAGTGCCGACTACAAAGGTAAAAAGCTGATTTTTATCACCAACCTGCTAAGCAAACCGGTCACAGTAGACAAACTCAATGGCGCGCCCGCTATTCTTGAAAACCTGTTGACCGGAGAACAGGAAAAGTCATCCGGCATCAAACTGAAACCGATGCAGATTAAACTATATCGGTCGATTTAAAAATATGGGAGAGGCTACCAATCATTAGACAGCTGATTGGTAGTCACTTAACCCTTACAGTTTTATCTTGAAAATATAAACAGCAAGGTTGCAATTTTTCACCCTGAACCTTATATTTATTATATGAATGATTGCATTCGAAAGGGGTGAAAAATGTTGCGACTTAAGCGATTAGTTGCAATCGTACTTTCCATCGTGCTTATAGGCATTTTTATTCTATCAGCACTGCTAATCCTGTTGCATTATGAATCCGGAATGAGGAATGACCTGCTGAAAGAAGCGCAATTAAGCTCAAAAACCTTAGATTTAAAAACGATAAAAAGTCTGGCCGGATCAAAGGCGGATCTGAAAAAAAGTACATATAAAAAACTTAAGCAGCAACTGCTGGAGCTGAAGATTTCAATTCCGAAATGCCGCTTTGTCTATCTGCTTGGTCAAAATGCCAATGGCAACGTCTTTTTTTATGCGGACAATGAACCGGACAATTCTGTCGACTACTCTCCACCCGGTCAGATATATCAGGATGCGACCACCAAACTCCACAATTCTTTCTATGACGGCTATCCTTTTGTCGAGGGCCCGGTTGAGGATGAGTGGGGCGTCTGGACCTCGGCCCTGGTCCCGATAAGGGATCATGAGAAAGGCACGGCAATTGCAGTTTTCGGGGTGGATATAGACGCAAAAGACTGGGATATGACAGTTTATTCCCGTGCGGCATTTCCAATTGGTTTGATGCTCATTGTCCTGATTGGAGCATTGACCGCAATTTATGCGTCAATGCAAAGTAAAATTATACCAAGCAATGTCATGGGGAAATTATTGCTACCGTTATTAGCTGTCATGTTTATTCTTGTCGTCGGAATCGGCACTTTAATTGCTTATCTGTTTCATTTTAAATTAAATAAACGATTGCAACTTGTAAATAATACAATAGCCAACGAGCTTCTGGTTGACCTGGATAATCAAGGACGCGGCCTGACCGAAACCCTGGAAGCACTTTCCATGATGCCATGCATTCAGAAAACATCATTTTCAATAATATCCCGGGACAAATTTAAGAAACAGTGGGAACCTCTGTTCAAAGCTCAACAAAATAGGAATATAGAAATATTGGCTTTCTATGACAATGATTTTAACTGTATCCTCAGGATGCAAACTTCAAAGGTTCAAAACAACGAAGTCAATCGCGCCTCATTTTTAAAAGCGAAAAGGACTCAAAAAACGGTTTCCGGACTAGAGTTGATTGATGGAGAACTATCTCTGCGAGCAATACAACCAATCTTGAATGATGGTAAAATTGTCGGCTATATAGAACTGGGTAAGGATATTGATGACATTCTGGAAACCAGGCATAACCTCAGTGGATGCATGCTTATTGTTCTGGCGGAAAAGGCTTCTCTAAATCAGCAGCAGTGGGAACTCCAAATGCGTGAGTCTCAAAGAAATGCAGACTGGAATATGCTGGCTGACAATATAGTAGTCTATTCTTCAAATAACTGGTTCAGAAATGAAATCGGTTCACTGAACCATATTCTATCTCGTAAGAAACTACCTTGTAACGACAAACTGGAATTTAATGACAAAACCTGGCGAGCGGGAGTCAGTTTTATTTATGACTCATCCGGCAAGGAGATTGCTAAAATAATCGCCCTGTCGGATGTGACTGCTTCGCTTAACGAATTTCACAATATTTTAATTTTAGGCGGAGCTATTAGCGGAGCACTATTAATAGGGCTCATGGCTTTCATTGTCGTTCTCTTGCGGCACACCGATGCCGGCATCCGGGCTCAACAAGCCTGGCTTCACGACAGCAGGGAAAGATTGTCCGCAACCCTGCACTCGATCGGTGAAGGTGTCATTTCTGTTGACAAAGACGGTAAAATAGTTGAAATGAATCTTCAGGCTGAAATTCTTACTAAATGGAATGCAGAACAAGCAACCAGTCATAATATTGATGATGTATTTAAAATCATCGAGCCGAACAATCCGGAAAATATTATATCTCCAGTAGCCCAGGCTTTGCAGGGACAAATATCCGAGTGCTTTGAACCTAAATTTTCGTTATTTTCCAAATCGGGAGACGAATATTTGATAATCTTCAGTTGTAATCCGGTCTATGACAAGCAACAGAAAATTACCGGAGCAGTTCTGGTTTTCCGCGACATGACGGCGGAACATTTCAAGAACCGGCAAATACAGGAAAGTGAAACGCGATTCAACACTGTAGCCAGTCAAACCAGAGTGGTTATCTGGGAAACTGATATCGATGGTCTATATACATATGTCAGCAATTCATCGAAAGATGTCTGGGGATATCGACCACAGGATATTATCGGTAAAATGCACTTCTATAATCTGCATCCGGCTGAAGGTCGGCATAAATTCCAACAGGAAGCGCTTCAAAATATCAAGGACAATAAACCGGTCAAAGATTTCCTCCATAAACTTCAAACCGCTAAAGGTGATATTCTCTGGATATCCACAACCTGCATCCCCATTCCAAACGATGACGGAAAAACTATTGCTTACCACGGAATTGACGTGGATGTAACCGAAAACATTTTGAAAGATGAAAAACTCAAAGAAAGTGAAGAGAATTTTCGAATTATTTTTGAAAACTCACAGGTAGGCACGTTCAAAACTAGAATGTCCGATGGCAAAGTAGTGGCATGCAATGAACGATGTGCGACAATTCTGGGATATGACAGTGTCGATGATTTTCTCGATAATTACAGCTCGGATAAAACGTATGTTGATATATCTGAACGAAAAAAACTTATTGACCTGTTGACTTCAAACGGTTGCTTCTATAATTATGAACTGAATTTTTACAGAAAAGACGGCAATACACTTTGGGTTGAATTATCCGCAAGATTATACCACGGAACTATTATCGGCGCCATGACAGATATAACTGAACGTGTCCATATGCGGGAGTACAATAAGCTGTACAGTAATTGCATGGGAGTCTTGAACAGTTCAAAAGATTTGGATGCGGCTCTGAATAAAGTTTTGACAGAACTAGTCAGTGTTTCCGGGTGCGATGCGGCCGGAATCAGGCTCCAGGACGGAGAAGACTTTCCATATTTCTGTCAAACCGGTTTTTCGGATGAGTTTTTATGCACCGAGAACTTACTCATATCCCGAAATCCTGATGGCAAAATCAAACGAAATCGCAATGGAGTCGCCAAGTTGGAATGCTTCTGCGGCATGGTGCTTAGCGGCAAAACTATTCCCGATAATCCGCTGTTTACAAGTTACGGCAGTGTCTGGACCAATGACGCCAGAGAAGCCTTGAAGATACCAAAATCACAAGACCTCAGGTACAACCCGAGGAATATCTGCGTTCACCATTCTTACAGATCCCTTGCTCTGGTGCCGATTAAAGTAAAATCAGAGATAATCGGTCTGCTTCAACTGAATAGCAAAAAAACAGGTATTTTTTCCGAAACAGCAGTTCAGCAGCTGGAAAAAATCGCCACGCATATCGGCATAGCGATCCATCGCCAGGAAGAAGAGCATATCCTGCGCGACGCATTATCCCAGTCACAGGTCGCCACCGCCACAAAAAGTCAATTTATGGCCAACATGAGCCATGAAATGAGAACCCCGCTCAACGGAATAATCGGGGTTACGGAACTATTAAACGACTCACCTCTGACAGAGGAGCAGAGACAATTCATTTCAGTGATTAATAGAAGTGGAGCCCAAATACTGCGAATTGTCGATGATATTCTTAATGCGGCTAAGACCACTTTCGGGGAAGTAAAGATTATCAATGAACCTATCGGGATAAAAACGCTGATACATAACACTCTTAACCAGTTAATGATGAAGACAGAAGAAAAAAACGTCGATTTCAAGGTTGAGATAGATCAAGCTATACCGGACATCCTGCTGGGAGATTCCTCTCACATTTCTTTAATTTTAAAACATTTAGCCGACAATGCCGTGAAGTTTACCGAAAAAGGGGAAATATCCGTCAATTGTTCTATTCTTAAGCAGGATGATAAATACATGCATCTAAAGTTTGTCATCAAAGATTCCGGCATTGGAATTCCGCCGGACAAAATCAAACATATCTTTGAGCCATTCTCCCAGGCAGACAACTCGGACACCCGGCAATACGGCGGTGCGGGCCTGGGCTTGACAATCTCCAGACAGATGGCAGATATTATGGGCGGCAAGCTGGAAGTGAAAAGTACTCAGGGAAAAGGAACCACCTGTACTTTCACCATTCCAATGCTGCTTCCGCGTCCAGAAGACACGCCATGAGCCGAATGAGATGAATGCAGCACTAGTATTCAGGCAATGAACAACCGGAAAGCCGTTAGACCGTCTGTTTTCTGCAAGATTGTTTGATTACTTCTGTTCAGGAATATTTATTGTGCCGGTTTCCCGTTTTTCAATAACCGCGCTGTTATCTCCGCTGAGTCTGGCATGAATTATTTCAACCGCATTCTTTCCCATTGCCGCAGCCGGCATTCTAATCCCGGGGAAATTTTCTCCTTTTGTGCAGAAAGTAAACATTCTGATATTTTCAGACCAGTCGGATTGCTTCATGGAATCAACCAGCATGCCCGCATCAGCGTCAGATACCGGAACGATCGCCGCGGGAGTTGAATTTTTCAGTGACATGCGATAGACATAATTTACGAGTTTCTCCGGCTCTCCCCAACCATAATCGGTAAAAATTTCAATATCAAGCCCTGGAGTGCTTCGCAGTCCTTCCAAACGCTGCCGGTTAGTGCTGTAAGCCGCGTTCTTCTCGCGATAGCAAAGACTGCAGCGTTTGAAGCCCTGACGCCAGATATGCTGCCCCAGAAGTTTTCCCGAATTATAATCATCGTAGCCGCTGAAATCTATTTTAAATCCATTTATCTGATGGTCGAGCAATACCACTGGAAATAGCGGCGAACGCGCGGCCAGAAACTCTTTGGATTGAGCCTGGTCCAGCAAAGACCAGAGAATACAGCCGCTGATAGTTTTGTCTTTAAGCAGTTTCAGAAGCTGCTGGAGCTGAACCTCGCTGCTGCTGCGAGATGAAATGAATTCCATCCTTAAATGATATTTTTCAAGCGCATTATGAATTGCCAGAAATAATTGGGCGATGAACGTATCCTCATTGGCGCAGTCAAATACCACCGCTATTTTGGCTCCGGCAACCTTTTCCGGTTCAGGCAGGTTTTCAATGACGAAGGTTCCCCGTCCTCGATTACGCACCAGATAGCCTTCATCTCTCAACAGATTCAAGGCTTTCCCGAGCGTAATATGGTTAATTCCAAGTTCTTTCGCCAGAAATTGATCAGGAGGAAGCTGTTCTCCCGGTTTCCAGTTTCCGGCTAGAATATTATTCAGAATATATTCTCTGGCCATTAAATATAAAGGCTGGGAAGAAGTCTTTAAGGGCCTTAGAAAATCATCATTTGTCTTATTTTTACTCAAAACGACCATCCTTGTGTCAAAGTTAATTAATATATATATATATTAATATATAATTTCAATTATTGCAAGTGACTAATCTATTAAAAAAAACTTTTTTTTATGTATAAAAAACCACAAGACAATAAATATTAAATTTTTATCAAAGTACTATTGACTTTTTTATCATGATCATATATAATGGTAGTATATTAATATATATTAATTGAAAAATTTGATGCGAACAAACTTTTTCAAGTAATTGATTATTAATTGAAATTTATTATTCCGGCAAATATATTAACAAACATTGAAAGAGGAAAAAATGAAAACCGAAAACCACGAAACGCCAATATTGGTAAAACGTTCCTTAAAACCTTTCACATTAATCGAACTTCTTGTAGTGATTGCCATCATCGCTATCCTGGCAAGTATGTTATTACCCGCACTGAATAAGGCTAGGGCAAAAGCAAAAGGCATAAGTTGTTTAAGTCAAATGAAACAGTTAGGTTTAGCTTTCGGAATGTACGCTGATGATTATGATGACTATATAGTTCCACATTATAATGATGCAGGTGGACTTCGTATAAGATGGCACAATCAGCTTTGCATGAGTGGTTACACAAAAGGAGCCTATGATGCTTCAATAAGTCCGAATTACTTTAACGAAACAAAAATTCCTACAGGAATTTTTAAATGCCCTGAGTCCATATTCGGTCTAGATGGAGGATATCGAATAGATCCGGTTACAAATTTGAGATGGTACGGAAACACATATGGAATAAACCAGCATTTAAGCTATGCTAATTATATTCCGACAAATGCAGCTTATGTTTGGCGTAAGCTTAGTAGTATCAAGCAATCTTCAGAAGTATATCTTGTCGGAGATGGGTATGGAAATGGAAGTAATATCATAAAAAATGATGTTACTAACTGGTGGGCAAGAGCAGCATACAGGCATCAGGGAAAAGCCAATTATGTATTCGTTGATTTACATGCTACGAGCAAAAATAGTGACGAAAGAACAGTTCCTCCTTGGTTGGATAATTAAAAGGGAACAATCTAATGATAAAAATATTTTTGAAATTTATTACCGTATGGATGTTGTTAATGAACTGTTATGCTAACCAACCCCACATATTTACTAATACAAAAAGCAAAATATCAGCATTAAATTTTGATGCTTTTTTTCATAAGTTTCCTGAGGCAAAGACAGCAATGGGCTTTTTTGGGAAAAAGTTTTTTTCGCCTGACCATTCTCTGCAATATTATCACGCTTCTAGTTACGAATTTAACAAAAGTGGTGTGATAGAGTTTACATTGTCACAAATGCACACAAAAAAGCTCTTGAGAAACTTCAATCTTATCAAGCTTTATTGGCCGGAACCAGAAATGCTTTTCCAAGTTAATTTCAATACAAATGGACGTTTGATGATTTGGTTTGGAAATAGTCATAACCGCACATTGTTACAAACATCCTCAAGTGATTTCGACAAAAATAAGAAATATAAATTTACTGTTATATGGGGAAATGGCAAAGCTGTTTTATATCGTAACAACATAAAAACTGCCAGTACACGATATAAATGGAATCTAAAACCAGCAAACGGCAGTTACCTTTTAGCAGCAACAAGCTCTCGTAAGACACCGTTTGTGCTTGATTCATGTAAAATCTTTAATGACAAAGCGCAAGGCGAAAAGATATTATTTCCCAGCTTTGAATCTGGCATGAAAAATAATTTAAATATATCTCGATATGGTGCTATACTCAAGACTTCTTCAGAAAATACCAGCGTAAAATATGGACAGCCTGACTATTACAGAAATGAACTCATAGATGGTGAGCCATCTGCCTGGGAGTTTGCACCTGAAGACCTCAAACCTTGGATTGAGGTTGCTTGGCCAGTTCCCGTAAGCGTGAATTGTGCCGCGATCTATTATACCAGAAAATATTCTGGCAAAATAACTGTTATGGCTTATTTAAACGGCAAATTCGTTACATTGCCTGTTCAAAAAGAAAGCTCAAAAGATAATTGGGTTTACTATGATTTTTCAACAATCAACACTTCGCGTTTTCGTTTATACTTTTCTGAACCACCCCAAATGCGAGAAGTTCAATGTTCAGGTACTTACTTTTTCGTGCCACGAGCAGGAATTTGTAGAGGCAGAAAAAGAGATTTTGCAGGACAATATCGCTTTGACACTAAAAATTTGAACGAAACAATAAAAGCAGGCAAAAAAGCTGTCTTTAATATTTTGCTTACACCACTAATCAAGCCGAATGAAAATATTGTAATGCTTGCAGAACTTGGAAACGCTGGACTAGATACGAAAAGTGATTTTAAAGCCGCCAAAACTGTTTGGTATCCAAAGATAAAATCATCGGAATGGGACACTGGCAAAACTCAAACGGCTCAAATAAGTTTTTTTATTCCTAAGTATATTCCTAGTGGAAAATATCCTTTACGTTTAACTTTAGTGAGTAAAAGGAAATGTTATGCTACGAGCATCGCTGGAATGATAAACATTAATAATGACAACAAACCGACATCCGACAGCTTGAGTAATATAGGACAATTTCCATCTTGTTCAATTAAAACAGATAACGTTGGTACAAAATATATAGATATTAATGGCGAAAAAGTTTTACCTAGAATGTGGTACGATGATGCAAAATCCTTTTCTGTCTTCAGCGCATATAACAGTACAGGAATTCGTATTTGGATATTAGGTTGCCACACGAATAACGCAACTTTGATTAGCAGTCCAGGAAATGAAGAACGTGATTATAAAAAATTCTGTAAGATTAATGAGTATCTTATTAAGCGTCTTTTGGAAACAGATCCAAATGCTTATATAATAATGACTGAAGACCTGAGAGCAATTAGCGCCTGGTGGAAAGCTAATCCCGACGAAGTAATTACTGCTGGCAAAAGAATATTCGGTGTATCTCTGGCCTCAAAAAAATATCGCCATTGGGCGGTTGAACGTTTAAAAAATTTTCTAAAATGGATTAATACTAAATCATACTCCAATCGAATAATCGGAGTAATTCCTTATTACGGCGATGGTGGAGATAATTATACTAGAGGCTTAAAATCTATCGCCGGAGATAACTCCAAAGTAGCGAGGCAGACTTATGAGGGATGGCTTTGTAAAAAATATGGAACACTGGAAAAATTGCGAAAGGCACATAACAATCCTAATGCAACGTGGAAGAATGCATTTCCCACACGAAATGAGTTGGTAAGTAAATCTGCATATGATATCTTTCAATGCCCTGAAAAAGAGCGAAAAATTATTGACTACTGGGAATTTCATAATTTTTTGAATGCTAATTTTGCAGGAGAACTATGTTCAGCAGTTAAAAATGCTTCAAAGGGACGACTTTTAACAGGTATTTATTACACTTATATTAGCCACTTATTTTCCTATCCATACATAGCTTATCAGAAACATAGCGGTCATTGTGCAACAGAAAAAGTATTGAACAATCCTCAAGTTGATATGATCTTTGCCTGGCAAAATTATCAACGTCGCACTATGGATTCATTGCCAATACCAAATGTGCCAGTAGCTTCGTTAAATCTGCATGATAAATTATATATTTGGGAAAAAGATACTCGAACTTATCTTGGTCATCGCTTTGCTGATGGTTGTTATTCGCAAAAATCAACTCTTGAGGTTTTTCACCGTGACTGGGCTTTAAGCCTGCTTCGTAATTGCGGTTACGTATATAAATCGTTTGATGAACGCAGGCGTTCTGCGCAGGCAGTTTCGCCATGGTTCATGGATGACCAGCTTCTGTCACAGATAGAACAGGAACAATCGTATAAACCGGTTCGGGACCGCTTGACGGATAAAAAAATCAAACGAATTGCTGTATTGTTAGATGATAAGTCTGCTTACTATATGGATTCTTGGGCAGGAAGATCACCAATGCCTTATAATCTAATGGAGCGGTTGATGAGTGAAGAACTAACTAGGGTTGGGGCTGGATTTGATATATATTATTTGTCTGATTTAGATAAAATCCCTATTGACCAATATGGTTTGTTTATATTTACTAACAGCTTTAAACTGGATGCAAATACTGTTGAATATATTCAGAATAAACTATATAAATCCGCAGTTTCAGTGCTCTATCTCTATGCACCGGGAGTAATTAAAAATAATAAATTTGATGTGGTCAATATCAGTGATTTAACAGGAATGAAAGTGAAATCTTCAAGTGGCATCATGCCTAGTGAGATGAAGAAAGTAAATGGGCATACACTTAAGCTCAAAGGTTTTAAAACCCCTTGGCAATGGGCAAGGGACGTATTTCAAAGACCATTAACTCCTTATTTTTATATAGAAAAATCAAATAAGCTACGAACTATAGGTTGTTTCCCTGATGGTAAAATTGCAGCAGCATCCATAAAAATGGACAAGGCAAATATTTATTATTCAACATTCCCTTTTCTGGATACGAAAACAATAAAATCGGCGGCTGTTGATGGCGGTGTTTTTATATTCAATTCAAACCAAAATTGTTTTACCGCACAGGGAAATGGTTATATTCTTATTCAGAATCCCAAAGGTGGCAAAACTCAAAAAATTGAAATTGCTTTGCCAGATAATGAATATTACTTAAAGTCGATGTCGGGAAAAAACTGTACAACAAATGAAATTAAACTTAAACCGGGAACTTTTGTTATGTTCTCTGTATGCAAAAAATAATTAACCAGGATAGATAATTATACGCCTTGTTTTTTATACATTGCTATGGAACTTGTTTTACTGAAATATTTACTTCTTCGCAATAAAGAGAATTAATAATGATTAAAAAGATTTTTATTACGCACCATACCCATATGGATATCGGGTATACGGATCTGCCTTTGGAGGTAATGGATCAGCATCTGAATCATTTGGACGAAGCCCTGGACCTGTGCCGGAAACACGATGATTTTTATTGGACGATCGAGTCGGCCTATCTGGTAAAAGACTATTTGCGCAATCGCCCGGAAAAGTGCCAAAGCGAACTTATTCAGGCTCTGAAAGACGGAAAAATTGAACTGCAGGCCTTTGAAACCCAGCCGTTGACCGAATTACTGTCCGCCGATGAATTGTTCCGCTGTGTAGAATATGCCTGCGAGTTGGGTGACAAGTATGGTTTCGCGGTGAAAAGCGCGATGATTGACGACATTGGCGGTTATGCCGGACGACTGCCGACGGTATTGGCCCATTGCGGGGTCGAATACCTGACGGCCGGAGTCGGCGGCTTTCAGGTGCACCTGCCTTGTGCCGACTTACCGCACCTGTTCTATTTGACCGCCAAAGACGGCGCCCGCACTTTAGTATGGAACCTCGGCATTGACCGCAGTTTAGTGCCGCAGGATATGACCGGACTGTACGCGGTATACGGTCAGGCGGCGCTTTTTCTGTTTCTTCCCGCAATTAAAGAGTATTTGGATCTCCATGAGCGCGGCGTGGAAATCGACTTCGCCAGTAATGACAATAATGCGCCTGATACCGAAAGCGTGTTTACCGGCTTTCTGAAACGTCTGGAAAAAGAAAACTATCCATGGGAAGAGGTAATGCTTCAATACGGCGGAGATAATCGCGGCCCGGCCGCATTTCTTCCTCAATTGATAAATAAACTCAATGCGAGCGGGAAATTTCCGGCGATAGAATTAACTACGCCGTCTCGTTTTTTTGATTATATGAAAAAGAAATACAACGGCAGGATACCTGAAATAAAGGGCGTCATTACCGACCCGTGGAATTCCCGAGCCAATCCCACCCCGGAACCGTTGAAAAATTACCGTGCTGCTCAAAGAATCTATTACAGTGACCTCGCAAGGCTGACGCTGAATAAAAGCGTCAGGAATGAATATATCGACGAGCTTTGCCGGGCCGTGGACGAAAATCTCCAGCTTTACGGTGATCATACCTGTGGACTCAGCGAATGGACCTGGCCGGAAGAATTTACTGCGGACGGTTGTCGCGGGCAAGCCTATGACCGTTATCGCGAAAGCTGGAAAGCGAAGGCTTTTTACGCCGCCGCCGCCAAAGACGGGGCCGTCAGAATTGACCGCCTTATAAAGAACTATCTCGGAGCGGGGTTGGCTGACGGGAAACCCGCCGTAGTTGTCTGGAATGACTCCGCGCAGCCGGTTTCCGGTACGACAGAAATTTATTTTGGTCGGGATGCATTTCAATTGCAGAAATTGAGCGATTCTGACGGCTTCCGGATACCGTTTCAGGAAATTGGTCATAACCGTTACCTGATTGCCGTGGAAAACGTTCCTCCATTCACCGCAAAAACATTATATCCGGTTTTCAGCGAACGCCCCGGCTGCTTTGTCTGCCAGGCGTCACAGGCTCCTGACTGCTTTGAGAATGCTTTTTTCAAGGTTAAATTTGCTCAGAATGGAAACCTGATGTCGGTTAAGGATAAACGGAACGGAGCGGAATTGCTAGACCAGAGCTCAAAATGGAGCCTGGGTGAATTTATCATGCAGAGAATCGATGATTTGCCGCAAAACAGCAAATTTGCCGGAATGAAAGTAAACAAGGAATCATATTTTCCCAAACCTGAAATTATCGAGAATACCATGACAGCGAATGGATCTGTCATAACTGCAGTGACCCAGAACGGGCAAATGGAAACTGATGCCGGACTTGTCCGTTTTCAACGAACCTTGCTGTTCTATCATAATTATCCCCGGATAGATGTCAAAATACGCCTGGACAAGCCGGAGAGCGAAAAAAAGACATGCTGTTATATTGCGTTCCCTTTTGCCGGAAAAAACGGCGAATTCAAATTTGACCAGAACATCGGCCTGATTGATCTCAGCCGGGATTTACTACCCGGGGCAATGCTCGATCTGTTTTATTGTTCCCGTTTCACGGCAGTGGAAACAGATGATTCCACTATGGTGATTGCAACACCGGATGCCCCGCTCGTTCAGTTTGGCGG
Source organism: Victivallales bacterium (assembly GCA_963676655.2). Lineage (GTDB taxonomy): Bacteria > Verrucomicrobiota > Lentisphaeria > Victivallales > Victivallaceae. Next base: position 5,039,031 of record CAXXKX010000003.1, on the reverse strand, counting down.
AATTCAGACAGCTCGATGGCTCCAGGAATTTCCGTTCCGTCCGCAAACCAACCATATTTACGGTCAGCTTTACCACAATCTGCTGAATACTGACTGCCCGGTATGGCAGGACATTCTGGAAACTTTTACCTATTCAATCTGGTTTCATTCAGGTAAATTCGACTATCCTGCGGCCCAGGCCGACTGGAACAGTTCAACGGCGTTGTCCACAAGTTTTTCGAACGGCAAAGCATTGACGGAAGCGGTTCCTGAATCATTGCAAGTTTCGCCGTCGTCGGTGCGTCTGCTCTCGCTGAGAAAAACCGGAAAAACATGCCGGCTGATACTTGAAAATACCACTTCAGAAGTTGTAACGGCGGAAGTTCGCTTTAAGAATAAATCGCTGGATATTTCGATAGCGGCTTACGGACTTGTTTCCGTGGACTTATAATAACACAATCTATCAAACAAAGTCAAAAATAATAATCAGATATATTGATTATAATCAGACAGCTTGATTATTAAAAAACCATAAGGTTATAAAAAGCAAAAACTTAAGACAAATAAAATAAATACTGTTTTTGATATTTCAAAACAGATCAGACTCTAACACCGAAATTTCCATGCATTTCTTTGCTCCAGAAATATAGTTTTCATTAGCTGGATTCAGGAAATTATTAAAGCTATAAAACACTACATCAGAGAAGTGATGAGACTCCATGAATATTTAAAATACAAACGCTTACTTCAGTTAATATGTCAGTCTTTTTTCCATAATTTCACCGGGGAAACGGATATTTCGCCGGAGCCTCCCAGATAGTCGATCACGACCGATTGCCATTTGACGGGAAAATCAAATTTGCCGTTTTTCTTTTTGCCCCAACTTACAACTGATTTGGGTTTTGACAGGTCGAATTTAACGTCAAGCCATTTATTGTCCGGCGCTTTGCCTTTTCTCTGGAACTGGAAGACCTCGCCATCATTATCGATCAGCCGCAGGCTTATTTTGCTGATCTTTACGTCCGGGGTCTGCTTTACTGAATAACCGATAACGCCATCCAACTTGCCGTCCTGCGATATAACCGGTTCGGCAATCGATTTCAGCAAGACAAACTTTTGCCGACCGGCACTAATTGCAGCAACAAAATTGTCGCCCTGATAGCTCCCTTTAATATGTCGTGGAGAATGCATCCGGTATTGCGGGGTGCCGGCTTTACGGGCGAATTCAAGGTCCTCAGTCAGCTTTCCGGTCACGGCTTCATGTTTAATCATCTGATAGACAATCACATCGTTAACAAACCGCCCCTTGTTGCTTTCAAAAACCGCCTTGAGGATATAGGGTGACTCGCCGGTATAGGGGCGTTTGGGAATCTTTATATTGAACCTGACCGTCGCGGTACTTTCAGCCAGGACCGTGATATTGGCGACGCGCGGCTTGATCATCCAGCCGTCATCGGAGTTTGAGCCCGGCTCAACAAGGTACAGTTTCCCTGACTGGTCAACCTTTGACTGATTATGCACCCTGACGTCAAGAAACTGCGGCGTTTCCCTTTGGAGCGTGATCCGGACCACATGCTGCATATTGTGCAGATCGTTAGCTCCGCGCATCTGGGCCAAAGGCGGAAGTATCTGAACTTTTGCCGCCGGAGTATGCTTCCTGACAACCGGTGCAGACACGGTATTGACCATTTCATATTTAATATCCCCGGAGACAAATACCGGGTATTCGTTGACCGGAACATTGACTTTGCCATCTTTTACAGTTAGTTCGGTTCTGCATCCCATGATGTCCGTCATATAGACCTTTCCAGAAGCCTTGAAGACAAGACTCTCAGGTTTGGATATTTCGACCATCGGCAAGGTTATTTTCTGGCGTCTGACCAGAGTGGCCGGTTTATCTTCTTTCCAGATAATCGCGGTTTTCTTTTGTTTGCTGCCGAATACGAATCCGGTAAAATCCTTTTGGGCAAACTTTATTCGACCTTCATATTTGGCGCCATCAAGCTCAATAGCGGTTGTCCGGTAAGCCATGAAAGCTGGTTTCGGCAGCAAATCGGAACGAATAACCCCGAATTCGCCTTCGGTATGATTGGTCACGGTATCGACAAATTCATAGATAAAGTTCTTTTTAACACCGAGAGATAATGTCCCGGTAAGTTTCTTGGGCATGTCAAGCGCCTGATAGCGGTAAACCTCTTCCCGGTTTTTGCCGGGATAGATATGATTCCAGTAACCGCAGCCGCTTATCTCGGTAACCCAGACCGGTTTATTCTTGAAGCCATAAGTGTCGAGCACATTTATCAAAGACTCGATCCGGTTAATAACGCCCTCGTGGTATTTTTTGAAAAAACCGTAAGTGTGAATAGCGACGGCGTCGCAATATGCCGCCGCTCCGCATTCGGCAATAACCGATTTATGAATATGGTTCATATCCCCGACGATCACGGTAGAGGCAGGATCGGCCAGCTTTGCCGCTTTGTAGGCCGCCTTGACCATTTGAGCGTAATCGGCCGGAGTGATATTCCAGGCATGGGGCTCATTCCCGACTTCCCAGCTCTTCACATGAGGATAGTCTTTGACCATTTTATAGCAGGTTTCGGCATAGGTAGAAAGTTCTCGCGGAACCCCGTTTTTTTTCCATTTTTCAGAGACCGGAGTATCTTTGAACGGGGAATCAAATTTCGTATATTTGTGGTAAAAAGGGAAGAAAGAAAGAATATGGAAGCCCTTGTCAACCAGATCGCCGGTAACATATTGCCACGGCAGGTCGGTTCTAACCCATGAAACGCCCATATCTTCCAGAATCGGAGTATATTCCACGGGCGAAACTCGTCCCCAGCAGTTCAGCATGCGATCCAGATGGGTGCTGATACCAAACGGGGAATCTTCTTTTCTAACCGCCATACGCTGACGGTCCATCACCACAAAAGGGGTTTCCATCGCAGAGATGACTTTCCCGTCAACACAGATTTCAGCCTTCAACCGGTAATAGCCGGGCTTGTTCACTGCGTCCTTAATATCAATATTCTTTGTCCCGGATTTTAAGGAAATGTTAAATGTTTTATTATATACCTGATGTTTCCACAAATTACTGATGCCGACATTGAGCCGGATGTCTGAGGCTTTTTTCGCCCGCAACTTCAATGTTATATTCTGCTTGTCGAGATAAAAATAGTTAAAGCGGCTATTGAGTTCCGGACAGGCATGAACCTGCGGCATGGACGCAATCCTGAACCCGATATTTTCCTTGCGGATATTGTCTTCAGATTTTCCCGTTACATTGTTCGTATAGTTATTGCATTTGATATAGGCCTCGGGATTTTTACTGTGCCCGATCGCTACGCGATGCCAGACGCCGTGCCTGGTTTCAATCATTTCGGCAACTTTCAACGGTTCACCGTAATCATATTTCCCGTTTTTATAATACATCCCCTTGTACCATTCGGCGTGCGAAGGAATAAAGAATACTTCACCTGATTCAGGCCTGCTTATGCGACGCCTGGTAACCTGACCGTCGATAATATCATACACCCTGCCCTGACTGAGCCAGTTGCAGTAACTTGCCGCATTAGCATAACTTACAAACGTCACAGGTTTATCCTGATAACCAGCCTTTGGAGCGTATACGTAACTACCGCCGTTTCCCGATCTGCTTATCGCCATGCGCGGATCGTAAAGCCCGGCGACTCCCCCCTTGTCGGCAGCACTAAGGAATTTCGCGTAGTCGGCATTTGACACCGGAGCTTTAGCCAGACGATAGCGGTAATCAACCTGACCGCGACCAAACCGGTTCTTGGCGGCATCAGGAGCATTCCCCGGATCGTTTACCAGTTTCATTGTGTTATCAGCGAAAACAGCCGTTGATAAAACAAGACTGTATAGTAGAGTTTGAGTCAGCTTTTTTAAAATCATTTTAATCTCAGGGGGTTAGGGTTAATATATTAATCTATGATTATACGAATCCAGTATCATTAATCAAATTAAGAATAGTAAATATACAAATATCTAAACACCCGGGCATAAATCATTATTGCCAATATTGAGTTTTTCCCGTATTTACTTTAAACTTAAAACATTAATCTTTCAATACCAGGCATCCTATTCATGGGAGTGACTATGCATTTATTTAATATTTTTAACGCTGCCGCGCTTTATCAAAGAAGGCGATTCCAAATACCTGACCGCCCGTTGACTCTTTCCGGAAGATTTACTTGAGACATTATTCATTGTCAACTCAACAAGTTTGTCCACATAGTGGTCGATATTGAAACTGATCGTGGTTATTCCCGGAATCATCATCTCGGCTATCGGAAGGTTGTTAACTCCAATAATCGAAATATCGTCAGGCACTTTGATATTATGCTCATAAAACAGCTTGATAGCCTGCGCCGCAACATGGTCGGTATGACAGAAAAACGCGGTCGGCAGATCACCATTCCGAATTTTTTCTTTCAAACGTTCCACATTCAGCTGACTGTCGGAGTCATCTTCCATGATCCATTCATCCCTGATTTCCAACCCGTGCCGTCGCAGGGTATCGACAAAACCGGAATAACGGGTTTTCAGATCAGGCAGATTAATTTCGTGCGCAACCACCCCGAGCATACCAATATTTCGATGACCGTTTTCAACCAGATGATCCACCGCCACCTGAGCGGCTGAATAGGCATCGATCTTCACATTATCAACCTGCAGATGTTCCACCGTATCAAACACCGCCACGTAATGGAATGAACTGAGCAGCGGCGCAACCATTTTAAATTCATGACTGAACCCCATTGGTCCAATAATCAAGGCGTCAACCTTTAACTGAGCCAGGAATTTCACCCCGTCCACCAAGCGTTCATGACCATCTGTGGCGACAAACATACTTAAATGATAGCCTTTATTCCACAATTTCTCTTGAAGACGATTCAAGATTGCACTGTTCCACGGGTCTTCCGGTGACTCTTTCAACAGCAGTCCGATAATATGGGTTTGGCCGCGCAACAGAGATTGAGCCAGCAACGATGGCTGGTAGCCGATCTTTTCGGCGTATTTACTGATAGCTTTCGCCTTGTCCGGCGATACATTTTTACGTTTATTCAAGGCGTTGCTGACCGTAACCGGTGAAACCCCGAATACTTTGGCTATCTCGTTAAGCGTTGCTTTTTTTGTTTTCATAATCAGCGTTAACCAGTTTTAAAATTTCTTACCTAAGCAGGCAGCTTCTTAATCTATATTGTATCCGGGACCATCATTATTGGTTTCAACATTGATTTGAACAGGACTTGCAGTGGCGGCATGAAGGTCCAATAACAGTATATTTGCCCGCGAGTCATTAGTATGACGGTAAATAAGGGAAGTATAATCCCGTCCCAAATAACCTTGCAATTTCAGACTGTTTGAGACTGCCGCATCGCCCATCAGAATCTCCTTGGATGCTCTGCTGATAAATTTAGGCAGCAATACTCTGACCGGCATCTTACTTTCATTCACATTACCGTTCCAATCCCAGTATCCTCTTATTTTATATGAAATAGGATTAACGACGTCAGGGTTGCTTGGGCAATCCCAAAGAGGATTATTGTTTCTCACAATCTTCAATTGCGCATATTTGGAAAGAACCCAGCCATAACGGTCCTCTGTATTGCTCGTTCCAAGCGGCGGAATCCATCCTTTGTAATCATCAAAATAACCGGCCCATATCACCCCGAACTGTTTCAGATTGGAGAGACATTTGATTGATTTAGCTTTTGCCCTGGCCTGATTCAATGCCGGCAAAAGCATCGAAGCGAGGATGGCAATGATAGCGATCACCACAAGAAGTTCAATAAGAGTGAAGGACGAGGATTGACGTTTTTTGTTTTTCATTTTAACTGTTCCTTTCTGTTGGTTTCCGTGAATACTGATTTATTTAGTTAAACCTTTAACTATATTATAGTATTTCATTCATAAAAAAGCAATAGCCTTGCTAAAATTTTTGTAATTTTTCTTAGTTTTTAGCTTGAAAATCTTTTTTAATTTAACCTTTAACTATTTTAAACAAAAACCTGCCGCAAGGTTAACAAAACCTGCGGCAGTAAGAGTAAATATTAAATAATGAAAAGTTTCCAGAAATTAATCCACTGAAATTAATAATTATATATCATGTGATTTAACATATAGAATTAAAGAACTTATTATCAACACATTAAGAATAATTTAAAATCAAGCGGTATGATTATTATCTTATCGTTTTGCGAACGACCGCATAATTGATGAGCGGAAACGCCGTTTTGTACAATCTCCGCTTCCGCAGCACAAAGTGCGGAGACTGAAGCGAAACATCGCACCGGGACATTCCCGGCGCCATCCGTCGTACGGATTAAATAATAACTGAACCGCCTTTTTTCATTGTTTTCCTTACGGTTTCAGCCGGAACCGCTGCAATGGTTGCCCCCGAATCTAACGCGAGAGCAGCAGTAGCCCCTGCCGCTTCCCCGGTTTGATTCATGTTGACCATGACCCGCACACCGCCGAATGCCTCCGTGTCGGCATCAAGCATCCGGCCTGCGGCAATAATATTATCTGTCCCGACTGGAATCAGGCTGCGCAACGGGATTTGGTAGAACTTCGGATCGTTATTGACCGGTTCACGCCAGCGCCCATGTTCTGCCGCCTGTCCCGGACACGAATATATTTCCCTGCCGTCAAGATACCGGAAAATGATCCCGGGCCTCTCTGGTTGATGAATATCAACCCGGTAAGTGCCGTTGGCAATCGCGTCGTCAAATCGCACCCCATACAGTAAATCCTTGCCGGTAACCTGATAAAGCGCCTTAATGTGCCGGGACTCGCGAATTCCAATCATCGATGGCAATCCCTGAAGGGTAATCCGGTCAAAACCGTATTTTCCCTTTAACATGTCCATTATCGCCCTGACCTGCCGTCTTCCCTCAATCTCAGCCGCCGACAAATCGCCGCCGTCGGCGCAGTCCCGCCCGAAAACTCTGGTTCCGGCCAGCATAAAAATATCGCTGCCGGGAACCTGTCGCCCCCAGATAAAGCCTTCCGGAATATTATATTCTTGTGCATGCTTTCTAATTGCGACCCCAAGATCAAAACCATCCGGAAAAACCCAGTCGCTGAATCTGGCACAAGTCGTCGGCGGCTGCGGATGCTCCGGCATACGACAGCCGCAACCGGCACGATGACAAAGATCTGCGTCACCGGAAGCATCGATCAGGTAATCTGCCAGGATTACCTGACAGCCTGATTTATTTTCAACTACCACCCCGACCGTTTTACCATCCTGCCAGTATGGCGCGGTAAATGCGGTGTGAAACAAAACATCAACTCCGGCCTCCGACAGCATAGTATCCAGCTCAATCGCCAGTTCCTCGGTATTCAACGTCGCGTAAGCCGAATTGCATTCGTCTGTGAAACTTACAGCGTTACGCCGCTCAAGCCGCTCCAACACTTCCAGTGTCAAACCGGCAATAATCTCCTGCTTGTAATCAGTATCTTTCAAACTGTGCCAGATGCTGACCAGGCCCGAGACGGCGACACCGCCGCAGCGGTTCTGTTTTTCAACCAGAATTACTTTAGCGCCCAACCTCGCCGCCCGGAGCGCCGCGAATACGCCGGTGCAACTGCCGCCGATAACACAGATATCATATTTTCCAACAACCGGAACATTGCGGGACGGTATAATAACTTCACTCATAACCATATCCTTTAAGTTAATGTTTTCTATATTTTAACACCTGCTCGACTGGAAAGATATAGTCAATTATGTTATATTTTTATAAATATAATGCTATTTTAATAATATAATTACAATTATGAGCAATAAAAAATACGAAAAAGCGGTAAGTGAACTGATGTCGGCGGTGACAACGCTTACCGGGCTCCCGGTCATCTGGAAAGACGCCGACGGCCACGCGACGGAATCACTGCCGCCAAACCAGCAGCGGCATAGAAACCCGTTTTGTGATCGCGTCAAAAACGCATCCGCGCGCCTGAAGCGTTGTTCATTGAATGATACGGCGGAAATTGCCATCCTTGCAGAACAGAAAAAACATCCATTTATCCATCACTGCCACGCCGGAGTTGACGAACTGGTAACGCCCATCTTCATCGACGGAGTCTATACCGGAGCCTTTTTTCTTGGACCGTTTCGCGCGCCGAATGCCGAATGCGTTTATGCTCAATGTCAAAAAGAATTCGACCGTCTACCGCTGTACAACGCAGAGACAGTCGCAGCGGCTGGCCGCATCCTGCGGTTGCTGGAATTCACCGCCGGACATCACGCCAAAACCATGGCCCTGCAGGAATCACTGAACGACGAAAGCTGCAGCAGACTACACCCTGCCCTGGAATATATCGACCGTCATTTCAGTGAAAATATTTCGGTATCCGATGTCGCCGTTCTCTGCCATTTGAGCCCGTCACGCTTTATGCATCTTTTCAAAGAAAAAATGAATACCGGTTTCAGCGGTTATTTGTGCGAACGGCGACTTGAAGAGGCCAAATCCCTGTTAAGCAACACCGGCATGAAAATCGGCGACATCGCCTGCCGTTGCGGGTTCACCGGACAAAGTTATTTCAGCATGATATTCCGTCGCCGCACCGGCAAAACGCCCGCGGCCTACCGCGTGGCGTTTAAGACCGGTCGGGAGCCATAAGCTCACGAAGGACGGCGGAAATCCTGAATTACCATATAGAAAGTAGGTATAACAAACAGCACCAGCAACGTTGAAGCGGTCAAACCGGTAACGATACTGATCGCCAGCGGAATAAGCGTCTGAGCCTGCATGCTTTTTTCCGCCAGCAGCGGCAGCAGTCCGGCGATAGTCGTCAGGGAAGTAAGCATCAGCGCCCGGAAACGGTCGCTTCCCGCGGAAACCAATGCTTCCTCCAAATCTCCGCCTTCCCGTTCCCGCATTTTTATGAACTCCATCATAAGAATGGAATCGTTAACAACGATACCTGAGAGCGAAATAAAGCCCATGAGACTTGGCATACTGAATGAGATTCCGAAAAAGATATGACCCCAGATAGCCCCGATAACCGCCAGCGGAATAGCAACCATGATCGCCAGCGGCTCCATATAACTGCGGAACTGCAGCGCCAGCAGAATAAAGATACCGACCACCCCGATCAGAAAAGACGTTCCCATTGAAGAGCCGGTTTCCGCACTGCGTTTGGTAGCGCCGCCATACGAAATATTGATACCGGGATACTCTTTCAGGAAATCCGGAAAATATTTTTTCCGCAGATCTCCAATTACTTCACTGCCGTTGGCTTTTGCGTCTTCCACATCTGCCGTAACGGTGACGGTCCGCATACCGTCGACCCTTTTGATTGTGGAAAGTCCGCGACCTGATTTCATATCTACAACCGCCGCCAGAGGGATTTTACGACCATCCGGCGCAGTAATTCTGAAATTATCAAAGCGCTTCACGTTGTTGATATCCGCCTTTGACAGCCGAACATTATACTCGTAATTCTCGCTGCCGATCTGGAGTTCGTCCGCAGTTGAGCCGTGAAATGCGGCCCGAAGTTGGCCGGCTATCGCCGCGGCGCTCAAACCGAGTTTCAGAGAGCCCGGCTTCAGCTTCATGATCACTTCCGGTTTGCCCGGCAACATATCGTCACTGACATCAAAAACCCCGTCATAGGAATTCAATTTTTTCTGAAGCGTCAGCGAAGCTTTTTTCAGTTCATCAAGGCTTTTGCCGCGCAGCCTTATCTCGATCGGATTACCGGCCGGCCCCATCTGGAAGTCGTCATATGAAATACTCTGAACCCCGGACAGTTCGCCGGTACATTCACGCCATTTCGCCAATACCTCATTAACCGACGCGTTCCGTTCGTCTCCCGGCAGCAAGTCCGCCAGAACCGTGAACATATTAGGGCCGGAACTCCCGGCATTGTTATTGACGCTGAACTGAATCGAAATGTTATTGATCAAATCCACCCCGCCAGGCTGCTGTGGTTTGAAATATTCATTTACCTCGGTCAGTGCCGTAACCAATTTAGCCGCGACTTCCTCGCTCCTGGCCAAAGGCGTTCCCTGCGGCAACAGCACCTTGGTTGAGACAGTGTCGCCGTCCACATCAGGAAAGGCGACATATTTCAACACACCGGAAGCGGGCATCGCCAGCGACAGGACAAATAACGCCGCCACACATCCGAGAAACAAATAACGATGCGGAATAAGCCGTTTGATCAGACCACCAACCAGAGTCAACCTGATCCAGTCAACCGCGCGATTGATATAGATTCTGGCTCCAAATGGCTTGCCCAGACCATGCTTAAATGAATGCGCGAGGTGATTAGGCATAATGAAGAACGCTTCAATCAGGCTCACCGACAACACCAGCAAAAGAGTAATCGGAATTACGCTGAGAATCTTGCCCAGTTTGCCGCTGGTAAACATCAGCGGCAGGAACACGCACGCGGTCGTGGCAAACGATGATAACACGCCGCTGGCAACCTCTTTTACACCATTGATAGCCGCATCCAGCGCCTTGTCTCCTTTTCTCAGACGGACCGCAATATTCTCTGACAGCACGATTGCATCGTCCATCAGCAAGCCGATCGCAATCAACAGCGCTACCATTGAAATCATATTAAGCGAAATACCAAATAAGTTCATAAAAAATAATCCGCCGAGAAAAGAGATCGGCAATCCCATCGAGACCCAGAACGCGAGCCGGATATTCAGGAACAACCAAAGCGTCAGGAACACCAGAATGATTCCCTGGATTCCGTTTTCCGTCAGCAGCCGTAAGCGGTCGCGGATTGTATCGGCGGCATTTCTGGTAGTGTAGAATTTCACTCCGGGAGGAGCTTCAACTTTGATTTTGTCGATCAGTTTATTAATCGCGTCATATATTTTCAGGCTGTCACGTGATTTGCTCTTGGATATATTCAGGATTCCGGCCCGTTTACCGTTGAACAGCACTTTTTCCTCGTCAAGCTCAAAGCGGTCGGTTATTTTCGCGATCTGCCCCAGGGTGATTTCACCGCCGCTGGCCCCGGATACAATTCTCATATCCGCCAGATCACTGACCGTCTTACGCCGATCATTGAAACGCAGCAGAATATCCCTTTCGCCGGTTTCCAGGGTTCCGGCCGGCAAATCGGTATTCTGATTCTTGATCGTGTTCGCAATATCCCTGACGGATAATTTATATTCATAAAGCATTTCCGGGGACAATTCGATCCTGAATTCGTGCTGCGAAAATCCTTCGACATCAATCATAACGCCGCCCACCGTCTGCTTTATCCGCTCCTTAACCTGCTCACAATACTCCTTTAAATGAGTCGTACTCATGTTACCGGTAATCGCAATTGAAAAGACATGATCGGTTCTGCTCTGAGGTTTGATAATAATATTCTCAACTTCGTTCGGAAAAGAGTCTATCGCTTCGACTTCAGTTTTAATGTCATTATAAAATTCGATGAAGTTACTGCCTTCCTCCATTTCAACCGTGACAGTCCCGGCGCCTTCCCTTGAACTGGAAACCGTTTCCTTGACGTTGTTAACATTCTGCAAGGCTTCCTCAACCGGAGCACATACCGCCTCTTCGACTTCCTCGGCGGTCGCGCCGGGATAGACAATAGAGATACTGACTTTCTCATCGGAAAAATCCGGCATGACCTCACGTTTGATACGAAACAGAGTCATAAATCCAAGCAACAGGAAAAGCCCCATAATAAGGTTGCTGGCGGTAGGATGTTTTATAAACCAGCCGATCATCTTAGTTACTCCTGGAGGTGATTTTTATTTTACTTTTCGACGGTAAACTCATGAATCCTATTTCCCGTTTTGCCTTCGGATAAAACTCGCTTTCAAAAATCGGGCGCAGTTTCATGCCGGCTACCGCCGGGACAATATCTGTAGTCACCAGGGTCTCGCCCGGTTCCAGCCCGGATTCGATGATTGCAAAGTTTAATAATTCATACTTGACTTTGACCCTTTTAAAAGCCAGTCGTTTTTCCTCATTACATATATAAACAGTATCGCCATGCAGCGCCGAACGGGGAATAACCAGACTGTCCGGCTGCGGGTTGCCAAACACCTCAACCGTACAAAACATCCCTTTGACCAGAGGCGGTCGGCCGGTTTTTCTGGCCAGCTTATAAGTATCGTCAACCGAAACGACCAGGCCAATGGTTCTGGTAGTAACGTCAACCGAGGAAATCATGCGTTCACATTTGGCATTCCACGTATAGCCGCCAAAATTTACTTTGGCGGTAAGTCCCAATGACTCTGGGATTCTCTGACCGGACAGGTTAATATTATTATTCTTGCGAAGCGCACTGTCCACCAGCATTCTCATGCGGGATACATCAAGCTGCGCGGTTATTTCGGAACTCCCTATCCAATCGGCAACCAGCAGAACCGAGCCTTTCTGTACGAACTGCGAAACCTCGACATCAACGCTGGATATACGACAGGCAAACGGCGCGGTTATTTTTGTGTATTTAAGATCCAACTCGGCCTGCTCCTTCTGGGCTTGATAAGATTCAAGTTGAGATTTCTGATAATCAATCTGACTCGGAATCAGCGTCAATTCAGAACGGATAGCCTGCACCGAGTTCCTTTCGGACAGGATATTCAACTCCTCCTGTTCCAGGCTGGATTTTGAGGTTACATTAGCTTTGAACAGTTTATTCTTACGGTCAAATTCCTGCTGTTTGATTTTCAGCATACTTTCGCGCAGGCTTAAAGTCACTTTCAGATTATCTCTGGAGTTTTCCAGTTCCTTGATCTTCGCCTGAGTCTTCTTTATATCCGCCTCAGCCTTTTTGATATTCAGCTTGAAAGTATTATCCTCGATCTGCAACAGCAAATCTCCCTTTTTAAAGAACTCGCCGCTGTTCAACCTTGGTGCTTTCCAGGATATTTTTCCTGCTACCTCAGCCACGGCTTTCCATATTTTGGCCGGTTGCACCTCGCCATATCCCAGCAATCGCGGTATGACCGTCATCTTCTGCACCTTGAGAACCGAAACGGAATGAACCAGCTCTCCTCCCTCTTTTTCACGCAAAGGCTTTTTCCCGGCAACCATCATATAAGCTACAATAATCGCTGGAACCAGAATGACCGGAAATAATATTTTTTTCATCCAACTCATCTTAATCTCCTTGTCACTTGCTTCTGATACCGTCAATGACGATATTGGAAATTAACTGCAACTGTTCTTCCGGCGTCCGTGAAATCTGCTGTTCGATATTTGAAATATTAAATTCACGGATCGCCCCGAGAAAAACTTCACTTACCGCGTCCGGAACAACCGGCCTGAATATTCCCATCTCAATCCCCTTTGATATTTCCTCACTTAACCTTAATACCATTTTCTTTCTTTTGCATTTACGCTTTTTAAAATGCTTCAGGGCCAAATTAGGAAAAAGCAGATCATGGATTTTCCGGTGCGCGTGAAAATGATTAAACATTACCGACGCGATTCCCAGCATTACCTCGTCAGGTGCTTTACCTGAATTAAACTGCTCCCTGATCTTTTGCTCCATTTCCATGAAATGCTGTTCAAGGGCCGATTCCAGCAACGATTCCTTATTTGAAAAATAATTGTACAACGTGCCCTTCGCAATATCCAGATTCTTCGCCAGATCATTCATGGTCCAGCCGTCCAAACCCTTTTCCGCAACCAGCCGCAAAGTCTCAGCCCCTATTTCCTTCTTCATGGTCTGGTCCAATAATTTTTTCGCCTTATCTGTTAATCTCGGCATCTCTTGCATCCTTTCTTATGACTATATATTCATTTTTATGACCTTATATATATAATAATGACCTGTTGGTCATTTTTCAATAGTAAAAGTGCAAATAGTTAATAATTTCTTAAAAAAATGTAATTGGTCAATCCTTTCTCAAGGCTAATCAAACCTCATTCAAGAAATCCGGCCTTTCGTTTGACGAAGGTTCAATGGAGGGCGAGAGTCCCTCGAGCCGACCGTCTGTGCGGCATGTCCGGCTCAACGGAGTTTCGCCCTCCAGGGATGAATGACCCGGTCCAAGGTCTTGTGGAAGGCGAGAGTACCTCGAGCCGACCGTCTGTGCGGCATGTCCGGCTCAACGAAGTTTCGCCCTCCAGGGATGAATGACCCGGTCCAAGGTCTTGTGGAGGGCGAGAGTCCCTCGAGCCGACCGTCTGCGCGGCATGTCCGGCTCAACGGAGTTTCGCCCTCCAGGAAAGAATGCACTGTCCAAGGTCTTGTGGAGGGCGAGAGTCCCTCGAGCCGACCGTCTGCGCGGCATGTCCGGCTCAACGGAGTTTCGCCCTCCATGGATAAACAACCTGGTCGAAATTCTTTAATTCATTTTGGAGATTAGATTTAACCGCTTTGCTCCAGGATTTGCCGATCGGAAGAATTTGTCTATGGCGAAATTCCGCCATAGCTGAACATGACAACATGAGCGACCGCAACCAGGTTGCGGAACAACTATAGCGATCAGCCATGCTTCAGTGTCAAAGCGCTTAAATCTAAGCGCACTCCAAAATGGTCGAAGACATAGCTTGTCCGAACCTGATGACTGAAAACGGGTATCGGTTAGAGTCGCCTTAAAAACTTTACCGGGCAAGCTTTTCCAGACCGAAGAAATCACGATAGGCGTCAATCGCTGCGTAATAGTTTTCGGTTTTGACGTCTTCATGGACCGAATGACTGGCATGCAGGATATGTCCGCCGGCAGCTTGTCGTCCGTACTTGAGACACTCGATGACTTCGGCCCTGACTTCTTCCGGCGTCGCATGGCACAACGTATGCCGGGCATCGAGATTCCCGATTATGCATACATTGTCGGCCACGCCTTCCTCGATCAGCCGCGGCCAGGTCATGCCAGCGGCTTTGTCAACTTCCTTGTAGCCGTCAATGCCGGAATCAAAGAAAAAGCCCTGCTTGATTGCCCAATGGTTGCCGTCAGAGGTATAGACCGCTTTGGACCCCATAGCGTGAATCAGGCCGACATGCTCCTGAATTACCGGCAGGATAAATTTATTGTACTCGTCCGGCGAAATAAACGGTCCTTTGTCGCAACTGACGTCGCCGCCCATCGCGATCACTTCGCATCCGCCTTCGATCAACTGTTTTGTTCTGGCCAGACCATACAACTTGCTTTTTTCGAGCCAGCGTTCATAAACCTCCGGTTCCAGAAGCATCCACATCAACATGAACGGCGGGTAGAACGCCGCGCCGGTCCCGGCTCCGACTTCCCCCATATACACCCAGTCGACGCCATCTGCTTCGGCCAATTTCCGAACGCCTTCCAGAACCGGATCGCCTTTTTCCGGCAATACCGGCGGCAGTCCGTCCCACTCTTCGATCATCCGGCGGGTATCCGCCTCCGATTCCCGGCTGGACATCGCCTGAGCCTGAGTCGGATCTTCCAGTTCAACCAACAGCGTACGGGGATGCACATGATAAGCCAGTTCGCCCAGGGTCCATTTTCCGGGACCGGTCTTGATCGGGCGTTCGTAATCTTTTTTCGGCGCGGCATTCAAACGCACCATATCAAGTTCAAAATAACGTCTAATCGCATATTGGGCTTTAATTTGAGCGTCAACCAGCTCCTGCCAGTCAACTCCGTCAGCCATCGCGTCCCAGGCCATTGCCATATCCGTGGCTATATTGCGTCCGCAGATATCCCAGTGGATCGGATGATAAGGTTGAAAAATTTCAAACAACGGAGTTCGATCCGGTTTGCTGTGGTTTAACGCATTGATTACTCTTGTCCTTTTTCCGCTCATTTTATACCCGATCCTTATGTTTGGCATTCAAAAATAAACCTCCTCGATGCAAGCATGCGAGGTGCTTGTGACGCTTTTGAAAAAAAGCTATGCAAAATCAATATCTTATATCGTACGCCCAAACGTGCGGAAAATCAAGTAAAAAAACAGAATCAAATATAAAATGGAGGCAGCCCCGTGTTATGCGCCCTATTGATTTTATCCCATTTTATATGATATTCTTCTCTATTTTTCACTATTTCTCATCTTCTCGGGATGCCCCATTATATACAACTTACCCAGGACAAGTATTTTATTATGAGTCCTCTGTAAATTCCTTATAGAGAAATTTATTATTACTTTTGGCTGCTTCAAAATCATATTTTCTGAAAAAAGGCCATACGTCAAAATCACCTTTCTTTGAATATTCAGGCTCTCTGAAGCAAGCTGACAAACCAAAAGTAAGAATAGTAACAAATCTCCTCAAATAATGCTTATAAGTCGGATATGGCCATTCATATTCCAAATTAGAATAAAGGAACAGAATACATCGTGCAAAATACTGTCTTCCTTCCTGGGTTAATCCAACTTTATGCTCTTTGAAATCATCGTACAATCTCCATGTTTTCTCCCAAATCAGCCAGGTTACAGGGTCTTTATCTGACGCAAACTTACCTTCCAAATCATCATATTCGAGATTCGTAATCTTTCCTGAAAGGAGTTCACGCAACTTCTCAATTAAGAGATCTCTTTTGTTTCTATCAATCATTACAGGCACACGCATCTTTTTTTTTGCTTAAACCCTAAAAATTCAAATATAAAACCAATTTTTAGTTAAAAATTAATAAAAAAACAGGAAAAACCCTCCTAAGGGACTCATCCAGTCCTCAAAGGGACTCAATGGACATTTTCTTGCCAATTGACAACATATTAAATCAGGTATTATTTAATCCGATAGCTTCAATAATTTGCTGTTGGATTAAATATTCAAAAGTTAAAGCCTCATCCGGAATAACATCAATATCCATGAATATAATTGAAAGGCTCCATACCTCTATTCCACGCAATATCTGTATAATTATTGATTGTTCAAGATCATCATCTTCTTCATTTATATTGAAACTGACAATAGAGCCTATTTCCGAGTAAAGATAAATAGGGGAACATATCATAGGGCTCATGTCTATTCCATCATCACAATCCATATCGCAATAGTATTTCCATGTGATATTTTTAATTTCATGAAATTTGATAGTAAATTTTGTTGAGATATAATCCTGATTATCCTTAAATACAATATTAGGGGCAGATATTTGAATTTCCAGAGACTGTCTATTGACATCAAAATTATAATTCAATATTTCACCATCATGAAAAAAATCATAGGAAAAATATTTCCATAAAACTGAATTAATATATTCTTTATTCTTACAAAGGAAATCCCTGTAAGACTGTTCTGCCGTATCGTAATTTTCAGACGAATAACTCCTGATCTTAAACATAAATTTCTCCCATGATATTTTGACTCTACACATAATTTATTTATTAAGTTCATTACTGGTTGAATCAATCATTAAACCCCATAAAACTACCTCCTACGTTGATTTTTTGATGCTTAAAATTTGATTTAGCATTTTCCGGTATCATCTCAATCCAATATACTTCTTATCCCCTGATATTACAAATGATGCAAGAATACCCGGGTACTCCACTCAATTCTCAGACTTTTCAGGTCTGCGATGCTCTAAAGTCCGGTAAATCACCGCCTTCAATCGCAATCGTCTTTATTTCCGCTTCCGCAGCGTAGTGCCTCACTTTTTTCTTGAGGCAAATCCTGTTAGCATCTTACGCTCAAGCGTTATTGAAAAAGCTCAAATTGCTTTTCCAATAACCTCGCTTCAGATGAAATGATGATACTGCGGCGAACTAGTTCGCCAACTTAATTTCGCCTGCGGCGACCAGCGATTCTTCGCTGGACCAAGCCCGCGTACGACGCGGAACGATTATACTGCTCCGCAGATTTTTCTTTTTTTTAGTTTTAGCGGTAAGTATTTATCCGGTTAAGCCAGCCGGGGAGCCAACGCTCCTCGCCGCGTTCCGGGGCTGAATTGGCAATGCGTCGTTTCAAAACAAACTCCGCGGCATCGGCGAAAGCAGCCCGAGGCGATTCATTTTCCTGCATATACTCCAGGACTTGCAGCAGCCCCCAGCCCTGCCCCGCGTAACGTTCAGACTCGATCACCCCTGCCCCTTTGAAGTTTAGATAATCCATTAACAGATACATCCCGTTTTCACAGGCGGCGACGGCTTCGACCTTATCGGCAATCGCCCGGTCACGCAATATTTCCGGAATTGTTTCAGCAAAACGTTGCGCCATAAACTCGACCTGTGTATCAAAAGTGGATTTCATCAGAGTTAGCAACTGCCGGTATTCGTCTGTATCCAACGCATCCTTAAAACAATCAATATCGGACCACGGAGCGGGAGTTTCAGGCGTCAACCAGTTCGGAAGAGTTATTCCTCGCGAGACAAAAAAACGCAGCAGTCGCGGAAATATCTCAGTGAATTTCTTATCGATCCCAGCCGGATACCAGATGAAATGCCCGATCCCCAAAGACATAAACTCTTCTCCGACATTCCAGTGTACCAGAAACTTTTCCTGTTCGCCGCATTCGTTACGATAGATCAGCTGTCCGATTTCCGCCGCTTCCGCTCTGGAAGGCAATCGAATATCGCACACCGGGGCGGTTTGACGAGAACTGATTCCGGTATTATTTATAAACTCTGGTTCTTTCGGTGTTTTCATGGATAAACCATATTCCATTGATTATATCACGTTTTTTGTTGCAGACTTACAGCCTGCTTCTATTTTTTCTTTTTTTCCCACGGCGTTGCCGTGGGCTTTGCTATTTCA
Organism: Victivallales bacterium; assembly: GCA_963676655.2. Taxonomy (GTDB): domain Bacteria; phylum Verrucomicrobiota; class Lentisphaeria; order Victivallales; family Victivallaceae. The sequence continues at coordinate 5,020,419 of CAXXKX010000003.1, read as the reverse complement.
GGCTTACAGCCTGGAGTTGCTCAATGAATAAAAAGCTCTAAAAGAGCGAAACTGTTCAGCCCCGGGCAACGCCCGGTGAATTCAATTTATCCTCAAATCGCAGGCTGTAAGTCTGCAATAAAAGGAAGTCGTAATCGATATCGGCAAAAATACCTAAAAGAACCTAAACTCTTACAAATTATGATTTGCACCACGGAGAACACGGAGAAGTATTTAAATTTTCAGCAGAACTGAAAAATAAAAAAACTTTTTCGTGATTTTTCGAGTGTTGCCCTGCGCAATGCTCGCGCTCATTTCATTGTTCGTGATTAATATCCGCATTTTGCATAACTCGTTCATTTCTTACGCAAAGAGTTTGCTTCCTGATAGTATTTCAACATCTGGCCGGCGGCAATCGAACGGGTCGAATCGCCCAACAATTCAACCGCCTGTTTTTGACTGGCAACCGCTTTATCCAGCTGTCCGGTCTTGTAGTATAATCGGGCTTCAGTCACCAGGAATGAGGCGCGAACCTCATCGGAAGAATCTTTCGCCAAGCCTTTTACGGCTTCTTTAATTGCGCTTTCAGCAATCTTCAAAGTACCGTTTTCAAAAGGAAACATATCCAGCAGCATCCAGGCCAGTGAGTTCAAATCACGCGGCCTGTTTTTAAAAGAAGCAAGGGCAAGTTTTGCCGTGGGAACCAGTTTTTTGATGAATTCAGGATGGCTCTCGATAAATTGCAAATAAGCAAAAGCCGCATCCACACTGTCCGGGGATTTTTTATATGTCTTATCGAGAAAATCCACCGCCTCCGCCAGGTGACCGCCGGATTCCTTGATGAATAAGACCAGCCTGATCGCGGCGGCATTGCCCGGATCTTTCTGCAGTACCCGGTAAGCCAATTTTTCAGCCTCGCCGTTATTGCCGGACCGCAGGGAAGCACGCATTTGTTCAAGCAGTTGGGACACAATATTCAGCTTCTCGGCGTCAAATTTGCCGCTGTAATATTTGCGGACCAGCATCGGCATATCAACCACATCACCAATCCATAACACCTCTTCATCGGCGTCAATGAGAATCGCGCGCGGCAACACCACTTTTACCCCGAGATAACCTTTCAGGGATTTTTCATCTTTGTCGATTCCGACCGCGAAGTTAGTTTCAGGATGGCGCTTTAGAAAAGCCTGGACCCGGTCTTTCGGTTCGGGAGAAACCGCGATAAGCCGAAAACCCTTTTTACGGAATTCAGTCTGCAAGGAAGCCAATGCCGGATTCATCGCGTCAGACATCGGCGACCATGACCCGAAGAACATCAGCCCGACCAGGAATTTAAAACCCTCGGGCCTTTTTTCACCTTCCTTAAGCGCTTCCGGTTGAAATGAGACCGCTCGACCGGTCAGTTCTTCACGCAGAAACAACGCCGGGGCCTTAAGGCCGGGACGCGCCTCTGCGCCGTAAAGGCTGAATGCCGCCAGCGCGGCTAATGTCGAAAGCAAATATTTCCTCATCAATGCCTTGCTCCTCTTTTACTCAGACGGGCCGGACAAGTCGGACGAGTCAGATTATTTTATGATCAATTCAACGGCGCTGACGGCATCGGACCGCGTTTTTCTTCAAAAACGGAGGCCGTTTTCAGGATGATATCCTCGCGCATGGCCGGAGCGATAAACTGTACGCCAACCGGCATCTTGTTATCAGCGGCAATTCCAGCCGGGACACTGATTCCGCAGTTGCCGGACAAGTTCAAGGCAATCGTGAAAATATCGGCCAGGTACATCTGCAACGGATCGGATTTTTCACCAAAACCGAACGCGGTCGACGGCGTTACCGGGGTCATAATCACATCACACACCTTGCCGGCTTCCTCGAAATCACGGCGAATCAGCGTCCGTACTTTCTGGGCCTTCAAATAATATGCATCGTAATAACCGCTGCTAAGTACATATGTCCCAAGCAGAATACGCCGTTTTACTTCATCGCCGAACCCGGCACCGCGAGTCTTGAAGTAAGTATCGATCAAGTCGTCACCTTCAATCCGATTACCGTAACGGATACCGTCAAAGCGGGCCAGATTGGCGCTGGCTTCGGCGGTCGCAATGATATAATAAACCGCTACCGCGTATTTGGTATGCGGCAGAGATATTTCAACAATCTCCGCGCCGCAGGCACGCATGGTTTCCACCGCTTCATCAACGACCGCCTTGACTGCCGGGGTCACTCCTTCGGCCCCGAAATACTCTTTCGGCAATCCGACTTTCATACCTTTGAGATCACCGCGTTTGGCGGCAGCGGTCAGTTCGGCAAAACCTTCGCAGGCATCCGGCAGACAAGTCGAATCCATTTTGTCCGGTCCGCCGATAGCGTCAAGCAGGATCGCCGCGTCGGTAACGTCTTTGGTCATCGGGCCGATCTGGTCCAGAGAGGAAGCGAACGCCACCAGCCCGTAACGGGAAACCCGACCGTATGTCGGTTTCAACCCGACAATACCGCAGAACGCGGCCGGCTGGCGGATCGATCCGCCGGTATCCGAGCCGAGAGCTCCGGCGACAAATGAAGCGGCTACCGCGGCGGCTGAACCGCCGGAAGAACCGCCGGGAACACAATCAAGGTTCCACGGGTTTGCCGTCTTCTGAAATGAACTGTTTTCACAGGATGATCCCATGGCAAACTCGTCCATATTAAGACGCCCCATTGGGATGAACCCCTGTTTTTTCAGCTTGGCAACCGCCGTCGAATCATACGGCGACACCACGTTTTGAAGTATTTGGGAAGCACAGCTGCAAGTCTGGCCTTCAGTCACGATACAGTCTTTGATCCCGACCGGAATACCGTCATACAAACTCAGCTCTTCACCGGCGGCGCGACGTTTGTCCGCCGCTTCCGCCAGGGCAAGAATGTTTGCTGAATCAACCTTGAGAAACGCCTTGACTTTATCATCATTAGTGTTTACCCGGTCAAGATAAGCCTGGCACAGCTCAACGGCAGAGAACTCTCCCGCATTGAGTTTGGCGGCGGCTTCGTGAATTGTCAGAGAACAAATATCCATGATCACGCGCCCTCCTCGCCCGGCAGTACCTGCGGAACTTTTACCAGTTCTTCATCAACCACAGCCGGGGCATTGGCCAGCATCACGTCACGCGGGAAAGTCTCCCCGGCGACATCTTCGCGCCAGACGTTGGTCATGGCGGCAGCGTGAGCCGTCGGTTCGATACCGCTGACGTCAAGTTCATCGAGTTGTTCGATATATGCGACAATCTGGCTCATCTCGGCCTGAATTTTCTCCCGTTTATCCGGGTCCAGGTCGATTCGCGCCAGTTTCGCCACATAGCCAATGTCGATTGTGTGGTCGGAACTCATGATACTCAGCCCTGTTTCTGCTGTTCAAGTTCAATAGTTTTGGTGACCAGGTCGCAAACTTCGGAAGGACCGAAATACTGGATCGGACCCGGATATACATAATCGGTATCGACCGCCCATTTTTCGCGGTTGGCGACAAAATAGAGGAACGGCGCGCCGTCAAGTTTAACCAGCGCTTTCTGGATAACCGGTTTGTCTTCGCCGTGGCGGCGTTCAACGTTCATCATCATGGTTATCGGAATCCCGCCGCAGATCCACTGATCGGAAGTTTTCGTGGTATTGCGAACACTGGACATATAACCGGTTTTACCGGCGCCGATCAACGCGGCGGCGGTGTAACCGAGGCTGTAGCAGTAGTCGGCATCATAATTGGACGGGGCGGCGCAACGGCCTTCATAACCGAAGAAATGGACCTGTGAAGAGAATTTGCCTTTATATTTGCCGTCGGCCTTCCATTCTTTCAACTGGACGCCAACCATTTCGGCCAGCATCTTTTCGGTTTCAATCAGGGAAACCTGAACGTTGCCGTGCGGGTCGCGGTCAAGACAAAGCTGCAACTGGATAGCATGCGGCAGAGAGCTGTAGACGTATGAAGAGTCTTTGCTCAAGTGACGGTTGATAAATTGGAGTTTTTCATCCGGGTCGGAAATCGAACCGAATGCTGCAGCTTCTTTCGCCATCAGATCATTGAGCTCCGCGATCAACGCTTTTACTTCCGGGATGAATTCAATCAAACCTTCCGGAATCAACGCAATACCGAAATTGTCGCCATTGGCGGAACGTTTGCAAACGATCTCAGCAATATATTCGACCAGTTCACTGATGGTCATTTTGCGTTTTTCGACTTCTTCCGAAATGATCGCAACGTTCGGCTGAGTCTGCAGGGCGCATTCCAAACCGATATGAGAAGCGGAACGGCCCATCAATTTGATGAAATGCCAGTATTTCTTGGCTGAATTGGCGTCACGGCCAATGTTGCCGATAAGTTCACTGTAAACCCGGCAGGCGGTATCGAAACCGAAAGAGGCTTCAATATATTCATTTTTCAAGTCACCGTCGATGGTTTTCGGACAGCCGATCACGTTGATCGGAATACCGTTGCTCTTGTAGTATTCGGCCAGCAGACAGGCATTGGTGTTGGAATCGTCACCGCCGATAACGACCAGACAGCTGATATCGAGCGCCATACAGTGCGCTTTGGCCGCTTCAAAATGTTCGACCGTTTCCAGCTTGGTCCGGCCCGAACCAATCATATCGAAACCACCGGTATTGCGGTGCGCATCGATAATATCGTCGTTAAGTTCAACATATTCATTTTTGATCAGGCCGTCCGGTCCTCTCAGGAAACCGTAAAGACGACTGTTTACGTTCAGCGATTTGATGCCGTCGTAGATTCCGGCAATAACATTGTGTCCGCCGGGAGCCTGGCCGCCGGAAAGAATAACCCCGACGTTAACCGCGTCAGCTTTACCCGGATCGCTGCCGATATCAAATCCGACCATCGGGCTGCCGAAAGTAGCCGGGAACAGCTCTTTGATTTTTTCCTGGTCGGCAACGGAAGTTGTCGGTTCGCCTTCCATCACGTTAACGATCGCGCCGTTGCGCAGGGCCGGGGGGAGTTTCGGCTGATATTCAGCACGGACTTTTTGCAAAGCGGAAATTTTCTTCATCCTGAATTCCTTTTTTATTGTTTATCTGAGAACAAAATTTTAATTGATTTGGAGAAACAATAAGATATATCAAAACCCCGATTTTTCAAGCCCAAAAATGAAGTTTTATTTGACTGAAAATCCCCCCAAAAGTCCTCAAAGCAAGACAAAATAAAATTCTAACTTGATTTTATCCAAGTGAAGATGCATATTGAAACTAAGGAAAACCAAGAGAGGGAAGAATGTCAAAAATTACAAGTTTATTTCTATGCATATTAGCGGCTGTCCTGCTGAGCGGTTGTTCGTCTTCTTACCCCGAAAACAAAACCGGCTTTAACCGGGCCAAATATTTAAAGAAACACAATCAGCCTGAATACTTCGTTTTCAACGGCCGTAAAATCCCAAACCGGGTGGAACGTCATTTTACTCCACTGACCAATAAGCGGGAAATTAAGTTATTTATTTATGATTGTGAAATAGAGGGGGAAATCGACTTGGGCATTGACTATAAAAAACGAGAATACCGTCTGATGCGGGAATCAGACTTTGATTATATCGCTGAAAAGTTGCGCCATAAATATCCTGGATTAAATATAAAATCATATTCAGGTTCATATATGGTAAAACACCAAGTCGTGTTATATGAATTATGTAATTTCAGTACCTCTGACAATGGTAAAAATTTAAGCATTAACATGAAACGCACCATTTGCGGAGACAGAGTGAGTTCCCCCCGTAACTTCATAAAGAAAAAACAACAATGGTTCTATAAAGGGAGTCTGGGAGAAACCATACACTCAGTTTTAACTGTTGGTCCTTGACCATGCTCTGGATATAAGGCAAACTATTTTTTAAGCTTAGACATGACTGCACAACACAGTTGGAGTCACGTGTAGCCTGATGAAGAAAAAATCCACCCTTTTCAACATTACAAATTGAAATCACACTTGAGTGATTTGCAAGTCATACTCAGTATTCTTCTTCCCTTTTCCTTTGTCAGCAGAAAGGACTTCGACATAATACAACCCCGCATCCAAACTCAGATTATCAATAGTCGCGGGTATATATTGTTGATAAGGTGGTTGATTAATAACAAAAGGCCCTGTAAGCTTCGGATGTTTCTCTAGCGCACTTTTTACTTTTTTAAGCTTAAACTTGTTTTCATCCCACCTGTATACCGTTATCTTCGCTTCCTTGTCATCTGCCTCAAGGTCAAAATCAAAAGTGGTCAAATCATCCACATAAAATTTATAACAGTCACAAGGGTCCCCAAAACCGACATATCCGTCCAATGATGCAAAGCCATCCTGCATATCATCAGTAATGTTAACCGCCCTGTTCCAATTATTATTATCCGTTGGTACTGGCAAATAATCCGGCGTTATATCAAGCGTGTAATTTGTATTGAACTTTCCTTTACCTTTATCTCCCGACATAACTTCAAGATAGTATATACCATCATCAAGTAAAATATCATCTATACCTGCAACCGTTGCTCCTTTTTTTGAACTGGTCCCTTTTACTTTTTTGTATTTCCAGCCTATCTTTTCATATAAACATAATTTCGTCTTTGAAGAAAGGCCTGTCAAAGCAAAACTGAATTCACCAGTCTGATTGAGGTTAAACATATAGTAATCATAACCATGTAATAATAACAACAGAATTCATAAATGTCAAATGAAGTGTTATAAAAAAATATTTATTTATTGTCGAGAAAATAATAGTCTATTATCAAATAGCCATTACAGATAGTTTCACTAGAAAGAAGTAAGTCTTTCCAACTGCAAAAACTACCGCCTAAACACAAACACGATACATAAATGAAGTCACTTGTACTTGGCAGAAAACATGACAAATACATTTATCGTGCAATTCGTGTAAGTAAAAACCAAGATTGAGTCATTGTTTGGCGGAGGCCAGGTCTTTGCTTTTAGTCGGCTTGGCTTTGATGGTGATCGGGACCGCGCTCAGGACGCCGGAGTCGGAGACGTAAGTCCTTTGCTGTTTGGTTTTCTTATCCTCATATTTACCTTCAACCAGACAACGAATAACCAGGTTTTCCGCAACCGGCTTGGCATTGGCGTCGGCCGCGATAACCAGTTTTGAAACCAGGTCCTTAACCGGCACCATCTCTTTAAGAACTACTCCTTTAGGCGGATTATCCAGTTCAAAAAAGACCCTTTGGGTATCTCGAACTTTGTTTGATTTAACAATAATTTCAGCGGTTCCGCCGGGTGTCAATTCAATCTGCTGTTTTTTGGGCGCCAAATGCGCGACTTTCCAGCGACGGCGCGACCGGTCCACCCGGAACTCTTCCGCCGGAACCACATGGGTCCAGAGGAAGGCCTGCATAATCTCATCAGACGGGATTACTTTATGAACAACCTCTTTGCCGTCAATCTCGGCGACCGCGTCTATTTCCAACTCAAGATCGCCTTTCTTTATTTTACTGGGAACCGTCAGCACCACATATATCTTTTTAGTTCCGGCCGGGAGTCTGGTTCCCGAAAGAACGCATTCTTTGGGCGCCTTCTTCAACTTCAGGTTGATATCCTTGTCAAAGCCGTCCTCCCGGACAACATGGAGCAGAAACGCGGTCCCCACGCCATATTCAAGATTTATCACCGACGGCTGCATATATACTTTGAAATCTGGTTTTGGATGATCCAGGCGCAGGAAATAATCGCAACCGGCACCACCGCGGTGCTGAGTATCGGACAGTTGAACGGTGTATTCGCCGTCGGCCGGTAATTTGAAGCGGATATAAGAGTCGGAATGGTGAGTTTTCAAACCGACATTAAGACGTTCAAAATCATCGTTCCACTGAATCTTTTTGCCGGAGGCATCATAAACATTGAGCCTGGAGTCCACAGGAGAACCGAGTCGGCGGGCAATGACTTCCATGACAACTTCATCCCCGGCCTTACCGGAAATACTGAAATTATCAACATCCCCCGGTTTGTTGATCGTACCACAGATCAACGACGGGAACGCGACCTTCTGCGGGTTTGCTTTTTTATCATTCGGCTCGACCTCGCTAACTTTCGCAAGCTTGAAATCCGGCTCAGGCAATTTATCCGGCCCTGTCGCTACATCAACTTCAGTTACCGCCAGGCGGTAAACAAAATCCTCACGGCCGCGATAAATCGAATCTCTGATCTGCAGTTCATATTGCCCGTCTTCCGGCGCGGTAAACAACAGGATCGGGTCCGGCTTGTAAAGATAATCATCCGCATAGGCAAGCTGTTTGCCTTTATCGTCAGAGACCGAGATCACCGGCTGAAACCAGCCGGGAACCGCGTCGCTTAAAAACGGCACCAGAGCCCGGCCGTAGAGTTCGAAGCGATATTTTTTGCCTTTTTTCGCGGTAAACTTGTAACGGTCAACTTCACCCGGCATGATCTGCCCGTTCATCAGACTTGGAATAGCCAATGCCGGCTTCTTCCCGGGCTCAAGCTTATTTCGGTCTACCAGTTTAAAGCCCTCTTCCTGCTTCTCAGGAAACTTACCGACCATAATATTAACCGGATTCGACAGGCCAAGCGAGGATTTAAGCCACAGTTTACGCATTCCCGGCTTCGCGTCAGGAGCAATCTTTATAGTGACCAGGGCAATTTGAGAAATCGCCGGACTCATTTGCAAGGCATTACGTTGTTTGAAAACCTCGTATTGCAACAGCTCATATTCCAGCGGAGACAATTTCTTAACTATTTCCGCCAGTTCACGACGCGACAGCCCCGCTCCGGGAATTGTTTCATCCGGTTCCAGATAACGCTTTCTTTTCTTCAGCGCCTCAATCTGACGCGGCGGAATAAACAACATATCTCGTCCGGCGTTATGATTTATAAACATAGGTTTAAGCGCGTTTCTGGCGATATTACTGAACCTCCTTATAGGCCTGAACAATCTGGCTTCAACAACCTCGACACCCTGCCCTGAGATAATACCGCCCTTCAGTCCATGTAAATTCTGTCCTCCGATCACCATCTGCACCGTCGTACCGACCTGGCCTCCGGCCGGACAAGCATACCCGGCATGAGGCGTTCTGACCTCTGGACGCGCAACCAGTGAACAGACTATCGCAAAAAATAAACTGGAGCATAAGACTTTTTTCATTTTTTCACCACCGGATATTTATAAATCTCGCGCAATCTGCCCTGCTTTGATTCCGGCGGCAAAATTTTCAGGTTCTTTCCCATCGGATTCGGTAAAGGTCCATCCGGGTCGATCCCGGCCAACTCGTAAATGCTGCCAAGCAGATCCTGAGGATACACCGGACGAGTCGCTACGTTTTCACCGGTCCGGTCCGAAGAGCCGACCACGCAGCCGCCTTTAAAGCCGCCGCCGGCAACCAGGGCGCTGAAACATTTGCCGAAGTGACTGCGACCTCCGTTCCAGGGTTCTTCCGTCTGAATCTTAGGCCCGCGCCCGAATTCGCCGCTGCACCAGATAATAGTGCTGTCCAACAGACCTTTTTTATCAAGGTCCTCCAACAACGCGGATAAGCCCTGATCAACTTCAGGCAGCTTGCGCCGCATGGCGTCAAAATGTTTTTTATGGGTGTCCCAACCCTGGGCATTGATTGTGATATAGGGAACGCCCTGTTCCACCAGGCGTCTGGCCGCCAGACATGACTGGCCAAAGTGATTGCGTCCGTAACGATCCCGAACCTCCTTGGTCTCCTGATTCAAATCAAACACCTTTCCGGAATTACCGGCAATTAAGTCGTAGGCTTCCTCACCCGCCTGATCAAACTGTTTCAAGGCTTTATTATCTGGTAAAGCCCGTCCCATGGTATCTATTTCCTGCAGCATTTTACGCCGCTTCAGCTGTTGCTCCTGGGTTATGTTTTTAGCCACAATCCCCTCAACGATGAAGACCGATGATTCCGGACGGCCGCCGGTAACCAGCGGTTTGTAACGCGGATTCAAGAATCCCGACTCGGAAAAACGCCCCTTGTTCTGGGTCAACACCACATACGGCGGAATCTTGCCTTCATAACCTTTTCCCCGGCCGTTAAGCAACCCGACTACCGCCCCGATAGCGGGAAAAACCTGACCGTCAGGCTTGCGTCCGGTCTGCATAATATATGTGGCGGTCTCATGACCATTGATTCCGTGTGTCATGCTGCGGATAATCGAAAATTTATCGGCACACTTGGCCAACTGCGGCAAATATTCACTCAGGTACATCCCTTTTACATTGGTCGGGATAGCGGTTTTGCCGCCATTATAATCGGAACCGGCATCCGGTTTCGGGTCAAAAGTTTCCAGATGAGAAGGTCCGCCCCACATCCATATCTCGATGATCGATTTGGCCCGATGCGGGGTTTCCACTTTTTTGACGGCACCTTGCAGCCTCGCAGGCAGCATACCGGCAAGCATCAAACCGCCCATGGTAACCGTGCTGTTCCGTAAAAACTCCCTGCGGCTCATGCCGTTATGCTCATGGGAATTACTTTTTTGCTTATTTTTACTCATTTTATCAGCCTTTCCCATTAATGTTGGAATAAAAATTCTTTTGAATTGACCAGCGCCCACATAAGTTCCCGGTTGACGTCAAAATTCTTCATTGCCCGGGCCCGGTTTATCTTCTTGATCTGCAGCTTGCGCCATTTCGGGTTCTTCATTTTCAAAACCCATTTCGGCGGTTTGTCAGACGGATACCGTTTTTCCAGAATCTTCAACTCCTCAGCCGTCGGTTTGCGCGCCAGCAGCATCAGATAAGTGTTAGTAATGACTTTATCAGGATCGTTCTCACTGATTCTGGCCAAAGGCCGCATCAGCGGCGTATTCAACAGTTTATTCTGGACAAAAGTGGAATTCAGCAGGAAAAGCCTTTGCGCATATGTAACCTGACCGGTCCGCTCGGTCAACTTACCGCTGTCCCTGGCCGGACGCCCGAACGTTTCCAGAAACGAACTTGAAATACTGCCGTCGGCCAGCGCAATGGTCCGTTGCTCAGGTGGAATATAGGTAAACGGTTCTGGGATCACACTGCTGTATTTCTCATGGCTCTTGCTGAGAAACAGTAAAAAGTCGATCAGAACTTCCGCGTGGAGCCGTTTGATAGAATAAACCGCGAAATGTTGTTCCGCCAACGGATTCTTATCATGCCGGATGAACGACTGCTGATAGGTGGATGAATTGACGATCAAACGGCAAAGTTTTTTAAAATCATAACCTGACTTGATAAATTCATCCTCAAGATAACGCAGCAGTTCCGGGTTGGCGGGTGGATTATCCGGATAATTTTTGTCCGGTTCCGCCGACTTGAACAACACAGTTCCCCAAAAACCTTTCGGTTTCATCTTCGTCAACCGGATATCGTCCGGTTCGTTAATTATGCCCCGGTTGAAAAACCAATACCACACCCGATTGACCGCCGCCCTGGCAAACCAGCGGTTTTCCGGCGTGATCAGCCAATCGGCAAAAGCCACGCGCGGATCCTGATCCGGTTTGACTATAACTTCTTCTTCGCCCGGGATTTTGATTTTCATGGTTTCGACCGGTTTCTGATCGAGACTTACAATCTCCTCTTTCCATTCCGCGGTATGTTTATAGTTAACGCGGGAAAAGAATTTTGCCAGTTCCTGACGATCGGCTTCCGGCCATTTTTCAATCCGGGTCCCCATAAAGATCAAGGCAGCGGCCGAAGCAATGCCCTCCGGCTTCCGGTTCGGCACCGCCCGGTAGAAATTAACCTGGGGCAACCTGAAATTACTGCCGACCGCCGTCAGGAGTTCACGCGCAAACCGGTCATAAGGCATGTTGCTGCGTACCGCCTCCCTTATCCAATGGTGATACGCCTGCACCGCGTTCGGCCAAAGATTGATCGGAAATTCTGACTTGACCCGCAAAATATCGCACCATTTCAACGACCAGTAATCGGCAAATTCATCGCGCTGCATGAGCTGATCCACCAGTTTTTCCCGTTTATTCGGATCTTTGCTGTTTAAAAAAGCCACCGTCTCCTTGTATTTCGGCATCGTCCCGATCAGGTCAATATAAACGCGACGCAGAAAAACCGCGTCCGAACACATTTTCCCAACCGGGATTTTGTGACGTCTCCAGTCCGCCATAGCATATTTATCGATTCCGTTAGCCTCCATAAAAGGCATTGGCGACTCATAGGCTTTGGAATAGTCCGCGGCCTTGACTTGCTTCGTTTCCGGCTTTGACGTCGGCGCGGCCGCAAACGCAACCATCGGCAGCAACAGTGATACAGCAAATATATTTTTCATAAAAACTCCAGTTTTTACCTTTATTTTAGTCTATAAACGTTTACACAGCAAGTTTTATTGTGGAAAAATCCGGATTAATAATAAGAAAATCGTTATTGGATTGGTCCATCAAAAGTAAAAAAGAAAGAAAAATATTTAAATTATTCCGCCCCGGCATGCTATTAGTCCGGCCTATAATCATATTGCATTTATTGAATAGCGCTGAAAGCGCGGCACATAGCAGCAGCCCGGGGTGATTGAGGGGAACAGTTAGAAAACATTAAAAGCCCTGAAGGGGCGACATATAAAGCAAGGTTATTATCAGCCGGAGTAATAACCATGTCGCATGACGTGGCGTTGCCGGACTGGACCCAGCGCAGGAGCGTTGGTCGCCGCAAGCGGCGAAAGTAAGTTACGCAATTTATTGCGTGTTAAACAGTTCAGCTCGCATGGAGTGATGGTTTTGAAAAACGATTCAGAGTTTTTCAAAAGCGTTGAACGCAGGGCGTAATTCGCGGCAATTTGACATTGCTGACTTTTGTCTGGGTCGCCTCATCAATCAGTCCTACCGCACCAAGTCATACACGGGAGTGGTCCGGAGCGGTCATGCCGTTCGCAGCGAAGCGCATTTGTCATGCAACTCATGACGCCTCGTAATTGGCCTGACCGATTACAGAGTTAATGATTTTCCAATATTTGCGTTAGAGTAATACTTGAAAAAATATAAAACAGAACTATATTTTGATTCTCCATTGCGGAGAGGTGTCCGAGTCCGGCTTAAGGAGCAGCATTGGAAATGCTGTGTAGGGGAAACTCTACCGGGGGTTCGAATCCCCCCCTCTCCGCCATTTTTATGCTCAAAACACTTAAAAAAGGTGCCGCTTGGTACCATTTACGACTTTCAAAGCTCTCAATTTGGTCTATATTAGCTTGCTCGTAAGAGAAATATCTTTGCCGATTGTACGTTTGCCATAGCTTCAACATAAGTTGCCACCATCAAAATTTCCGCTAAAAAAATATTTAAACAGTTGACTTTTTAATATATTCACTTAAATTATCGTAAAGTAACTTTAGTATATGTAAAGAATGAGTATGAAATATCAATTTGGAGCTAAACTGCGTCAGGTCCGTAAGAGGCGGGGGATGACGATGAAAGAAGTGGCGACGCAGGCCAATGTCAGTGAAAGCCTGATTTCGCAGATTGAGCGAAACCGGATATCTCCGGCTATCGATACGCTGCTGGATATTGCGGATATTTTGAATATTGACATGGATTACCTGTTCAAAGATTTGAACAAGACAAAACAGATAAATGTCGTCAGGAAAAACGAACGCTACAGGCTGATTGAAGGAAGCGTTAGTTATGAAAGACTCTCTCGTACTCCTGACGAGGAGGAAGAGCATGGAATTGAGGCATATTACCTGGAAATCGCTTCCGGAGCTGAAAGCGGCAGTAATGTCTGCGGACACAAAGGCAAGGAGTTGGGAATTCTGATTTCCGGGGAAGGTGAATTTTGCATTGGAAACCAAGCTGTGAGGCTTCAGGAAGGCGACAGCATTTCTTTTGCCGCGGACAGTCCGCATGTGCTTAAAAACAAAGGAGACCAGCCCTTGAAAGCGTTCTGGGTGGTTACTCCGCCGAAAAAGAAATTTTAGGTAAATAACTATAAACCAACCTGTAAAAAGGAGCATAGAAATGGGAAAGACCATCACACAAAAGATCTTTGACAGTCATCTCGTTGACAAGCCGTTCGGGGATGAAGTCAATGTTCTCCGCCTGGACGCTGTTTTCTGCCATGAGATCACTACACCGATCGCGATCAACGACCTCGTTGCCCGCGGCAAAGACAGGGTTTTCGATCCTAATAAAATCAAAGCGGTTATCGACCACGTGACCCCGGCCAAGGATTCCAAAACCGCCGAGCAGGGCAAGATCATGCGCGACTGGGCCAGAAGACACGGGATCAAGGATTTCTTTGATATCGGCCGCAACGGCGTATGCCACGCGATCTTCCCGGAAAAGGGTTTTGCCCGTCCTGGTTACACTATCATCATGGGCGACTCGCACACTTGTACGCACGGTGCGTTCGGTGCATTTGCAGCCGGCGTCGGCTCCACTGACCTTGAAGTCGGTATCCTGAAAGGAGTCTGTACCTTCAAGGCTCCCAAGACGATTAAATTCGTGATCAATGGAGAGCTGCAGGAAGGCGTTTACGCGAAAGACCTGATTCTGTTCATCATCAAGGAAATGACCGTTAACGGCGCGACCAACATGGTCATGGAATTCACCGGCCCGGTCATCGACCGCATGAGCATGGAATCACGTATGACTCTCTGCAACATGGCAATTGAAGCCGGCGGGACTTGCGGCGTTTGTTATCCGGACCAGGTCACAGTTGAGTACCTCTGGGACTTTATCAAAGACGATTACGCTTCAAAAGAAACGGCTCTCGAAGACTTCCAGAAATGGGTTTCCGACGAAGACGCGGAATACGAAGCGGTTTATGAGTACGACATCAGCGATCTGGCTCCGCAGGTAACTTTCGGTTACAAACCTGACCAGGTTAAGTCAGTAAGCGAAATGGAAGGTACTCCGGTAGACCAGATATACATTGGTTCATGTACAAACGGACGTATTGAAGACCTCAGGGTTGCTGCTGGAATCCTCAAGGGCAATAAAATCAGCGACAACGTGCGTGGCATTGTTTCCCCGGCTACTCCCGATATCTTCTCTAAGGCTTTGGAAGAAGGCATTATCAAGATTTTCCAAGATGCAGGTTTCTGCGTGACCAACCCGACTTGCGGAGCTTGCCTGGGTATGAGTAACGGCGTTCTGGCCAACGGCGAAGTCGCGGCTTCTACCACAAACCGTAACTTCAACGGTAGAATGGGTAAAGGCGGCATGGTTCACCTGATGAGTCCTGCCACCGCGGCGGCTACCAGCATCACCGGAAAAATTACCAACTCCCCCTTGTACAAGGGGTAAGGAGAAAACAATGAAAAGTTTTAAAGGAAAAGTACTGTTTCTGGACAGATCCGATATCAATACCGATGAAATAATCCCGGCCAAATACCTGACCGAGATCACTAAAGAAGCTCTGAAACCGTACCTGCTTGAAGATCTGGAGCTTGAAGGCTTCAATCCAGCGACTGACATCGAAGGTAAAGCGGTTGTCGTAACCCGCGCTAATTTCGGCTGCGGTTCTTCTCGTGAACACGCTCCGTGGGCACTGGAAGTAAACGATATCAACGTTGTTGTCGCGGAAAACTTTGCCCGTATTTTCCGTCAGAACATGTACAACTGCGGCATGATGGCGATCGAGCTTCCGGTTGAAAAGATTGACATGTTGTTTAACGAATTCAGTGGCAAAGACTGTGAAATCGAAGTTGACATCGACAACTCCAAGATCATTGTTTCCGTCGCTGGCGCAACAAAAGAGATCGACTTCAACCTCGCCGGCTTCGACGAAACTCTCGTCAGATCTGGAGGATGGGTGGAATACGCTGACAAAACTTATTAATCAGCGCCTCTTTACACACTCAAGCCGTCCCTTTATCAGGACGGCTTTTTTTCTTTAAAAATGGTTTAGAGTTGACATGCTCCTTGGTCTTCATTCGGGATGATCGATTTTTCACTTCAACCATAAACCCAAGCACCATAAAAACGATCAATTGTTTTTTAGTATCGGCAAAAATATTGCTGAGACGTTCAGGAGGAATCCAATGCGGGAAAAAATTATAAACGATGTAACCGAAAGCAAACAAAACAGATAGCCCTAAGAGAACTTCGGCGCCTTTGGACTTTAATCTTTCAAACAGACCAGTCCCAAGACAATAGCAATAAACAAACCAGTACATAAAAACAATCTGAACTGCCGCTAAAACGCCATCAAACACATCTCCACGAACCGGAGCCGCGCGATGAGGCATATCCATGAAATACATCAAATTGAAATAAAATATCAGAAACAAAATGGCTTTAAATGCACCTTCCATAACAAAATCTCCTGTTCGTTAAAAGTTTTTTTATAAGTGTAATCCTTCCCTATCATCTTACCTTACTCACTCTCATTATAGTCCATCTTCAATTAACTGCTTATTGCTAATATTTTGAAGGTTATTCGAGTTTAAAATCAAGGCGAGTAATCTTTTAATACCATTGTCTTTCAGGTTAGTTTTTGTGTCCGTAAAAAAATCGTTGTCAAATTGATTAATTACATAAAAAAAACCATCTGCATTAAAGTAAGATACTCTTAAATTTTTATAATTAATCAAGAAGCAATAAAAACATCCAGGTTTATTTTTACCAATAAACACCGCAATACAATACCTCAAGGGAGAATCTTCTTCTTTTACAAAACACAGATAATTGTCATTTAAAAATAACTCTGAAAAATTCTGATCTCTAACGATTTTTTTATACTCATCAATTTTTTTACTCTCTAAAGAAACTTTTTTCAGTTCCAGAAAAACGTTGAAAAGTTTATTTCTGGCAAAATAAACCTGTTTTTTTCTCGTATCTCCAGCCTCTGTGTAACAATTTGCCGCGAGATATAGTATTATGATTGAAAAAGGTATTACTATTATTATGAATACGATTCGTAATATTCTTTTTTTCATTTTTATTTGCATAAAACTTGGCTATCTGTAATTTTTTATGACCATCAAAATATTAACAAATAAGATAGATTATCATCCCATAAGAAGATACACTGTCAACATTGGAACCCTATATGTATATCGGACCCCAAAGAATTATTTGTTTTGACTTTTTATGTCATTTATGGTGGCATCCATTCCTGTTATTTGTTTACGTAATAAATCCTTATCGCCGATCCACTTTATGTTATTTTTCGAATCATTATCAATGCAAAAGATTATCATCTTATTGACTAAATTTTTGTCCTTATTCTTTTTTACCAAGTCACTGCTATATATTTTATTATATAAAAGTTCTTTATTGGCTGTATCATTTTGTATATATGCAATGATGTATAATCTAATGTATAGATACAATCTTAATAAATCATATTTAAATACTTTAACCTTTTGTACCTCTGGCCTGGAAATAAATAACAAAACTTTTTCAATAGATATTTTTGCCTGGTCTATATTTCTTCCGGAGGAATAATAGTTGTCTAAATTATCGTTGACATACTTGATGACTTCCTCATTACTTAAAGATGAATCACTTATTTTACTGGAACAACCAAAACAGAAAAATATAAGTAATATACAACTAATTCCACCACTAAAAAAACGATTTATTTTAGACATGCATAACCCTTTCTTATTACTCCGGCTAATCATTACCTTACTCTATACACAACTACCCAATGGAAGTCAATTATCGCTCTTGCCATAAAAGTATTAATATACCATATAGAACCATTGAAAATGCATATATGAAATGTTGAAAAAACACTAAAAAATCATTTTGTCTGTAATCTAATTGCATAAAGAGCTTTATTGCAATAAAAAAAACAATTCCGGCAGTAATAATTTGAATAAGGGATTTCCCTTTAAAATTGCTGCTGAAATTTTTCCTGAGAAAATAAAATCCAAAAAATTGAGCAAAGAATACCAATAAGCAATAAAACCATTCAAAATATTTTTTTTCAACAAAAAGATATAACAAAAATATGACAATGCCAAAGACTATGGCTAGGAATGAAACATTCCTTTTATTGTTTCTTATTGTTATGACTTCTTTTTTCATAAACTTATCTATCTCAAAGATAACTTTCGATTACTCCGTCTGATAATTACCTTGCTCTATTCACAACTACCCAATGGAAGTCAATTTTAGCTCTTGCCGTAAAAGTATTATTGCTCCGTCAGATAATCATACTGCATTTTATTATGGAAGCTTGCGTTCTCTCGCCTTCCGGAAATTTTCCGCCCTGATTATATCAGTAAATGCTTTATGGATTATAATCAAGAAAAAACCTAAAACAAAAATATTTAGATATTATTGATTTGTCTTTATCCGTACTAACCGAAGAAGATACTCCTCCCACAACGCACCATTGACCTTCTTTCAAACTAAATTCTTTTTTTAGATGCCTTGATGCAAAAACAGGCGTATCTCCTGAATGTCCAACGAGTATATTTTTAGCAATAAAAATATTCCCTTTAATTTCATTTTTTTCCTGTTTAACAATCATTATTTCCACTTGCATATTAGCCGTTGAGTTACCAAAACCAATTGCATAATTGATTTTTTTTGCATTTTTCGGCAAAAAGATATAGGGATATATTTTAGTGCTTTTGTCTGCAGCAGGAAATCTAGCTTTTTTATTCTCTATGACTTCAGTAATAAAGTTATTTGTATTACTTTGATTAGATTGGTAATCAACTTCGACAATCTGAACAGTATATCTGTCTTTTATGATTGGCGGTTTCTCAATGGGTTGAAGACTCTTTTCAGGGCTATTGCAACCCAGTAAAAAAAGAGACAATAAAAAAACAAAAGAAAATATACTGACTATGTAAGAATTATTTTTCATAACAATACCACCCATCATAATTATTATATCCTTCCTAAAGAGCCTTCTCCATTTCGAATGACTCCTTGAATTTAAAACCATCATAAAACCATCTGTATACGCCCCTTAATTTGATTTTTTGATTCGGAAATTTCAAGCTTTTTCTGACATCATCTGAATCAAATATACTTCTTAATTCCAGGTATTGCAATTGGTGTAAGGATTTTACTCAACTCATCTAATTCTCTTAAAATTAATAAATAGACTAAACCAGCGTCAAGGCTATGTAAAGTCAAATATAAAACCAAATTTAAGTACAAATTTAATAAAAAAAAGGAATTCCCTATAAACATTACAAGCTGGCTACCTGCCCCCATATAAACGGAACCAAAAAACTTTTACTTAAAGTTCGTCAGCGGTTTTAGCTCCATATTTACGAAGTAGTTCGATAATTTCTTTTTCTTTGTCTTTAGTTGCATAGTCAAGTGCTGTTTTCTTGTCATCGTCAACAGCGTTTACATCAATATTTTTTATTTTAAGTAAACGTTTTACCACTATCACTCGAGGAATTAAAAAATACTTATTCGCTAAAACGAATAAAAGGGGAGTCCTGGACTTATAACATCTAGCATTAATTTTTGCGCCATTGTCAAGAAATAGATTAAACAAATCATATCTTCCTCTTTGAATCGATATGCACAAAGGCGTGAGCTGAGAATACGGATCTCTCACATCTATATTAAATTTTTTCTTACTAAGAATATTTGAAATTTTGCCTGAATCATCTACACAAGGATGGATATTGCACAATAATTCAAAGAATAATGATAAATCACTCGGTTTCTTTGCTCCTTTTGCAATGAGCAACTGTTTTATAGGGTCATTATCGCTATTAAAATAAACATGGAGCAAAGGTGTTTGACCATAAATATCTATTGCGTTTACATCCGCGCCATTATTGATAAGTTTATTAATAATGTCAATGTTTGGTTTTCCTTGAATTAAACGAGATAATGGAGTCTCGCCAGTATTTGTTTGGATATTGACATCAGCTTTGTTTGTCAATAAAATATCAACTATTTCTTTATCATTTGCTTCATTTTTCTCACTTAGCCAAACAGCATAATATAAAGCACTTCCCCCAATAAAATAATCTTGCATGTTTATTTTTGCTCCAGAAGCCAATAATAATTTGACGATTTCCGGTTGATTATTTGCATTCATTGATGCCAATATCAATGGAGTAAATCCTCTACTGGATCTTGCATTTACATTGACTCCATTATTTATGAACTCTTTAATCATTTCAACAACAGGTTTTTCTTTAGGATTCAAGCCGAATACCTTTAAAAAAAGCTGGGATAATTCCTTCTTGTCTGATTTTATTGCAGGAAGAAACTTTTTTAAAATCTTTGTATCTCCATTGTCCACTGCATTATATAATGCATATAGTTTATTTTTTCCAGCATTGCCTTTTTGCGCCAAAACAGAGGCATATTGTTGAAATGTAAGTAACAGCACAATTAATGTTTTTCTTAAAATCATTTTTTACCTTCTATTGAATGAAATATTCGTAAATATATTCAAGTTAATTCACATTTCACCGTTTCAAAAATTCCAAAGTGTTACTTTACTCGGCTAAACCTTAATAGTTACTATAATTGACATTAAACGATTAGTCATTAAGCCACCCATTTCAAATGACATCTTAAACTTAAAATCATCATAGAACCTCCTTACAATACTCCTTACATTGATTTTTTTAGACTCATGCGAAGCTATTATTTGCACCATGACTAACGCAGTCTGAGCCAGAGCTAGCGAAGGCAACACATTAAGAACATGAAGAAGTATTTAAATTTTCAGCATAAGCTGAAAAATAAAAAAACTTTTTCGTGACTTTTCGCGCGTTGCCCTGCGCAATGCTCGCGCTCATTTCATTGTTCGTGGTTAATATTTGCATTTCGCACGACTCTTTGATTTTTTGACTCGGAAATTTCAAGCGTTTTCTGACACCATCTCAATCAAATATACTTCTTAATTCCAGGTATTGCAACTGGTGTAAGTATTTTACTCAACTCATCCAATTTTATTAAGAAATTCCTCTGTCTTT
The DNA here is from genome assembly GCA_963676655.2 of Victivallales bacterium. Taxonomy (GTDB): domain Bacteria; phylum Verrucomicrobiota; class Lentisphaeria; order Victivallales; family Victivallaceae. The sequence goes on along the minus strand of CAXXKX010000003.1, from coordinate 4,999,608 downwards.
TTTCAAGGATAAAATATATATTTGCATAGCCGGAAATTGAATTTGCCATAAAACTTTTGACCTGATCTTTCAGCCATGGAAGGCGAGAGTCTCTCGAGCCGCCCGGATGCGCGACATGTCCGGCTCGAGAGACTCTCGCCTTCCAAAAATTTTCAGCCCTGATTATTCCGTCCAGAAAGATCTATATCCATGAATGCTTATATTCGTGATTGAAAACCCACAGAAATATAGTATTTTAAGACGCTGTCAGAAACGCTATATCGTTTTTCATGGGCGACACACCTGGCGCATGGTGAAAAATTGTTGCGTACATTTATCCTGCGAATAACGAATTGCTCCACGGAGGACACGGAAAAAACTTTTTCGTGACTTTTCGTGGTTAATATTTGTATTTCGCACGTCACTTTTTAATTGAATATGACACTGTAAACAGGAAATATCTATTGATGAAAAATAAAATCAGATGGTCGATTATGCATCCGACATCCCTTGATGTTGCATATATGTCGAGATTAATTGAAAAAGCCGCCGGATATGAGTTCGACGGCTTTGAGATATGCGGACCTTGTCACGGTCTGGATTCCGGGATGGACGGGGTAATCGATTATCAACCTTATCCGCGCGCCAATAAAAAGATTGACCTGGGCAAAGTTGACGCGGCCCGGGATAAGTTAAAGACCATCGTGGACCTGGCCCACTCTATCGGCAAACCGGTAATATACTGGCACCGGGAAGTTATTGTTCCGCCCGATATTCTTATTGACGAACCGAATTTACTGGATGAAAACGGCGAATTTGATTTGCTGGGTGATTGTTTTGAAAAGCTGATTCTCTATAAAATAAATGCCTTTTTTGATGCCGTACCAGAGATTGACGGCCTGGTCCTTACTCTGACCGAAGCCGACTATTCCGTTATCCACAACTCGAATACCGCGAGCTATCCGCCGCAAAAGGTGGTGGAGAAAATAGTCAGGATTTTTGCCTCGGAAGTGCAGCGGCGGCAAAAAACGTTTGTTCTGCGGTCATTCGGCTCGATAGCCCAGGATTACGAGGATATTATCGCCGGGGCCGCAATGGCCGCCAAAGATTATTCCTTTGAAATCGAAACCAAAATAACCCCGTACGACTTTGTGCCGTTTCTGCCGGAAAATCCATTTTTAAGCAAGGTGGATAATTGCTCTTTATCCGCCGAATGCGATTCTATCGGGGAATTTCTCGGAGCCGGTTTCCTGCCGGCGGCCAATGTTGAAAACATTGTGCGTTACGTCAGGGAAGGTAAAGCCGCCGGCGTGGATTATTTCGCGGTCCGGCTCGACCGGGTTGGAAACAGTATTTTCGATACCCATGAGATTAATTTGTTCGCCTATCACCAGGCTATTGGCAACAATCTGTCTACTGATGAGATATGGCGCGAGTGGGCGAAACTGCGCTGGCCGGACTGTCAGTCAGAAATGATCAAACTCGGCAAAAACAGTTATGATTTCATCACCAGGACAAACTATATCGATGGCAATGTCATTTTTCATAAATTTCCCCCGGATGAAAATATAGCCTGGCTTAAACTCGGCGGCATCTTCGCCCTGTTCAGCAACGGTAAGCCGTTAAAAGAACTATCCGGGATATGGTCGATAATGGCTGACCGGAACACGCCCGGGCGTGCGGCGTTGCTAGCGGAGAAAGTTGCCGCAATATGCATTGCCGAAGACAGCCTGAAATTACTCAACTCCATTAAAGACCGCCTGCCCCCGCGTGAATTCGAGATGGCTTTCCGGCTGTGGAACAACGCGGTCTTCGTTGCCAAAGCACTTCATCTTTTCTGTCAAGCGGCTTGCGGCTACTTTGACGCTATGGAAGTACGGGCCTCAAATATAAACGACTTGATCGAAGACAGTAGAAATGCCTTTGATAAGCTGGCCGAAAACGCCCCCTGTGAAGCGTTGAATATATACATTCGTCCTTTGCTGGGAATGATGCTTTCACTCAAAGACGATTTCCTGATGGAAGCGGCGGAACGCCAGCGGTTGGCGGACGCATACGACCTGCTGGTTTGCGGCTCTTTGACGGATGAATGGCGTACCGGCAGATATCAGCACGGCAGCAAAGCGCTTGTTCACAATCAGCGGCTTGGACGTGAAATCGGCAACAGGGTTTTTCCCAACGGTTTTATTTCGACGTTTCTGGTTCCGCCTGCCGACGCCGCGAGTTTGACCTTGCGCATTGAGGCGGCAGCGAATATCTCCAGCCATTTCAATTTGACCGTGAACGGCAAAAAAATAGTGGCGGAACTTGATGAAAAGGGTAATTATTCCCTGCCGCTGGACAAAGCGGACCAAGTCAAATTGGTTCTGGAAAAATCAGGAGATAAATATCCGGTTATCCACACCATCGGAATATTCCCCTGATCAGACGGCATAAAACCTTTTGTCGATGTCAAATACCATCAAGATGTAACTATCTTTTTTCAAAAACATTCGGCAATGGTAATATTTTGGTGTGCGGTTAGATTTAACCGCGTTGAGTATCGAGAACGACAATCGGATAAACTTATTCCATGGCAATATTTTGCCATGGTTTTGCACTATGCATCTTTTCTTCAACTGTAACGAAATATCGTTACTCCCTCTCACTCCATATCCAATTGTTATTACTCCGGCTGATAATTACCTTGCATTATATGTCGCCCATTCAGGCATATGCGTCAACTTAAGAGATATGAAGAAGTATAAGTTCTTTGTTTTCAACATAGTTTAACCTTTTTCTTTTATCATAAGTACAATAGCAAGTTAATGTTTGTACAACTCTATCGATATCTTTCTCTATTTGTATTATGATATGTTGCAGTCTTTCTTTTTTAGCTCTAATATAGCGCATGAGTTTTGATAAACTTAAACGTTTTTTTGAGAATATATAAACCAATTCTTCGCATTTTCTATAGATACAGTGCATAGTAATTACAATAGTAATCAACCTGGCAATTATTAATGCATGCAATTGGTGACAAGAGACGTTGTGTATAATTGAAAACGCCATATTGCTTTTCCATGTTTTAAAAATGATTTCGATTCTCCATCTCAAGCCGTACAATGTGCAGATAATATCAAAGTCATACTTTACGACGGGTAAATTTGTTATAAAAATCGTCCATGACATCAACGATAACATTTTCTCAGATGGTTTGTGTCCTCGGGTTTGTTTTTTTGCTTTCATACGTCTGATATTGGCAATTTCTTCTCTTACCGGGACTGCAATGAGTCGCACCATGGTTCTATGGTCATCGTTCAAACATACATTCATATCAATTTTTCTTTTCTTCTTGAGTAGTTTCAATATATCAATTTTCTGGTCATTGACGGGGTTTCGCAAAACCATCAGACTTTTGTGCCGATAAATATATAATGTGCAGTTGTCATTAAGCCTCTTAATCTCACTACATTTCAAATAACCCCGGTCCCTAAGAACTAAATCTCCTGGCTCAATGCAAAGTTCACTGGCAGCATCAAAATCATTTTTGCTGTATTTATCAATTGAAAAAGTAACGAATTGTTTTGCAATCAAGTCATAAACTCCTTGAATCCTGGCGTTACAGACAGATTTATGAGAATTAGACACTCCAGAAAACGAATCGAATAAGCGATCCGGTAATTTCAATACGGTACTATCCTGAACCAAGACCCTAGGGAAGTTGTTCTGTTCACATGAAAGTTCATTTTTCACGATTATTTTATTTTCGATAACCCTACCAAGAATCATCTGTAGAAAATTACTAAATTGAGTATTTGCACGCTTCCAGACAGCTTGTCGACTTGGTCTTGTTCCGGTTGAATCATGCAATACCCCGGCAATATCATTGTAACTGAGAGCTTTATCAATTGCTTCTAAACAATAAAGATTTAATAAATCGACCGAAGAAATTTTTTTAGGCATCCTTTTTTGAAACCCGCTTTCGATAGCTAATTCTTCAATCTCCGACGGTGTTAGTGAATCTATTGCTGTTGATATAAAGTTTTTCATAAAATTACCTTGAATATTAAATCTATGATGATATATTAATAGTATATATACTATTAATATTAGTATAAAAATCAAAAAGGTCAAATGAAAAAGAAAAAAAATGGGTTACAAAGTTAAAATTCAAAGAGTTGAGCGTGGGAACACGAAGTCGTTTTATGTTAACTTTCCAGCAGCTATTGCTGAAAGTACAAACCTAAGCAAAGGTGAAGAAATGGAATGGACTATTGATGACAGAAATACTTTTGTGTTGAAAAGAGTCAAGAACGTACCATCATTTAGAAAAACGAACAAGGAAAAATAAACAAAAAAACAATCAATTCAGGAAGAAAAGATTCTTAAGTTGACGCATATGCCATTCAGGGCTTTTAATGTTTTTTAAATGTTCCCGGGGTTCAATCGCTGCGCTCAATCACCCCGGGCTGCTGTTATATGCCGCGCTTTCAGCGCTATTCAATAAATGCAATATGATTATATGCCGTACTAATAACAGCTTTTTTATTTTCGATTGAAGTTTAAAAAAGCGATGCTTTCGATCTTTAAATAATTCGTTGTGACATGAACATACTCTTTTTGTTTTAAGCCATACGCATATAAATTATTTCCGGATACAAGAACAAGACAAGACCGGTCATCATTCATTTCAAAAAAAGTCTTTGATGTTTCTCTTTTCTTGAATTCATGCATTAATGATATTTTCCCGGCAGGAGATTGCCTGAGTAATGAGTTCCCGTTCAGAAAATAAATACTGCCGTCATATCACCATTTCGCCTCCCTGCCCTGATGAACCATTTTCATTTGATTGGAACCGGGAGGACAATAAATAATCTGTTTTCTATATGCCGGGATTGACATGCTCCCGGAAATAAGCCAACCATACTTTTTTGAATAATCAATGAAATTATCGCTGAAAGCTCCATCGTCAACTTCCTTGTTGGTATTCCTTGGAATATCCACACGTTCCGCATGAGTAAAATATGCTTCAAACATATTTGGCCTATTATTATTTATATACACCTTTCCTCTTATATCAAAAGAAGCCCCGACCTTTCTATCTATAATACTTTTCGCAGGCGGCGAAGAAGGCGTCCATTCAAGCAAAAAACTGGTTCCGCGTTTTTTATCCTTTACCTGAATAAATAATTTTTTGGAGAAAGAGAATAAGTAGTGTCCAATTCTGAATTTATCAGGAATATTAAAGTCATGAAAAGACAGCTTTCGCAGAAAACTAACCTTATCCTTGTTCAATGAAAATTCGTAAATGTTATCATTAATCATTAAGTAAAACTTATCTCCAATAAAGGCAAAATTGCTTATTGAAAATCCAAAATGGCCGGATCGTCCAAGTATCGTATAACTCTTAAAAACGTATTCTTGTTTCAGGGATGAGTCTGCAGACAGGTCAAGCGAGTATAAAACCAGGTCAATCTTTGATCGATTTATCTTTGTCCCGGCAGAGATCAGCACAACCTTACGGGTAAACATTGAAACTTTTTTGAACGTTGCTTCCGAACATACAGCTTTACCTCCCCCAAAAAGCATAGCAACACACAGCAAAATTATTCGCACATTACATTTGTTCATTTTACTCACGGATAAAATCCCTCCCTTTTTAGATCATTTCTGAAGCAGAACGCCGCAATTAACGAGTCTTACTCCGGTTCTGGATTTCCCTGTTTTCAATATATTGTTTTATGGCGCAAAATACAAATTAAATATGGAAAAATGCCTTTTTATCCTGATTATCTGTGAACAACATTGCGACATTAACCAAAAACAGGATATTGTATAAATAAAAAAACACCTTAGACTTCTTTGGCAAAATATATGATGGAATTGAGACATGAATTATGCTGAACTGAAAATACGTCTGGCGCGGTCGAAATTCCGATCGAGATTTTGCTTGACGGACAAGGACCGCGCTTATATCGCGGCGAAAGGATGGGATATAATCGCCGAGCAGGCCCGCCAGTTCATAACCGCGAGACTGGCTCCGGCTTTACCGGAAAACGACGGCAAACAAACCCCGATGCGCGGCCACGTGGTCTTCACCGCCCAACACGCCACCGCCACCTGCTGCCGGGGGTGTCTGGCCAAATGGCATGAAATACCCAAAGGCAAGGCCCTGGACAAAGAGCAAATTGATTATGTCGTCAATATCCTGCTCTGCTGGCTGCAAGACCAGGCCGGCGACCTCTCGCAATATCCGCGCCAACAAGATTTGTTTGATTGATACGGGAAAAATTAAGCTGGTCATTCATTTCTGGAGGGCGAAAGTCCCTTGAGCCGGACATGCCGCGCAGTCGGGCGGCTCGTGAGACACTCGCCTTCCACTAAACTCTTGGAACATCGAACATCGAATGGTATAAATACGGGAAAAATTAAGCTGGTCATTCATTTCTGCCGGACATGCCGCACAATCGGGCGGCTCGTGGGACACTCGCCCTCCACTAAACACTTCGAACATTGAACATCGAATGGTATAAATACGAGAAAAATTAAGCTGGTCGTTCATTTCTGCCGGACATGCCGCGCAGTCGAGCGGCTCGTGGACGCCATTTGCATTCCGAATGGTTATTTCGTTTCCCCTTTCTGCCAAATTCTATAAAAATTGATTTAAATCACTATTGACTTTTCCGTGATCATGCTATATAATCAGCAAAGTGATTTAAATCAATTTTGGATTAAGAATGACAGTCAAGACGGAAAAACAAACGCTGCCGAAATACCGGCAGCTGCAATCAAAACTGATTAACGCGATCGAATCAGGACGTTACCAGTTGGGTAGTAAACTGCCGGTGGGACGGGAACTGGCGAAGACGCTGGGCGTCAGCTATGTGACGCTGAATTCGGCAATGCGCGGCCTTGAAGAACAAGGCTATGTACGCCGGGTTCACGGCAGCGGCATTTTTGTTACCGATCCGGCTGAAACGCTTTCCCGGAAAGATGAAGCTACCTCCAGACAAATCGGCGCTTTGATGCCGTTACGCGGCGACCTGTTCCAGAATTTTTCCGATGAACTGATCCATGAACTGGACAAGCATGATTATTTTTTGACGCCGCTGCCAACAACGACTCTGCTGGATAAACTTTCGGAAAGCGATCGGGAAAAGCGTCTTGCCAAAATCGCCCAGAGCCACTTTGACTCACTGGTTATCGACGGCAGTCGCCATGTACCGTATAGCCTGCTGTACAAATACCGCAAGAGTTTCGATCATATAAACTTTGTCATGCACAATGAATGCGGCATCGACTTTCCCGGGGCTAATTCAGTGCTCAGTGATTACCGGCAGGCGGGTTATATCGCGGCCCGGGAGTTGTTTGAGGCCGGCCGGAAAAAACTGGCCCTGATCACCTTTGAGCCGTTGTCAGAAATGAGAATACGTTTGAACGGCGCACGGCGCAAAGGTTATGATTACGAAATCATTGACGGTGTGGAACAGGCCTATGCGGAAGCCGGGATCTCTTTCGCCGAAAATTTCGATATCATTATTGATATGATGATTGAAACCCCTGTAGTTCCGACTAAAGACAAAATAGCCCAGAGTATCAAGCTTGGTTTCGACGGTTTTATCTGTGTTGGAGACAGTCGGGCGCCGCATTTGTATAAAGCAGCCTCCGATCTGGGCATGGTTCCGGGCCGGGAAATCGGGGTCGTCGGACTCTATAATACCAACTGGACCGATATATTGACGCCTAAACTCAGTTCAATTTCCATCAAGGAAAATGAAATTGCGGAGATTACCTGTGATTTGATCTTTAAAGGCGCAAATGATGAAAAAGTAATAATTCAACCAGAATTTATTGATAAAGGTTCGTGTTAAATTAACAAGTGAAACAAGGAAGGAACAAAATCATGAACAAAAGGCTCTTTACACTAATCGAACTACTAGTGGTTATCGCTATCATCGCCATCCTGGCCAGCATGTTGCTGCCATCTCTGAACAAAGCACGGGAGACGGCAAAATCAATCAAATGCCTCGGCAACCTGAAACAAATCGGTTCGGCATTCATTTTTTACGCCGACGATTCAGACGGTCGCTGGCCCTCCCCTTACTGGTCGTATAAGGCGACTGCCAGTACCCAGGACTGGTATTATCAGGATGGGGTATGCGACGATTACCTGGCGGCAGGTAAAACTACCGGGAAATATCCGGAAATGTTTGTTTGCCCTACTTTCAAACAGGAAAAGATCGCCGCATTAGCCGGAGCATCATGGGTCGGCACAACTTACGGGGAAAATGCCATCGGAATAAACGGCTGGGTCTATACTAATCCCTCCTCCTGGGCACACATCCCGCGCGGCCGCAAACGCAGCCAGTTTAAACAATCAAGCCGCGGCGCCCTGGTACATGAAAACGGAGGACACGGCCTGACCGAATACGGCAGCGGCAGTGTCGGAAACACATGTCCGAACTTTCCACATGATGACCGGTCAAACCTGGTGTTTATGGACGGGCACGCTGCAAAGAAGCACATGCGTGAAGTACCATGTTATGCAAGTTATCCTACTGTCGGCCAATCCCAGCGAGCAAATACTTATATGGCCAAAGGCGATACCCCATACAATTCAACTAACATCAGTTATACGATTGTCGGACTTTAATCGAAAGAATATATCAGTATGAAATTATATATCCCGGCAATTTGTGCCGTAGCCGCAGCGTCCGTGACCATATCAGCCGCTCCGGTCCGGCAGCTCTCGTTTTATCAGGCGAATTACACAAAGACCAGGCCGACTATCGACGGAAAATTGGATGACGCGTGCTATAAGCAGGCAAAAGTTTACAAAAGTTATTACGTCTATTTCAAACCCAACCCGGAACCGGGAAAACTTAAAACTGAACTCCGGATGCTCTACGATAACACCGGAGTTTATCTGGGAATCGTCAATTACGAAAAGAACCTTGACAAGGTCCGCAAAAAATATACGGTACGCGACGCACCTGCACTGTGGACCGACGACTGCGCTGAACTCTATTTTGATCCGTATTGCGACGGCGTCGGTTTCACAAAGTTCGTGGTCAGCGCCGGCGGAATTACCGGCGATTCACGACGGATCGACGCGGCGGTATCGCTGCCGGACTGGAACGGTTCAGCCTGGAACGCGGCGGTTTCATTCCGCACGGACGCCTGGGTAATAGAAGCGTTCTTTCCCTGGCAGGATCTTGGCGGCCGGGCCGCAAGCGGCAGTCTGTGGAAATTCTGTCACGTCCGCTATGCCTGGAGTACCGGCAAATTTATTGGCGTCACCTCTTCTCCCGGCGGCTGTTATAACCGGCCGGAGGACTTCGGGTACATCTACTTTGCCGGCGACAAACCGGCCGGGTCAAAACAAATCGGCGAGCTTCTGGCTAAAAAAGCCACTCCCCCGTGGTGCCTGGCTCAAGGCGACTCGCTGCTGATGTGCGAACCAGGAAAAAAAATTACACAGGAAAAACTAGCCACGCTGCTCAAATCTTCCACGGCTGAATGCCGAAAACTGATCGAAACAATCAGCAAGCTTGATCCGAGCGCGCTGAAATCCATGAAAACAGATATTCTGGATAAACAGGACATATCTTTCGCCAGCTACAGTCGGCTGGCGGACCTGAAATCACAACTGTCGGAACTGCGCTGGAAACTGAAACTTGAAAAATTCATTAACGATATTAAATAACTATCTGGATCATAATATGAAAAAAACACTATCTTTGACCTTGTTGTCGCTTGTTGCCATCTGCGCTCACGCCAAACATGACGGCTCCTTTCTGCATAAACTGACGCGAAACTATCAAACAGAACATCTGAGCTGGTTTGAAAAACCACAGTCTGGACCGCTAAAAACCCTGTTCATCGTCTCCCGCCGGGGCGGCCGGGAAGTTATCGAGGCCGCGCAACGGATGTCACTTGACTTTGAGGCAGTAACTTTGGTCAATTCGCGTGAAGTGGCAAAAGAGAACATCTATGAAGGCGCAATCGACGGAACCGGTATGCACGAAAAGGAAATGGAACTGGTTCGCGCGGTTGATAAGAAATATGACCTGATCGTTATCGGCAACTTCAAGTTCGACGCGCTTCCGGCTGAAGTACAATTAAAAATATTAAAGCAGGTTGTCGCCGGAACCGGGCTGGTAATGGTTTATCCTTTTAAAACAAGATTTAAAAAAATCTTTTCAAAGCCGATTCCCGGAGCGGCGGAGCAATTGCTGAAAGGCGTTCCGCGCAACGGGCTGCCGGAAGCACTGGATAAGGTTTCAGACGATCAATTGATTAAGACCTATGAACTCGGCAAGGGCCGCATCGCGACCATCGATTACAAAGATCCACACGGCGCGCATTATCAGGGAATGACCCTGACGGTCAAAAATCTTTACAGTGACCGCTGGCCGGCGCAGTATGAAAACAATATGCTGCTGCCGCTGCGGGCAATGGCCTGGGCCGCCAGACGTTTCAAAGCCGGACTCAAATCTTTCTCGTTCTCAAACAATACCGCTGATTTCCGTTTTGCCGGCATGATCAAGGACGCTAAACTGAAAATCCGGGTCCGCAACATTTTCAATTCAACGGTCTTTACAACATCCAAAGGGTTAACCGCCGGAACGGCGGCCTGTAAACTGCCTGCTCTACCGGGCGGAAATTATTATGTCGATTATATTGTCAGCGGGAATAGCGGCAACCTGACTTTCGGCAGCAGAGAAATCACCGTGGCATCTCCAGTCGGCACGGTAAAAGTAACCACCGACAGCGAATCATATCCGGAAAATGCCGAGTTCAAAGCTGAAGTAACATTGGAAAAAGCCCTGAACGTACCAGGCAGCGTCAAGATTGAAATAATAGATTCTCCTTACGGCCGAATCTGGTTTAAAAAGCAACTCCACTTAAAAACCGGAACAAAAACATTGAGCTTTAAAGTCAGTGATTACGCCCTGCCGACTCTGGCCGGATATCTGCGCTGTGTAATTGAGAGAAAAGGCGTTCCGGTCGCGCTAGGGGAAAAACTCCTGTTTTTCCCGAAACGCAAGCTGGAAACATATATGACAATGGCCTGGGACGGGGTTCCGGACGCCTATCTCGGGCGTTTGTACGCCGGACAGGTTGTTGACAAACTGCGCTGGCGCGCCGGGCTCTCCCACCCCTCCCCCGGAGGCACCAATGCTAGGTCAGGCGCCACGCTTGACGCCCGCTTTGTCCCTTATATGGTGCGTATCGGCTTAAAAAGCAATAATGGAAAAACCGAACAATACAGTTGGTTTTTCATTCCGAAAGACGCAAAACCGGAGTTAGCGGCAGTCAAAGACGACCAGTCGTTCTACAATCCCAAAGTACGCGATCTTTGGAAACGCGGAATAAAATACCGCATTGAAAACCTGCCTGCCTACGGACCGGCGGTCTACACCCTGGGCGATGAGAATTTCTTCAACTATAATTGCGGTTTTTCACCCTCTGACGGCCCGGCTTTCACGCAGTTTATTAAGGACCGCTATAAGACGATTTCCGTTCTCAACCGCGAATGGGGTACCTCTTATAAATCATTTAACGAAGTAAAGCACTTCACTCCCAAAGAAGCAAAAGACAAGAAAATGTACGCGGCCTGGTTCGACCACCGGAAATTCATCGAGAAACAATACGCCGACATGCATCATTTTCTGGCCGCGGAAATCAAAAAGTACGATCCGGCCGCAATTGTCGGCGCGGAAGGGTCGGTTCCGGGCGATCTGGAACTGACAATCAGCAAACTGGATTTCTGGGGGCCCTACAGCAAACTGGTCGACGACGAACTGTTGCGTTCTCTGGCTCCGGAAAAAATGCGGATGCTCTGGTGGGGCGGATATGTCGGCTCTCACGGCGGACGCGGCTCTTTCCCGATGCCGCTTTGGAAAGACCTGTTGACCGGGAACGTCAACGGCAATGCCTGGTATTCAGCCTCGGTTGCCGGCTCAGAATCGGTCATCGGTTCGGATATGGATTTTCCGCGTTATGTCAAAGAGTTAATGCCTCATCTGAACCAGTTGCGGGACGGACTGGCACAACTGCTGATTACCACTCCGCTCAGAAATGACGGAATCGCGATTCTCGCCAGTCACGCTTCGGACAGCGCCAAATATCTTGATGAGCGCTTTATCAATCCGTCTGATTCCGCCGGGGAATTCATCCGGTTCTGTTATCGCAACGGACTGAATTTTGATTTTGTAACCGGGCGTTTAATCAAACGCGGCGCACTGAAAAATAAGAAAATCCTGTTCCTGTTCGGGACAACAGCCTTGTCTTCCGACGAATGCGCGGCGGTCAGCGACTTTGCCCGTAACGGCGGCATGGTGGTCGCCGACATGAATCCGGGTTTATTAAATGAATACTTGCGCTCCTTGAAAGAGAATCCGTTAAAGCAATTGTTTGGACCGGCAAATCTCGCATCCACGAAGCAGCCGAAGTTGAACGGAGTAAATATCGAGACAAAGCTAAATAATGTCCTGATCAAATTCAACGCGCTCAAAGCATTATCCGCACCGGAACAGAAAGTCATGCAAATTCACAAAATCGGTAAAGGTCAAGCCATCCTGCTTAATTTTACGCTGGGAGCAGCATCTTCAACCGCATCGGCCCAAACCCCGATCGATCATTTTCTGGCTTCTTTACTGAAATCAACCGGAATAACTCCGCCGGTCAAGGTCACCGGCCTGCCCGGCGCCAACCGGATAATCAGAGTGAGGCAGACCGGAGACATTGAAGTTGTCGGAGTTCTGGCGGACAAAAATGATCTTGGGAAAACCGCTTCAATGGATTTCGGCCGCAAACTCTGGATATATCAGGCCGGCAAAGGCCTGATTGCCAATGCGGCGACGATTAAACCGGCCTTCAAGCTGCCGCTGCAAGTGTACTGCGGGTTCAACACGCAACAACAGGCCCCGGCGGTCAGCGCGGATAAAGCCGTAATTGCTCCCGGAGGAAAAATTAAATTTAGTCTTGCAAAAGTCCGGAAAGGTGCGGTTCTGTTTCTCCAGATCCAAGCTCCTGACGGCAAAATCCTCGGATTGCGCAGTCGGGTAATTGAAAACAACGGAACTCCTGATATCGTTGTTCCATTCGCCTATAATGATAAAAAAGGCAGCTACCAGATCATGTTGACCGATGTGGCGACCAATCTGGTAAAAGCTATCAAGATAAATCTAAAATAAGGATAAAGTCATGAACAAAATCATTTTACTTATTGCTTTCGCAGCCGGAACAGTTATCGCCGGCGAACCGCGCCTGGATTCAAAAACTACCGAGGTGGAGAAAAAAGGCGTCAAGCTGACTAAGATTGATCGCCGGTCACATTTTTTCAACGGCAATATCTGGTACGTGACCCATAATGAAAAAGATAAAAATACGATTGACGCCAAAGGTTGGGGCAAGTACTTTTTCGGACTTGAATTCGGACGTCCCAAACGCTCAAACGGCGGCTGGAGCATTTGGAACTTTTTCAAGTTCTACTGTTACACTCCGCAGGGGCATTACAACCTGATGGAAAAGTATCTGCCGGAAACGGTCGGCGTAACCGCGGCGAACGATACCGCGATCGCGGATTTTGTGTGGCCGATAGGACCGCAGGGCAAAGACGGCAAATTCGAACTTCGGGCGATCCAGTTTAAAAGCCATCCCGACTGGCTGTTCCTCCGGGCAAAAGTAAGCGGCCCGAAAGTCCTGCCTAATATTATCACACTTTCCTGCTATCCAGGCAACGCAAAACTGGCAAAACAGGGCGAGCGCCATTTGAAAACCAAAGACAAAGACTACAATCTTTCGGTAAAAACTTTTTCGATGACGCCGACCAGTCCCGACATGGCGTTTTATACTAAATTCGATCATGAAAGATTCGGCAATTACCTGATTATCGATCCGGCTGAATTCAAACAGGTCCAATTCTGGAAAGCTCAAGCCGGAGTCGAGGCCCGCTTCTTCCCGAAAAAGGGTCAACGCGAATTCCGCTTTGCCCTGAGCTATTTCAATGACAAAAACCCGGAAGAGGAATTAACCCGCTTTACCGGTGAAACCGCCGATAATATCTACAAATTCATGCAACAAGTCAATTTTGATCCGAATGTAAAAATCCCGTCTCTCGACAAACTGGCAAACGAAGTCGCCAAACTGGTCAAAGACGACGCGGGAAAAACCGCCGAAGTCAAAAAGATCCAGGCCGATTATGACAAAGCCGTCAAGGCTGGAAATACCGCCGAATGCAGCAAACTCCGCAAGCAACTGGAAAAAATAAAAGGAGAAATTGTCAACAACTCAATGTCGCAATTTTTATAAGTTAAAAGTTAACAGTCCACAGTCTACAGAAATACTTGAGAATACTTGAGTATATTCGTGATTGTCTGGATTAAAAAATCATACAACCCGAAAAATAACAACATCGTTATAGCAAAAAAATACAGGGAGCAACGCGACCGTTATGTCGTTGAAAATCACCATGTTGGGGGCCGGTTCAGGATTCGTCGTGAGCATCGCCCGGGAATTAGTCGAACATAAACTGTTCGACGGCTGTGAATTCTGTTTGATGGACATTGCCGAAGAACGTCTTGAAGTGGCGCGGCAGCAAGTTCAGAAAATAATCGACGGCGGCGACAACAAAATAAATGTAAAGGTAACGACCTCTCAAGCTGAATCGCTCGACGGGGCCGATTATGTCATATCGTCCTGCGAAGCAGCCCGGTATCCCAACTGGGTCAAGGATCTGCGCATTCCCGCCAGACACGGCGTCAAACAGGTCAAAGGTGAAAACGGCGGCCCCGGCGGTATGATCCACGGCGTTCGCAACTGTTGTCTCTATCAGGGCATATTGACCGATATGGAAAAATATTGTCCCGAAGCCTGGCTGATGAACTTCACCAATCCAATGAGTATCCTCTGTACTTATTTCAAGAATTACTCCCCTATCAAAGCGCTTGGCTACTGTCATCAGGTGCATGGCTCATTCGGGGTAATAGCCGAAATGCTGGGTATGGCGCCGGGTGAACTGGAAGTGATCTCAGCGGGGAACAACCATCTTAACTGGCTGTTCGATGTCCGCCGTCGTGGAACCGGCAAAAGTTATATGTCCGAATTTCTGGCTCAAGTACGTGAGTCAAAATACTGGAAAGAACATTTTCCGAATGTTCCGCCGCAGAATTTCACCCTTGAAATGCTCAACACATTCGAGATGTATCCGATCGGTTACGATGACCATATTATAGAATATTTCCCATGTTTCTGGGAAGAACATGAATGGGCGGAGCGCGGCTTTGAATCTCTGGCCGACAAATATGAGGAGCTGGCGAACCGCAAGGTCCACATGCTGAAAGAAAACTCTCTGCTCGGAGCGGATTACAAAAAGCCGCCTTTCCCGGTCGACCCTCTACACCCTTATTACGCTGAAAAGCCTTGTGAGACAATCGTCGCGCTGGAAACCAACACTCCGACTTATATCGATTCGATAAATATATTAAATAACGGCGCGGTGACAAATCTGCCGCCGGATGTCATCATGGATGTTCCGGCTCTGGTCATCGGCGGCGAAGTTCGCAGCATCCACGTCGGGGAACTGCCGCCGGGACCGCATGAAATCTGCCGACGCCAGATAGCTCTGCATGAGCTGATCGCGCAAGCCGCGCACGAAGGCAGCGACTCTCTGGCGATACAAGCCCTCTGTCTTGATCCTTATGTCAACAGCGTAACTCAAGCCAAAGCGATCTGGAAAGATTTCAGAAGCGAATTCAAAGAATATTTAACGACTTTTTAATATCCCGGGAGCGCGGACGTCTCGTCCGCAAATGGACGCGTCAGCGTGCATCCTGGGAGCGCGGACGTCTCGTCCGCAAATGGACGCGTCAGCGTGCATCCTGGGAGCGCGGACGTCTCGTCCGCAAATGGACGCGTCAGCGTGCATCCTGGGAGCGCGGACGTCTCGTCCGCACAATCAAATCAAGACAACCATTAATGAAAAGGAATTACTCACAATGACTAATCAAATAGCAGTAGCTGTCTTAGGCCTCGGCGGCATGGGCGGCACCCATGTCAGAGCGGCAAAAGCCTCGCCCTACGTCAACCGGATCATCGGTTATGAACCTGACGCGGAACGAGCCGCGCTCCGCGGTAAAGAACTTGATATAGAGTACACTAACGACCTTAACAAGATTCTCGACGACCCGACGATCAAGCTGGTCTATATCGCGTCAATCAACTCCGTTCACGCCGAGCAGACCGAACATTCACTCCGGGCCGGAAAAGCCGTTTTATGCGAAAAACCGATGGGAGAAACCTTACAGGAAGCCAAACGCATGGTTGACGCGCAAGCGGAAACCGGCGGATTCCTGCAAATAGGTTTTGAACTGCACTACTCCAAACTTTACATTATGGCAAAAGACTGGATTGACCAGGGCCTGATCGGAACGCCGGTAAACTGTCACTGCCGCTATTATGCCAGCGAGTTTCACTGCAAAAACACTTGGCGCAGCAACAGTAAAGGCACTTTGATAGGCGAAAAACTTTCCCACTACCTTGATCTCCAACGCTGGTTCATGGGCAGTGAAGCTGAAGAAGTATTCTCAATGAACGCACCTAATGTCGTAAAATACTTTAACCATCCGGATAATCATCAAATCAACACCCGGTTTGAAAACGGCGCCATCGCTAATCTGAATTTTGTCATGAATCTCCCGGAGTCCGACCATAGCGACCCGTTGCTTGAGATGCTGGAAAAGCAATCCGATGACGGCCATTATCTGCAGTATCATATCATCGGCACCAAAGGCGCAATAGAAACCGATGTGTTCCGTCGACGTATCCGACGCTGGCAGTTCACCGATTTGCCGGAACGCCTCAACAGCGAAATCGTTGAAACCGTCACCTATACAAAAGATGAAGACAGGGCGTGGATGCACAGTACTCATGATCAGAATATCCGGATGGCTGAACTAGTGGCCAAAGGGCTGCCGCCGGAAAATCCGGTTTCTGATTCGTTTGCAACCATGAAACTGGGATTTGCGGCCGAAATATCCGAGCGCGAACATCGCATCGTCAAACTGTCAGAACTGGAATGAAAACATGAAAAAAATATTGATCCCGGCAATAGTCGCCGTGTCGCTAGCCGTCGCCGCGCAACCCAAAACCTGTACCCCTGTCCCGCGCGGCTCGTGGTGGCCCAACTATCACAAAAATATGCTGAAACGGGAAAACCAAAAATGTAAAGTTCTGTTTCTTGGAGATTCGATTACCATGATGTGGCGCAGCCAGTCAGGTTATGAAGGAGGAACCAAGGTCTGGAACAAACATTACTCCAAGTTACCCGCCGCCAATTACGGCATATCGGGTGATAAAACCGAAAACGTGCTATGGCGCATTTCAGACAGCAACGATTTACAGGGAACCAATCCGAAGGTCGTTGTTCTGCTCATCGGCATCAACAATCTGCTTCAAGGCGATTCTCCACAAGATGTTGCCGCAGGGATAAAGGAAACAGTGGCCGTGCTGCGAAAGAAGCTGCCGCAAAGCACAATTCTACTGCTCGGAGTATTCCCTTGCTGGAAAAGCCCGAAACATCCGATCAGGGCAAAAGTAAAAACCACCAACACTTTGATTAAACCGCTGGATGACGGTAAAAAGGTATTTTATCTTGACATCGGCAGCGTTTTTCTGGAAAAGGACGGTTCCATTGACAAAAAAATTCTACGGGATTATCTGCATCTGTCGGAAAAGGGCTACGAACGCTGGGCCGAAGCGATGGACCCGACTTTAAAGAAACTGTTAGGACTTAAAGATTAAGGTTTAAGGTAATACATCATCCCACCCAACAGACACGAAAAAATATAACATTCTTATTTACATATTCTTACAATATTTTTGAAAATCAAGTAATACTATTTTATGATGGAGAGTATTTGCATTTGAATATGACTGAAACCGGGCTATATTAGGGTGTGTCTGGATTTAAGATTTTTAATTGTGGCAATGCCGGAATTTTTCTGAATTCCGGCTATTCTATTTTTACACCGCAGCAGAGGAATGTTTTTTTGGGTTTTATAGCTTTAATACTAATTGTTTTTACCGCCGCGTTTATACAGGGGGCAGTCGGGTTTGGCCTTGCCCTGGTGTCGCTGCCGTTCATGGCGATGATTCTGGGACTTAAAAATTCCATTATCGCCCTCTCGCTTTCCGGATTTTTATTGAACGCCACGCTGTTATGGCGGACCAGAAAATACTTTAGTTTCGACAGGCTTATTCCAATGATGGTCGCAGTGCTGCTGGCAATTGCACCCGGTTTCTGTATTCTGTATTTCGCTCCGGATATAGTACTGCGCCGCACCCTGGGAATTGTTATGCTGCTGACCGTCATTCAGCGCCATTTGCCGGTGATCAAGGATAAACGCTGGCATCCATACTGGCTGGGAATCCCCTGCGGAATCTTCGGCGGCTTACTGCAGTCTTCGATCGGAGCCGGCGGTCCGCCGTTGGTAGCTTACCTTTCATCTCAAAAATTCGAGAGACATCAATATATAGCCGCAGTTCAAGGGATTATGGTCATCGGCTCCTTTCTGCGTTTCAGCGGAATGCTGGCATTCGGAATGTTTACAACCGGATTGTTTGTGACCGCGTGCTGCTGCAGTATCGCGGCAATCGTCGGCTGCCAGATCGGCGTAAGTCTCACCAAGCGCATACCGGAACACATTTTCAATATTGTCATATCGATAATGCTGCTGGTTATCGGGATTAAAATGCTGATTTAATTCGTACGACGGATGGCGATGAACCGCTTCATACACCGCGCTACGTGCTACGGAAGCGGAAAAAAGACAATTACGATTAAAGGGTTTAATTCCCCCCTTGGAGCGTTCCATATAAAATATCAGTTTTGTCAGGCTTTTTTCAAAAGCGTTCCGAGTACCTTGTATGCTTGCATTGAGGTAGTTTATTCAGACAGGATTTTTTGCAGAGTTTCATATTCATAGTTTTCGGCGAGTGAGCGAAGCTTACCGGCAGTTGACGATGACAGCCCCGATTTTTCAATCAAATCAAGCAGCTTGTTCAAATCCCCTTTGATAACCGCTTCAAGCATTTTCTTTCTTTTCTCGTCAAGGATTTTAAAATCCTGATCATCCGGCAGCAATTCCGACGCTGAATCAACTGAAGTTTCTTCTTTTTTATCCTCATAATAAAGATATTCAACCCCGGTGAATTTTTTAATATCTTCGAGTAAATCGTCCTCAAGGTAGGGTTTTCTAATGAATGAATCGGCTCCGGCAGAAAGAGCGTCCTGACGGTTATGCTCAAGCGCGCTGGCTGTAACGATTATAATTGGAGTATCTATTCCTTCCGGCAAAGCCTTAATGCGACTGGTGGCATCAAAACCATTCAGTTCCGGCATGTGATAGTCCATCAGGATTATGTCCGGCCTGATTTTCTTAAATTCTTCAACCGCCTCGATACCATTGTGAGCAACACTGGTTGAAAAGCCGACTGAATCCATCAGCTGCACCAGCAAGTCCAAATTAGTGTCGTCATCATCCGCGATCAGTACTTTGTATTCACGCTGTCCTGGAACAAGCCCTTTGACCATTAGAGTATTTTCGGGTTGAACAGCCTGAACCCGGTTTTCCGAAGTTGTCTCTGCTCTGAAACTGAATCTGAAGGTACTTCCATGACCAACCTGACTCTCCACGGTAAGGTCACCACCCATCATCCGGGCAAATTGTCGGCTTATCGGCATTCCCAATCCGGTTCCGGCATGCCAGTGACCATCGTCAACCTGTTCAAAAGGCACAAACACCGTCTCAATATCTTTTGAATCAATTCCGCAGCCGGAATCTTCGACCTCGATCATCAGATTGACTCCTTCAGGCAACGCCTTTGATCCACTTGAGTCAGACTCCAAACCAACTCTAACGACAATTCCGCCTTTCTCTGTAAATTTCACCGCGTTACTAAGCAAGTTGATCATCACCTCTCGCAGTTTTCCCGCATCTGTAATAAGATATTTCGGAACTTGCGACTCCATAACCAGATCCAACTGCAAACTCTTGGCTTCGGTTCTTACCCTGAACATCGTCACCACATCGTCAATCATCCTGACAAAGTCCAACGGTTCCGGTTTAAGGACAACACAACCGGCTTCTATTTTCGACATTTCCAAAACATCATTTATCAGGGCTAACAGGTGTTCTCCACTGTGGTTGATCGTCTCCAGACTTTTTCTTTGAGCATCTGTCAAATCAGGATCACGCCGCATAAGTTGAGAGAATCCGAGAATTGCATTCATCGGAGTTCTGATTTCATGGCTCATCTTTGAAAGAAAACTGCTTTTGGCCTGATTAGCCGCCTCCGCCTGCTCCTTGGCCTGTTTCAGTTCCGCAGTGCGCTGTTCAACTTTCAGTTCGAGTTCATCATTAATTTCCCTGAGATCACTTTCCGCTTTTTTCAGTGAAGATATATCACTGACCAAGCCCTCAAGGGCGAGCAATTGATCCCGATCATCAAAAACCCCGCCCCCCTTTTCCGCGACCCATTTAATATCTCCGGACTTTGTTTTTATACGGTATTCCAAGCTGAATTGTTCATGTTTATCCAAAGCCTCCTGAATACGGTCCCACACGTATTCACGATCCTCAGGAATAATAACTTCAGCATAGCAGATAGAATCATTTTTAACAAATTCATCGGCAGTATATCCGGTTAATCCCAGCGCACCCTCACTGGCGAATTCAAATGTCCAGTTACGGTCGTTTTTGCATCGATAGACCATTCCCGGCAGATTATTCATCAAGGTGGACAGTCGACGCTCACTCTCACGCAGAGCATTTTCAGCTTTCAAGCGCTGGGTAATATCCCGCTCCATTGCCAGCAGATATGATTTTCCGCCAAGATAAATCCGGTTCAGAGAAACTTCAACATCGATCGGCTCGCCTGCTTTCCTGAAATGTTTCCAATAAAACCGCTGCGGAATACCGGCATAGGCGGCATTGATATACTGTCGCCCCAGATCACTGGAATATTCACCGTCCGGCTGTTTATCCGGAGCGAAATCCAGCGGAGACCGGCCAACGATATCCTCCGTGCTGTTAAACCCGTACATTTCCAAAAGGTTCGTATTGCACTCGGCAAAATTATCTCCGTCCATTAAATGAATGCCGTCGTTTGCGGATTCAAAAAGCGTTCTGAATTCCGCCTCGCTGTCACGCAGGTTGAGAATGGCTATCCGGTGCAGAAATACATAGAACGCAAACGCCCACCACATCGGAACCAATGCTCCGAGAACATCTTCAAACTTCTCAAGGGCATGAGTAATTTCAGTCCACTCAAGGAAAAGGAATGCATAATAAGCAAAATTGAAAAAAAGCAGACCGACAAACAACAGTTTTGTTTCATAATGCTTTTTTCCACGCCAGCAGAAAATGACGACGGCAAGCGAAGCCAATGAAAAAAAAGCTGAAACAGAATCTATTATACCAATATATTCCACTATTCCACCCTCTTTTCAAATGCAAAGAGCAGCCAGCACCAGATAAACACGATGACGGAGCTGCTGAGATATGCAAGGTGTTCGATCAAATTCAGCGCTTCAGGCCAGAAAAATTGTTCCAGCACAGTTGCGATCGAACCGGCAAAGAACAGAAAAAAACCCGATATGATAAGCCAGAATGAGGGAATCGTCTTGAAATCCTGCAAGTTAAACAGTACGAAGATACTGACTCCCAGACAAAGTAAGAGCATAACTACTTCGTTGACATTAATCTCCATAAACCACCCTCTAATTCCTTATTTCGATGCACAATTAATTTAATTGCCTCATAAAGAAGATAAGTTTCAGCAGCAGTTTTTTCAAGCATAAAATAAAAAAATTTATTACCGTATTCTATAAATCATTGCGATTCAATAAAAACTCTCACGATCCACTGTAACGGTAAAATAAGCAAAAAAAATCTTCAGCCTTGTGACTGAAGATTTTTTACCGGATTATTCCAGGATGATTGATTTGTAATCACGCCCCGGCGGGATCATCGGCAGAACGTGCTCTTCATAGCCGGTATGAACATCCAGAACGAACGGTCCCGGAGATTCCAGCATCTCACGGAGAGCATCTTCCAATTCATCCTCATGGTATACTTCCCTGCCGGGAACCAGGAAGCCTTTAGCAATAGTGACAAAGTCCGGGAACGGCCGTTCGGCATGCTTGCTGTGCATTTCGGTATTGCCGCGGACACTGCCGTAAAAACGGTCTTCCCACTGCGCAACCATCCCCAGGTGCTGGTTGTTCAGGATAACACATTTGACCGGAATATCTTCAACATGCAAAGTACCGAGTTCCTGGATATTCATCTGGAAGCTGCCGTCGCCATCAATATTGATGACCATTTTGTCCGGACAGGCAAGTTTAGCGCCCATAGCAGCCGGCAACCCGAATCCCATTGCGCCGAGGCCGCCGGAAGTAATGAGTTGCCGCGGATAATTATAGGTATAATACTGCGAAGCAAACATCTGGTGCTGTCCAACGCCCGGAACTATTACCGCTTGTCCGTTGGTCATTTCAGCCAGTTTCTGCAAAACAAACTGGGGTTGAACCTTTCCGGGTTTCCGGACATAGGTCAACGGATATTTCTCGCGCCATTCCTTGATCTGTTTATGCCAGGCGGCAAATTCCTTGAAAACCGGTTCCCGGTTCAACTCGATCAACATATCCTTGATATCCGCGACAATTCCGATATCGGCCGGCTTGTTTTTATTGATCTCGGATTCATCAATATCAACATGGATGATTTTTGCATCACGAGCGAAATTAACCGGATCACCGGTAACCCGGTCATCAAAACGGGCTCCGAAAGCGATCAGCAAATCACATTCGTTGGCGGTATAATTCGCATAAGCATTGCCGTGCATCCCCAGCCAATGCAGATGCAGCGGATGGTTGTCAGGCAATGAGCCGATCCCCATGAGAGTGGTAACAACCGGCAGATTGTAGCCTTCAGCGAATTTCAATAATTCTTCCGACGCCTCGGCCGTAATAATGCCGCCGCCGGTATACAAACACGGTTTTTCACTCGCGGCAATCGCGTCCTTTATAGCCTTGACATCCTCCGGGCTGATATCATAATGCGTCTTATATGTCGGTATATCCATTTTACAGTCGTAATCAACTTCATCTTCATTCAACATTTGCTGCTGGATATTTTTCGGTATATCAATCATTACCGGCCCGGGACGACCGCTCCTTGCCAGATAAAAAGCCTCATTGAAAATCCGCGGCAGGTCTTTTGCGTCCAGAACCAGATAACTGTGCTTAACGATCGGGCGGGTCATTCCGATGATATCAGTTTCCTGAAAAACATTTTTACCGATCATCGTGGTCGGAACCTGACCGGTGATAAAAACGGTCGGAACCGAATCCATATAGGCGTCGGCAATACCTGACAACAGATTTGTCGCGCCGGGACCGCTGGTTGCCATGCAAACCCCGACCCGGCCGCTGGCCTTGGCATAACCGTTGGCGGCGAAAGCTCCGCCTTGTTCGTGACGCGGCAAAATCACCCGCATATCCGATTCCTGCAGCGCCTGGTGCAGTTCCATTGAAAATCCGCCGGGATAGGCAAACAGCAAATCGACGCCCTGATGCTCAAGGCATTTGATTACAATTCTATTCCCTTTGATCTGTTTTTTTGCTTCACTCATATTATTTCCCTAAGTATATATAATTTAATTAAAATCTTTGTTTTTGCTCCGGATACAGTACTTCTGCTGATAAAAAAATCCGGAAATTATACCTGGCGCGGCATAGAAGAATGCTCAGATAAGGTCCACCCCGACAACGGACGCGCCTGCCGCCGCCGGGCCGGGTACAATAACAAACACCTTTTTACTGAAACATTGCATTAGAAAATCTGCTCAATTTATGATCAATTAACATTCACTGGTATTATATCACATATTACCGGCAATTTCAACCCTTAAAACTCATTTAGCAGACCAACTCGGTAATTTATCCCGCATTTTCAGTACAATCCGAGCCAAATCCCCCAGTGTACAGTTAACCATTTCGCGAAAGAAAAAACATACTGCATACCCAAAATGACCCCCAGAATCAGGCAGACAAAAAAACCTTTGACCAATTCTGAATGCTCATCCAACCCCCGGTGAGAAAAGAATTTGAAAATCGCATAACCATCCAGAGGAGGAACCGGTAAAATATTAAAGACAAATAAAATAAAATTTAAAGCCGCTCCCAGAAAAAACATTTCAGACATGCGATTTTCATCAATAGCACCCAGCGGCATCCCTTTAACCACCAGAAAAGCATGAAGCAGAATAGTAAAAATTATATACAAAACCAAGTTCATTCCAGGCCCGGAAAGCGATACCAGCAATGGACTGATACGTCGACGCATACGTTGAGGATTAACCGGAACCGCCCCCCAAGCCAGACCAATGAAAGCCAACATGACAAGAGACAATGTCCCCATCTGTTTCAAAGGGTTCAAGGTCAAATGCCCCTCGTCACGCGCGGTCGTGTCGCCTTCCCACAACGCCACCTGAGCATGGGCGTATTCGTGACAACAAACTGAAAAGATCACCAGGAATATCCACATAAAAAAAAGTTGAGGATTAGTTTTAAGTGTTGTAATAAACATCAGGACATCCCCTTCCAGTAACTGTATGCGGGTTCTTCATAAGGGTGAGTTGCCCGCAGGACTTTTATAACATTTTCAATCAGTTCAACGGCGCAAACCATTTCAACTTTATATTCAATAACCGTTTCAATCCGGCCCGGTTCACCGATGAACGGGTTACTGCCGTCAAGCGGCCGGAACTGGCCCTGCCCGCACGTTTCCCAGCAACAGCAGTCATAATCGCCGATCCGCCCTGCCCCGGCCTCGAACAACGCGGTTTTTACCTCTTCGAGATGGGTTTCCGGCACGTAAAATTCAAGTTTAAAGAAGTCCATAGCCAGCCTTAATGAAATTTAATCCCGAACATTGACGCGATACTGAACCGGAGCATGATCATACCGTTTTTAAACCGGTTGGTCATTTTAGTCTCGCCGTAAGTACGCTCCATGTAATGAACCGGCAGATCGATTATTTTCAAATGATTCCTGGCGGCGCCGAAGATCAGTTCATAATCGCCCCAGCGGTCTTTCACGCCCCAACAGCCGCGAATCGCCTTGATCCGGGCAAAGTCGGAACGCCTGACAACTTTGGTGCCGCACAGCGTATCCTTGATCGGGGTATCGAGAATATAGGTAAAAAGCAGCGAGAAAAATTTATTGCCGATAATATTGCAGATCCGCATCGCGTCGTCGTGCATCGGGTATACCAGCCTTGAACCGTTGATGAACTCGCCGCGCCCCTTGACTATCGCCTCATAGAAATACGGCAACTCCTCCGGAATAACCGTCAGGTCGGCATCCAGAATCATTAAGATATCACATGATGCGGCATCAAACCCGGTCCAGACGTTATCCGCTTTGCAAATACCCGGACCATCAACCAGCTTAATATCTTTTTCCGGATATTTCTGCTGCATTTCCCGTACCTTGTCGGCAGTGCCGTCGGTTGATTTATCATCACAAAAGATGATTTCGGTATGACCGCCAAACTCCGGGATGCGTTCGACCGCGGACTGGATATTGCCTTCCTCGTTCCGGCATGGAATGACGATTGATACCGACGCGTTTTCCATGGGAACCGGTTCAGGTCGGGCCACCGCGACCCGCATCATGCTCAGATGACGCAATCCGGGAAGTCTGGCGCAAAAGCGGTTAAGTAAATATGAAATTCCGGGAAAATTGAACGGCCACAAAACCAGGTGCTTGATCTGGATCGGATCAAAATCGGCATGTTCCATGATATTATTAATGTCGCTGCCGGAAAACCAGTTGTGAACCTGCTGCGGCAAACGCAAGTGGCATTTTTCGGCCAGGGTTACCAGCGGCTGCCAGAGATAGTTGTAGTAGCACACGATCAGCCTGGTTTCGCGGCGGCAGTTTGGTCGAATCGAATCCATTACGCTTTTCAGGTCAACCATATCCTCAACCCCGCAAAGCAGAATGAAGTCGAAATATCCTTCAACCCGAGCCGCCTCGGGGTCCTGATCCAGAAATTCAAGTTCAGGGAACTGTTCCTTAGCGATTTTGATTTGTTCGGCGGAACCGTCAATGCCCACCCCGCGGGAAGGCTTGAGTTCGCCCAGCAAAAAACCTGTACTACAGCCGACATTCAGAACCGATGAGTTTTCCGGAATAATATATTTAAGGGTTTTTATAAATTGTTTGTAATAATAAGGGTTGCCGCGAACCCATTTTTCGCGTTTTGCCGCAACTGAATCTTTCTTCGCTCGAATCTTATTCCGCAACTGGTCCAGAAAATCATATTTAATCATAAATAAACACCTGACTGAGATTACGCATTATACATCCAGAAATTTATCATAAAAAAAAGATTATGCAATTTTAATATTCATAATATACTAAAACCGGACAGGCTTTGAGATGATTGACGGTTCTGACAAAACACCGTTACTCGAAAAATAGGACTATTGAGAAATTATGGGCGGTTTGGATTAAAAGCAAAATCCAAGAGACCAACCAGCCGCAACAGCCCAAAACAAACAAAACTAACATCTTAACCGCAAAGAACTTATATCATTTTAAAGAATCAAGTATTGCTATTTATTCAAGTTATCCAGCAAGCTGAATTCAAGAGTCCCATCAGTCCCAAACAATGAAAAACTTCGACTTTGAGCGGCGCTGTCGAAATGATACACCCTGGAAATCCGGTTTGATAAAAGTTTAATCACGGGATTGGATTTTTTTATATTTAAGTGTATTTTACAGACTTGTGGTTTTATAAAAAAACTTGACTGGAAATAATATTTATATGGATGAAGCAAAACAAGCATCCGTCATCGCGATTGACGGCCCGGCCGGATCGGGCAAAAGTTCCGTCGCGACAATGGTTGCCGAAAAACTGGATGTTCCGTACGTAAATACCGGCAGCATGTACCGGGCGATAACTTTGTTTCTGCAAGAGGCGGGAGTCAATACCGCCACGGTCGAAGATAAAGAGGTTTTACCATATCTGGAACAGATAAAAATAAGCTATGAAAAAAATCCTGATGGCGAATGGGACATAAAACTGAACGGGGGCTTTCCCGGCGATGACTTGCGCACGCCACGCGTGACCGATGCGGTCAGCAATGTGGCGGCACTGCCTTCTGTAAGAAAGTTCCTGATGCAGATCCAACGTTCTTCGGCGGAACTAGGCACGGTTGTAATGGAAGGACGCGACATCGGTACAGTCATATTTCCCAACGCGCGCTGGAAGTTTTTTCTCTGGGCCACTCCGGAAGAACGTGCGAAGCGGCGCTTGAACCAGGATCGCGGAAAATTCACCGGACTGACACTGGAACAGGTTATCGCTAATATCAGTGAACGCGACCGGATAGATTCAAGTCGCGCTGTCGCTCCGCTGAAGCAGGCGGATGACGCGAAAAAAGTCGATACCACCGGAATGTCTTTGGAACAGGTGGTTGATTATATTGTAAAGAGGGTGAAGGAATGAGTGTTTTTGAAATGACCTACCGCGTACCTTACGCGGAAACCGATCAAATGGGGGTAGTCTATTACGCCAATTATCTGGTATATTTTGAACGTCACCGCACGGAAATGCTGCGGGCGATCGGCCTGCCATATTACGAACTTGAAAAACAGGGAGTGTTCCTGCCGGTCACCGAGGCGCATGTTGATTACAAAAACTCCGCCCGCTATGACGACCTGCTGACCTTCCGGGGCTGGACTGCGGAAGTTCGTGGCGTCAGGTTGAAACTGGCCTGCGAAGTTTATCGCGACGATGTCCTGCTTTGCTCCGGTTATGTGGTCCTGGCCTGCTGCGGCAGCGAAGGCCGTCCAATGCGGATTCCGGCAAACCTGAAAGCCGCATGCGAACAAGTTTCCGGACCGGAGTCTGCCTGACGATGACGGAAACCGGTAAAAAAATCAATCCGCTGGAACTGTTCAGCGACGAACCGGATGCCGCGTTCGAGTCCGGCCTTTCGGCCGAACTGGTGTCGCGCCGTAACCGCAGTATCGGATCTCTGCTCAATTCCGATCACAGCTGTTATTATATTCAGATTCTTTACCGGATGCTGCTGTTCCGCCGCGAACACGAACTGGAACCGCTGAACGAAGACCTTTACAACGCAGTCAAACCGGCCCAGGAAAACGTTGACGGATCAACTTATGGGCAGGACCTGTTCACCCGGCACATGCATCAACTGCTGGAATGGAAACTGATTACCGAGCGCCTTGAAAAAGAACGTTTGCGCGGATACCGCGATATGCGTCGTGACCGCTACCGTTACCGCTTGGAAGAGGAAACCGTGGCATTCCTGCACTGGCTGGAGGAACGGCTCCACAATGACTTTGAGGATATTACCCAGGACGCCGGCGACCTGCTGGAATTTGTCCTGTCCAGGCTGCGGGAAGCCAGCCGGGCGCTTAAACGTTTTAAACTTGACGACGCCGATTCCGAAAAATCGTTCGGCCGGGCCGCGAATATTGTTTTTCTGCTGCAAAACGTGAACGAATACACTGGCCGAATATGCCGCAACCTGAACGAAATCAACGCGACGCTCGGCGCGTTCCTGATCCATAATTACCGGGTTGAGGACGCTCGGCAGATTATTGACGAACTGCGTTCCTACATGATCGGCTATCTGCGACGGATCCACATGCTCCGCAAAAAAATCCTGAGCGAACTCGAAGCCGTCAACTCCGGCGACAATGCCGTCAAATTCGAACAATGCATTAAAATCCACGAACTGGAAATGCAGAACACGCCGCGCTTCCTGAAAAGAGGTCGAATTCTGACTTCACCGCGCCGCCTTCTCGAACAACTCCCGGACTGTTATCGTCCACAGGGCCGGATCGATTCGTTATGTCAGCGAGTTAATGACTCCGCCATGAAAGTATGGGGCAAATTAAGCGCCCACCTGCGGGAACTCGAACGCAAAAACAACCGGCTGGAAGGACTGAATGCCCGTTTGCTGGAAATCGCCGCCCTGCCGCCGAACGCCTGCCCGGACGAATTTATCAGGGAATTAATTTCAGCCCCCGGCATTTCATACGACCCGAACTACTGGGACGAGTTCACCAAAGCCACGCCGCCGCGGCCACGTAAAGATTTCTCAAAACAGCAGCGGGTTATCAGGACTTATTTAAAACGCAGTCACGGCTCAGCCAAACCGGCTCAGACCATGGAAGAAAGCCGGCTGGAGGAACTGAAAATCTGGCTGGCAAACAAATTTACCCAGGAGGTCAAAGAAGCGAATCTTTCGGACCTCAAAGCGGATACCGGCACCGATTTCAAAAATATCATCGACCTTGCCCGGCGGGGCATTCTCGGCAAAGGAAAATCCCTGAAAAAGATCCATTATGAAGTAGATGTGGCAAATTATGAAGTATCGGTCAGCGACGGAAAACGGGAGTTGAATTTCAACGAAATACACCTGAAAAAATGCTCCACCGATCAACATGCTCAATAATAACATTATATATAAAGGTATGAAATGACAAACAAGTTGCAAGAACTATTGGAGAAACGGCCGGAACAGGTCCAGGCTCTGCTGAATATCCTGCTTGAGTCAGCCTATTTTTACCGCTCCGACAATGAAGATCTGTTTTTGTTTCTGCGGCGCTGTCAGGAAGAGTTCCGGGAATTTTTCCGGGAATTTTTCGGCTGGGAACTGATCATCGACGTCAAATGCGCCAGAGTTTACAAGGAAAAATGGTATAACGACGCGATAACCCCGGCCAACCGGCAGCAATTCCGGCTCGGCACCCGTGACGACTGTATCGCGTTTATGCTGCTGATCGAGTTTTTTGAAAAATTGCTGGAGGAAAACTCGATGACCGTCGAGGATAACAGCAACCCCCGTTTCACGTTCGGGGAACTGCTGGAGTTTGAATGCCGGAGATTCCAGGAACTGTTCAAGGACCAGCAGGAAACTTATACCGCTGAACATATCCGCCGGACAATCCTCGCGCCGCTCATGCCAAAATTGCTGAAACATCGTTTTCTGTGCGAGATTCAGCGTCCTAAAGGCATGGAATTGACCCGCGAACAACTGATATTTGAAGCCTTACCGGCGTTATATCATTACAATTCAGGTCGCCTGACCAACGAGATAGACGAGATAGATCCTGATACGGAAATCACGTTTGACGAGGATGAGATTCTCGACGCGGAACCGCCTCAGGAAGAGGAGTCTGAACCGGAAGCCGAACTGCTGCCGGAAGAGAAGGAGGCGGAAAATGAGTAAGCGCAATCAATCATTTTTCGTCAAGCGAATCCGCTTGATCAACTTCCACAACTTCGAGGATGTTACCGTCGATATCGTCGGCGGCGGACACCTGTTCATGCTCGGCGACAATGGTTCCGGCAAAACAACCGTACTGGACGCGGTGCATTATGTACTGACAGCCGGCGAATACATGGAATTCAACGCCGCGGCCCGGATCGCCGGAAGCAAACAGCAGGGACGCCGGGCGCAGGGCATCATCACCCGCTACAATGTCGACACCGGCCACATGCGTCCAAACGGCGGCGTCACCTATGCCGTACTCGAAATCGTCAGCAAAGACGGCAGGATCGCCACGGCGGCGGTCGGAATGTCGGTCGGCTCTCCGGATGAAAACCTGAAACGCTGGGGCGTTATCTGCGATTGTCCGATGACGGAAGTGCCATTTCTGGTAAAAGAGAAAAAAGGCGAACGTCCACGCGACTTCCAGGAATTGAAATCAGCGCTGGGCAATGACGAAGTTTTCGGTCAGATACATACCTATTGCAACCGGCTGGCGGAACGCTTTCTCGGCGGCCGTTCGCAGTTCCGTGATTTCTGCCGTTTCCTGGCCATGGGCAAGGCTTACCGGGAAATTGCGTCGCACACCTCGGATTACCATATCTTGTTCAAGAAACTGCTGCCGGAAGCCGATCAGGAAGTATTTGAACGAATCATTGAGGCGATCAAATCAATTGAAGGTTCGCGCGGCGATCTGGAAAACCTGGATCAACGCCTGCTCTATGTTCGCGAACTGATATCTCTGCTCAACCGGATAAGTCAGGCTGAATGCGATGCGGCTTTGTATGACGCGATGGCACTGCAAATCAGAGAGGCCAGAACTCAAACTGAATTAACTGAAACCGGTAATGAGATCACTAAATTCCAGCATGATCTGGATGCGCTGACCAGGGAACTATCTGAACTGAAAGAGCAAAAAGATGCTTTGACCGGAAAGCTGGATGAACTGAAGTCCCGTGATTCTGGCGGGTCTCTGGCCCGTCGCCAGCACCTTCAGGCATCAGTTGACAGCAAACGTGCAAGGTTTGAGCATGAAAGCAAGGCTTTGGCAGAAAAACACGAAGAATTGAGTTCTCTGGATGAAGCTGCCGGAAAACAGCTTGAGTCATTCCGGGAAAATGCCGCCGGGCTGATGAAGAAAATTTCAAATAAAGTTTCCAAAATAGAACTGGAACTATCAGAGGCGCTCGCAACGCTCGAAACCGCGGTACGCAGCGACAATCCGCATCGCGAGGTCCAGCTTGACCCGTTGGATAAATTACTGTCCGCCGCTCATGCCGAAGCCGCCAAAACCGCCGCCGAAGCTCAGTACAGCGAACAGCGGATGAACAAATACAAAGAGCAGGAAGAATCGCTCAAAGAAGAATATGACAAGCTGAAAGCGGTCAAGGAAGCAAAACCGGAAATATTGGATTTCGAGATTCTGGAAGAAGAACTCGAAGCGGCCATGCTGTCAAGTTTCCCCCTCTACAAGGGATTGGAATGGCACTCCGATCTAGGCAAAGATGATCGCGGCAGGATTGAGGAGCTTATCGGGGAAAAAGTGCTGGCTACCATCGTTTCAGACGAAGACGAATATGAAGCTACCGCCGAAATCATGTTGAATGAATATCCGGGACACCGGCTCGCGGTCATGAAAAACGACATGGGCCGGATTCCGCCGGCTTTTACCGACTGGGCGAACACGGTTTTCGACGTCAAGAAAAGCAATCCGTTCTGCCTGAAAATCCTGCTAAAAGAAATGTCGGCCGGCGCACCGCCGGATATTGATTTTACCGACGACGGGGTTCGTTACGTAAGTTTCAGATCCCACATCCAGAGCTTTTTCGACCGCCCGGCCCGGCTGATCGGTTCTGAAGCCCGGGTAAAAGAGCAGAAACGACTGGTCCGCGAACTCGACGAGGAATTAAAGGACCTCAGCGAGGAACGAAAAAACGAAGAGTCGGAATTGAAAAAACTCGTTACCAGTCAACGCACTTTGAAACGCTTTGCCGCCGACCTTGAAGCGGGGATAAAGGAACTCAGGATCGGAGCCGATGTCTTGTCCGGTCTCAACGCCAGCTTCAGCCATAAACATGAAAATGTGGCAGACACCAAAGCCCGTCTGGAGCACCTGGAAACAGAACTCCAGGAAGAGGAAAAACAGCTTGAAGTCGTAACGGAATTTATTCACAGTCATGATCTGGAAAAACTGGATGAAGCCTGCCACGAGGCCAAAGAGAAACTTGAAGCCTGTGAAAAACGAATCAGCCAGACTGATAAGAAGATCGGCCATTGTGAAGCCGGAGTAGAGGAAAAAGCCGCTTTGAGTAAATCCCTGGCCGAAAGACTTGAAGCCCTGACGGAAGAGTTTGAAGCCGCTTCAGAAAACCTCAATAGCCATTACCAAATCAGCGACCCGAAAACGTTTATCGAGGACAAACGCGCGGAAAACCGCATCCATCTGCCTCAAGACGCTACTTCAAGAGCTGAAAAACAGCGGCTCAAAGCCGGTGAAATCAGAGCGGAAGTTAAATTGAAGATCAATGACATTCGCGGCATCTCCTACGGCTTCTCCTATGATCAGGATTCCAACCAGCTTATAGCCCGCGATGGTCAGACAGCGCTCCAGATTGAAGCTCCTTTGAGCAGAAGCGTTGAGGAACAGCACGAGATCATCAACGAACAGACAAGCAACCTCTTCAAACAAATTGTCATGAACCAAATGATTCACGCTCTGGCGGAAAAGGTACACGGGCTCGAAAAGATGGTGCGCGATATCAACGCGTTACTGCAAAACCGCAATTTTGGGTCAAACAGCTACCGGATCCGGGTCCGGCCGCGTGAAGAGTATGAAAGCCTGCTGCGCATTATCAAAGGATTCTCCGAATATAATCCGGACCTTGAAGAGGAACTGGAATTCTTCTTCCAGGAACATCGCGAGGAAATCATCAATACCGAACCGGGCGAAATACCGGAACTGCTGGATTACCGCAACTGGTTCCATTACGAAATGCACGTTTTCTCGGAATCCGGTTCCGAAGCGACGATGGACGCCAGGGTCAAGAGTATCGGCTCCGGCGGCGAACAGGCTGTGCCGAACTATCTCTTAATGCTGACGATCGCCCACTTTATGTTCACCGGTTCCGGCATCCAACTGAATTCACTATTGTTCGATGAGGCATTCTATGGCATCGACGCGCAACGGCGTGACCAACTGCTCGGTTTTGCCACCGACCTCGGCTTACAGCTATTTGTCGCCTCTCCGGATCAGGACGGCGTTAAGGACGAAATAACATGCTCAACCACCCTGTTGGTGGTCAAGGATAAGAATTACGACGTTCACCTTTATCCGTTCCACTGGAAACGCGACAAGGAGATAGACATGTTTACACCGGAAGATGAAGAACTGGAGATTAAGTTCACGGAAGAAATCCAGTAAATTCGTTTTTTTTAATTCCTGAGTGGGAGTGAGTAGATGTCTCGTCACAATTTTTTGAACCGAATTTGACTTTACTTTCAACATTCAACCTTCAACTTTCAACTCCAGTTATCCCGTTTGCGGGATAGCTGTGTTTTGACATAAAAAATCATATTTTTTTATGTTTATTTAATTGGTAAAAAGCCCATTCTGATGTATATTACAAAGGTAGTTTGGTTTTAACACACTTTCAGGATGAAAATTTGACTTACATTCGCCTGAAAAACGGCGTATTGACAAAGATGAAAAAATATCCTGGAAAAGTATTATTTTGTATCAAAGCAAAATATGCGATTTTTTATTTATAACAACAAAATCCAAGGTGGAAAAAAAGATGAAAGTTCTTGTTTTGAACGCTGGAAGCTCATCGATGAAGTTCACGCTTTATTCGATGGAAAAAGAAAAAGTCCTGGCTAAAGGCCTTGCCGAACGCCTCGGGCTGGACAACCCGAATCTGATCTATAAAAGACATGACGGAGTTGAAATAGAAGAAATCATGCCGGTAGGTGATCATATCGGCGCCATGAAATGTATTTGCGATAAACTTTGCGACAAGGAAGTCGGAGTTATTGAAAGCCTTAAAGATGTTGAAGCTATCGGACACCGCGTAGTGCATGGCGGCGAGCAAACCACTAAACCGGTTCTGGTGAACGAACATGTCAAGGATATAATTCGCGACTGCTTCCAACTGGCTCCACTGCACAATCCCCCGAATCTGGCCGGGATTATCGCTTGCGAAGAAACTTTCCCCGGCGTTCCCAATGTCAGCGTCTTCGACACCGCGTTTCACCAGACCATGCCCCCTGAAGCATACCTCTATGCGATCCCCTACGAACTCTACACCAAATACGGCATCCGCCGCTACGGATTCCACGGCACCAGCCATAACTTCGTGGCCAAAGCAACTGCCGCGTATCTCGAAATCCCGTTCCATAAACTGAAAATGATCACCTGCCATCTGGGCAACGGCTGCAGTATGGCCGCGATCAACAACGGTACTGTTATCGATACTTCGATGGGACTCACCCCGCTGGAAGGCCTGGTCATGGGAACCCGCTGCGGCGACATCGACCCCGCGGTACTACTCTACCTCCTGAAACTCGGCAAGACTCCGGACGAAGTCGATAAGATCCTCAACAAGCAAAGCGGACTTCTCGGCGTCGGCGGCATCGGCAGCGGCGATATGCGCGATATCCTGCAGGCGGCTGAAGACGGCGACCAGCAGGCTTTGCGCGCCAAACGGATGTTTGTCCGTCGCATAGTCAAATACATCGGCGCTTATTACACTCTCCTCGGCAGAGCGGACGTTATCGTCTTCACCGGCGGTGTCGGCGAATACAGCCTGCCGATCCGGACCGAGATCATGAAGTCTCTCGGCGGCTTATCTATCATGCTGGATGACGAAGCCAACAAACAATGCTACGGCACCCGCGGTATCATCTCAACCCCGGACAGCGCGTGCAAAGCGGTTGTCATGCCGACCGACGAAGAATTGATGATCGCCCGCAGCGTGGTCACAACTCTCCAACAAGAAGCCGATCCGGAAATTTACGGTAAAATCAAAGTTAAAAAATAAGCATATAAATTTGTATTGCTAACAGGAAATAAAAAAATGTCAGCTATTGAAAAATTAATAGAAAAAGCCTCAAAGGTCGACAGCAAAATCGTGCTGCCGGAGGGTCAGGACCCGCGCGTGGTCAAGGCCGCAAATGAAATTAAAAAACTTAAAATCGCCGACGTTATCGTTCTGGGTTCTCCGGAAGAAATCGACAACGCCTGCAGCGAAGCCGGAGTCACCGAACGCAATTTTACCGCGGTTGATTACCTGAACAGCCCGGATCTTGATAAATTTGCCGCCGAATTCATGGCCATGCGCCAGGCAAAAGGCAAAGACATCGATATGGATAAAGCCCGTAAATCAGTGTCCTCCCGCATTTTCTACGGCGCTATGATGTGCCACGCCGGAATGGTCAACGGACTTGTAGCCGGCAGTATCGCCAGCACACCCGATATGCTCCGGGCCGCTTTCATGTGTATCGGCACCGCTCCCGGCATTAAAATTGGTTCCAGCTCATTCCTGATGGACCTGAAATACCCGGCCCCCAATGGCAACCAGGCGCTTCTCTATGCCGATTGCGGCGTCAATCCCGATCCCAATGCGGAACAGTTGGTTGATATCGCCGTCGCCGCCGCCGATACATTCCGCTTGCTGGTCGGAGACCAACCCAAAGTGGCGTTCCTCTCTTTCTCAACAAAAGGCAGCGCCGAACACGCTATTCTTGAAAAAATCACCAAAGCAACTGAATTATTCAAGGCCAAAATCGCGTCTGAAGGTCTCGATATCGTCACCGACGGCGAACTGCAGGCCGACGCGGCTCTCGTTCCCTCAGTAGCCGCATCCAAGGCCCCGGAAAGCGCGATCCAGGGTGATGCCAACGTATTGATTTTTCCGGACCTTAACGCCGGTAACATCGCTTACAAATTGACCCAGCGTCTGGCCGGAGCCGATGCTTACGGCCCGATTTTGATGGGCCTGAAAGCTCCGCTCAATGACCTGTCTCGCGGCTGCTCCGCTGATGACATCGTCGGCATGGCAGCAGTAACCGTCTGTCAGTCTCTCAAGGGCTGATTGGCGCAAAAATGACTAAGTCTGATACAGAAACTCACTCCACTCGGGGTGAGTTTTTGTTTTTCCGGCTCCGTAAATATCTGCCGTTGATGTTGCTGGGTATTCATTTTATTCTCGGCTATTGCAGCATGAGCGGCAAGTCATTTACATTCGACGAACCAGTCTTCATGGCCGGCGGCGTGGCCATATGGCGAGATTATGATTACAGCGTCAACCCGGAAGGCGGAATTTTTCCTCAAATCTGGGGTACTATCGGTCTGGCAAATGATAAAAGTCTAAAACTGCCGCATTCCCATGAAAGTCTTATTCCTAATAAGCTAACCCAGTGGCGCCGCGCCGTGAATATGGTAATCAATTCACCCGATGCCTATCAATCACTGATGCGAGCAAGGTTTATGATTCTTCTCTTAAGCGTCTTCTGCGGTTATCTTGTCTGGCGTATATCCTCTAAAATTTATGGAACAAAAGGTGGCCTGCTATCACTTGTTCTATATTCATTCAGCCCGACAATTCTGGCAAATGGCGTCTTGATCACGGCGGATATGGCCGCTACAACCGCATTCCTTGCCGCCTGCTGGTATGGCTGGAAAATGCTCCGCAAGATCACCCCGAAAAATTTTATATTATGCTCATTGACCGCATTATGGTCTGTCATTGCCAAAATGTCCGGACTCTTAATAGGACCCGCCCTGCTGATTATGGGAATATTTGCGTTATCCCGAAAAAAGCAACGTAATTTAAAATATTTCAAAATTCTAATCATAATCGGCATTGCAATCTCAATCATTATCTGGTGTGGTATCTGGACCACATATTCCTTCCGCTTCTCGATCCAACCCGGCAAAAATCAGGAATCAATCAGAAAATCCCTGTTGCATCATAGTAACGACAGTTCTGCCGTTCTCAGAACTCTGAGCGATTACTATTTTCTACCTGAAGCCTACCTGTTCGGACTTGATTACACACTGAACAGCGCAAAAAGACGCTCTGCATATATGCTCGGAGAAAAATACGATGTCGGACGCTGGTATTTTTTCCCATTTACTTTTCTGATTAAAACCCCACTGCCAATATTACTATTAATCTTACTCAGCTCAATACTTGCAATTTATCGAATATCAACCACACAAAAACCATTCGAAACCTGGTATAAGGCACTTTGGAAAACCACCCCGTTATGGTCATTCTCTATTATATACATAATTTCATGCTTGATGTCCGGATTGAATATCGGACATCGGCATTTATTGCCGTTATATCCGATCATCTTTATTTTCTGTGGCGGCATCCTGAGCAAAAAGAGTTGGAAAACACAGCGCCTCGGAACCATTATATGCGTTACTCTGTCCGGGTGGCTGGTAACTGAAACATTACTTGCTTTTCCTGATTATATTGCGTTTTTCAATCGTGCCTCCGGCAACAAAGATCAAACCCATCGGCTCTTGAGTGACAGCTCATTAGATTGGGGGCAGGAAATGTGGAATTTAGATGAATTTCTCCAACAGGAAAATAACCCTAAAAACAATCCTGCTCCCGTATACGTTTCTGTCCTGAATATCCTACCCCCAGAATACTTTCTGCCGCAACAACAACTTATAACACTGCCTATGTTCGCAGATTACAGCGACAAAAGATACGAATTCAAACCTGGCTGGTACGTTTTCAGCGCAACCATGTTGAACAATGTCTATAATTCCGGTAGCAATCAACATAAATATCAACGTTTACGAGTATATCTGCGCCAACGTAACCCTGACAAAGCAATAGGACATTCTCTGTTTATCTACAAACTTACTCAAGCGGAATTAAATAAAATTTTCAGTAAAAGCAAATAAAATTAATTCTTTGAATATTTTCCCCAATATTAGCTAATCACCATTAGTGGACTCAGGTTAAGAAAAATTAATAAATTTCCTGAAGCAATATAGGGCGGTGCCGGAGGGACTTTGGCCTCGTGCCAGTTGTTTTTTGCGTATTCGCTCTGGATCGCCAAAACAACTTCCGGTTTCACGGATAAATATTTTTGATCCTAAAATGACTCCATCGGTGAAATGTCTGGTTCGACGCAGGAAAAGAACGTGCATCGATTCTTTCTGGCGGGCTTTATCGCGCGCGGCGTAGATTTCTTCACTGGAAGCGCCTGATTCAACCGCTACGATTCGCGCCAGTTCGCCCCGGAAGAACGCGAACAACTCTTTGTCAGTCCATTTCGAGGTGTCACCGGTCGTGATATTCGGTTTCATATGTTTGACAAAATTACCATAAAATATGTGTCTGCCGCTTTGGCAGTAGCGTCCCCAAGTGGAATAACTATATTCGCCCGGATCTTTTTTCAAACCGGCCCGAACCGGGTTGAGTTCGACATAGGTGACGCATGCGGCCAGGGCATTGACCTTTTCGAGAATTGTGCTTTTGAAACGTCTGCCCCAGAGTTGTCCGGTCCGGTCTCGGGTTTCATTATATACGCAGGAAAAGCGTCGTTGGTAGGCCGACATAAAACGGCTGATGTCGATCATTTTTAGGGAGATTTCTTTGCATAGAGCTGCGTTTTCGAGGCTGATCACCGGATTTTTCGGGGCGAATTTCGACGTTGTTTTCATTGATTTGTAATAATTGTTATGCCGGTTGACGATGTTCTCAAGCGGCGGCAGTTCATCCGGTCCCGGAGCGTAGACCACGAGGTGGAAATGATTGCCCATCCAGGCGGCCGAAATGACCTCAATCAGAAAGTAATCACAAAGATTTTGCAGAAGACGAAAGCCGTATTCCTTATCAATCACAGAGAAAGGATGTTCCCCTTTGCAGCAGCCAATGCGGTTATACAAGTGATAATAGCAGCCATCTCCTTTGATTTTCATTCTAGATTCCATGTCCAATCCTCCAAAGTTGTCTGTTTGATGATAATATATACGCTGAAAGTTGATTTGTCAAACAGTTAGACAGTAAGATTATAAATATAATACAAGCAACTGGGAACAAATTACTTAAATCACCATATTGCGTAATGTGTTACAACATACAGTTTATGCGTTTGCCAGGAGTTCATCCATTTTTCTATCCATAAATGGATTTTTTCCACTGACACTTAACGGCATGCCATATATGATCTTCACATCTTTATCCAGTAATTGCATTTCTAAAATAGCCTGCCCTACCGTGTACATAATCCGATTATCAATTCTGCAATCCATTGCCATGCTCGCGGCAGAGCCCATTGCAATTCCAAGATCGCCGGTATTAAAGACGCAAGGATGATTCGGATGCTTAGATTTTTCTCCGCAATTGGCAAATCCGCACATCCCGCAAAGCCTAAGCCCCATCGGCTCAATTCTGGTACCGAAAATCACCATAGCTTGCGCTGACAAAATATTTACAGCATCACGCAAGAAAAAATCCGGTAATACATCACGCTTTACCATCTCCTTCATTTTGTCTGAAACCTGTTGGATGCCTTCCTCATCCAGTAACGCAAGCACAAGATTATCCTGTCCCTTGCCTTTGGGGGCGGTTCTGGCTGCGGTCATGATTTTTCTTGCGACATCTTGAATAGCTTCCATTCGAAGTTGGCGTTCCAATAAAACAGTCATTTTTCTACTCCTTTAATTATATTTTCATCGTGACTCGGCACTACCGTCCGACCGGGATTGACCACCAGAAAAATATCCTCGTTCCAATTTCCATTCATCATATTAAGCAGGATAGAGGTATTGCCGTCAAACTCCTCATACTCCCACCCCTTTTCGGCAGCAGTAATTTGCGCCTGATTACGGTATGTGGCAGAGTCAACGACATGGGTGTCAATATACGTCATTTTTGAATATTGATTAAGCCCCCCGCCAAGTGATTCCATAATGAATTTAGCATTATCCTCTCCGAATTCCTCCACATATTCTTCGTAGGTTTTCAGCCCTATCTGAGTCGTAGTGGCCTCCGGATTGGCAAGATTGTCAACCGCCCGTTCGCACCAGCCGGACGAAAGGTAATACGTTCCCGGATTGTCATCAAAATACTTGCGATAGGCGTCTTTAGACCCCATAAGCAGCGCTATACAGTCGTGTGCCCTGGGGATAACCAGCGGCAATTTTGATTTAAGCCCGCGAATACCGTTATTGCACAGGCCGTAACCCAACAGAATCGCATCATATTTCTCCGTATCGACTTCACTGATCTCCTCCTGCAATCTGGCTGACATCTTTTCTTCTCCTATGTCGTGCAACCCCTGATCCAGAATTTTGACGTCGATAATATTTTCAGAAACTGCGGCAAAAGCATAGCATTCACGATACAACACTGCACATGCTATCATTAAAAATGTTTTCTGTTCAGCTAATTCAGGTAATAATTTTTGCTGTTTACTGTAACCTGAGCGCATTTTCAAAATTACTCCCATTATTATTGTTAAATCAGATATAAAACCCAAAACAATATATAATGGAATAATTAAAAATTAAAGGAATGTTTCATATAAATTGCTTGAGATTACATCCGGTCATTAATTTGCAAAAAGAGTATAGACATGTTAGAGTTAAACATCAGACATCAAGTTCGCTCATACTCCTGACCGTATTTGATTAAATTTTCAAAAAAAACAGAGGAAAGCAAGATGAAAAATGTATTGATCGGAATTATCGTGTTCATAACGGTTTTCAACGCTTCAGCGCAAAAACTCAAACTGGTTTCTGCCGAATATGGAACGAAAGGAAAAAAAGTCAAAGTATCGCTGGATAAATTCCCGGGCTTGGAAAACAGCTTCTATATAATAAAGGTAATAGGGCATATGGGCATGAAAGATCCGGTTGTCGGCAAAGTCAAGCATCTGTATATAAAATACATTTCTGACGGCAAACCAATGGAGAAAGCAATTATAGAGCGAGCCAAGACAGTATTATTGCCGTCGGACATTAAACCGACCAAGGACGACAAACTAATCAAGGCCTGGTACGGTTCCGGGACAAAATGGAAAGACGTTACCGGGATTGTCACGGCAAAGCTTGCTTCAGGTAAAGAGTTTGAGGTCGATAATGGGACGATGCAGGGAGATCCCAATCCTGGACAAGCTAAAATGCTATTATGCGTAATGTCGAAAAAAGGTAAATTTGTCTTTACATATTCAATGGAAAAGAAAAAATTTACCCAGACTCCCATTTAAAAAACAAATAGCGGTTAAAACCTAAAAAACCGTTAGCGATATTTTTCACGCTAACGGGTTGAATTTTTTAAAGGAATGAATATCTTTTTAAAATCTAAAAATATCAAAAATTGATTTTGATTTCATTTTCTCGTATTCGCCGCCGTCAAGCCATTGACCATAACACACTGTGCATTTATCAATGTGAATATTGTGCGCAGGATTGACCA
Organism: Victivallales bacterium; assembly: GCA_963676655.2. GTDB lineage: Bacteria > Verrucomicrobiota > Lentisphaeria > Victivallales > Victivallaceae. Next base: position 4,957,813 of record CAXXKX010000003.1, on the reverse strand, counting down.
GATTAATCATTTTGCCAGCCCCGCCGCATTTAGGACATGCCGCTCTTTTGTCATCATCACCTTCATTGTTTTCGACTTTATTTTTCAACTCTTCTTGCACAGCTTTGTCGAGAACCTGTTCCAATTCATCGAAATCGAACCATATTCCTGAACATTTGACACACTGGTCAACTTCCACATCTTCGATTCTTTTTGCTTTTAGTTCACCATCACATTTTGGACATTTCATATCCGATCCCTTTCCTTTGCTTTTCCGGGTTGATCTTATGTAAAAATTAATTTATCATATAAAAAACATAAATCAACAATCACAGACTATTTGTCTCGATGCACCGTAATCTTGATGATAGAGACGGAAAGCTATCGCAAACGTTGCATCAGACATATGACCAGCAGATATTTTGTATTTGACAAAAGACTTTTCTTCAAAAACAGTAAATCAAAAATAGAGGTCGCGTTGCGCCTCTTCGCGAATTTTGCGGAGACGTTCTTCTATTTTATGTTTGTACTTTTCATCGCTGATTTTCGCAAGTTCAGCCCGGATAAGTTTTTCCCCGATTTGCTTGGTCTCAGGCGTGGCGTAATCTTCCAGATACTCACATAAGGTCAACAGAGCGTTAGGAGTACAGAACTGCTCAATAAAACCGGGAATAGCGTATTCCATAAAATGCTCCCCGGTGCGACCAAGCCGATAACATGAAGTACAGAAACTCGGTATATAGCCGTCTTTCATCAATTCCTGCATTGTCTCATCAAGCGAACGGATATCGGCAATCTCAAACTGTTCCTTTTTCAATTCCTGTTTACCATCCTTAGTGTAACCGGCAAGTTCAATCTTGGTTCCTGCGTCAATCTGGGAAACTCCGAAACCAAGCACTTCGCGGCGAATGTGTGCCGGCTCACGCGCGGTCAGGATCAACCCGGTATAGGGAACCGCCAGCCGGAGGATCGCCACCAGCCGTTTGAAATCATGATCACTGACGAAATATTCGTCGTCAAAAGTTATTCCATGCGCCGGACGCAGCCGCGGAAAACTGATAGTATGCGGTCCGACATTGTATTTTGCTTGCAAATGCAATGAATGAGTAACCAGTCCCAATACTTCAAAGCGCCAGTCGTAAAGGCCGAACAACGCGCCAATCCCCATATCGTCACAACCAGATTCAAAAGCACGCGACAAACCGTCAAGCCGCCATAAATAATCACCTTTATGAGTGTTAGACGGATGATATTTGGCATATGCTCCGTGGTGATAGGTTTCCTGAAAAATCTGATAGGTGCCGATCCCGGAATCCTTAACTGTCTTGTAGCCTGCGTGATCCAGGGGAGCGGCGTTGATGTTGACTCGGCGAATCTCTCCGCGTCCCTTACGAATGGCATAAACCCGGCGCACCGTGTCGGCAATAAATTCCGGGGTATAATCCGGATGCTCACCAAAAACCAGAATCAGGCGTTTGTGCCCTTTGTCCTCCAAGGCTTCGATCTGGGCCACGGTTTCATCGACACTGAGGGTTTTACGCACCGTAGTCCGGAGACTGCGTCTGAATGCACAGTATTTACAATCGTTAATACAGAAATTGCCGATGTAAAGCGGAGCGAACAGTACAATCCGATTACCGTAAACATTCTTTTTGAGTTCCCGGGCGGCGGCAAAAATCTCTTCAACCAATTCAGGCGATTCAGCCGCGATCAGACAAGCGGTTTCCTCGACCGTCAAAGGTTCTTTATTCATGCTTTTAGCAATAATCTCACGGACCCTGACCGGATCCTCTTTTGTCTTATTGATTAGCGCGGTAATCGCGTCATCGTTAATAAAATCAACACAGTCTTTTGAAAAAATCTTTTTCATGGCTCCGACTCAATTCATATTTTTATATTAATAACAATATAATAAGTATAAACGGTCAATTCTGATATTTCAAGCCCCTGCCCCGGTTTGTTCAATGTTATCAGAACAATAAACACAAAAAAAAGACAGTTTTCCGTGATCAACGAAAAACTGTCTCCAAAATTTACTAGGCTTGACTCAGCCCATTTTTTCGATTTCCTCCTCGACTTCCTCGGCGCCTTCGGCGTAGAATTTCTCTTCGTCCGGAGCTAGTTCTTTCAGCAAACGGAGGAATTCCCCGGCATGAACCCGCTCTTCATCGGCAATGTCTTTGAGAACTTCTATTGCCAGCTTATTGTCAGTCGACTCGGCCAGCTGCATATAAAGTTGAATTGCTTCATATTCAGCGGCAATCATGAATCTGATCGCTCTGATCAGTTCTTCCTTGGTGAGTTTCCGGTCATTAGCAAGTCCGGCAAACGGTGATCCAAAATCAGGCATTCTGTGACTCCTTTCATTCCTTTTAATTAACGTATAGACCGTTAACACGACTTAAAAGTTATGTCCCCGGTCAGAATATATCGTTCGGTAAAAAACGTATAAAAGTAATATAATATTCAAATAGGGAAGATGTCAACTCTTTTCCGGATAATTTAATAATTTTCCAATAATTCAATAAAAAAGATTTATCAATGCCAAAAGCCGTCGCTAATTTCACGTTGTGAAAAAACACAAAAAACATTAAAAAATTACAGTTTTGCAACATCAGGCAACGAAAGCGTTAGTTTAGCGAAAAAAAGCTGAAAAAACCGAAAAATAATCAGTAAAAAACGATGTCAAAACATTGAAATAAGGCCTTTTTATGTTATATTTGTCGGCTTGTGAAATTCGATAATTTTTTATTGTGAGTTTCTGGGTGTCTATATTAATATTTTTTTATTAATAACTTTATACCGATAAAACAAAAATAGGAGTAAGACATGTCCTGCGAATGCAAAGAATGCGGACAAAAGACTCTGGTCGAAGAGTTTCCGGAAAAACGGACTCAGTTGGAAGAGTACATCGCGACTCTGCCGTTAAGCGACGACCGTGAGAAAAACCGTGGATTTTTAATCCAAACCCTGCACAAGGCTCAGGAAATTTTCGGTTACCTGCCGTTGGACCTGCAGCATTTTGTAGCTGACAAACTGAAGCTTCACCTGAGTGAAGTCAACGGAGTTATCAGCTTCTACTCGTTCTTCACCGACAAACCGGTTGGCCGTTACAAGATCAATATCTGTACCGGAACCGCCTGCTTCGTCAAAGGAGCCGGGCAGTTGGTTGAAGAATTCAAGCGTTATCTGAACCTCAACCTTGGTGAAACCTCCCGTGACCGTAAATTCTCTCTCGGCGGTTTGCGCTGTGTCGGCGCATGCAGCCTGGCCCCGGTAGTAATGGTTAACGACAAGGTTTACGGCAACGTAACCCCGAAAATGGTCGCTGACATCATCGACGACTGCACTGACTGACCCTGAGGAATGCAAAAATGATTAAAACAGTTGAAGAACTTAAAGAATATGCCGCCAAGGCCAAGTCGGAAACCCCGACCGCCGGAACCAGTATTCTGGTTTCAATGGGGACCTGCGGTATTGCCGCCGGCGCCGAACCGGTTATGGAAGCTTTCCGCGACGCAATCGCGGCTAACAATCTGGAAGATTCAGTATCCCTGATCAGCACCGGCTGTATGGGGCTGTGCCACAGCGAACCGAGCGTTGAAGTTATCAATCACAATACCGGCAGCAGTATTATGTACGGCGATGTCGATGCCGGACAGGCCCTGCGCATTGTCGAACATGGTCTCGACTCGATTCCGACCGGAGCCACCACTGTTCCGCGTACATGGTATTATCCGGAAGAAGAAGAAAATACTGAAAACGCGATTCAGGCCCGGGTAGTTCTGCGTAACAGCGGACGCATCAATCCTGAAAACCTGGATGAGTATCTGGCCCGCAACGGTTATCAGGCTCTGGCGAAAGCCTTGACTGAAATGACCTCTCAGGAAGTCGTTGACATGATCACCGAATCCGGCCTGCGCGGTCGTGGAGGCGGCGGCTTCCCCACTGGTATCAAATGGAAATTCGCCGCGTCACAGAAAACCGCGGAAAAATATATGGTTTGCAACGCTGACGAAGGCGACCCGGGTGCGTTCATGGACCGTGCGGTTCTCGAAGGCGACCCCCACTCAGTTCTCGAAGCCATGGCTATCGGCGGTTACGCAATCGGCGCAAACAACGGCGTTATCTACATCCGTGCCGAATATCCGCTGGCAATCCAACGCTTGCAGATCGCCATTAAACAGGCCGAAGAAAAAGGCCTGCTTGGCGACAATATATTCGGTTCCGGTCACAGCTTCAAGATTGAACTGAAATACGGCGCCGGCGCTTTTGTCTGCGGTGAAGAAACCGCGCTTATCCACTCGATTGAAGGGAAACGCGGCGAGCCGACTTTCAAACCTCCGTTTCCGGCGGTTGAAGGCCTCTGGAAAAAACCGACTATTGTTAATAATGTTGAAACCTACGCCAACATTCCTGCCATCATCCGTAAAGGCGCAAAATGGTTCAAATCTCTGGGAACTGAAAAATCTCCGGGAACCAAAGTATTCGCACTGGCCGGTAAAGTCGATAAAGTCGGATTGGTCGAAGTCCCGATGGGAACCACCCTTAAAGACATCATCTTCGGACTCGGCGGCGGTATCAACGGCGGCAAAAAATTCAAAGCGGTCCAGACCGGCGGTCCTTCCGGCGGCTGTATCAAATTTGATAAGATTGACACTCCGATAGATTATGACAACCTGATCTCGCTTGGCTCAATGATGGGTTCAGGCGGGATGATTGTTATGGACGAGGATGACTGCATGGTCAATGTTGCCAAATTCTTCCTCGATTTCACGCTCGATGAGTCCTGCGGTAAGTGTACTCCGTGCCGTATCGGCAACAAGCGCCTCTACGAAATGCTCGAACAGATCTGCGAAGGCAAAGGCACGATGCAGACGCTTGAAAAACTCCGCAATCTGGCCGTCGCGATCAAAGACACCGCGCTCTGCGGCCTGGGTCAGACCTCTCCTAATCCGGTTCTGTCCACGATGATCAACTTTGAAGATGAGTATCTGGCTCACGTCAACGACAAAACATGTCCGGCCGGAGTCTGTACAAAACTCATTAAATATGAGATCAATGATAACTGTGTCGGTTGTACTCTGTGCGCCAGGAACTGCCCGGTCAACTGTATTTCCGGTGAACGTCGTGAAAAACACACTATCGATCAGTCCGAATGTATCAAGTGCGGTGTTTGCTACAACCACTGTAAATTCCACGCGATCGACCGTGTTTGACCGCTTAACCAGGAGTTATAATAATGATTAATATGACAATCAACAATACGCCGGTAACGGTCAAGGAAGATGCCACCATCCTCCAGGCCGCGAATCAAATCGGCATAAAAATCCCGACCTTGTGTCACTTTGAACTGGACTGCTTCAATTTCGAACACCGCACCGGCTCATGCCGTATTTGCGTGGTCGAAGTCGTTGGCCGTCGCAACCTGGCTCCGGCCTGCTGTACTCCGGTATGCGAAGGCATGGAAGTCAAGACCAACACCATCCGCGCCATCAACGCGCGTCGCACCATGCTCGACCTGATTCTTTCGGATCACCCGAAAGACTGTCTGACCTGTGAAATGAACGGCAATTGTCATCTGCAGGAAATTGCCGCGGAAATGGATTTGCACCACGTTTTATACGAAGGTGAACAATCCACGTACAATATCGACCTGGCCAACCAGTCGATCGTACGCGACCTGAATAAATGTATCATGTGCCGCCGCTGCGAAACCGCCTGTAATGAAGTTCAGACAGTCGGAATTCTGTCCGGTATCGGCCGCGGCTTTGAAGCCGTTGTCGCTCCCGCCGACATGATGCCTTTGGCTGAAACCAAATGCGTGTTCTGCGGTCAGTGCGTAGCCGCCTGCCCGGTTGGTGCGTTAACCGAAATGAGCCATAAATACAAAGTATGGCAGGCTCTGAATGACAAAACCAAAACCGTTATCGTTCAGACCGCTCCGGCCGTTCGCGTCGCGATCGGTGAAGAATTCGGTATGGAACCGGGTTCAATCGCCACCGGTAAAATGGTTACTGCTCTGAAAATGATTGGTTTTGACGCGGTTTTCGATACTGATTTCGCCGCCGACCTGACGATCATGGAAGAAACCACGGAGTTGATCGACCGCATCAAAAAGAATGAAAACCTGCCAATCCTGACCAGTTGCTGTCCGGGTTGGGTTAAATTCCTCGAACACCAGTTCCCGGAATTGGTTTATATGCCGTCTTCCGCCAAGAGTCCGCAGCAGATGTTCGGAGCAGTCGCCAAAACATATTATGCTGAAAAGATCGGCGTCAAACCGGAAGATCTGGTAGTCGTTTCAGTTATGCCTTGTCTGGCCAAGAAATATGAAGCATCCCGCGAAGAATTCAGCAACAACGGAGTTCGTGATGTTGATATCGTAATCTCGACCCGCGGTCTGGCCGATATGTTCAAAGAAGCCGGCATTCAGGTTACCATGCTTGAAGATTCCCAATATGACAGCCCCCTGGGTGAATCAACTGGTGCTGCGGTTATCTTCGGTGCCTCCGGCGGCGTTCTTGAAGCTGCCTTGCGTACAGCGGCTGACTGGTTGACCGGTGAAGATGTTAAGGAAATCGACTTCAAAGCGGTTCGCGGTCTTGAAGGCGTTAAAGAAGCTACCGTAAATGTGGCCGGACTTGAACTCAAAGCCGCCATCACCAGCGGTTTGGGCAATGCCCGCAAAGTTCTTGAAAAGATTCAACGCGGCGAAGCTGATTACCATGCCATCGAAATTATGGCCTGTCCCGGCGGCTGCCTGAACGGCGGTGGACAGCCTTATATCAAGGACGACACCAGCATTCTTGAAAAACGCAAGAACGCGCTTTACCAGGATGACGCCAATAATACCATCCGTAAATCGCACCAGAACCCGGATATCATCAAACTGTATGATGAGTTTCTGGGCAAACCCGGCAGTCACAAAGCACATGAACTGCTGCATACTGCATATACCCCCAGAAAAAATTACTGAGGTAGTGTAGATAAAATATTTAAGCCCGGTCGAAGCAATTCGACCGGGCTTTCTTTTTGTACGCAAACAAATCTGTTCGTTGGAGGTTTTATTAATTGCTTGACTTATCTCAACAGTCTACCCCCCAATCGCCAACAATCAATTAAAGCCCTAACGTCAAGCATCTTACATCTTTTTAGCAATCAAACTGTCTGACTATTTTCAACGCAAACTGATGATCAATTCGCTTGTTTAAATAGTACGTCGGAAAATCAAATCCATTGGGAGAATGCCGACGGCATTATTACTTGTCACATATCTTATGTTTTGTCAACAAGATACAATAAAATATGTATCTACTGCTTTTATTAGTTTTATTTACAAGCAATAATACGCGTGGAAACAGCATTGGATTCAGGATACTGCGGTTGGCCTCCACCTATTGATATCTCGAATTCGCCGGGTTCCAGAAACGGCAAACCCTGATCATCATAACAAACAAGCTGTTCCGCCGACAACTTCATGGTTATGGTCTTTGTTTCACCCGGGGCCAATACAATTCGCATTATCCCCGCAAGATTAAGCTTCGGGACGGTCACGGATGACTCCAGGTCACGCACATACATCTGAACAACTTCTTCTCCGTCACAATTACCGGCATTGGCTACATCCACGCTGACGCATATAGTATCAGAGTCTGAAATTTGAGCTTTGTCCAGGACCAGATTTGAATATTTGAATTGCACGTAGCTCAAGCCAAAACCGAAAGGATAGAGCGGTTCCTTTTCACAATATCGATAGGTGCGGTTTTTCATATTATAATCACAAATATTAGGTAGGTCGTCTGCTGAAACCGGGATTGTCACCGGCAATCTTCCGGCCGGATTGTAATCCCCGAAAATCACATCAGCTACTGCCGTTCCGCCGGCTTCACCGGGATACCAGCCGTACATTATAGCGGAACAATATTCTTTGGCCCAGCGTAAATCAATCGGACTGCCGGCGAATATAACCAGAATTACCGGTACTCCTTTTCCAGCCACATACTCCAATAATTTACGCTGTGAATTCGGCAGCATAATATTTTCCCGGTCTTCACCGCCATCCGAGGCCGCTACATCACCTTCTTCTCCTTCCAATTCAGCAGTCAGACCCATTACTGCGATGACCGCCTCCGGTTTATGGGCGAATACCCAACCGAGATCCGCTTCATTCGGTTCAGAGTTCCCGCTGAGTTCGCAGCCTTTACGGTAGTCAACCTGAGTCCCGACGCTGACTTTACCGACCACCGCCTCAATTACCGTGGACATGCAATCTGAAAATCCGTTATAATTGCCAAGCAACGGCATAATGTTCATGGCATTCGGCCCCAGTACGGCAATAGCCGGCGGGTCTTTCCTTAACGGCAGAATTCCGTCATTTTTCAACAAGACAACTGATTCACGGGCAGCACGCAGCGCCAGTTCCTTGTGTTCTTTGCAATTTACCACATCCGTGGAGATGTTAGCGAAAGGAACTTTTTCATCAGGATCAAACATACCAAGCCTCATCCGGCTCAAAAAAAGTCGGCGCAATGCGTTGTCAAGATCGTCTTCGGTCAAAAGTTCGCGCTCAATAGCTTCCGACAGTTTCTCATAAGCGCAACCACAGTTCAAATCACAGCCGTTTTTCACTGCATAAGCCGCCGACTGTGCCATGTCGCCAGTAATTTTATGATTTTCATGGAAATCCCTGATCGCCCAGCAGTCGGAAACAAAATGGCCGTTAAAGCCCCATTCGCCGCGCAGCATTCCGGTGATGTATTTTTTACTGCCGCAACACAGTTCGCCGTTAGTCCGGTTATACGCGCCCATGACCGACTCGACTTTGGCTTCCTGAACCAGGGCTTTGAAGGCCGGAGCATAAGTTTGCTGAAAATCACGCTGATCAACCCGTGCGTTGAATTCGTGACGCAAGTTTTCAGGTCCGCTATGAACAATAAAATGTTTGGCGCACGCGGCGGATTTCAGGTATTTCGGGTCGTTCCCCTGCAAACCTTTTACCAATTCAACGCCCATGCGACTGGTCAAATAGGGACATTCCCCATAAGTTTCCTGACCGCGCCCCCAGCGTGGATCACGGAAAATATTGATATTCGGAGTCCAGTAGGTCAAGCCTAAATATTGGCCGCGATTACCGTTGCGGATCGCCTGATGATGTTTGGCCCTGCCCTCATCCGAGATAGCGGTTCCAATCTTTTTAGCCAAAGGCGGATTGAAGGTTGCGGCAAGCCCCATACTTTGCGGAAACACGGTAGCTTTTCCGGCCCGGGCCACCCCATGCAGACACTCATTCCACCAGTTATATTCGGGGATTCCAAGCCGGTCAACCGCCGGAGCCTCATGCAGCATCTGTGAAACTTTTTCCTCTACGGTCATCGCCTCAATCAGCAATTCAACCCGCTCTTCAAATGATCTGCTATCGTCAAACCAGGAAAACTTATCGTTCATAATGTTTATCTTTCAAGCTCACTTTATATTAAGTATTTTGGTTAATCGGTAATTAAATATTCATCCAATTGGTCAAAGATTCTTTCTGGCGGATTTTCGGAATTGCGAGGGAGTTACACCAAGCTTTTTGCGGAATATCCGGGAAAAATAATAGACATTGTCAAGACCGACCCGACTGGCAATTTCACCTATCGCCAGATCGGTGATATTTAACATTTCACAGGCGGAATCGAGCCGCTTCCGGATCAGATAATTCAGAGGGGACTCCCCAATCGACTGTTTGAATATATGGCGCAGATAATCCGGACTGATGTAAAGATCTCCGGCCAGTTGCTGTAAATCAATCTGTTCATCAAATCTGGCGTCGAGAATCTGCCTGGCTTTAGAAACGTGATCCGCAGATTGATTTGTCGCCGGTTTGGTTTTAATGAAATCGTGCAGTTCAAGCACCAGCCAGCCGCAGAGTATATCCAGCCGGTCCTGATTATGCTGGTTGGCGGCATCACCGGTTTCCGACAAAATACCGGAAACGCATTTTTGAATATCCGGACCGACGTGCCACATTCCCTCCGGTAATTTTTCCGCACCGCAGCCGCTGACGCCGATGCATATTTGATACCCGTCCTCATGCGGCGAATCACTATGTTCATGCCCGGGCTGATAAATGGAAATACAGCCGGGACTGTAACGCATTTTCCGGTTGTTGCACTGCAAATAACCGTGTCCGGCCTGATAATAGACTATTTCCGTACACTGGTGGCTGTGCATACCGCAAGGATGCGCCGCCTTAATAGGGATATTAGCCGCAAAGATACATTTTACTGTCGCCAACTTAGAGTACCTCCGAAATGTGCAAAAATTTCCGCCGGATTGTTCATTTATTTTTTTGAGCTGAAATACTATATTGTTATTAATATCAAAATAGTTCTTTTACATAAAAAATCAAACAGGAGAAGTCATTCATGAGCCAAAAGATCAACGCAATTGTTTTTGAATCGGTCAACAAGGCCGCCGTAAAGGAAGTTACACTAGCGGAATGCGAACCGGACCAAATCGTTTGTGAAACCATTTTCAGTTTTGTCTCCCCCGGTACGGAACTCCGGGTTCTCGGGGCCCATTATTCATCCGAAAAAGACTTTCCCCTGGTCCCCGGTTATTCAGCAGTCGCCAGAGTTGTCGAAACCGGTTCTCAAGTCAAAGGCTTCAGAGTCGGAGACCTGGTCAGCGGACGTAATCCGGCCAAAGCAATTCCGGGCTATAAATCCATGTGGGGAGGTCAGGCCGGCAGGCATATTTACGCGACAACCGGCGAAGACCGGGCCGTTCTGCTGCCGCAAGACGCAAATCCTTTCGATTATGTCATAGCGGAAGTGGCGGCAATCAGTTTTCGCGGAGTTGAAGCGGCCGATCCGGTTCCGGGCGAAACCGCGGTTGTCATCGGGCAAGGCCTGATCGGCGCATTCTCAGCCGCCTGGCTGATGGACCGGGGCTGCCGGGTAATCGTCTGCGACATAGCCGAACAACGTCTGCATAAAGCCCGCGAACGCGGCGTGGCCGAAACGGTGAACATGAGCGATCCCGACGCGATAGAACGGCTGGCCGTGTTGTGTAACGGCGGCGCGGATATAGTCGTGGAATCATCCGGCAGCACTCCGGGGATAATGGCGGCAAGCAAGCTCGTCCGCCGGAAACCGCAGGCTTACGGCGCGGATTACAAGGTTGAACCAATCGCGTTTTATCATAACGACTGGCCTCGGCTGGTTCTGCAGGCAAACTATATTGAAAAAATCTCAATCGACCTGTTCAGTTTCATGCCAGGGGAAGGCACGACGGTCATCACGCCAATGGACCGTGGAGTGGAAGACCGGCAGAAGGTTATCGAAGCAATTCGTACCGGCAGAATCAAGGCCTCTGATTATGTGGAAAAGATTGTACCTTTCACCGATGCACCCCAGGCCTATCAGGATTTGCTGGATCGAAAAATATTGTCAGTAGCATATAAATGGAACTAATTACCGATTTGCGGTAAGCGGTCAGGCTTATTTTTCTATAACATCACAGACTTAGATTTATGTTCAAATACCGCGGTGAACATGTTATAGATAATTATGATCAAAAACTTATTAAAAAAGATTTTAAAAGAACAAAAAAGGAAGGATAATTATGGCAACAATAAGAGCAGCTATAATAGGATTAGGCCCCAACACTCCCGGCAAAGGCGGGGCGCATTCTATTTCATATTTACATGCATGGTCATACCAGGCCGTCGATGGTTTTGAAATTGTTGGCGGATGCAGTCGGAAACAAAAGAATATAGATGACTTTGTCGCGGAATTTCCCGGTTGCAAGGGATATCAGGATTACCATAAAATGCTGGAAGAACTAAGACCTGATATAGTAAGTGTATGTGCTTACGCTCCTGACCGCGAAGTGATGGTTAACGCGGCGCTGGACAATGGCGCTAAAAGCGTTTTAATCGAGAAGCCTATGGCTCTCAGTCTTGATGCGGCGGAGAGAATGATGGCAAAGGCTGCTAAACTTGGCGCAAGGCTCTTTGTCAATCACCAGCGCAGATACGGAAAACCCTTTGAAGCGTTTCTTGAAGCTTCAAAAAATATAGGAACACTGCTCAGTATTGATGTAGTGCAACCTTTTGGTAATATTCTCGATTTCGGATCCCATCTGATTGATACATGTTTATTTGTTGTTGGGAAAGAGCGTAAAATTGATAATATTTTTGCCGCGGTCGACTGGACTGACGCGCAGGATTGGCAGGGAACTAAAGTAGAATCACGTTCTCTCGCATCCATCTTTTTCAGTGATGGGGTCAGAATCACTTATGAGGCGGGTAATAATCCAATAGTAAAAACTCCTTTGCTCAGGGTAAACGGCAGTCTGGGATTTTCGGAATTGCATATTGAACCGGCAGAGGATGCCACTAATGTTTTCAGGGCCCTGGTTGCTGGAAGCAGTAAAATTATCAGCCTGGAGTCAACAGAGCACATTCATCACAGTGAAGATCCTGCTTTGTATATGAAACGAGCTGTCTCAGATATTTACAGGGCAATGACTGAAGGAACAGAAACCCGGATCGATTCAGATGAAGCATATAGAGGAATGCAGATCATGATGGGCATATATGAATCTGCAAAGACTCAATCAACGATTAAGTTTAAGCAGAGGTGAATTGAATGACCTTACAAGAGAGAATGAGAGCTGTACTGCACGGACGGAAACCGGATGTGATGGCCTGGTACGGTGATTTAACTTACTGGTACGGGGCGCATCAGAAAATCGGCGATCTGCCGGAAAGATGGCGTGGTGAACGCGGGATCGGCAAAATTCATCAGGAATATAACATCGGTGAATACGTCGGCGGTGCCCTGGCATCGGAAACGGTAGAGGGAGAAAAAGTCCGCAGGGAAGAAATAACCGAAAATGGGATAAGCACAGTTAATTGGCATACCCCGGTTGGGATTTTGACCCAGCACAGCGAGTATTCAGAGACTTCATTCAGCTGGGGTATCACCGAACATTTTGTCAAAAGCATTGACGATTTGAAAATCGTGCGCTATATCATGGAAAACCGGAGTTATATACCCAGACCGGAATGGATTACAAAAGTGATTGCCGAGTATGGCGATTACGGCTTGCCGCATCTGGCTGTTCCCGGCTCACCGTTAACCGAATTGAATAAAACCTGGGCGGGGGTAATGGAACTGGCATTTATGATAATGGATGATCCGGCTGAAATTAATAAAACGCTTCAGGCCATGGATGAAAGTCAGTGTCGCCTGCTTGATTCAATCGCGGGAACTCCCGGAGAAACCACCATGATCTGCGAAAATCTTAGTGGGGAAACCATGGGCGGATATTTCGATGACTACCTCAGAGATTATCTTACGCGCTGCACCGATCAGTTGCACAGCTACAACCAGAAGGTCATGATCCATATCGACGGCACGCTACATGGGGCGCTGGACAAAATCGCCTGTACCGGCGTGGACTGTGTGGACGCGATAACCCCTAAACCGGTAGGAGACGCGAGAATTGACGAATTGCGCTCGATGGCCGGTCCGGATATCATCATCATCGGCGGAGTCCCGGGAGCAATGTTCGCACCACCATTCACCAAGAAAGACATGGAAAAACACATCATGGAACTGATCCGGGTACACAAAGATTCCGGCAAATTTATTTTCGGAGTATCCGACCAGGTCCCGCCCGACGGCGACATCACCATGGTTAAAATGATAAGCGATTTAGTTGAAGAATACGGACGTTATTAACTTACCAGAAGATATTAATGATTAACGCCATACAGTAAAATATCAAATCACATATTGATAAATAAAGCATACAAAAAAACGCGCATAGTCGAATCGACGATGCGCGTAAATTTTTTTATTTAGAGAGCTTTATGATAGTGTTACTGGCGAACGTCGCTGGCTAGTTCACGGTTCTGGAACAGGATGACCGCCCATAAGCTACAGAATAACATATATAACACAACATATATGCCGGAATACATGATGTATGACCAGGGAATATCTTGATTCGCGGCCAATGCGTCAGCCAGCCAGAAGAACTGCCAGTTTGGTAAGATCGCATACAAACATTTCGAAACGGTCTGCAACAGCAATGAGTCGAATTCCCGGTTGAAAAGGTAACTGGAAATCAATCCCATGAAAAAGATGATTGAACAAATACACAGATTCGCAACCATATCAAGCCGGGTGGAAAATACGACCGTAATCGTTCCCATAGCGGCAACCGCGAAAAAGAGCAATATCAAGGCCATTATGACCTGCATGATTTTGACGTCTTCAAGGTTTTTATATACCAGTAGCAGGAAGATCACTGAAAAGACCGGAATAACCACCAACAAGGCGTTAATCGCAACCGCACTGAATGATTTGCCCTGGAAGAAGTTAGCGGCAATGCCAACCAGCGAACACACCGTCAACGCGGCAAAATAAGAATAAAATCCCGGAAGATTAATCCAGAACTGGTCCTCGGACACCCCAACCGCAATCATAGTCGCACAATTGCATATGAAAACAAAAACCATTAATGCCGCCATAATGCCCAAAATCTTGGCAACAATAAAACTCCAGCGATGAACCGGTTTGGACATCAGCAGCATAACCGTTCCATTCTGCATTTCCCGGGTTATGGTGTGTCCGGCACACAAAACGGAGGTTACCAGACCAAAAACCATAGTCGTAGCCATCGAACTATCGATAACAAGCTTCATTTGTTCACGGAAAACGAAAAGCGTGGCGCCGGGAAATATTCCAATCAGAATCAGTGAAAACATCAGCAGAATAAAAAAGATTGGTTCTCTGATCGCTTCCCTGTAAGTATTTTTTGCCACATGATAAAAATTGAACATACGCAGTCGTCTCCGTGAATTCTGGATTTATTGAATTTAATCTTTAATAAGAACCGGTGCTTTGGCCGGGCTTAGAACTTCCGGCTCTTTTACTGTGGGTTCAGGTTTAACTTCAACTTTAACAGGTTGGTCTTCAGGTTTCGCCACCGGAGCCTTCAGTTCTTCGACTTTAGTTTCCTCAACATTCAGTACGCCTTTGTCTGAAATTTCCGTAACGGATTCAAATTCAACTTTCGCTTTTACAGGTGCTTTGGTCGGGGGATAGCTGTCTTTCCACTCTTTGTAAATACGTTTATAATCATCGGCAAGGGTTGGAATATCAAACAACGCACCAGCAGAAGCGGCCATCCGCTGCCAGTCCTCTCCAGTCAAAGTTATTACGGGAATTTTTTTATCAACCAAAGCGAGATATTTTTCCGGAACGTAGCGTTTGTCGCCAACTACCATAACTTGTTTCGGGTTGACAAAGCGAATGAAACGCTTTAAATCTTTTTCCAGAATCTGCATACCGTCAGCCGCATTACCCTCTTCATTTTTACCGGACGGAAAGAAATAGATACAGTCTTTACCCTCTTGCGCATTCGGAACCTGAATGTAAGGCTGACAGTTAGCTGCCATCATCAGTTGAACCAGGATCAACGGCGGCTTATAGTTTGCCGTAATTACCAGAGTATTGATTTGACCTTTGGGGCCACTGAACGGCGCGGTCCAGTCAAACGCAAACACCGAAATCCCCAACACCAGGGTCAGGACCGTCATTACTTTTTTAATTCTGCTGATAGCAAACATTTCCTTCTTCCTTTTTCTTTATTGATCGCTGCGCAACGCTTAACTATACGAAATATACAACCGGCAACGTTGATTTTTGAACGCACACCCGTATGAAAGTTACAGTATATTTATTTTGGACAAATACAAATTAAGATTGTTCATTTTTTTCAACAAAAAAGTTATTATTCATAACAACAAGCAGTCAAAACGCTGTCATTAACGGATACTTAATAAAAAAATTAATAATTTCTTCGTTCGGCATATTGAAAAAAACAAAATAACACTTAATATTATTAATATCAAAATTAACATTATTAATATTTATTTAATTTTCATTAAGGTTTTTATCACTATGGGGCTGGATAATTTTTCAAGCAACTGCCGTAATTGCGGAAAGGAATTACAGGTAAAAGTATTGTCCTGTCCCGAGTGTAATTTGCGGATTGAAGGGGACATATCGTTGCCAAGACTGGCAAGACTTTCACCGGAAGACCGGGAATTTATAGAATTATTTGTATTATCCGGTGGGTCGTTAAAAGAAGTCGGCAAAATCCTCAATATATCTTATCCGACGGTAAGAAATCGTCTCGATATGGTAATAAAGAATTTGAAAGAATTTGATCGCGACCTTGAAGCGCAACGGATGAAAATCCTGGCTAAATTACAGCATAATGAGATCAGCTCAGAGGAAGCTTTAAAGCTGCTGAACAATCTGTAACAATCTGCGGCAATGAAATTTATATTTTTTTCGAACATGAATAACGAGTATCATATTTAGACTTTAAAATATAAGGAACCGTAATCAATGAATATTTTTGACCTTAAGAGTATTTGCTTTTTTCTAAGCTGCTACTTTCCCGGCATCGCCCTGTTAGCTCTGTTAAGCGTGACAATTGTACTGGCAGTTCTCGAAAAACGTAAGCGAAAATTAAAACTGCTGGCGTCAACAGAAGAAAAGCAGATTGATGCACTTCTTGCGCAAAATACGATCAATCAGGAGGAAGCTAAACAGTTAAAGAAGGCAATTAACGCATTGCCTGAGATCGTCGAAGAATACCCGTTACCGGACATTCATTTACGACTAACCGCCGCACTTGCGAAGACTTACAGTTTTCTTAAAATATTGCTGCTGAGCAGTGTCATGTTCATTTTTTACGTGATATACAAAACGGGGCAGCAAGCAGTTGAAAATGCGACCGCAACCAGCAAAATAACCATGAACAATCCGTGGATGTTTGTGATCGTCACTTCATTGCTTATTACCTTCGCAGTAATTCAATTTATCGCGTCGATCAGGCTTACCCGAGGCAGTAAACTCAGTCAATGGACAATCATGATAATCTGGTTGATCGACCTGGCATTTTTGCCGATAGCCCTGATAAACGCGAATAATCTTATTCATTTTTTTGTCGCGATCTCCGCCGGGGCTTATAGTATCTGGACACTTTACCTGAGGAAAAGCGCCGGCAAATTCATCAGAATTAACGCCTCCCCGGTTTCACAAGCAAAAAAATCGGTAATGGTCGCAATTTTCATTGGCTGCATCGCATTTGGAGTATTTCGGGTCAATAGTCACTATTTCTACAGTTCCACTGAAACCGCAAGCCAGTCGCAACTGATGTCATCCCGGAGAAATGACGTTTCCTCTATCAGCCGGATAGCTGTGGTTGCCACTGCGCCGGATAAAGCCAGTTCATTACTGGCGGGGGAGATATACCAAAGCTTAAAGAAACAGCTGCCGGAAATTGAGTTCACTTATCTGAAATACGGCAATTCGTTTACAAGCGGCATGACCAAATTCGATCTGTTTATCTTTGTCCGGAAAACTAAAACAGTCAGCTCAAAAAAACTCAATTTACCTGCGCCAGCCCTGAAATGCATCAACCGGGAATTCGGCATGATCAATCATCTGTCAGGTAAAATGAATATAAAATCCGGCCAAACAATCTCTTTTGTAATAAATATGGCAAGTAAATTCAACTGTTACAATTTTAATTACAACTACAAGTCTTATCTGAACTTTGACAACGCCAGCACCATTGCCGGATCAATTCTTTTAACCAGTGACATTTCCGGCTGTACTGAAAAAGCGGCTATCGACGCATGCAAAGAAAAGGCAGTCGGACATATTTATGATGAGTTGATAAAGCAACGGGATTACTCCAGAATCAAATATCCCGCATTTTTAAATCCACCGTTGAGCAAAGTCAAATTAGACAATCCGGCATGTTTGAAAAAAGCCTGGAAAATCGGAAATTTCCGCAGTGTCCAGTACAGTAATTTTTCCGTTTATTTGCTGCCGCTGGAAGAAGATCGGGAAAAACAGCAGAAAAAAATCATTAAGGATTTACAAAATTCCGGCTGGATATACCACCCGAAGGGAGATAACAAGGATGTAATATGCTTTTCAAAAAGCAAAGACAAGGATTCTTCGCCGCAAATCAGAGTCACCCTGCCCCGAAAACCATACAGTGGTAACTCAAATGAGATCGGGGCGCCGAAATCCTTACCGGAATTCGGTTATTTTGTCTATGCCTTGAGCAATGAGAAAACTTATTCGAAAAATGAAGCACTAAAATTTAAGCAATATGATTTCACAAGTTTTATTCACTGCGTATATATGCATCGCCTGAGTGAACCTGAGGTGGTTGAAATCTATAACCAGGCAAGCAATACCATGAATTTGGATTATCATACCTTGAAAGCCATATACAGTCAGACCAAGCCCGGAAAAAACTTTTTAACATCGCTGAAAACCAGGCGCGACAGCATGCTGATTGAAATGGGAAAGAAGCTAAAACAAAATTCGAATACCGAAAATTTCGGCACAAATTTGATCTCATTCGTCAATTTATTAGTTAAAGAAAACAAGGATTTGTTGAAACAACCCGCATTTGCCCCGTTTAAAGATGCGGTAAAAATAGTCAACTTGAGTAAATCAAAAACTAATGACGGACTATACACAGTGGAAAATATAAATATTCCCGGCAAAGATACCCCGGCATTGCTCTGGGTCAGAAATATCGGGGACAGCGGACACGAGGTATTATGCGCTTTATCACGCAGAAAATCAAAAAATAACGAAAAAACCGTAACCGTGACTTTGGGAACAATGGACAACCCGGCACTGAAATATTTTGGCGGAATGACATCATCGAGCACGCGCAAAGGGCTGGCCGACATACAGGGAGCGTTTCAAACATTGAAAGTCGAAAAGGGGCAAGCCGGCAGTTGTTCAAGTTCGGGAAATTTGATGTTCAAGCAAAAATTCAGTGTCGGGCCGAAATATCTTGGTTTCTGTTACGATTATCTGGTTAAACCCGATAACTTCAATTTTGAAATCATTTACAATCCAAAATGAAAAAGGAAACCGTTTACCTCAGTTCCCTTTTCATTGATTTGAAATTATATCAAAAGATTACGCCGGCTGCTCGGCTCCCTGGCTGCGACGGCGAATCAGTTCGGCGTGCAGCTTGATCTTGATGTTACGCATATCGACAACCCCGACCGGCTCGTCCCAGTCTTCGCGTGACACTACCGGCAGCTGGTCGACTTTCATCTGCTGCATTTCGCGGTAAACATCAGACAGCTTCTGCTGCATAGTGGTCCGCTCGATGACCGGTGTCATAACGTCAGCGGCCAACAGCCAATGCCAGGAATCGCGATCAGCCAGAATATTCTTCAATGAATCGAAAGATAAAATTCCAGTCAGTTTGCCGTCCCGGTTGACCACCGGATACAGCAACCGGTCATTATCTCTGAAAAGTTCAACCGCGACCTGGATCGGATCATGTTCATTGATCATAATGCTTTCAGCATCGACAACGTCACTGACGAACATTTCCTCCATGACGTCTTCTTCGGTAATATTGCGCCCGGATTCACCGGCAAGCTTAACCGAAAGCTTCACCATCGCCGGGCCGATAACCTGAACGATAAGGGTGGTAGCGGTAACGGCAAACACAATGGCATCCCCCAGCGACAAACCATCCGCAACCTGAATATTATTCAAATGCTGTGCGGCCACGATCGACAAACCAACCGCAACCCCGCCCTGGGCAAACAAACTCATTCCAAGATATTTGCGAACATTCGTATCACAGCCTGACACTTTCGCGCCCCAACGCGCTCCGAGCATCTTGCCGACACTGCGCCCGACTACATAGAGCAGCACGATAACCCACAGCCACCAGGTCATCTGTTTGAATCCCAATCTGGCTCCCACCAGAACGAAGAACAGCACGTAGATCGGAATTGAAAAGCTACGCATCAGCTTGAAAAGGTCTTCACTGCGATAAGGAACCGTATTGGTCAGGACAAAGCCCATCGTCATACCAGCGAGAATAACATCCATTTTCAGGTACAGAGCGGTGCTTATGACCAGCAGGATCATCCCGGTCGCCATCGCCACGGTACGTTCCGGCTGACGGACCCACTTCATAAAGGCAGCCAGCAAACCGGCGCCGACCGCGCCAAGGGCAATCGCCCCGACAAGTTCACGCAACACATTCAGTAATTCATGCAGGACCGAACCGGACCCGCCGGTAAGCAACTGAGCGCAACTGGTCCCGATACCGTAAAGGGTCATTGCCAACGCATCGTCAAGCGCAACGACTGCGATAATTGCAGTTGTCATCACTCCCTGGGATCGGTACTCCCATAACACGTCAACCGTTGAAGCGGGGTCAGTTGCGGAGGCTATCGCGCCGAAAACCGCGCCGCCGGCCAATGCCAGAGAAATGTCCGGCTTTATCAAATAAAGCAAGCCGGCGGTAAAGCCGCCGACCAGAAAGAACGCAAGTAAACCTTCTCCAAGCAGGATCATGGTGAACTGACTGGCGTATTTGCGGAAAGTATCAATTTTCAATTCGCCGCCGACCAGAAAACCGATAACCCCAAGGGCAAAATAATTAAACGGCCGCAGCATTACAATGTCTTCGTGCGTCACCAGACCAAGTACCGCGTCTCCGAAAATTACACCAATAACAATGTAGCCAACCACTTGGGGAAATTTAATTTTCTGAAAAATATAAGCGCCGAGCATTCCGCCGAAAACGCCAAAACCCAAAATAAACAACAGTCCGGCATTCATGGTATTATCCTTCCTCGCCAGTCAACAGCCTGTAAAAGTCGGCGGCATCCGCCGCATTGCACAGAGCTTCTCTGACCGACGCATCTTTAAGTTTGGAACTGATCTGAGAAAGCAGTTTAAGGTGTTCAGAATGCTGATCGCTTCTAGCGGCGATTATAAAAACCAGTTTGACCGGCTGTGAATCCAATGATTCATAACCGTCAACCCCATTTCTCACCAGTGCGGCTCCGAGGACAACATCCTTAACCGAATTATTCCGGACATGAGGAATTCCGATCCCCATCCCGATTCCGGTACTCATCAACTGTTCGCGATGAAAAATTCCGGCCTCAAGTTCCTTACGTGATTTGACATTCGGCGAACTTGAGATCATTTCCACCATCGCCTGCAGTAATTCATTTTTGGAAATAGATTCAACCACCATAATATGGTCCGGACTCAAAAGACGGTCAATAAACAGCGGGACGAAATCCCCACGTCCTTTTTGTTCACTCCCTAACCTTGAATCAACCCATTTTTCTATTTCACTGCGTTTAAACCGCCAACTGGTTCCCAATTTACCACAGGGAATTTCTCCCTTGTTGGCCCATTCGTAAACCGTCCGCTCAGAAACTCTCAGTAAAGCGGCTACTTCTTCAATTGTTAAAATCTCCATACTCATCGCTATTTCTCCATTTAATCGAAAATGATTGAATATTTCGCATTTTAATACAATATAATACATAAAAACGAAAAAATAAAGCATTTAACGCAAAATATTCCAGATTTTTCCAATATTTTACAATTTCATGGAGTTTTTTATAATAATTAAAGATTTAAGATACTATTTTGATGCAGATGAATTACTTTATTTAAGAGTTTTAGGTAAGCTAAAAATAAACTTACTGCCTTTTCCGGGTTCGCTCTCAACCCGGATATTGCCGCCATGCTTCTCGACAAATTCCTGACACAAGATAAGCCCCAAACCAGTGCCTTTTTCATTATGCGTACCGGCAGTTGAATGATTTTCTTCAATTTTGAATAGTTTATCAAGCGCGTCCTTAGTCATACCTACTCCGTTATCGGCAACCGCCACATACATTTCATTTGCTTCAAACTCAACAGACACCACCACTGCTCCGCCATCCTCAGTAAATTTCAGCGCATTGGAAATAAGGTTTCTCAGGATAGTTGAAATCATCGCCTTGTCCGCGTAAACTACCGCGTTTTCTGGCAATTCCTTTTGAATTGAAATAGATTTTTGACCGGCATAGTTTTTTGCCAGATCAACCGCCTCACTCACTAGAGCAATCATGTCTATTTTTTCCGGCTTGAATTCCATCTTGCCGGTTTGCGACTGGGCCCATTCGAGGAGATTAATAAGTAAAGCAAGAGTTTTTTCTGATGAATCTTCGATAATCTCCACATATTCTTCAATTGACTCATAGTCTTTTTGCCTGATCTGCTCCTGGAGTATACTGCAAAATCCGATAATACTGTTGAAGGGGTTCCGCAAATCATGAGCTATAATAGAGAAAAATTTGTCTTTAGTTGCATTAAGCTCCTCCAACTTGAGGTTCGCCTCATTCAAATCTTTTAAAGCGCATTCAAGATGATGTTTCTTTTTGATCAATTGTCTTTGCAGGTCGTTGATTTCCCGGTTCAGATGATGCATTACCTCGTTTTGCTCTGTCATCTGCATGGCGTCAAAGTCACCGATAATCAACAACCGGTCATTTTTCCTGAAGATCCTTGAATACATTGAAATATTGACGGTATAATAATCTCCAATGGTCAGGAAGCCGCGATAAATAAGCGATTTTTTATAATCCATACAAACAAGTTCATCAAAGGACGGATTTATCAAATTACCAACCGGTTCTTTTTTAAACAGTCTTGTCATATTCGGATTAGCAAACACCAACTTGCCATCAACCGTAAACAAGGCAAGGTAAACAGCCTTACTGTCGATCAGAGAAGTTTGAATCTCCTCCATCCATTCAGTAAGAACAGCTTCTATTGACACCCCCTTCATAGCCACATCCTTAAATTAAGATAGACATAAAACTTTATTGACTCAGCTCAAGCTCTCTAATGAAACTTTCGATACTGTAAAGATTATCGGTATAATGAACATTCGGGTATTTCAATAAAATCTCCTGACCGCCCCAGGTAAAGGCATAACCACCGACAATAACAGTCAAGTCAGGAAATACTTTTCTGATACTCATCAACGCATTCTCCAAAGTCTCTAAATGGGCGGATATACTCAATGAAAGAGCAAGTACATCAGGTTTTACATCGCCGATAAAACTGATAAGTTCAGTAGTTGGAGTATTGGCTCCAAGGAAATGCGCATCCCACCCCTGCATTTCAAATACGTCGGCAACCATCTTTACGCCGATCTGATGAAACTCGCCCTCCACACAGGAGACAACCACATTCTTTTTCTTGCGGTTATCAGAAATTACGCGGTCATAAAGTTCGTTTAAAATCGCTTCAACAATTGCCGATGCCAGATGTTCCGTCGCAACGCTGATTCTGCCGCTTTCCCATAAATCACCAACTTCGTACATTGACGCTTTGATAATTCTTTCGTAAAGATCTACGATACCGGGATTGTCATCGAGATATTTTATTACAGAAACAGAACCGCCCAACCGGTCCCCGGCCAGCAGGAAATTAGTAAAATCATTGTATAAATAGTTTTCAGCCATGATAAAACCCTCCGAAAACTGACTAATATTAGTATAATACTGCAATGAATTATTGTCAACTAATTATGCCGGTACAATTATAACAAAAAAACGGCGGGTAATGCCTTTTTTACTTGAGCTTGGTCCACAAATCATTCGCAGATATTGACCTTTAGGAACGGAACAATCAGAGCAAAAAACTGTTGGAGGGCGAGTGTCCCACGAGCCGCCCGTCTGCGCGGCATGTCCGGCTCAACGGAGTTTCGCCCTCCAAATATGAATGACCAAGCCGAAAGTCTTCTAATAAATTCATTTTCCAGTGTTTAAAATGTATATTTACCCTTGAGATAAAGACTAAGGTAGTACGACCGGCGGTTCTCCGGTCTTTTTTATAGTTATAAAAGAACGTTATTGCAGCTCAGATAACGGAATTGATTTCCTCCTGTAAACTGCCGGAACGCCGGTAGACAATCCTCGCGGCCAATTCAACCGCCGCGATCGCAATCCGGTAGGCAAACGGAATTCGCTCAAGCCGGTTGGCGTATTTCTCAGCCAGCACCGAAGGAAGGTGAGCCAGAATAATCTCATTTTTCAACATCTCGGGATGCTGCTGGAGATATTCCGCTATTTCCGCGTTTTTGGCATTTATCTGGCGACTCAGCTGTTCCGTCAAATCAGTCAAATGATACTCGCCTAACTTGTATTGGGCAAAGAGCCATTCCGCTTCACGTCTGGCGCTGTTACGCAATTTCTCCATCACTTCTTTGACCAGCTGTTTTTTCTCTTTGGCAAATTCCGCTTCATCAAGCATCAAACCGCTGAGAATCTCATAAGATGATGTAATAACCCCGCACTTATTAGCCGAAGCGTCTTTAACAATCATGATTCCGGTATCCTGCAGCTTATTGCGGGCATCCGGAGTAATAAATGAATTGGCGCCTTCGACAATCGCCCTGGCTGCGAGTTTGCCGTCGGGACACAGCTTACGCCAGTTGGCGGCATGAATTGTCTGAGGCCGCCCCCCGCATGGAATAAAGACATCGGCATAATTGTAAAGATTGTTCTGGAAAAGGTCCATATACTCGTCCCGGCCGATGAATTCCTCCTCAAGCCCCTTGCCGGTCTTTTTCACCAGTCGATGTTTCATAACACCGTCGATTTCCTTTGAAGAGCTGAAAACCATATAAGCGCCTTTTCCCTGTAGCTTCTCCGGGTTGAAAGCATCAAGATTAGCTTTCAGAACCAGAGCTAGCAATTCTTCCCGATCGATCCCTTCCGGGTCATACAGCGCGGCCGGGCCGTCGGTTATCGCCGTAATTTTCAGTCCGGGATAAGTCCAGTTTCCGTCTTTGCGGGCCAACAGCAGCTTCAACTCATTGCCGGCGACGTCTCCGAACGGGCCGCCGGATATCTTGATTGAAAACTCGTCGCTCGCGGAGTCTATCCCCAATTCCTGCAATGTTCTCAGCAGATATTGATGAACTCCGAACGAGGTTACCCCGAACTCCTTGTGATTGATACCGCGATCAGGCTTACCGGAAATCAGCCCGGCTTTCAGGGTGTAACCGAGTTTTTCAGCCACTTCGCCCATCCATTCAATCATCACATCATGCATGTTTTCATCCGGGCCGATTTCAATTATCTCACGTTTGCCAAGGCGGTCGACAATCCCGGGAGTTTTCAGTTCGCCATGACCATCATAGGTAATCAGGCTCAGGAACGCCCGGCAGATTGCCCGCTGCGCGGTATAAAGCGCGGCGGTCCCCAAAGCGGCTTCTTCCGGACGGAGCAAAGTAATCATTTTTGACCCGCCTTCATAGATATCTTTGTTTTTCAAATGCTGCGTGTGCGCAAGCACATAAACCTCTCTGAATACTTCATCCTTGGCAAATTCATAAATATCCCGTTTTTCCAGATAATTCTCGCCGGTTTTCGGCAAAACTGTCCGCCAACCGCCCCGGGCAATCTCGGAAAACCGGACCTGAAAGCCGACCGCATCGGCCCGGTAAAAGTAAAATACGCCATACGGACGGTCCGCCGGAAACGCCTCGCCGTATTCCCGGGAAATGACGGCAAAATAATCAATGAAGTCAGGTCTCAGACGAAATGCCAGACATGATTTATCCTGACAGAAAAAGTTCGTCTTTTCTATATTATTGAAAAATTCAAGCGCCGCGCAAAAAATATTTTTAACCAGCGTGTCTTTTTCAAGCATCCCGCTGTTGATCGAATCAATTTCTTTTTTGAGCTTGCGCTGGATAGCGGCTTCTTTCCGCTCAGATGTCACGCCGTCAGGCTCGAGCCGCAAATAGAACAGATCACGCAAATGCGCCAGAAGCGGCTCATATACCGCCATCAGCCGCATGATATCCAGAATATTGTACGCATTGCGGTCAACATAGGAAAACTGGGAGTGAATAAATTCCGCCGTCGACCGGATCAGATTAGCGTCAGCCAGGAGCCAGTGATGCTTCCGAACCAATTCGGAATGAAACACGTCATCCATGTCAACCCAGTTGATAAGCGGAATCTCCCGCAGCGCGGTTTTGATTTTCTTCGAGTTTAATGAGATTCCTTTGTCGGAATTCAGGTAAAGAGTGGTGACCGTTACACTTTTATGCTTGAAATCGGTAACATCATCCTGCCGGGTAACTTCCCGGAAATAAATACGTTCAACATTCAAATCCGACAATTCCAACGCTTCGAGCAGTTTGAAATACAAACCGGTCCGGGCCGGAGTCGGACGCGCCACTGTCAGACGCAGTTCTCCACTCGGCAATTTCTCAATCCCTGCCGCAATATGGTCCTTGTCCTGAATTTCGATAACCTCTTTCAAACGGTCTGCCAGACGTTCCAGCGACAGGTCGGACACATTGTTCCAATTGACCCGGTTGTAAACCTCGTTCAAAGCTTTATCCGCCTTACCGAAGCGGCGACGAAATTCCGCGGTCAACTCTTTCAGGGAAAACGCCGGTTCACCCGGATGCGGCTCAGCTTCCGCCAGATGATAATATTCAATGACCAGATTACCGGATTTGCCGTCAACCACCAGCTTCTGGACCGATTCATGGATCACCGCTCCGGCAATATTGTATTCACGCATCATCCGACTGGTCGTCAGCAAATTGCTCTCGTCACTTTTTATGTAAACCAGGACCACCGCATTGTCGCGCTCAATCCGCTGTATACCTTTACTGTTCTCGATGTTGAACAATAAAGGCAAAAGTTCTTCAAGCTGCCGCGGACCAAAAGTCCTGAAAAAATACTCCGGCATAATTTCCTGGAGCAATCTGTACCAATGCCGTAATTTTTTGCTGTGACCATTGACCAGATTCTCCAATACTTGCGTGTCCATTTTCTTCTTCTCCTTGATAATTAAAAAAAACAAGACTTAATGGAAGTCTTCTATTAAGTATAACATCCTATCATAATAATAGCAAGTGCCATTATAAAATAATTCCCTAAAAACACTTTGCCAACTCGATTAAATATTTTTTATTGATTTTTATCTAATCCAAACTTAATCAATTGCTAATAAGTTTATTTTTCCGATTTAATAGAAATCATCCATGAATTTTATTATCAAAAACAGTTGACAAAGACGATTTTGCATATATAATTATCTTGGAGTCACTAGCCTGAACTATTCATAAAAAATGGATGAAATGTGAAAATATGCTCAAAAAGAAAGTTTTTGGCTATCCCGCAGGCGTAGCAGCGCTACGTCGAGGACATAAGCAAATACTTTACTTTGAGCAGATTGTAACAGGTCGCCATAAATTTGTGAATAATTCAGGCAAAATATTTTCGTCAGAATCCGTCAATATTCGGGAGAAGAACATGAAAGACCGGCAGAACGCTTTTGCACTGGCCCAGAAACAATTCGATGAAGTAGCCTCAATGCTGGACCTCGACCAGGCCGTATACGAGTTTTTAAGATGGCCGCAGCAGGAACTGTCTGTCAGACTGCCGGTAAAAATGGATGACGGCAGTGTGCAGGTATTCCAGGGATTCAGAGTCAGGCACAACACCGCGCGCGGCCCCGCTAAAGGCGGCCTGCGCTGGCATCCGGATGAAACGCTTGACACAGTGCGAGCGCTGGCAACCTGGATGACCTGGAAAACTGCAGTGGTCGACATTCCTCTGGGCGGCGGCAAAGGCGGCATCATCTGCAATCCCAAAGCGCTTTCCGAAACGGAAAAGGAGCGTCTTGCCCGGGCCTATATCCGCGCTGTCGCTCCAACCATCGGCAGCACGAAAGACGTCCCGGCCCCGGACGTATATACCACGCCGCAAATAATGGCCTGGATGATGGATGAATATGAGACCTTGAGCGGGGAACACCATCCCGGCGTCATCACCGGCAAACCGATCCCGCTTGGCGGCAGCGCGGGACGCGGCGACGCAACTGCCCGCGGCGGCATATTCACCGTACGTGAAGCAGCCAGAGCCCTGCAACTCTCACTCAGCGGCAAAGCAATGGCGGTACAGGGCTTCGGCAACGCCGGACAATACGCCGCGCTGCTGGGCGAAGAAATGCTTGGCTTGAAACTGGTTGCCGCCAGTGATTCCCGGGGGGGAATCTATTGCCAGGATGGAATCGACGCAAAAGCGCTGGTTGAATACAAGCTGAAAACCGAAGAAGTATCGGGATTTCCGGGGACCGAGCCGATCAGCAATGACGACTTGCTGGAACTGGATCTGGCAGTACTCTTTCCGTCCGCACTTGAAAATGTCATCAGGGCTGATAATGCTCCCGCTATCAAAGCTAAAATTATCTGCGAACTGGCCAACGGCCCAACCACGGTCGAGGCCGACGATATTCTGCACGAGAAAGGGGTCTTTGTTATTCCTGATTTCCTGGCAAATGCCGGCGGGGTTACCGTAAGTTATTTTGAACAAGTTCAAAACGCCTGCAATTTCTATTGGACCGAAGAAGAGGTCCATCAGCGTCTGGATGAAAAAATGACAAAAGCATTTCATGCGGTATCTGATATTTACATGAAACGCAAAGTCAAAACCCGTCTGGCCGCGTACATAGTAAGCGTCACCCGGGTTGCTGAAGCTTGTCGTCTTCGTGGTTGGGTCTGAACTGAAAAAAACAGTATAAAAAGCCGGACATAAAACCGGCTTTTTAGATTTTCAGCTTGACATTTTACTTTTTAGTAATATTTTATTTGTGCTTACCAGACGCGGGCGTAGCAAAACGGTTATGCCCTGGCTTCCCAAGCCAGTCACGCCGGTTCGACTCCGGTCGCCCGCTCCAATTCTAACCTCAAAATAAACAACCACTCATTCTTTCTAGTCATAATTCTAATTATTCGAAAAGCGGTAAGCATTAAGACAAGAAATCAAAAGGAAGCTGTTACTAAAATTTAAACCTTTCATATTTTTTCTATTTTAGGTTTACAGGTATTTCTTAAAAAATTCTACTGATTTATTTGCCCCCCAGGCATGTCCGCCGGGAAACAAGTCAAGCTCCAGCTTATCAATTACTCCCGCAGCTTCATAGATTTTTTCAAGCTGTTTATAGCACTCCATTGCTTCATCAATTTGAAAACATGCATCATAAACACCTATATCAATCAGTAACGGATCAGGAGCAATCAATCCCTGCAAGTCCGGGACGTCGACTAAATTATACAAACCCGGAGCCACCTGCATGCCACAGTAATTCAAATCCCAGAATCCGAATTGTTTCCATAGACTGGAATAGCACATTATTTCCGCAGCCTTCAAACGCTTATCACATAATTTCATCCATAAGGACATGGTTCCTCCTCCGGAAAGCCCCATGACACCAAGACGATCAGAATTCACCTCATCAAGGGAGTTGATAAAATCAATAGCGGCGGAGCCATGAGCAATATTTATTGCCAGCGATGTCGTCCCTAACATTGTCGCGTGTAAATAATACAGGTTGCACCAGTCTTTACCTAATTGTCTACAGAGATTTGGTTTCTGGCTGTCATTGCGTTCCCCAAAGCCGATCCAGTCGATAGCAAATGTTACAAAGCCGGCTTTCGCCATCTGGTGTCCGAAATTATAATTATTGATTTCAATCTGCCGTCTCATCTCAGTAGATGAGTCATTTCCCATAACCGGTTCTTTGCCGTAGGGTCCATGACCATGGCAACATAAAATTGCCGGAAGATTTTCAGCGTCCTGTGGATAATTGACTATTAGTGAGGCTGAAATATAAGGAGCTACGTCGATCAGCCAGCGTTGCTTTCTCAAACCATCATGCTCCCACTCAATGACCAATTCAGGATTCAGCGGCCCCCTTTCCGGCATTGCCCCCAAGCAGGCTATCACTCTCTGATAAGCTTGCTTTTTCCATTCGACAAAATCATTTATCCCGCAATCTTTGAATCGGTATTCAGGTTTATGATTCTTTGCCCATTCGGCAAACATTACTTGCGGACTTAAATTTCTTGAGGGCATATTTCTACCTTTACTCCTTTTCGTTTTATTTAAAATAATAATTCTTTAACATTTACAACTTCACCACTCAAAGCTGATTTCCATACAGCCTCACCAGTACAAACTGCATATGCCGCATCCAGTGCTCCAGCTTGAATTTCATAGCCGCGTTGGGGATCAGGACCAAGAAATACATCCTCCAATAATAATGGATCACCGCCTCCATGCCCACCTTCTCCCGGGACTGTGTAGATTATCTCTTTGCTGCCGAAAATTGGAAAGTAATCAATTGTTTGTGCTTCAGGCCTCGGAAACGGGGCTCGAGGATGCAATTCCCTGGTTTCAATTCGACCGCAAGTTCCATTGATTGCCAGCCGGTAACCTTCGTAGGGAACTGAAAAGCATGCAGAGTAATTGAGCATTGCTCCCTGATCATATAGAATATTTACCACATAGGTATCTTCAATATTTATTTCGGAATCAAAAATACACCGATCAGGACGGTAACCAGAATACATTTGGGGGCCTTTTTTAGCCCCGGTCAAAACGTTTAAATGATCGTCTTTTGGTAGTTTTGAACTGGATCGAGAAGTCCAACGCATAAAATATTTACATTTTTCTTTTTCCCGGCAAGTCTCACATACCCGACCATCTTCACGCGATGGGTTTAACTCTCCATCAGGGCCAAAATAGTTTCGTGCCCCGAATGCATGAACTTTTTCAGCTTTTTGTCCAATTAACCAGCTTGCCAAGTCAAAGTGATGTGAGCCTTTGTGTATTGATAGCCCCCCGGATACTTCACGGGTTCGATTCCAGCGTTTGAAATAACTGGCTCCGTGATAAGTATCAATATACCAGTTCAAATCAATTGATGTAACCCGTCCGATCCTGCCGGCAAGAATCATTTCACGAATCCTGCGATGCGCAGCAGGATAACGGTAGTTGAAAGTGCAAACAACACTCCCTTTACTGTTCTTTTCCGCTTCAAGTATTTTACGGCAATCTTCACTGGTGGTAACCATCGGTTTTTCAGTAACCACATCCAGGTTCGCTTCAAGGCCTTTCAGGATATAGCGAGAGTGAGTATCATCGCGTCCAGCCACTAAGATTACATCAGGTTTGGTCTCAGCAACCATTTTCTCAAAATCATTTTCACTATATTCCGGAACGTTTTTTGACTCAGGAACATTTGCTTTACAGACCTCGAATCGCAAAGGATCGCAGTCCAATAATCCAACTAATTCAGCACAGCGTGCAAAATCTCCGAACATCGGTTTGATAAACATGTGAACAACTCGATTGCTGACTCCACATATTGCATAGCGCTTTAATTTCATTTTTTTCCTTTAAAAATATTTTCATTTTTTTACGAATATTGATGTTA
Organism: Victivallales bacterium; assembly: GCA_963676655.2. Taxonomy (GTDB): domain Bacteria; phylum Verrucomicrobiota; class Lentisphaeria; order Victivallales; family Victivallaceae. Next base: position 4,926,647 of record CAXXKX010000003.1, on the reverse strand, counting down.
TCCTTCTCTTCCTTTAGGGAACTTTCGGGTTACAATCTCCCCCGTATATGATTCTGACTCTATTTGTTTTATCCTCACTTTTGAATTGCCTGATATGGCGATTGTGAAACTATTGCAATAACATTTCAAATCTTTATATCCGGGTATAAGAACAGGATTTATTTTATCCCGATCAGCATAAAAGTATTACCTTCTATTTTAGTATCTTTCAGGCTTTGTGAATTCAGCGGCTGATTTTTCCAGAGATCAACATACCCGGTCTTGTTATTTATGCCCAGGCGTTTTTGGTCAATAACCAGTCCTGCCGGTTGTTCCTTTCTACCCATATTAGCCACTGCCAGGACATATCGATAAGGCGCTGGCTTTTTCCAACTGTATACGCTGACCAACACTTTCGGTGAAGTTGATTTTACCCCCGGATCAGTCCAGTAACCTTGAAACTCTGCATCCGCAAAATTATTGCTATCCTGAATACCCCACAGCTTATCGACTGTTTGCATATGAACATAGGCAGGAGTCATCCCAACATCATGCAATACTAATGGGGTCATTGTTTTGATTGCCCACTTGGGATCGTTACGGAATTCTTTTTGTCTGTGCTTTAAAGAGGGTATAAGTTTTGCAGCTCTTGCATATTGAGAGAAAAACTCAAGACCTACTCCCTTTATTACTCCATTATGTTCAGATTGATATTCTTCCAGTGATATGCCCTCACAATAAAAATGATCAATATTTTTACCGACACAATTGGCATATTGTTCCCCGGGATACCAATAATCCGTGAAATCATGGCAAATCGGATTGAATTTACTGTGATTATGATAGAAAAAGGTTTTTCCATACTTTTTATGAATCTTATACACGCGCATAAGCAACTGTCTCATCCCCAGGGAAGCAGAACTAAAGTAGTGTTTTCCAAAGGCATCAATACCACCATGACCATGTTCTGTATTGTCACAGAAGCAACTTCCTCCCATATCCCAATATATTCCACCTAATTCAGGATAGTTTTTAAACAAGTTTTCAATGTTCCAGCAGAGGATATCTGATACCCCGGTATTACCGCAGCACTTGACAATAAAATCCTTTACTCCTGATTTTATTACATCAAGTCTTAGACCAGGGCGCTGCTCCCATTCCTTGCCGAAATATTTAAAATCAGGACTACTGGCATAATAATAAGCCGGCATGCCGTAAGTAAATGTGGCTACACCCTTATTTTTATAATTTTCGATTACTTTGCGATAAATTTTCGGATCTCGCGGAATCATGCTGATCCAGCCTATAGTATCATCATTAAAAGGTCTATTATTATTACTTCCCCAACCGATATGCTGAGCTGTTTGCCCTTTCAAACGCCCCCAGCCATCAGCATGGAATTTGCGCCAATCTTTTGGCTGATTCTTAGGAGGTGTGGCCATAAATGCCATTTTGTATGTGGCTGTTTTATTCAGATTAACAGGCTTGCTTATTATATTCAAAGCAACATTCACTTTTCTTTCGTTGCGGCTGATGACAATCGGCTTTTCTTTTTCAGGGTTTACCCAGTTAGCGTCCGATTCCGGCCACCACATAAAGCCGTCCCTATGTCCGGTTAACCAGACAAGATGTTCAGAATAAGCCGGTTTTGACGGTTTTGGCATTAGTTTTATCTGATTATTTTCCCATTTATTGTATAATGGTGAAAGAACAAATTTAGCAAATTTTTCCGGCATATCCCAAGTTAGTTTCAAGGAATTAATTTTGCCGCCGGATTTGCCGGGGATCATCTGTAGTTCAAGATAATACAAGCCATCAAACCACAGTTCTCCATGCCACTTAAATGAAATTTCTCCGGCTTTTCCATTTCCTGCGAATTTCACTACATCGGAAAGCTGTTCGGAAATTTTGAAATTACTCCATGAAACTGGTTTCCCATCGCACAACAGATTGACTGGAGTGGTAAGCAATTTACTGCCATGCGACAGAGCTTGCTGCGGGAACGGGCTGTTGCCAAAAATGTATTCACGGTTCAGTACTTTGAACGTTTTGCCCGAGACTTTGATTGGCGTCCATGGTTTTGGAATTGAATGATCAACACCCGGTTTTGCTCTGTATGGAGCCATATCCGGTACGGGGAAAGTAATATCGCTAGTCAGCTTTGAGTTTACGCTTTCGACTTCAGTTTTGATAGTATAATTACCGGTCTTTAAATCACCGGGCAGCCCCAGCTTGAACACAGAAATTGCTTTTTGGGCGGAAAATCCTTTTTGGCTATGAACCTTGCCGTTGCGATCCAGCAGTTTAACTGTTCCAGAAAGACCTGTACTTTTGATTTTGTCCAGGTTTTCGAATCCACTGTTACTGAGATCAATATTGATTTTAATATAACCATGTTTCTGGTAACATTGAAATTCGGTTTCCAGGGGAAGGCTGACGTAAACTTCTTTATCGTATAAAAATACAAGTTTGCCGGACCTGGTCACGCATTTTACATTCAATTTCTGTTGTCCGGACGGCATTGTCGTCTTCCAGTTTGAAGTAAGCAGGTTTTCAGTACATTTGACCGCTTTTTCGGAATTTACCATCTGGTACTCAGCAGAAAGCAAAACATCCGAGTTTTTACCTTTCGGCACAACCTTAACTGCAAGGTCAATCTTGCCGGTATTGACGTTCCCGATGTTATCCAGTTGCACAGTTAGATTACTCTCTCCCATACACATGGCTCCATAGTTCACAGGAGACTCATAGCTGGCTCCTGCACGCGGCCAGGCGGAATAGTTTGGCGTTTCCGAACCGGTGTAATAGGTTGCCCCAAAAACTCCTTTCCAGGTTTGTCCTGAAATATCTCCGCCAAGAGACGTCAACGGAATTTCCAGTTCAGCGCTCCAGAAATCCTTGCCGAGAAAAGCGGCACATTTTCCCTGACTGTCCCAGGATTTTTTCCTGTTTTTATGATCAAAGACAGTACCATTGCCGTTAATGATAAAATGGTAGACATCTTTTTTATTGGGCGCACTCAGAACGATTTCAAAGCTATCTTCTTCCCATAATTTATCGTCATGTTTTTTATAGTTTTTTAACATGCGACAGGCTCGGTTGGCATGCATACCGATATAAAGGTTCTTATTGTCATATTTGTAGTAAGCTTTTGCTTCCACGCCTGGAAGAGAACTTATTACCGGAACCACTCCGGCATCAGCCCACTCGGAACCGGTTATTTTCCCATCAATCGTTATGCTGTTTGTGGTTTTGGGGACAGTTATAAGTGATTGTTCTGGCGTTTTTTCAGCTGGGAAATGTTTTTCATAAGCGTCCTTTATTTCTTTAGGATTCAGGACTCGATCATAAATTTTTATTTCATCGTAGGCTGTTTCGTAGTTTATATCAGAATATTTTGATTTTTTTAATCTTTGGCTTTGCCCAAATATAATAAAACTTTTTCCCCCTTTTAATTCTTCAGGCGCTGGAAACGTTTTCTTTTCTTTAAAATTTACCCATGGTCGTCTCACTATGGGAGTTCTATTTTTCAGCGTTTTTTTGTAGATTTTATGATTAATGCCATCAATATATAATTTTATGCTACTAGCATCCCAAGTAAGATCAAGCTTATGCCAAATCCCTTTTTGCCAATCTTTATCATTGACTATAGCCCATGCATTTGACGTTTTTTCCTTACCATTCTTCAATCCAAATATTAGCATGTCAGGAACAAAATGTTTGTACAACATCAACTTGAACCCGGAAGCCTCAACCGAAAAAAACCACTGCCACTTATCGCTTGAAACTTTCCAGTTCTGAGGACTCACCCAAAGCGAAACAGTTCCCTGACGCGGGTCAAGGTTGCCAGGCAGTTCATATATGCAGTTTTCCGTGTTCTTCATCGTCAAAGCATTCCCCTTGCCGTTGATTCCTGTGAACATTCTTAACTGCAAGTCGGCATCCGCTAAGCCTTTACAATTTGGATTTCCTTTTGAAAAATCCGCATTCGCATTGTAATCATCAAAATTTTCGCTGAATAGTAAATTGTTCTCTTTGACATTTGCCTTGCAAATGTTACTCAAAAATAAATTGGAAAACAAAATTAGCAAGAAAAATGGGGTAGTTTTATTTAGCATGTTATTTCATCCCTTTAGTTTGAAAAATTAAATCTCTCAAAAGATTTTTTTTCATTTAAAAATCATTGCGTTTTTTTACTAATATCCATATGATTTCTGTTTAATGTTTTGAGATCACAGGAAATTATTTATATTAAAATCTTCAGCGGTAAAGTCGCCTAGCTTTTTGCTATTCACATGGCCATCAACAAATAAGAAATTCGCGTGATTTGCATGAATTTTCCAGCCTATCGCAGTTGTATAGTTTATTTGATTAAATACTAGATTAGTACTAACGTTTATATTATCACACATTGCAGGAATCTTACTGATATTTTTCAATCTTGACAGCTTGTGTGGGACATATCCACCATTTTCATACTTATAACCAGTCAATCCCAAGGAAGAAGTGTAGCTGTAGAAACGGTAATTTATGGTTGTATTTCTAGGGCTGTTAATATGTGACGGACAAGCATTGGATGCCGTTCCAGTTTTGTTCCATTTCTCTTTTGAAATGCCTTGCGCATATGTAGCCCTTATGTAGCCATCCCAATCGCGACAATTTAAATAAGTAGTTCCATTTTTAGCACTAACAATCCATACTGGTATATAATAACCATTCATCTCATCACCATAAAATGCCGCCCAGGTTCCCCAGGTTTTGAGATTGTTAGCGCAGGAAATGCCTTTTGCTTTTTCCCTGGCTTGATTAAGCGCCGGCAACAGCATAGACGCCAGAATCGCAATTATAGCAATAACTACCAAAAGCTCTATAAGTGTGAAATTTTTAACTCTTTTTAACATTGTCCATTTCCTTTCATTTTAGGTCAAATTAATTTTGAAACTTAGATAATTGTTAGATTCTTAAATTGAAAAACTCAAAAAAACTTTCATTGTTATTACACATTAATATTTATCAGATACAGACTATAGTCATTTCACTTTCTGGAGGATTGTCCAATGACTAATTCCGGCTCAAGTTTAATATAAGCCTTCCCTGCTTTATGTCCTCTTGCTTCGTCTACCACACTCTGGCATAATTTTTCTCCAATAGTAAAAAGAGGGGTCTTGATATAAGTCATACTTGGTACCATATTTTCCACCATGTGCTCGCTACACATAGCTATCAAATCAATATCTTCTCCCGGGAGAAGCCTTTGCGTCAATAACTGTTGGTATATTTGGGGAATTACATGAGTGTTAAAGCATATTATCAATTCATAATCTTCGCAAAATTCCCGGGAAATCGTAAATTGTAAGTCGTTGTAATCTGTTGACTTTGGCATATTGTAAATATGTTTATCTTCAACTCTCATATAATCCGAAAGTTCATCTCGTAGCACTCGCACTTTATATTCTTCGTTCTCTGAAAGAGAGAAACCTGCTTGACCAACAACGATTGCAATTTTTTTATATTCGCGACTTTTTAAATAATTTGCAATTTTTTGAACTCCGAGTTTATGAGAAGAAAGCACACGATGTTCAAATTCAGACGGTTTGGCACTAAAACCTGCAACGCAACCTACATTAAAATGATTTCCGGTTAATTTTCTTCTCAGGCGACTTAAATCATTAGAACCAATAAATATCGCTCCATCATACTCTAATGCTTTTTCATACTGGCGTTCTAACTCGGACGCGTCATCTGTTTCTGGAAAACATTGAAAAACAACTTGCGTGTTATGTTGCCCAGCATATAAAACCATCCCCTGAAACACAGTCATGTAAATAGAAAAATTTTCAGGATTCAGTATTTCACGTGAAATAACGGGAGTTGGAGAAACAAATAGTAACCGCACCAAAGACATCGTCTGATGAATATTTTCAACTATAAATGTACCACGCCCGGGAAAACGTTCAACATATTTTTCCTGTTGAAGCCGCTTGATAGCCTCAATAATAGAGCCGCGCCCCCAACCATATTTCTTTGCAAGTGAACGCTCTCCAGGGAGACAATCGCCCGGCTTTAGTTTCCCGGAGTGAATATCTGAAATTATTTTTTCAACTATCAAATCCGGCAATGATTTGTTATTCATCTTTTTGTCCACTAATCTTTGCATCATATTTGTCTTCCTAACTCTCTAATGCCATGACCGGTTCGAACCGGTTCGTAATTGTATTATACATGATTAGTAAAAGAAAGTCAACCCATAATTTAAAAAAGTGGAACAATATTTATTTTAGAAAATTGAAAAAGTAAACGCCCCCTAAAAAATGAAGATATGCATTTAGTGCTAAGAAAAAATTGAGGCACAACAGGATCCAGACTCAACTCCGGTCGCCCGCTCCAGTTTTTTATATTCTACAGGTCATGTAAGACTTATAGGTAATGCACTAATTAGCTTTGTGTCCGCATACCCTTCACAATTTTTCATCGTCTTTATCGAAATGCAGGTTGATATCGAGTTTTTCTTCATCCTTCTGCCTTTCACGCCAATTGTCCGGAAGCCGGTTTTTCAGCCAGAACATGGCCGCCGAAACACTTGGCGGGACATGCTTGGTTACCGTCTTGCGTTTGGTCTTGACTTCTTCGCCGGTATCGGCATCGATAATCGCCTCCTCCTGAATTTCTGTAGCATCGTAACCTGTAGCCAGCTTTAACAATGAAGTTTCCACATCGAAGTCAACCGGGGCCTTGCCGCGCTTTACCGCATCGGCAAATTCCGGAAATTTTTTCAGGTAATTGTAGAAAGTAGTTTCAGATATCTCAAGGTAAGCGGCAATCTCAGCGTTTGTCCGGCCCTGACGGGCCAGACCTTCGGCAATTTTCGGAAAGTGCTCACGGTAAAATTCACGAGCCATATATCCTCCTTATGGATCAAGGGTTAGCGGTAACGGAGTTGACGGTGACAATCAGTTTCTGCTGGAGTAAATAGCATTCTTCTCCGTTAAAAGACGCGGGGGAAATGCCGCCGTACCCGTCCCGCCGGAGCGAGTGGAGCAGGACGGTGTAACCGGTGATCGCACTGGACACACCGAATACCGGCAGGATGGCGGAGAATTGTGCTTCAACTGCAAGCAGAGAATCACGATCAGTCCGACGCACAAAAAGGGAAGCGGAAAATGCGTCTTGTGACCGTCTCTCAACTGCCTCGCGCTGTTCAAAAACCAGCGCCGCAGCGTCAGTCGTTTCCGACGGCATTCCCCCGCGAAAAATATCATTGTCAATAGTCATATTAAGTTGTCCGGCCAGATAGCTGACCACGGCTTGTTCAATAGTTACGGTATCCATGGTAATTTTCCTTTATTTGGTGGTTTGACAGCGATAGCAAAAATCCGTGCCGTTAAGCCGGCGGCATTTGCGGACATTCTGGATTCGGAAATCCCTGCCGCCGGAAGTGATAATCGAACCGGCGACAACTTCCGCCTGGCACCTGACCAGAAACACCCGGTCGACACTCATACCGACCGGTTCTTTCAAATCCAGTTCAGTCGCGGCTGTTTCAAACGCCTCTCCGGCATATTCATCATATTGCGGTTTTCCATCGACATAAGTCCCGTTCGGGACTTTTACGGACACAGTTGTGTGAAATCTGTTTTCCAACATTTTTAATCTCCTGATTGTGGTTGTTTATATTTGACAAAAGTGTCAACCACAAGCTCAAAACGTAACATATTCGTAAGATTAAAAAAAAGGAGGAAATGGTTTTATAGAAAAATTCCAATAATCAGTTCAAAAATACGTATTACCTCTTGCAATCAAAAGAATAATACCATATAATTATAAATAGACAGATTGATTTTTAACAATTGGAGAACTATTATGAAGAAGACATTCACATTGATCGAACTGCTGGTTGTGATCGCGATTATCGCAATATTAGCCAGCATGCTGCTCCCGGCGCTTAATCAGGCAAGAGAAAAAGCCAGAACCATCAAGTGCGCGGCAAACCAAAAACAACTCGGCTTGGGCTTTGCCCTGTATCTTGACGACAATGACGCCAGGTATCCGCCATATATGTTCGAAGGGGTTTCCAATTCTGTTTGGAACTGGGCCTGGGCTTTGCGAGAAAACTATGTAAAGGACAGCAAAGTATTTACCTGCCCTTCAGCTACAATGTTTACCGGTAATTCAAAAGTCCTGGCGGATCATCCGGATTCACCGCTTTATCATTATTATGCTCATTACGGGTATAACTTTTACTATGTCGGCGGCAGTTACTATGACATTCCCAGCAGCGCCCCCAATTATGCAAGCAGACTTTATGTTCCCGCCAACCGCTCGCAATTAAGGCATCCGTCAACCACTCTGCTGACGGTTGACTGTTGGAACAATCAATATTCGGGCAACCCGCCCTACTCTTTCTGCCTGGTCAATAATTCCGGTACCGGGTCTCTGGTTTTTCATGATCGTCACAATGATGGAGCAAACGTACTGTGGTGCGATGGGCATGTAACATATGAAAAACACTCTTTGCAAAATATCCAGCAGGAGCCATCCAAGAAATACTTTAAACGGAATTAAATGTCCAGAAGCGACCGGATAACGGGCAATGCAATATAAAATGTTTCTTTGTTATTTGCATTGCCCGGCAAGTAATGATTACCCTGTCAGTACCATTTTCTGAAAAAAATTGAACCGCCTGTTGCAATCATATATTTAAGGTTGTATAATAGAGGTAATACGATTTACCAAGAGAAAATATAAACGTAAAAGAACTGTATAATGACAGTAACGATGAAAGATGTGGCCAAAGCCGCCGGAGTATCTCAAACTGCGGTTTCTCTGACCCTGAACAACCGTCCCGGGCATGTATCCAGGTCAATGCGGACCAAAATAGACCGGATTGCGGCTGAAATGGGCTACCGGCCAAATCTTTCAGCCCGAATGCTGCGGGGGAAGTCCGGTAAAACCATTGGAATTCTCGGATCACTGTTTTCCGTGCCTATCCATTCATGCCTGATTCATGAAATTACTTGCGGCCTGTGGGGAGAAGGTTATCAGACAATCCTTGAAGAAACCCAGAGCAATCCGGTTGAGGAAAAACGTCGTATTGGCGACTTGCTGGCCCGGGGTGTCGACGGCATTATTTTCTCAAACTATTGTGACCGGCGCAATTTTGAATCATTACCGGTGCCGTATGTGGTATTGGGTCATGACCAGGAAATTTCCGACTGCAAAACCGACTCGCAATACGGCGGGAAACTGGCGGGAAATCATTTTATCGAGCACGGCAGAACCCTGGTTGGTTTTATTACGTCCGGCCCGTTTTCCAATATCGGGAAAATGACCGGATTGGAGTCCTCTCTGGCTGAATCAGGTTTAGGATCTTTGAGCTTTCTTGTTGAACTGCTGCATAACCCCAGAGCTACCGATGACATCATTACGGCAATCAAAAACGGGGTCAACGCTTTATTCTGTACCAACGATATTATCGCGGGGAAATTACTCGCGTTACTCGCCGGAAAAGGAATAAAGGTACCGGAAGATGTCGCGGTAATCGGGTATGACGGCCTCACATTTACCGAATTTACGTGCCCGGCACTGACTACCATCATCCAGCCGCTTGAACCAATTGCCGCTCTTACAGTTGAATTGATTTTGAATCGTATAAATTCAAATGATATCAAACCTGAACTAAAAAATATTAAGATCAAACCGCGCCTGAACATTGGCGGCAGTTGCGGCTGCCCCAACCCGGTCCCGGAAGATCTGTTCTGGGAGGGAACTCCCATGTTTATTGGAGGCGCCCCGGCATGAGAAAAAGCTCACTGCATAAAACTGAACATATCAAATTGATATATGAAATGTCAACTAAATCATAAAGGTCAACGTTAAAAAGAAAGGAACCGAATTATGAAAAAAAATTTCACACTCATTGAATTACTGGTCGTCATCGCAATCATCGCCATCCTTGCAAGCATGCTGCTTCCCGCCCTGAATCAGGCGCGGGAAAAAGCCCGTACTATCTCGTGTGCATCAAATCAGAAGCAACTGGGCCTGGCTTTTGCCATGTATCGGGACGACAATAAAGATTTCTTTCCGCAATGGATGCGCGCCGACGCCGCAAATTCCGTCTGGAACTGGGCCTGGGGGCTGAAAAGCGATTACCAGTTGGATTATAAAGTATTTATGTGTCCGTCGGCAACAATGATGACCGGCAACACCAAGGAACTTCCCGCCCACAAAGATAATCCGTACTATTATTACAGCATCGCTTATGGTTATAATTATATGTACATCGGCAGTTGTTACTATACCATGAACTCAACTGACCCCAATTATGCTGACCGTTTGTATATCTCCGCAAAAATGTCGAAGCTCCAACACCCGACCTCAACCTTACTCATGGTTGACAGTTGGAACAATATGAACGGCGGAGCGGCCCCTTCAGCATTCTGCTTGGTAAACAACTCGGGGACCGGCTCACTGGTCTTTCACGACCGCCACACCGCCGGGGCAAATGTGCTTTGGTGCGACGGACACGTCAAGTACGAAAAGAATTCCCTGAACAACATTCAAAAAGAACCTACTCATAAATATTTTAAATGGGACTAACCGGCAAATATGAAAAAAAGTATCTTTGCTCTGTTGGCCGGACTGCAGGTTTGTACTGTCTGGAGTGGAATCAATTATTCTCGTAATGAATACGTGGATAAATTAATCATCAAACCCCGGCAAGGCATGACTTCGCGTTCATATGTCTTCCCGCGCAGCCAGCTCAAATACGGTCATTATCAGAACTATCTTAACTGGTGGGTTGACCGGCCGTTGATCATGGACCGCTCCCTGCGTTACCCGACCGGTGTTTTCAAGCATATTATGAAGGAAGACTTTCTCAACAACACGGTCCCGATAGTCAAGAAATACGAAGTGGACGGGTTGGCGAATATCTCCTCTCCGCCCGGACACTGCCGCATGTACGGCGAAACCGCAGGCTGGCTCAAAGAAGCCAAAGTTTCCGGTTTTCTCCAATTGCCGGAATATGGTGGCGGCGGTGGTCTGGATGAAAAGACGTACCAGTATTATGACAAAACCATAAAGATAGCGCTGGCATCACCAAACAGTTTCAAAATAAACGATAAAGTTGTCGTTTCCAACTATGTGGCAATCTGGTGGAAAACCCCGGCCAACCTGAAAAAACTGCTGGATAAGTTACGCAAAGATAATGGCGACACCTTTTATTTTGTTGCCGATATGGGGGCGATTGTCAACCGTTTTGTTCGGGATCAGGTAGTGCGCCACGGATTAAAAGCGGACCAGGCTCCGAAAGCCGAACTGGAAAAACTGAAAGCCGATTTCCGGTCATGGCTCGACGTCAGCGACGGTTTGCTGTTTGCCGGAACCGGGCACATGAGCGCCCACAGTTCATCCTATGCCGATAAGTTTGATGAAAGTTATTACCGCGATCTGGCTATCCCAACCTTGCTGCAAGTAATTAACGAACCGAAATACCAGGGCAAAAAAATCATCGGCCTGTCCGCGGTCATCGGCTACACGAACTTTTTATCGGGTGTCAACCACTCCGAAATGAACACCCGGCGTCTGCGCCAAACTTTTGAAGCGGCGATGAGCGCCAAACCGGACTTTATCAATCTGCCGGAATGGAACGAAGTCAACGAGAACACCAGCATCCAACCAACCGTTTCAAACGGCTGGACCACCCAGCGGATCATCAAACGCCTGATGCACTTCATCAAAAAAGAAAAACCGCAGCCGAATAAAGGCGACAATCTCAGTATTCCCAATATGGCAATATCTTATCGTAAGACCATGAAATACGGGGAAGTATTGGAAATCGAACTGTTAAACATCCCGGATTCAGATTCCGCCAAAACTTATTCAGCACAGCTTGTCCTCAAGAATCTTGACGGCAAAGTCATCCAGCAGTTCCCGGCGGAAAAATTCACCGTCAAGCAGATGAAGGACGTAACATTCAACATTCCGAGCGCTCAATTCGCAAACCAGATGGTATTGCGTCCGGAACTGAATGTCATTTCAACCGATGGGAAAAAATACACTTTCAGCAATCTGCATTATGTCAGGCTGCATCCGACAGTCAGTTGGGATTACCAGAGCGTCAAGCAATGCCTGCGTGACCAGATCATGCCTGAAGAGTTCAAACTGGAATTCAAAGCGGATAACGGCAAAGTCAAAATCTCCGGTTCAATCGCGACAAAAGAAAAACTGGCGTCAGTCGAAATCCTTGAGGATGAACGTGAGGCATTCGCCGTCGACCGGGCCGGAGAGTTCGATCCGAATCGTGATGTCGTAATATATCTTGAAGGTTCAGCCGCAAAAAACACTGATTTAACCGGCAAAATAACCGTCAAGGGCGCTTCGAATATTTACGCCAGACCGATTGAACACGCCAATAGTGATTTTCTCGGCTTGAAAGTATCCGGCAATGTCCTGAATATCAATCAGCGGATCAACACCCTGCACCGCTCCTTTCTGCTGCGGATTCCCCGTAAAGATGCTGCTGGCACCATTCTGCAATGCAGCTTGAACGGCCGCAATTTCGATTTACCGGTCAGTCAACTGCAAAATAACGGTTCTTTCGGACTGGCTCTCAACAAAAATCAGGGTTTCGTCAAGCTGAGCATCCTCAACAAACAACCAGATATTCCGGTTCGCATCAATGGTAATTCGGCAAAGTTCTCACTGACGGCAGTTCCAACCGCAAAATATCCGGTCTACAGCCTGCGCGCGATCAGCGTCTCCGGTCGGATATTCCGCAGTAAACCGTTTATGCCGATTCAGCCTCCGGCTAAACCGACAGAAAACCTGAATGTCTGGAGCGAATTCTCGAATAAACCGGTTTCAGTCAAAATTGCCGAAAGCAGAATTCCCGATTTGACGTTCGACTATTCTCCGCTCAACGGCGATGTTTTGAAATGCCGCTGGAGCAGTTTCTGGTCGGCGGAAATGGGTGGCGGCACTAAATACGGTGATTCGTTCAATCGCTCCCCCTACCCCAAGGACGCCAGGGCATCCGCTCCGCGTAAAGTCAAAGATGAAAACGGTAAATACTGTCTTGAGTTTGACGGCAAAGGCACTTACGCGGTAATTCCGCGCGAAGCATTTCCCCGCGGACCTTTCACGTTGAGTTTTGATCTCAAATCGCGCTCGAAAGCCACTCAGGTTGTCTTCCGTCATCACGGGATTTATATCGGCTCACTGACGCTGATGCTCCGTAACGGCAAACTGTGGGCCAATTTCACCGACAGTTCACTCAAAGACAACCCGTTTGACACCGGCTTGCCGGTTCCGTTGAACAAGTGGTGCAGAATATCCGTTATGTACGATTATCACCGCATCGTCTTTGCCGTTAATGACCAAATTCGCAGTTATCCATTCTCCAAGCGGGCATTGTTCTTCAAACCATGTGTAATCGGCGGCCATACCCGCCCCGGCTTCGGGCTCGATAACAAAATGAATGTCAAGTTCTTCGACGGTTTCATGCGCGATTTCAGAATTTATCACAATGTTAACGAAAAAATCTTCAATTCATATTTATCAAAGGAGCAAAAGACCATGAAAAAGCAAGCGAAAGCCCTCGCAGCTGCAGCCGTGCTGGCGGCCGGAGCAGTGTATGCACAGGACCCGTCGACAACTTTCTATGCCCCGTACAACAAAGACCTCAATCCGGTATTTGCCAAGGGACGCAAAACCCCGAACTACGCCAAAGACGCGGTTCTGGTGGATGACAAGAAATTCGGCAAAGCCCTGAAAGCGGCCGGCGCACGCTATTCGCTGATCTACTCGGTCGCGAACAACATTCCGGTGGAACAGGGCACCATCGAGTTTAACTACAAACCAATGCTGGCGCCAACTCCGGCCAAAGGAAAACTTATCATCAACCGTCTCTTCAAGGCTTATATCAATAAACGCCCTGAATTTTCAAAAGGTCTGGAAATCGGCATCAACCAGCGCGACAACACGGATTATTTGTGGGTGTATCTGGTAAATGAAACCACCAAGCCGCAAGGCGTCTACCGTCCGATAAAATTCAAGAACGGCCAGTGGTATAAGATTCAGGTTGCTTGGAAACCAGGTCAACTATCTCTGTTTCTCGACGGAAAACTTCTCGGAACCAAAACCTTCAAAGGAAAAATGTTTCTGGGGGACTTGTTTTTTGTCGGACGTTCAATCCACAGCGGCGTGGCCAACGGCCTGATTTCTGAATTCAAAATCAGCAGCAAGTCACTCGTTCCCGGTCCGGCCGCGGACATAAAAAAAAACTAACCGGCAAACCGGTTAAGGCACTGGAACTAAGGGATCAGGATCAGGCCCTGTCTCTGATGTGGGAATCTCCTGACTCCCCGGTGACCGTTAATCTGGAGCCGACTGTTTTCAAAATCGTCAAAGGCCGGGATTACTGGATCAACTCAACGACGTTTCTGCCGTATGTCATAACCGCCAAAAACAACGGCAAACTTAAACTGCAATTTCCCGCCTATAACCGCTGCGACCTGAGCATAGAACCGTGTAATGGCCCGGAATTACTGCCGAAAGGTTCTTTTGAAAATGTCAAAGGCAGCCTGCCTGCGGGGTGGACCGCATATCATCGTTCAACTTCCGGCGCGATTATGGAATTCGGCCACGAATTCGGCCCGAAAAACGATAAAAAGTCCTCAACCGGCTCAACTCAAGACTCAGTCAAAATCGTTGCCGGGACCGGATACGACAGCAACTCAAGCCTGATGCTCCGTAAAGCATCCCTCGGAACCAGCCTGGTCGCGGAAAGAAAAATATCCGGACATCTGACTCCCGGCAAATATATGTTAACCGGACGTTACCGGCTGGAGAATTTCCAATACGGAGCGGGGCTCCACGCCTTTCTCCTGACTCACCAGCCGGGCAAGAAATGGAAGTCAGCCTACGACATGTTCCTGAATCCGGCGATCCCCACCCCGCCCGGAGTATGGCGGCATACCATGGTCGTGCTGGATATCTCCAAAGACTATACCGACTCTGAAACCATCCTTCGTCTTGAAATCAGAGGCGCTCCCGGCACTGTCTACTGGGACAACCTGAGTCTGCGACCGGCACCAAGCGCAACTTTTCCCCGACCCAAAGCCACGCCGGACAGTGAGCTGGTCCCGCAAATATCCGATCAGCAACTTAATGCCGTTTTGAATAAAATGCCGGTCCCTACCGTCGAAGTACGTCGGGTTAATCAGCAGCCACGCCTGTATGTTGATAATAAAGTAATGCCATGGTTTCTTTATACTCCAGGTCCCGGAAACTGGCCCGCCGGCGGCGTCACGGTCAGAATGAGAAAAGCCGGAGTAAAAGTGCAATGTCTGCCGCTGTATACCGGTTATACCCGGAAATCAACCCACCGTTTCCGCAAGCAAACCTGGCTTGGCGATGGCAAATACGATTTTGCACCAGTTAAAGATTTGCTGCGCCATGCCGCTAAACTGGCTCCTGACACCAGATTCGTCTTTTATCTGTGGATCGCCCCCTACCCCGGTTTCTGCGAAAAGCACCCGGAAGCGGCCTGGATCAACCAACATGGGAAAAAGACCGTAGGCACCAAAGGAGCGTACCGGGAAACGGATAAACGCAAAGATAATGAAATCTTTAATTTCTCTTATACCGCACCGGCGTTCAGACGCGAAGTATCAAAATATCTGCAAGCCCTCGGCGCCTACCTTGCATCGATCCCAGAAGGCAAAAACCTGATCGGAGCTCACATGGTCGGCGGTTGCGACGGACAATGGTTCTGTCAGCATTACCCCGATCACTATGATCGATCCGAAGGCTCCAGGCAGGCTTTCGGCCTGTGGCTGAAAAAACAATATAAAAACGACGTAACCAAACTTCGTCAGGCCTGGCATGATCCCAAAGCAACCTTCGAAAATGTCGCCATCCCGCCTGAAAAAGCCCGTTACGTGGAAAAATATTTTCTGGACCCGACTAATCCGGACGACCGCAAGGTTATTGATATGAACCGCTTCCACTGTCGCGGTATCGCGGATACGCTGAATCAGTTCGCCCTGGCGTTCAAGGCCGGTTTCGGGCGCAAAAACCGTGTCATTACCAGCGTTTACTATAACGATATTATGTGCGGTCATTTAATGAATAAATGGGGGCTTGCGGATATTCTGAATTCAAACGCGATCAATAATATCGTTTCCGTCAACGGTTACGGCCTTTACCGCCTGCCGGGGCGTCCCGGCGGCATGAACAGCCTGGTCGCCTCGCTCCGGCTGCACAATAAATTATATATCTCGGAAATTGACTACCGCACCGATTATTCTTATCTGCCCCCGAAATACAATATCCGGACCGCTTACGGCCTTGGACGCGGCGATGCTGAAATCGCGGCGCAGCTCCGGCGCGACGTCGGCGCAACATTGACTCGCGGCGAAGGCAACTGGCTCTACGGACTAGGAGGCCCCAACTGGCTTAACGACCAACTTATGAAAAACGTGGCCGAAGCCGTCAGAGCCGCCAACCTTTCCGCTGAAAATCCAATTATAAACGACTGGGGCCAGATGGCGGTATTCTTGGATGAGAAAATGCAGGATTATATGTCCACCTACAAGATTTTCAATGCACGCACCTCAATTACCAGCGGCCTTTTCGCTAGACACGCATTACTTAAATCCGGTCTGCCTTATGACGCCTATTTGCTGTCTGACCTTGAAAACCCGAAACGAAGTCATTATAAGCTCAATATATTCCTCGGTTCTCCAACCATTACTCAGAAACAGATTCAATGGGTGCAAAAGAACCTGCAGAAAGATGGAAATGTTCTGGTATTCATTCACGCCGCAGGCTGGAATTTCGGCCAGGGTTTTGAACAAAATATTAAAGCGCTGTCCGGTATCAACGTCAAATGCGACCTGAAACGCGACGTACTCTATCGTTATGCGCTAAAGAAATTTTCCGACCCGCTTTCAAAGGCCCTTGGTTTCCAGCAAACAACCACCTCCGGGCCGTTGTTCTACGTCAGCGACAGCTCGGCTCAACCATTAGCGGTTCTTGAAAGCGACAACTCAAAGGTTATCGCAGCGGTAAAAAGGCATAGCAACTGGACGGCGGTTTACTTGAGTCCTCCGGGCGGCATCACCCCGTCATTCCTGCGAGCTCTGGCAAAAAAAGCCGGCATCACTCCGGTCGGACCGGAAGGTGACGTCACTCACGCCGGGAACGGCTTCATCAGCCTTCACGCGATTGAATCGGGCCGGAAAACTGTGCACCTGCGGGCAAAATCAGACCTTTACGACCTGTTCGACAATAAATGCGTAGCCAAAGGAGTCACTGAATATTCGTTCGACCTGAAAACCGGCGAAACAAAATGGTTCCGACGGTCGCAGGCTAAATAAAGAAATAATGCGGTATTTCCGCGTCCGTAGTGCGGATTAGAGCTGCCAATCCGTCGCATTGATCCGCATCGGTTGACCAGTGCGGATCGAATCGACAACCAGATAGCTGATAAGTGCGGCTTTAGCCGCGACTTGAATTCCGTTTGGCGCCGGTTTATCTTCCAGGATCGCTTGACGGAACAGTTCAACCTCCCGTTTATGTCCTTTGTCCTGAACCGCCAGTTTTTCGGTTACAGTCCGTCCTGACTCAAAGCCGTAAAACGAAATAGCTGAAAAGTCAACGATCTGAACAACTTTGCCGTCACGATAGATTTCGGTCATTTCTTTAGGGAAAGCGCCGCACCCGTTGCTATGAATCAGAGTCGTCGCGACGGACCCGTCGGCAAACGTGAGTGTAACCACCGCCGAATCCGGTATTTTGACTTTGCTTTCATCCAGAAAAGTTCCGCCGGAGGCGTAAACACATACCGGTTCTGAATCGATCATTCGGCAGAACAGATCGAAAATATGACATCCCTCCCCAACAAACCGGCCGCCGCCGACTTCCGGAATATGGGTCCAATGCTCAGCGGAAAACAAAGCCTGGATGCGATGGTAGATCATAGTTTTGCCGTTGAGCGGGGAAATTTTTTCAAGCGCTTCCGAGACAATCGGCGAGATGGCCCGGTTATACCCGACAGTATACTTTACCTTATTGCGTCTGACCGCTTCAGCAATCATTTTAACCTGTTCAAGGTTAAGGGCCATCGGTTTTTCACACAGGATATGTTTTCCGGCATTCGCCGCGGCGACACAGAGTTCAGCGTGAGAATCATGCTCGGTCGTTATCAGTACCGCATCGACATCATGCTGATCCAGAACAATCCGGTAATCTGTAACCGCTTGCGGAATGTTGAAATCCTGCTTGAACTTTTCCTGCTTTTCCCCGACAACATCCGAAGCGATACGAACATCGTAACCGCCGTCAGCGACAATATTGTTCATTTGAAATCGGGCAAAGTTGCCGCATCCGATAATACCCAGTCCAACTTTTTTCATAATCAACCCCCTTGATTATTTATTGCTCACGCTTCAATAATTCAGACATGATAATTCCTAATAATTGAGCAGTCCACTCAACATCCGCTCCGGCTCTATGCGCCTGCATTTCCTCGGCAATATCATCAAGCTGAAAAGTCCGTCGCAGATTTTGCAGGCTGTAGGACGGCAAACCGGAATAAGCCTGCCGAGTGAATTTTAGCGTATCAAGCGTTTTTCCTTTCCACAACGGCAAGCCGCAGCGAGCCAGACTTTCCTGCAGGAATCCCAAATCAAACCGGGCATTGTGAGCCACTAGAATACTGTCTTTGGCCAAATCGAGAAATTCATAGCCGATCTGCGTAAAACCGGGTTCATTTGCCACCATAGCGTCAGTGATACCATGTACCTGCATGGCTTTCGCGGGAATTAAACAACCGGGATTAACCAGCGATTGATAACGCGTCTGATACCCGTCCTTATCGATCCGCAGAGCGGCTATTTCAACAATCCGGTCATTTACCGGACTCATTCCAGTCGTTTCAACATCAAAAACCGTGAAAGGACCTAATTCATACCATTTTTGCATTTTTTTATTTTTTTTTATTATAAAATGAACTTTTTAATTTTCACCCTGTCTATACCGATATGAGAGTTGTTTTAAAAACTTCTTTTCATACTTTCTTTCTTCTTTTGCTACGGCCCCCTTTCCCTCGGGGGGCCTCTTTTTTTATAAGTCAAATATCGGAATTAATGTATTGCGTCTGAAATAAAAGTCAAGTTTTTTGATTTAACAATAAATAAAGCAATTTATACTTTGAGTGGGAGGAAATTTAACTTTTAATGTGATGATGCAAAATACCGGATTGATTTTTACAAGTCTTTGGCTACCAGAGGCAACCAAGGAGTTGCAAAGAGCAAGAACGGCGTTGGCTGGGCACAATTAAAGGTTAATATTTCAAGCGTTTAAAAGTATATATAGACTTAAATGCGAATTAATGCTTTACAAAAATCCACTTCTATTTTGATGAGTTTTTGGGGATTTTTAAGTACGCAACATCCTAAAGCAGTAAATCACTGCTCCGGCGGGGCCGAGGCCACGACTTAGTTGTTTTTTGTTGACTCGGTCGGGATTATCGAATTTGCAACCCATTTCACGGATGAACAGTTTTGAACCAAGAATTGCGCCGTCGCTGAAATGACGGGTGCGCCGCAGAAAACGTACCGACATTGATTCTTTGCGTTTTGCTCGTTCCTGCGCCTCAAATATTTCTTCGCTCGAGGCTCCGTTTTCCGCCGCAATGATTCGCGCCAGTTCACTTCGGAAATAGCTGAAAAGATCATTATCGGTCCATTTCGAGGTGTCGCGATGCCAGATGTTTTCTTTGAGATGTTTGACAAAATTCGCCTGAAACATGTGTCTACCCGTGCCGCAGTAGCGTCCCCATGTTGTAAAATGGTAGTCCGCCGGATCAGGCGTCAACCCAGCTCGCACAGGGTTTAATTCAACATATAAAACACACGCTTCCAAAGAATTGCGACTATCGAGAATGACGCTTTTGAATTTATTGGCCCAGAGTTTACCGATACGGTCGCGGGATTGATTGTAAACTACGGTGAAACGTTGCTGGAAGGCTCTCATAAAATAACTTATATCGATCATTTTCAGTCCGACTTCTCGACATTTTCCAGGATTATCAGGGTTGATTTTAGGCATCTGCTTTGGCGCGTAAGTGAACTTATCTAACATACTGCTGTAATAATTGTTATGACGTTTAGCAATATCCTCATTTGATGGCAATTCGTCTGGCCCTGGAGCGTAAACGACTACGTGGAAATGGTTGCCCATCCAGGCGGCGGAAATTACCTCGACAAGAAAATATTCGCAAAGATTTTGCAGCAGTCGGAAGCCGTATTCCATATCGACCCGGTTGAACGATTTTTCTCCTCTGCAACCTGCGGCCCGGTTCATCAGGTGATAGTAACATCCTTCTCCCTTAACTTTCATTCGAGTTCCGCGTCCTGACATAATTTTTCTCCCAATTTAACAACTCTGCGTTAATATAATGGTTGAAAGCTGGTTTGTCAATATAACCATCATGTGATTTATATAAAAATTATATCATACTATAAATAAAGTTATTACAAACAATTCTCATAAAATAATCGCTCAACAATTAGTAAATTGAAAATGAAAGATCAAAAAACTTATATTATTCTTATATTTAATAAAATAAAATGGAACATTAATAAAAGGCGGGTGTCTATACACATGAAAAGCTAAGGTTAAGGCTTTTCAATCTTTCCTTTTTTCTCAGGCCCCCTTTCCCTCTGGGGGGCCAATTTTTTTATTTATACTTTGAGCGGGAAGAAATTTAATTTTTAATGTGATGATGCCGAATGCCGGATTGGTATTTACAAACCTTTGGCTACCAGAGGTAACTAACGGCTTATAAAGAACAAAAACGGCGTAGGCAGGGCGCTAGAAAAAATTAATATTACAAGCGTTTAAAGTATACTTATATTCCTTTGTCAAACTTGATCATGCGACGCTGAAATGTCGGTACATCAAGGTCTTCACCTTCAAAAGTGTTGGCACTGGAATTAGCAAATATTCCTTTCGTAAAGTTAACGAACGGCAACTCTCCCTGTTCGACAAAAAGAGATTCCGCCGGCTCAATTTTCTCAGTTTCCTGAGCAAGAGGGGCAGTTGCCGGACGTGTCGCAATGCGTAAATCTCGAATCTCCTCTTTCTCATCATAGTTGACCGCAATAGCTGTCAACTGAATTGAGTTCCCCATTTCCGGTCGGCAGTCAGCTCCGGCAATTATTTCCGTATTTTCATCGGCAAAACCGGCAACCGTATCAAAGATTTTCTTCATTTCACCGGCCGAGAGATCGGTTCCAGCGGTAAGAATCAGAAAAAGACAATCCGCCTCCCTCAAATGCTCTAGGCCGCCCATAAACGGGGAATCAAGCATGCGTTCAATAGCCAGGTGAATCCGATCCAGACCATCGTCGGATGCGGCACGACCAATACCGAGAAAACAGGAACTTTTACGACGGTTCAGCACCTCCTGCAAGTCGGCAAAATCAGCCGGCACCATTGCTTTGCCACAGAAAAGCCCGGCAATCCCGACAATGGCCGCCGCGACTGAATCCGTCGCCTTTTCATAAGCTTCAGATGATGGAGTATCCGGCGACATGCAACTGAACAAGAGGTCATTAGGCAGGCATATCAAAATATCAGCAGCCGGGAGAAGCTCTCGAATTCCGTCGTCAGCCAGTCGCTGGCGTCTCGGTCCTTCAAACGAAAACGGCTGAGTCATAATGAATATCGCGGATAAATTCAATTCACGGGCCACACTGGCCAGAATCGGCACCCCGCCAGTCGTTGTTCCTTTACCAAGCCCACCGGTTACAATCAACTGATCCGCTCCTGTAAGCTGGTCCTTAAGCTGCGAACGAACTACAGAAAGCGCTCGCTGGCCTTTTATCGAATTTCCGCCGCAGCCGCGACCATTGGTCCACTGAAAACCAGCCTCTATTTTTATCCCGGAATCAAAATTCCGCAATGATTCCTTATCGCTGTCAACAGCTACCATTTTCATGCCGGCAGCTTCTGGGCGGGCATGCAAACGGCGCAGGATATTAACTCCGGCACCACCGAGACCAACCACCACGGTTTTATGCAGTTTGTTATTTGCTACAGATAAATTCTCTTCCACCGCTGCTGTATTTCCTTGTTCGGTCATATTTTTAACGCCCGCTTCAAAGCCTGCGCCTTTTTCATTACAAGCGAATCGACCGCCTCAATACCGCGTTCCAGCGGATTACGGTCGTCTATATCCTCAAGTACATTACGCATTTCAAGTCCGTATCTAAACGCGCCCCAGATCACACCGCAACGCGGGCTGTTCAATTCCGGAACCGAAACTCCCGCGTTAATCGGATAACCGCAACGCACCGGCATACCTAGTTGACGACGGCAAACCTCAGAGGTGCTTTTGAACATACCTCCGCCCCCGGTCAAAACACAGCCTGATCCCAAGCTGCCCAGAATACCTGGGCTGTCCAGTTCCAGTTTTTTACGTATAATCGTATAGACCTCCTGCAAACGGGCGGAAATAATCTTTTCAATCGACGCCAACGGCACTTTTCGCGGAGAAGCATTCAAGCGCTCTCTGACTTCAATAAAACTCAAACCTGATTCCTTCGCGTCCTGCACGGAATCATTGATCAAAAGTTTTCGGCAGCTTGAAATATGTAAATCCAGCCCGATCGAGAGATCATTGGCAACATGGTCAAAACCGACCGGCAAAACGCAGCTGGCCAGCATTCCGTCATGACGTACCGCAGCTGCTTCGGTTGTCCCGGCTCCCATATCGATCAGCAGAACCCCGTGTTCACGCTCTTCCATTGTCAGCACCCCGAAAACCGCGGCGGCGGCACTGAAGACCGGCCTGATATTGTCAGGGCTGAAACCAAAATCGCGCAAAGCGTTAATAAAGTTGTCAACACGTTTTCTGCTGCCGTGAATTATATGCACCAGCACTTCAAGTTTCTCAGCCGACTGGCCGATCGGATTGCGGACGGGGCGTCCATCCAGAAGACACCCGGCCTCGAAAGTATTGAGGACCACCCGGTCATAACCGATCAGGCGATTTTGCGCATGCTGCTGGGCTTCATGCAGATCAGAGGAAGAAACCCGCCCGTCATGGCTGGCGGGAATAACAGTACCGACGCCCTGGCTTGAAGCAATTCCTCCGCCGGACAAAGTTAAGAAAATACGGTTGCGGTCAAGTTCAAAACCGCTGGCGCTGTCAGCTTCTTCAACCGCCTCGCGCAAAGCGGGAATAACCACGTCAAGGTCGGTAATTTCCCCTTTGCAGACGCCGCCGTTGGTATCGCGCTCACAATAACCGAGAACGGCACCATGGCCGTCTCCATCCGCCTCGCCGACCAGAACCCGGACTTTTGTGGTTGCTATCTCAATTGCGGTAATGATCTCTTTTCGTCGAAACATTCAGGCTGTTTTCCGTTTAAAATTCAAAATTCACAGTACAGGATTATATTATTGCCGACAGAATTTTTTTCAAGCTGTAAAACTTTTAATCTTTGATTATTTCTCGATTTTTTCCGCTATATTTTTTGATTTTCGGCATTTTGACTGTAGTTTATCGAGGTAAGATTATTTGAACAATTAACCGCGGGAAAGCGATATGAACAAATCTGACGTAAAAGTACTTATTATTACCGGCTTCGGCTTGAACTGCGAAGCGGAAACCGCCGCCGCGTTCAACATGTGCGGAGCAACTTCTGAAAAAATTCACCTCAATGATATTCTGGACGGTCAACGTTCGCTGGACGAATTCCATATTCTGGCCTTTATCGGCGGCTTTTCATTCGGCGACCATCTCGGCGCCGGCACAGTTTTCGCCAACCGGGTAAAATTCCGTCTGCGGGATCAACTGGAAAAGTTCGTGGCCGACGGCAAACTGGTCATCGGAATCTGCAACGGGTTCCAGACCCTGACCCGGCTGGGACTGGTTCCGGCCCTGAACGGCGAATATTTTACTCAGCAAGCCGCCCTGGCCCATAACGACAGCGGAGTATTCCGCGACGACTGGGTCTATCTAAAAACGGAACAGGCCTGTCCCTGCGTATTTACCAAAGGCATTGATCATATCAAACTGCCGATCCGCCACGGCGAAGGCAAATTTTCTGCGGATGAAAATACGCTCAAGGAACTCGAGGCCAAGAACCTCGTCGCCCTGCGTTATGCCGATGCTGACGGCAATGTCGCCACGGAATTCCCGGCCAATCCAAACGGTTCGCTCAATTCAATCGCCGCCATCTGCAACGAAACCGGCCGTATCTTCGGGCTGATGCCCCATCCTGAAGCATTCCTTTCCCCGTTCAATTCTCCAACCTGGACGATGGAAAAGATCGACGGCGACCTTCCGGCGGAAGGCATGGGCGTCAAGTTTTTCCGTAATGCGGTTGATTTTGCGGCGGAAAATCTGGTGTAAATGATTAATTTCAAGGCAACTCTGGAACGCTGGCAACAAACTGCCGGTTGTCTGGAAGTTGCCGTAACTCCGCTGAATCAGGAGCTGCTTGAACGCCTGAACACCCTGCCCGCTCCACCGGCTGAAGCAGCGGAATACCTTCACAAGAGCTGGAATTTAAGGCGTCATCCGCAAAGTACCTTTCCTTTTGCCAAATCAATTATCTGCGCGGCATTCCCGTTCAATGACCTGCCCCGCATGGATTTACCGACCACCGACAACAAGATGCTCGGCGGAACTGTCGCCGGTTACGCGACCAGGCTGGATTACCATATTGCCGGAAAAGAAAAAATGACGCATTTGCATACCGCGCTGAATTGTCATGAAAGCAATATCTGCATTGATACCCAACCGCTGGCGGAAAAAATGATCGCGGAATGGGCCGGACTCGGCTGTCGCGGACGCAACCACTGCGTACTGTGCAAAAATGCGTTTTCCGGCTGTTATCTGGCATTTCTGCTGATTGATGCGGAATTACCGGAAATGCGCCCTGCCCCGTTTGAGTTTGACTGTAATGCCTGCGGCAAGTGTGAAACAGCCTGTCCCAACAGTGTATTCAGCGACTACCGGTTCGCAATGGAGAAATGTGTAAGCTTTCTGACCATGGAAAAAAGAGGATCACTAACCCAGGATGAGGTTGCAATGCTCAATAATTCAGTTTTCGGATGCAGCAGCTGCACAACGTCATGCCCCGGCGGTAAAATGCCGGAAGATATTCAACTCGATCTGGAATGGCTGCTGCTGGCTCCGGCTTCGGAAATAAGAAAAACCATTCGCAATACCGCGCTTGAATATGCCGGAATAACTTTACTGCGCCGCAATGCCGTTTACCTGCTGCAAACCCGCAATACCCCGGAAACGTCAGAATTACTCGGACGTTTCAAACCCGGCAGCAATTTTTTACAAAGTCTGCTGCATTCCAGTTAAAATTTTCGGTTCTTTCGGTGTTTCCGTGGATGGGGCCTTACGAATTCGTTTTATTGCAGACTTACAGCCTGCGCTTGAGGTGTAAATCAGATTCCCCGGGCGTTGCCCGGGGCTGTGATATTGCGCCCCTGCGGGGCTGAAGAAGATAAAAGACCACCAGGCCGTAGGCCTGAAAGAACAAAGCCCCGGGCAACGCCCGGGGAAAATAATAAAAAAACAACTGCAGGCTGTAAGTCTGCAATAAAAAACATAGAAAAATCATTGAATTATGGTATATCCATGAAAACACCGAAAGAGCCAAATTTTCTCACTTTTAAACCGGGCAATTTTTCAGGATGTATTGTTGTTAACCGGCAATATTCTTCAAACAAAGCTTATGAGAGCCCGCAGGGACTTTAATCATCCCGGAATCAAGATCATCAAAAAGTTTACATTCCACTTCTGAATCATCAATATATGCCTTAGCTTGCTGAGCACATTTAAAAGTGATGGAAGTTGCGATCAGGACGTCGACTTGAACGGTCAAAACGCCGTCAGCCTGAGTAGAATCAGTCAATACGGTTTCTACAGCCCGGAGAATAACCGGGGTTGAAGCACTGTCTTTCATTTCAATTTCGACTGTATTGATATCCTGAAGCATATCCCAGGCAATCCGGCAGATACCAGGCAGCGTATTCCCGTTCAAGGTTAGAACCGGATAACAGCCCAGACCACTGATTTTCAGGTTAATCCGGTGTCCGCGCAAACGCAGTTTTTCAATAACGACAGGCACTCCGGTCGCGAGCGGACTGAAAGAAATACCGGTCGAATCCACAGTTATTCCAGCGACCATTTCAAGATAGTCGCAATACCATGCCTTAGCCGCGAAAGCCTGTTTGCAGCCGGGATTATCGACTTCCGGCACCGGATTGCAGGCCTCATTACAGATACCTTCCGGATAAGTGTGTTTGGCCCAGTAACCGGTAACCAGTTTCCTGTAGTATTCATAGGCTTCTACCTTACCGCAACGGTTCATTATGTTCCAGAAATAGCGGTCCACGCTCGGATAATACGAAACATACTGATTTCCGTCGGCTATCGCGCCTGACTCATGTTTCGACAACATATTCAAGCCGTGACTGGCTGGAAACTGCTCCCACATGAAAGCGGATATGCGGTCCAACATGCCGCCGCCAAGTTCACAGGCAAACGGAGAAACGTAAAGAACGGCGTAAACCGGATAATGTTTGCGAGGGAAACCATCTCTGCTTGAAACCGAGTCTATCCAATAGCCTTCGGCATCATCAAAGAGAATTTTTTCAAAATTACGGCCGGTTTTATCAACCAACGTTTCGATTTCTGAGGCATATTCGTCATCAGTAAAACAGCGGCTAAAGACACTCATAACCCGCAACGCCTGGTAGAAAAGGGAATTATTGATGATACTGATATCATGTCCATCCTCTCCGACGCATTCAGGGTAGTCCGGATAAAACGCCACTCCTTCGGTCAAACCGGTTTCCGGATCAGCGGCTTCTATCGCGTGATCGAGAATCCAGCGGCAAAACGGGAACATTTCACGAACAAAATCATCGTCTCCGGTCACGGACCAGTAATTATACAGGGTCGTTATATACAGACACTGCGCCCCGAAGGCCATCGAATGATAGGTATTGAAGTGCATATCGAGGGCATGAGCCACCCCTTTTTCAGGCGATGAGGTTTCTTTATAGAACGTCAGCATGTTCCTGATGGTTTCAGTATTGCCGGACAACAGGATTGAATCGGCATGGACCAGGCTGTCCCAACCCCAAACCCAGTAATCCTGAGAAGCGCGGATCGCTCCGGGGCGGTCGGCAACTTCAAGGTTGAGAACTGACGGATTGGCAACCGTCAAAGCCGAGTCCAACACAACATCGCCAGTCTGAATCCGGGTTTGAGCTTCCAGCAGCGCTGAATATGCTTCATAGCGCTGATCACACTCTGCGTCCACACTATCTTTCAATTGCGCAAAACGTTTCTCGTGTGCAACGGCATCGTGTCCGAAAGAAACGAATAAAATACATTTGTTTCCGACAGCGGCAGTTTCAATATAATACATGAAACCTTGTTTCACACTGGAAACGGAAGTCATGCCGGTGCCGGTGACTTTTATATAAGTAGTAGAGCCGGGTTGCGAGGTTTTACCCGCACCCTGGGTCAGCGACCAGTGGGAATCGTTTTTCGGCGGAGCCAGATCAACGACCTGGCCGATCATAACCTCCCCGGTATCGTCAACCTCGAACGCGTTCCAATTCTTCAGGTTTGACTGAAACCTGAGATGGGAATGCATCAGGAGTCTGGCGGAAATTACACAGCCGTCAGGGTTATCCTCAACAGTAATCCGCTGGGCCACGGCGTCCTCAAGCACGATCAATTCATGCACAACCTTCACATCCTCAACCTGAAAATGGCTGCGAAAACCGAAAGGAAAATGCTCAGTGTCGTTAAATTCTGGATTATAAATCCTGCCGTCAACAATCAACTGCAGTTTGAACAATTTACTGAAAGCCCCAATATCATCTCCTTTGAAGAGAATGTTCGCACCCAGCGGCTGGCTGCCGTAGTACCGGATTTCACTGATACCGCCATGATGCACGACCGCAACGGCTACTCTTCCGCTCATATATTTATTTCTGATAAGACCGAATCCGTTTGGGGAAACCGGATTCAGTTCGGTAAAATCCAACATTGGAATTCCTTGATTTTTATATTTACATAGTCACTGGATAGCAACAAGTAAAAGTGATTATTTTCATATCGCCGACTATTCAACTAAATGATAGCTCCGCCGAGCAGGAATTCAAGTTTATCTTTGCAACAAAAAACATATTTCGTTTATTCCGTGCGTTTGATAATATATCATAACTTGATTTTTAAAATAAATACAACACGTTAACTATATTCAATTTACATCAAAAAAAACAACTCTCATATTATTACGAGCAGCCAGGTTATCCAGAGAGAGACTTGACGGCTTTGGCAGCAGTCGCGGAAGGACACAAGGTACACGGGCCGCCGACACAGCCGTCTTCACAGGCCATTACTTCAAGAAAGTTTGCCGGGAGTTTACCGTCGGCGTAAAGCTTCAGCATTTTGACCGTCTTGTGATCCAGACCGTTGATTTGCGCCGCCTCAAGTTCAGGTGAATCAGGAGTTTTCTCAAGCTCCGCTTTTACCGCCGCAGTCACGCCGCCGGATATCGCAAATTCACGCGAGGTCTTACCTGGAATATCCGATAATTCAGCGCCGGAAATAGCGGTCACATTGATATCACGCGCCACCAGCCAGGCGCCTAGTTCCTCAAAAGTCAAAACGTAATCTACTTCCGGATTGTTCGCCGCCTCGTATTTTTTGCTGACGCACGGGCTGATAAAGACCGTCAGCGCCTCCGGATACTTCTCTTTGACCATTGCAGCGGAAAACTTCAGCGGACTCGGAGTGTGAGAGACAAACGGGGCTATTTCCGGACAATGCTTTTCCGCCGCCAAAACATACGCCGGACAACATGACGAGGTCAGCAACCGCCCGTCGTTCCGTCTCATTTCAGCAAATTCCCGGGCCTCGGCCTCAATCGTTTTTTCAGCGCCGGTCGCAACTTCAAACATTTCTGAGAAACCCAATGCTTTCAAGGCAGCCGCGAATTGCGGAAAACTGCCGGTAAACTGTCCGGCCATCGCCGGGGCAACCATAGCGATAACTTTTTTGCCTTTGTCTATAGCATTAACGATATCGAGCAATTGACTGCATTCGACGATAGCGCCGAAGGGACAGGCGGTCATACATTTACCGCAGAGAATACACTTGTCATAGTCGATCCGGCGGGAGCCGTCGTCACAGCGCTTTATAGCGTCAACCGGGCAGCTCTCCTCGCATGGAATCGGGATGTAGGTAATGGCGTGATACGGACACACCTTGAGGCATTTACCGCAATCGACACAACGGGATGCGTCGATATGGGCGCGACCGTTAATCACTGAAACCGCGTCGCGGGGACAATTCAACGTACACGGTCTGGCCAGACAGCCGCGGCAAACATCGGTAACTTCATAATGACTTTTCAGACAATCACTGCAGGCAATATCGATCATGCTCAGAATGTCGGTAACCGGCTTTTCCCGCTCCATGGCTTCTGAAGCGTATTCATGCAGCGGAGTCGCTTCATCCTGTTCGTGTTCAGGCGAAAAGCCGAGGAGCGCCATTATCCGGTATTTCAAAATGGCACGATCCTTGTAAATACAGCAACGACTGTGTGCGCTGTTTTTGGGCCGTATTTCCGCCGGCATCCGGTCAATCTGTTCGATAAGTTCTTTTTTATCAAGCAGCTCAATGGCTCTAACCGTTATGAGTCTTTTCAGACGGTCTTTTTCACTGAATACTTTCATGTGTCGCCCCCCTTCCCTGACAGTTTGTCTTCGATGATCTCCATTACTTTTTCAAGTGAAGCGTTATCGACCAACTCGCCGTCTATCATGACAAACGGTGCTTTGCCGTAGTTTCGTTTTCCACAGACTCCCAGACAAGGCGAAACAGCGATGGCCACCTGATCGCGAAATTGCGGCGGCAAAACCCGGTCAAGTTCGAAAATTTCTCCGCCGCCCATAACGCAGCAGGTTGTTCCGTGACAAATTTCCACAATTATTTTTTTCATCATTAACCTCGTCAGATATATTCAATGATTGTTTTTTTCAACATTTTTTCTTCCAGAATATTGCTCAAACGGCGAATAATATGCCGTCTGACTTCAAGGTCGATCGGCAAAGACGGCGCGTGATGCGCCTCATTAACCTTTGTCCCGACCAGAAAATGGACCTCGTCGCTTTCAGTCAGCAGTTCGCACAATTTCCGGACCGCCGGCGGCGGGCTGCCGCCATTCTCAAGATATTTTACGGTTTCAGTCAAAGTCAATATTCCTTCCGTAACCAGATCAGCCCCGGTCATCTCTGACGGAGCCGGCAGCCATTCGCCCGGCTGCGGCAGATGCGGCTGCAGTTTCAAATCCAGTTCACGGCTGATGATCGACGCGGTCGTGCCGCCGCTGATAATCTTCTTTCCTTCAAACGCCGAAAACCGCCGGGCAAATTCGGCGTCGTCTTCATTCCTGAACGGCGGACCGGTCAACAACAGCAATTTGCGCGGTACACGGAAATATACCACACAACATGAGGTATCGTCAACACATAAACGCTGAGAATTTTTAGAAACTGCTTTCAGAACAATACTTTGAGCCAGGTCTCGCGCTGAGATGTCCGGCGTTTTTTTCAGGATTTCAGTAACAAATTCCAAACATCCCTCGCGCCGCCAGCCGAATTTATGTCCGGGCTGCCCCAGTCCGGCCTGCGTCACACCGTCACTGAAAAAAATCAGCCGGTCTTCCGGACTGGCCTGAAAATGCGAGATCAGCAGTTTGCGGTCCGGCCAGTTATGGGAAACCTGCGTCTGCTTCTCATGCGGCACGTCCACGCCGTTTCGCAAGTGAATGTAAGCAGGATTATCCATCTCAATAATCTTCGTTTCACCATTCTTGAAGATATCCGCAACCGTGAACGTACTGTAACTGATCTTCCTGACGTCACAAACCGGCAGGCAATCCATGATGATCTCGGACGACTGGACAATATCCATATTCTGTCTGACGAAACGCAGCGCCATAGTCGTTGTCATATTCGCCAGCAGATTGGCCTTGATCCCGCTGCCCAGGCCATCGGACAGCACCGCTATATAGCGGCTTTCCTCGTCAAGCCGCCGGACCTTAAAGTCGTCGCCGCAAACATCCTGACCGGTTTTGATCAACTGGCTGCATTCAATTTCTATGTGCTGATTACTGATCATTCCCGTTTTCTCCATGATGCATAATCGTCGGATGGCCCTGATACTTTCTGGAAACCTCACGCAGCAGAATCTCGGTATCCGCCATGTGTTCGCCAAGACAGTTGGCAATGGTCTGAACCGTCATAATATTTTTCAGGATAATTTTTCTCGCGTGTTCCGCCACCTGTTCGCGCGAAATCTCCAGCGAAGTAATATCCTTGATGATCGCGCCGACGACCCGATGGGGTTCGATATTGAAAATATAAATATCGAAAATCCGGTCATCACAAACATAATTCTGCCGCTGCAAATCACTGCCGGTCTCAAGCACGGTTTTAAACAGGCTGTAGAACGGCACGATCTTTTTCAAATTGGCTCCGGCCAGACAATCGCTGGCATCATATATTTTTTCAACATCGAACAGTTTGGAAAAATTACGGTTCGCCTCCACAATTTTCAGGTTGCGGTCAAACACAACCACTCCGGCCGGGATATATTTGATCAGCGCGTTAGCTTTTTTCTGGGCCAGTTTCCGCAGATAGGATACGCACATGGCGGGTTCGGCCTTGTTTTCCAGAATCGCGGCCGCACACTGACGACAGGTACTGTAACCGCAGGAACCGCAATTAAGTTCGTCATTGCGGGAATATTTTCCGATATTACGCAAAACCGCGGTTATCCTGCCGTCATCAACCGTCTCATGCACCACTGGCGGCATCTGCTGCGAGGTCTTGCCCGAAACTTCAATCTTCCGGTTGAGCGAAGTCTGTAAATTTCCAGCCCTGAGCGCTGCAATATCCGCCAGATGTCCCAACTGGTCGTCCTTGCGGCAGCCCGGACCGTTGATACAGCCGTTATCACAGGCCAAAGCTTCGATAAAAACCTTGCGTCCGTTTTCCGCTTTGGCCGAACCAAGAACCGAAGCCAGATTATTCAAACCGGCAAGCGTCAGGTAAACCGTATCCGCATCGGTATTCCGTTCCATGATCGTCGTCAGCATTCCGCCCTCGATCGGATAGAGGTTGCCCTCCTCCGCCGCTTCCGGGACAAAGCCGCCGGCTGATTCCGGCAGTTTGCGCAATTCGAGACCTGCCTCTTTGAGCCAATTCTCAAACTCGGTAAAAGTCAAAGCCACATCAAGCAGTTCCGGCGTTCGCGCGGCCTCTTTTTTCTTTCCGATACACGGTCCGATAAAAACTACTTTGATATTATCTCCGTAGATCCGGTGCAGCATCCTGGCATGAACCTGAGCCGGAGAGAGCAGATCAAGAACCCGGCAATTGGGATTGTTCAAATATTTTTCGATGAACTCGACCGCCACCGGACACGCGGAAGAAATATAGATGCCGTTTTCCGCTTCATGCAGCAAACGTCCGGTCATCGAACTTACCTGCTGAGCTCCGAGCGCCGTTTCACTAACCCCGGCAAAGCCGAGCTTGATAAGAGCGGTGATCAGTCTGCGACCATTTTTAGCGCCAAAATGAGCATTCCACGACGGGGCCAGAGATACGTATACCGGCTCGTTCCCGCGCAGCAGCGCCTTGACCTTTCCGGTGTCGTCGCGAATACTTTTCGCTCCGGCCGGACAGATATTGACGCAGACGCCGCAGGCAATGCAGGCGTCGGAAATGATACTGGCGCTGCCGTCCGTCACCCGGATTGATTTCGGGACACAATGCCGGACACACTTATAGCAGTCATGACATTCGGTCTTCCTGGTATATACAGGTGAATTGCGGTCCATAACTCATTCTCCTTTCAAAGCTTCTTCAAGCAGCCGAATCGCACTTTCAGTATTTTCCACTTTGTATTCTTTGCCGTTGACGAAGATAACCGGCCCCTTGCCGCACTTGGAACGGCAGAGGCAGCATTGCAGATTAATATCCACTTCATCCTTCAGGTTGTGTTTCTCAAGATATCCGAGGACCGCTTCGAGATTGGCCTCGTTCCCGCGGACGAAACAGCTGCTGCCCATGCAAAAGGTCAATTCCGGCAACTTGTTTTCCGTTTTCTCAGACATTTTCATGCTCCTGTTTTATTATCTAATTGATAAAAAAATATTAATTTACTATTATAATAATCCCTCGCATCAACCATTGCAATAGTAAAAATATAAAAATATTAATAAATTTATATTAATATTATTTGATTTATTTAAAATCAGGGTGTATAATACCATCAACAGGCAGAAAAAACTGTTATGACTCACAACAAACGAGTCGAATGAAAAAGGAACAAACGGCGGAAACTGACGGCAACGGAAAAGGACGTTGCACAGAAGAAGCAATGGCAATGAGATAGCCGGACCGGGTTGGTGTCTGGTGGAAAAGGTTGATTTAAATTGCCGTCAGTGGATGCCGATTCGCAAACGCTTTTGCGCAGTTGCCCGAAAGCGAATTCTTGTTTAACCGTAACAGGAGAGAAAAAAATGAAAAAAGAAAATGACAACGAAGCGACAAACGATATAGCGCACCTTGACGAGATAATCGTAAAGGCTAAAAAGGCTCAAAAGGAATACGCCACATTCTCACAGGAAAAGGTTGACGCGGTTTTCCGTTCGGTCGCCCTGGCCGCGAATAACGCCCGTATCGCCCTGGCGAAAATGGCGGTTGAGGAAACCGGCATGGGAGTGGTAGAGGACAAGGTTATCAAAAACCATTTCGCGTCTGAATATATTTACAATAAGTATAAAGATACCAAGACGTGCGGCGAAATTGAACGCGACGAAGCGTTCGGGATCGTCAAAGTGGCGGAACCGGTCGGCCTTATCGCCGGGATCATTCCCACAACTAACCCGACCTCGACAACTATCTTTAAGTCTCTGCTGGCTTTGAAAACGCGCAACGGGATCATCTTTTCTCCCCATCCACGGGCGAAGAAATGTACCGTGGCAGCGGCAAAACTGGTCCTTGACGCGGCGGTCGCGGCCGGAGTGCCGAAAAACCTGATCGCCTGGATTGAAACCCCGAGCATCGAACTGTCTCGTTACCTGATGACTCATAAAGACATCAGCCTGATTCTGGCCACCGGCGGCCCCGGAATGGTCAAATCCGCTTACTCTTCCGGTCAACCCGCCCTCGGGGTCGGCGCCGGAAACACCCCGGCGGTTATGGACGAAACCTGCGATGTTGAAATGGCAGTCAATTCTGTGTTGCTGAGTAAAACGTTCGACAACGGGATGATCTGCGCCTCAGAACAGTCTGTAGTTGTCTGCGAAGACGTCTATGACAAGGTCAAAGACGAGTTCAATAAACGCGGCGCCTACCTGTTGAATAAAACTGAAAAAAAGAAAGTGGAAAAAGTTCTGCTCAAAGACGGGCATCTCAATGCCGCGATTGTCGGACAGCCGGCGTATAAGATCGCCGAGATGGCCGGAGTAGACGTTCCAGAAGAAGCCAAAGTGCTGATCGGTGAAACCGAAGGCGTCGGGACCGAATACCCGTTTGCCTATGAGAAACTTTCTCCGGTGCTGGCGATGTACAAGGCCAAAGATTTCAATACAGCGGTTGCGCTGGCCGAATCCCTGGTTGAATTCGGCGGCATGGGTCATACCAGCGTTCTTTACACCAATCCGGCCAACACAGACAGGATTGCGCATTTCGGCGAAGTCATGAAAGCCGGCCGGACCCTGATCAACATGCCGGCCAGCCAGGGCGCTATCGGCGATTTATACAACTTCAAACTTGATCCGTCTTTGACGCTAGGATGCGGCACCTGGGGCGGTAACTCGATCAGCCAGAACGTCGGACCCCAGCATCTGCTGAACGTAAAAACTGTGGCCCAGAGGAGAGAAAATATGTTGTGGTTCAGAATTCCGCCGAAAGTCTATTTCAAACCCGGCAGCTTAAAAGTCGCGCTTGGCGATCTCAAGGATAAAAAACGCGCCTTTATCGTCACCGACCGTTTTCTCCATAATAACGGTCTGCTGGAAGCGCCGCTTGAGGTATTGGAAGGACTCGGGATCAAAACCGAGATTTTCGCGGACGTCGAACCCGACCCGACCCTGGCAACCGCTTATCGCGGCGTCGAACGCATGGACGCGTTTCAGCCGGATCTGATAATCGCCATCGGCGGCGGCTCCCCGATGGACGCGGCCAAGATCATGTGGCTGATGTACGAACATCCGGAAGTCAAGTTCCATGATCTGGCAATGCGCTTCATGGATATCCGGAAACGCGTGTTCCAGTTCCCGAAACTGGGCGAAAAAGCGGTAATGGTCGCGATTCCGACGACCTCCGGAACCGGTTCTGAAGTAACACCGTTCGCGGTCATCACCGATGAAAAAACCGGGAACAAATATCCCCTGGCGGATTACGAGCTGACTCCGAATATGGCAATCGTCGACGCCGATCTGGTTATGACGATGCCGCCCAAGCTGACAGCGTACAGCGGACTCGATGCCTTGACGCACGCGCTTGAGGCCCGGGTATCCATCTGCGCTTCTGAGTACAGTAACGCGATGGCGATGGAAGCGATCCGGTTGATCTTTAAATATCTGCCGCGGTCCTATAAAGGCGGGGCAGCAGATCCGCTGGCGAAGGAAAAAATCCATCACGCCGCGACAATCGCCGGAATGGCTTTCGCCAATGCGTTTCTGGGAATCTGTCACTCCATGGCGCATAAACTCGGGGCGGCGTTCCATGTTCCGCACGGTCTGGCCAACGCCTTGCTGATCTCTCACGTGATCAGGTTCAATGCGACCAACAAGCCGACCAAGCAGGGAGCGTTCCCGCAGTACAAATGTCCGGACGCGATTGAAAGATACGCCAGAATAGCCGAATTTCTCGGTCTCGGCGGCAAGAACGACGAGGAAAAGGTCGACAACCTGATAAAAGCGGTTGAAGCCTTGAAAACCGAACTCGGAGTTCCGGCCACCCTCAAGGATGCCGGAGTCAATGAAGCCGAATTTCTGGCCAGGGTCGATGAGCTGTCCGAACAGGCGTTCGACGACCAGTGCACCGGTGCGAATCCGCGATATCCGCTGATCATCGAGATCAAGGAACTTTACATGCGGGCTTTCTACGGAGCCTGAAAATATAAAAAAAGCGGTTGCCTGGAAACAGGTAATCGCGGATAAAATTAACTCTTACTCCTGACAGCCGGGCGCTTTGCAATTTTATACGCCCGGCTGTCTCTTTTATTGCTGTCGGATTTGCCGGTTTCAGCCAATATCTCACTCGATGAGACAGAGTCAAAAGTTGGATACATAAATATATCTGCGACGCCTGCGCCAAGTTAAAGCTCACGAGGCTGATTTCAAGTTATTCCCTAAACAACTTGAAGTCGTTACTTTTATTTGTCGACAGCATCCTTCTCTTTGGAATCCAACTGGTCTTTATCAGCCAGTGAAACATGGCCGGACACCTGTCCGTTGTCCAGGTCATTCTCTTTACGGACGGCAAGATCCCGGTACATCCGGCGCAAATCCCGAATTCCGCATGGCACAAACCATACCGTTGAAATCAAGCCGATGACTAGTACGACAACGAACCAATTAATGAAATAATACCAGTTCCACCACTGGGTACTCCACGGTTGAATCATATTCCAGACGATCACGCCCAGAAATGAAACCACCACTCCCCAGCCAAGACTGTAGGCGACAACGCTCCACGCGATAACTTTGTCCCATTTCGTGTATTCCGGCGTAATCCCGATGATTTTACTCCAGACACTGCGCCAGGTCCATGACGTCTTCAAGTCCTTTTTCGAGCCTTCAAGATCATAGATGCCGCGATGCAGCATTCTTTCCAGGTTGAACGGCTCTTTGCAGGTCAGCAGCGAACCGGCGACATATCCGGTACTGCCGACAAGCATGGCAATAAAGTAGAACTCGTAGGAATTGATCGGGCATTTGAATGGATTCATTTCCCAGACGATGATCGGATGAAACGGGCCTGAAACCGCATTGAGGACGCTGCCGACAACTTCCACCCATTTTTGCTGCTCAAGAAAAGGATAAACCGTATCCGCCCAGCGACGCTGGAGAAACACGCCAGCCAACGCCGTTGACGATCCACCGATCAACGAACAAAACGCACCGACCGTGTTGCCGAACCTGGAATAAAGTCCACCGATCATAATCGGACCGGCACCGCCCAGCCAGATCGAACAGATGATCGAACAGAACATGGCGATATAATCCAATTGTGCCATAAAAACGGAGCCGCAGAAAAAGAAAATAGCCACCCCGACCGTACAAAGTCGTAACCACAGCAGATGTTTTTCCGGGGGAAATTCCTTTTTGCGTAAAGGCAGAATAATGTCCTGCATTATCGTCGATGATGAGTTGAAGATCCGGCTGTCATCGGTCGACATCATCAGCATGAGCATCAACAAGGTAAACAAACCAACCAGAACCGAGGGAAATACATGCTTCATGGTGACCGGGGCCAGCATCTGATAGTACAGAGTCCGGAATTCCTGAAACAAAAAATTTCCGTTCGGCTGTTTTTGGACAATATTACGCACCTCGTTCACATAGACGGTATCCGGGTTATCCTTCTGGGAAAGCGGCTTGTCGATTCCCGGTCGCCGTACCGGGAGCGGCAAAGCGGCGACTTTTTCGTCGATTTTGTGTCGCAGCGCCGCATCCTTGAAAACCTCGCTGGATGCCTTCCCGACCAGTTCCAGGCGGATATCCCGCGCTTTCCCGAGAAAATTCGGATGCCACATGACCGTCATCACTGAAACCGCGATCAACATAATCATCAGCGTGGAAAAACCACTGCGCCAACTACCCAGCACCCCGGCCATTTTCTGCTCGTGAGCATCGCGCCCGCTGCTGGAAGTCCCATCGATCCAACTGCCGCGATTCAAACCAAACCCGATCCACGCCACCAACAGACTGAACAGATTGAAATCCCGCAATTCCTGAATATCGAAAGGATTAAGAAAACTTTGTCCCGGCACCCGGTTGCCCAGAACCGGCGCCATATCGTTCCACCACGAAAACTCGGTCAGGAAAAATACCGTGAAACAAACGAAGATCGGATAACACATCAATCCCTGGATACAGTCCGTCACCAGCAGGGACAAGCGGCCGCCGCACCACAGGACAATCATACAGAGAGTGATTACGCCGCCGACCAGAATCACGAAACTGGGCAGCTCGAAACTTCCGATATGCACCGTATGCGGAATGCCGAGAAAATAAATAAAAAAACGCGCCGCCAGGGCCGGACCGATGGAATTGACCGTCATCTCCGCTACAGTTCGCATGGTGGCCGCGGTAATACGCAACGCCTTATTGTAACGCATTTCCAGAAACTGGCCCTGTGACAACGCCTTGGTCTCCCGGAACCGGTAAAAGCAATATCCGGTCAGAGCTACTATCAGAGACAACGGTACTCCGAGTTTACTCCAGAAGCCGATGGCGAAGCCGCCGCGGTAATTCACCTCGCAGATGCTGAGCAAAGTAATCACCCCCAGCGCGGCTTCAAGATCCCCGACCGCCAGCACATAACGACCGGCCACCCGGCCGGCTGCCAGATAGTCGGCTACCCCGCGAATATATTTTTTGGTGCGAATCGCCTGATAAAGCACGAAGCCAAAAGGAATGACAACGATCAGTATGCTAAGCCAGTTCATATTTGTCTCCCTGAAGAATTATCCGGGCCACCCGTGATTTTTTCACGGTATTGCAATGTCATTATGACACCTCCCCGGCAACTGCCTCCGGTTTGCCGCTGGCGGCGGAACGGTAAACCGCATCGATGATGCGCATCAGTCTGACCGCTTCATCCGGAGTGTTCAAAGGTTCTTCCGCTCCGGTCAAGGTATTGATGAAATTAGTGGCGGAACCGATCCGCCCCATCGATTCGTCACGGGCGGTCACAATGTCGCGATTAACCGAACAACCGTATTCCTGAACGTACAACTCGCAGGAGTCAATACTGGTATCGTCATTACCGTCGATTTCGAACAAACGTCGCACCATGCCGCCGGCTTTCCGGCCCTGAAACGTAACCGAGACCTCTTCACGTTTGATCATTTCGGCCCAGGAATTACGGATGGAAAGCACTTGGCCGGTCTTGAATTTGATGAAACCGTGACAGGCGGCTTCGACATCGGTCACGCCGTCAGCGACATCAGGAATTCCCCACGGCCCCTTAAATGCCTTGTTGTCGATAAAGTCGTCAAAGGTTGCGGCCAGCGCATATTCCGGTTCGGGGTAGCCCATGAAATAGAGCGCCAGATCAATCATGTGCAGCAAATCAATGACCGGGCCGCCGCCTGACAGCGCTTTGGTAGTGAACCAGCCGCCGAAACCGGGGATGCCGGTCCGACGCATCCAGACCGCCTGGGCCGAATTGATACAGCCGACATCGCCGTTATTGATGTATTGCATCATGGCGCGTGCTTCGGGTCTGGCGCGGTTGTTGAAGTTGAACATCAAAGTTTTTCCGGCTTGCTCCGCCGCATCCCGCATCCGGGCGGTTTCCACCGCGTTTAATGCCGGAGGTTTCTCACAGAATACATGTTTTCCGGCCTGCAAGGCTTCCAGCGCCAGCGGCATATGGAATTTGTTCGGCGTGATGATTGAGACCGCGTCAAGCCCTGCTCCATTCAACATCTCAGCCAGCGAACAGAAGGTTTGTTCGATTCCCTGCTCTGCGGCAAACGCGGTACATTTCGCCTTATTCTGATCCGCTATCGCAACTACTTCGGCCCCGGCCTGACGGAAACCGGTGATATGATAATCAGCCATGCCGCCGGCCCCGACGATTCCAATTTTTATTGTCATATTAAAACTCCCTCTCTCAAAATATTAAATTTGCTTTGTACAGTCCGGGTTTACGGGCTTTAAGATCAGTGAACGCCTGGTTGATATCTTCGAACTTGTAATTGGTAATCAGGACATTGGTATCGATCTTGTGGTGAGCCATCAGCTGCAGCGACGCTTTCATGGCGTCGAGTTTTTCCACTTCGTCGCGAACGTGACTATTAACCACAGTCAGGGCCTTGAAGTTCCAATCTTTCATATCGATCTGCCGCATACCGCCGCCGGACTGATGGTAGCCGATCAGGTTCAGCGTGCCGTGATGTCTCAGTAATTTGGAGCCCAGGTCAATCGCGGCTTGAACGCCGGTGGCTTCCAGTACCACGTCGAATTCGCCCAGTTCCTCCAGCAGCTCATCCGGTTCCTTACCGGTTGTATTGACGACCTGATCGGCCCCGAGTTCCCTAGCGGAATCCAACCGCCAGTCCAGCAGGTCCATGACCACGATTTCGGCGGCGCCCTCAAGTTGGACAAACTGCATACAGGTCAAGCCCATGTAGCCGGCCCCGATGATCGCGACCCGATCCCCCATTTTTATGCCGAAACGGCGCGCCCCGGACATACAGCAGGCAATCGGTTCGCCCAGCGCCATGGCGACATCCACCTGATCAGGAACGATTGCCAAATGCGATTTATCCGCCAGGAAATACTCTGCATAATCGCCATAGAGTGAAGTAACCCTGTCTCCGGCCTTGAATTCTGAAACATTGCTTCCGACTGCCGCGACGATTCCGGAACCTTCATGCCCCATCCGGATGCCTTTGTCGTCTCCAGCATTATCATTCCGGGTCACATAACGAAACACGTCACCCTCGCAAACTCCGCAACCGGCGCTTTTAACCAGTACCTCGTTAGCTCCGCATGACGGAATTTCTTCCTCTCTGAGTACAAAACCATCGGCGGTCAAAACTGCTGTTTTCATTGTTTTTTCCTCTTTTATGTTGAATCTAAATTGAAAACTGCTATAATTATATCCAGTAAAATAAGAATATTCTTCCACTTTTCAGGAAAATTATTGTGCTTAATCAATCAAAAGAGCTGTTTGACGCGGTATATGCGCCAATAAAACTCGACCCGGAGTTTCCGGTCTCGGAACTGGACCATACAATGCGGGCGGAAATCCCGATCGAAGCGCATGTCCATGACTGCCTGGAAATCGGATATTGCTTCAACGGCTCCGGAATATTTATCGTTGAAAATAAGATTCTGCGTTTCCGGGTCGGAGATGCGGTTGTAATCAATCATCGCGAACTGCACACCATGAAAGGTTCGCCCGGCTCAGTTACCGACTGGTATTTCCTGAGTCTCTCTCCTGCCAAACTATTGGCCGGAACCGTCAGGGAGGAGGGAGAAGTGCTGGAAACGGAAAATCTCAGCGGTCCGGACTTCAATAACATTCTGGCATCAGAAACCCACCCGGCGATTTGTAAACTGATCGTTTCAATCATCGACGAAATCCGGGAAAAAAAAGACGACTATCGTTCGATTGTCCGAGCTCAAGTATGGGAAATGATGGTACGACTGCACCGGATAATCCCGAAGCAGAAAAAAAATAAATTCGCTCCGGGACCGGTGGTCAGGAAAAAGCTGGATCAGGTCACTCCTGCCATTAAACATATAACCGAACATTATCACGAGGATATAGCGGTGGATACCCTGGCTCGTAAATGCGGCTGCAGTGTCTCCAATTTCCGCAAAGTATTTCAAGCAGCAACCGGCTATTCCCCTCAGAATTACATCAAGCGTTTGCGCCTCGAAGCGGTAACAGCAATGTTGCGCCATACCAATGATGAGATCATCAGCATAGCCATGAAATCGGGCTATGCCACCTTATCCAATTTCAACCGCCAGTTTCAGGCACATTTCGGTATGAGCCCCCGTCAGTGGCGCGCCAAACATAAAAAATGAGCCTGAATTGTGTCAAAGAGTTTTACGACCGTCCCGTCATTTAATTCATTCATCCCCAATATACATAAATCAATGTATTAAAAACATACTCAATCCTCCACTATTACCGTTGAGTTAGCCGCGTCGTATAGTTGTGAAACATCTTTCATGTCGATATACTTCAACGTCAGATCTGACTCCCGGACTTTGAATAATGGCAGTTCAAAGTCAGAGGAAGTGCTTCTGATGTCGGCAAATACAACATTACTGCTATGTTCAATCTCCGCCAGATTGGTCCAGTTTTCGTGTTCCCGTCCTATCCATTCCACACTAAGGTTAGCAATGCGCAGCCCGTTCACATGTTCGACAAATACGGCGGGGGAATCGTGTTCGAAAACATTCCGATACGATGGCTGTTCGTCAAACCAGCCGGTCGGTCGGGTGCCTTGACGGATAAATCGGAGACGGCAGTTTTCCAGCAGGATGTTTTCCACTGCCGCACCAGGTGAACCGGCGGAAATATATGAGGAAGCTTCGCAGTCGAGGCAGATGCCATCCAGCGATACGTTGCGGATGGAGCCCGGGTTACTTCCTTCCTGACTGCGTTTGGCAGCGGAGATAAATATGGCGTCGCCTTTGCCCCACCATGACCAACCGTGCTTATGGTGCGGCGCGTTGCCATGATGCCGGGCATTGCCGGTAATGTCGCTGAATCTGATGTTTTCGATAACGCCTCCGTCACGGGCATATACCGCGATGGCATGCGAGCTGCCGTAGATCTGGCAATTCGCGAAAGTGATATTCCTGATATCGCCAAAGGTTTCGGTGCCGATTTTCAAGGCGCTGCTGGTCGAATGAATGATACAGTTGCTGACCAGGATATTTTCACAGGCGCCGTAGCGTTCCGCCAGATCCCGGGTCGTCTTGACGCAGACACCGTCGTCTCCAGTTTTCAGCAGACAGTCGGTGATTATCAGATTTTTACAGCAGTCCGGATCGATGGCATCTGAGTTACAGGCCCGGAGCGGGTTGTCGATGATGATCCCGCTGACACGGCTGTCAGTACAGGCCGCGAGGTGGATTGTCCAGAGGGAACTGTCCTTGAACGTTACCTCCTTGATGACGGCGTTTTTGACATCCTCGAACCGGAGCATCTTCGGTCTGAACCGTCTATGGTCGTCCATTGAGAGATGTTCCTCGCAATTGCCGCCGTTATCGGGATCGTCATACATAAAGGTCATACATTGCCCGTCAATGATACCGGGACCGGAAAGAGTAATGTTTTCCGCATGCGCAGCGTTCAGCACCGCGAACTGTTCATGGGGTCCGGTTATATCGTCCGGTAAATTAAAGTGTTGCGGATCAAGACAGTTTACCAGACGACAACCGGCTTCCAAATGGAGTTCAATCCGGCTTTTCAGTTCGATTGAACCGACGAGGTATGTTCCAGCCGGGCAAAGCACTTTGCCGCCGCCGGCTTCGACACAGGCGTCAATCGCTTTCTGGATAGCGGGAGAATCAATAGTC
Organism: Victivallales bacterium; assembly: GCA_963676655.2. GTDB lineage: Bacteria > Verrucomicrobiota > Lentisphaeria > Victivallales > Victivallaceae. The sequence continues at coordinate 4,883,247 of CAXXKX010000003.1, read as the reverse complement.
AGCCCATCTCCGACAGCTCCGAAATTATTAATTGAAACAAGCATATATTCCCTTTCACTTTTGACTTGTTACCGGTCCGTAAATACCGAATGAAGCCGGTGATAATTTTCCATCAATTTCAGGTCCGATTAGATTTTGTGCGGTATTGTACAGAACCACTCTCAAATGATTGCGTCCCATCTTTAAATAAGCCCCTATACATTTTGCATACGGCGGGGAGAATATACTGTCAATACGTTTGCCGTTGACATATAGTTCAACCGCTCCAACCACTTGTCCCAGATCAAGCCGCACTCCGGCATCCGGAGCGGTGATATCCAGTTGGAAATCATAGTTGACGGCACCATGATAAAAAGCCAGTCCCTGTTGCGACAAGTCTCCGAGAGAAAAAGCATCCTGCCGGCCAAGTTCGATACACCCTGACTGTGCAGAAACAGAGAAATCCCCTGTAATCCGTAACGGTCCGGTACAGTTTTCGGTTTCAAGGCGATGGACGCCCGGAGGCAGGACATGACCGAATTCAGCGCCGAAAAAACATGGATCGCAAGAGTGTGGCGCGACCGGAGTCAATTCAACCGGGCATCCATCCAGTCGGATACGCTCAAGTTTAGCTTCCGAATATATTGATGAAACCATGATGGGTGATGATGTTGAAAATTCATAGCAGCCCGTATGCATAGGCAATTCCTGCAACAAAGCAGTGTTTTTCTGTTCCAGGTCAACCCTGACAAGCGTTACCGGCGTTTTAACGCATCCGGCTTGATTCGCGAATCGGGTTGCATTTATATCCTTAACCGGAGGAGTCCATGATGGTGATTGAGACAACAGGAAGCAGCAATTCCAGGCCGGAAGGCTAAAGGCCTTATCCGTGTCTCCATAATTGACCGTTACGTCATCTTCCGGATCATACAAACATAGTCCGTTAATCACGGGATTGACACTTTTATCAGAATCGGAGAGGTTGAGCAGAAAGAACTCTTTCCGGTCGCCTGTGATGCGGGCATGAACAAATATTTCCGATAAATCGTCACCCTTTGGCGATAAAAGTTGTATATCAGGAACGAGGGAAGCAGTCAAAAGCTCACTACATTGAGACCGATCTTTCCCCATAAAAATAACATTGACCCCGCATTCCATAATTTCGGACAAATGTTTCAGCACATCATCATCCCTGCAGGTGCCGGCCGGGACAAGAAGATTGCTATATAACATTGAACCAACCCGGAAGCTTCCGGCCTCAATATCCCCGCACGCCAGGATATCGGTCTCATCAAGAATATCAAACCCGACTTTCATCCTTAACAGTTCAAGCATGATCATATTGACTTCATTCTCCAGCCCGGACACACTATCAAATCCTGAATTGATCCTTGAAGTAAACTCCCTGATAATGTCGCCGCCGTTCTGCCGGGCCCAGGCGGAGCTTGAGGGATAGATCAGCAAGGTATCGCATTGAAAGCGCCCCCGTTGCAGCAGCGCGGCTGAACGGGTCCATTTATCTGCCATTTCACGCCATAGCGGCCAATAAGGCTGCTGAAAGAAATAGCTGGGTGGAAAATCGGTTTTACCGGGACCGCCGACAGTATAATAAGCGGCGTGAGGCGTTATCAGGTTCACTCCCATACCGATTTCAAACAACATCTGCCGATCCTGCTGTGCCATCGTAAAATCCCAGCCGGTTCCCGCCATGCATTCGCATGAAAACAGACCGTGTCCTTGCTGATGCGCCACCGACGCCCCGCTTTTGAAGAGCCGCAAAGCACTGAGGCTGTGTTTATTTACAGCGTGTTTGAGATAACGGCAGTCATCCATAATTGACAGATAATCATCAATACCCGGAATATGCTCAAGCCGTTGAAACGGCATGATCGCCCCGGTCTCGCTGACAGTACGCGTTAAAGGCCCTTCATCTCCGGACAGGTGACCGGTATACACAACATTATGAGCAGTACACCAGTTGGCAACCGGTCGTACAAAGTTATTCAAAAACAGGTCCTGCACCAGCTTCCGGAAATTAATCCGCGTCTTTTCACATCCGGACAAGTCCTCGACCAGCAACGGCAACCTGTTCAACAGAGATTCGCCGTATCGGGACTGGTATAAAGCATCAAGATCATCGGTCCATGGCAAACCGGAGGCGAGCACCATTTTCGAGTCGATATCGTCAGTATAGATACATTCGATCGTGTCACCGAAAAACTCCGTCAATTCTTCATAGTAACGCTCGTGAGTATATTTGATAAAGAGCTCAGTCGTTTCCGGCTTCATCGTATCAACATAACGATCAAGATAATGTCTGGAAAAGACCAGAACATCGGTATTTTCCGGCAAACAGTCAGGATCAATACAATGATATCCCTCCGTTTCAAAGCAGGCAAAAGGTTCACAGTCAATTTGGGATGAATTCAAATATTGAAACCGCAAATATTGCTGTCTTAACTCGGGATGCTCCGTCTGAATTCGGTTTCCAACGGTCCCACTGGGAAAGCCGTCCTCGTCATAAAGCCAGATTTTCAGACCAAGCCGCCGCGCCGTGCAGCAGGCATGCCTGACCAGTTCAATCCAGCGTTCCGACAGGTACGGAATCCGATTGCCCACCCGCGAATGGATGGCCAGTCCTTTAAAACCGCCATTCAACGCCAGCGTCAACTGTCGATCGATTTCCGGTTTCGTCTGTTCCCCGTTCCAAAACCAGAACGGGTACACACCATGGATAATTTTATTAATCATACAAACTTGGAATTCAAATTTTTATTATTTTTTGTATCTTTACCGGACCCAAAAGGCCGCTTTCCAGATGATCTTTTTCAAAAGGCCGCTGCATGGCTTCATATTGCAACGGCCAATTTTCGCTCCAGTATTCCAAAACGGATTCGTCACAAATGGAATTAGACAGCGTGTTAGCGACCGTCACCTCTAATATATTATCCCTTTTCAAAAGATTCCTGTCAAGTCTGAATATGTAAGGAGGTAGAAATTTTCGTCCCAGTTCCCTGCCGTTGACGCTGACTGAACAGGCATAACAGACTCCCCCCAGATCCAGATATAAATCCGTCTTTCCGTCGGAGGCGAATGTCGTACGATAAACTGCTTCACCACTGAATGAATTACCCAGTAACGACCGCCAGTCCCCGAGTGACACGGGAACCGGACTCTCATTCAGGTCTAAAATCTCATAATCCATTTTACCCGGGCAGTGGCTCCGTAAAGCCCGGAGTGTCCATCCGTCGTCAAGCCGCATTACAGTCCGCATATCTCCGGGCGGCGGGACCGTATCCACGTTTTTTAACCCGGTGATGAAAAAGACGGAACCCCATTTTGTGAAGGACCAGTCAAAAGCCCCGTTTTCCGATGATACGTCGAACATTTCACCTGAGAGCGTATCGTAATAAATTATATTTTCCTTTTCCGGAAATTCGATCCGGATATTCTGCGGTTCAGAACTTTCGTTGACGATAAAATAAATAGCGTTTTCCCCATATAAACGTTTGGTAACGCGAATATTTATATTAGGCTGCGCAAGAGAGATCAGACGTTCCGCATTAACGGCGAAAGCGGAATCAAGGACAGTTCCACCTGATTGCCGTAAAAACTCCAGGTTTTCCCTGGCCGGTTCAGTCATAAAAAATGAACTTGGAACAACAATCGTTTCATAACGCATCTTTCCGACCTTGAGGGATTTTTCCTCCCTCCGCGCTTTTGCCAGCATTTCATCGTCAATGAAATCAAAGGCACACTGATGCTCAAGCATTTTCTGAGCAACCGATTCATGCATGCCAACGGCTTCTTCCATATATTTCCCGCCGGCCCTGATTGAGCGAATATCGAAGTAAACGGCGGTCCGGCAATAAGGTTTCCCCACAGAAAGCAGATGACAGCCGCGGGAAATGTATGTATGAAACTCTTTCATGTACTTCCAAAGCGGATCGACCGTCCCGGAATGAGGCCGGATTCCGGACATGAAACTTTCACCGTTGTAAACCGCAATTTTGCTCGGCACGATCAGGTTAATGCCGCGGACAAACATAAAATCGACCAGCCAGCGCATCTCTGCCGGGGCCATTCCGTTACCGTATAGAGCAAAAACTTCAGCAAAAGCATACCGGTTACCATTTTGATTGGCCGCGCTTGAAGCGTACTTGGGAAACGGATGAACCTCCCCGCCGGGGAACAACTGGCGGCAAATGGCGTCGACACCGGGGATATCGAGAGCTCTAAGCGATTGCAGAATATTGCCGTATGAACCGTAGCGGTTGGCCCACGGATTATTTTCGCCGGAAAAATGCCCTCCCGAAAGAATTCTGTTTTTCCTGCACCATGTTCTAAGCGGATGCAGGAAGCGCCGGACAAAAAGTTGTGACAGCACTTCATGGTAATCAATCCGGGCCAGCGTAACGTCCCGGGACTCGTCAGCTTCTTCCGGCTCCAGAAGTGCCGGAAGATAGGGTTCTAGCTCATAGCCCTTGATCTTTTTGAACTCTTTTTTTAAGCCCGCCGTGTACGTTAGTTTTCCGGGTGAAGTTACAAACATACCCGGTTCGTCTGTGAACGCAAAGCGGATTTCCCGGCCAAAATACTTTTCCGCATATTTTCTGTACCGTTCGTGCGTAAGAGCAATAAAATCAGCCGTTACCTGCTTATTCAGAATATCCGGATAAGGCGCGCAGACGCGGGGATCCTCTTCGACGGTTCTGATAACCGGACTGCCGTTTTCCAGTTCCAGATACTGTCGCTGGATGGACTTTTTGTCTTTGGCATTTTTCCAGACCTGCCCTCCGGCTCCTCCGGACGGCCAGCCTCCTTCATCGTAAAGCCAGTACCGCATTCCGAGTCTGCGGCATTCGTCACAAAGCGCACAGACCATTTCAAACCATTCCGGTGACAAGTACGGGATATTCACGTGGGACGGCTGCGTCGCCGGACGAAATTCATCCGGAAACGCGTGCAAACAAACAGAGCGCAGCCCGAGAGCATGCATATCCCGCAACTGTTGTTTAAGTTCTTCGATTTTGACCTTTCCATTGATATGCCAGAAATAAGCCGGAGAACACTCCGGCGGGATATCTTTGATTTTCTGATAAGTCAGCATGCTTATTGGTTTCCGGGAGCTAATTTATTTATATTCCGGCGCATCGGTCCGAAACGGAAACGCCGGGAATCCTTCTTTATTGCATAAATTCAGGTCAGGCCGGAAAGTAATCCAGGCATAACGAACCTTTACGGGGTCAGCAACTTTTGGAGACGAAACGACAACGCTGCTTCCATCGATAACCGCGTCCGCCCAGACAAATTTATCGTCTTTCCCGGCAATGGCAAAAGCATTGGGAGCTTTACCGTCTTTGGTAGTCAGGCCCCCGCCGATGTTGTCGAAAAATATCCTGATTTTATTGCCTTCGATTTTCATGTTACGGAAAGCCGGGCCGCGTGATACGATCTTGCGGCCGTAAGCAAGCCGTTCAGCTTCTTTCGCGGCGCGCAATCCCAAAGTCTGTTTATCACGCGGATGCACGTCCGAACTGTCACCAACATCAATTGCGGTAATCAGCCCGACATCCGGCAGGTTCCCGATTGCAGCCTGGGTTTCCCGCAGCACGGCCCAGGCGTAATTACCGCCCGGGGACAATTTTTGCCAGAAGTTATCCGGAAGGCGCTTACCCGGGCAATGCCGTTCATACCCGGCCAATTGAACCAGAATAAATGGCATCTCGAGGTTATGGAGGCGTTTGCGCCAGGCATCAATCATGGCCTTTTGCCTGAAATAATATCCACGTGTATCATAAGCGTCCCCTTCGCCCTGATACCAGAGAACGCCCCGAACCGGATATTTCACCAGCGGTGCAATCATGCCGTTGAACAATGTGCCGGGGAAATTCCGGGAAGCGATACTGCTGTCATACAAAGGGGGACATGGTCCTGTTTTGACCGTATCAACCGTATATTCCGTTTTCATTTTCCAATTTTTCGCGTCAAACGTCCTGCCTGACCGGCCTTTGGTCAGATGAGTATAATTCACGTCTTTGAACCGGGTTGCGCCGGTACCGTAATCGCTCAACCGGATCGCCACGACATTCTTTCCCGGAACAACGACGCCGGGCTTCAATCTGACAGGACGGCTCTTCCACATCCGGTCCAGGGGCTTAAGCACGTCGGTTTCAGCAACCAGTTTACCGTTAAGGTAGACCTGGCTGGTCCCGATGTATGACGGAATAAACAGCAGAGAGTTATTACCCTTGGCGTAATCAGCCGGTATTGACGAAAAACTGTTGCGATACCAGGTCACTTGCGGTTTCTTTTCCACCCTGGTTTTATCCGGGTTCCAGCTCTGCCAGCCGGAATCATCAAAATCGGGATTTTTCCATTCACTGGCCGCTTTCGTCTTTTCCGGAGCGGCATTATTAAACTTTTTCACCCATGGAACAATTTTTTTGTCTAGCTCCTGTATTACCGCTTGCGGCGGCTTGCCTCCGAGAAATTTACCGGCAGCTTCTACGTCTTTCAATACCCGGGTTTCCCCGGCTGGCGCAAACGCTTCATTCGGCATCCATGCCATGATCCTGGACCCGCCGTAAGCAGCATGAATAATGCCGATCGGGACTTTCAGGTCGCGATATAATTGCCTGGCGAAAAAATAGCCAAAGGCGGTGAAGCCACGGACATTCCGTGGATTGCAAACCAGCCATTCCTTGCCTGACAACGCATTTTTCTCTTTACCCGGTGAGAATACATGCGTGACATGGAATTCGCGGATTTCCGGCCAGTTTGCGTTTTTAACCTCTACTTCAGCATTGGCGGCGCGCCAATAAGGTGATCCGCCCATTACCGCCATCTGCATGTTGGACTGCCCACTGCACAGCCATACTTCTCCTACCGCAACATCTTTCATAATTACTTTCTTTTGCGGGTCGGCGCCGGTAACTTCAATAGTATATCCGGTTCCGGCTTTCACCGCCGGAAATTCCGCCAGCCAGTCACCGGATACATCCGCGGCGGCGGTTTTCGTTTTTCCCGCAAATGTCACTTTGACGCTATCGCCCGGAGCAGCCGTTCCAAATATCCGAACCGGTTTTTCCCGCTGCAATACCATATGAGGTGAAAACAGCTTATGCAGTTTAAATGTTTCAGCCGGCGCCGCATAGCAGCAAAGCAACCCCGCCGCGAACGAAGCAAGAATAATGGCAATTTCTTTTTTCATTTAATTTTCCTTTATGTTAACCTTGATAAGTTGTTAATTCTGGCTCTTTCGGTGCTTTCATGGATATACCATAATTCAATGTTTTTTCAATGTTTTTTATTGCAGACTTACAGCCTGCATTTGTTTTTTATTATTATTTCCCCCGGGCGTTGCCCGGGGCTTTGTTCTTTCAGGCCTGCGGCCTGGTGGTCTTTTATCTTCTTCAGCCCCGTCGGGGCGCAATATCACAGCCCCGGGCAACGCCCGGGGGATCTGATTTACACCTCAAACGCAGGCTGTAAGTCTGCAATAAAACGAATTCGTAAGGCCCCATACACGGAAACACCGAACCTTAATTCTATATTATTTCGCATGACGTTTAAACGCCGCCTTGATGACCGCGCCTCGTTTTGTATCAGCCTTATATTTAAGGACTCCGGAAGGACGAAATACTCCCTCTTCCACATCCAGGCGCCAACCGTAATATTCGCGGTAGCCATGATAAGTCCAACTCCAGCCGTATTTGTCAAAGATATCAGTGACGTCCTTCAAATATTGAGCACCGCACTCCGGCGGAGCCCAGGCGATCACACTGAATTCTCCAACATAAATCGGCACGTTGTATTTTTTCTGAAAATCTCTGACCGGCTTCAGTACTTCTTCAAAGCGGGCACGGTTCCAGTAAACACCTGAAACAACTCCGGGATAACGGATGCCGATCTGCTTTTGCGCCTTCGCGATCAGATTTGGGTCCTGCAATTGAGTGGCGGCGATACCCTGGTGAGTGAAAGCTCCCGGTTCATAAAAGTGCAGACTGTAGATAATTTTATCATCCGGCAATGGCTTCAAATCCTCAAAACCGCGCCAGTCGCCGCCGGGACCTGCTTCATAGACAATCCAAGCGTCGGGATCAACCTTACGGATAGCCCGGACAAGTTTGACCGCCAGCTTTCGCCATTGCAGCGGCGCATAGGGCAACTGGGAGCGTTCCAGCGGTTCATTAACCAAATCGTATCCCCATATCGCATCTTTATATGGTTGTAAACGCTTGACGATCTCCACCCAATAATGAGTATAGGCCGCCTCCAGCTCCGGACACTCCCACCGGTTGCGCCCTTTCAGTTCGAACGGCACTTCGAATGCCACCGGGATGACCTTCAAACCCGCATCGCGTGCCTGCTTGACCGCCTTTTCCAAACGATCAAGAAAGACCGGAAAGTTTTCAGGTTTCCACGTCGGTCGCGGTCCCAACTGTTGGAGTTGCAGGCGAACCGCACCGGCTTTCCAGTCCTTGACCATATCATAAAACGATTTACCGCCACGTAACCCGCCGGATTGAAAACCATAGGCACGTTCCGGGTTTGGTCGGGATTTTGCCAGCACACTATAATCCTTCAGGGTTTCTCCGCCCTGACGTTTCAAACGATTGGCCAGAATCGCCGGTCCCTCGGTTACCGGTTGAACCGGCTGCTTATCGGCCCGAACAAATTTCAAAGCACCGAAAACCGCCGGATTTCGCCAGGAACCATCCTCGGTATCGATTCCGCTCCACCCGATCTTCTGTTCACGGCCGCGCCCGGCGTCATTGTTGTTATAGCAGATATTAAATCCGATCATCAGACCGTCAAACACAGAAATCTTGAAATAGTCGTTTTTTAACGGGATCGCTATTTCAAATCCCAAGCCATCGGAAACCTTTACCGGTTTGACTTCAGGAACGAGTTTACCTAAAAGCCGCGGAGTATTTCCGTCTTTGTCCAGCGTAATAAAAGTTTGAATAATCGAATCATCTGAGCGAAGGTTCCGGGCAAAAAACGGATCGATAAAAACTTCGAAACTATCCGAATTAAAAGGGGCTCCCGCTTTGAAGCGCAGTTTCTTATCATGGGACACCGCGAGAATATACAGATATTTATCCGACGCCGCGACTTTGAAATAAGCCGACAAAGTATCAGGCACCGGCCCGAAACAGGAAGCTGGAACAGTCAGCTGTCCGGTGACCGGAATATCCTCCCAATCCTTCAGCGTTCCATTCATCCGTTCTTTCTGAGAATAGATTACCGGATAGACAACGTTGGCCTTGAAACGCTGCATGGCTTCCGCTTTAACCGCCAATGGGCTTTGAGTTGAGCCGCCGCGCTTCAATAAGGCGTGATAATCAGCAGCCTCTCTGGAAATAATCCGGGCATATTTTTCAATTGAACCAGCATAACCGATTATGGCCGCAAAGACAAAAAGTCCGATAACAAGAAATTTTTTCATGGTTTATTTAATTCCCCTGCTTACTTATATTCCGGAGCATCGGTCCGGAACGGAAATGCGGGAAAACCCGCTTTATTGACAAGATTCAAATCAGGCCGGAACTTGACCCAGGCATACTGAACATTGGCCGGGGCGGGAACTTCCGGCGAAGAAACGACAACGGTATTCCCATCAATTACCGCATCCGCCCAGACAAATTTTCCATCTTTTCCGGCAATGGCGAAAACATTTGGAGCTTTACCGTCTTTTGTCGCCAGACCACCGCCGATGTTATCAAAATAGATCCTGATTTTATCGCCTTCTATTTTCATGGTTTTAAAAGCGGGGCCGCGTGAAACAATTTTTTTACCGTACACAAAACGTTCCGCCTCTTTCGCCGCCCGGAAACCTATTGTCTGCTTGTCGCGCGGATGGACATCCGAATGGTCGCCGACATCGATTGCAGTAACCAGCCCGACGTTCGGAAGTTTGCCGATTTCCCCCTGCACTTCCCGCAGATTCGCAGCAACACCGGCAGCTTTTGCCGGAGAATACTGTTTCCAGAAACCATCCGGCAAACGCTTCATCGGAGTATGGTTTTCGATGCCCGCCAGTTGCGTCACGATGAACGGCATATGCGGACTGTTCCAGCGTTGGCGCCATGACTTGATCAGTTCACGGTGTTTCGGGTAATATGCTCCGGAAAAATAGGCATCTGATTCGCCCTGATACCAGAGAACGCCGCGGATCGGGTATTGTGTCAGCGGCGCGATCATGCCGTTGAACAAAGTCCCCGGATATCCCCAGGTGGTAATGCCGGAATCATAAAGTTCCGGGCATTTACCGATTTTATCGGTATCGGCCGTATATTCAGTTTTCATTTTCCATCTTTTGGCGTCGAACGTCCTGCCGGACCTTCCCTGAGCAATCCTGGTGTAGTTTACGTCATTGAATTTTGTTATGCCCAGACCATAATCGCTGATTCTTACCGCCACAACATTTTTGCCTGAAACGACCATTCCATCAGGCAGCTTGAAGCTATAGTTCTTATGTATGGAGTGTAAAGGTTTGAGCACGTCAGTACGTCCGGCTAATTTTCCATTCAGATAGACTTCAGCTGTTCCAACAAAGGCCGGAACGCAAAGAATTGCCGCGCCCCCGGCATAGGAAGCCGGAATTGATGAATAAGTGTTGCGGTACCAGACCACGTGCGGCTTTTTTGCCGAATTAACCTTGTCCGGAGTCCAGGTCTGCCAGTTGGAATCATCGAAGTCGGGATTTTTCCACGCTGCCGCCGCTTTGCTTTTATCCGGCGCAGCGGCATTGAACTTATTTATCCACGGTATGTAGTTTTTGTCGAAATCACGTTTGAATTCTTCAGGAGTTCTGTTGGCAAGAGCTTTTACCGCCTTCTCAATCTTGTTTTTGACGGCCTCCTGTCCGGCCGGCACAAAGCTTTCACGCGGCATCCAGGCCATAATGTTTGTCCCTCCGAATGACGAATGAATGATCCCTATTGGAACCTGTAAATCTTTATAGAGCTGACGGGCGAAAAAGTAACCGTAAGCGGAAAAGGTCCTGACATTCTGCGGATTGCATACCGCCCATCTGGTCCCTTTCAAATAGTCCAATTCCCTTCCCGGTGACCAGTTGCGAGTTACATGGAACTCTCTAATTTCCGGCCAGTTTGCATTTTTCGCTTCTTCCTCCGCATTGGCGGCCCGCCAAATTGGCGATCGGGTCAGAACCGGCATCTGCATATTGGATTGTCCGCTGCACAACCAGACTTCGCCGACCGCCACATCTTTCAGGATTACTTTCTTTTGCGGATTTCCGCCCGCAACTTCGAGCGTATATCCGGTCCCCGCTTTCATCGCCGGAAATTCCGCCAGCCACTGACCTGAGGTGTTGGCGGTTGCAGTCACCGTCTTACCGGCAAGAGTCACTTTCACGCTATCGCCCGGATCGGCTGTACCAAATATCTTAACCGGTTTTTCCCGTTGCAGAACCATATGTGGCGAAAACAGCTTATTTACAGTAAACTTCCCGGCCGGCGCCGCATGGCAGCAAAGCAGACCCGCCGCGAATGACGCAAGAATAATGGCAGTTCCTTTTTTCATTTCATATTCCTGTTTGCTAAAGAGTTATTAATTCCGTATATCTGATTTTGCTTTAATTATATTACAACTTGCCCCTGACTGAAGACAATTTTTCTGAAAAAACGATCTGTTTGCCATCTGCAAATATCCTCAGTCCCTTTTCCTTCCCGTATTTTTCTCCTGATTTATCCCGGACAATAATGAGAATCACACCGTGATACCGGATATTGTCCTGACTGAATTATGACCAGGTATTTTCATAGCTTAAAACATAACTGATTATTCTTCAATAACCATTTTGGCAAAATCCTCGTATAAATGAGGTTCGCCTGAAAGCTTTGGAAAAACCGTGCGTTCCCGCATTGGCAGGTATTTAGAGTAATTGTAGCGAACAACACAAAACGTCCATTCAGCCCCCGGCTTGAAGTTCGCGCCGTGCCGGGTCAACCCGGCAACCGGAATTTTCACAACCATCGTCCAGCCCTTGTCCCGATCGGACTTGTTGTTAAGGGTTCCTTTATTTTTCGTTTCAACTTTCAGCTCCATATCCGGCTTTACGGAACGGTTTTTCGGCAGCCCCAAAAGGCCGCGGGACGGAATAAAAATACAGGTTTTCCGATTTGAAACATCACCATACAATTCCCAATAATATGGCGCTCCTTCCGGCTTGAGAAATATCTCCACCGCATCGCCCTGAACAAACAGATAGTCCTGGTCCTTGGTTGATTGCGCCACAATATCTGAATCAATCGCATCAAAGCGGACGTAAAGAAATTTCCTGCTCCACAGCAACTGTACCGTAGCTTTCTCGAAGACTTTCTTATCCATGCCGCAATGCTTGACAATCTCCGGGGCATATTGAATTTTCGAATTTGCCGGGATCAGAGATAAAGCGGTCGCCTGCTTCCAATCGTTGGCGGTTGGCTCACCGTCAACGAATTTAACGTTGACGGTGTCTTTTGCGTTCAGCGAGATGGTTAAGAATGAAATAAAAAATAACAGATGTTTCATGACATCATGCCTCGGGCTGAATTTCGATCGCATTACATAGGTGGATATTGGTTCCCAGGCCTTTTCCGGCTTTGAATTTCAAAGTGAGTTGTCCATCGGAGACTACCGTATGGAAATCTTTGATAACCGGTTTACTAAAATCACCATTCTGAGCTTTATGCATTTTCAAGTCATTGATTACAGGCTGGTTATTTGCATAGACCGAAAGAACCACCTTTCCCGGTTTAAAATCATCAGGCCAGCCGACTTTCATATACAGCCGGATTTTATATTTGCCGTTTGCCAGTTTGAACTTATAGCCGTCAATATTCCAGGCTTCAGTCCGAAACAATTCCGCCTCAGTATTATTCTTAAGTCCGCCTATTTTCCGGTTCGCACAGCTATGCGAACCGAAATAGCCATATCTTGATTCGTCTGAAAATTTTACATCAGGGAAGAACAGGCGTCCATCCGGAGCCCGGTAAAACTCAGAGCTGCCGCAGTTTAACGCAAAACGGTTTTCTTTTATCATTTTTTGCTGCTTCGCCACGGTATCAATGCTTTTCAATTTAGCCAACAAGCTGTTCATGATAACGGACCAGCCCAGGCGATGCGCCTCTGCATAATTTTCCGACCTCACCGCCTGTTTTATCTGTTTAATTCGTGCTTTTTCTTTGGAAACAGACAGGCCTTTCGACTCATATTTTTTTACAGCCGCTTCGAGTGTCGCAATACGCTTTTGATAAAAAGATTTCAGTTCAGCCGGAAATTCCTCCTTAAAAGAATTGATCACAACTTTTTTATCCGGAATCAGGAAAGAACGCAATTCGTATGGTTTCAGCTCAATCGTCTTGCCGGTCAGCTTTTTGTTGGTAGACAAATCCACATACTCATCCGCCCCGGCCCAATCAAGTCTTACTCTAGAGTTCGTCCAGACATTGCTGACAACATAGAAGTATGTTCCATTTTTCGTCTTCAGATAGCGAACCACGATACTGTGATTAGGATTTTTAACCGTATTGAAACTCAAACGAGGCAGCGCTCCGAAGGCACGGGCAAATTCCCGGGTCTCCGAGTCTCGTCCCAGGCTGGCAAAAGGCTGTCCCCCCATAACCAGTTCCAGAACATCTCCGGCTGCGACATTAAACGCAAGTTCTTTCAGGAAATGCCGTCCATGCGGTTTGACGTCGGCATTTTGAAAATAGCATCCGTAATTTTTCCGGTCCAGCGGTTTAATATAGGATTCGTAATATATATAGAAGAGGGAAACACATTGGTTGCTTTTGCGTTTGAATAGTTCGCTGACTGCTTCAAAGTCATACATTGTTTCCTCACGGTCGCTTTCCGGCCGCCCCCAGTGAAAATCAAGGCGGTAATTAGTCGGACGCCGTAAATCACAGGGATAGGTGCGGGGCAGCTGTTTCAGCATGGGATCAAGATACGGATCCCAGTCGAAAGGCCCGCGTCGCATGACGTATATCGCCAGTTCCGGGTTAACTTTGTCCAGAGTCTGACGAACCTCTTTAATCAACTGGAAGACTTGACCAGCCCGCCATTTGCTCCATTGCGGCAGCATTTTTTCTGAAGTAAGAAACTCGTAGCGTCCGGTTGCCGGAACCTTAATACCGGTCTCACGACTGAACTTGTTGACGGTGTAGTCGTCATAACCATCGCTGAGCGAAGGCCACCCCATCGTCAGCCAGAAGCTGACGCCCTTGATTCCCGGGTTACGTAAATCTTCGGACAGGTCCTCGACCAGTCTGGTATATGCTTTGCGCACTTCGGGACAGGCTACATTCGGCGTCCCCTTCATTCCGTTGAAAGTAGTTCGTTGCCGAAGGTTTTTATCCAGTGAGACCATACCTGTTTTCACCAGATCGCGTTTCACTACAGGCGCATAAAATATCTCCGGAATAACATTCAGGTTAAAAATCCCGGTAAACTCCTTACCGCGTTTTTTCATTGCATCAATGACATACCCCATACCGCCCTGCATATAGGGATACAGGCTATTCCCGTTACCGCCCGGGTATGGGAAGAAGCTGAAATAGTAACGCAACAGTTGATAATGAAACGCATCCTGCCCGGTATAATCCAGATACTCCAGTATTCTCTCAGTCAGTCCGACAAGGTCGTTTTTAGCCATATTTATACATAGAGTCTGATCCTCATCATTATTACCAAAAAGCCGATGCGGCAGCCCTTTCGGGTAATTGATTTTCAACTTGGGCAACTTACTGCCTTTAATCTCGTAAACTTTCAGCTCGGAAACGGCTGCGGGAAAGTCATTTGCCAGTGTCCGCGCCTCGAACAGATAAGACGGCGTCTGGGGATAGATCAAGTATCTGGTTTTCACCATTTTCCCGCTGTTGGGAATCTCGCGTCCGGCCTGGATGCCACCCTGCAAGCGGTCACGGTATGATTCGCCCCTGTGGTTTTCGGTATATGCGTAAAGCCCCATCATCCGCTGCTTGTCATCGGGCCAGGTGACCTCGATGATCATCGGCTTCTGTATATATTCTTTCAGGTTCGATATTACAACGGAGAAACGATTCCCGTTTTTACTGCCGGCTTCCAGATATTTACCATCGACGGCATGCAGGCCTCCCTCATGTAGAATCGATTTGTCATCCGCGGAAGTAAATTTTTTCTCGAAAACTACTTTGCCGAGTTGGATATCTTTTGTAGTCGCCGGATTGGCTTTCGGAAAGTCAGCCACCTTGATTACAATGCCTTTCCTGGAGAGGAAACCAGCCGAATTCATAAATTCACATCGCAGTTGATAATCTCCTTCGGCTAATTTGCCGACCGGGAATTTCACTTCCAGTGGAATTTTCCCAACTTTGATTTTTTGTTTTAAAGTTTTTAAAGGGGTATCGGCTTTGTTTTTATCCAGAGAATAAAGCGTCAAAGACAATTCTCCATCAGCGTCGATATAAGGCTTGTTGCCGTGAACCGGTCGGGTATAGTAACCTCCGGGAGCGACTTTCAGTGAAATCTCCGCATTCGCGACCGGCTCGATAACCGCATCAGGTACAACTATGTCGAGAGGAGCCGCCTCGCGGTAGGCCGCGTAGACTTCCTCAACTGAAACCGGGCGGCGATAGATCTTCAAATCGTCGATTACGGCATTGCTTCTACGACTAACAATAATTTTTTCTACGTCAGAAAGGTCAAATCCTGGAACACAATAGTCTGAGCTGTTTTCCCACGAACATCCGGGAATATAGGGCATTCCGTTACGGAAGATTCGAACAGAACCATCCTTATCCCAGGTCACCGCATAATGAAACAAGTTGTTACCGGGACCAAACATGAAGTATTTGCTGCCGCGTAAAAATAAATGTTTATCCTGACCGGCCTGATTATAAAAATTAATGGAAAAGGCATAGCCTTGAGCCCGGCATGCCAGGCGATTTTTGCCGGCGGCATTTTTGAAATAAATCGTCTGCAACGCAAGTTTTTTGGAAGGTTTGATCCAAAACATAACCGCTCCGGCATCGGCCAGCAAACCTTTTACATCATAAGTAAGGTCGTAATTATCTATTTTGACGCCCTGCTTTTTGGCCGCAGAACTGAATTGCACCTTTCCTTTCCCCTCAAGAGCCGGAGATATGGTTTTATTCCCCTCGATTACCGCAGTCGTTTTATCATCGAATGGAGCATAAAAAACCGGTTTCCGGGCATAAGTGACCTTTTTTTCATCCAGCGTGGTGATTTTCAAATCATCAATCTGGATTTCCATGTTGGTTGCCCAAAAATCAATTTTATTAATCGGCATAAACTTTAACGGTACGGCGCCAAGAGAAGTTCCATTCACTTTCAACTCTATGAGGCTTCTATTGCACCGTAGTTCAACTTTAGCCATCGGAACAGTCGCTCCGTGGCCTATTTTCACTGTATTTTGAAAGTTTTTACGGTCGATAATTCGTCTGTTCTCATTCCCAACCAGTATTACATAACCGTCGCCGCCGGCACTGCAAAACTGATAATATCTTTTCTTTTCGGAACTATGCAGCGTGAATCCCATCTGATGTTTCGGCTGAGTGAAAGTTGTCACGCGCAATGAAAAATTCATGACAAACGGCTTGTCCAGCGGTATATGGAAAGAAGCGATCCGGGGATAGAACTTTCCGGTTTTCTGGCCAATTGAGAGAAGGCCTTTATCGACTTTACAGTGATATGTTAATTTCATCTTGTCTTTAGAGGGTGCAGTGGAAAAATCACTTGCAAAAACTGTTTCGGCAGCAGGCAGCGATACATTAAAAGCAATTATCAGCAACATTATAAACATAGAATTGATTATTTTATATAGGCCTGCCGGAATAGTTTTATTTTCTCGAATAAGCATGGCGCTCTTTTTTGACAACCATATCCATGGGAAATCATTAATCATCATCATTAGAAGTCCTGTATTTTGTTTTGTTTGCATATAGATCAATCCAGTAAACGAGTTTATGTCCTGTCTCCCTATGAATTAGCGTAAAGAGTCCGTACAACTTTACTCTTCCGGAAAGTCCAATATCATATCAACTTAGTTTTCGACATATTGCGGCATATGCAATCATGCATAATTTTATATTGTTTTATAGATCCCGGCTTGAGTTCCGCAACTGTGATCGACTAATCTAATTATTCATGCCGCATGACTGATCAATACAACGGCGTTATAAGGCATTGTCCCAGTAACATTATTAACTTTTCACTGATCGATCTACAGCTTCAGTTATCCTCATTATTTCTTAATAAGTAATTCCATATTGCCCTTCTCTAACGACAAAGTAGTGTGCTTCAGGTGCTTTGAAGCCGTTAGCAACGTTATCTCTCGGAAGTATAAATTTTACTGAACCGTCAATCATTGAAAAGTTATCGCCGCCGTTATGAGTTTGCCAGGCACTGGGGGCTCCAGTGGTTTGAGCAGTGTGACGAGCCCAGGCATTCATGGAGTAATGACGATTGAGTGTTATGCAGCTGTAAAAGTTCGGGTGAATCCGGCTGAAACACATAAAAAGAATAACTTTTGATGCACTGCGGCGTACCTTGGATAATTTTATGCCCCCGGGATACATCTCAAATACCCCCCTGGCGTCCTTATTGTTTGCCGCAATATATTCAGGACTTGTGGCATTTTTGCTGAAATCATAGACTGTATTTATCCGATAGGACCGTATTGGCTTTCCGTATATTGTCCGCGTTGGCGGCGTATCGCTCGGACAAGTATAATATTTAACTTTTACACTATAGTCAGCCAAAACATAATCCCATGGATATGCTGTTTGCGGGACCCCGAGACTTACCCCGTCCGGCATATATCCAGGCATGATAATATAATCGTCATTATCCACCGTATACGCCGCATGCATGGTCCCGATCTGCTTGAGGTTCCCCATGCACTTTATACTTTTCGCCCTGTCTCTGGCCTGATTTAACGCCGGCAGCAGCATCGAAGCCAGGATTGCAATAATAGCTATTACAACCAGAAGTTCAATAAGTGTGAATTTTCCGCTCTTTTTCATTTTTTTGTTCTCCTTTTCGGTTAATTGCTTTTAAACAGCCTTGCTCTTTCTCTTAAATCAACATTATCCGCCTTTCATTATTATTAATATTCATCAAGATAGATAATTTTACTTGGCCATGACAGGCTCCCGGCAACATGCGGTTTGAATGCTTTGAATATCAATTTTTTCATCCATGGAAATATCCAGCCAATCATTCAGACTTATTTTCCCATTGACGCAATCGCATCTCAGTTCTTTTCCGTTCTTGTATAAAGTCACATCGCCCTCTATTGGCAGATTAATTGTTTTAAGTCTTAACCTGCCGAACAGAACCTGCAGCACAACGGAGCCGCCGTCAATATTTACAGTTCCCCAGGCGCTGCCGATTGACCAGAAAGACCGGAAATAATTCTCTCCCAAAGCAACCGGATCAAAAGTCAATTCCCCTTTGCTCATATCACATTTGAACCCGGAAAATGATGGAATAAAAGCGAAAGACGCCATCGATCTCGCGTAGTTGCTGCCGCATTCTATCTCATTCCAGGGATTACGTTTACGTCCGTCATAATGGTCCCTGACCGCCTTGACAATCTGGGCGGCTTCATCAAGCAGACCGTACTGAATCATCTGTCCGGCCAGAGCATACTCGAAGCCATGCATGTTTTCTTCGGCATAGGTCAACGGCACCCAGGGTTTATATCGGCCCTCGGGCCATTCGCACATAACAGTGCCGCTCTCGTTTTCCACACTGAACACCCGGCAGGGATTAAAATGTTCACGCATATCCGGTTTGAAATTATAGCGATAAATCGCGCATAATGCCGAAACTATTTTATCCTGATCGAAGATATCACCCAATCCCGTCAAATTGGCATGCCATTGCCCAAGCACCTGATCAATCGCGCAACCGTCGCCAATCTGGTATTTTATTTCACCGTGTTCGGAGTTCCAGTAAGCCTCGAATACCGTCTCATTATGATCTTTGTTGGCACAGCCGGTACTTGCCGAATACGGCTCCAGGATGTTCCGGTCGTTCAAATCGATCTGCTGCTGGAAGTATTCGCCGTTGAACAGCTCTGAATTCAATTTTTTGCGTCCGCTGATGTACATTGACATATACCGTGACGCGGCTGCTTTGTCTGCCATGAATTCGGCCATCTCAGCTGCGGCTTTCAGTGCCGCAAGATAAAAACCGCTCAACCAGGCATTGGGGCCGAACAATTCCATATCCAAAGTATGATGCTGCCGTCCCGTCAAAATACCGCTTTGTTCCGGATCCCAGCGATCCTCATTATCCGGGTGCCAGGCATATTCCAGCGATTTTTTTACGCCGTCCCAAATCTTCCGCAGCCATTGATCGTCACCTGAAACCTTCCATTCGCGGTAGACCTTGATAATGGTTCCGAACTGACCGTCGGCACATGCCCGGTAGCGGGAATGGCGGCCTAAAGGCAGCATCAGGCGCATTGGAATTTCTCCGCTTTTCCGCAGATTGTATTTATATTCGAGTTCACGCATGGAACGTTCAAGGTCAGGAAACAGGAACGGCAGCGCGTAAGCATAGTTCCAGACATGGGAACAGGAGCCCTCACAGCACCCGCTGTCCGCGGTACAACCCTCAAAAGCATAAAAAGAACCGTCTTCCAGCCGCAGGCAGGTAGGGCTTTTTAAAACGCTCAAATTAGCCCCGACCGCCTCGATGAACACCTCAGGAATTGTCGTGTTGTACAACGCGTCGGCAAACTTTTTCGTATCGTCATACAAACGCTGCCAGTTCTTGAACACATAAACGGCGCTTTCGATGGAATCCCGCCATTGAGTGGCATAGTAATTGCGCCATCTGTTTTCCAGCTTCAGTGCGTCAAGCTCCTCCTGGTTCAACCGGTCGTCCCAATAATTGTGGCAGAACGGAACATTCCAGGAGATGGACATTCTGGTGTTTACCGCCTGCCCTGCCCGGCATTTCAGATGCGACGCCAGCACCGCGTTAAAAGTCACATCCGTGATTCCCCCCGGAAGGGTTGCATCGGAAACCATCCCGTAACTGCGTACTTTCAGCTTCGCAGCGTTGTTCAATTCCCGCCAGTAGACACCAAGACCGTCAAACCACGATCCCCGGAACCAGTTCTCCTGATAACTCGTAACTTTTGAATCCGTCGCAATGCAAATATCCCCACGCAGCAAATCCGACTTCAGACAGCTTCGCAAATGCATCAAACTGATACCGTCCCGGATTGAGAATTCATTGATGCTCAACTCCGTCCAGGGATTAGTGACCGTCAGGTAAAGGGAATAGTCGATATCCTCATCAGTTGTATTTTCAAAGCGTACATCAAACATTGCGGCAGGAATACTGGAATCCTTGCTGTTCAGGGGGATAAACGGATTGAACGCGGTCAAAATTACCTTGCCCGGAAATTCAGGATCAGAAAAAACCAGTTCCGCGAACGGAAATTCACCCCGGAACTCGCAATTCTGAAAATGCGGCACTCCGGCCATGGATTCACGCGGAGGACCAAAGCCAAAGCTTTTCGGCACTCCGCTCAGATCTCCGGTAAACGGACCATGCAAAACCCTGGTATCTATGTTTTGCCCGTTCCGCTCCGCTTTAACCGCAAAATGGGACATCCCGTTGTAAGACAGCTTATTCGGCCGATTGAAGATTTCCCAGTCAATAAACCTGCCCGCCCCGGACAGCCCGAGCGATCCGGTCCCGATACCCCCTAAAGGAAAGGATATTTTTGAACAATCTTCGTCTTTATATATTTTCATTTAAAATCTCTGGTAAAATTTTCCAGTATCTGATGCGGTATAATCTCATCCTGTACTTTATCGTTTACACTCAACCTCCGGTAGATCTGCCCGAAAGCCTTCAAGGCCCATTCTTTTCGGGAAAAGGCGACAGTGGCAATCTGCGGGTTTGAAAACTTAATTACATCAAGCCCGTCAAAGCCCATAATCGTCACCTTCTCGTATAAACCAGGATAGTGATCACGGAAAAGGATTTGCAAATCCAGCGCGTAAAAATCATTTGAACACAGAATCGCGGCATTTTCCGGATCAGCTTCCAGCTTTTCAATCAGTTTCTCAAGATCAGTTTCAGCCGTACCGCTGATTCCGGCATTTTTTATTGCCGTCTGATATCCCTGCAAACGCTGTTCCGGCGCATACATGTTGATGTGATCGCGCTTCTTGATCGGCGGACAGTAGTAATAGATTTTCCGGCATGCCTGATCAAGTAAAAACTTGACGGCATCCCCGGCGGCCTTAAAGTCGTCAATCCCGGAAAACGGAAAGTCATCCGACAGCCGGTTACCAATGCAAACCACCGGAATTCGAAGCGATTTAAGCATCTTCTCGTACTGCGCACCACGGTTGACCGGCAGAATAATCATACCATCGACATTGCGGTCGGCCAAACGCCTGATGCATTCGATTTCCCTTTCAGGATCATGATACGACAGCATCGGAAACGTGATATAGTTAAAGCGGTCGGCCTCGTGTTCAAAAGCCGAATAGAGTTCAGAAAAGAAGCTGTGCCGGAAATCGAATATGACAATGCCGATTGTCATGGTTCGACCCGAAGAAAGCGCGCTGCCGATAAAGTTCGGCCGGTAACCGTATTTTTTTGCCGCTTCCAGAATCCGCTCCCGGGTCGCGGCATTGACTCCGGCCCGGCCCTTCAACGCCCGATCCACCGTTCCTCTGGATACGCCACACTTTGCAGCCAGTTCATGGGATGTTATCGTCATATAATTATCCTTGAATCATTATTTTAGCATTATCAACGTTCACGTGAACGGAATCATCGAAAAATTATATCGTTCACGTGAACGACAATTTAATTATAGAGTCTCACTCGTCAAATGTCAATACCCCATAAAAGTTTTTTCAGAGATTTTTCCAGTAATTAATTAATCAGTTGGTGGATATTCATGCAAGACCTTAGAAATAATCACAGGCATCCACAAGGATTTATCATTGCAGGGAGGAGCATATAAAGTGTTGAACTATCGTAATAAAACAAGCTGTCTTGCATCTTGGAAAGTGATATTTGCAACAATATCGCAGATGGTCATATTTTTCACAGCTAAGTTGTTGTCAGAAAAAGATTTAGTTTATAACTAAAGAGAGGTTGTAAATATTGATTGCATCACGTATAATCATTATATTATTGTGAATGTTTTATATATAAAGTATAAACTTTTGGAAATAAGCGAGGGCGTATGAAATGGATATCAAAAAACTTGAATTGTCAGGACTCGAATTAGCAGATCCTGACGTTGACTACAGCATTGAAAACCAAATATTCTACATTGACTTCGATGGAGCAGAAAATGTCTCTTACGATAATGATGCGTTAGGCATCCACATCGACAACATCACCGTTCAGGATTCCGGACTGACCGAAGAACAGCAATTTCAAATCATCACTGAACTTAATGATACTTTTGCCGGGACCGGTGTATACTTCACAATGGAGGTCACCGAGAACACTGTTTATTCTACCATATTTGTCGGCGAGACTGATGCTTTTTCTGATTACGGCAATTTTCAGGGGCTGGCTGAAACCATTGATATCGGCAACAAAACCGGTGATGACGATGCTTTTGTCTTTTCCGATAAAATTGACTCAACCGCCACTATTACCGAAACTATTACCCATGAAGCCGCTCATCTAATCGGTTTTCAGCATGAAGGCAGTTCCGGCAATTCGCTTATTGACTTTGCTGTAATAACTCAGCCGGTTACCGGGGTGACTAAAATAACTGCGTCTGATGGTGTTGCAAGTGATGAATTTGGTGAATCAGTTGCCATCTCCGGCCAGAACATTGTAATCGGTGCAATCTTTGACAGCAGTGACAATGCATATGTCTATCGTTGGAATGGAACAAGTTATGACGAGATAAAACTTGTTGCGTCAGATGGAGGCAGTCTTATTAACTTTGGCTGTTCTGTTGCAATGGATGGGGATATTATTGTTGTCGGGGCATATGATCGTGATAATTATAACGGCGGAGCATATGTTTATCAGTGGAACGGCTCATCATATGATGAGACAATTCTGGAGCCGGATGGTAGTTTCTGCGGTTTTACAGTTGGAGTTTCCGGTGAGAATATTATTGTCAGTGACCATGGTGCAAACGATAATGGTTCATATACAGGCGCAGCCCATGTCTATCGCTGGAACGGGACCGGGTATGATGAAATAAGGTTGACTGCGTCAGATGGTGCAGAGAACGACTTTTTTGGTTATGCGGTCGCGATTGATGGAGATACCGCGGTGGTTGGAGCCTATGGGGATGATTCTGAAAGAGGCAGCGTGTATGTGTATAAGTGGAATGGTTTGACATATGACCAGACTAAGATTACTGCCTCTGATGGAGCAGCGGGTAGTTTATTCGGTATCTCTGTGGCTGTTGACGGTGATAATATTGCTGTAGGAGCATCTGAAGATGACAGTAATGGCGATGACTCCGGCAAGGCGTATGTATATCGCTGGAATGGAAGCTCCTATGATGAATATATACTTGCAGCTTCCGATGCAGCCGCCGGAGATGAGGCAGGTTACACTGTAGCTATTTCCGGCGATTATGTTATTTTTGGAGCTGAAAATAATGACGATGGCGGCGCTGATTCAGGAAGTGCTTATGTTTTTAAATGGAACGGCTCGTCTTATGAAGAAACTAAACTTGCGGCAAGCGATGCTGGGGCCGGAGATAACTTTGGCTATTCGGTCTCAATATCAGGCACCACGGTTTTAGTCGGGGCAAAAGGAGATGATGATAATGGCACGGATTCAGGCAGTGTTTATGTTTATGATTTGAGTGTTTATGGGGATGAAACGGCACCCCAGGTTCCAATTGGCCTTACTGATGAGGTTTCGGGAAATAGTGTTACGCTGGATTGGAATGATGCAACTGATGATCAATCCGGAGTCAGTGAATATGTAGTGGAATTGGCCGATAACGATACCTTTGCCGGCGTGATCAGTCAGACAGTGACCATCAGCGAACTTAATCTGGGGGGGCTGACTGACCTGACCACTTATTATTGGCGAGTTAAGGCAATTGATAATGCGGGTAATGAATCTGATTGGAGCTCTGTTGATAGTTTTAATATTGACATTCCTGATACGGAAGCGCCGGATGTGCCAACCGGTCTGAGTGACAGCGTAACCGCAGACAGCGTCACGTTAGACTGGGCAGATTCGACGGACAACAAGTCCGGGGTAAAGGAATACGTTGTTGAATATGCTGATAATTATTTCTATACAGATTCAGTCAGCCAGACAGTTGTCGCAAGTGAGCTTAATTTGAGCAGCTTGACAGGTGGCGCATATTATTGGCGGGTTAAAGCGATAGATAATGCGGGTAATGAATCAGCCTGGAGTACGACTGACTGTTTTCTGCCGTATGGAGTTACTAAATTTCTCGCCTCAGATGGCGCTGCAGATGATAAATTTGGTTATTCAGTTGCTATCTCCGGCGGAAATTTCGTTGCAGGTGCGATGGGAGACAACAGTTCCACCGGCAGTGCCTATGTCTATCGCTGGAACGGGACTTCATACGATGAATATAAGCTGACCGCATCAGACGGGGTGGATAATGAATATTTTGGAGAAGCCATCGCTATTGATGTAGATACCGTGGTTATCGGGGTGAATGAAAATGAAAGCGTATTGGGCAGAGCCTATGTTTTCCAATGGAACGGCAGTTCATACGATGAAACAATTATCACTGCATCGGACGGATTTGCAACAGACCATTTTGGTAAATCTGTCGCCGTGGCCGGTGATACCGTAGTTGTCGGCTCCGTTTACGATGATGATGCCGGCTACAACGCTGGCAGCGCCTATGTTTTCCACTGGAACGGGACAACCTATGATGAAACCAAGTTGACGGCGTCAGACAGCAGTGATAATGACCGTTTTGGTGAGACTGTTGCCATTTTAGATGATACCATTGTTGTTGGAGCTCCCCATGATGATGATCGAGGGACTGATTCCGGCAGTGTGTATGTTTATACTTGGAATGGAACTTCCTATGATGAGTTAAAGTTAACCGCATGGGATGGTGCGGACATGGACCGATTTGGAGGAGCAATTGCCATTGATGGCGGAGTCGTGGTGGTCGGATCCGAATATAATTACGGGAATGCGTATGCTTATCGTTGGAACGGGACTTCCTATGATGAATACAAACTGATTGCGTCAGACGGTAACGAAGGAGATGGTTTTGGAGCATCCGTTGCTATTGATGGAGATACTATAATTATCGGCGCAGCTTTTAACGATAATAGCGGAACAAATTCCGGCAGTGCATACATCTATCGCTGGAATGGAATTTCTTACTATGAAGAAGCAAAACTGACCGCTCCGGACGGGGCGACTGATGATTGTTTCGGTCGTTCGGTTGCCATTAACGGGGATACTGTAGTAATCGGAGCCACTTATGACGATGATACTGGTGACGATTCCGGCAGCGCCTATGTTTTTGAACTGAATGAAGTTCTTGATCGTGACATTGAGGCGCCTGATATGCCAGCCGGACTGACTCAGCAGGTTAATGTTGGTACCGTCTTGCTTGACTGGACTGATTCGACCGATAATATCGCCGGTAGTGGAATAGCCGGATATATTGTCGAATTAGCGGACAATACCGGATTCACCGATGCATTTTCGCTAGTGGTTGTCAGCAGTGAACAAGCTCTCAGCGGCTGGAATGACGGGAGCTATTACTGGCGAGTCAAAGCCGTTGACAATGTCGGCAATGAATCTGATTGGAGTACTGCAAGTACCTTTATTGTCGACGATCCGGGGATCGATACCGGACAGTTAAAGTTGATCGCATCTGACGGCGGCATGCATAATTACTTTGGTGAATCCGTCTCGATAAGCGGTGACACAATTGTGGTTGGAGCTCCCTATGATTACGGTACAGAGGTGGACCCCGGGAATGCTTATGTCTATCGCTGGAACGGAATTTCGTACAGTGAATACCAAATTACGGCTTCTGATGGAATTAATGAAAACTGGTTTGGCTGTTCAGTTGCGGTCGATGACGATTTAGTTGTGGTTGGAACCCGTTGTCCCGACAGTGCTGTTTTCGGCAGTGCCTATGTTTATCGCTGGAACTATACCGCCGCCGCATATGACGAATATATACTTAGTGCATCGGATGGTGCTGCAAATGACTATTTCGGCGCGACTGTAGCCGTTGACGGTGAGACTGTGGTCGTTGGAGCTTTCTTTGATGATGACAATGATGAAAACTCGGGTAGTGTGTATGTTTATACCTGGAACGGAACTTCCTATAATGAAGTCAAGTTAACGGCTTCTGATGGCGCTGCTGACGACCGTTTTGGTAATTCCGTCGCTATTGATGGAGGCACGATTGTTGTCGGAGCGACCGGTGATGATAATAATACAGGCAGCGCTTATGTCTATAAGTGGAACGGAAGCGGTTATGACGAACGAAAACTCACCGCGTCAAATGGAGAAGCATACGATAACTTCGGCGATTCTGTTGATGTTGATGGAGATGTGGTGGTGGTTGGAGCTGATTGTGGTGTATATAATTCCGGTAATGCTTATGCTTATCGTTGGAACGGCACTTCATATGATGAATATAAGCTTGATGCGTCAAATGAATTAGAAGCTTATTATTTAGGTAGCTCTGTGGCGGTTTGTGGAGACTTTATTGTAGTCGGAGCCGCCGGGATTGATAATGGTTATGGAGCTGTTTACATTTACCACTGGAACGGCATTACTTATGATAACTACAAACTTATATCTTCGGATATTGCGGCGGAAGATGATTTTGGGAGATCGGTTTCGATTGATGGTACTACTGTGGTTGTAGGCGCATATAAAGACGATGATAATGGAGAGGATTCCGGCAGCGCCTATATTTTCGATTTAAATAATATTGACTTTATTGCGTCTTCAATCCCTGCCGGACTCACTGATACTGTTGCCAACGCAACGGCGTCTCTTGACTGGAGCGACTCGACCGACAACGAGGCCGGCGTAAAAGAGTACATTGTGGAATATGCTGATAATGATACTTTTACCGGAGCAATATCCCTCAACTCTCTGAACAGTGAATTGGAATTGGCCAGTCTGGGGGACGGCATCTATTATTGGCGAGTAAAATCGGTTGATAATAATGGAAATAGTTCAGCCTGGAGCAGTATTGACAGTTTTTTAATTGATGTTACTCCTCCGGATGTTCCGGAAAACCTGAGTCAATCAGTTGAAGCACTGAGTGTATTCATTAACTGGAACGATTCAAGCGATGACGGTTCCGGTCTCAAGGAGTATGTGGTTGAGTATGCAGATAATGATCAGTTTACGGACGCAACAAGTCAAACGGTTGCAGCCAGCGAACTTACATTGAATGGTTTAAGCTATGGAACTTACTACTGGAGAGTTAAATCTGTAGACAATTATGACAATGAATCTGATTGGAGTTCTGTTGACAGTTTTGCGTATTATGACACGGGAACATTTATAGAGACAACAAAACTTCTTGCTTCAAATGGTGGAGCTAATCTCTATTTTGGCTTCTCCGTTGCTATTGACGGAGACTTAATTGCTGTCGGAAGCACCAGCTGCGGGTATATTTATCAATTGGATGGAGGTGTCTGGAGCGAATCAACTATAAGCATTCCCAGCCTTTATGCAGCAATCAACGGAGATGATGCTTTGTTCAGAAACAAGGTTGTTCAATGGAGCGGAAGTTCCTGGGAAATTGCAAGTTTTTTTGTTCCTGTAATTGGTATGCGTTCAATAAATATGGCTGACAACGGTATTGTCGTAAATGGCAATCTTGGAGCCTCATTGCATCAATGGAATGGTTCGACCTGGGATGCCACTGTTTTACTTGACGCTGAAACCGACTCCATAAGTCAATCTAACAGTATAGCTTTTGATGGCGAAACTATCGTAGTCGGAGTTGACGGCGACGATACTAACGGCTCTGATGCCGGTTGTGTATACATTTATCAGTGGAACGGCAGTTCCTGGGAGGAAACTACTCTATACGCGTCAGACGCGGCAGAAGGAGACAGGTTTGGCTATTCGGTCGCGGCAGACGGCGATACTATAGTGGTAGGATCAGTGTATGCCGATAGCGAAAGTACTGCTTTAACCGGTTGTGTATACGTCTACAAATGGAACGGTTCCAACTGGGATGAGACAAAAATCAGTGCATCAGATGGAGCGGGGATGGACTTGTTCGGAACTTCTGTATCCATTGATGGTAATTCCATATTAGTTGGCGCCAAGGGAGATGATGACAACGGAAATATGTCCGGCAGTGCGTATGTTTACCAGTGGAACGGCTCTGGGTGGAATGAGGCCAAGCTTATTGCTTCCGATGGTCAGGCCGGTGATTTTTTTGGTTTTTCGGTGGCAATTGACGGAGATAAAGCAGTTATTGGTTCATACGATGATGATGACAATGG
This sequence comes from Victivallales bacterium, assembly GCA_963676655.2. GTDB lineage: Bacteria > Verrucomicrobiota > Lentisphaeria > Victivallales > Victivallaceae. Next base: position 4,854,778 of record CAXXKX010000003.1, on the reverse strand, counting down.
TGAAAATTCCGGCAGCGCTTATGTTTTTGACCTGAATGATGTTATCGACCTTGTAGCACCTTCTGTCCCTGCCGGACTCTCTTATTCATTTTTTCATAAAACCATTTCGTTGGACTGGAGCGATTCTACCGATGAGGTCGATGGAACCGGTTTCAATGAGTATATTATCGAATATTCAACCGGAGCCGACTTCGCAGTTTCGACAAGTCAAGCAGTTGCAGCCAGTGAACTTGTCCTCTGCGGCCTGGCAAACGGTACTTATTATTGGCGCGTCAAGGCGATTGACAACGCCTCGAACGAATCTGACTGGAGTACTGTCGAGAGCTTTACGGTTAGTTTTCCCACTATGCCTGAAGGACAAATAAAGCTTTACGCGTCAGATGGTGCCAGCTCTGACGGTTTCGGCTTTTCTGTCGCACTTGATGGAAATACCGTGGTTGTCGGGGGTCATGGAAATGATGACAGTGGTGAAAATTCCGGCAGCGCGTATGTCTACCGGTGGGATGGATCGGCCTATGTGGAGCATAAACTTACTGCCTCGGATGGAGAGTCTGGTGACTGGTTTGGCAGATCTGTTGCGATTGAGGAGGAAACTATTATTATCGGTGCAGTCAGCGGCAACAGCGAAAATATTGATGATACTGGTTGTGTTTATGTCTACTCCTGGAATGGGTCCGCTTACGATGAACTTAAACTCACGGCGTCAGATGGGGCGACAGGGGATGCGTTTGGCTGGTCTGTCGCGCTTGATGGCGGCACCGTGGTTGTCGGGGCCCAGAGAGATAATGACAGTGCCGGCAGCGCATATGTGTACTCCTGGAACGGCTCCGCATATGACGAGTATAAGCTTGTGGCATCAGATGCAACTGCCGGGGATCTCTTTGGATATTCAGCTGCTATAGACGGAGAAACTATCGTCGTTGGAGCATTAGGAGATGATGAGAACGGTGATGGGTCCGGCAGCGCGTATGTTTATCGCTGGAACGGCGTTTCTTACGACGAGCTCAAACTTATCGCGTCGGATGGTGTAGCAGGGGACGCGTTTGGTAAATCTGTTGCGGTTGACGGGGGAAATGTTGTAGTCGGGGCTTCTGGAAGCCGTGACAGCGCGTATGTTTATCGCTGGAACGGCTCCAGTTATGACGAATACAAGCTTTCCGGTTCAAATAGTGGAACTGATAACAACTTTGGCATATCCGTGGCTATTAATGGAGATATTGTGGCTGTCGGGGCAAGCAGTGCTGATGAATCATCAGGAAATGTATTTATTTATCGTTGGAATGGCGTTTCGTACAGTGAGTACAACATTCTTGCTTACGACGGTTTTGCTGGCGACTTTTTTGGTATTTCCATCGCTATCGAAGGGGAAAACGTGATTGTTGGAGCAACGGGAGATGACGGTTCATTAGGTAGCGCATATGTCTTTATTGATTATATAGCGCCTTCAACGCCGGCAGGACTATCTGAATCAATTGTTGAAAGAAATGTTACTCTGGATTGGAACGACTCAATTGATGACGGCTCCGGGTTGAAAGAATATATTGTTGAATATGGTACAGCTGCGGACTTTACCGGAGCCGTCTCGGTAAGTGTTGCAGTCAGTAATTTAGAGCTGACTGACCTGGCCGAAGGCATATATTATTGGCGAGTAAAATCAGTCGATAATAATGATAACGAATCAATCTGGACAATCGGGGGAAACATCGCTATTGATACGACCGCACCGGCCGTGCCTGCAGGTTTAACTGACAACGTCACTGATGACAGTGCCACGCTCGACTGGAACGATGCAGTTGACACGTTGACTGGCACCAAAGAATATATTGTTGAATATGCTGATAATGATCAATTTACTGACGCGACCAGCCAAATTACGGCAATAAGTGAACTTAGTTTAGGAGCCCTGGTTGACGGTACATATTACTGGCGGGTTAAGTCAGTCGACAATAGCGATAACGCCTCTGCCTGGAGTGAGACAGATACTTTTTATATTGACACCACTGCTTCAAGCGCTCCGGGCACGTTGAGTTTTGTCGTTACAGATAATGATGTTGTGCTGGACTGGGCCGATTCTACCGACAATCTCAGTGGAGTTGCTGAATATGTTGTTGAATACACCACAGGCGCTGACTTTAGTGCCTCGAACAACCGGACTGCTGCGGTTAGCGACCTGACTTTGACGGATCTGGCTGAAGGCGTTTATCACTGGAGAGTAAAATCTGTTGACAATAACGGTAATGAGTCTGACTGGACTGTCGGCAGTGATTTTACCGTCGATGTAACCGCTCCGGATGTGCCGGTCGGATTGACCGGCAGTGTGACCGGTAACAGCGTCTCTCTCGACTGGAATGATTCCAGCGACAACATCACGGGAGTTAGGGAATATCTGATCGAGTACACTACTGCTGCTGACTTTATTGGAGCAACCAGCATAAGCTCTGCGAACAGTGACTTGAATTTGTCCAGCCTGGGTGATGGTGTTTACCACTGGCGGGTCAAAGCAGTAGACAATAATGGTAATGAGTCGGCGTGGACTAATGGTGAGGATTTTACCGTAGATACAACCGCTCCTGATGTTCCGGCTACTTTGAGTTCCATTGTAACAGACAATGATGTCGCCCTTGACTGGATTGACTCTGCTGACAACGTCACCGGGACCAGTGAGTACATAATTCAATATACCACCGCTGCGGATTTTGCCGGTGCAACCAGCACTAATTCTGCGACCAGTGATCTTGATCTGAGCGATCTTGCTGATGGCGTATACCATTGGCGGGTTAAGGCCGTTGATAATAACGGCAATGAAACAGCCTGGACCAATGGCAGTGATTTTACCATTGATACAACTGCGCCTGATGTCCCGAACGGACTGAGCGATAATGTAACCGACGACAGTGCGGCACTTGATTGGAATGACTCCGGCGATAATGTTTCCGGGGTTAAAGAATACGTGGTTGAATATGCCGATAACTTGTCATTTACCGGTGCAACCAGCCAAACGGTCACTTTAAGCGAACTTGACTTGACAAGTTTAAGTGACGGTACTTATTATTGGCATGTAAAAGCAGTGGACAACAGTGACAATGAATCCGGGTGGAGCGGAGCGGACAACTTTACTGTCGATACCACCTCACCGACATTACCATCCGGATTGACGGAAACTGTAGTCGGCAATGACGTTTCTCTTGATTGGGGCGATTCCGGGGACGCTACGACCTGGGTAGATCATTATATAATTGAATACGCCACTACCGCTGACTTCAGTGGCGCAGTCAGCCAAACTGTTACAGCCAGTACCATAGATCTGACAGACCTTGCCGATGGAGTCTACCATTGGCGGGTTCAGGCTTTCGACGCCAAAGATAATGCCTCTGACTGGGTTGGCGGGGCTGACTTCACAATCGACATTACAGCTCCGGACGTACCTGCTTCCCTTGAAGCGTCTGTAACCGATAATGATGTAGCTTTGGACTGGAGTGAATCTGCAGACAACGTCACCGGGACAAAAGAATATATAGTAGAATACAGTACTGCCGCTGATTTCAGCGGAGCAACAAGCCAGACTGTGACTGCCGGCACCCTCGATCTGACTGATCTGTCAGATGGCGTGTATCACTGGCGGGTAAAAGCGGTTGATAATAATGACAACGAATCCGCCTGGTCAAGTGGAACTGACTTCACAATCGATATTACTGCTCCTGATGTTCCGGGTTCACTGGATGCATCTGTGAGCGAAAACGATGTCTCTCTCGACTGGGACGACAGTGCTGATAACGTTACCGGGACGAAAGAGTATGTTATCGAGTATACCATCGCCGCTGATTTCAGCGGAGCAACAAGCCAAACTGTCACGGCCGGCACCCTCGATCTGACTGATCTTTCAGATGGTGTGTATCACTGGCGGGTAAAAGCGGTTGATAACAATGACAACGAATCCGCCTGGTCCAACGGCAGTGATTTTACCGTTGATATCACCGCTCCGGATGTGCCGTCCTCACCGGACGCGTCCGTGACGGGGAATGATGTTGCCTTAGACTGGGCTGACAGTACCGATAACGTAACCGGAATCAAAGAGTATGTAGTAGAATACACTACTGCGGCCGACTTCGGCGGTGCAACCAGTGTCAACTCAATGACCAGTAACCTTGATCTGACCGGCCTGGTCGATGGGGTATATCATTGGCGGGTTAAGGCCGTGGATAATAACGGGAATGAAACAGTCTGGACCAACGGCAGCGATTTTACCGTTGATATTACTGCCCCGGCAATTCCTGACGGCCTGACCGACAGTGTCAGTAATGACCATGCGTCACTGGACTGGAATGATTCAAGTGATAACATCGTCGGCATCAAAGAATACGTTGTGGAATATGCCAATAACGATCAATTCGACAGTTCAACTATTCTAACCGTTACAGACAGTGAACAAACCCTCGACGGTCTTTCTGATTTGACTACTTACTATTGGCGGGTCAAGGCCGTGGATAATCATGACAACGCAAGTGCCTGGAGCCTGGTGGAGAGCTTCTTTATCGACATTCCCGATACCCAGGCTCCCGATCAACCATCTGCTCTGTCCTGTGTTGTTACCGCCAACAGTGCCGATCTTGATTGGAGTGATGCCGGAGATAATAAGTCTGGACTGAAAGAATATGTAGTTGAATATGCCGATAACAGTGATTATACCGGAGCGGTTTCACAAGTCGTTAATGACAGCGAAATAACACTGAATAGCCTGTCCGATATGACAATCTACTACTGGCGGGTTAAAGCCATAGACAACGCCGGCAATGAAACGGCTTGGGCTGACAGCAGCTTTGCGGTGAATATTCCCGATACCCAGGCCCCGGATATCCCGGCCGGTTTGACCGAAATAGTTACCGGCAATGAAGTCATTTTTGACTGGGACGACTCAACTGATAACAAATCCGGTTTGAAAAATTATCTGGTTGAATATGCGGATAATTCTTCTTTTACGGATGCGGTTAGCCATAGTGTTACCGTCAGTGAACTTGATATTGCTGGTTTGAGCGACGGGATTTATTATTGGCGGGTTAAGGCCGTGGATAACAACAACAATGAATCAGTTTGGACCAATGGCAGTAACTTTACCGTTGATATTACCGCTCCGGATATACCTTCCGCTCTGGACGCGTCCGTAACCGGTAATGACGTCGCGTTTGACTGGAGCGACAGTACTGATAACGTAACCGGAATGAAAGAATACGTGGTTGAATATACTACCGCAGTCGATTTCAGCGGCGCAGTCGGCAACTCCACCGCAACCAGCAATCTTGATCTGACCGGTCTGGACGATGGAGTCTATCATTGGAGAATAAAATCTGTCGACAACAACAGTAATGAATCAGACTGGACCAGCGGCGTGGATTTCACGATTGATATAACTGCGCCAGACGCGCCTTCCTCGCTTGATGTCTCCGTTATTAATAATGATGTTACCCTGGACTGGGGGGACTCTGCCGACAACGTGAGCGGCACTAAAGAGTATGTAATAGAATACACAACAGCCGCCGACTTCAGCGGCGCGGTCAACTCCGCCTCCGCAATTAGCGCCCTTGATCTGATTGATTTGGCTGATGGCGTCTATCATTGGCGGGTCAAGTCCATTGACAACAATGGCAACGAGTCAGCCTGGACCATCGGCATCGATTTTACCGTTGATGCCACCGCACCGGATGCACCGGTCGTATTAACCGGCAATGTAACTGACAACAGTGTTGCTCTTGACTGGAATGACTCTTTTGACAACATCACTGGAACCAAGGAGTATGTCATCGAATATACCACAGCCGTTGACTTCTCCGCCGCGACCAGTATAATCTCTGCAACCAGCAATCTCGACCTGACGGACTTGCCTGATGGTATTTATCATTGGCGGGTCAAAGCAGTTGATAACAATGACAACGAATCCGCCTGGGCTGACGGCAGTGATTTCACTGTTGATATCACTGCGCCGGATGTGCCGGCGAATATGAGTTTTAATGTGACAGGCAATGATGTTGCCCTTGACTGGGGTGACTCTGTCGACAACGTAACCGGCACTAAAGAATATGTTATCGAATACACCACTGCCGCTGACTTTATTGGCGCGGTCAGCATTAGCTCTGCGACCAGCGACCTTGATTTATTCGGCTTGGTTGACGCTACATACCATTGGCGGGTCAAAGCGGTTGACAACAACGGGAATGTATCGGAGTGGACTGATGGCGACGATTTTACGGTTGACATTAATGCTCCTGCAATACCTGCCGGTCTTTCTGACAGCGTTATCGCTGACAGTGCATTGCTTGACTGGAGCGATTCCAATGATCCCGGAATCAAAGAGTATGTCGTCGAATATGCTGATAATGAAAATTTCATTTTAGCCATCAATCAGACTACGGTTGTAAGTGAACTTAATCTGAATAGCCTGGCCGACGGCACATATTATTGGCGTGTCAAAGCGGTTGATATTCATGACAATGCCTCAACCTGGAGTTCGAAAGATTCATTTTATGTAGATACAACTGCTCCTGATGTTCCAAGCGGTTTAACCGGTGTGGTTGCCTCCGATAACGTTTCCCTTGACTGGACCGATTCTGTTGATAATCTTTCAGGGACTAAAGAATATGTTGTCGAATATGCCAATAATGAAGCCTTTACCAGTTCGGTCTTTCAGGTCGTATCCGACAGCACTCTCGACCTGACGGACTTTCCTGATGGCATCTATTACTGGCGGGTCAAAGCCATTGACAACAATGACAACGCTTCCGCCTGGAGTGTTACAAATACTTTTGTCGTGGACGTTACCGCCCCGGATATTCCTGCTTTACTTAGTCTTACTGTAGCCGGTAACAATGTTGACCTCGACTGGAGCGACTCAATTGATAACATCACCGGAACCAATGAGTACATCGTTGAATATACTACTGCCGCTGACTTTACTGCTGCAACCGGCATAAGCACTGCTGCAAGTGATCTCAATCTGATCGATCTGGTTGATGGCGTATACCATTGGCGGGTTAAGTCCGTTGATGTTAACGGCAATGCATCAGCCTGGATTAGCGGAGCTGACTTCACTATTGATATCACAGCTCCGGAGAGCCCCGCTTCTCTTGTGGCGTCTGTAACCGACAATGATGTTGACCTTGACTGGACCGACTCCGTTGATAATCTTTCAGGGACTAAAGAATATGTTGTCGAATATGCCAATAATGAAGCCTTTACCAGTTCGGTCTTTCAGGTCGTATCCGACAGTAATCTCTACCTGAGCAGTTTAGCCGACGGCATCTATTACTGGCGGGTAAAAGCCATTGACAACAATGACAATGCTTCCGCCCGGAGTGATGGAGACTGCTTTATTGTTGATATAACAGAGCCATCAGCTCCAACCGGCTTGGCCGGTAGTGTAAACAATGATAGTGCGTTTCTTGATTGGAATGACTCCGGTGATGATGTTTCCGGTCTTAAGGAATATATCGTTGAATATGCTGATAATGATCAACTGACCGGAGCTGTAAGCCAAACCGTACTAACCAGTGAGCTCAACATAAGCAATCTGGTTGATGGTACATACTACTGGCGGGTTAAGGCGGTTGATAATAATGACAACCAGTCCGATTGGAGTATTATTGATTATTTCATTGTCGATCTTCCTGACACCCAGGCCCCGGGCGTGCCGGACGAATTGACAGATTCAGTTAACGGTGATAGCGTCTTGCTCGATTGGAGTGACTCTACTGATGACAAGTCAGGTATTAAGGAATATGTTGTTGAATTTGCCGATAATGATCAGTTCACCCCCGCAAACGGTTACTATGTGACTTCAAGTGAACTTGAATTGACTGATTTAACCGATATGACAACATATTACTGGCGGGTCAAAGCCATTGACAATTCAAATAATGAATCAACTTGGAGTGCAGTCGGCAGCTTTACTGTAGATATTCCTGATTCTGAAGCACCAAGTGTTCCGATAGGCCTGATTGGAAATGTAACAGATGATACCGTATCTCTTGACTGGGATGATTCAGCCGATAACAAGTCAGGACTTAAGGAATACATCGTCGAATACGCTGATAATGATCAACTAGACGGAGCTGTCAGTCAAACCGTACAAAGCAGTGAACTTGATATCAGCAATCTGGTTGATGGTACATACTACTGGCGGGTTAAGGCGGTTGATAATAATGATAACCAGTCCGATTGGAGTATTATTGATTATTTCACCATCGACATTCCAGACACCCAGGCTCCAGGCGTGCCGGACGGATTGACAGATTCAGTTAACGGTGATAGCGTTTCGCTTGATTGGAGTGATTCGACGGATAACAAATCAGGTGTAAAGGAATATGTTGTCGAATTTGCCAATAATGATCAGTTTACCTTCGCGATCAGTAACTATGTAACTTCCAGTGAACTTGAATTGGCTGATTTAACCGATATGACGACATATTACTGGCGGGTTAAGGCCATTGATAATTCATATAATGAATCAGCCTGGAGTGAAACGGCTGTATTCAGCATTGACATCCCTGACACCACTGCACCGGATGTTCCGACCGGGTTGAGCGACAGCGTTATCGAGACGGATGCCACTCTTGACTGGGATAATTCAACGGACAATAAGTCCGGAGTAAGAGAATATATTATTGAATACGCGACTAACAGCATGTTTACCAATGCAGTCAGTCAAACCGTCACGAGCAGCGAATTTGAACTGAGCAGCTTGACATACGGAAATTATTTCTGGCGCGTGAAAGCAATAGACAATGAGTATAATGAATCAGCCTGGAGTACGGTTGACAGCTTCCAGGTTATGCCGTCTGGAGTAACCAAACTTGTTGCGTCAGATGGGATGGAAGGAGACTTCTTTGGTTGTTCCGTTGCGGTTTCCGGCTACAACGTTGTGGTCGGAGCTCAGAATGATGATAATAACGAAAATAATTCCGGCAGCGCATATGTTTACCGTTGGAACGATACGACCGGATGGTATGATGAATATAAACTTTCCCTGACCGATGAAGCGGAAAATGTTTATTTCGGTTATTCTGTTGCCGTTTCCGGCGATGTTGTCGCGGCAGGGGCGCGTTATATGGCTTGGGTCTACCGCTGGAACGGTACTGATTATGATGAAACAATCCTTGGACCATCCTCGCCCGGAAAAAGTTTCCTGTATTCTGTTGCGGTTGATGATGACACTGTTGTTGTAGGAACTATGGGGACCTACATATATAGCTGGAACGGCAGTAGTTATGATGAGTTACAGCTTTCATCTGTACTCGGCTATTCCGTTGCGGTCAGTGATAATACAGTTGTAGCGGGTAATCCATTCGGAGGAGATGAAAATACCGGCAGTGCCTACGCTTATCGGTGGAATGATGCGACTGGTATTTATGACGAATACGCTTTAGCTGCGCTAGATGGCGAGGCCGGCGATAGCTTCGGCAATTCTGTTGCCGCTTCCGGAGACAACATCGTAGTTGGTGCCAGGAATAACGATAACAATTCCGGCGGTGCTTATGTTTATCGCTGGGATGGCACAGATTACGAAGAATATAAACTCACCGTTCCTGATGGACTTGAGAATTCTTTGTTTGGTTATTCGGTAGCGATTGACGGTGATATTGTTGTCGTGGGGACCATGCAAAACCTTGCAGTCATTTATAGTTGGAATGGGATAAGTTATGATATAAAATACACGTTAACTGCTCCGGATGGAACAGCCGGCTTTGGCTATTCCGTATCGATTGATGGCGATATTGTTACGGTCGGAGCGCGATATGATAATGACAATGGTTCCGGTTCCGGCAGCGTATATGTCTTTGATATGAACGAATTAATGGATTTGATTGCTCCTGATATACCGACTGGTTTGGTAGACAGCGTGACAGATGCCGACGTTTTACTGGACTGGGAAGACTCGGGCGATAACACAGGGGGAGTCGGCCTGAAAGAATATGTTATTGAATATGCTGATAATGAAACGTTTACCGATGCGATTACGCAAACTGTTGTGTCAAGCACCTTCAATATCAGCGACCTCGCTGACGGAACTTATTACTGGCATGTCAAAGCTGTTGACAATGCGGATAACAACTCGGATTGGAGCCAGGCCGCCAGTTTCGTTATCGATAGTCCTGACACTCAGGCTCCGAGTATACCGGCGGGCCTTGAGGTTAGTGTAACCGGTAATATTGCTTCGCTTGACTGGGAAGACGCAATCGACGACAAGTCCGGAGTGAGCCGATATTACGTCTTGTGTGCCGATAATGCTGCATTTAGCGGGGCATTTCTAAGAATCACATTAACCAGTGAAATCGAACTGACAGAATTGACGGACGGGACATATTATTGGAAGGTTAGAGCCATAGACAATAGTAATAATTTAGGTTTATTCAGTGCTACTGAAACTTTTGTGATTGACACAACTGCTCCGGATGCACCGAGTGAACTTAGTGTTTCGATAGAGGGAAATGAGGCGACTATTGACTGGGCGGATTCCAGCGACAGCCTTTCCGGATTGAACAGTTATACCGTCGAATACATGAAATCCGGTTCTGCGACAATTTACTCTCTGACATCCGCTGTCAGCGAGTCAATTCTCAATAATCTTATCGATGGAATTTATCACTGGCGAGTCAAGGCCGTTGATAACTCCGGCAATGAAACCTCCTTGATTTATGGAGAAACTTTTATTATTGATACTACTGCCCCAATGCTGCCCTCTGGATTGAGTGCTATCACTGATGATGGTGGAGCATCGCTTTTTTGGAATGCATCCGTCGATAATCTTACCGGGATTAACGAATATATTGTTGAATATACCGCTGATTCCAACTTTGATTCACCGTATTCTCTGTCAGTTACAACTAGTGAAATCGATTTGACTGATCTGCCGGATGGCATATATCATTGGCGCGTGAAGGCGATCGACGGCAATGGCAACAATTCCGAATGGGTAAACGGCAATGACTTCTCCGTAGACTCCGATGATCAGATATCCGAGGCGACTGTTATCGATGAAATTCCGGTTGTGATACAAGGTTCTATCAATAACCTGAATGATGTTGATATTTTCGCAATAAGCGTAAATGCCGGAGATACCATAGACTTTGCGACATCTTCCCGTTCCGATGATGACGTGGATACTTACCTCAGACTTTTTGATAGTAATGGTGTGATGCTGGCATCGAACGATAACAATGGAAATGATTATTACTCAAAACTGCGTTACAGCTTTGCCGACTCGGGGGTATATTATCTGGGCGTATCCGGGTACGGGAACTATAGCTACGATGCTTTAACCGGCGAAGGAGATGTTAATGGGGACACCGGGGACTTTGCACTTAGCGTGAGCAGGTATGTTCCCGAAGACTACAATGACCAGATTCTCGAAGCTGCTCTGGTCACATGCGATAATTATTATGTTGGCGGCATTGATCCTGATACCGATGTTGATATGTACAAGATTACGGTCGCGGCAGAAGATACATTGGGATTTATGATCCAGTCTGACAACGGTACCTGTCTTAGAATTTTTGACAGTGCAGGAGTTGAACTGGCGATTGACGATAACGGAGTTAATCCCGATAACAGTTTATATTTGGAATATCATTTTGATATAGGAGGAACATATTATTTCGGCATTTCCGGAAGTGGCAATGATTCTTACGGCGCGGTTGACGGGACCGGTGATACTGCCGGCAATACCAGCGACTTTATCCTGCAAGTCAGCTTAATAGCCTCCGCGGCCGCTTCGATTGACGACACCATAGCCGATGCAGTTGCAATCGACACGCAAAGTTCGACCATGCAGTCAATATCAACCGCAACCGATGTTGACATGTATTCTTTCGAGGTAGAAGCCGGTCAAATGATCAGCTTTGATATCGACCGCAGAAGCAGTGATTTTGACTCATGGATCCGTATTTTCGATGGAAACGGAATTGAGTTGGATTTCAATGATGATGGCGCAGCTCCAGGTGAGGGCAGTTCTCGTGATTCATATCTTGAATATCTTTTTGACGCAGGCGGAACCTATTATGTGGGAGTTTCAGGCTGGGGCAATGATGCATACAATGCCCTTGACGGCAGTGGAGATGTCGGCGGAATATCCGGGGATTACACTTTGATTCTTGATGAACTGGGAGTTTTTGACCTGGACGATGAGATTTCAGAGGCCGTAAATATTGCTGTCGGCCAGACGGTTTATGATGAGCTTGACAGTCCCACGGCATCAGATGTCGATATGTTTGCTTTTTATGTGGAAGACAACCAATCCATCGCGTTTGATATTGACCGCAGCGGCAGTGCGTCGCTTGACGATTCCTGGATTCGTATCTTCGATGCCGCAGGAAACGAATTGGCATTCAATGACAATGCCGCCGCGGCCGGGGAATCCGTTTCTAATGAATCTTACCTGGAATATATTTTCGTCGACGCCGGGACTTATTACATCGGTGTCTCAGGATATCAAAACGCTAGTTACAGTGCACTCGACGGCTCCGGTGATGTTGCCGGAAGTGAAGGTGAATACTCTTTGACATTAACCGATATTTCCGGCATGGATGATGAATATGAAAATAATGATACGTTCGCGACAGCGTATGATTTGCTTGATGCTTCATCCGGCCTCAATATTTATGATCTGCAATTACGCGACACCGCTGACTGGTTTAAATTCAGTATTGACCATCAGGGACAGCTGGGTGATTACGTTGCAATTGACTTCAATAACGGATTAGGAGACTTGGACTTGAAATTATTTGACAGCACCGGTAATCTTATTGACTTCAGCGCGACATCTCAAAATGGTGAAACTATCAGCTTGAGTGGAATCGCGGCCGGTGATTATTTTGTTCAGATCTATGGTAATGGCGGGGCATGTAATTCCGATTACGATCTGGTCGTCAACATGACTCCTTATTCTGAACCATCCCCTGCCGATCAGGCGGAAAATTATGCTGTCCTGTTCAGCGGCGGGGCTAATGCCTCAGCTAATTATTCAAGATATTATGATAATATTTCAGGAATTTATGAGGCTCTGATCAATAACTATGGTCTTGATGCCGATAATATTTACATCCTATATGCAGATGGCAACGATCCGGGGATCGATCAGGGAACAATTAATTCCGATATGTCGTTTGCATCTGGTTCAACCGTCTTGTCCGCCACTGGAGCCAATCTGGAAAGCGTATTTTCAACCCTTGGCGGCATTATAGATGACAACGACCATTTCTTCTTTTATTCATACGACCATGGTGCTCAAGCTTCAAGCGGAAAGGATTATCTTTGCGGCTGGAATGATTTTATCAGCGATACTCTGTTCGCTGATTGGGCATCTTATATTAATGCCGGATATGAAACCTATGTTATGGCACAGTGTTATGCCGGGGGAATGATCGAGGATTTGACTTTGGATGCTAATGAATTCGCATGCTCTTCATCAAACAACAGCGAAGTGGCATGGAGCGGGCATCCCTATGGATTCGCAGGGCATTTTCTGGAGGGATTGCAAAGCGGTTATAACTCAACCTATGATCTATTTGCGTATGCGAATACCAACGACCTGTTTTCCATCAATAATCCGGACTATATTCCACTATATTCCAGTTCTGGGGAACTAGCCATCGAACATCCACAATCAATGGGTGATGACTTCCAACTTTTTGCCTCAGTAGTTTGATATTAAGGAGATACAATAATGGGCAGCGGAACAGTTAACAGCGCACCGACAATTAATTCATTTACTATAACCGATGTTGATGATAATCCGGTCAGCGAGATCTTTGTTGGGCAGACAGTCTCAATGCAGGTGACTGTCGAAGATGTGGATCAGGATGATTATATCAGCAAGGTATACTTTTATGAAGTAACCGGTGATGGTGATATCCTGCTTGAAATCGATAATGACGGCTCTAACGGCTGGAGCCTTGATTCATGGCGCACGGATGAGCATGAAACCGGTGAGACCACCTTGCGCGTTGTCGCCGCAGACAGCTTTGACGAAAGAAGTGCCCCTGCTGATATGACCGTTACATTTATTCTACCGGATTCTCCCCCTGAAATTACTGATTTTTCGATTGATGAGCTGTCCCCGGATATTGGCGATACTCTGACCATATCCGGCACCGTTACGGATGTGGACGGCGACACAATAAGCGAAGTCCGGTTGTTTATCGACGCCAACAAAGATGGCTTTGCAGATTACCCTAATGAATGGATTGGAAGCTCGACATCTTTCGATGAATATGGAAATTGGTCATATACATGGGATACCGGCTCGTTCGAAGAAATTGGTTCTTTCAATATTATCGCCTATGCGGTTGATGAAAATATTGTCATGGGCAGAACTGTCAGCCGGCAAATAACCTTTAACCCTCAAGATATCGTGCCGCCAGAACAACCCGATTCCCTTGTTGCCGTGGTTAATGGTCCTGATGCAGCCCTCGACTGGGGGGATTCTTTTGATAATAACGCGGTAAAGGAATATCAACTGGAATATGCGATGAACAGCGAGTTCACAGATGCGGCATCTTCGTCTGTTGCTGTCAGTGAATTTGATTTAAACAGCCTTGTTGATGGCGTCTACTACTGGCGGGTGAAAGCCGTTGATAACAATGATAACGTTTCTGAATGGAGCGAGGTTAACAGCTTTTCCATTGATACAGCAGCCCCATCTGACCCGGCTTCTCTGAGCGCTGATGTCGCGGAGAATGATGTTACTCTGGACTGGACTGATTCTATTGACAACCTGACTGGAGTCAGTGAGTATTCAGTCGAATATTCTCTTAGCGCTGATTTCAGCGATTCTTTTATTGATTCCGCAGCCGACAGCAATCTTGATTTGAATGACCTTGCCGATGGCGTATACTACTGGCGCGTTAAAGCGGTTGACAATAATGGGAATGAGACAGGCTGGACTGATGGAAGTGATTTCATGATAGACACAACCGCTCCGGCTGCACCGGCAAACTTAGTCGAAATACCGCAAGGATCAAATGCTGTACTGGACTGGGATAATGCTTCCGACAACGTGTCCGGAGTCAAGGAATATGTGGTGGAATATGCAGATAATGCGGAGTTCAATAGCGCCAATACGCAAACCGTTTCAGATAGCGTATTAAACATCTCCAATCTTTCATACGGCACCTGGTACTGGCGTGCTGCAGCGGTGGATAACTTCGGCAACCAAAGTGACTGGTCGACCGTAAGCACTTTTGATACTGGAGATACAGCCGGAAATACTTTTGCCGATGCAGAAAACATTGACGTGGATGAAGTATTTTGTAACAGCGAACATGTCGGAGCGGGGGATGCCTGTGACATCTACTGTTTTGATGTGGAAACCGCGGGACAGTTTAATATTGTTTTGACTGGATTGGAATCAAAAGCGTTCGTTACTATTTACTCAATTGTGAATGGGAAGTACAAGAGTTTGAAAAAGGCTTCCGCCAAAACAGATAAAGCTACCGGTGAAACCGGGGCGTTCATTGACAACTTTTTATTGAATTCCGGAACCTATTGGATTGAAGTAATGTCCGGTGACAAGGGCAAAGGAAAATGTAATACGGACTACGAATTGGAAATTACTCCGGCTTATTTTCCTGAAGAAGATGTTTCTGATGAGTTTAATTTCAAGACAGGTACAGGCTCTTCCGGCGATTTGGATATTGAGTCCGGCGCATCAGGTTGGGTCGGTTTTTGCGATCCCCAGGATGTCTACACATTTGATGTCGCGTCTGCCGGCGAATTCAATTTCAAACTGACCGGGCTTGAATCCAAAGTCTCCATAGCACTTTACACCCTGGTCAAAGGCAAATACAAAGCCATTAAAAAAGCTGCGGCAAAAGAAGACAAGTCAACCGGAGAAATCGCCGCGGTTATCGACAACGCCCTGCTTGATGTCGGCACGTATTACCTGGAAATCCTGTCCGGCGATAAGGGCAAGGGGAAATGCAATACGACCTATGATCTGGATGTCGTCACCGATATATTTCCGGATGCAACCGACAACAACACCTGGGAACTTGCCTCTGAAATCACGCTTGATTTTAGCACTGATAATGGTTTTGTCGGCTTCGGAGATGCTTGTGACTGGTATAAATTTCAAGTTGATGATTTAACCACGTTCGATTTTGATCTGACAGGAGAAGATAAAAACGCCAGATTGACGGTCTACATATGGGATGACAACAAAGATAAACTCAAAAAAGTCAAAAACGCCAAACTAAAATTTGGCGAAGCCAACATCGACAATCTTAATCTCGATGCGGGGTTATATTACGTTGAAGTCCTTTCTGCCGACAAAGGAAAAGGAAAGAAGAATACTGAATATGGACTGGAAATCACTGCTATGTAAAAAAAATGCGATGAACACCTGGCCATCAGCTAAGATCCCTATAGTATAATGGTTTATATTAGCAGCACTTTCATGAGAAGTGTAAGACATTGAATCCGTTTACTTTCTCAATTTTCAAAGTTCAGAAATAAAAAGAAAGTTTTGAAGAGGTAACAAGTTTGGCTCTCGTCAAATAAATTGGTCCACTAAACCTTTCTCGATAGATTTGCTTATTTATACCCTCATTAGTATTATATGCCGTGGCGAATAATTTTATTTTACATCACTTCAGAGATACTAAGATTGTAATCTGTATTCTTTTTCCCTTTACCTTTGTCGGCAGAAAGGACTTCAACGTAATATAACCCCGCATCGAGATTAAGATTATCGATACTGGCTTCGCCAAATTTTAGTTTGGCGTTTTTGACTTTTTTGAGCTTGTCCTTTCTTTCATCCCATATGTAGACCGTCAGTCTGGCGTTTTTATCTTCTCCTGTCAGGTCAAAGCCAAATGCGGTCAGGTCATCAACTTGAAATTTATACCAGTCACAAGCATCCCCAAAGCCGACAAAACCGTCGAGGCTTACATCCGGAATGATTTCCGTGGCTTGCTGCCAACTATTATTGTCCGTAGCCTCCGGGAAATATGACGGGGTAATATCCAAAGTGTAATCGGTATTGCATTTTCCCTTGCCCTTATCTCCGGACATCACTTCAAGATAATAAGTAGTATCATCCAGTAGAATATTGTCGATGTGAGCCTCCGTTAACCCGGTCTTCTTATCCAGCTTGGCATTGGCTCCTTTTAGCTTTTTATATTTTTTACCGTTCCAGACATAAAGGGCAACTTTAGTTTTAGCGCTGAGATTTGTCAAAGCAAGGTCAAATTCTCCGGGACTATCAACATCAAAGCAATACATGTCACAGGCATCATATTTGCCGACATATTCATCGTCAGAGTAATTAGTTGTGACATCGATTGTGCTTGCATTTGAAAATCCGTCGCCAGCTGTATCAAGGACAAAACTTTTTGAACTTGAATAGCTGACATTCCCATTATTGTCAACCGCTTTAACCCGCCAGGAATACCTGCCGCTTGGCATACTACTGGCTAAATATTCACTTGTGGTTGTCGTATATGAGAACCAACCGGATGAGTCCCCGTATTTATCATATTCAATAACATATTCTTTTATGCCTGATTTGTTATCAGTTGAATCAGCCCAATCAAACGTTACGTCTTTGCCGTCTACTGCTACAACCAGACCGGTTGGGTATGATGGAGATTGGGTATCCGGGATGTCAACCGTAAATGTCTCTGGAGTTGACCAGTCCGACTCATTTTCAGCATTATCCACTGTTTTCACTCGCCATTGATAAGTTGTCAGGTCACTTAGCCCAGTCAAGTTCAGTTCCGATGACGTTACATGTAATGTTTCCACGCTGGACAAATCACTGATGTCTACGTACTCAACTATGTACTCTTTAATTCCAGTGAGATTATCATCTGCATTTGCCCAATCCAGAGCAACGCTGTCATTAGTAACACTACTGGATAATCCATCCGGAATGTCTGGAGCGGTTTGATCAATATTAAAAGTATTAATAGAACTCCAGTTAGATTCGTTACCTGAATTGTCTAAAGACTTCACATGCCAGAAGTAAGAACCATCCGGCAAACTGCTCAAAACTAAGTCAACATTTGATGACGTCACCGACTGAGCGCCATCAAATTCAGCGTTATCTGCATACTCAACCACGTATTCTTTTATTCCGGAAAGGTTGTCAACCACTGTATTCCAGGCAACTGTTGCATCCCTGTCGGATACGAAATTATCAAGTCCGGTCGGGGTTCCTGGTGCGGTTGTGTCGACAGTAAACTCGTTGCCATATGCCCATGCCGACTTATTATTATTTTCGTCAACGGATCTTACTCGCCAATAGAATATGCCATCTGTCAAATCTAAGAGGGGGTAGCTGCTGTCTTCAGAGGTATAAGTAGTCGACCATGAGAAATCTTCACTAGGTGAATATTCAAAATCATATTCTTTCAATCCAGTTAGGTTGTCATTTGAATCCGTCCAATCAAAAGTCACATCACTTCCGGATACATCACAGGTCAACGCATCAGGGATATCAGGGGCGGTAACATCGATATAAAAAGTATCTTCAGCGCTCCAGACTGAGCTATTCCCACATTCATCTACGGATTTAACACGCCAGTAATAAGTTCCGTCCGACAGATCTGTCAATTCAATATCACTGGTTGGCGATACTACAGATAAAACACTAACAAAACCACCATCAATGGAATATTCAACCATATATTCTTTGACCCCTGATTTATTATCAGCGCATTCACTCCAGTTTAAAGAAACGTCATTGGAGTTTACCGCACAAGTCAAACCAGTGGGAACAGTAGGAGGCTGGTTGTCTGAAATATCAACCCTGAAACTTTCCGTGGAGCTCCATGTCGAAGTATTATTATCGGTATCAACTGCCTTTACACGCCAATAATAAGTAGTTAAATCAAGCAATCCATTAAGGGTTATTTCGCTATCTTGAACGTTCCTGGCGGTTGCTCCGGCAAACGTATCATTATCAGCATATTCTACTACATATTCTTTTATGCCCGACTTATTATCGGAACTGTCATTCCAGTCAAGCACAGCGCTATCCTCATCAACATCATCTGTCAATCCGGAAGGAACCTGAGGGGCTTCGGTATCAGGAATGTCAATACTAAAATTTTCCGGGGCACTCCAAGCCGATTCGTTACCATTGTTGTCAACTGCTTTGACATGCCAGAAATAAGTAGTCAAATCCTGCAAATCTGAAAGGCTTAATTCACTAACGGCAACGACCTCTGAAGTTGCATCAATGAATTGATCGTTATCGGCATATTCGACAATATATTCTTTCATCCCGGAGAGATTATCAATTGCATCAGACCAATTCAGCAAAGCGCTGTCATCAGCAACTTCTTGAGCAAGGTCAGCAGGCACAGCCGGGGCGGTTGTGTCAATCGTAAAATCTTCTCCATTAACCCACGCTGTTTCGTTACCTTTGCTGTCGACCGCCTTGACCCGCCAACTGTATACGCCATCAGCCAAATCAAACAGATCAAGAGCGCTGACATCAGGCGTTGAGCTGTTTGCGTCATCGAAATCAGTTAAAGTATATTCAACTATATAGTTATCCAAGCCGGTTAAACTGTCAACGGAATCAATCCAGTCCAATGAAACATCATTACCTGATACAGCATAATTTAAAGACGCAGGCGCATCAGGAGCCGTCATATCAACGGTAAAACTTTCAGAGGAACTCCAAGCCGAAGCATTATCGCTGTTATCAATTGCTTGAACCCGCCAATAATAAATGCCGTTAAACAATCCACTTAAATCCAACTCACTCACTCCTGAATTAGCCGTCTGCGCATTCAGAAAACCGTCATTATCGGAATATTCGACAATATATTCTTTCAGCCCGGATTTATCATCACTTGAATCACCCCAGTCAAGACTTACGGAGTTATCATTGACCAATCCAGAAAGTCCTGTCGGAATATCTGGGGCCTGAGTGTCAGTTACGTCTATCGTAAAATTCTTGATCTCACTCCATTCAGATAGATTACCGGCTGCATCCTCCGCCATGACCCGCCAATAATAAGTTTGCAAATCAGTCAAGCCTTCTAACACTTTAGTACTGGAATTGGCAATCAGAGTTTCTGAATTATTGAAATCAACATTATCGGCATATTCAACAATATACTGTTTGATGCCCGATTTATTATCACTTGCGTCAGCCCAATCAAGCGTGGCAGTGTGTTCAACTATAGTTGTTGCCAGTGACTCCGGAATTGCAGGCGCTTTAGTATCCGGAATATCAATATCAAAACTACTCGTAACACTCCAGGCCGATTCATTATCGTTGTTATCAACTGATTTGACTCGCCAGAAATAGGTAGTCATATCTGTTAAATCTGATAAAACAACCTCACTTGTTTGAATTGTTTGGCTGGTCGAATCAGTGAAAAGACTATTTTCGGCAAATTCGATCACATATTCTTTAACCCCGGTAACATTATCCGCACAATCATCCCAATTTAAAGACGCACTGTCTTCTGTAATATTTTGACTCAAGTTGTTCGGAACATCAGGGGCGGTCGTATCAATGATAAAGTCGAATCCGGTTACTTCATCCGATGTATTCTCGCTTGTATCCTCTGCGCTGATTTTCCAGGAATATGTTCCATCCGGCAGGACTGAAAGGGAATAGATTAAATCAGTGGTAAAAAATGACTCGTCATAATCAACACCGTTCCACACTGAAATATTATAGCCTGCAACTTCTACATTGTCGCCCGCTTCGGTCCAACTGAAATCTACTCCTCCGGCTTCAACCGTCAAATCAAGATTGCCGGGTGTTGTTGGAGCTTCGTTATCATTGATCGTGAATGACAACGTTTGTTCGGAACGTAATTCAACTCCATCCACAGCCCAACCAATTAATTCATAATCACCTGGATCACTTTCTGACAAGTCGAAAGAACCTGTAAGTTGAGTAAATGAATCAATCAAATCACCGTTTAAAGTAAGACTAAGGTCATATCCGGCAATCCCGGTTCCGTCGTCTGTAATGCTCCATGAAAGAATTTTCGTCTCATCATCAAATTGCATATCGATGCCCGGCGCGGTGGTATCAACCGTAAAGTCGTTACCGGCAATCCAATTTGACTCATTACCGTTGGCATCAACCGCCTGTACTTGCCAATGGTAAACACCATCCGCAAGATCCGGCAGATCAAGGGTGCTGGCTGTAACTGTTAAGCTGGAGGCTCCGTTAAAGTCGGCGGCGGTGGTATATTCAACGTTGTAATGATCTACCCAGGTTGTGGCGTCTCCCGAATCATTCCAGTCAAGAGTTACGTCATCACCATTTACGCTTTCTGCTAAACCAGACGGCAAGGTTGGGGCGGTCGTATCAATGGTAAAATTATCCGTAGTACTCCAGCTGGATTCATTGTCGCTGTTGTCAACCGCTTTTACCCGCCAGTAATAGGTTCCATCGTTAAGAGAATTCAAATCCGCGTTACTAGTTGAAGCGTTTTTTAAAGTTGAGGCGGAAAAAGATAGATTATCGGCGTATTGGACAATATACTCTTTGATGCCTGACTTGTCGTCTGTTGAGTCAGACCAATCCAGTGATACATCATTATTGTTGATGCTATCGGTAAGACCAGTAGGAATGGACGGAGCAGTTGTATCAGCTAGATCAATACTGAAAGTCTCAGTAGTACTCCAAGCAGACTCGTTACCGGCATTGTCAACGGCCTTGACCCGCCAGTAATAAATTCCATCTCCAAGGGGAGGGATCTCAATAACGTTATCAGTATAATGAATCAAAGTTGCATTATCAAAATCACCGTTATCCGCGTATTCAATAATGTATTCTTTAATTCCGGATATATAATCATCAGATTGTTCCCAGGACAATCTGATGCTATCATCTAAAACGTTATCTGCTAGACCGGACGGAATTTCCGGATCATGGGAGTCTATAACTATAGTAGATACGTCACTCCAGCCTGACTCATTCTCATTATTATCAATTGCTTTAACTCGCCAGTAATAAATTCCATCGTCCCAATCCAGATTATATCCACTTTCGACAATAAAAACATCTCTTGATTTATAGGAAAAATCATCATGTTCCGATAATTGAAAAACATATCCTGATATCCCGGACTCGTCCGTCGAATCCGCCCAGTCAAATGTTACCTCAAAAATATTCTCAATTGTACTTGATAGCAAGGTTGGAACAACAGGAGGAACTACATCTGTTTCATAAGCACCAATGTCGATGAAATCACCAGAAAAACGCTGATTCCCATCTAGATCGACAGATAACGTCTCACCATCAATACCAACAGCCAATTCATTATTCCCGGCATTTATTAAAGAACTGTCAGATGATAGGCGATAGTCTCCGTTATCCGAATCCAGGAATAGCGGGTCTCCATCTTCAGTTCCAATAAAACTACTATTATTTTCTCCTATAAATCCTTGAATGTCATCATCAATATCAATTCTTGATATATTTCCCGCAATAACACTGTTGTTCAATGACAGAATACTATCGATGTATGCACAATTATCCGTATTTTCGAGAAAAGAGATTCCACCTCCACTGGACCCGGCTATATTACCGGCAATGGTGCTGTTGGTTACTAATAGATAGCCATTACTCATGAACCAGATCCCCCCACCCTCATCAACTGCTGTATTCCCGCTAATTTCGCTATTAATAACATTTAGAGTGCTATTTGCTTCAGAACCAATGTAAATTCCCGCGCCTTTTTCAGCATTATTATTAGATATTACACTATTTAAGACAGTGATAATTACGTTGTTTGCAGTAATACCTCCGCCTTCGTTATTCATGCCGTTTTCAGATATGATAGAGCCTGTTACAAATAAGTTTCCATCGTAAATCTCAATACCTCCGCCTTCGTTATCTGATATTATGCAATCAGATACAAACACGTTGCAATTTTCACACTGAATTCCATGACTGTAATTACTTGCGCCGGAGATTGTCACCCCTGCAAATGATACATCCACTCTGTCATCCCAATTAGAAATTGAAAAAACACTGCCACTTCCATCGTAGTTAATTGAAAGTGAATCTGCACCGGGACCGATAATATCCAAGAAGCTGTTTATTTCCAGAGAAGAATTTAAGTTGATTGTTCCAACCAATCCTTCAGCAAAAGTTATTTTATCAACATGGCTCGAACTTCCAGCTTGAGCTTCATTGATAGCGGCATCTGTGTTAGCGGCTAGAATCGCCTCACGCAACGTCAAAACTCCATCTTCGGCTACGACATCCAGCAAACTGTCAACAACATAGGTTACCGGGTCTTCGACCGTTACCGAGAAACTCGCTTGTTCGACGTCATCGATAGTTACCATAAATGAGGCTTGTTCCCATTCAAAATCTGCATCCGCGGGAGCCGAAAACGTCAGTTCCTGAGCAATATTCCAGTTGTCACTTGAAAAAGTAAGAGTTGAGTCGGAAATCGTTATTTCCCCTGATCCGCTTTGCCTGACAATTGAAACAACAACGTCATCTTCCGGCGCTTCAGCAAGTCTAAGTGAAAGGGAGGATGAACCTCCTTCCGGAATAACTGTTTGCATTGAGTTTTCAATGATAAGTCTGGTGGTGAAATCAGATTCGTAAGCACCAATATCAACGATTGAATCAGAAATGCGGTCATTGCCGTTCAGGTCATTCATCAATAAAGTTCCGTCAATATTATTAGCCCAATGGTTGTTTCCTGCGTTAATAGCAGTACTTCCGTTTGATAGACGATAATCCCCGTTTTCAGAATCAATAAAAATCGGATATCCATCATTTGAACCTATAATGCTGTTATTACTGGTTCCGATAACTCCATAAATGTTATCATAATTAATATTTGCTGAATTATCCGCAACAATACTGTTATTAATGGTTAAAATACCACTATAATTATTATCAAAATCATCAAAATCAAAATCATTATCATACTTGACTCCACCTCCTTTTCCCCCGGTATAATTTCCAGCAATGGTACAATTAATGACCGTTACATCTCCGGTGCCTCTAAATCTAATTCCACCCCCCCCATCTTCTTCTTCTTCTGATATTGCGTTATTATCACTGATTTCGCTATTAATAATAGTAGTCTCCAAAACACATCCATCTTCAACGGTTACATTTATTCCGCCTCCTCCGTAATCAGCAGTATTAGTAGATATAACACTGTCTAAAACAGTCAAACTTCCATTAAAGACGTAAATTCCGCCACCGTAGTCATTATTTCGATTATCCGAGATGATGCTGCTTGAAACAAATAAGCTTCCATAACTAAAATTAATCCCCCCGCTGTCATTGCCGGAAATAATACAGTCTGAAACAGTAAGGTTGCTATATTCAGCTTCTATCCCGCCGCTATAATAGCTGCTGGCCCCGGTAATCATCAGTCCTGATAACATCACCTCAATGTTGCGGTCTTCACTTCCATTAATTTCAAAAACGCTTTCTGTTCCATTAGCATCCAGCGTAAGTAAATCAGCCCCTAAACCGATAATATCAACGTCATCATTTATATCCAAACTTCCATTCAGATAGATTGTTCCGGTCAGGCCATCGGCAAAAGTTATTGCATCATAACCATCGCGGGAATTTGCCAGTATAATAGCTTCACGCAATGTGGTAATACCATCAGAATCATCAACTACATCCAGTAAGCTGTCGACGACTGGGCCATTCCAATCGTTTGAGCGGGTGGTAAAAGACTCAGTAGCACTCCAGGCGGATTCATTTCCGGCGTAATCAACGGCCTTGACTCGCCAATAATATTCAGTGTCCGGTAAAATTTTTATATCAAGTGCATTATCAGAAACCGCTTGGAGTACAGAATCATTAAAATTACTGTTGTTTGCGTATTCGACAATATATTGTTTTACCCCTGAACCATCGTCGGCCTCACTACTCCAGTTTAAATTACTGAAATAGCCAATCACTGATTCTGACAAACTGAAAGGAATATCAGGAGCAATAGACTCATTCACAGTCACCGTCAATATTAACTCGTCGGATGAGTTTACGCTTAACAAATATCGGGTATCTTCACTAACAAGCATATTGGTCAGGTCTAGATTCCCAAGTACTGTATCATTATACTCAACTGTTATGCTTTGGTTAAATGCATCGGCATTTCCTGCAAGGCGGTAATCTCCATACGCAACATCTCCTACGGTAACAGTAAAATTATCAGCAGTGATTATTGACAAATTATTAAGCATAACTTCGTTGTTCGGACCGGAAAAATCGGTAAGGTCAAAAACAATTTCACTTGCGTCTGCTACTATAACGCCGGCTCCGCCTGTTAATATTTCGTTACATTCTCCTGAAAGATATAAGTTCGCGCAATCGGATAAATATAAGCCACCTCTGACCGTAAGGATGGAATCTCCGTTGAGTGAAATATAATCAACAGGATCGTCTATTCTGAGGTTTTCATTAATAACTACCCTTCCTCCGTTTACTTCAAGGCTTCCGCTGATTATCCCTCCTGATTCAATATAAGCGCTCCCCCCGGAATTGATAACCATGCCCACGGCACTCCCCCCGGAGCAAACATACATATCTGCGCCGGAAGCGACTGTCGTATCATATGCAATATGACCGGACTTAACTTCAAGGCCTCCAATAATATTAGAAGCAATACCATTATTAATGAAAAAAGCGCCATTCTCATTGATTGCGTCTAGAACAGTTGCTCCTGTATTCCCTTGAAAGATACCCCCTTGTAGTTGAGTAATACCTGAGGCACTCCCGCCGCTAAATACGTACATGCTACCGGTAACAGTTGTGTTAACAGCTGAATGTCCCGATAAGACAGCGCACCCGCCAATAATATTTGATGCGGTCCCATCAATAATGGAAAATGTGCCATTCTCATTCGTCGCTTCAATGACGGTTGCGTTAGTGCACCCTTGAAATATACCTCCTTGAGATTGAATAATACCTGAAGCTGAACCGTAATAGAATCTCATAATTCCGCCGGATTCAATGGTGGTATTAGCAGCATATGCGCCACTGGAAATATATAAATAGCCGCCGGAATTAATCATGGTATTATCAACTGTTCCATCTTTATTGACAAATACGCTTCCCCCGGAATGTATTTGGGTATTATTAACTGTTCCACTGGAGTCAACAAAAACATAGCTGGAATTAACAATGGTATTATCAGCGATGCCTCCGCTGGAAATCTTCATATATCCATAATTGTTTACTACGGTGTTGCTTGCTGTTCCGCCATTGTAAATGTACATGTATCCGTAATCGTCTATTGTTGTGGAGTTGGCCGAGCCACCGCTGGAAACAGACAGGCAGGCGAAAAAGCCGCTAAGAATCGTAGAATTTGCCTCACCTCCACTAGAGACATACATATTACCCCTGGAATTAACTGTCGTGGAATTTGCCGTACCTCCGCTGGATACATGCATATAGCCACTAGAGTTAACCATTGTACTGTTGACCATGCCGTCTTCCATGACTGTCTGTGTACCACCGGTATTTATCTCTGTTGAGTTTGCTGTGCCATTTGAATAAACGTATTGTTTACCTCCTGAATTGACTATTGTCGCGGATGCAACTCCGCCTGAAGATACGTTTTGAATTCCCAGAGCATCAATAGTGTTACTGGTGGTCAAACCGCCGTCTATCACTGTTTGAGTACCACTTGCAACAGTTTCACTTGAAACCGCCATTCCGGCACTGACTACTGGAGTAAACGGCATATTAACTTCAAAACTGCTCAGGCCACTCCATTCGGATTCATTATTATTGTTATCAATTGCTTTGACCCGCCAATAGTATGTCCCATTGGTTAAATCAGGCAGGTTCAACAAACTCTCATTGGCATTAGCAATTTGCGCGTTCTCAAAGTTTTCATTGTCCGCATATTGAACAACATACTCTTTCAATCCGGACTTGTTATCGTTGGAATCTTCCCAGTCCAGAGTTGCGCTGTTTTCAGTTACACCATCAGTTAATCCCGTTGGGATGTATGGAGCCTCAGTATCAGGTATATCAATCGAAAAACTGTCCGTGATACTCCAATCTGATACGTTATCATTATTGTCGATTGCTTTGACGCGCCAATAATAGGTGGTCATATCAGTCAGTTCTGGCAAATAAATCTCACTGGCTGTGACATTATGACTTGTAGATTCAGTGAATTGATCGTTATCGGCGTATTCAACTATATATTCTTTGACTCCTGCTTCATCGATGGATTCATCCCAGTCAAGGGATGCATTACTATTTGATAAGTTACTCATCAGATTAACGGGAATTGTCGGAGGTACATCTATTAATATATCGCTGATACTGTAAACATAGACGCGACCGGAATTGTTTCCATTTACATCGTCTCCAATTGCACTGATAACAAGATTATCTCCGTCAATAGCAACTGACCTTCCGAAGCTATCTCCCGCCCCCACCGAATCATTTGAAATTATCGCAACCTCATCATATACACGTCCATTCCAGCGGTATAAGTATACCATTCCAGCCTCATCTCCGTTAGTATCATCTCCATAGGCTCCTACAGCAATATATGAGTCTTCAACCGCAACAGAACAGCCAAAATAATCGTAACTGCTCCCGTTTGAAGCCAGCAGTGTATCCATTTCCTGATAACTCTGCCCATCCCAATGATAGACATAAACACTACCGGAATCTGTTCCGTTAACATTGTCGTCATGAAAAGCGCCCACCACAACGACATCGCTGTCAATTGCAACGGCGTAACCTAAATTATCATAATTTGTCACCTCTGAAGGTAAAAGGTCATATTTCTCATACTCAATACTATTCCAACGGTACACATAAGCTTTTCCGGCATCTTTTCCATTCTGATCATTCCAGATAGCTCCGACTACTATATTGTTATTATCTACTGCAACAGTTCTTCCGAAAAGATCGCCTTCAGCTCCATAAAAAGGAAGCTTATATTCGGCTGAATTGTCAGCTGTTGACCATACATATACCGAACCGGACTCATGTCCGTTTGCTTCATCATAACAAGCTCCGGAAACCAGAATATCTCCATCAATAGCGACTGAGACTCCAAAACGGTCAGTAGAGTCGCCGTCCAACGCTAAAATCTTGACTCTATCGTAAGAACTTCCGTTCCATGTAAAAATATAAACACTACCGGCAGAACTCCCTTTGTCATCATCGCCAGTAGCTCCGACTAAGATTGTATCTCCTGAAATTGCAACAGAGCACCCGCAGAGGTCATTCTCTTCAATTCCGGTCATATCAAGGCTATATTGATCATAACCACTTCCGTTCCAGTGATAAGCATATACACTCCCAGAATTAGAACCTGGATTATCAGCCATAGCAGCGCCCACTACGATTCTGTCTCCGTCAATATCAACGGCTCCACCAAACTCATCACCAATACTCCCGTTTTGAGCCGATAACACTATAACTTCATTTGTACTTATATTAAAACTGTCCGTAATACTCCAATCTGATACGTTATCATTATTGTCAATTGCTTTGACCCGCCAATAATAAATTCCGTTAGCCAATCCACTTAAATCCAACTCACTTATCCCTGAATTAGCCGTCTGCGCATTCACAAAACCGTCATTATCGGCGTATTGGACAATATATTCTTTGGTTCCGGTAATATTATCAGAAGAGTCACTCCAATTAAGAGCAGCAGAGGCATCTGTAACGATGCCGGTTAGACCAGTTGGAATATCCGGCGCGGTGGTATCAACCGTAAAGTCGTTACCGGCAATCCAATTTGACTCATTACCGTTGGCATCAACCGCCTGTACTTGCCAATGGTAAACACCATCCGCAAGATCCGGCAGATCAAGGGTGCTGGCTGTAACTGTTAAGCTGGAGGCTCCGTTAAAGTCGGCGGCGGTAGTATATTCAACGTTGTAATGATCAACCCAGGTTGTGGCGTCTCCCGAATCATTCCAGTCAAGAGTTACGTCATCACCGTTTACACTTTCTGTTAAACTTGATGGCAAGGTTGGGGCGGTCGTATCAATGGTAAAATTATCCGTAGTACTCCAGATGGATTCATTGTCGCTGTTGTCAACCGCTTTAACCCGCCAGTAATAGGTTCCATCGGATAAACCAGGTGTGTCATATTCACTTATCGAAGCAGTAACACTGGTCGCACTTGTAAAGTTTTCATTATCGGCGTATTGAACTATATATTCCTTAATTCCTGACTCATCAGTTGAATCAGACCAGTCCAGGCTAGCGCTACTTCCAGTAACAGTATCTGTTAATCCCGTTGGTATGTCCGGGTCCTCAGTATCCGGGATATCAATCGTAAAATTGTCCGTTACGCTCCAAGCAGACTCGTTACCTTCATTATCAACCGCTTTGACATGCCAGTAGTATATGCCGTCATCTAGTCCATTTATATCTAATTCACTGAAAGTAGTTTCTCGCGAACTTGCACCAGTAAAGTTAAAGTTGTCGGCATATTCTACCACATAGTGATTTATGCCGAAAATATTATCAGATACATCATTCCAGTCAAGAGTTGCATTAGACTGAGAAGAAGTATCACTTAAGCTGACTGGCGTATCGAGAAAGAGACCAGACAGATCAAACACATATGCACTTCCTGAATCTGTTGCACTATCATCGTCACAAAGTGAATTCACTACGAACTTATCTCCCTGAATCGCAACTGAATATCCAAATTGGTCTCCGTATGTACCATCAGGAGCCAACAGCTTAAATTCATCGTAAGACGATCCGTTCCAATGGAAAACATAAGCGCAACCAGAATCTGAACCATTTTCGTCTTTTCCCCAAGCTCCAACTGCAATATAATCTCCATCTATAGCAACTGAACACCCAAAATAGTCTCCCCCGGCACCATCACTCGCACACAATCTTATTTCATCATACATACTCCCATTCCAGCGATATACATAAACTATGCCAGACATATCACCGTTGATATCATCTCCTGGTGCTCCTACCACAATATTATCTTCATCTATAGCAACTGAAGCTCCAAAGTAATCATACTCAGTACCATCATCCAATGGTGCCAGTTTGGTTTTATCGTAAAACGAACCATTCCAGTGATAGAGATAAATGCTTCCCGACATACTACCATTGATATCATCACCTGCGGCACCAACCACGACATTATCACCATCTATTGCCACGGAGGAGCCCCAATAACCTCCTGAACTACGATCTGATGTAATAAGTTTAAATTCATCGAAAGATGTCCCGTTCCAACGGTAAACATAAGCACAAATACTATCCGTCCCATCGTTGGCAACATAATGTCCTCCAACTACAATATTGGAACCATCTATCGATACTGATTCTCCAAAGAAATCATTGCTTACACCTTCCGATGCGACAAGATTAATGATATCATATGAGACTCCATTATAATGATATACATAGACAATGCCCGACGCATTACCATTAATATCATCACCTGAGGCACCAACCACAATATAATTGCCTTCAATTGCGACGGATGAACCGAAAAAATCCAGTGGTTCACCATCTTGAGCATATAATACAATTTCTTCATATTCCCCTTCATTCCAGTTATACACGTATACGGAACCTGAATTATCGCCCAAACTATCATCACTAGGAGCTCCGACAACAATGTAACTCTCGTCTAAATCAACAGACAAGCCAAAGTTATCATATGCCTCCCCATCAGAAGCAGTCAGCTTGGTCAGGTATTGATTGTAGTACAAAAAACTATCCTCTGCCCATGAAGACTCATTTCCTACATTGTCTATCGCCTTGACTCGCCAATAATAAGTAGTCATATCCGTTAAACCGGTTACTTCAAACTCACTTGCAGTGACTGTTTCAATTATCGAATCAGTAAACTGGGCGTTATCCGCGAATTCGACAATGTACTCTTTTATTCCTGAAGAATCAGTGGAATCCTTCCAGCCAAGCGCGGTTGTTTCACCGTTGGCCACATAAATCAACCCGGCAGGAACACTGGGTGCTTGATTATCTTCCGTAATACTTATTGATGCGGACGCATTGTCCGAGTCTATCTCATACGAGGAGTCAGATATTAAAGTAAGAGTAGCCAGTTCGGGCTCTTCATTGTAACTGTTGTCTGACTGAACATCAAGAGTTATATCGACATAAGACTCTCCGGCGGCAATTGTAACTGAAGTACTTAAAGTAATATCACCGTTTTTTAGAATGTAGTCATCATCCTTATCCGCGTCGCCTCCTGTTGCAAAATAAACAACTAATTCAGAATCCAAAGCCCCGCCGTCTCTAGTTA
Organism: Victivallales bacterium; assembly: GCA_963676655.2. GTDB lineage: Bacteria > Verrucomicrobiota > Lentisphaeria > Victivallales > Victivallaceae. The sequence continues at coordinate 4,823,534 of CAXXKX010000003.1, read as the reverse complement.
TTCTATAGATTCCATCGTCATCCGGCTCGCCGGCGGTGGAGTCCTGAACTGATATACTTACAGTTGGTGAGATGGGGACAGCCGTTACTTGAATATCGTATTCTTGAATTAATTTGTTTAAACCATGTTCTTCGACTTTTATATAATACCTTCCCGGCTCTAAATATCCGTTGGTATAGTCTGCTGGAGTTATCTTTGAAAAGTAATAGTTCCCGTCATCATCATCAGTAACAATTTGGTTTGTATATGAATTGGGACCATATAAATATATCTCCGTATCACTATCATCGTCTTCAGGATCACCCGAAGTCAATATCGTAACCTGACTTTTTTGATATATATCAAAAAACAACCAATCAACATCTCCCTCATCATGTATATTGTGAGTTTGCGTTATTCCTGATATATTAATCTCATTGGCATTGCTTGCTATGTCATCATCCTCGTATGAATCAGGACCGTCAACTCCATCATCATCTGTAATATATATTGTCTGACTACTTGGAGTTCCTAAATTATAGTCTTCGCCATCCTCAATGGTAATTATTACACTTTCTGTGGGTTCAGGAGTATTATTGCTGCCATAAACATCTAAAATCATATCAACGTAATATTCACCTGCGTCAATTACAATAGTGTTACTTAATGACTCTGATCCTTTTTTTAGACCATAGTCATTATTTTTTATCGCATCTCCACTCCACGAAAACGTTACAGTCAAAGGAGAATTGATATCTCCTCCATATCGGTAAATACGGAACATTCCGTCATCATCTGGCTCTCCGGCGATGGAATCTTGAACTGATATACTTACAGTGGCGGTATCAGGGTCTGAGGTTCCCGAAGATTGTACCGTTATTGTTTTGGTGTATTCATTATTGGTTTCATTGCTTTCATCAATATCCACCTCACTGTCTGCAACAATTTTTATTGTATGAGTTCCAACAGCAAGCTTACCAATATTGTAGTCAACAACAGGCGCATAAGATCCGGCAGATAGCGAACTTGAAGTCCACTTTTTTCTATATTCATCATCAACATATAGATAATAGTAAAAACTATCATCTATGTCAGTATTTGAATCATTTTTTACGGCCCAGTCTATAAATATATCATCTTCTTCAGTAATAACACTTGTGTCTGAGCTGGTTCCGGTAACAATCGAAGCGACAATCTTATCATCCCAGCCATTCGGGCAATATGGAATCAGGTCAGGTTCAGGAGTAGCTGTAATATTGACATCGACCGTATAGGTGTAATCCGCTACATTCAAGTCAGACTGATAACTTGCCTCTTCAACCCGTATATAATAAAGCGAACCAGCGGTGACATCAATCTGATAAGAATTGGAGTTTGTGACTGAAGCAAGCAGAGTCTGGCTTGAGTTATATATGTAAAAATTTGTATCAGCCGTTGTTAAAGGAGTAACGCCGATATTTGCAAGCCCACTTCCCGGAGCTGTAAACTTGTAATAATCGTAGTCATTTTCACAGTCAATGTTTCCCCGGCGATACCCGGAACCATCAGAAACATCTATTTCCCGGGCATCAGATATAGTTTCACAGGCAATTCCCCCTAAATCAATATCGTATTGCTTGAAAGCACTTGCTGTTATAATTTTTCCATTAAGAAAGTGATAATATCCATCTTGAAAAGTTATTTCTCCAGCCCATAATTTGATGGAGCCATCATCATCTGAATCAGAATAATATACCCATTTTTCATTATTTAAACTATCGTCTTTATACCCCCATATTGTAATAGCATGCCCAGAATTATCCCAAGAAAATCCAACATTTATTCCATAACCTGAATTCAAATGTATTTTTATAAATTCCCATATATTTGCTGTATTTGATTCTGTGGATAAAACTAGTTCAGGTACAATATTAACAAATCCTCCTCCATCAACCTGAATCACTGCATTTAAATTAAAGAACTCTCGAATGCCTTCTATAAAAGAGCTCTGTTCCTCTCCTGTAAGCCACCAATATAGACCTGTATCAATATTATCTCCACCATTTGACCAATGCTGAAGAAAATAATCAAAAACATAGTCCTCGTTAATAAAATTTTCAGCATGCGCCCATCCTCCCCAGTTTATAATATTTGCATTAGCAGCGGCCCAACAAAGATTATCATCATTAGGATCATACGTATCCTTATTGGCATCACAATAATAACAATTTCTACTAGAGTCTTCATATAATGCATATTCATGCCCCCAGTAATCGGTAAGCATGAAAGTAGTCACTGAAGAAGCATATTCTGTGAGATTAGGAGAAGTATATACACCACTTTCTCCAGTATGTTGCATACCAATTAAATGCCCGGCTTCATGGGCAATGGTTTCGGTTATTGTTTTTGTGGATACTAAGTTATCAATAAACACAAAGGCATTGTCGTCTTGGATTTGATTCCCTACGTCGATAGTTTCTGCAAGGCCCTGAAAGTCGGCTGTTAGAAGTTCCCATTCGCCGGAGGCAGAGGTCGTTTCGCCGATATAAATTGTGGAGTACTCCGTGTTCTCCGTGACCTCAGTGGTGAAAAATATTCCGGTCCCGGCAAAAGTGTCGTTCAGTTCGGTGATAATCTGAGATTGTTGGTCTTCGGTCAGATTTGCTGAAGATACAGTTATCCCGTCAAGATGAATATCCAACGCATCGTTGTCGTACGAGACGTTTTCCGCTCCATCAAAATCAATGTAGAATATTTGGCTTTCACTACTGTATTCAGCGTTCGGATCAGCTAATTCAAGTCCCGGCAGTTCAAGTTTTTTGATGTCCATTCCATATACCCTCACTTATCTCCTATATGTCCACTTTTATATAAAGCAATTAACAGGTAATATAAATATATTACTGTATATAAAGTATTATTTCAAGCACATAAAATTATAAATAAGTTATTTTTCTATAAGGACTTACATAATTGTATTCATTGTTAAATAATGAATATTAGTCTTATTGCAAAAATCTAACAATAAGTTATTCAAGACAGGAGCTGTTCTATTATTAAAACAATATTTTTGATTATTTAACAATAATTCCATATTTTCCGCCGTGGCGGACAATGTTTGAGCTGAAATTCCTTAAATTCGGGTGTTTTCCGGGTATAATAATATGAGGTGCCGTTTAGTTACCGGGTAAGCAAATCTTTTGTACCCGGAAAATAAAACGAAAAGTATAAAAGATGTAGATCGTCATTTCTCTCAAGGAACTGAAAGACTAAAGGAGGTTAAGCTAGAATAGCAAAAAAAAATGGTACCGGATCACGGCTCCAGCAATATAACAGAAATCTCCTAAAACAACTCTTAACCGACAAATAACAAGCTCAAAAATATCGGATCTGGCCATATCTAAATATAAAATAAAATCTCTTAAAAACGGTACTTTCTGGTACTTTGAGACTCTGAAATGGTACCAAATGGCACCTCTTTTTGCAGTCTCAACTTAAGATGAAAATGAAAATATTTCAAAGTCATCATTTGCTCCGCTTTTTATTCAACATACAATATAAAATCGTCATTGCAAGGTAAATCAAGATTATTGCTGAATATTTATTTTATCTAAATTAAGGTGTTTTCTTACTAGATTTTACGGAATGTAGCTTCCCTATTACTTTTGAAATTCAGGGAGCAGTATCATCACTCTGATATGAGTTATTTTTATGATTTAAGGCGCTGTTTTTGTTTTGGTTTGAGCTGAGTAAGGAGACAAGGTTGGCGCGATGGTTATGAAGTGAAGCATAAAAAAAGAAAATGACGGCGGGGGCATTATGCCCTGCCCGTCTGTTGGTTAGAAATTTATTGATCCTCGGGAATTGAGACATAAATCTGGTCGTTTGCACGTTCCTGGATGATGATAATAATGGACTTGCCATTGTCAAAATATGCCTTCGCTTTATATAGACCGGATTTCATCTCTTTAACGATTTCAACATCGATACACTTGGCGGCACCGGGTCAAAAATGCTCTCTGGCGATATCATTGACGACCGGAATGGTTGACTTTTCCAGTGCGGAGTTCCCTGCCAGCATTGTAGATATACCAAAGAAAAGTACCAGAGCAACTATTCCAATACCAATCGGTTTGCCCCAACTTTTGAAGGAATATTCAATATTGTTATCTTTGAGAAATTTCATTTGACGTTTAGCAAGCTTAAAATACCATGCCAACTGCGCCGCTACCCGGTGATCCGGATGATAATCCCAGGGACGAAACGTGAACAACACATCCGGAGCAAATGCCCGAATCTGTCCGATCAACCGTTCCCGGTTTACCAGATTGACCTCCAGGTTGCCATCTGGAATGTCCCATATTTGATATTCGGAAAAGTTGGCTTGTTTCGCAACGTTTTGGGCTTCGGCATTACGACGCTCAGCCAGTTCGGCTCCTGCCATCTCATAATGTCCGGGGCGGACGTCTGTAAGACAAATTATTTTCGCCTCGTGTCCGGCGTCCGTCAATTTCATTAGAGTTCCGCCAAGCCTGATTTCCATATCGTCAGGGTGCGCGCATACCGCCAGATATTTTGTTATTCAGTCATTTAAATATTCTCTGTATTTTATTTCATAAATTTATGGCAAATTTCTATAGCCAGTCTTGACTCTTCCGGAAGACATTTTGCCGGTTGCTTGCGCTCCTCTATACAATCCGCGAAATAATCCAACTCACTAGCATAATTATTCCCCTTGTCTTCCATTGAGTCTGGTCCGGCGTTGGTACCGATGTGGACGATTCCCGGTTGCAGGGAGCTGTACCGGATACTGCCGTTCTCAAAAGTTGCCGCGTATTCCGACGCAAATGCGGTATGACGATGTAAAAAGCCGCCTTTGACACTGATTTTCGCAGGGGTATCCGGGTATTTCAATTCAAATTCCCAGTATTCATCAACATTCAAGTTTAGGTTAATTTCATTCGGGGCGCCAAAGCAGGAATCGACAAAATCAATATCATGGATCAACAGATCCATCAGGGAACCGCCGCAGGTCTTTTTAATCTTTTCATCCTGCCAGACTCCCCAGGTCGGTTCACCACCCATACGGTTGGTTGTCAGCAGTTTTAATTCGCCGTAACGTTTGTCATTGATACATTCGGCCAAAAACTCCCATACCGGAGAAAAACGCGTACAATGCGCCACCATCAGAATCCGCTTTTTTTCCCGGGCCAGTTCAATTATTTCATTGCATTGCTCAACTGTAGGGCAAAACGGTTTTTCCAATAAGACATCAAGCCCGAGGTCAAGCGCTTTTTTTGTCAGATCATAGTGCAGAAATAACGGCACACATATCAAAACAGCATCCGGGTGTTCTTTTTCGACACACTCCTCAAGGGTCTTATATACCGGAACTTTTTTCAGTTCATCAACCGGCAAATCAAGAGTTCCTTTATTGCCGGTCTTTTCTATTCCGTCAAAAATATTTTCACGGTTGTCGATAATTGCGCACAAATCAAGCTTATTGCTTTCAATAATATTTTTCGCGTGAACCACGCCCATAAAGCCAAAGCCGATAACGGCCATTTTCTTTGTCATCATGCATTCTCCCAATCAATAACAATGCCCATATATTTTGAGCGGTCTTTTAATAGTTCATAGTAAATTTCCGGTGCATCACTGTAATCGACCCGATGGCTGATCATGCGTTTGACATCAAGTTCGCCGTCGGCAACCAGATCAAAGAAAAGTTCACAATGCCGCATTGCCGTCCACGGATTTTCATATGTAGCAACTGCCGGATGTGAATAATTATGCGCGCCGATAATCGTATGGCTCGGACGATTACACAGATCATGAAAATCAAACTCGGTTTTATCGCGGGGACTGCTCATTACGACAAAACGCCCCTGGTCGTGCAGGACCTTGAATTCATCCGGGATTAATTTAGCATTGCCGGTTACTTCAAAGACGACATCCGCCATGCGTTCACGTGTATACTTTTTCACCAATGCCGATAAATCTTCTTTCAGCGGATTAACTTTTATCAGTGATTTATCTTCGGGAAGAGTTTCCAGCCGGAAATCAGATGTATCCACCGCAACTACCGGCTTCGCGCCGGAAAGACGACTGAAACACGCGGCAAAATGCCCCAGTAAACCGGCGCCAAACACAACGGCGGCATCCCCCCAATTGACGTTTGACATCCTGATGCCGCGCATCACTATCTGGGCGATAATGTAAAATACCGCTTCCTCATCGGTCACTTCTTCGCGCTGGATCAGGCGTAGTTTTTCAACCGGTACTTTCGCAAAACGGCAATGCGGCACAGCACAACCGACGCGTTTGCCAAGCCATGATTCGTCCACACCTTCGCCAACTTCCACGACCTCTCCAGCAGCGGCATAGCCGGCATCAAAAGGATATGGGAAAAATTCCTCCCATATGGAACCGGCCGGATAATCTCCACTGAACGCCGTCATTTCCGTACCGATACTAATTAAAGATTTATGATTTTTGACGATAACTTCTCCTTTGCCGGGAGGAGTTAGCTGCCGATTTTGAATTTCAGCGGTTTGTTTACAAGGAAACACTATAATTGGATTTTTTTCCATATTTATTATCTTTCTGAATAAGCGTTTGTGGTTAAAGCACATACCTGAATCCGTAAATTTTATCCGGATTTATTTTTTTAGTTTTGCGACTGAAAAATCAGCCGGACGACTTGATTTTAGCGGCAATTTTCCATTGCCGGAATTTGTTTTTCACATTTATGACCGGCATTGCAAATTTTTCCGCTGAAATCCTGTTTTTTAGATACAGTTAGCCTGATGCAACACCTCCTGTGATGTTTGATTTGAGTTCATTAATATATGATTGTTGAAAAAACGTCGAACCATGGAGTGTTGTTTCCTGTTTTCATTATCGTCAGCTCGCAGACTCAAAGTGCTTCCCGGCGCTGCTTTGATTTTCAATTAATTCCATATAAGCTCGCAGAAAGGTTTAATTTCGGATTCATTGTCTGGTTTATAGGTTTTCAACCATGGCCAGGCGTTTGGGGCATAAAAAGCCTTTTCTCCGAAAATCCTTCCGCATGATGTATGGCGCAATATCTCAATTTTTACGTTCTTCCCACGAATTTCATCAGGAATTATCCATGAAAACGGTTCCCATAAACGTTTTCCCTGAGAGATTCCATTGATTTTCAATTCTGAAGCCAGACCCTGAGAATCAATCGAGATTTTTTGAGCACAGATTGGAATAATTACTTCCGCCTGTTGAGAAATCGTCCCCGCATAACCGTATAAGCCAACCCCGTCATGAAGGTAGGGACTTATAACTCCCTCCCGCGAAACTGCGAATTCTCCGGTAATCCAGGTCAGCGGCAGGTAGGGAAATTCCTCGATGTCATTTTTCAGTTCAATAATATGTTCTCCCGGCTCCAAAGCCAGAGGAGCGCTGCTTTGATAGATTTCGTTAAATCCCTGCGGCAGGTCGATGCATGGATGCGGGGCTTCAACGGGCTCTCCGTCAAGTAAAATCTCGGGCGTTCCCGCGTAATTTCTAACTGCAACGCGCAAATTGTCACATGGCGCGGAAAGGGTAAAAGTAAATTTACCGTCCACGAAATCCGCGCGCAAGGTATTTGGACGGGAAAGTTCTACTTCCCAGCCGGGAAATGTCTCAATCCCTTCGGCCGGCAAGATAAAATCGTAACAAACACCTTTACGGTTAAAGCAAAGTTGACGGGTTTTACCGGAATAATCAATCACGACACAGCTGCCGTCCTTAAAACACCTGACAAACAAATCACGGGCCAGTTCACCGTCAGGGTCGGTCACCCAGGCGGAGCGAAGCTCCATATCGCGAAGAAGCTCATGTTCCAAACTCTGAATATCGCAGTAGAACTTATAGTAACCCTCTTTACGGAGTCCGCATTTGTCTGGATAAATCACCAGATCACCAGTGGGTTCTTCTTCCGGAGCCAGCAGTTTCCAGGCATACTGCATTTCGGTCAGATGTTTGAGAATACCCGTTAACGGCGCGGGTGAATACGGATAGCGCACCTCAATACAATATTCACGTTCCCTGGTTGCGAATGCAGCTGCCAGCTTTGCTTCGTCACCCAGCGCGTCATATGCCTGAAGCCAGGGCTGAGTTCGAGTAAAGGGGTGAAAATAAAATTTCTTTTCTGAGTTGGCGCGATGGTCAAGCTGGGATACCGCCATTACATATTTATCAATTCCAAACATCGCAGCAAGCCACAATTGACGCCGGATTTGGGCTGGAGTGAGGTCACATGGCCCCAAGGCAAACAGTTCCGCCAATCCGCCGTTATTGCCGCGTTGCTCGACTGCATGCATTACTGTGCCGAAAGTGAGCCATTCAATACTGCCAATGGTGTTGTGAGTAAAAATCTCATCTATTCCCGGCAGGCAAAAAGCACCGAGCACATGGAGCGGATGCCCGTTGCAACGCAGCGCTTGAGCTGACGAATATTCGTTCATCAAATGCCCGGTCAATACCATGTTGCGCTTATTGCACCATGTGGAAATTCTTTCCACGAAATTAACCCGGAATTGTTCCGCACAGAGCTGATTGCAGGTATACTGGTAAAATTCAGATTGATTTTCCAGGCCGCTCCTGATATCGTCGAACAAATCATTCCCGGTCCTGGCTTTGTAGTCTTCTTCGATCCCGTTGTAATACGGCAACCGCAGAATATCCTCCTGGTTCTCATTCGAAAAATAGGCAACGTCCGGCTCATCGGTGAAAAAGCCCTTTATGAGGGTTCCCATATATTTCCCGAAACGTTTATCATACTGTTCGTGCGTCATTGAGATAAAACAATCAACCGCCTCGGGATTCATAAGATCGGTCATATTCAGGTTACGGCGAACAATCAGTTCATATTTGCCGTTTTCCTTATAGGCACACAACTGCTTCATGGCATAATCCGGATTTTCCTGCGGAACTTTTTTGTTGCAGGTGCCGCTGGGCCAGTTGTATTCGTCATAGAGCCAGATTGAGGTGAATTCAAGCCGTTCAGCCTCCTCAATGATATGCTTGCAAACCGCAAACCAGTCATCACTTAAATACCCGAGTTCACATCCGGAACGCGCGTAGATCATAAACTGGGTGATGCCTTGCTCACGATAAGCTTCGAGAGTTTCTGTAAGAAATTCTTTTGAAGGCTTACCGGTTATCGCTCCCATCGGGATCAACGGATTCTCTCTTGTATTCATTGCTGTTACTCCATCACCATACTTTTTATCTCTGTTATAAATTCATTTAGATTCTTCAATATGAAACACTTCATTCAGTTCATGCGCCTTCGGGGAATTGTCTGCATTAGACGGCATTAAATCCTTCATATATTCCCACCACTTCTTGCATACATCGGTTTGAGCAATAGCGTTCCATCGCTCAACGGATTCCACCTCGGCACAGGCAAACAAACAACCGTCGCGTTCGTCCAGAAAAATCGAATAGGATTTTACGCCATATTCATAAAAAGTATCTTCCAACTCACGCCAGATCGGGTTGTGCCGTTTCCGGTATTCGTCGATCATCTCCGGATTAACCGACATCCTGAATGCTATGCGTTTCATTTTTCCAGGCTCCATAATTCCTTGTCTCTGAATTTATTGACGAATTTATCCTGCAAAACGCCTTTTTCTTCCAGGTGGACAAGACAGGCACGCTGACAAGCGACTCCGCACATAGACGGGTTGTATTTGAATCTTACCTGCGGATACGCTTCGTCCCAAACCGGTAAATATTTGTTTACACTTTCTTCGTCAAAACGCTCCGGCGAGCCGACTACTTCTTCCGGATGGATAAATGGATTGCTTGCGACATCCGCCCCCATGCGTCCGGCGGTGCACTGCCATTCATCAAGTTGTCCTTCAGCCGATAACGCTTTCACCGGGCAACCGGCGATACATTTGCCGCAGTCATCACATAACGTTTCGGAAAAAGCTTCATCCGGTTCAATTTCCGCATCTGTTAAAACAAACGCGAAGCGCTGCAGCGGCCCGAAACGGGGAGTCAGGAAAAAGCCGCCTTTGCCGATTTCCCCCATGCCGCAGATCGCGGCGGCCTGGTTGAAATCCATACGAACGTCAGGGGCCGGTCTTCCTTCCGCTACCGGCTCCGCGTATTTTATTTTGAAAACCGGCAGATGTTCCGGATTGTTGCCGGGATCACTGCCGGGACGGCGGTCGGGAACTGTCCGCTGAACCACGCCCTCGAAACCGCGATCCTCCAGATAACATGAAATCCGGCGCAGGGTTTCCGGCGCATGGACTTCGTCAATATGGATAATGCCCATTTCCGGGTATTGATAAAAATGCGTTCCTTCTTCAATGCCGCGCAACGAACCGCGCAACACCCGGAAGCCCAACCCGATGATCGTTTTGGCTTTAGGCGCGATAAAACGCGGGTCTTTTTCCGGCGCCGTGCCTTCAAAGTCGCTCATCTTGCCAATACCCACAATGTCCGCCCCGGCAGACAGAGCAAAGTTCTTGATGTCATTATTACTTATCATTTTTCAGTCTCCAGTTTCCAGGCTTTTTTGTCTCTGAATTTATTTTTAAAAGCAACATCTAAAACGCCGCGTTTCTCCATGGAATTCAAACAGGCACGCAGACAGCCGCCGCATTTTGGGGGATTATAGCCGTTGGTGTCATTCGGGTAATGGCAGTTTACCGCATCATTTATTGCCGGATATTCATCCGGAGTTATCGTTTCCTTGGTTCCGTTCATGATCCTGTCGCCGTCAGGAATATTATCCAAAGCATTACGCGGCATAAAAGGATTATTCTGTTTGTTGGCGCCGATATAGTAAGCAAAACATTTCCACTCGTCAATCTTTCCCCAGCTGACCTCTTTCCCCGCCACACTAACCGTGATCTGCTCATTCCGGTCAATGCATTTGCCGGGACACAGCGCCGCGCAAGCCATGCAGTTATTGCACAGTTGCGGCCCGTTATAAAGTGGATCCGGCTCCAGTTCGGCATCGGTCAGAATAAAGGCTTGCCGGTTCATCGGCCCGAATTGTGGAGTCAGGAACATTTTGCTGTAACCGATCTCACCCAATCCGCAGATATAGGCGGCAAGTCGGAAATGAATAAACACATCGGGAGCCGGGAGTCCGGCGCTTACAGGCCGCGCATTCAACGTTCTTTTGTTGGGCGACGAATTGGAGCCGCCGGCTTGTTCGCGATGCAGCTCAGGAGACTCTTCGCGGCCGGGAACGCCGGTCATATCCGACAAAGCACCGCGTCCGCCGGTATTGCGGTAAACAGCCCCCTCATAACCATGATCCTCAATAAACCTGGCAGTGTTGTACAATACGGTCGGAGCAAAGTACTCATTTATTCCACCATAGCCCATAGACGGGTATTGATAGAAGTGAGTTCCTTCCTCGCAGCCGCGCAGATAGCCGCGCGGGATGCGGAAAATCATCCCGATGATGCTCTTCGCTTTAGGCGCAATATAGCGCGGATCCATTTCCGGCGGGGCGCCGTCAAAACGGTCCAGAGACCCGATGCCGACCGCATCAGCTCCAAACTTTAATGCAACGTCTTTGATCATTTGAGAGTTTAACATAGCTAAATATTTCCTTACAAGATTTTTCCTGTTCAAATTTACCTGAAAATACTCAGTCAGCGTCCACCGGTAACTCCGGTAAATGGAAAATATACTTCTGCAATATCGGAAGCATATTCCGTGATGATATCGGAAAACCGATATAAATCCGGCAACTGGTATCCTACTGAAAAATTAATTTTTTCACAAACCAAGTCCAGACGTAATTTTTCCGGCATATTCTTTTAATAAAGCTGCCCGGTCGCCCGGAACAACAGCACCCGAGTCAAGAAAAAAAGACGGGAAGCACTGTGCCAGGGAGCCGACAAACTTTCCTTTCGCATCATGAACCGCAATACCCAGCGCAGAAATTCCTTCGTAGCACTCATTGACGCTGAGCGCATAACCATCACGCCTTATTTGGTTAATTTCCTGCGCCATCATCTCGACGGTCGTAATGGTGTGCGGCGAAAAGCTCTGCAGCGTTTTTTTCCGGCAAAGCTTCGCAAACCATTCAATCCCATGATGCGCTATGATAATTTTTCCAGCCGCGGTACAATGCAACTGGTCAAGCCATTTCTGAGCATTATTGACAACTAGTTCTCCACCTCCTATGGACATAGCGACACAATAAAGCGAACCAAAGTATTCACATCCGAAAAAGGTGGTATCGCCGGTTGCTTCAGCAAGTTCCGCCACAGGCGCTTCTACCAGTTGGCGTAACTCTTCAAAATCGTTTGATGCGCGTTTGTATAATCTGAAACATTCCGGCCCCAATAAATAACGGCTGTTTTCGTCCTGAACCAAATAACCGCGCTGAAACAACGAACGGATTATATTATGAGCCGTCGCAACACCAAGGCCAAGTTGAGTCGCAACATCGGAAGCCCGCATTGACACGTTATTATCGCGGATAAGCTCTAGAATATCCAGCGCCCGGCCTAGAGATTGAATCAACGTTTTTTTCTTTTCCATAATCCAGCCGTATTTACAACATTAATATAATCTTTACAATAATAATATAACAGCATCATGTTAAAATGTCAATAGCTCATCAGATAATAATAATGGTTTCCAATGTATTTATCCCTGGGAGCGCGTGGCTCCAACCGCGCAGAAAAAACGCATTAAAAAATTAAGCGCTGAAAGCGCGAAATATACCCAGCCTGGGGTGATCGTAGGAGCCGGGCTTTTTGACGGGGGTGCATACCCCTGCCGAACGGCGAGAACCCCAGGTATAGTCAGGAATAAATAAAAGCCCTGTAAGGGCGGCACATAAGAACCTCCACATCAACTTTATTTGCATTGCCAGAGAATACACAGTATATTGAAATTGAGATGAGATTGGAAAAAAGCTTAAATCAAATTTTTTGCGTCAAAAAATCAACCTAAGAGGTGTTTTTAAGTGTTTTAATGACTGTTTTAAGTTCAAAAAACTGATCGATATGGGGACCGATCCCCACGAGACTAAGCGGGCCAACCAGATCAACGGACAAGTTTAAAATAAGTGCAAAAAACGACAAGGAGATAAGCAAGAAAATTGCCGAAATAGCAAAGTCAATAGTGTAGGTGCTACCCCGGTACCTAATATTAGGGTTGAAAAAATCACACTGTCTTAATGGACGACCCCGGCACCTATACGAATTGACTTGTTCGACGAGGTGAATCAACATGCCAAAAGTTTATATTCAGACTTTCAGTTTGTTTGGGGGAAGCCCCTTACTGTTGCTAATGGGATTATTGATTATGATAATGCCAAACATTTCTATTGGCTCAGGATTTCCCGACCATTTAGACAAGTTGACCATAGATGCCAAGTACATTGTGGTTGCCAAGTGCACCGCAGGAGGTCATTCGGATGGCCAGCTTTCTTGGGTGACGCTTGAAGTAACAAAGGTCATAAAGGCACCAAAGTCCGATCCTTCGCCCAAAATATTAAGAGTGAAAGGAATGACCAGCAGAGCCAATCGATTTAATTTTTTCATAGGGAAGCGGTTCTTTGTGTTTATTGATGCAAACGGCAGGGCTGATCGGCAAGGAAGTGTCACTATGGTTGAGGATAATGGAAAGCTCAGTTATACTCTATCCGAGCTGATCTGTCTTGCGCCTAATACAGATACAGTCAAAGAATTGATAGAGCAGGTTCGGTCGGTTCTATCTGGAGAATATGAAAAGCGACTGATCAAGGTGATCAGGAACAGAAATCTTAAGCCTAGCACCCGTCGCAAATGTGCCATAGCGATGGCACGGACATTCCCTTCAAGAGCGGTAAAACTCTTGGCATTTTTGATTGAAGATCTCTGCTATGTACAATTAAACGATGGCTCTGCCATGGACATATGCATGGCTCTTGCACGATTATCACCAAGAGAAACAGCCCTACTTTGGTTCAAGCTCTGTCGCAAACAACTACCCCATCCATACGTATTCTACTATGATCTTACATATATTGTAGGAGACAAAGGAATTCAAATACCTAAATTGCAGGATCACCTTTCAGATGTTATAGCAATGTACAATGCATGGAACAAGACTCATTCGGGAGAAACACCAGCGGCATATCTTCTTCCGATATTTGCGAAGAACTCCTGTCGCTCAAAAGAAGTACAAGATATCGTCATGAAAACTCTCTCTCAAGATGAAGTCGTCCACGTCGCTAAGGTATTTTCGTCCATCGCAATACTAAACTTTCCTGAATCAGTGCCATTATTCTGGAATCATCTTAGGCGACTCAAGTCCAAAAACTACGAAGGTAGCAACAACATTCCTCATCAGTTTGTTTCTGCTGTGATGGTCTATAAAGGTGGTGCAGGAGCACTTGCTGCAGCAAAGGCATCACTGCTTCGTAAATTTCCAGAACTTAAAGGGAACCTGTCAAGCGAAGCTCCTATTTGCATGGGAAGCGGTTGGTATTTCCTGACAAAGAAAAGTCGTCATGGGACTCATAGCATCTATTTTGTTGCTAGGTGCCATGACAAAACATCGGGACCACGCAAAATATGGACCTATAAATATGTTCCCATTCGCCTGATTGGACAGAAGCAAGGTTGGAATCGGAAGAAGATGTAGAGAAGATGTAGGGACATCCTTAGTTTTCGTGTTTTCCGCCAGAATCTCACTTTTTTCAAGCTCTTTTGGGAAGTTTTTTCTCCTTTGGCCGTCAACGGTATATCCCCGCACATTGTTCCCATCAACGTCAACATAACAGGTAGTCACGCTGTTTGCAAATTTTTTGTCGCGTCTGGGGAGATAATTGTAATGCATTCGGGTCATCCATTAAGGATCGCAAAGCTATCCTGAATATTGCGTTGGATGTCAAAGATATCAACCAGAAGTCAAGTCATTTCCTGGAAAACTACAGGGAGGATTATTACGACTCAATGAAACATTTTTAAGAGTGATAATCTCAGCTGTCTTCTGACCATGTAAACAGGTCAGGCTGGTTATCTTCCGAACTTTGCTTTTTTTCAGTTATTTCTTTCTTTTTCCTGGCCGGCGCAGCTTTCTTTACAGAAGCCTTTTTCTTAGGCTTTGTCACAATCTCAACTACGCTTTCACCATCAAAGCAATCGTCGTCATCATAATCAGGATATTGTGGAGGCGATGCTCCATTGACCTTGATGGTTCTGGGATAATATCCACTTTCCCGACGATCGCTTCCTTCAAAAGTGATTTCGTGCCACCAACAATCACCAAAATCAAACAGGTATTCAAATTTCTGGTCAACTTTCAGTCGCAAATTATACAATCTGGTCTTGGAAGCATCATTTCCTTCTATTTTATCCAATATTCTGTCATAGATACTGCTTGCGAAGCATTGCGGATGTTTGTATTGGATTGCGTTATCATATCTACGGGAGCTTTTCGATGTCGGCTTGTTACAGAAATAGAACGAGTAAAGATGTTCGTCGTCCCGGTCAAAAGCACGATATATGGCATCGTGCAGGTCGTCAAGAGTCTGACTTGCAGCAATCTCAATCCTTCGCCAAGTGCGTTTATCATATTTTAACGCCACTTTGAAAACATATACTTCAAAACCTTTTTTCTTCATCAGTAATCCCGATTAACAATGATCATTCTACTTTACAGTAAAATAGCATAAGAAAGCAAAAATAGCAACAGTGGTTTTATATTCCGCATTATCGAAGTAAGCGTTGAATGACGGACATGGGGGCGAACGGCGTTTCGCCCTCCAGAAATGAATTGCCAAACCGATAATCTTCCAATAAATTCATTTTCCAGAGATTATAATATTTATTTATCCTCGAGAAAAGGCTGACCGATTACGTATATTTGAAAATTTCATTCAAATCTTATTATATCAAAATGGTCGCAATCGTGAAAAGCCATAACGCCATCCACCCACGCGGCGGAACAGCTCGGTTCACGGCCGCGTACCGCATTGCCGCGCTGGATTGCTTCGAACGTGAAATTAGTGCCAAAATTTTGCCGGGCCAGATTAAAACGCCACTCATCCCCGGGAGATGGAATTTTACCGGGTATGACTTTCCACGGCAGCCGCAAAGTCACTTTCCAGCACCCCGGTTCCCTGGTATGTTCGCACAAATCCCAGCCGATATCCATAAGCGTCCGACCGTCCCCCATTGCTCCGGAAAAACTCGCCGCCCAAAGACGTCCGTCCACGTTTGCGTGAAATTCATAATACGGATTCTTTCCGTCAGGCTGCAGGAAAAGTTCGATGACATCGCTTTCCCAGGTTGGAGCATCCGGCAGGGCAAAATATTCCTCGCACATAAGTTGGACCGATACGTACAGAAAATTCTCGTCCCAAAGCATACGGCACACGGTTTGTTCCCGCGCTGCCGGGCGCGCCTTCTTTTTTTCATCAGCGTTTTGAGGTCGACGGAACAACGGCCATAACGGGATTGCCGTTTCCCAGGCGGATTCATCCGGTAAATTTCCTGGAAGTCCTTTCTTTTTCCGGCAAATATAGGTTTCAGGGATAATAGTATCCGGTTTCATGTTCATTTGTTATTGTCCCAGTTGAAGATAATCCCCATATATTTTGAACGGTCCCGGCTCAGAGAAGAATATATTTCAGGAGCTTCCGTGAATGAGACAACTTTGCTTATCATTTTAGATATATCAATTTGTTTATTCCAAACAAGGTCAAAATAAAATTCAACGTGCCGTTCCTGGGTCCATGGATTATCCAGCGTCGGATATGCCGGATGCGAATTATTATGGCAGCCGATAATGGTATAACTGGGCCGGTTGCAGTAATCATGAAAGTCGAATTCAACACTTCCTCCCGGACTGCTCAACAACAGCATTTTTCCCTGGTCCCTTAAAACGGAAAGCTCTCCCTCAATAAGGTACTGATTGCCGGTCACTTCAAAAACAATATCCGCCATCCTTCCGGCGGTTTTTTCCCTGATAACAGCTTTTATGTCGTCCCGTGAAGGGTTCAATTTGATGATCATATCATCATCCGGCAGCAAGCCAAGACGGTAATCGGAAGGGTCAACGGCAAAAACCGGCATAGCACCCAGTAAACGGCAGAACCGGACGGCAAACTGTCCAAGCAGGCCGACTCCGTAAACTACCACGGCATCGCCCCATTTGGCCCCGGAGCGCCTAACGCCGTTCATCACTATCCGGGGAATGGCAAACATGGCCGCTTCCTCATCCGGAATGTCGCGATGAATGTTATAGACATGCTCATTGTCCACCGGCTGAGTCGTATACATGGAGTGCGTTCCGCGATGCGCCACTTTTTTGCCGAGCCATTTCTTATCAACATCAGAACCGACCTGGACAATTTCCCCGACACCGGTATAACCGGGATTATAAGGGATGCCGAAAAGCTGGTCCCAAACCGACCCGGCAGGGTATTCGGCATTAAACGCCGAAAGTTCAGTCCCGATACTGATGAGCGTTCTTTTATTCCTTATTAAAACCTCGTTCGCTTGTGGAACCGGAACGGGCTTCTTCAGGACTTCCGCTTTTTTGGCTTCAGTGAAAACCACCTGATAATTTTCTTCTTTCACGTCTTTTCCCTTTTTATGTTATTGGTTTTGTCAATTTTTTCAGTGTTTATTTGGGAAACTCTTCGTTTCCCAAACCCTTTCCGCGTCTTGCGCAGACCGCGCAAGGGCAAAGCCCTTGACCTGTTTATGTATCCCGCGCAACCCATGACAGCTTTTGCCGTTTACGCCTTGCTCATTCGCGCGTCACCTCAATCCTCGGATTGAGTTAACGCGCAGTTGGCTATCATTTTTTCAGTACATCTTATACAACAACCTGATCTCAAGTGGCTGAAAAAATGAAATTTATCTGTCACTTTTGTTTTCATATTTTTGATGTCAAGTTTGAAGCTGCCATGTTATTTTCAATTCACAAATACCGGCGAGCTCCATGCCCATTGATCGTTTACCTGTTTTATCCTGACATAAAAGCAATCACCCGTTTTAACCGCGCCCGCCTCATACTCGACGTTCCAGGCAAACTCATTAAAAGCAGGAGCCCGGTGGAAACAGTATGCCTGAGCCGCCATATGTCCGTTTCTACCCGAAACGGCTCCCTGCATGAGACGCTTCAGGGGAATTGCGATCTTATTGCCATTGATTTCCGCGATGACATAATCGTCTTCAGGACTTTCCACTTCAATGCATATTCCCTGACTTGTGTTCGTCGAATTGCTCGGGTTGCCCCAGCTTTCTGTTTTCAGCCAGACTTCGTTGTCATTGATTTTTCCCAAGGAAGACGGGGAATAAGAAGACGCATCATTTTTCCGGTCCAGAGGAGACACGATTTCAAGACCTCTCAATCTTGGTTCAACATCAAGGACCTTGCCATTTTTAACCCCCAATTTTATATTCCAGTCGGCTTTCTCGTTTCGTTCTCCCCAACCGAGTTCCAGATACACTTTTGTCCGGATTTTATCTGTTTTCTTTTCAGCGCAAAAAGGAATATCCGGTTGAGAAAACCGCTTCAGCAAGGTGCCGTTCTTCACTATATCCAGATAATCGATAGCGCCGCCGCCTTTGACGTCTACGGAAATGAGAGCGGAGTCAGAAGGTTGAATACTACCTCCCATCATAGCTCCGTTGACGGTAAGTAACAACGCTATTTTATCGCCGGTAAGGGCATATGTGCGGCCAGCTTGTAAAGCCTCAAAAATTGAATAACGGGTCAGACTTTCAGCCCAGAGTCCGGTTCTGCCATGGCCGTAACTTCCGGGAAAGGCGCTGTGATGATCGGTGCAGCCGATAAATCCAAAACGTTTCCCTCCAAGGAGTCCGGCCTTAACAGTGTTTGAATAATCGCTCGGTCCCATCGAATGCAGATAGGGGCGCGGCGACTCATCATTTTCACTGCAGCCATGCATGGAGATAATTTCAACGATCGGGGAAATCTCATTGTCAAAAGAATCCCAGTTGACTCCGCGTCCGCCGGGAATGTAGGCTATATGATGCGGAAACGCCATTACCGGAATATTTTCGCTTCTTAGATCCCTGATTGTTTTTTTCAGGTCCTCAAAATCAGACACCTGCAAAATATCTCCTTTGTCTCCTCCATAAATAATTGTATGGTCCCCATCGCGGCAGGAATGCATTTCAAAACCGATGAAAGCTACAAATTCATCGGGCCGATTCGCGTTATTGACTTTCTTTACGACTTCTTCCCAGTTTTCCTCAAGCCTGGCGAAGCCTTTTATATGAAAATCCCTGATATAGTCTATTGCAGGATCAGACGGGGGCATATCGGGCCAGAGCGCATGGCCCGTCACCGAACAAAAATCCAATTGGAGTTCGGCGTTTTTCAAGGCGTTTTCCAAAGGACCATGTCCATAGGATATTCCGCAATGATTATGCAGATCGCCATAGTATAAATTAAAATTTTCGTACTCTTTCATGTTCACTTCCCCTCGCCTGCTTTAACGCAAATCTCAATAGCTCTCATAGCTTCTTCAGGAAGGCATTCCAACGGAGCCTGACGCTCAATGATGCATTCGGCAAAATAATCCATCTCGTCGAAATAACAGTTGTCCTCAACCTTTTTCTCTTCCAGGCCGTCAATGCTTGAAATATATAATTTTTTCAGGTCCTTCGTGCTGTATTGCAAGCTGGCATTTTCAAACGTGGCAAAATATTCAGCCTCGAAAGGGGCATGAGGATGAAGAAAGCCGCCTTTTATACTGACGACAGAGCCATCTTTTTCAAAAGAAGTTTCCCAATAGTCGTCAACATTCACATTGACTTTCAGACTGCCGGGAATTCCGATATGATGGTTAGTAAAATCAATATCATGAATCAAAAGATCCCAAAGTCCGCCGCCGCAGGTTTTACGTATTTCCAGGTCTTTCCATATGCCCCAGGTCGGCATTCCGCCCTTGCGGGTCATGGACAGCATTTTCAGCTTCCCGTAACATTGATTTTTTATGCATTCAGCCATGAATTTCCAGGCTGGACGAAATCTCAGACAATGCGCCACCATCAAAATTTTATTTTTTTCTTTTGCCAGTTCTATGAGTTCACGGCACTGGCTTACTTCAGGGCAGAATGGTTTTTCCAGGAGAACATCAAGACCATGATTCAACGCTTTTTGCGCAAATTCATAGTGCATAAACAAAGGTACGCAAATGGAAACGGCATCCGGTTGTTCTTTTTCCACGCATTCTTCCAGTGTTTTATATACATGGACCTGCTTTAACTTGTCAATCGGCAAGTCAAGGGTTCCCTTATTCCCGGTATTTTCGATTCCATCAAAAATATTGTCCCGATTGTCGATAATCGCACACAGTTCTAGTTTATCATTTTCAATAATGTTTTTTGCGTGTACCACGCCCATAAAACCAAAACCGATCACCGCTATTTTTTTTCTGATGCAAGGCATCTTATATAACTCCTTGATTTTTTGATTGAGTTCTTGATTTTTTGCTCACAAGGACTATTATAGGAATACGACCAAAACTTATCAACCAAAATAACACAATAATATGACTAAAAACGACCAAATAAAGCTGGAGGAGCTTGAATATTTACCGCTGGAATTTCCGGAAAACTTCCCTGTAAGAAAACCCACTCTGAATATAAAAATAGATTCGGTTTATTACCCTCCGCATGTCCACGAAGGGCTTGAACTGGGCTATTGTTATGAAGGGCGAGGCGTTTTTATTGTTGGTTCGAAAGCTTTTGAATGTGGTCCGGGAGACGCTGTCGTTATAAGCGGGAAAGAACATCATGTGTACAAGGCTGCCTCTGGAAATACGGCAAAATGGAAATTTATGATGATCAAACCAATGGAACTTTTAATGAAAACTCTTTCCATTTCAGATATGGGTGAACTCAGGCTGGATTCTTTCGAAGGGGAAAATTTTATGAATCTTTTCAAGGAATCGGATAATCCTGGCATAAGCCTGCTTATAAAAGATATAATAAATGAACACGAACAGGAAAACACAGGTTACATTTCCGCCATCAGAGCACAAATTTGGTTATTAATGATAAAACTCCAACGCTTCATCCCTGATGATTCCCTCAAGTCTTCCTGTACCGAATTTGAGACAAAAAAAATACTTCCCGCATTGAAACGCATAGCTTTGAGATACCAGGAAGAATTGCAGATTGAAATACTGGCAAAAATCTGTAATTCAAGCGTCACCAATTTCCGCAGGATTTTTCGCAAGGCAACAGGCATGTCTCCAAATCAATACATAACATTTTTCAGAATTAAAATAGCTCAGACAATGTTGATAAATACGGATCATAAAATCAACCAAATCGCGATTGAGTCCGGGTTTCCCACACTTTCTAATTTCAACCGCCATTTTAATATTCTTACCGGGATATCCCCTTCCGCTTATCGAGAAAAGTTCAACACGAAAAAGCATCCTTGAATATATGATAAATTTCATAATGCTTCTTCCAATTCAGTAGTTATTACTCCGGCTGATCATTACCTTGCTTTATATTCCGCGCCTTCAGCGCTATTCAATAAATGCAATATGATTATATGGCGGATTAATAGTAATTGGAAAAATTGGAACTGGCTTTACCCCTAGCCCGGATATTGCACGAAAAACCTGAAAAATAATGACAAATCAAACGCGCTCGACGGAAAGAGATTATTTTTCTTTTGGCTCATTCGAATGATCGTCTTTTTTGTCCTCCGGCGTTTCATGTTCCACTTGTTCAAATTCCTCTTTGTCGGCGATGGATACATGACCTTCCACCCAGCCATCGTCCAGCGGATTGTCCACCCGCACTTTAAGGTCGCGGAACATCCGGCGAAGGTCAATAATCCCTCCGACACCAAACCATACAGTAGAAATTGCCGCCATAGTTCCCGGAACAATCAGGTTGACTATGAAAAAATATTTTCCCCACCATTCGATAGGCCATGGCGTAAATGCGTTCCAGGCAACCACTCCAATGAACGTCGTTAAAAATGACCAAATGATGCTGTAGACAAAGAGAGACCAGGCAATGACTTTATCGCCAGTAGTGTATTCTTTGGTAATGCCAAGCACTCTTTTGAAAACATTATTCACGGACCAATTGAAAGTTTCTTTATTTTCATGATCAAGGTTATACTTCCCGCGATGCAGCATTCGCTCAAGATTAAACGGTTCCTTCATTGTAAAATATGACACGGATATATAAAGGAAAAGCGTTGTCACCATAGTAATAAAATAAATTTCGTAACTGTTAATCGGAAACTTGACCGGGTTCATTTCCCACACGATATAGGGATTGAACGGGCTGGATGCCGCTGAAAGGAAATTCCCAATCGGTTCGACCATGTTTGTCTGGTCAAGCCATGGATAAACGACATCTGCCCAGTTGCGTTTAATCAGAATACTGCTGCCCGATATTATCATGCCGGCGATCAACGAGGCAAACGCGCCGGCAGTGGTGCCAAAGCGGCTGTAAAGCCCGAAAATCATTACCGGAGCACATCCGCCAAGCCACATTGAGCACATCAGTGTGGTGAAAAGACCGATGTAATCCAGCTGCGACATAAAATAGGAGCCGCAGAAGAAGAAAATGCCAATGCCGATAGCCACGATTCGCAAAACCAGAACGTGCTGTTTCGGAGTAAACGGTTTTTTGCGAAGTGGCATAACCACATCCTGGGTAAGAGTTACGGTTGCGCTGTAGATACGTGAGTCGTCAGTCGAGAGCATGGCCAGGACCATCAGCAGGCAAAACAGTCCCAAAAGTACCGGGGGAAACATCTGACGCATCGACTGTCCCAGCATCATCTGGTGAAACAAAGTTCGAAACTGCTGAAATTTTGCATTACCTTCAGTTTCGCCATTTATTTTATTAAGCGCTTTGTGTGCGGCTTTCAGGGTCGGGGTATCAAGATTGTTTTTCTGGGAGAGCGGCTTGTCAACCCCTATTTGGTGATATTGAGTCGGAACCTCTCTGATTCGCTCGTTAAACTCCTTGCGATTAGCTTCATCACTGATCAGTTCCTGGGATATCTTACAGGAAATACTATCGCGAATATTTTTTGCCTGAGGCGCCCAGTTACGGTGGTTCAGTAATGTTATAATGGTAATGGCAATCATAACATAAAAAGTTACAGTCACCGCGGTACGCCAGGAGCCAAGTAATCCAGCCATTTTCTGTTCATGAGGGCTTTTGGCTGATGTGGTCTTACCGTTTCCGGCCCAGCTGGCACGGTGAAAAAAGATATTGGCCAAAGTCATAATTACAAAAAATATGTTAAAATCCCGCAATTTTGAAACATCGTAAGGATTCAGGAAGCTTTCCCCCTGGACCCGGTCCATCATCACCGGAACAATCTCAGTTGACCAACTGAATTTACAGATGATAAAAATTACAAACGTTACAATGAGCGGGAAAAAAAACATCCCTTGAATGGAGTCTGTCACAATAATCGCCAGCGTTCCGCCCATGCAAATCAACCCGATAGCCATCGTCAAACTAATTATAATGATCAGCATAAAGGTCGGTACGGCCACCCCGAAGATATTTAATGATTGTGGCAAATCGAGAAAATAGATGAAAAAACGCGCCGCAATCGCCGGCATGATCATATTGGCCAGCATCTCGGATACACTGCGCAGTGAGGCGGCAAAAATACGAAATGATCGATTATAACGCATTTCCAGGAATTGCCCGAGCGACATCGCCTTTGTCTCACGAAAACGATATAAGCAAAAACCGGTTAACGCCAGGAAAATACTCATCGGCCCAATTATTTTCATCCAGAAAGCAATGGCAAAACCAGTCTTATAGTGTGCTTCGACATAACCCACCAGTCCGATAATGGACAGCGCATTGGCGACATCCCCGACACAAATCACATAGCGTCCACATACCCGGCCCGCGGCCAAATAGTCAGCTACCCCCCGAACATATTTTCTTGTGTAAAGCCCGATTCCCAGAACTACTAATACCGGAATAATTACGATCAACCAATCAACTAATCCCACTTTGCGTAACTCCTGTTTTTATTTTTTTATATTGTAAATTTTATTTAACTCTTTCGCTTCCGGCTGACGGTCGTATTCCGACAATTCGAACGATTCGGCATATTTTATTTCAGAAACCTTTTCGCTCTTTATTCTCGCTTATGAAGATGCTCAAGCGGAACACTTGAGCTACGTATAGCGAGAATTTTCGAGTACTACTTTTTGCTAATCATTACTAGCAACAGTTCATTTCATAAGTTCAAGCCTGTTATTCTCAATAATGTTCTTGTCTGTGCCCCGGGGCCAAAATAATTTTTGACGCCTTTATATAGTAAAACGTAAGGCTTGGATCAAGTCATGCGTTGAAGTTTTACAACTAAATTGTAACTGTTACATATCATAATACGACTAAACCCTTTTGTCAATGCCCTTGATGATATTTTTTTGCTGAAAATTGAGGTTATAACTCATAGTATTTATCAGCTCATCTCAATCTTTTGTTACTCACAACAAGATACTTTAATAACTTTAATCCAAGTTTATCAAAAACTTTTATTTGAGATTTTGCTATGTTCTTGTCTGCTATTAGTCCGGTGATATTTTTTATTTCCCCGGTCTGCAAACGAAGCGATAAGGCTTCAGCCATCTTCAATACCGTTGTTCCCGCGTCCATAAATAAATGTGAACCGCTTTTCACTATTGCCGCCGCGGCCTTGCCAATAGCTTCTTTCTGCTTGAGGTTTTGCGCAACTGAAAGGCGGAAAGAATAATCGTTGCTAAGTTCCGGCGCGGCTTGGACTCCCCCGTGAATACGCAGTAATTTACTTTCTTTCTCAAGTTTGGCGAAAAACCGGCAAGCAGTGGCTTCTGATATTTTCAGTTCAGCTGTTACAGTTGCCACATTCAGACGCCCACGGGATTTGAGCAGTTCAAGCAATTTTATTTCTCTTAATTTCTGTTTATTCATTAAAAATCCTGTATTCAAGCTTATATTACTTAAATATAAACCCTGAAAACCACTGTTACAAGATATTTTTTGCATTTTTTTGATTAAATCAATCATTTTTTACTTGAAATAATCAAAACTTGGAATATAATCATATTATAGAACTCCAAAACAATTGGATATTAACTAAAGAGATGCATATGTCAGGAATTGAAATTCGCAAAAGGGGCAAAGAATGGATTTGAAAAAACTTGATCTGCCGGGCCTTGAATTGGTTGATGAAAACGCTGACTATAGTGAATCTCAATTGTTTTACATTGACTTTGATGGCGAAAATAATGTATCTTACAATAACAATGCTCTTGATATAAATATAGAGAATATAACGATTGAGGATTCCGGTATTTCCAGTTTTGAGCAGACGCAGATTATCAGCCAGCTAAATGATTTTTTCGCTGACACAGGTATATCATTTACCGCCACGGCTCCTGCATCAGGGGAATATTCGACGATTTATGTCGGCAGTAACAGTGATGTTTTTTCCGATCTTGGCAGTTTTGCCGGCCTTTCCGAAACCATTGATGTCGGAAACGAAATAAAAGATGACGATGCCTTTGTCTTTGTTGATGATGCGCAATCGGTTATTTCCACCATCGTTCATGAAGCCGGGCATTTGGTCGGTTACAAGCACATTGGTGGTAATACCAATTCCATATATGATTTTGCCGCGGCGGCTGTTACACCAATTAATGAATATGAATCGTATTCAATGCTGACGGACGCCATAAATGCAGTTGATTTGCGCCTTGCAGTCGCCGGTTCAGTTGATGATGCCAAGGAAATATTTGCGGTTCAAAATCATGACGACGGTCTTTATTCCCGCAATTCAGATGTTTGGGTCAGCGATGTTGATTTGACTTGCATATCCCCCTGGAACAGTTACGGCGGAAAAACACGAGCCGGGACATTGATAACATCAAAGCATATAGCCCTTGCAAAGCACTATGCGTTGAATGTTGGAACTGTTCTCCGTTTCGTTACGATGGATAACGAAGTGATCGAAAGGACCATTGTTTCAAGATCATCGGTGGATGACACCGATTGCAATATAGCCGAGTTGGATGAAGATCTGCCGGAATCAATAACCTCGGCTTATGTGCTTCCCAGTAACTTTGATTCCCTATTAGCTACAGCAACTGACATTCCGGGACTGCTTTTAGATCAGCAGGAACATGCTATCGTTGGTGAAACCACTACGTGTTATGAGTCGTATGATGAGGTTTATTGGACAACTGTGCCGAATTCGGACGACACCAGGGCAGAGTATGGAGAGGCAATTATTGGAGGCGATTCAGGAAATCCGACTTTTCTGATCGTAGACAACCAACTGGTACTCGTGACCACATGGTGGAAGTCCAATATGAGTAATTGGGCATACGGTCCCAGCATTACCGCACTGAAATTTTCTATACAAGATATTATAGATACACTTTCAGGCAGTTCGGATTACGAGTTAAAAACAATTGACGTCAGCCATTATACAACTTATGAATCAGAAACTGGTGACGTCGCTGTATCGGATACAACTTCTACAACAAAGGATTCTGGAACAACAGAAATACGCGATGAAACGGAACTCCAATATGCAACAAGCGATGTTGATTTATACGGGTTGACTGTGGATGTGAGTGGGACTGATGAAGAAAATGCAATTGTCTTTAATGCTGATGATTGTACTCTCAATGTATATGGAGATATTAATTTTACATCAGATTCAAGCGGTAGTTTTTATGCCGTCTATTTTAGATCGAACAGCGGCAACATTACTCTTTACAGCGATGCATCAATCAACATAGTGATGTCTGACAGTACCAAAGCATTCGGAATATATTCCTATAATGAACTGACTTCAAACGGAATTGCCGGTACAATATCGCTGGAAAGTTCCGCTACCAGTACTTACGGAATTGTGGGCATGAGTATTGATTTCAGTGGTGGTGATATCTCAGGAAGTATAACCGTCAACCATAACAAGTATTTTTCTTCAAGCTATTATGACAAATTATATACATATGGCTTATTTTCCCTGTCGGATATTATAACCGCAAACATTTCCGGAACGGTCAGCGTTAGCGGTACTACCTCCAGGAACTCGACCTCCGACTACAAGCGCGGAAATTCATTGGTTCGCGTTATGTATGCTCAGGGAAATATGGTTATTCAGGATATTACAGGGGCTATTTCCGGTTCTTCAACTGCGTCTTCCGGGAATAACGCATATGCCGATTCTTATGGACTTTATGCTTTGGGTACAATGGATATTGGATCCATTGCCGGAACGGTCGAATCTTCCGCTTACAGTAGCACCGGCGAGGCATTCTCCCGGGCTATTCACGCCAACGGTGATTTAACCATAACTGAAATATCCGGTACGGTTGCTGCTTCTGCCACGGCAGAGCTTTGGAGCAACGTGGCAATGGCAAACGCGATTAGAGGGGATGTCGTATCCGGAACTGATGGATCGGCTCTGGTCATAACCGAAGAAGCGGTTGTTTCCGCGTATGCTGCCGGGAACAAAAGTACGGTTGCGAACGCGATTGTCGCCACTGGCGGCATGAATCTGGATATTGCCGGAACGGTTTCAGCGGCCGGATCGAATGAAGACGGGACTTACCGCAGCTTATATGCTTATGGCGACGCGGATGATTCCGTTCTGCTGCGTAATACCGCGGCTATTACAGGCGATATTGTTCTGGCTGGCGGCGACGACTCCCTGACGCTTGAAACCGGACTGGTTCTTGAGTTGGATATTGACTTTGGAAAAGGCAATGACGTTCTGGCGATTTGTGGGGCCTCTGACGTTTTCGGTTCTGCTGCCATTATCGGCGATATTTCGTATGATGGCAGTTTGACCGTTGATTTTGATATTGCCGAAACTAGTGCCGGTTCAACTTTATTGAATATTTTTTCAAATGGCATCGGCGACAGTTTCAATTTGCAGGTTGATTATAGCAAACAGGGCACTGGAGATTATTATCTTATCAACAGCGCTGAAGATATTTCTTCATTTTACTCCGGACAGACATTTTTGATCAATGATATGGCCGAACTGGTTGTCGGCGGGGATGGTGTTGTAGTTGGAACACGATTGTATGAACTTGATGTTCCTGCGTCAACCGCGCTTGTTCTGACGGTTGTTGACTATGACAGCGTAGCTCCGACTACTCCGCTTGGGCTGAATTCGACTATCTATAACGAAACAGCCACCGTTCTGTTGGACTGGAGTAATTCCACTGACCAGTTAACCGTTCCTGTCGCTGGCGTTGTGGCTGGTTATGTAGTTGAATACTCTCAGGAGTTGGATTTTTCTGAAAGCTTTACCGTAAGCACCTCTGTCAGTGAAATCACCGTCGACGATGTGTACGATGGCGCATGGTACTGGCGGGTCATGGCGGTGGATCAGTCCGGTAACGTTTCGGACTGGAGCGTTACGGCTCAATTTAATATCGACTTTCCCGATATCCTTGCTCCCGATGTGCCGGATGACCTGACCCAGGTTGTTAATGATAAAGATGTTTTCCTTGACTGGTCTGATTCCGGCGACAATAAATCCGGGCTTAAAGAGTATGTAATAGAGTATTCCCTTAATACTGATTTTACGAATGCGGAGCAAGTTGTTGTTACTGACAGTGAGCTTAGTCTGGCTGGTTTAGACAGCGGTTATTATTGCTGGCGGGTCAAAGCTATTGATGAAGCCGGTAACAAGTCTGACTGGAATTCCGGCGCGTTTGCCATTTTCCCTGACGGACAGGAAGGCATTGTTCCGGAAGGAATTACAGCAGATAGTTTCTTCGGTCAGAATGTGGCAATCAGCGGCGACAAGTTTGTGGTCGGCTCCGGGTTGGACGGACAAGGTAATGCCGCTAATATTATCTATATATTCAGTTGGAACGATGTTACCCAGACATGGGATGATACTGTGATAAGCGTTTCAGACGTTCAGTCCAGTTGGAGCAATTATCTTGATATTTCAGGTGATGTTGTTGTCGGCGGCGACAAAGGGGATGACAGTTCCGGTGTCAGCGGCGGAGGCGTTCATGTTTACCAGTGGAGCGGAGCCGAATGGCAGGAAACGATATTGACCGCGTCTGATGCTCAGGCAGGCGACCAGTTCGGTTGGACTACCGCGATTGACGGCGACCGGATCGTTGTCGGCGCCCGCTATGATGACGATTCCGGGACCGATGCCGGGTCAGCGTATATTTATGAATGGAACGGCAGCAGTTGGGACGAAACCAAATTACTTGCCTCGGACGGGGCCAACCTTGATGCGTTCGGCTCTTCTGTCGCGATTGACGGTGACCGGGTGGTTGTCGGAGCGCGTTTGGGAGATGTGCTTGGCGACAGTTCCGGCAGTGCGTACGTTTACAGTTGGAACGATGGAGGTTGGGACGAGACTAAGCTTACGGCGTCAGACGCCTCCGAAAATGATTACTTTGGCGGTTCGGTGGCAATTGACGGTGATATTATCGTCGTTGGAGCCAGTGGTGATGACGACAACGGAGAGAATTCCGGCAGTGTTTATATTTATCGCTGGAATGGCGAAACATGGGAAGAAACAAAATTAACCGCTTCAGATGGACAGGCGAATGATAATTTCGGTTGGTCGGTTGCGGTGGCTGATGGTGATACTGACACGATTATCGTCGGGGCTCATGATTTTGACTGTAATGGACCTGATTCGGGTTGTGCATATCTTTACCAGTGGAATGGCATTAGCTGGATCGAGTCAAAATTCTCGGCGGTAGATGTCCAGGCCAATGATAATTTTGGCTGGTCATTGGATATTGACGGCGAAACCATTGTTGTTGGATCCCGTAAAGATGATGCGGCCGGGGATGATTCCGGCAGTGCCTATTTGTTTGAACTGGATACAGTTATTGACAGTACCCCGCCGAATGTTCCGGCTGACCTTGTTGAAACTATTCTGGGCGATGAAGTGTTGCTTGACTGGAGTGATTCAGTTGATGCGAGTGGAGGTACCGGTGTCAGTAAATATATTGTAGAGTATGCTGATAACTTAAGTTTCATTAATACGAATGAAATGATTGTTGTTAACAGCGAGCTGACCCTGTCCGGTCTGGAAAATGGATCATGGTATTGGCGGGTTCAGGCGGTTGACGTGGCTTCCAACGTCAGCGACTGGAGTGAGGTTTATTCCTTTGAAGTCGATGTTCAAACCCTTGATTCTTTAACCGGTCTGGCGGTAACGGTCAGTGGTGATGATATCTCCCTCGACTGGGATAATGCCCAGAACGTTGTTTACGGCGTGAAAAACTATATTATAGAATACTCTCAGGATGCCGCGTTTACCGCTCCGGTTGAAACAACCTCCACCGCAAGTGCTTTGAATATCGTGAATATAGCTGAAGGCAACTGGTACTGGCGCGTGAGGGTTGAGGATAATAATGCCGGATTTTCGGCGTGGACCCAGGGCGAAAACTTCTTTGTTGATGTTTCTGGTCCGTCTGTTCCGACTATAGTTTCAGATGACGTTGACGGAGACTCTGTTGTCCTGGACTGGAGTGCTTCCACCGATTCCGGAGTAGGCTTGAGCGGCTATGTTGTTCAATATGCCGATAACAGCGACTTTGCGGGCGCGCTTGAAAATACCTTGACCAGCTCGGAATTGTCCCTTGGCGGTTTAGTTGATGGCGTATATTATTGGCGGGTTAAGTCGTATGATGGAAACGGGAATGATTCTGATTGGAGCGAAGAAGACTCATTTATTGTCGATACGATTGCGCCGTCAGTTCCCACGGGGCTTTTTGATTACGTTGATGGCAATGATGTTTCATTAACCTGGTATGCTGCGTCCGATACTGATGGCGGCAGTGGCGTTTGGGAATATGTTGTGGAATATGCCGATAATGCCAGTTTTGATTCTGCGGTAAAAATGGTCGTTGATACGAATGAACTGCAACTGGACAACATAGACTATGGTACTTATTACTGGAAGGTTCAGACGGTTGATGGTTCGGGCAACGAAAGCGCCTGGTCCGTTTCCGATACTTTTGTAACAGACGACACAGTCGGGAACTCTTTCGCTGATTCCCAAGTCATCAATGTGGACGAAGCCTATAGCAAGGCAGAATATGTCGGGATTGGTGACGCCTGTGATATGTATAGTTTTGATGTCGCTTCGGCCGGCGAATTCGACTTGGCCATATCCAACCTGAGTGCAAAGACCAAATTAAATATTTACGTCTGGAACGGCAAAAAATATAAGAAGATTAAAAGCACCGGTTCTAAATTTGACAAAATAACCGATCAAATCGAAGCTCATATCGATAATCTGATGCTGGATGAAGATACCTATTACATTGAGATCATCTCGGGTGATAAAGGCAAGGGTAAATGTAATACCGAGTACTCCCTGGATATCACTCCGTCATATTTACCGGAAGCCACGGATAATAATAATTGGCAGGATGCGACGGAAATCTTTCCCGATGTCAGCCTTGACGGTTTTGTCGGCTTTGGCGATGCGGTTGATTATTACAAGTTCGAGGTTGATTCTCTGGATGTATTTGATTTTGAGCTCGCAGGTGATAATAAAAACGCCAAGATGACTGTATACGAATGGGATGAAAGTAAAGATAAGTACAAGAAAGTGGCAACTGCCAGCCTTAAAAACGGCGAGGCGATGCTTGACGACATCTCGCTGGATGCCGGTTTGTACTATGTCGAAGTCCTGTCCAAAGATAAAGGCAAGGGCAAATACAACACCGAATACGAATTGAATATAACCACAGCTTAAATTAATTCCCTGGAACGTTTTTCCAGGTAACAGTATAAAACAAGTACAGAGTTGACGGCAATGAACCTTTTCCGCCGAAGCACGCTCAAAAGCTCCACCCCCGACGCTTATTCGGATCAATAACAGGAATTTGCCACATTGCTTTCTAAAAATCTTGCATCTCCGACGCATCATACGTCGAATCTGCCAAGTTATACAAAGCGGTTGCCCGTTCTAAGGACGTTTACATCAGCGGAATTGCAACCTGGCCGTCATGCGGAGACGCTGAGGTCAAAACAGCTGCCATCTGAACTCCGCCATCCGCCAAAGACAGATGTCGTTTATAGCCGCACCAGTATTCGGTTTTACCTTTACTATTTTTCTTTACGCCCCAATCACAACCTTACGGCAAATCTGCAAGATTAAACTCAAGTCGCCGAGTTTTCACTTCCACAAACTCCTGTTTTCTCGTTGCCGCAAAATTCGACTTTATTCTTGTGCATACGCTTTTTAGGATTGCGATATTTCTCGGGCGTATTTGCCCGGTAGTTGCCACTTTATCTTAACTCATGTCATTTATTAGCTCATCTCAATTTTTTTACTCACAACAAGATACTTTAATAACTTTAACTCCAAGTTTATCAAAAACTTTTATTTGAGATTTTGGTATGTTCTTGTCAGTTATCAGTCCGGTGATATTTTCCAAATTACTGAAAGTAAAAAATGATGTTTTATTGAATTTAGTGGAATCAGCCAGAATATAACTTTCTTTAGACTGCTCAATAAATAATGAATTTATTTCCGCAGTCTCGGTGTCTGTGGTCATTAGTTCCCCTTTTATGGAAATTGCATCTGTACCGAAAAATACCTGATCGCAATGAAAGTTTTTCAGGTTTTGCCGAGTCAGTGAACCGCAGACGTCATGGCGCCCTGCCCGCAGCTTGCCGCCAAGCAGAATCACATCGCAATGTTCCGCTAAATTTGTCAGAAAAGACAAGGAATTAGTTATTACTGTGATATTTTTTATTTCCCCGGTCTGCAAACGGAGCGATAAGGCTTCAGCCATCTTCAATACCGTTGTTCCCGCGTCCATAAACAAATGTGAACCGCTTTTCACTATTGCCGCCGCAGCCTTGCCAATAGCTTCTTTCTGCTTGAGGTTTTGCGCAGCTGAAAGGCGGAAAGAATAATCGTTGCTAAGTTCCGGCGCGGCTTGGACTCCCCCGTGAATACGCAGTAATTTACTTTCTTTCTCAAGTTTGGCGAAAAACCGGCGAGCAGTGGCTTCTGATATTTTCAGTTCAGCTGTTACAGTTGCCACATCCAGACGCCCACGGGATTTGAGCAGTTCAAGCAATCTTATTTCTCTTAATTTCTGTTTATTCATTGAAAATCCTGTATTCAAGCTTATATTACTTAAATATAAACCCTGAAAACCACTGTTACAAGACATTTTTTTGCATTTTTTTTGATTAAATCAATCATTTTTTACTTGAAATAATCAAAATTTAGAATATAATCATAATTATAGACCCAAAAAATAATTTAAAAATTAACAAAAGGGATGCATATGTCAGGAATTGAAATTCGCAAAGAACGTTTTTTCAGAGGCAAGAAGAATCTGGTAATTTCCGCCTTGGATCATGTGGTGGAATACGGTTTTCAGCCAGGAATTGAAAATGCCGAAATCGCAATCAAAAACTGTGCTGATACCGATGCACTGCTGTTGCCGCAGTTTATGCTGAAGCGTAATTGGAAACTCCTCGCGGGGGAAAATAAACCGCGTGTAGTTGTTCGCATCAACTGGACCGCTTCGTTTTATTATCCCCTGGAGTATCGTGACGGTGAAACAATTATCGCGACGACCGTGGAAGAAGCGGTCAACGCTGGAGCTGATGCGATAATCTGTTCGCTTTTCCTGGAGGAAAACAATGCCCCGGCACGGGAAGCTCAAAATGTCGCGCTGTTTTCCGAAGTAGTCAGGCAGAAAGAAAAACTGGGCATTCCTCTGATCGGAGAATGCTATGTAGTGGAACACAATGAAAAAACTCCGGACCAGGTACATGACAAAGTAAAGAGAATTTCACGAATCATGACCGAACTTGGTGCTGATTTTATCAAAACCTTCTACACCGGAGAACGCTTCCATGAAGTAATCGAAAACACTCCGGTTCCAGTTTTTACTATTGGTGCGGAAAAACTCAATACTGATTTGGATGTACTCAAAAAAGCGAAACTCTCTGTTGATCAGGGTGCTCGCGGCATTATTTTCGGCAGAAATATTTTTATGGCAGAAAACCCGCCTGTCCTGATTGAGGCGCTTAATGACGTAATCAATGACGGGCTTGATCCACAGGCTGCGGCCAGCAAACACGGTCTTGTTTAAATAATAGTATTTTGGGACCAGGTCTTGTTTAAATTTCAATCAAAATGTATATATAATATATGAAACAAAATACAGAGATATTTTTACTGGGCCTGGATCTTGGTACGACCGCGATTAAAGGTGTAGTCACGGATAGAAACGGTAACATTATTGCTGAAAGCTCAAAAGATACCCGTTTCATAATTCCTGATGATGGCTGGTTCGAAACAGACCCGGAAGAGCATTACCAGGATGTCTGCCAGGTGATAAAGGATTTAAGCGGAAAAACTCAGGGAAAAATTACTGCCGTTGCGATGGCTGTTGCTTCAGGTAACGCGTTACTCACTGATTCAGAGGGAAAACCTCTCTGCAATATAATTAACTGGATGGATCAGCGTGCTGTCCAAAGCCCGCCTGATAGTTTGTCTGGTCTATCCATTAAGGAAGTCAGACAGGTAGTGGGTTGGCCATGTACCAAGACATTTCCGCTGGCACAATTTGCCTGGATGCAGGAAAATAAACCGGACCTTTACCGCAATGCCGGCAGATATTGTATGAATTCTGACTGGCTACTGTTTCGTCTTACCGGGCAATGGATGATGGATTATTCGACCGCCACGACCTCACATTTGCAGGAACAAGCCGCATATATTTATCATAAAAGATTTTTGGATTTGTTGCATATTCCGGAAAACAGGCTTTCCAAACTGGTACCTAGTTCTACTTTTGCCGGCAATCTAACGACAGAAGCGTTAGCTGATACTGGACTTTCGGCATCAACCAAGGTCATAGCGGGAAGCTTCGATCATCCATCCGCAGCTCGTGCGGTTGGAGTAAATGAACCAGGTCAATTAATGTTGTCATGCGGAACTTCGTGGGTTGGTTTTTTCCCTGAAAGTAACCGCCAGAAAATAATTGATCTCGAATTACTGTGCGATCCCTTCATGGCTCCGACTGGAGGAGCATGGGGAGCGATTTTTTCTGTTCCGTATATTGGACGTGCCGTGGATTGGTATGTGGATAATCTCATCGCTCCTGGGGAGCCGAATAAATTGCAGTTTTTTGATGCTCTTGCGGCGAAAGCCAAATCAGGTGCGGGTGGTTTAAAAATAGATTTGCGTAAAACTCCTGAATATATAGACGATACTCGCGAGAATATTAGTCGTGCGGTCATGGAGGGCGCGGCAGAATTATTGAATGAAAAAATTAAATTTCTTGCTTCAAGCGGAATAAAGTTTAATAAAGCGATAATGGTCGGCGGTCCATCGAAAAGTCCTGTATGGCCGCAAATAGTTGAAGAAATAACCGGTATAAGCTTAACCGTTGGTTCGCAGCATGCCGGAGCCAAAGGCGCGGCGGTTTTAGCTGGAATAGGCGCAGGAATATATAAAGGAGAATAAGTCATATGGATATAGATTATAAAAAACTTGATAGAAGTATTTACGATAATGAACTGAAAGATTTTCTGCCTGAGAAAATCTTTGATGCTCATATTCATTTATTTGATTCATCCTGTTTCCCCGCCTGGCATGAATTTCCCCCAAAAAGTTGTTATCGGAAGTTCGGTTGCGAATTCACGATTGAACAATGCAGGGAAATCGCGGACCAACTGCTGCCGGATCAGGAATTCAGCATAAATTGTTTCTGCGCCGCCAACCAGTCAGCGGACCGGGAAGCCGCCGGCAAATATACCGGCAAGATTACAGACAATAAACGGGTTTTCGGTATGGCTCTGCTTTCTCCTGTAGATGACATAGATACGGTAAAGCGCCGGATAATTGATAACGGCCTTATCGGTTATAAGCCTTATCGCAATTTCGTCGACTGGATGGGATACGAGGAGGTAACAATTTTCGACATGCTCTCACCCGAGCAAATGGAGTTTGCCGACGAAAAAGGCCTGGCGATAACTTTACACATTCCGAAAGCAGCGCGTTTGGCCGATCCGTGCAACCAGCAGCAAATGGTGGAATTGTGCCGTCGTTATCCCAATGCGAAAATTATTTTTGCCCATATCGGGCGCGCATATTATATGGAAAACGTTGTTGGATATCTCGATGGCATCGCCGATTGTTCCAACGCGTATGTTGATACCGCGATGGTAAACCATCCCGGGGTGCTTGAGTATACTTTTAATAACTTCCCGCGCGAACGGATTGTCTTCGGCAGCGACGCGCCGATCGCCTTCCTGCGTGGAAAGTCCGTCGAGATAAATAATCAATACGCCTATCTTATGGGGGAAGACTACGCTATCGGTTCGACGATTTTTGATACTGACGGCGTTGTAAAATTCACAACATTTTTCTATGAACAACTTCGGGGCATAAAAGAGGCCGCGACAAAATCAGGTTTAAGCCCAAAGGAAATTGAAGACTTTTTCTATAATAACATCTATAATCTATTATCCGGAATAAAATTATGAAGAATATAAAAATTGGTTTTTTGCCGCTTTACTTAAAACTTTACGACGACCAGTATCCGGACAAGCGTCCGCAGGTCGAAGCATTCGCAGAGGCGATATGCAAGGAATACGAAAAACGTGACATTGAAGTCATAGCAGCTCCGGTATGTCGTATCAAGCATGAATTTGCTGAAGCTGTAAAAGATTTTGAAAAATCAGAAGTAGATGCGATTCTTACCTTGCATCTGGCTTATTCTCCATCGCTGGAATCCTCGGATATTTTGGCCGGCACCGACTTGCCGATCGTTATTCTGGATACGACTCCAGACCTTGATTTTGGATTTGATCAGGAAGCCAAGGCGATTATATTCAACCACGGCATCCATGGCGTTCAGGACATGTGCAACCTCCTGATCCGCAATGGCAAAGAATTCATGATAGAGGCCGGACACTGGCAGGAATCTGATGTTATCGACCGTACTCTTATACATTTAAAAACCTGTAAACTTGCCTCCGTCATGCGCAAATCAAGAGTCGGAATCATCGGCGAACCATTCTCCGGCATGGGGGATTTTGCGATAGATTTCGATATTCTCAAGAAAACTATCGGCATGGAAGTTATTTCGATGGAACCCGGAAAGTTTAAAGAACTTATTTCCGGTATTTCCGAAGAAATGATCGAAGCGGAAATCCAGGATGATCTGAAAAACTTTATTTCCGGAGAATATTCCCAAAAATCCATGCACGATACTATCGCAACAACTTTAACTGTAAGAAAATGGCTGAATGAAGAAAATCTTGATGCATTTACAGTAAATTTTCTGAGCATTACAAAAGCTTCAGGGATTCCGGTGGTTCCGTTTCTGGAAGCATCAAAAGCAATGGCCAGAGGCACTGGATACGCGGGCGAAGGAGATGTTCTCACCGGAGCATTGACCAGGACTCTATTGGAGATATTTCCTGAAAGTACTTTCACCGAGACTTTTTGTCCGGATTGGAAGGAAGACAGGATTTTTCTGAGCCATATGGGGGAAGTCAATCTGAATGTATGTTCAGGCAAAGCTGTTTTACAGGAAAAACCTTTTCCATTCACCGATGCGGATAATCCTGTCGTGGCAACTGGCTGTTTAAAACCTGGCGCGGCACATTTTATAAATCTCGCGCCCGGACCGAATGAAACCTATACTTTAATTGCTGCCCCGGTGGAAGTTTGCGACACACAAGGCAAAGAAGCAATAAATAGCGCGATACGCGGATGGTTCAAACCGGCAATGCCAATAGCGGATTTTCTAAAGAATTACAGTCTCCTGGGAGGGACGCATCATCAGGTATTGTCATATAATGCAAATGAAGAAATACTTTGTGAATTTGCGGAAAAGATGAACTGGAAGTTTCAAGTAATAAAATAATTACAGCAAAATTCGCTTGTATACTTTGAGCGGGAGGAAATTTAACTTTTAATGTGATGATGCAAAATGCCGGATTGATTTTTACAAGTCTTTGGCTACCAGAGGTAACCAAGGAGTTTAAAAGAGCAAAAACGGCGTTGGCAGGGCACAATTAAAGGTTAATATTTCAAGCGTTTAAAGTATAATACCAATTCAGGGATAAGTTCCAGCATGATGACACCGCCAAAAGTCGCGCCGCATTTTATGGCGGAGTCGTCAATATACTTCAGGAAAGAATTAAACACTGGAAAGATTTTCCACACATCAACCCGACAGCCAACGTGTCCCAGCCGAGTAATTACTTATAGCTTTTTTACTGATTTCCGCTCTATTAAAATATTAGGCAATCTTATCTGTAATTCAGACTTGTCATTACCATTTGCCAAAGCGATCGCGCGCTCGGCAGCCATTTGGCCGATTTCTTTCAGGCGTTGATCAATAGTGGTATATGCCGGCGATAAGTAAGGTGAAATTTCCGAGTCTTCAAAAGTGATCACAGAAATATCTTCAGGTATTTTTTTCCCAAGAATTTCCAATGCGTTGTGAAACTTGATAAGGCTCACTTCCTGACTGTAAATGATTGCGGTAACACCGGCATAAAGCAGGCACGCCAAAGGCTCAAGTAATTGGTTGGGCTTGTACCTTGAAATAAAATCATTATTCAGTTCAATGCCATGGCTGGTTATTGCCTGGCAATAGCCGGCATGACGCTCTCCTGAACCCCACCCCGGAACGTCCAATTCCAGAAAGCCGATCTTGCGGTGTCCCTGGGACACAAGGTAATCAACCGCCTGTATTACACCATTTTTGTGATCTGAGCATATTGAAGGCAGGCCTTCGGCTTCCTTGTTAACCAGTAAAACCGGCAAGTTGATTTCCTGTATCAATTCAACAATTTCAGTATAATTACCGGTAAGATCGATTAAGCACTTAAATGATTTCTTGTGCAAATATTTAATATTATCCGCCGGGATGACTTCAACTGAATATTTATGTTCAAATAAATATGAAGAAATTCCATAAATTATCGGGGAATTATACGCGTTGAACTGTAAATAACCGCCGCCCCGCATAATCAGCGCATAGGTTTCCCGCGGCCTGAAGCTATTCGGGGCATAGCCAAATTCTCTAGCCGTAGCCAACACCTTTTTCCGAATTTCAGCCCTCACATAAGGATGACGACCGAATACACGCGATACCGTTGCAGTGGATACTCCAGTAGCATTTGCAATTTCTCTTATGCTTCCGGTACTCTTTTTCATACAACATCCTTCTTGATAACAATGAAAACATTTCATTTATTTACAATAATATAACCCAATTCAAAGAAAAAAGCAAGTTTATCCCCCACGTTATATGCAAAAAACATCTTTGCGGGTATTGAAAAGTCCCTTTATATATATTATATTATGTAACAGTTGCAGATTACTCAAAAATCATTTCACGAACCGGGTCACAGACAAGAAACTTTTGGAGCAAACCATGAATATGGAAGTGAGCAGTATTGAGAAAAAGAAATGGGAACTAGCAAGGCAGTTCACCAAAACATATAAAGCGCATGTAAAGGATCATATAGCGATTCGTGAAGCAAAGTGCCTGGAAGTTCTTTTCCCTGCCGTACTCGGCGATGTCAGGGAGCATGATTTAATTGCCGGACGCACCGCTTTTTATCCCTTCGCAGGTTTTGCCTTTACAAGTCCTCCGGATTCTTTGTGGTGGCGGGAAAGATCACAACTTATAAACGCCTATGTAAAAAAAGAGAAAATTACGAAAAGCATAGATGAACAACAGAGATTAATTCATTCTTCATGTGGATTCTACCACATGAAGCAGCATCTGGAAGCTTTACAGGAAAAATACGGCGAAAGCTCTCCTGAATGGACGGAAATCGGGGACCTGATCGATTTTTGGGAAAAAGAATCAGCAACTACAAAATATATAAGCCTTCTGCCCGACGAAATAAAAGAACGTTACGGGGCAAATTCCAATGCCAACGGTTACGTTAATATATTTTTCAGACAGGTATGCGCTTCCCTGGATTATGACATGTTGCTGACGCTGGGCATTCCCGGATTAATTGAAAAAATACAGGATAAAAAAGCAGCCGCACTGCAGGCCGGACAGGATTCAGGATTATTCGAGGGCATGCTTATTGCCATGAACCTTATTATCGATATATGCCTTTACTATGAGAAGAAAATCAGTGGCATGGCTGCCGTGGAAACAGACGGAGAACGCAAACAGGAACTTCTGGATATGGCGCAAGTCTGTAAAAATCTGACCCAAAACAAACCTGCCACCCTGTGGGAAGCGGCCCAGTTATTCTGGTTTTACAACGCGGTCTCCGCTATGGATAACTACGGCAGAATGGATGTTTTCCTGGGAGATTTTTATGCGAATGACATCGATAATGGAACTATTTCAAAAGAAAAAGCCGACAGACTGCTGCAGTGCATCTGGCAGCTGATATACGATATCAGGGAAATCAATGGAAATAACAAGTTTATGGCCAGGATTATCGTCGGCGGCAAGGGCCGCCGGAATGAAAAAAATGCCGATCGCTTTGCATTGTCCGCGATGGATATCACCCGGGAAATGCACACCAGCGAACCGAACCTGACATTGCGTTTTTATTCAGGGCAGGATCCCGCCCTGTTCGAGAAAGCTCTAGATGTGATAGCAGATGGCTGCATCCATCCTTCGCTGTACAATGACGACATAAATATCCCATGGATGCAAAAAACATATAAAACAACATACGAGGACGCGGAACAGTATCTGCCGGCCGGTTGTGGTGAATATGTAATTGAAGGCAAAAGTTTAAATTCTCCGAACGCCACGATAAATTACGCTGCCGCGCTTGATCTGGCTTTGCATGACGGCTACGACACGATCTCAGGTACCCAAATGGGAATAAAAACCGGAACATTAGACTCTTATAAAACTTTCGACGATCTGTATAATGCCTTCAAGCAGCAAGTCGATTACACAAACACCTTGCTGGCTAAACGGCATCAGGTGGAACTGCAGGCGGAAAGCGAATCCACATCCCTCTTGTATATGAGTATTTTAAATCACGAATGCATAGAAAAGGGTAAATCAATCATTGACGGAGGCCCCAGGTATAATGGAGCAATTATTGAATCGTTCGGCCTGACTAATACAGCTGACAGCCTCTATGTGATAAAAGAATGCGTATACAATAAAAAAATAATGTCCCTCGAAAAAATGGTTGAAATTCTTGACGCGGACTATGAAGGATATGAAAAGGAACGACAGTTGTTCATCGATCTGCCTAAATACGGGAATGACAATGAAGATGTTGATACATTACTGATGGATATACACGATTATATTTGTGAAAACACCATGGAGAAAGCAGCGGGAGCCGATTTTGATTATTTCACTATCTGCAATATGAACCCCGGCGGCTTCGGTTACGGTCAATTCACGAAGGCTACCTCGGATGGAAGAAAACATGGCGAACCTCTCACCATCGGCAATACTCCGACCTCTGGCCGGGATATTGAGGGTATAACCGCCTTATTGAACTCCATGGCAAAACCCAAACCATACCACGCTGGTTATGTGCAAAATCTGAAAACCACTCCAGAATTACTTAAAGATGAAAACCGGGTAAAATTCAAAGCCGCACTTGATACCTATTTCCAGGAAGGCGGAACTCAAATCATGATCACCGCGATTAACCAGAAGGACCTTGAAGATGCGCTTCTCAATCCGGACAAGCACCAGAACCTTCTGGTCCGTATCGGCGGATATACCACAAAATTTGTTGCGTTGGGAGAAAAGTTGCAGCAGGAGGTCATCCAAAGGGTAATATACTGCTAAAATGAACTCCAAGCATGATGCGGCCCGGGAAAAGGGCATTGTTTTCGATCTTAAAAGGTTTGCGATTCACGATGGTCCCGGAATCAGGACAACAGTATTTTTGAAAGGATGCCCGCTTTCCTGTGCATGGTGTCACAACCCGGAATCGGTTCGAATAATATATGAAATAGCATATTACCCGCAAAAATGCCTGGATTGTGGATCATGTATGCAGACATGCCGCCATGGCGCGCAAGTGTTTGGCCCAAACAACAAGCACATATTCAAGCGTGATCTATGCACTACATGTGGA
The DNA here is from genome assembly GCA_963676655.2 of Victivallales bacterium. Taxonomy (GTDB): domain Bacteria; phylum Verrucomicrobiota; class Lentisphaeria; order Victivallales; family Victivallaceae. The sequence goes on along the minus strand of CAXXKX010000003.1, from coordinate 4,781,493 downwards.
GAATGCACGGAAACCTGTCCGGTACATGCGCTTGAAATGATCGGACGCGAAATGACGGCCGATGATGTTATGCGGGAGGTGCTTAAAGATAAAGCATATTACCGTAACTCGGGCGGCGGAATAACTCTTTCAGGCGGGGAACCGATGATGCAGTTTAAATTTACGCTTGCCCTGTTAAATCTGGCTTCAGAATACAACATTCACACCTGTCTGGATACATGCGGCTATGCTCCGGTGCAAAATTACAAGGAAATCCTGAATTACGTAGATATATTTCTTTATGATTTCAAGGAAAGCGATCCGGAAAAACACCGACAGTATACCGGGGTGGACATGGATCTAATATTAGAAAATCTTCATATGCTGAATGATAGCGGCGCTAATATTATACTCCGCTGCCCGGTAATTCCCGGATTTAATGACAGACCGGAACACTTCAAGGCAATCGGCGGAATTGCCACGCACTGTAAAAATATATCTGAAATAAATGTTATGGCGTATCATCCCCTCGGCAATAGTAAACTTGAATCAATCGGCCTGGAAAATATAAAACTGGATTGTTCCTCGCCCAAGGAAGGCACCATTGAAAAATGGGTTTCAATCATCCGCTCATATTCGGATATTCCAGTCCGTAAAGGGTAAGAGGCCATTTTCGCGGTTGGCTTAAACGCCCAAACCGATTACTTCAGTATGAAATTTTGTATTTCTTACGAGCTTTTTATATTCTGATTTTCAATTTTCTATTTTCTATTTTCTGATTTTTTGCTGATTTTTTCTAAAAAGTATTGACTTTACTAATTGCATGCAGTATAATATATGTAAATGTTACATATAACTTTAATAATTTTGGGAAAGATGGTAATTATAGATAGAATTTAACATTTTTCACATGATATGTTTGCTTATTTTCCAATAACTACCAAAGAGAGGTAAAAAAATGAAAAAGCGTTTCACTTTAATAGAACTGCTTGTCGTAATAGCTATAATTGCCATATTAGCAAGTATGTTATTGCCGGCTTTAAATCAAGCCCGAGCCAAAGCTCATGAAATATCATGTACTAGTAATATGAAACAAATTGGAACTGCGGTATTGCAATATGCAGGAGACTACGATAGTTTTATTCCGATAGCTCGTAATTCATCCCCTCCCACGGGTTATTGGTATACATGGACTGCTCGCTGGATATATTTTAGTATGAAATATATTAACCCGACAGAAGACTGGATAGGACGAACAGATGTGCCAAAAGTTTATGTTTGCAGTGCAGGGAAAACGGAACACAGGACAGTTTCAGGCAAGGATTTCGGCAATTATATGTATGACAGCAGAGCTGGAGACCGAAACTCCAGTGGCTTTTTCACTAACTACGAACAGCGTAAGCTTTCACGTTGTAAAAAACCCTCTATATGCGCACTTTTGATAGATGGGGAATGCAACAGGCTAACTGCTGTAACATATGTTATCGGTTATGGGAACGCTGCAAATTATGTGGACAGCAGGCATCCTAATGGTTTCAATAATAATTTATTTGCCGATGGACATGTGGAAAAGACAAGAGTTGACCTGATGACGCCAAGTGAACAGAGGACTGTTTATAATTGGGACGTTGGTACTGCAAAAGCTTTATGGTGAATTTTTTTCATAGTATTTTATTCAACTAACCTGACTGGAATGGGGTACTCTCCTTTCCCAATAATTACATACATTTTGAATTGAGTTTTTGCTTTTACCTTACTTATGAAGGTAAAAGCAAAAATTTTGTACAGAATCAAAAGTTAATATTTTACCCGCAAGCGGCATTATCTTCTTGTGAAAGTTTTAATTATTGCATTTTAAATATGATAAAAAGAGGGAATGATGGACATTACGGCAAAATGGATATGGCGCAAACAACCTGAGTACAACCTGTATAATCAGACAGCGATATTCCGGCGCCGTTTTATGCTGGACAAAATAGTTGAACATGCAAAACTGGCAATCTCCGCAGACTCTTTTTACCGTCTGTTTGTAAATGGACGATGGATCAACGACGGTCCGGCCCGTAGTTATCCGGAACATTACAGCTATGATTTGCTGGATATCGCGTCGTATCTGCAGCCGGGAGAGAATGAATTCCGGGTTATCGCCAGATATTTCGGTTGCGGCACTTTTCATCAGCAATGCCAACAGGAAGGTTTTCTGGCGCAACTAGAAATTGGTTTTACCGACAAAACCAATCTCACAATAATATCCGACAGCAGTTGGGAAGTGTCGGACGCTCCTCAATGGTTGAGCGCCGCGCCAAGGATATGCTGCCAGATGGAAGGGGTGGAGCTCTATGATGCCAGACTTGAAACAGCAACTGATTTTGCTCCGGCCGCAGAAATCTTTTCTCTTGAAGACGCCCCGTGGCAAGGACTGACGCCAAGAGAAAGCAAACTTCTGTCCAGGCTTGAAGTCTCATTTAAAAGATTCTTCAAGGCTGAAGTCGTAAAAACAAGCGGAATAGAAATCTCCATCCCCGTTCAGCGCGTGCTTTATCCCGGCCTGAACAGACGCGGCAATAACATTTCCCAGGCCAGCGGGATGGCGCTCATAATCAACAATACTACCAATCAGGACAAACTGCGTATATCCAGCCGCGACTATAAAATTACCGTTAACGGAAAAACCGGCCGTGACAATTGGTTTGAGTTGCTTCCAGGACGCAATTTTCTGCTGGCTTTCAACCGGAACATATTCAGCCTGATGCCGGAAAAAAGCCTGTTTATCGAACAGGAAAGCGGCATTGAACTGATAAGCCCCATCGACGAAAAGACTGCCTGGCCATGTTTCCTGCGATTCCCGGAACTGATGAAAATTGAAAGCGACAAAAAGCTGCGTCAGTTCAGGCCGGAACTTGATGCTCTACAAGAAAAAGCCGAGAAACTTTATCAACGTTTCAGCTCTGAGGTAGTTTCTGAAGAAACTTTCGCTGTAGAACTGGAAAAATTTGCGGAGTCTATTCCTTGTGAATACGTACGGCCGGCGGATTTTCATACACCATCGCAACGTCAGCACGCAGTTACCGATGCGTGCGAATTAGTAGAATCGCCGGAAAACCTTATTTACGACACGCCTGAATATACCATCGTCAATCCTTCGCCGGAGGGAGATGTCAGGCTGGTTTACGATCTTGGCAAGCAGAATATCGGGTATTACGACTTTGAATTATTGGCGACTGCCGGGACGATTATCGACATTCTGGAAGTCGAACACTATTACCGGGACGGGACTCCGCAACCAACTCTAGGCTACATCAACGGCATGCGCTATATATGCAAGTCCGGGATGAACCGCTTCACGTCCCTGAAACGCCGTTCCGGCAGATATTTGCTGATCACCTTACGTCGTCAGTTCGAGCCGGTGAAGATACGTAAATTCCAGTTGGTGGAATCTACCTATCCGGTTGACTACAAGGGCTCGTTCCGGTGCAGTGACGATTTCATGAACCGGCTGTGGGAGATTTCGGCATACACCTTGAAACTGTGCATGGAAGACTCATTTACCGATTGCCCGCTGTACGAACAGACCTTATGGGTCGGTGACGCCCGCAATGAAGCGCTGTTCGCCTATCCTGTATTTGGCGCGTGGGATTTAAGCAAACGCTGTATCCGGATCACCGCTGAGTCGCTTGAACATTTGCCGCTTGCGGGCAGCCAGGTGCCATCAAGCTGGGACAGCTTGATCCCCATCTGGAGCTTTCTGTGGGAAATATCCGCCTGGGAATACTACTTCGAGACCGGCGACCGTGATTTTCTCCGCCAATTATGGCCGGCCCTGCTCGAAAACATGCTGGAGGCGGAACGAAGAATTGACCAGCAAAGCGGGTTGTTCAGCAGCCCCACCTGGAATCTGTTTGACTGGAGCGGCTCGGATATTAAGCACCGCATAGTGATACATAATACAATGTTTTTTATCGGCGCCCTCTCCGCCGCCGCAAAATGCGCGGAGGTGCTCAACGTCCCGGATATGAAAGAGAAATGGGAAAAACTCCGGCTGGAACTTATTGACGCGGTAAACTGGCACTGGGACAGCGACCGTCAGGCGTGGCCGGACGCGCTTGATGACCAAGATCGAGAACCGTCAGAGAAAATATCGGTTCACAACTGTTTCCTGAGCTTGCTGTATGATGTTGCTGACGAACGCAACCGCGACAGCGCGATAAGCAGCGCTATCTGCCCGCCGGACGAAATGGTCAAAGTAGGTTCGCCGTTTGCAACCCAATATCTCTATGAGACATTTGAAAAAATCGGTCATCCTGAACTTATCCTGGACAGTTTCTATCCGACCTACCAGCCAATGCTGAAAGAAGATGCAAGCACGGTATGGGAAGTCTTCGCAGGTTCACTACCTCACTATAAACCGACTCGCAGTCATTGCCATGCCTGGTCGTCGTCGCCGACATGGTTTCTGAACCGGATAGTGCTGGGAATCAAAATGACGGAAATTGCAGCCAAAGCATTTGATATCAGCCCGGTAATCACCCGTTTCGACTGGGCGGAAGGCTCGCGGGCCACGATACACGGCCCGGTCAAAGTATTCTGGGAAAAGACCAGTGATACCTTGACTATCACCGCTTCCGGGCCGAAAGGAGTAAAACTGCGCTATGTTCACGACCAAAGCCATGAAGACCTGAAAGTTATCTTCAATGACCGGGAAATCTGATATTCTAAGTAATATTGGGGAGATATGCCCCGAATTCTTTTAATTTTGTCTGCAGTTCATGCACTGCGAATCCACGGATATCGTTTCCGTTTTGACAGGCTAAGCTCGCAGCCATTCCCGCCGCCTGGCCGGTAATGAAACAGCCGGGCATAACTCTGATTGATCCCAGCACATAACGGTCGACACTTACGCTGCGCCCGGCGTTAAGGAGATTTTTGAACCCTTTTACGGTCAGAATCCGGTACGGGATTCCATAGCTTTCCCCCGGCTTGTAGCGGAGCCCGCTGATAAGTCTCTCGAATTCCTCCTGGTCCTTTTGGGCGGTCGACGCCGGATGGATATCTATAGAGTATGAATAACGCCCGATCTCGTCGTCAAAAACTGCACGATCCTCATAATCCGGCATTCCAAGGACATAATCGCCGATAATCCGGCGGGACTCCCTGACGCCAAGCATGTTGGCGGTAGCAGTCAACTCCATGTTTTCATACCCCGGAATATATTCACGGTAATAACGCTGAAATTCCACCGCCTGCCTGCGTCCTTCAATCATTCCTTCGGTAAGGGAATTTTCGTCGAGAGGGTCAAGGCCAAAAATGTGTCCCAGATTCCCCCCGCCAAGATGCCTTGCCGTCTGGAACATGCCACAAAGCTGCGGGTCGTTGTTTCTGAATATTCCATCCTCAAAAGCCTTGAATAAAACCTGGCTTGGCTTGACTCCGGAAGCGCGGAATTTTTCCCAGTCGATACCGGCCCACGCAGAACACAAGGTAGCGGGCATAACCACCCCGTTCTCGTCACCGTACATAAAGTCGGCTCCGGCACGGGCGCAGAGATCGCCATCGCCGGTACAATCGACAAAGACATCAGCTTCAACGGCAAAAATTCCGCTTTTGGCGTTAAACACGGCATATTTGATTTTATCGTCATCGGTTTCAACGCCGATGAATTCGGTCATGAAACTAAACTTGACGCCGGCTTCCAGCAGCATAGTCTCATATAGACGTTTAAGGATTTCGGGGTTAATGCTGTTAACCAGCGGACTGTCAACATCCTCCTGATTCATCCGTTCAAGAATTTCCCGGCCGATGCCGTCAGCAACAAAATTTATTCCGTCGGTAAAAGTCATAAACAGCTGAACTTTACCGGCGGTGCCAAGTCCGCCCAGGCAAGTATTAGATTCCGCCAAATAAACATCCGCCCCGCTTCTTGCCGCGGCGATTGCCGCGGCACAGCCCGCAGGGCCTCCGCCAACAATGCAGACCTGAGCTTTTCTCTTTATTTCTATTTCCTTCGAAAAGATCATTTATGTGCCTGTCTTATTAAAATATAATGCCCCCTTTTTCAAGGGGGCATTAAAGTATTACTCTTCGCTACTTAATTACCGGAAGCAATTCCAAGTACAGCGATTTCAACGGCCTTTTCAGTTAAAGTAAGTTGAATTGATTTAACCGTTTTATTCGGATGAGGATTCTCCAAAAGAAATACCTGAGCAGACAGTTCATTACCGGAAGGATATGATACTTCCCACACTTCACTCGCATCTTTCAGGATATACGGCATAGACGTATAATCGGATGAGTTCCATAAATATATGTTATGACCAAAACGGATTTTCTTTTGATATGTCGAACCATCTGAATAGGTAAGTTGATACTTTGCAACCACCGGGCCGTCAAGAGTGTCAGGACCTACTTTTGCAGGATTGTACTTACCATAATGTCCAATAACGAATTGGCTTATTTTTTTAATAAACTTTTTCGACACCGGCTTGACCAGATTGGTGCAGTGGAGGAAAGCAAAGACTTTGGCCTTTTTATTTACGTTGATTGAATATTTCTGTTTCTCAGAGTCAAGGACAAGCACTTCGTTTTTAGCCGGATAGAGAATGTTATATCTGGATTCTTGAATTGTGTCTTTAACTTTTGAAAAATCAAATTTACCACCCGGCAACGACCAGGATTTAAGTTTGTTTTTGGGTGCTTTTAAGTCGATTTTTTCATATACAACAGATGACCCGAAAGGACGGTCAGAGGTAATGCGCATTATCTCAGTCCCTTTGTCTCTTACAATCTCCTGAATAGTTTGGAACTTACCACCGGCAACATTCCAGAACATATCAGACTCCTGACAGGTTCTTAGAAAAGCACTATGCCCCATTCCGTTACCACCGTTGTAGCGACACAATTTATCAGGATATGTAAAAGTTGTGGCGTTCAGAAAGTGATTACCAAAATAATAAGCTACTGAAAGAGGATCATCAGGGAGCGCGGGGAACCAGTCCGGTCCATTGGCGGCAAAACGCACTCTGAATCCAGCGTCTTTAAGCGGTTTTTCCGCCCCTTTTTTAGAGCTGCCGTATCCAAGCCAGACACCTGGGACAAAATGCTCTTTAGGAAGCCGTTTAAGCACCTGGGCAATATTCATTGGCGCACCGCCATTTTGCCTCGGGATAAACATATCAGAAGCAAAAATAATATCTTTCACACCCAGACTGGCAAGGTAATCGTTCTGTTTGACCATATCTTCATATACCATTTCCCTGACCTCCGCCCGGGTGGCTTCCGTCATAGCGGCGGTATCGCAATTCATATTGCACCAGGTCTCATCATGCCCTATGCGAAATACGTCCGGTTTTCCATAAAGCTCATGAATTTCTTTTAAGATGGGAAAGAGGATTTTATAGAAATCAGGATGGCGCACATTAACAAGTCCACTGTAGTTTTTATTTTTGTGATTTTTAATATGGAACCGTTCGGGAAATTCAGCTAATTGCGGGTAGACTTCACTAAGCCACTCTGAATGTCCATGACTGTTTACCACAGGAACAACAGTAATAAAGTTTTCATTGGCAAATTTAACCATTCTCCGTACAAAATCTGGAGACATGGATTTTTTACGAGCATAACTTTTATACTGTATTCTGGAAATTAAAGCATAAAGGGAGAAATAATTTATTTTAAAGCCGGCTATCTGCTCAAACAAATAATCGTTAATACTGTCATCAGTATAATGAGATAACAATATAGCCAGCTTGGTGATCCCCCGGTGCGGATGATCCGGCCAGTCAACAATAGCAACCTGGAAGATTTTATCAGGATCGCTCCGTACTATCTGGAGCAGGGTCCTGAACGCGTAATACGCGCCCGCGCCATCTTGTCCGGCAAGAATCGCGGTTGATTTAGGCCCAAGTTCCATAACATAGCCTTCACCCTTGGATTTGATCTCTTTTAATGTACTCAGCATTTCAGGGTTGACTTTTTTTAATGCGGCAAGGAATTTAGCGTTCTTTATTGAGCCAAGAATAATACTGTTTTTCTCGGGGAATGCGGCTGTTCCCTCTTTGATCTGAGCAATCTTAATACCGGATTTTCCCAGGTATTTTTTAATCTTCTGGGCTGTTTCTTTTTCATAGCCTTTGGGGGATGGATAATAAACTACTTGTTTAACATCCTTGAAATTAAATACTTCTTTTTTCCAATCAGCCTTTTTCACCGTAGGAGTAAGCTTGGGATAGGTATAGCCCAGGGTACGTGTGGCAATCTTCTTTTTGGTATAAAACTTAACTGTTTTCACAGCTGTTATATCATTATTTTTCAAGCGTACCAGTGTAAGGAGATGCGCTTTTTCAATACCGCCTGTTATTCCCGGGAAAGAAGAAAGTAAAAATTCATTTTTTCCTGGTTTTAAGACAATCGATTTCTTTATGAACTTATAACTTGCCGCAGTCGTTCCGGTTTTGCAAAAATAATCAATCCAGCCTTTCAGCGGAGATTTTTCTTTATTGTAAATAATAATACTGTTTTCATCAGCGGTTATTTCCGGAGTAACAATCGGGGCTCCACCGCCGTTCGAGAGTATTATTTTTCCATATTCATAGCAGCTTTTAGGCCATGGTCCGGTAAGAGGCGCCCATGTGGTGTTTTCTTTTTTGCAGTTGCTGTTTTTTGCATCCCTCGCCATATTAAATCCGATAATTCCGGTATCTTTTACCCCAATTGTGGAATACGGGAAATAAGCTTCGGCAGTATAGCCATCGTTATTAATATTGCAGCGAACTTTCCAGGGGTTCAATTCCCCGTTTCCATGGAATTCAGCACGACTCCCAAGAGCATTAAAAACAAATTGTTTGCGGGATTCAGTCTGATAAAAATTGGGAGCGAAAAATATTTCTATTGCATCGTCTTTTAAAATGCTGCCGCCAGTGTTAACATCACATTTGATCTTAGCAACAGGTTTGCCGCCTTCAGCCTTGATCGCAAAATACAATCCGTCTTTAGTTCTTAATACCTTGAAGAAAGTCTTGTTTGCCGCCGGTTTCCCGTCACGGGCGAATCCACCGTGCTGCTTAGCCTCTTTCCAGGCCGGATCATTTATTTTACCGTCAAGAGTTATTTTTTTACTTGTTAATGGAGCAAAAATGTTCCAGCGTGCTTCAACTTCGGAATTCTTCATCTTTGACACGTCTACTTTTTCGCTGGCATAAGTTTTTTTTATCTCAGCCAGAGTAAGGGCGGTATTATATATTCTAAGATCATCGATAGAACCTTGTAAATATTTTTTCCATACAGTTCCTACAGTAATATCACTGTTCGATTCACTCAAAGTTTTATCTGAACTCTTTCTAGTAGCCAATATCTTGCCATCAGCATAGAGCGTAATAGCTCCATCTTTGAAAGTCAGGGCAAAAAAGTGCCAGGTTTTCGATTTTAGGAATGCTCGTGTAACGACAAAGGTTTTCCTGTCCTTGGGTTTATTACCTACTCTCGCGTATATAGAGGAGCGATTAGTGCGAATGCAGAGTCTTTTAGGCTGCATAACCAATGGTATAAATTTTAAATTATCTAATCCAGTCTGATCTATTTTTAACCAAAACTCAATGGTCATTTGGTTTTTTATATTCCACTTGTCACTCGGGGTGATTTTGAAACAGGTGCTTTCCCCATCAAAGTATAAAGCTTTTCCCTTTTGGCCTAATCTGTTTTCACCCCATTTAACCTTGCCTTTCATTTTGGCATCGCTGATGCCCTTACTATCCTTGGCGCTTCCATCAAATTTCCATTCTCCGACAAGACCTGCATATATAAAGGAATTAAATAGCAGGACACAAAGTAACAGGTTGATTTTTAGTAGTTTCATGTGAACCCCTTTGATTAATTATTGTATTTCTTAAAAATATTATAGACTCTCACTAGCTTGAAATATTCAACACAGTCGGCGGGACAATGTGATGTTAACCTCTTCCGGCTGAAATGATATTTTTTACTTTCCGCATGTCTTGATCAATTCATCAATAGTAGTTGTTGCCAGGCACTCATAATTATCGGCGGCGCCATAGTAAATTTTAACGCTGCCGTCATCTTCCAGAATTGCTCCGGCAGGAAAGATCACGTTTGGAACAAATCCAGTTTGTTCATAATCGGCCTCTGGACGCATGATACAGCCATCTGACCGTCCGATCAACTCGGCAGGATTCTCAAGGTCCAGGAGTATAGTGCCCATGGTATAAAAACTTCCAGTACAGTTGCTGCAAACCGCATGAGTTATGACTAACCAACCAGCATCAGTTTTTATCGGCGGCGCTCCGGCACCAATCTTAACGGAATCCCATAATCCGCTCCGGCAGTAAGCAACAACTTCGGTATCCCCCCAGTATTTCAGGTCGGGAGAGCGGGATATCCATATATTACCTTGGCCCACGCCCTCTGGACGATGCAGCATTACATACATGCCGTCAATCTTTTCATGGAACAAAACGGCGTTGCGGTTTTGGACATGCAACGGGAACGAAACGTGTTCGACGGTTTTAAAATCGCTTGTTTTTCCAAGCCCGACCCTGCAGCCGTGCTTGCCAGATGCCGCATAAGTGATGTAATACTCATTTTCAACAACATTTATGCGTGGATCATACCATGACTTATCAGCATTCTTCAGATAGTTTTCCATATCTTCGGCGATAAACTTGACCGGTTCAGGATCAGGTGTAAAATCAAAACCGTTGTTACTGCGGGCCACCCATGCATATGACTTACGTTTAGTATTTTCCGCGCGAACCATGACAACGTATTCATTGCCAATTTTCACTGCTCCGCCGTTGTAAACCGCAAAGCAGTCAAACGGCATGTCTTCAGGCTTTAAAACAGGATTTTGTTTGTAACGTGTAATTATACTTTTCATCTTGTTTCTCTTCTATGATTATCCTATAAATATTATATAACTTTGTTTTTTTTGTTTTTACGTTTAGTTTTTATTTGTTACTTCCTCAGGGAAAAACCATATTTTCTCCTGACCGGCTGTTTTACATCGTTTGCAGGTTTATACTGCTCCATGGTTTAAGTTATTGTTATTTCTTAAGTAATTTAAATTGTATTAAAAAAAGCACTCTCTCCCGTTGCCTAAATACCTGGATTAATTGACCTTATTTTCTTATTTTAATATGAGATAACGTGGCTTATGCGTCAGCTCCAGTTTTTTTATGGTTACAAGACCTTTTGAATCAACGGTAACAGTTCCGGACGACAACAGTTTACCGTCTTCTTCAAATAGCCAGGCGCAGCGCTTGCCGGGTATAAGAGTAAAATTTTGAACGCGGCGCAACGCAATATCTGTTGTAACAGTTTCAGGAATGGGCTTTAACGGTTTTCTTGTCAGCTCAAAATCATTGACCAGGCGTAATTGAATTCGAAAAGCATCTTCCTGGTCAGCGGAAACGCACCAGCGGAAATACCCGTTAATTTGCCCGATTTGCTCTTTACCCTTTCCTTTAAAACCTGGAAATTTATCGTCCGCGGAACAGTTTAAAAAGACAGGATATGCCTGATTGTTCCTTAAGCTCAGCCATGGAAATTCATAAACCTCGGGCGGCATTTCTTTTTCATGTATCTTCCAATTATGCCCCCGGGGGCCCCAGGCGCTGGTTAGACCCAGTTTTTCTTTCTTTGCCACGTCGAAGAACGTTTCCATGTCCTCAGAATATTTGTCCATATGAGAAAACATTGAGACAATATACGGAATATTGCCGGGACTCATTGGCAGGCGAAATCTGGAATGTGCGGTAAATGCGGGAATTTGAACGTAAACGGCTGCAAATAATTCACCTTTTACCATTGCCAACCCTAAAGATCCACTTCCTCCCATCGAAATGCCGCGAAGATATACCCGGGTCCGGTCAATATTATATTTCTGAATAACCCATTCGATTGTTTCCAGCAAACAGTTCTCGGTAGCGGTTAATGCTTTTTTATACTTTTCCGGATTTTTTTTGATTTTATTAGCTCCCCACCACCATTCAGTTTTGGGGCAATTCAGCAATAACCCGAAAAATTCATCCCCCGCTTTATGTACTCTCTGGATATTTCTTGGCGACTCAGAAAGTCCATTCCCGCCCGCGCTGTGAAGGCAAATCATTAAAGGCCGACTTAACTTATTTGGTTTCCTGGGTTCGACAACCAGAAAGTAATTTTCCTGCTCTTTTTTACTGAATCCCCATTGACTCAGCATTTTATGTTCATACCGAATTACGCCTGGGGCATCCTCTTTTTTCGCCGGAATCCGCCGGGGCTTGATTCCCACGGGACTTTCTTCACGTCCTAATTCTTTTAAGATTGATTGTGCAACTTTCCGGGCAAGCATTTTTCTGCCCAGCTCATTAAAATGGACTTGATCTGCTTTTAGCCATTCTTTCGTGTGCGGGAAGGAATAAGCATAAAGGTCATTTATCGGGATTTCCTGATATTCCATCACGCCGGCGGCTGTATCATTAAGGATTTTTATCCTCTCAAGATAGCCCATCTTGGGAGCATAAACCGGAGTGGTTGAGGCCCAAATCAGTTTATCACTTGATTTACGCATCATGTCGATTAATTTTTCCAGATTTTCACGGTATTGCTCGGGAGTATGCCTGACCCGGAAATCCTTGTACGTTTTGTTGATCTTGGCCATTTTTTTTGTTGAAACAATACCACCGTATTTATTAACCAGGTGAGCATCCCATATGCCCCAGTTAAAATGAATCACATCCCATTTTTTATCACCGAGCCATTCTTTCAAATGAGCCAGGCCGTAACCTGTGTGCTGACAATTTATATTTGAGGGACGGTAAACATCCGCTTTCCCCTTCAATAGTTTTCTTACCTCCAAAGTATATCCAAGGGAAATGGAATCCCCAATAATCAGGACTTGAGGCATTTTCTTATTCACCTCCGGCCTTTTAGAAGTATCCATAACAGCACCTTTAGCTTCTTTAGTCGTATTTGCTTTAACAGTTTTATCAGCCTTGACAGTGAGTGTTGCAAACATGCACACAGTCATAATTCTGATGATTTTCTTTATCATTTTCTTTTCCTCTGGGGAACTTAAGTTATGGATTATTCAATACTATTTTCGCGTCGGCACTATTCAGTTAAAGAGATTTTATTACTTTCTTTGCCCATGGATCGATTTTATAATCGCGATAATTCAGCTTTAGATGTTGAATACAATTATCCTTGTTATAATAGGACTGATTCAATTTATGCAACTCTTCCCCGTAAAGGCCGATGCCTTCGCCGCCACGTTGGTAGATGTGTGACGGGGCGCTCGTATGCGGCACAAAGTAGCAGAAGTCTCCATACAACCCGTATAAAAGACTGCTGTCACATTTGATACCACTATTTTGATCCCGAAGGTTATTTTTAACTCCACCGAGTGCGCCCTGGTGCCAGATATGAGCCAGATTGATACTTTTCTCATCCGCGATTTCTCCGGCAATAGCGATGTGTGGATGATTCTCTTTCAATCTTGCAATTAGCTGCCTGGTGCCTTTTGCCAGATCGCAATAAGGATCATTGCCGCAAAAGCCCAATGAGTCAAAATAAAGAAAATCAATGCCAAGATCATTGACAAAGTGATCAAACGCTTTGAGGAATATTTCCTGAACTTCCGGGTAAGGACTTAAATAATATGTTCGATACGGATATATTTTCTCCATGCCGCGAGGAGGCCATGGACCCGAAAACTGACCACTTGGCTCACATTTGAAAAAAGGCATAAATTGTGGAGTAAATGGATTAACGCGATTATGCTTTGTCTCATAAATGCTGAACAAATTTATCGATTCATGGGGAATAATATGAAAGTCATTTTCTTTTGCATATTTCATTAATTCCCTGAATTTTTCAATACCTCCGAACCGCGGTTTATCGAAGGGGTACTGGAGGATGCCGATATTAAAATGAGTACCTGAATTATCGAAGTTATCACTGAAATGGGTACTGCCGTAAGCCGGGATATAGATGCATGTGTGTTTAGGGCAGCCCATCGCCACCAGATCCTTCATACAGTTTAATATATCTTCAAAATCATGCGGTACACACGGTTCGTTACTGTTACCCAGATTGAGTTGAAGATAAAGTTTTGTTTCATGCAGCCATTCGGGTATTTCCGGATTTTTTTCTTTTTCGATTAAATTGTACGTTTTTTTCATCCACGCCTTGTGATAGTCTATCGCCGCTTCTTTACTTGAAAAAGCTCTTAACAGCAATGGCGGAAATTCAAATGATTTCGGATAAGGGGCTTTGGGCTTGCAATGCCATGTAAGATTCCAGCAATTATCCTTGAATTGTACATCAGCACCAATACAACCGCCGTGTCCAAGCGTTTCCATGCTATCCTGCATACCAACATAAATCCAGAATTCACCGGCATCCAGCAGGAGTAGTTTTGAAAGCCTTAAGGCGTTGCTTGCATTACTGGCATCTTCAACCGATTTGCCGAAACCTTTCATTAATTCCGATGTAGGATATATTCTTCCACCGACATGCAATGGGAATGGAGGCAGGCATATCTTCCAGGTCAGGCACTCTATTGGTTGCTGCGAAGAGATGTCAGCGGAAAGATCAAGTCCCTGTTCATCTTTTACATTGTCTTCTTTTTTTATTTTTACATCAAAACCGGGAAATACAGCCTTATCATTCTTAAGAGGTATATCAATCTTATTGACATTAATCCCGAAAGGCATTTCACTGCTGATTTTTTTTGACGCTATAGAAATAGAGTCCATCCGCAACGGCTCTTCCTGCCATTTTATTTTTAAAGGGATAAATTCCTGTTTCATTTTATTCTTCCTTTTGGTTATTCCAAATAATATTTCAACATCGTTTGTGACCTGGGTCAACAAAATAAGCTTTGACACCTTTCATAGTGCAACACAAGCCTTGGATATTAAGTATTGTGTTGCAGCTTTACAATTAAATTGTAACTGTTACATATTATAGTGTAACAATAGGCGTTTGTCAATGCCCGAGAAAAGAATTTATTTAATCAATTTAACTTTTTTCCAAGTCTGGGGGTGTAGATACGGTGAAACTTTAGTGTCTCCTAAAATCATGGACTGCTTACGCCCTTTGCCGTCACTATCATGAATAAACATGGAAAACCCAAACGCAGTACCTTCTTTGAAATCAATAAACGGCAGGGTTCTCCGGGGAAACTTTAACTCAAAAATATAACCATTTTTTAATTTTTTGTATCCAATTTCCACATCTTTATCAATACCGCTTAGAGCGTTACCCTCACCGACAAATCTTCCCGAAGGGTTCTTGTCAAGAAAGGCAACAGGCTTACCATATTTGTCCATGCCGATACTGTAGACCACATCATCGTAGTCATATCCGATTGAACTGTCTTTAGCGTTATTTTTTTCATCAAAATAAATCTGTAGGGAGTCATTTTGATGTAATGCGTTAAGAAAACCTTTACCATGAGATATTTTGTTGTCGGTTACGACTACTAATACGTAAAAATTCTGGTCATCCCATTTAACACCTAAACTGGCGGAAAAGTCATCATTTCCTCCATGAACCTTTTCATAACCTTTACGTAAGCATTTTTTATCCATAAACATCAGATCCTCTTTATTCCAATCTGACATTTCACCGTCGATAACCACTTCGGCAGCCGATTTCTTAATAAATAAACCTGGTATTTTAAATGAACTTGATATAATAGAATCAGCGGACTCCAGGCTATAGTTCAGTTTGTAATCTTTATTCCAGACAAGCGGCTCTGAAATAGTTAATAAATCCAGTTCTTTTTGCTCTTTGCCTTTCAGCTTCATGGAAACATCTTTAATTTTAGAGGCCCATTGCGGTTTATCCTTAAAACTGAGCTTAAAGGATACAGGATTTTTTTGGTTGTTACCGGCCTTTAACGTCAGCTTTTGGCTTGGGTACTTAACACCAAAAGTTACTTCAACAGGAAACTCCAATCCGGTGAACGCCACTTCCTGCAGCTCTTTTTTAATGCTTTCCACGGAGACAGCAACCGGAAAAATAAAGTAACCAGGAAGATAAGAAACCGGAATCTCTTTTTTGGACAAAGGATTACCATTCACATCATAGGCTTTACAGCTTTGGGGAACTGTCATAGTCCCTTTTGTTTCATACAATTTAGTATTTATAGAAACAAATTTTTCCCCATTTTGTTTTTCAAAAATAAAGCAACGTATTTTTTTATTAATATCAACATTTTCAGCTTGTTTTAAGTCGACTAATTTCTGGCTTAAGAACCGGTAGCCGCCAAAGCCCATATAATAAAATACCGGATTAGTTACCCCTATTCTAAATATAGACGAATTTAAATTAAAAATATAAAAGGGAACATCATGAGCTGCCTGATGAAGAACCGCCTGGAGAGTACGGCCGGCTTGATCATCCTCCAGTATAGAAAAACTTGGTCCGTTATATTCTCCGTAGGTTGTTGTATACATACTCAGAAGACCATAATATGTCTCTGTATTTATAATCTTCATTTTCGCATTGTATTTTTTCATCAATGCTTTATGACGCGCAATATCTTCATACAGTCCCCTACCAGTCTCCGGAGTCGACCGATAATAGTGAGCGTTAAGGGTATCGAGATATTTATAAGCGCCGCTTTTACAAATTGCCTTCAAATAATCATCCACCGCATAACCGCTCATACTGGCGGCGAGAGGAATCTTTACTCCTTTTTTCTCGAAGTGTTTATACATGCTGATCAAGAATCTTGCGTACTCATCCGGAGGAAAAATCTTTTTCCCTTTATCCGGACCATTTTTCACGCTGTAATTGTTCGGCTCGCCCAGCGCTAGAATATGGTCAAAAGTACCGTTAAATAGTTTTGAATGGGCAATTAATTTATCGGCAAATTTATTGTAGGCTTTTTCTTTTTCTTCCGGAGATAGTGGACGATACGAATGAGGATAAAAAGGCCAGCCCATATATGGATGGAAACTTACACATAAACCCCAATTATATTTTTTATAAAGAGCAGCCTTTTTCATAAGCATAGGAATCCGCTTACTCTGCGCTTTCTCATCATAAATATATCCTTTGGGGGCATTTCTTGGTTCCAATGGATGTAATTTGGTTGCGGACATCCCAAGTACATCACTGGCGATTCGAAGTCTTTCCGCAGTCTGCCACATAGGCGAAATAACCTCCTCCCAGGAAAGGCCGGCCATCAGGTGGTTCGGCCTGAGCGGTTTGAGGGAATCAATAACTACATATCTTCCTGTACAAATGGCAATGGGCTTGCCCGGTGAGCTCTTTTTCAGTAAATCAACCTGCACATTTACAACCCCCAAAAGGGCGTTGTCAAGAGTCACTTCCCATTTTAAAATTTTCTGCGTGGATTTAGGAATATCGAACTTTTTCCGCCAAAGTACCGCTCCGTAAATATCTGCAGCTTGAGCCTTTAAGGTCAATTCTTCGGAAAAGCCCTTAGGGGAGGTCGCAATAATCGTTAAATTCTTTTTAATGCCTTTAACATAAAGACCGTCAGCCACCTCTGGTTTTACGCCCACCTGGTAACCTGGATCATATTTAGTCATAGGTCCTTTTTCTAACTGGAAAGAGTCGAAAAAACATTCTGTATCTTTGGTGGCAGCAAATATACAAAAAGAATTCGCAAGAAATTCAGGGTAAGGTTGACCGCTTTTTATGTTTTTGTGCAGTTTACGGCCGGGTATTTTCAAGCAGAACCTTTTCCATTGACTGGTAAGTTTTTTGCCAATTTCCATCCTTACTGACCGGAACATTGGAGTTTTTACACCGACACTAACGCTATTTTGACCTCCAGGGATCGCTTTCCCTTTACGGGCATAAAAAGAGAGTGTATAAGTTGCTTTTTGGTCAAGGGGATATTTTATGGATTGTATTGAATTATTCGGCGGGATTATCAAGCATTTTCCACTATGCGCTTTTTCAGAACTAAATGTTATACGCTCTGCAACTGTATCATTATATGACCTTGTTACATCCCTTAGTCCATATACCATCCAGCCCTGCCATTCAAATTCAAATCCCGGGTTAATCACCATATTTTTTCTGCTGCCGGACTTGAATTTGATTAATTCATCGTTTTTATCTGCAGCCTTATTTGCGGCCTTGCCGATGACTTCAGAAATTTCAACATCATCTATCCAGGTAGTGCTTCCATATTTTTCACCATAAAAACCAAAACTAAACTTTCGTTCCTGCCAGCCCTGGCCAGTTGCAAAAGTGTGTTCGAAAATATATTTTTTCCAGTTTTTAGTTAACTGGAACCTTTTCCATCTATTGCAATGCTTTACTTCCTTCGTTTTGCCGCTAAAAAAGAAAACAGTCAACTGCTGTCCAAACTTTTCCCCTTTAGCAAAAAAACTAACTCTATAGGTGCATCCAGCCTTTAAAGGCTGTTCTAAAGTTTGAACAATATTTTGAGTTTTTATACTACCACTTTTCTTAAAAACGATAGAAGCTTCCCCTCTGGGGAAATCTGTTTTTACACAGTTAAGTTCTAAGCCATGAACTCTCCAAAATTTAGGCTTTCCATTTTTAGTGATTTCAAAATCACCATTTTTAAGTAAAGCGGCAGTTAAACTGATTAGGCAGAAACAGTTCAACATCATAATAATAAATAATTTTTTCATACTGAGTCCTTTGATTTTTATGTTTATTTATTTTATTAAAAAATAACGTCGTGTGCAAGTTATTTATCGTAATTTCCTGAACATTTCTCGTTCGAATACCGCCGCATTGCATATTGGGAAAGGGCCAGTGCCCCCTTTATACGACTCGGCAGAATCTCTCCCTGCACCAGGCCATCGGAGTTCAAATGGTAAAGAAAAAAACTCCACAAGGCGACAGTATATTTTGCACGAGAATCTTTGAGACAACCCCCATTGCCAGTCAGGCACAGTGAATAAAAATACTTTAGAGCTGATTTCAAAACTCCAGTTTGAGTATTATTTTTAGTGTTTTTAGCGAGAAAATTTAGTCTTTTGCGCGAATGAGCATACCAGCAGGGTATGTAATTGAGCTCAAATGCTAAATTTGCCGCTAAAAATCAAAAATATCTCGAAATAGTTTTGAAATTAGCTCTTTATAGAAGTTTTACCATATAGCAGTTGGAACGTTATAGTCCCAACCATAAATAAGCCTCTGCTGCATTGGCACGATCATGTGAACTCTTGTTTTGTCCACATGTCCATCGGCATATAAATTATTATTGGAGCCACTTGGATGCCTGCTATCTATATAATTAGCAGCATTTCCATAACCGATAACATACGTTGTAGCGCTTAGCCTGTTGCATTCACCGTCTATTAAAAGTGAAGCTATAGAGGGCTTTTTACAACGTGAGAGTTTACGCGATTCGTAACCGGATATCATACCGCTAGAGTTTCTGTCTCCAGCGTGATCGTTATACATATAATTGCCATGATCCTTACCTGCTAATGTCCTGTGTTCCAATCGTCCCAGGGTAGCATTACAAACATAAATTGCCGGCACATCTGTCCGTCCATTCCATTCTGTCGGGGTTATATATTTCATAGTATGGTATATCCAGCGAGAAGCCCATGTATAATAATACGCGGTTGAATTACGAGCCATCGGGATATGATCATCGTTGTCTCCTGCATATTGCAATACTGCAGTTCCAATTTGTTTCATATTACTGGCGCATGCTATTTCATGACCTTTTTCACGCGCTTTACTTAAAGCCGGTAATAACATTGATGCTAAAATTGCAATAATAGCAATTACAACCAGAAGTTCTATTAATGTGAAATTCGTTTTCTTTTTCATTTTTTTTACCTCTCTTTAATAGTTGTTGAAAAAACAAATACATTCTGTGAAAAATATTAATTTGTCGCCATAATTGCAACTTTCTCCTAACTTATTCAGGTTGTCAATAACATCTTATCCCAAAGTAATAATATTTCTCCATTTGATATGTAACATTTACATTATAGTATACTGCATGCAACTAATAATGTCAAAACTTTTAGGGAAAATCAGCTAAAAAAAATCAGAAACAGGAATCCAATCACCACTATTTTCTTTCTGAACAAGGCATCATATTTAACTCCTTGATTTTTTTGTTTATAAAGATTATTATAGGAATACAATCAAAACTTATCAACCAAAATAACGCAAAAACATGACTAAAAACGACCATATCAACCTGAAAGTCGGCTAAAGCGCACACTTTAAGCGAAAAATAATTCCAAGAGTAGGATTTCTTGCTGAAATTGTACTCTTTTTTCTTGATTTTAAACGTGTACGTATTATAGTAATACTACCACTTTAAAAAGGAGATTGAGCAATGCCTAAAAGAATAACTGGAAAAACTCACATTGGAGAACGGCGTGAAAGACGTCCAAACGGCGATATTTATGTTTATGAGCGAATAACGGCGTATAACGCAAAAATCCGAAAGACCTATACTGTCAGCCAGAAACTCAAGGGGAAAATCAAGTCAGGAACGCAGGAAATGGTGCCCACACGCCCCAAAAAGCGCAAGGGCGAGAAAAGCTTTGTCGGTGCGGTACGCATGCACACCGGCCTCACTGACATTCTGGACTGGGTCGGGAAAACCTCGGGCATTGATAATGACGTATTTTTATCGTTCAGCGAGGGTGATGCCGCCAAAATTCTCTCTATTGCCCGCTACTGGATCGGGACAGGCGGCAACACGCTGCCACGGCTTGAGAGCTGGCAGGTAATGCATACGCTTCCGTATAGTGAGGGGATTAGTGAGGATGTGTATAGTGACTTGTTCAAGGATGTTGGACGCAATGAAGATGGAGTTCAAAGTTATTTTTCGTCCCGGGCGGAACATCTGGACAAGTCCATGGTGCTGGCATTCGACTCAACTACGATTTCGACCTACTCCGAAAACCAAACGGAAGCACGGCGGGGATTCAATAAGGACGGCGACGGACTGAATACAATCAAGCTGTTGACGTTGTATTCCGTGAAGGCTCGCGAACCGCTGGCGTTTGCCAAACAGCCCGGCAATGTACCGGATGTCATATCCATTGAAAATACTATCGATCAACTCAAGTGTCTCAATCTGGAAAGTCCTCTGATCGTTACCGACAACGGCTATTACAGCCAAAAAAACATGATGGAATTTGTCTTGCACAACATAAAATTTCTGACACTGGTCGATCCCGATGTGATTTGGGTTCGCGAAACAGTAGACGCACTTCGAACTCAGATTGAGAGCATGTCAAGTACGTGTCCTTTTGACCCAACCGTCTGCGGAGCTACCGCACTCAGAATGCACGAGTTCAGTCGGGAACGTCAGCGGTCGCGCAACGGCAAAGCCGCCGGAGAAAAAGAGACTCTCACGCGCCGTCTGTATGTACATGTATTCTATTCTCCCGACAACGAAGCCAAGAAAGAACTCGCTTTCCGCAAGGACTTGCTTGAACTCAAGGCGCAAATAGAAGCCGGGACAACTGAGTTTACGAAATCAGCGCAGAGGAAAATAGACAAGTATCTGATCTGCTCAAAAAAAGGGCGTGGCGGACAATTAAAGATAGGCTTCAACGACAACGCTATCGCCGCTGCAAAGAAATATTTCGGTTATTTTGCCCTCGTCAGCAATCAGACTATGGACACGTTTACCGCACTTGAAAACTATCGATTGCGGGAAAAAATAGAGGAGTTGTTTGCCATTCAAAAAGGAGGACTTGACGGAGCCAGGCCGCGCACATGGTATCCCGATAACCTGAGAGGAAGACAATTTACACAGTTTATCACACTGGGATACCATTGCTTTTTGACAAAGAAAATAAGCGAGGTGCAAGCTCGGCTTGGCATCAATGAACCAGGGAAGAGCAAGGCACTGATCAAACTTGAAAACAAACTGAAAAAGTGGCTTGAGCAACGCTCCCTTGCTCAAATTCTGGACTGGTTTGATTGCATTGAAACGACAAACGTGCAAACAGCAGTGGCCAATTACCGATGGTCAACCGAATCAGTAGCCAGAGATCAACTATTCATGGAATATCTGGGAGTCTCCGCTGAATAGTGTACGCTTTAGCCGACTTTCAGGATATCAATAGTGGAATAATAAATATTTCCGTTACAGCTGTATTTCCGGTAAGTTTCAATCAGGCTTGACAAAAGAAGCAAAGCTCTTTAAATTTTTTGTATCTAGCAGCCTGTCTGACTGTAAGCACTCGGCAGATACACATCGGAGAAACGAATAGTTGCCAGTTGCCAGTTGCCAGTTGCCAGTTGCCAGTTGCCAGTTGCCAGTTGCCAGTTGCCAGTTGCCAGTTGCCAGTTGCCAGTTGCCAGTTAATAGGAGCTGACGCTCCGGGGGGGTAGAATGATTATTTAACTGATGGCTGCCGGTTGTGCGGGAAGAGTTACGCGATTCGCCGTTCCAGGTGGTCCGGGATCGCGACGCGGTTAAGCCGGCCAAAGTATTATAACTATTGCGCATATTGGCCGGCTGCCGGTAAAAAAATATCTTCGTTTACCAATATCCGGGAACAACACAAAACTTTCTCCAGGTTTAAACTAAACTCTTGAGGTATTTTACAACACATCATCCGCATCAGTAACAGAGTCCCAGCCGGGGGTTATTTGATAGAGATTTTTCTGATCAGGCCGGGAAAAATTGGGAACTGCTTCGTGAAGGAGCCCAGTATGGGGTCACCCGAAAATTGACAACCGATTCCAATGACACTGAGCGTCCCGGGTTTGATTGGAGATGGGACATCTGTGACTTTGGGAGATTGGTCGTTTACAGCAATAGATGCTTTGCCAGGTTTTCCATTTTGTGGGGCCTTGTAGCTGATTTTTATTGATGCCCATTCATTTATCGGAAGGGGGGTAGAATAGAGCCATAGAGGTTTGCCGCCAGGAAAAGCCTTAGCAATTTGGAATAAGACACGTCTTCTTTTATCTATCAAGAGTCTACAACCATTGCCATAGTAACCCATTGTTAAAAGTCCACAATAGCCCCCTTTCTCAAAATTACCTGTCATCTTAACTTCCATTTGGAGATTCATGCTTTTTTGTATTTGCCTGTTAAATGCGTCTGACGGGGTTGCCCATACAGCGTCCAATTGTCCGACATTCAACGCTCCTTCAACTATCGTTGGCGCTTTTGAATTGTTAACGATATTTATTGGGGTTGAGCAAATACCTTCAAACCATAAATTATCAGATTTCGCCGCCGTCACTTTTGCGAAATCAGCAAATAAAAGATCGCTTTTATCCGCGATCAATGGTCGATGGTTTTCTTTGCCATAAACAAATCCCTGCAGGCTGTTGTTAAGTATGAAGTAATTATTTTTTGAGTTGATATGTCCGATTTGGAGTATGAATTGAGCGGGAGTTTTAAGTTCTCGAATATTAGCCGGCAATTCAAATTTTAACTCAAGCTTGCCGTTTTTACAATCTTTTATAGGTAATTGCAAGCATAATTGCGGCTTACCCAGATTTGCTATGAACAATATGTGTTTATCATAGCCCTCGGGTTTATTGGTTTTTAGAGTGATGCTTTTTGTGGAAGGTGGAATGATGCCGGTCATTGCTTCATTACCTAATATCTTTCCTTTATCATCGCTGAGAGTGTATGAGTATGGTTCCTGGGGCGGGTTGAAATCAGGAATATGGAAATAAGTTGATGATTGATAAAGCAGCCTCAGGTAAAAAAGCTTTAAAACTTTATAAACGGCGAAATGCCAAGCTGTTGCCACCATCCCACCGCAATGGCGTTTATATGCGTATTTTGAAAAATTTTCAATATTTTTTTGGCTATACCAGGTAGCGCCCCATACATCTTTGAAGCCGATACTTTGAAAATAATCAACAGATGGATATTCTTCAGCAGCGTCGTAATGCCAGTCAACTACAATAATTTTATCTTTATTTTTCAAATAATTAACCATTTGAAAAAGTTTTTGATCTTTTTTACTTCTGAAATTACTATTGTAAGCACCGCCTGATTTCAGTTTTAGTCTTGGATCATTTTTGAAACCTGGCAAAGTAATTCCGTTATCTTTGGTTCCAAGTTGATCAGACAGCAGTACATCACCCCAGATAAGCGGGGTTATTCCTTTAGCCAGCAAATGGTTTGTTCCTTGGTCCAGGGACATGGCGAAAGCTTTTGCGGGGGATACTTTCAATGATTTTGCCAATAAAGCCATATCACTGGCATTGAATTCATCTATTCCCAGTAAAAAGTATTTTGCAGGATGTTTTTGGGGGTATAGTGACAGCAGAAAATCAATTAGCGGCAGTATTACCATTTCACAGGCATTACGTTTACCATCAGGCTTATAATTTATGTTCAGCACTGTTCCGCGATGATTTTTGTTTATGACCAGTTCAGGATACTTTTTTAAAAGATGCTTGATTATTGGCAACTGTTTACCGATAAATTTAATTTCAAATACCGGTTCCAGGCCTTTTTTTATTGCATATGCAACTAATTCTTTTAGATCTTCTTTGCTGCAACCAATAGTTTCAACTCTGCCGCCTTCATGAACTGTAACGACAGATCTGCGAGGATGCCCCATACCAAAAACAACCAGATTGTAACCAAGATCAGCAAGTAAATCAAGACGTTTTTTAAAGCTATCCATCTTCTTCCCCGCATCAAAACAATGCTGATGGTATCCACGTATTTTGAAGGCTTTTGATTGGTCCGTTCCGTGTGATTTTTGTGCTGCTTTGCTGCTCGGACATAAAACTGTCATGACAGCGAGAATAATTAGGCATTTAATAATCTTGTTACACACCTGAAAACTCCTTTTGTTTTTGGGCGCAATTATATAGATATAAGAACCTGAATCAGAAAATTCTTTCACGGATTCAGGTTCTTGTTAATATGTGAATTCGTAAAAACGTGCGAAATAACACACTCCGCACGATATTCTTTCCTCCCCCCTGCGCCAGTCAGGTTAGTTGAATAAAATGCAATAGAAAAGTTTTACCATATAGGATGTACTGTGCCATTGTCCCAGGCATAAATAGTCCTCTGCATACTTGGCGTTATCAGGTCAACTCTTTCCTTTGCCGCATGTCCATCGGCAAATAAATTATTACTGAAACCATTAGGGTGCCTGCTGTCCACATAGGAAATAGCGTTCCCATAACCGATAACATAATTTACAGCATTTTTCGTCTTGCATTGCCCGTCTATCAAAAGTGAACATATAGAGGGCTTTTGACAACGTGAGATTTTATGGGGATCATAATTATAATTACCACTGGAAGCCCGGTCGCCGGCCCTGCTGTTATACATATAATTACCAAAATCCTTGCCACTAGTTGTCTTATGTTCCGTTTTTCCCGCATCACAAACATAAATTCTCGATACATCTGTTGTCCCTTTCCAGTCTACCGGAGTCATATATTTCATAGTAAGGGTTATCCAGCGAGCTGACCATTGATAAAAATACCCCGCGGCGTATTTTGCATCACGAGCGAAAGGAACAAAGCCGTCGTGGTCTCCTTCATACTGGGCTATCGAAGCTCCAATTTGTTTCATATTATTAGTGCATGATATTTCATGGGCTTTTGCCCGGGCTTGATTTAAAGCCGGTAATAACATACTCGCCAATATGGCAATTATCGCGATCACAACGAGGAGTTCTATCAAGGTGAAGGACGTTTTCTTTTTCATTTTTTTACCTCTCTTTGGTTGTTATTGAAAAAAAAACTCTATTAAAAAAATTGAATTCTATCTATAATTGCCAACTTCTCCTAAATTATTGAAGCCGTTAATAACGATTCAGTTAAAAAATTTCGTCCTCACTTTTATGAGAATGTAACATTTACACATATAATTATACGGCAAGTTATTAGTATTGTCAATACTTTTTAGAAAAAATCTGCTAAAAAAATCAGGAATAAATTTTTTCTGCTTCAAATATTTTCCATACTTTCATGAATATAAAGCGATACGACAAAGATATTGTCGGGCATAGCCTGTTGCGGGGGGGGAATCAAGCGATTCTCCTGATATTTTTTTTATAGGCAAATCCGGTGCAAAAAGTAACCTGGCGCTTAAATTTTTCAGCAAAAAAGGTTTTCACAGACATTGACAAAAGGCTTTAGCTATATTATAATATGTAACAGTTTCAACTTAATCATAGAGCTACAACGCAAGACTTTATCCAAGGCTTGCGTTTCACTATTTAGGGGGGATTATTTTAAGGGGCCAAGTAACAAACAATGTTGAAATATTATTTGCGAAACAACAAAAAGGAAGAATTAAGTGAAAAAAGGACCATTTAAAGAACTCAGATTTAGACAAGTGCATCTGGATTTTCATACTTCGGAGCATATCAAAGGAATTGGCGCTAATTTCAATGAAGATGAATTCCGTCAGGCATTACGTGTTGGCCATGTAAATTCAATAACATTATTCGCCCTCTGTCATCACGGATGGTGTTATTACAAGGATTCAAAGGTCACGGCACCACATCCGCATCTGGAAACGGACCTGCTTCCGCGCATGCTTGCTGTGTGCCATGAAGAAAAAGTTAATACTCCGGTATATATAACGGTAGGATGGAATGATTTAATAGGACGTGAACATCCAGACTGGACCGTGCGGAACCAGGAAGGTGTCATGCCCGACCAGCCGCCGGCACCTGAAGATCTGGATGCCGAGCGGC
Source organism: Victivallales bacterium (assembly GCA_963676655.2). GTDB lineage: Bacteria > Verrucomicrobiota > Lentisphaeria > Victivallales > Victivallaceae. Next base: position 4,754,869 of record CAXXKX010000003.1, on the reverse strand, counting down.
CATGGGGATGGCCCTTGATTTGCCTGAATACTCCATATCTGGATTATCTCGCTGAAGTAACCGAAGAAGTTATGCAAAAATTTAAGCCGACTGGTATTTTCTATGACATCACCCGAGAAAACCATTGCTTTTGTGATGCCTGCCGTAAAAGTATGGCTGAGCTTGGAGTGGATGAAAATGATTATAACGCGGTAGAACAGTTTGGCAGAATGGTTTATAAAAAATCATTAAAAACTTTTACTGAGATAATTTGGAAATATAATCCTCAAGCCACAGTATATCATAATTCCAAAGATAAAAAAGGCCGTCCGGACCTGTATGAATATTTCTCTCATTACGAGGTCGAGGCGTTGCCCAGCGCCTGGGGATATGACCTGGTTCCATCAAATGTCAGCTATTTTATTCCCAAGGGCATGCAGGTACTCAGCATGACGGGGAAATTCCACATGGCATGGGGAGAGTTTGGCGGCTTCAAAAATCCGGTCGCGTTAAAATATGAATGCGCCAACTTGATTTCCCACGGCTGCAAATGCAGTGTCGGCGACCAGATGGCGCCGGATGGGCGAATGAATATGGATACCTACCGCATGATTGGTCAAGCTTATGAATATGTGGAAAAGCTTGAAAGCTGGTATTCAAACATTGAAACGGTTGCTGACATTGGCATTCTCTGCCCGTCAACGGTATATGATGACGCTTATTTCACGGAAGCGGAAACTTCCGCTTCGGAAGTAATGCTGCAAACCGGCTTTCTTTATGACATGCTTGACCCGGATATGGATTTTTCAAAATATAAATTGCTGATTCTTCCAGATGCTATTCCGGTCAATGCGGATCTTAAAGCCAAGCTTGAATGTTATCTGAAAAACGGGGGGGAACTGTTGCTGACCGGCAAGAGCGGCCTTGATCCGGAAGGAAAAGAATTCCAGATGGATATCGGAGCGGAATATATTGGCAAATCCACCTGGCAGGTCGATTACACCAAAGTTTGTGAACCTTTTACTGAAAGCATGATCCAATCAGCATTTTTGAACTATACAGCGGCAAATGCCGTAAAAGTCATAGATGCTGAAATTCTCGCAAATGTTGAAGCTCCTTATTTCAACCGTACTTTCAGGCATTTTTGTTCGCACCGTAATACCCCGTCATCATGCGAACTTGCTGATTATCCCGCGGTTATTAAAAAAGGTAATATAATCTATATGGCACATGACATTTTTACAATGTATGCGAAAAATGGCGCCAAACTGCATCGGGATCTGATTGAAAACTGTATAAATCTACTTATGCCCAAGACAGCAGTGAAAGCGGAACTGCCTTCATGCGGAACAATTACTTTATTAAAGCAGGCTAAAACCGGCAAACACATATTGAATCTGCTTTATGCAGTACCGATCAAACGTGGTAGAATGCAGGTAATTGAGGATGTAACCCCACTGTATGACGTACCAGTGACATTGCGTTTAGATAAGAAAATAAGTTCAGTTAAATGCATTCCATCCGGCATAGAAATAGATTTCCAGAGTAATGGAGATGAAGTTTCTTTCATTGTACCCAAAGTAGAATTACATCAGGGAGTGGAAATTACATAATAAATTCCGTATGCAAATACCCAATTCATTCGTATCAAAATTGTTACAAGGCATAAAGAATGAAACTTCAATAAAAAGAAGCCAATCGTTTTGCAATGGGCTCAGAAAGAAAGAGGATTAAGATGAAAAAATTTTATTCTATTGCAGTTATTTTGTGCAGCTTAACTTTTCTGGTTAACGGCTCAGATGGTATTAAACAAAAGGCTGATACCGGGAAACAGAAAGAAAAGGCTTTTATTAACCTGAAAAACGCTGATTTTGAAATTGTTAAAAATGATAAGCCCAAATATTGGAACACCTGGGGCGTTGATTTAAAATGTATTAAGAGTGATTTTCCCCGCGGCAATGTTTCCATTGAATTTAAAACCAAAACAGGTAGTAAAGAAGGCGGTATATCAACTAAAATCCTGCAACCGTTAAAAGCAGGCAATACGTATGCGTTCAGTTTTTACGCAAAAGGCGAAATAGTCGGACAAAAGCTGAAAGTTGCCCTAAAAAGTCCTGGATCAGGCACTATGAAAGCATGCAACAGATGGAAAAGATTCTTCCTATCAAAAGAGTGGAAAAAATATACCTATAAACACACTTTTGCGGCGGAAAAAGGCTGGAAAAAAAGAAATTTTAATATTGCTTTCCAAGGCGCACTGAATTGTTATGAAAAAACCTGGCTTGATAACCTTTCTGCGGTGGTTCAGGTAAAAGACAAAAAAGATACTAAAAGCAAACTGCCTGATGAGTTGATCACCTTTAAGACAGGCAGCAAAAGAAATATGCTGATCAATCCGGGATTTGAATTTGAATGGCAGGGCTGGATGATGCAGAATCTGCGGGACGTTACACGAAATTATACTGATACCGTGGACGACAAGGTTTACTTTTCAACAGATAATCCGGCCCATGGCAAAAGATGCATGGTAGTTCCCCCCAACAACACAGTATGCACAATAAAATATCCATTCGACTGGAATACGGAGTATATACTGTCTTTTTACGCCCGTAAAGGCAAAACCGTTTCCGGCAATAAACCGGGGCTGTCTGTAGCGGTAAAAACTCCCCAATGGCGCGGCGCAACACTTAGGCTGAATAAAAAACTTACCTCGGATTGGCAACGGTTTCAGCTCAAGGTATCGGGGCCTAAGTTGGCAAAAATGAAAGGTGGGCTGCCTTATCCGAAACACATCATCGAATCGGTTTATTTATGGATTGTGACCTGTGATACCGGATGTGTTTTTGATTCGTTCCAGTTGGAAAAAGCCCCGATGACTGAATATGATCCTGGTTGCCAGGTTGGTTTTTTCCCTGAAGCAAAAGACGGAATCTATCTTAAAGACAGCAAAAAGGGAGTGCAAGTGGAGGTGCGTTCTCCAAAAGGCTTCAAGGAAAATTACACTCTGACAATTGCGGGTGCTGATGTTTATGGTAAAACTTTATGGCAGCATAAATTTGATATATCTAAATCAGATAAGAAAGTTTGGAGCAAATCTTTCTCCATCAACAATTCCCGGCTGGGAGTTGTGAACACGGTCGCAATTTTGACTTCACAAACGAATCCGGAGAATCCGGTTTGTACCGCAACGCTCAGATATGTAGTAATCGATTCCATGGAGCCGATGAAGCGCAATCCTTATGCCGGTTGCAGTAGTTACGAGGATATTATAGCGCCTTTCTGGCTGGTCGCTGAAAGGCTCAAAATTGAAAATAATATTCTGGGAATCTGCCAATCGAAGATACAGCCTTTGTTCCCTAAAAATGTCCCGTCAGATTTTGTGCTTGACGCCCAAGCCCGAAAAAACCGGGTTTCGATGATAAACAGAAAAGTGGCTTTGTTTAAAAAATATAACTGGAAACTGTGTTACAGCCAAAGTCCAGCTCCGGGATCACCTCTTTATCCCCGGACATATCGGCCGTTATCCAAGGCGGAAAGAATGGCTGAATATGCTAAAATTGCCGACGATCTTATTTCGCTGTACGAAGCATTTAATGGGAATTTTCATCATGTTCATGCGATTGGAGAACCCAATAATTTCAGAGTAAGAAAAGGTCCGGATAAAGGGAAAATGATCTTTCCGCCTGAAGCGTACGCGGATTATTTGATTTTTACCCATGAATATTTAAAAAAGAAGGGGAAAAATATTCCACTGAACGCCAGTTGCAGCGGTTATGCTGTCGAGGACTATTTAAAGGCTATCTGCAAAAGCGGCGCCCATAAATATATCAATACCCTTAATGCCCACTTTTACCAGTCAACCCCTGAATCCCCCGCGTTATATGAGAAAGTTTTAAAGCATAAGCAATTGATGAAAAAATACAATGCTCATATAAATTTTATAAATACTGAAGCCTACTACGGCCTTGTCAGCATGTATACGACAACCTATGGTGAATATAACCGGCATTATTTTGCCAAAACAGAAATTGATCATACCGGGCGGATTCTTCAATCATATCTTCACCATATAGCCCTCGATATACCTCTATATCATTTTAACGCTAAATCAACACTTTACAGGTTGGGGGTATGTAATCCGTTTTTCTATTATTTTACCTTTGGCGGATACCGCTTTATCAATCAACTTCTTATTGATATAAAACAGTCAGAAAGTTTTAATATCAATAAAAATATTCGCTGCTTTATTTTTGAGAAGAAAAACGGTGAAAAAATAGTAACCATAAATACCAAATTATATGAAACCAAAGGAAGCATGACCGCTCCAGCCGGTTATAAAAATATCTATGATGTAAACGGCAACAGCATAAATGAAAAAGTGTTACCGGTCTCGTATCTTCCGTTTTACATTCGCTTTCCTGCCGATATGAAAATGAAGGCAGTCAAAGAAGAATTGAAAAAAGTTGATTTCAGCGGTCTGGAATTTCCGATCGAAGTAAGTTTTTCAGTAAACGACGAGAAACAAGAGCTTGAGCTCCATGCAAAAAACCTCAAGCAGCAGCCGGTTTCATTTAAAATAGGCTTTAAGTCCATGCCTGAAGGATGGGGGCAAATAAAAAACATTTCAATGGAGCTTAAAGGGAAAGAGGAAAAAACACTGGCGCTGATGAAACTGCAGGTGCCGCGTCTCTGGGATAAAGAGTATAAGATCACCTATAATCTGGAGTCCGCCGATACGATCATTACACGTTCATTTAAAATTCCCGCCCTGTTTATTAAAAAAGCGGATAACGGTATTACGATCGATGGAGAAATCTCTGATTGGAATCAGAAGGACCTCCTGCCTATGGGCAAATCCCGCATTTTTGAAAGTACCAGAATCAAGACAGAGAACAAAGGCGATAAGGACCTTTCAGCCCAGGTAGGCCTTAAATGGGATGATGAGAACTTTTATGTTCTGGTTATTGTGACTGATGATAACAGTCATACCGGCAATGGAGCGCTTAACGCTTTATATATGAATGACTCTTTGCAGATTTATTTTGACGAAAAGAACAATGGCAGGGATACTGATAAAACATATGATACCGATGATGTGGTTTACAGTATTGGAATGGATGAAAACGGCAAACCGGTTGCGCATCTTGACCGGGCCCCGTCAGGCAGATATGTGGGCGAAAACAATGCCACAAAAGGAGTTGACAAAGAAGTTGAGATCGGGTATAAAAAAACAAAGACCGGTTACGTTTATGAACTTAAATTTTCCCAGACAACCTTGCCATATCTCAATTTTAAGGAAAACAGCACATTCGGCTTCTCCATTTTTATTCACGATAATGATAACGGAGAAAGAAAACCGTCACTGGTTTTAAGTTCAACAAAAGTTTCTCCCTATTTAAAACCACAAGTTTGGAAAAAAGTTAAGTTAATCAACACTACTGTCCAGAAAGATTGAATAGCTGTTGCCCTTTGTTTGAGTGTATATAACTGGGTAACGCTCCGCAAGGAAAAAGGCGTAATTAAACTGCATTGCCAACTTGACGGTCGAAACATTTATTGTAAAAAATGCTTGAATTAGCTGCTCTGCTCCGTGAGATGGGGGACTTATTGATTTTTTAAGTTAATTCATAATTATGCGGATGCTTGCTGTTCACTGGTTTTATTTTGCTGATATGATAAGTAGTTCATATCGAGCAAATACCTCTGAAAAGCAGGTATCAAACCAAAGTGGATTATCACCCGGTTGAGTTTCATTTGTTCTCAGACGATGCTTATGAGTTCGGCGTGGAGAATCATCCTTATGATGACATCATTTTACGGGCATATTCAATGGAGAAGACCTTTACTCGCTATCTTTCGGGATCACATACTGATACTGCGGATAATTCCCGGCAATACCCTTGACAGCGTATTCCCAAGGTCCGCTGATGATCTGACAATAGCATTTGTTCTGGGCAATCGTGCCGTCTTGATCGGATAACATCCCGCTGGATAGCACCTTGGTCTTCGGCAGAATAACCTTATCAGTGACGCTGGTTTGTTCATGAAACTTGACCAACTGTTTACCGTCAGAGGCGACAATGGCTCCAGGTTCCAGCAACACGCCGTTCAGCGTGCGCCGGGAGTCATCTTTCGAAGCCAACGGCAACACCGGCATAACCGCTTCCAGCGCATCTGCCGTGATCTTCTCCGGCTTGGCAATAAATACCGAACCTTCCGGCCAGTCCTTCTCCGGCAATCTGACAAAAGTATGTTCCACCGGTTTGTCCTTGTACTGATAATGCGCGAATACCCGGTCATCAGCAATATCAAACATCACTTCTCCAGTCTTCTGACTTCTCTTGAGAAACTCCTTCAGTTCCTTGAAGTCAATAATGAATTCACCATTCCCGGATCCATCTATCTTTATGGAGAGATATTCTGAGAGATTCGTTCCAGTAATCCTCTTCGCATTGATTTTTACTGCTGACAACACCGCCAACGATCCTCTCCCATTGACAACCCGCGACAGCCCAGCCACGGCCTCTTTCAATTCCTTGAGTGAAATAACGATCTTCATCCTCAATCCCTTTCATTTTATTTTCCGGACACAAAAAAGCCGCCTATCCAGCAGATAAACGGCACATCATAGTATTATACCCGGAAAACACCCGAAATTAAGGTATTTCAGCTCAAAATATCCCAGAGGTTAAGATCAGGTTCAGATGTAATAGCGGAATACACATCCCAATGAATTCGAAAATGGGAAAGGCATAATCACCGATAGTATTTTATCGTTCCGCTGAATATATTCAAAGAGGTATTGCCAATATCCCGGCAACGGCAGAACTAAAAAGACTTTCGCCCGGGTATACGTTGGCGACTGTAACGGACCGCCTTACCGGGTTTTTGAGTTTGCCAAAAGCCACGGCGGCGAATATCCGCAAACATTTTGATTATGATAGTTGTTTTCCAGCCATGTTAAGTCAGGATACCCTCAATGGTTGATATGAACGCTTCAGCCATTCTCATGAAGCCCAGATCATTGGGATGGCATCCGTCAACGGTACAGGAGTCGCGGTTGAAATTGCCGAATAGTCTATTCCCGTCCAGGAAATAGGTATTTTTATCGCCTGCGTTAATTGCATTTTCCCAGGTTTTCCTTATTATATCACGCCGTTGCCTGTTGATTTCCACATCTCTATCACAATCGCACTTTGACGCGATAAGCACAGGCGTATGCGGACATTGTTTCCTGAAAATTTTGAAGAATTTTTCATGAGTCTCCGCCAAATGCTCCTTGTTGGGGGCGTTGTGATCGTAATCCATCACAAACATGGAGAGCTCCAAAGACGCAATTATTTCCGCCAGAAGAGCTTCTCCTTTGGCATTGCCGCTGAAACCCAGATTTATGGAATTGGCATCAAGGTTTCGGCTCACGATGTTGGTGTAGGAGTTTCCCGGCCTTGATGCGCATCTCCCCTGAGTTATTGAGGAACCGTAAAAAAGAATCGGCGTTTCGATCGAATATCTTGATGGCGCTTCTATATTTGCTCCCGGACTCAAACCTAGCCGCATCTCATTCACGCCATTGAAAAGAGGTAGATAAATAGTGTATTCGGTCATTTCCCCCGGTAGATTTTCAGCTATCGGTTTCGCCATTGAGGTCTGATGGAGTTCGGGGAAAATGTTTTTACTGAATTTTTTATTTTTGTTTTTGCCCAAATACAAATCAAAACCTGATTTCCCCGATATCGGCATAGTCGACAGAATATCAGCGTCACGTAATTCGGCTATCACTGCTATAAAAGCGGAGTCGGTTTTAAATCTGATTGCTGTACCCGAAGTGTTCCACGCCAACTCTCTCACTCCTTCACTACAATCCGGCAGGATTTTTTCCGGCAGACGGCAGAATTTGAAATTGTTTTCCTTAAGCCAGGGCAACCCCGATATTTCGAAAGGAGCTTCGAGCGGAGAATGGAACCTATATTCCCGATCTCCGAATTCAGATGGTTTATTCAGAATACTTTTCGTAGGCATTTTCACATGGATAATCCTTATTTGCAAAAGTTTGATTTTAAGTTTTGGTCAATTGAAAAAGTAAACGCACATTTGTCAGATTAAACGCACGTTACCTAGGAAATGTCGTGCTTTTAGTCTGACAAACGGCAAAAAAGGGGGTGAATTTTTCTTCTCAAGAGACAAAAAAACATCTGTTTTGTACGTCTACTCTGACAAAAAAGACTATAAATTCCCATGGCGTTACGCTCAGCCGGTTTTTCGGACACACTAAACTCACACCATATATTTTGCCAAAATTATTTATCGACAACATATCACACCTTTACGAAGATGCAACCGAGTTACACACAGTTCGCGCTCCGACTCCGACGAGTTGAGTGACCCATTCTCGTCGGAGCGTGCCCTATGCATAACTCTTGCGATGCGACTATCAATGGATTTGTCATACTAAATGCACATACCTGTTTTTGTCAAACTAATTGCACACACTCCATTTTTAGTATGTGCGTTTACTTTTTCAAATTACAGATTTTAAGTTTTTTATAATGATTTTGTTTAAAGTGGTGGAATTTTTCTGATAATCCATTATAGACAAGCTTATCTGTGAACAGGATATCTCATCTCGCAATTGAGCATTTCCATCATTATATACGGCCAATTCCATGCCCGAGCTAAGATTAAGGTTGGTGGCAACCATAAATTTTCCATAAGCTGGAAGCGGGGTAAGCCTGAGTACTCGACTAGCATGTGCCGGAATTTTCAATTCAATAATATCTGAGTGGGAAAAGATTCCAAGAAAAACTTGATTCTTCAGTTCAAAAGCCGCATATTTATCCGCCACAGGAATATCTGGAACATTTTCAGGGATGAATGAAATTGTTTTCTCTTCAAGACTATTCCAGTTGCACATTGAAACCACGCTCCAGTCCGGCAAGTCAGGATGTCCGGTAAAGCTGGTTGAATAGAGTTCCGGCAAATATTCTGTCCACATCCCAAAATATCGAGCTGGCTGAGAGTATGCCGGGATAACTTTGTGAAGTAATGAGCGGCGATCATTATCGATAAATTTCAACCTTTCAGAAAAGCATACTATACTGCCAGCCAAAAATTGATTAACAACAATTGAAAAAGCTTCTTCATCAGTGAATTTACCCATTGAAAGATGTGCATTGGACGGATTGTTTTTCCAGACAACGTCATTCCTCCGTAACTGTAAAGCATCAGGGTCTACTGCAAACAACGCCTTGTAAAAATTACGTGAAATATTTTGCTTGATTCTTGTAGTATAAGCGCATATATTAGAGCCTTCACCTTCCCAATGTCCGCGCAAGTCTGCGCCCAGGCGAACAATATCAGCTAAACCGGCTGATCCCTCGTACAGACCGCCGCAGGCATTAATAATTGCGTCATTCCCGACAGCTTCCCGAATCAGTTCCAGGCCTTTCCGGTAGGCTTCCGCCCGCGTATGCGCAGGCTCTCTAAATTGAGCATTTTCATGAATGAACACCGCACGCATAAAGTCTAACTTGTGATAATAATATCCCCAACTTTTTAATCTTTCAAAAATATCCTTAAGGAATTCCCCTGCTCGTTCAGCAAAAGGATCAATGGTATAACAAGCGCCTTTGGCACACTGAAACATGCAGGGATTTCCAGTCTTGTCCATAAGAATAATATCTGAATAATTTTTTGCGGCTTGTGACCTGGGATCAATGACAAAAGGAGCGGTCCAAATTCCAGGACTGTATCCGGCTGCTTTTATCGTATCAGCAATTGCCTTCATTCCCTCTGGAAAACTTTTAAAGTGGGGTTCCCAATCGCCAAAATAGTTTTCCCACCCCATGTCAATCTGAAAAACATTAAAATCGACAGGAGAATGACGCAAAGACTCCAGGTTCGCCTGAACTTCTGCCGCATCAATATCCTCACCATAATAATACCATGTACAATAGACGGATCTTGGCTTTGGTATTCTTACTCCGTAGTTGTTTGCTACGCGATCAACATGTCTTATAAATAATTCCCTTTCATGTGAACCTGAATCAATAATTAGTCGATGCGTTTTGCAGGTCTCTCCGGGATTTAGTTTGATTCCGTCAAATTCAGCAATCGCCTCTATTGAATCAAAGCTGTTCCTGTCTTGACTACTGCTAAATACAATATCACTTAAATGCCTGGTTTGACCATCAAAACCAATAAACAAGGCGGAATTCCCAGGGGATAGAACTACAAGGCCGGGATCACAATGAAATGCTGTTGGCAATACGGCGTCAGGAGAGTCAAATTCACTCCATGATATTCCTCCTCCCGCTACTACTTCAGCACTGGAAAATGCCGCGTCCAACATGTTACGGTCCTGCAATACCGGCTTGAACTGGCCGGGGATATCATTTTTCTGCCGAGCTAAACGATTGACGATATATTGTTCGAAAGGCACATTCCCTAAAGGAGAATTTATTATTTTTATTGGCTTGAGAGCGTTAAGGTTAATTGGCGTATCTCTGCAATTAGTCAATGTAAGTTCGATACTCGTAGCAGAATCAGATTCTTTCTGTACATTACGCTGGAGTTTCAGATTCTTCAAATCGGCTTTGCCGTTATTGTCAAACTCTGGAACAGCCAGTTCTTCCCCAACAATTTCAGGAGCAGGAGTAAAAAAATCTATAAATGAATTATTGTTAAGGTTTATCCTCATGATATGGCTTTCTTATGGTGTAAAGATATTATTCATCCTCATAACATTAAATTTCTGTATAAGGAAAGCATATGGCATAAATATTACATAATCCCGAATTTATCCCATGCAGCTTGCGCTCCCATTCCACCCTTAATGGCTTCAAAAACAACTTTCTCGCCGTTTGCTTTTTTAAATGCTCTGCCGATCACCTCATCTTCAATTACTTGTGGAATGACACAAACGCCGTCCATATCTCCAAAGATCAGGTCTCCGGGCTTAATGAAGACGTCGCCGAACTGAATTCGGCAACGAAAGTCGATCACTTTTCCGCGCGGACGTTGGTCTTGTGCATAACATCCCATAGAAAAAGTCGGAAAACCAAGCTTGAGAATTCCGCGAGTATCTCTTGAGTAGCCATTAAGCACCGCGCCGACGGCTCCGCAATTCCGGGCCGCAGTGCTCATTAACTCTCCCCACAGGGCATAACGCGGCGAAACTCCTGAACAAATGTATACTTCGCCGTTTTTTAAGTCGTCAAGCGCCTGTAACATGAGACCGAAAGGCCGGGTTAATAATTCATTCTTGCGCCCTGAAACTTCGCCACCATCGTCATCGGCGGCCAAAACCGTCATAGCACGTCCGCAGATAATCATATCCGGATGCAAAGGTTGAATATCTGGCGGCAGAAACTGCTGTGTGTAGCCGAGGGAGTCCATTACATCACCGATCACCGCCGAGAAAAGTTCATCTCGACACTTCTCAATGGGCGTTTTGAGGTATTTGTTCATACGTTGTCCTTTATTAACTATCCGCTTTAAGCGGCGCCAACAGACGTTGTTTGTATGATAGTATTTGGTCCAGTTCTTCTAATTTAAAACGCGTACTGACGACAGAGTGATACTCGGCGCCCGGCATGTATCTAATATAAGTTGTTGCGACAATAGTACCATCCGGCAATATTTTGGCGCTCGAATATCCGCAGTCCCCTCCATCTGGATGGTCATGCAGCAGTTTCACCCGGTACTGCCCCGATTGACCGGCGATAATATCCTCCCAAGTGCCGATCCAAGCGATGAAATGGCCTTGGGTCGGACTGGAACCATTTAATAATGTGTCACGCATCAGGACGATCAAGCGTCCATCAGGCGCATAGAAAGGGCAATGCCGGTCGCCGGTTAATTCCGGAGTCAGGCGTTTAAGCGGAGACCATGTTTTTCCATCATTATCGCTTACCGAGAAAACTGAATTATAGCCTTTTTTAAAATCGCGAATCAGCATCAGTAAACAGCTTTCATCGGGCGATCGAATTACTCCGGGTTCAATCCATTGAGCTCCAGGAAATTTACTATTGTCAACAACCAGACGTTCATTGCGCCAAGTCAACCCGCCATCGAACGATTCGGCCTGAAAAATTCCGTTTGCCCAATTTGAATTCCACATCATGAGCTTTTGGCCGTCACGCGAAGCAATAATGTTCATGGAAGGTTCAATCCCATGCAGACCATTGTGATGCATAGGAGTCCAAGTCAAACCTTGATCTTCAGATACGGCTTGAATCTGCATATATTCCCGTCCGCGGTCAAAGATAAAAAGTCGCTCGCAACCGGCCGGGTCCCTCAGCAAATGAATCATCGGCAACCAGGCTCTGCCTTCTCTGCCAAGGGTGCTGCCCTTGCCGTTTATTTCTTTATTCCATGTGTTCCAGTTTGCCGGAACGCTTATTTCATGCCAGGTTATGCCCGCATCTTCACTGCGTTTAAGTAATGGTTCTCCCCAACCATGGTTTAAGCTCCAGACACAGAACATTGTTTTACCATCCGAAAGCAATTCGCAATCCGCGTGTCCTTGATAGAGTTCCGGGGTTCCCTTGGCGATAATAACATGTCGGGAGCACTCGTCGGCAATATCAATTGTCGGCAAGGTCAGTGCCGACGGCTCCTGACTGATGGATTTAGACTTTTTGATTCTTTCTGACATGATTACTCCTGGGGGGACGGTTTTACAATGGGCTCACTTGCAAGATGCTCCAATGCCATAAGTTGATACAGCAATTCGGGCGCGAGTTCGCTGGCGTAGATGTTCCCATCGGCAATCTTCCCTTCGCGAGTAGTGTCAGCCTTTCGTGCATCCCATGGATCAGCCAGTCGTTCATAGTGGGCGCCCGCCCATTCGCCTTGCGTTACAATGCAGTGAGCGGATTGTCGCAGCAGGAAGTTTCCCTCTTGAGCAAAGAATGGATCGTTAGTCAATTCGCTGATACGGATAAAGTTCAAATACTTGAACGAATAGTAGCTGTAAAGAGAGAACTGTAGATAGTGCGGCTGTTCCACATTGCATCCCTGGGTCGGCTCCTCAACCCATGACAGTTGCTTGGGGCAGCGCCATAAAAAACTGATGGCGGCCATGTATTCAGCCAGCTTCGCATAAAAACGGTGTCCAGTGTCTTCATATCTGGAAAGCACATACTGTATCAAGACGTGAATGCTCCCTTCTTCATATTCCCTCGGGTGTAAGTCTGAATGCGCACCAAAAAATTTGGCGGGAATAATGCTGTTCTGCATAGTCCATTTCTCAGCAAGCGTCATTGCATCCAACCATGTTTTATCGTTTGTGACCTGATGGGCGCATCTGAATGCAAGCAAAGTATGTGCAGGAGTCGGCGGATCATTGATCTCGCCGGTATCACTGACTTTTTGCGGAATCGAACCATCGGGTTGTTGCTGTTTCTTTACCCACGAGAGTGTTTCCAGGGCGTAAGTAATTAAATCATCGTGATTCGTTATTGCCGGGAATTCTTTGTTCTTCATCCCTTCGGCAACTTTCAGAAGCCAATAGGCGGCACGAGCATTTTGTTCCACTTCAAATTCCTTACGGGCATTTTTGTAATTATAGAATTTCGGCTCAGCCGCTCCTGGCGCGATGGGATAAAATGCCCCAAAATTGATATTGGAGATGTCGTCAAGGCGCATCCGTTTCAGCCACGCCAATTGTTCGGTTGCCCGTTCGAGCCAAATAGGGTCCCCGGTATTTTTTGCGAGAAGCAGATCCAGGTAGATGTTGAACGGCGTGTTGATGATATATGTATCAAACATTCCTTTTCTACGTTGATCACAAAGATATGTGGCGCCTTTTATGTAGTATTTGGCATTTTTTCGCGCCTCTATCATGAAATCCATCATGGCCGTTGTGTTTTTTAATACAGGATGAGGAATCGCTTCCGCGGTATAGTGATTAAGGGCTGTCCACGTTTTTACCAAATCTCCCGGCTGCAGCAAGTAATCCGGATCGGCGGAAAATATGATCTGCACGGGAAGGAGGTATTCTGTTCCGGGCTTCAGAATGCTGGAATTCTGACCGGTAACAATGCGCACTGTCTCATCAGGTTCCATCTCGAGGCTCAGGCCTTCCATCCAGGTTCCGGGCTTTCCGTAGTCGCAGTCTTTAGTTACGCCCAAGAGAAAACTGATACTACGATTTTCACTCCTGAAAAAAACCGCCGGAAGCCCGGACCACGAAAGCAGTTTGTCATTCCAGGGCGAAGAGGGGAGTTCATCGTTTCCACAGTAAATAGAGTAAGAACCGCTGGTGATATCTTCCGGCAGATGGCTCGCGTCTTCAGCCCACGGGTAAACATTGGCCCGCCAATAGGTCGGATTGGCACTTTTGCAGAACACAGCTTCAATTCGGGCCGGCACGACATCATCAGTAGTGACAATGATGTCCATGGTAATCGCCGACATGTCCTTCAGCAGCCGCAATTCTACTGTGATGGTCAAGTTGGCGTTCAGGACTTTTTGCGTTCCGCTGAAGGTCCATTTAAACTTTTGCGGAGAATCACCGTTGTCACGCAACGGCAACCGCACCGGAAGCACATTTGCCACCTCATCAAAAACGCGTATAAAAAACAGCGGTCCGGCAAGTTGTGGGCCCAACGGCTGGTCATTGACCATAATCTGGTCAATTCCGTACCCATCGCTGTCATGGTTAAATTTGATCGTTACACCGGTGTTATTTGTAACACTTAATGCCTCGGTAATCATTTACAATCTCCATCTCTTTGTTTGCCATTTGGCATTGTTAATTGTTCTAATCGTTGAAAATTGATTTACCAATAGAATAATGTCCAATCAATTTCATTGGTTTTTCTGTAAAAATTTAGTGTTTAAAAGTTGCTTCCTTTGAGAAAAATACGGATTTTTTCAAGCCGACTATTTGGACCCGCTGAAAACACATCCGGGAGAAGCCAGCGGCTTTTCGAATAGAAAGTATTCTGCAATCTTTCTGCGCGCGTCCGACAAATTGCACTCAGCGTATTTTTTGCCGTCAACGAACACACTGATCGGTTTGTATTCCCTGCCCGCAAGCGACAAAGGGACTTTTATACTGGCTGAACAATAACCTGTGCTATTATCTTTCAGCACAGCTTTTTCATTCAGATAATCGCTTTTGATCTCAACTGTCCTGCCCGTAAACTTGCGCAGGGCAATTATGTTAACAGAAGCATCGCTGTTGTCTATCTGCGTTTTGAAAAATGCTTTTAAGGGATATGGCTCCGTCGCTTTTTCTGACAGGCGACACTGATTTGATTTTGCCGCGTGTGCATAGGTACCGGTATCCGGGAACCATAGGCTTCGATATACTTCTTCCCCGTCATAATCGTTGACCCAGAATTGAAGCGCGAACTCTTTACCATTCTGCGGGCTGATACCGATTGACGTCCATGGCAGCCGCGCCTCGATTACGCAATGGTGGTCGTTTTTTTTAATTCTGCCAATCTCCGGTTTCGCCAGGTCCCTGTCCAGTTTCTTCTTGTAGCAGTTATCATATATCTGCCAGCGCAATTCCGGATACTGGGCGGACATTCCTGGTGAAATAACCCACTGGCAGACGGTGTTTCCTTTCCGGTCCGGAATAAGAAATATTTCGATGCTGTCCTGCCGCCAGAATTCCTTTTCATGCTCATCCCAGCAATCATCGACCAGGTCTATCAAAAACAGCAGTCCTTGTTCGTCCCAGCCGACATGTATTCGGACACTGCTGTCTTTTGGAGCCGCAAAACTATCATTGACAGGCGCCATAATCCCGGCATCCATGCCGCGACTACCCCAATCATCATTTTTGCCGTCAATTTTGATATTTTCCATTTTCGGTATATCAAAAATTTTTTCAGTTGCAGAAAGACAGCCGAAAAACGCCAGAAACAGACAAATGTGTAAAAATTTTAACATTGTAATTCTTTTATGAATTTGTTGGTTCATACCGTCTCCGTTGTTAAGCTGAAGCTTGTTTATGAAATTCACCATACGACAAAAATTTTCCGCTTTGCAGTGGGGAGGAGTCTCTTGTCGCTTGATGATTTTTTTCTTGCTGTTTTATCATGATTTTATACGTCCATTTTAACTGAATTTTACCCAGTCCTCACTTTGATAGCTTCTCGCTGTCCTATTTTCCTGCTCAACTTTCTGAGACTAAACTTTTACGCTTTTCTTCTTATCACTATTACTTATATCAGGATCAACAATAGCATTTCTTTTGATCAATCGAGCTCGAATTTTTTCAGGATTCAACTTTCTGGGCAATAAACCTGACTGAGCGGCCAAAGCAGCTGCCGTTCCTGCCGCCTGGCCTAACGCCATGCAAGTTCCCATAACTCGTATCGATCCCTGGCCTTCACGCGTCGTGGCGATGCAACGTCCTGCGACCAACAGGCCATCCACAACCAACGGAACCAGGCATCCATAAGGAATCCCATAAGGTTGTTGGGGATGGTATCCCACATGGTTTAGATTCTGACCTTTGTAGGAACCATCAGGTGCTGGATGTACGTCTATTGGCCAACATCCCAATGCAATACAATCGTCCCCCCGATATTCCTCAATAATTTGTTCAGCTCCTAAAATAAATTCTCCAACAATCCGCCGAGTTTCACGGATGCCTAAATGAGAAGCAGTTTGACGCAGGCGACTATGACTGAATCCCTTGATATGTTGCCGCCAATAATTTACAATTTCCTGAACCTGGCGACGACCGCTTATCTCGCCGCGGGTCAAAGATTCAACATCAGTCGCATCAACATACTGCCGTGTTGTGTTGAACCAAATCTCATCGACGTACAGCCCCATCCCCCATGGACCGCCAAAAGGAGATATTTCTTTACGCTCCTTGGCCTGGTCCATACGCTTTCGGAGAAGCCGATTGGGAGGAGTATTCTCCAGGGGATTTTGCAATGCCCAACGCAACTGTCGCCACTCCTCCAGTTCATTGCCCAGAATATCCGGTTCGTAAGGGGGTGGGATTTCATCGCCAAGCTCGGTCAATTCACGAGTGTTTTGGCGTGAAGGAACATATTGCGTCACTCCCCCCAGCATAAAGCACATGGTGGCAGGTTGAAGTGTTTTACTTTTCTGACAGGGGACGCCGGCTCGATATGCGATATCAGCATCACCTGTAGCGTCAATTACGACACTTGACCGTAGAGCAAAGCGTCCGGATTTACTTTCAACAATAACGCCTTTGACACACTTTTTATCCATAAGAGGTTCAACTCCCAGTGCATGAAAGAGCGGGACAACTCCGGCTTCCAGAATCATTTCGTCGGCCAGAATCTTGAAAGATTCCGGATCGAAATCAAGCACGACGCCATTCTGGCTCCGCATTTTTCCCTGCCGACGTAACCGGTCAATAAATTCGCTTGGGATTCCCTTGACAACCTGGTCGCATGACGGGTTCCAGCTATGAATACCGCCCAGGGTAAGAACCATGCCAGAGGTAGCCATCCCCCCCAGATAGCCATTTTTTTCAACCAGAATTGTTGAAGCACCCTCTCGAGCTGCTGCCACCGCCGCCATTAGCCCCGCTGGTCCACCACCAATAACCACAACATCGCTTGTTCTGTAAACCGGAGTTTGCCTTGCGGCTTCGATCACATGATCAGTATTCATCCTGTTTCTTTCCCAATTTTGTTTTGTATCCTTTCAAGCAGTCTTAAAAAAAAGACGACTCAGGTCAGCTTTTCGTATAAAAATGTTTAAATACTATTATGCTAATCACTATATATGATCTCCAACTTATTGTAAATGTTCATTATTGCTATCGTCTTGTCTATAATTACCTTTTTGCAGAATGTTTATGTGAAACATTTGCCAGTTCGTTTTTTTTTGACCAATTTGTACATCGAATTATAAGTATAGAAAGTTGTTGTGCCGCGTTCATCAGCTTTGGTCACAACCGGACCGGAAATATTGTGATAATATTCGACAACCGGGGTGACTGTGATCATAAACCGCAGGTTTAGTCATTTTATTTAACTGTTGCACTTATGTCAAACAAACTCGTGTGTTCACAAATTTTCGTACATTAATAAAAATATAATTAATTTTAAGAATAACCAACTTTAAAATTTTTAACTCGCCAAGTATGACATTTGTCCAAGAATGGTGTATTATAACTATAATGTAAACTATTTTATTGCCACAAAACAAAGGATAGAGATCGAATATGATTCATTGTATATACGCAGGACATTATAATTTTGGAGAGAATCGGATTTTCAATGGACTCCACTCGCATCCTTTTTCCGAAATGATGTATATTGAGGATAGAAAGTCGAAACTTGAACTGGTAGATCGGCAATATTCTCTTGCTGCTTGTGAAATAGTATATATTCCCCCTGGGATGCGTCACTTTGTATGCGGCAATAGCATCAGCTTTTCTTATATTGCATGGGAAGGAGGGGAATTGGGAAAAGAAATAATAACCGTTCCTGACCGGAGTGGCCGGTTGCGCCTAATGATAAAATGGCTTGCCGAGGAAGTTGATTCCAACTACTTTGATAAACAGAATTATTTGGACACTCTAACCCAATCTCTTATTGTTGAATTTGTCAAACAGGTAAAATATACTGTGCATCCGGTGGTCGAACGGGTTCGTTCTTATATGCGGTCTCACCTGCAAGAAAATCTGACTCTGGACGAGCTGGCAAAGCAGGCGCGTCTCAGCAAAAGTCATTTTATCCGTCAGTATCAAATTTGGACCGGGAACACACCGATGCGGGACTTGCAGTTGCTCAGAATTGAACGTGCTCGAGCATTGATCTGCACCACAGATGAGCCAATGAAACTTATTGCTTCCGAAGTAGGCTTTCACGATGAATATCAATTGTCAAAAGTTTTCAAGAAACGTCTCGGAACAAGCCCCGGCCGGTTTCGCAACCAAACAAAAATTGGGTAATCATAAACATCATATCTGAAACAAAATCATTATCATCCCATAATTCTAAAATTTGAACGTTTTTAACTTTTTCCTGAGCTTATGATTTGCATTTTCAGAGACCCCGTTGTTTGGTTTTTAAATTTCCTGAGCGGGAATGAGTAGATGTCTAGTCACAATTTTTTGAACCGTATTTGACTTTACTTTCAACTTTCAACCTTCAACTTGCATCTCCAGTTATCCCGTTTGCGGGATGGCTGTGAAACAAAATAAATTATTATTTCGTCTTTTGATGGCTTTGCAGGGGTGTCATATTTACACTACCCCCCTCCTCAATTTTAAGTAAAAAACGTTCTTCCTACTACTGGATTTGATTCTCTTATCCAGCACAAAACAGCTTCACCGGAACTATAAAAATATATATTTCCGCAAAAAAGTAATTATAGGCAAGATCATAGTAATTATGAACATTGACAATTGGTTGAATCTCATATATTAATATATACAGTATTTTAATAAATACCGGAACAATCATCACAAATGAAATGTAAGTCCATGAAGAATTTTGCTTATAAAAGTCTGGAGCCGATCACGCCTTCGTTGCCGCTGGAAAAGCATGACCGTAAAAACCGCACTTTTCAAGGCATTCCCGGAATTGTCCGGCTTGCTTCCGGCAGATCTTTTGCCACCTGGTATGGCGGAGGCCCCACTGAGTGCCGGGAAAACTATGTCATCCTGGCTCTCGGCGAACATAACTGTTCTCAATGGCAGGATCCGGTCGCCGTTGTTGATCCGCCGACTCTGGAAGTTCGGGCCTTTGATCCGGTATTATGGATGTCGCCACAAGGACTGCTCTATTGGTTCTGGAGTCAGTCTTGTGCCGGAGAAGAAGACGGCAAGGACCAATGTGATGGCATTGAGGGCGTCTGCTTTTCAATTCTGAAGAATCCGGATGCCGAGCCTAAAAATTTTCAGTTTACTCCCGCCAGAAGAATTGCAAATGGGGTGATGATGAACAAGCCAAGCGTATTGAGCGACGGAGTCTGGGCGTTGCCTGTAACGTCGTGGATAGGAAGCTCTGTGAAACAGCCGGATGTTGAGGAAGATGGATGGTCGTTTCTGGTTTCAGAGGATGAAGGAAAAACTTTCTACTCTCGTGCGACGGTATGTATGAACGACATCGAAGACGGACCAAGTTGCGAAGAACATTCCTTCATAGAACATCCCGATGGTTCCATCACCTGTTATTTACGTGTCAATGCCGGCATTGCGGAGTGTGTTTCCTTCGACCGGGGTTTTTCATGGAGCAAGCCTGTTATTTCCGAAACCGTGACAGGCCCCAATTCCCGGGCTTATTTCACCCGGTTGAAATCAGGACGATTGTTAATGATAAATCACGACTGCCCGCGTTGCCTGGCTGGAGACCCGGCACGGCGCACACGGCGCAAGCGAGACAAGCTGACGGCGTATTTATCCGAGGACGAAGGGCACAGTTGGCCGTTCAGGTTGTTGCTGGATGAACGCGAGGCGTCATACCCGGACGCCCATGAGGATGCGCAGGGAAATATTTTGGTTGTCTACGATCATTGTCGTCTGAATGGCGGTTATATCTATTACGCCATGATAAGGGAAGAAGATATTAAAGCGGGAAAGCTGGTTTCGCCGGATTCGTTTTTACGCCGAGAGATCGCGCATTCCCGACCTGTAGAGAAAAAGGGTGATACTCCCGAACGGAGTGATAAACCAGCAAATACCTGAAAAAAACGAAAGAACAAGCGTTAAACACAAGCAGCAGGGAAAAGGCGCGGGGGATTTACCCCAACTCTGTCCGTACGACAAGCGGTTACAAAGGGATAAAACAATTTATAAAATTAAATTCGCTATTATTGAGTTTTTAGTTGTAATTGCAATAATTATAATTATTGACATAGTGCAGCTTCCAGCTATGAACAAGGAGTGTGATGGTGTGAATATATCAACTTGTCAAAACAATCTCAAACAACATGAACTGGCCTTGGTGTGTCGAGTCAACGTCAAACAGTTTTCGCGAGAAAGGAAAAAAATTTACCGTTGAGCCGGAAAGTTTGAAAGGACTTTTTTTCTATATTTACTTTCGGACATTTGCGTTTGCCGTTGGAGGATTTTGTTGACATTGACCGCAAATTTATCCGGACTTGTTTCCAATCCGTTTACTTTATGGAGTGGACACTCAGGTTGTTGGGAATCAACGATTGAGCAACTAAAAGAAGGGGGTGGTAATAAGAATTATTAAAAAGAGATTTATGCCTCAAAATCGGAATTTCCGGTAATTTTCAACGAAGAATCGCACGATCCGGTCACGAGCGGTGTACCCGCTCTAAACACAAGGAGCACAATAGATATTTTTACTTTTCAGGCTATCTCTGATGCAAGCATCTGAGTATTATGCCAGAACTTTCAGGCCCTGGTAGCCGGGGCGAAAAATTACCATAGGCGGAACGACCTGGAGGGTCAGGGGAAACCCGGCAGTATTACCGATCCGCTTCCGAAGTACTTAGTGCAAAGTATGAAGCGCTATATCGCGATCCGTTACGGATTCAACAAGAAATTATATTAATCGTTTTATCGGGAAAAAAACTAATATGAACAAGTGAGGACTATATCATGGGAAAGGTAAGTACTAAGATTTGTTGTTTTGAAAAAAAGTCGATTTTTTTCAGAGGGGGCAACGCTCTGGAGCTAAATCAATTTAATAAAAAACTGTTTGTAAACAGTTTTGCTATAATTATTATGTTATTTTGCTTTGCGACAGTTTCATCTGCCGCTGTTTCGGATGTTATTATTTGGGATGGTGTTCGTACAGAAGCGCAAATGCAGGATACTTTGGCAAACGGCTATTCCAGCAGTTCCGGAATGCGTTTATGGTGGGATTTCAGTAATGTTAATAATCTTGGTTACGATGCAACCGGCAATGGTCATACCGGTATTGTCAAAGGAGTGGTTTCAGGGCTTACCATGTCTGATCCGTTTACGGTTTCCCGGACAGTGGCAACCGGTTTTAACAATGACGACTGTTATATCGTCGGCAATCCGGCTTTTACAAGTGCGAAATCTGATCGCACATATGAGTTCTGGATCCGTAATCCGGCCAAAAACGGTTCCGTTTTTTTCTCAATTACCAATGGTGAAGCTGGCGGAGGAAGTGATGATTTAAAACGAATGTGGGTAAATGCCGATGGCTCTCTTACTATTGCCGACCATGGGTATTATACCGGTTTTCAGGAGGAAACCAGTAGCGCTCTGACTTGGACTAATAATCAATGGTATCAGATTATTGTTGTTTTTGATTATACTGGCGGCGACAGGCACACTATCAAAGTATATCGCGGGTCAAGGCCATCGACTTTTACCAAGTTACTCGAATACGAGGGGTCTTCTCTGGGAAGCCAGCACTGGCTGGCTATCGGCGGCCATGAAGAGGGATATTACACTACAGGTGATGGCAGAGTCGGCAAAGGAGGTTTCCTTGGATGTGACGGGACAGGTGTCTCTCCGGTCATCACTCCGGAGGCTTACGGCGCTGTGGGTAATGGAGTCGCCGACGACACCGACGCCTGGCGCAAAGCTTGCGCGGTAATATCCGCATACGGGCAAGGTACATTAAGATTGACCAGCGGCGCGACTTATCTGGTAGGCCGGGAAACTACCGATGCCGCTTCAGATACACCATATTACAATGCCGCCGGCTTAGGATATATTGTCGGGGCTACTGGCAGCATAACAATCGACAGCAGCATTACCGGCAGCAGTGCTACTGTAAAACTGGCCAACGGTATGCATTTCGGCGCATTTTATCCGACTACCGGCGCAATTTATTCAGTCGGTACTACCACCGATCCGCTTTACGCCGCCTGCCCCGGCGATCTTCTAAAAGTCGAGAAGTGTGCCGATGTGGAAATCAAAGATATAAAACTGGATGGAAATATTGCCAATCAAGTATGGGGTGGTCGTTGGACCCAGGATTCGGGGATACAGTTGCCGCAAAACGGCATCAATCTGAAGACCAATGAAGACATCTATATTCATGACGTCGAATGCAACAACAACGGTCTCGATGGTATTTCGGTGTCCAATGCCGCAGATGAGGAATCCGCTCTGAAGGAAGTCCTGATCGAAGATGTAAAATGTAAATATAACGGTCGCCAGGGTCTCAGCTACAATTGCGGTAATCACCTGGAAGTTTATGACAGTGAATTTTCTCATTCCGCTAGAACCAAGTCGAACACACCGGGATGCGGAGTGGATGTTGAACCTATGGGACGTTATATGGCTCCAGGCGTAATATTTGACAACTGTAAATTCTTTGACAACAAAGCGTATGGTCTAATGCTATGTGGTGTAACTGAAGCTATCATTCGAGATTGTCTGATGTGGGGGACAACTAATTACGGCGCTATGTCGTATCACGCTAGCGATACAGATAACCTTTTTGTTGGCTGCACAATTTACGGAGGGTTCTATAATCGCGGACAACGCACCCGTCTGGAATCGTGCACTCTTCTTACTCCGGCTACTGCCTACTATTCTGGTGATTTCCCTAACGCGAGCGTAGCTAATAAGATTGTAATTGAACAAGTTGACGGATCGCTCATAGCATCCGGTTGTACGATTCAGTCATTACAGACCCGCTATTCAACCTGGATTAATGACGCAGTGCTGCAGAATTGTACTGTAACTCACGGCAATTATGACACCTCCGGCATGAACCCGGTTGCCGTTATCAGCGGATCATATTTGCTGAACACAAAGTTTAATGAGACTTCAGATTTTGCCTCCTACCCTCTTGTTCGCAGTTACATCAATGATTTTTCAGGAACATCACAGATTGGCAAAGGAGTAGTAATTGAAGGGCCTACGTCAGGCAGTCAACATTATGTGGATATGAGCACATGGCTCTATGGACCTTTTGACGCCGAGACTGTACCGGTAGACATCCCGGATGGCGTTCTTACTCCTAATGCCGGAACCGGCGAAACTCAAATAAATACAGGAGCAACTTATACTGCAGTTCCAGCATTCGACAATCCGGCTGATTCTACCGGCAATCGTCTTTTCGATAAAGACCTGCCTTATGATGATTGGAACACTACCTGCGGCATTAATTATTGTGACCAAACTGTAACTATCGACCTGAATTCCAGTTACAATATCCGTTCCGTTCAATTAAGGATGACGTTTACGCAAAAACCCAAAAGGGTTTACGTTTATGTCGGCGATGGAACAAACTGGACACAGATTGGGCTAATTCAGCCACGCGAAGGGGCGGTCACGGCACCATGGTTTGACGCCACAGTCTGCAATCCGGTGTCAGGGCGTTATGTAAAGCTGGATTTTGAAAATGACGGCGAATGGGGATGGTATATAAAAGAAGTTAAAGTCTACGGTTACGCCGATTAATGATGTGGAGACGCGGGCTGGACAAGGACTAATGGATAAACGAGTAGGAAATCCAGCCCGCTATCATCAGCTTGTGGTTTGCCAAATTAAAAAATTATCTTGAACAAAAAGGTAATTTTAGACAAGAAGCTTTCTGTTTTCCGCATTATATATAAGCTTATCGTCATGAATATTTATGTTATAAATATTGTGCGAGTGAGTGAAAACCACGCAAACACGGTTATAAGAAAATAAGCTTGTCCGATTATCGGCGCCCCCTGTTTTAGACTTATATCACAAAAGCGTTTATAAAAATCACCGGTAGAACCGTCGCATACAGATAAGCTTGGATAAATTCAAGCTTGTACCTGCTTGTGAATTGGCATTGAACGCCTTGTTGACATAGATTACTCTCTATTGCCGCAAAAAAGTAATTATAGACAAGACTATAGCAATAATGAACATTTACAATAAGTCAGACATCATATATTATATTAACAGATAATTACAACAAATAAAATATTAGTCGGTAGTGTGAGGGAAAAAAGGATGACGGGAAAACAGACTTCGGGAAAGGGACGGATTTAAAAAATACCATATGCATTCAGCTTGTAAAGGTCGAGTCTGAAATGAAACGGTTATGAGATTGTAAAAGCGAATTTAAATGGGCTTTAAGAAACTCAATGATTTTTTTTCAGAGCTAAAACCATAAAAATTAAACAACAAAAAAGAGACTTTAGCAATGACTAAGATGGACATGAATCAACAAACAACTTCAAACTCCCGTCTGTATTTTGTACTATTGACAACAATCACATTTTTATCTGTAAATTTGCTGTCTGCTGACGAGATAAAATCGAAAAGTGGAATTAATCCGGTTTATAAATGCTATAAGGTTCCTGATGGAACAGTACATATAGACGGAAAACTAGACGAAAAATGCTGGCAAAATGCACATGTTATGGAGTTTCTGGACTTGGTAGACGGATCGAAACCCCGCATTAACTCCAATGCCAGACTTGTATGGGATGATAAATATATTTATGTGGCTTATGATGTCCGCGATCCTGATGTAGTAGCGTATTACGGAGAAAGGACGAAAGGCGGCAGTCATCAAAGAGTCCGTGGTAACCAGCACACCGGAGAACCAGAGATAATGTTCAGGGATGCTTTCGTGAAATTCTTTCTGGATCCCGATGCTGACGGAAAAAATTATATTGAAATACACATTAACCCCATAAACAATGTCGGAGATCTTCTCTTGGATCTGCCGTATTTATATAAGAAAAGACCAGATGGAAGCGGCATCAGGTCCCGTAAGGCCTTAGGGCTTCCACTCACTGGCGAAAATAAGCCTGACTGGTATTGGAATTGCGCCGGTCTAAAAAGCTCGGTTCAGGTACATGGTACGCTCAACTATTCCGATGACAAAGATGGAGGCTGGACGGTTGAGCTGGCTGTTCCATGGGAGGCTCTGAAATCGTTAACTAAAGGCGCCTATAACCCTAATAAGGGAAATAATAAATGGCTGGCCCACCTCGGTCATGTTTACAAACCGGAATTCCGTTACGACAAAAGACGTAGAAGCAAGCATCTTTATGCTACCTGGCCGGTCCTGGGCGTTCATAATTGCCATGTCCCCGAACGGTGGGGATACCTGATTTTTGAAAAGAAAATGTTCTCGGATAAAGGTAAAAAATGATGCGGTCTCTTTATTTAAAGTGTTTATTGGTGTTATGCACTGGTTTATATGGCTGTACGATTTTTTCCCATGAATTTAAAATAATCGTAAAGGGCGATGCCAAATCCCCATCCGTGGAAGACTGTCGAAAAATGGGAGTGAGAGCGCTTTGGTTTAACATCGGTCTTCCACTTAAATTCAATGAAAAGGGTGAACCGGCAAATCCACAGAAATTTAATTTATTGTTTGAACGGTTCAAAAATACTGATATTACCATTATTCCATTGCTGAATATCTTTTATCAGAAAAATATCGGGAAATGTCAGTTAAGCAGGTTCAGCAACAAACCACGTTACCGTTGCTTTTCCCGTGATAACACTGATATTATCAAGAGAATCCGAACTTTAACTAAATGGCTGGGACATTTTAAGAATTTTGGCGGCTTGTGTCTGGACGATGAACCGGGAGTTCAGCCGGGCGGCTGTATTTGTGAGAACTGCTCGAGGTTTTTCCATCGTAAATACAACTTGAACCCACCCTCGGATAACGCTTATTTCAGCTACCAGAAAGGTATCGTTCCTGAAAATAACCCAGTGATTTTGTGGACGAAATTTCAGAATGACAAATGCGTAAACTATTATGCTTCTATCGCAGCAGCCATCAAAAAAGAATGTCCTGGCCTTAAGGTGCTGACTATACCGGCGGCAGCTTATTATTCAGGGAAACAGCTTTCGATCCCGGACTGCAAAGCGCAGGATTTCATAAAATCCGGACGCCGGGTTTCCCTGGATAACTGCCATATCAGGGACTTCCAGCTTTATGTTCAATTCTACATGAATGAAATTACCTCTTCCGGCTGGAAAAACAAAATAGCCGACGGTCTTTGTCTTTATATGCTGAAAAAAGGTCTGGTGAATTTTCCCAATCTTCCCATTTATGATAAATTCAGACCGCAAATGAAACCGGATGTGATCTCGGTTCCGGCTTTCAAGCGTTTTATCCTGCAGACTTTTTCCGAGGGCGCAAAAGGAATCGTTTATTTCCCGGGAAGTGCACTTACTCCGGCTCATGTAGAGGCGGCGGCCAATGCATATAAGAAATTCATTGTTCCGGTATGTGCAAATACCCCGAAACTTCACAAGACTGACGGCAAGGTTGCTGTGTTATATTCCACTACCACCCGTATTTTCGCTGATCTATGGAAAAACAATCCGCTTGAACGCTATAAACATCTCCATGAATGTGACGCATTGGCATATTATTTGTTCAGAAAAGGTGTCCCGTTCAAAATGCTTCTGGAAAGCGAGCTGAATTCTTCAGCTGACTTGAAAAAATTCCCGGTTATTTTTTCCGCTGGTCTTGACTTCTTAAGCGCGGATAAAGCAAAACTGATTGAGGAATATGTCAAAGACGGCGGGCAATTGATCACAGACCGGAAATCCCACATAAATCTCGGTTTGAAAGTAGATTTTGACGCGGAATCCTGGTACCGGAGGGTCTCTGACGGCAACCAGCGTGTTTCCGATATGGAATTCCAAGCCGGATTGCTGGACAATGTTTTGAGCAAATGCCTCGAAAAGATATCTGTACCTTGCAAAACTTCATGCCGCCATCTTAATCTTAATTATCTGACTGACGGCAAAAATTTATATATTTTTATTGTCAATGATGATCTACATGCTCCGATTTCCACAATACTGCGTTTTGACAGAAAATATGATGTTGTTGATATCCTTACAAAAAATGAATTTAAAAACATTGAACATATGCAAGTATTTATTGAACCGGCTGAATTAAAAGTAATCAAATTAAATCGTATCAATATTTAACAAAAAAGGAAATAAAGTTGCGGGAAAGTGAACACCCAAATTGGCCAGTCTGAAAAAAGTCAACTTTTTTCAGGGGAATCAACTTCACAAGACTGAAGAGTTACAAAATACCATCGAAATATTAACCGTTAACAATGGAGGTAGAATGAATCAGTTAACGAGCCTTACTGAAGGGAATCACGATTTCTTTCAATGTAAATTACTTTTTAACACGAAACTATTTACAAAGGAACAGAACAATGAAAAAGCAGAACTTTACACTTATTGAACTCCTTGTCGTGATCGCTATCATAGCAATACTTGCCAGTATGTTGCTGCCGGCGTTGGGTAAAGCTCGTGAAACGGCAAAGAAATCAGGTTGTCAAAGCAATCTCAAACAACACGGATTTGCACTCTTGATGTATGCCGGAGATAATGACAGTCAAGGACCATCAGGAACACATTACGGCAAGGCTGATGCTAATATGAAGAATTATGAACTGCGTGGTTATCTTTATCCCCAAGACGCAACTCGTGCTGAGGTTCTTGTATGCCCGGGAATTGCCGGAGCGTGGAGATCTGGAAGTAATCCTGCCGGTAAATTAACCTCTACCCGTCACTATTCCAGTTACCTGATAACTTTTGGGAATGGTTCCAGAAGTTCGGGTGATTGGTTCGGATGGTATAAACGCAGTACTGTCAGCGTTCCGAATTCCATCAAAGATACAGAAGGCAGTCGAGTTCCATGTCCAAACTTGAAGTTTACGGGAAAGAATTTGGACGGTCAGTATATAGAAAATCCATCTAAACAACCTATGGCAGGCGATGTCGGCAACAATTTAAGTACAGTGGTTTATCTTTATCAATTTACCAATCTGAGCCAACTTATGGCGCATAAAGATGGATCTAATGTGCTTTTTACTGATGGACATGTACGATGGTCCCCAAGAACAAGTTGGACAAACTATGTAAAATTCTATAGCCTCATGGGGTCGCTTTACTGGTGATTCGTTTAATTATAGTTCAAAGAAAGTGCAGCTTGAACAAGGTTGTGATCAAGCTTTCTAAGATCAGGCACAAAGAAGTTAAAAGAAAATCTACAGGAAATTATGATGAATCAAAAAATTATTTTTGATAAAATAATACAGTTAAAACCACGCTTTGGCTTATTAATTGCACTCTTTTTTTGTGTCTCCGGCTCCCTCTTGGGGCGTGGAATACACGAGAATGTAGTATCGGATGAAGTTCTAATTTCCAACAAGGGAAAAGCTCTGTTAAAAGTTGAAATTTCTCCAAAGGCATCGAAAGAAATTAAGTTTGCGGCGAGTGAACTTGTACGGATTTTAGATAGCATGAGCGGTGCGAAATTTGAAACAGTTACCGGCAATGGGAAGCAGGGAATAGCCATTGGAACGATCAATGATTTTCCTGAATTACCATTTAAGCCTGAATTTGACTTAAATAATTTTGGGCAAAAACAGGGTTATGAGATCAAGACGCATAAAAATGGAATATATATCATTGGCGCGACTGTACAGGCAGCACAATACGGGGTCTTTGATTTTCTCAGCCGGTTAGGATACCGGAGATATTTTCCGATGAAAAAATGGGAAATAATTCCCCGGAAGCAGAGTCTCTCTTTTAATCATCATATCAAAGAGACGCCGGATTACTATTATCGTAAAATTTGGCCCTATTACCGCACTTGGCCAGAATACAAAAAGAGTCTTGATGAATGGGGAATTGCCAATCGCGATGGTGGATATGCCATGAAGACATACCATTCTTATAAGCATTTTGTTCATTCCCATAAGGCTATTTTTGATAAACACCCGGAATATTACGGTTTGTACAATGGTAAACGTATGTCAACAAAGATGTGCATATCCAATCCCGATCTGCGTAAGCTTTACATTGATTTCTCTCTGGCAAAATTTGAGAAAAATCCTGAAGCAGTTTCTATCTCAGCAGAACCCAGCGACGGCGGCTGTTGGTGTGAATGTAAAAACTGCGTCGCGATGGGCGGACCATCAACCAGAGCTGTCTTTCTGGCAAATGAATTGGCAAAAGCGACCAGAGCAAAATATCCCAACAAAAAAATCGGCATGTATGCATATAATTATCACTCTTCGCCGCCTGAAATTGACGTCGACGAAGATGTGGTTGTCAATGTAGCGACAGCTTTTATCAAAGGCGGGAAAAAGGTTGAGGACATAGTTAAAGGCTGGCAAAAGAAAAAAGCAACGATTGGGATTCGGGAATATTACAGCATCTATAACTGGTCAAAAGACGCCCCCGGAGCTGCTCCGGGAGGAAATCTTGAGTATTTGAAGCGTACAATCCGGACTTTCTATAATTACGGCGCCCGTTACATGTCCTCGGAATCTTCAGATGGCTGGGGGCCGAATGGTCTGGGCTATTATCTGGCTTTGAAAATGTTGTGGAATATTGATGAAGATAAAAATTTTGAAAAATACAAACAGGAGTTTTGCCGTAATTGTTTTGGTAAAGCAGCGGCGACAATGGAGAAATATTATGACATTTTACACGCTAAAAATAAAACTCCACTATCAGCAGATAAACTGGGACGGATGTACCATTGTCTGAAGCAGGCGAGAGCGCAGGTAAAAAATAGTCCTGAAGTTCTGGCAAGGATTAATGATTTGGTGTTGTATACTAAATATTGTGAATATCTTCTCGCTTTTAATCAAGCAGAAAAAAATGTCAAATCCTACATTGATTTAGGTAATTTTGCCGCGAAAACCCGGTATTGCCGGATGGTGCATACCAGACCTATTTACCGTAAACAGCTTCTTAGGTCTGTCAATCGCGCGGAAAAGCTTTATAAAAAAGCGAAACTGGATTGGGAAACAATCAAACATTATAAAGACAATGAGCTCTCTGAAATTATTAACCATGGAATTGCCAATAATCCGTTGGTTGATTTTGACCAGAAAGGGTTCAGTGAAGATTTGATTCCGGCCCCCAAAATTAACCGGATGCGAGTCAAGCCGGGAAGATTATTACCGCGCAGGGGAAAAATTGAATACTATGCGTGGGCTGACAATAGATTGACGCCTTTTATCTTAAAAGTCAAGGGCGGCTTGATTACACATTATCGAGATCGTGGCAACGTCCGGATTGAGTTGATACAATTGGGCGGCAGTTCGGAAACTGGCAGTCTGGAAACTCTGATAATGCAAGATAAAACCGCTCCGCCGGACGGGAAGGAATATACCATCAAACTGACTCCCCGGGAGCCTGGATTACATAAAATAGTTATTAATGACGGACGGGATAGAACCCTGGTAAGCTGGGACAAAAATTACGCTATAAGTATTCCCGTAGCCCAATATTTAAAAGGTTCATGTGGCATAATTAGTGGAACTTTCTATTTCTATGTTCCCAAAGGCACCAGGGGTGTTGGATTTTACAATCAATTGCAAAGTGGTCAAATGGTTGATGCCGGCGGTAAAGAGTTATTCACGTTTAATAGTAAATTGAACGGGTTTAATTCAGTAAAAGTTTCCGCTGGTCAGGACGGTAAATTATGGAAACTCAATAACATAAATGGCCGGTTACAATTATTGAATGTTCCACCATATCTTGCGCTTTCCGCCTCGGCACTGCTTATCCCTCGGGAAGTAGTTGCAGCGGATAAATTACGTTAAAAAGTTGTTTTAAAAATGTAAAAATAAATAAATATCGAAAATTCGAGACAGGAGGTCAACACGCAGAAATCAAGATTTTGGCGGGATCTGACTACATTTATGCGGTTCAGACCGCATCGGACATGTAAAAATCGTTTTGGCACATAAATTAAATTTTAACAAAGGGAAGCCAATAGTTTTGAAATTGGCTCCAGGGACTAACAAATGAAAAAAGTACTAATGAAGGTTTTTTTTCTTATCGGCTTGCTGCAGATGACTGCCTGTTCAGTATTAGCTGGAAATGAGGATAAAGCTGCGGTTCTGGTTAAAGAAGGTAAAGCTCTGGCTAAGATTTATATTTCCGGGGGCTTGAAAATGCCGGAAAAAATAGAAATACAAATGGAGTTTTCAAAATGTGAAGAAATGTACAGATACCTCGCGGTAAAAGATCTTAATTATCATTTGAAAAAAATGAGCGGAACCGGTCTGGAGATAGTTCAAACAGAAAATCCCGCTGAGGTAAAAGCTCCGGCGATCGTTCTTGGGACCCTGGCCGTCAAAATGGGAGCCAAACCAGCGGTTAAGACGGAAAGTAAAGAAGCATTCAGAATCCTGGGCAGGAATGGGATCGTATTAATTGGCGGCGAAAGTGATATCGGCATGATGTACGGCGTCTATGAATTACTGGAAAAGTTAGGCTGTGACTGGATTATGCCCGGAAAAGACGGAGAAGTAATTCCGCAACTTAAGACCATAAGCGTTCCGCCGCTCGACGAAACCCAGGCCCCATCTTTTTCGATTCGTTGTCCCTGGTATTGCGGTCAGGTTACGCGGGAAGAAAAAAAAGAATTCGATGAGTGGAAGATGCGGCATAAAAATCAACCGTCGTTTCTTGACAGCACAATTTTCCATCCTTTGAAAATGAAAGGCGGCCATGTGTGGGATGTTCTGATCAAAAAATACAAAAAAGAATTTCAAGCAGATCCTTCAATGCTGGCCCTGGTGAAACAACCTGACGGCTCATTCAAACGCCGGGGGCCGCAACTGGAGATAACCAATCCTAAAGTCATTACGCTTTTCGAACGTCATATAAAAGATATGTTTGTAAAAAATAAATGGCCCAGGAACAAAAAAGTATGTATCGGAGTGGGGCCGGCTGACGGTTACAGCTTCTCTGAATCACCCGAAACGCGGAATGCCTCCGGCGGTTATGATCCAATCGGCGGATTCCAGGATGTTACCGATATTCAGATTCTTTTGTGTAATCAGCTTCTTGAACGCTTAGGGAAAGATTACCCTAACCTTTTCCTGGGTTTCTATCTGTACAGTCTGCACGGAGATTATCCGATACGTTACAAACCTAATCCTCGAGTAATGCCGATCATCGCGGACATAAACTATTCACGGTTCCATTCAATTTTCGATACCAACAGTAAATCCAGAATCTACTATAAAAATATAATGGCAAAATGGGGAAAACTGCATGCTGAACAGGGAAATTCCATGATGTTCCGCAGTTACAACTATAACTTGGCGGAATGTCTGCTGCCTTATACTAAGCTGAAAATGTTCGGAGAAAATATTCCATATTACAAAAAAATGGGCTGCATCGGTACTTATACTGAATGGCATAAAAACTGGAGCAATACAGGTCCTTCCGATTATTTGGAGGTGAAGCTGAATTGGAATTCGAAGCTTAATTGGAAAAGTGTGCTGAAAAAATATTGTATCAACGCCTTTGGGAAAGGTGCGCCATATCTGGAAAAATATTATTTGAATTTAGTGGAAAAACAACATAAAACCGGTATAGAAGCCGGATCGTATCATTCTTTTCATTTGATTTATGATAAAAATTTCATAAATGACTCGAATGCCTTGTTTGCCAAGGCCGCTTCCGTTGCTGACACAAAACAACATAAAATGTTAATATCATGTTTTCGCGAGCCGCTCGAAATGCTGGATTTGTATCTTGACTACCGAAAGGATTTTACTTCCTTTAAGTTTCCAGAGGCAAAAAAAGGATTTGATAAGATGCAGGAACTGTGGCAGAAATATTATAAGCTTAACAGCAACCTTGTTGACAAATGGGGCATGCATTTTTTAAATCGTTTCCAGAAAAAATTCATAGAAGAAGGATTAAAATATTCTACCGGCAAATACCATATCGTTTATCAAATCCCGGATCGTTTGAAAACCATGCTTGATCCTTATGTCAAAGGGCAGCAAATGGGATTTCAGAATCCACAATTAAATGATAAGTTCATGATAAAAACCGCAACCTGGTCAATCCCGTGGGATGCACAAGGACTGGCAGGATACCGTGACGGAGCTGTGTGGTATCGTATTCCTTTTAGTATTCCGGAAGATATGAAGGATAAACCGCTTGGACTTTTTATCGGAGGCGCTGACGATCTTGTCAGAGTCTGGTTGAACGGTAAATATATCGGTTCAGGCAAAGGTTTCAGCAAACCGTTTGTATTTGACTTGACCGAAAACGCCCAATACGGCAGTAATAATCTCCTGGCTATTCAAGTGCAACGTTTTTCAAAATGTACGGAACTGGGACTTGGAGGCATTATATATCCGTCTTTTGTATTCATTGGACCCCGCCTGAAGCAACGGGCTCCTAAGGAGAAAATAAAAAGAATGCTTCCTGGCGGTGGCTGAGCCCCATTGATGAATTAGCAGAAGCCATCAAGTACTGATCCGACCAACATACCCCGGGTATTCCGGCAGTTGTTCAATACATTGGATGATTAGAAGACGTCGAGAAATTCACCCTTTCCGATTTGCCGATGATTCCTCTGGAACATTCAATTGAATTATGGACCGCTGATGAGTCAATAAAGTACCTTGAAAACGAACGCGCCCCGGATAAGCTGTTCTTCATGCAGGTAAGTTTTGAGCGTCCGCATCCGCCTTTAATCGTCCCGGAAAGCTGCCCGTTCGTCTACGATCCGGCAATGGCACCGATTCGAAACCGACTCTTACGGCAGTTGTTGAACTAGATCATCCAAACTGAACAGCCTGTTAATTTCGCGCTGGCAAATGAGCTAAGAGACAATATAAACTGCCCGGCTAGTAATGGTCGGGCTTTTTGTATACTGGTACTGGCTATTAATTTAAATGGCAGTAAGGCTTCAAGGGCATTGTGCAATTCCATAGGCCGAGATCAGGCCGCCATGATGAGGGAAGACAGATGCAACATGATATAAGATATGACAGAATGAAGCAGCGCCGAAGAACTGCCTTTATTGTTGAGATCTATATGATATAAGAAAGTGAAAACTGCGCAAAAGAAGATGTGGCTGGAATTCACTATAAAAGGGGGTAAAAAATGGTACCGGATCACGGACTTGAACCGCGGACACTCGGATTATGATTCCGATGCTCTAACCAACTGAGCTAATCCGGCACACTTCTCTTCATTTTTCAGAAGATTTGTAATATAACATCGTCGTACAAAAAGGCAAGTGCCATATATAAAAAATAAATGAATTTTTCCGGCAGATCTTACAAACAAAGGCTTTTCAACCACGAAAACCACGAAAAGACACAAAAAACCATTGAAAATAATTTGGATTTTCAATGGTTGAGTAAGTAAAGAAGAACTGAACTGTATCGACTACCTGGCGGCTCGTCGCTGTCTTCTTTCTTCGATATGTTCAATCATCAGCTCTTTTGTCCGTTTCATGGCGTCGCCGGACCGCGTTCGCGCCTGAATGCCCTTGACACCAGCCTTGCGCAAGCCCTGCACCACATAATAACTGACTTCCGCCAGCGACATCCGCCACTTGATATGAAACGAACTGTCATTAGTCATTTCCGATACCTGGGAAACCAACCCGGTCAACCAGTCGGAACCAAAACGGCGCGGGACCTTTGTCGGCAGTTTTCGCGCGGTGTCCGGAATCATTCCGAAACCGCCGGGCTGTAAAAGCAGTTTATTGAACAATGAAAAAACCGCGTCTAAATCAATATCCGGATAATCCAGGATTAATGTCAGTGCCGAATTTTCGAATTCCTCCTCCCTGATTTTAATTTGATTGTTAATCTCCTCCCGTTTGGCGGCTATATAGGAGTCAGGCGTGTCTATTTCCTGGTCGCGAAGGCATTCCAGTTCGAAACGCAGTCCGGCAATTCGACCTATCTGAGTCGCCGCGTCCTCCCTTTTCGCCAGGATATACAAAGCCTTATAAATATCCAGCCCGGTCACCGGCGGTGGTTCGGCATCTTTTTCAACTTGCGCGATCAACGGCGAATCCAGCAGATCAAGCAAACTCAAACCGCCGATAGTCAGCGGAGGAAACGCGTATTCCCCGATATATACCTCACTACCGTTAACCAGCGTCAACTCATAATTACTTACCGCCGCCGCGGTTTTGGGTTCATGCAGCAAACGCAATAAAACCGGATCGGTTTGAAATTTGTCCACAAACGAAGCGTCATTCATCAGGCTTTGCGCCCGCCCACTATTAATATCACTTATTTTCATTGTCTTTCCTTTATTTAGCCACTAATTTTCACGAATTTCACGAATTTTTTATATCCGGCTTTGCCGGATGCCGAAAACTATCATCATTAATCTTTTTGTCTTTACCTCCATTCTATGTTCGATGTTAAATGGAACAGTTGCCCTGCGCAATGCTCGCGCTCTCTTCGTTGTCATCTTTAAGACTTAAGCTTTAATCCCTAAGCTCAAAAGTTATCACCCGGCAGACGATTATTCAGAACCGTATCAATGTGTTTCAGGGTTTGCCCCATTCTGTTCAACACCGCTTGCATGTTCTCGCCGGGATTCGGCGCTTCTTTCACCCGGGTCATTTGAGCCCTGACATCATCGATTCCTGCCGTCCCGACCGGAGCGGCGGCAACGTTCAGCGGCTGATTCATCTTGTTGCGGAACGATTCTTTAATCTCATTTTTGGCGGATTTCAGGGATGACGGGAAATGGCGTTTCGCCACATCCGGATTAAATGTGTTCAGCGCTTTGCCGTTGATCCTGGTGTAATTGCGGTAATCGCCGTCTTTCCGGTAAATCATATCCTGTTCAACAGCCATGCCGCCAGTTGCGACCGGGGATGGTTTCAAAGCACCGTCGACCGCGATACTCGTACCGGTATTATCTTTATTTCTGTCATACAGATAGTTTCTCAGTATCTGTTCCTTGACGCTGATATCATCCGGGCGTATTCCGATCTCATTTACGCTTTCAGGCAAACGGGTCAAACCGTTAAGACCTTTTAAATCCGGCAGCTTCCGCAAGCCATTTTGACCAGTTGCTCCTGAACCTGGAATATACGGGAGGTTTTGGATTATCTCAGCGTTTGCACCAATCGGCCCCGGCAATGCCGGGAGGTTTTGAAGCGTAGCTTTACCATCTATCCCGGGAATATGAAATGAAGGCTGTTTTGTTATTGCCTCGGGAGCGGTATTCCCGCCTGCGGCATATACTTCACTGTGATCTTCGGTCGCGACAATGGTCTCAAATTCGTCCAGTTTCTTCCCGGCTTTTTCCTTATCCGTTCTTGACAGTTTTGAATTTTCAAGAAAACTCCTGATCGCCTTGAGTTCCACGCAGCAACTGCATTTATCGCTCCCCATTCCGGGTTGCGCGGCATCACCAGTTTTTGGATTCTGTGTGTCAGAAGTTTTACCGTCAACCATATAAACCGGAGATGAGTTGATTTTTTCATCCGGCACCGTGAATTTCGTCATCTTACCAGCGAGCATCTCGCTTGCCTTAGGTGCGGTATTTTCACCCGAGGCATAAACTTCACTGTGATCTTCCGTTTTAACAGACGTGCCGTCTACCACGTAAACCGGAGATAAGTTGACTTTTTCAACCGGCTCCGTGAATTCAGTTATCTTACCGGCGGACATCTCGATTGCCTCGGGAGCGGTATTCCTGACGGCGGCATATACCTCACTATGCTCTTTTGTGGTGACAATGGTCTCAAATTCATCCAGTTTCTTTCCGGCTTTTTCCTTATCCGTTCTTGACAGTTTTGAATTTTCAAGAAAACTCCTGATCGCCTTTAGTTCCACGCAGCAACTGCATTTGACGCCCGCCATTCCAGTTTGCGCGGCAGCATCAGCTTTCGGATTCTGCGTGTCGGGGACTTTACCGACAAAAGCGGCGATTCCGGGAGTTTGCCCAGCCCCATTCGAAGTCGGTTTTACAGTATGCGTTGCTACTCCGGGAGCCTGCTTCGCCTCTTTTCCCACTCCAGTATTCGCGGCAACTTCGGTTTTCGGATTTGGCGACTCGGGGACTTTACCGCCAACCGCGGCAACTCCGGGAGTTTGCCCAGACCCATTCGAAGTCGGTTTTACAGTATGCGTTGCTACTCCGGGAGCCTGCTTCGCCTCTTTTCCCACTCCAGTATTCGCGGCAACTTCGGTTTTCGGATTTGGCGACTCGGGGACTTTACCGCCAACCGCGGCAACTCCGGGAGTTTGCCCAGACCCATTCGAAGTCGGTTTTACAGTATGCGTTGCTACTCCGGGAGCCTGCTTCGCCTCTTTTCCCACTCCAGTATTCGCGGCAACTTCGGTTTTCGGATTTGGCGACTCGGGGACTTTACCGCCAACCGCGGCGATTCCGGGAGTTTGCCCAGCCCCATTCGAAGTCGGTATTACATTCCCCGAAGTCCCAACAGTCCCCCCGGAAGCGGCGCTATTCGGCCCGGATACCGACGAAGTACCAAATCTTCCGCTTGAAGTTGTTGTTTGACTCTTACCAGCCTTTTCTTTTGCTTTTCTAGCTTCCAAAACTTTTTTTCTCTCATGCAAACCACGTACTAATCTAATGTTCTTCGCGAATAATTTTTCATCATTCTTTTTACTCTCGTCATTTTCATAAAACTTATTTTCCAGTCTGTTCTTGATATCGGCTCCCTCGAAGTAAGCATTATCCAATTTATCATTAACCCAATCCAACTCTTCGTCAGTTGACATACCAAACTTCTTATCTCCGCCATCTTTATACGTATATTCTATTTCCTTATTATATGCTGCTTTTTCTCCATCAACAATAAGCTTTTGTAAATCATCGTCTAGCTCAATAATTGTATCGGTAAAATATTTATCTGCCGATTCCCATTTATTTTTTTTAGCGATCTTTTGACCTTTATATAAATGTTCAAGAGATCCAATAAGCACTTCTTTTTTTGCTTTATTATATTCTTTACTCCATTTCTGCATCGTGCCATCTTCGACTGCTTTATCAATCTTCGTATTTCCTCCAACAAATATCTTCATGAAATCTCTATTTGCAGTATTAACTTCTTCAACAACCTCAGGAGAGTATTTTTTTCTTTTTTTCTTCAATTTACGTAATGATTTAACAAGCTCTTTATTGAGTATTTCTTTTTCCTTATCTGAACGGGCGTCATATAAATCAATTAACTTCCCTATGTTCGCAACGGGGCTATTGGTTTTTTTGCCATATTCAGTTGCACGGGCTATAAAGTTCCTGCGAGCCATACGTTTTCGCATTTGATTATATCCCTTTATTGAATTATTTAGCCGGATTCCAATCGGATATATCAAATATTTATTTATAAATCGTTTCATCCCTGGCTTCGCTTCATAACCACCTTCAAGTCCTTTGACCATATCACCAACCAGAGGTACTTTTTTCAGACCCTCTTTTGAAGCTATATAATCAGGGTCTTTTCTCACATGGTCTATTATTTGGGGTACTTGCTCTGCGGGATCAAAACCGTTTTCATCTACCTTTATATTATTCCATTCATCTTTATAGCTTCCATTTAAATGTTCTTTCCCATATATAAGATCATCATTTTTATTAAGTCCTGGAATCGCTGATGTTACTGGATTAAAATCAAAGGATTTTGACATCAAGTCCATATTATTAGTTTTATTGTCATTCAAACTTTTTTTTCCTTCATTACTACCTTTTTTAGATTCAGACATAATTAATCTCCTTTTTTTGTTTTTCTAAGTTTGTTTTTTACTCGTATATAAATAGATATCTTGTCAACCAAATTGAAAAAAAATATTATTATATATAACCTTTTATTTATATTATTATATTTAAATACATTAATATTTGAAAAACTAATTTATGACACATATATTAGCAATAAATACAAATTCAAATAGAAAGTTATAAATGGGAAATAAATTAATAATAATTATTGGTATAATACTTGTTTTAGCTAATTTTAGCTCTGCCCGCATCGGCGATACCTATGAGCAGAGCGTCAAACGTTATGGCAAACCGTTGAACTACTTTAAAGACGAATACAGGGACGCAGGGTTGTTCTGTCGAGAGAATTTGGTCATACTTGTATTATATCGCCAAGGTTACTCGATGGAGGAAAGATTCGCGGTCCTGAAAACTGAAAAAAAATATCATTTTTTAAACGCAAAAAATGCTCAAGGCAAATCACGCCTCCTTTCATCTTACAATAAAAACACGTTACCAATCAAACCACCATTGATAAAACAAATATTAAATTCTCAGGGTACAGGTTGGAGCATGGATGATAAACAGCTTCTCAATCAATCTGAATACTCAGCTCAAACCAACAAACTGAAATTAAATGCGGTTTATTACGATAATGACATGTTCCTGATTGTAAAAGATATGTCATCAGCACCATTATTATCCGTACCGGGCAATCTGATTCAAGCTGAAAATATCTGCATAAATCCGACTTCAAGCTATATCGAGTATGAAGAAAAATACGGTATTCCCATCTCCCATATTCAAGTAATTAATCAATTTTTTCCTTATTACCAAAAGGGGCGATTTCTGATCAAAGCATCGTTCATTACTTCGAAATACAAATTCAAGCGCACCCAAGAAGAAAAAAAGAAAGGAAATAGTATTATCGATAACGCCATAGGAGCTAAATCGCTTTCGACCTGTTATTACCTGCTAAAGAATGACGTGGCCAAAAAGTATTCTAAAAAAATTACCGAGTGGCGGCAACAATTTACTCAATTCAGTTTTCAAAAAAAAGATTATAATGATAAGAATGATTATTTTTTCAGAAACAAATCGTTTAAATTTACTCAGCGTCAAAACATCATAAGCATTCCTCATGCACTTGTAATGTCCATGCTGGAAAAATTGACCTCCTCAAAATGGACGCCCATAGCCCCAAATTCATTTGCCCAAAATACTTATGCTACCTGGGCATTTAATCGCTGTCTACATGCCTCTTATGACATATTTGAAAAAGAGCTGGAGATATCAACATATTGTCCCAGCGATCAAGATAATCATTGTGCAAAAAAACAATCAAAAGCATACCCGGTCAACCTGAAGCCGAAAAAAGAAAAAAGAGCAATTAATAATCCTTTTCGTGACATCAAAGATTCCCCGGCATTTTTAAATACTTCAGAGAATCTCTATAATAATCTTCTCAAAATAAAATATTTCCTCAATGCTCGGGGTATTTCAGGAAAAATCAAAAATTGGGAACCGGATGTAATTAGTCCGACAATCGTATTTGA
The DNA here is from genome assembly GCA_963676655.2 of Victivallales bacterium. Classification (GTDB taxonomy): domain Bacteria; phylum Verrucomicrobiota; class Lentisphaeria; order Victivallales; family Victivallaceae. The sequence continues at coordinate 4,713,958 of CAXXKX010000003.1, read as the reverse complement.
TGTTCCAGAAAAAAAAGTCCCCACGCAAATCATGGTCAGTCTTAGTCGCAATACTCATAATCAAATGGAAATCACGATTAAATCAACGTTAAAAATTCCATTCAAACTCAATTATTCAGATAAGTTAAAACTGTTAAAATTCATTAATAAATGGAAAAATAATTCGTGTTTACCATATTCAATTGTATTACGCGAGGATCATCAAGATATTCTTTTCTATAAATCAATTCGTATAGATAAAGATAAATTACTATCAACAGATATTATTGGAATTAAAATATATAAAATGTCAAGGGATTGTCCTGAGTTATATTCCGACATAAAAAAATTAAGAGTAATACCATTAACTCAAAAGATAAAAGGAAAATAATTTTGACTAAACTTTTAACAATTATTATCTATGCAACCTGTTTGTGGGAAATTGTCGCCGTGAATACGACCAGCAATACTGAAGAAATAAAAATCGACAAGTCTGAATACCTATATATTACTAACAATAAAGAAGAAATTATTGATAAAATCTTTAATCGCATCAAACATAGTAAAATGCTGCGTATCATTAAAAAGAAATCATTAGGCAAAAATGATGATGTTGCATTATTGGGTATTTCAAACGATACAAAATCCCCCGGATGCATATTATTCATAACAAGTAAACATATGCTCGACAAAAAAGGAAACACCAAATTTTGTTTGATTGAAGTAAATATGCTTTATTGTATTCCAGACATCCTGAAATCCCAAAAAGCCAACAATAAGTTGCAAGAAATTACAAATGAATTTCTATCATCACGGCTTTGTTCTATGCGAATAATGTTATATCCGGCATATATATACTTCAAAAGCGTAATATATCTGCCTTCTAAAAATTCTTTTATCCCCACTTCAACAATAACTGCACTTATTAATGATATGGTTTCAGGATGGGATATATATTATAAGATGCTAAAAAATAATTTTGATATGCCTAGCGACAAACACGCTCATATGAAAAGAGTGCAAAATATATTTGACGAACAAAACAAAACAAAAAAATAACTTGTCAACCAGTAAGCTCATAACAGGCGCAGAAAGCGTAAATGAGGAGAGGAAAATTCAATGATACAAAGGCTGATGATATTATGTATCATTATTTGCGGTATTACCTTGAATGCCCGCATCGGCGATACCTATGAGCAAAGCGTCAAACGTTATGGCAAACCGTTAAACTATTTTAAAGATGAATATGGCGAAGCCGGATTGTTCTGTAAAAATGATCTAGCAGTATTTGTAATGTACCAAAATGGCTGTTCATATAGAGAAAACTATACTGTATTGAAACCGCACCTTATGCCTCAGCTTTTAAAACATAAAAGCTTCTCTGATAAATTAAACTTTCTGGACAAATTAAAAAACACAGAAAAAATTGACAATGAATTTCTTGATTCAATTCTTCAAGACAACCTGAAATCAAAATGGCATAAGAGCAAGAATTTATCTCCTCAGTGGGCCGTATACTTCGCTATGTCAGGCAATGAAAAGTTTATCGCGATACTCTATTCTTGTTCCCGCAATCAGCTGGTAGTGGAAAAATTAACCAGTTTCCAGAAAAATGTCAGTAAAAAGCAAATAGAGTCAGCAAAAGAAATCTGTGTCCCTTTATTTTCCAAGTACTCCAAATATGTTAAAACCTGGGGTTCTCCATACTCATACTACAGTTACAAGCAGGTTGCATTTGAAAAAAACAATTATATTGTAAATGTCACTTTTGCTGTTGACTTTAATAAATACTATAACAACGGAGTTAACTCCAGTATAGACGAAACCTTTAATGAATCAAGCTCAACTGAAATGTTTATTCAAATGCTGAATAAGGACGCTATTAAAAAATTCGCCGCTAAATTTTTCGGATGGAGAAAAGAATATCAAAAGTTTAGTCTTCTTAAAAAAAATATTGCGGATAAAGAAGATCTTTTTACGCCAAATATGTCACGTTTTGTCCGCTTAAAAGATAACCAGACAAGTATACCGCAAGTACTAATCAGAACAATTCTTGAATCAACAACAAAAACGAAATGGACACCTTATCTACAAAAAAATATTGGTTGGATTCGCTATACCACCTGGACAAACGGTCGTTGTATGCTAGCATCTACGACGTTATTGGTAAATGTCTTTGGCTGGATGCAGTAAATGGACCGCGTATCCAGCAGGGACAACAAGAAATGTCAACCAGCAAGCTCAAAACAGGAGCAAAAAGGCAGAAATAAGGGGAGAAATACACAGCCATCCCGCAAGCGGGACGGCTTTAGTCAACAGTTGACAGTCCACAGTTTACAGCATATGCGATATAAGAAGTCCGAAGCTTAAAATGCCGACACACAATAAGTGACAGTGATGCAAATTCAAGTAGGCGTGGAAAACATACAAAGAGGTATTAGAAAACACAGCCATCCCGCAAGCGGGATAATTGGAGTTGAAAGTTGAAGGTTGAAAGTTGAAAAGGAAAGTCCAATACGGTTCAAAAATTTGTGATGAGACATCTACTCACTCCCGCTCAGGAAATTTAAAAACCGAACAACGGGGTCTCGGAAAATGAAAATCATAAGCTCAGGGAAAAGTATAAAACGTTCAAATTTTAGAATTATGGGATGATAATGATTAGAAAAATGGTTCTTTCGGTGTTTCCGTGGGTTGGGTCTTACAAATTCGTTTTATTGCAGACTTACAGCCTGCTTTTGAGGTCTAAATGAGATCCCCCGGGCGTTGCCCGGGGCTGTGATATTGCGCCCTGCGGGGCTGAAGAAGATAAAAGACCACCAGGCCGCAGGCCTGAAAGAACAAAGCCCCGGGCAACGCCCGGGGGAAATAATAAAAAAACAACTGCAGGCTGTAAGTCTGCAATAAAAAACATAGAAAAATCATTGAATTATAGTATATCCATGAAAACACCAAAAGAGCCAGAAAAATAAGAACTATAATGACGGACACATAACTATTACTCCGGACAAAAATAACCGTGTATTATAATTGTGCCGCAGACTGGTAGTTTGCGTTCTCCGAACGCATAAAACAAATTCGGAGTGGAATACTAATTGCGTTCGGAGAACGCAAGCTGTCATAATAAAAATGCCAGATAATTATCTGCCGGAGCAATAGTCAACCAGTAAGCTCAATACAAGCATCGAAATAAGCAGAGAGGATAGAGGTATTTTATGAAAATCATCACGGGGGCTTTGCCATGCGCAATGTTTGCGCTTATTTCATTGTTAACGATTGAATAACAGGTGGAAATATGAGTTTTTATTTTAAATGTCCGCATTGCAACCATAATATGGTTTGCGAGGAACAGGAAAATGATACTATCCGGGAATGCCCGGAATGCAACAAGCTGTTAACCGTAATAAAACCATTGCTCCAATTTAACAAACCATTACGCCGCGATAATGTTCCAAAGATTTCGATAAATTTTAAGATTGCGGATAGAATCGTCACAGATTGCAGTAAAGCAGAGATCATCGATGAACTGCAACGTAAACTGAAACAATATTCAAACAAGGTCACGCTATACGAGGACATACTTTATGCCAGAGAAATTTTCCAGTCATTTTTTTCAATTAAATACTCCGATGTCATTATTGAAGTGACAGAATCTTTAGACGGCTATTTTCTTAACGCCAAAGTCAAGCACCGTCCTTATATCTTTTTCTGGGTATGGCTTTTGGTTGTTTATATTTTCTTCGACATTCCAACAGTAATATGCCTATGGATCTTTTTAATCGCCCTATATTTTTATCAAAAACATATGACAAAAGAGAATATTAAAGGCATTTTTTCACATGTTAGAAATCGCTTATCTCTCAATCATAAGCTGCCGTCTTCAAAACAAACCACTTGTAATGATTTTGCAGGATTGGAAAAGCTGGCGGAACTGCGGGATAAGGGAGTTGTGACCCAGGAAGAATTTGAGGCCAAGAAAAAACAAATCCTCGATCTGTAATCCGCGGATAAAAGCTGAAAACTTAAGGATGACAACGAAGTGAGCGCGAGCATTGCGCAGGGCAACGATGAAGGAAGAGAATCGCCGGTCGGCAGGGGTCTGCACCCCCGTTAAAAAGCCCGGCTCCCACTGTAGAGATGAAAGATTAAAGATTAAAGATTAAAGATTAAAGATTAAAGTTGAAAGAAAATGTGCCCTTTTCCAACCGTCGCACAAAGTTCGGTGTTTTAAGCAGAATATCGCACCGGGACATTCCCGGTGCATCAGTCGCATGGATCATTTTTGCGCCATCTCCGCTTCCGTAGAACGAAGTGCGGAGTTTGAAGCGGTATATCGCCGTCCGTCGTACGGACCGGACGAGACGTCCGCGCTCCAGGGAGTGACGCGCTGAACGCGGGAAGTGCTAAGCAAAACATTGCACCGGAACGTTCTCTGCGCCATCTCCGCTTCCGCAAAACGAAGTGCGGAGTTTGAAGCGGAACATCGCCGTCCGTCGTACGGACGGAATTGGAATTATTTGACTAAAGGCTGAAGCAGCGTTTACTCGCTTTTCTCTTCAGTTTCTTCCTGAACATCTTCAGAAGTAATCGGTTCTTCCGGGACCGGGGTATCGACCGGAACTGACGGAACAACGTCGGACAGGTCGATTTCTTCCTGTTTGCGCGGCTCCATACCTAACAGGGTATAGGCTTCTTCAGCGGTCAGGGTTTCCCTTTCCAGCAACGTGAGAGACAGTTTTTCCAACTGGTCACGGTTAGTGGTCATAATGTCCTGACAACGCCGCAAAGCGTCGTTTACCAGCTTTTTAACTTCGACATCGATCTCACGCGCGGTCTCCTGACTGTAGGTATCAGCCGGTTCGGCATCGACCCTGACATGGATATGCTCATGACGATCACCGTAGTGAACCGGCCCGATCTTGTCATTCATTCCGAAAGTACAAACCATCATGCGGGCAATCTTGGTCGCGCGCTGAATGTCGTTGGACGCGCCGCTGTTCATATCGTCGAAAACCATTTCCTCGGCAACCCGGCCGGCCAGAAGTACGACCATTTCATCCATCAGCTCTTTTTTGCTCTGGGTATAGACGTCCTCGTCGGGCATCATCATGGTCATACCGAGCGCATGCCCGCGCGGGATGATCGTAATCTTATGCAGCGGAGTCGAAAACTTGCAATGCATCGTCGCCAAAGCATGTCCGGCTTCGTGATACGCGGTAAGTTTCTTTTCACGCGGAGTGATCCGGCGACTCTTTCTTTCACGTCCCCAGCGTACTTTGTCACGGGCTTCCTCAAGGTCTTCCTGAGTGGCGGCTTCCCGGTCGTAGCGGGCAGCGAGCAACGCGGCTTCGTTACACATATTGGCAAGGTCGGCCCCGCTGAACCCCGGAGTACTGCGCGCCAGAGTATCGATATTGACGGTCTTGTCAATCTTGATCTTGGAAATATGAATCTCAATAATCTTTTTCCGTCCACGAATATCCGGGAGGTCAAGGACCACTTGGCGGTCAAAACGTCCGGGACGCAGCAACGCGGGATCAAGGACATCCGGGCGGTTGGTGGCGGCCAGAACGATGACCCCGGCATTGGCGGCTTCAAGGCCGTCCATTTCAACCAGCATGGCATTCAAAGTCTGTTCGCGTTCGTCATGTCCGCCCCCCATACCGGAGAAGCGGGAGCGTCCGACCGCGTCAATTTCATCAATAAAAATCAAACAGGGGGCATGGCGCCGGGCCTGTTCGAACATATCACGGACCCGGCTGGCGCCGACCCCGACAAACATTTCAACAAAATCGGAACCGCTGATCGAGAAAAACGGCACTTCAGCTTCACAGGCAACCGCCTTGGCAAGCAGGGTTTTACCGGTACCGGGGGCACCGGTCAACAGTGCGCCCTTCGGAATTTTGCCGCCAAGCATCTGGAATTTCAAAGGATCTTTGAGGAACTCGACAATCTCCTGAATCTCTTCTTTGGCCTCGTCCGCACCGGCAACATCGTCAAAAGTTGTATGGAGTTCTTCCGGCATGATCATTTTAGCGCGGCTTTTACCGAACTGCATCGCGCCGCGACCGGCCATTTTAATCTGTCTGGAAAAGAGGACATAGATAACCACAATGATCAGGATCACCGGCAGCATGGTCAGAATCAGACTCCACCAGTTATCGCGCTTCTGAATCTTAACCTCTTCAATATTGTCCTGCATCAGCTTGCTGATCTTCTGGGACCAGACAATTCTAGTGCGATAGTAACCTGTTACAACATCCTTGCCGCCATCTTCACGTTTTTTGGCCTGGGCCTTTTCAGGTGTTAATTTAAATTTACCTTCGACATCATAGATATCTTCTCCCTGAGGAGAAAGTTCAGCAGACAATACTTTTTTCTCGACAACCTGACGTTCAAATTTAGCCTGGTCCCAGTTTTCGACTTTGCTGTTATTATTAAATTTATAGATGAGCAGAATGAAAACGATGATAAAAAGAATGGGCCAGATAAAAAAAGCGGCCGGTGGTTTTTTACCTCCGCTGAAAGATTCTTTTGGATCAGGAAGAGCCATATTTTAAGTCCTTAAATTTTACATCCGGTTCGGATACCGGCAATATTCATTATTGTATTAGAAAAAATTACATTGTTCCGATTAAAAAAAATCCGCCTGAATTAAGAGGCGGTGAAAAATCTCCCGAAAAAATTGCCATGCAAATTCATAGTGCGACCGGAAACCGGCTGCACAAACATTCAATTCAGCCGTTATCTGACGATAAGGTAGATAATATAACCCAGGACACCGAGAATTCCCAAAACAGTCAAGCCGATCACCGCAACAAGCACTTTCTGACTGATGGCACTCTTGCTGTCCTTACGAGCAAACGGCGAAAAGTTTTCCATATCGCGCACAGTTGAGAGTCCGCCCTCGGAATTATTCAAATCAATACCGGTCTGGGTTCTGGTAATAGTAGTAACAGACTTATCCTCGCAATCATAGAGGATTTCAACCGCTCCAAGCTGAATAATATCACTGTTTTTCAGTTCATAGTCCTCGTCCGTGACCTGAACATTGTTCACCCTGGTACCGTTGGTACTCTCATTATCACGAAGAATGTATGTGGACTCGGTCTTGATAAAGTCACAGTGATGTGAACTGATAGTCGGATCCTTAATACAAATATCACGTTCGTCCGAGCGGCCGGCAGTATGGATGTCTTTGATAAGTTCAAAGCTTTTGCCGCGCATCTTTTCCGATAGTACTATTAATTTTGGTATCCCACCCATGTATACACCTGATAAAATTTAACTGATATTAACTAATAATTGAGTTAATATATTATTATCCCTTACAAATGCAAAAGAAAAATTAAAAAATATACGTTTATTTTTGATTAGCCCCGTTCCAGTCATAAAAAAGCCCGTGAGCCACAGGGCTGCACGGGCTGACATGGAGCGGTTATTTACCGGAGATAACCCCGTGGTCGCGGAAGTGACGAGTCACAGCGAACTCACCGAGTTTGTGTCCGACCATATTCTCAGTTACGAATACGGTCTGGAAGGTTTTACCATTGTGTACTTCAAAGGTATGACCGACAAAATCCGGAATAATCATTGAACGACGTGACCAGGTCTTGATCGGGCGTTTTTTCCCGTCACGATTCATGGTCTCGACTTTTTTCATAAGATGTCCGTCTACGAACGGACCTTTTTTGACTGATCTAGCCATTATTTCTTCCTCCGTTCGATAATGAACTTATTAGAAGCTTTACGCTTGTTACGAGTTCTCTTACCCTTGGAAAGCTGGCCCCACGGTGAAACGGGATGACCGCCGCCGCTGGATTTACCTTCACCACCACCCATCGGATGGTCGACCGGGTTCATAGCAACACCGCGGACGTGAGGACGGAAGCCCATATAACGTTTTTTACCGGCTTTACCAAGCTTAATATTCATATGGGTAACATTGCCGACCTGACCAATAGTCGCACGGCATTCAATATTGATCATACGCACTTCGCCGCTGGGCAGCTTTACCTGAGCGTATTTTTCATCCTTGGCACGGAGAACAGCGGACTGTCCCGCGGAGCGGACCAGTTTGGCGCCTCTGCCAGGATTCATTTCAATATTGTGAATAGTGATACCGACCGGCATATCTTTGATCTTCATTGAGTTACCGGGCTTGATTTCAGACTTCGGACCACTCATGACAGTATCGCCGACTTTAAGTCCGACAGGAGCGACAATATAGCGCTTCTCACCGTCAGCATATGCCAGCAAAGCAATATTGGCAGTACGATTTGGATCGTACTCAACACTTTTAACAGTAGCTGGAATATCTTCTTTGTCACGTTTGAAATCAATATCGCGCAACCGGCGTTTTACACCGCCGCCACGAAAACGGGTGGTCACACGACCCAGGTTATTGCGCCCGCCAGAGGATTTTTTACCTTTGACGAGAGATTTTTCCGGCGTGGACTTAGTTACTTCAGCAAAATCCGAAATCATCATATTTCTGAGACTCGGAGTTACTGGATTGTATCCTTTAACAGCCATTATAAACCTCGCTTTAGTTAAACGATTTCAATCGTGCCTTCGGCGAGAGTCACAACCGCTTTGCGCCAATCGGCGCGGCTGCCCATTCTACCGGTGCGCGGAACTCGTTTCGGTTTTCCCTTACAATTCTGAATGTTGACGCTTTTGACTTTAACGCCGGCGAACAGGGACTCGATCGCCTTGGCAACTTCGATTTTAGTCGAGTTGCGGTCAACTTTAAATACGTATTTGCTTTCCGTAGACATCTCGGTGGATTTCTCCGAGACGACCGGAGCAAGAATAATATCATGTGCGGTTCTCATAGTGAAACCTCCTTATGCCATACGCTGGACCAGAACGTCCAGGGCATCTTTAGTTAAGATCAACTGATCGAAACGCAGCAGTTCATATACGTTGACGCTGGCGGCTTTGCGCAGGACGCAATCAGAAAGATTGCCGGTGGCGCAAATCACGTTCTTTTCGTATTCAGGTACGGCCAGCAGAAAGTTGGAATTAACTTTCAGCGAGTCGATAACTGCTTTAGCGCTTTTGGTCTTGTGATCCGGAATATCAAATTTATCAATAACAATGACGCTGCCTTCTTCAATGCGATCAGAGAGCGCACGTTTCAGGGCCAGTTTGCGAACCTTCTTATTGACGTCTTTTTCATAACTGCGTGGACGGGGGCCGAAGATGATACCACCTTTGCGCCAAATCGGGTTACGGCTACTGCCTGAACGGGCACGACCGAGACCTTTCTGACGGAAGGGTTTTGCTCCACCGCCGCTGCGCTCTGAGCGGGTTTTAGTTTTGGCGCTGCCTGAGCGTTCGCCAGCCAGAAATGCAACTACGACGTCATGAACGGCTTGAGCGCCTTTTTCCAACTCGAAGCAGTTATCCGGCAACTCATATTCACCAACAACAGTCCCCTTGCAGTCAAGGATATCAAGTTTTTTACTCATTATTCTCTCCTGTCAGGTTAATTGCTTTTCATTTTTTTAGCTTCACGGATAACCAGAATACCGCCGTTCGGGCCGGGTACGGCGCCTTTGACGAACAACAGATTGTCTTCGGCTTCAACCTTGACGATCTGAAGATTCTGGATAGTACGCTGAACGTTACCCATTTGGCCAGGCATCTTTTTGCCTTTGTCAACACGACCTGGGAATTCACACTGGCCGATAGAACCGGGTTTACGTTTCCAGCCACCACCGTGACTATAGCGACCGCCGCCAAAGTTGTAGCGCTTGACAACACCCTGGAAACCGCGACCTTTAATGGTTCCGGTGATATCCAGATGATCTTCAGCGCTGAAAACATCAGCATTCAAAGTGGCACCGAGTTCCATGTCTGAATCAGCTTCAGTGCGGATCTCGCGCAATTTGGCGGGCAGAACAGATTCTTCAATACCAGCGCGTTTGAAATGACCGCGCATTGGTTTCGGAACGTTCTTGGCTTTCTTGGCGCCAAAACCAAGCTGAACGGCACTGTAACCGTCTTTTTCAGCTGTCTTGACGTCGACAACTACGCATGGGCCGGCTTGTACAACGGTGACAGGAATAACCTCACCTTTATCGTTGTAGACCTGCGTCATGCCGATCTTCCTGCCGATTAATCCTTTCATGATTTCTCCTTCCGATACATACTTCCAATCGGCGGAAAGCATTGGTATCTTTTTGTTCAGGATTATTAACTTGCGACCAGCGGCGGCAAACCTGATTCATTAGAATCCGGCTTGCACGGCCCGTTTACCGGTCGATTAATCAACCAGCTTCAGTGAAATATCTACGCCGGCCGGAAGATTGAGTTTTTTCAACTCATCGATTGTCTTCGTGGTCGGCTTAACGATATCAAGAAGCCGTTTATGGGTACGAGTTTCAAACTGCTCCATCGACTTTTTATTGACGAACGGAGACTTGTTAACGGTAATCCGTTCCATACGAGTCGGCAACGGAATCGGTCCGGCGTACATGCTGCCGGTGCGTTTGGCAGTATTGAGGATCTCAGTAACGCTTTGATCCAGAATACGATGATCGTAGGCTTGCAGGCGAATGCGAATTTTCTGCTGCTTGCTCATTTTTCTTTCTCCATTATTTTTTCTTGAACACTAGTTGGTACTTTATCAAAATGTGATGGCTCCATAGAATAAGAAGCACGTCCCCTCGAAAGTGAGCGCATCGCCGTGGCATAACCGAAGAGTTCAGCCAGGGGAGTATGTGCGGTTACCTTGGTATAATCACCGCCCTGGTCAGCGTCGACCTGAATGATCGCACCGCGGCGTGAAGTAATATCACCGATAATATCACCCATGTGCTCGTCAGGAGTAGTGATATCCATCTTCATAACAGGTTCGAGAATCACCATACCGGCCTTCCGAGCAGCTTCCTTGAAAGCCATTGAACCGGCAATCTGAAATGCCATTTCCGAAGAGTCAACCGGGTGGTATGAGCCGTCAAGCAGCTTGACATGGAAATCCACCACCGGACTGCCGGAAATAACCCCGGTTTTCGCGGCATCCATGATACCTTTTTCGACCGGTTTAATATACTCACGCGGAATATTACCGCCGACAACCAGGTTTTCAAAAGTCTGACCGTGACCGCGCTCCATCGGTTCAATCTCGATAACAGCATGGCCATACTGACCGCGACCACCGCTCTGGCGAACAAACTTGGTATTAGCTTCGCCTTTTTTCAGGATGGTTTCACGATAAGCTACCTGCGGCTGTCCGGTATTGGCCTCAACCTTGAATTCACGCTTAAGGCGGTCGATGATAATATCCAGATGCAGTTCGCCCATACCTGAGATAACAGTCTGGGAGGTTTCTTCATCGGAACGGACCTGGAAGGTCGGGTCTTCATCGGAGAGATAGCCGAGGGCTTTGTAGAGTTTATCGCGGTCAGAGTTTGTTTTAGGCTCGACTGCGATTGAAATAACAGGATCGGGAAAGTTCATTGATTCAAGAATGATCTGATCACTCTCAACACAGATGGTGTCGCCGGTAGTTACATTTTTCAGACCTACCGCAGCGGCAATGTCACCACTGAAAATCTCATCGCGTTCTTCACGGGTATTGGCATGCATCTGCAGAATACGGCCGAGGCGTTCACGCTGGCGGGTTCGCGGATTGTACACTGTCATACCTTTGGCAACCGTACCGCTGTATACACGGAAATAAGTCAGTTTACCAACGTAGGGGTCATTCATAATCTTAAAGATCAGAGCAGAAAAAGGCTGCTTGTCTCCAACGTGACGAGTCATCGGTTCTTCAGTATGTGGATCCATACCATCGATATCCCAAACATCGATTGGAGACGGTAGCAATTCAGTTACGATATCCAACAGCGGCTGAACGCCTTTATTCTTAAAGGCTGACGCACAGGCCACAGGAACTACATTACCGGAAACCGTACATTTGCGCAAAGCTGCTTTGATATCGTCCAATTCGGGAGTAACGTCCTCGAGGAACAATTCCATGATCTCTTCATCATATTCAGCCAGACATTCGACCATGTAATGCAACGCTTCATCAGCTTTATCCGCAAACTCGGCCGGGACATCCTCTATACGCATTTCGGCGCCGAACTCGTCTCCGTCAAAATAAATGGCTTTCTTGTTGATGATATCAACAACGCCCTGGAAATCGCTTTCAGCGCCGATAGGAATCTGCAAGGGTATAGCAGTTGCACCAAGTTTGTGCCTGATGTCCTCGACTACCGCGTCAAAATTCGCGCCAGTCCGGTCCATCTTGTTAACAAGGGCAACGATTGGAACTTTATAGGTTTGAGCCTGTCGCCAGACAGTCTCAGTCTGAGGTTGAACTTTGCCAACTGCACAAAAAACGGCAACTGCGCCGTCAAGCACTCGCAATGAACGTTCCACTTCAGCGGTAAAATCAACGTGTCCGGGAGTATCAATAATATTGATCTTAAACCCTTTCCATTCACAGGTAGTTGCAGCGGAAGTGATAGTAATACCTCGTTCCTGTTCCTGCTCCATCCAGTCCATGGTGGCGGTACCTTCGTGGACCTCGCCAATTTTATAATTAATTCCAGTATAGTAAAGGATACGTTCTGATAAAGTGGTCTTACCCGCATCGATGTGCGCCATAATCCCGATATTACGAACGTTCTTCAGCTGAACTTTACGCCCAGCGGCTTCTTCATATTTTTTATCAACAGTCGGCATATTTCAAACAACAGCAGAATAATTTCTTATTCCGGATTTCTCTTTTAGATTTTTATTTTACCATCGGAAATGAGCGAAGGCTTTATTGGCCAGCGCCATTTTCTGTGTATCTTCACGTTTCTTGATTGAAGAACCGGTGTTCTCAAAGGCATCAAGAAGTTCGCCAGCCAATGATTCCATCATCGGACGGCCCTTGCGACCTTTAGCATAGTCGGTTATCCAGCGGAGTGACAACGCAACCTGACGGTCTGCGCTGACTTCGATCGGAACCTGATAAGTAGCACCACCAACACGACGGCTCTTTACTTCCAGCTTCGGTTTTACATTTTCCAGTGCCTGCAGGAATACTTCCAAAGGATCCATTCCCGGCTTACGCTCATTGATCAAGTTGAAAGCACCATAAACAATGCTCTGCGCAGTAGACTTTTTGCCGCGGCTCATGATCGTGTTAATCAGGCGCGCAACGAGTTCGCTGTTGTACTTGACGTCAGGGGTAAGCTCACGCTTTTCTGCTTTTCGTCTTCTCATAATCTATACCCTAGAATTATTTTTGTTCAACTTATCTGTTACTATTTAATAAATTACTTTTTTCTTATGCTTCATATTTCAGAACAAAACTGCCGGCATCAGACGATGGCGACAGTTTTCATTAAAATATTTCATCATAAGCCCGAAATTTATTTCGGACGTTTTGCTCCGTACTTAGAACGTGATTGGCGACGTTTGCCAACACCGGCGCTGTCATCCAGCGCACCACGTACGACGTGATAACGTACACCCGGCAGGTCACGTACACGACCGCCTTTTACCAGTACCACTGAGTGTTCCTGCAATCCATGACCTTCACCACCGATGTAAGCGGTGACTTCCTGACCGTTGGTCAGACGAACTCTGGCGATTTTGCGCAGAGCGGAGTTAGGTTTCTTCGGCGTTCTGGTGGTTACCTGCAAGCAAACTCCGCGACGCTGCGGGCAATTGTGCAGCGCACGTGATTTGCTCTTGCGAACCTTACTTGAACGTCCTTGACGTACTAATTGATTGATTGTCGGCATTTTTAATTACCTTGCTTTTTTTATATTCAATTTTAGTTAAAAATTCTATATTCACAACGCGAAAGACAGATAATATACACATCCAAGGAGTAAATTCAACCTTTTTTTCAGCTTTTTATAACTTTTTTCTGATTTTTTTACAGAGGCAATCTGCTCACAGTTTTTCCCCGGCAACTGAAAATGCAAATAAAAAAGAAAATCAGAACCTGTATACTATATTAATAATGGTACTCAATTTTTATATCTGCAACCTTCAATTAAACAATTTACCCCTTTAAAGTTGTTGGTACAATTAATATATTTTTTTTACTTTCACTATTGACATTAAGCCTGTTAAACTGTATAATGGTTCACAAAGTTGTTGGTACAACTTAATATTAACCACGGAGATTTATGATGCCGGTACAATCAGCACCATTCAAATATCAGGAACTGAAAGAATATTTTATTGAACGCATACGCCAGGGGAAACTTCAGGACAATTCCCGTATGCCGTCAGAACCCGAACTTGTCAAGCGCTATGGTCTTTCGCGCAACACGGTTCGTCAGGCCATGAAAGAGCTTGAAAACGAGGGATATTTATACCGGATCAGAGGACGAGGTACTTTCGTTAAAACAGGACGACCGGAAATAACCAAAAAGATTGCACTGGTTATTTTTGATACCGAATACGCGATACATCCGTTAGTATCAAAAATGATTCGCGGCATTGGCGAGGTCCTGAGTAATAATGGATATACTCTGGATATTTTGGCAAGTCACCGCTCAGATCTGGAAGCGGATATCACAAAAATGGCCGCAACCTACGCCGGATTCATTATTGGAGCATGGCAGATTGATAAAAGCATTGTCAAAACCCTGGTTCAGAAGCAAATCCCTCATATTTTCGCAAAAAATTATTTTCCCGGAATGCAGAAAAACGCGGTTTTAATCGATTTTGAAAAAGCCGGCAAATTGATTGTTGAACATCTGGCCGGCCTCGGACATAAAAATATAGCGTTGCTTTACGCAGGAGAAAAAATAAACATTTCTCGTGATTTCAAAACCGGGGTCTCTACCGCTTGCCTGGATAACGGTATCAGACTGCACCATGAAAACATTATTGACATCGGTTTTACATGCGATAATGCGTTTAAGGTTGTCGATTTCCTGTGTAAATCAAAAGACCGCGTATCAGCCGTTATTACGCTCGATGATGATATAGCGGCCAGGGTTATTCAGAGGCTCACGCAAAAAGGGCTGAGCGTTCCGAAAGATATTTCTGTGACTGGCTGTAACGATATGCCCGTCGCCTCTTTGATTTCCCCAGCGTTAACCACACTGTCAATTCCAATTATTGAATTAGGAAAAAAATCCGCGGAGATATTACTGGAACGTCTTAAAGGTCAAATTGTAAATTTCAACGGAGTTAAGTTATCTCCGGAATTAATTATTAGAGAATCAAGTTGCAGGCAAATAACAGTACAATAAAAAGGGAGGTATAAATCAGACATCAGGACAAAGCACGCGAACCAATTTTATCAAACAATTAAAAAACAGAGAGGGAAATCATGAAAAAGACAAAAGCATTCACACTAATAGAACTCCTTGTAGTAATCGCAATAATTGCAATCCTTGCATCAATGTTACTGCCTGCATTAAATCAGGCCAGGGATAAAGCCAAAGCAATCTCTTGTACCAATCAAATGAAAAGTTTATCTACCGGATGCATCCTCTATGCCAACGATAATGAAGACATGTTTCCATATTGCCGCGATTTAGCAATCACCTCGGCAGATAACTGGCAATGTATAATTGCGAAAAATCTTGGTATAACTTTACCGCCGTGGGGCGGGTGGTTTCCCAAAAAGTTTAAGATCTTTCGTTGTCCGTCTGACCAGGTTGCAGAAGCAAGTTGGCTCAAAAGCAGTTCTCATTGGTATAAAATCAGCTATTGCGTCAATCTGGAAGTGATGGATGCCGTCAACGACTTAAATGCGGATGGATACACCGGTCCGCGCAAAATGGGCAACATAAGGCAGGCATCAAACACGATTCTGATGGCAGAAAATTTTGATGCCGCAAATGGAATGCGTTACAGCGTTAAAAATGCAAAATGTTACAATCCCGGATATAGTTATGAATACTCTCTCTCCACTTCCGGAAATGTCACCAATGATCCGGCAAAAGTGGGCTATCATTCAGGCAGGAATAACTGGACATTTGTTGACGGCCATGCGAAGGCCATGAAATGGACTGAAACGATGAATTCAAACTCCTGGAAAGCAATTAAATAAGCCGCAAAAATTTTTTTTAATTGCAGCTCGCGCTTCCGACCTTGATACCGCAATTATCTTATTGCGTGTATTTGTTCACCTTGAATTCAAATCTTTAATGAAAAAACGGAAACTTAAAATATGATCAACGTAATAATTACCTTGCTATGCTATGGGGCCATAATAAGTACAGTATCCAGTGCAGCAATCCAGAAGGATCTTCGTCCCAAATTTGACAAAACAACATATATGAAGAGTTGCTGGAGCCAGGCTAATCCGTGGTGGCGTCCAAGTCGTTCCTGTCGCTATGGAGCCGGTGGTCCGGACTACGCCTGGAATAATTTTCCCAAAGACGAAAAATTAATGTGGCAAAAAGTTGCGGAAGTTTGTAAACCGTATGGTTTGTCGGGAGTGCAATTTGAAGTCACGCTTGAAAAAGACGGCAGTATCAGCTGGCAAAAAAGCTTTAAAAATGCCGCCGACGGGTTTCAAGCGGCCGACAACGGATTTAAAACGTCTTTATTCGTGTCTGTTCACAAAGGACCGGAAAACAAGGCGGTGGAACAATTTGAGAATCTATTCAAAAAACTCTGGCCAACCCTTAAAAATCATCCGGCAGTGTACAGATTGAATGGGGCTCCTTTATTAATCATCTACACTCCCGCAACATATTCCCCGGAAACATGGCATAAAATGGTGACCAACGTAGAAAAAAAATACGGCAAAATCATCATTCTGGCAAATGCTTGGACAAAAAAACTAAGGGAATCTCCTGATGTGCTTAGAGAGTATCTCAAGGTATTTGATGGTATTTCCGCTTACGCGAACTGGACAGATGCCGGCCAGCGCAAATTTCATGTGATGGCCTCAAAAATTATGCACAAAGAATTTCCTCATAAGATATTTGAAGCATCTGTTCACAATACCTATACCGTTCATTTTCATTACGGCGGAACAATCCCTGATCTGAATGAGAAATATCTGAAGTCATGGACTGACGTCATCGCCTCAAAACCGGATGCCGTAGTTATAACCAATTTTTTCGATATATATGAAAACTCAAGAATATTTCCGTCGTATGAACTTGATGATGTTCTGTTGCGGACTGCCCAGTATCATCTTGATAAATGGCGCGGCAAAAATCCATCAAAAAGAAAAGGAATGGATGTTTATGTGAGTAATTTCACCAATGTTTTGTTGGGGCAGCCCGCGCTCTTTGAAATCATATCATTTCCCTCGGAAAATCAATATTCTAATTTGAGTTTAACCCTGGAAATCTGCGATGCAAAGGGAAAAATCCTTCATACATTTCCAGCAATGACACCTAATCCGAATACGATTGACAGAAAAGTATTTAAACTAGACTCCTTGGAATTTGCAGATAAACTGGCGTTATTGCCAAAAGTCAAAATTCAAAGTCGAAACTATAATCAAGTTGCAGACTCATTTCCTCCAACTATGCTTGTAGCCGGAATGAGAGCACATTTACTTTGGTGGTCTAGATCGTTAAGAAATATGCTGATCATTAACAAAGGAACAAAAGAGTGGAGTATTAATACCGTAACAAATGGTAACATTTTGCATTACCCGGAATATGGTTTGACCGTAATCCAAAGTGATGCGGCATCAAATTTCAGCGGCAATTGGAATCAAGGCGGTGGCACTGTTCGAATTATGCGCAACGGCAGAGAAATCCAAAGGAAATCCCAATGGTCACTTGACATGGCTCAGTCAATATTGCTCCCCGACCCCATATCGTCTCTGGATTGGTATAATCTGGAATTAGTTAATAATCATGGGTGCCGCTATATTTCCTCTCCGATATGGATATCCGGCAACCGCTACGGCAAACAGGTGAAGTTACCCGTAATTTCCAATAAGCATGGCATCACTGAAATCAACATCAATGCTGACCGGGTACCATTTTTTTATTATCCATGTAATTTTGATGCCGGCCCCTTATTAATCGATTACTCCGGTTACCGTCACAATGGCTTTCTCGGCGGCAGCGGTTATGGCGGTGGACACCTGGCTCGAACGGCTTACCGGCATGAACACCTTGGCGGGCTGAAAAAAAAGAAGAAAATAAACTCCCCTTTATTCATAAACGACAAAGCGACCGGCGGATATTACCGATTTAGCGGCAATCAATATATAACAATCCAGGGAGGGACCGCCTTCCCTTACGCTTCAACCTACGAAGTATCGATAAAACCGAAAAAAACCGGAAAGGCCATGGGAATCATTGGGTCGGGAAATAATCAAATACAATTAAGCATTGACTCCCATGGATATATAATTGTTGAACGTTCCTCTGCGATTGAAGCAGCGGGAGGACAGAAAGTCAGCAGCAACATATCGATTTCACTTCGTTCGAAAAAAGCAGTCAAATTTGATGAATGGACCCGTATTGCGGTTGTTTATGATTTGAAAAATCTGTCTTTATATCTTGATGGAGAAATCCAGGACAAAAAAAGCATTGCTCCCATGAGCGCACACGAGATGTTGAATGTTGTGATAATTGGTGGAAAATGTCGTAATGTATGGCAGCCATATCAATACTATTCAGGCGACATAAAAAAAATAAGAATATATGGACGGAACCTATCCCCTGGCGAATTCCTGGGAACTAAGAAAATATAATCTTTACGGCATAACGTCATCAGCAGTACAGAATATATTGATTGAGAAAAACACATATAACAATCTTATTTAGAAAAAGTTCTTGAAATACGATGAAACCATCAGTAATTTTATTTTGCAGGAACCATAAAACACAACATTTCGGGTTTACAACATGCAACTTGACATAAAAAGTAAAAATGCGTTTTCTGTCACCCTTGGGAATGAGGGAAATATCGACAACATTTACTGTCGCCATCAACGCTGGAACGGCTATCAGGGCGGCTTGACAATTGTCGATGATCTTGACGGCCGGATATTCATTTCCGCCAACGCGAAAACCGTCTTGCTTGAACATAGTGATTCAAATATGGTATTTG
The DNA here is from genome assembly GCA_963676655.2 of Victivallales bacterium. Classification (GTDB taxonomy): domain Bacteria; phylum Verrucomicrobiota; class Lentisphaeria; order Victivallales; family Victivallaceae. The sequence continues at coordinate 4,694,968 of CAXXKX010000003.1, read as the reverse complement.
AGCATAAATGGGATGGATGCAAATTCGTCGCCAGAGAAACATGGACCGTACAGGAAGATTGTTTGTCCTGGAAAGTCGAGCTGAAGCTGGATAACGCTTGTGCTGAACGCTCCGTACAGATCAGGCAACTTTTTCCCTATCCATATCCACCGTATAAATTGCAGGTCTGGAGTGCCAATGAAAAATTCCCATGCAGCCTGGATAAGTTAGGCGGCCTGCACTTGTTTTACGGCGATGCCTGTTACGGAACCGTGATCCCCGCGGTGTCTGTATATGATGAGAGCAGCAATACCGGCTTTACCTTGTCAAAACCGTTTAACTTGAAATCTGCTCGCATGGCATTCCATTTCAAGGATTATCACTCGGACGGCTTGGAGATAGAAAGCTCTTGTTTGTATCTCGACGACAGCTCTCCTGCCATCGCAGAAGTACTAATCCATGCTCACGAAGGCTGTTGGCGCCCCGGTTTGGGTTGGCTATATGAAAAATATCCGGAATACTTTAATCCTCCGAATCCCAAAGTACATGAACTGGACGGAGGTTTTATGATAACCAATCCTTATACGGAAGCAAGGTATCTTAAAACGGTTGAGGATTATAATATTAAATGGGCGGAGATACATAACCATTTTCCTTATTACGGCAACTATGCCCCGGATGAAGATGAATGGGAAAGTGTCATGACTCATGATTATCCAGCACTGGCTTCACCGAAAGAAAAGTTGTCCAGAAAAAAAATTAATCAGCACATTCAGGATTTGCACGAAAACAACATTAGAGGACTGCTGTATTTCCAATGCAGCGGTGATGCGTTTATCCCATACGCAAAAAAGGAATTTCCGGACTCCATTGCCCGCGATACGAGTGGAAAAATAATTCCGGTCTGGAAAGAATGCTGTTTCACGAACGCCTCGGAGAATACTTCTTTCGGATGTCATATTGACGCTCAAATAGATAAATTCATTGATGATTATCCGCAGATTGACGGGGTATTCTTAGATCAGGTCTGTTACCAGGCTCTGGATACGGCTCATAAGGATGGTATTACGGCTCATGACAATCAACCGGCGGCAATGTTTGGACATTCTTATGAAAAAAATTTGAATAAACTGTCCGGGATTTTACACCAGCAGGGCAAGGTTATCTGGGGAAACGGGCCGTTCGACATTGAAGTTCAAAAAAATATTGACGGCATAATGGCGGAGGGAGTCAGCGAAATATCCAATACCTATAAATATTTGTGTCTTACGAAACCATTACTGGTACATACTTACCCGAACACTCCGGAACAGGTGGAAACGATGTTCAGACACTGTTTGTTGAACGGTGCGTCATATTCCATAGGCGCTTCGTCAACTTTGCCGTTTCCCGACCCGATCGATAAAGAGGTAAAAATCATTTTTGACAAATGCATCCCGCTTGCAGAAAAACTGTTCGGGCGGAAATGGGTGTTTACACCTGCTCCGTTGAAGCTGCCTGAACGCTATGATGGAAACATTTTTTATTCATCAAATGACAGGAATGTTATTTTAGTTTCTCTTGTGAGTAAATTCAACAGTTTAGCCACCCCGGATAGCAGTCTTGAAAAAAATATTGAAATTCAAGTCAATCTGCCAAAATTAAAACCGGTTTCCCGGATAAGCCAATATTCCTGCCATAGTAAAAATACTATTGCGGTTGAATATAAACAAACCGGCAATGGAATTCAAATTCAGGTTGCCGAACATTCGGTCATGTCAGTAATTATTATCAAATGCGAGTAAAATTTCCATGCAGCAAGTAACAGTACACACAAGTTCAATCATCATCCCAACCTATAAAATCGGTTCAGAAGATTCCGAGCCGGCGTTAATCCGGGAATTTACTCCGCGTTGTGATCCGATTTACCCGTACACAACCCAGGAAAAGTTATCGCATGAAAAAGTAAATCAACAATATGAAGCGGTTATCCTTGAAAATAAATTTCTCAAACTGACATTCCTGCCGGAACTCAACGGGAGGTTGTATTCAGCTTATGACAAAATAAATGATGCAGAGATTTTTTACGCTAATCCGGTAATAAAACCTGGCTTGTTTGCATTGCGCGGCGCATGGCCTGCGGTCGGAGTTGAATTTAATTTTCCTAACAGCCATACCACAACGACCCTTGAGCGAGTGCTTTGCAAAACTCAAACTTATGATGACGGTTCAGCCTCGGTAATTGTCGGAGACATTGAAAATACGTGTCGTATGGCCTGGTGCGTTGAAATTAAACTTACGCCTGATTCCGCGAGGATTGAGATGGAATCAAAACTATACAATGTTACCGATTATCCTCAGCGATATTATTATTGGATTAATGCCGCATGTCCGCTTTATAAAGAAACTCAATTTATATATCCTCCCTCGACCCGGCGCCTTTATACACATCCGCCGATGGATGCCTCTCGTCTGGGTTATCTGGACTATCCGGTCCACGATGGCACCGATATCAGCATGTTTAAAAATATAAATCAGCATTTCCCCATTTTTGCGGAAAATATGCTTGAGGATTTTTATGGAATTTATCATCACAATTTAGATTACGGCCTTGTTCATGTAGCGGATCATTCTTTAGTCAGAGGACGCAAGTTATGGATGTTTGGCAATGCCCGTGATGGTAAAATTTTCATTGATTTGCTGTCCGATGACTCAAAGGATTATTGCGAATTGCAAACAGGACCATTTTCGCTCCAATCAGATTACCGGATGCTGAAACCGGGCAAAATGTACGTACAGAAAGACTATTGGTTTCCAATAGCTGAAACCGGGGGCTTCAATGTGGCATCCAAAGCGTTCGCCGCAAATGTTGAAATTATTGACCATACCGCTAAAATTTTATTGTACCCTAATGAATCGATGGCAGATTTGACCGTCCGCGCGGTCGATGACGATGATATTGTCGCTGAGGAAAAAATGTCATTACATGCCGGACACAAAATATGTTTTAAGTTACCGGCGGGCCGGCGCATTAAATTCGTCAGTCATGCAGGTCAGGTTCTTGCCGAATATGCAGTTCAACATAATGATCATATCAGCAAGACATCCATGCCCATTGAAGATGACAGTTTTTTAAAAGGGAATTATTTAGAGGAACAGGGATACCGTGACCGGGCGGCGGAAATTTACGCATCGGCCCCGGAGTCAGATATCCAATGCAAAACAGCACAGGCCAGACTCGCGCTTGAATGTAGTAAAAATGCGCTTGCGTTTTCACTCCTGGAAAACATACTGAAAACCGACAGGAACAACCCTGAAGCCCTGCTCTATTACGGTCGCCTCAAACGCAATCAGAATGATTACGTTGCTGCAGAAAAAGCCTTTTCCAGAGCAGCCGATACAGCATTCAGGTCTGATGCAATTTTGGAGCTTGCAAAGTGTGCGGTATTGAATCAGGATTTTCAGCGTGCGCAAAATATATTGTTCGAAACAGTAAGCAATGGCGCTCATGCACAACATCTAGCTCTATATGCGTTGTGTTTACGAAAAACCGGCGCAAATCCCGATAAAATCCTGAGGCATGCGGAAAAAATGTTCTGCTTTTCTCCGTTAGTGCTTGGCGAACTGTTTTTCCTTGAACAAGATAATGTTGAATTAAAACATAATCCTCAAATAGTCCTTGAAATTGCCTGTTCTTACGCGGAACTGGGGATTTTTGCAGATGCGCTATATATTCTGGAAAGAATTGAAAACAATCTGCCAATCTGTGAATACTATCGGGCATGGCTGCATAAACAACTCGGTAACCACGAAAAAGCGGCCATGTATCTTGAAGTTGCGAGCGCATCCACATGGAAAACAAATTTTGTGTTCAGGAACGAGTCGGAGCGAATCCTGAACTACGCTTTACAGGAAAACCCCGGAGATTTTAACGCTCTCTACCATCTTGGCTGTTTCCTTGCCTGCAAAGATCGCATAACTGAAGCAATGGAGTTATGGAAAAAGGTTCAAGGCGTACATCATTCAAACGCCTTAAGAAACTGTGGACTTTATTTCTGGAAAAAGCTTGATAACAAGAACCAGGCGATTAATTATTACCAGCAGGTAATTTCAAAAAATGATGTCGGGGCAAAAACGCTGATCGAAGCCGAGGCGCTTTTTGAAGAATGCGGAATGAATAATAAGCGTTTGGATATATTCTCCGGTTGTGACGCACTTATCGAAAAAGATAGTCGTGTTAAGCTGGCACTGGTCAAAGCAAATCTGGCCAATGGTAACGCGGAACAAGCGTGGAAACTTTTAACAAACGGAAATTTTTGTCTGTGCGAAGGAAAAATGCTTTCGCGCCGGCTTTACGAACAAACGTGTTCCGTATTGGCTGAAAGCGCTCTTCATTCCAGTGATTTCGAAGGAGCGGCCAATAAGTTTTTAGATGCAGCCATTTACCCTGAAAATATCGGTATCGGCAAACCGTCAGGCAATAAAGAGGCAGAATGGTTTTTCAAAGCAGGGATTGCCTTTGAGCAAGCCGGAAAACCCGAAGCCGCAACGGACTGTTTTAAACACGGAGTGGAAAAGGGGGAATTTCTTGATATTGATTTTTTCCCATTAAAAAATGTCCTTTGGGAAGCTGACTGGGAAAAAATTGATTTACAATATTGGACAAATGCTGTTTATCGCATAAAATGCATAAAAAAGTTAGGCCGACATATCGAAGCAGAGAAATTATATCCCAAAATATCTGACTATATCACTTCCCTGCATAAAACCGGCAGAGGCCAAAGTTGTGAATGCCGAAAATTGGAAGAGTTGTTTTATAACCTGAAAGTCGGCTAAAGCGCACACTTTAAGCGAAAAGACATTTAACTTTGAGGAGGCAACGAACTGAAATGTCGTCGATATGGAGCAAGAAAAAAGTTATTCAAGTTCCCCGTCTGGTTTCATTATCCACAAACAGCATAAAGTGTTATAATAAAAAAATACCCCTCACCTTTTCGGGTGAAGGGTATTTGAATTAAACGACAATATTAATAATCGTCATCATCCGGATCATATTCCATAGCCGGAGCCAAATCAGAATCATCATCAGGAGAAACCGTCATGGAAGCCTGCTCCATGATGTAATCTTCATCCATCTCATCATCTTCCTCGTCCGGAATATGTTCGATAACGTCCTCAATGATATCCTGCCCCAGTTTATGGAGCTGGATGCTCTGCATATCAATGGTTCCGGTACCGGCAGGAATCAGATGTCCGGTAATAACGTTCTCTTTGAATCCGCGCAGATAGTCGGTTTTGCCGAGAGTCGCGGCATCAGTCAGAATACGGGTGGTATCCTGGAACGACGCGGCGGAAATAAAGCTCTCGGTTTCCAGAGATGCCTTGGTAATACCCAGCAGCACCGGTTCCCCGACCGCGGGACGACCGCCGTTAGCGACGACCCGGTCATTTTCCTGCATGAATTCCATACGATCAATCTGCTCACCGGTCAGATAACGAGTGTTGCCCTGATCAGTAATTTTGATCTTCTGCATCATCTGACGAATGATTACTTCAATATGTTTATCGTTAATTTCCACACCCTGTGCGCGGTAAACCAACTGAATCTCATTAACCAGATAGCGCTGGAGTTCTTCAGGACCGCAAACTTCAAGCAGAGCGTGCGGCACAATTGAACCTTCTGTCAGCTTCTGACCTTTGCGCACCCTGTCGCCACGGCCAACAGCAAGGTGTTTGGTGGCAGGAATATTGTTGTGCTCTTCAACCTGTCCGGTTTCCGGATCACGAATCAGAATCTGACGTCTGTTACCTTTTTTCAGGCTGCCGATTTCAACCATACCGTCGATACGGGCAATTTCAGCAACTTCTTTCGGCTGACGTGCTTCAAAGAGTTCAGCAACACGCGGCAGACCACCAGTGATGTCTTTGTTCTTCGCCTGCTGACGCGGAACCGACGCCAGGTTAACCCCGGGAGTAACCTTTTCACGGTTTTCAACCCTGAGATAAGCTCCGGCCGGCAACGGATAAGTCGCCAACACTTCGCTGTCCTTTTTCAAACTGGCCTTGATCGCGATCAACGGGTGCAAGTCTTCGCGGTGTTCCATAACGCTGACTTCCTCAGTCGAACCGCGCTTGGTCCGGCTGACAGTAACGCCCTCGACCAAATCGTGGAATTCGGCATAACCTTCTTCTTCCACAATGATCGGAACGTGGTGAGGATTCCAGCGAACAATTTCTTCGCCCTGACGCAATTTGTCGCCGTCTTGTTTGCGGAGGATCGCTCCGACTTCAATCTCATAACGGTCAGACTCTGCCAATCTGATGGCTTCAGCCCTGTAATCGTATGAGCTGTTGAAGACGCCGCCGATTGCTTCAGCTTCGGCTTTCGCGTTTTCGCGAGCCTGTTTTTCAATCTTCTTGGCACGGGCCTCGTCGTAAATAACCACGAATCCGTTTTTATTTACCACGATAACTTCGCCTTCAGTATTAGTTACAGTACGGACGTTTTCAAGTTGCAGACAACCAGCGTTACGAGCTCTGATAACCGGCTGTTTGTACTGAGAAGAAGCAGTACCGCCAATGTGGAAAGTACGCATAGTCAGCTGAGTACCGGGTTCACCGATCGACTGAGCGGCGATGATACCAAGAGCATCACCAAGTTCGGCCAGGCGGTCATTCGCCAGGTTACGTCCGTAGCATTTGATACAAACGCCATGTGAAGTGTCACAGGTAAGGACAGAACGAATCAATACCTTACTAATACCGCGTTCTTTGAGAATATCCGCGATTTCAGGAGTAAATTCTTCTTTTTCCTTGATGATCAAACGACCATCATCATAGGCGGGGTCTTTTATGTCACGGGCGCTGAAACGACCGATAATACGATCTTTCAATGGCAGAATTTCATCTTCACCTTCGATTATAGCGCTGACTTCAATCCCCTTCATGGAAGTACAACATTCTTCTCGACAAATTATGTCCTGAGAAACGTCAACCAGTTTACGGGTCATGTAACCGGAGTCAGCAGTCTTCAACGCGGTATCGGCCAAACCTTTACGGGCGCCGTGAGTACTGATGAAGTATTCCAATACGCTAAGACCTTCACGGAAGTTAGAGATAATCGGACGTTCGATAATGTCGCCTGACGGTTTCGCCATCAAGCCGCGCATACCGGCAAGCTGACGTATCTGGTCACGGGAACCACGAGCGCCTGAATCAAGCATCGCGTATACCGGGTTGATCTGACCAACAACAGAATCGCTCTTCAAGCGTGCGAACAATTCATCCGCCACACTGTTACTGGTCTGAGTCCAGATATCAACGATCTGGTTATGACGTTCGCCCTCAGTCAGGATACCCTGATTATATTCTTTCATGATCTTATTGATCTTGGCACGAGCCTTATCAATAAATGAATCTTTGCTTTCCGGAACGGTCAGGTCGGAAATGGAAATAGAGAAACCGGCAACAGTAGCATAGCTGTAACCAAGGTCTTTCAGGTCGTCAAGCAATACGATAGTGCGCTCGTGACCGGCAAACTTGTAAGAATCACTGATCAATTGACCAAGTTCTTTTTTCTTCGCCAGTGAGTTGAAGAAACCAAGCTTGTCATCCCATATCTCATTAAAGATAAGCCGTCCGGGAGTTGTGATAATGTATTTAGACTCAGTATCGCCCCAGATAGTGAATTTCTCACCTTTTTCGGCTACGGATTTCATCTGGAAGGTACTGTTGACCCTGACTTTACCAAAATCAGGATTCCCGATCTTGACAGCGTCATGAATATCGATGACTCCGGCATGTAAAGCAAAAAGTACCTCATGAGAATCACGATACAGTCTGGCTTTATCTTTATGAGTCGGCTCAAATGTCAAGTAATAAACCCCAAGGGTAATATCCTGAGTCGGAGACGTAATAGGTTTACCGTTCGCCGGAGAGAAAATATTGTTCTTCGCCAGCATCAGCAATTTAGTTTCCATCTGCGCTTCATTTGAAAGCGGAACATGGACCGCCATCTGGTCGCCGTCGAAGTCGGCGTTGTAGGCGGTACAAACCAACGGATGGATACGAATCGCGGAACCTTCGATCAGAACCGGGTCGAAAGCCTGAATACTCAAGCGGTGAAGCGTCGGGGCACGGTTAAGCATCACCGGATGTCCTTTAGTGACTTCCTCGAGAATATCCCATACTATCGGCTCGCCGCGCTCGATCATTTTCTTCGCGCCGCGGACAGTATGAGCCAGATCACGTTCTTTCAGGTGACGAATAATGAAAGGTTCAAACAGAACCAGCGCCATTTTCTTCGGCAGACCACATTGCCAGATCTTGAGTTCCGGACCGACAACGATAACGGAACGACCGGAATAGTCAACACGTTTACCCAAAAGGTTCTGACGGAAACGCCCCTGTTTACCTTTCAGCATATCGCTGAGTGATTTCAAAGGACGATTGCCGGCGCCGGTCACGGCACGGCCGTGACGACCATTATCAAGCAACGCGTCGACCGCTTCCTGCAACATCCGTTTTTCATTACGGATAATGACGTCGGGAGTACGCAGCTGCAACAGGTTTTTCAAACGATTGTTACGATTAATTACCCGGCGATACAAATCATTCAAGTCAGAAGTCGCAAAACGACCGCCCTCCAACGGAACCAACGGACGCAGATCCGGCGGAATCACCGGCAGCGCGTCCATTACCATCCATTCGGGACGGGAGTTGCTGCGAATAAAACCTTCAACCAAACGCAAGCGTTTCGACAATTTTTTGCGAACCGCTTTATTTCGGGTATTTTCCAGGCTTCCTTCAAGTTCAACCCGCAACGGTTCCAGATCGATCTTCTCGAGCAAAGTCTTGATTGCGGTTGCGCCCATCTGGGCCTCAAAAGAATCTTCATAGTCTTCACGGGCAACCCGGTAGTCTTCTTCAGACAGCGACTGACCAAGCTTCAGCGGCGTATCACCCGGATCGGTAACGACCCAGTCTTCATAATAAATGATGCGCTCAAGCGCACGGGCGGTAACATCAAGCATCAGGCCGATCCGGCTGGGCATACACTTGAAGAACCAGATATGAGAAACCGGCACTGCAAGTTCAATATGTCCCATGCGCTCACGACGCACTTTAGACTGAGTTACTTCAACTCCACAGCGGTCACAAACTACGCCTTTATGCTTGACGCGTTTATATTTGCCGCAATTACATTCCCAGTCCTTGGAAGGGCCAAAGATGCGCTCGCAGAACAATCCACCCTTTTCAGGCTTAAAGCTGCGGTAATTTATCGTTTCAGGATTCTTGATCTCACCATGACTCCAGGAACGGATAACGTCTGAAGAAGCCACATTGATAGTAACTGCCTCAAAAGTCGCGCCGGAGGACTGGCCGAGAAGTTCACGTAATGCGTAAGTGTTATCAATCAAGGGTAGTTCCTCCATATGGTGGTTTCATCCCGGACTTTTTGACCGTACGAATGTCCAGTCCGAGACTTTGCATTTCTTTAATCAATACGTTGAATGATTCAGGTCGACTGGCTTCAAGGATATTACGTCCTTTGACAATCGATTCATAAATTCGAGCACGACCGGAAACATCGTCACTCTTAACCGTCAGCATTTCCTGAAGGGTGTGAGCCGCGCCATAAGCTTCAAGCGCCCACACTTCCATTTCCCCGAAACGCTGACCGCCATGCTGAGCCTTACCGCCAAGAGGCTGCTGAGTTACCAGCGAGTAAGGACCAACCGCACGGGCATGTATTTTATTAGCGACCAGGTGGTCGAGTTTAAGCATATAGATCAGACCGACCATAACGCGCTGATCAAATTTATCTCCGGTACGACCATCGTAAAGGTCGACTTTACCGTCAAATTTGTATTCACCACTTGCGGTGTCCTGCTCAAATCCCCAATGGTAATTGGTGCCGGTTTCCTTCTCAACCTGCTCATTGGCTTTAACCATCAGATCAATGATTTCTCCTTCGGAAATACCATCGAATACCGGGGTGGCGGTTTTCAGACCGAGCATTTTTGCGGCCCAACCCAGGTGAGTTTCAAGTACCTGACCGACATTCATACGGGACGGTACGCCAAGCGGATTGAGAACTATGTCAACCGGAGTGCCATCAGGCAGATAAGGCATATCCTCGACCGGAACAATCTTGGCGACGATACCTTTATTACCATGGCGACCGGCCATCTTATCACCAACCTGCAGCTTACGCTGAGAGGCAACATATACTTTGACTTTCTTGATAATACCCGGATCAACACTTTCACCGTTCTGCAACTGCTCGACGGCTTCATCCCAAAGCTTCTGGGCTTCGTCGAACTGCGGAACATAGACATCAATGATCGCTTTGATATCATCTCTCATTTTGCAGTCATCCATCCGCCATGAACTGTGCTTGGAAGCAAGTTTCTTGATCGAGCTGATGGTAACTCGGCGGTTAGAACTGATCAAAACTGCATTTTCACGGCTGGAGGAGTCATCATAAATCGGATGCGGCAGTTTCTGCTTTTCCATGATCTCCGCCAAACGCTCAGTCAACTCATCAACCAAACGGGTGAAAGTCTGCTTATATTGTTCTTTTGCAACCTTAGTCTGACGTTTGAATTCCTGTTTGGTTATGGTCTGACGATTCGGATCTTTGGCATATTCCATCCGGACGTCCATAACGATTCCGCCTTTACCGCTCGGAACCACCAGTGAAGAATCTTTGACATCAGCAGCTTTTTCACCGAAGATAGCCCGGAGCAAGCGCTCTTCCGGAGCAAGTTCAGTTTCGCTCTTCGGTGTAGTCTTACCAACGAGAATATCGCCAGGGCTGACTTCAGCACCAGGAACAACTACACCGTCAGGTCCGAGATGACGCAGTGCTTCATCACTGACATTCGGAATATCACGGGTAATTTCTTCCGGTCCCAGCTTGGTTTCCCGGCTGGTTATTTCAAACACATCAACATGGATGCTGGTATAAACATCTTCTTTAACCAGACGTTCACTGACAACAATAGCATCCTCAAAGTTGTAACCGTTCCACGGCATAAACGCGACAACCACGTTTTTACCGAGAGCAAGTTCGCCCTTCTCGGTTGACGCTCCGTCAGCAATAACGTCGCCAGCTTTAACTTCAAGGCCGGATCTGACGATCGGGCGCTGATTGATACATGTCGCAGCATTTGAACGAAGGAATTTGTTCAATTCATATTTCTGCGGATGCTTATCACTGGTCTTTTTCAGTGGTTTGCCATCTGAAGTGATAACGATCCGGTTTGAGGATACCTCTGCAATGACACCTTCCTTTTCGGCCATAACAACCGCTCTGGAATCACGGGCAAGTTTGCCTTCAAGCCCGGTCCCTACCAGAGGTGATTCGGTTATTACCAGCGGAACCGCCTGGCGCTGCATGTTCGATCCCATCAAAGCACGGTTGGCATCGTCGTGTTCCAGGAACGGGATGATCCCGGCCGCGGCACTAACCAGCTGTTTTGGTGAAACGTCAATATATTGTACCTCTTCGCGAGGATGCTCTTCCGACTCGCCGCGGAAGCGGCTCATTACGGTATCATCGACAAAACCGCCTTTGGCATTCAACCGGGCATTAGCCTGAGCAATAACAAATTGCTCTTCTTTATCCGCGGTCAAATAGTCAATCTGATCAGTAACTTTGCAGTTAACGACTTTCCGGTATGGAGTTTCAAGGAACCCCATCCGGTTGATGCGTGAATACAACGACATTGAAGAGATAAGACCAATGTTCGGACCTTCAGGAGTTTCAATCGGGCAGATCCGGCCATAGTGACTGGAGTGAACGTCACGAACTTCAAAACCGGCACGTTCACGACTCAAACCACCAGGCCCAAGTGCGCTCAAACGACGCTTATTGGTCAATTCACTCAACGGATTGGTCTGATCCATAAACTGGGAAAGCTGGTTTCTCGCGAAGAAATCGCGGATAACACTTGAAAAAGCTTTCGGGTTGATCAGTTTACTGGGAGAAAGATTAGTTTCATCAGAACTCATCAGAGTCATCCGTTCGCGGATCAGGCGCTCGGTCCGAAGCAGGCCGACCCGACAGTGATTCTGAAGCAGTTCACCAACGGTCTTAACCCGGCGACTGCCAAGATGGTCAATATCGTCGGTCTGGCCGCCGGTGTTGCGCAATTCGATCAACTCAAGCGTAGCATGCAGTAAGTCCTTCGGCATCAGGGTGCGATCCTCAAGCGGCAGGTCAAGACCAAGACGCTCATTTATTTTGAAACGACCGACAATACCAAGGTCATAGCGTTTGATATCGAAGAACAAACGCTTAATAAGCTGTTTGGCGTTCTGAACGTTTGGAGGATCACCAGGACGCATCCGGCGGTAGATTTCTTTCAGGGCTTCTTCGGTGTTGCGGGAAGGATCTTTACGCAGACAGCCGATGAGATACTCACCGCCCTCGATAACTTTAACGACTTCGACTTTCTGCACTCCAGCTTCCTGAAGCATCTGCAGATGTGATTCGTTCAGTTTGACAAGTTCGTCGATAATAACCTGATCTGCGGTATTGGTAACATCATCCGCAAAATAGAGATTACTGAGGTCTTCTTTCAACAGGGAAGCGACGGACATGGATTTGACTTCATTGCCGCCGGCTTTCAGGATTTCTTTGTTCGATTCGTAGCCGATTGCGCGCAGGAAGGTGGTTATCAGGAATTTACGACGACGGCGACGACGATCAAGATAAATATAAATCATATCATTAATATCGAACTGCACTTCCAACCAGGAACCGCGGTCCGGAATAATCCGGTATGAATAAAGCGTCCGGCCACTGGTGTGGCTGCTGCGCTCAAAACAAATCCCCGGCGAACGATGAAGCTGGCTGATGATAACCCGCTCCGCACCATTGAAAACAAAGGTGCCGCGGTCAGTCATAATCGGGATATCACCCAAAAATACACGTTCCGGGACTTCTTGGCTGCTGTTTTTCAGCAGAAAATTTACATGCAGAGGCGAACAATAAGTATCACCATCTTTTACACAATCAACAGTTGACTTTCTCGGGATTCCGACCTGATAGTCAACGAATTCAATTACCAATTGTTTGTCAAAACTTTCAATTGGAAAAATCTCGTTGAAAACCTCCTGGAGTCCAACGTTTTGACGTTCAGCCGGCGGGACATCCATCTGAAGAAAGCTACGATAGGATCCCACCTGAACGCCGATCAGATCTGGAATATCCAGAACTTCCTGCTGTTTTCCGAAGTTTACACGTTCAGTCATAAACTACACCTTCCTGAATTTAATCGACCTGACGAATCTATACTAGAGACAATTAACATCTTATTTATCTCTTTACAGAAAAATTTTTGAACCATTTTCAGTCCAAAAAATACAAAATTTAATTATAATTTCCGCCCGGGACATCCCCGGGACGGAAAAACAAAACAACGGCAGGAAATATTTTAAAGAACATTTCCCACCGTTTTTTCAGCTTGGAACTGCTTACTTCAGTTCAACAGTGGCGCCAGCGCCTTCCAGCTTAGCTTTGATTTCTTCGGCTTCCTCTTTGGCAGCGCCTTCTTTGACGGCCTTAGGAGCACCTTCAACCAGTTCTTTGGCTTCTTTGAGGCCCAGGCCAGTGATGGCACGAACTTCTTTGATAACCGGAATCTTGTTGGCGCCGAAGCTGACCAGAACAACATCAAATTCGCTCTTTTCTTCTTCAGCAGCGGCTTCGCCACCGGCAGCAGGCATAGCAGCCATCGCAGCAACCGGAGCAGCAGCGGTAACACCAAGACGATCTTCCAGAGCTTTGACCAGCTTGGACAGTTCAAGTACAGTCATGTTTTCGATGTACTCGATGAATTTCTCCATTTCAGGAGTAACTTCAACTTTAGCTTCTTCAGACATTTTCAGTCTCCATTTATTGTTTTTTAGGTTATTTATTTAAATGCAAAAAATATAATCAATTTTCTTCAAGCTTACTCTGATAGTTATTCAGAACGTTAACGATCTGAGCAACACCATTGTTGAGTACTGTGACCAAATTGCGTTTCGGTCCTTCGAGGACACCAAGCAACTGAGCCAGCAGAATTTCACGCGGCGGGAGATCGGAGATCGCTTTGACGTCGGCTTCAGACAACAGAACGTTATCCAGGAAACCACCCTTGACGACAACCGGTTCACTCGTTTTAGCAAAATCAGCAACGACTTTAGCAACCGAGCCAGGATCACCCTGACCGAAAACAACCGCGGTATCCCCGGTCATCTTAAAAGATGCCAGAGAATCTGCGTTGACCTTCTCGGCCGCTTTGCAAATAAGACTGTTTTTCAGGACATGGCACTTGGCGCCATTATCCGCCAGCTTATTGCGGAAGTCTGAAAACTGCTCAACAGAAAGCCCCTTATAGCTGACGAAATAAAGAAACGATGAGTTTTCGATTATGCCGCCAATGTATTCTACAAGAATAGTTTTTTCAGATCTCATGCCAGCACCTTCATCGCATCTTTAAGGTCAACTTTTACACCGGGACTGATAGTCGAAGAAAAAGTACAACTAATGAAATACGCACCCTTGGCCGTTGCCGGTTTAGCCTTTTGAACAGCTACCAGGATCGCTTCAAAGTTTTCCTTCAAATCTTCAACAGAAAAGGACAATTTACCAAACGGGGCATGAATACATGCGCCGCGGTCAGCCCGATATTCGACTCGACCGGCTTTCGCTTCCTGAACCGCATCTGCAACCGCATCGGTAACAGTTCCGGTTTTCGGATTCGGCATAAGTCCGCGGGGACCGAGTACACGACCCAGGGGACGAACTTGCTTCATCGCGTCAGGAGTGGCGATCAGGACATCAAAGTCCAGCCAGCCGCCTTTAATTTTTTCAATCAGATCTTCGTAACCAGCATAGTCTGCACCCGCGGCTTTGGCTTCATCAGCCTGTGCGCCGGCGGCGATAACTACAACTGAAACTGATTTACCGGTACCTTTGGGAAGAGAAACCGCGCCACGAACGTTCTGATCGGATTTACGCGGGTCAATACCCATCTTGAATGCAACTTCAACAGTCGCATCAAATTTGATAGCCGGCATCTTTTTGAGAATCTCCAACGCCTCAGAGACGCTGTACCTCTTCTGGTTGTCAAAGCATTCCAATTGAGCTTTTTTCAATTTGCTCATTTTACTCATCAACCACCTCGATTCCCATGCTTCGAGCGGTACCCGCGATCAACTGGATCGCAGCTTCCTCATCCCGTGCGTTCAGGTCAGCCTTCTTGATCTCAATGATCTCTTTAATCTGGGCAATCGTTACCTTGCCGACAACCTCGCGACCGGGCGTGTTAGCTCCGGAAGCCAGGCCAGCTGCTTTTTTCAGCAACACAGCGGCCGGTGGTGATTTGCAGATAAAAGTGAAGGAGCGGTCCTGATAAACAGTAATGACCACAGGGATGATCATACCACTCTGGCTCTGTGTAGCAGCATTAAACTGCTTACAGAATTCCATGATGTTAACCCCAGCCTGACCCAACGCGGGACCAACCGGCGGTGCCGGATTGGCTGCCCCGGCAGGAATCTGCAGCCGGATTACACCAGTGACTTTCTTTGCCATAGCAATGATCTCCTACCCAACAAAAGCGGTGCGGATTGACAGGCGTCCTCCCGTTATTGTCGGCCTTTCGTTTATGCTGATTCCTGGTCGGGCTCTTAAACGTCCCGATCAACCTGCCAGAATTCAAGTTCAACCGGAGTGAAACGACCAAAGATTGAAACCATCAGTTTCAGTTTGCCGCGTTCTCCGTCAATTTCCTCAATCGTACCCTCAAAGTTCTCAAATGCACCATCTTTGATGCGAACAGTTTCGCCGATTTCATACTGTACTTTCGGTTTCGACGAATCCTGACCTTCTCCGACCTGTCGCATTAAGTCATCAACTTCGCGAGGGGTTAGTGCGGTGGGATAGTTGCTCCCGCCAATAAAGCCAATTACGCCCTGGAGATTACGGATAAAATACCAGGCGTCTTCAATTATATTATTATTTTCATCATAGAGATCCATGCGGACCAAAATATATCCGGGAAAAAATTTCCGGGTGGTTGTGGTCTTTCTTCCCTGGCGGATTTCAGATACTTTCTCTGTCGGGATGAATGCCTCATACACCGGGAGATTGCCGCCTTCAAGCGTTACCTGCTTCTGGATGCTGTCACGAACCCGGTTTTCCTGTCCGGACAACGTGTGGACAACATACCATTTCCCCTGTTTTTTTTGCGGTTCTTCCATGAATCTTTTCCTTGTGAACAGAATATTAATTAACTACCAGTAATCAAGCGAATAAACCAATGGCCTGCTTGATCAATCAGGAAAACGTAAAGTGACAGCAGAGCCATAACCACGATTACCAGTAACGTTGATTCGACCAGTACATCCCTTTCAGGCCAGGTACATTTTTTTAACTCGGCCATGCAATCACGAGTGAAACGCTTGATTGCCTTGATGATGCCGCCTATCGCTTTAATTATCCTGCTCATTTAAGCCTCTTATACTTATATGAAATATGGCAGGAGCGGTGAGGCTCGAACTCACGACCTGCGGTTTTGGAGACCGCTGCTCTAGCCAACTGAGCTACACTCCTGCATAAATTCAATTTCGACTGCTGTTAACGGGTTTCCCGATGCAAAGTATGTTTGCGTTCGAATTTGCAGTACTTGCTTTTTTCAAGTCTGCCGGGGGTATTCCGCTTTTCTTTTTTTGTTGTGTAATTGCGCCTCTTGCACTCGGTGCATTCCAGCGTGATGATCTCGCGCATAATTTCACTTCTCTTTCGGTAAAATGCCCTGAACGGCATCTTCTGCCGTTCAGGACAATAATCTATTGCAATTATTGCTCAGCTATTATTCAATAATATCAGCAACACGACCGGAAGCAACGGTACGTCCACCTTCACGGATAGCGAAACGCAGACCTTTTTCCATCGCAATCGGGGCAATCAATTCAACAGTGATGCTGGTGTTATCGCCAGGCATAACCATTTCAGTGCCCTCGGGCAGGCTGATGATACCAGTCACGTCAGTTGTACGGAAGTAGAACTGCGGACGATAGTTATTGAAGAACGGAGTATGACGACCACCTTCATCTTTGCTCAGAACGTAGATCTCAGCAGTGAATTTGGTGTGCGGGGTGATGGTACCGGGCTTAGCCAGAACCTGACCGCGCTGTACATCAGATTTCTTAACACCGCGAAGCAGACAGCCAATATTGTCACCGGCACGACCTTCGTCAAGCAGCTTGCGGAACATTTCAACACCGGTAACGGTGGTTTTAGCAGTATCTTTGATACCGACGATAGCAATTTCTTCACCAACTTTGATGATACCGCGTTCTACACGACCGGTAACAACAGTACCACGACCTTCAATGGTGAATACGTCTTCAACCGGCATCAGGAACGGCTGATCAACATCACGAGCCGGTTCCGGGATAAATGTATCGACCGCATCCATCAGTTCGATAATGCAAGCGCAATCCGGGGAATCAGGATCCCCGCCGGATTCTACAGCTTTCAGAGCTGAACCTTTGATTATCGGAGTATCATCACCAGGAAACTCGTAAGTATCGAGAAGTTCACGAACATCCATTTCAACCAGTTCGATCAACTCTTCATCGTCTACCTGGTCAACCTTGTTCAGGAAAACGACCAGAGCAGGTACGCCTACCTGACGAGCCAGCAGAACGTGTTCGCGAGTCTGAGCCATCGGACCGTCAGAAGCGGCGATAACCAGAATAGCGCCGTCCATCTGAGCAGCACCGGTAATCATGTTTTTGATATAGTCAGCGTGGCCAGGACAGTCAACATGAGCATAGTGACGAGTTTCGGTCTCGTATTCAACGTGAGCGGTATTGATGGTAATTCCGCGTTCGCGTTCTTCCGGTGCATTATCGATTTCATCATAATTTTTGACTGTGCCACCAAATTTTCTAGACTGCACCATGGTAATGGCGGCGGTCAGCGTGGTTTTACCGTGGTCAACGTGTCCGATAGTACCGATGTTGACGTGCGGCTTCGTTCTTGCAAAGGTTTCTTTGGCCATTTTTTCCTCCTGATATTTATCAGTTGCCAGTTTTGGGTTTCTATACTTTTACGATTTAAGTTTTTTTATCTTATCAAACTCCCTGCCTTCACCATCTAGGTGAAAACTGGAGCCCACGACCGGATTTGAACCGGTGACCTCATCCTTACCAAGGATGCGCTCTACCAACTGAGCTACGTGGGCATCTGAGCCTGTCAGCCAAATTTTATGGTGCTCGAGGGGGGATTTGAACCCCCACGGATTACTCCACATGGCCCTCAACCATGCGCGTCTGCCAATTCCGCCACTCGAGCAGCAAACTCTCCATAATAACAAAATGGACTTAAACTCTACCACGATTCCGATTTTTTTCAAATCGTTTTCAAAGAAATATCCAACTTTTTTCGACTTTTTTTATTGAATTTGACGTTTTCACCGTTTTTCGCGGCAATTTCAGTCAAAACAAAAATGTTTTGTGAAGAAATATATCTTTAAAAAAGCATGTCTGGATGCATGTCAAAATATAATTTCTGAATTCACAACAGCGCCTTTAAAATGAAGCTTTATCGTTCATTCAAACGCGCCCCCCCCTTCAAACCGCACATAATTCCCCGATTTCATTAAAAAAACTAAGGCTGTATCCAACATTTCTGTCCGAATGCAAAAAACCTACTTCACCAACATAAAACAACACGAAAGCACTTCGTATTCAAAAAAATAATGTCACATCCGTAATATAAGTCATGTTCCTGAAGTATGATATCACTCTTTCGACGAAAAATGAGCAACTCAGGTCAAATCTCTTGCATTGAGACGAGCAGCAGCAATTGAGAGGAATATTACGGTTATGGAAAGGGAATATAAAGTCAAAGCAACAATGACAATCCCGGAAAATTTAAATGAATTGAAAAAATAAAAATAGTTCGGAAAGAAATAAGCAATCGAATGAACAATCGAAATCGTCGATAAGCTTTTGGGCAGCATGTCGACAAAAATGGATATTGAACTGAAAAACAAAGATATTGCCAAATAAGCCGAGGCAATAATCATTGCAGTGATGTCTGAAAAGAAAGTTGAAATCATCATGGTCATTGCGGTAAAAGGAAACAGAGCCAGAAGCAACAGCAATTGCCTTACCAGAACGGATACATCATACATTTTGCCAGTTAACGAAACCTGAGTTATACAGGCGGATATTGTTGCGACCAAATAAAATAAAACGCATATTGCGATATTACCGCAATATTTTCCCAGCAAATATTCCAGACGGGTTATCGGCTTACCTAAAACCAGCATGATCATTCTTGAATCAATATCCTTAGGAATATCGGTTGCGCCGGAGAAAATGGCGATAATTGACGTCACGAAAAAGATTATCACAAACCCGGTAAGCAGACAATGCCCCTGCTCCAGAGTGATCAGTCCAAATAAAACCCCGTCATTATTATTTATTGAAAGAGCACTCATATCAGAGACAAAGTAGCCCATTACCGCCGCAATAACGAACAGCAAAGAAAAAGCCGGTTCCTTCACCTTTTTGAAGGTCATTTCCAATATGGCAAAGATTTTAAGCATTATTTCTTCTTTTTCTTTTTGGTTGTTGTTTTCTTTTTATACTTTCTGGCCAGCTTTGAATCGTAAAACGGCTTTTTCTCGCATAACTCTTCGTATTTGCGCGCTTTAAGTTCAGCCGGTTGATCTTTCAAATTGAAAGCCAGTTCGACAATTTCAGTATAAAGCTGTCTGTATTCACGATACTTCAGCTCAGAGTTCAGCAACGGTAAAAGGTATTCAAGCAATTCTTTTTCCGATGCATTAACACTTTTCAACTTGGAAAAACCGCCGGACCAGGCATAAAACAGATCCGGCTCTCGCAGCTTTTTCAAGTATTGATGAAATCGCGGGATTGAAATGGATTTCAACGCCTTAGGCGGAGCTTTAAGATAAAAAACAAATGCCGCTTCCGATTGTGGGGCGTCAGGGTATTTATCAATTATCTCGGCATATTGTTTCTGTAGTGCTTCCGGGCCCCTGGCCTGAGCGAGAGAGATCAATAAGAATATTCTCTCGCCCTGGTCGGTTGCCTTCGCCAGCTTATCTTTTAATTCAGCAATGGTAATTCTTCTCTCAACCCCGTCCCTGATTTCTCCCGGAAGTTTATCCAGGATGGAATTGAGGCTGATTGATTGTTCACCAGTCCTGAACAGGACATACTGGCGCAAGATTGACTCAGAAACAAAGTAGCATAAAATCGCCAGAACAAATAAAATTGTCAGAGCTTTTTTATTACCAAATTTTGAAATCCAATTCAAACTTCGATTCTCCGCAATTATTTCTTGTAGTTATTCTTGGTTCCGCAAACAGCGCAAAATTCGCCTTTCAGAACATTCCCGCATTTCGAACAAACGCCGTAAACCTGAACACCGGTTCCGCATTTTGTACAGAATTTATCGCCAGGGCCGTAAGCAGTCAGGCATTTTGCGCAAAGATGCTGATCTTCCAGTACTTTTTTCATTACCATATCGATCGTATTGAGAACATCTTTGTTGGTCGGAGCTGAAGCTTTAGCTTTCTGAGCGGCATCCAGGAGCATCGGTTTGATGTCAATGCCAAAGGACTGACCGGAAGTTTCCATCTCATCACCGCCGCCGCCTTTGCGCCATTCGTCATACAACGCACACAAATAAGCATGTCTGTCATTTACGACAGGTTTACCATTCCATGAACCTCTTTTCTTAATGATTTGCGCCTTGGCTCTCATCATGGCATTGGCAAAATACGGCATTGCGTTGTTACGGACAATTGCAAGACGATACATTTTGATTGCTTTTTCAAGGCGTTCCGGATCGTCTTCGTCAGTAATGTTGTTTTGCAGGATGTGAGCTGCCAGGAACGGCAGTTTCCAGTTATCTTTAAGATTGGGATTGTTCGCGCCCTTTGTAAAGATCTCAACCGCTTTCTTCGGGTCCCTGACTGAGAACATCATACCGCCGACTTCATACGCGATCTGCATGTTCGGATCGTTACCGATAATGGTTTTGACGCGTTTGTAGATTTCCGGGACATTTTCTTTTTCAACAGACTGCAAACCGCCTGCGTAGTTAACGAAGAACATCCATTGGACGTCTGCGGCAAATTTATTGAAACCACCGAGTGCAGAGTTTGAAATTTTAACATTCCTGCTTAACTCAGCCTGGCTGTCGATGAGTGACGACGCCAGGAATCCCCCGGCAAGCACCGCAATAACCATAACAATAATATGGATAACAACTGTTTTTTTCATTTTATTCCTCCTGATATATAGATTATTTCAAGTCTTTAAAGCCGAAAATCAAACTGGCGAGCGATGTGGCAAAAATGCTGTATACAATCCCCCACACCAAAGCAAGGATCAGGTACATCCAGCTGATTCCGCCAAAAATATTATATGCAGCTTCGGCTTTCATATTGAAAAGATTGAGATCAGGAATGATTCCGCCGTAGAGAATTTTAACCTTGGCCAGAGCCGGAGTCGCATGCGCAAACCAGATAACAATCACGGTTACGATCGCGGCAATTGATTCAGGCAGGACAACCGCAAACAAAATTGCGATCGCGGACATCGGTATTACACTGGCCATTACCAGTAAATGCCCCAGGAGCATTGTCTGGCCGATTTGTTCGAAAAACGAACCAAAAATAAGGATGAAACCAATAGCGATAAGACCGGTTACAACTAATCCGGCAATTGAAATACCAATCAGTTTTCCGACCAGGTACTGGGTACGACCCAGTGATTTTGACAACAGAGTTGTTGTTACGCCTTCGCGCAATTCTTTTGAAATTTCAAAAGTAATGGAAATAGCAACCAGAATCGCCGCAACTGTATTCAGCAGCAATGATACATCAACCATGAGTTCTTTGTGCTGTCCAAGCGACAAAACATCATAACGATACGCACTGCCGATCAATGCCAGGACGCATATGATAAGCACATAGACCACGCGCATTCTTAGTACGCGGTGCCACGTCCCTCCCGCTACGGCCATGATTTCGTTGATTCCTCTCATCTTTTTTTCTCCTTCAATATTTTTTGATTACGTCAATGATTATTGACTTTGACACAAATTACTATCATTCTTTCTTCTTTACGATTTTTGACTCGACAAGAGACATTAGAGTCACTATAAATCAACTTTAAGAATAGTTTCCTCCTTTGGCTTTAATTATTTGATTCACTGGTTCGAGATTCAATTTTTCTAAAAAAGAACTTTTCCAAATCCTCTTTGGAAGAAGTTACCGCAACGACGTCCTTATTCTGCTCTTTGATCTTTTTAAGTTTGGACAGGATTTCATCCCCAGTCGGGAATGACAGTTCCCAGCCGCCGTCCGGCAGCCGAACTGTTTCCGTTGCTTCGGTCAACATTGATTTAGCTATTTCATCCTGACCGGGCTTGATGTGCAGAATGGATCCGGTTTCCGATAATAGCTCGTCAGTACTGCCGGAACATAGCAATTCCCCTTCACACAGGATTCCAATATGATCACATATTTTCTCGACATCGGAAAGGATATGACTGCAGAAAAAAACATTTGTTCCTACAGCCTTCTGCTGAAAGATAATATCTTTCAATTCCTGCCGGCCATGCGGATCAAGCCCGACCAGGGGCTCGTCAAGAATCAGTAATTTAGGATGATTGAGGATTGCCTGGGCAATACCAATTCTTTGAATCATGCCTCTTGAGAAACCACCAAGTTTTGACTTTGCATGCTTGGACATTTTCACAATCGCCAGCACTTCCTCAATGCGTTTTTTCCGATCAGCCGCCGGTATTCCCAGAAGTTTCGCACAAATTTTGAGAAATTCATTGGCCGTCAAATAGGAGCTGAACGCCGGTGCATCAGGCAAAAAACCTATTTGCTTCTTGATCTGGACGTTTTCCGGAGGATATCCCATTACCATCGCTTCACCACTTGTCGGCTTAATCAAATCCATCAATAGTTTAATCGTCGTGGTCTTACCGGCACCATTCGGACCAAGAAACCCGAATACCGCACCTTTAGGGATATCAAGCGTCAGGTTCTTCAGAGCGTGCACCTTTTTGCTCCAGAAAAAAGATCCGTAACATTTCGATAGGTTTTTAATTTCAATCACATTTTCCATACATCATTACCTCAAATAAGGTTTCAAAAAATTGTTCTTATTCAAATATGCCTTATTAAGGCATTTTCTTAACCGTAACCGGCTGAAACGCTCTTCTGTCATGATTCGCAATTCCTCCTCGCGAATCAGCATATATATAGACAGGGAACATCTGCAGAGTCACCGAATCCTTACCACCCTGCCCCCGGTAATTCCTGACAATCTGCAACAGAAATGAGTCACCGGGTTTAAGATATGATATCCCGATATTACTAAGAGAGATGCTCATTTCAACCTCAAAACCGTTCTTGTGCTGACTCGCATCAAATCTTGGATACTGGAATTTAGCAGGCGGTTTTGACGGCCGGTACTGGGAATTCGCCCCCGACACCTTCATATAATTGACCGTCCCGACGCCGCTCACTGACACGATATATTGACAATAAAACTTGCTTGAGCTATTTTTCATCAGAAAAACCTCGATACTGTCATCTTTCCATACCATTCCCTTGTTACCCTTGTCAGTATTGGAGGTTATCGCATTCACCGGATTCTTATCATATAGCCGTCCAAGGATAAAAAGTCTTACCCCGTTTGTCGAAAAAATAAATTTGGTGTTTTCATCTTCCCATTTTTGACCGTTATACTTTCTCATTTTGGGAGATAACGGATATTTATCATTGCTCCAGACGGGAAAATCTTCGGTAACAAGAACGACCGGAGAAGGTGTTTTCGGCAATTTCAGGGTTACCGGTTTGCTGGTTTTTCTTACAACTTTCTTCTTTTGAACAACCTTTTTGCGCCCGACAATTTTGGGATTGGTCGTGAATTTTATAGCCTGCCCACCCTGCCCGTCTTTTTTATCAGACAACTTAATTTCTCGGGTCAGCGCAAGCAAGCCTGCTGAACACTCCGCAATCGCTCCACGGAGAAAAGTAAACAGCAACACCATGAACAAAAAAAACGCAGTAAAAAAAAGCCCATATGATTTTTTACTAAACTTAACCCTCATCAATCATTCTTTCAATTGTTGGACATGCAAAAAAATTCACACATAAACCCACCTTAACAATTTTTAATAAATATAAAATATCACACATCAGCAAAATATACAAATAAATACCTTACAATTTTAAAACATCTTACATCTCAAGTTAAACTTTTTCCAAATAACTATAATATTTTTTACACAAAATCTTATAAATTCAGCCTCAATAAAACTTTACATTGTTTTTCCCCTAATAATTGATCAGAAATACGGAAAACATGTAAATATATCCTGAATATTATTTTTTATCTGGCTGGTCTAACTGTATAATGATGCTAAATTACAACTAGTGAGCAGAAATGCAGACTGAAATGAAATTGAATGAATTATGGGCCCAAAAGAAGTAATTGAAAAATTTGTTGAGTTTTTCAACCAAGGCGATGCAAATGCGTTGGCCGGTTTATATGCTGAGGACGCCGTGAATCATCAAGTAGCCGAAGAACCGGTTTCCGGCCGGGGAGCCATCAGAAAAATGTTTTCGGACGGCTTTCTGGAAGCGGAAATGGTTTGTATCGTTGAAAATGTATTCGAGGACGGTGAATGGGGGATTCTGGAATGGCGCGATCCGCTTGGCCTGCGTGGATGCGGTTTCTTTCATGTCGTAAATTCAAAAATTGTTTTCCAGCGCGGTTACTGGGATAAACTGACATTCCTCCGGCAGCATGGATTGCCAATACCGGAAAAATGATTGAATCGGGAACCTGATTATGGATAAAAAATATGTAGTAATTGTCCAATGCCATATTGTTAAAGAACGCTGTTCCGGCTATTTGTGCGAAAAAGTTTTCAACAACCGCGAGGACTGCTTTTCCGGTTATCCCAGTGACATGAGAATGTTGTCAATGACTTGCGGCGGCTGTTGCGGTTTGGCGGTCCACCGGAAACTCTCAAATCTTCTTAAACTTGCGAAAAAGCAGGAAGGCATTGAAAAAGATCAGATAATTGTTCACCTGTCATCCTGCATCACAAATGATTCATACCATGGTCCGCCCTGCCCTCATTTGGCCTATCTGAAAGAACTTATCACAAAACTCGGCCTTGAAATCGTCTGCGGAACCAGAATCAGTAAAAAAAGTGAAAGTCTGCGACAGGCGGGAATTTATCGATCTAATCCCAAATAAGCGGCCAAGATTGTTTTATATTGCCTCCAGATTCAAACCGCGCGATTACGTTGTTCCAGCGCAGTGATCAAAAACTTAATATTATATTCCGTCAGCAAGTTATAATACGAACGGTAATGCTCCCGGCCCCTCGGTGTCAAGCGTGCCAGCATTAAGCAGTTCGTCCAATTCTGCCATCAGACGCAGTTTATCTTTGGGAAAACGGCCGGCCAATGGAACCGGATTGGATGAATGATTGGCCCGGAAAACTGTTTTGTGCAAGTCAAGCCGGGCAATTATCCGACGCAGTTCCTGCACCGCGCCATACTCCGAAATGGTTTTATAGCCTTCAAACATCCTGACTCCGGGAAATTCAACAAAACGAAGAGCCGAAAGCAACCGGGGTTGCATCTGATTAAGGATATCGGCTGTAAGGTTGGCATGAATATTGGAAAAATGGACACCTCCAAGTCCCAGCAGAATCATCACGGAACAAGTCATTCCGATAGACTGAGCCCGATCAACCGCCATCACCATTCCAATAGCGTTTTCATCTTTATGCACCATTTCCAATAAACGCTGGTCTCCTGATTCCAACCCGAGATAAAGAGTATGCAGCTTCAGGTCACGCAACTCCTTTAGTTCCGCTTCCGTTTTGTTCATTATCGAACTCCCGTTGGCGTAAACATTGACCCGGGTCAATTGGGGGAAGACTTCATTGAGCTTGACCAGCATCGTTTTCAGATTATCAAACGGCAGGAACATCACATCGCCGTCAGCCAGAAAAATGCGCCTGGTCTGCGGCCGCCGCCTGGCCACCTTTTCAAACTCCTTTAAAACCGATTGTTCATCACGAACAACATGCCTGGTCCCTTTATACATACCGCAAAAACGGCATTTATTATGCGGACAGCCATAGGCAACCTGAAAAATCAGGCTGTCAGCTTCAGCAGGCGGTCGAAACAATGGCTCCCGGTATTTAGGCAGACGTCTAAACATATTATAATTTTAAATTTGTGTTTTGGAAAGAAGATACAATAATAGACTTCACATAAAAAGCAAATCATTATAAAACAAATCATTTGAATGATTTCAACAACTGCCGCGATCTACTATTGTACCGTAAAAAGGATTGGCCCGAGGCAAATTATCTGTATCTTCGCGTCGCACCATCCGGATTAATCTTTCAGCGGCTTTCCTGATCATCCCTTTGTAATCTTTTTCATAAGCGGTTATCGGAAATGGAGACTCCTCTTGCAGTGGACCGGACCCGACCAACGCGGCAAGGGCCAACTCATCAGGCACCCGATTTGCATAAGAAGATTTCGCCAACTTAATCAACGGCCATTGCCAATACGAAATAACTCCGACCTTTCCGGGGCCATCGAGAGCCTGGTAAATCTGATCCATTTTCTGTGAATGATCCGGATACCGGTCACTCGGAAGATAAAATACCTGACGCGCTACTGATTCCTTTCCGTTACGGAATAAAGAGTAATCAATCCCGTCGAGCAATTGTTTGTTGACGTTAAAAAAGTAATCATCTTCCTTGAGAATCACAAACAGGCGCTTACAATTGTGCCGCAAGAGCATTTCAGTAATTTCAAAACTGGCCCAGTGCCAGTTAAAGAAAAAAGACGCGATTCCATGTTCAGAACAATCCCGATAGGCGACCACCAGCGGCAAAAAACGACTGTAGTGCAGAATCAAGTCATTATTCAGGTTCCGACAGCAAATCAACAAGCCATCCACCTCTCCGTCAGTCAAACCGGCCATCAGATCATTGATTGAGTTCTTTCCGACGTATTCATTATAAAAATACAAATTAAGGTCAGATCCCGACTCATTCGCAATCTCACGCAACCCCTCGAGATCCCCGTATACATCATTCGCTTCAGCATGGAACAGTGCTCCGATCCTGATTGCCCCTTCACGTTTTCTCTCTGGACGCTCCACCACTCGCCGCCCCGCGCCCTGACGGGCGATTATATAACCATCATCCTCCAATTGCTGCAACGCTTTGCGCACAGTCATCCGTGAAACATCAAAACGCTTTGCCAACGCGGTTTCAGTCGGCAGCAGATCGCCCGGCATCAGAACCCCGTTTTCCAACCATTCAAGGACATGCCGTCGAATCAAATGGTACGGAGGCAGCAGCCCCTTATTATATCCTTTATTGTCAGCCATAAAAATTTTTCCTAAAAAAATAAACCATTATTGTATAATATATACAAATTTTAAAGCTTGTCAACAAGTAGAAAAATAAATTTTAATAAAAATATGTATATAGCTATTGACAAATCATAATTACTCTATTATAATAGACAACAGAAACAGCAAACATATTGTTTTTCATTTACTAACAGAAAGGTCATATCATGAATACGGTTCCTCTGCCAAAATCACAAGCGAAAAACTTTTTCACCCTTATTGAACTGCTCGTTGTGATCGCAATCATTGCGATTCTCGCCAGCATGCTTTTACCGGCATTAAACCAGGCCCGGGACAAAGCTCAACAAATCAAATGCGCCAGCAACCTTAAACAACTGGGAACCGCACATTTTCTTTACATCGATGATAATGACGGCTATACCGGCGCCTATACCGATCCGATCGCCACCGGCACAAGTTGCGACTCCACTTTTGTCGATCAAATATTTCCATATGTAAAAAACGAGAAAACCTTCAACTGTCCCAAGGCGCCTAAAACCGGAAACGGGGAATATCGGATTTACGGAGCCAATACCCACCTCTGCTCTTACGGAGCAAACATTACCACCCATCCGGTCGGCAACATCCATGACCTTCGCCCGGTCAAGCGCCGGACTGATGACAAAGAATACGTCTACGTTTATCTTCATCGTAAAATAATTACCATCCACAAACCGGCAAAAGCGGCAATGTACGCGGACACTATATCCAATGAGGCAACCAAGAATGCTTCATGCCCTCTATATTTCCGCTACGGCAACTCCGGGGTTGAAAAGCTGGGGATGACTCACAGTAACGGTCCCAACGTATTGTTCTATGGCGGTAATGTTGAACACCGGATGCTGAAAGACATTCTCAACTACCATCGTTATGATCCCTTCTGGATCACCAACGTCCATTAATCAAACATATCCCAATATAATTAAAAATTATTATGCGGTCATGCATATTTTTATATTGCTTTATGAACTTCGACTTAAGTTCAATAACCGCGATTTATTAACATGAATATTTATGCAACAATGCTTAGAAGGAAATATCTTATGCGAATTTTCCATACATTCCTTGTGTCAGGACTTCTGGCTTCATCCGTGGTCGGCGCAGATTTCGAAAACGCAAAAAAACTATTCGAAAACCGCAAATATCAGGCCGCCTTGACTGAATTCAAGCAGTTGGATAACGGTCCGAAGAATCTAAAGAAAGACATGTATATCGGCTATTGTTTGATGAAGCTGAAAAAATATCCTGAAGCGATTAATCAGTTCAATCTTGCTTATGCAAAAGCAAAAAATCCCCGGCATAAATCAGAAGCATTGCTGGCAATCGCCAAAATACAGGAAACCCTCGGCAAACAGAATGAAGCAATGGCAACTTATGCAAAGCTGATATCCTTGAAAAGAGCTCACCCCAAGCACATAGCATTTGCAATATCCCGGCTGAAAAAAAATTGCCAGGCGGAGAAAACTGTTCAACGCCCCTGCCCCGGATCTGGTTTTGGAATTTACAAGTCGGGTCAGTTGGCCGGTATCTACAATCCTCTAACCGCCGTGATATTCAATGCCGCGACTGGAAAACTGTACGGAATATGGGGTGCCGCTGGAATCAGGCTTGCGAGTCCGGGCGCACAACCAATATCGCTCTGGAAAATTTCTTTCAGGAATCCCGACAAGACTGAATCGGAACTTAACGCTTCCCATATAAAACGCGTAAAAGTAACAACCAGGAACAACGCGGAAGGAGCGACGGTCATTCTGAACATCACGGCTGAAAAAGGTAATTATAAAGCCGATCTGCAGTTCGAAGCGAGCTTGCAAAAAAACTCCCCGGAAATAAGATGGAAAATGACTAAGATTGTCAATCGATCAAAACTAGGTTTATGGCAGGTTGTTTTTCCGCAAATATCGGTTAAACCGGACGGCAAACCGGAAGAAAACAACCTGATTCTTCCCTGGCGCCGGGGAAGATTGATTTCAGGCATCGGCAACGCCGCCTTTAAGCAGCAATATCCAGGCTCCTCTGCCAGATTCCAGTGCTTTGCCCTATACAACCCAAACAGTCTGAAAGGATTTTATTTCTCTACCGACGACAATACCGGCCATGAAAAAGAGTTCCGGCAAACCTGGAACCCGGTTAATAATGCCCTGACCTGTTCGGTCACTCAGTTCCCGGCTAATCGCGGCATTCCGGGAAATAATTATCAGATGACCTATCATGTCGTCTCCCGGCCGTTCACCGGCAACTGGTATGATGCGGCGCAGATTTACCGTGCCTGGTGGATTAAACAACCGTGGGCGGCCAAAGGCAACCTGACAATCCGCAAAGACATTCCTGAATGGTTAAAAAAGACCCCGGTATTCCTGCGTTTCTATGCCAGATACAGTAAAAATATGACGGTTGAAAAAAATGTGAAATCAGCCCAGGCCTGGAACGAATTCCTGCATAATCAACCGGTAGCCGGAACCTGGTATCATTATGCAAAATTCATTGAACCATGCAAACACCGGGTAAGATATCCGGTCGCGGAAATACAGGGCTACTGCGCCCCGGCTTATCCCGGCCTGCTTGAAGGGTTAAAGAAGATGAATAACTGGAATATCCGCTCCAATGTCTATCTGCAATCGGAGATATATAACCAGCATCAATCCAAAGAGGATGCGGAATATATGTTTCCGGCACTGCGGGTCGGGCCGGACATGAAACCGATTCTTTATGAAAACGAGAGTTGGATTGCCTGCCGGAGCACTAAACGCTGGCAAAAAAGATACCTCGATATGTGCAAGCACGTCATGGATATGGGCTTCTGGGGGATTTATCTGGATACGTTCGGCAAAAACCATATTACCCATGAATGCTTCAACCCGAAACACGGACACCCCGCCGGAGGCGGCAACTTCGAGACTCAGGCCCAACTAAGCATGGGACGCCAGGTCCGAAAACTGATAAAAGGCATAAACCCGGATTCATATATGGGCGGAGAAGCCTGCACTGAGCTATTTGTCCCGGTTCTCGACTATAAACTGAACGCCATGAATACCTATCCCGGGCAAATCCCGTTGGAAAGGGCGATGTTCGGAGACTATATTCTGAGCCACGGACGAACGATAAGAGCGGACAATGAGTTGAACTCATGCCGAATGCTAGCCTCAAATTTTACCGAAGGGATGATTCCGGGACGCTTTTTCGGACAACCTTTTCAAAGCAAGCCGGCTCAGGACTTCCTCCGAAAAATGATTGCATATACAAATAACAACTTCGAATACCTTCGCGGCGGAAAAATGCTGCGTCCACTTAAACTTTCACCTGAACCGCAAACGGTCACCGTGCTTGAAAGCGTCAAATATCGTAAAATGAAACTGCCGTCAATCCTGTCAGCGACATATCGTTCAGGAAAAGACAACTCAATAGGAATCGTTTTAGTCAACATCGGGGAAAAAGCCGGGAAAATCACATTTAAACTAAACCCGGCTGAATACGGTTTCAATAAAATAAAAATTCAGCAAATGAACGAAAACGGGCAATGCAGGGAAATAGCATCAAGCAGCAGTCCGTATGTCGTTAAATTAGACTTGAAACCACTGTCTATTGCCTTTTACAAGCTCCATGGTGAGGTTAAATGAAAAAAGTCAGAATTGGAATGATCGGCGGCAACGGGAGGGGGTTGCTGGCCAAATACTGGCATCATCCGGATAAAGATTCGGAAGTGGTCGCCGTAGCGGATCAGTCGCCGCAAAGCCTGCGAAAGTTCACGGATGAAGTCAACCCGGACGCCAGACTTTACAGTAATTATCAGGATTTGCTGGCATGTGATGATATCGACGCGGTCGCGATAACAACTCCGGACGCCTTTCACGCCGAACACGCAATTTCCGCGCTGCAAGCCGGCAAACACGTCTATTGTGAAAAACCGATGGCGATAAACACCGCCGACTGCGACCGAATGATCCGGGCCGCGGAAAAAAGCGGACGCAAGCTGATGATCGGCTTTAATATGCGTTATATGCCTTTTGTCAAAAAAATGAAAGAACTGGTTGACGCGGGCGAAATCGGGGAAATCAAAGCGGTCTGGATCAGACATTTTGTCGGCATGGGCAGCATTTACTATTTTCACGGCTGGCACGGAATAAAAGAAAATGTCGAAAGCCTGCTGTTGCAAAAAGGCAGCCATGACATTGATGTTATGCATTATATAACCGGCCGCTGGACCAGAAAAGTCGCGGCCTTCGGCGGTTTGGATATGTTTGGAGGCAATGAGCCAAATGACAAGAACTGTCCTGAATGCCCGCAAAGAAATACCTGTGTGGAATCTGTCGACGGAGATTATTTTGACGCGGAAAGAAAACCTAAACGCAAATATTGCGTCTTCCGGAAGGAAATAACCACCCCGGATAATTATGTCTGCATGATGGAATTGGAAGGAGGAATCAAGGCGTCATATATGGAATGCCATTTCACGCCGGATTACCATCGCAATTTTACTTTTATCGGCACTAAGGGCCGGATTGAAAATAATGAAATAGACAATACAGTCAAATTGTGGCGTCGGAATCGCCCAGGACGCAACGACCAACCGGATTTGTGCATTGATTTAAACGGGATAGACGAAAACGAAATGGAACTGGGCCATGGCGGTTCCGACGTTTTGATATGCAAAGCTTTTGTCGATATGATCCTGAACGACACCGTACCTCCGGTCTTACCGGTAGCCGGACGCATGAGTGTAGCGGTCGGCTGCGCAGCGCAGAAATCACTTGAAAACGGCGGAAAAGTAGTGGACATAACGTATCAGACCGGTTAATGTAACTCAGCACTTTTATTCTGGAAAACATTAAAAAACTATTTTAAACGGCCCCTTAAATGAAACTGCACATAGATCAAGACACATATTCAACAATTGTTACTCCGCCTCCGAATATTACCGGGAAATCATTACCAGAACCGGTTTTCTCTGAAGACGGCACCGCCACTTCCGGAGAGCTGATGCTTCAACGCACTATTATCAGGGATGAGAATGGCAGTAGAATAAAATTAAAAGTCACCAATGTCAGCAGCAAACCGATTAACCTGCAAAGCCTTACTCCGGTAGAAATCACCTCCATTGCAAATTCCAAACAGGGGGAGGAATACTGGTCACAAGATATTCAGGTATTCCGGCTGGCCAGACAAAAAAACGATATTCCAGGTTATTTCAACCCGGCTGAAGTTGACGACGCAATGCGGGACGCATTATTCAACAGCGAAAAGATCAGTGCCGGCGAGGGACTGAGTTTCGATCAGATGGATTCAGATAACAATATTTTGCCTCATACGTTCCACTCCGATCCCGGGCTGTTCATTCAAAAGGAAATTTCATTGGACAGTCCGACTCTTTTTATTGGCTTTTGCGGACAGTCCCGGCATCTCTGCGATATTGAATTGACCACAGATCATGAACGAAAAAAGTTGATAAAAATAAGCGCCCGTGCCCAGTTTGACAATATCACAATACTTCCGGGAGAATCAAGAGAAACTCATGAGTTGCTTTTATGGTCCGGCAATGAATCAAAATTAAAATCAGATTATCTTAAAAGCCTCAAAAAACTGTACCATCCCCGGAATGAAGTCCCTGAACGCAATATTTTTTGTTCCTGGTATTTCTACGGACCGGAAGTTACGGAACAAGATATTCTGGACAATCTGTTCGAGCTGAAGGAAAAGCCGCTACCGCTTGATGTGATTCAAATTGATATGGGTTGGGACACCACCTACGGGGATTGGCTCGCGAATGAAAAATTTCCTCACGGCATGGCATTTCTGGCAAAAATAATTCGCGAAGCCGGATATGTCCCGGGTATCTGGACCTGTCCATTCATCATTCAGCCGGATGCGGATATCCTGAAAAGATATCCGGATATAAGACTGAAAAACCATAGCGGGCAATATACGATATTTAAGTGTATCCGAGGAAATTGTTTTATTGTTGATCCGTTCGCCGAATCTGCGCAAGACTATTTCAAGGAGCTTTTCGGCAGGCTTAAATCCCAGGGTTTTACATATCATAAACTTGATTTTCTCCGGGCAGTATTTATTGACGAAGACAGCGCGTTTGCCGATCCGGGCAAGAACAGGGCCGAAGCATATCGGCACGGCTTGCAAATGATCCGTGATATTCTCGGAGAAGAGTGTATCATCAACGCCTGTGGCGGATTGTTTGAAGGTTCAACCGGGCTGTGCGACATTAACCGTTCCGGGGCCGACAACCGCGGCCACTGGGAAGGTCTTGGACAACATATTTCAAGCTATAAAGTAAGGATAAAACAAAATATATCTAGAAATTTTTACAATTATCTTTGGCGCAGCGACCCGGACGCGTTACAGATCAGGCGACGCTCTGAGGCATGGAAAAACAGCCCCAAAAAACATCTGTCGATAGGTCTTTTCAATGATGACGAAGCCTTTTCCACCGTGGTCAACCAGTTTCTTGGCGGCGGCATTGCCTGTATTTCAGAAAACCTGGCGGAATTGTGCCTGGACCGACGGGAACTTTACTGGTGCCTGATGCCGATGGAAGCTCCCCCGGCTAAAATATTCAACTATGAGAAAGGCTATCTGCCTAACCTGTTCTCCACGGCTTTTGAAAAACTATCCAACGGTCTGCCGCCATGGGTAGTAGTCACTATGGCCAACTGGAACGATAATGCGGATGATAATTTAAATCTATCCTTTTGCCTTAGAGATGTGCCAGACTTACCACTTGCGGAGGAATATGCGGCTTTTAATTTTAATGATCAGTCGTTTTTAGGAATTTTCAAACCGGATGATCATATCGAAATAATCGTCCCCAAAAGAAGTTGCAGAATCATTCGTCTCACCCCGTTATCGGACGCTTGCCCATTACTTATAGGAACAAACCTTAATATGAGTTGCGGAACCGAGGTAATACTGAAAAACTCAGAATATCATCCAAGTGAAAAGTTAGCGCAGAACCACCCGGAAATCATAATATCTTTATTGGAAAAAGGGAATAACGGCTATTACCTGGAAAGAACCACCATCACTTGAATAAAGGTTGCGACAAAGCGTTTTGCCTTAATCAATAAAAACTTTATCAACGGCATCAAGCAGTTCTTTACGGGAAAAAGGTTTGTGCAGCACATTAACGGCATTTTTCGGGACACCGTTATGTTCCAGACGCGATTTACCGTAACCTGACACAAAAATAACCGGAAATCCGGGAGCCTTCTCAGCAATTTTTTTGTAGGCGTCAGTACCGTTCATTTCCGACATGACAATATCGAAGATCAGCAAATCAAATTTATCAGGCTGTTCTTTAAAAGCAGAGACCGCATCACGACCGTTCCGGACCGGAACCACTATATATCCGGCCTTTGAGAGGAACTTTTCAGAAAGATCGCGTACTTCGTCTTCATCCTCCGCCAGTAAAATTGTTTTACTGAATTCCCGCGTAATGCTTTCCGCTGCCGTTTCTGCGGGCTGACCTTTGGCTTGACGCGGCTTATCAGTAACCGGCAGCCAAAGGGTGAAAATTGATCCATGCCCAGGCTTGCTGTTAACGGTAATTCCTCCGTTGTGACGTTTAGCCACACCATATACCGTAGCCAACCCCAACCCGGAACCTTCTTCCGCCATTCTGGTAGTGAAGAAAGGATCAAATATCCGCGGCAAAACCTCCGGTTCAATCCCTTTTCCGGTATCCGCAACCTCAATAACCACATATTTCCCCGCCGGTAATTCTCCGGCAATTGTCTGTTCCGCCCGGGAAATAGCAACACCTCGTGAGGCCACTTTAATGCTGCCGCCATCCGGCATTGCCTGCCTTGAGTTCAAGCAAAGATTGATCAGGCACTGCTCCAATTGATTGGGGTCGGCATAAACGTTAGGAATGTTTCCGGTAACGTCGAGTTCCAGTTTGATATCTTCGCCAAGCAGACTTTTGAGCATAGAGAGTAAATCGAGGATCAGTTCAGCCGTATTAATAACTTCCGGATTATGTCCGGACCGGCTGCTGAAGTAAAGCAGTTGACGTACCAGGTGACCGCCGCGATCAACACTTTTCAATACCGCATCGGCGGATTCTTTAATTCCGGGGGTAGAGTTATCGGCTTCCGCAATCATTTCGGTATAACCACGGATAACCTGTAAAATATTATTAAAATCATGAGCAACGCCGCCGGCAAGATTGCCTATTGATTCCAGTTTCTGCATCTGCCTGACCTGTTGTTCCAGTTCGACTCGTGGAGTAATTTCAACCCCCACAGACCAGAAAGACCAACCCGGAACTTTTGCCTCGCCAAAAACATCATACCAGAGAACAATCTTGATTTCGCCATTCTTAGTACGCATATGCCATTCACGTTCAGAAAGCAGTACCTTGCCTTTTATTGCATCTGCAAAACGATGCTTACTGTAATCAATGCCGGGATATACTCGTTTAAAGATTTCTTCATGCGACAAACCGAGCAGCTCATCCGAGGTCCAGCCGACAACTCTCTCACTCTCGGAATTCCAATAAGCCAGCATGCCATCCTCGTCATACGCAATGACCATCACCGGCAAATGATCGAAAACCAGCCGCAAACGAGCCTCGCTATCTTCCAGAGTCTTATGGGCATTATACTCTTTTGTAACATCACGAAAAACCAGAACAACCCCGCGAACTGATTCATTTCCGCGGCGAATCGGCGCGGCGCTCTCGGCAATTTGACGGCGTTTTCCGTTCTTAGCGACCAGGGTGATATGCTCTGTCAGACCTTCCGCTTCGCCTGTATTCAAAACTTTCCGAACCGGGCTGGCAATAGAATTTCCGGTTCTGGTACTGACGATATTAAAGACCGCGCAAACCTCAAGGCCCAAAGCATCCTCCATCCTCCATCCGGTATATGACTCAGCCAGGGGGTTCATACGCATGACATTGCCCAATTCGTCTGTAACAATAACCGCATCGCCGATAGAATCAAGCGTGATCTTCAAATGCTCTTCACGCTCCCACAAACGATTCATTTGACGATTCACCTGGAATCTTAAAAAAATTGAAATTATCAAAAAAGCCAGAGCGGCGCACGAGGCTCCCAGGAAAGCGTATAACAGCCACAATGGAATTTTGGGCTTTCTATCAGTTCTCAAATATTTTTTGTATAGTTCGTAATAAACAGAATTACGATTTGCTTTTACCAACTTGAGTTGTTCATCCAGTCTCTGCAGTATCGCGCTATTCTGGTCTATGGAAATCCCGTAATACGCCGGGGCTCCGCCAAAGATTATCCCGGTACTTTTGATTCGATGGCTATAGCGGTATTTAAGTCCTTCTATACTGCTGGCAACCACCGCGAAGACCTCCTCCTTACTCAACGCATTCATCGCTTCCCGGTAATTATCAAAATATTTATATTTACATTCAACCTCGAATTGATGAATAAATGACTTGAAATTTTCTGCGTGAACATCTCCCTTGACCAGTCCGACAACCTGATTATTCAAGTCAACTACCGATTTATACGGCAAACTGAAACGAACAAAAACCTTACCCCATTCAATGAAAATCGGCTGTTTTGAAAAGCGTATCTCCGTCTGCCGGTGCGGCGTTCTGACAACCGTACTGAGCAGATCAATTTCGCCTTTTTTCAGGCGATCAAGACACTGCTCCCATGATCCGTCAACATACTTTATCTGCCAACCGTTTTCCGATGCAAAGACTCGCAGCAGCTCAACATCGAAGCCATCAGGATTACCTTGTTTGTTGCGAAACGTCAAGGGCGGATTATCAGGCAAACCAACCCTGAGGATTAATCTGGGGTCGCGATCATTATTTGCCGCAGAACACAGACCGCATAGCAGCATAACAAAAAATATATAAACAGCACGCATTTCCAGTCTCCCGGCCTTATTTTGCACCATAACCCGAATTTCTCTCTATTATTCATTATATAGGTCCATTGCAACTATTTCAACTCTGTTATCGTCAATCATGCCCGGAATATAAATTAATAAAAATTTTGCTTTCGGTTAGGGCTATCCCCGATGCAAGGGGTATTTACGCCCGACCTTTCACTCCCGCTTTGCGGGAGGCCGCAAAATTAACGAACGGATACGCCCCAAGGGGCGGGGAATTAAACCCTTTATTTTTTTGCATCATTTCCGCTTCCGTAGCACAAAGTGCGGAGTATGAAGCGGTATATCGCCATCCGTCGTACGGATTAAAACGAAAATTATTTAAAGAGGATTGGAAAATACGCCGGTTTGAGTTACAGTATCAATATATGTATTTTTGCGTGTCAAGACCCTGAAAGGATTATATAAAGGTATGGAAGTTGGAATTACCGCTCTCGGCAGTGGAAGTCGCGGCAATGCGTTTGTTATCAGTTGCGATAAAAATGCAATATTGATTGATGCCGGCTTCAGCCGACGCGAGCTTATTTCCCGCATGAATGCAGTCGGAATCGATCCGGAAACCATTGGCGCCATCCTGTTGACTCACGAACACACTGATCACCTTAGCGGATGCCGGGTTTTCGCCAATGCTCATTCGATTCCGCTTTGCACCACGTGGAAAACCGCGCAATACCTCAAACGAAAAAAGCCGAATCATATTGCCGACAAGATGGTGGAGTTTGAATCAGGTAATATTTTTGAGATTTGCGGATTCAGGATTTCCCCGTTTTCTGTTCAGCACGATGCCGTGGACCCGGTTGGCTTCGTCATTGGACGCGGAGCGTTGAAAATTGGCATAGCCACCGATATCGGCAGCGTGGACCTGCTGGCCAAACAACGGCTTTCCGATTGTGACGCACTCCTGCTTGAAGCAAACTATGATTTGAACATGCTCCGCAACTCCCCCAGAAGCCTGATGCTTAAGCGACGAATAATGGGTAAGAACGGCCACCTCCATAATATTGATGCGATGACCGCATTACCTGAGTTGATTACCGACCGGACTAAAGTCGCGTTTCTGGTTCACCTGAGTTCCGAATGCAATTGTCCGAATATTGTTAAAGAACTGGTTTCCGAGACATTGAAGAGCGCGGGCAGAGAGGATTTGCCGTTTCATGTGGTTGAACAAAACAGACCTGTTCCCACGGTAACGGTTAAAGGTCAGGCGCATTCCGGAACATCAGCGGCGTAATAAAGCGAGGTAAAATAACATGCTAATTGATTTGGAAACAATCGCGGACATGCCGAGATCAGTAAAAATATCATGTTTCAGCTGTCTCCAGAAAATTGACGTAACCAATCTAACCCCGTTTTCAACTTTCATCTGTCCGGAGTGCGGCGCCGAACTTATCGTCCCGAAATGGTTTGAAGAATACCTGCTTGAGGAAGAAGCCGGTCAAGGCGGCATGGCCCTGGTTTATCGTGCGCTTGACCCCGCTCTTGACCGGGAAGTTGCCATCAAGATTCTGAACGAGGAATTTGCCAGGGATGAGCAGTTCTCGGAAATGTTCCTGAATGAAGCCAGGACCGCCGCCAATATCAATCATTATGCCGTAGTGCCAATTTATTCATGCGGCTTGAAAGGCGAACGGCCATACATTGTAATGCAGTTCATGGACGGCGGTTCTCTGGATACGATACGCCGCAACAAGATACAATACTCTTTAGAAGATGCCATCCGATGGATCCGGCAGGC
Source organism: Victivallales bacterium (assembly GCA_963676655.2). Classification (GTDB taxonomy): domain Bacteria; phylum Verrucomicrobiota; class Lentisphaeria; order Victivallales; family Victivallaceae. The sequence continues at coordinate 4,655,862 of CAXXKX010000003.1, read as the reverse complement.
GGCTGAAGGACTTGAAAGCGCCTGGCGTCACGGCATTATTCACCATGACGTCAAACCCGGCAATATCATGCTGGACGCTGAAAGCAATGCAAAAATTTGTGACTTCGGTCTGGCGGAAGCGGTAAACCGTTCCGACTCGGAAGAACTGCATGAAATGCTTGAAAGCTGGGCCAGTCCGGAATATGTTTCGCCTGAAAAGCTTTTACACGGTCTGGAGGATTACAAAGGCGATATTTACAGCCTCGGGGTTACAATGTATGAAATGGCGGTCGGACAGTTGCCGTTTTTCCACTCTGAGGATCGACAGGAAACAGCGGAAATGCGTTTAAAAAAGAACCCGCCGGTCCCACACAAAGTTAATCCCGACATTCCCCCGGTATTATCCGATTTTATCATGAAAATGATTGCACGCTATCCTGACGGACGCCCGGAATATCGCGATATTATCAAATTTTTCAAAAACTATTCGCGGGAGCACAAAAAAGGGAAATCAAGCTCTACCGGTCGTTTCAGCACCGGAAAAAGCAGCTCCGGAATAAACAAAAACAAACTGATTCTGACGATTGTAATAGCGGTTATCGCTATTGCGATTGTGGTTGTTGGAGCAATTGTTGTCATCAACACCCTCGCAACCAGCGCCCATCCCTGACATATTGACGTAAAAGGAAAATATAATGGGCAACAACGATGAAATTTCATATCTGCCTGAATTTGATAACTACAAACCGGTAAAAAAGATCGGCAAAGGCGGTCAGGCTGACGTATTCCTGGCTAAACATGTCAAAACCGGGGAAAAAGCAGTTCTTAAATTATTTCTCCCGGAACCTGGAAAAGGTTTCGACGTGCAATATTTTATGCGGGAAATCAAGCACCAGTCAATGCTGCAACACCCGCACATTGTCAAAATCCTTGAAGCCGGAAAAGTATCAGGAATGATCTACTGCATCCTTGAATACTGTAACTCCGGTTCGCTCGAAGATCTGGTTAAATCGCTGGGGCGCAGAATGGAGCCGGAAGAAACTTTCAATCTGATGCGGCAGCTCCTGACCGCGCTCGAATACGCTCACGATCAGGGATTTGTTCATCGCGACATCAAGCCGGAAAACTTGCTGCTGCATTTTCATGACGGCATGTATGAATTGAAAATCGCCGATTTCGGTCTTTCCAAGTTTGACGGCGGGACCGCCAGCCTGACAACCACCGGGGACATCGGCGGCAGCCTCGCTTTCATGTGCCGGCAGCAGTTGATTAATTACAAATACGCCAGACCGGCAGTCGACGTCTGGAGCGCCGCCGCGGTTATGTATTACCTGCTCACACTTCAGTTGCCCCGATCATCAAACGGTGATAATTTTTCTCCCATAAATATGCTGGATATGGATCCCATTCCGATTCGCAAGGTCCGCCCGGACATCCCGGAAGCACTTGCAAACCTGCTTGACCAGGCGCTGGACGACAGTGAGTTCCTTTATTTCCGGTCCGCGGCGGATTTCCGTAAAGCGTTGAAAGAAGTCTTGAAGATAAAGTAACGGTGTTCTTATGATCAAGCTTGCCAATCTAACTATCAGTCGCGGCGGCAAGGTCCTGCTTGAAAATGTTGATCTGCTAATTGAGGACGGACAAAAAGCTGCGATATACGGACCGTCCGGTTGCGGAAAATCGTCCCTGCTGGCAGCGCTGGTCGGTTGTTTTCCGGCTGATTCGGGTCAAATATTTATTAATGACATTAAACTGTCCAGCGAAACGTTCCATCAAATTCGCCGGATGATCGCGTTTATCGGGCAGGAGCCGATCATGGGGGCGGAGACGGTTAAAGAGGCTCTATTGTTGCCTTTTTCATTTCACGCCAACGCGAAGGATCATCCGTCCGAAGCGGATATCAGTTCAGCGCTGGAATCCCTGCTGCTTCCCGAAGAGATTATGGCAGCAGCATGTAGTAATATCTCCGGTGGCGAAAGACAACGCATCGCAATCGCCCGCGCCTTGCTCCTTCGAAAAAATATTTTCATTGCGGACGAATTGACTTCCGCCCTGGATAAAAAGTCCATGGAAGCAGTCCATCTTCTACTCAAAAATCAGGAAACCACTCTGTTATCAGTATCGCATGATCCCGCATGGTTAAAGCATCAGGACGCGATTTATGAATTTTCAGATAAATTGCTTATTGCAAAGGACGGTACTGCATGAAAGCAATCAATATAAATGTATATGATATGGCCCTGATTTATCTGCTGGTTCTGGTCCCTTTGTTCATCATGCTGAAGCTAAAACTCGGCTTGATAAAAGAAACGCTGATCGCGGTTCTGCGGATGACCGTGCAGTTGGCGCTGGTCGGACTTTATCTCGGAGTAATTTTCAAACTGAACTCACTATTTCTCAATATCGCCTGGATTCTCGTAATGTTGACCGTGGCAAATATTTCCATTCTCAAACAGAGCGGTTTAACGATAAGAAAACTTTTTCCAATGACTTTCCTGGCAACCGCCATCGGCGTCGCCCTGGTTGCCACCGTTCTGGTCGTCATAGTAATCTCTCCTTCACCGCTATACGACGCCCGCTACCTGATCCCGATTGCCGGGATGGTGATGGGAAACTGTATGCGCAGCAATGTAATTACGCTGGAAAGATTCTATTCGGGCATTCGCCGCAATGAAAAAGAATTCATTACCTATCAGCTGCTTGGAGCCTCGCTGCCGGAAGCAACCCGGCCGTATATGCGCTCGGCGCTGCGGGCGGCGGCAGGTCCGATGCTAGCCACGATGGCAACCCTTGGCATCGTCTCCCTGCCCGGAATGATGACGGGGCAGATCCTTGGCGGATCCGCCCCGACTGTCGCGATCAAATACCAGATCGGAATAATGCTGTGCATCTTCTGTTCGATGCTTACCGCATCGACACTGAGTGTCGTATTCACCCGGAAAATCGCATTTGACGCTTACGGAATGCTTAAGCAATCCATTTTTTCAAAACAGAATTAATCCTGTTTTTACTTCAGTTTTGAGACATATCTCTGAAGGTTTTTCAAGCCTATTTCAGCGCCTCGCAGACAATCTTCCATGCCTTCAAACTCCAACGACAGATAGCCGTCATATCCGGCATCTTTAAGGATCAGAAGCGCGGCAGGAACATCCACATCGCCGTGACCGGCAATCGCTCCGCGCCAATAATTTCCGCCTCGAGACTTATTAAAACCTTCACCAGGATCGCATTCGGCATTCCTCAGGAAGAAATCTTTAACATGAACCATAGAAGCAAACGGGGCATTTTGCCTGACCGCCGCCAATGGATTGATATCTACCACCACAAAGTTGCCAATGTCGATAGTCGTTTTGAAATTTTCCCGGTCAACTTCTTTGATAACCCGCTGGACACGGTCAAAATGCTGCACATGGTATCCGTGATTTTCGATACTGGTGGTTATGCCGTACTGCGCGGCATAATCAGCCACCGCACGACAGCCTTTGACGATTATGGGCAGATCTTTTTCAAACTGTTCCAATGAGGTATCTTCCGGGGCACGATACGCAACATCGTGGCGCATCAGTTTTGTACCAAGAGCAGCGGCGATGTCCACCTCTTTCTTAACGCGTTCGATTTCAGCGTCCAGTTCAGCTTCATCCTTGTCAATGAAGTTGGCGCCAATGGTGTAACTGGAGATATCCAGTCCCAGTTCCCGGGTCTTATCCACAATCTGCGCAATGACTTCTTCAGTCATTTCAAAACTGCCTGGGACAACCTCCACATGTTCACCGCCATGCTCAGCGATCCATTCAATAACATCAATAACCGTCATACGCCCGTCTTTGATTGCGCGGGACAAACTGTAAGTACTCACTCCTGTTTTCATTATGATTCCTTCTATTTTTATACTATTATGAATTATTTAATTGCCGGAGCAACGGGTTTGTTTTTTTCACCGGAAGCGAGGATTGCTTCACAATAGGCCAGCGCTTTGCGACCGATTTCTTCCGGAGTCGGAACGCCGGGTTTACCTTTGACTCCATCGATAAACCAGGCTTGACTGGATTTGGCTTTACGAGGTTTACGCTTAACGTATTTTTTACCATCGGTGCATACTTCAATCGCTCCGCCCGGCGCAAAACCAAGCCGGATAGCGCCTTTACTGCCGTAAATCTCTAGATAACCGGTTCCCGGAGTGGTTGTCCAGCTCAACTCAAGGACGCCCGTCGCGCCGTTGGCAAACTCCATAAGCGCACTGACATTATCCGTTACTTCACAGTCTTCGGCTAGCGTCCGGTTGAGAGAATAAATACTGGAAACATCGCCAAAATACCAGGCCATAGCATCAGCCATATGCACCGCTATATCCCTGACGATACCACCGGCAAATTCTTTTGAAATAAACCATTTGGCGCCAGGGGACCAGCCTTTATCCGGAGAAGCTGATCCGGCCCTGATACACCGGATGTGCATCGGACTGCCGATAACGCCGCTGTCGATCAATTCCTTAATCTTTATATATGCAGGAGTGAATCTCAAGGTTTGGTTAACCTGCAAATGCAAACCGGCGGCTTTAGCCGCGGCTATCATCTTATCCGCATCCTTCAAGTTTACCGCCATCGGCTTTTCAACCAGAACATGTTTACCGGCTTTAAGCGCCTGTAAAGTCAGTTCACAATGGCTGTTGTTCGGGGTACTGATAATGACCGCGTCAACATCGGACTGCAATAAATCTTCGACAGAATCGTAAATTTTGCTGTCCGGCAACAACTCTTTTTTCAATTTCGTTGCGTTGGATTTCTTCAAATCAAACAGAGCGGTGATCCCGGCCCGTTTCCCCAGCTTCAAAACCTCCGGCACATGATGGCAGGTGGCAATCTTTCCACAGGCAATCAAGCCGATTTTTACTTTTGACATAACTGAACCTTTTCTTTTTAATTACAGGTTGCTTTATTAAAGTAACACGTATAAAGTACAATATAAACTAAAAAGAAGATTGTAAAATGGACAAAAACACCAAAATAAATGCCAATATACCCCTTGATCATAAAATCCCGGTAAAGGTCATTCCGTTACCCAAAGGTCAGCAGGATATCCACCGGACATTCGGTTTGTGGATCTGCCGAACCCTGCAAAAAGTATCTTACCCGCCGCGTAATGCGATTCATCCCCGGATATTCAAATTCTATTCCCTGTCCCACCTGATCGATGGCGACGGCAGTTACTGGAACCGGAAGACAAACTCAATAGCCACGGTGAAAAAGGGACAGGGGATCATGATAAGCCCGGATTTTGTTCATTTCTACTCGTCAACAAAAAACCAATATGTTGAGGACGCCATCTGTTTCAGCGGCATTATCGCGGACAACCTCTATCGCAGCGGCATCATCAGGGACGGCATTATCGACATCGGGAAAAGCCGGAAACTGCTGCCGATAATGGAACTGGCCTCAAGCCCGTCCCGGGATTCCCAGATCAAAGCCAATTCAGCGCTGCAAAGTCTACTGGTCGAGCTCTATTTCAGGAATCGCAATTCAAACAGTGTGAACCGGCTCTCACTGATTGACGAACTGCTGGAAAAAATTGCCGATTCGCCGGAAAATCCATGGACTGTAAGCGAAATGGCTGAATTCTGCAATCTCAGCATTAACCATTTCCGCCGCCTTTTTCTAAGCCATACCGGATTGAATCCGAAGCTTTACATTGACATGGTTAAGATAAACAAGGCATCGGAACTGCTGTTGTCCCCGGATCAATATTCGATCAGCCGCGTCTCAGATCTGCTGGGCTACAGTGATCAATATCATTTCAGCCGACGCTTCAAGGCAATTACCGGAGCATCACCTATAAATTTTATGAAGAATAACTCCTTTCACTGATTAATCTTTGTCCTGTCGCTCATCCCTGGTTTCAGACAAGAGCATTTTATTTAACGAACTCCCGTCGTTAACATCAACGACGAATAATTCAGTCCGCATTCCGGGTAAAACCGTCATTTGCTCTACAGGAGCAATTCTGATAAAGATCAATCCTGATTTTTCCGGCCCCCACTTAAGAGTAATTTTATGATCACGCTTGAACATTGCCCAAACATCAACCTGGTTGAGATGATTGCTTAAAATAAAACGCAAACGACCTGATTTATCATTAAGTCCAACCAGTTTGGCTGTATAAGTTCCAGACTGGCTTTTGACTTCCTGCCCAATGTTCATTTTAATTATTTTACCCTGACTTTCATCCTGAAAATATTCCAGTGGATTGACAATAATATTGTTGAATTTTTGCTTTGAGTTTTTGAAACTTCCAAATCTGCCATAAGCGTTCCGTACCCATTTATTATAACCTTTGACATAGCCTTCAATCCAGAATGTTACACAACATCCGGCAGCGGCTCGTTGTTTCAGTCCGGTATGAATATCATATCTCAATTCCCACGGTCTAGCAAGCCCGTATGTATACAGAACAGCTCTGTTATTATTTAAATCTGTTACAGCCGCGGCCCTGCCGTGGAACAGGCCTGAATAATAGCGAAATTTATATTGTCCGTTAATAATTAATTTTCTCAACGGTAAAAAGAGCCAAGAACAGATCAAGACGAGGAAAAAAAAAGGAAGCAGAATTAACAATATCTTTACAACAGGATACTTGACTTGAGCGATTGAACCATACATCTTTGAAACCACGAAAAACAATATATAACCGCATAATGCAAATGCAATACAGCAATATGCGGCTTCAAAAATACATGCGTCAAGCTGAATAAAACGAGAATTACCCTTATTGATATAATAACAAAACACAATACCGCATATACCGGAAAACAATATCACATAATATGCCCGGACAAGATATTCTTTTCTAATAAAAGACAACCCGAAATGAATAAAAAACATTCCAATGACAACAGGCATAAGGCATTGAAAGAAATATTTCAGCGAACCCAATAAATACGGACTACTGTTGCTGCATGCCGACAGCAAATATATAATAATAACCAAGGCAATGAAGACACTTCCATATATTGTGAAAAGCCGCCTTCGTGAATTAACCTTAAATTTCCACATAAGACCTCCTCTCGATAAATGTCCTGATAATAAATTATATACCTTACTTCTTCAAGTTACAGTAGATAATATAAAATGCAACACCATTAATACTATATTAGATATAAATATATCTACAAGGGTGGTAATCCCTACATTTTTCCTTGAGTTTGATCCACAAATCATTCGCAGATATTGACCTTTAGGAACAGAATAACCAGGGCGAAAAGCTTTTGATGGGCGAGTGTCCCACGAGCCGCCCGTCTGCGCGACATGTCCGACTCAACAGCGTTTCGCCCTCCAGAAATGAATGCCCCGGGCCAAGGTTTTGTGGAGGGCGAGAGTCCCTCGAGCCGCCCGTCTGCGCGGCATGTCCGGCTCAACAGCGTTTCGCCCTCCAGAAATGAATGACCCAGGTCCAAGGTTTTGTGGGGGGCGAGAGTCCCTCGAGCCGCCCGTCGGCGCGGCATGTCCGGCTCAACGGCAGGGATATGCATCCCCGTTTGCAAGTTTCGCCCTCCAGAAATAAATGCCCCGGTCCAAGGTTTTGTGGAGGGCGAGAGTCCCTCGAGCCGCCCGTCTGCGCAACATGTCCGGCTCAACAGCGTTTCGCCATCCAGAAATGAATGCCCCGGGCCAAGGTTTTGTGGAGGGCGAGAGTCCCTCGAGCCGCCCGTCTGCGCAACATGTCCGGCTCAACAGCGTTTCGCCCTCCAGAAATGAATGACCAAGGTCCAAGGTTTTGTGGGGGGCGAGAGTCCCTCGAGCCGCCCGTCTGCGCAACATGTCCGGCTCAACAGCGTTTCGCCCTCCAGAAATGAATGCCCAGCCCCGAAATCTTCAAATAAATTCATTTTCCAGTGATTCAAATGTATATTTATCCTCGGGAAAAGACTTATTGCAACTTACTTCTGATGCCTGAGGACTTTGGCAGTGAGTTCGTCCAGTTTGAACGGTTTGGTAATAAAATCGTTCATACCGGCGGCAAGACATTCTTCTTTAATCTCGTTTCTGGCATCGGCGGTCAAGGCTATGATCAGTATTTCCGGGTTGATTTTACGGATCAGCCTGGTCGCCTCAAAACCGTCCATTCCCGGCATCTGGCAGTCCATCAGAATAAAGTCCGTCATATTGCCGTCGCGAATATACTTGACCGCGTCTTCGCCGTTGTCCATTGCCGTAACCCGGCAATTCAGCTTTTCAAGCGCCAGACGGGCTATTTTCTGGTTAAAATGATTATCTTCAACCAGCAGGACATCCTTGTCCAGATTTGTCATGTCAATAGTTTTCTCTGCTTTGACCCGCTCGGCGGTCGGCAGCTCTATTTCCAGGGAAAAACACGACCCTTTCCCGACTTCGCTCCTAACTCCGATCTTTCCATGCATCAGCGCCGTCAGTTCCCGGCAAATAGCCAGCCCCAGTCCGGTTCCCTCATATTTCGATGACCGCGCGCGTTCAACCTGATGAAATTTCTCAAAAATCCTGTCGATCTGAGATTCAGGAATCCCGATACCGGTATCCTCAATCTCAAAAATAAACCGGCAGATGTTTTTCGAAACCATCTCTGATATAACTCTGAAACAAATGTGGCCCTCATGCGTAAATTTCGCCGCATTACCGATCAAATTTATCAATATCTGCCGAATCCTCACACTGTCGCCGACAACCGCCTCCGGCGGCTCCCCAACCTGTTCGAACTCAGGTTCAAAATCCTTGCCGACGGACATAATATGAATATTTTTGGTAATGTCGGCAAAAAATTCTCCGGTATTGAACGGCTCCGGCGACAATTGCAGCATTTGCGCCTCGACTTTGGATATATCCAGAATATCGTTTATCAACTGCAATAAATGTTTGCCGGATTGCCTGATGATATTTAAAAGTTCAAGCTGCTCTTCATTAAGATTATCTTTCTCGAAGAAATCGAGCGATCCCAGAATCCCGTTCATCGGCGTCCTGATCTCGTGACTCATATTGGCCAGAAACGCGCTCTTGGCACGACTGGCGTCTTCCAGCGCGTTCCAGGCATTCCGCTCCGCCGTCACATCTTTTGTCACTCCGATCAAGCGCCTTGGCCGTCCTTCGTTATCACGTTCCACCACCTGGCCTTCCATGTGCCACCAGCGCACTTCACCCTTATCTTTGGAACAAGTCTGGTAATCGCAGTCATAACTGTCCGACAAGCCCGATTCGCAGGCTTCAAGTTGAGCCATGACATTGTTGCCGTCATTCTCGTTCAAATGCTGCAACCATTCCTTCAGTGAAAGCGGTCTGAGCTTGTCTTCGTCGGTTATCCGTTTGAATTCCCGCAGCCCCAGAGTCAATTGCCGGTTTCGAGGCAGATATTCCCATACTTCGAGTGAAGCCGATTTTATTGCCAACTGCATCGTGGCCTGATAACTTTTTATTCGCTGCTGCTGGTTGTACTCCGCGGTAATATCCCTGAACACCATCACCACGCCACGAACGTCCTCATCCATGTTGCGTATTGGAGAAGCACTGTCCGCGACCTGATATTCGGCCCCGTCTCTTGAAATCAGAAGTGCGTTTTCCGGCATAGTCTCGGTTCTGCCCGACTTCATCGCCTTTTCGACCGGATTATCAATCGGCTGACGCGTATGGGTGTCTATCAACTGAAATATTTCCGTTACCGGTTTATTCAAGGCGGCTTCGGAACTCCATCCGGTCAAGGCCTCGGCAACCGGATTCATCTTTTGCACCAAACCAGCCGGATCTGTTACGATAACTCCATCCCCGATCGAGTTCAGGGTCACCCGCAAATCCTCTTCCCGGGCGCTGAGTCTCCGGGTAATTGCAATATTGTGGCGATATAAAATCAACAGCGCGGCAATAAAGACCGTCTCGACAAAAAATAAGAAGATCGCGGCCCAGACCCGTCGTTTATAACGGCCGTAAAAGCTCCGTCCGCGGTTGACGATATAGCTGCCTTCCGGTAAAATCAGCGGTGAAACATTAAACCGCTGCATCGTTTTCCAGTTAAATATATACTGATTGCCTTTTCCGCTGACAACCGGAATATTCGCGGGGTTCTCTCCGTTTAAAATTCTAATTCCCAGCCTGGCCGCCTCTTTGCCGTGCTGCTTGGCGGAAATAATCATTCCTCCCAGGCCGTTATCGGCAATAATATAATCCCAGTAACCGTAGATCGGCGTCCTGGCGGCTTTGGTCAACATTTTTACCGCAGTGTTCAACTCATAATGTTTCCCCTGCCCGTCGCGGGAAAAAGCAAATAGAATGACGATCGTTTTCATATCCTTTTCGGCCAGAAGTTTGCACATCTGCGACAAACTGAGGTCGCTTACATATTCAAATTTCAGTGGCAGACCGGCTTCGGAGAAAGCCTTGTGCGCCTGGCGGTAAAAAGCCTGCCCGGCGGTCGTCGTATCATAGATTACCAGCACATTTTTCGCGTCAAGTTGAACTCTCATCGCCGCCCGTAAAGTAGCCAGCGGCATTATATTCTCGATCAACCCGGTGACGGGTCGTTTGATTTTTCCGAGTTCTGGCGGTTCATTGATGCCGCAAAAAACCAGCGGCACTCCCGGATAAAAGTTTTTACCTTTACCAATCAGGAAGTTTAAAGCGTCATCATCAACCGCGATAATCAGATCACAGCTCGATTTTGCATATTTATATGCAAAGACCTGAGCCATTCGCTCAAAATACACTTCATCCATAATACGCTTGGAATCCAGATACTCGATGATTATTTCAGCGTCTTTATATTTGGAATTCTGAAATACCTCATATATCCCTTTTTCGACGTTTGCCGACCACGGATATACCGGGGAATAAGATTGCAGCACTAATATCTTTTTCCGGAGCGCGAGTTTATCTCCTCCGGCAGAGGTAATAGCGCACAAAAGCAATGGAAGCAACAAAATTCGTATTAATAAAACTCTCAAAACCGGAACCATAATAGTGTAACTCTCTAAATGCAAATAATATATCACAACAAAAACCGCAAATCAACATTGTTGCCGTTAATTTTTCCATAAAGGAGGTAGTTTCAAAACTCCGGTTCGAGTATGATTTTTAGCGTTTTGGGCGAGTATATTGTGACTTTTGTGCGATTGCGCATACCCCTGCGGCATATAAATGAGCTCAAAATTACAAGATGCCGTCCAAAATCAAAAATCAGTTGAAATAGTTTTGAAATTACCTCAAAGACCATAATATAACAGGACCACGGCAAACCGCAATTCCCATAATTTTCCATCCGGTTCGCAGCGAAAAAAAAGCAAGGTCATCCGGTTGTATATTGGTAAATAACGGCTATATTAACCTTTTGTGTTTATGGTATAAAAAATAATGTTTATGAATATGCTTTTTCTGATATACAATATACTTTTTCCAATCGGGTTTATTTTTTTCATCCCGGCCATGCTGTTTAAACTGATACGGCGTCCGGGCTGGAAAAAAACTTACGCCGAACGCTTTGCGATGTATTCATCAGCTCGAAAACAGGAGCTGAAACAGGCGCACGGCGCGATCTGGCTGCATGCGGTCAGCGTCGGGGAAACGATGATTGCCCTGCAACTGCTTGAGAAACTGATAGAAAAGTTTCCGGACAAACCGTTTGTCCTGTCTACCACAACAGTCACCGGACAAAAACTGGCCCGCGACCGGGTCCCGGAAAAGGTCATAGTCGTGTTCAACCCGCTGGACTGCGCATTCTTCGTTAAACGTTTTCTGAACCTGTTGCAGCCATCACTTATGATTGTCTTCGAAACTGAGTTATGGCCGAATATGATTCTGCAAGCCAAACGGAAAGGCGTAAAAACCGCATTGGTTAACGCCAGGATTTCCGACCGTTCATTTAAAGGATACTACCGCTGGCGCATGTTTTTCAGGCCGCTGCTTGAAGCCTTCAACGTCATTTCCGCTCAATCCGAAATTGACGCGGAGCGCTACCAGGGGATAGCACCCAAAGCAAACGTCGTCACTTCCGGAAATATGAAATTTGATCAGCAGCCGCCCAAAAACCTCGCGGACATCGATCTGTCGGCCTTTTTCGGGCCGGAACCGTTTACCGTGCTGTTCGGCGCCAGCACCCATCCCGGCGAGGAATCTTTGCTTATCAAAACTTTTAAACAACTTCAACCCAAATATCCAAATTTAAAGTTACTATCTACTCCGCGTCATGCCGAAAACGGCAACGACATTGCGGCCGAACTGAAACAGTCCGGCATAAGCTTTGTCCAGCGTTCTATTCAAAAAGACGCGCCGGCAGAGCCGGTTGACTGTCTGCTGGCCGATACGACCGGAGAAATGTTGATGTTTTATAAAAAGTCCGATATCGTAGTCATGGGGAAAACCCTGGCCGGCCACGATGAAGGACAAAATATGATAGAGCCGGCCATGCTGGCTAAACCGATAGTGTGTGGACCTGAACTGAAGAATTTCCGTTTTCTGCTGAATGCGCTGAAGCGGGAGAACGCAGTATCATCCATCGCATCCGACAATGAACTAGAAGCCGCCTTGACCCGATTACTCGACGATCCTGAATCAGCCTCAGCAATGGGCGAAAGAGCAGAAGCCGTAGTGGCGAAAAATCGCGGCGCAATCTTGAAAACAGTAGAACTTCTGGAGGACCTGCTTTGAAGAATACCCAGATCAGCCGGGCTCGCAATGGCGAGATCACCCCGGAAATGCAAACCGTCGCAACCAAAGAATATCGTGATCCTGAATACATCAGGGAAGAAGTTGCGGCCGGCAGAATCGTGATTCCCGCGAACATTCACCACCCCAACCTTCAACCGATCGGAATCGGCAGCGCGTTGACCACCAAGATCAATGCCAATATCGGCAACTCAGCCATCTCCAGCTGTCCGAAAGAGGAACTGGTAAAACTGAGCAACGCCCTGAAATACGGCGCTGATACAGTCATGGACCTGAGTACCGGGGCCAACATCACCACAATCCGTCAGACTATTATATCAAACTCCCCTGCCCCGGTCGGAACGGTCCCGATCTATGAAGCCTTGAGCAGAGTTGCCACTCCGGGCGACATTGACGAGGAACTGATCCTGCAAGTTATCAGGGAACAGGCTGAACAGGGCGTGGATTACATGACAATTCACGCCGGGCTGCTGGCTAAACACGTTCCTATGGCTAAAAAACGGCTGCTGCGAATTGTCAGCCGCGGCGGCTCGATCATCGCCGGCTGGATGCAGAAGCACCAGAAGGAAAACCCGTTCTATACCGCGTTCGACAAAATCCTTGAAATATGTACGGAACATGACGTTACCTTATCCCTTGGCGACGGCCTGCGTCCCGGATGTCTGGCCGACGCAAGCGATGAAGCGCAATTTTCCGAACTGGCGGAATTGGGCAAACTGGTTAAACGCTGTCATGATGCCGGTGTTCAGGTCATGGTTGAGGGTCCTGGCCATATTCCGTTGGATGAAGTCGAAATGAATATGAAAGAGGAAGCCAGACTCTGCTACGGCGCGCCGTTTTACATCCTGGGACCGGTCGTTACCGACTGCGCTCCGGGTTATGACCACATTACCAGCGCCATCGGCGGCGCGCTGGGCGCGTTTCACGGCGCGGCCATGCTCTGTTACGTAACCCCGAAAGAGCATCTTGGCCTGCCGAACGCTGAAGACGTACGCAACGGCGTAATCGCCTATAAAATAGCCGCTCACGCCGCAGACATCGCCCTGAAAAAACCGCATGCCCGGGATCGCGATGACGCAATCAGTACCGCCCGGGCCGAATTTGACTGGCAGAAGCAGTTCGACCTGGCGCTTGACCCTGACCGGGCTCGCGAACTCAGGGCCGAAGCCATTGCTGAAAGCGCTCAGGAAGGAGCCCACGGTCAGGACCATGATCGTTATTGTACCATGTGCGGTCCTGATTTCTGTTCGATGCGCATCAGCCGCGAACTCTAACACCCCCTTGAAAGGATAATTCAACTTGTTAGGAAGAATTAAAAACCGATTAAAAAAGATACTCGGCGGCGGCGAAGTTCCGCCCCGGGAAAAACCTCCCGCTCCTGTACGCAAAAAACGCCCTCACGACGCGGAAATACAAGCCGGAAAGAAAAAGAAGCCGGCAAAAATGAATAAGCCGGCAGATGAAAAAATTATCTCTGAAAACGAAAAACAACGTAAACGTAACGAAAATCAGCGTAGGCGTAAAAAACCGGCAACATCGAAGCCTAAATCCGAAAAACCGCTGCCGCAGCCTCACCCGCTGGAAAAAGAAATTCCCAAACGGCCGGAAAAACTCATTGACATTCCGCCGGAAGACGATAAAATGCGTTTCGCCGAACTCGATCTGCATGAGGATATTCTTTTTGGACTTCAAGATCTGGAATTCAAGTATTGTACACCAATCCAGCAGGCCGCACTGCCGGAACTGCTGAATAATCGCGACCTGACCGGCAAAGCCCAGACCGGGACCGGAAAAACCGCCGCGTTCCTGCTGGCAGCGTTTCAGAAAATGATGACGACTCCGCCGCCGCCCAATCGCAAACCGGGAACCTGCAGGATGCTGGTTCTGGCCCCGACCCGGGAACTGGCTATTCAGATTCATAAAGACGCTGAAAACATTGGCAAATATCTGCCTTTCTACAACATGGTCGTCTTCGGCGGCATGGATCACCAGAAACAGCGCCAGCACCTGGCCCGGCCAATTGATGTATTGATCGGTACGCCCGGACGCCTGATCGATTATTCCCGGAGCCGCCATCTGGATTTGTCCAAAACTGAAATTCTCGTCATCGACGAAGCTGACCGGATGCTCGACATGGGCTTTATTCCGGATGTCCGCCGGATTATCAATCAGTGTCCCCGTACCGGCGAACGTCAGACCATCCTGTTCAGCGCCACTCTGGAGGAAAGCATATTACGCTTGGCCGACAGCTGGCTGCACGACAGCATAACCGTCGAAAGCGAACCCGAACATGTCGTAACCGAACTGATCGAGCAAACGTTCTATACCGCATCCAGGAATGAAAAATTCCCGCTGCTGATGTGGCTGCTCAAACACGAAGACTATTCCAGAATAATGATTTTCGGTAACCGTAAGGACTTCAACGGCGACCTCTGTGATAAATTGAGAGCCTGCGGCATCGACTGCGGCCTGCTCTCAGGAGATGTTCCACAGCAAAAGAGAATCAAGATTCTCGACCGTTTCCGCTCCGGCGAAGTAAAAATACTGGTTGCAACCGATGTAGCCGCCCGCGGTATCCATATTGACGACGTCTCACACGTCATCAACTACGACCTGCCGGAAAGGGCTGAAGACTACGTGCATCGTATCGGCCGAACCGGACGCGCCGGCACTACCGGAAAATCAATCAGTTTTGTTTGTGAAATGGGAGCCTACGCCCTGGCGGATATCGAGAAATACGCTGATATCAAGGCGGAATGTATTTTCCCGGAAGATGAAATGGTCGTTCCGGTTGATGTGCCGAATATTCCAAAGAAAAAATCCAGCGGGAACCGCTCAAGCGGACCGCGATCCGGCAAACGCAGCGGAAGAAGACCTGGTAACCGCCAAAGATAAATTAGAAAATGTTGCAGAAATCTACATGCAGGAAACTGATATTAATTGGATCAGGTTCCATCATTGTTTTATGTGAATTGTTGCTTGCGGGTATTTTGTTGTTTAAAAGCAAACAAGCCTTTTTCTGGATATTTCTGCTGGGCTTCATCTCCGCCGCCGGCATCGCTTATTTATGCCGCAAGCGTAAAGCTATCAAAATTATTTCAATCAATATTTCGCTGGTGTGCCTGATGCTGGCGGCAGTTGAATTTTTGTTGTATCACAATATTTTAATCGCAAAATCGACTCAAACGACCGGAGAGCAGCATTACAACCTGGACAATGCGCCAAATATCAAAAAAGAGGGTAAATATTTTTCACGCTTCGGCAACTACCGGCAGGCAAACAACATTCTTGGCTATAAACCGGGAAATAATTGTAAAATCAAAGCGAAGCTGTCATCAGGCAATGAAGTAATTTATGATATTGCCTACACTACAAACGCAGCCGGATGGCGAATATCACCGAAGCCGCGCCTGCCGGAAAAATCCATCCTGTTCTTCGGCGGTTCATTCACATACGGGGATTGCCTGGCTGATGACAAAACCTTTCCCTGGGTATGCGGAATGGAAACCGGATACAAGGTTCTTAACTTCGGGTTCCACGGTTACGGTCCACATCAGATGCTGGCGGCCATCGAACACGGCATTGTTGAAAAAATACTTGCCGGATCCGCTCCCGTATACGCAATATATACCGCAATCCCGGCTCATCCGTCGCGGTGTGGAGGTTGGATGCTGTGGGACTTAAACGGCCCGGAATACCGGTTTGATACAAAAGGGAAAATCCAATATACAGGCCGTTTCAATTCATTTTATACCGCCTGCTTGATCAAAATTCTCTCGCGATCTCAAATATTCACAGTATTAAGGCAAGGCGTGATTGAAAAAAGCAGGACAAAAGATATTGTACTTGCATCCGGCATTGTCAAAAAAGCGTCAATGCTGTTACAGGAAATATACCCGGACATAAAATTCAGGGTTGTTTACTGGGGCAATGCCGACGAGTACGCGAAAGCGCTGAAAGCAACTGGTCTTGAGGTTATTATGTTGAATAAAATTATTCCTGACTACAACGAACATCTTGAAAAATATTCCATTAAATATGATGGGCATCCGAATCAAGTCGCGGCAAAAGCCGTCGGCAATTATCTGGCTGAAATGATTACTGGAAAAACGGAGGCACATCATGAGTGATTCAGGATACATATGTCACAATTGCGGATTCACTTTACCTGGCGGACATAATTTTCAAACGCTGTTGTCCGCCTGCCCCAAATGCCGGGAACCGGTTGTGAAAGAAGAGGAATCCCCGACCGGCTCGGAGTCCAGTCTGCTTGATTCGATGAACAAGGAACAGCTGGCCGCCGCCACTTACGACGGCCCGGAAAACATTATGCTGCTGGCCGGAGCCGGCACCGGTAAAACCAGAACTATCACCGCCAGAGCCTTGCATCTGCTGAAAAACGGCGTCGACCCGACCCGTATCCTCCTGCTGACTTTTACCCGACGGGCCGCGGCGGAAATGAAACACCGTTTGCAAAATGAACTCGGCGGAGCAGCGTCCGGCCTGTTCGCCGGGACTTTCCACCGCTTCTGCCTCGACATCATGCGCAGCATTCCACATGTTTTCGACATGAACAATGTGACCGTAATCGACCGGGACGACCAGGTGGCCCTGATGCGTCTGGGGCGCGGCACCGTTCTTGACGGTCGCAGCAAAAGCGGCTTTCCTCAGGCCGCCAAACTGGTCAATTATTACTCTTATTCCAGAAACACAATTGTTTCGTTTGAACAATATCTGAAAAAATATACCGATCTGGAAAATGAAGAATTGGCTTTGACGTTGAAGATTTGCAAGTTTTATGAAAAACGCAAAAAAGAACGCGGTTATGTCGATTTCGACGATCTGCTCCAGCGCTTCGCCGATGTGCTGGCAAACAATCCGGATGTACGCAGCAAGCTCAGTTCGCT
Organism: Victivallales bacterium; assembly: GCA_963676655.2. Classification (GTDB taxonomy): domain Bacteria; phylum Verrucomicrobiota; class Lentisphaeria; order Victivallales; family Victivallaceae. The sequence goes on along the minus strand of CAXXKX010000003.1, from coordinate 4,638,308 downwards.
GTTCGACCATATTCTGGTTGACGAAATGCAGGACACCAATCCGCTGCAATGGATGATCCTGGAAAATTTATACAATCCGGCCCAACTATTTTGTGTCGGTGACGACGCACAGAGCATTTACGCGTTTCGCGGTGCGGATTTCCGGAATGTTCACTCATTTGACCAGCGGGTAATCAACCCCAAAATCATGAAACTTGAAGAAAATTATCGCAGTACACAGGAAATCCTTGATTTAGCCAACTGGGTGCTTGATGAATCACCGCTTGGGTACAACAAGCACTTACGGGCATATCGCGGTCCGGGCAAGCATCCCGAAACCAAATATTTCTCCAACCAGTTTGAAGAAGCTGAATATATAAGCAATGATTTGGAACGGCGCCACGACCAGGGTTTTGACTGGGCCAATCACATGATTCTGATCCGCAGCGCGTTCTCCGCCCGGGCACTTGAAAGCACTTTGATTGAAAAGAAAATCCCATACTGCTTTATCGGCGGTCTTTCATTGCTCCAAACTGCTCATGTTAAAGATATGATCTCGCTGCTGCGTGCGGCCTTTGACAAGCTGGATGAACTGGCCTGGATCCGCTTCCTGCGACTCTGGCCGCGAATCGGCGACCAGACCGCCGCGAAAATATTCAGCGACCTCTCGGAATCCGATGAAGACGCAATTGACTTCCTGAAAAAACGCCTGTCGAAACGACCGGAAATTATCGACGCTATAACCAAAGTTAATGAGTGTGAAGATGATCCCGGAGCGGCAGTCAAGGCCGCGGTAGATGTTCTGAATCCGGTCCTCAGTGAACAGTATGACAAGTGGACCTCACGGCGCCGCGACCTGATGGTGATCAACGAACTGGCGGCAAATTTCCCGAGCATCAAAGAATTTCTCGAAGCTTACGTTCTTGACCCGAATCACTCAACCAGCACCGAGCCGGATGAGGATCAGGTAACCTTGATCACGGTCCACAGCGCCAAAGGCACCGAGTGCGACGTCTGTTATATTTTACAGGCCCAACCTGGTTCGTTTCCGCACAGCCGGACCAGTAACGAGTCGGAACTTGAAGAGGAACGCCGGGTTCTCTACGTGGCAATCACCCGCGCGAAAAATGAATTGATATTGACCCGGAACTTCGAAACCATGCCGAAATTCGACTATGGGGAGTTTCATATTCCCGACTTCCTCGAGGATGCTCCGCCGGAGCTGATGGGCCGCCCTCCCCGCGCTCCGCGCCGGTCAATGTCGTTTGTTCATAATTTGAGAGATTTATTTTAAACTCATTCAGCGCTATTTTCAGTTGACTTGCGCTCCTCAGCCTCTATTTCAGCGAGAAGTTCCCCGTATTCTTTTTTGAATCTTTTATGCCGAATACTGGAACTGATGACGGTATGAATTAAAAAACTGATATTCACAATTACAGGAACGTTAATAAATAAAATAACGATCCAGTATACAGGATTGTCCCACCCTATTCTTCCACCGGGCTTATTTGGATATGCAACCGCAATAACAACCGCAAGTACCGGAAACAAAAGCAGGAACAAGTGAAACGATTTTTTCATATCAAGCGGAGTAGAGGTTGATATTGGATTATCCGGGTTGGCCTGATTGAATTCATCAATCATGTCATCAATTTCCGTTCTTTCCGTTTTTCTTCTGGAAAAAACCATATATAACGAAAACATTATTCCAAGTGCCGCTATTCCCGCACACAGCCTTAGTCCTATATCAACCATATCTCTTGTCTCCTGGAAAATTTAAAAAGATCAATAATTATATAACGAATTTTGCATAATACAAATGAATTAATGATAACAAATATACTGGCGGCTTGATTATAATTAATTCACAAGACAATAACTGTAAACAACTAACAAACAAAAAACGTTACAACAACTAATCAGTCGTGCGGGTTCAACAACAATATTATCTGCTTTAGTGAATACAGAAAAACATGTTTGAAAATTATTAAAAGCAAAGGGCCGATAATTTGACTTTAGCCTGATTTAAGCTATATTATTTTTTTACTTGTGTCGACACACTGGAGTCGATGCTCTTGTCGGAAATAATTTTAATTAGATTTAGATTGGTCGATAATGAAAACTCCCCATTACGGGATGAACACCCTGCAACGCCTGGAAGCTGAAAGTATTCATATTATTCGTGAAGTCGTCGCTGAATTTGAAAATCCGGTAATGCTCTACTCCATCGGAAAAGATTCTTCAGTCATGCTGCATCTCGCGCTTAAAGCATTCGCGCCGGCAACCATTCCATTTCCGTTGCTGCATGTCGACACAACATACAAATTTCCGGAAATGATCAAATTCAGGGAAAAGCTGAAAACTGACATGAATCTTGATCTGCGGGTTTCCTCAAATACGCGGGCGCTTGAATCCGGAACCAATCCCTGGGATCTCGGGACCGTAAAATGCTGTGCCCAGTTAAAAACCCAGGCTCTGCTGGAAGCGCTCAAGGAAGGCCAATATGACGCGGCTTTCGGAGGAGCCAGAAGAGATGAGGAAAAATCCCGGGCCAAAGAGCGTATTTTCAGTTTTCGTGATAAATTCGGACAATGGGCCCCTAAAAACCAGCGTCCGGAACTCTGGTCACTGTATAACGGCCGGATCAACCAGGGCGAATCAATCCGCGTTTTCCCGATCTCCAACTGGACCGAACTGGATATCTGGAGCTATATCAAAAGTGAAAATATCGCGATCAACCCGCTTTACTATGCACAAAAACGTAAAGTTATTGTTGACGGTCATATGCTGATCCCGTATGTCGAAGGAGTCACTCCGCCGCCGGAAAGAGGACATATTGAAGAAGTCATGTGCCGCTTCCGGACTCTCGGATGCTGGCCCTGTACCGGGGCGGTTCGCTCGGAAGCGACGACGCTGGATGAAATAATCGCCGAAACCATGTGCGAACGCAACAGCGAACGCATTACCCGGGTTATCGACCATGACCAGGACGGTTCGATGGAACAGAAAAAAGAAGAAGGTTATTTTTGATCCATGGACAACCGTAAAATTGATATATTGTGCAAAACCGCAATTGAAGCGGGAAACCGGATCATGAAAGTTTACCATGATCCTAGCTCCGACTTTGAAACCAAAAAAGATAACTCGCCCTTAACCCTGGCCGATAAGTTATCTCACGATCACATAACAACGGTTCTCAAGGCGGAATTCCCGGATATTCCAATCATTTCCGAGGAAGATAAAGAACTGGTACCTTACGGCACCCGCAAAAAATATCAACGCTTTTGGCTGATCGACCCGCTGGACGGAACCAAAGAATTCATCCGGAAAGAACGGGACTTCACCGTCAATATCGCCCTGATTGAAGGCAATACTCCGATTCTCGGGATTGTTTACGCCCCGGCCCGCGAATGGCTTTATATAGGGGACAAAGACGGAGCGCGGAAAGTTTGCGACGGAAAGACAACTCAACTGCCGTCCGTCAATACCGCTGAGATTACCGCGGTAAGAAGTAAATCACACGCCAACGAAGCCGAGGAAGTTATTCTGAACAAATACCAGGCAACAAAAAGCACCAGCATGGGCAGCAGTTTAAAGTTCTGCCTGGTGGCTGAAGGCGAGGCAGATATCTACTATCGCGCCGGGCCGACCTGGGAATGGGATTCCGCCGCAGCTCATGCAGTGGTTCTGGCCGCCGGCGGCATGATCTATGAAGGTGATACGGAAGATAATGAATTAAAATATAATAAAGAGACGTTGCTCAACAGTCAAGGTTTCCTCTGTCTGGGCAGGAAATTTAACTTATGAATATGAATGAAAACACCACACCGGAATCGGTAGAACAGTTACTGCGCCAATCTAAAGAATCCGAATTGCTGCGGTTTACCACCGCCGGCAGTGTTGACGACGGCAAATCGACTTTGATCGGCAGGATGCTGCATGACAGCAAGTCAATTTTCAACGATCACCTTGAAGCCGTTCATCGCGATTCAAAGAAACTGGGACGCGAAGAGATTGATTACGCACTGTTGACCGACGGCTTGAAAGCTGAACGCGAACAAGGCATAACCATCGATGTGGCATTTCGTTATTTTTCCACCCCCAAACGCCGCTTTATTATCGCCGATACCCCCGGACATGAGCAATATACCCGCAACATGGCTACCGGAGCCTCAACCGCCGACCTCGCGATCGTCCTGGTCGACGCCCGCAACGGTATCCTGACCCAGAGCCGACGCCACTGCTTCATTTCATCACTGCTGCGAATTCCGCATATTGTGGTTGCGGTTAACAAAATGGACCTGGTTGACTGGTCAGAAGAGATCTTTCAGGAAATCAAATCCGAATTTGTCGATTTCGCCAGAAAACTGAGTGTCACCGACTTGACCTTTATTCCAATCAGCGCGCTCAAAGGAGACAATGTAGTCACAAAATCCACCAATATGCCGTGGTATGACGGCTCTCCGCTGCTTAGCTACCTTGAAAATGTCTATATCGATTCCGGCCGCAACTTGATCGACTTCCGGTTCCCGGTCCAGTACGTCAACCGCCCGAACCAGAATTTCCGCGGTTTCTGTGGCACAGTCGCTTCAGGAGTGGTTCGCAAAGGCGATTCAATAATAGTCCATCCATCCCGGAAAGAAAGCAAGGTCAAAAGTATCGTCACCATGGAGGGAGATATCCCTGAGGCCTTTTCCGGCATGTCGGTAACCCTGACCCTGGAAGACGAGATCGACATCAGCCGCGGCAACATGATCACCCATGTCAACAACCTGCCGGAAGCCGGACAGGACCTGGAAGCAATGCTGGTCTGGATGAGCGAAGATAAAATGGCCGTTGACCGACACTATCTGTTCAAACACTGTACCCAGACGGTTCGCGGTATGTTTTCCAATCTAATGTACAAAGTCGATCCGAACACCCTGCACCGTCAGGACTCCGATGGACTGGAGTTAAACGAAATCGGGCGGGTCAAAATTTCATTATTGAAATCAATCGCCTACGACGAATACAATAAAAACCGGAGTACCGGCAATTTTATCGTTATCGATACCGTAACCAACAATACGGTAGCGGCCGGAATGATTATTCGCAGGACCGGCACCAGCAGAGCCGCAAAACTCGATGCCGCCCCGAAAAGTCAGAATATTTCCTGGCATGAAAGTATGGTCACCCAAAAAGAACGGATGGCGCTGCTCGGTCAGAAACCCGTCACTATCTGGTTCACCGGTTTGAGCGCTTCCGGCAAAAGCACCATCGGCTTTGCCCTGGAAAACGAATTGATCAATCAGGGGCACGCCTGTTATGTACTGGATGGTGATAATATCCGGCACGGCATCAACCGTGACCTCGGCTTCAGCCCGGCTGACCGCAAAGAGAATATCCGCCGGATCGCGGAAGTCGCCAGGCTGATGAATGACGCCGGTCTAATCGTGATAACCGCGTTTATTTCTCCTTATCGCGAAGACCGGGACGCAGCCAGAAAGATCATTGGAGAAGAGAACTTTTTCGAAGTATATGTTGACACCCCGATCGAAGAGTGCCGCAAACGGGATCCAAAAGGTCTTTACAAAAAAGCCGATGCAGGTGAAATTCCTGAATTTACCGGAGTAAATTCTCCTTACGAACCGCCGGTCAATCCGGAAATGCATATCAGAACAGATCAACAGGAACTTCCGGAAATCAAACGGGAAATTTTTAAAATGCTCAATATGGAGCAATCCCTGTAAATAAAAACTTATCTTTTCCCGGACTAGGATTCATACTCAAATTTTGCTCATTTACGGCTTGAATTACCCCTTGATAAGCTGTATATTATTGTTTGTTAAAATCTATAAAATCAGTCATTAAAAATTAAAATAAAGGAACTCGGCCATGAGCAAAATTCATGCAGAACACGTTTTTACTTCCGAATCAGTATCAGAGGGGCATCCGGACAAAGTTTGCGATCAAATATCTGACGCGATTCTTGACGCCTGTCTCAAAAATGATCCGGAAAGCCGTGTTGCCTGCGAAACCCTCACTACCACCGATCTGATCGTTATCTCCGGCGAAATCACGACAAAATCTGATGTACACTGGGAAAAAGTCGCCAGGGATGCCGTCCGCAAGATCGGCTACAATGAAGAAGGCGTCGGTTTCTGTGCTGATACCTGTAAAGTTATGATCTGCATCCACAAACAGTCCTCCGACATCTCTCAGGGTGTGACCGAAGGTATGGGCAAATACAGCCAACAGGGAGCCGGCGACCAGGGAATGATGTTCGGCTTTGCAACTAATGAGACTCCGGAACTGATGCCGGCTCCGATTCTTTATTCGCATCGGATTGTTGAGGAACTGGCCCGTCTGCGTAAAGAAGAACCGGAGAAATACAATTTCCTGCGGCCTGACTCTAAAAGCCAGGTCTCATTCCGTTATCAATTGGGCAAACCGGTTCAAGTTGAGACGATTGTGGTTTCCCATCAGCACACTCCGGAAATGAAAATTGAGCAGTTGGAAGAAGTAGTCAAGATGGTCGCGGAAAAGGTAATCCCGGCTGAATTCTTCAAGACTGAAGTTAAATATTATGTTAATCCGACCGGCAGATTTGAGATTGGCGGACCGCACGGCGATACCGGCCTGACTGGACGTAAAATTATCGTCGACACTTACGGCGGCGTCGGCTCTCACGGCGGCGGCGCGTTCTCCGGCAAAGACCCGTCAAAAGTTGACCGTTCAGCCGCATACATGTGCCGCTATGTCGCGAAAAACATTGTCGCATCCGGCCTGGCCGATAAATGCGAAGTACAGGTTGCTTACGCTATCGGCGTAGCGGATCCGTTGAGCATCAACATTGACACTTACGGCACCGGCAAAATTGATGACGATGGTAATCTGGAAGCTGTTCTGCGTGAAGTTTTCGATCTGCGTCCGGCCGCGATCATCGATATTCTGGATCTGAAGAATCCGCATAAAAATGGCTGGTGCTATCAGGATGCCGCCGCCTACGGCCATTTCGGTCGTGACGGATTCCCCTGGGAAAAAACCGACAAAGTCAAAGACCTTAAAGCCGCGGCCGCAAAATATCTCGGATTTCAGTTATGAAAATAAATCCCCCAATTCTCGGGGTCGGTTCTCCGCTGCTAGATCTGTTGATAAATGTTGATGACGCTTTCATCAATTCGATTGACGGCAACAAAGGCGGTATGGTTCTTGTTTCAACCGAACAGATGACTGATCTGGTCGCGAAAGCCGGTAAGCCGCATAGTGCACCGGGCGGCTCCGCCGGAAATACTATCTTCGGACTGGCAAGGCTGGGAACCCCTGCCTCAATGTTCGGGACTATCGGCGATGACGAAGACGGTGAATTCTACAAAAACCGGTTAATCGAGCTTGGCGGGGACGGCTCCCGTTTTCTGGTTAACCCTGCGTGTCACACCGGACGCTGCCTGTGCTTGATCACCCCTGATTCCGAACGCACCATGAGAACCGATCTCGGCGCGTCCGGCCTGATAACCGGAAATGACGTCGCATCGGAGATTTTTGAAGGAATCGGACATGTTCATCTTGAAGGATATTCCCTGTTCAACCGCGATTTCACCCTGCAGCTGATGATAAAATCAAAAGCCGCCGGTTGTACCGTCAGCCTTGATCTGGCATCATTTGAAGTGGTGGCGGCCAATAAAGACATTCTGCCGGAATTGCTTGAAAAATATATTGATATCGTTTTTGCCAATGAAGACGAAGCCCGGGAATTCTGCGGCGATATGTCTCCGGAGGAACAAGCCGCCGAATTATGCAAATACTGTTCGCTGGCGGCGGTAAAACTCGGCAAAGAAGGCTGCTGCCTGCTGGAACGCGGCGGCGAACCGGTCAGGGTTCCCGCGAATGTGGTTGAAGCAATTGACACAACCGGGGCCGGCGATCTCTGGCAAACCGGATTTCTGCATGGTCTGGCGCACGGCAAAGACCTTGCGACCTGTGCAAAATACGGAGCAATCACCGGAGCCGAAGTCGTACAGATAATCGGGTCCGAAATTTCCGATGAACGCTGGAACGTGATTCGCGACAATATCGCGGCAATATAATAAGGAAGCTTTAAATGCTGAGCGCAACGTACAGAGTTAAACTTGAAGGCAAGATGCTGGAGAAATCCGGCGGCTTTTAATTCTGATACATTGTCAATTTTCACTACATATTTTTTTAATTATAAGGAATCAGAATCATGGATTACAAAGTTGCTGATATTAGTTTGGCCGACTTCGGCCGCAAGGAACTCGATATAGCCGAACACGAAATGCCCGGCTTGATGGCCACCCGCGCCAAATACGGACCGCAAAAACCGTTGCAGGGCATTCGCATCATGGGCTCGCTCCACATGACCATCCAAACCGCTGTTTTGATCGAAACACTGGTCGAACTCGGAGCCGATGTGCGCTGGTGCTCATGCAATATATTCTCAACCCAGGATCATGCCGCGGCGGCTGTCGCCAAAGCAGGCGTTCCGGTTTTTGCCTGGAAAGGCGAAACCCTCGAGGAATACTGGGATTGCACCATGAACGCCCTGACCTGGCCGGACGGCGGCGGCCCCGACCAGATCGTTGACGACGGCGGCGACGCAACGTTGCTTATTCATCGCGGTTATGCGGCTGAAAACGACGCATCTATCCTCGATGTGCCGACCGACAATTACGAATTGCAGGTCATTAACAATCTGTTGAAAAAAGTCCTGAAGGAAAAACCCGGACACTGGCATAAAGTCGCGCCGAAAGTCAAAGGCGTTTCCGAAGAAACCACCACCGGCGTCCATCGTCTGGTGCAGATGGAGGAAAAAGGCGAACTGCTGTTCCAGGCCATCAATGTCAACGACTCGGTCACCAAAAGCAAGTTTGACAATGTTTACGGCTGCCGCCACTCCCTGACCGACGCGATCAAACGCGCCCTCGACGTCCTGATCTCAGGCAAAACCGCCATGGTCTGCGGCTACGGCGACGTCGGCAAAGGTTCAGCCGAAGCCATGCGCAACGAACGCGCCCAGGTACTGGTATCTGAAGTAGACCCGATCTGCGCCTTGCAGGCATGTATGGCCGGATTCAAGGTTTGCACCGTGGCCGATGCCCTGCCCGTTGCCGACATCTATGTCACCACCACCGGTAATAAAGACATCATTACCGCCGAGCATATGAGTAAAATGAAAGATCAGGCCATCGTCTGTAACATCGGCCATTTTGACAATGAAATTCAGGTCAGCAAACTTGAAAACTGGCCGGGCATCGTTAAGGAAGAGATCAAAGGCAGCAGTTGCCCGGTTCACCGTTATACTTTCCCTGACGGACACTGCATATATATGCTGGCGGAAGGCCGTCTGGTCAACCTCGGTTGCGCGACCGGTCATCCCAGCTTTGTAATGTCCAACAGCTTCACCAACCAGACCCTGGCCCAGATCGATATCGCGGCCAACCCGGAACGGGAAATCGGCGTTTATCGTTTGAGCAAGCAGTTGGATGAAGAAGTAGCCCGCTTACACTTGGCTAAACTCGGTGCCAAGCTGACAACTCTGAGCGAGGAACAGGCCGCTTATATCGGCGTTCCGGTTGAAGGGCCTTACAAACCGGAACACTACCGGTACTAAGTTTCAGTTAAAACTGGTTCATTTTTGAACTGATGAAAGTCCGTGACAGCTGATTGCTTCACGGACTTTTTTGTTTATTATTTCCAGAATCTTCTATAGGAGGAAAAAAATCAGATTGGTCTTCATGTCCTTGATCAATTATTTCATTTTGACTTTTATTGGATAATTCGTTATGTTTTTTCTTAGATGTAATCTCTTTCGGTTGACTTTTATAAAAAATATTTACAAAAATATAAATAAAAATGCATATGAAAACTATTATTACACAATAACAACCAAACTTATCTGTATTGATTTTTTTCAATTTTCTGATAAGACGAATGTCATCTGTCAATTTAACCACATTTTCATTAATCTCTTTGAATGATTCTCTATAAATTGACTTATATGTAAGCAGTATAAGTACGAGAACACCAGGAAAAAGAAAAGTTATTACTTCCAATCGCCTGTAATTTATAAAAACTTCTTTTGGAACGACAGTATATTTCCCACAGGAGTGTAACATATAAATTCCTTCTGGTGTTACTTTCCCTTTAAAATAAGCAGAGCCTTTGAAATGATAACCAATGATAACGCATGCAAAGAAGTTAATTCCCATGATAAATGACATGATTAACAAAAAACCTGCAAATATTTTTTTTCGGTTTAACCTACTTTTTATTTTCATCAGGCATTCCTATTTTACATTATTCAAATATTTCACTGACATAATCAAAAAGCTGTTTAACGGTCTCATTTTAATAATCACCCAGTTTTTTTAATTCTATTTCGTTGAGAAAATACGGAGACAATTTTTCTTCAAGCATTGGATACCAATAACAAACGATATCTTTACAATCATTAGAGCCGCCTTTTTTTCCGTCCTTCCCATAACTAATCAGATATATACGGTTGTCATGTATTTTATAAATAATATTCTTTCCATAATAATCTTTGCGACAACAATTTTCGAGTGCTATATCATTCAAGCTTAGAGGAAGCTGATTATATTTACGATGATACGTCTTAATTTCTCTAACAATTATGCACATATTGGTTACAGTTTGTGACCGAGCTGGAATAACACAATAAGTACCAAGTGAATAAGCAATAATAATTAGAATTATCAGAATTATTAATAAATATATTAAACGAGATTTCATTTCTTTTTTATCTCAATAACATTTGCTATTACTCCGGCTGATAATTACCTTGCTTTATATGTCGCCCATTCAGGGCTTTAAATATTTTTTAACTGTTCCCGGGGTTCAATCGCTACGCTCATCACCCCGCAAGGGTATGCACCCCCGTTAAAAGGCTGCTGTCTCGTGGGGTAGCCCCCCATATCGAACCGTTTTTTGAACTTAAAATAGTCATAAAATCACCAAAAACACCTCTTAGATTGATTTTTCGGACCATTCGGGGCTGACGGACCATTCGGGTTATACCCAAAAGACCCAAAAGAGAAAATAACCGCTGAAATCAAGTCATCCGGCTGATTTTTAAGCCAATCAACAAACAAAAAAGCGAATCTTGAAAAAAATTCACGGATTGTTAAGAATCAATAAAAAAGAGGGTCAGCCTCAAAAGGGATAAACTTTTTTAATGCTTCCATTTTTTTTGCTTCTTCCATCTCTTCATATATTAGTTTTAACCCTGCTTTTAAGTATTTGCGTTGATGATCCGATAAATTTTTAACGCCAAGTTCACCTCGCGGTGGAATATATGACTCCGGGTTATCCAAGAGAAGATCGTCTCTCTCAGGTGATTTTTCATGAGCTAATGATATATAAAAAGCTTTAACAATAAATTTTAAGTCTTCGGGATTTTGGGGAATTGGTTCATCAATTGATTTGACTTTTCTTGGTCCAAAATCATTACGGGCGACATCCCAAATAATCTTAGCGCGCCCCTCCTCCCTAATTTTTCTAAAGCTCTTCAATACTTCTTCAGGAGGAAACACCAGCTTAGAATGAGTTGTGAATTTGATTTCTCCGGGAAGGTTATTACCTTTTAACAGGTCAAGCAACTCACTTGCGGTCATTCGCTTACTATTGACAATAAAATTATCGGTAGATGTGGCTTCAATTGTCAGGCGATTTTCTTTTGATCTGCATGATGAAATTAATAACATAACCGTAAATATAAATGTTACATTACGGATAAACATACATAATCCTTTCTGTCTTATTTCTTTTTCTTACACTTGCAACAACACACTGATATTTCAGGATTTTTCTCGTGGGGGCCCCATATTTTACCGTTTTTTGAACTTAATAAATCATAAAATCAATCCAAAACACCAATTAGATTGATTTTTTGACGCAAAAAATTTGATTTAAGTATTTTCCAGTGTCATCTCAATTTAAATATACTCCGCAATATTCGAGAGTGCAAATTTTGTGGGAAAGATTCCATTCGGAGCGCCGCAGGTTACTGCGGGAAATGTATTCTTTCGGAGCGCCGCAGGCTACTGCGGCATGAAAGCTTATTAAGGCATATTTTATTCCCCGATTGGGGATAACGTTTATTTTGAAATCAGCTCATATATCTTTTATTATTTGCCGGTCTTTCGCGAAATGCCGCAGTGGCCTGCGGCGCTCCCAATAAACAATTTCAATACTTCCAGCCTGATTGAAATGTATTGTCCAGCACTCTGGGCAGAACGGGCAACGCGCCAGACTTATATGCCGCCCTTACAGGGCTAATTCGCCGTTCGGCATGGTTATGCATCCCCGTTAAAAAGCCCGGCTCCCACTATTGGGATATGTCGCGCTTTCAGCGCTTGATTTTTTAATGCGCTTTTCTGCGCGGCTGGAGCCACGCGCTCCCAGGGATAAATACATTGGGTCATTTAATGCGCTTTTCTGCGCGGCTGGAGCCACGCGCTCCCATTTTTATATGTCGCGCTTTCAGCGCTAATTCGCCTATCACACCAAGCTGGGTATATTCCGCGCTGTATGCAAATTTTTCATAGCGTCGGGTGCGATAATATTCAATTGACCTAAACCAGCATAGTCGGAACCAAGCTGTAAGTCGTAAACGCAAGTATGGTCGTGGGAAGGTAGCGCCTGTTTCGATGAAACCGGCGGGGAACGTACGGATATGTAATTAAGGTCAATTGGTGGCTAAAAAATTAGCCCGTGGGTGGGATGCTTTCGCATCCCGGCGCTTTCATCGAAAGCTGCTCTACTGCTTACACAACAAAGATTTGCATTGCACAATTACATTTCTTCTGCCCAAAAGTGACAAGATTTTACAGGTAAGAACCTGATTAGACGGCTCAACAAAAGTCGGCAATGCCGAATTGCCGCGAATTACGCTCTGCGTTCAACGCTTTTGAAAAACTCTGAATCGTTTTTCAAAACCATCACGCCGTGCGAACTGAACTGTTTAACAAGCAATAAATTGCGTAACATACTTTCGCCGCAAGCGGCGACCAACGCTCCTGCGTTGAATCCAGTCCGGCAACGTGCCGGGGCGAAATAATTTAAAAATATTTCTTTCTTTTTTGCTTTTGGCGGTCCCGCCTGGTTCACGGACTTTTTTGTTTTTATAATCATTAATGTTTTGAATAAATACCAGCTTGAATTTATGAAGCTGAAAGCAGCCCTGATCTTGCAGTTTATAATTACTGCTCCTCGGATTTAAATTGTCCGGGTGACTTTTTATGGTATTTTTTGAACCAGGTGGAAAAATAGCGTTGATCCGGAAAACCGATTACTTCGGCTACGGCTTTTATCGGTAAATTAGTATCTTTCAGCAGTCGTTCCGCTTCCGCGATCCGCAGATGATTTATGTATTCTTTAGGTGAACACTTATAGAAATTCTGCCAGGTTTTACGGAAATCACACGGGGAAAAACCAAATTCAATAGCGATCTGGTCTATATTGAACGACTTATTATAATGCGATTCGAACCAGGAGCGCACCTTGGCGATTCTATTAATTGCGGATTGAATTTCAGAATTACTACTGTCGAAGATAACGTGCGTCAAAATAAGTGAGCAGAGAGTATCGATTTGGTCACTCATCCCGCGATGTTCCCGGAACGGCAGTAATTCCTGAATCTTCTCGACCATATCCATTACCCATAATACATCATTGATCTTAATTACTGCCGGGGCAATTTTCTGTCCTAACAGGCTAAGAAAATCTTCTTCATCCGGCGAAACGTATGCGATTGACACTTCGTGCCATCTGCCGATGGGTGAATACTGAAAAAACTTTCCTTTGGGATGAATCAACATGCAGGGCGACTCAATTGCGTATTGTGTTCCGTCATCAGCCATTTCACCTTTTCCGTGTAAAATCAAACTGAAGGATAAACAATCAAAAACACGTTGAATCATATGATCCTTTTCCGGGAAAATTCCCAGCCGGTCAACCCGCAGTGAAGACGAGTTGACACGTTCAAGCATATTCAGCCTGTAAATCATTTTTCAAACATCATCCATTGTTTTTCAAACATAATTACTGTTGACAGCGCCGTTTATATACATTATACTTTAATTGACTATTAAACAAATTACAAATAGCAAAGGGAAAAAATGTATTTAAGCGCATATTGTTTGTCATATGGTAACTGGACGGTAATTCCGAAGCAGTGGCGGGAAAGTTTTGAGGATATGAAGGAAAACGGTTTTGACGCCGTGGCATTGTCTTTCAGTGAAAGCGAGATGATGTATTCACGCAGGACTTTTGCAATGCAAGTTAAGATGGCACACGAATGCGGCCTGGAAGTACTCTTAATTCCCAGCAGGATCGGCGGACGTTTTGCCGGTTCACCCTATATGCCGAGTTTCTGGACCTGTGCGAATCCGGCAACCGTTGTTCCGGGAACACCCGCAATCGGATGTCTTGAATCACCGGAGTTTCGCAAATGGTCCGGCTGGTTTATCAAAACGGTTTGTCAGGATTATGAAATAGACGGGCTGGTATGGGACGAACCCAAAAGCGTGGATTTAATCTCAACACACCCGGCAACCATAAAGAAATACGGGGCAACCCCTAGTGCTGAAAACATGCAGGACAGTTATGTGGATTTTCTGCAGGAGCTTACTTATATCGCCAGATCGGTCAGGCCGGAAATGCAAATAACCATGTTCAATATGCCGGGGACACCGGAATATTTCACCAGAAGAGCGGCAATGATTGAAGGGATTGATTTTGTCGGTTATGATGGTAATTTTCACAGACAGAGTTTTTTCAAGGAAACCCCGCAAAAAATTAAAGCCGATTTATCTTCGGTCTGGGAAAGGACAATTCAAGAAGCCTGTAATGCGGAGAAAAAAACTTTTGCACTGATTGAAAATATGTTAATGCCGGAAGCTTCGCACGAAGAATATGAAGAAGGTCTGACTAGATATCTTGAATACGCCCGTCCGGATCACTTGTCGTGCTACTATTATGCCCACAACAACGAAGCTCCGGAAGAGGTTCATAATATTACAATGCGTGTTTTAAAGCAACAATTATCACGGAAGCCTGTCGCTTCTCCAGAAGGACAGAACTTTCAGGAAAAAGAGGAAGTTGTCCTGGTATAATTTCCTGTAAAAACATGCCATAAATTAACCATGGAGGTTGTATGAATAGAAAAATGACTCGAGCACCTGACCCGACGAAGATAACTTTTATTGCGAAGCAACTTTTTTAAACTGAATATAAACTGTAAAACAGGAGTTTCTTATGGATAAGAATATGAACCAAAAGCTTTTTACGCTAATCGAACTTCTCGTCGTGATCGCTATCATCGCAATCCTGGCCTCGATGCTGCTGCCGGCCCTCAATCAGGCCCGCGAACGCGCCAAGAAAATAAAGTGCGCCAGCAACCTTAAACAAATGGGTACGGCAATCAACATGTATGTTATGGACAGTGACAATTTCAAGCCGTGCGCCCAGCGTAATTTCAGTTGGAGTTACATGTGGTATTATCAGGTAGGCGGCTATCCGGGTGATGGTGATTCTTATTTACCGAATTCGTCGAAATTTGAGGGTCTTGATCCCAGCGGCACCAAAAGGTTCAAGGATTCGGTCTACCAATGCCCTGCTCAGCGCCGGGTTAGAGAGCTGCGCAGCAGTTTTGGCATGAACGCCTCACACGGAGCTGCTCAACATTTGAAATACGACTTTACCATGCCGATTGAAGGCCCAAGTAAATACCCAATGAAACGGACGAAAAAACTAGCGGCGTCCTGGCTGATGGGATGCGGTATGATGGATTATTCAAGATATGATTACGAAGTGGTATTCGGCGAAATCGTGACTCGAACCATCGGCATGTTCCACGACGGCAATAAAAACACAAATTTGCTTTATCCTGACGGCAGAGTGGAACCGTGTACCGGCTTAAAGTTTCTCCAATACAAGTGCGGCTACCGGGCATGGTCCTCCCGTGAATATGATGTGCGCGCCTTCTGGGGATTCATTTATTAAAAAAAAAGGAACTTCTTATATGTTAAATTTGAAATGGCTTATTCCAATTGTACTGGTGATGTTGATATCAGCCGCTACTGTCAATGGAATCGATATAGTTAAAGACGGCCGCCCGGTAACCGCGATCATTATCCCCGACCAGGCGCTCCGTCCGACAAAACTGGCGGCGGAAGAACTGCAAACCCTCATTAGACTGGCCACAGGGGCAATGTTGAAAATTTACCCCGAAAGCACAAAGCCAGTAAACTTTGCGGGACTAATTTACGTCGGACCGTGTAAAGCAACATTTTCAGCCGGAGTCGCCAAACGCAATCCTCCAATCAATTGGTTTACCGGACGTATAGTCGGGTCCAATCTCTTTTTATGCGGCGATGATCAGGTTGCGAACAAATACATGACCAGCCTTGAGAACCAGATGCGTTACATGCATAGCGGATCAGCTTTCGCGGTTTACGAACTGTTTGAACGCAAACTAAATGCGCGTTGGTTATGGCCCGGAAAGCTTGGTACCCTGATTGATCAAACGCCTGATTTAAGTATTAATGACATTGACTTTTCCGGTCAACCTAAGTTTATCTCCAGTTGGTTTTATACCAATTTAAAATCATATACCCGACATGGATGGTCAAGCGAGGCTGAACGTCTGAAATATATGAAAAATACCTTTTTGTGGTTGCGGCGGAATCGCTTTAATCTGGCAAATTGCATTATGCCCGACCATTCCTACGGCGACTATTGGAGACGATTCGGGAAGACCAGACCGGACCTATTTAACCTTTTGCCTAATGGTAAACGCGAACCATTACCCGGCGATAAAACCGGGCACGCCATATCAATGTGCATTTCCAACCCTAATGTAATTAAGCAGAAGATTGCTGATTGGACTAACCCGAAATACAATAACTGGTTCAAGAAAAAACGTCCGGGATTGAAATATATCGTTGCCAGCGAGAATGACACTTGCGGTATGTGCACCTGCAAAAACTGTCGTGCATGGGACGCTCCAGATACTCGCTTTGCCCTCTCTCCATACTGGGCCAAAGGCCAGATCCCCACTGTGAGTACCAGGTTCAGTATGCCTGGATTACGTAGTCCGGTTGACATATCTCCGTCACTCGGCGACCGCTATGCCCGCTACTATTTGACCTTATACAACGCGGCAAAAAAAATAAATCCAAAAGTTACTCTTGTTGGGTATATTTATGCCAATTATTCGGAGTCTCCGCAGACGATTAAATTGAATCGACACATTCAATTGGCCAGTACATATCCAGAAGCTTATCCGCCTACATCTGAAGGACGTAAAATTTTTGAATCAAGATGGTCTGGATGGTCTGGCACCGGTGCGAGTTTGGTGTTCCGACCGAACATGGTCAATAACGGGCATAATATGCCGGTTTCTTTCGTCAATTGGGCTTATGACTCAATCAGATTTACCAACCAAAGCGGCAGTTTGGTCGGCCTTATGTTTGATTCGCTGCTGGGGGAATGGGGTGTCCAGGGATTCTCCTATTATGTAATCGCCCGACTCAATGTCGATCCGACCACACCATTGGATAAAATTTACGCCGACTATTGCTCCGCCTTCGGGCCAGCAGCTGCAAAGGTAGCAAAATACTGGCGCTATTGGGAACTGGTAAGCAACAAGGTTAATGTCAAAGCTTATCATCAATTCCAACAGAAAAATCACATAGGGTTCAAAAAATGGTTGCCGATCGCGCCTCTGATTTTTACGCCACAGGTGATGAGCAAGGGGCGTGAGTTGCTAAATGCCGCCAAGACTGTCCCCGGCTTGACCGCTATTCAACATCGCCGCCTAGAATTTCTTGCCCTAGGCTTGCAAAATGCCGAACGCACCCTGGCGACCCTTGAGGTTTGGAACTCATATTTGCGGAAGAAATCATCTGCCAATCGTATCCGCTTTGCTAATTCGCTGCATACCCTGTATGACTTTCGCAAACAAATCGAATCAAGCGGCGTTTCCAACGTCGGCAATCTATATTATCGTGAAGGCTCGACTTGGGCAAACAAATTTCTTAAGTTTGCTTCGGCCAAAGCCCCTGTAACTGATGGCATTCGATTTGCGCAATATCCGCTTGGCCGCCTCAACGCCGGTACAACCGGATGGTTGCTGGCCAATGACAACGGCAAAAAATATCATGTGGTCGAAGTTGGCAAAACTCAGGCGTTGCGACTGAACCCGGAGTCTGGAGGTCATTGTTACACGACCCGGAAACTGTTTGATACTCCGGCCAAGGACTTTTCCGCCTCGCTGGTCATGGCTTATACTGATTTTGACATGCAAAAAAATGGAGTCATTAACCGGGTTTTATTTCATAATCAAAGTTATCTGTGGCGAGGGGTAGAAATCGGCTTCATGCATTGTGACGGCAAAGTCTTTGCCGCTTATCGTGACGGTTCAATTTGGCGAACCTTGGATACCGAACTCCAATCGGAAACATTCTACCAATTCAATATTACGGTTAGTAAAAGCGGTACCCAATGTGAATTAAGCGTCAGTGTTGCCAACGGCAAATTACTTGCGAGCAGGCAATTCAAGCCACACGGAATAGCGAAGATTGATGCGATAACCCTGATGGGGTCATTGTTGGTCGAATCCATTGCCGCCGGCACACCGCATGAGGACAATTCGCCCAAAAAATAAAAAGGAGTTTCTATATGTTTTTTCAAAAAAGGCTCATATTTGCCGTGTTAGGGGTATTGATGACGTCCGCAACCGTCAAAGGAATCGAAATCGTTAAAAACGGCCGCCCGGTGACCGCGATCATTATCCCCGACCAGGCGCTCCGGCCGACAAAACTGGCGGCGGAAGAACTGCAAACCCATATCAAGCTCGCCTCCGGCGCTAAATTGGCAATCTACTCGGAAGGCTCAAAACCCAAGGGCTTTTCCGGTCTGATCTACATCGGGCCGTGCAAAGCGGCGTTCACGACAAAAGTAGCCCAAAAGAAGCCTCAAGTCAATTACTTTGCAGGGAAGACGGTCGGTAATGATCTATTTTTATTCGGGGATGACCGCGACGTTCGGCCGGAAATGAAATCACTTCTGGAATACATGCGTTATATGCACAGCGGTTCAGCATTCGCGGTTTATGAATTTCTCGAGCGCATTCTCAATGTCCGTTGGCTGTGGCCGGGTGACCTTGGAGTCAAAATAGATAAGACAAAGAATATTTCAGTGACATCACTTGATTTCTCCGGTCAACCTAAATTTATCAGCAGCTGGTTTGTCCCCCGCTTAAAAAACTCCCCGTTACAGGCGTGGTCAAGCCTGGAGTCCAGAACACGCTTCACTACCGACACCTACTTGTGGTTGCGCCGCTGCCGCTTCAATTTGGCTGAGTGCATGATGTTTGATCACTCTTTCAGTGATTACTGGAAGCGCTTCGGCAAGACCCGGCCTGGGCTTTTCAACCTGTTGCCTGACGGGTCCCGTCGCCCCTTGAAAGGGGACAAGAGCGGTCACTACATAAGCATGTGTGTGTCCAATCCGGAATTAATTAAACAAAAAATTGCCGACTGGACCAATCCGGATTACAAATCATGGTTCAAAAGAAAGCGTCCCGGCATGCGATATATTTGCGCCAGTGAAAACGATACCCCGGGCATGTGTACGTGCCCGAACTGCCGTGCATGGGACGAACCGGACCCGCGTTTCAAGACCTCAAGCTACTGGGGAAAAGGAATAATTCCCACCCGGCAAAACTGCTTCGCAGTTTTGATCAACCGAGAACAGTTCCGGCAAGCCCCGTGGCTCTCCATGCGCTATGCGCGTTTCTACCGGAATTTATACGAAGCGGCAAAAAAAATCAATCCTGATGTCATTCTGGTCGGTTATGCTTACAGCAATTACCGAAAACCACCCGAAGGTCATATAAAGCTGAACGATCACATTCATTTGAGCTTTGTTCCCGGAAATTCATATCCCACTGACGACGCCTCCATGAAAAGATTTAAAGATTATTGGAACGGCTGGTCGGCAACCGGGGCAAAGTTGATTTTCCGTCCCAACCTTCCAGGTTCCGGCCACAATATGCCGGTATCTTACGTCAACTGGGCCTACAATTCCATCACCTATGCCCATAAAAGCGGCCGGATGCTCGGCTCGATGATCGACAGTCTTCTTGGTGAATGGGGTATTCAGGGCTTCTCTTATTTCGTAATCGGCAGGCTCAATATCAACCCGAAAACTCCGCTGCAGCAAATTTATGACGAGTACTGTTCAGCCTTTGGTCCAGCCGCGGCAGCAGTCGAAAAATACTGGCGCTACTGGGAAAAAGTCAGCAATAACATCGACCTTGAAGCCTATCGTAAGTTCCAACGGGAAAAATCCATCGGCTGGAAGAAATGGCTGCCTATCGCCCCGCTGGTCTTTACGCCGGAAGTCATGGGCCAAGGCCGTAAACTGCTGGAAGCAGCCAAAGCAGTCAATGGACTGAGCCCCGACCAAAAGAAGCGTCTGGACTTCCTTGACCTTGGATTGCAGAATGCGGAGAAAACCTTGTCTGTTCTTAAGTTGTGGAATACTTATTTGAAGTCTAAAAACCCTGAGAATCTCAAACGCTTTGCTCATGGTCTGCGCGATTTGTATGAATTTCGCAAAAAAAATGATCACATCGGCTTATCCAATACGGGGTATTTATATTTACGCGAAGGCTGGACCTGGGATAAACGCTTTTTGCAATATGCCTCACCCGGGTCCACCGGAATGACCTTTAAAACATACAAAACCGGGCTTATGCCGCCTAAAGGTTCCGGTTGGAACCTGTGGAATAAAAATGGTAAAAAATACAAAATCACCGAATTGGCAGGAGCAAAAGTCTTTTGTCTAACTACCACTGCCGAGTCTAAGTCTATCTGCAAAGCATCACGCATTTTGTTCGACAAAGGTAACAAAGACTTTAAATGTTCGATTGTAATGGGTTGGTCGGGCGGCAGCAAGGACAGGTTTTTGAGCCGGGTTCTACTGCATGCAAATAAATATCTATGGCGCGGTGTAGAGCTTGGTTTTGTACGTCACCAAGACAAAGTTCTGGCGGGATACCGTGATGGCGAAATATGGAGAACCCTCGGGCCGGAACTTAAACCGAATGCTTTATACCGATTCGAAATCAAATCTTCCGGCAACGGCGAAAAATGCGAACTGGAATTATTGGATGCGAATGACCGGTGTCTGGCTGCCGCGACATTCAAGCCACACGGCGGAGCAGTTGCAGTGGATGCCGTCACCTTGCTGGCAAACCGGCCCGGTAAAGCGGGAAAATCCAATGCTTTATTCGTAAAATCAATCAAGGCGGTTCCGGACAAACCTTGATTCCGAATAAATATAACTCAAAAACGACTGACTGTTATAAGGAGAAAATAACAGTCAGCTTTTTTATTTCAACAATGGATTTTACTTCATTTGCATGCTATTAATTAAGAGTCATGCGAAATGCAAAGATCAACCACGAAAAACACGAAAAGTCACGAAAAAGTTTTTTTTATTTTTCAACTTGAGTTGAAAATTTAAATACTTCTTCATGTCCTTCATGCGTTGCCTTCGCTAGCTCAGGCTCAGACTGCGCTAGTCATGGTGTAAGTAATAGTTTCGCAAGAATCTATGCTATTAATTAATAAAGGATGAGTTTGATTCCAATTTGTTTTTTAAATTCGATAGATGTCTCAGCAAGTTCAAATAACTATAGATTCAAGGAACTGGTAATAATGTTCAAATTAGAAGAGGTCTACACCAGCGGAAAACGTCCGGTTGTTACCGCGCACCGGGGATTTTCCGGTAAATATCCTGAAAATACTTTGCCTGCTTTTGACGCGGCTTATAAATCAGGGGTCGACATCATTGAGTTTGATGTACGAGAGAGCGCAGACGGGGAAATAATGGTCATGCACGATTCCAGTGTTGACAGAACCACCAATGGCTCGGGCCAAATTAATGACTTGAACTTCAAAGACCTGCGCAAACTGAACGCTTCATACTGGCATGGCCCGCATGACAGCGGGAAAAGACTGGAAAAGCCTGCTTATGAAAACGTGCAGATCCCGACTTTCCGGGAAGTTTTGGAATTTTGCATTAACAAAGAGCTTGGAATCAACATTCAAGTAAACGCTGATTCATCTGCCGCTATTAAAAAAATATGTGCTCTATACGCCGAGTTCGATTTATATCAAAAGGCATTTCTGATGATAGGATCATTCAAACTGGCTCAAACGATAAAAGAGCTCAATCCGCAAATTGAAATCTGTGTGGGCGAAGAACGGCAAAACCTGAAACGTCACAAAGAATTCGGCTCGAGAATAATTCAACCCCGGAAACCTATGGTCACGCCTGAGTTTTGCCGTGAAATAGCAGAGCTTGGACTATGGGCGAATATGTTTTTCTCAAACACCCGGGAGGAAAATGAAAAATACCTGGGCTACGGACTTCAGGGAATTATGACCGATTTACCGGATTTACTTTTAAAATGAAAGCAAGCCCCCGCAAGCCGGATTCAACTACACCGCTTATTTGATCCGGCCGGATGGACCGGTTTCGGTTCCCTGCTGAACCAGATTACTCTTCGCTTTGGCACCAATAGCGGCAAGGATTGCTTTTGCCAGCAAATCCGCCTGCATTTTAACCGCCGGAGACTTGAAGTGGTAGACATCATGCCAGAATTTGTCCCGATCCAGTTTGTCCATGGAAGAAAACAGATCGACAACCGGCAATTTTTCATCCGCCGCAATCTTTTTGGTAATAGAGTTCAGTTCTCTGACCTTTTCAGTCCTTTTCGAGTCCTTCGACGGCGTTGAAAGCACGAGAAGCAGTTTACTTTGCGGACATTTTGCCTTGATAAATTTAACCGCCTGCCGGTACGCTATCTCCCATTCCTTACGGTTGGTTCCAAGACAGTGCAAACCGTTATTGAAAGTAATGACGTCAAATTTATATCCGGACAAAATAAAGTCCAGTTCCCGGAAATAGTCTTTATCGGTCACGCATTTCGAAGTAGCCCAGAAAGAAGCGTTGGCCTTTTTGCCGAGTTTATTTCTGACAAAACCATGATAGGCATTGCAGATGGAGTCGCCGATCATCAGAAAACGCGGATTTTTCATATCCCGCGAATTGTAAGTGTAGGTTCTGGACCATTCCACGTTCTCCCTGACTCTCGAGGTATGTTTCGGCTGAAACTTTCGATACAAATCTTCCGCCTGGACAGTTCCGGCGACAACGGCGGCAAACGCAATCAATACGACCTTATTCATAATGGCTCCTCAATGTTGCTTTATTCGGTTGAATGTTACTATACAGCCATTTCCGGTTTGTACAAAACGCAAAACGCCCGCGATGAACAAATTCACCACGGGCGCTTATCTATATCGCTGTGTTACCAGCAAGTATTAGAGGTCGACCAAATCCTTGATTGTAACCGGTAGACCGGTCTTCATCGAGATATTGGCGGCAATACCAGTCAGAATTGAACGGGCGCCGTCAACATAGTCGGCGGCATGACCAAGCGGGTCTTCGCCAACACCAAGGAAGATGTCATTGAGCAGACGGACGTCGCCGCCGCCGTGACCGCCTTTGTCGCCTTGTTCGTAGGTGATAACCCGCGGTTTTTCCCACAATGGCTGGAAGATGATTTCCGGAACCATTTCCTTCTTGTCGCCTTCAAGTTCGCGCATACCTGGCTGGTTGAAGTCTTCGTGGTCGGCGCTGACATAGGACTTCTCGACAACGTTGAATTCAAGGCGGCCTTTTGTGCCGTTAAAGCAAACGCGGTAGCCTTCCCACGGGGAATGGGCATACAAGGTGTAATTCATTACCGTGTTGTTTTCGTAACGAACCATCACAGACATATTATCTTCAATAGAAATGCCATCGCCGAAAACGCTCTGATCACGATAATACTGATCTTCATGTTCGGCATCGTAATACAATCCCATCAAGCGTTCGTCGTCCTTCGTGGGGTTGAGAGCAAACGGATCTTTTTTAGCTACTTCTGAACCGCGTGCACGGGTATAAAACTCGGTAACGCCGCGATTTTCAGCATTTTCCTTGCCGTAAAATTTGAGATCCCCCATGGCGTATACAGTTTTGGGAGAAGAGCCGAGCCACCAGTTCATGAGGTCGAAGTGGTGAGTTGATTTGTGGACCATCAGGCCGCCGCTGTTGCGCTTGTCCCGATGCCAGCGACGGAAATAGTCGGCACCGTGTTTGGTATCAAGCAGCCATTCGAAGTTGACACTGGTGATTTCGCCGACCAAACCGCTTTTCAGGATTTCCTTGATTTTGGTGTTCCGCGGTGAATAGCGATAGTTGAAAGTAACGGTCAAATGGCGACCGGTCTTCTTTTTAGTATCGATAATCTGCTGGCATTTGACTTCATCGACCGTCATCGGTTTTTCACTGATGGCATCACAGCCCAGTTCCATGGCGCGGCAGATATATTTGTGATGTGTACGGTCCATGCTGGTAACGATTACCACGTCCGGTTTCTGATCTTCAATCATTTTATCGAAATCCTGAGCCTTGTAAGTTGGCAGCTTGGGATAACCGTTCTCTTTCTGGATATAATCATTCCAGTAGTCCATACGGGTCTGATTTGTGTCACAGAACGCCAGCAGTTCGGCTTTATCTTTATAATCTTTGGTCACCGCGTTGATGAACATTGAAGAACGGCCCCCGGTACCAACCAGGACATACTTTTTCTTTGCACACATTTGTCTGCTTCCTTTTTTTGTTTAAGGTCATATAGACCAAGTTCAAGAACTTTCTCTCTGGATAAATTCCGTATTCAAAACCACCTGTCCGGGCTTGGACAGAGGAGATTTTGTAAATTCAACTGTTTTCCGGCTTATTTCGGCGATCGGATGCGCGACTGTGCTCAACCCGGGAAACGCGTACTGACCGGCAGTATCATCATCAAAACCGATAACCGCGATATGATCAGGAATCGTAATGCCGTTTTCCATGGCATATTTAAAAAAACCCAGCGCCATCCGGTCAGTGTCAAAAAAAACCGCATCGACTTTTCGTTTAATAAGTTCCCGGCCGACTTCATAGCCATCCTCGAAGGCAAGCCCCCGGGTGGGAATAAAAACTTTTTCGCAATCAAGCGTATTTTTAAACGCCTCATCAAAACCGCTGCGTGAAGAGCGTATATTACCACAGCGGGCAATGCAGCGATGCCCTTTTTCAATCAATTTGGCTATACCGGTTCTGATCCCGCTGGAACGATCAATATTAATTGTGGCCTGGTTGTCACCGTAAACCGGGCTGTCGATAAAGATGAAACGCTGAGGCAGGCCGGACAGAAAACGATCCGGATCAATTGTTTCACTCCACTTCATAAAAACCACAGTTCCAACCAGCCCGGCCCATTCACGCAAGGTTTTCTTTAAACGCCGGTTATCTCCATCGAATATGCCGAGAATCGGATAAAAGTCCTCTTTTTCAAGTTCATATTGCAATGCGAGCAGTTTTTTACCTTGAATTTCAAGACCGTTATCCGGGACAATAATCCCGACGAAGTTACTTTGCTTTTTACGCAGATTGCGGGCAGCGATATTTGGCGTGTAACCGGCCCGTTTTGCCGCGGCCAGAATCTCTTTACGCGCATCGTCGCCAATTCCAGGCTGACCTTTCAAGGCGCGGTTGACGCTCCGGATCGAATATCCGGTCATTTCAGCAAGTTGTTTGAGCGTAACTGCAGCCATTAATCAAATCGCCTCACCATCGCCATCGTTGGCGCAATTAATTAAATAAAAAAGCGAAGATTGGAAAGAACCAAGCTTCGCCAACGTTGGCGTCTAATATACATGACACCGGTATATTGTCAAGGAATCAATATAAAAAAAGCGACGATTTTTTCAAATCGCCGCTTTATCAGTAAGAAAAACAGACTTATTTTTTAGTTAGCTTTTCAATCTTTTTAAGCTGATTCTTCGCATCATTTACATGAGAAGGATGCGCGCCTTTATCATTAAGAACCTGTTCGAAAGCCGCTTTGGCTTTAGGATAATCTTTCAGGTTATACAAATATACGTGACCGATATAGCGATGAGCATCCGAGACCCAATGCGGGTGCATTTTCTTTGTACACGTCACAGCCTTCTCGTAAGCCGCCACGGCTTCCGGATACTTTTTCTGATTGCGCAAGGAATGACCGATGTACATAGAAGAGTTGTAAACATGGTAAGGATGAGCACCTTTTGCCGCGATACACTGTTCATAAGCTTTGATCGCTTCAGGATACTTCTTCTGTTCGTAATAACACATTCCGATATATCTTAACGCATCGGAAGCATGGTGCGGGTGAACCTTCGCAATGCCCGCCACTTTCTGATATTCCGCGATAGCTTCATCATAATTCTTCTGTTCGCGGGCGCAATGACCAAGTCCCAACTGCGCTGTGGAAATATTATTGGGGTGAATTTTTTGAACAGCCAGAGCTTTATTAAAGGCAGCAGTGGCCTCGTCATATTTCTTCAATCTCATATTTGCCAATCCGATATGGGATAATGAATCGGAAATGTGGTGCGGATGAGCACCAGGCATTGACTGGACCTTTTCCAGTTCCGGTATTGCTTCGGCATTTTTTCTATTCCAATAATAGCATTGCCCGATCCTTAGCTGGGCTCCGCTCTTTTGGTTTGCACTGGCGCCTTTTACTTCCAATTCTTTTTTATAATATCCGACAGCGTCAAGCCATTTACCGGGAATTTGCCGCATGCACTCCCCTGCCCGGAAATAGGCATTGGCCTTATCAGTCGGCTTTTCAGCCACATCAGCGGCGGAAAGGTAACTGGTAACCGCGGTCTGCAATTTCCGAGCTTTTTCCTCTTTATTAGCAGCCTGATAAGCGTCGGTGAAAGCAGAAGCGAAAAGTCCCATTGAAAGACTTGCAACTGTTATTGTTGCGAGAATTTTTTTCATTGTTCTTCTCCTGTTTATTTTTTATTTAAAGCATCAATTTGCTTGATTTTTTCTTTCGCCTTTTTGATGTGGTACGGATTGGATTTCGGATTGGCCAGGATTTTCTCATAGGCAGCCTTTGCCTTATCATACTGCTTTAAAGTATAATAAGCGTTACCTTCGTTATAAAGGGCATCTGACAGCCAGTGAGGATGTGACTTGGGGTTGGCCGCCGCTTTCGCGAAATATTCAACCGCCTTGTCCGGTTTTTTCAAACTATTGTAATTATGACCAATGTAAATCAAAGCAACATGGACGTGATAGGGGTTTGCGTCTTTCATGACAAGGACTTTTTCAAATGCTTTGGTTGATTCGTCATATTTTTTCATATCCCGTAAAGAATGACCAATCAGTCTTTGCGCATCCGATTTGTGGCTGGGATGGGCTTTGGGCATTACAATAACTTTTTCATATTCGACAATCGATTCTTCGTATTTTTTCTGGTCTCGCAGACAGTTGCCGATATTGACCTGGGCGCTTGAAATATGGTGCGGATGATTTTTGGGATTGTCAACAACCTGTTTGAACTCGGCAATCGCCTCATCGTATTTTTTCTGGGCTTTCTTAGTAAGACCGCGAAAAATCAGGGCGTAAGAATGGTGATTCGGGTGAGCTTTGGGATCTGCGATCACTTTATCGAAAGTTATTAGAGCAGCATCATACTGTTTTGTATTATATTGACAATACCCGATATGCATCAGAGAATCTGAAACATGATGCGGATGAGCTCCTTTGACCGCAGCGGCTTTTTCCAACTCCGGGATTGCCTCAGCATACTTTCTTTGCCAATACAGACATTGCCCGATACGCATCTTTGCCAATCCCTCATAATAAGGGCTGACTCCCTTTACCTCCAGTATCTTATTATAAAATTTATTGGCATCCGGATAATTTCTCAATGTCCGGGAGCACTCGCCGGCACGGTAATATGCATTGGCTTTTTCATCAGGCTTGTCAGCCACATCGGCCGCCGCCACAAAACTGGTCACGGCAACCTTATATTTTTTTGTCTTTAACTCTTGCTCCGCTGCTTTCATTGCATCACTGTACGCGGAAGCATAAACACCTGCGGCAGCTGCGACTGTAATTGCGGTTAATAGTTGCTTTTTCATTGAGACAGTCCTCCTTTGTAATGATTATTTCTTGATTGAACTGATCTTTTTCAACTGACTTTGCGCATCTTTCTTTTGCCAGGCAGGCACCGCCTTATTAGCAACTACCTTTTCAAACGCCGCTTTTGCTTTGTCATAATCTTTCAGGTCATACAAATAAATATGACCTATCATGCGATCGGCATCTGATATATGATGCGGATGAGGATGTTTCAGGGTTTTAATTACCTCAAAAGCCGCAATCGCCTCGGGAAATTTCTTTAGTGAGCGCAAATTGTGCCCGATATAGGACTGAGCGACCGAAATATAATAATAATGCCCGTCTTTTACCGCAACACATTCAGCCAATGCTTTGTTTGACTCATCGTATTTTTTCTGCGATCGCAAAGTATAACCAATAAGCCACAGGGCCTCGCTTTTCCGGTGAGGATGAACTTTCGGCAGATCAAGCACTTTCTTGTATTCAACAATCGCTTCATCATTTTTTTTCTGACCACGCAGAATATTACCAATCGCAATGAACGCGTATGCCTTATTATTTGAATCAGCTTTCGGATCGGCAACTATTTCATTCAGGACCTTTATTGCCTCATCATATTTTTTCATCTCATTCAGCGTATAACCAATTTGCCGGCGGGAATCAAGAACATGCGAGGGATGAGCTTTATCGATTGTAGCCACTTTCTTATATTCGACAATTGCTTCATCATATTTCTTTTGGTTCTTTAAAGCATGCCCTTTATATAACTGAGCGGCAGAACGCTGGTCCGGACGGGCCTTCTCATCTGCGACTACCTTATCCATGACCTTATACGCGTCGTCATATTTTTTTAGATTATAGTTTGAATAGCCAATATGCATCATTGCATCGGCCTTATGATGCGGATGTATCTTTTCGATGGCAACTGCTTTTTCTAATTCCGGAATAGCTTCGGCATATTTTCTCTGCCAGTACAAGGTTTGACCGATTCTCATCTGAGCCAGGCCTTTGTAGTATGGAGACGCCCCCTTCACCGCCAGCATTTTTTTGAAAAAATCCATTGATGCCGGATAATCTTTCTTGATACGCATGCATTCCGCGGCCCGAAAATAAGCATTGGCCTTTTCATCAGGCTTGTCAGCGACATCAGCGGCGGCAATATAACTGGTCGCGGCCACCTCATATTTTTTTGCTTTTTCCTCTTTGCCGGCAGCGCTGTAAGCATCACTGTAAGCTGAAGCACAAACTCCGGACGCGGCGCAAATTGCAGACAACAGCATAAGTTGCTTGATCATGATGGACCTCTCTTTGCAGTTTTTTACATTATGGATATGCGGCGATTGTCTTACAGGAATTATTTGTTATTCCTTGACATACCAATAATATGTCATCAATTAAAAGTCAAGTTATGTTTTAACTTTATTGGAAATCTTGAAGCTCAATCAATAATTTTACAAATACACAAAACAGGCAACAAGGCAACTTTTTGCCTGTTTTATCATAATCTTTTCTTGTTTCAATTCAATGAACCCGGTATATTATATTTATTATGATCAGCAAAGTGCAAACAATTAAAGACAAGATTTTGCGGGAACTGAATTCCGGCGTCTACAGAGACGACCGGGCATTACCGTCACGGCATCAGTACATGCGGCGTTTCAAGTGCTCCCGCATGACTGTTGACCGGGCCATAAACGAACTGGTCAAGGACGGTTTTCTGGAAAGCAGGCGCGGCAGCGGAACGTACCCCGCCTCGGATAAAGCAAGAAAAGGCGGACTATCGCAGGTAATGCTGGTTGGCGATTATGACGCGGTTCGCGCCGATCGCAGTCTGGCGGAAATTGCCTGCCGGATGGCCGCGAATATTCAAGACCATATTCCTTGTCATATGTATAATATCAGTGACGTTGCAGTCCACATCGGTCGTTTCATGAGCCCGGGGACCGCGGTCATCTGGCAACGCCCGACTTATGCCGAACTGCTACTGCTGGACAACCTGCGACATGCCGGAATCAGGCAGATACTAGTTGGCCGGCGCTATCGTGACTATGATTTTGTCACAACCGACACAAAAAAATCAATTCGCGAGGGATTGGAATGGCTAGTCAAGCACGGGGACTCCCGAATTACCTGTCTTTTTGAAAAATACGACCCGGACTTCCAGTATATCGGCGAACGTCAACTTGCCTGCTACGAACTGGCGGTGGAAATGGGTTTACAACTTGATTCAAGGTTCCTGTGCGAAATTCCGCGGCTTCGAGGTCTTGACATTATCAGCAATATCGAGCAAATCGCGGATAGAATATTTACCAAAGACGCCCCGAAGAATATTTTTCTGTCATACTCCACCGCCCTGCAGCCGCTTTTGTCTGCGGCTATGCGACGCAACAAGATTCCCGGAAAGGATTTCAACATTGTCTGCTTTGACTATGACTCAAGGATTGAAGGAACCGCCGGCGTGGCAATGCTCCAGCAGCAATGGAGTAAAATTGAACAAACCGCATTCGAATGGGTCTTTTCCCATAAGGGCGGAGAACAGTTCGCAGTACAAGTACCGACAAAATTGATCGTTAAATAATTATTCAACCCTGAAACCAATACAGGAAAGTGCAATGAGCGAGAAAAAACAACTAAGACTCGGGCTCGTGGGAGCCGGAGGCATGGGAACCGGCCATATCCACCGGATCAAGGAGATGGACTCTATCAACGTGACCGCAATCTGCGACCTCGAAAAAGACCGGGCGGAAAATGCCGCGAAAATTGTCGACGCCGTGGTATTCACCAACGCAACCGAAATGTTCGACTCCGGCCTGATCGAGGCCGTATTTATCTGTACTCCGCATTACGCGCACACCACTTTGACCATTAAGGCCCTGCAAAAAGGCCTGCATGTCCTGACCGAAAAACCGGTCGCGGTCCACAAAGCGGACGCCCAGTTGATGAACGACGAAGCGGCAAAGCATCCCGACCTGCTCTTTGCCGCAATGTTCAATCAACGCACCCTTGGGCTTTATCAAAAATTGAAACAGCTTATCGACAGCGGCGAACTGGGCCAGATATTCCGGGTTACCTGGGTTATTACCACCTGGTATCGTACTCAGGCCTACTATGATTCAGGCGGCTGGCGCGCCACCTGGGAAGGCGAAGGCGGCGGCGTCCTGACCAACCAGTGCCCGCATCAGCTCGACCTTTTCCAATGGCTGTTCGGCCTGCCGACCCGGATTCGGGCATTCGGAGCGCTGGGCAAATACCACAAAATCGAAGTCGAAGATGAAATCACCGCTATTTGCGACTTCCCCAACGGCGCCACCGGCGCGTTTATCACCAACACCTGTGAGTTTCCCGGCACCAACCGGCTTGAAATTGCCTGCAATCGCGGCCTGGTTATTGTTGAAAATGATGAAATCACTTTCCGACGGACGGAAGAGGAAGTATCCCATCATCTGAAAACAACTGATGAACGCTTTGCCGGCCCCGGCGTATGGGAATGCAAAATCCCATATAAAGAAGCCCCGTACCAGCAGCACGACATGATTATCCGTAATTTTGCCGACGCCATTCTGAACGGAACCAAACTGGTAGCGCCGGGAACAGAAGGCATTCGATCTGTCGAACTCGGCAATGCCATGTTGTATTCGGCCCTGAACGATGTTACAGTTGAAATGCCGCTGGATGGTGAAGCCTATAAAGCCATGCTGATGGATCTGATTGAAAAATCCGATTTTGTCAAAGAAGTCGGCGACACCAAAATTGTCGACTTGAACAAATCATTTTAAGTAATAAAATATACTCATACAACAAAAAAGGAGTTAGCTACAATGTATATGACAGGATTTGCCGATGAGGCAAGCATTGATCTGGATATTCAGATCAAAGCAACCAAAGAGCTTGGCTGGAGCAACATCGAAACCAGAAAACTCGGAGACAAGAACCTGGCAACCCTGGCCGACGCCGAATTTGACGACGTCTGCGCCAAACTCGATGCCTCCGGAGTCAAATTCAACTGCTACGGCAGTGGCATCGCCAACTGGGCCAAGCCGATCACCGAGGATCCGGAATCAAGCTACGAAGAATTCCGCCTGGCCATTCCCCGTATGCACAAACTCGGCACAAAAATGGTCCGGGTTATGAGTTTCGCCGTTCCGGACGAACTCAAACCGAACAGTTGGGACTACACCGATGAAGTCATCAAACGTTGCAAAGTATTGACTAAGATGGCTGAAGACGCCGGCGTTATCTGCGTGCATGAAAACTGCATGAACTGGGGCGGACTCTCATACGAGCACACCTTGCGCCTGCTGGATGAAATCGATTCTCCGGCGTTTAAACTGGTTTTTGACACCGGCAACCCGGTTTTCAACAAAGACTGGAGTTCCAAGGGCAAAGGTGAAATCTACCAGAGCGCCTGGGAGTTCTATGACAAGGTCAGAGATCACGTCGTCTATATCCATATCAAAGACGGCTATATGCCGGAAGACGGCGGCAAACATGTCTTCACCTATGCCGGAGACGGCAACGGCGATGTCCGCAAAATCATCAAAGACATGCTGCAGAACGGCTACGATGGCGGCATCTCGATCGAACCCCATCTGGCAGTAGTATTCCACGATGAGAACGCGTCATTGACTGACGCCGACATCAAATACAACAACTACGTAGAATACGGACGCCGTATGGAAAAACTGATCGCGGAAGTCAAAGCCGAACTCTAAGGTCAGCTAAAATCAAATACCATTCAGCCCTGCTCCGGCAGGGCTTTTTTATATCCTGATTCCTATCCCCCCATCAATCCATAAAGAAGAAACTTACCTTCGGAATAATCATTTCATCGCAGGACTTCACAATCAAAGTCTTTTGGATTTTTTTCATAAGTCACAGAATAAATTGACAAATTATTCGTTGTTATTTACAACCAGGGATTATTCAGAACAGGATCAGGAATGAATTCAAAAATTTTTACATTAATTGAACTATTGGTAGTGATCGCGATTATTGCGATCCTGGCCGGACTTTTACTGCCGGCATTAAATTCAGCGAGAAACCGGGCAAAGGATACTCATTGCATCAACAACTTAAAGCAATTGATGGTCGCAACCACCATGTATCGGGACGACCATAAAAAACAGGACCTGCCATGGATATCCCACCTGTACAACTCCTATATTACCGATAATGATATAATGCGCTGCCCGCGCGATATGAATGAAAAAAGCACGACACCCGATAAATGGAAAGCCAGGATCGACGACGATCACAATGAAACTTATGACCGGACCGGCAACTCCGGCCTGGAATATCTGCCGAATACCGAGGTTGGAAATGTCAGTTACTATTATGAATTTTCGGATGCGCAGTGCTCCTCGTGGACTCTGCCGGGCATGTCGGCGTCATCCACCTACACCTGGGCCGAAATAAAACATCGTCAACTAAAATCCGGCGACAGCGACCATCCCGGCGCTTATCCGGTCAGCAAATTCCCGGTTATCCGCTGTTTCTGGCATATTGACGATATCGAAGATTACAAAAGCCAGATCAAAAATGAGGCAAAAAGAGTTTTCAACGTCAGCTTTGTCGGCAACGTTTTTTATTCCAAGGCAAAATGGGAAGAAGGCACCTGGGATACCTGATTATTACAATGCAAGAAAGTTTTTCACTCCGGTCAGTATTACCTGGGCCGCAATTGCCGCCAACACCAGTCCGGTTATCTTACTGAGGATAGTAATCCCCTGCCTGCCGACGATCTTTTCAATATTCACCCCGATAAACAGCAGCAGTCCAACCACCAGCACCGCGGCGGTAATTCCGCTCAAATGAACCATCCGTTCCGTGAAATTGGCTTTTTCACCGCCCATAACCAGCAACGCTCCAATCGTACCGGGCCCAAGAGTATATGGAATAGCCAGCGGCACCACCGCAAAAGCACCATCCTGTTTGCCAGGCAATTCTCCGTCTTTGCTTTTCCCCAAAACCAGTTCGATTGCACTTATCATCAAAATAATTCCGGTTCCAACCCGAAAAGCATCGATGGTTATTCCGATGGTACCAAAAGCCCAATTCCCGCCAAAATAAATCAAAATACTCAAAATCCAGATTGCAATAGTTGCCCGGCAGGCGACAATCCGGCAATCCCTGAGCGGCATTTCACGAGTAACCGTCAAAAACATTGACAACACAAAAAACGGCGTCAACAGGAAAAATAACTTGATAAAAACACCAATGATTTCGCCAATCATTTTTATTCCTTTTTTTCAGATAATTTAAGAAAACAAGCGTTGAGTATAAGCCGCAAACAATGCTTCTGCAAATAAAAAAAAGGTTAATTTTAGCTTTTTTCGCTTAAGCAGAGCACACAACAATATACTTTTCAACCATGAGTTATCCGGTATTCCCTCGGCGCGACTCCCAAATGCCGCTTAAAGGCTTGATTAAAGTATTGCGGCGATGAAAAGCCATGCCTCGCGGATATCTCTTTAATACTGAGATTACTGGTCAGCATTTCATTAGCACAGTTCTCCAACCGGCATTTTTCGATATAAGTCTTCGGAGATACATTCATTTCCCGGTGAAACAGAGCCCGAAACCGCGACGGACTCAATCCGATTTGCCTTGCCAAATCTTTAATATCACGCCACCGGTCAGGATTCTGCAAAATCATTTCCACTACCCGGTTCACCCGGTCATCAGTTCGTTCAAGCACCATTGTGGGATGAGTGAAAATTAAATCCACCAAAAAAGCTCTAAGTATCGTTGTACTCCACGCGATGGCGGCAGCATCGCCCACCCTGTTTAATGCAGCAGTCAAACGCGCCAACTGTTCATTCCAGTAATCCGAATGCGGAACATTTAAAATCTTGTCACTGAAAAGCCTTGCATCAGTCCGGTAACCAGGCAGCTGCCAATGAAAATGAATGCCATAGGCTTTCACTAAATTACAGTGCATATTCATAGCTGTATGTGACTGCCCGGCCGGCATATAAAGAATCTGCCCCGGACCAATCCTGTCAACTCCGGTCTCCGGAGTTGAAACAGTAAACTCTCCAGATACCACCACATAGAAAAAAGACCGGTTCATGGTCCTTTTATAGATTATGCGTGGCCAGTTCTGTTCCCAGTAAAAACATTGAATCAGGCGTATTACTGATTGCTCGGAAAACAACTGCGCAAAATCCATTTTCGCGTCATCATACCGGCCTTGCAACTCATATTTTTCTTTCATCAACTCGTCCGGGTTACCCGTTTTATATATCTTACTCCATTGATAATAACTGCTGTTAAAATAAAAACAAGCCCTTTTTACCTTTTTATCTTAAAAAACAGTCATTTTTCTTAATTGACTTTTTGCCATATTTTTCGTAAAATATATTAGAGTCGGTTTTATTACTAAAAGAAAGGGACTGTAACTTGAAGCATAAAACTAAATTTAAGAAGCAAATCTTCACCTTGATCGAACTCCTGGTTGTGATCGCGATCATCGCCATCCTGGCCTCCATGCTCCTGCCGGCACTGAATAAGGCCCGGGAAATGGCAAAAGGAATAAAATGCGTCAATAATCTGAAGCAGATCGGCACGGCCAACCAGTTATACATCAATGACAATAACGATTACGTCGGATATTACGGCAAACCGCTGGCCGGCACCTCTATAGAGTACTGGTATGAAACCAACAGCTGGTTACGCAGTGAAGGTCTCGGCAATAAAATTGGCGTCAAACTGCAAGTTTGTCCCTCGGATTTTCTTAAAGACAAAGCTACAACATTAAATTGGCACAGTTATGTATTTAATTACTCTGTCACCTTGAATGACGGCACATATGTCAATCGTTACGGGAATAAGATACAGAAAGTTCACGGCCTGATAACCATGGCTGACTATCAACCAGGACATCCGAAAAACAGTGCGACAACCGGAGCTCCCGGCTTCAATTTTTCAAGTCGCGACCGCATCGGTTATCCACATAACGATCATGCCAGCGTCATGTTTGCCGGCGGCCATGTTTTAAGATACAGACAGCCGGCGCTTGAAGACAGCACCTTGTTCCAATTACCATAACGAACAAACGTCATCACCGAAACTCCCGGTAATACAATTTCCGGGAGTTTCTTTTTTGCAGCACTTCAATTCACCATAGCCATATTAATATAATTCATTAAATTCAAATTACTTACAAAATAATTTAATTCAAACTGTCTGATTATTCAGAATTTATCCCTTAACAATAAAATAACAATTTTTTTGTGTTTTATACTCGAAAAATTCAATTATACCCTTAAATTATATAGTCATTTTTCTATATAGAACCAAACAAAACAAAAGCAAATAATGCTCAAGATATTCAGATTACTAACAATTATCTCAGTCGCACTGATCCTGTGTTCGTGCGCTTCAACTCAATCCCCGGGCCCAAACCCGGTTACCATTGACAAACCCAAGGTCTCAGTTAAAAAAGAGAAGATAAAAGATAAAAAAGCCAAAAAATCGGATTATATCGACAAACTTGGAGTCAACGACCCAATAGAAGGTTTCAACCGTTCCATGTATACGGTGAACGATGTCTTCATACGCTGGCTCATTCGTCCGATCGGAGTCGGTTATACCACAATCATGCCACGCTATGGAGTTCGAGGGTTAAACCGGGTTTTCTATAATATCGAATTCCCGGCCAGAATGATATCATGCATGTGCCAGAACCGCTGGAAAGACTCCGGCAGAGTATTTAACCGTTTTCTGGTCAATATTACGCTTGGAGTGGCCGGCTTCTGGGACCCTGCCTCAAACTGGTTTGAGATGCCGAAATTTGACGAGGACATGGGTCAGGCTTTCGCCAGTTGGGGGATAGGCCCCGGATGCGCGGTGTTTCTACCCGGAGCCGGACCGCTCAACGCCAGAGACACGGTCGGTTTGATTTTCGACACCGCCCTTGACCCTAAAATGTGGGCTCCATTCACTTATGGACTGGGGGCATTTGTCGCCATGAACCGCAGTGTCGACCGCTATAACGATTATGATACTTTAGACTCTGCCTCATACGACTCCTACGCCCTTTATCGTAACTTTCAAGCGATGGAGCGACATTTGCAGGTAGCGGACTGGAAGCAGGTTGATCTTGCACTTCCCAAGGGAAAGCCTGAATACAAACCGCTCGATCCGGATCGACTGAAAATTAAATACCGGAAACTAAATGACTATGATTCTCAATGCCCGGAAATCGATACCTTGAGATTTGAAATGTTTGACGTTCAGAACGAGAAAAAAAGTACCTGGTGCGATTTATCGCCGTGGAACAATGATTTTTTCAACCAGAATACTGAACGGTCAATCCGCTTGTTCAAGGACCGACCCAAAATGGAGTATATGTACTGGCTGCAGAAAGATAAAACCGCTCCGTTGAATGTGATCATTCCGGGTATAGGCTCACACTACACCGCTACGACCGCGATTGCCCTTGCTGAGTTATTGTATGAACAAGGCTGGTCGGTCGCAATTATCAGCAATACATTCAACCCGGCGTTCATCGAAAGCGCCCTGACCGCCCCGGCTCCCGGCTACACTCCTCAGGATACCAAAGATGTCCAAAGAGCAATTGGAAAAATAATTGAAGATCTCAAGAATAACAAGGAAGCCAAGTTCAAACGGGTCACCGTGATGGGATATTCGCTTGGCGGCCTGCTGACCTTGCACCTGGCTGCCCGTGAAAAAAATTATAAGATCATTAAAGCCGACCGCTATCTGGCTATAAATCCTCCCGTCGACCTTTTTTACAGCGCGGACACGCTTGATAAACTCGGACTGGTAGCCGCCAAATGGCCTGAAAAAATCGCTTTTGACCGCGGAATCGGGGCGGTAGGATGTTATCTGATCATGATGCGCAAATTCTACGCGAGACAGCCGGAAAAACAGCCGCCGCATGTTCCGGAAAAATTCATTACCGATACTCAACGCAAACGACGCGACATCCGGAATCGCAAATACGCCAAAACCGGACCTTACCATGTCAACATCAGCAAAGGTGCCGCACAGTTTCTGATCGGCCTGGCATTCAAATCGACTTTATGTGATGCGATGATGACAATTCAACGCGAACGCGGCCTGAAAATAATTGACGCCAAATTATCCTGGGGTAACCGGACCTATTTTTACCGGGCAGCCGAAAAATTCAATTTCCGAAAATATGTTGAAACCTATATTCTCGAGCATTACTCCGCCAAAGATAAAACCTTCACCCTGGAAAGCGCAGCCGGAGAAACTGGAATCAAAGCGGTTGAGAACAAATTGAAAGACAATCCGAACGTAAGAGTGATCCACAGTCTGGACGATTTTCTGGAAAATGATGAACAACGGCAATACCTCAGTGACTTATTCAAGGACCGCATCGTCTTTTTCGACCACGGCGGACACCTCGGCAATCTCTACACTTACCAGTTTCATCAGGCAATGTTTGAAGCTCTCGGGGTAAAAGTCAAACCAAAGCCTGAACCGGTGCTGGATGACAAGCAAACATCGATGCAGGAAGAAGCCAAACAGTCACTCACCTTCTAACGGTTGAAGCAGCTTGAAGCCCGTCGCGGCGTCAGTTTGGCGCTCAGCTTTACAGCCGGTTATCTCGGTAATCACCACTTCAAGTACATGCCAAACCTTGACTCCAGTCCTGACACAGCCGGTAATTGTTTCCCCGTTCCGTCCGCACGCCAAATGCAAATGCAGAACCGGCTCTCCGCCGTCATCTGGAAAAAGAGTCCCGGCACCTGTAACTTCGTAAATATTATGCAGTGTATGCTGCATCGGATTAATGACCTCGGCCCGGCCATCTTCCGGACCGACAACCAGAACACTGCCGCTGTCAACGCCGCCGACCGCGGTCACTGTAGCCTGTTTGATATTTTCCTTTTTAGCAAGAGCCTCGATTGTCTCATGAATAATTTCGCCGTCTTCGAGCCGGACGACAAATACCCGTCCGGAATTGCCAGATACATATTTCATTGTTCATTCCCGTCATTTAACCTGAATCACGATATTAAAAGTATTTTACCTCTGTAATACTATTATACAGCCTGCAAAATGTTTTGCAAATCCAGTAAAAGTAGGATTACAAAAAATGCAGCAGCTAAACAAAAATAGATCCAAAAACTTAATAAAAAACAACTTACACCTTATTTACAATCAAGCGGTTTGATTTTTAAAACTTTCAGTGGAATCATCTAATTATTTTTTTATTAGTGCGTGTGAAGGGGCTGACAGATCTTACGCGCGGCGGATAAAATATTCTTACAAACATTGACATTTTCGGGCAAAGAACGGTAGTGATGCAGGCCGTGCCCGGTCAGGACATACATCCCATTCCCCCCGAAAGCCTCGGCAAATTTGACATCTGAAAGATGATCGCCAATCATATATGAACCTGACAAATCCAGGTTATATTCCGCAGCGGCCGACTCTGCGAAAAAGGGTTCCGGTTTTCGGCATTCACAGCCTTCGCCTATCGCGTGCGGGCAGACATAGCAATCAACAATTTTGATTCCATTTGCGGCAAGATGGTCAATCACGTGTGCATTGACCTGATCTACTTCCGCCTGACTGGTAATGCCGTCAGCAATCCCGCACTGGTTAGTAACGATAAACAGCGCAAAGCGCTCCTGGAGCAATTTCAAAGCCGGAACCGTGGAAGCGTAGAAATCAACTTTTGAACAATCCTTCAGAAATCCGTTATCTTTAATCAGTGTCCCGTCCCGATCCAGAAAAACCGCTTTATTCATATAAAAATCCCTGTGTAAAACTTTTGCATAAACCAATAAACTACCGCCATACGGATTTATTGCAAGACAAAAGCCGAAAGATTTCAATTTCAAACAATCAAATTTAGTTTATTAATAATAAACTAAATAAAACAAATAAAATTTTATAGTTTATATATTGACTTTCTTAAGTATAAAACGTATATTAAATATAGTTTATCAATAAAGAACAATATACCATGATAAAAGTCCTTGAAAAAACTGACACGTTATTATCGCTGGTGGCTGAACACGCTCCGGTCAGCTTCACGGAACTGCAAAGTATAAGCGGTTTAAACAAAGCCACGCTGTCCCAGATACTCAAATCCATGACCGAACTTGCCTGGCTTAAGCGGGATGAAAACGGCCGTTTCCGAATCGGAACACGAGTATCCGCCCTGGCGGGAAGTAAAGATATTAATTTGCGGCTGCGCGATAAATGCCGTGAAGTTGCAACACAACTGAATGAAGAACTCAACGAACTGGTCACAGTGGCAGTCTTCAGCGAAGGCGAACGCCGGGTCATTAGCAAGATTGAAGCAAACCATTTGGTTCAGGTAAATGAAAGTACCAGCAGTTCACCGATCCTGATGTTCCATACGGCCACGGGGTTGCTGCTGCTGTCACAGCTCGATGATAATGCCCTTTCAATATTTGCAGGCCGCCATCATCTGGAATCTCTGCTAGCTGAAAACCGTAAGAAACTTGAGCAAACTCGCAGGGACGGCTACTGTAAATTGATCTCCGGACAACAAGATTCAATCGCCATGGCGGTCGGGATATATGACAAATCAGGCAAAATGGCTGCAGCAATCGGTTTTTCCGCACCATGTTACCGTTTCACGCTGGAAGAAACCACTGCGCTTGCCCTGCTTAATGAATACGCAAAAGAAATATCCGCAATACTGTAAACTGACTACGGAGGTAAAATATACAAAATCTTTGTGACTAAATCAGACGGCGACAAACGCCGCTTACTGAAATCAGGAGAAAAAATGAATAAGTATGTAATTAATCGCGGCTGCAAGCTGTGCGATGCCTGTTACTGGAATTGCCCCGCCCAGGCAATCTATATTGAAAACGACCGGGCGCATATCAATCAGGAGAAATGCACCGGTTGCGGTCAATGTTACGATAATTGCGCCAATGAGGCAATCAGTGTGATTACGGAATCAAATGACAACCAAACCCCGAAAGAGAAGCAATCATGATCAAGTTATCACTAAATCAGGGAAGAATTATTGACCCGCAGCGAGAACTGCCGGTTAATACCGAATATGATGTAATAGTGGCCGGTGGCGGCATGGCCGGAATGGGAGCGGCAATCTCCGCGGCCCGGCTGGGCTGCAAAGTTCTGCTGATTGAGCGCGAATCGGCTCTGGGCGGCCTCGCCACAGTTGGACTGGTTAATATTCCTTTGGATTTCGCGGCAGGAATCAGTGACGAAATGCTGAAAAGGCTTGATGAAGTAAACGGTCACTGGCACCGCAACAGCGATCCGGAGAAACACAAACTTATTCTCGACCGGATGGCGATTGAAGCCGGAGTGGATATACTGCTGGTATCGCATATTGTCGATTCGATTGTCGAGGGAGACGAGGTTCGCGGCGTTATTGTGGAAAACAAAACCGGACGTCAGGCGTTCACCGCTTTACGCATCATCGACTGCACCGGCGATGCCGACGTGGCCCATTTCGCGGGTGCCGAATGTATGAAAGGAAGGCCCTCAGACGGCAAGCATCAGGCTTGTTCGCTGGAATTCCGGCTGGGCGGAGTCGACTGGGATAAATACAACGAATCCGACCTGAAAGCGGAACAGCCGCAATGGATCCAGTTTATCGAGCAAGCGGTGGCAAAGGGCGATCTATCATATATGATCGACAACCACCTCAATTGGGTAACTCATGTTCCGGGGCGTCCGCAGCACTGCTGCAAGGATGAGATCAGTATGTGTTTTTCACATTCAAGGAACTGCAAGCCGCTTGACGCGAAAGACCTGACCAGAATGTATATTGAAGGCCGGGAACAGGCCGATATTCTTTCGAAGTTCATCAAGAAATTTATTCCCGGCTTTGAAGAATCTTACCTGATTGATACCGGGTCTCTGCTGGGAGTCAGAGAGAGCCGCCGGGTGGTCGGGGAATATGTTCTGTCGACACTGGATTTTGCCCGGGCCAATACATTTGATGACACGATTTGCCTTTCCGGACATCATTACGATCTGCACAATCCGGACGGTCCGGGTAATATCAAGTGGGCAGCGCTGGAGTTTGACGGAAAAGTGAATTATGTGTCGACCCACGGTATCAGCGGCTCCTGGCCCCCTCCCGGCGGCTGGGATAATATTTCCGACGCGTACGGTCGCAAAGGCAAAGATTTCCAGCGTAAATCGAAACCAAGTTCGATCCCGTATCGCAGTCTGGTTCCGGTTAAAACGGACAACCTGCTGGTGGCGGGAAGGTGTCTTTCAAGTGAATTTATGGCGCAAGCCGGCTGCCGGCTGGTACTCACGTGTATGAATATGGGCCAGGCTGCCGGCACCGCGGCCGCGATGTCGCTCAAGCAACAGATTCAGCCGCGCAAACTTGACCATCAGGAACTGCGAAAGCAACTAATGCAAGACGGCTGTAACGTCGGACAGCATTTGAAATAAGATCTTGTGAAATAAAAAATGCCGGAAGGTTTAATACCGTAAAACCTTCCGGCAATTTTTTGCTTATTTTTTCAGCAGAGTGAATTTATCCGGAGTCAAAGCAGTATTGTCAATGGCAATAGCGTCGATTTTGGCATCAATGACGCCAACAGGGCCTTTGCCAAGTCTGCGGGCCAAACCAAAACTGGTGCTACGCTGTGCGTTTGCCGGAACTTTTGCCTCACCTTTGAGTTCGCCGTCAATGTACAATTTGACCGCACCGGTCGCGTCATACGTCAACGCGATATGGTAGTATTGACCGGCATTTAATTTTTTGACCTCGATAACTTCCGCATGACCAAACTGGTTTTTACCGGCCACGTAGTAGAGTATCCATGACTGTTTGGCCTTGCTGAAGCCGCGAGTCATCAGCAAATTGCCCCAATTATCTTTAACTTTCTTGGTTGATCTGTCGATAGACATATCGAGAATCACCGAGTGATTGGGTTTGCCTCCGGTGGTAAAACCTCTGGCGCTGTTCAGGCAGAAAACCATTTCAATCGTCACCGGACCGGAAGCCGGCAACAAACCTTTGCCGTCTTTATCAGGTTCATTCTGATAGCTGTCACAATAGAACACATGCTGTACTTTCAACTGTAAAACATCCCGATCCTTATCTTTGGTGTAGTAGGAACGATAATAGTTATCCGGAACTTTTTTGACCTGATAAGGATTCAAAAGCACCGGGCCTTTTTCACCTTTTTCAGCGTTGGGAACATATTTCGGGCCGTATTTCATATCGCCGTCAACGGTAATTTTGCCATCGATCTTGTCACGCTTTACCGACTTGGCGCCGGTCAGCCTGCCGTCAAAATTATATTTTGCAATGACTTCCGCGCTCAAGCTACAGCCAACAACCGCCAAAGCCCCTGACATTAACATTGTGCTTTTTTTCATGCTTACTCTCCTTTATCCAGAAATTTTTGGTTCTTAACAGTTTCAAGCTGTTTATTCGAAACCGGAATTCGATTGCGGCCCTTCACGATAACGTAATCGCCGTCCCGGGTGAATGCAACTGATTTTCCGTTTAAATTGACTTTTTTGACCTCCGGTCCCCAGGCTTTAACTTCAATTGGGTAAGACAGTTTGAGCCGAGCCCTGACCGGATCGACATAAACATCAATGTCCAGGCGCTCTCCGGAGCATGACCCTGAACTGACCAGGCCAAAGTGTCCGCCATACTGTTTACCGTTTTTAACGGAAAAGATTTCCTTGCCCGCAAATTTAAAATTATCGTTTTTAACCGTCAGGTATTTCAACTTAACAGGCAGTTTTTTCCGCGGGTCGATCCCGTTCGGCAATCTGACCAGGGCCAGCGAGTCGCCTTTGGCTGGATTGAATTCAGGAGCTTTGATATAGTCGGTACACTGAGGCCAGACGAATTGGAAATTACAACCGTATTTATTAAACCGTTTCAATTTAAGCGGAGGCATCTTCGCGGTACGGGGATAAACCATTACCAGGAATTCTCCCCAAAGCGCTCCGGTAAATTTGCCAAGGAGACGTTTGTGCCAGCGTCCCTGGAAGCGCCCGTAAT
The DNA here is from genome assembly GCA_963676655.2 of Victivallales bacterium. Taxonomy (GTDB): domain Bacteria; phylum Verrucomicrobiota; class Lentisphaeria; order Victivallales; family Victivallaceae. The sequence continues at coordinate 4,594,243 of CAXXKX010000003.1, read as the reverse complement.
CAATGAGTTTATCATTAGATATTTCAACTTCATCATCCGGTCCGGGATTCAGGAATACCACATCCAGCGCGCAATCTTTCGCTTCTTCATCCTTCAGCGTAACCGTACTGCGGTCCACCTGATTTTTGAATTCGGCGTTTTTGCCGACCTGGAGTATCCAGGTATAATCATGGCGCTTCCGGTCTTTCTGCAGGTAATCATTCACCAGCACATACGGCGGCACCTGCAATTCTTTGTCCTCCGGCATAATCACCAGGGAGCGTTCCGCGAACGCTATCGGGAACTGGGTCGGAGTCAGGACATTCATATAGTATTTATTGTTCCAATGATCTTTAGAGTCCGTACTGAACGCAATGGCAAACGGCGAAATCAGGCACTGGTCGGCCCGACCACCGGCATTTTTACCGTCAGGCTCCTCTTCATCGACAACGAGCAGATTATGAGCGCTGGCCTTGCCAACCCCGTATTCGCTGTCTATTGCCCACGGCACACCGAAAGCCCAGACTATAAACGACCCGATATCGGCATGAGCATGACCGCCACGCCACCTGGCCTGGGAGACAACCGAGAATGCCTGCGGGGTAAAATCGCTTTTATACGCCAACAGGTTTGACGCATGGAAAAACATTGCCTGCGGACAATCAATTTTTACCGGTTTTATCGGTTTGCGATAATAAAAAATCCCGGAAATCGTATCATCATTACCGGCACAACGGGCGACCGCCTCATTCATCAGCGGATTGTTCGGCAGCAAATCCAAAAGCAGCCGCATCACGTAGGGAGACGGCGGCTGAAGATTCGAGTCGCCAAGCGCGTTCCAACGCATCGGCTGCAGCGGCGAGGATGCCAGCATAATCCAGTAAGGGAGTTTCGGCAGATTAGTTCCCTTGACCAGATCAAACCCCATACGCTGTAGAATATAACAAGTCATCGCTCCATTGATGATAAAGCCGTAATCGAGATATGCACCGTGTTCAGTCGGCATGCCGCTGTCGTCGATCCAGTTAGAGAAAAGCTGACGGAGTTCTTTGGCGGCCCTTTCCGGAGTTTCAGGATCATATTCCGGCTCACCTTTGAGCGCCAGCGCGGAACGGACGCCGCGCATAAAGACAATCGGACCCCAATTGCTGCAGCGAGCCCAGTATGGGGGCTTAATATTTTTATAGTATTTCGCCTGTTTGACAACCAAATCTTTAATATACTTTTTCTCCGCCGGAGGCAGAAAATCACAGCCCATATCAAAAATCAGCGAAACGGTATATTTCATTTTGACAATATCTGTCTTTGAGGTCCGGGCCAGCTTGACCAGTTCAATAAATTTATCCCGATAACGCTTATCGCCGGACAGATAGTAAGCAATACCAAGGGAAGTAATCATATCACAGCGAACATCGATCTCATGGCTGGGGCGCAGTTTATCGGCCTTCAACAATCCGTCGCAGTGTTTCAACAGAGCCTTATATGTCTGACCGGGAACCCCGGATTTGACTTTTTGCTTGAGCGCCGGAATATCCTGCTTTGAAAAGAGCAGGAACGGCCGTTCCACCGCGTAGATTGATACTGAGCAAAAAAGGATTAATATTACATACTTCATTTTACTTTAACCACCTTCAGATTATTGATATTCCAAATATTGTTTGCGTTTGAGACGACAATAGTTTCACCTTCCCGGGCAACCGAATAAACAGGTTTTGCCCCCGGCTTGAGCGGTTCCAGCAACGTCACACAGTAAAATGCTTTTGTCCGGTTACGGAAAAACAGCGTGGCGCAATCATAGCGGCGTTTATAGCCGTGACCGGTATTGGCTGAATAAAGCGTTGTGCCTTCTACCGGCAGCCGGGTCAACAATAAACCGCTGTCGGCTTTTTCGCCTTTAAGTTTACGCTGACGGAACTCGACCGTCACTGCCTGCATCGGCAGGTCTACTTTCTTCAAGTTTTTCAAGTAAGTATACATGCCTTGTTTCGCCAACGGCGGAGTCTCTTTCATAACGGGAGCGGCAACAATTGCCCCCATATTATGATAAGTCCAGTCATAGATATGCGGTTTATCCGACTCAGCCCGGTCGAGCAGCAGGACCGCCTCAGGAAACATGATCGCGGTTCGCGTCAGCGTGACGCCATTATAGAGTTGGGAACTGGCAATAGAAGCAATTTTCACTTCTCCCTGCGGCTGCCATTTCAATAATTTACCAGCACCTGCATTCTGATTTTTCATATCCACGACAATCGTATTATGCGCCAGAGACTTGATGTCGAACTCGTCATGATACTGATCGTACGGGCCAGAACCGTCGTCAATCGATTGCAAAGCACCGCCGCCGTACAATTCAAATCCCAACCGGTCGTAATGTCCGTGTCCGATATGTGAACCGTAAACCATGGCAAACCACAGGTCATTCGGCTCGTTGTTCAGGAAAAGAAATCCCAGATCGGGAAAAAGGATGCTTTCGCGTTTAATTTTTTCTTTGCTTTTACTGCCCGGCTCCACGCTGTCATCAGCCGTCATCAACAGCAGAAGGCTGTTCAAACCGCGGGGCGGTCGGGGGCGGTAACGTTCTATTATCTTTTTCAGTTCCGGATTTTTAGTCTGGTAGTACGGCAGCAGGGCATGAGTTCCCCAGCCTGAAACATCACAACCGGGGCCGTCGCCGAAATTCGGCTGTTTACCGCCGGGATTTGCCATTTGAACCGGGCGATAATAAAACTTGAGCAGTTTTTCAGTGTATGGGTCGCAGCCGACTTTTTTCAGAAGGTAGAGACAAGGCGGCAGCAAACCGGCAACATAGCTGTTGTAATTGGGAGACTCTCCCCAGGTACCATCGGCATTGATATTGTGTTCGATATTGCTGATGATCCCGCGCGCCTGACGGGAACCGTAGTAGATCATTACCGGATCTTCCAGCGCGAAACCGGCGCACAACTGGGCCATCGAATGCGGCAGTTGAATATTATTCAGCCCGACCTCGTTTTCCGTGGTCTTTTGAACCGCCGGGCGCAATACGCGTTCCTTGAACGCCTTACATTCATCGCCAGACATAAATCCGGTATTCAGCATGAGGTCATAAGCCATGGCGGAAAACTGGAGCCAGCGGTTTTCCATAAAGTGCCAGCCGCAGATCCGACGTGAAGACGGCGATTCCGGCCCCAACGGGAAATAAGGATCATTCGGAAATTCCATATCATAAGTAAGATACTTCTTCGTATATCCGCGCATGATATCGGCGGCACGTTTGCCGTATTTTTCTATTCCGGTCACCCGATAGGCCAACGCGCAGTTGAGCAGGTCGTTGCAAAGTTTCATATGGGCTCCATACCAGCCCCCTGCCCCGGAAAAACCGCTGTCATACAATTTACCATGATAGACCCGGCCGCATTTGTCGCAAACATACTCGGTCAGTTGCAGTCCGGGACGTTTGATCGGGCGCAGTTTTGTTTTATCCACACTACATTGAGTCGGTCCTGCTCCATTGTAATCGGGAATCGACAAAGGTTGATTAACCGCCATATCCGCGCTTTTAAGAACGTTTTTCCAGATATTTTCCAGTTGTTTGTTCCCTTTGATCCGGGACGGAACGCTTTTAAGCTGATCGAGCGAGCCAAGCAGTGACGGATGGGTAAAAGATTCCGGGGGGACCGCCGCAATCAACCGGGTCGGAAACATTGTGCCTTTTTTACCGATGTTCACCGTCAACTCCTCGCCGTAATAAACCGGCAGTTTCATTCCAGCCGGAATGGTTATGGAAGTATTGACATAGCCGGTGGTTCCCGGTTTAACATATATCTGTCTGGGAACAGCCCCGAGTTTGAATTTTTTCAGACAGCCTTTTACCGGGACAATTTTAACGTTTATGGTTTTATCTGAAATATTCTTAACCGGAATCGAATACTGCCAGCGTACAGCGCCGGATTTCTCCCGGAACCATTGTCCAAAGGTAATCGGACTGATCGCCATATTATTTTTCATCACCCGCAGGTTGTCCACCAGCAAAACTGCCGGTTCAGTTCCGGGCCTGACCTGGAATTTGAACTTGAGAACAGCAGCTTGGGGATCGAAATCACTTAAATGGATCGACAAATTTTCCGGCCCGCGCAACGGCAGAATTTTTGTTGCCCAGCGACCGCGCGGATCGGCCTGGTCAATCGGATAGTAATGACCCAGCCTTCCGGCGTTTAGCGGATACTGTTTAATGATGAAATCAAGATAATCAACCGGCCCGGAAAGTTTGTAGTCGAACGCTATCAAATCATATTCGGATAAATCGACCCCGGTTTTCTTCAGGTCGAATTTAAGTTCGACATCGGAAGGTTTTTCAATTTTGATTCCGACCGCACTCTTTCCACCGGCGGCATCGGATGTTTTAAAAATCCTGGCGGAGTCACAAGTCCAGTGTGTACCTTTTTCGCAATCATCAAGCAGTAAATGGTCCCCGGCCGCGAGAGTCAGACACATGCCCGACACTACGGGTAATAAAAGTGATTTCATAATTTTATTTTCTTATTTCCAGCTCAGTTATCAATACTGTATTGTCATGAATTATTTTAAATCGGTATTAAATGGCGATTCCTGCTGAGTAGTACCGTTGCTCCATTGAGCCAGCAAGAGGGTTCCGTCCGGATAGTATTCAACGTGTCCGTCCGCCGACAGCAGATTGGTTCCGGTTCCAAGCTGATCATGACAGCCGAAATAAGCGGGAAACGAAGGTACGACCTGAACCCGGTTGGAACCATAATTGCCATCAGCATCGATAAGTAGCATAACCTCGGAAGCGGAGCGTATTTCAGCATTTTTCACCGGAGGATAATTACTGCCGTAGCCGCCGCCAAGACCGCGTTTAGTCGACTGCTGATAGCATGGATAACCATAGCCGCCGCCATATTTCAACATATTGTCAAGTTGTCCTGCAGAACCGGCAATGTAGGCCAGTGCAGTTTTTTGCAGTTCAGGACAAAACCAGATAGAGTTCCAGTTGACAATCCGTTTTCCGCCTTCCATTTTATGCAGCCACGGCAAATACTGGCAGTCTGACAATGTCCAACGCCAATCCCGCCACGAATTATAGGTAGTGGGCCCGGTCGGCACCCATACCGGAACAAAATAACCATCGGAGTCATCCTGATAGAACGCAAAACCGGTGCCTATCTGCTTCAGGTTACTTGCGCATTTAATAGCACGGGCTTTACTGCGGGCTTTGTTCAAGGCAGGCAACAACATTGAAGCCAGAATTGCGATTATCGCTATCACAACAAGCAGCTCAATCAAGGTAAAAATTTTGCGTTTCATATACGGCGTCTCCTTATTTGTTTAGGTCATCGTAATAGATGTTTGTATTGAATCGATACAGAAAACCTTTCAATTTAGTAATATTAAGCATTATTTACTTATGGCCATTTTTAATTATTTTAATATATATTTTCTCAAAAAACCTTGACAATATGTGCAAATATAAGCATTATATTGTCATGAATTATTTTAAATCCGTATTGAAAGGCGGCTCCTTTTGAGTAGTAACATTACTCCAGAGAGTCATCAGCAAAGATCCGCTGGTATAGAAAGATACATGACCGTCCGTTGACATCAGGTTGGTCCCGGTGCCCAGTTCATCGTGGCGACCAAAATAATCTGGATAAGTCGGAACCAACTGAGCGCGATTTGCGCCATACCCGCTGCCGGCATCAATAAGCAGCATGGTTCCCGAGGAATGTTTGATCCTGGTACTTTTAGCTGGAGGCGAGTTTGTTCCGGTCCAACCGCCAATCGGGTAACGATCCGAGTTTTTGTAACCTGCGGCAGGATAAGCGTAACCCATTCCGTACTTCAGCATGTTGTCACGCGCCCCCCCATCAGCTTTGATCAGGGCTTTAGCCCCGGCAACGACTTCGGGACAAAACCAGACCCGGTTCCAATGAACAATTTTCCCTCCGGTAATACTAGTATATGACGGCGGCAGATAGCCGCAGTTGGTACTTAAAGTATATGACCATGGCTTCCAGGAATTGTAACTCGTTGCACCGGTCGGTTCCCAGATCCACGGGAAAAAATCATCGTAATCACTATTGTAAAAAGCAAAGGCGGTACCTATCTGCTTCATATTGTTTGTGCAGGTAATAGTCCGGGCTTTGCTCCGGGCTTTGTTAAGAGCCGGCAGTAACATTGACGCCAAAATAGCAATAATCGCAATCACAACCAACAACTCAATAAGAGTGAAACACTTACGATACATTATACTTCTCCTTCTTTTTAACTATACACTACTTTTAATAAAAGTCATATACACTAGTCTTATACACCTAAATCTATTATACAATAAAATGCTGAAAAAGTCAATAGATTGAGCGAAAAAACTGCCATATTAATAGACCTTTACCTCTAATTTTTTGCGATATGTAACAACATACTTTTTCCCGGCAATATTTGCCTGGAATCCATCTTTAACGAGTTTTACCTCAAACACTTTTTTCCCTTCTGGCGAAACCGAAACCAGAGCATAAAATTTCTGTCCTTTCCTAAATAAAGTTTCCTTGCAAGTTTTAAGCTTTTTGTCCTTAGAGTTCTTTTCCACTTCATTCTCCGGAGAACGGTTACTTTGACTTAATGCCAGCTGAAAGCACGTATAGTCATTCGGGTTCAAGGCAGTAAGACGGGAGCGCTCCACAATTCTTTCCGGCAGATCGCTCTGCCAGATTTTCAGTTCAAAATCACCGGCACGATAATTGTATTTATCCGTCATCGACACCTTTGCGCCTTTATGCAACTTGAACTTGAATGCCTGCATATACTCAAGCGCCTTGAAATCCGCGGTAAACTCGGATTGAATCAGACCGACACTACCGTGGTCAGTCATCAACCAGATTTCGGTATTTTCGCATGGGGCATATTTTTTGTCTTTACGCCAGGTCGTGGCCTGAGTCATCAGGCGGTAGATCCCGGCCGCAGCACCATAATTTGGTCCAACCACCAGTTCTGGCCGCAGTCCGCTTGGACCAAGCGAGCAATAGTCTGATTCATACCGCTCTTTTATCGCCATTTTCCTGACTCTGATGTAAGGCCGGGCCATAATCAAGGCATCAAACCATGGACGACGCGGCCCCTTGCCCGTAACAATTGCGGAATAACGGGTTGGAATATAAGACAAACCGGTAAAAGTGCTGCTCCAATTACCGTAGCGCAGCCGCAGCCCCCTGATATCCGGATCTTTGATCACATAATTATCCCGGACCGGCTTGCTTTTAACATCCGCCATCAAGTGATAGGCCAAACTTCCAAGTACCAGGTCGAAGCGGTCCTTTGAAACGTTGTCTTTGGCCATTTTCCGGGCAATTGTCGCAGTCTCGCCATCTTTGGCGACAGCGGCAACCATCGCAATCTGTCCCGGCCAAAAGGTGCGCCATGATACCTTCCACCAGACTTCGCAACCGGCATTAATGAAGTATGGCGGTTCCATGTTCAACGGATTATAATTTGCCGACTTAACCAGCATCTTTTTAGCGACAGTATCGCCTGTAAACCACCAGAATACAAACACGCTCTGGACATCCTTGCAGCGATAATACATACTCTCATATTCACAGTGATCCTTAACCCCGTCGCACTGATAGCGATACGGGAACATCCCGTTCGGCTTCTGGATATGATCCAAGGCCTGCATCGTCTTGACAGCCGACTCCATAAAGCCTTTATTTCCGGTGAAAATATAACCATAAATCATATTTGTTACGTCATGCGTGGCCATGTTGGCATATTCGATAATTTTTTGCTTATCTTTGCTTACTCCGTCCTGACGCCAGACCTGCTTGTAGATTCCGGTAATAAACTTGTCCACTTCGGCCACCAGATTTTTACCAATTTTCTGTTCGATTTCAGGACGCAGCTTAATCTCGTTAACCGTCATCGCCACAATCGAAGGCCGGAAAGGAATCCGTTTAAAAGCCAGAACCGGACCTTTGAGATTAAGTTTATGCATCTTCGGGTCCTTGATGATTTTTTTCCGGAAATTTTCAAGCCACTGCCGTAACATATCAAGCGTTTTCTCATCCCCTTTGAACTTGCTGTCAGGACAGACATATCCCCAAATCGCCCATGACGGGAAGAGAGGAAAATCCAGCCAGTCTTTGCGGCAAGCAGTTTTTTTCAGCTGCCCTTTGTGAGCCATCGACAAAAAGTAATTGATGCTGTCGGCACATGAATTAAGCGCTTCAGCCGGCGTTTTCCGGTCATAGATCAGCGAATGCCGAACGATTTTCTGACCGTACCCGGACAGAACCGCAATCAGACACAGAACCGTCAAAGTTTTCTTCATAATTCAACCTGCAAATTCACAATTGGTTATTTTTATGGTAACCGGATTGTGCCAGGCCCGGTTGCCGTACGGACGATGACAACGCATTGCTTTGATGTGCAAGCCGTTTTCATCCTGATGCCATTTTGTTTTCACGTCAACATTATACTGATGCTCAATGACCAGATCATTCTGTCCAAGCAGTATAACCTTGCTGTCGGCAGATGCTTTAACCGACTTCAAAGTGACATCGCGCCACTTGCCGTGTTCCCACGGACCGCTGGTATCGATCGCGTAAACCGTATCCTCTGCTTTAGCTTTCGTAAACCAGATATCGCCCTCCCGGATAACCTTCCACGGTCTGACCTCGTAAATCGCGGGATTATTGTAGAATAGCCACAGTCCCAGTTCCCGCAGCAGCGACTCCTGATCATGAGGAATGCAGCCGTAAGGATCAGGCGTAACGTTAAGCAGCAGATTTCCACCTTTGGCCCGGGTTTCGATCAACAACCGGATAAGTTCATTACCGGTTTTGTTATGCACGTTCGTCGCTTTGTAGTTCCACTGGGTACCGATGGTATGACATGATTCCCAGGGGCCGGGAATCGCATGGTCAGGCAATACCTGCTCGGGCGTTTCCATCGCACCACGCGTAATGACGACATCTTCCTGCATCGTCCAGGCCAACTCGTTCAATTCAGCGGGAGGACCGTCAAAAAACAAGGTATCAATTTTTCCATAGTTGGTCAACAATTCGCGCAGCTGCCGCTTGTTGTATTCCATCAGGCCGGGATTGCATTCAGGCCGGACATCATCACAGAGGAACTGGATTGTCTTGTTATTTTCATAAAGCCACAGAAAATCAAGCGGCGAAAAATACATTCCTGGCGCCACCCCGTGTTTCCGGAACGAATCCATAAACATCGCGGTAACATCTTTTCCGTATGGGGTATTCATAATATTGTACGGTGTCACCGCGGTATCATACATACAGAATCCGGCATGATGTTTGGTGGTAAACACCGCGTATTTCATGCCGACGGTCCGGGCCAGCCTGGCATAATCATCAGGATTGAACCGGCTTGGATTGAACGTAGCCGGCAAATCCTGCATGTACTGCCGTAATATCCGCTCAGAAGCGGCAACCATTCCATGGCTGATCACGCTGCCGATATGCGAATCGATACTCCAGTGAATAAACATTCCCAGGGCCTGGTCCATAAACCATTCCTCCCGGTCATGCTGATTCCCCGACACCGTTTCAATTGTCGCCCGTTCATCAATTGTCACATCCACATGACAGTTTCTTTTTTGCACGTCAGTCATTGCTCTTTCTCGTTATTATTCATCTTTTTAATCTGTTATTGTTTATTTCCGCCGGGAAAATTCCAGGTCGCCCGGATTAGTTATATACGGAACAAACCGATTCCCGCCGGTCCCGCCGTGGTTCTTGACCAACAAGACGTTCCAACCTTTTTTAAGTTCTATCGGCGCTTCAAGTATACCATCGGCATTAAACTCGGAAGCGTCGTTTTCCTTCAACGACTTAGTCCGCTCGCTGACCACTTTTTTACCATTAATCCAGGCATTGGCCCACCAGTCGCTGGCAATCCCCAATACCGCGTGCCGGTCATCCGGACTCTTGATAAAGGTCACGGCATATCCGATCCTGCCGGTATATTTCCGGTTATTGTGATTCTTTTCCTGCTTGATCCCGATTTGTCTGAAAGTAACCCCTTTATCCAGATCAAAACGTACCACCGGTTCCGGCTTGCAGTCGTGCCATTTGACTTTTTTGCCGGAATCACCAACATACTCGGCATTGAAATCGATCTCTTTTTCCGGTGGATAGACCGCCTGCATTGCCTGTTTGACCAATGCTTCGCCGCCGTCGGCACGTCCCCAGTCACTGTGGAACGGCCCGATGATTTTCCAGTATTCAGGAACTATTCTTTCAAACTGAGGATTCATGATAATTTTATCCAGCCATACCGGTCCATCGTTCGGAGTAACCTTCAATTTTGATTTAGCGCCTTTAAGTTTCAAGCCGGCAAAGTTCAGACTTAAACGCCGCCCGACTTGCTCCGGCTTAATATTGACCGTTTTGACCATATCATTGTAGTTAAAAATGACTTTTCCGGGTTTAGCGGCATAGTAATTCAGCGTCACATTGCACTCTGCCGGAACCGGATTTTCCATAACCAGGGTCATCGGTTTTGATATTTGCGCGACCGGAGCCTTGCTGCCTGGAGCCGGGGTTAATTTGATTCCGGACGCCATTGCCGAAATCTTTTTCGCTCCCATCACGTACTTGTAAACAAAACATTCGGTCCCGTTTTCCAGCGTCGGATAGAGCTTGCCGTCAACTCCTTTGACAAACCAGCGGCTGACACCGTTGACCTTCACGTCAATCGCGTCAGGGGCACCGCCTACCGCCAATGGAAGCGGTCCGTCACCGGTCACTTCGACCAGTCTGCCGTCTTTGGATTTCTTGATGGTCCATTTATTCGGCAGCACCGGAACTTTGTAATTTGCCAATTTGCCGTTTTTCAGATTGAGATATTGCAACTCCGCCCCGGATGTACCACGGACAACAACCTTATCGCCATCAAAAATGACCGAACCGGAACCTTGCGTAAACTTGACAAGGTTTTTGCCTTTGTACGCCGCCATAGAACCGTTCATCAACGCATAAGCCTTGATCTTACCGTCAAACAACTCGGAAACGACTGCGGCAACCGCATCAGTCTTAAGCGCTCCGGAAGTAGGTGATTTACTGATCGCTCCGGCAATAATATCATTCCCGAAAGACGAATGCAGAATGACACTCTGCCCTGCGGCGTCAATCGGCATTTTCAAATCGCGTTTACGGGTGGGACTGACCGCCGCCATCACGCCTAAATATTTTACCGCCTTGGCATTGATAACCGCTTCCAAAACCGGCTGTCCGGTTACCTGGGATTTGACAACTTTCAATTCCGGAACTTTATTCCCCAGAAAAACACCCTGCAATTCTGATTTCGGGTCATCCAGCACCTTCCACGGCTTTTTCCCGGGGATCGCGGTATCCGATTTCAGGACAATAAAATCTTTGGAATTTTCCGGCAGGTCAAAACCGGGCTTCCAGTCATACTGACGAGAGAAGACTGCCGCCGCTACCTGGGCTCCGGTCTTGGAGATCAGGTCAACCGTAACTTTACCTTTGGGCAAATCCAGAACGGGAGAAGATTTCCGGCCTTTCGGCAGAATCGGCACCCAGTGCCAGCCCTGACGATGCAAACCAAGTTGAAAATAAGTCGTATTATAGGGAACCGCTTTTCCATTCAGTTTAAGCGTCGTATTACTCCACCACCGGGAATAAGGCACACCGCGCACCAAAACCCAGCCGTGAAATTGACCGGCTTTTGGATTGTCGCCGGCAAGCTTGCTTTCAAGTCCGGGACCCAATGATTCCAAAAACTTGCCGCCAAAACGTTCTTTTATTTTAAAACGCCGACCATCAACAGTGATTTGGTTATTGACCTCTGAATGCAGCAGCCATTTGTATTCCCGTACCTTGTCGTCTTTCTGAAAGTCATCGGCAATGACCAGGAACGGTCCGGTTACTCCCCGGACAAACATTGAACAGCGATCAGCTTTCTGGACCGGGTTGTACTGCATCCAGTACCATGGTCCGTCCAGACGTCCGGTCAGGAAACGTTCATAGCCAAGTTTCAAGTCGGCATCGATAATATCGGCGTAACCGGAAAAATCGGCACTGCGGATAAACGATTCAGTGGCGGATTCAACTTGAGCCTGTCCCTTGCCGTCCATCATAATTATATTATGTTCTTCAGATGCGTAATTCAAGACTCCGGAGTCGGCAATGAAATTCACTCCGTCGTCAGCATAGCAGAAAGTTCCCTGGTCGGCATGGCTGTGCCCTGCCCCAAGCGGAGTAACACAAAATACATAATGCGCGTCACGCGGCTCCCAGCCGCTGCGGCTAATAACTTTTCCATTGGTGGAAAAATGATGTGAAAGCGGTAAATAAGTCGGCGGATTCGGTGATTTTTCCGGAATGCCGTTGATAAACGCAATCGTCGGTTCGGTCCGGTCGATTCCGGGATCATGTCCCGCCGCATTGTAATAAATCCAGTTGGCAATTCCCCCGAATTCCGAGGCCAGATAAGTCGTAAAGGTTCCGGAATCAAAATTGCCGGTGCCTTTGTTCATCGCCTGCCCTTCTCCGCCCCAGGGCAGCATTTCATAAGCAAACCAAAACGGAACTTTTCCAACATTGGTAGTGTTGATCAAATCTATCCCGCGCAACTTGAGCGCAACCAGCATATACGGGGTCCGGTCGGTACCGTATCCGGTCGGATAGGTCAAACCTTCATACATTGCTCCGTCCAACGCGATCCCGTTATTGAGGAAGTTACGCATATGCTTTACACTTTGCTCCATAATCGCGTCAGGCACCTTTACTTCGCCTTCCACCGCCATCGCCGTCAAAGCAATTCCGGAAGAGAATATCGGCGTCCAGTTGATCGAGTTGCGCAAAGTAGCCGAAGGACCGGACATCCACCAGACCTTGTCAAACAGTTTAACCAGATCTTCATTAATGGAGCGTTGAAAAATCTTGCGGGCATCCTGTCGTTCAGCCGGAGTAAGCAGATCATAAATCCAGTCGTAAACCATCGAGAACTCCGGTTCTCCCCAATTTCCGGTCGAATCCGCCCCCTTTTTAGCCAGACAGTCCAGCCATAGCACGAAGACCTTTTTAGCAAGTTCGCCATACTGCTTGTCCCCGGTCAAAATATAGAGCAAAGCAGCCATGCGCGTCTGTTTTTGCAATTTTGAAAATTTGTTAACCACATCAAGTCTTAACCGGTTTTGCGACTTTGCATCTTTTTTCGCAAGAATCCGCTTCAGCACCACGGCTTCCTTTTTCAATTTGTCAACCATATCCTGCCCCAACTTTGTCTTGGTTCGGGCCCGGATTTTCGGCAAATCAGCTTTGGTAAACATCAAACGCGGATGTTCCCCTGTCGGAACTGGATACTTGTAATTAACCCCGGCGAACACTGCAAAGCTTACGCCTGACAACAACACTGCCAGTAACTTTTTCATTTACATTCCTTGATTTTTATTTTATATTGCTTGGAACTTAAAACTAACTATTTTAAATATTAACACACACTAACGCAATCATTGTACATGAAATTTTTTCATTTGTGTCCGGCTATCCGCCCGAACTAATGATGCTTCATTTTATATTATTCGGATAACCGTTTGGTTGAATCAATACCGTACCGCTTTCAAGCTGCGGATAGATGTTTCCGCTCCTGTCACGGGTGAAGTAACGACTGACACCGTTTACAACGCAGTCAGTTGCCAGCGGCGCTTTAATGCGCAATGGTAATTTGCCCTTCCCGGTCACGATTACCTTTTTACCGTTATCAGTGATCTTTATATTCCAGTTCCCATTTTTCGACAAACGCGGAATTATGAATTTAACCATCTTCGCAACTTTAATCCCGCTCACGGCGCCATTGCATTTAACCGCATTTGCGCCAAGGCCAAGACACTCAACCTTAGTCATTTCCGGCCCTTTAACGACAATTTGTTTACCGTCATTGATCAATTGAACCGGAGCCGAAGACTTGACCAGCATTTGACCTTTGAAGCGAACGTCTTTGCCATGCGTCACACTGTAACCGGAAATTTTCCCGTCCCGCAGCGAAACACTGCTGACGATCGCATCATTGACCAATACCCCCTGAGCCGTCTTCCCGGCAATATAATCTGTTCCTTTTTCACCTTTTATGACCAATGATTTATTATCAGATGCGGCAAAATCCATGCTGATCTTATCCTTGGCCGTATGCGGCAGCATAACCGCCAGAAAATCAGCTTGAGACGCACGATACCTGACACTGACGACCCGGCATTTTGCTTTTTTATCCTCGCGTATTTTAATTTCCGGTTTTTTACCGAGAAATTTCACATCCATCATTCCCTTGCTCAAGACCGCCTGCTCCCAGTTGCTGCTGACCGGATCAGCCATCGGCATAACAATAAAGTCTTTGCCGGACGGCAGTTCGTCTCCCGGCTTCCAGTCCAGCTTTTGCGTGAAGACCGCAAGCGCCACCATTCCACCGCTGTTAGATCTTATTTCGAGTTTAATACTGCCGTTCTTCACCGGAATTTCGTTTTTCCGGTTCGGTCGAATCGGCAGCCAGCGCCAGCCGCCGCGATGGTTGCCGCGTCCAAAATATGCTTCATTATACGGCACACTGATGTTATTGACCAGCAAATTATTCGAAGCCCATGCTTTGGGACATGGCGCGCCGCGAATCAGCAACCAGCCGCGATATACGCCGTCAGGAACCTTGTCTCTCCGGTAAACCGCGACTTTGCCTTGCTGTAACGTCGTGATCACTTTACCGCCAAATCTCTCACTCACCGTAAATCCCTGCCCGGTTTTCTGCAGGATATTGTTCTGCACCGTCCGAGCCAGCCAGTCATAGTTCCGGATTTTGCCGTCCTTTTTAATATGATCAGCAACCACAATAAACGTCGCGGCGGCCCCCCTTATAAAATTAAAATAACGGTCGGCATATTCCACCTTGTTGTATTCTTTCCAGATCCACGGCCCCTTGAAGGTATATTTGCCGCTTTCATCGAACAGATATTTGTCATAAGCCGGCTTCAAATCAATATCTATTATGTCGGCATAAGGCGACATTTCAACGGAACGGATAAATGATTCATTACCGCCTTCACCGTATTGATTGATAGCTTTCCCGTCAATATGCACCAGATTATGATATTTTGAGCCGTACTGACTCAGCCCGGAATCGGCAATCAGGTACGCGCCGTAGCCGGCAATGCAGAAAGATCCGTGATCAGCGTGCGAATGCCCCGCCCTGATCGGATTGGTATTGACCGCAAGCATAACATCCTCTGGCCCCCAGCCACTGCGACAAAAAACTATACCCTTGACTGAGAACCATTTGCACAACGGCAGTTTACTCCGTTCCATTGCGGTTACTTTTCCTGGAAGACTGTTAATCAGTCCAACCGTCGAATTTGGCGGCAGTAAGCCATTCCCGGTTGCTTGATTGTAAACGAATTTACCCGGCTGCCCGAGTTCCCGACCGACAAATACCGGAAACGGATCTGGGCCGTAAAAACCATGGGATTTATTGAAATCAAACGACTCATATCCCCAGGGCAATGTCTCATAAGCAATCCAGGTTGGCAGTTTTTGCAAATTACTGTTTTTGTAAAAATTATAGCCCCTATTGCGCAGTGCAATCAGATAAAGCGGCAGATGATGAGTGCCGAAACCTGTCATTGCATAGTTCATCCCCTCAAACATTGCCCCGTTCGGTGAAATTGAGGTATTCAGATAGGCACGACAGATTTTCAAGCAACGGTCATTAAGTTCAGGATTATACCCTTTTTTTCCTTCCAATACCATATTGGAAAGGGACAAATTACTCATGCACAAAGCCGTCCAGTTACTCCCGATAGACTGGCGTCCGGTCGGCATCGTCTTTTCCATGTACCAGGCGTCTTTGATCAGGTCGCTAGCGCGTTTCCCGACCATTACAGCAAAAATATTCTCGGCTTTCTCTCGCTCCGCAGACGTCAGTTGATCATATATCCAGTCATAGGTCAAAGCCCATTCAGCACTACCCCATGAATTGCGTTTTTTATCATCTTCAGGTTTCCAGCTGTCCAACCATATCCGAAACATCCCCGCGGCGATTTTACCGTCTTGAGGATTGCCGGTAATCTGATAATATAAAGCCGCGCAACGCGCCCGGTTACCCCACCCGTCCCATTGACCGCTGATTCCCTTTGTCCATTTTTGTAACTGTTTTGCATCCTTGGACATGATCGCTTTAGCAACTTCTCCCCTGCCGCCATGTCCTTTGTGCTTGAGCCAATGCACCATTTCTTTGCCTTCCGGAGTTGCTGCGGCTTTACGCAACTTCGGCAAATCTTTTTTTGTGAAAAGAATTCGCGGATGTTCCCCGGCCGGAGCCGGAAACTGGTCATTATCCGCAACTGAAAGAAAACCGGATACACAAAAAACTATTCCAAAGACAAATTTTATCAGCATTACTTAATCTCCAAATTTAATAAATTCAAGCGGAATATTCACGTTATGACATTTCCATTCTTTGGCGGTCAGCAAGTCAATTGATTTTGCAACAATTTTACTGATAGGCTGCACAATCGCATAGTAACCGGCGGCTTTTTCCAGACTTGACGGGTCAAAAACCAGGAATTTCATCTTCCCTCCAGCCTCCGGGTTAACTTTCATCAGAGCCAACTGGATCAGCGGAGCCCAATGGTGCCAATCAACAATTATCACTTCCGGCAGCTCTTTTCTGGCAATCATATTTCTGAATTTATTTTCGAGCCACTTTAAATCAGCGTGATAATTAACTATTTTTCGATACGCCTGTCCGGATTCTTCAATTATTTTTCTATACCCTTTTAAGCGCTGACAGGGAAAGCGATTTTCCGCAAATTTAAAAAAGGCAATCTTCTCGTACCCCATATCAAACATACTTTGCAAGGCCATTTCTCCCCCGAAACTATTATCTCCAGTCACCAGCGTTGCTTTTAATCCGCTAGGTTTAGAGTTAAGCGCCAGCAAGCGTCCCCGGGAACTGAATTCCGCCAGATGCCGCCGCAAGCCCGGAGAAATACTTTTAAAGAGGAATATCGCCACCCGGTCCCATTGCGGCAACATATCAGGGAGGCTTTGCTCAATACAGTCGTCATAACCAAAGATGACAACATCAATATTATTTCTTTGTTGAGACTCAACAAACCTTTGAACAATTTCTGAGACAAAGTGTCCTCGCTGATATGGCACTACTAATAAAATACGTTCCACGGGACTATCCGGCCTCTTTAACTGTTTGCGGATATATGTACCCGATCCATGCTTAACTTCCACCAAACCCTCTTCCACTAAACGGTCAGTAACTTTCCGCAAAGTTTTTGGATTGATATTGTAGTCTTGGCACAATTCACTGATCGCAGGCAGTTTTTCAACCCAGATATGCTTAGTTATATTATCAATGAATTGCCGATAAATTTTTTCCTGAACAGGTTTTTCAATACTCATCTTCAACAACTTTCATAAGTCTTACACCATGGTCTTATACTAAGATAGTCTTTAAAAAACAAATTGCAACCCAACGAAATAAAATTATATAAAATATTTTTTACTAAACTCGATATCTTTATTGAAAAAATTATTACATTTACAAAAACATGCCAAAACCTGTATATATTATTTTTATAAAAGATTAATAATAAATATTTTAAAAAATATTATAAATCAAACGGTAAGAATATTTGAAAAATCAGATTTAAGCAATATATTATCTCAAACCAACAAATTTGGAGGATTAAAATGGGTATTCGAATGAAAATAAATGGAGAAGGCTGCTATTATCATCTTTATAATCGTATCGGCTGCGTTAAAGGCGAACATCCTTTTTCCGAAGCAGATAAAGAATACGGCTTCAAATTGCTTCAATACCTCTGCGATTACTTTTTGATAGAGGTCATTTCCGCCGCCTGGATGGGCAATCATTTTCATCTGGTGGTCTACGCTCCGGGACCAGATGAACTACCCCCGCTTGATGTCATTGCTAAACGGCACAATGATTATTACAAGTCAATGAAAAAGCTTTTTAAATTACTTCCAATAAATCCGGTTATCAACCTCAGCAACGAAGAGCAATGTAAAGAAATTGCGCTCAAAATGATCGATATAAGCCGGTTTATGTCGGCTTATCAAAGACAATTCACCTGCGTATACAATGATGCCCGCAATCGCACTGGACAACTATGGGGCGGCCGTTTCAAAAGCGTCATTCTCGAGCGCGTAAACGCCCTGGCCGCATGCGTCACTTACGTCGAACTTAATCCGGTCCGGGCAGGCTTGAAAAACGATCCGGCGGATTACAGTTTTACCACCTGGGGACGTTACTGCAGGAGCGGTAAACACATGTTCTATGATAATTTCGTTAAACACATGAAACCGAATATGACGACCGGTGACTCCTCTGATTGGACAAATCCCGAGCTATTTGCGTTCTTTCGAGGCGAACTGGCACGAATCGTCGCAGCGGAATCCGGCGCATCGAGCGAAGAAATATACGCTGCACGAGATCAAGCTAGACAAAAAGAGTCGATGCATGTGCGCTTCCTGAGGCGTACCAGGCATTTTACTGAAGGAGCAATTTTAGGTTCTAAACTGTTTGTCAGACAAACTGGCAGCCTCTTCAATAATCCGGAAAGAATTCATAAAAAACACTTGGCGAAAGGGGTTAGTCCTTCAGGAACATTTCTATACTGCTTCCGTAATTTGCAGGAATGAATAAAAATTACTGAACTAATTCTTTTTTGCCGGCAGCTTTGGCAGAACGGCGCAGCCAGCTTATATATACAAGCATAAAAATCCCGGCAACCAGATTAATCATCAAAGCTAATTCGTGCAGAGGCGGCACTGCTGTAATTACCTGCGCACCAGGCTTTGGCGCATCGTAAATAAACATCTTTAAAGTCTCGAACGACCGGCTTTCAGGAAAAAGTCTCTTGCCGTCACTGCGCCAGTAACTACCGGGATTTTGATTAATATAGATACGATCCGGTTTAGCCGTATCAATGCGAATCATGTTTGGGGTCCACACAATATCTTTCATCGATTTATTAAGAGCAACAATCTCACCCTGATATAATTTCTGAGGAATTTGCTCCACACTGGACCGTTTAGACTGATAGTTAAATGTATAGCCCAACAACGGTTCATAGGTGAAAAGCAAGTCTACCCCTTTCGCCGTCGCGGCATAGGCGTTGTAATCCTTCTGGTTCGACGTCACAAAAGTATCACTGTAAAGCGGAACCTGCTTCATGATTTCGGCCTCCGGCTTCCATTCGGTTTTGATAAAACAGTACCAACTATTGTAGATCAGACCGATACAGGAAATTGTCATTAACAGGGGGATGCCCCATTTGATATATTTTTTGAAACGGTTGTCGGCAAACAACATTTCAATCCCCATGCAACTGCCGATAATCAGAAAGAAAACTGTGACGAAACGCCAGCGGGTAATGGCGAACATTGTATCATACAGAGGAAGTTCCCGCAACCAGTAACCCGGCAGGAATTTGCTTTCGGAATCCAACGCAAGAGGCAGAGTAATCAGAAAACCCCAATGCCACCAGCGCATCTTCCGGCTGAAAGAAACAATAAACATCAGGACGGCAATTATACCGACATAGGAACCTAGTTCATGCCATTCCCAAAAGAAAGGTTTTGGTTTGATCGGCCAGGAAAAACCATGCTGTCCGGGAACAACCAGAGCCCGGATAAACTGCAGCAACGGAATCTGAGCCCGGACATCCATAACCCGGGGAAACTGGTGAAAAAAGTCCCAGGTCACAATTACCCGGTAAACGCAAAAAGTAATGAATGTCAAAGACGCGGCAATAATGTTGAGATAAAAGCTTTTTTGAGTTCGGTTACGCCAGAATTCATAAAACAGGAAAAAGGCAATTACAGTTGAAACAATCACGGTAAGATAATGCAATACCTGATTCATCATCATCGCAGACAAGATGCCGAACAAAATCGCCGTCTGCAATGATTTAGTAATTCGACGGCATGACCAGACCAGCCACGGCAGCCAAATAATAGTGGTCATGACAATATGGCCCATGGCAAGATGAATATTTAAAGCCCCCTGAAGACCGAACAGGACCGTACCCCAGAAGCGGGATGACGGTTTTTCACAAAAATCGCCAAGCAGCAGCCACATGCCGCAGGAACCAAGCAAAACATATAGAATGGAGGCAACACAAAGGCCGCGAATTGTTCCGAAAATTAAAATGCATGGAGTTTCCAGAGCAAAAACCGCGGCCTGCGGTCTGGCAAACAATGGCGTACCGCCAAAATGCCAGGGATTCCAGAATGGAAACTGTCCGTATTCCGCAATGCTTTTGCGAATTGCTTCATTGAAATGCAGAAACAGGGTCCAATCCTGAGGACCAACCATGTCAGAATAGTAGAGCAGCGGCGACCAACCGACAATAATCAACAGCAAGGAAGTAATTAACAGGCGGGGATGCTGGTTGCAAAAATTCTCTTTCAGTTCGGAAAGCAGGCTTTTATTACTCTCCATGGTTTCCTTTCCGGACCGTTTCCATGTATTTATTAAAACGCCTCAGGTTTTCCCGATACGCGGGGGTATCTTTGATTTCCAGCGCCGCTTTGAAGCATTTCTCGGCGAGTTTGTATTTTTTCCGGGCTACGGCATTTGCCGCTGTTATAGTAAGGAGTTTATCATTTTTATTTTTTACCAGGCGCTGATATCCTAAATCAGCATTTCCTTCCATACACTCAAGAAATCCGAGATCAGCGGCATTTTCCGGATTGGGATCGGCATTATACAGGACAGCGGCGTGAAATAACGCGGCTTTAAACCGGCGCATCTTAATGAATGATTTCATCAGATTTTTACGCGGCCGCAAGGCATCAGGGGCTTTTTCAACGGTATCCTGCCAGAGCAGAAAATCATTGGTCCAACGATAGCTGTAGTGCCAGGCACTATAAACAAACAACATAAAATAAAAAATGAAACATAGAAAAGCCAGTTGAATTCCGGTGGTTCGGGAAAGCTTCACAATTCTGGACAACAGCAACGCGCCGAATATGGCAAACCCCATCGTCGGCAAATAAAGAAAACGTTCAGCCCCAAGTTGCATCATGGGGACAATATTGGCCACCGGAAGCAGAGCGCACCAGAACCATAACCAGGGCAGAGTCACACGGGTTCGCCAGGCGATCAACGAGATAACTACCATCACGACAACAAAGAAAACAGCCCAGCGCCATGCAATGCCGTCAGTCATGCTTTCCGCCATCGGAAAAGTTTGATAATCAGCCAGAAGGTCAGTCGGAACTATTTCCAGGCGCAAATACCGCAGGAAAACCCGGGGCATACTCAACCAGGTAGTCCAGCAATCTCCGGTAACATAACCGCTCTGCGAAAGACGTCCGACCGTTATATGGCGCAGAGCCAGAGCACAAACCGTAATCCCCCCCATTATTCCGGCCAGAACACCAACCCTACGACCGGATATTCCGGAAAATACGCGGGGCGCAGTGTCCGTTTTCTTTTCAAGCAACCATTGCAAGGCAAGAAATACCGGGAAAAATGCAACTGAAATTTTGGATACCAGGGCCAGTCCAAAGCAGATTACAGCACAGACTGTGTAACGGTTCTGGATATTAGTTCGAGTTCGCCGCATCGCTAAAATCAGATATACCCCCAGCAACAGGAAAAATGCGGCAAGCATATCCTCGAAATTTTTGGCCCAGCAAACCGTTTCGGTAAGGACCGGGTGAGCTGCAAACAGCAGCGCTCCGCCCAGAGCCGGAAGAATCTGTCGGATCAAGCGGTGGAGAACCAGAAAAAGCATTGACGACACCAGGGCATGCCCCAGAATATTCAGCAAATGAAAAAAGCGGGGATCACATCCGGCAAACTTCCATACTATCGAGTGTATCAGGGTACGCAACGGGCGATAATTGTACCGGACCATTTGACCGGGATCATATTTGTTGTCCGTAACCTGGATTGGCGCGACAAACGACTTGAGCGCAAGGGCCGGAGAGTGGACTCGGGAATTATGAACAATCACCCCGTAATCGTCCCAGACAAAATCAAAGGTGAAGGTTTTTGCGTAGAGCAAAACCGCAAAGATAAAAACTACACCGGCCGCGGCATATTTCCGCCAGCAAAGACGGCGACGACGTTGATTTATTGCGGTCATCTCCTGCATTTTGCCTCAACCCACTGTTATTCCGCTACCGACGTGACCGTCAACCGTGATCAATCTCAAACCGTCCGGATCTTTAGCTGCCAGAAGCATCCCCTGCGATAAAACGCCACGGATCTTTGCCGGTTGCAGATTAGCGACAATCACAATGGTTTTACCGATAATATCCTCAGGGGAGTATGACTCGGCAACTCCGGCAACTAACTGACGAGCTTCCCCGCCAACATCAATCTGCAGTTTCAAGAGTTTATCGGTGCCTTCAATGCGCTCAGCGTCAATCACCTTGGCGGTCTTCAGCTGGGTATTGAAGAATTCATCAAAAGTAATGAGTCCGGCTCCTGTTTTATCTTCGGACTTCTTCGGTTCAGTTTTGACCGGTTGCTTCTGTTTTTTAACGGGTTGTTCCTCGGGTTTCGCGGGTTCAACCGTAATGCGCTGGAACAGGCCGCCAGTGTCTTCAACTTTATTCCCGGCAACCGAGACATCGCCCGAAAAAATATCTTTGATGGTGAAAACCGCATCAGGAGAAAACCCGAGACAGTTCTGCAGAAATTTCATTTTACCCGGCATAACCGGCGTCAACAGGATCGAAACGCGCCACAGCAGATCGGCCGAACGGTTCATGACGGTGTTTAGTTTGGCAATTTCGCCTTTTTTTGCCAAAGACCACGGCGCGGTTTGCTCCATATAACGGTTTCCAGCCCGGATTGCCGCCATAATTTTTTCAATGCCCTGCTCAAGACGCATTTCAGCCAGAGCTTTTTCCATTTCTGTTTCAGCCTCGCTTATCGCGGCGGCCAATTCCGCTTCTTCGGCACCAGCCTCTTCCATTTGGGGAACAATCCCGTCACAACTGCGTAAGGTAAATTTAATAACCCTGGAAGCAAGATTGCCAAGGTCATTGGCCAGATCGCTGTTGAATCTGGTAATGAAAGCGTCTTCGGTAAACGAAGCATCCTGCCCCAGCGTCATTTCAGCCATCAGGAAATAGCGGAAAGCGTCGAGGCCATATTTATCGATCATTTCCATCGGGTTGACGACATTACCGAGGGATTTGCTCATTTTACTGCGCCCGGTCAACCACCAGCCGTGAGCAAAAATAGTTTTTGGCATTTCCAAACCGATAGCTTTAAGCATGGTAGGCCAGTAAACAGTATGGGTCGTTAAAATATCTTTACCGATCAAATGATAGGAGGCAGGCCACCACTTGTTGAACTGTTCGTCATCCGAACCGTAGCCGACGCCGGAAATATAGTTGATAAGGGCATCGAACCAGACATAACAGACGTAATCTTTATCGAAAGGCAACTCGATTCCCCATGCCAGGCGCGCCTTAGGACGAGAGATACACAAATCGCCAAGCGGTTTTTTCAGGAATCCGAGCGTTTCATTGGCCCGGAAAGACGGTTGAATAAAATCGGGGTTGTCTTTGATATAATTGATCAGCCAATCCTGGTATTGACTCATTCTGAAGAAGTAGTTTGACTCGATTATTTCCTGAACCGGACGCTTGCACTCCGGGCACAGACCGCCTTCATCGAGATCCTTTTCTGTATAGAAACGTTCACATGGGACGCAGTAATGACCGCTGTATTCATCCCGGTAAATAAGATCCTGGTCATAAAGTTTCTGGAGGATGGACTGTACTATTGCTTTATGAGCCGGCTCGGTAGTTCTGATAAAACGGTCATTGGTTATTTCCAGCCGATCCCAAAGTTCCTGAAAACGCACCACCGTGGTATCGCATTGTTCCTGAGGAGTAATGCCGTTTTCTTCAGCGGCTTTCTGAACTTTTTGACCATGTTCGTCAGTTCCGGTCAGAAAAAATGCCGGAACTTCAAGCGAGCGGTAATACCTGGCCAGAACATCAGCCAGAATAGTCGTATATGCATGTCCGATGTGCGGTTTATCATTTACATAATATATTGGGGTCGTGACATAAAAATATGGTTTATCCACAATAAAATCTCCTGTTAATTTCAGCAATTATTCACAATCTGTAATTTACCATAATTTGAGTTTTTTGCAAATCGCAAGCCGTCCTGCGACAGGTAAAAAAAAGAGGATGAATCATTCGATACAGGGTGCGGCAGAAACGAAACGGTCAAAAAAGCCTCAAAAAACGTATTTTTAACGATATTTTAAAGCTTGACATACTTGACAATTAAGCCATATCAGGTTAAAATCCTTAATAGGGCTATTTATTTTTTACAGAAAAAAGACCCCGGGATGAATAAAAAGGAGTTTACAAAATGATCAAAGACAAGAGACTGGTAAGGAGAGGATATTTTACCTTGCTTGAACTCTTAGTTGTGATAGCAATCATCGGCATCCTGGCCGGTATGATGATGCCGTCATTCGGCCGAGCAAGGGACAAAGCGAAATTTATTCGCTGGTTCGCCTATAACGACAGTTTAAATAATGACCCGAATACAGTCATTAATTTCAATTTTCAAAGGATGAACTACGGAACCAAAGTCAATGGAGTCTGGATGCCATGTCTGGAAAACAACGCGGTGGCGTGTGATTATCGCGGGTTTGACACCAATAAATATACTGGAGCGTTAATGAATTCTCCGGAATGGCTGCCGGGAGGCGGCAGGTTCCCCGGCAAAAACGCTCTTCAGTTTGACGGGTCAAACGACTATATTTATATTCCGGCCTATAATGCCATAAACTTCAATTGCAACCGGGATGATTTCACTATCTTCATGTGGGTATATTTTTACGGAGATCCGGATGGCTATATTATCTCAAAAAGCACTTCGACCAGTGAATCACAATACGCAGTTTCCCTGAATGGCAGTTCTCTTGACGTTAATGTAGGAACAGATCAGCATAGCTGGTCCGGGTTAAGTGCCAACTCTTCAGAACGATGGGTCCAATTATGCCTGGTAAATGATGCCGACTCCGGTATGAGTTTTTATATCAACGGCAAAAAAATCGGATCTACCGGGCTGGTCAATAATTTCATTAGTTATACTCACTCTACCAATTACTCAGTAACTTATGCTGCGGCCGGGGGAAATTCCGGGAACACCAATAGCAATGCCGGAGGCAACTCCGATAATACTAACAGCAATGCAGGCGGGAATTCCGACAACACCAACAGTAACGCAGGCGGTAACTCTGACAATTCCAACAGCAATGCAGGCGGGAACTCTGACAATTCCAACAGCAATGCCGGTGGGAATTCCGACAACACCAACAGCAATGCCGGTGGGAATTCCGACAACACCAACAGCAATGCCGGTGGGAATTCCGACAACAGTAATAGTAACTCTGACAACAGTAACTCTGGAGGGAACTCGGGCGGCAACTCCGGCGGCGGCAACTCTGGTGGCGGCAACTCCGGCGGAGGCAACTCCGGCGGCGGCAACTCCGGCGGCGGTAACTCCGGTGGAGGCAACTCCGGCGGCGGCAACTCTGGTGGAGGAACAACTACCACTGATCCGGTAATATTGAATGTTAATACTTTAATCGGGGCAATGGGCCGTGGGATTGGAGTCACTCCCAGTAAATATTTCTTTGGCAAAATGGATGAATGCGTCATTATGCGACGGGCTATGAGTGAAAAAGAAGTAAAGCAATGTTATAATGCCGGAAAGCCGCATTAATCAGCAGCCTTTAATCCTGAAAATTATATCAATTAAATAAGTTTTTATATTAACCTGGCAGGGATATCGACCTGAGGCGAAGTCTGATGACTACAATTTACGAGAACGTGTTATATTTCAAAGAAAACCGTTCTCCGGTTCCCTGCCGGGGAATAATTGCAAAACAGGGAGTAACATATTATGGCTTTAATATTGGTTGCTGATGACAGTTCAATTGTCTGTGATGTTTACAAAGACATGCTTGACCTGATGGGGCATAGATCAATAATCTGTCACGACGGGCAACAAGCGGTGGAAGCATTCCAGAACAGAAATCCGGACCTTGTTTTGCTGGATGTCAATATGCCGGTTATGGACGGTATAGAAGCATGCAAGGCAATTCGCCGCATGGCTTCCGGGGTAACTGTACCTATCGTCATGATATCCGCTCTTGATGATGAAGAAGATGTATTGAGAGGGTTAAATGCCGGAGCGGATGACTACCTGCCCAAACCGGTAAAAAGTACTTTTCTGGCTGCAAAACTGAAAAACCTGCTGGGAACAGCAGCTTTGCACAAAGACGACTTTGAGCTCGCAAAAGCAAAAACCGCAATTGCCGGGCGTTATCATATCAAAAAAGTGCTCGGTTATGGTACTCATTCGGTTGTTTTCCTGGCTGCGGACTCGGAAAATGGAGACAATGAAATAGCGCTGAAGTTGTTAAAACGTGACTTTGCCTGCCTGGATATATCGGAACCTTTCATTGAGATTGCGGGAAGATATAAAATGGCCGAAAGCGATCATCTGGTAAAGATATACGACATTGGCGTTTACAATGGACGCCCCTATCTGGTGATGGAATACGTCCCTGACGGGTCCGTGCTTTCCAGACTGCGCTCCAGAACCCTTGCGGACTGGGAAGCCTGCAAATTAGGCCTGGATATTGTCAAAGCGCTGAGTGCGGTCAAAGAACAGGGCGCTCTTCATCTTGATATTAAACCGGAAAATATCATGATTGACGGGCGGGGCTACAAACTGGCGGACTTCGGAATCCTGATACCACGGGAAAGTGCCACCGTTCCGGTCGGCATGGATCTGTGGAGCACTCCGGAATATATCTGTCCGGAATATTTGAATGCGGAACATGACATTTCATCCCGCAGCGATGTGTACAGTCTTGGGGTAACACTCTATCAGGCAGTAAGTGGAGAAAACCCGTTTTCAGCCTCAAGCCCCGCTTCCAGTATGTTCCGGCAAACAAACTTGATTCCTCCTCCGCTTAACGAACTCGACGATTCAATTTCCCTGGGCTTCTCCGATGCTGTCGACGCAATGCTGGACAAAAATCCGGATGAACGTCCCAGGCTGCCGGAACTCGAAGAAATATTTTCCAGACTCTATGACTATTTGAAGTTCGCCTCAGTCCATAAGGCTGAAGCGATCAAGGAAAATGAAGAGGTTGAAATTCCTGCCGTCCGTTCAGAAAAGAATTGGACTGAAGCAGAGCTGGCGGAGCGAAATAAAGCCGGCAAAGCAATGGACTCTATGCTGAAAAACAGCAAAATCACAGCTCGCCGTCTCGGTAAAGAGCTGCAGGCTTATAAAATACCCAAGGCGGGAGTCGCGATTATTCTGGTCGTGTTACTCTCATGTATCATTATCGGCATGCTTATAGACCGGGCAATGAACTCCCGGGTTATTCCTATAGCCGAAGCGCAGGGACCTTTGAATGTGGTGCAATGTCCAGACAATCATCGCTTTGAGGTTCGTTTTAAAGACATCACAAAAGTCAGATGCAAAGTTTGCGGCAAACCGGTCGGACGCGCCTACAATTGTCTGAATTGTAAAAAAACTTTCGCCCTGCCGCGCCCGAAAGACGGCATGACTGAAAGTGAACTTGAAATATTTGAAGTGACCCAGCATAATTGCCCGTATTGTAAATCGTCAAAAACGGAACCGGCGCTGACTTCGCAGGAAAAGAAACAGAAAAAATAATGCCGTTGCCCCAACACAGTTACAGCGGTAATTAATAAGTTTATGGAGAAATAATTAAATGGACCAGGAGAAAAGATTAATCCTGTTTGTTGAAGACAGTCCAACTCAGGCCATAGGGGTCCAGCACATACTTGAAAGCACGAACAGATACAATGTAACTCTGGCTGAGGACGCCGTTAATGCAATTGAACTGCTTCAGGAATCTCCTCTGCCTGACGCAATTGTCTCAGACATCCAAATGCCTGTGATGGACGGATTTGAATTCGTTGCTTTCATCCGTTCCGATAAACGTTTGCGGCATATTCCGGTTCTGCTGGCGACTTCGGAATCATATCGCGACAATATGTTGAAGGGGTTGATCAGCGGAGCAAATTGCTTTGTGGAAAAACCCCTGAACAAATCCTTGATCCCTATTCTTGATTTCGTCATAGAAAATAATGAATTGCAGTCATCTGCAAAGGACGGAACCACTTTAGTTAAAGCTTGTAATGAGATTTACAATATTAACAATGACAAGACACAGATCATTGATATGCTTTATGCCGCAATTATTATGGCGGAAGATAAAACAGCTAAACTGGAATATTATTCAAAAGAACTGAAGGAAGCGAAAAATTCTTTAAGCAGCTTCCAAAACAACAAAAAAGCTCCTAAACAGGCTACTTCTCCAATCCCCAATATTAAAATACTGATTGTTGATGATACCAATATCAACCGGATAATATGCAGTCGCCTGCTCGATTCGCTGGGTTTTTCTCATGAAGTCGCGGAAAGTGCCGAAGAAGTAATTGATTTGATGAAAACCCGATATAATGACTTTGACATGATTTTTTCAGATTGCCAAATGCCGGGAATGGACGGTTTTGAGATGACCAGAATAATCAGAGGTTTAGAAAAAGAAAACAATTTTTCCCAAAAACCAATCATCGCTCTCACCGCAAACATTCATAAAGATGACCACGGGCAATGTTATGAATCCGGCATGAATGACGTACTTAACAAACCATTCCGCAAGGAAGACATTGATAATTGTATCAGGAAGTGGCTCAATCAGGTCAATAAGAATCAGAAAGAATGATTATGGGGTACTTTAAATATATTATTTTTGCGATTATTCCCGCACTCCTCTGTCCACTTCTGGTACTTGGTGTTGATTCAAGTTCTATCGGAAAAGAGCAGGCTGTCTGGCTCGCTGTCGGCTTCGGCATAGTCTCAATTTCAATCCAATGCATTATTGTTTGGGGGTTGAGAAAGAAAATTCAGAGCATAACGAATAACGCAGTCGGCAAAGAAACAGAATCCCCTTCCGATGCGACAATGTATACTGAACTGCGCAGACTTGATGAAGCGGTCCGCAGGATACTAGAAAAAAATCATCATCAGGAATCATCTCTTAACATTGCCAACCGCTGCATGAATCAGCTGGAAGAGGAAAATCAGTCCCAGCAAAAAAGACTGAGTGAGATAGATCGGCAGCAAAATCTTTTCCTGGCCAATATGAGCCATGATTTGCGTACCCCGCTTAACGGGATTCTCGGCATGGCCCAATTACTACAGGAAACTTCGCTGGATAAAGAACAAAGCGATTTGCTCGAAGATCTGGGCAGCAGCATCAAACTGCTCCTGGCTATTGTCAATGACCTGCTGGACATCTCAAACCTTGAGGAAGGTGATATTGAATTGAATATTTCAACGTTTGATATGCACAAATCCATGCGGGAACTGGCCAGAATATCCAAAGCTCATGCTGACCGGCGCGACCTGATTTTCAGTTTTCAGCAGGATGACAACCTTCCCCAATACGTCAAGGCCGATTCAGTCAGAATCAGCCAGATAATACTTAACCTGATCAGTAATGCAATAAAAAACACCTTTAAAGGCGGAGTGTCATTCAGTATAAGTTTCAGTCCGATTGAAAACATCCTCGGTGAATTTATTTTTACCATAGAAGACACCGGCGTTGGAATTTCTCCGGAGAACCAGGAAGCTTTTTTTGCAAAATTCGCCCGCGGCAGTGATGTTGACCGGACTCATGGCGGAGTCGGTCTGGGACTGACAATCTGCAAACTGCTGGTCGCCAAAATGAACGGGACCATTGATTTAACCAGCACCCTGGGGGAAGGCAGTTGCTTTACCGTCACCCTCCCGTTGGAGTTCTGCCATGACGCACCGGAAGAAGCTCCTTCAGAAATATCGGTCAACTGGCATAAAAAACCCGACATTTTAATTGTCGAGGATAGCGACATCAATCGAAAAATTGCGGAAAGGTTCATTCGCAAGAGCGGCGGCATCGCGCATTTGGCAACAAACGGGAAAGAGGCCGTAGACGCTTGCGGGGAACGCCGGTTTGATCTTATTTTAATGGACATTCAAATGCCTATTCTCGACGGCATTGAAGCAACAAAACAAATCCGGAAGCTCGAAGCTGATAAAAATGAACCCAAAGTGCCGATTCTCGCATTGACTGCCAGTATTACCAAAGAAGAGTGTAAAAGATTTCTTGATTCCGGGATTGATGATATTCTCGGCAAACCAATAATTTACGCCGATTTACTCAACTCATTAATAAAATTTCTCCCGGACATGGGAACCGTTGTCAAACTTATTCCAGGCATATCGGATGAAGCGTTTAAAATGGACATCGCGGAAGATATTCCCGATAAAAAAACGCCGGACGAAAAGAATAGCCCTGAGTCCAATATGGACGATAATTTGATAAATCTGGCGGTTTATGACAACACGCTGGCTGTTGAGAACCTTGGAGACCCGGAGCTTATTGATACTTTGATCGAGAAATTTACCGGAGAACTGGATAACGACCTTGATATAATCAAAAAAGCGGTTGAAGAGCAAAATTGTGAAACCGCAAGCCAACGGGCACATAAAATCAAGGGCGAAGCGGCCTTTCTCGGTACAGAACAAATTCGGGAAGCAGCTTTCCGGCTTGAAAAATGCGGCAAAGCCGGTAATACCGATGAACTGTCAGCTTATGCGGAATCCCTTTTCCGGGCTGTCAAACGCCTCCGGGAACATCTGGCCGAATCAGAAAACTGAAGTTCACTGACAATTTAACACGTATATTTTCTGAAACCCCTGATCACTCAGTAACTCAATCCGGGTAACACCGTATTTTTGGCATACCTGTTGAACATCATCGTCATCATGCAATACCGCCAATGCAACCGGCGGCAGCGTTTCAATCTTAAACCGCGGATTATCGAAGCCAAACAGCCTCGGGTCCATTCCCTGCATCCTGACGTAGAACAGAATCGACCATGGATCGGCGTCAAAACTCATGTAAACCGGAAGTTTATTTCCCTGACATATTTTTTTAACTTGCTTGACCACCTGAGAAGGTCGAAAGGTCTTCCTCATGTAATATGGCGAAAAATAATCATCCGTCTGTTTGATTGCCAACACCTTGTCTGAAATGTAATCTGCCATCTGCCGCTGGATCACACCCCAACCGAAAAATGCAACAGCCAGAATTACATAACTAGCATATAACTGTTTCCCGCGCAAATTCATTTTTTTCCTTGACAAAGCCCAAAAGTCAGCCGTTCCAAGAGCAGCCAGATAAAGCCAGACGCACCACAGGGAAAAAAATACACGGGGAAACGGGGCCGGGTTGCGCAACAGGATAAACGGCAGCGGCAGCAACACGATTAAAGCCTGACAGCCCAACCTGAAATAATCTTTGCGGCCAATATTTATTTTACCGATTAATCCCACGGTCCCGATAAAAAGCAAAGGCAGCAGACCGAAGCCCACCGCACAATACACGCTTAATAAAACATCAGTAGTACCTGACCACCCTTCCCTCAACGCAAGAATCTTGCGGACATCGCTCCAAATCGGCAGATAAGCGATCAACAGAGCCATAATCGGAGCGGCAGCCAGATAACAATTCCGCAGTGAAATTAATTTATTACCGCGTCGCTCCGATACTATCAACAGAAAAATAGCGCCGCAGCCGATAATATTAGAAGGAATAGTCAATACCGCCAAAAAGGAGAAAAATAAATAACCGCAACCAGCCTTCCAGCCGCAGCCGGAACGCAGTTTAAAGGCAAATTCCAGCGTAACCGCCAGCAACAGAAAACTCAGCATGTAGCCGCGGACCGCGGTACAATAGATCATAAACGGCACAGCACATGCCAAAACCAGCGCAGCAGCAATCGCGGCCGGAGTCCCGACCCGCCTGCGCCAGCGGAAACAGATAACAGCAAGAATCCCCAGGCCACAGAGAAATGACGGCAGGCGGTAAGCATAAGTCACCAGATTACCGGCCATTGCATACAATTCAATCCAGTATTTCAGGACAATCGTATAGAAAATATGGTTGTTCGGGATCACATAGCTTTTGTATACCGCCAGTGGCCCCGGACGCAGCATAAAGTCCAGTATGGTCAGGCTTTCATCAAACCAGACATCCCGGAACATCGCGTTTGAACAAAAGAAAAGCATCGCGCAGACCGGAGCCATATACAGCCCCAGCAAAATCTTCGCCTTTTTATGCTTGACCTCGGACAAATACCGCTCCGTGTATTGTTGTTGACAAGAAATAAATCAATCCAAAAGCAACCGCATTAATTGATCATCTTTGAGAAAGCCGAAACGACCGGCTTTAACGCTTGCTTCATTATAGATTTCGACGGCATCAGCCTCAATTCCCGGCCCGCATATCGCAAACGGCACCGGGGTCCGGGTGTGAGCCCGCAGTTTGATCGGAACCGGATGATCCGGCAGCAGCGCAAACCGGATTGCCTGATCCTTCAGAGCTTCATAAACCGGTTTGATGATCTTTGCGTCAAAATCCTCAATCGCTTGCATTTTTAACTTCAAATCCCCCATATGCGAACATTCATCGATGGCCTCGACATGGAGATAGACAAAATCATGTCTCCGGATCGCTTCAATCGCCGCAGACGCTTTCCCGGCATAATTAGTATCGATAAAGCCGGTGGCGCCGGGAACCTTGATAACTTCCATTCCGGTACACATACCGATGCCCTGAATCACATCAACCGCGCTGATTACCGCGCCGCTGCGGCCATCATACAGCTCCGAAAAGGCCGGAATAGCCGGTTTGCGACCGGGGCTCCAGGGCCAGATATGGCTGGCCGGCGACTCTTTACCCTGATTCAATGGGTGCGACGCCAGAAATTGCGCAACTCTATCACCAAGATCATTCAGAAAAGCAATGGTTGCGGCAGCTTCGGCAGAATCGTCTTTCGCAGTCAATTGCAAATAATCGACATTAATCCCTTGCGATGAATCAGGTTTATAATAATCCACCGCGTCTGAAAACTCGCTGCCGTGTAAAACCAGCAGATTGCGATAACTTACCCCGGGGTAGAATGAAACTTTGTCATTCCCGAATTCGGACTGCAGATCCGCCATAATCTGCGATGAGACCGCATTATCTATATGTCCGGCCGAATAATCGGTCAAGACGTTATCCAGCACCGTCACCAGATTGCAGCGCCATGCCACATCATTAGGACCAAGTTCAATTCCCTGACTGACCGCTTCAATCGGTCCCCGACCGGGATAGTGGTTTTGCGGGGCAAATCCCATAACCGACATATTCGCCACATCGGAGGAAGTGGGCAGACCTTCCGGGAGAGTCAGAAAAGTTCCGCAGGCTCCGGCTGCCGCGATTTTATCCATATATGGCGTATTAGCCGCTTCCACCGGCGTCTTGCCGCCAAGTTCAGCCAACGGTTCATCGGCCATACCGTCGGCCAGAAATATCAATGCTTTCATCGTATCTAAAATTCTTTCTATATTTATTGATTAAAATCTTGGGTGTAAAATACTCCCCAATGGTTAATTTTGCAAATTCGCCGTAGAGAAATAGCCGTAGTTCTTTCCTCGCATTTTGACAGCAATCAAATAAAATTCAAAAACAGCACTCAATATAGTCCAAAAGACAAAACAAAGAACACGTAAAAAACTAACCTTAAATGATATACATTTAAAATACAATCAAACGTAACGATTATTATCAAATGGAAATTGTTCTGAAAACCGTTTGCATAAATAACAAGATGATTATATTTTATTCAATAATTTGATCAAACCGGGCTGAGTGGTCCGGCTGGTCACACAAGCTTATAAACCCAAATATGAAAGGGTTGTTGCTGATGAAAAAAAATTGCTTTTCTTACCGTCGTTTTTCAAGCATCGCTGTTTTTGCCGTAATCATTTATACATGCAATCTTAAAGCGCAAAATCAACCTTCACAATCGGATGACAGGTTCCAACAAATACTCAAGCGTTTTCCGGAAGCGGACACAAATAAAGACGGAGTTTTGACTCAAAAGGAATTCAGGGATTTCAACAGCAAGCGAATTATTCAGCGCTTTCCTCAAGCTGATACAAATAAAGATGGCGTACTCTCGTACCAGGAATTCAGAAACTTCCAGCAGCAACGCCGGAAAATGATGGTTAATCGCCGGAAACAAGACCCGCCATCTCCGCCAACTCATGCCAACGTAAAATACGGCAGCCATAAACTCCAGGGCTTCGACCTCTGGCTGGCCAAGCCGAAAAAACAAGGAGAGCCCACTCCACTGTGCATTTTTATCCACGGCGGCGGCTTCCGCGGCGGCGATAAAAGTCGTCTCTCCAGTGCGTTTTTAAAACGATTCCTCGATAATGGCATATCTTTCGCTGCGATGAATTACCGGTTGACGGATAATGGAAAATTTCCCTATCCAACCGCAATGCTTGATTGTGCTAAAGGACTTCAGTTCATTCGTTCCAAAGCATCCGAATGGAACATCAACCCGAAGAAAATAGCCTGTTTCGGCGGATCGGCCGGAGCTGGAATATCGATGTGGCTCGCGTTCCATGACGATCTGGCAAAACCTGACAGCAGTTCCCCAATTGAAAAACAGTCCACCCGTATAATTGCCGCCGGCAGTATGAATGGACAATCCACATACGACATGCGCACCTTTCAAAAATGGTTTGGCGTGGAAATTCTCCCGACTGATCGCGCCCTGGTAGAATTCTACGCAATAAAACCGGAAGAAACCATCCACACTCCGCGAGTAGCCAAACTGGCCGAAGACGCCTCTCCGATTAATCACCTCACTTCCGATGATCCGCCGGTATTCATGGTTTACGGCAAACCCAATTCAAAAGTAACCGCTGATACGCCATCTAAAATATGGGTCCATCATCCCCTGCTCGGACTAAAGCTTCAGGAGGCAATGCACAAACTTAAACTTGAATGCATTGTCACCGGTCCGGGGATGGAGGATAACAAGTATCAGGATATTTGCGATTTCCTGATAAAAAAACTTTCTGAATAAAAAAAACAATTTTTTTTAAAAAAAGCGCAAAGATATTCAAAGCTCCCGTGTCTTATATTACAAAGACCGGGAGATGACGGTTCAATAAGGTCCCTGACGAAGGGAAACCGGGGAAGTGTGACGGAGCGGTAAAATATGGTATCCCCCCATTATCTGTTTTACCGCTTCTTTTTTGGCCTCTTACTTGTATTTATAATCTAGACTAATGCGAAACTATTATTTGCACCATGACTAGCGCAGTCTGAGCCTGACCTGGCGAAGGCAACGCATGAAGAACATGAAGAAGTATTTAAATTTTCAGCATAAGCTGAAAAATAAAAAACTTTTTCGTGACTTTTCGTGATTTTTCGTGGTTAATATTTGCATTTCGCACTCTTCTTGTATTTATAACCCGCAACTGAGATAATTGTCTCAATATTGATTTTTTTACGTTGCAATGTCTCCAAAGGGTGATATAATAGTTAATTTAATCTTAATAAAATCACTACAGGCACCAGGCAAAATGAGTAAAACAAATCGACCCAATATCCTTTTTATCATGTCCGACGACCATGCAGCGCACGCGCTAAGTTGTTACGGCAGCAAGATCAATAAAACCCCAAATCTTGACCGCATCGCCAATGAAGGAGCTCGCTTCGACAACTGTTTCTGCACAAACAGCATCTGCGAACCCAGCCGGGCCGCGATTTTGTGCGGAACTTATAACCATATCAATGGCGTGACGACCATTGGCGCGCATATTGACAATACGCTCCCGAACGTCGCTAAAGAATTGCAGGCGGACGGCTATCAGACCGCGATTATCGGCAAATGGCATCTGGGGGAAGCGGTGGAAAATTATCCGACCGGTTTTGACGAATGGAAAGTCCTTCAGGGACAAGGCCCTTACTTTGACCCGGAAATGGTCTGTAACGGTGAGAAGATTACATATAATGGCTATACCACTGACATCATTACCGACTTGACGCTGGATTATTTGAAAAGGCGGGACAAGGACCGGCCATTTTTTGTTAAGTACCATCATAAAGCGCCGCACCGCAACTGGGAGTCGGACGATAGGCACAAGGAGATGTTCAAAGACGAGAACCTGGCACTGCCGGAAACTCTTTTTGACGATTATTCCAATCGCTCGAACGCGGCAAAAGAAGCAAAGATGCGGATTACGGTCGATATGATGTACAATGATTTGAAACTGATTCCGCCGGAAGGCTCATCCAAGATGGATTATATTCCGTATCCTGATGACTTGAGCGATTTCTGCCTGGTTCAGGCTGAAGACGGCAAAAAAGTAACGTTTGCTGACCATGAGGAACTTGTCAACTTCAAATATCAGCGCTACATCAAGGATTATCTGCGCTGTATCGCGTCGGTTGATGATAATGTCGGCCGGGTACTGGAATATCTTGAAGAAGAAGGCATCCTCGACGATACCGTGGTTATCTACACCAGTGACCAGGGCTTTTTCCTCGGGGATCACGGCTGGTATGATAAACGTTTTATGTATGAAGAATCATTGCGGATGCCGTTCATGGTCCGCTATCCGAAAGATATCAAACCCGGAACCGTTATCGACGAGATTATTACCAATGTCGATATCCCCGCGTCGTTCGTCGACTGGGCCGGAATGGAAAAGCCGGAATATTTCCAGGGGTATTCGATTCGTCCGCTGCTTGACGGTTCCGTTCCCGAAGGCTGGCAGCAGAGCATGTATTATCGCTACTGGATGCACCTGACCCATCACTACGTCAGCGCCCACTACGGCGTCCGGACCAAAGATTTCAAACTCATCTATTACTACGGCGAATGTATGGATCAACCCAATACGGTTGATGAATCCAAAGAGCCGGAATGGGAACTCTTTGATTTGCGGGTTGACTCCAAAGAGATGAACAACGTTTACGGCAAACCTGAATACGCGGAAATTACCCGAAAACTCAAGGACGAACTTCACGCCCTGCAAGCCAGGGTCGGCGACAAACCGGCAACTGAAATCGACTGAAAACAGTGTCAACCTCCAAGTTCACCACAGAGAACTTGGAGCAGGCTTTGCCTGCCATCCGGTTGAATATCCAATATCCAACACGGAATAATCAAGTATGAAGGAAATACCTAAACCTGTATAGCCGGAACCACGCTGCAGGCAGTCGTAAACGCAAGTATGGCAGTGGGAAGGTAGCGCCTGTTTCGATGAAACCGGCGGGGAACGTACGGATATGTAATTAAGGTCAATTGGTGGCTAAAGAATTAGCTCGTGGGTGGGATGCTTTCGCATCCCGGCGCTTTCATCGAAAGCTGCCCTACTGTTTACACAACAAAGATTTGCTTTGCACGATTACATTTTTCCTGCCAAAAAGTGACAAGATTTTATAGGAAAGAACCTAAATAATCGAATTTACGAGAATTTAACTCACAGAGTGAAAAATAAGCGCTGAAAGCGGCACATAGCATTAACTTTTCAACGGAGAGTAGAGACCATTTGGGGTAATCGATTGCTCCAAAGGGGATTATTAACTAAATTTTATAGCACTGTGAGGGCGGCATAAAAAAACGTACATAAAAAAAAGAAAATGACGGATTACAGTACGGAGCCGCACAAAGAATTGCCGTTTTGATTTTTTACATTTCAAAACGGCAGTTTTTTTCGAATACTTCCTGCTGATGATATTTAATGAACTGCATATCCGGTTTGAAACGCCTTGGACTGGTTATTTTACAGCCTTCATAATCAAGGATCAACTTTTGAAATGAAGACTCAACTTTTCCTTGCTTTACCTGACGGGATACTTCAACTTTTAAATCTTCAGTAACAGTTATGAGGCCGACATCGAATGCTTTGTCGTGAAGCGCATTTAGACACAGCCCGTTACGCGGATTCAGTCTGTTATCTTTATCAACCGCCCACGGTACAATATGGCTGGCAATCAACAGTTGAGGTATATTCAAGCCAGTTATACAACATTTGAAGTCATATGAAGATAGAATAGTATCTCGAAAAAATTTCTGATTGACCCGGGTACGGACAAATTGTTCTCTTTCAGTTTTGCCTTTTGGGATCGACTTGGGCTCAATTTCTGCAATTTCTTCAAGAGGCTTGTTCAAATATTTCGCAAGCATATTTTCGCATTCAAAAAACATTTTCTCACGGCTTGAATTAAACTCATTCCAAATTTCTTTATCTAACTTTCCGAAATTTGAAGCTCCTTTGCGATTAAGAGACTCGTCAAGTGCAGCAAAATTGCATGCTTTCCAAGCCACTGCGCTTGGTGTTCTGTTAATGATATTTGCGAGTTTGATAATATCAGGGTTTTTACTGTGAAGTTTACCAAACGGAATTGTGCAATATAAGTTCAGTGCTAAAATCAATTCTTCTCTTGTCCAATTTCGTCTTTTCATCATATCAGACCTTTTCGTTTGAATACTTCGTCTTGGTTCCAATCTCTTGACTTTGCTATTTTGAAAGATTGACGTAAATCCTCGGTAGAGACCTCAACCGTTTGTACTTGACTGGTGGGGGATACTCCGATGATTTCATGCCAGATATGATCGTAAGAGGCCAAAGGCATTTCTTGTAAATCTTCGAGGCCAACTTCGGATGGAACGAAAAAACTTTCTTCATAAAGATAAGGATTTAAATCTTCAATGGTTATTTCCCCGGATAAAATTACCTCGTTCCATACTTTATAGTTTTGCGCATCGCGATATTGATATTGGAATAATGTATTCATACAACCCCTTACATTAATAGAAAACAATATCACTCAAAACGGGAATATGCAATGTTGGATTAAAAAAACGTTGAACATTAAACGCAGAAGCTGAGTTTTAATTTCTTTTGACTTAGGATTTTCCGGGGGTAATATGTTTGTCATAAATTGTTTATAAATTAATAACAATCAAAGTGTCTGATTATTTACTAATTATGAAAGCTTCGTTTTTTCCGTCTTTTTCGTATTTTACGTGTTAGTCAATTCCCGGAATTGCGACAGTGTCTGGTCAGGAATTTGTCGAGCTGGTTGGTGAAGGTTTGAATGTCTTTTTTATTGAACGTAGGGGGGCCGCCGGTGATCGCGCCTTCGCTGCGTAATTCGTTCATGAGATCACGCATGGCAAGACGATTTTTGATGTTGACTTCGGTATAGAGTTCGCCCCGCGGATTGATCGCGTAACCTTGCTTTGAAACGACCCGGTCGGCCAGGGGGATATCGGCGGTAATGACCAGGTCGCCGGCTTCCATTAATTCGACAATCCGGTCGTCAGCCTCATCCGGTCCGCCGGGAACCATTTCACTGGAAAAAAGTTCATTGTCCGGAACCCGGATACGTTTGTTGGCGACCATAACCAACTGAATTCCAACCCTCTGCACCGCCCGGAACAGAATATCTTTCAGGACATTCGGAAAGGCGTCGCCATCCACATATATCTTCATAATTATCTTTCATGTAAGGAGCTGTTTAAAAATAAACTTGACAAAATGAGTGAATTATCCCGGAATGATTTGTGGAGTTGCTGATAAGGCGCATAGCCTCAGCTATGTAACGAATCGGCAAAACACAAAGCAACCGGGAAAAACGCACAGATGTAAAGTTTATTTTTTAACAGCTCCTAAGTTTTAGTTCATGCATAAATATAGCATGGATATTTCAATTTTCCTTGTGTTTGATAAAAATGAGGAGTGCGAAATGCAAGTATTAACCACGAACAATGAAATGAGCGCGAGCATTGAGCAGGGCAATACACGAAAAGTCACGATAAAGTTTTTATTTTTCATGCTTTGCATGAATTTTAAGCGCTTCTTCATGTTCTCCATGGTACAAATAATAGTCTTGCCCTGGTCAATCGTTAATAACATTCGAAAAACTGTTTTTTGAACTTAATATTCGCCTTTGGTTGACAACTTTTCCAAATACAAAGACAACTTTTGAGAACCAGAACCCAAATAAACGAAAGGAAAAAATAAATGGGATCATCAAATTTCAGCAGAGCCGGTTTTATCCGAGCAGGAGGGGCGGTTTCATTTGAGGACCGGGCGGCCCAGCCGTCGGACTTCAACAGTGGCAATGGAATGAGTTATGCAAAAGAGTATGCGGAGTCTCCGACAAAGTTTAACGAAAAGTATCCCAATTGGCAGGCCTTCGCGGATTGTTTTGTCATGCGGCGTCCGATAATCACGATCACTGGCACGCAAACCAGTGACACAGCAAGTTTTCTTGCCAGCGAAATGAAAGAATATATCCAAACCGGTGAAACTACAGTTAAAGATTTTATTGTGCCGGATGTAATTACCGGAAAGACTATGCCTTCCGGAAAATATCATAATGTCGGCATGACTTTTTCAGATAACAAAAACGGCTACAGCGAGGTCTCGGTTTCCTATATGCAATACGCCGAGTGGGAGCTGGTAAAAATTGAAGACGATTTACCGGACCCGACGAAGAAATAAAAGGAGAAAGAACAATGCCGGCTACATGGGTAAGTAAAGAAAAGATTCAGACGATATGGGGCATGCTCCACAATATGAGAATCAGGATGCAGGAAAATATCAAAACTCCGAGCATAACCGCGACGGGGACCGGGCTGCAGGCTTCAATCAACATCGCGCTGCCGAAACTCGGCAGTGAAAGCGGAGAACTGGCGCTGCCGATGCCGGTTGTTGATATTACCGATTATGATGTCGAAGAGGGCGAAGAGGTAGTTTACAAAATTCAGGTTCAGACTGCTTACGAAGATATAAATGATATTATCGAGTATCCTGGTGGTTATCTTTCTGTTGGTAAATCT
This sequence comes from Victivallales bacterium, assembly GCA_963676655.2. Taxonomy (GTDB): domain Bacteria; phylum Verrucomicrobiota; class Lentisphaeria; order Victivallales; family Victivallaceae. The sequence continues at coordinate 4,553,408 of CAXXKX010000003.1, read as the reverse complement.
GCCGAAACAGAGCTTGAGGAGGATGGATTTGTTTATTATGACTTTCCGTTTGACCCTGAAACCGGTTCTGTTTCCGGCCCTGATGTTGATTTTACAGAAGAGCAGTATGAAATCCAGTCTGATCTTGCGGAAGGGGCTTTTCATTGTCTGCTGGCCAGTGTCTCTATTGTTGAGGGTCGCCTGGTGATCCGGCGTCGTAAATTTGATAACTTCCTGCCGATTGTGGGGTGCTGATATGCTGATGATGTGTGACAAAGGTTTTTTTAAAGCATGTGATAATAATTTATTGTTTGGATGCAAGTCAGGTCCTTGCGATTCTTGTCCAACTTTTACTACTGGTGAACGCATATACGTAGGAAGTTCTTGGTCTGATTGGTTATTATCCAATATTCCAGATTATGAATCGGGAAATCCTTTGCCCACACTGCATTCCACAATAGGGGAAGCTATGCTTGATGCGGAATCAACAGGGATGTCTCTCTTTACTGTTTATGTGGGGTCGGGAACATACAATGAGCCCATACAGACCTTTGCATTAATAAATATTTCCTGGACATTTATCGCAGAATCTCCCGGTAATACCACCTTGACGGGCGGCACTTATATTAAAACAATCATTTTTAAGAATTTCTCTATATCGAATTTTAATCGTTGGTATGGAATTTATTGTAATTGTAATATAGAGATTACTACTGCGGATGGCACTGAGTCATATCATAATTCTTTGGATATTTTAATGGGTAGTTTTTTCTCTTGTACTCTTGAATTGGAGACTGGAAAGCCTTGGGCTGGTGGAGATGGGGGGAGAATAGAAATAGATGCTCTTAATGATTGTACATGTAATATTATCACAGGCGAAGGGATGGACGGAACGGCTGATATAAGAGCAGGCGGCAGCAGTGGAGGAGTGAAAATCAAAAATATTTGCGGCACTGATCTTATTATGGATATCGGAGCAGGCGGGAATGGTTACAATCAGGTTCCTGCTCCGTATGCTCATTCGCATGGAGGCGAAGGTGGTAGTGTTGGAAAAGGAGGAGTTAGAGTGGAACTCTGCAAAGACTCTAATATTGTTATTAATCTGGGAGATGGTGGAAGCGGAGGAAACGGAGGAGATAATTTATCCGGCGCGGGCAATGATCCTGGCGGAAGTGGCGGTCATGCCGGAGGGATAGCTGCTATTTATTTGAAGGAGCGGGAAAATTCTAATTACAATTACATTACTCTTACAAGCGGAATAACAAAGGATGGAGGAGACGGAGGCGACGCAAGCGGTGGAGGAGTTGCAGGAGACGGCGGAAATGGGGGATTTAGAGGCATAATTGACTATCAAGTATCTTTGGAGGGGGTGTCATGGTCTGGAATAATTATTGTTGACGGAGTACTTGGGGATGGCGGAGACGGCGGGGATACGGTTAACAATCAAGGTGGGGATGGTGGATCTGGCGGTTCAGGTTATCCAATATTATTGTCAAGAGGGCAAGAAGCTGTTGACGTTCTTTTTCCGGCTACAGGCGGTAGCGGTGGAGCGGCTGGTTCAGGCGCTGATCCGTACCCTCCAGACCCTCAGCCCGGAGAGGATGGAACACCGGGAGAAATTATTTACATTTAGGATGATTCATGAAAAATAACAAAAAAGCAATCGAAGCAATTGACAAAGCAATAGCCCGTCTGCAGGAAAGACGTGCGGCATTGATGCCATGTAAATATGCCACTCGGACCGGACAAAAAGTCAAATGTAAAACCTGCGGCGGCGCGGAATACATTTACTGTTCAATCAAGAGAAAAAAGATAAACGAACGCCTTTGTAACGCTAAATGTGATAATTACGCATGCAGTGAATATAAGAATAATAACTCTTTGTGATTTAACACATAACAAACAAAAAGAAAGGATTATTGTATGAAGTCGATCGACATTCATCTGGTGATCAGCACCGGGAACGCACAGGTTGCCGATGCGATCGGACGGCTGACCAGTAACAAGCCGTCAATTTATCGAGGGCAGCAGACCGAGCTGCATCTGCATCCGGTTCACGCGGAAAGCGGGAATTTCGCTTTAAGTGAGCTGAGTGATCTGACTCAATGGGAATTTGTCCTTGATAACGACTGGGTATCATCCGATACTCCGTTGATCCGGGTTAATTCTGGCATCTATGTAACAGAGGATGACGCCGGCGCGGTTATCGTTGTTCCTTTGAACGAAACCAACACCCTGGAGCTTATCGATGTCCTGGGCAGCAATGCCAGGATTGTTCTTGGCGCAGAATTGATCGGGATCGCCGCCGGAGAAACATCGCCGGAAGTTATCTATCAATTCGACATGCAGGTTAACAATCGTCGTACCGACAGCGGAACCGGAACCCCGACAAATGTTTCGGACGGGAGTTACACTTCTATTCAAATTGATGCGTTACTGGCCAATCCCGGCTCGTATCAGTTTAGTGTAGACGGCGCAACCAACTGGCACGAAACTCAGACTGAAACTGATTGCTATTACCGCTGGAGCTGGGATGGCGAGAACTATGGCAACGCAATGAAACTTCCGGGCGGGGTGGCATCATATACTTATTTTGCATATGCGTCCGATGATTCAGGTTCGGATTGGAGTTCCACCCCTTCCGATGCGTTGAAGTATCGAGCCGAAATTATCTCTCAGTCAGAATTAACCCCGGTTGCCGCTGATTTCGCCGGTGCGGTGTGGGTCCGGTACATTGGGAATGATTCATATACGTATATTGCATATGCATCCGACAATTTCGGCTCGGATTGGAACCTTATTCCGACAAACAGTCTGAAATACCGGTCAGAAATTATCTCGGATACTCCGCTTACTCCGGTTGAAACCGATTTTGCCGACGTTACCTGGGTGAAATACATTGGCGACGATGGGGCTCAGGGGATTCAGGGCCCACAGGGGGAACAAGGTATTCAGGGCCTTCAGGGAATTCAGGGGCCGGCCGGTGCTGATGGGACTGACGGCGTTGACGGGGTTGATGGCATCGACGGTCAAAACTTTACGGTTGATGCGACCGGCCCTTTATCAACGCGCTCCACATATGATGATGAAGCCGAAAACTTCGCTTTTCTGGCTACGGACACCGGAGACTTGTATATCAAAAATTCAGCCACTTCCGCTGATTGGAGCGGCGCTATTGCATTCCGCGGACCTCAAGGAGAAACCGGGCCGCAAGGTGAAACCGGGCCGCAAGGTGAAAAAGGCGATACGGGGGATACCGGACCTCAGGGTGAACAGGGGATACAAGGCCCACAAGGTGTTCAAGGGCCACAAGGAGCTACTGGCGCGACCGGCCCACAAGGTGATGCCGGACCGACTGGCGCGACCGGCCCGCAAGGCCCCAAAGGTGATACTGGCGATACTGGTCAACAAGGTCCTCAAGGCGAAACCGGGCCGCAAGGCGAAAAAGGCGATACGGGAGATACCGGCCCCCAGGGTGAACAGGGCATACAGGGAGTTACCGGGGATGACGGTGAAAGTGCCTATCAAATTTGGCTTAATAATGGTAATTCCGGCACCCAGGAGGACTTTCTTGATTCTATGGTCGGACCGCAGGGAGATGCAGGCACAGACGGAGCAGACGGCACATCCGCATATCAAGTCTGGTTAAATGCAGGTCATAGCGGAACTGAACAGGATTTTCTTGATTCTCTGGTTGGCTCGACCGGCGCCGATGGTACGGATGGAGCCGCTGGCGCGGATGGTGATTCAGCTTATCAAATCTGGCTCGATGCCGGTAACATCGGTACGAAAGCTGACTTTTTGGCCTCATTGGTCGGTGCGGACGGCGATTCGGCTTATCAGGTCTGGCTCAACAATGGGAACTCCGGCACTCAGGAGGATTTTCTCAGTTCCCTGACAGGAGCACAGGGAGACGCTGGCGCGGATGGAACAGATGGTGATTCAGCCTATCAAATCTGGCTCGATACCGGTAACAGCGGTACAGAACAGGACTTTCTTAATTCCCTGATAGGGCCAAAGGGAGATCAGGGAGATCAGGGGCCGCAAGGCGATACCGGGGCTCAAGGTGAAACCGGGGCTCAAGGTGAAACCGGGGCTCAAGGAGAAACTGGACCACAAGGTATTCAAGGCGAAACCGGACCTCAAGGCGAACAAGGTATCCAGGGTGATCAAGGCATTCAGGGGGAACAGGGTTTACCTGGTGATCAAGGCATTCAGGGTGAAACCGGGCCGGCTGGAGCCGATGGAGCCAGTGCTTATCAAGTTTGGTTGGATCAAGGCAATGCCGGAACTGAACAGGATTTTCTTGATGAAATTAAGGGCTTGTCTGAAGCTGAGGTAATCAGAATTGCATTAATTTTCGGATAATTATTTACATATATAAGCGCGATTATAGCGTAGGGCAAATTTACAAATTCTAAATTAAACAGGAGTATTAAAAATGGCTTTAAAAAAATGGGTAAACACCAATGTCGGCAGCGGCGATGAAACAATTTTAACTGTAGGAACAGGCAACACCGCTGTTATTTTCGGAATCAAACTGGTTTGCAGCAGCTCTGCAACCATTACATTAAAACTCGGCAGTTTTAACAGCAGCTATCAGGTTACCGCGGACGTTCCGTATTCAATCGACGACAAAATTGTGATTGAATCGGATGGTACTTTGATTTGCAACGCTTCATCCGGAACCTGCCAGATTTATGTCAGTGGAGATGAATCATGAGTCCCAACGAATATATTTTAAGCAATTACTTGACTACGGAGAGATTTAACCAGCTGGTTTCCAAACTCGACTTGGAAAACGGCCGCTATCAAAATCTTTTTCAGCGGATAAAAGCGCATGTTGACAAGTTCCTCGATGATGATTCGATATACGCGAATCATCCCTATGTGCTGGCAATTAACGCAGTAGCTTCAGGCGAAACCATCGACCCGACCAATGTGGCAACAGCAATGGAAACCTTTGTTTTGCCTGAATCAATTTATGACCCCTGGAGGATTGACTGATGGGAATAAAAAAATATAGTGGAAAGCCAGGAATAGACGGCAGATTTCCCTCTGTTCAGGATGCAAAATATATCGGATCGGGGAAACCTCCATATCTTGATGATTGCATTGCATGGTTCAGTAACAATTCGCTTGATTATGATACTTTAAGCTGGAAAAATGAAGTATATGAAGATTCATGCCATTGGAAGGCAGAAAGAATATATTCTCAGAATGAGATTGTAGTGCATTATGTTGTATATAATTGCATAGTAGAAAGCAGCCAGATAACCGATCCCGGCAATGATAGTGCAAGCTGGACAATTGCTGGTTACGCCTGGGATGATACTACTACTTATAATACAGACGACTATTGCTATGATCCTGAAACACATCTTACATGGAGCTCGAAAATTGACAGTAATATAGGTAACGCTCCACCAAAGAACCATAACAGCGATGATAATTGGCAATCGCATTCGCTTGGAAGTTATGGCTATAATTGGTTGTATATTGCATCGCTTTTATATAACACCGACAATCATGTTTTATATCCACATGTATATAGCTCTATTAGTAATAATAACCAGGGCAATGAGCCAACAGGAGTGACTGATACATACTGGACAAAAAAAACAAGTTCAATTTGGATAACAAGTGCCACTTATAATACTGACGACATTGTTATTTTTAATGGTTCAGTTTGGCAGTCGACAGCTGATAATAATATAACAATTCCGTATGCTTCCGGTTCAAGCTGGACAGAGTTAGCAAAATTAAAGGTTCCTCATGCAAAATGTTGGAATTCTACGAGAATGTTTGCTAAAGGTACGCATTCAAACGGATTGCCTTATGCTAAATGGTCACGAGGAGGGGATGACAATCTGGACTATCCGAGCGTGGACCAAGCATGGATGTTTGTATATCCAGATTTTTCATTTTGCAACTTGGAAGATTTGACAATGGTTGTTGTAATGAAAGGGCATGATAACGCGGCAAATTGGGGAAACAATCACGCCCTTTTTGGACGTTACCAGAATATCGGATTACAGATAACAAGTGACAGATATTATAGTATGATAGATTGTTCTGGTGATGGAGATTTATCCATTAATATCGAACCACATTCAAAACCGGTAATTTTAAGCCTTGGATGGTGTGATGATGATTCGGCGTATCTGCGTTACAATGGTATCGAAATGGATTCTGTTGACAGCGGGAATAACGGATACCTAAGCCAGCCTTACAATCACACTTTAGGGATAAATGTTGTTAATTCTTCAGACTGGTACGGTCAGGCTAATCTTTTCGATTTGTTATTGTATAACAGAAAACTTAGTTCAACAGAAATTGCTTACGTTGAAAACTTTTTGATGGGTAAATGGGGTATTGAAAAACTGCAAATTGTTACAGTTTCAGCTGCAGGAAATAGTGATGGTGTAGGCGCGTACACTAAAGGTGTACTATCTGCCGTAACGTTGGCAAATAATATCGCCGCTTACGATGGTGACTGGAACACCATGTATACCTTTGATAAATACCTGCAGTATAACTCCACTCTTGAAAAATGGGAATTATGGCATGATTTCACAGAGGATTACGGACCGCTTCCATCAGGAGCGGTGGAAGGGCCTGAAATGCAGTATGTCGTATCGGCTTTGTTCTCTATGACTGACGATATGATGGGTAATACCCACTATTTACTGTATAACGCAACAGACGGGCAGTGGGAATTCTGGATGTTTAACGAGTGGTACGGTGAAGAAAAGGATATGTATCAAGCCCTTTTGACATATGTTGCAAGCGGCACTGCCGATACAGTTCCGACATCCGGCTGGTCAAATGTCAGCGGGATCAGCAGTTTTGATACGACGCCAACCCTGACAACCAACTTCTAAGGAGACCGCGCCATGACTGAAAAAGAAATTCAAGTATCAATGCTTCGTATCAAAGCAAAGCGCTACGGTCTCGAAGTACCGGAAAGCTTCTGGTTGGCCCCGGTTTCCGAACTGGCGAAAATATATAACGGTTGCGGGCCGGAATGGATGAGTAAATTCAGCCGCACCGCTTTGACATTCGCGACCCGTGTTTTCGAGCCGGCAATCCTGATTCATGATTACGAATTCAGTCTGTCGGATGGCTCTAAAGAGGCATTTCAAGTGGCGAATTCCCGGATTTACGCCAATTGCGTCAAACTGGCTAAAGCCGCTTATGCCTGGTATGATCTCTGGCGCTACCGCTGGCTGCGTCGCGCGATCATGGTCTGGGTATTCTGCCAATACGGCGGCTGGTCAGCCTGGACCGATGCGGCGGCTGAAAACCCAAAAGTATAATTATGTACAAAACAAAAAGGAAACTTAAAATGAAAACAAAACTTACGAAAAAAATATTTGTCCGTGTCTGTCCGTGTCTGTCCGTGTTTTTACTTTTGCTGTCTAGCGGATGCGTAACCGAATCGGCTAAGATTACTGAATATGATTCAGACGGCAAAGTCGTCAAAGTAACCGAAACCTCCCAGCAGGATGCCATTGGCAAGGTCATGCTGGAAATGGAAAAGAAAAATGTCGTAATCTGGAAACAGGGCTGGTATTTCCTGTCGGAAATTTCGATGACCGGAACCGAAACTTACCTGCCGTGTATCAAGTTTTCCGGCGGGAAAGTCAATACCGGGCACTTCAGCATCAAAGATAGCGCCGAACATATTCCGGCAATTGTCAAAGCGGTGCAGCAACCGGTGACGGTTAACGCCACTTCTTCCGGAGTGTCCATTAAAGAATCAGAATAAGAATAACTGTTTTTCTTTTTAGTCGTGAACAATCCAACGGTTGTTCACGGCTTTTTTTACAGATAATTCATAAATATTGACTTTGCGGGTTTTCCGGTTTATATTTCACTACTTAATAATTAAACCGGAGTGTGACTATGAAAAGATCAATTCTGCTGGCGGCCGCGATCGCGGTGACATTCGGATTCTCAGTTCAAGCAAAACGCTACAAGATCGCGGTAATTCCCAAAGGAACTACTCATTCTTACTGGAAAACGGTTCACGCCGGCGCCGCCAAGGCGGCAATTGATTTTGACGTAGATATTATCTGGCAGGGTCCACTGGTCGAAAGCGACCGGGCCGAACAGATTAAAATAATCCAGAATTTCATCAGCCGCCGGGTCGACGCGATTTGCCTGGCCCCGCTTGATGACAAAGCGATGGTGCGTCCGGTAAAAATGGCGGTCAAGGCGAAAATCCCGGTGGTTATTTTTGACTCCAGTCTGGATTGGAACGGTTACACTTCGTTCGTCGCCACTGACAATTTTCAGGGCGGTTATCTCTGCGGCAAACTGCTGGCCAAATCCCTGAACAACAAAGGCCGGGTCATTATGATGCGTTACATGGTCGGCTCGGCTTCAACTGTCAAACGTGAAAACGGCTTCCTGAAAGCGATGAAAGAGGCCGGACCCGGAATAAAACTTATTTCAACCAATCAGTATGCCGGTGCGACCGCGGTGACCGCACAAAAGAAATCACAGAGTGTGATAACCCGGTTCAGGGGTAAATTCGACGGCATCTATTGTCCTAACGAATCTTCAACCTATGGTATGTTACGGGCGCTGGAAATTGCAAGGTTGGCCGGAAAAGTCAAATTTGTCGGGTTCGACACTTCAAAATCCCTGATCAAAGGGGTTCGAGAAGGCAAGATTGAAGGCGTCGCCGCGCAACGGCCTTTCAAAATGGGTTATGAGGCAGTCAAGGCCGCGGTGGAAAAACTTAATGGCAAAAAGGTGCCGAAAGTCATTGATACCGGGGTTGTCATGGTGACGAAAGCCGATCTGGATAAACCGGAAATCAAGGAACTTATCAATCCGCCGTTGAAGAAATATCTTAACGAATAACCCGACATTGAAAAAGCTCGAACTCAAAGATATCAGCAAATCATTCGGACCGGTCAAAGCCTTGAGCAATGTCAACCTCAAAGTGGAACCGGGCCGTGTTCATGCCTTGATCGGTGAAAACGGCGCGGGAAAAAGCACCCTGATGAAGATTCTCAGCGGCGATTACCAGGCCGATTCCGGAGGAATTATGCTGGATGACGCTCCGGTTCGCATCACCAGTCCCGCAAAAGGCAGGGCGGCGGGAATTGCGATGATCTATCAGGAGCTGACTTTGGCCCCGCATCTTCCGGTCCATGAAAATATCACTTTAGGCCTGGAGCCGTCGATTGCCGGCTTTTCCCGACGGGATCCCGATGGTCGGGTTAAGCAGAGTATCGAGATGCTCGGACACGGCAATCTGGATATCAACCGCCGGGTTGGTGAATTGACGATTGGAGCTCAGCAGGTGGTCGAAATCGCCAGGGCCATTTACAGCGGCGCCCGGGTTATAATCATGGATGAACCGACCAGTTCCCTGTCGGCGGTTGACACTCGAAACTTATTCAAAGTTATCAAGAGGCTCCGGGATGAAGGCTACGCGATCATCTACATCAGTCACTTTCTGGAGGAAGTCAGGGAAGTAGCGGATGATTTCACTGTTTTGCGTGATGGCGTAACGGTTGGAAACGGTTTGATCAAAGATGTTTCAATTGACGATATCGTCCGGATGATGGTCGGCCGTGATTTAACGGAAATGTATCCGAAGACTCCGCATGAAATTACCGGCACGGTTTTCGACGTAAAGGATCTTCGCGTTTTTGAGTATGCCTCACCGGTCAGTTTTAAACTGCGTAAAGGCGAAATATTGGGAATTGCCGGGCTGATTGGCTCGGGGCGGACAGAATTGATCCGTAAAATATTCGGATTGGATAAAGCCGGTCAGGGGGTAACCGTAATCAATGGCCGGGAATTCAAGGCGGCTTCGGCTTCGCCGCTAAAAAGTTTGTATCGCGGATTGGATTTTCTCAGCGAAAACCGCAAAGATGAAGGGTTGGCGGTAAAGATGTCTTTATGCGATAACCTGACAATGTCCGCCTTGTCGCTGTACGCGAAACTGGGTTTTGTAAATCAGCGCCGGGAAAAACGCGCGGCAAAAGAATTCCTTGATAAACTGGCGGTCAAATATAACGGCAGCGTGATGCAGAAACTTGACAGTCTGTCCGGCGGCAACCAGCAGAAAGTGGCGATTGCCCGGCTCCTGCATCACGACAGCGGGATATTTTTCCTGGATGAACCAACCCGCGGCATCGATGTCGGGAGCAAAGCGGAAATATACAGCCGGATCACTCAATTGGCGGCAACCGGGCGTTCAATCATTTTCGTCAGCTCGTATCTGCCGGAACTGTTGGGCGTGTGCGACACGCTGGCGGTAATGCATCGCGGTGGAATGAGCGAAGTTAAACCGATTAGTGAATGGACCGAAGACCGCGTGATGCATTACGCCACTTCCGGATAATCAATTTGAAAGCAAGAGGGAATGAAGAATAAAATTAAAAAATTATTGGTGACGCTCGGGCCGGTACTGGGCCTGATTCTGGTTTATGTTTTTTTCGCGGTCAAAGCCCCGGCTGACGCTAATTTTATTTCACTGCTCAATACTCAAACGATTATTACCCAGACCGTGATCGTGGCAATCGGCGCGATCGGCATGACCCTGGTAATTGTCAGCGGGGGGATCGACCTCAGTGCGGGGTCGCAAATTGCTTTAAGTATGGTGGTCACGGCTTTGGTTATTTCCCTGCTGGGCGGTTCCGAGGCTGAAACCGCTTCCTGGAGCGTGGCTTTGATCGGGGCAGCCTGCGGTATCGCGATCTGTGCTTTGTGCGGCTTGCTCAATGGATTGATTTCGACTTCATTGAAAATCGTGCCGTTTATTGTCACTCTCGGCATGATGCAGGTAGCGCGCGGGACCGCCAAGATGCTGGCCAAGAATCAGACGGTTATCACCCCGGATAATTTTCTGCAGAACACGATGAATGTGCAGCCAGAACCGAAATGGCTGCTGGTTGCGCCGGGGGTCTGGCTGATGCTGATCCTGCTGGTGCTGATGTATGTTGTTCTGCGGCATACGGTGTTCGGGCGGCGCATCTATGCCATCGGGTCGAATGAGCAGACCGCCCGTCTGTGCGGGATCAAGGTTAAAACAACCCGGGTGCTGATTTACGCGATTTGCGGAATGTTTCTCGGGATAGCCGGGGTTATGCAATACGGGAACCTGAATGTCGGCGATCCGACCGCGGCGATGGGGATGGAACTTGATATTATTGCCGCGGTAGTTATCGGCGGCGGTTCGCTCAACGGCGGCGAAGGCGGCGTTTTCGGTTCATTTATCGGCGCGCTGATCATGGCCGTACTGCGCAATGGCTGTACTATGCTCGGATTGGAAAATTATTTCCAGGAAATCATCATCGGCGTTATTATCGTCAGCGCCGTGGGCATTGATTTCATCAAACATAAATTGACCGCCGAAACAGAATAAGTTTAACCACGAAAGAGCACGAAATTAAGAATATTCTTTTTCGGTTCGAATCGTGGCTTGGCTATTTTACCGGTTATACCGAATTTCAACTGCGTTTTTTAGATTAAACCCGGTTTGACATCGAATCGCGCCAGGATTGCGGCGTCAGGCCGAAATGACGTTTAAAACTGCGGGCGAAATACCCGGCGTCATTGAACCCGCAATGTCCGGCGGTTTCAACGGTCGTGCAACCTGACTCAAGGTATCTCAGGGCGAGCATCAGGCGTTTACTCTGCAGATACTTTGATGGAGACATCCCGTTTACCGCCTTGAACTGGCGCGCCATAACCGTCCGGTCAATTCCCGTCTCCTCCGCCACGGTCGACACATCAAGCGAACTTTCAGTAAACCCCGCGTCAATGATCTCTCTGCAACGACGGATTTCATCCTTTTTACAGTTCAGCTCACGATTAAGTTTTATCCCCGTCAATATCTCATAAACAATAAGCTCGGAATTCATCGCAGCCACCGGGGTCACGTCATCAAAACTGTGAAGCAGATTTTCATGCAGCTTAGCCGGACATTTGCCGGCATGGAACGGAACAAAGAATTCCAGTCCCAAATCCTTAAACAACGGTTCCGCCACTGCTCCATCCATGGTAAACCAGCGATATTCAGCGTGAACATGCTGCTCCGCGCCTCCCATTTGACTGTTCAGCGGAAACACCAGCACCTCCTCCGGCCGGGTCGTATATAGCCGATCATCCACGGTATAATTGGTCTCTCCCGTAACTCCCCAGTAAAAATTATAACGATCAACAATCCCCGCCGCGTGACGCCAGCCCGGCTCAACTACCGCGTGTCCGGCGCTCCGGACATTCAACGGCAGCCGCTGTTCTTCCGGTATCCTGACCCGGTGTCTTGACTTGACAATACCTTTCATCACAAAAGTCCTGTATTTATCGCAAATATCCAGATTGACTATACTTGTTATCGATATTATACTATACAAAAGATAACACAAAAATCCAATTAAAGGACATAGAAATGTTGAAAAAGTATCTTGATGATCTGGAAGCAAGAATTAATCCTGAACTGGAAGAGGATCTGTTTGAGCAGTGGCGGCGTTTCTGGGACGGCGAATGCACCGACGATATTTTTGTTCCCAAGCGAAAAGCAAAAATTCCGTCATCGCTGGAATGGCCGAAAATCAATATCAATGATGCAATCGAAGACAAATCTTTTGAAACCATGATGTTATCTCAATTGTGCGGACTGAATAATTTTCTGTCGGACGGCAGCGGCTTGACGCTGGCCATTCGCGCTAATTACGGCAGCAATATCATGCCCTCGCTATTCGGCTCGAAAGTTTATTTGATGGACCGCGAATACAACACCCTGCCCGGGGCTTATGCCGTCGAAGGCGGAGTTGAAGCGATAAAAAAACTGATCGAGGCCGGAGTTCCGGATCTTGACGGCGGCCAGGGCAAACAGGTTATGGATTGCGCCAGATTCTACCTTGAGCAACTCAAACCTTATCCTAAATTCAGTAAATATTGCAAAATCTATCATCCGGACCTTCAGGGTGCGTTCGACATCTGCGAAGTAGTCTGGGGCAGCGGAATCTATCTTGATATGTACGATCATCCGCAAATGGTCAAGGATTTTATGCAGTTGATCACCGATACCTACATTGCCTGGATCGAACGCTGGTTCGAACTTATCCCGTCTTCTGACGGACTTAATATCCATTACGGATGGGTTCACCCTGGCAAAATTCGCCTCAGCCTCGATTCCTGCATGAACATCTCGCCGGAAATGTATGATGAGTTCGTTAAACCGTATGATACTCAAATGCTGAAAAAATTCGGCGGGGTGGTTCACTCCTGCGGCAAAGTCGACCACTTTGTACCGTGTCTGGCCGATATTCCCGGCTATCATGCGTTCCAACTCAGCCAACCCGAATATAACGATATGGAAAAAATTTACCAGGCGACAATCGACCGGAACCTCCGGGTTATCGCGCTAAATTACAATACCGCAAAAAGCGCAATAGACAGCGGTCGCGACCTTAAACACAGAGTCCAGGCGTTTTGATTGAATATCCAATGATGAACAAGGAATGTCCAATATCCAAGGATAAGATACCGTAATTCAAGCATCTATTAATGGCGTCGTCCTTGAGAGCGCGGACGTCCCGTCCGCATTGCGAAGTCCGCCGATCTTAAAAGTTTTACGCGTTCAGCGCGTCGCGCCGTCCCAGTTTATCCTTGGATATTGGACATTCCTTGTTGGATATTGGATATTCTGTCTTTCTCCTTAGCGGCCGATCAATGTTTTGACGATGCCGCAGGCTTCAGCCAGACGTTCTTTCATGCCGCCATTCAGCGGATTGGTATCGCGGAAAATCAGTTCAATAAAGTTATCTTTGGCAATATCAAGCGACTCTTTGATATGAGCGGTAAATCCTTCTGCACTGAAATTTTCGCCGCATAATTGCATCGGATGCGGTTTGCGGGACAACACGACATTCCGGCCGACAGTTCCGGCCATAATCTCCTGATTGCACCACGGAGAAATGGTGATCTTCCGTAAGTTTTTGACATTTTTCAACGTGGGCCAGAATTCATGGACAGGTTCGCAGCATCCATAATACACCAAACCGTAATACTGCGCCACCCGGTTCATGTAGGGAAAAATAAACTCGGTAAACATATCATTCGGCAATCCGACCGCCTCCTGGGCCTCGATAAAACACCAGCAGTCTTCCGGCAGATAAGGCCCGGACTCAGGAATGTCCCGGCGCGGCAGTTCCCGGCAATAACCGATACTGCCGGAACCAACCCAATGCGCGTCATTATTCAGACAAAACAGCTCTTCTTTGATCAGCCAATTCATATAATCCACTGATTCATCTGCCACAAACTCAAAAAAACGATGCACATTATCCGGTTGATCCAGCATAGCCATGTAAAAGTTGTCCATCCCCATCAAAGTAACCGCCTTTTGCGCCATGCCGTTTCCGGTCGAAGTGCCGGCATTGGTAGTAATTTTCACCGGCAGCAAATCGCCGAAAATATCTTTCGCCAATTCGACTTCCCGATAAGTCCCCTCTCGGTTAACCTTAAACGGTTCGCGACGCAGTTTTTTCAGTCCGGGTCCAAGGTCGGCCAAAGGCTTATCGGTTTCGTAACCCAGAAAACGCCCCTGTGCATCAGCGGCCCTGGTAATTTCTACCGGACAGATTGCCGGACGGGAAATCTTCCACTCCACCGGGAAAAACGAATAGTAAATTCGATCATCAGGAATATTTTCATAATTGCAAATGGCTCTTCTGAGATAACGTTCAAAACCCTGCTCTGTTTCCCCTTCACATTCCAGGCCCGGCATCAGGTCTTTAAAGTATGAGCCGTTATCTTCGATAATAAACGGGACACTGCGCTCAATCAGGTCATTGGTCCGCCGCCAGATATCCCGGCGGTTTTCCATATCTTGCGAAAAAACAATTTCAGCATATCTTGCGGCAAGTCCTCTAAGTATTTCACGATCTCCGGCCGTAGTCATTGTCACATTCCTTAAAACAGTTTGTTAATTGCAATTTTTATATTATATTACAACATATAAATAAATAAAATGCACGAAAAACTTATTTTGTACACTATTTTACTGTTATGACAAATCACAAACCAAGATCAACCGGAAGCATTCTGCCGCAGGAAATACGGCGAATGCTCGAGCAGCACGAACTTACTTCTGGCCTGCATCCTACGCATTTCGGCAAGTATATAAGGAAAGAAGGCTCTATTGAACGTCCTGCCGGGATTGATTCTTATATTTTGATTATCTGTGAAAGCGGTCATGGCTTCTTCGGATTTGAAAAAGCAAAACATAAAATTCTGCCGGGAGATATTATGGTCATTCCGGCCGGATGTCCACATTCGTACGGTTCGGAACGAAATATGACGTGGAACATTAACTGGACCCATTATTCAGGCAGGCATGCCGGCGCATTCATGAATAGACCGGTTATTCTGCATCCTCCGGAAATGATCTTCAATCAAGTACAAAGTATCTATAACGACTATTTTAAATGCGTCTCAAAAGACATGAAACTGCAAACTTTGATAACCGCGTCCCAGATACTTCGCCATTTACTTGGCGCAATCTGTTTCTCCGGGGCCGAATCCCAACCGGAAGCACGTATTCGTCAAGCGGTGGACAAAGCCATTGAGTTTATGCAGAGTAATCTCGCCAATTCACTTACATTACAGGAAATGGCTAAATCCGTCAGCCTGTCAGTCAGTCGCTTTTCAGTGATATTCAAGGAAGGGACCGGCCTCTCGCCGATAGAATATTTAAATAACCTGAAAGTTCGACATGCCTGTCACTATCTTGACACTACAGATTTGAGCATCGGCCGGATCAGTGAAATAATCGGCATAGAAAACCAGCATTATTTTTCACGAATGTTCAGCAAGTCAACCGGGTTTTCGCCCCGGGAATATCGTAAACTTAAATTACAGCTTTAACTTGCAATCAGGTGCAAAGCGCCAACAGGTCGCCGACATCAGCAGTCGCCAGCGCCTCGACCGTATCGGCCGCCCCGTAATAGATCTTGACTTCACCACTGTCTTCCAGAATCATGCCGCCAGGAAAGATCACGCTGCCGCGGAATCCTTCAAGTTCATATTTTTCTTCCGGCTTCAATAGCGGCTCGTTATACATCCCGATCACTTTTGACGGGTTTTCCAGGTCCAGCAGCATCAGTCCGCCATAGTATTCCTTGCTCCAGTTCGGATGCCAGGAAAAAAGCTCCCGGTCAACCTTCCTGACCGCATGAAAAGTAGTCAACCAACCCTTTTCAGTTTTAATCGGCGGTGCGCCGGGACCGATCTTGGCATTCGCGAAAGGAACATCTTCAGTCCCGAGAACCAATTCAGTATCTCCCCAGTAACGCATATCCGGGGATTGCGATAACCAGACATCAAACTTTTCCTTATAACCGCGACTGTATTCCGGGAACGGACGCTCGAGCCGGACAAAATTTCCGTTGACCTTTTCCGGAAACAGCACCATATTGCGGTTGTCTGGAATGGTCATATTCAGAATCTTATATGAATCGAAATCCTCAGTTTCCAGAATGCCGCCGCGAACCCCGTGTCTGGTATCAACCGCGAAACACATATAGCATTTGCCGTCTATCACGGTCAAACGGGGATCATAAAACCGGCTGATTTCCGGATCGTCAACCACCTCGATCCAGGGCTTGCTCTGAACTTCCCAACTGACCCCGTCATCACTGAACGCTACTCCCATATTCGTGCCGTGTTTCGCCGCCCGGCCATTCGGATGATCCGGTCCGAAACCGTAATCGTTCCGGAAAACCATAACGTATTTACCATTGTATTTCGCTACTCCGGCATTAAAGATCAGAGTTGCCTCGTACGGCACGTCTTTCTGGGACAATACCGGGTTCATTGGATGTTTTTTCAGTGGATTCATTTTAATTCCTTTACAGTTTCACGAATAATTATTTCAGGTTCCAGTTCTTCACGGTATTCCGCAGGAAGCAACTGTTTTTCCAGATATTTTATAGCTTTACGCGTACTGCGCACTCCGATCTCATTTTTCGGAATGTTCACAGTCGTCAAAGCCGGGTAACAAAACTCACTATGATGCAAATTGTCAATTCCCACCACACTTAATCGTTCCGGAACGGATATTCCATGCCGCAAACACCAACTTATCACGCCGAAAGCGCAAGCATCATTCACGCAAAAAATCGCGGTGGGAGGATTATCGGAATCAAGCAAATCAGCCAAACGATCAAAGTCGTCATCTGGCTCCAGTTCAAGTAACGGATCAAGTTTTATCCCATTCTCCTCAAGCGCTTGACGATAACCGGTCCGCCTTGCATAAAATGACCTGCTGTCATTCCGTCCCGCCCAATGCGCAATTCTGCGATGGCCGCAATTCAGCAAATGATTGACGGCGATACCGGCAGCTTTAACGTCATCGACAAAAACAGATGGAAAATTGTGTTCCGGAAAATCCTGCCCCAGCATAACGACCGGAACATATTTTGCTGCTTCCAAAAACACTTTCGGATCGTCAGGAGTAGCCGCCAGAATCGCATCGACTTTCCGTACGCCTCCTGGCTGGTTTAAGGGCAACAACTGTTCAAGGTGACTGCCGAATATCACATGGTATCCCTGCCGCTGCGCCTCTGCCGCTGCCCCCATGAACACCGCGGTGTAATAAGGACTCAACCCGCCTTCACTTCCAAGTGTCCGTTCAGGTACAATGAAGCCCAAACCGAAATTTCTGGCAACATTTCTCGACGGCGAACTGACAAAAACTCCGCGACCGTGTTCCCGCGACAATAAACCGCTTTCAACCAGATTGCCGATCGCCCGGCGCACCGTCAAATAAGAAACACCGAAACGCTCCGCCAGCAAACGTTCAGGCGGCAACGCCCCGGTTATTTGCCCGGAAATTACCGCATTCCGTAAATTTTCTTCAATTTCCGTATATTTAAATTTCATAATAGCAATAAATATAATTGCTATATAGCAATTTTTCAACACTCAATCAAAATATTTTCATAGAAGTTAAAACAATCCAAAACAAAGACAAGCCTAATCAGATTGTGATCAACAAATTACAAATAAATAAAAATCAAACTGTACGATTATTATCATAATCTGAACAACCGGCAAAAATATGGGAATCCATCAAGAGAAAACATCAGAACAGGCAAGTTTTTTTATATTTCAGGCTTATTGGAAATTACGAAAACTTGAAAGAAAAGGACGTAGTTTAGCGACCAGGTGTTCGGCTATAAGCGTCATCCCATAATCGCTCGGATGTATCAAATCCTCGGTCAGACCTGAAAGATCATTCAGCAATTCCGGTCCTTCCAGTAAAATAAGGTTATTATGCGGATATGCCGCAACAATATCCCGCAAAACCTGGCGCATCGCATTTGTCTTTTCCGGACCAATGCCATCGCGCAAAACCCCGATGTCGCGAAAATGCGGAAAAAGCGTAATACAGGAAACCGGACGCGAAAGATTACTCCCGGCAACTTTATTAACCATGTATGATACACGATCCTCAAACTCTTCAATCGTATACTTACCGGTCATATTGACCGATAAACTCAAAGTGGCAAAATCCCAATCGTCCCGGGCCGCAATCCAGTCGGCAATCTCTTTTTCACAGTGGCATGCACCGCCAAGTCCAAGGTTAATGAGATCTGCGTCAAGCCGACGAGCGGCCTGGGCCGCATAAGACAGGTGCGGCAGCATCGCGCTGGCTCCATGGGTAATGCTGGTGCCGTAAGTAAGGTAACGCCATCGGGGCAATTCATCCGGGTTCGGAGGACGACATTCTCCCCGCACATCGTGAATAATTATCGGTTGTTCGGAAATGATCACGCGCCAGACGTTCGGAGAAAAAGCCATTGATGAAGTATATTCCGAAGACAACTTCGATAAATTTTCGTTTGCCTGAAACTTGATTACCTGTGGTTCAGTCGATAGAGAAATAATGTTCCTCTGGCAGAATTGCCCGCGAAAAATAACGGCATAAGCCTGACGCGATTCAGTAGTCGAAAGGGTAATCTCCGGCAACTGGTCACCCGTCGCGACAAAACGCAATTCAGTATGCGCGGTATTATACATAATATTTTGCGCGGATTCATTCAAAAAAGGCTTCATCGCCTGCGGATAACGGACCGGCATAACGCCACCGTCAACATCAACCAGTTCAGCGGCATTATTAATCTCGATATTCTTCCAATACATATACGTTCCTCTCAAAGTAAATCGCGAATCAAACCGCCGCCTAAAAGGGTATCTTTGTCGTAGAATACGGCGGATTGCCCGGTTGTGATCGCCCGTTGCGGCTTGTCAAGTTCAATCAGGAGTTGATCGGGGACATCACCCGGTTTCACCGTTCCGCTAACGGGACGGCTGCGGTAGCGGATTTGAATATTGCAATGTATCGGCAGTTCAGGCATTGATTCAGTCTGCCAATTAACCGCATCGACAGTAAACGATTGTCCCATCAATTCATCCTGATCAGTCGCCAGATAAACATTTCCGCTGGCCGGGTCAATGTTTTTTACGTAAGCGGGAACGCCAAGAGCCACGTTCAAACCTTTTCTTTGTCCAATAGTGTAAATGTGAACTCCGTCATGTTTACCGACAACCTGGCCGTCGGGACCAATGAAATTCCCCTTTTTCACCTCGCCCTTGAACAGACGCTGGAGTATTTCGGGAAAACTTTCGCCCGGGAAGTTAAAACAGGCGTCCTGGCTGTCTTTTTTTTCTGAATTCTTCAAGCACAATTGGCGGGCCATTTTCCGAACATCAGGCTTATTCATTTCGCCCAGCGGCAAATAGATGCGGCTGATCTGTTCGTGACTCAACCGGTACATAAAATACGATTGATCGCGAGACTGATCCTCGCCACGCTTCAGACACACGTTATCAACACTCCGAATAATCCTGGCATAATGCCCGGTTGCCACCCCGATTGCTCCCTGTTCGTCAGCAAATTTAAGCAACATCCCGAATTTCAGGAAAGGATTGCACCAGACACATGGGTTAGGAGTTCTTCCGCTGGAATACTCCTGCCAGCACGGCAGCAGTATTTGTTGTTCAAATTCAGGATACAAATCAATGAAATGATGTGGAATACCCAATGATTCGGCCACTCCGACCGCTGCCAGTTTGTCATCAGAACCGCAACACCCCTGGTTGGCGTTGAAAGCCGGGTCGGGTGAACGCATATTAAGCGTGGCGCCAATCACCTCATATCCCTGCTGCTGACATATCGCGGCGGCAACCGATGAATCGACTCCGCCGCTCATCGCGGCAATTATTTTAGGTTTTGTATGGGACATTAAACTAATCTTTAACAGGTTGAAACAACACCATCCGCAGTACCGGAACGATGTTAATTTTATGGGAAGCGGGACAGAACGATAAAATTATTCGTCGTCGCCCTGGGCATCCATTTTCGCGAGTTCTTCCATCACGGCATCAGACATCTCACTCAGGCTGAAAGGCTTGCTGAAAGTACGGGTCGCGCCGAACTTGGCGGCAATATCCACGCAGTAACCGGAATAAATATTGCCGGAACCGCCTGACATCGCAAAAATAGGCAGGTCTGCATGGTCCTGACGAAGCTCCATTATGACTTCGAGACCTTCCTTGTTCGGCATGATTATATCAAGGATTATTAAATCTATCTGGTTCTCCCGGAACTTGATGAGAGCCTGTTCTCCATCCTCGGCAGTGATAACATTCAATCCAGCTGACTCAAGTTTCCTGGCCAGGAGATTACGAATCGACGGTTTATCGTCCACAACCAGTATCGTTTTCATTATTTCCACCTTCTAAATGATTCATTATTATACTAAAAGCCCTCCGTCTAATTAAAAATCTAACACCAAATCCGGATTCTTGCAATAGTTTTTTTTCTTTTTTTGTTTTTTTCTTATAAAACACTTGCGAAAAACACCTCCAATACGTATATTTATTAGCATACATTAACGAATTGAAATAATGGGCTTCCTTTGAGCGGAAGGAAGTTATCAGAGCAAAAAAATTGTACTGGTAGTTATTAAAGTTGGCAGGCATATTAGAGACGGTTTATAAGCGATGGATACATTTGACAAACTTGATTATTTGGCGGAAGCGTCACAGTACGACCTTGCCTGCTCCTGCGGCACCAGCAAGGGAGACCATCGGCGGCGCGACGGTCATGGCAAATGGCTCTATCCGGTTCCCTTGACCAGGGGAGGAAAAGGAATAATGTTCAAAACGTTAATGACCAACTCCTGCGTCAATGACTGTCGTTACTGTCCATTCAGATCAAACGGGAATGTAAACCGCTGCGGCTTAACACCGGAAGAAATTGTCAACTCATTCGTAGAGATAAATCGTAAACAGCAGCTTATTGGGCTGTTCCTGAGTTCAGGAGTGGTGAGAAACCCTGATTACACGATGGATCGTTTGATCGCCTCGGCGGAAATTTTACGTAAGAAACACCAGTACCGGGGCAATATCCACCTTAAACTGATTCCGGGGGCGTCGCAGGCGGCGATTGATACCGCCCTGCACTACGCATCCGCGGTTTCCCTGAACATTGAAGCGCCGGGAGCAAAACATTTTCAGCGTTTAAGCCATGCCAAAGATTTCATCCGCGATATCATCGAACCGTTAAAATATATTTCAGCCCAGACCGCTAAAGGCGGAAAGTACCAGCGGGTAAAATGCACCACCCAGTTCATTGTCGGGGCCTCAGACGAAACTGACAGCGAAATAGTCAAATACATGGACGGGCTCTATAACCGGCTGAAACTGCAGCGCATATATTTCTCCGCCTATCAACAAGGACTAGGAACCCCGGAATTGCCCGGGGAACAACGATTCAGTCTTGACCCGGAAGATGTTTTAACCAGGGAACATCGGCTGTATCAGGTTGATTTTCTGCTCCGAAAGTATAAATTCGATGCCGGAGAGATCGGTTATGATAGAAATGGACATCTTCCTTTGGATGCCGATCCGAAAGAAATTTGGGCTCAGCGTCATCCGGAATTTTTCCCGATCAGCCTCAATTGCGGCGAGAAGGAAGCATTACTGCGAGTTCCCGCATTAGGCCCGATAACCGTAAGCCGGATTTTGAAATACCGGAAAATCCATCAACTGCACTTTGACGATCTGGACCAATTAAACCTCAAAGGCAAAAATAAAGCCAGAGCCCTGCCCTGGCTTTGCGCTTGAAACTATTTTTCCTGCAATTATTATTTGATTACGGCATCCCGAACCGCTTTACGCCAGATTTTATACCCTTTGGCGTTCATGTGGAGCTTGTCTTTCAGAAAAATATCTTTTAACGGGGTGCCGTCTTTGCCGAGCATGGGAGTGACGACATCGATATAGGTCAGGCGTTTATCACTTTTGCAATATTTTTTGAGCAACACATTTGCTTCGGCATATTTTTTATGGTAGCGCCAGCGCCTGATACTCGGTTTGGTTGAAATAAAATAAATTTTAGTTTCAGGACGCAATTTGAAAACATCATCACAAAATGCTTTGCACTCCGCGGCAAAAACTTCCGCTTTGGCGTTTTTCCTGACCATATCGTTGTCACCCTCATAAATGACAATGGTCCGGGCCTGGTAACGCAGGAAAAAGTTTTTAAATTTCAAAACTTCAGCCATCGTCGAACCGCCAAAACCGCAATGAATTATTTTCAACGGGGCAAGATCTTTTTTGATATTCTTCCACATCCGCATACTGGAACTGCCGATGCAAAGGACCGCATTCTTATCATTGATTACGTCTTTATCACGTTTTTCCCATTTCACAAAACCTTTACAATACCGGCTCTTTTTCTGAACCTCATTAAACGCAAAAGGTTTGACTGGTTTGTTTTCCGGGCTGACGCATGATGCAAACAGCAGGGCGGCAAAAGGCAGTGTCAGTAATAGACGCTTCATTTTTTCTCTCCATAATTATATTTTATGCAACATGCGTTAAAACATTTTATGCAAGTTGCGTTACGGTTGTATAAAAAAGTATTTATTCATCAATAATGATAAAGTTGCAACCATCCTTATCTTCGCAAAAGTATACCCAAATACCGTCTTGTCCACCATGATTATCTCTATAAATGACAACTTCTCCCGGTTTTATCCAGCCGTTGCAACTGGTATTGTACCACTCACAAAACTGCCGATCCGAATAATAATCTCCGGTTACGGTATTCAAATAATACTCTTCTCCCTGCTTAATCAATCCCGCGAATTTCAATACCCGGAATTCCTTCTTTGATACATTTTCGATTTGAGTCGAGTAATATGAAGATTTATGCGGCCTCCAAGTATTCGGGGATTGCTTGACAACCGCATAGTGTTTCCCTAATTCAATCTGGTCTTCATCAAGCTGTTCCGGTGTTTCCGGGCTAAAACCGGGTTCAAGGAAAAAAGTATTTTCCGGCAAAGGAGTGAATTCAAGATAGGAGTCCAGAACTTCGCCGCTGGGGTAAGCAATCAGAAAAGACCTTACTTGCTCTGTGCTGATTTTCCCATGAATCCCGAGATCAACGGTTGATGTTGAGACGTCATTACCTGTAACCCTGATCCATTCCACCGGTTTTTTTAATGGAAAACCGATGAATACATTTATATTCGTATAATTTTCCAGGTAATAGTCAAGCAATTGACCCGCTGCCGCACGTTTCTTGCGATATGCCAGGATTATAATCAAACAAACAAAAGCGATAAAAATCAGTTTAAATACCATATACATTTCATTCGCCCTTGTTTGGCATATATGCATTATTTTCTCAATCAACTTTACAACAATATTTCAACAATACAAAGAAAACAAATAAAAAATCGCTTTTTAGTTTTTCTGTTTGAATATATTAACAATAGTCAGACAGTCTGATTTTAAATTATACATTAATCATTATTCATCAAACAATTAAGCATCATACAACGCTAAGCAAAATCCGACATTATTGACCAAATAATATGTACATGAAGCATTTTCGGCGAATAACACTTGACATTTCAGTTACAGCATTTATATTATTTAGATAATTAGCTAAATATGTAATTAACATTAGAAAGAGGTTAGTTAAATGTTAGATATAGCAGTAAAATTCAAGGCTCTATCGGATAACAACCGTTTGCGGATTGTGGCCAGCCTGATGCAGTACGATGAACTATGCGCCTGTCAGATAACCGAACTGCTGCAAATTACCGGAGCTACGGTTTCGAGACATTTATCGATACTGACCAGCGCTGGAATCATTGAAAGTCGCAAGGACGGACGCTGGATTTTCTTCAGGTGGAAAATTGGCGGAATTCCGTCTTCGGTTATGGCGTGGATGAAAGAGGAACTTCTTTCCTCCGAAGAAATTAAACGTGATATTGATGAACTTGATAAAATCACGTCCTGTGATCCTGAAGTGATATGCCGTAAACAACGCGGCGAAGATTGTTGCCGATAAATCAAGAGTCGAACAAAATGCATTTATTAACCACGAAAATCACGAAAAAACACGAAAGAGGTTTTATTTGTCATGCTTTGCATGAATTTAAAATACTTCTTCATGTTCTCCATGGTTCAAATAATATTTTTGCATAAGTCAACTGATAAATAAAAAAGGAATACAGTAATGAGTGAAAAATTGAAAGTTTTGTTTTTATGTACCGGAAATTCATGCCGCAGCCAAATGGCCGAGGGCTGGACCCGCCACCTGAAAAATGATGTGATAGAGGCCTACTCCGCTGGAATTGAAACTCACGGGTTGAATCCGAACGCGGTCAAAGTAATGGCGGAAGCCGGGGTTGACATTTCAAACCATAAATCCCAGAATATCCAGGAATTCAAGGATGTGCCGCTTGATGTAGTGGTGACAGTCTGTGGACACGCCCATGAAACCTGTCCGCTTTTTCCGGGCCACTGTAAAGTGGTTCACGTCGGGTTTAACGATCCTCCTAAGATGGCGCGGGAACTGGCGGAAAAAGGCGCAGACGCAGAAGCGCAGTTGGAATGCTACCGCCAGGTGCGGAATGAAATCAAAGCATTCGTCGAACAATTACCCGAAATACTTGATAAGTAAAGGAACCTTAAAATGTCAGCGGAAAACAATCAAGTCAATGAACGCAAAATGACCAGTATTTTCGAGCGTTATTTGACGGTATGGGTCGGTCTTTGCATAATCGGCGGAGTTTTGCTTGGGAAAATAGCTCCGGGACTGGCTAAGACTCTGGATGGAATGTCCATTGACGTTAACGGCGCGCCGGTCGTCTCCATTCCAATCGCGATATGTCTCTTTTTCATGATGTATCCAATCATGGTTAAAATCGACTTCTCAAGCGTCATCAAGGCCGGCAAGAGCGGAAAACCGGTCTTCCTGACATTATTTGTCAACTGGTGCATTAAACCCTTCACTATGTACGCAATCGCCTTGTTTTTTCTGGGATTCCTGTTCAAATCGTTTATCGGAACCGACGCGATAGATCTGGTTAAAATGCCGTTCGGGTTGGATCTGCCGCTTGGAGCAAAATACGGTTCCGGAATTGTCGTCCTGAGCGAAGGCGTCAAAATGCTGCAAGTTCCGCTGTGGCGCAGTTACTTTGCCGGATGCATTCTCCTGGGCATCGCGCCTTGTACCGCGATGGTGCTGGTTTGGGGCTATCTGGCGCGCGGCAACGACGGCCTGACACTGGTTATGGTGGCAATCAACTCATTGACCATGCTGGTTCTTTATGGAGTGCTGGGCGGATTTCTGCTTGGCGTAGGCAAACTCCCCGTACCGTGGCAGGCGCTGCTGCTGTCGGTCGCGGTCTATGTGGCTCTGCCGCTGGTGACGGGCTATTTTTCGCGTAAATGGATCATCAAGACCAAAGGCGAAGAATGGTTCAAGGAAAAATTCCTGCATGTCCTGACACCGGTAACGATTGCCGCGTTGCTGTTAACGCTGGTCCTGTTGTTCAGCTTCAAGGGCGATGTAATTCTGGCTAATCCCCTGACCATCGTCTGGATATCAATTCCGCTTTTCCTGCAAACCATCCTGATCTTCGCTCTGGGCTATCTTGCGGCAAAACTGCTCAAGCTGAAATATGAAGACGCCGCGCCGGCCGCGATGATCGGGGCGTCAAATCACTTTGAGGTAGCAATTGCCACGGCGGTCATGCTGTTCGGCCTGTCATCCGGGGCGGCGCTGGCAACAGTGGTCGGAGTGCTGATCGAGGTTCCGGTTATGCTGATGCTGGTCGGATTCTGCAAAAAGACCAGCGGCTGGTTTGTCCATGACGAAGCAACAGAATAAGCTGATTATTTACGGCACTGAAGTTTCCGGAAACTGAATAATTGATCGCCGGACGGACCGGGGCCCTTGGCCATTTGCTTCTTCTCTACTTTTTTCGGATCGTAGTAACGCGATGCGGTTTCACGAATAAACTCTCGCGAGCCAATAATACCGCCGGCAGTAAAATTTCGAGTGGACTTGAGAAACTGGATCGGAAACGACTTGTAGCGGCCTTTATCGCATTTTAACAGTTCATCTTCCGATGCGTTTGACTCATAAGCAATGATCCGCTTCATTTCATTCCCGAAGTACGCGAAAGTCTCTTCGTCGGTCCAGGCATCAGCGCCGGGAACTGAACAGCTTTGCTGCAGATGTTTGACAAAGTTCTCCTGAAAAAGATGTTTGCCGGTCGCGCAATAATTACCCCAGGTCGTATAGGGGTAATCATCCGGACTTTCGACAATGTGATTGCGAACGGGATTAAGTTCCACATACATCATGGCAGCTTCGAGCGCCGGGCCCGATTCCAGAATAGTACTTTTGTACCTTCCGCACCAAAGATGCCCGCTGTAATCATGCAGTTTGTTGAAATTACCTGCAAAACGGCGTTGAAATACCCGCATGAAATTACCTAAGTCGCACATTTTCATTCCGGTCTTGCGACAGGCCTTCCGGTCTCCAGGCTTGATCTGCGGCATATTTTTTTCATTGTATTGAAAATTATTTTCCATTGACTTGTAATAATTATTGTAGCGATCAGCTATAAATTGGCTGGATGGCAGATTATCGGTTCCCGGAACATACAAAATCAAGTGAAAATGATTCCCCATCCAGGCAGTACTTATAATTTCAATTAGATACCGACCGGCGGTATTTTGCAACACTTCCATCCCAAATGCTTTGTCTTCTTTGGTCAGAGGATAGTTATTGTCATCATTGTCAACCAGCCCGGCCGCTTTTTGTGCGATATGATAATAACAGCCTTTGTCTGTGACTTCCATGCGTTTCAACTGCGCACCCATAATATACTCCTGTTTGTTGTGAATCCAGAAGAAATATACAGGCATCAATTCCTAATGCAAGTTAGAAAGTTTTAAACCCCGCATAGCGCCAGCAAATCGTCAACATGGGCCGTTGCGAGGCATTCTACCGAATCGGCGGCGCCGTAGTAGATTTTGACTTCGCCGGAATCCTCCAGAATCATTCCGCCGGGAAAGATTACTTCGCCCCGGAACCCGTATTCATCATACGGCTGGTCCGGCGACAGAATCGGGGCCTTACAGATGCCGATTATTTTTGTCGGATCATCCAGATCCAGAAGCATTAAACCGCCGTAATAAACCTTGTTCCATTTCGGATGCCAGGCCGGGATTTCCCGATTAACCTTGTTTACCGCGTGAAATGTGGTCAACCATCCTTTCGAGGTTTTAACCGGCGGTGCCGCCGGCCCGATCTTGCTGTTGCACCAGGAAATTTGTTCAGTGCCCAGCAATAATTCATGCTGTCCCCAGAAAATGCAGTCCGGAGACTGGGATATCCAGATATCAAAGGTTTCCTCTTCCGATCTGCCATAGACCGGAAACGGACGTTCGAGGCGGATAAATTTATCATTTATCTTTTCAGGGAAAAGCACCATGTTGCGATTATCCGGCACTGTCATGGTAAGGATTTCAAAGTCATCGAAATCATCGGTTACCGCAATCCCGCCGCGGACGCCCCACGGGGTATTGACCGCAAAACACATGTATACCCGGCCGTCAATAACCGTCAAACGCGGATCATAAGCGTGGGTCATGGTTTCAGATTTCATTTCAAAACACGGTTTTTCCCGGACCTGCCAGTTGATGCCGTCATCGCTGAAAGCCAGGCCGATATTCGTATATAACGGCGGGAAAGAAACTCCCTTGACCGGCGGGTAATCCGGATATTTTTTGAAATGCTCTATCCAGACCTGTTGGTCCGAACCGTAATCATTACGGAAAGCCATAACATATTTGCCCTGGAATTTGGTAATTCCGGCATTGAATACCAGTTGACTGTCGTACGGGACATCTTTTTTACTAAGGACAGGATTGCCCGAATATTTCTTCAACATAAGTTTATTTATCCAATAAAAAATTCACTATTTCACTTAATTCACACGATGCCGCGCCGACATATTTGTCCGCTCCGCCATAATAAACGATCAGCTCGCCGTCTATCACCACGTTGCCGCAGGGAAAAACCACCCCTTTGTAATTATGGTGTCCGTCGAGTTCATACCACTCTTCCGGCTCGAATATCGGCTCAGAAGTCCGTGCCGTTATCTTACGTGGATCTTCCAGGTCAAGGAGCATTGCGCCTAGTCGGTAAAACCGGTCATAACCCACTCCATGATAAATGACCAGCCAGCCGGCATCCGTTTTGACAGGCGGACAATTTCCGCCGATCTTCCAGCCTTCCCAATCGTATTCGGCTTTGGCCAGTAATACGGAATCCTCCAGTCGCAGTGGATTGCTACAAAGAGACAACCATATACCCAACGGTTCGCCATCGCCAAAATCAGGGCGATGCATCACCGCGAACTTTCCGCCGATTTTTTCCGGAAAAATGATCACGTCATGATCGTGAACGTCAGGCGAGGTCATGATCCCGGCACGAATCCATTCCCGGAAATCCTTTGTAAACGCCAGGCATGTACTGATAGAATTAGAGTTAAAAGGAGCAGGCAGATCAGATTCCTTTCTAACCGTATATTTATCGTGGTTGCCACCGGCCCAGTACTGGCCGTTCTTGAACGGACGCGACGCATAGGTCACGTAATACCACTCACCGAATTTCACAATGCGCGGGTCTTCAATCGCACCTCCGTCAATAGCACCACTCAATGGAGAAAGTACTGGAGAATCGGAAACCCGCTCAAAATCAAACCCATTATCGCTTACGGCAAGCCCCAAATGGATTTTGTGTTCCTTGTCATCGCCGGCTGCCCGGTAAAGCATATATACTTTACCTTCCTCCTTTTCATACCAGGCCGCCGGGTTGGTGGTAACCAACTTCTCCCACTGGTTTTCCGGATTGGGAGAGATAACCGGGTTACCGTTGTAACGTTTAAGCTTCATATTTTTCCCTTGTAGTTAATAACTGCCGAGCTTATTTTTTCAGCAGAATGATTTTGTATGACTGGGCCTTCAGCGGTAAAGACAGAACTCCACCGTTTAATGCCGAAAGCGTCTTACCGTTTACCGCATCAATTGCCTGTTTAAATCCAGTCGCGGCGCCTTTCAAGCTGACTTTGACATTTTGAGCCGAACCGGACGGATTGGAGACAACCATCAGCAAGCCTTCCGGCTTTTTCCAGTAACTGATATAAGCTTTACCGGCAGGAACAACTGACGCATCAGGCTGTTTGCCCCAGTACGGGCGCCATTCGGCGTTATCGACGCCGAAGCTGCCCAATGCTTTCCAGGCGTTCACAGTATGCCGGTTATCCACATCCTTGAAGCGGGCGCTCAAGCCGAAAGTGCCGGGTCTGCTCCACTCACCATGCAGCATGGATATACTCATCAACGCCTCGGTATCTTTATGTTTCTTCAATGCAATGACTTCTCCCGGCAGGCCGGTATACGCTCTTGAGAAGAATAGGCGGTACTGTTCAAGCGAAGGCAGTTTGCCGTCAGGCAGATAACATGCCGCATGTTCGGAATGCAGAACGCTGTCGACAAAAGTGGTATAGGTCGCGTTACCCGGCTTAGAGACATGGGCCGTGATGATTCCGCGGTCGCCCTTTTCTTCCTTGATCATATTATACATGCGCCGCCAAAGCTCGCGATGCTTCAGGACGGGCCAGGTAGGACGGCGATTGTTGTATTTACAATCATCCGACATGATATCGACTCCGATGGTCGCGGTTTCTTCGCCTCTTTTTCTGCTGTAGGCATATTTACTGTCTTCCGGTTCGTAGCCGCAGCCGTGCAACGGGTTGATGCAGGGACTGACGCCGAAGTCATAATAAAAACCGTCTATGCCATACTGTCTTACCAACTCCCGGCAGGAGCCGACATACCAGTCGATATATTCCGGACCTTCAGGGCAACGTACCACCGCGGTAGAAGCCGCGTCCCGGGCAATACCGCTGTATTTGCTGAATCCGGCGACCGGATATGTCAGCCAGTGATCCCCGAAGTAAGCCATACTGGGGGCCGCGACATTTTCCATCGCGGAACGATAGAGGACAACCCGTAATCCCAGCTTATGAGCGTGGTTGACAAATTTTTTCAAGGATTCAGGGTCAAACGGCTCAAAACCGCCGTAATATTTGGACCACCACTCATGCAGACCGATTATTTTCGCACCAAGCTTGGCCGCCTTTTTCAGGTTGAATCTCTCGTAATTATAGTTTTTCGCGGCATAAAACGGTCCGCCCGGCCAGAAATGGAATTCTTTTAAATCGTCAATCCTGCGTTTCACCGGTTTAAACGGCGAGCAGATAAAGCCGCAGCTCATCTTCAGCGCTTTTTTGAGGGATGATTTTTCAAGAATATTGAGCGAGAAAATAACATTTTTTGCGGTTCTCTTAACCGTGATGGTATCCTTGCGGTCATAGGGTTTCCAGCCCTCATCCGATTCACAGAACCAGAACATCGCACGGTCAGCATCGCCCACTCCGATCATCGGTTCAAACTTATAACCTTTTTCCCAACCCGGCTTTTTACCGATAATATTATAATCCCTGGTAAACTGCAATTCGTTACCGATAAAGACATAATTGGCTGAAGCTGAAGCCAGCGGAAACTGTAATTTGAGCGAACCGAAGACAATTTGCTTTTTCGGAACAACATTCAGCTTGTAAATAATGATTCCGTCATATTCAAAGGTAATTGAACCTTGAATATCCAGATACTTATCCGCCGCCGCAACCTCCGCGGTTATTTTTTCCGGCGTATTACTTGTTATTTTAAACTTGGCGCTTTTCAGAGCGTGAGCAATCCCGCCGACGACATACCTGAAATAAGGAGCTCCAGCCAGAACATCGCCGCCGTTGGAAATCATCGATACCGGGAACAATGTATTATTGTAAGTGTATTTACGGTTCCAGCATGAGATGCTTTGTCCCTGCAGCTTCAGCAGTTGCCCCCATATTTTCGTATAATTTTTCGTTCCGGCCTTTTTAGATATATAAGGCGGCCTGCCGGGTACGGTAAAATCATCCGATCTGGAAACCACGGTTTTACCCGCTGCATCCTTAAGGCAGACGTCCATAGCATATTCACCCGGAACAATATTTTTCAGCGGGACTTCGATATTAATCCGACGCTGCGTGAATTCACGACTGAACAACACTTTGCTTTTTTTGTTCAGTACTTTTAATTCGCCGCGTGCAAAATCTTTCTTTATCCGGTCGGCGTCAATCCGGGCATTAACTTTTCCGGCATAAAAATCATTGTTCAACTTAACCATCAACGGCTGCTTTACCGCCACAAACAACGGAGTCGACAGCAAAGTTTTACCGCTTTTATTATCCTTGATCTGCAACAGGCACTGCTGAGTACCGGCTTCAGGTACATAAAAAGCAAAGTCGAGCGTGCCGTTTGAACGCCGGGGAGAAGTCCTCAGCGATGAAACTTCCAGCGCGGGACCATTACGGACATAAAACGAAACGTCCAGCGGATTATCCAGTTTCCATGGATTGTTCAAGGACAAACCAATATCGTTTGAACCGGCAATAATTTTGCCGAAATCAATTTTATTGATGATCGTATTCCTGCCGCCAAACTCAATAGTGCCCAGCGAGGAGAGTTCTTTAAAATTACGTCCATGGTTCCACATTGACTGAGCTTGCGGCCGGAACCCGTTGCGGCAGACATTGAAACGCCACCTGGCTCCCGCGACAGGAGCTTTCAAACCCAGTTTTTTATAGTCAATGGCCAACTCTCCGGTCCAGGAACCGGCATTAAACGATGATTTGTATTCCCAGGCGCCATTCCAGGCGGGATCGAAACTTTTACCGCCGTCGCGGGATAACTCGTCGAAAACCGAGTTATAGGCATTACCGATAAAATGATAAATATCCTTGTCATTTGGTGAGAAAACAAGTTCGATGGAATCCTGAGCCCACAAGCGTCCGTCCCGCGCTATGGCGTCTCCTTGCGGCGGCCCGGTTTCAAGCGCCTGCCATGCCACATACAACTTATTGCTGTCATAGGCAACATTCACATAAGTTTGCCATTGCGCCAGAAGTCCTTTGCCATGAAGCACACGAAACGGTCCAAGCGTCTGGTAATTACTCCATTCACCGGAGCCAATTTTGCCATCAACAACCGGGGCCTTGCCCGCAACCGGTGAAATCGCGGCAAATGCTTTTTCCGGTATTTTCATGTCTCCGGCTTTACCGGCAGCCTGCATGATCCGGGTCGGGGGCAGAACACTGCTCCAGATTTTCAAGTTCTTCATTGAAATACAGTCCGATGCACCCGGCGCGAATGGATCGTTGCCGCCGCACAGCAGAATTTTCTTGGCGATATTCTTGATATTAGCGGCAAAAGCATTGCGTTCCTTAACCAGCACACCGTCAAAATAGAGCTTTAAATCAACATCTGGTTTACCGCTGTTGATATTTTTCCATGAAAAAGCAATATGATGCCACTTACTGTAGTCAAAGTCAGTATCAAAAACGACCTCGCGCCCGGCATATTGCTTATTTTTAGTCACGCTGATCGAATATTTCAAACTCAGTTTATTATCCTTTTTCGGCGCCACCATGAAAATAAACCGGTCCCACCAGCGCGGCGACCCGAGAACGTCGAACAATACAACCGGCTTGAGCCGGGCCGGATCGTTGAGCTTGAAACTGAATTCAACCGTGCCGTTATTTACCGGAAATTTATTGATGATCGGAAAAACAATCCGTTGTCCCTTTCCGCCGCCGGTAAAGAAACCGCCGTCTTTGGAAGACGTGAATTTTCCTTTGAAAGTTCCTTTCAGTTGAGTAATCGAAGCCGGATTATCTAAATCACTTTTGAGATAAATATCCGCTGATTCAGCACGAGTCGCACCGATACCCACTGCCGCAGTTACATAAAACAGGTAAAATTTTCTTGATAATTTCATTTTATTTTTTCTTATTTTTATTGAACTCTTACGTTATTAATCCGTACGACGGATGGCGATATACCGCTTCAAACTTCGCACTTTGTGCTACGGAAGCGGAGAGAAACATCACATATTGACTTTATTCCTATGCGTGCATCAGGGATAGTCCTGAGCGAAAACAAAATTTTTAATTAATCGCGATAATTAAGATAAATCCAAAGCATAATATATGAATATATATGACCGCCTGTGTTGCAAAGGTCATTCCCCGAAACCATAGGTAAATACCGCAAACGGGCCCCATTTTTCCAGTGGATAGATATATTTCCGGTACTGAACATGACCATCGCAGAACAACCGGTTCATTCCATTCTGGTGCCGGTAATCGATTGAAAATCCCAGGATATTGGTATAGAAAAGGTCGCTGATTTTTGTTTCAACCATCATCGGGGTACGTGACGGGCCCATGTTCTTGGGATGAATTTTTTTCAATTTACCAGATTTCTTGTAGCCGACTTCATGACTGAACGCCCGGACATGGATGTAGGTGGAGGTAATGTTCTGCGGTTTAAACGCGGGACAGCTCCAAATGCCGCCGGGAATTCGTCCCATCGTACCATGCATATCCTGCCAATAAATAACGTCCGTCTTAACCGGAGAATATTTTGGAATAGTCTGGTGCCATCTAAGCTGCGGACTGCCGCCCGGAAGATAACCCGGAGGATAGATGTTGTCATTATCATCAAGATAAAAAGCAAAGCAGGTTCCTATCTGCTTCATATTAGAGGCACAGGATATTGTCTGGGCCTTGTCTCTGGCTTTATTTAGCGCAGGAAGCAACATAGAAGCAAGAATCGCAATTATAGCAATTACCACCAGCAACTCGATCAATGTAAACAATTGAATCTGAACTTTAATTTTCATCTCTTTGTCTCCTTTTACAATGTTTTATTCTCTAAGTTATCAATTCAGGTTTATTTTCTTCTTATTGTCCATTTCGATTAAGAAATTATTTTCTTTCCTTCTTTAAATTTTACTCCTTTAATGGTTAAAAATTATTATATGAAATTGTCGATTAATTATCAGGTAATCAATTCAGCAAGAGCCGGCTCCTTTTCCTGCGACAGTTTTTTAATATCAAGTTTGTTACGATTACGTTTCTTAATAATTAACTGCGGCAGAATGCGTTGGAACCTGGGCTTATTTTCAGGAGAATCTAAAAGCTTAACCGCTTTTCGCCCCATTTCAGCGTAACGGACAGAAATCGTATTTAGACTGCTTGAACGCGTTTCAATATAACCGTCATAACTCAATAAACCAAGCTTATTGTATCGTTCATGATCATTAATGAAAATCCTCACCGCCTCAGCCATCGGATCGTAACAAGTCA
The DNA here is from genome assembly GCA_963676655.2 of Victivallales bacterium. Taxonomy (GTDB): domain Bacteria; phylum Verrucomicrobiota; class Lentisphaeria; order Victivallales; family Victivallaceae. The sequence continues at coordinate 4,518,756 of CAXXKX010000003.1, read as the reverse complement.
AGACACCGTCAACATTCGGGGTTGCCCGAACAACTTCAGCAAAAAAACGATAGTGCATTGCAACCCGCTCATCCAAGGTGCCATTTGGGTCTTTCTGCATATAAACCCTGCCGGAAATTTCGTTATCGCGCAATGCGGCCAGAAATCCCTCGCGCCTGGCGCGATAAGTCTCATCTTTGATCTGTATCTCCAGAAAAACCGGATTGCGGCAACCTTTAGACAATAAATACTCGGTCGCCTGATAAGCCCCGGCAAAATCATCATTAAAAATACCATAGACATTTTCGGGCAACTCTTCCAGATCGGGCAAAACATAATTCACATGAACAAATTTTACCTGCGGATAATCCAGCGCCAGCTTAACCATGCTTTCGCGGTCCTGCCAGTGCAGCATGATGACCCCGCGAATATTCATGCAGGGATTGGCTAAATAGAAATCCAGTGACTGCTCGAATTGCTTGCCAGCAAAAACAACTTCTTTATCCTCCATTGCATTGATCTCTTTACGAATGCCGGACATAATATGCATTGTCACATAGTCATCATAAAAAGTATCGCGTCCTTCATGGTCGCAGATAATAAATACGTCACGCGGTTTTGCCACCGTCACAGTCATCGGTTTCCGCCCGACGATCAAGCGTCTGGAACTGGATTGACTGCAGGTCCCGTCGGCAATCATCTCCTGAACCGCCTTTTGCGCGGTTCGCAAACTGACGGATGAACTTTCGGCAATCGTTGACAAAGTAGGCAGGACATCCCCCTCTTCCAATGAGTTATCCTTAATATATTTTTCCATTTCCTCTTTGATCTGGATATATATCGGAATATGGCTTTGTTTATCAGTATTTATCTTCATGGCTATCCTCAATACATAATAATTTTACTTAATTATACTCTATTTTTACCTAATTATACATCTTTATACATGCTTTGTCAATACCATTATCATAAAAAAAGGTAAAAATAAGGATAAACAAAAAAAAGCCGCACATAATATGCGGCGGAAAGATAATATCAAAATTATTCTATCAGGAAATGACGTCAGTCTGAATGCAGAGCCATCGGGATAAAGTTTTTGAGTTCTTTAAAGTTCAGCGACTCATAGAAATGACCGGTGCCGGGGTTACCGATCAAGCCGATCCAGTCAATTCTGCAAAAAGGCCAGCAGTTGGTTTGTGCTTTAAAATGATACGGATTAATGCAGCAGTTCTGCCTCCAAGTGAAACCGTTATTTACCATTAACGGTATGTTTCATCCAGGGCATTTTGTGTTTTTTCCTGCAACCAGCCGGCAATTTTTCTGCTTTTTACAATAATTAAATAACCACAGATGAGATGTATCACAAGATCTACCAGCACGGCAACAACTTGCCATGTCATGATATTTGTCATCCTTGCCCCTGCAAGTTCAGATGTATAAAAGAGATTAGCTCCGTACAGAATACAGTAAAAAGGAAACCTTACAATTGCATATACAACTACAACCAGACCCAGCATTCTTATTAATACAACCGTTAAATCATCTTTCCCCATGACGCGGACTCCTCAATGTTTGATTTTAATCTTAAATCAATATATATATTATACCTGAGGAAGTATAAAATATCAATTGAGCTAGTTGATAAAGACAAAAATTCTATCGAGACAATGGGATTCTATTGCAACTGCATAGGGATGTAATCTATAAGTTCTTTAAAGTTCAGCGACTCATAGAAATGGGCCGTGCCGGGTTTACCGATCAGGCCGATCCAGTCGACTCCGGCAGCTTGCAATTCGGCGATCAACAATTTTATCAGTTCGGAACCGATTCCCTCTTTCCGGTGTTCGCCGCTGACCACGACATCCTGAATATAGGCGTCGCTGACGCCGTCAGAGATAGCCCGGGCGACTCCAATGACTTTGTCGTCGGAATCAAACGCGGCGGCAAAACGGAAAGAGCCGGAAATCATTTCCGGGATTCCGACCGTTCCCCACTCATCCTTCCACCAGCCGCCTTCAAGATAAAGTCTCATCACTTCCGCCACGGGAAGCGCAGTAACGATCCGAACTGTATAATTTTTACTCAATGCGAGATCCCGTGGCTAAGAAGAAAATATCTACCGATAATATACAATGACGCCATGATCATTGAGAAAAAGGTCACCGGGAACCCATAACGCAGGAACTGGCCGAAAGTAATCTTCTGCCCGGCCTTTTCCGCGATTCCGGCGGTAACCAGGTTCGCGGCCGCGCCGACGATCGAACCGTTACCACCAAGACAGACCGCCAACGCCAGCCCCCACCACATCAGGTGCTGATTGGTTATACTGTCTTTGAAGACCGGAGTATTGTGCAGGAATACGGCAACCACCGAGACCATAGCCGCGGTAAACGAGACATTATTCATTATCGCGGCGGCTATCCCGCTGACCCACATGACAACCAGAACAGTAACCAGCGGATTCCAATCAGCGGTTACACTCAACAGCGAACCGAATTTAGCCATCAGACCGGCTTTTTCCGCCCCGTTTACCAGAATGAACAGGCCAAGGAAGAAAAAGAGGGTGCTCCATTCAATCTTTTCGAGCGAGTGGTCAACGTCAATTTTGCAGAGGACCAAAGCAAGAGCCGCCCCGGCCATCGCGACAACACAGGGCTGGATACCGACCGCCCCGTGCAGCAGAAAACCGATAATCGTTATAATCATTACGATTCCGCCGCGTTTCATATTGTCGGCGTCGGTAATTGCCGCGGATTCGTTCAGTTCCATGATTCTGGCGCGACGCTCAACCGTGACCTGCATACGCTTGGAGTAATAGGCATACAAACAGACACAGTAAATAGCCATGAGAATGCAAATAAACGGAGAAAGGTTAATGAGGAAAGCGGTAAAATTCAAATTGGCAACTGAGCCGATGATCAGGTTTGGCGGATCCCCGATCAAAGTTGCGGTCCCACCGATGTTTGATGCCATGGTTTCAGCCATCAGGAAAGGCAAGGCAGCGAGGCCAAGTTCAGCGGCGACCAGAATTGTGACCGGAGCGATCAGCAGAACCGTGGTAACATTGTCCAGGAACGCTGAGAGGATAGCAGTCGCCACAACAAGCAGAATCATGGTCTTGATAGGCGAACCGCGTGAGAACTTGGCGCATTTGATTGCGACATACTGGAAAATACCGGTTCCGCTGAGGATATTTACCAGCAGCATCATCCCGGCCAGAGTAAAGATCACATCGAAATTGACGTAGCGGGCGTAGACATCCAGCTTATCATAATTCTGCTTGGGCGTGATCATGTGTTCACGAAAGTCGTCAGCGTCCTGGATAAACGTATTTCTAATTTTTTGAATCAGCGTCTGCGCCTTGTCATGCCCGTCGCCGCCATGATGCGGTCCTTCCAGGACCACCAGCAGCATTAACGATGAGCCGACCAGCGCAGCCGTTGTCTTGTGAACTTTTTCTGAGGCGATAAGGATATACGTTCCGAAAAAAACAATAGTAGCAAACCAGAAAATCATCAATATCAGCCTCTCAGAACTTTGTGGATTATACTTTTAATGGAAATCATGCCGACAACTTTTTTATCGTTGTCGACAACCACTACTCCGTGGGCGTCACCGCGAATGATTTTGACCGTGAACTGAATCAGCGGAGTATCCGGCTTGACCACAATTATCGGATCGCGCATATGATCTTTAATCATATGGTGTCCTTCCTGCTGAAAGATCTTTTCAAACGGCTCAAAGCTGTTGAGAAAATCCAGGTTGTCCATCATCATAATGTAGTCCGGCATAAAGTCCCGCACCAGTTTTGTGGCTGAGATGATGCCCAGCAGTTTTCCGGCGTCGTCCACAACCGGCAGTTCTTCGACCTTATGGGTAACGAATTTATCAACCGCCTCACTCAACGGAGCGTCAAGCTTAACTGAAGCGAAATCTCGTTTCATCACATCTTCCGCCGTAATGTTCTTTTTGAGCTTAACATCATCTTTCGTAAGCAACTCGATAAATTCTTCAGGAGAGGCGGAACCATCTATTTTAGCAATGTTAGCCGGATTCATGAAATACTTGGTAAACGCGGCCAGGGCTTTCAGATAAACATCAGTAGTATTGTCTGATATAAATGACATTACAACTATTCCGGTCGGTTTCAGGTCACTCTCTTTCAGCATTGTCGGCTCTGACAAAATCCCGACAACGACATACAAGTCGTTAAGTTCCGGTAATCTGAGATGGGGGATTGCCATGCCTTCATACGGGATTCCCACAATATCTTCCCGCTCAACTATTCTGGTGCATAATTGTTCCGGGGAATCGGAAAATTCAATTACCTCCGCCGCTCGTTTTATTATCTCTGTATAAAGCTCGTCGCGACTCTCTGCTTGCAACCCGGTAAAAATCAAATCCGGATTTAGAATCGATGCAAGTTTCATGATTATCTATCCTGTTGGTTATGACTGCATTAAATTTCAATAGGGAGTACTATACTCTTGAATGCCCAAAAGTCAATAAACCGCAAAAGAATATTAACGGGGAGAATAAAACCTGTAAATTGAAGTTATATGGTCAATTGAAAAAGTAAACGCACGTTACCTTGAAAATGTCGTGCGTTTAGTCTGACAAACGGCAAAAAAAGGGGTGAATTTTTCTTCTCAAGAGACAAAAAAGCATCTGTTTTGTGCGTTTACTCTGAAAGTACCCATGGCGTTACGCTCAGCCGGTTTTTCGGACACACTAAACGCACACCATATATTTTGCCAAAATTATTTATCGACAACATATCACACCTTTACGAAGATGCAACCGAGTTACACACAGTTCGCGCTCCGACTCCGACGACCCATTCTCGTCGGAGCGCGCCCTATGCATAACTCTTGCGATGCGACTATCAATGGATTTGTCATACTAAATGCACATACCTGTTTTTGTCAAACTAATTGCACACACTCCATTTTTAGTATGTGCGTTTACTTTTTCAAATTACAAATTTTTTATTTATTCATAATTTTTACTTAATGCCGGTTGACAAATAACAATCCATGAAGTATAATTAAACATAGGTAACTAAGTTGACTATGTTTAATAAATAAAGAATATGAAAGGCAAAATGGTAAAAGTTGCAGAAAATATTCCATTGTACATGGACATTCAGAAAAAACTGAAAAGAAGGATTTGCCAGGGTTATTATTCCTCAAAATTGCCTTCCATCCGATTGCTTGCCCAAGACTATGATGCGTCGGAAAGTACAATAAAAAAACTGCTCGATCAATTGAAACAGCAGAATTATTTATATAGTTACCAGGGAAAGGGAATCTATGTTAATCCCAACTATGCCCAGGCTCATCTGGATAAACTGGCGTTTTTTCTTCCTGAAGATAAAAGCGGCAATCCGTTTTATCAGAAAATTATAAGTTTTCTCCTGGATATGTTAAAGCCGGACAATTCAAGGGGGTTGTTGTTCATGGACACTCTCGAACAGGTTAAGGCTGAGGCTGATTCCATCGGGCTGCTGATTTTAATTGAACCGAATAACACTGAATTGGTTGAGCAGATTTCCGATTACATTATTCCGGAAAGAATTGTCATGCTGAACTCGATTTTAAATGACCACATGTCATATGTGATCAGCGACAATTATCTCAGCGGTTATTCAGCTATGGAATATTTGTATAAGAAAAATCACCGCCGTATCGCCATTGCCATGACCACTTACGGCAAATCGGTCGATTACTCCGTTTTTGAAAAACGACTTGAAGGGGTTAAAGCCTTTTTTACCGATCATCAATTGGACCTGCCGCTGATAGTAACCGTCGGGCAAACCAGCGAAGATGGAAAAGTGGCTGCCGCTGAAATAATGGAATCAGGCGATTTTACCGCCATTTACTGCATGACCGACATCATCGCCATGGGAGTGATGCAATACTGTCGCGAAAACAACATATCAATTCCGGGGCAACTCTCGGTTCTCGGTTTCGGCAACATGGAGGCCGCGGCGCATCAATCACCGCCGTTAACTACTTATGAAGAAAACACCCGGGATATTATCTGCGCGCTTTCCAGAATCTGCAAAAATATTTTTGAAAAAGTTAAGTATCATAAATTGGAGGTGAAAATACCTGCATTTCTTATTGAACGCGAAACAGTTGCTGAAATATGATGAGCAAGACAAGGAGTTCGAAATAATAGTAGTAGAAAATCCGATTAAAACAATATGTCAGAATTTTTATGTTGGGACCACAAACTTTAAAAAAAATTAAAATGGAGGTATAAAATGAATCACAAGCAAAAAATGTTTACATTAATAGAATTGCTTGTAGTAATAGCAATTATTGCTATCCTCGCATCTATGTTGCTGCCTGCTTTGAGTAAAGCGCGGGAAAAGGCAAAAGAAATTTCATGCACCAATAATTTAAAACAACTGGGAATGGCCTGGCAGAATTATTCTATGGACTCCAATGGAGACATAGCTCCCGCGTTTGACGAATCACTGGGCTCCAGTTACAAACAGGCAACTTGGAATTACCGCCTGGCTCCCTATATAAACCCGAAAATAATCAAAGATTCTCCTGATGTTTTCCAGAAAGTATGGGCCAACACCGTCTTTCAATGTCCTTCCATTGTTCCGGACTATCAGGTTGGTTCAATATGGCGTTCAGCTGCCTGGAGTTATCATATGAATTCTTATGTCGGGGGATGTTTTAACTCCAGCCGCACTTTGCTGTTTGCGCTGAATCCGGCACGTGTTATGTACAAGGTATCCCGAATTAAGGAATCGAGCGCGATAACCTTGCTTTACGGAGCCGGCGGCCTGGGCCTTATGGGAACCGAATACCGGTGGAATGATATAAATGTCCGGCACAATAAAAAATACAATATGTTATTCACCGATTCCCATGTCGGGGGCATTATTTACCCCGCCAGGGGACGAATTTATTAAATTCACTGAAACGGGCAATTTTATAAGCTTCAAAAAACACCTAAATAAGGAATTCTCATGATTCGATCATTATTGATAATGCTATCTGCGGTACTAAGTATCTCAACTCTCCATGCCGGAAACTCAAGTCCGATAATTTCCGGTTACGGCGGCTGGTGGCTGGACCGTTCCAGCAATAATTATGATATTTCAAAAATGTATTTGAACCCGATGCTGAACGCGGGATTTACAGGTATTGATCTAAAAATTTTTTCCCGCACCTATGGAAAAAAAGAAATTGAAGAACTGAAAAAAATAATCGCCACAATCCATGCCCATAAGCTGAAACTGTACGCTTATGCAACTCCATGGACTCATAAAAGCGTGGGAAGCGGAAAAATCCTGCCTGCGTTTGTCAATGAGGCCGGTAAAAAAACTCAAGATATCTGTTTGTTGGACTATTCCGCTTTCCGCAAACTGTATACAGGAGCGTTCAAGCTGGCTGAATTATCCGGGAAGTACAATATTTCAAGTGTAAAGATCGATCTGGAATTCACCGCTTCCAAGCCGCTGACGTGTTATTGTGATAATTGCTGGAAGCGCTTTGCTGCGGCCCATAAGGAATTGTCCGCAGACACTCCCCCGGAAGCACGGCATGAGGAACTGGTCAAACACAAACTCGTTGATGTATATTCTCAGGCCACTTTTGACCAGTGGGAGAAAGTCGCCATTGCTTTCGAGCGGGAAATGCACGCTATTAATCCCGAATTGGTGCTGGGAATGATGCCCGCCGAAGACCGGCCCGTTTACCTGCCGTTTATCCGTCGCCTGGCAACCGGAAAAGTTCCGGCGATAATGGATTCCTGGTGCATGTATCATGGTAACGGCTACAATAAACTGACCCGCGATACTATTAAGTGGATCAAGGCACAGAACCCCAATAATATTCCTGTGCCATGGTTTAGGATTAACTATTATACTCCTGAAGCCATTACCTCCCAGGTATATAGTTTACTTAAAGATAATGTCGGTTACACTTTGTATGCTTTATCCTCCATGCGTACCGACTGGGATTTCAGGAACCCTCGTTTAATCGGCTACAAATTACCGGGAAAATATACAATAGCTGATTATTGGAACGCTTTTAAAGCAGGTAATGACGAATATAAAAAATACTGCGAAGCAGTTGCCGCCGGAAAAAAATACCAGTCTAAAATCAAAACCGAAATGAAACCGCTGGTGGCCACTTGTCGCAGCAAATTGATTAAACCGTTGAAGCTGAAACCGTATTCTGAATCTGCTAAATTGAACAGAACCGCACCTTTAACATTACGTCATGAAAATTTCTTTTATGTAGAAGCATCACCGACTGAACCTGTGTCCTTTGACATCGAGCATATGTCCGGAAGGCATCCGACCGCGATTGCGATTGAGATTATTGACCCTGAAACCGGAAAAGTTTTGTTGCCGGAAACAGTGGCTCCCGGCGAGAGTCGCAGCATTGTTTTCCCCGTGGAACAAAAGAAGGTTTACGCCGTCATTTTCAGCAGCGGCGACTGTGGTCCGTGGTATAGAATAAACTTTAAATCGAAACGCTTCGGAGCTTACGGATACCGGGATGACCAGCGGGAAAACTTCTACTTTTTCGCTCCTTTCGACGGACGTAAGATTTATCTGCTTCCGGAAAAAGGCGCCAGGGAGTTCCAATTCAGATTAAACGGAGGACCGCTAGTCTATAAGCTCTATGCCCCGGATGGCTCCCTGACACAGGAAGGACGCCTGACCAAACCTTTTAAAAAGGTGATTACGCAGAAACTCACTGCTGCAACTCAGAATGGTTTGTGGAAACTTGAATTAAAAAATCCCGGGACTTTGGTCAAAGGAGAATATATTCAGAACGCCTGGTTCGGTATGCTCAAAGGTCTGGAACCAATCTTTTCTTTCACTCCGGAAAGTATGTTGACTGTAGACAAAAAAAATAAATAATGTATTATAAGATAAACAACATATTTCCGGACAAAACATATTATGAATAATATTCGGCTGAATGACGATATCCTTTCGCGCCTGAAAATAGCTCTTGATATTTTATTATCGCAAAAGATATATTCAGACGAGTATCTGATGGCCACTTTGTCATATAAAAATATACATGTGGCGCATTATCCGGAATATTCCGGGGACGTTCCAGGACGCTGGATTCTGGCAATGACCGCAATGGAAAAAGTCATGGGTTTTCAGCCGCGTTTACACTCAATAGTGAAGCAGGCGGTCAAATTCCAGTGTGCCGACGGCCATTTCGGCCGGGTTGAACAGTCGCTTGAGACCACTAACCGTGCACAGATATACGGTAATGCCTGGATGCTTCAGGGCTTGATGAGCTATTATGAGCATACCGGCGATTCGGAGGCGCTTGAGTCAGCGGTTCGGTTGGGCGACTATTATTTGCGGACCGAAGCTTACTGGATCAATGACAAGGAGATCGGGAAGCTGGTCACTTACGGTCACGCCTTCGGCTGTTACACCCATGCGCTTGAAGGAATAGTAATGCTTTACAAAGCAACCGGGAATCAGGATTATCTGGAATTTGCTGGCAGGATGGCCGCGTCCGTGGAGGATTTTGATAAAGCGGTACACTCCCATATGCATCTGTCTACTTTGCGCGGGATGCTGACTCTTTACCAGCTTAATCACGACAAAAAACTTCTGGAAAAAGTGATCGATGAAAACCGCAGGGTGATTGAAAGCGAAATGCTGTCGACCGGAGGAGTTTACGAGTGTTACGGAATTCACTATATAGATGAAGCCTGTAGTGTCTGTGATTTTTTTATTGTTAATTTGCGGCTGTGGGAAATTACGGGTGAAACAGAATATCGTCTACTTGCGGAAAAAATTTTCTGGAACCATTTGTTGTTCAGTCAATTTCCTGAAGGCAGTTTCGGTTCCCTCCCGGTAAACCCGGAATTCCTGGATAAAACGGCGGTTCCGGCATATTGGTGCTGCGCAATGTACGGGGCGAATATTCTAGCCGCAAATCCCGAATACAGTGTTTCCGTTGATGGTAAGCTGATTAACGTCAGCCTGTTGTTCGGCGGTGAGTTCACTGTTATGGTCGAGAATGTTCCGGTCACCGTAAGCCTGGACGCTGATTATTACCGGACATCAAAAATTGTTGTGGAAATAAACGCTCCTCAGTCGATAACGGCAACGCTTAGACTTTATCTGCCGGCAAACACCCGGGTAATATCTCAAACGAAAACAGTAGATTATGTTGAATTAACATTAGACAACTCAAGAAACGCTGAATTCGAACTGGAAGTTCACGCTCTACTGCGTTATGAGGCGGCTGAAACGGTTATGTCGCCTGACGGGAAATTCAAAATATTGCATGACGCCGTTTTTTACCGAGGACCGCAATTATTATGTCAAAGTTCGCCGATGCTTAAAAAACGGGGGCACTTTATATTAATCGCTGAAAAACCGGATAAAACCTTCGAGTTTATTGACACCAAACAACACAGGCTTTTTACGCCGGAATTCAGGCCGGATATTGAAGAAAAAGTTAATTATATGCGACTTACCGGCGATGCTATTGAAAAAAATATAAATTCACCGAGTGATATATATTCAACCACTATGTGTCCTGTCGGTGATTTTACCTGGGAACAATGCAAAGTCTCATACGATGTGGTCGCCATCCCCCGGGAACAAGCTGAACAGATGATTAAAACGGAGAATGACCGGGCATGATTTTTAAAGAACGTCAATACTTTCCGATGCTTCTTGGCAATGGAACCGATTCCGTGCTGATCGACTGGAGCGGTTCCATGCGCGCTTGTGATAAAGGACTTGAACATGTTGAACGGAACTGGTATAAATCTGATCGCAGAGATGCCGACGGTCGATTGCGACCGCATTTTTTTACCGGCTATTTGCTTACTTACCACAATGAACAACACCTTATCAGGGAATCGGAACAGGAATTCGATCCTTATCACGCAATGCTTCATACAAAAGTTCAAGCATCCGGATTTGAAGTTGAAATCGAAACATTTATGACTAATGACCATTTACTTGTCCAGCATTTTACGTTTTGTGAAGTTCCGGCGGACGACTCAGAGGTAGGCCTGGAATTGATCTTATCCCGGCCTGCAACTGAGGGCGTACTGCTGGGACCTGACTGCTCTGGTAATGTTGAAATAGTCGATGAGGAAACCACCCTCCAGGCTGAATATAATTACGGGGAACAGAATGGTCTGGCGTTCCTGCTTTGCAGTTCAGAGTGCTGTCATGGCGAAACCGGCGCGGAAAATGGCAGTTTGACCTGGAGCGGCGCGGTTCTTAAAGTTGCAAATATACAAGCGGGTTCAACTTTGAGCAGCTATTTTTTTGTTGGCGATAACCGGGATTATCCTGACCCGGCAAAAGCTGCGGAAACCGTCAAAACGAAGATCAGGCAATACGGATATGAACATATCCGGCAGGAACACCTTGATGCATGGACGGCTTATCATAATCAATCTTCCGTAAAAACAGGTGATGAAGCAAGTGATTATCTTATTATGCTGAGTAATTATCTGCTCAAAATATATCAGAATCCGGTTTCCGGAGCTGCCTCCGCCGGCTTGTATCCTTTTATGTGGCAGGGCAAGGTCTTCTGGGATTCATTCTTCTTTCACGAAGCTATGCTACGGGGTAATCACATCGATGAAGCTGAAAAATTAAGCCTGTTCTGGCTCAAAACTTTGCCGCAGGCCAGAAAAAATGCCGGGTTATGGAAGCGGAAATACGGCTCGGGTGAAGGCGCCCGTTACGGTTGGTGTACCGACCATCAAGGGACATGTGAACTAATTACGGAAATAAAAGAGCTGCACAACAATCCAATCGTTGCGGTCATCGCCTGGAACCAATTCAGGTACAGCCGCAACCGGGAAATACTGAATATGCTTTTTCCGGTTATGAAAGAAGCCATTGACTTCATGCTTGGCAGTGCCATTGTCGAACAAAACGGTAAAGCGTATATAGCAAATTGTGAAGGAGTTGACGAATCGACCAGAAACCATAACTGTAACGATACCTGGACCGCCGGGGCGATGATTTCGGCTTTGTCGGCGTTGATTAAGGCGTCCGGTGAACTGGACATTGAACTGCCGGGACTCTATTCCGATATATTGCATAAATTATCTCTCGGGCTGCAGGATAATCACAATGAAAACGGAATTTTGTGTTCATCGCTGTATAGCACATCTGTGAATTTCGGGTCAATGATCTATCTATTGCTGCCGGAATATCCATCGGCATATGCTACGATGCAGGAACTCTGGCATAAACGCGGAAAATATTGCTCGGTCTGTCAGATTGGAACTCCGCGGCAGGATGCAAGATGCGTCCCGTGGTTCCAAAGCTGGAGTGCCTCGGTTTGGGCTCAATTGCAGGATAAAAGAGCATGCGAATACCTGTCAGAATGCCGGAAGAATACTAATTGTTTCGGAGCTTTTCCGGAACAGGTTAGACCTGACGGCAGTTTATACAAACATTGGATGGGGACCGCTCACGCCTGCTTTTTAATGGCCGTATACCGAATTTTAGCGGATGTAAGGGGGGATTCCATTAAACTGGGATTTTCATTGCCTGAAAACTGGCTGAACATGGAATTTTCCAATATCAGATTATCCAATGGCTTAATTATATCTTGTAGTCTGAAACAAGGCGAAATAAAATATTTGCAGATAGAAAATCCATTGGCCTATACTGTCAATTGCAATATTGAATCAGGACCGGATATCAAACCCCGCCTGCAAAAACAAATTCTCGTCCTGAAACCCGGACAAATTTGTAAACTCGCATAAATAGAATCTCTGCTGCATAAATATTTATAATAAAAATTTTGCTTTCGGTCAGGGCTATCCCCGATGCAAGCATCGGGGTATTTACGCCCGACCTTTCACTCCCGCTTTGCGGGAGGCCGCAAAATTAACGAACGGATACGCCCCAAGGGGCGGGGAATTAAACCCTTTATTTTTTGTATTATTTCCGCTTCCGTAGCACAAAGTGCGAAGCATGAAGCGGTATATCGCCATCCGTCGTACGGATTAAATCGCTGTCTCAAGTCTTTGCTCATATCAATACTATTTGTCTGGTCATTTTACGCTGATGATTCACAATCAATATTATTGCCCAGAAAAATTTATAATGGCTCCGTCATGATTATTTACTGATTTCTGGACATGATTTTTTATAAAACTCACGGCTTCATTTTATTGCAGATTTGTTATTCGTTATTTTAACATTAATAAAAAAGAATTAATATAAAAAAAATTAATAAAAAAAAATTAATATTATTTGCATTTTATGAAATGAACCTTACAATAGATATATTGGTTTATTGGATTTATTCTTCTGAACCTGGGTTGATAATGTGTATTCTGAAGTCGAAAAAACGGAATTAATCCGTTTGTTCAAATAGATATTCGCTAAAGGTAAACATTACACAAGAGAAAGGGGTAAGGCTTATGAGTATTGACGCTAAAGCTCAATGCGCATGTGCGTGCAGTCCCGACGGCGTGGATGAATCTGTGCTGTTGGCTCAACTCGATGAATTGTTGGAGGATTACCGCAACAAACCGGGCGGTCTGATTCCGGCCCTGCAGATGACGCAAAATCTGTTCGGGTACTTGCCAAAGGAGGCGCTGAAGAAAATCAGCCGTATTCTGAATAAGCCCTACAGCGAAGTGACCGGTGTGGTCAGCTTCTACTCTTTCTTTTCAACCGTTCCGCGCGGTAAACATGTTGTCCGCGTTTGCCTTGGTACCGCCTGCTACGTTCGCGGTGGCAAAGAGGTTCTCAGCGCGTTTAAAAAAGAACTTGGAATCGACGTCGGCGAGACGACCGAGGATCGTTTGTTCTCTCTGGATATCGGCCGTTGTTTCGGTGCTTGCGGACTGGCTCCGGTAATTATGATCGGTGATGACGTGCATCAGCGGGTCAAGCCCTCTAAGGTGAAAAACATTCTGGCAGCTTACGCGGAAACCGTTAAGGAGGCTGTACAATGACTAATGAACATCTATCTATCAAAGACCTTAACTTTATCTGCGACGACGTCAAAAAAGACACTGCCGAATTTATGGATGACAAAGGCAATGAAAAGATTTTGCTTTGTGCCGGCGGCGGTTGTATCGCATCCGGTTCGCTGAAAGTCAAAGCGGCTCTCAAGGAGGAAATTGCCAAACGTGACCTCAAAGGCCGGGTAATTGTGGTAGAAACCGGTTGTCTCGGTCCCTGTGTCCTGGGCCCGGTTCTGGTGATGGCCCGTGACAAGACTTTCTATCAGGGAGTCAAGCCCGAGGATGTGGAAGAGATTATTGAAGAGCATGTCATTAAGGGCAATATTGTCGACCGTCTTGTTTACAAGGAAGGCGACGAAGAGACCGCGATCCCGATTCCGGTGATGACCGACATTGATTTCTTCAAAAAACAAACCAAGATCGTTCTTCGCAATTGCGGCGAGATTGACCCTGAACATATTGCCGGTTACATCGGCCGTGACGGATACAAAGCATTGGCCAAAGTACTCGAAACCATGACGCCGGAAGATGTTATCGAACAGATGAAAATATCCGGACTTCGCGGTCGTGGGGGCGGCGGTTTCCCGACCTGGTTGAAATGGTCTTTTACCCAGAAGGCTGGTGGAACCACTAAATATATTCTTTGCAACGCTGACGAAGGCGACCCCGGCGCATTCATGGACCGCAGTGTCCTCGAGGGCGACCCGCACAGTCTGATCGAAGGTATGGCGATCGGCGCTTACGCGATCGGCGCAAGCATGGGTTATGTTTATGTCCGGGCGGAATACCCGCTGGCGGTCGAACGGCTTGAAAAAGCGATCAAGCAGGCCAAGAAATGCGGTTTGCTGGGCGACAATATTCTCGAAAAGGGATTCAAGTTCGATCTTGAGATCCGCATGGGGTCAGGCGCGTTTGTTTGTGGCGAGGAAACCGCTCTTATCGCTTCAATTGAAGGCAAGCGCGGTGAGCCGCGTCCGCGTCCGCCATTCCCGGCGCAAAAAGGTCTCTGGGGTAAACCCACGGTTCTCAATAACGTTGAAACTTATGCTAACGTTCCTTACATTCTGCTGCATGGCGGTGCAAAATTCGCATCGATCGGCGCGGAAAACAGTAAAGGAACCAAAGTATTCGCTCTGGCCGGTGATATTCAGAATGCCGGTCTGGCCGAGGTGCCGGTCGGCACGACTCTTGGAGAATTGATCTATGATATCGGCGGCGGTATGAAAGACGGAAAACCGTTCAAAGCCGCTCAGCTTGGCGGTCCCTCCGGCGGTTGTATTCCGAAAGCGCACTTGAATGTTCCGCTTGATTATGAATCGCTGCAGGAACTCGGCGCTATTATGGGGTCTGGCGGACTGATCGCGATGAATGAAGATACCTGTATGGTTGACGTGGCCCGCTTCTTCATGGAATTCGTGCAGGAAGAATCCTGCGGTAAATGTGTTCCGTGCCGGGTTGGTACCAAGCGTATGCTGGAAATCCTTGAGCGCATCTGTGACGGCAAAGGCAAACCGGGTGACATTGAGGACTTGATTGAAATGGGCGAACAGATCAAGGAAACCGCGCTTTGCGGCCTTGGTCAAACTGCTCCGAATCCGGTTCTTTCAACTATCCGTCATTTCCGTCAGGAATACGAAGATCATATCAAACACAAACATTGTGAAGCCGGAGTTTGCGCCGGTCTGGTCAGGGCTCCATGTCAGAGCGCCTGTCCGGCCCATGTCGATGTTCCCGGTTTTGTTTCTCTCGTCGGAGAGAAACGTTATGCCGAAGCACTCAAACTGCATCGAGAACGTAATCCGTTCGCATCTGTTTGCGCTCGAGTATGTTTCCATACCTGCGAAGACAAATGCCGCCGTTCCACTCTGGATGAACCGGTTTGTATCCGTGGCGTAAAACGCTTTATGGCGGATCAGGAAATTACCGTGCAGCTGCCTGAATCTCAGGAAAATCCGGCTAACGCCGCCCGTAAAGTGGCGATTATCGGTGCCGGTCCTTCCGGGCTTTCCTGCGGCTACTTCCTGGCGCGTCTGGGCTATCGTCCGACTATTTTTGAAGCGGAAGTCCGCCCCGGCGGGATGCTGGTACAGGCTATTCCGGCCTATCGTCTGCCGCGTGAAACTCTTGCCCGTGAGATTCGTATGATCGAACGCATGGGCGTGACCATTGAAACCGGCAAACGTCTCGGTACCGACTTTACGATCAAGTCACTCCAGGATCAGGGGTATGAGTCGATTTATATTGCCATCGGTGCTCCTCTGGATACAACGGTTGATCTGCCGGGTCTTGATGTCGAAGGCGTTACCGGCGCGATTCCGTTCCTGCGTGAATACAATATTCGCGGTTCTGTTCCGGTTGGTCAGAAAGTTGTGGTCATTGGCGGCGGCAACAGCGCTATCGACGCGGCCCGTACCGCGGTCAGGCTTGGTTCTGACGTCACCGTGGTTTATCGTCGGACCCAGGATGAAATGCCGGCTTACGCTGAAGAGGTTGAAGAAGCCATTCAGGAAGGCGTTAAAATTATTACTCTGGCGTCACCGGTTGAAGTTATCAGCGAAAACGGCAAGGCCAAAACTCTGAAATGCACCCGGATGAAACTGGGCGAGTTCGACCATTCAGGTCGCCGCCGTCCGGTTAAGGACGAGGATACATTTGATCTCGAGGCCGATCAGGTCATTCTGGCCGTCGGACAGACGCTTGATTGTGAAAAACTGATCGATAATAAAGATATCAAGATCAAAAACGGCAGCCGCATCATTATTGATGACGCGACCAGCATGACCAGCGTTCCCGGCATTTTTGCCGGTGGCGACTCGGTGCTCGGCGCCGCGTCGGTAATCGAGGCCATCGCCGCTGGCGAACATGCCGCGATTGGTATTGACGAATATCTGACCGGAGCCCAGCATGCCTTCTGGCGTTCTGAGAAAGAGAACGATACCGCGTTCGATCCGGATTCCGACCCGTTACCGTACAAGCGGGCAAAATTGAATTTGATGCCGGTTGAACGGCGTCAGAATAATTTTGATGAGGTGGAAAAAGCCTGGACCGAAGGCGAAGCCGTTCGCCAGGCCAAACGCTGCCTGAGATGCGATTACGGTAAAAACTGTGCCGGCACAGAGTAAAGGAGTCAATAATAATGATTACTGTAAGTGTTAACGACGTAAAAGTTGAAGTTCCGGAAGGAGCTATGATACTCGATGCCGCCAAAGCGGCGAAAGTAAATATTCCTACCTTGTGCTACCTCGAAGGCAAAGCTCCGCTGGGGGCTTGCCGGGTATGTGTTGTTGAGGTTAAAGGCGGAAAAGCGCTGGTTGCTTCCTGTGCCACCCCCGCTGTCGAGGGAATGGAGATCTACACCAACACGCCGCGGGTCCGCAAAGCCCGGCGCACTGTGGTTGATTTTCTTCTTTCTGAACATGACGGCAACTGTCAGGTCTGTAATCGAAATGACGACTGCGAATTGCAGAATGTTTCACGTGATCTTGGCATTACCTCGATCCGGTTCGACGGCGAAAAAACCGCTCCCGGTATTGACGACAGCACGCCGGCTCTCGTTCGCGACAGCTCGAAATGTATCAAGTGCCGCCGTTGTGTCACCGTGTGCAATCAGGTTCAGAATGTCGGATCGCTGTTTCCGCAGAAACGTGGTTTTGAAACGATTATCGGTCCGGCTTTTGATCTTAACCTGTCAGAAGTTCCCTGCGTTCAATGCGGACAATGTTCGGCCGTTTGCCCGGTTGGTGCGATCTCTGAAAAGAGTCACGTTGAAGCGGTTTGGAACGCGCTTGACGATCCCAATAAATATGTCGTTGTTCAAACGGCTCCGGCTATCCGCGCCGCTCTCGGCGAATGTTTCGATTACCCGCCGGGTACCAGGGTTACCGGAAAAATGGTTTCCGCGTTGCGCCAGCTTGGTTTCGATCAGGTTTTCGATACCAACTTTACGGCTGACCTGACTATTATGGAAGAAGGCACCGAGCTTTTGACCCGCTTGAAAAAACAGTTGGTTGACGGCGAAGACGCCCATCTGCCGATGTTCACCAGTTGTTCTCCCGGTTGGGTCAAATTCGCGGAGTATTACTATCCGGAATTCCTGCCGAATATTTCTACCTGCAAATCGCCTCAGCAGATGTTCGGGGCGGTGGCAAAGACTTATTTTGCCGATAAGATCAATAAAGAGGCAAAAGATATTGTGGTGGTTTCGGTTATGCCGTGTACCGCGAAGAAATTCGAATGTCAGCGGCCGGAAATGAGCGACAGCGGGGTTCAGGATGTCGATTATGTCTTGACAACCCGTGAGCTTGGCCGGATGATTAAAGAAGGCGGTGTCGGCTTTGATACTCTGCCTGACGGCGAAATGGACGCTCCTCTTGGACTCAGTTCCGGCGCGGCGGATATTTTTGCCAATACCGGCGGGGTAATGGAAGCGGCGGTCAGAACCGCGTATGAAATTATCACCGGCAATGAACTGCCGATGGAAAACCTCCATATCAAACCGATCATGGGGCTTGATGGCGTTAAAAAGGCGACGCTTAAGCTGGAAGGATGCCTGCCTGCCTGGTCGTTCCTTGAAGGCGCGGAAGTCCACGTTGGGGTTGCTCACGGCTTGAATAATGCGGCCAAGATCCTCGAACTGATCAAAAGCGGCAAAGAAACGTTCCACTTTATCGAAGTAATGACATGTCCCGGCGGCTGCATCGGCGGCGGCGGTCAACCGCGTTTCACTACCGATGAGGTCAGGCTCAAACGCATTGCCGCTATTTATGAGGAAGACGAACACAAAAAATTGCGTAAATCGCATGAAAATGAGCAGATTACCCAGATTTACAATGAGTTCCTGAAGGAACCTTTGGGCGAAAAATCTCATCATCTGCTCCATACCAAGTATGCGGGACGTGATACGATTCCGGAATAATCCGGTCTTATACTGAATCGGGCGGCTTTCGGGCCGCCCTTTTTTCTTTGTTTCTCATTCAATCTTTTCTGAGGTAGTTTCAGGATTAATTACGTTTTGAAAAAAAAATTAAAAACAACAGCACACCGTTAAATTGTCCTCAGATTTAAGATTAGAAAGCGAGATAAAATAGAAAATTTTTAATAAATCAATTATCTGGTGTGGAAAATGCCGTCGAAGAATTTCAATCTTGATGGGGTACGCAGTTTTTCGAGGATTCTGATTTCCAGCTGACGAATGCGTTCCCGCGTCAGATTAAAATGTTTGCTGACTTCGACCAGAGTCATCGGCGAGTGATCGAAAAGCCCGAAACGCATGATGATAATCTGTTGTTCGCGTTCCGACAACGTGCTGATCGCTTCACGCAATTTTTCTCGCATCACTTTAGCGGCAATATGGTGAACCGGGTCATCCGCGTCGGCATCGCAAAGAATATCCTCGAAAACCGACTGCCCTTCCCCGTCGCCGATCGGCGACTGCAGCGAGATCGTCTGCCGGGCCATTTTGCGCAAAGCGCTGATCCTGGCCTGCGGGACTTCAAGCGAGGAAGCCAGTTCCTGCATATTCGGTTCGCGCCCGTGATCCTGAATAAAACGGCGTTCGACATTATTCATTTCGGTAATCGTTTTAATCATGTGGGCCGGAATCCGGATAACCCTTGATTGTTCCGCAATCGCTCTGCTGACAGTCTGTTTGATCCACCAGGTGGCGTAGGTGCTGAAACGGTGCCCCAGCCGATAATCAAATTTCTCAAGCGCCCGCAGCAGACCAAGATTACCCTCCTGAATAAGATCGGAAAAGGGCAAACCTTTGCTGCAATATTTCTTGGCGATACTGACCACCAGTCGGAGATTGCCTTCCAGCATGGTGTTACGCATGTTGCGAATTTCTTCGCGGATTTGACACAGTTCTTTAAAATACTCGACAAACTCTTCCTGCCGCATCAGGAATTTTTCTTCGAGAAAATCTTTCTTTTTTCCGTAAGCGGTTTCCTCCGCTGTAAGCTTGCGCGGCCGCTGCAAATATTTGTCGGAAATCTCGGCATATTCAACCGCCACACTGAACCATTCATCCAATTGATCCGGCGTCACCGGATATTTCATGGCCGCATTTACAGTGGAAGCTCTGAGTTCGTCAGGCACGGCCCCTTCCCGCAGGAACGCTGACCGCTGCTTTTCGTACATTGCCGCAAAATCCTCCGAGTGAGAATTCAAGCTCAGGAGAAAATCTTCCGCGACAATCCCGGTCGGATTATTTTCGGAAGCGAAAGCGGAAGGAATAAAATGGTCACGGTAGTTATCTGAATCCAATCCCAGGAATATTCTGGAGTAATCCAGCAGGACAAAGCCGAGATTGCAGATTTTCCGGCGGTATTTGTCAACGGCTTCTTCGGTTTTAGCGAAAAGCTGCTCCTGCTCTTCATGTGACAGCATTGGAGCCTCACTGATTTCACGAAAATAAAGCTGTAAGTTACTGGGAGCTTCATCCCTGAAAACCTCAGCCTTGTCACTGGATTCAGTCTCGGATAACATTTCTTTATCCGTCTCGTCGCTCATTCATAAAACCTTTCCGGGAGAATGTAAATATCAATACACACCATGTACCGCCGCATTATGTCGAAAGCAGTCATTCACTAATTTAGTAATATTTTCTTTTTTTACAAACCAATGCTTGCATTTTTTCAATAAATAAGTATAGTAGTGACCCCTGCAAATAATTGGGGCTGTAGCTCAGTTGGCTAGAGCGGTTGGTTCGCAATCAACAGGTCGTGGGTTCGACTCCCATCAGCTCCACCATTCATTTGTTCTGATCCCAAAAGACTCAATCTTGCATCAATCGCATATCCCTTTGAGTCAAAGACTTTTACGAAATACACCCGCAATAGTAAAAAAGCAGAGAACGTATTTTAGTATCGCCAATCTTACTGCCGCCTTCTTATAATCTACAGAAACGCACCGTAAAGCAACCTAAGGAGATAAGTAAAGCTGCTCGTCATAGATATATGACAATGTTCAAGGAGTTTCCGCCTTTCTTCATCATATTTTCGCGCGAGTCTCAAATTTAACATAATTGCGGAAAACAACTTGCGTTTAAATGGCCTTGGAGTTATTGTAATTTGAGATTATTAATTAATTCAATATGGCGGAAATATTATGATAAAACAATGCATATCGGTGTGGTTGATTCTGGTTGTTCTTTCTTTTGGGTGCAGTACAGCTGAAAGATCTTATACTTCAAATGAACACCTTGACGACCAGATATCCGGTCCATTACAAAAAGAGGCAGCCAAGTATCAGGGGCCTTTCAGGAATCCGGTAATCATCGTCCACGGTTTCCTGGGATCAAACATGAAGGACAATGATACGGGAAAAAATGTGTGGGGCGAGTTCAGTTCAGAAGACGGCTACAGCGTTTCCGATGAAAAAATGCGGGCACTAAGTTTGCCCATGAAGAAATATGCACCGTTGAAAACAATCCGGGACAACACGGTCCCGAGCGGAGCCCTCAATGTGGTAGCGGTCAAGTTTCTCGGCATCACCTTCAGGGAAAATGCCTATCAGAATCTGGTAAATGTATTGAAAGAAGGTGGATATCAACCCGAAGGCCAACCGATGGCTCCCGGCAAAAGTTACTGCAATTTATTTCAATTCTCATACGACTGGCGTCGTGACCTCCAGGAGTCGGCCAGCAAACTGCATGAATTCATACAGACCAAAAGGCAATACCTTCAGGAAAGATACAAGGTTCTTTACGGGCAAAAAAACTATAATATTAAATTTGACCTGATCGGTCATTCCATGGGCGGACTCATCTCCCGCTATTACCTCAGATTCGGAACCGCTGATTTGCCTGAGCCAGGGGAAAAGATAAAAGTCACCTGGACCGGATGTAAGTACATTGACCGGGTTATCATCCTGGGAACCCCGAATGCAGGCTATCTTGATACGTTGCTGGAGATGGAAAACGGAATGTCCATGCCGCCCTTCCCTCCGGCGATGATTTCAACCTGGCCATCGATTTATCAGATGATGCCCGCGCCGTCAACCAGATCGCTGATTTACAGGAAAAACCATAACAAAGTAGTGGATATATATGATTTCAAAGTCTGGTTGAGGATGAAGTGGGGGCTGGCTGACCCTAAACAGTATGATGTCTTCAAGACCCTTCTGCCTCAGGAAAAAGATCCGGTGCAAAGACGTCTGATAGCCTTTGATCATCTTAAGAAATGCCTTGAACGAGCAAAAAGGTTTAAGCGGGCAATGGGTTTTCCCGCGATCCCTCCGAAAGGAGTCAACCTTTACTTAGTGCTGGGCAATGCCGTAAGAACTACGCGCAGAGGCGAAGTTGATGAAGAGACCGGCGAGATCAAGGTTATCGAATATGGCCCGGGCGATGGCAAAGTGCTGGCTTCAAGCGCAATGTATGACGAACGTGCAGGAGCAAAAACCTGGGTCCCGTTCTTCTACAGTCCAATCGCCTGGAGCAACATAACCCAGCTCAGGGCCGCCCATATGGGAATCACCACAGCTCCGGCGTTTAAGGATAATATTCTATTTCTGCTTTCAGCGGTTCCAAGTAGCCGCTATCAGGAATTGATCGATTTCTACCGTAAAAATAGAAACTGATGAATTTGAAGATTTTCACTTCTTGATTATTGTCTTGTCCAGCCAGTTATTGCCGCTGTACTCTTTAATGTCTCCATTAGCATAGAGAACAATTCCGTAATCCTGATGTTTGGCTGGATTGTTCCAAAGGATTGGAACATTTGCTCCGGAATAGGCCGAATAACCACCGGTATAAATATAATCACAGGTCGAATTGCTCAAAGACTGGCCTGGAGCCGCCGGCAACTTGCCAGATAACGGACAAATGAAGACCCGGGAATCTTTCAATATGCCTTTCACCAATAACTCATTCAAACCTTTGGCATTATTTTCTTTCGGGAATTTGCCTTCATAGATATTCGCGTACATCTGCAACGCTTCACCAATTTGCTTGACATTATGCATACATGCTTTACGGTGAAGCAGTTCTTTAGCTTTTTTTCCCTTAACCGGGAGAGCGATTTTTTTCGGAGCAGAGATGGGGTCCGTTTTAACAAACGTTTTGGGATTGTTCGAAATGATCTGAACCGTTTTTTCCTGCTGCAGCGCGACTGGCTTTTTTTCACCTCCTGCCGCCGGTCGGAGGGGACTGTCAGTGTTTTTATCTTTTCAGAGAAATCTGCAAAAAAATACACCAATCCCGTTACGATCAATAGAATCATGACCATTAATGACACAATCTTCAGCGCGCTTTTCTTCCCGGATTGCAGTTCATTGAGTTTTACGGCCTCGACCTGATACTTCCTAGTGACAGAAGAATCCTCGTACAGAGACGGTATCAGCGATTTCAGGTCATCGATAAGGCAAGTCCATGACTGATAACGTTTACCGGGCTGTTTTGCGAGCATCTTATTTATGATCGATATACACTTTTTACTGACATCTTTTCTTTTTGACGCTATCGAAGCCGGCTTCTCTGTCAGCTGGCTCTTTAAATTGCGTGCCATTGATTTATCGTTAAAGGGGGGATCTCCGGTAAGAAGCTGATAAAAAACCAGCCCCAGACAATATATATCTGAATGAAAATCAATATCCTCTCCCTGCACCTGCTCCGGGCTCATGTAACGCGGATCGCCAACAGTTTTCCCCTTCATAGTCAGAACCTGACTGTCATCCAATGACTTTGCGACCTCGAAATCAGTCAGCATAGGAACGTTGTTTTTTGCAATGAAAATGCTGTTCGGGCAAATGTTCCGGTGAATTATCTTCAGGTTCTCCCAGGCATAATTGAGCGCTTCGGCCAATGCGATAATCAACTTGACGCTTTCATTTTCATCCAGATTACCGCGCTGCTCCAGGTATTCATAGAGGAAAAAACCTTTTTCATGGCTGCTGATTAGAAAAATGACTCCGTCATCGTTGCCGGCGTCTATAACTTTTAAAATATTCGGATGAGCCATTTGACGGGCCAATTTGGCTCCGTGAATAAAACGTGTCACCGTGTCGCTGTCAGAATTCAAATATTCAGGCAGTATCCGTATTATGATATCGTTGCCGCTCTCTTTCTCGTATCCTACATAAACGCTCGACCCCAAAATGCCTTCCCCTTGCAAACGGTCAATTACATATTTTCCTTTTACCGTAAATCCTTTCTGCAGTTCTTTCATCTTGATATTCCAATAACTTGAAGTTCCCTGTTTTCATATATAAGATCTCGAACATTAATTTACTGTCCCAATAAAGCAAAGTCAAGAACAGATGATATGCAGAAGGAAAATTGGACACTATTATTGGAAACAGCACCGAAAAAATCAAAAAAAGAATTTATTTATAATTATATCGCTCCGCATCGTCCGCTGACGTGGTCCAGTGACGGAACACTGGCCGACCGTTTCCAACGGACGAAATATTGCGCAATTGATTGCGCGTCAAACAATTCCACTCTTGAAAGGCGATATTGCTAAAAAATGCGTTTACAAATTTTTCAATAGACAGGGAAATAATTGAAAATATTCCATGCAATTGGTTATCGAGGTCAAAAAAAACAGAGGTTCTTTTGATATAAGGCCAAATTCTCCACCATATTCTAAGATCAATCTCTCCTCAAGATAAAATTTCCGCGTAAACTTGCATAAATACGCTTTTTTCTGCATATCAATCTAATAAATATGGTGAGACCGGCAGACCAGTTCAGCAACCAGGCTATGCGGCTCCAGCTTCCAGGTATCGGTTCCAGTGGGAGTCGGTACGGCGTGAAGATCGCCCCGAGAAACACGGCTTGAGCCGCAATGTAGTAATAAATCACTCATGATGAGTTTCCTTTCGTGATTGGGTTGATTTATAAGTTTTTTTGTTGTATATTAGTTTTGAACAATAAATGGAGTTAAATATGTCTGTCTCATTAGCACAAGTTGAAGAACAAGTTTTCATGCTGTCGCAGGATGATCAGTTGCAACTTATCCATAATGTTTTAGCCAAGCAACCTATGAGTGAAGTTGAAAAAGCCCAACTTAGGGAAGCCCAACTAAGAGCCAGGGAAATTGATGAAGGCAAGGTAGAATTGCTCGACCGGGAGACCGTCATGCAATCTCTCAAGGCAGAGCTTGAAATCTGCTGATTATGGTTGAAGTATTCTTTCACCCGAAAGCCCGTGAAGACCTTTCCCATGCCGCAGCTTACCTTAATGATGAAACTATCGACTTGAAGCAAGAATTCTATAACGAACTTGATCAGGTTTTGGATTTTATCAGCACATTTCCGAATGGTTTTGTCAGCCTTGAGTATGGTCTACGCAGATGCTATATGAAGCGCTTTAAGTACAATATCTTCTACCGCATTCTTGACGATAATAGGATTGCCGTAATTGCCGTAATGCACTCAAAACGCAAACCATTCAACTTCCTTGATCGACTCTAACCAGCCAACGGCAGAAACATCGACCGGGTTTGTTTGTGATGCCAGACTTTACACCGGTTCGCATACGAACAGTTTCCGCAGAAATGCGATGTCTCAGCCGGTAAGAATATCCCGGATTTGACCGCTTGTTCCACCGCCAGGACTATAGTTTCGAACTTCAACGTAATACAACCCGGCGTCGAGTTTCAGGTTGTCAAATATTGGAGTAGGAAACAGTTAATTGGTTATTCATCAAACACCATGCTTTTGCATTTTGGGTAATTTGAGCAACCCCAGAAAGGGTTTCCAGCGTTTGGACCTCGTTTAGCAATACGTCGAACCATCGCCATACCGCAATTGGGGCAAAGCGGAGCAATCCTATTCGGAGCGGAAGATGGTTTTGGCGGAAATCGCGGTTGCGTATTATCTGTTTCAGGCGGGTTCGGTATTGGAGGATGCGCCGGTGTTGAACGTCGTTCTATAATGCCTTTGACGTGTGCCACATGTTCCCGATTGGTGCGCAAGGTGCGGCTCAAACGACCTTCTTCAATATCTTGAACCAGTTCTGTTAACTGATCATCATCAAAGCAAACCTCCTGTTTGGATCGAATGAAGTTTACCATGGAAAGCCCTCCGGTTGTAACCCATGGCGGAAGTTTGTCCCGGGTTTTCAGAGTACAATCCCCGATGAAGATGATACACTGATGGAAATTCTCAACCGGCAAATCAAGCAACTGCGCCAAACACATAACGTGTTTATAGTTCTGCCTGACAGGGTTCTGAAAACTGTTCCTGACTTTATAGATTGTCTGAGTCCATAAAGCAGAATTTTTTTCTCCAAATATCCATCCTTGCATATTTTTGGTTTCTATCACAAAGATGCCGAACCTGGAAACAATGATATGGTCTATCTGGGTAGTGCCGCCATGATCATCAGGAATAGTGACGTTATTGACGATGTGATAAGCGGTCTTATCCAGCATAAGCTTTAATCCCAGGCTAACGAACAGCTCTCCGAGTTTGCCTTTCCCGGCCGGGCTGCGCAGATATGCCGATAAAACCAGTAAAACAACTGCCAGAAAAATCAATATAAACATAGCACGCCCCTTCCCTTAATATTTCTGTGCCTCCAGCGACCACTCAATAGTTGAAGATGCTCCTTATTGTTACAAATATATTGGTTTATATTGCAAAATACAAATTAAGGAACTGTTTTAACATTCATGACAGAGAGTTTAACCCGGATAATAAATCAAGCTTATTTTCCACTTCCGCGGCGTGTGGCACAAAGCATGAAGGAGGCTATCGCCACCCGTCGCAGGGATTAGAAACTGATTTTTTCCAAAGTGGTCAGGTATATTCCGCGTTTGCCGTCGTCAATCGAATCGATGGTGATCAATTGACCATCCCGACTCCAGCGCGGATGCAGGTCGCAGCGCACATCGACCGGATATGTCTTCGGCTGCTGATGTTTGAAACGGCCGATCACTTTAAACTCTCCGGTTTTGACTTTTACCAGCGCCAGGGTCTGTACTCCCTCTTGAGGGTAGGAATCCGCCAGCATCCATTCGCCGTCAGGCGAAAATATAAGATGCGCCATCGGCCCTCTTCCAGGGGAAATCAACTCGGCCCTGAAGACCTTGCGACTCTCGTCAACCACGACATACTCATGGCCGTGGTTACGCCAATTGGCGTCGACGAGGACTTCGCCGGGGGTACGTCCCCATATCTGGTGTGAAATCATGCCGTTCCAATAAAAATGTGGCAAGGGACAGGCCAGGTCGGAACCGTCAAGTTTTGCGGTATACATGTGAGTATACCACGGACAGAATGTTGTCTTATCCTCACTATGGCGCAAGAGAAACAGCAGTTTACTGGAATCGCAATTGAAGATGATGTGATTGAGCCAGATATAGCTATGTTCGAGCGCGTAAGGCATCTGGTGCAGTTCGATCATTTCCCGGTAGGAAATAATCAATTCAGATGTCCCGGCATGCATATCAATGATAAAAATCCCGTCGTTATCGATGTCCGGTAAATCGTTTGGCTCCAGGGCCGCGTCGGCATAAGAATAGCCGCGACGCGGAATCCTCGCGAAATTAAGGGACGCGCCATATCTGCCATCGGGCGACATCGCGTAAACGGGCCGCTCATAAGAGCCAATAATTCCGTCCTGCAATGAAAATATTTTAGCGCGTAACTGCCCGGTACTTTCATCCAGATCGTTATAGATGAAGCATTCCGGCCGATGGTTCAGCCAAAGCGTCATGGAACCTTGCTGATGACACCAAGCCCGGGTTTGGGTCAAACCGGTATATTTGCCGGTATTCCGGTCGATAATCCCGATTTCCGCCGTTTCTCCCGGCAGCGGCAGCCGTTCACATTGCGGCGCTTTCAAAGCCAGATGCAGTGAGTTATCGTGATTCCACGGAATCCGGTCATAATATCCGAAAAAATAATGTCCGTCCGAAGGAGAGAGTTTCTGCCAATGAGAATTGTCTGTAGTATTCATTTCTGCTTCCTGTAATCGTTGAATATTTTCATAACTTCTTTGAAAGCGGCCTTGGGGCGCCGGTATTCGTCAACTATGCCTTTATTATTGAACGCCCGCGGGCGAGCCAGAGCGCCGCCGCCCTGATAGGTCCTGCCATCACAGAACTGCCATAACGCGACTCCGGCAATCCGGTCGTCGGACACAACCTTGCGGCAAACCATACTCAAAAGTTCGGATTGATATTCTTCGGTCCAGACTCCGTTAAGCGGATCGTGCCAGCCGTAAATCGCCCCGGCACCGACCTCAGAAATAATAAACGGTTTATCCGAAAATCCCAGTTTATCCACATCACCGAGATGTTTTTCAATCGCCGGCAAGACTTCCCCGATGATGTTATCTGATTCGCGATCACCGCTGTACCAGCCGGGATAAATGTTGAAACAAATGATGTCAACCAAATCGAGCATCAAGTCATTTCCGTGCTTGTTGGAA
Organism: Victivallales bacterium; assembly: GCA_963676655.2. Taxonomy (GTDB): domain Bacteria; phylum Verrucomicrobiota; class Lentisphaeria; order Victivallales; family Victivallaceae. The sequence goes on along the minus strand of CAXXKX010000003.1, from coordinate 4,490,420 downwards.
GCATAGGTAACCGGTCTTGAAGGGTCGATAAACCGGATCAGGTCCACCAATCGCGTATAACAGTCCCGGGCAAATTCGCCGGTTGTATTTCCCTCATTCAAAAAGCCCCACATGATGATCGAAGGATGATTGAAATCACTGCGGATCATCGCCTCGGTCTGCGCCAGCTGCGCCTGAATAAAGTTTTCATCAGTGAAATGCCGTTCCTGCTGCCCCCAACCCAGACTTTCGGAGAAGAACAGGAAGCCCTCTTCATCACACAAATCCAGAAAGCGCGGGTCCTGCTGGTAATGCGAACCCCGGATGAAGTTGCATCCCATTTGTTTCAGCAGTTGCAGGTCGTAAACCAGTTGCGTGTCCGGCAGTGCGGGGCCGTACTGCGGATGTGATTCGTGACGGCAAAAACCGAGGAGTTTGAGTGGACTGTCGTTAAGAAAAATCTGTCCGTCCTCGACGACCACCTCGCGCAGTCCAAAACGAACCTCGATCGCGTCGTCCCCGCTATCGACAGTGACGGTATGCAGATTTGGTTCTTCATGACTCCATGGGGCAGGATCCGGCACCGTAGCAACGATATCGCCATCGTCGTTGAATTCAGCCGGTTGGAAATCATCGCCATCTATACTGTATTTAAGATTATCAAGTTTTTTGTCCGACTTTACTCTGATTCTGATTTGCCCGGTCAAATAATCGTCAATCAGGACATAAGCCTGACTGATCGGTCTTTCCGGCAATTCCTCGAGCCAGACCTGACGGATTACCCCGCCATAATTATAGAAGTCAAAAAAGTTTTCATGGATGGGACATTTTTTGTAATCATAACGGTTATCCGTGACAATGACGATTTCCCGGTCGGCATTTTTCGATTTCGGTATTATTACTTCAAACGATGTATATGAACCGATATGATGCGCCAGGTGTTTACCATCTGCATAAACATCACTGATTATCCCGGCCCCGCCGATTTTCAGGACGGACTTTTTGCCCGGAGCGATTTCAGTTTGACAACGGTAAATACCGAGGCCGCGTTTACCGGCATAAGCGGGCAGCGAGTCAAACGCCGACGGCACTGGAATGCGATCATCATAGTCCAGCTCACTTATGTCCGCGTCTTTAAGATCAGTTTCAATAAATCTGAAGTCCCAAAGGCCGTTAAGGTCTGTGGCGACTCGTTTTGGAAAAAGAGGGTATGCCTTCATCAATCATAGTCCTTATTTTATATATTATTGCCTTGCTCCGCATGATTCGCGGACAATTAATTCATATTGCAGCATGGTTAGATCGGGAGTCGCTTTGCCGTCTCCGTCGATCATATCGAACAAGCCGTCAACCAGACATTCCGCGGTTTGCAGTTTATTGTGCCCCATGGTTGTCAGACTGATCGGCAGAAAACGTGATACGCTGATATTATCAAAGCCGACAACCGCGATGTCCTCCGGAACTTTCAGGCCGGAATCGATCACGGCCCGGATTACGCCGATTGCGGTTGTATCATTATGAGCCAAAACCGCGTCAGGGCGTTCCCTGGTCAGCAGTTCCAACGTGCTATTATAACTATCCTCCATGCCGGGCCGGGCCCTGGCAAACAAATTCCGGTCAACCGCCAAACCATTTTGCATCAGCGCGGCTTTATAGCCCAGGAAACGGTCTTCCGTTTCATCCCCGATACCGACGCAGGCAACTTTCCTGCGGCCGTTTTTCAATAAATGAGAAGTAATTTGATACCCTGCCTCAAACCTGTCCAATTGAACATGTTTGAGCCCATCCCGCTTATCCGGGGTTTTATAGCCGCCATAGAGAATCAGGGGAATATGGTTATCAAGCAATGGTTTGAATAATGGATAATTACTGTTAAAAGCTATTACGCCATCAACATTTCTTTCGATCATACTGTCAATCGCCTTTTTCTTTTCCGAAACATCCAAGGCGCTGATAAAGAAAGCAAGGTAGTTGTGAGCCATTATTTTGCGATGTATTTCCTCCTGAAGCTCCCCGAAAAAACTATGCGAAATGGATGGAAATATGATTCCGACCGAGTAAGACTTGTGATTCTGCAGCATTCTGCCGGCCAGATTTGGACGGTAATTCATGCTCTCAGCCAGTTTCCTGACAGCGTCCTTTGTCTGCTGTTTTATTTTCGGCGAATCCGCCAGCGCCAGACAAACCGTGGCCGGAGATATATTGAGCATTGCCGCGATTTCTTTTTGAGTCATTATTCCAACCAAATAATTTAATTGATTTAAATACCTTTTTAATATATATTTTGTACGTAAATTTGTCAAGTTACTTTATAATAATTAAACCGATTTAATTTTTATTGATCATTCTGTTGCCAGTGCCACAGGAGCAGTAATTTTTGTAGTTTTTCATTGATTTTCATATTTCAAGTATTGACTTTTTTAATCTTTGAATGTATTATATGATTTAAATGAATGATTTGAACAAGGTTTATTTTTGACATGGCTAATTTAATTTCAGAAAAAGTATACGCAGGTTTAAAAAATGACCTGAGCAATGCAACTATTCTTGATACTAATAAAAAGCTTTTTCCAGAACCCAAACTGAGCAAACGCTATTCGGTATCGATCGGAACTATTCGTAAAGCAATCGGGAGACTGGAAAAAGAGGGTCTGTTGGAACGTCAGCAGGGACGCGGCACTTTTCTGGCATCCTCCGTCTTCTCTCCAGAAGTGATAAAATCAGCTTCCGACGAAACGTGTGCCGGAACCAGCCAATTTAAATACACCAATGCTTACAGTCTGCATTGTCAGGACGATATCAATAGACAATTATGGGGAGAGCACCAAAAGCAAATCAAGCCGGTGACACTGCCTGAATCACGGAACATGATTGAACTGTCCTCTTCGATCAGCGACTGCGATATCGTATTTTATTCTTCCTTGCAGTTGACAGAAATCACGCAGCGTTACCTGCAACCGGTTCCGAAATGGTTGAAGAAAAAAGTGGAAGCGGACTTTTCCCCTCATGCCTGCGATGAGTTTTCATCCCTTGTCAGCGGCGAGCTGCTCGCGGTCCCGTTAATCACCAATCCAACAATATGTTATATCGATAAAAGAACATTCGCAAAAGCGGGCATTCCGCTTCCTTCACCGGACTGGACATGGGATGATTTCCTCGATATTTGCCGCAAACTTAAACAAAGCGGACAGATGCCGATGACCCTTTGTCCCGCCCCCGGAACGCTTTTTGAACCGCTGCTGGCTCAAGTTGGCGCCAACTATTTTGATTCAAACGGTAATATCGGCTTCGATGAAAGCTCCCTGACCGAAGTAATAACGTTCCTGCACACTTTGATATATGAGGAATTATGTGTAAACGTCTACAAACTCCCGCAAAGTTTTCCGCGTTTTATCTCCCAGGGCGGTTCATGTATGACGTTTTGCGGCCCGCTCATAGGTGGAAAACTGCCTGCAGAACAGCGTAAACACTGGACTTTTCATGAGTTGCCGCGCAATAAATTCAAGGGCAGCGCTACAACTTTTTTCGGTTTGGGGGTATCCGCACATTCGCCACACCCGGAAGCGACCTGGAAGTTTATCGACAAAGTGCTGTACAGCGGCGGTTTTGAGCGGTGCGCTTCTTTGACCGGTATTTATCCGGCCAAGATAAGTGAACAAAAAAACTGGAAGGCAGGCGACATCGAAAACCCGCAAGCGTTCCTGCAAACACTCAAATATGCCCTGCCGCTTCATTCAAAAAAAGGAATTCGCAGACTTTTCGGTGACTTATACGAGGTATTTGATCGACTGATAGAAAATAAAATGACCATAAAGGATGGAACTGTTGAACTGAAGTCAATCCTCAACAGTAACAAAGTTGAAACTTATCATTTTTTCAATTAAAACCAAATTATAAGGAGAAACCAATGAGAACAGACCGCAAAAAAACATTCACATTAATAGAATTGCTTGTAGTAATAGCAATAATAGCTATCCTCGCTTCAATGCTGTTGCCAGCATTGAATAAAGCTCGTGACAAGGCCAAAGAAATTAAATGCGCGGCGAACCTGAAACAAATTGGCTCATCAGCCATTATGTACACAAATGACTACAATGATTACCTGCCTGGAAACAAACGTTATCCGGCAGGAATCATCGTTTACTTCGGCGGCAGCTCGACTGCCGGGACCTCAGCTTCAGAAGAAAAGATGGTTTATTACAAAGGAAAAGGATTGCTATGCCCATCCGATACAAAACCCGGTTCTTACAAGAGTCTGCCTTACTGGGATTTCAAAAACTCATACGGCTGGAACTATAACTATACTGCGTCCAACGACAACAAATGCTTGAGCGACGCCAATGGCTGGGGCATAAAACTCACTCAGGTCAAAAGTCCCGGCCGCATGCTGATGGTCGGTGACAATGGCGCGACCGAATACGATCCAAACTCAGCTTCGTACGCAGGGATTATCTGGTACGCCCCCAGTAAAAATCGTGTTTCAATCCGGCATCGCATGGGCAGCAACTTCGTATTTGTCGCCGGCCATGTCAAACACCTGGCCTATGATCTGGTCATGGGGCGCTACACCGGTCCCGGTTTCGTCTGGCGGCGCGGCGATTAAGACAACATAATTTTCATGGAATTATTCAAAGATATCATAAAGGAAATATCATGACAAAACACACGTTTTTGGCGGCAATGGTCTTCTCTTTTGCCATTGGCGTCAGAGGAGAATTTGCGGATTTGATCAAAAAGGACTCGGAAATCCCCAACAAGGAACGCCCTTCCCTGTTTTTCTCAGCCAAAGATATTCCGGCTTTAAGAAAAAAAGCCCGGAACACCTATTTCAAACATTACACAGCCGACCTTATCGCCAATGCCGATATAATGCTGCGGAAACATCCCGGCAACCATGTCTTTCCATTCAGTGAAAATCCGAATTTCCAGGGAATTACCGAAACCCTGACCATGGCCTATCTGATTACCGGCGATAAAAAATATTCCCGGCGCGCCATTGAGTTGGCAACCACCTTCGTCAATGCGCATTACGAAAAAGTTCCAATCAGGGAAACCGGTAAATTTGCCGACTGGATGCAGCGCGGCAATTCCACAACCTTCATTCTGATCCCGATTTCATTTGTCTACGACACCCTTTATGATCAAATGACCGAAAAACAACGCTTCGATATCCGCAAAGGCCTGGCATATTTCTGCAAGATCACCTACGAAATGATCGGAACCGCGGAATACGGCTACAGTTTCTATAAAAATTATACGGCTGGCGAAACCGGAGCTTTGGGCATCGCGTGTATGACGTTAAAAAATGAAACCGACTGGCCGGTCGACTTATGGCTGGACCGCGCCTTGCGTTACACACTAAGCTGGCTGAATGTCGCGGTCAGACCCGACGGTGTATTTCCCGAGGGCAGTAACTATTTTTGCTATACCGCCGGCAACCAGCTGCTCTTCCTGCAGGCCTTGTCAAGAGAACAAAACGTCGATTACTTTGCAAAAACCAATCTGAAAAATACTTTAACATGGCTGACCTGGTGTCTTCTACCATGGAACAGCGAATTCGATAACTTCAGCGACGGCTCCTACAAACCCACCACGCGTAATATCCCGTTTATGCTTCAAAAAGAATATCCGGAAACTGGAGACTTCCTGGTTTCCCGACTTTATGGAAAATTCCCCCGCTACTTCTCCAACTCATTCGCGTTGATTTTCGGACACACCCCGAAAACCGACTTCAATCCCACCAAAGAGCTCGGTTTAAGTAAATTATTCAAGTACGGCGGTTTGGCCGCTTTCCGCAGCGGCTGGACCGAACAGGATGTATTTATGTTTATTTACGCCGGAAAATACGACTATTCAGCGCATTCCCAGGCGGATCGGGGCCATTTCAACTTTTACGGCTACAAGCGGAAATGGCTGGTTGATTCAGGCTATGGCAATGACGCAAAAATCACTAATTCAGCAACCCCGCCAGAAGCCCACAGTCTGGTACTGATCGACGGAAAAGGGGAAGCCTTTGACCCAACCATGCGCCAATCCGGAACTTTTTCCGATATTGACCGGTATATCGCAGATGACAAAATCGGCTTTGTCCGGGTTGATCAGAAGGACGCGTATGATTTTTTCAACCGTTACCAGCATGCCAGCCGCCAACTTTTTAATCTCGTACAAAAAGCCTTCCGTAATGTGATATTCGTCAACCGGGCGGAAACGCCGCCATATTCGCTGGTGTATGACGACATCAACAAAGACGGCAAGGTTCACGAATACACCAGTTTACTGCAACTGGCAAGAGGCAACCGGATCGCCACCGACAACAGACAGGAGATAAAATTGACTCCATATACTTTTGCTGGAAAAGCTATATCGAACTGTGAAACCGGCTCCAATTACAGCTTCAAAAAACCGGGCTATCAGATTTTCAAACACCTTGCCGGCTACACAAAATTCAAAATAAATGTTCCAGAACCCGGCAAATATATCATGTGGACTTTTGCGAAAAATCACCCGGGCTATGCCAGCGAAGTGGAAATCAGCATCAACGGCAAAACATACGGACGATCCCAGATAGCTTTTTCTATTGATTATGACTGGTTCCTGGTCACAAGAAATCAAAAGAAAATGCATAAGCCATATGTTTTTGATTTCAAGAAAGGCGAAAACATTATTGAATTCAGCGGCGTTACCCAGGGATATTCTTTTCTAAAAGGAATGCTGGTCAAATATGCGCCAGGCTCCAACACCAGAGTCCCGGTGGAATACAATCCGGAAAATGTCAAAGGAATTGCATTTGACGCCTCCAACCTGATTGCCAGCCGGGACGTGGAACTGAAAAAGGTTGAATCAACTCCCGATACAGCCTGTACGATCAAAGCGCTTTGGCCGTTAAACGGCAAAATCTCCCTTGACCTGTACCAGCCGACCCGGGACTCAGCCCACCAGCGCGCCAGTCTCAAGGTTAAATCGATCGAACCTGATTTCCTGCTGATGCTCTATCCTAAAAAACTGAAGATGCCGATACCGGAATGCTCTTCGGAAAAAATCAAACATGGTATTAAAAGTATAATCAAATGGCCGTCCTGCCAGGACATCATTCTGGTTAACACTGCCGAATCAATCCTCAAAGATTCCAAGAGTGGAATTAAGACTGACGGCAAGCTGACCTTCTGTCGTCTTTCCAGGGAAGGACAACTGATCCGAATCATCTCATCCGGCTGCACTTTGCTGGAAAAATCAGGAAAGCGCCTGTATCATGGTAAACCCAGGACTCTCATCTACGAAAACGGCAAACTTAAAACAACAGAATATCTTATTGACAGAACAGGCACACAAAGAAAGGTTCCAGCTATGATCAATCTGAAAAAAGCCGTACTTGGCGCAACCGCCGCAACCGCGATAGCAACAGCCGCCCCGGCCGCGAAAGCGCTGCATACCTGGGCGCGTCTCGACATCAATGCAGAGAAAGCACGTATCAAACTGCTGCCGGAAAAGGACAAATGCAGTAAAAGCGTCAATATATTCAAAGCCACATGGCGCAAAGACAAGCAGAATTACTATCTGTCGGCCCGTGCGTTCTTCAAACAGGACGTATGGCGGAAAGTCAAAATCGTCTTCACTCCTACCGGCAGCGGCAAAGCTCAATTGGTATTCCTCGGAGCCTGGCTGCCCAAACCGCAGCAGAAAAATCTCGTCTGGTTCAAATACGTGAATATTACAGTCAACGGCAAACCGCTCAGCTTTGATGACAAAGGCTGGAAATTGACAACCGGCGCTGAATTTATCACATCAAAAGGCCCGGACAACAAAGATGTCAAATGTTTGAAAGTAAAGTGCTATTCACCTGGGGAATACACCATTGACGTTGAAAACGATAAGCCGGTCGTAGTTGAATTTGATGTAAAAATAACCAAATAACTTTCGTTCAAAATACATGGATATGCTTTTTATTACCGACCTGGACGGTACGGCTCTGGGCGGTGACTATGCTGAATACGCCCGCTTCCCGGATATTTTCAGCACTTTCCTTGATTCCCTGAGTGAACACTGCATCAAATGGGGCATCAATACCACCTGGGATGTTAACGGCCAATGGGATTTGATCAAACTCAGCAAGGTAAAATCAAGGCCAGCTTACCTGATGGCGGAATTCGGCCTGCGCATGGCGGCAACTGTCAATGACCAACCGGAACTGGTTCAACCCTATACCGCCAATATGGAAAAACAGCTCAAAGAGTTTCAACATATTAAATTCAACCCGATGATCCATGACATATCGGGCCGGTTTAAAGCTGAAAAAGTCATCGATTATGGACACCTGTTCTGTTTCCAACTGGCGGCAAACGATGATTTCAACCGATTCAATCATTATCTGGAAAAGTTCCTCAACGACGATGAACTTATATGTCGGTTTGACGGTCGTATGTTCGTCGCGCGCCCGGCATTCATGTCTAAAGCCTCCCCTTTTGCGGAAGTTGGCCTGCCCCCCGAACGGATAATCGTCGCCGGGGATGAACTGACCGATCTTGCCATGATGCAGCCTGATGTGGCAAAGTATTACATCTGCCCTGCCAATGCCGCCCCGAAAGTAAAAGAACATGTCCTGAAGTATAACGGCGAAATCGCCGACCAGCCTTATGCTGCCGGCGTTATTCAAGCCTTTCGCAGACTTGCAAAACGTCACAACTGGTATAATATATAAATTTATGAATACTCAAATGCACAAACATATATCTCAAACGGCAATAAGCTGGATGACTGGGAAATCCGCGAAGTTCTGGCGACCATTATCCGAGGTTATTATTTACGCTTCGAATTATCCGGATTATTTTGCCGCCGGAGAATTACAGGCAACGAAAAGCGACCGGATTGATCATGAGTGGAGGGAATACGCCATGCTTCCCGTTTCCGGAAACAGGAATTGCCATGCGGTTTTTAAACCTCTGGATATCAGAAATACTTATCCGGAAATCATCGATCACTGGCTTGATGCGGTCTTCAAAAACATGAGTTCAGGAAACAAAGTCAAAGCGGCAAAATTTACCGGCTGTCTGTCACATATAATCGGCGACACCGGGCAGGCGGCGCATGTCTTTGACGAGCGTCTGATAAAACAACTTTTACCGCAAAAAGATAAATGCTTTATTTTCCACCCGGCCATTGAAAAAATATCCGGCAAAATCCCGGTCGAGAAGTATGCACCAAGACAGCTGGCATCAGGACTAGACGAACTGAAATGGCGTCTGATCGAGGAATTGGAAATCCTGAAACAGCGCTCTACTGCGGAAGTAATCCCGATCATCACCGCAATCATGGAAGACGACCACGCAGCGGCACAGGCATCAGCTTCACGCACTTTAACTCTTTGCGCCAAACTGTTCGCTGATCTGCTTTTCTCAATCCGGCATATCATAGCTGAACCGGATGCAAAAATCCCGAACGTGATTGACCTCCGGGAACTGGTTCCGCTCAAACAGTCCTGTGACATGCTGTTCAATTACGGCATCATGATCGACCGGGTTCCGGGCAAAACAATTGATCAACCATTAAAACTTAATCTTGGAGACGGGGACGTTCCCGGAATAGCCCTGCTGCCGAATATGGCCCCGAACATTGTCGGCGGCCGGGAAGCGTTTGTCGAATACCGGATTCCGCGCAATACATTCCAATATTTTGAAACGGAAACAGGCTTGAATCGCGGTTCCGTCAATGAAACAGAAGCTATTTTCATGGTCATGCTTGATGACAACATCGCCCACGTATCCGACCCTCTCGACATAAACGAACCGGCAAACAAAATCAAAATAGAGCTGGGGAACGCGCAAACCTTGAAACTTTATGTCCGCGACGCCCGCCCTGCCCCGTTTGACACCAAATTTTTCTACCCGGTCTTCGCCAATCCCCGGTTATCCGGCAGAATTCATTGAACGCAGATACCACACAAAGCAATGAACCAAAACTTGCGTACAAGGAAATACGTTGACACTCCTTTGTTTTCGTGTCCTTTTATTCTTTGATACGTATTGAAAGTAAAGAGTAGAGTTCATATGGATTAAGCTTTTTCAGCTTATATGAATTTCTATGCTTTTGGATCCAATTCAAATATTTCTGTGCTGAACCAGGCGTCAAAATATCTTCTTTGGAAAGCCATCTCGTTTTTATATACGGAAAACCCTCGATAGTTTTATGCAATATGACTGCCGCACTATTCGCAACAGGCATTTTTGTATATGAATATTTTCTAAAATCATTCTGTTTTTCAAATAATATATCGTATGATTTTGAGGAGGCAATTATTGCATAGCCTATCAGGCTTTTAGGAGAAATCGGCTCTGATGCATTGGCGTACTTATCATATTTTTTGAATGCGTCTTCATTTCCGTGTCGAGCTGATAAAACAAGATTGGTTATTAAAACATATGTTTTAAAATCCAACCGCCCTTTTGACTTTGAAAATTTATTAAAATCAGATTGTTTAATTTGCTTATTACTCCGTTTTAGAGCATCTATTATTTCAGTATCAAAAAAAAGGGCTGCTTTAAATTCAAGTATAAGCGGCAAAATTTGTTTTTTGAGGAATAACCTTTTTATATTTTTCTTCAATTGCTCTTCATATGTATTTACCTTTGAACATACTTTTAAAAACAAAAGGCCATTGTCATATTTACAATTCTCAATGTAAAAGTCAAATAAATTTCGCCGTTTATCGGCTAATTCTGTTTTTCTATTCAGCAGGAAGTTCTCTATTGAATTAATAGTAATATCCCTGACAGGCACTGTAGCACATTTCAGAAACGGGGTAATACTTTGATAATCTGCGTTGTTTATTTTATGAATAATAGTATTATGGATATCTCGTCGCAGGTCATCAAATTTCTTCATATTTTCTTTATGTCTTTCAGGATTCGACAAATGACCATCTGTCCTGATTTGTTTTTCATTACCATCTATGATTTTTAATTTTTCTTCAATATCAGAAACGGATAATTCAGCTGAAGAAATATTGATGCAACAGAAACATAAAACAGGAACCAGAAATAAATTTTGAAATAAACCCGGCATAAGATACTCCAATTTTATTAACAAATTGAATTCCACTGGTTGTAACGTAATTCCTTGACGTTATCTGCATCAGGGACCACAGATCCAACCATCGGGATCAATCATTTATTACCACAAATCTAGCACATTTGGAAAGACAGTGCAAGTTGTGACATACACTAAATCGAAGATATGCCCCTGGTCGTTTTGTTCGACTCCAAATTCGAATCCCCGGTTATCCGGCAGAATTATTTGAACGGAGCCCATAAGCAAAGCAATGAATTGAAATCAACTAATTGCAGGAGACTCAATTTTAAGGTGCTTTCCCTAGGTAAATTATCATATTTATATCATATACGACCTGATTGTTTTATTGTTACCAGCCTTTTGATATCATTCTCGACATAGCCATTCAGTTATGGGATAAAATTGGGATCTTTGGTAATAACAAGTTTGTCCAAGCGAGTGAATGATTCACGCGATAATATATTTAGAGTATGAGCTCCCGCGTTCCACACAAAGGTGCGAGGCGAGATTGTTCTGGTTTTAACTCTTTTCCACTGCCATTCTCCATAAATCGTACCAACGTCCCAAATATAAGAATTCTTATCATTAGGATCGTCTCCTTCCGCCAATACATATAAAGAGTCATGGACACCATCAACAGCCCATACCCTGCCCCACACATAATACTCTCCATCTTCTGGAATAGTAAATTCAATCAAAGCGCTACCTGAATTTGATATTCCGCTGAAAATGTACTCGCAATCAGGATCCGAAACGTCTATAGCTGTCTGCATTGGAGCTGTCATTGTTCCGGTTTCCGCTTCAACGTCAACTTTATTAAAAAACGCATAATCCTGACTTAATGTTAGACATGGGGCAATACCTGGCGACAGTTTCAAATAGTAATCTTCAAGAATATTAATCCCATTTGATTCCGGAACAATCTTCCAAACACCCGCATCACTGGATGAGACGTTTACAGATATCTGTTTTTCTTTGTTTTCATCAGTTGTATAGTCTGAAGCCACCAAGATGCCTGAGGGAGAATATATACTTACTTTTACATGTTCATTTGTTGTGCCTTTGACATTCAACGTAAAAGTTGCAACATCATCAGGAACATAAAAATACAACGGGCTAGTATTTTGATGCAGATTAAAGTAGTTAGCGGCATATATCGCATATGGAACATTGCACGACTCGACTTCCATTGCATTTTTCACCGAATGTGTACATAGGAAATATAATCCGTTATGTTCCGGAGTAAAAGAAATGTTCCCGGTTGAGTCTGTTTGGATCAACCCCTTGCATATAGATTGCTTCATGCTTCCCGAATATCTTACTTCCCATGCGGTCAAATCTGTATAGCTACCCAGTTGTCTATTTTTCAGTGAAATATTTACCTCGACATCTTTGGTGCAGTTGAGCATTAAATACGCGCCTCCTCTTAAATAACAATTCGGTATCGTCTGGCTGGTTGTGCTATCAGAGCATGAAACATTTGGTGCAACTCCGTTCAGCCATAAAGAATCCCAGGGAAATACCTCTTGATATGAATATTCTGAAGCATCCCAGTCCTGGAGTGCAATTTTATCATTAACAGAAGAAAAACAGTTCATACAATATGGATGGTACCCCTCAGCGTCTTCAGATGAACCAAATTCATAAAATACCCAGTATCCGTTACCCTTTTCCGCTCCAACGATTGGGACTCTGGCCAGGTATTCCAATGGCTGAAAATCATTTACCTGGCAAATCGGGTCAAAACCAGCCAGTAACATATATGGAGTATTTAGCATAGCGGCATAATTATTACCAGCATCTATTTTTTCCGTAGCTTTGAGGACAGCAGCTGGAGCATCATGAATAATTGAAACATCACTGTCATAACAAGTAGAATCCGCTAGAACGACCGGAGCTTGGGGAGAAGATAACCTTCCGACAGGAGCATCTATCCCGATTGAAAAAGGGGTTAACCGGCCAAAAGGATATACGTAAAATTGGAACTGAGGATTGATGGCATCAACGGCGGAACGTAAAGATTGGCAGCGTTGCCGCCATTTCTCCAGTTGAAAAGAAACAAACTGGTCATGCAAGTCATTCTCTTCCAACCACTGTTTGCGATCTGCCGGGGCCACCGAAATCGTGATATTATTTGCCGCTTCAAACTGGCCAATGATTACATCGTCATATGATATATGATAAGTATTAACAGAGGGAGCCAAATATTTTTCGGCAGAATAATCTTCAAAATCCAAAAACACCCCCTGTAGTCCCTTCTGCGTAGTACTCAAATTAGCGTAGGACAAGATAAAATTGGATAAATAAGACCATAACTCATCAGAGTTTGGACTCCAAATGCTGATTTCCCCTGTTCCCGGCAAATATCTCTTACCATCGGCTGACGGATCACTGAACGGAGCGCTCAGGGTTCCCCGCATCCATACCAGTGTCTTCATATTCCTGGCATCACACCATTCGGCAGTTTCATTTAGTTGAGCAAGGTCTGTTGTATATGAACTACTGTCTCCATAATACTTTCTTGGAACATAAACGTTAAATCCTGCATCATGATATTCCTCAACCATCCATTCTTGAACATCATATAGTGTTGTTGCGGCCAACACCTTATCCACCATAACAGCAACGCTTTCTGTGGTACCAAATGGAGAAAATAGAAACTTGTCCGTATTCCACAACGTCATTGCCGGAGGAATTTTCCCAGATAATTTAATATAATAATCTTCTAAAATCCCTTCTGTGGGAGTTTTGATTATTATTTTCCAAATACAATCGGCATATTCACCAGTTTGAACATTTACCAAAACATCCTGGTTCTGTGAAGTTGTTTCGCCTTCCCCCACCTTTTGACTCGCAGGATTATATATTTCTATTTTTACGTTTTCGAGACTTACAGAAGAGAAAATCTCAACAGAAAACTCCTGTAATTTTGCAGGAACACTTATATATAATTCTTTATTGGCATTGGATATTAAATGGGCCTTGCTACTGGCTCCGATTCCAACCGGAGCCTGACTGGACAAAATGATCAAGCCATTGCGCAAAGTGTCAACACACAGAAACAATGTCTCCGTTTTTTGACTCGTATAAGACACAGTAACACTTTCGTTCAGGAGAAAATTTCCAGATGCCAATGTATCCATCTCGGCGTTACGCAGCTCCCAGTTACCTAAATCCTGATAAGATGATATTTGTTTATGCTTCAAAACCAAGTTTATGTCTTGTCCAGCTTGAGCCCCTATTAATATTAGGTTTTTCCCTCTGATTTTTACCTCTTCAAACTCTTGAATCGAAGTCCTGTTAGAAGAACTAAGCTGTGGTACTATTCCACTTGGGGAAAACATGGAACTCCAATCTCCTCCAGAATCAGCAAAGGAGGTTGAATTTAAGATGAACAGGATGATAATAGATGCGAATACCCTGATAAAACCCATGAAATTCTTGTTAACCATTTTGTACTTCCTTTTGCTATTGATTAAAACATACACTCAGCTTTATTTCGCTTTTTCTCTTATCTGGTTATGGGAATTGTGACAGCGCGCTTGTCAAAATTACAATAATTGCAATAACTATAAAAAACTTAATAATTTCAAATACTGTTTTCTCAAAATACGCTCTCCTTTCTCTATGCAATTGTTTCATCACTAGGGTTAATATTATTTGAGACACGCTCATCCACGTGGTTACAAACCCGATTCTTACTTTCGCAAACCACCGCATTATTCGAAAGTTAAAACCCTTTAGGTGCAGATGATAGACACCCTTGATAAATTTGGCGGCATCATACACGCTATATCGTTTATTATATTTTGCGATATTATTCCACGCCGATGATATCAATAACATGTTATTGATAACATGTTATCAATAACATTATACAGGTTAATAAAAATAAATCAATATCATCAGTAATTTTTTTGCAATTTATTTGATTTTGTAATACGCAAACTCAAACGATTTTAGTTGTCTTTTTGTACGAAAATGTACACTACAACGCCTCAAATCTTAATATTATCAATCAAACATTGTGACAATCCAATATATGTCAGGTGAATAAGGAACTTTTAACTCAGTCTCTTACTGCACAAAAGTTAATAGCAGTCAGGAATATTGAAGAGCTATATGTTGTGCCGCGATATAATTTTTCTTAAAAAACGAAAATAAAGGATGGATGAAAATATCTATTAATTTTTGTCAGAAATGCCAACTAACATATTTTATAATGAATACGTATCCCCAAAGTTGAAACATGTTTATTTCTATCCTTAATTCATTAAGCTTATGGTCGACTTAGTTATCTGCCATTTTCATAAATATAATTAATCCGGGGAACGACATATTTGGCGGCGCGCGGCCAGCCGCCGTTGAATTTGGTTACGAATATTACTCCCTTGCCGTAACGCCGGGCCAGCATAAACGGTTCTTCCGAACCGTTCTTCAGCTTGATTCGCCCGATGACTTTCCAGTCTTTGGAAACGGCGGGGATATAATACGCCGGGGGCGGCATAGGATAAGTTTTTCGTAACGCGTCCGGAGTTTCCGGCGGATAAACCGCCTTGCGGGGATTAAGCAGGTTTTTCTCGCCAAACCGGAGCGCGAATGATTTGTCGTCAAAATATTTTGCGAGCGGAGCATGGTTAACTTCCAGAAGCAGAACCGCGCCATTGCGAACCACCGGGATTATTTTTTCTGTAAACAGTTTTTTAGGAACCTTCCTCCAGTCGCTGACCGTAAGGACAATCATTTGCGCGTCGGAAAGATCATATTTCAGCGCCTCGACCGGGGAATCATAATGCCGGTAATTCCACCCGGAGCGCAGCAGACCCGGAAAAAAGCTGGTGATCTTGCCCGGCCTGGTGCTGATCCACACCAGATTATGTCGTGGTTTGGCGTTACCGGAAAAGTTGAGCGTCGCACCGGATGATGGATCGTGGAAAGCCGGAGCTGGAAAACCCGAATGCGGTTTTGAATACCGGTTGACCGTGATATTCCACTGGTCTTTCTTGCCGGGGAAAACTTTCAATTCGGAAAAAGGCAGTTCGATTTCAGCAATCCAGCCGTCTTTAGTATTGGTGATCTTCCGTTTCCAGTTTATGGTCCAACTATGGTCGCCGCCGAGAGCCTCAAACCAGCCGCCGCCGCGATTCAGCGCGAAATGGCGGTATTGACTTCCGTCATTGAGGTTAAGGAATATTTCCAACCGGTCGCACGGACCGCTGCCCCAGAAGTTGTCATTCCCCGGTTTGCCGGCGGCAAGACCTGGAATATTCGGACAGTTAACTTGAATTACCAATGCCGAATCATTACGGTAAATTTGTACTTTGGTATCGGTCACTTTTTTCTGGCGGTCGATCATCTGAAACGCCGGAACCTGTTCCGCTTTATCGGTTTTAATCACGTTGACCGCGGGGCGCGCAACCTGAGCTGCGCGTTTCCATTTATCAAAAATTGCCGCTTCAATTTTAAGCTGTTGGAGTTCGCGGGGGTGTCCTTTCAGCTTGGCGGCGGCAGTCCTGAAGTTCTTTTCGGCAAACTTGATCAGGTCATCACTGACAAATTTCCCGGCAAATCCCTGCGGCGGATGAGTATAGTAGGTTATATGAGCTCCGGAATTTTCCCAGTCATGCGCCATCCGCCGGTAATATGAAGCCATTTCCGACGCGGCCGGGCCGAACACATAATCGCACCAGTCGTCAATGATCTTGTCAACCGACAAATTCGGATTCCAGACAAGCTGGGCATAAATGTAACCGGCCAGGCGCGACGTGATATGATACATGTCCTCAGGTTTCTGCCGTTTGGGACGGCCAACCGGAAATTCGGTTTTCATAAAAGCGATATTGCCGTTCCGATGGTAGTAGCGAATCTCATCGGCCAGAATATTCCAGAACGGCAGGATCATTGGACAGTTGAATGCATCGAAATGATAGCCGTAAATCGCCATCGGGCATTTTTTCATCCAACGGTTCAACTCTTTCAGCGAGTTTGCATTCAACGTGCATTTCGGGTCATTGAATTTATGCACGTAGCAGCGGTCCGACTGACAGTACATTACAAAATCCATCCCCTTGACCTCGGCACGCGGCACCGGACGGTATTCCATGTAAGCAATACCCGCAAAACGCAGATTCGGCAGGGTTTTATGAATCTCGTCCTGCAATTTCCGGTAATAATTATACCAGCGGGAGGACGGATCGGGATCTCGGGTACATTCCGGACACTGACACCGGGTTGTAATATCAGCCGGGAACACGTTCATAAGTTCGGCATCGGATTTTTTTGCCAGCGTGGTAAGTTTTTCAACAATATACCGGGTGAATTCCGGGTTTGACCAGCATCCGGCATTTCCCTCCGGGATACGTTTGCCGTTGACCATGGAAAACCATTCGGGATGATCTTTGAACATTGATTTGGGAACCGTGATCAGGTGGGAGCTGACGCCGACCGGAGTTTTAACCATCCCGGTCAGATCCCGGATTTCTCTTAGTTTGGCATAATAATTGAGTTTGTTGCGCGCCAGCCAATAACCGTTAGCCGGATAACGCTGATTACCGACCGGAGTCAAAGCCCGGTATTGAAACGCGGCGGTTTCTGTGCGGTCCAGTTTCGGCAATCGCCATTTGTCCATTTTTTTATAATACTCTCCATAATCACCAATCCAGAACCAGCGGGCACCCAGCTCATTTTGCAGGAAACTGTAAACCGCGTAAAGTGTAGCACAGGGCCTATTCCCTTTCAGGTAAAGGTTTCCTTTGCGAGTTTCAATCGAGAATGAATCCAGCTTGTCAGGGGCGGCCTTTCCGCTCGGTCCGATAACCACCGCCGCTTGCGCCGGTTTCTTACCTCCGTTAAGGATTTTAAAGTCGGCACCACTGATTTTTTTCAGCATGGTTTTCAATTCCTGAGCGGCATATTTTTCGGTTATTCCAGCCTTTTCCGGTAAATATATTTTCCAACCGGTCTTGCCGTCTTTGAAAAACCATTCATCGGCCCGAACCGTAAAAGCTAAAATTGTCAGGATGAAAATAATTCTCTTCATAAAAAACTCCGTAATAATTTACCCGGAATCAAAACGCGAACTGCGCCCCGGTATTTTTTTAATAAAATATAAGTATAAAGTAAGTTTAAAAAACAGTTTTACCGCCGTCAAGACTGAGATTTTTTGGTGCCGCACCGTACTTTGTTGTCTCAACATGCGTGTCGGACATGAGTACATTGGCTTGACGACCATGACGATAGTCCACATAGTAAGCCTGATTCACATGATACGATTGAGAAATATGCCCCATCTTGCTGCCATTTTCATCAATCAATAACAAATTACGTGACGGATTCTTCATTTTTATGAATGGATAATAGGCAACCGTATCAAGAAACGACCAGGGACTTTTGTTTTCATTGGGTGCAAATGCATAGCGATTATAGGTATATGATGAATAATCGAGACTAACCCTGAGCGGATTTTCATCGGACATTTCAACACACGCGAAAATGGTGCCGAACATCATCGGGTAGTTATTATTTTTTCTCCAGGCAGACGTATATTTCGGACTTGTAAGGTACATTTGGGACATAATATCGCACCATTTATAACCGTTGCTGCCGATTTTCATCGAGCTCGGAACCATATATTCGTAATCATCGTAATACGTAACAATCAATTTTCCGATATTACCCAGATTAGCCGCGCAATGAATCCGCTTACTGCTCATCCGCGCCTTTCCCAACGCCGGCAGCAACATCGAAGCGAGAATAGCAATGATAGCTATTACAACCAGAAGTTCAATCAGCGTGAATTTTAATAATCTCATGTTTTTATTTCTCCTCTTTTTTTTAACCTTTTATTTTATCCTTAACTAATAGTGAGTTACATCTTAAATATAACACTTCTTATTTTATGCCCATAAAACTCAAAGACGGACTCAAAATTCGATGAGACACGGTATGCTTTTCCGAACTGATTTCATCGAGGAAAAATTTTCCGGCCTCAACAAATATTGTGTCATCAAAATAAGTCATCATCATGCGGCTGAACTTGAAATCCAAATCTATTCTTGATTCCCCGATCATCCCGACCATTTTGTTCTCCATTCCGGGAAACTCCCGGCTTATCGCCAGGAACGAAAAAATAAGCCCTTTTTCCACCAGAAAAGCATCGGCGTCCCGGTTGGCTATCAAAAAATCGGCCAACCCCCTGGAGCCGTCAAGGTAATCGCAACACAGCACCATCGACTCCGTAAAATCTGGGGTGCGGCGGCGAAATGCCTCATACATCCCATGCGTCGGATAATAGCGTTCCGAACTGTTGAGAAACGCGATACGCCTGGCGCCGCGCTTTTCAAGCTCGTCGTAAAGCAAATCAACTGCCGCCGGCCAGTCGTTTGACACTCCGGAAAACTCCTCGGGAAACGGGTTGTTACCGACAACAATCACCGGAATTTTGAAGACCCGGAGAAAATCAACCCATTCCCTCGTAATCCAGCCGCAAAGGATTACCCCGACAACTCCAGCCAGTTTTGCCGTCACTTCCTCTGTTGGCTTGGTAGTGGTTATAGCTTCAAGCCGAATACCGTGCTCTGTAAAGAATGAAACCAGATCAGATTTAACCGGACGGTTGCTGACAGTAAAACCCGGCGGAATAGCATTGCAAATATTTATGTACGCCACTGTGCATTGGAACGAAGCCTGATGAAAATTGGCGGTGAGCCGCATCGGACAACCCTGACGCTTCTCTATTACGCCGTCAGCCTCCAAATCAGTCAAAGCCCGGCGCAAGCTGATCATACTGAAGCGCTCTCCCGCAACGAGCTTCCCCTGTGAGGGCAGCGCGTCTCCCGGTTTGAGATTCAATTCCGCAATTCGTTTGAGTACTTTCAGTTTCGCTTCATTGTATTTCAATAACTTATTCATACAGACCTAAAAAAAACAATGTTTATTTTTAACTTCTCTTATAAGTATACAATGCATCAAAGATTTGTCAACAGCTCATTGCAAAAATTTTCTTTTTTCGTATTTTTTCAGGCAATTTCAGCAGAAAACATTCTTGTAAGTCACGTAGAAATGCAGCTTGTGTCAACGAAAGTTCTTTAAGAAACTCGAAGAAAAATTTTAGGTTCTTTCGGTGTTTCCGTGGATGGGGCTTTACGAATTCGTTTTATTGCAGACTTACAACCTCCATTTAAGGTGTAAATCAGATACCCCGGGCGTTGCCCAAGGCTGTGATATTGCGCCCCTACGGGACTGAAGAAGATAAGAGACCACCAGGCCATAGGCCTGAAAGAACAAAGCCCCGGGCTACGCCCGGGGTAAACAAGAAAAAAACAACGGCAGGCTGTGAGTCTGCAATAAAAAAAAGGAAAAATCATTGAATTATGGTTTATCCATGAAAACACCGAAAGAGCCAAATTTTATTTTTCGTCATGCAAACTATCCAGCAGGGATCGCAGCATTTCATATTCTTCCTCATCAATATCGGAAGCATCCAACATTGACTGCGCCTTCAAACAATCATCGTCATCAATATAAAAACCTTGTTCATGCAAAATGTCCATAGCCGACATCTTAACCTCAAAACTATCCGCAAGAGCCAACGCAAAGATTGTCATAAAATGTCGGCTGCAGTCAAGATTTTCAAGCGCATATACCAAAGTTCCGCGATTATTCATATTTTCTTTTTTATGAATTGCCTTCAACAAAGGACTCACGGCAGTATTGTCTCCGATTTCCCTTAATGCCAGGGCGGACGCATTGCGAACATACCCATCATTACTATCCAGCAGACCAATTAATTTTCCCACTATTTCTGCTGTGGGATTCTCCACCAGAATGTCGCCCGCATCAACTTTGTCGCTCCACTCTCCGTTGATAATAACGTTTATCAAGTGACCTGTATTTGATTCATTCATGTATTTTATATTTTTCCATAACCTTATTACATCACATACCGCTCTTCCTGAACCGGTTTGAATATATCTCTTATCATCAGACATTACAAATGGTGCAACAAGGTTCGCAAAGTGTTGCTGCAGTTTATGAAAATAATCAGACAGATTGATTATTAAAAAGACGTAAGCCATTAGCAATTAAGCCATTAATTAACTCTCAACGCTAGATTAAAGTCTGAAGTGCAACACCTATTGGCAAAAAAGCGGGTTAAACAGTATATTGTTTTTCCGCCATAGAAATAGTTAGACGGCTTGACTGTAAATAAATTGTAAAAGCTTAATCATAAAATCATTAATCAACAACTAAAAGGGTGCACTGATAAAATAATGTATTATCTTTGGGAAGCAAGTCAAGTGGTAAAGCGGAAGGGGTGCAGGGGCACGATGGGTGCCCCGCCAAGCGATAGCGCAGAAAAAAACTCCGCTTTGAGTTGTAACACAACTTAAAGCCTGTAAATCAAGATCAAGGATGAAATCCTTGCGCTGCCTGCGTAAGGCGCGGAGGGAGTTTGAGGGGCAAAGCGCCCCTCAATTAACATCATATCATCAGCACACCCCACCAAAATACTCCTAACATTCCGTTATTTCAGGTTTTCACAAGGAAAAGCAGGCGATCAATTGAATATTCATTATGTATTTGGCAACATGCTACCAGTTAATTCACTACCGGCGTGATGTGTGTTTTCACATTGCTTTCAACTTTCAACGTTCAACTTTAAGCTTTCAACTCAAGCCATCATGGCGGTAAATATAATTACTTCAAAAAGCGGCGTCAGGGTTGATTTTCGGCGTGGCGGTTGTATCTTACCAGTATTATGAATATTACAGTAAAAAAATCTAAAATATCCGGTGAAATCGCGGTTCCGGGATCAAAATCCCATACGATCCGCGGGGTCGCGGCCGCTTTGTGTTCCAACGGCACCAGTAAATTAATCGCGCCTCTGATCGCGGAAGATACGCTTTCCGCCCTCAATGCCGCCACTATACTGGGCGCGAAAGTTGTTCGCCACGAAGACTGCTGGGAGATTACCGGTAAAGGCGGTCCGGTCGCGCCAGCCGGAGTAATCAATATGAACAACTCCGGCACCGGAACCCGTATCCTCGCGGCAGTCTGCGCCACATGTGACGGAGCGGTTACCTTTGACGGCGACGCCTCTTTGCGGACCCGGCCAATGGGACAACTGCTTAACGCCCTGGCACAGCTTGGTGTTCAGGTGGAATCTAACAACGGCAAATGCCCGTTCACACTGACCGGTCCGGCAAAAGCCGGTAAAGTTACGGTTGACGGCACCAGTTCGCAATTCCTGACCGCATTGTTGTTTCTAACGCCGCTGCTTGACGGCGAAAGCGATATCGAAGTGGTCAATCTGAATGAGCAACCCTATGTTGAAATGACTTTAGCCTGGCTGGATCGGCTCGGCGTCAAATACTGTATGCCGCAAGGCGATATGACCCGGTTCGTCATCCCCGGCAACCAGCAATTCAAACCGTTTGAAACGATCATTCCAGCCGATTTCTCGACCGCGGCCTTTCCGCTTGGCGCGGCGGCGGTTACCGGCAGCAGTCTGAATATCCGGAACCTCGATTTCAGCGACACTCAGGGCGATAAAGCAGTATTTGAATATTTTGAATTAATGGGAACCAAAATCAACCGGGGCCATGAAATTACCACAGTAACCGGCCCGAAACGCCTCAAAGGCGTGACTATCGACCTGAACGCGACCCCCGACGCACTGCCGATCATGGCTGTGGCCGGAGCTTTAGCCGAAGGCGAAACCAGACTGGTCAACGTGCCGCAAGCCAGAATCAAGGAAACCGACCGGATCGAGTGCATGACCCGCGAACTGCGCAAAATGGGAGCACAAGTCGAGGAACTTGCCGACGGCATGGTAATTCTAGGCGGACCTCTGCTCGGAGCCGAAGTTGAGAGCTATGGAGACCACCGGATCGGCATGGCAATGACCGTGGCCGGGCTGGCCGCCGAAGGCACAACAATCGTCCGAAACATCGAGGCAGCGACCGTTACCTATCCTGAGTTCATCAGGGATTTCACTATGATTAATGCAGATATCACCGAACAATAAAAGGAGGATATAAAAATGCAGGATTACGATCACAACAGTTACAATCGAGCTAATGCCGAATATGACCGCTTTAATAACGCGGTGCCGGTTGAAATGGCCGGAGCGGGAGCTACTAACTTTATCAACCGGGTCTACGGCTGGATGTGCGGCGGCCTGGTGCTGAGCGCGGTGCTGGCCTGGATGGTCTCGCATACCCCGGCACTGACAAATATTTTTCTCGCAAACAAGATTATGTTTTATGGCTTGATCATTGCTGAATTTATAACCGTTATTGTTTTGACCGCACGCGCCCAAACCATGACTTCAGCAGGAGCTAAATTTGGTTTTTTGCTTTTCGCGGCACTTAACGGTATTACTCTTTCAGTGATATTTTTTGCTTATCAACTTGGGACAATTGGATTAGTTTTCGGAATCACCGCCGGGATGTTCGGCGCAACCAGTATTGTCGGCTATGTTACTAAAAAAGATCTAAGCGGCATCGGTGGAATTTGCACCATGGGCCTGATCGGCATAATTATCGCGATGATTGCTAACTGGTTTATACAAAGTCCGAAGATGGACTATGTCATATCTATTATCGGGGTGATCATCTTTACTGGCCTGACCGCCTGGGATACCCAGAAGATAAAGAATGCGGCAATGGAAATGGATATGGGCCTGGCTAATTCGGACAGCGGACAGAAATACGCGATCTTCGGCGCTTTGACGCTTTATCTGGATTTTATCAATATGTTCCTGTTTCTGCTGCGCATTTTTGGCGGCGGCCGCAGATAATTCCGTCAAGCAATACCAAGCAGCATAAGCTTCTCGTTCCGTCATGCGGAGCGGGATTCAGTATATAATATATAAAAGAAGATTAATGGCAAAATTCAAAGTAATTACAGTTGGAATGTTTGAAGTTAACTGCTACCTGGTACCGGTAGCGGAAAGTCGTCGACTCTACATCATCGATCCGGGCGACGACGCTGACCGGGTAGTCGCCGCGGCGGCGGAATTCGATTATGATGAAGCGATTATCCTGCTGACTCATGTCCATGTCGACCATATCCGGGGCGTACCCGGAGTCTACGAAAAACTTGGCGTCAAATATGTTCTGGTCCATCCCGATGACCAGGAATTTTATTACAGCCCGTACAATCAACTGCTGCCGTATCTGCCGGCGGCGGAGAATTTGCCGGAATGCACCGGGGAAATCCCAAATCCGGATTTTGAATTGATCCACACTCCCGGTCATAGCCCTGGTTGTGTCTGCTATCGCTTCGGCAACGACTTGTTCTGCGGCGATACTTTGTTTGCCGGTTCGGTCGGACGGACCGACCTGCCCGGCGGGAATCACAATACATTGATAAAATCAATCAAAAACGAACTGATGATCCTGCCGGATGACCTGAAAGTTTATCCGGGACACGGTCCGGGCACGACTATCGGCGCGGAAAAAAAATGTAACCCGTACCTTGGTTAAATTAAGAATTAAGAATTAAGAATTAGAAATTAGGATGAAAGCGAAGCCGTAGAGGCCGGCTGAAAGCCGAAGCATAGCGATAATTTAAAATGTGGGATTCAAGTAATCAGCTATTTGAATCCTAAAATGAGAGAGACTAATGATGAAGCAATTTGAAATTGAAAATAAGATTAAGTTCGTACCCGGCTCCGGCGGTTTGATGATGGCCGAAATAACCACGCCGATGGCAACAGCACAAGTAACACTGCACGGCGCCCACGTCCTGAGTTATGTCCCGAACGGCAAAAAAGATCTGCTCTGGTGCAGCAAAAAAAGCTGGTACGAACCCGGCAAGCCGATTCGCGGCGGCATCCCGGTCTGCTGGCCCTGGTTCGGTGGTTGCTCATGGAATAAAGAACTGCCGTCACACGGTTTTGCCCGTATATCCGAATGGGAAGTGGTGGAAACCGGCGAACTGGAAAACGGCGGCGCATATATCGTTCTGGAACTGAACGACAATCCCTGCACCCGCAAGATGTGGGATTATGCCTTTAAAGCGCAAATCAAAGTTGAAGTGGCGGAAAAATTGACCGTCTCACTGATTGTTGAAAACACCGGTGATGAGGAATTATGTTTTACCGCCGCGCTGCACAATTATTTCGCGGTCTCAAATGTCGCGGATATCACAATCTCCGGACTGGAAAACACCCGTTTCCTCGATACGTTGGTAGATACGGAGAAAACTCAGGACGGCGCAATAAAAATAACTGAAGAATTCGACAATGTCTATCTCAATACCGACGCTACATGCACCATTGACGATCCAGGGTTTGAGCGTAAAATATCTATCGCCAAGCAGGGCAGCAAATCTACCGTGGTCTGGAATCCGTGGATTGAGAAAGCGGCTAGAATGCCGGATTACGGCGACAGCGAATACCCGGAAATGGTTTGCATTGAAACAACTAACGCCCAAAACGACGCCAGAAGCGTCAAACCGGGCCAATCACACACTTTGACAACCATAATAAGTTGAAGGTTGAAGGTTGAAAGTTAGAGATAGTTAACAACGAATTGAGCGCAAGCATTGCGCAGAACAACGTTGAAAGTATATTATACAGCAAAAAAGGAATAAAAATGAGTGAAATTATAAAACTGTTCGAGGAAGCCTACGGCAAAAGACCCGTAGCGGTATCCCGGGCTCCGGGCCGACTTGAAATTCTCGGCAACCATACCGATTACAATGAGGGCTTCGTGCTGAGCGCAGCCGTCGGCCAGGCCACAGAGTTCGCGATCGCGCCAATCGAAGGACGCGACTGCACTATGCGCGATTTTCGCGACGGCAGCGTTGTCGAATTCAATCTCGACGACATCGCCACGCCGCGCCCGAAAGACTGGACAAATTACATTAAAGGCGTAATCTGCGAGCTGAGTAAACGCGGGATTGAAATCGGCGCGTTTCAAGGCGCAATTCTGAGTACGGTGCCTTTGTCGGCGGGAATGAGCAGTTCAGCCGCGCTTGAAGTGGCCGCGTCTTTCGCGTTCGCCGAAACCTTCGGCATTGATCTGCCGAAAGCCGAATGGGCTCGTATCGGCCAGGGCAGCGAGAATAATTACGTTGGCGCCCAAACCGGCCTGCTCGACCAGTTCAGCAGTATTTTCGGCCGGCACAACGCGTTGATTCACTCTGATTTCCGGACCGACGAAGTTATCGGCACCGCTCCACTGCCGGACGACTGCATGTTGATCGTGGCAAACTCGATGGTCAAGCACAATCTGGCCGATTCCGATTACAACGTCAGGCGCAAAAGCTGCGAAAATGTCGCGGCGGCACTGGCGAAAAAATACCCGGAAGTCAAGGCTTTGCGCGACGTTTCGATGACCATGCTTGAAGCTTCCAAAGACCTGGTTGCCCATATTGATTATCTAAGGGCCAAACATGTCGTCGGCGAAAATGAACGAGTTACAGCTGGAGTCGCCGCGCTGAAAAAAGGCGATATTGAGACCTTCGGTAAACTGATGTTCGAATCACACGAGAGCTCCAGAGTGAATTTCGAGAACAGTTGTCCTGAACTGGATTTCCTGATCGAACAGGCTAAGACCATTCCAGGTTGTTACGGGGCACGCTTATCCGGCGGCGGCTTCGGCGGAATATCCGTTCACCTGGTCTGCAATAAAGCCGCGGAAGAGTATTGCAAACGCCTTAACGCCGCGTTCCGTCTGCAAACCGGACAGGACAGCGAGATAATCTGCTGCGAAATCGGCGACGGCGCATCCGTCGTAAAAGTATAACAAGGAAGGTAATATGTTGAATCTGAATCTGGAACGTCCGCTTGTATTTTTTGACCTTGAAACAACCGGGGTAAATTTTCAAACCGACCGGATCGTCGAGATTGCGGTGGTCAAGGTAATGCCGGACGGCACCCGTCAGGTAAAAACCCGACGGGTAAATCCGGAAATGCCGATCCCGCCGGAAGCCTCGGCGGTTCACGGAATCTACGATAAAGACGTGGAAAATGAGCCGACCTTTAAAGACATTTCGAAGAATCTATATATTTATCTGGAAAACTGCGATCTGGCCGGCTATAACCTGATCAAGTTTGACGTCCCGATGCTGGTCGCGGAATTCAAAAGAGTCGGACTGGACTTTGATGTTAAATCTCGGCGCATTATCGATGCCTTCGTAATCTTCCGCAAGATGTTTCCGCGGACGTTGACCGGGGCCTTCAAATATTACTGCGACAAAGACCTTGAAGGCGCTCACGGGGCCGAAGCGGACACGCTGGCGACCCTTGAAGTGCTGGCGGCTCAAGTAGATAAATATGAAGAAGTCCCTAAAGACCTTGACGCTCTGCATGAGTTTTGTGACGAAACCGATCCGGACGCTCTGGACTCAACCGGCAAATTCAAATGGTCCGGGAATGAAGTCGTAGTCAATTTCGGCAAAAATTCCGGCACGTCACTGCGTCAGATCGCGGTTGATAATCCGGGTTTTCTGCGCTGGATGATACGGGCCGATTTTGCCGATGACGCCAAAGATATCGCCCAGGACGCCATGTCCGGGATTTTTCCCGAAAAGAAAAGCGAGTAAATAATCTCTCTATGGATGAAAACCTGAAACATCTGATATCCCTGCTTGACGACTCGAATCCGCTGGTCGGAGCCAATGTCCTGGCTGAGCTGTTGAAATATCAGGATAAACTGCCTCAACTGATCAAGGAACTGCAAGAAAGTCACGACCCGGTTGTGCGGCAGCGAATTCATCAGCTTCAAGTGATTGCCGCAATCCGCAAACAACGCCATGACTTTGCCCAGCAGGTTAGAAATAACAGTTTGTCTTTGTTCGATATTCTGCTAGGGGTTCATTTACTGTGGTACGACAGCGATCCGCCGGAAGAGATCATCGAATCATGGAAAAAGCATATTAAAACGGCAAAAAAATTCAATCCGATTTCACTGACAACGCTGGGGCGTTTTATGCGAAAACAGGAATACGCCGCGGTTCAACCCGACCAGTTTCGGGCCGATCATTATTGCCTCGGCAGTGTAATGGATGAACGAATCGGGTCGGAAGTAATACTGTGCTGCCTGGCCGCAATTACCGCCGCCAGTTTTAAGGTGGACACCAGAATAGGTTCCGCAGGAAAACGCTTTTATGTGGTTGATGGTTCCGGCATGGCCTTGTGTCCGGCGCGCGACTGGAAATGCTCCCCCCTCCCCCCAAGCATCCATCTTTTTTTCTGGAACCGCCAATCACTGGTCAAGCATGTACTTTCGATGATGTTTCTTTATGCCGTGGCATCAGACAGTTTCCGCTACATCAATACTATCGGCAGCTGCCTGGCGGAAATAGCCACCGGCAAAGACGAGCTGGATTTCCTGCCCTACCCCTACAACAAGCCCACCAATCCGGAAACGCCGCCGTCAACGCCGGATTCCGAAGGGTAATAAGCTAACGCAAAAATACTTGATTTTACCTGAACCAAGCAATCTAACGTAATCGTTTAGTTCTCAGGGCAAATCAAACATCATTTGCGGAAATCGATCTTTCGGGACAAAATAATCCGGGCGAATGTAAATAGCAAGTGTCCCACGAGCCGCCCGTCTGCGCGGCATGTCCGGCTCAACAGCAGGGATATGCATCCCCGTTTGCAAGTTTAGCCCTCCAGGGATGAGTGCCCCGGTCCAAGGTCTGGTGGAGGGCGAGAGTCCCACGAGCCGCCCGTCTGCGCGGCATGTCCGGCTCAACAGCAGGGATATGCATCCCCGTTTGCAAGTTTCGCCCTCCAGGGATGAGTGCCCCGGTCCAAGGTCTTGTGGAAGGCGAGAGTCCCACGAGCCGCCCGTCTGCGCAGCATGTCCGGCTCAACGGAGTTTCGCCCTCCAGGGATGAATGACCTGGTCCAACGTCTTCTGGAGGGCGAGAGTCCCTCGAGCCGCCCGTCTGCGCGGCATGTCCGGCTCAACGGAGTTTCGCCCTCCAGGGATGAATGACCTGGTCCAACGTCTTCTGGAGGGCGAGAGTCCCTCGAGCCGCCCGTCTGCGCGGCATGTCCGGCTCAACGGAGTTTCGCCCTCCAGGGATGAGTGCCCCGGTCCAAGGTCTTGTGGAGGGCGAGAGTCCCTCGAGCCGCCCATCTGCGCGGCATGTCCGGCTCAACGGAGTTTCGCCCTCCAGGGATGAATGACCTGGTCCAACGTCTTCTGGAGGGCGAGAGTCCCTCGAGCCGCCCGTCTGCGCGGCATGTCCGGCTCAACGGAGTTTCGCCCTCCAGGGATGAGTGCCCCGGTCCAAGGTCTGGTGGAGGGCGAGAGTCCCTCGAGCCGCCCGTCTGCGCGGCATGTCCGGCTCAACGGAGTTTCGCCCTCCAGGGATGAGTGCCCCGGTCCAAGGTCTTGTGGAAGGCGAGAGTCCCACGAGCCGCCCGTCTGCGCAGCATGTCCGGCTCAACGGAGTTTCGCCCTCCAGGGATGAGTGCCCCGGTCCAAGGTCTGGTGGAGGGCGAGAGTCCCTCGAGCCGCCCGTCTGCGCGGCATGTCCGGCTCAACGGAGTTTCGCCCTCCAGGGATGAGAGCCCCGGTCCAAGGTCTTGTGGAGGGCGAGTGTCCCACGAAAAAAGACTGATTGATTACAATCTGACCGCAAACTTTCCGGAAGTATCCCGCAAGCGGATTGATAATCTCAATTTCGGGGTATATATTGTTTTATTCGTGTATTTGTTCCAGTATTCAGAGGGAAATATTATGGCTAATCCGATATTGAAATACAGAAACCTGCAGCTTTTGATTGTCCTTTTGGGATTTTTCCTGGTAATTCCGTTTTTGAGCAGCAGCGCGACCAGCGGGCTTATTGTAACAATTTACCTCTCAATTATTATGTTTCTGGGAGTATTG
The DNA here is from genome assembly GCA_963676655.2 of Victivallales bacterium. Classification (GTDB taxonomy): domain Bacteria; phylum Verrucomicrobiota; class Lentisphaeria; order Victivallales; family Victivallaceae. The sequence goes on along the minus strand of CAXXKX010000003.1, from coordinate 4,460,520 downwards.
GCATCCGGAAGCAGCCGGAGGGTTTCAGTAAAAGCAATTTGCTTCGGATCAATAGCGTTACTGATGTGCTGGAGTCATATTGTTGTTCCCCGGACAACCACTACTATGATGTTAAACAGAATAGCTTTCGGCGCCTTTTTCGCATATATTGCGGTAGTTATCCTAATCAAAATTTTCCAGACCAAAAAAGTCGACGCAAACGCGGTTCTAGGCTCCGCATGTGCTTATATCCTGATCGGTTTTGTCTGGGCATTCGCGTTCATGCTGGTTGAAGACCTCGCTCCCGGATCTTTTTCAATTGCCGAACTAAAAGACATCAGTAACACGGGACAGAGTTTGAACAGTATAAGAGTTCTGAATTTTATATACCTGAGTTTCGTCACCATCTCAACTCTGGGCTATGGCGATATCCTGCCGGTATCGCGTCTGGCCAAAATGCTTTGCGTACAGGAAACAGTCTTCGGACAGCTATATATTGCCTGTCTGGTCGCCAGATTAGTCGGCTTATACACGACTGAAAAAAACCGGGAAGATTTGAATGTTGAACTTAATGAGGATTAATCTGAATTATAAATCAACCAGTTTCACATCGTTTCCGGCATTGAGTAAATCCCCGTAAAGCGAAGTGATTGCCTGCTTCAGACGGTCAGTTTCCGGATCTTCCGGCAATGTTACCCGATCCCCGCCGACGTGGTCTAAACGCTCGACAACATAGCCAACGGTCAGTTCATGCAGCGGAACTGCCGGGCGATAGCCGAATTCCTTGTCAAAATCATCAATTGCCACCCGGTCAAGCACCTCGACCGATTCAAGCTCAGCCAGCAATATAGAAGTGATCCGGTACGGCAGACCGCAGGCTAATGAAACCTCCCGAATCGTCATGGGCGGTTTGTGAGCACAAAAATGCCGTACCACATGTAAAGTGGCCAGCAAACCAAAGTTCCGCTGTTCCAGTGAATTCAAACGCGGCACAGTCCGTTCTGTGGACAAATTTTCAAAGTTCTGGGTAACATACGCTATTTCAGCTCCCAGCAGTACAATCAACCACGACCATTGCAGCCAGATCATAAAAATCGGCAAGGCGGAGAAACTGCCGTATATCGCATTATATCTCGACACCCCGACCTGAAGCAGCACACATATAATCTGCCAGAGTTGAAACGCCGTTCCGGCCACAATCCCGGCTTTCAAAGCTGAAAGAATCCGCACCTTGGTATTTGGAATAAATATATAAACCGCGGTAAACAACAACCAGGCGGTTACAAACGGCACCAGTTTCATCGCAACTTCGAGCAACGGACCGCCAATTGTCCCCAATCCAAACTTGTTAATAATTTCCCCCGCCTTGGTCGCCATAGTTACAGTCAGACTGCTGGATAAAATAAGCAGTATCGGAAAAACAATCAAAGCGGAAATATAATCAGTAAATTTCCTGATCATACTGCGAGGATGCTTAATCCCCCAGATATCGTTGAAAGAATGTTCAACGTTACCGACAACTTTAACGATCGTCCAAAGCAGTACCAGGACCCCGATTCCGGCCAGCATGCCGCCGCGAGTATTTTTGAGCATGCTTTCCGCAAAACCGAAAACCATTTCGATAACAGCGACAACTTCAGTATTTTCAGCAAACTGGTTGAGCAGTTCCTGGCGGAGGTCCTTTTCCATACCAAATCCTTTGGCAACCGCGAACAACAGCGCTGCAACCGGGACGATCGATAACATTGAATAAAATGTCAACGCGGAGGCCCGCAACTGACATTTGTCCTTGATTGTTTCACGCACTGAAAGCACAATCACCTGGAGTGTATGCACCAGAATTTTCCGGCTGGTATTCAACTCATGAAAACTGTTATGCCACAGATCATGCAGAATGAATTTTTTCCCCCTGGAATAATATTCATTAACCATATTCGTATCCTTATTTCATTGAAAATCATCTTATATATGAATTTAGTATATAATTGGCGCTTTGGCAACTTGTAAGAATAAAAAAAAACTATAGTTTATACAGATTAACAGCATATTTTCTTATAGAGTCGTGCAAAATACAAGATTTCACACGCAAGTTGAAGGTTGAAAGTTGAAAGTAGAAGGAATATAATTATTTACTTTTTTATGTATTAATTAAAGAGGATAAAAAGGGCAGCATTCCTCTTTAATAGAACTTTCAACCTTGTTCTTTCAACTCTCTTGCAAAATTAATGTTTTGCATGAGTTTAATTTCCTTAATCAAGGAGGCAAAATGGCATTCAAAACTGATTATTCCTCATCACTTCCGGGCACACTCCGTGCAGACGAATTTATCGAAGCTTTATGCGCCCTTCCCCGCGAACGCCGCTTTTCCGGTAACTCGATGGATGAATTTGAAGCCTGGCGGCAGGATTTTCTACAATGGCTGGCAGGATTAGCGGATCAGCCGATTCCGGCCGAAATAAATCCGGGCAAAGTCATTTTCGACTCTGAATGTGAGTGGCACGGCGGCAGGCGAATTGAACTGTCCTGGCGAAATCCGATGTATAACCTGAAAATACCGGCAACAATCCTGGAACCGGCCTCGGATATATGCAATAACGCCGGACTGGTTTGTCAACACGGACACGGCTGGTTCGGACGCCGCCCGACTCTCGGCGAAAGGTCTTCCGATGAAATGATTGCCGAGATTGAAAAGAGCGATTACGATTTTTCCCTGAGCATGATGAAAGCCGGCTATACCGTAATTGCAATAGACCTGTTCAACTTCGGAGAACGCGAAATAATCGAACGCCCCGGCAGGCGTGACAAATGCGACATGGTCGAAGTCTTTCTCCAGCTTTTCAACATCAACCTGATGGCCTTGAAAATAGCTGAGATCAGACAGGCAATAACCGTTTTAAGCAAATATAAGAATGTTGCCCCTGACCGTATCGGCATGGTCGGACTTAGCCAGGGCGGCCGAATGACCATGTTCACTACCGCGCTGGACCAGCGAATAAAAGCCGCCGTTGTCAGCGGCTCATGCAACACCTTCCTCGACCGGCTGACACTGAGAAGCGGGGCCTGCGGTGCGCAAATCCTGCCGGGCCTGATGCCCGATGCCGATACCGCAGATGTGTTCGCCGCAATCGCGCCACGTCCGCTAATGCTGCAATGGGGCTTGAAAGATCCGTTGATCATTGAGGAATACTCTACACCGGAACTGGAAGTCACAAAGAACGCGTATCGCGCCGCCGGGGTTCCTGAGCAACTCTGCATTCACAAATTTGACGGCGGACACGCTGTTGATCATGATGCAGCCATCCAATGGTTCAACCGTTTTCTTTAATAAACGCCCAACTGAAATTACATACTCAATATAAACCCAAAATAAACGGAGAAGAAAATGATTCTGACAAGACTGATTGTAATCTGCGCAATCGCAGGATGTTTGGCATCAACTTTAAATGCCGCCGCAAAAAAGGTAAAACCGGTTGTTATCACAGTGTCAACCGACCGCCCTGACGCTCTTTACAAATGCGGTGAACAAGCAAAGTTTTCAGTTTCAATCAAAGACGACAAGGGACAACTTATCAAGCAGGGGCAAGCTGAAGTTATTCTGACTTTAGACGGGTTGAAAGAGCTCGATAAAAAGTTATATGACCTTGCGGACTTCAACCCGTTAACCATCTCAGGAACACTTGAAGAGCCGGGATTTCTGCGTATGCGCTGTAATTTCAACCTCGATAAAAAATCCTATTTCGGCCTTGGAGCCGCAGGGTATGACCCTCTGAAAATCACTCCCGGCACTCCTGAACCACCGGATTTTGATGAATTCTGGAAAAACGCCCGTGAACAGTTGGCCAAGCTGCCGCTGGATGTCAAACTTGATGAATTGAAGAAATACTCTGATGACAAGCAAACGACATATAAAATCAGTTTCGCCAATATCAGCAATACCCGTATTTATGGTTTTTTGTCAATTCCGAAAGGAAAAGGCCTGTACCCGGCTATCGTCTCGGTTCCCGGAGCCGGCCCCGGCTACAACACCCCGACCTGGGTAAGCACCTGGGGAAAGACCGGAGTAATTGCCCTTTTGATGAATGTTCACAGCTACGATCCTTATGTTTCCAGACAGGAACTGCTGGCAAAGTATAAAGCGTTAAACAAGAAAAAAGTTTATTGTCTTCAAGGCGCTCCCGACCGGGACCGGTTTTTCTTCAAGAAATCAATTCTGGGCATCAGCCGGGCAATAGATTATGTGGCCTCCCGACCGGAATTCGACAAGAAACACTTTGTCATCTACGGCAGCAGCCAGGGCGGGGCTCACGCCCTGATCCTGACCGGCCTCAACAAGCACCTGACCGCGGCAATTTCCAACGTCCCCGCCCTGTGTGACCATGGCGGCTACCTCAAAAACCGAATGCCGGGTTGGCCCAAACTGCTTATCAGCTACAAGAAGCAAGAGGAATGTTTGAAAATGAGCGGATACTTCGATGCGGTCAATTTTGCCCGGAGAATAACCGTCCCGACAATCGTCAGTGTCGGATTTATCGACCGGACCTGTTCCCCCAGCTCAGTTTATGCCGCCTATAATCAAATAAAAGGCCCGAAGAAAATCTTTAACGAACCTCTGATGGGACACAGCATGGCCAGAGACTTTATCAAATTTTTCCGTAAATGGGATAAAGGGCAACTTGGGCTGGCTAAACCTGTTCCGCCATGTAATTGAGTTAATTACCCAGCTTGATCTGCATTTTTCCCGACATATCTTTTGCGGGAACAAAATATTTGACAAAAGCCGGAAAAAGTCTGAATTCTATATTCAAATTTTTCCGGTTAAAGTTACAACTTGAGGTTACGGCGGTGACTCCATTCGGAGCCCGGAGTTCCCCGTAAACCGGTGACGGGCATTTATCCGGCTTCGAAGTTGTTTTCAAGAATCTTGCAGCCTGCACCGGGGACAAAAAATTCCCGGCCGCAAATTCTGCCCGATTGTTTTCCGGCTTGAAGTAAACGGAGCAGTGCCGCTTTTTCCCGGCATAATCAAGCAACTGATACAGATCTTTTACCGTGGTCTTTTGCAGCTTGGCCGTGGACGGATACGCACTTGTCCGGGAGTCGTAAAATTTAACTCCGACATCGGGAATTGCGGCTTTTCTGTCGGCATACCAGGCAAATCTGCCGGTTACAGACTTACTGAGCAAATCCGATAACCCGGCCGGAGCCGTTGTTCCGGCGGCGAAAGGAGTCAGAATCGTTGCTGCTTCGGATAAGCCCGACATGCTCTTGCGCAAACGGGGAGTCACGTTAACATTTCCCCTGAAGGCCAGAGTATGGCCGGTAACCAGCGGCGGCGAATTACCTGTAATCTTTTGCTGCGCGGTGACAAAAGACGCGAATTCTGAGCCTGAAACCGGTTTTGCGGTTATCGCCAAACGGACAAATTCACCTTCAATATCAAGTGTCACAAGTGTTTCGCTGGATTGAGCCATCACCTGTTCCAGATCATCGACGCTCCGCATAATCAAACCGGTCAGAACCGGACCGAGATCCCTGGTCATACGCCGCTGAACTTGCGCATTCAGATATGATTCACATAGCGCGGCAAAATCCTGACGATTATGTTTCAGATACTCCGCCGAATTAAATTTAATCGAAACCAGTGATTTATTATGAGGGTTGCACGGAGGCAATGTTTTGATACTGTTCAAAAAATCCCGGTTTTCCGAGGCCAGCATCCCGTTCCTGAAAGGGCGCAGCCAGGCTTTTTTTCCGTGCAGCCATTTAATGCGTTGCGGAATATCCTCTTCCAGGCCGGAAATTTTATTCAGATAAGTCAACCAGGCGATTCGTCGCCCGGAACGACCATCGACTGAATAAATATAGACATTGATCTCCTTGTTTAAATCGATGGAATGATAATCTTTTGAAAATGATAAGCCGATCAGCGCGATATGCGGTAGCGCTGTCAGATTTTCCGATATTTTTGAGGAGAAAATTGATGTCTTATCCGCAATCGTGGCCAGGGGCGCAAGCTTCATGGTCGCCAGTAATTCTGGTTCCTTCGCGCTAAGACAAAACGGTAAGACAAGGATTGCAACTAAAATGAATGCGGGAATAAACACCCGTCGCGACAGTTGCTGCAAAGCCAGGATAGAATAACGTGTCGTCACTTTTTTATATTCCAGACAGCTTTGAGGATCAACGGCATTCTCTGCATCAAAAGGCGTTCCTCGGGCAGCAATGTTGCGGAATATTTTTCCAGAACCTTGATATATGAATCGGCATCTTTCCGATTTGCCCTGATCGCGATTGCGGTTCCAAGCATTGCCGGCCAATAGATCGACTTGACTCCATATCTGGACGCTTTTTTGTCCAGATCTTTGGCGGTAAGCTTGCCGCTGAACAATAGTTCCGCATCCTGCTCTCCTGGTAAAGCCGCCGTCAAGTGATAATGAAAACTTTTGAATACCATGGCTTCGGTCTTTAAATCAGTCTCGCCAGTCAACAACCTGATAATGGACGCCACAAAGGTCATACGTGAAACATATGGTTGAGCGACCGCACGTTTATCATTATCAAGACGTTCAAGCAGTGAATAAAGTTCATTCGGGGACTGCGCTCCGACAAATTCAAGCAGCATCAGCCGATACCAAAGCTCAGTAGCAGAAACTTCATCTCCAATTACTTCCTCACAAAGCTTAACTGTTTTATGCAGCATCCCTGACGCCGGTTCGGTACAGGCCACCACGCTGGTCAGGAGAACCGCAGATAGCTGCGGGTCCTGACATTGACTGAGATCGGGCAGTTTCTCGAACGCGGTAGCATCACCATCGAGCAATTCAATTACGGAGTTGATCCACATAGAATCGTAAGGAGAACGCCTGACTATCTTTGTCTTTCCCTTTGAATTAGCACTTTCCGCAGAGTCCAGTTTCTGGTACAACTTTTGGAACGAAATATCTATTTTCTTGAGACTGTCGTGGGATGATTTCAAAACTGAAACCGCTCCAATCAACTGACAGAACCGGATTCGGTTTAGTTCTTTAGGCAGGTTAACCGCATCTTGCTCAGATACATTCAATATCCTGTGTATCCTGGAATATTGTCTGGTCAGCAAAGCAAATTCCCCGGCGCTCAAACGTGACGAATATTCCATAAAAGCTTTTCGAATATCTTTGCCGCCAACATTAGAACGAATTACGTTCTCAAAAACTGAATCCATCTGCCGCGACTCGCGCGTTGTCAGATACAGATCGGCGGCCATACCGGCACCAAGCAATACCTTGGGAGATAAATTAGGCAAAGTCCGGTATTTAGCCATAAATTTATCAAGCCAGCCTTTGTCCTGTGCGGCAGTCTGCATGTCTCCGACATAAAATCGCAGAGCGACATTATAACATTCCTTCATGCCGGCAGGAAGATAGCGCCGCCGCATATTCACCGCCATAATTGCCGCATTCAGCGGAGACATTGATGCTCCACGCATAACTCCGCCTCTGCGGCGCCCTGATTTAGCGGCAACCTGAGTAAAAGCAGATGTCAGATTATCCTGAATTCTCACTCTTGTAACTTCCTTGATAACCGGAAGCTTGAGAGAATGATTCGCGGTATAGGTTGTTTCAGACAACATTTTTTCAAGATCAGAACGGTCAAGAGCACGGCTTGAGTCATTTGCCCCGCTAATGGCTCGTGGAACCGGAGACCAAAGCCTCAGATATTTTTCAAGTTTATCAATCAATTTGTTTGCATTCTTCTGGCAGTTTGTCATCCCGTAATGCTTGCTGAAATCAAATATTTCCATTGCCGTAACGTTATATTGGTGTTTTTCCCAACTGGCATTGATCTTCATAAACGCATCCGCGGCGGCGCTTTCTCGCCGCGAAGAAAGCAGCTCATGCATTAGTTCCCGACACATCAAAGCGTCTTCCGGCTTGAGATAACGACCGACAAAATTATAAAAGGTCCGTTGATTATTCTTCTCAAGAACCCAGAATGCAATCGAAATCTTGTCCTCGCGCGTCAATTTTGCTTCATCAGGAAGCAGCCATTTACCCAGCATCAAATATTGTTGAGCGACCGATAATTTATTCCAGTAAAGCTTAAATCCTGAAAACGCTCCTTCCGCAATTTTTCCATACATAAAAATAAAATCTTTATCAACCTTTTTTACCTTGAAATCCCCACCGCCATGATCCCGGTCCGGCCAGGGCAATGCTTTACCAACAAACGAATCCCGGTACTTAACTAAAATTGGCAGTAAATCAATATTTACAGGGTAAAGCGCTGTCGCAAAATTATAAAATTCTCTTTGCTTCGGCGTCAATTTTGCCTTTGAGATCTTGCTCAAACTCTTTACAAATTCCTGACGTGTACGTTTATCCGCCGGAAGAGTAATGAAACTGTTCAAAGCCTGATACCAGCGATTCTTCTCACTGATATTTTTGAACATTTTCCTGATTTCAAGAGCGCGTCTGTTTTGTTCTTTTTTGTAATCATCCCAAACTTTTGTCTGCTTCTGCTGGACATACTGAATTCTTTTGCGAACCCGCTCTTTGACCGTTTGCTGAATTACCTTGACTTTCGCCGACAAATTCATCCATTTACCACGCCCCAGGGCCGCCGCCATATCTTCATTTTGTTCAAGTCTGGATAAAAAGTCATTGACACGCTTAACGGTTGCGCTCTTTTCTTTATTGGAAGCCTCTTTTTTGCTTGCAAATTCAATATCTTCAAGCAACTGCTCATACTCAGAGTGAACTTTTTGCTCCATGGCAATCTTTGCAAGTCTTTCGGCTTCAGCTTTCGCATATCCTTCTCTTGTTTTGGAAATATCCTCTTGCACCGGAGGAGCAAGAAGTTGATATCGCTGCCGGAAAGAATCGATTTTCTTACATGCTTCCCCCGGGCTCATTTTTTCAAGATTCAACTTGAGCCGCAACCACCTGGTTTCGTTGGGAATTTTTTGCGGAGCATCTGCAGTCATCCCCGCCTCCGGAGCCTTCTGACTGCCGGATTCACGAACTTTGCCGCCTGAAAAATAATCCCATATAAACCATCCGGTCACTCCTACTAAAATGGTAATCAGACCAATCGGAACCAGGCGTTCAAAACGGCTCGATTTGTGCGGCGTAACCGTTGTCTCTGTCTCGACTACCCGAAAACTGTCTTCTGCCGAATCTTCCAGAAATGCGACTATTTCACTCCATGATTCGGGTCGATCAGCCGGATCTTTGGCCAGCATCCGGTCAACAAAATCCGACAATGAGCGGGTAATGACCGGAACTCTTTTGTAAAGCGGTTCATGCTTATCATAAAGATGCATCTTCATCACTTTTTCAGAGTCTTCCTCATTGAACGGAGGAACTCCGGCAAACATGTGATAAACCGTACCACCAAAAGAATAGATGTCTGTTTGGACATTTACGCTGTCCACTGTTCTTTTAATTACTTCAGGCGGAGCATATAAAGGCGTCGCGGCAATATGGCCGACGTCGTCGTCGAAAGCAGATTTAGCCAAACCAAGGTCCGCAAGTTTCGGCTCGCCGCGACGGCTGATGATAATATTTTCAGGTTTAATATCGCCATGTGTCAACTTCCGGCGATCCCAGGCGTATTCCATTGCGCCGGCAATCTTCAAAGCGATATTGTATGCCTCATCGGCGCGGAGCGCGCCCTCATTTTCAAGTTTGTCGTCGACCGTTTCCCCGTCGACCAATTCCATCGCGAAATAACAAGTCCCGTCATCCGTAATTCCGGCATCATACGCCTGAACAACATTGGGGTGACTAAGACCGGCTGCAGCTCTGGCTTCCCGAAAAAAGTTTATTACAAAATCCTCTTCCTCATGGTTACGGGACAAAATCTTCAACGCGACATCCCGCTCGAGATTAAGTTGTTTCGCACAATAAACTATCCCGTAACTGCCGCGTCCGAGTTCTTCTATTATTTCGTAGCCGTTGATTTCAGTTCCCGGAGCCAAACCGCCGTCTTCCAGTTCACCTTTGCATACCGGACACTGCGTCAACGCTTTGGGGTCGTCAGAATCAACCTCAATTAATTTTTCACATGCTAAGCAGTAATAACGCATAAATTATCAATTCATTATTAAAAGCAATACACTAACACTAGTAAAATAACCCGTTTTCAAGCAAAATCAAACATCTAATCTGCAGGCGGAGAAAAAAGACTCAAAAAGTTCTATTCAGCTTGCTTATTCAAGCTGAAATAAAACCATCACAGATAATGACTTCTAAAAAAGCTCTCGATCAATAGCAAAAAGCTGTAAATATTATAACCTTGACCATTGAAATATTTTTCCCGCAATGTCACAATATTTTCTTTGACAATACGTTGTATCCATATAAAGTTACAGCAAACTAACAGGATAATTAATGAAATACAAGTACATCTGGCTGGCAGCGCTTTTAGTCGTATACACTGTTTTTCTCAACTATTATTTCGTTCCGGTAATTGGCGGAACCGACTCCAATGGCTATCACACCTGTGCTAAAATGATCGCTTCCCAAGGTCAATTTCATCAAAAACCGATTGATGATTTCCAATTTATCGGTCGCATGTGGGTGGTTAATGACCGCAATGAATTTTACCCCAAATACCCCCCGCTTTACCCGGCCCTGGCAGCAGGAGTCATGCAAGGATTCGGCGATCAGGCCGGATTCTACTTATGTCCAATCATGGCTGTAATTGCGGTTTGCGGCATGTTTTTTCTGTGTCGCTTCTTCATGCCCGAAAAATTTGCCGTTATCGGCGCATTCCTGCTGGCCACCACTCCGGTACTCAATCATTTTGCTTTGAGCAAAGTTTCTCATGCGCCGAGTATGGGATTTCTAATCTGGGGGCTGGTCTGCTTTTTTGCCGCAGTCTCAAGGCGGAATTTAAAAACAGGGATTATATATGCGACTCTTGCCGGGCTGCTGCTTGGTTACTCAGAGGGAATCCGGTACACAAATATCATTCTTTTAATCCCTCCAACCCTTTACGGCCTGCTGTACCTACGGAAAAAACGTCTTTGGATTCTTTTTGCTTTCGGCTGCGGAGTAGCGCTCCCTTACCTGTTCCTGGCCTGGTTCCACTGGTCGTCATTTGGCAGCCCGTTTGCCACCGGCTATTCATTGACCAACGAGCAAAGCGGTTTTGCCCTGGCTTATGCCTGGACCAATCTGCGCCTTTACATTCCGGCCCTGATATCTGATGGCACCGGGCTGGTCACGGGGCTGGCGGTTGTCGGCTTTGTCCTGTTATTCAGTCACCGCCGAAAAAAGGCGCTGGTTTTTCTTTCCTGGATTTTACCGCTTCTTGTTCTTTACATGTTCTATTACTGGGCTCCAACCAGCAGAAGCTCGAGCTTTCTGAGATTTATCCTCCCCGTATTTGTGCCAATCTACATCCTTGCTCTCAGCGGCTTGTGGCACATAACCAGAAAACAGTCCAACCGCCGCCAGCTAATGATTATTGCGCTGCTTGCGATTATCCATGGAATCTGGGGGATCTGCGCTTCATTCGAGGATTCAGAACCTTACTACCTGAAGCAGAACAGATGCAAAAAAATTGTTGATTTTTCCATAAAAAATATTCCGGATGGCGCAGTTGTATTTACCGATGATTCATCTCTAAATTTTTTGGATTTTGAAAAACGCTGGATTCTTTATTCATTGAGCATTGCTGATCAAAATTACTTAAAAAGACAGCTTGAACGGCCCTTGGAAAACAGTGTTTCAGGACTTCAGAAACAACGCGCGGAATTATTGAAGAAAAGATTAATTGACGTGTCAAGAAAAGATTTCCACGACACGATTATATCTCTTATTTCCGGACACCTGAAGCAAGGTAAAGCGGTATTCTTTCTGGGCTCGCAAAATACCGTAAACAGGTTTATGGCTAAATACCAACGCTATCTGCAAACGGAAGAAAAGTCCCGACTTGAAGATGAACTGCCTTTATACCGCTTCTATCCTATCTCAAAAACCGCATCACGGGTAGATCAGGAAAAAAGAAAAAAACATCCGTTAATCACCCCCCTGGTTCAAATTGTCGCTGTACGGGAAAAGCCGCTCGATATCACAGATTCCATAAAGGAACTCCAGTTGGAGCGTACTGTAATTCTTAACAGAATTCGTGAAAAAGACGAATCGGCCCAGGGCGATGTTTTTCGACTGGAAAATATTGCCCGGCAAATGGTTTATTTATACCGGGCAAAAGCGCTTGCGGAAGCCAAACGCAAAAAACGTTTTGCAGCGAGAAAGAAAAAAAGCAGAAAGTAACAACGACAGATTCAGTCTTAAGCCTTACCTGATACCGAATAAATAGAAAATTGATATTATAATAGCGCAAAAAATCAAAAGCCGTGGATAACGCCAAAAAATTTGAGTAATACGACAGAAAGGAACGCGATAAGGAACAACGCGACCGCAATGATCAGGCCCAGACCGTATAATTCAGCAGAAGTCCATTTCAACTTGAAATTGCAGTTTTGCAGGCTTTTTTGTAATTTTTTCGCACTTTTATTGAAAAGCATTGTAGCAATGTTCAAACATTCAAGATGAGTCAGGCATTCAAGCGGTTTGAGATTGGCAAGCTTGGTACAAAACAGCAGATCAAGCTCTTTGAGATTATTGAGTTCTGCTAAAGGGGAAACATCGGTCAGACTTTCACAGCGACATAGACTCAGCCTGTTTAAATTCTTCAATTCAGATAGAGGAGAGATATCAGTAATTGAACAACAACAGGAAAGGTCCAGTTTTTCCAGTTTTGATAACTTTGCCAAGGGGGAAAGATCAGTAAGATCCTTCGCTGCGGTAAGAGTAAGAACTGTCAGCTCGCACATTGCGGCAACCGCAGAAATGTCAGTCAATACATGACAATCGGCAATTTTAAGTTTTTTAATTTGAACAAGTTGTGCCAGTGGAGAGATATTCGACAACTGTTCGCACTGAGTCATTTTTAATTGTGTCAGTCCACTTAAGTTTGCTAATGGGGATATGTCGGTTAACTGTGCGCAATCAAGAATGATCAGAGTTTTTAGTTTATCTAGTTTCGCGAGGGCTGAAATATCAGTCAACTGGTTGCATTTTTCCAGTTTAAGCTGTTTCAGTTCTGAAAACTCCGCAAGAGATGAAATATCCGTAATATTTTCAATTTTCACTTCCAGCGTCGTTGTTTCACGATCAAAATTAGCCAAAATATTTTCCATAGGTATTCTCCCGACGTTTTGGTCGAATTTCATTATAAACCGGAAAAGGTGATTTTTCAAGAATAATATTGAAATTTATTTATGAAGGATTATTGTATTTTATCCAAAATAAAGGAGTTTTGAAATGGCAGGAAGAATTTTTTCAGTTATTTTGTTGGCGGCATTAGGACAGGTTGTGTATGGTGTAAACAATGAGAATAATCCTCGTTTCAAGAAAATGCTCGACCGTTTCGACAAGGATAAGGACGGAAAGATTTCGCGTGACGAATATCCCTGGCGCAAGTCAATGTTTGACAAACTTGACCTGAACAAAGACAAATTTCTTACTGCTGACGAACTTGCAAAAATCCGTTCAATGATGCGGCTTAACAGAGTTAACGCTAATTTGCTTGCAGATATTCAATATGCCACGGTTGACGGTAAAAAGATGTTGTTGGATATTTATATGCCGAAAAAAAAACCTGACGACCAGAAAAAGCCGGTTCTGCTGGTTTGGATTCATGGCGGTGGCTGGACAAAAGGCAGTAGGAGAAATGTCAATCCGGCTTTTCTGGCTCTGGCTGAAGAGGGATATGCGGTTGCCAGTATCGATTACCAGCTCCTGGGGGTTCCGGGGCTCCCTCAGATCATCAAAGAATGCAAAGGCGCGATCCGTTTTCTCCGGGCCAATGCCGAAAAATATGGCTATAATGCCGATAAAATCGGGGTTGGCGGCAGTTCGGCCGGAGGGCATCTGGTATTGATGCTTGGAACCAGCGGCGGAGTAAAAGAACTGGAAGGGAATATCGGGGGAAATCTCAATCAGTCATCTTCAGTACAGGCGGTGGTTGATTTCTTTGGTCCATCGGATATGGTCTTGCAGCCTCGCGTCAAGGAAATGATGGGGAGCAAATATTTGAAGTCAAAAGCGGTACAGTTCAGTCCGATTACCTATGTGGACAAAAATGACCCGCCTCTATTGATTTATCACGGGACCGCCGATCCTATTGTACCAATTGAACAGGCTCGGGTAATTCATAAAAAATATCAGGAAGCCGGGATAGAATCGACAAAACATGAAATCCAGGGAGGCAGTCATGGTTTCACCCCGACTCAACTGCCGTTGAAAAAAGCAAAAAATGAAATGAATGAATTCTTCAAGCGGCATTTAAAAAAATAAGGGAACCTCTAATTATTGGTTCCCATAAACTAATAAGGAGGACGTTTTGAATAGAGTAATACTGTTGCTTACGGTAATGCTGGGCGCATTTTCTTTGCAAGGAGCTAAAACCAGCTTTCCGGCTAAAATACCTGATGATATGCCGGAAAAATTATCCAGAAAGATTGCAAGTATCATCAAAGGAGGAGATTCCACCCGGGCCAATGCGGTTAAAAGTCTGGGGGAAATGGGTAATAAAGCAATCCCGGCCGCTCCTTGGATAACTCCTCTATTAACCGATAAAACCGGCTTGATGTATATATATATCGGGTCGCCACGTGGCGGCGGGGGGAGTCGAACAACAATGGGATCAGTGGCCGCAACCGCTTTATCCCGTATATTCAAAAGCAAACCGGATGCCCTTATCACACTCTACAATCGTAAAGACATTGCCAACCGAACCAGCCTGATTCCGCTTCTCGGCTCATTTAATACTCCTGAAGCAAATGCCGTCTTTGCAACAGGTTTTACCAATTCAGATGAAAAAATCAGGACAAAGACGGCTGATGCGGCAAGGAATCCGCGTTGGAAAGGTGAGTTGTTTAAATTGCTGGCAAATGATTCATCGCAAAACGTGAGAAGTACCGCCGCAAGAGCGCTGAAGCGTTTTGCCAAGGATGACGGCAGCGAAATTTGTGATGGATTTGCCTTATACCTGTTTGACAAAAATTCAACTGTTCGCAACAGCGCGATTGAGCTTATGGCCCTGAAAAAAGATCCTCGAGGGCTGAAGGCTATAGCTAAAATAATATCAGGTTCAGATTCACGCGGAGCTCGGGATTGTGCTCAATTCGCTTTTGATTATGGTAGTGAAGGGTTAAGAATTCTGAACGACGGATTAAAATCGAAGTCGGGACAGGCTTTGGCAATTCTTGGCAGTTCGTCTTTTAGTTCCAGGCTTGTCAAGGCAAAAGATATGGATTTGATCTTGACTGTAGCCGGGTTGCTTGGATCGTCCGACAATCGGGTAAGTAATCGGGCCGGTCTTATCATGCATGACATCAAGCGCGATTATCCGAGAATCAACAAAGACGATTTCAAAAAAGATCCTGCAGCCCGGCAAAAATTTGAAGATGTAATTAGAAACAAGATAACTGAAGCTCTGTTACCGGTTCTGAAGAACGGTTCCAAAAACTCGGTCGATTCGGCCCTCGGGCGTCTGGTCACATGGAGGAGTGTTGATAAGCGATTGATTGCGCCGACGATAAAGTTTCTGAGCAGTAAGGATTATACGATCAGGAACAACGCTTCAGAGCTGCTAAAACTTCAAGGCAGGGACGCTGTTCCGGAATTAATTAGCGCCGCAGGAGGCGATAACGCGGTCGCTAAAGCCGCCGCAATGAAGGCTCTTGCCATGCCCGGATGCAATGAAGCCGTTCAGGTATTGATAAAAGGGCTATCTGATTCAAATTCAGATGTTCGCCATACCGCCGCAAACTCCCTCGGGGTAATTGGGGATAAGAAAGCGGTTGAACCTTTGAAAGAACGATTAAATGATCCGGATTCGAATGTCGCCGGCGCCGCGGTTGCCGCCTTAAAGAAACTGGGAATAAAGGACGCCAAACCGGGGCAGAACATTAATGATGGTGACCTGAAACTGGTGCTGGATTATTATATGAACAGCAGATACCAGGGGCAAAAGTATTCAGCGCAGAAGAAGCTGGAAGCTTACTCACTTAAAAATCCTGAGAAATTTTCTACCCTGGTAGCTAAGGCTGATGCAAAACAGTTGCAGGCTCTTATCACCGTGATGGCAAACGCCGGCGGCGACAAGAATAACGAAATGCTGTTAAAGATGTTGAAGAGCGGCGAGCCGGTTGGTATCCAAAGCCGGATTCTTTATTCTCTGAAGGGCAAAAAGAAGTATGACGGGAAAATTATCGAAATAGTTATGGATCTGGCCTTGAGCGATAAATCCCGGACTCTGGCATTGAATGCAAAAGATGTTATCGGATACATGATCAATTTACCGGAAAGCAAAAAGACGGTTTATGACATTTGCCGGAAGACCCTGACAAAAGGTAATTCCGACAGCATTAAGCAGGTATTTATGCTCCTCGGGAATCGTATTGATGACCCGCGTTTCGTCAAGCCGCTGACCGCTCTTCTTGACGCAAAGGATGCGAATGTGAGACATGGAGCGGCAAATTGTCTGAAAAACTTGAAGAACAAGCTCAAAGATGACAAGATTAACCGGCAGATCGATGATAAAATAATGACATCGACTTTACCGGATTTGACTTCTTCCGACCGGGGTAAATGTCTGGCTGCATTGAACCGGCTGGTAATGTTCAATATAAAATCATCGGAGGTTGCGGAAAAAGTAATTCCTCTGGCCGGCAGCAGCGATTACCAGATCAAAAGAGTTGCGATACAACTGCTGAACATGCAGGGAAACGCGGCAACAGGTAATATTGACTCTATCACTAAAAAGTTTGCCGGTTCGACTGGTGCAACGCTCAGGGCTTATGGGATGATGTTAATAAAATCCGGTAAACCTGAAGGAATAAAAATAGTCGGAAATGCTGTTCTGAACGCGAAGAGTTCAACGGTCCGCAAGGACTGCATTGCTCTGCTTTTACAGGCAGGTAAAAACCGGGAACTCATCAGCGATTATTTGTACAAAGCGGCTATGAAAGACCATGATCCCAAAATGCGTTCACAAGCGGCTTATGACCTGGTCAGATTTTGGCGCGGCTGTCGCGGTTTAAACCGGGGCGCGGGTGAAAAAGAGGCAAAAGAGGCTTTGTTGAAGCTCCTGGAAAACGGTGACCGAAGCCAGAAATCAAGTATTTTAACCGGAATGGGGAACTTTATGGATTCCACATTCAAGCCTGCGTTGGAAAAAATAAGCAAGGGTAATGACAAAGGGCTCAAATATTACGCGGACCGTGCTCTACAGCATATGGACCGCAGGCAACCTGCAACTTCCCGCCGTTCAACTTCTGTCAGCCAGGCGACTTCCGCTTCGGTAACTCCACCAAAGCCACAGGCCAGTCTGGAAGATTTGATCAAACAATCCACTTCAACCAACACCAGGGCCAGAATGAACGCAGTAAAAGGCCTTGCAAGTTACAAAGATCAAAGTTCAACCGACGCCTTGAAAGCCAGAATGAATGATCCGGTCCGGGCAGTCAGCTATGCGGCCTGGCGTACCATTGCTTCACGCGGCGTCAGAGAGCGTCCTCCCGCCTACTTGAAAGATTCCCCGGCCAATGACAAAGAGCTGGCGATTTGCATTGCTGCTCTGAATGAAAGGGATTCCCGCTCCATCAGGAACGCTGTCGGAGCCCTGGCCGCGAAAGCCCAAAAAGATCCGGCCTGGTTCAAAAAGTTCAGTAATACCAAAGATATAAAGACTCTTGCCAAACTCATCCCGGTCTTTGCCACGGTTGCCGATGAACAATCCATTGAGAAAATTCTTGAATATGCCGGAAATCGTTCTATCTCCTATAGCTATCGTGTTTCAGCAATTAATTCTCTGCGCAATACCCTGAACCGGTTGAGAAGCAAAAACAACTCTTTATATAATAAAGGCTTAGCCGGAGTTATAAAAATAGTCAAAGAGGATTCCAACCCAACGGTTCGCCGCAAGGCGTTGAGAATTTTGCAATACGGCAACAACAACAGCCCTCTCGTCAAAGCCGCCTGGCCGGAATTAGCCAAAAATAAAGACTCCTACGTGGCCCAGGTTGCCAAAAGGTATCTTCCTGCAACCAAATAAGGAGCTGCCGCTTAAAATTTTTGAAAAATTTTTTATTGTATGCGTGAGATATTCATTTTTCCTGCGGATATCAGTTAGAGACCTTCACCGGTCCAAGATTAACTTAAATGAAGGAGTAGAAAAATGAAAAAGTCAACCATCATCGTTGCATTGGGACTCGGCCTGGGCTTGACGCTTTCATCCGTTGCGGCAAAGCACGACAGCAGAAATTACAACAACTACAGTTACAAAAGCCAGGGGTACAGCAATAATTATTCAAGAAAGGCTGTTCCAGGCAAAAACACTGTTTATGGCCGAAATACCCATAAATCAAACGATAACTATTATCGGCAGCAGCCTAAAAAGGTGGTCGTATACAAGCCGGTTGTCGTCAGACCAAAAGTCGTTGTTGTTGAAACCGTAACCTGTTCCCCGGCAACGACAGTTGTTTGTTATCCGACTTGCTCGACAAAGGAAATCCGTCATTATGAGTCTTCACACCGTTGCTCTCAGGCGGTAAAAATAGTCAGCAGCAGTTTAAATCTGCTGGGAGCGATTCTGAACTGCCGGTAATCAACGGTCCGGTCAGGATTGGCATTCATTAGTATCAATGCAATAAAGACATCCCTGTAATCGGGATGTCTTTGTTTTTGTTTTGTCTGGTTTGATTGTCCCAAAGTGATTATTTTTCATTGAATTTCCTGTATGGATTGTTATATT
Source organism: Victivallales bacterium (assembly GCA_963676655.2). GTDB lineage: Bacteria > Verrucomicrobiota > Lentisphaeria > Victivallales > Victivallaceae. Next base: position 4,441,728 of record CAXXKX010000003.1, on the reverse strand, counting down.
TATACACAATCATCCAAATGAAAGTTATTGATATGATCTGGTCTGCTAAAGGACGGGCATACAGTCGACATGAGCCACATAGTCATGATATGCACGAAATTTTTATTTGCCTGAATAATTGCGGCGAGCAGTACATAGACGGGCAGAAATGTGGATTCTCCCCGGGGCGCGCGTTCTTCCTGTTCAGCGGCGTTGGGCATTTCATCAGTTGTAATGAAAAAAACGAAGGGGAATTTATTCTATTCTGTTTTGATCCCGGGTATTTCTTATCAAGAGAGATGCCGGCGATTGATGACCATATCAAGCGTCTTGCAATCGGGAAAAACTATTTTTCCGGAACGGACCCGGCATACCTGTCGGAAAACCTGCGTCTCGCGGCGGAACTGCATTATGAAATTGATAATCCGGGCGTTCTTTCAAAAGAGAAAATCACCGCGTTGCTGTCATGTTTGATTATTAATTTCAGCAGAAGTCTGGCCCTGGTTGATAATGATAAGTCAGCTGAAGATGATTCAAGAATTGCTTTGTTGTGCAGGAGAATAAGAAAAAAGCCGATGGATGAATACCGGCTGAAATCCGCGGCGGAGGATGTTGCCATGTCGAGATCGAAATTCGCGGTTAAATTTAAGGAATTTACCGGTATGTCGTTAATGGAATACGTAATTGAATTCCGACTTAAAAACGCATGCAAACTGCTCGGGGAAGGAGATATTTCCGTCTGGGATGCGGCAATCCAAAGCGGTTTTAACAATGCGGGATATTTTCATCGTCAATTCAAAAGACGCTACGGCATTACCCCTCTGCAAATGAAACAACGATATACCGCCACCCGTTTTCCTAAAATCCTGAAAGAATATTAAAAAATTTTATTTGCTTTTAAATTACCAGGTAGTTTTAAATGACATACTCAAAAAACAGCATTTAACTAAGACAATGAACATAAAACAATTCCTTAAAGACGTTTGATAATCTCATGAACTTTGGCTTCAAAGACATCTTGCCACTCGGGTGCAAGGAGGCATTCGGTCACTTCATAACCGCCTTTGTCGTAGTATTCTGCCGGGGGGCCATAATGAATGTATCCGTTGGAAAAAGCGGAGATCAAGGTTGTCTTGAATGGAGACATCTTTTTTATATTCAAGCCGACTTCCACAAGCAGTTCAGCCGGTGAACTGATAATTATGGCGTCGCCGATTCGAATCCCCATTACTTCAGTCTTGATGGTGTCTTCGCCGCTGGCGTCATTCAGGGCCATGTGCTTGGTCAAGGTCGAAATTTTATCCTCAATTCTTGCAAGTTTTTCCATGGCAGCGGAACTTTGCAGATATTTTGCGATATAGCCGCGCCTGATTTTGTCCATGTCGGAATCATTGACGTCAGACTTTTCGATATATTGAGGATAGATAGAATAAAATTCTTTAAAGTTCAACGTTGTTCCATGCAGCGAGGCCAGCAGTTCTGTTTGCTCTTGCCGCAATTCCTCAATCCGTTCCGGGATATCGGTTCTTCTCGGAAGTTCTATAGCTTCATTGATCACTTTCAATGAAACATCTTCTCCCGATATTTTTTCAACCGCACCAAGTGCGCTTTGACCGAGTTTCGTCCCCATCGGGGTAATATCACGATCTTTACTGAAATCCTTAAAACCGCGGTCGATAATATTGCCGCCGGCGCCCTGCATAAATAATGCTGTCATTCCTTTGTCAAGTTTTGCTTCAATAACTCCGGAGGCGACGCCGGGATAGTTGGCGGTTACAGCCCCTTGCATATCGCCGAACAGCGGATGGCAGGCGAAATTATAGAGCACGGCCAGCGGAGAGCCGTCAAGCCGTTCGATCTTGAGCAGACCGATTTCCGGGTCGATATCCCGGTAGCCTGCAATTTCCTGTTCCGGCGGACTTGGATTGGTGTGTCTAAACGTCCAGTCTTTACCGTTTTTCAGTTTGACGGTCCGGTTTATTGTCAAGGAGTCCTCGTGCCCTGAACCAGAACCGATTCTGACCGGGACCATCCCGGATGTCGCGCGTTCCACCGCGTCAAAAGTACGGTCCAGCTGTTCCTGATCATCGCATAACATGCGGCCGGGTGGATGAGTGTGAGAAGCATTGACCAGAACGTTGCAGCCCGGGATATGCAGCTCATTTTCAATTTTTGCCCGCAGATTCGGCAGGAAATCCTCGCCGACATCCGGCAGCATGCCGGCGCTGATCTTCCTTCCACTGATGGCGGTAACGTCCATTGCGATATACACGAACCTGGTTTTTCCGTCATCGATTACCAGTGCTTTGGCGTACATCGGATCTTTGATTAAAACACCGGGTTCATTAGTAGTGATATCGCTTTTTGCCGTTCCGGCCCGTAAAATGTTGTTGTTTGTTTTTTTATTCATTTTGACTCTGTCAGTTGTAATTACCGTATTTTTTGATCAAGGACATATAAAAATCATATGCTTCCGGGGATACGTCATCGCCGATTGAGGCCAGGCCGAGAATGATTCCGCCTTCGCGCCCCAATTCGATCAGCGGGCGGACGTGGGCTTCTATTTCTTTTTTGTCGCCCCGTGGAAGAATCCGGGTGTTGCACACCCCGCCGCACAGGATGATCTTTTTGCCGTACTTTGCACTAAGAGAAGGCAGGTCGAGACCGCAAGCCGGCTCCAGGGGATTGAATGCCTCAAACCCGGCTTCGATCAGCATATCCAGCAATGGACCGATACAGCCGTCACTGTGGAAGAAAAATCTCGGACAACCGGCCTGACGTAATGTTGCAAGCATCTTTTTATATCTCGGCAGCAGGAATTCCGCGAAAATATCCGGCCCGAAGTTAGGCGCGGTGCCGCCGGCCATATCGTCACAGACGATCAATCCGGTATTCCAGAAGTCGCCGCGTTTCAGGGTCTCAAGCGCCATGGCGGTCAGATGTTCAGCCAGAATATCGAAAAATTCATGACAGAATTTCTTTTCCAGCATCATATCCATGAGCAAATCTTCTTCGCCGCGGATAAACTGACCGCGACAATACAGGCCACCGATTTTAGCCAGCACAAACACACCCCGATCCCGCAAATTTTGTAAATGCCGGTAGAAATTTTCGTCAAACCGCAGATCGAGGTTGGCCGGTTCCGGAACTATTTTGTCCAGATCCCGGTGATTTTTCAGAACCCGGTCTATCGTTTCAGAAAAGTAAACGTCCCGGCTGCGCCGGATGAGCCGTCCCCACCCGTCATCAATAATGTCATATTCTCCTTCGGTTCTGATAACCTGGCCGGAACGTGACGGGAACAATGTTTCATTCCCCAGATGTTCGCACAGATAACGACCGTAATAGTCATCCGGATGGGTATTTTCCGGCAAGCCCATGTATTTGCACCAGTTTTGCGGAAAATCGCCCCAGAAATGACCACAGAAAGGCAGCCGGTCCGGGGTTTCAAAATTAACCGCTTTTAAAACCTGCTTGAAATTGGAATCAATGGTTTGTTCGTTCATGTTCATTTTCTTTTAATGTAATAGTTAAAAGGAATAACGCAATCCGCTCCTTTATCAAAGTCGTAGATAAAGGTCGGATATGCAGGAATTGAATTCGGAAACAATTTATTGAGAATTAAATAATTATAGAGCGCCAAGTCTTTGTTGTTGAGATTGTCAATGCCGCGTTCGCGGACCTTTTTTGCAAAAATTCCCTTCACTGTGGAGCTTAGCATGGAATTATTCGCCAGTTTGGATGATGTCAAAAGCTCAGAAAACGCTTGCTGTACCTCATGTGAATTTGGGATGATGCCTTTTTTCAGGTCGATCTTAATTTGGGTCGGCAGCAATTTTATTAGTTCTCCGATTCCGGAATCCGGGGACGCCAGTCTGCGGCTGATCGCCGTCCAGTTTATTTCCGGAGATGCCAGGGAAGGCGTAGCATTGTTTTTACAGTTTATGAATGAGACGGCATCAACTTTCAGCAGTGTTTCTTTACCAGTTGACTTGACGGATATAATCCGGTAGTTACAGTCGGCTCTCGGGGTAGCTGGAGTAATGTCCGTCCACAATGGATAAAGCAGGTTTTCCGGAAGGGTCAGCGGTTTGTTCAGCCGGATCACGGCAGGACGTTTGACGCCTTGGTCGTAATCTTTGACTTTTGCCTGGAACGCGGCTTTACCGGTCCATGAAAAATTATCCGGCAGGGTTAGTTTTGACGCTTTTGCGATCATCAGTTCACTGACTTTGTCATGCTCATAGCGGGCAACGGCTAAATTGCCTTTCAGATAAATGCCGTTGACAAAACCGGCTGAATCATTGACGGCGGCGCATTTTACAATGATATCCTTTTTACCGTTATCGAGAGTAATTTCCAGAGCCGCACTGAATGTTCCGCCGGTTTTGCGCGGCAGCAGTTTGATACTTTTTACCCGCCGTTTGCCTTCAAGATAGCTTTCGTAAACGGAAATAAACAATGTCGAAAGATTTTTTCCCTGAGTTCTCCGCAGCAGATAGGTGACTGATTTTGGATAAAAAGAGACATTTTGCGGCGGACTGCCTTCGGCCAGGACGAATTCCTGCGGCGTGTAAGACAGACAGGTGGCGCGGAGGCGAACTTTGTCGCCATACTTGATCTGGTTTCTGATATTTTTAATTTGCCATTCAACCGAAGCGCTGTTTTCCAATCTCCCTTTGCGAACGTCAAACAGATATTGCAAGCCTTTGCCTTGTTTTGCGCCATAAGGAATGTCAGGCCCGGCGTAAGTGCCTTTGGTTTGCTTCGTCAGCTTAACGCCTTCAGTTACGGTTGCTCCGGCGTTGCCGTGAAAACTGCTGATGTGATCCTGACCGCCTTGAACTGAGAAGAAGTCTACGGCGTAGTAGTCCTTTTCGTCAATATTTACCAGCGCGCAAGTCCGGCGATATTTTTTGAGCTGCGGGTATGCTTTGCCGCCGTCGATGTCAACGATCGCCGCCAGCGGCGATTCGGCAAAGTTTTTCTGGTCGGCAATGTAAATTCCCTGCTTTTTAAAGCGGTTGCCCTGCTGATACTGTCGCTGCAGATCCACATATACTGTGTTATGACTGATGGTGTTGTCATGCCACCAATGACGCATATTTCGTTTAGTCATATCAGGATAGGCGAGACCCGGAGTGAGATCTGTACCCTGACCGTACAGGTTGATATTGCAGACGTCGCTCTGGTTGTGTCCGCCGGGATCACCGTAATAAACGGCAAGAGCCCGCCGGTGCTCGTTTGTGCCGCTGCGAAGATAAACAAAGCCGCGTCCGGTCATATTCTCCGATGTTTTAGAGTATTCATACTGTTTTTTCCCGGCCTTTGCCCTGGTAATCAGCGCTTCAAAGCCGGCGTAGTCGAAAAAAGGGTTCTGCAATTGTTTTCCAAGCGAACTGTTTCCCTTTTGCGTATTAATTGCCGCCAGGTACAATCTCGCTATCAACTCATCCTTAAGACAAGTCAGCCCGGCGCCAAGGTCAGTCCGGGTTGCGCCATATGGAATATAACCAACGCCGAATTTACCGCCGTCCCCGAAATTCGGGGCGTACTTCCCGAGGCATACCGTCTGGCAGGCGTTGTAATAGTAGCGGATCAGGCGATCTTTGAGTAAGGGATTAACCAGTTTGAATTGTTTTTTCAGTTCAGGATCGGTGATCTTCTGTTCCAGCAGCTGCATTGCCGGATAGTTCGTGGTCAGACTTTTGGGGGCGATTGAAATGTAGCCGAAGCCGCCTTCCCAGGAGAAGCCGTCGCGGGTAAGGTCGGTTGCTTCGCCAAGAATGTCGATCCCCATGATATGCGGGTAATTAAAGGTGTTTTTTGCGGTTTTGTGTTCCAGCGGCGGTGAAATTAAAAATTCGATGATCGCGTTGCGTACTTCAGGATCTCTGGCAACCAGAGCCGTCAACATAACGGCGCGGCTCATGAAACCGGTGTTGCCGACAATTATTCTTTTCTTATAACAATCAAGGCCGTGAGCAAAGATATTCTGTTCGACGTTGCGGGTGAAATCCTTGAACGTGCCTTTAGGAGACCGCAGATCATATTTTTTTGCCCGATCACGCAAAAACGCGTATAATGGCGGGTTGTTTTTCACTCCGTCATAGATCAGGCCGTAAATGACTGGAGGTTTGCGGCTGTTGATGCTCGACCAGATATCGTCGCAGGTTTTTCCCTGTGAATTCCCGTAGGTCCAGAAGTCTTTTTTATAGCCCCGCCGCGCCCAGTAGTTTAAATCGAAATCCGGGTAAAGGTCGGCGAAACGATCGAGAATAACCGCGGCTTTTTCCGCATAAACAGGCTTTTCGGTGTAGGCGTAAGCGAACCCGAGTGCCATAGCTTTATCAAGCGGATTGTCGATCCGGTAGTTGTAGCCGGAGCTGCCGCCGGAATGCCAGTTTGAATTAAGATTGTAATGCGCGATAAACGCGTAATACTCATTGCCGTTCCGGACATAGCCGGTGCCGTCGTCGACCCCGAATTTATGCAGCGGGTCTTTCGGATCAGGATGTTCGGTATTGAAAAGCAATGATTTGTCCGCCTGGCCGGGGTTGAAATTGCCTTTCCGGTCGATTCCTGATAAATAATACTTGTAGAAATCATTTTTCGGAAATTTTTCTTTACAGATCGGACATTGCAGTTTCCACTGTCCATGCAGCTTAATCCACGGATAATAGCCGGTTTTGAAGATGGCCGGTCCGCATTTAGGGCATCCCCATTTGCGGTTGACATAGGATGCCCGCGGCACCATTTGAGACGGAATCGACAACCACAGATCATTATTGTCCATCTTGACTATTTTATCAGCCAGGCTGAGAATGCGTTTTTTTTCTATGCGGGCCCAGGCATATTGTTTTACCAGCTCATGAAGCTGCTGACGATAGCCGGCATCATAAATATAGTGATCTTCTCCGGCAAAAGACAGCGTTGATGTCATGATCAGGCAGAATGTCAGGAACTTGGAAACTTTCATATTTCAGCTTTCGATGGTGTTTATCGCGGCAACATCTGCAACCTTGTCACCGCGATATTTTGAATATATGGGTTTATTTAATCAATACGATCAGGCAGTTGCTCGGATTGCGGAGCTCATATTGATAACCGCTTCCGGTTTTGACTTCCTTGACATACTGATTTGTTTTTTCAACCAGTCCTTTAGCATTGACCGTCACGATTTTTTTCGCTTTGACCTTGCCGGGTAACGAATAGATGCCGGGTTTACAGGTGACGATTCGTTCTTTGGCGAAAATTACGCCGGAACCGATCTCAACCGGAGTCAGCGGAAACATGTAATGCGGAAAATAATCGGCCGGAACCTGGTCGTTCGGGATTGACCAGTCGGAATACTGGATTCCGCCGCGCAACAGCATTTGCTGAAACTGTTCGAAAGTTCCCGCCGGAGTGTTTTCAAAACCGTGGGTCCCAAGGCCGATAATGCAGCCGAGGTTGGATTTGTAAACATTGTCGTAAGAACCGGTTTCAACAAAACGGATAATGTTTTGAGCCCGCATCGTCGGAGTTGCCGCCTGACTGTTGGCCAGCAGCAGTTTACCGCTATCCTTGACATATTTGGTGATTGCCAGTTTCAAAGGCTGAGTCGCCAGAGGCACACAGGTGACCTTGCGGGCCACTTCATAAGTCCGGGGATTCAGGATAATGGAATTCCCGTCCCAGGCTTGATCATTGTAAATGAAGCGGTGCATACTGTAACTTTCCTCGTCCCAGTACATGTGCATATCAAGTTTGTCTTTATCGACGATCAGCTTGACGTATTCCCAGAGCGCCTTGCCGTACTTATTGGTCAAGGTTGGAACATACATTTTCAGACAGCGTGATGAGTAAAAGCAGTATTCGCCTTTTGCATCCCGGGCTACGGAATCGTCATAAAGCTGATGGCCTTCTTCGACGGTGGAAACCTGAGCGTGAAAGTAGCAGAAAAAGTCGAATCCGGGGATATGCTTTTTGAAGTATTCAGATACCCGTTTCAGATTTTTGAGGAATACGGTCCCCTGTGTTACCGCGGTTCCGTGAGCATATTTTGTAAATCGGCCTTTGTCGCCGTACTTTTTCGCCAGTTTCGCGATCATATCGCTGTTGTAAACCGGAATGCTGTCGCAAGCCATGGTCAGGTTGCGCCGCTTAATCCAGTCAACATTTTCCGTGTCGGTTGTTTTGAGTCTTGAAAAAGACCTGAAGGCGAACGGGCCGGGAATAGCCCGGTTTACTCCCCAGTTGCGGCGAATCGCATTGACCACATCCCAGTAACCGCCCTTTGCAACGGGATAGATGCTCCATCTCATGATGACGCTTCTGCCGGGCTGGATTCCCAGATTTTGATCACTCAGTCCGGTCCGTTTTTGCTGTCGGAAGATGTTGATATGGGCTTGAAATACATCGGAATCCGGGACCATCCCGACAGACCCTGACGAGGACACGATAACCGCTGACGGATTACCACATTCGCTTTGCCTCGCGTCACCCTTGATATTATGTCCGCCTAAAATATATTGTGCTTTGGCAATATTGAAATCGGTCCAGTTTTCAAGGTACATCCCCAGCAGTTTGCTGCCGGTATTGGTTATTTTATCACTAATCGTTATATGGTCGGCTTTGACTTCCACAGTGCGGCTTACCGAATAGTAAGCCGTTTTCCAGACGACGGTATTGTTTTGTCCTTTGGCGATCGATTTGCCGGATTTGGTCAAACTTGTATTTTTCCAGGTCCGGTCGGGAACCGAGGTGCGAGTGTGAAAGTTGAACTTTTTACCATTCATCGTGATACTTACGGCTCCTCCATCCGCCAGAAATACTTTGAACGGTTCACTGGTTTTTCCCCTGACTTGCACTACCGGAATTTTGCCGGTCGGGGCCGGAATGACCTTGTTCAATGTTTTGGGGTGCAGGAAAGTCCGCCCCACTACCAGATTTACATTGCGGACTTTCAGTTTTATATCTTTGAAAGAATGGCTGTAGTTGAAAATGATTTCGTTTTTGCCAGGTTTGACAAATTTGGTAATATCGAAAACATACTTGTACGGAGCAGGATCGTTGGGATATTGCGCCGCGTAATCTTTGACCATTTCAAAATTCCGCCCGTAGAGAACCCGCCATCTCACGCCTTTGTCCCAGGTCAGTTCATAACGGTCCAGGTATTTGAAGCTTGGGAACTTGTTCAAGAGCTGTTTCCGGGTGATTGAATTGCCGTTGACAATCAGCTGCAGAACCGGATTGGACCCGGACCCGGCTTTGTATTTTTGGTGCGGAGCACATACCTCCAGACTTAATCGTACCTGATGTTCGATCCCGAACGCCGGAACGTCGAACTCTTTCTTCGTTTTAGTATAGTTGGCGACTTCAAACGGCTTGATAACCTCAACCGGTTTGTCGATTTTAACGTCGTTACCATTTGTCGAAATGAAAGCCAATCCTATTAATGCTGTAATGAGTTTAAGTTTCAGGTAGTTATGCTTTTTTATCATCAATGTGAGCCTCCGGTGTATTTAGAAAAGCTCTCCCTGCCATATGACAGGGAGAGAAGTATTGTTAAAAAAGATTATCTGGCATCCCAATGATTTTCAGGAGTTCCCCGGGGAGCGCCGGCATTGAATGGTTGGGTCATATATGGGTTGGACAGAGCTGAGTAAGGCGCTGGAAGTTGCGTATTGACCCTTTGATTAGAGGCATGTCCATCCACCCAAAGAACGTTTACAGCCTGAGAATGCCGGGAATGTAACTGGCCGTTTGAACTTGATGTGGTATAAAGAAAGTTGAGCAGCCAGTACCCGCGGGAAGTTAGATTTGACAAGTAGGTGTCCGCATTCATTATGGTTGCGCTAGGTTTAGAAACCTGAGCAAGTTTAACGGACCCTGGTGTTGAAACTTTATTCGGGTCGGTGGAATAACCGATTTCGCCATTGTACCCGTAATCCGGATATTTCCACATTGAATTTGTCGGATAGAGTTCTGCATATTCATTATGTCCATACCAGGCACGTTCAAACAGCATGCTCGGGCATAGTAGAATTGATGTTGTGGTATATTTATTTCTGACCAGTCTTGAGTTCCAGTATCCTTCAGTTGCACTGTATCCGTTGACAAAAAAGTCTTTGTTGTCGTCAACATAAAAACATTGTGCGTTTCCTAACTGTTTTAAATTATTGACGCACTTGATGCTTTTGGCCTTTTCACGAGCCTGGTTGAGCGCAGGCAGCAGCATGCTGGCAAGAATAGCGATGATTGCTATTACCACAAGGAGTTCGATTAGTGTGAATATTTTTCTTTTTTTCATTTTCTTTTTCTTTTGTTAATTGTTTTGTTAAAGTGGATAATGATGTTTTTCATCTTTATTGGTCAGTTGTTCTTGCAATAAAATCCTCCTTGGAGTTATGTTAACGTTTTACAGGATAACTTATCGTTTCGCGCATGATGTCCTGATAATAATCTCAGGTTTTAAATTAATTTTCGGATTCTTTATTGGCATCCCGTTTAATTGGCGCTCAAGCATTTTGAGGCAATTGGCGCCCAAATCTTCCAGTTTAACATTGAATGTTGTCAATGGAATCTTGACGTTTGAGTCGCCTTGCATATTGCCGTTGCCGATAACTGACAATTCTTCAGGCACTTTGATATTGTGTTCCTCCGCCGCTTTAATTACGCCGTTTGCGATATAGTCTTCAAGGGTGATGACCGCAGTCGGGACATTGTTTCTTTCAACAAACGTATTGAACGCAGTATAACCGCCTTCTTCCCCATAGTCACAAGCTCGAAAAAAACTTTCATTGACCTCAAGGCCAAGTTCGCTCATCGCATTCTTGTAGGCAAGATAACTTATTGAGGTGCTGCGAGCATGAGACGGCCCCGGCAGGACGCTGATTTTTGTATGCCCGAGACTGTGTAAATATTTAACGGCTTCAAATGTAACCCGATAAGAATCTATCGTAACACAGTAAAGTTCTTCCCCGTATATATCATTATTGGCCAGCACAAACGGTATATCGTTCTGCTTCAGCAGCATGACAGAGCTATGAGGAAGTTCAGTTACCACAATCAGTCCGTCAAAGTTTTCAGTCTGGATAAAATCCTTGATTGAATAGTTGTTAATGCAGAACGTTTTCAGATTGCAGGAAAATTCCTTGCCTGTTTGGAAATTCCCTGCAATACTTTGACAAAGTAAGGATGATGAATGTCATCGAAATCCGCCAGCAATACACCAATTTCATGAATGGACGGATTTTTTCCGGGTCTGCCGGGTTTGCTGAGCTTTGATTTTATCGTTGTACGCAAATCGTTGACGACCGATCCTTTGCCTTGAACACAGTGGATCGCACCTTCATGGGCCAAATCAGTAATCGCTTTGACCGCTGTATTGCGGCTGGTATAAAACATCTTCGCTAACTGATTTACCGAAGGCAGGACATCCCCGGGTTTGTATTTGCCCTGTTTAATCTCTGATTGCAGTACATCTTTTATTTGCTGATAAACCGGAGTACGCGGTTTTTCTTTTTGCTTTAACATTTTTATTTTCTTTTTTAGTTATGGTTAACCATAACAGTATTATATAATATCTTTAATGTTTTGTCAATACGGCTTAATATTTTTTTAGAAAAATCTTTCGCAAGTGTTGTGCCATGTTTGTTTTTATTTTATGCATAACACTTATAGCAAACATCTTATATTCATATACTATTCTTCTATTGTTACTGAGGTTTAATAATTAATACAAAAATGTAAGCTATGGCTTTAAATATATTGCATTTTTGTATAGTTATGGTAAACTTTGAGTTTTTTGACTAATCTTATGGTACAATTTCGAATTTAGTTCGACACAATTTACCAATATGATGAACAAATAATTAGAAAATATTTTAACTTGCGGTATATTTATCAAATGATGGAATCTCAATTTTACGGATGAATATAATGAAAGTTTTTTTTAGTATTGTCACGGCATTGCTCCTTTTCAATATGGGTGCCTGGTCCGCGGATCAGGATAATAGTTACTATACGGTGGAAGTTGCCATTCAGGTTAAATCCGCAGTAAAAAAACCGGTTCTTGAGATTTGTCCGGTTTACAGCAATAAAAACATTGCTTTTTCAATGCGCTGGGATGACAACAACCAGGCTAATTTCAAAATGCAGAAGCTTATGCACAAATATGGTTTCAAGGGAACATTTTATTTGAATGCGAAACCTTTTGACTTTAAACGAATTTGTGAGAAAGGTACTGATATCGGGGCTCATTCCATGAGTCATCCTCGCCTGACGAATTTGAATACTAACCGGATATTTCAGGAAGTAGCCGAAATTAGACCTTATCTTGAGTCTCGTTCAGACAAACCGGTAAACAGCTATTGTTTTGCTTATGGAAATTATCGTGACAGCGCCAATCCAAACATTGGATTTGACATTGCAGAAATGCTGCAGCGGGTCGGTTATCATCATAATGCCTACCTTGGTTTCATCAACGAGTTCACCCGGGATATTGATCCGGTATCCGGTTTTATGCAGATTTCTCCCGGTGACCGGACGCCTTCTTCTGCAAGATTTGATAATATTCTTAAGCATTACATGAGAAATCAATATTGGAAAGGTGATAATCCTAATATCAGTATCGGGGTTCATGTTTGGATGAAAACCCCGAAAGCATGGGGTGCAATGGAAAGAATTTTTAAAAAATATTCAAACCGGCCCGATTGGTGGTTTTGCACCCAGACAGATTATGCTGCCTACCGGAAAATGTTTCAACTTGCCCAAATCAGTGGTCCCAGAATAAAAAAACATCAACTCATATACCGGGTTACGCTGCCTTATGCTTCGGATATAGGCTCGGATCAACCATTGACCATGTCATTTAATGCGGCTGCGACTAATGTTACAATTAACGGCCAAGCGGTAAAGATAAGAACTGATAAGGGAAAAACTTATTTTGATATCGCTCCTCCGGTTTATGCCCAAATTCCAAAACTGATTGGTTATGCGCCAAATCCTGATGATAAACCGGACCCGGCTTTCAGCGAGAAAACAGATCTGAAAGCCTGGCTGTATCTTCAGGATGATAATCTGTTGACCTTGACACTCAAAAATGGCGGTCAGGAAATATTGACAAACCTCAGAATTAAATTCATTTTACCTTTGATGTATAAATACGAATCAGATGATAAGGTCATCGGGATGGCTCCAGGAGCGGAGAAAGAGATTGCCAGGAAACTGCGGCTTGGCGTGTTTGCTTCCGATCGGGCCGGCGCTCCATTTATTCTGTGCCAGATCGATTATTTGAAGCATGGCAAACCGGAGCGGACTTTTGCGTCGGTTACGGGAAAACCTTTTATTCCTCCTGCAAATCATAAGTTCCGGGACCAGGTTGTTGTATCCAGTCCTTTCGGGGATATTAAAACTTACCGCAACAAGGTTATCGCGATGTCTAAGCCGGACGCGGAACCGATTACTGAATTGAAATGGTTCCGTTCGGTCATAGAGGAACGAAAGTCTTTTCCTGATGAAATTGCCGGTCCTGCTGCTCGCATGAGTCCTGATGAAAGAAAGATCGACCGCCGCAAACCATATATTATTTTTGATTACAAATTCAATTCTGAAAAGGCTGGAACTCTGGATTTTTTAGGAAGCAATTATGTTTTTAGAAATATCCCGTTATTTTGCGTTAATGGACAGGAATTAACCTCCAAAGATGAAATGTTGAGTTTTCCGATTGAAAAAGGACTTAACCGCATTGTCTTTATTTATAAGTGTAACTGGACTGTACCTTCTTCTTTGGCTTTTCCATACGTCATTAAATAATCCTGTTACCGTCCCGATCAATTCAGGACAAAGTTGTGACACTCTGTTCAAACACCTGATCGGCCGCAATGCACAACGTGAATCCGTTGTATTCAGCATGTTTTGTAAACGGAAAGATATTGATACCAAATTCAAATTTTAAAACTGTTTTTGCCCTTACTTTTAACTTTCAAACTTTCAACGCCAGCTATCCCTCCGGCAGGATGGTTTTGAAATTTTTGTAATCGGTCAGTCCATTTTATAAAAACTCTGCGTAGCAGTTATACCGCACCGCGTCGTACGCGGGCGTGGTCCAGCAACGAGATGCTGGTCGCCGGAGGCGAAAGTAAGCAAAGCGCATTTGTCATGCAACGCATGACGCAGTAACATCATTTTGCTCGAAGTGATGTCATTGATTTCAAGCGCGTAGCTGCTTAAATCAAAGACGTTGAACGGAGAGCATGAGTTGCTGGCATGCCAACTGACCGAATACAAATTTTTTATAAAATTCAGGCATTCGATTTATTCAGCTATTGACTTATCTGTATCCGGGTATACTGTATTATTAGCAACTCAATTGCGTTATATATATCATATGACATATAACTATTGGAGATACCGTGAAATACTTCAATGCGAAAGCCGGAACAAAACCGGAAAATAAACATGACAAGATAGCAGGAAAAATCGCAAAGGCAGTCTATGACGGCATTTATTGTGGACAACTGCCGTCAGTCGCTGTACTTGCGGAAAAGTTTGAAGCCAATCCCCTTACAATCCGAAAAGCGCTAAACTCGCTTGAAGAAGCCGGATTGATTGAAAAACGCGAACGAGTCGGTACATTTGTGAAACATCTGAAACGCCTGGCTGTCATTTCAAACCAACCACCCGAAAAACGAGTGGAACATTCCCTGAACACTAATACAATATATGCTCCCCTTTTAAAGGGAATCGAGTCAGAAGCGATGCGGCAGAATTACTCCCTCATTCAACTAGTCTATTCTCATGATAAAACATTTGAAACAAAACTTAAGAATGAAGTTGACGGCTGTATATGCCAAACGGAATGTCCGGCAATCAAAGGACTGCCAATGATTCAAGTCATGGGATTACCGAACCACAACGATATGCCGCAAATCACCTATGACAACTCAGTGGTCGGAACTATGGCCGCGGAATATCTCATTGAACGCGATTGCCGGAGATTTATCTATTTCGGACATGCTGATTCGCCGTTATTCGCCGAAAGAATGGGGGCTTTCAAAAGAAAAGTTGAAGCAGCCGGAAAAGAATTCATTCATATCTACGCAGACATTGTAACAATGAACGCAGGTGAAATATTTGAAGCGGCAAAAAAACGCCTCAATGAAATATTCAAAAATAAATCGCTCAGAACCGGGATTCATATTTCGGCAGACATCTTTGCTGTCGCCGTTTATCAGGCCTTATATGGAACCGGGCTTGAACCGGTAAACGATGTTCCGGTTATTTCCTGTAACAATAATCCCCAGCTGCTGCATGGTTTGCATCCTTGTCCTCCGTCAATTGATGTCCGCATGACTGAAATCGGAGAGCAAAGTGTGAAGGCATTGCTTAAAATATTGTCCGGAGATACAAAAACGCCTCTCGAATCTATCATATTAACTCCAGTAATCAAACCATAAGAGACACCGATGAAAACACTTTATTTACTAACGTTTTGCGCCATCACAACCTGTGCGGCAAAGGTTCCTGCAAAATTCGGAGTGGAATCTTTTGAAAGCGGCTTGCCGGAATACGCAAAGGCATCTCGTCCCGCGGGAATAAGCTTTTCTCCGCATCATTACAAGAGCGGCAAAAAGTCTTTGCAGTGGAATTACAAAAAACATGATACCATCCGCTTCAACCACGGCATCGGAAATATTTACCGAACCGGCGGATACGGCGGAACCTACGGAAAAGCGACATTCGCGGTCTGGGTCTATTGTGAAAAACCGCAAAAGGGCGCGTTGAAATTTGAATTCAGGACCGGGAACAAGGTAAGCGGAAGTTTTGATTTTCCGTTGAATTTCACCGGCTGGCAGCGCGCCGCGCTGCGTTACAGTTGGAAACCGATGTTTGACGGCAAAGTTTCACCGACAACCGACAATATTCTGATCACCGCTCCGGAAACAGCAGGGCGTTGTTACATAGACCTGATGTGCTACAACATCATAAAAGATTTTCGTACTCAATTCCGGCCTTCCGGGAAAGAGTGGCGACCTCCGGTCATCGACAAGAAAAAATATCCCCTGCCCTGCGAAATCACTGACTCGGATAAAGAAGCAATTATTAAAATTCGCAATGTATTTGCCCCGGAAGGAAAAAATCAAATCTCCGAGAAGTCGATACAATCCCTGAAAGGCAATATTGAAAAACTTAATATCATCAAAGAGAAAGACCGTATTTCCGGCATTCCGGTCATTTTTCCGGCGGACGGCTACGAGGCCGAGGGTATAACCGATTTTGTTTCTCCCGGGAAAATCTCAGACATCATGCTGATGATCGCAACAACTTATAACAACAAAGGTTCGCAAAAAGACAAAAAGCAGTTGCTGGACTGGTATCTCCTGCTCAACGATCATTTAGCAGATCAGGGCTTCCGCCCCGGCGCCGGAAACACCTGGAACTGGTACAACGGGCGCAGTCTGGCTCAGGCTACATTCATTATGGCTAACACGCTGCGGCAGACCGGCAAAGCTGAAAAGCCGTTCAATTATTATGAATCAAATTATCAGCCGACACAAATATATCATCCCGAAAAACTCAATCCCTCAATGGACTTCTTCCATATCGACATGAAGTATCTGCTGTACGGAGCATTAATGCAGACCGATGAGGAAAAAATTATTCGCGGACTCAAAGCTTTCCAGCAATACTTGAATAAGGCAATTTTATTTGAAGGACATAACGGTTACAAACCGGATGGTTCGGCGTTTCACCACAATTTCCATTATTTCGCCTATGCCAGTTATGCGACTAACAGTCTGTCAATGATTGTCGAGGCTTTGGCTGACACTCCGTTCTCCATTTCCCCGGAAGCCTGGCAGCGACTGAAAAAAGTTCTGCTCAATATGCGCTTCTATTCCAATAAAACAGGTATTCCGTTGACCATGCAGGGGCGTCATCCGTTTGGTAAGCAGGACATCTATCCAGACTGCATGGCGCGAATTGCGCAATGTGCTCCCGGGGGCAAGGTGGACAAGGAATTAGCCGCGGCAGCAAACCGGGTAAAACCCGGAGTAGTTCAAGACATTAAACCGGAAAATCCGCCGCAGGGACATTTAACGATGAATTTCGCAGGCCTGGGAGCACACCGCCGGGATGACTGGCTGGCGCTGGTCCGGGGATATGGCAAATATATCAGGCATGGAGAAACTTACGCGAAAAACAATCGTTTCGGCAAATTCCTGGCTCACGGTTCGCTGATGATCCAGAAAAACGGCCTCGAACAAAGCGGCTATGTCCATAACGGCTTTGACTGGGCGGCAATCGACGGCACGACATGCCCCCATCAGCCGGTATCGCGCCTCCGGGCTAAAGGTGGAACCGTTTCGCTGACATCACCGGTGTCGTTCGTCGGCGGGTTGGAACATCGAAGCGTGAATGGCATGTTTGTCATGCCGGTATCCGGCCCCGGGCAGCAGGGCGTACCAAAACTGAAAGGATTAAAGTCGTTTTTCTTTTTTGATCGTGAAATTATTTGTCTCGGTTCCCAAATCTCAAATCAGGACAAAAACGACGTCACCCGGACCAATCTTTTTCAAAAATATCTGAAGACTAAAGATATGCCGATGTGGCTCAATGGCAGTAAAATTACCGGATTTCCGGTCAAAGATACAAAGCTTAACTCACCCGCTTCGGTAAAGATTGTTGATCCATACAATGTCGGCTACTATATCTTTCCAGGCCAAAATGTCTATTACGCCAGAAAGCACCAGATATCCCGTCATCAAAAAGATACTAAAGACACGGAAGGTGATTTCGCCAGCTGCTGGATCGATTACGGACTGAATCCGCAAAATGAAAAATATCGCTACGCAGTCATCCCGCAAATCACTCCGGAAGCAATGGCTGAATATGAGCCTGATTTTAAAATCATCCGTCAAGACGCGCTGATCCACGCGGTAAAATACAAACAACTCTACGGAGCAATCTTCTTTGCAGGAATGAAAAACATCAGCGCCCCATTGGTCAAGGCGGTTGAGCGCCCCTGCCTGACCATGAGTGAAAAAAACGGCAAAGGTTATTATTTAACAGTCTGCGACCCTGATCTGAGAATGCGGAAAAACGGAAGATTCGGTTATGAATCACAGCCGGCTAAAATCAGAATTGCCGTCAAGGGATGCTGGAAAATGATTGGCAAAACAACGAAAGCCACGGTTATTGCCGCCAACGCCAAAATGACAATACTTGAGATTCCGGCTCATAATGGACAAAGCGTCGGAATGGAACTTGAACCGGGAAACAGTGATAAAGGAGACATGAAGAATTTATCCGGGATCTTTGATAAATGCCTCGACTACAATTTGACAAATACGCAAAACAAGGAAACTCAAGCCATGACGAAAAAAGCCATGCAAAATCTGTTCGGAACGGCAACCGCGTCCGTCCTGCTTGCCGCATCAGGAGCGACCGCCGCCAACAACCTGGTTAAAACAGACATGTGCAAAACAACAATCCATGCACAGGACATCAAAAAATGCTTTGACGGCAACGTCCAGACCGATTGGCGCGGCTTCTACGGCAAAAACTCCCGGCAGGACATCATCATTGATTTCGGCAAAACAACAACATTCAACACGGTAACAATTGCCGCCGCTTATTTGCAAACAGGAACCGTAATGACGTCAAATGATGGTAAAACATGGCAAAAGCTCGGCATATTAAAACCATTCGGAAAAGATTTCGCCGGTTTGCACCTTATCAAACCGCAAAATACAAAAATGGTGAAAATAGATCTTCTCGCGGCTCCAAACAAGCAAAACTATCCGGTTATGTGCCGCGAAATCATGATAATGAATGTTACTCCGGAAAACAAGGCTCTTCAGGCTGATATTAAGACAGTAAAAACAACCGGGGCGGCAAATTGGCGCTTCCCGCCTGAATTCATGCTGGACGGGAACACAAAGACTGCTTACGGCACCTACTCATCCTGGAAAGGCGCTGAATTCGTTATCTCGCTGAATAAATTAACTGAAATATCCGAATTATTGATTGACAATAGCGGTAACTTAAGTGAAGTATCCATCGCTGTTTCCACCGGAGATAACAATTTCCGGGACATCAGTAAAACAGCCGGAAAGATCGGAAAAAAACAATTGATTAAATTCTCAAAAACAAAAGCTAAAAACGTTAAACTGAAAATAAAAGGCAAAGGCGGCCTGAAAATAAGTGAGTTAAAGTTGCTTTAACCGGCATTATAAAATTTGCTTTATCACAAGTTATGCATTAAAATAAAAGCAAGGAACAAAACTAATTTATTTGACAGATTTTATACATATTATAAAATAAGGTGGGCAGAGAACATGCGTCTTAAAATCTTCATGACTTTGGGCTACGGGGCTCTCCTGCTTAGCGTAATCTGTATCGGAGTATTTTCCACATACGAACTATTCAAAACCCGTGAAATTGTAGGAGAACTGTACGAACACCCTTTTACCGTGGCATCCACCGTACTGAGTATAAAATCAGACATCATCAAAATTCACAGCGAAATGAAGGATGTCTCGATTCATACAGACGCTTTCGGTCATAAAATGACTATGCATATCAGAGAAGTTGACCGATTGGACAAAGACGTTTGTGATAAAATTCCAATAATTAAAAAGTTTTTCCTTGGTGATAAATGGAAGATTGATAAATTCGAAAAAGACTTTATTGCGTGGCGTTCAATCAGGAAAAAAGAATTTGAACTTGCCAAAAACGATAAACATGCCCAGGTATTGGAAATTGCTCGAAGCAAAGGAGCGGAACAGGTAAAACTGTTGACGGACCAAATCGACTATCTGTATAAATTCGCCCAGAACAAAGCGGCTTTTTTTTACGGAGCCGCCAATCAGGACATCAGGCGAAAAATTTGGGTTAATGTATCGGTAAGTTTAATTATCTTTGGAATCGGAGTTGTTTTAACTATCCTTCCACTCAGAAATATATTACGCAGACTGGGACGTGATCCTCAATCCTTGAATGAAATAGTTGAACGGGTCATGTCAGGGGACTTTTCAATCGAGCAGGATGTCACCAGGCAAGGCGTCTACGGCAAGATGCTTGAGTTAGTAGACCGGATAAAAAGTTTTGAAACAAATTCCAGACAAATAGAAAAAAATATAAGCAACGGTAAAATCAACAATATTCATATCGACGAAAACATCTACCCGGGAGAGTGGGCCACAATATCAGGCTGCACAAACAATATTATTCACTCGCTCCACTCCATTATAGATGATTTTCCAATACCGCTTTTTATTATTGATCCTGAATTAAATATAACTTTTGCAAACAAAATATGGACTGAGGTTTTCAATTCATCAACAAATGACCTCACAGACTCTCCATTATCCGAAAATTTTACAGAACTAAAAGATATAATATCTGAATTAATAAATTCTTCCTCAATTAAAACGGCTAAAGAATGTGTCCTGACGACTAAAGGGAATGAAACCCGCCATTACCATTTGTCCGCTACAAAAATATCTGACAAAAACGGCAAACTGCAATATATTATATGTCAGTTGCAAGATATTGAAACCAGGGTACGGGCCGAACAGGAAGTAAGGAAAAGCCGGCAAAACCTTCTTGTCACCCTTAACTCGATCGGTGATGCGGTCATTGCCACTGACACTGATGGCAATGTAACGTCCATGAATCCGGTTGCGGAGACATTGACCGGCTGGAAAGAAAATGCAGCAAAAGGCGTTTCTCTGGATAAGGTATTTATAATTATAAATTCCATTACCAGAAAAAAGGTGGAAACCCCAGTTGTAAAAGTTCTGGAAACCGGGCAGGTGATTGGCCTGGCAAACCACACAACCTTAATTTCAAAAAATGGCTCCGAAAAGCATATTGCCGACAGCGCCGCTCCTATCATTGACGAAAACGGCAGGACTATTGGCATTGTCCTTATTTTTCGTGATGTTAGCGCGGAATACGCAAAGAATCTGGCTCTGGTCGAAAGCAGGGAGCAGTACCGCTCGGTTGTTGAAGACGCACCATTGTTCATTTGCGCATTAAAACTGGATGGGGAAATTACTTATGTCAACCCGGAATTTGCCCGTTATTTTATGAAAAAAGCTGACGAGATCACCGGACAAAACATGTTGAAAATGGTCCCCCGGAACCACCGCTCTCTCGTCATGACCTCAATAAACAGCCTGACATCGACAAATCCGGTGTCGCAGATTGAACATCAGATTATCAGGGATGACTCTCCCCGCTGGATCCACGTTTGTCATCGTGGAATTTTTGACGAACATGGCAAATGTATTTCCCTGATGTGCTTCGGTCAGGACATCGATGACCAGATCAGGAATGAAATAGCTTTGCGGGCAGCCAAAGAAAAGGCCGAAGAAGCCACCCGGGCCAAAAGCGATTTCCTGGCAAATGTCAGCCATGAAATTCGTACGCCGCTGAATGCCATCATCGGTTTCGGCAATTTGCTTGAGCTTGAAGATATTACAATGAAACAATATAATTTTGTCCATTCCATTACAACCGCAAGCAATGCTTTACTCGGGCTGGTGAACGATATTCTTGATCTTTCAAAAATTGAAGCAAAAAAACTTAAACTGGCACCGTCAACTATGGATCTAAGTTCAACCTGTGATGAACTCGAAGTTATATTCGCACAGCGCGCAATGAAAAAAGGACTGGACTTCCAAATTATCATCCCGGTTGACATTCCGCCGCTGATCATCGACGGGCTGCGCCTCAGACAGATTTTATCAAATCTCATAGACAATGCCGTTAAGTTCACAGAAAAAGGACACGTTCATCTGATTATTTCTCACTATCCGAGTGAAAAAAAGCATCAGATGAATCTCCAGTTTGTTGTCAGGGATACCGGGATCGGAATTTCCCCTGAAAGGGTCAAATATGTTTTCAATGCTTTCGAGCAAAACGACTCATCCATAACCAGAAAATATGGCGGCACCGGACTCGGATTGACTATTTCGCGATATCTGGCCGAACTGATGGGAGGAAATATCTCAGTCGAAAGCACCTTGGGCGAAGGCTCCGCATTCATTGTCACTATAAATAATATAATGATCGCAGACGCCCCGGAACCACCCGAGGAAACTCCTGATACATTGAATAAATTCGCCCCGGTGGAAGTTTTGCTGGTGGATGATATTGAAGACAACCGCAATGTTTTAGCCCAGCAATTGCTGGCTCTCAATCTTATTCCGGTTGAGTCAATGAACGGATTACAGGCCGTGGAAGCGGCAAAAAATCATCCTCCTGCTCTTATCCTGATGGACATTCGCATGCCGATGATGGACGGCTGTGAAGCGGCACGAAAAATCAGAGAACTTCCCGGCCTGAAAAAATTACCCATAATCGCCATTACCGCGTCCGCTCTCGACTTGAATAAAACCGGTTATGACCTGGCCCTGTTTGACGATATTCTGAGCAAACCGATCAACATATTCGATTTATCGAACCGGCTGGCAGATTATCTTGAGGCTACTGAGGTCAACATTGAAATTCATCCCGGACACGCTATAATCTCCAGGCAAAGTCATCAAATAGATTATGAAACAGTAAAGTTGTCAGACGATTGCAAAAAATACCTGTCAGATAAAATACTGCCATTACTCGAAAATATTAATAGCGGAGCCACCATCTCCGAAACCTGCAGGATTGCCGAAGAAATCATTTCCCTGGCTGATAAGATTGAATGTACTCCGGTCAGCAGCCTTGGACATGCCATTTTTGCCGCAGCCGAAAGCTTTGACCTGAATGAAATTGAGAAATCGGTTCTGACAATTGAAAAGCTGTTAACTTAGATATCGGCTTAATTTGTATTCGGATATTTGAGAGAACTCAAGTTTTCTCGCACTGTGCGTATAACAACGGATCGGGAGCATTCAAGCTGCCGTAGCAAACATTGGCGGCTTCCCGGCAGCCGCCGTCACATTCACCGATTAAATCACAACCGCAACAGGCATCAGGCATCCAGGTCTTGAATACGAAACTATCCCAGTATGGATTATGTCTTAATTCATCATAATCCCTCCAGTAAAGCAAACGATGCTCGGAATGGTTGCAAACCCGAATATATCCTGACGGACCGATCACAAAAAAATCCCTGCCGGCGGAACACTGGGTTCCAACCTTCAAATACTCATAATCAGCCGGATCAATCAGGCAGCGAGGTAGTTCGGTCCCGATTGAACCTGTCCGTTTCGCCAGAGAAAGCACTTCTTCGGCTATTTTCGCCATTTCTACCGTTTGTTCCGAAGTCAGCTCAAGTTTCCGGTTCTGCAACCCCCTGCCCCCCGGCATAAAACGGTTCAACAAAATATTATCGGCCCCTGCTATCAGAGCAGCGGCAATTGTCTCATACAATTCATTAAAGTTTTCCGTGGTAACCGTAATGCCAGCGGTAGTGTAAACACCAAGTTCTTTTGCCAGGCTGAATATGCCCAGGACATTTTCAACCGGACTTCCGCCACAGGTATGAGCCGCAAAGGTTTTCAATCCCGGCATGCTTATACTCAAATTGATTTTAAACTCCGCGCAGAGCCTTAAAGTCTCTTCATCGACAAGTTTACCATTCGACAAAAGATAAATTTCCGGCGGGGCAAACCATGATTTAAGCTCTCCGTCCACCGTTTCAATGTGATGAGCCTGCTGGCTGGCGGTAAACCGCAGTAAGTCGTAAAGGCCTTCTTTCAGCAGCGGCTCGCCGCCGGTAAACGCGAAACTGACAACTCCGTTTTCAGCGTACAGCGTAATCAACTCTTTCCATTCCGATATCGACATCTCGGGCCTGATAAAGCCTGCATCCGCATACCACGGGCATGAACAGAACAAACACTTATGATTGCACTCATAAGTCATTTCCAGCACCGCGGTCGCCGGGAGAATTGACGGGGCTTCGATCATCTTACTTGTTTCCTTTTACCTCTTTTTTACTGTCTATTCCCAAAAGTTGATGTAAACGCGGAAGATATTTTTTTATGGGTTCCTCCCTGCCATTAATCATCTTGATTTTCAGGTCTTTTTTCAGAAACGCAACTAACAGGATATAATCCAAATACTCCATCTTATTGCGAATATCACGACCATCAATGGTGATTATCCAATATAATGCTTTGGGATTCTTTTTATCAAACTTCTTCCCGTTACTGCATGTCGTACAAAAATCACTTTCATCTACTTTACATTTCAATCCCAGGTCATTCAATTCTTTCACCTGTTTGCGGATTTTGTCGATACCGGTATTGAATCCAACATGAGGAGCCGTCCGGCGGTTATATATCGTTTTTGTTTTGCATACCGGGCAAATATATTCTATCCGGGTTGGAAGCGACATTGGTTTGTAGCACATCGCTCCCATGGCAAGTTTCTTCGGCATAAGTGAATCTGAAATTACCTCCAGTTGTCGCTTAATGTCCTCCTTGGTCACATTAGAAGCCCCGGCAATCAACGATTCGAGCATAACCCCAGTCATAATCAACTTACTTTTCATATCCCTTGCTCCTTATTGATTCATGTCGTTACATTTTCACAAACAATCCCCCGGTCCATTCTTTTTCCGATGCGGATTCCAGCAGTTGGACGCCGACCGCTTCAAAGTCAGCAGCAAGAACAGCAAACTCTTCCCGCAAAATCCCCGCCAGCATTAAGTATCCGCCCGACCGGACATACGAGGCGATTCGCCGGCAATTGGCCCGCAATATATGGCCCAGAATATTGGCCGCCACCACGTCGTAGTCCGAAGCCTCATATTCAGTGACATCCTCAACCGACAATGCGATTGCATCGTCAGCCAATCCGTTAATCTCAAAATTCTCCGCCGCGACTCTGACCGCATCCGGATCGTAGTCAAATGCGGTGATTGGCGCATAACCCAGCTTTGCCGCCGCGATCGACAGAATTCCCGAACCGCAGCCGGCGTCCAGAAAAGACTCTGTCGCAGGTTTTGATTCACGATGCGCCAGTTTGTCAAGCATCCTCAAACAAAACGCAGTTGTAGCATGCTGTCCGGTCCCAAAACTCATACCCGGATCTATTTCCAGAATAAGCTGCCCGGGCACAGGTTGATGTTCCAGCCATGACGGTTTGATTACCAGATGTTCGGAAATCTGCATCACCTTGAAATACTTTTTCCAAACCTCGCTCCAGTCCTCGCGCTTAATATTCAAACGTTCCATATCGGCTATTTGAATATCGTAATCGCGCCATTGCGACACCATCGGGCGCAGTCTTTCCATTGCTTCATCGGCTTCGATTTCAGAATCAAAGTAGAGGGTATGGAAACCTATCTTCTCGATATGATCGATCCACGAACTATATTGAAAGTCCATGGCCGAAATCAGCTCGGTTGCAATTTCCTGGTCATTTGATACGTCTTTCAATTTTACACAATACAAAATATCCTGTTCAGACATAATTATCTCCAAAGAGTAAGATTGTTCACACCATCATGTAAAAATAGTTGTCTTTTCCGTTTTTTCAATCACCTTTCCAGCATCTTTTCTCCTTAAAGACAGCCTTCCCCAAAAGTACAAATGCATCTGACCAGATATAAAAAAGATAGCAAAAACTACTTTTATATAATAACCCAATGCCATATCCTGCAATTACTTACACAAAAACAACAGTCAAACGTAACGATTATTATCTATTTTGTAAAATCATTGATTTTGCGGGATATCCGCTTGCCTTTGCCCGCTTCGCATGTATTTTATTAAAAACGTTATGGAGGCGCAAATGAAGATTCAACAGCTATCACTTTTTATTGAAAATAAAGCCGGCAGTCTCAATACTGTCTGTAAGACTCTGACCGAAAACAAAATTAATCTTCGCGCCTTGTCTTTGGCGGATACAGAACAATTCGGAATACTCAGAATTATCGTCCAGGACTGGGAACAGGCAAAAAAACTGCTTGAAGCAGCCGGGTTTGTCGTCACGGTCACTGAAGTATTCGCATTGAAAGTCGACGACCGCCCCGGCGGGCTCGGGGAAGTACTTGAAATTCTCGATCAGGCCGGCATCAACGTCGAATATATGTACGCTTTCACTTACGGTTCACAGGATAAAGCAATCATTGTTTTCCGGTTTGAAAGTCCGGATGAAGCAGTAGAGGCCCTGGCAGAACACCAAATTGATATCGCCCGGGGCATCGACTTTTTCGGCGTATAAAGCTCGTTACTGAGATATTGAACCGAGCGACGTATTATTTCCTTCTTACTTGGACATTCCTTACAAGTCCATATTCGCAGGGGCAAAATGTTCTCTCGGATGCTTACAGGCAGGACACAATTTGGGAGGCTCGGTCCCTTCGTGGATCAGACCGCATTTTAAACATTTCCAGCGAATCGGGACTTCACGTTTGAATACAGTTCCATTCTCCACCATTTCCAAAAGTTTCCGGTAGCGAACTTCATGCGCCGATTCCGCCCGCGCTATCTGCCGGAACAAGGCTGCGGCTTCCATATTCCCTTCTGCTTCAGCTTCGGCGGCAAACTGCGGATACATCCGGGTTACTTCATAATGTTCTCCGGCCAAAGCGTCTTTCAAGTTTTCAACCGTTGTCCCCAGACCGTCAAGAAGCTTGAAATGATCCTTGGCATGACGACACTCGTTCTCAGCGGTTTCTTCAAAGATATTCGCAATATAATTGTAGCCTTCCTTACGGGCAATTTTGGCATAATAAGTATATTTGTTCCTGGCCTGCGATTCCCCGGCAAAAGCCGCCTTCAAATTCTCAATAGTCTTACTCATTACAAACTCCTCATATTTTTGACAATAATTAATATTTCAAATATAAGGTGGAAATACAGTTTTTTCCAGCAATATTTTGTTATCAACAACAGTAACAGTAAAAATCCGCCATAAATTTTTCCCGGAAAACCGGGTTTATCACGTGAAACATTGGATTTTTGAACTATATTAGGGTCAAATGAATTATCTTTAAACAGTAAGCGGGAAATTGCATGAACCTGAAAACAGAATTTTTTCTGGCCTTTAAATATCTGAAACCTAAGCGCAACGCGGTTTCCGTTATTACCTGTATTTCGATTATAGGAGTCGCGCTCGGAGTCGCGGTACTGCTGGTGGTACTGGCGGTTATGACCGGGTTTACCGACCTGATGAAAGACAAACTCATGCAGACCGGGGCGCATTTACAAATATACAACCGCTTCGGCGGCTGTATTGAAGATACCAGCAAAGATATTAAACTGCTGGCCCAAAACAACGTCGAAGCTACTCCGGTAATCAACGCCCCTATTTTAGTTCAAAAGGGAACGCGGTTTGTTCCCAAAATGGTCCTCGGGGTCGAACCGGATAAATTGCCTAAACGCTTTGACCTCAAAGGTGCTCTGATTCCGGATATAGACGGCAATAAAGTACTTGATCTATCCCGACGTAAAGTTATTGTCAGTGAAAACGTGGCAAGTGAACTAGGGTTATACGTCGGCTCAAAGGTGCTTATTCACTCTCCGCAGCGTCTGGCTGAGATGATTAAAATCGACAAAGGCGGATCTTTCGGACTGAAAAACAGTTCCGAGGTTTATCTGCCAATGGAATTTACCGTATCCGCTCTTTACTCGTTCAATAAATACGATTTCGACAAACAAATCATTTTCATGAATCTGGACGATGCGGATGAAATGTTTGGCGTGCCGTGGGGAGCGGCTAATATCATTTACGGCTGGGTTCCCGATCCGTTCAATATGAAAAAACTGGTAGAAAAGCTCGAAACCAAGCTCGAAAATCGTGATTTCATAACTTGGAAAAAACTCAATCAGCGTCTTCTCGGCGTTCTGGAAGTAGAGAAGGACATGATGTTCTTTCTGCTGGTGTTTATAGTCCTCGTTGCCGCATTCAGCATAACCAACACTCTGATCACGGTCGTTATCCAGAAAACTCGTGAAATCGGACTGCTCAAAGCTCTTGGCGCATCATCGACGGTGGTAATGCGGGTATTTTTACTCCAGGGATTCATCGTCGGCTTCCTCGGCAGTATTGTCGGCACGATTCTCGGGGCAACGGTCCTTTATTTCCGTAACGACGGACTGCGATTCATGCGTGAAGTTACCGGGCGCGATCTGTTCCCGAAAGAGTTTTATTTTTTCAATGAACTTCCGGCTCACATGGTTCCGACAGATGTAATTATCGTCTGCGTGGTATCCATCCTGTTATGCACAATGGGAGCTTTGATTCCAGCATGGCGGGCGGCCAGTCTCGACCCGGCTAAAGCATTGAGGTATGAATAAGTTTTTATTTTAACCAAGGAGGACTCATGAACAAGGCAGTTATTACTTTGGCACTTTTAGTATGCGTATCATTCACCAGTCTGGCCAATGAACCGGACTCCGTAATCGACCGGGTATCTTTCCACGGCTATGACGGACAGGGACGTTTGGTCCAGGGCGCGACTACCTGTGGAAATTACCTCGGACTTGGCATATCGATAATTCCGGCTGGCCTGTCATACAGTCTGGTATATTTGGCAGGAGTGTCAGACGCCAACTGCAATAATGTGGCTTTTTATACCACCAAGGGGATTACCAGTACTTGCGGCGCGGTAATCGGAGCTCCGTTCCTCGTTCTGAAAATTCTTGCATGGGATACGCCAAAATACTTGTTTGAGGGGCTCTCTCCCTACAGTAATGATGAGGTAAAGCTCAAGTCGGACGACAAAAAGGAAACAAAGCAGAAGAAATAAAAGGTAAGGTAATGGATAATTTAAGTAAATTAAAAAAACTCGCTGCGGAAATTCATGATATTGAAACAACTTTGGCCGTACTGGACTGGGATCAGCAAGTAAATATGCCCCGGGCCGGCGGCGCCGGTCGGGCTAATCAAATATCCCTGTTCAGTAAAATGGGGCACGAACTGTTTGTCTCTGAAAAAATGGGAGAACTGCTCGACAAACTTGATCCGGATGCACTTGGACTCGATCAAGACTCAGATGACGCGTGTTTGATTCGTCAGTTCAGCAAGAAATATCATAAGCAGAAACTTGTGCCTTCTGAATTTGTCGAAGAGCTTTCCGGAGTCACCGCAAGAGCCCATAATGAGTGGGAAAAAGCCCGCGAGGAATCTGATTTTTCCATGTTCCGGCCAACCCTGCAAAAAATCTTTGACATGAAGCGTGAATACGCCAACTTCTTTGCTCCTTATGACCATATATACGATCCACTGCTGGATGACTTTGAACCTGGGTTAAAAACTGCGGAAGTCACAAAAGTCTTCGCTGAACTCCGTGAAAAACAAGTCGATTTAATTCACCGTATCAGTCAGCAACCTCAGCAGGATGACTCCTGCATCCATCAGGCATATGATGATCAACTCCAATATGATCTCGGCGTAAAAGCCGCCACCGCAATTGGTTTTGATTGGAATAGAGGTCGTCAGGATCGAGCGGCACATCCGTTTACCACCACATTCAATTTAAATGACGTCCGTATCACTACCCGGATCTATCCTGAATATCTGATAGCCGGACTGGCATCAACCATGCATGAAGGCGGCCACGCCATTTACGAACAAGGCGTGGCGCAATCACTGAATCGTTCTCCATTAGGAACCGGCTGTTCTCTGTCCATCCACGAATCACAATCAAGGTTCTGGGAAAATCTGATCGGTCGTTCCAGGGCATTCTGGGAATACTTTTATCCTGTCGCGCAACAGACCTTTCCCGGACAACTCGGAAACGTCAGCCTTGACCAATTCTATCGTGCGGTAAACAAGGTCAATCCATCATTGATCAGGGTGGATGCCGATGAAGCGACATACAACTTGCATATCATGCTGCGACTTGAACTGGAAATTGCAATACTTGAAAAAAGGATTGAGGTTAAGGATTTGCCGGAAATCTGGAATACCAAAATGCAGGAATATCTTGGTGTTTCGCCCGAAAATGACGCGAACGGAGTCCTGCAAGACGTACATTGGTCGGCTGGAATTATCGGTTATTTCCCAACTTATACCCTTGGCAACCTCCTGTCGGCGCAAATTAAGGAACGGATGGAGCAGGACTTGGGCGACATAAACCAATACTCTAAACAAGGCAATTTTGTGCCGATGCGGGAATGGCTGACCGAAAAGATATACCGTCACGGAGCAAAATTCGAACCGGGAGAATTGATTCGTCGTGTCACCGGCAACGGTATAGATCCGGCTCCGTATCTGCGTTATCTGGAAACAAAATACGGCGAAATTTATTCATTGAGATCTAGTCATTAACAAATTAAATATTTAATACAGTGGCATTTATGATTTAATTATAATCAAACCGTCCGACAATTTGACAAACCCGATTTCGGCATATATATTATCTCCGAAACCAATCAAAAGGAGAACAAAATGGAAGCGCGAATGAAAGTCAAAGGCGAAGGTTGCTATTACCATCTTTACAACCGAATCGGCTGCATCAAAGGCGAACATCCGTTTTCCGACTCGGACAAGGAATACGGCTTCAAACTACTTCGAAACCTCTGCGATTACTTTCTGATCGAGGTTATTTCGGCCGCCTGGATGGGCAACCATTTTCATCTGGTGGTTTACGCTCCAGGACCGGATGAACTGCCGTCGCTTGAGATCATTGTTAAACGACACAACGCCTATTATAAATCAATGAAAAAAATCTTTAAATTCGGACCGCGAACCCCAGTCATCAGTCTTGAAAACCAAGCGCAATGCCAGGAAATTGGCCTTAAAATGATCGATATCAGCCGCTTCATGTCGGCCTATCAACGCCAATTTACCTGCGTCTACAACGAAACCCGCGACCGGACCGGACAACTCTGGGGCGGACGGTTCAAAAGCGTGATCCTCGAGCGCATAAACGCCTTGGCTGCCTGCGTCACTTACGTCGAACTAAACCCGGTTCGGGCCGGCTTAAAAACCGACCCTTCTGATTACAATTTCACTACCTGGGGACGTTGTTGCAAAAGCGGCAGACACATGTTCTATAAGAATTTCGTTAAACATATGAAGCTGAATATCACCACTGGTGACACCTCGCAATGGACTGATAACGAAGTGTTTGCGTTCTTCCGGGGCGAACTGGCGCGAATCATCACGGCAGAAACCGGCGCATCGAGCGAAGAAATCTATGCAGCACGTGACAAAGCCCGACAAAAAGAATCAATGCATATACGATTCCTGCGTCGTACCAGACACTTTACCGAAGGGGTTATTTTAGGCTCAAAACTCTTCATCCGCCAAACCGGAAGCCAATTCGACGATCCAGTTCGAATCCAGAAAAAACACCTCTCCCGAGGCACCAGTCCTTCCGGGATATTGTATTGTTTCAGAAAGCTAAAGGAATCTTTATGAAGTAATATCTCCAATTGTAAACTTGGCAATAGATAATTTTGTCAATAATTGACGGACATGCAGGGATAACTGGAGGTATAAAAAAGCAGTAAGTGTTTCGCAATAATTATTTTTCTTCGGGAAGTAGATTGCATTCATGCAGACGCATGGTAATTTTGCCATTAAGATCGTACTTGACGGTTTCACCAGCAACCCTGATTGCATTTTTGATTCCTTTGGATTGGGAAGCACCATGTCCGATGATGCAGATACCATCGATTCCAAGGAGAGGAGCTCCACCAAATTCTTCAGAGTCGGCTATCGCCTTTAGT
Organism: Victivallales bacterium; assembly: GCA_963676655.2. Taxonomy (GTDB): domain Bacteria; phylum Verrucomicrobiota; class Lentisphaeria; order Victivallales; family Victivallaceae. Next base: position 4,410,121 of record CAXXKX010000003.1, on the reverse strand, counting down.
TCACGGAAAGCGTTGCGCAACAGTACCGCGCTGGTCATCCGGACCGGATTCTTTGAAATAACATCTTTCAGCCAGTGGATGGTTGATTTTGCCAGCCCTTCGCTGGTCTTTAAAATTACATTGCCGGTAAAGCCGTCGGTAATTACTACATCGGCCACCATTTCAAAAATTGAGTCGCCTTCAACGTTGCCAACAAAATTCAACGGCATCTCTGCAAGTAATTTAAAAGTATCCTTGGTCAGGTCATTCCCTTTGGAATCTTCGCCGCCAACACTCATCAAACCAATGCGCGGTTTGTCGACATCAAACATAAAGTTACAATAGGCTTCACCCATTATTGCGAACTGTTGCAAGTGTTCCGGTTTGCAGTCGCTATTGGCACCGGCGTCGGTAAGAATAAAATGCCGTCCGTCCTGAGATGGGAGGAGTGCGACGATAGAAGGCCGGTCAATTCCGGGAAGAGTGCGACACAAAACAGTAGTAGCAGAAACCGCTGCACCAGTATGACCGGCGCTGACTACGGCATCAGTCTTTTTCTCTTTGAGCAACCGCGCCGCAACAGTTATGGAAGAATTTTTTTTGGAGCGCAGAGCAACCGTTGACGGATCACTCATCTCCACCGCTTGATCGGCATGAACCAATTCAAGGCGCGGATGATCAGCAATCCCGTATTTTTCAAGATAATATGATATTTTACCCAAATGACCTACCGCCTGGATCTTGGAGATCCAGGGATATTCGGCCAGTGCGAGAGCAATACCCTCGATAGCGACATCAGGAGCATAATCTCCCCCCATTGCATCAACCGCTATCTTCATTATGCGTTACTCAGCGCTGATAACTGTTTTACCTTTGTATGATCCGCATGAGGGACATGCACGATGCGGCGCAGCTGCGGCATTGCATGCTTCACAGAAAGTAACCTGTACGCCCTTGTAGCGATTTGCGGCCTTGCGATGACGTTTCATCATCTTAGAGGTTTTTCTTTTTGGTACTGCCATTTTCAGTTCTCCTGAATATGTTTAAAAATTATTTTGTCTTATATAACGACTACAGAATGATTAATTTATCATAAATTTTATCTTTTTCAAGCCGCCGCTGGAAAAAAATAAGCAATTAAATGCACTCGGGAATTCCTTCCGCCCTGTTTTTCAGAACCTCGTTTGTCCTGTCAAATAATTTTTTTTGAAACGCGTGTAAATGAAACAAACGATGTTTGCCGACAGCAAATTAAAATATCATAAAATGGCAGGAAAACAAGGCATAAACATTGCTCAATTTCCATAAATAATTAATATTCATCATACATCGCGAGTGGGTGATTTATTCAATAAACTTTCAAGTCTAATTGCAAATTACGACAATATAGAGCAAATATTTAATAAAATGATACAAGAATTGTGTTTTTCATATATTAAATTAAGACAAAAGAGCAACCGGTATCGAGCCTTTCCGGTTGTATATTAACACAACTAACGAGGTGAAAATAAAATGGCTGATCTTGCAACTATTAAAGCCGGAATCATGGCAGGACAACGTGAAGCAGTTGTCGCCGCGATTCAAGCCGGAATCGACGCTGGGGACAGTGTCGCTGACATTTTGGACAACGCGATGATTCCCGCAATGCGTGAAATGGGTGATAAATTCTCCCGTAACGAAGTTTATGTACCGCAAATGCTGATCGCGGCCCGCGCTATGCAGGCCGGACTGGAACTGGTCGAGCCGATTCTGGCCAGCACCGATCATGAGCCCCTGGGCAAAGTTTGTATCGGTACAGTAAAGGGCGACCTCCATGATATCGGTAAAAATCTGGTTGCGATCATGCTCAAGGGCGCAGGCTACGAAGTAGTTGACCTTGGCGTGAACTGCGATACCGCCAAATATCAGAGCGGCGTTGATCAGGGCGCGACCGTTGTTGCTTGCAGCTCACTGCTGACCACCACCATGACCTACATGAAAGATGTGGTTGAGCACTTTAAAGACCAGGACGTCAAAATCATTATCGGCGGCGCCCCGGTTACTCAGGAATTCTGCGATTCCATCGGCGCTGACGGTTACAGCGACGACGCCAATGGCGCGGTAATTCTGGTTGATTCTTTGCTCGGCAAATAATTCAACTAACACTTTTCAGGGTAATAAGCAACTTCCAGGCATACCTCCTGTTCCGCTTATTACCCTGTTTTTTTGTATTTTTCAAGCATTGTTTATTAAGATAATTATGCTATAATAATGCTTTGTGTTTTCAGTCATCTTCAAAGCGAGTTTCAATATGCTGACGATCAAAACCGAACAAAATGAAATAAAAGTTTCCGGCCATAAAGGTAAACTGCTATCCGACCTGATTACCGAAGCCGGCATTCCTCTGGATCTGCGTTGCTCCGGCAAGGGAATTTGCGGACGCTGCCTGGTCAGCCTGAACGCCGGATTATTTGAAAACCCGGACGGGATAATTGAAATCGCGGATGATAACCCGAAGCAGGTCAAATCATGTACCTGTACCAGCCTTGGCGGTGAAGCTGAAATTTTTGTCCCGTCATCGTCTATGGCGATTGTCAACGGCCGAATTGATGAACATTTTCTAGGCAACGAAGAGGTATTCTGTCCCGCCATCCATATTTTAACAGTGGAATTGCCGGAACCGTCTCTCGAATCCCCTACCCCGGAAGCTGAGCTGCTGATTGCCGAAGTTAACAAACAAATCACTTTAAAAAATCTGTTATGCAACATCGACGCCCTGCATGAATTATCCGCGATCCTGGAAAAAGGCCGCAAGATCGACATCTGTGCGATTGCCGACGACAATGATGACTGGACCATTGTCCGGGTCGGAAAAGTCGACTCGCTGCATGACGTCAGAGCGGTCGCGGTCGATGTTGGAACAACCACAATCGCAGCGATTCTGCTTAATCCTTTCAACGGCGAAATAATTGATCGTGCATCGGCCTATAATCAGCAAATGCGTAACGGCGATAACGTCGCCACCAGAATATCTTTTGCGGTAGAATCCCCGGAAAATCTGCGCCGTATGCAGGAACTGGTGCTTGAAGAAACCATTGATCCGTTATTGCGTGAATTATGTCAAACCACTAATACGGACCCGAAAAATATAATTTTCGCCGCTTTCGCCGGCAATACCGTAATGACCCATCTTCTGCTGGGCATATCCCCCAAAAGCATCGGGGCGCTGCCCTTTACTCCGGTCACCAATATCTACCCGCCGACCATTGCCGCGGATATAAATCTGCTGGCCGCGCCGGAAGCTGTAATTCAATGTGTTCCGTCTATCTCCGGTTACATTGGAGGGGACCTTACCGCCGGAATCGCGGTCACGGAACTTGATAAAGCAACCGGCATCGCCGTTCTGATAGACATCGGCACCAACAGTGAAACCGTCCTGTGCGACGAAGGCGACTTATTTACCTGTGCGGCCGCGGCCGGACCTGCGTTCGAGGGGGCCGGGGTTGGCTGCGGCATGCGGGCGGCCGATGGCGCGATTGAACGTATTTCCATCAATGACAATCTGGATTTCACGTTACAGACAATCGGCAACTGCAAGCCCAAAGGAGTATGCGGTTCGGCCATGATTGATTTTCTCGCCTCTGGTTTTGAAAGCGGCTTGATCGATACTTTCGGTCGTTACAATCTTGACAAACTGCGTGCCTGTGGGCGATATCTGCAGACCGAACTCAACGGCAATCCGATTCATGCCTGTATCCTGAGCGGAAACACGACCGGGGATATCGTCTACATCTCTGAAAGCGACATCGAACAATTACTCAAGGCCAAAGGCGCGGTTTACGCCGGACTCAAAACGCTGTTATCTGTCCGCGGCAAAACATTTGCTGAACTCGATAAAATATATCTTGCCGGCGGTTTCGCCCGGTATATCGACATCAGGAACGCAATAATCATCGGAATGCTGCCGGAAGCAGCGGCAGAAATTACTGAAAAAATCGGCAACAGCGCACTCGCCGGGGCTTACCGCCGGGTGACCGATTGTCACGCCGCCTCCCGGTTCCGGGAAGTAATCAAAGAGCCGACCAACATCTCCTTGAACTCCGTACCGGATTTTGAAATGAACTATATCGAAGCATTGGCAATCCCCAATTTCAATCCCGACGATTTCCCCTCGGCGAAAACCTTCTGACTGCGGTATCAAAATGGCAAGACAAGTAATTTCCCTTGCCGGAATCTGGAATTTCGGCTTTAATCAGGATTCGATATCCGATACGGTTCGTTTGCCTGGCACTACCGATGAAAACAAAAAAGGCGATGTCGACTCCAATCGCTACAAGGACCACCTAACCAGACGTTACACTTATTCCGGCCCGGCCTGGTATGAAAAAATATTCACTATTCCGGAAAATGCTGAAGGCAGCCACTTTGAACTTTATCTGGAACGAACCCGGGCCTGCACCGTCTATCTGGACGATATTGAAATCGGCTTCAACGACTCATTCAGTACGCCGCACCGACACAATCTCGGCTACCTCAAAGGCGGTCAACATAAGCTAACCTTATGCGTCAATAACGCTGCCGACGCCTGTCTTGGCGGCGGCCACGCCAACTCGGATCATACCCAGACCAACTGGAACGGGGTAGTGGGCAGAATGGAGTTGCGCATCGCTGCTCCAGTAAGACTCGAACACCTGCGGGTATTTCCCGATATCGCGACCAAAATAATCTGCGTCGAAGTTGATTTTGCCAATGACACCGGCAACGAACAGACAAAAACCATTAAATTTCAAGCCGCAAGTTTCAATTCTAATCTGGAACATGTTATTCCGGAAGCAGTCTTTGAGGTAGTCCTGCCGCCAGGTGAATCGAGTCAAAAATTCCAGCTCGACATGACGGAAAGTTGTCTACTCTGGAATGAGTTTGAACCGAATTTATACCGCCTTAACGCAGTTCTTGGAGATGACGCGATGGGCGTCGAATTCGCCATGCGGGAGTTTGCCGTCAACGGCACCCGGTTTGCGATCAACGGCCTTAAAACCTTCCTGCGCGGCAAACACGACGCCTGCGTTTTTCCGTTGACCGGTTATGCGCCAATGGAACTTGAACCATGGTTGGATTATATGCGGATTATGCGGGAATACGGCATCAATCACATCAGGTGCCACTCCTGGTGCCTACCGGAAGCGGCTTTTCGCGCCGCGGACCGAATTGGCCTTTATTTACAACCTGAACTGCCAAACTGGAACGCCCTGCTCCAGGCGGAGAAAAATACCACTGAAGACGTAATTCTGGACGGTTTTGGCCGTGATGATGCTATAAATGAATACGATCCGTCCATCAAAACCGCGGCCGAGGAATATATGCTGAAAGAAGGCATGGCGATTTTGAAGGAATACGGCAGTTACGGATCATTTGTCATGTTCGCTCTGGGCAACGAGCTGGCCGGCAATACCACCGTAATGGCCCGGCTGATCGCCGCTTTCCGGGAACGCTGCCCCGACAAACTCTATGCCCAGGGCTCAAACAACCATTTTAACGATCCGCAGCTCCAGCCGGGAGACGACTACTGGACCACCTTTTCTGTGGCGAAATATTCGCATTACTCGCTTGAACATCAGGTCCGGGCCTCATTCTCCTATGCCAACCAGGGCAACGGCGGCGCTATTAACGCCTTGCAGCCGGGAACCAGACATGAGTACTCGAAAGCTATCGCCGGCATCAACCTGCCAATAATCGGCCACGAGACCGGACAGTATCAGTTTTTCCCGGATTTTGACGAGATCGAACGTTATACCGGGGTGGTTGAGGCCAAAAATTTCGAGGAGTCGCGTCAGTTGATGGCACGAAACGGGATTCTGGAGCAATGGCGCGAGTTCAACCGGGCCGCCGGGCGTTTTGCGTCCCTGCTCTACAAAGAAGATATGGAACAGGGCATCAGGACCAATGGATTCGGCGGCTTTCAACTGCTAGATCTGCAGGATTTCCCTGGACAAGGGACTGCGCTGGTCGGCATTCTCAATTCATTCCTTGAAAATAAGGGGCATATCACCCCGAATGAGTGGCGGATGTCATGCAACCAGGTCACACTACTGGCGAGATTCGATAAATTCGTCTGGAGCAGCAAGGAAAAATTTAGGGCCGATGTTCAGGTCGCGAATTTTGGTCCGGACAATATCGCCCCGGCGGTTATTGAATGGTCTGTTCCCGGAATCATATCCGGAACGCTTGAAGCAACCTCGCACCCGCAGGGAGAGTTATCAAATGCCGGTTCGATTGAAATAGACTTTCCTCAAACCGGTACAGCACGACGCTATGACTTAAATCTTAAACTTGGAGAGTTCGTCAATACTTATCCATTATGGGTATATCCCGCGCTTGATTTGGAGATCCCGGAAAATATCCGGCGCGTTTCCTTGATTGATACTGGCAAACTAACAGAAATCGAATCCGGCGGAACCTGGCTGTGGACGCCTGATTTCGAGCAAATCAAACACATCAGCCACGGCGGTTTGTTTATGACCGACTACTGGTCCTTCACGATGTTTAAAATGATATCAGAGAGAAACGACAGCGAAGTCTCCCCCGGTACTTTGGGCCTGCAGATAAACGACAAGCATCCAGCGTTGGACCAGTTCCCGACCGAATATCACAGCAACTGGCAATGGCGCAATCTCTTAATTCACGGCAGACCGCTTAAAATCGCCGGGCTCGCCATGGAGATTTCACCGATTGTGCAACCGATAGACAATATGTGGCGGCAGGAAAAACTGGCTTTGATCTTTGAATTCAGGCTCGGTAGAGGCAAAATCTTGTGCGCAAACATTGATTTTAACGCGATCAGCGACAAACCGGAAGCCGCAGCCTTGTTGCACAGTTTGTCCGCTTATATCAGCAGCGATGAGTTCAATCCGGCAATATCAATATCCCCGGTTGAACTTATGAATTGGCTGAATTAATAATTACTAAAGGTAAAACACGCTGGTTCATCCTGTATTCAATCACCAACGGAAAAGAAAATCTATCAAGCCGGTCCAATAGCGCCCGTAATAAAGATCAATATACCTCAAAACTCTCGCAAATACACAAAAACCAATTAACCACAGCCAATATGTACTCAAATAAAACCTGCTTATACATATTGCCACTATCTGCCGGAGAAATCCAAGTCCGATAAAAATCATCATCACACGTGGAAAATCGACATACATACTCGAATGCAATGGAAATAAAAACATCATTAAACCAAAGCATGAAAAAGGATACAGGAAAGTCAGCAACGTACTTACAGACAGCGGAATTTTATTCTTTTCAAAATAAATATATTTCATCATCTTGTCCCCGGAATTTGCATCAGCGCATAAGAGCATACAACTATTATATTGTATTTTCAGGAGAAATGCAATATTTTCTAAAAAAAAACGGGGATAACGATTCAAGGCAATATCAGCGTAAAATGATAGTTCAATAAAAAACACTCTGCCGTTGACTGGATATTACGTGACGAGCCGACCAAAAATTAAGTCCGGACGTAACGCCACAGAAAGACGGGGAATTTGTTTTCCGCTTCCGTAGCGCATTGTGCGAAGAGAGAAGCAGGCTATCACGATCCGTCGTACGGATTCAAAAAAAGGATTCGCAGAATTCCTGCTCTGTACATTCGGCTTCGGCTTCGGCCAGATATTCCGTACCGCGCTGATTACCCCAGGAATATACCATATAGAGCTTATTCCGCCATTCGCACATATCCAGATCCGAAACGTTGATATTTTCGGCAATTGCAATTTTCCGTTCATCCTCAGGAGAAAAGTCCGCCGCGAGTTTCCGGTCCTCGTCGTTATAGGTCATTACCGGATTGCGTGAACTCCATTCCCATTTTTTCAAGTCGCGGGAACGCACAACGTATTCTTCAAAACCGCTTTCATAAGAGCCATCCAGATAAAAGAAGTAATACCATTTGTCAAAATAGCGCAGCATTGGTCCGCCGGTATAGATTTCCTGACCGAAAACCGCGTCCGGAATGATCCGCCAGTTCTCCAGATCATCTGATTCGGCAAAAAACATGGTAAACGGAACTCCGACAATATCAACCGGAGCTCCCAATTCAAAAGTCAACAGAAAACTGTCATCGGTCCGGCACATGCTGGTGTTGTATCCCTGCCATGACGGGTCTTCAAGAATTACTTTTGGTTCCGACCAGTTAACCATGTCGTCCGACTTCATAATATAGAATTTACTTCCGCCCCAGTCTTCAACCGCGGTAACATAGACCGCATCTTCCCAGACAAAAGCATTGCCCATGTGAAGCTTATGGCCGAACGGCGCGCCGATTTCACCGGTGGAAACATTGACAAATCTGAAATACGAGATTCCAAGGTCATTACCGGGATAACGTTTTTCCGGCGACTTCCAACGAATATATTCAAACCGGTAAAGTTCGCCTTTGAAAACAACCGGATTCGCTTCAACAATAAAAATATCGATGGTTCCACATTTTTTTACGGGATATGTTTTAGACATAAGTATTTCCTCTGTTGGATAAATAGAAAGTATTAAAATATTACCCGGTTTAAGTTTTTTCCAGTATTGTAAAACAATTTTCTCTAACTTTATGTAATCTTAATAAACAGACAGTTTGATTAATATAAAATCATAAAAACATACTAACAAACAACTTAAACCGAAAAATCAATCATTTACATATTCCGGTGTTTCTTAATAATTCCATGGTATGCGGAAGAAAATATAAAGAGGCGGTAAATGATTTCGGATTCGGCGCGTCCGGTAAACTTTCACGTTTCAATCCGTACCATTGTTTTTTTCTGAACATCTCCGCCAGGTTTCCCTCAATAATCTTTCTGGTTTGTTTGTCTCCGGTAACTGAATACTCAAACGCCAGAACATATCTTAACGCATTGGGAGCAACTCCTCCGAGTTTAGTTGATTGCGGACGCCACGGACACGGACTGTGCTTAAACCCTTTCTTTTTCGGATCATACAAACGACGTTTTACGTATTTTGAGCACTCAATAAGATTTGCCTTTACGTCTTTACGGCCGGTTAACTTGTACAGTTCGATCATGCCGGCGCTTTGATAGGCCAACGGAAAACTCAGTGCGCCAAGATTTGGTGAATTGTAATATAGTTTCGGATAATCTTTCATTTTATCGGCCGGTCGCGGCGGCGCGTTTACTTTCGGATTAGGCAGCAAAGTATGACGCACTCCCCTTCCGGCCGCCTGCCGCAATATAATGTTACCCACATCATTTGCCGCATCAAGATATTTTTCATCTCCCGTGGCCCGGTATACGGCGCACAGGCAGAAAAGCAGCCAGCCGGGTTCACGCGCGGTCATCCCGGGAAGCCAATTGCGTTCTCTGAACATATCGTCTTTCATTAAAAAATCCGCGGCACTTTTTCCATGCTCAAGCAACCTGATATCTCCAGTCAGACTGTAAGCAGTGGCTATTCCACGCAGCCTGGTGTGACCGGGAGTATTGCGTCCATAATGAAAAATAGTTGGCGTCTTGCTTTTGACATATCCTTTAAGATAGTATCCGCCGGTATGCCCGAGTGCATGGTTCCACACCGCTCCGACCCGGTCGATATCAGCATGACTGCTGATTATATCAACATCGATCAAGTGCTTGGCTCCTCTGATACCTTCTCGTAATAAATCCGGATTTCTAAAACGCAGGGCCTGGTCGATGAATATCGTATCATATTCCTGGTTGCCCCAGTTAACTTTGCGTTCACCAAACCAGTCGCCCCAATTAAGAATGCCGTACCAGCGTTCATCTTTCTGCAACTTAAAATAGTTTTTCGCACCTGTGAGAAAGATATCATCCCACTGTTTCGAGACACGGTCAGGCTTATGCAAAGCAATCGACCAGGTTTTGGTGCGGTTCAGATAATCCAGTTCCGGCATAGCAACGGTTCGAGTCTGCAACGCAACCGCGTTCTTAGCGATTTTCGATGCCTTATCCACAATTCCGACATAAAAACAATGTTCTTTTTCCATTCCCTGCCTGGTTACATATTTGCCGGTATGAAGATAGAAATAATGAATATGTTCAGTCTTACGGTTCGTATAGCGATTTTTCGGAATTATCTCCGGGAACAGGTTCAAAGTCAACCCTTGCTCTGTTCTGGCGATGCCGGCCGGAAACTGTTCAGGCAGTTCAACTGCCGAAAGCATGAACTCCCTGCCCCCGTCGACCGGTACGGTTACAACTCCGTTAAGCTGCGCCTGATACGTTTTTGAGCTTTTGCCTTTTGTCAATTCAAAAGAATCAGGTTCCCATTGGGTAACTGCATCACCGGGAAACATCTTCATACCCGACTTTCCACGGAGTTCCACTGTAGCGGGATTATTATTGTTTGTCAGTTTGAAAGGAACTGATACGCTTGTCGTATCTATCATTTCAACCATATGCCCAACGGCAGGATCTTCAAAACTGAATCCGATAACATGCCTTACTTCCAATACAGGGCTCCCGCTGTAAAGTGATAACAAGATTTCAATCGTTCTCAGCCCCGACTTCCCATCAGGAGCCAGCCAGCCACGCAAACGCAAAGTCGCTTTCAGCGGACCTTTTTCGAGGATTTCAATCGACTCTATTTTAACTTTTAACGTTTTTCCCGCTTCAGCCACTGTTTCACTTAATATAAAACTGAATTCACTTCCCTGTGACTTATATAGCACGTCATCTGTTCCGGGCTTAAACGCTACAACCGTTGATTGGTTGCTCATTATATAGCGACCTTTCCGGACGATAATGCTGACCGGATTTTTAACCTCAGGATTTTGCTGCGGATCGTTGGTAATGACATTAACCGTTCCAGACATCGGCGGCATTATCGCCTGGGCCCATTTTACCGAACCATCAGACCATTTTGACAAAACACTGGTCTGCAACGGCATAAGCCTGCCGTCATATTTGATATTGAATTTATCCGCCAATTTAACTTCTCCTTGCGCGAATGGAACAGATACAGCAACCGGAAGCGGATTGTCCGCGGCTTTGAAAACATCAATTTTATTTTGAGCTGCCATATTCAATGATAACATTGCGGCAACCGCTATCAGCCTCGATTTATTCATTGTTTACCTTTATTTTGATTTAAATTTAGAATTAGGATTAATTGATTATCGCGTAATTATCCGATGAAACCGCATTGCGTAAATATGACTCGACATGACCGTCGCCAACCAGAACATTCATCCGTCCGCTGATACTGGAATTGTCATTATCGCCATGAATGAAACCGGCCCGGGAAATCGAGTTGAAATCATATCCGTAGCGGTTCTCGTTATTTGTCATGTCGGTGATCCAGAATACTGAGCTTATATTTTTTACTTTTACCGATTTACACGGTAAGCCGCTGCCGTTGAAATTAGCTAAATTGTAATTAACGCCATAACTGTAGTGACGCTGAGTGTAGCCGGTTGTGGTTGTCGGAGCTTTCGAATGAGTGGGACATCCGTTCATATAATCCCCCCGTCTCCATTTGTCTCTATTCCCACCCGGAAAATAGCTTACTCTGGGATAAGCCGGATAGTAACTCCATTTGTCCACTCCGCCGCTGTCCGGTGCCAATACCTGATTTGCCGACCAGAAAAAACCATTCTGTTCATCTCCGTAAAATGCCGTCCATGTCCCCCACTGTTTCAGATTGTTAGTGCATGAAATCATTCGGGCCTTTTCCCTGGCTTTACCAAGTGCCGGCAGCAGCATTGAGGCAAGAATGGCAATGATCGCGATCACAACCAGCAGTTCAATAAGGGTGAATTTATTGGTCTTCGATTTTAAGTTTCCCTGTAACATCACATACTCCTTTTCTTTCTTTTAAATTAATGGGTAGATATTTTTTTTAGGTTATATAATGCGGTTACTTGTCGAGCGGCATATTTCCCCGCCGCTTCACCCAAAGTAATGGCGTTTCCACAGACCCGGTAACTTGAATGCGCAAAAAAATCGCCGCTGATACAGCGTCCGGCCATCATCAGGTTGCGCCGATCCCTGCTTTGCAGAGCCCGGAGCGGAATCTGATACGGCTTCGTAACAATTTTCACATCGACAATGCCTTTACTTTCGGAACCGTTCACAGAGTGGATATCCACCCCGAAACGGACATCACAAACAGCGTCCGCGTGGCGGCGGCCGGAGATTAAATCATCTTTCGTAACTTTATAAAGACCGTGGATGCGTCTTCCTTCGCGAATCCCGATTGCCCCTGACGTTGCGATTAATTGGATATTGCGCCAGACTCCGCCAAGGGATCTTAAACCACTGACCTGATCGTTAATCTCCCGACGAGCCTCCAGGGTCGCCCGGGAAATCGCATCGGCGTTGAGCGGCTCATCACAGTATTGATGGTTTGAAGCCAGACAGAAAATATTTTTCCCGAGATGGTACAGGGTGGGACGTGAATAGGAGGGGTTGAGTTTCGCCCGACGCATTTCCGCCAACAGGTCTGCGTAGGGGGATTCGCTGCCGACATGCGCGGTAAACCCGCTTACCGCGGAAAAATCGAGTCCAGTCAACAATGCCAGCATCGACATTGGTTGAGTTTGTCCGTCCGGTTCGCGCCCAAGGTCATAACCGCAACCGGCTAAAGCGCCAAGATCGCCATCGCCGGTGCAATCTATATACATTGCGGCACAATGCGCTTCCGGGCCGCTGCTGGATTCAGTTATGACGCAGTTGATGTTGTCTGAATCGGTTATCGCTTCAACAACCGTCGTATGTAATTTAACAGATATGCCGGCGTCAAGACATTTCTGTTCAAGCAGCAGTTTCATTGCTTCCGGACGGCTGTAACAGTTATCCGGCGTCGGCGTCTCAACCATATCTGTTCCGGATTTCAATTCATTAGCCAGTTCCCTGACAATTCCGGTCTTATCACAATCAATCAGCCAGCATAGTAATCCGGAAGTCATTACTCCACCCAGGCAACCGGCTGATTCGATCAAAACAACTTCTGCACCGTTGCGGGCCGCGGACAAAGCCGCCGCGCAGCCGGCCGGACCTCCGCCACACACCAGAACGTCGCATTCCGTTACCACCGGAACTTGTCTGGACGGTCTGGTTACATATTTTATATTTTGCAGTTTTATCATTACATTCCTTTCGCTTTCGAATATAGTATAACCGATAAAATTAAATTTGAAAATCCGAAAAAAGGCTGTATTTTTAAGAAAAAGGGCTAAATCATAACTAAAATAGAAAAATGTACGGAATTAAAGATAAAAATTTTGCGGAATCACTGATTACCGACACCGAACTGATGCTGGGGGTATTTATCAATATCCATGACCGGATGGGGATATTCCGTCACGCCGATGGCGAACCGTTGTTTGTCAGGAACGTGCATCCCTGTCCCTATTGTCAGTCCGGCCGGACTATATCGTCAAACTGGGAAGCCTATTGCCAGCGCGACTGTCATTATGAGTCCGACAAGATTGCGAACCGGGATCAGCAGCCTTTTACCAAAAGTTGCTGGAAAGGTGTTTTTGACATTGTTGTTCCGATTGTTGACGGCTCGAATGTTCCGGCGGTAATCTACGCCAGCGGTTTCAGAAGCGAAATCCCGGATAAAAGTCTTCTGCCTGAGAAATACTTGAAAATGCACGGGCAATTGCGGGATATTCCGGATGTCCCGACAATAGCCAGATATACCCGGACCGTATGGCAGTTGGGGCAATCACTGTTAAGTTATGCAAAATCGATCAATGTCTCGGAAGATGAAGAATCCGGTCGCAAACGGAATATAGCCCGGTTTATCAGGCAAAACGCTCACCAGCAAATTAAGCTTGAGGACCTTGCTAAAGAACTGTATTTGTCGCCGTCACGGACAAGGCATCTGGTTATTGAATTATTCGGCCGGTCTTTCAAACATTTACTGATTTCCGAGAGAATGCTCCGGGCCAGAACCCTCCTGACCTCCAGCAATCTCCCGTTACAGGACATCTGTTATAATGTCGGGTTCACGAATATCTACTATTTCAGCGGAGCCTTCAAAAAGTATTTCGGGATTCCTCCCGGCCAATACCGGCGTTCAAGAATTAAAGAATAAAGTAAATAAGCTTGACCATTGCTTTGCTCTATCCTTATAGAAAAATGTCAAACAGCCTGACTTTAATTATTGCATAAGATACTATAGTAAAGTAATTTAACAAAAAATATAAAAGCACATATTGATTATTAATTAAATGATTGAACGGGAAAAAGCCGCTTCTAGATTTGATATTTTGCTATCAGGCTATACAGTTATTGCAAAAGAAAAATTGGAGTTTTTATGGCCGGAAATATTATAATAAAAGGCGCAAGCCTGCACAATCTTAAACATATCGACGTTGAAATCCCGCGCGATAAGTTCACGGTGATTACCGGACTCAGCGGTTCGGGTAAATCGTCGCTGGCATTTGACACGCTTTACGCTGAAGGACAACGGCGATACGTTGAAAGTTTGTCCGCTTACGCCAGACAATTTCTTGACCGCATGCAAAAACCGAAAGTCGAGCACATAGAAGGCTTGTCCCCGGCAATCTCTATCGAACAGCGCTCCGCCGGGGCCAATCCGCGTTCAACCGTCGCTACGACAACCGAAATTTATGACTATCTGCGTCTGCTCTATGCCCATGTCGGAATTCCGCACTGTCCCGAATGCGGCAAAGAACTGCATCCGCAGTCAGCTGAATCAATCTGCAATACGATCCTCTCATATCCCGAGGGACGCAAAATGATGCTACTTTCTCCATACATCAACGGACGCAAAGGAGAGCATCGCGATGTTTTCGATAAAATGCGTGCCGACGGTTTTGTCCGGGCCAGAATCGACGGTACCATCGTTTCGCTCGATGACGACTTCAAACTGCCGGAAAAAAATAAGAAGCATACTATTGAAGCAGTGGTTGACCGTTTGGCGACCGGAAAAATTGACAACTCCCGACTCAACGATTCAGTCGAAACGGCTTTGAAGTACGGCGACGGGATAGTTACGGTCATGCTTGAAAACGACGATCAGTCACCTGATGCGCCGGAATGGATCGAAGAAAAACTCAGTGAACATCTGGCCTGTCTTGACTGCCAACTCAGTTTCGGCCAGTTGCTGCCGCGTAATTTTTCGTTCAACAGTCCCTACGGAGCCTGTTCCCGTTGTCACGGACTTGGCACTCTGTTAGTGATGAACGCCAAACTGGCCGTTCCCGATGACTCGCTCTCAATCCGCAAAGGAGCGATTCCCGGCTGGCGACGCGGCCCGCGACGCCTGATCATCTACTACAATTTACTGCTGCGTAAACTTTCAGAATTTTACGACTGCCCGGATATGCTGACCCGGCCGTTTCGCGATCTGCCGGAAAAACTCAAGCATATTATTCTATACGGCAGCGGTGACGAACATCTGGTATTCCATTATAATATTCGCGGACGGCGCCATACATGGGACCGGCCGTTCGAAGGCGTTCTGGTCAACTTGCAGCGGCGGATGGAGGAAACCGAAAGCGACTCGGTCCGTGAACGGCTGAAGCAGTACATGATACGGGAAACGTGTCCCGAGTGCAACGGAGCCCGCCTCAATCCATGCAGTCTGGCGGTAACGGTCAGCGGCTTGCCGATCAACGAATTCAACGCTTTGAATGTGGATGCGGCGCATGATTTTATTGAGAATCTGGAGTTGAACGCGGAACACCGCGCGGTAGCCGAGGAAATCGTCCGCGAAGTGTCTTCCCGGCTGCGTTTTCTAAAAGACGTCGGCCTCAACTACTTGACACTAGACCGGGAAAGCGGTACGCTGTCCGGCGGCGAAGCTCAACGTATTCGCCTGGCGACCCAGCTTGGCTGCGGCCTGGTCGGGGTGCTGTACATTCTCGACGAACCCAGTATTGGCCTGCATCAGCGCGATAATCAACGCCTGATCAAGACTATGAAAGGTTTGCGCGACATTGGAAATACCGTCATTGTGGTCGAACATGACACCGAAACGATCGAGGCAGCCGATTACGTTCTTGACCTCGGGCCCGGAGCCGGAGCCCACGGCGGCGAAGTCGTCGCGGCCGGACCGCCGGAAAAAATTAAAAAGTCAAAAGACTCCCTGACCGGCGCGTTCATGTCCGGCAAACGCAAAATCGCGATTCCGGAAAAAAGGGAAAAAGGTTCCGGCGATGCTCTGATCATCCGTGAAGCGGCGGAAAATAATTTGAAGAATATCGATGTTGAGATTCCGCTCGGAACTTTCTGTTGTGTCACCGGGGTTTCCGGTTCCGGCAAAAGTTCACTGGTTAACGGGATTCTCAAAAAGGCCCTTAACCGGCACCTTGGCATCGGCGACCGGGTTGTCGGAAAACATAAAACAGTCGAAGGGCTGGAAAATATCAACAAAGCGATTGTCATCGATCAAAGCCCGATCGGGCGCACTCCACGCTCCAACGCCGCGACTTATACCGACGCTTTCGGCCTGATCCGCAACCTGTTCGCCAAACTGCCCGAATCCAAGATGCGCGGCTACAAACCGGGGCGGTTCAGCTTTAACGTCAAGGGCGGCAGATGCGAAGAATGCCGCGGCGACGGCATTAAAAAGATTGAAATGCAGTTTCTGCCGGATGTGTATGTAACCTGTTCGGCCTGCAACGGACGGCGTTTCAACAAAGAAACGTTGAATGTCCGGTTCAAAAAGAAAAACATTGCCGATGTCCTGGACATGACAGTTAACGAGGCGGCTGAATTCTTCTCGGCCATGCCGCCTTTGTACCGTAAATTGAAAACCCTGCAGGATGTCGGACTCGGTTATATCCATTTGGGACAACCGGCTACCACTTTGTCGGGCGGCGAAGCACAGCGAGTAAAACTGGCTTCGGAACTGGCCCGGATACCGCGCGGCCATACCATATATATTCTTGACGAACCGACCACCGGTCTGCACTGTGCCGACATCGATCAGCTTTTGACCGTGCTGCTCCGGCTGCGGGACAAAGGAAACACGGTTCTGGTAATCGAACACAACCTCGACGTCATAAAGGTGGCCGATCATATCATCGACCTGGGACCGGAAGGCGGAAACGACGGCGGCTATCTGATAGCGGCCGGCACTCCGGAAGAAGTAGCCGCGTGTAAAAAGTCCTACACCGGCCAGCACCTCAAAGACATCCTCAAAAAGGACAAATAAAATTCAATTTAGTTTGAATAATTTCACCGGACCGAGCAGGCCGGCATTCAGCATTGCCAGGCGGTCATGGTTGCCGGGGCCGTTGGCAACGACAATCCTCAAACGATGTATGCCTTGTTCCATATTGCCAATTCGGCACTTATACGGTCCCCACGGAAGTAAAGTCAAATGACGTTCATCAACAAAGACATCGGCAATATCATCAACCCGTCCCAGATCAAGCGAGTATTCTCCTGCTTCGGCTATTTCAAATTCGACGGAATACTCAGCCGAACCGGAAAAGGCCGGAAAACCCAGGGTTTGCCATGGCAGCAACGCTTCCGGTTCGATACGCAGATCGCTCCCTTTGAGGAAAGGCAATGAGCGGTATGCATGACGGTATTCACAGGTAAAGCCGCCATAAAGATAAGGCATCTCAAAAAGGCCCTGCCCTTCTCCTTCGGCAATAATCGTGATTTTATTTTCAGTCGGAGTTGAACCGGTACGGATACCCGCGGATAAATCAGCTGAGAAATTATAGCAATCGTAAATGCGCTCGTCCCTGAAATCCGTAATTTCACGGTCATTGAAAAGAAGCTTCCAGGAACCTCTGATCGCGCTTCTGTCAAGGACTATTTTCAGGGGATAAACGGCTCCGCTATATAAAAAGCGGCACTGATACACCCCGTAAAGGTCGTTTTCATCAAGCGGATTATCCTGCCGCTCAAGCAAATTATATTCATAGTCACTGTAATTTCTGGCCTCACTTCTTGCACGCCAGAGAGCAAGGGGAAGATGATTTTCCGGCAATTTCACCCGCCAGCCGGAAGAGATGGTTTGAGGATGACTTAGTTCTTGTACCACTGGGGCATTCGTTTCCGAACCATCAAGCAGCAATGATCCTTTCGCTGGAATTTCAACCGATGTTCCATCGTAATTACCAATGAACCCGATTTCAGAGCGATTGAACAAAAAACTGACAATCCGGCCTTCGTTAATACGCCGTAAAATAAAAATATTCTCACAGCCGCTTCCGACGAGTTCCGGCCCCGGCAGCGATCCAAGTATTTCAGAGGTTAATGCTTCGGAAAACAATCCGTCGCAATTATCCCACTTCAGCAAAGGTTCTTCCAGGCTTTCACCCAAAAGTTCAGGTATTTTACCCAGAATAATAACTTTACCGCCGGAAGCCATGAATTGTTCAAGCATTGCAGCGGTTGTTGTCGAAATATACTCCAGGAACGGCAGTATTATTATCCGCCAGTCCTCCGGCATTTTACCATCGGCATATTCCGCCAGGGTAATTTCATCGATCAAATCAAAATCTTTCTGATGCGCCAGAAGATCGTCGGCCAACAGATGAATCCGTGTTTCAAGTTGATTTGCATCCCAATTTAGTTCAGGCGTCCAATTACAATAAAAACTGTTTGAGGGATACAACATGGCAATTTCACACAAATGCCTGCCCTCGGACAACGCGCCACAGGTATCTTTTACATATTCAATCAGCGCAGGCATATACTGCCATTGCGAATGCTGATAGAACAGCGACGGCGGAACCTCATCCTTTCTTGGCCCGTCAAAGGAGTAGCTCAATCCATGAAGATTAAAATAATTTATTCCCATAACCATCTGGTAATCGAGAGAAAACTTCAGATCCCGTAGCGACGTTTCATTCCCCATAACCGCGAGAGCATCGGAACCGGCCTGTTCCTTGCCGAAGATATGCGCGGCGGAAGATACAACTTTCAGTCCGATATGATAGGCGGCAGCATCACGCCAGGCGATTCCGGCCCCCAATGGATCGGTACAGGGAATATCCAGATATTTGCAGCAACGTAATTCATTTGGCCAGGCCTGCGCTGCATTTGCTAAAAATTCAGTACGGGAAAGATGTCCGACACTCTGAATATTATGTTCCCGGCACCAGGTTTGAATCTGTTCCAGATAATTCACGCACTGCAACCGCATTTGCGTCATGCGGTAATGATGACGAATCAAGGGAGTTGCGTCATCGATATCCAGTGCAAGATGAGGCAAATACTTAATAATATCATAACCGTGTTCGCAGGAAAATTCATCGGGGAATTTACCGGTCCAAGGCAAATTTCCTCCGGGAGCCGGTTCGTCCATGAACGCGGCATGGAAATCATTCTCCATTACCTTACTACCGAACCTTTGCGCGTATTCCTCATGGGTGTAACGGATAAATTCAGAAATTGTTTTTTCATTCAGAATATCGGTATTGTGCCTTCCGGGCGGTAGAACAATCTGCGCGGCAACGATTACGTAATCTCCCGGCATTTCCGGCTTCCATTTCAACGCATAAGTTTTTGAAGCCTCATGCATGGTTGTCCGCCAATGCGGCATTCCGATTTTACATGCACGGGAATATGCCCCCTCTTTTACATGGCGTTTTACCCATTGAGTTCTGATTGTTCCGCAGTGATTCGTAATGTCAATCGGCTCGCCGAAGCCTGATTTCAACATCGGCAGAGCATAGCACTTCAATAATTTGGCATTGAGCAGTTTAAGTTCAATATAATCGTCAACATTTTTGAATTCGGAAACGGTAAATTGCAGGTTTTGTGCCGCGAGTTCAGGACTGTTCCAAATAATCCGGTCACCTGCAACCGCTGACGGGAAATAATCGTCATCCCAAATCGCGAATTTCATGCCGTTATTGCGGCACTCCTCGACAATAACTTGAATAATCTTCCACCACTCCTCTGAGAAATACGGCGTCCCAAGTCCTTGCCGGGCATGGCCATAGATAGCCTGATAACCAGCCTCCGCGATTTCACGAACCTGTATTCTGACTTCCTCTGCCTTTAACCCGTTATTTAAAAAATACTGTCCCGCCAGATATATTTTATCATTCATTATCTGTTCTTTTGTCTTTCATTTGTTAAGGTCTTTATAAACCTGGAAATCAAATATCCGTGAATTGATTTCTCTTGAACTATTTGTACTTCCGACAACAACAGCCTCCACGCCTGTCAATTATTTACCTAATACCGTATTATTCTCACGCAATATTATTTCCCTAAGCTTATTTTTGGAA
This sequence comes from Victivallales bacterium, assembly GCA_963676655.2. GTDB lineage: Bacteria > Verrucomicrobiota > Lentisphaeria > Victivallales > Victivallaceae. The sequence continues at coordinate 4,389,954 of CAXXKX010000003.1, read as the reverse complement.
TAAAAACCAGATTGATTGCCCGACTTTTACATCAAAGCTGTAAGTTTTGACATTCGACGCCAGCAAATTTCCTGTAAAGGGATCAATAATCTTACTGGTTCCAGGCGGCAGAGTAATAGTATATCTGCCTGGGGTTACCCCGTGGAAGGAGAGAAATTTGTCGTTCATATGAATACTTTGTCCCGGTTTTCCAACCGTGAAAGCGCCGGCAGTTTTTGCGATTCGATAAAAAAGCCCGGACGAAAGCGAAAAGGGCGCCGCAGAATATATAATGCGACAATTGTCAGGCGTTGTCCGAACCGCGGCGGCGACTCCGCCATCCGGGTAACGAGCCAATACTTCATTCTGTTTAACATTGTTTATTCTGAAAACTTGATACCCGGTGGAATGTTGACTTTTTCCGCGAACGGCAAGCATGGCGCAACATAATTCTCCGCCTGAAATCATTGGATTGATATCTTTTGCCAGATAGTTTTTGGCATTCAGTATCGGAAGTGCGCGTTCATAGGTATCTTTTGTGGAAATATTAAAGCCGGTAAGTTTATTCATGGCTTTCACGCTTTTTCCACTTTCGGTGATGTAACCGCTATCGTATAGAAAGACTAACGTTACACCCGGCTTCTTTAACTTTTCGGTAATAACCCGACGGTCCTTTGATGTCAATTTGGTTGTATGCAAAAAAACATAAACTTTGTAATCCTGCAAATTTGGTCGAGTAAGCACATCATCCAATTGATACAGATCGTAGGGTACCCCGCTTGTCTCCAGCTGGAGCATCTGTGCCGGCAAATTAGGCTTTTCCTCTAAGCAACTATGACGCGAATTTATATAAAAACTCGCTTCTTCTGAACGTATAACACATACATCCGGACGAAATTTATTTTCAGGCGTTTTTATAATTTTATTTGCCGCCGTTGTTACATTTTTTATTTCGCTCATGATATCCGGGTGGTCAAAATAACGATTCATGGAATAGTACCACAACGCGCCATTGTCAGCCAGCGCCATCCCCGCCCACTTACGTTGAATTGACCTCCACATTTCAGGAGTATAAGCAATGCCGATCCATTCTTCATACAATTCAGTCCTTTGAGGATAGGTCCAGGTGCGCAGATCCAATTCCCAAAGTCCAATTTTTCCGTGTAAACCATAACTTGATGACAATCGCCATCCTACGGGATAACCTGGCCGCCTGAAGGCATATCCTCCCTGGTCACAGGTAATATCGACGCCGTTTTGTTTTTTGCAGCAATTATCAGCAAAAAAGGCAGGCGGATTACCATAAGAAGCTACAAAAACTTTTTTGCCCGCCGCATTTTTAATGCAATTTGCAAAGAAGTGTTTTACATTCCAGGATTCTTTGCTCATAAATGCCCGGTATTCCATATTTATGTCTACAGAAAGAGGGCTATTTGTCCGATTATCTCCAGTGACATCTGGTATTTCTATTGCATTGAAACCGGAATAGTCAGTTTTCAGGGCCTTGTTTAATGCCGAAATTGTTTTGTACTTATCTCTTAGATAATTCCTGAATGCTTCACGTCCGGGAACGGAATAATCCGGATACTTGTATTGGAACTGACCGTCATTACCGCCACTGATGGCAAACCCGACAATGGCTTTTCGGAAGTGTGATTTCATCAAATATTCCGTTATGTTTTCCAGAGATTTTTTATGAATGCTTAGATAGGATTTGCCGGAATAGGAGGGATAAAGCCACGGTTTCCATTTACTTCTCAACAATCTGCGGTTTCCTGGGCTATTTGCTACTTCTTTCAAATTTCCGACAAAGCCTTCAAGATTACCCCAGAAACCAAAAGCGGATTTGCCCTGATTATTTTTCCACACTTCTTCCGTATGTTCCTGCCCCCAACCCGGATAAGGCTCGTTTATAGCGAAATTCACCACGATATCCGCCTGAGGATTCTGCCTGAGAACATGCATCATCAGTTTATTGATAAGGTCAAAATCGTATTTCCCCGGAGCCAGAACCGCTCCTGCATTGTTTTTTGAACGTGATAAAGGGATAGCACGAAGAACAAACGGGACTTTAGCTTCACCGAATTCAGTATAGCGGTTCCATGGAATATTGTCATTGTATCCCTCCGCTTTATACATAACAGGAATGACGGGTTTGTTATTCAGAACCAATTCGGTTTTATCTCCGACTACTTTCACATAAGCTTCAGCATTATGTCGTTTTTTGAGGATTTCAAGCACCTGCTTTTCGGTATAAGGGTAACTGTTACGATCAACGAACTTTTCGCTGTGACGCTTATACGCTGGAGGACCAATATCAAAGTCATCAAGAACAACGGAAACAGGATTACCAAACAAAATAACATTCAAATATACATCCTGTTTTTTACCTCGTTTATAGGATACGATACGCTTTGCCCATTCGCAGTTGTTTGAATTCCTCATATAACACTGCGATTGAAGCCCCCGTCCTCGATCAATGCCGGCATCATAGGCGAAACGCTTGTCATTCGCACTCGGGGTAATTCTGAACAACAGCAATGAATCGAACTTTGAATTCTGAGTATTGTAAAAACCTTTAAAAACATATTCTTTGTTAGCTTCAAGAGTTACAGGTTTTTTCGATACTATCTGAAGAAAACCTTCACCATTTGTTTTAACGATTTTAAGAGCCCTTTTTCCTGTCCTTGCCTTATTGCATAATACAATATATCCCTGGGCTCCGTCATGTTTTTTCAATATCCAGCCGCCATCAGATTCAAAAGAACCGTTCTCCGCTTTCATTCGAGATTTAATATCTTCAGACTTTGTTCCGGCGATTCCTGGGGACAAAAGAGAGTACACGCTTATTATGGTAAACAAATATATATTAGAATTCATATATGAAATGGCCTGTTACTAGATGCTTGCGGGTGCAAGATATTTTTTAGGAATAAATACACCCGGCAATTACAAATCAATTAAGTTAAAAGGATAACTGCATTATGTAAATATATCTTATTTTCTATCGAAATGGTTGTTGAGGTCACCAACAGACCCGTTGCTTGAGGTGCTGAATGGAGAAAACAGATACGGATTTGCAGTTGAAGTGTAGGTGTCTCTGGGGATACCGATATTGGTTGTTACACTTCCGGCATGACCATCGCACCATAAAACATTTGCCGAGTTATTATGCCTGACATCGATAAGACCGTAAGAACTGCTGCTGGGGTGAAAATACGGTAACAACATCCACCGGCCTTGATCGGGAGTTGAATATGGTTTGAAAACATCTGCAGCAAGAATAGTCTCTGAAGACTTCATTATTTGACTGTCTTTCGCCGGGAACCCATCGGCCCCACCATATTTCGTACTGGTCCCCAGGTGTTGATAATTATATCCATAATTAGACTGATAAGTCGTATACAGTCCTTTAAAGGCAGGACATTGTAAAAGTTTCCAGTTAGTAAGATAGTTGTTTTCATGCAATATCCAATATGTGTTTTTTGTTATCCACGTACTGGAAACACCTGGCGCGGCCGTATACGGAACGTACATTCCATCATAATCTGATTTGTATGTATTGAATGACAAACCTATTTGTTTAAGATTATTTAAACATTTAACTTTCTTCGCGACATCTCTTGCCTTATTCAGCGCAGGCAACAGCATTGAGGCGAGGATGGCGATGATCGCGATCACAACTAGCAATTCAATAAGCGTAAAAAATCTTCTTCTCATGTCTTATTCCTTATTTTGTTTTTGGGTAAATATTTTTTGTTCATCTTTTTATATTATAGCCTTAAAAACTTCTTAAAACCTTAAATAAAGTCTCTGATAATAGCATTATATTCCCCAAAACAATTTGATTTTCAATTATCGACCGATTATTATTATTTAACGAGATATATAACAATAAAATTCAATCTGACAATATGCAAATAAAAGAATACAACCGGATATTTAAATATGATACCGATTTCCCGCTTCGGGTAACATATCAGTCACAGAAACCAACTCCTCATCATAGTCATGAATTCGTTGAGATAATTATAATAATCGCGGGCAGTGGAATTCATGAGACAAAATTTTCAAGGTATCGGATTGACGCCGGAGATGTCATTATCATCCCCAGAAACGGATATCATGGTTATCTGGAAGTAGATGATCTGGAATTGATGAACGTGTTATTCGATCCAAGGCAATTGCCTTTACCAATGCTTGATTTATATAAACTGCCCGGTTACAACGCCCTGTTCGGCCTGGAAAATGACTTTTTTGAGCAGAACCGGTTTTACCCGAAATTTCATCTTGATGAGAAGAGTTTCGACACGATCAGCCATCTTCTGGAAAAAATGCGTCAGGAGAGTGAAAACCCGACTCCGGGTTACCGTTGCTGTCAAATGGGATATTTCATGGCTCTTTTGGGTAACCTTTGCCGTCTTTATACCAAGAACCTGGAAAGTGTGCACGAACCGTTACTGAATATGGGTAGTATCATAAGTTATTTAAATTCAAATTACTCAAAAGATATCAATTTGTCTGATATTCTCCGGAAAGCGGGAATGTCAAAAAGCGCGTTTATGAGAAAGTTTAAACAGGCAACCGGGACAACTCCGATTGATTACCTTATCCAGCTAAGAGTAACCAAAGCATCATGTCTCCTGCAGGAAACAAACCTGAGTATATCTGAAATTGCTTATAAGTCAGGGTTCTCCGACAGCAACTATTTCTCCCGGACATTCCGTAAAGTCACAGGTCTGACGCCGCGTGAATTCTCCAAACATTGCAGAACTAACGATATAAAAAGCTCTCCAACTGCATACAAACAGTAAAGCTCCGGTCATCCGGCTAAAGGCTTCTGAAAAAAACGCCGCCATATGACAAGCACTACTCAAATTGAGCGTATAAACTTGTAAAAACAGCAGCCTCAGTTATATTACACGCTTGTTTTTAACTAAGAAAGAATGACATGCTGACGGTTAATATATTATTATCGATCGCGGAAATTTTTGCGATGTTCGCAATCGGAGCGCTGGGTCGCGGTCTGGGATATATCGGGGAAAAAGATATTAATAATCTGAGTAAACTGATAATTGATATTCTATTCCCGGTAACAATTTTCGCGTCAATTACCAGCAACTTCAAACCTGAACAGGTAACGGAATTATGGGTGCTGCCTCTGCTTGGTTTCGGATTGATGGCGTTCGGATATTTCCTCGGAATATTTCTAAAATACGGGCTGCGGGTTTCTACAGAAGAGCGGATGATTACTTTCCATCATTTCTGTTCTGTAAACAACTATGTATTTCTGCCGCTCATAGTGATTCAGAACCTCTGGGGCAGTCAACTGATTCCGCTATTATTCATTATGAATATCGGCTCAACGCTCGGAGTGTGGACTGTTGGCTTACTGCCGTTTTCCGGCGGCAAATGGAAGCAGGCGGTAAAAAATATGGTGACGCCGTGCCAGATCGCAATTATCCTTGCACTTTGCTTTGTTTTTCTGAGAATTCCGGTCCCGGAAGGCATCCTAAAGATCATGAACAAGATCGGAGCCTGTCCGGTTCCGTTAATCCTGATCCTGACCGGAGCAGCAATTTTCGGCTCCCGCAAAGCCATGTTTCATTCAAGACGCGACGTTCTCTATCTTATTCTGGTACGCTTGATCCTGATTCCGTCATTAACGATTATTCTGTTGAAAATGCTACCGGTATCGCGTGATGTCTACCGGGTTGTTTATGTGGTTTCGCTAATGCCGGTGGCGGCGGCGGCGGCAGTTTTCACCCGACGTTTCGGAGGCGATTCTGATTTTGCAGGTCAGGCAATTGTCGCCACCACCCTGGCATCAGCCGTTTCCATCCCGTTAATGATGTATTTCCTATAAAGATCATCAAGGAATTAATTCTCGTTAATCAATTACAAAAAAATCATTTACAAATAATTATTAAACCACATAATGATTTATTTGACAAAACCGTTTCCAACCATTATATTATCTATAAACCAGTCAACCAACGGAGGAAAAACCATGTCAGGACGCGGAACACGCATGAAAGTTCAGGGCGAAGGCTGTTATTATCATCTGATGAATAGAACCGCTGGCTGCAGAGGTGAAAAAACTTTTAATCGGGTCGACATGGAATACGGTTTTCGATTACTGCAGAATCTATGCGAATATTTTTTGATCGAGGTGATCTCTGCCGCTTGGATGGGCAACCATTTCCATGTGGTCGTTTATGCTCCCGGTCCGGATGAACTGCCGTCGATCGAGGATATTGCCAAACGTCATAATCGATACTACAACAACATGATAGATAAGTTCACTTACGCGCCAAAGCAGATGCCAAAAATCAACCCGGCCAATCCTGAAACATGTCGTGAAGTTGGCCTGAAAATGATTGATATCAGCTACTTTATGCGCGCTTTCCAACAACGTTTCACCGTCGTCTACAACCAATCCCGCGATCGCATCGGAAAACTCTGGGCCAATAAATTCAAAAGCGTCATCCTTGACAGTCGCAATTCCCTGGAAGCGTGCGTCTTATACGTCGAATTGAACCCCGTTCGAGCCGGATTGACTACCGATCCAGCCGACTACCATTTCACAACCTGGGGACGCTACTGCGGCACCGGCAAACACCTTTTTCATGCAAATTTCGTCAAGCACCTCAAAGAAAATATCTGGCATCGTGACACCTCGGAATGGAGCGGTAATGACCTATTCAGCTATTTTCGCAGTGAACTTGCTCGCATCGTCGCGGCAGAGAGCGGAGCCTCGAGTGAAGAAATTTTTGAGGTGCAGGAGCAAGCCAAACGTAAAGAATCGATGCCGGTCCGTTTCCTGCAACGCACCCGACATTTCAGCGACGGAGCAATATTAGGTTCCAAACTTTTCATTCGTGAAATGGGCGCAAAATTCGACAATCCAGACCGAATCAGCAAAAAACAACTAAGCCGAGGCCTCGGCCCTGCCGGAGCAGTTATCTATTGCTTCAGAAAACTTCAACAATAACGCTTTTTTAATAATACATTAGAAAGGAAAAGCCGTTTATTTTGCGGCATATTGCTTGAAACTGAAGTAAGATCGATATATATTAACGGGCTTTTAGTTTTATATTTAACATTTATTAGATGGAGTCGTTGAATGGGCATTAGAATTATTGGGACAGGGTCATACGCACCGGAAAAAGTGCTGACAAATCATGACCTTGAGAAGATAGTTGATACCAGTGATGAATGGATAACTACCAGAACCGGAATTAAGGAACGTCACATCGCCGCGGAAGGTGAATTCACCTCTGATTTAGCCCTTCAAGCCGCCAAAAACGCTTTGGATGCCGCCGGCATTGAACCAAATGACCTGGATGGAATTATTGTTGCTTCTTTTACTATTGACAAGCCACTCCCGGCAACTTCAAATATTCTGCAGCATAAACTTGGAATCACTAACAAATGCCTGTCTTTTGATATGCAGGCAGCCTGTTCCGGGTTGCTTTACGCGATAAACGTCGCCGATTCAATGCTCAACTTCAATCCCGGCATCAAACGCATGTTGATCGTCGGTGCAGAAAAGATGTCTTCAACTGTTGACTGGGAAGATCGTACCACGTGCGTACTTTTCGGCGACGGCGCGGCAGCAATCGTTCTGGAAAGCACTGATGACACCGACGAAGACTGCATGGTTGCAAGTAACCTCGGTTCTGACGGCACTTACTGTGATATTCTGCAGATTCCGGCAGGCGGAACCGCCATGCCGATCACCAAAGAGGTATTGGACCAGCGTTTGCAATACGTCAAAATGGAAGGTCAGGAAGTTTTCAAGCTGGCGGTCGGCAACATGGTTGCAGCCTGCAAAAGGGCTATGGAAGATGCCGGTGTAACAATTGATCAGGTTAAGTGGCTGGTTCCGCATCAAGCCAATTACCGGATACTTAAAGCCGTCGCGTCACGCTTGAGCATACCAGAAGAAAGAGTTTACGTGAATGTAGACCGTTACGGCAATACATCAGCCGCGTCCATTGGAATCTGCCTTGACGAAATGGCTCGCGGCGACATGGTACAGCGTGGAGATTATGTCCTGCTGACCGCGTTTGGCGGCGGTCTGACCTGGGGAGCGGTACTGCTGCGCTGGTAAAAGGGATAAATATATTTATCAAAAACTCCGGTGACATCAGTTACCGGAGTTTTTTTATGTTCTTTGCAAATGCATCAGGACAAACTTCCCGGATCGTAAACTCATAAGGGGTATCAGCACATAACGCAATTTTACATCCGGCAATGTCCGGCAGTGGTAAAAGCCGCCATGTTTGCCCCGCTAACGAAACAGTTGAAGCCATTCTATCTTCTCCGGCAGCCACAACCGAAAATGTATCCGGAGCGATCGAAAAACCGCTGCCGACAGCTTTGATAACGCTTTCTTTAGTCGTCCATATTGTGTAAAAGCACTCAACCTGTTTTTGCGAATCAAGTTTGGACAGCCATGAATATTCTGACTCGGTAAAATATTTACGGGCCAGATCCATCAAGTCCGCTGCCGGCTCAATCCTTTCAGCATCGAGCCCTAACCGACATTCACCAATCGCAACCGCAATCAGTCCATCGGTATGGGTAACGTTAAAATCCAGCGAAGAAGAAGCGATATAAGGGCGACCGGATTCTGTCTTGATGATGTAGTGGTAATCGGAAACATCTCCATTTTCCTGAAGCGCAAGGCGAATCAACAAATCACCGGCGAGGCGAAGACAGCGATCTTTGTAAAATTTAGCATTCATGATCTCCTGCCGCCTTGTTTCGGAAAGCAATTTAAGGCAGGCCGCAAAATCAAGCTCAGCAAACAAAACGGCAGGATTGCCGATGTATACTATGATATTTTGCAACTTCTCAGGCATTAAATCAATAAGCTCCGCGACCAGTGATTACGGCTGGAATCGTTTTGAGTAAAATCAATAAATCCTTCCATAAATTGTGGCTGTGAATATACTGGCGGTCCAATTCAACCTGCTCCTTAAACGGAATATCGCTGCGACCGGATACCTGCCAGATACAGGTGATGCCCGGTTTCACATGCAATCTTTTACGTTCCTCCAGAGTGTACTCCGCAACTTCCTGCGGCAGAGGCGGACGCGGCCCGACCAAACTCATGTCCCCAATGAATACATTGAATAACTGAGGCAGTTCATCAATACTGAATTTCCTGATAAAACGTCCAATCCGGGTTATTCTGGGATCTTTTTTCATCTTGAATATGACTCCGTCAATCGACTCGTTCTGCGCTTCAAGTTTCTTCCTTATTTGTTCAGCATCAACGCGCATTGACCTGAATTTATAAAAAGGAAAATGGCGGCCGTTCTTCCCGACTCTCATCTGGCGGAACAACACCGGTCCCGGAGATTCAAGCTTTATGAGAATCGCAGTCAGCAGCATTAAAGGCATAAAGAATATCATCAAAATCAGAACAATGATAATATCAAAAACTCTTTTAAGGAAGTAGGAACTGCTAACCGTAAAATGCCAGGCCAGCACCTTGAACTTGATATAACCGCGGTGATTACTGCTGCTCCGGTTAATCAAAAATTCAATCAGTTCATCCCGTTCCCGCTCTTTTCTGCTTTGTCCTGATTCAGACATTATCCCAACCTGAAATTAATTGATAACTTTCTTTAATATAATAACAGTCGCTAAACCGCCTGTCAACTCTTTTTACGGAAAGGTCAATGTCATAAATCTGCAATTACTTGCAAAAACGGCCCGCTTGACCTGTCTACTGGTTTTCCTTTCGCAGAAACAATTCAAGCATCAACAACGCCCACAAAGGATAGCTCCAGTCCCTGATCCCTTCGGCATGTTCACGAATCATCCAAATGACGGAATCACGATTAAAAATTCCACCTGATGTTAAAAGTCCCCGCCCGAGATACTCCCGCAGCAACGCATGCCAGGGACCGCGGAACCATGCCCCGACCGGCACGCCGAACCCCTTCTTGCGCCGGGAACTTATATCCGGCGGCAAAATGTCCTTGAATGCCTCTTTCAGAATATGCTTTCTGGAACGTCCATGCTGTTTGTATTCTAGCGGCAGAGAGGCGGCAAACTCCACAACACGATGATCGAGGAACGGATTTCTTACTTCAAGCGAGCAAGCCATTGAGGCAATATCCACTTTTGTCAGAATATCTCCCGGCAAATAAAGTTTCAGATCAGTTTCCATTACTTTTTCAACCGGATTTTCAGCGGTAAGTTCAATTTCTGAAAAAAGCCTGGCGGTTGGCAGCGGCTTAAATTCCTGTAAAACATCTCCGAACATAAGTTCTTTCACATCTTCCCGGAATCGATTGGTTATTCGCAAATAACGCCCTTCAGGGGATGATTTCATAATATCAATGAAACGTCTTAAGCGCCCTCTTCGGGTTCTTTCTCCGGCTCCCTCCGGTAAAACAGTATTGATCAATGACCCGGCTACAGATCGTAATGGCCGCGGAATATAATCCAGACTGCTGCACCAGCGAAATGCCAGATACCGTTCATAACCGGCGAATAATTCATCCGCGCCATCGCCGCTCAATGCCACGGTGACATTTTCCCGGGTGAACTGGCTCAATAAAAAAGTCGGAAGCATGGAGCTGTCCGCAAACGGCTCACCATAATGATTGATCAAGTTTTTAACAACGTCAAAGTTTTCGGGTTCGACCACCTTTTCGAGGTGAATAACTTTGCCCAGACCGCAATTTTCAATATTGGCCACCGCACTTCTGGCGTATTCGCGTTCATCATACAGCGGATTTTCAAAACCGATTGAAAAAGTATTCACCGGCTGATCAGTCAATTTCGCGGTTATCGAAGCGATAATTGTTGAATCAAGTCCCCCAGAAAGGAATGCTCCGAGCGGAACATCCGCCATCAAGCGCTTCAAAACAGCATCTTCAACCAGTTCCCGGAGCCGGACACAGGCGTCAGTAAAATTCAAATCACATTTTTTCGCGTAATCCGGCTTCCAGTAACATCGCGTCAATTGGCTGCCGGTGTCAGCGTTAACCGTTAAGATATGCCCCGGCAGCAGTTTGCGAACATCGCGGTACACAGTACAAGGACCGGGGATATATTGCAGAGATAAATAATCATGAATCGCCTGAAAATCAAGGTCTCGCGGCATTGAAGGATGCTGTTTCAACCCCTGGAGTTCGCTGGCAAAAACAAAACGCTTGGCGTTGCAAAAATAAAAAACCGGCTTTTGCCCCATACGATCTCTGGCAAGAATAATTTTTCTTTTTTTCAAGTCATAGATAGCCAGAGCAAACATCCCGTTCAACCGCTCAATACATTCATCACCATATTCCTCATAAAGATGAACTATTGTTTCAGTATCGCCACTTGACCTGAATTCATGTCCGCATTCAAGCATCTCCTCGCGCAACTCATGATAATTATAAATCTCGCCGTTAAAAACAATACGCACGGAGCCGTCTTCATTATCCATCGGCTGGCCGCTGTCAGCAAGATCAATGATGGATAATCTGCGATGCCCGATAAAAACGTTTTTTTCATTGAAAAACCCGCTGGCGTCCGGACCGCGATGCTGAAGAGCGATAGTCATCTTCCGCACCGTTTCAGCACAGTCTATTTTAGGTTCAACAAAATTTACGATTCCGGCTATTCCACACATAGATTACTTTTTTCGATTATTACCATTTGTTTACAGAAATATATACCTCATTGTCTGCCGTGTAAACCCGAAAATCATCCCGTAAACACTTTTTTTCGGTTTTTCCCTAAAAAAAACCGTTTTTATCCCCGGAGGGGGTTGCTTTTTCAGGTTCAATAATGTATAATCAATACAAACAGCTATTTATACATGTTTAAAAACAGGTTTCAAAATATGATTAACGCTCTGACAAAACATAAAAAAACCAAACGGGAAGCCGTTTTCGCACGTGTAACAAACGAGATCAAAACCGCGATCGAACAAGGTGTGCTGGCTCCGGGGGAACCATTACCTTCCGAAAATATTCTGGCTTCGGAATACGGAATCAGCCGCTCATCGGTCCGGTCCGCGTTAAACGAGCTTGAAGCGAAAAATCTTATTTTCAAAAAGCCAGGCAAAGGAACCTTTGTCCGGGATAATTCGGAACCGGCGGCCCACGGGCGGAAAATCAAAGTCAATACAATCGGCTTTGAAGGTTGTTTGTCAGGACTCACCAGTATATACTATGCTCAAATTATCTACGAAAGCATTGTCCAGGAGGCCGAGAAGCATAATATCCGGATTTCGCCGGTATCCGCCAAACAGATCCCGTTGCTCTCAGAGGGAATGGCCGACAGCCTTATAACAACAGCTGCAGTTCCGGATACGTACGACATTTATCATCATCTATATGACACCGGAGTTTATCCTCTTCTTTTTAACCGGATCGTCGACATAGAGGGCATTTCCTATGTTGCCGTTGATTATGCTAAAGCCTCGCAAACCGGTATGACCAGGCTGCTGGAAAAAGGACATAAAAGAATTGGCTGGGTCGAATCCTCCAGAGGAAATACTTCCTTCATACAGCGTTACCGCGGGATGAACGACGCTGTCAACAACTGGCCGGAAAAAGTAGATTTGTTTGCCTGTGCCGTCAAAGAACTGCAAAGCGATGAATATTACGAAGAAGAGCTTTACCGGTTTCTGTCTGAAAACGAAGTCTCAGCTATTTATATTTTAAACGGCTGTTTTGGCGCGCCGTTATTCAATGCCTGCCGCCGACTCAATATCAATATCCCGAACGATCTTGAAGTCCTTTGTTTTGACCGGATCGATCAATTGCATTATTTCTATCAGGTACCATTCATGTACATAAGCATGCCGATCGAGGAAATGGCTGTTGACGCGACCAATCACCTGATTGACCGGATGGAAAACGGCAACACAATTCCGGTCCTGAAAAAACTTTATCAAGCGGAAATAATCTCAAAAGGATATTAATACGGCATTTTTAAGCGCAACCAGACATAAATTTATCGATTTTAATCCGCAAATAAATAAAGGAAACAATAAAAATGAACAAGAAATTCACACTGATCGAACTCCTCGTAGTAATAGCAATCATTGCAATTCTTGCATCAATGCTGCTTCCTGCTCTCAACAAGGCAAGAGATAAAGCAAAACAGATTTCCTGTGCGAACAACATGAAACAATTTGGAGTAGCCCACAATTTGTATTCAGACAATTATGACGGCTGGATTCCCTGTGGCTACAATCCCGGGGCAATAAGATGGTTTGAAGTGTATAACCAGTTATTGACCGGTTGTACTCTTTCTCTGTGGAATTACTCAAACGCGCCCAAATTTAAGTTATTTGCATGTCCGGGCGAACCGAAAGGATTTGGTTCATACGGTAATGACTTGTATTCTTATTCCCACTACGGGATCAACACTAATCTGACCGGCACAACGATTCCGCTGCGCAAGCGTACCTACGTGTTGAAACCCACAATCACGATAATGCATAACGACAGCAATGTTGAAAGCCAATACCGCGGAATATACGTCGACTGGGTCGGATTCAGGCACGGCAGCCCCGACCCGACCGGATATGCCAACATTGCATATCATGACGGTCATGTGGCAAAGCTGCAGCGTCATAACATGACTAATAATGACTTTAAGCTGGGATATAAATAAATTATTCATAATTACAAAAAATTACAAAAAAGGAAGTAAATAAATGGAAAGAGGATTCACATCAATCGCACTGCTGGTAGTAACCCAAAAAACGCACTTGCTGCCAGGCTTTTAAAATATCAATGGGAACCGCATTATGGACTGGTTGACACTTTCATCGGCGGGAATTACTGGTCAACCTCCAAGCCAGGAGAACTATTTACTCAACATTTCACTAAGATTACTCAAGTAAAGCATCCGGGAGGCAAACTCGCCTTTGCAGATGTCACCGACTTGAATGCCGTCTACGGCGGCTCACATTTTATGTATTAATACAAAGCGGGGCTGCCAGAGCCTTTTATGACATCCGTCATGGCGGTGCTGCGAATGTAATATTTTGTGACGTGCATGGGGCAAAAGCAAGCGATATGGAAGCAAAACAAGTACCTTACCCGGATATGCTGTATACGAGAAACAGCAAGCTGTGGGGCGGTTTGGAATGGCCGTAATAATTTTCTGTATTGGCTCAATGAAAAATAATCAGTGATATTCCATCGGAATTTCCGATGGAATAATTTTTTTAACAAAACAAAATGGAGTATTTGAATGTTAAAACAAGTTGTACTGCTACTTGCAGTGATCGGCTTGCTGCAATCGGCAGCGGCAAAAAATCTGCCCGGAGCATTTAAAGCCGAGGCCATGGCCTTTTATGTGGTTCATAAAGGCGGCCCCCTGAAAATCGCGGTCGGAGTTACCGCTAGTAAAGATGCTCCGGGGAAAATTGTCTGCCGTTTTTTTGATGCGAACGAAAAACTGGTAAAGTGGGATTACGGCAAAATCAAACCCGGTGAATCGGTTTCATACTATAATAACTTCGGCCCGGATGCCCCGAAGGGGATCTACCAGATGCGTTACAGCGGGAAAAATATTACGGTTGATCTCAAGACCGTGCCGGAAGCCTCTTTCGGAATCATGCCGTTGCGGTGCATGTTGAATGCTACCTCGAATGACCAGTTCAAAAAGGCCTGGTTTTATATTCCGCCGGGGTATGACAGTTTTACTATCAGGGGCATCGGAATTCAAGGGAATATTTATGACGCCTCCGGGAAAGAAGTCGTGACTATCGGCAGTAAAAATAAAAAGATAGACATAAAAGGAAAAGTAGGCCAGGTCTGGAGTATCGCTCTTAAAATGAAACCCGGGGCATATTACCGGTTCGGGGTATCAGGAATGCCGTTGATCTTGTGCCCTGATCAAAAAACTGCCATGGCAATTGCCGGAAGCATGGAAAAAACATCTGACGGCAAATATTTTCCCCATAAATTCCAGGTTAAGATGTATGAATGGATCAAGTCTTTAAAAAAGAATGACCTTGAATTGAAGATTGCGGATCTGCGCAATAAGAAAAAGCTTGAGGCGGACGACCGGGCCGGCGCGTTATTCGGCAGATGGAGCTTCCTTGACTATCTGCTTTACACCTTAAAACATCAGGATATTGATCCTGCGAGTAAAACATTCGGGACCGGAGGAAATCCAACATCCCTGGCTTTAATATATTCTCTAAAAAAACCATGGAACCCTTATTACCACGATCCGGTAATTGAAAAACGTTTGCTGCTGGCTCAGTTTCAAAGACTGCTTATATTGAAAGAGAATGACAGTCGCGATAATTCCTGCTCCAGCTACAGTGGAGGAGACGCCCTGCTTTTCCTGCAGTTCCCGAGTTCTTCTTTCTGCTTTGCCGGCAAAGAAATTCAGGATAAAAAACTGGCGGAGCTATGGGCTGGAGCCGTCAGAAGAATCCCTGATCGTTTTTCGATGTTCCGGGTTAGTTGCGAGAACCAGTCATCCCACTGGCCGGTCGCTTATTTGTATATGGCCAAAGGTACCGGGGAAAAGGGATATGTTGAGCTGGCGAAAGATTATATTTCAGGGATGTCCCTGCCGGAAAACAATGCATTCATGAAAACCGGCTACCAGCAGGAAGCCTACGGCCCTGACGCGACATATCAGGGACTCGGTGCATGTTATCAGGCACTCTACTACCGGATGACCGGAAACGACATAGCCAAGAAAGGACTGGATACAATATATAATTTATTTAATCATACCGTTGCTCCGGAACCGGATGGGAAAAAAATATTTGGCGCCAGTCTTTTTGCTCATCGTACGGCAGGTTCCTGGACCACCCCGCAATATGGAGCAGGACGTCAGTTGATGAAAGGTGAGCTAGAGTCAGCCGCAGTATGGTACAGAAATATTGATGATATTGATTATAGTAAAAAGCTCGATGATGCGTTGCTCAAACCTCATAAAACCCCCGAAAAAAGCAAAAGAGGACAAACTGTAAGCACTTACTCAACTTCATTGTTCGGACCTCTTTACAGTAACTACCTTTATCCGTCAAAAAAAATAAAAAATGCGAAACTTCCTGTTGAACGGTCAAGCAGTTTCACCAGAAATTTCAATAACGAGTTCATCTGTGTGCGACGGCCGTCATATTATGCGTTTGCGTACATCGGCAAGACTGCGGCGGAATGGACAAAAAGTCGGGTTATGTTCAAGCCTTACAATAAAAAACCCGTTTACAAGTGGAACCAGACCCAGGGTCTGGGTATGTTCTGGACCCCGGATTTCGGCAGCAACCTGCTGGCAATGAACTGGACCGCCGACACCGCCAATATCATTCGGGCGGACATCAGCGACGACAAGTGCGACCTGCCAAGTTACTGGAGCCTTTCGAGTAATTTTGACCCTGATACAATGACGCTGTTGATGAACTGGAAGATGTTCAAAACCCCGGTTGATATTCAACGCAAAATCACCTTTGGCGAAAAATCCATAAAGGTAAAAGTCCGGCTCAGGTTCACCGGGGACGTAAAAATACGCAATATGTTTGAACAGTTGCCATTTGTAAAAAAAGACGGCATCACGATCGAGTTTGACAATGCCGGAAAATGGCAGGATAAACCGTGTAAAACTGCGGCAGTAAGATTTCGTAACGGCGCCGGAGCCGGCGTGTTGTATAAGTTCAAGAATCCGCATGACATGAGTTTTGGCCCGGAGAGCAAAGCTACCTGGGACAAATCACAGGTTAACGGCGTCGTCCGCATCCACCTTGGCGGAGTGTTTAAGAAAAATAAACTCGCCCGGGTTCAATATGAAATTATTCCAATTAAAATGGAAAAGTAACAAGTCAGACAATATGTTATATTTAACCACGAACAATGAAATGAGCGCGAGCATTGCGCAAGTCATGGTGCAATTTATCGTTTCACTTGAGTTAAGAAAGAGAAAATAATTAAGGAGAAATCAAAATGAATAAACTGTTGATAACCGTTTCAACCGCAATCGCCGGATTAAGTCTATCCGCCGCCGACGCCCCTAAAAAAGCCGACAGCAATGTTCTGTGGGAAGTAACCGGGGAAAACATCAAAGTCAGCCCGACTAACCAGGGTGACGCCTGGAGGACCTCGGCCTTTACGATAGAAGCGACTAAAGACAAGAAAGGGTTCATTTTCAAATCAGACTCGGCGAAAAAACACTATTCAACCGGTAAATACATGAAACTCTCGCCGGAATATCCTTGGTTCTGCTGGAAGATCACTGATGTAAAACCATTGAAAGGCTATCGCGGTCTGACAATGGGAAATTTTGTCGGTCTGGACTGCAACACGGTCGGAATGGTTTCCAGGGTACTGCCGGGTTATTACGCCGTCAACATTGCCCGGAACTCCAAACTGACTAAACCGCGTGATGCCTTCCTGCGCATTGACCAGCACGGTTTTATCACGACATTTGGCTACATGAAGATGGTAAAAAAGCCGGATTTTTACATCGAAATCGACTCAGAGTCAATCAAAGCAGACAAACCTGTCAAACCGGGTGAAGAAGTTACTTTCACCTTGAATTTAAAAAATCCCGCCGAAGAAGCCTCTCTCTCGTTCTACAAATCCTATACAATGCCCAAAATGAAAATCAACGGCGTCAGCATGTTGATGATGAAACCCGTTGACAAAGAAAAGAAAGTCTGGGTTGCCAAGGTAAAAATCAATTCCCTGTCCCCTGAATATAAAAAGGGCAAGCCATATCCGCGTAATGCGATCATTGTCAAAGCGGATGTTGAACTGGAAGATGAAATGATCTCGGTTCTAACCTCGATGCCCGTTGCGGTCGACGTCAAATAACGGGGAAAAAAGATGCCGTCAATTGCATGGATGAAAAAAGGCCCTTTCGGGGTCATGGTGCACTGGACCGTCAGGACCATGCCGGAAACAGGTTCGCCTGAACCGGACTGGAACAAAAGAGTAGACGCCTTTCCGGTGGAATCTTTTGTCGACTCCCTGGTTAACCTCGGGGCAAAATGGCTGATTTTCACCTGCGGCCACTGCGGGGACGCATTCTGCGCCCCCAACCCGTTAATCGAACGCTATTTTCCCGGTCACTGTTCGGACCGGGACCTGATTGCCGAGCTAGGCAAGGCGCTACACGCAAAAGGCCTGCGGCTGATCGTCTATTTTCAAACAGAAATCGACCACGAATCGGAAGCGATGCGCGAGGCTTTCGGCTGGGACCTCGATCCGGCCGACAAAAGCGTCTTTCAGCTACGCTGGACCGATGTCATGCAAGCTTATGCCGAACAATGGGGCACGCTGATTGACGGCTGGTGGTTCGACAGTTGTTACGACTCCAGCGTAAAAACATTCCTGCGTACCTATGATTCCGGCTGGAACAACCAGCGGTTTGACGGCGTAAAATGGTTTGAAGCCGCCCGCACGGGAAATCCAGACGCGATTGTCGCCATGTGTACCGGAGTTTCAAAAGAACGACATAGTACATCATTCCCTGAAGAAGATTATACAGCCGGGGAATCAAATGACATGTCGGTTCTTCCTCCTGAAATAATCTCAGATGACCAGCCGCAGTGGCACGCCCTGCTCTGGCTCGACTGCTTCTGGCTGCATGGGAAAGCTCCCGGAGAAATTGATCCCCCACGATTTAGCGATGATCAATTGTCAGATTATCTCAATACATGCCGCAAGGAAGGCGGATGCATTACTTTCAATATCGGCATCTATGAAGACGGTCGCCTGGCGCCAGCCACCGTGAAACAGCTTAAACGTGTTTCATCACGTATAGAAAATTAATATCAACCATCCAGGAAACTATTATGCTCAGAGCAAACTGGTTAAAACAAGCGCCGTTCGGCGTCATGGTCCATTACATCCCGGCAATCGCCAACCGCGACGGCAAACTTGAACCGTCATGGAACGAATGCGTTTCAAATTTTGATATCCAGGCATTCTGCGACAATCTCGAAAAGGCCGGGGCAAAATGGCTGATTATGCCGTTCGGACAAAACCTGGGCGGCTATATCTCGCCCAATCCGGAACTCGAAAAATATCTTGGCGCGGAATTTTTTACCCCGCGTGACCTGATGATGGAATTGGCGCTGGAACTTAAAAAACGCAAAATCACGCTTGTCGCCTACCTCCCGACCGAAGTATGGTGCCATGAGGAAAGAGTCCGTGAAGCTCTTGGCTGGAATAATGATCCGGTTGATAAATCAGTATTCATGGAAAGCTGGTACAAAGTTGTGGAATACTGGGGCGGAAAATTCGGTTCCCTGCTCTCCGGGTGGTGGTTCGACGGCTGCTACACCGCCGCCGACAAATCATTTATCCCGGAAGGGCGCAACGGCTGGACCAATGCCCGCTTCAATAAAGATAAATGGTTCACGGCATCACGGACCGGAAATCCCAACCGGGCAGTATGTCTGTGCCCCGGCGCTAATCTGATGAAATATGTCTGGCCGGAGGAAGATTACCTTTGCGGAGAAGCAAACAACCTGCTCGACCCGCCCGACAACCTGCCGGATAATATGCTGCCGCACGCCCTGATCTGGCTGGAATGTTTCTGGGGACACTGTCCCTCCAAAGATGAACCGTTCGATCCGGAAATACCCAAGCCCCGGTTTACCGTGGATGAAATGGCACCGTGGATTGAAAAATTCCGGACACACGGCGGCGGCGTCACGATCAATATCGGTATTTACCGGGACGGCTCACTGCCTGCTCCTTCAATTGAATTTTTAGCTAACCTTAAACAAAAAATAAGCGGGGAACAATGAAAACAACAACTCTTTGCGCAATCACGGCCGGACTTATGGCTTTCGGCCTTGCATCCTGTCAGTCTACGCCTGAAAACGTCAAAACCGCCAATAAATTTACCGGCCCTGATGCGCTGTGGCGACCGCGCCAGCAGATGATTTTCTATCTTGATAACGCTGACGGCGGCGCGTTCGACCTGAATTTTTCAATCCGTGATATGAATACATATCAGCAGGGCCCACGCCCGGCTTACGTCTTTGTCATCGGCCCCGAAAGCAAAGTGCTGACAGGTCAGTTTATCGAAGACGACGGCATTGTCAAAGGCAACTTTGAATACCATGACGGCTTTTATGATATCGGCGTTGACATGCGCTATCGCAGCTGGCACAGAACCTACTCCCCGGGCGGTACGCCTCCCGGCAAAAAACGTTCACCTTTCCTGACTAACCCGGAAAAACTTCCAGTCAGGAATTTCAAAATCAAAGTAGCCGATGCCGGCAAAGGCATCTACCGCGTTTACGTCGGCTCCTGCTGGGACCATTGGATATCGCTCACCCCGAGTCGGCCGATGGCGTGCGGGGTCTTTCCCGGTCTCGGTTCGATGTACGTCCCGAAGGGACGTCTGTCAAAAGCCTTCCTGTATGTCCCGAAAAATACCAAAGACATCAGTTTTGCCACCACCGAAGAAATCAAGCCATTCAACTGGCAAATTAAAGTCACTGATATGCAGGGCAAAACCGTTGCAAAAACCACCCCGCGTGAATATATCAACTTTGCTATCGCAAAAAATATCAAGGGTGATTCGGTCCTGCAGTTGAGTGTCGACGGCAAAACCACCGGCGCGTGTTTCCATATCAAGGGAGTCCCCCCGATCATCTGCGCCAGCGCCGCCGCCGCGAAAAAGATCGCGGCCGGAGCGATCGCTGACGGGAAAAACCTCTATTATGATCCGGATCAGAAAATCATTATGGACTGGGCCGACAGCCTGAAACCATCCGATCTGAAAGTCGACGTTCTGCCGGTATCGAAAAAGATCGGAAAGCTCTCAACCAAAGACCTGGTCAAGGAAATCAAAACATATCAAACCAGGCGCGGTCTGCCTAAATACGGAATTATCACCCTGGGTTGGCGCGGACCAGGATTGCTGCCATACATCGCCGACCGTAAATCTCCGTACTATAACAACGCCGCACTGGTCAAACGCGTCTGGCTCCATACCATTCTCAGCAAAGTCAAAAAATTCGACCCGACTTTATCATTTGCCGGCCGCGATTATCCGCGAAGCCTCAAATACACCAACGCGTTCCAGCCTATCCGCTCCTCGTGGTGGCCGCTGAATGATTTAAGCCTCGCCAAATATCTTGAGCCACTGAAAGAAGTTTCGCCCAACCATATTCCGCCAAAAGTCAGACAAGCGATGAACAACCTGTTTCTGAAATGGGCTTTGTCACGCGTCACCATGGAACAGGGCCTCTGCTCCAATCAATGGACCTATGAGATCGCCGATTTGGCGCACGCCGCCAAACTGACGGATAATCCGAAAATAAAAAGTTCGCTCGATTTTAACGTCAGACGCTTCTGTATGCCGAACAATCTGGGGCGAAGTAATCCGGACCTGACCCCATATTCTGATAAGAGCAAAATCCGCTATAATTACAGTTCGGATACCGGACGTATCGGCGGCGCGGTCCCGGCCGAAAGCCTCGGGCACGACAATGAATACTGTCTGGAATCCAATGCCAATATGGCAAAGGTCTGGGGCATGTTCAAATATCCGGAAATTGTCAAATGGCTTGATGAATACTATGTCTTGAAATCATATCTCACCCTGCCGCGAACATCCAAAGTTCCCCAACACACATTTTCCGACACTTGCAGTCCCAGTGACATCAACACCCGGACCCGCTTCTACACCCACAAAAGCGGCATCGGCAAAATTCACGACCTGATAGCTTACGGTCCGATCTGGAATGGCAAAAAAGGCTCAAAAAACTGGCCCTGCATGCAGCCGGGAAACTTTGTCAAAAATATCGACAACCGCTGGTTCTTTGTCAAGACTCCGGCTTATTACGCGATCATATTCGGCGGAGCCGGGGCGCCGCCAACCATGACATGGACCCAGTCGGAAGTAAAAGACGGATCAGGAAAACTGATCGGGTATGGCGGCATGGGCTACGGTGGCTATCAGCGGGCCAAAAAACCCGGCGGTTTTTCCGCGATCTGGCTGCCGGAAAGCGGTCCGGTCTCAGTCGGCTCCAATCACAATGTGATGTATACCAACACAGTCTGGGGCCGGGTTGCAGAACCGTTGTGCAAAAAATGGGCCGATAACGTTGATCCGCGTATCGTGGCCGAATGTTTCAACAGTCCGACAGTCACAATAAGCGCTAACGGTCGGGAATACCAGAAATCCGGAACCATTCCCAATACTCCGTTGACCTATCGCAGAATAGTCATATTGAATGACAAATCAATCGATGTCAAAATGATGATTACCGCAAACAAAGACATTAACTTGAAAAATCTTTACGAATCAATCCCGCTTGCATTGGACAACCGGGTTCTGGAATACGGCAGCAAAAACAAATTCAACCAGTACGCATTGCCGAAACCCTTGGTAACTCCAACTCACAAATCTCTGCCCGGAGTTTACTGCGGCGAAAACCCGGCCCTTAAACCGTTCCAGGCTTCAGAGATCAAATTGACCGCTCTAAACGGCAGCGGCATGCTGGTCGAATTGCCCAAAGAATATACGGTCAAGGTCGCGACACCACTCCGCTACCGGAAAGAGGCCGCCAGCATGAGCGGCTTGAGTATTGCCCTGCCCCGCGATTGGAAAGCCGGACAGACCAGAATTTTCAATTACAAAATCAAAATTCTTCCGACAAAAAAATA
The DNA here is from genome assembly GCA_963676655.2 of Victivallales bacterium. Classification (GTDB taxonomy): domain Bacteria; phylum Verrucomicrobiota; class Lentisphaeria; order Victivallales; family Victivallaceae. The sequence goes on along the minus strand of CAXXKX010000003.1, from coordinate 4,367,353 downwards.
ATCAATTATTTTCGCATAATTCGTAATCCGTGCTAAATTTTCAATAACTTTAGCATGGATTTTTTTATGAGTGAAAAACTTTACAATATTCTTAAACAGTATCAACGGGTCGCAATTGCCTTTTCAGGCGGAACCGACAGCACCTTGCTGGCATCGGCCGCGTTGAAAACATTAGGCCTGGACAATGTCCTGCTGCTCTTTGCCGATTCAGAGTTCACGCCCGGGGCTGAACGTGCTTTCGCCCTGACATGGGCGCGTGAACACGATTTTCAACTTATCGTAATCGAGTTCGCACCGCTTGAACTGGAAGCGGTTGCGGTTAATGACCCTGAACGTTGCTATTATTGCAAAAAAGCCATCTTTTCAGAGGCCATGAAAAAAGCCGGGGAACAGGGATTCTCCATTTTGTGCGACGGCACCAATACCGATGACTACGGCGACTACCGTCCCGGACTGAAAGCCTGTAACGAGCTTGGCGTAAAACACCCTTTGGCCGATGCCGGAATGAATAAGCAGGCAGTCCGGGAGCTTTCCAGAGAACTCGGTAATGCCAACTGGGACCGGCCCGCGTCGGCCTGTCTGGCCTCACGAATTCCCTGCGGACGCCGCCTGGAAGCTGATTTGCTGAAGAAAGTCGATGCGGTTGAAGATATTTTAAGAAAACACGGCTTTACCGGCGGGCGCGCCAGAGCTGCCGGCAACGGGATCAGAATCGAACTTCCATCAAGTCAAATCGTCCGTGCCGCGGAACTTCACAATGAATTGTCCGAAGCAATTATCACTGTCGGCTTTGACTCGGTCAGCCTTGACCTTCAAGGATACCGCCGCGGCTCCGCCAATACTCCGGATCACCAATAATCTATAATCTTAAGCAACTTACAAACAATTTTCATTTCATATAGTAATCAGACGGTTATAGTAATCAGACGGTTTGATCATAATTAAAACATAAACAATTAACTACAAAGCATATAAGCAAAACACAAAACGGATTATTTTATCTGATACGCCATTAAGTATTCAAATTCTCCGGTATTTTCATCTGTCTGTTTTCTTATAATATCAAAACCACAGCGTTTGTAAAAATTAATACTTTTTGTATTTTTGCTGTATACAGTAAGATTTAAAGATGAGCGCAGCTCTTTTGCTTTAGCGATAAGTTTTTTTCCGATTCCGCGTCCCTGACTTGCCGGAGCAACAAATATCGCGGCAAGAGTTTCATCCACTAATGAAAAAAAGCCTTTTATTTCGCCTTTTTCAGCGTATACATAAGTTTCAGATGCAGGGAGGTAGAGATTTCTCATGTCATCCAATTTGGCTTCCCAGAATTCGCGTTTTATGAAATCATGTGCCTTAACAGAAGCTTCCAGCCATATTTTTAAAACCTGCTCCATATCTGTTTCTTTGAATTTACATATCATATAAACTTCTTCCCGTGAAAATAAATAAAAATTCCTTACATCGTGCGTATTGTCACAAGTTCCCAGATGTTCCCATGACAAATTAAAATACAATCACAAGTCAACTTTTCAACCAGTATATTTGACTCGGTTTCAATAAAGCAAGATTAATATTTCTGCATATATAAAAATTTAATATTATATCATTATGTAATTTTCTATAAAAACATAAAGACTTAATAATAAAACAATTAAATAACAATAAAAAGCAGATTAAAAATACAACACCTCAGATTTCTTCCAGGTATCTCAAAACATTAGTTTTTTCTTTCGTAATGACTAGTATCCGGTATTTTTTTTTATTAGTAATTGATTTTCATAGATTCAAGTATTATGGTTCTACAGGGAGTTATAGATAACTTCCAAACAAAACGCCGGAACATAAAAGGAGAAATCATCATGGCCAGTGTCAAACTGTATAACAAAACCGGAGACAAAAAAGCTCAGGAAGTTCAAGCCGGAATCGAAAAAAAATTCGGTAAAATCCCGAACGTCTTTCAGGCGATGGGACGCAACGGGGAATTTCTGGAAACTTTGATGAAGCTCGCCGAGGTATCAGGCAAAGGTCTTGATCCCAAGACAAAAGAACTGATCTGTATCGCGGTCAGCGCAATTAACGGCTGCGGTTATTGTGTCGATGCCCATCGTGCAATAGCGTTGGAAGCAGGAATCACCGATGAGGAAATCACCGCGGCCATCGAAGTTGCCGCCTGCATGAGCGCGTTTAACAATTTCAATGGCGCAATCGGCCTGGAACACGATATTAAGGCGTAACAGGAAGTATTCAATAAGCTGGAAGCCTGTTCAAATGAGCAGGCTTCCATTTTTATTTAAGCTTCGGCAAGCGTCCGCCGGGGGCTATTTTCGCCAGAGCATCGGCATGAACCCAGCCCTCGGTCCCGTTCTTGCGAATCAATGACCATTCGACCCGCGGTTCGATTACATCAACCCGGTCTCCGCCGCGCAAACGTTCAACAACAACTCCATTCTCATCGGACGGCAGCGAATAGACCTTGGCCCCGTCAACCAGAATAATAGCGTTCTTATCGTTATAGTCTGCTCCATTCTCGTAAATTGCCGCCGCCAGGCCAACTCCAATGACCAGAACCGAGGCGATAAGCAGTATCGTCAGCTTATTGCGGTTGTAATATCTGCGGCAGGCAATAGACAGCCAGAAGGCGAACCAGCCGGCCGCCGCCAGCAGCAGCCATTGATCAGGCCGCAGACTGTCGCTGATACGTAAAACCAGATCTACCGGATTATTGATGTCTCCAATCCGTTTCTGGAAAAGATCTTCACGGGTCCGATTGAGATTTTCGATAATATCCGAATCACCCGGCTCCAGTAAACGCGCACGTTCAAAACAGAGCAGAGCCGCCGGATAATTACGCATCTGATAATAACAATTACCAAGATTATAGAGCCAGGCTGCATCCGGTTCGTAACGATCAATCTTGCCGTTATACCATTCCGCGGCCCGTTTGAATTCTCCACCTTCATAGGCCGTCTTAGCCTCAGAAGAGCTATTGATTTTTTGCGGAGCCTTTGTTTTTACCGGCGCGGCAACAACCTGACAAGCCAGTCCGAGGAACAGCAGAACTACTGAAATTCTTTTTAACGCTTTAATCATTTTCCGGCGTAGCTCCTGATGTTCCATGATTACGGCCCCGGGCATATAAGAAGAATTACCGGAGCTTTTCAGGCAGTTTGCCAATTCTTCGTCCTCAACCTTGCCGGACAATTCCGTCGCGGTGGTTCCGGGGGGAAGACCGAGCAAATCGTTCAAATAAGGTACAACTTCATTGTTGATCGCATCGTCAAGATGTTCATCCGAAACTTTATGCAAAGCTTTCAGCACTCGTCCGCGATTTCCCTGGGCATCACGTTTACGACGCATTTTTTCATCACCCTGCAATGTCCGGTGCCGCATGATCCGTAATTCGTTGAGACCCCAGAGAATCGGGCCGCCAAGAATAAGCAGCAGATACCATATCTGGTAATTTCTCCACAACGGAACCTCTATCGCGCCTGACGCTTTGGTTTTAAGGTGGAGGATGCCGACCGGGCGATGCGGTTTTTCCGGCTTTTGCTCTGCCGCGTCCTGATTTGACGCTGCATTGTTTACAGTTTTCAGTCTTTGGGAAGAATAGACCGCCTGCGGAGCTGCAGCTTGTTCACCCGGCGCGATTTTCAACAGTTTCTCATAATTATGAGTTTGATATTTCCCCTGGATGCATGAGAAAGTGGAAACCGACATTTTCAGGTCTGTATTACCCGGCTGACGCGGAATCAGCATATAGGAAATCTCTGCCGTCTGCACCCCGGAATAGGTACTGCGTTTGATTTCCGGCGGATAAACCCTGAAACCGGAAAGTTTCAGTTTGGGAGCATCCAGTGATTCAAGTCCGCCGGTTCCCCGAATCTTAATTTTCAAGGTTACAGGTTCACCGACCTTGCTTTCTTTACCGTCAAGTTCATACTGAACCGACCATATTCCGACCAGCCCGAGATAATGTGAATCGGCAGGCGCAGTCGGCAGCGCTTTGACCGTAAATTGGGGAACCTTGACATTAACGGTTTGATTGACGGTACGATGGGTATTGAAACCACTGAAAAAATCATCATCCCAGAATGAGCGTCTTGAGCGGTTTTGCTGGACCTGGACCGCTACGCCGATATCGGCAGTCCCTTTTATTTGACCAGGGACCAGTACCCTGAATGCGGTTTTGAATGAATAGACCGTATAGATGCGGCCGTTTACTTGTTCAGTATCACTATCTCCGCTCTTGAAATTACGGTTTTGGCGATTTTCCTTACTGAAATCGCTGAAAAGGGCATTAGGAATTTCGACTTTGGGCCAACTGGGATTAAACCGGATTCCGCGCAAGACATATAACTTTATCTCCATCGGAATTTCCTGCCCGACATAATAAGTTGTTTCATCTGCGTCAAGAATAACTTTCCCGAACATCAGTTCCTTCATTTCCAGGGACTTTTCTCCTACCTGGACTTTTCGGGAACCGCCGCCTATCGCGGTAAAAGTAATTTCCGGCGTCTTATAGACATCCTGAGCTGCAACAGAGACTTTCATGGCGGGAATGGTATATTTCCCCGGCTTGGAAACCCGGAAAGCATAACTGCTGGTGGAAGTTTGTGTCGCCTGTCCATTGATTATCGATGAATAACTGCTGCGATTAGCCCCACCCAGCCACGTCAGGCCGTCAACATCGGGTTGACTGACTATGACCGGATAGTATTTACCGGAATAAACCAGGTTCAGAGTGGCGGGCTCCCCGACTACCACGGTTTTCGGGGAAATACTCATACTCATATCCGCGGCAGCGCCGCAGATGCCCATAACCGCTATGATCGCGGCAACGAAGACTTTCCGGTATTTTTTTATTTCGCTAATCATATTGCTCCTCATTCAACTCCCGTAATATACTCTTTTCAGGCAAAATTACCAATCCTTTTCAACGTTGATATTCTTGTATACCTGTTTACGATGAGCCTTGATGGCGTCACGCAGGTTCTTTTCTTTTTCCGCCATTTTCCGCAGGATAGCCCTGGCCTGCTTGGAATCGATATCTTTCTGCTGAGGCCTGGCTTGAGCTCCTTGAGCTTGCTTCGGCAGTTTCTGCTGCTGATCTTTGCCTTTATCCTGCTTCTGCTGATCTTTTTTCTTATCTTTGTTTTTATCTTTTCCACCGCCCTGCTTATTTTTCTTGTCTTTATTTTTATCCTTATTTTTCTGATTTTGGCTTTGGGCGTCAAGATATTCCAACGCCTTTTTGATATGATCTTCAGCTTTTTTACCGGCGTCTTGCTTCTGTTCGTCTTTAGCTTTGTCGAGTTCCTGTTTGGCTTTCTTAGCCTGATCTTCCAGCTTCTTCTGCTGCAGATCCTTAGCCTGCTTCTGCAGTTCATCTACCGCCTTGCGAGCCTGATCGAGCGCCTGTTTGGCATTTTTCGGCTGCTGATCCTGCTGATTTTGTTTGTTCTGTTGCGGGTTATTCTGTTGTTTCTGCTGGTTCTGCTGTTGTTTATTTTGCTGATCCTGCTTTTTCTGCTGGTTCTGCTGTTGTTTATTCTGCTGATTTTGTTTGTTCTGTTGCTGGTTCTGCTGTTGTTTATTCTGCTGATCCTGCTTTTTCTGCTGATCCTGCTTTTTCTGCTGGTTCTGCTGTTGTTGTTTCTGCTGCTGTTGCTGTTTTTGCTGCTGTTTCTGCTTATTTTCTTTTTGCTGCTGTTTTTTCGCCTGTTCAGCTTTCTTCCGGGCTTCTTCCTGCTTTTTCTTCAATTCCTTGATTTTTTTTCGCAGTTCGGCAACCTGCTTACGATCACGCAGTAAAATTTGCTGATTAATCGCGGTTTTATCGATATTCGCCGCAAGAGCTTTGTCATTTCCGGGAGATTTTTCAGCCTGCGGCTTTGCCTTTTCACCGCTTTTCAGCGGTTTCTTTTCCGCCGCGAGGGCAGCATTGGTCATCGCTTCGACATAAAACTCTTCCGCTTTGTTCAGTTCCTGATCGGCAACATCAAGCTCTTTCAGGGCGCCGTCAAGATTTTGCTGTTTAACCTGCATTAATGATTTATTAACTTCACCCAGCGCCTTACGATGGTAGTCAACCCCCATATTCTGGAAAGCTCGACCACGGATTTCCGGCTTTTTCGCCGACTTGGCAATGGCTTTTTCATACAGGACTTTGGCCTGGGGCTGATTTTTCTTTTGCAGTTCCAAACCGGTATTGTACAACTTCTCGACACTTACTTTCTTTTCTTTTTTCTTGTCAGCTTCATTTTTACCATCCGGAGATTGGGCTTGCGGTTGTTTTTGCATTATCGGCTGTTCCGGCGGCTGGATTGTCTGTTGGGCCGAAGCGTCACCAGTGCCGATAATCCCGAAACAAACCAGGAGCGCTGCCGCTGAAACGGTTCCGCCGCGACGCGGTCTCGATGCACCGCGTTCTGATATGATGAACCAGAAACTCAGGAGAATCAAGGCAAACGCCAAAGGCCAGTAGAAACGTTCGATCGGTTCGGTCATCGTTCCTTTTTCAATATTGGCCGGAACCAGCCCTTTTATCGCCCTGGTGACTTCCGCCAGTCCGGCATTAACGGCAGTTGAACGGACGTACATTCCACCGCTTTGCTCCGCCAGTGTTTTGAGTGCTTCTTCATTCAGTTTGGTCTTAACCATATTACCCTGACTGTCACGTTTGTAAACGATTGAACCGTCGGCTTTCTGATCTAATGGAATCGGGGCCGGAAACTTGGGGTCTCCGATACCGACAATGAACAATGGAATATTCTTGGCTTTCAGCGCGCTGAGAACCGCTTTGCTGTTACCGGAAAGTTCTTCGCCGTCGGTAAGAAGCAGAACCGCGCGATTACCGCCTTCCGCCGCCTTGAAAGCATCAACCGCGGCTTCAAGCGCCAATTGCAGGTTGGTCCCGCCAACCGGAATAGTACTGGTATCAAGTTCATCCAGATAATTGAAAAAACTGGTTTTATCGGTGGTCAGCGGACACTCCAGGAAAGCCCGGCCGGCAAACGCGATCAAGCCGAAGCGATCGCCAAAAGAATTTGCTACAAGCTGTCTGACCAGCCATTTTGCGTGTTCAAGCCGGTCCGGCTTCAAGTCGGTCGCCAGCATACTTTTCGAAACGTCAAAAAGCACCATAACGTCACGACCGCGATTTTCACATGGAATTATCCGGTATCCCCAGTAAGGCCGGGCAATCGCGACCACCAGCAGAACCAGTGCGATACAAAACAGGAAAACCCGCAATGCACGGCGACCGTATGAAACCATGACATGATCGGGGGAATCGGCTCTCGGACCGAGGAGAGCGGACAAGAAACGCCGACGCCTGCTTTTGGCGCGCCAATATAAAACGCCGACGACTACCAGGACCAAAGGGATCAGCCAAAGAGCGCCGGGATTCAAAAATTTAATACCAAGATGATAAACATTGAATAAATTCATGACCTGTTCCTTCCGCTTATCGGTTATTTAAACTTGATGTTCACATCAACTTCAGACAACCGGAAACCGGCTCAGGTTCGACCGCGACGCGATTTTTTTCGGTCTTTTTTTTGTGCCGCAGGCTTATTCCGCTTACTGGTTGAAGGACGCGGCTTGGGGGCCGGAGTACGTTTTGTCCTGATGGATTGAATCCTTTTGGGACGCTCCCGCAGGTCCAGAATAATCGGCAGACCGGTAAAAACAAAAGCTTTGCGAAGGCAGTTTGTCAAATATGCCCGATAGTTGGGAGCACACAAATTGGGGCGGTTGACAAACAGAACGAATCGTGGAGGAGTACTTGAAACTTTTGTCGCATAATAAAATTTAAAAGGTGCGTTGCCGGTTACCGGCGGAGAATTATGCTCGATAGCGTCATTCAGCACCCGGTTGACGGTGGAAGTGGGAACATGAATCTCCATCTGAGCCATGACCTCGGCCACCGTATCCAGCAAAAGGTTGAGATTCTGTTTTTTCAACGCACTGGTGAAAACCACCGGAGCGTAATCCATTCGCGGCAGCGTATAACGCAACTCCGAAATAAGCTCAGGTATTTTGTGTCCCTGACATTCGTCATGTTTGTTGGCGACAATTATGCAAGCTTTTCCGGAATCCTGAATCATACTGGAAATACGCCGGTCCTGGGCGGTCAACCCGGCCGCGTCAGCTTCTACCACAAATAAAATCATTTTAGCACGTTCGACCGCGTCCTGAACCCTCATTACGCTAAATCGTTCTACCGCGTCGCTGACTTTGGCCCGTTTTCGAAGCCCCGCGGTATCTATCAATACCGCCGGCAGCCGCTCTCCCTGGTATTCCAGCTCAAAATTGACGTCGACCGAATCACGGGTGGTTCCGGCCTGCTCACTGACCATCACCCGGTCTTCTCCGAGCAGTGCGTTAACCAAGGACGATTTCCCGACATTAGGACGGCCAACAACAGCGAGACCAAACGGATGTTCCTGGCGAAACTCTTTCTGTTCCGATGGTTTGCAGCCACTTAAAACTTCTGTCAGTAAACCGTCGATGTTACGACGATGCAGAGCTGAAACCGGAATCATTTTCTCAATCCCCAAACTGGAGAAGTCATCCATTTTAGTTTCAAATTCCGGGTTATCCGCTTTACAGCCGACCAGATATACCGGCTTGCCGCAACGTCGCAAGCGTCCCGCTACTTCCTCGTCCAGCGGGACAATTCCTTCCTGGATATTGACCGCGAATACCAGGATATCCGCATCTTCGATCGCCACATCCACCTGCTCACGGATTCCCTTATCCCAGCGATCCACGTTTCTGGTTTCGCCAGTTAAAGTTCCAAGTCCTCCGGTATCCACCAACTGAAAATGGAAACCACGCCAGGAAACCGGCGCTATGATCCGGTCGCGGGTTACTCCGCTCATCTCATGAACAATCGCCAGGCGGCGACGCAAGATCGCGTTGAATAACGCTGATTTGCCTACGTTCGGGCGTCCAACTATTGCAATAGTTGGAATTTCCCCGGCTATTTTCACCTTATTTTCAACCATATCAAAATCCTTTAAATAATAATTATTGCGGCAAAATATCCACATAGATAAAACGCGGTCGTCAAACTCCAATCAATGTCATTGGAACAAAATAATATGCACGACCGCATAAGTTTGATTTTCAACCTGCATAATTTACCATAAAACCGACAATTGTAAAGTTGAAAAATTCAAGAAGCACTTTCTCCCGGGAAAATCCAAAATATATCAGCCGGATAAACGGCGGATATGAGCATTGTTTGAAATTATCCGAAAAAAATTAACTATCCCGAACCATAAAATAGGTAAGAAATGCGTCAATCAACCAGCCAAAACCTAATAAACCGCCAGTCAGCAGCCAAATAACTCCGGTTATTACTCTGCCGCAATAAAAACGATGGACTCCAAAAGCTCCAAAAAAGAACCATAACAAATAAGCAATCAACATATCCGGTTTTCTAGCCATAATTTTATCCTTTCTCTATATTATATAATGTATAAGCAAAATACAAAAATTATCTCACAACCCGCTATTCAAGTCTGTGATAAGTTTCTCAATAAAATAACATATTTATTCATGAATACAAAGCAACGAGATAAAAATCAACCCGCAAAGTAAGGACCTCAAAATCCAGCCTGAACCCAGAACAGCACCGAAATATCGTAAAAAAACAGGCAAAAAGATGATGTTTACAAGTCTCCATTTATCATAAATCAAATGGATTTTCAAGAAATTTTAACTTTTTTTGAGGAGAAATTATTTTTTTTCAAAAAAAAGCTTGCAAAAAATAAAAATAAAACGTATATTAAATCAGATAACCAGAGGTATATAGAAATATATGAAAAGTTTTTATACAAAGAAAACAGTGCGCTCCCTTTCTATTGCAGGGCGCCCGTTTGATTTTATAAGCTTTTATGTCTAGATACTCTTCCCAACTTTCTTCTGTTCTTTTTCTTTATAATGCATCCATTATATCTACGCGAGAAAAAGATAGTATTTTCCGATATTTACAAAATAAGTTCCCTGCAATGAAAAAATAGAGAGTAGCAAAGAGAGTAGCAAAATGAATATTACGAACATAGACAAAAGAAACAGGACACTCGGCCGCAAGGCTTTAGGTGTACGTCGTTTTACAATGGTTGAAATGCTGGTTGTGATCGCTGTGATCGCAATTATTGCTCTGATAGTTCTGCCGGCTATCGCTCGCGCCCGCGAATTCGCCAAGCAGACTGCCTGCGCCAATAATCTGCGTCAGATTTCAATTTGTTATCACTCCTACCGGATGGATCACAAATATTTTCCCGATCAGGAACGCTGGCTCGACGACTTCACTCCCATTTATCCTTACGTAAATTCATTGGGTATTTTCTCATGCCCGAGCAGAACTCCTCACAGAAAAATTAAAGATCCGTCTGATCTGGTCGGAAATACGGATTATCTGGTCAGCGCCAGAAACCGTCCCAGAGAAACCAGTTCACGCGACAATAAGAAATTTGAGACCATTTCCCGGATTGCAACAACTTATACAGACGGGGATAATATTATAACTGAAGTAACGACAGAATACACTGCCGTTTTTGCAGGGAATGGCAATACGGTATGTCCTGTCTGCGGTAATAAGCTTAATAAATGCACATGCAGCAATACCACAACTACAACCACAGATGAAACTACCACCACTACTACCACAGATGAAACTACTACTACCGCCAATCAGGAGCAGGAACAGGAAACTGAACAGGAACAAAATCAGGGTTCCACTCAAAATCAGGAACAAAACCAGAATCAGAATCAAAACTGTAATGGCGGCAATAACGGAAATTCAAGTACTGTCGACGTCAATGGCGCTGATGGAAATGGCAACAACGGTCAGTCCGAAGTAAATAACGACCAGAACGGTGACGATCCCGGAAATAACGGTAACGGCAATGCCGGCAATGGTAATAACGGCAACAGCAGCAGCAATGATGACACTACTACTGTTAGTGACGATGAAACAACAAATACCGGAATGAATCAGGAGCAGGAACAAGAAACCGAACAGGAACAAAATCAGGGTTCCACTCAAAATCAGGAACAAAACCAGAACCAGAATCAAAACTGTAATGGTGGCAATGGTGATGATGATGACGACGACGACGATGGCTGCAACGGAAACTCAAGCACCGTTGATGATAACGGCGGCGACGGCAATGGCAACAACGGCCAGTCCGAAGTAAATAACGACCAGAACGGCGACGATCCTGGAAACAATGGACAGGGTAATGCTGGCAGTGGTAACAATGGGAACGGCAACAGCGGCGATGATGACGATTCATCTACCGCTACTTCAGATGATTCTTCCACAGGAGCCAATCAGGAGCAGGAACAGGAAACTGAACAGGAACAAAATCAGGGTTCCACTCAGAATCAGGAACAGAACCAGAATCAAAACCAAAACTGTAATGGCGGCAATAACGGAAATAGTAATGGAAACAGCGGTAACTGCGATAACAGTAACGGCAATTCCGGAAACGTTGATGACAATGGCGGAGACGGCAATGGTAACAACGGAAATTCCGACGTAAATAACGACCAGAATGGCGACGGTCCCGGTAATAATGGAAACGGGAATGCCGGCAATGGCAACAACGGTAACGGCAACAGCGGCGATGATGACGATGATGATGACGATGGTTGCAACGGCAACAGCGGCAACAACGGTAATAATGGTAACTGCAATGGCGGTAACGGCAACAGCGGCGATGATGACGATTCCAATAGCAACGGCAACAGCGGCGATGATGACGATTCCAATAGCAACAGCAACAGCAACGGCAACAACGGCAACGGCAATAACGGCAACGGCGATGACGGAACCGATGGTACCGATGGCAACAACGGTAACGGCAATGGCGATGATGACGATGCCAATAATGGGAATAACGGGAATAACGGGAATAACGGAAATAACGGAAATAACGGGAATAACGGCAACGGTGATGACGGAACCGACGGTACTGATGGCAACAACGGTAACGGCAATGGCGATGATGACGATGCCAATAACGGGAATAACGGGAACAATGGAAATAACGGGACCGACGGTACTGATGGAACCGACGGCAACAATGGCAACAGCGGGACTGACGGAAACAACGGAACCGATGGAACCGACGGCAACAGCGGCAACAATGGCAACAGCGGGACTGACGGAAACAATGGAACCGATGGAACCGATGGAACCGACGGGAACGGCGGAACTGATGGGAATAACGGGACTGACGGCAATAACGGTACTGACGGTAACGATGACAACGGCGGAATGGACGGAGGAAACGGGACCGATGGAAACAATGGAACCGATGGGAACAGCGGGACTGATGGAAACAATGGAACCGATGGAACCGACGGGAACGGCGGAACTGATGGGAATAACGGTACTGACGGTAACGACGGTAACAGCGGGACTGATGGAAACAATGGAACCGATGGAACCGACGGGAACGGCGGAACTGATGGGAATAACGGTACTGACGGTAACGACGGGAACAGCGGGACTGATGGAAATAACGGTACCGATGGAACTGATGGTAACGGCGGAACTGATGGAAATAACGGAACCGATGGAACTGATGGTAACGGCGGAACTGATGGAAATAACGGAACCGATGGTACTGATGGTAACGGCGGAGACAATGGTACCGATGGTACTGACGGTGATGGCGGAATGGACGGAGGAAACGGAACCGATGGTACTGACGGTAACGGCGGAGACAATGGTACCGATGGTACTGACGGTGATGGCGGCAACAATGGGACCGATGGGACCGACGGTGACGGCGGCAACAATGGTACCGATGGAACTGATGGTAACGGCGGAACTGATGGTAACGGCGGCAACAATGGGACCGATGGGACCGACGGTGACGGCGGCAACAATGGTACCGATGGGACCGACGGTGACGGCGGCAACAATGGGACCGATGGGACTGACGGTAACGGCGGCAACAATGGTACCGATGGGACTGACGGTGACGGCGGAGACAATGGTACCGATGGAACTGATGGTAACGGCGGAGACAATGGGACCGATGGTACTGACGGTGACGGCGGCAACAATGGGACCGATGGGACTGATGGTGATGGCGGCAACAATGGTACAGATGGTACTGACGGTGACGGCGGCAACAATGGTACCGATGGGACTGACGGTGATGGCGGAACCAATGGTACCGATGGAACCAACGGTACTGACGGCAATAACGGAAATGGCGGCAGCAATGGCGGCGGCAATAACGGCTCCGATAACGATAGTAACACAACCCAGGATGATGGAGACGAAGGCGGCGACGGCAGCGACGGTACCGATGGCAGTGACGGCAACGACGGCAGCAGCAGTGATGACGGCAGCAGCGATGGCAGTTCTGACAACGGAGCCGGTGATGGAGTATACGGCGAAGATCAGAACAGTCCTTACTTCATTCGCCTCCAGGCTGACAAAACTGAAGTCGCGATTGTTTATGACCGTCATGGACCTGCGCACTTCAAATCAATTAATGTTGGCTTCATTGCTGATGCAAGCGTAAAACCTGTAAAAGACATGTGTTTCTTATGGTCCCTGGACAAAGACGGCAAACTGAACATGGATGCTGTCACTCCGTGGCCGAACCAGGAATAACATTTTTAAGCAAATTTCAATTACTTCATCCGGCAGGTTTATCCTGCCGGATTTCATTTATAATAAGAAAAGTTATATTGAATCTTTTTTGAAACGGTATTATTATACAGCGGACCGGAATTGATCATCAATAAAACAAGAGGGCTGACATGATTAATAAAAAGTTCTTATTGAGCGTTTTACTTCTCTACGGTATATCTTCTTGGGGCTTTGGATACACCAGAGAAACTCAAGAAACCACTCTAACACGAGGCACACGTCCAAGTCTGACATCAAGACCTCTAGTTTTTCCTCGCAGTCAGCTCAAGTACAATCTCTATCGTAATTATCTCCACTGGTGGATCGATCGGCCATTGCGGCACGATCGCGCAATTCGCAAACCGGCGGCCAGAACCATCATAGTCGGCAAAGAAAGCTGGCGCCGCGAAGTTGAAATTTTAAAAAATTACGATGTCGACGGCATGGCAAATCTGGCAACCAACGCCGGTCACCTGCAAATGTATCGGGAAACCGATCAATATCTGAAGAACTTTAAGGAGTCACCAGAGAAAATAAAAGAACTCCCTGAATTCTGGTACGCCGGAAAACTTAACCCGGGATCGTTTAAAATCTATGATCAGGTAACCGCCATCGCGGTAAAATCTCCCTACTCCCTGCGCTACAAAGGGAAAGCGGTCATCACAAGTTATGTTGCCGATAACTGGACTCCGCAGCAGCATGCTGAACTGATCGGCAAACTTAAACAGACTAACGGCGACAACTTTCTGATGCTGCTGGATATTCGGAAAAATTCATATGATCTGCAGCGGGAATATGCCAGTACCGGGAAAGTGTCTCCGGCATCGGCTGAGCGCTACAAAAAATATCTGCGTTCATACCTTGACGTTTGCGACGGAATCATGAGCGCCGGGCTGGGATATGAAACCAAAATCAGCACCTCCACCTATGAACGGCATTTTGCGGATGATTTTGTTCGCAACTGCTGGCTGCCGATTATCGAACAACTTTACTCCGAACCCAAATACAAAGGCAAAAAACTGCTGGCATTGAGTTCCTCCATCGGCTACAAAAACCATCGCAGCGGCGTCACCAAAACCGAGGCCGGCACCAGAAGGCTCCGCCAGAGCTTCTCAGCCGCGCTCTCCGGGAACCCCGACTTTATCGTCATGCCGGAATGGAACGAAGTCAACGAGAATACATGTCTCCAGCCAACCGTTTCCAGTTCCCGGGCTACCGGGCGCATCCTTCGTTACATTATGAGCGTTATCAAACAGCAGCCGCCAACTCCATGGCCCGGAGATAATATTGCTATTCCTAATCTGGTGTTCAGCACCCGCCGTCAAATCAAACTTGGTGAAAAACTGCGGATTGAAATGCTTAACATTCCAGATTCACTGAAAACGACTGATTACAAGGTTACTTTGAGCCTCTATAATGTTGCAGGGAAAATTGTTCATAAATTTCCGCAGGAAACATTCCATTCCCGAAAATTCTATGATCTAACCTACCAGATACCTTCAGAACAATTCGCGTCCGAACGCGCCCTGATTCCAGAATTAAACGTGGTTTCCGCTTCCGGCGGCAAATTCAATTTCAAGCTGATGCGAATCCTCATTCGCCCGACCATTTGCCCCATTTACCAATACGTCAAACAACCCTTACGCGACCTTGCCGATGTAAGCTGTAAAATAGATTGGACCGTCGATCATGGGAAGTTGACTGTTTCAGGCAAGCTGACCGCGCCTGAAGAGGTAGTTTCACTGGAATTGCTGCGCAATGGCCGGGAAGTCGACGCCTTCAGCGATAAACCGGAAATCGACTATAATAAATACGCCGTCATCTATATGAACCCGACTGCCGGCGGCAAAGGCGTAACTCCAAGGGGAACTATAACGATAAAAAACGTTTCCGAATGGCAGTTCAAACAATCAGGGATCCACGGTTATTTGTATTATCGCCGGGAAGGCAATAAAATCAAGACCTGGCAGAAGTTCAACTCCGCAACCCGGCCGGTCTATCTGCTGATTCCACGCAATGAAACTGACAAAGCGATTATTGAATTTGATTTAAAATCAGGCAAATACATCGCTCCGGTTAAAACAATTATGAACGAGGGTTCCTATGCCTTTACTTTGCCCGGACGCGGCTTCGTCCGATTCGACCGTTTTTCCCGGTTACCCGACCATCCCGTCCCCTTGAATCGTAAAACCGTTAACTTTACCCTTGGATCTGATGAAACCGTAAATTATCCGCTATTCCACCTCCGGGCAATAACCAAAACCGGAAAAATCTGGCGCAGTGTACCTGTTGCAATAGGCCGTCCTGGAACCTCAGTTCAGAAATTGAATGTCTGGAGCGAAACGAAAAACCAGCCGGTAGAAGTCAAGGTTCCAGTCAAACTTATTCCGGATTTCCAATATCGTTTTAATCCGGTCTGCGGGGCTATGCTGCCGTGTAAACGCGGGGAGAAGTGGTTTGCCGAACTCGGCGGCGGCTTTGAATACGGCATGAGCTTCAACCGTCACGCGGACAGCAAGGATAACAGTCTACCCCGCGCTCCTCAATGGCTCAAGGAAAAGAATGATTATTTACTAAAATTCAACGGTGAAAGCAGTTATGCCATAGTTCCGGCCGAAGTCCTGCCGCGCGGCAGTTTCAAGCTGAAGCTTCGCATCAAACCGGAACGGGAATCCGGTTCCGAACTCATCTTCCGTCATCATGGTCATTACATCGGCTCTCTTACCATGCTGCGGGCAAACGGTCTGCTGAAAGCCTTCTGGACCAGTATAAACATGAAAAGCACAAAATTACCGGCCGATTTGTCTATCCCGGCTGGGAAATGGGCCGAAATTACTGTAATATGCGACTTGAAAAACATTACATTCAGCGTTAATGGTAAAAGCAAAAAATTTCCGTATCCCGGCATGCCGCTTTATATGACGCCCAGCGTGGTCGGAGGGATGAACAGAAGAGGATTCGGGGTGTCAGGCAATGTGAAAAACTTTAAAGGATTACTGTCGGCATTCTCGATCAGACACGCCGCCGAATAACCCATGATAAACAATCTTAAAAAAATCATCCGGAATCATCCTTTTGCGGTCATGATTCTGCTTCTCCCGCCGGTTTTCGCTATCAGTCTATTGTGCGGCGACACCAATTTATTCAACCCTGAACTGTCAAGCATTCAGCTTAAAGTTATTGTCGAATTGCGCATGACCCGGGCTCTTACCGCATTTTCAGTCGGTGGGGCATTAGCTGTCGCGGGTCTGGCCTATCAGGCGGTTTTAAGGAATCCTTTAGCCGAACCGTTTATTCTCGGCATCAGCGGCGGCTCCGGAGTCGGCGCCGCTATCGCGATCATCAGCGGCCTGGCGGCCATGTCTTCTCTGGCAATCCCGGCAATCGCTTTTCTCTCATCATTAATCGTTTTGGCCCTGGTTCTGGCTGTCGCCGGCGGCCAAAGTTCAGCCTACACCACAAATATAATGCTCAGCGGGATCATCATCGGCACCGTTTGCTCAAGCATGATGATGTTTATCATCAGCACCCTCGGCGTCGAAGATCTCAACAGCATCACCTGGTGGATGCTGGGAAATTTGCAGGCATTAAATCCCCGATTGCTGATCTGCGCGAGCATTCTGGCACCGCTCGGGACACTAATCCTTTTTATCTTCGGGCGCGAAGCAAATGTCATCTCCCTGGGAGAAGATATGGCCTGGCATTTCGGAATATCACCGAAAGGAACCGTCTATACCCTGCTTGGAATCGCATCATTGTTAACCGCCGCGTCGGTCTCACTAGCGGGAATCATCGGTTTTGTCGGACTGATCGTTCCGCATATCCTGCGCAGTCTTTTCGGCGCGGATCATCGCCGGTTGTTTCCACTCGGCCTGTTCGGCGGCGGCATGTTTCTGATCCTGTGCGATACGATTTCGCGTTCAATCCTCCCGGCTCAGGATGTCCCGGTAGGAGTCATTACCGCATCGTTGGGCGGACCGTTTTTCCTCTGGCTGTTGAACCGGAAAAGAAGGGGCGGCCATAAATGAGCGCAAAATTATCCGCCGAAAATATCAGTTTCGCATACCCGGACACCCCGCCGCTGCTGCATGACTTTTCTCTTGATCTGGAGCCCCATTCCTTTACCGGCTTAATCGGTCCTAACGGGGCCGGCAAAACAACTGTTTTCAAAATCCTCAGCGGCAGTCTGGTCCCGCATAACGGCAGGGTTTGCCTCAATGATCGCCCAATCCGCGAAATTCCGCACCGGGAACGAGCTTCCCGCCTGGCGATGGTTCCCCAGTTTGTCTCAACCCCCATGCCGTATTCGGTCAAACAAGTGGTGGAAATGGGCAGAATTGCCCATCTGTCCAGATTTGGCTGGATCACACGGCATGATCGCGAACAGGTTGAAAGGGCAATGGAGGAAATGGACATCATCGATATGGCGGACAAGCCTTTCAGCAACCTCAGCGGCGGCGAACGTCAGCGCACGGTAACAGCGGCTTCTCTGGCTCAGGAACCGGAAATTCTGCTGCTCGACGAGCCGACCGCATCTCTCGACCTCGGTCACAGCGTCCGGCTGATGGAACTGCTGACGGAACTTCAATCGAAGCGCGGCATGGCGATCATGCTGATCTCTCATGATATTCAGTTAAGCGCCCATTATTGTTCGCGCCTTGTCCTGTTGCGGCACGGTAAAATTATTGCGGACGGCCCCCCTGACACAGTAGTGACGCCGGAGATCATCGGCGAAACTTATCATTGCCGGGTTGAAACGGTCAAAGATTCGGCCGGCCGGCCCCTGCTCTCTTTGTTTCATTAAGATATAATATAGTACTGTTCCAATAATTCCTCGACCCCAAAACGAAAACATCCGGATAAGCCCCCATAAAATACTACACTTAATCTATTTACTAATAATAGTTTATGATTTAATTCAAAATCAAGTAATGCTTATAAATTGAATTCTTGATCTTGAAAGATTTGGGTGCGGTTGAGGTTTCAGGTAAAATTCAAGAGTCCCAATAGTCTCAATAGTCCCATACAATAAAAAAAATCTCGACTTTTGATGGCAATACTGTCCGATTACCCCCGAGAACATCCTAAAAATAAAAATTTTTCAAAAACACCTGTTGACAAATTCAGTTATTTGTTTATATTATAATTAAAACGTTTTAAATAATTTTGGAATAATTTTAATTTTCCTTTTAAAACGTTTTAAACAAAGGAATATACAGAATGAGTGTAACCATAAAAGAACTGGCCGTAAAATTAAAAATATCTCCCGCCACTGTCAGTCTGGCTTTAAACAATGATAAACGGGTCGCGGCGGACACGGTTAGAAAAATCAAAAAACTGGCGGCGGAACTTAACTATATCCCGAATAATTTCGGTCGGGGATTGCAATCCAACCGCAGTCATTTGATCGGTTATCTGGTTGATGGAGTCACGTCATCATTCTACAATGAACTTTTACAGGGCATCGGTGAAGCTTGCAGCAGGTTCAAGTATGGACTATTGACCGGGATTATCAGCAAGAACCCGGAAAGTTTAACCGAACAGGTGCTTATATTTCTTGAAAAAAATGTCGATGGGCTGGTTTTGTCCCGTCAACTGCCCAAAGAGATTATCGCGTTAATCGAGAAAAGAGGAGTTCCATTCGTTTTTTGTTCGGTCCCGCAAGGTAATTCAAAGTACACATGCGTCAAGAACGACGATTTTGCCGGAGGCAAGGTTGCGGCGGAACACCTGGTCAAGCTTGGACACCGCTTCTTTGCCTGCAGCGCGACCCAGCAGGAACGCCTTGAAGGAAATTTATCCGTTATTAAACAGGCAGGCTGCCGGGAAGTGCAATACAAAGCCGCATCTGAATTAGCGGCAATCATGTCCGAAGCGGAGCATCCGACTGCAATAATCACCTATTCAGATATTGAAGCAATTGAGGTAAGGCATATTGTGACCGGACTGGGTTTGAGGGTACCGGAGGATGTATCGATCGTCGGAACCGACGATCTCTGGTTTGCCGCATTGCCGGAATTTTCTTTTACGACCGTAGCTCAGGCGAAAAAAAGAATAGGCGAGGTCAGCGTCGAGCTGTTATTGAAAAAAATAAATCATCATAAAGTTGAAAATACGTTCCTGCCGCCGGAATTAATCGTGCGTGGAAGCACGGCGGAACCGGCAGGAAAGTTATAACAGGTAAATATAATCACGGAGTTTACGATGGCTTTAAAAGCTGGTATTATCGGGTGTGGAGGAGTGGCCTGGCCGCATGTTGCAGGTTACAAGGAAAACGGGATAGAGGTTGCCGCGCTGGCCGACACGAATCCGGAAGCGGCAAAATCACTTGCGCAAAATCTGGATTACGAAACGGAACTTTACGCATCCGCCCGGGAACTGATTGATTCAGGTAAGGTTGATTTAGTTAGTATCTGCACCCCGCCGGCAACTCATGCGGAATTTGCCATGTACGCGCTGGAAAAAGGCATCAATGTGCTATGCGAAAAACCTCTGGCCCATAATCTGGAAGATGCGGAAAAAATCCGTGCAGCGGTCAATAATTCAAACGCCAAATTTATGATTGCCTTCCGTCATCGCTTCCTACCGGCAACACAAAAAATGAAAGAATTTATCGATAACGGCAAAATTGGTCAGCCGGTATTGTTTCTGAATGAATTCTGCGGTCCGGCCTTTGCCATGAAAGACAAATGGTTCTGCCGTAAAGCAGTTTCAGGCGGTGGCTGTATGCTAGACACAAGTTCACATTCCGTTGATTTATTCCGCTATCTCATTGGCGAGGTAATCG
Organism: Victivallales bacterium; assembly: GCA_963676655.2. Taxonomy (GTDB): domain Bacteria; phylum Verrucomicrobiota; class Lentisphaeria; order Victivallales; family Victivallaceae. Next base: position 4,346,897 of record CAXXKX010000003.1, on the reverse strand, counting down.
AGCAACAAGCAGTTATGCATAGGCATTTTGCAGGAACCGACGTTGAAGATTGCGCCATTCTGGTCTTGAAATCGGAAAACGGGGTACTCGGTTCACTGACTTCAGGTTTCGTCGCCGGTAGCGGCCGCGCCAGAGTGGATATTACGGGACAGGCCGGGCGTCTGGTCTATGAATACGGTCCGGAATTACGTTACTTCAATTTGGAGCGGAAAGAATGGGAAAGTATTGCGGTGGAAAACAGCGGCGGGTTCGACCTTGAAATAAAATTATTTATCGACGCTATCAACAATGACACGGAAGTTCCGGTGGGAATTGAAGACGGAATTCGCTGTCTGGAAATCATTCAGTCGGAATACAAATAAAGGACTTATGCAATGAAAAAGAAGATCGGTTTTATAGATTACTCCATTGACGAATGGCACGCGAATAATTATCCCGAAATGATCCGTAACTCCAGTCGCGGCGATGAATTTGAAATTCATCTGGCCTGGGAAGAAATCACCAAACCTGGCGTGCGTAATCTGCATGAATGGTGTCGGGACTTCAATATTAAAGCGGCAACCGGAATCAAGCAGATTGTCGAGGAGTGCGACTGTATCGCGGTTTTGGCGCCAAGCGATCCTGAAGTTCATGAGCGACTGGCGCAAATGCCCCTGAAAAGCGGCAAGCCGGTATACATCGACAAGCCTTTCGCGCCCAGTGTCGCGGCCGCGAAACGGATGTTTGCGTTGGCCGCGGAAAACGACACTCCGTTGATGAGTTCATCCGCCTTACGTTTTGGTTCGGAACTGCAATCGGCGGTAAACGAGACGCTTGCCGGAAAGAAAGCAATTTTTGCGTCAACCCAGGGCGGCGGAAGATCTTTTGAAGAGTACAGTATTCACCAGATAGAGATGCTGGTAATGCTGCTCGGCACCGGAGCCGGACGAGTCATGCAATGCGGCAGCGGCGACTCGCAGCTTTTGTTAATTGATTACCCGGATGAACGACGCGGCGCAATGACCCGAATTGCAAGCTGCGGCTTCCAGGCCGCGTTAGAATACGGCGATGGCCAAAGCCGGAATCTCAATAATATGTCAGACTTTTTTCCGATGTTCATCGAAGCCATGCTTGAGTTCTTTGCAACCGGAAAATCATGCATTGCCCAGGAGGAAACCATTGAAATCGCGGCGCTGGTGGAAACCGGAATAAAAGCGCTTACCGCCATGGACCAATGGATAAAAATAGAAAAATAAACAGGTGATTTTCAAACAATCCCGGCAGATTTTTAGAAAATCACCTCTAAATCACCCAGAAAAGGAAATAAAAGATATGCATATATTCAACCGCAGAAAAATTCTGACAACGCTGATGATACTGATTTGTACCGGATCTTCGGCATTTGCCGCCGGAAAGAATGCGAAAACCTGTTTGTTTGACCTGGAAAGCGGGCTGGCAGTGCCGGATACAAAGGGCAATTTGGATGCGTATCTTGGCGTTCGCGAGATTGCATCATCCGTCCCCGTCTATTCAAACCTTGTGAAGTTTCCCTATAAAAACAACCATTCATTACAACTCGACGGAAAAGACTTCGGCACCAAAGCCTTTTCAATCCCGGCGACCAATATCCCGAAAAGCCCGGCTTATACAGTGGAAGCATGGTTCAAACCGAACCGGAAACTACTGCAATATACCAGACTGTGGTCGCGAGAGGGAGTATTCTCTCTGACTATCAAATATGGGGAAAAAGATTGTCAACGTCTGCTCTGGAGCGTAAATATTAACGGCAAAGACAAAAAAATGGCAACTCCGCTGAATAAGGACGTATTTGGCAAAAATTCCGACTGGGTCCATATTGCCGCAAGCTACGACGGAAAAAACGGCGTGGGCAGGATATTTGTCAACGGAGCTGAAGTAGTCAAAGCTTTTCTGGGCAAAAACAAAACAATGAACGAGTCATCCGACTTAACCGTCGGCAATCGATCTCAGGCCGACCGCGGCTTTGTCGGCCTGCTTGACGAATTCAGATATAGCCCAAAGGCATTGAATTCCGGCGAATTAGGCTTCAGTAAGACCTTGTTTACAACTGCTCCGCCCAAACAGGTTTCTTTTGAATGGGAAAACTCAAAATGCGGGATCAGCGATAAAGTCCCGGCCCGCTGGCAGGCAGTGAAAGCAAAAGTCAATCAGGACAAATCGATCGCAATCACTGCCGCCGGTAAGAAATTCATCTTCAGCAATTCCGTATTTCCCGATCAGATTAAAATCGGAAACATCGAACTCCTGGCATCTCCGGCCAGACTAATCAAAGACGGGAAAAATTGCCGAAATTTCAAATCCGATGTCAAGCTGGCAAGTCATGATGTTAAAAAAGCGGTCTTGACCGGAAATCTGCGAGTCGGCAACCAGCTGTTCAATGGTCGTTGTGAAATCGAATTTGATGGACTGTGCCGGCTGACGCTGCACCCGGTATTGGATTCCCCACGGCCGAAAGTTGCAAGTTGTCGTCTGTTATTTCCGCTTAATCCGCGAATTGCAAAGTTAGGCAAAGTAGGCGGCTTCGCCGGTGAGATCAAGGAGAAAAAAGGAAAAAGCTGGACTTTTCCGCTTTGGGTTGGGAATGAAGACGCCGGGTTGTGCATGTTTACCGATACAAACCAGTTCTGGGTCAATCCCAAAGCCAGGGAAGCGTTTACGGTTGAGCCGGAAAAGACTTGTGTTGCTATTTCCGCCAATTTCATTACGACCGCCACGGTCTTCAAGCCGGACAGCAAGTTTGAAATATTCTTCCAGCCCACTCCGGTAACGGAGTTCCCCCGGAAACGTAACGAACTGGGTAATTTCCACGGTGCATTCATCAATATGGAGAAAGTCCCGTCCGCGGTCAACCTCACTTATCCGGCGGCCGGATGCCTCAATCCTGATGCGGGAACGATGGATATTGTTTTCGAGGCCGCTTTCGATCCGAATGCAAAAATAAAAAAACTGTTAGGCAGGGAACCCTATATCCGGGAAATATTCACAGTGGCTACTCTGGGCCATGAAAAGATTCGTCTGGCCTGGAGTATTCCGCATGGCGGCTTTATTGTTGACGAGGGCATCCAGCCTTCAGCAACTTCAATCTGGGACGGCACCTGGAAAACGTTATTTGTCAGTCAGTTTTCCGGCAAAGTCGACACTCCATATCATCTGACTTTAACCTGGGGAAAACAGAAAATAAAACTGTATCTCAATGGAAGACTGTTGGCTGAACATCCCAGAAAAGGACTTTTTTCCGCCCCGATCAATCCCGATTCAATGGGTAAGGCAAAGCTCCGATTCGGTGAAAGCATCTTTAATTTTCTGACGCCCAGATTCGGAGCCGGGTTCAAAATCGATGCAATACGTATTCTCGACCATGAAGTGCAACCCGTCAAAACCAGTTCCGATTTGAAAAAAGTAGCCGGAACTATATTGCTTGACCGTTTTGAATCCACGGAAAAACAGAACGGGGAAATAATAACCAGGCCACGTGTCGGCAGTGGCGGGCGGATCAGTACCGGCGGTAAAGTCGTCAATAATAAGGTCCAACTGTTTCAGGATAAAAATGATGTCAAAGCATCATGTCTGGACCGGGTTCACGATTCCGGCGTAAACACCATTATCTTTCATCAGGGTTGGTCCAGCATTCAAAGTCATTATACGGCGGCCCACCCGGTAGAACTGCGGCAACTAATTGAGGCTTGCCATAAAAAACAGATGAAAATACTGCTCTATTTCGGATTCGAACTGTCGGACAAGGCCCCGGAGTTTCATAAATATCACCGGCAGGCTTTACGGTTGAACCCGGATCGTCCGACGCCAAAACTATATAAAGTCCGGCACGACCAGAAAAGTCAAACTGTCTGCTACGGCGGGGATTGGCAGAATTTCATAACCTTCGCAATCAATAAAACCCTCGACGACTTTAAGTGTGACGGCATATTTATTGACGCGGCAATGGTCCCCTACCCCTGCCCCAATGAACTGCACGGATGCGGCTGGCGCGACTCGGCCGGAAAACTTCATGCAACCCAACCGACCTATAATTATATCAAAATGATTCGCCGGATTCATAACATCGTCAAAGCCAGAGGCGGTACCATAACCGGCAACCAGGCAACGTTCCCGCTTTGGCCCTACTGCGACTCGGTATGGATGGGAGAAGGCTATCGCTATAAGCAGCTGGGAGAAAATCCGGTCAAAGGAATCCCGCTGCACCAGTGGCGGATTCTTTTCGACGGCAAAAACCTGGGACGTCCGGGCGAACTCCTGATGTATGAATACCCGGAAAACTGGCGGCGGGACGCGGCATGGATGCTGGCGGGACTGCATAATATGTACGTCAGACCGGAAATATGGTGGACCGGGGCATATCTTGAGAAAGTCCTGGAAATAAGGAAAGCCATCAGGAAATACGCTTCGGCAAATACCGAATTCATGCCATACTGGAAAAAACAGGTTCCTGTGACCGCAAACTCCCGCGATGTTTTGATCAGTGCGTGGCAATCTCCTGATGGAATGCTTTTGTGGCTTGGCAATACCTCCGGCAAACAGGTAAAAAGTGATATTTTACTCAAACCGGCTATTTCCGGCAAAGTTGCGCCAAACGCATTTGATCCCATTTTCAAGAATAAATATGCAATAAAAAACAATCATATACTTTTAACGATCGAACCGTTCAATTTCCGGGTACTGTATTTAAAGTTCAATAAGCATCCGGATGGTTGAAAAAACTGAAAGCGATTGTAGTGAGGTTTTTATATAGATAGAACAGAAAATTGGAATTCAAATCAAGTTCAGGAGGAAAGAAAATGAACTCTGAAAGAAAAAAATTCACCCTTATCGAACTCCTTGTCGTGATAGCGATTATTGCAATCCTGGCCGCCATGCTGCTGCCGGCACTGAATAAGGCCAGAGAAAACGGAAAACGCATTTCATGTCTCAACCAGATGAAGCAGTTAGGGGTAGCCACCCTGGCCTATACCGGGGATTTTGATGATTATCTACCGCCTTATGAATCCACCAACGAATATGGCTTCGACTATCGACTCCGCAGTTACCTCGGGTTGCCTGATGACGCCCGTTATGTAAGTCAGGGCGCCAAACGCTATAAAATCTGCAACTGTCCCAGCAATCAGACAAAAGTAAGCAGCGGCGTTCCGCGGTCTTATTCAATTGCCTGGAAGCCGTCATCATGGCAGCCGACAACCACAACCGCGGCATGTGGACAGAAAACCTCGAAAATTCCCGCGGCAAGTACAACTCTTTTGTACATCGAAAACTGGTCAGCCAGCAACAAAATAGGCGACCGGGCGGGCGGAGCGCTTTGCTATCCCCTGGGCTTCACCTCATCGGTCGGAGGTTTGTATGCGGAGTTGCACGACAACAAAAACAAATCAAACTACACGTTTGTCGACGGTCACGGCAAGTTTTTAAGTTATTCTGAAACAACTCCGTATCCGTACCCGTCTTACGGCACAAGAATCGGCGGCATGTGGACCATTGATCCCAAAGATTAAGGTCTCTGCCCGAATTCGCGGCGGAACGCCCCGGGCGGCAGTTGAAACTGTTTTTTGAATATCCGTGAAAAATATTGCTGGTCCATGATTCCGACCTCTTCAGCCACTTCGGCGGTGGTCATAATACCGTCTATCAGCAGCGAAGCCGCTTTCTCCAGGCGGCAGAGATTCACAAATCTTCCGGGAGGACACGCCATCACCGACTGAAATACCCGCCTGAAATGCGGATATGAAATATTCATGGATTCCGCCTCCCGGGCAAAATCCCATTCAAGTTCGGGGTGCGTCCTTATCTCATCAGCAAGACTCCAGATCGGCTCGGCCAGGATTCCGGCCGGTTCAAAACTGTTGTCGTCGGTATTAAGTTCCAGCAACAGACCCTCAAGCAAATGTACGGCATAATCGTACCTGGCCGGGCCCATTTTCAGACAACCGGTCAGTTCGTTGAACATCTGCATAAACTTTTCCCCGTTTCTAACCGCGAAAAGCGGCAGTTTCCGGCGCAGCATAAGGCCTTCGGCATAAAATCGTTTTACCCGGGGACCATTAAAACAAATAAAGCAGTGATGTCTGGTTTTTCCGGGCGGCGCACCGTATTTGAATAACACATTCGGTTCCGTTATCAGCACATGAGGACCTTTAACCACTTTCTCCGGACCATTCTCCACCGAAACCACAAAAGTACCCGAATAGTTGAACTGGAGTCCGTAATAATCACCGAAGCGCCGTTCCATCAAATCACTGCTTCCCGGAGAGCTTCCAATATTGATAAAATTAATACCATCAAAGTATTGCATGATCAAATTATCCAAACAGTTGCTTGTTTCATCCATTGTTTTTTATTAAAACTGATATATATTTTATCCATTATACCTGAAAATGTCAATCATGAAATGGAGAATATCATGAAATTCGGTGTTGCAGATTTTGGAATGAGCGTATGGTATGGCGGACTTTACAACCTTGAAGATCGCCTTCAGGCCTTGAAAGAGCTTGGATTTAACGGAATTGAACGGCTTGAGGCCTGCAGCGCGTCAGACGCCTTGAATAAAGCTACTTTGTACCGGAAACTCGGAATGGATTTCACCACCTGCCGTGGACCGAATGTCCAGGTCGGGGTTGAATGGACCGCCGGACTCGGCAAGGAATATGTCTGGCTGACTCCGGGCCAGAATGACCGCAAAGTTGACTTCGATGTCTTCTGCCGCCGCTCCCGTGAAATGTGTCGTGCGGTAAGCAAGTTCGGCATAAAAGTTGCCCTGCACAACCACATGCATCAGCGCATTGAGAACCAGCAGGAATTTGAAGACTTCATGAAAGCCGTTCCGGAAGCCAGGGTGGTTTTCGATGCCGGACACATGTCGATGGCCGGCGGCGACCCGGTTGAAGTTGTCCGCAAGTACCACGAACGTTTCTGCGTTGTCCACCTGAAAGATGTCTTTTTGACCGGAGAAACCCGTGAAGACGGCATCCCGGGATACCGGTTCTGCGAACTTGGCGCCGGCAACAACGGTTTTGATAACGCCGATGTCATCAAGGCTCTGATTGAAGTCGGTTATGACGGCTGGATATTCATTGAGCATGACAACCACCTTCGCGAACCGCTGGAAGACCTTGCAGTCAGCATAAATTACGCAAAAGCAGCAATGAGCTGAGAGGTTTAGAAGAATGGCTGATAAAATTAAAGTTGGAATTCTGGGAATCGGGCGTGCCGGTTACGGTATGCATACAGCTGAAATCGACAGATTTCCTGATCTGTTTGAAATAGTTGCCGCCGCCGACATCGATCCGTCGCACTGCAAAGCGATGGCGGAAAAATGCGGTTGCAGAACCTATGGCAGCATTGAAGAACTGCTGGCGGATGACGAAGTCGAACTGGTTTCCGTCGCCACCCGTTCTCCTGATCACGTAAATCACGCGATTCAAGCGCTTGAAGCGGGAAAATACGTTTTCCAGGAAAAACCGATCGCGTTGACCTATGCCGACGCTCTGCGTCTGGCCGAAGCCGATAAAAAGTTTCCCGGCAAACTCTATCTGCGGCACAATCGCCGTTTTGAACCGGAATATCAGCACATCCGCGAAATCATGGCGGAGGGCTTGCTGGGCGATGTCTACGAAATCAAGTTGCGCCGCAACAACTATCAGCGCCGCAACGACTGGCAGACGATCATCGAATGCGGCGGCGGACAGCTCAACAACTGGGGCCCGCATATCATCGACCATGGTTTGCGGCTGCTGGAATCCCCGCTTAAAGAACTGTGGAGCGACCTCAAGAAAGTCGCGGCGGTCGGGAATGCAGAAGATCACCTGAAAATCATCATGAAAGGTGAAAATGATCGCATTATTGATTTGGAAATCAGCGGCGGGTCCGCCATTTCCGAACCTCAATACCTGATACACGGTTCACGGGGCGCTTTAAAGTGCGAAGGCAACCAGATAACCATGAAATACCTTGATCCGGAAGTTGAACTGATGGATATTGCAGCAGATCCGGCTTCTCCGCCAATTGACAACTCATTCGGCAATCCGGAGCAGCTTGTCTGGATCGAAAAAACATTTGATTCGGCTCCGGCAACCGGTTGTGACACCTATGTGATCTGGAAGCACATGTACGACGCGATCCGCGAAGGCGTACCTTTCCCGATCAAAATGGAAGAAGCCCTTGAAGTAGTCAAGGTAACAGAGCAAGTAAAGAAGAATTCTCAATTTGCGCTCTGATTCACCTGTAATTCGACTAAATAAAAGCGCGGTTTTATACCGCGCTTTTATTTTAGCTCAATGCTTACATTTACCTGATAATCTTATGTCCGGTTTTACATATATCCTGCCTGCTTTGACGTGAATAACGGTCACTTTATATGTTGGTTGAACGACCGATTTCCTATATTGTCTTTGCTGTTAACTGTAGACTGTGGACTTTTAACTTCCGCTGTTTTGCTTAAGGGATGGCGAAGAGAGATTCATTTTCTTTTCAAACTGCTATTTGATTTTCCGTTTCCCTATATTATAGTATCAAAGTTTTTATTGTTACAATATGGAGATAGATATATGATCAAAGGTTTTGCCCATGTTTGCTTATCCGCAACTGATTTAGCGGCAACGGAACACTTTTACTGCAAGGGTCTGGGATGTGTCAAGGCTTTTGATTTCATTAAAAACAACCGGACAATCGGATTCTATCTGGAGATTTTCAAAGGCAGCTATATTGAAGTTTTTTTACGAGATGAGGTGGAGGCAGAGACAAAATCTCCGATCTCTCATTTCTGTCTTGAAGTAGATGATATCAATCAAATATCCCGGCAACTGAAAGAAAATGGATATGACGCAACTGACAAAAAATTGGGAGCAGATCAGTCATGGCAAATCTGGACCACCGATCCGGACGGGACCAGAATAGAATTCCATGAGTACACCGACAAAAGTTCCCAGATCACTCGGAAAAACTGCATTCTGGACTAATGCCCATAACTTTTAAGTTTTGAAATGAATTGCAACGGGTTGATTTATACTATAGTGCATAATGATCAAGCAATAAGCATAACGGTGATTCTGCAACCGGAAAAACAGATTTTTTTATGCTGATACGGTTTTCTGATTTAGTCAGAGACAATCCGAAACATGAATGTGTAAGTTATTGATAGATATATTCTAATTTCTAACAGAATATTCTTTATAGGGGTAAAAGATTTACTCGAAGCTGAATTCAGTTCAATTTTTTTAATGAAAAATGCATTTCAGGGGTTGAAAAAATACTTTTGTTGTGATAATTTCAACAAGTTAGATTCATTTTAAACATTGTGTTACTATGGCAAGCAAATTGAGAGATATAATAAAAAACATAATTAACCTCAGGGGGCGCTCAGGAGACGTTATATGATAAAAATCTTAAATATTTTACTTTGTATCCTTATTTTCATTTTGGCCGCATTGTCAGCCGCAAGTTCTTATTTCCTTTATGAAAAAAGGACTCAAATGATCAGCGGCTGGGATAAAATGGCGCAAGCAATCAATGCTACCGCCAAGGTTCTGGATTCCCAGGCCGGCACGAAAACAGCATCCACTCTTTCCCCGGACGCACTGGGGCACAAGAACTATGCGGACCTTGACAATAAACTGCCAGCCTTGAAAAAACAAGCTGACGCCATTGTCAAACAGCGCGATGATTTAGTCAAAAGCATTCGTCAGATTGCCGGAATCATGGAATCACTTAAGTCAGGAACCAATGCCGATTTCCAAAATCTTAATACATACGCCGGCAGCAGCAGCAAACTGGTCAGAGATATTAAAGACATTAAAGAACGTAATGACGATTGTCTGAGCAAAGTTGCTCAAGTCGCTGGTAAAGTCGGAGTACGAATGAGTGCGGAAGATCTGAAAGGATCTCAGTACGGGTCAAATCTGGATAAATTAAGCGCCACCCTAGGAGCAATTTATACCCGCAAGGTCACATTTGACAAATACATGGCTGACATTGCCTCCAGGGTTGGAGTTCCCCGCCGTGATGTCCTCGGTAACTCTTACAATAAAGCCCTGCCAAATGTCTATAAAGGGGTAATAAAAATTAAAAACGAACTTAATTCTACTAAAAAGCAACTTGCCTCAGCTAACAGCAAAATCAAGGGTTACGGTAGAAGCGTATCTCAAAAAGACAATTACATATCAAAACTCAAAGTTACTATCAATGATAGAGATCTTGAAATAAAAAGCCTGAAAAAGATTATTGCGGGAGTTGATACCGCAGTAATACCGAAACCTTGGCTTGATGGCAGTAAAGATGTCCGAAGCGCAACCAAAGGTGCAGTTGTTGAGGTCAGCCGTAAATTCGGATTTGTGGTTGTTGACCTTGGAGCCAATGCTACGGTCAAACAGCGTATCGGCAAGAAGATCAACTACGTAAATCCGGAAGTCAAGACCGGAGACCAATTTGTTGTTATCCGTAATCTCGATTCCGGCAGCCCGCAGTTTATCGGCAAGATCAAACTGGTAAAAGTCGATGAAAACTGTTCTATCGCCAACGTAGTGGCAGGCAGCACCAGCGGTAGTGACATCAAAGTTGGGGACTCCGTAGTTTTCGCGTCCACTATCTAAGCCTTCAGGAGCGTTATTAATGTTTACATCAAAATTCTTTTTAATATTCAACATTCTTGCCCTTCTGGCTATCGGCGCGTCGATGTTCTTTCAGTATGACGAAATGGCATCATACGGCTTGGACAAGACTCTGATCGAGCGTTTTACCGGCGGTGGCTCATCATCTCCAGCACCGGCAGCAGAAACAGCAAAACCGGCGGCAACAGCAAAACCGGCAGATGCGGCGAAACCGGCCAAGGCGGAAAAAGCTAAATAATGTTCGCTTTGCGAAAGATTGTTTTTTTATTGTTCCTACTGGTATTTATCTTGTTTTTGAGCGGTTGTGATGCGCTTATATCTCCACAGGAACGTCGCGGATACAGTCCCCTTCCCCAAAATCGCCCTGCCTCCTGGGAGTCGTCTGGTTTTACCGGTAAATAAGGAACAAATATGTATTCAGAATATTTTATTGCTGACTGCCATATCCACGGACCTGAAATAGACGGCAACTTCATGAGTTGGGTGCCGCTCTTCAATAATTATGATGAATATCTCTCCTATTTACTGAAAAATAATATTCAAGTTGCGGTACAATCTGTCGGCTGCAACATTCAAGACTCCAATCACCTGATTGTTGCGAACGACCACTGTCTTGAACTGGCTGAAACCACAAAATTAAAGATCATTCCCGGGTGCATTCTGCATCCGGAATTTCCTGAAGCCAATGAGGAAATCGTCGCAAAATTTAAAACATCGGGTTATTTCTGGTGCGGCGAGTTGTGCCCTTATCTGGCAGACTGGAGTCTGGAAAATGATAAAGTAAAAGCAATGTTCTCTCTCCTGAGCGAAAACGGTTTTATCCTGCAGCTTCACTGTCAGGAAGTCGAAGCAATGGCCAGGATAGTTGACTCCTTTCCGGAACTGCCGCTGGTGGTAAGTCATCTCGGCGGCTCCCGCGACAGGATATTACAAAACATCGGCTTTGCCCGCAATTACCCGACTGTTTACCTGGACATCTGCGGCAGTGGGCACGAGCGGCTTGGCATGCTTGAATACGCGGTCAATGCAGGAATCGAAGATCAGCTGTTCTATGGCAGCGACTTTCCGATTAACGAACCCGGCACTCCGATTGTCAGGGTAATCAACGGTTTGTTCAGCGATCAGATTAAACGTAAAATTCTCGGAGAGAACCTGCGCAGCCTGATGCAGAAACACGGAATGGTTATCTGAAAAGCTGTTTCGTATCGCGCTTACTCAATACCATAACCATCACAATCGGATATACCATCAGAATCAGATAAAAGATTACCGATCCGATGATTACAGCCATATACATAGCTTTTTGAGGTTGTCCCAGATTGTCCGTACCGGCAGAGATCGCATTTATAAGGGTAATAGCAATTCTGGCAATATCCAAAGCAATGGCTCCCCAGCCGGCAATAAGTGCCAGTTTTCTTCCCCATTTCCGCATTTTTAACAGTCCCGGCGCGGATATAAGCAGCAACATCGCCGTGCCGGAACTGAACAGAGCAAAGACCACCATAATAAACCCGTCAAACTCAAATTGCATATCACCCAGATTCATCGTGTTTGAATTACTCAACGCCACGGATACAACCCGGAAAAAATTCACTATAAGAATGATCAGGCCAAAGACAATATTAATAACCCCGAACGCAATTATTCCGCCGGGAGTTTTATTTTCAACCAGGGGCATGGGAGTGTCCGCTAAAGGCTCCAGCAAGGACGGTAGAGTCGCTGCAACCATCTCCGGGGTATCAGTCCGGAAAATCGCTTCAGATATGTTCTGCGGCACTTCCAGAGGGATACATGAATCCTCTACCGCACAGGGTTGTACCGGGGGTGAAGCCGGCTGCATCGGTGGCGGCATTCCCGGCGGAGCCTGATTCTTTTCCGATTCAAATTTATCTGTAATATCTCCGGCTTTACGAACGAATATCCTGCCGTTTTCCGATACCACATCGTAACCTTTCAGCGCTATAATTGCAATCGGGGCAAAAATAATGACTCCGATCAGGCCGATAATAATCATAAGCAGATTGTCGCCATTATCGCTTGCGGTGTCCGCTAAAGAATTCCAGGAGGGACTTGAATTCAGGTATTTGACTTTAACCGTTTTAGCTTCTTTCAGTGCGTCCCACGCACTTTGGTCCATCATAACATCATTTGAATGCTCCGAACCGTCATTCCCCTTGAAACTATACTCAAGACGAGGACCCCGGTCCAAGGTCTTGTGGAGGGCGAGTGTCCCACGAGCCGCCCGTCTGCGCGGCATGTCCGGCTCAACGGAGTTTCGCCCTCCAGGGACGAGTGCCCCGGTCCAAGGTCTTGTGGAGGGCGAGTGTCCCACGAGCCGCCCGTCTGCGCGGCATGTCCGGCTCAACGGAGTTTCGCCCTCCAGGGACGAGTGCCCCGGTCCAAGGTCTTGTGGAGGGCGAGTGTCCCACGAGCCGCCCGTCTGCGCGGCATGTCCGGCTCAACGGAGTTTCGCCCTCCAGGGACGAGGACCCCGGTCCAAGGTCTTGTGGAGGGCGAGTGTCCCACGAGCCGCCCGTCTGCGCGGCATGTCCGGCTCAACGGAGTTTCGCCCTCCAGGGACGAGTGCCCCGGTCCAAGGTCTTGTGGAGGGCGAGTGTCCCACGAGCCGCCCGTCTGCGCGGCATGTCCGGCTCAACAGAGTTTCGCCCTCCAGCAATGAATTACAAAGCCGAAAGTCTTCTAATAAATGCATATTCCAGTGATTTAAATGTATATTTACCCTCGAAAAAAGACTGCCCTTTTACCACTGTTGCTTTTTTCCTGTAAAAAAGTACCACCACCAGGGTAAAAATTCAAGAACAATACTTGATTATACTTTGAAATAAAACTATATTCATTAAAGATAAGGAACCCTTTTCCAAACAAAAAATTAACCGGGAGAAAAACATGAAAAAATCTCTGACCGTCCTCGCCCTGCTCTTGTGCGTAATTTCCATGACCGGCTGCATCGGCAGCGCGCCGTATGAAGGCTGTAAAACCCCTGTTGCCGCCAATTTTACCGTTCCGGTACCGGAATACTACAAACCGGCTCCGGCAGGCGCTAAAATCAAGCACGGCACGTCGACCCATACTGCCTACATGTCGCTGGTTTCCGATGGCGACCTGAGCGTGAAAGACGCCGCCGACAGCGCTGGAATAAAAAATATCACCCAGGTTGAATATGAATACCGGAACGTTGGCTTTTTCCTGTTCCAGCAGATAACCATGCACGTATATGGATATTAACGGATCATGGACGAACGTCAATTGCGCCGGGAATGGGATTCTCAGCAGAGAGGCGACTCTCCCGGCACTTTACCCAATATAAAATTCAGCGACGTTATCGGCTTTATTCTGATTGTTCTCGGCGTCTCGGTCAGCTTCTGGATTCTGCTGGTCATCAAAGACATTTTGAATGGAGAAGAACTTGGATTGATGAAGGGTATCTCCCAGGAAATAATGTCCTACAAAGACCGGCACAATGATATTGCCATTTCACTCCCGGGAAAAAGCCTGGGAATACTTCTCGCAGGCTGCCTTCTTTTTGTCGCGACAATCATCGCGATATGCTTTATCAATCAAGGTGTGATTATGATGCATACCGATGTTCTGAAGATTGTCAGGAAAATCGACAACCTGAAAGAAACACTGCTTGAAATAATCAGAAACCGGAACGTCAATCTGGTCAATCGGGGAGATCCCAAATAAAGCGGTTGTCGTTTATCAGCGACCTGAGCTGCTGAATACTCTGCTCCGATTTGCGTTCGACTGCTTCCTCTGTATTAAAAGCGTTATGCGGCGTCATGATCACATCATGGCGCTGTTGTAACGCGTTAACGGCCTCTAATACTGTTCCCTGTGCCAGAATCTCACCACGCAGGGCGGGTCCAAGCGTTTTCTCTTCAGGATAAACATCCAGCCCGACACCTCCAAGATGGCCTTCCTGCAGCAACCGCAGCAGATCATCCGGCGGAGATAACTCGCCTCTGGCGACATTGACGAAAATCACTCCGGGTTTTGCCTTTTTCAATGTATCATAGGCAAAATAGTCCCGGTTATTCGAGTTCAGGTTCATGGTGCAGACAATTATATCCGCCTGCTTCAAAGCGGTTTCCGGCGCAACATATTGAACATCCGGGTGTTTTTGCTCAATATCGACACCAAGCACCTGCATATCGAGCCCCTGCCCGATTCTCACCACCTGACTGCCGATGTTCCCGACGCCGAATACCGCGAGAGTACGTCCGGCGCATTCACCGCCGGTAATCCCGTCACGGTGAAATGATGAAAACTGCCGCATCTGGCGCGGCAAACGCCGCAGCAGCGCGGTCCAGAAGAGCATCGCCTGTTCCGCCACGGCCCGGTTGCAATACAGCGGCAGATATCCCATCGCAATATTATCCGCCTGGTTATCATGCCGGTAGGCGGTCAGATGATCATAGCCGGTACTGCGGGTCAAAATGCCTTTTAAGCGGCCTTTCCATTCCGCTGGAATATGCGACTGGGTCCGAACCGATATGATCGGAGCCGGCGGCGCGGTATGCCCCGTCTCCTGAATGGTTTTCCAGTCATATCCGGCCGCAATGGTTCCGGCGTTGAATCTTTCCAAAGCGTCGCGCTCTTCCGCGAAAGCCTCATAAAAAAAAACCTGAAGCGCCTCCGCCATCTTACAACAATCCGTCCAGTTGTTCGACCGTTTCATCGAACAGTTTCAAGGCGGCAGCAACCGGTTCCGGCGTGGACAAATCCACGCCGGCATCTTTCATGATGTCCAACACATCTTTGGAGTCGCCGGCTTTCAGGAAGCCCATATAATCCTCAAGCTTATGCTTATCACCGCTGAGAATATTTTTACTGAGCGCGGCGGCAGCCGAAATACCGGTGGCATACTTGTAAACATAGAAATTATAATAAAAATGCGGGATTCTCGCCCATTCCATCTCAATCCGCTGATCAGGCGCGACGTTGTCCCCGTGATACTCGGCGTTTAACTTGAAATAATCTTCGCACAACATATCCGGAGTCAGCGGCACCTTCTGTTCCGCCAGCACATGAATATGCTTTTCAAACTCGGCAAACATCGTCTGGCGGTAAAGAGTACCGCGAATCTGGTCAAGCTGGTGACAGAGCAGATAAGCCCGGACCGAAGGATCCTGATTCTGTTCCATCAAATAATGATGCAGCAGCAATTCATTGGTGGTTGAAGCCACTTCCGCCACAAATATCCGGTAGTCGGCATAATGATAGTGCTGAGTATGGTTTGAGTGCCATGAGTGCATGGAGTGACCAAGTTCATGAGCCAGGGTAAACACATCATTCAGAGTGCCGTTAAAATTCATTAAAATGTACGGCGCGGTATCAAAACAACCGCTTGAATAAGCCCCGGAACGCTTGCCCTTGCATTCAAACACATCGATCCAGCGTTTGTCAAAAGCGTTGCGCATGACCTCGCAATACTCTTTGCCGAGAGGGGTGACAGCCGCTTCAACATGTTTTCTGGCTTCGTCCCAGCTAAGTTCCATCCGGCAGTCAGGAACCAGCGGATTATAGATATCATACATATTTAATTTGTCCAGTTCCATAACCCTGGCCCGTAGCGCAAAATATTTATGCAGCGGCTCCAGATGGCTGTGGACGGTGGATATAAGATTATTGTATACATCGACCGGAACGTTGTCGCTGAACAACGCCGCTTCCAGCACCGAGGGATAATTACGTATTTCCGAGCTGAAGACATGTCTTTTAACCGTTGCGTCAAGCGTTGTCGCCAAAGTATTGCGGAAGCCGTTAAAAGTATCATAAAGGGCTTCAAACGCATTTTTCCTGACATCACGGTCCTTGGACTCCAAAAATTTAATAAAATTGCCGTGTGTAAGTTCAACCTCCGCGCCGGTATCATCTTTGATGACCGGGAATTTCAAGTCGGCATTGTTAAAGGCCGAGAATGTTTTGTGCGGGGCGCTGAAAATGTCTGAAGCCAGTCCGAGCAAACGTTCTTCCTTGGCGGAAAGGGTATGAGCCCGGCTTCGCAGCATTTCCTTGATCGTCCGGTTGTAAAATTTCAGCTCTGAGGCACACAAATATAGCTGATGAACCGACGCGTCAAGAGCCAGAAATTCCGGTTCAAACCAGGCCATGGCGCCGGAAAGTTCCGCGAATTTGATGCTCACCCGGTCCAGCCGTGATCTGTTTTCAGAATTACCAAGATCCTGATCGGAGCGCAAATGAGCGTAAACATAGACTTTTTCAGCCAGCCGCTCCATCTCATCCATCGACCGGAAAGCATCGGCCAGGATTTCCGGTCCATCTCCAAGTTTCCCCTGGAATTTCATTATCACGCTAATTTTCTCATCGATCGCGGCAAAATCTTTTTCCCACGCATCCAAATCATTGTATATAAGTTCCAGATCCCAGGTCATATCCTGCGGCAAACTTTCCCGGGACGGGCTTTTTTTCGCTTGTTCACTCATTTAATGTCCTCTTTCAACCTTGAATATATTTATCTGTTCCGGTAATATTTACCACTTCCCCGAAAAACATTTTGTGAAAATCCCGATCCGGGTAAATTTCTCCTACTATGGATTTCTCCAGGAAATTTTTTCCCCTCAATTCGTCCGCGTAGACAATCCGGCATTCAATAATCAACTCCGCTTCCGCATAACCCGGCACTTCCACCTCTTCCAGTCTGATCGGGGTAAGTCCGGTTTCTTCAACCTTATCGCAATCACGGCCCGATTTAGTGCCGCAGAAAGTCAGGGCGTCACGGTACTGTTCAGGAAATGCGCAGAGCGAAAACGAATCAGCCTGCTCCATAAATTGAAAAGTATGCCGCTGCGGGCGAACACCGGCAATCGCTACCGGCCTGGCCCAGAAAGTACCAAGAAATCCCCACGAAACCGTCATACAGTTATGGTTCCGGTAATCTCCGGCAGTCAAGAGCATCCAACCGCTGTTCAGCACATTGAAAATATTTACATTCAAATCAGCAATATCAATTTGTTCCCGTTCCATTTTAATTTCTCCTATGTATTTACTTTGATGGATGATTACTTGTCATATTCAGGTATCAGATATTTGCGACGTTTGGCGCGGAAACCGTCAAGTTCGCGCTGCCAGGCATTTGCAACCTGACGATATGAATAACCGCGCTGGATCATTTTGCGCATTTCATCCGTACCGACAGCCTTGTCAAACCGCTCAATCCGCTCCGGACGCCAGCGAAATCCTTTACCAAGACAATACTTCTGCAGATAACAGAGAATTGCCGCCGTCGTTGTCAAAGGACGATAAGTCGCGGTATTGGTAATGTAGATTTGCACCCCGTGCGTATTCTGTTTCTCGAAGAGACCAAAATAAGGTTTTATATGAATCTCCCTGAAACGGCAGCCCGGCAGCCCCTGACTGTTAAGCCAGGCGGTCATGTGTCTGGCATCAATCCACGGTGCGGTGATTACCTGGAAAGGAATTGTATAAAACACCCCCATGCTGACAATACCAAGTTCTCCGAGGACGCCGGTGGTGGCAAAGAGACATGCCGACTCCGGCGACGGGATCTGCGGAGAAGTCGGCACCCACGGCAATCCGGTCTGAGCCCATGACATTCCGCGCTTGTAATTAACCATCGGAACAATCTTGAGCGTACAATTAATTTTGAACTCCTTATTCATAAAGCGAGCCAACTCTCCAACCGTCATACCATAGACACACGGAATGGGATGCAAGCCGATAAATGACTTATACTTCTCTTCCCGAATCGGACCGTCAACCACCGTGGCCCCGAGTGGATTCGGGGTATCAAAAACAATAACCTCTTTACCGGCAGCGGCCGCAGCCGCCATGACTTCGGCCAGATGCCAGATATAAGTGTAAGAGCGGCTGCCGGTATCCTGGATATCGTAAATCAGGACATCGACCTTGGCCAGCGCGTCAGCAGGGGGGCGATGGGTTCTGGATTTCGGGTCATAAAGCGAATAAACGACCAGCCCGGTATTGGGATCGATCGATGTCAAAAAATGCTCACCTGCGGGCACATTGCCGCGAATACCGTGTTCCGGGGCAAAAAGCGCGGTCAGGTTTATGCGGCGGTCCTTCTTGAATATATCCGCAGTGGATTGAAGCCTGGCATTTACCCCGGTGGGATTGGTAATCAGACCGACCCGCTTTCCCTTGACCAGTTTTTCCACAAAATATTGCAGAAACACTTCAGATCCGCGGTACACTCTCGCCTGCATGGCGGTGAAAGGAGCAAGCACCAGAAAGGCGGCAACAACTCCTGTTAATATTTTATTCATGTATATTTATCTCCTGACATGTTGATGAAGAAAACACAAGATTCAGACATATGAAAACCGGATAAGTACAACCAACTCAGCAGGCCGATTACCCAAGAGAGAAGCTTCAGAAGTTTTTCTCCGTGTATTCATGAACAGCTTTTTTGAGTTCGTCAGAGGCGTCAAGCACCGCCTGTCCCATTATCTTACGCTGTTCTTTTGAAGCATCAAGCGATTCATCCTCAAGATGCTTCGCAATATCATACAATTTCATTCCACCGGCGTTACCCGCCATTCCTTTGATTGTATGCGCAATCACTTTAAGCTCATTCGAGCGGTCTGACGCCAACACGCCTTTAAGTTCTTTGGAGTACTGGTCCAACTGCTCGTTAAGCAATCCAAGCAACATTTCCAACGTCGCTTTGTCATTACCGACAGAATCTTTCATAATTTCAATATCGAAAACCGGCGACTCGCTTTCAATAACGGCATTATTATCTGCCGCATTCTGCGTTTCCGGCGCTTTAGCATCGTTTTTATTATCATCAGAAGATGCTGCGGGCGTTTCTTTCGAAGATGAATCCGCCGGAGTATTTTCATCATGATTATGCAAATAAATATTAAGAATTTTGGAGAATTTGTCAACCGTAACCGGTTTTGCCATGTAATCGTTCATCCCGGCCTCGATACACCGGTCCCTGGCTCCGCTCATGACATCGGCGGTAACCGCCACAATCGGAATATTGGCATAAGGTTTGCCGGAAGCACGAATCGCCCGGGTCGCTTCATAACCATCCATTACCGGCATCTGGCAATCCATCAAAACCAGGTCGATCTTATGCTCGTCCAGCGCATTCAACCCTTCAAGCCCGTTATTGGCAACGATGACTTTGCAGTTTAATTTCTTCTCCAGAATATTAACCGAAACCATCTGGTTGACCTGATTATCCTCAACCAGCAATAAGACGTTTTGGATGCTGTTATCAGTAAACTCTGGCAATTCGATATCCTGAGTCTTGTGTCTGCCAAGTTTAATATTGAATTTAAAAACTGAACCTTTGCCTTTGACGCTGCTGACCGAAATATCTCCATCCATCAGCTCGACCAGTTTCTTTGTAATGGTCAAGCCAAGGCCGGTACCTCCATACTTACGTTTATTGGTGGATTTAGCCTGAGCAAATTTGTCAAAGATCTGCGCCGCTTCTTCCGGCGTCATTCCAATGCCGGTATCATGTACCTCGAACTGGAGGCGCTGCCAGTCATCACCTTTAGCCAACGATTTGATATTGATCTTGATTCCGCCTTCACTGGTGAATTTAGCTGAGTTACCAACCAGATTAGTCAAAATCTGCCGAACCCGGACCGGATCGCCGATATATTCATCCGCAATTCCAGACTGGCACTTATAGTCCAGGGAAACCGACTTTTTAGCCAGTAACACTTTCCCCATCCCCATAACTTCATCAAGCACTTCCTTGAGGCTGAAATCAACCGTATCAATCGCCATTCGCCCGGCTTCAATCTTGGAAATATCCAGAATATCATTGATAATATGCAACAGGTTGCTGCATGACGATTTAACCACCCTGACATATCGCAGCTGATCCTCACTCAACGTCGAGTCAAGCAACAATTCGCTCATGCCCATAATGCCATTCATCGGAGTACGGATCTCATGACTCATATTTGCCAGGAATTCGCTCTTAGCCCGGTTCGCATCTTCGGCCGCAATCTTTGCCGTTTCCTGCGCGTCCGCGGATTGCTTGATTTCAGTAAAGTCAATCGCCACAATCGACACTTTCTCGACCTCATCCGCCGTATTGGTATGAGGAGTTTCCAGAGTATAGTACCACCGCTCTTCACGAACATCATTGTTAAAACGCTGAATCATTTCATTGCAGCCGGCTCCTGTTTGAACAACTTTATCATCCAGCGCCTTAACTTTTTCAGCGTATTTAGCCGAAAAGATATCCGCGTCATTTTTCCCGATAATTTCAGCCGCCTGCATCCCCATCGCTTTTTCAAACTCGGAATTCACATAGATATATTTGAATCCGTCCAGCGCATCTTTAATCATTATTTCGACCTTAAGGTCTCCAAGGAGTTCATTCATCATCGTATATTCAGATACTAAATCTTCTTTAACCTGCCGCAATGGCCCCATATCCATAAATGTTTCAACCAGCATTTCACGGTCATCAAGCTTGACTCGTCTGACGCTTTTCATTATTGAGATGGAAGTTCCGTCCCCTTTGATAAGCTTGCGTTCTGAAAGGTCAACTTCTTCATTGAGGTCAGTAATCGGACAATTGCCTTCTTCTGACGGACAGATAAATTTATGGCATACGTTTCCGACAATTTTATCTTCAGCCAGGCCAATCATTTCACATACGGCCGGATTAACCGCAAAAATAGTATGATCTTTCGGGTCAACCACCACTACCCCAAGCGGCAGTCCCTGCATCAACATCTCCAGGAAAAGACGGTC
This sequence comes from Victivallales bacterium, assembly GCA_963676655.2. Lineage (GTDB taxonomy): Bacteria > Verrucomicrobiota > Lentisphaeria > Victivallales > Victivallaceae. Next base: position 4,325,514 of record CAXXKX010000003.1, on the reverse strand, counting down.
ATGTTCTTTTTCCTGCTCAAATTTTTTCTTTTCGGTTATGTCATAAAAGGTTTCAACAGCCGCAATGACATCGCCATTATCATCTTTGACCGGAGCCGCGGAAATATAAAAATAATCTCCATTCGGCTGGAGATGCTCCCGCTGCACCGGTTTGCCGGTTGAAATAGCTTCCCGTACCGGACAGTCATCGCAGGGCCGGTTTCTGCCATAGAGAATCTTGAAACATTGTTCCCCGGTCATCTCATGCAGGCTTGGAGAAGTCAGTTTCGCCGCACCGGGATTGGCCCAGAGAACGCGTTGATTCTTATCCATGTAGATGACGCCTTCGGATACATTATTCAATATCATTGACTTCTGCTGCTCCGCCTCCTGAAGAAGTTTGCCCATTTCTTCCTGCTGCATTAGCAGTTGTCCCTGACGCTTGCGGCCGATAATCAGTTTTCGATTGAGCACGAACAGGAAAATCATTGACATAATTGCCAAAATACTTAAAATTATTATTCCACTGACAAAATGATCACGATATATATCTTCAAAATCGTAACCGGGACTGTTTTTTGTCTGGCTGAACGGCGGAATATTCAGCTTCATCAAACACTCGCGCACCATGCTGTAGTTCTTGGGAACAGTCCAGCCAAAACTGTCTGAATCCAACGCGGCGGCCGAGTCTGACGGCATATCAAGCAAAGCTGTCATTACTTGCTTTGCAACCATATCGGGAACATTCACATTGCGGGAAAAAACCCATTCAGGATATAATGGAGTCGAACATTTGTAAGGGAAATAGTCCAATGCGGGAGTCGGCGGCGGCATACATTTAAACCGATCCAGAGAAATGGCCTTTTCATGGGCATATTTTTCCAGCACATTTGTCTGAACACAACCGAAATCGGCTTTACCGCTCAAGACATACTCAACAACTTTCCTTTGCTGCTTAACAAATATAACTTTGAAATCATCGCTGGAAAGATTATGTTTTTCCATTTCAAGCAGACAGGTCAACCATCCGCCGAAAGAAGTCGGAGTCGGTGCCGCAACGGTTTTTCCACGAATATCCTGAAAAGATATTTTGCTGCTGCTTTTATTCAACGTAAAAATCACCCCGCCGTATACCGACAATGGCCCGAGAGCACAGCGTTTTCTCAAGGTTGCAAGAGGAGTTATGCTCTTGAAATGAGTCAGTTTGACATAGATAGAAGGATTACTGATTAAAAAATCAATCTTTCCGGCCAGAGCTTGCGATTCGACATCCTTATTTTCCAGTGGAATCAACTCGAATTTACCCGCACTTGAGTGTTTTGTCAGATAATCAACAGTAGCCTGCCATTTTTTTCGGGTAACAGAGTCATCATACCGACTCAAAACCCCTAAATGATAGACATCTTTCGCTGATAGAGCGCAAGCAACCGACATCAAAATAAAGACAAGAATTGGAGTCAGTCGTTTATTTGAATTTCTTTCTTTACAAGAATTATAATATAATATCTTCATAATATCCTTACCGGAATATCGACGATTATATGATCAAAACCATTGAATTAAGCATATAATACCCGCAAAAATACAGTAATTCAAGGTTAACTTAAGCTTTTTCCGGTAATTTATCAGTTTCATTAACCTGAAAAATAATTTTCCGTAAAAACTTTCCGGTAAATCAACGTTCTTAAACAGTAATTCTGCTATCATTTAAAACACCAGTCAGGAGTGCTGATGATATGATGTTAATTGATTTTAAAACATCCACTATCCTGGCAATAAAATTAATCTTTCCCATATTCCAGGACTGATTGTTCAACCTTGGTAAGAGTCCCTAGAGCTGGCATGTCGCGCTGCCGGGCCGCTCGAGGGACTCTCGCCCTCCAGTATTCCATCGACTTGATTGATCTTTAAAATAAACAGCAACTACTTTGTTAAAAAAATATAATAAATTAAAAATAAACAACTTAAGCCTAAAAGCTGAAAACGGTTATCTTGAGTCAGATGCAATAATCGATACATTATATCATCAGCGCCCCCCACCAGTCCGTTTGATATTGCCATTGTTGGGATCAAGATTTTTTACTCCTGTAAATCCATCAGAAAAATAGTTAATTCCGATATCAAGTATAAAAATGAATCCAATATTAAGCATCAAAAAACTTCAGGCTATAATTTAATCATCCGTTTTGTTTTCAAATATTTTTTTAAGCATATGCTGATTCCGAATACATAGTTCTATAATCACTTATTTCCAACCTGTCGACGAAACTGACTTGGAGACATACCGGTATGCTGTTTGAAGAAACGCGAAAAGTAATATTCTGAGCTGAAAAATAGTTGATCGGCAACTTCTTTTATAGTGCTTGATGAACTGCTTAGCAACATGGAGGCTTTGCGAACCAGGGACCGACTGATAAAATCTTTGGGGGAAATCCCCAGGTCTCGAGCAAATTTGCGCGAAAATACGTCCTGCCGCATGTTCCGCATATCCGCCAATTGTCCAACGGTTATCCTGGCATCGCCTTGTTTTTCGATATAATCAAGCAATGTTTCATATTCGGAACAATGTTTCATCTCAAGTTCCAGGATGTCGTTTTTTTCTTCAAGCCAGCCGTAACAAAGATTATAGATCAGGGTGTTAATCCCGCACAATGCCGCTGTTGTATTTTGATTATTTACCAGCTTCTGCGCTTCTGTAATTAATTCACGACTGGAAATAACCCGGCATTCAGGAAACTTCGACAAAATATCAAAACCGTAAAACAGGTCCAGATTAAACTGGAAAGAGACAAATTGCAAGGCTTCGGTCTGATGCTGATCTACTTCATGACGACACGGAATAAAATAACCGCAGCCGCTCCGCATCGGCATCAGCTTTCCGGTCGCCAGGTCGCGAATATAACTATCATCGTGTCCGGAATCGGCAAAAATAAGCAGCAAACGGTTAACCGGAAGAAAGGTTTTCTCCGTATGGCAGGGATAGGTTCCAATTGCCGCGTGAATTAACTGCAGATGCAGTTGCCGGTGCAACTTCAATAACTCCGATTTTCTATCAACTGCCATAAAAGTATATCTTTCTGCAATAAATTTGTATTCAAATATATGTAAATGCACCTTATATTATATATGTGGACAGTACAATTGGCAACCATTGAAAATGTAAAAAATTAAAATGAAAGTTTTTCTTTATGAAATCGGAACGCTATGAAAAGTGGTAGCCCGGTTAACGGAAATGGGGAACAACAGTCCAATTTCCTCATTGCTGAATGAAATAGCACCGGATATGAGCGTATATATTCGTGAATTTGCGTTTGGGGATATTCACTCCCGGCCCGGACTTGACAAAAAATCCCGCGAACTGGTAATTTTAACGGCAATCGCTTCACTGGGACATGCATCACTGGAACTTAAATCCCATGTTAATATGGCCTTGAATGTCGGTTGGACAAAAGAGGAAATTATCGAAGCATTGATGCAATTAACTGTATATTTAGGTTTTCCTACTGCAATTAATGCGCTTTTGACCGCAAAAGAAGTATTTGATGAACGGGAACATAAAACAACGGAGAAATAATCATGTTATCTGAAATATTTATTAAAGACCGTCCTTATCTCGAGCGGAAATTCAAACAACAGGTCTGCGATCCGGCGTCAGGCCTCGACAATGCGACATTACATGAAAATATCATGTCACTGGCAGATGAACTGGAAGGAACGCCGCATGAAGTAGTCAAGGCACGAGCCTTCGCCTATGTTTGTGAAAACGTCAAAATCGACGTAAACCCGCAGGATTATTTCGTCGCTTTCGGCTGCTGGGACAGATATGACCGGCCTTTGACGCAACTAATCAGTAAGTGGGATCACCAGATCAACGAAAAATACCTGAAAGTCGGTCCGCTGATGAACACACAGAATAAGACCGGAGCTGCCTCAATACTGAAAGATTTTGACCATTCAGTGCCGGACTGGAATGCCGTTTTTGAACTGGGATTTCCGGGCTTGCTGGAGCGGGCCAGACAGTATCGTTATGAACGGGAAAAGCGCGGTGAATTAACCGATACGACACGTGCCTATTTCGACGGCATCGAAATTACTTATACCGCGATTATTGCAATGCTTGAACGCTTCCGTAAATACGCCCTGGCCCATGCCGACGGCAACAAACGCGTCCTGAAGACTGCCGATTGCCTGAATACACTGATCCATGGTGCTCCGACCAATACCTATGAAGTGTTGCAACTGGTTTACCTGTTTTTCATGTTCGGGGAACATATTGACCGTTTCCAGGTGCGATCACTTGGTAATCTGGATCGCACAGTTTATCCCTATTTCATACGCGACCTGGCGGAAAAACGCTCTACCGAAGCGGAAATCCGCGATTTCTTTGCCTATTTCCTGATGCAATGGGCCTCGATCAACAACTACTGGGGACATCCTTTTTATTTCGGCGGGACCAAAGCGAACGGCGAAAGTGAAATCAACGAACTATCGTACCTGATCCTGGATGTTTTCGACGAACTGGAGATCACAACCCCGAAGCTACAGTTGAAAGTTGCCTCCAATACGCCTCAGGCATTCCTCGATAAAGCCCTGGATATGATCCGCCGCGGACACAGCAGCATCGTGTTTGTCAGTGAAGCATCAATTCGTCGAGCGCTGCTTGGAATAGGCTGTACCGAAGAGGAAACCAGAACCTGCGCGATTACCGGTTGTTATGAATTTATTCCCAGCGGCCGGGGCAACGGTACCGGAGCCGGGTACCTTAACATGCTCAAGCCGGTCGAACTGATTTTCAACAACGGGACAGATCCGCAAACCGGTCTTCCCTGCGGCGTTTCCACCGGGGAATTGTCGGCAATTAAAACTTTTGACGATTTTTATGCCGCCTATATAAAACAGCTCAACCATACTATTGAAACGACTATCACCTGTATCAACGATTTCGAACAATATTTAAATATAATTAGTCCGGCCCAGGTATATTCCGCCACGATTGAAAACAGCCTGAAAACGGCAAAAGACGCGTTTATGAACGGCTCGGTTTACAATCTTTCCAGTATTCTCAATGCCGGTTTTGCCACTACCGTCGATGCGTTAATGGCCGTAAAAGAATTTGTATTTGAGCGGAAAGAACTTTCCCTTGAGGAATTTCGCGACATCTTAAAGAATAACTGGGAAGGCCATGAGAAACTGCGTCTGAAGGCGTTGCGCTGTAAAAACAAATTCGGCAACGGCATTGACGCAGTCGATTCTCTGGCTGAAGGACTGGCGTTGTTCCTGGCCAATAAAATCAATCTGCGCCCGAATGGCCGTAACGGTTTTTATGAAGCATCTTTGCATTCAGCGAGGAGATTTATCGTTATGGGGCAAAAAACCGGAGCCACCCCGGATGGTCGTCTGGCCGGAGAGGAAATGTCAAAAAATATCTCTCCGACCATGGGCATGGACAAAAATGGTGTGACCGCGTTGGTTAAGTCAGTCACCCGGATTGATTCGGCGATGTTTCCAGGTGATTTCCCCCTTGACATAATGATGCATCCTGCTACTGTCCAGGGAGAAGACGGCCTGGCCGCGATGCGGACGCTGTTGAAAACTTATATGGATAAGCACGGTATCGCAATACACTTTAATATTTTCGATGCGAATGTACTGCTCGACGCCCAGAAGCATCCTGAAAACTATGAGGGCCTGCAGGTGCGTGTCTGCGGCTGGAACGTTCGTTTCAATGACATTGACAAAAAGGAACAGGATAAGTACATCGAACGCGCGTTGAGCATCGCTGAATAAATAAATCAAACACAATCATATTTATGTAAAGGAGCAGAAAATGGCAGGAAAACAGGTAATTATTATCACAGCCGACACCCAGCGCCGGGATATGCTTGGATGTTACTATGGAGATGACGTAAAAACTTTCAATCTTGACCGACTGGCTTCAGAGGGAATGCTTTTTGAACGGGCTTATTGCACTGATCCGGTCTGCACCCCGGCTCGTTCCTCAATGCATACCGGCACATATCCTCATACAAACGGCGCCTGGTCCAACGGACAAGCCATGGGGACGAATATCGCGAATGTTGCGCAGCGTCTTTCCAGGCATGGTATTCATTGTGTGCATATTGGGAAATGGCATCTCGACGGCGGCAGCTACGGTTACGGAGTCGCCCCGGCCGGCTGGGATCCCGAATGGTGGTTTGACAACCGGAATTACATAGAAGGTCTTCCATTGGATGAACGTCCAATAGTGCGAAGCCCCAATGGTATTGGCAAGGTCACGCCTGAGATGTGTTTTGCCTACCAGAACAGTGAACGTGCATTGAAGTTTCTGAATGAAACCACAGACGATGATTTCCTGCTTGTGGTGGAATATGAAGAACCCCATCATCCCTGGATGGCCCCGGAACCCTTTGCCAGCATGTTCGATGATGTCGATGTCAAACTCGATGATGATGCATATATTGAGCAAAATTCAAAACGACCGGAACTTCATCGGGTTTGGGCTGAAAACTATCAAAAAAATATTCCGGATGGTTTCATCAAACAGAAAAAACACTTTCTTGCCTGCAATGCTTACCTTGACCATGAAATCGGCAAACTTTTGGAAGGCATTGAAGCCAGATTTCCGGATGCCCTGATTATTTACACTGCGGACCATGGCTTTTCGCTGGGCAATCGAGGCGGCATGTATGATAAAGGCCCTTCATCATGTGAAGAAATTACCGGCATTCCAATGATTTGTCGATGCAAAGGACTTGTGCCGGCTGGAACGCGCTATGCGGAACCTGCTTCGCACATTGACATGGTTCCTACGGTCCTTGACTACATGGGATACGAATCGTCTCCTTTCCTGGCCGGTGAAAGCATGATGCCGATTCTCAAAGATCCGTCGGCTGATTTTAAAGGAGAGGCATTTATCGAATTTGGACGTTTTACAACTCCGCACGACGGCTTTGGCGGTTTCCAGCCTTACCGGGCCTGTGTCACCAAAAGATATAAATTGTGCATCAATCTGCTGGATATAGATGAGCTTTACGATTTGGAAAACGATCCGGCAGAGCTCGATAACCTCATCGATTCTCCAGATTATGCGGAAATACGGGATGAACTTCATGATCGGATCCTGGCGTGGATGGACGAATCCAGGGATCCGTTCCGGGGCTATCATTGGGAACGCCGCCCCTGGCGTAAAGACGCACGCCCCGCCGCCTATCATTTCGGCTGCAAACGGGAAACTGCCGGCGATCCGGGTTTCATTCCCCCCGCGTTGGATTACGGTACCGGTCTGCCGCTTGATGATTACAATAAAAAATACTAAATTTTATTATGAAAAAAATAGAGCAAACCAAGGGAAACATTTTTGAAGTCAAACGCTTTGCCGTTCACGATGGTCCCGGCGTACGTACCACGTTGTTCCTGAAAGGCTGTCCGTTGCGTTGCCGCTGGTGTCACAACCCGGAAAGCATTTCGCCGCAGCCGCAGCTGGCATATTTTGCTCATAAGTGCATCAACTGCGGAGAATGCGTGGAGGCTTGTCCGGAAAATGCGCATAAAATGGTAAACGGAATACATCATTTTGACCGTGAACGATGCCTGAATTGCGGTGCATGTGAAACCGTATGCCTGGGCAATGCCCTGCGATTCTACGGGAGACGCATAAGCGTGGAAGATGCGTTACATATCGCTATCGAAGACCGTGATTTTTTCGGGACAGAAGGCGGAGTAACGTTGTCCGGCGGCGAACCGCTGCTGCAAGCGGAATTCTGCAGTGAATTACTGAAAAGACTGAAAGCGGAGGGCGTTCATACCGCGGTCGACACCTGCGCCTGCGTGCGTTGGGAAGCGATAGAAAAAGTGCTGCCGTTTACCGATATTTTTCTGGTTGATTTCAAACACGCTGATAATGCTGAACATCAGAAAGTGACTGGACAAGGAAACAAGTTAATCATCAACAATCTGCAGCGTCTTTCAAACTGCGGAGCGAAAATTGAAGTCAGGCTTCCGTTGATTCCTGGTTGTAACAATTCGGAAAAAAATCTGCGTGAAAGCGGAATTTTTCTTGGTTCTCTAAAACTAGAACGAATCAAGGTGTTACCATTCCACTCGATGGCCCGGAGCAAATATCCCGCGCTAGGCATGCGAGACACGATGCCGGATGTCCCTGAACAAGATGAAAAAGCTCTTCAGCAAGCAATAAAAATATTAAACGGTTAAAGCTTCGCCCCCCGACAACACACCTCGCCAGAACTCCATTAAAAGCCTTATCACATATAACTTACAACTTAATTACAATCAAACTGTACGACTATTTTCATATAAATCGCTTCGACAATTTATTTGGTGATTGACATGACGAAATGCCGGTTTATATTGATTGATAAAACGGAGAAATATCACCATTTTTTAAGGACAAAAGACAAAATGGAAGCTGAATTAGGTGTTCGGGATACTCATGTTGAAGATATTCTTGTAAAAGAAAACAGCTTTTTAAGTCTTGAAACGGAAAATACAGCGCTACCCGAATATTCAACAGCACAAAAACTGTTGCCATGTCCATTCTGGCAAGGCCGCGACGACGTTATTCAATGCTACTGGAAAGCCTGGGAACTGGCGTTTACCAACCTTCGCCGTCCGGCAATTGGAAGCCGTTTCATTACAAACTTCATCGATACCGCGTTCAACGGCTGCCTCTTTATGTGGGATTCCGCGTTTATCCTGATGTTCGGACGATACGGCAGCAGGGTTTTCAATTTCCAAAAAACACTTGATAACTTTTACGCACGGCAGCACAAGGACGGATATATTTGCCGCCAGTTAAGGGAATCGGACGGACTGGAGGTGTTTGAAAGACTCGATCCCGCCAGTACCGGGCCCAATATCATGCCGTGGTGCGAGTGGGAATATTATCTCAATACCGGAGACCGTGAGCGGTTGGAAAAAGTTTTCCCGGTCCTGCTGGCATACACAAACTGGTTTCGTAAATACCGCTCCTGGCCGGACGGAACCTATTTCTCCTGCGGCTGGGGATGCGGCATGGACAACCAGCCCCGTGTGCCGGTAGATTACTCCTGTGAATTCGATCATGGTCATATGTCGTGGATTGATACCACCTGCCAGCAAATACTGGCAAACCGCATGCTGATCAGAATGGCCAAGGAACTTGGACGTGAAAAAGACATCACACACCTTAAAGAGGAAATTACCAATCTGACCGACTTCGTCAATCAAAACATGTGGAATGAAAAAATAAAATTTTACACTGACCGTTTCAAGAATGGTACGCTCTCAGACTTGAAGTCGATAGGCTCGTTCTGGGCCATCATGGCGGAAATCCCCCCGGCTGACCGGCTCGAAGCCTTAATAGCCCACCTTGAAAACCCGCGCGAATTCAAGCGCTCACACCGGGTGCCGTCACTGGCGGCGGACCATCCCGATTATTCACCTGACGGCGGCTACTGGCTCGGCGCGGTCTGGGCTCCGACAAATTATATGGTTTTACGCGGCCTTACTGTGTCGGGAAAAGACAAGCTGGCCCATGAAATAGGTTTAAATCACCTTGAAAACGTCGTCAAAGCATACATGAATCAGGAAACTCTTTTCGAAAATTATGCGCCGGAGTCCGCTGAAGGCAAATGCCGGACTGATTTTGTCGGCTGGACCGGCCTGCCGCCGATCGCGGTATTGTTCGAATATGTTTTCGGATTACGCCCGGACGCTGGAAAAAAATCTCTGCTTTGGGACGTTAATCTACTGGAAGAACATGGGATCAAACAATACCCGTTCGGACCTGACGCGTTGATTGATCTGCATTGCTTCGCCCGGAAGAAACCAACCGACGAACCGGTTATTCAAGCCACGTCTAATCATGACATCGAGCTGATCATCAAGTGGCCGGGCGGAACGAAAAAAAGCAGGGCTAGGTTATCCTGACTTTATTTCCGCAAGCAATATTTATACATTCTGAATGAAGCAGGTTCAGGTAAGTTCACCTTAAACACGCCCCCCTGCCCGGTTATCGCGGAGGAAGTATCAGACACGCTTTCAAGGACAAAATCATCAAGTCCGCATAATTTCAACTCTGCCTCGGCCGGAGCATCGAGTTCACGATAGACGATCACATAGCCAGAGTCTCCGTTACGGGACTGGAACCCGGTAATCGATTTTCCGTCCGGCTGGTCACCAATTGGACAAATAATTCCTTTGAATATTTCATCACGATGCGCCAGATGAAGATCAATTATCCGGCGATAAACAAACATTGTTTCAGGCGACAACTCTGAGGCACCAAGCCACAACAACGGATTGGCGAACATCGCAACCGCGGCCCAATACTCCGGCGGGTAAACGTCAGGGGCGCTGCGATGAATTTCACTGTTTACATAGAAATCACGGTTGATTCGACCGGGATCCGGAACTTCCACCTGAAATTTCTGAAGCCTCGAGTAGCGGCTTAACTGCCAAATGTTGTGCAGAGTGCTTTCAGGGTGATAGCCAAGCCCCCATTGCCGGTTCACGTACCGGTTTTCAAGGAACACATTTCCATACTCAAGAAAAGTAAAATAACCCGTACGCTGCCCATTGGTGGTGTCAAAATTAAAAACAATATCACCTCCGGACCGCTCACGCAGGGAATGAATCATATTATGGAAATTCTCGTATGCCTCACGCGACCGCAGGCGTACGCTGTCGATCTTGAATATTTTGATATTGAATTGCTCATAAAAACCATAAAGCATATCCGAGAACTCCCGCCAGTCGCGATATTCCCGGGTAAAAGTCGGAGCGACCCACAACGCAAGTTCAATTCCGGCAGCTTTGGCCGCGTCAACCAAAGGCTGTAATCCGTTCGGCAAAAGCTCGGGATGAACGTCCCAATCCGACAATTCCGGATATTCGTTGAAAGCATTCATAACGGTCAGGACTCTTGTTTTCTGCCAACCGTCGTCAATTTGATATTCGGTCGCGCCAAGTCTGGCGGCAGCGTGGATTTCATCAAGCAGAAACTTCTCGGAAACCCGCGATGGAAAATCCTCGACCGCCCACGGGTTGGCCATGACCTGATAATCACAGTCAGGAAAGCGTACTTGCTGATATTTTTTTAGCGGTTGTTCAAAGTCGCCCTGAAAAAATCCAATTGTATGGCGAAACCCGGTCATCTCGTGGTTTTCCTGATAATCCCACGGACAAAAGCCGCAGCCGCAGGACGCGATAAATTTCCCGGCAAACCTGAAATCATACGGGTCCTGGTCCCGGCGTTCGCCGCTGGTAGGAGCCTCCTGCAATATAAACAAACCGTTTTGGCGTAATTCGTCTCCGCAAAGCAGAATATTACCGAAAGCATCAGACCCGCTAATTTCATGTTCAATGACCTGGTCATTGTAAAAATCAGTAATAGCCTTGAATTCCACAGCCCGATAAGGAGAAACCGTATCAACTAAAGTCAAACCGTCAACGCGATTCTCATGAGGGGGATATTCTCGCCTGGCATGCTGTTCCTTGACTCGAGCATTCCAGTAAACCCCGGGCGTCACGCCGCTCGAAACCGCGTATTGAGAAGAAATCACCGGCAAACCGGGATACAACATGTAGAAGCGGCGAATCCGCAAACGCTGCCGCGGTTCGTACAAAACAATTTCTGTCTTCAAATGCTCACTGTCGAAGATACCGCCTTCAATAATCTCAGAGTTGGAACTTTCTATCTGAAATTCGATATTTTCCCAATGGGTTAAACCGTCCAGTGCAATATCCTTATCAATCGTATTACCGGCAATATACTCAAAACCGTTTTGTTTATTTACCAAACTGGTAGTTACGGGGAGTCCTGTGCTGAAATCAACAATTCTTTTCAGATTCGCATTTTCGAGCGTCAGTTTGTTGTCTTCAAATACAACAAAACAATCTTTGTGTTCTAACCGCATATTTTCTTCCATGATAAATTCAGTCTAAAATTTCAGATGGATTTTTCAATCATATTGCAACAATCCACTTGTTATGATAAATTACAATATATATTTATGTAAAACAATTTCAACTCTGAACAACGCATTAAATAGATGCAATACAGGGGATATTGTTGCACGATGCTATAACAAGAAAATAATCCGACATGAAAACTCGTACAATTCGCCTTCCACAGCATACTCATAGTGTTGCCCCGTCAATCAGTGAGTATGATCCCGACCTTTATGTCTTTTCCTGCGGACACTTGTACAGCCTGGGCCTTTTTGAGTACTTGCGAGGAAGCAATGATCCTTTACCGGCTATCCATTTTATCACCCGGGGGTGCGGCAAATTCAAGTTTAAGGACCTGGAATTCGAAGCAAAAGCCGGAGACGTCGTCTTAGTCCCCTCATATACGCCATGCGAATACCATGATTACCCGAACCAGCCTTGGCGCTACTACTGGTTCAAGTTGAGCGGACATTGTCATAAAGAAATTCTGGCGAAAATTTTGCCTCCGGATCAACCTTATCATCTCCCGCAGATTTTGACCGGAGAACTGATTGCCGACGGGGAAATAATCAATGCAAGACTGACGTCCGGGAATTATCCTGAATTTTATCCGGTCAGCGCCGCCTGGGAAGTTATTAATTTACTCAAAATTGCCTTGTCCGGTAAATGCCGCGAACAAACCGACAATGCCGGTTTTGCCGAGGCCTGCCGCCATTATATTGATGAAAACTTTTCCGCGATCCGTTCAATGCATGACCTGGAAAATATTTTCAACGTTCACCGGACCACTATCTATCGGAACTTCATTGCGGCGTTCAAGGATTCTCCCTATAATTATCTCACCCGGAAAAAGATGGAAATGGCAACGAACGTTCTGGAAAAAACCAATTTGACGATCAAAGAAGTCGCAGCCGTCGTCGGTTATTCCGATGCCAATCGTTTCAGCCGGGTCTTCCGGGAAAAATACGGACAAAGTCCCCGGGACTGGCGCAAACAGAAATCTTGAGACGTACGCTGAACATTTTTATATTTTTTCAAAGTCATTAAGTTGACTTAGGCCCTAATTAGTATTATATTGATGAGTAATCTGATAAATAAGCGCCCATAGCTCAGTTGGTAGAGCAAATGACTCTTAATCATTGGGTCGCAGGTTCGAATCCTGCTGGGCGTACCATCTCATTTCATTCCCCATCAACGATTTATGTAAAATAATTATATATTGGTCATTGACCCATTTTTCATTTCTCCGGTCGTATTCCGGTCCCTACCCTGATTCCCTTATCTGAACTGGGCAAAGCTGACCGCCTTGGAAACCCCAAAGCCTATGGAATATACCCGACTTAATGACACCCCTTGTAAACAAATGTCTTGAAGCTATTGTTGCTCTCTGACAAGGAAAGTGCTATCTCACCAAAGGGAATCCTATGGGAATCATCATTTCCATACCATAAATTTATGAATAAGTCAGGCTAAGATATTGCTTATCCATTTTCTTTTCAGTTTAGATTTTTTTTGATTTTTTTAGAAAAAAGTTGTTGAAAGGACTTGAAAAAATAAAAATGCTTTGTATATTCAAAACATTAATTTGAGTTAAATCTCATTTTTTTTGATACCTTAATTAGGTTCCCCTAATTAATTGTAATTTTATTGCTTGTGGAGATTTTTTTTAATAATATTTTTTAATCAAATATTTTTCAATCAAATAATTAGGTCTCCCTAATTATTAATTGTAATTGAAAGATAGAAGTAAAATAATTGGCTTCGACCACACGGAGATGGTGCGAAGGTAGATATATAAGAAAGGATGATCTAAAAGGATCGTAAATAATTTTAATTTTTTCGGATGGAATAAAAGAATGCCGGAAAGTAGCTTGTCGCTAAAGAAAGGAGTGAATAAAGCGTCAATATGTTAATGCAAAACCGTCGATGTGGCTTCGAGGTTTTATCTATTTTATCGCTGTTTGATTACAGCACAAGCAGTAATTAAAGATTACTGCGGAATGTGTAAGAAAGAGAACAAAAAAACTGCAGAAGGACAATCAAAATGTTTTGCAAAAAAATTTCTAAGAGAAACTTTTCATTAATCGAACTACTAATTGTTGTTGGCATTATGGGGGCATTAGCCGCCTTGATACTGCCGGCTTTCAGCGATTCCGAAAGCGCGGCGAAAGATACAGCCTGCGATTACAACCAGGCCGGAACTTTACGTTATCTTAATATGTTCCGCGGCGCGAACGGGGTTTATCCATCAGGTTTTCACACCGGGTTGCAGGCTTCCAGTGCTGCTACAATCATGACTAATCTTACCACTGCGGCAACACACAACTTCGGTACCGCTTCTACTGGGCTGCAATTAAACGCTACCACCTTGGAATCTTTGCAGAAAGCCGGTATTGTTCAGTTGGCTTACGGCACAGATCTTGCGGAAGATGCCGCAGCAGATAAATATGTCTTGCAAGTAAATGCTACTGGTAGTTACTGGACTGAAGATGTAGATGCTGTTACTGGTAAAATCAACACTGCTATTACTGGTGACGATGCTGCTGAAGCTCTGAATTATCGCGGTGTTAGCCTGAGTGCAATTGCTCAAGCTGGTCAAGCTGCAAATGTTGCTGCTGTAACTGACACTACCGCTGCAAAATTCCGTACTAATGACGGAACTGATTTCACAGAACCCGCATTTGTTATCGTTCCGGTCTTTGTAGCTCCGACTATTGACTGGGAAACCTATTACAGCGATGGCCCGAATGAATCAAAAATCAGCATTGCTCAGGCTGGTAAATGCCCATGGGGCGATGACGGCACATGTCGTTACTACATCGCTTTCTTCAAGGTCTATACTGCCACTGAAGATGGCACTGCAGATACCGAAGTCCCTGCCGCAAAGCTGCTTTGCACCAGCTGCCCGGACTGTGGAATTCTTGAAGGCGACTTATTCTAATTAAGTTTGCTTTTCGCGGTCCGTTGCGGGATTGGCGACGGGCCGCTTTTCAAAATTTTTTGTCATTTAAAATCATCCGGGGTTCCGGATGATTTTAAATATGACGGGAACCAAAACAGGAACAACAAAAATGGTACGCAGAGAATTTTCATTGATCGAACTTTTGATCGTTATTGGAATTATGGGCGCTCTGTTGACGCTGGTGCTGCCGGGATTCAATGACACTGGGGCCGAAGCCAAAGACAAGGTTGCTCAAACAGAGATGCGGGAAATCCAGTCGGCATTCAGACGCTTTGCCGCCGATGTGGTGTTCCGCAAAGAAACAGGCGATACAAATCAGTATTTGATGGACATCGCAAAATATGGTTTATGGCCGCTGTTGTGGGAAACTCACCCGTTGGGCAGTAGTGCTTCTCCAGTAAGCAGCTATACTGAGTATGACTCTGACAGCGGAATCGGGCGTCGCGGCCCTTACCTTGATGAAGAGGGACTTGTGACCATCGCCAGCGGACCGGGAGTGCTCAGTACAGAGACCTACGGTCAGGTTAAAGACAGCGAAGGAACAGTAAAAATTCCAGTTATCAAGGATCCTTACGGCGGTTATTACCGGGTACTTGTCCCGGAGTCTAGAACAACAGACGGCAGCAGCTTAAATGAATATAAACGTTTGCAGAAAATTGTCCTGGTTTGCACCGGGCCCGATAAAACGCTTGACACTTTGCCGAATTCTTTTTTAGCTACGACAGATGATGGTTACACCTCCGCCACGGCGGACGATATTGTGGCTCAGAACGATGACATTGTCATTCGTTTGATGCCGTTGGCAGGGTATTGAGTTTTGCGATACTATAGACACAATTTGACTTTGATCGAGCTGGTGATAAGCCTGGCGATCATTGCTGCCGTAGCGATGGTGGCCCTTGATAACTTTACCGACTCCGAAATGCGTACCCGGCAGGAAAAAACTTTAGAGCGCGGAAAAGTAATTCAGGAAGCGATTCAACGTTTTGTGTCTGACATGGGCCGCTGGCCGAAAGTCCGGGATACGGATTCCGGATCGGAACTGGCCGAATTGTATCGCCGTGACTGTTTTTATCATAATTCGGAAACAGAAACGATGTTCAATCATGAAGAGGAAGTAGAATTGACCTGGAATATACTTGACTTGTCGGAAACTCAACCGGCAGTTTTTAATTATGTCTTTCCTACTGCCAGAATGCGTGTCGGCTGGGCCGGGCCTTATTTGAACACCAGCAGTGAAAAGCTCTATGACGGTTACGGCAGGCCGTGGAGAATTGTGGACAACTGGTATCTGAAAACGGAAAGCAATAGTCTGGTTGTAGAACAAAGCGAGACCGATTCGCCGTCTTCCGGAGACGAGATACAGGGAGTAACAAGTTACGGGGCCGATGGTGCGGAAGGTTCCGGGGACAACTATTATGACAGTGACGAAGAATTTTTATATCCGCATGAAAACAATTTAGCAACTTTATCAATATACCTTAAGATGCGGGATGACACAGAGGCTTTACCCGCAGTTTATTCAAGAATAATGATCTTCGCGCCGACTAAAACGGATACGACTAATTCGGTTATGGAGTTGGGATATTATCTTTTTAAGTCAGAGTCCGACGCGGCAGGAGATTATGTGGGATTACTTAATGACGGATCGCTCAATGACGCGGATCGGAAAACCGATACCAGTACGAGCGATGAGAATGATGAAACACGCAAATACGCGAAAGTTGACTCCTGGACGGGGAACAGCCTGCTGACGATAGGTCGCCTGGTTCCGGGCCGGCGCTTGATCTATGCTTTCGCGGGAAGCGACAAATATGCCGCATCGGCTATTATACCGGTAGAGTTGAAGCGCGGCAATAACTCCATAACCATTATCCTTGATGAGATCGTTACTGAATGATGAAGTTGTTTAAGAAGAGAAGCAAAACCCTGGTTGTTGCCGAAGACGGGGTTGGAATCTGGGGCATTGTAGTTAACGGCAACGGAACGTGCGCGGAAAACTGTTTTTCGCTGGACACTCCGCTGAAAACTATTTTGGAATTCGGCAAGAAGCAGAAAGTAAAAGAGGTATTATTTCTGCGGATATCGGATGTACAGGAAATCGATGTTAAACTGGGGCCGGATCTGGATGCTGAAGAGCGTCATTCGGCGATAGAGTATGCGGCGGCGGGCAATATGGGGGATACTTCCGGGCGGCAGCGCGTGTCATATATGGACGGGATGCTGCATGATTTCCGCAGCGGTATTCTGGTGTCCTATTTTGATTTGGAGGATATTGCCAATCTCGCCAAAATCGTCAAGGAGGAAAAACTTAAATTCCTGGGCGTAACAAACTTCAAACAATTGTTCATGTCTGAACACTTTTTCAATATAGAGCACCATGACGAATGCTTTTTGTTTCTTCTTGGAAGTCACGGGTTCATGGCGATACCCGACCGTAATAAACTGATCGTCCGCAATCTGCCGCTGGGAGTTCCCAGAAGCGGCGATGACGCGGAATGGCGCGAAAGAATGCAGCGTCGGCTGATTGTTTTGAAATATAAACGCGTCACTTTGTATTCTCCAAGTTCCAGTCCGGAGCTTTGTGCCGCGATAAAAGATATGACGGAAGCAAACTCCGTTACTTGCCATGACTGGAAGACCGGGTTGATCGATGGATCTGAGTTTTTTATTAAACACGGTATAGAATTGATCAAACCGGCTTTGCTGCCGCCCAAACCCAAAGATCCGAAAGCCCCGGGAACGGTCATTGGTTTGACATTGATCGGTATGGTTGTTTTTGCGATGGGATTTTTGTTGATTCAAAACTACACCGTTTACCGTAAATTGGATGAACGCTATCACTATTATAAAAAGATTGAAAAACAGGTTAAAGACGCGGAAGCCGAAATAAAAGAGTTGGACGAAGAGCTCAGCTCTGAACAACAGATCCATCAGATGTTGTCGAAAAAAGAACGGTTATCCCGACGGTTCCTGTTGATTTTTAATTTACTGGGGCGTTATCCATTGAAATATACCAGGATAAACAAGATAGAGGAAAGTACGAACGGTATTCTGATTGACGGTGAAACGGCCTGGCACCCTGACCTGTCGAGATTCTTTATTCATTTTGAAAAAGAATTGCGCCGGTATAATCTGGCATTATTTTCGGATGGTTTAACCAAAGAAAAAAATGGCCAAATCATTTTTCACTCACGCATAAGCGACAGGAGGCAATAAAATGGCGAACCGGCAACTGAAAATATTGCGCGATGATTTTATGAGGTATTACAACAGGACCTCCTTTGTAATGCGGATATTAATCGGAGCCGCGTTGAGTTTTGCAATCGCTTATTACGCGCTCAACAAGCATATTAAACCGCAAATGGCAGCCATCAAGGATTTACAGAAAAAAATGAGTAAAATGGTGATTGTCGATGATGTCGACCTCATGATGAGCGATCTTAATAACCGCCGGAAAAAGGTTGAGAAGAAGTTGAATGCTTTTAGCAAGGCAAATAGCGAGTTGATGAAAAAAAGCGGACAATTGACAAGGAGCGAAAGCGGTAAGATCATTATTGAGATTCGTTCGCTTCTTGATCAAAATTCAATTAAAATAATCTCTGAAACACGAGTTAATGAAAAAAAGGCGGCAAGGCCACGCCGCCGTAAAAAATCAAGTGGACAAATGAATAAAAATAAGCGTATCAAGCTGGAATTGCCGCAGTTGATTGGAGATGACGTACATCAGTTCATAGTGCATGGAACTTATAAGCACATTAAAACGTTTCTTATGGAAGTCTATAATCATAAGGCTACTTTTTTCCTGAATAATATTTACCTGGAGCGAACGGACGAGTTTATTACCGACCGGGAACTCAATCAGTACAACGCGTTGAAATGCTGTTTTGAGTTGCATATTCCTTATCGCAAAGAAAAGGCGCAGCAATGAGCAATACAATTTCAATAAGAAAAATCAGTATTCCTGATGATGTGTTGAAGCTTGTCAGGTCCGCGACCGCGCATCGTTACCGGGCGTTGCCGCTTTCTTTTCATGATGATATTTTGACCGTGGCAATTTCTTTGCACAGTGATCCGCTCGAGGCAATGGACCGGCTTGAAAGCGAAACCGGTTATACGGTTGAATGTGTATTCGCGGATGACGCCGATGATTTGCGAATTGCCTTGAAGCGATTTTATCCGGCTGAAAAGCAGGGAGACTCGACCGCGATACTGTTTAACCGGATCTTGAACCGCGCCTTGCAGCTTCGTGCTTCAGATATCCATATCTGCCCGGTTGACGATGGCGCGGACGTGCAGATGCGAATTGACGGGACTATGAGAACCGACCGTTATATCGACCATAATACCTTGACGGAACTTACCGCCGTAATAAAAATCGCGGCGGACCTGGATATCGCGGAAAAACGTACCCCGCTCGACGGCAATATCAACGCCAACCTGGACGGGGAGGAAATAAGCCTTCGTGTGGCGACGATTCCAACCATCCACGGAGAACACATCACACTGCGTTTGTTATCTCAGGACCATGGCGAGGAACTTGAACTGATCAGTTCCCTTGGCATGAGCAGTGTCCATGAAAAATTATTTGAAAGCGCGTTATCTGAGCCCAACGGCATAATCCTGCTTTCGGGTCCGACTGGTTCAGGTAAGACTACTACGCTTTATGCCGCGTTGCGCCGTTTGCGCGAAAGTGACGACAAGCATCTTGTCAGTATTGAGGATCCGGTTGAAAAACCGGTAGACGGCGTAACTCAGATCAAAATCGACGCGGATAGTGAAAGGCTTACTTTCAACAAGGCGCTTCGCAGTGTTTTGCGTCATGACCCTGATGTTATAATGATCGGAGAGATACGTGACGGCGAAACCGGGGATATCGCGGTCAAATCAGCCTTGACCGGACACCTGGTTTTGTCTACTCTGCATACGAACAGCGCGGCCGGGGTGTTGACGCGTTTGGTGAATATTGGCATTGCTCCCTTTCTGGTTGCGTCCACGCTGCGCCTGGCGGTCGCGCAAAGACTGGTCAGGGTGCCGTGCGTGCATTGCGTTGAAAAAAGACGTCCGACAGCCCGGGAGTGTGAGGAATTTGGTTGGGACCCGGAGGATCAGGAGTTGCTTGTTCCACAAATAAAGGGTTGTTCGTTCTGTGGAGACAAAGGCTATTCCGGCCGTGTCGGCCTTTATGAGATAATCCCGGTGGATGATAGTTTGCGAAAAATGATTTTGAAAAACGCGGATGAACGTGATTTTGAAAAATATGCGTTTGAAACGAAAGGTCTGGCATCGCTTCATGCCGATGGCGCGGCAAAAATATTGGCGGGACTTACGACCATGGAAGAAGTTCGGGAGGTAACCAGTGGCTGTATATAAATATGTGGCGAGCCGGGAAAACAGCGGCAGGGAACGTGGTATATTGACCGCGGATAATATTGAAACGGCAGAAAAGGTCCTGCTTGACCGCCAGATGTCGATTATCAGACTTGAACAGGTAAATTCATCTGTGACCGACTCTCCTAATTTTAATTTGAGGAAACGTTCAGCCAATGAAAAAATACTGGCCAGGTTTCTTGTAACAAGCTCTCAACTGGAGCTTGCGTTGGAGCAGCTTGCCGCCATGCTTGAGGGTGGAGTGCCCATCCTGAATGCTTTCCAGACAGTCGCGGCACAGGCCGGTTATCTTTTAAGCCGTGCTCTTTTTTGTGTAGCGAACAAACTCCAAAGCGGCAAGACGTTGACCGATACATTGAACGAAGAATTGCCTTTTCTTGGAAATATTATCATCGGGATGATTTCGGCGGGGGAGGCTAATGGCGATATTAACAGAATGTGCAATTATTCATCTGAATTGCTGAAGCGCAGGCGTGAGCTCAAGGGGCAGGTTTTGCAGGCTATGGCCTATCCGTTTTTGGTTATTCTGGTGACAATCGGGGTTGTCGCCTTCCTGATGATTAAAGTTATTCCCAAAATTATGAAATTTTTATCAGGTCGTTCCAAAAGTTTGCCGCCAATTACCCAGGCGCTGATTGATGTGACCGAATATCTTCAGGCAAACGGCCTGTATTTTATTGGCGGTGCGATTCTTTTTGCGATAGTGATATGGCTTTTGAGAAAATCGCCGGAGACCGCTGTCTATGTTGATTACGCGGCTTTGCGCATTCCGGTTATCGGAAAAGTTTTTTGCGCCTCAAGCAATATGTTGTGGTGCAGGACCCTGGGGCTTTTGCTGCGCAGCGGTATCAATATTATTCCTGCGTTGGAATATACCTCTTCAGCCCTGAACAATTTTTTTTACAAGACGGAGTTGGATGAGATGAAAAAAATTATCTCACAAGGACATCCGTTATCGACCGCGCTCAGGGTCTCCGGGTTGAAGCCGTTTATCCCGCTGGCGGATGCGATGCTGGTAGTGGGGGAAAGCACCGGGCATATGGACACGGGGCTTTTAAAGGTTGCCGATTTCTGCGATATGAATTTGCAGCGGCGGATTTCTTTTCTTTCAAAAATGATTGAACCGGCATTGTTCGTCGTTATTGGCGGGATCGTCGGTTTTGTTTATATAGCTTTTTTCATGGGGCTCATGGCGGCCTCGACCGGAAGATAAATTAAAAGGAATTAAATATATGAATGCAAGAAAAACATTGTTTTTAATTGGCGGGCCATTGCTGATAATATTGATTTTAGGTTATCGATTCAACTGGTTCAGCAGTGTTCACAAGGTGTTTAAAGAAGCGATAGCGGAGGAAAAGGCTATTAAGCAGATAGTCAAGTCTTCGAACAAAAAAACATCCAATACTAAACCGGTGAAAATGCCGCCAGGAGTCATAACAACTGATGATCCGGCTGATCCAATCGTGCCTGAACCGGTTTCAAACGCAGTACCGGCTCCGGCTGTATCGAATCCGGCTCCGGCTGCCAAAGCTATATCGAAAAGTAAAGATAAATCTGCAAAACATGAAAAACTCGGCATTGGTGATCCGTTTAATTATTCGGTCTCCGGAATTGGTGAGTTTTCGCCTGGGTCAGGCGGAAAACCGGTTGGCATCATAACGGTAAAAGGTATTATTCGTCTTAAAGGGCAGGAGCCGATGGCAATTCTCCATATAAAAGACAGTGAGAGATCATATTACGTCAAAAGAGGTAATGTGATAAGGATTAACGCACAAGCAAAAACCGGAAACCTGATTAAGGAAGCTTACATCATTGTCAAAGAGGTTCGCGACGATGAAGTAGAAGTGGTCCAGCAGGAACGCCCGGATAAAGTAATAATCATCAGGTAAAGAAAATATGAAATACATCTCAATTATATTTATTGTGTTTGTCGGAATACTTGTGTCCTCAGCGGAGCCGGCCCGTAAAGGCAAGCCTAAAAGCAAAGTTGTGGAATCAATCAGTTTGAACAATGTGTCTGTAAAAGAAGCTGCCCGGATGATTGGTATTGCCTCCGGATCTCCGATTGTCGTAAGTTTCGACGCATCCAAAGTTAAAGTTGATTTACATTTGACCAATGTGACAGCCGCGGATGCTATCGACGCCATATGCAGGACGTCCGGCCTATGGTATCAGAAAAACAGCAAAGACGGCTTGATTCATATTATGACAATCGATGAATTCAAAAGCTCCCTGCAATTTAACCGTCAGGAAAAAGTAGAAGTCGTGCAGATTCTCTATCCTTCTGCTAAAGATGTCGGTGACGCATTAGCCAAACTATTCATCAACCGGGTAATCTGGCTCGACCCTAAAAAAAGCAGTGGAGATTCATATACTGATATAAGCCGGGCTTTAAAACGGATGGACTTACTGGGTAAACGTGGAACGTTCGATATCACTGACGACGATAATTCCAGCAGCAGTGACGACAATGACGATGAAGATGATGAAGATGATGATGAAAAAAATAAAAAAACTGAAGCGGAAAAAGCCACGAAGAACGATCCGGCGAAAATTAATCAAAGCGCTATTAAGAAAATGTTCAGTTCACAGGAAAAACAAGTTGATATTGGAGTTAAGTTCCATGAACTGACCAACAGCCCGGGGATGGTCTTTATCTCGGTTCTGCCGGAAAACAATTCCCTGATGCTGCGGAGTGCGGATTATTCTGCTATTGATGAAATGCTTAAAGTAATAGAAAAACTCGATAAGCCTACGCCTCAGGTACTTCTCGAGGTAAAAATTCTTTCCGTCACACTGGATGATTCGCGTGATCGGGCAATTGATTTTTTATTTTCGAGCGACAACGGGGATATTTCCGGTGGGTTTGCCAACGGACTGTTGACAACGGATGGAGGACAATCAATTCTCAAACCGGATTCGAATCTAGTTCCCCAGGGCACCGGGATCGATACTCAGGCGGCAATTTTTAATGCCGTGACAAATAACTTCAGCGCACGCATCCAGATTTTAGAAAAGGATGAAAGGGTAACAAAACTTGCAACCCCGAACCTGATAGTCAGTAATAATGAATCATCTACATTATTTATCGGAACTGAAACAACGGTAATGGAAAAGGCACAGTCAACTACGACTTACACCGAAGTTTCCAGCGGGGTGTTTCAGCCGAATATCAGCTGGGATATTGACGCGCCCCGGCGCAGAGTTGGTACTTCACTGCTGCTGACACCCAAAATACACGCTGACAGAACAGTAACTTTACGCTTGCTTCAAGAACAGTCCACGCTTGGAAGTCAAGTCAAAAATATTTATTCCGGCGGGGTTGAATCCGCTGGATCCGAAGAGCAATATTTTGTTTCCCAGAATATTGATTTGCAACGTATTATCACAACAGTTATCGGCAAGGACCGGGAGTTCATGGTTATCGGCGGCCTTATCTACGAAGAGGTTGGTAAAACAACCGAAAAAACACCTTATTTATCCGAAATCCCCATCATTGGGGATCTGGCCTTTACCAGACTGGATGCCACAAGAACGCGCAAAGAGCTATTGATTATCATTCGTCCTTTCGTCATGCAGGCTCCGGGAGAATGTCAGCTTATATCTAAAAGTTATCTTGATCGCATGAGCCAACATCCGGCGGCGCGCGATGATTTGCCGAGTCTCGGGGTCAACTCGCCAAGTGAACTTGCCAAACCCAAGGTTGTCAATCCCAATGATCCATGGCTGATAAGAATGTTCAATAAAATTCAGGGCTGGCAGGTGGACGATACCGACAGCTTTGATGTTCATAGACAATTTAAATTGAAGAAACGACGTGAAAATCATCGTGAAGCGTTAAAAGAAATTGAAAGGCTAACTAATGATGAAAAGTAAAAGTTTTCTTGCTTTATCCATTATTCCTCTTTTTATCACAGCTTGTCACACTATTGAAACTGTTAAACTAAAATCGCCTGTTTCAGTAAAGACCACGCTTGAAAAAAAACTGAACCAGGCCTCAAGACTTGAAAAGGTTGGAAATTATCAAAAAGCTTATATCATTTATTGTGAAATTCAAAAGGACTGTGACGATATAAATGTATATCGTGACATTCAACTGCGTCTGGCCGACATTCTTTTAAAGATGCGGAAATATCCCGCGGCACTAAGCGCGCTTGCCCCAATGCCGGAGTTGCCGGAAAGTTTGTACGATTGTAAAAAATTGTTTATGGCAGCCAGAGTATTAAAGAAAATGAAGGGTAAACCTGAACATATCGAAGCTTTGATGGAAGTTGCTTTGGATAACCGGATCGACGAACCAGGGGTTGTGCCTTTTAAGGCTGACGGTTATGCCGAACTCGGTCGTGTGTATGTTGACAATAAAAAAATACCGCGCGCAATTAAATGTTTTAAATATGCCGCGGATTTATATAAAATGGATGAAAACAATAAAAAAGCGGATGCGTGCCGCAATATTCTGGAGTATCTCAGATGACTGATTTAAATGCTCTTCTCTCCACACTGGCGGCGGCTGATCATACCGATTTGCACTTGACTACAGATGGAGTTCCTTACGTGCGGGAACAGGGCAAATTGAAAATATTACAAGGTTTTAGTCCGGTTTCCGGGACGGAAATGCGTAATATGACAATAGAGCTGGTCGGGAAGGATAATTTTGAGAAATTCGATGCGGAAAACGAACTTGATATGGCCGTAGAGTTCGAGGAAAACCGCTTACGCATAAATGTCTACCGTCAGCAGAACAGAATTGCCTGGGCCGTGAGACTGCTGCCGTCAAAGTTTTTTGAGTTGGAAAATCTTGGGATCCCGCTGGATGTTCTGCTAAAAATATGTTCAATGCAAAAAGGACTTGTTCTGGTTACCGGCGCTACCGGTTCCGGCAAATCAACCACTTTGGCCAGTATCATTAACCAGATTAATCGAACCCGTAACTGTCACATTTTTACGATTGAAGATCCGGTTGAATATCGCCATTACAACCAGAATGCATTCATTTCACAGCGGGAAGTTGGAACTGATACCGCGAGTTTTGAAGAAGCATTGCGAAGAGTCCTGCGCGAGGACCCGGATGTTGTTCTTATTGGGGAGCTACGGGACCAGACAACAATGAGGGCAGCCCTGACACTTGCGGAAACCGGCCATTTGACTTTTGGAACATTACATACTTCTGAAGCTTTACAAACTGTTACAAGGCTGATCGGAGCTTTTCCCGCGAACGAACAGGAGCAAATCCGCGTACAACTGGCAACGACTCTGAATGTTGTCCTCAGTCAGCAGCTTATTCCATGGACCAATGAACAAGGACGCAGTCTTGCTTCGGAAGTAATGATCGGCACTCCGTCTATCAAAGCCATGATTCGCGAATCCAAGATTCATCAGATCCCTTCAGCCATCCAAACCGGACGCTCATTGGGTATGCGTACAATGAATATGTCTTTGGCTGAATTAGTTGACAACAAGCATATTGACGTTCAGAGAGCGTTGGAATGGAGTCTGGATAAAGAAGATTTAAAACGCATTCTCGCATCATCAGGAATTAATTGCACTTAAATAAAGCAAACATAGCTGGAAGATATATATCCAATTGAAGGGGTAGCATCACGAGGAATGATTTTTTACGATCTTACGCTAAAGAAACTCCTTTCACTTGAATCATGTAATTCATGATATATATAAAGGTTATGTATATAAAATTCAGGGATTCCGATCTGTAGATGTTCAGCAAGCTCCACGCGACAAAAAAGAATAATATTTATTATTTTACACAGGCCGTTTTGGATTGGCGATCCAGCTCAAACATTGAAGAATCAAACTATTGTAAAATTAGGAGCTTGACAAGGGCAATTTTTCTCTTTCATTTTAGCTTGATGCCGGTTGATAATTGATTGTCTGAACATCGATATGCCCATGGCGCGTTTCAATGAACGGGGCTCCTGCTTTCACCCCGACCAGACCGAAACCTCCGGCGGTCGAAATAAAACAGGTAAAGTCACCGCTCCGGGGCGGTGCAATATGCAGGGTACGGGTGACCGCGTCATATCTGGCTCCGCTGAAAGCCTGTAAAAGCGCGTAGCTTGATAGTGCCCTGGCATACCAGTGACCGCATTCGTATTCATCAAATGGATTGCGGACACTGCCGTCATATCGCGAACGCGCGGCGCGGACCACCTCTAATCCCTCGTCAATGGCTCCTTGCATAATCAGGTGTGACGCCACTTGATATTCAATTCCGGTCCATACTTCCTGGCTGTAGATAAACGGCAGGGACGGCGCGCCTCCCCGGGGCCAGGAACAGAGAAGCAGACCGCTTTCCCTGCCCAATGCAAAACCGGGTCGCTGCGGGTTGGCATGCTCCTCCAGATTATGTTTCAGGTTGTATTGATGTACGGCTCGAAGATGACTTAAAACTTTATCCGGGCCGATAATATCCTCGATCCCGGCACAAGCGGCAAACCATGAACCAATAATTCCATCAGACAGACATCCTTGTCCATACTGATGCTTTGGACCCTCCTCTTTTAATAAATCAAGGGCCTCTTTGGAGTAACCATTATCCCACAATGACTTCTGGCCGGCTGGATTACCGGCCCGTAAACCATGCCAGATTACTTTCTGGATAAAATATTCTCCATTGAAAAGTTCTTTTTCCAGATACTGCCGGCCAGCGGCATATAATTTCTGCCACCTGGACGAATCTTCCTCGAGTTCCTCACTCATAAGTATCGCGGCTTGCAAGGCTGCCAGATAGATGCTTGAGCACATACCGTCCGGCCCCCAAAATTCGATATCATAGGTATTGTGGTGCGGTTCGAACAGAGCGCCGCGCTGTTCCGGGTCCCAGGTTTCAATGCAGTATTCAAGACTCGTCTTGATTTGCGGCCAGAGTTGACGCAGCCATTCGGTGTCGCCACTGATCCGCCAGTCCCGGTAAACTTTAACGATCCCCCCCAACTGTCCATCGGCAGCCGCGTGAAAACTATGGTCTCGCACCGGGCCTATCGGCAACGCGGCACGAAAATTCTGATGCCCGGAGGAGGCCTGGCTGTCCTGAAATTCAGTGACCCGAAGTCCACGCTCCAAATCAGGAAAAAGGTGGGCTGTAGCCTGGGCGTAATTCCAGACATGAGTACATGATCCAGCGCAAGAGCCAATGTCGTCGCAACAACCCTCCCAGGCCCATATTCTGCCGTCTGCCTGCCGTAGGATTGTCGGCGACTTCAGGATCGTCAAATTGGCGGAGACAGCCTCCATGACCACCTTGGGCAATGTGCTTTCCCGAAGACAATCGCTGAACCGCAAAGATCTGAGACGCAGATCGTCATAACGGGTTTGCCACCATTTGTTGACCGCATCCACATCCTTGAAACGGGTCGCGTACCATGGCCGGTATGTTTCTTTTTCCTTCAATGCGGAGTCTGTCGCATCGTCGGGATTAATGCGTAATGAACTATTTGGCACATACCAGGACATGCGAATTTTCACTGGCTCCGACCATTCTCCTGGCTTGAGCGTCAAAGGTGAATAAACACTGCCGCCCATGGAGGGCTTTTCCGGTTCCGCCGGTGGGCGGATCGCCATCTCACCGGACTCTATTTCCTTCCAAAGCATGGCGCGGGTATCCCATAATCCGCTCCGGAACCAGGTGGGGTTGACCCGCGTATCCGGTGAGTCACAAGCAATACTGACAGCAGCTTCACCCTCGTGGTGATTTGGATCTCCCGGTGACCAAAGTATGAACCCGTCTTTTCCGAGGGGGCGAACCTCCTTACCGGGGGTTGGACCGGGTAGCCAGTTCTGGGAGTGAAATCCGAACACAGCCTCTATCGGTTCGTTCCGATGACTAAGGAACCGGTATTCCAATGCCGCCACCGGCATACAGGAATCATCAGTCTCTCCGGGAGTAAAGGGACTCCAGGCCGTCAGTTCCACATCCATTCCAAGTTGTTGGTCACTCATTCGTATGACAGCAAAAGGGAAACGTTCCTCGAATTCCGTGTTTTTACATCTTGGCAAACCCCATGGCTGCCTCCAGGCTCCGCTATGAGAATCCCTGGTTCCGGTAATTTTCCAGGATGGGACCGGGCCTTCCAATACCCTGGCCGTGTTCCCATCCCTTCCCTTTACACAAAGAGAAGCAAATATAAAATAATCAATGGACATTATGCCTAAATTAGGTTTATGCCGCACGGATATGTTCGTTACAGCGCCGTTCCCGGCAACACAGACCATGCCTGCACCAGTTCCCCCCAGCGGAAATGCTATCCGATCAAGCTTGCCGCCCGAATATATTCTGTTTTGTTCTTCTTCCATTATACTGCCAGTTATACTTTCCTTAAATTCGTGAAATTTATTCCGAATTCTTACTTTTTTAACGACTTTATTATAGCGGTTATTTTCTGTTGCCGGAATTTGTTTTATCCTTTTATGACCGGTATTGCAGATTTTTCCGCGGAAATATTAAATCACAAATCCCCGAACATGACTTATTTTGGAGGGTGACCGCGGTCATCGCGTCCCCATGGTACGGCGTCGGAGGTCCTGAGGTACCACATAAGCAGGCGTTCATTAAGCCCGGCTTCTATTTCGCGGAATTCAGGCGATCCTATAAGGTTGACCTCCTCGCCGGGATCATTGGTCAGATCGTACAATTCGCTTACATCATCTATGCGCCTGATGAGTTTATATTCTGGAGTTCTAACCATAACCGACCGGCACATGACTGTGGGAACATCTTCCTGTAGTTTGATCTTGGGATAATAGATATGTCCCTCTTCGAGCATTTCCACGCTATCGTCAAAGCCTTTTTCGCCGGGAATGCCGCCGACGTTTTCAAAACAGACCAGATCAATGTCCTGATCATAGCCGCCTTCGGCAAATACCGCCCGGTCCGGATCTCCGGTTCCGCCATGGAGCTGCGGCATAAGCGATTTACCGTATTGAGTATGGCGCAATTGATAGCCGGCAAGGTCGGCCGTGGTCGGCGCGATGTCGATAAGTTCCACCGGTCCGGAAACCCGGTGTCCCTGGACGCATCCCGGGGCTGAAATAATCAGCGGGGTTCTGATCAACCGGTCATCCAGGGCGCTAGTCCATTTTTCCACCAGTCCGTAATCACCCGCCCAGTCGCCATGGTCCGTAAAGAAAAAGACCGCGGTATCATCGGCAATAACACTATCCTCGACCGCTTCAAGTATCATACCCAGCAGATGATCCGTATAGGAAACCATCCCAAGATAAATAGCCATGATTTTTTTCAGAACAGCCGGATCGCACTGGTCGAGACATCTGGTCCGTCTAATCAGTTCATGGAATTTTGGTGCCTGTTCGATTCTTTTAGCAAGAAGAGGCGGAATATCTTCCGGATCGTACATACTGTACCAGGGTTCCGGCGCCATATACGGACAATGCGGCAGTTCCAGCGATAAAAAGAGAAACAACGGGTTGTCGCTGCTTTTCCGCGACCGGATCAGTTCGGCCGCGTCACGGCAATAATAGTAATCCTTATGATGTTCTTCGGCCGCTTTATACAGAAAAGAGTAATATCCGGCCTCGTCTTCGGAATGAATCCTTTGCTGTTTGTATAACGGCACTTCGGGTTGATGCAGACAGGTGACGGAGTCGGGATAACTTTCCGCGGCAAGCGCGTCGTTTTTGCCCCACCAATGCACGTCATAGCCATTGGCTTTTGCGTATTTCAGGGTATTTTGTTCATCGGGCTGGAGCAGATGCCAGAGCGAACGGTGCCCCCGGGTATGCGCATATTGTCCGGTCAGAAAACTGCAGCGCGACGGCGAACATACCGTATGCTGTACGAAAGCGTTTTCGAATAATACACCTTTGCTTGCCAACCGGTCCATGGCCGGGGTTTTGACCATGGGATGCCCGTAGCATCCGAGGCAATCAGCTCTGAGTTCATCCGGATTGAAATATATAATATTCATTCAATAAGTATCCGTGCTTTTGGGATTTTTAATATTTATGTATGGCTGTTGAGCAACATCCATACGGGTTATTTTTTCTTCAGGATTTTCGATACGGTATCGAGCCATTTGCCCATGGCGAGGCGGCGTTTCTCGTATGCCTCCGGATTGCGGTCCCAAGAGAAAATATCTTCTCCGGGCACCAGACTTTCCAGGTCAAGCAGTGACTTCGCCTGATCGAGCAATTCTTTTCTTTTGGCTTCGTTGATCTTGCCGGTGTATTCCGCCAGACGCTTCCGCATGGTGTCTACAAGGTGCAGATACTCGTAATCTTCGATCCCGTCGCGCCAGTTATCCAGGCGCAATGATGGAATGCAAACATATTTGCCCGGAGCCTTCTGCTCGTAATAGAGGAAGTTGGCAATTTCAGGACTCTGGCGCGTATTGCTGTTTTTGTAGGGCCAGGGATTCCAGTTTTCATGTTTCGCGATTTTGTTAAAACGCCACTTCCAGCCGAAATTGGCGGTGAAGAAGAAAAAGCCGTCCAAGCCCCATTTCCAACTCATCCAGCCGATTACCCGTCGGTCAACCGGCGGTTCCCAGGCGTACACATCCGGAGAGTTTCGATTCTGGTTCCAGGTAATGCCGCAGCAGATGTATGAAAACAGGGTATCGCCTTTGGTTTTACGCTCGTGCATGAACTTCAGGCAGTTTGTCAGACCGTTCAAGTTTGGGGCCCAAACCGTGTTGATTCCGGCTTTATTGGAGCCGCTGCCCACGCCGAATGACATAAGCGGCAGATCTGGAACAATTTCCTTACGTTTGCGGTAGACTTCAATATATACGTCATCAATGGCGGAAGCCGGTTCATCGATTGCCTCAAAATGGGCATATTTATACCAGCCCTTGTCCTTCCAGTTTTTCACTGCCGCTTTCAGCATTGGTTCGTAGAGCGAACGCATCGGTTCCATGAACGGAGCCTTTTGCAGTTCGAGTTTGCTCATCTTGGGATCTTTGAGGTTCAACGTTTCGATGCTTCCATCGGGCAATGTTACCTTTACAGGTTTATATTCCCCGAGAAAGAGGCAGCGGAGGGCATCGTGACAATTCATCGCAAGATTGAATGAACGCGTTCCATAGCGATAGGCAATTTCGTGATAGCGGTTCAGTTTGCTGAAATCAAAGAGGTAACTGCCGTCTTTATTTTTGAATATTTTGACCATATCGCCTTTATTGAAGATCGAACCGGGATCAAAACCAATTCTGTAGCGCGAGAACTCCTTATAGAAAGCTTCCAGGTTGTTCAAGTTCTTTAAGTCGATCGGACCAAAAAAGAAAAACCATGTCCAGGCCCTGAGGGTAGGAACTTCCGGCAGGGCAAAATCCCATACCCTGGTCTTAAGAGGAATTGTCGCGGCGGTTTTTCCTTCAGGCTCAACTATGATTGAACCGGCGTAGTTCCCGGGGGCTACACCGGAAGGAACGTCGACGGTTACCAGTAATGTTAAGGAAGTGCCCTTTTTTAAAGTGAAAGGCTTGTTGAGCGCAAGAGGATCGGGAAACCAGAGGTTGTCAGGGCCGGCGCCATTGACGGAAAATCTGGTATTGGGGCAGTGGATGTATCCAACCTGCCGGATTGTCGTACTGATGCCGGGGAGCTCTTTTTCAACTTTTACCTGCACGTTTTTAAGTTCTTCCCAGGGCGCGGTTACCTGAATAAGAAATGAACGCGCTTCGTTGCCGGCCAGCGACAGGTCCACACCTTTACTGGCGTTACCGGGAAATACCGCTTCAGGACGGATCACGGACATTGACGAGGCTTCGCTTATAATGTATTTGCGTTTCCATGCCTCATTATCCCTGGCGATTTTATCCACCAGAGTCAGGAGTCCCCGGAACTCAATATCATTACTTAACGCGGCTTCTGTTTCGGCAATTCTGATTCTGTCATCAAAATTTAAATTCTTTTTATGCAGAAGCTTGAGCGTTGATTCCAGTTTATTGCGGAAAGTGGTGAGTCTTTCAGCCAGTCCGGCCTGCCGTGATGCGGGCAGCTTGTCAAGAGTATTCAAAGCTGCGCCGATATTGACAAGCATTCCACTGAGTTTTGCGAGGAGACGCCGAGTTTCGCTTTCATGGGCCTGACCTTTGAGTGAAAAGATCGTTTTTGATGCGTAATTGACCAGTGCGTTCCACTTTGTTCCTGTCGTCAGAGGCGCGGGTAGTTCAAGAACTGCTTGCGCTCCTGAAGACAGGACGCCGTCAGTTTGTCCAAGAAGTTTTTTTCCTGATGATTCTTCCTTAATCCGCATTGATATTTTTGTTTTGGCGGAACCGGGATTGGCGCAGCGAACTTTCAAACAGCCCTTTCCAGCTTCGGGTAAAGCTTCTATGGCGCTGACATATGGACTAGATACCGGCGGCAGAAACTTCACCAGCCCCATATTCATCGTGCTGTGAAATCCTCTATGACGGCTCATGGGATTCCAAAGCGTCGTTTCCTTTGCGGCAATGGCGTAACGATGAAAGTTGACGCCCCATAATTCATTGGCGACAGGGGGCCAGTGGAGCTCTCCGGTTTCCGAAGCAAGCTCTTTCCAGGGAATCGCCATCTCAACCGTCCAGCCATTCGGGGAACGGCCCGCCGCCCACTTCCATTCAGGATTAAAGCCCTTGCGGTTTTGCGATGAAAATTCCCATGATGCACCACCCGCTGAAATTGCGAACTGAACATAATCATTTGAGCCGGGGCCCAATTGGAGAAAGAATTCATTCAAATCATCGGCCCAACTTGCCCGGTCGCGTTCTATCGGTGCGTTTGTCCTGGCTTTTATTGATTTCATGTCGGATTCAAAATTCTCGATAGCGACATACAGTTTCTCATAATCATACGCAAGCATGCCCCGGGTTTGCCGGGTTGCCTTGCTGTTAAGCCAACCTTGAAAATCAGCGGCAGCCTTTGCGGACTGCCACACTTTATCGTTCAGCTTGCCATCTATCACCGGTGGTTTGGTGGTGAATGCGGCACTTGTTTCACGGACCGGTGGCGGGTTGCACAAGCCCGGGAAACTTTCTTTATCAGGGGATAAAACTTCAACCTTGAAGTCGTCAATTATTAATGATCCGGTGATTTTGAAGTGATAAACACCCAGCAAAAAATATGTTGGCGGCATACCTTTCAGCCGCTTCCCATTGGCATATGGCAAGTCCTTGAAAATTTGCACTTTGCCCTTTGCCGGCCGCACGTAAAGCGTATATTTTTCGAAAGGCTGCTTGAAAACCACAGTCGCTTCATTCCAGGTATCCGGCGGCAATATGCAGCAGGGAATTCTACCGAATCCGGGGCGAATAGCACACAGGAAATTGCGATCTTCAGCAACTCTGGAATCGATGTCGCGCAGGCTCAATCTGGCACCGGCACAAAGTTTTTTTTCCAGCTTGGGGTAGTAAGCGTGAGTGAGAAAATCCCAGCCACCCGCTTTTGCATCCATCTTCCAGTGGAAACTGACTCTTACCTCTTTGATGGCCTTAGGATTTTTCCATGGCAGCAGAAGCCGGATGTTTGCGATGCTTTTTGATTTGAAGTCACCCGTCTGAGTCATCTTCATACTTTTTCCGCCCCGGGTTCCGGGATAATTGTCATCCACAATTTCAATCTTCGCGGCGCCTCTGGCGGGGGCTCTCCAACCGCAATTATTGTCTTTGCTGTTCCAGGTACCTGGAGTCTCAAAACTTTCCTCGGCCACAGTCTGCCATTTAGCTTCAGCCTCCTTGGGGCTTGCAACCGGCTCAGCCGTTGCTCCTCCGGCTAATTGACTGGACATTAAAGCTGTGACGAATATCAATTGTGACATCCCGAACAACTCATTCAAACGCTTCGATTCCGGAAACCATTTCATTTTCCGTACCTCCTTTTTTGTTGTAATATACATTAAGAGAAAAATATTTCTGTTTTAAATATAGCAAATTAAAGAACATTCCCCGGCACAAATATTTATCCGCGACGTTGAGTTTGACGTACCCGCAATGAAGAGAGGGTCGTCCATTTTTGACCTTGATCCAGTAGCAGTGCTTTACTGATTTTGCACAATGAAGACGTTAAAAGTCCCTTCGGAAACCAAGTTCCCGGTCCATTTATTAAAAGTAATTATGTTTGACGCTGCTATATGTTCCGACGCTTATCTGCGTCCTAACCAAAATGGGGAATTTGAGTTTCGTTCCAAAGGTCCGCCTTTGACCGGCCATTTTTCAACATGATAGTCGGCATAAAGAAGATTTGGCGCATTGGCATGGCGCCAGCCGATTCCGCCGTCAAGAACCGCGGTGTTCCACCAGCCGATACTTAAGGTTTCCCCATCGGCGCATAGTAATACACTAGCCGGGGATGCCGTAACCTGTGTTGTTTTAATCGCGGTTTTATTAAAGTTGTTCGTTAAAGGGTAGTTCGGCCCGATTGAATAGTTTTTCGCATAAGACAAATTAAAATAAACAGTACCCAGGTCTGTTGATGTTTTGTTGAAATACAATGGATCCTGGTCCGAAGGACAAAGAAATACATTGGGTTTTGTATATGGTGCGGTGGAATACTTCTTTTTGTCAAAATTGGTATATGGAAACAGAGAAAAGGCCCAAATATGGTTGTAGGTGGTTGTATAAGGTGGGTAAAATTCATTATTATCACCCGTATATAGACCAAAGGCGGAGCCAATTTGCTTTTCGTTGCTTGTACACGCAATAGCCTTGGCTGTTTCCCGAGCCTTGCCTAGCGCCGGCAGCAGCATTGAAGCAAGTATAGCGATGATCGCTATCACAACCAGAAGTTCTATAAGCGTGAATTCTGAACGGCAACACCGTACAGACTTCTCTTCATTGATAAACATGTTCTTATTCATTTGGCATCCTCTCAATTCTTTGTTTAAAAAAGTTGACTTTCCTTTAAAAATTTATTTTTTAAGGCGATCATTTTTATCCTACCATACAATCCTTTCTATTTTTCTTTAATTCAGTTTTTTAATTCATATCCTTTTACTCAAATTCATCTCTGATATTTTTTTAATAAAATACTTTTTCTTTTATCCGGAATACACGTTTTATTCTACGAAGTCTTCCTTTAGAACGCCCTGCTGAACCGAATTATCTCTTGTTTCCATGAAAACCGGTTTATATAAAATGTTTCTGGTGCTGTTCCCGTCTGACAGTATGTATTCCATGGCATCGACAACCCGTTTTCTCCATGAAAAAGTCAGAACCGGGGTGTCTTCAGGGAATGGGGTATCAGTGATTTCGTCTGAGTCGCCGAGGACAATTGCCGGAATTGACTTCATGTTATCCACCTGAACCCGTTTTAATTCGGCAAAGACGGTTCCCGCGCCGGCGAACCCGTCAATAATAATTCCGGTATCTTTGTTAAGTCCGCTGTATATCCGGGCCGATTCCGGGGTGCCGGTTGCGGTTTTCGAGGCAGGGACTTTTTCATCCATAATTTCCAGTCCGGACATCGCAATCGCGTTTTCGATACCTCTTTTAATCAATTTAGTGGTTACCGCGTTATGAAAAAGGGCCAAGGCTACTTTCTTTACTCCACGCATGGCAAAGTAATTGACCGCGGCAAAACCCGCTGCTTCCCAGTCCGGCAAAAAGAACGGCTGTTTCGGCAGTTCCATCTCATAATGCTCAAGATGGGTGACTATTGTGCCTTCGGAAGCCAGATGATCGAATATCCTGTTATTGGTCGGTTTAAAAGGAGACGCAACTGCCAGCAATCCCCTGGGGTTGATATTCAACAGCGATTCAAGAAAAGCTTTTTCTTTTTCCAGGGCCTGACGGTCTTTCCCCGGCAGGTAGGTGTTCAGGATACAATTCCGTTCAAGTAAATAATCATGGATAAACTTCTGCTGGTGGGTGAGATTGTAATCATTGCTAAGAATCATCGCGGATATCAGATTGTGCCTTTGCCGCTGGCACCGGGGCGAAATATGGTTAATCGTGTCAGGACGGGACATAATGTAAGTTCCGGCCTGCCCCCGGCGCTCAAGGATTTTTCCGTCAATTTTTTTTAACGCGTCCCTGAGCTTGGTCCTGGATATACCGATTATATCGGCCATTTCGCGTTCAGACGGTAAACGGTCACCTTTTTGGAGCCGGTTCCTGTGAATGTAATTATTGACCTGATCCAGAATGTAGTATTTGTCTTTGGTTCTGTTCATGATTATATTTTTCAAACCATATTGTTAACCATTGCTATAGCAATATTATAGTATTTTATATTTAAAAAAGCAAGTATTTCTTACCCTTATATATGGTTTTTCTTGGTTTTTTATGGTTTTTTTATTGATTCTTTCACTGGTTGTTTACAATCCGGTATGCGCTCCAGTCATCGGTCGTCAAAATACCGTTTGGCGACAGAATATTCTCCACCTTGCCGGCGGTTATTTTTTCCACGCGGGAGTTGCCGGGGATTTTATGTGAAAACTTCTTGTATGAGAACAGGACTTGTCCCTGATCGCTGTCCCACAGGACTCCCTGGTCATCCGGCAAAAGGGTTCTCTTCTGCATCAATGGCTGAAGTTGAAGATAAATCTGTTCGTTATCGTTTTTAAGTTCATAGAAACCGGTTTTTGATTTCTGAACCAGCGTGAGAGAGCGATTGGCCATATAGCGGAAACTCATCTCATCAAGTGTGCCGGGATCTCGTTTCGGGTTGACATTGACGCCGAGAGTCTGGTTGTAGCCCATGTATTCGTGGCCGATGGCCATCTCGAAATCGTTTTGGCCCATAACGCCGCTCGAGGTATGTTTGCGGTATTCCTCCATCGGGTCCCACAGACCGAACTGATGAACGCCGAACGGGCTTGTGCCTTCGAAACTGAACCAATTGAAACCGATTTTTTGGAGATCGGCGAGAAAACTGCCCATTTCAAACTGCATCGGCTCCATTCTGCCGCCGTAATTTATTGAAGAACACGCAAGGTTCGGCCAGGAATCGAAAAAGAGCCATTCCAGATTGCCCTCGTCGCGCCAGCGTTTCATGTCGTCCAGGAGCCACTGCCTGGCGCCGGAGCACATGTTGATGGCACAAATCGCCAAATGACTGTACCCGCCGCTGAATCCCAAAGTATTGGCATGTTGAATAATGTATTCCGGATGATCCTTGAGAATCGGCGCGCGCGGCGTAAGATGCATTCCGATCCAATGCCCCAGGCTGATATCCAGTTTTTTCGCTTTTTCCATGAGGTAGTTCCAGCCCCTCCAGCCGTCGTAGAAAGCGGACGGGACATACCGGCGGCTGCCGCAAGTGCTGCATACCGTCAAGTCGCCGCACCAGCCGGCTTCCGCGTGATTTGCGAATGTTTCTTCCGTGAAATCGCTTTCATGGACCGGCATGATCATTAACCTCTTGATTCCCTCTTCATTGTACCGCGGCAACAGGTTGTCGGCAATCCAGTATAGTTTGTCGTGGCTTTCAACCCATTCATTTTCCAGTTTGAAATAGAACTTATTGTTTTCAGCTTTCCACAGCCAGTTGTCTTTCGGGCCTTTCGCCAGTTCTTCCCTGGTTGCATAGTTTTTTCCGGCCACTTTGGGGGATGATGACAGCAATGGACTGCAGGTTTTGACTCCGAAAAAATCGCAGATGATTTTCGAGGTGTAATCGTAGGCGGCGGTCCACATGTTCACTTCTTCGTGTTTCTGGCGTTCTCCCGCACTGAACATAATATGCTTGGCGGGGATTTCCACCTCTTTTGTCAGCGCGAAATCATATTCGTCAACCACAAATATAACGTCCTCGTCAATGTTTTTCTGAACCAGGCTTTTTACCGAATGCTCATTTTTCCAGTAACCCAGCAGGACGCCCTGTGGCGCGGCCTGGAAATCGAAAGGTTGAATGCAGCCCCAGCGCGGCAGCATCTGGAACGAATGCCCCAGCCAGTTGTTCCATAGATCAAGGCGCTTCAAGCAGGTTGTCGAAAAATAATTTTCTTTGTCAGTGGTGAAAACCGGCGGATTTGTATATCCCTGATGGTAGATCGTATTGCCGGTTGCTTTACCGCCAAGCTCCCAGGTGGAGAGGACAGTGAATTTGTGGATTTCCCTGGTCTCGCTGGAAAATTTAAAGCCATATGAAAGACCCTGATATGTTTCACCGTCAAGTTCCAGCTTTTCAGTTTTAATGATCCAGTCAAGCTTATCAGTTTCCGTCCGGCGCAATTTGGGGAATACCAGGCTCTGAGTATATTCATCCATCATTTCGCCGTATAGTTCCGGCCTGGCGACCGCTTCCGTCTCCAATAATACCTGATCCTTTTCAGGCTGGATGTTCAGCAATTTGAAATCCTGATAATGGATGGCGTCCGGGGTTGAGAAATCGGGTTTGATCAATACTTCGCCGGATCTGACCTGGATTCCGGATATTTCCACCGCGCCGATTCCAAGCAGATAATCCCCTTGCTTAACTATTTCGATCATAACGTTTTCGCCAAGAGTGATGGATTTTCTTTCAATCATACTGTTTTCTGGAAGCATTTAAAATTTCCTTATCATAACTGTTTTGCAATTAAATTATTTGAACCGGATATCTTTCTCTGATGTTGTATTTAAGCGTTACCGCTTATCACCACAGGGAGCTCATATTTTTTAATTCCCTCAGTTCGTTATTTCTTTCGACCCGGCGAAGCCTGATGGAATAACTTAAGTCGCCACCGCTCCAACAGCGAAAATTAGTATTCCAGACATTATTCATAAGATGAGCGTAAACGACTCCTCCGCGTTTCCCGGCTTTTTTGTTCCAGGTGCAGTAACAGCGTTCGCCAAAATGCCAGAGGAATATCTCCGCGGAACTGACCGCAAGCGTTTCCCGGCTGTGTTTATCTTCGATAATCCATCCCGTTATAGCAGGATGCTCGTCCCGGTTGGCATCGTCCCGTTGATCTGCGTCAACCGTCAGCAAGGCTTCACCGATATCGGTCCTGTAAAGCGGGTCTGGCACCAGAAACGGCAGCGCCAGGGTAATGCATTCCGCTTGCGCCGTAGCCTGCTTGTCAATCAACTTGACCTCGACGATCAAGTCGGGAGTTTCAACCGCATTACCGATTTTAACGGTTATTTTTTCAATTTTTCCTGAAGGAGATGCCAGTTTGCCGGTCAAAATTACGCCGGCGCTGTTTTCGTCGCGGTAACTGTCGACCGAATCCGGGATGAAGGGATAATCCCCGGCGTTCGGGGCTTCGACCGGGTTATGATGGAACCATTCGTCAAGTTCTTTTTGCATTAACTGCTGGTTGAGCAAGGCAAATAACGGGGCGTCGCCAAGTTTCGAGCGGTCATACCAGCATTTGCCCTCCGGATCACAAAGTGAGGTTATTCCTTTCTCATCCCATTTTATATCCCATTGCCCGTTTTTGTTGCCGGAATCAGGCGCGGAGCAGGAATATTTTTCTTTCAGTTCGTCGGAGACTTGTTTGGCTTTCTTCGCGTAAAACCCCTTGTCTTCCCAGGAGCCGACATAATTTTCCATGCCGCTTAATTCCCAGTTCTGCCCCTGGGCCGTTGGACGAACCAATTGAGCGTTCAGCCCGAAAGTGTGTTCGGCAAACAATATCAGATTTTCCAGAATCGTATCTAATTTTTTCCGGTCCCCGGTCTGAGACGCCGGGATAGCCTTGTCAAGCTCCGGCAACGCGATCATTGCTTTCCGGTATTCGGCCATTGCCAGCGGCATACTGGCCGGACCGTCGATCCACCAGTCGGAAAATTCCTGATCGATTACTGGAAGCAGGGAGATGTCAATTTCTTTTTCTATGTGGTTGAAATAGTCTTTGGGACTGCCGATAACCAGTTTGGGCCAGGCATACATTTCGTTCCAGGCGCTGATCGCGTTTATTTCGCGTTCGGCATCTTCAGGACCGCAGTTTTCTCCATAGCTGATACTTCGCATCATCGCCGTTCCCGGCATATCCAGCGCATCCGGGTTGTTGACTGATAAACCATACAGATCAAGAGGTTTGTGGGGAATCGGGAAATCGGCGCCATAGTCGGCGCAGCTTGTCGCCAGCGTCAGCACGCTTTTTCCGGAAGCTCCCCGCCACATAAACAACGGAGGCAGCTTGCAGCCCCTTACCATGCTGTTGTGACCTAATTGAGCCCGTTTAATTCCCATTTCAGCTAACACATCCGGGATAATCCAGCTTTGTCCCGGCACATCGTTACTTTGGGCCACCGACAAGTCAAGTTCTTCCATTCCGATCTCATCCCGCAGCGAATAGCTGCGTTCTATTGAACGTTCCAGAAGATCCCGGCTCATGATTCCGGTGTGAAAACTATAAGGAAATGCGCAGCATTGAATCAAGCCTTTGCGAATGAATTCTTTCAGCGCCTCTTTGTTTTGTGAATCCGCTCCCTCCCAGGCCATGCGCAAGGCGTCGCTGCACTCGCAGGTCCATATAAAACGTTCGCCAGCCGGACGGTCCATAAACTGTTTGCAAACCTTGATCGCGACTTCGCTGGTCATTTTTTTCAGGGCCTCGACCGTCGGCGCTACCCGGTCGGTCCACCCCAGGTCCAGATGCGTCTGGAATGCGTAATAAAAGGTCAGGTGTTTTTCCGGCTGCAAAGTAAAGCAATGCGTTATAACACCAAAATCCTGATCCCGAAGTTCAATTGACACCTCTAATTCAGTTTCAGACTTAAACGCGGGAAATGGAAACGTCACAAACTGCCGCTTGCCGGATTTCACTATTACATGTTCTTCAAGAATGGTATCCGGAGACTTGACAAAAACACGGGAGAATTGCATCGGCCCCCGGACTGAGATGACAGGACAGTCTATTTCCAGTCTTAATTCGACCGCTTCACCAACACTGCTGCGACGGAAAACCGGCAATGAACACAGGTTCAGACAGGGGATGTCGTTAGTCGAAAGATTACTTTTACCAATGATGGAAGTTTTCCTGATAGACATTGGAAATTCGTCAAGGTATTTTAGCGCCTGATCAATTTCGGGATGCTTGCGCAGACGTAACCCGTTAGGTCCGCCGGTCCAAATCTCAAAATTTTTCGGGACGCCTGACTTGTGTGCCATTGTAGCCGCCTTTTCTTATTTGAAATTGTTTTGATGTTTGTTATAAAATATAATGGTAATTTACCATATGTCAAGAGGGTGATTTGCGTAAGTTTAAATTTTTCTAAAAAAAACTTGAGAAGCGCTTGAAAAGTATTTTTTATATGGTATTTTTACCAAATGAAGAGAACGACAATAAATCAGGTGATGGCGGCTTTATCGCTGTACATCCGGACCAGTGGCTTAAAGGTCGGGGAGAAACTGCCTCCGGAGCGGGAGCTGGCGGTGATGTTGAATACATCGCGCCCTACTCTGAGGAAAATTCTGGACCGCTTTGAGAAAATTGGAGTAATTGAACGCAATCGCAAGGGCGGCACGACAATTGTCGAAAATCTTGATCCAGTTCTTGGTGAAAAAGCCCCGCGATCGAACGTGGTTTCCTTTATTACCATCGGCCAGGACCTCAAGCTCCAGGATTTGCGGCAGACCTTTATCCAGGAGCAACTCCTGAAAAAAGGTTATATATTAAATACTTATTTCGCTTCACATGATATGCAGGATCTGGAGAAAGAGCAGCATTACCTTCGTTCGCTTTTCAGGATAAACCCCAAAGGCCTTGTTGTAACCGCCTCCCCTAATGGCGAGACAAATGAATTTCTCTTTGACGAACTTGAGCGGTCTAATATCCGCGTTGTCCATATGGATTATTACAAGAAAACGCTGCCGCGCGAGTCATTTATCCTGCCGGACTGGCGAGGAGCAGGTATTATGGCAGCCTCCTACCTTCATTCCCAAGGCTGTCAGAATATGATTCTAGGCCAACCCGGCGGTCATCCGCCAAGTATTCAAAATCTCCAGGACGGAATGGAAGCTGCTGCGAAAATGTTCGGAATGCGAATTTTGGATGATGCACTCGTCGGCAGAAAAGATTACGGAGTATCCGGCCAAAGCGCCGCTTTTCTTGCGAAACTGCCGCCGAAAACCGGCGTGGTCACTATGCCGATCAAGGCAGGAATTGAAATTTCGCGCGGAATGACTGAGCCATACGGAAAATCCTCGCTTAAAATGCCGCTTATCGCAGTGGGGGAGCACATTATGCAAAAAGATAAACATCCCGCATTTCCTGTTTTGAATTTTTCCTGGGAGTACCGTGCCGTAGCCGCGATGAACTGCATTCTCGCGCCTGAGACCGCTCCACAAACTAGAGAATTGATCCTGCCGGAGTTTGTCGCTCCGTAATTGTTTTTTCGCGTAACGGCTGGCGACAAGTCGCTCATGGCTTGTGTTTTTATCTTGCACGTGAATTTCTAATATCACCTTCTTTTATTGGTAACTATACCATATAATCCTTCTTGAATAAGGTTTTTTCCGCTTTTTTGCATCTGAAAAATACTTTCAGGGTTGACATTTGGTAAAATACCATATATTGTTATTATGAAAAATACAAAGAATCTTGCAAAATAGACAGATTAGCATGCCGGAAATATAAAGATATGAATCGATAGCTTTGGTAAGCGTTGTGACATGAGATCGGATAAATAGAATCCGGAAATTATTTCATGGATTCAGAAAATAAAATAAATTAATCTTAGGGTGACTTATGAATGTTGTGTTTATTGGCGGCGGCTCGTTACGGATTACTCCTATTGTCCGGGGAATGCTGAGAAAAGGCGGAATTCTGGAAAACGGAAGCGTCCGGCTTGTCGACCTGAATGTCGACCGCGCGGAAGCAGTCGGCAATGCGATAAGATCCTGTCCCGAAATACAAGGATCGGAGTGCAAGGTAATGGTATCCGACAGCCTGGACCAGGCGCTGGACGGAGCTGATGCGTTGTATGTCACAATGGCGGTTGAACGCGAACCGAGTATGTATCTGGCGCAGGAGGCGTCCGTAAAGCACGGGTTTCTTTGTTCCGACCAGCTGAGTGTAAACGGTGCGTTTCTCGCGGCTCGAGGCGGTCCGCCAATTATGATGTTCGCCAGAAAAATGGAAAAATACTGCCCGGACGCCGCTATGCTGATCTTCGCCAATCCGGTTTCGGTATACAGCGCCATGGTCAATAACTATACTAAAATAAAAGCACTTGGAGTCTGTGCCGGATACTCCAATCACCGCTGGGATTTGCCGCGCCTCTGCGGCCGAAACGAATACGATGATTCAATGAACGTGGTATCAGCCGGGGTAAACCATTTGGCGTTTATCCTGCGCGGAACCTGGCACGACCGTGATTTATTCGGGGTCCTGCGCGAAAACCTTCCTGAAAACTGGCAGCCTCCGGCAATTACCTCCGGCAATGAATTATTGATTCATAACGGCTTGCGGCGGATGGTCGAGATTCTGCACCGTTACGACACCACGCTGTTTTCGACCGAAAACGATGGACTTGATCACCTTTTTCCGGAGGAAGGCCTGGCAAGACAGCTCGATAATTTTGTCAGCAAGAGCCCGGCTGAACTAAAACAATATATCGCGACCGCCGCTGCCGGTATTGAAAAGAAATTTGCAAACTTTGCCGCTCAGGTTAAACTCAACGATCCTGATATCTGGACCAGTGGTGGTGGAGCTTTCGGGATTTGCGACCATGATCTTGGTATTCCAATTCTTGCGGCAATGGCCGGACAAGGCGCTTTCCAGATTGCCGCCAGCGCGGCCAATAACGGAGCCGTTGAAGGTTTTTCTGATCGGGCGGCCCTGGAATATACCATGAATATCGATGGTAAAAACATCACTCCAGCTGCCGACCTGTATATTCCCGCTCCGTTCCATGGGATTATTTCCAGCATCTCGGAATTTCAGACTCTCCAGGCCGACGCCATCGCCCAGGAAAGTCCAAGACTGTTCGCTGATTCCCTTGAAGCTTATCCTTTTAAACAGTTTACATCTGACAGACGTGAATACTACCGCGAACTGTTCGGAATTTATTCAGATATCCGGGAACATTTCCGGGACGCCGTGAAATATTTTTAAGTATAGAGCTGATTTCAAAAACTCCAGTTTGAGTATTATTTTTAGTGTTTTTAGCAAGAAAATTGAGTGAGGTAAGAATATGACAACATTTAAAGTCGGACAGATGA
Source organism: Victivallales bacterium (assembly GCA_963676655.2). Lineage (GTDB taxonomy): Bacteria > Verrucomicrobiota > Lentisphaeria > Victivallales > Victivallaceae. Next base: position 4,281,182 of record CAXXKX010000003.1, on the reverse strand, counting down.
CAGACTCCCATATCTATGGCGGGGATGGAGTCACTGATGAAAAAAGTTTAATGCTGCGTGAAAACTATTACCGCTCCTGTATAAAGGAAGTGGCGGCACATGGGGTGGAATTGATCATTCACACTGGTGACCTGGTTAACGCGGATCGCGGCAAACCTTATCATGAGCGCTTCAAGAAATTACTTGATGAGGTCAGCGCTGAATTGAATATACCCGTTTGGGTCTGCCGCGGCAACCACGAGGCTTCCCACGTTATTTCTGATGCTGATTATCGAGTAATCTGGGGTCCCAGTACATGGCTGCAGGAACACAAGGGATGGTATTTCCTGGGGGTCGACCGTTTTTGGAAGACTTACAACCATGGCGGGCACCAATATGCGATGAGCCCTGAAACATTCGACGAGATCGATGAATTGCTGGCGCAAGTTCCCGACGGAGCCCCTCTGGTTACGATGCTTCATGACAACCCGGTCGGAATTTCAGATTTCTGGCATGGAGAAGAATTCCTCTATCGAATAAAGACCAAGAATATTAAATTTCTTCTATTCGGGCACGTCCAGGGCAATTGGATTTCCACTTATAAAGGGATTCCGCACTATACCGTTGTCGGCGAACGCCAGTGTTTCGACAGCTCGCCCTTGACTTATAACATAATTACCTGCGACAGTGGCGGCGGACATGTCTGCGACTTTTATCCTTATCTGACCAATACGCCAGAAAAGGGGCCTGAGAGGAAATTTGTTTCCGGAGCGCAAAAAGTAAAAGCAACCAGCGATTGGCTGGGTTTTCGCGGCCCGATGGGCACCCGTGCAACCCATGATGAATTGCCATCAAAAACCCCGGCTTTGGCATGGACCACTCAATTGCCCGGCGGACTCTCTATCGGAGCTCCGACTTTGTCTGACGGAAAATTGTTCCTGGGAACCAAGACCCGGGGGCGTTTTGAACAATGCGCGGCGCTGGCCCTGGATCCGGAAAGCGGTAAAACCATTTGGCACACGACTCTTGACGGCAGCGCCGAAGGCGGCGTTGTGCTTAACGGAAACAAGGGATACGCCGGGACGACTGCCGGAAGCATTTTCTGTGTTGATCTTGACTACGGACAAATTGATTGGAAATGGAGAAGTTGCGAAAATATTCCTATTGCCTGTCCGCTGGCCTATGATCCGGAGGAAGACACCGTTCATGCCGGAGCGAATTTTGAAATGTACGCCGTTAACGGCAGCACCGGCGCCACTCTCTGGCGGACAACGACGACAGTCAACGGATGCGGTTATTTCACCGGCGGTCACGCCGGGCCGGTTATTGGTAGCGACAGGGTGTTCCATCGCCGTCCATACGGGGCAGGAAACAATGATAACAGATTCATTGTTTCTGTCGACAAACGGACTGGCCTTGCTCCGCAAAAGACGCCTGTTGAATATACCGATCAGGCAATGATGCGGCACACGTCCCCGATTATTCATCGCGGCTATCTGATCGCGGTCGGGCACGGCCTATGGGTTTCAGGAGAAAGTGCGAACTTGCAATCCGAACCGTACATCTGGCATGAACATACCCAGGGCGGGGCCACTCCGGCGGCGATGGATAATGATATTGTGGTCAGCTATCATTCAGAGATAGTGGCCTACGACCTTTTAAATTACGGCCGGGTGAAATGGATAGTGCCGCATGAACCGGCGCTGTTGCATTTTGGCGGCGGGGAAGGCTCAAAGTTCCTCTCCAACTACGGGGAGTATCCAACCAACGGAACATTTTCATCCCCACTCATCTGCGGCGACAAACTGTTGGTTTGTGATACCGCAGGACTCTGCCGCTGCCTGAGAATGAAAGATGGAACGGAACTGTGGCGGCTGGATTTGGGAGAACCGATCCTGTGTGCTCCGATAGTTTCGGGAAATACTCTTTTTATTGGAGATTATCAAGGTAAAATGTACGCTTTTTCATGGTAACATTTTTCCGTAAACAACACATACTCAATTGAGTGAAATTTTCGTGCAGATGCCAATAGTGGAACAAATGGCCGAGTAGCACAAAAAATCAATTAAGCTCAATTTGAGTCTGTGTTTATGTTGGCTTGATAGAAAAATATCCAGCCCCCAGGGCAAGCCCAGCACCATTGACATTATTGACGGCTCATCCATTCTTGAAGAATATCCGTCCCTCCTCGGCCAAAGGACGGGGATACTGCGAGGGGAAAAAATTAGGATGGCATTGTGTTGTTTTACTATTTTCAAGAAATCTAACGCTGATTTTTTACATAATCTGGACATAGTGAACCATATGATTTATAACAGACTGCTTGTCTCTAAGAATATTTCATTTACATATTCAACAAAAAACTATTTATCCGAAACATCAAGTGCTGGACCATCTTCTTAAGAAGAAGCACGAAATCCCGCTTTATACTGTCGCTCAAGCTCCTTTCGGAAGCGAATGATTTACATCTCCACAAGAAACAATATGGAACTTCGGTAGATTTACGCAAAACAATTGCATCGTGACCATTAACCCGTCTTTCATTTTTCCGATCATATTCCAGTCCCTGCCCTGATTCTTTTAGCAAACCACAGCAAGCTAAAACACGTTGAAAACCAGCAAGGACACTGGATTCATTAAGTCAAAGATGACCATTTGATGCGAACTCTTCTATTCCACAAAAATCATACAAACAAAGGTATTTCATTTGTTGTTTGCACTTATTTGCAACAAATCTCTATGTCGTTGTTTTGCACATAGCTTTTTGCTATAAGTTATTGATTTAAAAACCTTTATTTTCTATAAACAATACTTGAAAAACTCTATTTATTAATTATAGTTTATTACCAGTTTTTCTTACAACAGAAAAATATTTTTATATTGGAGCGGGAGATATGGATCTCAAAGAACTTGACCTGCCTGGATTGGAAGTAGCCTATCCTAAAGCTAACTATTGTTGCGAAAACCATATATTCCAAATTGAGTTCGATGCTCTTGAAATACGACGACGGCAAACTAAACAAATTAAATAGAAAAATACATTTATTTATTTTCAAAAGGGGAAATCATGTCATTTACATCGGCAGTTAGTTCAGGTATGACAATCACCGGCGAAATTATCTCCGGGGGCACTCAAACAATTTACAATGGAGGAGTTGCCAATAGTACAACTGTCAATGCAGGAGGCTTTCAGTATGTCAGCTCAGGAGGAACTGTTAATGACTCTATCATCCAAAGCAATGGCTATTTATACGTATTATCCGGAGGCGAGGCTTATGATGCAAACGTTATAGGAAAAATGATCGTTTATTCAAGTGCCACTGCACACTCTACAATCATTTCCTCCAGCGGCCATGTTAACCTTTACTCTGGAGGTTCAATGTCTTATGTTATGCAAAATGCAGGAGGGGCAATAAATACTAATACAGATGCAACTATTATCAGTGGAACAAATACAAGAAGCGATGGATATCATTCATTTTCCCTCATAAATGGAGTAGCAGTGAATTTTTTATTTGAGCATGGAGGAGGCCTCTATGTAGAAAATACTCATATTGCATCAAATACATTACTGAATGATGATGGATATTTAACTGTAAGATCAGGAGGAACTGCAACTAATACAGTTATAAATTCTGGTGGAGGACTCAATATTTTATCAGGAGCCTCGGCAAATATTATTTATCAAAATGATGATAGTAAAATAAGAACAAATACTGGAGCGATTATTACAAACGGGGTAAACACCAGAACCGATGGTCATTCTTCATTCTCTATTATTGACGGTGTTGCCTCGAACTTTTTACTTTTTAATGATGGGGCATTAGAAATTAATAATGGAGACTCAGCATATAATACCATCATTAATTCCGGGGGGACCCAGTCCATTTCTTCAGGAGGGATCGCATATGACACTGAAGTAAACTCTAATGGTATTTTAATCATATCTTCCGGTGCTGTAGTATCCAATGTTATCCAGCAGTCCGGAGGGAATATATCCGTTGATACAGGTGCAACAATATTGAACGGAACTAATTACCGGACTGATGGTCACAGTTCCTTTTCAATCATAAATGGTATAGCATCTAATTTTATTGTAGACAGTTCATTTTTTTACGTATCAGATGGTCATTCAGCAATTGATACTCTCGTTAATAGTGGAAGTATGACTGTCTTGAATGGTGGAAGCGCAACGGTTACAACTATCAATTCCGGTGGAAGCATGACTATCTTCGGTGATGGGACAGCAACAGATACAACTATCAATTCCGGCGGCAGTCAAATCCTCAGTTCAGGAGGAATTGCCAACTCCACGACCGTAAATTCAGGAGGGAGATTGAATGTATATAGCGGCACGGCAAGCATAATAACGATCAATTCCGGGGCCTTGATGGATCTTAACAGTTATTCTACCGCCAATACAGTTACTATCAATTCCGGCGGATCCATAAAAGGATACTATGGCAGTCTTTTAAACAACGTAACCATTAATTCAGGGGGCTCTTTAAATATTGATCCTTCAGGTGTGTCACGTTATTGCGGGTCAGCAAATGTGGTAACCCAGAACAGTGGCGGAATAATTATAGCACAGACTTATTCAGAACTCTTAAATGGAACAAATAATCGAACCGATGGCTTCAATAATTTTTCGATTAGTAATCACATTGCTAGTAATTTGTTACTTGAAAACGGGGGGAAACTAAAAGTCGGAACAACAGGTCACTATGCAATTAACACAATAATTGCGTCAGGGGGGACTTTATATGTTTCCTCTGGTGGTGTGGCGTCATCTACGACTATTGAATCTGGAGGAGTTCAAAGTATATATATGGGAGGAACAGCCTCAATAATTAACCAATGTTCCGGAGGTATTCTTCAGGTCCATATAGGTGCAACCATCACTGGCGGAACAAACACTCGCATGGATGGACATAGCTCTTTTTCAATTATTAGTGGAGTTGCTAGTAATTTTTTGTTAGAAAGTGGAAGCACGCTTGATGTTTCAAGTGGATATTCAGCGATTGACACTATGATTAACTATAATGGTTACCAAAAAGTTTGCGGGGATGCTACAGTAAGCAATACCATTATTAATAATGGAGGAATTCAAAGACTTGATGGGGATGATGACAATCCGGATAGTATAGGAATCGCCTATAATACCACTATTAACTATGGCGGAAGACAAATTGTATATAGCGGAGGAATAACTCACGATGCAACAGTCAATTCCGGCGGGGTTCTTCAATTTTATGATAAGGATGGGATTTTCACTGGTAATCTAACCGTAAATGGTGGCATTGTAACTAGTTTATATTCCAATATAAACATTATTGATAGCAATGCTCAATTAAACTTAAGTGCGGGAGCAGATATCAGTTCCTCTGTGTTTACCCTTTCCAATGGGGCCAGTGTCAATATTCAGGGGGTTGAAAATGATATAGGGCACATAACTATTATTGATACAGGAGTACTTGATTTCCAAATTAGTTACCTGGAAGCTCCAACAAGAGCCGCAATGATAACTGACTGGAGCTCTGTTTCCACCTCAAATATTAACATCACGCTGGATAGTGTTGTCAACGGAATTGGAAGCTATGCTTTGGCGGGAAATGCTTCGACATTTAGTGGCAACATAACTGTGTACGATGGACTGGCAGAGATTGGTGAAGTTAGCTTGGACAATGTAATTATTTTAGAAGACTATACAAGTTACAGTCTCAGTATGAATAATAACACTCTTACTTTTAATATTTCCGCCGCCGATGATACAGCTCCAGATGTGCCGGAAAACTTAACCTGCCTCATCGAACAGACTAATGCCAGCTTGAACTGGGATGACGCAAGTGACGACCTCAGTGGGATTAAAGAATATGTTGTTCAATATGCGGATAATGCCGATTTTTCCGATGCAACTTCTCAAAACGTCACTGACAACGAACTGGATTTAAGTTCACTGACTGCTGGAGGCTATTACTGGCATGTGAAAGCAGTTGACAATAGTGGTAATGAATCTGACTGGAGTGCAACAGGCACTTTTGAAATAGATTTACCATATACACCTGTTGTGAGCTCTGGAATGGCGGTTTCCGATGAAACTGTAGCCCATGGGACTCAAACCATCTTAAATGGAGGGCAAACAACCAGTAACATAATTGATGATTCAGGAGTTCAAATAGTATCATCAGGAGGGGTTGCTGATCAAACGGTGATTGAAGATGAAGGCACTCAGTCAATTTATATGGGAGGAATCGCAAATTCGACTCATCTTTGTAATGGAGCTTATCAGAATGTTTATTCAGGAGGATCTGCTGTATCAACATTAGTTGAGGATGTTTGTTCTCAAACTATCTACTCAGGTGGAGTTGTTTCAGATACAACCCTTGGGTATTATGGTCGACAATATATTTATTCGGGATATGCTTACAATACGATAATTAATTCAAGAGGAGTTCAATATGTCTTTGGCGGAGGGTCTGCTAAATTAAGCTTAATATATTCAGATGGTATTCAAGAAGTATCATCAGGAGCGAACGTCACCGATACTACTATTTATTCAGGAGGATCGCAAATATTATATTATGGAGCCAACGTATCCCATACAACAATTTCTTCCGGAGCTTCACAGCATGTTAACGGAGTATCAGTAAGCGCATCAATTTTGTATGGCGGAACTCAGGTTGTCAGTTCAAGTGGAGTTGCATCTGGAGCAATTTTGGATGGAACCTCGTCATTTGCTACGACCTATGCAAGACAGATGGTTATCGGAGGCTCAGCAATAGATACAGTTATAAATGCTCCGAATACTTCAGATGCAAATCATGCTGTTCAGTATATTGCTTCTGGTGGAGAAGCTACCAATACTACTGTCAATGGATTTGGAGTTGTGGTAGTTCAGCAGACTGGAAGTGCCAATATTGTGACCATGTATGGCGGAAGAAATATTGTACATGGCAGCGCACGCAATACGGCCATATTCTCTGGTGCGGTTCAGAGTGTGACATCTGCAGGTATAGTAAATAGCACATCAATTTATACCGGCGGTTTACTTGTTGTTAGTTCAGGGGGACAATTGACTGGATTATTGGCTGTTGATGGAGGGAGTGTAAAAACCGATGATGTTGTGAATATGACAGAGGCTGGAGATCACATTCATTTGCGGGGAGAAGCCGATTTAAGCGAGGCAGCTTTATCACTTTCCGGCGGCGGAGACCTTACAGTGTCAGGGATCAATAATGATGCTGGTAACATTAGTATTACTGGCGACGGGGCTTTAATTTTTGACATATCAGAATTTTCCAGTATCAGCCCTATTGTTATGCTGACCGATTTGACAGATGTATCTGTATCAGCATATAGTTTGAACCTGGACAGTGCTGTTCAAAATAGTACAGGAAATTATCTTATTGCAGGTAATGCCTCTGATTTTGATGGAACAATTACCGTGTTTGATGGAGAAACCGAAGTCGGTACCGTCAGTTTGACTGATTCAATTATGACCGATGCTTTTACCGGTTATTCAATCAGCATAAACGATGGTATTTTGTCGTTTGATATTTATGTCGATAATATTGGACCAGACAAACCGGACAATTTATCAAGTAATACCAACTTTATCAATGTTGGTTTGGATTGGGACAATGCCGCCGACAACTTCAGCGGAGTTAAAGAATATATTGTTGAGTATGCAAATAACTCCGAATTTGCAGGAGCTCTTTCTCATGTCGTGACCGATAGTAATTCAGGTTTATTCAACCTTGATGAGGGAGTCTATTACTGGCATGTTAAAGCTGTAGATAATATGAATAATCAGTCCGTATGGAGCGATACAGAGTCTTTCTCCATTGATGTGTCAGCTCCAGATGTTCCTTCAGGCCTGATAAGTTCTGTTGTCAACACCGCAGCATCACTTGATTGGGTTGATTCGAATGATAATGTCTCCGGTATAAGGAATTATGTCATTCAATACGCTGATAACGCGCAGTTCTCAGGTGCATCATCTCAAACATTGAAAAATAGCGAACTTAATTTGGTCGGTCTAAGTGATTTGACTACATATTACTGGCGGGTCAAGGCTATTGACAATAACAACTACGAGAGCGACTGGAGTGTAACTGACAGCTTTACAATTGATATCCCGGATTCTCAAGCACCAGATGTTCCTTCCAGCTTGTCCAGTACAATCATGGATGACAGTGCTGACTTGGATTGGTCCGATTCAGGCGATAACAAATCCGGCTTAAAAGAATATGTTGTTGAATATGCTGATAATAGGGAGTTTTCTGACGCACTATCCCAAGTTGTGACAAACAGCGAGGTAACGCTAAGCGATCTGACTGATATGACGACCTATTACTGGCGCGTAAAAGCGATCGATAATGCTGGTAATGAATCTGATTGGGTTGCCAGTAGTTTTGCTGTAAATATCGAAGATGATGTTCCCCCGGATACCCCGGCAGGCTTAACTGAGACAGTCACCGGTAATTATATCGTATTAGACTGGGCCGATTCAACAGATAATAAATCCGGTCTCAAAGAATATATTGTTGAATATGCTGATAATATTATTTTTGCCGAATCATCCTCTATTGTTACTGGAGATAGTGATTTTGAATTGGATAGTTTGACTGATGGCATTTACTACTGGCGTGTTAAGGCAATAGATAATAATGATAACGCTTCAGACTGGAGTTCAACTGATAGCTTTACGGTTGATATTTCTGCACCTGAACTTCCTGCAACCTTAAATGCTGTAGTGACCCAGGATGATGTGGCTCTCGACTGGGCCGACTCAAGTGATAACTTAACCGGGTTGAACAGATATACTGTTGAATATACTAAAACTGATTTTAATGCCGCAAACAGTGCAATCTCCACCTCCAGTAAACTTGATTTGTCAAACTTGGCTGACGGTATATATCACTGGCGCGTTAAAGCTGACGATAACAATGGCAATGAAACCGCTTGGATTAATGGAGATGATTTCATTGTAGATACTACCGCATCCAGCAAGCCATCTGATCTAAACAATAGTGTAACCGCTAATAGCGTAGCTCTTGATTGGAGTGATTCAGTCGATAACATTTCAGGACTGAAAGAATATGTTGTTGAATATGCTCAAAATTCAGAGCTTTCCAATGCTGTCAGCTCTATTGTCACAAGCAGTGAATTTGCATTGAGTAGTTTGGCTGACAACATTTACTATTGGCGCGTCAAATCGGTGGATAACGCTGGCAACGAATCGGACTGGAGCTCTGTCGATACATTTGTCGTTGATGTCACCGCGCCTGATATTCCTGCTTCATTGACTTTTAGTGTCGATGGAAATACGGCTACTTTGGATTGGGCTGATTCGACCGATAACTTGACTGGTCTATCTGGATATATTGTTGCGTACGGTTTGAGTTCCGATTTCTCTGATGCGACTATTGTTAATGCTGACTCAAGTGATATTGATCTGGATAATTTAGCTGACGGGATATATTCCTGGCGCATCCGTGCAGTTGATAACAATGACAATGCGTCCGCATGGAACATTGGTAATCTGATAACCATTGACACTACAGCCCCGGATATCCCGGAAGGCCTGGTTGATTCTGTTTCAGGAAGTAATGCAAGTCTTGATTGGAGCGACTCGACCGATAACATTACCGGAGTGAAAGAATATATTGTTGAATACGCGGATAACGCTGACTTCACAGATTCTGAAATTGCATCCAGCCAAACCAGCAACCTTGATATAAATAATCTCGCCGATGGCACTTGGTACTGGCGGACGAAATCAGTGGACAACACTGACAATGAATCTGATTGGAGCGCCGTCAGTAGTTTTGATGTAGATACAACAGCCCCATCAATACCCACCGGTTTAGTGGAAAATATGAATAATGGAACTGTTGTTCTTGAATGGATTGCATCAACAGATGATTTATCCGGAATTGCCGGTTATGTTATCGAGTATGCTGCTAGCTCAAACTTTGCTGATTCATTTTCAGCCCAGACTGCTGTTGGAGAACTGGAGTTAAATAATTTATCATACGGCACCTGGTTCTGGCGGGTCAAAGCTGGCGACTCATTTGGTAATTGGAGTGAATGGTCGGCTTCTGAAAGCTTTGATACCGGTGATACGTCGGGAGACAGCTACGATAGTGCCAATGATATCAGTGTTGATGACGAATTCAGTTACAATGAGTATGTTGGCCAGGGAGATCCTTGCGATATGTACTGCTTTGATGTTGCCACCCCCGGTGAGTTTGACCTTGCGTTGACTAATCTCAGTGCAAAAACCAAGGTTACTGTTTATACATGGAACGGCAAAAAATATAAGAAGCTCAAAGGAGCCAACTCCAAACTTGATAAAGAAACGGGTTTGCTTGAGGCCCATATTGACAATTTATTGCTTGATGAAGGAACGTTCTATGTTGAAGTGATATCTGGAGACAAAGGCAAGGGTAAGTATAATACCGATTACTCCTTGGATATTACTCCATCATATTTCCCGGAGGTTACAAACAACAACACTTGGCAGGATGCCACGGAAATCGTCCCGGATATTCAGCTAAATGGGTTTGTCGGCTTTGGTGATGCCTGTGATTACTACAAGTTTGAAGTAGAAAACTTGACCGCATTTGACTTTGACATGATAGGAGAAGACAAAAATGCCAGACTGACAGTCTACATGTGGGATGACAGAAAGGACAAGCTCAAAAAAGTCAAAAACGCCAAATTAAAATATGGTGAAGCCAGTATCGATAATCTTAATCTTGATGCCGGGTTGTATTACGTCGAAGTTCTTTCCGCTGATAAAGGCAAAGGCAAGAAAAATACCGAATACGAACTGGATATTACTGCGGTGTAACCCTGACTGGCAACAAAAGACATGAACATACATCTCCGGTCATATTCCGGTGAAAATGTCTTCGATTATTTGGCTTGGGTTGCGGGCATTGAACCTTGGATTTGGGAAAGTTATTTCATCATTTTACCTTTGATGAAATATCCCCCGGAACTTCCTCAAAAAACAGAATTCAGCTGGCTCCTCAAATGGGTAATTCACCCTCAAAAAACAGGTATTTCTCTACTTAACTCTTAATCATTGGGTCACAGGTTCGAGAGCGCGGCAACGGCCCGCATCTTGATGTGGGAGTTACCGCAGAGTACGGCAATCCTGCTGGGCGCACCATCTCATTTCATTCCACATCAACACCTTATTTAAAATGACTATATATTGGTCATTAAACCGTTTTTCATTCCTCCGGTCGTATTCCGCCTCTTTGCCGGTTATGACATAACCCAAAGCTCCTTTACGCTAGAAACTTCCAGAAGTCCTAAGGAGGTTTTTCTTAATATTGAGGCTATGAGGAATTCAATTATAAAAATTTTTCTTCTGAAAACTTGTGGCAAATCAAACTTGTTTTTTCATAAAATTAGACTATGTTGTTGCAATAACAGCAGTGTAAAGAAAGCGCTGGTGGAAAGTAATAAGACCAAATTACAAATTAAAACTTAGCGAATTATGAATTGCACCACAGAGAAAAACAGAGACAAGTTTAAGTTTCAGCTCAAGTTGAAAAGTCAAAAAAATCTTTTTGATGATTTTTCGTGGTTTTATATTTGCATTTCGCACTAAACCAACTTGAAATGATCACAGGAGAAATTAATGCATTGGATTGATTGGGTTATCGTTATTGTGCCGCTTGTCGCGATTGTGTGGCTGGCTTTTTACTGCCGCCGCTTTGTCCGTGGTGTGGTAGATTATCTTTCGGCCGGCCGTGTAGCGGGACGCTATGTGCTTACCGTGGGCGACATGACCGCCGGATTGGGGCTTATTACGCTTCTGGCATTGACCGAGGTAAGCTACCGATCCGGTTTCGCGATTTCCTTCTGGCAGGTCGCGACCGCGACGATCGGAGTATTTATCGGATTAACCGGATGGGTATTATACAGGTTCAGGGAAACCAAAGCGATGTCCAACGGACAGTTTCTTGAACTGCGTTACAGCCGCTCGCTGCGTGTAGTGGCCTCATTCCTGCGGCTGATAGCAGAGATGCTCGCCAACTCCATTGCTCCCGCCATTGCGGCAAACTTCCTGATCTACTTCCTGGGACTGCCCCATAAAATCATGATTTTGGGTTGCTCCATTCCAACTTTTGCCATTCTGGTCGGGGCATCGCTACTGCTGGCAATGGCCATTATCCTGCCCGGCGGCAGAATCTCCCTGCTCGTCACCGACAGCATTCAAGGACTGCTTTGTTTTCCGGTCATCATTCTGTTTATCGGCTTCATTATGTACAAATTTTCCTGGAGCAATGATATCGCGCCTGTACTGATCGACCGCGCTCCGGGTGAAAGTTTTATTAATCCGCTGGACATAAGCAAATTACGCGACTTCAACATCTTTATGGTTTTGATGCTTGTCATCAACATGATTTACAACCGGGGCGCTTATGCCGGAAACGACTCAACAACCGCTGGCCGAACTCCGCACGAGCAGAAGATGGGGGCGATTCTGGGCTCCTGGCGCTATTGGCTTTCTCTATTGCTGTGTATGATGATCGGCTTGACTATTGTGACAGTCATGAATCAGCCGAGGTTCGCCGCGCAGGCTCATGAAATCCGGCAGGACCTCTCGCACAAGGTCGCATCGAATGTTTTTGAATCACCCGAATTGCGCGAAAAAGTTTCCACGGCGCTGTCCAATATTCCCGTGCAGGCGCATCAGCCTGGAGTTGGCGCCCCGCTGTCACAGAAAAAGAATCTGGATACCGCCTATATAAATGCCGTGAAAAAAGTTACGGATAATACCCCCAACGGGAACTACCTCCTGCAAAATTTCCGCTCATTGTACTATCAGATGATGATGCCGATGGGGATGCGCCGGATTCTGCCGGTCGGCATGCTCGGTATCTTCTTCCTGCTGGGCATGATGCTGATGGTGACGACGGATGACTCCCGCATGTTCAACGCCTCCTCGGCAATCGTGCAGGATCTGGTTGTTCCATTCAGGAAGAAACCGATGGAGCCGGAAGTTCACTTGAAGTGGGTCAAGGGCATGACCTGGTTCGTTGCGGTATCTTTTTTCTGCGGCTCCCTGTTTTTTGCCCAGCTGGACTACATCCAGATGTTCATTACGATCATGGTATCAATCTGGATGGGCGCGGCGGGTCCGATTATGGTTTTCGGGCTTTACAGCCGGTTCGGCAATACGTATGGGGCCTATGGTGCGTTGATCTTCGGCTCCGGGACCTCAGTCGGCGGAGTAATAATGCAGCAGAAATGGGCTGATGTTATCTATCCGATGCTTGAAAAGCACAACCTGGTCGATTCGGTCGGACAGTTCCTGGAAACTGTTTCTTATCCGTTCAATCCGTATATTGTCTGGAGCATGAATCCGACCAAATGCCCGATCAACAGCTACGAATTTCTTTTCATCTCGATGTTTTTTGGTACGGCGGCCTATATAATCGGTTCGCTGATTACCTATAAAGGGCCATACAATCTCGACCGCATGCTGCATCGCGGCAAATACAATCTTGATCATCTGGACAGCATAAAGTCGGCCTGGACCTTGAAATCGGTATGGGGCAAGTTGATTGGGATCACTCCGGATTATACCTGCGGCGATAAAGTCATCGCCTGGTCAGTATTTATCTGGACCATCGGTTACCGGATTGGAATATGCTTCGTCGGCGTCCTGATTTGGAACGCCATCACTCCATGGGATGCCCTTACGTGGTCTAAATACTATTTCATCGTCTATCTGGTTATTGCCTCAATTGTCAGCGTTATTACCGCTGTCTGGTTCACGTGGGGCGGTGTTCGTGACGTACGCCGACTATTCCACGATCTGTCAGAGCGGGTAGACAATCCGCTTGACGACGGCACCGTAGAGGGCCATGTTTCTCTGGCCGACATCCCGCAAATCGGCAAGGATGAAATTGACGGAGAAAATAGCGATAAGTAAGCGCTTGACAATTACTGACGAAACAATCCGGAACGACCGCTGATTCAGGTTTTGAACAACTTGTTGATGCTGAAAAAGTTTTTTTTCAGCATCAACAAATAACAGGAATATTGAGAATCGAGCAAAGGTCTTCAAGCAAGTTCCGGTTGTCGCCGTATGAGATGATATAGTGCTGGCTCATCACGTTCTGAATGAATTCCTCGACCGGATAGTCGAAGATCATTTCCAGACTTGGGAGCTGCGGAGCGGGCGGAGCCCAGCCCGCCTCTTCCCATTTAATCGGGGCCTGTGCTTCAGCCAGGCTTATGTGCATGAAGTACTCTCCGTTAAAGCATGCCAGACGCGCCAAAGTTACGGTGCCGGTCTTCAGTCTGGATACATTAAGCAGGCCTTCGCCGAAATCCCCGAATGCATTGGGCATTATGGTCGTTTTGCCATCGACAATCTCAGCCGGAACATAATCCGGAACCCCCATCAGCGCGCCATTCTCCATAAACTCATAAAATTCAAGGTAAGCGGCAACCTGTCCGGTCAGATACCTGACCATCATTTGCATGACCATACCCAGCGAATCGTTTTCCGGCACCGATGAAATATCCATTTTATCATGCAAAAGCGTCATTGCTCCGGCCGGAGCGAAACCCATCAGCTTTTTGATGCCGTCGACGTCGTTATATGAAAATGCTTCATAACCTCTTTCCTCTATTTTCTTTTTCATGGCAAGAAAGAGTTTAACAGAATTTTCCACCGTTCCTTCCTGAGGCGCTTTGACAAAATCCCAGTTTTCAGTTGTCTGTCCGGCTATTTCAGTGATTTCAGCATCATTCACTTCCTCCATCAACTGAGCCAGTTCCAGTAGTTCAAAATGTTCGATTTCAATTCCAAACTTCTGTTTCAGCGACATGCCGTCATACATGGTACCGTAAAGTCTCATGTCGCGGTAACCAGCCATACCCAGTTTCGCGGTTTTCAGCAGCGAAGCGGCCCGGGCGGCCTTGGCGTAACTGACAACTTCACTGATCCGGGACGGTTGATTGCGATAATTGACCACGTATTTAAAAGTGTATCCCATCGCTTCCATTGGTGCGCGCAACGCAGTTGTTCCGGCTTGATCGGCGGTCGTCACAAAACGATCATCTTCCTGCCAGCCGCTCTGCCCCCATAAGACCATAGGAATATGCTTAAAAAGTTCAATCACCTTGAAAACCGCCCACGACGGAATCCACCCGGCAACACAAATGATCAACAGATCCAAATCGCCGCCGGCTTTCAGTTCTTTAACCGCTCTATCGGCATGCTTTCCGGCCGGATCATCGCTCACCGGGGCAGTTACAACCAGTTCCAGCCCCTGATCTTCAAGCATTTTTACCGCCGCTGCACAACGCGGGCCAATGAACTCCTCCGGCGTATTTACTTCGCCAAAACCGACAAACCCGGCCTTTATCTTTCTTATCATGATCGCAACTCCATTTTTTTAATTATATTTTCAGAAAACTATTATAAATCTTCAACCATTTCATCCCATGAACGAAGTCCGGACAAGGCATCATTGCCGTATAGGTTATCCCGGCCGGCCAGCATCGCACAACGTCCGGCATTCGCTATCGTTTCATCTTTCAACAGGGCAGTCAGAAAACCGGCAACCGCGCAATCCCCTGCCCCGGATGCATTACAAACAAGCTCCCGTTTCCCGGGCTGCGGCGACAGCCATACACCGTCGGGACAACCGGTTTGATCAGATAGTCTCAATGAAGATGAACTTAGCGCTTCGATATCCCCGGTCATCAGAAAAGCACCCTTATGGCCCGCTTTGACCAGCAGCACTTTGACTCCCATGCCAATAACTTTTTGGGCAATCCTCACATATTCATCTTCGGCAATGCTATTTATAATGTCACCTCCGGCGGCCCGTTCCAAAACAGCTTGATATAACTGCGGTTCCAGCATGAACAACAACTCCTCGATACTGGGGACAAAAATATCCACCAGCGGCAAAACCTTCGACAATATTTTATGCCAGTCAGCCTTTCCCGCCGGAGCGTCGGGGTCGGGAAGCGCCATATCAAGCGAAGAAACCGTCCCCCTGCCCCGAACCTGTTCAAACATGGCAACCAGTTGTTCCGCGTCATTTTTCCACAAAGCATCCATCAACGGCGGATAGCCGAAATGAAACAGCCGGCTTTTGCCGACTACCTCATAGTCGATATCGGACGCGGCGAAAACACGATTACAACCGGGGTCTTCAAGAAAAACCCGGTCAACTCCGGGCGGCGCGATAACGATTCCATACGCCGTACCGGCAGAATCTGTCCGCTTTATGCCCTGAGTAACGCCGTCCCGGGCAAGCAGTGTTATGGCTATATATCCCAAAGAATCCTTTCCGACAGATCCCATCAACGCGGTTTCGCAACCGAAACGCCGCATTGCCAACCCGGTATTTGCGACCGCTCCGCCAAGTGAAAAGTGCAGACCATCCGTCTCAATCAGCTTGCCGGGCCGGAACAACTCCGAAAATGCAACAGGCTCCCGCCGAGAGAATCCCGGTGCGATATCCACCCCGAGATACCCCGCTACCACGGCATCGATCGCGCGCTCGTTATTCAATCCCATAATTTATCAATGTCCTTCAGTGTCTCATTAACCAGAACAGTGCCGCCGTCCGAGCCGATTTTTCCATTGATAATCAACGCGCCGTAACCGCCGAGCTGTTCTGCATATTTTGAGGGTAAATAACCCTCATAGCCGTTTGCCAGCTGGATCAGAAAAGTCTGTCCGGCACGACTTCGAGCCTTGATACGCTGTCCGAACTCCAAAAACAATTCAAAGGGGTTAATGGCAAAAACCGCCTCACCGAGACGCAACACCTGCAAATCAATGGAAAGTTCCGGAGTCGCGCCTTGTTCCTCATAACGCCTGACGACTGCTTCGCGATTGCGGATTTCCACGAAATGCCGTTTTTTGTCGTCATAAGGGCCGGGGCGGTTGGGAATTTGCTCATTTACATGCACTTCGTCACAAAATTCTTGATATGCCGCTTCCGATGATTGTTCGGCCTCAAGCTCCGCGATTTCCCGTTTTGCGGTAATATATTCCTCCTCCGTCGCCCGGCGCAACGGCAGCGCCAGATTCCGGCTGAAATGTTTAAACTCCGGTGCGTAATCAAAACGATCCGCCGTTTTTTGCCCTCCCCGGCAAACCGCGGCGGTCAGACGTTCTCCAATCTCGTCAACTCCGGCTTCGCGCCAGAAATCCGGTTCGCCCCGATAATTCCGGGTCAGGTCACGCGGGGCCTGACAACCCGCCGCGCTGATTTGGGGTAGCAATTTAAATTCCGGTCCGAATTCCTGTTTAAGATTTTCTCGCAGTTTTCCCATAAAGTCAGAGGAAATCTGATAAGTCGCCTCCATAACCTGGGATGGACAGGCCAGATTAACAATCACTCCGGTCGGCTTCCGGTTTTCATCCGCAAAAAACATAATGTCAACCCCGGAATCCTCGTTACCTTCCATTCCGATAAAATCATCTCTTGAAGTATCGCCATACATTTCGGCGGAATCATCCTGATACACTGCCCGGCGGCAATGCCCGGCCCTGGCGTAATCCAGGACAGAAGCGATTCCACTCGCACACCGGTTTGCATAAGCCTCGGACAAAGCCTGCGTAATTCTGTCGGACAAAAACTTCCGGTATTCCTCCGCGCTGATCGCTCCCGGCTCAGGCATCCACCATTTTCTAATCGCAAAAAGCGGCGGAGCGTTATGGGTATGAATCGCGTTGACAATAACCCGTTCCGCGGTTAATTCCGGAATCTGCGCAGCGGCATTTTGTTGAATAAGTTTGGCGAAATCCGCCGGAATTCCCACAACATCGACCGCGATCAGCGCGGAGGCTTCGCCATCCTGTTCCAACAGCATTACGGTTGTTTTCAAACGCGAATGAATTCCGGTTGCGACCCGCTGATAATATTGTCCGCTCAATTCCACAGCCTGGCCGTCAGGCGTGATATCGGCTTCGCCCCAGCCAACGAATAATTTACCATTCATAAGTTGATCCTTTTTCCGGCAAACGCGGATTCTTTTACCGTATCGATAAGTTTCTGAATATATATCCCCTGCTCCAATCCGGGATTTCCCGGCAGTCCCTGGTCTACACAGTCAAGAAAATTGTAAAGACATTGCATGTGGCCACGCATCCAGCCGATAGCCGCTTTAGGCGTCGGAAACCCCGCCGGTTTTTCATAGCGCTGACCGGTATCGATCGCGGTCCAGCCACGCGTTCCACCCAGCGGCGCGGCTTGAGCAGCCACATCGTAAAATTCCAGATGATGCGGGTCCATGCCGTTGAACCGGAGCGCGCCTTTGCTGCCGTGAATCTCAAAACGAACCTCATCCTCGGTCCCGGTTGCAATCTTACTGGCTTCGATATTACCGATCGCTCCGCATTTCATCGTGACCATCATCTGAACGTAATCCTCAGCTTCCACCTTGACCATTGTTGCAGGGTCACCGGCAGCCGGACGTTCCGGATAAGCGATTTTGGTCTGGGCGATAATTGATTCGTAATCCCCCAGCAGATAGTGCATCAGGTCCATGATATGACTGGCCAGATCGGCGATCACGCCACCGCCGGCTTCCGCCGACAACTTCCATTTCAACGGCGCGTTCGGATCGGAACTGCCGGAATGCAGGTAACATGCCCGGAACTCAAGGATCTGGCCGATACGACCTTCATCCATGAGTTGTTTTGCCCGAATCGTCGCCGGAAAAAAACGGTTCTGCAAAGTCATCTGGGCGGTTCCGCTGTAGTTTGCAAGCGCGGAGTTGATCTCTTCGGCTTCCGCCATATCGACCACCAGCGGTTTGTCGCAATAAATATGCTTATTATGCGCAATGGCCGACAGTAAAGCATCCTTATGCAGATTGTTCGGCGTGCAGATGTGGACAATATCAATA
This sequence comes from Victivallales bacterium, assembly GCA_963676655.2. GTDB lineage: Bacteria > Verrucomicrobiota > Lentisphaeria > Victivallales > Victivallaceae. The sequence goes on along the minus strand of CAXXKX010000003.1, from coordinate 4,262,288 downwards.
TCCGGATTTTCCGTTATCTCCCGGAAATCGGTTACTGCGTATTCGGCCCCGACCTGTTCGGCCCCCTTTTGCGCCGATTCGGACCGTGAAGTGCAAACGTGGGTAATTTTAGTTCTGAAACGCTGTTGATCGAAAAACAACGGCAGGTTGATATGCCCGTAAGCATGCACTTTGCCGATAAATCCGAATCCTATCAAGCCGACTCGATAAATTTTCATATTTGGCTCTTTCGGTGTTTTCATGGATATACCATAATTCAATGATTTTTTCCATGTTTTTTATTGCAGACTTACAGCCTGCAGTTATTTTTTTATTATTTCCCCCGGGCGTTGCCCGGGGCTTTGTTCTTTCAGGCCTGCGGCCTGGTGGTCTTTTATCTTCTTCAGCCCCGTAGAGGCGCAATATCACAGCCCCGGGTAACGCCTGGGGTATCTCATTTAGAACTCAAAAACAGGCTGTAAGTCTGCAATAAAACGAATTCGCAAGGCCCCACGGAAACACCGAAAGAACCTCATATTTTATATTTTACCTCTCAATGTTATTAAAAGAACTCAATTTTTACTTTAAACTGCAATTTTCCAGTTTCACATCACAGTTTGAATCCATTTTCACCGGTTCCGCAAACGCTGACAAATCAGGCGTCTTCGAACTCAAATACCTTATTCCGGTATCAGCAACATTTTCCAACATAAATATGTGCTGCCATACATCGTCAACATCCGGCCAGCAGATATCTATTTTAAAAAACTCAGAATCCTTTACGTTGTGCAAAAAGAACGCGGATGGACGGCCTTTATGCCATTCCCGATGCATCGAGGGCAATTCTTCAACTGACGCAACATAGTCTTTGCCATCATACATATCCACTTTTACATTGGTGAAACAAATATTCCGTAACGGGGCTGCGACTTCCCCCGCTAGATAAGAACTCTTACGGGCCTTCGCCCTGATATTCTCGAAATAAATATTACTGATCGGCGCTTCGCCGCCGGCTCCGGTCGCAATATAAAACGGCATGATCGTGTCCATAACAATATTGGAGAATGCAATATTATCGATCGTCGCCCCGCGGATTGCTTTTTCACTGTATTTTGAGATTATGCATAATCCGCTTCTGCTGTCGGTTATCACAATGTTGCTGATGGTACAATCCTTAACCGTTCCGTCGCCCACGCCGACCCTGACGGCATTGCAAATGGTACTTAGCACACAGTTGGAGATCGCCACATTCCGGCATTCCATGGCTTTATTTTTTAGCGTTTTATTATGCGCCCGCAAAGTAATGCAATCGTCGCCGGAGAAAATAATGCAATCGCTCATGGTAACATTAGTGCAGCAGTCAATATCAACCCCGTCGCCATTCTGGGTTTGCGGAGGATTTTTTATCCGCAGTCCATGAATAATCACATCGGTGCAGCCATGTAAAAACAAAGTCCAGTAAGGGGCATTTATCAATGATACCCCGCTGACTGTAACATTGCTGCATTCACAAAAATAAATCATTTGGCCCGGACGTTTGTCCTGTATCGCCCAGTTGCTGCCGTTGAGTCTGGATTTGTCAAAAAAGGCTTCGCCACGGCCGTTAATCGTCCCCTGTCCTGAAATTGAGACGTTATTCGCTTCCAGCGCGATGATCAGGTGGGCACCGGTAACGTTTTCCTGTGTAAATGCCTGATTCTGGCTGAACGCGTCATCCGGGTTGTAGTCTTCAAGCTCGGAACTTGCTTGTATCATGGCTCCGGCTTCGAGGTTAAGATTGACGTTGTCCTTCAACCAGATTGTCCCGCAAAGATAGGTTCCGGCCGGAACGTTAACCGTCCCGCCATGTTTACTGCATTGGTCAATGGTGTTCTGGATCGCAACGGTATCTTTAGTAATACCGTCGCCTGCCGCGCCGAAATCCCGTACATCAAAATTCATCAGATCAACTCCTTTTTCCCTTGTATATCATCATCATTTCAATCCTGCTCTTTCAGATTCGTCAATTCAACATTATTCATTTTTACCCGGCGGCAATACCGGCAGACAATGGCGTCATCTCCGTTAGTCGCAACCTGCATGTTGTTGAAAGATATATCTTCGATAATCGTATCTTTACAGCCCTGGATCATGAGCGGATATTTACCGGTAGCTCTAAAGTCGGAAAACGTGATATTGGAAATATTGACGAGCTTTAGACCATCCTCGACATAAATCCTGACCGGCCACATGTTCGAATCAATGGTAAAATTGGAAAACATGATATTTCCAAGGTTTAAAGAAGTCTTACTGCCGTCCCGGAAATAACGTTTCGGGTTGTCAATATTAATCCCGGTACCGAACCCGCTGATCACTATATTGGAAAACGTGCAGTTGCGGATAATATTGTCTGCCGGGCAGCCAACGCGGATACCCTGACAACTGCTGTCAAACGTACAGTTGGCCACGGTTACATTTTCGCAAATCGCCGGTCTTTCAAGCACGCTCTGAATGGCGCGGAGAATCAGGCAGTCATCACCGGTCCTGATAAAGCAGTCGCTCATGGTCACGTTGCGGCATGAATCAATATCGATCCCGTCGTTATTGATCATTTTCTGGTCCCCGATCACTTTAACGCGGTGAATGTTGACGTTTTCACAGGCGATCAGCCAGAATGTCCAGCAGGGAGAATCAATAAAGGACGCATCCTCGAATTTGACGTTCATGCAATCATAAAACATGATCATGCGCGGACGCGGCACCGGCGGCTTCGCGTAAAATCTGCTGACCGCCGGATCAATATCGGTATCGTAAAATTCCGGGCCGACACCATTGATCTCACCGCTTCCGGTGATCGCGATATTTCTGACGGCAACCGCGCCGATCAGGAATTTAGCACTGTTCTCCGCACAGTTTTCATGCAGAAAACCGGGAGCCCTGAAATCGTCATAATCAGCCGGATTCGAGCTGCCCTGAAGTTTTGCCGCTGAGCTTAAATACAGTTCAACATTATCCCGCATATATAGTGAACCGGTTAAAAAGGTTCCGGCATCAAAGACAACTGTCCCGCCGCCTTTTTTGCCGCAGGCGTCTATCGCCGCCTGAATAGCCGCCGTGTCATTAACAATCCCGTCGCCTATCGCGCCGAAATCCTTTATATTGAAATTCATCCTAGCAACTCTTTTTCCGTTTCAGCAATTGCTTCCTCGATCATTTCCATGCCTCTACGCGCCACGTCTTCCGGCATGATAATCGGGGGACTCATTCTTAATATATGTCCGGCCGGAATCCATGCAAGCCCTTTACGGAAAGCTTTCCGGTAAACCAGCTTGCCGGCTTCGTCAAACGGCTCTTTGGTTGCCTTGTCCTTCACCAGCTCGACGCCCAACAGGCAGCCTTTGGCCCGAACATCCCCGACAATGGAATATTTTTCTTTCCAGGTTTCCATAATTTCCATAAAAATCTTTTCCAGTTTTAACGCGTGTTCCAGCAGATTTTCTTCCTGAATAACTTCAAAGCAGGCTAACGCCGCGGCACAAGCCATCGGATTGCCGCCGTAACTGGTCGAAGCGCTGATCTTATCGACCGCATCGGCATAAGGGGTACGCACCGCCATCGCCGTAACCGGAAATCCGTTGCCGAAACCTTTGCCGAGAGTAACGACGTCCGGCACCACATCCCAATGCTCCATACACAAGAATTTGCCGGTCCGCCCCATACTGGTCAACACCTCATCGGCAAAGAGCAGGATATCACGTTCATCCAGGAACTTTTTCAGTTTCGGGAAGAAATCATCCGGCGGCATGATCGAGCCGCCCCAACCCTGAATCGGCTCCAGGACAAACGCCGCAACTTGACCGGTAGTGCTTTCCCTGATGAAAGTATCATAGAATTCCAGATATTTTTCCGTATCAAGCGAACCGTCCGGGCGCGTCCACCAGGGACGATAGGTATCCGGACGCGGCACCATATAGAATCCGGGCGACCGGGTCGGACCGCTGAATTTAGTCATTCTGGCCAGACTGATGGAATGGCCGCTTTTACCGTGAAAATCCATGAAGCAGCTGATGAACTCGTGTTTACCAGTCGCGGCCCGGCAGGTACGCAGCCCGGCTTCCACCGCGGTTGTCCCGCTGTCATACAGTTGAAATCCGGTCAAATCACCGGGCAGACATTCGGCCATCTTTTCAAGCAGTTTGACTTTGATTTCACTGGTAAAATCATGGGCGTTCATTAGTTGCCCGGCATACTTAGCCACCGCTTCTGAAATCTTCGGGTGACAATGTCCCAGCGTGGTAACATAAATGCCGCTGGAGAAATCAATGTACCGGTTACCATCGGCATCAATTAAAGTACAGCCCTGGCCGCTTTCAAACGCTACCGGAAACAGTTTTACCTGCCCGGACAGCCCGCGATAATATTTCGTCGCCCGCGCATGCAGGGCATTACTTTTGGGACCGGGAACGGTTTCGGTGATGATTTTCGGGTATTCCGTAAAATCAATCGAGTATTTACCTGGATCATAACTCATACGTGTATCCTTTGCTTTTTGTTATATTTTGTTTTATTTGTTAAAAACTAACATTATTATATATCTGAAAAATAAAAAATCAACTCTTTTTATGAGAAAAGTTTGCTTTTATAACTTTTTGTTATATTTTAACATATATGAATACAAGACAACAAAATTTATTAAAAAAGTTAAAAAAACAAGGCTCATTGTCAATTGAAAATGAAGCGTTGGAGCTTCAAGTTTCGTCGATGACGATCAGGCGGGACATTCAATTGCTGGTTGAGCACGGACTGGCCATCAAAACCCATGGCGGCGCGGTGTCCAGGACAAACGAACCGGAACAACTCTTTGTTCAGGCAAAGTCCTCCGAGGCGCAAAAACGGCTTGCGGTCGAGACGGTAAAGTTAATTCCTGATAACAGCACAATCATGCTGAGCAATGGTTCAACCACGCTTGAAGTAGCGCGTCAGCTGGCCGTTTCCGGCAAACAACTTTCGGTCCTCACCAATTCGCTGCCGATTGCCGCAACGTTGTTCCAGACCGGAATTCAGGTTATTTTGACCGGCGGAACTCTACGTTCCAATTCCCTCGACCTGGCCGGGCCGGTAACTGAAAAAAACATCGACGAATACTATATTGATATGCTGATCTCAGGCTGTGACGGCGCCAAAGCCGACGAGGGATTTTTCACCAAAGATCTGGAATTGGCGGAAATGGAACGCAAATCGGTTGAGAAATCGCATAAGGTTGTGATCGTGACCGAAAGTTCGAAATTCAATCGACCGTCTTTCGTAAAATTCGCCTCTCCGCGGGAAGTGTCCATTCTCATTACCAGCCCCGGACTCCCGGATAAAGAAATTACTGCATTGAAGCGGAACGGGGTCAGTGTCATGGTCAGCTGAACTGACCTGAAAATATTGTCTCTTACGCCCCGGCGATTTCGCGCATTTTTATTTTTCCCCCGAAGAAAATCCGTTTCAAGCTGGACAAAGCAATAAACGCAGATTAGATTTATTTTACATCTGAATCTCCATGTCTTGATAATTGCGTAGCGCTTCTCAAAATGATTATCAGATGTTTTTGATCGAAAGTCTACTTGATCTTTCAGTATATCAGAATTACCGGTTTGCGCTGTAAGCATGCATATAAAATTTATGACAATATAACTGAACTGAGGAACTGCAAATATGAAAAAACCGAACATCCTGATTGTAATGACAGACCATCAGCGTGCTGATACGGTGCTGCCGGACAATCCCTGTATTATGCCTAACGTAAAAAAAATGGCAACTGAGGGTGTAAATTTCGCCAGAACATATCCGCCAATGGCTCACTGCTGTCCGGCCCGGACCACGTTTATGAGCGGATTGTATCCATCCCGATCAGGGGTCTGGAACAATGTAGATAATGAATACGCTATCAATCATGGGCCGCATCGCGATATCAAATTCTGGAGTCAGGATCTCAAGGACGCTGGTTACAATCTGGCCTACTGCGGCAAATGGCATGTCAGCGCCTACGCTGATCAAACCCCGAAAAATTACGGCTGGAAAGAGCTAATGAAATATGGCGAAAAGCTGCAGGACACCGGAATAAAATGGGAAAACATCAGAAAATCAGCCGGGAATCTGCCGGAAAACCTTGGCGAAGGCCGGGTAAATCTCCCCGGATACGCCCCGCATAAACTGTATGATGAAGTTGATATCGCATTTGAAGAGGACGATGTAACCACCAAGCTTGCATTAGCCGAAATGGGAGCCTTGGCCCAGGAACAAGCCCCCTGGGTCCTGTATGTAGGCTGGGACTCTCCGCACACCCCGTACCGGGCTGAAAAAAAATATCTGGACCTTTATGACCCGGCGGAAACCGAACTGCCGCCAAGTTTCTTCGATGAAATGGAGGATAAGCCAGATTATTACAGCAAACTCCGAAAACAGGTTTTTGATAAAGTCGATATCGAAGGAGCCAAAGAATCGATCAGGCATTACCGTGCCTGCTGCAGTAAAATCGACGATAAGTTCGGTCTTCTGCTAAGCAAACTTGATGAAACCGGACAAGCTGATGATACCATTGTGATCTTCTGTTCCGACCATGGCGACTACGTCGGAGATCACGGCTTGTTTCACAAACAAGTTCCGGCCTTTCTCGGCGCCTACATGGTCCCGGCGGTAATGAGATGGCCGAACGGAATAAAAAAACCGGGACGCACCGTTGATGAATTTGTCAGTCTGGCGGACTTCGCCCCGACATTTCTGGAAGTGGCCGGGATCAGTACCGATCGCTATTTTTCCGGTGAAAGCCTGGTCCCGTTCCTGAATGATGAAACACCTGAAAACTGGCGGCAGGAAATGTGTACCCAGTGCGAAGGCACCGAACAAATGTTTACCCAGCGAATGGTTGCAACCAAAGAATATAAATACGTTTACAACGGCTTCGGGCGGGACGAATTATATGATCTGGTCAACGATCCGGATGAAATGAGAAATCTTGAGCATGATCCCGCTTATAATGAGATCAAACGCGACCTGGTCGGCCGGATGTGGAGATTTGCCTACAAGGAACAGGACCGTCTCGGTTCAACTCAGTATATCATGGTCAACACCGCGCCCTGGGGCCCGGCGGAGGCATTTCGCGGCGAAGCCGGAAAAAATCTTCCCAAATCGGTCCCGAAAAACAAATAAATAATCGGAAACTCAATATTTTTCCGCCTGTTCATGCCCGGATCCTTACTGCATTTGAGTACAATTCCGGCTCAAGCGCCTCGTTTAAAGGTATTCGGGCGGTTGCGGGAACCGGATTTTATCGCCTCCGCGAACAGCAGATAGTGCTCACAGCATAATTTACCGATAAATGACTGAGGACCCAACCATACTTTGCGTCGTTCCCACATATCTATTTCCCGCGCCGCCAGCGGCGACTCCACTTCACCATACTCGCCTTCCCGTTTGAAGCGGAGTTTCGCGCCGTGTACGACTTTGCCGTCGACATTGAAGATAACACTCTGATCGAGAATCTTGAGGCCGTATTTGGCCGGATTGCGACTGAATGCGGTATTATCAAAGAGGACAAACGCGCTGGCGGTCATGCTGTCGATATGCTCATAAATGTCACTGATAAAAGAAAATGTTTCATCCAGACTGTCCCGGTTCGAGCCGGGCGAACCGAAGATCATCATCAACAGGTTGGAGATTCCAACAGCGGCGGCGTCTTTTATGACTCTGGCGGAAGTAGCGACATCCGTTCCCTTGTTCATAATATCCAGAAGGCGCTGGGAACCGCTTTCCATCCCCCAGCTTATCCAGCAGCATCCGGCGCGTGACGCTTTTTCCAGCAGTTGCGGCGTATATTCTCCGATCGTCCGCGCCATAACATGAAAATAACAGATAAACCCGGAAGCAAGAATCAGGTCGGACAATTCTTCCAGAAAATCCGGAGTCACATATTGGTCTGCAAAATAAAAGTGTCGGCACCCGAACTTCTCCCGCAAGTCAATCATTTCCTGAAGCACCGCCATGGCATACCGGTTGCGATGTGTGCCAAAGGAACTGTTGTGAGAACAGAAACTGCAACGCCGCCACTTACAGCCGCGCCCCCCGAGAATAGGCATAACCGGAACCGGATTGAAATATTCATAAGAATGCAGACTACTGAAATCCGGACAGGCAATATCCTGAATGGACTTGATGAATTGAGGCCGCCCCGAAGTTTCTATCCGGTTGTCAATCCTGTAGAAACAGCCGGGAATATCGGCAAAAGCGGTCCGTTTAAGGAAAAGCTCAAACGCAATCTCGCCTTCACCTGTCATAATGGCGTCGACAAACGGGAAAGCCTCCAGCATCTCCTCCGGCGACACCGCACTGGTCGCGGCTCCACCGATAATTATATCCAAATCATACCCGTAAGATTGATCCAGATACTTGGCAGAGGCCAGAACAAAAGCGAACTGATCTGGATACATTGCTGAAAAGGCCACGCTTTCCGGGTTTCCAAAGCAGATTATTATGGCTTGCCGGGCCAGCAGTTGATTCAGCTCCGGGCCAAGTTCGTTTTTTTCAAGATAAGCGACCGCCTCGCGTTCGAGCCGGTCGATAAAACTTTTGCCTTCCGGCATGTGACTGATATGCGCTTCATACTCTTTCTGGCGCAGGAACATATCCAGCGGAGCATGACAAAAGTTGCGCATCGAATTCAGATTGCCGTAATTGTCGCAAATCTCATTCCACAATTCAACATTGGCATCAAAAACACCAATTTCTATATCATTTTTATTCGCCACGGCCTGCAAACTGGCGATTCCAAGCGGCATATAAGTCGGGCCGGTTCGTGGCGGAAACACTAGCTTAGTGCGCATCTTCTATTATTTCAAACCTTTTCAAACAAAAAGCATTACTGCATAAAAAATCATTTTATTTGCGGTCGGCAGACTCAAACCGGAGTCTGTAAAACAATATCCAAATATGCACGACCGCATAATTTGATTTAGCCCGTATCGTCATTACAGAAGATACCCGACAAATTTCATCCGCGGAATATGCCATCTTTTTGAAAAAAAACAAGTTGCATTCACTACATTTATTCTATTTTCTATTGCACCCGTTCCGTTGAGAGCACCCAGAATCTTTATACATCCAGCTCAATGAGTACCGGACAATGATCCGAGCCCATGACATCACTTAAGATTTCGGAACGTTGAAGCTTCGGCAGCAACTCCGGAGTGATGTAGAAATAATCCAATCTCCAGCCAACGTTCCTGCTTCGCGCGGCAGTACGGTAACTCCACCACGAATAGGCATCGGCGGTCTCAGGATGGAGTTCGCGAAAAGTGTCGACATAACCGAAACTCTCGAATTTATCCATCCAGTCGCGCTCGATGCGCAGAAAGCCGGAAATATTGACGTTTTCCTTCGGGCGCGCCAGGTCAATCTCATTGTGCGCAGTATTGTAGTCGCCGCAAATGACCAGGGATTTTCCCTGTTCGCGCAGCTTCTCGCAGAACTCCAGCGTCGCATCATAAAAATCCAGCTTGTACTGCAGCCGCTCGTCACCACTTTGTCCGTTAGGGAAATATATATTAACCAGGACCAAATCCCCGAAAAAAGTCGCCAGAATCCGCCCCTCGCAATCAAATTTTTCATGACCGCCGAAACCGGTCTCATACTTATCCGGAATTATTTTAGAATAAGTGGCGACACCGCTGTAACCCTTGCGTTCGCCTGAACTCCAATAGGATTTGTAAGAGTCAATATTCAGCAGCTTGTCCGAAAGCTGTTCTTTATGCGCTTTGGTCTCCTGCAAGCAGATGACGTCAGCCCCACAGCCTTCCACCCACTTAACAAAACCTTTTTTCTCCACGGCCCGGATGCCGTTTACGTTCCATGAAATTATAATCACCTGGCAGTCTCCTTGAAAAAAGTTTTACAATTTAAAAAATATTTATCCAATCACTTCTTTTGATTTCATTTATTTCTAATCTAGCAGGGATATTTGTGAGGTCAATTGGCGCTAGCGGAAGTTTTGATAAAAAAAAGAAGATAATCAACCGCGATCGCCAAACTCTAATCGGATACTAGTGTCCAGTTTCACGATGAATTTAATACCAAGTCTGGTTCTTTTATGGCTTTTCTTCATAAAATAAAGTTTGCATAACGCTGCTATGCCGTACTTTATTTTATTTTGAAACCGCCAAAAAATTCCGGCGACTTATATTAAATATCACCTGAAACTAAACACTAGAAGACAATATAAAAATATGCATGACCGCATACGATGTTTCAACCAGTAACGTAATTGCAGAAGATACCCGGCAAATTTGGTTTGCGGCATATGCCATCTTTTTGAAAAAATTTTTAGTTTTTTGCGATTTGAAGGGTTGCAAAATCAAAATCTTGTATTACAATAAGACAAAAAGCATAAAAGGAACTCAAATGAGCGCTAATTTGCAAACGATAAAAAAACAAACCACCACGCTGGCGGTAATTGAGGCATTACAGAATTACATCAAAAACAATGGACTTAAACCCGGAGATAAACTTCCATCTGAACACTCCTTGTGCGCCAGTCTAAACGTCAGCAGAATTGCAATAAGGGAATCATTGCAGCACTTCAAATCACTGGGCATAATCGATTCAAAACCCAAGAGCGGCGCGTTTATCAGAGCACTGATGCCTGATAATCCCTACAAGAACTATATCCCTTACATGGATAACCAGAATTCTGTTTTAAAAGAACTGGCACAAATGCGCTCCATTATGGATACCGGCTTGAGCATTGAACTGCTTGACGTTATCAAGCCAAAGCATATTGCCAAGCTGAAAATCATCAATGAAAAGATCAGAAACAGTGATGAAAAGACCAGATCGCTGCTCGACGCGGAATTCCATGCTTGCATGATCGATATAACCGGAAATGAAATGCTGATCAGCCTGAAACCTTTATTAATTGATTTTTTCAGAGAATCACGCTTGAAACGCCTGCTCAAAAAGCATGATACTCCGTCCGTGAAAGTTTATCAGGAGCATCAAACAATTATTAATGCGCTTGAAGAAAAGGACGAAGTAAAACTGTTTGCCGCGGTCAGAGCCCATTCAAAAAAATACAAGGAGTTTTCAAATGCCTGACCCGGTCCAACTGAACGCCGAATATTTTACCGCAATCAAGAACAAAGGTTTGTGGCCGAACCTGAAAATTCTGCCGGATGGTTCTATCGGCGCATTTATCTATAATCAGCCCTCCCATGGTTATGACTGCGGTAATATTGAATTACATGTCAGTAATGATGCCGGAACAAGCTGGCGGTTCAGAAGTCAGGTTTCCGAACATGAAGACGAACCTTTACACGTCAGAATGAATCACGCAATCGGGATTAACGCCCGGGGCCATGTTATCGCGATTATTTCCGGCTGGTCGGAAGGACGCAAAGAACCGGTACTCAGTCCGCAAATTTGCATATCACAAGACTGCGGTTCAACTTGGAAACGCTCAATATGGCAGATTGATAACGACCCTGGCTTTGTACCGTTCGGAGACATCGTAACGGACGAAGAAAACGCACTGAAATGTGCTTTTTATGCCAGAAAAAGCCCTGAATGCAGCGCCGATTTTTATATTTCGCAAAGTACGGATGGCGGGCAAAGCTGGCAGCAGCCGGAGTCGATGCTGCCTGAATGCGGCGAAGTCACTTTGCTGAAAACAACTCAAAACAAATGGTTCGCAGTCGGGCGTGATGTCTCTCGCAAGGTAAAATACAGTAACATGATCGCCGCTCCTGACCCGTTGCTGCTGTTTACGTCTGAAAGCGGCCGCGAATGGCGCAAAGATCAGGTCTTGACTCTTCCTGGCCAAATCCCGGGGCATATTCTGGAACTAAGTGACGGAAGACTGCTGGTAACTTACGGGTCAAGAGTTACCGGCCTCTGCGGAGTTCAGGCTATGATCAGCAACGATGGCGGCCGAACGTGGTCAATCCCGGTTTTACTGATCAATTACAATGGCCCGTCGGATTGCGGCTATCCTTCAACGGTGGAACTGGCTGACGGGTCACTGGTGACGGCGTTTTACGCAGGAAGCAATAATGACGCCAGACTGACCGGCCTGCCGCTGCATCCCGAATATCATATGGGCATATTACGCTGGCAGGCAAACATATTTTTATCTGAACACAAAGAATCCTGAAAAGGTTATTATGCAAAAATCAATAGTAAAAGAAAAACTGAAGCAGAACAAGCCGGTTTACTGTGTCAAAGTCGGATACAAGGACCCCGCCATTTATGAACTGGTCGGACAAATAGGTTTTGATTGTATCTGGATCTGCAATGAGCATATCGGTATTGACTCTTCCTGCATGGATGGGATTATTCGCGCCTGCCGGGCATCCGGAATCGATGCTATGGTGAGAACTAAACAAGGATCGCATTGCGACCTGATCCAGCCGTTGGAAATGGGAGCCCGGGGTTTGATGATTCCGCGGGTCATCAACGCTGATGAGGCAAGACTGATCGTAAATGAATGCAAGTTCCCCCCTATCGGCATGCGCGGCATAGACGGAATCAGCGCGGATGCGGATTTCGGTCTGCATTCGCTTGCCGAATACATGGAATTTGCCAATGACAACACCTTTATCATGGTACAGATAGAAAATGCGGAAGTCATCGGGCATATCGACGAAATTGCCTCAATCAACGGGGTCGATATCTTATTTTTAGGCCCGGCTGACCTCTCTTTAAGCCTGGGATGCCCGGGCGAGTTCGATCACCCGAAAATTCAAGCGGTCTGCAAAAAAGTCGTTGCAGCTTGTAACAAATATGGAAAAGCGGCAGGAATCCCTTGCGGCTCTCCCGATAAAATCAATCGCTATCTTGAGATGGGATTTAAATTCCTCTGCGGCGTCAGTGATTACAGATTAATAAAAAATGGTTTTTTACAAGAAAAACAGAAAATAGAACAAGTAGGTATTTTTTAAATCAAACGCCAAAAACACAAAAGCAACACAAGGAGATGCCACGATGAAAAGAAACACGATGAGGACGAAAACATCAGCAAAAGCAAGCAGATTCACACTGATAGAATTGCTTGTAGTAATAGCTATCATAGCAATCCTCGCATCAATGCTGCTGCCTGCTCTCAGCAAAGCAAGAGATAAGGCAAAAACAATCAAATGCACCAGCAATTTAAAACAAGTCGGTCTGGCAGTTACTTTCTATACCGACGACTTTGATGGCTTTCTGAACCGGGCCAGCGGCAATCCCAACCTGGTAACCGGAGCTGAAAATTGGGCCTGGGCTCAGACTTACTACTACCGCCAGGGCAAAGACCAGTCCTCCAACCCGGTCCCAGGCAAAAACTCATTTCTACACTGCCCGGCAACAGTAACCTTAGGCGGGACTACCCTTCTTCCGGAAGTCAGCTATATCACCCACTGGTGGGTCTTTGCCGCCAACGCGTCTTATACGTACGAGAAGATTTCGCGCATCCCTAAACCGACCGAAGCAATCGGGATTGTAGACAAAGCGCTGGTCGAATCATGCGCCCAGACGCTGCTTTACACCCGCCCGGAAAGAGCCGGCATCCCGCATGCCAACGGTTTGAATATACTTTATATGGACGGTCATGTAAAGTATCAAAAAGGTCCGCTGACCAGACAGATTCTCAACCAGCCTGAACTTTACGCCCGGCCGGTGATCAGGTAATTTTGCACCTTTCCAAAAATGAAAGTTCTCTTATGAATCAATTTTTTTTAAGCGCATTAACCATTGTTTCAAGTATTACCATTATGGCGGCAAGAACAAGCGGACAAATCGCATGCTGGAAGTTCAACGACGGCAAAGGCAGCAATGTTATCACGGACAGTTCCGCTAACAAACTTGACGGCAAAATATTAAAGCTGCAAAACGGATGCCGCTGGTTATGGGATGATTTTGAAGGCAGCAGCTTACAGTTTGACGGCAAAAAAGACGCTTTCGTCGCCGTCAAATCCAATCCGGAGCTAAATCCGGACGGCCAGTTTTCAATACAAGTTAAATTCACCTGTGATTTAAGCAGAATCGGTAAAATAGGCTTCGCCTCGCTGATCTGCAAAGGTACAAGCTATAAATCACAATACTCCGTAATGATCGGCCAAAAAGGAGATGTACTGGTTTATATCAAGGGACTGAACCGGCCATACAATTTATTCAAAGTCGCGCTTGAAAGTAAAAAGGAATACCTGTTGACTGTAACGTGGGATAGATCCCGCCTTGAATTATATATCGATGGTAAAAAGGAAGGCGCTATCAAACGCAGCGGCAGACCGGCCGCTGGCAACGGCGATTTATACATCGGGGGCGGCCCGAGCGGTTATTTGTTCACTGGTATAATAAAATCGGTTATATTGTCCCGGTCGCTTCTGATCAGTGGATCTGAAATAAAAGCTCCGGCTAAAAGTCAGGCAGCAACAACCAATAATTCCTCCGTAAATCAGCATTCCATATATTTCAAGGATTTTCATAAACTCAAGCCTGAAAGCGCAGTTGAGAACAAGGTTGTTTTGAACAAATGGTATGTGGAAAACAACCGACTCTATAAAAGTCCCGCAACGCTGGATCTGCCGGATCTGACTTGCAATCCTGGCCTAAAAGGAAAATTTAACCTTTATCTCGGAATTCGCCCACGCGTAAACATCCTCAACGGAGTCCAACTTAAAACCTCGACCATGAGTAAGTATGCAACAATTCTTTTACCGGCCGGCGCGCGCGGCAGCAAAACCGCCTGCCAGGATATAATGTGGGCAAAGAATATCGAAATGAACGGTCAAACCATAACCCTGCACAGCATTTCCGACCGGTTTGCGATCATTGAATATCTCCGCTTTGTTCCAACCGCTAAAGATACCAACACCCAAATTGACTCACGGGTGACCTTCACATCTAGAAACACCGGAGATGATAGCGTAAATGAAAAGATCAGGGACCGTTATTATATCCAGCGACACTATGTGAACAATCACAGCACCCCGCCTTTGTCAAAGACTTCAGTCAATCGCGGCTTTATGTTGTTCGAACCCAATATCCTGGATCTGGTTTTCCCCGCCTACTTACCTGAAAATGATCCCGGAAAGATTAAACATGCAAAATCCGGCGCAAAAGGAGAAACTCTCGCCATGTCTTTTGCCGTCCGTCCGTTAACAAATTCACTAAAATTCAAGCCGGTAGTCAAGCAGGGGCTCTCCGGTCCAGCCGGGACTATCCCGATCGACAAGATCAGACTCAGCGAAGTCAGACTGCTTAATAAAAGGTTCGGTGCCTATCGCGGCCCCGGTGAATACATGCATGCTCCGGTCTACCTGGAACCAATCAGCCCGGAAACTTTACGGAAAAACAACACCGTCCAGTATTGGCTGAACATTGATATTCCTAAGGATGCAAAGCCGGGTAAATATGCAGGAAAGATAACTTTGACAAGCGATGGGACCGCCGTGGCGGAAATCCCGGTAAATATAACGGTCTACCCATTCAAACTGGCCCCCTTGAGAAATAATTTTCAGGCATTCTACTGTAAGATGCGGGAGGGGAACGGAGCCGATCCGGCCCCGGTTGACAGAATGAAATCTATCGGGCTTAATTCTTTAAAGCCCTTTGTCAATGTCGACTCCGGTTTGAAAATAACCGGCACTTACGACAATGTCAAAGTCGATTTTACAGATTCAATCTATGAACGCGCCTTTAAAGCATTCGCAAAAGCCAGAATGGACGGAAACTTTTTCATTCATATATCGTGCTATGGCGCAATATTCAAATTTACAAACCGTTTTTTGCCGGATGAAAAAAAATACGCACAAGCCTATTCGTCAATTATCAAACAAATATATGATCGCGGCACCCGGAAGTACGGTATTAAGAAAATAATCTTCACACCCTATGATGAAGTTCTGTCCCAAAATGTAATCGACCTGGCATACCGGGATTTGAAAATTCTGAAAAAAATGGGGATGACAACCTGCAGCAACCATTTGTGGGAAAAAACCTCGAAAACCCAATATCAAAAAATGGTCGATAAAGTTTTTCCGCTGGTGGATATTATCGTCCTCAGATACTCCAGTCGGCCGGTATGGTATGTGGACGAATGGGACGATATTATGGCAAAAGCCCGAAAATACGGGAAAAAACTCTATCATTATAATTTTAATAACGGTCTGACCTTCCCGGAATTGGAATCAATGCGGTTTGCGACCGGCTGGTTCTACCGCTCAATCGGACGGGGTTGCGCCGGCAGTATTCTATGGAATTATGACCTGCCCCGTTTGAATTGCAGAGACGACCTTGACGCACATCACACGGACTGGATCTACGTCTATCCGCCTGAAGGGAAAGACAAAGGTGGCCCGGCCCTGCTGCTCGAAGCCATGCGCGAAGGCATTACCGACCTGAGATATATCATCACCCTTGAAGACCTGATCGCTCAAAACAAGCATAATCCGAAAAAACAAGCGGCAGTCGCGAAAGCGGAAAAACTGCTTGAAACAATATCAACTTCAATTGATGTTAAAGAGCTCAGAAACAAATGCTCGTTCCTGGAATCGTCATGGGATAAAACCTGGCGCGGTAAAGACGGCAAGAGATTTGCGTCAGGAAGTTTTTCTCTACCTAACGGCTGGACCTTTGAACAATACGACCAGGCAAGAGCTCAAATCGCGCACGCAATTATTGACCTTCAAAAATAACCACATCTAAAATGGAAATAGCAGCCCTCTAAGGGATTGGAAAATTGAAATAATTACTCAATCTGCTGGAACTGAAAATTAACAACAAAACGGCCGCGATTATATCGCGGCCGTTTCAATTACAAAATCTTTTTCGGTAAATTATTTAACGACAATTGCTCCGACTTTGAGCCGCTGACCGGGAGCCGGCTCTTTGTTGAGCAGCTTAAGCCTGACGCCTTTGGCTCTGGGCATGTAAATTCCAAGATACATCACAACTGTTTTACCTTTGACCTTCTTGAAATCAACATTCCTGGCCTCAGTAAAAACAAAATCTTTAGTCCACTTGGTCGTAGGGGTTTTGGGATTGAAATCACTTCCCAGGGCGATTTTTTTACCCAAGTCAAAATGAACAAATACGCGTCCGGGAATTTTGGTAGGATTCGGTCCGGTGTTTTTGAAGACGTAATTGATTTTTGCGGCCTTGGCCGAATCAATCTCAATTTTTTGATCTTTCAATTTGCCGTTCTCGTAAAAGGCCTTACCATTTATTTCCACTTTTTCCAGCGATGGAGCAAAACCTTCCCCGACCTTTTCCGCCGCAATCACACTACTAAATGCCAAGGTTCCAACAGCGGCAGCCGCCAATGTTTTTGAGATTCCTGTCAACATGCTTCACTCCTTTTTTTGTTTTCTAACTGACTGCGAAGTAAAGTTATAATAGCATCCCCGCGAAAAAAAGTCAATTACCCCCGGTATTTTTACCAATCGGGACTGACACATCAGGTTTATATCGAATTTGTATTTTACTCTGAACAACTGCATATTATCAGAAAGTTGAATTTCCACAACTGAAACGGAGGAAAAATGAGCACGGAACAAGAAATCAAACCGGTTCAAATGAATGGCGGTCTTCTTCGACACATGAAACAATGTAATGATGATTCTGAACACGGTCCAATGAGCTTTCTGAATATTTCACTCGGAGAAATAGTAAGTTTCATTGCTGCATTATTTTCAAAGAAAAAGCCTGCTGCACTTCCTGATGAATTTATTTTTGACGCTGACAAGTTTAGGTCTGATATCATCAGGCAAATATCAACCCGGAGCCGGGAAGCCGTTCTTAAACAATGGGAAAAATGTGGAATAGACCGTGAAACGGCAGAATATTATATGGATTATTTTGCTGTCAGGGACACAGAAGACAATAAATTCGATTTAATTATTCCAGATGATCCGGCTACGGTTTTTGTCTGGTTCTTTTATGAGGTTTACAGTTGGGAGGAAATAGGATATCGTTTCGGCATCTATACTTATATCTGGCTTTACGGTTTTTTCTTTCCGGAGCAAATATTTGATATCCCATCACCAAACGAGATGAGCAAAGAAAAGTATAAATTGTTGTATGATAATTCTGAGAAGTTTGAATACGGGATGACTATGAGAAGAGTTGTGGAATTGATTTTATTATATCAAAACGAAAGCAATATGAACAGCCAATTCTTTGAACCGGATATTCCAACCCGTCCAATTGAATGCAACCCGGAATGGCGGGAGAAGCTGGTAAAATACCAGCGCTCTGAAAAACATTTGATGACTTAATTAACAATATGAGGGTTGATACATTCTCGACAAGGAGAGGTTTTTCCCATTATACTTGTAACAATGTTTACATCATATATAGTATGCATCAATATGTATAACAAAACCGGCAAGATACCGATACAGTTTATTGAGGCATTTAAGAAATTAAATACAAAAGACAAGCAAAATATAGTTTTGTAAAATTATGATTGTGGCCGACTATGGGAACTGATGTATACTTTTTCATTGAATACGACAGAAATCACCCTTTACCAAATGATGCAAATTGTGAAAATTATGTTGTCTATGATGTGATTGACTTTACTGATTATTATGCACTTGTCGGCGGCAAAGGTTATGAAGCGTTTGCCGCGATAGCAGGAGTAAGGAATTCGTCAAATATTCCGCCTCTCTATAAACCAAGAGGATGTCCTCCGGGACTAAGCGACCAAATCAGAAAATTCAGAAATAACTGTGTTGATGAACGTGATGTTCAGGGCTGGTTATATTTGTCTGAAATTAAGCGTGCCTTGGAATATAAAAATATTACCCATAATGATTTATCTTTGGCAATGAATGTAATGCTGAATTCAGCGGAGTTTCTCGTGTCTAATCTTGGAGACGAAAACGTCAGGATTGTTTTCTTTTTTTCCGATTAATACAAAACTAAATATTCCACAGCCATCCCGCAAGCGGGACAACTGGAGTTGAACGTTGAAAGTAATGGAAGAAGCGGTTCAATAATTGCTATACTTTGCTTCTCTCTGACATGAATATTGAAATTTGAAAAAAGCATAACTTAGTTTAATTAAAATACATAAGAGATTGATAACAAGACACATTTCACCAATAATCAATCTACGACTAATAGCTATTCATATCCTCAGCTACAGTTTTTTTATAAAATCGTCTTTACTTTGATAGTCCATTTATGCAATATTAAAGACTCAGGAATCCGAAGAACCGGACGGGGATATAGCATATTTCTCCAGTTTCTGATAAAATGCCCGGGGAGTGATGCCGGCCGCCGACGCGGCGTCATAAACCTTCCCGTCATATTTTTTCAAGAGGTCGCTGAAGTACTTTTTTTCCAGTTCAGACATGATAATATTACGCGCTGTTTTCCATGGAATATCAACCATATTGCGGTCATTGACATATTCAGTCAACTGCGTACCGGAAACAACGGTATTTGTTTTTATCAGAATGTCATCCGGCAATTCTTTTAACGAAATACTATCTCCTTCGCACAGCAGCATCGCGCGCTCGATCACGTTAATAAGCTCTCGCACATTTCCAGGCCAATTATAATTAATCAAAGCATGAATCGCGGCATCGTCAATCCCCTTGGCAGCAACCCCGATTCTCGGAGCCAGATATTCGATGTAATTTTTTACCAGTTCCGGAATATCCTCCCGCCGTTCCGAAAGCGGCGGAATATTTAACGCGATCACGCTCAATCTGTAATATAGGTCTTTGCGAAAATTTCCGTTTTTCACCTCCAGATCGAGATCGCGATTGGTCGCGGCCATGACCCTGACATCAACTTTGATCTGAGTTTCTCCACCAACCCGGGCAAAGTGCCGTTCCTGAATCACTCGAAGCAATTTAACCTGAAGATGCAGAGGCATATCCCCAATTTCATCCAGAAAAATAGTTCCCTGATGCGCCAGTTCAAATGCGCCGCGCCGCGCCCTTAACGCCCCGGTAAACGCCCCTTTTTCATGCCCGAATAATTCACTTTCCATCAAATTTACCGGCAACGCCGCACAGTTGACCGGGATGAAAGGAAAATCCTTGCGCTTGCTTTCTCCATGAACCGCCAGAGCAAGACGTTCCTTACCGACTCCGGTCTCGCCGAGAATCAGGAGAGAAGAATCGCTGTTTACAACTTTCCTGACCGTATTCAAAAAAACCTGCATAGCCCGGCTGCGCGAGACAAAATCAGAAAGCCGCGGCTCGGCAATTTCCTGTTTCGGACTTAGTTTTTCATTCTCAAGCGCTATCTGCTTTGCAAGAATCGAATGAATTGCCCGGCATATTAAATTATCCGAAGTCCGCAAGCTAAGGACTGCTTCGCTACCGGCCGCCAGCATTGCGGTCTGCTCTTCCCGGTCCTTCATGGTCAAGACAATTATTTTCGGGTGTTCGGGCCATTGCATGGTTTGTTTCAGTGTTTCCAACGCCGGTTCCGGCAACAGTTCGTCCTCCACAATAAAAATATCACATGACGAACCGACGATCTGACGTACGTTACCAACCGGGCCGGAATCTACCAGAACCAGTCCCTGTTTTTTTACTCCATCAACCAGCATATCCAACAAACAGCCGGCCCGCAACGCTAATTTCACCCTTAAAATCATTAAGTAGACTCCATTCCTTATTTTACAGGCATATAATATATTGCGCCTTTTGTGAAATAAAATTTCAAAATCATCTATTTATGAAATAAAACTTCATTCAATGTGAAGTTTTATTTCACAATGCTGTCATGAGTTTTTTCAACAACCTGCTTTTTGAACTTGATTATCTTCATTAAAAAGCTGGCATGCGGCTTGCTTTTTAATAATATTCTATTGTTATGTCGGCATTAGAAAAAATCATTAACTAAGGAGCAGAAAAATGACTAAGGAAAAGAAAAAAGAAGTCAAGAAAACCGCAAGCACCCCCAAAACCGGAAAACCCGGCACCCCCAAAAGATAAATACTCAATTAATACTTTAACAATGGAGAAAACCAAATGAAACGTTCTGTTCTTTATACCGCAGTTGTAATGTCAGCCATTGGCTTGACAGCCCCCATCGCCGGAGCCGAAGAAGCCTGCAAGGCCGCAGAAGTAAAGGCAGCGGCCAAGGTCTTGACAATGACCGGAACCTTGGCGGTTGAAAAAGACGCCAATGACGCTATTACCAGTGTCGTTCTCAACGTCAGCGGCAAAGACAGCGAAGGCGAAGAAACTGTAGTAGCCTACAAAGTTACTTTGGACGAAAACGGCAAAAAGCTTGCCGCGCTTGACGGCAAAAAAGTCGAAGTAAGTGCTGTATTGAATAAAAAAGAGATTAAATCGAAGAACGAAGACGGCGAAACGGAAACCAAAACGGAACTGTGGCTGACGATCAAGTCTTCCAAGGAAATTGCGGTTAAAGCTGAAACCACTGAATCTGACGAATAATCAGTTGCATGTGACGTTACTTTTTACGGGAGCTTTATAAGCTCCCGTTTTTATTTCAGATTATCATTAAAATGTATTATGAAAATGTATTATGTGATTTATTAAAAAATCGCAAAAAACTAACAATAAAACAATTACACATTCACCTAAAAGAGATATACGATTAATAACTTTCCCTACTTTAGTCTTTTTTAATGCTGACCGGCGGTTTGCCGCGATACTTTTTATAGATACGGGAAAAATATCCCGGATCATGAAACCCGACCGCATAACCGGCTTCAGCAACGTTCTCTACTCCTGCACGGATGAGTTGTTCGGCGTAAGCTATTTTCATCTCCAACTGCATTTTTTTAAATGAAAGACCGGTTTTCAACTTCATTGTATGGG
This sequence comes from Victivallales bacterium, assembly GCA_963676655.2. GTDB lineage: Bacteria > Verrucomicrobiota > Lentisphaeria > Victivallales > Victivallaceae. Next base: position 4,240,503 of record CAXXKX010000003.1, on the reverse strand, counting down.
TAAGCTTGGATTTACTCCAATTCAAAGACGCGGCGGCCTCCGCAAGTGGCACATTGCGGTCTATATGCTGCAATAAATAGTTTTTCAACCTGAACATCGGTTCCTCATCTTCAAGTTTGTAGGCATTTCTAGCAACCGTATTTTCAACCAAAGCCTCAAATATGCCAACAATGTGTTCGATTTTCGCCGGTTCAATATACGGAACGGCTAAAAAACTCTTCTTCAAATCTGCCTCAAGTCCGCCTGCCTTGATCCATTGTGCAAGAATGGTATTCGACGGCATATAGCTATCTCTGATCTGTCCCATCATTATATAACCGATCAGCAAATCATTCAGATAGACCGGTTTGACCACCTCCCGTAATCCGGCATGACAGCGATAATTAATGCTGCGCCGACATTTCTCAGCTTCCGCCATCCGGTCGCGGTCGCCTTGCAGGCAACGTTCGACCAGACCAAGTTCTCCTCGTACTTTCCGGCAATATTCACACGCGCCCTGCTGCATTCCCACTTTCAACTCCTGCCCGAGAGTATTGAAAAAGGCTATCCGGATTCCAAAGCAGGCGGAAAAATGGTCCAGCGCCTCCTGCAGGTAACGACTGAAAATGATCTGACAGTTATTTTTTTGATAATCCAGCATAATGTATAAATATAATACAAAATGCCTGAAAGTACAAGTGTTCGGCAAAATAATCCATAACAATCCGATACTTGAGGTTATATATTACTTTTGTCATTTGGAAAGTATCAGGAATAAAACGAGCAGGAGATTTAACATGACAAAGAGAGACGTAGTAAAAATGGCACTTGAGAGCAAACCGGTGCCTTATGTTCCGTGGAATCTGGGTTTTACGCTTGAAGCCAAAGAAAAACTGATAGCCCACTACGGTAGCGCGGAAAAGCTCGAATCTCAACTTGAAAACCATTTTCTGGGACTTGGCAACGGCATCGGCTTTTTTCAGGATATCGGCAACGAACGCTACCGTGACTACTTTGGTGTTGTCTGGGACCGCTCTGAAGACAAGGACATTGGAGTCGTCGAGGGCCAGGTTCTGTTGGAACCGACTCTGACCGGATATAAATTTCCTGATCCGCACGGTGATTTGTTCTTCAACGGAGCGGAAGATAAACTTGCCCGTGGCAAAGATCTTTTCAGGATATACTCAATTGGTTTTTCACTCTATGAAAGAGCCTGGACCCTGCGCGGCATGGAAGCATTACTGATGGACATGGTGGTTAACCCGGATTTTGTCCGCCAATTGTTCAGGAGTATCGCCGATTATAATATCGCCCAGGTTGAAAAAGCCCTGACATACGACATTGACGCTATCTATTTCGGCGATGACTGGGGACAGCAGCACGGTTTGATCATGGGACCGGAGTTGTGGTACGAATTTATCTACCCCGAACTAAAACGCATGTACAAAGTGGTTAAAGACGCGGGAAAATATGTGATGATCCATTCCTGCGGCGACGTTGACGAGCTCTTCGACAGCCTGGTCACGATCGGCCTTGACTGCTTCAACCCGTTTCAGCCTGAAGTCATGGACACATATTCGCTGATGAATCAATACAAAGGTAAATTGTCATTTCATGGCGGCCTGTCCACCCAGCAAACCTTGCCATACGGCTCGGTTGAGGACGTACGCAGAGAAACCCGGAAACTGATTGCGGCCGGAATGTCCGGCAATTATATTTTCGCCCCGGCCCACGCCGTCGAAGGTGATGTTCCGCTTGAAAATATGCTGACGTTTATCAATGAACTGAAAAGCCAGCCTGGCTTCATTCACAATTAATTTACCAAGATGTCATTTACAATAATCTATCATGAAATCACGACTGCTGATAGATTGCACTTTTGACGCTTCAGCAATATTGATCTGATTACCCGTTTCAATAGCTTCTTCGAGCGCCAGCATCACCAGAGAAGCTTCCAGATAATCTGCATCTGGCGCCGGTTGGACCCCGGTTTGCAGCATTTTAATAAAATTTCCACAGATTCCATCATGGATCGAGTCTATGTCCAGACTGATAAAATGCTCTTCTCCATCAACATTGAGCCAGCAGCGACGACCGACCTTTGGCGACGTTTCCAATAACGTCCTGACGACGCAGCCGCGGCGATGCATCAAACTGAAGACATTCATTCCCGGACCTGCCACTTCATGCTTTACCCATTCAAAGCCCGGACCTAAAAGCCCCAGCAGCCAGTCAATAGCGTGGATGCCGTAATAGAAGCGTTCATTCTGCCCGATCATCAGTACGTCTTTAATATCAGAGGTTGAAGTCTGATTATAAAATTCACTGGTAATCGCATTCCAGCGCCAGCCGGAGCCCCCCATAAAAAGCGATTCCGCAGTTTGCGCCGCTTCCAGAAATTGTGATATCTCATCGCGCGAACCAAATACCGGCTTATCGCAATAACAGGCAGTCCCGACTTCAAGGCATGTCATCACATCGTCAAAATGAGTTTCCCAATCAGCGGAAAGCACCATCACTCCATCGGAATTCCTGGCCAATTCAAGCGCTGTTCCGTAAATTTCAATTCCGTATTCAGCCGAAAATCCGGCCGTTTCGTCGGCTCCTTTAACCCGCCCTCGATCAAATACTCCGGTCACCTGGACATCCGGCATTGCATTAAGCCGTTTGGCAAAACTGCGCGGATGGGACGTATCCAAATCAATAAAGCCTATTTTCAGCATATCGTTCTCCATAATTATTTAATCAATTCGTCGTTACAAAAGTAATTGAGTTACAATACATCGTAACATAGATTTTAATACTCTTAAAATAAAAAATATTAAAACAAGTCATTTATAATTAGAGAATCTTCAATTTCAGAAAAAACGCACTACCGTTACAAACTCACATATCATTAACAATTAACTTATTATACAATTTAATTAAATCACATAATACTTAAACTTGACAAAACCGTTTCCAACCATTATATTAACATCAAACCAGTCAACCAAGGAGGAATAATCATGTCAGGACGCGGAACACGCATGAAAGTGAAAGGAGAAGGCTGCTATTACCATCTGATGAACCGGACCGCCGGCTGCAGAGGCGAAAAACCGTTTAATCGGGTCGATATGGAATACGGCTTTCGGCTGCTGCAAAATCTTTGCGAATATTTCTTGATCGAGGTGATTTCAGCCGCCTGGATGGGCAACCATTTCCATGTGGTAGTTTACGCTCCCGGACCGGACGAACTGCCGTCGATTGAAGACATTGCCAGACGACATAACAATTACTATAGCAGTATGTTAGACAAGTATACTTACGCGCCAAAGCAGATGCCAAAAATAAACCCGGCCAATCCTGAAACATGTCGAGAAGTCGGCTTCAAAATGATCGACATAAGCTATTTCATGCGCGCCTTCCAACAACGTTTCACCGTAGTCTACAACCAATCCCGTGACCGCATCGGCAAACTCTGGGCTAACAAATTCAAAAGCGTCATTCTCGACAGTCGCAACTCTCTTGAAGCGTGTGTTTTATATGTCGAATTGAATCCCGTCCGCGCCGGACTAACGACCAATCCCGCCGACTACAATTTTACGACCTGGGGACGTTATTGCGGCACTGGAAAACACATGTTTCACGCAAATTTCGTCAAGCACCTCAAAGAAAATATCTGGCATCGTGACACCTCGGAATGGAGCGATAATGACCTATTCAGCTATTTTCGCAGTGAACTTGTTCGCATCGTCGCGGCAGAGAGCGGAGCCTCGAGTGAGGAGATATTTGAGGCGCAGGAACTAGCCAAACGCAGAGAATCAATGCCGATCCATTTTCTGCGACGCACCCGCCACTTCAGTGATGGAGCGATTCTCGGTTCAAAACTATTCATCCGTGAAATGGGTGCAAAATTCGACAATCCAGCTCGAGTCAACAAAAAACAACTAAGCCGCGGCCTCGGCCCCGCCGGAGCAGTGATCTACTGCTTCAGAAAATTACAGACTTAACAAAGCAAATCTTTTAAATAAGATCTTGACTGGCTCCGATCATGGGAACAAACCTGACCGAAATATTGGGAATGAGCTCGGTGCCTTTTGGTGTTTTAACGATGACATTCAGATTTTGAACAGCATCGGCATCACCGCAGGGAATTACCATTCTTCCTCCAACTTTAAGCTGTTCTATCAGCATTTTGGGAACTACCCTTGCGGCGGCAGTAACAATTATTCCGTCAAACGGTCCCGCTTCCGACCAGCCGGTGCCGCCGTCGTCATTGCGGAAATGGATATTGACATATCCCATTTCAGTCAGTTTTTCACGCGCCGCCGCCGCCAGTTCCGGAACAATTTCAACCGTATAAACCTCTTTAACTATCTCCGCCAACACCGCGGCCTGATAACCGGAACCGGTACCAATTTCCAAAATCCGGTCCAGCAGTCCCGGTCGCAACAGTTCGGTCATCAAACCTACTATATACGGTTGAGAAATAGTTTGTCTTTTTCCGATCGGTAAAGGAAAATCTTCATATGCACAATGGGCCAGGTGTTCAGGTACTAACCGGTGACGCTCGACTTTTCGCATAGCATCCAGAACAACGGGATCAGAAACCCCGCGCCCTGCAATCTGATAGCGGACCATATTTTCCCGTTCTTCCAGCATTTTTTTCTTTCAGCTTTGTGAAAAACCGGTCATACAATTTTCGAGATTCAATACTGAGTGCTGAATGTTCAACATCCGATCAATAACGTTGTCCCAATCCTCTTTTCACTTGAGCGTCTTTATAGTATTCCTCCGCTTGCGGTAATTTTTCCCGCAATCGTTCAATCCGGTTATCTCCGGCCGGATGAGTCGAGAAAAATTCCTGCAGCGCATTTATCTGCGAAAGTTTTCCGAACTTATCCCAGAATTTCAGTGCAGCTTGAGGCGAATATCCGGCTTGAGCCAGAAATATCAATCCAAGGTAATCGGCTTCGTACTCATGGGTACGGCTATACGGCAGCATCGCTCCGACATTTGAGGCCACTCCGTATGCGGCCATTATTTGCTGGTTATTCTCCGTACCCAGCTCGATCGCCTTGCCGATAATCTGCAAGCCCATCGAATGAGTCAAGCGTTCCGCTCCATGACGGGCAACCGCATGAGCAATTTCATGTCCGACAACGGATGCGAGTTCAGCGTCGTTGGCAGTGTACTTGAACAAAGCACTGTAGACTGCGACTTTTCCACCTGGCAGACAAAACGCGTTTGGAGTAGCAGAGTCAAAAACCACAAATTCCCAGTCAAAGCCTGGCTCCTTGATCACGCTCGCCAAATTTTTGCCGACACGCTGCAGGGCCTCATTATACTTTCTGTTAGTGGAAATTTTTTCTTTAGCCTTGATCTGTGCCCAGGCGTCCCGCCCGATTCGTTGTTCCTCCGCCGGTGAGACAGCCAGCATAGTGCGGGTGCGCCCCGAGTAAGGCACGGTAGCACAGCCGGTAATCACCATAACCGATAATGCGACACATGCAGCCAATAATATTTTACGAACAAAATTTTTCATTATTATCCTCTTTTGAATGGTTCGATCCTACTATATGTAAAATATAAATGTTGTCATGGACAAATGCAAATTTCACAAAATGTTTACCGGATGATAGTCGGTGAAACGAAATAAATACTCCACCACTTGCGAAGTTGAGAAATATGTATTATATTCATTACAGGAACTTAAATTATATAAGGATGGAGGCTTAAAATGAAAAATATCATAGCAGCAATTGACTTCTCGAACAGTTCTGACAGCGTCCTGGACCTGGCCGCCGAACTGGCAAAGGGCATGAATGCAAAACTCTGGATCATCCACGCAACCTCGATGGAAAGTGCAATTCCACAGGTTGTAATGGAAAATTATGATTATTACGGAATGATCCAGCAATATTCCGAATACCCGAATGATATGATTTCTGATCGTAAATTGAGTGCGGAAAAGTTCAAAAATGAACATAAAATATTAAAATCGCTCTCAGCTAAATTCAAGGCGGACGGAATTAACGCCACGTCCCTTCTGCTTGAAGGCAATCCGGAAGAAGTAATCCTGAAAAAAGCCGAAGAATTATCGATTGACCTGATCGTATTGGGTTCGAAAGGACACGGTGAACTCCATAAGCTACTGGTTGGCAGTACTTGCGAAGACATTTTGAAAGATGCTGAGTGCGGCGTACTGATCGTTCCACTCAAAGAATAAAAAATTCATTCAACTAATACCGGTTTTACAGCCCTGAACCGATATCAGTAAGTTCGCGTTATCCGTGTGATTTGAGAAATTAGTTACGGATTGACATGGCAAACCGGATAAAAGATAAAGCTGTTTTCAGAACTCTGACAGCACCCTATATCGCGGCATTGACTTTCATTGCCGCTCTGGTGACCTTTTCGTATCTTGCCCTGATACTGGTTATTTCCGAACAGGAAAATACCGCCGCCATCGTTAATGTCAGCTGCCGTCAAGGAATGCTCACTCAGAGAATATCCCTGCTGGCTCAAACACTGACCCACACTAAAAGCCCCGGAGAAGCGGCCAAAATACGGGAAAGGCTTCAAGCGGCTATTAATTTGATGGAAAAATCGCACAACGGTCTTCTCAAAGGTTCAAAAGAAATGAACCTGCCCGGAAACATGTCAAGGGAAATCGCGTCTTACTATTTCATGCCGCCTTATGAAGCGGACCAGCACATCAGGAAGTTTCTTTCGTATGCCAAAACCTTGTCAAATAACCATGGGAATTCACTGGCCGCAAAAAATGAATTATTACTAAAACTGCTGGACATCGGTCAGAACCGACTGTTGCTTGCTTTGGATAAACTGGCAAACCAATACCAGCTTGAAGGAGAAGCAGCCATCGCAAAAATAAAAATGCTGGAAACCATTGTATGGTTGATGCTGTTGGCATTACTAGTTTCGGAAGCAATGGTAATTTTCCGGCCGATGGTAAAAAAAGTCATCCGGCATGAAGAAATTTTACGTCAGGCAAAAAATCAGGCGGAAGCGGCAAATCGAGCTAAAAGCAACTTTCTCGCAAACATGAGCCATGAATTAAGGACTCCGCTTAATTCGATCATCGGCTTCACCGACCTCATGCAGCACGAATCCGGATTGACCGGGGATCAGCAAAAGTACCTTGAAATCATTTCACACAGCAGCGAACATCTGCTGTCGCTGATCAACAGTGTTCTGGACATCTCGAAAATTGAGGCGGGGCAAATGACGCAGGATAAAAATATTGTGGAAATACGCCGACTGGTTACCGAAGTAGAAAATCTGATGAGTATTAAAGCCTTGGAGAAAGGTCTCGATCTGTATGCTCAAATTGAACCCGGCCTGCCGGATAGAATCATTACCGATTCCAGTAAACTGCAACAGATTATGCTAAATCTGATTTCAAACGCAATAAAATATACAAAACAGGGAGAAATCTCATTAAGGATAATGCACAAAAAACATCCGAAATCAGGTTGCATAATCCTATATTGCGAAGTAGAGGACACCGGCGTCGGCATTAGTGAACATGACCAGAAAGATGTTTTCAAACCTTTTCATCAGGCTGGAGAAGTATCTCACACCTCATCCGGGACCGGATTGGGTTTGGCAATTTGTAAAGAATTCGTCGAACTGATGGGCGGCCGTATCGGATTCTCCAGCATTCTGGAGCATGGGGCAATTTTTTACTTTGAACTGCCGGTCGAAGTCTTATCCTCTCCGAAGACGGACATCGAAAAAGGAGCGGTCCAATCAATGACCGGGTCAGGACAGGAACAGCAGCGCATCCGTCTGCTCATCGCGGATGACAATACCGAACACCGTCTATTGCTGCATCACATACTAGATCTATTCGGATTTGAGCTGCGCGAGGTATCTGACGGGGATAAATTGATTGAGCTTTGTTCCCGCTGGACTCCGCAACTGATATGGCTGTCGCTGCGACTGCCGGAAGCCGGCGGACCGGAAGTTGTAAAACGACTTCGGCAAAATGAAAGCAGCAAAGATGTCAAGATAATTGCCATGACCGCATCCGCATTCGAGCATGAAAAATCGGAAATTCTGAATTACGGATTCAATGCGGTCTTAAGTAAACCATTTAAAAGCACGGATATTTACGCCATTTTAAAATCACAACTGGGACTGAAGCTAACGCCGCCAGACAGTCAGCCGGGGACTGAACAAACAGGAATTGAAAAAATTGCGGCTGTCAGGGGAACGCAAACCGGAAAAGAGCCAAGCGTTCTGGTGGTTGAGGACGACGAATACAGCATAAAATATCTCAAGAATATTTTATCTTCGGCCCATATCAATTTCAAAATTACAACTTCTTTTGAAGAAATGAAACAGGCATGTTTCGACACTCCCTACGATATTTTTCTGCTGGACATTGCAATACCGCACGCGGACGGGTTCGAATGCCTCGCCTGGTTGAAGAACAGATATCCCGACCGGAATATAAAATTCATCGCCCAAACCGCTAACATTCTGGAAAAAGAACAATATATTCAATATGGCTTCGACGCATTCATCGCCAAACCCTATACAAAAGATCAGCTCCTCGAGATCATTCAATAATCATATAACAGAATTAACTTGGATCCGCTGATTAAAACTTTTTCATTATTGGACCAACGGAGCCCGGCCCCTTCAGCCGCACTTAAGTTATTTAATATAAAATTGTTATAATTTATTTAAAAAGCACATAATGCTTTATTTCAAAAGGCATAATGATTAATTTTATGATTTTTTTGAATACGGCTCCGACGCATTCATCGCCAAACCTTACGCAAAAAACCAGATTCTCGAGGTTATTCAGTAGTTATTTTTCGGAGTTTACTGTTTTTTAAGAAATATCTGCACAGGGATGATTTTTCTCTGCTTCAGCATAGCCGCGATTACCGCATCTTCGACCTGGACCGAAATCAGTTTTTGCCGCAATTGCTCTTTCACCTGATCAAATGGCGGCAGTTTTATTTTCCGCCTTCCGGTCACCTTGATGATGTGAAACCCGAAAGGACTCTGCACAACATCACTGACCTGCCCCGGCTTCAACTTGAAAGCAGCGTCTTCAAAACTCGGAACCATTTTTCCGCGACCAAATTCACCAAGGTCCCCCGGAGTCGAGGATGAATGACAATCATTATCGACAGCTGCGATTTTTTCAAATGGAGTTCCCGCTTTAATCTTTTTCAAAGATGCCTCCGCCCTTATCCGGGCCTTTTTCAATTCAGCAGGAGAATTCCCGGCTGAACGATAGAGAATATGTGACGCTTTGATGATTATACTGTAATCGTCATAGGCTTTCTTCAACTCGGCATCAGTGACCTTTATCTTCGGTTTTATGTACCTGGCAATCCACAGGTCACGACACAGTTCCATTTGCACAGATCGGTTATTTTCCAACTGTTTTAGCTGCTTATCAGTTATTTGCGGATGAAGTTTTTTCAGTTCCTGCCCCGCCATATTTGCCGACGCTTTAAAGCCGGATTTAACTGCAAGGTCATACAACAGGACAAGATTAATATAACCGTCGAGTACCTCCGGAGTAATCTTTTTCAGGTATTCCGGCGAATTCAACGCTTTATGTTCCAGATTGGTTTCAAGATACTCAATAAAATCATACTTTGAAATCGCTTCTGAACCGACTTTCGCCACAATTTTCGGCAAATAGCTCCATTTATCAACTTTCGGGGCATCCGACGCGTGCATAATTAGAACATTCATTACAAGGACAACAAACAAAAACGCCTTTTTCAACATATTTATTCCTTCCTAATAAGCATTGTTACATAAAAAATCATAGAAATTAATCGCGGCAGCAAAGAAGCTATATAAAAAATTGAATGACCGCATAATTGTGCATAGTATAACCTGTAAAAATACCTTATACAAATTCCGGGACGGGCAATCATAAGCTTAAAACACCTTGAAAAACAGTTAACATGTTGTATATTAAAGGCCTTTTACGCAAACTATTCGATTAAATTTATTATACACGAAAGGTTCCTGAAATGAATGAATTGATGTTAGGTATCCCCAAAGGCAGTCTCGAAACCACCACCGCTGAAATGTTCGCCCGGGCCGGGTATCAGATATCCATCAGCTCCCGTTCATATTACCCGACCATTGATGACGATGAAATCAAATGCATGCTGATCCGAGCCCAGGAAATGTCCAGGTATGTTGAAAAAGGCATTCTGGATTGCGGGCTGACCGGGTACGACTGGATTCAGGAAAACGGCTCCGACGTCGTTGAAGTAGCCGAACTGGTCTACGGCAAAGTCGGACGCAAACCGCTACGCTGGGTTCTTTGCGTGCCGGAAGGTTCAGACATCAAAGGCCCCAAAGACCTCGAAGGCAAATTGATCGCGACCGAAGCAGTTGGCATGACCAAACGCTATCTGGCAAAACACGGTGTCAACGCCACGGTAGAATTCAGCTGGGGCGCGACTGAGGTAAAACCGCCGCTGCTGGCTGACGCAATCGTCGAAATCACCGAAACAGGTTCATCAATCCGCGCCAATAATCTGGTTATTATCGATACGCTCTGTGAGAGCACCACCCGCTTTATCGCCAACAAAGAAGCGATGCAGGACGATTTCAAAAAGGCCAAGATTGAAAAACTGGCAATGCTCCTGAAAGCGGTCCTGGCAGCCGAAGGCAAAGTCGGTCTGATGCTCAATGTCAAAGAAGCAAATCTTTCAAAGATTCTGGAACAACTTCCCGCATTGGAACGACCGACCATTTCCCATCTGGCGGAAGAAGGCTGGTGCGCGCTCAATACCATCGTTGACGAATATGTCGTCCGCGACCTGATTCCGGAACTCATTAACAACGGGGCGACCGGCATTGTCGAATATCCACTGAACAAACTGGTCGTTTAAGATAAATCACATAGTTTTTCAGCTTTTGAATTTTTGCGTTTTTTGTAATTTCGGCGATTGCATTTTGCATTGATAATCCTATATTCATGGAACTGTTTTGATGTTTTAACCTCTTATCCATGGAGACTGGATTGAATGCTGATTTACCTGTCTGAGCTGCAAAATATTTTCGGACCGTTTCGACTTTTTGAATATGTAACTTTTCGCGCCGCCGGCGCTGCTATGACCGCACTACTGCTGTCTATTTTTCTGGGACCGACAGCGGTTAAACTATTAAAAAAATTCCGGGCGGTAGCTCCAAATCGTTATGAAGAATTACTACCCGAGGAGTTTCAGAACCGTGAAAAAGACGCAACTCCCAGTATGGGCGGTTTGCTGATCATTTTTTCGATCGTCGTAGCAGCTTTATTGTGGACAGACCTGGCTAATCCACTGGCATTACTATGTTTCCTGACCCTGCTGGCGCTGGGCATTCTGGGTTTTCTGGATGATTATATCAAAGTAGCACATCGCAACCGCAATGGTATTGCCGGGCGCATGAAACTCATCGTGCAATTTCTGGTTGCAAGTGGCGCAATCTGGTATTTAAGCACGCTGCCGGAAACCGGGAAGCTGATGCCGCAGTTAATGGTGCCGTTTTTGAAAAATCCGGTTACCAGCGGCATCTGGGTTTTAGGACTGGCGGTTGTCGTTATCGTCGGGTCCTCCAACGCGGTCAACCTGACCGACGGTAAAGACGGGCTGGCTCCAGGTTGTACTATTTTCTGCATGATGGCCTACGGTTTTATTGCTTATTTATGCGGTCATATCAAATTCGCCGCCTATTTGTCAATCCCTTTTATTCCGGGTATCAGCGAGGTAGTGGTATTTTCATCCGCGGTTGTCGGCGCCTGCGTCGGCTTTCTCTGGTACAATTGCCACCCTGCATCAATGTTCATGGGTGATACCGGCTCACTGGCCCTTGGCGGCATCATCGGGCTGATCGCGGTCCTGGTCAAACAGGAACTGATTCTGGTCGTAATCGGCGGGGTCTTCGTAATGGAAGCCGGCTCGGTTCTGCTTCAAGTATTTTCCTACAAACTTTTCAAACGCCGAATTTTCAGAATTGCACCGATTCACCATCACTTTGAACATAAAGGCTGGACTGAAACCCAGATTGTCGTCCGATTCTGGATTCTGGCCGGAATATTTGCAATGATCGGTTTGTCAACCTTAAAATTGCGCTAAGCCAGAACATGCAGAATTTCTACTCATAAAATTAGTATAATGACAAATTTCTGACGACGTTAAATAAATTACATGGTATTTTATTATCATAAGACAATGCCTCTAAAATACTATTTTTCGATCAAAACTTGATTTTTGGCCAATTTCTGAGATATTATAAGGTGTTTGGATATTAGTGACTAACTCAGGAATAACATGAAATTTTGCCCTTGCATAGACCTGCACAACGGACAGGTAAAACAGATCGTCGGCGGCAGTTTGAATGATGACGGCGCGGATACTAATTTCGTTTCGGAAAAATCGCCCGGCTATTACGCTGAAATGTATCGCTGCGACAACCTGACCGGCGGACACATTATTATGCTGGGAAAAGGCAATGACGAAGCCGCCTCGGAAGCTCTCTCTGCCTGGCCCGGCGGTATGCAGGTTGGCGGGGGAATAACCGCGGATAACGCCTTATTATGGCTAGGACGTGGCGCCGCCAAAGTGATAATGACCAGTTATATTTTCCGCGACGGCGAACTGGAACTGGAGAACCTGAAGAAGATTGCCGGCATGATCGGCCGGGAAAAACTGGTTCTGGACCTCTCCTGCCGCTGGCGCGATGGCGCATACTGGATCGTTACCGACCGCTGGCAGAAATTCACCAACTGGCAGGTAAATGCCGAAATACTGGAATTCCTATCAGGTTACTGCAGCGAGTTTCTGGTTCACGCGGTCGACGTTGAGGGGAAAAGGTCTGGCATCGATACCCGTCTGCTGGAAATTCTTGCAAAAAATAGTCCAATCGACTGCGTCTATGCCGGCGGCATCGCCTCATTTGACGACATCGACAAAATCGCCCATAACGGCAAAGGACGAATCTCATTTACGGTCGGCAGCGCCCTCGATATTTTCGGCGGCGATATGCCCTATCGCCAGGTTATCGATTATACCAATGATTTAAATGAAAGGACGCAATGATGAAAAGTGCACTTGAATTGGCTCTTGAACGCAGCGGAGGGGCTTTAAACGAGCTGGATGACGACAAAAAAGCGAAAATCGGCGAAATCGATAATATTCTTAAAGCCAAACTGGCGGAAATTGAAATTACATATCAGCGTAAATACGCGGAAGCGACAGGAAATATCGAACAGATAAATCAACTCAATGAAGACCAGACAACCGAGGTCGCGGCCGCAAAGTCAAAAGCCGAACGAGATAAAAAAGCTGTCAGGGACGCGTAAATGATTACTCAACTTTCCCTGAAACAACAAATTTACATTGAGACAATTTACGAATTGTGTCAGGCCCATAATCACGCCCACGCCAAGTCCATCGCCGACATTCTCGGCGTCAGAATGGCATCGGTAACCGGGGTTTTGCGCACATTATCGGAAAAAGGCTTGATCAATTATCAACCCAGACAAGCCGTTACTTTGACTGAGGTTGGCAAAGTTATTGCCGCGGAACTCGCACAGTCGCATTCAATTCTGGCCGAATTCTTTCATGATATCATGGGCTGCACCAAAGCCCGTTCCGAACGCATGGCCTGCAAAATAGAACATGTTATCGACCCGGAATTCAGACATCGCTTATCCGAGTTCGCCTTCTTCCTGAAAGAGAAGTCATCGGGCGGCAAAAAGATGATCGCCGAATTTAAGCGTTCCTACAAAAAACTTTCATACGACAACAAGAAATCGAAGTAATATGTCAATGGTCTACTTCGACAATGCGGCGGCAATGCCGGCAGACGCAGCCGCCCTTGAGGATTTTTGCCGGTTCGCGCATGAATACCCGGCCAATCAGGAAGCGATCCATGATGCCGGCTACGCCGTACGCAAACGCCTCGAGCAAGCAGAAGGGGAATTAGTCGAAGCCATGACGACGGGCGCATCACAGACCGCACAGGTCATGTGGAGCCATACCGGTTCCGATGCCATCCGCTGCACAATAGAAGCCATGAACCTAAAAAGCGGCAACATAGTGTCCAGTAAACTCGAGCACCCTGCCCTGCTGGCGGCGCTAAAGCGAACTCCTGCGGAAATCCGTTATGTGAAAATCACCTCAAACGGCCTGGCGGACCCTAAATCTTTGCGAGAATTGGTCGATTCGGAAACCCGTCTTCTCGCCCTTTTTCATGTGCAAAGCGAAACCGGAGCCAAGTACGATTCAGCCACGTTAAAGGAAATTCGCACGATCATTGACGAGCAGGGGAAAAATGCCGAATTTATGCTCGATACCATCCAATCAGCCGGAAAAATGTCTATTCCATGGGATAACGCTAAGCTTGATTATATCTTTGCTTCAGGCCACAAAATCGGAGCTCCGGGCGGCGCGGCCGTAATAACCCGTAATAAAGCAGTCCGGGACAACTATCTAAAACTCCGGCATCAGGAATACTTGACCGGTCGGGTTGAACCGGCCACAATTTTAGCGATGGTCGACACCATAAAAAGAAGATCGGCTAAAGGATTTTATCAGGAACAAGTTGGAAAATTGAACCTGCGTTTACGGGAACTACTGTTCGCGATGCCGCCAAAGATCAAACCGGTCATCACCACCGAATTAGCCGAAGCCTCCGAATATATTCTGCATTTCCGGCTGCCGGGATTCCAGTCGGCGGTAATTGTCAGAATGCTTTCAGAAGCGGGATTCGCCGTTTCGTCCGGCAGCGCCTGCGCGGCCGAAGCAGGCGGCCCCAGCGCGGCGTTAACCGCCATGGGCTTCAAACGTGACGACGCTTATTCCGGTTTAAGGATCAGTTTCTCTGAAAAAAATACCCTAGAAGAAGTTGACTCGCTGGTTGAAACACTTCAAAAGGTTCTTTCCAATTACTGAGCAGATAAACTTTTATCCGGGTTTAGTCCGACATCGGCAAAGTGCAGCGGGAAACCGCAGTTCCGGCGCAATTCATTTTGAATTAATGTGATATCCAGCTCATCCGGGGGAATATTCCCGGAAACCGCCAATGCCGCCGCGACTCCGGCAGCTTCACCGGTAACCGCCGCCACCGGAATCACCCGCATCACATCCCAGGCATCCCCGGCGGAAGCCATGCAACGTCCGGCGGCCAACAATCCTTTCAAATCCTTCGGCAGCAAAGACCGGTATGGAATCTCCCAGACATAACCGGATTTGCGCCAGTCGGCAACCAGACCGATCGTATCATCGAACGAAGTCCATTCCATACCGTCATCAAGCGTAAATATTCCATCAATCCGTCTGGTCATGCGAAACTGCGCCATCGCCGGCAGAGTAAGCGGAAAACGCGATTTACGAGTGGACTTTCCCTCAGCGTAATCGACCGCCAGGTTTTCCCGGTAAATACTGCGGCCGGTCATCACAAAATCAGAAACCAGTTTGCCATTTATTCCTGGCATCCCCATGCGCGGATCTCCGGACCATCCCTTGACGTACCGTTGAATATTATCCGCTAATCCATTACCACCGGCCTCCAATGCCCAGTAGGCCATGGCATTATCCGCTATCGGGCAGTTGCAACCTGAAAAATATGCCAAATCAGCATCCCCGGTGCAATCAACAAAACATTTTCCATCGATCAACCCGGTCCCGCTTTTATTTATGACCACAATTCCAGTAATCCGGCCATCGGCAGTCCGGGTTCCGCTGACTACCGTATCCAGCCAGACATCCACCCCGGCATCAATCAGCATTTCGTCCATCGCCAGAATAAAAGAAGCGGGAGAGAAAACCACCCGGTAACGTTTAGCCTCGGCCGCGTTGTACTCGTTTTTCCAGTTATCCGGAATATCACCGCAACCGTATTTCAAACTGGCTTTAAGTAAATCCTCAGCCAGACCGTAAGAAACCTGGGTGCCGTTTCCATCACATAGCGGCAGATAGATATTGATCAGACCGGTAGTCGCCAACCCGCCGGTAAAGACTGTTTTCTCAATCAATACCGTTTTTTTGCCGCGTTTGGCGGCGGCCAGCGCGGCCGCGACTCCGGCGATTCCGCCGCCGGCGACAACTACATCATATTCCTTTGAAAAATTCATATACGCATTTCCTGTTTCCATATAATTATTTGTATTGAAAAACAAGCCTGATTTCAATATCAGGCACCGATTTTTCCAGCCAGTTCCAACAGATCTTTCAACAGTTCATCCCGGCGCGGCAACCAGAGCTCCAGGTCGTAAACTGAAAACGTAATGGCCCATCTCAGAATCCCGGAAGCGCCAAAGACCGGGATGCCAAATTTTATTTCACCCTCCGGAGTCATCGGCGATTCCGCATAGCCATTTTCCCGCGTCAATCTCACAGCATCCTGAAAACGCTCCAAACTGCCCCAACCCTCAAGTCCGCGAAACTCAAATGGATGTCTGACCCGGAGCCCCCCCAGATCATCATCCGGAGCAAAAGCGAAAAATATCAGGCCGCATACCGTGAAATACGGATTGAGGGTCATATCCGCCGGATATTGCGGTTTGCCTCCGCAGTCACGGGGCATATAAAGCGACGCGCGAATATCATTATTTCCAAGTTCCGTCAACACCAGAGTGACTTCCGGGAATTTCCGGTAAAAATTTGCAAGTTCAGCTTCCAGATTCTGATACAGTTTTTTCTCGCCGCCGCTCCGATATAATTTTCCAACCGCCGGTCCAATCAAATAACGGGTATCCCGGTCCCTGGTCAGCAGTTCCTCTTCCACCAGCGTATTTGCCAGATTGAATACCGTCGTTCGTTTGAGCCCCATCAAATCGGCCAGCTCATAAAGCCGGAGCCCGTCGGAACTCTCCGCCACCAGTTGTAATATTTTTGACGCCCGTACTACAGCCTGAACCATAAAAATCCTCTATTTAAGCAATAATTCATTATTATTGAATCTTGATTCATTAATATAAAATACAGTATTTGTAAAAAAAATCAAGTGCAGATCAGGCAAAACAGCGATTTTCATCTATTTTTTTGTAACTCGCTTGAATAGTCCATGTTTTAAAGCTATATTATTGTTTGTCAGTGTCTCAGCACGATAAATTAATGTTTTGGATAATTAAAAAGGAAGGCAATTATGGCCAGCAGCAAGTCAGCAATGAAACGTATGCGCACCAGTCTGAAAGCCCAGATGCGCAACAAAGCTCGTAAAACCGAACTGAAAACCGTTGAAAAGAATTTCCGCGCCGCAGTAGCTGAAAAAAACGTGGACAAAGCGGAAGAAATGTTGAAGAGCTGTTTCAGCAAATTCGACAAAGCCGCCAAAGTCGGCGTCATCCATACAAATAAAGCCTGCAACAAAAAGTCGCAGCTGAATGTTCTGATGAACTCTATCCGCTAAGGATTGTTTATTTGATTTGAAAAAAGCCGCTTCCGATACCGGATGCGGCTTTTTTTTAGGATTCGCCCATGAACGCACAGGATTTCAGTCAACTGACCCCGATAGAAATGATGTCCGCGGTTGAAAACGCGCTGGACTGCCGCTTGAGCGGCCTGGCCGCGCCTTTTGCCAGTTACATCAACCGAGTCTGCGAATTCCAGACTGAAGGCGGGGAACGGATCGTGGCCAAATTCTATCGGCCCGGACGCTGGTCACGGGCGGCACTTCAGGACGAGCATAACTTCGTACTTGACTGCGCGGCGGCGGATATCCCGGTCATCCCGCCGATGCCGCTGGCCGACGGGTCCACCCTGGGTTGTTTCGACGGCATTTATTTCGCGGTCTTTCCACGCAAAGGGGGACGGCCGCCACATTCCGATGACGAAGAGTGCTGGAACCGTTTCGGGGCTCTTTTAGGCCGTATGCATGTTGTCGGAGCTCAACGCGACGCTCCGAACCGGCTTATTCTGTCCCCGGAGGATACCACGGAACATTACGTGGAGCAGTTACTTGACGGCGATTTTGTCTCGCCGGGCAGCAGGCGCGATTTTGCCCTGGTAACCGATGAGTTGCTGGACGCTATTTTTGAAGCATTTGATGATGAATTTGAATTTCAGCGGGTCCACGGGGATTTGCATTACGCCAATATTCTGGAACGTCCGGACGAGGGTTTGATGCTGATCGACTTTGACGATATGTTGAACGCCCCGACGATTCAGGATTTCTGGCTGCTGCTGCCGGGACACTACCCGGACTGTCGGCGCGAACTTGATCTGATGCTTGACGGCTATCTGCAATTCCGGGATTTCGATTTCAACTCATTGAAACTGATCGAACCGCTGCGTGCGATGCGGATCATCTATTTTCTGGCTTGGTGCAGCACTCAGGCCAACGACTATGATTTCAGCCGGCATTTCCCCGACTGGGGCTCCGAACAATTCTGGCGCCGCGAAGTAACCGATCTGAGAAAACAGCTTGCCCTGCTGGGATGAAGATTTCTCCAACCAAGACCAAGCGAAGTTCATGGTTTTCGCGATCACAGCCCAAGTCCTAATCATCTTGCTCTTCGGCATCTTGTCTTTTAATCCGCTTCCACTGAATTATAGCTGTACAGATCAAAAATAAAGTTACTATTCCCAAAATCACAAGAGTGATTATTTCTCTGGCATCGTCAATATGTGGCCCGTCCAAATAATCAATCAAAGAGATCAACGGAGATACACAAGCAATAAGATACATGAAAGCAAGAAATAGAGTCGTAATACGCGACATACACAAAAAGTCAATAAGGCGTTCACGTCGATTTTTTATGCGATGACCATTGCCAACAACCCAAAAACCAATGGAGACTAATATCAAAGAATAGCAAGCCGCCAACAAGAACAAATTCAACTCATATTCAGGAATTAATTTTTTAAAAAACAAATCGGATAAATTGGGTAAAGGCGCACCTTCCATTTGCAGGTCAAAATATCGCCGCATTATATATCTGGTCTGGAGTATTAAAAATAGAAATACTCCATCGATAATTCCAGTCAGGATAATCGGATATAAATCAGCTTTTTTCCCTTGTATTGCCATGTATTGACTCCTTTAATTTTCAGTGGCAGGCAACAACTATTCAAAGAATAACTTAAAGACAAGAAAACCGTTATTATATCTGCCGTGTGTTGATCATTGCATATTGCGGCATACACAGTTGACAGCGGCATTGTCCGTCGGCCATTACCGGTTCCAGCTTATTCCGCAAGTCCAGCATTAACTCATCTTCGTCGTCATGCTGCTCGAGCCAGGCACAGTCAATTTCGAATTCACTTGTGTTATCGGCGTCTGCCGCAGGATAGAACGCGGCATATACACTGAACGTGCCGGTTCCAACCGGGACATAACGCACCGCCCCGTCAAACGGTTCAAGCTGATCAGACGCAGTAAATCCTTCCGGTTTCAGGATATTTTCACTGATATAAGCAAAATCGTTCTTCACCCAGATCTCAGCCCAATGCGAAGCGAGCAGCGCGGAAACATCCGCCATCCCCGCGCAGGCCGAAAAGCTTATCTGAACATACCATTGAGTTACTTCCGCCGTTTTTTCACCACGCAGAAAGACGTCAGTAACGCTGAAACCGACGCACGGAAAAAGATATTCAAAAAAAGATTCCGTCGCGGGCCATTTTTTATCCAGGCGTTCTGACAGGTATTCCTTGAAACGTGCTGTCAGCTTCCGCGGCAAGTCTCCGGGCGGAACCTCAATAAATGTCTTATCACCAAAATCCGAATAAACCGGCTTGTCATATCTCCGGCGCCCCAAAAGTTTATCCAGCAGCGACTTCTTCCGGGGCATCGGAGCCAGACGCTCCTCGAGCAGGACTCCGGGAATAATACATGCGGCACCACCCATAATATAATCCTGTTTTAAATTATGATCTCAAACAAACTCTTCCTCCGAGCCGTATACTTTGCCATTTCGGATAAAAAACTCGCAGAATGGAATTTCTTCATCATCTTCATCCATACACTCAACGGTCGTGTGATACACCCATCGGGCGGAATTCGGCAGCCCGGCCATTACCCCCATGACCGTTTGAATATATTCCGGACAAAACGCCCGGGAATGATAAATGCCGCCGCAATGATGAAAAGCATCCTGAAACTCGTCGGATACGGCAAAATCACCATCTCCGCAATCCCCCTCCTTCCAGTATTTCACCAGCTCCTGACGCAAACTGGCGTCAAACAACCGAAATTCAGCCTCAAGCGATTCCGAGGTAAAATTATCGGTAAACTCCGGCGACTTAAACGCTTTACTGTATTCCCGGTCATATTCGTCTTGCGGTAAAAGCACCCACTGAATCTCCATCTCAAACCTCCCTTAAAAATTTCAATAGTAGAATCCACCTCTCATTTGTGATTAAAATAACGTTTCCCCGGCAAATTTCAAGTACAAAACGACAAATCATCACACTACAGCAGCAACTTTTCCAGCGCCATTTTACAACGAATTTCAAATTCTTCGGTTGTCCGGCAGAAACTTTTTGACTCATAACCTGAACCGAATGCATCAGCCGTGGGAAGGTAAAGAAAATCATCGCTGCAATTTGCCGCGGTAGCAATAAATTGGTCAGCAATCAGTGCCTGGGCATAAAGCTGATATTCAACAAATGGTTCACCCGGCAGAAACAATATTTTGGCTTTGCCAAGTTCAAGGAGACGCATCGTATATTTCGGCTTGGCATTATAATCCTGGCAGCAGAGCAAGGCCACATTAGACACCTTTACACCAGTTTCAGTATCCGGAGACTGCAATTCGGCAAGCATCCTTTCCCGGTCAAATTTTTTCAGCGGAAACGAAAAACTCTGCTGGCGCCAGGTAACGCTCTCGACCGAGGTATAAATCAACGAATTGAGATTGCGGGCTATTCCTTTAGCCAACAAAAAACCAAAGCGCCTGAGGTTGCCCTCCAAATTGGTTGTGGAGGAATATTTACCGGCGCTGATATTTCCGCCGGCCCCGGTATAAAAAGCATGCATGGCATCAGGAAAATCATTCGATAACAGGTGCATGGCTTCTCCCGGCGCATCGGCACTGAACTCTTTACCCTCATTACAGGTTTGCGGATGAGTGGCGTAGAAACTCAGCGAGGTCAAAAGATTATTTTCAGTGCCGATAAAGGCAACTGTACGCAGCATTGGATCGATAGTTCCTACCGGCTGCTCTTTGAGCTTTTTATCTGAACAACGACTGAAACGCATCTTGACACTTCCGTCCGGCATGGTGATCCTGCGGTTCGACGCATAGCCATATAACCTGGTTTCGGCAAAACCAACCGCTCCCAACTTAACCATTTTATCCGCCGCACCGGCAGCGGCTGCAGCACACTTATCAAGCACCGAATCAAACCAGTCACGCGGATAATAATTTTCAGCCCCGATATACTCCACTACCTGAAAATCAAGCAAAGGAGCATCATGCTGATGCACGCAATGGATAACCGTTTTTTCCACATCTGCCTTAACGGCGTTAGCCAGCACGAACCGGAAGTCCTCGTAAGTGCGATTAAGCAGAGCGCAATAATCAAGCGAAGCAATAACTGACTTGTCGCCGTTATCATCCAGAATCACTCCTCTCAGGTAAAGCGGATCTCGCGCCCCGGAAGCGGCAGAGCCAATACTGAGGCCGATCATGACTCCTTCCGGCGGAGTACAGTCAACCTGAAACGTACTTATTTTGATCATTATATATTTCCTTGGAGCATTTTAATGTCTTACTCTAATATTGTCTCCGAAACGTTTTTTTTCCATGATTTTTGGCTTTTTTCGAAAAATTTTTTACATTTTTTTTCTTAAAATGCAACTTCAAGTTCAGACATAATTTAACCGGGCATAAAAAAAGTGAAAATATTTGTGTTGATTATTTTATATAGTGCCGCTAATTATTAACTTAATTTAAGATAATCAAACAATGTCGCAAAAAGTTAACATAATAATTAATAAAAATAATTATAAATATTTTACTACAAGCAACTTGCAATTAAACAATCCACGACATATACTATAATAAACAAATCAAAAAAACAGGAGAAAACAATGAAATGCTACGGTATTGAATATCAAAAAAAACAAAATTGCAAAACATGCAAACTGTCACAATGGTGCAAGGATGCCGCCGACGAGCCCTATGCAATCAGGGGCGGAGTTGAACTGGAAGTCGCAGCCAATTTAATCGACCATGCCACGCCGCCAACGTTCATGGAGAGAAGCACGGAAAAACCGGAGAAAAAAGAATACACTAGAAGTGATTTACTGGAAATTATTTCATTCATGTTGAGCATGGATGAAAAAACCCTGGAACTGCTGGATGAAAAGATCAGAGATCCTGATGTAAGGTTCAGCGATCTGGCACGCAAACGCCAGGTGTCACGCCAGGCAATCCACAAACAGGTATTGAAAAAATGCCGACAGATACCTGAACTTGAACTTATTCTGCGAAATCGTCGCAAGAAAATAGAAAATAACAACAAGACAACCTTTATGGAGGCCGTATGTCAAATTCGAAGAAAAATGTCCGGGAAAAAATCGCAGCAACAGAACAGAAACTCGAAATACTCAGGGAGATTGACCTGCTTGACGCGGAGTTTAGACTTATCGAGAATGAGTATCTTCAAAGGCGATCAGAGCTTGACGCACGCCTGGAGGAACCGGCGGAGCCTGCCCCAGAAACAGTAACCGGATAAATAAGATACAAGGGGCGGCTTTTCCGCCCCTCAATGTATTGACAAGGTATTTGACACGTTGTATTATATCCTTGTTGCGTATTTTAAGAAATAACAGAGGGTCTTCACAATGCTGATCAAAAAGCCAGGGTTCATTATAATAGTTTTTATTGCGACAATTATTATGTCGACAAAATCAATTTCCGCACCAATGGGTGCCAGAAAATCCGGCGTCGCAGTGGGAGAATCCCCAACGGTTGTAAAACGACGTGAACAAGGCCTGACAATCAAGCAGGAGGAGCTGATTAAGGACCGCCACGAGCAGCAGACCAATACGATTCAAGGCTATGAAAAAAGACGCAATGATTCAATGCTGCAAAATAAAAGTCAGGCAACCCAAAAACGCCCCGGTCAGGTTTACACCGAGATTGAAAATGGAATAACCGTCCGCAAACGATACCCAATGGAAAAGAATTCAGAAAGCACAGATGAAGTCGCAACAAAACTGACCCCCAAACAGCGTCCGGTTCAAAAAGAAGCCATTAACTATGCCAACCTCACTCCGTGGTTTAGAGCCAAGCTGGAAGGCAAAAGCATTCCGAACAAACAGCCCCAAAGCAAGAAAACCCCGGCACAAAGCAAGATCGGGGCCGCCGCTGAAGTATCGAAAAAAACGGCCCAGGTGAAGAAAACCTCTCCGAACACCTCCGAAGATAAAACAAAAAAATAATATTTTTTTAAGTTTTTAACTGGAAAAAATGCAAAAATGCGGTATTGTATAAGTTCCTCAACTTGAGGCGTGGTAGCCAAGCGGTTAGGCAGTGGTCTGCAAAACCATTAAGACCGGTTCGACTCCGGTCCACGCCTCCATTTTTTTTGCCTATTTTTCTGTATTTAAGCTCTAAACTTGCAACTTTCGGTAGTTTAATGCATATAGAAAAGTAGCTTTCAAAGGTCCAAAAACGTCTAATATGCGGATAAAAGGCCCAAAATCGTCTAATGAATTTTAAGGGTGAAAAATGGCAAAAAAAATGAATAAGAATCAATCTAAATAGCTATAGATCGCCAGGAAGCGAAGGAAAAAGCAGTAAACTATAATAAGATTACCGAAGGCGGAAAGCCCCTACCTCCGCTTCAGCATTAAAAATGCCTCCGTGCAGGCCAGTTTTTTATTCCCTTCTCCATATTTCGCCGATACTCGTGCTCTAATCCTCCCTTTCGCATCCGGTATAAGCATAAACAGATTCATTTTTGATTGCAGCCGCGGCTTCGTCTTCGAGGTTATGCATCAACTCTCTTTCGAGCGGATCGGCCAAATTGTCCGGAAAAACCGGGAACTGCTGATTTTTCTGAAAATTCAGTTTTAATTGGGGTACCTGCCTGAACCCGCCATTTTTTGCATAACCTTTTAATCCCCATTTTAACTCGAACTCATACAGACGTTTTTTTAAACGATTTGCGGTCGAGACAGTTATTGGTTTATCTGGTTGCGCAGTCAGAAGGTTAATGCTTTCCGCCGGGTCCCTGACCATGTCAAACAGTTCTTCCCGGCCGCCGTCGTAATAATAATTATATTTGAAATTTGCGTCCCGGATGGATATCCATCTGTGTGATCCGCGTCCGTACTCAACATACTGTACCGTGCGGTCCCTGCTTGCCTGAAATACCGACCCGCCTGGGAGTTTTATTCTACCGGGGTATTTTATTCCGGACACGTCAAGAATCGTCGGCATTATGTCCTTCAAATCAACAAAATTGCTGCGCGAGGTTCCGGGTTGTACTTTTTGCGGATAACGGATGACAAATGGAACCCTGGCGGCACTATCATACGGCAGCATTTTTTGATAACAGTTATGGTCCCCGAGCATTTCGCCGTGATCTGAAGTGAATATAACTAATGTATTATCAAGTTGATTTATTTCCTCCAGCGCATCGAGAACGCGTCCGATATTTTTGTCAACCAGGCTGATTGCCGCATAATAAAGTTCCCGCACCCGCCGCAAAAAGTCCGCTTCATTTCCCTCCGGTAAATTAATATGCCGGACACTGGCTTGAGCCCATGGAGAAAGCCGGGTATCGCTACGCAAAGGCGCCGGCAGTTCACTGTTCCGGTAAAGATCGGCAAACGTATCCGAAACGTCAAAAGGCGGATGCGGCGCTATCCAGCTTGACCAGAGAAAAAACGGGCGGCGCCCGCCGTTTTCTTTAAGGAATTCGATGGAACGGTCAGCCACCCATGTGGAACCATGATGTTCTTCCGGAATTAATGATCGTTGCGGAGACATGTACAAACGATTTCTAACGCCATGGATGTTTTGAATGTTTCCAAATCCATTTTTTTGCAGGTATAAGGCATAATCGTCGTCTTCGCGCCAGAGCGGTATTTCCTCCATCAATTCCATCCGGTCAAATCCATGATGGCGCCGGCTGGGAGTAAAGTGCATCTTACCGATAGCCCTGGTTTGATAACCGTGGTCCGCCAGTATCTGAGGCAGCACCGGAAGGTCATGATTGAATACGCTCTCTTCGTTTTGGGCATTGCCGTGATACCTGGCAGTCAAGCCGGTAATCAGGCTGTAACGCGCGGGAATGCAAACCGGATTGGGACTGTAAGCATAAGGAAAGCTACATCCATCCCGGACCAGTCGATCTAAATTCGGAGTAATCATGTGCGGATAGCCGCAAGCATTTATTGTATCGTATCGCTGCTGGTCGGTAAACAGCAACAGGATATTGGGCTGTTTATTTTGGCGCTTACGCATCTTTATAAACTTTTCTGATTCATTGATTTTAATGCCTTTGATTCAACCACTTTGTCTTTTCCCGCCTGAACCAAAACTATTTCTGCTAAATAAAAATCATAATAATCCGCTGTCCAGCCCCAGCTTGCAATTTCAATAAAACTTTTTTTACTCTTCTCTTTAACTGTTTTTAAATCATAGCACTCCTGTGGTACATTCCGATATTGCGGTGAATTTTTATCTTTAACCGACAATTTCTTTGGCAAACCATCGGAATCCAGCAAGACAGATAAAACGATCCATTTATTTACAACTGGTTTTCTTATATCAATACAGGAATCCTCCTGAGGGGGATCGATTGTCAACCCCGAACAAACTTTCAGGAACATGCCTCTTTTTAATGTTAATTCAAAATCGCTAACACCCTGAAAGCAAAATCTGAATCTCAGCACCGGCCTTGTTAATAAATATCTACGTCTCTTGGAACATGGAAAATTAAAAATGGCATTTTGTGGAATAAACAATTCAACTTCGATAGATTTGTTGTTTACCTTATATTTCCCCGGTTTAAGCCTTTTGTTGATAGACCAGCCATTTTTTTTATCTAGTTCCCGGTATTTAGTCTGTATTGCAAGGCATATATTTATCCCGACTTGATTTTTTTCCTTTTTCAAAGTAACATCGATTAATTTTTCGCTCCATGTAATGCGCTCGGAATCCCTTGTCGGAGAAAGCAGCACAAGCTCCTTTTTATTACTGCTGTATGTCGTTACCGCCAGTAAAAAAGTTATATAAAAAAACAAAACTTTTTTGGTTTTTTTCATATGCCAATTCCTTAAGTTTATCATATATGATTCATCAATTAACGTGTTCTTGTCACAAATAAAAAATAAGCTTGACTTCCATTGAAATTTATACTTATTTTATTATTATGTACCGCATATACTTTACCAGTAAAATATTCTTTAACTTCCAAAATGTCACCGGGCAAAGTAATTTCCCTGTTTCCGACAACGGAAGGATAAGAATAAAGGCCAATCAGTGATTTGGTCGCAAATACCTGAATGTCATCTGAATCAGTATATACATTTACTTTCGCTATTTTGGCAATATTTTTCAGCAATCGCACAGGCATAGGCCCGGTCGGCAAATAAACAGAAGTCCATGATTTGAAACTTTTAGCGCCGAAAACCGGTTCAAATCTCCGATAGCTGAGACCAAGTATATCCGCCCCTTTGTCAGTTATGACAAAATGCGGTTGTACCAGAGGCGGATCTTCCAGGCGTTTCTTTTTGGAAGCAGGATTGCGGTTAAGCAGTGAGAACTGTCCAAAGCGTACGCCTTCACCAATTCCGGAGGTTACAGGCGATTTTTGTCCCAGAACTCTACAGGCTAAAATTTCTTTATTATCCAATTCCTTAAATTTTATACCGGTCAGTCTTTCCATGTTCTCTACACTTTTAGAGCCATCGGTTAAATAACCGCTTCCAAAAAACCAGACTAATACTCTTCCATCTTTCTTCAAATTTTTATCAATCCACAAGCGTTGCTTTTCGGAAACGAAATGAGCATTGGGAAAAATGAAGACCTTGTACTGATCCAAGTTCCTGATCTTTTCCAGGTCTTCCAAATAAAAATCAGTATATGGAATTCCACAACTCCCTAAAGGCAGGACATTTGTCAATATGGCAGACCGCAAAAACCTGTAATTATTTCTTCCCTCATTATAGTAATAATGAGAATCATGACTGTGGATGATTGCCATTTCATGCCTGGGGGTACGATTCAGCTTGGCCGCTTTTTTAAAAACGTTGCTGATTTTGTATAAAGTTTCCTGAATTTGAGGATGATTATACGCCACCCCATCCTCGCATTGTCTTTTTACACCTTCATCATCCCACCACCAGAGTCCTCCGATCGGCTGTGTAACGACATTCAATGCAATCCTCTTCAAGTTTGCTTTTGATTGCTGCATGTTACGGGGAACCCTGTAGGAAGGCTCTATAATAAATTTTTCTTTTCCCTTTTCCATCCGGGCAAACATTTTACCATAATTCTTATGGTAATCCGGAGCCCATTTATATTTGGGATCGCGCTTGGCGGCCTCTTCGGCAATTTTTTTATAATGAAGATCTAAATCAGTAATAGGTTTTCCGATTTTATAGGTTGATCTTATAAGGGATGATATAACGTCCGGCAGATATAGATTTAAATGCGTAGGATGCTCGCACTCAGTTATATAGGTTTTATTAAATGAATCGATTGTGCCTAATATTGCATGTGTTTTCACCGGATGACTCAAGCCCGCGAACCCTTTTAGAGGAGGACTGAACGTAAAATCGTAATACTTGGATTTGCCAAGTTTTTCATACATCAAGTGAGGGGTCAAAAAGCCAATCCCCCTGATGCCACCCTGATGATTGCCGAACCAATAAGCGTAACTGGTTCCACACAATCTGCCTGGAGCTATTTCTTTCACAGTCTTGCATAGCTGAATAATTCTTTCCGCCAATATGCTTGAAAGAGCTTCCATATATGATTTTGTCAATACCGCTTCCTGAGGAGTTTTAAAATAATCACCTGTAGAACCTGTAAAATCGGCTTCTGAAGGAATCTTAATTTCTTCAAAGCTTTTATATTTTTTATTACATGCAGAGTTCAAGGCGTTGATATCCTTAAACTTGTTTTTTAAGTATTTCTGAAAACCTTTTTCAGCCACGGGAGAGTAGTCCGCTAAACTACAACCGCCGTTAATTGCACGGGACTTGAACCTGTTCCATTCTCCGGACCATCCGGTTGTCAGCAAATAGCCGATAATTTTACCGGGATATTCCTTCTCAAGAAAACTGACCATTTTTTTGAGGTTATTGCCGAAATATTGAAAACTTTTATCTGAAAAGTAAGAAAAGGGCGTGTAATAATTGTATGCTATTTTCCCATCCTCGCCATGAACCATTTCTTCAGGGAATTTATCCAGCCACGCCTTGGGCAGGGTCAACGGAAGTCTTATCATAAAACGAGCGTCGGGAAAGAGCTTCAAATGGGTATCAATTCTTTTTTTGGTAATGCTATAAAAATCTCCGTGCCGGTTATATGCGTCGTTAATCATCTTGTTGGGAGATGCAGACTTTTGTTCCTTATACCAAACCGGAATAAGGAAAGTGTCAATGCCAGTATTCTTAAGAATATTTTTGAAAATATGACCTGAATAATCCGGGTTGAACCGATCAATGGAATAATACATATTCAATATCACCGGCTCATTATTATGGTATGGCACCACCACCCCTTTATAACGCTTAATTTCCCATTTATCAGTGTGGCTGCTTATTTTCGGTTCTACTGCGGAACATGGAATATTAGCGCTGAACAATAAAAAAAACTGGGAAATAATAATTAAAAAAGGTTTTGCAGTAAACCCTTTTTTCATACTTTCTTTCAAAATAATTCTTGGCATTGCTTTTTTCTTTGCTTTTTGAATTAATCAGGAGCAAGCCTCAACGAGATTGCTCCCAACACATCAGACTTTTATATTTTCTGGTTATAATCTATCCCAATAGTTCTCCGGATTTTTACAAAACGGAGAAAATATATAAGGATTGTTACCCGTCGTATAGGTATATTTTGATCCGGCTACATAAACCTGCCTGGAAGACGCATGTCCATCGATCCAGCCAATATTTACCCCTTTACCGTGCCGCGCATCAAGACCGCCATGGCGAGCTCCGCCAGTCGTCCGGAATATGTCACTGACAAAACAGCTGCCCAGTTCTTTCACATAATAGTTTTTAAATGAATCCACAGTATTAATTGTGGCACTGGGTTTTCTAATCTGGCTCATCTTGGCAGGAGGTCCATTGCCCTGGTCATCTGGTCCAATATAGGTAGATGAACCATATCTCAAGCTGGTTCCAATATTTTCTATATTATATCCATAGTCAATATAATACCAGTTACTCCAACTGAGATTTTTTTCGTTATAAGCATCCCAGGCATCATACAGAGGCTTTCTCTTCCAATATTGATCCCACATCTTGCTGGTTTGATTGGCAGAGCAGAACCACATTTTCCCTGGCGGCATATAGACCATTAACAATGGAACCCATGGACACGGCGTCGTACTGACGTTATACTCAGAAGGAGGATAATACTCCCTATTATCACCTGTATAGTTTATAAATGCCAGGCCTAACTGTTTTTGATTGCTTAAGCAATTAATTTTTTTAGCTGCATCCCGTGCGTTATTTAAGGCCGGCAGCAACATTGATGCAAGAATTGCTATAATTGCAATTACTACGAGTAATTCGATTAGTGTGAATTTTTTAACCTTTTCCATCTCTTTAAACTTCCTTAATGCTTTATTGCTATAAAGTTGCTTCCTTTGGGAAATCCGTCTTTTTCCCGGAATAATCTAATTTATTCATTTATGGTCCATACCGTCTCCTTGTTTTTCATTATTTATGCCAATTCCAAAATATTGGCTGCCACTTTGTTGAATATTATTTTTGTTATCCATCAAAACCATGTTAACGCGTCCGATACAGTCCGAAGCACATCAATGCGGCTTGAAGATTAATCTTATTCTCTGCTTTTTTCTGAGCTTCTAAATTCCATGTCTTGCACAAACCTGTTGATTATCAAATTGAATATATCAAGTATACACGATAATAACGATAAAGTCAAGCCTGTTTCTTAAAATAAAATATTATTATTTTGATATACCACCAGCTTTCACGCCAATATAAGCTCAATATATATATATAACATATTAATAAACGGCTTATTTTATAAATAAATACCACTAACAGACTTGACTTTTCATTTATTAACATTATAATACATGTATACACGATTTACATTTATTTGCAAATGCAAAAATATAACAAAAGGTTTTTCAATGAGAAAGTCATCTGTAGCCTATAATGAGCCGCTTTTTGAAAAATTACGTAAAAGTTTGAAGACCAGCATTGCCAGCGGCAAGTTGCGCCCGGCGGAACGTCTGCCGGCGCAAGTTAAACTGGCAAAGCAATTCGGAGTCAGCCAGATAACCGTTCGCCGGGCAATCCAGGAATTAATAAATGAGGGATTGCTGGTTGCGCATTCCGGCAGCGGCACATATGTGGCATCACCCGAACAAGCTCATTTAAATCCCAGCGCATCAAAGCCGATAGCCGTTATATTTGAAGATATAGTTGGCGGCTACCCGCTGGTTAAACCGCTGTTTTCCGCCATCAGGGAAAAATGCCGGGAAGCTGACTATACGCTGCAGTTCGTTGAAATATCCGGTTTCCAAAAGGACGATATCGGGGCCGGGAAGCTCCCGGAACTTGATATCGCGGGAGCTATATTGACTTCTCCTTTGAATATATCATTACTGGCCCGGATTGTGGAAAAGGAAATTCCTCATGTTTTACTGCACAACGATGTTGCGGACGGAACCAGCTATTCCGTTTCCTGTAACTATGCATCAGGCATAATGCAGGCGACCCGGCATCTGATAGAACAAGGCTGCCGTGACCTGCTCCTGATAACCGCGGAGGAAGAACGTTACAGCGCGGGACAGATGCAGTTGGGTTTTGATTTAGCCTTGCACGAACAATCAGCGGTTCAGTGTTCGTACGAAGTCATTCACGCAAGCTATGAAGAAGAAAAAACTTATGAAATAATCCGGAAGCGCCTGGCGGATAACAAACTTCCTGACGGCTTGATCCTGGCCAGCGATACAATGGCAAAGACCGCCTTGAACACCTTGCTTCAGGCCGGAGTAGAGGTTCCCCGGGAAGTGGCTATTGTAAGTTTCGGTGACACCCTCAAGCCTTATGACACCCCTGTTGAGATCAGTGCGGTTAATGCTCATAATGAAAAAACCGGAAAAACGGCGATGGAGCAGCTTCAGAAACTCATCATGGGACAGAAACCGGACAGGCGCAGGATTTTAGTAGAGCCCGAGCTTGTAGTCAGGGCAAGCAGTCTCCGTAAATGACTCCTTCGGGATGGACCGAATGTAAAAAATACAAGCGGTCGGAATACAAACATTAAGAAAAAACAAAAGGATTCTTGTAGCATATGCACATATACTGGGGCGATATTCATAACCACAATGAAATCGGCTATGGAAAAGGCTCGATTGAACGTTCTTTTGATATTGCCGAAAATTCTCTGGATTTTTATGCTTTTACTCCGCATACGTGGTGGCCGGATTTGCCGGACAATGACGCAACGATAAAGCAGAAACATCTCGATGGCTTCAAAAAAGTCAAGGTTAATTGGAATAACATCATGGCGATTGCCCTGAAGCGTCATTGTGATGGAAAATTTGTCACTTTGCTGGGATGGGAGTGGCATTCCCTGGCCTGGGGGGATTACTGTGTATATTTTCCGGAAGAAAGTATGAAATATTTCTATGCCGACACGCTGGATGAACTCAAGGAATTTGCCAGTAAACATGATGCTTTCATCGTCCCGCATCATGTTGCCTACTGCCTGGGATGCCGGGGTGTCAACTGGAGCGAATTTGATGAAGAATCCACTCCGGTTGTTGAAATATTCTCAGAGCACGGCAACTCCCTGGAAGCGTCGACCCATCTGGGAATGTATTCGCATTCCATGGGTGGAGTTGAACTATCTCAGGCCGCGCTGAATCAGTTGAGAAACGGAAAACGTTTCGGTTTTATCGCCAATACGGATGACCATTACGGTTACCCTGCCGGGTACGGACACGGCATTACCGCGGTCATCGCGGAAAAACTGGATCGTTTTTCGATTTTCGACGCGATCCGGAAGAGACATACATATGCTGCAACCGGAGACCGGATAAAAATCGACTTCAACCTCAACGAAGGAATTATGGGGGATTTTGTAAAAGCGGCGGATTCGGCGGAAATCAACTTCAGGGTTGAAGCGCGTGACCGATTGAAATCAATCGAAATATATAAAAACGGACAATTATTTAAACTATACTCTCCTCTCGACTTTGCAACGGCAAAACCCGAAAAAGACAGACATCTGATCAAAATCGAATGGGGCTGGGATATGCTCTCATCCCAAAATATAACTCAATGGAAAATCAATCTTGAATCTGTTAATGGAGAAATTTCGGATATAGTTCCCGCCTTTTGCGGCGGAGCGGCCTCTGTTACGGAAAAAAATCTGCTGACAAAAGTTGATGACTCATCCTGGCTGATATCGTCCTATACTTCCAGAAAAAACGCAAATCCGGTAAATTCCGTTTCGTTTTTTCTGCTCGGAAGTATTGATGCCGGAATAAAACTGGAAATTGAGGCACAACACGAGGAGATGGTCTTTAAGCGAGAAATATTTCTGGACAAATCCAGCCTGCTCGACCATGACGTCTATGAATCAGTTATCGACAGGTTTTCATCTCCCAAAATCAAAATCCATTCCCTGATTAGTTCCGATGAATTCGCATTCAACGGGAATCTGCTCGACGACACTGCCAAACCCGGGGATTTTTATTTTCTGAAAGCCGCACAGCAAAACGGCCAGATGGCATGGACCTCCCCTATATGGATCAAAAAAAAGAGAGAGCCCGGAGCGTAAAAAATGGCTAACTATTTAAAAATAAGTACAATCGGACCGGCACAACATTTTTTGCCGAAGTTTATTGAAGCAAAACAGTGCGTCGAAGACATAATTGGATTCTGGGAAAAACAATTTTCCCAAGTATTAAATGATGCTCCTGATTTGATTGTGGTGCCTGAACTTTGCGATATTCCGGCGAATCTCCCTCCTGGAAATATGGCGGATTACTGTAGTACCCGGGGAAACAAAGTATTAGATTATTTTCGCCATATCGCCCGAAATAGCCGTTGCAATATTGTTTATGCTTCAAATATATTTGATGAACATAATGTTTTACATAATGCCGCTGTCATGATTGGACGTAACGGGGAAGAAATCGGCAGATACTATAAAAATCATCTTGTTCCGGAAGAAAATGATATCGAAGGGATTGCCTACGGGACTGCCGCCCCTGTTATCGAGAGTGATTTCGGCAGAGTGGCTTTTGCAATATGTTTTGATCTTAATTTTGACGAATTGAGGCTTAAATATGCCAAAGCTCACCCGGATTTAATCATTTTCCCATCACTTTATCATGGCGGACTGATGCAGGCATACTGGGCATATTCATGCCGCTGTCATTTAGTCGGGGCGGTGGCCGGACTTGCTTGTGAAGTCCGCAATCCTTACGGAGACGTGATAAAATCATCCACTAATTATCGCAATTTCACGACTGCGACAATTAATCTGGACTGCTGTCTGGTAAAACGAGATCTGAGTGAAGAACGTTACGCGAAAATCAAGAAAAAATACGGTTCGGAAATCGCTATTGACATTCCGCCTAACCTTGGCGTGGCGCTGATTTCAAGTGAAACCGATAAAATCACCGCTTGTGAAGTACTACAGGAATTTGGAATCAACAGTTTAGATGAATTTTTCAATCAAACTTTGATACATAGACAACAAAATTTAGAACCCAAGAGAAATCAATGATTATTTCAGGAATAGCTGATGAGGCCGGTCGCGACATTGCCGCTCAGATCAAAGCCCACAAGGAACTGGGGTGGCAACATATTGAGCTGCGTCTGGTTAACGGTAAAAATATTGCCTCCAAATTATCGGATAAGGAATTCGATGAAGTCAGGCGGCAACTCGATGAAAATGAAATGCACGTTACCTGTTTTGCTTCGGAAACAGGCAACTGGAGCCGCCATATAAACGACGACTTTAAAACTGACCTTGACGAACTGAGGACTGCCGCCAAAAGGATGCGACAGTTAAATACGGTATATATCCGCACCATGAGTTGGAAAGGCGATGGCATTGACAATGATGTCTGGCGTGACGAAGCTGTCAGGCGCTGTCGTGAACTGGCAAGAGTCGCTAACGCTGAGGGAATCGTGCTGGTGCATGAAAACTGCGAAGGCTGGGGCGGATTGAGCGCCCGGCATATGGTGGATCTTAAAACTGCCGTTGACAGCCCTAATTTCAAACTCCTTTATGACATCGGCAATACTATCAGTCACGGCTATGAACCATGGGAATTCTTCAAAATAATTCGGGGCAACTTCGACTATGTTCATATCAAGGACGCAAAAATAAATCCGGATGGTGGACGTT
Organism: Victivallales bacterium; assembly: GCA_963676655.2. Taxonomy (GTDB): domain Bacteria; phylum Verrucomicrobiota; class Lentisphaeria; order Victivallales; family Victivallaceae. The sequence goes on along the minus strand of CAXXKX010000003.1, from coordinate 4,205,999 downwards.
CAAAAGATTACACATATTGCGGCGAAGGCGATGCCATGTTGGAAGAGATACTCGACAAAATAATCAATGAAGACGGATATGACGGCGTGATTTCTATAGAACCGCATGTAGCGGCGATTGTCCATTTGCCTGGTGCGGAAGTTTCTGAAGGAGAAAAATATCAATCATATATAAAATATGGAAACAAGTTTATTGAACTGCTGGCAAAGGTTAAAAATAACAATGTCAAGTAAAGTTAAATTCGCTATAATCGGTACGGGAATGATCGCGGAACGTCACGTAAAGGCGCTCAACGCAGCGGAATACGCGGAACCCGCGGGAGTTTTTGACCTGAATATTGCAAGGGCCAGGGAGTTTGCCCAAGCCAACGGTAATATAAAAGTATACGCAACCTTTGATGAACTGCTGGCGGATCCGGCAATTGATGCCGTAACCATCGCCACCCCAACCGGCACCCATATGGACGTGGCGGTCCAGGCGGCACGGGCCGGCAAGCATATCCTCTGTGAAAAGCCGCTTGATATAAACCTGGAAAAGGCCGACCGGATAATTCAGGAGTGCCAGGAAAACAATGTCATACTTTCCTCCATTTTCCAGGCAAGATTCAGTGAGAACGTCCAGCGTATAAAAAAAGCCTTGAATAATAACAGATTCGGCAAACTAGTTCTTGCTTCCGCCCAGGTTAAGTGGTTCCGGTCTCAGGAATATTACGACTGTACCGGTTGGCGCGGAACCTGGAAAATGGATGGTGGAGGTGCGCTCATGAACCAGTCCATCCATCTTATCGATCTATTGCTTTATTTTGCCGGGGAACCTCTGGAACTCAGCGCTTATACCGGTACGCTTACCCATGACATTGAAGTTGAAGATACGGCATGCGCCTCGATCAAGTTTAAAAACGGGGCTATGGGAGTGATAGAGGCCAGTACTTCGTGCGCTCCGGGCTTTCCGCGCAAACTGGAAATTTCAGGTGAAAAAGGCTCCGTTTGCCTTGAGGGAGATGAGATTACCCGCTGGCAGTTTTCCGAAGAATATCCGGAAGACGCGGCAATACGCGAATCCGGTGCTTCCGGCGGCCTTGTCAGCGGGGCATCTGACCCGCGGGCTGCCGACTTTGAGGGACACCGCCGGCAGATTGAGGACTTGTCCCTGGCGGTTTTGCAAAATCGCGAACCGTCAATATCCGGAAGGGAAGGCAGAAAGGCCATTGCGCTGATCCGCGCAATATACCAGTCTGCTGAAACCGGACAGCATGTAAGGTTTGAATAATGATAATTAGTGCGTATGATTTTAATTTCGAAAGGGAAAAACTCCTTCGTCCGTTCAAGTTCAAAGGCGGAGCGTTTACCGAAAAATGGATAAACGTCGTTGCCATGCGGACAATCTCGGGGCTGAAGGCTACAGGTATAGGCAGTACCGCGATACTCTGGTCTGATCCTGACGTCTTCGCCTCTCATTCGGAAATCGGCGGAAACCTGCTGATGTCGTCGGTCTCTGAACACGCGTGCAGACTGTTTGTGGGAAAAGAGTTTGAAAACCCGGAAGCCGGAACAAGTCAAATATTTCAGGAGCTTCACGAATACGCCCAAAAAATTACTGGTATTAAATCCTTGCGTCAGACCTTTACTTTAAATTCGCTTATTGCGCCGGATAATACCTTATGGAAATTGTATTTTCAGGAAAACGATTGTGAAAATTTCGACCAGCTCCTGAACGTTATTCATCCAGGAGTTTTCGAATGCAGGCATAGTTCTATCGCCAGCATCCCGCTTATTACCTACAATATTACGCTTGAAGAAATCAGGAATTTCGTTGAGAACGGCGTTTTTTTCCTGAAAATAAAAATAGGCCAGAGCGGCAGCCAGGAAGAAATGCTCCGGAAAGACATGACCAGACTCAGCGAAATTTTTAACGCGGTCGGCGATTATGAGACTCCGTATACCGTATCAGGAAAAATTGTGTTTTACCTTGATGCCAACGGGCGTTATGAAAGTAAAGAATTGCTTGAAAAACTGCTGCTTCACTGTGAAAAGTCAGGAATGATTGAACAAATATTGATTCTTGAAGAGCCTTTCCCGGAAGAGTACGAGGCGGATGTATCGGATTTGCCCGTAAGGATCGCCGCGGATGAATCGCTGCATTCCGTGGACGACGTACTCCGGCGCATCAATATGGGATACGGGGCAATGACGTTAAAGCCCGCCGGCAAAACCCTGAGCATGTCGTTGCTGATGGGAAAAGCGGCTCTGGAACATGATATTCCATGCTATGTCGCGGACTCAGCATGTGTTCCGCAGCTCGTCGACTGGAACAAGAACCTGGCGGCGCGTCTTCCACTGTTGCCGGGGTTAAAATGTGGGTTTATGGAGTCCAACGGTGCATCTTTTTATTGCCGCTGGGAGGAATTGATCAAAGATCACCCGTGCAACGGCCAAAAATGGATTGAAGCTGAAAACGGCATGTTCCAGCTTGATGAGTCATTTTACCATAATTCCGGGGGAATTTTCGAGCCTCCCGGACACTATATGGATCTGATAAAAAATAAACTATAAAGTTGTTAAGGAAAATTTGATGAGTGATAAACCAAAACTACTGAATTTCATGACTCTCAGAGGAAAAAGCTATTTCAGAGACTCGACCGTCAAACAGCTGAATGAACTCTATGAAGCCTTTACGGTTGAGCCGGATTTACTTGACACCCGAAGCCTGACGGATATTGTCAGCGAATTTCAGCCTGACGCGATCCTGACAGGCTGGGGAAGCTCTCATGCCGTAATTGATGATGCTTTTTTGAATAATGCCGCAACGGTAAAGGTATGGGGCCACATGGGCAGTTCCCTGGCCGCCAATTTTAAGGCATCCAAAAGACCGGATGGTATAATAATAATTAATACCGCCTCGATCATCGGCCGCTATGTGGCTGAAACCACGGTCCTTAATTTGGGCCGAATGTTAAGGCGTTACGATCTTGGCTTCAACGACTTCCGAAAAAACGCCCAGCAAGGACATTATGACGATTCTGATTTGGAAAAGTCTTTGTTTACTGCAAAAATCGGTTTACTTGGCTTGGGCTGCGTCGGCCGGGAAGTAGTGAAGCTGCTGGCTGTTTTTAATTCTGATATTTATGTGTACGATCCTTTCCTGGATAAAGAATTTGCTGAAAAATACGGACTTAAAGCTGCGTCAATGGAATGGATCGCCGAAAATTGTGACGCTGTTTCAATTCATATGCCGAGCATCCAGGAGACGAAAAACGCGGTCGACCGTGAATTTTTGAACAAAATGAAGGATAATGCCGTACTAATAAATACCGCACGCGGTTCAATTGTTGATTCGGAAGCATTGGCGGAGGAAGTCAACAATGGCAGGCTTTATGCCGCAGTCGATGTTGCCGGGGATGAGAACGACCCGCTCAAAAAAATTGAACCGCGGCCCAACTATCTGTATACTCCTCATATAGCGGGGATACTGCCATCGGCCCGCCATCTGATGCTGGAGGAGCTTTTAAAGGAAATCAACAAAGTTTTGAGTGGCCGGGAGACGGTTATGGAAGCCTCGGACGCTGCTCTTAAAATGGGATAACAACAAGGAACACGAAAATGTTGAAAATAGGTTTTATTGATTTAGACACAAGTCACCCGAGAAGTTTTGTAAAGCGTCTTAACGCAATGGAAAATGTCCAGGTTGCCGGAGTATTTGACCGTGGGAGGGTTAAAGGCAAAACTGAAACCAGGGCATTTTGTGAGGAATTCGGGACAAAAGAGTATGGTTCAGCTGAAGCTCTAGCCGAGGTTTGCGATGGCGTCATGGTACTGTCCGCCGACTGGGAGACTCATCTGGAAGATATAACCGCGGTATTGGAAGCCGGCAAGGCGTGCTATTGCGATAAGCCGCTGGTGAAAAGCCTTGAAGAAGTAGAGCGGTTTATCACCGTGTGTAAACGTGGCAGTGCTCCAATGTTTGCCGGTTCCGGTTGGCGCTGGAACGATAAAACCCGGGCCTTTGCTGAAAAAATTAAAGATGCACATATTTCAGATGCGATGCTCTGTGTTCCATCAGACCGTTTTTATTACGGTATCCACGGGGTTGAATTCTTGCTTGGCATGTTTGGAAGCGGCATTGAAGCTGTCAATGTTGAAATTAAAACTGATGATGTGACCATCGCTTCGCTTTATCATAAACGCGGCATGGCAATTCGTCTCATGCTTGAAACTGATTTTTCACTAAGTCGTTTTAATGTTTTTTCTGTGAACGGTGAAGATTGCTCCTTATCCTTGAATGGAGATGATGTCCACAATGGTATTTGCGGAAACTTTGTGCAGTGCATCAGTAGCGGGAAATCACCGGCAACGCTGGAAGAATTAACCGAAGCGGTAAAAATCATGTTCGCGATCGAAGAATCACTTATTACTAAAAGGATAGTCCGCCCGGATAATTTGAAACATCCAGCGTTAATCTCAAGCGACACATTCATGACTAATTACTGCTCATAAGCAATAAGAACGCAACATTCCATAGGTTCCAGCAAAATATGGTTCTTCCGCGCTTTATTCCGTGGGTATACGAAATATAGATTCTCCATTACTTGTGAAATTCAGTTTTTCCGTCTCATTAAAGTCAACCTTGAAACACGACGCAAGCACAACTGATATCTCCGGCTTGGCCAGAGATTCACCTCTACCGGCTTTCAATACCTGTCCGGAAGCCGCGCATCGCACCGGCACGTTGCCGGTTACACAACCTTTCAGGATACAACATCAATTAGCGGACTGCATTGCTAACGCGTCAACTGCCGGGAAAGATATTCTGAGAGGTGCGTCCCGGTGATTTTTTCAGCCCAGCCCTTTACCGCTTCAAGTCATCCCGGCATAAAGAGGTCCCATGAGCTATCAGGAAGGAGCTCCCGGGACACTATATTGTGATGTCAAATTAAACTGAAATAAGCAGTATTGAGCCTGTTACGATTTGATCATATATACTTGAAGAATTATGATAAGCAAAAAGGTCCCGCCGACCCACTATTATGGGTCGGTGGATCAGCGGAACGGGAAGAAAGAGCGTGTTTTTTAATCATGGCATGGAGCGCGCTGGATAGTTGCCTGGATCAGTGTCCCGGCATTACACCTTCCTCTTCTTCAATAGCTTCTCTCTTTTCCTCTTCGGTACCGATCGCCTCGGCGTCAACCAGTGAAACATGACCTACTACCCAGCCGTCGTCCAACGGGTTGTCAACACGCTTCGTCAGATCCCTGAACAAGCAGCGGATGTCGATAATACCTCCGATCATAAACCAGACAGTAGAGATGGATCCAACAATGATACCGACAACAATAATGGTTATGAAGAAATACATACTCCACCATTCCGCCGGCCACGGCGAAATAGCATTCCAGATAACAACCGCAAGAAATGCGATAAAGAACTGGAAGACTACCGCATAACCAAATACGCTCCAGGCAATAATTTTGTCACCGGTGGTGTATTCGTCATCAATACCGATAAGTTTACTGTAGACATTCTTCCAGGACCATGGACTGCTATTTTCCAAACTTTCACCGTCACTGTATTCGCCGCGGTGCAGCAAGCGGTCAAGGTTGAACGGCTTGCGGTAAGTCAGCATTGAACCGATGGCATAGGAGGCAACTCCAAACATCATCGCCATGAAATAAATTTCATAGGAGTTAATCGGGAACTTTACCGGATTCATTTCCCAGACAATATATGGCCCGAAAATATCAGTAACCTTCTCGAATAGAGCATTTACGTATGTTACATAGCCTGTATCCATTAGCCACGGGTAAACATGACTGCTCCAGGTACGCTGCATTATAAGCCCAAGCAACGAGGTTCCTGAACCGAAAATCAGCGCACAGAAAGCCCCGGTCGTGGTGCCAAAACGGGTGTAGAGTCCACCAACCATGATTGGTCCGGCTGCCCCGAGCCACAGTGCGCACATGATATTAATAAACATCATGATAAAGTCCAGTTGGGCGAAAAACAGCGATACAACCAGGAAGAATACACAGACCAGAACCGACATAACGCGTAACCAGAACAAATGCTGCCTTGAGTTGAATGGTTTCTTTCTGAACGGCATAACCACATCCTGTATCAAAGTGGATGAGGCGTTGAATATCCGGGAATCGTCGGTTGACAGCATCAACATCACCATCAACAGGATAAACAGCCCCATAACTCCTATCGGCAGTTTTTTGCGCAACAACGTCGGTGCCATCATCTGGTAATAAAGAGTCCGGAACTTCTGGAAAGTAGTATTGCCGTCATCAGTTTTTTGCAGGTATTTCAGGGTTGTATCCAGATATTGGATATCTGGATTGTGTTTGCGTGAATACGGTTTATCAACCCCGATGGTATGTTTTGCCGCCGGAATCGCGGTAATTTCACGAATAATATTACTTCTGACCGCAGTGTCGGAAATGGTTTCCCGGGCAACTTTCGACACCAGGTCGATACGGATATTACGAGCTTCGTTTGCATATCGACTGGAAAGCATGACCGTTACAACAAAAAGAGCCAGCAGGGTGAGCATAATTAATGCAAAACCGTTACGCCAGGCACCAAGGATACCTGCCATTTTCTGTTCGTGCGCGTTGCGCCCGGAGTTGCTGGTATCGTTGCCTATCCAGGCGGCACGGTTGAGGATAGAACCGGTAATCCAGACAATTAAAGAGAACATGTTAAAATCGCGCAGTTTACTGATATCCATCGGGTTAAGGAAACTTTCACCAGGGGCGCGATCCATCATAACCGGGGCAACGTCGTTGATCCAGGAAATTTCACTAAGCACGAATACGGTAAAAATTACAAAGATCGGATATGACATCAAGCCCTGGATCGAGTCGGTCACCAGCAGGGAAATACGACCACCGGGCCAGATTACCAGCATCGCCATGGAAAGAACCAGGATCATGACAACCGCAAAAGTCGACACCTCAAACCCGAACAAATTCAGCCTTAGCGGGAAACCGGCAAAATAGATAAAGAAACGGGCCGCGACCGCGGGGCCAATCGCATTGGTAATCATTTCCGCGATGGTCCGGACAAAAGCGGCGATAATACGCAAAGGACGGTTGTAACGCAACTCAAGAAACTGCCCGATGGAGAGACATTTTGTCTGCCTGTAACGGTACAAGCAATACCCGGTAAGGGAAATAAATATACTGACCGGGATAATAAGTTTATTCCACAATCCCATCGCCATGCCGCACTGATACTCTCCTTCGCACAGAGCGATGAGGGTGATAACCGAAAGTCCCGCCTGCATATCGCCTACACAAATAACATACCTGCCGGCAACGCGACCAGCCGCGAGAAAGTCAGTCACGCCACGTACGTACTTTCTGGAATAGATTGCCATTCCAAGTACAAATAGTACCGGTACGATTACAATTACCCAGTCAACCCAATGCATTCAATTGATCCTTTATTTTAATTTTGATTTATATAAACTCGCATAAAATGCTAAACGACGACATAAAGAGTCGCGCAAGAGACGATAGCATAAAGCTTTTTTTGTGATTCAAGTTGGGTTTTCAGGCGCTGGGGCCTACCTGTGCTCTACGTATTTTACACTTTTCCCCAAACACGTACATAGTCCGTCTCGAAATAATCCGGCAGGCCCTCATTGTCCAACAACGGATCGCAGGCGTCAGTTTCCTGCGATTCGGTTGAGACCGGAAAGAATTGTTCGACATGAGAACCCGGTTCGATGATAACGCAGTTCTCTTACATTCAGTTTCATCCTTTTTTGCACATCAGGTACTTTTCCGCTTCATGGACTCAGACTGAAGTATAATGATGCGAAAAATTGGTCTAATGTTGAAGCCGGAGTTATAATTGCTATGGCTATAAGTATACCTCCGGCTTGGTCGCTGAATTAAACCGTAATATCCAGAGTGAAAGCGTAGGAAAACTGGATACCTTATTTTTCCAGGGGAAGGTGTCTTGAATTTAAGATCATTTTTTAACTACGGTGCCAAGTCTCATTTGCAACCTGGTAACCGCGCAACTCCTGGCAGGAAGCGTGTATATTACAATCCTTGACCACCGTAGCTTGTATAGCCCCACATATCTCTTACCATAGAGGGATTGTTATATTTATTGACAAGTATTGATGGAATTTCTTCAACATGTCCATCAATGATAAGAAAATTAGTTCTTCCGTCATGGACAGTCATGGCATAATCCGTTGTATACATATTAAAAGTCAAATCGGAACTGGAACCGCTGCCTTGAGAATGTTGAGCCTTGGCATAGCCGCGCTCGCCCAGCAGGATATATTTTTTCGCATTTCTGAATTGAGACATACGCAGAAAGGTTTTAGAGTCGCCACCAGCCCCTAGTGCACCACACGAATTCATGGAATATGTACGCGGATAACCATTTGTGTAGTATGTACCGGAGTCCCCTCGATTATAGTTTACACCAGTGATTCTAACTGATGAAGGACAAAAATAAAGTTTTGACCCCAAGCCCGGATGGGCGTATGTTGCTTTTTGCTGTTGCAAATCCAGTTTTCGCCCGTCAAATCCGCCCCCCAGAAAGTCATCAAAAGTTATATTATCGGAAGTACAAATCGCGGGAAGCCAGTCATCATATGAATCACTGTATAGCTGATAAGCCAAGCCTAACTGTTTTAAATTATTTTTGCAAACACTTTTTTGGGCGACTTTCCTGGCTTTACCCAGCGCAGGCAGTAACATTGACGCAAGTATCGCAATAATAGCAATTACTACGAGTAGCTCGATTAAAGTAAAATTGTTTAGTTCTTTTCTTTTAACTTGCTTGTTCATTTTCTATCTCCTTCCTGAATCCGTAAAATTTTTTCGAATTCTTTCCTTCTTTTGATTTGTAGTTAACAAAAAATCAGCTTGACGACTTGCTTTCAGCGATTGTGTTCTGTTGCCGGAATTCGTTTTTCATTTTATGCCCGGCTGCGCAGATTTTTCACTGAAATACTGTTTTCCAGAAGCAATTATCCTGTGGCAATACCTCCTGTAATGTTTTGTTTTTAGCTCAACTGAACTTGATATGTAATTGTCGAAACACTTCAAACCATGTGTTGCGGTTTCCTGACTTCAAATTTATCGAATCCGCGAGAAGAACTCTTTACCTGCGATATAGCTTAAGTCATATATAAACATTCAGTATCTTATATTAAAAAACATCGAAATATGGATCTTTAGTTTGCTTGAAATAGAGTTTGCGAGCGTCATCATTGGAAATAATATGACAAGGAATTTCAGTGTCGAGTCGAGGCTCGTCGGGATTTTCGATTATTTTTACGATACGAGCGGCCAAGGTTTCAATTTTTTCCTTGAACGGAACTGATATGGCGCCCAGACATTGAGATGAATCTTCTATGTAATCAAACGGCAATGTATATGGATAGATGTATGAGGGGCGAAATTCGGAATTTATTCCATGAAGGAACTGTAACAGCTTCTGAATTACTCCATTGGCAATGGACATTACCGCTGGAATATCTTGAGCAAGATAATCTTCAAAACTTTTGCGCATGGAACTGCGTAACGGCAAATGCGAAAAAATTGCCAAATCGACACCACATTCTTCGGCTATTTCCTTGAAGTTGTTATGTTGAAAATGGGAGGCGCTGGAGATAATGGCGACTTTTGAATGTCCATGCGCGCGAAAGAGCCGGAATGCCTCGGAAAGTGCTTCGCGAATATTGATGCAAACGGTATTGAACGAATGCCCCGGATCCTCACTTAGCAACAGCGGGATTTTGAGGGCAACCAGTTTCTGGTATATTTCAGAATCATAGGCCAGCGACAGAGAGTTGAGGATAATTCCATCATTATGCCGGTTTACCAGCTCTTCGAGCGCTTTTTCCTCTTCCGCTTTATTGTAATTTGTTAATGCAATATTCAGTTGGTAACCATATTTTTTGAACTCGTTAAGAAGAGCGTGAGCGGTACAGGCCTGTGTACGCCCGGATATCCTCCCGACCATCAGGCCGATGGTATGGGTGCGTCCGGTGCGTAACGCACGGGCAACCGGATTAGACTGGTAGTTTAGCTTTTCCACTGCCTCTCTGATCCGCTTTTGCAGCTTCGGGCTGACGTGATTCAACTGCTTTTTGTTTATCACACGTGAAACCGCCATAAAACTGCAACCTGCTTCTTTGGCTACATCTTTGAGGGTTACTTTCATTTTAGAATACTTTATTTTGCTTTTATGGTTGTCGTTAACCATGATTATAATACATATAACTTAAAATGTCAATATTCTTAAACAAAAAAAATTAAAAATTCCCATTTTCTCACTAATCATCCCTTGACAAAAATAAATATGCAAATTAAAATAAATACGATGGATAACGTTATCCATCGCAATATTAACATTACATCAGGAGAGCAATAGATGAACCGATTATATGCTTTAATCTGTCTGCTACTTGTCACGGCGGCATCTTCAGCGACCGGGAAAAACCTTACAATCAAACCTGGAGCGAAAGCAGTAAAAGTCAAATGTGAACGGCAGGCGCATGCGCAAGAGAAACTTTCATTCAGCTGCCGGACTGAATCAGGTCCGGCAACACTGGAAATTGCAATACTGGTTGGAAAAGAAAAAGAACCACATATAAAGAAGATTAAAGTCGAAAAATCCCCCATATATAAGAATGTAATATTGAATCTGGACACAGATTTCCAGTTGGGCGACGCATACTGGAATATCAAAGAGATTTCCTTCGCGGCAAAAAATGCTGATATTGCGATCAGAAATATCCGAATAGCTTCTTTAGCCGCACTTTCCGGCCACGCGAAATTTGTCGTAGTCCCTGCCCTAAAGCAAAAAACCGCACAGGTGCCGGCAGATGTTGTTCGGGTGTTTTTTGACTTTGACAATCTGGATTGCTCGAAAATATATCCGATAAAACGACACAGTCGAGCTCCTGTGGAATCGCTTCCGGATCCAATTCCCTATCAGGGTTTTCGGGATCGAATTCTGGAAGGCTGCGAGGCGGTGATTTGCCGTGTAAATTCCCCGGATAAAGCCGATGTCATTGTTTATTCCCGTGCTGACGGCAAGGTGGCTGACGGAGTTGTCGAAGCGGTAAAAAAAGGAAAACGCCTTATTCTCTACGGCTGTCTTGAAAATCGCAAAATTTCTCAACTCGCGCCACTGGAGCTAACGCTTCGGAAATATCGAGATTTCCCGGCCCGCGGAAAGATAAAACGTGTTATTCCTGAACACTGGCTCTTTGCCGGGACCACTGCCGCCGCCGCTGATTACGGGCAATATTTCGACTCAAAACTGCGTCATGGCAAGGTAATAGCGGCTTTTGAAGACGGTACCCCGGCCATTGTGGAAAATGGAAATATTTTACAATTCGCATTTGGCGTGGGACCGGCTTTACTTGAAAACGGTCCATGGTACGATGCAGGCTTGCTGCGTGCTATCATCGGGAATTCCCCGGATAAAGCCGCCCGGCTTGATTCGCTGGGGAAAAAACTCCTGGCTGAATGGCATAACGCAGAACGTGCCGTCGTCAGTTCGGTCATTGGAAATGATGATCCTCGTTACAATGTCGGAGTTTCAACTGATAACTTCGGGCGCTTCGGCTGGGAAGTCAACGAGGCGTTACTATGTTCCCAGTTAGGCAGCGATCTTTCTATTTCAAATGGCGACCAATACTTCCGGTTTGAATTGACGAACAATCGAGAAACACGATCAATAAAGGACTGGCATGCAAGAGTTGTGTCTGGCAATGTCAAATTAAACAGCACTAACGATCCAACCCGGCTTTGGTCCGGAGAGGGAACGGTCGAATATGTTTCGGAAATGAATTTTGACCCGGCGTGGAAAGGCAAGCCATTGAGTTTTGAAGTGGACAAAGGAATCGATGACATCGATAAAGTCAGCATCAACGGCGTACTGATCGGGAATACCGGCGCTGACACGCCGAACTATTGGAATACTCCCCGCCGTTACCCGATTCCCGCCAATGCAATTCGCTGGGGTGGAAAAAATCGAATCGTGGTTCAAAATACGAATCTGCGCGGAGAGGCCGGCTTCAAAAGCCGCCCGGTCATCCGTATCGGAGAAGAGACTACCGGAACGCTGCCTGAACTATCTGTCCCTACGGTCAATTGGGTGACAAAAAAATACCGGATCAAGAACGGAAAGACCATTGATGAAGTCACGATCTCTTTGCTGTCACCGTTTACACAGTTCCGTTTTGGTCGAGACCATGTCAGTATGACTGTAGAGGAACGGACGGTGCAATATGGAGCCTATTCTACATCGCGAGGGATCCGGGTAAAACCGTTATCACCTGACTTCTATGACCGGAAACTCGATGGCAGCTGGAATGCGCCATGGTTGCTGCTTTTTCGTAAAAACTGGAGAGCCGGAAGGCCGATTCTACTGGTATTTGAAAAACAGCCGGATTCGATTAAGGCAAAATTGGACAACCGCTATGTTACCGGGTTGGATTTTCAAACCACAGGCGGACTGGGGACAGTAGCTGCCGGATGGCCATGGGGAGTGACTCCCGTTCGAAGCGATAAATGGGTGCGCAAACTGCCTGCAACAGCGATCGCTAAAATCAAACAGAACCTTGACCTTGCGCTGCATTTTCCGGTGGCTTGTGATGAAATCTTCAGAATTGACGAACCAAATAAACGAATAGAAGTAGTGAACAAATATCATTTCCGCCCGGTTCAAACCGCCTGGCACACTCCAACTCAACCTTTTGTCTGCCTGCCGCCGTTGATTGCCTTGGCTGTTCGTGAAAAGCTGTCAGTTTCCGCGGCTGAGCCGTTGACTGATTTTGGAGTAAATACTACCCATGGGCCACTGCTTGGAAAACATAATGCCGCTATAGTTCGCTACACGCTGCCGCTTCCGGAAGAACGGAATCTCCTGCCGGTGAATGTTAAAACCGATCCGGAACTTCATCATCTCATCAATAAAGGAGCCGGGTATGGTTGGAACTGGAGTTGGTCATTCTGTCCGGAGCGTGCTATTTCCCCTGAGTTTCCGAACGGGATAAAGAGAAATCCCCGAAATCCCAATATTAATTCCTTCGGTTGGTTTCTCGGATTAGGTGACGCCCTGCAAGGTTTCTGCTTTTTTAACAAGGAAAATCGCACCCGCCTGGGGGCACGAATAGGCAAACGCTTTCTCGCACCATTCGAGCTCTATCAGTACAAGGCGTTTGCACGTTTCAGAGAAGAACCGTTCAGTAAAATCCGTTATCCGGTCCTATTTTCGTCTGCCCGCATGATAAAGACAAACTTCGCTCCAGGCTTCGGTTCGTCATTTGTATTTGGGGACTGCAACGAAGCATGTACTTTTATGGTCTGGGTTGCACAGCAGCTTGGAGATCAACACGGCTACACCGGTTTTATACGTGCCAATTGGAGCGCGCTTCGGGAAGGAATGCGGTTTTCATGGTGTATCAACGATTGGAGTTATCTTTCCGGAAGTCACAGCGGCAGTGGCCGCGGAGCCTGGATTGATATGTTGAACTGCGAGTATCCCGGCATGATTGCATTCACTCGACTAGCACGAATTGCCGGGGATAAAGAGCTGGTAAAACAGGGATTGTACCGGGCCGCCAAACGCGCAATTCCAACCCTGGTGCGTTTCCGTGCTTTTGATTACTTAAGGAAATCCCGGCCTGATATTCCGATTGGAGAGAACGAAATGTTCGTCGTCACCGGTTTTGCTGAAAATGAGATAAAATTTTTGAGAACGCCACTTTCGGTCAAAAACCATGTCTTCAGGAATGGCTGCTATTTTGTCGAATTTTCCCGCGGAGCGCCAGGGTCAATCCTTGATCTTTACGAGAAAAACATCCAGCCGGAAATGCAAAATTATCTTACCCGGTATGCAATGCCGGTATTGACCCGGGGCGGCAAGATTCACTACAGTTATATAGGCCTGAAAGTTCCACTTTTTTTCGATAAAACCGCATATCCGTATCGAAAGTGGGCTGATCAAACATATGCAAATAATGAGAAAAATTTTAAACGTGATGTCTCCGGTACCAGGCTTGGAGCGTGTTTCGGCCCGATCCTTTGGCGGAAATATGGTAAGATATCGATATCTGAAAGTTCCGGGATCACCTTGGCGTCTGCTGATTTCGACCCATCGTCGCACCAGTTGAAACTGAAACTTCGCGCCCAACCGCAGGCAACGCTCAACCTTGCGGCCAGACTTCCTGTTGAAAGTGCATTTTTGAATGGAAGAAAGATTGATTTCAAAGGCAATTCAGATGGAACCATCCGGCTTCCACTGGATACCGGCAACTGTGAATATACTATTAACTTCAAGAAAAAGGAATCAAAATGACCAGAATAAAATCTATAACAACAGTCATTACTCTTTTTATCTCAACTGTAATGTCAGCCGCCCCCCTCGCTGATGATATCATACTGCAGAATAAGTTTGATTCGTCCTTTAAGGAATTTATCAGCAAAGAATGTGATGCTGAAATTGTACAACTGAAAGACGGAAAAGCTCTAAAAATAACCAGCGGAGCTCTAAAAAAATGGATAAAGCTTCCTGCTGGAGAAAGCGTTGAGTTTTCCGTCATGGTTAAAACAGAAAATGTTCAGCGTAATAATCCGAAACAGCATTGGTGCGGCGCCATCTGGGGAGCGATGATGAGAAAGGACGGAAAAAAGGATGAGAAATGGGTGTTCCCGGGAGTTCGTTCGTCCATCGGCAATACCCCATGGAAACGTAAAACTTTCAAAATAGATGTCCCTCTGGGTGAAGATATTTCGGTTCTCATTCGTTTCGGGCTGTCTGGAGCAACTGGAACCGTATATTACAAGGATCTAATGCTCAAGATACTGAAGTGACCATGAGACAAACCCCGTAGGGTGATTTTGTTCATCTGGTAAAATGTAAGCGTCATTACAGTAAATCTTGTATTTTCGTGGGATAATGATACATTCCCAGGAGTTTCAAGTGTTATCGAAAATAAAAATTTTGCTTTCGGTCAAGACTCCCCCCGATGCAGGAATCGGGGTATTTACGCCCGACATTCCCCCCGTTCAGGGAAGTAAAAGCAGCAAAACCAGTTCAACTCCGGTTCACTACTCCATTTTTTTTGCCTTTATTCCATCCTCTCAAGCTTACTATCAACTTACTGGTACTCATTACCTATTCAGCCCTCCACAAAAAAACAGCAATCCGGAGTTGCTCGGGATTGCTGGACAAGCTGACTTCTTCTATGGCAGTAAAGAAACTTATGCCGCGGCTTTTCCCTCTTCATCACTGGTAGGAATTTCAAGTAAAACCGGGGTCGTTTTGAATATGGAAACATAAATAAAATACGTGATGATACCGGCAAAAAATCCGTACATCGCCCCACAGTTGAAGACGTCATCGGAAAAACCGTCAGCCGTAACACAACCGGCGATGATGACATAACCAAGCCAAACGACTGTCGCGGTAACCATTGTCGTCCAGATGCAGCGGGTATCGGCTTTTTTGCTATACAGCGCGGCAACAACCGGGATAAAGACCACAACCAGCAACGAAACCCAGGACTGGATCATCAGTTCATAGATGCTTTCAACATAGAGCGCGCCAACAGTTGAAATGATGGTAATGAGAACGGTGATACCACGGGTAAAGTGCAGTTGCCGTTCGTCCGACATTTCCGGAACGAATGGTTTGATTACGTTGTTAATCGTCAAGGATGAACATGCCAAAAGGGAACTGTCCGCCGAACTCATGATCGCGGAAACCAGCGCACTCAGGAACACGGTAAAAGCCACCGGGTGCAGCACCTTTCCCGCCATCAAAGGCAGCAACGCTTCAGTATCCTTCAAGCCGGGCAGCAGAATCCGACCTGAAAAACCGATGGTAATCGGGACAATGCACAGCATAAGATAAGCAATACCGGCCAGAATCGTACTGTTTACCGCGATCTTATCGGTACGGCTGGACAGCGAGCGCTGGATCAAATCCTGCCCGACAACACAGCCCAGGCCCATGATACACCATTGTCCCATATAACTTAGATAACCGTTCCAACTGTGATCGGTCGGCAGCAGCGTCAGGTGTTCAGGTTTAACCGAATCATATACAGCGGACAACCCGCCGGACTGGTCGACCGCGCACGGCACGATGATAAACAACCCGATAATAATCAAAGATACCTGAACCACGTCAGTCAGGGTTACGGCCCACATCCCGCCGACAGCGGTATAGATCAGCACGATAACCGCGCCGATAACCGTACCCCAGGTGGGATCAACCCCGGTCAGCAGGTTCAGGATTTTACCGATCCCGAGGATTTGAGCGCCGAGCCAGCCGATGTAAACCGGAATCATCCAGGCCGAAGCGTAGACTCCGGCCCATTTACCGAACCGGCGTTCAATAACGTCGGTAATCGTCAACAGCCGGAGGCGGCGCAACGCACCGACGAAGAACACCCCGGCGATAATCAAACTCAATGATGCCGCGAAAGGGTCCGAGATGATCGCCGGCAAGCCGTCGGAATAGACCGTGCCGCAAACCCCCATACTGGAACCGGCGCCGAACCAGGTGGCCAGCAATGTGGCAAAGGCCATCCACATCGGCAGTCTTCTGCCGGCAACGAGAAAGTCGGACATGCCTTTGACACGTCTCGCGGCCCACCAGCCGATCAGCAGCATTCCGATAATGTAAACCAGGATTCCGCCCATTAGCCAAAGCTTGGTGCCCGCCGAGAAAGCCAAAGAATGATCCATTAATCACCCCTTCGTTAAAAAGTTGACAATAATGTGTTAGTGACTGTACGACAAAACATTCCAATCGTAAAGCGACATAATAATATCGTCATTTTCCGGTTTATCAATCGCGAAAACGGATTTTTTTCTGATTATTTTACAACTGAGGTAATCGGTCCATCCAATCACGGAGCCTCATGCCCTCCGCTCAACGCCTTTGATTTAAGCAGCTACACGCTTGAAAATCAAAGACATCGCTACGGGCAAAATGATGTTGCTGCGGCGAACTTTGTTCGCCAACTTACTTTCGCCTCCGGCGACCAGCGGTTCGTCGCTGGACCACGCCCGCGTACGACGCGGGGCGGCATAACTGCTCCGCAGAGTTTTTTATAAAATAGACTGACTGATTACTAACTGAGGCAGGATCAACTATATTTTTTTTCGGATACAGCGTTTTGCCTGATTGAAATAAAAAAGCAGGCGAAAATGAATTTTTCGCCGGCAATTTCACTCTGTGGAAATTAATTTTTAAAGCGGCTTAAGAAAGAAAATCTTTGTAAAGCATTTTGGAATATCAGTATTGAAGCGCCGGACTCCTTTTGCAACTGGTTCACCTGTCAAAGCATCAAAGACATCGGATTTTGCAGGTAAATTAACGGTAATTTTTTTGTCTTTCTTATACCCGTTGGATATAACAACAAAATTGCGGTTGGCGTCGACATTGATATCATCCTCGACATAAATATTCACTCCCGCGTATTTGGCAACACCGCGAAGCATTTTGGCGTCAAGCTTCGGAACCGCGCAATATACAGACTTCCAGGAACCAAAGTCACGAACCGCCAGCGCCGGCTTGTCATCGGTTTTGTAGCGAGCCAGAATTCTTGCCTTCGGGTCGTCAACATAGAACACCGGGCCAAACTCTTTCGGGTAGAGCTTTCGACTGACCGCATATTCATACTCGACAACTTCGACCGGATGATTCTTTCTCACATAGCCGGTAACCGGATGCGAACTATCGGTAACACTGGCTCTCATGTACTCTTTTCCGACTTTCTTTTTGACATTGATCCCGGTAATCCTACTGATATTTTCTGTTTTCAGACCATGCTTCATGTCGATATAATCAGGAGCGTAAAACCAGAGAATCGTCTTTCCGTCTTTTTTCAATCCTTCAAGCGCCCGGCGATCCTCGTCCTTCAGATAAAACGGATTGAACACTATATAGAGCTTGTAGTCCTTTTTTATATCGGGATGACGCAGATCGTCCAGCATATAAACATCATACGGAGCTCCGATTTTACCGATTTCCCGGAAATAAGTCCGGCCAATCAGGTTGTTCAACATAACACTGGAATGATAAAGGTCATTGAAATGAGGTTGGTCCGTGCTGAAAATCAAAGCAATCTCACTGCAGTCCCGATAACCGGTATCAATCGATTTACGATACAACTGCATCATCTCCCTGATGGTATTCAGGATATTTTCCTCGACAAACCAGGGATACGCCGAACGGGTGCCGAAAGCCCCGTTTGCCATATCGGAAAACCAGGACCCGATACTTCGGCAGATTCCGCCGCCGAGATCACGTTGTAACACGGCTCGCGATTCACGAATGCCATGGTGCCTGCCATAGGTCAGCGGGTTGGCGACAAAAGTCCGGTAATCCCCGTCCGGAGTATAGATTTTTTTATGCAATTTGATCGATGAGAACGGAAAGTAAAGCATATAGGAGTCATCAGCCAGACGGTTATCGTAATCCGGCGCGCCGATATAACCATCGATATAGTCACATTCAAGCAGTTCGGCAAAATCGTAGTCATTATTATTCCAGACATCTCCCGGACAGTTGAATGCACGCATATGGGTCAAAATATATCCGTAATGGATCAGCACCATTGTCCGACGTTTGGTCTCCTCTTTAACCTTTGCGGCCATTTTCCGGTACCAGTTACTCAGGATATGCGGCAGAAATTCGGCATAATCAAAAGGCATACAGCCTTTAGACGGATCGCGAAAAGCCCCACCGTCGGCGCTCTCGGCAACCAGCTCTTTGATATGCGGAAACGCCGTCTCAAAAGTAACATCCGTCTTTTTCCAGGCATCACGCAACGCCTGAACATTGTTCTTATACTTTTTGCGCAGGAAATTCCTGAACATCTCAATGGCCTGCGGATTGTAATCACCAATAGTCAACTTGTTCCGGTCAGTCTGAAATACATTCATGGAACAACCACCGAGGCCGGAATCCATCTTGCCCAGCGACAACGGCTGAATCATGATAATCCGATTGTAGTAAGGTTTTTTCCTGAAGTAATCAAAGAACGCATTCAACGCCTCAAATGAATCGGCCAGATACTTTTTGGACGCATAACATACCGGCCCCTTCTGACCAAAGGCGTTAACCAGTCTTTCGTCTGGATTTTCATTGAGCCAGGCTCCGGTAGGACGCAGATCCACTTCAATCATAATCCAGGCATCGGGACAAGTCCGGACAAGGTGATCAAGTTGTTGATCCAGAACCCCGAAATAGTGCCGGCGGCTTTCCGCTTTATGAGATTTTTCATCAACAATATGACCATGCATGGTAAAGTGAAAGAGGCTGACCCCGGCTTTGTTTTGATAATAATACTGCGACGGGCTGGTTATCCAGGAATTTTTCCAGTAAAACGGGTTGTATATCTGCCCGTTGATTTCAAATGCGGATTGGTTGTTCGGGAACGCGACTTTTGCCATGGCAAGCTCTTTCGCCGGTTTGGTACACGGCTTCAAGGCAACATTAACATAACCCAGCACATCAGTTTTCTTTCCGTCATTGACAAAATCCAGTTCGATCCCGGTCTGATAATCAAAGCCCTGAACCCGAACCGGAAGTTTGCCGCCCGGCGTATATTCAGGAAGATAAAGTTCTGTAGAGATAACCAGAGGCTTTTTCCCTGACTTACTGGTCCCGGTCTTCGGTTCAAAGGTCTTTTCGGCAACAACCCAGGAGCCCATTCTCTCATCAATAATGCGTTCCCCAACCTTATAGACAAAATAGTAGTCGCGGCCCATGGCTATGTCAGGCTGCAAGGTCATACTGACCCGGATTTTCTGCCCAGGTTTAGCGTCAGCCGGCGTTATTTTTATATCTTTTACCGGCACGCTCTCCCGAACCGCTGTACACTTATACGGAATATTGCCCCACGGCCCTTCAGGCGGCTTTACGAAACAGGCAACATTTTTCCAGTCCCTGTCATCAAATCCCGGCTTATTCCAGCCTTTCACCTCTTTATCATAAGATTTCCAGGTTTTATTTGTCCCGATTCGCCGGCTGCCGTTGGGATAATTAATACTGAGTTCCGCCAGAAATTCACCGAATCCCCAGTTTGTAGACGATTTCAACTCCCCGATCCCGGCAATAACATTTTTCCCTTTTTTCAGATACTTCGTAACATTGTAAGGTTTAATAACAGTAGAACCGGAGCCCGCCAAATGACCATTGACATAAATTATATAACTGTCATTGGAACGGGCCTGAACATAGACACTGATAAAATCCATGTTTTCGAGTTCAAACTCTTTCCTGAAATATCTGGGAGAGTTGGTAATATACGATTTTCTCGGCTCCGGATACCAGACATAGGTGGCAGCCCAATACGCTTTATGCCCGTCCAGAGACGGCTGAGGCGGAGAATACACTTCAATCCCGGCCAGGCTCAACGGCTTTTTGTCATTCAAGTAAACTCTGAGAACATTCGTTTCCGTCACGGGAAATTTGATCTCCAGATTGATCTTGGAGCTGTTTATTTCGCCTTGTTTTATAACTTTCCACTTATCTTCAATCCGTGCTGTTATCTTATAATCCGTGATAAGACATTCAGGAGCCCGGTGCAAAACAACCTTGTCAACCTTTAACGGCCTCGGCCAATGAAGTTCCACCCATTGCGCTGGCTCGAAATCTTTGGCGATCCAGATAGTATCTTTTTTCCCGTCAATTAGTTTATCTGGATAATTTGTGCGCAGCGTCGCAAATGAAGAAGCCAGCACAAAACATCCCTTGCTTGGCTGGGCTAAATTATTTTTTGCTTTGAACTCCTGCTCTTTTTTCAAATTTTCATACTGCTTTTTTAATACAGGATTAGCCATGACCGCTTCCTCATATTGTCCTTTTATTTCGTCGTCACTCATTACATACGGCACGATCAACCATTGATCGAACGCGGTTTTTCCGGGGCTTATCACGTTGCCCCAGGATGCCATGGAGGCACCAAGATAAAGATCCTTCCATTTGTCAGCAACATTCACCGCCGGGCTCGTGCCGGCAAGTTCACCATCGACATACAGCGCGTAGCCGGTTTTATCCCAGGTAAAAGCCAGGTTGTACCACTTGTCTTTGACCCATTCCAACTGCTTGTCGATAAGCGCCGTCTGTTTCGTGTCCTTTGTATTTTGGAACAACAGGGAAACGGAATTTCTTTTTTGCCGCTTATACAGGAATACCCGATCATTAGCGGAGAAAAACGAGACAAATTGCTGCATTCTTTTATCCGCCTTATCCCAATCCAATGGTTTGATCCAAAGACTGCATGTTCCTTCCGGCAATTCAAGTTTTTTAGTCATATTGTAGTGCGCTCTGAGTTTGCCGGGACCATTAAGGACGGCTGCCTGCTTGATTACACCCTGAACATATTGCACCTTACCGTTGCCTCCCCTGATCTTCACCGGCAGATTGTTTTTACGTTGACTCAAGTTATCCAGACTTTTGTCACAAGGAACATAGATATTCGACTTTTTTTCCGGAGACAACTTTTTCAGATCGCCGCGAGCCTGAAGTATTTTTCTGTAAGCATCATATTCAGCCTTGATTTGTTCCGCTATAAGCGGTTTTCTGAAAATCCTGACCTCATCGATTGCCGTGGTCTCATCGCCGACAGACGGCCAGCTGCCGCCCAGGAAACCAACCTTAATTCTGTTCCAGCCTTTATTCGGCAAAAGCGGACCGCCGCGAGTCGCAACTTCTCTCCCGTCGATATAATACTTGTATAACTTATCTTTCCAGGTTATTGCAAGCTGATGCCATGAACCGACATTCCAGGTCGGTTCAGCTTTCGCGAAGTGGCTTGTGCCGTTCTTGACATTACGTTTCCTGACAAGAAACTGAATATCGGCACACCGCCGGTTTTTAAATATATAAATGTCATGACGATCAGATCCGGAAACCGCGACCGCTCCCGCGAGAAAAACAAAATGCTGAACCGACGGCGTCCAATTAATCGGCTTCACCCATATAACAAACGATCCCTGACTTCCGTTGACGCAACCGCCCGAGGCTGAATATTGGATATAATCCTTACTGCCTTTAACCAGGGCGGCTTTCCCTTTCAAGCCGGGGACCAGTCTCATATTTTTATTCATCAATGCAACAGGATTTCCGCCTTTGGCAACATCCGCGTCGAATCCCTTATCGAACGAAGCGTAAAACAACAGGTCATCATTCGATGCCTGCAATCCCATACAAACACATAAAAAAACTATTACAACTCGAAGCTTCGCAATTGCACCCGACATAACATACATCCTTTGTTTTGTTATTATAATATTTTCATCAAATTGCTTTTTCTATAATACATCCCGGCATTTGTTATTTCAATTAAAAAACTTAAAATTTTCATTTTTATGCACGAAAATAATCAAAAAAGATAATAAAAGAACAAAAAACAATACTTTGATATAACAAATAAAACAACAAACAGCATTTCTGTCAGAGCAAGCCATTATAAATAAATTTTCACATATATTTGCATTCAATACAAATTAATATTATATTAGAAGTTTGTTAGCATTGTGTTAGCGCCATCCACTGCTTGAAGCGGAAATAAGCTATAATTTTCAGAATTGGTCTTTTATTGCAACCTGAATTATTGAGTTAGTTGAAATGCAGATAATTGAACGTTTAAAAAAACATGATCGTAATTGTATCGAGATTAAGTATACGTTTCCGATCCCGGAAAAACTCCGGAAAGTTGATTATGAAACGGAGATGTATCTTTTCGTTCCCGACACCCTCGGAATAAACCGCAGTTCATACACCAGTGAAAAATTCTATCAGGACGAACGAAACAATATCCGGCTCAAAACCCCCCAGTTTCTGCTGAAAAACATTGTCAACGGTCCGGAAAGTCCACGCGGAAAACTGAAAATATCTATGGAAAAACTGGTTTCTTCTCCTAACGATATCGCCGCATTGGATAGCTGCATGCGGAACATTCGTCTGTACTGTTATGTTTTCAAAAGCGCTTTGCGCGATGCCTGCAGCTTCATAATCCTTCACGCGGAGCTCCACGAAGCGGACCGGTTAATTAACAACATTTCCAACGAATGCGAACAGGCCCTGACGGCATTCCGTGAAACCGGACAGATTCTCCGTGTTCCGGGTATTCCCGAAAAGGTTCATGAAATGTTCCGCCTGGCCGACGAATACAACGCAATGCTGACCGATAAATACCTGTCCAAACTGCTCAATTTCGCGGAAAAGAAGGATTACACGGCAAGAACCGTTCTGGCAGCTCTCTTGAAATCTGAAATCAACTATCGCAAGAGCCGCAATTTTACCATAACCACGGCTCATGGCAGCAATGAAAAACTACTTTACCGGATGAACCTGCTTAAGAAACTTATGGGGCAGGTTTTATATATAAAAACCCAGACCAGAAAAGAAGGCCGCCTGATCGGACTGATGATTCCAGGGATTGCCGCCGGGCTTGCCGTATCCATCGCCACCATTTTACTGTTTTACACCCAGCAGAACATCAAAGAATTCGGGGTTGCCCTGTTCCTGATGATTGTCGGCATATATATCGTCAAGGACCGGTTGAAAGACTGGTCAAAAGCCTATTTCGCCATGCATACCAGCCGTTTTATGTACGACTTCAGAACCATTTTATTAAATAATAACGGCAAAAAAATCGGTATCAGGCGGGAAAGTTTCCAATTCATCAAACCTGAAAAATTACCTGAAGAAGTGGCCAAACTCAGACAAAAAAACTCCAGCGGAGGCATTGAAAGCGGTCGCTCAAAAGAACAGATACTGCACACCCGGAGAAGAATTCAATTACATTCCGGCATATGCCGTAAACTGCTTGACGACTTCCAGGTCGACGGCATTCATGACATTGTACGCTTCAATCTGCGGCGCTTTTTTCCGGGCATGGACAATCCGGATAAAGAGCTCTATGTTCTCGAAAATGGTCATGCCAAAAAGGTTTCGGGCAGAAGGGTATATCATTTAAATATGATCCTGCGGTTTTCCGCCGGCGACGTAGAGGACATACAGCGCTTTATTCTGGTCGTAACCCGCAAAGGAATTGAACGGATTGAAGAAGTTTCCTGAAATCCATCGCTTTCAGACAATATAATCAGTCCTTGCCATCCATTGCCTGCTGACGGTATTTCTGCGGGGAAAGCATATAATACTGCTTGAACATCCGGGAAAAATAGTAGATATTCTCAAATCCGGCCGCGATGGCGGTTTCACCGATGGTTAATTGACTGTTCAGCAGCAATGACAATGCTTTTTCCAAGCGCCTTTCCTGCCGGTAATGGCCGGGCGGCACTCCGTATTCCCGCTTGAACAGCCTGATAAAGTGCTCCTTGCTGACATTGAGTTTACCAGCCAGAACATCCAGCGGGGTATTATCTTCAGGGTTACGGTCGAAACTGTCTCTGATTTTGTTGATTTCAATAATATTTTCAACCGCTCCGCCAGACTTGCCAGAATTCTTTCCAAGTTTATAAACGAAGGAAATAAGTTCCAGAAAATTCTGCTGAACACCAATTTCCCGTCGCGGAGAGATTGACAAGAGTTCATCCAGTAACTTTTCCATCAGTTCTTCCATCTGAGAAGCTTTAGCTGATGAAAGCTGAATACTGGTCGGCAAATCCAGTTTTTTGACTCCGGTATAACTGGCCAACAAACGGTCAAACGACCAATCGATAAACTCATCTCCATTGCGATACCTAAACGTCAGAATGATCATCCGGTAGGTTTCCGGCCGACAAGCCAAAATCATGTGCGGATAATACGGCGGAATCAGCAACAATTCATTTTCCCTGACCTTATGCAGGCCGCCTTCATCCATCCAGGAACCGCTGTTGTCGGTAACCAGTGCCAGATGGTAATGCGGTAACGCATGAACCTCCGGGGCAAGGTCGCGATACTCCTCCGCAAGAAAAGCCCGGCTCCTGATCCGTTCGATCTCCAAACGAAAAAATTTACCGTCATGACAAATACCGTTGCCGAACTTTGCCGCATGCCGGTAATCACGCTGCTGGTAAAATCGCTGATTTTTATCTTTAATCATATCAATATTATATAAATAATAAGTCAATAATATCTATTTAAGTAACAACTTTTACATAATATAATAATCAATATAATAAAAACAAGTTTCAAATCAAACAGAGGACATGAAATGAAAACAGAAAAACATTTTCCCGCAATCGCAGGCAACGGCAACATTATCAAAGCAGTCTGGCTGGAGTATCAGGAAGGGAAATCATTTTGTTCATTGATATCGGGATGTGTAATTGATAAAAAATTACACCGGAAAAATGCTCTGGCGGAAAAACTTGAGCTTTGCCTGGAACCCAAAGTGGAATTTATCGACGACGATCATTATCTGGTGATTTTAGCGGTTGGCCCGGGATACAAATTTCAATACCGGGTATGTCGGGCCGGGGACGATTCTGTCGTTATGACCGGGATACTGGGGGAGGACAACTGCAAATGCGGCGCATTTGATCTGGTCCGTTCACCAGACGGCTGCGTCATAGTATGGGAGAGCTGGAACAATGACGCGGTTGCCGAATTAAAGTCATGCAGCATTGATAAAACCGGGCAAGTCGGCACAGTTAATAGTTTAACACCTCCGGGGATATCCGCTTACTGGCCCTCAGCCGTCTGGCATGACAATCACCTGCTGGTAGCGTTTTCCACCCCCGATGGCAAAACCGAGTTTGACTGCATGCTTCTGCAAGCGGGGAATGAAATTAAATATTGGAAGCTGAACACCAGTCAAACCGCCGAATATTCTCTCTATCCGGAAATTACCCTCGACCGGAAAAATCAGTTGTGGATTACCTGGCTGCAGGAAACTGAACAGGAGTTTTACCATTTAATCGGCCAAATGGCGGACAGCACGTACTGCTGTCTGCAAGACGAAGAATCAAGACGCAAACGAAAAATTCTCTGGAACGCGACTGAGCCCAAAGTAATGAAACTGGAAATAGACGCCGACCGGATTACCTCTTCGGCTTATCATCCGTCCGGCAAACCACGCGGCGAGCAGGAAAACCAGACAGTTCACTATCCATCATTGGTATTTACAAAAGACAATCAACCGGTTATGGTCTTCGACCACAGCCATATCCACAAGCGTAAAAGGTTTGAAACGATGCATTGCCAGCTTGGTCGTCTAGACAACCGGCAACTTGAACAACCTGTTTGCAACTCTTCACAATTAGCGCTGCCGACTAAATCACGAACTGTCGTCAACGACAACGTTCTGTTTATGCTGCAGGAGGTGTTCAATTCGGCGACAGAAACAAGAAGCGACCCGGAAATGGAGCTGGAATTACACTCTTATGAACTTGATTTCCAGAAAATTGATTTATCCCCCTGCTCCGTCCAGGAGTTGGAGGGGATCAAGTCATTCAAACCACAAAAAAGCATCGGTAAATCCGGCGCATATTTCGGTAACATCCATATTCATACCGAGTTTTCCGTCTGCCGTCGCGATACCCAGCAGTCACTTGATTTCAACTACCGCTGGTCAATCGCAAGTATGAATCAGGATTTCACGGTTATAACCGACCATGAACAGGATATTTCGCACGGCCACTGGCTTTATTGCATCAGTATGGCTGAATTTTTCAACTTCCCGGAACGTCACGTCACCCTCCCGGCTTACGAATGGGCTCTGCGTTACCCCAACGGCCACATGAATGTCTATTTTTTCGACAATATCGCGCCCTTGTCGGGACACCCGCATGAATCAGCCACCAACCTTGATGAATTATGGGAAAAACTGGACGGACTGCGCGCGTTGACCATCGCACACCATACCGGAACCAGCCCGATGCATCGCGACTGGGACAAATTCAACCCGGAACGGGAACCGGTAGTCGAAATCTATCAGGACCGGCGCGGCAACTACGAGTATTTCGACTCCCCCCAGCATCCGGGAGCTGGTTGTCCTGAACAAGGCAGGGAAGCCCGAACCGCGAGCGGCTTTGTGGTCGAAGCCCTGCGCCGCGGTTACAAACTCGGCTTCTGTTCCGGCGGCGATCACATGGGCTTATCCATGACAGGAATCAATACTTCCCAACTCAACCGGGAGGAGTTGTATAAAGCATTTACCTCGCGCAATTGCTTTGGAGTCAGCCGGCCCGGAGTTGAAATAACGATAAATGCGTCCTCCGGCAACAAACAGGCTCAAATGGGGAAAAAC
This sequence comes from Victivallales bacterium, assembly GCA_963676655.2. GTDB lineage: Bacteria > Verrucomicrobiota > Lentisphaeria > Victivallales > Victivallaceae. Next base: position 4,178,791 of record CAXXKX010000003.1, on the reverse strand, counting down.
CTGTCGGTTAATGAACTTCCCATGAAAATCAGGGTTTCGGCAAAGGCTGATTCCACAATCGAATCCGTGGTGCTCATACATGACGGAGCGGAATATTTGCGGGAAAAAGTCGATTCACCGGTATTTGAAAAGATCTTTGAGATTAATGAAAAGCCAGATTACCTGTATGCCAGAGTTGAACTAAGTGACGGCAATCTGGCCTGGTCCTCTCCGATCTGGTTCGACTAATGCTGCGTATATTTTAAAACTGAAAACACAGACAGAAACGGATTTCAAGCCAAATCAAAACACAACATAAATAGATAATCATTAACCTATTATGATATATTACAAAAGCAAGTGATGCTATTTTATCAGTATGAGAATCACCGATAAAACTCTACTGCCCGATTGATTTATTTGTCGGGCGGCGTTATCTTTACTGCAAAAAAGGAATTCCGGTTTGAAAATGTGATTATTGGAATTTCTGAGAAATATAAAGCAGTAAGGAAATAAATGAATAAAATATTTGTCACCGGACATCGCAATCCCGATATGGACTCAATCGCCTCGGCTATCGCCTATTCCAACTTAAAAAATCAGATTGATAAAAATAATGAATACATTCCGGTCTGCTGCGGGCCGCTCAACAAACAAAGCAAATACGTACTGGCTGAACTCGGATTCAAAAAGCCTCGGTTAATCAAAAATGTTTATCCTAAAGTTGCGGATATAGCCAAACGCGATATCACAACCCTCGATGTCAACGAACCGGTATATAAAGCGATCAAGGAACTCGATGAAAGCAACTTGTCAGTCATCCCCGTATTTAAAGATATGCTTGAATATAAAGGCGTTATCAGCATTCACGAGATTACTGATTTCCTGATCAACGAAAACCTTGACAAGCGCCCTTCGTACCGGTTCAGGATCGACAATTTCAATCAGGTCCTACCGGGTTATTTCTACCGGACGGGGATACGTGAATTTACCGCGCCCATCATGATCGGCGCAATGAGCTACGAAGTCAGTGTCGAACGCGTCCAGAAGCTGGATATAAAACCCATGCTAATCGTCGGCATGCGGGAAAAAATAATCCAGTTCGCGGTCGAACAGCAGCTCCCGGCCATAATCATCACCGGAACCAGCGGCGACATCCGGTTGAATATCGACTTGTCTGAATATCATGGGTCTATTTATATTTCCAAAGCGGACACAGCGGAAACGGTACGGCTGCTGCGCCTGAGCGCCCCGGTCTCAGATATTATGTCCACTTCCCATCCGATTTTACAGGCGGACGATAATTTCGAGGACGCCAAACGCAGCGTCGTCAATTCAGAATACCGCGGTCTGCCGGTCTTCGACAAGGACCGTTTTTCCGGCATCGTGACCCGGCGCTGCTTTATCGAAAAGCCCCGGCAGCAGTTGATCCTGGTCGATCATAATGAGCTGGATCAAAGTATCGAAGGCGCCGACCAGGCCAAAGTGATAGAAATAATCGACCATCACCGGCTCGGGGCCGAAAAAACCAACGAACCGATCTACATGTTCGCCAAACCGGTAGGCTGCACCAGCACGATCATCTTCCAGTTATACAAAATGTTCGGAGTTGAGATTCCTGAAAACATAGCCAAACTAATGTTGTCGGCAATCCTTTCAGATACAGTAATGCTGAAATCGCCGACCTCAACTGAAGAAGACCGTCTGGCAATCGACGAACTGGCGAAACTGGCCGAATGCGACTGGATGGAATGGGGACAGGAAATGTTTTCAAAAACCGCCGCACTGCGCTCCGACCCGCCGCTTGAAATCATCCAAAGCGATTTCAAAGTCTATGAACAGGGCTCGTATAAAATCGGAGTCGGCCAGGTTGAAACAATGACGCTTGAAGATTTCGACGAGGTCAAAAAAGACTTTTTGAACGCGTTACAAGAAGTACGGCAAAAACATGAACTGGATTGGGCCATGCTGCTGGTTACCAACGTCATAAAAGAAAACAGCCTGCTGCTGGCAACGAATTTTCCCGAACTGGACGACAAACTCATTTATGATAAGACCGGGGACAACCTTTATTTCCTGCCGGGCGTCATGTCGCGCAAAAAACAGTTGCTGCCTGAACTCTGCCGGGTCATCGAAGACAGCAACAACTAACCTGGAACGCTGATTAAGTTTCGATTCCGAAGTATAACACGTTCCAGGCATCGGTCCAACTGGTAAGTTCCCGGCGATTGTCCTCGCGGCTCCATTGTTCCGGCGGACGCTCTCCTTGAGAGGCCCGGTATTCACGACAGGTGAATGAGTACGGGCCAGCACTGGAATACTCTCCCATCGCACTGTGATGCGGTCCCAGTAAATTGCGCAAAGAATTTTTCAGAATCAACTCAATCCGGTTTTCACCGGCTTTGACCAATTTCGATATATCCAGCCGCCACGGGCGACGGTAAAGAGTTCCGGCGTCAACGCCGTTGATCTTGACCTGACAGGAAATCGCGCCAAGATGTTTAAACTCCAGAACCGTCGGCAAAGGCAATTGCAGTTCAATATCCTGAGTCAGCGTTACCGTTCCAGCGTAAAACGGCAAACCGCAAGCCACAAGTTCGCCATGACATATTGAAGCCAGGTCGGTTATACGCAGGTTCTCAATCCTGATAACCCGGGCTTTCGGCAAGTCATTGTTCCAGTGATCATCGAACATTTTTCCAGGCAGGTTTTCGGAATAACTGATGTCGCCGCTAACGCTGAAATCGCCGATAACATAAATATTTTCTATTTCGGTCCCGTACCGTTTCTCCGGATCGTCCAAAGATGTGGGTTCGCCGGGAATAAATTCATATTCCAATTCAATCGTATTTTTCCCGGAGAGCAAATTCGCGTTATAGATTGGCAACTCCGGATCAAGATAGTAATCAGCGCCAGACGCTTCGAGCATCTGTCCGTTCATTACGACTGAATTCAGGAACCTGGACGATTCAACGACCACCCCAGCCCGTTTGGCACAACCGGAATTATCGAAACAAAACCGCAAAGACAATTTACCGGCGTATTTGATTTTATCCAACTGCTCTTTGATGCCGATCACCGGTTCCGGAGCATTCCAGTCCGTACCATCAAGACTCCAAGCCGCAAAATCCAGCGGCAGAGCATTAGGATCGTGAGGATTGAATGCCCACTCCGAAGCTAACGAAAGCTTTGTTGGAGCCGGACAATCAGCCGTCTGCCCGGAAACTAAACGGGTAAAACACCGGGTTTGGGCCGGAACGAGACAAGGCCCTGGACCTGACGACTTAAGTTGACCGGTTGTTAAGTCTATCTCCTCCGACTCGGCATTATAAGGCAGGGCAAATTCCGTTTTACGCGAGGTATTGAAAAAACAGATGACGACAGTCCCGTCTTCCAGTTTCCGGCGGTAGGCCATAACCTCCGGCGGAAGCTCAATGAATTCGGACTCCGGCAGATCATGCGCCCCATCCCCGGCGGCCAATCTTATTACCTTGCCGCCGTTAGCGGCAAACTGTCTCAATAAAGTTTCGGTCGATTCACGTAGTTTTATCACCGGCGGCACAATAACGGTTTTATATGACATGCAACCAACCCGGAATTCCCGATCTTCCACAGAAGCAAATTCAGCCAACAGGCTTTCATCACCGAATTCAAAATCATGGTGCGTTGCCAGCAATTCATCAACCAGAAATTTCAAATCATCATCCAGTTGCTTAATTTTCGAGTCAGCGCCGGCTCCGCGCATCAGCCGCCAACCGCTTTCAACCGGGTGAATTACCAGTAGATCGATCTCCGGTCGACTATTATTCAGCAGATAAGTCAACCGGGCCTGTTGCTCTTCAAGTATTTTATTGTCATTCCAGTAGGGCTGATGATGCGAAAAAGTCGGCGGGTAGTCCCGTTTGCGACAACCGCGCAGCGAATAAAGCGAAAGATGATGACAAATAAAACTGATCCCCAGCGCCGCATGTCGACCGGCAATCCATTCCCGGTCCTCAAAGGTCATATTCTGGCCGGAACAGCCGTACATCTCGGAAAGTCCGGACGGTTTACCCAACTGGTTCACCACGCTTGAACACTGTTTCGCGGTCAGCGGATTGTTGATGTTCAATCCGAGGTGATCGATTCCCGGCATTTGCATAAAGCGATAATGCGGCATTGCCGCGCCGATCCAGCGGCACTGGGCCTCGATCGAGTCTTCATACATGAAATGACCGGTCAGCATCAGATTGTATTTGCCGCACCATTCCGCGATCTGCCGGGTGTATGCCTCGGTAAACTGTTCCGCCGCACTGCGCCAATAACGGTACCGATATTCCTCCGCGTCATCGGAGTCTTCAAACAGCTCAGCCAGGTGATTTAGCGGGGATTCGCCGTAATTGCGTTCGTAGCGCTCGTGCATAGAGGGAGAATACGGCACATAATCCGCTTGCAGCGTGGTCCAGCTTTCACGCAGCCGCATGATCGGCTCGTCCGTGAAGATACCAGGAATCACCGTTCCGAAATATTGACCGAACCGTTTCCGATACTTCTCATGGGTCGAATCGATGAAAGCCCTGACCGCGTTCGGATTCATCAAATCAACCCAGCACGCGCCGTTGAACCAGGGTTCACCCATCTCCGTGGTATAGATAAAATAATTCCAGCCATCTGAGCGGGTTATTAAACTGGAACTATCCGGCAAAGCGTCAGAATCCGGCAACCGGGCCAATACCTTGCTCCGGTATTCTGGATTTGCCGCCGGAACCCGGCCCCCGGCATAGCCGCTTGGCCATTTGTCCTCGTCATAAAGCCAGGCCTGCATTCCGAGTTCTGCGGCTTTTTTAACCGCCGCGTCCAGCGCCTCGAACCATTTATCGCCCAGATATTCAGTAATCAACCCGATCCGCGAATGCAGGAAAAAACCGCCCATTCCGGCCCGATGGAATTCCTCAACCTGACGTGCCATTTCAAGCGGATCAAGCGTATCGTTCAACGACCAGAAAGGCATTCCCCGGCATTCAGACGGCGGATTGATAAAATGTATGTCATTCAGCATTTGTTAAACTAACCGTCACTCACTGCTTTTCAAGCAGGAAACCATAGGTAATTCCTGATTCTGCTTGCCATTTTGTCCCGGAAACAACCGTTCCCCTGAATGGGCCGATAACGGCTTTGGCTTTTAATCCTTTCGGCAGATTGAAAACCTTTTCCCCGGCCGTTTTGGTATGCAGGAAAAGAAAATCATTCCCGGCATGCAGCGGATCGTCTGAATTCGTGTAGATCCAGGCTCCGGCCCGTGATGCCAGCTTGCGCAGTAAAGCCGGGGGCAGATTGGGAACAGTGGAAAACCAGATCATCCGGTTACCGTCATGACGACCACCCGCAAGAACTTCTCCATTGGGCGCACGGCCAAGTACCATATCGTATCCTCCGGCCAACGGGAACCACGGCCCGGTACTGGTTCCGCAGAAAACTTCCATTCCACCAAAATCACTTCCGACCTTCATCGCCATGGTCTGCTTGTTTTTCAACATTCGGGTTTTCATACCCAGCATATCATCGACATTCGCCGCGGCGGGACCGGAATCAGGATAAAAGGCACCCGGAGCGTAAAGAAACAGCACTGACGCGTTTTCTTTTTTAAAGCGTTCTTTAAGATTAATCCGCTGTTGTTTACTTAACATCATGGTATTGGTAAGAATGTAGAACTTATGCGCCGGCAGCAAGCCGGGACTTAACAGATCGGACAACAGAACATGCCGGTATGCGAATCCGGCCTCGCGAATACGTTTAAGCAGTTCCGCGATCATCGCCACATGAATTCCGTCACCCTTATTATTCTTGACGTACATCGGGCTGACTTCATCACTTACGATACAAACGTCAACCGGAACATATTCATGCGGTTTGACCGGCAAAGAACGGTAAAGCTCCAACTGATCTTTGATCATCATCAAAAGAACCGGTTCGTGGAACCATCTTTCATGCAACTCCATGTAATGTCCGCCAAGACCGCGGGTCAAAATCATTGCCAGGCCCCGATTCATCACCGCCTCCGACTGCTCGACCGTATCGACCTTGCCGTTGCGTCTTTCATAATCGGTCGGCTCCGGGAACACCCGGTAATCCAATTCACAGATCACCAGTTTGCCATGACTGGTAAAGGCCTCCGAAGGCTGCATCGGACTATCAGACATGCCCAAACGTCGCCAGTGGTACATAGTCGGACCAAAGACAAAATCCACATAAGGTGATTTGGCAATCTTGCTTATACCCAGATGTCCGCCGTCCTGCAAATGGAAATACATGCGGCTGAACATAATCAGATAGCCGTAATATGTGCCGGATATCCAGTTATTGCCGGATGCCTCTTTAATGGTCCGGCATAAGTGAATAATATCGCCCGATACCGTTTCATTGCGGTATTCGAACCAATCGATAAGATCACGGTCCTTTTTCGGATCGAGCATATTAACCACAGAAGAGGAATCAAGCCGTTGCGGAGTCGGCGGCATAATGGTTTTAAAACGCTCCTGGTCGCCATACTTCTTCCGGAGAAACTCCCGGAATGAGTTGATCGCGGCCACGCTGTAACCACTGTATCTTCTGCCGCTGTGACCGCGTCCGTGGCTCCACATCCACTCCCAGGTAGAACCGTCAGCCGGACACATGCCGATAATCCTGGACGCATAGGGCTGCCGCTTGATGTGTTCGATCAATTTACGATACGCGACACTCACGTCCACAAGCCATTTCTTCGACCCCAGGCTCTGGAAATCATTATTTATATTCGGTTTGACGTTACCATAAAATTTAGTAGCTTCATCAGGATATTTTTGCAGCCACCAACGCGGCATATAGGAAGAGACAACCGTCAGCACATAACGATCCGGAACATGCGCCAGCAGAACATTCATTGCTTTGTCAAATTTGGAGAAGTCAAACTTGTCCGGCCCCAACCACATTTTACGCATATCAAAACCGGTCCGGATAATCCGGGCATCACTTTTCACGGCGTTATTCAAATAAAATATCTTGCCCTCAGGATCGGATGAATAGTGCGGCAAATCAAAATAAATCGGCGCAAAGCGTTTACCGTTTATCATTATCCAGGCCCGTTTTCCGGCACCGGCAATCCGAACATTCGCAAGTTTAGGCTTAAAACCGGACGCCGGCTTATTAACCCGATACTCCTTTTTCACCGCCCCCGGAGGAATCGGTCGTGGCCCGATATAGCTGTAGCCGACCAGCGAACCCCACGGCGGTACCGGCGGCATTCCGAATACATGTACCTTTGAACCGATGTCGGACGGCTGAGTTTTGCCGCCTTCGTGACACAACCATGATTTATCTGTACAGATCCTTGTTCCCTGCCCTTTGGCGTCTTCCGCGAAAAGTTCCAGCAGCAAACCACCCCAGGCTTCATAATTCTGCACCCGAACCACGATCCGGTTACTTCCCGCATGCAGGGCTTTTGTTATATCGGCTTTCGTGGGAGCCGACCATTCCCGATTTCCGTGAAACAGTTTGCCGTTGACAAACACCTGAACTTCGTCATCACCGGTAAACAGCATTTCCGCCAGCTTGGGCGCGGTTTTCAATTCAAAACTCTTTGTGAACCAGACATAATCGCTCGGACCGGTCCCGTTGCGACTCCAGATCCAATTTGCATCCCACCAGTATTCCGGCCGGTTCAGCGGCTTCAATTTCTCAAGTTTCAAAAGCGGAAATCCGGCTGATTTACCATGCGCTTTGATCATTGCATAGGCCGCCATCTCCGGAGACTTAAACTCTATTTTATTTTTTCCGGCCGGCAGTTCAACAGTTTTGAGCGGTTTCTTGTTATAATCATATATGTCAAACGCCAGACCGGGATTTTTACCGTTTACCCATTGCAGCGAGTATTCCCCGCGCGGTTTAAGCATATCCACTTTCAGCGTCTGCCCGGAGGCGATACCCCCGGCATTCGGAATAACATTTGCCAACGGCAAGGCTTCCACCCGTTTCAGCTCGACTTTACACGGCGCGTACAACTGATGCCATGACACTCTCAGTTCTTTTACAGTACCTTTCCAGTTTCTATCCTGACCAACATCAAAAACCAGAGTATTCCAAACCCCGTCGGGCGGAATGGAACGGGTAAGCTGACCTTTGTACTTATTGCCGCCGTCAGCCGCAGACCACTGTATCTGTACATATCCGCCTTCGTCAAAAGCTCTAAAAGTTATTTCCACCGCTTTGATTTTTGCCGCATTCCAGTCAAGGGCGTCATTATAAAAACCGCCGTTCGGCATAACAACAGCGGACAAGTAATCATCCGCCGCGGATTTTTTATACAGCCCGAATGGTCGCCATGCCCGTTTGAGCATACTTCCGTTCCAAACCAAAGCCTTTTCATTGAGCGGAGAAACCTCTTTCAAAGTAACACGGTCAACAAGCACGGCCCCGGTTCCTTCCAGCACCAGATGAAGCCGCAAAAATTTCTCGTCCGCCCCGGCCTTGAAAATAATATCCGCTTTAGCCGAATTTGCAACCGGCGTCGCCCAGGCGGAGACCGGATAAGGAGTGCGTTTTCCTCCCGGCATCGAAATCATTATTTTGCCTTTTATAGACCTGGCCAGGGGCTTAAAGTAAACGACAGCTTCATAAGTTTTTCCCGGAACCAGCTTTATATTGGTTTCATTAATGAAAAAAACATAACCTTTGCCGTTGCTTTTCACAACCTTCTGAGACATATCAGCGGCCTGGCTGAGCGAACCTTTCGCTCCATTAACCTGCCGATATCCCCATTTGATACTTTTATTTTTCAGAAGATTTTCCGGGGTCCCGGCATTAACCATAGAATTGCCAAGACAAACGAAAACGAGACATGCTGTCTTTAAAAAACAAAAACTTTTCACTGATTTCTCCCCATAAAAGAAGGAAGCAGCGGAGACATTTGCAAAAGATTGCCCCGCTTGTCTGAACTGGCATGCCCATCGCACCAGAGGAAGTTTGCCGCGCCGCTATGACGGGCATTGATCATCCCGTTGCTCGCAAGGGAATCTATGACATGGTACGGACGTGCGGCAATGGTCATTTTAGCATCGGCTAAAAGAATTTTGTGGGACGGATTTTTAATTCTTCCCGGCTTTGCCGGCTGTTCCGGGGTATGCCTGACGAATCCGTTATACCAGTCGTCACCAACCCCGACCGTATTATACCCATAGCTGATATAGGCGAATTCCCAGGCATGAGCGGAATCATCCTTCACGTTGTCAAGATAATCCCTGGAATAATCGGGACAGAATTGAACCACGTTATCGCAATAGAATGAATCACGGCTGGCATAGTCGTTGTTGTAAAGGATATATCCCCAGTATTTTGTCTGGGGTGTTGAGGTCAAATGCATTGGGACGTAGGAATTGAAGTCGTTGACATATTGAACCCAGCCAAGTCCCAACTGCTTCACATTATTCATACACTTGATCGCTTTGGCTCTTTCCCGGGCCTGGTTGAGCGCCGGCAGCAGCATCGACGCAAGGATTGCGATTATCGCGATCACAACCAGCAATTCGATAAGCGTAAAACCCAGCCTATCAATCCTTTTCATTTTTTCCATTTTTGTTTTTTCCTTTAATTTAAGGGTTATTCTTTGGATCATTTTTTTTAAACTATTTGATAATTAGATTTCAATTTATTACTAAAGTTTCAATGGAAGATCTTTACCTTAGAACATCCTTCATAATCTATTATTGTTATGGGCCTATAGCCTCTAAACTCATTTCCGCAAAGCTGACTTTTCCAGTTCCGTTCCATAAATTCAGATATAATCTTGAGCTTTTGCCAGCAACAAAATTCAGGATAAATTCCTGCCATACTCCAACTGTCGGCTTAATTGACAACCGGGATTTACCGGGAGGCCAAACCTGCACCGATCCATTAAAGTCAGAGGAAGTTTTTACATGCAATTTCAACTTGTATTTCTGCCCTGCTTTAACAGTAAGATCAACATAATATCTCGCCCATGATTTTTCGGATTTATCTAAATCAGTACATTCAATAAACGCTGACGGTTTATCGCCTTTGAAGCCTGTGGGATCACAACCGAAAGAACAAGTCCCCTTTACGCACTGCGTTTTCCAGATGATACCATTGTCGTCAAAAAGGCTTTCCATGATTTCCGGATTCGTTAATTTTGCCGCTTTGATTATTTTACTATTACGCCAGCCCAGCCACACTTCCAGCTTGAGGAGTAATGGGATATTGACGATCTGGTCATTACGGATTTCATACCGGTAGGCATCAAGCGCTTTTAAGGATTTATCAAATTTCGATTTAAGCTCAGGATTTTTGCGGTCGACTTTATATGCTTGAAACGCGGTTATCGTTTTAAGGGTTAAGGAAGTATGCTTCAAACCTTTTTTTAGAAAATCTATCCTTGCCAATACACCCTTGTCATTACAAGCGAGTTTTTCAGCCTTATTCAAAATTTTTTCAGCTTTAACAATATCCGCTGGAGAATATAGTTTATTTCCACTTACCCCCATATGGAGCCAGCCGCCTTCAGGATATTTTTTTTGAAACTCTGAATCTCGTTGCCTTGTGAGTTTTTCCCATAAATCAAAATATTTTTTTATTTCAGGAGCGGCGTTGCCAAAAGTAGAGTAGTAATCGGAAAGCACCTCTTCAACAGTCATTTCCGGGCTGTCGTTGAGCCGTGCTACCATGTATAGATTGGTTCCCTGAGTTCCAAACATACCGGTCAAACTGTCAAAGTCCGTTCCAATCATCATATGGTTGTAAGCATATTTATAATCATGGCCGAATTGATGGGCGTAAATATATGGGAGACAGTACCCCGCAAGAAAATAATTGGGGCGCAGGTAAAGTCCGGCTCCGGTATCGCTCCAGCCTTTCCACTGATTAATAAAATCATTACGATGGGCGTTATCCAGAGGGTAATCAAAATTTGGTACGATACCGACAATGATCCGGCCATTGAGTTTAGTTTCCTTTGGCGGATTTGCATAGTTGCTGTAGGCATAGCCCAATACAATGTTTTCCGGATCATATTTTTCACCTTCTCTCTGCAGTGCCAACCAGAATTTAGCATAGCGGTCAGAAAGCTCCAGAGAAAAATCCCGGTCCGCTTTCTTATCTGTCGTAATCAAATAAGCACTGTCCTTGGAATATGACTTTTTCGCGGCATCCCAGGCGCGACAGTTTTTGCATTGACATGGAGGATCAAGCGAACGGCGATCATTTTCGATTCCGTTAATCCAGGGAAGACGTGGATAGTCGTCTCTTTGTTTCAACCAGTCTTTAATAATTTGTTTATGAAGTTCAGGGTTTGATACACACAACTGCACCAAATAGGTTCGCTTGTCGATTGGAGCACGTTTACCGTCCGGGCGCAAAGCGAAAAAATCAGGATGCGTTTTCTTAAACCTGCTCCAATATTTTCCATATCCATGCCCATACTCAAAAGACGTTCCACAGGCAAATTGATGCCGCCGCAACCATATTTGGCGTTCCAGCAAGGAATCCTGATACTCTTTTCTGCTGTAAAAATTATGCCATCCGGTAAGTTCGGGATCTCGCATTCTTGAATGAAGTAATTTGGGAATGTGAGTCTTATCAATTGGCGGTCCGCTTAGTAAAGAGTTGGTTTCAGGGACAAATGTTCCAAGCTCTCCCGGCCATAGCCAACGGACCCCGAGTTTATTGTCAAGATAGTTATAAACCGCGAATAACGTCCCCATTGGTGTGGTATCGTCTTTGGGCAGAATACCATTACCGTCTTTACCGGCAAGAATAATATCCCTGTCAGTGATCTTGATTGACCAGGCATTAACCGGCAACTTTTCCGTGAAAATATGATTTCTTCCGGCTGCTTGAGTGTTGCCGAGGTAGATATTAAAACGCTTTTTGACCTTATCTTCACTGATAACTGCCAATTTGCATTTTGTTGCTTTTTCAATATGCTTTTGCAATTCGGCCGCGGCATATTTTTCGACATTGTTTGGATTCACTGGCAATACAATGTCAACATTGGCCTCACCCTTATCAACAAGTACAAAACCATCTTTGGCAAGTACCATAGTATAAACTCCGCAAATGATTAGAAATGTTAGAATTAGTTTACTCATAGACAATTATCACATGGTTACTGAAACAAATATTATTTACGGGAACTTCCGCTCATTAATGAAACCCCTTTCCATATACCACCGGCTCCTGATCTGTCTTCAACTTCGACAACCACAGTGTTCCAATCAGAAGAAAGGTGGTCGGTAATATCAATTTTAAACGGTTCTCCCCATGAATTCTTGTTGCCCTTATAGGGATAAGGCCTGACCAGAAGAAGTTTTCCGTTGAGCCATACCCGGCAGGCTTCGTCAACAGCTCCGAAGACTAGATAAACTTTCTGTTTTTTTTGCAGTTTATCAACTTTGAATGATGTCCGATACCAGGCAAGACCATCATAATTATGCCCGTTCTTTTTGGCCCAGGCTTTCCCGACAGCCTGTTTTTCCCACCAACTGTCAACCTTGACATCATACCATGAGCTGTCGTCAAAGGCAGGCAACTGCCATCCCCTGCTTTCGCCTTCTTCCAACTCGTCCCACATGAATTTCCAGGTTTTAAACCCTTTCGCAAAGCTTGGACGCGGCGCCTGTTTTTTTAGAGCGGCCAACGTGGCCTTTATCTCCTGCTGCTTATCTTCACCCTGCGCCAATTTCCGCCGCATCAACCTTCTGCGGAAGGTAACCGCTTCATTTTGCACCAGAAATGCCATATTAGCGATATTGTCACTTTCGGTGCGAGCCCGGAACTCATCAAGTTTCTTGAGGGCCAAAGCAAAAGCTTTCCATGAATTCTTATCTTTTTCATAGGCACGGGAGGCCCGCTGTGCTTCTAATACCAGATTCGCGTTTTCAAGTCCTTCCTGCAAAAATTTAACTCGTTTTGCGTCACCCGGGTCATCTTTGGCGGCCTCGGCTGCCTTGTCTAGCAACGCTTTCGCGTGACGCATCACCCGCGGAGTGAAAACATGGTCGGCATTGATATAGAAGTGTAGCCAGTTCAGATCAAATTTTTTCGCTTCTTCTTCCGTGACCGCGTCAGATATTTGCTGCCAGTATTCAAAATATGCCTTGACCTCACTGGCGGCTTTTCCAAAGCCATTGTAGTATTCGTTCAGGATCTCCTTTGTCGAACGCGTCGGCTCCAGGGTCTTACACCCCAGCATGTAAAGATTAGGTCCTTGAACTCCCCACTGCCCCGTCAGCGAGTCAAAATCAGTGGCGAACAGGCCGTGTTTTGCGGCAAAAGTAAAATCGTCACCGAATCTTTCGGCAAAGAAAATCGGCATATTGTGTCCACTGCTGAAATAGTTCGGACGAAGACAGAGCAAGGCTCCGCTGTTATACCAGCCCTGCCAGTCTTTCCTGAATCCGGCAGACAATTTCCGGGTCATGGGAAACATTATATTAGGAGCGATTGAAATCCTGATGTTCGGGTTTAACTTTACACTTGGCGGATCAGTGTAATTCGTATAAGCCAAACCATAAATAATCACATTGGGATCATATTTTTGAGCTTTTTTCTGTAACGCAAGCCAGAAATGCGCATAGCGATTTGATACCTGGCCAAGAGGATTGTACCAGTCTTTGTTATTTTGCCGGTATTCTTTGGTTAGAGAAGATAAATCCCGGCCCGGGTTTTCATCCCAACTCAGGCATTTTGGACAGATACACTTTCCAGGACTGTCGTTTTCTTTGGCATTCAGCCAGTCTTTTCCCGGACGACGTCGTTTCAACCAGTCTTTTATAATCTGTTCGTGCAATTCAGGATTGGATACACATAAAGAAGTATTTTTACCGGTTCCACCGGCATAGTTGGGGTCAATCCCCCTTTTCCCGTCCGGAAGCAACTGAAAAAAGTCGGGGTGGCTCTTATGAAACCTTTTCCAGTAGTCGGTAAATCCATGCGGATATTCAAGGCATACTGCGGAAGAAAATCCGTGACGGCGCAGCCACCGCGAGCGATCCCGATAGAACTTCTGAGCGTTCTCCGGTGATTTCCAGCCGAATTCACCACTATGGGTCCGGAACCTGCTGTGCTGCAAAAGTGGTTTTTCACTGCATTGAAGGTTGAACTCAATCTTTTTACTTTGCGGGATTATTTCGCCATCTTCACCTGGCCATAACCAGCAGACTTTCATATCCTTGCGAAGCAGCTTATAGACCCCGAGCAAGGTCCCTATATGTGTCTGGTTTGTATGGAGCCTCCCGAACACCGGACCGGCAGTATCGTCCCCGACAATGAAAATATTGTTGCCGGCAATCCGGATGACATAACCGTTCAGACCGGGAATATCCTTGTCAATACCATACTTTCGGGCCAGTTTAGTCTTACCAAGATAAATTGAATTCAGTGTTTTGTTGCCGGGTGATGTTTCACGGCGACAGTTCAGCGTTACACCTGCGGCTTTTTGAATGTGATACAGCAATTCTTCGACCGAGGCCTTTTCAACATCAAGCATTTTGTCTGGAACGACAATTTCAGCCCGGGCTTTCCCATTTTTAACGATTTCAAGAGCATTCAAGTTGAAAACTTGCAGAAAAAAAGCGCCGACAATTAGTAATAAAGATATTTTTTTGAAATTCATGATTTATGTTAAATTAATAGTTATTTATTGCATAAAAGTTTTTAATATTTGCTATATACACCACTTGGCCACCAATTCTCAACCCGCCAGCCTTCGTTTGCTACAAGCGGATAAGTGACGCTTTCAGCCGCGGCATGTCCATCGGCAAAACCAATGTTCACTACATTGTCATGATAATATCCGATATAGTTGGTGGTATTGGCAAAAACTCCCCAGTAAGTGGTGACTGAATCCATAAACATGAACTTGAGAGCCGGTTTTTTTATTTTTCCAAGCTTGGCTGTCAGGTAAATACCGCTGGCATTGAAATCTCCGGCTCTTCGATTATATCCGTAAGTAAGTTGATTGCTTCCCGCTCTGGAGAATGCGCTTCCGGGAGGAGCAGCAGGACAGGTATAACATGGAACCGCCGGCCTTGCCGTGGCGGCCAGCGATTTTGTCGGAGTAAGGTCAGAACCGACATATTTTGACAGCTGATAGCACCAAAAAAAGTCAATGGCTTCACCGCCTCGTCCGAGAGTAGGCGAAAACTCATTGCTATCATCGGCATATATCAGATATCCGGTTCCAATTTGCTTAAGATTATTAATGCAACTGATAGCCTTGGCCCTGGCCCGCGCTTTACCCAGCGCCGGCAGCAGCATCGACGCGAGAATCGCTATTATAGCAATTACTACCAATAGCTCGATAAGCGTAAAAACAGATATGCCTTTAGCCTTTTTCATTTGTTTTTCTCCTTAAGTTTAGAGTTTAGACTCTTGTAAAACAGTAATTTTGCATGAGAATTGAAAGTTGAAAGCAACAGGTTAAAAGTCCCAGCAAAGAAGCATGATTCCCTTTTGATTCTTTGAGATAAAGGCATTGGTAATAAAGTAAACAATTGTATGCTTTTTGCGTTCAACTTTCAACCTTCAACTTGCGGTCCAAATCTTGTATTTTGCACGATTCTTTGTTATAGTTGTTCTATTGATAAATTTTTGACTGATCCAATACTTTCGTCGCCCATGCCCCGGGCCAGGATGTAAAACTGCATTTTCGCGGTTTTTTCCGGTGCAGTAAAAGTCTTGCTGAACTTCTTCCAATCCTGATCTTTGGTTATCGTATAAGTTTCATATTTGAGGGATTTGCCGTCGGCTTTTATTAAACGTATCGCAACTTCGAACCGGCCCTTGATTTTTTCGCCTTTTATTTCACCTTTGAAAGTGAATTTCCTGCCGGCGGGAGCTTTGAATGAAAGCGGCAAAACAACCATTCGCCACTTGTTGTCCTTACTGGCGGTATCCCCGGACATTGACAAGACACCATCTTTGACCGTACATCTTTTCTGTTTAATGTAACTGTCAATTCTTTTTCCGGAAAATTTCAGTTCAATGCTCTCTCCTGCAAATGCAATCAGGCCAAAAGTAGAAATTGCCGCGATTAAACTCATTTTTCTCATGATGTCTTCTCCTTCTATTAAACTTTAATTTGAATTGTTTTAGTTATCTCAGAACCGTTTTTTATCTGCTCAAGCAGAAATTCTACTCCGGTTCGCGCTATCATGCATCCACTCTCTTCCAGATACAGAGCCGGAACCGGTAAAGTAAAATGCGGATATGGCCTTGATACGACGATTTTCACGTCCGGTTCATTCCGCAGACCGCAACGGCCCATTACAAGAGAGGCCACTTCGCCCGCGGTCCGGAAATCCCAGCAAATTATACAGTCAAAGGATAATTCCGGCTGTTCAAAGACCGGCTTCATAACCTTCATCGCGCCGCTGTAAGCCCCGTCTCCCCTGAAAAAGTTATTCTGGCGGAATTCAATACCGTATTCCTGAGCTGCAGCTTTGATGTAATTATAGATCTGCAGGTTTGAAAACGATTCCGGTGTTTCCTCAAACAAAGCAATACTGCGACAACCGTTTTTCAGCGCCAGTTCAACCGATTCGTATGATTTTTTTTCCAGATTGGACTGGACATTGTTAACCCCTTGCAGGACCACAGGCGAATAAGCTCCAAGCGCCACTGTCATTATTCGCAGTTTTTTCAGCGCGTTCATTACCGGCGGTCTCAGATTGCCGGTAATCAGAATACCATCCAGCCGTCCGTCCCGAAGCATCGGCGGCAGATCATAAATATTCCGCTCATCTCCAGTCAACTTTACCAGCACCAGATTATATTGAATTTTCTTGATCCCCTCTGCTATACCATCCATCATTGATGCATAAGCCGGATCGGAAAAATCCCGACCGACCAACACATAACCAATATTCCTGGTAACTCCGCTGCGGCTTTTCAAAACCAGATCCTGAATATTCGGATTCAGGCGATAACCAAGTTGTTCACAGGCTTTATTGATCTTTTGCCGCATTGCCGCGGATATCTCGGTTTTGCCGCTCAAGGCACGCGAAACGGTTGCCTTGGAAACACCAAGGTAATCAGCAACATCTTTCATGCTTACCGGTTTTTTTGATATTGTTTCCTGCATTGGCGTGCCTTATTCTCAATTACGTAACTTGTTGCATTTACATCACTATTATACTTGGATACAAGCCATATGTCAACCCCTTTTATGCAAAAAATTTAAAAAAAACATTGACTTTTATGATTTCATGTTGTATTTTTATGTAACAAGTTACGAAAATAACAAAAAGAGATTTAATTATATGCTTGACAATTTAAATCCGGCCCCGTTCTGGTTTCTGAACCACCGCTTGGAAAAACCGGAAATACTGCGACAGTTGCAATTAATGAAAGAATGCGGGGTAAGCGGTTTTTTTATCCATCCGCGCGCAGGTCTGTTGACTCCGTACGGCTCCGATGCCTGGTTTGATACGGTTCGCTTTATTGTCGAAACGGCCGCAAAACTGGAGCTCAAAGCATGGCTTTACGACGAGGACCCGTTCCCGTCCGGCGCGGCCGGAGGCCGGATTTTGATGGAGCATCCTGAGTTTGCGGCCCGGCAGATTGTCATCAAAACCGTGAAGCCCGATTCAAACGGGCAGTTTACCGCCGACCTCGGTCCGCATAAACTGCTTTCAGCCGTCGCGGTTAAATCCGGCCCGGACGACTCCATTGTGGAAGAGCGCGACGTTTCCGGAGCTGTCGGGATTATTCGTGACAAGTGGTTCGCGTCAGCCTGGAACAGCTCATATTTTTCCGGCATGATCGATGACTTCGAGTTCCCGCACTGCCGGGCGGAAACCTTCTATCCGCAGTTGCGGCTTGAAACCGTACTTCCGGCAGGAGAATGGACCATCTACTGCGCGGTCGCCGCAATCGTCCAGAATGACGGCAAGTACGGCAACTCCCCGGACAACCTCAACCCTGAATGCGTCCGTCGTTTTATCGAGCTTACTCATGATAAATACGCTGAAACGGCAGGAGAATATTTTGGTTCAACCATCCCAGGAATCTTTACCGATGAACCCTCTTGCGGCGCGTCTCCGCCATGGACGCCATCGTTACCGGAAGAATTCCAACGCGAACACGGTTATCCTCTCGAAGCGAATCTCTACCACCTGAGCGTCAATTTCGGAGAAGCAAGCGAAAAATTCCGGGAACACTACTGGAAAACCGTCGCCAGACTTTATAAGACTAACTTTTTCGGCCAGATTGCTGACTGGTGCAAACAACATAATCTGCTTTTGTGCGGACATGTAATCTGCGAAGAAGACCCGATGAAGCAAATCACCTCAGGCGGCAGTATCTCAAGTTACCAGAATCATTTCGATATTCCGGGATTTGACCATATTACCCCCAATATCGGCAACCGGAAATACCCGGCCTTGAATTTCGGCGGCCGTTTTATCGCGTCCGCCGCTAAAATACACGGTCACAGCCTTGTCCTGAGTGAATGCTTCGGCTGCAACGCCTTTAATTTCGGATTCGACGGAATGCGTAAAGTCGCCGACTGGCTGTTCGCCCTTGGTATCAATTTTCTGGTTCCTCACGGTTTCTATTATTCATATGACGGGCTCCGCAAGAATGACGCGGGCAAGTCGTTCTTCTTTCAGGACCCGGAATTCGCCAACTTCAAACACTTTGCCGATTACGCCGGCAATATTTGCACGAGACTGAGCAAAGGCGAACTATCCGCCGAAATATGCCTGGTCAATCCGGTCAGACAATTCCGGCGACAGATGCCTTATGATCAGGTAAAAGCGCAAAAACTGCGCGACAACCTTTATGAAGCCTGTCAGTTCCTACTCGAAAACCATTACCGTTTTATTATTTTAGACGATGATATGCTGCTGGAGAATCCGGAACAGGCAAATGATTTCAAAGCCGTGATAATTCCACGCGGTTACGACGAAAAACTGCCTTTCGCGACAATTGAAGCTGAAAGTGATACACTCGATCACACCGGTGCCGCGCCTTTGCCCATATCCACATACGCGTCCGGCGCTGGCGTCAATGACCTGCTTTCCCTTGTAAAAGATCATCAGGACGGACAAATTATCTATATCTATAATAATTCTCCCAACGCGGGATTTTTCGATTTTGACCGGACGGCAACACTGTATGACGGAATTACAAACACCGAATTCCGCTTATCGGACGGAAAATTCGTCATTCCCGGTTTTACCGGAGTTCTACTCTACGCCGGCCGGGACGATACCTCGCTGCCGGCATATATCCCGCCGGAAACGGAGATTGAACCAAGGTCGTTTGAGTTCGACTCCGCCCCGGAATGGGAATACAAGCCGCCCTGCAAAGTTGTCGACACTTTTATCAACTGGGAGATAAAAGCGGACGAACAAAAGTTCCGGAACCAGAAATTTTGTCTTATGCGCGACATGATCGGGACCGAACTGCCGCATATTATTTCCAAACAAATCAGACCGATCTTTGACGCGGCCGCGCCTCCCGCTTCACGCTATCCGGTCAAGGCCGAATTCAAGGCGACGTTTACAACCGGGACAAGATCAGAAAAACTGTTTCTGGTCATCGAATCGGACACGCTGCAGGGCAATTGCACGCTAAGGCTGAACGGGCAGCATCTGCACAAAGCTGATTTTTCACGCAGATTTTTTTACGACCCGTTCAACCTTGCATTGGATATTTCGGATAAACTGAACCATGAGGAAAATCTGCTGGAAATCATCTGGGAAAACGCGAACGAGTTTGACGGCCTGACTTCCGCTGTTTATATCATCGCGGAGTAACTTATAGTTCAAACGATTTTCGCGCGCCTCCTGAAATCTACCGGCGGATAACCGAAATGCTGCACAAAACAGCGACTGAAATGAAATTGATCCGCATAATTGAACCTTGCGGCGATTTCCGATAACGGCAATTCCGTTTTTTCCACCATCCTGGCTGCGGTATTGATTCTGATCTGATCATAATATTGTTTCGGCGACATCTTGAATTTTTGCTTGAAAACCCGGCGGAATTGAACTTCACTGAGACAACAGAACCGCGCCATGTCCTGAATCGTACGTTTTTTCTCCGGAGAGTTAAGGATATCGTTGGCCAGCAATTCAATTTTTGACGCGGATATGCTGGTGGCCTGCGACCGGCATATTTCAGTCAGCAGGACTCCAAGCGCATAATGCGCGTTAAGCTGCCGGGCGCGATCTGTCGATAAGACATTCTGGATAACCGGCAGCAGACAGCGTTCCAGGCCCAGGGTGATTTTACCCGCGTGCAACAAGCCCTGTTCCACCAGGGAATCCGGCAAAGCACCGGAGAAGCCGATTGCGTCTTCAAAGTAATAGTGCTTATACCCGAAGTAATCCTGTGTTATACCCGGCAGCATGATTACCGCGTCTCCGGGGGCCAGGTCATAACGCTGGTCATTTACGTATAATACCCCCCTGCCGTCGAAAAGGTGGGAGATCGTATAATGATTGAATTTACGCGGGCGCATTTCATCAATCTCACGCCGGGCGGAGCGCCAATTGGACTGGATTCCGCCAGTTCTCAAGCCGGAAAGCCTCGAAAATTCGTCTTTAAGATTCTGCTGTGACAACGTCGTATATCTGGTTATGTTTTTTTTATTCATAATTAATGATCGTTTTTTTCATGCGGTTTCAATTTTTAAGTGATATAATAATCACAACATGATTACAATATACATTTATGTCAATAAATCAAGTTTTTAAAATTATTATCGACAATAGCTTGTATTCACGACAGGAAATTATCTATTGTTGAATAAAAACAAACTGAACAAAAGGATTGGAAAAAATGAGAAGAAGAATTTTCACCCTGATTGAATTGCTGGTCGTGATCGCGATCATCGCGATTCTGGCGTCAATGCTGCTGCCGGCACTTAACCAGGCCCGGGATAAAGCAAAATCCATCAAATGCACCGGCAACCTTAAACAAATCGGCATCGCGCATATGTTGTATCTTGACGACAACGATGCTTTCAGCTCCATTTATCCGGTCGCGAACGGACCGGGATTTCTGGATAAATTTATCGAACGCCAGTATGTAAATAAGGAAATATTCAATTGTCCGGGAGTCCCATTGAGTCATTTGAGCAGCGGCATTCAGGTGACCAAATACCGGCTCTCCGGCG
Source organism: Victivallales bacterium (assembly GCA_963676655.2). Classification (GTDB taxonomy): domain Bacteria; phylum Verrucomicrobiota; class Lentisphaeria; order Victivallales; family Victivallaceae. The sequence goes on along the minus strand of CAXXKX010000003.1, from coordinate 4,157,661 downwards.
GCATTGCCTACGGCGATTACGGATGCAATATTTCCTACGCTTATTACCTGCCCAAATGCGTCAACCGCGACACCGGAGCCGCCAACATTCAATATCTTTACTACCATCGGAAGATGAACCTGCTGCCAAAACCGAGTTCAACCGCCGGCTTCGGCGATTCATCCCGTGATGCCGGCGATTATTGGACCAGCAGCGGCTTTTTCCGCAAAACCTACCCGAATACAATGTCCTCCATCTATCCGGTCCATACCGGCGGCACCAACTACACCATGCTGGACGGCCATGTCAAATACATGAAATATGTCGAACTCAGTTCGCTGTCATACATAGATATATTTTTCAGCGGCGGCAAATTATAATTTCCATGGTATATTATTTTAAAGCATAAGAAGGATCATAATTGAGCATGAAATTCTCAACAGCAGGTTTATTGCTATTGGCCGGTATCGGGCTGATTGCGGCGGATACAGATTATTCCGAACAACGTGAAAACGCACGCAACTATCAGCGTCTTGGCGACAATGCGGTCAATAAATTATCCGAAGTCATTAATTTACTGAAAAACACCAAAGACAATGAAACCAGATACCATCTTCTCGGTTCATTATCGGAAATTGGTTCCGCCGCGGCGCCGGCTCTGCCTGAGATAGTCAAAGCCCTGAATATATCGGACACCAAGGTCCGCATGGCGGCAATGCGCGCTCTGGTTTCCATAAACAAACCTTGTCCGGACGCTGTAAGTCCGCTTGTCAAGCTGATCACCAATCAATCGACGCATCGGGTGGTACGGAGCCAGAAAGGAGCGGCCGCGGCGGCTCTGGCAGTAGTCTGCACTGATCCCGAAGTGTTCAAATCATTGCTGTTGTTTCCGAATAAAGAGGTCCGCATGACCATGGCCACCGCCCTGGCCACTCATCCTGAACTGGCGAAACAATTAGCACCGGAAATAGCCTGGGCTTGTCCGACCGTTTTTCAAACCGGTCCGTCATGGCTGCCTGACGGGGGATTCGAGAGTGAGGGAAAAACTCCGTTCGGCTGGACGCTCCATTTCCGGGACGGCGCTAAAGGCTCATGGCAGATCGACACATCGCGGGTCCGCAATGGCAAACAAGCCTTGAAATTAACCAAAACCAACGGCATGGGCTACCTTGAACTGCGTTCCTCACAACCGTTGATCGTTCCGGCCGGCGGCGGCATTAAAACCTGGCGCGGCTTTTATCACAGCGAAAACGCGCCAAAATCATCCTTGCTGCTGTTCCGGCTTGAAGATGAAAAGGGCGAAGTTTCAGCCCACGACAACGTGCCGCGCAGCGGTTGGGCATATTGCAGTCAAACCTATATCCGCAATTCAGCGCCCGAAGCCTGGCGCAAACGCCTCCTGATGCTGCGCCCTGATAAAAAAGAACGGCGTTACCACCTGATCGTCAGACTCTACGGCAATCCCTGCACCGTCTGGCTTGACGACTTCACCTTTCCCTCCACTCCATGGAATTTCATCTATACCTCGCCGGTTCCTTCGCCGCCAGGATATTCCTTGAAAGAGACTATGGACATGCTGCAAAAACGCCCGGATTCGACTTCCGAGCTGGGATCCTCAAAAGGACGGACGGAATTGCGGATAGATGGCAAAACGGTACTTCCGATATTTCATTTTCCCTGGAAAACGCAGTACGGCAACTTTAAAAAATTTGGCGATGCCGGAGTCCATATCCACAATGTAGTGCTGCCGATCAACAATACTTTCGGGAAATACCGCGGTAGCAAGCCTGATGAAACCGGCGCCGGACCGGTCTGGAAAAGTATCAGGAGTGAGAAATATGATTTCTCATCTTTCTTCAGTCAGTTACGGGAGTTTGCCAGAAAGAGTCCGAATTCTTATATTCTGCTCGGCTTCCACGTGGCCTGGCCCACGGATTACGTCCAGCAGAATCCGGATACCGCCTGGGTTAATGAAAAAGGCCAATACGGTTACGGGCACAGCCTGTATATGCTTGGCTTCACCAATAAAGAGAAGAAACCGAAGAATATGATCTTCTGGCCCTCGCCATACAATGACAAACCTTTTACCGACGCGGCCAAAGTCATTACCGCCTTCCTGAAAGAACTGAAAAAGACTCCTTACTCAAAAATGGTCATCGGCGGTTTTATCTGCGGCGGCCATGACGGGCAGTTTGAAGTCCTGCTGCGCGATTTCAGCAAAGCCGGAACCGGCAATTGGCGTAAATGGCTCAAAAAAGAATACAAGACCGACAAAGCGCTGCAGCAGGCCTGGCACATACCGGAAGTTACCCTGAACACCGCCTCAGTCCCGGTTAATTACTACGAGTCGCCGAAAATATCCGGCGTGTCTCCGGAATTCTATGATCCGGTCCGCGAAGCCGCCGACCGCGATTACAAAAGATTCCGCCAGGAACGAATCTGGTGGATGAAAGAATACATGATCAAGACCATCAAAGACGGCCTGGGCAAAAAATGCATTGGCGTAACCTGGCTGATGGGAGGAACGTTGAAAAAATACCTTGACCCGTTCCTCAAGTCAAAATATCTCGATATCGTCATCACGCAGCCCCTTTATCAGCACCGCATGGCGGGTTTGATCGGCGGCGTCGGCGCTCCGTTCGGTTCGTTCAGGATGCATAAAAAACTCTATCTCGAAGAATTCGACTTCCGTTCCTGGCTGCGCGAAACCTATGATAATGAAATCGGCGCAATGAAGATCGGAACGCCGACCTCCCTGCAGGATTTTCAGGCTCTGCATCGCAAAGCGGCCGGACAACTGATTGTTGAAACCCAGGGCTGGTGGTACTTCGATCTCAGCCACAACGCGTTCTGGCATCCTGATATTCTTAAAGAAGTCAAACGCACAATCGAAGTTTACCACTGGGTGGATTCACAGCCGCAAAACTTCAAACCGGATGTCTGCATGGTCCTTAATGATTCCACCAGCTATGGCATTCGCAATTCGATCTATCGTTTTCGCGATCCGGTCACCTGGCAGTTAGGTTATCAGTGGTACGAATTATTTACGGCCGGTGTTCCCTTCGACACCTATTTAATAACGGATATTGTCAATAATCCGCAACTTCAAAAATATAAAGTTTACGTCTTTGCCAACGCATTTGAATTGACCGCGCTTCAGCGTTCATTCATTGAAAATAAACTCAAGCGCAACGGGAAAACTATTATATGGCACTATGCTCCCGGTTATATAAGGAATAAATACGACATAAACGGGGTGCAGGAGCTGACCGGAATAAAAGTCAAAACCGCTTTGACGCCGGCAAATTACCGGGTCAAAGCCGAGCGATCATCCGACCCGTTATGCAAAGGCATGCTACCGCTTCAGGGCCCCGGCGATATTTTCCGGGCCCACTTTTCAATCGATACGAAGCGCGGCTTTCTTGATTCGCAGCGCTTTACGATAGATGATCCGCAGGCAATTACGCTCGGACGCTTTGTCGATGACAATTCAGTGGCGATCGCGGTTAAACGCTTTCCGCAATGGACCAGCATCTACGTGGCGTCACTGGCCGGAATCAGCGCGGAACTGCTCAATAACGCGGCTATCGAAGCAAAGGCATACACCCTGAGCAAACCCGGCTTCGCTCAGATGGCGATGAACGGCAGCTTCATCAGTCTGCACGCCTTGAAAACCGGCACGATAACCTTGAAACTGCCGCGCCGCTGCAAGGTGGTCGACGCATTCACCAGTCGGGAATTATGCCGGGACAGCAATCAGGTCAAGCTGACCATGAACGCGGGGGAAAGCCGCTGGCTGCTGCTGAAGTAAATAAATGGTCACTGGCTGCTTTTGTCTAGCAGCCATTTTTTCTTTGAAGCGGGGACTATTTTATTATTTTTGACCGTCACTTTATCGCTGTAATCAATTTCCACGTACGGGAGCTTAGGGTCCATAACATCTTTGGCCGGCGGACCGAAAACATTATTTTCGATAATCAGATTGGTCGCATTTTTAGCGGTTATGGCATCGCCGACCCGGCCGCGGCCGTGGTAAGACGGCGTTCCAAAGTTCGTTATACGATTACCCTTGATCAGCACATCGGTAATCGCCCTGCCCGCCTCCGGCTTCAGTACCGCACATTCCGCTATTTGAATATTGGTCCGGGATATATTGTTGAAGGTATTATTTACCACTTTCAAACCACAGCTGTTCGGACCCTCGCCCCAGATTAAATCGTGTCCGGCGATAATCGCCGGGCCGAGGATGTCCTCGAAAGTATTGTTTTCAATCAATGCGTCATTGGCCCGGATCATAATTCCGCGCGGCCAGTTGTGCCCGAAGAAATTATTCCGGATTATACTGCCTTTGCCGGTCGCGGAATTATTGTAGATGAAAGCCGGTGAACCGTTTTTCAGGAAGCCCTTTCTGGCCCCGATACTCAAACGCCAGTTGGCCTTGTGGTTTAAACTTTTGACGGTATCCAGCTTAGGTAGATCCCGGTCCAGGATAAGTTCAAACTTTGGATATTTCTGCCATTTGATGCGACGGCAAGCGGTGCTTTTGGCCCGGGCCAGGACATTACCGGTTTTGAAATCAAAGAAAACATATTCGTCTCCGACTTTCCTGTTGCCGTGAATATCCACCACAATCTTATTGGGCGCAAGCTGTTCGCATAACCTGAATGAACCGCCGGCAATATTGACGCAGTCATCGTCGGTATACATTATTTTGCAATTTTCAATGATCGGGCCGCGACGGTTGAACTTGGCGTGAATTCCGTCCGCGTCCGTTGTCATCAGGCGGTCAGTTCCCGGTTTAGTAGTAACCAGACACCCGTCCATCACCGCCCGGTCGCAATCCCTAAGTGCGTAAGCACAACCATAGGCGCTGTAGACCGCGGTCTTGTACAATTTAGTTTCCCTGCCCTGCTGGACAAAAATACCGTGTCCCTTGGAGCTTCCGCCACGGGAAATCAGCGCGAAAAGCAGTCCGGCCCGGACTTTAACTTCCTTTCTTACTTTGTTGCGCAGCGGGATGCGGATTTTACCGTTACCCAGATCGAATGCTTTATCCACCCAGTTGATGGGAATAGCGCGAATCCGGAGTCTGGTTTTCGCATCATAGAAATTGATCCGGTTACGGGCCGGTTTGCCGATAAAGCCTTTGTCCAGAGGAGACGAAAAACCTTTGTCGATTAGCACGTCAATCGTATTTTTCGCGCGGTCGAAAGCAACCACTTTGCCCTGGGTGAACGGCAGCGGATCATAATCAACCGCAATATTCTTGAATACCGTGTTATCACAATTGGAAATCATCAGACCGTTGGCCCGCTTGGTCATTAAGAACACGGTTCCCGGTTCAGCCTCCACTTCCGCGTCCTTCAAACCTTTGGCAAGCAAATGCCCGGCATAGGCTTTTCTCGTCACGCCCAGCGATTTCATGCGGTAAACTCCTTTGGGAATTACCACTTTCGCACCGGCCCCGGCAGCAGCGGCGGCATCAAACAGTTTTGTCAAGGCCGGGCGGTCATCGGCAATACCATCACCCTTTGCCCCGAAGTCTTTGGCATTAAAAACTTTTCCGGCGCATAAAGACAGTCCGGCTACGGTCAATACCGTTGTAAAAACTTTGCTCAACATTTTTTCTCCTTTTCAATTAATTTCAGTATAATTTTATTTATCAAATCTGACAAGCGGGGGAGTTGTTTTCGGACGATTCCGACCGGCGATACCGGGAACCAGTTCGGCCCAGCCTTCTTTCTGATCCAGATCACGGTCATAAACCGCAAAATTAAAGCCAATACCCTTGTTCAGGTCTTCATCGCTGACACCAATTTTCTTCATATCAAGAGTCAGGTCGTATACCGTGTAATCCCCATTTCTGGTCACTTTGACATTGCCCCAGGGATCGCGGCCAAGTCCTTTAGGCTTAGCATAGACATAGGACAGCGGTTGATTCTTACCATCGCCGGAAACGCCGATTAACCAGCGGCCTTTGTACGAATTAGGATAGACCGCAACGACCAAACTGTCGCCCTTGCGAATATTCTTCCGATTACTCTCAACAACATGCTTATCATCCCTGACCTCCACCCGGATATTCAGCAGTCCCTTTTTACGGTCCGCGCCGAGCCAGGTTTTAACGCTGAGGTCCTTTCCCCCGTTCCAGACATAACGCACTGAACCCGGATCAAAATCAAAAAGATTCTGAATCTGCGGCCTGGTTTTCACCTCAAAATCAGGATCCCTAAAGGAACTCCCGGTTGCGGGAACCCAGGCCCCGGCAACCGCCGGAATTTCAACCACCTGCCGGTATCCGTCAGGCTGGATATCCACTTTCAGTGATAAATTCAAGCTTTCGCCAAAACGATAAACTTTTCCCGTCGGCATCGACACCGGTATTTTCACCGTTTCGGTTTTTCCGGCTGAAACTTTGACGGTCTTTGTAATATTCTCATATTTCAAAGTGAAGCTTGCATTTTTCTTAAACGGATTATGCAGCTTGACCGATACATCAACCGGGCCGTCAGGATAAACCGCAACCGGCCCGTCTACCGCGACCAACGGTTCGCCAAGAGAAATTTTATCGTTACTGTGAATTATCATATACTCAGGATTTTCGCTCATGCAGACAGTCGCTTCACCGCCGATACGGTTCGCCGCAAGCCTGCGTCCAGTAAGCGCGACACGCTCGATCCTGTCGCCTTTTTTCACTCCGTGCAGCGGCCAGATGCCGCGAGCGGCTTTATTTGATTCGGACCAGTAGACCAGCACGGTCCTGGAACCGTCACCGAACGCATAGCAATAGTTATCCTTGCTGACCGGGATTCGCCCCAGCGGCGGCAACGAACCGAGGATATCGGTCGCGGTCGCGAAAGCCACATAAGCCGGACGCGGTTCTAGGTCATCTGTAAGCAGCCCCCAGTTGTATTTTTTGCCGACCATCTTGAACCAGGTGTGTCCGAGCGCCCCGGTGGTTTTTGTGAGAGCGATTTTCTTCAAAACATGCTGTGCCTGCCAATCCAGACCACTTGCGGGAACCGCGGTCTCATTAAAGAACAGCGGACGCTTTACCGGCATTTCATTCCGCAGTTTTTTCAGCGGTCCTTGAACAATATTATAGAACAAGTCGAAATCGCCATGCTGATGAAACGCGTGAATGTCGAAAGAATCACCAGCTTTGTTCAAAACATCCCGCTGCAGATTGACATGTTTCCTGCCGGGATGCGGAGTAAGGGTGGCAAAGCCTGAAGTCATAACTTTCGCCTCGGGATCATATTTATGGACCGTTTTGTATGTCAGCTTCAGCAAATCAATATATTGCCGGGTATCCCCGTGCCAGAAATTATTAAGATCGGCCTCGTTCCAAACTTCCCAGAACCTGACATCATCTTTATAACGCTGAACCGTTTTGGCGACATATTTTTCCCACGGGCCCAATTTCGGCGGGGCAAACTTCCAATCCCGGGCGTCTTTGGTGTTGCGCAGTTTTTCATCGGCCGACCATCTGGCGTTATAGCACAACAACACCTGAGGCTCCATGCCATATTGTTTGATAAGTTTGACAAAGCGGTCATCCTGCTTGAAATTCCAGACTCCCTGGCGCGGCTCGACGGAATTCCAGAACACATCGATACGGACCATCGTCGCGCCCATCGCATGCATTGCCCACAATGCCGGTTCCAGCCTGTTACCAACCAGCAGATAGTGCAAACCGGAACTGATCGCGTAATGGAATCCGTCGACCGGAGGCAGTGGTCGATCCATCACTTTCATAACGGCAAACGGCGCGAATCCTTTGCGTTGCTCCCTGCCTGAAATCAAAACATAATTTATCTGCCAGAGGTCCGGAGCCAGGCCTTTAACGCTGAAACCATATTTCAGCTTTTGCCCCGGAGCCAGCTCGAACCGTGCAGGAAATGAGATATCCAGTTTATCGCCCATAAAACTTCCACCGCTCCACTGTGCGTTAAAAGTTATCGCTTTTTTATTCGGGTTCTCGACAATCAAATCCACCCTGATCTTTTTGCTGTTCAGCGGAACAACCGCGATCGGCTCCCCGGTCTTAACATACAGCTTAACTTTATCCAGCGGCGTCAACGGTTTTCTTTTCTTCTTTTTTCCGGCATACACATCAGAAACCATTAAAGCGAAAATCACTATACATAAACCCGATTTTAATATTTTCAGCATCATAACTCCATTTATTTCGTCTTTTTCTTCTTGCGTTTCTTTTTAGCTTCATATTCTTTGTACGCAATTTTATAGCGTTCTATCCAGGCCGGAAGGGTCTTCGGGTCAAGTAAAGGATCATTAGTGCGTTGCTGCCAGGCCAGGAGTTCGGTTTCAAGTCTTTTGATATCCGCGGCGTACTCTGGTTTTCCGGCGACGTTTTTGGTGCCAAGCGGATCTTTTTTCAAGTCATAGAATTTGACCGGAACCAGCTTTTCATGTTTTGTACTCAGAAACCAGGTCTTCATAAGTTTGTATCGACCGTCCCGAACAGTCCTTACCACCCGCAGAACGAACGGAGTATGGAAAGTCATATCGCCATAGGAATACTTTCTCCAGGCAATATCCTTGCCTTCAAGCAGCGGCAGAAAAGATTTGCCTTCGCCTTTATAGTTATCGTCCTTAACCCCGGCGGCAGCCAGAATTGACGGCATGAGATCAATACTCGAAACCAGCTTGTCGCAACTGTATTTTTTCAGGGTATGCCCCGGCCATGAAACCAGCAACGGCACCCGAAGGCCGGATTCGCGACAGGTGGTCTTGCCTTTTATGCCGTGGTCGGAAATAAAGATTATCATGGTGTTTTTCATTTTGCCATGTTTTTTCAGTTCGGCCAACAGCATGCCAACACCTTGATCCAACCGCCTGACCTGATTATAATAAGAGGCCGGACGCTTGAAACCGAACCGGGTTTGCGGTCCGTCATAACCGTCTTTATTGAACGCTTTTGCGCTCTTTGACTGCGGCATATCTTTTGCGGTCAATACCTTTTTCGGAATGCCATTGACCTGATCAGTCATCGGGTCATGCGGATCAAAATAATTGACGTAGAGGAAAAACGGCTTTTTTGATTTACTTGAGAGAAACTCATTGGCGGAATCGGCGACTTTCTGAATTTCCTTGGTATTGTATTTCCATTTTGTGTATTTCGAGTGATAATCGAATTTGAAACCACTTTCCGGATTGACATGAATCTTGCCGATAACTCCGGTCCGGTATCCGGCGTTTTTTAGTTCATTCGGAATCGACGGATATGATTTGTGCATGGAGAATCCCATGTGCGACAACCCGATCTGACCGTTTTGATGCGGATAGAGGCCTGTCAGAATGGCGGACCGGGACGGACTGCACGACGCGGTCGGAACATAGGCATTGGTAAACTTTACACCATTATTATACAGACTGTCGATGTTAGGCGTCTTAATAACCCGGTCACCGTAACAACTAACCTGGAAACCCAGGTCATCCGCGGTTATCAAAACGACATTGGGTCGATTTGCCGGAAGTTTGTCCGGCGTTTTTTCCGCCCCGTAAATATTACAAAGCAAAGCGGCGCTTGCTGCCACAAGCAATTCTTTGCGATTTTCCAATATAGACATAATTAGATTCTCCAAAGTAAATATAATGGTTATTTTAACATTGAGCAATATTAATTTTAGTATAGAGAGTCCCCACGCTGAATTTTATTCAGGAGAATCAATATCGGTTGATGCGTGATAACGTTATGCGTTGTAATCAATCACCAGTTTACGGCCAAAGTTATATGACCGAGATCAGCTTTCGGCATCCCGCTTTTTACTGTGGGATTGATTGCCGCCTGCTTCAAAATGCCGTATTTCTTCAATCCGGTAATCGCATGACCGTCGAGAAAACCTACTCCGCCTTTCATTTCATGCGGCACACCGAACGATCCCAGGGTGCAGGAGACATATTGGGAACAGCTGGTCCCGGTAAACTGAAACGAATCAAAAAGCGTGACAAATTTTGATGGCGGCTGTTTAACCGGGCCCGGCGTCGCGGTCGCGGAAAGGGTATAAGTGTCGACACTCCAGATCCCGCAATCCTTCTGTACCGTACCGCCAATCTTCCAGAAAGTCATACTGTTGGTATTGTTATTGATGCCGCGTCTACCATAGCCGCTTTGCCGCGGATAACCGTAAATCCTCGGATACATCGCCGGACAAAGGCCGACCCACGGTTTGCCTTTGACTGGCAAAGGCAGATAACCAAGTTCGCCATATACATACGCATAGGTCGCGGTATAGCTGGAACCGGACCGGGACTTCAACCAGGCCCCGGCCAGAGTACTGTCGTAATCCCCCGCATACATCGAATCGGCCAGGGTAAGCTGTTTCAAATTGTTGACACAGGTACTGGTAATAGCTCTGCTCCTGGCCTTGTTCAAAGCCGGCAGCAGCATACTGGCGAGAATAGCTATGATCGCGATCACAACCAGCAATTCAATCAATGTGAATTTCTTTGTTACAGCCTTCATGTTTATCTCCTTTTTTGTTAAATATTTATGTGATTGAAATCAGTCATTCACAAATTACCAGCCTGGAGTCAACGGAACTGTTACCAGATCAGCATCAACCATTGTTCCTTTGATCGCAGGATTTATTACGCCATAATTCATGCAGCCGTATTTTTTCTTACCGATAATAACATGCCCGTCAAAAAATCCGACTCCGCCTTTCATTTCATGCGGCATGCCGAATCTGCTGCGACCGGCCATCACGTACTGTGAGCAAGTTGAGCCGGTAAACTGGAACGAATCATATAAGGTGACAAACTTTGCCGGAGATTGCTTCACCTGCTCCGGTTCAGCATAAGAAGACCCCAGGTATGTCAAAGAAACAGTACTGTAGGCGCCAAAATTCTTCTGCACTTTCCCGCCGACTTTCCAGAAGGTCATATAATTACTTTTTTCAGTACCACGCCTGGCATAACCGCTTTGAGGGGGCCAGCCATAAGCGTTCGGCCGCATTGACGGACACAGGCCGACCCACTCTTTATTTCTGCCTTTTATCGGCAGGTTTATGTAACCCATCTCTCCGTAGACATAACCGTAAGTATAGGAATAAGTCGGCGCCAGACTTCTTGATTTAAGCCAGGCGGAAGATAGTATGCTGTCATAATCATTCGTATACAGCGAGTCTGCCGTACACATCTGTTTGAGGTTGCTCACGCACTTCATGGTAATTGCCCTGGTTCTGGCTTTGTTCAACGCCGGCAGCAGCATACTGGCTAAAATCGCAATTATCGCTATCACGACCAGCAACTCAATCAGCGTAAAACTTTTAGTTAAAGTTTTCATCCACAAATCCTTTTTGTTTATTGTACTTAAACTTTTTTAGTTGATTCACGTTCAACAAATTTTCCGGGCAAATACTGCGCGGAAGGATGTCTGGCAAAATAGATATCCGGTGACTCAATACTGTCGATCAGCATATTACCGGCATACTCCGTCAACTCGGCAAACGGCATCGCCACCGATGACAGGCTCGGACTGGCGATAGTGCAAAGCGACCCGATGTCGTCAATACTGACCACGCTTATCTCATCCGGAACCTTGATCCCGGCCTCATTGCACGCCTTGAGAAATCCCAGCGCGGACCAGTCATTAGCCATAATCACCGCTGTCGGCAGCTTCTTCAGCGATTTCAAGTATTTCACCGCTTCCGAACAATCCGGAATGGATGTATCAGGTTCGATTGGATATTGCCGGACAGTGGTTTCGTGCTCATACATATATTCAAGTTTATACAAACCGCGTTCTTTCATGATCTCCATGTAGCCGTGACTGCGCGCAACCAGCATCCGGTGGTTGGGGTCAAGGTTGAAAAATGCAATATCGCGATGCCCGATATTGAGCAGCGATATTACGGCCAGCTGGCCCGCGGCATGATTATCCAGGCAAATCTGCGGGATTTTGTAATTAGGCATATTCAGGCCGAACCCGACCGACGGCACCTTCTCAAAAAGTTTTTTCATAGCCGGAATCTGATCGAGCCGGGCACTCATTTTTACAATTACCCCGGCGTAATTACCGCTGTAGGTAGCCTCGTGAACAAAGTCGTTATTAGCATCGCTCATCTTGATTACCAGATCATAACCGCGGGAACTGCAGGCCTTTTCGATCCCGCCGATATACATCGACCACATCTCGTTGCCCTGCCATGAAGGACTCATATTCGGCGACCAGAGCGCGATATGCCGGGTTGAAACCGGCCTGGCGATTCCAACCGGGCGCCGCCCGCGTTTGCCCGGTTTGTATTTATATCTGCGGACCATATCCATTGTCCTGGAGTATATCTCCGGGTCAATGTTGTCAGCCTTATTCAAAACCCGGCTGACAGTTCCAACTGAAACTCCGGCCATTTGGGCTATGTCGCGGATGGTTACTTTTGACATGGTTGCTCCGTTTTTTATGTTCTGTTTCTATTATACAAGATTCAAAATCATTTGTCAACCCTTTGTTCATAAAAAATTGCTTTGAAATTTTAAAATTCAACATTTTTTCAAGCTCAAAACAACCACAAAAAAGAAATATCAATGAACATTAAATGAACAATTAATAAACAAAAAAATGCCTTGTATCCTTCGTAATACAAGTACTAAGCACCGCGACATATATTCCGCCTGTCAAACGGGGTATCCCCCGGCCGGAAACACCGAAGACTTTGAACTTCGAACATCGAACGTTTAACATCGAACATCGAACGTTTAACATCGAACATCGAATGATTTAAATACAAAAAACCTTCGACCCAAGCGTTTTTTTCTGGAGGGCGAAACGCCGTTGAGCCGGACATGCCGCGCAGACAGCGGCTCGAGAGACTCTCGCCCTCCACAACACACATTGAACATCGACACGAAGTGAGAGCATTGCGCAGGGCAACTGTTCCGTTTAACATCGAACTGCGAATGATTTGAATACCAAAAAACTTCGACCTAAGCATTTATCCCTGGAGGGCGAAACGCCGTTGAGCCGGACATGCCGCGCAGACAGCGGCTCGAGAGACTCTCGCCCTCCACAAAACACATTGAACATCGAATGATTTGAATACAGTAGGAGCCATTTTTAACGAGGATGCATACCCCTGCCCAGCAGCAAACCAGCGCTGAAAGCGCGAAATATAAAAATGGGAGCGCGTGGCTCCAGCCGCGCAGAAAAAGCGCGTTAAAACTTGCCTCCCAAAAATTAAGCGCTGAAAGCGCGACATATATCCAGCCTGGGGTGATTGAGCAACGCGAATAAACCCCAGGAAAAAATCCACCATAAAAAACAGCGCTGAAAGCGCGACATATAATAAACTCCACATCAACCCCTTTTTTATATTTCGCACTTACAGCGCTTAATTCTGTAGAGAAATCTCACCCGGGGTTCATTCGCGTTGCTCAATCACCCCGGGCTATGATATGTTACGCCCTTTCAGGGCTGAGACAAGGTTTAAAAATGTGTTTTTTCAATCGGCAATCACATCTCAACTAAAACTGAATTTATTAGAAGACTTCCGGCTTGGTAATTCATTTCTGGAGGGCGAAACGCCGTTGAGCCGGACATGCCGCGCAATCAGGTGGATCGAGGGCCTCTCGTCCTCAGAGTTTCGACCTAGGAACACCTGAAACTTAAAATACCAACCAAAGATTGAATCTTCACCGCATTTTGCGATTATCACTCCAGGTGCAGCGAAAAATTTGCAAACAGCGCGACCACCCGTTATATTTAGGATGGTGGGGCTCAATGTGCAAGAATATACCATTGACGGCCAAAGGAGAAAAAACTTCAAATAAGAGCTTGAAAAAATGAGTGATATTTTGGCGATAAATACGAAAACAAAGGTTTGCCCCCAAGGACAAAAGTTTGAATTATGAAAAAAAAGAAAATCATATTAATTATAGTGGGTTTCTCATTGGGGGTTTTGATTGTATATTTTATATTGAATAGACCGAAATCCCTTACAAGAAAGCATCCAGATTATTTTTTCAAGGATGAGAGAGTAGTTAAGCTATGTGATGCAATATCAGACGGCAATGAAAAAGAAGTAGATCGTTTGCTAAAGGAAGGAGTTGATATTAATACCGTAGGCAAAGATGGCATGAACCCATTACTTTGGGCTCTTAGCATGAATGACACTAAGACATATGAAATGGTTTTGAAAAAAGGAGGAGATCCTAATATAAAAATAACAGCCGGTTCAGGAACAGGCAGCTCTGTCATGGCAACAATATGCCGTGCAAAAAAAGATGATTTTCTCCGATTAACTTTAAAGTACGGTTGGAAGCCTGATAGTAAGGACTTACGTTCCTATGGTCTTCTGCTTGAGGCGGTAAAAAATTTATCAATAGAAAAAGTAAAGCTTTTAGTCGAAGCTGGTGTCGATGTAAATCAAAAATATGATGGTGAAACTCCAATGAATATGGCTGGCATGTTGAATCAATTTGATATTGTTCACTACTTATTACAGAATGGCGCAGACCCAACAATAAAATCTGACCACGGAATGTCTATTGTTTACTTGATTGAAAAGAGTTATCATTGTATGGATAGATCAACTGAAGCATATAAGTATTTACTCAAAAGCGCGGAGTTTCTTCGAGAAAAAGGTATGAAAATTGATTTTACTAAATATGACCCAGATAACAAGAAAAAAAAGAAACGCTGAAACATCTGCACGGAAAGACGCTGGGGCAATCCTTAGTTTTCGTGTTTTTGTGGTTTGCTCCTGAGGTTGAAAAAGAAGGTAATAAAAAAATGAAATTAACATTGACCATTGGAATGTTATTGGATAAAGTTGATGCTTTATTATCAGATTCAGGTTCAGAGAATCGAAAAATAATAAGTGACTGGGCTATGCAAATCAGGCAATATGACGATGCCAATGAAATAAAATATGAACCTGAAGATTGCGCTCAAATCATTTTTGATTCACTTTTTTTATTAATTGCAGCAGATTTGATTGACTGTGAAAGTCCGGATGACGCTACAACCTTCTTGTATCAAAAAGAAGACTTCATCGCGCTTAAAGAAGAATTAAATGTTACAATGAATAGCGTGCGGTCCCGGAATCGTCATATCCCTAAATACGATTGACAGAAGTGACGGACAAGTGTAAATAAGAAGCTTGAGCTTGGAGAATAACGATATGACTATCAAAAAAGTTTTTAACAAGGATGGCCTGACAGAATACTTAATTCTAGGGGTTGAAAGTTGGCGCGATTTTGAAGTTTTAGCTATTTTTATAGAAGAATATTTTTCATGTAATATTATTGAAAAACTAGATGGCATTTGTTCAAGAACATGGACTTTTCAAATAGACAATCATATTTTTAAACTAAAACATCATGATGATGTAGGAAACTACTTTTATACCGAGGAGCGCGATCAAAAGTTCATTGAAGATATTGCTAAAGCATTAACAAAAAAACTGAATGAATGACCTGTAAAAATATGGACAATTAAGAACAACTTACTGTGATAGATAAACGGGGGCAAAGAGAAACGAGAAACGGTGTAGAGAAACGGGGGCAAACTTTAGTTTTCGTGTTTTTGAGTTTTCCCCTGAGAGTACAAAAGAAGGTAAAAATAAGATGGGTCATATGGGATAGAGTCAAGAATCTTTCACTTGTTTCGCAAAATAGACATACACAGACATCGCCGAAATTGAAATTACAAAAAGACTTTGAACTTGCTCATTCAAATCTGGAAGGCAAAACTTGCAAACGGGGATGCATATCCCTGCTGTTGAGCCGGACATGCCGCGCAGACAGCGGCTCGAGAGACTCTCGCCCTCCACAACACACATTGAACATCGACACGAAGTGAGAGCATTGCGCAGGGCAACTGTTCCGTTTAACATCGAACTGCGAATGATTTGAATACCAAAAAACTTCGACCTAAGCATTTATCCCTGGAGGGCGAAACGCCGTTGAGCCGGACATGCCGCGCAGACAGCGGCTCGAGAGACTCTCGCCCTCCACCACACACATTGAACATCGACACAAAGTGAGAGCATTGCGCAGGGCAACTGTTCCGTTTAACATCGAACTGCGAATGATTTGAATACCAAAAAACTTCGACCTAAGCATTTATCCCTAGAGGGCGAAACGCCGTTGAGCCGGACATGCCACGCAATCAGGCGGCTCGAGAGACTCTCGCCCTCCACTTGGATTTAGACCAGATTATTCCATCCAAAAGGTCCATTTTCGTAAATGATTTGTTTTTTCGCTTCTAAAAAAACTGACCGATTACACTCAATTCCCAAAAAATGTATACGAATACATGGATTGGGTATTGACAAATTTGAAAGAATATACTATAATAGCATGTATACGAATACACGGGCATAATTTAAAAGAGGTTTGATACTCCGAAATGGCAGTAACCCAGAAGACAATCGCCGGCAAAGTCGGCGTCAGCCAGAAGACGGTTTCGCTCTATTTTAAAGGGAGCAGGCACATTGCGCCGGAGACCGCGGCCCGGATCAAAAAGATCGCGGAGCAATACGGTTATTTCCCAAACCTGGCGGCCATGTCCATGAAAACCAAATGCTTTAAGCGGATAGCAATGGTGGTGGTTCAACATTACCGGACCCAGGAAAGCTGCCATCCGCAGCTGCTGGCATATATGAACGCCGCGGCAATTGAACTGGCAGACAACGGATATTCTCTGGTGCTGGAGCCGTTCGGCATCGACTTGCAGACTCAACAGTTCGTTGAGGAACCAAATTTTTTCAAAACGCTTTCAGTCGACGGCATCCTCGGACTGGCCGGTTCCTACGTCCCGCCGATTGTCGACGAAACCATCGCCGCCATGGGACAGCCGATTGTCTGGCTGAACCGCAGCCGGGTTGCACCGGACATTCCGAATATCAGTTTTGATGAAGAGGAAAACGGCCGCATTCTGGCCCGGTATCTGAAAGATCAGGGTTACAAACATATTGCCTGGTTCGGACCGGAATTCGTTCAGGACGTGGCCAAGCATTATTCGTCACAATCCCGTTTCAACGGGGTAAATGAAATATGTACCGCGAACAACATTGAATTTACTCATGCCTTCGCCCGGGTCGGGGTTGATCTTGGAGACGCCGTCCCTGCCCTGTTCAATAAAAAACCTTTACCGCAAGCGATTATCTGTTATAATCACGACTACATGGATACCGCGGTTCACGCCATGTATGAAAGAGGCTTGCGTCATCCGACCGACATTGAAATGGTTAAATTCTCATCCCCTTGGGAAAAGGTTATCGCATCGTCCAAATTTTACACCAGTTTGGTCCTGCCTGAAAACGACCTCAGCAAACGCGGAGCGAAATATATACTCGGAGTTGTCTCCAACCGGAAAGACGACTCCTTACTGGAACCATTAACCGGAGAATTGATTGTTCGTAAATAATTTTATTTTTCATAAAACCAGGCAAAAAGGAGAATAATATGAAGAAGAAATTCACGCTAATCGAATTGCTTGTAGTAATAGCTATCATTGCAATTCTCGCGTCAATGATGCTGCCGGCATTAAACAAGGCCAGAGATAAAGCAAAACAGGCCAGTTGCGCCAGCAATCTCAAACAGTTGGGTCTGGCTTTCGGTTTATACGCCAACGATTTCGCATCATATTTCCCGAATCCCCAAGCCAACCTGGTAACCAATGACGCCCGCTGGTGCAACGCAATGGCCGGATACATTAACAATAACCCCAAAATATTCAAATGCCCGTCCGCTACCGGCAACATTGTAACTATTTACCGGACCACCGCCGGCAATCTTTACGGGAAACCTTCTTACGGTTTTAATCAATATTTATATATGCGCCCCCCGGTCGGTAACGCCGCAAATAATTTTAAAGACGCCGATGGCGATTTTCTCTATCTGCGGGCTACCATAATCAAAAGCCCGAGTACCTGCGTAGTTGTCGGAGACACCGAAAATCCGGCTGATATCGCCGCCATCAATTCCCAGTTCCTAATCCCTTATGACCCCTATGCGGGGTTGGCCACTTATTCAGGCAAGCTCAGCTATCGCCACAACAACGGCGGGAATTATCTTTGGGCGGACTGGCATGTAAGCTGGGCGCTGCCGATCCCAATGTTTAATGAGCGCAATAAATACTTCGGCCCGGAAGGCAGATGAATATGAACTCAAAAATCACTTTACTGACGGGAGCTTTTATCACCGCCGGCAGCCTGCTGGCGGAACAAAACCGTCCAAACGTCCTGTTTATCGCGGTTGACGATCTGAAGCCGGTCTTGAATTGCTTCGGGGAAAAACAGATAAAATCCCCGAATATCGACCGGATCGCGGCAGCCGGAACCGTCTTCGCGAACTGTTATTGTCAACAGGCGGTATGTTCACCCTCCCGCGTCAGCCTGCTGACCGGGATGCGGCCAGACGCGACCGGGATATACGATTTGCATACCTATTTCAGGAAAAAGCGGCCAAATGCCGTCAGTATTGCCGGATGCTTCAAGCAGAACGGTTATGAAACGGTAGCACGGGGCAAAATCTTCCACGGCAATCCTGACGCGCCGTCGTGGACCATGAAATACAAAGCAAAACATCAGTTGGGACACTGCGCGAAAGGATTCGGCAAAAGTGTTTTCGGCTACCAGGACCCGAAAACCAAAAAGACGTTCATTGACGCCGCGAAAAAGATGCGGGAAAAATGTCAGGCCGAAGGCAAAAAAATGAATTATTCAAAACTTCGCCATCAGGTAGCACAAAGCGGTTCGGCTCCTCCTTATGAATGTATTGAAGGCCCGGACAATATCTATCTTGACGGGGAATTGGCAATCGAAGGCGTAAAATTGATCAAACAACTGGCAAAAGGCAAAAAGCCGTTTTTTCTGGCAGTCGGTTTCATCCGTCCCCATCTGCCGTTCAACGCGCCAAAAAAATACTGGGATATGTATAAACCGGAGGATATCAAAACCGCCGTGTTCAAATCCCGGACCTCCGACCCGGTCAAATACGCTTACAACGGTTCCGGCGAACTGAAAAGCGGCTACTCGGTACCTGAAAAGTTTGACGAGGCCTTTCACCGCAAAATGATCCATGCCTACTACGCGAGCGTCTCGTATACCGACGCGCAGGTAGGGAAACTGCTGGATGAATTGAAACGACAGAAGCTGGACAAAAATACCATAATCGTCCTATGGGGCGATCATGGCTGGCACCTTGGAGATCATGGAATGTTCTGCAAACACACCAACTTTGAGCAGGCCACCCGCGCTCCACTGGTCATTGCCGCTCCCGGCTATAAAGGCGGGCAGGTTTCACGTTCGCTGACGGAATTTGTCGATATCTACCCGACGCTTTGCGCACTGGCAAATATTAAACCACCGGCCAACATTCAGGGCGAATCCCTGGTTCCGATTATCAAAAACCCGGAATATCAACTGAAAGATTTCGCGGTCAGCCAGTATCCAAGGGAAAAGTACACCATCATGGGCTACAGTCTGCGTGAAAAACGGTATCGTCTGACTTTATGGTTCGGAAAATCGATAAAATCCTACGATGTCCCGAAGGAATCCGACATCATCGCCGGCGAACTGTATGACTATGAAAAAGACCCCAATGAGAAATTCAACCTTTACAAAAAAACGGAATACTCTTCTATAAAGCGGAAGCTTTGGCAGGAAATGCAGGAATATTTTAAAAAGAGTGCTGATCATCATAAAAAATATCCTTTCGGATCACCCATGAATAATAAAATTTAAGATATAAAGCTATGCGGTCATGCATATTTTTATATTGTTTTACATGCTTCGACTTGAGATTAGAGACCGCGATTAATTAATATATTTATTTATGCAACAATGCTTAATTAAAGAAAGGAAAAACAATGAACAAGAGAAACCATTTCACACTAATTGAACTGCTGGTCGTGATCGCAATCATCGCCATCCTCGCATCGATGCTGCTGCCTGCGCTCAATCAGGCCAGAGACAAAGCGAAAGCAATTAAATGCGTCAACAACTTAAAACAATTAGGTCTGGCAATGGTCCAGTATTGCGATGACAATGATGCAAGAACAACTCCGATAACCCCAGGTCGCGCCACTAACACCCGCGGATGGTGCGACTCTCTTTATCCGTATTCACTTGACGTCAAACTCTATCATTGTCCCAATTTTGTTTTCAAGAAAACAGATGGCGCAGCAATAAAAAAACTATACGACGTAAATGGTTACGCCTACGGCTACTCAGCATACGGCTTTAACCTTCACCTGCCGTTGAATCATTCATGGAACACATCCGCCACTCCAGGTTGGGAAAAAATATCCGTCAAAGTAACCCGGCTGAAAAATACCTCGAAATCGGTATTACTCGGAGACGCGGCCATGGGGGCGGATAATGGGAACAATAATAGATTATGCAGATATTTGACCTCCGGCTATTTCGGTACGATCACCCCGCTCCACGGTGACGGCGTCAATATCGCTTTTATTGACGGCCATGCCACCCGCAAGAAAAGTTTCGTGCTGGCAAACGACATGACCTACTGGTTACCACAATACAAGTAAAATTCAGCAACAGGAAGAATTTGATGAAAAATATCACTGGAGTTTTTTTTGCCTTGATTTCGATTATTTGCACCGGGGCGGATTTGAATGACCAACTTCGCTTTTATGCGCCGTTCGAGGATAGCTGCAAACCGGCGTTTGCCAGGGGGGCCGATTTTTCAGAAGTCGCGAATGAGGAATTTGTTCCCGGCAAAAACGGTCAGGCGGTCAAACTATCAGATACCTTGCGTTTCATTATCGACGGAAATATCAAAGTCGATGCCGGGACCGTCGCGTTCTGGCACCAACCGGCCTGGACCCCGAACCCGGCTGACAAAGGCGGCAGGACTTTTTTTGAAGCCGTTCATATCGCGGCAAAATATCTGCCGAAGATTCAACGCGCCTTTTTCATGACCGGGCTGACCAGACCTGCAAAAGGATTCAAATGGGACTACGGCTGTTACTGGAACGATATGCGGAAATGGCGGCCCGGCGACTGGCAGCATATTGCGTTTACCTGGGATAAAAAAAGCGGCAGGAAAGCCCTGTTTATCAACGGAAAACAAGTCAAGAATAATGTAACGGACCTGATGCCGGTCGCTCCTAAACCGGGGTCCAAAATCCTGATAGGAAACAACGCCCCCGGCCTCTATGATGAGCTGTTCATCTGGAACCGGGTACTACCCCCCGAAGAAATAAACTTTGTCTTCAAGCAGCCAGGCCAGGCGGCAAAACAAATCAAAACAGCCAAAACAACGGTTGTCCCCGGTAAAATTGATCCGGAAAAAATGCTCCCGGTCAAGCACGTCTCTTTCTATCTGCCTTTTAACCGCGAGGCCGCGCCGCTGAAGGCTTCCGGCTCAAAAAGTTTTAAGAGCGGCGGCAAAATATCATTCGTGCCCGGTATCGTCAATCAAGCGGTCTCGCTTCAGGGAACAAAGATCAATTATAACTCAACGAAAAACTTTGACATAACACGGGGCAGTCTAGCCTTGTGGGTAAAACTGGATCAGGATTTCAAAACGCTGAAAAAGCCGGTCAATCTCTTCCGGGCCGGACATTTTGTTTTGAGCATACAACCACAGCGCAAACTGTTATTCTTTATGACCGGCATGCATAACGGTGAATATTTCCGTTGGGATTACTCGCCGCAAACCAGCCTTGTCAAGAGCTGGAAAGCTGGACAATGGCATCAGGTCGCCGTTGTCTGGGATAAAAAATCAGGCCGGAAAGAACTCTATATAGACGGTAAGCTTATCGGCAACGCGACCTCGAGCCGGATGGCTGACAGCGTATCACCGGCCGGAGAATTATTTATCGGCGACAATCTGAACGGGACGCTCGACGAACTGGTCTGTTTCAAGGAACCGCTGGCGGCATGGCAGATCGCGGCGCTCTGCGCGGCTCCGGGTAAATTCGCCAAAGCCCTGGGCGTTAAGGTTTCCAGCGAAATCACCAACCTGAAATGCCAAATCTCGGCCTTGAAAAGCGTCTCCGCGTCAGCCAGTGCGCCCAATATCAGATTCGACCTGAAAACAATGTTGCCGAAAAAAACTATCGTCAGTCCCGGCGAACCTTTTACCGCTGAAATTCCGGTCAGAAATCCTTCTACCCGGGAATTTACCGATACCGTGACCTTCACCCTGCGTGATTTCTGGATGCAGGCCTGTGACCGCAAAAGTGTTAAACTGCAACTTCAGCCGGGAACGGAAAAAACTTTGAAAATTACATTTACTCCAAAACTCAAAGGCATTTACAAAGTTGAAGCGAAATATCAAGTCAACGGTTCTGAAAAAATCCGCGACCTGAGCAGTTTTGCCTGTTATCCGCCGCCGCCGCAACGCGATCCGGATTCGTTCTTCGGCAATCACATAAACGCCTGGAGCGACGGCAAATTCCTGGCCCAGGGAGCCCGGCTCGGCCAAACCTGGCAGCGCAACCACAATATGGTCCAGACCACCTGGTGGTTCAAAGTACAGCCTGATCCCGGTAAATTCACCTGGACCTATGATTTTCAATTGCAGTCTTTGAAAAAATACAAAATGCCGCTGCTCGGACAACTCTTCACCACGCCATACTGGGCCGCCGCCGTACCGCAGCCTAAACCGAAAAAGGCCGGCTACAATAAATGCTGGGCCCCCAACCTGAAATTGCTTGAAAAATATGTCTATAACACGGTTTCCCGATACAAGGATTACATCAAATACTGGGAGATCTGGAATGAACCGGCCGTCGGCATTTTCTGGAAAGGCTCGCCGGAAGAGTTCGGCAAAATGGTGCAAGTAGCAATCAAAGCCGCCAAAAAAGCCGATCCGGACTGCGTTGTAATGTCGGCCGGCTATACCTGCCCCGCCTGGGTCTGGCATGAAAAAGCGGCAAAGGCCGGCGCGTTCAAAAACCTCGACGCGATATCTTTCCACTACGGCTGCCATCTGGGGCCGGTCACCGAATCATACGCCAAACTCAAATCGGTGATAGATCACTTCAACGAAATGGCGGTGAAGTACGGCAACGGGAAAAAACTCCCGATGTGGAGTACCGAGGCAGGTTGCGGCGACACCACTTTCCTGCGGGGAATCGACAACCCGCAGCTCCCGCCGGAAAAGGAACGTCAACCGATGAACTGGCGCAAAGGCGCTATCAGGACCGTCCAGGGCGAAGCCAACCTGATGAGCCAGCATGTTCAAAAACATTTCATCTATCTGCAAAACCGGATTCCGGCGTCTTCCGCCAAAGCGTACTTGAATAACTCAATGATTGATATCAACAACGCCCCGCGTCCAAAATTGATGGCCCGCGTGATCATGCAGGACCAGTTGGACTGGACGACTTTCAAGACCCGGGTATACCGGGCCAAAGCCGGACGTTTCTGGGCCAATGTGCATCAGCAAAAACGCTCCAACGGCTCCGTCGTCCTGCTCTGGTGCGGCGATGAAGGAAAACTTGAACTTACCTGCAAATGGCCCGGCAAAGTTACCAATATTATCAATATCATGGGTCACAAAATGTCGGCCGATCCGGCAAAATTAACCATAACCGGAGAGCCGTTCTACATCCATGTCGACGCCAAAGCCGAGGTCGTGGCGCAAGCCCTGCAAAACGCGCAAATAAAAATCATCAAAGCCCCGGAAGAACTGATTATAAACGACGGTCCCGAAAAACCCAAAGTCCCCACTCTGCCCGATTTTGTCGCGCCGAGCGAAAATCTGTCCGGTAATTTCACCGTTGACATCCGCAAATACTGCAACATGGGGCTGGCCGACGACAAAGCAGGCAACGGCAAAGGCGGCTGGAGCGATGAAGGCCCGCTGAACGACCTGCGCGACTTGAAGCCGGGAAAACATAATTTCTACGGCGTCACCTTCGACATTGTCGATCCCAAAGCCAATCACGGCAAAGCGGTCATAACCATGTACGGCAAAGCGGTTACCCCCAAAATGCCGAAGCGGGTTGTGATTCCGATCAACCGCAAGGTCCGGGTTCTCTACTTCCTGCACGCCGCCTCCTGGGGCGCACCCGGAGACATCGCGGAATATGTAGTGAATTTTGCCGACGGTTCGAAGAAGGAAGTCAAGGTAAACATTCCCAAGAACTGCAATAACTGGTGGAACGGCTATGACCCCAAAGAGGAATCCAAACCGGTCCCGGTCAAAGTCACCAACACCACTACCGGCAAACCGGCCTGGCGTTATTTACGGGTATTTGAGTTGGCCACCGACACGAAAAAAGTCCCGGTCAAATCGGTCGAAATCATCTCCGCCGAAGGCAAACAGACCCCGATCATCCTAGCCATCTCCAGCAACGGCGGTTTCTAACAGTCAAGACCAATAAAAAACGGGGGCAAACATTTTAAAGCCCCCTAAGCATAGCCGGAACTAAATTAGAAATTACGAATTAGAAATTAGAAATGTTGGAAAAGGGAGAATGCCGCTTTGCTCCGGCGTTCCGCCTGCCTCCACGCTGCGCTTCGTTTCCTTTTAAACCCTCTGAGGATAAACCTTTAAGGCTACTTGTTAAAAATATTCTGCAAAAAAATTGCAGAAGTTTACAGGTCGGGATCTAAAAAAACAAAAAACGTTGTTTTGCCCTGACAACCATAGGGGCTGATGCTGTTATTGATTTGCCCGAAATTCACTAAATTCCTGCTCAACACTCTCAGGGATTCTCTATATCTTTGTTAGTAAAACTCAGTTTCATCAGATTGTGTTCATCTGGAGGGCGAAACTCCGTTGAGCCGGACATGCCGCGCAGACGGGCGGCTCGAGAGACTCTCGCCCTCCACAAAACACATCGAACATCGATAACGAAGTGAGCGTGAGAATTGCGCAGGGCAACTGTTCCGTTTAACATCGAACTTCGAATGATTTGAATACCAAAAAACTTCGACCTAAGCATTGATCCCTGGAGGGCGAAACTCCGTTGAGCCGGACATGCCGCGCAGACGGGCGGCTCGAGAGACTCTCGCCCTCCACAAAACACATCGAACTTCGACAACGAAGTGAGAGCATTGCACAGGGCAACTGTTCCGTTTAACATCAAACTTCGAATGATTTGAATACCAAAAAACTTCGGCCTAAGCATTGATCCCTGGAGGGCGAAACTCTGTTGAGCTGGACATGCAGCGCAAACGGGCGGCTCGAGAGACTCTCGCCCTCCACAAAACACATTGAACATTGAACTTCGACAACGAAGTGAGCACGAGCATTGCGCAGGGCAACTGTTCCGTTTAACATCGAACTTCGAATGATTTGAATACCAAAAAACTTCGACCTAAGCATTGATCCCTGGAGGGCGAAACTCTGTTGAGCCGGACATGCCGCGCAGACGGGCGGCTCGAGAGACTCTCGCCCTCCACAAAACACTTTGAACATCGAACTTCGACAACGAAGTGAGAGCATTGCGCAGGGCAACTGTTCCGTTTAACATCGAACTTCGAATGATTTGAATACCAAAAAACTTCGACCTAAGCATTGATAAGGATTGCCTCTAAGGATAATAATGATTTCTGAAGAAAATAGTATTTTCATTAATAAGTTAGCTCAACAAATAATTGATGTTGAGGTTGGATGCGAGTGGTTTAATAATTTGGATTCTAATACACAACTTGACGTATTGCGCAGTTTATCTCTTTATATACTGCAAGCCGGAGCAAAAGAAAGCGATGTCGTAACAACTCTTGATAAAGTTAAACTTAAAAAAACATATACCCCATGCGTTCTTATTCAAAAGGGTGCATTGAAGGTTCAACTTAATAAAATCTTAAATTTACCTCATGATGAATACTCTAAAATTTTTCTTCTTTTATTAACATTATTTTCGCTTGCAGATGAGATACGACGTAAAACAAAATGTAAAAATAAATGTTCTCATTGGTGGCACAACTTAATTCGTAAAGACAAAGGGTAAGAAAGAGCACTTGCGAATGCGAGGGATCAAGCCAGAATGGCTTTAATTCTTTCTATTCACCATGTAAATAATTGGAGATTATAATGCAAGAGTCATTTTTTAAATAAACGATTATTTTTATATGACTTCTTTTCAAGGTTTTAATTCTCCAATATCAGGCCACACAATCACAGAACTGAAAATTACTGTCCATGCCAAATGCACCACATCCGGATTCTCAAGGTTTTGCGTTAAAATGTTCGGATTCATCCATATTTTTGAATAAAACAATACTCTTACTCAAATGACATTAGATAAAATCCCAAAAAACTTTCTCTTTCTTTTTCGTTACTAAAATTGACTTTGGAGACATTTTTACTTCAATTATAATAACAACATTACCATTTATTGTCGAGAAAAGGGATTGGCATAAAATAACGTTATTTTTTCTGGTCATTGTGATGCCATTGTTATTCTTCAAAATATCTGAATCATTTTTATTAAACTCATTATAGTATTTATCAAGATTCTGGTTTACAATAAAATTATATCCTCTTGCATATTTTAAAAATAATAAGGTTTCAAAAAGAAACTGGACACCATAGTTTTCAGCCTTATATTTTTTTGCCACAAAACCAAAAACATC
This sequence comes from Victivallales bacterium, assembly GCA_963676655.2. Classification (GTDB taxonomy): domain Bacteria; phylum Verrucomicrobiota; class Lentisphaeria; order Victivallales; family Victivallaceae. The sequence goes on along the minus strand of CAXXKX010000003.1, from coordinate 4,131,154 downwards.
ACTTTCTGTTTCAAGAAAATGAGCTTTGTTGTCATTATTGACAACTAACACTTTTCTGGATTTCAAAAAAAAGTGAGGACGCTTTGCAAGATCTAAAACAAACATTTTTTTTATGTTATATAGCGGAAAAAAAGAATTATTGATCTCCTTCAGTTGATTAATAGGAACGTTATTAAGATTCAAAGACATTTCAATGTCAAAGATTTTTTTAGTTTTAAACCATTTTGCAATAATCAAGTTTTTATAATAATCATTCGAGTTTTCGTTTCCTGCAAACACCTGGGAAGATAAAAAATAAAATAAAAAAATAACCAACAAAGAAGTCTTCATTTTATTTCGTAAATTAAAGCCACATATGATCATCTTTAGCTTTGGGGCATCCATCTTCTAATCCTTCAATCCAATGCTTTGGAAATATTTCTATGTAGAATCCCTGCTTTATTTCCATGATACTTAAAACCGACCTAAAAAGCAAAAAACACGTCTTAAACTGATTTAAGACTTTATGGGTATCTCCTCAAACCAATATATACTTCAATGCCAGTTATTGCAAACAAACTTGCTATAGAATAACAAACATGGAAAGAACAGTTAATTGTCCACTTGTTTCGAGAAATAGACATACACAGGCCTCGCCGAAAATTGAATTTACTCAAAGACTTTGAACCTGTTCATTCAAATCTGGAGGGCGAAAATTGCAAACGGGGATGCATATCCTTGCGGTTGAACCGACCATGCCGCGCAGACAGCGGCTCGAGAGACTCTCGCCCTCCACAAAACACATTGAACATCGAATGATTTGAATACTGTGGGAGCCGGGCTCCGAACGGCGAAAGTATTGTGGGTAAAGAACTTTTCAACGGCCCCCCTGCCTAGCGGCGAACCAGCGCTGAAAGCGCGACATATACCCAGCCTGGGGTGATTGAGCAACGCGAATAAACCCCAGGAAAAAATCCACCATAAAAAAACAGCGCTGAAAGCGCGACATATGAGAAACTCCACATCAACCCTTTTTGATATTTCGCACTTACAGCGCTTAATTCTGTAGAGAAATCTCACCCGGGGTTCATTCGCATTGCTCAATCACCCCGGGCTATGATATGTTACGCCCTTTCAGGGCTGAGACAAGGTTTAAAAACGTGTTTTTTCAATCGGCAATCACATCTCAACTAAAACTGAATTTATTAGAAGACTTCCGGCTTGGTAATTCATTTCTGGAGGGCGAAACGTCGTTGAGCCGGACATGCCGCGCAGACGGGCGGCTCGAGAGACTCTCGCCCTCCATCTGCAATTCGACCAGATTATTCTGTCTCGAAAAATCAAGATTCGTAAATAAATTGAGGATTCATATCAAGAAAATATTGAGCGTTTACGAAGCGTCTGTGACAAAATTTTATTTTTCCTGAACTTGGTATTGACTTTTCGTTTTTAATCATATATAATAATACATACATAATATTATGTGTAACTTTTTTGAGGTTTATTTTGGCAACAGTCGTAAAAAACAGAAAATCCCGGGTCACGTTAAAAGATATCGCCCGGAAAACCGGCTTGTCCGTATCCACGGTATCCCAGATTTTGACCGGTAATCAACGCAATTACAGTTCGGAGAAAACGCGTGAACTGATCAAAGAGACCGCGCGCGAAATGGGCTATCGCCCGAATCTCGGACATAAACTGCTCAAGGGTGAATCGCTGAAAATCGCCACAATACTTATATCCACCCCGGCGGCGAGACGACAGGAACATATGCGCGAACTGGTATTGCAGTTGACCGAAGGGTTCAAGGAACTCGGTTACTCGGCTAATCTGCAAACCATGGACCGGGACCCGAAAAACAATATCGAAACCGTCCACTCGATGATTGATCGCGGCTGCGACACATTTATCATGATCGGTTCCCCTTTCGGGATGGAGGAAATTGAGAACATTTTAATTAAACGTCAGCTTAACTACGTCTCGTATAACTCCAACTGCCATCGTCAGGTCAGAGTGGATTCCAGTTGCGCTATTACCGAAATAGTCAATCATTTTCTGGCACTCGGAAAAAAGAATTTGTTTCTTGCCAACCGTTCTCTCGACATTAAAAATCCCGGTTCCAGATGTCGGGCCTTTTGCGATGCTTTGCACAGTGAAGCCAGCGAAAGAATTTTCCTGTTCGATGAAAAACTTTTTTCAGAAAACGATTATGACCGCAGTTATTTCGAACAGGGCTATGAGGTTACCTCACGTATCCTTAAAGAACATCCGGATGCTGACGCCATTTTGTACCTTTCCGATATTTACGCCCTTGGCGGCGTCAAATATATTTCAGAGAATACCTCGTTGCGTATCGGTCAAGACATCATGCTGACCGGCTTTAACAATAATCCGGCTGTCAGGTTCGGGCCGTTCCCGATCACAACCTGCCATCACCCCGTTGACAAGATTGCCGCGGCAATCGTCGACAATGCATTTATCGGCGGAGAATTCGACATCGTTTTCAAGGCCGAAGTAATATACAATAATTTTTACAATAGCCTAAAATCTTGAAAGGATCGAAAATGAAAGAGAGATCTTTCACTCTCATCGAGTTGCTTGTTGTGATAGCGATCATTGCAATTCTCGCCTCGATGCTGCTGCCGGCTCTGAACCAGGCCCGGAGCAAAGCCCATGCCATTGCCTGTTTGAATAACCAAAAACAACTTGGAATGTCATTCCGCTTATATCAGGACGACAATAAAGAATATTTTCCTTCATACTCAACCTATGACATTACCGGCGGCACCTGGGCCTCAAGAATGATCTACGGCGGTTGGATCTCAAGTGCGAAAGTGCTGTTATGCCCGGCGGTAAAAAACAAATACCGGGATTCATTTAAACTGCAAACCGCCACCGGTTCCTATCTGAGCCGGCAGGATCAGGGCTACAATTATTACTACCTCGGCCAGTCATTGTACGATGCAGCTGGAAATTCACTGGCATTTGAGGACCGGATTAAAACTCCTGCAAAAATGTCCCAGCTGCCTAAGCCGGCCAAGACGGTCAATATTATCGACGTCTATGACGTGGCACAACCGTATTACACCAACGGCATGTATTACTGCCGCCCGTATTTTCCGTCTACCAACACTTCCGGCGGTCTGGCTGATGTCAGACACTCCGGTTCGGCCAACGTCCTCTGGTGTGACGGACACGCCCAAAGTGTCAGGTCCGCCTACACTGAAACCGGACCTTATTTCTCAAAGGTCGCCAGTTTCTACGCCACCGCCGGTTTTGATACTACCGGCTCCGGTTCCTACTGGACTGGTGATCGCAGATATTAAACTTTTCAGCAATATAAATATTTATGGAAGACATCATCACTCAATGTTTTACAAATGTTGAATTAATAAAACCCTTTAAAATAGTAAATTAAAAATAAATAAAGGATCGAGTAATGCAAAAACAATCATTCACACTAATAGAACTTCTTGTAGTTATAGCTATAATAGCAATCCTCGCTTCAATGCTGCTGCCGGCCCTTAACAATGCCCGAATCATGGCTAAAAGCATCGCCTGCACCAATAACACCAAACAACTTGGTCTATCCACTAATTTGTATTCAAGCGACTCCCAGGGTTACTTTGTCCCGCATGCCGGTTACGGCATGGATTCCGGCGGAAATGAAAAATGGCCATATCGCTTATGGGCGCATGGTTATATATCCGACATAAGGATAATTTCCTGTCCGGGCTGGGTTGCTGTTTACTCTCAGGCATTCAAAGATGGAACCGCCAAAAAAACCTATCAAAATCTACTAAATGCCGCAGGCAGTCCTTCAGATAAGATTTCAAGCAGCTCAGGTTATATCAGCTATCCCGATTATGGAATAAACTACAACTGGCTGGGCTCACGCAGCCGCATGGGAGAAGGACTTGACTCTCTGGAAAAAATGGTTAAGGTCAAAAAACCGTCAAAAACAATCTGGATGGCTGATTCCTTTGTTATGGGCAGTACGGCCTTTATTGGGTCTAATTATTTGCGCGATTATGACACATCCAGCGGCGGACATGTTTCACCACGTCATGCCAACGCGGTTGGAGTTGTCTGGGCCGATGGTCACGCAACCAAGGAAAAAGTCCCGGCCAAGGTGTCGGCCATGTATTCAAACACCAGCGTTAATCCTTATCACTTCAACCCGTTCCTCGACGGCTGGCGCGGCCCTCTCGCTGACAATTACTGGGATATCTATTAAGGAAAAACGATGACTATTGAAAAGATCTTTACACTGCTGCTGTTTCTCGGAGCACCTCTATATGTTTTTTCCGAAAACAAAATAATATGGGAACAAGATTTTGAAAATGACAATTGGAAAAAAGCAGCGGTCAGCAACGTCGACACCGCGACAAAGCTTGCAATTACCGAACCGGGACAACTCAGTAAACACTGTTTGAGCATCTTCAAACCAGATTACTGCGGTTATCTGACATATTGCGCGAAAGTAAAGATTCCATCAAGGTCAGCCGGACACTGGGCTTTGCTGAGCGCTGATTTGAAAACCGTCTACAAAGGCGCTTACGCGGAATATTACATAATGGTCTGCCGGAAAGCAAAGGGTAAGCGCATTGGCCCCAACGAATTTTTTGCGTTCGATGACGGAATCGCCAGAAAAACCAAGTTCGGGGGACAATTCAAAACCCCGCAGACTTTCGGTGAATGGAAAAAAACGATCCATCAATTTAAAATCACCCCGGATACAGATACGCTGGAAATTACAATCGTTATTCGCGGTGGAGCTCAGAACATTTTTTTCGACAATTTGAAACTGGTCGACATCGGACCACTACAGCAACCTCCTCCGGCCCGGCTTGTCTATGAAAAAGCCATCGACTGGCCTTACGGGATGCTGACGCTCGACACCTTGCTGCCGGGAGCGACTTACCGGATCGAGGCTGACATACTGCGTCCCGATCCTGCACGTAAATTACAGGGTTTAACCCCCAATCCGCGTCTCTCCAATGAAAAAGCTCCGACAGGTTCGGTCGGCATGGGAATCGCCATGAAGTACACAAACCTGCATAATATCGAATCTAAACCGGTACAATTGCCGGAATTGCCGGACGAAAACGGTCTTAAAATTTTTCGATTGACGATTCCGGGCCAGGCAATGAAAGTACTGCTGGATTTGCATAACGACGACCTGGTCCGGTTCAATCACAACCAGATCGAGCCGCAGGCCAGACGCTGGGGCACGGTTAGGGTATATCTGGAAAATTTCGGCGAAATCGCCGCCGATAACGCTTACTGGCAATATGTCTATCGCGGGAAACCGTCGCGCCTCAAGGTTAGAAACTGGATCGATATCGACCCGTTCGATCTTGACGTGCTGAAAAATAGACTGTTGAAGCGCCCCGACGCTGAAATGAAGGTCGAAAGATACAATGGCGGCATGTGCTTCATCCTGAACGGCAAACCGACACCGCCAATGCTGATGAGCTCGACCGAACCGGCCACATCCTACCGGCTCTTTACCGAAGGCGCAAAGAACGGCATGAATCTGCTGTTTGTCCGCTACCCCTATGGCGGCGTCTCAAATCACGGCGACTGGCAGGGGCCCGGAAAATATGACTTCTCCGACCTCGACTCTATCGTTTACAAGGTATTGGTCCAGAATCCTGAAGCCAGCGTAGTGCTTTCATTGAGTTCGTTGTATCCGCCCGACTGGTGGAGCGTGAAAAACCGCGACCAACTGGCCCGCACTCAGGATGGTAAATATGTTTATTGCACCGCGACCGGACTTTACCGCCGTACATTCGGATCATTTGAAAAACTTGAAAAAGTAAGAAAAGCCATTGGCTCCCGCAGTAATATGCATAAGATCAGAGGAGCCGGGCGCTTCGGCCATTATCTGCCGTCTCCTGCCGCAAGCAGGTGCCGCGCGTTAATGGCTGACTATTTGACCGCGCTGCGTAAACACGTGGAAAAACAGCCTTACGGCCGCGCTGTGGTCGGCTACCGTCTGCTCTGGGGATATGACAGCCAATGGGGCGCGGTACGTCAGGATTACAGCGCCAAAAATCCAGCGTTTCTGGATTACAGCCAACCAATGCTGTCGGGCTTTCGTAAGTTCCTGAAGGAAAAATACCACAGCCCGGAAAAATTGCGTAAAGCCTGGAACAAGCCGGACGTCTCCTTTGAGAATGCTGCGATTCCCGCGATAACCAATCGAAATATCGATCAGCGTGTTGCAAAAAAATATTTACTTGACCCGAAGATCGCCCGTGACGTCATCGATTTCCGGGAATACCTCGGTCAAACCCGGGCGGAAACCTTGTTGAACTTCTGTCGAGCCATCAAGGAAGCTGGGGTCAAAGATATCATCACCGTCGCATATTTTCCGGATATTGCAGAGTCATGTACCGGCGGCGCGTTCGGCTCATCCCGGGGCAACAATCTGGTCATAAATTCGGAACTATTCGACGCTGCGGGCGGTCCATCTTATGAAGCGCGCGGCATCGGACTGCCCTGCAAAAGCAACGTTATGCTCAACAGTTATCCGCTGCACAACAAGATTCATTTATGCGAAATCGACCATCGGGTCTTTCCGGTGGCAAAACGCAATTACGCAAACAATCTGCTGTTCGATACTCCGCGTAAAAGCATCAGCGTATTGCGGCGCGAATACATGAAACAGATGTGTTTCGGCTCCGGCAGCTGGACCTTTGACATGGGCTTCGGCTGGTATAACGATCCGCTGATCGCATCAATACTCGGACAGGCTCATAATGTATTTTCCGGCGTATTGGAAAAAGATCGTTCGTCCATCGCTCAAATAGTCATGTTCGCCGGTTTTTACGGCAAATTTGTCCAGGGCGATGCCCGGCGCGGCACCATTCCCAAAATGCAGGTCTCGCGAGCTAAAATATTGACCCTGATGTCCGGCGTCCCGGTCGATCAATATTTAATTAAAGATCTACCGGCGGTAGCGAAAAAATACCGGATATTCTATTTTCCATTCGCTTACGGCCTGAGTCAAGATGATATCAGAAACATTGAAAAACTTAAAACAGACGGCAATATTCTGGTCTTCGGCTACGGCGCCGGACTGGTCAGCAACGAACTGTCTGTTGAAAATGTCGCTAAACTTACCGGAATGAAGCTGAAAACAGATCCCGGTCAGTCCCTGACGTTGCAGTTTGTTCCAGGTCATCAAATCACCAAAGGCTTGACGGGGTTCATGGGAACCGGCGGGGATTTTTACCTCGAAGCCGGTATGCCGCGAATTTACGTGGATGACCCGCAAGCGACAAAGCTCGGACGCTTCATCAAATCAGGCAAAACCGCAATGGCGATTAAAGATCACGGCTCCTGGAAAAGCATTTATGTCGGAGTGATCGGCATGATGCCGCCGGATGTTCTGCGCAATATCGCAAAATACGCCGGTTTGCATATCTACAACCAGCAGAATGATGTAATGTTCTTCAACAAAAGCCTGATCGCGATTCATGCATCCAGTACCGGGATGAAAACGATAGAATTACCTCAGAAAGCAAATGTCACCAGTCTATGGGATAACAAAAAAGCCGGCTCATTGAAAACGATCAAACGTTTCATGCAAACCGGAGAAAACGCGTTATACCTGATTGAGCCGTAATGTAGATCAGTCCTGCAAATGAACTGTATTGTTGAGTTCAAGCAGTACCGCGCCGCCGTCGTAAAGCCGGACTTTCGACACCGAGGTATGTGAGACGCTCAACGCAAAAGCGTTCTGGTAATTCAGGTTGATGAAATGGCTGATCATGTGACATATCACCCCGCCATGAGCGAAGATCATCGTGGTTCCTTCAAGCTTGCGTAAGTCGGCGGCAAAGTCTTCGATACGGCTGAAAAAATCCGCGATCTTTTCCCCATTGGGAAATTGGAAATTGCTGTCATTATCCAGCCATTGTTCGGCGCAAACCGCGTCAATCGCCCGGATTTCGTCAAAAGTCAAACCTTCCCAGTCGCCGAAATGAATCTCCCGCAAACGCCGGTCCACCACCGGATCGATGGCATCCGGCAAAGCGGTATTCATAGTTTCGACCACCCGCCGCATCGGACTGTGAATAACCCGGTCGTATTGCAACTTGCGCAATCTAGGCGCGAGTAATCCAGCCTGTTCAAATCCAAGTTCATTCAAACCAACGTCAGTCGACCCGAGCACCTTGCCGCTGTCCTGACCTACCGCTTGTCCGTGACGGACAAAAATAACTTCTGACATAATAATAAATTCCTGCTGATTTACTGCTTTGTATAATAGCACCATTAAGAATTATTGCAATATTCATGTCATTCCTTATTACAATATTATCATACCCACAAACACATAAGATGTTAACTTGCTAAATCATAAAAACTTACAAATTTATTATTATTAAACCGTCTAATAATTTGTAAAACCCGCTTTCAGCGTATATATTATAATCAAAACCAACCTAAAGGAGGACAAAATGGAAGCGCGAATGAAAGTCAAAGACGAAGGCTGCTACTATCACCTTTATAATCGCATCGGTTGTATCAAAGGAGAACACCCTTTCTCCGATGGGGATAAGGAATATGGCTTTAAACTACTTAGATATCTTTGTGATTACTTTTTGATCGAGGTTATTTCTGCCGCCTGGATGGGCAACCACTTTCACCTCGTTGTCTACGCACCCGGACCCAATGAATTGCCACCGCTTGAGGTCATTGTCAAACGTCACAACGACTACTACAAAGCAATGAAAAAAATCTTTAAATTCGGACCGCGAACCCCGGTTGTCAGCCTTGATAATAAGGAGAAATGTAAGGAAATTGCCCTAAAAATGATCGATATCAGTCGCTTTATGTCGGCCTACCAGCGACAATTCACCTGCGTCTACAATGAAACCCGCAACCGCACCGGACAACTTTGGGGAGGTCGCTTTAAAAGCGTGATCCTCGAACGCATAAATGCCCTGGCCGCCTGCGTGACTTATGTCGAACTAAACCCGGTTCGGGCAGGTCTGAAAAACGATCCGGCGGATTACAATTTCACCACCTGGGGGCGCTATTGCAGAAGTGGAAAACACATGTTTTTTAATAATTTTGTCAAACACATGAAGCCCAACATCACCACCAGGGACTCCTCGCAATGGACTGATGCCGAACTATTTGCGTTCTTCCGTGGCGAACTGGCGCGAATCATTGCAGCGGAAAGCGGCGCTTCAAGTGAAGAAATCTATGCCGCACGAGATAAAGCCCGACACAAAGAATCGATGCATGTACTTTTTCTAAGACGCACCAGACACTTTACCGAAGGGGCTATTTTAGGCTCAAAACTATTCATACGCCAAACCGGAAGCCTATTTGACGATCCCGAAAGAATTGAGAAAAAACACCTATCTCGAGGCTCTAGTCCCACTGGAATCCTGTATTGTTTCAGAAAACTTCAAGATAAATCATAACCAAGTAATCTTACACATGAAAACAGTCTAAATAAATTGATAATTTCCGTTTAACATTTTTTGAAGCCTCGGGTTATAAAGAACCTACCTTTATAGAAAAAGAGATATCTATGGCAGACCCTGCCGGGATGAGTATCGGCTGCGTCATCCATTCCGAACCGCAAACATCTTTACCGGCTTTGCTCCAGCGGTATACATTTAAAAAATTCGCCGGAAGTTTCATAGTAATGCTTTTACCCTCTTTTGAATTGACTTCCTGATACTCGGTTCCGCTGATTCCTTTGACACTAGTCGGCATACAGACAAAAGATTTTGCTGCCGCCGATAAATTCGGGGCGACAAAAATCGAGTTTCCGACGCTGGAATATTTTGCTTTTCCGGAGATAAAACTGTAGCCTTCCCCGGCAAGCGCATTATGGCTCCAGTAGGCAACTGTGATCGCCTCCGGAGTGCCGTTTATCAATTGCACATTGACGTCGGCCACCGGTTTATCAGCCGGAATTGTAAACGTCTTGACGATCCGCAAATTCGGAAAACCTTTTTTGAATTCACCGGCGAATACAATGGTTGCTTTACTACCATCATTAACACACTTGGTCAGGCGCATATCACTGACTTGATCGCCGCTCCACCGGGAACCGGACGGCAGCCAGAGGAGATCCATACAGAAGCCGTCTGAACTGAAGTTTTTGCCGTAAACAAACTGCTTCTTTCCAACTTTCCAGCTCACAATACGACCGCCGCTTTTACTGAAACTGACGATCTGCAACGGAGTTTTCACGTTGAGTGCGGCAGATGACTTTCCGCCAAAAGTGGTCAGGCCGTAACCGATTGTAATCCTGCCTTTACTTCCAAGCTGCAGCGTGGCTTTACCGCTATCGGCAAGATAGGCTTTTTTAGCCGCGGCAAAAGAATTTTCGATTGATGCCTGATTTACTTTTTTACAACCGGTAAGACGTTTTGACGATTTGGTCACAATCCACAAACCAGGGCTGAATTCAGGAACTTTGACCATTATGCTGTTTGAGTTCACAGCAAGGTAAGTCTTATCGACCGGATTAACCAGAAAGTTCCCGGTAAGTTTGCCGGATATTTTCACAAAAGCATCGTGCTCCTGATTGAAGTTCAGAAGAGTGATAAGCGTCTCATTGTTGAGCTTGTGCTGATGGCTGAACAGATAGTTTTTCCAGTCCGGCTGCGACAAATCCAGCATTCTGAATCCAAGGTTGATCTTTTTGCTTTTAAACGGAATACCCGTTACTTTAAAGTCGTCAACCACCTTGCCGTCAAAGTAGAAATCTTCTCCCTGAGCAACAATTTTCAGGCCCTTGTAAAAACCGTAGAAGACACCGGGATCAATCCATTGCAAACCGGGCCAGTGGCTGATTCCTCCACATCCGGTCGCGGCGGTACATACCGTATCCATGACCATATCCTGTGGGGACTGTCTGGTCGCACCCGCAGTTGTCCATCCAGCGGAATTAACCGGCATTACTTTCTTCGGATCAAGGTTGCGTGCCATCGCCAATACCCGTTGGTAATAATTGATCGGACTGGTTGTATAGATCATCGGACCGTGCCAACGCACCGCTTTGTCATAAAACTTGTAATCAATATGCGAATTCACCCCGTCGCCCTGCTCTACCGCCAGATCCATCGGCTTGACCGCGTCAATCATTTTTTTCAAGGCAAAAACTGACCGGGAAAGCAGTTCCATCCGGTATTCAGCGTAAGCTTTGCGGTATTTCCCCTGCAATTCTTTTTGTGACGGGATTTTTTTCAGTCCAAGTTTTTTCGCAAACGCGGCAATCGTGTTTTTATCTTCCAGCCCGGGCCAGACTTTTGGACCGGCCGGTTCGTAATCATAATTGAAGCCGTCAAAATATGGAGCAACACTTCGGAACAACTCACGTTCTTTGTTGCTGTTAATGTTTTCGGCGTTAACGGCGGCGGCCGCTTCTAGTCCGCCCGCGGCCATTGTTTTCTCCGCACGGAAACCGCCATACTGATACTGTCCGAAACTTCCGCCGCGATTTGCGATATTTTTGATTCCGGCTTTCCGCAGTGCGGTGTATGCCTGCTTGCGTTTCTCACTCAAAGGACCACCGTAATTCACGGATGCTGAATTGATCCCCAAACGCTTGCATAAATCATAAAATCTTTGATAATCGTCATTCGGCACTACGTAAAGCAAGCCGGCGGATACGTTAAACTTGAATCTTTTCGGTAAAACCGACTTTGGCTCAATAACTCCGACAGTTCGTGCGTTAACCGCCGCTTTTGCCAGACTTTCATCGCCATATTTCAAGTTCCAAAACACTTTCCCTGTAAATTCCGCCGGAGGCTTAACCCAGAATGTTACATAGTAATTATATTGGTTTTTAATGATTCTGGTTTTTAATTTAAAGGCAATATTCTGCTCCCGGTTGAGCGGGATGGTGTAACGATTATATAGCGTGGAATCATGTTTCACCGTTTCATGTTTAATGTCATCACAGAACTTCCGGTCCCAGAATATTTTTGCGCCAAGAAATTTTAATTGAACAGGAATATCCAGCACCAGGGAAACCGGTTTGTCAAAGTTTTCGGGCAATTGCAGTTTATGAGTTCCGAGATTGGTCCGGTTCGATATATTGAACAACAGGAAGTTTTGTTCGTTTCCGATAAGATAAGCCGTATTGTTCCGGCGGCGTTCCGCCGGCCAGATCTCCGCCGTCGCCGCGTATAACTTTACAGATAAAAAGGCGCAAAGTATCCCTGTTGCCATAATCGCATTCTTCATGACAGTTCTTTCTTTTATTTTTTAATGTGTGATAATTCCGGTATCCGATATTCCGGTCATGCTCATGGCCAACTGCGTTTGCCGGTGCGGGTCCAACTGTTTGAAGCATCCGACCCTTTACCCAGCTTGGGTGTTGTGTACAAGCTTTTCATCCCCAGTTCGGCATCTTCGCTGTCAGCGGTGATTGAAGTAGCATGTCCGTCGGCCCAGGCAAGAACACATTGGCGTCCATGAACCGGGCGAACCACCGCACCGCTACCTGGGCTATATGGATACGGATAAATCACATAGCTTCCGGCGTTAACAAATCGCGGATCATTCCGATCCGTGCTGCCACTTTCTCCAAACATGACCAAAGAGGATGATTTTGCTATCTGCGATATTTTTGCCGGAGCCGGACGTGGAACCGAAGCAAAAAACCAGTCATCCCCGACATAAAAAGCATTATATCCATAGGATGAGTATGCCCAAAAGTAAGCGGTAGCAGCAGGTTGATACTTTTTTGCCTTCTTCCAAAGCCCGCGAACCGATACTCCGCCAATCATAATGTCCGGGCGCCCCGGGCACATAAAGTTCATTCCCCCGAGATTATAATCTTTCACCAGCCTGGTTGTCCAACGCCAGTAATTGTTAGTACCGCCATAATCAACCTTATACGGAGCATAATAGTCATTGTAGTCATCAACATAAAGCATCATTCCCATGCTTATTTGCTTTAGGTTCGTCTGGCAGGCAGCCCGATGAGCAGCAATCCGTGCTTTATTGAGGGACGGCAGCAGCATACTGGCGAGAATCGCGATGATTGCGATGACAACCAATAGTTCAATTAATGTGAAATTTTGTTTTTTTCCAATCATATAATCCTCCTTGTCAGTTTTATTGTTTTAATGTTCCAAGTCGGAGAAGGCCGCTTGGAACTGTTTTTTCGTTTTCCAGTATGTAATGTGATTGTATTTCAATATCGTTCGGGATCTCAACCAGCATCGGTTTCTTCAAAAAATATGTTCCCGATACGCCATACCCTCGCATCAACAGTTTGGCCCCCGCCAGCAGCGGTTTTTTAACGGTATCGATCACCAGAACTACGGTCATCCAGCCGCCGTTGCCGCCATGACCTAAGATTTTATTATAGATATGCTTGTTATTGCCGGTATTATACGCGCAGACATAGAAAAAATGCATGCCTTTGCCCGTATATTTCTGATTTTCAATTTTCAACTGTACGGTCAAAACGTATTTTTTATTTTTCTTAATATCCATTAAGAATGCCGAATCAATAAAAATCCTGCCTTGTTCGGCTCGTTCTAGCTTGACGACGTTCCCCCCATCTTCAACGGATACGGAAATCTTACCCTTTTTATCTTTTCCCGGAAAAAATGTATATCCGAGCGGGACTCCCGATTTGGAAAGTTTGGAAAAATCATACTTGAGCAGGTTTTTAGCCGATTCGACAGAATCCCCGGCAAAAATTCCGGCAACCGGCAAACTCAACAACATCACGCTCAATAGCTTCAATACAGTTTTCTTCATATTTTCTCCCAAGTTTAAAATAATATGGTTTCAACTAATTCTTTCTCAAGCATTTTAACATTCGTGCTTCCACGTTCGATAACCTTGAACGGGGTTGTAACGTATGGCGGAGTTATACCGCTTTTCCACCATTTACCGGAATCAATCAGCAAATCCAGGGCATCGCGCCCAATCTGCTCGAAAAACAGATCAACAGTTGACAATGACGGCGAAAGTAATTCACCGCCAGGGTAATTACAATACCCCATTACCGCAACCTGACAGGGAATACATATATCCATCTCCCGCAAAATTCGATAAACATGCAGAGCAACAAAGTCGGAGTAGCACATAATCGCGGTTGGCGGGTCTTGCAATCGCATCAGTTCGATAACAGCGCTGGCCACTTCATCATATTCATAATTACAGTTTTTTATCAACTCCCGGGCATTATCCAATCCGTTTTCCTCTAGAAAATCCCGATACTCCTCATAAGTAAATCCGCGAATAACTTTCCGGTATGCTCCCGGCAGAAAAATAGTCCCGATTTGCCGATGCCCTTTTGTTGCCAGAGACTTAACCGCGGAACCGAACCCGGCTTTTTCATCTGTATTCATTACAGCAAAACCAGTAATTTTATAATCAAAGCGTGAAGCATGTGGCATAACAACCGGCAAACCTGAGGCTTTGACAATTTGAAAATCCCGTTCATTACCAATGACACCGTTAGTCATGTAGAATATCCCTTCGTAACCTCCCTCAATAATTCGTTCGACCCCTTCGTCTACAGTCAGAGCCCTGAAAAATTCAACCCCGTATTTTTGGATCTTTACTGATCGTTCCCCGGCACGGCATTCAATACCCGGCATAATATGGCTCATGGGAGATTCAAAACTTTCATTTTGCGGCGGCAGGATCGCCAGAAAACGACGCGGGCAAATTTCGCTGGACGGAGCGACAAATGTACCTTTCCCCGGAATGCGTTCGATCAAACCTTCATCGAGCAGACGCTCCAGCGCGGAGCGCAATGTCACCCGCCCAACCCCGAGTTTTTTCGCAAAATCTACTTCTTTAGGCAAACGTGATTCCGGCATCAGTTTGCCTGTAATGATACTATCTTTGAGCTTCTCAAAGATCACGTCCTTTTTACTTACATTTGGCTTCATTTTTATTCAATTAACCGCTTGTTTACATTACCCAGTCCTATCCGGTTCTATCAGATGGTACTATCCGGTTCTATTCGCTGTCAACCCCCTTTTATGAAAAAATTTCGAAAATTTTATATGATCCACACCATATTTTAATTATGTGCTGATATTAATTTGCCATATTAGATAAATGAGGCTATGTTGTAAAACTCAATAACCAGGCTAAGGAGGCTCAAACTATGATATCAAGCAAGAAAGAACTCGATTCCGGCAGAGAAGAAATACACTCGCAAACCTACTCCAGCAGACTGTTCGCCGAAAGCGTGCCAAAGTATGAAATGCCTGCGGCCGGAATGCCTGCCGAAGCCGCCTATGAACTGGTTCACGATGAAACCGCCATGGATTGCAATCCGCAACTCAACCTTTCCAGTTTTGTCACCACCTGGATGGAACCTGAGGCAAGGCAGCTGATCGCGGAAAATATTCATAAAAACTTTATCGATCACGCCATGTATCCCCAGTCGGAAAACATTCACGAACGCTGCGTCAACATGCTGGCGCGACTGTTCAATTCACCGGACGGCGTGGAAACCCTCGGCTCCGCCACCGTCGGTTCATCCGAGGCGGTAATGCTGGCGGGATTGGCCCATAAATTCAACTGGCGCAAAAAACGCGAGGCGGCAGGACTACCGATCGACAAGCCGAACATGGTATTCGGTTACGACGTGCAAATCTGCTGGGAAAAATTCGCCCGCTTTTTCGATGTCGAAATGCGCATGGTGCCATTGCGTAAAGACGAATTCACGCTCGATCCCGAAGGCGTTCGCGCCATGGTGGATGAAAACACGATCTGCGTTACCAGTATCCTCGGGACGACTTTCACCGGAGAGAACGACCCGATTCATGAGATAACCAGGGTGCTTGACGAAGTTCAGGAACAACATGGCTGGGATATCCCGATCCATGTCGACGCCGCCAGCGGCGGCTTTATCGTGCCGTTCCTGCAACCTGACTTTATCTGGGACTTCCGGCTGCCAAGGGTTAAATCTATCAACGTTTCCGGTCACAAATACGGTTTGGTCTACCCCGGAATCGGCTGGGTGATGTTCCGCGAAAAAAGTGTGTTCCCGGAAGACCTGATCTTCTACGTCAACTACCTTGGCGGCGAGATGCCGACAATGACGCTTAACTTCTCCCGCGGCACTTCAATGGTTCTGGCCCAGTATTACAACTTTATCCGGCTTGGGCAGGAAGGTTATACCCGTATTGCCCGGAACTGCATGGATAATGCCGTCTGGCTCTCCGAAACGCTGGAGAAATCCGGCAAATTCGTGATTATGAATCGCGACAAAATGGGGATTCCGGTCGTCTCCCTGCGTTTATCAGACGGCATCACTGAATACAACGTGTTCGACATTTCATCGCGGGTAAGGCAGCGCGGCTGGGTCCTGTCGGCCTACACGCTGCCGCCAAACGCGGAGGACATCGCAATGCTGCGAGTGGTGGTGCGGGAAAACCTGAGCCGGGATATGTGCGAAATTCTCGCAAAGGATATCCTTGACGCGTGCGAGTTTTTCGAGGCGCACGGCGGCGGTATGGAAAAAGCCCCCGATCTGCCTCCCGGCTCCGACAAACCACATCCGCATTGTTAATCCGTACGACGGATGGCGGCGAACCGCTTCATACTCCGCACTACGTGCTACGGAAGCGGAAATAAAGATAATTATAATTAAAGGGATTTAATTCCCCTGCCCTTTGGGGCGTAACAAATAAAAGGAAAAAAATTATGTTGGTACACTCAGTTTATTTCTGGTTAAAAGAAGGTCTCAGCGAAGAAGACAAAAAGAACTTTTACGCGGGAGTTGAATCCCTGAAAGACATCTCCTGCGTCGAAGCCTGTTTTGTCGGCACTCCGGCGGCAACCGAAGCACGCCCGATCATCGACCATTCCTACGATGTGGCCCTGACCGTCGTGCTTCAAGACGTCGCGGCGCATGACCAGTATCAGGTTGATCCGATTCATCTGAAATTCGTCGAAACCTTCAAATGCATGTTCGCCAAACTGGTCATCTACGACGCCGACTGATTCATTCCCCGGTAATTTTAACCAGCGCCACTGAGTGGTGCTGCAAATTCAATTTTATCTTATTATCCTTGAGTCCCTGGAATTTCACGCCGAAATCACCGGGGACGATCGGAATTCGGCCTCGGCCTTTCGGACTGTAATGTCTGGTGAGCGGAACCAGTTTGAACAATTCCTGATATTTGGGATCCGGACCGGTCAGCAGTTCCTGAGCTGAAGTCAGGCGTTTGAATCCCAGTTTGGCCGGATCGAACTCTATTTCCACTTCCTGATCCAGGTGGTCTTTGCTGACATGCGCAATTATCGCGAGGATTTCCTTCCGGTCCCGACTGCGGTAAAAGCTCACGTAAATATCTTTGCCTTTCAGAACCTTGACATATTCCATGTTGCGCCAATACGGCATGAACTCCGCCTGGTCAACTTTGAAATCATCATAAAACCGGATCAGTTTATCGAACCAGCCGTAATGCAGTCGCGAGGAGCTGGGAATGGTGTTATGGATCAAAGCACCGGCCATCGCCGCCTTGGTCATGCGGAACCGGTAACGTTCCTGATATAAATCCTTTCCGGTCTTCGGGGGACCGCCGAAGCGTTCCAGCAACGGATCAGCCGGGACATAGATACTGGAGGTAACCCCCCAAGGCAAAGACGAGTGTTCTGAAGCAAAATCATTGATGGTATAATGATCAAGCAGATCCTTGCCGTTATGGAAAACACTTGAGCTCATTTGACGCAGGCCTTCGCCGTTGAAGAAATGAGTGACAAAAGTAAATACCGGGATCTGAACCGATTCGGAGTTATGAACGACAATATAATATTTACCGTTATTCTTATCCGCCAGAGCCTGAGCTATCATTTTGTAGAAGCGGCGTTTGGCGCGAATCGGATAACCGCCGTTACAACCATGATACCGGTTGGAACACTGGTTGACCGGCCCGAAGTCAAAATACAGGCCCGCCAACCCGGCTTTGTCAATAAACTCCTTGACCCGGTAAACGTAGTAGTCAGCCGCCTCCGAAGCCGGACAGACATTGAACCACCGCATGGGTTTGCCATTGTATTCATAGGACAGATGCGCTTCGGGCACGGCCTGCCATTCCAGCAGATTATCTTTGACGACCGGATACTTATCCGCCATATAAATCGCAACCTGGTACGGCACGGTCACCGCATTATTTTTTTTACCCATTGCGACATTGGCCGCCAGGTCTTTCATACTGAAAGGCGGGAAGTCATTGAATGTCGGCCCCGACTTGACCGTGGATATTCTGACGGCATTTATCGGTGAACGGCCGGATCGTGTATTCAGATGAGTGGAAAATCCGTCTCCGAAAACATTCATAGGATAGCCCGGGGGCAGCGGTTTGACCGGAGTGGCAAGCAGCCCGAACTGCAAGTCAATCTTCTGTCCTTTACGCAGCTTGTCGGCAAATGTGATTTCAAGCGCGGCCCGATTACCCTGCTTGATCAGCTTTATCGGATATTTCTGTTTAGTTTTCCAGGCGGAATTTGATTCGGCAAACCAGCAGAGGCCCTGTTCATAGCTTCCGAGCCAGACAAACGGGTAAAACGGCACCTCCAAGGTTTTATCGAGGACTCCGGTTTTACGGCCGCCGGCGCCAAATCCCGCCGACGTAATATGATAGAATTTCGCCATTTGCGGCGGAATATCGACAACCAGTTTCAAGTTGTCGAGATTTTCTTTCGCCTTTATCTTAATATCATTCCACAAAAAGCCATCATATTCAACCCAGGCATTTTGCGCTATGTCATATTGTTTTGCGCTGTTTTCCCCCGACATTTCAATTCGTGACGGTGACGAAGTCGTTATTTTGACCGGACATTTGACCGCAGTTCCATTCACATAAAGGTTCACTGAGGCGGCAACCGGCTTGTTTAAAGCCATAATCTTTGACGGCAGCGGTGATCCTGAGTAGTCATAAACCCTGCCCCACATGCCGATATCAAAAACACCTTTCTTTTGTTTTAAAGTCAAAGGCGTGAACGGTGCCAGGACTCGTCCGTCCGGCGTTTCTTTCTCCCAGGGGCCGATACCGTGATAGGCAAAAGATTTTGAGGCGAAAATCTGCTTACGACCCTTGATTGTCGCAAAGATTTCCGCGATGTAAGTTCCTACCGGATTTTTCCGGGCAAACGGCACGGCAAATTCACTATCCGAGCTGATTGTCGTCTTGTAGATCATTTTCCCGTCAGGGGCTTTCAGCGCCAGTTCCACCGGATTTCCGCCGGATTTATTCCTGATCATGCCGTATCGCGGTTTCATATACACTTTTGCGCTGGAAAACGCCGGGATCACATCAAGAAAATTTTCCAGTATCTTGAACGGAACCACCTGCTGCATGAGAATCCGTTTTGAATCGCGGTCCACTGCTTTGAACAGAATGCGGTCATAACTGGTTGTTTCAATGGTCCGGGAACCCGACCACGGCTGTATTACTCCGGCCTTTATCGCCAGCAGCCGGTTCCACATCTCAAGATCCGGCAGAAAACCACCCGAAGACATCAGGCTCACCTGATAATCAACCCGGGTATTTTTTGCGGCGGTAAACTGAACTTGCTGAGAGAGATTGCCGAAATTCGGGTTGTTGACCGCGATTTGCCGGAATGCTTCGTCCATGCCGCTGAGTTTCACAGTGGCAAAAGCCGCCTGATCACCGTATGTCGAAGTCCCGGCCAACGACGTGACCCCGACCCGTTGCAGGCCGCGCCAGGTCCGGCAGAAATTGATTTTAAATTCATCGCCGGTTTTAACCCCGATCGTGGCGAAAGGGATCACAATCTCGCCCTGCCACAAACGCGAATCGTCAATCCTCACCGCCAGCGATCTTTTATAGGTCCATTTGCCGTTAAAATCTTTATTTAAATTCAGCATCTCGCAGTTGCCGCCGGCCACATTGCCGGCAAAACGATAAAAATTTTTCCCGACCAGAAAATACAACTCAAAAGACTCGTTGGCCCAGACCTGGGAATCCTTGCCTTTTCGCGTATCGCCCATGATGATTTTGTAATTTCCGGGAAAAACCGATTCAAAAGAAATATAGAGATTTTTACCGTCATGGCAGAATTTCGGATTGTTTCTCTTGTACGACAAAGACTCATCCGGTTTACTCCCGTCGATCAGGCAGATAAATGAAGCAGCCCGCTGCCAGGCCGGATCCTTGAGCGTCCCGTCTGCCACCGGGCCGGTCTTTATCTGAGGAATATTCAGGAATGATTTGTATGTCATGGTTTTGTCCACCGGCTTCAACCCGGCCGCCAGCATGATTTCCTTCATGGACAATGCGCGTTTATAGACCTTCAGATCCCGCACGATGCAGCTATCTTCGCCCCATGGTTTCGGATTTGTACAGCGATCAACGTACGGCCCGAAGTGGATGAAAGACGAACGTTTCGGATACTCCGGAATATACGGTTGTTTGAATTCCGCCTGGAGTTTGCCGTCAAGATAAAATTTGACCGTCGAACCGTCCCACGTACAGGCGGCTTGATACCAGCGATTGAATTTAACCGGCTGCAGGGATCTGACGGCATGTCTGCTGATATATTTTTTCAAAGTAAACAATACGTATTCGCGGCCTCCGGTTTGGTAGAAGAATATACGTTCCCGGCCTTTGCCGCGAACCGCCAGCAACATGCGGTTTTTCAGTAAGTTTTCTTTTTTACGCGGTTTAACCATAAATGTAAAGATGATCGTCCCGTCTTTCCCCATAATCGTATCCGCCGGAATGCGCGGCAATTCTTTAGTCCCGTAGGCCAATCCCGTACCGCCGTCTTCGGTCTTAACAAACGGACCGGTCAAATTAACCTTGTATCCTCCGGCGTCAATCGTTTTCGTGGAATCAAATTTCACATCCAGAGAGAGACTTTTGTCCGCAGCCTGAATTGTTCCAGCAGAACAGACCGCGATAGCGAATAAAACAATACTTTTCAACATATTATTTCTCCTGTGATATATGTTTAATATTTTGAAATTAATCAGCAAGTTGAACTGCGTTCGATTAAATGAAACTGCTTGGAAGTACATCCCGGAACGATTTTCCCCCTAGCAAAGATATCAGTCATGTCACGCCCCACCTGAGCACCGTCAACCGCCATAACTGAAACCGTAACCGGAGCCTCCAGTGATTCAGGGGTAGCCCCGATTGAAATAATGGAGACATCCTCCGGAATCCTGAGGCCAAGTTCATGGGCGACCCGAATTATCGGCTTGATGAACCAGCTGTTCGGGGATAGAATCGCGTTGGCTTTTTTAGTCAGCAATGCCCGGCGTATTGCCGCGGTGACCACAGGCATATCCAATTCATGTTCATAATTCATCGGTAATTCAAGATAAAGCTCCGAATCAATGGCAATATTATTTCTGGTTAACGCGTCACAATATCCTTGCCAGCGCGGCCCTGGAAAATTCGCTTCGCTATTGTCACAAAACGTAAATATCCGGTCCCTTCCGTGCCTGATAAAGTATTCCGTCGCAAAATCGGCCGCCCCTTGATAATCCAGAATATACTGATACCACTTTTTTATCGTATCATGATGCGGTGACATATCTGTTTGATTATGCATTATAACCACATTGGAAGTCTTTTCCGCAATCGTCTTCAATACCGGTCCCCACCATATCCCCGGCACCAAAAGCGCGCTGTCCGGCATCAATGTCTCAAACAATTCCGGCTTCAAACTTTCTTTCCGGTGATCATGAGTGCAGATGATCGCTTCCAGGCGAATGTTTAATTCGTGGGCCCGCTCATTTAAACCGGAAAAAATATCCCTGAAGAAAAAGGTGTTCCGGTTATTCGGAGCGAGACTGTTCGGCCCGGGAAACAGGACTTTTATTGACCGGGGCAGAAAACCGCGTTCTTTGACAAATGTGCCTTTACTTCTGACACGGTAGAGCAAGCCGTCATCCACCAGCGAGTTTATCGCTTTATTGACCGTCATCCGGCAAACCCCGAAATGACGGCTCAATTCCACTTCGTTCGGGATTCGCGCGTTTGGCGGTAATTCGGATATATGTTCGAACAAAACAGCTGTAATTTGTTCCGCGATATTACCGGACTTGTTGATTCCGGCGGTTATTAAATCTTTCATTGCTTATCCATTCGGTTCAGTGCTGCCACGGATCCCAGGTATATACTCCGGTCCCGCTCCAGTTGGCAAACGGCTCTTGCAGATACGGATTGCGAGTGCTGGCGTACGGCACCGGCAAATCGCCCACTTGAGTCTTAACCCCGGTAACATGTCCGTCCAGCCATAATACATTTACCGAACCGGTATGACGAGCTGCAAGCCCGGCAATATAACTTGAGCTGGGATAACCGCGATGCATCGCATAATAACCGCGATTGTGCAAACCGTTATATGCGCAGTAGCCATCGGCCAGTACCAGGGACGCGGTCGGTTTTACCGCCCGGACCAGTTTAAAATTGTTCATTCTGGAATTATAGCCGTAACTCGAATAGCCGAACCCGCTATAGAGAGGGTTGGTTTCAGCCTGCGTTTTCATCGCTTTCCATTGAGCCAGAGACAAACCGGTCGGCTGAGACGGACAATAAAAGAATGTCGGCGAGGTTTCATACTTCGCGATTAAGATCGCATCCCAGTATCCCAAGGTGCTGTAATGCGCATATATAAATCCGTCGTAATCGTCAATATAATTGTGAGTGCTCAATCCCAGCTGCTTTAACTGATTCAGACAGCTTATCGCACGCGCCTTGTCCCGGGCCTGATTCAAAGCCGGCAGCAACATGCTGGCAAGAATCGCAATAATAGCAATTACCACGAGAAGTTCAATCAACGTAAAAAACTTCTACCAGATGACTTTTTCATACTTTGTTCCTTCCTTATTTTGATTGTTAAAATCCGGCAGCAATAAAAAAATCAAGTGAAATTTGCTTTGTATAGACAAAGCGATTATACATTACGATTTTAAATATGTCAACCCTCTGTTTTTAATTTATTAAATAAAATAAAACATGCAAAAAAGGGGGGATTTATGTTGGTAAACTCAGGGAGTTTCCGCCAGAAAGAAGATCACAGCGAGGGAAGAAAATAACTTTTTAGCGGAAGATGAATCTCTGAAATAAATCTCCAGAGTGAAAACAGCGATGTTGAAAACTTCAAAACTATATCAGCCAAACTGGTTTTCTGCGACGCTGATTAATTTACTTTTTTCTCGACCGGTCTGGCAATCCGGTTACGGTATTCGGTCGGAGAAGCGTCGTAGTACTGGCGGAATACCCTGGCAAACGCGGCCTGGCTTTCGTAACCAAGCCGGGACGCGACTTCCTGTACCGACAAATTTGACTGCCGCAACAGTCCCCGGGCATGATTGATTCTGGCTTTGCGAATATAGTCCGACAACCTGGCGCCGGTCAGTTCATGATATATCCTTGAAAGATGTTCACGACTGACCTGAAGTTCCTCCGCAATATCATTGACCCGGATGCCAAGTTCAACTTTGTCCATTACAATCTGCTGTGCCTTGCCGACCAGACGGTTACCCGGAGCAGCCTCGGTCCCGGCCTCAACGCTGGCGGCCAGTTCGGCAAAAATACTGGTTGTCAGTTCAGCCCCCTCCGGCGGAGACAACACCTGCACACTTGACCGGTAACGCTGCCATGACCGCAAAATCTGCGTAAGATCACCGCCATCAGGTCCGAGATCATAAAAACTGCCGTAACGAGCCACCATATCGGCAATCATTTCCTCCACCGCCTTCCCGTCAAAGGCTATCCATAAAAATACCCAGGGCTGCCGACTCGTTTCCGGATACCAATAGGAAGTCGAAATATCAAAATGATTATGCAGAAATCCACACCCCGGAGTCAGCACATATTCCTTTTCCCCGCGCTTAAACCGCCCTTCCCCGCTAAGGGTCAGAGAAAACTGTCCGCCGGAATTAGTTGGCCTGGGACCGATATGGTATTCCGGCCCGACCTGCATCTCCTCTACAATAATCTGCGGACACGGCATCGTATTGAACGGACGGTATACTTCCAGTTGCACTTCCCACAATCTCATAATATCACATTCTGCAAAATATTATCACATAAAACAATAAAAACAGCTATTGAAAACCCACATACAGCTAGTAAAATATATTCCATGGTTGCAATTATGCAATCACTAAAAAGCAAAAAGGAATATAAAAATGGGAAAAATCCGTGTTACGATCTGGAATGAAGGGCGTCATGAGCAGACGCATGAAGCAGTAAAAAAACTTTATCCCAACGGAATGCACAACGCGATTGCCGCCGGGTTGAAAGCTGATGATCTGGAAATCCGCACCGCCACTCTGGACGAACCGGAACACGGTTTGACTCAGGAAGTAGTCGACAGCACTGACGTCATGCTGTGGTGGGGACACTGCGCCCACGCTGAAGTTAAAGATGAAATCGTCAAACGCGTGCACAAACGTGTCCTTGAAGGCATGGGCCTCATCGTCCTGCACTCAGGTCACTTTTCAAAGATTTTCAAGGCCGTAACCGGCACCAACTGTTCGCTGAAATGGCGCGAAGTAGCCGAGAAAGAACGTCTCTGGAACATCGAACCGCTGCATCCGATCACCCAGGGCATCGGCGAATACATCGAACTGCCGAATACCGAAATGTACGGCGAACGCTTCGATATCCCGCAGGATGGCAAAGTCATCTTCATCTCCTGGTTCGAAGGCGGCGAAGTTTTCCGCAGCGGCGTTACTTTTGAGCGTGGACACGGCAAAATCTTCTATTTCCGTCCCGGCCACGAAACCTACCCGATCTTCTACAACGAAGAAGTCATCAAAGTCATCGGCAATGCAGTTCGCTGGGCCAAACCGCTCGGTTTCATGGAACACACCGCCCCGAACTCTAAGCCGCTGGAAAAAATCAGTGAGAAAAACGTTGATTTCGGCCGGGTAGGCATCAAACAGAATGTATAAAAAATAATTTTAAACCGGCCGCCAGTTTCACTGATAACACGATTTTTTTATTACCGCTCCGCGGTCTGCATTCGTGAAATTCGTGCGCCTGGTGGCTGAAGATATGGAATTAAAATGAAAAAACTCAAAGCAGGTGTAATCGGGCTCGGAATGGGCAAAGGTCACATTGACAAATTCCGCGAACATCCGATGGTGGAAGTAGTCGCCATTGCCGATCTTGATGAAGAAAAGCTCAAAAAGATTGGTGAAGATAAAAAAATCACAAACCTCTATAACGATCCTGAAAAAATGATCAAAGAAGCCGGTTTGGACATAGTTGCAATCGCGGTTCCGAACAAGTTCCACAAGCCGCTGACCATCACCGCGCTGGAAGCCGGTCTGCATGTTATCTGTGAAAAGCCGATGGCGATGAATGCTCAGGAAGCCGAAGACATGCTGGAAGCCGCGAAAAAGGCCGGCAAAAAACTGCAGATCAACTTCAGTTTCCGTTTTACGCCGCAGTCTTACGCCATGAAAAAACAGGTTGAAGCCGGCTTGCTCGGTGATATCTATTTCTGCCGTACCGTCTGGCAGCGTCGTCGCGGCATGCCGGGATTCGGCGGCTGGTTCGGCACCAAAGCGTTGTCCGGCGGCGGACCGCTGATCGACCTCGGCGTCCACCGTCTTGACCTGGCGCTGTGGCTGATGGATTATCCGGAACCGGAATGGGTAATGGGTTCAACCTATGACCACATCGCGACCGGGTTGGCGAAAAAAGCCGGAAAAACTTTTGACGTTGAAGATTTTGCCTGTGCCATGATCAAATTCAAGAACGGCGCCACGCTGGAACTGGAAGCTTCATGGGCCGGCAATATCAAAAACCGTGAAATGATGTCAACCCGTCTACTCGGGACCAAAGCCGGACTCTACCAGACCAATCTGGGCGAAGGCTATGAATTCGAAGCCGAATTCTATTTTGAAAAAGACGGCTGTCAGTATGATATGAAACTGCACCCGCCGGTGCCGGACTGTCAACATGGCTTCTACGGCTTTGTCGAAAGCGTCATCAACGACACCCCCGTCCCGGCTCCGGGCGAACACGGCGTAATCGTAATGAAACTGCTGGATGCGATCTATGAAAGCGCCGCCAAAGGCGTTCCGATCCGCATCTCATAAGCGGTCATGCTTATTGTCCTGTAACATTACAGCCTGTGATTCAGGTTCAGATAATGC
Source organism: Victivallales bacterium (assembly GCA_963676655.2). Lineage (GTDB taxonomy): Bacteria > Verrucomicrobiota > Lentisphaeria > Victivallales > Victivallaceae. The sequence continues at coordinate 4,105,056 of CAXXKX010000003.1, read as the reverse complement.
AATTAACTTTTTATGAGTAATTATGCATTACAACTTTAAAAGCAGGTGGGATATTTTTGGCGCATCTTCGGATGCGCCTTTTTTTTTGCGGAATAATTGCCCAAATAAAACGATATGATAATAGTCGTACTGTTTGACTATAAATAAAATATTAAAGATTGACTATAAAAGACTTGCAGACAGACAACAACTACAAAACTAAAAACATCCAATATAAAGAACGAATCCTGATGACACGATGCAACTATCTTTTTGCAGGCAAGACGCCTGAACGTGGACGGGATGTCCACGTTCCCAGGAATTACCTAAACAGCGAAAGAACTATTTTTGTTTTAATTCTTTCTTGATATAACAATATAGGATAATATAATAATGATAGCAAAAACAAAAATATCATTTGATTGATGATTGGAATTTTGGAGACACACGTGAATACCAATGAAGGAAGAGTTTATTTTGCCCTCGCTGGTGATGACTTTGATCCGGACGAGTTAACCGAATTTATCGGAATACAACCTACAACAATCATTCGTAAAGGCTCCAGGGATCCGGGAAAAATACCCCAAACAAGCTCCTGGGTGCTTTCGACGGAAAATATGGTCGATGATTTTATTGATGTATATGAAATGTCCAGGTCAATAGTCAATCAACTCATGCCCAAAAAGGATCTTATTTGGGAGGCGATTGAACGTTTTAGCCTCTCCCCCCGGCTGGAAGTTGTTCTATGGTTCTCGATAAATGAAGACATCTCAACCCCGGTAATTGGTTTTGATGTTGAGACGATCAAATTCCTCGGCGAAATAGGCGCTGATATTGATATTGATTCATACAAACACTAAAGAAAGTCATGATACTGAAAACAATCATAAACATTCAATCTCGTAAATATGACTATGAATATATAAATTAAACTTAAATTCATTATTTTTTCAATTCACAAATGAAACAGGAAACAAACAATAGAAAAAAGATATATGGCGGCCTGATCGGGCTAATCATTGGAGACGCTTTGGGGGTTCCGGTTGAATTCCAACCGCGCGGCTCATTTCATGTAACCGGAATGACTGGCTATGGCACCCATAATCAGCCCCCGGGAACATGGTCCGATGACAGTTCTCTGGCTCTCTGTACAATGTTTAGTCTAATTAATGGTTACAATCCTGAAAATATTATGACCTGCTTTGAAAAATGGCTTTATGATTCTTTCATGACGGCCCATAACGAGGTCTTTGATGCGGGCATGGCAACAACAGACGCGATTATCGCTTTCGGGCATGACCGGGATTATGCAAACTGCGCAAGAACTGACGTGTTATCAAACGGGAATGGATCTCTTATGCGAATGCTGCCTGCATCAATATATTTCTATCAAAATAGTCCTGAAGAAATCATCGCCAAAAGTTTTGAGATTTCAAAATTCACCCATGGTCATAATCGCTCTCAGCTTTGTTGTGCCTATTATTCGTTGCTTGTTAAAGCAATTATCGAAGGATTCACCCTGGAAAATGCACTTGACTATGCCTCGAAATATTTAGATAAATACATTCCAGCTAACGAAAAGGTTATTTTACAGAGAATTTTAACGAAATCAATTCTTAAAGAGAAATCAAAAAAAATATCGGCATCAGGTTATGTAGTACACACTCTTGAAGCATCGATATGGTGTTGCAGCCAAAACTCCAACTTTTCCGATGCCGTTTTGAACGCCGTTAATTTGGGAGAAGACACAGACACAACTGGAGCCGTGACAGGAGGGCTGGCCGGATTAATCTATGGACAAAACAATATACCTCACCACTGGATAACAAATCTGGCGAGGTTTGAATATGTTCAATCAATTATTGAATCGTTCATAAACTCAGTATTAACAGATAATTGATCATTTCAGAAATAAAGGCAATACGCCCGATTATCCAAGTATCTGATCCTGATTGATGCCCTTTACAACGTGACTGTCTGGCCGGAAGCAATTTTTACCGGCTGGCCGTCGACTGAGATCCAGAGGTCAAGGGCGGTAGGATTCATTGCAACAGAGCCGTCGACCGTGAATACCAGCTTTTTCAGGGCGGAGGCATAACGGTAAATCTCAATATTTGTGGCGAACCGGCAATCCTCGATTTGGCTGACGCACTTGCAGATTTCTTCGATATGGCCCCAGTTGTTATAATGCTCGTTACGATCAAATTCATAAGAGTGTCCCCGGATATACAGTACATTCAGGCGATCACGGAAAGTCACTCTGTCAATCAATTCAAAGACCCGTTCATTGCTATGATGACAAATCGGGTGCCGGCAGAAGGATGAGAATATCTTTATAAACGACTTGAGGCGCTTGAAGGCTGTGTGTTTACTTTTTCAATTTCCATTCTCAAGAGATATTTTATTTTTTTTGAATTAAGGTATTGACAACGGATTTATTATCGTGTATAATAATTTTAGCAATCGTTTGCTATTTTTATTTAACAACTTTAGCAAACGTTTTCTAAAACAATCTGAAATGAGTCTGGAAAAACGATATGGCCGAAATAAAAAATAAAGTTACATTGTCTGATATAGCCCGCCAATGCGGAGTCGGGACTCCGACCGTAAGCCGGGTTTTGAATAATGTGACAACCGGCTTTTCGGTAAAACCGGCTATTCGCTCAAAAATCCTTTCCACCGCCAGAAAACTCAATTACAGTCCCAACATGGCGGCAAAAAACCTGCGCCGGCAAAGAACCGAACTGATTATGATCTATGGCTATGATTACGAATGGACCATATATCAGGATATCTATCCGGCCATGCTTAAAGCCGCGACCTTGAAATTGCAGGAAGACAATTATGACGTTAACGCCGCTTTCTCCGCCAGGAACAAGCGTTACAGAATTCCGCAAATGATGGATGGCGCTTTGCTTTTAACCAATATCTATCCTGAACTTTCATTGGAACTGAGAAATAAAAATATTCCTTACGTAATCTTGAATGATGACGCCGGAGAGGACGAATCAAATGTAGATGTCGACGATATCCAGGGAACTTTACTGGCGCTGGATTATCTGCGGCAGCTCGGGCATCGCCGCATCTTGTACTGGAGCGCGGCAACGGATCAAATCCACTCAACTCATAAAAGTATTCAGCTTCGCCGGAAAACCTATATTGAATTTATGAAAAATCTCAACGAAGAACCGTTGATTTCTGAATCAGGCCAGAATGATGCTGAAGTCGTCCTGAGTGCAGTTACTCAACAAAAGGCCACAGCGGTTCTTTCCTATGACATTATAATGGGAGTCAAACTGATGAACGCGGCAAATTTCGCCGGAATAAAAATTCCGGAGGAGCTTAGCGTCATCGGGTTCAACCGGCCGAAAGAAGCATTACTGCCGTTCAATATGTCACCTTCATGGGTAACCGCACCATCCGGAAAAATGGGGAAAGCGGCCAGCGAAATCCTGCTTAAAAAAATCGAAAACGATAAATATAACGAGCATAAATTGTTTGACATGGTATTGCACGAGGCCGACTCCACGGCTCCGTTATCGAAATAAAGTAATTATTTCAATATAATAACATTCAACATCAAAAAGGAGACAAACATGAAGAAAAGCTTCACGCTAATCGAACTGCTGGTCGTGATCGCCATCATCGCTATTTTAGCCAGTATGCTGTTGCCGGCCTTAAACAAGGCGAGAGACAAAGCACACGCCATCACCTGTATCAGCAACATGAAACAAGCCGCCGCCGCGCAGCAATTCTATCTTCAGGACTATGACGGATTCGTCTGGGCCGCCGCCGACTATCCGTATGCGACCAAATGGAAAAGTCTGGGTTACATTCAAAATTACAAAGCCCTGCATTGTCCCAAATTCAATAAACTGACATCATTTGATAAAAATTCATCATACCATATATATTCTTCCCGCTTCTGGGGAAACCAGGGAACTTATAAAGAGGCAATCAACTGGAAAGACCCGCTCTACCGGGTGGTCAAACCGTCACAACTTTTCGGCGGCACGGAAGGGGTGAGAGTCTCAACCGGAGACCGTCCTGACTTCCGCATGGCTGTCGGGTCCGGCGATCCCGACGGATACGGCCGGGCGGTTTTCTGGCATAACAACCGGGTAAACGTCTGGTTCGCGGACGGACACGCGGCTCCGATAAAATGGGGCGAAGTATTCCGGCGATACAGCAGCAACAATAAACTTACCAAAGTAAAGATGTACTTGAGCAACGGGACTTTCGGGTCATTCCAGGACGTGGTCTTTGACGGCGCATTCACCACAAAAGTAACATGCCCGTAATGAAAACAGGTCAATCTTACATGAAAAACGGGAAAATCATTTCAGGTCTCTTAACCGGATGTCTCGGTTTACAGGCTGGAACCGCTAGTCTTGATTTAAAGTCAAATTCACCAGTCAAAGCCGGTGATGAGTTTATTCTGGAGGCAGCTATATCACCCGACGCGAAAAAAGCCTCGCTTCGCTTTAACGGCAGGACGGTAAATCCGGCAACCGGAATCAAGGTTTTCAAGGCATCCGAACATGGACATAGTGATTCCGTCATCCAGCAGGATGCCGAAGCTTCATTCGGCAAAAGCGTTAGCGGCACAAAAAAATACCAGACCATATTTGTCGCTGATTTTCCTCAAGACGGCAAGCCGTACGCAATCTGGGTCCGGGCTAAAAACGGCGCCTTATGTTTGCGCAAAACCGTCAACGACAAGCTGGTTGAAGAAAAATGGAACTGGAAACGCTCGGAAGATTATTCCTGGCGACTGTTCGGGATTTATTCAAACCGGCAAATAGGAAAAAAATTCGGAGTTATGATCGATGGCAGAAAACCGTCTCCGGCACTGGACTGCATAGTCCTGAGTCCATCCCGGAACTACACACCACACGGAAAATTCAGTCCGGTTACAAAATTCACCTGGCAGACCGATGCGTCATCCGTCGGAACTCATGAATTGCCATTAGCCGCAGAAATCGACGGCAAGCGATCTATATATAAGCTCAAAGTCGAAGTAAAACCAACATCGGGGGCCGAAAATACCAGCTTCAAACTGTCGGCAAACTCCTGTGTCGATGTCCCGCTGGGAAAAGCAACGCAAACTCCTGCTGCGTATCCGGATTTTAATATATTCAACCGCACCTGCCTTGATTTCTTCAATCGCCCGGTCGCCGGCCTTGATTTGAAACTAAAACCTTCGTTTATTGCTCTGCATTGTAAGAAATACCCTGATTTGCCGAAAAAAGCCATCATCCCGGTCAAAAGCAAATTTGCCGCGCTGGCATTTCTACACACCGAATACTGGCAGGGAGAACTGGGCCAGAAAGTCGCCTTCTATAAAGTAAAATACCGCGATGGTTCAACGATCGAGATTCCAATTCGTGAGGAAATTAATATTTCAGGCTCGGCCAGAACCGCGGAAACTCCCGATGCATTATTTCTGTATAACGCAAAATCACCGGTTATCGACTTTCATATATCGCTGTTTGTCTGGAAAAACCCGGAACCGGACAAGGAAATCGCGTCAGTCGAATTCTCGAATATGTTTTCCCGTTTCCTGAAAGAGGAAAACCGGACGGTTCCGCTCAATGTGTCAAGCATATCGTCCCAGATACTGCTTAAAATCACCGGGATTAAAAAAACGTCCGATGCCGTCAAACTGACAGGTCTGGTTGAGAAGAATAGAAAAACATCTCTTACGCCCCCGTGCGCCACGGTGAATTACAACCTGATTACCGGGCAAATAAATCCCCGGCTGTTCAGCACCAATGAAACCGGATTCATGGACTCCGAAAATCCGGAATTCGACAAATACCTGAAAATAATGGATAAGATCGGATGCCGGATATTCAGACTGCATTCCGGTTGGAACCTGGCAAAAATTTATCCGACAGGAATCAACGGCCCGCACAACTACCAGGCTCTTGATTCGGGAATAAGCAAGCTGTTAAAGGGACACACTGAACGTGAAATAATGATTTGCATCAATAAAATCCCGCCATATATCAAGCCGGAACAACCTGAAGACCGGGAACACTTTGCCACGCTTTGCGCCGATTTGCTGAAACACTTTATGCAGCAAAAGATTAAAGTGAAATATTGGGAAATCTACAATGAAGTATATTTTCGCGGTATCAAACCGGACCGTTCTCTCTGGAAAATGTATAATTTAACCGCGGCAAAGCTCAAAAAACTCAACCCGGATATTAAGATCGGCGGGTATGCCCCCTGCTATCCGACTATTAGCGGGATTACGGACTTTTACAAACACTGTCATCAGAACACTGATTTTATCTCATGGCACAAGTACCCGACCGGGTCATCCGAGACCGGCGACGCCTATTTGATGGGCAAGGCATATACATTCGGCAACGACGTCATAGCGATTCGGCAAGCCGTCAATGCGATAACTCCCGGGAAAAAAGTCGAACTGGCGCTGACCGAGTACAATATGAATTACAACTGGCGGCCGCATGATCCGCGCCAGAGAACCTGGAAAGGAGCAATCTGGATGGCGGCGGTACTATACAACCTGATCAAAGCCGATCTGGATATTGCCCAGCAGTGGCACTCGCGCGGCGGGGGAACCTTTGGCCTGATGAGCAAAGACTGCGAGGAAATCCGCCCGACAGCCCGATTGCTTTATCTGTTCAACAAATTCCTGAAGACACATTATGTCTATTCAAAAAGCAGCGCCCGGTCTATCGCCTGTCTCGGCTTTATCGATCCGGAAAAGCTAGTCGGTTTGATGCTGATCAATACCTCAAACAAACCGAAAAACATCAAAATCAATCTGCTTGATCTTCCCGAATTGCAAACTCACCCTTTCGAGCAAAACGCAAATGAATATATCCTCGGCCCGAATGGTTTCACAAAACAATCCGGTGATTTAGCCTCTGTCATGCAGATTGCCTTACAGCCGCTGGAAATGAAATTATTCGTTGCCCCGATAAAAAAATAATGAGGAAGCCGTCAATGCTTTGTTCTGATTGTTATTCGAATCTTAACAGGACTTCAGATTGAACACTTTTATCGCGTTCTCTCTGGCGATCTTGTTAAATACGTTTTGAGAAATCCTGCCGCTGTCCTTCAGTTCGATCAGGAAACGCGGCAGCGGAACGACCGCATCAGCTTTGCACATATCAGTGCCAAAACAAAGTTTATCCTGGAATTCGGTCAGGAATTTTGCCGCGTATTCAGGATCGCGCGCCAAAGCGTTGTAGCCGCTTCCGGCGGAAAGATCTCCCCACATATTTTCGTAGCGCCGCAATAATCCGGGCACGACGCCTTCCTCCTTTATCGGATATTCAGGGTATTTCGCACGATCCTCAAGGCTTTCGAGTTGGCTGATTTCCGCCCAAAAAGCAGGACCATGCCCGAAGATTATTAAATCCGGAAAGTTCTGCAGGCATTTTTCAAGCTGCGGAAGTCCCGGTTCGTCATAGAGCCCGTAATCTCCGCCAAGCCGGTCGGAGATGTCAAAAGTCAGCGGCAGACCGGAACGTTCAGCATATTTAAAAAAGTTTTGAACCAGAGGATCGAGGAATGGAAGATTAGGCATGAATTCCCCAATTAAAATACAGCCTTGCGCTTTATACCAGTCCAGCCATATCGAAAAATCCGTCTCGACACTGTTTTTTATCCCGCGCGGATCGATATTGCACGCCGGCAGAAAGCGCCCGGGATAGCGTCTGCACATTTCCAGAATTTCTTCATTGGATTGCGGCAGATAACATTCCGGCCCAATCAATGGCTGAATTATCGAGCATTCGATACCAAGCTCGTCTTGCCGGGCAATGACTTCCTCCGGGTTCGGAAACTGCGTATAGCCATCCTGCGGCGGACAAGGATAAAGATACGCATGAGCATGAATGTCGATAAACATTTGTATTTGTATTACTCCCATAAAGAAAATTGATTTTTATTTAATATAGACCATCCACCACAACTTTTCCAATCCAGCAATGAAAGAAGAATCAAAGAATAAACCTCTTAGGCTCGAATGGTCAAAGTCGATAAATTATCCCATTCAATGCATCTTCACCTGAAAGAAACAAGAGTTCAATTGTGACAATATAAACGCAGGAAACTAATCAATATAAACGCAGGGAACTAATCAATATAAACGCAGGGAACTAATCAAATTTGCTAAAAAGTTGCTAAGTAAATTTGACTTTGTCCTTACGATGGAACATAGTTGTAAGTCAAATCAATATTACACTGATAAATTGGGGATGTAATGAGAATTATCAGCAAATTCCATGATTTCTACGATTCATTATCCAACGGTTCTGATTCACAAATATGGACTCGTCAACAGTCAATAATTTTTATTGATGAAAACGATACTTTTTTCAAACGCTTTGGCAGGACAAATCCTTTTCCTGTGGAAATCGCAGAAGCCAAAATTGGACATTTCTGGAAATCGAAGGAGTTTATTCAATTTGAGCTGATGATCTTAATCTTCTGCGGAAAACCCATTCCATTGTGGCAATGTCAAAACACAATCAGCTATAATCTTGAAATGCTGAGGCCTTTTGTGGCAAAATGCGGTTTCGACCTCGAAAAATCAAAAAAATGGTCTTGGATGAATCCGTTTGGAATTGCCGACAAATTGCAGGCAGGAGAAATCCCGCGGGATGTTGAAAAACTAAACCTTGAATACAAATGTCCAATCATTTTGCTACGGGAATACAAAGGGGAAAACCGCAATTTAATGTATGTAATGGAGATGAATCCCTGCTTGCGTGATCTGGATTTTCACTTGCATTCCAATCTTGTCGATACATTTCAGGAACTTGAACGTTTTATCTTCAATGAACTGACAAATACTGACAATGTTACGGCTACAGGAAATGATAAAGTAATTGCGACCAGTAAAGGATTTGGTCACAAATACGCATTTCGCAAAGAACCGCACTCAACTTAACACTTCAAGAAAATGAAACAGGAAACAAACAATAGAAAAAAGATATATGGCGGCCTGATCGGGCTAATCATTGGAGACGCGTTGGGGGTTCCGGTCGAATTTCAACCGCGCGACTCATTTCATATAACCGGAATGACTGGCTATGGCACCCATAATCAGTCCCCGGGAACATGGTCCGACGACAGTTCACTGGCTCTCTGTACAATGTTTAGTCTAACCAATGGTTACAATCCTGAAAATATTATGACCTGCTTTGAAAAATGGCTTTATGATTCATTCATGACGGCCCATAACGAGGTCTTCGATGCAGGCATGGCAACAACAGACGCGATTATCGCTTTCGGGCATGACCGGGATCATGCAAACTGCGCAAGAACTGACGTTTTATCAAACGGGAACGGATCTCTTATGCGAATACTTCCTGCATCAATATATTTCTATCAAAATAGTCCTGAAGAAATCATAGCCAAAAGCTTTGAGGTTTCAAAATTCACCCATGGTCATATTCGATCTCAGCTTTGTTGTGCTTATTATTCTCTGCTTGTTAAAGCAATTATAGAAGGATTACCGCTAGGTAATGCTCTTGACTATGCCTCAAAACATTTAGGAAAATACATTCCGGCTGACGAAAAGGTTATTTTGCAGAGAATTTTAACGAAATCAATTCTTAAAGAAAAATCGAAAAAAATATCGGCATCAGGTTATGTTGTACACACTCTCGAAGCATCGATATGGTGCTGCAGCCAAAACTCCAACTTTTCCGGTGCCGTTTTGAACGCCGTAAATTTGGGAGAAGACACAGACACAACAGGAGCCGTGACAGGAGGGCTGGCCGGGTTGATCTATGGACTGAACAATATACCTCACCAATGGATAACAAATCTGGCGAGGGTTGAATATGTTCAATCAATTATTGAGTCGTTCATAAACTCAGTATTAACAGATAATTGATTATTTCGGAAATAAAGGCAATACGCCAGATAATCCAAGTATCCGATCCTGATTGATGCCGGTTACAACGTAACGGTCTGGCCGGAAGGAATTTTTACCGGCTGTCCGTCGACTGCGATCCAGAGGTCAAGGGCTGTCGGATTCATAGCGACGGTTCCATCTACCGTGAATACCAGCTGTTTCAGCGCGGTCGCATAACGGTAAATCTCAATATTGGTGGCAAACCAGCAATCCTCGATTTCACTGACTCGCTTGCAGATTTCCTCGATATGGCCCCAGTTGTTGTAGTGCTCGTTACGATCAAACTCATAAGCGTGTCCCCAGATGTACAACACATTCAAGCGATCACGGAAAGTCACTTTGTCAATCAGCTCGAATACCCGTTCATCATGATGATGACAGGTCGGGTGCCAGGCCAGAAAATCGTCCGGCAGGGAATAAGCGCCGGTTGAAACTACGGTGCGGCAATAAACGATGCCGCAGGTTTTCAGAATGGCGATGACTCTGCTGTCATAAGCGCCGTTGGGATACGACATGCCGACCACCGGCTGACCGGTCAGCGACTCGAGAATTTTCCGGTCCTCAATGATCTGGTAAACCGCAGATTCAAGATTGACGTTGGTCAAAGTCGGATGCGTCAGGGAATGGCAGGAAACTTCATGGCCGTCATAAATATCGATCTCATCTTTGCTGATCCGGTTGCCTCCGCCCAAAGTTCCGCCGTTAAGATGAAATGTGGCTTTCAAGCCATATTTATTAAAGAGTTCAGCCAGAGGTTTATCCTGATGCACTCCGTCGTCATAACTGAAAGTGGCGGCACGGGGTTTCCCCCCCGGAAACAGGTTCATGATGATTGATTTCATAATATCCTTACTTTGTCCTTTTATGGAAATGCGGGGAATCGCCCCATTTACTAAAACCGATAGTTTCACCGATGCCCTCAATCCGCCGACTCAAACAGCCGCGGCACATAGTGGAATTTTCATCGAGGCACGGTTTATTGTCATACAACTGATAATTCGGCCGGTATTCGGTTTCCGTTACGTTCGGCATAATGACGTTGGCGCCGGCCAGCAGGCCAAGCTCCCGTCCGTTGTGCGTAACCGCCTGCAGCGCGGTGGTCGCGGCGATATTAACGTCTTTCAACATAATCCGGGCCAGCGCGATCATTTTCAAACTCAACTGCAGCTGGTAATCCTGCTTTTCCGCGAAGTCCGGCATCTCTTTTGCCAATGGAGTCTGACTATGAACCAGATACGGTCCCATGCCGATCATGTCGATATCGATACTCTTGAAGAAAAAGAGGTCATCAACCAGATCATCCATTGACTGGAAAGGCAACCCGATCATCACTCCGGTTCCGACCTGATAACCGACCTTACGCAGCAATTTCAAGCATCCGAGCCGGGCATCATAATCATGATCGACGGGATGGAGGCGACGGTAGAGGTCGCGGTTCGAAGACTCGATCCGCAGCAGATAGCGATGCGCCCCGGCGTCAAACCAGCGCCGGTAGGTTTCTTCAGTCTGTTCTCCCAGAGAGAGGGTGATCCCGAGTTCGTTATTGGTTTTGGCTTTGATCTCAAGCAAGACTTTTTCGATCATGTCGATGAACTTTTTGTCGGTACGCTCCCCGGCCTGAATAACAATTGAACCGTAGTCATTCTCATAAGACCAGACCGCTTCCCGAATCATTTCTTCAGGCGACATTTCAAAGCGTTCGGCCTGTTTGTTACTGCGGCGAATCCCGCAATAGAAACAATCCTTGGTGCATATATTACTGCATTCGATAATACCGCGAAAGTATGCTATTTTCCCGACATTATCAACTTTAACTTTATAGGCACGGTCAAACAAACCCTGAATTTGTTGTTCATCTTCAAGTTCCAGCAAAGCCTTGATCTCATTACGCTCAAGGTCGGTTCCGGCGTCAATTTTCGCAAATATTTTATCTATATCCATTACATCAGTCCATAAGTCACGATAGTTTACAGTTGTCAGTTTACAGTTGCCAGTTGAAACTCAAAACTCTCAACTCACAACTCGCCACTATCCCTCCCAACTTCCATATAATATAATCCTGATTACGTTTTTTACCAGCAAATAACCTTATTTGGCATAGCTGATTATATTTTTCCGCAAAGCATCGAATTTCCCGGGATTTTTTTGGGAAATCTGCCGCCATGCCGGTGATTCGAAAAATGCTTTGATAGTTTTAAGCCGGTTTTTATTGTAAGCTTCCGGCAGCCAGAGATATGACTGAAGATAAGAAATGAAATTATGAAACCGATATGAAGAATTGTAATTTTTAAGCGCAATCAGCCCTTTTTCATCCTGACCGGAAAGATAATTGAACCACAACATGTAAATATAATACCTCGTATCTCTACGATACCCGGAAAGAATAGTTAATAATCCCCCCCAGTTTTTCACGCGCCGCCGAATCAGCGCATCTCCGTTTGAACGTGCAAAATACCTACTCATGCGTCTTGTAACTTGAGACAGGATACTTGTAATTCCAAGCCGCAATTTTCGATCAACCTGATCGGACGCCAGATAATCCGAGATGTCTTTTAACTTGGCCGCGACAGCTTCATCACTCGCGTTTGAGACGAAATCAGCAAGATAAAAGGCAGCCCTGGAACGCGAATTATAGTCTTGCAATGAAGCAAGTTGAGCAACCGGCAAATGAGCGAATGCCATCCGAACATGCCCGGTCAGGCTTTCCGGTAATTTATCATTGCAAAGCATCAACATGAGGAAAATTGCTTGTTTATTTTTCTCTGACTTAAATTTGGTCTTATCTGATAACCTGAGCAATTGTTCAATCAATTGTTTTTTTCCCGGCTGCAGCGGTTGCAGCAGCAGGAGTTTCGTTATTAACGCGATTTTATGTTCCGGATCATCAATCGATGACAACATTTTCAGGGCGTTTTTATAACCTTTGGCTGACAGTGTCATGCCGACCGGACCGGTCCAATCCGTGATGTTCTTAATTGCGTCCAATCTAGTCAAAGCCTCCTTAATGTTGCCGTTCTCAAGCAGGATGACACAATACCCGGGAACCGGTTTTGTCGATTTTGATATCATATTATTCAAACGTTCGACATACTTTGGCTCATGCAATTTCAAAGCCAATCTGTAATAAATCCAAAAGTACGACATTGCACTGTGTGATGCGGATATATCTTTCGAAGTATCCAGATTATCAAGCAGGGTTCTGGCGGCGTTGCGCCAACTCGGGTAGGGATATTCCTTGCTTAAATCCATGGCAATGATCTCAGGTCTGAGCCTTGGAGTCCGGAACAACTTATGACTGACTGCTTCAACCGCGGCCGGCCCGGCCAGAGAGTTACCAAAGTCATGAAGAACGCAATAGAGAAGCTGCTCTTTTAAAGCGTCAGTCAGCAACTTGCTTTTCAAACGTTCAATATACATTCTGGCAATTTTTTCATGAATCAAAGTTCTTTTTTCAGGCAAAACCATTGACTCAATGATCAACGCACACTCTTTTCCGGTCAAAGTCTGTTTGAATTTATCAGTAGACACATGCTTATACAGTTGTTGCAGGACCGGCTTCTGCAAATTCCTCAAGCTGTTATGCAGACTTTTGTATAAGAATGGGGGGGCGTCACCGAAACCGCGTGACAGCATATCGAAATAGTCGCAAACAGCTTGCGGCTGTTGTTTTCCTGAGACTTCAGTGCAGGAACGCTGGATACTTCGATATAACATATTAACCAGAGTCGGGTTACAATACTGAGGGTATTTGAGCAATAATCGCCAGGTTATGCCGATCAATGCCAGCTTTTTTTCGGCAAGTTTATGAATTTTATAGAAAAACATATTCACATACTCGATACGACCATTGCGCGCCGCACAGATTTGATCAAAGACATGATAAACGATTTTCACGGCCATGTTGATATCACGGTCACAAAAATTCGAAGATAAATTGAGAGCTTCATCAATATAAGCCGAATAAGAGATACCAGAATCTTTTTTCACGGCCAGGAATTGTTCTGCTTTATTCAGCGCCGCAACGGATTTTCTCTTTTTGTCCTGTTTGAGGTATTTTGCGAAAAATTTCGGAGGCGACTTGCTTTGAGGTAAGTTCAATTCAACAAATAAAAACTTTAATTCTCCAGCCAATCTTAATTTGTTTTGCTCAGTCATTTTGGCAATGAACGGGGAAACTTCCTCGTAGATGTTTTGGTCACTAGAGGCGTGCAGCGCCGCATCCATCAACTTGCCTCCAAAACTTGTTCCCGAATAATTACACCTGGTGCGTCTTCCTCTCCTGCGATAGCCTACATAAGCGCCAAAAAGAGAACCATTTTTAGAGTATATGTAGATATTGAACTGCTCAGGAGTGCTGCCGAAGAAATCCCAACTAGCCTCGGAAGGTTTTGCCCGGTAAGCCATTTCCTGCATTCTCCCGACATAGAGACGGTCACGGGAAAGCCGGGATTGATGACTTGTCCATGGTTCCAGCATCGCCTCCAGGCCGACAATCTCCTTGATCGTCGCAGGATATATCCTGACGAGCTTGCCGACCGCGTGATCATAATTACTATCCGCCATATGTCTGGACGGATTTGCTTTACCAACTTCAACAATTTTTCCGGCATACTGTTTAATAAAATCCACGGCATCTTCAACGGGATAAAACCGCTGCATTATATCCACATACGATCCAGGGTCAGTCACTTTTAATTTAAGGGTACGATTCAAGGCCTTGGCGATGACCATTTCATCAATGGCTGAAGGGCTTGATATATTCTGATATTTTGCCGCGTCGCAGATCAGAACCGTCGCATCATAATCAGTCAGCGGACGGTGATTAACCGCAAAATCACGGGCTATTTGCGGAAAGTTATTCCCGGCATTATATAATTTAGTTACTTCAGGCATGATTTTTGTCAGGGGTTTCGCAACCGCCAATAGTTCCGTTTCACGTTTATTTCGAACCGCATATGAGATCATAAACTGGTTAAAGGGGCGGTCGCCGCCGCACTGGAGTCGCCAGAATTGATTTGGCAAAGACGCCGCGCCCGGATTGAATCGCTGCTTTTTTAAATTAGCCAGGCCGGATGCGAAAAGTTGTTTTTTCAAGGCTTCGTCGTTTCCCCCAAGCAGCACTCTGAACGCAATCACACTTTCGGCTATATCAGGACAATTCCGGATTGCCAGGTCGCAGATCCTGATCAGCAACTTTTCCGCTTTTTTGCCCTCTTTGTCAGGAGTTTTCAAGGTTTTACCTGTACAGGCCCCGAAATTAACCGCTTTGGCCAATTCCGGATACGCTTTCCGGTAAAGATAATTGAAAGCAAGATAATAAGCCTGACTGTCATGTTTGCCAGCCATATCCGGCGAGTCCCATTCGGGGCGGGATATCAGGCTGTCCATAACCTCCAGAAGTTTATTTCTATTGGGTGAATATCCGGAATTCATCATCACTCCTTTGAAAACATACGGCAAATATTTACCGGGAATTGCCGCAAAAATCTTTTTCACGTCTCCGCCACTCCGTTGCAAACAACTGATTCCGATCAATGTCAGGAATTCTTTATTGTCCGAATGCTCTGCCATTACTTTATCATAAGATTTGAAAGCCTCCTCCAATGAACCCAACACGCCGCAAGCATAGCCATATGTCAACAATTCATTGGTAGATGTTACCCCACCCGCCTGCAACAACTTGAGGAATTCATTTCCCTGTCCATATTTTTGCACCGATTGAAGAACGTTATTAAGACTGCTCAGTTCATTCGTGCGACGAGGCAGTTTTATGAGAACCTTTTGAAACAGGGAAATATACAGGTTTCGAGCCTCCGCCAGGGCTTTTTTATCTTGGCCCGTCATAAACATTTCCTGTAGTTGACTGCGTTGCTGATATTGCTTATCGTAAATTCGACTTCCAGGGTTCTTCACTTCCCGTGATTCCAGTAATTTTTTTTGTTCACGATCAAACAATTCTTTTTTCTGGCCTGCTAAAACCTGCCATGTTTCAGACTTAAAGAGTAATTTTAGCTGTTGATCTCGCGATTTACCGGTAGAATCAGCGATAAATGATAAACTTCTTAACTTGTTTAAGACGCGCGACGGGTTCACCTGGACCAACTGGTGCTTTCTCAAAGAAATGATTTTCAGGCTCGCTTTGTCATTGCCGGCCAAATGGTTCAGCCACAGGATATGCCCGATATATTCTCCGGAATAAAAAGAGTTCGGGTTATACTGCATGAAAATAGTCAAAGTATCGGCCCATAGTTTTATCTGTTCGGACGTCAAAAGTCTGCCCTGATTCTTTAACGAATATGCATAATTATTGATGACTCCTGGCATTGAACTCAATATGGTGCGGCACTGCCGCCCCTGATTTGAACTCTCCGGCATATTTTCAGCAAAAGCGGCCAGTTCATCAAGTTTTGCTTTATAGGCTTTGTAGTCTTTCATAATGAAGTAATCCACCAAGGCTCTGGCAATTTCATGACGAAATGGATCATATTCCTTGCTCATGGCTTCTTTAAGCGGCAATTCCCGCAGTATTTTGCGAAAATCCCTTTTAACCAACTCCAACCGGGAAGAATTTGCTCTGAATAGACGCATCAGGAAATTTTTCCGGACTTGCGGAGAACTGAATTTATGCTTCTGGTAAGTCTCCATCAATTTAATATATTCGTTTTCAACATCGCTTCTGACGTTGGACCTATTCGGCGCCAGCGGCAGCAGAACGGCACTAAAGAGAAGCTGGTTTTCCGGGTCTTTAACCTGAGACAACAGTTTTTTCGCATGTTCCCAACCGGCATCTGAAAGCCGGGTATTGGAGTAATTAGCCGCGGATGGTTTAGCTATTTCCGTCTGAAGCAGCGCCATTGCGTCCTTGTCATACCCGTTATTCAGTAAAGTAATGCAAACCCCCTGCATCGACTGTTTGAAACGCAAAGAAGCCTTTACCAGCGTCTCAACCTGTTTTTTATCCTTGAGCCGGATCGCAATCTCAAGCATAGCCGCGAAAAGTCGCCGGTAAGTATGGTTTGACGGGTTGCCGCCGCTGACCGAGAAAGATTCCTGCAGCGTTTTGGCTGATTTACGCCATTGTTCCGAATCCGGACACTCCGCCATTGCTTTAGCGATGGTGTAATACTGGTGATTGTCATAAAGGTTTCCTGACCTGACCAGGTCCTTCAACGCATAATCGACCATGAACGGAGCCAAATTTTTCAAGTGATTGCGTTGAAATGAATAAAAGAGCATTTGCTGTTTGATTTTGTCCGGGATTTTCTCATCCGTTTTCAAAAATTGCTCGTACAAGTCGCAAATCTGTTTTTGATATATCGGCTTTGATTTTTTTGCCTTAAGGTATTTTGAGATCAGAACACACTCTTTTGCAGTTGCGTTTGCCGGGTATTTTTTTGAATTGACATGCCTGAATAAAGCATTAATTTGATCTTTGTTTTGACTGCGCAGTTGCGAATCCAGTACCGGAAATAAAAACGGCGGATTATCTCCAAAAACTTTCGGCAGTTCGTCAAACAAATTAATCAATCCCTGTGCATCATTTTTTCTTTTGGCACGATAACATGCTTGCTCCACGCCTCGCGGAATATAGCTGTACATGCCGTTATCAATATAATCAGGATATTTCAACATGCACCTCCAGGCAATCCCGAGAGTCGGCAAACTGCGTTCTCCTTTTTGTGCCAGCTGACGCAAAAAGTTTGTAATCTCATAATTATTCCGCTGATAATGATAATTCCGGTTTATCTTAAGTTCCTTTATCGTGTGTTCGACAACCTTGTCGATTAATTCGGAGTTGCCGGCAAGCCCTTCAATCAGGGAAATCGCGTCGCGCGAATACTGATACCCCTGAACATTAGCACCTCTTGCAGTTTTAATAAACTCCTGAGCCTTTTGCGTCGCGGAGACACTGGTGGCCCTGGTGGCCCGACGCCGAATATCCTCCGCTACTCCGGTCAGTTTGCCCGCCGCCTGCAGATTCAATTCCGAAATCAGTCGCGGCAAGCCGGAATAAATTCGAGTCCGGTCCTGTTCCGGCAGAGTTTTCAATTGGTCGTTAAGTTTGGCAAACTCAGTGTAGATGTCGCTGCCGCGTTTCGCGGCTATTGCGAGATTCAACATTTTTCCACAAAAATCACTGCCGGTATAAGCCGGGAACTTGTTCCGGTAACCGCGCAGATACTGGACATAAGTCGTAAACAAACTGCAGCCGCCGGCGGCCGGATAATACTTGAACTCCTGCGGAGTCTTTCCGAAAAGATTCCAGCGCGGCTTTTTCTCATTGTTTGCCATCTGGTTCAGTGAGTTGCGCATGCTGTGATAGCGTGACGTCTGCTGATTGGACGGTTTTTTAAAAGATTTTTCCAGCTTCCATATCTCAAATGCTTTTTCCGGATTTTTATTCAATATTTTCTGAATTGCCGCATTATACTGATACTGCGCCTGATTTGCATATTGTCCGGTCAATTCAGGCGAATTCAATTTTTTCGCAAATTGCTCGAGAAAATCCATCGCGACCTTATCCTGTTTCTTTTCCAACAGAATATCGATATAGTTTTGCGGAAAATTCTGATTAGCGTAAACCGGCCCGAAAGAAACCTTGCTTAAAACCAGTGAATTAATGTTGTCCGGGGCTTTCTTGATAACGGCTTCAGCCGCGTCGAT
The DNA here is from genome assembly GCA_963676655.2 of Victivallales bacterium. GTDB lineage: Bacteria > Verrucomicrobiota > Lentisphaeria > Victivallales > Victivallaceae. Next base: position 4,086,506 of record CAXXKX010000003.1, on the reverse strand, counting down.
TCCCATAATTACCGCGGTTGAAAGGTTAAAAACCTTCTGCTCTTCTAAAAATTTCTTCAAGGCCTCCGGGAATTTTTTCGGCGGACATTTATAGAGTTCCGCCACCTGGTCAATTCCTTTAGTAATGGAATCGTCTCCAATCGCTTTGACCAGTTCAGGAACGCGTTTATGACGAATAGCATAACTGACCATAAATTCCAGCAGCGGTTTGTTACCATTCTGACCGCCGTACATGGAATGATGATTGTAAACTCCGGAATAAGGGTTGACCGCCATCAGCATTTTTTTATTTTTTAGCAAAGCCATTGCCTCAAGATACAATTTATCATTTGCTTCCTTGTCATCACCGGCAAGTAACAGTTTGAATTCCATTGCACTCTGGATCAGGGGCGGCCTGGTCTTGATGACATGGTCGCAGATTTCACCGAGTAGTTTGCGGGCTTGTTCCTGATTTTCCTTATCTTTTTGTTTATTCGAACTGTTCCGGTTATATGAATATCTTTGCCTCAATTCAGGGAACCCGATATTGATGAACATATTGCACAGCAGATAGAATGAATTCTGATCAAATTGCAGCAGATCCTTATCTACGCTTGTCCGCTGCTTTGCCATAACACCTTCGAACAAGTCAAGCATCCGGTCATAGTTACCGTTATATTGGTACTGATTGCGGGAAACAGAATCCAGAACGAAACGGAGCCGGTGGGCCGGAATCATGTTAACGAACGCCTTAATATCCGTATCCTTGTTTTTAACCACGAAAGGCAGCAGTATGCTGATTACCTCTTTCTTGTCCGGATAGCGCTTGAAAGCGTTTAAATAAGCCTTATATGCCTCATTATTCTTCTTCAACGACTCACAGGCATACGCGTACATCAGCAGTGAAACCACCGGCGGCTCCTTATCCTTGGGACGCAAGAGTTCCAGCAATTCCTTGTCTTTCCCGTAACGTTTGACCGAATTGATAATCGACCCGGCATAGCTGAAGTTATAATTCCCATACTGCCGCTGCTGCTGCAAACTTTTCATGAAACGGCTGTAATACTCTTTTTTCACCAGCGGCAATGCCTCTTTGAATTTGCCGTCCCGTAAAAGTTGCTGGGTCTTCTGCCACTGATTATAATAAACCGGCCTCGAGCCTGGACGAGGTGAAGAAGTTCGACGTGCGGCCTGTTTCTTCTTAATCATTTCCATGATTTTTTTATCCAGAACCTCCGCGGTCTCCGTGCGCTTTAAACGATGTAACGCTGAAGCGATCATGCCCAATTCACGTTCGCTCAACTTGTCTTTCGCCAGTGCCAACGCGGCTTTTTCCGCATCTAAAGCCGCTTGTTTATTTTCCGGCTCAATCAATGCCCCGCAAATAACCAGCGCCAGCAACGTCTGCCTGGTTTTCGGATCTTTATACAGTTTCTTCGACTGCATGGCCAGTTCAGGACTCCTCCGGTCCGGCCATGCTGAAAAAGCAGGGCGGCGGCGAGCAAACGCTGCTCCGGGGTCTTTTTATCAGAGACGATAACCGTTTCGGCATTTTTCAAAGCGGCCTGATTTTTTTTATCGATGCCCAGGAAAAATACTTCCTGCAATCCGCAATTCTCATTTTCCAACAGCTTTTTGAGTTGCTCCACCACTTTTTTATACGATTCCGGCTCCTGCTTCTGCAATTGCGCCAGACGGTATTTGATCCCCCCCAGCCAGCGGGCCTGAGGCATGGCAATATAATATAACCGGTCAGTATAATGCGACTGAACCGGACTCTGCCTCAGCAGTTCCTCCAACCGCGGCATCGGGTAATTACCGGAGAAACTCTGAGGTTGCTGACTCATCATAATTTTAAGCAGCCTGGCAGCGTTTTTCATATCCGATTTTTTCAATAATGGAATAATCAGCACCCCGGCATAATGAATCGTGGTATTGTCTTTAGGGTCAATTTTCGCAAGCATTTTTTCAAGCAAATCGTTTTTCTGCTTCTCGTTCAGGATATTGCTGCGCTCACCCTGGCTGTAAAGCATGTATACCGAACTGATCGGCACTTCTTTGTCATCAACCATTTTTAAAGCCGCCGCAGTTATCTCAGGCGAAAACTTCAGGTTGCGCCGCCAACCGTTGGCGATCAGGTTGAACGCCTCACGCGGATGTTTGTCTTTGAGTATATTAAAATAAGTCTCAAGACATTTGACATCACCGCCTATTCCGCGCGCACCAAGATAACTGAAAACCACTGCCACCGTCAAATCTTTCGGATAACGGGAGGACAATTGTTTCCAAAGCCCGGTATCTCCACGCATCAGCAGGGGAAGTCCGACCCGCAGTTCAGGATAGGATATTTTCCGGTATCGCAACTCATTCATCAGCCAGGCTGACTTGTCCGGAGACATATTACCATTCAAAATCGCCAACTGCGCCAAGGCTGCGATCTTCATTTCTTTTTGTGAATCCGGGATTAAATCACCGCTGCCCATTCCACTGTAACCGCCATACATGCTGTACATCATCATACTGCGGCGCCTATAGTAATTATTCAGGGTTGAGGCCATCGTCGACTGGTTAAGAATGTCACGCGCCTCATCAGGAATGTTCTTCATTTTGTTCCAGTAGTTCCCGCGCTGGTTTGTCGTGGACGCCTTGTCGGGCAGCTTCAACGCATAATCCAGAGCGTTCAAAAAATGCCTGGCCGCCGCATCGTCCCGGGTAACGCTTTTCAAAACCAGTCCCATGGCATAATGAATTTTCGGATCGGACGGATTCTTCTTCAATGCTTCGGAAATAAAAACCAGAGCCCGTTCCGGCTCATCGGCGCTGATCAGACCGGTTGCGGCCCGAAGCAATTTTTCCGTCGACGCGTTTTTATTATCCAAACCAAGACTGAGCCTGATCGCTTTCTCGGTTTCTCCGATCCGGAAATAAAAACTTGAAAGCTGATTCACCGATCTCAGTCCTTTGTCAAATTTCACCGCCTGCAGGAGCAGTTCCTCTGCTCGCTGATGATGTCCGGTCTGTTCATCCACCTGGGCAATTTTGCAGAGGATTTCCGGATCGTCTTTTTTCAAATCCAATGCCTTGGTCAGCAATTCCCGATAACGCGGCATGTCATATTTTTTCTGGGCCAGCCGGGCCAGCGCCAGCACCGGAAAGATAGCTTTAGGCCGCGCCTGATGGTTCCGGGTGAATATTTTTTTCGACTGCTCAAGCTGGTTATAATCAGCTTTCTCGATCAACAATTCCAAAGCTACAAGTTTTCCGGAAAGCGACTGCTCCTGTTCGATCCGCCGCCGCCGCAAACGGAACGCCATGTCGCGTTTTCCAGTTTCGTCCAGCAGCACCGCCAGTTCCATGACAATCTGGCGATTATCGGGAAACGCCGCTTTACCCCGTTTAAGGATCGCGGCCGCCTCTTCACTCTTTTCAACCCGCCGCAAAGCCGCCGCGACAAACTGGAAGACCTCGGGCGAATTGGCGTTTTCGTTCAACCATATCCGGGCCAGCTTTTCAACCAGATCCGCCTTGTTTCCCGCCACCGCGGTAGTCAGCATCTCCCGCCGCCATCGGGTCCGGTGTTCAGAATCAACCTTCAGCAGTCGTTCGTATGTTTTAATTGCTTCATCGATTTTTTTGTGTTCCCGGCAATATCCAGCGAAACGCGCCAGCATCAGGGGAGAATCAGGATTTTGCTTTAACCCGGCCTGTAAAATCTGCCCTGTCGCCCCGGCCCCATCCTCCAGGTCCGCCAGCAAACAATATTCCGCCGCCGTCAATTTCTTTTTGCCGCGCAAGGCTGCCGCTTTGTCTTTTTTCAATTTATATTTGCCGTAAACGTACTCGACCGCCGCCAGGGATCGGTCAAGCTGATCCGGGGTTGTCGCAGTCCCGACCGCCGCTTCGGCGGCGCTGACCGCGATTTCCTGATTTTTCATAAGCAACGCCTGCCGAACCAGTTCCATATTAAAATTCCAGTCAGCGGAAAACTCTTTCCGTCTGGCATTCAGCAGTTCTAATGCAACTTCCAGATTTTTCTTACCGGGAAGTTCGCGAATTACCCGGAGCAGTTGCTCACAGGTTCCCTTCGCGGCAACTTTTCGCAATGCGTCAAGCGCCTCTTTTTCCTTGCCGTTGGCAGCCAGAAAACGGGCCCGCATAATAACCGCGTCCTGACTTGCCGGAAATTCTTTGACAAACCGGTCATAAAGTTCGGCCGCTTCCTTTTTCAGGCCCATGCCAACCAGGGCCATCGCCGCACGGTTCCAGGCAAACTCCTCTTTCCCGGAGTATTTCAGGAAAAGTTGAATTGTCTTTTCCGCCCCAGCCCGGTCATCGGTTGCCGCCTGTGACGCGGCTTTCCGGAGCAGCAGTTCGGTATTATCCGGTTTGCGCCGCAACAGTTCGTCAATAACCGGGATCGCCTCTTTATAGTGTTTGGTTTTCGCCAGCAAATCCGCATAAGCGGCTTTCATTTGATAGTCGGTCGGCATCCGTTTGATCAATGCGCCAAACTCCTTGCAGGCCTCATCCTCTTTGCCGGCTTTAGCCAGTTCGCGAATATAAGTTACCGTCAATTCCGGTCGACTGCGTTTAGCTTTCAAAATCTTCCGGTAAAAATCCAGCAGTCCGGGCGCATTTCCATCGGCCATAAATATCTGGCGAATCCTTGCCGCCGCCTCTTTTTCAAGCCACGAGCCGCTGCCGGATTGTTCCAGAACCATGGCGTATTCATCCAACGCGGCGGAATTATCGCCGAGAAGTTTATTCAGTTCAGACAGCCGCATCCTCAGCATCCCGCTGCGGTATCCCGGCTCAGTCTTTTTCAGCAAATCACGACAGCTTTTTATCGCATCGTTATACTGACCTTCATCCACCTGAAGCTCGATCACCGCCTCTTGCAGATTGGCGTCCTTCCCCGCCTCCTTCATCAAGTCAGCTACCGCTTTTTTTGCCTCTTCCTCCTGATTGTCGCGCAACAAGGCCCGAACCAGCAGTTCCCTGGCGGCAAATTTTTTATCTGCTGCAAAGTTAGAGTCTTTCAGACATTCCCGCAAAAGTTTGACCGCCCCTACGGCATTGCCGTTGCGATATTCCAATCCGGCCCGGAACAGCTTGATCCCGGGACGACCGGCCAGCTCAACCGGAATCTTTTTCCAGGCATCCAGAGCCGCTTTCTCCTGCCCTTCGCGATCCAGATAGACCGCCAGCAACAACCCGGCGACAGCGGAATCTTTGCCTTTCGCGTCAACCCGTTCCCGGAAAAACTTGTCAGGCGCGCCATAAGTAATCTCGTCCCAGGCTCCCATCAAACGTTCAAAATACAACGGATTATCAGGGCGTTTCTGCAACAATTCGTAATAACGCGCAACCCGTGATCCCGCCGGTAAATCCGCCGCGACCGCTCCGGACAACATTCCCCAAACAATAAAAGCGACTAAGCTCCCCGTAATTCTCATAAATCATCTCCCTTTGTCGTTAAAAGCAATTGCGGCATAACTGACGCAATGCGACCAATCCCCGGTCAATTTGCCGGAAGTCGAATACTCTACCAGTTCACCTTCAATCTCTCCATTGCTTTCAATCGCCGCCAGCAACACCATAATCGCGGCCCGGCCGCATATTGTGGCACCGGTTTCCTCGATATACCGGGCAAAACCGTCCAGATCGCATTTCATGATCAAATCAGCCGCGCCAAGATCAAGTTCGCGCAATTTTCCCTGCACGTCCGATTTAAATGGAACATACCCGAAACTATGACCGTAATGCGTAAAGTCCGAGCTGATGATCCACAACGTATCAGGAGTCCACAACGACTTTAACGAATCAGCCAGCTTGCGCGCCAGACGAGAGTCAATGTGTCCGGCGATTATCGGTATTATCGGCAGATCGCCGAAAACATTCTGGAACAACGGAACTTCCACCTCCAGGGCATGTTCATTATCATGAGCCCGGTCCATGGTCTGGAGCATCGGCAGCCGGAATCCGCACAAAGTCTTGACCGCTTCCACATCAATATTAACGTCACCCAGCGGTGATCCGTAAGCTTTGTAGGAACACAGCGCCAGACCTTGAAACGGAACCCGGTGCGTCGGGGCGATAACCACCGCCCTTTTATATTTTCCGGCGGCGGCCCGGAGCATTCCATGCAGCGCGGTCCGGCCGGAATAAACATAACCCGCATGCGGCAGGATCAATGCCCGGACATTTGGCGATGCGTCCACTTTACCGATTTCCACACGCAATTTTTCCAGATGCGCCTGGAGCCGGGATGGATCTCCTTCATAAAATTGACCGGCAACTGCCGGAGGGCGTACTTCGGAGCAGCCGGAGCCGCCCCCCATTCCATTGATTGTAAAGTTCATGATAACTTGCCTCCCATTGCTTAAGGCTGAAATAAATAGCCAGGCATTTCAGATAATTTTTCTTTCGGTTTGACATCTTTCCAGGCCGCCGGCGGTTTCCAGTTATCCGGCAGCAGACAGCCGGTAAAAGAGGCCGACGGACCGATCGTTTCCCAGACGGTAAATTCGTTCTGCTCGACCGCATACTGTTCGATATTGTTAAATCGCCGCCAGACCGGATAAAACGGATCCAGGACTGCGCCGATCGCCTTGTAGGATAAGTTTTTACCACGCGTCAAAGCTTGCGGCAGTAAACAGATGTTGAGACCGGCAAAACCGTGGTCGGCACGTTTCTGGTAATTCAACGCATAGACCATCAACTTGGCCTTGAAAGCGACCCGCGAGGTAAAAGTATACAGAGTAATGCCCGGTAACGGCTCCAGAATACCATCGGAATAAGAAGCCAGTGACAATACTCTGATCGGACAGTTCTGCCCCAGTCCGGTGGTGAGTGAACGCCCCATCGGATTGGCTCCAAGCATCCAGTCGTTGAGCAGCAGTGCCGCGTCACGATACTTTCTGTCTCCGGTCAAATACAGCGCCATGATCAGATAACGGCCCTTCGTAAAGGGAATGACATTACCCCATGACATGTGCCGGAAGAATTTATGATCCGGCGGATACCAGAAGTTACGGTAAGCCGCCTGCCGCTGATAATACATCCATTCCTCCGCTTTGCTGAGAATCCGGTCTCTTAACATCTGCTGATATTCGGGCAGCAAGTCCTTTGCCACCGCCAGGGCGGTCAGGGTGTAAGGAGTGTCCGGGTACTGCGTCCGCATCAAAGTATATCCGAAAGCGTCACGCCTCAAGTAACTGAAATAATCCTGATTGCCGCTTAAAATAAACAGATGCAGTGCGGCCCGGAAAAGCAGATCTTTCGGCAATTCGGGATTTTCCCGATAGGACCAGTTTTCTTTGCGACGCTTCTGTCTATTGTAGTGCATCCATCTGATATAGTACGCATTTGACGCGGTAGTTGCGAATGAGAATGCCTTTTCCGCTGATTTCTGATATTTGTCAGCCAGCTTTTTCTGACCGCATTTGCGCAGCGCGATAGCCGTTAATCCGGCATGAATACTGTAACGCAGCGAACTGTCAACCGTCGGCGCGGCCAGATAATAACGCTGGGTATCCTTTGCCGGGTTCCATTCGGTCGGATGACTGTCGGCCTCGATCCAGCAGCCGATGCCGCCGTCTTTACTCTGGGCGCGACGCCACATTTCCATGCACCAGAGTACCTCGTCGATGATATCCGGAATACCGTTGCCGGACTCCGGGATATTCAGTTGACCGTCGCCGAATTTACGCGGAAACATCAGGTAGGCACTGAGCAGGTCCTCGACAATCCGGAAATGCTGTTCCCGCCGGTCGAAATCTCCGGCATCCCACCAGCCGCCCCAGACGTTCGGCAATTTTTCATTAGTCGCGGTTTCCCGGATCATTGTAAAGTGCTTCAGCGAGACCGGTTTACCGTCCGGGCCCCGGAAACCGTAAGGCGGTTTTTCTTTTTTATAGTAAAACGATTCGTTCGCGATAAAACGTCCTTTCCACGATTCCTTGTGATCCGCACCCATTATCCAGTTGGTGAACGGCGGTTTCTTCGCGATCCCGGAACGCTGGTGATAAAGTCCTCTGATATGGGTATAGAACGACCTCCCGATCACGTCTTTTGACAACTCGAACGAATATGAAATACCGATCCCCGGAATATAAAGATGGTATTTACCCGGAGTCTTAAACGTTGAAAAATCCATATCCCAAACGGTTTCCCCGTAAAGCGGCATCAACACCTTATCCGCACTATTGAACTGTTCGCCGGAACGGAACTTGATTGGCCCGCTGAACACGCTTTTACCGGTCTTCTCGTCAATGATCTGGAATTTTTTCAGAGTAATGTCTTTCGGCTCAAACCGGCCCATGGTTGCCAGCCAGCCGCCTAAATAAGCGTATTTGCGCCCGGCCTCCGGCTGATAACCGACCTGATTTACTTTCAAAGCCTGGGATCGCGACTTGCGATCATCCCAGATAAATTCGACATTCTCTTTATTCGGCGTGGTCAAAACGTATTTCTGTCCCTGCTGCAACGGGTTGCCCAGCTCGATATAAGCAAAATGGGCCACTGCCGCCGCTTCAATCATTTTCAATTTGCCGGTGGCGATTACCGGTACCCGCATTTGTCCGACCGCATTGAGCCAGTATCCGGTCCGCTTGACCAGCAATTTCCGGCCGGTTGCCGCTTCGGTAAAAGTAAAATAATCCGGTTTCTGGAAATTTTTCTGAATTCTCGGACGATAGTCACCAATCACATCCAGCGCGCAATAACGGTAGTAAAAATCATAGGACCATTTTTTGATAAACCTCTGCCCGGTATCAAATTGACGTAAAAAGTCGCCGCACTCAATCTTGAAGCGGTCCCTGACAAAATCGTTGTAGTTGCCGACAACGCACAATATTTTCGGGGAAAAGAACCTGACTTCCAGTTTTCCCTTGATCGGGAAATCATAATTATCCGGTTTGATCCGTTGTTTATCATTACCGCCGGCTACTTGTTCTTTAGGGCCGGTCATCTTTGATGCTGCTTCTATTTGCGCCGGGGTCAATGGCGTGTTATATATCTTTACCTCATCCAACCGGACTCCTTCTTTCTGCGGCCCGGAAATTGCCCCAAGGATGAAATTACCATAATCATCAGCATACTGCATTGGCGCTTCATATGCCTTTTTACCATCGACATAAACTGTATAATTATTCTTTCCGCTGCCGGAGGGCGGAACCACTAAGGCGTGGTGATGCCACAGGCCGTCCGCCATCCTTTTATACATCTTCGGTTTAATCCTGACCCCAACCTTTGAGCATAACACTCCGTAAGGAGCGTATAACAAAGCAGCGGCCTTGCCGTAATCAGCGGAACCGCAGCCGAAAAGATTGGCCTGATAATTGTTCGCCAACGGCTTGGCGACAAATCCGCAAATAGTAAAGCCGGTTTTATTGTTCAGCGGCAATCCGGGTCCTGCTGCTCCGTATTTTTTTGAGTCATTTCCAACCGGCCCGAAACATTTGTTATCTCCGGCTCGCACTGCCGGAGCTTTGGAAAAGCGTTGTCCCGGCGACAACGGGTTAAGATGCAGGCCGTTACCGGATGAATCTTTGAAATCACCGTCCAGTTTATACCACGCGACTAGACCGGTCGGAGGATTGAATTTCAAGGCCTTGGCAACTGTCTTCATTCCGGCGTCAAAATCCGAAACAACAGCTGCCGCATCAGATTTTATCTCTTTCCGCAACGATTGCTTGACCGGAACAGCAGGTTTCTTTTTAACTTTGGTTTCAGTATTTTTCTTAGAAACTAGTTTCGGCTCATTCTGATTTTTTTTCTCGACCTGGGCGATCTCTTCCTTGCTGACCTTGCGTTTCAAGACAACGTCCAACGGAATCCTGCCGTTGTTCTTGCGTTTTATTTCGGCCAGTTTACGCTCGAATGCCGCGACTTTTTCCTTTGAAACGGATTTTGATTTTTCGTCGTCGTCCCCACACCCCGGCAGTAAAGCAAGCGCCGACAACAATCCGCAAATACATAAATTGTCCAGTCTTTTCATTTCCTTATCCTGTGTAGAAAGGCATATCTATATGATATAGAATAAATCTAGCATACACACAGGGGTTTGACAAGCAGATTTCCCGCTAATCAGCTTATTTTGTCCTTGCCAGAGTGGAAATACTGAAAATCAGCGGGTAAAGTTTTTCATCGTACCATAATGAAGCGAAATAAAGCCCGATCGGACTGGACTGTGGTAAACCATCGCAGGCCAGGAGTTTCGACGCGAGTGCGTTGGCTGCATCTATCGCAAGTTCACGCGTCTGATCATACTGATTCAACGCGCCGACAGCTTTTGCGGAGGTTTCAATGCTTGCCGGGCAGCCGGGTTCCCCGCCCCAACCGTCAGCGCCCCTGGCGGCGGCCAACCATTCCAACGCCGGTGCGGTTAAATCCTCAATTCCCGGATATCCGGTCAGACACTCCAGCACAACCGAAGTGCCGTAAACCCGGTTTTTATGTTCCGGAGCATGCTGGTCGCCAAACCAAAGCGGACTCCATACCCCGTCATCATCACGGGCATGACGAAGATATTTGATGATTTTATCCATCGCCTTATCAAGCTGAACCGCCAAACCGGCGTCAACATGTTCCCGCCACAAGGCAAAAGCCTTGAACGCATGGGCTGAAATATCCGGACAACTGCGGTCAAACGGCAGAAAGCCCCATCCCCGGCAAAACGTGGGTACACCGCCATTGCGATTGGCCAATTTCATCAGCCATTTCAAGCCGTTTTCCACTTCGCAAGTCACTTTACCCGGCTGGAGCTTCGCCAACGCGATCAAAGCGGCCGAAGTATCATCCGCGTCCGGCACACTGCCGGACAGATCGGTCCAGCCCCAGCCGCCCGGTTCTGCCCCGGTAAACGGGTGAATGTATTTAATCTGCCGTTCCCTGATAATTCGCGCCAGTTCATCACATTCCGCTTCCGACAGCGCCCCGGCTTCAACCAGCGCGCTTGATGCCAGCGTGGTCAGCCAGCTTGACAGATCAGTATCAATCGGCCAGGAACCGTCCTGCCGGATCGTCGCCAGCAGAAAGTCTCGCGCTTTCAGTGTTACCTCATGTTCACGCAATCCTGCCTCGCTCAGGCACATTGCGACAAAACCGGTCAACGGCGCGGCTTCGAGGAACCCGCCGCTGGCCGGGGTCATCCGCAGCAACCGCCGAAGCGCTGGCGGGATTATCATTTTTGCATGAAAAAAGTTATTACCTCCAGTCTTGCGGTAATGCACCAGACCAACCGCTATCAGGGCCGGAATCGCGTAACTGACCACCGGCAGATTAAGCGAACTGAACAACGCACGCGGCAGTACCGCAGCTTCAAACGGCAGACGCGGAACCTTGCGCCAGCAATCCGGTTCGGTCCCGAGCATTCCGGCTATCGCGCACATTGTCAGGATCGGAGCGGAAAACGTCCGGTCATGACCGTAGGCGTTAAGAACTCCGTCGATAATCTGCTCCGGAGAGGTTCCTCCGATGTATTGTACCAACCAGGAATCGGAATCAGTCTGCGCTTTTTGCGCTTCAGCCAGCCCCGGTCGGGATGAAAGCGCGGCTTTTGCCAGTAAAGTGGCGGTCATATTTGACGGACTTGTCGGGGTATCGCCCCAACCGCCGTCAGCATTGATATTTGCCGCCAGCCAGCGGCATGCCGCCGTAACTTCCGGTTGTTCTTCGGCGGATATTCGCGATAAAGCAAACGCCGCGACCGCGGTTGAAACCGCACTGGAAGACAAATGTCCCCGCCAGGAGCCGTCCGGCGTAATCTCGTTTTTTAATCGTTCGCACACAGTTTTGAGCGCTTTATCAATCATTTTGCCAGCGCCCCCAGCGCCATCAAGGCATAAAAAGTATATTCGCAATCCGCGCAGTCATCCACCAATGTCCCGGTAAAGCCGCCGTTCTCATGCCAATGGTCAAGAATAAAATCCCTGGCCGGACCGGCCATGTCATCAAGCGGCACTCCGCATATTTTCAGCGTGAACAACGCGACCGCGGTCGATAACAGATCCGGCATCGGGGTATCCGGCGAAGCGTGAAAACCGCCGGTTTCACCCTGCTGGCCGGACATCCACGCAACAGCTTGCTCATCAACCTTTCCGGTCAACTGACGCAGCGCCAGAATCGCGGCGGAGGTAGACAGCAGCATCCCCTTGCCTCCGCCATGCGGATTATGAAACGCCCCTTCCCTGCTCCGGCAGCATTCCAGCGCGGCAATGAGCTTAGGGATTTCAGGTAATGCGAGAGCGCTGTCCTGACAGAGATTGATTCCCATGAATATTCCGTAAGGGTAACTTTTTCCGTCATCCGCAAAACCGCCGTCGGAGCACCTGAAACGCTCCGGCGTCGTTTTCAGTTGCGGACGCAGCGGCGAACTGTAGATAAAATGAAAGACCGGATAAAAATGCCGATACTTGAGCATTTTTATGATCAACATCGATTTGGCCCAGCACACCAGATGTACCAAATCAAGAGCGTCCAGCTCAAAAGTTCGGAGATACCCCCTGACCTTTTTCAATGGCAGCGGCACATGCAGCGCGGCGGCGCACCCCAGACCAAACATCGTATAATACTGGTCGACTTTGCCTGCCCGGTTGCAGAAACCGCCTTCCGGCGTAAACTGACCGGCAATAAAAGACGCGATCCGTTCACAAGCCTCATTATTCAATAAATCAGTGGAACACCGTAAAACATCAAAAAGTTCGATAGAATGTGGTTTCACCTGAGAAAACATCAATCAGTCCTTTTTCCCTGGGAGCGCGGACGTCTCGTCCGCATTGGGCATTTTCCCTGGGAGCGCGGACGTCTCGTCCGCATTATTCTCAATGTAATTATCTACAGAAGACCACTTCCACTTCTCCGCAGATTTAACCAAACCCGCATTCACCGGATTCAGATGAACATATTCAAGCACATTCTGATAATGTTTTTCATCCCTGATATATCGGTCAAAATAGTCCGCCATCCAAAAATTACCTTCACGATTAAGGATTTTATTAGCTTCATGCCCGGTAAACGATTTCCAGCCCTTGACAATCTCCGATACCGAAATTCCCGCAACAGGCTGCATCAATACATGAACATGGTTAGGCATAATGCACCAGGCAAATAAATGATATTTGATCCCGTCATTATGCTGCAAAGCATTTTGAACCATTGAAGCGACCTCAGGAACTGAAAGAAAACACTCCCCCGCTCCCGCGTCAATAAATTCTTCAATACGTTTTCGCAACGTGACAGATTCAGAAGATTTTGCATTTGTTTTATCCGTATATCCAAGTTTTATCTTCCATTCGTCAATAACATCAGACGGCACCGCATCGTGAAGACGAAACGTAATAAACTGAAGATATGGAGGTTCATCAAAATGGGGTAAATATCCACGGGTGTGCCATGACTTCCGGGATTCAAGATCGGGCGGGACGACCTCCAATGCGGACGAGACGTCCGCGCTCCCAGGTAGAGAAATGTCTGGAGTTTCAAGATCGGGCGGGACGACCTCCAATGCGGACGAGACGTCCGCGCTCCCAGGGGGCTCCGCTTCCGGAGCGTGGAACGCGGAGTTTGAAGCGTTACTTCGCTGTCCGTCGGACGGACCGGACGAAACGTCCGCGCTCCCAGGGTGGGGGATGTCCGTGCTGCCAGGTTTCAGGATGCGACCGGTTATCCGGAAAAGCAGGCGTTTCAGTTCGGAATTTTTCAGATTACGCAGGGAACGGATAGCCTGACCGCGGTAAAATTCGTACAACTGTTCAGCTTTGGCGACATCGCCGCCGGCCGCGACAACGACCGAGAGTCGCCCGGCCGCAACGTCACTGCCATCGACAAAGTCTTCAATATCATCATGAATTTGATAGGCAATTCCCATTGCGGTACTGAATTCACTAAGCAAGTCACACAACTTTTCATCGCCACCGGCACACAAGGCCCCGAAAGCCAAAGCCACTTCAAACGCCGGAGCTGTCTTGCCCTTGAAAATATTGACGACCCGGTCAATAGTAAGGACAGATCGATTACGCATCCATTCAAGTTCCTCGCCCTGCCCCCGGCATAACGCCAGATGTCCGACCGCCGCGATTTTCAGCATCAAAGCCGGATTGACGCCGCATTCACCGATCAAGCGGTATCCTTCGCCGATCAAATGATCTCCCACATTCAAAGCAACCGGGACGCCCTCGCGATGATGAAGCGTTTCGCTGCCGTATCTAGTGGCGTCATCATCCTCGATATCGTCATGGATCAATGACGCTTTATGAAAACATTCCACCGCGATAGCCGCTTTGCGCAACTCCGGGGGAAAATCTTTTTCCCCGGTCAGGCAGCGGTAAACAGCGGCTGTCAAATACGGCCTGAACCTTTTTCCGGGACCGGAAAGCCATTCCCGGCCCAGTTCCTCGGCCGAACCTTGAGCCGGTCCCAGTAAATTATCCAGCTCAGGCTGACTGAACCAATGTTTCACCGTATCGCTCAAATCATTCAAATTAATCGGCTGCACTGTTTTTTCGGAACGCAGATACAGCATTTCACGCACCATTTCAACATCAACCTGCGTATTTATACAACCATCAGACAGCAACGGCACCGCCATACCCGGCACCGCGTGATTTACCATGTAGGGAAAAGCTTTTTCCAACGCATTCAGGCAGCTGACCCCGATAACCGCGTCGGCCCCACCGTTTTCAATAATTCCGGCCACAACCGTCGATCCTTCGGCCACCAGCGACATCATCCCCAGGTTTTCAGCTTCCTGCTGCAACGGACCAATAACACAGCCGCCGCATTCTTCACAGAGCAACCCGAACTCGTCAATCTCAGCTTTGCAGTCCGCGGCATTGCGCAAACACTGCGGCAACAGGAAAATCCGCCGGTGAAACGGCACCGCCGCCACGGTATCGCGCCAGACCGCGTTATTCAACATTATCATCAACCATTTGCGCTGCTCCTCCTGGACGTCAAATTCGGAGGCCAACTCTTCGAGTTCCTCCAAGCTGAGCGGAGGAGCCAGTTTGCGCCGCTTGACAAATTCTTTTATCTGCTCAAGTATTTTCAATTGTTCTGTCCTCTTATCCATAAGCCCCGAATCCAAAGAACCAATATTTTTTGGCCAATTTATACATCCAGTGTTTTTCCGGTATCTGCACATCAGGAACATGATGACAAGGCAGATTTTGCATATTCGCCAGTTCCGTATCAGCCGTACCCCGACCGCTTGAATCTTCAGCTTCATGTTCGATCAGGAATTCCCGCAGCAATCCTGGATTGTTCAGAATTATGCATCCCCGGCCGCAGTCGGTGGTGAACTCCCGAAAATCACGCAAAAATTGTGAATTTTCGATCACCGTGCCGATATCCGAACCATCGGTAATCCGGTCTTTGGCGAACTGTAGGGGCGGACAGAATTCAACCTGTCCGGCAGGATTCAGATGATGACTCAACCCCATTGCGCCCGGGCAAACCGCATTTCCCTCTCCATCCCAGTACGCGTCAACAACCACAATCGGGGCCGTGCAGCGTACATCAACCATAAACTGCCGCAGCGCGATAATCTGTTCACGTTCCAACGCCAGTTCAGGACAAGGTTTCGGGCCCACCGGACGGTAGATGTAATACCACAGATACTGGACCTTACGTTTGATTACTTCGTCAACAAACTCACGGCTCACCAGATCGGCAAAATTACTCTGGCAGACACTGGTAGCCACGCCGGTTATCAGTTTTTCCGCCGCGCAATTATCCAACGCCTGCAACGCATTTCGGTAAACCTCTTTACCCCCGCGCCGCACATCCGCAACCGCTTCTTTGCCTTCGATACTGATCAAAGGGGTGACGTTGCCGAGGCGTCTAAATTCTTTGGCCACCTCCCGCGTCAGCATCGTTCCGTTGGTAAATATCTGGAAATAACAATCGGGATGTTTGCCGATTATCTCAAACAAATGAGGGTACAGAAGGGGTTCGCCGCCCAGCAGTCCGAAAAAGAAACTGCCGCGTTTTTTGCATTCGATAATGATGTTATCGACTTGTTCAAGAGACAATTCTTCCGCCGGACTGGTTCTGGATACCCAGCAGCCCTGACACGATAAATTACAGCGATTGGTCAAAGAAATTACCATGAACGCCGGAAAATGCTCGCCGCGCCGCCGCCGTTTTTCAAACGCGTTAACCGCCCGCATCCCTTTCCAGCCGAAGTTCCAGCAGAACTTCCAGAGCAGACGCGGTGAAGTTTCGGTCAGCATCCGGTATGCCAATCGCAGCAACATATCAATTATCCTTATAGAGCTCCGCTGAACGCTTCTTTTTACGCCGTGCGGCAAGTTTATCATAAAGGTTCTTATCAAAGGTCGCGGCCGGATCAACTTTCACGGGAGTAGTCGAATCGTCCTCTCCGCCGTTAATCGGCGAATCCTCATGTTTCGGAAAAATAATCGCAGTAACCGGACACATCCTAGCGCAAGCCGGACAATTGGTTTTGCAGTTATGCGGAGCGCAGACTTCGACCTTCTTAGTATCAGGATTCCGCCGGTATACCCCGAACAAGCAGAAGTCGACGCATTTCCCGCAGGCAACACAGCGCTCACGATCAATAGTCGGAAACCACGGCACCCAGTCCCCCGGAACCTCCGGGAAATTTTTACCGGATTCTCCAGCGGCCTCGATACCAAGTTCGGTCAAAATATCGCTAAGTGAACAATTTCTCAGATCACATATCCGCGGCGCATCTGCCCCGGCATAGTCGTAAAGAGCCTTGACCGCCCGAGGAAAGCAAGCTGCTACCGCATCGGCATCGGAACCGACCAGCAACTGCGGTTCCTCCGCGGCAACCCGGCACAGGTCGGGAACAAGCTCAACCTCGATCCCGGCATTTTCAGCCGCCGCGATCAAACCTTTCAGTGACGCTTCAGGAATCCGCTGATATTTTACACAACCGCAGAGCAGTATTTTGGTCAATTTCGTCATTTCACCTTCAGACATACCAGATCGCCTTTACTGTTGCGGCAATACAGCATCCCATTAGCCACCACCGGCATGGTCCAGCTTTTCCCGCCTCTCAAAACCTGAACCGATTCCAGCACCTGCTGTTTCGGGGTTTGGGTTTTTAAATAAAATAATTTACCTTTTTCATCCAGATAAACCAAAGTGTCTCCGGCGATCAAGGGTGAACCGAAAGCCAAATTACCTTTCCAAAGTACACGCCCGGTCTTAAAGTCAACTGCACACAATGCGTTACGTCCTCCAACATTGGCATTACTGCCGTAAAGGACGCCTTTATAGAGAACCGGAGTGGAAAATTGACTTTTTAGGTTCGTATTTTTCCAAACCTGTTTCAAGCTTCGACCATCAAATTTAAGGACCGCGCAGCGTCCGGTATTGTATCCGCTGGTAATGAAAATATTCTTGCCGTCTTCAGTAACCACCGGGTCGGCAGCATTGATATCATATTTGTTCGGCCAGTCAATCGAAGCAACTTTTCTACCGTTCGCCGCTTCAACAACCACAAATGTTTTACCGGTAAAAATAGCTATATACTTTTTTCCGTTATATTTGAAAGGAACCGGAGTCGAATAGCCGCCGATACCGCTTGTCGCGTTTGACCATACCTGGGCTCCGGTATTTTTATTGTATGCCGCACCGCCATCACCGACGTTAATTACCGCCAGATCACCGTCAATGAGAACGGAACCGGCAAGCCCCCAACGTAAATTTCTGGCGCCGCCGGTTAAAACTTTCTTATGCCAAAGCTGTTTACCGTTAGCAAAATCAATGCATACCAGATCGCCGTTGCGGCTCAGTATCCAGACTTTTTTACCATCGGTCACCGGGGTCGCTCTGGGACCGGGATACCTCCCGCCTTTAGCACTGCGATATTTCGAGGTCCAGACTTTTTTCCCGGTATCGGCATCGAAACAATAAACAACATCGTCGCCACCGGAGTTACCTGCCGTCAAAGCTTTACCATTGCAAACCGTCACCGCGGAATAGCCGTTTCCGACATTCTGCTTCCAGGCGATAACGGATGAAGGTTTGATATTCTCCGTACTGATGCTGTTGTGGTCAGGTCCGCGCCAGACCGGCCAGTCCCCGGCCAGCGCCGCGCACGAGATTCCCAGGCCGAACACCAAGCCCAATATAGCTCTATACATCATAATGTCTCCTTTTTAGTGATGTTATATTTACTACACGCACAAGCGTAATATTCTTACTATATCACATCAAAAAAAATAATCCATAGGCTTAATTTTATTATAACACAAATATTATTTTGCTGCAAACAAACGTTTTTCAGGTACTTATAAATGAAAAACCGGAATAACGATCAATTAGTTATTCCGAGTATTGCAACATATTTTGCGTGAATTACGGCAGATAAGCATTCAAAGTTGAACGCAAACGCCCCCTGAGCGCGCCAATATCAACCTTACGCACCTGTCCACCTGATTGCAGACTCATAGCGGCAGCCGTTCCGGCAGCCTGACCGGTCAGAAAACAGGCCGGCATCACTCGCAATGAAGACTGCATTTCCCGGTCACAACTGATAGAACGTCCCGCCACCAGCAGATTTTCAATCCCGACCGGAAGCAGCGTCCGATACGGAATACCATAGTTTTCTCCCTGGCTGTATCTGGTGTCCGCCATGCGTTCTTCCACTTTTTTCTGTTCTTCGGCGTCAGTGGAGGATGAATGAATATCGACCGGATAACTGTAGCGGGCAATATCGTCGGCAAAAGACGCCCGGCAAACATAGTCGTCAAAGACCAGTTTATAATCGCCTTTGATTCTCCGCGTTTCCCTTACGCTCAACAATGACGCGGTATTCACCAGTTCAGAATTTTCAAATCCTGCAACATAATCTTTAAAAAACGTCTGAATGATCCGGGCAATTTTACGTCCCTCGATAAAGCCCTTGCTGACATCCTGCTCATCAATCGCGTTAATGCCGTAAACATGGCCCAGATTTCCGGTCGCGGTAGATCGTCCCGTCTTGAAAACCCCGACAAAGTGGTATTCCGGCAACGGAGCGGTCCCGTTGTCCAATAATTCGCGCCAGATTTTCCGGCAGTCGCGTCCCTCCGCGCAGGATTTATAATACTTTTCCCAATCCACTCCGGCATATTGGACACACAGGCTGGGGCTCATCGTCTCCCCTGCTTCATTACCGCATTCGAATCCAGCTCCGGCGAAAGCGGCCAGTGCCGCGTCTCCGGTACCATCGACAAATACTTTGCCAAGTACTTTTTTCAAGCCTTTGGGTCCGGCAACGGCAATTGAGGACAAACGACCATCCGTAACTGCGACCGCAGCGATTTTCTGATTGAACAAGACGGTAATCCCCGTCTCCGTGACCATAACATCACAAACCTGTTTGAAAATTTCGGCATTAATCGGCTGCCAGCTTGGCGCGACTTTCGCAACGCCCATGCGTCGGCACACTTCGGAGACAATCTCCATACAAATTCCGGCAGCGGTGTTATTGACGCCGTCGAAGAGGTAGGCCATGCAGGGTACCAGCCCCAACGTAGCCATTCCTCCAAGAGCTCCGGCCTGTTCCAAAATAATTACCTTAGCGCCTTGCCGGGCCGCCGCAAGCGCCGCTGCCAAGCCGGCCGGGCCGCCGCCGCCGACAACTACATCGGCAATTGCAAGCGTTTCGAGATTTTCAATAAAACCGGTTGTCTTCATAATCGTTTCGCTCCTTGGTTGTTAAACGTATTATTAAGATAAAGCGCCCCGGACTTTTTCTCTATTGACATATTCCTGTATATTATGTATATTATGCTATAACAAGGAAAAAATAACTGTTTTTGTTCTAATTATGCAAAAAGATATAGCTGAAACAATTCAACTGCTTGACTGGCTGGAAGCAACCGCCGGATGCGGTTTCATCTGGCGGACAACAGCGGCCCTGCTGGTAGAAGAATCGCTCGACGACCAACATTCAAAACATATTCATCCGTTTTGCGCCCGGGTCAAACAGAAAAGTCATGAAATGGAGCTTACCTGCATGAAAAACGACTCGGAAAAAATCAGCCGTCAAGCGCTGGAACTGCGGGTTCCGTTTATCAATATTTGTCATGCCGGAATCGCCGAACTGGTAATTCCGGTATTTAAAGGCGACCACTATCTCGGCGTTGTTTTGTGCGGACCTTTTCGCGATGACCGGAGCGGCTGTACCTATCCTGACTGTCTGGATGAATTCAAAAAACTTGACCGTCTGACCGAAGCGAAAGCGGAAGCGATTGCCGAGATTACCCGGAGAGTAGTCAAGGATGCCTCTTTCATTATGCATCTGGCGGACGATGAAGATCTG
Organism: Victivallales bacterium; assembly: GCA_963676655.2. GTDB lineage: Bacteria > Verrucomicrobiota > Lentisphaeria > Victivallales > Victivallaceae. The sequence goes on along the minus strand of CAXXKX010000003.1, from coordinate 4,066,222 downwards.
CAAATCCCTCCAGTGGAAACGATCCATGAATACCGGATCAGGAATGCGGCAAGATTTCTGAAAAAAAATTTTTCTCATGCGCTGTCGCTGGATGCAGTCGCGACAGCGGCGTCATTGAGCCGTTCACGGTTTCAGCATTTGTTCAAAGAACAGACCGGCTTGACCTGCGGCGACTATTTGCAGCGGCTGCGAATCGGCGAGGCCAGACGTCTCCTGGCCGGAACCGGGCTTCAAATGGGCGAAGTAGCCGCCGCCTGCGGTTTCAGCGACCAAAGCAGGTTCGCGGCAATCTTCAAACGTTACCTTAATGAAAGTCCAACCGATTTTCGCCGTCGTTTTATCAAATGTAATCCTGATAATCTCTAATTATCATTCCTGTCACAACAATATTTTGTTCTTTTTTTCATGTTTTCATTTGATTTTTTCAGTTTTAAATGATATATTAATAGTGTCATTTAAGAAATAGGGAGACATATTATGATAACTAGAGAAACAGATTATGCGATAAGAGTTCTATTATTTTTATCAAAACACAACTCAGGAGAATTGGCAAGCACAACAGAAATAGCTGAAAAAATGCAGATGCCGTATCGGTTTTTACGGAAAATTGTCCACAATTTGACCAACTGCGGACTTATCACTGCAGTTCGCGGAAAATACGGCGGCATCAAGTTAGCTGAAGATCCTGCAAGCATTTCCCTTTACAAGGTAATCCAAATGCTCGACCACAGAAGCGTATTGTTAAATTCCTGCTGCGATCACAGCTGCGAAAATGAACCTTGCTCAAGAACGAAAGTTTGCACAGTGCATGACCGCCTCGAGGAATTGCAGAAATATCTAAGTAAAGAATTAAAGAAAATAAATTTTGCTGAATTAACCAGGTAAAATTTTTTAAACCCAAATAACACCAAATTAGTATCATTTACAAAAAGGAGAGTAAAATGTCAAGATGTGCATCGGCCGATGGATGTTTTGCCACGTATCTGGCGAAGAAAAGTGAATATAACACCGCGTTTGACCGGTTTGAGGACCAAGCCCTGAAATGCGGTTACGGCGAACTTGGAGTCTGCTGCCGACTCTGCTCCAACGGCCCCTGTCGGATCACCCCGGAATCACCGAAAGGGGTTTGCGGTGCGACTGCCGACACCATGGTTGCCCGAAATTTTCTGCGGGCGGTTGCAGCCGGTTCAGCCTGCTACCTCCATGTTGCCGAAGCGACGGCGCGGCGTTTGAAATCAATCGCCGAAGGCACCTCTCCCCTGCCCCTGCGTTCGGAGAAATCAGTTGATGCTCTGGCATCGATGCTCGGAATCGAAGGTGAAGATGTCCAAACTAAAGCACTAGGCATCGCCAACGCGATTCTCAAGGATATGTATCTGCCGCGTGATGAAAAAATGCAGTTGGTGGAAAAATTCGCTCCGGCAGAACGGGTCGAAGTGTGGAATAAACTCGGGATTACTCCGGGCGGAGCCAAGGCTGAAGTCTTCGATGCCATAGTTAAGACCAGCACCAATTTGAATACCGATCCGGTCGATCAATTGCTGCACTGTCTGAATCTGGGCATCAGCACCGGACTTTACGGTTTGGCCGCCACCAATCTGATGAACGACATTATCATGGGAGAACCGGTGATCAGAACCGCTGAAACCGGTTTTTCCGTGGTCGATGCGGACTATATCAATATCGCGGTATCCGGTCACAGTCATTCCGTTTTTGCCGGTATTATCAAACTGCTGGAAACTGAAGAAGGTCAGCAAATCGGGATCGCGGCCGGCGCCAAAGGCATCCGCCTGGTGGGATTAACCTGTGTCGGACAGGATATGCAGTTGCGGGCCGGCAGCAGCGGGACAGAGATATTCAGCGGTCAGGCCGGAAACAACTTCACCCAGGAGGCGCTGCTGACCACCGGCGCGGTCGATCTGGTTATCAGCGAATTCAACTGTACGCTGTCCGGGATCGAGCCGATTGCCGAAAAACTCAAAATCAAACTGGTCTGTCTGGATGACGTATCCAAACAGTCCACCGCTGAACTTTTTGCCGACACCCGCGGCAACGAACTGGAACTGGCCCGCAATCTCTGCCGGATCGCGGCCGACCAATACGGCAAACGCCGCGACAAAGTCACTATTGACATTCCGGAACACGGTTACAAAGATGTTTTGACTGGAATCAGTGAAAAATCACTGGTTGATTTCCTCGGAGGCACGCTCGATCCGCTGGTCGAACTGCTGCAAAACGGTACGATTAAAGGAGTAGCCGGGATCCTAGGCTGTTCCAACCTGGCCGCGGGCGGACACGATATAACAACCGTCGCCCTGACCAGAGAACTTATCAAGCGCGATATTCTGGTCCTCTCGGCCGGGTGTACAACCGGCGGTTTGGCTAACTGCGGATTCTGTTCCCCATCGGCTGCCGACTGGGCCGGTCCCGGCTTGCAGGCGGTATGTAAAAAACTGGGTATTTCTCCGGTGCTTAATTTCGGGCCATGCCTGGCTATAGGTCGGATCGAGATGGTTGTCTCGGCCCTGTCCAAGGCCGTAGGCGTCAGTATACCGGAACTGCCGGTGGTAATCTCCGCGCCGCAATGGCTGGAAGAACAGGCTTTGGCCGATGGTTGTTTCGGGCTTGCCTTGGGGCTGACGCTGCATCTGGCACAGCCGCCGGCAATTCTCGGTTCACCAATTGTAACCAAGCTGCTGACCGAGGATCTCGTTGATTTGACCGGCGGCAGGGTGATCGTGGAAATGGACGCCAAAGTCGCGGCCGATAAACTCGAAGCGGTTATCAATTCAAAACTCAAAGCGCTTGGCCTGACCGCTTGAAACGAGGTGCATCATGCGAAAAAAACTGATTGATCCTGAAAAATGTATGGGGTGCAAAAACTGTGAACTCGCCTGCGTGGCGATTCACAGCAACACACCAGATAATAAACTGGCGATCCTGCTTGGCGGGGTCGGCGAAGTTGAATTACCCCGCAATAAAGTACAATTGGACAAGAACGGCAAACGCTTTCCGGAATTCTGCCGTCACTGCGATGAACCGGCTTGCGTTGAAGCCTGCATGAGCGGCGCCCTTACCAAAGGCGAGGACGGTTTAGTCACCTGTGACCATGATCTTTGTGTGGGGTGCTACATGTGCGTCATGAGCTGCCCCTACGGCATGGCCCGTCCGTCAGTCAAGACCGGAAACAAAATGATCAAATGCGACGGCTGCAAGGATCGCGAAACCATGGCCTGTGTGGCCGCATGTCCCCAGCGTTGTATCCGGCAGGTGGATGACGAATCAGCCACCGGCGGTCATCTCATTATTGCCCGAAAGGAGGCGGAACAATGAAGAACTACGCGATTATCGGCAGCAGTGCAGCAGGCATTGCCGCGGCAAAAACAATCCTGGAAAGGGATGCTGAAGGGAAAGTTACCATGGTTACGCTTGACAAAGGTTATTATTCCCGTTGTCAGCTTCACCTGTCGGCGGTCGGGAAACGTTCCGACGGTCAAATTTATCTTGATATGACAAGTTTGCAGGCACATCCAAACTTTGAAATGTTCTGCGAAACCAAAGTAGTCAAGCTGGAAGCGGATAAGAAAAAACTTATCCTGAATAATGGTCAAATCATTGATTATGACAAGGTTCTTATCGCTTCCGGATCAAGCACCTTTTTTCCGCCGATCCCAGGACTGCAAGGGAAAAATACCTTCGGCTTGCGGAATCTCGAAGACGCCCACGCCGTTCACAGCCTCTTACCCCGAATAGATGCCATCGCAATTATCGGCGCGGGGCTTGTCGGGGTTGAACTGGCGGTGGAATTGGCAAGAGCCGGCAAAAAAGTCAGTTTGATCGAACTGGCCGACCACCCCTTGCCGCTCCAGTTGGAAGATATCTGCGGTCAAAAATGTGCGGAACTGTTGAGCGAAATCGGAGTTGATTTATATATGGGCGAAATGGCCTCTGAAGTCATCAGGAATAAAGATGGCTCTCCGAGATCGGTTAAGTTAAAATCCGGCACCTCTGTTGCCGCGGACATCGTGGTCTGCGCCGCCGGCGTCCGTCCCAATGTCGATTTTGCCGCAGGGACCGACCTTAATATCAACCGAGGCGTCCTGATCAACTGTCAGTGCCGCACCAATCTGTCGGATGTATTTGCCGCCGGTGACGTGGCGGAAACCAATGATACCCTGATGAGCCGGGACATGCCGAGCGCAATCTGGCCGGTAGCGGTCCGTCATGGCAAAGTAGCCGGCAGCCAAATGACCGGCGGCAGCGATGAAATCACCCGCAACACCGGGATGAAAGCGGCCGTCAATGTGCCTGGAGCCCATGTCATTTCCATCGGCCCGGTAACCGCGCCGGATGAACAATGGCGAAAGCTCACCTACTACCGCACCGACAGCAACGGCAAAGAACGTCTGCGGATCGTTTATCTTGATCAAGATAATATTCTGCGAGCCGCGTTGCTCTGGGGTGACGTCAGGAACGCCGGTCTTTATCATGAGGCAATCATCAACAAGCGCCCCTTGTCTGATGAATTGCCCAGTATCGATTCGCTCAACGCCGCACTGCGCGGATTTGAGGAATTATCTGTCATCTAAAAACCGGAACGAAGGGTTTTGCCGCCAAAAGTAAACAATTCTAGTAGTTGATTAATAAAATCTTACAATTATTTACAAAAGCAAGTATTGCTTATAAATGAATAACATCATCAACATTCCCACCGGGATGAGAAATAACATTTTGTTGCACAATAATTTATTATTTTGCGCTTTAATCCATTTTCTTTTTTTTCATGCATGGTAGGTTATAAAAAGTTTCATTCTCAAATGTAAATTTGTCAATTTACCACCATAAAGGAAAGCAAGATGACCAGGTTGGGAGTAGTCGGATTCGGCGGCAGGATAAGCGGAGTAATCAACAACTGTTTACGGGAAGTAGCCCCTGAAATCAGGGTCGTTGGTATCGTTGACCCGGATGAAGCCGGGGCCAGGAAACGTCTGGCGGATTGCGACAAGGAGGGCGTGGTATTTTATCAGACCCTGGAGGAAATGGTCGCAAAGGCCGATTTGGACGGACTGGCGATCGGCACCAGATGCAACCTGCATACCCCTTACGCCATCGAAGCGGCGAAGTACGACATTCCGCTTTATCTGGAAAAGCCGGTTTCGATTTCCATGGAACAAGCGCTCCAACTTGAAAAAGCCTTTCAGAATTCAAAATGTCAGGTTGTAGTCAGTTTTCCATTGAGAGTTTCCCCGCTCTGCACTATGACCCGGCAGTATATCGAAGAAAACCGGATCGGCAACCCGATCCACATCGCGGCCCTTAATTACGTCAACTACGGAACCGTATACTGGGAACATGAATACCGGAACTATGAAATTACCGGCGGCCTGTTCCTGCAGAAAGCGACTCACGACCTCGATTATATGATGTACCTGATGGATAAAAAGATCGTCAGGGTCGCGGCAAGCGCGACGAAAAGAAAAATATTCGGAGGCGATAAACCGGCGGATCTGGTCTGTTCGGAATGCGATGAAGCTGAAACCTGCGCTGAAAGTCCCCAAAACCGGAAACGCAACGGTTCCGGCCATGTTAATGACCACAAATGTGTCTACAGCGTCGCCTGCGGTACGCCGGAAACCGGCACCAATGAAGACTGTTCCAGCGTAGTCGTCGAATTTGAGGACGGTTCGCACGGTATCTACACCCAGGTATTCTTCACCCGGCGCGACGCCTCAAAACGCGGCAGCATTATCAGCGGGTATCAGGGAACGCTGGATTTCGACTGGTACAAAAACGAGTTGCGTTACACCCGGCATCACCGGCCGTTCTCAGACACCATTAAAGCGGGAGAAGGAATGAGTCACTTCGGCGGCGACCTGGAGCTGGCTTATGATTTTATCGGCCTGATCAAAGGTACCGCGCAATCCCGTACGACCATATGGCACGGCTTGCAAAGCGTTTACACCTGCCTAGCCGCCCGTGAATCAGCCGAAACCGGCAAATTCGTGGACGTCAGACAGGTGGAATTACCGCATTAAGGAGCTGTTTAAAAATAAACTTGACAAAATGAGTGAATTATCCCGAAATGATTTGTGGAGTTGCCGATAAGGCGCATAGCCTCAGCTATGTAACGAATCGGCAAAGCACAAAGCAACCGGGAGAAACGCACAGATGTAAAGGTTATTTTTAAACAGCTCCTAAAGCAGATTATTCGAAAATCTCCGGAAATGTGCTGGTGAATGCGCCGCGGTCATCTTCGATTGCCAGCATGAACGCGGTGACTCCTTCCGGAATTTCAACCCGAACCTTGACATCCTGACATTCGGCCTCAACCTGATGCCATTTCCGTTCCTGCCATGGACCGGAATCGTTAGTGTAAAGAAAATAGTGTTTGAGAGGACGCGAATTCGAGAAACCGGCCGTCGCAACTCCGTCGCGGAGCAGTACCTTGGGATGTATTGAGTCCATCGGATAACCGTAATTCAAAATTGAGTCAGGATACAGGAAGGTTTCGATCGGATTCCAGCCGGCTTCGTGTCCATGCGGCATTTCAACTCTGATACAGGTTTCGACAATACCTTTAGGCTCGAGACAGCTTTTCCGCAAACTGTCCAGCGGATACGCAAAATCATTTGTACCGGTCACAAACATCATCGGCATTTCCGCGTTTTTCAAATAGACCGAAGGATCGCAGTTATCATGCCACCACTGGCGTCTTTCAGGCGTCATCTTGTCGAACAAATTCATCCAGTCAACTGCGCTGTTGTCCTGCAGATAACCACAGCCGTAAACCGGGACCGCTACTTTGAAACGATCATCCAAACCGGCGACGCAACAGGTCAAATAGCCGCCCCAGCTAATCCCGGTCATTCCAGTGCGCCGGGCATTGACGCCGTCAAGGCTAAGCAGCAGGCTGTGAGCCCGGATAACCGCGCAAATCGCGTGATATGTCCAAATATCCTCCCAGGCCAAATCATTACCGAATTTTTCTTCATGCGTCTGATCCGGTCCGTGCTTGGGCAGAAATTCTCCATCAGGGCCTTTACCGGCCAGATCCATGGAAATAGCGGCATAGCCGCGACTCATCCAAATTTCGACCCACTCCTTGAAGGCTTTACCGCCGCCGCCGTGAATCAAAACCATGCCGGGAACCGGTTTCTTTGATTTCGGAACGCCCAGATAAGCGAAAACCTCGGTCGGCTGCCCTTTGTAAGGTTCGTTTTCATAATAGACTTCCTGAATTTCACCGCTTTCGCCGGATATCCGGTATTCCGGACATTCAAAAAGTTTTTCAAGGTCAAAGTTACTCATAAATCAATTACCTCCGCGCCGGAAATTCCACTTTCCCCGGCATTTGAATAAAATAAATATAATTTTCCGGCTTCTTCAAACAAAGCCGGGTCACGTAATTGTCTGACCGGTTGATGTATGGCTCCGAAACTAGACGCAACCAGAGGCTCATTTCCGCCCTCATAATCAAGTTCCGGCTCCAGTACCGTAACCGGTTCAGTCGGAGTCCAGGTGCGCCAGTCCCCGACTAACGACATGGATGAATACAAAATGCGTTCAGGACAATCTTCGCCGCGTGAATAAAAGATATCCAGCATATCGCCCCTGACTCCGACCGCGGCATGACGCATATTGTGAAGCAGATGCGTTCCGTCCTCAAAAGGTTCAATCCCGTCAGGGGATCTTAAGAGCAGTCCGCCGCCCCGGGCTTTGTTGTCTTTGGCCAGACCGTAATACGCGCCGCCATATTCGAAAACCCGAAGATAAAACGCGCCAAGAATTTTGTCGTCCGAAACAAAATGAACGCCGTCCGCGGACTCGGCCCGAAACGACCACTGGCCTTTAGGCTCTTCCAGCACTCCGTGATAGTACATGACAATTTGTTGTCTGTCATGATCGACATGGACATCAGGCGACGCAACGTGCCAGGCGCATTTGGCCTCTTCCAATTGCAAAGTTCCGCCGGGATGAAGCATCCACGGCCCGGTCAATTTATCAGCGTAAGCTAGTCGAATATTCAAACCCTGATGGTGAGCGAAATACATCAGGTATCTACCGGGAAGATTGCTCAGCCATTCCGGCTTTTTCACCACCGACGGGCCATTGATATTTGATCCGATCTCTTCGCCCAGAGCCGGAGTAATCAACGGGTTTTCAGCAAAGCGAATCGCCTTCATAGTCACCTCTTTTTCGTTTATCATACAAGAATAGAATATTACAGTTACATCATCCCCTGACAATTTCAAATTTGAAAAATCAATATTTCTCTTTTATATGGTTGTCTTTTATGGTATCCGTATTTTTTAATAATATACTATACGCTTGATTATAAAAAATACATATAAAACTAAACTATAATATATTACAACTTTCAAAAAACTCTTAAAAAAAGGATAAAATGCAGTTACAAGGCAGGGAAATAGATAAAGTTTATTCTTCTGGAAAGATTTTTTTTATGACGGTTTCCGGCATCACAAATTCGTGTCCGCCATCGCATATTATCACATCATCACCTAACGCACCGGTAAGTTTCGCATCGCCGCCGCTCAGGAAAATTATGATGGAACGACAACCGGCGGCGGCAGCCAGATGCCCGGGACCGGAGTCGTTGCCGACAAAAAGATCGGCGACCGATACCAGCGAGATCAAGTCATCCAAATCCCCGAAACATGACACCCTGGCCTCGATACCGGCAAAACCGCTGATTGCCTCGCATAAATGAAGCTCATCGGGAGCTCCGGTAATAACCGTTTGATAACCACGTTCAAAGATCATCCGGGCCAGTTTCGCATAATTTTCCTGCTTCCATCGCTTCTCTTTCCAGCCGCCGCCGGGCGCAATGACCGCTACCGGCCGCCTGGGATCAAGCATCAACCGTTGAAATACCTCGTCCTTATCATACACCGGAGTCGGCGCCCGAAGCTTGTCCGGCACGAAAACATCTCCGAGAACCGGTTCCAGCGCCAAAAACGGCTGTTCGCTCAAATGACCAAGCTGATTGCGGTCGACAAAAGTCCGGCAATGGTAAAAGCCTCCGAGTTCGTCACCATTGAATCCGTATAGCCATTTAGGCTTTAAAAAACGGCAGAACAGAGCTGAAAAACGGTTTCCGGTCAAGTCAATTACCCAGTCAAAATGATATTTTTTCCCGAGTCGTCTGGCGGCGATCATCATTCTCAGCAGATGAACCTTCTCCCGTTTGCGGTCGCTGACCAGCTCCGGCGCAATGATAATGCGATCAGGATCAACCAGTCCCCGGAAAAGCGCGGAATAATCCCGGCGCAGAATAACGTAGAATTCGCTTCCCGGAAACTTTTCCCGCAGCGCCGGCAGCGTTTGCGAGGCCCAGAAAGTATCCCCGAGCCAGTGTCCCATAACGACCGCGATCGTAGTCGGATCATCGGCCGGTCTTGGGGAATTTTTATGCATGGTCAACGGTATCCCAATGAGGTCAGATTATGCGGCGACAAAACCCGTTCGACGTTATCTTTGCCGAGTTCTTTAACCAGAAAATCATGAAATGAAATATCTCCGTCATTCTGTTTAAACTTCTGCAGGAGTTCCAGCGCCCGTTCATAGCCGATGTAAGGCAGAAACGCGGTCACTATCTGCTGATTATTCTCAAACAATTTTTTACAGAATTCCGGATTGGCAATAATCCTCCCGGCATGTTCAATCAATGAATCAGTCATCCGGCAAAGCAATTGCAAACCGTTCAACAAAGAGTCCGCCAGCAGCGGCATGAATTCGTTGATCTGGAGCGTTCCCATGCTCGCGCATTGTTCAACCAGATGGTCACAGGAACAGACCTTCAGCGCGCCCTGGATCAGACTTTCGATAATCACCGGATTCACCTTTCCCGGCATGATCGAGGACCCGGCCTGAACCGGCGGCAGGGTAATTTCCCCAATGAAATGAAGTTGGCGCAAATCGCGGCATATCTTGGTAAAATTGACCGCGCAGCTCTTCATAATCGCGGAAACTTCGACAAAACTGTCGGCGTTGGCAGTCTGATCGACGCAATTTTCGCCGCGAGCCAAACCGAGTGAAGTTATTTCGCGTAATTTTTCAATTACCAGATAAATATATGAACGCGGCGCGGTCAGGCCGGTCCCGACAGCGGTGCCGCCGAGATTGACAATCCTGATCCGCTCCTCCGCTTTGAACGTACGCCAGCGGTCACGGGCAAACGCTTCGGCAAACGCCGCAAATTCCGCCCCGAGAGTGATCGGCACAGCGTCCTGCATCTCGGTCCGGCCGATTTTGACGATCCCGGCAAATTCTTTTTCCTTCTCCTGAAAAGTATTCTGCAAGTTTGCGAGTTTTTCACTTAAATCACGCAGCAGAAACACCGTAGCAACCTTGAGTGCGGTCGGGTAAACATCATTGGTGGACTGGTGCAGATTAACATGATCGAGCGGATCAACATGCTGATAATCGCCTTTGGCATAACCCAGAATCTCAAGTGCACGGTTGGCGATGACTTCATTGATATTCATATTCAGCGAAGTCCCGGCGCCCCCCTGCAGCGCGTCAACGGTAAATTCCTGCTCAAACCTGCCCTCGGCAACCTCATCACAAGCCTGTTCAATGGCGGCGGCGGTTTCAGGCGGCAAAAATTTCAATTCAACATTGGCCTGACAGCAGGCCTTTTTGACCATCGCCAGAGCTGAAACCAAAACCTGCTCAACCGGACGGGACGCCAGTTTAAAATTCTCTTTGGCCCTGGCGGTATGAATGCCGTAATAGGCTTCAACCGGCAGGGATTTTTCTCCCAGCATATCTTTTTCAATACGTTCAGTCATCTTCCGCCTCCTTTGGAAGATCATTTCTCAACTCCGGAAACATATAGAGCATACCCAGCGGAACAATGATAAACGCCAACGGCAGCATTTGCCGAACCTCTTCAATCCGCCCCGTGATCAAATGGCAAAGAACGAAAACCGGAATAATGAGTGAGGCCCGGCGCAGAAATTTCGGTTGTTCTTTGTATTTCAGGTAGGCATAAATCCAGAAAACACCGAAAACAAGGAAAATATAGAGATAGCACGCGCGCCAGTAATCATAAGGCATTAACTGCATCGAGAGCCAGATGCCTCTAATATTACCGAACCAGTGGATGCCGCCGCCAAGGTGTTTCGCGTGGCATTCGAACACGGTGTAATAGCGAATCCAGGCGGTCCAGAGATACGCCGGAGCGCAGGTCAGCAGGGTCAGCCCGGACAGCTTTGCCAGGTGATCGAATTTCCATGATTTAAAATTGTAGAGGAAAAAGACCGCGGGCAGGATCAGGACAGTTTCGTTGTTCATGGCCGCTAACAGCAATGCCGCGCAGTAAAACCAGGTTTTATGTTCCCGGATCAGCCACAACAAAACGACGTACGACAGCATCAACAAAGAAAAACTTTCCTGTAAATAGTTCATGTAGCTCAGCGGCATTATCGCCGCCAGGAAGCACACCGCGCCAAAAGCGACGGAACCTTTGAACCATTTCCGCAGGAAGAAATGAAAACAGATAAACGCCAGCATAATAAAAAACCAGCGTTGAAACATGTAGGCATAAGGAATCAGACAGCCGGTCACACGGTGAATCGCCTCCGGGATCATCCACTGAAAAATGCGACTCTGTTCATTGTTGGTATATTTCCACAAAACCATGATATTGTGATTCGCTTCAAGTTTGTCCGGCCTGAACCAGTCACCGGTTATCCAGAGCTTCACCCGCAGGTTGATAAACGACAAAACGGCGTACACCAGAATTGTCCGGATCAATTCAACCGCATATTGGAATTTCAGGAATCGGTCAAGCAAATTTTTATCAAGTTTTTCGTTCATTTAATAATCATCTTCAAATATTTAAGTTTATCCTTGTAAGGCGGATAGCGCAAAGGCACATCGATCAGAGTGGATTTCTCCATTATCGGTTTTTTATGGGAGAACGCCTCAAAGCTGTATTTGCCGTGATAGCCGCCTATACCGCTGCCGCCGACCCCGCCGAACGGCAGTTCAGGGTTAGTCAAATGGGTAATTGTCTCGTTGATGCAGACGCCCCCGGCACTGGTGGCCTGCAACAGAAGTTTGCTGTGCGATTTGTCTCTGCCGAAATAATACATCGCCAGCGGCTTTGATCTTTCGTTGACAAAATCGATCACCTCGCTTAGATCTTCGAACGTCAGGACCGGCAGGATCGGACCGAAAATCTCCTGCTGCATAACCGGGGAATCCGGCGCAACATCCGTCAGGATCGTCGGCGCGATCTTGCACAACTCCGGATCAGCTTTGCCGCCACAAAGAACAGTGCCGGAATCAAACAATCCGGTCAAGCGTTCAAAGTGGCGTGAGTTGATTATTTTACAGAGATCCGGCGACTGCAAGGGATCTTCACCGTAAAATTCTTCGATCACTTTGACCATCTTTTCAAGCAGACGATCCTTGATAGAGCGGTGCACCATCAGATAATCCGGCGCGACACAAGTTTGACCTGCATTCAGGAATTTGCCCCAGATAATCCGATGAGCCGCCACTTTCAAATCGGCGTCCTCATCGACAATACACGGACTTTTACCGCCAAGCTCCAGGACAACCGGGGTCAAGTGTTCCGCTGCCGCGTGCATTATCTTGCGTCCAACCGCAGGACTGCCGGTATAGAATATCAAGTCGAAAGGCTCCGCCAGCAAGGCATTGGCACAGGCATGTCCGCCGGGAAAAGCCGCAACATATTCTTCCGGAAAATATTTATCGAGCAGTTCCATCGCCAGATTCGCGACATTGGCGGCGGTCCCGGCCGGTTTCAGCATGGCGCAGTTCCCACCGGCAATTGCGCCGATCAGCGGCCCAAAAAGCAGCTGCACCGGATAGTTCCAGGCGGAGAAAATCAGCGTCACGCCGTAAGGCTCCGGAGTGATATGACCGGAAGCCGGCAGATTCGGCAAAGCGATACCGGCATGTTCCGGTTTCATCCATTTATGCAGGCGCTTCTTGACATACTTGATTTCTTCCAGCAGAAAACCGGTTTCACTGCCGTAGGATTCAAACTCGGATTTCCCGAGGTCTTCAAACAAGGCGTTATGGAGTGCGTCCATGTTTTCGGTAATCAGCTCGTGAAGCTGATCCAGCATGGACAGACGAAAGTCAAGATCCAACGTGGCGCCGGAACGGAAATAGCATTGCTGCAGTTTACGGATTTCGGTAATTTTCGCCGGATCGCTCATAAAAACTCCGTATTATGTTCAGAAAAATAATGATAAACGATTCTTAATCAACATAACGTCATGAACCGCCCGGAAATTGACATCAGAAATATTCAGGGCCGCGACAAATTGTTTCAACAGTTCCTGTTCACTTGAATGCAGAATACCGTCCCCCATGGTCAGGTCGGACATCTGTGCGAGGATACAAAGCCGGGAATTGCCGTCCAGCAACTTGCAGTATTCCAGATAATCTTCAAAAGATGTTTGCTGATAGAGCGCGGTTCCGGCTTCCAGCAGTTCGTCCCGCCCCACGGTAATGTTCCTGATATATCGTTCTTCGGTTTCTCCAAGTTCACCGTCCGCTCCGGCCGCGTACATCAACCCGGCAACCAGCAGGCAGAAAGGATGCAAAGATTCAACTTCATCGTCCCCGTCCGCTTCCGGAAGCGGAGGCGGAGCAGATTCGGCCTGAGCTGCATTTCCGTTAAATCTATCCAGCAAAGGACGGAGTTTTTCAGCTTCAAACGACGAATATTTCAGCCTGAATTCCTGACCGTCAAGGTTAACCACCAGAAAACTGCTGAAACGTTCCTCTTCCAAAACCATGCTCTGGATGTTTTTATGGAACTCCCCGCGCCATTGCCGATACTCGCTTTCGCCCATCGGACGGGAAAAAATCCGCAGTTCGTCACCGGAGGAAACCAGGTACGTTTCACCAGGTGAATCGCTATCGGGACAATTACTTGCCCGTAAAGCAATTTCCGGAGACGGCATTCCCTCTTCAGACAGGATTTCACGCAGTTTGTTCGGCAAAAATTGATAGTCCATGTTTCTTCTCCCTGATCCATTAAAACTTATTAGAATTGTCAGTCAAGATAAAATATACAACCATGTTGCGAATTTGCAATACATTGATCAGCCCAACTGATCTCCGGGCTGCGCCGTTTTCAATTTTTCGATAAATGCGGGAACCTCCGCATCGCCTTCCGACGGAGCCCAAACGCCCCAGTCATCGCCCTCCGGCTTCATATACGGACCTCGTTTAACCTCCATGAAAACGGTTCCGGTTTCAAGCGGCAGAAAGCAATGGAAAACATCAGCCGGAATATCCAGTACCTTAACATCACTTTCTCCGCCGATTTCATAACGATCAATAACTTTGCCGTCCCGGGTAAATGTCAGGACCAGACCGGAGCCGCGCAGCAACCAGAACAATTCCCACTTGTCGCAGCTGAAATGCCGGTGCGGCTGAAAATAAGTTCCGGGTTCAGTGGCAATTGCCAGACGGTGGATATCTTCATCCAGCGATTCATGCAGATTATGGTGCGCCCGGAGGCGTTCGGAGGCTTTGGCCCGCTGCGTCAGCGCGTCCATCAATGTCTTATCAATAACTTTCATTTAAAATCCTTTATTGTGTGCCGCCCTTTCAGGGCTTGCTTGTTTGTTATTTGTTCCCGGGGTTCAATGTTCAACGTACAAAGTGTTTTGTGGAGGGCGAGAGTCCCTCGAGCCGACCGTTTGCGCGGCATGTCCGGCTCAACAGAGTTTCGCCCTCCAGGGAAAAACACCCGAGGCCAAGGTTTTTCGTTTTTAATCATTCGATGTTCGATGTTCGATGTTCAACGTTCATATACTGATAGTCTACCGCCAGTTTCGGCAAAAGCAAACTCAAGGCGAAAAAAAAGCAGCGTCGTTAAACAACGACGCTGCTTGTCTTTTCGCAATATTTTCAGTTTTAGATCAGTTCCGCAATCTGAACGGCGTTGAGGGCCGCGCCTTTGAGGATCTGGTCGCCGCTGACAAAGATATCCAGGCCGCGCTTATCATTGCGGGAAATATCCTGACGAATACGTCCGACCAGGATTTCATCCTTATTGGAAGCATCGATCGGCATCGGATACAGGTTTGAAGCCGGATCGTCAACCGTGATAACGCCTTTGGCGCCCGCGAGGATTTCATACGCTTCCGCCGGGGTGATATCTTCTTCAAACTCAAGGTTCAACGCTTCAGAATGCGCGCGCATTACCGGAACCCGGACACAGGTGCATGACACCATCAGGTCAGGATGATGCAGCATTTTGCGGCTTTCAAACAGCATTTTGAGCTCTTCTTTGGTATAACCGTTATCAAGGAACACGTCAATATGCGGAATCAGGTTGAAACCGATCTGATGCGCAAAAAATTTCGGTGCGAATGCTTCTTCGTTTAAGATTTGACGGGTCTGTACGACCAGTTCTTCCATTCCTTTGGCTCCGGCGCCGCTGGTGGCCTGATAAGTGGCGGCAACCAGGCGTTTGAGTTTTTTCGCCTTATGCAGCGGAGCGACCGCGACCAGCATGATAATGGTCGAGCAGTTGGGATTGGCGATAACGCCATTGTGCCATTTTACATCTTCCGGGTTTACTTCCGGCACGACCAGCGGCACGTCATCATCCATCCGGAACGCGCTGGAGTTATCGATCATAACAGCTCCGGCATCGGTTACCGATTTACGGAATTCTTTGGAAATTCCACCGCCGGCGGAGAACAGCGCAATATCAATTCCCTTGAAAGAATCATGGGTCAATTCTTCAATAACCAGTTCTTCGCCTTTGAAGGCCATTTTTTTACCGGCGGAACGGGATGACGCCAGCAATTTAAGACTTTTTACCGGAAAATTACGTCTTTCCAGCGTTTTGAGCATTTCCACGCCCACCGCACCAGTGGCACCGGCCACCGCGACATTATATCCATTAGACATTATATATTTCTCCTTTTTTAATCGGATTTAACGATTTGGCTACAGCCGACTAATATACAGTCATTTAATTCACAATGCAAGTCACAACTCCTTAGAAACAAGCTGATATTTTCTCATATTTACAAAAGATAACCGAAAAGCGGCGAACACAGCGGAAGTGGAGCGAACTCAATTGTTTTACGGCAACTTATATACCGCAAGCCCACTGCCGTTGTCAATAACGATATAACCGGTTACAGTATCTTTACCATTGAGCTTTGGATATACCGCCGTTACCTGGCTGAAACCAATTGGCTGCGTTTCCGTACTGTCGCTTTTCAAAACAACCATGCAGCTTTTATTGGCCCTGCCCGATGCGTCTTTATATAAAAGACTGAGAGATTTATCAAGTTTGCATTGTTTGTAGCCGGGTTTACCGGAATCGCCATTCTTATAATACTCGATGAATATTTGGGGCAGGCTTGAACCGAAATAACTTCCTGTGACTGTAAACCGGTCACCGGAAACCTTATAGTTGCCGCTTACACCTGAAATCACCGGAGGTTCCAGATAGACTGTTTGTTCAAGTTTTCTATCCTTGATATCTATTCCCGCCTCGGGGGATTTAGCCGAAATATACAACCCATCAAATTCAAGCCGCTGCATCGGGTCGTCTTTCAGCTTGTCACTGATCAGGACGTTTTTGAACTCTTTTTTATCATAGAGCAGCAAGGTGGAATTCCACTCCAAATATGCAACTGCGGAAGGATTGTTTTTGTTGATGGCATTGACTCGTTTTAAATAAGATCTGGAATTCCCGTCATAATAAGTCACATATCCTTTGGGCTGCCGGGTAAATACGCTTAAACCGGAATCGACATCCGTTGCGTAAATCTCCAGAAGTGATCCTCGGGCAAGTGAAACCGGCTCGATCGGTGATTCAATAAAAGCGGCTGTAATCGTTTTATCCGAATCAATCGTCACCGTAACCGGGTTGTCCGAGCCGGTAATACTGCCGGACCATTCACTGAAGGCATAGCCGTGCGCCGGGTCGGCGGTTACACTGACTGTTTCGCCTTCGGTATAAACCCCGGCCCCGACCACGGTTCCAGCGTCTTCCGGATCAACGACTATGCTTATTGTGTAAGTGTTTATTCCAGGATTATACTCATACGCGCCGCAGTCCGTAATTTCCTCGACAATGCGACTACCGCCCGCGAAATCGGTATCATAGCCGACCCTGACAAAACCCGGGTCCCCGGCGTTGATCGCGGGCGAAGCGGCTTGAAGACTCAAATCAAGTGATTCAATATCCGTAAAAAGCGGATCGGTAAAAGACGAATTCCGGTCCTGGTTCGACGCGGCACGGAAGACATCAAACCCGGTGTACTCTTTTTTCTGCCAGACGAATACCGGCGCTTTTCCGTCTTTGCAAAAATACATATTGTAGTCGAAACTGTTGTCATAAGAATGTTTGGAAGAAAAATAATTACTGATAGCGATTCCCTGTTCGTTGCAGTAGATAATATTGTTCGATACGGTATTGTTGTTACTCTTCTGGATCATGATTTCGCCGGTGCCGGATTTGGTCGTGTCATTGAGCAGCAAGGTATTATGGATAAAGATGCAATTTTGAGTAATTCCCTTGCCGGTAGTGTAACCACCGAACGCGATGCCGGTGGTATTGTTCAGATAAAAGAGGTTATTTCTGACAACAACCCCGGATGTGGTTTTATTCCGGTGTTCGCAGCCGACCTCCACCCCGAAATCACAATGGTGTACGCTGTTGCATTCAATAATAATGTCTTTGCCGCCATCAACATAAATTCCACCCGCCGCGTATTCATTGCCGTAGACGGGATTGCCGTAAGAACTAATGTTATACACGATGTTAAAGGCGACAGTGCCGTTTCTCGCCTGGTCATTCGCGGGAGCGGTTTTCTCCCAGCCGATCAGGTCGATGCCGATGTTATCACAGTCATGGACAGTATTTGCTACTACGACGAATTTTTCAACATTGCCGTTAAGTACAAGAGCCTCAGACGACCCCAGTTTGCAATCGGCTACAGTATTCCCGCTAATCACCAGATTGTTTATCGAACTGCCGCCGCTCGTTCCGTAAACCGCGATCCCGTGGGCGTTGCCGCCGGATGTTTCGGCGTTATGATTAATATTATGCACATAGTTGTCCAGAAGCTGGATATGATGAGACGTTCCGGCAATGAAAATCCCCATTACCACGGTATTTTTTTCCGAAGTGGAGTAGTTTCGCAGTTCCAGTCCCTGAATGATAATATAGTTCTGATTTTCAATCGACAGCAACGCGGTTCCACCGGTCGGAGTCAAACCGGAACCGTCGATCACCACGTTTTCATCGTCGTAATTTTTGAACGTGATATAGCCGGATTCGGAACCTGAGACATTGATTGAAACCTGCTCACCATATGTACCCTCCCGGATATATACCACATCCCCGGCGCTGACGTTATCCGCCGCGTGCTGAATTGTCTTCCACGGCGCGTCAATGGTTCCGGCTGAACTGTCATTACCGGTTGTGGCGACATAATAATCAGCCGCCGCCAGTTTTACCGCAAAAATGAAAAAGGCAAGAATAATTTTTCCGGTAAGCTTGAAAGGGCAAAATTTACCTGAATAAATCATTGTGTCCGCTATAATTATTTATTCGCGTCGAGGATTGCCTCTATCCCGGCGAAATCGTAGAAATACAGTCCGCCGAATGTTTTATATTTGGCAGAAGATTTTACCAGTTCCGCCAGGGAGTTGACAAAATATTTCCAGCCTTTAGCGTTCAGGACAATTTCCCTGACATCGGAACTGGTGGTTTGCGGAACCGTGCAAACGCCGAGAATTATACTCCGGGGTTTTCCGGCGGAACGCAGTTCACTTACTCCAAGACGGAAGACCTCGGCCTGACTGGATGAAAAACTTTCGAGAATAACCAAACCGCCGTGTTTCAAAAAGTCATTGACATGTCCTTTGCTAAGTTTTTTCGCCTGAGCTTTATCGGAATATTCCGGCGAAGTCAGAAAGCCGAACGGCAGAGTTTCAACTTCGTGGGTTCCGGCGATATTGTCGAACATGCGGGTCATCAGAATATCGTTATCCAAACCGATTCCATAGGATTTCTTACTCCATTGATAAAGCGATCCGACCGGTTGCTGTCCTTCGCTGCCGTCAAGCAAATGCGGTTTGGCCTCAAGAATCGCACCGGCAAATTTTATATCGCCCTTATTGAATTCAGCCAAGGCCTTGAGCCGGACGTTCAGCATATTTTGATCAGAGGAAAACCAGCCGCCTTTTTTAACCGCGAACAGATCATGATTGGAAATCAACGCCCAGGCACGAATCTTAACCGCTCCAAGCTTTTTCAGCAGATTACGGCAGACAGTCTGATTTCCGTCCTCCCCGTAAAATTTTTCCGCGTCAAGCGCCACTATCGCATCGGTAAAGCCCAGCAGACGCAGTTTTGCCGCCAGCTGCTCCGATTTATTCCGCCAGACGTTCATCGATGTATCCCATGAAAGATAAACCAGGCGACGCGGACATGCCGCCGTTACTTTTTTGAATTCAGCGGCCCGCTGTTTCATTAATGCTCCGGACGATACCGCCGTTACAGCCGCGTTTGAATATCCCGCACATCCGACCAGACCGACCAACAACAATTTTCTGAATAAATTTTTCATCGACATATTTCTCCTGTATAAGCTTCACGTAGAATCATAACAATAACATAAAACCGGAACCGGAAATATCAAGATACATTTGATTTATTCCTCAAAAGAACCTGAAAAGCTGCCCCGTATATTTATTTGTATTCGATCAACCCGTATGATATATTAAGATATTAAACGGAGGGTGCGAAATGTATAAAGATGAATTCAAGCCAGGTAAAAATCCCAGCTCATTTGCTCATGTCGCCGCTCGTATTAATGAAAGCTGGTTACACCTTGACATTATTCGGACTAGTGATCAATATCCGCAAGCTTGAAGGAATATTATCAGCAAAAAGTTAAAGAAGGGGCGAGTAATGAAAACAAAATTAAAAGTCGCAATCATAATTTTTTTCGTTTTATTGCAGTCCATGCTGTCTGGTCTTGGATGTTTTATTGCAGTTTGTACCCAAATAATGTACACCAACATATTTATTGGAGAACCGAAGTCAGTATTTACAATATTTTTGGAAAACTATTCTTACTGGTTAATTATATTTCCGTTGGTTACTGTTTTATATTTATCTATACTCATATACAAAAAACAAACAGATACTCATTATATTATTGCGTCCCTGATTAATTTTTTACTCTGTTTCGCCATCCTTATATTATGTTTTCTTGCTTTTGCGTCATGTTTCGTCAAGATCATCAGCGGTGATGTCAAGTACCGCATGTATGTCCCTGTTTCAATTACTCCCGCCGAAGGAAATGTTAAGGTTCAAACTGAATCAAAAAAGCAAGATTAAGTTTAATAAGTTCTTTCGGTGTTTCCGTGGGTGGGGCCTTCCGAATTCGTTTTATTGCAGACTTACAGCCTGCGATCTTAGGGGTAATACGTGCGGACGGGACGTCCGCGTTCCCAGGGTTAATACGTGCGGACGGGACGTCCGCGTTCCCGGGGGTAATATGGTCGCGCTCCCGTACAGGTCAGCGGCGACTGAAACGGCGTTCCAGTTCGCGGGTCGATACACAGATAACGGTCGGACGACCGTGAGGGCAGCAGAACGGCATCTCACATTCAGACATTTGAGTCAGCAGATTCTTGATTTCCTGATCGGTCAAATTGTCATGGGCCTTGACCGCGGCATGACAGGCGGAACGGGCCACAGATTCTAGATCGACCGCCCCGGTCCGACCGGTTTCGGACAAATCGGAAATGATATCCTGCAACGCCCCGCCGACATTGCCCTGGGTAAAGACATGGGGCACTCCGTTAACTATCGCGGTATTGCCGCCGAATAAATCAAGTTCATAGCCAAGTTTGTTGAATATTTCAATGTTTTTCTCTAAAAAGGCGATTTCCGCCCGGGAAAGTTCCAGAGTTATCGGAATTAGCAGTTGCTGCGAAAGTGTTTTTTCGTTACGGCGACTTTCGTTCAATATTTTTTCAAAAAGAATCCGCTCATGCGCCGCGTGCTGATCGACGATCAATAAACCAACCGGACACCCCACCAGAATGTAGGTATCGTCAAGCGCGCCGAGGATTTTAATACTGCCGTCTTTTCCGTTCAGGGTGGTAACGGAAATGCCATCCGGCGAGGAACGCACCTGTTGCGGCAGTTCGGGTTTAGCCGGGACAACTTGAGGCCGAACCTCAGGTTCCGGTTTGCGGAATACCGGCTTTTCACCCGGTTCCGGCAGCGACATCCAGGTCGTATCATCCTGTTCCGGCATGACCGGAGTAATGACTTCATCCTCAACCGAGTCATCCGGCAGGAGCAGATCCGGGTGTATTATGCGCTGCTGGTAATCCACCTCGGCCCCATCCAGCATGGAACGCAGCGAGATTTCCGGCGCGATATTGACGGTCGGGGCCTCTGTTGCGCTCAACGCCAGGCGAATCGCTTCCGCAATTGTATGGGAAATCTGCCAGTCACTGCAGAACCTCACCTCTTTTTTGGCCGGATGGACATTGACGTCCACCAGAATCGGATCAAGGTTGATGAACAACAGAGCGGGGGGGAAACGACCTTTTTCGACCATGCCGCCATAGCCGTCGCGCAGACCGCGAAAAATAGCCTGAGACTCCACGCCACGACCATTGACAAAAGTCCGCTGTTCACGCCGGGTATTACGGGTAAAACCGTGCCGGGCAATATAGCCGCTGACTTTGACGCCGTTATCCTCAAAATTAATTTCCAGCATATTATCGGCGTAATCGGAACCGAAAAACGAGGTAATACGCGGCCGGAGGTTTTTGTGAGCCGGAGAGGTAAAAGCCTGACGCCCATCGAATGTAAGTTCAAAAGAAACTTCCGGATGCGGCAGCGCCATCAGGTATAGCGCTTCCTGAATATGTTTTTCCTCAGTGGCTTTCGCCCGCATGAATTTTTTCCGGGCCGGAGTATTGAAAAAGATGTCGCGAACCAGAATCTCGGTTCCGGGCGCGCAACCAACCGGGCCGCTGCTGACGAATGAACCGCCGCGAACAGTTACTTCAGTTCCGGCGGCATCTTCATGGCGGCGGGTTCGCAGGGAAAAACGGGAAACCGAAGCGATACTTGGCATGGCCTCGCCACGGAAACCATAGGTGATTATCTCATGGATATCTTTCTCCCCGGCAATTTTACTGGTGGCATGCGCCTCCAGACACAACAGAGCGTCGTCCGCATCCATACCGGAACCGTTATCGACAACCGCGATCAGCTTGCTGCCGGCTCCTTCAATCGTCACTCTGATTGAAGACGCGCCGGCATCCAGAGCGTTTTCAACCAGCTCTTTGACGACGGAAGCGGGACGTTCGATCACTTCCCCGGCGGCAATACGGTTGCTTATCTGTTCAGGTAAAACGCGAATTAAACTCATTACTGCAGGGCTTTCAGCGGTTTGACTTCCGGAGCGATTTTGGGTTCCGGCTGATCCTTTTTCTCTTTAACAGCCTTGGCTTTGGCTTGATTGATGAATTCAACAAACTCCGGATCATCCTGCAAACTTTTCAAAGTCGGGTCCATCGCCGCGGGCAGCACCTGTTTGCCGGCGGTGGAATATGCTTCTTTAAAGTAATATTTGGCTTTGCCGCGTTCGCCGATCACCGCATAGGCCCCGGCCAGGTTCAGACTGATAATCGGACTGGCCGGATCTTTTTTGCGGGCGGTCGAAAGCACTTCAATAGCTTCATTGAAACGATATTGTTTAGCCAGAGCCTGCCCCAGATTATTGTAAACCATCGGACTTTCCGGGTGCATTTTCGCCAGATTCCGGTAAACTGATTCAGCTTCGTCATATTTTTCCTGCTGATACAGCAAGCGCCCGTAAAGCATGAGCGCCTTGTCATCTTTCGGAGTAAATATCAGCACAGTCCGGACCAGTTCCTCCGATTTTTTAAATTGTCCGATATGATAATTGTTCAGAGCTTTCAAGTACATATCGCTGAGTTCTTCGTTACTTATTCCCGGTGCCTGGCGTGGCTCTCTACGAGGTCCCGGGCTCCGGGGCTGGGCTTCATAGGGACTAAGCTGCATTGACGGATTATTGTTGTCGCCACTGTTTTTATTGTTTTGTGGATAATTGTCTCTTTCCATGTAAGGGGTCTGAACCGAAATCAAGATCATAGTCAGCAGGATAACCACTGCCAGTCCGATAATCAATGGAGCCAGGGATTTATTCATCTTGTCACCTCGCTTTTCGGAAGATTAAGAGGATGAAAACAACGGCAATATCTGACACCGGCATGGTTTTCCCATGGCGGCAGCTCTTTTTCGCACTGCAATTTCTGTTCAGAAGTAAGTTTTGTTTTGACCTGACAGCGACCGGCAAACCGGCATCCGGACGGGAATTCCGCCGGAGAAGGAACGGTTCCCGGAATCGTCTGCAATGACTTGCTGTCATTGCCAAGAACCGGGACCGCGTCCAGTAAAGCGGAAGTATACGGGTGCATAGGCTTATCAAGCAACTGCGCAGTATCACCGGATTCAACGGTATGTCCGGCATACATGACGATGACGCGGTCAGCCATTTCAGAAACAATGCCAAGATTGTGCGTCACCAGAATAATCGACATTCCCCGGGTCGCACGCAGCTCCGCCAGTAATTCCAGAATTTGCGCCTGGATCGTCACATCCAGCGCAGTTGTCGGCTCGTCCGCAATCAACAGTTCCGGATTGCCGGCCAGGGCCATGGCAATCATCACCCGCTGCTGCATTCCGCCGCTCAGTTCATGAGGAAAACAGCGCATCCGGCTTGCGGGGTCAGGAATCCCCACACTGGTAAGCAGGTCAATAATGCGGCCTTTTACATCAGTCTCTTTCGGAGTATGCAGATGAATCGACTCGGCGATCTGGTCCCCTACCCGGTAAACCGGATTAAGCGAGGCTGAAGGCTCCTGAAAGATATAACCGATCTTGCCGCCGCGCAAGGAGCGAAGCTGCCGGGAGCCAAGCTCAAGAACCGAGTATTCCCGGTTTTCGTTTCGGAAGATTATTTTCCCGCTGGGATACAACGCGGACTTTTCAGGCAGCAGCCGCGTCAAAGCCATACAGGTTACGCTCTTGCCGCAACCGCTCTCTCCGACCAGAGCCAGGATTTCCCCCTTGCGGACACTGAACGAAACGCCGGAAACGACTGACAACGGCGAACCGTCATGCATGAATGAGATCGACAGGTTGTTTACTTCCAGCAACATAAATTATTTTGTTTTCTTAACGTTATTTTTCATCAGGGCCATTACTTTTATCAGTTCAGCGGCCCTTGACAAGCATTTGTCCCTATTTCGATTCGATTGTTTTGAGAACTGCTTGTAATCGACTTGCGGAACTGGTTCTTCCGGCACCACCGGTACCGCCGCCGCTTTCGAAACTTTAGCGAAAGCCAGAGGTCGTTCCGGCAAAATCAGCAGCGTGCCGTCTTTTAAAGTAATCCGGGTTTCCGGAAATGGTTTACCGGCAGTTCTGCCGCCCATTGTAATCCCGCCTGCTTTGACAACCGCTGCCGCTACCGCTTCGGCGGGACCAACCGTGTCCGGTCCAATCAGTAAAACGCTGTTTTTCGCGATTTTCCGCAACAATTTTTCAGCCGTCTGCCAATTGCCGCCCGAGCAATTCCGCAGATCAATTATTGCTGGACCGGAACCTGCCGCCAGAACTATATCGGCATTTGCCGGTTCCAACGTGTCGATCCGACAGTAATAGACTCCGCTTCCGGGAATTTTTAAAGCCTTATAAACCGTTATATCCGCTTTTTTTTCCGGCTTAGCCCTGGTTTCGGCCGGAACGGTGGAAAAACGACCGTAATACTGAATATCAGGAACCGCTCCGGAAACGATCCTTTGCAGCATCTTTTCCCGCTGTTTACGCAATTTAAGTTCACCAAACAATTCCGGTTTTTTCCGGTATACGGCATCCAGAAGATCAATCGCCTCCTGCCGGAACTGCAAATACGCTTTATTTTCAATGGCATCAGGATCTGGCCGGTTTTTCACTTCCGGCTTAACCGCAGGAACCGGCGATACCGTCGCCGGCGCGGCTCCGTAGCTCGCGATTGCGGTCAACGTCAATAGAATTGTCAAATTAAAGCGCATGATCACTGATTCAATTCTGCTTGCAGTTCCTGATCCGCGTCCTCAATCATTTTGACCTGGTCAGCCCGGAACTCTTTAAGTTTAGCGGCCAACGCCGAGTCTCCCAAAGCAAGAATGGAGATAGCGAAAAGACCGGCATTTTTTCCGCCCGCCTTACCGACTGTTACTGTCGCGACGGGGATTCCCGGCGGCATTTGCACCATTGCCAGTAAAGCATCAAAACCATTGAACGGTTCGCAGGCAATCGGCAGTCCGATAACCGGCAAAGTAGTATGGGCAGCGACAACCCCGCCAAGATGAGCAGCCATCCCGGCGGCACAGATTATAACTTTATAACCTTCGGTTTCGGCATTTTCCGCAAATTCGGCGGCCGCATGCGGAGTACGATGGGCCGAAAGCACTCTGGCGGTATACCCCACGCCAAAGTCATCAAGAACCTTGAAGGTTCCTTTTAATACGGGTAAATCGCTTTTGCTACCCATCAAAATTGCTACTTGTTTCATGTGCTCTCCTATAGTTAAATAAGATTAAGTTTAATACAATGACTTGATTCTTCGAGTCTAAAATCAGGATTTCAACATTTATTCAATTATGAAATTTCATTCGGTAATATATCACCGGGGTACGGTAAATTTCAAGGTCGTTCCTTTACCATGGTTGGATTCGACCCAGATTACCCCTCCCATCATCTCAACAAGTTTCTTCGCAAGAGCCAGTCCCAGGCCGGCTCCGCCATGACGCCTGGTATCTGAACCATCAACCTGACGGAAGAATTGAAAAACCAGTTCCTGCTGCTCAGGAGTGATCCCGATTCCGGTATCGCGAACGAAAAATTCCAGGAAAGCCCTGGATTCCGCAGAGTATCCAAACTCAATCCGGCCTGAGTCGGTGAATTTAACCGCGTTGGTCAGCAGACAATGCATGACCTGCTTTAAGCGTTTAGGATCAGACATTATTTCCGCGCTTTGGTCGGCCAGTCCGGGAATGCAGTAGAGTTCGACCTCCACTTTGTTATTTTCTTTAATATCATGCTTGCAATCATCCAGTAACTCACTCAACATACCATTGACATTCATCCGTGACCGGCTCAATTGCAGTTCCCCGCTTTCAATGCGCGCAAAGTCGATAATATTGGAGAACAATTGAAGCAGCATGTCCGCCGACGAAGATATCATTTCAGTATATTTGAAGCTATCTTCCGACCCCGGCTCCGTCTCCGTCAGCAACCGGGCAAACCCGAGAACCCCGTTCAAAGGCGTCCTGATCTCATGTGAAATATTCGACAGGAAGAAAGTCTTCAGACGGTCACTTTCTTCTGCTTTACGTTTAGCGTCAAGCAGTTTCAACTCCCACATTTTCTGTTCAGTTTCGTCGCGCTGGGTTCCGACTACGCGCAGTGGTTTCCCCTGCTCATCATACTCGATAATACTGCCGGTATCAATTACATTACGGATATTGCCGTCACAAGTTCTAAGCCGGTAACGGGAGATATATTCAACTTTATTACCTTTGAGGCAGTCGTTGATTTTCTGCAGGGCAACCAAACGGTCCTCCTCGACAATTCTGCGTTCCCAATCCTGAATCGGCAGCGTTGTCGAATCCGGCTCATGGGAAAAGAATGCGCTGGAAGCCGCTGAAAAGGTAATCTTCTGTTCCCGGATATCCCAGTCGAACAGTCCAAGATCAGCGCCCATGACCGCCAGACGCAACCGTTCTTCACTTTCCCGTAAATCTTCCTGAGCTCTAAGTCGCATGGTTATATCTTCAATAAAAAGACACGTCATCTTACGTCCGCTGACATTAACAATACTACCATGAACCGCGGCGGTAAAAACGCTGCCGACTCCGGTTTTGAATTGAGCCGTAAACGAACTGTAACGATCGGTAAATATGCGTTGCAGTTCTTTTAAATCATTCTGATTTCCAGACAGCAAGTCATCAACCTTGTAACTGTCACACGAGTTGCGGGTTATACTGAACCATTCTGAAGCGGCATAATTGATATAATGCAGGGTATGATCCGGATTTATCAGGAGTACGGCAACGGCGGAACGTGAGATCGCGGCTTCCAGCAGCTCCATCCGGTAAAGCAAATCACGGGTCGCGGTAACATCATTGATAATAGCGACATAGTTGGTATTGCCATGCAACGCAAGTCGTCGGACGCTGATTTCCAGGTTCAGACGACCAGATGCCGTAGCATTTTTAAGCCATATTTTTCTGGCATCTTCAAGATTGATCACGGAAGATATTTTTTGGGTTTCCAGACTGTTATGCAATTCTTCCGCCATTTCAGGCGTTAACAGATGAGCAAACAGATTGAACTCCTGCATTTGTTCAAAATAATTGATTTTCAACAGATTGAACATACTTCTGTTGGCAAACTGCGGAAAACCGGAAATATCGAAAACAACAATGGCATTCGGAGTTTCTTCAAATATAGTTTTAAATACCTCTTCCACTTTTCGGCGCCGCAAATAATTGACAAGTGAAAGGACCAAAGCCAGTATGATGAGCGAAAAAACAACTGCGGCGGCTATGATATATGTCAAATAGCGCTCGACAAAAAGCATCTTATGATTTATCAATTCACTATTCGGAGGCAGTTCTTTTGACGAAATTCCCCAGTAATCCAAGGCTCGTTCATCAAACACCCACTGACTTTGCGGCATTTTAAACTCGGACCCGTTAATTGCCGCTTCAGCAATATGAATTCCGAAATCTTCGCCCGTAAAAACTTTGCCGCCGACTACGCCATAACCCAGAGGATAATCCGTCAGACAAAACACCGGTACCGGACTTATATCAGAAAGCTGTTTATATAATTTTGAAGGAGGAAAATATTTCTTCTCTCGTCCAAACATCCAATGGGTTACCAGAATACACCCGCCCGGCGGATAGTTTTGAACCATTTTTATTATTTTTACCGAAGAAATGTTCTGGCCGTTAAGAATAATCATTTCACAAGGCAGTTTATATTTGTGTAACGCCTGCTGTGCAATTTTCCGGTATTCTTTGGCATCTTCAGAATTTCCGGCAATCAGCGTTAAATAATTCAGCCTCGGCTTTTTTTGAACAATAAAATCAACTGTGCTCCTGACCGCGTTGATTATTTTCTGGTTCTTCTCCCCCGGTTGGACCGGCAAACCAACGTTCAGCTGACTGGCATTCTTAAAGATGGTTTTTTTCAGGTTTGAGGCCAGTTTAATCGCGGGCGCGCCAATTGCAACAACCCGGTCAATATGCATATTCTTGTAGCTTCTGATTATATATTCTTCGTGGTATTTCTGATAAGCGGTATCACGACTCAAGTCCGTACTCATATACTCAGAAAAAATTTCCACCGTATTCGGGTATTTCTCCTTGGTAATCTCAATTCCGGATTCAATCTCCTGAACCCAGGGGTTGCCGTAGTGCCATGAATGAAGAAACAAAATCCGTTGAATTTGACCTCTTTCGGAATCAGCATGCAAATCCGGAAAAAAGCAAACAAGCAGAAGTAAAATTAAAAGAGATTTTAATTGATATGATAAAGGCTTCAATGTGAATATTTCTTTTTGCTTACATTACAAATGTTACGTGTTAGAATATAATATAGAATTCAGGGCTGAAAATTCAACTATTACCCTGAATAAACCTTCTTTTTTGCAAAAAAAAGAAGATCAGGATTTTTTTATATGAGATTTAGCGGCTGCGCCGGAATAACTTCCAAACCTTCCGGCACAGTCCGGCTAAAAACTATTTTTTAAGATATCTTTTGTCATTGAGTGCAATTTATTTTCAATAGAGAATCTGAAAAACTGTCAATACACCCGCAATTGACGCTTTCATAATTCCGATAACTCCGCATAACAATCAAAATTATTTTTCAGCGTCAGGTACAGGTTCGGACTCTTTTGCTTTATGAGTATGTTCAATCAGCCATTGGATAACAACATAAAAGGCAGGAATGAGCAATGTTCCGAAGAGAATAGATGCAAGCATACCGCCAAAAACGGCATTCCCCAGGGATTTTCGACTCATCGCACCGGCCCCGCTGGCGATAACCAGAGGGAATGTCCCGAGAACGAATGACAATGCGGTCATGCAGACAGCCCTGAAACGCAGTTTCGCCGCGATCGACGCGGCTTCGACAATTCCCTTGCCTTCCTCTTCATGCTGTTTTTTAGCAAATTCAACAATCAGAATAGCCGTTTTAGTGGCCAACCCGAACAGAAGAACAAATCCGACCTGGGTGTAAATATTGTTGTCAATTCCCGCGATCATCAGAAACAGGATAGCTCCGAAAAATGCGACCGGAACCGACAGCATAACCGCCAACGGGATCATCCAGCTCTCATACTGCGCCACCAGGAACAGGTAGATAAACAACAAGGCCAACGCAAAAATGTAAATAACCTTGTTTCCCGCCAGTTTTTCCTGGTATGACATATCAGTCCACTCATATTTCATACCGGGAGCCATATATTTATCCGCAATTTCCTCCATAGCCCGCATAGCCTGACCGGAACTGAAGCCCGGAGCCGCGGAACCATTAATGGTCAGGGAAGAATACAGATTGTAGCGATTTAAATACTGAGGCCCGAGCGTGGATGAAACTTCACCCAGAGTGCTCAACGGAACCATGTTCTTCTTGTCATTGCGAACATAGAGTCCGGAAATATCATCAATTGAAGTACGATATTTCTTTTCAGCCTGAACCTCTACTTTATAGACTTTTCCAAACAGATTGAAGTCGTTTACATAGTAATATCCCATCAAGCCCTGCAGTGCACTGTTGATGTCACTGATAGGAACTCCAAGTTTCAACGCCTTCTGCCGGTCAATATTCAAATAGATTCTTGGCACCTGAGCCCGGAAAGTAGTGAAAACTGTCGTCAATGCCGGATTCTTGTTTGCCGCTTCAATGATTTTGTCAGCAACCTGCTTGAGTCGAACCGGTGCAGTTCCGGTAGTATCCTCAAGCACAAAGGAAAATCCGCCGGTCGAACCGAGACCGGGAATGGCCGAATCGTAAACGGCATGATCATCGCATCGGAAACCTTAGCAAATTTACCCCTGAGCTGATGAATGATGGCATCCTGTTTCAGACTCGGAGCTTTCCGCTTGCTCCAGGGATCAAGCACCACAATCACCAGACCGCAGTTAGCATTGGTGGTCTGAGTTAAAATATTAAAACCGGAGCAGGTCATCACCCATTTCACTCCCGGGGTTCCTTCCAGAATATTTGAGACTTTATTAATGACTCGTTGAGTCCTGGGCAACGATGCTCCGTCCGGCAGCTGGATATTCACGAAAAACGCGCCCTGGTCCTCTTCCGGGATAAAACCGGTCGGCAATTGTTCATATAATTTGAAAGATACCAGCATTAATATTCCGTAAGCAATCAACACCAATACGGCTTTACGAACCAGATAAGAAACAATCTTTGAATAACCAAAAGAGATTCTATCAAAGACTGCGTTAAATGCGCCATAGATAACCCTGAACAGGAAAAACGGCTTTTTGTCCTTGTCCCTTTTCTTCAGGATAGTCCCGCACAATGACGGACTGAGCGTCAGGGCATTCAAAGAGGAAATACAAACCGCAACCGAGATGGTAACCCCGAACTGACGATATAATTCACCGGTGATTCCCGGCATAAAGCAGATTGGAATGAACATAGCCAACAGCACCAGGGTTGTGGCGACAACCGGGCCGGTAACCTCTCTCATCGTCTCCTTGGCCGCCTCTTTCGGACTCATTCCTTCATCCAGAAGACGATTCGCGTTTTCGATAACCACAATTGCGTCGTCCACAACAATCCCGATAGCCAGGATCAGACCGAAAAGGGTAATCAGGTTGATTGAATATCCCATGGCCAGTAAAAAGGCGAAAGTACCGATCAGAGAAACCGGGATCGCCACTGTCGGAATAAGGGTTGAACGGATATCCTGCAAAAACACCCAGGTAACCAGAATAACCAGCAGAACCGCAATATAAAGGGTTTCCACAACTTCATCGATCGACGCTTGAATAAAATCGGTAGTATCATATTGAATACCATAAACCAGATCACGTGGAAAACTTTTTTTCAATTCATCCATTTTGGCATGACACGCTTCTGAGATAGCCAGCCCATTGGCGTCGCTCAACTGATAAACCGCCAGCAGCGCAGAGGGTTTACGGTTAAGCTGTCCGTTGGAATCATAGTTCTCAGCGCCTAATTCAACCCTGGCGACATCCTTGATCTTGACATTGGCTCCTGACGGATCGCCGCGAATAATAATATCCTTGAATTCATCAACTGTGGTCAAGCGCCCCTGTGTCTGGATTGTATAACGAAATATCTGTTTTTCACTAATCGGGGAAGAACCGATGGCTCCGGCGGCTACCTGAACATTCTGCCGGTTGATCGCGTCAATCACATCGTCAACCGTCATCTGCAAACTCGCCAGCTTGTCCGGATTAATCCAGATGCGCATTGAATATTTCAGCTCGCCCAATTGCTTGGTATCCCCGACCCCCGGAATACGTTTGATTTCGTCATTCACATAAATTGAAGCGTAATTGCTAAGCGTTAATGAATCCAGGGAACCTCCCGGCGAACTCAGGGTGATAACCAGCAGCATGTTACTGGATTTTTCCTTGACGATGGTCCCCTGACGCTGCACCTCGGAAGGCAACTGGGGAGAGGCCCAGTTAACCCGGTTCTGGACATTAACCGTATCCATATCCGGATCGGTCCCGATCTCAAAACTGACAGTTATGATTGCGGAACCGTCGTCAGCGCTGGTCGAAGAAATATAAATCATATTCTTGACCCCGTTGACCTGGGTCTCAATCGGCTGAACTACCGATTTAAGCACCGTGGAAGCATCCGCCCCCGGATAAGTTGTCGTTATCGATATCTGCGGCGGCGTGATATTCGGATACTGCGCCACCGGCAGCACAAAAATAGAAATGGTTCCGGCAATCGTGATGACAATCGAGATCACCAGAGCAAAACGTGGTCGGTCTATGAAGAAAAAGCTGAACATTGTTTATTTACTCCCGGCCTTCGGAGTGGTCGGAGCGGCCTTTTTATTCTTGACTGGAGTTGTCTGTTCCTTATCAATCGGAACAAGGTCCCGGTCTTTGTCCAGCAGAGGTTTAACCAGGACCCCCTTGCGAACTTTCTGGATTCCGCTGATTATGACCCTATCCCCGTTTTGCAGTCCGGAAGTAATTTGCTGATAAGTGCCGGAAATAGTTCCAACCTCAACCTGGCGTTCGTCAACAATATTCTTTTTATCCACCAGCAGCACATATTTTCCAGTCTGGTTTTCAAGGATTGCCTCACGCGGACACAACAGAGCTTGCTTCTTCTTCTTTCCCTCGAAGATAACATGGACATACATTCCCGGAATTAACAGGTGTTTTGGATTCTCAAACGTCGCCTCCATCTTCAAGGTCCCGGTCGATATATTGATCTGATTGCTCCAATAACTGATTTTCCCAATGACACCGTAATTCTGTCCATCTTGAAACCTCAACTTGACGGCAATGTTATCACTGGCGGCATCCAGGCCTTTATTCCTTTCCATAACTTTCAGCATATCGACTTCGCTGATGTTGAACATAACCCTGACCAGGTCCATTCGGACAACATTCGCCAAAGTTCCGCTTTCCGGTCCGACAACATTACCGACATCGTAGTTCACCAGTCCGACCCGGCCATCAAAAGGAGCCATAACCGATGTGTAACTAAGATTCAGTTTTGCTTCAGCTAGATTTGCCTGGGCATTCATCAACATGGCTTCAGACTGCATTTTATTAGAGGTTGCGTCATCAAATTTACGTTCAGATGTGGCATTTTTATATAACAGCGTTTTCTGGCGGTTATATTCAATCATGGCATTTTTCAATTTCGCCTGAGCTTTTAACACTTCAGCTTCCGAGGCTTTTACCTGAGCCTGATATTGCGTTTGCTCTATTAAAAAAAGCAAACGGCCTTTTTTGACCATTTGCCCTTCTGTGAAATTCTGCTTCATTAAAAAACCCTTTACCCGGGCAACCAGGTTCACGCTTTTGTCCGCTTTGACCTGGCCGATAATTTGGGCTGTGGGAGTAATATATTTTTCCTGCACTTCTGCAACAAAAACATCTACTGCTTTCGGTTTCGCTTTCGGGGGTTTACCGCAACCGGCAAAAAGAATGACTGGAAGAATCCAGAGTAGTGGAGTTGACCTTTTCATATTTCTCCTTTATTTCCGCTGAAAAAGTTAAAAAGTATAGTAGCTATAATATTTTTATAATAAACCTCAAGGTTGATAAATTCAAGAATAATTTGCTTGGATTTCAATAAATATCTGTTCAATAAGCCAGGAAGCATTGCTCTCGGCACGCCGGAGCAGATCTGGCGTTGAAGCTGCAACACGCCCCAGCTTCGCCAGCCAGCCCCACCGACAACAAATCATAAGGCATTAATCATCAAAGACAAACAACACATAACCCTTCATCAATATTCTTATCTACAGCATTTTTATTTTACCTCTCTATTGCAAAATCAGGTTGCAGCATATATCATAGGGATAAGTTTGATTTTTTTATTAAGGAAGGGATTTTTATGCAGTTAAAGACAATTGATCGGGAAACCGAGGATACTTTTTTTCGATGTTTGCATGATGAAAAGCCGGCTGATCCGCGTTTGATGGCAATGCGGCGTGACTGGTACGAACGCTTCAAAGGCAAAGGACTGCGGGCAAAAGTCCTGCTGAATGATGATAAAGTCATCGTAGGACTCTGCCAATATATGCCGATTGAACACTCCCATATTCTGGGCGAAGGTTTAATGGTGATCCTATGCATGTGGATACACGGTTATGCTCATTTGATCGGGAACCAGCAGAAAAAAGGCTATGGGCGTTTCATGCTGGAGCAAATCGAAGACGATGCAATGGAATCCGGTTTTGCCGGGATTGCCGCCTGGGGCATGGATTTTCCCTATTGGAACCCGGTTTCATTCTACGAGCATATGGGCTATGAAAGGATCGACGAGGATCAACCGGTTATTCTGGTTTGGAAGTCTTTTGCGCCAAACGCCATTCCTCCAAAACTGTTGAAATCACGCCGCTCCCTGCCAAGGGGAATCGATAAAGTCAATCTGGTTGCGTTCAGAAACTCGTGGTGCAACGGTTGCGGATCAATTCTGGTTTGTCGTGATACAATCGAAGGAATGGACGATATGGTCAATTATTCGGAAATTGACACTTCTGACAAAGACACCCGGGAATTTTATGGAGTCGATAATCTTGTCATGCTTGACGGGGAAGTCTATCGCCCGTATGAGCCGCCGTGGAATTCCGAACAGTTGCGCCAAAGCATTATCGAGCAATATAACAGCAAATCAGTTTAATCATCTGAAACTGCGCCACTTATGGTCTGACGGAATTCTTCTATATCCTGATTTAGTCCATATGTCACCAATTTATAATTTTCCTGTAAAACTTCCGGGAAGTTTTTATCAAGAATAAAATTATCGTCAGGATCAATCAAACCCAATAACCTTAAATGATGCTGGCGAAAAGGCAGGTCGGCCAAAGGAGTATCACAAGCGGCATTTCCCTTCTGAATGAAAATTTCAGCCAGAATATACCCGGCCGGGAGCCGGGATAGTTCCCGGATCTGGTCAGTGTGCTCTTTCCGGTTCAGATACTTCAGGATCGCCGGACTGACCGCGGACGTCAAAGTCGATAACCAGCTACTGTTTTTCATAATCCCCAGCAGGATCAAACCGACAAGGAGGATCGGCAGCTTTACACTGAGATGATTGTGCGCCTCGCCCTGTTTAATAAATCCAAGAATCAACGTGGCGCCGGCCGCGGCAAGCCCGGTATGCCCAAAGAACATCAATGACATGATAATGTGCCGCCGGACCGGCTGCGATACCATGCCTTCCGACTCGGCGGTGGTAAAGCCACAAGTCGTCCAGGCCGACAAAGCCTCAAGCGTTGCGCGTTCCCGTTTGACCCCGGTTTTCTCCAGCAGACTGGCCGCAACCTGGTTGATTACGATAGTAACCAGGATAATCAGCAGAAATGAAAGAATTCCAAGCATTATTTCCTCTTCTTCCCGTGATTTTTTTCAAGCATCGCTCCAACTTGGTCATCATGTCCGAACAATATCAGTTTCATCCCTGATTCCAGCTTTTTGTCCCCATTGGAGTTCTCAATCATAGTATTATCGGCTTTGAGCAACTGTAATAAAACTATCTCATAATCATCAAGTTTCAGTTCACACAGCTTTTTCCCGGTCAGATTGTTATTTGAACTAACTGTAAGTTCCAGCAGTTTGCAGTCATCGGAAAAGTGGCAAAAATAGTGAATCCCCGGCTTAGAGGTTCCAAGAATGCGGTTACCGAACCGGTCAAATGCCGCATCAATAAACCTTGAAAAAAAACGGCTTTTGCTGAGATAAAGCATCAGACCTATCCCGGCAACCAGGATCACGGAGTTGATAAACACTTCAAACGAAGAAGTTTTATTGTCTGCCATTCCAACGATGAACGCGGCGGAGGTAGTCGCCAGCCCGACATTTCCTCCCAGCATCAAAATCATCAGGACCCGGCGACGAATCGGATGATTTACCATGCATTCGGAACGGGAAGTGGTGAATCCGCTGTTGGTCCAGGCCGAACGAGCCTGGAAGCAGGCATTATCATGCGACATTCCAGTATGCATCAGGATAGCAGTGGCAATTCTGGTCGCAAGTAAAGACAGAAACATTATCATAACCAGAGTCAGAATAGCAATCATAAGTTACTTGTCCCGGGAAATTGTGCCTTCGACAAAATACATATTAATTTTCCCTTTACCCTTGACTTCAGTCTCGGGTCGGGGAATAAAGTTGAAATAATCCATTGTGCGATTGCGAGTGTCTTCAGATACGTTTATCTGCATCGGCTCGGAATATCGTTCCATACGGGAAGCGGTGTTGATCGTATCGCCGAAAATGTCGTAAATATATTTTTCCACCCCGACAATTCCGCCGACAACCTGCCCGGAATGGATTCCCATCCGCATAGTCCATTTCAGTTTGGAGGACTTGTTCCTGTTATGCATGTAGTCTCTCGCTTCCAGAGCGGCGTTAAGAATATTTCTCGCATGTTCATCATTCGCTTCCGGCATCCCGCATACACTTAGATAAGCGTCGCCGATAGTTTTTATGCGCTCGCACTGGTTGCGGTGGAAAATATAATCAAAATTGGTAAATATATCGCTTAACTCCTCAATCACAATTCGCGGAGGAAGCCCGCTGGCAATTTTGGTGAAATCAACTATATCGGAAAAGAAAACTGTGACATTTTCAAAACATACCGGAATACTTTTACCGGTGGTTTTCAGTTCCTCGGCAACCTGCGCGGGCAGAATATTGAGCAGCAGTTTTTCAGTTTTGTGCTTTTCCTCCTGAAGCGCCTCCGTCACCTCCAGCAATTCAAGATTTGCCTCGCCAAGAGCAATTTTCTGAGTTTCCATGATTTCAGTAATCTCGAGCAGTTTCAGGTTTGCTTCCGCCATCTCATACCGCTGCGCTTCAAGTTCCGCCAGACGGGTGCAAATTTCTCTGATTGCTTCAGAATCGACTTCCTCATTACGCAATTTTTCCGCCATTGCATCAGTTTCCGCCTTGAACTGCTGCAGAGTCTGATATAAATCCTCCAACTGAGTATCCCGGTCCCGGTGAAGATTGAAACGCTCTTTCTGGGCCTCAAGCTGCTCCAGCAATTTCTGATTTGTTGCTTTTAAACGGTCATTGAGCTCCGCCAATGACTTGTTCTGGACCTGCAACTTTTCGATTTCTCGATTATTGTTCGACTTGGACAAACGCCACCTCTCCTGAAAAATTAAGCATTACTGCTTTGAATTAGATATTATTATGCGGTCATGCATTTTTTTATATTGCTTTACAAACTCCGCGTTGAGCTTAACGACCGCGATTAATTAATATGATTATTTATCCAACAATGCTTATAATAGTTCAAGACAAACGGAATTACCAATCATTTTCCTTATTTTTTTGATTTTGCCGTCAACCTTGATGGTGCACTTCCCCCATAAGCAGTCGAACCAGGGCGGTAAGCACAAACCCCGCAAGCAGCAGCATGAAGCCTTTCCGGTTGTTGCAAACTGTTATCAAAGGCGTTCTTCTCAATTCATGTAAGGTACTCATATACAAGAATACTCCTGACGCAAGCGACAGGATGGTTGCTTTTACAATCAGCATCAGATGTCCATTCAATAATTCCTTCAACTCTCCTCCAACCAATATCCCGATCGGAGTGGAAACCACGAAACAGGTAAATATCACAACCGCAAGGTTCCGCCGCAGCGAACTTTTTCCCAGTTTCAAGCCCAGGGCAAACCCGGCAGTCCCTTTATGCGCCATAATCGCAATAAAAATAAAGACGGCCGCAGAAGTGCTGCTGACACCAAGCGCCGCCCCTAGAAAAAACGAGGGAACCGCAATCATCAACGTCATTATAATCGGCAGCAGCGCGGACTTGCGCTTCTCAACACACTCTTCACGATCGCAACGGCTTACATGTTCGGTATAATGTTCAACCGACAGCAAAAGCAAAAATGAAATAATCGTAATCACCGCCCCGATTGGAAAATCCACTGCCGGCAGCGACTTTTGATAAAGATGCATCGCCGACGGCAGCATCATGGTCAGGGCCAGCGCCAGGAACACCCCGGCGGAAAATGCTTCACCATTGGG
Organism: Victivallales bacterium; assembly: GCA_963676655.2. GTDB lineage: Bacteria > Verrucomicrobiota > Lentisphaeria > Victivallales > Victivallaceae. Next base: position 4,028,320 of record CAXXKX010000003.1, on the reverse strand, counting down.
AAACTCCACCGCATCATCGCTACCGCTGATCTTCAACAGCGGAAACAGCCCGCTAACTAAAGCGACAATCAAAATTGAAATCAGACATATCCATTGAAACGGTGTTAACATTTTATGCTTCTTTTTTCATTTAAGTCATCCAATACTGCCTTGGAACCATCAAGCTCCGGGAAATTAATCAGCCCCGGCCAAATGCCGCCGGTGTTTTTTATTCCCAGATGTACTCGCTGTCAGACAGGCGCATTATCGCCAGTTCCGGAGTATTCCGGAAGACCGGCAGCAACGTTTCCCGTAATACCCCGGCATCGACCAGACGCGAAATGCCCGTTCCGATCCGGCCGTAAACAATCCCGTTCGCCTCCGCGACAAGATGTTCCATATCAATATAAAAATCTTTTTTAGGAGCATGCCAATGGTGTTGTATCTCCGTCATCACATCATTGCTGTCGATAACATAAAGCGTGGAGGTCTGTTCGGTATGCAAGCCCGGGACCCGCGCTTCTATTTCCAGCGCGTGCAGGCAGGTATTACAGGTAAAATTGACGCCGAAGAATAATATTTTCGCCCCGTTGCGCATCACTTTGCCATACGGGCTGTCAGGCGACCACGGGGTATTGGCTTCCAAATGTCCTTCCGTGTAGAATTTCGCCTTCGGACCATAAGCAACAATCGAGTGAACCGGATGCATGCTTCTGAGAACATTTTTTCTTTTACGGAAAACATTGGACAAAGCGCCTACTGTGGACGGCGTGTGATCGACATGGAATACCGGCTGAGTGGGATTTACGTTACCGGAAACGGTTGACATCATCAGTGTGCCTTCCGGGCCGAGAACTTCCAGCAGTGCGTCAATAATCGTATCCGCCCCGCCCTCGACCGGGCCCACTCTTTTCAAGGATGAATGCATCAGCAGATCCATTCCGGATTCAACGCCGATAGCTTTAAGTTGTTCTATTAATTGCTCTTTAGTTAACATAACCTTCTCCTGTATATTATTCATATTTGACTCTTGCAAAACAGTAATTCCGCTTGTGAGTTGAAAGTTGAAAGTAAAAGGTTGAAAGTTCCATTAAGAAGGGGCGCAACCCTTTCAATACTTTTGTAATAAAAGCACTATGGAAAAAGTATGTAATTGTATACTTTTTACGTTCAACTTTCAACTTTCAACTTTCAGACAAAATCTTATATTTCGCACGGCTCTTATTCATATTTATCAAGAATATTTCTTACTTCACGAACCGCGTCCTCAGACAGATAGTCGATTGAGAACATTGTGTTTTTTAAATAATCGTCTTTGTTCATCTTTCCGGGGCCGGTCCATTCCATTGCGGACGGGCGAACCCGGTAACCGTTAACCACATGATATTCAGTGGCGCCGGTTTGCCGGATAATCGTGTCAAGCTCGGATTGGGTATCAAACCCGGCCCCCAATCCCAGCATTACGTTAATTCTGCCCTGCGCCTGCTCCAGAACTTTCGCTAAAATTTCCCGGCTGAATGTCGCTTCCTGTTCCTGGCCGATAGTCAAAATATAGTTGCAACCCGAATCAATAGCTTCATTCAAGGTTCGAAGCGGATCATGGGCAAAATCAAACGCCCGGTGCAAGGTGAATTGTTTTCCACCGGCCCGCCGTACAAGGTCTTTCATGCGTTTGCAATCCAGTCTGCCGTCTGCGGTTAGAATACCGGCCATTACTCCGTCCGCCCCCATTTCAACGGCGATTTCCACATCACGCTGCATCGTTTGAAACTCTTTTTCAGTGTAGAGAAAATCTCCGGCACGGGGACGAATCATCACAAAAAGCTTTAAACTATTGACTTCGGCCGCAGCAGCCTTTATCAGTCCTGCACTGGGAGTCAACGCTCCTTCCAGCGGGCTGGAGTAAAGCTCAACCCGGTCGGCTCCTCCTCTTTCGGCTGCGAGAGCGTCATCGACAGTACGAGCCCCCACTTCAAGTTTATATTTCATATTCACCAATTTCCGTGTTGCACAAATGACCTCAACTTCAAAAAGCCTTAACCTAACTTCAGATTAGTTCCATTTCAAGCTTGATCCGTCAGGTTATCCCGTTTTCATAACAATATTGTGAATTATAAAATATCTCCGGACAGTGTACGGTTCTTATCGGGAGAAGATTCTAAATTTTTCATAATTAATATAAACACTCCTACCCTACCAGTATTGCTAACGCTTGCTTCTGCAATGATTCCTTTTCCATAATGCTCCCCGGCTTTGTAATAAAACAATATTTTGTTAATATGTATCCTGTCTTTGATAGAAAAGACAATAGGAGTTCTACTATAACCAGATATTGGAGCTTCCCTGAGTGCCCTTATGTCATTAACTTTATTTTCTACTAGCATACCATCTCCGTTTTCACATTTCAAATGTAGAAATATTTTCGTAGGAGTCTTTCGACCACGATATTGGAATGTTTTTATTCTCCCCTTTTCGTCCCTTTCAACATCAAGGTAAAAAACATGTTCCGGAACATTTATATCTTTAATATTGATTTTAGTATTGCTCTTTTCAAACGTCAAAGCATTGTATAAATCCATGTTTTTTTCAGGAGACAACCTTAAAACAGTATTCCTACATATTGTTTTTGCCTTTTCGCCAATCGGCAACATTGTTATTCTGACATTGTTAACCTTAAAGTTTCTATCCTTAATCTTTTGTTTCTTCAATAAAGTATCTGCATTGAATGCTTTACGCTGAGTATAAAAACCTTTTTTTGAGAAACTCAAATAGAGCAAATTACAATTCTTTGCATCAACACGAAATGAAGAATTTATTGTTTTTAAGTAACTTGTTTGCTTAGAACCTAGAAAACCTAAATTTATGGATTTAGTAACCTTTAGAGAAACTTGATTGAGAGGACTCCCCTTTTCATCAACGACTTCTCCCACAATAGAAAATTTGTTTTGACCAATTTTGTCTAAAGCCACTCCCTTAGCTTTTTTCACCGCATTATTCCGCGTTGAATCCTCTTCCAATCTCAGTTTATTCGCTTTTTTCAGCTCTACACCATAGTCAAATTTATTTTTTTTACAAAACTTTTCCCATTCATCAGCATCAAAACATTTAACAGTTCCATTACTCAAAAAAACATTAAAATATCCACAATGAGCTCCTTCTTCTTCAAATAATACAACTGATGGCGGAGAATCACTAATTTTTTTACCTTTGCCTGAATAAATATACATATATTGTTTTTTATTGGGGGATTTAGTATTAATGCAAATGGGACAAATAAGAAATTTAGACTCCCTAAAATCATATGTACTTGATGAAGTATAGTTAATTACTGATTTTTTATTAGAATTATAATAATCGATAATGCTATTAGGATAGGCCCCATCATTCTTTTGGGCAAACTCATACAGCATATCCCCCAAGTATCCCATTTTATTCAAGCACCTCATTGATGCTGATATTTTTTCACTCTTATTTTTTCTTTCTATAAACGTTGCAGCTCCGCTAAAATAGTACATTATCATAGAAAGCAATACTATACATCCTATGACGAATAACATTTTCTCAATAGCTTTTTGTTTCATTTAAACATCCTGGTTTTGAACTTGAAACAAACATAACATCTCCGAAGAACCGTCTTAAATCAATTTTGAGTTTTCTCCTTGAATTCCTCAATTAAATATATCGCGCAATAAGAAACAATGCAAATATGGTCGCCGCACACATTATTACTCCGGCTAATAATTACCTTGCTTTATATGTCGCCCATTCAGGCATATGCGTCAACTTAAGAATCTTTTCTTCCTGAATTGATTGTTTTTTTGTTTATTTTTCCTTGTTCGTTTTTCTAAATGATGGTACGTTCTTGACTCTTTTCAACACAAAAGTATTTCTGTCATCAATAGTCCATTCCATTTCTTCACCTTTGCTTAGGTTTGTACTTTCAGCAATAGCTGCTGGAAAGTTAACATAAAACGACTTCGTGTTCCCACGCTCAACTCTTTGAATTTTAACTTTGTAACCCATTTTTTTTCTTTTTCATTTGACCTTTTTGATTTTTATACTAATATTAATAGTATATATACTATTAATATATCATCATAGATTTAATATTCAAGGTAATTTTATGAAAAACTTTATATCAACAGCAATAGATTCACTAACACCGTCGGAGATTGAAGAATTAGCTATCGAAAGCGGGTTTCAAAAAAGGATGCCTAAAAAAATTTCTTCGGTCGATTTATTAAATCTTTATTGTTTAGAAGCAATTGATAAAGCTCTCAGTTACAATGATATTGCCGGGGTATTGCATGATTCAACCGGAACAAGACCAAGTCGACAAGCTGTCTGGAAGCGTGCAAATACTCAATTTAGTAATTTTCTACAGATGATTCTTGGTAGGGTTATCGAAAATAAAATAATCGTGAAAAATGAACTTTCATGTGAACAGAACAACTTCCCTAGGGTCTTGGTTCAGGATAGTACCGTATTGAAATTACCGGATCGCTTATTCGATTCGTTTTCTGGAGTGTCTAATTCTCATAAATCTGTCTGTAACGCCAGGATTCAAGGAGTTTATGACTTGATTGCAAAACAATTCGTTACTTTTTCAATTGATAAATACAGCAAAAATGATTTTGATGCTGCCAGTGAACTTTGCATTGAGCCAGGAGATTTAGTTCTTAGGGACCGGGGTTATTTGAAATGTAGTGAGATTAAGAGGCTTAATGACAACTGCACATTATATATTTATCGGCACAAAAGTCTGATGGTTTTGCGAAACCCCGTCAATGACCAGAAAATTGATATATTGAAACTACTCAAGAAGAAAAGAAAAATTGATATGAATGTATGTTTGAACGATGACCATAGAACCATGGTGCGACTCATTGCAGTCCCGGTAAGAGAAGAAATTGCCAATATCAGACGTATGAAAGCAAAAAAACAAACCCGAGGACACAAACCATCTGAGAAAATGTTATCGTTGATGTCATGGACGATTTTTATAACAAATTTACCCGTCGTAAAGTATGACTTTGATATTATCTGCACATTGTACGGCTTGAGATGGAGAATCGAAATCATTTTTAAAACATGGAAAAGCAATATGGCGTTTTCAATTATACACAACGTCTCTTGTCACCAATTGCATGCATTAATAATTGCCAGGTTGATTACTATTGTAATTACTATGCACTGTATCTATAGAAAATGCGAAGAATTGGTTTATATATTCTCAAAAAAACGTTTAAGTTTATCAAAACTCATGCGCTATATTAGAGCTAAAAAAGAAAGACTGCAACATATCATAATACAAATAGAGAAAGATATCGATAGAGTTGTACAAACATTAACTTGCTATTGTACTTATGATAAAAGAAAAAGGTTAAACTATGTTGAAAACAAAGAACTTATACTTCTTCATATCTCTTAAGTTGACGCATATGCCATTCAGGGCTTTTAATGTTTTTTTACTGTTCCCGGGGTTCAATCGCTACGCTCAATCACCCCGGGCTGCTGCTATGTGCCGCGCTTTCAGCGCTATTCAATAAATGCAATATGATTATATGCCGGATTAATAATGAATAAACAAAACATAAGGATGCCGTCATGAAAAAATATCGGCAGGAAGGTTTGATATCCGTTTTCCAACCCCAGTGTGCAGAATTTGCTTAAGCTGATCGACAGCTTATTATTTTTTTGGAACCTCTTTGAATTCCAAATCGTCTATTGCCAGCTTTCCACTATCGGTGGCTTTCCGAAAATAGATTTCTAAAAACAGCTTGACGTATTTGGTGCCTTTACGAAACTTGTTTGGAGGTGAGTTGCCGTTTTTGGTATCGATGCCGGATATTCTGCCGCTGTAGCGGGTCCAGCGCGGCGGGGCATATTTGCCGGTTGCGGCAGTATAAATATATGTACCACCGGCCCGGTGCTCCCGGACCGCGACTCCGGCTTTATATGACTTGCTTAAAGGGCTGCGAAGCGTTACTGTGGTTACCCCGTCTTTGGTTTCGAGCGCGGAGATCCCAAGTTTGGAAAGATCCCGGTTTGGCAAATCGGATAAATCTTTTTTTGTATTGAAGGCAACACAGGCATATTTGGCCTTGATCCAGCTGGCGCCGTTTTTGATCTTGATTTGCGTTGCCCCTTTGGCGGCGTCAGCGGCCAGCACAGTATCGGTATCCGGGAGACAAAAAACCGACTCAATTCTAATCAGGCGCTTTTGGGAGTCAAAAGGAATCAGTCCCAGAAGCACCCTGGGAGAATCTTTGCCGATTGACTTCACCCAACCGCTAAGCTCATATGTTTTATCCGTATCAACAGGAATAAATTCATTGCTCTGCGCACTTTTACGACCATCAAAATAGTAGCTTTTTTTACCGGTCTTAAACTCATTTGTCAGTTTACCGCTAAAACCATCGAAGTATTTCTCGTCCGTTTCAGCCCCGCCATTTTTTATCAGGTTGCCGGCACCCGCGATACTGCAAGCCGCGGCGAGTCCCACGCTTAACGCTGTCTTTTTCATTTTAACTCTCCTGCTGTTAGATATCGACTTATCTTTTATAAAGTAATAACAATATGGAATAGTACAAACCGCTCCTTGCTTAAAATCATAGATAAAAGCCGGATAAGCGGGAATATAGTGCGGAAACAATGCGGACAGAATTTCATAATTCAGCCTTATCAAGTCTTTTTCCATCAGGTTTTCAATGCCGCGTTCCATTGCCTTTTTAATAAAATAGCTGTCAGCAGCAGCAATTAATTTTGAGTTTTTTGCTAATTTTTCAGACTTGAGCAGTTTATTGAACTCCGCTTGCAGTTTTTGTTCATTGGAAAAGTTTTTCAACGGGATAAGCGCCTTCAACGCAGCATAAGCTTGAGCATCTTTCGCCTCGGGATTGCTGATTTTCTTAGCGATAGACGCCCATATCTCACGTTTTTCCGGTAATGACGGAGTATGGTTGTTCCGGTAAGCTATAAATGAAGCGGCGTCAACCGTCATGACGGTTTTGCTTTTATCCGGTTTCAGGGAAATAATTTTATAGTTGGCGTCAATTCTCGGAATCGTTGTCTGAACATCCGCCCAGAGCGGAAGCGCCAGATTCTCCGGCAGCACAACTTTATTACTCAAAGTAATTTTGGCCGGACGTTTTACCCCGGTATCAAAATCAGCCACTTTTCCTTTACAAGACGCTTTACCGTTCCAGGAAAATCCGTGTGGCAGCGTTAGTTTAGACGCGTTGGCAATCATTAACTCCTGAAGGTTTTGTCCTTTCGAATAACGGGCTATTGCCAGATTGCCTTTGAGGGAAATATTGCCGGCAAACACCGCATTGTCACTTTCACCGGCGCATTTGACAATAATGTCTTTTTGCCCATTATCCATAGTGATTTCCAGTGCCGCAGAGAAGACTCCTCCCTGTTTGCGAGGCAGCAATTTAATCTGTTTGACGCGGCGTTTGCCGGCAAGATAACTTTCATAAACAGTAATAAACAGCGTTTCAAGATTTTTACCCCGGGTGCGCCGCAGCATGTAAGTGGTAAACTTTGGATTGTCCGGAATATTTTGCGGCGGACTGCCTCCGGCCAGGGCAAATTCCTGAGGTTCATAAGTGAGGGAGGTTGCCCGTAAACGCACCTTATCACCATATTTAATGATATTTCTGAAGTCTTTGATTTGCCACTCCACCGCGGCTTTGCGCTTTAGTGTTCCTCTACGAACATCGGCTAAATACTGCAAGCCTTTTCCCTCTTTGCCTCCATAGGGAATATCCGGGCCGGCATAAGTCCCTTTCGGCTGGTCAGTCAGGACTATGCCTTCATGGGTAGTGGTTCCGGCGCTGCCGTGAAAACTGCTGATATGGTCATACCCGCCTTTAACCATAAAAAAGTCAATTGCGTAAAAATCTTTTTCGTCAATATTAACCATTGCGCAAACGCGCCGGGACGCTTTAAGATACGGATATGCTTTTGCGAGGTCAATGTCCACTATCGAGCCCAAGGGTGATTCGGCAAACAACTTTTGATCGCCGATATTCATATCGGATCTGTTTGGAACAGGAGACACATATTGCGGTCTCAAGTTGGCATAAACCGTATTATGACTGATCGTATTATCGTGCCATGCAAAACGTTTGTGCCCTTTTGAGATGTCCGGATAGCCGAGGCCCGGAGTTAAATCAGTGTCATAGGCAAAAAGATTGATATTTCCCATGTCCTTCTGGTTGTGTCCGCCGCCGCTGCCATAATAGATTGCCATACAACGACGGGCGTCCGGAGCCCCGTTCCGCAAGTAGACAAAACCGCGTCCGGTCATATTTTCCGAACCGGTAGAAAAGTTGTAACGTTCGGTTTGCGCCTTGACCTTTGCAATCCGCGACTCGAAAGCCGCATAGTCGAAAAACGGGTCAAGCAACTGATTCCCCAGCGCTGAAGCCTGATTTCCGCCCGCGGTCGCGGCCAGGTACAATTTGCCCAAAAGATCATCATCGACTGCCGCGCATGCCGCGCCCAGGTCGCGTGGAGTCGCCCCTTTCAGGGTGTAACTGACGCCAAAAGTTCCCCCGTCGCCGAAATTAGGGGTGTACCTGCCAAGGCAGACGGTTTGACAGGCATTGTAGTTGAATCTGACAATGCGATCCTTTAACAGCTTCACATTTGTCTCAAGCTGACGCTTCAAGACCGGGTCTTTGACATTTTTCACAAGAGTTTTCAAGGCGATGTAGTTACGGGTCATGCTCTGGGGCAAGATGGCAATATAACCATAACCGCCCTCCCAGGAAAAACCATCCCGGGTTAAATGACTGATCTCATCAAAAACATCCTGCCCCTGGATATGGTGAAAATCAAATGAGTTTTTCTTTGATTTATGCTTAAGCTGCGGTGAAATGAGAAAGTCAATTAACTCATTACGGATTTTCGAACCTCGCGCCGTCAGGGCCATCAGCATGGCGGAACGGCTGACAAACCCGGTATTGCCGACAACTTTCTGGGATTTAAAACAAGCAAGCTCACGCGCCATATAGTTTTTCTCAAAGTTGGCGGTAAAATCCTCCAGCGATCCTTTTTGACCCGGTAGTTTATAACAAGACGCCTGTTTTTTAAGAAATGCATAAAAATGCTTATTATCTTTCAAGCCATCGTATATAAGACCGTAAGCGGCCGCCGCGAGCTGACCGTTGATACTTGACCAGGTACTGTCGCCGGTGGTGCCTTCCGAGTTGGTGCAGGCCCAGAAGTTGCGGCCGCGTTTAGCCCAGTATTGCATGTCGTAGTCCGGGTAAAGATCCGCAAAACGGTCCAGGATAACCCCGGCTTTTTCCGCGTAAACCGGATTTTCCGTAAAAGCATAAGCGTATCCGAGTGCCAAAGCTTTATCCAACAGTCTGTCTGTTGCGTAATGTCGCTCCAAAGTACGACCGTACCAGTTTGTAAAGAGATTATAATGCGCGATAAAGCGATAATGTTTGTCTTTGCTGACAATATACCCGCGACCATCATCCACGCCGAATTTGTGCAAAGGGTCAGCAGGATCGGGATGTTCGGTGTTGTACAGCAACCTGCTGTCTGCTTTTGCCCGGTTGAAAGTTCCGGTTTCGTCGATTCCCGAAAGATAATACTTGTAAAAATCATTTTTCGGATATTTTTCCTTACAGATCGGACACTGCAGCTTCCATTGTCCATGTAATTTTATCCAGGGATAATAGCTGGTCTTAAAAATAGCTTTACCGCATTTCGGGCAGCCCCATTTTCGATTGACATACAAGGCGCGCGGAATTGATTGCGGCAACACCGACAACCACAGTTTCTCATCGCTTTTCGCGGCGATTTTGTCCGCCAGATCAATGATTTTCTTTTTTTCTTCTTGTGCCCATTTATACTTTTTGACAAGCTTTGCCAGGCGCTGCCGGTATTTTGCATTAAAAATATAATCATCGTCAGCCTGAAGCAACGGGGTTGTTATTACTGATATACTGATAATAAGTCCGATAGTATTGAGAAATTTCATATCCTGCTGTTCCCTTTAGCCGGTTAATTAATTATGATCTTTTCACTTTTGCGCCCCGATTCGAGGATTGCTTCTATCAGCGCCAAAGACTTGATGGTGTCATCCCCGCTTATTATCGGGCTTGTGTCGGCTTTTATACAAGAGATAAAATCCCGGTGCATCCGGTCCCATATCTCATAATACGAGACCAGTTCATGCTCAACGACCTCTTTATTTCCATTGTCATCCAACCAGTAACCACTGACCCTGCCGGTTAAATCCACATTAATAACCCCCCGGGTTCCATGAATCCGCAAGTAACTCTGGGAAAACCATAGGGCATCCGTCAGCGGCAACTGCGATTCACTAACTTCCCAGGTGACTGAAATATCATCTTCAAATTGAATCAAAGCACATCCGTTGTCGGGCAGCGATATAACGTCCTCCCGGGTCAGCCAGGTATGGGCGTAGACGGAAACCGGCTCTTTATCCAGAATATACCTCAGGAAATCGGCACTGTGAATTCCAATATTAAGAATAACCCCGAAATCTTTACCGGGATCTCTTTTCCAGAGGCGCGTCTCCTGATCATAATTTACATAGTTGCAGTTTGTCGCTCTTGCCTTAAAGATTTTTCCGAGTTTACCGGAAGATACAATATCTTTGGCCAACTGCATCCCTGACATATAGCGAAGTGAGTGGCCGACAAACAATTTGACGTTATTCTGCTCACAGGCCGCGATAATATTTTTTGCGGCCTGAACCGTCAAGGCAAATGGTTTCTCCAGAAAAATATGCTTCCCCCGTTTCGCGGCGGCAATCGCGGCGTCCTCGTGAAGAAATGTCGGCAGGCAAATTACCGCGACATCAACATCACTATGATCGAGAGCCTTGCGATAATCCGTTTCCACCCTGGCGCCCGGATACTTTTCAGCCATCGCTTCCGCTAACTCAAGTCGTGAATCACAGAGAACCCGCAACGCGGTATCTTCAAATTCCACGGCAACTTTGATATGTCTTTCGCTGACTATGCCGCATCCGATCACAGCATAGCCCAATATTCCATTTTCAGGCACAATAAATCTCCCTTTGCTTCAATAATAATTTTGCGTATCAGATATATTTACCGTTTTGGTACCCAAAAGTGATTGATCGGATTCCTTGAATCGGCCAATGGTGGATACAGATTCGGATTTTGGCCCGGAGAATACATAAGCCTGCTGACTGTGCAAGGGGTCCTGATGCCTGCCGCATGACCGTCGACAAAAACTGTATTGACCGACCCCGAATGTCTGGCTACGGCAATCCCGCAGGCCCCTGAAGCGGCATAATAATCTACAGTATAATAGTAACCGCGATAGCTGCCCTCGGTTATAGTCGTCGTATTGGAACTGGCAATATACAGTGATGTGGTTGATTGTGATTTAATCTTGCCAATCTTCGGGTCCGGCGACCAGATAACCCCGGGAGTGTATGCTCCCCCCTGAAACATCTGCTGCATGCCGTAAGATGTATAGCGCTGATATGTACTGCCCGGGTATTGTTTTATATAAGCCGGGGTTATATCCCTGTTGTAAGCTGCTCTGAAAGAAGGAATGTTATGCGACGGACACCATAATTGTTTACCGGATAAACCAGTGTTCATTGCCAGGATAAACGGCCAGTACATAGTAGTGGACTCGTATGGCATATAATAAGGAGTCAGGAATCCATCGAAATCCTGGGTGTACATGCCGGAAGCCGTGCCTAACTGTTTAAAGTTGTTCAGACAGCTGGCAGCACGGGCTTTTTCCCTGGCCTGATTCAGCGCCGGCAGTAACATGCTTGCAAGAATTGCTATTATCGCAATTACCACAAGAAGCTCAATCAATGTAAACATTTTTACCGGTTTCTGAGACATTTCTGATTCTTTTTCGGTCTTCATTTTTCCTTTTTCCTTTGCTTTTTGTTCGGGATACAATTTTATATAATCGATTAATTCGACTTAAGCTTCAACCAGGACCGGCTCAATACATTGGGTAATATGCGAACGCTGCCCCGGGTTTGCCAGACGCCAGCAAAGCGTTTCAAGCGCGCGTTCTCCGATCAACTCACAACCGATATCTATGGTTGTCGGCCGGGGAGTCATTTGTTCCATATAATATTCAGTATTGTCGCAACTTATTATATCAATATCACGCATCGGCTCTATGCCGATATCACGTAAAGCCGGATACGCAAAACAAGTCATGGCGTCCGCGGCGCTGAAGATTGCGGTAGGTTTTACCGCAAGACCGGGTATCTTTGCAATCAGTTTTTTTGTTTCATGCAATTTTGCCAGATCGTTCTGCTCCGGTTCCGTCTCAGACGATAAATCTATGACCTGCCCGCCTCCAGCAGTAATTTTAGCGGTAAAAACAGTTTTACGTTCCAGAGCCTGTTCATGATCGGGGCTGAAATTAAAAAAAGCAACCTGCTTGTGTCCTTTGCTCAGCAGATAGTCAGCGGCAATTTCCCCGACCTTCAGGTTGTTGTATGATATCAGGTCCCGGGAGCGCGACTCCAGTGAAGTATAACGCAGCAACTGAACCACCGGATTAGTTTCCATCCACCGCTTGACCGGTGACGGGTAATTGATACTGTCGCCCAGAATAAAAGCACCGATCGGGCGGGATCGTTTGATCACCTCGGAGAAATGATCCATTTTTAATTTTCCTGCCAGAATCAGATTCATATTGTAGTTGTAAACCACCCGCTCAATACCAAAGATAATCCGGGAAGTAGTGGATAAATGCAAATGATCCCGGAAATCACGATTTACATATTCATTCCCGACAAAATACAAAACATTTTTTTGCTCCGATGATTTACCATTCCGGCTTGAGGTCCTGGGGCCTCTTTTGCGGCTGGGAGCATGATAGTTCAATTGCAGCATTGCCGCTTTGACCGCAGCTACCGCTTTAGGTGACACATTGGGGTTGCCGGTCAATACTCTTGAAACTGTACTCTTGGAAACGTTTGCCATTTCCGCTACTCTAATTATAGACATCATTAATTCCCATTTATTTTCATAACTCATGACATTATATATCACGATTCATTATTTGTCAATACTTATACTTAAAAATTATGATAATTCAGGATTAAAAAGTAAATAAACATCAATTAATTCCCATGTTTTCCCAATTTTATCTTGGGAAAATACAAAAATTATCATTGCGTAAATAGAATATCCCCAAGGAGAGAGTTTTCCGCGAATTATATGCGACAAAGCAGCTGAAATTAATACCGTCAAAAATGTGATATTTCAGACTGAAACTGAGTATTCAAAGAAGAGAGAGTTTTCTTATCCACTTGAATTGTGAGCCAAGTCATTGTAAAGTCTTATTTTCCGATTATATTAATTTTTGAGTATTATATCTTACTCAGAATATTGAAAAGGAATAAGCTACTTACATGGGTGAGAATTTATGGGATAAGTGATATGGCAAATGCGAAGTTGACTCTTTCAGACTCATTTATATTGCGTGGAAAATGGTGGTTGCCAGAAACTCCAAACAATAAGATAACAGGAGAGTTATCTTTCTACCCTTCTGGCCCGTCTAAACTATCTCTTCAGGGATTATTACGGAACCTGCGTCTTGGAGACTTTGAAATGCAATCCCCCCCTGTCATTGAGGGGAAAACCCCAGATGGAAGAAACTGCACTCTTCTGAATACGTTTGAAACATCGCTCCAATTGGCAATGCATGGAGGCGGAACGAGCGAATACTGTTTTAATAGGCTGGTTATTGGCAAGCAGGTTGTAACAGAAGATACAAAGTTTGAGTCTGCAGTGATTTACCTAGCTAACTTTGAGAACTGGCTTCAACGTAATCCATTTACTGATAATCTTCAGCAAGGTATTTGTAGCTCAATTAGCCATAACATGCCAAGTAAGCTATATTTTCGCATTCCTGAACTTGACGCTAGCTTTTGGTTTGAATCTATCTTAAATATTAAGATGGAGAGTCAAACAAGGAGACTCAACCACAGTGATTATTTGCGCATTAAACCTAAACGTAAGATGAATATGGATTGGTATCAGCGAGTTGCGTTTAAGTTCAGAATGTTTCTATCTTTGCTTGTTGGTGAAGTCGTAAGTATTAAATCAATAAGTCTATGCATCAAAGATCCGCATATTACGCATAATTACCTTGATCTTTATTTTCACCAGGAGCATGCAGAGGCCAGCGAGAAATTTTACCATCATCAAATGATATTTCCTTATCCTCTAATAAAAAAGGATCTTAGACAAGCCTTGAGACACTGGTTTTCTATTACCAATCGCTTAGATACGTTATGTGGGCTTTACTTTGGATTGAAGTTGAACCGTAAAATTCCACAGGATTTTCAACTACTAACTTTAATTCAAGCAATTGAATCTTATCATCGTACATCAGGGAATGATAAATACGTTGCGGAGGACCAATACAGAACCATTAAAGAGGCTCTAAATAGAGCGATACCAAATTCAACTAATGCTGACCTGAGAGCTGCATTAAAAGCTAGAATAAATTTCGGAAATGAATACTCTTTACGAAAAAGGTTAACTTTGATTTTTAGCTCTGTTCCGCAAACAATTGTTAATATCATAACTGACGATGCCTCATTATTTATTAAAAGGGTTGTTGATACACGCAACTACCTCACTCATAGAGATGAGGCTCAGGCTACAAACATAATGGATTTCACAGAGATGTATAATGCATGCGAAAGTCTTTCTTTGTTGGTCTCATACCTCTTATACAAAGAATCCGGAATCCCATCTAATATTATCGAGCGTGTATTAACACAACCAAGATTTGCACATCGCTTCCGCCTACAGTAAGTAGCTAGTTTGACAACAATAAGACGTTTATATGCAAGGAAGTAAGACGTAGATAAAAAGACTCATACTTGAGGTCTTATTCTTGGAGGTAGACTCCGTTTTTTTATTGGACTTTTTTATTAAATTTGAATTTAATATACACTTAGGTGTAAAATAATAGATGGAGTATGGCAGTATGACACATAAGAAAAAAAGATATAGAGTTGCTTTTGTCGTAATTATTGCATTTCTCATACTCATAATAATACTGATGTGGCAGTCGTATAGAGAAAATGGAAATTTATTGCTGGAAGCGGCAAAGCATGGACGTCAAGATGAAATTAAAACAATATTAACCAGGAGTTCTTGTATAAATTACCAGGATAGCAAGGGTTATTCCGCATTAATGTGGGCTGCATATAAAGGACATAAAAATATTGTTGAATTTCTGATAAAAAAAGGAGCCGATAAAGAATTAAAAACAGAAGGCTTGAAAAAGTCTAATGCGTTCATATTGGCAGCCATTGGCGGACATATAGATATTATTGATTTATTTTTAAAAAACGGCGCGAATATCAACCAAAAAGATCGGCATGGAACCGCGTTGTACTATGCGTTGTGTAATAATCATGAGAAATTATTTTCTCATCTTATGAAGAAAGGAGCCGATCCCAATATACAATGTCTTGGAGGACCTGTTTTGCATAGAGCTGCATCGAAAAATGACATCGAAATTATAAAATTTCTTATAAGTCATGGGGCAGATGTCAACCAACAACATCGTAATGGGAATACCGCTTTAATAGTAGCTGCCATTTATATCAGGCCTAAAGTGGTTAAGTTATTATTAGAAAAAGGAGCAAATCCTAAAATAAAAAGATATGATGGAAAATCCGCGCTTGATTTTGCAATACAAAATTTAAAAGATAGCAGTTTTGTTGACGAAATGAAGGAAGGACGAGAAGTATACGATGAACTGAAAAGGGCCTCCGGCGACGCACATGACACTGTTCACTAATAAACGCTCGCAAAAAAAGCATTTATCCTTGTAGCGTTTTAACGGGGGTGCCTACCCCTGCGGACGTCTCGTCCGCATTACAAGGTCTGCCTGACTCAAAAAATATCCGCATTCAGCGCGCCAATCCCTGGGAGCGCGGACGTCTCGTCCGCATTACAAGGTCTGCCTGACTCAAAAAATATCCGCATTCAGCGCGCCAATCCCTGGGAGCGCGGACGTCTCGTCCGCATTACAAGGTCTGCCTGCCTAAAAAAATCACCGCATTCAGCGCCACCCCCTGGGAGCGCGGACGTCTCGTCCGCACGCAGGCGTCCTCGCCTGCAAAAAGAGGTTGGAAACTGGCAAATCAAATCTACCAGACGGCGACAGACGCCGGTAAAGATGTTTGATAAACCAAACTCCTACGGGTACGAGACGTACCCTTGATGCGGACGAGACGTCCGCGCTCCCAGGGTAAATGCATGCGGACGGGACGTCCGCGCAGGGTAAAGACATGCGGACGAGACGTCCGCGCTCCCGGGAGAAACAAAAATTCAGGGTAAAAACTGACCGGAAAGCAATTCTCAACTCTATTAATTAAACAGCAATAGCTGACGTACCGGTGCTAACCTGAATTATTCACAAATTTATGGCAACCTGTTACAATCTGCTCAAAGTAAAGCATTTGTTTATGTCCTCGACGTAACGCTGCTACGCCTGCGGGATAATCAAAAACTTTCTTTTTGAGCATATTTTCACATCTCATCCATTTTTTATGAATAGTTCAGGCTAAATAATAGTTTTTTCAGCTTGAACCGGAAACTTAAACCCATCTCTGTGTTCCTCCATGTCCTCCGTGGTGCAATTCATAATTCGCCGGAGTCTGGCTTGAGAATAAACTGAAAGAATACTTTTTTTCATTTTTTCTTGAAAAACAAGGAAAAAACCGGATGAAAAACTTGCTTTTTCGGTGTATATTCCGTAAAATATTATTAAGGAAACAGCAACGATGAATAAAGAAGCTTTAAAACAGGTAATTGACCGCATAGCCGGAACCGGAAACGAATATATTCCGGAAGCATTCCTGCTGGTTCATTCCGCGATCAATACCGCCGTTAACAAACAGGGCAAAGAGAAACATGAACATGTTTCCGCCAGAGACCTGCTTGATGCGGTAGCGACGACCGCTTACGACCAGTTCGGCCCGTTTGCTGAAGCTGTTTTAGGCGAATGGGGTATTGGCGGCCCCCGCGACGTGGGACACATCGTTTACATGCTGGTCCGGGAAAATGTCATCAGCGCCAATGAGGAAGATTCCCCGGCTGATTTCGATATAGAATACGACCTCTTCGAGAAAATCCGCAACAGCTCAGTCGAACCGGATTTATCCCGGATGGAGGCACCGGTCATTGTCTAAAAAGTCCCCTCAAAACATCAACTTTGCTCAAATCCGTAACGCCTGCCTTGATAATGGTCTGAATGTCTTTGTGTGTGAACGCCCCGCGGTTCCGCTGGTATCCGTTCAACTCTGGGTTCGCACCGGCAGCATCCACGAACAGGAATATCTGGGCTGCGGACTGTCGCATTTTCTCGAACACATGCTGTTTCAGGGTTGTGACGGCTATCCGGGGCAAGCCGCTGCTGACGCGGTCAACCGTCTCGGCGGCGAATTCAATGCCTATACATCATTCGGCTGCACCGTCTACTATATCAACCTGCCCAGTCGGCATTTGACCGAAGCGATAAAAATTTTATCCGCGATGATCTCCACCCCGGAATTTCCCGAAGAAAAATTTCTTTCGGAAAAAGAGGTCATTCTCCGGGAACGCGATATGGTCAGGGACAATCCGAGCCGCCTGCTCGGGGAAAAGCTCTGGCAGAATGTCTTTACCACCCATCCGGTACGCCATCCAATCATCGGGTATCGTGACCTGATCAAGAGTGTAAACCGTGATATGATGGCCGCATATTACGAGCGGCGGTATTCACCATTGCGCTCGTTTTTTGTAATTTCCGGCGATGTCCAAACTGACGAGGTATTCAAAACGGTTGAAGATCATCTTGGCTCCTGGCGACTCGGCCGGGCGGATGAACCGTCGCTGCCGCAGGAACCGCCCCAAGCGGCACCTCATTACAGCGAATTTTACTTTCCTGACCCGTTGTCGCGTTTGGCGATCGGCTACCGTTCGCCTGCTGCGACACATCGCAACACCCCGGCGCTGGATATTCTAAGCGGTATTCTGGGCATGAACCGATCCTCGCGACTGGTTAGCCGTTTCCGAATCCGGGAGAGTCTGGCCCTGCAAATCGGCGCGGTCAATTACGCGCCTTATTTCTGCGGTATGTTCGGCATTACCGCCACGGCAAAGCCGGAACACATAACTGAACTTGAAGTTGGAATATTTGAAGAGCTCAACCGGATATGCGATTCCGGCGTTACGGCAGAGGAAGTCGAACGCGAACGCCTGCAACAGTCAACCGAGTATCTGAGACTCCTGAACACCGCATCAGGAATCGCCAGGGTCACCGGGGATTCAATTCTCTCCTGCGGATCGCCGGAGTATCCTGAAATATATTTAAAACTGCTTGAATCGGTCACCCCCGATACTATACGCGACGCCGCGATTAAATATTTACGGCCTGAAACCGTAACCGTAGTCCGCATGCAGCCTGAAGACGCCAAAGGAAAAAGTGTCCATATCCCTTCCCCGGTTCTCAACGGCAATTTGAACATGCTCGAAGATGACGGTTTGCGGTTTATCATGCTGCCGGATAAACAGTTGCCGTTAATTGACCTGTGCGCTATTCTGCCCGGAGGAACTATTCTGGAATCGTCGGAAAACGCGGGCATAACCCGTCTTACCGCTAATCTGCTGTGCGCCGGCTGCGGCAATATGAGTGAAGAAAAATTTAACCAGGAACTTGACGACAACGCCATCGACCTGCATATAACCGGCGGAGCTAACACGTTGCTGGTTCGGATGAATTGCCGTCGCGACCGTTTCCGTCAGGCAGCAAGCCTTTTCTGTAAAATATTATCGGCCCCGGCCTTTTCCAAACGGGAGTTTGAACGGGAGCGCGCCAACACTATAGAAGCGCTGAAAAGCCGGGCGTTAGCGCCTCAGAGCGCGGCCGAGGATTTAATGATCAAAGCCCTGTTCGGCGATCATCCCTATTCCCTGCCCCGTTCCGGAACCGAGCAGGCAATGCGTAATCTCACACACAATGCCATTGATGAATTTTATCGACAGAAGTGCCTGGTAAAAAAAGCCGCGATTTTCGGTATATCCGGTGATTTCGATGAAAAAGACGCAATGAAGTTTTTCTCAAAGATCAAAAATACAGTTCCATGGAGTTCCGAATGCACTCCTCCCTATCCCTCATTGCCGGCCTTCCCGGAAGTTCCGGTCATGGTTGAAACCACGGTTCCGCGTGAACAGGCAGTCGTGATGCTCGGAATCCCAGGCTGCAGCAATTGTTCCGAGGACCGTTTTGCGCTTGATATTCTCCAGGAGGCAGTCAACGGCCAGGCAGCGGCCCTGTTCAAAGCGGTTCGTGAAGATGCCGGACTGGCTTATTACACCGGGATGTATTCCATGCGCGGTATCCAACCGGGATTTATCACGTTCTACGCCGGAACCGGACCCGATACCGTGACTCAAGTCATCCCGCTGTTTGAAGCGGAAAAGCAACGCCTGACCGAAAAAGGGCTGGATGATGAAGAATTTGCCGCGGCCCGTGAAGCGGTTATCTTCAACCTGACCCAGGAAGTACAGCATTCAGGACGCAGGCTGGCGGCTAGTTGTCTTTCCGAGTTTTACGGCAACGGTTACGACTCGGTCAGTCGCCGGCTGGAAGTCTTCAAATCAATAACCCGCGATGAAGTCAACGCCATCATCAAACGGCGCATGACAACTGAAAACACCGTCACCGCCATCGCCAAACCGCACGAAAAAATATCGTCAGAATAAGCTAATGCATTCAGACAACATATCCGGATTGAATACATATTAACCATTTTTCAAAATCTATGCTAGTAGAAGTCTGATCGAATTAAAACGACTTTATAAAGTTGATGAAAAATAATAGTTACGCTATATTTCATAACCAGGATCGTCTCATAACCAAAGCCTTATGGGCAATCAGATAAAAATCTGGACAAAAATATAATGAATGAGAATAACACGGATAAAGAACACATTGAAAATATCCCAGGCCAACCTGATATTACTCCTGGTTGGAAGCTATTTTGTTTCATGCGCGTTTCAGTGGTTGTATCAATTCTTGTATTTGCACTGTCAATGATATTGGGTATTTGCCTGGGTAAATCTTTTTATATCATCAACATCATAAACACAATGTGCTTTATCATCAGTGTCCTGTATACAACTTTCTGGCCATGCCCTCGTTGCGGAAAATGCTTTTGCACAGGGAATGTTTGCGGCCCTTTCATATCCAATATTCCCTTTCGAAACTCATGTTTACACTGTGGATATAAGATCAAAAAATAAATATTCCATCATATTTCTCGATAAAAAAATCCCGGCATATACCGGGATTTTTTAAATTATCTTCTGGATAATCCTTTATTACATCATCTGGTCGTCCTGTGATTCAGAAGTTTCTTTTGCGTTTTTTATAGCGTCCTTCTTAAACTTTTCAGCTTCCTTTTTGATGCGCTTCGCCATATCAAGCATGATTGAACGCATTTTCAACATGGCGATCTTGTTTACTTCCGGAGATTTTTCAATAAATGCCTGCCCCATAGGACTGGAAAAGAATTTAATCAGAGCCCGCAATTCATCAGCAGTATAGACTGAGGCGTAAGAATCAACAAAAATCGGCTTCAATTTATCTGCGGAGAACTCCTCCTCAACTATTTTCAGCATCTTTTCCTGAAATTTATCCGCATCTTTTATATGCTTGTCATCTTTCAACAATTTCTTGAGCATATAAGCTTGATTCTGACGCACCATTTTAAAAGTGGCCTTCAACTGTTTATCCAGCTTCATTGTATCCATGAATTCAGCCGCCAGTTTACGGCGTTGAGCCATTTCCTCTTTGCTTACCGGAGCCTTGACTTCCTTTGTCTTTACATCGTTGGCGACGGCGCCACAAGCAATCAGTCCCGCAATTACGATTGTTGTTAATTTACGCATTATTTCCCCTTTTTTTAATTTATTTTAAATGACCTGTGCGGATATCATATCCACACAGGTAGGTATCTTATTTTTTTACCGGTTTGGCACCGAGTTTTTTCGCCATTGCGTCAAGATCCAGCAAATCGACGTTCATTGTTGAAATAACCATATCGTCGAGATTCAGGTTACGGGCCGCCTCGAGCGCAACGATGGTACTGCCGCCGACCCCGCGCATCGCTTTGTTGCGCAATTTTTCGCCTTCGGCTTCAGCCGTTTTAACCAGCAACTGGCCTTTGGCGTTATTCTGCGCCGCCAATAAGTCGGCATCCGCGTTTTTCTCAGTGGCAAAACGTTCATATTCGGCTTTGATCTTGGCGATCTCCCGATTGGCCGAGGCTTCCATCTTAATCAACTCCGCCTCCTGCTCCTGGGTAATGATTGCCAGCATCTTAGCGGTTTCCGCCACAATAACCTGGGTCTTACCGCTCATTTCCTCGGCTTTCGCCATAGAAATATTCAACTGAACTTCCTGGTCCGCAAGTTTCTTGCGCTGGATCTTCTTTTCATATTCAGGGTCGAACTGCACGCTTTTGATCAATACGTCAACGACCTCAAGGTAGTTATCCTCAAGAGAATCCCGGAGCCGTTCCTGAACTTGAATTGCTTTTTTACGGCGCTCTGCAGGATTGTAAAAATCTTCTGTTTTCATTTCTCCAAACAGCGCAATGCAGGCATCATTAGCCTCGGTTCGAACAATTGTTTTGTATTTGATCCCGCTGCCGGTATCCTGATACAACTCATTCGCTTTATTTTTCATGATCCGGTATTTAACCGTAACATCAACCGAAACGGCATAACCGTCGGCGGACTGTACTTCAACATCGTCGCGCCCTTTGCGGTCTCCATAATTAGCGTTACGCGTCATCTCAAGCGATTGGACAGTTGAATCAAACTTTGTCCAGGTATGAAGCGGACCAAGGTTCAAGTGCCAGCCCGGGCCATAGTCTTTCGTCACAACTCCGCGTTTTCCGGTAATCGCATATTCCCGGGTCAGCACTCCAACCTGCCCGACTGGAATAAGTATAACCATGGTACTAAGCAGGAACCAGAAACCAACAATCGCGACAATGATCAATATGGAAACAATTTTTACGTATTTCATGACAAACCTCCTTATTTAACCTTGCCGGCAGTTGAATCACGCATGGGGGACAATTCGAATTTTCTGACCTCTGAATCAACCGCATAGGGTCGGCCGGAAAAAGTTATATTTTTCAATTTTTTGGCATATTCCAGCTTAACCATATTAATTCCGCCCTCGCCTTCCAGCGCCTCTTTCATGGCCTCAATACCTTTGGCTTCGGCTCTTTTCTGCGCCAGAATAGCTTCGGCCTTCTTCTGATTCTCGTACAATTGCGCCTGTGAACCGATGGTTATCCTGTCGTAATATGCTTCAGCGTCCTTCCGGGCCTTATCGCCCTGGGCTTTCGCGGCTATGACTTTTTGCTTCATTTTCCCTTCAAACTGTTCAATAGCAACATTTTTCTTATTGGTTGTCTGAACCACCTCGGTATGCTGGCGTTGTTTTGCCGCATTGGCCTTGGACTGTTCTTCAAGCACGGCCTGGTCGGCCAGCTTTTTCTTTTTGATCATCTCCTCATATTCATGGTAAAAACGCGGTTTCTGAGGAACAATGCTGTCGATCGAAATCCCGAACTGAGCCAGTTTGGCATTGATGTCTTTCTTGGCCGCAATTATTTTTTTCTGCCGTTCTACTGAATCATAGAACTCCTCTGTTGACAGTTCACCCAGATGATTACGGCAGATTGACCGGACATAATCCCGGGCCCATTTATCTTTATATTCATTTTCCGGACCGGAAGTATTAATCACATCAATCGCTTTTGTCGGCTCAATTTTGAATTGGACCGTCAAAGGCACATAGACATCTGAACCATCAATTGTCTTTATTTTGAGTTCAGAGTTCAACTTCCCCTGATCAGGATCGGTCATTTTTAAAGTCTGCAGCGTCTTGTCAAGCACGTAAAATGAATTCGTCAATCCGTTGTAAAATCCCGACCCGGCGGTAATCTCTTTCATCTCTCCGGTACGCCTGTTTAGCAGAATTCCGACTTGCTCACCGCTGACCCGGTAAATCTTAAAAGTGGTAAAACCGAATAACAGAATTACGACCAATGCCGCCAGCGCCCAAATAAATACTCCGTTTACAGCCTTTCGCAGTGCATTGCCCCCGGATTCCTGATCATACCCTCCGGGCTGCTTGGTAAAATTCGACTTCATGTTCATAACGTCCTCCTTATTATTTAGTTAACAATTAACATTTACAGTCCATAAAAAACCTCTGAAACGGCAAGCCGCCGTCTGCAAATTTATTACGTCATATTCCATCTTCATCAGTCCTCCACTTCCACTCTTTGCCTGCGAACAGTCAATGTGGACTGTGGACTTACAACTCCTTTGCTTTCAGCTTTGACCGCCAAATGCACCAGGCCCATATCGGACCAACTACCAGCAATAATGCCATCCCGACCGGAAACGGCAGTCGCAGAAAAAAGCTGGACATGAAGAGCGCCACAATCAATCCGGCCAGCATAATAAGAATCTTCACCATCTTGGTCTCGACCTCTTCACTTTCAGCCGCCGGATAGGAACGAATCAAATCCATTGAGCGTTTATACGCCGTCTCTGGATACTTTATTTCCGGAAAAGAATAGACAACCAAACCTTTTTCGTCATCAAGCTGCTGCAATGCAAAGCGTTCCAGGCAGAGCCGTTCCAGTTTTTTGCGCATGCTGCCCAGCGTGTAATTCGAATGACCGGCAAGTGCGGCCAGACTGACCGGCGCATCCATATTAGCGGCAAGATACAATATTTCATGTTCATAAACCGCCCGGGCCGGCCAACCGCTGCGTTCCGCCAGAATATTTAAATCCTTTTTGCAGATATTAAAACACTTGGGACAAGCTATATTGCCCTGCCCCGTCATTTCAGCGCCGCAGCAGATACATTTGGCGGGAGCCGGAGAACCAGCCTTCGGCTCTTTGTTCAGAAATGCGGTAAAATGGTATTCAGGAAACAAACTTGTGTCGTCATAAAGCACTGCCTGCTCATCCACCATCGAATCGAGCGAAGAGCGCAGCAGACGCAGGGAAACCGGCAAAAACGGCGCCAGATGGTTGACGGTAATAATCCCGCGGTTGCGTTCCGCCAGTTGCGCGGCAAGGTTTTCAATCAAATTCTGCGAAGTCTCACTAAGCGTGTACTCCGGTTTAGCGTTATTCTTGACTGATGATTCCATATATTTCCCTGATGTTTATTATCGCTAAGTTTTTTATAGCTGATAACATACCATAACGTTTCCGCATTTCAAGACAGCATTTCGTTGAGTTGCGGACCCTCGCGTTATTTGCAAACCGTCAGTTCCCGGCCTTTTTCTTGAGCGCCTCCAGCTCGTCATGAATGGCCCGACTGCCGTTGAGTTCAGAAAAATGCCGATCCAGATCAGTCGATGACAGCTCTTCAGCCAGTTCAAGCCTGGCTTCGGCTTCAGCGTGACTGCGCTCGATTTGCTCTTCAAAGCGATCGAACGAGTCAAAGCCGCTGATGATCTGGTCGGCCGAACTGCAGACTCCCCGGGCCCGCAGATCGAAAGATTCAACCGATGACGCCAGTTTCTGACGCGAATCGGCCGCACGTTTTTTAGTCAGGATAAGTTCCCGTTTTCCCCGGGCCTCCTGAGCCTTATCCTCCAATTGAATAAGTTGGCTTTTCAGTTTTGCCGCCAGGGCCTTTTCTTCCGCCAACTGCTGTTTGTAAAGTTCCAGTTTTTCGACCAGAACCTGTTTGCGTTCCAACGCCCGGACCGCCAGGTCATCGTTCTTGTTTTCAACCGCCATTTTGGCGTTTTTCAGCCAGCTTGCAATTTCCGTTTCGGTCCGTGCGACATGCTTTTCACTGAGTTTTTGCGCGGCCATGGCCGCAGCGGTTTCCCCGCGCAGTTCCATGATTCCGGCATCGATTTCCCGAATCGCCTGGTTAAGCATCGCTTCAGGTTCTTCGGCTTTGTCGATCAGATCGTTGAGTTTCGCGCTCAACAAACGCTTCATTCTTTGCATGAGTTTCATTTTTCATTCCTCCGATCAGGTTTATCAACCCGCAGTTCCGTTGAATAATAAAAAACCACTACCCCTATCATCAATACAAAATATGCAATCAACCAGGCCGGACTTCCGGTGATGCCGAAGATGGCGCCGATAATTATCGGAATAAGCGCGACAAACAACGTCGCGAACAACACCACATAAGCTTCTCCATGGGCAAAATTCAGGGTCCGCCCCATCCATTTCGGCCGTTTCGGAACAATCACTCGCGGATCCATAAGACAATTATAGAATATCCCGAACTTCCAGTTATTCCGGTCTTTCCAGTATTTGTCAAATTCATCCGTCATTTTTCATTCCTAAATCCATAAATAAGGTTTTGTATTTTTAAAAGCATAAGCCGTGCCAAAAAACAAACATCAAACATAAACAACTAATTACAAAAACCTTACACCCACGCAGCCAATTTCACCAAAAAACAACAATATGGCTAAAAACACCAACTTTATTCAAAGCAGCTATTGACAAATCACGTTTCACAACCTAAAATAAGCTATAGTTGGTGTTTTTAGCCACTAGTTGGTGTTTTTAGCCATAGTTACAAGCATTTTACAGGTCATATAAGTCTTATAGGACCTATATGACCTATAAGACTTGTAAGCCT
The DNA here is from genome assembly GCA_963676655.2 of Victivallales bacterium. Lineage (GTDB taxonomy): Bacteria > Verrucomicrobiota > Lentisphaeria > Victivallales > Victivallaceae. The sequence continues at coordinate 4,002,602 of CAXXKX010000003.1, read as the reverse complement.
AACGCCCCCAATAGAACAATGGTAGTAATTTATTAAATGACCGAATTTAAAGGCATAGCCCACAGCGCGATTATGCGCAATATTCTGGAACAGGCGGTCAACTGCGCCGCGCTGCCGCGCCCGGTCCTGATCCGGGGCGAACGCGGCACCGGCAAAGAACTGCTCGCTCGCTTTATTCACGATTGCAGCCCGCGCTGTAACGGCAAATTTCAGGCCGTCAACTGCGCCGCGTTCAACGACGAACTGCTCAACGCGGAAATCTTCGGCTATGAAAAAGGGGCGTTCACCGGTGCTAACGAAGCAAGAGCCGGACGCCTTGAACAATGTGACGGCGGCACGCTTTTTCTGGATGAGGTCGGCAGCATGTCCCCGGCTTTCCAGGACCGGATTCTGCGGGTGCTGGAATATCAGAAATTCGAGCGCATGGGCGGCTCCGAACTACGGGAAGTTGACGTGAGAATCATCTCCGCCACCAACGCCCCGCTTGAGGAGATGATGGACGATGGCCTGTTCCGGCGCGACCTTTATGACCGGCTGACCTTTGTCGAACTGAAACTCCCGCCGTTGCGCCAGCATCGTGAAGATATTCCCTATCTTATTGTCCGTTTCGTTCAGGAACTGCAGCTTGAAATACCTAACCTGCTGCCGCGTTCATTCATGCGGGAGACAGTGGAAGCGATGATGGAATATTATTGGCCCGGCAATATCCGGGAACTGAAAAATATGGTAGAGCGCCTCTATGTTTTCAGTGACGCGGATACGATCAAGCCGACCGATCTGCCGGACGCAGTCTCCGGAGCCGCGGTTTCCGACCGGTCTTTCAGCGAACAAGTTGAACAATTCAAGCGCCGCCTGATCCTCGACACCCTGGAAGAGTGCCGGGGCAACCAGCGCGCCGCCGCCAGAAACCTGCAAATGTCCTATGACCAGTTTCGTCATTATTACCGTAAATATTTACAAGGAAACACCCCATGATTATTGATAATCACATCCATTTGCCGATTGAACATATCCCGGTTGAGGATTTTATTTATGAATTCACCCGTTGCGGTATTTCCATGGTCCTGCTCTCCGATCTCGGCGACTGGACTTTTTTCCCGTCATCCAAGGTAATTCGCCAGGCAAATGACCGGGCAATCAGCTACGCCGCAGCGTCCGATGGCCGGATCAAAGCGCTGGTCTATCTCAATCCGGCAAATGATGACTGGCCGGAAGAATTGGATCGCTGTTTAAATCAGGTAATCGGCGTCAAACTCTGGACCTCACTGAGTCAGGACGCGGTTGACTTTGATCAAACCATAGCCTTGCTCAAACGTGCCGCGGGCTATGAGTTACCGGTCCTGATCCACACATGGAATGGCAATCCTCCTGACCGGCCGGGTCAGATCGACCTGAAAAGATTCGCCGATCTGGCCCGGGAAGTACCGGAATGTAAAATGATCGCGGCCCATTCCGGCGGCAACTGGCGCCAAAGTGTCGGGGTCTTAAAAGATCTGCTCAATACCTGGTGCGACGTCTGCGGCGGCTACCCCGCCGCCGGGATGGTGGAACAACTGGTCGCGGATATCGGCGCTGACCGCATCCTGTTCGGATCAGACGCGACCGGACGCAGTTACGCGTCACAGTTCGCTAAAGTATTATTCGCGGACGTTGACGAAAAAATTAAACAGATGATCTGTTCTGAAAATGTGATCAAGTTGTATGGGCTGAAAGATATTCCACCGGAACCGGTCCCGGAAGAACCGCGACCACTCGAAACTTTACCCGATATGACGGCAGATAACTTCTGTTTCTGCGGACGCTGGCCGTTTGCCGAACTCGGATGCGAGACACTGGGGAAACTCGATCAAGTTTTGACAGACAATGGAGTAACCACCGCGTTCACCGGCAGTCTGGACGGTATCTTTAAACACAATATCATTGAAGCAAACCGGAAGTTCATCCTGGAATGCGCCGGGCTTCAAAGAGTCAAACCTTTGGCGGTTCTAAATCCGACAATCTGCAACTGCGCTGAAGCGGTAAGTGACGCGGCTACCACCGGAGCCGCAGGCGCGATTATTTATCCAACGCTCCACAACTGGAAACTTGATGATAAAAAAAATGACTGGCTGTTCGAACAATGCGCGGAAGCCGGATTGAAATTATGGATAAACTGCGGAATAGACGACCCCCGCTACAACGCCGACATCATTCCGCATCGTGCTGTTGGAACGGAAGAATTTCTCGGATTTGCGATAAAAGCCCCGGATAATTCGTATGTGATCCAGGGGCTATCCGCTCAATCATTCGGCCCGGTTTTCAGTCAACTGAAAAATAACGTCCGGTTCAGTTTTGAGCTTTCGCGACTAACCGACAATTGCATGAAACTGCGGCAACATCTGGCAGTGTTCGGGAAAAGCAATCTGGTATTCGGCAGCGAATTCCCTTTCCGGGATATCCGTGCCGTCCGCTATTGCGCCGAACGGGTTTAACGGGAACTCTCACGATAGCCGCGAGCGGCCATTTCGTCAAAGATTGCGGAAACCTTGATCTCACGTAATTGCCGTTTTGTCCGCAACGCCTGTTCAGCGGCCAGTGCCGCCGCTTCCCCCATCGCAAAACAGTCGGCAATCAGCCGATAACTGGCCAGCGCCTCATGACCGCCGCCGATACAGCGACCGATCACCATGATGTTCCGCAAACCTTTCGGCAATAACGCGCCGAACGGAATCTGGTATGGAACGCATTTTTTCAGGAAGATTGCCGGTTCGTCTTCGGTGCATTTATGGATGTCAACACCGTGTTCGACGGTAAACAGGCCGTCGGCAAATTGCGTTCCATTATATATATCCTGATCCGTCACCATCTTGTCACAAATAATCCGGCGCGATTCCCGCACGCCCGGAACCGCCGAGGTAACCCCGTACTCCAGTTCCGGCGCGATGCCGCTGCGTTTCATCAAATCAAAGATTTCTTCGGCCTGTCTCCGCAGTTCGACAATCCCCAGAGACAAACTCTCGGCATTCAGCGGATTGCATCCGGTAACATGCGGCAGCCCGATCATCAAACCGTTTTTAGTCAATTTTTGACGCCGGATAAAACCGTTATCATAGGGCAGTTGATAATCCGGTTTCACTTTCCGGAATGCGGGAATAACTTCTTCCCGTAAATTGGCGCATTCAAGCGGAAAAGTCTGTACCGAGTGCGTCAAGGATACCGCCTGAACATTCCCGTCAGAGTCCCGCCCGTATTCAAATTCTGCTCCGGCCCCGGCCGCAACATCGCCATCTCCGGTCGCATCAATAACAATTTTCCCCAACACGGCATGCCGTCCCTGTTTGGACTCGACAATCACCCCTTTCAGTTGACCGTCTTCCGCCACCGGCGCGACAACCCGGCATAAATACAATGGCAAAACACCGGCTTCCGAAAGCAATTTGTCAAAATAAGGCACCGCCAGAAACGGATTGTAATAAGGCCGTTCCATAATGCCGTTTGCCACCAGATGATCCATGAATTCCCGGGGAAATCCACCTTTGTTATCAAAATCCCCGGTCCATTGCGTCACATGAGTTACCATCCCGCCGGGCTGGGCCGAATTCTCTATCATAATTACGGATAATCCCATTCTGGCCGCGCATACCGCACAAGCCACTCCGGCCGTACCGCCCCCGGCAACAACTACATCTGTTTCGTGCGTAACCGGAATACTGCGGGCTGATTCTTGAATCTGTTTTGACATCTTAATCTTTTTCTTTTCTTTATTTAATAAAAATTTTACTTTCTGCCAAGGCTATAGTATTTACGCCCAACCTTACGCTTCCGTAGCACAAAGTGCGGAGTTTGAAGCGTTATATCGCCATCCGTCGTACGGATTTATTAGCGTAGATCATAATAAAATTGCCCGAGCTTATCAACCGCAACAGTTATCGCACCCACCGAATCACTGGTCGGATAATAATAAGATGGTAATTCAGCTTTGGCAACGGCGGAAACATGACCATCGGCACACAACACGTTTGCGCGTTTACTGTGGACCAGATAAGGACGGCCGTATGGCGTTTTACTCGAAGGAATAAACATCATCTTGAAAAATGAACCCTGCCTGTCAACATCCCACGAATCTGCCACCAGAACCGTTTTGGCATAAACTTTCTGAATATCCTGATTTTTTAATGAAACTCCAACCGTCCCAACGGCGGCACCATAGGTATAAAACAATGATTCCTGCCGGGCCGGGCTCAACGCGATTGCCGGACAATACATGACCTTGGTGCTTTTTGATTTAGGAATATAACCGTATTTTCGCAAACAGGTTCCCCACAACAAACGCCCACTGCTGTCACCATTCTCACTGGCGGTTGTGGCTCCCTGGCTTCTGAAAAAGGCATTATAATCGTTCATATACAAATTGATAGCCAAACCAATCTGTTTCAGGTTGCTGGCACAGTTTACCGCTTTGGCTTTTTCCCGCGCCTGATTCAGCGCTGGCAGCAGCATCGAAGCAAGGATTGCAATAATCGCGATCACAACCAGCAGTTCGATCAATGTGAAAATCCGCTTTTCCATCTGTTTACTCCTTTGAGTTTTCTATTTTATATACTATTACTTGAAGAGGCCGCAATTTCAATTCGATTTGTCCTTCCGGAGCCGAAAATTGCTTCCCGGAACCAAACATCTCTTTAACCGTCACCCCGCTGCCGTAAACCAGGCCGTCCAACACCGCTTCAACCGGCTCATTGGCTGAGTTGACCAGGATAACATACCGGCTGTTTTTATAGGCGATATTGGCAAAAGAAACCGGTGAATATGTCTTCTCGGGGTGAGTATAAAACTTGCATTTTATTATCTTGGGACCGGATGTAACGTCAACCGTCAAGTCGTTTTTGCGTTGACCAAACAAGATTGCCTGTCCCAATTCGCCCTGCAATTCCCGGCAAATCTGCAAATACGCATTCATATACTTTTCCCAGGCAGTGAATTTCGGTCTTCTTCGGGCGGAAAAAACCAGCACTCCTTTCGCGCCGGCCGCCAACGCGCAATAAATATCGTGCCGCGCCCAGCTTTCAATCAGCTTAAGCTCGTTTTCGGTCGGCTGTTGAAACATTTCGGGCACGGCTATCGGAACTTTTTTCTGATCCCCGATCATTTTAATAGCTTCAAGTTCCTGCTCGATCGTCCAGCGGCAGTAAACCCTTGAGTTCTTCATCTTGCTGTAGTTGGTATACATCCCCTTGCCGATAATATCGGTATATTTTCCGGATTTTGACAACCTCTTTGCGTCAACATGGCCCGGATCGTATAAATAAGCCGGACGTTTTTTCTTATCGAAATCATGGATCGCGGTTGCCACTGTAACCAGAAAATCCATTTCCGGCTTGCGCCAGTAACGCAACTCTTCCGGGGTAATATTCCACCAGGCGATTAAATCGCTGTCGCCGACTTTCGCGATTTCCCGCTGCACGGCTTCACGTATTTTCGCGGTATCGAGGTCTTTCTTGACTTTATAAAGGTTACGGAGATATTTTTTGCCGACTTTCTCGCCGTCAATTGACAGCCGGAGAGTATAAATAGCTTTCACATTCAGTTTTTTAGCGTCTTCCAGAATTGACCTGTCAAGTTCATACTGCGGTCCGATCATCGTTACGCCAGCCGCTGCGATTTTCTTCTGGTCTGCAATTCGTAATTTCTTTTCGCTGCTGCCGCCAGTCGAATAAAAGCTGAAAGGAAATAGTCGGCCCTGCGGATAAACCTTGTTTGCAGGCAAATTTCCACCGGAGTCTTTTGTCTCAAAAAACGCTTTGGTATCAGTATTGATCGACAGGACAACCGTTCCCGCCATAAACACGAACAACAACATTGTTTTTAACATCGAACATTTCCTTTATTATTTGTTCTCGTTGAAACATCTTTTTAATTTATGTTTATATTTTACTTTTTTTTTATTTGAAAAAAATGCCGAAACATGCTATTTTTTTATACTATAACGCTAAATTCAGTTTTTATGTATCAATTACTATGTATAAATCATGAACGAAACACCGGAAAATAAAATACCGATCGATATTCCCGATGACGATCTACCGCGCCTGTTTGAAAACACGGTTCAGGATCTGGAAAAAGCATTCGGGATCGCCATCTCCGTTCACGACCGGCTCGGTCTGCTGACCAATAACGCCGGTTATCATCTGCTGCCGGAACGCAAAACCCATATGCACCCTTACTGCCTCTATAAACGTTTTGAAAAAAGACATTGGAGCAGACGCTGCGTCACCCATTGCAAATTTTACGTCAATCATATCATGCGCCAGGAAGGACACTCCGCTGCCTTGACCTGCTGGAAAGGCGTAACCGAACTGACTGTCCCGTTTTTTCAAGACGACCTGCATATAATGACGATCTATGCCGGAGCGTTCAGAGGGGAATGCCCCACACTGGACAAGCTCCCGGTCGAACTGCAGGAACTCCACGCGAAACTTCCGGTTCTGGACGATGAAAAAAAACAGTCCCTCGAGCGGGTAATTTATATGCTGGGCTGCGCCGTTTTAAGAATTCTCGACCGCGAACAAAAGCATCATATAGCACCGACCGGACGTAAGGCGGTAATCGCCCGATGCATGGAACAAAATGCCCACATCTCCGGTTTTTCCATAAAAGATCTGGCCACGGAATTAAATCTTTCGCCAAGCCGGACAAGTCATCTAGTCCGTGAATTGTTCAACGAATCGTTTCAAAACCTTTTACTTAAAACCCGTATCAACCGCGCCAAAATGATGCTGGTTAATTCCGATATGACAACTCAGGAAATCTGCGAGGCCGTAGGTATTTCAAACGTCTATTATTTCTCACGCCTCTTCAAAAAATCCGAAGGCTACCCACCCGGTAAATTTAAAAGAGATAACCGCCCCCACCAACACAAGTGATCCACCATCACATTATCCCACCAACATTAAATCATCCATATACAGCTAACGATAAACATATTACAATTTTTCCACAATCAAACTGTACGACTATTATCAAAAGTCTTAAAATATTTACATTCAACAATACTAAGCCAGTCAACCGTTACCATTAAGATCGACTTATCAGCTTATCCAGCTTGATTTATAAGCATTTTTGATGTATTGTGTTGGTTATTAATTTTCTAAGACAAAACCACCCAAATTCATGGAAAAGATTATGGAAAAACAACGCACTGTAGAAAAATCCGTTGTCTATAACGGCATCGCTCTGCATACCGGAGTTCGCGCCACGTTGCGCATCAATCCGGCTGAAGCCAATACCGGTATCACTTTCCGACGGATCGATATGCCGCATAAACCGACGGTTCAAGCCCTCGCATCAAATGTGGTCGACGTCAGGCGCGGAACCACTATCGCCAATACCACCAACGGGGCGGCAGTCGCTACCGTTGAACACGTTATGGCCGCTTTGCATGTCTGCGGAATCGACAATGCGCTGGTTGACATGGACGGCCCGGAACCGCCAATTGCCGACGGCAGTGCTCAACCTTATCTGGAACTTGTTATCGAAGCAGGCGTTGTCGAACAGGACGCTCCGGCCCGTATCTGGAAAGCAACCGCGCCGATATTTTTTGAAGAACACGGTTCAAAAATGATTTTACTGCCTTGTGAAGATGAACTGAAAATCAGCTGTCTGGCCTCATTTGCCGGATGTCCGATCGATCCGCAGTTTATGTCGATTTCAATTACTCAGGAAAGCTTCACCAACGAAATCGCCCCGGCCCGTACTTTTGTCGATTTCAAAGATCTCGAGGCCCTGATCGCAATGGGGTTGGTCAAAGGCGGCAGCCTCGATAACGCCGCGATCATCCATGACGGCGCTATCATCAGCAAAGAAAATCTGCGTTTCCGCAACGAAATTGTCCGCCATAAAATCCTCGATATTGTCGGCGACCTTTATCTTTGCGGCGCCCGCGTCAAAGCCGACGTCGTTGCGTTCAAACCCGGACATCCGACCAACGTTATGCTGGCCGGAGCCATGATGAAACAGGCCGCCGCCGCGATGGCCGCCGCTCAACAACAATAAACTCCAATAAAATTTTATATATTGAAAGGGACTTATTATGTCTGGATTCATGGACATCAAAGCTATTAAAGAGGCATTGCCTTATCGCTATCCGCTGTTAATGGTTGACCGGATTCAAATTGAAAGCGAAACCAAATTCGTCGGGTTGAAAAACCTCTGTTTCAATGAACTTTATTTCCAGGGACATTTTCCCGGTCACCCCATCCTGCCGGGAGTCCTGCAGGTCGAAGCGATGAAACAGGTGTTCCAGGCCGGGATCAAATGCGTTATCGATCCCTCCGGCGAAAAAGATATCTATATCCAGGTCATGGAAAAAGTAAAATTCCGTAAACCGAACAATCCCGGCGACCGCATGGTCATCGAAGTCGAAGTACAGGAAGCCGCCGAAGGCAAAGCCGTTGCCAAATGTTCCACCAGAAACAACGCCGGCGTCACCTGCCAGGCCATCCTGACTCTCGCCACACGCGAAAAATCCGGTCCGACCGGCATGCCGACCAATCTGCACGACGAATTCGACGTGACCCCGGACTCTCCGATGGACGTCAATAAAATCATGAGTTATGTTCCGCATCGTTATCCATTCCTGTTTATCGACAGCATTGTTCAGGTTGACGAATCCGGCGAACGCGTGGTCGCTATCAAAAATACTACTTATTCGGAAGAGATCTATCAGGGCAGCGATCCCGATTACCCGGTTCTCCCCGGTTCGATTCAGGCGGAAATCGTCGCTCAGTCCGGTTGCGCCAGCGTACTGTCACGCCCGGAAAACCAGGGTAAACTCGCGTTCTTCATGACGATTGACAAAGCCGAGTACTTCGCGCCAATCTATCCTGGCGACCGTATTGTGATCGACGTCAACGTCCCGGAAGCCAAAGGCCGATTCGGCAAAGGCCTGGGTGAAATCAAGGTTGATGGAGAAGTCAAATCCCGCGTCTCACTCATGTTTGCAATCGTCGATGACGAATAAACGGATTTAAACATGCAGACAGCGCCAAAATCGTTACGGCTCCATTTGGGAATCTTCGGCCGGACCAATGTCGGCAAATCCAGTTTTCTCAATCTGGTTGCCGGTCAGGATACGTCGATCATTTCCCCGGTTCCCGGCACCACCACCGATGTTGTGGAAAAAACCATGGAACTGCTGCCGCTCGGGCCGGTGGTCTTTCACGACACCGCCGGACTCGATGATGTAACCGAGCTTGGCGCTGAACGTATTCGTAAAACCCTGCTGGTATTCGACCGGGCCGACATTGTCGTCCTGATCTGCGAACCAGGCGTCTGGGGCGACTCCGAAGCCGACATTTTGAAACGCGCATCGGAACGCGCCCTGCCATCAGTCGTAGTGGTCAATAAAACTGACCTGCAACAACCATCCGGGGAATTTATCGAACGCCTGAAAGCCGACGGAGCCAAGGCGGTAATCACCGGTTCCAGCACCGATAGCGGACAGCGGGAGCATTTTCTCAATGCCTTTAAAAGCGCGCTGATCGATTGCTGTCCGGACGACTTCATCAAGCCGCCGCCGCTGGTCGGAGATCTATTACCCTCCGGTGGATTGGCCGTACTGATCGTTCCAATCGACCTGCAAGCGCCTAAAGGACGGCTTATCCTGCCGCAGGTCCAGACGATCCGCGACGCGCTGGATAACGACGCCTCCATTCTGGTAGTGAAAGAACGGGAGTACGCTCAGGTTTATTCCATGCTCAACCGCAAACCGGATTTGGCGATATGCGACTCGCAAGTTGTACTTAAGATGGTTGCCGACACTCCGGCTGATGTGCCATGCACCACTTTCTCAATCCTTTTTTCGCGTTTGAAAGGCGACATTCAGTTGATGGCCCGGGGAGCGGCAGCTATCGACACGCTGCAGCCCGGCGACAAAGTGCTGATCGGTGAAGCGTGCAGCCACCATGCCGCGGCGGACGATATCGGCCGGGTAAAGATCCCGCGCTGGCTGCGCCAGCATGTCGGCGGCGATCTCGACTTTGAAGTCAGTTCGGGCCGCGACTATCCGGAAAACCTGGCCGAGTTTAAAATGGTCATCCATTGCGGCTCCTGCATGTTGAACCGGCGCGAAACCCTGGCCCGGATTCACAAAGCGGCCGGACTGGGTATTCCGGTCACCAACTACGGCATGTGCATCTCCTATGTCCAGGGCGTATTGAAACGGGTGTTGACCCCGTTCCCGGTCGCTCTGCAAGCATTTGAAGACGCCACCGGCGAAGCAACCGGCTCCGTCTGGCAGGCCTGAACAACTTGCTATGCAGCCGCAAATTATCAAGAATGGCTCAATAACTCCAAAAGAGGTCGCAGATCTCCGTCAATGCGTTGGCTGGGACAGGTCGGAATCATCTTATCTGCAAGTCCTTAAAAAACATCATACCTATTCAGTTCGCAATCAGGATGGTGAACTCATTGCTTACGTATCGGTATTGACGGACGAAATCGCAGACGCTTTTTTGCTGGATTTGCTTGTCCATCCGGATTTTCAAGGTCAGGGTATCGGCAAACAAATTGTCCAGTGCGCCATTTCAGATATGCGCGAAATTGGCATTCAATGCGTGCAAGTTACATTTAATGACGAACTTGAAGAATTTTACAGGAAATGCGGATTTCATATCTTTAAAGGCGGGATTGTTGATTTTAAAAATATGGAATGGAATCCGGATAAGCCAACTTAAAAGTTGATCAGTGGGAAGATCGGGAGAAAACCGTCTTCTTTGAAGTTGAGCAGGCCGAACTGAATGCCGTTTTTATCGCTGAAGTTGACAATGCCGATCTGCCAGCCGCCGGAATGTTCTCCGGCCCGGTTTACGAAACTAAGCTGAAGGCCGCTGAATTTCTTGGCGTAATTATGAAACATTCCCCACTGGAAACCGGAAAGGTCATCTGACAGGCAACTGAAAAGACCAAACTGAAATCCTTCAAGTTTGGCACAGGCGCAAAAGAATCCCAGTTCAAAACCATTGAGTTTCCCGGAATCGGCAATATTAAAACCGGAAACTTTGACTCCGGCAACATCGGTATCCTCTCTGGAACGACTGGTTTTTATAACATTGACCCGGACCGGTTCACAAAGCCGGATATAGTGATAACTGCTCAACTGCAGTGGTTCTTTTTTCTTCTTCTTTTTCTTATCGGCGGCATCGGCATTCACACAAAGTAAAACCGCCGACAGAATAAGCAATAAGTTCAAATATCTCATAATAAATCCAGTTAATTGATTTGGGTTGATAATTTTTATGTGTAATCGGTCAGTCATTTTCTCAAGGCGAATCAAACCTCATTTACGGAAAACGACCTTCCGGAACAAAATAGTCAGGACGAATGTCCATGGAGGGCGAGTGTCCCACGAGCCGCCCGTCTGCGCGGCATGTCCGGCTCAACGGAGTTTCGCCCTCCAGAAATGAATTGCCAAACCGAAAGTCTTCTAACAAATGCATTTTCCAGTAATTCAAATGTATATTTACCCTCGAAAAAAGACTGCCCAATGACTTTTATGTGTCGCCATTTCAGGGCTTGTCTTTGTTTGAATTATTCACTGGCAACTGGCAACTGGCAACTGGCAACTGGCAACTAAATATTTATGACTTCATTTCGTCAAGGCATTTGTCAAGTAACGGCTGCGCATTATGTAACTGATCGATGGCCCATGCCGCGCCATTTTCATTACGGAACACAAACGTACCGGCAACCATATTGTTCGCCCCGGCCGCAGCAACTTCTTTGACCGTAACATGGTCAATACCGCCGTCAACCTGAAGATGAACCGGCAGATCATGCTCGACAATCTGCTTACGCAGCGCTCTGACTTTCGGCATCATATCCGCCATAAAGCTTTGTCCGCCGAAACCGGGTTCAACCGTCATGACCAGGACCAACTCAATCTTGTCCAGATATGGAAAGACCGTCTCCACCGGGGTACCCGGCTTGACGGAAATCCCCGCGGCACAACCCAGGTCATGAATGGCGTCAATTACCGGGATAGCATCCTCAACTACTTCAATATGAAATGTGATCAGATCGGCTCCGGCTTCGGCAAAAACCGGCGCATACTTGAGCGGATCGGTGATCATGAGGTGGGCGTCAAAAAAAAGATCATTAACTTTCCGCAAACTCTTAATCAACGGCGGGCCGATCGTCAGGTTCGGAACAAAATGGCCGTCCATTACATCCAGATGCAGAAACCGGGCTCCGGCTTCGGCAACTCGCGCACACTCTTCGCCGAGCCTGGCAAAATCCGCCGCCAGAATCGACGGGGCAACGCATATCTCATTATGACTGAATTTTTTTATCATATATTTCAGAACTCCCGGTGAGTAAAGATCCCGCCAACAACGGTTCCAACCGCCTTGCCTTTGACCGGCATGCCGTGGAACGGGGTATTGCGGGATTTTGATTTGAATTGGTTTTTATCGATAGTATATTCTTTTTCAAGGTCGAGGATGGTAATATCAGCCTCGGTTCCGGTTGCCAAAGTACCGCATTTCAGGCCAAGGATTTCCGCCGGACCTGTGGTAAACTTGGCGACCAGTTCGCTTATGGTCAGGATGCCGGGATGATACAACTGGGTCAGGCAGACTGAAATTGCCGTTTCAAGGCCGATTATCCCGTTAGGAGCATAGTCGAATTCAACCAGCTTGGCCGTCTCGGTATGAGGAGCGTGGTCGGTGGCGATTACACTGATCGTACCGTCACGCAAGCCGTTAATCAAAGCCTGACGGTCATCTTCCGAGCGCAACGGCGGATTCATCTTGTAATTTGCATCGAATTTCTTGATATTCTCGTCAGTCAGACTGAGATGATGCGGGGTGACTTCGGCTGAAACCGGAATCCCGTCACGCCTGGCGCGACGAATCATTTCAACGCTGTCAGCGGTACTGATATGTTGAATGTGGATTTTCCAATCAACCAGTTTGGCCAGGATAATATTCCGGGCGACAATCAATTCCTCCGCCGCGGCTGGAATTCCACGAAACCCCAAGAGGGTTGACCAGGTCCCTTCATGCATAACTCCGTCACCGGCCATTGATTCCTCTTCACAGTGGTCGAGGATCGGCAAATCAAATGATTTGCAATATTGGACAATCCGGCGCATCAGATCATTATTCTGAATGCACTTGCCGTCATCCGATACGGCCACTACTCCAGCTGTCTTCAAACTGCCGATTCCGGCCATCTGTTCGCCTTTTAAGCCTTTAGTCATGGCTCCGCACGGCAACACCCTTGCAGAAGCGTTTTCCGCGTGTTTACGTAAATAGTCGATAGCGCCGGTGGTATCGGTGGCGGGATTGGTGTTAGGCATGGCGACAACCGCGGTAAAGCCACCTGCGGCCGCAGCAGCGGTTCCGGTAGCAATCGTCTCTGCCGCTGAATTACCGGGCTGTCTGAGATGGACATGCATATCGATAAATCCTGGCGCGATTATCAGTCCTTCAGCGTCAATTTGCTGAACATCACCGCCCAGACTTTCGGGATTGACGATTTTGCCGTCAGAAACCGCGATATCCATGATTTCGTTTACGTCCCGGCCCGGATCGATCACCCTGCCGCCTTTTAAGATAAAACTGCTTGCTGCTGTCATATTCACACACACCTTGCTACAAGAAAGAGTACTGCCATTCTTACCGCCAAACCGTTAGTCACCTGTTCAAGGATAACCGACTGCGGCCCGTCGGCGAACTCCGTGTCAAGTTCGACTCCACGATTAATCGGTCCGGGATGCATAATCAGCGCATCCGGTCTGACATATTTGATTGATTCGGAATTAAGTCCGAAAAATTTGGAATATTCATTGATACTGGGGAAGAAACCCGCATGCTGACGTTCCATCTGAATTCTAAGTAGATTTACAACATCAGCATCAACCAGCGCATCCTTAAGATTATGACAGACCCTGACGCCGATTTTTTCAAATTCTTTGGGAACCAGAGTACATGGCCCGGCTACCGTAACTTGCGCCCCCAGCTTCAGAAGCCCCCAAATATCGCTGCGAGCGACCCGGCTGTGCAGAATATCGCCGATAATCGAGACTTTCAAGCCTTCAATTTTGCCGAATTTTTCACGCATGGTGAAAATATCCAATAACGCCTGGGTTGGGTGACTGTGAGCGCCGTCTCCAGCGTTCAAAACCCCGCAACTGGTGTGCTGGGCGATCAGACTGTGAGCGCCGGGGGCGCTGTGCCGCATAACAATCAGGTCTGCCTGCAACGCTTCGATATTCTTGACCGTATCAATCAGGGTTTCCCCTTTTTTAAGACTACTGGTACTCGCCTGAATATTAATAATATCGGCGCTTAACCGCTGTTCAGCCAGTTCGAAGGACATCCGGGTCCGAGTACTCGGCTCAACAAAAAAATTCACTACCGTCTTACCACGCAGAGCCGGAACTTTTTTCACATTGCGTTGAGATACTTTTTTAAACTCTTCAGCGGTATCGAGAATCAGCCTGATCTCGTCCGCCGTCAAGTCATAAAGACTCAACAAATCCTTTCTGGTCCAATTTTCGTTCATACTTGAGCCTTCCCAAATATATGCGGTCATGCATATTTATCTACTGTTTTAAAAAACTTCGATTAAAAAACAACAACCGCAATTTTATTTTAAAATTTTTATATGCTACAGCTTGTTAAACTTATTTTTTTTCGTCTTTTTCCCAGTCCATTTCCATAATGCGATCCTCGCCGTCGACTTCCCGCCAGCAAATATTGACCCGACGATTGCCGCCACCGCGCAAAATCGTGCCGGCATAATCCGCCTGGATCGGAAACTCCCGACTGTCGCGATCAACCATAACCGCCAACCTGATCAACCCGGGGCGACCGTAATCGGTCAAGGCGTCAAGGGCGGCCCGGATAGTTCTGCCGGTTGCCAGAACATCATCAACCAGGATAACGTCCTTGTCGTTAATATCGAATGGAATGTCTGTCTCACGGATAATCGGCAGTCGCTCTTTCATCCCAATATCGTCCCGATACATATTGATATCGAGCGTACCAAGTTCAGGTCGATAGCCGCTCTTTTTTTCAATCAGGTCAATCAGCCGCTCAGCGAATAAAACCCCCCGCAACTGAATCCCGATCAAAGCATAATCCGTATTATTCTTAAATTCTCTGCTGATATCACTGGCGAGATTATCGATGATTGAATTCATTTGCTCGCCGGTCAACAGTAATTTTTCGCTGTCCATATTATTATATCCCGTTGTAATTATATACTTTCATTATATATAACTGTTTTCATGATTAATGCAATCAAAAAGATGCTGAAAAAAGTATTTTTTTCCAGAGTCCAGGCAAAAGACGGGTTGATCAAGGATAACGGTTTCGCATTATATAGGACTATTGAGACGCTTGAGACTCTTAATATAACCTGGAACACTCTATGGCTTACTTTTTCAACCCCTTCCGTGTTCCCACCACAACATAATGCCCGAAAACAGGGGTTATTCCCCCGGATGCAAAAACCAGCTTGACAACATTATCCAAGGACATCCGCCCCAGCGTCAGGGTAACAGTAGCTTTATCCATACCGGGAAACGGTATCAGGAAAAAGTTAATTCCCCGCCGCATCGGATCGTATTTGATACTGAGCTGCCGCAATAACTCGACTGCCTGCGGCAAGGGCATTTCATTCATGTCAAGTTTCGGAATAACGATCTGCCGCAGACGATCCTGCATCAGGAAACTGTTCGAAGCAATGACAATTCCAACCGGTTGAGGCGGTGGTTCGAACTTTTTGCGTTTTCTGATCGTCTTCTGCGGTTTCTTGACATTGCTCAGGCTGATCCGGCCTTCAAAAGGCACCCATTCAACCGGTTCAGGTTCCTGTTTCTCCACGTTTTCAGTTGGAGCCGCTTTGGGTTGAGGAACAAAATATGGCGCCCAATACTTTGTTCCCAGTAAAGAAATTGGGGAAGCATCGGGAATATCTCCAAGAATGTCACGTTTATCAAAACTGGAAGAATAATATTGAAAAGGGATTTTCAAATTTTGACCAATAATCAAAACCCCGTGACTGTAATAATAATTCAGGCCCGCGGCAAGGCAGGCATATTTGAGAACCACCGCAGACGGGACATCGCGGAAATTAAAGCTTATACGAGGCAAATGCTGCATCTGCTCCTTGCTGAGGCGAAGGACAAAATTTATATCCATCCGTTTCTGAAGGAATGCGATCACCTCTTTGATGGTCGCATCTTTGAACGCAACTTGTTTGTAATAGACTTTAGCCGCCTCAGCCCTGGAGGGAATTAGCGCGGGTAAAACCGCAATCAGCAGTAAGGCGGAAAATAAAACACGCCGCAATCCATTCAATCCCGGAATTGCGGCGTGTTGCTTCATGATGCTTACTCCTTGATCAACCAACCAGTTCGTCAAACATACGGTCAAGATCGGTCTTGCAGATTTCGTGCTTGCCGAACAACTCGTTCATATCAAGCTCACCCAGCTCAAGGAATTCCTCGAAGTAGTCTTCTTCCTCTTCCTCGATTACCGGCAGAACAATTTCGTCCTGCGGGAAGGTGTATTCGCCGTTCGGCATGCCCTGGAAGGACCCGCCTTCGAGAGAAATGAATCTGAACGCTTCCGGCTCCAGCAAATCCGCTCTGCCGGCAGGTTCGTTAATAACGCCCGGGAAGCTTTCGACCCTGGTCAGAGAATCAAGGCTGCCGCCTTCATAGAAAAAGAATCCGGCGTAACCGTCATTAGGAGCAGGATATTTGATCGGCTCGACTCCGTCGACCCGGTCATCCTGCTGAGTACCGTTCAGACCGAGAACATAAACTTCATTAAGACCAAGGTTCGCCCGCGGAATAGCCAGCGAAATTGTCTGACGGCCCGGAGTCATTTCAATGGTATCGAAGTAGTAAGTATGCAACTGGTCAGTTACATAACCAACTACCATGCTGCCTGTATTGAGCGTCCATTTTCCGTTGGCGTAGGTGTAATAGTTGATATTATCACCGAGACCGAAGTTGTCACCTTCAAGCGAAGCATCCCAGACGGTCAGCGATTCAGCGGCGGAGAAGCCGACGATCCTGGCTGAAGCATCCGGGTTGCCGCCAATCGGGTCAAACTGGGAAATAATAGTGAAACCAGCAGTATCCTCCAAGTTATCGCTCTTAATGCCTCCCGGCCTGCCATTGGCGGTAACGCCCTTGAAGACCGAGAAACCAACCAGGCTGCCGACATCACCTTCAACATACAGGGTGACGCGCTGTTCATCGTTAACGCCAAGGTTGAATGACTGAGAGCCGTCAACCCCGATCGTCCGGAAGAGCAGACCTTTACCATTGGTAACAAACCACTGATCGGTGAAGGTCAGATCGTTGTTAATGATCAGGTTATTGTCATTAAGATAGAAGTTGCCGGCATCGTTCGAGAAGTTGAAATCATTGACGATCAAAACACCATTGCTGGTTTGAGCGCCAACCTCGTTCCGCATTTCAATTACGTCGAAGTTCCAGAAGCCGTCAACATACAGATACTGCATTGAGCCGCCAAGCAGATACAACGTGGAATCCTTGAAGCTGTCGCCGTATTCATTCCGGACGGTCAGGTTGCCCTGCAGCGCCACATCACCCGGCGTGGCTTCAACTGTATTGGCGGTAATAGTCAGATCCATCAACGGGTCGGCAACCGTACCGATATTGCCCTTGAAGATAATGGTGTCTGCGGTAACATCAAAGCTGAAAGCCTGATCCGGAGAAGAAATATCACCATCAAACAAGGCTGTGCCGCCAACGATAATCGTCGTATCATCAATCAGCATAGTCGCGGGCAGCGACAGGTCGCCGCTGATAACCAGCTTCTCAAGGACGCTGACTGAAAGCGCATTGACGGTAAGGTTATTGACGTTGCTGGTTTTACCGATGGCCGCGTCGCCGCTCCCGGCGTTGATCTCCAGGGAGTATCCCTGACCGTCAACCTGACCGGTAAAGCGAACGTCGCCTTCAGTACTGGTAACGGTCGCATCACCCAGCAGAACAACCTTGCCGCCGAAAGCGATATCGTTCCGGATCGTGAAGTTCAACAGGTTAATAATGCCGGTATTGTTAAGTTCAAGGCTGGCGGTATCGAAAATAGCGTCATTCAGGTAAATATCGCGACTGTTGGCAACAATCGTGCCGAGAATATTAATGTCTGGAGCAGGTGTATTCTCAATATTGTCAGGACCGAAAATATTAGTAAACGAGAAATCGCCGCGGGTAGTGAACTCGATGAAGCCATTGTCACCAACGCTAATCCGTGACAAGTTGAAATCACCTTCCGCACCGCCGTCAACGACAATGTCATTACGTCCCATATCGAATTCAAGGGTTGAATCAGCCGCAACATCAATCCAGTTTGAAGCAGCGCCGCTCAGTCCAGTAATCGAGGACGCGGCAACCATGTTATAGGTTCCGCTGATTGTGGATATCGTGTCAGCAAACAATATGCTGTCAGCGCTCAACGAGCCGCCGGCCATATTCAGGTCGGTCAGGACCGAAATAAACGAACCGCCGACATTTGCGCTCAAATCAAAGCTGCTGCCGTCAACCCCGAGGTAAACCGCGCCGCCATTGGTAATGCTACCGCCGCCGTCGATGGAGTAAGTAACCGTCAAATCATTGTTGCGCATATCAAGCGTAGTATCACTTTCAACGGTAATGGTTTCGGCGGTGATATCCCCGTCGGCTTTCTTGGCCTGACCGCCGGAAAGAACCAGATTGTAATAATCATCGGCCCGAACCGTCTGGCTCGAAACACTGTAACCGTATTCGACCGTACTGCCGACCGCAAGGGTAAACAGTGACAGTTCAGAAATATTCTTATCTGCAGTGTTCAGCACCAGAGTACCGTAGACTTCGATCGGAGCTTCATTTCCGGAAACCGTCACGTAGGCATCGAGTGCGCCATCGGCCGCGATAGTGAAGATCGTATCCACTTCAACCGTAATATAAGCGCGACTGCTGATGGTCCAATCCCCATGCAGGGTCGCATCGGTATATGCGCCGTCAAAGATGTATCTGACGTCATAAGCTTTAAAATCGACATCCGGATGCATGTCATAACCATCAACTGATACCCAGTTAAGGTAGTTGGTCACATCGCCATCGCCGGTAGCGTTGGTGAAGACATATTCGGTAACTCCACTTTCGTAAGCACCGATAGTCGGAGCGGTCAGATCACGGGCCTTGCCGTTCTGTGAAATGGTCACGCCGGTACCGGCCAGGCCGGCGCCGACCGCCACACTGTTCTGAGCGACATAGAGCGTCGGAGTCGGGCCGCCGGTGTACTGCAATTCGGTATCCAGGAAGAGATTCTGGACAATGCCGTTGCCGTCACCGCGAATTACGGATGATTCATTGTAAATGGCCGCATAGTTGGAATCGCCGATGATGCTGTACCATGCACGAGCTAAGCCGGATACCCGGTAGAAGTCGTATGCATGGGAGGTGTCATGGCCCTGCCAGTTATTGGCCAGAATTGTATTATACATATTCAGGATGCCGTTATCGAAGTAGAGTCCGGCTCCGTCAGTGGTATTGACGACCGAGTTGTTGGCTATCGTGACAAAGTTCAGATCAAGTCTGACCCCGTCGAAGAATATACCGCCGCCGGTTTCTTTTGCCTCATTACCGCTGATGGTGGAGTTTACCATATCCAGGCTGCCGCTGATCACGTAGATCGCACCGCCGCTTTCGCCGGCTTCGTTGTTGCCGAATGTACTCATAGTAATTTCGACATAACCACCGAGCTGGAACAAGCCGCCGCCGTAGCTGTCGGCTTTGTTGTCCATGAAGGTAGTTGCATCAATAGAGGCATAACTGTTATTCAGGAATACCGCACCGCCGGAACCGTCAGCGGAGTTTCCGGTGAATTCTGAGCTTTCGATGACAACTTCTGAAGATTCCGCATAAACGGCCGCGCCATTGCGAACCGCAGTATTATCAGAAAATACACTATCAATAATATCGAGCTGTGAACCACTGACATAGACTGCACCGCTGTCAGATGAGTTGCCGTCAATCGTGACGGTGTCAAGAACCAGTTGACTACCGGTGCTGTAGATGGCACCGCCTTTGCCGTCAGCAGAACTGTCAAAAACAGAAACATTTGTCAGATACAGGTTTTCACTGGATGAAATGGCACCGCCATTACCGTCCGTAACGCCGTTTTGCAAGATGAAGTTGGAAATTTCAACCATCATCGATGATTCGTACGTGTTGGCCTGAATATTGAAGATCCGCGACTGCTCTTTAGCATCAATCGTAACAGGGATAGTACCCGCAATCAAAGTCAAACCGGTACTGATTGCCAGCTCTCCGCCGACAAGTTTGATAGTCGGCTTGTTGCCGTCAATATCAACTTCGACCGTGGCATTGGTATCTGCCAGATACAAGGCGCTGCGGAGATTGTCTTCCCAGCCGTTGGCATTATTAGTGAAGTTGAAGCCGATATCATCACCCAGGACCGCGTCTGCGTCAGTGGTAATCACAATCGACGTCAACATTTCATAAGCACCAATGGTCGGAGTGGTATCGCCGTAACGATCAACCATGTCGCGGGCAACGCCGCGCTGGTCATAATTGTAATCAGCAAGGGCGGTACCGGCGTTGACGGCAACGCTGTTGCCATAGACCCGGTAATTCATCGTTTTACCACCGTTGTAAGCCAGGGTATTGGAAATATTCAAATTGGTGATATATCCATAAAGATTACCGGTAATATTGTTATATTCAGGATCAGAGAAATCATGCCCGTAATAGTAACCAATAATGTTATTAGATTCGGTAACGCTGCCGGTAGAAATCCTGATGTCGCGGTTAACGCCGTCAGCAGTATTGTTGGCGATAATCGTATTGTAAATTACAATATCGCCGCCCGAAGCGACATATACACCGTAACCGCTATCACCGATACCGGTATTATTCATGATGGTAGTATAAATCAAGGTCAGGTCTCCAGAACCGGCAACATAGATAGCAGAACCGGAGTTGGAGAAGTTTCCAGAAACATCACCGGATGCGCTGTTTTCAGCAATAGTTGAACTGATAACCGTCAAACTGCCACCGGTAGAATAAATACCGCCGCCGTATCCGGTTGCACTTGCCCCGTCAACCCCGATAGCATAGTTGTCGGTGATTAAAGAACTATTGATGGTAACACTGCCGCCGTCATTATAGATACCGCCGCCAAGACCGGAGGAGTAATTGCTTTGAGAGGAAGTGTTGGATACAGCCTGATTTCCGGTAACCGTCGAATCATTCAGAGTCAAGGTGCCGGTATTGTAGATACCGCCGCCTTTACCGTTATCATCATATGAGGAACCGGTCGCGGTCGAGTTGCTGACTACGACGTTGTTCAGGGTCAAATTACCAGCATTGTAGATGGCACCGCCATCACCATAATTAGTATAGATGAAATAATCATCGGCTCCGCCATCTGTCAAGGTCAGGTTGCTGATAACGGCAGTAACGCCTTCATCAACCGAGAAGATCCGATATGAGGAGCCGCCGCTTACAGTTACGCGAGTGGCGTCATCCTGGGCACGGTAAATATTGTCCGCAGAGAAAGTACCGTCAGGAGTAATGCTGATCATCACATCATTCTTAATTTGAATCTCGCCGTAAATGAGTTCGATAGTATTATCCGCCGTGATGTATTTAGGCTCAGTGGAAGTGGGATCATCGGGATTCCACAACGGGTTAAGTTCGGTTGTTCCGAAAACCGTTTCATCAAACTTAATGTAACGATCAGTATCAACCGCCAGGCCGGCGTTGATTGAGTATTCCGGCAAATACGAGTCAATCCAGTAGACGGCTTCACGCAGCGTCAAGCCGTTTTCAAGCGCCAGGTCAAAATAGCCATTCCCGGTGTCAACATCGTAAATGACGTTATACATTCTTTCATCGTCGCCCTTGCTGGTGACAGTGACATAGTACAGCGGCTCGAACGCGCCAATGGTTGTGCCACGCAGATTGCCGCGCTGGTCATATTTGATACCTTCATGCGAACCGCCGGCTTTGTAGGCAATACTGTCAGAGAACAGAACCGCCAACGCGGTTGTACGATAGTTGGCATGATATTTCAGCTCAGTATCCAGATAAAGGTTATCCTGGATATACTCGGCATACTGAGAGGTGGTACCGATAATATTACCGGTACCGGAAAATGCCGGAACCACACTCTTATAGGCATGACTGAAGATTGAATAATTGAAAGTTGAAATAGTGGAGACTTCCAGATAGACCTGAGTGTCCGCAGCCAAATATGAGCTTCCGGATGCAAGATTGTAGATCATTGAACTCTTAGATGACAAATCACCGTTGACCATGTAAATAGCCGCGCCGTTGCCGGCGATGCCACTATCATAATCATAAGCGTCATTGTAAGCCACGGTAACAAAGTGCAGCGAGAGATCGCCGTTTTCGATATAGATGCCACCGCCGTTGTTCAAGGCCAGATTGTAAGCTACAGTGGAGTTAAGCAGGCTGACATCAGTATTGAATGCATAAATCCCCGCACCGTCAACAGCGATCCAGTCGCCAGTACCATAGTAATCATAACCATTATTATTAATGGAACTGGAAGACATATTGATTTCTGAGTTTACCGCATAGATACCGCCGCCGTAGAGGGCCGCATTTGTCGAGATCTCGGCATCAGTTGCAGTCAAGGTACTATCAAGCAGGTAAATACCGCCGCCGTACATACCGGCACTGTTAACTTCAAGAGCAATCCAGTTCAGGTCAAGGGTACTGTTGACAGCATAAATACCGCCGCCGGCAACCCCGGCGTAATTCCCGACAAAGTATAGGACATCCCTGGAATAAACATCATCGACATCGCTTACGTATAGACCGCCGCCGTAACGACCGGCGCTATTGCTGTAGATATAATTGGCAAAGTCAAAGGTCAGAGAACCGACGTTGGAAACATAGATACCACCGCCATCATTTCCGGCAACATTTGCGCCATAATAACCGATAACGTTGTAATTTGTGACCAGAAGTCCGGCAGAATTGGAAACATAAATACCGCCGCCATCGTTTCCGGCAATATTACCGTAAATTTCATTACCGCTGTCTGTATCGCCTTCAACTCCGGTAATAGTCAGAGTACCGGATACTGTAAAGTAAATGGCTCCACCATCACCGTAAGCCTGGTTATCATAATATTCAGCGTACGAAGCATAAGTACCGATAATATCCAGATTACCGGAATTAACCATTGAAATTGCGCCCCCGGAACCGAAAGCCAGATTGTCATAGGCAAAAGAATCGGTAATCGAAGTATTCCCGCTGTTAATGATGCTGATACCGCCGCCGTTTGAATAAGCGGTATTCGATTCCAAAGTAATCTGCGAGATCGAAGACTCGCCATATACATCATTAATGCTGATCGCGCCGCCAAACCCGGCATAATTGGATTCAAAGAGCAAGGTGTTGTAGAAATAATAATTATTTGAAGTTACTACATTAACCCCTGCCAATGAGATTGGCCCGGCAGCGTTAATCGCGCCGCCTTGTTCCGCACTGTTCTGATAGAACTTGACCGAACCGGAAATAGTCAATGCCGCAGAAGTCGGTCCGCCGTTGACGCTGATCGCGCCGCCGCTGAGACCGGCCCGGTTGAAAGCAAATTCGCTGTAATAGAGTACTTCTGTACGATCCGTCGCGGAAATAGTCAGGTCTCCGACACTGTAAATCGCGCCACCGGCAAGCTGAGCATAAGAATCGTAGATTGATACATTATTAAGAGCCAGTGAACCTGAATTGAAGATAGCGCCGCCAACCCCCTCGGCCTGCTGAGAAACATCACCGGAGGTTACCATTGAAGCACCATCAATCAACGACATTGAGTTCAGGGAAACGGATTCAGCCGCGATATAGAAGATTCTTCCTGCACTGTTCGCATCGATAAAGGTCTGGGATTGACCGGTAATAGTTAAATTAGTCGGAATATAGATATTCGATTCAACTATTCTGGCTCCGACCAGCGAAATCGTATCGCCGGCGGAAGCATCATTGATCGCGCTCTGAATACTGCTGTATTCATTACTGCCGTTTGTCGCAACGATACCGAGATACTCGTAAGCACCGATATCACGTGTTCCGTTAGCGTTGAAACCGCGCTGGTCTGTTGTTTCACCGTCAGGATCGCCGGCATCAATTGCGTTACTGTCCTGATGGAGAGCCAGGGTCAGGGTCCAGCCACCGTTATCGGATGGCGTCGAGCCGACAAAAAGGTTTGTCTGCTGTCCGATAATATCGGAGGTTTCTCCGCCGAAGAAGTTTGGACTGGCTTCTGAATAGGTACCGTTTTGCTCCTCAACCAAATTATAGCCGCTGTCAACCAGAGTTCCTGTACCATTGTAATAATAATCATCGGCAACAGACCCGTCAGCTCCAGAAGTATTATCAGCATAGATGCTGCTTGAAGAAGTAAATGTTCCGGTATCAAAGAACAAACCGCCGCCGGCAGTAAAGGCCTGGTTGAAAGCAACCGTGACATTGGTCAGAGTAATATCGCCAAAAACAGATTCCTCGGTAATCTCTGAGTTCCAACCGACGGAGAAAATACCACCGCCGATGTCGTAGGCCGTATTTCCGGTTACGGTGGAGTTGGTCATTGTCAGAGAACCATAATTGGCAATACCGCCACCATAATAATAGGTATCATTGTTGTAAATAAGGCTGTTGTCAATAGTGACAGTTGCCAGAGTATCGTCGGAAGTATCACCGTCGATGAACAAACCACCGCCGGCCAGGTCGGCATGTGAATCAATGATAGAGACTTCATTCAGAGTTAGAGAACCACCGGCATAAACAAAGATGCCGCCGCCAAGACCAGTGGCATATGCCCGGTCAGGCATAATCGAATTAACCGCATAGCCATCGGCCAAAGTAACTCTGGAGAGCGCCAGAGAACCGCCATCCTCAACAATGAAGACGCGATCCATACCGCCGGCGCTGATAACAGTGCCGCCAAGGTCATTGCCGCGAAGATCAACCGAGACCCCGTCTGCAATCTTGATGTTAGTTTCAAGTATCCGGGTATTCATCAGAGAAACATAGGTCCCGCTGCCACCACCGGAAACCAAATCAATCGCTTCCTGAATTGAGCTTAAATATCCGGTATAATAAGTATCTGTGGATGTTCCCTGGACGACATAGACATAACTGGCGACATAGCCTTCAAACTCATATGCGCCAATATCTGTGGTATGCCGCATGTAGCCGCGCTGATCATATTCGGTTTCAGCCACATAAATCCCGGCATTAACCGCAATACTGCTGTAATCGGCCAACGCCAGGGTGTAGGACCAGCCGCCGTTATCCTGCAAGCCTTCCGGACCGAAAAGCAAACCATCAACCGATGCGTCATAATAGAGGTCGCCGTCAGCGCTCCAGATTGTATTTGACTCACCAAGGATGTTATAGCCGTAATCGATGTGGTCGCCGTCGGCTTCGTAATAATCATTGTAACCGGCCGCAGTATTTTCAGCCAGAATGGTATTCACTGAATAAAGCAAGCCGCCAGCCTGATAAAGACCACCGGCCTCGTTGGAAGCTGTATTGTAGGCAATTGTAACATTAACCAGGTCCAGCTGACCGGCATTGTAGACCGCACCACCGTCAACCGCGACATTTTCAGCCAGAGTTGAGTTGACAAGACGCAGATCGCCGCTGTTATAGATCGCACCGCCGCCGCTGCCGGCGACATTACCAACAAACGTCGAGTTGCTGATATTAAGCGATGTCTGGTAGTCAATACTCGGATTGACATTGTAAATCGCACCGCCGCTGCCTGCTGCAGTATTTCTGGCAAAAGTGCTATTGGTAATATCGAGCGAACCTTCATTATATACCGCACCGCCGTTAACGGTTGAAATATTATTGAAGACCACAATATTTTCCGCGTTGACATAAGCGTCGGCGGAATTATACAGCGCCGCGCCGGAATCAGCTCTGAAATTGCCCAGCGTCATACCGATCAACTGCAGACTTTCGGCATTATAGATACCGGCTCCAGCATAAACATTTTCACCCTGGACAAGCCCGGTGAAATAACCTTCTATGGCAAAATCGTAAAGACGTACCGCAATAGTGTTGGCGCTTGAGGAATCATCGACGACAAACGCCCAGTTCGAACCGTCATTAACCACAACCAGCGAACTATCGCCGCTGCCGCTCAGGTTCAGGTTTTTGTCGATATTCACGCTTTCAGTAACAATACGTGAATCAATCAGCTTGATGGAATCAAAATCATCAGCCATGAGAACCGCTGATTCGATGGTGCTGTAATATTCACCGCTGTTTTCATTCCAGGCGACAAATCCGTTAGCTTCGTATGCACCGATATCAATCTGGCCATTGATGAGATACCCGCGCTGATCAGCAGTCTGCTCTCCAGTTCCGGCATTGACCGCATCTGAACGAAGATCAAGCGCGAGAGTCGGAGTATAACCACCATGATCACCAAGCTCACCGTCAAACAGATATTGCTGCGGACCGAGAATGTTATTGGTGGATGGATCATCGCTGAAGAAATTAGTCTCAGTGGAAGTCCATGAACCGTTTTGCGTTTCAACCAGGTTATAGCCGCCGTCAAGCAGGACGCCGGTGCCTGAATAATAGTAGTCATAACTGCCGTTTTCCGCAAAGATTGTACTGGTAGAGGATAAGTCTCCGGCGCCAAGATATACTCCGTACCGGCTGTTTTGAGCCACGGTCACGTTATTCAATGAGGTATACGGATCAACCAGAACATTATCCGGGTCAGCGGAATCAATATAGACACCATAGAAGTTATTGGCAATTGTCACATTGTACAATGAAGCTTCACCCTGATTCTTGAGGCCGGCATTTTCCGTGTGGTTCACGATAGCCGAATCATACATTTCAAGGACGCCGTACTGACTATTGAAAATCGCACCGTAGGAGTAATTCATACTGATATTTTCATCATAACGGTCAATAGAAACGTTTGTCAAAGTAAGCAGTTCATGGTTGATAATAACGCTGCCTTCAGACAAAACCGGCCCATTGGCATAAAGGGTCATGCCGGAAACGGTAACCGTAATCTGAGTAGTACTTTCACCGTCAGTGACACTGAATACCGGTACTGACGCGGAGTCACCGCCGGAAGCGGCATCCGCGACAATAAACAACGTATTTGCCCCGACTCCCTCAATTACAACGTCATCCGTAATTGTCAACTGGCCGTTTACCAAATAAATATATTGGGCTTCGGAGAATACTTCTGAATCGAAAGTAATGACATCAATTCCCTCATGAGCATTGGCTGCAGTTATAGCCCAGCGCAGAGAACCTTCATATCCATCTTCACCATACAAAACGTCATTGGTATTAGTAACTACCAGGCCGCCGGCACTCACCCCGTTACCGATGAAGTAGGAACCAAGGTTATACATCGGATTGGATACTTCGTACCATGAACCGTCGCTATAATTTCTGATCATTGCAAGAGATGTGCTGAAATTATCTCCCACAGCATTAGTTATGTAAGCGCCGTCCTGGTCCTGATTCAGGGTAAAGTTGAAATAACCGTCTATGGTGGACGAGAAATTCCAGGTTAACATGATATCGTCGTCAAGATTGCTTACTTCAGTTCCGTCATATTGTCCGTCAGTCGTCACTGAGGCGAAAGCGGATACGCCGAAGTAGCGGGCAACGGAACTGTTGATGGTAATCGAGCTGTAGAAATAAGTTCTGGTAGTGCTGTCATAGCCGCCAATGATATAGGTCATATCAGTATCAGCTTCGAGCGGACGATATAGCGAACCGCGGCCATCGGCAACAAAATAACGTTCGGAGGTATCAGCGTCCTCGACCGGAATATGGTAACCGTAGACATTGTTTTCAATCGTAATATCATAAGCCCCCAGAAGCAATCGGGCTGTTTTTGTTACACTTCCACCGCTGCTGAACGTGAAGTTATTGAGAACCTTGACTTCGCCGTCCAATTGCTTATTACCGTTGCTAATTTGCAGATTCCAGTAATCAGCTCCGTAGATATTAGGAGCCAGGCCGGTTGTTCCGTCACCATCATAAACCACAAGACCGGCATCAGCATTGAAACTACCGAGTGATGAATAATATCCGGCAAGCAACAGAGTAGCTTCTTCGGTCAATGTCATTTCACCAAGGTTTGTAAACTCGCCGTTACTGTCGAAGTAACCGCTGATAATATTCAAAATACCATCCAGGCCTATAGACGTATCTCCAGCAACCTCGATATTATTCGAGATAGTATCCGAACCAAGGTTCAAAGTACCGGTCCCGTCGAGGGTCAGATCACCGCCAACGACAACAGTCGCACCGTTATTCGAAATCACAACCTGAGCCATTTCAATGGTGAAATTATTCTCAATCTTCAGACCACTGGTAATAGTCTTAATATTATATTCCTCACCCGATACAACAAGATTGTAATAATTGTAACTGTCAGTTTCAGTTTGCGGATTTGTATCGATAGTCTGATCAATCACTCCGTCATAAACCACGGTTGAAGTTCCGGCGGTAAACTGCCCCATTTCAGCAGCTTCAGCGGCAATGTAAATTGTCGCGCTGCCGGCATCCAGGGAACCAAGAACAACAAATTCGCCTTCAACATCCAGGACCGGAGAATTGGCGGCAATCTCCGCAGTTGCCATCGTCAACTTAACTCCTGCCTCAACCAGAAAATCATTAAGAACATTGACCGTGATCTGCTGATCAATTATTGCTTCAGCCGTAATATCGCTGTCAGATTTTGTCGCGATGATCAAGTTATAATAGTCGGTTCCAGCAATGTACTGGTCAGAGACTCCGTCATAGATGACTGTGGACTCTCCGGCCGCAAAGCTCGAATCCCCTTCAAGCAGAGAAGTGGAATAGGTTGAAACACCATCAACATAGCTGCCCAGGCTGACAACATCGCCCCCCAGGTAAAGAGAACCGCTGTAAAGAGTGAGACCATCTTCAAATGACACCAGTCCGCCGGTCGCATCGAAATCTCCGGAAACCGTGGTTGTTCCGTTCCCCAGCAACAACGACCCATTGATATCGGCATCGCCGCCAACCGTCAAATCATTATCCCTGATCGTCAGATTGGATGAAGCAGCCAGAATCAAGTCATTTCTCAGGGCTACGTCCTGCGAGAGTTCAAGCGTAACATTATCCCCGAGTTCGAGGTTGTTAAGCATTCCTGAACTCCAGACGGCCGCAGTATTGAATTCACTACCTGGATCGGTAATATAAAGTCCCGACTCGGAACCGGAACCATCATCTACGTAAATATAACGCAGAGTTGAATCCAGATCATACTGGAACATATTCCCCTGAGAGGTTTGATCTATCGCCAGGTAACTTTCCTGCTTGACCAGAACACTTCCCTGATTATCGATCGCTACTCCCTGATTCAAGTACAAGGTCATATCCGAGAGACGGAGATCTTCCATATTTGATATTGCGCTGCCACTGTAACCGCTGCTGGAAACATCTCCGGCATTAGTCAGGATCAAGCGGCCAAGATCAACTGTAATATTTTCTCCAACTGCCGCTTCAATAACAAAAATAGGCGTATTATTGGCGTTGCCGTCAATCGTAACAAAAGTGGTATTGCCATCCAGCAGGCCGACAATGCTCATTGACTGAGAAATCTGCATTGTACCAAGACCGGAGTTCATTGTAATAGTAGTGACGCCTGAGTCAAGATTAAACACCTCATCGTCAAAGATCACCACGCTGGGACCGAGTCCGGCATTGACCGCGTCGATGGCTCCGCGCAGGGAGATCAAAGTTGGATCATTGGGATCATCAAGGTAAATACTCAAATCAGAATTGGTATTGACAACGATCAGCTCATGGCCGAGATAGAAATAACCGGATTGAGTCTGGTCGTTAGGCGAAAGATCCCATGATGCACCGTTCCAGTGATGAATTACCGCCAAACTGGAATTGTAATATCCGCCCATGGCGCTGAGCGAAACATCGCTAACCTCGAAAGTATAATCCGTCGAAACAGATTGGACATCCCAGATGATCGAGACGGACGAATTGGTATCCTCATCCGGAATTTCCGGCGGGGTATGCAGATAGTTGGTGGAATTAAGGGCGCGGACCGCGAAATCACTCAGTAAACCATCGTTGTTAGTCAAAACAACCTGACTCCATTTGTATTCGGACTCACCGTCCGGAAGGAATCCGACCCAGAAATCCTTGGTTTCGCCGAAATCGATCGGACGAATCAGGTAGCCGTTACCGCTGGTAACAAAGTAACGGTCATCAACCCCGGATGCTCCGTAAATATCGCCGGTTACAGTGAAATCACTGTCATTAATAAAGATCATTCCGTCAGTTAAAGTCACCGAAGCGGTTTCCACCTCGGACAAGACGTTCAAACCATCGCCGTTATCAAGAGTAATAGAGTTTACCGCAAATGTCACAGTAGAATTATCCAGGGTCTGTACCGCAGTTCCGGCAAAAACAAAATCTGTGTTCGCCGCATCAAAAGAGCTGCCATAATAAGTCCAGTCGCCTTTCATCTGAACCGTTGCGTTTCCACCACTGAAAGCACTGGTGATTTCCAGATTATCAAACTGTGAAACCGTATCGTTCACATGCAGTTCAGAAACCAGCAAATCGGCTTGAGCTATTTTTTTCAAGGTTCCGCTCAGGCTCAAAATACCGTAACCACTCTGGGATACTTCAATCAAAGTTTGAGATTTGATGTCAGGATTAAGCGAATTGTAGTCATAATTGTAGCTTACCGTTGAAGTAGCCGCCAGATAAAACAGATTTAAATCCGCGTAATTGAGAGTATTCAGGTTCAATGTTCCGGAATCCAGCAGGTCCAGAGAACTGAAGAAGTCATAATTGCTATTTGAACCGGTAGCAATATTGCCCAAAGCATTAACAGTGACAGTCCCCTGATCCGATATCAGTCCGGGACCAAGGATAAGCAGATTACCGTCAACGACCGCCGCACCGGTGCCTTCAACGATCAATCTACCGGTAAAAGTATCGCCAGCTTCTTCAATTGTGTCATAAAAGATTGTGAACGTCACGCCATCACCGACCACCAGGTCGGATTTTTCGCTGATGGTCCAATTGCCGCCGACTTCGGTGCTGAGATCAACCATTACATTGAAGCTGTATCCCTCGGCATTGAAATTCAAGCTGTAATCGGCAAAGAAATTATCAAGGTAAACTTTTTGAATACCTTCATAGTAATACCAGTTTCCGGCGTTATTGAAGTTGTCGTCGCCGGTCTTATCATCATAGTAGAAATTATCGATATACTTCTGGAAAGCCCCGACCGTAACAGCAACCCCTTCCCGGGAATAACCGCGCTGGTCAATATTAAGATTAGTTCCGGGACCGACAGTTATATCGCCGAAATCCTGAACCGCATTATTACCTGAATTGTAGACATAAACGGTGAGAACTGCATGGTTCAATTCGCCATTTGCATACATTTGCACCTGACCGAGAACTGATTCCATATAGGTTCCGACTGCATAGGTCAAATCAGCATAAGTTCCCTGATCATAACCGTTGTCATCGGCAACGCCGGAAATGTACAACTGATAAGGATAACTTGACGGGTCAGTTACGTCGTAATAAGCACCGAGGTCAGCATCATAAATCCGGTTGGAAGTTGTCAAGTTACTGAATTGGGAACTGTTGGTCTGACCAATTACGTTGAACTCTGACGTCGGATCCAGATAAGACGTCAGATAGATGTCACTCATATTGCCGCCCTGCCAGTTCTGGCCGACAATGCTGTTATACAAAGCCAGAGTACCGGCTGATTGATAAATGCCGCCACCAAATCGAATATTTGTTTTGGCCGTTCCGGCAATATTATTGGCAACCGTGGTAAAATTCAGAGTTAAAGAGCCACCGCCGACGAAACTGATACCGCCACCGTTCAGACCGGCCAAGTTGTTGCTTATCGTCGAGTTAATGATCGTCGACTGATAATCAGCGCTGCTCGAGGAACTGATATAAAGACCGCCGCCGCTCATCGCCGCTTCGTTATCATAAAAAGTAGTTCTCTCGATAGTTGTCACGGTACCGAATGACGCCAAAGCGCCGCCATTGCCTTCAAGCGCCATATTGCCTTCAAACAGAGTGTCGGTAATATACAATCTGTTTGCAGCTTGATAAATCGCACCGCCGGTATCGGCAGTATTGAAAGAAATATCAGAATTATAGATTTCCAGGAACCCGGTCTGGGAGTAAATAGCACCGCCGGAACCACCGTCAGCAATATTACCGTTTATCACCATATCCTGTAATACCAGATTTTCGAATGACATGATGGCACCGCCGGAACCGGAAGCATAGCCGTTAACAATATTCAAGTGACTCAAGCCCACATTTACCGGATCAATAAACGAGTCATTGTAAATGTATATTGCCCGGTCTTCCCTGGCCGCGTCAAGCGTCAGGTTCACGCCGAAATCAGCTTGGAATTCATGGCTGTCCAAGGCCGCGATAGTGGTCATGCGGCAGGTAACGACACCAATTACATCGGAACCGGCAGCATCGGTCGAGAAGTAGAAGTATTTCACATTTCCGGAACCGTCATCCTCCGCAATCAGAACCTGGGCTGTAACATCCTCCACATAAGTGGAATAACCTTTTGTATCCTCGATTTCAACCACCGAAGAGGCAGCAACCTCTTGCTGATAAAGGTCTACCCGCAGCCCGTCATCATCAAGATAGTAGTAACTGCCGTTTTCCACATCGTATTCGACAATCTCGCCATCGGCCTGACCGGCATAATAACCGTAATCGGAAACCCCTTCGGACTCGCCCATGTCCATCAGGCGTCCGCTGGTAGTGGAATCGACAAAAATACTGGCGGGATCAGCCAGGTCACAGAACATTACATTGACTGCCGCATCTGTATTCAGCGCTTCGGTGAAGTAGAAAAACTGGGTATAGCCGGTTTCAGTGTTGAGCTGCGCTATCAGCTGTTTTCCGATAAGCTCAGGATCATCACCGTTATAGGTGTAGATTGAAGATTCGCCGTCTGTAGTCCTGAGAACATCAGTCTGATCAACAAAATTCTGAACAAGTTCAACAACTTCAGTGTTGTCCAGAGAAGTATATGTATACTGGCCGGTAACCGGATCATAAAAGACATTTACGCCATCCTGAACCGGCTCGGTCTGGCCGGAGGAATCCTGAGCATAAAGCACTCGACCATCAGTGATATTGTCGACATAGAAGTTGGTATCAACATCCGGAGCCAGACCGGTATAGACAAGATTGTCACGATAGACGTGAGTAGTGAGGCGGCATTCAGTAACCGCGACATTTGCATCAAAATCACCGGATCCGGCAACGCTTTCCTGCTGCAGGAAGAAGAATTCAACCGTTCCTTCATTATTTTCCGCGATCAGGACTTTGCCGTCTGAGGTTCTGACGTAGATATTATAGCCGTTTTCTTCGTTTTCATAGGTTGTAACATCGGACGCATCAACTTCAGTTCTTTCCAAATCAACGCGGACCGGGTTATCCGG
Source organism: Victivallales bacterium (assembly GCA_963676655.2). Classification (GTDB taxonomy): domain Bacteria; phylum Verrucomicrobiota; class Lentisphaeria; order Victivallales; family Victivallaceae. Next base: position 3,969,044 of record CAXXKX010000003.1, on the reverse strand, counting down.
ATCGGAGTTATCCGTGTAATAATAACCGGCGGCATCATATTCCACCATCACGCCGTCAGCTTCTCCGGCATAATAGAGATAGTTGCTGGCATAATCAGATTCGCCGCCGTCAACCAGTCTGCCGTGTGAAACTTCATCAACATAAATATTGGCGGCTTCAACCAGCTCACAGGATTCAACATTAATGATTACAGTCGGGTCAAGCGTCTCCGTAAAATAGTAGAATTCGGTTTCCCCGGTTTCCTCATTGTAGTCGGCCACCAGTTGTTTCCCTGTGGTGACTCCTTCAGAATCGGTGGTATAAAGAGCATCATCTGTTCCGGAATAGATATAATAGGAATATTCCTCAGTCTCAACTCTGGTGACATCCTCTGCATTGACTTCAACCAACGTCAGTTCAACGTCCTGGGAAGTCCCGTCGTCATAATAGGAATACGTATCGGTATCGGCATCATAATTGACTTCAAAGCCGTCAGTCTCACCGACATAATATTTAAAGACGCTGATAACCTCTCCGCCGTCTTCACCGGCATAAAATCTGAACATATAGTCAGTAGTGGTATTGTCCTCATAAATAACTTTACCATCAGAGATATTATCGATATAGTATGAATCAGCTCGTCCTGGAGCGCCGTTACGATCCTGGCTTTCAGCATTAACGTCATTGACCAGACGACATGAACTTACCGCGATAGTCTTGTTAAACGACCCGGAACCCGGAACAACTTCTTCATTCAGATAGAAATATTCAACCACACCGTTGTTATCTTCTGCGATCAACACCTGGCCGGTGGATGTCTCGGTATAAGTGGAAAAGCCGTTGACATCAACCGTCTCAGTCACAAAACCGGCGGCAACCATCTGCTGCTGCAGTTCAACCCGATCGTTTCCGTCCATGTAGTAATATTCACCGGTAGCCACGTCATATTGAACGACCTCGCCATTGACTTCACCGGCATAATAACTATAGTCGGAGACATCTGTTTCCGGCTCTTCAGCGACTAATCGGCCCTGGGTTACAGAATCGATGTAAATGCTGGCCGGCTCGGTCAACTCACAAACATCAACATTAACCACCGCTCCGGAGTCAGTCTCAGTAAAGAAGAAATATTCCGTTTGCCTGGTTGTGGAATTGAATTGAGCAACCAGTTCTTTGCCGTTATAGGTATACACATTGTACTCGCCATCCGCAGTAGTCACAGTAGAGGTAACAACATCACTCGAATCAATCATGATCGGAGTAAGCTCAACCGTCTGCTGGTTGCTCGGGTCGATATAGGAATATTGGTCGGTCAGGGCGTCATAAAGTACATTAACCCCGTCATCCTCGCCAATGTAGTATTTATATACCGTTTCATAAGCGGTGGTCTGCTCTTCGTAAACCACTTTGCCTTCGGAAACGTTGTCTATATTATAGAAATAATTGTCTTCTGAGGTCGTTATACGCTGAGTGGACTCAGGAGTAACACTATATCTCAAGCGACATTCATTTACGGCAATAACCTGATCGTAATTACCGGAACCGGCGTCACTCTCCTGTTTAAAATAGAAATACTGGTAGGTTCCGCTGTTATATTCAGCAATCAGCACCTGACCGGTCGCGGTTTCGGTATATGTGGCAAAACCTTTATCGTCAAGAGTCGTAGTTACATCAACCGCAGAAACATCCTGCCTGGCGAGGTCAACCCTGACCGGATTGGCCGGGTCAAAGTAATCCATATAATAATACTGATCGTTCACCGCGTCATATTCAACATTCGCGCCCTGGTATTCTCCAGCGTAATAGCTGTAATCACTTGCGCCAACCGCATCGCCGGAATCAATCAAACGCCCCTGGGTCATGCTGTCGACGTAAATACTGGAAGGATCTTTCATTTCGCAAACCTGAACATCGACTACCGCCAAAGACTGGGTCTCAACGAAATAGAAGAACTCAACCTGTCCGGTCTCGGAATTAAATTCAGCGACCAGGACTTTGCCGTCAAGCAGTGCATTGTCTCCGCGATAGGAATATACATTATATTCACCCTGAGTGGTAACGACTACATCACTGGAGGAAACATCAATCCGAGTCAAATCAATTGTTGTCGAGCTTGAAGAATCAACATAGCTGTAGCCTCCTGTCGCGTCATCATACAAAACTCTGACGCCATCGGTTTCACCGACATAATAATTATATACGGTTACGCCGGAAGCATAATCAGTAAAAACAATCCGTCCGTTGGAAATATTGTCTATGTAGTAATAGTAATGAATTTCCCCGTTTATATCCACTCCGGTACTGATAGTCCAGGCACCATCGGTCTGAGTAATGACTTCTCCACTCCAGTTTTCAGAGGCCAACTGCACACTGACGGTAATTAAAGCATTGTAATCAGCCCAGAACAGAGCATCACGGAACGTGACATCGTCACTTTCCCAGCCCGGACGGTTCAGGATATAATTATAGCCGGCATCAGAGACGGTACTTTCATCCGCGCTTGAATTAACATAAACCATGGTTAACGACTCATAAGAACCAATATTCGGAGTGGTATTGCCGTAACGGTCTGCAATATCGCGTTCCAGTCCGCGCTGGTCAGTCGTCACATGAGTAAGATCTTCGCCGTCAGGAGTTTCGTCAGGCAGATCCGTACCGGCGCCATAGGCAACGCTGTTATCCAGCACACGGTAATTCTGCGTCATACCGCCATTATATTTCATGGTGTCGTCAAGGCGCACCTGTGCAATATAACCGGAACCGTCCCCGATAATATTATTTTTATTAAAATAATTGGTATCGCCGGTATTAAAGGTATAATCATCGGCATGGCTTTTCCCGATAATATTGTTCCAGGTATATCTGACGGAAACCGTATCATCAAAATAGATATCGGTAACCACCCGCACATGGGGAGAGGTATATATTTCAGTTATATTATTGTAAATGATATTATTAACAAGCTCCAGTTCACCACCGCCAACTACCGAAATGGCACTTGAAAGCGGAACTGTCAGGTCGTCTTTCCGGTTGGTACGATTGGCGGTAATCGTACAATCGTAAAGGTAAAGATCCGTTCCAAGGGCATAGATGGCTGAACCTGCATTGAGGTTAGTATCGTTAGTAGCGCCGGACAAGAGATTTTCGGCAATAGTCGTGTTAATAATAGTCACAGTGCCAAGATAAGAATAAATCCCGGCACCGGCAACGGAGTTGGTGTTTTCAGATCCCACTTCATAGGCAGTGTTATTGCTGATATTGGAACGCTCTATCCAAATATAACCCGCATAATTAAAAATACCTCCGCCATAAGCATTGTTTCCGCTTTTAGCGATTGAATAAACTGCGTTGTCACTTATGGTTGAATCATAGATATAGAGTTCTCCGGTGCTGTCATTAAAAATCGCCCCGCCCCAACCATCAAATGCCGCTGACGGAGGTGCAGCGGCATTATCATGAAGATACATATTATTCAAAGTCAAAACACCGGAATTGTAAATCGAACCGCCAAAGTCTGTGTCAAACCCATTCACGGACCTGGCCTGAGAAGATGAGTATCCATTTATCAGCGTCAGGTTGTTCAAGATCGCGCTTGAACCATAATCCACCGCAAAGTGCCGGCCGGTTGTTCCTATAGTAACGGTAATTCTTCGCGGATCATCCTGAGCCATATAGGTTTCATCGGCGCCGCGGAAACCAAGGTCTTCTTCCGGAATCGCTCCGATCACAATATCTTTCGACGTTGACACGCCCTGATGATAAGCGCCAATCCAGATATAACCGTAGGTCAGAGTGATGGTATTATCCGCCCCTTCGGCCAGAGAGAAAGTCCCATCCTCAAAATCAAAGCGGACATAGCGTTCCGGATCATACAATGACTGATTATTCTGTGGACCTTTACCGGCCGTCAGCGAAGCGTCACGGTCAAAGGTATCCAGCCAGTAAACCGCTTCACGTAAAGTCAAACCGCTGGTGAGGGCAGCATCAAAACTGTAGCCGTTTTCATCAACAATCCAAACCAGACCGCTGTCATCCCCCTTACTTGATACCGTTACATAAAACAAGGGTTCAAAGGCGCCGATTGATGGAGTATCGTTAAGATTTCCATCCTCATCATAGCCTAGACGATTATTACCGCGCTGGTCCATGCTAATCTGGACCTCTTCAACGTCCCAGACAATATTGTATTTATCCGTGGAAGCATCATAATCAAAAACCATCAGAGAATAAGAAGCCGCCGAACCGCTATCGATAATTGACGCGGTACCGTAACCATAGGCAATGCTTTCCTTGTACATGATAGCATAAGACCGGGTCCGGTAATTGGCATGATACTCGGCGGAATCATCCAGATACAAGCCTTCTTCAATGTATTGATAACTGGCGGTATTATGCCCGACAATGTTATAGCCGACCGTTGAAGTCGGGTTCGTATCCGTATCGTAATTATAGCCATAATCAGACTGAACCGTCACGTAGGTTCCGGTCGTCATGTAAGGTGCGTCAGTAACAGAATAGTCACTCAAAAGATTGTAAAGCGAGGTCACAGAGTCAGCCGGCCGGCTTTGATTCCAGTCAAGTTTAATCTGACTTGCCGAGCCCAGTTCTGAACTGTTATAGAAAATATTGTTGACCGCATAGATTGAGGAGACATCATCAAAACCGTAAAGATCAACTCCGCCCAGATAAAGCGCCGCTCCTTCGCCGATGTATCCCAAAAACTGGTTATAGGCGAAAGTGGTAAAACGCAATGAGATATCCCCGGACATCAGATAGATTCCCCCACCCTGTTGACCGTAACCAGCAACATTCTGGGAGACAGTTGAGTTTACCAGGTCAATCGCACCGCCAAGCTGATAAATCCCACCGCCGCTGCTATGGGCAGTGTTCAAACTGATATTTGAGGTGCTGGCGGTCAGGGTGCCGACATAGTAACTGCCGGATTCCGGATCATCCCACACGCCATCATAATAAATCCCGCCGCCGTTTTCCGCAGTGTTCGCATAAAGTTCGGTATCACTGAAGAAGACATCGCCGGAGCGCTTGACATAAAATGCACCGCCATTTCCAATGGCTTCATTACCATTAATACGGTTGTAATTTACCAGCAGATCACCACTGAAGTCCATATAAACACCACCGCCATCCACGCTGGCATCATTATCATAAATTCCTCCTGGCGTATTGGATGTGTAGTTATACCCGCGAGTCGTAGTTATCGAACCGGATACTTTACTTCTCGCGTCATAATTACCCGCGTAAAATACATTTGACTCCAACTGGTTAAGGATCGGTGATGAAATAACCAGGTTTCCGCTGTTGGCAATATATATACCGCCACCGTTCTGCGCATCGTTCTCATAAATGATCGACCACCAGACATTCAGGTCGGCTGAATTATTCATATAAATGCCGCCGCCATCGATAGTCGCGACGTTATTTGACATATCAACCGCATACAGCAGGGTCGAGTCTTCAACCGCTTCAAGATAAATTCCGCCGCCGGAACCGACAGCATTTGACCCCACCCCGGCCTGATTACCGGTAAAAGTTACAAACATCGCCGAAAAAGCACCTTCAGTATAGATGCCGCCGCCGGAACCGTTAATCACATAGTTATAGGAAAAATAGGTCGGACGACTTGCAGAAATACCGGCAATTTCAGTTATTGACGTGTGAACAGCAGCGATACCGCCGCCAGATGCATAGGCAATATTGGATCGAAAAATCCCGCCGTTTGCGTCAATGTCAGTCGGGTCGAAATTATAATCATACCAATAATCATAATCAAAATTATAATCGCCAATTCCGTAATAATTACCCAGGCCGTAGTGTAATTCCTCTCCACCAGCCTCAAGCTTATATATGAATCCGTCACCATAATCACCGCCGCCGAGAAAACCGATGGCTGGAGGTCTTACTGTAAAATCATCGTCACGCAAAATCGTCAGATGGCCGGAATAAAAAGTTAAATCGCCGGCTTCATTGGTAAATTCAGAGCCATCGCCGCCATTGAAAATAGCGCCGCCGGAAACATCAGCGCGAGCGCCCAGGATCGAAACATTAACCAGCGTCAAGTCACCGGCATTATAAATCGATCCGCCGTTACCGTTGGATGGATCATCAATATTATCCGGATCATATACGGCATATCCACGGGTCAGATACAGGTTTCTCAAAGTTAATGAAGCATCCTGATTGATGTAAAAGATGCGATGCCGCAGACTATCGTCTGTAACAATGACATAGTCATTGATTCCAGGCTGATATAACGGATTAGCCGGGTCACTTTTATAGTTATCGGCATCCTGCTGGGTCCAGGTGGAAGGCCAGGTGGCAGGATCATCAACATTAAAGTCAGCCTCAACAAAACCGTACTCCCGGTATACCCCTTCAATGATATTAACGAAAGCCCAGGTAATCGGAGTGGTCGGATACTGAATATAACCGTCAATCGTCAGATCAACCTGAGTAACCTGCAACTGCCCCAGATTCGGATTTAAATAAATGTTAATGCTATCCATCTGGAAGCCATTTACTGCATTGATGGTAAAGCTAATGGAATCACCGTCCTGAGCCAGTTCTTCAATCGCTTTACGAAGAGTAATCTGGCCATCGGCTAAGGAAATCAGAGCAACATCTGACTCGTCATTGACAACCCAGTTGGTCAAAGTATAAACATAATCATTGACAACCACCGCTTCGGCCTCGATATTGCCGATTCGATATTCAAGATTCCAGTCGCCGCGAGCTCCGGTTTCATCATTGGACGCGGCAATATCCGCCCCGGTCAAATCAGCCAGCAGATGCGTCAATTCAACTCCGGCTTCAGTGGAGGTCAAGTTACAACCATAAATCAGGATGTCGCCGTTTTCAGAAAGCGCTTCTCCCCATGCTTCAAATATCTCGGCATTAGCAGCGACAAAATCGGCGCTGATATTGTTGTGACCAATGATAAAATGTCCTTCATTACCATGTGTAATGATATGAATCGCGTCAATGCCGGAATGGTTTGCAAGGTACTCGCTAATATCGCTCAGAGCATCTTCACCCAGCTCAACAATTATAATTCCGCGAGCTTCCAGTTCCGCAATAATCGGATCGTCCTTCTGAACAGACCAGTTTACGAACGCCACCTCATACAAATCCTCACTGCTGGCATTGGCATAACCGGAAATCGTTATATTCTCAACCGTAATCGTACCTTCATTATAAATTGCAACACCATCGTCGGCCGTATCTCCGTCGATGGCGTTTTCAAATGAAACATTATTGAATGTCGCCTCAGCGCTCTCAGCGACATAAACCGAGCCTCCGTCATTACCGGCGCCGGCATGTCCGTTAACCAGATTGAGATTGTACAGATTGACGGAAGCATCAGGATTAATATAAAAATGTCTGCTTTCCTCTGCCGCATCAATGGTCACATTGTTGCCATTGCCGTCAAGACCGTTGATTGAAATGTGGTAGTTGGAGATTTCCAACTCACCCAAAGACAAAGTAATTATCCCGTCTGAGTCCGCGTCCGACATGAATGAAATACTGTCGCCGTCAGAAATATTTTCAAGGATCGTTCGTAATTGTCCATCAGCTCCGCTGTCGCCAAAATCGGTAACCACGAAATCGGTAAAATTGTAATTATAAGCATCAACCGTAATCATTGAGGCTTCAATGACCCCGGAATGGTATTCCAGATTCCAGTCCCCGGTCGCGCCGGATACATCATCGGAAGCGGCGACATCCGCGCCGGTCGCATCTGCCAGCACCTGGACCAGGACCTGTCCGTCTTCAGAGCTTGCCAGATTCGTTCCATAAATCAGAATATCAGCCTCGGCGCTGAGAGATTCGCCCCATACAGCTAGGTCATCGGCATGAGTTTGAGCAAATTCAGCATCAAAATGCTCTCCTCCAACCATGAAGTAGCCTTCGTTACCGTGGGTGATCAGGTGGATCGCATCGATATCGGTATGTTCTGCAAGATAATCAGTAATCTCATCAATTCCCCCGTCAATGGAGAGTTCCACTATTTCAACTCCGCGAGCCTCAAGCTCATCCAGAATCGGATCATTATCCAAAACGGTTGAGTCAATAAATGCAACTTCATTTTCAACTGAACTTGGATTTACCGAGAAAACATTATCATAATTCGCCAGTTTCGCCGAATCAAAATAAACGTCAGTCAAATCAATATCGCCGCGCTCGAGATACCAGTTCCCTCCGGCATCGGCGTCTCCGGTCGCGTCCATGCTGGCGGCAACATCCGCGTCAGCCATATCAGCAATATGATCAAGCAAAGCAGCGCCATTTTCTGAAGAGGCGATATCGGAAGAAAGAATATCGATACGCCCGCCGTCATTCAGCACATCATTAACTTCACTCCAGAACTGTTGCTGGACATCGCTGTCTATAGTAGCTAATGAAGTAGCTTCATCGGCAAAAATTTCAAGCGCTCCGTCAGCATTTGATTCGACCGCGAAACCAATGCTGGCAGCATGCTGATCGCCAAGTGCGTCATGCAGGGCATTAGCGAGGTCGCCCGCAGTGTTGACGGTGGCGTCATATTCAATAACAATAGTATTGTCACCAATAGCATCAATCAATTCCTGAGCGTTGTCCAGCGAGGAGGACACAATCATTACATTGACACCATCTTCAGCTGCGTAATCATCGGCTGCCGCAGTAGAAGAATCAAGTTCGTTACCGGAATTTAGAATATCCTGAAGCAATTGATCAACCTCACTGGAGCCTCCCGAGGTATCATCAGTACTGCTGTCATCAGCATCTGATGTCATTGCTTCCGCACTGGTGCCGGGATCATGAACATTGGCCTCACTGGAACTTTGTGAGGCGTCTTCCTGAGCATCAGTCTGTTGGTCATTTTGCTGCGCCAACTGCTGATCCGCTTCCGCGATATCAACTGCCGCCGCGCCGTCAAAGAGAATACGGTCTTCTAATAGATACATTTTATTAATTCCTCGCTTTATTATTTCAATGCAAATAAATCCAAACAGCGCAGCCGTGTGCTATTCAGTTTCAATTGCATCATCATCTTTTATCACTTTACAGTTCGGGTAAGTTTACACATCAAAATCCGGAAATATTACATTCCGAACCAGATATTACTCCAATTACTTCTCAGCAGCCGGAGCAATTACATTCTTGATTTTTTCTTTTTCAGGTCCTGAAAGAGTGTTATCCCCCAATACAATCCCGTTAAGAGTATCAGCATTGGTCTTGATTTGAGCAGAAGCTTGAGCCAGGCCCGCTTCCTTTTTCTTGGCCAATTTTTCGTTCATCGCCATCTCGGTCTGCTTGATCTTATTCATGATCTGGTCAATCTTCGCTTTTCCAAGAGAGCTGACGCCGACTGAGTTTTTAAGGCGATAATACGCCAGATAATAATTGCTGAGAGCCAACATTCTGTCGATTTGAGTTTCCGCCGTTTCAAGCTCCATACGGTCAAGTTCAAGCTTGGACAACGCACGCCCCGCGTTATAGCTTTTCCGGGCAATTTTCAGGTGGTTGGCATAAGCTTCATAAACCCGGTTATCCAGGTCATAGCGTTCCTTTACTTCCATAACGTTGGCATGAGCAATACGAACCTGGGACAGAACCCCGAGCGACAAGGCCATGGTCCGCAGTGAGATTTCATCAATCTCCTTATGCAGGGATTTATATTTTGCAATCTGCTGCGGCAGTTTCAAGAGGTTATAGGCCGCGCGAATACCAATTTCCCACCAGCTTTGAGTGTAGAGAAATTTATTTGATGAATTGGTGAAATCAGCAAAAATCCGCACGTTAGGCAGCATCATGACAATTGCCTTGCGAGCTTCAAACAGAGTGATATCAGCCTGGATATCCAACTGGTAAAGCTCAGGACGTTCAACCAGAGAAACTTTTTCAAGCACCTCGATCGGCGGAACCTTGTAAACCTGGAGCTCTTTTAATCCGGTGGTATCAACCTTGATATCATTGATCGGCAGATACCCCATCAGGGCACGCAATTCAATACAAGCGTTATTATAGCTGCGCCGATAAGCCATAAGGCGTTTTTCAAGCCGGATGAAACGTTTTCTTTCATCAAGCAGACGCATCGGGGAAACCACGCCTTTGCTGGCCAGATCTTTGAATACCGCCTCGATATTGTGGCATTTATCAATCAAAGTTTCGGTCGTGACAATCGCATCCTGAGCAGCCGCCACCCGGTAATAAGCGCGAACAACATCCAACGTCAGATTCTGGGCGGCACGGCGTTCCTGCTGTTTCTGCAGCAATACCCGGTCTTCAGCCTGCATTGAATTGAAAAAAGCCAGCCCGAAGTCAACAGTCGACAAGGCCAGCTCTACTTTGAAGTGGTTTTCAGTCTTTTCAGAACTTTTACTCGGTTCCAGAGACTGGGTTCCGGTTTTAATGCTTTCACTGCTTGAACCCGGCTCGCCGCTGCGCGACGTCGCATCATTCGTGATGTAAAGGTCCGGCAACATACCAAGCATTTCAGCAGTGCGGCGTTCTTCGGCTACGGACTGCTTGAGTTTATAAACTTCCAGGTCGAGATTCTGCTTCAGGGCAATCTCGATACATTGGTCGATGGTAAACTTCGTTCCCGGAGTTACTGTACGCTTCTTGATCTTATCGAAATCTCTTTTTGCTTTTTCAATACGTTCCTTTCTGAAATCTTCCTCGGTCTTACAACCGGAAAGAATCACAAGAAAACCTGCGGCCGCGAGATAGGATATCTTTCTTAACATGATCGCCCCTTTAATTCTGTTACGTGTTTCTTAATATATTGTTAATTTGTTGTTTTTTGCTTAGACTATAAAAACCGAATAGCAAAAACCGCTGCCTGTGACCGGAATCACCAGCAGTCCGTTTACCATTCAGTATCAACTATTTACTAAAATTATACACTAACCCATACTCTATTTATTGAAACAACAATATCATAGGAAACAGCAAAATTCAAGTAAAATCTCGAAAAATATCGGTTTTGTTTGCCCCATATATCCAGTTTTTTTTTATCCGCACTTTAAAATCCTTTTTTCACATGTAAATTATAGCATTTTAGAACTTGCTTTAACCTGAAAATCCAGACAGGAAATTAATTATGCTGAAAACTATATCAGGCCCCCGGATGCTCTTTCTGGTCATGATTACGGCAGCACTGCCGTGGACCGCCGTTTTCGGAACGGAAATGCTGCCGACCAAAGTCGTACTGTTCCCCTTTCGCCGCGCCGTCATCCCGTCTCTGGTTGACAGCGTAGTGACCCAATACAACGTCAAAGAAGGTGAAACTTTCAAAAAGGGCCAGATCATCGCTCATCTCGATGACCGGAATTACAAACAAATATATGAAAGAGCCATCGCAGCTGAGCGTGAAAATATGGCGAGCTGCACCTTTGCCGAACAAATTTACAAAAGCACTCTGGAACTGTTCAATAAAGGTTTCAAAGGGCAGGAAGAATTAAATAAAAACAAACTTGATCTTGAAGTGGCCAGAGCCAAACTTGAGGCGGCAAAAGCCAACCGGCAACTCTGCCAGCTGCAGCTCGATGCCTGCATTATTCGTGCTCCGTTTGACGGAAGGCTAGTTAGAAAGATAATTCAGGAACACGAATACGTTCGCACCGGACAGCCTTTCATGAGTATTATCGACGATAACAAACTGCTGGCGGCAATGCACTTACCATCCGACAAAAAAAATGTCATAAAAACTGGAAGTACGATAAAAATAACCGTCGATGAAACAAATTCAACTCACAGCGGAAAAGTCTACGAAATATCGGGCGAAGTCGATCCGGGGAGCCGCACATTTGAAATTAAAGCGCTGCTCGACAATTCATCTAAAACCCTCACTGCCGGCATGTCCGGAAAACTGATATCACGTCATCTCACTGATGGCAAATAAGGAGTCCGTATATGGCGCGCGATAACGAAAAAGAACTGCTTGGATTGAAAGGGAAAGTCAATGTATTGACTGCGCTGCTGCGACTCGGTCATGAAGCTTTTGAAAAAAATGATCTTAAGAGCCTCGCGGTGCATATTGTCAACAATACCCGGTTGATAGTCCCGTTTCAAAGAGCGGCTTTTATAGATATGCGCGGGGATTTCCCGAAGCTAATTGCCCTGACCGGGCAGAGCGAAGTTAATTCAAATTCCGAATATACCCTGAATTTACTCAATTTGCTCCGTCCTTTCACTGACTTTACCAAACCGACGCAAATCAATCACGAAGTATTGACTGAAATTAATGCCCCAAAGATATCGTTTGAAGCTCTCAATTTTTTATGCGAACATGAAAAATCCATGATGCTTTATCCGCTTCCCCCGATCAGCCAGAATGTCTCAGTCGATCCAACCCGGCAATTGTTCGCGCTGCTGGTCGAGTTCGATACTGAAGATGAAATGAAAACCGCCGCAACCATGCTGCCGCTGTTGTGCCGCCATTACAATGAAGCCTTGTGCTTCCTGATGGCCCCCAAACCAAGCATGATGCCGAACCTGCTGGGTTCCCGTCATAAATGGTTTTCCCCACGGCGAATTATTTTAGGGATCATTATCCTGTTTTTAATATCCCTGGTCACGTTGCCGATCCGACAAAATGTCGCCGCCGATTTTGAAATTACCCCGGATCGTGAAAACATCTATTACGCACCATACGACGGTTTCATTAAAGAATGTTACTTCCCAAACGGCAGTACGGTAAAAAAGGGACAGACAGTCCTGTGTTACGATACCAAAGAACTCGAATACAAGATCAATGACGCCCGCAAAGCCTACGATGAAACGTCCGCGGAACTTGACATGGTCCAGCGTCAGTCTTTCAACGATATTAAACTGCGCAGCCAGGTCCGCCTGCTCTCCCTGAAAAAAGCCAGGGCGGCGATCAATATTGCCAGAAATGAATGGTATTTGTCAAACAGCAGGATCAAAGCTGACCAGTCAGGGACCCTTGATATTGCGGACGCCGACGTGCTGGAAGGAAAAGCGGTCCGCGCCGGTGACCGGCTGTTTGAAGTGCTTTCCGCCACCGGATTGGTAGCTGAAGTCCAGCTCAATGAGCAAGATGCATCAGTGCTCGGTGAAAACATCAGCGCCATATCAAACCGGACCGAGATTTCACTGTTCCTGCATTCCCGTCCGGAATACCGGATTACAGGAACAATTCTGTCAGTCAGTCCGCGCCCGTTTTTAACCCCGCGCAAAACTTACTGCTATATTATCAAAATGAAACTCGACAACCCGCCGGAAAACCTGATCTACGGAATGCGCGGCATCGCCCGGGTCAGCGGCGGCCGGGTCTTGCTGGGACAATACCTTTTCAGAAACCTGGTCCTCTGGTGGCGCAAAGTCTGAGCTGGAGACAAATATATGCAGCCTCAGCCTGAAAATAACGAGAAAAAGATTACTCTCGGGGTACTTCGTTCCGATATCGAAATGCTTCCCGGAGAACTCGATGCCGACGGCATGCCGTCATGGCTGATCTTTGATCCGGTTTCAGATAAATATTACCGGGTCCCGGAAGACACATTTCGCATTCTCTCCCAAATGAACCGCGTTTATGAACTGAATGAATTCTGTGAGCGGCTGAGTATGTTGGGGATTCACGCTTCTCCGCAAAAAGTTTTGGAAACCCACAATATGCTGGTACAAAGCAATCTTTGCACCGCCTCTTATTCAACTACTGAAAAAATTCTCTCCAAGCAGCAGATGATGAAACAGAAAGCCAAGGGGCAGCGCCTCATCTCCGGCTATTTGTTTTTCCGGATACCGCTACTCCGGCCTGATCGTTTTCTGGAAAAGACAAAAGAATTTGTTGTCGCGATATTCAATCCGTTCACGATCGGTTTTCTGCTTGTCATATCATTGATCGGTTATGGTGCCCTGATTGTCAACTGGCACAAACTGGCTGATGCGTTCATTCAATCTTTGACCCTGCAGGGATTAGCCCGATATTCCATTGCCGTTATTTTCATCAAGTGTATTCATGAACTGGCCCACGCCTATATGGCCAAGATATTCGGAATCAGAGTACGGCGCATGGGAATAGCATTCATCATCTTTTTCCCACGCCTATATTCTGACCTGACCGATGCCTGGCGCATCACTAAAAGACGGCGGCGTTTTTTGATCGACGGAGCCGGCATCATCAGCGAACTGGTTATTGGAGGATGGGCAGCACTGGTCTGGGCAAATTCCGCCCCCGGAACAACCAAGTCAGTCGCATATTATATGTTCGCGGTCAGTATCATCAATACTGTTCTGGTCAACGGAAACCCGTTTATCCGTTACGACGGTTATTACATGCTGATGGATATGGTCGGCATCGATAATCTCCAGCAACGTGGCATCGCCCAGGTCAAATACCTTTACCGACGTGTCTTTTTCGGAATCCAGGGAGACCAGCCGGCCGCCGGAAAATGGCGCCGGGCGTTACTGGTTCTGTACGGAGTCTCATGTTTTATTTACCGCCTGTTTCTATATACTTCGATCATTTTGATCGTCTACTATAAATTCACTAAGGTCATCGGCATTCTGATGTTTCTGGCCGAAGTACACGTTCTGGTTGTTAAACCGATTTCTATGGAGGTTAAATTTTTGCTTATGAAAAAGAAATTAATCAAAAGAAAACATTTTATCTGGTCGGCCTCGGGATTTGCCGTCCTGCTGTTTATCCTGCTGGTTCCGCTGCCATGGAACGTGGATATGCCTTGCGAAGTCAAACCGGTTAAATCCGCCATGATCTATATCCAGACCCACTGTTTTCTCGACCGCCTCAATGTCCGGACCGGCGAAAAACTCGAACGCAACAGTATCCTGCTGTCCGGTTCAAATCCATTCTTGAAATGGAACTTTGAGCAAACCGGCATCGATTGTCAACTGAAAAGGTTCGAACTGGACCAGATGGAAAGCAGCCAGGCCACTCTGGCGTCCTCCAAAATCAAACAGAAAGAACTGGAATTGGATGAAAATCGTCTGCTTGAACTTAAAAGAAAGCAGGATTTGCTGAACGTCAAAGCCCCGATCAGCGGCATTTTTCAGTTGTACGATCCGCATCTGACACAGGGCAAATGGCTCCAGAAAGGCGAGATAATCGGAGAAGTATTCGCCCCCGGAGCGGTTCGGGTCGAAGCCTTTATGAGTGAGGAGGACTTCAAAAACATTGCCGTCGGCGACAAAGTTTCAATCTCTTTAACCGGAGAAGTGACATCTATACCGGGCAAAGTTATGACCGTCAGTCCAATTCCGGCTCGACTCCCCCCCTCGCCGCTGCTCAACACATTCGGCGGCCCGATCATTTGTGCTCCAGGCAGCGGTCCAATGTATCAACCGTTGTCATCCTACTATCGGATAATTATTTCAACTGACAGCGCAAAAGACTTGCCGATAGGCCGTACCGGGATTGTCAGCATCCGGAAATTCTCATCGATCGGCTGGGGAGTAATACGGCAAATATTAGCCACTCTACAGCGTGAACTCACGCCATAAAATTATGAAAATTTGGAAATTCAAGGATGAAATAAATTAATGTTTAACGCTATAATCTGTCGCTACCACGAAATTGCCATCAAAGGCAAAAACCGCAATATGTTCGAAAACCGGATGATTGATAACCTGCACAGCATGTTGAGGGAAATTCAGCCTTTGAATATCCGGAAAAACCGCGGCCGCATCTGGATAAGCAAAAAAGATCAATCCAAATTCACGGATGCTGAAATATCCATTTTCAAAGAACGTATGCCTCACGCCTTCGGCCTCGAATCTTTTTCTCCGGTCATTATGTGCGAACCTGATATCGAGCCGTTGAAAAATATTGTCCAAAGCACCTGCAAACCGTATTTCGAGGAAAAGTTCCTGAAAAAGAAAGTCGTCTCATTCCGGGTCCGGGCCAGACGCAGTGACAAAAAATTTCCTTTATGCTCCAAAGAGGTGGAAATTGAACTTGCCCGCGCCGCCGGGGACAATTATGACTACGATTCACTCAGTATCGACCTGGTAAATGCCGACATCACCATCGGCTGTGAGGTACGGGAAGAATTCGCGTTCATCTATTATGAATCATTCTCTGCCGCCGGCGGCCTTCCGGTCGGCAGCAACGCCCCGGTCCTGGCCCTCCTTTCAGGCGGTATCGACTCCCCGGTCGCGTGCTATATGACTATGAAGCGCGGCAGCGGCGTACATTATATCACGTTTCACAGTTCACCTTATACCCCGCGCGAGTCAGTAGATAAAGTGATCGGCATTGCCGCCTTCTTGAACAAGCTGCAAAAGCCCGGTGCGCTGCACATCTGCAATCTCGCGCCGCTGCAGAAACTCATTCGCGACAATTGCGACGGACGTTTACGCACGGTTCTCTACCGCCGCATGATGTTCCGCATCGCCGAACGCGTCGCCCAGAAAAATGACCTGAAAGCTTTGCTTACCGGGGAAGCTCTCGGTCAAGTCGCCAGCCAGACAGTAATCAACATGGGAACAATCAACGCCGCCACCGACATGCTGGTTTTGCGACCGTTGGTCGGTTTAGACAAAAATGAGGTAATCAAGCGGGCCCGGGAAATCGGAACGTTCGACATGTCAAACGTTCAAGTCCCTGACAGCTGCACGGTTTTCGCTCCTAAATCACCATCGACAAAGGTCTCATCCGGCCTTGCCCGTGAGGAAGAAAAACGCATTCCCGACTGGGAAAACGTCCTGGAACAGATCATCAGCGACATCGAAACAATCACCCCATGAGCAAAAAACATAACAACCGCATAATCATCTACTTACATACATATCAAAAAGTAGTTGATGATATTTTATGTCCTAGAACAGATCATCAGCGACATCGAAACAATCACCCCATAAGCAAAAAACATAACAACCGCATCATCACCTACTTACATATATATTAAAAAGTAGTTGATGATACTTTATTATATTCTTGAAAAATAGATTTACTTTGTTTTATCCATATTTTTCAGCGAATAGTATATTTTAGAATCTATATTTCCACTGTATAATATTGCATCGTTCACCTTTTAAGCAATAACAACGCGGGAACTAAACAATGTCTGATCTTTTATACGAAAGCTACATGGGATTAGCACCAAAACGTATCGCCCAGTGGGAACACTGGTCAAATCCGGACGCAGCAACTTATATCACCGGAATCGACTATTACGAGCAGCCCCGTTCCTGCATGCTCAAGCTAAAGGAAATGTATCCGTTCATCGTCAACGGTATCGGCGTTCCTGAAACTGACGATCCCGTTCCCAGAATATCCGAACAGAAAGACCAGGGACACGGCCGCTGGGGAGCGCAGTATCGCGATCACTGGCAGCAGGACGTCGCCGAACATCGTTTCAAAGATCTTGACGAGATGATGGCATTCAGTCCACTCGAACAACTTGATTTTCGCGGCTGGAACGTGGTAATGGACCTTGATTATTCCAGCGAAGAAACTATATATCAACATTTTCGGCAGTACTATCCGGCCGAATGGGACAAAGCCCCGGAAAAATCATCAATCAGCGTCGGGTTTTACAATACCATGTTCATGTGGCCGATGCTGGTTTTCGGCTATGAAAATTTCATGATCATGTCATTGACGAACGGATTCGACCGCATTATGGATGAATTCGCGGAAATCAACCGTCGTGTCTTCAGAGCATTTGCCAGACTGCCGGTCAATTTTGTGGTTTCACATGACGACATTGTTTTACCGACCGGGCCGGTTTGCTCCCCTGAATGGATGCATAAGTATATATTTCCGCGTTATGAGGAGTTCTGGGGCATCGTCAAGGCAGCCGGAAAAGAGGTGATCTTCATGGTTGACGGCTGCATCGATGCTTATGCCGACGACGTGATGGCCTGCGGCGCCCGCGGCATCACCAGCGAACCGTTCACCGACTATAAACGTCTGGCTCGAAAATATGAAAACTGCTTTATCGCCGGTGAAGGCGATTGCCGGGTGCTGATGCGCAATGACAAAGCCGAAATCAAAAAAATGGTGGAATCAATGGTGGAAACCGCCAATATGTCCGGCGGCTACGTTATGACCTGTGGAAACCATCTTCCTTTCAATGTCCCAGGAGACGCGATCAAATATTATTTTGACCTTTGCGCTGAAATGGGTTTTCGGGATTAATCGATACAGTCAAGCATATTTCCAAGGCAAAAAGCTGTTTCATGCCTGTTGCTTTATCCGACAAGCATGCTATCTTTTCCAGAGCGTCACAACTGAACAGGGAGTTCGCAATGGAAAAATATACTGTCAGCAATGATCCGAATATCTATGAGGCATGGCCGGATGTAACCTTGACCCCGGAAGGCAAACTGGTCTGCGTATTTTCCGAATGCACCCATCACAAGAATCGCGATTATACCCGTATTATGCTCTGCGAATCTGCAGACCGGGGCCGGACCTGGTCGCCTAAACGTCCGTTGACCGAGGGGACAGCTAATCTGGATTATTATTACAACTGCGCCAGAATCGGCATACTGAAGGATGACCGGATGTATGTATTAGTAGACAAGGTCCCTCGCAAAGTCCCAGATGGCTCAGAAGAAGAAAGCACTTCAACCTTTACTGAAAATTTGATTTATTTTTCTAATGATTACGGCGCAACCTGGCAAGCCCCGGTATTGACCCCGTTAAAAGGAATCGTTCCGGACCGCTTGCTGGAACTGGATAACGGACGCTGGATCATTTCCGCGCATCACCATGTTGAAGGGAACCTGGTACAGTTCATGCATTATTCCGATGACCACGGCAAAAGTTGGAGCAAAAAGATCACGGTTGCCGGCAAAAAGGGACTTAACTTATGTGAAGTATCCATCCTGCCGGTCGGCAATAACACTCTGGTCGCGTTCCTCCGTGAAAACAGCATGCGGGGTTACGACTGCATGAAAACAATTTCTTATGATAATGGCGAAACGTGGGGAAAGGTCATCAATTTTCCGCTTCCGGGCTGTCACCGGCCGGTCGCACGTTATTTGAAAAACGGGCAGATTTTGATCACTTACCGTTTTATCCAGGGCGGTAAAGGCTGGCTTGGAACCTGGACCCAGAATTTCTTCGGCGCATTTACCGATACCGCTTCAGCTCTGGCGAAAACCCGGAACGAAGCCTGGACCAGAATCATTCCTATTGATTTTGACCGGTCAAGTAAATCGGACCTTGGCTACAGCGGACAGGTGCAGTTTCCTGATGGAGAAATTTATGTTGTCAATTACATTGTGGACGATGCTATCGACAGGGGACAGATTAGAGGATACTCTTTTTACCCGGACGAATTCCTGCTAAAATAAAAATCAGACCGTACGCTTTATTTCTGTTTAAATCGTTCTTATAAAAAAAAGCTCCCGCTTTCACAGGAGCCTCGTAAATTCGAGTAGAAAAAAGGTCAGATTTTGGCCTTGTCCCAAACCGCTTTACTTACAAAAACAGTCAGCGGGCGCTTATCAGATGTTTGACCTTTGAATGCGTAGCGTTCGTTGCCCTTTTTCCCGTAAGTAACTTTTTCCAGAACTTCAGCTTGGACCTTTTCCTTCTTCTTCACGTCGTAAAAAGTGTGTTTCATTGGGACCTCCTATTGGTTTGAGGGTTAACGGTTAATTTAAATATAGTAGACCGTGAGCTCAAAGCAAGCGGGCAAAGTTTTTTTTTTTGACTTTTTTTACTTTTTTGTAACTTTATGGTTAGATTGAGGTTGAAAATTATGCTTTTTTTGAGATTTCAACGGTTGCAGATCATTAAAGTCAAATGGAGTAAAATTCTTAATCATTTTCTTTCGCATTTGCGGATCTACTGTCAAATACTTCCAACGTCCGAAAGCAAAATCGTGAGGACGATAATTACGAATCCATTTATGCAGCAGACGATACGAGACCGGACAGCTTTCAAACACCCAGGGACACTGTTCGGTAATATAACGCGACATCTCTTCATAAAGCTTTGTCCGTTCTTCCGAATCCGGCAAAGGCACAATTTGTTCATACATCCGGTCAAATTTCGGATCCCGGTAAAAAACCCGGTTGCAGCTGCCGGCATTCGGACCGTAAAACAACTGCAGAAAATTTTCCGCGTCCGGATAATCCCCGATCCAGGACAACCGAAAAAGCTGAAAACTGCCCTTTCGCAATTTTTGAAAAAAACGTGGTCGATTATTCAGACTCGGAACTATCTTGATCCCGATACGCGCCATATCCCGTACCATCATTTCCGCCAATTGACGATGCGATGAAGAAGTACCGCTTAAGTCAAAAGTCAGGGAAAGCTGCTTGCCGGTCTTCGGATCAATCCCGCCTGGATAGCCGGCTTCAATCATCAGTTCGCGAGCCCGTTTCAAATCATATTTACTCCAGGGATTCTCAAACTTCGGTTCATATCCGGCAACTCCGGGCGGAATCGGCCCGTCAGCCGGAATTATCTGACGGTTGAAATGGATAACCAGATCGTTAATGTTATACGCCAATGATATAGCACGACGCAAAGCAAGGTTGCTTCCAAGCACCGGATCAGTAAAATTGAATCCTATGTAACGAATCTCAAATTCGGGAACCCGGACCAGCCTGATTCCACGCGCCGACAAAGCCGGAGACAGTTCCCCGCCGCCGCCGACCACCGACTGAAAATTGTCTTTGTTCACCGTACTCATATCAAGTCCGCCCTGCAGGAAGAGCAGCCAGCCGGAAACCGGTTGCTTGATCATCGAACAGACTATACGGTCCGCCAGCGGCAAAGACCGCGTCCGGTCCGCAGGATCATCGGCATCGGCAAAAAACTCCCGTCGATATTCCGGGTTCCGCTCCAGAATCATCTGATAATCGCGAATCCAGTTTTTCAAATAAAATGGACCTGAACCGACCGGGTTTTCCGCGAAATTTTCACCATAATACTCAACTGCTCGTCGGCTGACAATTGAGGCGGTGGGAATCGCCAGAGCGTACAGAAACCGCGGATCCGGCTCGGAAAGAACTATCTTAAAAGTTCTATCGTCGATAACCTTGAAGCCGCGGATTCCTTTCTCATAAAGCGAATAGTCATTTTTCCCGGCGTCACCGGTGGCATAACGAAACGCGTTGATCCCCGCAATTTTACCACGGAACATCCAGAATACCGGACTAAACAAACGACCATCGGCAATCCTGAGAAATGAGAACTCGACATCACGCGAAGAAACCCGGCGCGTCGCCTTGTCTTTCTTCAGAAAACATCTATCATCCCTGAAATAAAGATCATCACGCAGTTTAAAGATATAAACTTTGCCGTTTTTGGAAATCTCCGGCATTGATTCCAACATCGAAGGAACCAGTTTATATGGGCGTGATGAATAATCATACTGCAGCAAACGATCATAAAAGGCCGCCACCATATCCCGGCTGGCCAAATCGGAAGCCAGCGCGGGATCCAACGTCTTAATTCGCCCGCCGGAACTGACATGAATCGTCCGGCTTGAAGCCGGCGTGGTATTATCCTGCCCGCACCCGAAGCCTGACATCAGAGCCAACAGCCCGAGAACAAGAAGAATTAACCTGAAAAAAATCATCAGCCGATAATCTCTGCAAGTTTAACTGCGGCTTGATCCCAGTCTTCTTTTACCGTCAAGTCCGGCTGGTAAATAATAACCGGAAAGGAAGCTTTGATCAGCTCACGACCGGCTTTCACATCCGCCAGATCGCCGTCGGCGATCGCCTGAGCCATAATATTGCCGATTGCAGTGGCTTCTACCGGCCCGGCCGCGACCGGAATACCCAGGGCGTTGGCGGTCAATTGCATCAGCAGCTTATCCTTGGTTCCGCCGCCGACAATGTTCAGACACTGGTATTTAGTACCGAGAAGCTTCTCCAGCGCTTCAACTTTCGAACGGAAGAAAAGTGCCAGAGAATCGTAAATGCAGCCGACCAATGCACCATTGTCCGGAATATCGCCCTGCCCGGTCTTTATGCAGAAATCGCGAATCGCCTGCGGCATATCAGCCGGAGCCAGCAAAGATGAGTCATTCGGGTTGATCAAGAATTTCAAAGGCTCGGCCGCTCTGGCTTCATTTTCCATGTCATTATAAGAAACTGATTCGCCTTTCTCACGACGAATACGGCGGGTTTCCTGGAACAGCCAGGTGCCCATTATATTCGTCAGGAAGCGGATTTTACCATCAATACATCCTTCATTGGTAAATGGCGCAACTCGCGCCTCTTCCGAGATAAAAGGCTGATCAAGCTCGACGCCCAGCAGGGCCCAGGTTCCACAACTGATATAACACCAGTCTCCGGTTTCCGGAGCCGGAACAGCGGCAACAGCGGATGCCGTATCATGCGCCCCGACTTTGACGACTGGAATTGGCGCACAGTTCAGTTTTGAACATATCTCGGGACGCAATGTTCCAACTTTAGTACAGGAATCTGTAATCTTCGGAAAGACGTCGCAAGGTATACCCAACCGGTCAATTAGTTCAAAATCCCAGTCCCTTGAATAAGGATTCAGCAAGTTTGTGGTCGTGGCTTCTGTATATTCGCAGGTCATATCGCCGCAAAGCATCCAGGTCAACGCATCAGGCATCAACAGGATTGTGGAATTTTCCATATCTTCAGGGTGTTGCCGCTTATGGGCAACCAGTTGATAAATAGTATTCAACTGCATCAACTGAATACCGGTACGCGAATATAATTCTGACTCAGGAATGACAGAATCAAAAATTTCCTCCGGCAAACCATCGGTGCGGGGATCCCGATAATGATATGGATGCCTCGCCGTGGCCCCATCGTTTTTGACCAGAATATAATCAACGCCCCAGGTATCAATTGCTATGCTGGAAATATTTTCTTCGATTGCCAGTGCTTTCTCAACCCCGGTCAGAATCTCACCGCTGAGGCGGTCGAAATCCCAATGCTGACAGCCGTCAAACTCAGTCGGGCCGTTATCAAAGCGGTGAACTTCGTTCAGCGACATTTCTCCATTGACAATTTTACCAATAATCGCCCGACCGCTGGAGGCTCCAAGGTCAAAAGCCAAATAACATTTTTCCATAACTTAATTCTTTCTTTGGAGTGTATATATTGAATTTATCCGAATTTATAATGTTTCCTGACGTCTTCGATAATATTCCAGGTACACGACATCCCTGCAGGGAAAACCACAAAATCACCAGCTCCGAAAGAAACCGGAGCTCCTCCGTCAGGAGTCACCGTCACTTTTCCGGCCAAAATCAAACAGGACTCTTTTTCGCTGTAGCTCCAGGGAAAGCTTGAAGCTTCCTTTTCCCAAATCGGCCAGTTAGAGACTCCCATTGCATCCAATTCCTCTGCAGACAATTTCTTAACAATAATCTCAGACATCTTATCCACCTTTCCTTTTTCGTTCCAAGCGATACTCCAGTTATGATCAAGCAAAATAGTTGAACAGTCTCCGGCATTCGGCAGGTATACAAATACCATTCTTACAGTATCTGGCAAAACAACCCCATCAATCTAACGAGAAAACGCTATGTTTTCAAGTCTAAACTTGAGGTTGACTCTAAAAAAAATAGCTTTTTTTTTGCAAAACTTGAGAATTTGTTGTTGACATTTCAAATAAAATAAATATAATACGGGAAAGAATTGAATAAATTTGTAAAAAACAACCCCAAAGAGGAGGTTTTCAAATGGGTACACTCTGTCCATATTGCCACATCGAAGTAAGTGAGAGTTCTATCGAAGCAGAAGACGGGTGCTGTCCGGAATGCGGATCCGTAATAACTGCGGCTTCATCTATTTTTGAGGATGAAATGCTTGACGATGAGGATATCGACCTCGGTCCGGAAAGTGATGTTGAAGATGATTTCGACGATTTTGAAGATGATGAATTTGATGACGAAGGATTTGATGATTTCGACGATGACCTAACTGATGGTCTTGACGATGATGATGATGATTTCGACGATGATGACGATGACGATTTTGACCGTTAATTGATTAGAAGTTATTGATCTGGAAACCGCAGTTCTATCTTGAATTGCGGTTTTTTATTTTTAACCATATACATAATCAATTTTGCAGCTTCCTGAAGCAGTAGATGACGGCTCCAGCAGGCCCAACTCCGCGACTCAGTTGTTTCTTGTTTACTTGATCAGGTTTGTCGAACCTACTACCAATTTCACGGATGAATAGTTTTGAGCCAAGAATCGCTCCGTCGCTGAAATGCCGGGTACGTCGCAGGAAGCGTACCGGCATCGATTCTTTACGTTTGGCTTGTTCCTGCGCCTCAAATATCTCTTTGCTGGAGGCTCCGCTTTCAGCGGCAACGATTCTCGCCAGTTCACTCCGGAAATAGTTGAAAAGATCGTTATCGCTCCATTCCGAGGTGTCCCGATGCCAGATATTTTGTTTGAGGTGCTTGACGAAATTTGCTTGAAAAATGTGTTTCCCGGTACCACAATACCGTCCCCAAGTCGTGAAATGATAGTCGGCTGGATCGGTAGTCAATCCGGCTCTGACAGGGTTGAGTTCTACGTATAAGACGCACGCTTCCAAGGAATTGCGACGGTCAAGAATAACGCTTTTGAATTTATTGGCCCATAGTTTGCCGATGCGGTCGCGGGATTGGTTGTAGACGACAGTAAAGCGTTGTTGGAAAGCCCGCATGAAATAACTGATATCGATCATTTTCAGACCTACTTCACGACAAAGTTCAGTATTGTCCGGATTGATCTTTGGCATTTGTTTTGGTGCGTAAGTGAACTTATCTAACATACTGCTGTAATAATTGTTATGACGTTTAGCAATATCCTCAATCAACGGCAATTCGTATGGTCCTGGAGCATAAACGACTACATGAAAATGGTTGCCCATCCAAGCGGCGGAAACCACCTCGATCAGAAAATATTCGCATAGATTTTGGAGCAGTCGAAAGCCGTATTCCATATCGACCCGATTGAACGGCCTTTCGCCTCTACAACCAGAGGTCCTATTAATCAGATGGTAATAGCATCCTTCGTCTCGAACTTTCATTCTTGTTCCGCGTCCAGCCATGATTTTTCCTTCATTGTTGACAACTTTACAGTTAATATAATTGTTGAAAGTAGATTTGTCAAATATAATTAAAATGTAGTTTAATAAAAAATAGTAATATACTAATAATAATATATTTAAACTTAATAACGGTTAATTTAAAAATGACAAATCAATAATTCTTTTCCGAATTCTTTTAATTGCACTTTTTAACTAAATTAGAATTTGACATTTATATTATAATAGTGTATATTAGGAGTTCATGATGTCAATACGGAAAATATTTTAGTCTTTTTGAAAGGAATATGAAAATGAAAAAGGATTTACATCCTAAGTATGGCCCGGCAAAAGTAATTTGTGCTTGTGGCGAAGTATGGGAAAACAATTCAACAGTTCCGGAAACTAAAGTCGGTATCTGCGCAAAATGTCATCCGTTTTTCACCGGAACACAGAAATTTGTCGATACAGCCGGACGTATTGAGAAATTTAAAAAACGCTATGGCGTTGGATAAATTTAAACAGCCGGCCGAGTCTATTACACTAGTCCGGTCGGCTTTTTTTATTATAATTACTAAAAAGGTCTATGCAACCCGAAGATATATCTCGTTATATAACAGAACTGAGGTCACGCTTCAAAGAACTTGAAGCAAGACTTGCAGACCCCCGTGTATATTCAGATCACCGGGAATCACGCCGGGTATCTTCAGAACACCGCAAACTGGCAGACCTTTTTAACGATTACGACCGCTGGTGCGCATCAATTGAATCTTTAGCCGAAGTTCACGGAATGCTACGAGAAGAGGAAGACTCCGAACTTCGCGGCTTGATTGAACAGGAAATGTTGTCCCTTGAAGCTGAAATTGATGCTCTCAGAAGCGATATACAACTTGCACTACTTCCTCCCGATCCCAACGATTCCAGAAATATTATAGTCGAAATCCGTCCCGCCGCCGGCGGTGACGAATCTGCTCTGTTCGCCGGAGACTTATATCGACTTTACACCCGCTACGGAGAAACCCAGAACTGGAAACAGGAAATCCTTGAGTATTCGTCAAGCGATCTTGGCGGAATCAAAAGTGTGTCTTTCTCTCTCAGCGGAGATGACGTTTATTCTCATTTAAAATACGAAAGCGGAGTACACCGCGTACAACGTATTCCGGTTACCGAATCCGGTGGACGTATTCACACTTCAACAGTGACCGTATCAGTTTTACCGGAAGCACAGGAAGTTGAACTGCACATCGACCCGGAAGACTTGAGAATCGATGTTTTCCGCGCTTCCGGCCCTGGCGGTCAATGCGTCAACACCACTGATTCAGCGGTCCGGATCACCCACGAACCGACAGGTCTTGTCGTAGTCAGTCAACAGGAAAAATCTCAGCATCGCAACAAAGAAATAGCAATGCGAATTTTGCGGGCCAGACTGTTGGAACAAAAACAACGTGAAGAAGCAGATAAACAAGCAGATGCCCGTCGGGCACAGGTTGGCTCCGGAGATCGCAGTGAACGTATTCGCACCTATAATTTTCCGCAAAACAGAATTACCGACCACCGTTATAATCTGACCTTGTATTATCTTACCAAAGTAATGGAAGGCGAGCTGGATATCCTGCTGGATAAAATCATTGACATTGACTGCCAGCGGCGTCTGGCGGAGCTCAACTTTGATGAACCAGCCGCAGAACTTGAAGTTGAGACTGAAGAATAAATAATCCCATCCCGAAAGATAACAGCATGAAAACCGCATTTTCCGTCAGGCCGGTATTATCACATTCCACTCTCCGTCAGGAAGAATATTTTGTCTGGGGCGGCAGCATGACCAGCTGTCCGGACGGACGTTACCGCATATTTTACTCACGCTGGCCGAAAACGGCAAAGTACTCCTTTGAATCATGGGTTGTTGATTCCGAGATAGCATGCGCGGTTTCTGACGACCCGCTCGGACCTTTCGAATTTGAATATATCGCCCTGCCCCGTCGCGGCAACGGTTACTGGGACGGAGCCTGCACTCATAATCCCAACATTATTGAGGATAACGGCAAATATTATCTCTATTATATGGGGAACGAACTTAACGAGGAACCTCCAACCGCCGAATTCAACGAATGGTGGCGGAAATGTCGCGATTTCGCGGCAAATGCCAGCGATGAAATATTAAAGAAAGGGCCGGATACTTCAGTCGAATCATGGCATGAATCATTCGATGACACCAGCGTTAATCCAACCGAAGCGGCATTCGCATTCTGGTGGAATCATCGTAATCAACAGCGTATCGGAGTTGCGGTTGCGGATACCCCGGCCGGGCCCTGGCAGCGTTTTGACCGTCCAGTACTGGACGTCACACCGGGAACCTGGGATGAACTTATGGTAGCCAACCCAAGCTGTTGCCGCATGCCGGACGGACGTTTCATTATGATGTACAAAGGCTGCGGCACAAAATCCCGGATGCCGCGCGGCGGTCCGGTTCTTCACAGTGTGGCCTTTGCAGATTCTCCGCTCGGACCATTTGTCAAACATCCGGAACCGTTATTTGCAACCGGGGAAACCGGATTTTCTCTGGAAGATCCTTTTATCTGGAGTCAGGGTAATAAATTATACGCTTTATTGAAAGATATGGACGCATATCATGCGGAACCGGCCCGTTCGCTGATGCTTTACCAAAGCGAGAACGGAATCGACTGGAAAAGCTGCGAACCGGCAGTAGGCTTAACCCGGGAACTGATTTTTGACGACGGCAGAGAGTTTATGCCTTTTCGACTTGAACGTCCCCAGTTGTATTTGGATGACGGCCGTCCTTCCGTTCTCTTTTGTGCTATTCAACCAATTCCGCATGCCCCTGAATCATATAATCTGCATGTAAAAGTTGAATTTAACGGATGAAGATAAATCCTGAGAAAGAATATATTTTCGTTTTCGGTCCGAACGCGGCCTGGCAGAAAACTTTGTTTTTCGACAATCTGACAAAGGGAGAAATCAACCGGGCTCAACGCCGAGTTACCTTCCCGGCCGGCAAGGGAATTAATTTCTGTAAGGCGGTATCCCTGATTGGCGGGGATTGTCTGTTATTCCAATTTGCCGGCGGCAGAACCGGAGAAATGTTATGCGAAGGGCTGGATGAACTGAATTTCCCACATGTAACGGTTAAACCGGATTCAATTCTGCGTACCTGTACGACCTGTCTGTGTTTGAAAAGTTCAACCATGACCGAACTGATTGAGCCGCCGGGCCCGGTCGAAGAAAAAGACGTTGATGAACTGCTCAAAAAATTCACGGATCTGCTGCCGCAATGTCGTGGCATCGCACTCTGCGGCACGGTTCCGCCGGGCGCGGAAAGTCTTTACCTAAGACTGGTAAAACTGGCAGCTCAAAACAATCTGCCGGTCATCTATGACGCCTGGCAGGATACCGAAGAGACTCTGAAAATCGGAGTAGAAATATTCAAAATCAACCGGGATGAACTGTCTGGAATCACCGGAAAAACTGAAGTTCAAGCCGGTATCAGCAAAATACTTGATAACTATCCGGTCAAGGTTGTGGCAATCACCGATGGTCCCGGAGCCGCGTATATCGGTTTTGATGATAAATTCTTTTCACTGGAACTGCCGGTACTGGACAAGGTAATCAATCCACTTGGCTGCGGAGATACCGCTTCAGGGGTGATGTTCAGCCGTTATCTGGACGGCGATGAACCGGAAATCGCGTTTGCCTCCGCGCTGGCTGCCGCATCCGCCAACTGTTTGACTGAGCGATGCGCCGAGTTTGATCCGGCAACGGCGGTGAAACTTCAAAGCAAAATAAAGATCAGCCGGATAAGTTAATCTTTTGATGACTCTTTCTGCGGCTTATAGCAAATAAAAATCTCCACAGTTGACCATATCCAAACGGCTATTACAACAACGGCCCAAGCAGTAAAAGCAGTCAAATCAGGATTTTGAAATTTTGCATTCGGATCGTCCAACAGATTTAAAACATTATGCAAAATCGGCCAAACCGCCGCCACTAAAGCCATAATAAACGCAACAAGAGCCAAAAGAAGTTGAGCAACACCACTTTTAATTCTGCCAAAGGAAATCAGTCCAAGCCCCGGCATCATAAGATTGAAGAGTAAACAAATTCTTCTGGATAGTTGTTTCATCGCAGTCGTTTCCTGTCTACTTTAACCTGGCACGATTTAACTTGCGACCAGTCTGCCGGAACCGGCAGGAGCATTAAATATACATCTCCGGGACGCCGCATATAAGCCGGCTGTAAAGCATCGCCAAAGTAATTGGCGTAAAAAAGCTGTCTTGATCCGTCTGAAATGACCGCAGTGATCTTGATGTCGTAATCGATTTTACGCTTCAATCTGGTAAACAGCATAATATAACGCCGATTGTTATCTTTACGCAAAGCGGCCCGGAAACTGAAGTCGTCAGCTCCCGGCACGTTGACCTCGTTTCCGGTAAAAGGCCACTGTTTGTCTGTCAAATGAAAGATTCGCGGCGTCCGCTTATGCTTCGGGGCTCCTTTGGCAGGAACAAAAAGCATAAAATGATTATTACTGAAAGCCCGGTTACAGGCAACATCATATTTGTCCGATTCAAGCAGTTTCTTACGCAAATTCATCAGCTTATGCGGATAGTTATACGGATCGTCCAGGTCAAGCAGTACATAATCCAGCGGTCCATCCAACGACGCATAGACATCGTTCCGGGATATAAAGTGAGGAGCAAGGTGATAAGTCGCGTTCATTGCCACGTCCTTGGGAATCAGGGAACGAACCTCTGCGATTTCCTTTGTCCAGTCTTTCTTCTTGCGCTGCAGGCTGAAGGAGTTTTTACTCCAGTCGTTTTCCGCAAAAAAACAATTACATAACAAAGCGGAACACAACGTTGCGCTCAACGCCGCAAACAGGCGGCGGCGTCTGGATATATAGCAGTCAATCCCCAAAGAAAATATCTGATCAACCCAAATACGCCGGTTTCTCATTATGTCAGCCGTCGCGTAAACAGCGCAAATACACGCAAGGGTCATTGCTTCAGTCTGATATTGAGCTGATATGTTTTGAAACCTGGTCGACTGCTGGACACAGATAAAAGCCAAAGTCACCAACGCTCCCAGAAATAGCAACGGCCTTCTTATGACTAAAACAAAAAACGGAAGAATCAACAACAGAATAAAATATACGCAATCTGTTCGCATCAAACTACCCCAAAAAGCGGATGGCCGTATTATCGGCGAAAGAGCCACCTCCGACAAAGTACTTCCAAGGTGTCCGTAACGATCCAGAAACATATACCCGGAAACTCCGGGCACAGGCGGCATGAAAAATTTCATGGCCAACACCATATAGAGTCCTCCGATAATACTGACCGTAATCCCAAGCTTGCGATATTTCTCTATGAACAGGATTATCCCCATTCCAACCCAGAATGCGCCGACAGTTTCTTTGATTGTCAAGCTGAATAAAAAGACAAAAAAAGCAGTGGAGAAATGTTTTTTTTCAAGCAAGATAAAGAATATCAATAAAGTCGGGATCATAAACGAAATAACATGAAAGCCGTGGAAACTGGTCAAATTAAGGTTAGCAAGAGACGGGGAAAGGAAAGCGGCAATGCTTAAAATCAAAGATGAATCTTTTGAGAGTTTTAGTTTTCTAGCCAAAACATAAGTCAAAGGAGGCATTGTATAGATCAAAGCCGAATTCATGACAAAAAAAGCGTTGACTCCCGGAAAAATCCAGACATAAGCAATCATCAGCAACAACGAACCAGGAGCAAAATGCACCGACAGAAAATTTCTTCCCGGAACTGTAACATTTGTTACAAACCAATTCCCTTTAAGAGAATTTTCAGCTATCGTCAGAAACTCTCCCCAGTCATAAAAAGTAAAATACATGACGTCAAGCGCTTTGCGCTGCAAAGCAAACCCGTAAACGGCAAACAGGAAAAACAATCCTGTGATAGAAATCAGAACCATCCGACTGGAGCATCTTATCAAGGGAACCCTAAGTGGCAATCGCATAATCAAGCTCAATCGAAAAACCGTTACGGTCATAACCATCACAAATAATATTGGTTCCCAAAAACCATGAGAGAATCCGACAAGATACAGACAGAAAAAAACGATTGGCGCAATTGTTTTAAGATATTTACTCAGGTTAATATTTTCAGATAACCTTTTCATGAAAAAAAATGAAGCAGCAACAAAAGCAATGGAACAGACAATGATTACAACCGGATTAGAGTTGTCTTCACAAATTATTTTATGAAAAACCGGATTAAGGTATCTAATATTAAAGAAATTCAGGCTTACAGCCACACCAAAGAGCCAACTTAAGATCATTAGCACAATGATTGCGCCAAGTTGAGAAATGATATGCTTCTTTGCCATATAAAACTCTCAGAAGAAAGTTTATTTCCAATTTAAAATTGGCCAGTTCTTTTTCCCGGCCAGTTCCAACAGTCGATAGTTGGGATTTACAGCATAGGGAAATCCAACCGCGCCAAGAACGAAACGATCGGAATAACTGTCGCCATAATAGGCGGCCTCATCCAGGTCGGTGCCGTGAGCTTTACAGAAATCCCTGGCGGCCGGGACCTTACCTTCGCCGCAACGGTATTCCGCACTGAGCTTGCCGGTAAACAAGCCGTCAACAACCTCCAGTTCAGTGGCTTCGACATGTTCGATCCCAAGATAATCCGCCAGCGGCTGACACAATATACTGTTGGTCGCAGACAATACCGCGACCACTCCTTTTTGCCTTACTCTCTCGATCTCATTAATCGCGTCCGCGTAAATCCGTTCTTTGACGACTTCTTCAAAATGCTTCAATGACCACTCTTTCATTTCATCAACCGTCCGACCGGCAAATTCGCTCAACTGGAACAGCATAAAATCATCAACCGGCAGCTTTCCAGCTTCATAAAGCGCAAAAAAACGATCAGCCTCCTTGAGGTCTTCAACCGGGGCCAATCCCTCGGCCACCGCAAACTGCTTCCAGGATACATCACAGTCATTATTGATCAGAGTATGATCCATATCAAAAAAGAAAATTTTAGGTTCAACGGGCATAGATTTTTCTCCTGTCACTTATGCACTATTCGTAAATTTCTTAATAATCCTTTAAAAAATCCGGTTCCTTTCGGCACTCCGATTCCCGGTTTTACGGGGCCGGCAAAGGCCAGTGCGCCAAAATATAACGGTCGGCCGTTGATCGGGAACGACGCGTATTTGTCATTGACGCTGAAAACAATTTTATCAATGTCATTTTTGACCTGAATGTGAGCCCATGAGTCATAGGGAACGCTTAATTTTGTTTCAAAATACTGCGTCGTGCCGGACTTCGGAATATATGCCGCGTAAAGTTGACCTTTCTTAATGATCAGCGAAAAGAATTTCGTATGCTGAGAGAAGGTTCTAAACAGTACCATATCATTTCCCCGGGTCGGCCTGATATCAAAATCCAGAGTAAAACTGCTGCGCGGCAAGGTTTCAGGCGGGAAAGAGATATAATTGCCGACACCGTCAAACTTCAACGCCCAAGTGTCTTTGGTCTTGAAACGCCGGGGAGCTCCATTATTCACCTTCGGCGGATAACCGGAGCCGCGATAAAACGGCTGCCCGTATAAGAGACCGCCGCCAAGTTCCCCGCTCCATTCCGGAGCTCCTTCCGCCAAAATCATATCGCCGTATTTCGGATCAAAATTATATTTGAGATCAAGAATTGCCGCTTTCGGAATCTGAACCGTAACTGCTTTCTTCTCCATCTCAGAGTAAACCCGAAGCGCAACTTTGGCCGCACGGCTGTATTGTTTGGGCATAAACGGATTGCTGCGGAAAATATTACCGGTATCCGTAACAATCCGCAAAGCGTAAACCGGAAACGGTCGGTCTATCTGCATACCGCATTCAAACTCAACCTTATTTTTATTGATCGGATACGGTAAGTCAGGCAGTTTATTAAAATAATCCATTCGGACAAAACATCTGCCTTTGAACGAATTTGCCCATACCTGATTATTAACCAGGTCCATCGCCTTCAAATGAAAACTGCCCTGATTGGATCTAAGTTCGATCGTCGCTTTATCAAGCTGCGAGGTCGGTACACAAATGTAGATAAAACGCGGCACGCTGTCTGCCGTCATTTCCAGCGCGACATCGTTGTTGCCGCTGATAATATTGGGCAAGCCCGGTTTTTCCTTGAAATCCTCCAAATCCTCATTGCCGGCGGCACGGCACAAAAAGTTCGAAACGCCGTAAATAAGCAGTTTTCCGCGCAGCAACGTCGGGTCCGGGCTGCTCACCGCCATCCGGAATATTGTGTATTTGCCGTATTTAAACTCATCCTTCGGGTCCAGAGCCCATTTTTCAGAGCCATCTTCCAGAATCTCCAGCGACGAGATTTTTTCCGGTTCGGATTTTACGTTCCGGTCGGCGGCTCTGGTGCTGGCCGCCCCGGTGAAAGTAATCCGGCCTTTACGGGTCCGCCACCGCAAATTATAACGCAAACGGCATACATCCCGCAACGGCTGACTAACCGTAAGATAATCCATATTCCAGGAAGGAATCAGCCGCAGAAAAGGTAAACCTTGAGCGATATACATCAGCTCTTCGCTCCCTTTGGAAACTGATATATTGGGAATCAACGTCTGATAGGCGGCAAATTTGGCAGTATCAATGTAAAAAGTCCGTGCCTCCAGCTGATTTTTATTAAAATTAATCTTCGGAAAAGTCTTAACCACATCGCCGACTCCGTTTTTCAACTTCAACTCAATGGAATATAACTCGTCATGCAGGGTGTCAGGAACGTTCAGCAATTCGATCCCGATCTTTTCGCCCAGCATCGCGGTCCGGCGGCATGAATAAATCAGGTTGGGGATCGCGGGGTTGTCATTCGGGTTGGGACTCGGCGGCAAGTTCCTCATTTTACGGCAATAGTAGCGAAGAATCCGCTGGATTGCGAAGGATTTGGCCAGACTGGGCTGAAAACCCGAATTCTCGGTGAATTCGTTCCATTCGGTACATTCAATAAAATCGGGACTGGCATCCGCCGCTATTTCCATTGTCTCCCGCAAGGCCCTGGTCCCGCTCTGGCGCTTGACAGAACCACTGAAAGGATTTACGTAGCCAAGCGCCACACTGAGCCCGAAAAGTTTACCTTTGTATTCCTTCTCAGCCAGGACGCTCCGCATCACCGGGACCAGATAATTTTTCAAATAATCGGTATTGACCGGGTCGCCGTATGAATTATCCGAATAATAAAAGCGCAGATGTTTGGTTCCACCGAACATAACCCCGTCACAAATATCAAGGTAGTCGCGAATCCGCTGCTGGTCATCCCTGATTTCATCAATCGTCACTTTGCTTTCCTGGTACTTGCTGACCGCAGCCCCCTTACGGATATCCGCGACAAAAAGGAAATTTTCGCTGTATTTCTCGCGCATTTTAGCAAGAAAAGCTCCCCATTTGACCGGCGGCCATGAAGTTGCCGCATAGGAACCGATTATCGCACGATGATTCACCCGGAAAACATGGTCGGAAACAATCGTACGTTCCAATGCCGGCTCATAGTATTTGACCAGATTGCCGCCGTAGAATTCCGGCATCAGCAAAAAATTCTGAACTTTTTTCTCATCCGCCACATTGCAGGCTTTAATATAATTGGCCGTCTGCTCGGCGCTGCAGGTTAAGGCACTGAATCCGTCCATTCCATACAGCTTCAATACCTCGATCTCTTTCAGGAAACTTTCTTCCTTCAACCGGCTGTTCCGGTAAATATTACCGCGCAGCGAGCGATCAGCGAAAAGAGGACGATCGTTCCACCAGTGCAAATAATTGCGCCCCAGATTGTATTTCAACTGGGTTCGCGCAAACACGTAAGTGCGATTAGCGGCCCGGATCCGGGTTTTCGCTTTTTCGGCCACTTGTTCAAGGTAGGATTTGGCGCTCAACTTGCTTTTGACCGGATCATCACGAATTATCGCCAGGTCATCGATATAAATCTTTTCGCCCTTATCCAGATACCGGGCATAAAGCACAATCTGATAATACTTTGCTGAGATATTGCTGGTAATAAATGGAATTTTAAAATTGTACCATGCCCCTTTTGCCTGGCTCCAGGGCAGATAAAGCGAATGTTCCTTGGCTATTTTACCTTTATCAGTACGTTCGATGATCGTAGCCTGAACTCTTTTCAATGGATTAACACCGGGGTTTTTGCTGAGAATCCGCCCGGTCAGATAATATTTTGTGTCCGGTTCAAGCTTGAGGTATGGTTGATTACAGTTCAATATTTTATTCAACTCATAAGACGGGTCGCCGATAAAGGTCAGACTTTTATTGTCGCTCGCGTCGTCATAAGTGATCTTGACATATTTACGGTCCATCCCCTTATGCCAGACCGACCAGTCTTTCATGCCCTTTTCAAAATTGCCGTTGCGGATGATATCGCCGCTATATACCGCAGCCGCCGCCAACAGCAGAAGTGTCGACAAAATCGACCTCATTTACACATCCTTTTCCTGTTGTCATTTACGGAATCTCTATATGCCCGTTGGAGTTAAAATATATTCATATTCAATTTAACCCCGAAACCGTGATTTTTCAAACTTGAAAATTCACATCTGGGACAAAGCGTCGACATCAGCGTAAACATCAACGTTTTTCGGGCGCGGCCCGTGTAAAACCAGGCTCCTCATGACCGTCCGCAGCCGCTTCAGGCGATGGCCCCGGAAAATTATCATATAGCGGTACTTGCCCTCGATACGTTCGATCGGGGCCGGAGCCGGTTCGGAAACAATAACTTTGTCATGACAATAAGGCTGCAGTTGAGCCATATAATATTCACAGCATTCCCGGACATCGGCCTCAACCGGACCGAGGAAATATACCGTGATCAAATGTCCGTCCGGCGGATATGTCAGCATCTCGCGTACCATCATATCGAAGTTGTAGAAGCCCTTGAAATCATGCGCGGCGGCATACTCAATCGTTTCGTTGTGCGGATTGAAGGTCTGAATAATCACCTGTCCGCTGACGTCGCCGCGTCCGGCCCGGCCGGCAACCTGGGTCAGGATTTGAAAGGTCCGTTCTCCCGCCCGGAAATCCGGCATATACAAACCCTGATCTGCATTCAGCACTCCAACCAGAGTCACATTAGGAAAATGCAGCCCCTTGGCGATCATCTGAGTACCAATCAGAATATCCGTTTCACCGCGTTTGAAGCCATCAAGCGCATCCTCGTAACACGCGGCGTTACGCATCGTATCCGAATCCATCCGCACCACCCTTGCCGGTTTGAACAATTCCTCGGCAATCGATTCAATCTTTTCGGTCCCGGAGCCCGAGTAACGAATTTCCTCCGAACCGCAGTCCGGACATTCCTTTGGCGCGCGCATGACACTGCCGCACAAGTGGCAGGACAAAGTATTGCGTTTACGATGAAAAGTATACGAAACCGAACAATTCGGGCATTCAGCCACATAACCACACTGATCGCACATCAGCTGCCGGGCGTAGCCGAGCCGGTTCATGAATAGAATCACCTGTTCCCCACGGAAAATCCGGTCGCGGACCGCCTTGACCAAAGTCTTTGAAAACAACCCGACTTTGCCTTCCTCATCCGTATCCAGCCGCATATCCACCAGGTCGATTTGCGGCAGAAAGCATTTTTCGGCCCGTTCTTTCAGTTCCGCGTAAACATATTTGCCCTGCAGGGCATTGCTGTAAGATTCAAACGACGGCGTGGCGGTTCCCAACACTACCACCGCACCTTCTTTGGCCCCGCGCATCACCGCTACGTCCCGGGCATGATAGCGCGGCGTGCTCCCCTGTTTGTAAGAACTCTCATGTTCCTCGTCGACAATGATCAAACCCAACTTCCGAAACGGCGCGAACAACGCCGACCGCGCCCCGATCACGATCTTGACCAAACCCTCGCTGACCTTGGTCCATTCGTCAAAACGCTCTCCTTCGGTCAGACGGCTGTGCAGAACGCTGACCCGGTCTCCGAACCGGGACCGGAAACGCCGAACCGTTTGCGGCGTCAATGAGATTTCCGGCACCAGCACAATTGACTCCCGGCCATGCTCCAACGCTTTCTCGATCGCCTGTAAATAAACCTCTGTTTTGCCACTTCCGGTGATCCCGTGCAGCAGCATTACATGCTTTTTCCGTTTTTCCTCCTCCAGCATGGCATAAATTTTTTCCAGAGCCGCGGCCTGTTCCGCCGTCGGCTCCTTGGCGAAGTCCGGCACAAAAGTCACATTTTCATAAGGGTCGCGCCGGACCTTGCGTTTTTCCACTGTTACCAGACCATGTTTGATCAGGGTTTTCAGCGGACTGTCGGTGCAACCGGCGTCATTGAGCAGTTTGTCGCGGAAAACTTCACGCTGGGTCAGCAGCAGTTTCAATATATTCAACTGCGCCTCATAACGTTTCTTGCCTTCATGCTCGATGACATACTGTTCGGCCCCGACCGTATCGGCAATGGAGTATATCTTAAGGGTTTTATGCTTGATTTTTCCACTGCGCACCGCCCCCGGCAGCAAAGCGCGGACAGCCTGTTCGCGGGTGCAGCAGTAATAATCGGCAATCCATTCGCCCAGTTCCACCAGCGATTTCGGAATCACGACATGGTTGTCGCACAGGTCATCAACCAGCTTTAATTTGTCCGGCGGGCAATCCGTTTCATCGCTCAAAGCCAGCACATAGCCGCGCCGGATGCCCCGGTTAAACGGCACGTTGACCCGGGAGCCGACATGGATGCGCCCCTGCAGTTCTTCCGGAATTCCATAATCAAATATCCGATCAAGCGAAAGATCAACAATTACCCTGGCATATTTGCTCATGCCTGCTCCGCTTTCATCGCTTCCAGCCGGCGCCGGATAGCCTTGATGGAAGCTTCCGAGTATTTTTTGGTAAGTTCCTGCTCAAAAAACGGCTCCGCCCGCAGAGGATCGCCAAGAATTTCACAGCAGTCGGCATAACGCATCAGAATATCGATAACATCATCCGAAGGTTTCAACTTGTCATAACTCAGATAATTTTTCATCATAATTCCGGCCGATTCGTACTCCTGCAATTCGTCCATCAGCACTTCGATCAGCATTTTCAGAGCCTCGGCATCAAAAGGATGTTCTTCAAGGATATCGGTCAAAGCCGCGACCGCCGGCTTGATTTCACCCCGATTGATCATACCCCGGATCGGATTGATCATCCGCGGTGGCGCTTTCAAATGTTCAGTCGGATAGAAAATCCCGTCACCGACCATTTTACCAATTGTCGGACAAACCGCCAGCGCCACCAGCAAACCGCCGGGAATTCCCAATATAATCCCTCCAATAACCATCAGGGCTCCGCCCATCAGGCTGCCTTCCTTGAAAAAAACATATATCAGACCGTACACCCCGAAAAACACACATCCAAGGATGAAAAATATAAGTCTTACTCTACCGCTAAATTCCATAATTATGCCCTATCCATTTGTAACGCGTTAAACCGACGCCTGATTGATTTTTTATTCACTTCCGAATGTTCTTTATCTATCTCCACTTCAAACAACGAACATGCCGCGGCAATATTTCCGGCATCCTCGCACAAATCAGCGTATAACATCAGCAAATCAACATCCTCATCAACAATATCCTCGCGCGATTCAAAATAACCTCGCAGCACTTCCAGCGCTTGATCGAGCCTGGCCGGATCGACTGCATACACTTCCGCCAGCAGGAAAAGCAGTTTCACAGATTTCGGAAAAGCGTTCAGTTCCTCTATCAGCAACGGTTCAGCTTCCGCGTAACGTTTCTGCTTGACCAGTCCCTGCAAAAATTCCAGTCTTGGAGGGCTCGGTTCAGCCTTGTCCGACATCCCGGTCGAACCGTAGACAACGCTCTCGATCCAGTGATTCACGATCACCCTGCCGCCGGTCAGGCCACACATCACACCGCACAGTCCTCCGATCACGATTCCGAACAAATCCCCGTACGCGGCAATCTCATAAACTCCGCAAACAAAGAACACGGCCCCGATCGCCAGGTTAATCTTATCCGAAAATGACCAGTCTCTAAACATAAATAAGCTGTCGCGCCTAATATCTTATCATAAAATCGCGGTCATCAAGCTCAAATCAAAGCTCATAAAGCAATTTACAAACATGCATGACCGCATACAATATATAGAAATATACTGAAAAAGCAAACTTATAAATAAAAATGCAGACCCAAATTGAACCTCATTTTGGGGGTTGTTTCAAAATAAAATAATGTCCGGCATCACAGCATTATGTAAATTTTATTACTTTGTGGCATGAGCATTTTTAGGTTCTTTCCTGTAAATTTCTGCAATTTGTGTCAAGAAAAATGTAATCGTGCAATGCAAATCTTTGTCGTGTAAAGAGTAGGGCTGCTTTCGATGAAAGCGCCGGGATGCGAAAGCATCCCACCCTCGGGCTAATTCTTCAGTCACTGATTGACGGTAACGATCATGACTTACATTCTCCGCCGGTCTCATCGAGACCTGGCGCTACAACCCTCTCACGGGCGTATTCGGTAGGGCTGCTTTCGATGAAAGCGCCGGGATGCGAAAGCATCCCACCCTCGGGCTAATCCTTCAGTCACTGATTGACGGTAACGATCATAACTTACGTTCCCCGCCGGTCTCATCGAGACCTGGCGCTACTATTCCTCGGCCATATTTGCGTTTACGGCTACCTGCTGCTACGTGGTTACAGCGATGCTAGTTCAGGTATTAAGCGCTGTAAGCGCGGCATATAACAGCAGCCTTTTAACGGGGGTGCATACCCTTGCGGGGTGATTGAGCGATAGCGATTGAACCCCGGGTACGAATTCCTCATAATATCGAGCGCTGAAAGTGCGAAATATAAAAAACAGGGTTGATACGGCTTCCACAATTACTTAAATTACCGTAGCGGCAATTGATATAACAATAATTTTTCTTTTTTTATTCATCTTTTCCCATTATTTAGTCCTGAGATTCCGTCTGACCATTGGGTCAGAATTCGTTTCAATATTCTGATAAAATGAAAAGCCCATTCTAATTTTCCCTGATGAATTACAACTAGCACTATTCATGATTCCTTTACCATATATCTTACCAAATTTATAATAAAATGGTATTTCTTTTCTCATATCTTTCGGCCAATTAAAAACCAATTGCTTTACATAGCCAGCCTCTGGAGCTTCTTTGATGCCAATAAGATTTCTTCGCGGGTCACCTTCGAACAGTTTGAAACCGCAATCCTCTCCTCCAATCATTTTGAGATAAGTTGTGGCTGGTCCTAAACGCCCATTTCCAACATTGTTAATTTTAGTTTTAATCATTTTTCCTGCCTTATTTCTTTTGAAATCCAAGTAAATCATCCCTGAATTGAGTGAAGATATATTATTATATTGGCAATCTTTTTTACTGAGTTCAAAGGCTGGAACAGAAAAACTGGTGAAATAACATTCTTTTTTAATAAACAATGAAAACCTGACCTTTTTTATTTTTGCAATTGGTCCCACCTTGTCCAAAATAATCTTCACGTTTTTTACGTCCAAAGTTTTAACAGGATTGGCAATATTACGTAACTCTCCTTTTGGTCTGAAAACACTAAACTGCTTATTAAATACACTATGATAACCATTTTTAGAAAACCCCAAACTGACACAAGCGCCTCCACATAAGGTGATTTCAAAATTACTATTGACTACTCTTGTTGAATTCTTTAGTTTATTTTTTAATCCAAAATTAACTGGAAATGATTGGGAAATGCGAACCTTGACATTATTTACGGGTTCACCATTGTCATCGACAATTATTCCACTGATAATATACTTACTATTATTTGTTAGAGGAAGAAACTCTTTTTCCTTTTTTTGCATAATAGAAATAAATTGGCGTCTACGGCTTTTTTCATTCGAACCCGCAAAAAATAGAATCAGAAATCCCCCCAGCAAAACAGCAACTGCTATAATCAAAGTTACCGTAATTATAATTTTTCTTTTTTTATTCATCTTTTTCCATTACCTGGTTCTAAGATTACGCCTGATCCTTGGGTCGGAACTCGTTTCAACATTTTGATAAAAAGTAATTCCAATTTTGATACGTCCATCTGAAGAGCAAGAGAGACTATGGATAACCCCTTTGCCATAAATATTTCCATGTTTATAGCAAAAATATATTTCTTTATTCATATCCTCCGGCCAATTAAACTTCATTTGTTTGACATAACCTGCTTCCGGCGCTTCTTTGATACTAATAATCCCTCGTGCCGGCTTATTTTTATAGACAAAGAAACCATCACCTTTACCTCCTGCCATTTTTATATATGTTGTTCGAGGCCCCAGCCTTTCTGTAACTTTATCAATTGCTATTTTCTTTATGTCTCCATTATTGTTACGCTCTGCATCCGGATATATTGTTCCAAGAGAAAGGTTTTTAACTTTTTCATATG
Source organism: Victivallales bacterium (assembly GCA_963676655.2). Taxonomy (GTDB): domain Bacteria; phylum Verrucomicrobiota; class Lentisphaeria; order Victivallales; family Victivallaceae. The sequence continues at coordinate 3,927,663 of CAXXKX010000003.1, read as the reverse complement.
AAACATTATTAGTTCGCTCTTGCTTTGGTATTGAATAACTGGTGAAATACTTTTCATTTGTTATAAAGAAAGGGTTATTAATCCTTTTAGTCTTGGCCAATTTACCATAGGGTTCCATCACAATTGTTAAGTTATCAACATTTAAAACAGTAGAACTATCCGTTAAATCTCCCCCGCTTTGCTTCAGGTTGAATTTTTTATTTTCAACTCCGTGATAACCATCTTTATAGAAACCCAGTCTTACTGATAATCCCCCAAACAACTCTAAACAAAAATTACTGTCTATTGTTCGCTTGGAATTTATATTATCACTGCTTGCTCCATCCAAACGAGGACATTCTTGCAAAATATGAACTGTCACGTCATTAACAGGAACCCCCTTTTCGTCAACAATTTTTCCCTTTATTGTGAATTTGCTCTTTTTCGCCTTGGCAATATAACTGTTCAAAGTCCTGTAAAATTTTTTTCTGAGCTCATTTTTTCCTTTTTCCCTTTGTGTAGGCGGCAAATAGTTCCACAACAACAATATTATTATACCTGCAAGAATACACGCTGCAACTACTGCTCCAACTACGATTTTTTTATTCATCTTTTCCAGACCTTGTATTTTTTTACAGCCCCCGCCATGGCCCAACCGTTTATTCTGACTTCATTTAAGCGGTTTATTAACATCCATTAAATAGCCCTTGGTTTTCGCTATTTCAGGCAACGGTTTTTCTGTTTTCAATAAGTAAAAACTATTTGTGACAATACTTTTGTCCGGCATTGTCACTTCCCATATCAGTTCAGACATGCCGTAATTAAAACTGTCGGGACTGAATTCGTTTGTTTTATCAAGCAATTTATATATGTCAAACTTGATATATTTGCTCTCTCCGGGTTTTAACCGCAATGTATTCAGCCCCTTACTTTTATCAAAATATGTAAAGATTTTGCCATCCGGAAATTTTATTTTTATTTTACTATTCTGAGTCAATAAATCCGGAATAGTAATTGTTTTCTTCGTTGTATTACTTGCAACAAATGCAAAAGTTAAATCTTTTCCGTCCAGCAATTTGGCTATCTTATTGGGGCCCCATTGTTTAGTGCCCCCTCTATCGTCAATAAAGCGAACAGCTTGATTGTTAGCAGAATCTTGGTTCCAAATAAATATTTGGTTCGTTATAAATTTTCTATGCCTTAAGTGTACCCAATCGCAGTACCAATCAAAAGAAGCGAAGCGGGTTTTTAATATCCATTTTTTATTCCTTATCCTTTTGATGTGACTGAAAAATATAAATTTTTCCATTGGAGCAAATTTTATCTCTTTAAATCCATAAGTATTAGCAGTACTATTTGCATCATTCAAAAATGAAACAAAAGACAAATTCTGGGCGTTTTGTCTGTGGTGATATAAAATATAACAAAAAGAATCATCTTTACCGTCAATGATTTTAGCTATTCTCTGTTTTATATAACTCCGGGGCCTCTGTTCCAATTTTACTGGAACCGGATTATAGGTATTGTATTCTTCCGCCGGCAATAAGTTGCACAATATTGTCAGGGCAAATATAGATAATTTTTTCTTCATAAATTTTCTCCTGTTACATCTATGTAATACAAACTATCACTCTTAAATATTCTTTATTGATATTATCTCAAAGGAGTACCAACGTCCATCCATATTCCAGAGTGTTTAGCTTTTTCAGGCAATGGGGTCTCCGTTTTCAGAAGTTTTATTGTCTTTGTCATCGTCATATGGTTTGATAAATTAACCTGCCAACAAAATTCCGACAACCCGTAGTTAAAGTTTTTCATACTGAAACTCTTTGATCTTTTCAGGAATTCACTGATATCGAATCTTAGATATATTGACTGGCGGGGCAGCAGTTTAAAAAACTTGCCATCATTTTTCTTAAAAAAATGAGAAACGGTTTTTCCATCCGGAAATTTGATCGTTACTTTATTTCCAGGAGAAAGAAAATCGGGAACTGATATTTCTTTTTCACAGTCATTACTTATTATTAGAGCAAAAGTCAGAGGCTTTCCATCCAGAATCTTTGCCAACTTAAAATTAACCGCATTTTTTTTATCAAGGACATTTGTGAAATCAATTTTCCATTTACCAAGCCTCCAAAGATAGACATATTTTCTATGCCAATCGCTTGAACGGATACTGCTAATTGACCAATCCAACACAGCAAAGTTGCGTTCCCATTTATATGCTCCTCCATAAATAAAGTTTACATTATCATACCAAATGATTTTTTTTAAAACAGGAATAACAAACGGCCTTAGCAAACTGGCATGCGACCCTAAACAAATCATTTCCTCATTATTTTGAAATTTTAAATATAAATTATTTCCACTAATTTTAAAACGGTAAGTTTCAAAAGGTTTTCCACTGATATTTTCAACTATAAAAACAAATGAATCATCTTTCTCGTCAATAACCTTACAAATGGTTGTAGAAATTTGTTTTGGTTCTGAGGCAGCCGCAACAATTACTATGGAGTGTGCCAGCAGGAAGCTGAATATTAAAAGCTTGATAAATAGACTATGGCATTGCATTCCTCATCCTCCTTATTAAAAAATTCCATTCATGATAAATCGCAATCTCTTGATAAAGTCTGGAGTCTTCCCTATGAATGGTGATATAATTAATATATACAGTATTTGACCGGTTGCAAGGCGGTTTCAATATTATATCACAATGAGTCATGCAAGACGCAGGTATAGACAACGCCTCCTACGAAAAGTCTCAACAAAAGGTTTTCGCATTTTCGTCTTAAAACTGAAAAATTAAAAACTTGCTCCATCTTTATTATAAACAAAAATGCAGGCCCGATTTGAGCCTACATTCATTATTGCCTTGCCCGGTTTACCGGGCAAACGCGGTCGGAGAACCGACTTAGACAACGCGGTCGATAACGATGTCCGGATCGATTTCTTCGCGCAGGATGCGTTCCAGACCGTTTTTAATGGTCATAGTGGCATGCGGACAAGTTCCGCAAGCGCCCTGAAGCCGCAGTTTTACGTTTTTACCATCGATTTCAACGATTTCCAAATCGCCGCCATCGGCCTGTAAATGAACTCTTAATTCATCAAGTTTAGCTCTGATTTTTTCTTCCATGATAATATCCTTTCAAGTTAAGGTGTATCCATTAATGAAATAATATAGCCTGAACCCCGCCGTTTCAAGTTAAAGAGCAAATTTCTTGTAATTTTTCCCGTTCTTCGCAAGCACTCATTTTTTTCTTGAGGCAAAGCCCTCTCACATCCTGCGCTCAAACGTGGTTGAAAAAGATCAAAATCGCTTTTCCAACCACATCGCTCCGGATGAATGGAGATTACTGCGGCAAACAAAGTTTGCCAACTTAATTTCGCCGATGGCGACCAACGTTCCGCCGTTGGATCGCGTCCGCGTACGACGCGGTGCGATATAATTATTTTCTTTTTAAGCTCAAGAAAAAAGTGAGCCATTACGTTCTTCGGGAATACGACGGCATCGAAAATAATCGAAGTTCTTCATTGCCTGGGACCATTGGGACTGATGGGACTCTTGAATTTTTGACTCGACTCCCAACCGTCTCAACTCTCTCAACCGTCCCATTTTTCGAGAATTGATGTTTTGGCGGGGCCGTCAATTTGGATTTTCATTTGCTTTTCACTCTACGACAGTATAGTTTTGTTAAAATATCATTCTCAAAGTTTTTTTGAAGAATTATTGGAATCAAATGGATATGATGATCAAACTCAAAATTATAGCAGTTGTTTATTTTTTAATGTCAACCTCTCATTTATTGCTTGGAAAAGAGAATATTGAAGCAATGAAGAGAAAGCAAACCATGCTGCTTGAAAAAATTGCAACAGAGTTTAATCAGGAAAACTACTGGGAAAAAAGGCTGGATTCGGAAGTTTTCGGAAATGAAGCAAAGATTGACTATTTTTTAATGCTTAATAAGGGACAATATCCGACAACTGAAACCAATATTGTCAGAAAAACAATGATGAAAATATCACAGATGGAAGTAACTCATGATATTATGAAGCTGGCGACCATCAACAAGAAGCTTTTCTACAAAAAAGAATTTCCTCTGATTAAGTTTGTATATCAGAAAAATTCACGGAAAGAATGGATTATGTCTTATAATCTGTTAACATTAAAAAATTTGTACTATTCCACCTGGATGGTTAGATATGCAAAAAATAATCAGTGGAAACTATATCTTAATACTTTTGAAAAATATTTTTTCTCACTTCCGGTCGAGTCATCTCGATTTGGCTGGAGTTTAGCGGGATTTATCAGTAACATTACTCGGTTGGTTCGTTTTTCCCAACCTCCTGAACTTGTTTTTGAATACATGAGCAAAACTGTAAGCGATGCTTTGGAAATTAGAGAAAAGATATTGCTTGATCTGCCTGCAAGCGCAAATAAAAGAGTTTTAGATCATGCTGTATATGGCGTGCTGTTTTTGAAAATGCTGCAAGTTGAATTACAGTTGGCACAATATTTTAACAAGAAAAAGAAATGGCCAAATAAGCTTATACCGAACACACGATCAGATTATGACAAAAAGTACAATATCCAATACCATCTATTGAAAGATAATAATTTTCTTGTTTCAATTTCAATGAAACTTTCTGATATTGATTTTATTTTCAATTACAAAAACTGTTGTTCAATAATTTATAAGTATAACATTGTTTCAAAAAGAGACCGGACAAATTTTTCCAAGTCAATTGATAAATTAATATTAATAGACTGGGGAAGAACCGGAAAAAATATTTTTAAATGAATGAACAACATCACAGTAACTTTAAATATTATATAACTACATATTGATTATTCCATCCAGCAAATTCAATTTCTTTGAATGAGTTTAAATTCGCCTAGAGAAGATTTTTTTTAAGAACAAAGAATCTCGACAAAGCGTATAATGATACCCCCACCTTGGCTAACCGGCCCAACAAGATTTAATGTAAACCATTTATTTAAATAGATTTATAAAAATATATAAAACTACATACTGATTATTTATGAATATTTTGATAAACAGGACAATTTAGATTTTCATTTGCTTTTTTCTTTCCGGCAGTATATTTTATTGATATGGTGTTGAAAGGACGCCTCCTGATCTGCGGCAAGGGCCAAGCCCACCTTTAGGCAATGAAAATAAGTATAAATCCCTTCTTTTCATCCCGTGTTTGCAGATCCCGGAAAAACTAATGAAAAGGAGCTGAACAATGACTACTTCAGTCAAGCTGCCGTCCGAGACGTCCCTGCCTGCGAATTACAACCCGGAAAACCTGAAAAAACAGGCGAAAAACATCTTGAAAGCTTTTCGTCAGAAAAATGAGGATACGTGCGTCATTCTCAAACACCTTCAAAAGTTCCAGAATCTTTCACCCGGCAAAATCCTCTCCGGCGAATTATGCCTAAGGGAATGTCAGCACGCGCTGGCACTCCACTACAATTTTAAGAGCTGGCCAGACATGCTTGGATCAATCGCGGCGGATGTCCCGGTTTCGGTTGAAACCTTGATCAACGCTATTCTGCTTGAAGCGATCACTTTGAACGCTTCCGATATTCATTTTGAATCAAACCGGGGCAACCTGAATGTCAGACTCCGGGTAGACGGCGCTCTGCGTGACGCGGAAAATCAAATACCCGAAAAGTTGCACGGTTCAAGTATCGATCATTTAAAATCAATGGCGAACCTTAAGGTCAACATCAAAAATCAGCCGCAAACCGGCATGGCGCGTTTAAAGCTCAAAGGAAATTCAATCTACCTCAGACTATCGGTTATTCCATACGTAACCGGAGAGTCAATTGTGATCAGGATCTGGAACGACTCATATTTTAATATGGGTTTTGATAAACTCGGACTGTCTGTAGAACATCAGGCTATCATTACCAAGTGGATCAGCCGTCCCAACGGGATTATCGTTTTCTCGGGTCCAACCGGCAGCGGCAAGACAACCACCCTTTACGGCACGTTGGCGCAGATCGACACCGACAAAATAAAACTGGTCACCGCCGAGGACCCGGTCTACAAGTTGATCGAAGGCGCAAATCAACTCCAGATTGATCCGGCCAACGGATTAACCTATGTTAAGGCGATCCAGGCCCAGATGAATCAGGATCCGGACGCGATGTTCGTAGGCGAGTGCGAAAACAAGGAGGTGCTTGATTCGATTTGCAATGTCGCCCTGACCGGACATCTGGTGTTCACTCAGATGCACTCCAACAACCCCGCCCATGTCCTGCGACAACTGCTTGAGATGAACACACCGCCGTATACCCTGGCCAAAACCATGATCGGCATTTCATCTCAGCGTTTAGTCAGGAGGATATGCCCGGATTGTAAAGAGGAATTCGCGCCTGCCGCCTGGGAACTGAAAAGTCACGGCATTGCTGAAGGTACAGTATTCTACAAAGGAAAAGGCTGTGAAAAGTGCGGCGGCTCCGGCTATAAAGGCAGGGCCGCGGTATATGAATTCCTTGAAATCAATGACGATTTACGCGCCGCAATCGCCGATAACGCATCTTACGAGGCATTATTCGCATTGTCTGAGCAAGCCAGATCGCGCTCCTTGAAAGAGGGGGCCGTCGCCAGGGCAAAAGAGGGAATAACAACTCTGGATGAGGCCCTCAGGGTATGCGGATGATAAAAAATAAATATATGACTAAAGCAACAAAAAAGCCCCGGCGGTTAAGCCGGGGCTGGAATATCACGCTATAAAGCTAAATTAGAAGACGAATTCGCTGCCGCTGAGGCGTTTGGCGAACTCGGCCAGAACCGCTTTTTCCTCTTCAATCCCGCCGCGGGCAACAAAAGTGGCGCTGAAACGGACGAAGTTACCGGCGTCATCCCACGGCACACTGCTGATAAGCTTTTCGCGAATCAGCCATTGGCTGAAATCTTCACCGGAAGCAAAAGTCTCGCCGCCTTTGATGCCTTTCGGAGCCTTGACATAGAGATAGAATGAACCGGCCGGAACTTTGGCGGGAAAGCCAAGGCTCTGCAGGGTTTCGGTCATACTGCGGAGACGGCGTTCATATTTTTCACAAATCGCCGGGGTAATGCTGCTCTGGTTTTCCAGCGCCTTGATCGAGGCTTTCTGAATAGCCATGAACTGCCCGCTGTCAGCATTATCCTTAACACTGGCAAAAGCTTTAACGGCATCGGCGCAACCGCAAACCCAGCTCAAACGCCATCCGGTCATATTGAAACCTTTACTCATACTGTGGAGTTCGACCGCGACTTCTTTACCGCCGGGAAGACTGAGGATGCTCAATGGCGCGCCTTTGAAGTTCAACGGGGCATAAGCCGCGTCAGAAACGATCAGGATATTGTTTTCTTTGGCAAACTTGATAGCCTTGGCGAAAAATTCTTCCGTGGCGGACGCGCCGGTCGGATTATTCGGGTAGTTCAGGTACAACAGTTTGGCTCGCTTCTTCTGATCTTCGGTCAGGCTGTCGAGATCCGGCATAAAACTGTTTTCTTCGAGCAACGGCAGATTGACGACTTCGCCGCCGAGATATTTGGTCCAGGTTCCCATTACCGGGTATCCGGGAATCGTCATAATGGTAATGTCGCCGGGATTGATGAAACAGGCCGGCAGCAGCGACAACGCTGATTTGCTGCCAATAGCATGAACAACTTCAGTATTCGGGCATACCTGAACCTTGTAGAGTTCCTGCATGTACTTCGCTACAGCCTGCTGGAATTCGGTAATGCCGTTATCGGCATAAATACGGTTTTCCCAATTGGCGGCTTCTTCGCACAGCGCTTTCACAACTTCCGGAAACGCCATGTCATCGGGTTCGCCTACACCCATGTCAATAATCTCGACGCCGGGATTGGCCTGGATCGCGGCACGCTTGGCGCGTTTGATTTTTTCGAATTTGTAGATTGCAGTGTCTTTTCCGAACATGTTACCGCCGATTCTCTCAGCGAACATTTCCTGCAGATAGCTGTCAGCCATGATTTTTTCCTTTTTTAATATTGAGAATTTACAGAAAAATAATTTTTCATCATTAGTGAATCGCTAATATACCATTGATTTAAAGATGTTTCAAACAATTTAATGATGTGAAAGCCGGTTTCCGCGTTTGAATTTTACTCTTGCAACGTTAATGTCTTAAAAGTATGAAAACATTAAGCAAATATCTGGCCCATCTGGGCGATTTTCAATATAACGGCGGACTGAATCCGCTTGTGTCCGGGATCGCCGATGACTCCCGTCTGGTTAAACCTGGATTCATCTTCTGCGCCATTCCGGGTGAAGTCGTGGACGGACACAACTACATCCCGCAGGCAATCAGCGCCGGCGCGGTGGCGGTGGTATGCTCCAACGCCGACTGCGAAGTTCCGGAAAACGTGGCAAAGATAATTGTTCCTGACGCCTACGCCGCCAATGCCCTGCTCTGGGAATGCTTCTATGATTTTCCGGGAAATGAACTCGATATAATCGCCATCACCGGCACCAACGGTAAAACAACCACCGCCTTTATGTTACGGGAAATTCTGACCAAATCCGGACTGAAATGCGGCTTGATCTCAACCGTGCAATACGATCTGGGACAAGGCGTCGTTGATGCCGACCGCACCACACCGATGCCGGGTGATCTTCAGCGCATGCTGCGGGAAGCGGCCGATAACGGCTGTTCCCATGTCGTCATGGAAGCTTCGAGCCATGGTCTGGTCCAGCATCGTCTGGGTAAAGCACCGGTAAAAACCGCGGTATTCACCAACCTGACCGGGGATCATCTGGACTACCATAAAACGATGGAGGATTATTATCAGGCAAAAAAAATACTGTTCTCCAACTATCTAACCGGCACGATGGTAGTCAATCTGGACGATGCCGCCGGACAACGCCTGATAGAAGAACTACCGAATAAGAGCCTCCTTGGCTTCGGTACCGCCCCAACCGCTGATTGTCGTATTGTCGACCTTGAAACCCGGCGGGACCGGACACTCTGGACGCTGGAAATCGCGGGACGCTGGTATACCGGCGAACTGGCGCTGATCGGCACCCATAATGTGGCCAATTTTGCCGCAGCAGCCGGCACCGCGTTGAGTATCGGAATCCAGCCGGAACTTATCGTCAACGCGTTGGACGGTAATTTCAAAGTACCGGGACGGCTCGAAAAATTCATTCTTACGAACGGAGCCGCCGTTTTTATTGATTACGCCCATACTGACGATGCGCTGCGCAATGTTCTGAAAGTACTGCGTCAATTGACTACCGGAAATTTAATCACGGTTTTCGGTTGCGGTGGAGATCGCGATAAGACCAAGCGCCCCCGGATGGCCCGGGCGGCAGCGGAATTTTCCGATACCGTTGTCGTAACAAGCGACAATCCCCGCACCGAAAATCCAGATGCCATCATTGCCGATATATGCAGTGGAATTCCTGAAAATACCCGGTTTATCGTTGAACCGGACCGCCGAAAAGCCATCATTTCCGCCCTGGAGATTGCCGGACCTGAAGACATTGTTTTAATCGCCGGAAAGGGACATGAAACCTATCAGGAGATTAACGGAGTCAAACATGATTTCGACGACCGGCAGATCGTTCAGTCACAAGTTTAAACGTCGAAATTAGTATAATTACTCAAAATACTTTATTTTTCTGTCTGGACTGACGCCGGTATTTAGCTGGAGACACACCATAGTACTTTTTAAACAGATGATAAAAGCGGCTGAGGCTCTTGAAGTTCAAATCTATGGCTATCCCCATTATCTCGTCGCGCGACTCGATCAGTTGCCGGGCCGCGTAATTGATACGCAATTCATTTATAAATTCCGTTGGAGTGCGGTTCAGGTACTTCCGGAATGACTTGCATAGATGTTCAGGAGTACAACAGGAAATCTTTTGCATCCGTTTAAGTCCTTTAATGAAATTTTCCGGATGCTGCATTTCAATACACAACTCCTCGAGCCAGTCGGGAATTTGCTGTTCCTGAAGAATATAGGTTTCTTCGAGAAAAAATTTTGTAAACAAGTCAGCCAGAATAATCTTAATCTTGATCTTGGTCACACTGATCGGCTCCAGTCCGCCGCTGTTCAAGCGTAGTAATTGGCTGCCCATTTCATCGGCCTCCGCCCGCGAAAGCTCAAAACTCGGCGGCAATACAGGCGCGGTGAAACGATGCATAAATGAGTCGTTCTCAACATATTTACTCAGGCTGAGCAGCAATTCCAGAGAGAAAGCGAAATTTACCAGTTCACAGGGGGTACGATCGATCGGTTGAAAACAGTGAACATCGGAGGGTCGAATGAAAACCAGGTTACCGGCATGAAGTTTGCGCGGCTCGCCATTGACCACGTGCCGGATACTGCCGCTGAGAATCAGGATTACCTCGGCAAACTCATGGGTGTGCTGACGCGTTCCTTTAACCGGAATCGTATGGAAAACCAGATTCCCGCCGGTTGGAATCGACGATTGTTTGCTTCCCCGATTCCAATGGATCGAGTGGAACGATATATTCGCTCCGGTTGCCGCATCCACATAATTGTTGCGCTGTAATTCGGTACCGATCATTACAATAAACCCTTCTCAATTTTGCCTTTAAATATTAATATAATGCAAAAAAACAATATTTCAACCAAATTTCAAGCTTGACATCTTGCACCAGCAACTCATTATACAGTAATTCTATTCATTCAGCCATAATTGATTTGTAATTTATCCATGAATAAGTTATATTGAGCAATGTTTAAACAAATGGAGGATCTCAGACTGTGGCACATGATCTTAATACAGGATTGTTGACAAAATTCGGGCAAGTCATGGATGCTCAAATACAACAGGTAATGGGCTTGTTTGCAGATGAAAATGACGGCGACGCCGCCCTGATCCTGATCTGCGCCATGCTCAAGGCTGGAGATATGCATGGTGAAGCCGCAGCCGAAGACATCCGCCGCATCCTGGCCGATTGCTGTACCGCAAAACAGATTGAATATTGCCTGAAACAGCTCAACAGTAAACATGCAATCGATATTTCCTCCGCCCTGGAAACTTTGGCGAATCTACCAGATGAAAATAAACACAAACTACTGCAAATCCTGGTTGAACTTTCCTGCTGTGACGGGGTTACCACCGATAAGGAACGCTCTTTGCTGGCAAAAGTTGCGACCGCGTTCAATTTCAGTTGCGAGCGTTTGCTGGAGGAGGTTGAAAATGCCGAAGCTGCCCGAGAAAAGCGTAATTCGCTGTTACGCTCGGGAGCAGGTATTTTAGCGGCCTTGGCGGTATTGGCGGTTTTCGTTCTGACCGCGACAGTGGTTGTTTCAGTATTTTTCGGCCTCATCCTGGCTTATATCTGCCTTCCGTTGGAGAAATTCTATGAACGCTTATTCCAGCGTAATGTTTTTTGCCGCAAAATATTTGCCTTTTTCGAGGCAATAATCAGCTTCGGACGTTCAATGATCCGTTTCAAGGACGTGCCGGCCGCCACGGAAGAAGAAAAAGCCGAGTTGCTGCTCGCGGCCAACCGGGCCCGGGCGGTGACCGCGACAATTTCAACCGTTGTCGTCGTCATTTTCGTTGTCATCATGCTGTTATCTCATTTTTCCGCCTCATACGCTTTCGGGTTCAGCAGCTCTATGCTCAAAGAATTACGGGGTGAGGAAGAAGGCGAGAAAATTACCCTGACTGAAGAAAAATCAGAAACGGTTCCCGGCAAAACAGTCTTGACGATTGAACGTAAACCGGAATCTAAAAAAACCGTTGTTACAATTGCCAAAAAAGAAAGCACATCTGAAAAAGATTCCGAAAAGTCCAAAACTGATGTTAAAAATACAGTCCAGGAAAAAAACGTTACTGACTCTGCCGACCAGAATACCGAAGCAATTCCCAATACTGAAAATAAAAGCAAACGCGGTGAAAGTAAGCTGGACCAATTACTTGATGAAGCCGAAAAGCGGCTGGAAAAATGGAAACCGGGCATTATGGGCAACCATTATGTTAAGATGGCGGTCGACCATACAGAAAAGTTCCTGAAAGACCCTAAAGCACAAAAAGCCGTTGGAGAATTCCTGCTGAAACGCAGCGGCGGCGTATTTTCATTCACCGCCGGGTTTGTCAGTTTCATGGTAACCTTCATTTTCAATCTGCTGATGACAATATTCTTTTTCTCGTTGATCCTCAGTCACATGGCAAAATTCAGCGGCAATCAGGACACGGGCGAAGACGCGACAAATTATGTGGTTGGAGCGATTTTAAAAAGTCCGTGGCTGCCGGATATCAGCGATCACGCCGTCAGCGAAGCGGCAATGATTCTCGGCGAAATTATTCGTAAACTCAAGGTATGGCTGCGCGGTTACCTGTCGATCATTCTGATTGAGGAGTTTTATTTTATTACCGTCTTTATCCTGTTGAATGTCCGATACGGCGTTCTGCTCGGCGCGATTGCCGGTGCGACTTTACTGCTGCCGTTGATCGGACCAGTTTGCAGCGTTGCCTTAACCTTGCTGGTTTGTTTAGCAAGCGGCAGTTCCATGACTACGATTCTGCTGGTACTGCTGGCCTACGCTATCATGTATGGCGTTGTTGAACAGTTGATCTTATATCCGAAAATCGTCGGCAGCGCACTGGGCCTGACCAGACTTGAAACGATTATCGTGGTATTGATGGGCGGTTATTTTGCCGGTATCGCCGGAATGATCTTTGCGATTCCAACCGCTGCGGTACTTAAATACCTGATCCCGAAACTCTACCTTTACCGTCCTGAATCGTCATTAAAAGCCTGATAACTTTATACGACAGCCACCTAAAAACAGTCGCACCACAACTTCCACAAAAAGTTTATATACAAATATTTACGTAATAAAAACAAAGCACATACTGATATAATATCAAATATTATTCTACAAAAAAACAACCCGATACGGTATTAACCATATCGGGTTGTTGAGTTATTCAAAAAGAAAAAGTTTAGACCATCAACCACTCATTGATGTCGGCTGCCAGTTTTCGCCCGGCTTCCATGGCCCGAACTACCAATGACGGTCCGACAACACTGTCACCGGCGGCAAATACACCATTGACGGAAGTCATACCTTTGTCGTCGGTTTCAATGCCGCCGCGAGGTCCAAGTTTAAGTTCAAGTTGTTCAACCATTCCGGTCGGCTCAACCCCGGTGAATCCCATTGCCAACAAAACAAGGTCGGCTTCAATAGTGAATTCAGATCCAGGAACCGGAACCGGCTTGACCGGCCGTGCTCCGTTCATTTCCCATTCAACTTTGACCGCATCAATCGCGGCAACCTGGCCTTCGCCTTTGAATTGCTTACTCATGATGTTCCAAAGACGTTCACAACCTTCTTTATGACTGCTTGAGGTACGTTTCTGATACGGCCACTGCGGCCATGGAGTAGACTCACAGCGCGATTCCGGCGGCTCCGGCATGATCTCGATCTGAGTCACACTTGCCGCACCCTGGCGAATAGAAGTACCGACACAGTCGCTGCCGGTATCACCGCCGCCGATAACGACGACTTTTTTGCCTTCAGCCGAAATTTCAGTTTCAGGTACACCTTCGCCGGAAACCTGACGGTTCTGCTGGTGCAGGAAATCCATTGCAAAATGAATACCATCCAGACCGCGTCCGGGAATAGGCAAATCGCGCGGAACTTTGGACCCAACCGTCAGGCAGACGGCATCAAACTTCTTGACCAGGTAATCTCCGGAAATATCAGTTCCGATATTGACCTTGGTTTCAAATTTAATGCCTTCCTTTTCCATTAATTCAATCCGGCGCTGGACAATGCCTTTATCAAGTTTAAAATCAGGAATACCGTAACGGAGCAGTCCGCCGGCATATTCATCACGTTCAAAAACCGTGACAAGATGCCCCATCTGGTTCAGAACGTCGGCAACCGCAAGCCCGGCCGGACCTGAACCGACTACCGCAACCATTTTGCCGGTACGTTTTTCCGGAATCCGGGGCTGCATCCAGCCTTCTTTAAAACCGCGTTCGATCAACGACAATTCAATCTGACGGATACTGACCGGTTCGCAATTGATGCCGAGAGTACAGGACGCTTCGCAGAGCGCCGGACAAATGCGCCCGGTAAATTCCGGAAAAGAACTGGTCATCAGCAGAATATCCAGCGCTTCGCGCCACCGGTTCTGATAAATCAAATCGTTAAATTCAGGAATCATATTGCTGAGCGTACAGCCGCAGCCGTGACAAAACGGAATACCGCAGTCCATACAGCGGGACGCCTGCTGCATCACTTCTTCTTTAGTCAAACGTTTTTCGACCTCTTTGAAGTCCTTGATGCGTTCTTCCTTCGGACGGTAACCGGGATCTTGCCGGTCCACATCGAGAAAACCTCTGGGATTACCCATGATACACCTCTATATTTAATTATTATTAATCATTTTCAACTGAGCGTTCAACCGCCGCGTCTTCCGCCATCATGCGGCCCAGCGCTTTCCGATAATCAACCGGGAACACCTTGACGAATTTGAAAATCGAATCTTCCCATTCATCCAGAATCATCCGGGCCTTGGTACTGCCGGTCGCATCGTAATGTTCTTCCAGCAGCGCCCGTAATTCGGCCTGATCTTCCGACAGAACCAGCGATTCAAGGTCGACCATGCTGAGATTACAGTGCAGGTCAAAGTGATTGGACTCGTCATAGACATAAGCAATACCACCGCTCATACCGGCGCCGAAATTAACTCCGGTATCTCCCAGGACGACAACGGTTCCGCCAGTCATATATTCGCAGCAATGGTCTCCGACGCCTTCAACCACCGCGACTGTTCCGCTGTTACGGATCGCAAAGCGTTCTCCGGCCTGACCGTTGATGAACATTTTACCGCCGGTGGCACCATAAAGCGCCACGTTACCGATGATGATATTGGCCGAAGGATCAAAATGTCCGGTGGCATCGGGTTTGACGATGATCTTACCACCGGAAAGTCCCTTGCCGACATAGTCATTGGCTTCACCAATCAGCTTGAAGGTAACACCATGGGCCAGGAACGCGCCAAAGCTCTGACCGGCACAGCCCTTGAATTCGATATTGATCGTATCTTCAGCCAGACCGGCATTACCATATCTCGACGCGACTGCATTTGAAAGAGTCGCCCCGGCAGTCCGGTCAACATTGGTAATGGTTTCTTCAACAAATATTTGTTTTCCGGACTCGACCGCCTTGCCGACCCTGGCCAGCAGGCGGTTATCATACGCTTTATCCAAACCGTGATCCTGAGATTCAAAGCAACGAACCGGACGTTTACCGTCATTAACGTTTTTCAAAATATTTGAGAAATCAAGATTTTTAGTTTTCCAGAAATCAATAGCATGATTCATTTCAAGCAAATCGGTCCGGCCGACGGCCTCATCAATTGAGCGCAAACCAAGCATTGCAAGATATTCACGAACCTCTTCAGCCAGGAACATCAAGAAGTTGACAACATGCTCCGGTTTGCCTTTAAATCTCTTACGCAATTCCGGATCCTGAGTAGCTACGCCAACCGGACAGGTATTGCTGTGACATTTGCGCATCATGACGCAACCGAGTGAAACAAGTACCGTCGTGGCGAACCCGAATTCCTCCGCGCCAAGCAACGCGCCGATAACGACATCGCGACCGGTTTTCAACTGGCCGTCCACCTGGACACGGATGCGGGAACGCAGATTATTCAGCACGAGAGTCTGCTGGGTTTCAGCCAAACCGAGTTCCCATGGCAGCCCGGCATGTTTGATTGAAGTCAGCGGAGACGCGCCGGTTCCGCCGTCATGACCGCTTATCAGCACCATATCAGAGTGCCCTTTCGCAACCCCGGCCGCAACCGTTCCGACTCCGACTTCAGACACCAATTTGACTGAGATGCGAGCTTTGGGATTGGAACTCTTCAAGTCATATATCAATTGCGCCAAATCCTCGATAGAATAAATATCGTGATGCGGCGGCGGTGAAATCAAGGTAACTCCTGGAGTTGAGTGACGTACCCGGGCAATCACCGAATCAACTTTGTGACCGGGCAGCTGGCCGCCTTCACCTGGTTTCGCGCCCTGGGCGATCTTGATTTGCAGTTCTCTGGCGTTAGCCAGATACTCGGCAGTGACCCCGAAACGGCCGCTGGCAATCTGCTTAATCGCACTGCTCAGACTGTCGCCATTTTCCAACGGGATATAGCGCTGCGGATCTTCGCCGCCCTCTCCGCTGTTACTCATGCCGCCCAGGCGGTTCATAGCGATAGCGATAGATTCGTGCGCCTCTTTACTGATAGAACCGAAGCTCATCGCGCCGGTAACAAAACGTTTGACGATTTCGCTGGCCGGTTCGACTTCTTCAAGCGGAACCGGTGTCACTTCAGCAAATTTGAACAGACCACGCAGGGTACACAGATGTTTTTCCTGTTTATTAATATAGCTCGCGTATTCGCGGTAAAGTTCACGATTACCAGTCCGAACCGCTTCCTGAAACTTCGAAATAGTAAGCGGGGTCCAGAGGTGTTTTTCTCCGTTGTTGCGGTAGTGGTAATTGCCACCGTGTTCCAACAGTTTCGGAGCGCCGGCTTCAGGGTTGAATACATTTTGGAAACGCTGATGTACTTCACGCGCCACATCCTGGAATCCGATACCGCCGATACGCGACGCGGTTCCCTGGAATACTTCATCCACCATAGTCTGCTCAAGGCCGATCGCTTCAAAGACTTGAGCGCCCCGATAACTGCGAAGGGTCGAAATACCCATTTTCGACATTACTTTCATTATACCTTTGCAAACCGCTTTACAGTAGTTTTCAATCGCCTTGGTAGTGTCAAGCTCGGTATTCGGATCGTCTTCAACAATCTTGGTAACCGTTTCAATCGCCAGATACGGATTAACCGCAGTGGCGCCATAACCCAGCAACAGAACAAAGTGCATAATTTCACGTGCTTCACCGGTTTCAATTACAACCCCGGCCGAAGTCCGCAAGCCACAGCGGATCAAATGGTGATTGACCGCGGCGGAAGCCATCAATGACGGAATCGGAGCCTGCCCGGACGGCAGTTTTTTATCACTGAGGACCAGTACGCTTTTTCCTTCACGCACTGCCTGTTCGGCTTCCCGGCAGATATCATCGAGGCCGGCTTTCAAGCCGCTGCCGTCGCCGCCGGAATAGAAGCCCATTTGAATTGTCGCAGACTGGAATGATTTGAGTTGTGACGACCGCATCCGCTCCAGGTCCTCGTTCGTAAGAATCGGGGTTTTCAATTTCAGCAGGTTTGCGTGATACGGCTTCTCTTCCAGAATATTCCGCTGATTACCAATAAAAGTCATCAGACTCATTACCAGTTCTTCACGAATCGGGTCAATCGGCGGATTGGTAACCTGAGCGAACAACTGCTTGAAATAGTTGAACAACAGTTGAGGACGTTCAGACAGGACGGCAAGAGCGGCATCATTACCCATCGAACCGGTCGGCTCGTGTCCGGTCATCGCCATCGGTTTCAAAATCATATTCAAATCTTCACGGGTATAACCGAAAAGTTTTTGCAGGCGAAGAACTTCTTCCGGATCAACTTTGGTCGCAACGACCGAATCGAACAAACCGTGCAGAGAAATTTTGTTTTCATCCACCCAGCGGCGATACGGCTGGCGACGCGCCACATAGTTTTTGATCTCGCCGTCAAACAGCACCCGCTGCTTTTGCAGGTCAACATAGATCATCTGTCCCGGGCCCAAACGACCGCGACTGCGAATCTTTTCAGCCGGAATCTCCAGCACTCCGGTTTCGGATGCCAGAACGATAAAGTCATCTTCAGTAATCGTATAGCGGGCCGGACGCAGACCGTTCCGGTCCAGGAGAGCACCGATTGAAAGACCGTCGGAAAATGCCAGTGCGGCGGGACCGTCCCACGGCTCCATCAACCCGGCGTGATATTCAAAGAAACCGCGCAAGTCATGCCCGAGATGGTATGCTTTACCCCAGGCTTGAGGGACCAGCATCATCATGGCATGCGGCAGGGAACGGCCGCAGGCGGTAAAGAGTTCGAGCGCGTTATCCAGACAGGCCGAGTCACTTTGGTTTTCCTGAACGATCGGAATCATTTTCTTGATATCATCGCCGAACAATTCGGATTTGAATGAATTTTCCCGCGCCCGCATTTGATTGACGTTACCGCGCAGGGTATTGATTTCCCCATTGTGCGCCAGGTACCTGAAAGGCTGCGCCAGCGGCCAGGTTGGAAAGGTATTGGTACTGTAACGTTGATGGACGATAGCCAGAGCGCTGATGGTTTTCGGATGCGTCAGATCTTTGAAAAATTCCGGCACCTGAGGAGCCATCAACAAACCTTTATAGACAATGGTCCGGCAGGAAAGACTGCAAACATAAAAAGCGTCATTTGAATCAGTTTCCGCGTTAACCCGCTTGCCGATAACCCGGCGCAAGGTGTAAAGGCGGCGTTCAAAGGCCGCTTCATCCATTGTGCCGCGCCCGCCGATAAAATACTGTTTAATGATCGGACATGACGATCTTGCAACCACACCGAGCTTACTTTCATCGACATCAACGGCACGACAGCCAAGGAACTCAAGTTTTTCTGCCGTGATAGATTCAACAATAATCTGTTCACATTTTTCAAGCAGCGCTTCTTCACGCGGCAAAAAAACCATAGCAACCCCGTAATGACCGGCTTCCGGTAACTCGAAATCAATCCCGGCATCACCGGATTTGAAAAACTCGTCAGGGATTTGGAAAAGTATCCCCGCTCCGTCACCGGTGTCCGGGTCACTGCCGGCCGCGCCGCGATGCAGCAGACGCCGCAGTACTTCAATTCCGTCTTCAATAATCTTATGCGTCCGGTTTCCTTTAATATTGGCGACAAAACCAACGCCGCACGCATCATGTTCATTCGCAAAGTCATAGAGACCTTGCTTTCCGGGGTGATATTGACCCGGTTGCCATGCTTCTTGCATACCAATCACCTTTTTTGTTGTTATAAAATCAAATAAAACTACTTGTTAAATTCTATCTGCCGTTTAGAGCCACACCACTAGCGCCAAAACAACATAAAACATTTTTGTTATCATAAAACAGATTCCATGCCAGAACTTTCACCACCTATACAATCGCCTGATAATCAACCATATATATTTACAAGATCCAGCAAAAAACAAAAATATTACAAATTCGTATTACATTTTTGTAACAATTACAATTATGTAATGATTTTCTTTTTTGAATATATCAAAAACATATGCATATATTCGAGAACTTATAATATACCACCGTTTTAAGTAAATTGCGACTCGAATATTGCAATAGAAGCCAAGAAAATGAACACTATCAAAGTATTTATCAGTAAAAACATCTGAACAAAACAAACAAAGTCGGCATGAATCAACTTTAACGATACACTAACGAATATTAAAAATTACATTCCGCACACTATACCCCGAATTAATTAGCAAAAGAATTACCTTGGGAAGACTTCTTTACGATAGCGAGCCGGGGGCGAACCGGTGTGTTTACGAAAAAAACGGGAAAAATAATATTCACTGGAGAAATTGAGCATTTCAGCTGCTTCCCGGACTGTTTTGCCGGAAATTAAAATATGCGAAGCCTGGCGAATCAATTCACGTTCCAAATATTTCTTCAAGGGAATTCCGGCATCACGACTGAATAAACGGGAAAGACGGTCACGACTCATGGCCGCGACTTCGGCAAGTTCCTCAATCCCGGTACGCGCATCAGCATGGTTACGAATATACTCAAGCATCCGACCATAACGCTCCCGCAGCAGATAAGCCTTTTGAACATCTTCAATATCCTCCGGACAAAAAGGCGCAATCAGCCGGAAGCAAATCCCGTGCAGGCCAATAGCATGATCGAAACGAATATCATCCGCATACATTAAAGTCATGAATTCCCGTGACAGGTCAGGTTGACTTTTTAATCTGCGACATTCCCGGTATCCGGCAAAAACATCCCAGCCGCTGAACAACTCCAGCGAAAAGTGAAATGCACCCAGCTCAAAACCGGGAGCAAACTCGAATTCAAGATCCAGGTCCCGAGGCATAAAATAGGTGTAACCGGCTTCAAGAATATGTTTGCTACCATTATCAGAATGATTTATGATTATGCCGCCTTGCCGATGCCGCGGCCCGGTAACGACAAAGAGTCGGTTTTCAGGCAAGCGATTGCGCCCTTTCCAGGAAAAGCGACCCGCCGCCGGCACACTGATCACCAGGTTAAGCATCCTGCTTATCCTGATAAAACCATCATTATGCTTAAATGCTTCAAATCCCATAAAAGTACAAACTATTTCCAGTAAAATAACATTGTTTTAAACTCAAAATACATATATAATATAACATATTAATGTATTTTTGACAAGAACAACATAAAGTTATAAAAGCAAGAATTTAAAATCACTAAATTTAAGGGAAATATTATGAAATACCAAAAACTGAACGGCTGGCCGGTATTAAAAAGTTACTCCGGTGAATGTTTGCGCAGAATCGCGATGCCAATAGGCGGTATCGGAACCGGGACCATCTCGCTGAGCGGCCGCGGCGGCCTGGTGGACTGGGAACTGATGAACAAGCCGGCGAAAAAATTCATTCCTGCAAGCAGGCCGGGGAATCATATATTCTGCCCCTCCTTTACAATGCAATATCAAACGGCATCGGGAAAGCGTAACGCAAAATTGCTGGAGGGGCCATTACTGCCGGAGGAATATGAGGGACATTTCGGCTGTCCGATCCCCAATAATGGATTGCCGCGCTTTCGGGAGTGCCGGTTCAATACAGCCTATCCACTGGCCCAAGTGGAGTATTTTGATGAGACTTTCGCACCCGGGGTCACACTTCAAGCCTATAATCCGCTAATCCCGGCAGACTCGGAAAACAGCGGGCTGCCGGTAGCAGTGATGCGCTGGCTGGTCAAAAATCCGACGGAAGAAGCAATGTCCGTCTCAATCTGCGCTTCAATGATCAATTTTGCCGGACGGCCGTTGAACGAGCCCCTCCCGGATGGGGCTGAAGCAATCAATGAAGTTTTCAGAACAAACAACTTGCGCGGCATTCAACAAACAGTCAAGGGATTGGACTCCACGGATATTTCAAACGGGTCATTCGCATTTTGCTCCGACTCTCCGGGCGAAATAACGACAGCAACCAGAATCGTCAACAAAATATGGAACACCACCCGGCTGGAATCCTGGGATCGACTCCTGGAATGCGGCGACGTTGCCGATTCCGAAGGCGAGGGAGATTTACTGCCGATGGCCAACCTTTGCGTGAAAATAGAACTTCCGCCCGGCAGCCGGAAGGAGATAAATTTTTTTCTGACCTGGCATTTTCCGAACCGCATCAGTTGGACTCCGCATGACGAGCCGGAGGATGTAATCGGCAACTATTATTGCACTAAATATGCCGACGCGATGGATGCGGCCCAAAAGCTTGTTCCGCAACTGCCGGAACTCGAAAAAACCACGGTGCAATTCGTCGAGTCATTCTGTTCCAGCGACCTGCCTGCCGCAGTCAAGGAAGCAGCTCTGTTCAATCTGAGCACACTCCGGTCCGAAACATGTTTTCGCAGCAGGGACGGCCGTTTTTACGGCTTTGAAGGAGCATGTGACTGCGGCGGCTGTTGTCACGGTTCATGCACCCACGTATGGAACTATGAACATTCAACCGCGTTCCTTTTCGGGGATTTGGCAAAATGTATGCGTGAAATTGAATTTGAACATGCCACGGCAGATAACGGACTGATGTCTTTCCGGGTAAATTTGCCGCTGAAATACGGACAGGACCATGGAATTGCCGCTGCGGACGGGCAAATGGGCTGCATAATGAAAATGTATCGAGAGTGGCAGTTGAGCGGAGATGACGCCTGGCTGAAACAATTATGGCCGCACGTCCGCAAGGCTCTTGAATTCTGTTGGCTGAAAGGCGGCTGGGACGCGGACCGGGATGGTATCATGGAGGGCTGTCAGCACAATACCATGGACGTAGATTATTACGGTCCGAACCCGCAAATGACGTTCTGGTATCTGGGGGCGCTTCGTGCGGCGGAAGAAATGGCCTCTTACTTAGGAGAAAAAAACTTTGCCGCTGAGTGCCGCAGGCTGTTCGACAACGGGTCGAACAAAGCAAATGAAGTAATGTTCAACGGGGAATATTACGAACATATCATCGAAGCTCCCGGAGCAAATATCCTGCCGGGATTACAACTGCGTTCTTTGAGAGAAGGAGAGCGACTCAGCCCCGATTATCAACTCGGCTCCGGCTGTTTAGTCGACCAACTGGTCGGACAGTATACCGCGCATATTCTCGGACTGGGGCACCTGACGAATAAAGAAAATATCAAGAAAACTTTGCAGGCGATCCTGAAATACAACTACCTGGATAATTTCCGTAATCACTTCAATCCAATGCGCAACTTCGTAACAGGCGATGAGTCGGCCCTGCTGATGGCCGGTTATCCGGAAGAAAAGCGCCACAAGGTTCCATTTCCTTACTACGCCGAGGTGATGACCGGTTTCGAATACACTGCGGCCATCCACATGATTTATGAAGGAATGACCGAAGAAGGAATAAAAGCGATCTCGGATATCCGCAATCGCTACGACGGGGCAAAACGCAACCCGTTTGACGAGGCTGAGTGCGGGCATCATTACGCCCGGGCAATGGCCGCCTGGGCCGCGATCAACGCATTAACCGGCTTTCAATATTCCGCAGTAAACGGAACCATGGAATTCTCAGCGGCAGACGGCACATATTTCTGGAGTACGGGATATTCCTGGGGAACTGTGAAAATAAAAGACGGGCAAAGCGAAATATCCACTTTATACCCGTCCGAATAATTATTTTTTCTTGATAACAGCCAGGTGAGGAATGCAAGCTTTAGGATTAGCATCGATTTTAATGACTCCTGCAGGGAAATCTTTAGTATAAATAACATCATTATAGGATTTGCCGCCAGCAAGCCATGATGCTTTGAGTTTTGTCTTCGTCCAGCCGTCGAATTTCAGTTTCGGCCGGGCATCAACCAGCAAGTAAACGGTTACCGGCACATCAACTTTGAAACTGAATCCGGTGCCTGCTTTTTGTGAGTTTCCACGCGGAACATAAACCGCTTGAAGGCCCTCAAGTTCCTTGGGTACAGCCTTAACTGTATAGGGAGTGGTTCGATCAGCCTTGGCCTTAAGACTGGTAACTTTTGCCTTATTTGTCAGATCAGTAATTTTGACCTGTCCGAAAACGGCTCCGGCAAAACAGCACATAGCGACAGCTACGATAATTTTTGAGATTTTCACGACTTGCTCCTTTTCTGCATTTTACGGTTATTGCGAAATACACGGTTTTTCCGTAAAGCTATACTATAACGTCTTAACTGTTTTTTCAAGAAAAACCGGATAAAAAATACTGCCTCAGTTTTTTCGCGAGGCTAAACCTGCTTCCATCATACGTTCAAACGTAATTGAAAAAGCTCAAATCACTTTTCCAATCACATCGCTCCGGATGAATGGAGGTTACAGCGGCCAACAAAGTTTGCCAACTTAGCGTACGGCATGACCGCCGCTATGGCGACCAACGGTTCGTCTAATACCGTTCACTTAACAAAAACGCCAGGAATGAATTTCCCTGGGAACGCGGACGTCCCGTCTGCACTACGATCAGACGGATTGACTATTAAAAAATCACAATACACTTGCTATTAATGCTTTACCCAACCATCGTCATTTAGGATAGACTATTAAGGTAAGTCCAGTGATTAATATAACATCCAAAGAACAGATCTATTTACGGCGTAATTTCAACTGCGGTTTTTAGGATAATTCAGATTGAAAACCAACCGAAAAGTAATGCTCAACTTTATTAAGTGTACAGTATTAAGCGGTTCGTCGCTGAACCACGCCCATGTACGACGCGGGGCGATTATACTGCTTCGCAGATTTTTTCTTTTTTTGAGCTTGAGAAAATACTTAGGCAGTACGGATAAAAAAGCCGCATCGAATTTCCGTTTCAGGTTGCATATTGGTGTTTATTGCGGTAAGTTACTGAGTTGCGATTTTCAATAAACTATCTAAAAAGGTGAAATTATGGAATACGTGGATAAATCACAGTTGTATCCGCTGCTGTTCAAACCGATATACATGGAGCGGATGTGGGGCGGCAAAAAATTAGCGGCACTGCCGGGCCGGGATGTGCCTGAATCGGATTTGCCGATTGGCGAATCATGGGAACTGGTCGATCGTGAAGGCGAAGAAAGTGTGGTCATCAACGGACCATTGGCCGGAGCGACGATCCGGGACTTGATCGAACATTACGGCAAGGGGCTGGTTGGATCGAATTTTGCCGGCGGCAAGTTTCCGCTGCTGGTCAAACTGATCGATGCGGAAAAAAGACTCTCATTACAGGTGCACCCTGACAAGGAAGCCTGTCGCAGGATCGGCGGCGGCGCGGAACCGAAAACCGAGATGTGGTATATAATCAAAGCCGAACCCGGCGCCAAAATCATGGCGGGGATCAGCGCTTCAGCCACCAAACGCATGATCGTGGAAAACCTGAGTTCGCAAGCAGTTGAGGATCATTTACAGGTATTTCCGTCTATCCCCGGCGATGCTTATTTTATCTCTTCCGGCACTCTGCACGCGATCGGCGCGGGAAATCTGCTGCTGGAAGTTCAGCAAAACAGTGATACAACCTACCGGGCCAGTGACTGGGGCCGGGTGGACCAGCATGGCAAACAACGTGAACTCCATGTGGAAAAAGCGCTTGAATCAATTAACTTCACGGACCGGACCTCGCCCAGAATCGCCGGAGTTTCCGACAAAGTTGACCGCAACCGCAAATTCGCGGTAGTCAATCGCTGCCCGTTCTTCCAGGTCGATGACCTCAGACTGGTTGAACCGTGGCGCGACGATACCGGCAGCACCAGCAGTTTTCATTTGATTACGGCAATCAACAACCCCGTTTCGATTCAATGTCTGAGTCAGGAGAGGATAGAACTACCGCCGGCAACCACCTGTCTGATTCCGGCCGCGGTCGGACCGTATCAAATCAATCCGCTCGAAAAAGGCGAAACCTCCGTAGTGCGGACCTCATTATAATAATATTCAATAAACCGGACATACAATTCACATGAAGTTTAAATGTATCAGCGATCTGGGCAAAGCTCTGCCCGAAATTTTCCCACAGGCCAACGTTAATGACGACTGGGCCATTGAAGCCGAAATCTGTCCTCAGAATATGGAAGGCGATTTGACCGTTAATTGTTTCAAACTGGCCCGTGATCTTAAATCGTCCCCGGATAAAATATCCGACGCGGCGACGGAATATCTGCACAATCACGAAGATGTGGCTTCAGCTGAAAAAATCAAGGCTTTCGTCAATATTACTTTAACCCCGGCCGCCGTCATGCGCGATACCGCCGCGATCATCGGCGATCTCGACAATTCGGTAAAACTGCCGAAAGCCGAATGCCGTCGTATTCTAATCGAATATTCCGCGCCGAACACCAATAAACCTCAGCACCTCGGACATGTCCGGAACAATACGCTGGGCATGAGTCTGGCGGCTCTGCTGCGCCGGGTCGGTCATGATATCATCGAAATCAACCTGGTTAATGACCGGGGTATCCATATTTGTAAATCCATGCTGGCGTACCAGCGTTTCGGCAACGGCGTCACACCTGAATCAACCGGCATCAAAGGCGATCATCTGGTCGGGAACTTTTATGTCAAGTACAATGACGCGTTGAAAGAGCAACTTGATGAGCTGCGCAAGGCAAAACCGGAACTGGCGGATAAATCTGATGAAGACCTGTTCCTTGAAACTGAGATCGGTCAGGCAACTCAGAAAATGCTGCAGGACTGGGAAGCCGGCGAACCTGAAGTACGTCAACTCTGGCAGACCATGAACTCATGGGTGTTTGCCGGATTCGCCCAGACTTATGATACCATGGGTATCAAATTCGATCACACATATCTGGAAAGCGAAACCTATCTACTGGGCAAGGACCTGATCGCCGAAGGACTCGAAAAGGGCGTATTTACCCGACGCGATGACGGCGCGGTAATTGCTGATCTCGGCAAGATGGGCCCCAAAGTGGTCCTGCGGTCCGACGGAACCAGTGTCTACATTACTCAGGACATCGGCACCACCCTCAAAAAATATGAGGACTATAAACCCCAGGAACAAGTATGGGTCGTCGGCGACGAACAAATACTGCACTTCAAGATGCTGTTCGCGATCATCAAGAAAATGGGGTACGAATGGGCCGATGACCTGTACCACATGGCTTACGGTATGGTCAATCTGCCGACCGGCAAAATGAAGAGTCGTGAAGGCACCGTCGTTGACGCAGACGACCTCTTTGCCGAAATGACCGAACTCGCCAAGCAGGCAACGCTCGAGCGTGATCCATCCCTGACCGGAGAAGAACTGGAAGAACGTGCAGCCATCATCGGCATGGGAGCGCTGAAATTCATGCTCTTGAAGTTCAACCCGAAAACCACCATGATGTTCGACCCGCAAGCCTCAGTGAAGTTTGTTGGCGATACCGGGCCATACGTCCAATATGCCTGTGCCCGGATCAACTCCATCATGCGCAAGGCTGCCGACAAGGGATTGACCCCGGATGCCGACGTTGACTGGTCCTTGTTAACCGCACCATCAGAAAAGGCGCTGGCGATTCAGGCTTCATATTATCCGGCGACGCTTCAGGCGGCGGCGGCCAAAAAAGATTGTTCGACCCTGGTTACGTTCCTGCTGGATCTGGCCAAAGCATTCAACCGTTTTTACGGAGAATGTTCAGTTCTCGACGCCGATAACGAAGCCCAGTCAAAAGCAAGACTGGCCCTTTGCCTGAATGTTCGCGACGTTCTGGCCGACGGTCTGGGCGCCCTGACGATAAAAGTTCCTGAAGCAATGTAACTACACAATACGGATAAGGATATTCACCATGTTCAAATATTCGGTAAATACGAATTCGATCAGAAACAAGTTTTCAATCCGGGAAATTGTCGAACTCTGCAAAGCAGCCGGAGCCGAAGGCATCGAGTGGGGCCTCGGCCCGCTTGAAGAAGCCCCGGCACAGGCGAAAGAAATGCAGCAGATTACCGAGGATGCCGGACTGGAAGTCATGGGGTATCTGAATGCCGGCCAGCTCTGGAAAGAAGATTTGATGCGGCAATGGAGCGAAGCCGTCGCGGGACGCGGCGGCAAAACACTACGCGTGGCCCATCCCTGGTTCGGCTATAATTTCGACGAAACCATGCATCAGCCGGATACTTACATGCAGCTGGTGGAAAAAACCCGAAACGGGCTTGAAATGCTGGTCGGACTGGCAAAAGAATACAGCATAAAATATGTACTGGAAATGCATGGCGGCAGCGTCGCGGCTTCCCCCTGGGCAATATATGAGTTAATGCGTGGACTGGACCCGGATTGCGTCGGGGCGATCTACGACGCGGCCAATACCGTTCTTGAGGGTTTTGTCCGACCTCGTGGCGCCTGCGAATTGATTGGCGAACATCTGGCTTATGTCCATGCCAAGAATCTCAAATATGAAATGAATGCTGTCTACCCGGAAGTGGGCCAACCTACCCGGGTGCAATGGAAATACCAGAGAACCTTTATCGATCAGGGTCTGGTTGACTGGGTCGAGGTATTCTTTGCGCTGAAATGCGTCAACTGGAGCGGCTGGATTTCCATGGAGGAGTTTGTGACCACCGAATATCTGCGTGAAATACGGGAGGAAATAGCCTTCCTGAAAGCCTGTGCGGAAGCGGCCCCGGCTGGATCCTGCGCTCCTTTCACTAAGTTTAATGATTAATCAGGAGTTTATATGAATTTTCCGAAATTGGCTTCAACCGCCCTGGTTCTGGTAGACGTACAGGAAAAACTGATCGGGGCAATGGCCGAAGGACCGGCGATCTGTGAACGTATTAAAATTATGCTACAAGCTGCCGACCTGCTCAAGCTGGATGTTATAGTGACCGAACAATATCCCCGTGGGCTGGGTAATACAGTTACGGAACTGTCAGAGCTTTACCCTGAAAAAACGCCGGTTATCGAGAAAATCACATTCTCCTGTCTGGGTGAACCGGAATTCAACAAAGCAATTCAGCACAAGCCTTACAAGACATTAATTTTAATGGGCATCGAAGGGCATGTCTGCGTCTTCCAAACCGCGTTGGATGCCTTGAATAAGGGCTTTGAAATAATAATCCTGGCGGATACGGTCAGTTCGCGCCGGACAGAAAACTGTCAAATGGCGTTGGCGCAACTGCAACAGGCCGGAGCCGCGGTTCTGCCGACTGAATCGATATTATTTATGCTGATGCGAGACTCCAAACATCCGGCATTCCGGGAAATCTCAAAACTGATTAAATAGGGAAAAATTATGATCCATTGGATTAGTTGGATGCGATTTATTGCCGCGTTTTTCATTGTCCTTTTGCATGTCGCCGTTTTTGCGCAAATCAATTCAACAGAACAAAGTTTTGCTTGGTGGACATCATTTTGCTATTCCGGCATCGGCCGTTGGGGTGTTCCAGTATTTATTATGATCAGTGGAGCGTTATTACTAACCTCAGACAATACACTTAAAACGAAGGAATTTTATTATAAAAGGGCCAATAGAATATTAATCCCGATATGCTTCTGGACCATTTTCTATTTACTGTTCAACATTAATTTTAATTTTACAAAATTAAACTCTGGTACGATAAAGGAAATGGTAATAAATACTCTTGCCGGCAGACCATATTATCACATGTGGTTCATGTTCGTTCTAGCAATTCTTTACCTTTTTGCACCGTTTATCAAGCGACTCGTAGATACAATGAATAAACAGCAGATAACAAGGTTTCTCTATCTTAGTCTAGGGTTGATGTTAATAAATTTCTTTCTATCATGGTTTATCTATGGAAGCGTGGGATCATTCATATCTGAATCTATTAGCTATGTTCCGTATTTTATTCTGGGATATTATTTGTTTAAATACCATATTGCAGATGAATTTAGCCAAACAACAGTCATATCGACAATAGGAATTTCTTATGTAATAATGATTTTGGCGGGCGCCATAATTCAGCATTACAAAGGAGCTGGTACAGCCTATTATGTATTTGCCCCCTGTAGCTTCACTGCTTTGATTTTCTCTATATACGTATTTATTCTATTTGGCAAACTAAAGTTTTTCCAGCGAAAAAATGAATTTATTTCAAACTCAAATAATCTGCTGCTAGGCATATACCTGATACATCCTGCAGTAATAAAATTACTGAATACAATATTAGTGGAAGCTTCCAGTTACAGTGTAATATGGAAAGTTCCAATTGAAACAATTGTTGTTTTTATCATTTCTTATCTTGCCGTTTGGGGGATGTCTAAATTACCCTTACTAAAACACACAATATAATCAAATTTTAAAAGAGCAGGCGATGTAGTGAATTGCTCTTTTTGTATATATAATAATTGTAGAATTAATTCAATTTTGTTAAATCATCAACTTAAGGTAAAAACAATTCCATTAATACAATCAATTAATATAATTATTTATTATAATCATCTGCTCAAGCAGTTACAATTTGATTATCTGCTCCAGTTTGTTCCTCTTTTTCCAGTAACTTCTGCTTACTCTTTTCGGCTCGTTCATCCCGCCACCGAATTGTCATTGCAGAGATTATCGCGAACAAAATCATCAATTGGTAATAATTGCTGGTCTGCTTCAAAACCCATTCCAAAACAGACTCAATATAGACCCCAAGCAAAGCTCCAACTAATGCAATTGGCACATATTGCAGTTGCACCCCCTGATATCTGAAAAAGTTCAAAAAATTCCGTCCGAAGAACCCCCAGATCCAGCATAAAAAAATAAAAAGATTAATCCATCCTGTTTCAGCCGCAATCAACAAATATACAGTTTCAACAATTCCAGCAGGAAACCAATGCCTGCGGCGATCCAAAATTGTTTCAAATTTATATGGCGGGTTTACCTTTAAGCCAAAGTTGTTGAGTCCTACGCCAAGAGGATGAGAGTTCGCCATATTACAAGCCGCTTTCGCAAGAATAATACGATAGGTCGCTGATTGTGGAGGCGCTTTAGTAAACCTTTCGATTAATGTTTTCATTGCAAATGCAATAACAATCACACCCAAAATAGACAAAAGCAAAGTAAGGGCAATCTTTTTGATAGAAAAAGTGGTCAAAAACGATAGAAAAAAAACAGATGTAATGCAAATAGCATGTAATGCTCCCCTTTTGTCAAGGGCAGCATTACGTAAAAGTGGAAGAAAACCAGCTTTTGCGATTTAATGGAGTTTTGTGTTCCATATCACGCTGCCCTTGATGCAGAATTCCACCACTGATAATCATATGAACGTAACCCAATGAAGAATGCGGAAATTCATATACTTTTTCACCCAAACAACTAATGCCTTTCTTACATTGATAGAGGAAAATTCGTTGGGATAAATTAAATCCTCTTTGAATTACCCGCTCAGTATCAGCATTGCCCTTAGGGTTCCGTAACAACACCTGAATAAAGAATATCATCTTGAGCATAACGAATTGAAGTCGGCTGACAACCGTGGTCGCTGATTTGCGCTCTTTAATTCCCTCTGGAAACTGGTTGTTCACAGCCATATTCAGGGCATCCAGCCAATCCTCGGTCTTGCTTCTTTCACTTAAACTAAAACCGACTATCATCTTGCTGCCCCAATCAAGGACCACATGCAAATACGCCCAACCAAAGTCAGGTATCATGATTTTAGTCATGTCCGTCCCCCAGACGTCATTTGGTTCCAGGGTACGTATCTTTTCCTTTAAAGGAGTCCTCTTGGCTCGCAATCGTTCATTCTTTTTAACCGTCAAATCAAACTTCTTCATAAGCCTGTAAACTCGTTTACGGTTGATTTTCAGCTTATGATGATAACGAATATAGGCGCAGACGTGCCGATATCCCCAAAACGGATGCTCCATCTTGACCGCGCGAATAATTTCCAATAAAGCAAGGTTGGCCTCGGACTCGACACGGTTCCGCGTCTTTACCAATCGTTTTTTTTTAGTTCGATGGTCAACTCGCCGACGGTTTCTTTAAGCTTCTTGTTTTCACGCTCAAGCCGTTGCTGCTCCTTGTCCACTCCGCCGCGCTGAAACACCTTTTCTCCATCGTTAAGCAACTTGTCCCGCCATTGATAATATAATGACTGCGAAATGCCGTAATCGGTGCAAATCTCGGCCAAAGGACGTTTGTTGCTGAGGCCTTCAAGGACGATACGTAATTTATCTTTCGGACTGATTTTATTCTTCGACATAAACAAAACTCCCTGTTTTTCAGATTCCATAATTTAACACACTTCTTAAATGGGAGCAATATAAGCATAACATAATAATCCAGCACGTGATAAAGAAAAAATGACACATAATGACCCTAACCCAAATATTCCCAATAAAAAAACATCCTCCAACTGATTATTATTTCGGTTCATCAACTTTGAAAATATCAAACTATTGAACATAATCATGTACATAACTAAAGAATTTTGATGAGGAAAAGGTCCACGAGTTTGGTAAATACCCCATGAATATTTTTGCATAAAACAGTAACAGAATATATAAACAATAACAAAAGGAATAACTCTGACAAAATATTCAATATTATCTTTGCGTTGAAACCAGTTCACTAATATCCAATAACACAAATACATGCGAATCATTTTAGTTATTTCAAAACCGCTATACAGTAAATTATCTGACTGGGTCATTGACAAAAGAGATATTGAAAAATAAATAAAATACAAGAAAGAACCAGGCGGTAGCATGGTAATTTTTTTATACCTCCGACGATGAGTTATTACTACAAAAAAAAGAATGAGAAGCATAAGGTCAACAATCGACACCTCATATCCGGTAGAAGACCCCTTGTAACCCTCATGAGAAATGAAGTTAATGGTTTCCTGATTTCGACATGTAAAGAAAACCAGTACCGCCACAATAATTCTCTCATATGTCCTGCTCACAAATGCCAAGGCACAAGAAACAGGAACAAATACGAATAGCATTGAAAAAAAGATTATATATTTATATTCGCTCATCCGGTATAATGGATTTCATATATGCAATTAATTGTTATTATTATTATTGCTGTATACCGCAACATTGCCAAACGGACCGGCCAGCAGGTTGATCGCCTGCAAGGTCGGCATCAACATGGAAATAACCCGGTTGTAAGCGGCAAAACCGTGTCTCGGGACATAAACAATATCGTTCGGCGAAAGCGGGAAGTCTTCAGCCATACCCTCTGCCATCTTCTGGATGTCACATTTGTAAATACGCGGAGTCTTCAAACCATCACGCACCACAACGACCATGTCTGAAGAGGTCGGCTTGCGCCCCTGCGCGAAGCCGATAGCCTGCAACAAAGAATAGTTCTCTTTGTATCCCTGGAACCCCGGTGAGTTGACCTCTCCAAGAACTGTAACTCCCTTGTTCATGGAGGACGGCACAAAGATATAGTCCCCGTTCCGGAGTGGAACATTGTGCAAATGATTCCCTTCCCTGATCGCTTTGACAAAGTCGACCGGAAGAATCTTCCCCCTACGGGAAATAAATGAATGTTTCAGGTCAGCCAGTTCAACGGTATTGCCGTAATATTCACCGATTGAAAAGCCTTGAGCCATCGCAACCGCTTCAGTCAACCGGGTGCCGTCACGGATCATATAACGCCCCGGCACGCCAATTTTTCCGACGATGGTGAAAGTTGAACTGCTGACCGCTACCGGAACCAGAATAACTTTGGGGTAACGGATGTATTTGCCAAGCTTCTGTTCAATATCCTGAATCGCCTGCTGAATCGTCTTCCCTGAAACTTTAACCGCCCCGACCAGGCCAATGGTGATATAGCCGTCAGGAGTAACCATCAAACCGGTAATATTCAGATCTTCGTTATCATATACTTTCAAGTCAAACTTGTCACCAGGGGCAATATGATATGTCTCTGGCGGCAGATGGTGCAGTTTCTCGAGCTCCTCATTGATCTCTTTTTCGGTCTTCGCTCTGGTTTTGATCTCCTGTACCGCCGGCAGACTGGTCGCCCGGCTTTTGCTGATGAAATTCGGAACCGACATATCCTTGCGGCCGCAACCGAAAACAAATAATAATACCGCGGCAACTGCCACTGTTTGCAATAATGTCTTCTTTTTACAGTTGATCATAATATTTCAAATCCACATTGTTCAGTACGCCGCAAATATTACGACATCGTTCTTCCCTCAAGAAATTAACCCAGGACAGCAACCTGAATTTATTGGAGCGCCTGAAACTGGCGACAATCAGGTTAATATCCGCCTCGGAACACAATGTCCCGAATAGCTGCTCATTAATATCAAAACGCATGGTTTCCCAGAAAATATAATCAAAACGCCCTTTGGTGGCATTCAGGAATTTTCTCATCATTTGCTTTTTCAACGGAATTCTGAAAGTCGATTCATCCAGGATAAAATACATTCGGTCCGGGAAATTTTCAGGCAAGGTAATATCCAAACGGTCATCCATGTAGACAACCGAGTTAACGGCAGCGCGGTTTATGCGTCGGGCCTCTTTCTGGTCTTCCGGCAATCCCTCGATCGTTTTAATATATAAAACGTTCTTTCCCAGAATATCCAGTAAATTAACGAACTCCTCGATAATAAATGTCTTACCGGTTCCCTCCGAGACGCTGCTGACCGTGATCAGCGGCGCGTCAACCGGTTCCGCCAGATCCGTCAATTTCTTAAACACCACCTGGAAAGCGCTGAAATACTGGTGACCTACATCCTTTTCATCGTCACGCTGCGGCAGCATCCCAAGCGGGTTCAGTTTGAGAATAAATTTCAGGTCGAAAATAGATTTGACGTTGAAATCAGCAAGTTCCAGCATCAGTACCACCCCGAAAGCAATTGCAAAACCTAAAATGATACTACCCAGGAGCAGAAGTTTCTTCTTCTGCCTGACCGGATGCGCCGCGGGTTCCGCTTTTTCATAAATCACAATATCACTAATGCTTGCATGTAGCGCCAGATTCAGAACCGACATTACTTTGCTGATCCGGGCGATCAATTCACGCTTCATATCCAGCTGACGTTTTTTATTAAC
Organism: Victivallales bacterium; assembly: GCA_963676655.2. Classification (GTDB taxonomy): domain Bacteria; phylum Verrucomicrobiota; class Lentisphaeria; order Victivallales; family Victivallaceae. The sequence goes on along the minus strand of CAXXKX010000003.1, from coordinate 3,893,567 downwards.
ATAAGAACTTTCCGCCAGGAACAGTTCATTCAAATCTTTTTTGACCTTCTTTATCTCTTCTTTTATTTGCTTAATATTAGTCTCAAGCGCATCAATCTCAGAGGCATTTTTTAAAATTTCTTTATTCAAGTCACTCCGGACAACATTGCTGGCATAAGTGATTTTCTCGGGAGTTTTCTCTTTCCCCTTTTCCTTTTCCACCTTATCCAGAACATAATCAAGTTCGGCTTTATATGACCTCACTTTAGGATTGTCCTCGGTATATCGTTGCCGTAAATTGTTCAAGAACAGTCGCATTCCCTCAACCCGCTGATCGTCGGTTCCGGCAATAACATATTCTTTCGGAACCTTCTCCGGCATTCCTTCAACAACTTTTTTCAAGTTCTTCTGCTTAACTTTCATTCCCTGCAAGTTCATCTCAGCCCGGGAAAGTTCCAGTTCATAATAACTCAATTGCTTGAAACGGGAGTTTGTTTCGGACTCAACATTGATAACATCACGCTCTTTCATCATCCGGGTAAGGTCTTTTTCCAGCTTTTCGATGTCAGCCAGCGCTTCATCATGCTGTTCCCGGTATTTCCGGTATATCTCATCCGCGGTCTTATTCTGCATAGCGACGTAATTTTTCAAGAAGACTTCAGCTAAATCATTAGCCATATTTACCGCGACTTTTTTGTCCGTATTATACGCGATAAGGTTTATCATATTATCATTATCGCGCTCTATAACCACTTCCGTATTACTGTAAAACTGATTGAGACTCATACCCTTATCTTTCAGTTTCGCAATGACTTCCTTTACGTTTTCACGGGACCTGATCATATCCATGACTGCGGTCATATTCAATGGTTTGTAAAGATTGGGCAAATCTTCGGAAAGTTTCTCGATGTTGGTGTGCCTGAACAAAATACATTTTGCCGGCCAGACTTTGGGAATTCCGTAGCGCAAATAGACCGTGCAAGCAAGGAAAGTAAGAATAGGAATGATCATCAGAAAGACGAGGCGACGCTTAAGGGTGATGAACAGAACCTTTAAATCAACTTTAAAAAGGTCAAGATCAATTCCACCTATGAAAGTATCTTTGTCTTCATCGTGCATTAACTAGCCTCGCTAATATGTTATAGCCGCAGAAGGTCTCTCAGTTAAACCGGTTCCACAACTTGATAAACTTCGTTCTTTGATCATTTTCGCTCGAATTCACACCTACACCTAATACCGCAGTAGTATACACTGTTTTTATAGTTTTAGCAAATAATATTAGTGGCATTGAGCTAAAAAGTCTGTATCTTGGATGTTTCAAGCAATATTTTGAAGTCAAACCATACATTCCAACCTCAAGAATATTGAGAACAAGATTCTTCAACGTTCCAGTCAAACCAACATTCTCAGGTCCTCCATAAGATCGCTCCAGCTCTCCATAAACAGCCTCCGGAGCATCTGAAGGGCATTTCAACCAAAACCATAAGATGCGTAAATTGAATTTTTCAAAATCACGAATGACATCGTCCAGTAAAGCCTGCAACTGGAGCAAATTCAATTCAGACTCCCTAGGCTGCAGCTTGTATTCGACCGATTCACGATATTTTTCATAGAAGCTGTCGATCAGTTTGTCTTTACTGCGGTAATGTTCCAGTTTTTTTAATCTTTCCACATAACTCCAGTGGTAATCTCCAGCCGCAATCAGACAGACATCGCCACAGGCATTACGCGCTTTGTAGATATTGCGACGGATAAATTCCAGCGACTCAGGAGTATCTTCGTTGTTTTTCAGTTTATCCTGGCAGAAGATCAGGCCGGCCCCGCGATTCAACATCAATCTCACACCCTCGATCGCCGGCATGAGCCTAATGTCATAATCGGGAAGCAGGTCAAGCACCCGGGAGTCTCCCCAAATAACTTTATGTCCATGTTTGAGCTCCTGCCACATCATGTTATGTTCCATACGTGACAGTTCACGACGATTCTTAGGTGGGCTGAAATCAACATCAATCCCAATCTCTTCGGTAAGTTGGCATGACAAATCAGCCAACCAGTCTTTTAACCTGCGTTTTTTCAAAAATGAAATATTTTCGGTAATAATAAAAAAATCATAATCATTGTGGAGTCCCTCATTCCCGTCTTTATCCAGAGTAACACCGCCCTCTCCTCTTCCGTAGCCGCCTCCAAGAATCACCGCTGAAATACCAAATCGCGAAGTTTCAGGCGCTATCAGCGCCGCAATCTGCTGCATATGTTCCTCGATAACCGTTTCAAATACCGGGGAACCCGATAGGCTGTATCTCAAGGTGATGCTCCTTCGTCCTGTTCGGTTGAATCAGATTTCTCAAACACCAATGCAGTCGGGACAAAAATCCGTTGCACCAGTGCTTTGACAATTATTTTCAAATTCAGCCACGGGGTTTCGTGGTGACAATAGAACAACTCATGAATAACATGTTCAAAATCATGAAAATCTCCATGCCCAAGCATCTCACTGTAAGAAAAAACCGCCGGTCTGTACCACGGCAGTTCCAGCAATGTATTCTGCAGCGATTCATCTTCAGGACATGGTGAATTGCCAATTAAATGCAATTTTCCAGTTATGACTTTCCCCAGCAGAGGGACTTTATCAAGACTGAATTTGAAAAACAGCCGTTGCCGCATGCCATCCCTGGTTATACTGAAATACGGCAGTTCAATCACCTGCTTCAAGCGATCGCTGTAGCAACTGCGATAATGCTTTTTCACTCCGCACAAAAGTCGGCCGAGCAAATAAAAAGGCAGCATCAGCAAATATAAACATAGCGCAAAAATGCGGCAGCGCATCAACTTCACCCCGTTTGACAAAAAGTCGGTATTAACTTCAGAAAGCAGAAAATCGTCCACCAAATCCACTGAATCTCCAGTCAAAGGATTGATAACTTTGTTCTTATGGACAATTTTATTTCTGAATTCAAGATGCTCACCCAAATATGAGTATTCATATATTATGGAGTTTTCAACCGTCGTTCCACTGCAAATCATTACGTTGCTTCCAATGATCGCTCCGGGGCCAACGGAACTGAAATCTTCCAGTTGAATGTTATCACCAAGCATTGTCGGTTTTTTTATCATGCAATGTCGGTCTATCGAAACATTATGCCCGATAAAGAAACCTTCTTCATTGTTGTAGCAAGGCAGAATATAATTAGTTGCGGTCTCATATAGCAGAATCATATTGATGTGGTAATATTTCTTTATCGAATCAATCTTGACCAGGTCAACCCGACCGGTTTTATATTGCTCCAGTTCAAGATCCGCAATTTTCTTATCCATGTCAGCAGCTTGAATGTACCTTAACCCGCCATCATTTTCGCCCACCATCTGCCAACTGGTGGCACGCCGGATTGTACTTTCGTAATTTACTTCCTTGTCATATCGCAGGAAAACGTAATCGCTGATGATCATCAAACTGGATTCACCAATAAAATTACGATTTTTAGAGATAATGTCATCCAGGTCATCGCAGCTTCGAGTAAAACCGTAACTTATATCAATATCCCACTTCTCTCCCCCCATGAAATAGCGGTCAATACTAACATCCGGTTCCTCCATGATCAGGCGAACATGGCGCACTCCAAGCAAAGAGCAGAAATCAATGTAAAATTCCAGCAGCGGTTTATTCGCTATTTTCAACATGTAGGGATGAGTCTGCGGGAAATACTCCCTGACCCAATCCGCTGATGCGGCGCTGCAGTTAATTAGACATTTCATAATTTTATCCGGTCCCTATGCTCTCACGCCTGAAGATTCTCACTTATTTCTTTAGTTCAAAAATATCTTATACAAAGAATATAACAGACTAATAATCAGTTGTCAAAAACGATAACTGTTAGTTTTCGCTCATTTCTAATTTTTTTTCGTTTTTTTAGTATTCAGATTGCAAGTTTTATTTATTATCGCAATGCGATGGAGCAGACTAAAACAAAACTTGTTAATAATCAGCTTGACATATCCGCCTTCAGCATTTAAAATATTTTTAGGGAAATTAACGAAGAGCATTCTCCATATTTAAGAAAGGACAACGTTATGGCACTCTTAATTATTCCAGCTGTTATAATTGTATTCCTCGTACTCATGACAATCCGGGTTGCCCAGGAATTTGAGCGTGGCGTGATCTTTCGTCTCGGACGTTTAAATGGCGTCAAAGGTCCGGGACTATTTTTCATAATACCCATTGTCGATCGGGTTGTCAAAGTTGATTTGCGGACAATAACCCTGGATGTTCCTCCGCAGGATATCATAACCCGGGACAACGTTCCGATCAAAGTCAATGCGGTGGTTTATTTTGCGGTTACCAATCCGATTGACGCAGTGATCAAAGTAGTCAATTATTTTCAGGCCACATCCCAGATCGCTCAAACCACCCTGCGCAATATCCTTGGCAAATCGGAATTGGACGAACTCCTTGGGCAACGGGAAAAAATCAGTCACGAATTACAGCAAGTTATTGACGAACAGACTGATCCATGGGGAATCAAAGTAAGTGTTGTCGAAGTCAAAGACGTCGAACTGCCAGTAAATATGCAGCGGGCAATGGCCAAACAAGCCGAAGCCGAACGCGAAAGACGCGCTAAGATAATCCACTCTGAAGGTGAACTTCAATCATCCGACAAACTTGCTCAGGCGGCAGAGATCCTCGGAACACACAATGGAGCTCTCCAGCTTCGCTACATGCAAACCCTGACTGAGGTGGCCGCTGAAAAGAACTCGACCCTGATCTTCCCTATACCAATCGAATTCCTAAACATTTTGCAGAGCAAGTTTTTTACCGGAGAGACAGCAAAGGAAACTAAATCAGAGGAAAAAGCTGAATAAACAAATTCAATTCTGTAATTTTCTGAAGCAATAGATGACTGCACCGGCCGGGCCAAGGCCTCGGCTTAGTTGTTTTTTGTTGATTCGATCGGGATTATCGAATTTTGCGCCCATTTCTCGGATGAACAGTTTTGAGCCTAATATCGCTCCGTCGCTGAAGTGACGGGTGCGTCGCAGGAAACGTACCGGCATCGATTCTTTACTCTTGGCTTGTTCCTGTGCCTCAAATATCTCTTCACTTGTGGCTCCGCTCTCAGCGGTAACTATCCGCGCCAGTTCACTCCGAAAATAGCTGAATAGATCGTTGTCTGTCCATTTTGAGGTGTCGCGATGCCAGATGTTTTGTTTTAGATGTTTGACGAAATTTGCTTGAAACATGTGTTTTCCAGTGCCGCAGTAGCGTCCCCAGGTTGTGAAATGGTAGTCGGCTGGATCGGTAGTCAATCCGGCTCGAACGGGGTTGAGTTCTACATATAAGACGCACGCTTCCAAGGAATTGCGACTGTCAAGGATGACGCTTTTGAATTTATTGGCCCAGAGTTTGCCGATGCGGTCGCGGGATTGGTTGTAGACGACGGTGAAACGTTGTTGGAATGCACGCATAAAGTAGCTGATGTCGATCATTTTCAGGCCTACTTCGAGACATGTTTCAGAATTGGCCGGGTTGATTTTTGGCATTTGTTTGGGCGCATAAGTAAACTTATCTAACATGCTGTTATAGTAATTGTTGTGACGTTTAGCAATGTCCTCAATCGACGGCAGTTCGTCCGGGCCGGGAGCGTAAACAACCACATGGAAATGGTTGCCCATCCAAGCGGCAGAGATCACCTCAATCAAAAAATATTCGCAAAGATTCTGCAGTAATCGAAAACCATATTCCATGTCGACCCGATTGAACGGTTTTTCGCCTCTGCAGCCGGCGGTCCGGTTCATCAGGTGATAATAGCAGCCTTCGCCCTGAACTTTCATGCGTGTTCCGCGTCCTGACATGATTTTTCCTCCGTTGTTGACAAGTTTACAGTTAATATAATGGTCGGAAGCGGGTTTGTCAAGTTAAAGGATTATGTACTTTATTAAATAATCATAAATAAATATTTATTAACAACTTAAAACCACAGAGCAATTACTGGATTATTATCTTGACAAAAGTTTCAAATAACTTTTTGCCATTGCGCCAGCAGGCAATTTGCCAGAGTAATTGTTTGTCTTGATTACTCTGTGTACAATGAAAGTATAAACCTGATAATTTGTCATTTGATGCAGGGAATATCGAATAATTTAACATATCTCCAGCTTCGGTCAGCGCCTGCTTAGACATCTGTTGAATCTTGTCGCTGCAATCAAATTTGACCGGTATTTTTTTTGCGGATATATTATTTTTGACAATTGCGCCGGTTAATTTGGTAATCATCGCTTCGACGGCCTGCTCTTCCGTTAAGGATTCTTCGCCGAAATTAACGTTGGTAATTGGACCTTTGGGTGGATCTCCAGCCGGGACACAAAGACATCCTGAAAGACAAAATATACTTGACAGTAAAGAAAAAATATACAGAAATCTCATTGCACATGACCAAGTTTTTTAAGATGATCCAAATAATCCTTTTCAAGAATATCAGACATTGTCCGCCATGGGAAACGGTCCTTAACTAATTCCCGTCCATTATCTCCAAGTCTTTGCGCTAAATCCGGGTCCGCCATCAATTTATCAATGGCCTCAATTACTTCCTCTGTATTTTCCGGCTCCGCTAAATATCCAGTTTCGCCGGGAAGAATTACCTCCGGGGCTCCATCTAATTCAAAGCTGATTGCCGGCTTGCCACATGCCAGAGCCTGGACCAGAGAACGCGGCAGACCTTCACGCAATGACAAGTGCATCAGAATATCCATCTGAGCTATGTAACGACAGACTTGATCAGGAGGAACCAGTCCTGAAAAAGAAAATTTATCTGTCAGGCCACGTTTTGCAAGGTCTTTGTCAATATCATCGCGCATTGAGCCATCGCCGACGATTAAAAAATGCGCATCCGGATACTTTTCGGCAATCGCAGCTGCGGCCGGGATAAAATATTCATAACCTTTGAGTGGAAAGAGCCGGGCAACCGCCCCAATGACTCTGGCATTTTCAGGAATCCCCAACGATTTACGTAACTCGGGTTCTCGCTTCGCACTCATGAATAAATCAATATCCATCCCACTGTATACTACTTTGTACTTTTCAGGAGGAGCAATTTTCGCTTCGATACATTGGTCAATCATTGCCTGAGCCACGGCATAAATTTTGTGACAACGTTTCGCAGCCCAGCGTTCCGATGCTTTATACAATGAATTGCGCCAGCCGGTTTCATAGGGATGAAATGCCTGCCCGTGAACAGTATGGCAAATAAAAGGAACTTTCGCGCTCCAAGCAGCGGCTCGACCTAGAACCCCGGCTTTTGAACTATGGGTATGAACCACATCAAATTTGCGTTCCTTGAAGAAGTCTTTCATAAATTTCCAGGCTTTGTAATCACTTAACGGACTTAATTCCCGGCATAGGGTCGGCACTTCAACAATCTCGAAATCAGGGAAGTCACTGTTTTTTAAAAGCTCGCCCTCCGGTCCCGGGGAAGGTCCAGTCAGTAAAGTTACACTATGACCTTTTTCGATGTGTCCGACAATCGTAAAAAGGGTATTTTCCTGGGCTCCGCCGACAATCATTCTGGTGATTACGTGACAAATGTTCATAAATCTCTACCTGATTTCATATTCATCAATTAGCATCGGAGTCCCGCGGCAAAGCTCGCAATGACGCTTCAAGGCTCCATCAGATATCTCAAACCCCCAGCATCCACTATCTTGAATTGCGGACAAAGAGGCTCTGACCTTGTTGTATAATACTTGGTACTCGACACTTTTACAATTCTTTTTCGCAACAATTTTCACGCCATTACAAAGATTTTCTTCACGAGACTCAAGGACAATCCCCCCTGACTGTCTAAATTTTTGCAAACTGCGGCTTAATGTGGAATGCGGGTAAATTTTATCCGGCGGCAACACAGATACCACCTTAATCATTGAAATCATAGGTTCAAAACCCCGTGTGGTTTCAGAGTTGGATGCACTGAATGCTACCGTATCAACTTTAGATATACCTTTTTCCCTTAAAATAGAACTCACGGCCTTAGCGGTATCATACGAGGGCACATCCAGCAAAACCGCCCGGTCGATCGTCGGCGAACATACCAGCAGTGATGGTGTTGAGGCAGAACCTCCATAGAACACCGTAACTGTATCAGGTAGTGTAAAAACTCGAATATGCCAAAATAAAATAACTGCGGCAGTCAGACCGAGTCCTCCGCAGAACCAGCGTTTACTCCGTGCGCCAGCCAACATTAACAACCCGGCATAGAAGAAAAACAACGACCAGCCAGGCGGTTGCGGACAGGCGAATAAACCGGCCGCAGCCTGGAAAAATTCGCCGACTCCGGTCATCATGCTGAACATGGAACTGATCAGCCAACCAAAAAAATCACCGAAAATCGTTCCCGAAAATAAGGTCATGGGGAATATCAGCAAATACAAAACACAGACCAAAGGCGTAATCAATAAGTTAGCACCGACCGCCGCAGGCACAAACAAGCCTTGAGAGTAGAGGCAGATGGCGCAACCGGCCAGCCAGGCGGCAAAACAACCGCTACCGGCCTTTACCAATGATCTTTTGCCCCGATAACTAAGTCCGAAGATAAATTTACGTTTTTCAGGAGGAATCCAGCGCTGCTGTTCGCCGATATGCCCTGCCCCGCGACTTATCCGGCGTCCCGCCGCCAGCAAAAAGCCGGTCACGACAAATGAAAATTGAAATCCCATACTCTCAAGATACAATGGATTATAGATCAACAGCAATATCGCGGCTAAAAAGACCACGTTTAAAATCGGGGTTCGTAAACTGAACGCCCGGAATACCGACCATATCGCGATCATCAGAAAAGCCCGGACCGCCGGAGGCTGCGCGCCGGTCATTAATACGTAGACCAATAATATCGCCGGAGCGATAAGATATCTGGTTCTGAACGGCAGCGGACGCAGAATGCACCACAGCAATAACGCCAAAATCCCAACATGCATCCCGCTCACCGTAAAAAGATGAACCGTTCCGCTGCGGACAAAGGCCTGACGCGTCTGCTTATCCAGGCCCTGTCGGCATCCGAAGCACAAAGCTGCCAGCATAGCCCGGTCGGCGTCATTTTTTAAAGGGGTAGCGGCCACAGACAACAAGCTGGACCGAACCCTCAGCAGTTGACCGAACCAACCGGAATTATATCCTGCTTTTAGAACTGAATCAGCCCGCAATAAGGCAGCTTGTCCGCGTATTTTCATATAATTACGCAAATCAAAACCGGGCAGCGCTTTAATGGTGGGCTCAGATTCTCCGCTAAGAACGTAAGATGTAATATGACTCATCGCTTGCGGCAATTCAAAACGCCCGGAAACCTCAAAAATATCACCATATTTGACGGCGGGGGAGTCCGGCGGCAGACGCAGCGCAACGCAGGTTGCATATTCGGGAACCCGGCGAATTCCATCGTTCAAGGTATATGTCAGGAGCCGGGCTCGAATCAGGCCGGGATTCGGGAGCCATTTTATTTCGGGTCCACAACAAGCCGTTTCAACGATTTCAACCTTTGCACGGGTTCCGACAGCCGGCCCGCAAAGTCCGGCAATTCCCGTTTTAACGGCCTGATTGTCAGCCCGATTTACGGCTAGAATGCCGATCGCGATAAATAATACCAGAAAAACCGTTTTGCGTCCGCCGAAAAGAAAATAACCGCAAACCGGCAATACCGGAAGCACATAAAAAACTGACGCATATTTGCCGCATAGAATCCCGGCCAGAAGTCCGACTAGAAGCAACGCCGCAGGGTGCAGTTTCGCACGATGACGAAGCTGCCTGATAAGCTTATTGATATATTGCGGCATGCGACAGGCCGGCAACTCAAGGATAGTAAGTCCGGCGCACCCGGTACACGGCAATCGGCTGACACGGAGGCGGCGTCATTATCACCTCGATCAGATGATGTTTGCCGATTTTCCAGGTAAAAGAGTATTCCGTTCCATCAAAGTTAGTATCGATGGCCGGATTTTTCTGATTCACAATATCCGCCTCGTCATCGGTCAGATCCCCCATTTTCTCAAGCGCATATTTCCGGGCCATTACCACATACGTGTGGGGATTTTCAGATTCCCTGATACTTCGTCTAATATGGCAGATTTCTCTGGATGCCAGTAAGTAACCGGCATCCGGACCTGACTGACAACCGGTGATAACAGACATTCCGCATATAATCAATGCGTAAATTCCAAATTTTCTCATAAATCCTTCTCCTTATTTTTCAGACGAAACAACAGCAAAACAAATAATGATATCAATCAATAATTTAAGGATTAGTCGCTCGATTGACCTCAATTTTTCCCCAAGCCTAAAAACAGGCCATCCGGACGCCCCTTGCTGAGAAGCCCGGCACGATTTTTAGTAAATTTAACTTTTGTACGCCATCCCTCACCATAAAGGTCTATGCCTGTCACTAACCATATTTTATCAATCTCCGCAAACGCAAATACTTCCAGAGCGCGATAAAATTTTGACTCTTTTTTCATTGGAGTTTTATACCACTCACATTTCAACGGAAAGCGATAACGCACATTGATCCAGACTTTAACTATTTCTTTTTTATCAGGAGATTCAAGCAGAAAAACCCGGCATTCTAACAGATTAATCGTATCATGAGGCAGTTCTTTAATCATTTTCCAATAAATAAAGGACATGGTCAAGTCGCTTGGGTTGATTCCAAAATGAGCCAACATGTTATCTTTCTTTTTCGACGCATCATTGAGCGGATCAACAACAGGTGAAGAACCAACCTTGAAAGCTTGAGTCAGCCAATATCCCTGTTTTTTGTCCATAATAACCTCGGCACTCATACGTTTCGGGGTAAACAAGACCGCAAGACGCATTGATGCCTCAATCGTAGATTGACCGGAGCGACGATGCTGCACCTGTCCGGACAAAATGCTCCAGGTTCCGGAACTGCGCGGAGTCCTGATCCCGGCTAAGAATTTTTCACTGCTTTCCAAAAAATCCGCCCTGGCGGCAAAACCGGCAGCCAACAGCGCCATCACCATGTATCTTTGCAAATTTTTCAACTTAAACTCACTTTGTCAGGGTTATTTTCAATGCCTTGCTTATATCATCAACGAATTTAAATTCGAGTTTATTGCGGACATTTTCCGGAATATCTTCCAAATCCTTGCGATTTTCTTCCGGCATGACAATTGTTTTCACCCCGGATCTCAAGGCCGCTATGACCTTTTCCTTGATTCCGCCAACCGCGGTAACTTTACCACGCAGGGTAATTTCCCCGGTCATCGACAATGCGCTGACCGAAGGCTTGTTGGTCAACAGCGAAACCAGTGCAGTCGTGATAGTGATCCCGGCCGACGGTCCGTCTTTCGGGGTAGCCCCATCCGGAACATGAACATGAAAATCGTGATCGGTAAATACCTTGCTGTCAATTTTCAACTTTTTCGCATTGGCCCGGATGTAACTGAAAGCCGCTTCGGCACTCTCTTTCATAACCTCACCCAGCGAACCGGTCAATTTGAAGTTGCCTTTACCGGGCATCATAGTCGCTTCCACGCTCAGCACGGTGCCACCTACGCTGGTCCAAGCCATACCGTTTGCAACTCCTGGTTCAAGTTTCTCATCGGTAACTTCCGGCAGGAATTTTCTGGCTCCAAGAATCTCCTGAATATCTTTAGGCTCCAAAATAGTCCGGGCCTTGTCGGTAATTTTGCCCTCGACCAAACGACGGGCAATTTTACGGCAGACCGTACCGATAGTCCTTTCCAGAGTTCTGACCCCCGCCTCGCGGGTATAACAATCAATGATCTCCTCAACCGCCGCCATTGAAAAACTCAGTTGACGCTGTTTGATACCGTTTTCCTTGAGCTGGCGCGGGATCAAATAACGCTTGGCTATCTGCTTTTTCTCGAACATGGTATATCCTGGCAGACGAATTATTTCCATACGGTCAAGCAGCGCCGGAGGAATCGTGTCCAGCACATTCGCGGTAGCAATAAACATGACCGAACTCAAGTCGTAATCCAATTCAAGATAATGGTCGTTAAAAGCCACGTTCTGCTGCGGGTCAAGTACCTCGAGCAAAGCCGAAGCCGGATCGCCCCGGTAATCGTGCGATAATTTATCGATTTCATCCAGCATAAACACCGGATTGGCAACCCCGGCTCTTTTCAACCCCTGAATAATACGTCCGGGCAACGCTCCGATATAAGTCCGGCGATGACCGCGAATTTCGGCCTCATCCCTGACGCCGCCCAGGGACATACGAACAAATTCCCGCTGCATAGAACGCGCGATTGACTGACCGAGTGAAGTTTTGCCGACACCCGGAGGGCCGACAAAGCAGAGGATCGGCGCTTTGCGGTCTTTGTTCTTTTTAAGTTGCAGAACCGCGATAAATTCGATAATGCGTTCTTTGATATCCTTCAAACCATAATGGTCGTGTTCCAATACCCGCATGGACTCATTAACATCCAGTACCTCATCAGAATAAACATTCCACGGGACAGACAAGAGCCAGTCAATAAAATTAAAGGCCACATGATATTCCGGCGAAGCCTGAGGAATAATTTCCAACCGGCTCTTTTCTTTTTCAATAACCTCGATAACCTTTTCCGGCAAATCAAGTTTGGCCATTCGCTCCTCAATTGCCAACAGGTCCGGATTGCGATTCTCTTCTCCGAGTTCCGCTTTAATAGTTTTAAGCTGCTCCCGCAAAAAGAATTCACGCTGTTGCTTGCCCATAGCATTGTGAACCTGGCTTTGAATATCTGAACCAAGCTGCAGGACTTCAACTTCACGGTTAAGCAGCATAGTCAGCAATTCAAGCCGTTCGCGCAACTCTTCCAGACTGAGGATCATCAGTTTTTCGACAAAATCAATGTTCAAAGCATCCGAAATCAAATCTACCAGCCGAACGTTGTCGGAAACATTCATAATAGCGACCCGCAATTCTTCAGGGAACGAAGGCGCATAACTGATCACCTGTTGAAACTGAGTGATCGCGTTTTTGACCATTGCCGCGGTTTCGATCGAGGTGTCAGGCTCATCAACCAGGTCTTCCACAACCGCCAGCAAAGGCTCTTCCGGGATTGGAGAAGCTTTTACAAGCGAAACGCGCTTCAAGCCACGCAATAAAACTCTTACCGTACCATCCGGGAACTTCAGTATCTTGACAATTCGAGCCAGACATCCAACTTTAGTGATTCGTTTCTCTTTAAACGTTGTTTCGTCAAACTTAAGCTCAAGCGGCGAACGCCTGATAACTTCATCCGGCGGAAGTTCCGGAAAAACCGCCAGCAACCGGGTTGAATTTGAAATCCGGGTCACCATTTTTATATTCTCATCCCCATCAATCATCAGCGGAGAAAGCGTATACGGAAAAATCAACGTTCCTTCCGGACACAAAATCGGGACCCGGCTGCGCCGTTTGCCAGTGGGGTCCTGAACTGTAATATTAACCGGTTTCTTATTATTTTCTTTTTCTACCACAATATATTTCCCTTATTTTTTGCAAATACGTAATGAATGAGTAATTTACAACCCCTTAGCAGAAAATCAAGAACTTTTAAGCAATAAGAACCAACTCTACACAGTCAATGTAATTCCAACCTTAAATCAAGTGATATTTCGTTCTTGAGCCACTAACGGTTTTATCCACAGTTCGCAAAACAGCATCTCTGCCATCTTAACCAGCCAAAATCCAAACAACACAACAAATTATTAATTAACAAGTTATAAAAATACATAAAATCACATACTGATATTATATTTAAGAAAAAATTAATAACTTCATCTTTTTGCCTATTGACTTTTAAGATAAAACAATGTATTTTACTAAAACTTTTAGTAAACACTTTAGTAAAACGAGGAAAAACTACTATGTGTGCAATGACAGGAAAAGAACGGATATCAAGAATTCTGGCTGGAAAACCAGTGGATCGGATCGGGTTGTTTGAACATTTCTGGGGAGACACTCTACAAAGATGGACCTCCGAGGGCCATATCAAAGAAGGAGAAAATCTGCCTGATCATTTCGGTTTCGATATGCAAACATCTCCTTGGTTCGATATGAAAATTAAAGTCGGATTTGAACCAGTTACAATTGATGAGGATGAGGAAACTATCCTGCAAAAAGATGGTAACGGAGCCACTCTGAGACGCCATAAAAAACACTCTTCAACCCCGGAACATGTGGCCTTTGATATTACCAACCGTGAAGATTGGGAAACAAAAGCCAAGCCTTTTTTGAAACCGACCAGGGACAGGATTCCATTTGCAGATTATAGAAAAGCAAAACAAGACGCGGCGGAAAAAGAACGCTTCCTGTGTCTCGCAGGAGTAAATGTCTTTGAGATGATTCATCCAATCTGCGGGCATGAACACATGCTGCTGGGAATGTGCCTTGATGTAGACTGGGTTAAGGACATGGTAAAAGTTTACTCGGATATGATTGTTGAAATGATGACCATATTATTCGAAGAGGAAGGCAAACCGGACGGTATCTGGTTCTATGAGGACATGGGGTTCAAACTCCGCCCGTTTATGTCGCCTGAAATGTATGAGGATATTATTTATCCGGGTCACAAAAAGACTATAGATTTTTGTCATGCACATAGCTTACCGGTAATTATGCACTCATGCGGCTTTATTGAACCACTGCTGCCGGGAATGATCAAGGCCGGAATCGACTGTTTACAGGTTATTGAAATTAAGGCCGGCATGGACCTCTTGAGAATCAATAAAGAGTTCGGTGATAAAATATGTTTCTGCGGCGGCATGGATGCCCGAAATCTGGTTGCCAACGATCTCGAGGCGATAAAGCAGGAACTCAACGAGAAAATTCCAGTGGTAAAGCATGGAAAAGGATATATATTACATTCAGACCACTCGATTCCGGATACATGCAACTATGAAACCTATCGTTTTTTCGTAGATGAAGGTTTGAAACTTGGAACTTATTAATTGGCAAGAATAACTATAGCAGATATCGCGACCGCGCTTGATTTATCGCCAACCACCGTTTCATTTGTTCTAAACGGGCGGGAAATGGGAATCAGCGCGGAAACGCGCGACCGGGTCCTGCAAAAGGCCCATGAGCTTAATTACAGCCGGGTATCCCGGGCAGTGGTAACCGGCTGGAACCGGGTTGCTTATCTGGATGAAAATCCGGCTAGTTTATCTCAACACACAACCTTCTTCTCCAATGTATTCAACAACCTGCGAGATCTGGCCTTTGAAAAGCGAATCGAACCATTAATGTACGAATTTAAAGCGGATCAGGACCCGGAAAGCGCGCATCAACGGCTGGAAATGTTCAAAAACCTTGATATTCGGGTTTTTCTGACTAATTCGGCTAAAATAGCTGATTCTCTGGTACGCAGCAAGCATAAAGTGATCCTTATTCAGGCAGGCAGCGCGGTAGAAGGATGCACTTGCGTTTACTGCGACGATTATAATGCCGGCGCTCTGGCGGCAAAACATTTCTTTGAGTTCGGGCATCGAATCGCCGGCACTGTTTTTCCGAAAAACTGCAATTCTCCAAGATTTGACGGCTTCACAGAAACATTTTTGAACTTAGGCGGCGAATGCCCGGACGCTTTTGAATGGGGCATTGATTCCAATAATCTTGAAGCGGCGCTCAAACTTCAACGCTCTTTTATGAAAACCACTGAAATGCCAACCGCGATCTATTGTTTCGCGGATAACTATATGTACCCGGTAATTCGAGCCCTGCACATGACAGGGAAGCGGATCCCGGATGACGTCAGCCTGATCGGATCCGACATGCTTTACTGGGGGCAGATCGCGACTCCGGCGTTTTCAACAGTTGATCTGCAGGAGCGGCTTTTCGCGGAAAAGGTTCTGGATGCTATTGATGACATGCTGCAGGATAAGCCGGTTTATCAAATGGCAATTCCGGTAAAAATGGTGCCGGGAGAAACTGTCAAAGATTTGAGAAAATCCTGATCCACATACCAGATTGAATGAAAAGCAAAAAACGCCAAAAGCATCCGATTATCGATTCATTGAAAGGATAATTTTAGCAGCTTGAGCAAACGAATCAGCAACAATGTCATATGACGACTGTCCGGGTTGACCGAACCCCCATTTTGCGAAAATACTTTTCATTCCAGCGTTGGCGGCAGCGGTAAGGTCAGTATAATGATCTCCGACCATGCAGCAATCAGCGGGTTCACAGCCATTGATCCTGGCGAAATGCAGCAATGCATCCGGTTCCGGCTTCAAAGGAAAATCCCCGCCGCCGCCGACAATCATCGAAAATTTTTTGGAGATATTCAAAGCCGTGAGAATTTTTTCCGCCGCGAATTGCGGTTTGTTGGTAACAACAGCACACGGAATACCGGCGGCAACCAGCGCTTCCAGGCCGATTTCTACCCCCGGGTAAGTCTTGGTCGTATCAGTCATGTGTTCGTGATAATGCTGCTTAAACCGGGTCAAGGCTTCGCTTATATCATATTCATTCGAACCCAGCGCACGCTCACAAAGCTTGGTGGCGCCATTCCCGATAAAAGTAGTGATTTTTTCCAGCGACAAAGATGCAAGTCCATAATCGTTTCGCATCAGGTTCACCGCATTAGCTAAGTCCCGGCGGGAATCCACCAGGGTTCCATCCAAATCAAAAATAGCACAAGTTTTCGACATCAAGATTCTCTTACTTTTTCAGGCACAAACGGGGCATGAGAGATCAACGGCAGACGGGCAAACGCGTCAATGTCCGCCGAAGCAAACTCTCCCCTGCGATACATATAATATCCGAGGCCGCCAACCATAGCGGCGTTATCGGTACAATATTTTCTTTCAGCGATAAATAATTTTAAATTTTTCGGGGCTTTTTCCGCCAAACGCTCACGCAACACGGAATTGCAGGCGACCCCGCCGCACAGCACCAATGACGAAGCGTTGAAATGTTTTGCTGCGGCTATAGTTTTCCGGCTCAGAACATCGATTATCGCCTCCTGATATGATGCAACTGAATCATGCAGGAGCTGACCGCTTATCATACCCTCGGCATCACCTTCGCGGCGACAATGATAGAGCAATGCGGTTTTAATTCCGCTGAAACTGAAATTGAACCGGTGTTCCGGCGCAACCGCTTTTCCGGCCGCCCCGGTTAAAGGCCGTGGGAAATTATATTTATGGGGATCTCCGGATTCGGCGGTTTTCTGAATAACCGGACCGCCCGGATAACCGAGATGCAGCAATTTGGCAGCTTTGTCAAGCGCCTCTCCAGCAGCGTCATCAATAGTAAAACCGACCTGCCTGGCAGAACCGTCAGCTTCGATCAGCAATAACGAGGAATGTCCGCCCGAAACCACCAGGGCCAAGATCGGATAATTTGCCGGATCGGAGAGTTCTTTCGCCCGGTCATCGAGAAAAGCCCCGCAAATATGGGCAAGGAAATGATTGACTCCGATTAAAGGTTTACCGCTGTTTAAGGCCACTCCTTTGGCAAAATTGAGTCCTACCAGCAAAGCCGGCATCAATCCCGGGCCGGCTGTAACCGCAACCGCATCCAGATCATCGAGCCCAAGACCCGCCTGCTCCAGAGTCGCGTTTAAAACCGGCTGCAAGGCAATAAGGTGTTCTCGGGCGGCAAGTTCAGGAACCACGCCGCCATACGGAGCATGTTTGTGAATCTGAGATGCAACAACATTGGCAATAACTTCTTCGCCATCCCGCACGATAGCGGCGGCGGTTTCATCACAGCTGGTTTCAATTCCGAGAATTAACGGCATATTTAGCCCTGAATTTTATTAATCTTTATCTATTTACAGAATAAAAATATAGCATAAATATGCTTTTTTACAATATCGAAAGGTCAGTATAATGATTTGATTTTATTCAGACGGTTTGACTATTTATATTACATAAAAAATTAACAATAAACATGATGCAAATAATTCATGCAGGAATATTTTTATTATCAAAGACCGTTGAGAACGACTTGGCCCCGTTCTGGAACCACATCGATATAGGCGGAATTACCTTTCCGGATCAGGTTTAAACGACGCCCCTGCTGTTCCGCGCTCACACCTGCCGGACAGGGCAAAATCTTGACTGTAACCGGAATCCCAAATTTATATTTGGAAGATACATCAAAAATGGTTGATCCTTTATCTCCAGTTACTGTGATTTTAGCTGAGTCACGAACTTTTTTATACTTGGACAACTCAGCAAATGTACAAACCCAAAGCTGATTGTCATGTTTTTTGATGTTTTTCAGAACTTCTTCAAAAACAGCAATATTTTTGAACGGCTTCCAACCGCCGCCGCCAGGAACTATACCGTGGATCATCGCCTGATGCTCACTCCCGTTCGTAATTGCGTCATTCAGCCATTTTTCCTGTTTCTCAAGGTCAAAATTATCGCCGCCATAGAAAAAACGTCGTCCTTTCGTTGAACCGGTATGGACCGATTCAACCAGTTTTACAATTTCGGGCGTTTTAGCATTACCGGGATAACAAAACGTTTCAGGCGTCACCCCAACTTTTTCTTTGATTATGGCAATCGGCGTGATGATCTCATATTCAAGGTCTTTGCGGCTTTTGGCTTTGAACAACTGATAATGGGTCATTGAATGATTGCCTATTTCATGTCCGGCCTCCGCTAACTGTTTAATTTCAGGCCAGGTCAATTTATGGGAATTTTTTGCAGCGGGGACGCGTTTAGCAATAATATAGAAAGTACCTTTGTAGCCATATTTTTTTAAAAGCGGAGCCGCTTGATAGAGATGATCCTTGCTGCCATCGTCGAAAGTCAACGTAACTGCCGCAGGTTTACCATCTTTGAACTTACATATACTGATTTCCGGAGAATTTACGGCAAAAACTCCGCATAACATGCAGATTGACATTAAAGCGGAAAATAGAAGCTTAATCATGATAAAACGAAAGACTGCTTATTTCTGGATCATCCGGATAAAATCGATGATATCGATAAAAGCCTCTTCCTGGCGTTTTCGGGTGATATCATAGAAGAATCCATGCTCGGTGTTGCGATAAACTTTGCAACGGCTTTTTACGCCTTTTCCAATCAGCAGATCAACCATTTTCATGGTCAAATGACGCGGAAACATGTGTTCATTTTCGGCTTCCAGGAAAAATACCGCGGGACTGCCCTTTTTAACATGATTGGCCGGAGAAACCTTTTTGTAAAGCTCCGGAGCTTCCGAATAAGGAGTCCCGACAATATCCTCCATCGAGGCCCATATACCGGGAAAAATTTCATCCCATGGCACAAAAGTGACCGGTGTCGCCTGAAGCGCGACCCCCAGCGGTTGGACCCAGTCATTTTCGTATTCATAACCGTTGACCGTCAGCGGGTCTCCGCAATCACCGGGCGCGGCCAGAGAAAGGAGTGCGGCCAAATGAGCACCGGCAGAGGAACCGAACACCAGAACCTTGAGCGGCCGGCCAAGCTTTTTCAGGTGAGAAATAAAAAAATCATAGCCATGTCTTATATCGGCAATCTGGTCAAAAATATTTGAATTACCCAGGCGATAATCAACCGATGCGCAACGAAAACCGCGCTCGGAATAAGCTTTCATAATCGTATAAAAGCGGGATCTGCTGCCGGCTCGCCAGCCGCCGCCATGAATAAAAAAAATCGACACATCCTCCTCATCGCACTTGTGAGGCTCAAAAATGTCGATCACCCGTTCAGTATTTATCGGTTCGTCCAGAAAAGTCGATGTAAAGCAATAGGTCATTTCATTATCCGGTTTTATAGTTTCTCGTGTCACCAATGTTTATAGTATAGTGTATATAACGCAGATGTTCAACCTATATTGCCTTATTTACCGGTTTTTTCTCTGAATTCAAGTCCTGACGAATGAATACATAAGCTCCGGGAAGTAGATTTTCCGAGTATTTATAACGTATTCCGGCGTTTTTTACAACCATCTCGACCTGTGATCTGATTTCACTGTTGTGTTTCATCCAGATGATATATTTTGGGCGCGCTTTTTTGATTTCCTCAAGGAACTTAAGGTTCATTTTCTTCCAGTGCGCTTCACTGCCGATCCAGAAATTAAATTGTACTACGTATCTTGACGGGGCCTTGCGGTCCATCATGTAATACACCCCTCCGGCCAGGTAGCTGCAAATCAGAACATTGTCTTCCGGCACGCTGTTTTGTTCGATAAAACTGATCAAACGCCCTTTGCCTGGTTTTCCGACACGCAAAAAATGCACCGTACTACCGGCGATCCTCCAGGTCTGAGGCAGTGATATTAGCATTATCATCAGCACGGCAAAGCCGATTCTGCCGTTCAATCGGGCAAGTCTCGACTCCCTGAACCGGGGCATCGCGAACAAGTCTCTCAAGCCCAATGCAATAAGCAATGCTATCGCCGGCAGCCAGGACATAAAGTAGTGGTTATACATTCGCCCCGAGACACTGCTGACAACCATTTCCAGCGGCAGATAGAACAACGCAACCAGGACCAGCGGTTCAATCGGCTGTTTACGCAGTTGATGCCACCGGTGTTTATAAATCAGCGAACCCCACGCGGCAATCGCAAAAACACTGATCGGCAAGGTCAGATATATCCCGAAACCAACCCCTTTGAGCCAGTCAAGGATACTGGATTCCGTGGCATTGTAATTGAAAAAGATCATGCCGTCAAGAAACTCCATGAATGCCCCGTTGAACAGGAAATAGATCGAGAAAATCAGCCAGACCAGAACGTAACCGGACGCTGACTGCCATGCTCTGCTCCAAAGTCCACGATAATCTTTAGCGACCAGACAGCTTATCAGCCAGTTAAGGGCTATCGCGCCGCCGACCGCGACCAGATTGGGTCGAAGCATGAATGCGCACCCCATAAACAACCCGAGCGCAAAACGCGTCAGAAAAATACTTCGTTTACGCTCTATTTTTTCCGAAATATAGAAACACCAGAGCGCCCCGAACTGAAAAAGCAACGCGTAAATTTCGGTAAAGTTGTACTTTAGTTCCGCCACCTCAAGCAACGGCAGAATGCAAAGAGTCGCAACCAGTGCCGGAGCAAATCCGCAGGCACGCTTCAAGGTCCGCCAGCAGAAAATAAACGCGCCAAGGAGGAAACCGAATTGCAGCAGCATCGAACCGGTCATCGAGCGTGGCGAAAGCAAAGCGGCCAACGCATTAATATAGAAGATCAACGGTCCTTTATGGTCCCAGAAATCAATATATGGCACATCCCCGGCCAAGGCTCGTCTGCCGCAATAAATAAAAATCCCGGAGTCACAATACGGGTTACGGATCGCCGCCGGAAGAACAAACCAGAAAAGAAATATTCCCAGACCGGTCATAACCAATATTGAAAATTTCTTTTCCTGCTTTTTATCCATTGCTTTCCTGTGGATGACGATATTTTTCAGAATACCGGATATTCTGAAAAAAGAATTTGCAAATTCATCGGCTTATTCTTTGCTGCCGCCGCCTTTACCGTTACCATTGCCGTTTTTACTCCAGCGCTTTCTGGCTTCAGGCACGTCCTGATTAGCTTTGACCCGCCAACGGCGTTCGCCGAGAATCTCCCGCACTTGATCGAGGAATCCGGCTGACACCTTGACCTGTAAACCACGCTCGGCCTCAATAAAGACGACTTCGCCGGAAACGCAACTGACGCAGATGATCACCCGGCTCGGCCCGATTGAAGTCATGCACAACTGTTTTAATTTGTCCATATCCTCAAGCGTGTTGCTGCCTTCATACAAGTGCAGATGGATTTCCTCACTATATAACTCGGAAGCCTGTTCCAGCGGAATAACCTTTTCCGCCCGGAGATTCGGTTTCTCGGTTTCGTCGCGTTTGCTGACCAATGCCTCGATAAAAATCGGCATATCCGCGACCAGTTCAATGCCGGACGCGTCAATCTCATTCAGACATTTTTCAAAGCACCAGACCTCAACCGTACTTTCCAGATCCTCCAATGTGATCAGATAATAAGGTTTTCCGCTGGTTTTACTGTTGCGCCGCTGCACGGTCTTGATAATGCCGCCAACTTTAACGCCGGTATCATTATCCATATTCGCCACCTGCCTGAGATTGGCGGTCGAATAGGTCTTGATCAGATCCGAGTAACAAGCCAGCGGATGGCCGGTAATGTAAAACCCGAGCAGTTCCTTTTCCATCTGAAGCATTTCATTTTCTTCAAATTCCGGTATATCCGGCATCGTCACGCTGAAGACGTCTTCCTGCTCAGACTCATCCAGCAGATCAAAAAGCGATCCCTGCCCGGCCTCACGGTCGCGCACCCGCTGCTGGGCATAGCGCATAGTCGGTTCAATGATCTGAATCAGTTGTGAACGTTTGATTTGCAGTGAGTCGAACGCCCCGGCTTTGATCAGATGATCGACCATCCGGGTATTGACCGCACTGCCGGCTCTTTCGCAGAAATTGAGAAAGTCCGAATACTTGCCTTCCTTTTCCCGGGACAGGATAATTTCATCCGCGGCCTTTTCGCCCACTCCCTTGATTGCGCCGAGACCGAAGCGGATCGCCTTACCGTCAACCGTGAAATCACGTTCACTGACATTAACGTCCGGAGGCAGAATGTTTATGCCCATCTCCCGGCATTCGCCAATCAGGAATGAGATTTTTTCCGCGTTATCAATTTCGCAAGAGAGTACCGCACACATGAATTCAACCGGATAATTCGCTTTCAGATACGCGGTACGATACGCAATAAAGGCATAGGCCGCACTGTGCGACTTATTGAAACCGTAACCGGCGAATTTACCGATCTTTTCCCATATCTGTAAAGCGAGTTTTTCGCTGATCTGATTGTGCTCTGCACAACCCTCGACAAACAAAACCTTCTGCTCTTCAAGCAATTTGACTTTTTTCTTACCAATCGCTCGACGCAGAATGTCCGCGCCGCCAAGTGAAAATCCAGCCAACGCCTGCACCACCTGCATAATCTGTTCCTGATAGAGCATGATCCCGTAGGTTTCAGCCAGATACTGCTCCATTTTCGGATGGTCATATTCAATCTCTTCGGTGCCTTTTTTGCGTCCAACAAAAGTCGGGATAAATTCCATCGGACCGGGACGATACAGCGCTATCAGCGCGATAATGTGCGCCAGGGTTTCCACTCCGAACTGACGACACAGGTTCTGCATACCCGAAGATTCAAGCTGGAACACCGCCACCGTGTCGCCGCGATTCAACAAATCAAAAGAATTCTGATCATTAAGCGGTATTTTTGAAATATCAAGCTCAATGCCGCGGTGTTTTCTCACATTCTTAACTGCTTTGTCTATCACCGTCAGGGTCTTGAGTCCAAGAAAGTCCATTTTCAGCAGCCCGAGTTCTTCGCAGGGGACCGCCGGAAACTCGGTAATGATTTCATCCCCTGCCCCCTTGGCCAGCGGAACAACATTATCCAGCGGCTGGTCACCGATAATTACACCGGCAGCGTGGATACTCATATTGCGATTCAGACCTTCCAGCGGCCGGGCCAGTTCGAATATCCGTTGGACCCAGGGTTCTTTTTCCAGCTTCTCGCGCAATTCCTGAGAGCCGCTGACGGCTTTATCAAGCGTCATTTTCGGATCGTTGGGAATCAGCTTGGTAATCGAGTCGCCTTCAGCAAAAGAATGGCCGAGAACCCGGGCCACGTCTTTAAGGACAGCCTTGGCTTTCAAGGTTCCATAAGTACCGATCTGCGCCACGCTGTCGCTGCCGTATTTGTTGCGGACATATTCAATTACCTCGGAACGGCGTTCTTCACAAAAGTCGATATCAAAGTCAGGGGGGCTGACGCGTTCAGGATTCAGGAATCGTTCAAACAGCAGATTGTATTCCAGCGGCTCGATATCCGTGATCGTCGTCAGATAAGCAACAATACTGCCCGCACCGGAACCACGTCCCGGACCAACCGGAATATCCTGCGTCCTGGCATAATTGATAAAGTCCCAAACCACCAGAAAATAGTGGTTGTACTTGGTCCGGTTGATGATATCGAGCTCATAATCCATACGTTTGACAACGGTTTGCTCAAACTCGTTGAGTTCCGGTTTATTAGCGTCAAAATCGTAACGGTCCTGAATACCCTTTATACATATTTCACGCAAGTAAGCCCGCTCGTCTGACTTGCCTTCCGGCATGATGTAAACCGGATAGTGATTGGCGCCGAGGTCTAGTTTCACGTGGCAGCGTTCGGCTACGCCTACCGTGTTGGTCACCGCTTCCGGTACCTCTTTGAAAAGCTCTTTCATCTCGTCCGGACTCTTGAAATAGAATTCCGGCCCGGAAAAAGAAAAACGGTTCGTCTCGGAGATCAACGACTGGGTCTGGATGCACAACATCGCGTCATGCGACTCGGAGTGCTCTTTGCGCAGGTAATGGACGTCGTTTGTGGCAACCAGAGGCACGTTGAATTCCTTGCTGAGCTTGATCAGCTCGGTATTGACCCGGCGTTCCTCTTCCAGTCCATGATCCATGATCTCCAGATAAAAGTTGTCGCGCCCGAGGATATCCAGATATTCGTTCAACGACTTTTTAGCTCCGTCCAGGTTGCCGCCAAGAATATGTTTGGGAATCTCTCCGCCGATACAGGCGCTCATTCCGATCAGACCCTTGTTATATCGGGCCAGAAGTTCTTTATCGATCCTGGGTTTGTAGTAATAACCCTCCATCCAGGCCGCACTGATCAATTTGCACAAGCTGACATAACCGTCATAATTTTCAGCCAGCAGACACAGGTGATAACCGCGAATATCCGGATTCATCGCGTCGCGATCCTGACGGGTCGTCGGCGACACATAGGCTTCAATCCCGATGATCGGGTTCAGACCCTCTTTTTCAAAGGTCGAATACATATCGATGGTCCCGCCCATAAAGCCGTGGTCGGTCATCGCCACCGCGGGCATACCATATTCCTTGGCCATCTTCGCCAGCCCCTTGACCGAGCAGGAACCGTCCAGCAAACTGTAATCGGTATGGACGTGTAAGTGAACAAAATCAGCAGACATAAAAGTACTCCAAAACGCGCTGTAAAGATTAAAAAAACATAATTTATCAGACTACTGAATATGTTCTCAATCCCGCCGTTTTTCAATCTCTGAAAAGCAGTTTTTTCAATCTTTTTACAGATTGAGGGAAACAATCCCAAAAGGCACGGACAGACGCTAAAAAACACGGACAAACACAGACTATCACAGAAAATGGTTTCTACACTACACTACAAATAAACGAACAGATTGATTATTTATTTCACGTAAGACTTTCAATAAAAACAACTTAACTAAAACTAAAACAGGATTTCCGGATTTTCGAGTTTTATCATGCGCAGTTGGAGCTATGCGTTTTCATAAAAAACGGCGATGCCTGAGTTAACAGACACCGCCGTGATTTTTTGTCATACCGCTTTATCTTCCCGCTTCCGCAAGGAGCGGAGCGACTGAAGTATGAAGCGGTACTTCGTGCTTCTTCGTAAGAAGTTAGCCTTGTTTGATGGCAGCCTGGGCTGCGGCCAGTCTGGCGATCGGCACACGGAAAGGACTGCATGAAACGTAGTTCAAACCAACCTTGCAGCAGAACTCAACGCTTGATGGTTCGCCGCCATGTTCGCCGCAAATACCGAGTTTGATATTCGGACGGGTTTTCTTACCCTTTTCAACCGCGATCTTGACCAGCTCGCCAACCCCGTCCTGATCGAGAACCTGGAAGGGATCGTATTCGTAAATACCGGCCTTGACGTAGTCGCCGAGGAATTTACCGGCATCGTCACGCGAGAAACCGCACCCCATCTGGGTCAGGTCGTTGGTACCGAATGAGAAGAATTCAGCTTCTTCGGCAACCTGATCGGCAGTAACCGCGGCACGCGGAACTTCGATCATAGTACCGATCATCACACTCAGTTCAACACCTTTTTCAGCTTCAACCGCGGCAATCGCTTCTTTAACAATCGCTTTCTGGTTGGCCAGTTCTTTGACGTTGCCAACCAGCGGAATCATGATTTCAGGTTTGGAGCCGGCAACTTCAACCGCCGCTTCACAGATAGCGCGGGCCTGCATTTCAGTTACTTCCGGATAAGTCATGCCGAGACGGCAACCGCGATGTCCAAGCATCGGGTTGAATTCGTGCAGGTTTTCAACCAGCTCTTTAATGGCAGCGGCGCTGACGCCCATCTGCTCCGCCATTTCAGCCTGACCTTTGTCATCGTGCGGCAGGAATTCATGCAACGGCGGGTCCAGCAGGCGGACGGTACAAGGACGGCCTTCCAGAGCCTGGAAGATACCGATGAAGTCGGCACGCTGCAACGGCAGCAGTTCAGACAGCGCCTGTTCATACTGCGCAATAGCTTTGGCCGCGTCACTGCAGCAGCAGTCGCAAGAGTCACATGAGCCTTTAAGGTCGGCCAGAGTTTTGGCGTTGTGCTGTTCTTTGAGCTTCTTGACGGTTTCAGCAACCAGAATGAGGCGACGGAACGAAACGATACGGTCGCCTTCGAAGAACATATGCTCAGTACGGCACAGACCGATACCTTCAGCTCCGAATTTAACCGCGACCGCGGCATCGTGCGGAGTATCGGCATTGGTACGAACGCCAACCTTGCGATATTTATCAGCAAGTTCCATGATGTGACCGAACGGACCAGACAATTCAGGTTCGACGGTTTCAACTTTACCAACATAAACCGCACCGGTGGAACCGTTCAAGCTGATCCAGTCGCCTTCCTTGACGACGGTCGAACCGATCGCGAACTGTTTGGCAGCATAATTCATTTTGATTTCGCCGCAACCGGCAACACAGCAAGTACCCATGCCACGGGCGACAACCGCCGCGTGAGAAGTCATCCCGCCGCGAGCGGTCAGGATACCGGCGGCAACGTGCATTCCGCCAATGTCTTCAGGGCTGGTTTCGATACGACACAGGATAACCTGTTTGCCTTCGGCAACCCAGGCTTCAGCTTCGTCAGCGGAGAAAACAACCTGACCGGTGGCAGCGCCGGGAGAGGCAGGCAGACCAACGGCAACTTTATTGGCGGCATCTTCACTGGATTTGACGAAAACCGGGTGCAGCAACTGATCCAGCATAGCGGGATCGACGCGCATTACCGCATCTTTTTCATTAATCAGACCTTCTTCAACCAGGTCCATCGCGATTTTAACCGCGGCGGCAGCGGTACGCTTACCGTTACGGGTCTGGAGCATATAGAGACGACCGTCTTCAATCGTGAATTCAAGGTCCTGCATATCTTTGTAGTGATTTTCAAGTTTAACGCGAATCGCGTCAAGCTGTTTGAAACATTCCGGCATCGCTTCTTCCAGCGACGGGAATTTGGCGGCGCGAACATCTTCGCTGACGCCTTGAGATTTGGCCCATTCGCGGGAACCGGCCAGAGTGATTTCCTGCGGGGTACGAATACCCGCAACCACGTCTTCACCCTGAGCGTTGATCAGGAATTCACCGTAGAAATATTCATTGGCGCCGGTCGAGGGGTCGCGGGTGAACGCAACACCGGTAGCGGAGTTTTCACCGCTGTTACCGAAAACCATCGCCTGAACGTTAACCGCAGTACCGAGCAGGCCGCGAATATCGTTGATCTGACGATAACGAACCGCGCGCGGATTGTCCCATGAATCGAATACCGCCTGAATACCGCGGTACAACTGCTGCATCGGATCAGTCGGGAAATCTTCACCGGTAGCTTCTTTTACAACGCCACGATAAGCCGCGATAACTTCCTTGAGGTCTTCTGTGGTCAGCTGGGTATCGAGTTCAACGCCTTTGGCTTCCTTGACTTTATCCAGAGCATGCTCAAAACCATGATGCTCTATACCCAGTACAACGTTACCAAACATCTGCATGAAGCGACGGTAGGAGTCCATTACAAAACGCTCATTACCGGTCAGTTCAACCATTGCTTTGCAGGTTTCGTCATTCAAACCAAGGTTGAGAACGGTGTCCATCATTCCGGGCATCGATACGGCGGCACCGGAGCGAACAGAGACGAGCAGCGGATTCGGACCTTTACCGAAAGTCTTGCCGGTGGCGTCTTCGAGTTTTTTCAAAACTTCGTTGATCTGGCATTCGAGTTTGGCAAACATTGCGTCGCGCCCGATCTTGCCGTATTCGGCACAGGCTTCAGTCGTCAGTGTAAATCCGGGAGGTACCGGCAGACCGAGTTCAGCCATTTCAGCCAGGTTCGCGCCTTTACCGCCGAGAAGATTTTTCATCGAGGCTTTGCCTTCAGACTGGCCGCCGCCAAAGAAATAGACATACTTTACATCAGAACAGCAACATGACATTTTATTCTTCCTTTCGTTGTTGTGTTATGCACAATGCATTTTGGTTTATAATAATCTTTTATTATTCCGGTTTGAAGCTTAAAAATGCTTCCACCAGCTTCTTTTTTTCCGGATTCTTATGATATCCAAGCATCATAAAGGTGCCGTTTATCATAACCGGATATTTAATGGCCATTACGTAGACATAGCCATTCTTTTCCATTTGAATCAACTTTGCAAGCTGAACTTTCTTATTAATATCATATTTGTAGATACCGATATCAGACCCGGCAATCCGCAGCGAACGGGCACTGTCGGCCCGGCATACCTGACGCAGCAAAGGTTGACCTTGTTCAATTTTTATGCCGCATTTTTCGAAATGCCGCTCAAGATCGTAAATTGTCTGATAGTTATTGGAGTAGTCGGGTCCTAAGATGGAACAGGAGGAGGCAAACATGCCTACAACCGCAAACAAAGTTGCGAACAGCAGATAATTCCGTATTTTTTTCATTATTTCCATTTTATTTTTTTTGTATATGGACACAATACACACAGGGAGATTAATGTATCCCCGATTCCCGGAATATCAAGTGTGGCCGAATATTTTTATCCCCCTTAAAAATAAATTAAACATAAAAAAAACAATTACTCTGCTTGCATCAATATAATCTCAATATATTTTTACTTAAATGTTTCTTCCGAGAACTAAAGAGAGTAAAAATGTATAATCAAATTGAAAGCCGGGTGCGTCTGGAAATCGATCTGGGCGAACTGAGAAACAACTTTACAAAAATAGCCGAATCCGTCGCGCCCTGCGGCGTGATCGCCGTCCTGAAGGCCAATGCCTACGGACTCGGCGCCAGGGAGATTGGTCAGGCTCTGAAACAATCCGGCGCCGCCGGATTCGGCGCCGCCGAACTGAATGAAGCGCTGGAACTGGCGGAACTGGGACTTCCTGTCCAACTGCTCGGGAATATCCTGCCCGGAGAAATCACCCCGGCTGTCGCCGCCGGCATCATTCTACCGATAAATGACTATGAAACCGCCGCCGCAATCAGCCGTGAGGCGGTAAAACAAAACCGTACCGTCCTGTGCGATTTCCTGATCGACACCGGCATGGGGCGCCTGGGCATTCTCTGGGCCGAGGCCGGTGACGTCATCCGCCGCTGCGTATCTCTGCCAAATCTGGATTGCCGCGGCATTTATTCACATTTTCCAGTCGCATATCAGCCGGAAGGCGACTATACTCTTGAGCAGATCCGGAAATTCAATCAGCTGCTTGACGACCTGAAACAGGACGGAATCGAGTTCTCCCGTATCCACATTGCCAACAGCGACGCCATCAACAATTTTAGTGAAACCTGCAACGCGCCGTTCAATCTGGTCAGAACCGGAATCAACCTTTACGGCCTTTTTGACGAAACCGGCGCACGGCGCCTTAATCTGAAAAGCATCGTCTCGTTGAAAACCCGGCTGGCCGCAGTGCGCACGCTACCCGCCGGTGCCTATCTCGGTTACGGACTGACCTGCAAACTTATCAAACCGACCCGGGTCGGAACTATCGCCGCCGGATACGCCGACGGTCTGCCGCTGATGCTCTCCAATCGCGGCTATGTTGTGGTCCGGGGCGTATTATGTCCGGTTATCGGCCGGATTTCTATGGATTACACGACCATCTCTCTGGAAAACGTTCCTGACGCGGCTTGCGGTGATGAAGTAATCTGCCTAGGCGGCACGCCCCCGGCCGCGGTAACGGTCGACAACTGGGCATTGACCAAAGGTACTAATCCGTATGATATTCTCTGTTCATTCGGGTCCAGGACAAAACGGGTTTATATCGACTGAACAATAAACAAACAGTTATAAACTGTCTGAAGCAGTAAAAGAAAGATTCTATGTCATCCAACAAATATTTTAAAGAAAACATGGAGGAGATGGAGTTTTTATGCCCGAAGTGTCATATCCCGATCCTGGATGAGAATTTTGATTTCGATAAAATTAAAGTTACCTGCCCCGGCTGCAGCGCAATATTCAAACTGGATGAAATAATCAGCGATCCGGTAAATTATGAAGATTACCTGAAACGCTGTCCGCCAACTAACAGCAAAGTTACTCATGATAACGGGATCACCGGGATAGAAGTCAGTGTTCACGGCTGCTGCGCCCTGATCATCCTGGGACCGTTCAGCGCGGTTTGGGCCGGCGGCTCCACCTGGATTATATACGGCCTCCAATTTGTTGACGGCAAATTTGAACTTTACAGGTCAATAGTAGGCTTACCCTTCCTGATCGGCAGCATTGTCCTGACTTACATTTGCTTTTATATGGCTTTCGGGAAAATGCGCCTGACATTATCAGGAATGACCTTGAAGACGTTCCAGGGATTCTGGAAGCTGGGTTTGACAAAGACCTATGATTTCGAATCAATCAAACAAGTCGCGGTGGAAAAACGTCAGCCCGACAACGAAAACGACGATTACTGGAACCTGGTTTTATACGGATCTTTTGCCAATGGAAAAGAAAAAATAAAACTCTTTTCCTCCACTGACCGGGACAATCTGGAGTATATCCGGATGATTTTGATGGAAGAGAAAAATCTTCCGGAAAAAATCGAGTAGGAGACCGCTCATTATTTGAACGGTCGTCCTCTCACACCACCGTACGTGCCGTTCGGCATACGGCGGTTCAGTAGCTTGAGTGTAGAAAATTGTAGCGTTTGTAAATATCTGTATACCCTAGTTTTTCCAGGTAATTATTAGTCATTGTAGTGCTCAATATCCAACTATTGGCTACGTGCCAATAGCCTTTTCTGGTATTTGCCCATTCCCACGATTTCTCTTTGGAGACGCCAAATTTCTGTAGATTCGCAAACTTTGTCCTTACTCGTTTCCACTGTTTCCAGATATAAGTTCGGATTTTGCGCCGCAACCATTCACTTGAACGTTGCATAAATGATTTCATATTAGCTATTGCGTAATAATTTACCCAACCATTAGTGTATTGGCGTAATTTCAGCAATACATATTCTACAGAACGTCCTTGATTTCTCCGGAGTAATTCTCGTACACGTCGCTTGAAGCGGTCTATAGACTTCTCATGAACACGAATACCAGCTTGCCCGGCATTTGTACTATGCAAGGCAAAGCCAAGAAACTTTAACCTCAAAGGACTTCCTGATTTACTTTTGGTTTCGTTGACCTTGAGTTTAAGCTTCGTTTCAAGGTAGTGTGTTACGCTGGACAGTACTCTTTCGGCGCTACGTTGGCTTTTGACGTAGATATTTACATCATCAGCATAGCGAATAAATTTGTGTCCTCGACATTCCAGTTCCCTATCAAAAGCTGTCAGGTAAATATTGCTCAGCAATGGAGACAGGTTGCCCCCCTGCGGGCTTCCCTCGTCTGTGCGAGTGCGAACCCCATTTATCATTACCCCGCTTTTCAAATAGCGTTTTATCAGGTTGATCACACGTTTATCATGGATTGTATCGCGCAGAACATTCAGTAATATATCGTGATTAATCGTATCGAAATATTTACTCAAGTCAAGGTCAACCACTTGATGATAGCCTTGATTGTAGTATGTCTGTGCCTGCTTTATAGCCTGATGGGCACTGCGTTTGGGGCGAAACCCATAACTGTTCTCTGAAAATTCAAGCTCAAATATGGGGCTTAAAACCTGTGAGATAGCCTGTTGTACCATACGGTCCATGACTGTCGGTACTCCTAATAATCTCACGCCTCCATCGGGTTTTGGTATTTCTACTCGACGTACTGGCTTTGGTCGGTAAGTCTCATTGCGCAAACTTTCAAGAAAACTTTCTTTGTGCTCCTTTAGATAGGATAATAGTTGGTCTGTGGACATACCATCCACACCTGCTGATCCTCCTTTTCTTCTGACCTGCTGGAAAGCCTTATTGAGATTATTACGCTCAATTATTGCCTCAAACAAGCCAGTACCGTCTTCCAGGTCAGCTTCCCGTACAAACATGCTCCGCACTCCTGAGTTATCTTCGACTTCCAGTCTATCATCTCTCAGGCAGTTCCGTTTCTGGATTTTCTGCTCTCGACACATGTTTGACCTTTCACTATTGAAAGAACGACTACTGTTCGGTCCTTCCTGTAAATACTATACAGTACTATGACCTCTGCTGACTTCTCATTGCTCAGCCGCAACATCACTGCGCGGGTTGAACTTATCGCCTGTTGACAACCTCGTTCGTACCAATGAGACCTCCCCGGATAAGAACGATAACTTTCATCCCATATACCCGGTGCATTTACACCTCAAGGTTCGGGCAGTATTGGACTTTGCTTTGTTTAGCAAGCTCGTCCGCCTTGAATATGCCTTGTATGCACTTCCTGTTCGTCGGGCCGGGAATTTGCGTCCGACTTCCTTCAGATTCCACCTCGCGATGGACACCCTTGTCTTTCGCTAACAGTTCCTACTGCCAAGCCTGTAACGGACTTTCACCGTCAAGTTATCGCCCATGCCGGGCGTACTAAAAAAGCCGCCCTGTAAAAAGGCGGCTTGAAATCGCATCAGAAAAAATTATTTTCCAGCTTTTTTGATCGCTTCGCGAACTTTAGCCTTGCAGCGTTCGTTGTAAGCTTTGCGACGAGCGCGTTTCTGACATTTGTTGGTTTGCTGTCCCATGACATTACTCCTTTGAGATATTAAAAATAAAAAAATGATTCTTTTTTATTATCAAACTTATAAAATACATCGTACCATCGAAATGTCAAACTCAAAACTTGATATTATCATGGAATCTGCTAATGTACCCGGACATATGGCGAAACAGTCACATTCATTAAGTAACATCGATCAAGGAATTAATCATGACTAAAATAGTTGTACTGGACGGATACACCATGAATCCGGGAGACCTGAACTGGAGCGAACTCGAAAAAATTGGAGATTGCAGCATCTACGACCGAACTCCGCCGGAATCAGTAATTGATAGAATTGGCGACGCCGATTGCATCCTGATCAATAAAATCAAAATAACCCGGGAAATAGTGGCTCAGTTGCCGCAACTCAAATACATCGGGGTTCTTGCCACCGGATACAATACAGTCGACCTCCCGGCTTCCCGGGATCACGGCATAACTGTCACCAACATTCCCGCCTACAGCACCGATTCGGTGGCTCAAACCGCCTTTGCCCATATACTCAATTTGACCCAGCATACGGCTCAACATTCCGAAACAGTCAAAACCGGCAAATGGACCAAGTGTCCGGACTTTTGCTATTGGGATTTCCCGTTAATTGAGCTGCATGACCTGACTCTTGGAATCGTTGGCTGCGGCAAAATCGGACGTCAAACCGCCTCAATCGGTCGTGCTTTCGGCATGAAAATCATCGGTTACACCAGAACTGTCAAAGCTGACGACGACATTGAACAAGTCGCTATTAAAGAGTTGTTCCAACGTGCCGACGTGGTCAGCCTGCATTGTCCGCTGACAGCCGAAAACGAACATTTGGTTAACGCTGAAATGTTGTCTATAATGAAGCCGACTGCGTTTCTAATCAACACCTCCCGCGGTGCTTTGATCGATGAAGCGGCTTTAGCTGAAGCATTAAACAGCGGAATAATTGCCGGAGCCGGTCTTGACGTACTTTCAACGGAACCGCCGGAAGCGGACAATCCGCTTTTCGCCGCAAAAAATTGTTATATCACCCCGCATATAGCCTGGGCCACCTCATCCGCCCGGAGGCGGCTGTATACCACAGCGATCAGCAATCTTAAAAATTATATTGAAGGCTCTCCGAAAAACATTGTAGCTTGACAACAATCCAGCCCAGAAAGCGCATAAGTTGTTTATTGACAAATCCTTCAAAAATATATAAAATCAAACCGTCTGAATATTTTTAAGAAAAAAACCATATAAAAGCGGGTTTATTGAGGATAGCGTATTAACCGTGCAGATCGACTATTTTACCATTGAAAGTCTTAAGAGCCCTTTGGACAAAATCATTTTTTCCGACCTTCTCCATCTCTTCCTGAATTCCGAAAACACTTTTGGCGGAAGACGCAAATTCCTCTTCTGCCGGAACATCCGTGTCCATTTCCAGAGTGGCCGTCACATTGTCAGCAGGAATATCTTCCGGCACCGGCTCTTCATCATCAGAAATATCAGCTTGATTATCTTTGTGGTAGGATTTTATGCCACTACGTTTTTCGATGCAAACTGAACTCATCCAATCAGCAGAAACCTGCTGAATAAGTTGTTGCAGCAAACGACTGTGATTTTGTAAGGCCTGGAAATGTTCCAGCTCAAATTCATCATCGAAGCAAACCGTTAAAACCGAATTTTCCCAGGAAACCGGGGTAGCTTCCGACATATAATTCCGCAACAGCGGATTTACCTGATGATGTTCCTGAACCAGCATAATCATTTCATGCCAGATTTTACGCGGCATATCTTCTTCTGAAATATCTTCAGAAGTGACCTCCGGGCTGTTCGGGTCCAATTCAAAATCATTTGATTCTTCAATTACAGCTTCAGTTAAATGATCCTGCCCGGCGTCAACAGAAGATGACTCTTCAACCGGTTCAGGCGTCTGCTCCGCCGTCGATTGAACTACCTGTTCCGCCACTGGTTCAGGCGGTGTTTCTTGGATTGGAGCAGGTTGAATCTCCGGCTCAGGGACTGGAGCAGTTTTTTCCGGCTCAGGTTCAATTTCAGGTTCAGGTTGAGGCACTGGTTCAGGGTCAACTGGTACAGCTTCCGGTTGCTGGACAGGTTCTGGCTGCGGCACTGGAGCTGGTTCAACTGCTTGCTGAACGGGCAGTGGAGCCGGAGGCGGCGCTACTACCTGCTGAACTGGTTGCGGGGGAGGAATAACCGGTTGAGCAACCGGAGGCAGATTCTCTACAACTGCTAATTCACCACTTTTACGGATCTGGTTCAGACGGCGGATCAAATCCTCTATCTGAACCGAATGCGCCTGCCGCATCGCCCTTAAAATAATTGTTTCAAGGTAAACCTGTTTGTTCAATGCATCGTGCAGAGTACGGCCAACGGGTGAAAGCGCCTCAAGCAATCGCTGAATCACATTCGGTGGCACGTTTCCGCCAAACTGGCGATAACGCTGAATGCTGTCGGAATCCGTTTCCAGAATATTTTCCGGCGACTGCAGCAAACAGGATATCTGGATACAGCGCAACGTATTTAAAATATCATTGAAAAGAGTTTCAAGATTTTTTCCGTGTGAAGCCAAATGGTAGATGCCGGTAATCAACGATCCCGGATCATTATTGAACATCGCGCAAATAATACCTTCAATATCTGAAGCGGCAGTCAATCCGAATAATGATAAAACTTTTTCTTCGGAGATTTCCTCATTAGCGGAGCTGAAAAACGCGATCATCTGATCCAGCAGAGACTGCCCGTCGCGCATCCCCCCGTCTGCGGCGCGGGCAATAGCATTAATGGCCGCCCGGGATATATTGACGTTTTCAGCCTTGGCAATCATTTCCAGGCGGTCTGCGATCAAATTGGTTCCAATCCGCTGCAAATCAAAACGCTGACAACGTGAAATAATCGTTCCCAAAACCATGTGCACTTCGGTCGTGGCGAAAATAAATTTAGCATGCGGCGGCGGTTCTTCAATTGTCTTCAGCAATGCGTTCCAGGCCTGTTTTGACAACATGTGAACTTCGTCGATAATATAAACTTTGTAGCGACTGCGGGAGGGAACATGCATGACTTCGTCGCGCAATTCACGAATATTCTCGACCGAGTTGCGGCTGGCCGCGTCGATCTCGATAACATCCATACTGCTTTCATTGGCGATAGCCACACAGGATTCACATTCGCAGCACGGCTCGCCATCTTGAGGATTCGTACAGTTGAGTGCTTTGGCGAAAATCCTGGCGGTAGTAGTCTTGCCGATTCCGCGCGGGCCGACGAAGAGGTAAGCATGAGCCGTCCGCTGATTGCGAACCGCATTTTTTAAAGTCTGGAGGATATGTTCCTGGCCGACGACGTCGGCAAAGCGCTGCGGCCGCCATTTCCTGGCAATTACCTGATATTCGCCCATCGCGCTTAAACCTCCAATTCTGTTAAACTTTTATTTTATCCAAAGCATCACCCAGACTGCCGAGTTTCTCCCCCGGACGCGGGCGGTTGCCGTTTCCATTACCGTTATTGTTACCGTTTCCGCCATTGCCGTTACCGTTGCGATGAGCGCCGTTACCATTGCCATTACTCTGAGCAACTTTGCTTTGAATCGAAAAAATCTTGCGCAAACCGTCTTTGGCTAAACCGAGCATTTCCTGCAACTGCTCATCTGAAAAAGGCTCCTGTTCGGCGGTGCCTTGAATCTCGATGAATTTGCCTGATTCAGTCATAACCACATTCATATCGACTTCAGCCGTGGAATCTTCTTCGTAGCACAGGTCCAGAACCGGTTTGCCGTTGAAAATCCCGACGCTTATCGCGGCAATATTTTCCCGCATCGGATTTTTTTTATCCCCGAACATTTGCTGAAAAGCCAGCTGTAACGCAATAGATGCCCCAGTAATGCTGGCACATCGGGTTCCGCCGTCGGCGTCGATAACATCGCAATCTATATAAAACGTGTTCTGACCAAGCTTGGAAAGATCAACAACGGAACGCAAACTACGACCGATAAGCCGTTGAATTTCCATCGTTCGACCGCCTTGTTTACCGGCGGATGATTCACGCTTCATCCGGTCATGTGTAGACGACGGCAGCATGCCGTATTCACAGGTAACCCAACCGCCGCTGACTTTCTGCCGGTACATCCAGTTTGGCACTTTATTTTCCACACTAACCGCGCAAACCACCTTGGTTCCTCCCATTTCAATCAGCACTGAGGAGATTGGATGCGCCAGATAGTTTTTGGTTATCTTGATTTGTCTGAATTGGTCCGGTTCACGGCCATCAGGTCTTTTCATGCAGTTACCCGAGTTTTATTAAAATTAAAAAAAGAAAAAGCCGCCGATCGGTCAGATCACCTGCAGCACCTGGCTCATTGCGTAGAGCTGCTTGGTTCCCCACCTGACTCGGTTAGCACGAGACCAGCGCACAGGGTCCAACGCGACCGACGGCCGAAAAAATCTTCAAGCGAAGTAGATTACCCGCTTACTTTACACGAAGAAGCGAAATATTCAAGGCACAAAGTAAGTTCATGTCGCAGATTTTTGCGTTCTACTATTCGATCAATCATACCTTTTGCCAGAAGAAACTCTGAAGTCTGGAAGCCTTCCGGCAACTTGGCCTGAGTAGTATCCCGGATAACTCGAGGACCGGCAAAACCGATCAGCGCGCCGGGTTCAGCCAGCACCAGATCGCCTAGAGACGCGTAGCTGGCCGTCACCCCGGCAGTCGTGGGATGGGTCATTATAACAATATAAGGCAGTCCGGCGTCGGCATGACGCCGCAGCGCCGCACTGGTCTTGGCCATTTGCATCAACGAGAGCATTCCTTCATACATTCTGGCGCCGCCGCTAGCGGTCACCACGACCAATGGCAATCCCGCCACAGTCGCAGCTTCAGTCAAACGGGTGATTTTTTCCCCCACCACCGACCCCATGCTGCCGCCGAGAAAACGAAAATCCATTACACCCAGCATATAAGGCTTACCTTCAAGAGCAGCTTTACCGCAGACAACCGCGTCTTTCATGCCGGATTTCTTTTTATTGCTTTTGAGCTTTTCTTCATATGATGCGGTACCCGAAAATTTAAGGGTATCCACCGATTCCATACCCGCATCCATTTCTTCGAATGATCCTTCATCAGTCAATAACGCGATCCGGTCCTCAACTTTCATTGGCCAGTGGTACGCGCAGTGGGTACAAACAGAAAGATTCTCTTCCAGCTGCCGGGTGTAAACAGTCCGGCTGCAGTTCTTGCACTTCTGCCATAATCCTGCCGGCAAATCTTTCTTTTTATTCACGGTACGATTAATCCGCAACGTGGAATATTGTTTGTTATTCTTTGACTTGTTGAAAAAAGAAACCATTTGGCATCTCCTTAATTTTCTGTTTTTTTTCAGTGAGGAAAGCCATCAGACGATACCTTTCCTCACTGGCCCGAATTACATCCTTCGGGCTATTACCATGATAAATATCCGTCCCGCGCCCGCCGCCGCTAAAGCCGCAGCCGCGGAATGCAGAGTCGCACCGGTAGTCATCACATCGTCAACCAGTAATATATCACGTTTTTTTAATTTCGCACCTTTTTTTACTGAAAAAGCGCCGGACAAATTCTTTTTTCGTTGTTCCCGGTTCAGTTTTGCCTGCTGATGGGTCCGTTTAACCCGGCGCAGCAACGGTTCCGACGGGATGCCGGAATAATGAGTAAGCATCCGGCTGAACTGTTCGGCCTGGTTAAAACCGCGCTGCAGTTGTCGGGTCCAATGCAGCGGAGTCGGAACAATTACATCAGGCTTGATACCACTTGCTTCCAGCCTTTGCGCGCCAAGCAGTCCAACCGCCCTAGCCATTTCAGGAGTATCACGATATTTAAAACGATGGATCAACTGCCTGGCGGAACCGGTCAAAGGAAAAAGCGCCATTGCTCCAACCCACAAGCGAGGCTCCTCCCGCATGCACAGAGAGCAAAACTCCAACACACCGTCCAAAGTTCCACCGCAGCCGGGACAGGTAGGCGCGGAAAACAGTCGCAGCTTTTGCAGACATTCGGGACATAGAAGATTCGGTCCGGAATCTGATATTTCTTCGTCACAGAGCGGACATGGAAAAGGTAGGACCGTCTCAGACAGTAATGAAATTACCGACCTGCCTGTTTCGTTCATTTTTTCTGAGCCTGCAAACGCGTAAACTCGGGAGCAGCCGGCCCTTTGTGATTACAGTACCCGACCGGATGAGAGCGCCAACGTTCATCCGCATTGAATTCCAAAGAGAAAAACGGATCAGCCTCAGCTTCGACATGCTTTGCCAGCAACTCGCGATGATAGTTGAGCGCGTCCTGGTGATCTGGATCATCAATCAAGGTATGTTTCTCTCCAGGATCATTGACGATATCATACAACTCTTCGCCGTCTTCTTCGATAAACCGGGTATATTTATATCGTGCTGAACGTACCATTCTACCGGGTTCAATCGTATATCCCCACTCCGTCATCCATTCACTGACCACATATTCCCGTTCAATATCAGGGACATGCCCTTTGAGGTACGGTAAAATACTTCGACCGTAAATTCCTTCGGGACTTTTCAAGCCGGCATAATCGCATAAGGTTGGAACCAAATCACTTAAAGACACCAGAGGATTCAGAACAGCGTTCTTGCCGGTAATCCCGGGACCATTAAAAATCATAGGAACGCAAGTCGTTTCTTCATAAAAAGAAACCTGTTTTGTGACCATTTTATGGCAGGCCATACCATCACCGTGATCAGCAAAAAAGACCACCAATGTATTTTCAGCCGCGTCTGATTTTCGCAAAGCATCCAGAATAATTCCAATATGAGTGTCAGCGCGCTGCACATAATGATTATATGCGGCAATGTAATGGCGGTAATTATCCTCGGTCCATGGAGCAGCCATTGATAAACGGTTGTGAGAACAACAAATATATTGAACCGGCAAAGGTCTTTTTTCCAAATCGTCAATTTCGAAGTTATCAGGCAACTCCGGCAGTTTTCCCGGTGGAGTTATATCTGTATGTTCACCTTTGTTGGCACCAACCCAATTGCAGATATCATGAGGATTGTTAATGTCGGCAATCATAATGAAAGGCTTTTCATGAAATTTCTGCAGATACTCCACACTGACTTTTGTCGTATATTCATCACGACGTGAATCATAGGCAACCGGCCAAGCCTCGCTGCCTTCAATGAAAATCTCTTTTTGTTCAGCGCAATCGAAACCGCGCAAAGCCCCGTTATCATGCATCTTACCGAAGTGAACCGTATCATAACCGGCCGTCTTAAAAATCGAACCAAGGGTCGGCACATTTTCTTCGACTTTTCCGTTTTCAAACTGATCGCCGTTTGAGACGCTCCAAGTATCATGCGGTAGAGTCCCAGTCCAGAAAGCGGCTCGCGCCGGCATGCACAAAGGGCACGGAGTATAAGCGTTATTAAATCTCACTCCATTCCTTGCCAATCCATCAATATTAGGAGTAGATACATTGTAATTACCGTAACACCCCACACCTTTCTGCGAAAGTTGGTCCGCAATCACTATCAAAATATTTTTTTTATTATCAAACATCACTCTACTTTCAAGGTCTTATTTGGTCTATCATTAAGCCAATTTAACATAATAATATAAAAATATCAAATCCGCTTCGAAGAATAAAAACATTATAATTTCAACTCTAAAATCATACTATCCATAAAGATTTAACAAATTGATAGATAAGAATATACATTTTATATAAGATTAAGCCGTCTGAATATTTGACAAACCCGATTTCGGCATATATATTATCTCCCAAACCAATCAAAAGGAGAACAAAATGGATGCGCGAATGAAAGTCAAAGGCGAAGGCTGCTACTACCACCTTTATAATCGCATCGGCTGCATCAAAGGCGAACATCCTTTCTCCGACTCGGACAAGGAATACGGATTCAAACTGCTTCGATATCTCTGCGATTACTTTTTAATTGAGGTTATTTCGGCCGCCTGGATGGGCAACCATTTTCACCTCGTAGTCTACGCTCCTGGCCCCGACGAATTGCCGCCGCTCGAGGTCATTGTTAAACGACACAACGCCTATTACAAATCCATGAAAAAAATCTTTAAATTCGGACCGAGAACCCCGGTTATCAGTCTTGAAAACCAAGCGCAATGCCAGGAAATTGGCCTTAAAATGATCGATATCAGCCGCTTCATGTCGGCCTACCAACGCCAATTTACCTGCGTCTACAACGAAACCCGCGACCGGACCGGACAACTCTGGGGCGGACGGTTCAAAAGCGTGATCCTCGAGCGCATAAACGCCTTGGCTGCCTGCATCACTTACGTCGAACTTAACCCGGTCCGGGCTGGCCTGAAAAACGATCCGGCGGATTATAATTTCACCACATGGGGACGCTATTGCAGAAGCGGAAAACACATGTTCTATAAGAATTTCGTCAAACATATGAAGCCCAATATCACTACCGGCGACACCTCGCAATGGACTGATTCCGAACTGTTTGCGTTCTTCCGGGGCGAACTGGCGCGAATTATCACGGCAGAAACCGGCGCATCGAGCGAAGAAATCTATGCAGCACGTGATAAAGCTCGACAAAAAGAATCGATGCATGTGCGTTTTCTGCGCCGCACCAGACACTTTACCGAAGGGGCGATTTTAGGTTCAAAACTCTTTATCCGCCAAACCGGAAGTCAGTTTGACGATCCAGAAAGAATCCGGAAAAAACACCTCTCCCGAGGCACCAGCCCCTCCGGAATATTATATTGTTTCAGAATGTTAAAAAGTTAAATACAAAGATGCTTGAAAAGCATAAGCGGTCAAGCTTATTTTTATACAATATCACAGACATTGATTTGAGTCCAAATATTGCGATTATCTTGTTATTGATAATTATGGTCGACAACTTATGGATTTTTAAATTCCAGCAATTGTTTAATCAAGTCCCCAACATGCTCTGCATCTGTTTCATCAAGCTTCTTTCCTTCTATAATTGAGCGTTTAATTTGAATGCCTATTGCCCCGCCTCCAACTTCAAACACTCCTAATGTCAATTTTTTATTCAGGAAATAATAAAGCAACGCAATGATCAGAGAAACAAATATTGAAATAATTCCAGCACCAAACTCATTGTTGGCAAAAGGCATAAAAACACCTAACAATATGGGAGAAAGAATAATAAATATAGCCAGAGCTTCTTTCCAGGGCTTTGCATATCCGTAAAAAACTGAGCTAATTTTCCCCATCGGTATTGATTTGTAAAAACGGCCACCCCATGAACCAGACTCAAAAGAATAAGTCTTATCTGAAACTTTTACAGCCACCGTGGGCTCAATTCCCATAAGAGCAAGAAACCAGGAGATCAACCCGGGCGTTCTCCCATGAATTTCAATGTAATTACCATTAGCGTTCGGACTTGTATTGACTTCCCACGATTTTACCACATAAGCAGACATTTTGTCCCCTTTCCCTAGTAATTTGTTATTTTATTGTGCCACACATTTTGACACCCAACAAATATATAACAGATATTATAGAGAAAACAAATCAGGAAAGAATAAATTCGTCAAAAAAATGATAAATCCTCCTCCTCAAACACCATCTTCAGTTCAGAACAATCACAATATATGAATAGGTTACTGGAAATTAGCAACAAAAGTTTTTCTAACGAATTTTCCGGAACTCAAATCTGTCGCGCAAAATGTCCATTTCCCTTTTAAATCATTTTCAGCCGGAATAAACTTTATTTTCAGCAAGCCGTTAACCGCGGCAAAATAACCGCCAAATTCGCTTCGGTTACCGGCAGAATCAGTAATGTCAATCTTCAAAGGCTGAATGCCGGACAGGAGGTTACCGGACTGATCAAGCAACCTTATCTCAAATGTTTCCTCGCGCCCTGTCTTAAATTTTGGCGGCGCAACAAAAACAATTTCCGCAATAGCTTCAGGATAAATCGCCAAGATGGTTCCCCAGGCAGGCTGCAAATCAACGGTTACTTCCATTTTTTCACTGCGCTTAACACAATTCAATCTGCGATGAGAAAACAAATCATAAACAACTCCATT
The DNA here is from genome assembly GCA_963676655.2 of Victivallales bacterium. Taxonomy (GTDB): domain Bacteria; phylum Verrucomicrobiota; class Lentisphaeria; order Victivallales; family Victivallaceae. Next base: position 3,850,665 of record CAXXKX010000003.1, on the reverse strand, counting down.
AGTCATGTCAAAGCTCAATTTAACTGTTTGCGGCAACCCCTGCTCCATAACCGCACGGTATTTTTTCCCGACATAATTACCGAATGTACGTTTGTCATTAACGACAAAAACATATTTTGCACGGTCTTTCTGTAAAGTATTCAAAAATACTTGAGGAGAACTGCAATCAACAAATCGTTTGACGATATTTTGAGTCACGGTACGAACGGCGTCAGCATTCTTCACCATATCACGATAAACCGCGTCAGCCGTAAAACCCTTCTTACTGACTATATGGTAATAAGTAGATTTACTGCGCTTGCTCATATCCATCTCAAACTTAATAGCGCCCGGAATCCTGTTTGCAAAAGGTTCGCCGCAAATAACAGTGCCTCCATTTTTCGCAAAATCAATGATGCGTCCGAATACGCTTTCCGGCAAATGGGTAATCCGGTGCATGAACAGCACTTTATATTTGTTTAAGTCGCCGCGAAGAATATTTTCATCAAAAATAATATCGGTTGGAATATGCGCCATTTGCAGCGCGGCATAATAACCAAATCCGGTTGACGTTCCATATCCGCTCCATATTTTATTCCCAAACAACTGGCTGCTGAAAGAAAGCAGCATCGCACATTCGCGCGGTGAGCGGTCAAGCCGGGAAACCATTGGCCAAAACGGCTGAAGAACCTCCCGGGAAAAACGTGCCAATTTTTCATAAATATCTTTTTGTTTATATTCCGGTCGAGCCGTCGGCATCAAATGACTCAAGCTGTAATGTTCAATTACTCCTGGTATGCGGGAAAAAGCCAACCAATCTGATTCGATTATAATGTCTGAAGGCTGAACTCCGGCATACCGGTGTCGAGACGGACATATTTTATCTTTGTACAACCACAATGAAGCACCGAAGTTCAATCCTTTTGCTTTTTTTTCATCCTGAGACGCATTAACCAGAACTTCAGCAACACCGAGCGTTTCACTGGCATCCGGATGGGCATAAAACCAGGTTCCAACCTGATCAAGTCCCTTATTGCGGTAGAACAAAGGAACATCCCGGTATGGATCATGGGTAATGTTTGAGTCCGGAAAATTTCGTTTTATAATTTCCGCCAATTCCGCATTAAGGTAATTATCTCCATATCCTCTTTGCCAGAACCATTTGAAAAAAGAGTACCATTTATTATTATCGGCGAAAACCGGCGGGGTTTTGCTCTTGACGTAATCCGGAACCTTGATCATCCGGCCAGCCACACCGTCTTTGATTTGCGATGTATTGGCTGGAACCGGCATATCAAACCCAAGTTCTTTCTTCACCCTTGCCCGTCCTGCAGGGGAATAGTCCGGTTCAGCAATATTTTCGTTCTCACTATTCAATAAAAAATCAGTTATTGCCGGATGCCGGTTCAACAATGTCATTAACTTTTTAAATCTCGTTAACACCCATTGCCGGTGATGAGGGTTCCAGGGATCGGCCGCATGGCCTTTTTGACCGTTAACCCGTGTTATTCTGGTATCCGCTCCAGGGGCAGAACCTGCTAAACAGTTGAAGTGAAGTTTAATACGCTGTCCATGCTTCATCGCGTCATCAAGTACTTTTGCAAAATAGGCTTTCTGTTTCCTGTAATCGGCATCAGGAGGAACATTTGCAGATGAACCATTGAAGCCGTGTGATTCAAGACTTTTGAAAAAGGATGCATCCGTCCGGCCGCCCCAGGAAAAAAATTTATATGTGTCGTTACGGTTTTCAGGCACAATAAATAAATCGTAAGCGAAAGAATAAGGCGTTCCCGGAAGTTGCGCCGTAATTTCATATTCCCCGCTTTTCCAGGCTATTGTCGGAATTATAAAAGTTTTTGTCACATTTGCTCCGGGAGCGATCGGACCTGTCGGGATATCCCAAGTGGCCATAATCCGGTTATTAACTGTTACCTTGACGGTTTCAGGCTTCATGACATTTGACGTATTATTTCTAAGACGGATATTCAGAACAACGTTTTCACCGCGAAAAAAAACATGACGCAGATCTTTTTGAGATATCTTAAGTTCTAATGGTTTGACTTCAGCCGGAGGGACAGGATTAACGAAATTTTTCACGGAAGTAACGGCGGCATTTCTAATCATGACTTTGCGTTTACGTGCGCCCAGGGCAACTTTTCCTGGCGTATCGCTCTCAACTTTGGCGCTAAGATAAAACTTGCCGTTGATCATAACAGCGATAATGCCGTTGACATGATAAATTTTATATTTCATCAGCAGCTTTATTGCGGGATCGGGAAGTTGAGCTTCGCTGCTGTCAAGGCGTGCCAAATCGGTTCTACGGCCGTTATCAACTTTAATGATACTTAACTCAACCATTCCTGTCGAACAGCGTCGATGTTGAATCTCATAATGATTATTCAAATCCCGCCAGCCGGTTGACAACAGAACGTCGCCTAAATTATCGGCACATTCCACTGCGGCGGAAAAACAATAATCCTGCCATTTCGAATCTCCACTAAAGGACCAGACTCCTGAAGCGGTATCAAGATCAGACATTTCACAATAAGCATTTTTCGAGCATAGCCATTGTCCTTTTGCCGGCGTCCACTGTTTCGCAGAAGATGGTGAACTGAAGTCGCTTTTCAATAATATTTTACCAGACGAGGACTCTTTGACCGGGGTTGGAGTTATAACTTCTTTATATATTTTCAAGTCTTTCATTGTCCCGGCAAATCCGAATTTTCCGCCGAAAGCATAAATCCCCAGCTTGAGCGGATAGGGATTCGCTCCCGGAATTGCGTTACACGGCAAAACTGCGGCAATTTTTCCATTTATAAACAGCTTCAGCTCTTTGCCGTCTCCGGTAACGGTTACCCGGGTCCATTTATCCGCAAGGTTGCCGATTGGAGCTGATATTGAATAGGCTTTATCTCTACCTTTGCGAAAAAAGAAACTTATCATATTCTTTTTTATTTTATAATTATACAGCATTCGCAATTGCCAGTTATCAGAATTGGAATCCGCTCCCTTGGTCAGTAACTGAATCCGGCCGATCCGGCCGGAAAACTCAACCATCGGCTTGAACCACAACTGAATGGAGAAACCTTTTGCTTTGGCAAAATCAGCATAGCTTCCGTTCGGAATTACCGCATATTTCCCCAACTCAAAATACAACACCTTGCGACCTTCATCAATCACAAATTCAGGGTCGGCTGAATCAACGCTTTCAGCATTTCCAAGCCAGCCTTTTTCTTGTGGACAAACAACATTTCCCAATGTCTGTCCACTGCCGCCGTCAAGTTTCCAGAATCCGGCAACCCCGGCGAAAATCGTTCCGGCACTTAATAACGCCGACAACAGTAAAATCATTTTTTTTATTTTGTTCATTTGCTTTTCCTGTTCCGGATCAGTTGTAACGGTCGCCGGCTTTGGTCCAGCGGTACGGTTCCTGCTTACAAGCCGGATAGGGCAATTTTTCCGACTCGACATGACCGTCGAAATGCAGATTGCTGATATAATTATTATGCCTTGCTCTTTCCTCTATAAACGGCATACTGACTGAACCAAATCCAGAATACCAGCCGTTTGTCCCTTTGGGATCAAACAACAAAGAATCCTCTACATCCATAATTGCGGTGTAAACACTGGGACGCTGTATTTTAACCGCCTTATTGAACGAGGGATAACTGGCCGGGTTGTTCGCATATACAAAACCGGTAATATTGGCTCCATAACTCAAAAGAAAACCGTAAGCTTGATATTTAACAACATCTGAAGGACATCTGTATACGTCATCCTTTCCGGTATCATAGCCGCTTGATCCGACATAAGGTTTGAGAAGATTCATCCAGGTTTCGGTTGCGCCTCCAATAATAACCCTTGAACATGGAATAAAGGAATCCCAATCGTTGGTATAAACCGATAACCCAGTCCCCATTTGTTTCATATTGGATACGCAGCGAATCGATTTTGCTTTATCCCTGGCTTTACCTAAAGCCGGCAAAAGCATGCTTGCCAAAATCGCAATAATCGCTATTACAACGAGCAACTCGATAAGTGTAAATATTTTTGCACCCAAACTCTGTTTCATTTTTTCGTCTCCCTAAATTAGTTTTCTTACTCAAGATTTATATTATTTAGTTTTAGTTCATTAAGCAGTTTTGCGGTGTACGAGTCTGCGGCCACGGCAGCGGGAGCCCCACCCTGCATAATACTGCGCAGTTCTTTTCGTGAAGATACAATCATGCTCCTGTAACAAACATTTAAAAAGGCCTGCAGATCCGGGCATATAACTTCCTGGTCCGCAGCAGCGTACAACAGATCGAGATCAATATCAGTTCTTTCCCCCAGGGCTCTCAAAGAAGAAACCAGCACCGGAGTAACCATTTTCATCTTTGCCACTGAATCCTGCATTTCCGCGGAAAGAATGAACGAAATAAATTCCAAAGCCTTATCGGGTTTTGTGCAACTTGGCGATACGCAAAACCCCATCGCTGAAGATGCAATGATATTTTCCGGTTTTAGCTTAAACGGCATTATTCCCAATTCAAAATCAAGCGTTTCGCCAAACAGGAACAAATGAGTCGGGATGTTGTTCAGAAACAACTGCCGTCCGGCGGCAAACAACTCGATACTGTCAAAAGAATGCGCCTGATCAGTCATAAACATCCGTTTATTTCCGACATACGGAGTCAATTGCGCAAAGAGGCTCCTGTTATATTCTGTCATGCTATGCAAATTAACATCTGCCGGAATACCTTGAAATGCCGCCCAGTCCCAGATATGGCCCGCGGCCAGATATTCCTGCGGCAATTTTTCCGTCGCCTCGGCCAACAGTTCAAGAATCCGACCTTCACAAAGCCTTTGACGGATATTTTTCATACCGATTTTATCTGCAAGAGTCTGATTCCAAAAGGTGAAATGGGCGGTGTGATGAATTGGAATTATCTTATCCAGCAATTGCCTGGTCTCTTCCGGATACTGACTAATCCAAAAATCTTCAGCCAAAAGTTCTTGCTTAAAAGAGGCAGGAATCGTTTGTCCCAGAGGAAGCATTTCCCGCATTAACTGCACCTGAATAATATCTACCGGATTTTCGTTGTAATATTCCAGGATATTTTCCATGTTTATGTGTTTGGGAAGCCAGGATATCTCAACCGTTGCAGTTGAATTCGTTGCATTGAAACGAGCGACAGCCATTTCCCAGAATTTTTTCTGGTAAGGAATATTTTCATGCAGAGACAGCACCAATGTCGACGGCATCGCTTTGACAATGCTTTCAGACATACCAAGAGCCATCGGGTGAATGTCGCTGGCAGCCTGGCTGAATTTGTTTTTCGCCACAAAGGTTCCACGCCTGCCGTTGCGGACAATATCACCATTTTCATAAAACCCCTGCAACGCATTGCGCACAGTGACCCGGGAAACATTCAGTGTGGAAGCCAAATTCCTTTCCGGTGGGATTTTGGCCCCGCCGCCCGAATTTTTTATGAACTTATCTAACTGCCGTCGCAATTGCTCTGTCAGGGCAATGGCTCCTGAATGGTCTATTTTAAAAGTCTCAATTATCTCTTTTTCGTTCAATTTATATCAGCCCTTCAGCTCAGTAATACCAAATAATACCAAAACATCATACCAATATTATACTCACTGAAAGACAATTTGTCAATATCTGCAAACGGAAAAATTTAATAATTATTGGACAAAATCAAGAAAGAATAATCTCAAAGCGGTCAAGATCGTCTGGTATTATTTAGGATTAGGAGCTGCTTGACAAAATCACCGACCTGTTCGACATCCACTTCATCCAAAACGCTGCCATTTACAACTGAGCTCTTAATGATAATACCAACAGCTTTCCCTCCGACCTCCCGCACACCAAGTGTAATTTTTTTATTGAGAGAATAATAAAGCAATGAAACAACGATCGCAACCGACATGGAAACAATGATGACACCAAAAAGATCAAGACCCGGATCTACAATACGCATAGTTCCAGTAAGGAAAAATGACAAGGCAACCAAAAAAATCAGCGCCTGTTTCCAGGGTTTGGTATACCCATAATATACAGAACTGATTTTGGCGATGGGAATCGTCTTGAAATATCTGCCGCCCCATGATCCCGATTCATAACTGTATACTTTGTCAGATATTCTGACGGCAACTCCCGGTTCAACCCCCATCAGCCCCATAAACCACGAAATAAATCCCGGAGTTCGGCCTTCAATTTCAACAAAATTGCCATTCTGGTTCGCGGTGTTTCTGACATCCCATTTTTTTACGATATATGCCGGCATAATATATTTTCCTTTTTTTGTTAAACCTTGACATGCCAAGGCTAATATACAACCTGTATAAATGAGAAAACAACCCTCTTCATAGAAAAAAGTTGATAAGTTTTTTATCATAATTATTTTAACCACATAATCGCAATATCTGGACTCAAATCCATGTCTGTTATATTATGGAAAATTATGCTTGAACGCTTATTGCTTTCGTTATTTCGCATCAGCAAGCCATCAAAACACTTGTATCAAACAATTGTTTGAATTTAGAGATTTTCTCAAATATCGCAAGTTAAAGAGTTTAGGTTGACGATGGGCTTCTCTGGATAAATAAATTTACAAGAAAAAAGCTAATTTTTTCTAAAAAAAATTGATTTTAGGGGCTTAACGCGTTATCTTACAGCTTAATCAAATATAATAATGTTCAGATAAGCGAGTAAGCTTATTTTTTTATATTATGATTAGTGGAGGTCAAAGCAGAGACATGCATTGACAAAGTATTAATAAGCATTTAATGGGTAATAATTAATAAAATCAGTTGGAGCAAAATAAAAATGAGATTTTTCCATATCTTCCTGACATCAGCAGCGGTCGTCCTTTTTACCGGATGCTACCAATTCATGCCGCCGCCCAAGGCAGTTGAAGGCGATACGTTTACTAACCGGAAAGAATCGAAACGATATATGCTTCCTCCCGAAATACAAGTATTGAGCATGAAACAGGCCCAGCGGATCGCGATCCTGAACAATCCGGATTATCTGACCGCAATCCAGTCAGTTAACCAGGCCAAGGCGATTTACCAGCGCTCGTTCAGTTCTTACATGCCGCGAGTTTCTGCTAATTTCGATATGAACCAGACTCATAATAATTACCATGATAATAACACCACATATGCGAATAATCACCAGTTCTCCACCCAAACCGGGATTGGCGCCAGCCTGCTGGTATTCGACGGCCTCAGTCGAACCATGAATATGCTGGCGGCAAAGTATTCATACAAGCAGCAAAAAGCGTTGCAGGATGATTCCCGCCGGATACTGCTGCGGGCGGTCGCTTATGCCTACAATAATATTCTGTTGGCGATCGAAGAGAACCGGATCGCGACCGAAGACATGAAGTTCCAGCTCGAAGTTTTACGTGAAACTCAATTCAAATTCGAAGCCGGCGCGGTTCCGCTGTCCGACGTTCTTAACTTTAAAATTATGGTTAACCGGGCGATGAACGATCAGATCCAGGCGCAATACCAGTACAACATCGCCCGTTTTGCCATGGCAAATCTGATGGGACTGCCCAAAGGTGCATTGGATAATTCAATCAAATATTCCCCAATCAACCTGACTATTGACAGCACTCTGGCTCCGGTAGACGTTTATCTCGATACCGCGCTCAATAACCGGCCGGACCTGATCGCCTACCGTCAGCAGTTAAAGTCGGCGCAGTTTACGCTTTATTCCAGATGGGGAGCTTTCTCACCGACGGTTAACGCTTACGTCAACCTGGCGCTGGATACAAACAAAACCAAGTACGGCTCCAGTTCTTCGCGCTCCAACTCTCACTACAACAACCCGAATATCAGCTACGGAATGCAGGTTGACTGGGTGCTGTTTGAAGGCGGAAGACGCTGGTTCGACGTGAGAATCGCCCAGACTCAGCTGGCCCAGGCCAAGTACTCCGTGGCATCTAAATGGTTGGAAGTGGTTGCTGACGTCCGTTATGCCCACGATAACTACCGCCAGAGTGCGAAAAAAGCCAACCTGTTCAAAGAAACGCTCTCGCTGGTTGTCAAGCAGCGTGACCTCGTTAAAGAGGAATATGATGCCGGTAACACTGAATTGACTCGCCTGAATGAAGCACAGCGCGACAAGGTTCAGGCTGAAACCGACTTTATCAGTGCTCTGGTCAACATGCGTAATGCTAAAGCTCAGCTTGACGCGGCAACCAACGCAAATGATATCGGCGCCTTTCTTGATCTGGCGGAATTCAGAGACGAAGTCGGCAAGCCGATTCATGGCACTGAAATCGCCACGGAAGGCGAAGAAAACGCGACTCCGGTTAAACCGCCGGTAAAAATAATCAAGGTCAATCCGGACAAAACAAAAGCCGCACAACCGACGGCAAAACCGGTTCAGAGCAAACCTGCGGCCAAGCCACCGGTTATCACAGTAACCAATACCGGCACCACGCAGAACCAGAACAAAGCCCCGGTTAAAAATAATCCCTAAAGCGTAATTTTTTATTTATCTAATCCGCAACCGAAATATAATTGACTATGAGTATCAGAGTAAGATTCGCGCCGTCACCAACCGGCAAAGTACATATCGGTAATATCCGCACCGCAATTTTTAACTGGCTATATGCCAGACATACCGGCGGCAGCTTTATCCTGAGAGTTGAAGACACTGACCTTGAGCGTTCAACCCCGGAAGCGGTTCAAGCCCTGCTTGAATGTATGCAGTGGCTGAAGCTTGATTATGATGAAGAAATCATGTATCAAAGCAAACGACGCGAAGCCCATGAAGCAGCGGTTGCCCAGTTGATGGCTGATAAAAACGCCTACTTCCCCCCACCCAAAGAAGGCGAAGCCGTTCCGACAATCTTCCGTATTCCAATCGAAACGGCGGATATTCCGGCAATTCGTGAAGTTGGAACGGAGGAAATATTCACCCACAGTGAATCTCCGGTCACAATTGACCTGACCGGCCTCTCATACGCCCAAGTTTCCCGTAAAGGCAAACCGGTTCCGCAAAGCTGCTGCCTGGCAGGAGTGCGCGAACTCAAATTGTATGACCCGGAAGATAATCTGATCTTTGAACTTGAGCCAGAACTGAACGCAATTCTAGACGGGGAAAAATCATTTGTTCTGGAAAATTGCGCCCGGATGACTTTCCTGCGCAAAGAAGTTTTCTTTGTCGATCTGATCAAAGGAGAAATGGCTAAACCGCTGGACAGCATGAAAGATCTGGTAATAGTCCGCAGCGATGGCTCGCCGGTGTTCCATATTGCCAATGTGTGTGACGATCTGGCCCAGAACATCACCCACATTATCCGTGGTGATGACCACGTGGAAAATACTTACCGTCACATTCTGCTGTTTAACGCCCTGGCGGAAAAAGCACCCGAATATGCCCATATGCCGATGATTGTCAACGATGCCGGCAAACCGTTCAGCAAACGTGACGGGGATGCTTTCGTCGGGGATTTCCGGGATAAAGGCTTCCTGCCGGACGCTCTTTTCAATTACCTGTCTCTGCTCGGCTGGTCCCCCGGCGATGACCGCGAAAAAATGACCCGGGATGAAATGATCGAAGCTTTTGAAATAACCAGAGTAAAAAGCGCGCCGGCCAGATTCGACGCGAAAAAGTTGTTGGATATGAATAATTCATATATCGACGATCTGAGCGCAGAGGAATTCACCGCTATCGCCGGACAGTTCTATGACAAACCGGTTGATAAAGACGCTTTTGCCGCGGTCGCAGCCGCCATGCAGGGACGGACAAGCGTGTTGACTGACGTCTCCCAATGGGATTATTTCTTTTCGGAAGAGCTGGAATATCCGGAAAAGCCGTTTAAAAAACAATTTAAGAAACCGGAAAACCGTGAAGGCCTGCAACTGCTGGCTCAGAAGTTTGCCGCTTCTACAGAGTTTACCAGCGAAGATGTAATGAACTGTCTGAAGAAAGCCACCGCAGAACTTGGTCTGGGCGAATATCAACTGTTCCAGCCGCTGCGTCTGGCACTCAGCGGAGCAGGCTCCGGGCTGGATCTGGAAGAGATCGCGGTTCTGCTGGGGCAAGCATCCTGTATCCGACGTATCGAAAACGCAATAAAATACTACGAGGAAAATGCGGCTGAACAAGAGTGATCAGCCAAACTGTTATGATGTTCTTTAAAAAGAAAAATGTCTTGAAAGTCAAAACCTACGGGGCTCCGGTCCTGGCGAAAAAAGCGGCTCCGGTTAAGGAGATCGACGACGAAGTCAGGGAAATTGCCTCTGCCATGATCGATACCATGAAGGCTTATGATGGTATCGGCCTGGCCGCGCCGCAAGTCGGACTCAGCCGTCGTATTGTCACTTTCGGCCTGCCCTCAAGGCCGGATGACAGCATTACCCCCCCTACTCCGGGAGAAATCCTGCTCCTGCCCAGAATGCCGTTCGCGGTAATCAATCCGGAAATTGTCAATTCCAGCAATGAAACCGAAACCGCCGACGAAGGCTGCCTCAGCGTTCCGGAAGTTTACGCTCCGGTCACCCGGCCGCTGCGCGTCCATTTCCGGGCTACGATAGTTGAAACCGGAGAAACGGTCAATGTCGAATGCGGCGGCCTGCTGGGACGCTGCATCCAGCATGAACTCGACCATCTTGACGGCACCCTTTTCGTCAACAGACTTAAACCGGAAGACGCGTCTGAAGTCAAAGTCGACCTGGATTTTCTTAAGAAAAGCGGAAAAAAACGCGACTTTAATCGCGAATCCTGATTTGCTGTTCAGAATTCAATATTAACTTATACTGTAGAGGCAGGCTTTCATGGCATCAAATAACATGAATTTTTTTCCTGTTCTGGCTGGGACTTGCGCCGGAACCAAGATTTTCTCAATGCTGACTCGGCATGCCCGGGCAGCTCGAGCCATTCTACACTTAGCAGCATTGTCCTTTCTGATGAGCCTGATCATCTCAGCATGCTGGTGGTTCAGTTTCAAGGAACGAGTTAGCCAGGTCACCGGTTTCATCCAGGAACAAACCGGAGGCATCAGCGTCACTGACAGTGGAATCAGGACGGTTTCCGAACCGGATAAAGCCAAATACTTACTAGTCATACCAAATCTTGAATTAAAATATATCCCGGAAGTCACGGTAAAGACTGATGATATAAATATTGACAAAGAAGCCGGCAGCGGCATTATCTGGACCCCGGGAATTGTGGCGCTATGGGTCAGAAAAACTGACAACAACTATGTTTTCGTACCTCTAATCTGGTCCATTTCGGAAGGAACTTTGCCACAAATTCTTTATAAATCCCTTGACCCGGTTTCAAAAACCTCTTTAGCGGAAAAACTAACCAAAGGAGGAAATGTCAAAGGGCCTTTCAATATCAGACCCCAAAAAGGGAATATCAAACAGGTTTTCACGGAGCACATCGCACTTGGCGGAGCATCTGGAATCTGCGTTTTAAACTTCTTAAACATCATTATCCAAACGCTGTTTTTCGCACTGATTTTTTCGCTGATCTTCGGTTTTACCGGAAGAAGAAACGCACGCACATTACCGTTCAACCGTCTGCTGGCAATTGTAATCTATGCCTCATTTCCCCCGATAATTATCGGTTCAATTTTTCTGGCATTGGACTTGCCCATCGATTATCAGACCGTGTTTTTATTCTGCTATGTCTGTTACCTGATGGCGGTTATGCTGCGGGTGGAAAGGGCTCTTACCCCCGACATTGATAAGCCGGAATTATAAAAGTTGGCTATTTTTCGGCTAAACAACTGGATTTTTTCAACTTTTAGTGTATCTTTATGACCGGTAGACATATACCATAACTCCAAATGCCCGGATGGCGAAATTGGCAGACGCAACGGACTTAAAATCCGTCGGAGATAATCCTTGCGGGTTCAAGTCCCGCTCCGGGTACCATTTTTAAACTCAAAATAACACAAAATAGTACCACTTAGTACCGTTTTTAACTTTCAATTGCTCAAAATCAGTCTATATTAGCCATATCAGATATTTTAAAATGAAAGGGTTGATGTATGGTTGGCAAGACTATTAAACTTGATATTGGGACGATTTATCAGAAAACACCAAAAGGTTGTTATTACTTTCGATACCAGATTAACGGACAAAGAAAAGCTGTCAGCTTAAAGACGAAGAATCAGAAAGAAGCAATCTTAAAAGCTGAAGATCTTATGCCAGTTGTCAAGGCGACTTCCACTGAAGTCATTTCTGCTCACGTGAAGCATGCCCGTGGTATGGCTAAGAAGAAAAAGCCATTACCACTGGCGATGGCATGGGAAGTGTACTCCAAACATCCAGAGCGTGCTACTCCTGCAACAGTTAATGAACAACTAGCCTATGAGGCAACCTTTAAAGAACTGATTGAATATATTGGTGAAGATATACAAGAAATAGGTCAAATTACTTCCGATATTGCAAATGATTTTGCGGAATATTTGCGTACTCAAAATATAGCAGTCGATACTCATAACAGAAAGATTAAACGTCTCAAAAGGATATTCGACGCCTTAAAGGAATATAGTGAAATCGAAAATCCATTTGTTGCAAAATCGCTACGGCGAAAAGAGCGGGAGGAGCAAGACAATATAGTTAGACGAATATCATTCACCCGGGAACAGGAAAAACAGCTTCTTGAAGAACTAAAGTCAGAAAAACGCAAGCTGAAAAACAAAGATGAGATTCGAGTAATATACCATTTGGGTATGTTCACAGGTCAACGGTTAAAGGACTGTGTCCTTTTGCGCTGGGAAAAGGTAGATTTGAATAGACGCCGGATTTGGGTTAAACAGTTTAAAACTGGAGCGGAAGTAACTATACCAATAGCACCCGAACTATTTGATACGTTACAAGAAGCCAAGGGGTGGAAAATAGATGAATACGTTTGTCCGAACGTGGCCAGGCGTTACAAGCAGGTCAATATAAAAGGAAAGGATATCGGGAGTAATTTGGTGGGGGTAGATGTTCTTAGGGTAATCAGGTGGATAGGTTTGGAACCGTCAGTAAAAGTTCCAGGACGAAAAAGAAAAGTCACTGTTTATGGCTTTCATTCTCTTCGCCACAGTTTTGCTTCTCATTGCGCCGAAGCTGGAGTGCCCAAAGCTGTCGTTCTATCGATCCTCGGCGCCAATTCTGACGTGGTTGATAAGCATTATACGCATATTGGCGAAGAGGCCCAGGAAAAAGCCATCATGGCCATTTCCGGGAAATTTGCTACAAAAACAGCGCAGGATCGCATTGATGAAGCTATTAAGTTTATTAATGAGCTTCCAGAAAAAGATATTGTTCCTGCTATTGAACATATTGTTAGGGTTCTAAAGGGATAGCCTTTTTAATTTATAATAAAAACAAGAGTCTTTATTGTTCGATTGTCAAATTTGTCTGATCGCCGTGGTTTCATTTTTCTTTTATCGCACTCAACTTTTTAGCCATTTTTTATACAACACAAAGAGTGCAATAAGTGTGCAAATATAGTGCATTTCTGCACTGTAAAAATGTGCAGATCGTATTAAATCAACATCTTAGTGAGCTTATATTAAATCAACAAGAGAAAAACGTGCACAAGAGTGACTATTCTCATTTAACTGCCATTTTATTGCAGCGTCATTGTCTTTTCATGCAAAAAACAATAAACTTTGGACTCTATGGTTTCTCATTTGCATTCATCACATTACAAAGTTATACTAAAGCATTGAGGTGGTAAATTTTAAACTAAAAATACGGATGTTGGAATAAGCATGAGCACAACGGACCAGAACCATGAAAAAAAGATGAATAATACTTCTCATGAGGGGCGTATAATAGGTGGTAACCAACCTACTCCTATGGACATTTTGAACTCATCGTATTTATTTAGATATTTTAATCAACAATATGAGTTAGAAAAAATAAAAATTCTTTATGAAAAAGTTGAATTCAGTTTGTTGATGACCTTGGACAATGATAAAGCGCTGCAACAATGGTTACCAGGGAAAAGATCGGGAGATTATTGGGTTGCGTCAATTGGTTGCAAAATAAATACCATAGATTTTTTGTACAATGAAGCATCGGCCATCGATAAGAATGAATTCCATGCATTATTTATGCCTCATATCCATGAGAGAGATATGCCACATAAATACCCCCTTATAGGAATATATGCAATCGCGAATAACTTAATAAGTCACAACAAGTATTATCCTAGTATAGTGGCATGTCGACAATTAGCTCGACATTTTGGTATAGACGAAAGTAACATCTATGAGCCGGTAACTATTCCCGATGGTTCAACATGGCAGGAAAGCCTGATAAATAATGTTGAGCTTGAACCGAGAATGCCGGTAGGGATAATTGACCATGGGAAATATTCTTTTTTATGTAGAAATGGAACTATCATATACAAACTTCAGCTCATAGATGATTGGGGTTCTCTTTTACTACTTCCTATGTCAACATGGATAAAAAAAGACTTGGACCAGCCGGTGTTGGTTAAGATGATGCCATCATGTCAGCACCGTCTATTGAATCTCAATCTTATTGCTCAAAATAACCATGCCAGTATTTTCTTGACTGAGCACATTGAAGTTGCCATAAATAACACTCGCTGGGAGAATAATGATTCCGTTTGGACCTCTTGGTATGGAGGTTATGATACGATAAAATACGTTGACTGGAGTGTATTAGAAGGGCGCAGGGTTTATTATATTTTGTTAGACACCTCATTATCACAACCTTTGCCTTCTGCAAAAGCAATACAAGTTGCTATGAAATTACTCAAATACTTCGATTCCAATCCTAAAATAAAATTTCATATTATTGAATTGAGAAAAATAGCTATTGGAGGATTTCGCTATATTCCTTATACCGAAGAAAGCTTTATTAAGTTGGCCACGAAAAACAGGGTTCGTATTCCAGAAACACTGCGTGATTATGATGAAAGTTATATTAATGTTGATAAAAGGGAAAAGCACGAGCCTAAATTTGTTATTACTCCTGTAATAAAAGAAAAAACAATAACGGTATTATTTGCACCATCGGGTATTGGAAAATCTTGGCTAGGCCTTTCAATAGGATTAGCTGTAGCGAATGGAGAACCTGTTTTTTCTAAATGGAAAACTCCGGAACCCAGAGGTGTTATGTATATATTAGGAGAAATGGAATATAATGAAATTGAGGACCGCTTGGTTGATTTAAATAAAAGATATAAGAAAACCGGAACCAATAATAATTTTGACGCAAGGCGCATAAACAACAGGAAAGATATCTCGACAGAGTCAGGGCAAAGGTTAGTTGATAAATTCATACAGAAGTTTAATTCTCGTAATGACAAAAAAATTAGCTTACTTATTCTTGACAACTTAAGCACACTTGCCGAAAAAGCGAATTATCAATCTGGATGGGATAATTTGTTTAAATGGCTGGAAGAAAAGAAAAGAACTGGAATGAGTATTATCGTAATTCATCATGCAAACCGAGGAGGGAAATATCTGGGAACGGGCAGCATAATGAACAAAGCTGACTTCATGATTCATGCCTGTGATAAAGATGAAATTGAACAAAAACTTCGTAAATTATGTAGGACGAAAAGCGAGCGCGACAAAGAAAACTTCAAGAAGGAACAAATAAAAGACTGTTTGAAGCCAGTATTGAGTAAAAGCATTGTAATGTATATACACCATGTAAAATTACGTAGTGTTGCGCGTGAAGATATAAAACCGTTTAGAATAGCATTAAATCCCAATGATGAGAATCCAGAATGGCGAGTTACGCCAGCTGAATATGATAATATACTAATGGAGCATGGATACTCATTAGACGAATTTGCGGAAATGATTGAAGGAGATCATCTGGGAGAAGATTTCTTTGAAAAATACGGTATTCCACTTTTAGAGGATGGACACAATCCAGAGGATAGTAGTAAGTTGTTTATAAAATACCCCAAAGACATGCCATTTGAAAAATGGCATGTCAATTTGCAAAGGAGTAAATTACTTGAATTATGGGAAAAGGGAGTTAAGACGGTAAAAGATCAAATGAAAATACTAAAAGTTAATATATCTGAAAGAAAATTTAAGCAAATACGTTCTAAAACAAGAACAACAAAACAAGACATACAAAAAACAAAAGAACATGAAATGAGTACTCTGTGTTTTGACAATGAGAACTTGGATAAATCCGAATAAATTAATACAAAGGGAGGATATATTTTCAAGTGATCATAAATGTTTTTTGATTGCCCCATGAACCTGTAGCGGAATTAAGACTGTTCGCAAATTAAGCGGTGATATCGTTTTCAGAGTCTTCACTTAGTATGTATCTGATAATGTCAGTATTGCGATACCGTACTGCACTACCGACCATGCGACGTTTGAATGGAAATAAATCTTCTTTTTCTAGTTTCTTAAAGTTCGACAGGCCAAGGCCAAGCATTTTGGCAGCTTCACGTTGGTCAATTAGCTTTGGGAGAACTGCTGGAGGAAGATTCCCTTTTGCGGCTAGGTGCTTTAGGGTTGTATTGACCTCCTGTTCTTCTGAAATGAAAATTATTCCTTCGTCAACCCAGGGTTTAATCAATCTGGCAATCAACTTTGCTGTTTTGGGTCTGATATTATTAGAATTCATTGTAAATCTCCTATAACTTTTATTGGGGCTATAGGATGTTGCTGCCAGGTAAAAAATGACCGAATATACTTCCCCTGCTAATATTCAAAAAAAGCTTATTAAAAGGCGGAGATTCTGTGGCACTTGTGTTGTCTATATTGCTGATAATTGTAGGGCCAGTAACACGACACTGGGTGGCCTGATTTTTACCATCAGAAGGCTTTAATCCAAACAATTCATTCCGACTCTGAGATGGAGGCTGGCTTTGTTCATAAATATACTTTGAACTCCCTGGTAGCCATGGTGGGCTACCAGGAAGGAGTACTGTTAACTGCGCTTGGGGTTGATTCAATATGGGGTTTCCATCGATATAGGGTTGCGCGTTGCTCAAGTCAGGTTTGATATATTTCTACAGGGGAGGTTGGATGAACTTATTTTTGATTACTTTATAAAATAACGCTGGCATTTTTTATTTGATAACAACATCTAAATCAGTCAGGACGTTATCCAGTCGAAGGTGACATTTAAACCGGCGTGCAGCCAGGGCTTAACTGCTCTTGTGTGCCTGTTTTGAGTAGGAATAATGGTGATACTTATATATCACCCATCTCTCTCTCCTTACTCTCCTCCCCCTCTTCCTCTCTTCCCTTTTAAACATCATTCTACATATCAACACTATTGTATAGTAGACATTTAATCATTCACATCTTAACACTTATCACCAGCAAACACAACGAGGACTTATCATGAGTAATAAGAATATCATTATTACCGGTGAATACAAAGGTCACCCTATCATCACCGGAGAGTTCACAGAGTACAAATACAACCCTCATCACCTCCAGAACAATCTTCAGTTGCTTGAGGCAGCAACTTCCAGACATAACAAAGTACTCTCTTGGCGTATGGATATCCGATTCCCCCAAGGAAAGGATATCCAGAAGCGACCGAACGAGTTTATCAAAAGCTTTATGAGTTCTTATACCAAGAATCTCGCTCGTAAGAAGCTTGATCCGGATTATGCAGTTAAGATGGAGCGGGAGACATCGAAGAACCCTCATTTTCATATCCAGATGGTTACTAACGGCAACAAGGTGAAAGATTACCGTAAGCAGATAGAAGTAGCTGAAGGTCTCCTTGCTGAACAGTTGAATCTCCAACCGGATGAAGCCAAGGGACTGATTGATAAATGCAATAGAGGAAAAGATGGTAAACCTGTCAAGAACGGAATCATGATACGTCGAGGTTCTCCAGACTTTGATAAACAGTTTGATGCGGTCCATAAACAAATGTCCTACCTGGCTAAATCTAAAGACAGCGATAATATACCTTCAGAGGAACGTAAGGTTATGTATTCGCGTTTCCGGCGCGAGAAGTGCCGTTCCAGTAAGTGAAGTTTTATATATTTTAACAATTATCTAAAAGAGGTGTTCTATGCGTTACCCCGAGGCAGTTAATATTCAAAGGGCCGGTTATGATATTGCACTGGTGGTTATCATTTGGATAGTCTTTTTCCTTTTGGTGATCTTGTTGGTTTTGCATATTTTATTTTCAGTCCCTTACTATCGTCAGAATCATGATTTTACCCTTACCAGCCCGATGATACTGCTTCTTAATTTTTTCCCAATATAGCGAGGTGTCACTTTGTGAATTTGCGGGATCGTTTAAATCTATTTAGACAAAGCATCGTTTCAATCAAAATGTTGCTTATGATGAAATTATGGAGGCATATTCTATTTCAATACCCGTTATTATTTTACAGGGAACTTCAAACACGTCATGCACAATCAGGTATTCCGGCAAATAGATGTTTAGTTCATCAACCTTCTGGATGCAGTCAGGCATTGTTCTGCCGAGATCCAATCCAGATTCAACCACTACAACCCGATACTTCCCAGCAAGATGTCAACAAATTTTATCCGGAGCATACTTGCTTGTGTTGTACAAGGCAACAGGCTGATTACATCAATAAGCTCCAGGTTGATAATATCCTTGGTTCCGGAGATGTATTAACGGGCAGGATCGAAGGAGATTATCCCTTTGAAGAGTTGCCGGTAGCATATGATCTGTCGATAAAAAGAGGAGCCATGGTCATTGTTATAACCAACCAGTTCGATCACGACATTAGCCAATACAGCTTTGTCAACGGTTCAACCGGTACCATCATTGAATATTATGACCACAGGCCAACAGTTAGGGTGCGTTTGGCAAGGGAAACTATACAGGTACGCTAATATATTGGCTTCTGGATGCGTGTAACTCCAGGAAAACTAGGAGGTAATTGACAAGTTTGTTGCTTGGTTAAAATTATCGTTCGTCTGTAAACGTGTACACGACGATTGCTTACTAATGAAACATTATCGGATATTGGGGCTATTTTTTAAAAACTCTGTTAAAATTACAATACATGATATTGTCATATTCTTCCTGAGTTATTTTTTCCTCGGACAAAGCGTTATTCATCATTGTCAAATGTTGAGGAGGCGTATCTTTGCTGAAAAACATATCAGTCCCATAAAATATTTTTAAATTGAACTTTTTTAAAAACTCAATTCCACTTTTGGTATCGCGGGTCAATGCATTATAGCCGCTACCGGCAGAAAAATCTCCATACAAATTAGAATATTCTGCCATCATTCTCCATAAAGGGCCTTTGTTGACGATAGGTCCTTTGTGATAACTATTACGCATTTCCGGTTCGATTATGTCAGCATCAATGGTATTCCAAAACGATGGGGCATGTCCAATGAAAATAGTTTTTGGGTACTGTTTCAACGCTTTTTCCAGACCGCTCAAGGTTGGATCATCAACCATCCCATACATGCCGCCTTCCTTTGGCGAAAGATGAAATAAAACTGGTAACCCAGCTTCTCCTGCATGATAAAAAAGATTTCCATATAAGGGGGAAGATACTGACAGATTCGCACAAAGCTCACCAATTCCAATACACCCCAATTGCTTATATACCTCAAGCAGTTCAGAAAAATCCGCTTCCGGCGTATTATGAATAGTTCGAGGATCAATATTGCAAAAAGGAAGCAAGCGAAGGTGCTTCCTGCACTCCGTTATAACTTCCAGGCAGCCTGCAACTCCATATATATCAGTGTTTTCCGGGTTGGCTAAAGGAAGAACTACTGACTGTTCAATACCCCACTTATCCATATCTTTCAACAAATCATCTGCGGTAAAAGGTCCATGACCTTTCATACGACTGAATTGAGGATAATTCCGAAACGTAATGTGTTGATGAATATCGATAACCATTATTAAAACTTTTCTGTCTTTTGTAAGTTATAAAGATCCTACTGTCGCAATTGCAATTTGTTTCAGTAAAAACAGGAACATGGGATTATTTCATGGTGGGGATGACGATTCCACGCATGATGATCTTCTGGCAGAACAAAAATACCAACAGCGTCGGCAGAGACGCCAGTGTAAACGCCGCCATACACATGCCCGGTTGATCGGCATAGCGTCCCTGAAAGTCATACAACCAGACCATGATAGTCCACATTCTCGGATCCTGACACGTTAGAAATGCCCACATGAAACCACCGTATGACATCGTAAATGCGCTCAGCGCGATCACCGCCAGAATTGGTTTGGACATCGGAAACGTTATCCGCCAAAACTTCGTCAGCTCAGTTGCTCCGTCTATTTCAGCTGCCTCGTAGAGCTCTCTCGGCACACTGTCAAAAAAACCTTTCAGCAGGAAAATGCTGTAGCCGTTCGCTAGCCCCGGCAGAACCAACGCGCCGAAGGTGTTCAGCAAATTCAAGTCGCGTAACAAAAGAAAGCCGGGAATCATTGCTACCTCCGCAGGAAACGCCATTGTTGCCAGGAAAAATATCAGGATTTTAGCTGAGGTGGATTGTTTGCCTCGCGACAGCGCGTATGCTGCCAGCGGATTGACCGTCAGAGCCCCTAAAATTGTTAGTCCCACCAGTACAAACGTTACCCACAGTGCCCGCCCTTTCGTAGTCAGAAATGCCATTACCTTAAGGTAGTTGTCTGCGAAGAAATGCCAGCGGATAGTGGTTTTGTTTTCCTCAAACTGTACATAATCAGCAAGTTTCAGCGGCAATTGAATCTTATCGATAGTTTTATAATCAGTCCCATAGGCAATGTTTATCCGGGAAACGTCACCGTATTTCTCGCGCAGATAGGCATGATATAAATCCAGTGGACGATTCAATGACCAATTATCTGTTGGGATTTTCGCCAGCACGAAATTCAGCCAGTATCCCCGTAGAATCGGGTGTGTTGGCGGAATCGCACTGAAATGCAAGTCTGTAAAATTACGGATGCGACTTTCAGTCTGCTGGTTGAATGCTTTGACTGTTTTGAATTCGTTTTGTAATAGTTTGCGCCACTGTGCGGTGTAGTCACCGCGCACTGAAAGTAGTCGCAACGGGTATTTTGTCCGTAGGAATTCCTGCCACACATGATAAAGTTTTGAAGTCTTGTCCGCCGGTATAGGCACATCGGAAAACTGTCTGGCGGTAACGCCGCTAGTCTTAGCAAAGCGTGAAGTATTAACAAAGCGTTTTTCAAGGTAGAGCGTCCACAACAAACTGGTCGGCAGTATCTTTATTTTTTCGCCGGGGAGTTGCCGGTAATAGGTCAGCAAGTCTTTAAAATCAGGACGCGACGGCGCAAACCACCGCTGTTGCGTGAGGAAGCTTTTCAACGGCAGGATTTCAGCAAAATTATTAAACGCCCGCTGCCAGTTGCGGTTCAATTCAGCGAGAGCTGCCGAGTTGTCTTTGTTAGCGCATGCGGAGGATGTACATGTAACAGCATTGCTATACTTTGTCTTCAGAAAGTCGCGGTAGGCATCGTAATTATCCGGGTAAAAAGCAGTAATATCTTGTGGGTGGAGTGTCTTTTTAAACTGGTTCCAGTCATTGGTTATTTGCCGACAAACTGCGGGATTGGTCTGATAACGGGTTGCCGCAATAGGATAATTATTGTTGATAAAATTATTTTCTACACGAATATTGCTCCAGGTATTCCAGTTGCTGTCACAGTGATAGATAATGCTCAGTTCGCGGAGGTTTTCGCGGCCGTATTTCGCATAGAGGAACTTCTTAATCAGAGCATTGTCGTCAGTAAGGTACTTCGGCACTAACCGCAGGTCATCGAAGTCAAATGGACTGGCGACTGAGCTGGAAAGCATCAGCATGAAAGGGTAAACCATCGTGATGGTCCCTAATATGAGGATTGCATAGATTGCAAAGAATATCAGGCGAACTTTGAGGCTCCTGCGGCCTCCCTTGGAAATGATAGGCATATTGAAAAATCCTGCTTATGTTAATTTAAATTATCTTCCAGTCAATTACTTAGGTTCAACTGTCTATATTTTTATTCAATTTTCTTCAGCTTTTCGAAATTCGACTTTACTAAGGATTTTCAGTTGCATGACAGTAAAGCCGATAAGCATAATCCCGAGTACCCATGCCATAGCGGTGGCAAAGCCAAATTTGAGATACATAAACGCGTTGAACCAGATATCGATACCGATTACTCGCGTTGCGTTAAATGGTCCCCCGCCCGTCATAACGAAAATATTCTGCATCGCGTGGAACGCCCCGATGAACACCCCGACAAAGTTGATAATAATTAACGGCTTCAGGGTTGGGACGGTTATGTGCCGGATACGGCTGATTATGCCGGCTCCGTCCACATCGGCGGCTTCGTAAAGGTCGCTCGGGACACTGGTCAGCGCCGCCTGATATACTAAACTTCCGGCTCCGGCACTTGCCCATACCCCGGGAATAATGATACAGATCATTGCCAAGTTCGGATCCTGCAGCCACTTAAAACCGCTTGACTGGATTCCGAACCATGAGGCGAACTCAATGACAATCGTGTTCAGAAAACCTGCGGTGGAAGGGTCATAAAACTGTTTCCACATAAACATGATGACCAGTCCGCTGGTGACCGCAGGCAAATAGAACATCGTCCGGAAAAAATATTTTCCCTTCGGCACTTCAGTAAGCAGAATAGCCAGGAAAATCGGTACGACAAAACCGATCAGGATTGTTAGTCCGACATAATAAAAAGTACGTAACAGCGTAAAATAGAACGCCTTATTACCAAAGATCATAATGAAATTGTCGATCCCGACCCATTCACTGCCGCCAGCGATTTTGTAGTCCTGAAAAGCCATGAACGAGCCGCGGATCAAAGGATAATATTTCCACATCAAGATCGTAATCAAGGCGGGAAGTATCCAGATATATATAAGGTTAATTTTGAATTTCTTCTTCGCAGTAACCGTGGCATCAAGTTGTTTTTTCGTACTCTTCTTAACTTTCGTGTTGAGTGATTTGATTACAATCCGCATTGCCCAAATAAATAAAATCATTGCAGCAGACCAAATTGCCCACGCCCAGGGCCGCCATTTCGCCATCTTAGCCTCCGGCCATTTCTCAAACTTCATATTGACATTTATCGCGGCTTCACGGAGTAATGCTTTCAGGTCAATATTTTCATTTTGCCAGATGCGTTCGACAATCGCCGGGGTAATTTCTGCTTGTACCTCGGTCCAGCCCTTGTTGAATGGTTCGGTACGATTACGCTGAATGAGTTTTTCAATATTTCGCCAGGACGATGGTAGTGAGTTATAAAGCTCCATATACTTTATTTCTTTCAGAAAACGCGGAAAAACCAAACGCCCTTTTCCGCCTTCAACCATGATTCGAGTACGTTCATTTAAATTTTCTTTGCTGGTGAAATCGATCAAAATGTCCCATGCTGTACGTAATTCTGCCGGAGTCCGCTTCTTGACTGAAATTCCAAATAATACCGGCATGAAACAGCCTACCGTTTTACAACCCTTTTTTGCCGGCATCGGACCGACCCCAAACTGTTCCGGGGATATGCCAAAATCATTTACGATCCTGTTTATAAACACATTGTGGCCGAAGAACATTCCTATGCGACCGTCGGCAATTACCTTGAGGATATTCTTGTCGTCTTCACTGCCGGAGGCCTGAAACATAACACCTGTATAAATATTGCCATTAACCCCTTCCGTTAATTTGAATTTATTTCCTGATGGAGAAACCGCCTCTCTATTAGCAAGCATTTCAGCGGTCAAATCGAAGGGTTCACGGGTTTTCGGATCTTTGGTCCACTTCTGCCAGCGCAGCTTGTGAATAAATTTCATGGCCGCCAGGCCTTCAGGGCTGTCAAAACCGGCTTTCCAGTGGACTTTGACCTTGCTTAAATCGTCCCCGTTTTCCGGGTCTTTAAGGATGGGGGTTTCTTTATCTGATTCGATGATTTTGCCGTTTTTGGGGTTGATCTTATATCGTTTCACCAGATCGCCCCCGGCCGCCCAAACCAATGGATTAAAACATAAATGACTTGTTGTCATAAAATACATGCCGCGCTGCCCCATCGGCTTTCCCGGGACTTCCCCGGGCTTGAAAGTCAGCTTCTGGGCGTAGCGCCATAAATCATCCCAGGTCAACGGTCCCCGGTTAGGATCCAGCCCGACTTCCCTGAACAAATCGGTACGAAAATTCAAACTTTGCATCTGGCCGATCATATACGGCAAAGCATAAATTCTGCCGTCTTTAACGCAACCGGCCTTGAATTCCGGCGGAATATCGTTCCACGGCGGGTATTTTACCTCGGAACCAGCTATTTTGCCGTCACCGTTTTCATCATAACCAATGAACTCGTTTAAAGATATCAGGAAACCCTGATTAGCAAATTTGAGTGTTTCATGGAACCACATCCGCCATATATCAGGCGGAGTTCCACCGGCGACACTCATCAATTTTCCTGACTTCGATGCCGCTCCTGCTACCCGCAATTGAGAGAATGGTTCAATTTTAACATTCGGATGCCGTTTCATATACTTCTCAAAAGAATAATTGCGAGCCTGTTCCTCCAAAGTATAAGGCATCGGAGAGTACCAATCACAGACCACGCGAACGGGGGCGTCATTTGAGTTCCCGGCCTTTGATTCGGATATCGCGAAACCTATCAATAACATCCAAATTATTTTAAAAATTTTTTTAACCATGTTGTTAATTCCATTGTTTGTTCTTTTTTATTGTCAATTCATGAGTTTTTGTTTCCATAAAAAATACTTAGCAGAGTATGCATTTATATATTTTCTGAAGTTTCTATTTCAAGGACGTATCCCAATGAAATATCAATGGTTTCTGGAATGTGACATTCTATTCCAACCTCAGTATAGTTCCAGTCTATGGGAAGTTCATTTCCCAATAGTTTTACAGAACGTATTTTTAATTCCTTCAAAGATTTTATTGTTGCAATGTTATTTTCAGGGCAAATGAACGCAATAACATATATAAACTTATCTTTTGCGGTGAACCAGAAATCCTGACTTGTAAAAGATTTAGAAAAACCGTTTTCTTTTCTAGCCATTGTTCCCTTGGTTTCCATTTCAGGCTGCCCCTCATGAGATATTTTCCATGGTTTTGAGTCATATATCGCCTTGCCATTAATCCGCAACCAGTTTCCTATTTGTGTAATGTTTTCTACAGCTTCCGCAGGGATATTCCCTTTTGAGGTTGGTCCAACATTTAATAAAAAGTTACCGCCTTTACTGCAGGTTGCGACAAGCCAGTAGAGTAATTCCTGCGGGGATTTCCAATCTTTATCGTAACAATTATATCCCCATGAGTTATTGGTAGTGGCAATGCCTTCCCAGCAGGAGGTATCCGCCCGTTCAGGAATAACATTGTCTCCCGGAGTTCCAATATCTCCAAGGTCGTGTCCTACTCTTTGGGTGACAAGAGTTGTTGGTTGGAGTTCATAAACAGCCCTATAAAATGCCATACTATGCTCAATTGGAATCGATATTGGCGTATCAAACCATATTTCACAAAGATCATCATATTTTTCGAGGATTTCTTTAACTTGAGGCAATGATTTGTTTTCAATATATGAATCAAAAGAGACTTCCGCCGGATCAAAATAATTTGGATAATTAAGCCATGCAGGATTATTGCCTGGACCATATTTATTCATTCCCCCGTCCCCGCCTGAACGCCAGTCAAGAGAATGAGAATAGTATATACCAAAACCAATCCCCGCTTTTTTACAGGCGGAATGCAGTTCGCGAATAATATCACGTTTGAACGGTGTCGCTTTGACAACATTGAAATCATCAACCGCTGAATCATACATGGCAAATCCCTCATGATGTTTCGCGGTAATAACCATATATTTCATTC
The DNA here is from genome assembly GCA_963676655.2 of Victivallales bacterium. Lineage (GTDB taxonomy): Bacteria > Verrucomicrobiota > Lentisphaeria > Victivallales > Victivallaceae. The sequence goes on along the minus strand of CAXXKX010000003.1, from coordinate 3,824,890 downwards.
CTGCCGCTTTAGCGATGGCGCCCCAGGCCTCAGCATCAAAATCTGCAGGATTGAATTGTTCTGCGAGCTTTGCATATTCGCTCCTCGGAATCCCTTTACGCCGCATCACCCATTCCGCAACCGTTGGTCCCTCGCCGCCATCCTCCATCTTTTCACCGTTCCATACGCCAGCAGGAATTGAATATAGTCCCCAATGAATAAACATTCCATATTTATTTCTGTTAAAAACAGCTCTGCCATTTTTTTTGGGAGATGAAGCGTTGATTTCCTGCCAATCTTCCCGGTATTTATTGAGTTCTGTCATGCTTTACTTTCATGTTTTGTTTGTTTTAAATTCTTACTTTGTTTCTATTATATGTACGGTTTGAGTAGAGGCAATCACGTTTTTCCAAAGGCCGCTTCCACCTCATGCCGGATTTTGTTCGCTTTTCATGTTTAATAATTATTTCAGAACCTCAGTCAAAGCTTCGCCATATTTTTTCAGCTCGTCTATACCGGGATGATTGTATTGGTTGGCAGAGCAAATATGTTCAGGGACGATGCCAAGGTTAACTTTAGTCGTATCAATAAATGGACAACTGTTATCTTGAGCGGCTCTTTTGATAATATCGTTTGTTTTTTGCCATTTATTCATTGTGTCGCTTCTCTCGCCGTTGATTTGCGGCACCCCCATAACAATAACATCGGCTCCGACTGCTTTGAATCTCTTAATAATCTCGTCAATATTCTTTTCAGTACTGAGTTTACCTAACTCATTCATCCCGAATGCCAGCACTACGAGATCCGGTTTGACAGCAAGAGCCGCTTGGATACGATCAGGATAAAGCCCGTGACGTTTGGTGACTGTAGAACACGTTCCGCCTATTCCACAGTTAAAGTATTCGACTTTATTGCCATATTTTTTCTCAATCGTCTCTACAAGTTTCCAGTTCCAGCCTAATTTACAATGCTTCTTGCCCACGCCATCATGAAAGTCGAATTTTTCTACCAGCGCTACCGTATCTTTAGGAAAGCGAGAAAGATAACTTTCATATCGATCATGAGCTTTTGAATTAGGCTTATACTCAGTGTGACCATTTTGTACGGCAGTAATACTGTCGCCGTAACCAAGTACTTTAACTGGTTTTCCTGATTTAAGTTTTTTAAAAAAAGCTGTAAGGTCCCCTTCAACAACAACATTTGTCTTTGCGTAAGTTGGAATTACCCGGATATTATCTCCGGTAACGGCTATATTGCAAAGACGAATTTTCCCGGCTGGTACCGCCGGAATATATTCTTCGGCATCAACATCTCGCATAACGCCTTGTACAATGCTCAAAGAACCATTTCCGGGATCAAAGAAAATAGAATCATAGCGATCCGGAAAATATGAAAATGAGGCGGTTGTTGGAATTGGTTTCTTTCGTGACTTGCCTGTCTTGCTTTTTAATTGGGAGACCGCCCCCTTTCTGTTCAGGTGATAGTCCACGCCTTCTTGAAGCTTTTTACCATTTTTATCAACCAATTTAAAATCAACGATATTCCGGGCCGGTAATTTATTAGGCATAAATATCCATTTATAGTCCTGTCTGCCCGGTGCTTTAAGCATAATGCCTATTTGCATTTCATTGAGTTTAGTTGATGTGATAATGAATGTTTTTCCCGTACACTCCTGTTTTTTACCGGCAAAAACGTAATTGAATGGCGACACTGACACGATGTTTTCCTGCGCTTTGATCTCTGCTTTCCAGATGGACACATCGACCTTTGCGGAGTTGACAACAGACCAACATGAAATAAGATTCATAATCGCAAATAATGTTTTGTTTGGATATATCATTTTACATAAAAACTTTTTATTAAGCCAATTTCAAAACTGTTGGCTTTTGGGGATTAAACGTTTTATTTTCTATGCGTCAAAACCATTTTGACGCATCCGATGCGGATTTTTTTTGAAAAAACCGTCAAAACCCTAATTCTTGAGTGTTACCTCTTGTATCAAATTTTATTTGTTTCTTTTTTTTAACAACTTTCGTGGTTTATCCTGTTTGTTAATATTATTGCTGAAAAGATGGTTTTTCCCGTGCTTTTGAATAATCCCATTGTTCCGGGGGGGGGTGGCCGCCGGGACCGTAGGCGTCGGTTCGCGTTGATAATTTTTCCAGTGGAATGAATTTTTTGTTCATTTCTGTTCCATTAACAGTGTAGAGATAAAAACCCAGTGAATCATCGCCGTCGGGCCATTTATTTTCCCATTGCCCAAAGCAGGTGCCGGGAGCAAGGTCATAGTTGATTCCGTCAAAACAAAAATCTTTGCGGCAATGGATGTGCCCGGTTATCATCCGGTTTACCCCGCATTCCTTAAACAACGGCAACAGGCGTTCCCGCGGTTCTTTATCAATACTGAAATACCATTCGTAGTATTCATCCAGTTTACTTAAATCATACTGTTTTTCATCGGGAGTCTGGATAAACATCGCATAATGTGTGAGGATTATATGATGTTCGCAGGGAGGCAGGTCCTTCAATGATTCCAGAAATTCCCATAGTTTTTTTTCTTCCGGAAGCCCTGAACCCATAAGCATATCGCAAAAGCCCGTCACCCGGATATTTTTACAGGAGAAAGTCCATTGGTTCGGACCGAAAAACTTTTCGTATCTGGAAAGGTTCTCACCGGTTATATTTAGTTCCGGGTCGCGACGTCCGGCGACCGCGCCCTGAATATTGGTACACTTGTTGCCGACATCCATATTACCGGGTATGGCATGGTATTCGATATTCATGCTGTCCAGTTCGCTCTTCATTTCTTCAAACTCACCATCATGGATAGTGCCGTCCCGCGTTATATCGCCGCCGACCAGAACAAATTCCGGCTGAAGTTCCATAATCTGCTTTTTCGCGGTCCGCCAGTTTTCCATCCAGGCCGGGTTGAAGCGGTATGATCGCGGAGAACCCGGTTGAATGTCCGCTATATAGACAAAAGTCCATTGATCTTTTTTCATCAAAAATCCTTTCTAATATATGAAGCTGTATTTTTAATCTGAGATGAGTTTAAACACCCGCAAGCCGTCAACTTTTAATTTAATATCAAAATTATCACTCAAAGTAAAAAGTTTTCGGGTTAAAATTTCTTCAAGTTTATATTTTTTATTGAATCTGAGATTTGTTTCTATTCTGCCATGCAAATCATTGTTCACAATAAAAAGGTAAACAACCTTGCCGTCGGTCTGGTAATTAATATTAACATGCCGGGAACCGGAACGGCAGATAGCCAATGAGTCTGGAACGGATTTGCGTAACAAGCCATCCAATATCCCTGCCTGGTATTCGAGATCAGATTCTCTTTGATACTGGCTTTTCAAAGCATCAAACCAGCAGGAAGTGTTGAAATCAAGAATATCCGCCCCTTTAATTCTGATCCTGGTTGATTTGTCAAAAATCAATTTTCCACCGTTTTTGACATAATCCGCAAGAACTTTGGCCTTATCGATTCTCATGTAATCAATTCCGGCGGCAATGATAATTGAATATTGGCGCAAATCATTGATCTTATTTTCAAAAACTATATCAAAAGGTATTCCTCTTTTGAACAAATAGTATTCCAGGGCTTCACTTTTATGAATATGCTCAAAGCGTTCGATAGGGTTGTTTTTCCAAACACTAAGGAAATCATTGGTTGAATTTGAGATCAGCACGGCAACCCTGCCTTTAAGTTTCTCCAGATTTGGAGTTTTGCGGCACAACGGCTCAATAGTATTTCTATACAACTCCTCAGCGATTTTTATAATATTTTTCGAGAATACACTTGCCGGCCAATAGCCAATTCCCTTTGCCCCTTCGGCATAAGTTTGCAGAACATAGCGTCTGAAAGCCCGGGGGGAAATTCCTTTGCCGTCGGGATCGGGACTGTATACAGGCACTATACTTCTTGGACAATTAGGTGGAGTGAACTGGTATTGGCACAAACCGTCGGCAACTTTTCGGGACCAGCCATTCTCGTCCAAAACAGAAAAACAGTATTGATTATAAAGATGAAAATCCTGCAAATAAACAGAATCGAGCATGCCCAGCCGTTTCATCTTATGTTTGTCCGGCGTCCATCCGGGACGTGATATTGTTTTCCCGCTAATCCAACTGGCAGATGGAATTGTATAGACCGGGCAAGCCGGGTCGACCTTTCGTACCGCCAACAGCAGTTTTCGATAAAACTCCAACATCAATTTTCTTTGGAAAGTCATCCAGGTAAGCACCGGATTATCGCTTTTTATTAACCCTGGTTTAGTATCTTCAAAATCTTTTCTTGAAGGCGGCTCCAGCCCGTATTTTTGTTTATACAAAGCAACCGTGCGTTCATTAAAACACCCCCCGGTAATAATCGCCGGCTCATCATCAATACAGATTCCTCCGAAACACTTATATTTTTTCAGCTCTCGGGCAATGAACTGCAATTTTTTTTCAATGTCTTTCGTATCAGCGGAAAAACTGCCGTATTCCCAATCTTTACCGTAAAAACTTTTCTGTTTCTTGCGGGCCTGCCCCTTAAAGGTTTTCCGCCATATACCAACTACCAGAAAAGTCGAAATACCGGAATTTTCAAACTTCTTATAAACCTTTTGAATAAGCTTATAATCCTTGCCGTCTACCCATTTTGGCATGTTTGACTTATCCAGTTCGACAGGTAAAGAGCAGTGAATCCAGACCTGTTTAATTCCCATTTTCTGATAGGTCCCGACCGGAATATTAAGGTCGATATTTGAAACCATGTTAAATTTGCCTGAAAACGCGTTTCCACAGCAGGCAACAATACTTAGAACTATAAAAATTTTGATATTGATCTTTTGCATAATTGTATTCGTATAATTATTTCCGGTATTTTTTCCATTCGTCAACCATTGCCAGGGTATTGTCCCATGGGAAATGGTTCCTGATGCTGTTGGTTACGCCAAGGATAAAGCCTTGTTTACCAAAAATATCGATGGCCTTCCGAACTTCATTCCTGACATCATTTCCGGTTCCGGAGCCAATGACATTAGGGGTACTTATCCCGGTCCAACTGCACGTTTTGCCGGCAAACACATCGTGCCATTGTTCCAGCGAACAATTACTCAAATGCGGTTCTCCGCCTTCAATGCAGTCAAAATCCAGTGCGGCAATATCCTGCAATACCGGCTCCATGCCGGTGACCACCCGGTAAAAGATCAGCATATCCAGTTCATGGGCCCTTGCAATTTCATCTTTGAGCAGAGGACTGATGACCGTTTTAAAGGTTTCCGGCGTAAAGAAGTTGACCATTTCATAGCCGCCAAAGCGTTTCAAAATATCGATGCCAAGCATTTTGACCATTTCGATATTCTTCATTTCGGTCTGGTGAATGTATCCGGCCAATTTCGCGAAAGCCTCCGGATGGTCGATTGAGAAATATAAAAGGTTCTCGGCGCCCATCATAAACATTGCCACCGCCAGCCCCTGTCCGTAGGTTGTCATTGTTGCAAGGTTATGTTGCGCGGCCTGCTCAATGGACGCTTTCTGTTCCTCCTGGATCTGAAAGATATTTTCCTGGACCAGCGGAGCATAAACATAAGGGATCAACTCTACGTCTTCCGGGCATGTCACCAGCGGTTTATAGATATTGCTGGCGGTGAAATCATCCCAGTAAACCCGGTCCCACGAGGCAATTTCCGGGGTCAGTTTTACCGCTTGCGTCAACTCTCCGCCGGGAGTTTTCCAGCGCTGCCAAAGCAACGGGAACTCGCAGTCGTCAGCGTTTGCGCGCCATACTTCGGTTTTTACATCATGATGGGTTGTCCACCAGGTTTCCACTGGCACCACGGGATCTGTTCCCAAATCTATCCCAAGTTGTTTCTTTCGGTTGTCCGGGCCAGGTCGTAACCCGGAACTTGCAGATTGGGATTGAAATATATTGAACAAGGCAGATAGTCGACATCCTTTCCCTGCATTGCATTGATAATACGTTCTTTTGAGTTCATTTTATATCCGATATATTAATTATATGTATTGCGTTTACTTATTTGCTCAAATCATGCGGATCAAAGTTTTTCCGATACTGCTTCAAACATGGCCATCAGGTTGGCCGGAGCGACATCCGGGAGCACCGCTTCATGGCTGGGAGAAATAATCAACCCGGTTGGAAAAAGTTCCCGTAGTTTCTTTACTTCCGTACGCACTTCGCCGGGAGTACCATGGACCAGCAGACGCTGCACATCAACTCCACCGCAGAATGATACTTTTCCGGCGAATTCTTCCTGCAGTTTTACCGGGTCCATATTTTTCGCCAAAACCTGAACCGGATGGATCGCGTCGGCCCCCAGTTCAATCAAGTCAGGGATGATTTCATAGATTGAACCGCAGGAATGATGAATTACTTTGAGCCCGAAACTTTTTGCCTGCTCAATCAACCTGGCCGTTCCGGGAAAGACAAATTCCCGCAGCATATCCGGAGAGACCATCAATCCGGACTGACTCCCGAAATCGTTGCCGATCAAAACCGCGTCCAACTTTCCTTGCCCGGCTTCATAAAAAATATTGTTGGCTTCCAGGTAAAATTCAACGATCCGGTCTATCACCGCGCGAAACAGGTCAGGCTCGGTAAGCATTGTGACCATAGCGTTTTCCATCCCGAACGCCGCACAGGCATCCTGGAAATGCGCCGACCACATCATTCCCAAAACGGCTTTGCCTTCCGGCAGGCCGTTAAACGCGTTCACACACGCGTCATGGCTCATATGTTGTTTGGGGTCGGGCCAGGGAAATTTATCAACCGCGTCAATATTTGAACATTCGGAAAAATAACCGGGGGCGGTCAGGGTTCGTTCTTCGTAATTAGCCGATTCCAACGCGAAATCAAACGCGCAGGCGATATGGTTGGCCGGAGGATGATTATATGGAACTTCAACGGGCCAAACATCATCCCCAAGCAGCAGCTTCAGTTCACCTATACTGTCAACTTGAAAATATTCTTTCAAACGTGCTTCAGCCTCCGTCACCGGCAAGCCCAGCCATGACGCCGGACGGTCCACCATCCGGCGTTCAATTGTCGCATAAAAACGTTCCCGGCCTGTCATGCTCATTTGGGAAATCCCTCATTTCTCAGTCTTGCTCCAACCTCGCGCAAAGCAGTCTCGTCTTCCGGATTAATCGTGCCATCCGGCAAGGGCCCGATGTTCAGCAATAAATTTGCATTCTGTTTCCGGGCCTTGGCCAGGGTTTCCCATACTTCAGACGCTGTTTTGTGCTGACCCTCATATTCTTTGATATAACTCCAACCGGTCGGAGTCATGCTGGTACATATCTCGACGGTTTTATCGCGCTTCTTTTCAATCTGTCCCACCAGGGCGGCCGGGTCGCCGTTTGACATGTCCGGCACTTTGTGTTCCGGGGCAAAGAAATCTTCTGTCCCCAACAGACCCTGTTTGTACGAAACCAGCGTCTGGGGCTGCAGCTTTCTGATCAACGCATATAATTCATCGCACTTGAAACGACGGTAATCGCCTGAAACCGGAATCCCGATTCCATCGAGCCAAATTCCCGCGACAGGACCGTAATTGGTCAGAAGCTCAGTAATTTGCTCTTTGACGAATTCCACATATTCATTCATGTCGTAACCGGTCTCCAAAGTAGCGTACCACGGGTCCGTGGGATTTAGGCGGTCCTGAATTTTGACGCGCGGATTGCTCCAGTCCCAATGGGCCGGACAGTGGGGGTGACGCCATTCAAGACCGTGTTCGTAGAACAGGAACAACCCCATGTCACGCTTGTTGCAGGCTTCAACCATCTCCGCTACCAAATCCCGTTTGGCCGGCGAGTTTACGCTGGTGAAATCGGTTGCCTTGCTGTCCCACAAACTGAATCCGTCACAGTGCTTGGTCACCATATTTATGTATTTCATGCCGCAGTCGATAGCAAAGTTTACATAGTAGTCGGCATCAAAATTCTCCGGATTAAAAGTTTCCTTTAACTTTTCATATTCAATCCGGGTAAAATCCTGCAAACGCCACGCATGTTCATTCGCTTCCAGTTGCGAATACAAACCATAATGAAAGAACAAGCCGTATTTAGCATCGCCGAACCAGGTCCTGGCCGCGGCCCGGGGCGATTCATTCCAATACTTTTCATAACCTTTCAGATAACCGGGAATCTCCATAATTTTTATACTTTCCTTTTGATTTAGAAGCTTTATAAAAATAACCTTTACATCTCAGAGTTTCTCCCGGCTGCTTTGCCATTTCCCGGTTCGTTACATAGCTAAGGCTATGCGCCTCTCCGGTAATACTGCAAATCATTCCGGGATAATTCACTTATCTTGTCAAGTTTATTTTTAAACAGCTCCTAAGAAAAAATCTTTGTTACAATTTTTTGTATTAACACGTTTCGATATCAACCTTAATATCACCACTGCTCAAGCCATTTTTTATTTCATGGTTGGGATGACGATACCGCGCATGATGATCTTCTGAGTTGTTAATTATCTGAGAACTCAGTTGCTTTATCTCCTTTTTCAAGTTGAATGGCATCCACCCAGATTGTTGTACCGGGAGAAGGGAGCACCGATATTTCTCCACAGTGTCTTGGAATGGCGGTCTGGACAGGACCGGGATTTTTCAATTTAACCGGCAAAGAGTAGCGTTTCCATTCCGTGCTTAGTTTAAAAGTAGTAGTCGCATAACTGATAATCTTTGAACCACTCCTTAATATTGACAATAAATTAGCCTTATCGCCGTTTTTGTTCCCTTTCATATATAATGATAGTGTATAAGCTGTTTCTTTCGTCGGCAGCTTTTCACAGGCAAATCTGCCCCGCAGGGTGTTTGAACCATATTCGTTTTCATCGGAAGGCCTTTTCAACATAAAGCAGTATTTCCCATGATAAGGATCGGCCGTATCGAGTTTCCAGTATGGATGATTAACATCTCCCGCCTTCTCCAGAAAAGAAAGTATGTAAGGTTGGTAGTAGTCAGGAATGCCCGGGACTCTTTGTTCCCACTCAAATGAAGGATTCATTATCAGGTTCTTTCGTGCAGATACTCGTTTCAGGGCATCACGAATAGGTTCTGATTTACTTGGTTTACGGGCCATTTTCAGTTCCCGTTCCGCTATCCTGATTTTAAGAGGACCGGAGCCTTTACAGGAAATTTTGTACGCCCTTACAGCCAGAGGTTCAAGACGCTCGGAAAAAGTATTATTTTTGACTTTAAATTCCGTTTTATTTCCGAACATTCGAGTGACTTTTTCCAGTCCGTTGACCATATACTTTGCATCGACCGGAGATGTTTTCGAGTTAACCGCAAGAAGCACATAATCTCCTTCGGGATATTTGAACAAGCCAGCGTGGACAAGTGGATACTTTTTATTGAGGAGATCAATACTTTTTCCATGATATTCAAGTTTATAGTCAACCGGGAGCGCGAGCAGTGCCGGCTGAAGTACTTTCAGATCGGAAGCAAGCTTGCGGTATGCCTTCCAGGTTTCCTGCCCCCAACTGTACAACTGAGCGAAGTAAAGCAGGCCTTTGGCGCCATAAACCAGTGCAGTATAGCCCTGGGCTAGCTGTTCCTGATAAGTTAGTCCAAGTGGTGATCGCTTAATACCCAGAGAGGTTCCCATAGGCAGAATATAAACAGGTTTATGTTCTTTTTTTAATCTGGCATCAAGAAGTGAGGTAAAAAGGGCCATGTAATTTACTATATCAGATGCGAAATATTGCCAACCCGGATAGGAATAGACATCGTAACCGAAAACATCGAACCAATCGGTTGCGGCCTGAACCGAAGGGATGTCCCTTGCATAAAGCGCGAAAATGGCTCGATATGGATCGAATTGTTTCATATCTTTATAGTACCATTCGCAGATTTCCAGATTCTTCTGCCAGTTCCCCAGATTAGGTTCGTCATAGTTCCAGTAGCCAAGGAGGTTGTCGTATTTGCTGATAATTTTCGCGTCCTCTAAAAAAACAGGTTTGACGTTTTTGTCATAATATGCTTTGTTGTGTCCAACTGCCTGGCGATGACTGTTGTACCGGTCGATTACCATCAAATTATACTTTTGAGTCAACTTCATAATTTGATCCAGCCACTTCGCATCTCCTTTCCTTACACTATGATATGAATTAATAACTGTGTTGAATCCGGTTTTCGCGAAAAGTTCATAGGTTCTTTCCACTTCAGGGGTTTTCAGTCCTCCGTAGAGCCATGGCCTGTACAACATTCCATGCATGAAAAAAGGTTTGCCGTTGACCAGAACAATACGCCGGAAGCGATCTATCTTTATTTCCTTACCGGGTTTCGGCGCAAGTTTGACAACGGAGAGTCCACGCTTTTCATACTCCATCCCGCCTTTGTTTTTCAGGGATGCGATCCAGATGTTTTTTCCTTCGGCCAGTTTATTTGACGCTACCTTGATAATTATTTCACGCGCTGGCGCGGCAACGTTTTCAACTGTTTTACCGGTCGCGTCTTTAAGGAGGAATATGCAATTTTTTAAAAGGGCGGCGGAAAGATTGAATTTCACCTTGATATTAACCGTTTTTTCCGTTGTATAATAATTCATTTCAGTGAAAACGTCTGAAATAAGCGATGCTTCATTCTTGATCAAAACTGTCTGAAAAGGCAAGTTATTATCCCCGTAGACCACCAGTGACAGTTTGCCACTGCCGCCCGTAGGAACATTTAACTGAGCGTTGCCCGTTGAAATGGCGGAAAATTTCTGATTTACCCGTGCTAAGGACTTTTCAGACCTTTCTCCAATAATTTCCAGTTTAGCCGTTCCTGAAAGATCGGAGTAATTACGCAGTTGTGCTTCAAAAAACTGTTGAAGTTTTCCGTCTGGACCTTTTTTATGCCCCTTGGATAAAACTTTTACAATACGCGGAAGGAATACCGGTTCCGCCTTGATGTTTCGCGTTTCTTCCAACGGGACAGGCCGACATGATCTGTCGTCTTTGGGGGTGGCGGATTTCCAGCAGGACGTAACTTTCTTTTCCGATTGCTTCGCGTTCATTTGATCGAGCGCAATCTCCATTTTGTTCCTGAGAAAATTTAATTCTATATCTGACGGTTTACTTGAATTGATTATGAACAGGGGAATAGCGATTTCAGCGGTCCATCCTTTGTCCGATCTTTTTGTAGCTGACGCCCATGGAATATTCCAGCCGGTTGCGGAACTTTTGGCAACCCGGCTTTCTCCCTGCATATTACCGCAGGTGATAATGTAATGGTAAAAATACCCAAAATTCTCTCTTCCCAGCAGTATTTCTACGGAATCATCCGAGAAATTCGCGGGATCGTCATGTTTCATTCCGGTCTGGACCACATGCTGCATATTGGGATTATGGCATATCAGCCCTACATAAAGAAATTTATTGTCACGGGTCAGAAGAACTTCGGTGTCATTCGTTTTGCTTCCGATAGTTCCGCTGCGGCAAATTGTGAAATCCTTGATCTTTGATGCAGATTCCCAGCATCCGTCGTCCAATATCCCGTTCAGTTTCGGCGCTTGTTTGCACTCAGGAATTGTAGCATTGGCATTAAGGTTTACACAGGCAAAAATCGATGCTGTAAATAAGATCAAAGTATGTATTTTATTGATTTTCATTTTTATTCTTTATTTAGTATCTTTTTTGTCTGAAATTTTCTGATAGACACCTTGAAATTCTTCTAAGGATTTGGCTGGAACGAAAATAAAATTAATACTGCTGGATTTATCTTTGATAAGCTTCATGTTTCTTTTACATATATACCAGCCCATTTTTTTCCAGTTCTTACGTGGATAGATGGTCTTCATGCAAAATCCTGACTGATCCGTATTCCCGGCAAGTCCAAAACCTGTCTTGTCTTTGGAAGCAGGAAAGTAACCCCAATCTTCCACGTTTAAATGACCGGGAGCATCGACCAGGAACCGCCCTTTGCTGAAATAAAGATCTGAATATGCCGGAGCTATTTCCCAGAAGTAATAACCTGTAAAATAATTATCCCCAACGTTTCTTAACTCACTTTCAATTTCAAGCACCGGTGAATCAGCACGAAGTTTCAACCTGGTCAGAAACTCACATTTATACTTTCCATAGGAAAACTTTTTTGATTTCAGCTCAATGTATTTCTCTTTTTCGGTATTTACCAATTCCACTATTGAATCCACCTCGGCGTGTAAGTTGTTGCCAATACTGTATAATGTACCGTCTTTAGTGGTAATCTTTAGAGAAAATCCGTTTGTCATAAGCTGCAGGTGTTGATTTTTAAATATTACGCTTTTCCCATTATTGCTAAGAGTTAAACTATCGCTCGCGGCAGCATTCCCTGTTATTGCCGGCATTAACCATAGCGCGACAAAAAAAACAAGTAGTAAAGGTTTAGTGTAGAAAAAACGCTTTCCCTGAAAAATATCTTCATTTTTTTCAGCCCAACATGCTTGAGTTATTTTCTGGTTCATAATATTCCTTAGTCAAGTTATCGTTTAATTTATTAATGGTCTGAGAATTCAGTTGCTTTATTACCTTTTTCAAGTTGAATGGCATCTACCCAAAGTTTTGTGCCGGGAGTGGGCTCAATCGAAAACTCTCCATGAGACAATGGAATGGCGGACGTGACAGGGCCGGGATTTTTCAGTTTAACCGGCAAAGAGTAGCGCTTCCATTCCGTGGTGAGTTTTAAAGTAGTAGTCGCATAACAGATAACCTTAGATCCTTCCCTTAATATTGACAGCAACTTAGCTTTATCGCCGTTTTTCTCTCCTTTCATATATAATGAGAATGTATAAGCGGTTTCTTTCGTCGGCAGTTTTTCACAGGCAAACCTGCCCCGTATGGAGTTTGAACCATAGCTATTTGTTTCGGAAGGCCTTTTTAACATGAAACAGTATTTCCCATGGTAGGGATCGGTCGTATCGAGTTTCCAAAATGGATGGTTGACATCTCCAGCCTTTTCCAGAAAAGAAAGTATGTAGGGTTGATAGTAGTCAGGAATGCCCGGGACTCTTTGTTTCCACTCAAATGAAGGATTCATTATCAGGTTTTTTCGTACCGATACCCGGTTCAGGGCATCGCGAATGGGTTCTGATTTACTTGGTTTCCGGGCCATTTTCAGTTCCCGTTCCGCTATCCTGATCTTAAGAGGACCGGATTCCCTACAGGAAATTTTGTACGCCCTTACAGCCAGAGGTTCAAGACGCTCGAAAAAAGTATTATTTTTGACTTTAAATTCCGTTTTCTTTCCGAACATTCGAGTGACTTTTTCCAGCCCGTTGACCATATACTTTGCATCGACAGGAGATGTTTTCGAGTTAACCGCAAGCAGCACATAATCTCCTTCCGGGTGTTTGAACAGACCAGCATGAACAAATGGAAATTTCCTCTTCGCCGGATCAATATTCTTACCAGGATATTCGAGTTTATAGTCAACCGGGAGCGCGAGCAGAGCCGGTTGAAGTTCTTTCAGGTCAGAAGCAAGTCTTCGGAATGCCTTCCAGGTATCCTGGCCCCAACTGTACAACTGAGCAAAGTAAAGCAAACCTTTGGCTCCATAGATTAATGCGGTATAGTTTTGGGCGAGTTGTTCCTGATAAGTCAGTGCCAACGGCGCACGTCTAACCCCCAGTGAGGTTCCCATAGGCAGAATATAAATAGGTTTATGTTCTTTCTTCAACCTGTCGTCAAGATTTATGGTATCAATAGCCATGGAGTTTACAACATCGAAATGACCTCCCCAACCTGGATAGGTATAAACATCATAACCGAAAATATCGAAGTATTCGGTTGCGGCCGGAACCGGAGGGATATTTCTCGCATAAAGCGCGAAAATGGTTCGATATGGATCAAATTTTCTTATGTCATTATAGAACCAGCCGCAAATTTTCAGACTTTCCTGCCAGTTGCCCAGATTAGGTTCATCATAGTTCCAGTAGCCCAGAAGGTTGTCATATTTGCTGATGGTTTTTGCAGCATCTAAAAAAACCGGTTTGATATTTTTATCATAATAAGCTTTGGTTTTTCCAATAGCCCGGCGATGACTGTTATACCGGTCGATTACCATTAAATTATTCTTTTGCGTCAACTTCATAATTCGATCCAGCCATTTCACATCACCTTTTTTTACACTGTGATATGAATTAATAACTGTGTTGAATCCGGTTTTAGCGAAAAGTTCATAGGCTCTTTCCACTTCAGGGGTTTTCAGTCCTCCGTAGAGCCATGGTCTGTACAACATTCCATACATGAAAAAAGGTTTGCCGTTTACCAAAACAATACGCCGGAAGCGATCGATCTTTATTTCCTTACCGGGATTAGGCGCCAGTTTGACAACGGAGAGATTACGCTTTTCATATTCCATCCCGTCTTTGTTTTTCAGCAATGCAATCCAGATGTTTTTTCCCAAAGAAATTTTATCGGACTTAGCCTTGATAATTATTTCACGCGCTGGCGCGGCAACTTTTTCAACCGTTTTACCGGACGTGTCTTTAAGGAGCAGTACGCAATTTTTTAAAATCGCGTCGGAAAGGTTGAATTTCACCTTGATATTAACTGTTTTTTCCGTGGTATAATAATTCCTTTCAGTAAAAATATCTCCAATAAGCGATGCTTCGCCATGGAGCAAAACTGTCTGAAACGGTAGATTATTTTCTCCATAAACCACCAGTGAGAGTTTGCCGCTATCGGTGACAGTGGGAACATTCAGCAGAGTGCTGCCAGTTGATAAGGCGTTCAATTTCCGGTTTGTTTGCAACAAAGGCTTTATAACTTTTTTCCCGGTAATTTCCAGTTTAGCCGTTCCTGAAATATTTGAGTAATTACGCAGTTCTGCTTCAAAAACCTGTTGAAGTTTTCCGCTAGGGCCATCTTCATAGCCTTTGGATAAAACCTTTTCGATGCATGGAAGAAATACCGGGGGAGCCTTAATGTTTTGTGTGCCTACCAACGGGACCGGTTGAAAAGGAGGCCAGCAGGATCTGCCGTTAGTGGGCAAAGCAGCTTTCCAACATGACATAACTTTCTTTTCGGATTGCTTCGCGTTCATTTGATCGAGAGCAATCTCTATTTTACTCCTGAGAAAGTTCAGTTCGATATCTGACGGTTTACTTGAATTAATTATAAACAGGGGAATGGCGATTTCTGCGGTCCATCCTTTGTCTGTTTTTTTTGTAGCTGACGCCCATGGCATGTTCCAGTCACGCGCAAAACTTTTGTAAACTTTACCCTCTCCCTGCATATTACCGCAGGTGATAATGTAATGGTAAAAATACCCAAAATTCTCCCGCCCCAACAGTATTTCTACGGAATCATCCGAGAAATTTGCGCCGTCGTCATGTTCCATCCCCATTTGGACCACGTGTTGCATATTAGGATTATGACATATCAGCCCAATATAAAGAAATTTATTATCACGGGTCAGAAAAACTTCGGTGTCATTGGTTTTGCTGCCGACAGGCCCGCGACGGTATATTACAAAGTCCTTGATCTTTGACGCCGTTTTCCAGCATCCGTCATTCAATACCCCATTCAATTTCGGCGGTTGTTTACACTCAGGAATCGTAACAGTAGATTTATTCCCGGCCCTCAGGCTTACACAGGCAAAAAATGATGCTGTGAGCAAAAACGTGTGGAGTTTATTAATTTTCATAATTAAATTCCTGATTATTGGGTATCTTTCTTTATTAGTATTTTTCTTAATTTATAATATTTAAATGAACATCTTTAAATTGAGTGATTTTTCGGCTTGTGATATCTTTGGGTAAATCATTATTAAATAAGGATTTTCAGAAGAAAAAAACTACTTCAATGAATTGACCTGGTGAGGATAACACTGGCTCCAATATTATAAAATCACCTCCAAAATGTCCTCGACTGGTTAAGTCTGATCTGTTTCTTTCGATATACTCGTATAGCCCGTCTAAACCATACTTGGAGCTTATGTCGCGAAACACGTTTTATTTATTCATGCTATCTCCCATGGGGTTTCAAACAGATCATTAGAAAATCCTGACCGGGCTTGAACCGCAGCCAAGATTTCTTGCAAATTCAGATGATCAAAGTTACTTTCATATTTTCTACAGGTTTAAATTTCATATTTTGGAAATTTTGCATCTTCGGGGAAATAACTATTTCAAAATAAACCATTAGTCATTAGAACCATTAATATCAAATAGATCCCATGCTGAACTGACGTCATAGAAAAAGCGCTTATTTTTATTTTGTACGTGACCATCAACAAAAATTAAATTAGATCCGCCATTGTGAATGTCATCGTAGAACATATTTCCACCAAAAGAATGCCGATATGCTGTACTAACACCAATCCAGAATCTGCTTGTGGCATAAGTAGAAGCCGGGTTGGCCGCTTCTACAAGATATGCGGTCCTTGATGGGGGACGACACATGGTGGTTTTTACATAAAGCGAAGTGTTTTTCTTGGTGCCAAGCATTGTTAAATAGGGTGTAACATTTGAAACTTTCCACGTTTCAGCATAAACCCCAATATAACTACAACCCGATGGAGTAATTTTATTGCTTGGGCAGTCAAATTTTTTATTGAACCAGTTGCCTGTTCCCGCCGCGATAACGCCCGCGTCCATCATCAGTCTCCGCCAGGCCCGGGAACCTTCTGCGTATCTTGGCCAGTATCCAGCATAACTGTCGATATATGAGTACATTGATAAACCAATCTGCTTCAAATTATTAACACAGTGTATTGACTTTGCTTTTTCGCGCGCCTTGTTCAATGCAGGCAACAACATTGACGCCAGGATTGCAATGATTGCGATCACGACAAGGAGTTCTATAAGTGTAAAGATGCCTGATTTCGATGCCTTATGGCTTTTACCGTTTTGCAAAAGAAACATGATATAACCCTCTTTCTTATCTGAATCCGTGAAACTTTTCCCGGATTCATTTTGTTTTGTGGCTTATAAATTAGCCGAACGACTTGATTGCAGCGGTTGTTTTTCGTTGTCGGGATTTGTTTTTCTCTTTTATGCCCGGAGTTGCTGATTTTTCCGCTTAAATCCTGATTTTTAGATACAGTTATCCAGTGACAAGACCTCCTGTGATATTTGATTTTGAATTCAAGTGAACTTGATATGTTATTTTCGAATAATATAAAACCATTGGTTGTGTTCTCCTGACTTCAAGCGTAATGTCGTCTACCGGGGTGACTTTTTCCGTGACAAATCCCGGTACTATTTTAAGTAATTGCAGGAGAGTGGCTTTGATGCGATTGAACATTTCATCTGCCGATGCAATTTTATCGTCCCTGTGCGAAAAAGTGCTTTCCGAAGGCTCTGTTTTGATTTTTAACGAATTCCGGAAGAAATCATCTCTGAGGCGAAATTCGATATCGGCATATCCGGTGCGGTCAATACCGAACAAACCAGCAAGGCACAGCCAAATATCGCGGTGCGTGATATAGCCTTTTTCGATGTTTTTCATTCTCATGTTTCTCTCTTTTTTCAAACATTCCAGAACATTGAGCAGGATTCCGGATAAAGAAATTCCGCCGATGCTGTTTGTTGCTCCGTTACTCGTTGTATCTTTACCATAATTTAAACCGTTTGGTTAGTTGATTATAATAAGTGTGTCTTGACTTTAATATAATTAACTCAACAGGATATAAAAAATCAACTTAAAATTTTATTTAATTTTTTCACTGATTCAAATCTTTCCTGAATAAATTATGTTCCAATTTATTTTTAAATTGATTTTTGTGAAACGCCTTGTCTATATTATAAAAACTTATTCAGCAATAATCAAGCCCTTGAGATTCTGTTCCAATTCCTCTTTCACTCCGGCGTCAATCCCGCTGTCTGTAACAAAATAATCCATTTCATCGACACCAAGTACTTGGAAACAACCGTGCGAACCTATCTTTGAGTGATCCGCCAGCAGCACTTTCACATCGGCAACTGAAGCAATCGCGCGGGCAACATCTGAACTCTGTTCATCAAGCGAATACGCGCCCCGTCCGGGAATCATGCAGTCCGCGCCGAAAAAAGCGATATCGGCATGCAGCTTACTAAACGCTTCAATCGTCGGCGCACCGACAAAGTCAAGATTCTGAAGCCTGAATTTACCTCCGGTGCAAAAAATTGATATTCCCTCGACCGCTCCAAGTTCCTCCAAAACCGCCAACGCGCTGGTAATAATGTTTAACGGCGCTTTGCCTTTTAACGCCGCGGCCAGACGCCAGGCGGTAGTTCCGCTGTCGATGGCTACAACCATTCCGGGTTTTACCAAATCCGCGGCTCTGATGGCAATCTTTTCTTTCTCTTTGCGCATGACTTCACGTTTCTGCTCAAAAGTACTTACTACCAGAGAATGAGCGTAAATAATTCTGGCCCCCCCTATAGTACGGACGATATGCCCGCTTTCTTCAAGCGTTATTAAATCCCGCCGGATAGTAGCTTCGGAAGCATTGAGCCCCTTTGTCAATGCTTCAATATTTAACTCCCCCTCTTGCTCGAGAAGTTTTACTAAGTCTATCTGCCGCTGGTTCATTTTTACGATCCTTGATATGATTTATTTTTATAATAATAGTCCTTTGTTTTGATTATTTCAATCATTTATCAAAAAAAAATCAAATTTTTATTAAATTATAATAATTATATGTCTAATTTCAATCATTAATTGACTGTATGGGTGAGTATATATGTCAAATTATTCCAAGTCGGCTATGGATTCGGGTACGGGAAGCGGCAGGGATATTACCGGAACTTTTTCCGGGAATAATCTGCGTATAAAGAAAATCCATTGTTTCGGACATGGTATTGTAATGCGCGACAATAAAAAGTTCTGTAACTGGAAATAAATTACGGTTTAAATCAATCGTAACAAGTGTAAGGCATGTGATTTTGTCTGCTAAAATAAAGATATTTTGCCGTATAATTCCGCCCTTGGCTTGAGCGTAGCTTGTCCTTATACAATGATTATCTGGAAGGAAAAATTTTTCCTCTCATGACAATATAGAACCGTAGTATAGAACAAGATGGAAATCAGCTTGCACTGCTAAGCTCAAAACTATCATTTAAATGTAAACAGCTTAATAAGTTTGGAGACAATATTTGAAATTATATTAGCAATTGCAAGCTGTTTGACAGTAGTCAATAATTTATTCCACGTTTTCAATACATACATGTGTATGGCCTTTAAATGCGGGAACATCAATTTTCTGATATTCATTGTCGCGGGATACCGTTAATGGCGTTTTATCAGGTATCAAAAAGGCTTCGATATCCTGTTTTGATTTAAAACAGATCGTCGAAGGTTCAACCGGTATCAGCTCCTCAATCATATCCTGTCGGCCTTTAGATTCAGGAATGTAACCCAGTAGGCTGACAATAACATTGCCGTTTTTACTGACAGCATAAGTTCTGCCGTATACGGGGAATTTTTCCATCTTTATTTGCGGCTTCGGCAAAAATTCACTAATGCATTGGAGGACGAATTGGCGATGGTATATTAAAGCGTTTTGGGCATAATCCCGAAATACCGGTGAATTTATATGAATAACTTTGCCCGAATTTGTTGCCCAAACGCCGTCGGCTTTTTCGGGCGGTACGTAGCGGTGCCCGTGAAAACCGTCCCAATGGATATTGAAATATGGTTTTATGAATTCGGCAAGCATTGCTGTGTTGCCCTGCAAAACGGTTGTAATCCCAGTTTCGTATACACTTATTGGCATATTCGGGATATTCATTTCCACCAAGGGATTGAAGTATCCGACATAAAAATTGCATCTTCCCTGATATTTGACGCCCCATTCAGCAAGCGCAAAATTATTTTCATCCGTGTTTAATCCGGAAATATTGGAACTGATAATTTTGCCGCCTTGCTCGAGGTAATCTTGCAATTTTTCAGCCAGACTTTCGTTAACGGTAATCATATCCGGCATAATGATCAATTTATATTGGGAGAAACCCATGTTTTGATTGATTAGTGTATATTGCAGGTGGGATTCCTGTAGCATTCTGGCGGCACCAGATAATGACACAAACTTATCATCCATAGCCATGTTTTTCAGTACCGGAGATAGTATCGCTATTTCCTGTGCATTAGGTTTTGCTTCCCGCAGCCATGGTTCAAGTTTTTCGACTTTCCGGTAGACTTTGCCGATCAGATCAAGGACCGGTTGATATAAATTGCCGCACGGATGCAGGTGATCGCCGATGCTGATTCCTTTGCCTGAACTAAGCGCCTGCATGCAATCAAACTCAAGCGCTTTTTCCGGGCGCAAGCCACCGAAATCTCCCCAGGTTTTCTGAAAGCGGCTGGTCATTACCATAATCGGACGTCCCAGATTTTCGACATAGTGACCGTAAACCGGGAAATAATCATAACCCCAGTCAGGACATGATGGCAACGCTTCAAGCTCAAGATGTGAACACAGTTCCGGCACCAGCAACGAAGGAGTACCGTTAAAGACACAAAGTTTTTCATCCGGGATTATTTTTCTAAGTTTCCGGGTAAATTCAATAACAACCATATCGGCAAACTTCTGGCGTTCATCCGGGTCATTGTGATCCATGCCCAGATCAGCCATCCCTTTGACGCACTCATAACCGAAGCATGGCCTGCTGCCCATGCCGTCAAAGAACAAACCGTCAACGTCCGGGTACATTTCCAGGACTTCAGCCGCTTCGGCAGCTATATAGTCCGCATAGCCGGTATTAAAACAATTTCTCCTGAAAAAGCTGCCTGTGCGGCCGTCATCAATACAAACTTCGCCTTTTTCCGTGACCCATGCCCAGTCACGCCGGGTCAATGCCAGTTCATGGTGCAAACCGGCATTGAAATAGGCACAAACTTTAATACCGTGTTTATGGCATTCCTGAATAACCGGGCCCAGTAGATCCTTTTTCAGGGACGGGTGCATTTTTCCGACTTTGCTTGGATAATAGGAGTTGCCCAGGTTATCTCGAGCAAAAAAGTTGATGATCTCAACATGAGCCTCTGTGAGTTTTTCTGCAAATGCCGCTGCATCGAAGTTGGCTCCGACATCATGGACTTTCGGCATTGTGTGAAAATCGATGTGAAACGCCCGGTATGGTATATTCATATTATAGTTTCCGTAATTTATTTATCAAAGCAAAAAACACTGTATAACATCCGCAGTTTACAAGTTAGGAATAACACATTTCATTTTATATTATTTCATGGATAACTGTGTACTTCCCTCTACCTTTTATTTATCACTGAACGGAGTCATTTTTTCTCCTTTTTCAACCTGTATTCCATCTATCCACACAGTAGCTCCTTTTTGAGGGTAAAAAGCACTTCGCAAAAGAGATTTGTTGCCAGGTTTCTCAACTGTAAAGGCCATTGAATAACGCTTCCATTCCGTTGTCAGTTTGAACTTCTGAGAAACAACGGAGGCGATGCCGACCACGATTTCATCTCCATTTTTATCCCCTTTCATATAGGCGGAGAACATATATTTTTGAGGATAGGCATCGCCTTTCGGCATATACATCATTGAATTTACCACGTGGGCGGTTCTCATACAGTATTTACCAAAAAACGGATTATTCGTATCCAGCCCCCAGGTTTTATTATCTTTAAGTCCAATTTTCTCCGCACCAGGCATGGCGAAGCCTGGAGAATAATAATCCGGAATGACTCCTTCCACCGCGCTGCATAGTTCAAAAGACGGGTTAAATGCTTTGTTTTTCCGTTTTTTCACTATTCTAAGCATATCCTCAACATACACTCTGCTGTCATGTGGTACCTTGCCTGATTCCTTAGCCATGATTTCCAGGGGGCCATCAACGTTTTCTACTTTCAACTCAATGGCCCGTACTCCATACTTTTCAAAACGCGCATTAAAAGTTCCTTTTGCAACACTGTATTTTTGTCCGTCTCCACAAATTCCAGATGCCTTTAGCAACCCCGGGATATTAAGCTCAATATTCATCGGATACCAATTGCCATTAGCCATTAGAAGCAAGTAACGTCCGTCCGGGTAACGAAATAAACCCACATGAACTTGCGGAAGTATCCCTTTAGTTATATCCACCTTGGATTTCTTGTAAGAAATACGGTAATCGGGAGCTTCCGACATTAATGCTGGTTCGAATATTTTTATGTCGGCCGCTAGTTTTTTGAAGGCCCGCCAGGTGTGTTCTCCCCAGGTAATGTAACTATGATAATAAATAATCCCCTTGCTACCGTAAATCAATGCGGCATACGCTTGGTTTATCTGTTCCTGGTAGGATATTGAAATCGGAGTTCTATGTGCGCCAAGCGAGGTGGAAAGTGGAACAATCATGATTGGCTTATGAAAGGGTTTTACCCGTTCATTTAATTCCGCCGTTTTTTTAGCAACATAATTAATAGTAAGTTTCGGGGATTTGCCTGATAAATAGTATATGTCGTAAGCAAAAACATCGCCACTTGTCAATGCATTGCCTGCCTGTGGTACAGAGCAAGCGAACAGGAGAAAATTTATCCGGTACGGATCGAGTTTTTTCATGTCCTTGTAAAACCAGTCACATATTTCCAGATTTTTCTTCCAATCATGCAGATTGGGTTCGTCAAGGTTATAATAACCAAGCAGGTTGGGACTCTTACTGATGACATTATAGTCTTTCATAAATCCCGCTAACACCTTGGCATAATAGTCATGGTCTTTAGATCTGGCACATAGTAAATCCCCGTAAAAGTCAATAAACATCAAATCATACTTCTTGAGCATTTCCATATACTCATTAGCCTTAAACGGATCTTTCCGGACAACGCCCAGACGCCTATATGCCCTTATCACAGTGTTAAAACCGGTTGCTTTTAGCATGCTGAAATGCTCATCGCACGCCTTTTTGAAATCAGGATATAAACCTTTCATTTCCAGGTTTTCATATATTCCGAAAGGGAAAAACGCTTTCCCGTTTTTAAGGACAATCCGCCGAAAACGATCGATCTTTATTTCCTTCCCGGGATTTGGAGCGAGTTTTACAATAGTGAGATTACGCTTCTCATATTCTATTTTTTCTTTGCTACCAAGGGACGCGCTCCAAATGTTTTTTCCTTCGGCCAGTTTATTGGACGCTACCTTGATAATTATTTTACGCGCTGGTGCGACAACTTTTTCAACCTTTTTCCCGTTAGTGTCTTTAAGGAATAATATGCAATTTTTTAAAAGGGCGGCGGAAAGGTTGAATTCCACCTTGATTTTAACCGTTTTTTCCGTTGTATAATAACTCCTTTCAGTAAAAATATCTGAAATAAGCGCTGCTTCATTCTGGAGTAAAACTGTTTGAAACGGCAGATTATTATCCCCGTAGACCACCAGCGACAGTTTGCCGCTGTCAATGGTCGAGGAGACATTCAACTGAGCGCTACACTTTGAAATGGGGGAAATTTTCTGATTTACCTGCGCTAAGGGCTTTTCAAGCTTTTCGCCAAGAATCTCCAGTTTGGCCGTTCCTGAAACATATGAATAATTACGCAGTTGCGTTTCGAAAACCTGTTGAAGTTTTCCGTCTGGACCTTTTTTATACCCTTTGGGTAAAACTTTAACAATATGTGGAAGGAACACCGGCTCCGCCTTGATATTTTGTGTGCCTCTCAATGGTATCGGTTGAAACGAAGGACAACTGGTTTTGCGGTCTTTCGGGTTAAGTATTTTCCAGCATGACACGACTTTTTTCTCTGATTCTTTTGCTCCCATATTATCGAGAGCTATCTCCATTTTGTTCCTGAGAAAATTTAATCCTATATCTGAAAGCTTACGGGAATTTATTATAAACAGTGGGATGGCAATTTCGGCGATCCATCCTTTGTCCGATCTTTTTGCCGCTGACGCCCAAGGCATATTCCAGCCGGTTGCGGAACTATTTGCACTCCGGCTTTCTCCCTGTATATTACCGCAGGTGATAATGTAGTGGTAAAAATATCCCAAATTATCCCGCCCCAACAGTATTTCTACGGAATCATCCGAAAAATTCGCTAGGTCGTCATGTTCCATACCCGACTGGGATACATGTTGCATATTAGGATTATGGCATATCAGCCCGATATAAAGGAATTTATTATCACGGGTCAGAAAAACTTCGGTGTCATTCGTGTTACGGCCGACAGATCCGCTACGGTAAATTGTGAAATCCTTAATTTTTGATGCCGTGTTCCAGCATCCGTCGTCTAATATCCCGTTCAATTTCGGCGGTTGTTTGCACACAGGAATCGTGATATCAGATTTTTCCCCGGCATTCAGGTTTATACAGGCAAAAATTGATGCCACAAATAAAATTACCGTGTGGAGAGTGTCAATTCTCATTTTTCATCCTTCATTCAGTATTATTCTTTTTTGAAATACTTTGATAGACTTCTTGAAATTTTTCTAAGGATTTCGTTGGAACAAAAATAAAATTTATACTACTGGATTGGCCTTTTGGGAGTTTGCTGTTTTTTTTGCATATATACCAGCCCATTTTTTTCCATATATTACGTGGATAGATGGTATACAAGAAAAATCCTGATTGCCCTGTATCCCCGGCAAGTCCAAAACCTGTCTTGTCTTTGGAAGCTGGAAAGTAACCCCAATCTTCCACGTTTAAATGACCGGGAGCATCGACTATGAATTGACCTTTGCTAAAATAAACATTTGAATATGCGGGATTTATTTTCCAGAAGTAGTAACCGTTAACAGTCGTATTCTCAAGGTTTTTTAATTCACTTTCAACTTCAAGCACCGGTGAATCGGCGCGGAGTTTCAATCTGACCAGAAACTCATATTTATCTTTATTCTTTCCTCTGGAAAACTTTTTTGATTTTAGCTCAATATATTTTTCTTTTTCAGTATTAACCAATTCCACTATTGATTCCACTGCTATGCGCAGGTTGTTGCCAATCGCGTATTTTGTCCCGTCTTCAGTCGTAACTTGTAGATAAAATCCAGGTACTGTAATCTTTAGGTATCGGTTTTTAAGTATTACCTTTTTTCCATCATTACTAATAGTTAAAGTGTCGTCTGCGGCAACATTTCCACTGGTTAACAGCAAGCATACCAAAACACAAAACACAATTAGTAATGGTTTAGGATAAAAAAATGTCTTCGTTTGAAAAAAATCTTTGTTTTTTTCAACCCGGCATGTTTGAGTAATTTTCTGGTTCATAATGCGTCTTCCTTGTAAAGTTATTGTAATTTTTTGAAAAATTTTTATTGACTAAAAGAATTGGCGACCTTTCCTTGTTTTAATATTAAAACAAAACTGTTTAATGTAGTATAATAGCCAAAATTATGATTTACAACAAATAGATTTTGTATTATATTGTCTATGATATGCACAATTAATGTGTCTAGCTGATAAAAAATATTTAAAAGCTCTTTTGCCCATACTTTTCGCAGATTTTTCCTCGCATGGCAAATTGGGCTTGCTTCCTCAATATTGAGCAAAAAGAACTTTTTCAAAGATTCCCATGTAAAATTAAAAATGGAATCATGGAAGGCATAAATTGTTCTGCTTAATAATAATTTGTTATCTATAAATTGCAGAATGATTGAGTTATTTTTTCTTGCTAAAAACGCTAAAAATAATACTCAAACTGGAGTTTTGAAATCAGCTCCCTCTACCTTTTATTTCTCACTGAACGGAGTCATTTTTTCTCCTTTTTCAACCTGTATTCCATCTATCCACACAGTAGCTCCTCTTTGAGGGTAAAAAGCACTTCGCAAAAGAGATTTGTTGCCAGGTTTCTCAACTGTAAAGGCCATTGAATAACGCTTCCATTCCGTTGTCAGTTTGAACTTCTGAGAAACAACGGAGGCGATGCCGACCACGATTTCATCTCCATTTTTATCCCCTTTCATATAGGCGGAGAACATATATTTTTGAGGATAGGCATCGCCTTTCGGCATATACATCATTGAATTTACCACGTGGGCGGTTCTCATACAGTATTTACCAAAAAACGGATTATTCGTATCCAGCCCCCAGGTTTTATTATCTTTAAGTCCAATTTTCTCCGCACCAGGCATGGCGAAGCCTGGAGAATAATAATCCGGAATGACTCCTTCCACCGCGCTGCATAGTTCAAAAGACGGGTTAAATGCTTTGTTTTTCCGTTTTTTCACTATTCTAAGCATATCCTCAACATACACTCTGCTGTCATGTGGTACCTTGCCTGATTCCTTAGCCATGATTTCCAGGGGGCCATCAACGTTTTCTACTTTCAACTCAATGGCCCGTACTCCATACTTTTCAAAACGCGCATTAAAAGTTCCTTTTGCAACACTGTATTTTTGTCCGTCTCCACAAATTCCAGATGCCTTTAGCAACCCCGGGATATTAAGCTCAATATTCATCGGATACCAATTGCCATTAGCCATTAGAAGCAAGTAACGTCCGTCCGGGTAACGAAATAAACCCACATGAACTTGCGGAAGTATCCCTTTAGTTATATCCACCTTGGATTTCTTGTAAGAAATACGGTAATCGGGAGCTTCCGACATTAATGCTGGTTCGAATATTTTTATGTCGGCCGCTAGTTTTTTGAAGGCCCGCCAGGTGTGTTCTCCCCAGGTAATGTAACTATGATAATAAATAATCCCCTTGCTACCGTAAATCAATGCGGCATACGCTTGGTTTATCTGTTCCTGGTAGGATATTGAAATCGGACTTCTATTCACTCCGATAGAGATTGGTTGAAGTACCATCATGATGGTTTTGTGAAACGGTTTTACCCGCTCATTTAACTCAGCTGTCATATTGGCGCTATAATTCATATTCCCTCTCGGCGACTTTTTCCAGCCTGGATAATAATATGCATCATAGGCAAAGACATCCCCACTTGTCAACGCATTTTCTGTCCGCGGTATTGAACAGGCGTACAGGAGAAAACTTATCCGGTACGGATCGAGTTTTTTCATGTCCTTGTAAAACCAGTCACATATTTCCAGGTTTTTCGTCCATGCACCAAGATTGGGTTCGTCAAGGTTATAATAACCAAGCAGGTTTGGGCTCTTACTGATGACATTATAGTCGTTCATAAATCCCGCCAGCACTTTTTTTTCGTAATAGTCATGGTCTTTAGATCTGGCACATAGTAAATCCCCGTAAAAGTCAATAAACATCAAATCATACTTCTTGAGCATTTCCATATACTCATTAGCCTTAAACGGATCTTTCCGGACAACGCCCAGACGCCTATATGCCCTTATCACAGTGTTAAAACCGGTTGCTTTTAGCATGCTGAAATGCTCATCGCACGCCTTTTTGAAATCAGGATATAAACCTTTCATTTCCAGGTTTTCATATATTCCGAAAGGGAAAAACGCTTTCCCGTTTTTAAGGACAATCCGCCGAAAACGATCGATCTTTATTTCCTTCCCGGGATTTGGAGCGAGTTTTACAATAGTGAGATTACGCTTCTCATATTCTATTTTTTCTTTGCTACCAAGGGACGCGCTCCAAATGTTTTTTCCTTCGGCCAGTTTATTGGACGCTACCTTGATAATTATTTTACGCGCTGGTGCGACAACTTTTTCAACCTTTTTCCCGTTAGTGTCTTTAAGGAATAATATGCAATTTTTTAAAAGGGCGGCGGAAAGGTTGAATTCCACCTTGATTTTAACCGTTTTTTCCGTTGTATAATAACTCCTTTCAGTAAAAATATCTGAAATAAGCGCTGCTTCATTCTGGAGTAAAACTGTTTGAAACGGCAGATTATTATCCCCGTAGACCACCAGCGACAGTTTGCCGCTGTCAATGGTCGAGGAGACATTCAACTGAGCGCTACACTTTGAAATGGGGGAAATTTTCTGATTTACCTGCGCTAAGGGCTTTTCAAGCTTTTCGCCAAGAATCTCCAGTTTGGCCGTTCCTGAAACATATGAATAATTACGCAGTTGCGTTTCGAAAACCTGTTGAAGTTTTCCGTCTGGACCTTTTTTATACCCTTTGGGTAAAACTTTAACAATATGTGGAAGGAACACCGGCTCCGCCTTGATATTTTGTGTGCCTCTCAATGGTATCGGTTGAAACGAAGGACAACTGGTTTTGCGGTCTTTCGGGTTAAGTATTTTCCAGCATGACACGACTTTTTTCTCTGATTCTTTTGCTCCCATATTATCGAGAGCTATCTCCATTTTGTTCCTGAGAAAATTTAATCCTATATCTGAAAGCTTACGGGAATTTATTATAAACAGTGGGATGGCAATTTCGGCGATCCATCCTTTGTCCGATCTTTTTGCCGCTGACGCCCAAGGCATATTCCAGCCGGTTGCGGAACTATTTGCACTCCGGCTTTCTCCCTGTATATTACCGCAGGTGATAATGTAGTGGTAAAAATATCCCAAATTATCCCGCCCCAACAGTATTTCTACGGAATCATCCGAAAAATTCGCTAGGTCGTCATGTTCCATACCCGACTGGGATACATGTTGCATATTAGGATTATGGCATATCAGCCCGATATAAAGGAATTTATTATCACGGGTCAGAAAAACTTCGGTGTCATTCGTGTTACGGCCGACAGATCCGCTACGGTAAATTGTGAAATCCTTAATTTTTGATGCCGTGTTCCAGCATCCGTCGTCTAATATCCCGTTCAATTTCGGCGGTTGTTTGCACACAGGAATCGTGATATCAGATTTTTCCCCGGCATTCAGGTTTATACAGGCAAAAATTGATGCCACAAATAAAATTACCGTGTGGAGAGTGTCAATTCTCATTTTTCATCCTTCATTCAGTATTATTCTTTTTTGAAATACTTTGATAGACTTCTTGAAATTTTTCTAAGGATTTCGTTGGAACAAAAATAAAATTTATACTACTGGATTGGCCTTTTGGGAGTTTGCTGTTTTTTTTGCATATATACCAGCCCATTTTTTTCCATATATTACGTGGATAGATGGTATACAAGAAAAATCCTGATTGCCCTGTATCCCCGGCAAGTCCAAAACCTGTCTTGTCTTTGGAAGCTGGAAAGTAACCCCAATCTTCCACGTTTAAATGACCGGGAGCATCGACTATGAATTGACCTTTGCTAAAATAAACATTTGAATATGCGGGATTTATTTTCCAGAAGTAGTAACCGTTAACAGTCGTATTCTCAAGGTTTTTTAATTCACTTTCAACTTCAAGCACCGGTGAATCGGCGCGGAGTTTCAATCTGACCAGAAACTCATATTTATCTTTATTCTTTCCTCTGGAAAACTTTTTTGATTTTAGCTCAATATATTTTTCTTTTTCAGTATTAACCAATTCCACTATTGATTCCACTGCTATGCGCAGGTTGTTGCCAATCGCGTATTTTGTCCCGTCTTCAGTCGTAACTTGTAGATAAAATCCAGGTACTGTAATCTTTAGGTATCGGTTTTTAAGTATTACCTTTTTTCCATCATTACTAATAGTTAAAGTGTCGTCTGCGGCAACATTTCCACTGGTTAACAGC
This sequence comes from Victivallales bacterium, assembly GCA_963676655.2. Taxonomy (GTDB): domain Bacteria; phylum Verrucomicrobiota; class Lentisphaeria; order Victivallales; family Victivallaceae. Next base: position 3,795,531 of record CAXXKX010000003.1, on the reverse strand, counting down.
AAGCATACCAAAACACAAAACACAATTAGTAATGGTTTAGGATAAAAAAATGTCTTCGTTTGAAAAAAATCTTTGTTTTTTTCAACCCGGCATGTTTGAGTAATTTTCTGGTTCATAATGCGTCTTCCTTGTAAAGTTATTGTAATTTTTTGAAAAATTTTTATTGACTAAAAGAATTGGCGACCTTTCCTTGTTTTAATATTAAAACAAAACTGTTTAATGTAGTATAATAGCCAAAATTATGATTTACAACAAATAGATTTTGTATTATATTGTCTATGATATGCACAATTAATGTGTCTAGCTGATAAAAAATATTTAAAAGCTCTTTTGCCCATACTTTTCGCAGATTTTTCCTCGCATGGCAAATTGGGCTTGCTTCCTCAATATTGAGCAAAAAGAACTTTTTCAAAGATTCCCATGTAAAATTAAAAATGGAATCATGGAAGGCATAAATTGTTCTGCTTAATAATAATTTGTTATCTATAAATTGCAGAATGATTGAGTTATTTTTTCTTGCTAAAAACGCTAAAAATAATACTCAAACTGGAGTTTTGAAATCAGCTCCCTCTACCTTTTATTTCTCACTGAACGGAGTCATTTTTTCTCCTTTTTCAACCTGTATTCCATCTATCCACACAGTAGCTCCTCTTTGAGGGTAAAAAGCACTTCGCAAAAGAGATTTGTTGCCAGGTTTCTCAACTGTAAAGGCCATTGAATAACGCTTCCATTCCGTTGTCAGTTTGAACTTCTGAGAAACAACGGAGGCGATGCCGACCACGATTTCATCTCCATTTTTATCCCCTTTCATATAGGCGGAGAACATATATTTTTGAGGATAGGCATCGCCTTTCGGCATATACATCATTGAATTTACCACGTGGGCGGTTCTCATACAGTATTTACCAAAAAACGGATTATTCGTATCCAGCCCCCAGGTTTTATTATCTTTAAGTCCAATTTTCTCCGCACCAGGCATGGCGAAGCCTGGAGAATAATAATCCGGAATGACTCCTTCCACCGCGCTGCATAGTTCAAAAGACGGGTTAAATGCTTTGTTTTTCCGTTTTTTCACTATTCTAAGCATATCCTCAACATACACTCTGCTGTCATGTGGTACCTTGCCTGATTCCTTAGCCATGATTTCCAGGGGGCCATCAACGTTTTCTACTTTCAACTCAATGGCCCGTACTCCATACTTTTCAAAACGCGCATTAAAAGTTCCTTTTGCAACACTGTATTTTTGTCCGTCTCCACAAATTCCAGATGCCTTTAGCAACCCCGGGATATTAAGCTCAATATTCATCGGATACCAATTGCCATTAGCCATTAGAAGCAAGTAACGTCCGTCCGGGTAACGAAATAAACCCACATGAACTTGCGGAAGTATCCCTTTAGTTATATCCACCTTGGATTTCTTGTAAGAAATACGGTAATCGGGAGCTTCCGACATTAATGCTGGTTCGAATATTTTTATGTCGGCCGCTAGTTTTTTGAAGGCCCGCCAGGTGTGTTCTCCCCAGGTAATGTAACTATGATAATAAATAATCCCCTTGCTACCGTAAATCAATGCGGCATACGCTTGGTTTATCTGTTCCTGGTAGGATATTGAAATCGGACTTCTATTCACTCCGATAGAGATTGGTTGAAGTACCATCATGATGGTTTTGTGAAACGGTTTTACCCGCTCATTTAACTCAGCTGTCATATTGGCGCTATAATTCATATTCCCTCTCGGCGACTTTTTCCAGCCTGGATAATAATATGCATCATAGGCAAAGACATCCCCACTTGTCAACGCATTTTCTGTCCGCGGTATTGAACAGGCGTACAGGAGAAAACTTATCCGGTACGGATCGAGTTTTTTCATGTCCTTGTAAAACCAGTCACATATTTCCAGGTTTTTCGTCCATGCACCAAGATTGGGTTCGTCAAGGTTATAATAACCAAGCAGGTTTGGGCTCTTACTGATGACATTATAGTCGTTCATAAATCCCGCCAGCACTTTTTTTTCGTAATAGTCATGGTCTTTAGATCTGGCACATAGTAAATCCCCGTAAAAGTCAATAAACATCAAATCATACTTCTTGAGCATTTCCATATACTCATTAGCCTTAAACGGATCTTTCCGGACAACGCCCAGACGCCTATATGCCCTTATCACAGTGTTAAAACCGGTTGCTTTTAGCATGCTGAAATGCTCATCGCACGCCTTTTTGAAATCAGGATATAAACCTTTCATTTCCAGGTTTTCATATATTCCGAAAGGGAAAAACGCTTTCCCGTTTTTAAGGACAATCCGCCGAAAACGATCGATCTTTATTTCCTTCCCGGGATTTGGAGCGAGCTTTAACAGCAACAATACTTGTGACGCCAAAACTTTTCCACTTGAATGCTGTAAAACTGCCTTGACCTTGTTAGGTCCTATTTTTAATTTCCCGCAGGGGAACGAGAACTCCATTTTTTTCCGCGCTTGATTCTGATATATTGACCTTCCTGCGTTGTCTTCAAGTTTGAATACACACTTTTCAATCTGATTAAGTGAGATTAAGCAGCGAACTTTTACTTGCTTTTCGCTGGTATAGTAGTTATGGTCCGCATAAATATCAGTAAAAATTCGTCCTTTTTTGCCCATCGGTATGACTTGAATCTGTTTGCCTGAAGCGGCGTCTTTCAGACACAGCAGAGCGTTGCCTGATTTAGTTGCGTCAATTGGTAATGAGAAAGTAATTGTTTTGGTTTTAAGACCGCCAATTTCAACATCTTTTTGATAGCATTTGTCACCTATGCCATTTTTAACCGTAAACATTACCCTGCCTGGAACATCTGTAAAATTCTCAAGCATTAGTTCCCAGGTTCCTATAACTCCTTTATCAATTTTGAAGTGTTTAAATTTCAGTTCCATCGCTTGAGGAAGGAATATTTTGGGGGCCTTCAAATTATCCAGGCCCAATAATGTGCCACAATTGGCGATATACTGATCCGGCCTTAAGTCGCGCAGCGGCCATGACCAGAATGAAATCACTTTCTTTTCACTCAATTTTGCCCCCATATGGTCTTTAGAAACAAGAATTCTGTTACGACAAAAATTAATCCTTACCTTTTTGGGAGGCGTTGAGTTTATGGGAAACAATGGTATAGCTATTTCTGCGGTCCAACCTTTATCTCCGGCTTTAGTCGCAGTAATCCAAGGTATGTTCCAGTACCGCTTCATCTCTCCGGTCTCTGTGACCAGCATTTCGGCATGAACATTTGCGAAATTTACAATATAGCGGAATAACCTGCCTTTTTCGTTTTGATCACTACGTCCAAGAAACACCTCGATCGCATCGTCCTTATATATTGTGGGTTCGTCATATTTTTTTCCTGCAAGATTTAAATGCTGCATGTCGGGGTTTTTGCAGATCGCGCCGATGTAAAGCCAGGCATTGTCACGAGTGATAAAAAGCTCTGTGTCATTTGTGACACTGCCAACCGGTCCACGTGCATATATATAAAAATCCTTAATTTTCGATGCAGCCTCCCAGCAACCGTCATTTAATATTCCATCAATTTTCGGAGCCTTGTTACATAAAGGAATGTTGATACTGGATAAATCAGCACACTTGACCAATAAGCCCGTTAACATTAAAACTGCTATAATTGCTACAGCTTTTTTACTTTTTTTCATTATATAATCACCTCATTATTTTCTTATTTCATAAAATATCAAATTAAATACTACAGCTAGTTTATCAATATGCAACCATTCTGAATAATCACGACTGCGAAACATATTAATTGCCCTCATAAATCAATTCCACTAAATCCAAGAATATCTTGAATATTGATTCCTTTCATAACAGTAAATTTGTTTATATAGTTGTCTTTAAAGTTTTCCAAACTCATTCCGACAGATTCCTGTATTGGATATTCACATCATGTGCCAAATTAATAATAAGCATCATCAATATCATTACATCTTAAGTAATATAAATTAACAGCATAGGAGATTGTCTCAATAAGGGTTACAGGCTAAAATCAAAGAAGCTTGTCTGTGTTTTAAACAGTAGTCAAAGTTTCTTGTAAATTCAAATGGCTAAAATGGAGTTTTTTATAGAATCAAATTTACTTCCAAATTTTCCACTGATTTAAATTATTATCGGGAAAACTTACTGCCATTGAGGAAATAATTATTTCAAAAATCAGCCATCAGTCATCATTACCATTAATATCGAATAATTCACGTCCCATACTGGAGTCATTGAAAAACTGTTTATTTTGACGCTGCGCGTGGCCATCAACAAAAATTAAGTTAGACCCGCCATTGTGTATATCGTCGTAGAACTGATTTCCACCAAGAGAATTACGACGAGTTGGCGTAGGAAGCCAGAATCTGGATATATAATTTACTCCTACAGTACTAGACGACTCAACAAGATATGCGGTTTTTGAAGGGTGTCTGCATAAGGTGGTTTTTGCGTAAAACGAAGAATTTTTGTTGGTACCAAGCATTGCCAAAATGGGGGTGGCCCCTGAAACTTTCCACGTTTCAGCATAAACCCCAATATAACTACGACCGGATGGAGCTTTTTTATTGCTTGGACAGTCAAATTTTTTATTGAAGTTGCCTCCGGATCCGGCAATAACGCCAGCGCTTGTCATCATTCCTCGCCAATTATTTGCGGAAGATGTGTATCTTGGCCAGAATCCCTCATAACTGTCTATATATGCATACATTGTTAAGCCAATCTGCTTCATATTATTTATGCAATTAATTTCTTTGGCTTTTTCCCGAGCTTTATTCAGGGATGGCAACAACATTGACGCTAGGATTGCAATGATCGCGATCACAACGAGGAGTTCTATGAGAGTGAAAATGCCTGACTTAGATAATTTATTGTTTTTATTTCTTTGTAGAAAAAACATGATATAACTCTTCTTTTGTAAATTTAAAAATTTAGGACTTTTTATTGTTTAAAATATATTATAATAGCAATAAATATAATTTGCAATAGCCATATTTTGTATTATCTTGTCTAGATCATGTATAATTAATGCAATAAGATAGAAATAAATTATGAAATCATTTTTTCTTCGTCATGCAATCGGGCCGCTGTCCGATAACCGGGAAGCATTATATGAGGAGAATACTTATATAAATCAACAAGCTCCTTCAGTTAATGACCGCTGTTTCCTTTATTGCTTTTCTTATGCTGAAACAATTTGGCGCAAAGGGTATAAATACCGCTGGAAATATAATCCTGATCGCTGGTGGAGCTTTGTATTAATAACTGAAGGCAATAGCGGTTTTGTTTGCGATAAAGTACGTTATAATTGTAAACCACACGGTATTTTGATTATTAATCCCAATAAAAAAAGTTTTCAGAATGTTGGATCGAGTGATTTTTTGTGCCGAAGAGTAATTTCAATAAAGAGTCCTTTAGTTGAATATATCTGTAAGAACAGCGACCTGGCTGATATTGATTATATTCAGCCGAATTGTCCATCACATATAATACATATTTATGATAAAATAAAGATGATTATTACCGAGGATAGGCAATATTGTCAACAGGAACTTAGTAATGAACTATATGCTTTTTTAAATGAATTATGCCACTTGGCAACACCACACAAATATCCTGAACCTTTACATCATGCCTTGTGTATAATTAACTCAAATCCATATAAGGAGCATAGCCTTCAATCTTTGTGTGAAGAATGCAATATCAGCGCCAGCGTTTTGTTTAGGCATTTTAAAAAATACTTAGGAATAAGTCCGATTAATTATATTATTAACCGGCGCTTGGAACAAGTTAAGTTTTTACTCAAAATCAGCGATATCAGCTTAAAAGAAATTTCTCAAAATTGTGGTTACAGGAGCCAGTCATTCATGTCACATGCATTTAAAAAGAAGTTCGGAATGTCTCCTTCTCAGTTTCGCCAGAAAAATTAATTACGGCCTGATTACTTTACAAATACCCTCTGATGGTTCACGATCAAAAAGTTGAAGCGGTAAGAAAAAACTAGCCGACCTATTAAGCATTGTTGCATAAATATTCATGTTAATAAATCGCGGTTATTGAACTTAAGTCGAAGTTCATAAAGCAATATAAAAATATGCATGACCGCATAATTTCCAACAATTTAGTAACTCGTTTTTTTGAATTGACTGCCGACCGCATCTCATTCCTCCAATCCTTCATCAAAACTTTGCCAGTTAATTGCATCGGCCAGTTTCACCAAAGAGTGCCGTTCGGATACGATATCACGCAGAAGAGGCTTGAATAAATGACCCTGACTGGTGGTTGAAACGCTGTTTTTCGTCATCATTTTGCAAGAAAACCTCTACTATTAAATTGTTATCTTGCAATAATATATTATAAAAATCAATCTTAACAACTTTATAGTAAGCCACTTAATGGCTTTTTTCGGTGTTGACTAATTAATGCAAAGTTTAGTGGATTAATATTTGCATTTGAATTTTTACAATTTTTAATTATATTAAAGTAGATTTATTTTAATAAAGTGCAAATGGGTGTATTATGACAAAACTACCTCCGCTGGAAAGAGGGCTTCAGATTTTGGAACTTGCGGCTTCGCATCCGGAAGGTTTTGATTGGAAACAGGCTTGTGCGTGTCTTGGTTCTGTTTCGACTGCGACTGTGGCAAAAGTTTTGAAGGTACTTACCGAAAGAGGCTATCTTATTCAGTCAAATGGCAGATATAAAAGTGGGCCGGCTATAAACAGCCTTGTTCCCGGCTTCAACGCAAAGGATCTTCTGGTAAACCATGGACCACTTCTGGCAAAAGAGTTTTCGGATTGTATAAACGAAAGTTGCGTTGTTGCGGTATTTGATAAAGATAAATTCAGATTTACTGGCGTCCAGATCATTGAAGGTTCGATGGGATATTCACCTCCCGGAACACTCGTCTCCCCGGAAATGGGTCATGTGATGTCCCAGATAATACACTCCCGGCAAAATTCAAAAAACATAAAATCTCAACTTGAATCCGGGGGGATTTTATTTGGCACCAGAGGTACAGTTCCGGAATGGGACGAATATAGTTCTGTTCTTTTAGCGGGACGCCACAACGGAATCTTCCTGGAATATGGCTGGCGACGGCCCCATGCGTATCGAATGGCTATCCCGGTCTTTGATGAACCGCTTACTTTAGTCGGAGCTTTTATGTGTGGATATCCGAATAAAGATATCCTGCTAAAAAATGTAGATAATAATTTTGCTTGTTATCTGAAAGTAATGAGTAAAATTTCTGATTACGAAGATAACTTTTATTCCGGAGTGGAGAAATTTAGAAAATGAATTTGGGAAAAGCATATATTGACCTTGACAAAGCCGTTGAAGCGGGGTCGTTTCAAACAATAGTTTACACTTTCGAAGCCGGTCATCCGATAGATGATACAGGTTGCATAAAAATAGTATTTCGTTATGCGGGGGATTTTGGAACGCCGCAATTTGATAACCCCGCAGAAGCGAATTTCTGTTCCGTTTCAACCGGTGCCGACTGCCGTCTGGAAATTCGCTGGGACCCCAAAGGGCACACTCGCCCATGGGGTAAAGCGCTTTATTTGAAAGTTATGGGTGGTTTTATTGATAAAGGCAATAAAGTAAAAGTAGTGTTTGGCGATAAATCTCAAGGTTCTCCAGGCTGGCGCGTCCAGACTTTTTGTGAAGAAACATTCGAGTTCAGGAGTCTGGTTGACCCTTTTGCCACTTATCAGTTCAAAGAGCTCCCGGAATCTCCAACTCTGAAAATTATTCCGGGCAAAGCTGCCAAGGCGGTTTGCATAGCACCAAGCCAGGTTGAAAAAGGAACCGCGTTTACTGCATATTTGCGACTTGAAGACCGCTGGGGAAACGCTGTTGCCAAGGCTATACCCTGTCAAAATCCTGTCATGAGAGAATGCGGGGACCATACTGTAGAATGCATAGTTGAAAGAGCTGTCCTCAAAGCGGTATCAAATCCTATTAAGGTTACAGATAAAATTCCTGAACTTTCGCATTGGTGGGCTGATTTTCACGGACAAAGTGAAGAAACGGTTGGCACTAATTCAATAAACGATTATTTCAACTATGCGCATTTCTATTCAATACTTGATATTGCCGCTCACCAGGGTAATGATTTTCAGGTTACCGACGAACTTTGGGGAAAAATTAATCAAATGACAAAAAAATATTATCAGCCGGGAAAATTTGTAACCTTTCCAGGTTATGAATGGAGTGGAAATACTCCACTAGGTGGAGACCGCAATGTCTATTATAAAAAAGAGAACCATCCTGTTCACCGCAGCAGCCACGACCTTTTACCGGAGGGATTCTCGAAGTATGAATCAGCTCCAACAGCAGATATCCTTTTTGAAAAACTTGATCCGTCTGAATCTTTCGCGTTTGCACATGTTGGTGGGCGTTATGCAGATGTTTCGATGCATACAGATGAGGTTGAAGTTGCTATGGAAATCCATTCCGCCTGGGGGACTTTCGAGTGGCTGGTCGAGGATGCTTTAAATCTCGGCCACCGTATAGGCATCTGTGCCAACTCAGACGGGCACAAGGGCCGTCCTGGAGCCAGTTATCCGGGGGCAAGCAGATTTGGTTCATATGGAGGGTTGACTTGTGTGCTGGCTGAAAAACTTGATCGAAACAGTATATTTGCGGCAATGAAATCCCGGCACTTTTACGCAACAACCGGGAACCGTCTTTTGATGGATGTTGAGGTTATTGCGCCAGATGGCAGGAACGCCATGATGGGAGATATTATTGATTCTCAAACAGCAATATTAAATGTAAAGATTAACGGCACGGCTCCAATCGATTATGTGGAAATCCATAATGGGGCTAAAATTATCAAAACCCTGCGTCCCTATAGTGAACAAGACCTTGCTGGTAAAATAAAAATTATCTGGTCAGGAGCAGAAGTAAAAGGCCGTGACAGAATGAGCAGGTGGGATGGCTGTTTAAAAGTCAATGCCGGTAAAATAAAATCCTTTGATCCGGTTAATTTTTGGAATCCCGATTCTCTGCCTGTTCAAACAAGTTCCAATGAGTTATCCTGGAAATCCATAACTACCGGGGGAGTCAGCGGATTAATTCTTGAACTGGAAAGCGACAGAGGAGATTTGCAAATAAAAACAAGTCAGCTTGATTGTAATACGCTGTTGGCATCAATTGGTTTAAATCCCATAATATATGAAGCAGGAGGCTTGAGGAAGAAGCTGGAAATTTATCGTTTGCCGCATAATGATGTTTCCGAATTTACTTTCCGTTTTATGCTGGAAAAATTAAAAAACGGAGACAACCCGATTTTCATCAAAGTGGTACAGCGTGATGGACATATAGCCTGGAGCAGTCCAGTTTATCTAGTCAAGCAAGGACATTAAAAATGCAGGGAAAAAAAGATAATGTCTTTGTCGGCAATGATGCAGTGGATATTACTCCGCTCCAAGGAGAATTCTGTTCATTTCGTTTGGCTCCAAACAAACGTAGCCTTGGAATCCACGATAACCTTTATGCCAAAGCTTTTTATTTGACAAATGGGTTTCATTCGCTATTTATGATTTCAGTGGATACCGTGGCCTTGCCCATTGCAATTGTCGAAAAAATAAAAACAGCCATTATCAAAAAAACCGGAGTAAATTCTTCACAAATATTAATCGCTGCCACACATACCCATAATGGAGCGGAATTATTGGGCGAAGAACCTTTTATTAAAAACGAAGCTCAGGTTGGTCGGGTCGTAAATGCGTGTATAGAAGGAGCAATCAAGGCTTTCAAAAATACATTCCCCGCACGAATCGGGTGGGGGCATATAGACATTCCAGGTTTTGCTAAAAACCGTTTCCAAGCCAGAAAAGGGGGGAATGTTGCGGATGCTGATAATCGACTTGATTTTTTGAAAATTGAAGACAACGCCGGAAATTACAGGGGCATAATCTGGCATTTCGCAGCTCATCCAACAACTTGTATGAAAGCGGGGTATTTGTCTTCAGCGGATTATTATGGACAGGCAAATAAACTTATCATTGATAGGTTAGGTGGTTTTAGTTCTTTTTTTAACGGGGCCTGCGGAAATATAAACCCGGAATTGGGGCAACGTTCGTTTGAGCGTTCGGAATACTACGGCAAACAGATTGCAGAGAAATTAACAAAAGCAGTTCTGCAAGTTAAAACCGTAAAACAAGCTGAGTTGGATTCCGCGCAAATTAAAATAGAAATCCCCCTGACTATTAAACGTAAAAATTTAGTTTTGGACAATGATAGTGATGAAATATTTCATTATTTCAAAGGCATTGAAGCCAAAGCTATTCCTTTTTCCGAACAGGAATATAACAAAATTTGGCCGACATATAGCCGCTTGCGCAGTAGTTGGTGGCAACATAAACTTATCAAGGAATTCAAGGATTGTAATTCCGAAGAAATATATCTGCAAGGACATCGTATTCTGGATCATCTTATTTTATCTGTACCCGGAGAAATATTCATTGAATTACAGTTTGATTTGCAGAATGCATTCAAACATAATCGGGCTATGCTGTTTGGTTATGCAAATGGGTACTCAGGATACATTCCCGATGCGAAATCATACGAAACAGACTGCTATGAAACCAACCCCAGCTACATGCACCGTGCGGGACAACACGCCGGTGAAATAATAATCCAAAAAGGTGAAAAACTCCTGATGAGTTTCATTTCCGATGAAAAGTATACGGAGAATTAATTTACATTTTTCTGTTTTACTTCTATGTATTGTTGTTGTTAACGATGATTAATTGGATATTAAACTATGCCGGCAAATATATATGCCCTGATATTATCCAAATGCATTAATTGTGCATGCGTTAGACAATATAATGCAAAAATCGTTTGTTGATAGTTGGAGTTGTAGCCATTATACTACATGACGGCTCATTAAAATCAATATCTTTCGTGAGATTTAAAATGTCAGATCCCCCAATAACCAGCTTAATTTTAAGAAGTTATTAACAAAACAAGAATCAGGAATATGTCTAATGGAAAAGAATATTTGTATTATTGGTTTCGGAGAAATGGGTAAACGTCATGCCAAAGATATGCATGAACACTCCAATGGCAAAGTTAAAACAGTGGCGGTATGCGAACAGGATAAGCAGAGATATCAGCAAGGTTGTGAGTGGCTCGGCTATGTTCCGGAACGTTTTACCTCGGTCGCTGAAATGCTTGACAAGGTAAAACCCGACGGAGCAATTATAGCATCACCGAATAATACGCATTGGGATGTACTGCGGCATTTTGAAGACAGAAATATTCCGTTAATTATTGAAAAACCTCTGGACAGCACTTTTGATAAACTCCTGAAAATCGTTGATTTTGCTAAAAGCTATAGTGCGCCGATAATGGTACATCATGTTATGCGTTATACCCCGATTGTAAAAAAAGCCAAAGAACTTATCAGTAACGGTGTAATCGGCGAACTGTGTTCTTTTCGTTTTTGTTTGAATGGCGGGGGGGGGCATATGCATAATTTCCGGCGAAATAAAAAAAGCGGAGGAGGACAAATGCTGGAGAAAGCGACTCATGATCTGGATATAATGCTGCATTTAATGGAATCCAGCCCCAAAAAAGTTGTTTCTATTTGTAAACAACAGGTTTTTGGCGGAGATAAAGACGATCAACTTTGTTGTTACAATTGTGATGAGAACGATAATTGTAATATGCGTACTCAAAAGGGAAACAGTCAAACAGAAGGCACGAAAGATATACATATGTCAAACGACCTTTGCGTATATGCCAGAAGTGCGGATATTGCAGATAATGAGTTGTGCTTGATTGAATTGGAAAATGGGACTTTCGGCAGCCAAAGCAATAATTTCTTTATAAGCGGTTATTATTCGAGGATCTATGAAATAATGGGCAAGCTTGGGGTTATGAAGATTTGTTTTAATCGGCTACCTTATGAAGCCGAAAAAACTTATCAGGGAACTATTGAAATTTTTCCACGGTTCGGTGGACAATACCAACGCTTTGAATTTAATTATAACAAGCGGATTCATTATAACGGTTCTCCCGGGGTCTCTGAACACTTTAATGATTTGATGTACAATAAGACAAAGAAAGTACATTCCCCGGTAGATGAAGCCTTTGCCGCAGAAATGATCGCTATAGCGGCCTATAAATCAAATGACCTCGGCGAGTATGTAACAATAAAAGATATTTTACCGGATAGTCTAAAAGAATCATTCAGTAGAATATTCGATAAAAAGAATATGACATAATGATGAGCAAAATGGTGTAAGCTTTTTTGCCAGATTTGGACCGGGGGCATTTAAGTCATTATATCAGGCAAGAAGATGTCGATATATGAAATTGGTGATCTGTCTGTCCCGACATTGCCCTGAAATTGTCACTTTCAGGGCAACCGTTTTCAGGTTCAAAAGCTTATTATCAGGCTTGCTGCTTTATATGTTTGCTACTTCTAAACCATTAAGATTACTTAGTTTAATATTCGCACTTTTGGTAAGTTTAAATTCATATTTTTCTACTTTATGTCCTCCTTTTGAGCATATCGCTATAGCTTCAGGGGGCAATTCCACCAGTATGACCAGTCCCTCCGGCATTTTTACGGTCAGATTGAATTCATCATAATCAAGCTGCCAGGAGACATTCAATATTCCGTTCGGCAACTGCATAAAACCGCGTCCCCATTTCAAACCGAAACCCGGTTGAGGAGCTATGACCGGCATTGTATAGCCACTATTCTTTCCGGGATTAATTCCGCTGATAAGTTTATACAATAAAGTACCTGCCATCGCATTAAAACCATGGGCATTTGAGCGAGAATCCCGGCAGATACTTTCCCAAAAAGTATTACCGTCAATAATCATCGGCGAAAATGTATCGTAAATATCACGATAAATTACTTCGTAATCATGAATTTTAAAAGCATAATCCAGCCGCGTCCATAAGCCAAATAATCCACAACTTGACACTGCATACAAACTGTTGTCGTCTACGCGAGATTTCTCATTTATCCTGATTTCACGCAAAACCTCCCAAAGGCGCTTTTCATCAGCCTTGCTAAGCATACCGCTTAAAAGCAGCCAGTACTGGGTTATTTCGCTGCGTTCAACCTTACCCAAATAACCAAAAGTATTAGCCTTGTCATTTTCGTATGCGGTATAATTTCCATGTTCGTCATTGACGAACAAATCAGGTACCAGTCGACTGTTACGCATCCGGTCGCTCATAATGAAAGGCTTCAATAAGGGGACTAAATTGTTTTGTATTTTTGCAGCATGATCTAATAGCTTTGAATTATGCAGCTCATTTCCGAGTTGTTTTAGCGTCATATAAAACAAACTGTTCATTGCAACACAAATCCCGTCGAAAGGATACATCTTTGACCAGTCAAGAAACATGCAATATTTTTCGCGGTCACTAACGAAAAAACCTTTTTCGTCACAAACATCGATAAGAGAATATAACAGATTTTCAGCACATTCAATGAATTCCGGGGGAAGTTTATCCCCGGTAAATTTACGATGTTCAAAGCCCTGTAGTATCCATGTCAAATCATGGCCCAAAGTCATTCTTTTCTTCGTTCCACCGTGACATAAAACTCCATTTTGAATGCCTGCGCTTATAGGGAACACCCTGCCAGCGAATTCCTTATACATAACTAGAAACTGTCGCGAAATTTCAGTGTCACCATAGAATATATTACCCGCCTCCACCTGGCGCAGTGAATCATGCAAGTAGATTCTGCGTTCATGCGAGGAACAGTCAACATACATATCAGGACAGCAGACCCGCAAGGTATTTTGAGCCGCTTCAATAATTTCATTTAAAACCGGATCAGAACAAAACGCGTTGGCACGACGTTTGGACGGTAATGAACACAATTCTATTGCTTTCAAGTCAAATATCTCTGCGGTTTGTCCGGCTTTTAAATTTTCCACCTGCATTTTTATATAGCGGCAACTGTAAGGATGAAAAGTGCGATATGTAAATTTTTCACCATTTCCAATGATCGAGAAGCCTTCATCATTTGCACTGAATCCGGTTCTCTGCGCAGAACCATCATATTGATTTATTCTCTCCATGTAAGTACAATTTAATCTGACATTTTGAGACAAACAACCGCTAATCTCATATAATCCGCTTGCGGTTCCGTTGAACTCGAAAATGATATAGCCGTTTGCATCTGATATTTCAACCTGATTGTCCGGCTTGATTTCAACATCACAGCAATCAAAAATATTTACCGAAGGTCGGGCTTTAAGTTCCGGCATCGGAAACGGCCGCTTTTCGATGGCGGATTTAGAACGACTCAGATTATCAATGTTTTTCCAGTTGGCATCATTATAATCAGAGTCTATCCATGCCAGATCAATTTTGTTAATATCCAGGCATTCAGCTGCGTATCCCCGCGTTTTACCTGCCTTTGAACTTGCTAAATAAGCGTTAAAAACCATATATTTGAATTCTTTGCCGCTGAAAATAGTTTCATTATCCAATTCAAGTGCGCAAGCAAAACCGGGTTCACCACAATCATATTCAGTTATTCCACCCACATAAACTGTTTCCAGTGCTATTACGTTTTTTCCGGGTTTCAAAAAAGCGCTTATATCAAAGAAGTCTGAAAATAAATATTTCTCAGGGCTCCTGGCTGGCCCGGTCATCACAAACCTGCCGTTAACATAAAATTTATATAAACTGCGGGCAACGATATGAATTTTCGCTCGTTCTGGTATGTCTTCCAGATGGAACGAACGTCTGAAGCATTCATGTGCGAACGGTATGTCCCCGGAGATCATTTGAAAGTAATTAAATTCTTTATAGCTTTTGTCGAATCTCTTACTTTCCTCGCTGACAGACTCGATCCAATGATCTCTCATTTGAGAATATATTTCTTCATCATTCATTCTTAAATTTCCCGCTTCTTACGCTGTTATTACTATTGATTCGCGCAAGGCTTTTTTGAAGACACTCAACTCATTTTGATATTCAGAACATTTTATATAATTATTCATCTGTCCAGGGTCCCGGGTTAAATCATATAACTGTTCTGAATTCTTGCCCCTGAAATATTTCACATATAGCTTATCTGAACTGTGGATCGCTGTCCCGAATTCACATTCTATTTTCAACAGCTCGCGTTCGCTTTTATCAATTATCCCTTCAATTATTCCCTTTAACGAATAATTCTTTTCCACTTCCTGAGGTACTTGAATTCCGGCGTAATCACAGACCGTGGCATATACGTCAAAGGCGTTGGAACATAATTGTTCGCTGACTTTCGCGTTGTTTATTGTCGCATTCGGCTTTGCAATTATTAAGGGAGTCCGGGTTGCTTCCTCGTAGAAAGTGGACTTATGCTCCAGGCGGTGTGCCCCGTCATGGTCGCCATGATCCGAGGTGAAAATTATCAAAGTATTTTCGGGAACGTTGTCTAATATTTTCTGAATCTGTTTGTCTACAAGTTCGGTCAGGCGGCAGTAAACATAACGATGTTCCCGCCACTTGCGTTCGGTCCAGTGGTTTCTCACGTAATGTTTAAAATTACGTTGTTCGATTAACTCGGATATTGCGTCCGGTTCGCTATTCTGGAGTTCGAAATTAGCTGGTAGCTCAGGTAATTGATCGTCGCTAAGCTGTTTTACGTCGTGCCACATCTTATAAACTTCATACTCTATATTCTGGTAGTTCATAAAATGTCTGTCGGGTGATTTTTCATCTGAATAACTATCCGGGTCATGTATAGACAAGGCACAAATATCATGAGGATTTACTAAAGAAACAACCATGAAAAACGGGTTGTCAGAATTATAGTTGCGAAGAATTTCAGATGCGGATTGTGCCAATTGATGGCGTTCATCAGTGGAGAAAAGTTCAAAACCGATTTCATGTGGTTTATAAACAAAATGCTGTTTACCGCCGTAATATGTGTTATAACCAACATTCTTCAAAAGATTTCCAAGACAATTTTTAAAATACACGGGATTTCTATCTATTTGGGGAAGATCATTTGATTTTACGTTTAAAACGGAGGGATAATGCCCGGAAAAAAGACTTATTCTTGAAGGCATACAGACGGGATTGCTGCAATAGGCCCGTTCAAAACGGGTTCCGATTGACGCCAGATAGTCCATTGCTGGAGTGTTCAGGTTTTTATTACCGGTGCATGACATCATATTTGCGGATTGCTGGTCGGTAATAATGTATAGAATATTAGGTTTTTGAATTGACATAACAATGGTCCTTTAAGTATAAAATTATGTTCTTAGGAGCTTTTTAAAAATAAACTTGACAAGATAAGTGAATTATCCCGGAATGATTTGCCGTATTACCGGAGAGGCGCATAGCCTTAGCTATGTAACGAACCGGGAAATGGCAAAGCCGCCGGGAGAAACTCTGAGATGTAAAGGTTATTTTTATACAGCTCCTTAATTTTAAGATAATTAATTTTATTTGCAAAAAGTTCTTCCTCCGTCTACGTAAATGGACTGTGCTGTGATATACGACGATATATCGGAGAGAAAAAATAAAACTGCGTTTGCGATGTCATCAGGCTGTCCCAATCTGCCCAGCGGAACTCCTTCCGCAACTTTGACGCGATCATTTTCGTCAGGGTAGCGCTGCTTTAATAAATCGGTTTCAATTAATGATGGATGCACGATATTACAGCGGATTCCATTTGGCGCAAACTCCTTGGTAACCGCCCGGCTCAGCCCCTCTAGTCCGGCTTTGGCGGCAACATAATCCGCCCGGCCTCCGCCACCGGCAACGATGGCAGCTGAACCGACCAGGACAATCGAACCGCCATCATTGGCAATCATCGGTTCGAGTACCGAGCGCACTGAAATAAAAGCGCCGTTGAGATTTATATCGACCACTCGCCGCCATTCGGCCAAATCGAGCTTCAGCATGGAAACCGGACTGGTATACCCGGCACAATGTGCCAGGCAGTCAATTTTTCCCCACTTATTTATAACTTTATTTATAAAATTTACGCTTTCTTCTTCATCGGTACAGTCAACTTTTTGATAAAATGCCTCAACATCATATTGATCTAATTTAACCAGAAGCTCTTCGGACGCATCAACGTCTTTCCGACAGGTCCAGGCAACATTACCTCCGGACTGCGCGGCCGCTCTGACAACCGCGGCGCCGATGCCGCGAGCGCCTCCAATTACTACGATTGTTTTGCCTTTCATATCTTCAAACATTTTTATTTCCTAAGGACTTCTTTTACTGATTTGTTGAATTTTTCCAGAATTTCATCGCACTCTGATTTGCTGACAATCAATGGGGGCTTGACTTTCAAGACGTTTTTACGGACCCCTCCCAGGCCGAAAATGATACCATGATTAAATCCGACATTTCGGATTGCTACGGATTCATCTCCTGCCGCTTCTTTAGTTAGCGGGTCTTTTACGAACTCAACGCCAATATGCAGTCCGACCTGGCGAACTTCTCCGATTTCAGGGTATTCCGACATCATTGCTTTAATGGAATCACCGAGGTATTTGCCCATTATCCGGCAGTTTTCAAGTACGCCATCCTCAAACATCGCCAATTGTTTGGCGGCGGCGACCATCGACAAAGTCGGGTTGGCAAAGGTATGCAGTTCCTCGGTATCAGGAGAAAACCCTTCGAGCTTATCATCAATTATAATTCCGGCCAGCGGCAGTCCGGCTCCAAGCCCTTTGCCGAGGACAATTATATCCGGCTTGACCCCGAAGTAATGTGCGGCGAATGTTTCACCGATACGTCCAAAAGTTTGGATTTCATCAAAAATCAGCAGTGTTTCGAATTCATCACAAAGTTCTCTTAATCCCTGAAGATATCTTTTCGGCAGGACCAACTGCCCGGCGCTGGCCTGAATGGTCTCCACAATCACACCCGCCGGTTTTCCTGCAATACCGCGCTGGAACGTTTCACGCGCCATTGTCAGGCACATGTCAGTATAAGTTTCCGCATCAACCCCAAATGGGTTAGTATAAGTGTTGGGATTGGGAATGCGGATAAACGACCTGGTCAAAGGCAGAAAGCGACTGCCGCCAATGAGTTTACCATTTGACTTTGTCGAAATCCATGAAGCCCCCATTGACCCCAGAGTCGTACCGTGATAACTGTCTTGGAGGCAGACAAAATCACGTGACGGCTGGACATTTTTGAAGGCTATTTTCATTGCCGCTTCGATTGCCGGGCCGCCGCCGACCGTAAATGATACCCGGTTCAAGCCTTCCGGTGCGGCTTCAGCCAATTTGTTCGCCAGATAGGCGCGCGGCTTATTGTCAAAGCCCTGGTGGATATGAGTCATGTTTTCAATGTGTTCACGAATAACCTGGTTGATGTCATCGTTAGCATAGCCCAAATACAATGCCCAACTCTGTGATGTGCAGTCAATATAATCATTGCCTTTGTCGTCCCAGACGCGAACGCCTTTACCTTTTGTTAATACCGGACCGCCACGTGTCCCTCCGCCCAGCATTACATTATTACCGCACTGTTCCATTTGCTCCGGAGTCAAAGCGTAAATTTCCTGTAGTGTTTTATCCATTTTTATTTTCCTTTGTGCTTTAGGTCATGTTAAAATTCATTGGTACTTTTGCGTAGAAATTACTTTTCTAGCACCGCAAAAATATTTTTATGTCCTTTAATAATGGTTTTCTTGAAAATCCCCCCACATTTAGAGTTTTGTAAAATTAATATTCATAAAAAAACTTAAAATCTTTCAGCTGTTTTATGGCATTCTTTATTGCTTTAATTTTATTATTGGAGTATCCAAAAGACCTAACGGCTCTGTTATCCTTTCCAGCGAAACATAGCGTCTCTGAAATATTCCGCCTTGTGAAGTTAGTAAGCGTAGTTTTACGCAATTTGTGCCTTTCTTCAGATAATTTCCAATATCAAGGGTGTAAGGGGGCCAGGCCCGTACTCCAGCAAATTCTCCATTGACAAAAACTTCAAAGCAATCACGCTCATGGCCCAAATCCAAGATGGCTGTTTTAAAATCTGTATCCACTTCAAAGCTTTTTTCAATCGCCAATTCTCCCATGAAATGCGGGTAGCCCCTAACATATAAATTGCCGACACTTACAGAAGACTCTTTTCCTTTCAAAGAGACTTGCTCAGGATTATCATTGAGTAACAGGAAATCTCCAACCAGTATAAAAGGAGTAATGTCTGTTCTCAATTCGGGCATTGCCTCAACAAAAGATTCACGAGCATAAGAAAACTTATAGGAATAATGAAGCACGTTTTCTCCGCGTTTTACTAGTTCAGTGATATCGTAACTGATGTTATCTTTATCCCAGAGAATTCGATTGACTTTCTTTGTTGCCTTCCGCCCATTTACATAAACAATAACCTCGTCCTCGCCGTCAACGGTTATCAGCAACCTTTCAGGTTCGTAACAGAGAATCAGCTTGTTAGCAAAATAATACTCTTTATCAGAATCCAGGTTTTCATCGAAAACTTCAGTAAACGGTTGCGACCATTCATTAGCATCGCTCAAAGGCGGCAGCCCGGATAATTCTGTGTTACCCTTATATAACTTAACCGGCATTGAATAGGTATTTTCAAGCTCTTCGGAAATTTGCCATTTCCCCCCCAAGAAAATTTTATCCTTTGGATTTCCGGCTTCAAAAATATTTTTATTATTGCTTCTCATCAACAATAATGACTGGTCGGGCAATAATTTTAATTTTGACGGAGCCTTTGCGATAAATTCTCTTGAGACTGTATCAACTTCACTCCATTCATCACTAAAATTATGTTTCATTTCCACCGTGGAACGTCCAAAATTGGTTACAAAGGCAAATTCACAGTTGTCTTTTACCCTGTGGCTCAATAATACATCTTCGGAGCCAAGCCCTGAGATTTCAATGTTTTTAGTCAGAAATTTTGAAATAGTCTCATCAAGCAATTGAGCTAAGGAATTTATTTCCAGGTCGGTTTGCTTGACCATAATATTTCTTTTAGCTTCCGGAGCCGTGACTTTTTCTGAAATATATATCGTGGCTTTGCCGGATTCATTAACTATTCGCGGTTCCCGGTCAAGGCAAATAATTTTACCGCCTGCAATGACAAATTCCACAAGTTTTTCAGCGCTGCCGGCATCAATATAATGAATTGCCGGTATGATAATTACTTTGCATTCAAAACCTGAATGTTCCAGCCGGCCGTCAGTTACTTTGCTTTCAGATATGACTTGTTCAAAGGTATAGTAATACGGCCATTGTTTCTGATTCAAGGCATGGCTTACATTATAAATAAGTTGTTGTGTCCGCTCCCAGTTGGGATCAATACTATTAATACGCCCGGAGCCAAGAGTCAACACAGTACCGGGTCTTCCAAATCGGCTGACAGTATCTGTCCGTGGATAAAAAACGCACAAATTTGTGTCTAAATGAGCACCGGAATTTAAATAAGATAAACTTGTCATATGCATTGACAGCAAGTTATAATGTTTTACCCATGGCGTCCAGAATGAATGACAGGGATTCATTTTCCGCATACCGGCATTGGACGTCGCAAATAAATTGTCATTAATTATGCTTAGTCCGTAGTGCAAAAGAAAGTCGGCACCACGTTTCAGGTCAAATGCGTTAAAATGATGAGGAGAACAACCAAAAGCTTCGCAGATACTGCGTTCTTTATTGGTAAACCGCACCACGCTGTCAAGCATTTTGCAAGTAACATCTACGGCATATGGGGAACGGAAAATACTTGCGAGGCATTGTTCTGATTTATGTTCGTCATAGCTTGTCCCCGAAGTCAACAGGTCAATACCTGGTATATCCATTGACGCGAGAACTTGATACATATCTGCGTTATTCTGTAGTGAAGAACTTAAACTTTCCTCGAAAATCATATGTCCTGAGATTTTTAGTTTATTCTCTTTGCACCAGTTGTTTACTTGAATAAAATAACTGTCTATGAACAAGTCAGAGATTAATTTCCAATAATCATTTCTTACTTTTATGCTGTCATTATTATCAATGACCAGCGATAAGATTTTTTCTTCAAGTTGATAACCATATTTTTTATGGAATTTGTCAAAAAGTCCATTAGTATATGGAAGGACTGTCCCGCCGGCGTGCTTGATTGTCGGTTCATCGACAAAAAAACCGATAACGGTATTTCCGAAATACTCGCCAATTTCCTTTCGGTAAACTTCATGGGTGGTTTCCATAAAGCGTTTAACCGCATCTTTGTTCAGGATATCAAGAAAGCCCCGCACTGGCCGACACCACGGAGACCCCATCGAAGCCAGATTAGGTTGATCATTTGTTTCTATTGCCCAGGTAACATTCCCCGTTTTTTGCTCTTCATTTTCCCAAGAAAACCTTATATGAGTTTGTGCCGCCTCCGGATATTTTTCCAGGACTTTTCCTGCGCATACTCCCGCCGGCCAATTGAATTCATCATATATCCAGATTTTCATTTTGAATTTTTTACAACGTTCGCAGGTATGACGAACTAATTGCATATACTCTTCACTCATATACTCGACAAGCAATCCATAGATGGGGAAAATAATTACTTCATAGATTTCCATATCAAGAAATCTTTGTAAATCCCGCTCGATACTTTCACGGGTTTCCAACCCCATCCATGTAAAAAATGGCGCCGGTCCGAATTCATGATTAGGGACTTTGAATGCTTTGGGATACATAACTAAATCTTTCCTAAATTATATTATTCAGCGATAATCAAGCCCTTGAGATTCTGTTCCAATTCCTCTTTAAATCCTGCATCAACCCCGCTGTCTGTAACAAAATAATCCATTTCATCGATACCAAGTACTTGGAAACAACCATGCGAACCTATCTTTGAGTGATCCGCCAGCAACACTTTTACATCGGCAACTGAAGCAATCGCGCGGGCAACATCTGAACTCTGTTCATCAAGCGAATACGCGCCCCGTCCGGGAATCATGCAGTCCGCTCCGAAAAAAGCGATATCGGCATGCAGTTTACTAAATGCTTCAATCGTCGGCGCGCCTACAAAGTCAAGATTCTGAAGCCTGAATTTACCTCCGGTGCAAAAAATTGAGACTCCCTCGACCGCTCCAAGTTCCTCCAAAACCGCCAACGCGCTGGTAATAATGTTTAACGGCGCTTTGCCTTTTAACGCCGCGGCCAGACGCCAGGCGGTAGTTCCGCTGTCGATGGCTACAACCATTCCGGGTTTTACCAAATCCGCGGCTCTGATGGCAATCTTTTCTTTCTCTTTGCGCATTACTTCACGTTTCTGCTCAAAAGTGCTTACCACCAGAGAGTGAGTGTAAATAATTCTGGCACCCCCGATAGTACGGACGATATGCCCGCTTTCTTCAAGCGTTATCAAATCCCGCCGGATAGTAGCTTCGGAAGCATTGAGCCCCTTTGTTAATGCTTCAATATTTAACTCCCCCTCTTGCTCGAGAAGTTTTACTAAGTCTATCTGCCGCTGGTTCATTTTATTATCCTTTATGATTTATTTTTACAACAATAACCCGTTTTAATGATTATTTCAATCATTTTTTTTAATAAAAATCGAATTTTTATTGAAAAAACAATAATTAAATGTATAATTACAATCAATTGTTAATTGTAAAAGTGAATATATATGTCAAAGTTATTCAGGATAGCCATAGATCTGGGAGCTGGAAGCGGCAGAGTGATCGCCGGAAATTTTTACGGGAATAATCTGCTTATAAAGGAAATCCATCGTTTCGGGCATGATATTATAATCCGCGACAACAAAAAATGCTGGAATTGGGAATTGATCAGTAAGGAAATCAACTGCGGATTATTTAAGGCAAGTGAATTTGTCGGCGCTGAAACTGTTGCCTCAGTAAGCTGCGACAGTTGGTCTCAGGATTTCGGACTGCTTGATTCTGATGGCAAATTGTTGTGCGCCCCGGTTTCGTATCGCGATGAACGGACGAAAAACATGCCGGAAAATTTTTCTGAAATAATTAAAGCAGGGGATTTGTTTAATCGAAACGGTTCAGTTATTTCCCCTGTCACCACCCTTTGCCAGTTAAGAGCCATGAGTGAAAGAGAACCTGAGACATTGGAGCAAACGGCAAACCTACTGCATATTGCCGATCTGGTACATTATCAGTTATGCGGGATAGCCCAAACGGACTGGACGATGGCGACAGCTTCGCAGATGTGGAATATCCGGCAAAATAAATGGGATGAGGAGTTGCTGGAAAAACTCGGCATTCCGACGGAAATACTTGGAAATGTTCTATCGAAACCGGCAATTATCGGACATATAACTCCTGAATTGGCCCCACATCCAAAGTTAACCGGGGTTCCGGTGATATCCGGCGCGGGACACGATACCGCGGCGGCATCCGCGTTGATGCTGCCCTTTAAAAACGGCGACCTTATGGTCAGTCTGGGTACCTGGGCTATGCTTGGCTGTATTACAAGCAAAGGCATTGGTTCCTTGAAACATAACAATGATTTGGGATATATCGGGCTTCCATATGGAAACTGGGGCGTTTTCAAAAGCGGAACGGGATTATGGCCTTTACAGCAATGCCGGAAGGAATGGCAAGACTTATCATGGCGGGAAATTGAGCGGCAGACTAAAGAGTCAAACATAAATTCGATAATAGACCTGACTGATGAGAGCTTGTTTGCCCCGGCAAAGATGACTCGCGCCATTGCTGATTTATGCAGACAAAAGCCTGAAACAATCGGTGATTTCAGCAGGATAATTCTCCGAAGCTTGGCAAAACATATTGCCGAATGCATAGATAAATTATCCATGGCCACCGGTTTTGAATTTGAAACGCTTAATGTTGTTGGCGGAGGTGTCAGAGATGTTTTTCTTTGTGATGCGCTGGAACAGATGTGCGGACTGAAAATCAAAAAAGGCTGCGCGGAGGCTTCCGCTATCGGCAATTTGCTGTTGCAGGCAATGGCTGCGGGGGATATAATAGATATTAAAGAAATCAACATTCTGGAGAACGAATAATGTCCTTAGAGGCGATCAAGCAGTTGAGAAGTAATTATAACAGTATTAAACAGGCGTTGCCGTGGTTTGACTCGGCCTGCATGGTAAACGACAAACCGGACTTTCCGGAATACGTGACCGCACTGCCGGAAACAGGTGAAATTGCCGATTACGGAGCCTGTAGAAATATTAAGGTTGTTTTGCATACGGAAGTGGATTTTCCGGAGATAGAGAAGCTTGCCGCGGAAAATGCGGAATGGAATATCGTCATAACATCAGGCGACCGCAAATTAATTTATCATTATGAAAAAATATTACACGCCCTGCTGAACCATTCCAATATCTATTTATGCACTTATAATTTCTGCAACTGGCTCGGGCATGAACAATTGGTTCAGGCTGGCTTGGGAAATCGTTTATTGTACGGAGCACATTCCCCAAAATACTCGGCTGACGTATCAATGGCTCCGGTCATTATGGGAAATTTCCCCTGGAAAATCAAATGCGATATCGCAGGAAATAACCTGCGACGCTTGATGGGCTTGGAAGAAATAAAGGTGACGGAAGTGTCTTTGAATTTACCGGAACCATTTATTATTGACGCCCACACCCACAATCAGCAGCCGGGAGTGGAACAGGTTAACGGTTTTCCTACCCCGGATATGGAGTTCGCTCCTGCTGATTGGATCAGGTTCATGGATAAATATGCTTGCGATAAAATCTTTATGGCGGCCTCGGAAGCATTGTTTTTTGATCAAAGCGGGGAAACGCTGACCAAAGAATTACGGGAGTTCGCTCCGGGACGCTTCTATTTCTTTGCTTTATTCAACCCGAACTTAATCAGTGATGAATATTTATACAAACTAAAACGTTCTCTCTGTAATTCTGACTGCATAGGAATAAAAATCCATCCGTCAACTCATAAAGTCGAAGCTGATGATGACAGATACGAAATAATATTCCAGATTGCGGAAGAGTTTGAAAAACCGATAATGACACATAGCTGGGATATTTCCGACTATAATCCGGTACAATATATGTCCCATCCCGACCGTTTCCGCATGCATCTCAAAAAATACCACAAAACTCCATTTGTTTTAGGTCATGCCGGAGGCCGTCCCGGTGCATTCGACGCAGCCGTACAGGTTTGTGAAGATTTCCCGAATGTTTATGTCGATTTTGCCGGAGATTATTACCACAACGGGGTTATTGAGGCATTTGCCGACAAAATCGGCGCTGACCGGATATTATTCGGCAGTGACGTCAACTGGTTTGACCCGCGCTGTAACCTTGGATTATTTTTAAGTGCGAACCTCCCGGATGAGGATATTTATAAGATGTTAAGAACAAATGCGGAAAAAATATATTTAAGGGTATAATAATGAAAAAAGTTGAACTGCCGAAAATTGCGGTGATTGGGTTGTCTCTTGAGCTTTACCATGAACAATTCGCGGGCTTTGATGCGATGCTGTTTGGGCAACTTGAAAAATACTGCGGGGAAATTTCCGGGTTTTCGGAGATAGAGAAAAGCTATATATGCTTAAAGCAAAGCCAAGTAGAAATCGCCGTAAAAGAAGCAGAAAACCTTAATGTAGACTGTATCCTGTTGATTCCGATGTGTTATACCGCAAGCTTAATGACTCTCGCTCCGATATTGAACACTGATATTCCGATCGTGATATGGAATACTCAGGAAGCTGCAAAAATAGATGCTAATTTTGATTTCGACATGCTTTTACGAAATCACGTAACTCAAGGCACACAGGACCTGACCAATGTACTGCTCCGCAATAAAAAAATATTTGGTTTGGAGTCGGGACATTACAAAGACAGGCTCGCTTTGTCAAAGCTTGAGGAATGGCTTTGTGCCGCCCGGGCCTGCCGTTTTGCGCAAGAATGCCGGGTCGGTATTTTAGGAAACGCTTTTGACGGCATGGGGGATTTTGCGTTTGATGAAAATAGGCTGCGGGAAAAATGGGGCGCGGATATAACCAGGCTGAGTATTGACCGTTTTGCCGAATTGTTCAAGTCAGTCAAAGATTCGGAAACGGATGCGCTTCTGAATAATGACCGGATGATATTCGAAATCAGCCCGGAACTTACAGAGGACATTCACCGATTGTCTTTAAAGCTGGAAATAGCAATGCGGAAACTTGTTGATGAAAACAATCTGGACGCGTTCACGATGAACTTTCTAGAGCTGATCGGCCGGATGCCTTCCATGCCGTTTATGGGAATCAATAAGCTCATAGGCGAAGGCTTGGGATATGCCGGAGAAGGTGACATTATTACCGCCGCTCTGATGGCGGAAATGCGAAGTTTGGCAGGGGCCGCCAATTTCACCGAGATATACACTTTGGATTACGAAAAAAATCTAATGTTGATGACCCATATGCAGGAATGCAATCCGGTTTTAGCCAGAAAAGATTCAAAGATAAAACTGGTCAAAAAAGACTTCTGGGCCAAGGGATGCAAAGCTTATGCGGGAATGCATTTTACGCTGGAGCCCGGCCCGGTGACCTTAGTCTGCCTGACTACTGACGCGAATAATGATTTTATTTACATAGTTTATGAAACAGAAATAATGGACCGTCATATTTTCGAGAAATTCGATATCCCCCACTGGATGATTCAACTGAACGAGCCGGTCGGCAACTTCCTTACCCGTTACAGTATGGCTGGAGGAACACATCATTTGACGGCGGTTCCCGGCAGGCAGGCTGGAGCAGTAGAAAAACTCGCTAAGCTTCATGGATTACAAATAACTATTCTATAAAGTCAATAATAAGTTTTTAAACTGAAAATATAAAGATAAGAGAAAAAGATGAAACACAAAAATTATTCGATGCGATATTGCTTTCAAAACTGTAATACTCCAGAGAAATTTAAGGGAACGGTTGAGTTTTGTAAAGAAACCGGGATCAATGAACTGCTTATATGTTTAGTACTGCTTGGAGATGAACCGATTTTTCTGGATCGGACCGGTATTGTAAGGCGTTGTGAAGAATTTAAAAAAACAAGGGAAGCGTTCGCGGAGGAAAATATTGAAGCGAATATATTAGTCCTGCGAACGTTTTTCCCTGAATATTTTGACGTTTATGATCACTACAATACGGAACACAAACAAGCGCGTATTGACATAAGCGGGAAAAGCCAGAAAAACGTTCCATGTCCGCTTGATAAATCTTATTGGGATTACATAAATTTCATGTATCGTGAATACGCCAAAACCGGAGCAAAAAAAATATGGGTGGACGATGATTTTCGATATGACAGAATTGCAACTCTGAGTTCTACATGTTTTTGTCCTCTGCATATAAATGAATTCAATAAACGTTACTCTGCGAATGTTACTTTTGAGCAACTGGTTCAGGCGTGCAATAACCCTGAATATTCCGAATTGAAAGTAAAATGGATGGAGTTCAAACGTCAATTGTATCTTGAGTTTGCGGCCGGATTACGCGAAACCGTGCATTCAGTCAATCGTGACTGTCGAATCGGATTGATGCTAACAGCCCCACAATTATATGCCAATGACGCAAGAGATAACAATGAACTGCTCAGAGCCTTCTCCGGCGGACATCGTCCCATGGCCCGTCCGGGCTTTGGCTGGTATCAGGATTTCGACCGTACTCAATTTACACAAAGTGTTGCCATGGTAAATCAGCAGGCCAGTGAACTGGATGATGACGTAGAACTACAGCCTGAAATGGATTTATTCCCCCATACTATGGGATTTAATACGGCCAATAACTGTGGCCTGGGATTTCGTATCGCAGCTTATTTAGCGCTGAACTTCAAAAAAATAGATATATGGCCGTTTAATTCAGACCACGACGTAAACGCGGCTCATCCTTATGCAAAGATTATCCGCAGGAATGAAAAATATTTTGAAGCAATAGCCGCACTAATCCCACCTGAAGCCAGGCAAACCGGAATAGTTACCCCGTATAATATCAAAAAAGGTTATGTTAACGCGGCAACAGATGGCTCCGGAAACATGGGAAGTGTTTATAATATGCAGCAATCAGCAATGCTGTGGCGGGCTGGATTACCATATACATTTCTTGATAGCGATACGACATATTTAACTTCTGAAAGTTTTCCTGTTAACCGCGATGAACTGGCGGTGTTGATAGAGGCGAAAAATGTATTTATTGACGCGGGGGCATTGTCTCAAATCGTGCATGACGGCAATGAGCATATTTTGGGGTTGAAAATTGAAAAAATACCGAAGAGCCGTGCCGAACACTTCAGCTTGACCTCACATGATTTAAATGGCAAATACAAACAGCGTAAATATCAAAAAGCAACTACCCGCGACCTGCAAATAGTAGAACATGAATCTTATGATGTATTGGGGGAAATTGAATTAAATGAAATAGCGTCAGCGGGATTATTAGTCCGGGAGAATAACGGGAAACGAACCGCTATAGCCAATGTTAACTATGATTACAGGAATATTAATTTTATAGATCAGTATCATTTACATAGGATATTTGACTGGCTGTCTCATGGAACCGTTCCGGTAATGGTCAGAAATTATCCTGATTTATGTCCCAGCGTGTTAAAAACGCCGGATACAGAAGATTTGTATATCAGCCTGATGAATGTTTCACTTGGCTATGCCGAAGAAATTACTTTGGATATCGCCTTGGGGAAAAACGATGCAAAAATAATATATTTAAACGAACAGGGGGAAAAAGTTTTGCTTCCACAAGAATGTATTTCGCATAATGGCAGTAAACTGGAAGTGAACTTGCCGGAAGGCTTACGGATATATCCGTTTCAGTTGTTAATGATTAAAGTAATGGGAAATTAAGGTTAAAATAAGTATGAAAATTGATATTCAAAATAATCTTGCAAACGGAGAACATGATTTTATTTATGAGCGCGCTCCGGAAAGATGGCTTGACGGAGTTCCTTTAGGTAACGGATATTTGGGGGCAATGCTATGGGGCGATGGCGCTCCGCTACGAATCAGCTTTGATAAATACGATATTTGTGAAACTCGCGAAATCAAGCCGGATAAGGCAACGTTCAACTATGAAAATATCAAAAAATTTGTTGGAGAAAAAAACTTCGCTGAAATAAATCGTATTATTGGAACCAAACCAGATGGGCCAAGAGAAATACACCCTTACCCCACTCGCTTGCCGTTGCCGCGCATGGAAATATCCGGCGTTGGACCGGCGGAAGGAAAACTCCGCCTTGCTTCAGCAACCTGGGAATCTTCCAATTGGAAGGCATTTGTTCATGCTGAAAGAAAAATTTTTGTTTTACAGGGACTTGAAACTCAGAATACTGCAGTAAAAGTTTTCCATGTCAATAAAAACGATGCGGGTATATCGAAAGATATCCGCACAATGCAAAAACAGTGGGGCTGGGCGAAAGACTGTATGGAGGGTTGGGGATATCCGCCTCTTGAACTGGGGAATACAGATAACATCTTTTGGGCCAGGCAGAAATTCCCGGCTGGCGGGGAATATCTTATCGCCTGGGCTTTTCACAACGATATGCTTCAGGTGACGGTGGTTACCCACCGCGATGCTGATGAACCATTGAAAAAAGCATTGGAAATTTTAAATACTGAAGATGATTTTACAACCCTTTATGAAGAGCATTGTCAATGGTGGACGCAATACTGGTCACGTTCCGCAATAGAACTGCCGGATAAAAGACTGGAAAATCTTTATTATGCGGAGATGTATAAACTCGGATCATGCACCAAGCCGGATGGTCGCGCGATTGCGCTTTGCGGACTTTGGCTGCAGGAAGGCGCTATGCCTTTCTGCAGGGGGGATTATACAATAGATTTAAACGTTCAGCAGGCCTATTGGCCAGTCTATACCTCCAACCGGCTTGAATTGGGGTATTCATTATACCGCGATTTTAGTAGTTTATTACCGCGTTTTCGTCGTAATTGTCGAGAGTACTACGGAATCGACGGGATTTGCGCTTCAGGCGCTTTAGGGTTTGACGGCGCGTGGACCATGCAGGCTGGTTCAGGTAGTAATCCCGGCTGGGCGCCAATGGTTTGTATGTTGCCGTCCATGCTGGCGTGGATTTCACATAATTTCTGGCTTCATTATAAATATAGCGGCGACCGGGATTTTTTGCGGGAAAAAGCGTTACCGATGATTAAAGAATCCTGGCAGGTTTATAACTACGTTCTCGAACCGAAAGAAGACGGGATGCTTCATTTGCCGGTTTGTTTTTCTCCTGAATATGGAGAATGCACTCCGGAAGTTTGGCAGAAGGATACCAGTTTTGATGCGGCTTTGATTCGCTTTTTGTGCCTGGCGCTGCTTGAATCCTCGCAGGTTTTAAACATTGATGATCCGGACACCGCGCGTTATAAAGAGATATTAGAAAAACTCTATGACTATCCGGGAGGCGATGAGTTCTGGATCGCCGAAGGCGTTCCCCTGGGCCATTCTCATCGTCATCCAACTCAGCTGATGGCAGTACATCCGCTGGATGTTGCAACTATTGAAGATTCTCCTGAAATAAGGCTGCGTATTGAAAAATCATTGAGGACTATCTGGCGAAAGGGCACTGGAGAGTGGTGTGGTCATGCATTTAGCCAGGCCGCATTGCTGGCGGCCAGGACTGATCATGCGGAAATGGCATGGAATATGTTACAACAATATTTCTGCCTGCTTGGTCCTAATTCCATGGTCAAGCATTTAGACGTAAGAAAATTTGGGATAAGTGCATTGACAGAACCGGAACTGACTCATGTGGATGCCGGTTTCGGAGTCGCGACAGCGATAATGGAGATGCTCTTACAAAGCTGGCATGGAATTATCCGGGTTTTCCCGGCAACCCCGGAATTCTGGGGGGATGTTTCCTTTTGCAATTTACTGGCTGAAGGTGCGGTTGTCGTTTCGGCAGAGAAGAAAAATGGCAGAGTGTGCAGGATTGCTATTACTCCTAAATTTAATGGAACGGTAAAAGTAAAAAATGTCTTTAATGGTACGGCAATAGTAGACGGGGAAAAAATGGATGCGGAAATTTTGGAAATCAATGGAACAGCAGGTAAAACCGTTTGTATTGTTCCAGAATTTTATAGTTCAGAGGATCAAGATTGCAACGCCGGCGCCCGGGTTGACGGAAAACACTGGTTCGGCTTGAAAAAAATACCTAAATTTTAAAATGATAATGAAATAGATAATTACATTTTAAGATCTTTAGCAAAAAATTATGCACAATTGTAGCTTTACCGGTTAATGAAGATAGACGAACCGCCTGGCGTCGCGTTAACGATTTGGAACGTCATATCCGCCCAATGATCTAGTGTAACAAAGAACAATGGAATGAATTTAATGCTAATACTTTTCTGGAACTTCAATGTACGATTCTATATTTGCGTGCGGTCGAGAGGTTTTTTAGGGCAGACAATTTTTAAGTGGATGATTTTTCAATACGACATGATTGTGGACCATTTTTTATCGTTCACAAAATAACCAATTTCGATGAAATGTGCGGAATGCACATTGATGAAAGCACCATTGACGATAATTCTGGATCTGTGCACATGGATATGAAATACCGGAGATCTCTGGAATAGCTTCAAAAACGGTCGGATGCGGCAACCTTTTTGAGTAAGGTTTCATAAAAAATCGAAATAATTTTGATAAAATTCTGCTATTGCTCCGAAACTTAAATACTTGTAATTTTTAACTTGCATACCGAACCGATTCCTTATGAAAAAATCCCGCAATATGTTGAGGGCGTTTTTGGACGCTGCGCATATGAGCTTTTGCGTGTTTTTCCAACTCGCCTTTTTGTCTTGATTCTGGCTTTTTACTCAGGCTACTCTTCAAGTCGCTGTTGAGCAACTCGTCCGGATTTAAGTCCGGGCTGTAACTCGGAAGATAATAGACTTCAACAAAAGCTTTTTTATCCTCAAGCCATTCTTTTAAAACCTTACTGTGGTGTACCCGTAAATTGTCCAATATTAGAAAAATCTTCTTGTCTGAACCTTGTATAAGACGTTTTATAAACTTAATCAGTAACTGAGATGTCATAGTTTGTTTATAGAACATAAAACGTATTTGCCCTCTATTGGTAACACTACTGATCATATTAATTTTTTCCGGTGTTCCTTTTACTCGTTGTACAGGCGTTTTTCCTTTTGGCGCATAACTGCGCCCGTTGACATTATCGCTTCGCAGTCCAGTTTCATCTCCCCAATGAATTTCTGCATTTTCGCGTTTTGCCTTGGCTTCTATCGCCGGGTATTCTTCTTCCAGCCATACACGAACTCGCTCATCGTTACGTTCGTAAGCTCGACGAATTGGCTTTTGAGGAGTGAATCCCCAGCTTTTCAAATATTTGCCAACTCCCTGCAAAGTCATACTCACTGAAAACTTCTGTTCAATAAGCTGTTCTACGGCCTGACGGGTCCATAAGGCAAAAGGTAACTTTAACTGATCGGGACATTTATCTATCAAGCAACGTTGTATTTCTGCTTCCTCGTGAGGGTAAAGTTTTCTACCGCTGCCTTTCGGTCGACCATTGGCTTTAACTTTTAATGCGGCTTGACCTCCTTCTTTCCAAGCCTTAATCCACTGTCCGACAGTATAAGCAGTCACTCTGACAATTGCGGCAATTTCATAGCGCTTCATACCTGTTTTAAAGAGCATGATCGCTTGCTTACGGCGTTCGAGTAACGCCTCCGGTGTTATTTTCCTGGCATCTTGAATTTCCATGCCGGTAATATAATCCCGGCTTGATGAAATTACAAGTATTTTTGTTTCACATCAATAATCAAAATTACTCATGAATATATTATTTTTTTGAGGTAGGTGGATTACTGCTTATTTCAGTCTGAATTGATATCCCAATATAGTGCCCCAGGAGCTCCGGTTTTGGAGCTTCTGGGGTTTCTTTATGCCGGGATGTCCTGGGGTAAAATCAATCAATTAACGTGAAAGGATCAAATGATGCAGATTGTAATCTCAATGAAAGAATTGAAGGATGCGGTGGCGGGGCTGTCGCGGGTTGTAAATGGTAGAGGATCGTTGGCGGTTTTATCGGCAGTAAAGATCAGTGCGCAGAGGATTACTGGGACGAATTTGTCGGAGTATTTGAGTCGGCGGATTGATGGTTCCGGGGATGAAGAGTTCATTGTTGACTTCAAGGAACTGAAGGAGTTTCTCAAGGGTGGTCAGAAGGCTGGTGAAGTGACGTTTGATATTGTTGATGACCGGGTGTCGGCGCACTATCAATACAAGGACAAACCAGTTGAGCATGTCTTTGTCAGGTTGCCGGAAAAAGACTGGCCGACTGAGCCGACGTTTATAGCTAAGCCGGAGAAGATCACGGCGGACGCGTTGGAAGCGATTATGCAGGTATTTCCGTTAACTTCGAAAGACGACTCCCGGCGCACGCTTAATGGCGTGTTGCTGGAGCCGGGGGCTATTGTCGCTTCCGATGGTAAACAACTGGTGAAGTTCCATGAAGAGACCGGTGTTAAGTCAAAAGTTATTTTGCCGAAAACCAAGGTATTGACCAGCGGGATGCTGTCTGATCAGGACGGTACTATTGCCCAGAACAAATGCTACTGCCAGATCAAAAGTGGTCCTTGGGAATATGCCGTAAAAGGTATTGCCGGGAATTATCCGCAGTA
The DNA here is from genome assembly GCA_963676655.2 of Victivallales bacterium. Lineage (GTDB taxonomy): Bacteria > Verrucomicrobiota > Lentisphaeria > Victivallales > Victivallaceae. The sequence goes on along the minus strand of CAXXKX010000003.1, from coordinate 3,761,949 downwards.
TCAGCATGTGATCCCCAAAGATAGTGAGTGTTCGATTGTCATCAGCAACAAGGACGCGCACTATCTGAAGTCGGCTCTACCACTGCTTGAATCGACCACTGAACACAAAGCCGTACACCTGTATGCTGACAACGGCGATGTCCGGTTCCTATCAGAAAACCTGAGGTCGATGCATGTCAAGATTGACGCTGAGTTCATCGGCAAAGACACGGCGGTCGTTCAGATGAACCGGGAACCGTTGCTCCAGGCGTTGCGCTTTGGATTCAACAAGTTCAGCTTCAGTTCTGGCGGCGTAAATCCGATCCTGGTGACCGGTCGCGGCGATGACGTATTTGTCTTTATGTCGTTGCATGGCGGATTACCTGCGGAACAGGTCATCAAAGCCGTCCACCGGCAACGTGCCGGAGCGGAAGAACCGGCTGACGCCGGAAATACAAATGAAAGGGAACAGGAAATGCCAACAACAGAAGATCATCAACAACCTAGTACAATGGAACCGACTGATACCGGCAGCAGTCCAGGATTGAATGCGGCTGAAAGCGAAGCGGTTGACCCATTTGAGGAACTGTTTAACGGGATTAACCAGCTCAAGCAGCAGGCGCGTGAAACTATCACCTTTGCCAACGGAATCCAGCAGACAGTCAAAGTTATTCAGAAGAATGCCAGGCGGCGTGAACGTGAGTTCAAGTCTACCCGTGATATTCTGGATAAACTGAAAACCGTAAGCGGCTTTTGACCGTACGACGGTCTGCGATGGCCTCGCTTCGCTCGAAAGAAAAAATAAAACAACAAACTCAACATGCCGTTACCGGAGTGATCCGGTAGCGGCTTTGCTATTTTAAGGAGACAATTATGCTTAAACTTAATGCTTCATTCTCAAAGAAGGTTCCTGCTGAACAGGAATACTCCAGCCAGAGTTTTCATGCCTCAATTGAGGTTGAACTGCCGGACGGCTTGACCGAGTTCCAGTTGCGTGAACGGATTCACAATACATTCGTCATGGTTCGGGAAACGGTTGAAACCGAATTGAACGAACTCAGCGGTAGTGGGACGACTCAAACGCCAGCGCAGGTTGAATACGCCAGCAACAAACAGATTAAGTATTTGCTTGACCTGGCGCGACAGAACAAGTTTTCAATCCGTGATCTGTTAAAGCGATATGATGTCCGTGATGCCCAGCAGTTGACGCGTCAACAGTGCAGTACGCTGATCGATGTGGTCAGCGGGAAAGCCGCTTAACCGGCAACGTGCCGGTGCGGTGTACCGGCTAACGCCGGAAACGTTAACGAGGAGATTAACATTATGGAAAAGTTATCAGACTTACGGAAAAAACCGCATTGGTCGTATTCGGCGATTAACTGTTATCTGAACATCTGTTCATTGCAATATTACTTCCGGTATATCGAAAAGGCGGACGCTGAACAGGTCTCAGCGGTGCTGCCGTTTGGCCGGGCGTTTCATGCGGCGGCTTCTGAGCAGGCTTTGAAAGCTGGTAACGGTGAATGTCTGACCAAGCCTGAGATTGTCGATGTCTTCGCGTCGTGTTTCAAGGTTGAATGTGATGAGACAGAAAACCTGAAGTTCAAGCACGGCGATACGGTCGATTATTTGATAGGCAAAGCATCTGATATGTTGGATGAATTACTGGCACGCTGGTGTGATTTCAATAATCTAATCGGCGTAGCGGTTCCGTTCAAGGTCGAGATTCCCGGATTAGCTAAGCCCTTAATCGGTGAGTACGATCTGGTTATCCGGGAACAGTCTTATCCGGTGATTGTCGATTGGAAGACAGCCGCCAGCAGTTGGAGTCCGGGCAAAGCGGATCGCGACCTGCAAGCGACCTGCTTCTGTTACGCTTACAATCAGGAACACCGGGTCAACCCGTACTTCCGGTTCGACGTGATTACCAAAACAAAGGAGCCTAAATTCTGTCAACTTTATACTGAACGCAATGCTGATGCCTTTGCCAGGTTTGAGGCGATAGTTCTGGCCGTGGAACAGGCGGTTAACGCCGGGATATTCTTACCGGCTGAAACGTCGCACTTCTGCGGAGACTGTTCGTATGCGAGCCGGTGTAAAAGTTGGCATCACAAACAAACCAGGTCGATGTTTTTACCATTGGCCGGTTAAAGGCGATTTTGGTAGGAACTGGGGTCTTGGCTGGTATTCATTACGGCAATGACAACAACCGTATCTTCTACAACTATGTAGAAAATAAGGTAAGGAAAGCGCTTAATCTTGTACCTGCGAGCAAAGTCCCGAACTTTCGGCCATGCTTCGGGATACTGAATTATGTGACGGAGTGCGTTTCGAGTTTCAGTGACGAAGTCTTTTCCTAAACCTTCTTCGCAAGACTCATAATAAAGTGCCGCTTTCCTGACATCGTTATTTGCCGGAGGAGTAAAAACATACGTCTTCATGGAAGATTATGACTCCAGTTCCGCAAGAATATCATCTAAAGCTTGCTCCCCTGGAATTGTTTCTGGAGAAGCCTTGTAAGCAGCCCATCTTCTTTCAGCTTCATCATACCAGGCCTTTTCGACCTCAGTCTCTTCCTGAGTAAGTGCGCTGACAAGGAGTTCCTGTCCCAGAATGATGCGCTCATTCCTGCTGAGCTTGAGGGCTTCGCTTTCAAGTTGTTCAAATGCGGTTGTCATTGCTGTCTTCCTATGTTTGTTTAGAAACAATATACCAGTCAAATTCAAAAAAATCAAGAAAGGAACTTATCATGAGTGATTTATTATTACATTGCGGCTCAAGCCGTGTTTCACGCGGCGATCTTCACGCCGTACCGACTCCAACTGGAACCGATACCTGGAAACCGGTGCCGCACAGCCTAGTTGTTGAACTGGTCTGCCGGGAAACGGCTGATCGCGGATTCGAGGTCGTATCTGAAGAATACGGCCTCAATCCAGCAGGGACTAAAATGTTCGGAGTACTGCGTTTTCATCTGGAAGGACATCCGGAATACTCCCGTTGCATCGGCTTTCGCAACTCACACGATAAGAGTATGGCGCTGGGTATAACAGCAGGCATCTCAATAATCTGCTGTGATAACCTGGCGTTCGGTGGAGAGACTACTTTTCACCGTAAACACACCAGCGGAATTGAGGTTGAAGAACTGATCCCGCAGGCATTTGAGAACCTGGGGCATCAGTTTATCCGGCTTGAACATCGCGTCGCTGAAATGAAACTTCAGCCGATTACCATGAGCGCGGCAAAACTGCTGACGGTCAAGGCCGCTGAGGAAAAAGTAATCAACAGTTGCGACATTCTGCCAGTGCTGCAGGAGTTCCGCGAACCGCGTCACGTGGAGTTCGCCGACCGTAATCGCTGGAGCTTGTACAACAGCTTCACTGAGTTAGCCAAGAAGTACAGTCCGGCCCGTGCTGACAAGTGTTATCGCGGTTTGAGCAAGCTTTTTGCTCTCGCTTAAAAACAATAGGACCTATAGGTCGTATAAGTCTCATAGGTCCTGTTAATAAGGAAAGAATTGATTATGAGTAAAGATTATTCAAAACACTACTCTGCAAGTAAACTGAACGCGAAGTTGCTTGAAATCGCGGGTAAGCTCACGCAAAAGACCTTGCGGCAGATATTGACGCTGGTTGCGTTGCTCAAAAGCGATGACGTGCCGGTCTACGCAAAGGCGGCGATAGTGGCAGTACTGGGCTACTTGATCTTCCCTTTCGATCTGTTTCCGGATATCTTGCCGGGCGGATTGTCGGAAGATTTTGTGGCGATTGCTTTACTTTTTGCGGAAATGGCAATCTATTACAACGACGAGATGGATCGATCCGTCGATGAAATGATGGAGGATATATTCGGAGACGGAGGGTAATATGGTAATTTCAACCAAATACAAATCATATAAACTCACCTGCGCAAAATGCAATATTTCTGAAAATATGATCTTCATCAAACGCCTGGGGCAACTTGGTTTCCGTCATTGGAATACCGGTGACAGCAATCCGGTATTCAAGCCACGATGCGGGATTATTAATGATAAAACGCCAACCAAATGCCCGGTCTGCGGAAGCCGCTTAAAGCAGCAACCGGGACCGAGGATTGATTTCTAAGAATAACTTTGAGTACGGACAGTTTGTCGGAAAATACCACATTGACCAGAGAAGCCTGTCCGTACTCTCTTTTTCATTTTAAACACTGGATTTTTCAAAAGTGCTATGTTATATTGCAATAATGATAACCAGCGAAGGAGATTATGATAAGCTGAAATAACAACTCTTTAAACAACTAAAAACAATTTAGATCGTCTTTGTCAGAAAATACCACATCTATCAGAGAAAACGATATCAAGCTAATTGTGTCCATATATTTGGGCGCATTCTGTTTGCGTGTTTTCTCGGGTAGTGGTATACCTCTGACAAAGCGCAGTGGAGTGCGTCCTTTTTTATGCTCGCTCCGCTGATAACCACAACCACAGAGGGAGAGTACGAGCATGAGCGAATAAAGAGGAGATTGAAAATTCAACTATAGAATCCGAAAAAAATAAGGAAGGATCATTATGATTAAGAATAAACACTACATTCAACTCGCCTTGGCCGCAATCGGTCTGCTTGCAGCCGGGTGTCGAACCAATATCGCAAAATTGCCGATTACCGCACGTGATCAGCAGACTTATAACAACAAATACGCCAAAGAATACCTGGCGAACAAAGAGGAAAACCGGGCAATCCGGGTGGCGATTGTGCCACAAAATCCCAGTATTCAAGGTAAAGATCAGCGTATGCTACAAAGTCTCAAGTCGCTGTCCAATACCTTCGGCGACGGCTTGGAAACAGCGTTTTCAAATCTGTCGGATTTTGAAGTAGTGCCTCGTACGGAACTTGGCGCAATCCTCAATGACAAAACTCTGGTGGAAATGTCGACCGGGAAAAAGATCGAGCATAAAGTCGGCGATGTCAACTTCATGGTTGTCTACCGGATTACCAGCTACAACTTCAAACAGTTCCAGCCGCTGTTGTCAAAGAAAAAGTCAAAACCTCAATTCCGAGCTTATGTCAAGGTTAAAATATCCTTGATAAACCTTGTTGACAACGTCAAGGAATTTACCAAAACGGTAACCGGAACTTCCAAAGACAGTTCTCCTTCGGCGACCATCGGCTTGCTCAATCAGGCGGTGGAAAACGCGGTTAAAAACTTTTCATCGCAGTTCGCGGTTGAGTATGCGCCTCCGGCTTTAGTACAACAGACCAAGGGCAGCGGCGAAGTCGCACTGCTGAATGTTGGTAAAGACTTTGGTTTGATGCAGAACATGAAAGTCGAGTTTTTCTATTATAAGGAAAAGAACGGCAAACGCCGGGTGATCCCGTTCGCTTACGGGCGGATAATCGAAGTCGGTGAGGATACCGCCTGGGTGAGGGTTCAGGACTTCGAGAAAGCCGGAGTCAAGGAAAATCACTTTGCCCGAGTTCGCAAAGATCAGTCAGGCTCTTTTCTTGATATTCTTAACTGACGGGAGGAGTTATGTCAAAGTTAATCATTACATTACTGTGCGCGACGGCGTTGTTGTCGTTGCGTTCTGAGACCTCTATCGACCTGAAAATCAAAGTCGATAACGACGGAGTGGTTCAAAATGCCACCCCTAAACGCGTCTACCCGAAATACAAAACCGAACGGGGGTTGCTCTACGCCTATGCCCAAGCCTGGGCCAAGGAAGATTACGCTCTCATGTATCACCTGTTGAGTAAAGATACCCGTGAGGAATGGACCTATGCCAAGCTCAAAAGACTGATGAAGAAAGACAAGGCTGTTAATGGCGGCGTCAAGAAATTCACCGGTCAGAAGCTAGTAGCGAAAAACGGTTCACTCCATACGTGGTCGCTGACGCTCAATTATAAACTCGATATGGCCAGAAGCTCAAACATCCGTGTCACCCTGGTGAAAGTTGAGGATAAATACTGGTATGTCAAAGATGGCGGCCTGCTGCCGCCGGATATGTCGATGTTCGACCGTTAAATTAACAATACAGCAAAGGAAATATTGAAAATGAAAAAAATAGCATTACTAATTACATTAAGCTTTTTCGCCGTCGCGCCGCTGACACAAGCTCAGAAAATGATTGTCTCTATCGGCACATTTAAAAATAAAAGCGAAGCCGACAAGAGAATATTCGACACTCTGCTGGACCGCATCACCAACGGAATTGTCAATACCCGCAAATTCAATGTGGTGGATAACGCCCGTTTGAAAGAGACGCTGGTTGAACACCATAAAGTCGATGTAGGTATGTCAAGCGAAAAAGATGCGCCGAAAAAAGGCAAGGTCAAATGTGCCGGGTACGTTATATACGGTACAGTCTTATGCCTTGGCGTTCAGTCGGATTCCGCGAATATCAGTGGAGTGGTTGGTCGTAAGTTTAAAGCGACAACTGAGCTGAATGTCCGGTTCATGGATGTCGAAAGTGGAGAACTGGTCGCCAGCAAAACCGTAAGTTGCGTTAAATCGTATTCCGACCTGCGAAGCACCAATAAGCAAACCGCAAGTAATCAGCATAAACAGACCGTGCAGGCCTCTATTCAAGGGGCGGCGGATAAGGTGGTTGAAGAACTGATGGAACTGGCGTTCCCAACCGTCATTATCAAGGTCGGCCGGGATAACGTCTATGTCAACCTGACAAAAGAACGGGCCAGGTATGGAGCTATGCTGAACGTATTTTCGGTTGGCGAAGCCCTGACTGATCCTGATACTGGTGAGCCTCTGGGAGATGCCGAAGAAAAGGTAGGATCGCTCCGGATCACTCGGGTTGCGCCTAAATATTGCATTGCGGAACCGGTTGCCCCGCTCAAAGCGGCCAATCTCAAAAAGGGCATGATCGTTCGTCCGGTATCTGAAGCGGAGGTTGAAGAACGTCGGGTTGAGGCCAAGAAAGAAGCGGTCAAGCGCTTTCGTCGCAGGTTCTAATCCAATATGGAAGGATAAAGAAATGGAAAAAGAAAAAACAGATCAAGTCGATATCAACGCGGAAGCCGTTTACGTCGAGGCTGTAGAAACTACCAATAAGGATAACCCCGAACTCTGGAACCCGAACGCGGCGGCGAACTGGTCGTTCCTGTTTACCATGATCTTTGGAGCATTACTTCATACCAGAAACTGGCGAGTTCTCGGCAAAGAAGAGCTCGCAAAGAAATCAATGTACTGGATGTACGGCGGCATCGGAGCGGTTATTCTGTATCTGCTTCTGCCGGAAAGCGGATTCGATTATGTCCTCTTAATCGGCCCGCTGCTGGCATGGTATTTTACGATGGGTAAAAGCCAAAACAAGTATCTCAAAGATAACAATATTGAATATACGCCCAAAAGTTGGGGGAAACCCATTGGTATTGGAATAGTTGCTCTGGTACTTTTCTGTGGTATATCTGCAATGTTGGCAGGGAACTCTGCATTGGAAAAGTCAGCCATTCCGGTCGTCAATGATATCGCCAGAGAGCATTTTGGACCGGGCGCAGCCAAATGCATTGATGTTGAAATTGATAAAGAACTGAAGTCGGGATATTACAAAGCCACTGCATATCTTGACAACGGCAATACTCTCACCATCATCATCCAGGAACTCGATAACGATCAGATATACGTTACAATTCCCGAGGATCAATAAATTCATAACCAACAGACGGCGGGGCATAACGCCCCGCCGTCATTTTCTTTTTTTATGCTCAACTTCATAACCATCGCGGCAGCCTGGTCTCCTTACTCTGCCTAATCCAGTCTTTCCATCCAAATGGCGTAAACAAAAACAACGCCTTAAATAATAAAAATACCCCCTCCCAGGGTGATCATACTGCAACCTGAAATTCAGAAGTAATAGGGAATTTATATTCCGTAAAATCGCGGAATAAAACACCTTAATTTAGATAAAATAAATATTCAGCAATAATCTTGATTTACCTTGCAATGACGATTTTATATTGTATGTTAAATAAAAAGCGGAGTAAATGATGACTTTGAAGTATTTTTATTTTGAACTTAAGTTGAGATTGCAAAAAGAGGTGCCATTTGGTACCACTTCAGAGTCTCAAAGTACCAAAAAGTACCGTTTTTGAGAGATTATATTTTTTGCATAGGCATGGCCAAATCCGACATTTTTGAGCTTGAAAAGTTGAATTAATGATGGTTTTGAGGCAAATGGATAGTTTACTACGGCACCCGCTCCGGGTACCACCTCAAAAACCATCAATTCAAGCTCAACATAGCTTTCCTATAATTTCCTATACCTTGCTAACCATTTGTACTGTTAAAGGCGATTTAATACCACAAATATACCACAAGAGGCTTTGAGGCTATAGTTATATTCATTGGTGTTCCGTTGTATTTTCTTGCATTGTGGTTATAAGTCGAGATAATACCACAAAGATACAAATAGCAGGTGTTTTTCGCGCGTTTACAGGCCTGTGACTGGCTCAATCAAGCGAGAATCCACAATTAGGGCAAGTTGCAGCCTGAGCAAAAACGCTGCTTTCATCGGAGAGAAAAAATATTTTGTTGATGTAGTCGACTTCAAACACATAATGCTCAAGGAATCCCTTGTACCCCAGTAAGACAGTCTTGAGCTTTGGAGCATAGTCGATGACCGTTTCGCAAATGGATAACGCGATAATATCAGAGTATTCAAGCTTTGTCAGATCAAACTCAAAAACATTGATCGATGTAGTATGCTCGTATACTTCCGTGGGACCGTTGACAGTGGTAATCGTTCGCTCGTTGCCGGCGCATAGATCATGACCAAGCTCTTTGGCCAGTGATGCGGGAATAGCGCATTTATCCGCGCCGGTATCGATGATTCCATTTGTTTTAAACTTCAATCCTGAGTGCGGGTTAACAAGTTCGATCTTGATATAAGCTCTGCAAGTGTCTTTATCTGCATCGATAATGAGAGGGAATGTGTATTTCGCCATAATCAATACATAAAGATTTCGTTCTCTTCCGGAACGTATGCCAGGGACGCGTCAGGATATCCGCGCTTCCGGGCCTTGCGCAGCACTTCAGCGGGATTCTTGCCGTAAGCGACAACCGTATTACTGTTGATGTTGGCATATGCAACATGATAACCACGGTATTTTTTTGCCTTGGTCTGCATACTCGGCTTGTATGAGCCGTTCTTGAGTGCATTCACAAGATTAATTGTTGCCTTGTCTGCCATTTTAAGCATCTCCATAGTTTACTCTATTTTGCTTCCTGCATAAAGAAAATACAACATTGTCAACCGAAAATCAAGCCTGCTGTGTCAAAATTCGTAAATTTGATATAGAATAATATAAGAGTGGCATTGTGCCTTTTTATGTTGGTATGTGCTTACCCATTAGCTTGGACCACTTTTAATCAAAGAATAAGTGTAGACGGCCCGGACTGTCAGTTTTGCCTCCTGGTTGAAGTTGCGTGTTTAATAGTCCAAGATGGGTAGTAAGCTCCGCTGCAATCCATATAAGGTTTTTTGCAATTTCATTATTTATCTTGATATATTTCGATCAACGTTATATCTTATGATATAGGAAATACCAGGAGAACCAATTATACTATTACGCCTGAAATATATTTATTGAGTATTCAGGGAGGCATAAATGAGGGCAATAAAAACCTATAAATTCGTTTTCTTCATATCATCGCTATTGTTTTTAAATTCAATATGTCTGTTGGCTGTAGAGTACAAGGTTGGAGACAAAGTAAAATTTCGCTATCAACGCGAAAATATATCAGGCACCGTGGAAAAAATAACCGAATCCCAAGTGATATTAAACAGTGATAATTGTTCAATTGGGTACAAAAGAAAATATATGAATTGGCAAGATCGAGTCAAGTTCTATCCGGATGATCAACAGCAATACACCAAATACCTCCAAAAAATTCAGACAGAGAAAAATACATTGCAGGTTGATCTCGATAAAAAAAACAGCAAAAAAAATAAATTGATATCCACCATCATCAATAAAGGCCATGTAGCATTCTTCACTGAAAACTCGTTATATATGCTTAGTGGAGCAAAAAAGCTCTATCATTATCCAGGGATTGATTCTCCCTGCGTTGTCTATAATAACTATATGTTATTTGAAAGCGCAGTATACCGGGTCAATAAAAATGTTATTAACGGGGATCAGCGTCTAAAGCAGCTTACCACTAATATAAATAACGCAAAACGAAAGATAACTATCACCCTTGATGTTATGTCGAAGCGCAGTAAGATCATTAATGATAATATTGAAAAAATTCAGGATATACTTAAAAAGCCATCCGCCTCAAATACAAGCTTTTTTAACGCCTTTGGTGAATATATCGGCACAGCATACCGGGAAGAAACGTTAAGTCAAACCCAAAGAAACCTTATCAAAGACTACAACAAGGAATGTCGTAAGTTAAATAGAAAAAACCGGGTCGATAAAGGCGCTGTCAGCTCTGCAAAAAATTATATTATTGGCCAACAGCAAAAACTGGCCAAAGTAAATAAAGCAATTGCAAACTTCCAAAGTTACAAGAATATTGCCAATGTATCTTCTAGCAATAACACTAGATCCATTACGGTACATCCTAAAGCCGTTATAGCTAAGGATCCCTCAAAAACTCCCATAAAGAAAACGGCGACCGTAGAAGAAAGATTGAAGATATTAAACAAACTGCTTGAAAAGAAACTTATTTCACAAAAGATATACGATAAAAGAGCAGCTGAAATAGTCAAAGATATATGAAGTTTTGCGGGGAATCGGTTGGTTTTCCATAAATGTTTAACCCTATCCAGGGTTCATAAAAGCACAATTATACTATCCGGCGCGATGGAATATAGACTACGGGTTTCCGCGCGAAAGAACACCTGCACAGAATAGCAGTCGCTTGGCGAAAATCGGGCCGGTTGCCAACTCCAGTACTTAACTAATCGTTTGCTTATTACGTAAACTTATTTTGATCTGCTTGAACTGGATATAGCAGCATGTAGCATGTGCACCAAATCCTTATTTCTTTTTATATGTCCTTTTTTAATGTCCTGAGAAATCTTTTTCATAACGTCAGATACTGATATCGCTTTCGACATATCTGCTCCTATATTTTGCTAAGATTGAAACAAAAAGATGCTCTACATATTATTTTTTTGACAATCACTTGGATTCAAAAAAACAACACGCCTATATATAAGGCACGGAAGTGGTCATATTTTTCTGTTTTTATGCATGTAATATATTGGCTATCAATAGAATAAGCAGTACAAATTCAATTCATTCGCTGTAGGATTACTGCTTATTTCAGCCTGAATTGACATTCCAATATAGAGTCCCAGAAGCTTCGATTTTGGTGCTTCCGGGATTTCTTTATGCCGGGATGTCATGGGGTAAAATGTAACCACCCGGCGGGGACACGTTTGAAAATACTGGATAGCTCCGGATAGTTGCGACAAGTGAACAGGACTGCAGTATTGATCCGTTGCCTGGAGACGCCGCGCCGTTTTGCTATTTCGGCTTGAGTAGTGTTAGGATACCGGATGACCTCCGTCAAGAGCGCAAGAGTGTTATCATCGAGAGACATGATGTACTCGCAAGCTGCTTTTAAGTGTTCTATGCTATCCGGCATCCTATATCCTACCGCTGCAAGACGCTGTGGCTATGATATATAATTCAGAGACAGTAAGAGCATCACTGCCAAAAATCTCCGTTTTTAACAACTGACCATGTTCATCATGTTTAAATCCCGCGCATAAAATCCCCCCTTGGAGTGGCTATTTTTATCGTTGCAGACTTGATTCCGCCGGGGGCGGGAGAAAACTCATAGTCCTACCAGCCGGGCAGAACAGGACGCAGTCCGAACAACCGGCTGACAATTATGTCAGCGGGAGAGGTGTGGCCTGCCACTTAACAAAGGAAGAATGGTGTAAAATCAAATTTGAATAAGACTCAATAATGCTGAGGCCATTTGACTACTCATACCATGGTAGTTGTTCTGAGAGACGAAATCAGCGCCGCAGTATCCTTTCACATGGCCATCTCCGTATAGAAAATTACCATATTTCCGGTGATTGGTTTTTCCGGTATCATTATCTGCTCCATCCGCAACTGTCGAGATTGCTGAAGAGATATTTTTCTCCGTCATTGGCTCTTCGCCCCGCGCCTCCATTGATTTACGAACATCGCCAAAATAAACATAGCTGCAGTCCTCACCCTGTTTCCCCGTGGTTGTGGGGCAAATGTAGACCTTGGAATCTATGAGATAATTGTTTCTGACTAATAAAGACAATCCGCCACCTTCGTTGTATCCCGGCAGATTTGACGCAAAATTATAATTAACATCATAAGGCAGATATTCCCGATTATCCCCGCTGTATATTTTCAGCGAAAGTCCCATTTGTTTCAAATGAGACGAGCAACTGCAGCGCCGGGCTTTTTCTCTGGCACTGTTTAATGCAGGCAGCAATAATCCCGCAAGGATAGCGATGATCGCTATCACAACCAACAATTCTATTAATGTGAAGTTATTCTTTTTTAACATTTTTCTCTCCATTCTTTTTTTAGGATAAGAGTCGTGCGAAATGCAAATATTAACCACGAAAAATCACGAAAAGTCACGAAAAAGTTTTTTTATTTTTCAGCTTATGCTGAAAATTTAAATACTTCTTCATGTTCTTCATGCGTTGCCTTCGCTAGCTCAGGCTCAGACTGCGCGAGTCATGGTGCAAATAATAGTTTCGCATGAGTCTATTTTTAGGATAATTTCCGGTTTGCCTTTTTCGATCTTGATCCAGGTGTCGTTTATTTTAAAATGTCAATTTGAACGTATTGATCTCAAACGGTTTAAAAGGAAAATGCAAGGTCCCTTTTTCAACAGAACTTTTATCGTTGCAACTGTCTTCATCTTCAAGCATATTGAGCAGCTTTGCCGATTGAATATTTTTCCACATTTTCAATTGCGCAATTCCTCGTCTTCCCTCTTGTTCGACTAATCGAATAATCATGGCGTTTTCACCATTTTCCGGGGCTTTTATTGCCTGAATATAAATATTAGGGCAATTTATGTCGAACAACGGTACGTCCAATTTTGCAGACGTGTCAAAAGTTAATAAAGGCGTGTTGAATTCCCAGGCCGCCCGGATTATCTCTGCATTCTCAAAAGATGTGGCGTGCGGCAACATGGCGTACGTGAAGCGATGTTTGCCTTCATCTGAATAAGGATCAGGCCTGATGCTGCCGCGCAGTAACGAAAGGCCGATCCGGTTGTTAATAACACTTATCCCGTATTTACTTTCATTAAGAATGGCAATACCATAGCCGCTTTCTGAAATATCCGCCCATTTATGATGGCAAACTTCAAAGCGCGCTTTTTCCCAGGAGGTATTCTGATGAGAAGGCCGCGTTATGAAGCCGGCGCCGGCGTCACAATTAAAATGTCTCGAGAGAATATTTACATCAAACAAGGCTTTTGCCAGGCGGTTCCGTTCATGCCAGTCAACTTCATGATCAAATTCAATCCGTCGTTCATTGCGGAAAAAGCGGATAGTTTGTTGCCAAGTTGAATTATTGATTTTTAAATCAATCGACAAAGTAATAAACAGCGGTCCCGTTTCCTTGATGGCGAGGGGGGAAATCACCTGAGGTATGTCTTCTTTTTCCGCGTAACTGGACAAAATATCCCAGGCATCGTACGTGCCAGGATAATCATGATAAAATGCCAACTTGTTTATCGCCCCGGAGTCAGCTGCAAGTTCGCGTTGTCTTTCCTTGTCAACTAACGATGAAAAACTGCCGTCAGTATTAAATTTTACCTGAAAGAATGGCGTTTCCAGATAATTATCAGAAAATTCATACCAATTTTGAGCATTACTGCAATCGCTTGAAACCGGCTTTAATTTTAAAGTCAAGCCCGCCGCAATATATGGTATATCCACCCAAAGTCCCGGTATTCCGTTTCTAAAACCCGCCTGAGAAACATGATCCTCAATTCCCTGCGCGTTATTGATATCAGCAATAAAATGCGTTCCTTTTCGGTCCTGGCTGAGGGTGTTCAGGCAGGTCAATCCCTGATGGTCAAAAGGCCATAAAAGTTTTTTTCCGGCCTGGTCGGTAATTTTATTAAGAGTTTTTTCGATCGATTCATAATCTTTCAAGGCGTCTCTGGTTACCGGCGCAATGTGGGTGCCGGTCAGAATATCATGAAATTGATTGATCAATAGTTTTTTCCAGGCTGCCTCTAAATCCCCGGCCGGATAAACGGCTCCTTGAAGAAAGGCGAAAGTTGCCAGCATTTCAGCGTTTCTGATAAGTATTTCCAATCTTCTGTTGGCCTTTTTCAATTCGCTCTTGGTTGTAAACGTCCCCCGGTGCATTTCCAGATAAAGCTCGCCATCCCAGGTATCCAAGGCTGAGATATCCGATAAATTATCTTCAAGGTATTCATCCCCGCGACAGTGGCGAATTTCCGGAATACCGGGTATTTTATGCATTCTTTCAAGGTATTCAAGCATCTCTTCGGTAACCCCGCTGCCGCCGTCGCCGTAACCGAACATATTCATACTTTCCCTGGATGTTTCTTTTTCCTGAAACGCTTCCCAGTTCTGAATGATTTGATCGGGTGAGTTCCAGGTAATGAAGTGGGTCGGCGGCACACAGGCGGCAACCTCGCTGCCGTCAATCCCCCGCCAGAGAAAATTATTATGAGGAAAGAGGTTGGTATCGTTCCAGGTCGACATTTTATTGGATACGAAGTAGTCAACTTCACATTTTTTCAGAATCTGCGGTAAAATCCACGAATTTCCAAATACATCGGGCAGCCAGCAGTTTCGTACGGTGCGTTTAAATGTTTTCCGATAATAGTGCTGGCCATAGAAACATTGCCTGATCAGCGATTCCGCGGAAGGAATATTGCAATCAGGCTCAATATACATTGCGCCGGCAAGTTCAAATCTGCCTTCTTCAACTCTTTTTTTCAATTCTTTGAAAAGTTCAGGATAATATTTTTCCAGAAGTTCATAGGTATATGCCTGCGTATGGGCATATTTGAAATCAGGATACTTATCCATTAATCGCAGTTGGATCATGCATGTCCGCGCGTTTTTCTGAACCGTGTGTATTCTCCGCCAAAAATAAGCGATATCCAGGTGAGAATGAGCAATCAAGGCAACTTTACCGGAGCCTTTGAAGTTTTTTGTTTCTTTGCTGTTAAAAACAGTATCGGCAAGATGGCGGCGCAGCTTTTCAATACCCTGCAAGTATTTGGTCAAATCAGTTTCTTCGTGATCAAGCAGATTGAGTGCATCATGCAGCTGTTGTGTAACATAGTTACGTATTTCTTCCCTGACCTGGGTTGCATTTATCGTATCGATCAATATTTTTACGTCATAATACGCGGCTTCTATTTCATGATTAATTTCCACCAGCCAGGCCCCGGTAAAGGTTTGACGACAGCCCCTTAAACTGCTTGTTGCCAGGTCTCTTTCATCATCCGGCTTGGAACGGTTATAGGCCTCTATGTCCAGATTGAATATTTGCGAATTATCCGCTTTTTTTGTTAAGAGCAGGCGAGATCGATTGGGGTCAATTCCGCCAAGCCATATATTATTATTCCTGACATGCATTTCCGCCGCGGTCCGGATTTCCAGCCAAACTTCTTTTGAAGTCAATGCTTCCGGCATGGAAAACGTCGTTTTGAGGAAAGCGGTTCCATCGGGGCGAAACAACTGGTCCCCAATTTGCAGCGGAAGATATGTTTCATCAACGTAATCATAAATTTTTTCCTCTAGCTGCCTGGCTTCTCTTTTTCGCCAGTTTGGAATCTGCAACCGGTTGACCTGGATTCGGGCATGCAGCCATTTGCATCTGATGTTGATCCATTCGTCTGTGCTCATTGAGCGACGTTCTACTTTAATATGTGCCATAATCCATCATCACTTCGCAAAATATGGTTTTTCGATAATTTTTTCCAATATTAATTCATTGCCGAATTCCGTTTTCAGTTCATTGTGAAGAAATTCGCAAAAACATTCTGTATTGCTGCACCTTGCGCATTCCCCTAAAAGCTTGACTGTAACAGTATTGTCGATATAAGATTCAAAACGGATCTCACCTCCGTCGGCTTGAACTTTGGGACGCCATTGGTTTTCTATAAAGTCTATTATCCTGCAAGTCAGATCATCCATAATAACTCCTTAAGCGCAACTCAACGCTTTGTGTTAAAATCTACTGTATAGCGCTTTGTCGGGAGCATTTTCGAATGATAAACCGTCTTACCGTCAACCAGCACGCTGTAACCCTCAACCGAATCGCCGAAATAATCCTTGTCAGCGGGGCGGTCCCAGCGTATGTCGATATCTTTGCCCCGGAACTTCACCCGCCAGCGCAGATATTTCATCTTCGGGTTCAGCGCCGCCGGCAGTACTGAAAAGCCGGTTTTATCCGGCGTAAAGCCGATAATATGTTTTACCAACATATCCAGACCGCCGGAAATTTCAGTGCCAAACAAGAAAACTCTGTCGGTTAATCGATTAGGATTCTGGTATCCTGACGCACATGCGCCTTCTTTGCGCATGAAAAGAGCTATCGTTTTATGGGTGATCCAGACAGTCGACTTCTTGTCGTAATTGGCAAGGCCGATTTCCACCAGCCAGTTATTGCGTCCGCAAATATCGCCCGACCAATGGGTTTTACGTTCCGGCACGTCCATGGCAATGGTCGGCACAGCAAATCTGGTATTGAATTCTTTCGGGTTTTTCAGGTGTCGCAAGACTTTTTGCGCCTGTTCTTTCGACGGAATATCCGCCAGCATCGGAGTAAAGCTGCTCGCCGCCTTGCAGTAAAGTTTGGCGTGATCATCCTGGAATATATCATAATAAAAGCCGGTTTTGTCATCCCACATGAGCCGATTGATCTCTCTGGACAGTTCAGCCGCTTTTTTCCGGAAAACCGGAACATTATCCTTATCTCCGAGAATCTCAGCCGTGTCCGCCAGAATTTGATATTCGCGTACCAGATAGCTGTTGAGGTCCACCGGTAAAATCGGACGTTCGAATTTTTTCAGGTTTTTATTGAATCCGCCCCAGGCGTAGCGGATGGAATGATCCCAGCCGACCAGAAAACTGTCATCCTGGACCACCATATTGTTCTGCATTTTTGCCCGGTAACGCAGCTGATTGCGTTTAGTCGAGTTATACATCTTACGCAGAAAATCCAGGTCACCGGTCCGGAGATAGAGTTCCCATCCGGCCATGGTGGTAAGACCAAAATTAATCTGTCCTTTGTTGCAGAAGTGAAGAATCATCTTTTTCAGCATGGCCAACTGTTTCGGCGAATTGAACCAGCGCGCGCCGGTAACGATATGCGCCGTATCTTCATCCCACCAGAACGGCAGCCAGTCAGGATATTTTGACGGACAAATGTAGTCCAAAGAACCATCCGGTTTGGTGAAAGTATTTGCCTTAAACACATAGAAACACCAATAGTAAAACTGCATCAGGCGTTTATCGCTTGATTCCAGACTCGGCACATCGTTGGTAAAGAAATCCCGCCATTCCTTCCGGCTCGCCGCAAATACCGAATCAGGCGACTTCACCGCCGCGGCCACTGCTTGTTCGGTCGTTTGCGGCGACTTTGAAATACCCGTCACGATGACAAAGTCCAGCACATCGTCCTGTCCGGCAAACGAAGCGTTTACCGTCGCCCGCGATTCCGTGTCGATTTTAATTTTTGAAGCATACCCGGCGGGATAAGGCTTCACTTTGCAATCGGCGAAAGTAGTTGTCGCGTCCGGGAGATTGGCCCCGAACCATTGAGTGTACCCCTTATGCGCATCGGTCTTGATGTCAAACCGGATCAGGCCGTCCTTGACCTTGCCGGTTCCCTGTCCCATGCTTTTAAGCGTCAGGACCACTTCCCCTTTTTTACCTTTCAAGCCGCTAAGCCGCATCCGGCAGGCCGCCAGATCATCATGCATACTGACGCTCTGTTGCAGAGAAACATTATGCCACTTGAATGCCTGTCCGGTAATATCCGGCTGCCAGTAACGGCTGCCCGGAACCAGGGTGAAATCAACTTTCTTCCCGCGAATGCGCAATTCTAGCATAGCGCTCTTTTCAATGTGCTGCCGGGTAAAGCTTTTACGCAGGTTCGCCGGTTTGTACCAGACCCCGAAACCGGGTTCATTACCGTTCACAAGACGGCAGACCATGTTGTTATCGACCGAAAAATTGATGTCACCGCGTCTCAAAAAGGCGCCAATATCACTACTATGACAATAAACGCCAAAACACGTCAAATATAACAATATAAATACTGCCTTAATACCATTCTTAAGTACGGAAGTTTTGCCGCCGGAAAAACCGTTACAATACGGTTTGTTTTTTCGGGTAAGCAGTTTATTTTTTCTCATCATATCAAAATCTCCCTTCGAAATATTATAATTTTGCAAAATCTTCAAGCGTGAAATAGGGCGTCAACTGGACTAAGTTAAGCAGCAGCTCTTCTCCATTATCAGCTTTACCATTATCAAAACTGATTACAACCTGTGACGATTTGGGGCGGAAAACCACCTTCCAGACGTTGACTCGAGGAACCTTTTTCCATGTTACCGACCGCTGGTCAATCTGGCACACCGTCTTATCCGGAATAACATCCGCTCCGGATATTTTGACATCGATCCCGTATTTCCGGATAATAACCCGATTATTGCGTATCTCATTAAGATCGGCGGTCACGAAACCCAGGACATAAAGCTTGCCCGGCGTCAGTCCCGAAACCGTTTGCGTTAAACCTGCGATCTGCTGATTCTTTTTCTTAAACAGCGCATATGTGTCATTGCTGTTGCCCCATCTTCGCTGTATTTTTGAGTACAAGCCGATTCTTTTTTCCGCCGTCACAGCTCCTGATTTGCGCCAGTAACGAAAACCATGGACAAAGTCGCCGTTCTTCAACAAGCCGGGGTTATATTTGAACCCGAAACGGTTTGACAGCATCTCTTTTTTACCGTTAATAGCATAATGGCGCAACAGCGCATAGGCCCAACGGGAAATTTCCTCATCGGCATAATTGAATTCATAACAGCCCAGTCCCCGCAGATTCTTAAATTCCTGGCGATTTGCCAGCATGTTCATTTCCATGTCCAACGCATATTTAAAATCGACATTGGGACGGGAATTCAAATTGTAAAACCCGCTGCGACTGAAAACGCCGAGAACCATACTTGTTGCGGTTTCAGCTTCCGGGCAGTACTTACGGTATTTTTCCATTGTTCCGCACAGCATATCATTCAAATACTTCTGCTGCTCCGCCCTGGTATCATGTACGATACAATAAGACTCGCATAATAGCCTGCCGCGGCCGCGCGAGGCGTTTATCGCCGAAGACATGAAGTCGGTATGCAGAATGGTGGTGGGCTTTCCGACAATCCAGGTGTAGATCAGCTTGTCGTCCGGGTTGGACAACTGGCGGAGAAACCTGGAGTAGTCCCCAAGCGCCCGCGGCGAAGTAAAAAAACATTCATCCATGGCAACGCCGTCAACTTCTGAGACATAACGCGAATAGATCTTTTTCCAATACCCCATCATACTCGTGGTTGTACATGGCGACTTGAATATCCCGTAGTTGGAAACCATAATGCCGCCATATTTATTGTACAGCGGAGGAATCGCGGCCCCCAACGCCTGATTGACGACATTGACATTCGGCAATGCGTATTTTTCCGCGAATTCATTACCCAGGAAAAAAGTCGGATAAGACAATATTTCAGGAACCGAAGTGACCGTTACTTTTCCAGAACCGGCTGGTTCCATACTTAACGTGTGACGCCCGCCTTTAACTTTCCGGAACATTTCCGGCAGTTGCGGGAGCATTTCGCCATCCAGTTTAAGTTTACCCGTCGCCGTTGATTCAACCCGAATCCAACCGTCATACGGAGCGTAGAAAATGTGTTCCATCGCGGATGAACCGGTAACCGAAAGCAATTCAGTAACCAGATTGTTACGCTTTTTCCATTGCCCGGTTTTAATTTCCGGAACCTGAATCAGCGTTATCTCAAAATTTTCTTTCGCGATCGTTTTGCCGGAACCGGACTCGACCAATGCGGTTTTCAATTGATGATTTCCGACCGCCAGGCCGGGAAAAGTCAGCGTGAAAAGTCCGTCTGCGGGAATGCCGCACTCTTTCTGAGGCAAAGCGTCAACCTGGTAGCGGCACTTGTAGGATTTGCCGGGCGAAGGCGTTTTTCCGGTGGTGAATGACAACCCGGGCTTGTTGACCGGAATATAATTCAACCGGGGCCGCAGCGGAATAATCAGACGGGTCGGGGTGGCGATCGGATTCTTTGACAATGCCCTGGCTTTGTCGGATACCGGTTCAAGCTTCAAGTCGGTTACCCGCAGTTCGCCCCCGGCGTCTGCGACATGAACCGCAACCCCGTAGGCCGGATGCAGTGAAGGCATGACCTTTAAAACTTTTTCAAGCTTAATCCACTTTCCGGTATTTGCCGGGATACTGGAAAATCCAACCTGCTGTTTCCACCCTGAATTATGAATTACAAACATAAAGACGCGAGCTTTGAAATTCCTGGTCTTGAACATGCCGCTAAGCCGATATTTTTCCCCGGCGACCAGTTCCATACCCCCTTGGCGGATATTGGCGGTTTTTGTCAGGATGACCGCTCCTTTCCCTCCGGGACCGCCGCTGCGGTCGTATTTGGTGGTAGTGGACATCTCTGTATACCAGAAAGGAGGGAAATCAGCTTGTTCAGAGTCAAGCGCTCCGTTCATGATCAGATTGTTGTCAGCCCGGCACCAGATGGAGGCAACCACCATTAATGACATGATAATTGTCTTGTAATTATTCCTTTTTAATAAGCCGTTATTGAAGCAGTCATATATCTTTACTGGACGAACGGGCAATTGTTCACAATCCGTCATATTTCAAAAATCTCCTTTATTTTCAAGTTTGTGCCGACTTAACTTTCGATCAATACAGGAAACCGTTTAAATCTTTGTCAACGGTATATTTGACATTGCATGGCCCCTGATAAAGTTCGACCCGGGTCTGTGCTCCGACGTGACCATCGGCAAATGCCAGGTTAGCCCGATTGTTGTGAATCAGGTGTATACCGATTGAATAGCCGGAATATGCTTCCTTGAACTCAACCATCCAGAATGCCGTGCCGATACGGGTTGCATTCGTACTCTGGGCCGAGGCAACTGAATCACAGTGAACGATAAACTTGGATATATTTTTCATCCGGTTCAGCGTAAATACCGTGCTGGTACTACCCCCGAACTTATAGAATTCGCCAAAGCTTGCCTCCATAAGAGTTTTCCGGGCCGAATCACTTTTAAAATCATTACTGGCCGCGTAAATACCATAAAGTCCCCAAAACGCACTGAAAGGATTTTCCGGCCCCTTGGCATTGGCCGGGCAAGTCAGGATATTTGATCCAGTATTATTAGTTTTGATCTGTACGTAATTGCCATCTCTGAGCCACTGTGACCATAACTTGTAGCCGCTGCCCCACGGGCTCCAGTACACCGGAATCATCTCTTTGTTGTCATTGGCATAATTTAATTGTGCCAGCATTAATTGCTTCAGGTTGTTGGTACATGCGATTGCTTTTGCTTTATCCCTGGCGCGATTCAGAGCAGGTAACAGCATTGACGCTAAAATGCCAATAATAGCAATTACGACAAGCAACTCGATAAGCGTAAAACTCTTTTTCATACGAAAAACTCCTTTTTGTATAAGTTTAGTGTTTAAAAGTTGCTTTCCACTGAAAAAAAACTGTGTTTTTTCAGCCTTGTTGTTTTCGTTGTTTGCTTTTTCCATAACACGATCTCCTTTGTTGTTGTTTTTATGAGAACGATTGATTATTTTACTTCTTAAGACGGTGCCGTCTCTTAACTCGATTTGATACTTTGGTTTATAGTTCCTGCCATATTTATCTCCTGAGTTAAACTTCAACAAGTTGCTGTTCTTCAAATTTTTTCAAATTTGGGGGAAATGCTTTGTGACCGTTCTCCGCGTTGTCTTTTTTCCAATATTCTTCTATTTTTTTGAGTTCAGACATATCCAGCTTGACCAGGCGCTGCATACTTTCACCCGCAGACGAAGCAATAGTTGTTTTGAAAGTTTCCCACACTTCTTTGGCCAATCGATCATAAGACATCGGTAAGTAAGTTATTCCATCCTGTCTGGTTTCATAGTTTGTTTTATAGGCGAAAATCTGAACATGCGGCAATTTGGGACGCAAAGCGTCACGCATTATTTCCGGGCTGCCGTGCCAACATATTACCGCTTCCGGTGGTTCAGGCAAAGCGGCTAGCGCCGCGCTGTGAGCTGTAATGACTTCCCGCCTTTCGCTGAAAGCCTCATAATGAGTTAATTTTAGATATTCCGGTCTGAAAATACCATATTTCTCGAGCATACTTGTCCACTCAGTTCGGATGTGTTCGCCGTAAGTAACCAAATGGATGGGGTTATCGAGAGCAATGCGGCGATAGCCATGCTTATATAACCATGCGACAACATTACGAATCGCCCCGAACGCATCAAAATCAACCCAGTTCGCGCCATATTCATCAGGCAGCCGGTTGGCGGCAACAAAGGGAATTCCTGCCAGTTTCAAGCCCGATGCCAATTGGCGGTCAAAGGTACTGTAAGCAAAAATACAGCCGTCAACCCAGAAAGATTTCCAGAAGTTGATATCGCTGAATTGTTTTGCATCAGGAACATTGCTGAAGAAAGGCGTATAACCGTCAGCCAGGATGATGTCTTTTAACCGTTTCAAGAGCGGGTCAGTTTTCAGATCCACTTCTTCAATGTTACAAAAAATTCCGGCTATCCCGGTTTTAGGACGGATATTGTGTCCACGGTTTACCATATATCCGCGGGTACTGTCCGGGATAATCAAGCCGCGGGTGGACAGCGATTTAAGAGCACGGTGCATTGTTCTGCTGGATACTTCGAATTCTGCCGATAGCGCCCGCAGAGTGGGCAGACGGTCAGTATAAACCCGGTTTCTGATGTTTTCTTCGATCAGGCAAATTAGTTCTTTATATTTCATATTCTTTTGTTCTTCTGTTTTAAAAAAAGTAAATCAATGGTAAATCAATATTTAGAGTATAAATGATTTTTCAACATTTGTCAATAGTTTAAAAATTTTTTTTGGGGAATATTTTGAAATCATGCTCAAATCGTTCACTTTTTTCTTGAAAAATCCGCTTGCAACGCTTGACAAACAGTCGAAAATCCATTATAATTCAGACATTGATTTACAATTGATGTACTTTTTAAAATGTTTATTTATATTAAAAAACTTACAATAAAAAAGTGATTAAAGATAGGAAAAGAAATATTTTGGCAGAGATTATAAATAGAAAAAAAATTCGGATATCCGGCATTCTGATCATTTCTGTTGCACGGGCTGAAACACTAATTCGAAAGGAAATAATTTTATGAAAAATTTTGAACAGGAAATCAATGCATTACTGGCAGAGATGACTTTAGAGGAAAAAATATCCTGCTGTCACGCGGCAAGCAAATTTGCAACTGCCGGCATCCACCGCCTGGGAATTCCGCCCTTGCACATGTCTGACGGGCCCCATGGTGTCCGTGAAGAAATCGCCGTCGACAGTTGGGATGCGGCCGGGCGCGATGATGACTACGTTACCTATCTGCCGACCGGTACCGCTCTTGCGGCAACCTGGAGCAGGGAATGCGCGCGAGATTTCGGCCAAACCCTGGGGGAAGAAGCCGGAGCCCGGGGCAAAGACGTTATTCTCGGCCCCGGAGTAAATATGATTCGCAGCCCGTTGTGCGGCAGAAATTTCGAATACTATAGCGAAGACCCGTATCATTGCAGCGAACTGGCGGTCGGGGTTATTGAGGCAATTCAGCAATGCGGCACCGCCGCCTGTGTCAAGCATTTTGCCGCGAACAGCCAGGAATTGCACCGCAACCGGGTTGACGCACGTTGTGATGAGCGGACGCTGCGGGAGATCTACTTTCCCGCTTTCGAAGCGGCCGTCAAACGCGGGAAAGTAATGTCCGTGATGGGTGCGTACAATAAACTGAACGGACAATATTGCTGCCAGAACAACTGGCTGCTGAATCAGGTACTGAAACATGAATGGGAGTTCGACGGGGTGGTTATTTCCGACTGGAACGGGGTTTCCGATACTTTCGAAGCCGCGCGCAACGGGATGGATATTGAAATGGGCACATCCAGTCCCGACTATGATCAGTATTATCTTGCGGCCCCGTTCCGTGACGCGGTAAGAAAATGTGAAATCGATCCGGCGGTACTTGACGACAAGGTCCGCCGCTATTTGCGGCTGCTGTTAAAACTGGGAATTCTCGGCGGCAAGCCGCGCCCCGAAGGCAGTCTCAATACGCCGGAACACCAACAGGCCGCGCGCAAAATAGCTGAAGAGGCAATCGTCCTACTGAAAAATGACCATGCCTTGCTGCCGTTTGATAAAAAGAAGATTAAAAACCTGTTGGTGCTTGGCGACAATGCCACCCGCAAACATCATTTGGGCGGGCATAGCTCGGCCGTAAAAGCATTGTACGAAATTTCCCCGCTTGAAGGACTTCAGCAGTTTCTGTCCGAAACGGACGTGCGGATATCCCATCTCAAAGGTTATCCCTGCGGCGACGTCGGCGAAGCGATTCCAAGTGAGCTTATGGGCCTGGCTGATGCCGGGGCCGGAACCCGGGGCTGGACCTGTACAATATGGGACAACCATGCTCGCGAAGGCGCTCCTGTCGCGAGCATCCCAATGGAACTTCCCGAGTTCGATCCGGAAACCGATTTACCGGAAACGCTGCGCGGTCAGGATTTCGGGGCGATGCTCAGCGGTACGCTGACTCCGGTCAAGAATGAAAAATGGATATTCCATCTTGATGGAGTTTCCCAGTCATCGCTATTTTGTGACGATGCGCGTTGGATAGAAAACTGTAAAAGTCATGACAACGTCACCGGCAGCGCCGTATTGGAACTCCAGGCAAATGAGCGTTACGAATTGCGAATTCCAATATTGTTTCACCACGACATGCCGGTCTTTCCGGTCAAACTTACCGCGAATATCGGCGCCGTTTCCAGCAAGGCGGAACATGACGATATCCTCGCGGCTGCGGAAGCCGCGGATGCGGTAGTCATTTTCGGGGGACAAAACCATACTTTTGACTGTGAAGGCAGTGATCGTAAAGATATTGATCTGCATGACGGACAGAACGAACTGATAAAGGCGGTCGCCGCCGTCAATCCTGATACCGCTGTAGTACTTGTCGGCGGCTCGCCGACGGCGTTGCCCTGGCTCGACAATGTCAAGAGCGTAATCCAGATGTGGTATGCCGGGATGGAGGGGGGAACGGCTATGGCTGAAATTCTGTTCGGGGCGGTCAATCCGTCCGGCAAACTGCCTTTTACCTTCCCGGTCAGTTATGCCGATACGCCGGAAGGCCGCAACCATGATTACGGACCGGAAGTTTGCAACTACCGGGAAAATATTTTCATCGGTTACCGCTGGTACGATAAAAACGCGCTCACGCCGCTGTTCCCGTTTGGGCATGGTCTTAGTTACACCTCGTTTCGTTTCGACAATATACAAGAAGAAAAACCGGGCAGGAATTATGTTGCCGCGTGCAGTATGGAGGTCACCAACATTGGTCTGGTACCCGGCAGCGAGGTGGTGCAATTATATATTACCGCCCCGGACAATCCAACCGTCATGCGTCCGATAAGCGAACTCAAAGGTTTTGAAAAAGTCACGCTGCAACCTGGAGAAACCAGGCGCATTCGCCTCGATCTCGATGCCCGCGCTTTCAGTTATTTCCATCCGGTTAAGCGAAGATGGACGCTGGATTCCGGAATATATACGGTAAAAATCGGGAACTCTTCGCGACACTTGCCGCTTGAAATAAACGTGAGTCTGTAACCACCGGTACGGCACGAAATGCGAAGATTTCAACCGCATGCCGTCATCCGGTGAAATTTCAGATGCCCGGTTGATCGTTTTTCAATCGGTCGCGCTCGTCAAAAACTTCCTTTGCGGTAAAAACAGCATTGATCGCCGTAGGAAATCCCACATAAACCGTCAGTTGCATTAAGGCCTCAATTATTTCTTCCCGGGACAATCCGATATTTAAGGCCATATTCAGATGAGACTTGAGTTCCAACGGCGCATGGCCAAGACAGGCAATTGCCGAAATTATAACCAGTTCGCGTGATTTCTTGTCCAGGCCGGGCCGGGAATGGATATCGCCAAAAGCAAATTCATAAATGTATTTTGTCATATCCGGCGCTATTTCATCCAGCATGTTGACAATGGGGCTGCTGTGACCCATAGCTTTTAACCTGGCCTCGCCTTGCTCAAAACGTTCATTCGACATTGTTAAAATTCCTTTCTTGTTATTTAACGATCAGTCCGTATTGCCGTAGTTGTTCAGTCGCTCCGGCTACCAGTTCTGGTGTCGGCGGCGTCACCGGCGGCATCGTATCTGAGTGGCCGACAGTGGTGTATTTTGAGTGGGCTGAATGATAGGGAAGCAGACACACCCCGGTAATATTATCCAGCCCTTCAAGCAGTTCCCCCATCGCTTTTATACTGTCAATATCCGCATTGAACCCGGGGATCAACGGAATGCGGATTTCAATCGGTATACCATTTTGCGCCAACCGGTGCAGATTGTCTATAATTACACGGTTGGAAGCTCCGACCTGTTCTTTATGGCGCGCCTCATCCTTATGTTTGAGATCATAGAGGAAAAGATTGGTATAAGGCAATACGGATTCGAACGCCGCCCACGGCACCGCCCCGGAAGTATCGACGGCGCAATGTATATCATTTTTTTGTAAAGCGCGAAAAAGCTCGCGGCAAAATTTATCCTGTAACAATGGCTCGCCCCCGGAAACTGTGCACCCGCCGCCCGACTGCTGGTAAAAAGTCTGATCCTCCATAACCGCCGCCACCGCCTCTTCCACGCTGATTTCCCGCCCGTAATACTCCAACGCTTCGCCAAGGCATACGGCCACGCATTTGCCGCAGCCGGTACATTGTTCGTGCCTGAAAAGGTGGCTGCCGTCTACCATGAGGTGTGCCTGCTCCGGACAAATAGTCACACATCTGCCGCAACCGACGCATTTCTGCGGGAAATAACCGATTTCCGGTTTTTGTTCAATGCTTTCCGGATTGTGGCACCAGAGGCAACGCAGCGGACAGCCTTTCATAAATATGGTGGTCCTGATCCCCGGCCCGTCATGAACCGCCAGACGTTTAATATCGGTGATGCGTCCGATCATTTCAAGCCACCTCCGATTTGGTGATAAAGATATCCTGTTCATCAGGCGCAAGATCAATAAAACGTACATTCCAGCCGCAGACCCGGACCTGGAGATTGGCGTATTTTTCAGGATGCGTCTTGGCGTCGCGCAGAATCGCGCGATCAAAAATGTTGAACTGAATTGCCATCCCGCCTTGAGCGAAGTGACTTCGGATAATCGCAATGATCATGTCAATTCCATCACGGCCTGACGTGGCGCTGGGATGCAGCATAATGTCCAGGACTGTGCCATTTGGAAATTGCTTGAGATTAATTTTTGTAACCGAGTTTATCAGCGAAGTCACGCCGTTTTTATCACGGCCGGGGGTTGCTCCGGTGTTCATGGTCAGTGGTTTTCCCGCCATACGTCCGTTAGGCAACGCCCCGGTGTCGGCCCCTAACGCCTGGGCCGCCACAATAATCCCGTAGAGCGCTGCCTGAAAGACCCCGCCCCGGGCATTTGGTTCGTGATTTATACGCAGCCCGAGGAAATCTGTAATTTTCACGGCCAGCTGATCGACCGTATCATCATTGTTCCCCCACTTGGGAACGTGGCAAACGGCTTCTCTTCGTAATGGTTCGCAGCCCCGCCAGTCAGCTGCCAGTGCTGCACGCATTTCAGATATGGTACAGCTTTTCCGCTCATAGACAAGGTTCCGGATCACCGCCAGGGAGTCAACTGCGTCAGCCAGGCCGACACAGCAGATGCCGCTGGTATTGTATTCCGCCCCGGCCGCGGACGTGTCCACTCCGTGTGCGAAGCATGAGTCCATCGGCCCGGAGAACAATGGAGCGGGGTTGATCTCCGGCCAGAGTTTTTCCCAGCGCCGGATTTTATCCATCTGTAAAGTCAGATTTTGGTCAAGGGCATTGAGATAAGCCGCAAAAAAATTGTCAAACGACTCATAAGTTTCAGCCCTGATGACTTGTTCAACCGGTTTAGCCAGATTGAGCGATCCGGCTCCGGAACAGTTTAATTCCTTGCCCATGACCGCCGGTTCATAACAACCGATCAGAATATAATTTTCCGCATCTTCGCGACGCTTGCCGTTTTTTTCCAGCATTTCGACCTGCGCATCGTTGTTGACGATGACAATGCCGGTACAACCGTCCTGAATGCAGGCCGCCGTTTGAGTCAGGAATTCCTCCGGAGTTTTGGAGGATATGCGCAAGTGAAATTTAGGATCGACAATATGCATCTCGCGATATGTCTCCAGCGCCAGACAGGTTAATTCGTTTACCTCCGGACCGAAGGTAAACGGTTTTCCGAAACGCTTACCCATCGTCTTGGCGAAAAATTTAATGAAGAAATATTTCAACAGTTCTTTTGCCGTATCATGCGTAAGGCGTCCTGCGGTCAGATCCTTAAGATAATAATCGTTGTAT
Organism: Victivallales bacterium; assembly: GCA_963676655.2. Taxonomy (GTDB): domain Bacteria; phylum Verrucomicrobiota; class Lentisphaeria; order Victivallales; family Victivallaceae. Next base: position 3,733,291 of record CAXXKX010000003.1, on the reverse strand, counting down.
AGTTGGTCGAAACGCCCCATAGACCGCACTTCAATCCCGTCAAGTTCGATCAGTTCATGATAAAGGTAGGCAAGCTGCAATGCCTCATGCAAGGTTTGCGGAGGCCGCTTCGCCAGATCAGCCAGGCCGAGCCCCGGCTGAATGGCGTCGAAGCGTTCAAGCAAAGTGATAATTCCATCAAAAACCAACTCGACCGCCCGGTGATAATCACCGGAACGCAATGCTGCCCGGTCACGTATTCCTTTGACTCCGTATTTCAGCAGATTACCCCAATCCGGGCAGATATGGCTGGCACAGTCCAATTGGGCGATAAATGCGCCGGGAAGTTCGGGCGGGTCATCCAGGAATACTTCATCTCTTTTTTCCGTCCACCAGCGTCCCCGGAGCTGGTGTAACAGGTTATGGTGCTCGATTTTGCCGATAAAGTAATCATTGGACTCCGGAGCGATTCTTCCCCGGCAGCACAACAAATTCAGCAGCCACGCTTTAGTAATAATTCGCGATTCTCCGGTATTGGCAGCACAATGGCGTTCGAATTCCTTAGTCAGCTCTTCCAAAGAAAGTCCTGAGTCAGGAAGAAAAACAATATTCTCATATTGCTGTTCTAATCTGGAACGCACCGTATCGAAACGTTCCGGTATGCTTGATGTTTTTTTCATAATTAATACTCCGGTATATTGACATTATTTCGCTGTTGTATTATAATTATATACTAAAAGTGATCCGTTTTGAATGCGAATTATTCCCAAAAGTTTATATTTTTATGCCAGTTGAAGAGAAATTCAATATTTTATCACGCCACCCTTATCTCCGGCTGCGACTGGGCCACGCGGCAATCGGCAGCTTTCCATGCCATACAAAGAGTAATATAATGATGGTTAATCGTCTAATAACCGTTTTTGCTGATTCAGGACCAGCTCGCAGCAGTATTCGTGACTCAGTCTCCGGAGAGGAATTTCTGATGCTGCCCGGTTGTTCTTATTTTGTCCCGTGTAATTATCCTACAGACTGGGACTTCTCTCCGGATCTGCTTTTTGTTTCTCTGCATTTCAATCTTGAAATGTTTTACGGTTTTGATGTGTTCAGGGAATATGGCCGGTGTTTTCAAAAACAAGTACCTGAACTTGCGGTTGAATTAAAAGATTTGCTCCATCGTGACAACGAAATTATCACTTTGTGCCGGATTAATACAATCATCTTCGACTTATGTGTTGAACTGTTGGCAAAACTACCGGAGCCGCTTCTTTCCGATAGCGGAAAATGGCATAACTACGAAAAGATCTTTTCCTTTATTCAAAAGCAAGGTGACGCAACAACCAGAGTGGAAATGTTGGCGGATATGATGAATATGCGGAATAATGTTTTTTCCCGTAAATTTACTCGCGACCTTGGGATAACCCCAAAAAATTTTCTTTTGAATACTCTTACCCGTAAGGCATCGGAAATATTGCTGATTCCCGGGACAACCGCCAGGCAGACGGCTGAGCGGTTGAATTTCAGTTCGGAATATTACTTTTCTACTTTTTTCAAAAAACAGACAGGTATGTCACCCAAGGAATTTCAATCGAACAACGGAATAATGTGAGTATATTTTATTATTCTGATCCTGTATAAAAAAACTCAATCAGTAGATTTGACTAGACGGGAAACATACCATCAAAAGTCGAGCCGGACTCAAGGTTGTCAATGGCGAATCCGCTGACCCGTTTGAAAAACTGTTCAACGGAATAGCGCAGCTCAAGCAGACCGGTAAAGAGCTCATGTCCTTTGCCGGTGAACTTCAGCAGAAAGCCAAAGCTGTGCAGAAGTCTGTCAAACAACAGGAACGCGACTATAAGTCCACACGGGATATCCTTGAAAAGCTCAAGAACGTATCCGGATTTTGAAGACTTTCACTGTTCGGAGCCCGGCTCCCACGTTGAAAGACAATCGCCGTTGCCTGGGAGACCTGGCAACGGCCTTTTTTGTGGACACAGTAGACTTGGTAGACGATGTAGAAAACCTTGGTCCGCACTGTCTACAATGTCTACTAAAACAAACGATTAACGAAAGGATTAAACTATGCTTAAACTCAATGCTTCATTCTCAAAAAAGGTTCCGGCTGAGATGGATTACAGCTCACAGAGCTACCATACTTCGGTCGAGGTTGCTCTGCCGGACGGTCTGACGCCGCCGCAACTACAGCAGCGCATTCATGAGACGTTCTCGCTGGTTCGCGATTCGGTCGAGAACGAGATCACGGGAAGTAACGGCAACACTCTGCGTGATGAATCAGGTCCGGCCTCGGAAAAACAGATAACTTATCTCTTGGACCTTGCCAAACTGTACGGCGTTAATATCATCGACTAACTGTGGGGCATCGGCCTGAATAGCGTCAAGAACCTGACTCAGAACCAGTGTTCGGGACTCATAGACAAATTTAAAAACAAAGCTGCGTGAGGAAGCTTGAGGTACCGCCAAATCCCGGCGACTGTAATGGTTGTCGGGACCTTCTTATCTTAGGAAAAGAGGATATTATGTCAAAGTTATCACTAACCGAGTTGCGGACCAAACCGCACCACTCGTTCAGCAGTCTTAACCTGTTTCTCAAAATCTGCACCCTGCAGTATGCGTTCAGATACTTGAACTGAATATAACTATTTCAGAGACTGGTGAGTTGATGAAACCTGGGGCTCTATTCTTCAAGTTTACGATCAAGATATCGTTTTTTCAGGAGAATGCCAGAGCTTCGTCGGTCATGGACATAAAGCGTTCTTTGGAAATAGCCGATTGCACCGCAATACCATCGAAATATTTGCTGAACTCTTCAAATAAATATGGAATAAAGCGTTCTCGACCGGGAAAACCGGCGTTGTGAGGAGTCAGAATAAGATTATCCAGTTCATATAATGGAGAATCATCCGGCAGGGGCTCCGCGTGGAAGACATCGAGAATTGCGTTAATGCGTTTCGAGCGCAAGACATCCATCAGGGCCGCTTCGTTAGTCAGGCGGGCTCTGCCGCAATTGACCAGGGTCGCGCCGTCTTTCAGCATCGCGAACTCTTCGGCGCCGAGACGCTCGAAATTAGATTTATTTACTCCAACCAGCGCATGAAAAACGTCGGATTTTTTCAGGATCGTTTCAAAATCCGCTTTTTCAGCGCCGAATTCAGCTATTTTAGACTTGGAACTGTGCTGTGACGCAACCATGATCCGGCCCGGCTGTAATGGAGCCAGCATTCTGAGCAAGTGCCGGGTGGTGTCCCCCATCCCCCAAATGCCGATTGTCGCATTCCGGATATCAAGCATTTGAGACACTTTGGGATAGCACATTTTGTTCATGCCGTGCCATGCCGTATAAGCGCCGAAATTGCGCAAGGCCAGAAGTGTGGCAAGCAGCGACCATTCGGCTACGCCATGAGCCATAACCGGGTTGGCGCTGATAATTTTTACCCCGGTATCATAAGTGGACTCGTCGGCAATCGAGGCGACGGAACCGGCCGCATGACCGATTATCTGCAAGCCGGGCGCGAATTTTTTCAGGAAGTCGGCGGAACAACGCGGCGCGCCCCAGGTTGTTATCAAGGCTTCGCAATCCCGGAGGAGTTCCTGCATTGCGGACCGGTCAAGTTCGCAATGCAACCGCACATAGACATCAAAGTTATAATTCTTCACCAGGTGCTTCGCCATTGGTTCCCATAATTCGTTGATCTGCCACTGCCGGGTGGCTAAAAATACTATTTTATGCTTTTTCATCATTTTCCTTTCTGATCTCTTCTCTTTCCACAAAACGGGACGCGCAAAACATCATGCCCCCGATAATAAAGATTACTCCACCGACAAACACCGGGGCAAACACTGCCAATTGAGTTTCCGCCATAACAGCGAGCAAACTGATCAAAATCCCCCCGATCATCGCCAGGGATCCGATAATCTTCAACTGAACCGAGTCATTGGTCCGTCCGACTTCCCGGGCAAAATCAACCGGAGTGTTCATTCGTTTAAAAAAACCGGCAACCCGGTCATCGTATTCTTTCTTATTATATTTTGCAAAAGGCATCACCGCGAAAAACGCCAGAGAGGCGGTTATCATAATCGCGAAAACCTTGGTTGAGTAATCCCACGGCGAATCATATAATTTAGCACAGATGTATGAAGTCAAGACGACAAAAAAGCCGCACATAACCGAAAAAAGCCCGGACCAGCTGGTGTTGCGCCGGATGATTATCCCCCAAAACATCGGAACCGCCAGCGGGGTTCCAACCATGGCCGTAACCGTCAGGATTATTCCGTACTGGCTTACGCCGCTCAAAGCGTATTTGATGGCGACCAGCGTTCCGACAATCCCCAAAACCAGACAAAAAACCTGACTCAGCCGCAGCATTTCATGCGGATTACGTTTGCGCAGAGAGAACCATTTCTCCAGAATCGGATAGATGTTTTTAATAAAATTAGCGGCGCCGCCATTCAGTCCGGTGTCCATTGTACTCATCGCGGCGGCAAACATCGCAACAATGACCAGGCCGATCATTCCCGGCGGCAGCAATTTCATACAGGCAACCGCATAGGAGGCTTCACCCGGATTTTTCATACCCAGACTGAGCACATCCGTATGGAACAGCAATCTGGCGGTAATCGGCGGAATGAAAAAGAATGCCGCGCCAAGGGAACTAAGAACGATCAACAGTAAAACCGATTTTTTGGCCTCTTTGCCGTCCTTGACTGAGAAATAACGCGTCGCGCAATTCAATGAGTTGAACGTCATTATATGCCACATAATGCTGGCGACGGCCCAGTTCGGCGTATACAATCCTTTAAAACGTTCCGGGGCGTTGAGAACTTGATAATCACTGGTGAGTCCTGCCGCGGAAATATGGCTAAAGAGATTGCTTATCCCGCCGATATGATAGAGACAGAGACCGGTAACCAGCACCGCGACACTCAACAAAATCAAACTTTGCAGGAAATCAGTTGCCATTACCGCCCATTTACCGCCGATCAAACTGTAAAATATCACCACAACACTCAGAACCAGAATAATCACAACCAGATTGATGCCGAATACCGCAGTGACAAAGATCGCAAGCGAATACAGACACATGCCCACGCTCAGGATACCATAAATAATCGCAATACATGCGAACAATTGCTGAGTCGCGGTATTGTAGCGTTCTTTATAGGCCTCCGGGGCGGTTGTTATCCGCAATTGACGAAAGCGCGCGGCAAAGAAAAAGTAAGTGATAATGCCGCTTACCGGACCGCAGGCGTATATCAACAATACACTCCAGCCGGCTTCGTAAGCCACCCCCGCGGCTCCGGTAAACGAGTACGCGGATATGCCTGAAACGAAATTACTTGCCCCGACCAGCCACCAGCTGCCCTTGCAGCCGGAACGAAAATAATCGTCGACATTGGAATTAAGTCTTTTGAAAACGAAGCCGATGGCGATCATAAACATCAGGTAACCGCCAATTACTACATATTCTATAAAATGAACCGATCCGGTCATTATTCATCCTTTTCTTATTTGTTAATACGAAAGCTTCACGACCGGAACTTCAACGATCCTGGTTGACATAATCATCAAGATGCTTTTCCATCACTTTCTTCTTCAATTTCAGTTGATGAGAAAGTGGAGCTCGCAACAAGTACACATTGTCTTCGCCGGAAGATACGGGAAATATTGTTGTGTGGTTTTCTATTTCCTCGAGCAGTTTTATGAACGAGGCGCAGTTATCAATTTCCCTGGACATCTCATTGCGGAGAAGTCGGCGATTCGATTCGCTGTTATCTTTTTGACAGTCATGTATGGCTTTCTGGATAGCAAAGATAGAGCGATCCGTTTCGGTCATATTAATGAATCCGGCTATTCGCAACTGCAAGTCACTAAGCGCCTTGCCAAACGCGAAATCAGCGTTGGAAAGTTGATCAGCAATACTTCGGGCTTTCTCCAGCAGCAGATCACAAAGCCTGGTTCTCTCAATCGCCTCCTCGTCACTGAATATCTGACCGTAACCGTAGCTGAAACAATCGAACCATGCCGGATCGCTTTCCCCGACCAGAAATTCCATTGGCCGATAGAAGCGGGTTTCCGGTAATTCCAGATTTTCAGGGTTGGGAACCATTGGACGGATCAGTCGCCGGAAGAGAGTTCTGGCGGAAACAAACATCGACACGGTCCAGTAGGGAGAATTGTAAATTCTGAATATTTCATCGCAGCCTTTCCAGGTCTGCAAAAGTAAATCCGCTTCAGGTTCACTGTTCGCCCATGCTTGAGCCCGTGACAACAACAGGCGGTCGAGATCAAATTCATTTTGTTGATATTGAAAGGAACGGATAACTTCATTATTGATAAAATAAGGCACGAAGGCCTGAGAGGTCAAGCCACCGCGAATAACAAAGTTTTTTACGCCATGACCACATACATCTTTCAGCATTTCACAGGCAGCATAAGGATATGGAAAGCCCTGTAAAGGTCCTAATGGTTTCCACGGGTTGCTGACATCCTCGAACTGTACAGTCAATTCCCGGTTGAACTTCCGGCTTCCATGCCAGGCGTCCCAATTACGTTCAATACGCTCAACGTTGTAATTGTCATTTACTATTCCCGGCGTAAACTGTTTATATAAATCCTTCGGGAAAATTGTTGTTGTTACATCAATATCCCCGGGAAGCTTTTTCATTATCGCGTCCTGCTCGTCTTCCGGGAACCAGTTCAGGCTGATATTCAGACGTAAAGCCGGATTGATTTTCCGTCCGGCGTCCCGCAGACAGCTCATGAAATTGACAACGCCCTCCTCCGGCGGCCGCTTGCGAAACTTGACGGGACCGTTTTCACCGGTATAGAGACGTTTGGACCATGGAAAACCCGCGCAACTGTCCTGACTCCAAACTTCAATCAGGTCGAGATCGGGAACAGCCTCAAGCAACTTCGTCGTCAGTTCCCGGTAATGCTCAAGTACCAACGGATGATTGACATCCGGCGCATATTCGGCTTCCGCCGAATATGTCGGCATATCCACCCTGGCCCCGCGCAATTCAGGATACTTAGCAAACAGCCGTTCCGGCCAGGCCCGAGGTTCAAAAATAACAAAAACCGGCTTTATTCCATAGTTTCTGGCAGCATTAGCCGCCTTGTTCATCTCCGCCCTGTTTCTTTCAAGCAATGACTTACTGTAAGTCCCTCTGTTCAATTCAGATTCAAAAAACATATCAAGCGCCGGCATGTAAAACGCCCACCACTGATACTTATCCTGCCAGACCAGCCTTTCCCGAACCTGGATCGGTACATCGTCGTAAAGTTTATTGATCTCAAAAGTCCGGATGCCGGTCCTCGCCAGGTCACGCACGTGGGTTTCCAGGCAAAAATTATCCGCATTCCGGTTGAACCCGGCGGTATAATCATCAAACACCATGTCCAACTGCTCAAAAGTACAAGAGCCTTCGAGGTTGATTAATTGATCTTCATCCAATTCCCCGTAGTTAATCAAGTCGATCAGCCGCAGTGCGGCGTGGCACACTGAAAACTTATCCTTGCCACTGATAAATACTCCGCCTTCAGCATTCTCCCTGATGCGATAATCCACATCATTCAATTCTTCATCAAACCCGATATTCAGGGCGTTGTCAACCGGTTCATCACCAGACATCATTTCAAGTTTAAATTCATCTGCAAGCACGGCGGCAATATGATCCCATTCAGCGGCTTGCGCGGCGTAAACCAGTATTTTTCCGCACTTGAGTTTTTTTCCTCTCGACATATCTTGTCCTTTTATTATCTTTTCTGCTCATTGGCTTTTTTACAGGATAAATACCATTCGTCGATATCAACTAGACCGTATTTATTCATAAGGTCCCGGACATCAATTTTCAGGTCTGGCACCGTGATGACGGAGAAACCTTCCGGACGACAGCTTTCCACCAGAACGTTTCTGCCATAATCTGATTTTACTTTCTTGAATTTTGCCGGATCAAACTTGATGACCGCGCTGTTGAGTTCGACCTTCCGGGTTATCACCGGTTCAAGCATATTGGCCCGGGCGAATTCCCTGCCGACGCGATCGATAAAGACACTATCAAAGCCCTGTCCGTGGCTGGAAACCGCGTACGCCCGCAGCGAAAACGCGCGTTGTTTCAATACCATGCCGCCGGGAAAATAGCTGGGAAACAATAATAGCTGCGCATGTTGTTTCTTATAATTTTCAAATAACACTGGAAAGTTCAGATCGAAGCAGATAGCAAACGCGGTTTTTCCCCATGGCGCATTCCAGCACTTTTGGGTAACCGCTCCCGGCATCAAGCCCGAGTTGAGTTCGGATGGCGTGAGAAAACTTTTATGATAGGTATAAATATGCTTACCGGCGGGATCAAAAACCAGAACGGAATTACGTTTTTTCCCGTCCGTCTCAAAAAGGACGGCGGCGGCAATATGGCACTTATACTTTTTCGCAAGTTCTTTGAAAGCGTTAAAATACTTGTCATCGCGTTTGATAAATGACTCCGGATCGCGCAATTTACCCAGGCCGGAAAGACAGGCTTCCGGTAATAACACCAGATCAGGCTTATCCAGCGCCGCCCTGGCGATAAAATTCGAAATTCTGCGCATACGCTGAGTCATGGAATCTTTATTGCAGTTAGTTGAATCTATTGACACAACGGCTATCCACGGAGAATATATTTTGGTGTCCGGCATTTTTTCCGCCTTGCATGCACAAATGGACGAAATGACCATTCCGGCCAGCAGCACACTTTTTTTACTTTTTAGCATACTCATGAATTGATCCTTAATTATTTATCAGATATACATTTTTACCGTAAGCCATGATCAGCTTATTGCCGTATTTTTGCAGGATGACCTCTTTGCATACGTCTTCGACAAAATTCGGTATTTTGTATTTAGCGGTAATGCCGTTTGCCGTAAACCGGTATAAACAGCCGTCCGCACAAAAAGCATATAGTTTACCCTTGCAGTCAACCAGGTTGAGCAGTGCCGCCGGAAAATGAATTTTGGTCCCTGTACTATGCCCCTGTAAATCAAAGAATTCAACGCGGTTATTGTTATTGGCCACCGCGATCTTGTGAGTTGAGGTTTCTACCACCCCAGTCGGAATACCACCGGCATTGGACGCCCATTGTTCACCATATTTTTTCCGCAAATTAAAACCGCGGATATACGAATCGCTATTCCCCCAGATTACAGTCGGAACGCCGGCTGATTTTATCGCGGCAACAGAATGATCATAGCCGATAGTCCTGATACTGGACTGGAGCTTTTTCCCGTCCGGGCCGAAAATGAAGTTGGTTCGCCATAATTCCGAAGCCGCAATCTCATCGAGGCCGTCACCGGTCAAATCCGCGGCAAGAATATATTTTGATGAGTGATGATTTATACGCTGACTCCATAATTCTTTGCCCGCGAGATTGAACGCGATTATTTTTTTATTTTTCAAACCGGCGACGATCTGTTCTTCGTTGCCCGGGATCAATTTTGCCTTGCATAATGCCCGGACATATCCGCCGTTTTTGCCGAATTGCGGAAGTTTCTTAAGCCAGAGCATTTTTCCATGGTTATCAAACAAAGCCAGATGTCCGTCACCGGATTTAATATCGAAATTACTGCCGCCGACCGCCCAAAAAATTTCATCTCCTCTGGCGATAACCGCAATCCGCGTTACCGGGGCATTGATTTTTCCCTGCCATAATTGTTTGCCATTGTCATTGAGCATGGTTAGGTTACCATCCGCGCTGCCGCACAAGATGCGGTTTACAGCCACCGCCATTGCTGAGATATTTTCACCAATCCTGAACTCTTGAACATTTTTCAAGACCGGACAATTGATTTGCGGTAATTGGGCGGAAGTTATTTCGGGAATCTTTTTAAACAAGTTTTCTAATATTTGCCCCGTTCCGGCCGGCGCGGAAATAAACAGTTCCCCCTGCTTCGGAACACTTATTTTTTTCCCGTCAATTATCAAACTCCTGGCGTCTGCAGCCATTATTTGACCGTCGGCGATAAACAGATATGAACCATTGAATTGCAACTTATCAGAATGAAAACTCCCGGCGGCAACTAATTGTGCCGGGGTAATCCAGGCTGTTTTACCGAGCCTTTTTATATTTACCGGGGCTGAATGAGTAAATTTATCCATCAGATATATGCTCTGTCCTTTTTCCAGCTTTGTGTCCGTATTTTCGATGAGAATTTGAACAAGCGGACCGGCATATTTATAATCTTTATAGGCGGTGCCGTTGTGATTATGACTTACGATAATCTGGTTTTTTACGCGAGTAAATGCTTTGTCGCCACGGATAATATTAAGCTTATTCGGGATATTGACTTTGCCGGAAACTTTCTGGCTGATAGTAAAAATATTGTTTTTCCGGGTGATATTTCCCAAAAGACGCCATCTGCGTTTGATCACGTAGTCAGCAGTCTTGTCTGCAGTAATCTCATCCACACACCAAAATCCAAGTTTTTTATGCCAGAATATAGTTCTCCGCCAACTTGCATCGGCATAGTCATTCAGGGAAGTGGACAAAATTGCCATGCTTTTATCCGGAGAATTAAACTGTGCCTCGATTTCAGCGAATGAATGCCGTTGGAGTTTATATTTTCGCCGTTGATCGGTTACCCGGTTGTCACACGATATTGTAATCCCGTTATGTTCGTCAGCGGATTTGCGAAAATAGCTGACGTCGGTCAACCAGTGATGAGGACCCCGTGAATACTGCAATATGGTATTCGCGTCACGATGACTGTGCGGATCGGTGGAATTCATTCCGCCGAAAAGCAGATAATTATCGTCCGGGTTGTAACCGCTGCGAAACACAGCTTTGTTCAAAGGTGATTTTTTGTTCAGGTTTTCAGCCTGGTAATAGCCCAGCAGATTTTTATCGACCGGAAATACCGTAAGTCCGAGCATGCGTGAATTGTCGGGTGCTTTATCCGCAAAATCCATCCCCGCAAGCATATTATTCAACCAGGATGAATTAGCCAGCTTCTGTTGTTTTCCGAGCAGATAACCGCACAGCGGATCATTAAAAAACTGTTTGCCGGCCAGTAAAAAATTCCACCCATAAAAGGACGAAATATGCGAGGTATCACCATATGATGCGGCACTGCCCATTTGGTTTATCTGAGCGATTGTAAAGTCAATGTAATACCGGAGATTCGGGGTGTTGTAATTCAATCCGAGTTTCTTGTGTATTTCCATCCAGTGCATGCGGCAGATAAACTGATAGCCTCCGGCATCTTCCGGCTGCTGCTTCAGGGCGTCAATGCCGCGAAATGCGTATTCAGCCACCCTGGCATAATAATCGGCCCGGGGAATATGAAAACGTTCCGTCAGATAACCGGCGGCCTGGAGTATTGCCCGGGAAGCGAACAAACAATGATTTTCAACAAACTCAACTTTTTTCTCCCGATACATCTGTAACGGTTTCTTCATTTCCCAGAATTTCATTGTGTCGTCCATGACCCGGCAGATAATATTGGCGATCATCAAGCGATCTTTATCGGTCAGGACCGGACTGCCGTCCACCTTCGTCGCCGCCACAATTAAATACGGAAAAAAGAAAGTCGGAATTTTATAACTCGCATCCAAACTGTTTTTTGCGGCGGAATAATTTTCTTTCAGGATATCGATGCCGCGACAGAAAAGTTTGACAATATCGTCGTCATTCGAATAGTAATAGCAATCAGCAATTGCCCCCAGCAATTTAAACGCAGTTGTGTTCTTTTTAAATACCTTGCTGTTTTTCTTATAGATATCCTTCAGCTGCGTAAATTTTTTCCGGGCCAGCTCCATGCATTGCGTTTTATTGTAAGGCGGATCGGAAATATCCAGATAACTGGCTATGCTGCCTTTGAATTTACCTGAAGCCAGCAACCGGTTAACCGCCTGCGTCATGGCTGAAGGCGTCACTCCGCCTATGTACAAAATATTGACGGAATTTTTTAAGCAATTCGGAATACACCTTACTTCATAGCCTTTTGACAGCCGCATAATTAAACTGTTTTCGGCCATACGGCTGCTCAAAGGGCCGTTCGCTCCACCGCTGAATAGAATATAATTACCCGGAACGGGAGAACATCCGATTTCTTTTTCTGTTTTTACTGCGAATTTGACGCCCAACTGTTCTTCCATCCGGCCTAGAGCTTTTTGGGCTGTTTTTCTGAATTCCGGAACTTCAGGAAGAATCGCGGTCGCCTTGTTATCTCCTGTTCCGACCAAAATAATTTGATGCTTTATTGGACGCATATCTTTCAAAGTAAGCGCCTTATCGCTAAAGCTTTCTATAGGGTTGATTTGCCCCAGATAGATGACCGGATATTTATCAGATTTGGCACTGGACTGATAGTAATAAAAAGACAGTTTGTCACACTGCGTCCAATCAAGTTGACCGTCATACGGTTCCCAGCCTTTTTTCCCTCTGCGCTTCCATTTGGCATTTACAACATTATAGGTTTTAAATCCCGGAGTAACCCGAATGCTTGCGGATGCGGTCGGCCTGCTTTTGAAATGCGCGAAGATTTGCCAGTAAAACTTATCTTTATCTTTATACCCGACATCTAAAGAAAGCCCCCCGATATGGGTTCCCGGAGCTTTACTAGCTATTCCTTCAGGTACCTTTATATATACGATCCCAACGCCATTGCCGGGGTTGCCGGAAAAAGATATCTTAAGATACTCTTTCCCGTTTTCCCTGGATAGAACACTCCCGGCACAAAAAGTTGACTCCTTCTTCCAGTGCGCTCCTTTGCTGATGACTTGCTTAAGCGATGCCTTTTCAGGCACGAACAAACTTGCAGCATTTAACGTCGTACCGGAAGCCAGGCAGACAAATGACAATAAAATTAAAAATAACGATTGCAAAACAGTAGTCCTTTTTTCAATAATTAATGACAAATCGCGTCAACTTCTTTTTGCAGCAACTCATTGCCTTTTGTGATATTATTCCGCCTTATTTCCTGTTGTTTTCTTGCTTTTGCAATGATTTCTCTGCGTTTTTTTACCATTTTCGCGGTTTCCGAGGGAGCTGGTCCGCCGATATTATTATGATTTTTAATAAACTCCACGGGGTCCAGGCATTTTTGTATCTGCGCGGTAGTCATACCCGGCGACTCCTCTCCGCATTGTCCGGCCGCTTCATCCAGCATTTGCCCGGTCAAGTCCGGTGCTTTGATCTTACGGTCCCTTGCCATTCGTACCAGTGTGGCGCATATCCGATGGGCACGCCTGCCTCCATAGCCTTTTTCGCGAACCAGATAAACGACCAATTCGGTCATACAGGAATACCCCTGACGTACATGTTCAAGCATGTTTTCTTTTTGCGGATGCAGGTTTTTCATAAACATGTCACTCATGCGGACAATGGCTTTACCATTTGCCAGCGCCTCTATGCCCTTGAGCGGGAAAGTAAACATTGCCGTAACATCGCCATGCGGTTCGCCCTTGGTCAGCAAAACCCCGGCAAACATTGTCGCTAAAAGGTTACATATATCATTGCGCAGATACTCAACTACTCCATTATGACATTTCTGCGGCATCATCGAACTGACTCCCGCCAAACTGCGGTCAATACGGACCATATCAATCTCTTCCAAGCCCCATATTTCAATATCCATGGAGAACTTACTCAAAGTGTTGGCGATATTGGCTAGAGAGAACATCAGGTGCATAGTATGATCCTGACTGGCTTCGCAGTCATAGGTAACTTCCAGCAATTCGTCAAACCCCAGAAGATCCGATAGATATAGACGGTCCACCGGCCAGACGGTCCCGGATGTTGCCCCGCAACCGCAACTGTTCTTGTTGATAAGCCGGTATGAGAGTTCGAGCTGTTCAAGTCCCCGGTGCATATTGTCGAACAAAGAAAGTGCGTAATTAGCCAGGGTGATCGGATTTGCCTGTGAAAAATGCGTATGCCCCTGCATTATGGTTTCCGCATTAGTTTCCGCGAAGGTGATTATGTCGTCCATAAATGTTAAATAGTAATCAAAGAAATCAATCATTTGATCCCGCATTTGCATACGGCTCATCGGTTCCTGCATGGTACGGCCTAAATTAATCAGACTTCCCAGGTCCTCATCATTTTCCAGGACCGGAATTAATGAAACTTCCCCGCCTTGTCCATTTTTGCCTGAATTAATATTCAGCCCGGTAAAAGGAGAACCTTCTTCCTCATCTTCTTCCTCCAGCAGTTGATTCAGTCCGTGTAATACCTCGGCGGCTGCTTCCCGGTCAATAATCCCGGCCTTATGCAGGCAAACGATCCAGGCCATATCTGTTGTCGAACAATAGAGCAAACGGTTATTGTATTTAGACTCATCTTCTGTCCGCTCACTGAAAATATTGTTCAATTCGCTTGACATCGGCACGCCGGGACAGGCACGCCAGTTGCCATAGTCTTGCGGGTTTGGATACGGCGTTTTATGTTTTTTTAATTTGATCATTCCAATACCTTGTTGTTTATTAGTCGTTATGAGAAATTAATTACAGCGGGTCGTCCATCATATCCCGTTTTATCGCATTAAATTCCATGGACTTTACATGGCCGTCCGCAAATAGACAATTCATCATTTTGTTATCATGGAAAAAGCCGAAACCACCGTCAAGGCTGCGCGTTGCCCCGGTAAACCTGAGTGGAACTCCGGCATTAGCAAAGAGTTCAGTAACGTCAATAAACTTCATCTCCATCATAATAATTTGATATGATGATTTACGCAGCCTTTTTATTGGAAACCAGCCGCTGGTCGACTGCCAGGTGCCGCCTTCCCAACTCGACGTGTGCCAGGAACTGTTTCCAACCCGGCAATACGCTGTAGAGTTCTCCAGTATATTGTTCCTGGTTTTTGCGGCGGAGGGACAGAGCCAGATATCCCGCAGTTTTGTGGTGTCAGTTACTCCATTTATATAGCCGAGTCCCTGCAGCATCCACGGCCACCATGGCGACGGCTGATAACCGGAGGATGCATAATACTGCATGATAAAGCCGTTATTATCATTGATGTAATTCGCCAGACCCAAGCCTATTTGCTTCTCGTTACTGACGCATTTAATCTGTTTTGCCTTTTCCCTGGCCTTGTTAAGAGCCGGCAGCAACATCGAAGCAAGTATGGCAATAATTGCTATTACTACCAATAATTCAATTAATGTGAATGATTTTTTCACGCTACACATTTCTTACTCTCCTTTTCCTTTTTTAGTGGGTTGTTTTTAACATTCTTTTATATGACAATCCTGATAAATTCTCCTTGAACTTGTTCCCGGATTATCTATTCTGCGTATGCATTCCTCCAGTGCGATAACGCCCATTTCTTTCCAGTCGACCGCAATCGTATTTATCGGTTCATAACCCGGAAGCATCAGCGATTTGCCGTCAACGCTCAAGACACAGCGATCGTCTACCAGATAGGTCCCGAAGTGGTCCCGGTAGGCTTTAGCCAATCGGTTATATTCAGTATCGCTAATGAAAAAATATGCACAATCGGTATCTGCAACCCGCTCGATACGGATTGGTGATTGATCACGGATTATTTCCAGTTCGCCATAATTCCGCCACATATCGGCAAACGCCGTCTGCCGGAAATTGTAGACCGGCATCTGGGGAAAACCGTCTCTATCGCTTTCGGATATAATTTGAACTTTATTATAGCCATTCTTGCGGAAGAACGCACAAGCTTTTTCCGCCGCATTCAACGGGTCCAGGGCAATTGTTGACATCAGACCGTTGTAAGAGTTATGCATTTCCAGTCCGACGCAGGGTTTGGTCAGAGGCATTTTTTTCAGGATATAGTCATAACAGCCCAAAAATAATAAGGCGTCGCTTTCCGCGGCCGCTTCTTCCAGGGCGGCGAAATCAAAGTTGCGTTCCGCGCAATAATCATGGAAATGCAAGAGCAGCGAACAGCAATTACTCGCGGCGCTTTGAATCCCGTTCAACGCGTGAGCACAATAACTATTGTTCAAGTCGTCCGATGATACAAAAACGCTGATCCGGTATTTTGCCTGCCGGACATGTTTTTTCCCGAATAAAGACTTTTTATGCGCGACATACGCCCCGGAACCGGGACGGATTGTTATCTGCCCTTTCTCTCGCAAAAAATCAACGCTTCTGCGTACTGTCCCCAGCGACAAGTTAAATTGCTGACACAATTTTCGCAATGACGGAACTTTTGCACCTGGAGCCAATACTCCGCTGGCAATCATCGCTTCAAGATGATTTGCAACCTGTAAATACTGTTCTTTTCTTTCCACTTATATGTCGTCCCTGCAATAAAACTGTGTTAAACTGTTCATTTTATAAAAAACAGTATAACACTTTATCTAAAAAAAGTCAATCCCCCATATATAAAAAAATCTTGTTTTTTATGGAAAAGTTATAGAACCAACACATATGTTATACCCAGATTCCTACTGAATTATTCCTTTCAAAGAACTGAAAGCGGAGTTGTTACAAGCCGATCAACTCTGCCGGCAATGGCACAGTCAAGATCAGCGGTAATGCAAAAGACGTCCGGGAAACATGATGATTCCCGGAATTCCGGAAAGGCTAATTAAGGCCTAAACGCATTACTTCATAGGCTCCTGTTATATTGTTGTATTTTTTTAACTGTTCAAATTTGACAACTATCAAAAAGGGGCTTATATTATTTCAGGAGACCTTTTAAATTTGCATTCATATTATTTTAAAAACTTTTATTCACCTTTAACGCCCGCTATCTATTAATATGAATATATTGCGGCATTGCTTATTAAGGAATACGGTCATGTTATCAGAACAAAATTTATTTTCAGTTATGTATCTGTATGAAATTTTCAATCAAATTCAGGAGCTTGGCTATAATTCTCTTCCGCTGGCGGAAAACAAGCTGGCTAATAAACTAAGCAGAAAACAAATTAAAGCGTTGATCGCCGTATATATGAGTGTCAAGCGTGGCGAACCGGCATTGACCCTGAATGAACTGGCCGGGAAACTGAAAATGCGTAAGGAAGCCGCCTCTCTACTGGTTACTTCACTTGTCCGGAAAAAACTGCTGTGCCGGGATATCGACCCGGAGAATCGCCGGTTTGTCAGGATCACCTGCTCGGATAAAGGCGGCCATTTCGGCGACATGATCAGCAGGGAAGTAATGAAGAAACTATCCAAGCTTCTGGAAAAGCTGTCCGAGGACGAACGTACCGCTTTTATTGAAACCGCCGCAAAAATTCGCCGGATATCTCTTTCTGAAGAAGGAGGCATAAAATGAAAAAAAAGATTATAATCATTATCTTTGCGCTGGTGCTGGTTGCAGGTGGAATCACCTGTTTTTTCAGTCCTTCTCTCCAGGCTTGTTTTTCATCTGCACCGCAAAATATCGTTCTCTACGGAAATGTGGATAACCGCCAGTTGAATCTGGAGTTTCTGATTTCAGAACGGATCGCCAGGCTTATTCCGGAAGAAGGAACATTTGTCCGCAAAGGCGAATTGCTCGGGGAGCTGGAAACGATTCGCTTGGAAAACGATATCCGCGCAGCGGCGGCGGAAGCAGCTTCAAGAAAAGCCGCCCGGGATGCCGCACAAGCCCAATATGACAAAGCAAAAAACGGTTCCCGTCCCGAAGATATTGCCGTGGCACGCAATGCGAGCGCGGCAATAGAGGCCAAGATGAAAGCCGCAAAATCGGATTATATCCGGAAAAACAAACTGATAAAAACCGACGCGACCTCCGTCCTGCATCAGGAAGCAGCCGAAGCCGAGTATTTTTTTCTGAAATCCGGACTTGCCGCCGCCAAAAGCTATCTTGACAAACTTATGGCGGGGGACCGTTCCGAAGACATCGCGGCGGCAGCGGCAAAACTAGCCCAGGCGAAGGCCGAACTGGCCCGGTCCGAGGCGGAATTAGCCATTCGCAAGCAGCGCCTAACGGATGCGAAACTCTATGCTCCGATCGACGGCATCATCCGCAACCGCCTGCTGGAGCCGGGCGAACTAACCGGTCCGCATCGCCCGGTCCTGACGCTGGCCCGGGTGACCCCGAAATGGATCCGGGTATATCTGCCTGAAACGCTGCTGCTTAAAATCAAATCCGGGGAGAAGGCAAAAATTCATTTTGACGGCGCCGCCACGGATTTTGACGGCTGGGTCGGCTTTATTTCCCCGAATGCCGAGTTTACTCCGAAAAACATTGAAACCCCGGAACTCCGGACAAATCTGGTTTATGAAGCGCGGGTATTTGTGAATGATCCGGAAAACAAACTGAAACTGGGTTCCCCGGCAACTGTGACGTTTCCCTGGGTCACGAAAAAATGAGCATAATTGTCTGTAACGGCATTACCAAGCGCTTCCGGCTGGGGGGGAAACCGTTTGAGGCTTTATCCGATATCGGCTTTTCCCTGATGCCGGGAAAACTGACCGGACTGCTCGGACCCGATGGAGCCGGCAAGACTACCCTGCTCCGGATTCTGGCCGGACTGCTTCGTCCCGAGGCCGGAAACGCCGGCGTACTGGGCTTCGATACGGTGCGGGAAGCGGCGCGGATCCAGAGCGTTATCGGTTATATGCCCCAGAAGTTCGGACTTTATGAAAATCTCACCCTGCGGGAGAATCTGAAACTTTATGCCGACCTCCATGCGGTCCCGCATGAGAGTCGGGAAAAACGGTTCTCCGAACTCCTGGAAATGACCGATCTATCCCGCTTTCCCGACCGGCCGGCCGGCAAGCTTTCCGGGGGAATGAAACAGAAACTGGCGTTGGCCTGTTCGCTGGTATCGGAGCCGGAACTGATGCTGCTGGACGAACCGACAGTCGGAGTGGATGTGCTATCGCGCCGGGAACTGTGGCATATCCTCCGGAACATCGCCGCCGAACGGAACACCACGGTGCTGGTCAGCACCTCCTACATGGACGAGACAAATTTTTGCGACCGGGTCCTGGTGTTGTTCAAAGGAAAACTTATTGCCGACGGAATTCCGGACGATATCCGGCGGAAAGCCGATGGCGTGATTGCCAAACCGACTTTCGAACAGGGGTTTCAGATGCTGATCGCCGGCGAGGTGCCGCCTCCGCTGAAACGGCTGAATCCGCCCGCATCCGATGCGCCGGTGATGATTCATGCGGAAAACCTGGTCAAAAAGTTCGGTTCATTTACCGCGGTAGACCATATTTCATTTGAAGTGGGCAAAGGCGAAATATTCGGGCTGCTGGGGGCCAACGGGGCCGGCAAAACAACCACGTTCCGGATGCTGTGCGGACTTGACGCCGCAACGGCCGGAAACGTCAGGATTACCGGACTTGATCTGCGCCACGCGCCCGGCGAAGCCCGCAATCGCATCGGCTTCGTCGCCCAGAAATTTTCACTTTACAGTGATTTGACTTTGCAGGAAAATCTGGAATTTTTCGGTGGGGCCTACGGATTATGGGGCAAACGCCTGAAACAGCGGATCACCTGGGCGCTGGAAGAATTTTCCCTGAAGACATACTTCAAATCACAAACCGCGAATCTGCCGCTGGGCATCAAACAGCGGTTGAGCATGGCCTGCGCACTACTGCATGAACCGGAGGTGCTGTTCCTCGATGAAGCGACATCCGGGGCCGATCCGATAACCCGCCGGGATTTCTGGGCCAGGATCATGAAACTGGCTGACGACGGCGTCGCCGTGATCATTACCACCCATTTCCTCGACGAAGCCGAATACTGCGACCGGATGGTCATCATGCATGACGGCAAAGCTGTCGCCGCCGGAACCGCGGCGGAAATCCGCCGGACCGGCACGCCGCCGGACCAGACGGATGTAAATCTCGAAGAGGCGTTTGTCAACATCATTCGCCAGGCAAAAAGTGCCGAGGTGCCGAAATGAATCTGAAACGCATCGGGACCCTGGTGGAAAAAGAACTCAAGCAAATGAGCCGGGAGTCATCAAATATCGGTATCGGCATCATCCTGCCAATCGTCCTGCTGCTGATCTTCGGTTATGGCATGAGCATGGATGTACGCAATATCCGTCTGGCCATCGTCAAGCAGGAAGACTCGGAGATTGCCACCAGAGTCATTGCGCATTTCCGCAACAGCAAATATTTCACGGTTACCGTTTTTTCCGGAACCGCCGACGGCGTGAGGGAGGTAAAGGAAAACCGGGCGGACGGATGCCTTTTTCTCCCGCCCAATCTGCCGCAAAACCTGCAATCCGGCAAGGTAAAAATTCAGGTCTGTATGAACGCCGCCAACGCATCGGTGGCGAGGATGTATGAAAATTATATCCGGCAAGTGGCGGCATCCGTTTTCAGCAGTACCGGCAAACAAACTTTTCATGGCGTTATCAGTCTGAAACGAATGTGGTTCAACAACACCAACGAAAGCTGTTACTATATGATTCCCGGCGTAATTGTCATCATCCTCTCCCTGATCGGCTGCATGCTGACCAGCCTCCAGATGGCAAAAGAATATGAACACGGCAATATGGAAAGCATGTTTGTAACACCGATGACCGCCGGCGAAATCCTGCTGGCCAAGATGGCGAACAATTATCTGCTCGGGATGATCGGCCTGACGGTCGCGCTGCTGTTTTCCAGATACCTTTTTCAGGTGCCGATTCGCGGCAGCATTTGGCTGGTATTACTCGGTTCCTCCGTTTTTCTGATGCTGCAAATGGCGCTGGGACTGTTAATTTCCAGTTTGACCAAAAATCAGTTTCTGGCTTGCCAGATTGCCCTGGTCGTCGCGTTTCTGCCGGTCGTGCTGCTTTCCGGGTTTCTTTATGAGATTCCGAACATGCCGGTTTTCCTCCAGTACTTCACCTGTCTGGTTCCGGCCCGCTATTACGTGGATTTTCTGCAAACAATTTTTCTGGTTGGAAATGTGCCGTCCAACATTATAAAAAATCTCTGTATCATGGGTGTTTTTTCTCTGGTGCTGCTGTTCCTGGCCAAATTAACCAACCCTAAACGTCTGGGAGGTGGATAATTATGAACCGGATTCGCCGTTTCCTGCCGCTGATAAAAAAAGAATTGATCCAGCTGCTGAAAAACCCGAAAACAAGAGCCACGGTTTTTATGCCTCCATTAATCCAGCTCTTTTTGATGGGGTACGCCGCCACAATGGACCTTAAAGAGGTGCCGCTTGGCGTGCTGGATCATGCCGGAACGCAGGAATCACGGAATCTGATCGCCAAATTCACCGGTAATGCCGTCTTTAAAATGCGGCCCCCGGTCGTCTCTGAAAAAGAGATGGCGCGTCGGATCAACGAACGCGATATCAAACTGGCTTTGGTCATTCCGGAAAACTTTTCACGCGAACTGGCGGCGGAAAGAACGGTGCCGGTACAAGTAATTGTGGACGGCCGGAATTCCTTTTCCGCGGGAATCGCCGCGGGTTATGCCGACGAGGTAATCAGATTGTTTAATCAGCAGTATCATCCGAAAACAATATCAAAGGCGGATATAATTATTCGCGGCTGGTACAACCCTAATTACAATGCCCGGTATTTCATGATCCCCTCTCTGCTGGCAATTCTGTCGCTGCTGTCTCTGACCTTGCTGGTGGCGCTTTCATTCGCCAAGGAAAGAGAAGGCGGCACGATGGATCAGCTTCTACTGACCCCGTTTTCGCCGATTGAACTTCTGACCGCCAAAGGCATATCTGCCATTCTAATCGGCTTGACTCAACTGACGTTCTGCATGGTCTTTGTCCGGTTCTGGTTCAAGGTTCCCTATACCAGCAGTTACGGCTTGTTGTATCTGCTGTTCCTGACATTTTTAATGTCGGCGGTAGGGATCGGACTTGCCGTTGCGGTTTATTGTTCAAGCCTGCAACAGGTAATGGTCTGGATTTTTCTGGCTGCCGCCCCGCTGGTCATGCTTTCCGGTATGTTGACTCCGATTTCAAGCATGCCGGTAATAATTCAGTATGTTACGATGATTAATCCGATTCGCTGGGGAATCATCGCGCTGCACAAACTCTTTCTGGAAGGAGCCTCTTTCAGCGATATCCGGAGTATTTATCTGATTTTAGCGACCATCGGAACCGTTGCCTTCACTTTCGCCTGCATGTCGTTTCTCCGGCAACGCCGAAGTTAAACAGAACCGGACCATTGCCTGTCTGTTATATAATTTTCAAAAAGCAAGTTATGATTATTTTCACTCACTGATTTATGATCGTCACTTGGAGAGTTTATATATACTTTATGGGCTGGTGTCCCCATTTATGTATATCACTTAATAAATCAATCCAAACTTTTATCAGCCAGCTTTTTTAACAGCTTGTGGTTTGCTTCCTGAATAGTTCTAAGCCCGGTAATATTTCGATTGACATCTTCAAGTAATTTACTTGTCTTTTTAGTGGACTCCATTATGCAGAAAACTATAATCGGCATAACAACCCAAATAAAAAATAAAATTACTCCCAGGATGCCGGATAGTAAATCAGCAAAAGTATTCACGACAATACCTCCTCTTTGACAAATCCCTTATTTCTATAGATACTCAAATATATCCACAGAAAATAATTTGTCAAATCGGCAGGTTGTCTTTTAATTTAAGCGCCCTGAATGTTGTCGGTACAATCGACAATAAAGGCATCAGTGTCCGGAAAACGATATTCCGGTTCCGGGAAACCGGTAAACATGTTCAAGTCCAGCAAAGTGTTTTCCGCTATGTCTTTTGTCGCGGTGGTTCCGATAAGCAGTCTGGCCTGGGCCGGATGCAAGCCGCCAAGTCGGCCAGGACGTTTTGCCGCTACATCCGCTTCCTCGATAATTTTCCCAACCGGAATGGGACGGTCGGCAACCAGAACTTTGTTCCGGGTTGTCGCTTTGGTATTGTTGTCGGCCATTGTCGTCACTTTCTGGTTGTGACCGCAGCCAAGGGCCATTTCCACGTAACGGACTTTTTTGACCATTCCCCCCATAGCGTTGGAATCAACGGAAATATGCGGGTCGTGTTCGTTGCCGCTGTCCGCCACCTGGATATGTTTGGATATCAGGACCGGTTCCAGGGCGGCCACGGCATAAATCAGGAAATCACTGGTCGTGTGTTCGACACAACCGACGTTCACCCCAAGATTACCGAAAGCGCTGCGGTAGGTATCCATGACGCGGAGATTGGCCGCACCATATAAAACGTGCTCCTCGCCCGCTTCCTGGGTCGAATGGAGCAGAATCAGTTCGGTAGCGCCGTTTTGAACCAGGGTCATTACCGCAGTTTCGACTTCAGACAAAGACGCGCCGATGTCATGCATGGTAATTGGAATACCGAGTTTAGCCGCTGCCTTGAGCAAACGCAGATTGGTCACGTCGTCGGAATTGATATTGATCATCGGAACGCCCAGTTCGGCCGCTTTTTCCAAACTGATCAAATCCAGCGGAGTGGCATAGAGAATAATGTCATTCTCCGCAGCCAGCTGCATCAACTCACGCCACTGTTCCGTGGAGAAAGACTGTTCATCCCAGACCTTCCGCGTATCTTTGTCCGGGGCAAACGGCGCAAAATAAAATCCGTTGCTGTCGCCGATAAACATATCGACCCCGTCGCAGCCGGCGTTGGCCGCGTCGATGATCATCCGTTTGGCGTTCTCAAAACTGCCGGAATGCGAAATCCCGATCTCAGCCGTTAAAAATATTGGTTGTCCAGGTCCGATTTTACGATTTCCCACCTGTATTACCTGCGGTAACTTCATTTGTCAAATTCTCCGTTTTTTTTGTTTATTGAGTTATGCAAAATGCAAATATGCGGTCATGCATATTTTTATATTGTTTTACATGCTTCGATTTGAGATTAGAGACCGCGATTAATTAATATATTTATTTATGCAACAATGCTTACTAACGCCTGAAAGCACGAATAGTCACCCCAAAAGGAATTTTCAGCTTTTTTATGTGCCGCACTTTCAGCGCTATAAAAATTATTATTCTTCCTCCCGGGGTTCAATCGCTTCACTCAATCACCCCGGGCTGCTGTTATATGCCGCGCTTTCAGCGCTATATCAGCCAAACACCACTCGCAACTCGCAACTCATCACTCATCACTCATCACTCTTCACTCATCACTCACCACTCATCACTCACCACTCATCACTCATCACTCATCACTCCCCACTCCCCTCTCACCACTCATCACTTCTTCGCAACTAATTGAGCGCATTGTTCCAGCGCACTCGCGACACCTTTTCTGATCATCCCGAAATCGCTGGTAACAGTAAGGAATCTGACGCCGACATCCAGCAACTCGCGCATATATTCAAGGTCGAGACCGCTGGTGCCGCACCATTTGCCTTCTGCCTCACAAGCGGCCACGGTACGCTTGATGGCGTCACGGATCTTGCCGTTTCTGAAATCACCGGGGCAGCCCAGGCTTTGACTTAGATCGGCTGGACCTATAAAAATAATATCAATGCCCGGAACTGTGGCAATCGCTTCAATTTCATCTACAGCTTCGGCGTCTTCAATCTGCACCATGATAAAAGTTTCATTATTGGCTCCGGAGGTGTATTCTTCACCGGTCACGGTGCCGAAACGGCTGTCGCCGCCGACCCCGTCCACGCCACGCTGGCCAAGCGGATGAAAGCGGGTTTGATGAACGATTGACTGGACCATTGCCGCATTCATGCAATGCGGGATCATCAATCCGGCCGCACCCATTTCCAGGGGTTGGATCAAGTCGTCATAATTGCCGAAAGCACGTCGGACCATGACGTCGATATCTCCGGCCCGACCGGCCCGGATCACGTTTTTCAGTTTTTCCGGGTCTATTCCGATGTGTTCATTGCAGATCCAGACCACATCAGTTCCCATATACCCCATCATCTCGACGATGTCGGGTTCGGCATATATGCTTTTAAGGCAGAAAACCGGTTCACCGGAACGAAGTTTCTGAAGCGTTTTACTTTTACGCATTTTATTCTCCTATTAATTTTCGTGTTTTATCAGCAACGCGGCATCCAGTAAAAGCGGGTTTGCCGACGTCAATTGAATATCTTTCCAGAATGCTTCGCCCTTTCCGGGGCCGCTCATGGAACCTATGACAATACTGTTTTTGGACATGTAATCGGTTTTGTAACCGGCCAAGGCAAAGATTTTAGCGTCGCACCGGCAGGAAGTATTCATGGTGGATGTCAAAATCAATTTACCGTCCGCGTACACCTTGATCCGGTTCTTATCCAGATCAAGCTTGTACTGGTGAAAGCGGTCGGTCGTCTTGAATTTACGGACGGCGTTGGCGTATTTCAGGCCGACGCGGTCTTTTTCCAGTAAAAGATATTCAGCATATTTCCCGTTGGAAAATCTGACACAAACGGCTTCCGGCGTATCGGATAATTTAACTTTTGCCTGAAACGCCAGAATATTTCTCGTTCGCGGTGAAGCCTGCCACGGGTAGACCAGATTGTAAATATTTGTTCCGCCGCCGAGGTCACCAAGCAGATAACTGCCGTCAACAATTTCTTCCACTCTTGGTTTTCCGCCAAACAACCTCCGCCACAAACCCTGATTTTTCCCGGTTAATTTTTTATCACCGGTCATCAGTGTTTTAGTACTTTCACCCGCGTCACCAGCCTTTACTTCGATGATATTCGCTCCGACTTTAACCGTACCGGCCGGGATAGCAAAAACGGTCAGCCCGTTTTTAGTATTGCTCAAGTTAAGCGGCACCCGGTTCAAGGTCACTTTTAGTTGTTCCGGTTCGACAGATGAGGTATAGAGCAATAATTCCGCCTTCGCGTCTTTTTCTTCTTGACCGACGATAAGCGTGCCGTTGAATGGTTTGCCGGACAATGGCACCGGATTAGCCGGTGTCAGGATCAGGCGCTGCTGATATTTTTTTCCGTTTTTCAGATCTCTCGCAGGATTGCCGTCTCTGGACGTAAAGAAATAAAGTTTGTTCTTCTTTTTCAGGATTTCCGATTTGCCGATTTCACGTAAATAACTCATTTTAGGACTGGTAACGGAAAACTGGTTGAACAGATAAATACCGTCTACCCCCTCCTGTAGCGCCTGAGCCGCCCTGCCCCGGTAAACCAACCGGTCATTGCGCTTCAAATCCTTATGCTCATTACTCACCCGGGGTTCACTCAATCCGGCATAAACCTTGACCTGGTATTTATGGCCGAGATCAACCAGGTACTTCCATTGATTCAGCCGGAAATAACCGCTGCCGATAATAATATCCACCAACCCATCTTTAAGCCATTGTTCCAGGTCAATACCAAGATCATGACAATAGCCGACCGAATCCGGTATCCGGACCGCCAACAGAATCGCTCTGCCCTTTTGCATGCCGACCCGTTCGGTCATCCGGCGTATCCGGCGCAGCATGTCTGTCAACATGGCACGTTCCGAATCTGACGCGACGCCGCCTTTGACGACGCTTTTAAACAAATAAAGGTGGCGAAAGAAATCAAGTTCCACTCCGTCAACATCGTAATTCTCGCAAACTTCAGTCACATAATTAAGTTCCAGATCACGAATTTGTTTGTGGGTAAAATCGACCGCGCTCCAGCGACCGGCAGCCATGGGTTCGCCGGGTTTACCCATCAGCCATTCGGGATGAGCCTGCTTCAACTTCGACCAGCGTTCATACGGCTTATCAGGGCGATGTCCGCTGTCATGAGTATCATTGACCCGGTTGCTCCAGAATACCTCGATGCCATTGGCATGGGCCCACTTGATCACTTCTCTAAGCGGATCGGTTCCAAGTTTTGCAAACAACGGCGTAACATTAATTCTGCCTTTGCGCTTGTGAGTATTAAGCAGATGTTCCCCAACTTTGGTCGCATGGGTGAATTGACCAAAAGAAGAACTCAGGGTGCAATATGAAATAGTTTTAACATGGGATTTTTTCAACGGTACTGTCCGCAACTGCAGGAATTTTTCAATTGTAAACGGCAGCTTGTTTCTCGGATAGAGATAAGCGTCACAACCGTCGTTATTAAAAATCACTTCACGCCCACGGTTAAGCGCCTGTTCTCTCAGTTTCATATATTCGCTCTCAGAAACCGGAGCCGCAACCATCCTGCCGGCGATCACTGCCGTTATTGACAATATTAGAAATTTCACTGACGATAAATGCATTTTTTATGCTTTCAACTTTCAACTTTCAACTTTAATCTTTCAGCTTTAAGCCTTGCGGCGAAGCCGCTCTTTAAGCTTTCATCCGCCTTCGGCTCAGCTTAAGGCTTAAGGTGCGGCTGTGCCGCAAAGATTAAGGTAAATGCCTCTTTCTTTATTCCTTCAACTCTAAGCTCTAAAGTTTTTTATCTTTATTCCTTCAGCTTTAAGCCTTGCGGCGAAGCCGCTCTTTAAGCGGTAATCAGTCCTTGCCCTGCCAGAACAGATTCCGTTTATTCGTTCCGCTGTAATTATCGAGGGCCATTTCAGGTCCGCT
Organism: Victivallales bacterium; assembly: GCA_963676655.2. Lineage (GTDB taxonomy): Bacteria > Verrucomicrobiota > Lentisphaeria > Victivallales > Victivallaceae. The sequence continues at coordinate 3,705,958 of CAXXKX010000003.1, read as the reverse complement.
CACGGTTGTCGCATGTCCGTCCAGATAGAGAATATTTATGTTGGCGCCGTTATTATGACGCATTTCACGATAATTGACAACCCACGAGTTACTGAGCAGATTTGATACCCCGGCCTGGGCCAACTGCTGATCGTTAAGTAACGCGGAAATGTAACCGCGGCCGGCCAGATAAGCGTCGGCCGAGGTATCCATCATAAACGCGCATTTTCCGGGTTTCGGGATCTGCACCAGTTTTTTCTGGATATTCTTATTTTCAGGATAGGCGTGCATATAATCATTCTGTGCATAGCTGAAAGAGCGAGCGCCATCGGGGTGACCGCTGGGAAATTTGAGGGCGGGACAATATAACGCAGTACCTTTCCAGGGCCACAACGGTTCAATTTCGGTTGGGATCATATCGCCGCGCTGACCGATGTAAGGCCAGATTTTATAGAACCAGACAGTCCCGCTTACTCCGGAAATACGGCACTTCATAATACGGCCGTCATAGTCGTCGGAATAAAGGGCATTGGCGGTGCCAAGCTGCTTCAGGTTGTTGACACAGCCGATTGATTTAGCTTTATCACGCGCCTTACCAAGGGCCGGCAGCAGCATGCTGGCGAGGATGGCGATGATCGCTATCACCACCAGGAGTTCGATTAAAGTGAAATGCTTTTTCATTTGTCGATTCCTTCCATATATGTTATAAGGTTGATTAACGTTTCTTACCATCCCAGAAAGTGGTAGTATAAGTACCCAACGAAGTATTTTCCTGGGCGCTCAATGATTTTGCGTGCCCGGAAATGAAAAGAACATTGATAAATTGTCCGCCGTGTCGCTCTTTGGCTTTCGGACCATAGGTGGCATTAGTGAACAGATAAAGCAGACTGGAACAATAGCGGTCAATTACCGTCGGCGAGTACATTACCGCCATCCCCCCGCGATTCATCGCAAACTGGCAAGGCTGGTCGGCAACCAGCGACGTCGCCCCCGGAACGCCGATTCGAACCAGCTTGGTATAATCATATTTTCCGTTCCATGAACCGGTTGCCCAGGACGGCTGAAAACGACCGTTCATGCCGTAAGGATATTTTCCGGCTGCGGTATAAGTAAAATTTTTGAATCCGGGACAAAATAATGCAGTCCCTTTCCACGGCGCGTCAGCCGCGCGTTCTTCATAAGTTTCCAGTTTTTTGGACATCGACAGGTAATCCCATATCTGGAAATACCAGTGGCTCTGCGCGCCTGAAGTGGCGGGAAGTTGAATATAGTCGTCGTTATCGGACATGTACATATGTTCGCCCGTACCGATCTGCTTCAGGTTGCTGATGCACGCAATTGTTTTTGCTTTGATACGCGCCTTGCCAAGAGCCGGAAGCAGCATGCTGGCGAGAATCGCGATGATCGCTATCACCACCAGGAGTTCGATCAGTGTGAATGGTTTTTTCATCTTGCTAATCCTTATATTGTTAAAGTTTGGTTCATAAATTCAACGATTCGCGGTAAAGCCGCGATTACAACTGAAAAACTGTGGCCGCCGTCAACTTCGTCATATTGTACCGGAATATGCTCCTGTTTCAGCCTGGCGACGAAATTCCGGTTCATGGTCAATGTAAAACATTGCCTGCCGGTAATTATCAGTAACTTCATATTTTTAAGTTTTGTAATATTATTGATCGGATTGAATTTTTTCCAGACCGCCTGATCCGGCCCGAAACATTTGGTCTGTACCGGATAACTCTGTTTTTTCGGCAATCCAACACGGGGATAATCCAGCAGCGCGATAACCGGCGCAAGGGCGGAGAACTTATCAGGATGCGCCTCGGCAAACATGGTGCAGCCGTAACCGCCCATACTCCAGCCGGATAAGCCGCGATGCTTACGGTCGGCGCTGACCGGATACTTTTTTTCAACCAAACGCATCAGTTCTTCGATATAATCATTGTACCGGCTTTTTGGGTCAACCGGACTGTTGATGTACCAGTTATCATCGCCATCCGGCAGAATCGTGATAAATTTCGCCCGCATCAGCGCGGTCCGCGCCTTGCGGTCATCCGACAGACTGTTTTCGTTGCGCCCCCGGCCATGAAAAAGATACAGGACCGGATATTTCTTTGATTTATCATAGTTTTCCGGCAGGATTACGGTGTAATTTTTGTTTTTTCCGAGAACCCGGCTGGCAAAGGAATCTTTGACGACTCGGTTGAAAGCGGCTTTAACCGGTTGCTTCTGTTCTTTAGCGGCAATCCGGGCTATCCGGAAATTATCAATGAGCAAATACTCATCGTTCTTGATCTTCGAATTGCGATTGATTCCAACATAGAAAAGACCAAGCGGATTTTGGGGTGAAACATCCAGTTCATTGCGCCATTTCAGGCCGATTCCTTCAAAATCCCCGCCGTTCAGGTTAACGTCAAATGTCCCGGCACGTTCACCGCTGATATGGACAATGATCTTCAGATGATGCCATTTATTCAGGTCATAAACGTCAAGCGAGTTCCACCCTCTGGAAAAATAGTAAAGTTTGTTTTTATAGCCCAATCCCAACCAGACCGCCGACTTGTATGGCAGAAGTTTGAGACTGGAATTTTTCAACGCCACGGCTATGCGGGGTTCAATTTTATATGAATTGGCCCAAAAATCAAAATCTATTTCCAGCGTGCCGGAATCCGCCGGAGCGAATTTGTACAGGCAGCTCATGGCCCCTTTCACCGCATGCGGCAGCTTCAAGGCTTTATTATAGAATTTGTTTCCGGTGTCCACTACTTGCACTCCGGGAATGGAACTTGACGCATGCCAACCGGCGTAATCACGCATCTTGCCTGCGGGCGCCTTTTCAAAGTCGACAACCGCGCCGATGCCTGTCACAAGGTACGCCACGATCAGAAGGTTTGTCAATACTAACTTCATAAAATTATTCTCCCAGTGCTTTTATCAATTCAACTTCTCTGACGATGCTGGTCATTTGCGCAGCCGGAATCGCTCCGGTATTGCGTTTCAGCGTATCGTGACTGCGGTCGATCAGCAGCCTGATTTTCCGGACTTTGCGCGGGGTAAAGGCATGGGCAGTATAAAATGTTTCCGCCGCTTCGCCGCGATAATCCGGCGCGTTTTTGACCGGCTCAACCAAATCATGCCATGCCCCGTCTTCATATACTTGCAGACGGTAATCTTTCAGCGCGCAAACCCCGGAAGGATTACCATGATTGTTAAGACAGCCGGAATAAATCCTGATTTCCGTCAGAGTGACCGGCTGTTTAAGGTTCAAGACAAGCTGTGCGCCAGCACCTTTACCGCGCCAGAAAGTGTTAAGCGAACCGTCAACCGCACTATTACCGTTTGTATACTGATTCGGCTCGACCGGTACAAGTAACCGGCGGCGCAGACAGTTTGGAACGCGCGGATTCCGCCAGACGTCTTTCAGGCGGAAACGCGGTCCGCAACCTTCAAAGCCGACGACTGAGACGTTACTCCAATTCGCAGCTCCCTGCTTGCGGCACAACCAGCCTTTACCGGTATCCAGCTGATACAGTTTGCCGTCGGCATCCCGCCATTCAAAATTGATCAGCAAACCGGAGTACTCTTTTGATGACTTGACCGTTGCTTTTATGATATGCTTGCCTGGCGTCAGCATGGCGGCCACATCGTAAGTTTCGCCGCGCCACCAGTCACCGTCACTGCCGATCAGTTTGCCGTCGATGAAGAGTTGATAAGAAGCGTCGGCGGTAATGCACAAACGAGCGCTGCTGACTTTGCCCGATATTTCAAAATCCTTTTTGAATTCGTATATTCCCCGGTCCAGCCACTTTTTCGCGACTTTGTTCGGTTTCAGCTGCCTTGCCTCGATCAGATTTGTCGACGCCGGACCGGCATTTTTGATGTTCAACCCGGGATAACGCTTAAGCGCCGCCTGATAAAATTCCGGGACGGCGGTCCAGAAGGTTATTTTCATATCACAGCGTTGCGCAACTTTTGCCGCCTCAGCGGGAAAATCGAAACGATTGAAGTCGACACCCCAGTTCAGCCACTGCAAAACTTTTTCAGTCTTTTCGCATGGAAACAGCGCGTTGCCGTAACCGTCGTCAAGCCGCCACCAGACCGTGCCGACACCACTGACCACGGCATTTCCGAGAACCCGGTTGACCAGTGCTTCGGCCCAACCGCCGGGACGTTTTTCCAGCCATTTACGCAAATTTACCGTCATCGCCGGAACATTTGATTTGCGGGAAGCCCAGATCCATTCACCGCGCCAGGCGGGAGTATTGGCGGTATAGGTTTTCGCAAATGAAATCGAAGAAAAAACGATACTTAAAGTTATGATCAATACTGTTTTCATTTTACACCTCCGGTCACCGCTTCGTCAAGCGGCGCGAGAAATGGCGGCACTCCCGGCTGGGCCAGCGTGACGACCTCGCCCTGCGAACTTTTCCAGGTCGCATCGGATTGAATCGCGGTACTGCCGATTTTACCTTGAACCGCAATTCCGGCCTTGGTCGAATCCTTCGGCAGCGAGCAAATGAATTCAAGCGAAATTCGGCTTGCCTGCGCCGGAACTTTTACCATTGCGGGAATATCAGCTTTCCCGGCAGCGACTGTTTTTCCGGCAATTTTCAATGTCCAACTGCCGGCGGCAACGACATATATTTCACCGCCTTTGCGCAGGTCATACACCGGACTTTTCAGTGTTAACTTTTCAGGACAGGCCGCCGCGGTCGGCAGCGCGTAAAGTTCCCTGAAATAGAGATAGGTGGTTTCAAACCAGATAATATTTTTAACTTTTCCAGCCACGGCCTTATCCAGACATGTTTGAATTTCAGTTTTAGAACCATTCAATGAATAGAAAATCATTGATGTCGGTAATTGATACTTGTGCCGGTATTGATTCTGCAGGCTGGCCAGATTTGTCGCCGGTTTCCCCCAACCCTTACCGTGTTTGATAATGCCGATGCGATCCAGCATTTTTTCCCGGTTCCAGCCGGCAATATCACAGTGAGCCGACAAATCCTCTCCCGCCTTGAATATCGCAGTCAACTCCGCCGGGCGTTTGCGACTTTTCGCCAAATCCTTGACGCCGCGCATGAATTTACCCAGGTTCTCCGCCCGGTATGCCTGCCAGACCGGATCGTCCGAAGCCGGTCGGCCGGAACGATTATATTTGCGGTTAAAATCCTTGATCATTGGCAGCAGATAGCCCCATAGATCATTTCTGCCCGGTGAACCGCCACGTTCAAAATCAATAACCATACCATCTATATCGTAATTATGAAGCATTTCTTTCGCCAGAGCAAGTTTGTAATCCCGGTACTGTTTATAATAAAAACTGGGAGCTTCGGCCGGCAGTCCGGCCACATTGCGATCCCACAGATCTTTGTGTAAATCCACATAACGGCTCCTGACATTGTCCGGCCAGCCGTGCGCTTCCTCAAGCGGCGTATACCAGGCGCTTATTTTAATCCCCAGTTTATGCGCGTATTCGACCGCGTCGGCCAGTGAGTCATATCTGCTGTAGTCAGCGCCCTGCCCGGCATAATTACCGTTGGTCACCTCCGGCACTTTGGATGAATAGAGCGTGTTGCCGCCGCCGAAAGTGCGCCACCATACCTCGCGAATTCCCGATGCCGCCATGGTATTCAAAATAAACCTGACGCCGGGTTTGCCAGAAACCGCATTGCCGAAGACCAGCCAGTCCGACCATGAAACGACCGCCGCCTGATGCGGCGCCTGTTTTTTCAGGGACCATATCACATAGGTATCCTTGTTCCAATGCGCACCGTATGCTCCGGTCAGGAACAGACAGAATAACGCGGCCGACAATCTTTTCATGTAAAAAACTCCTTTCATGCTGTCTCCGTCGGGTTTTCGCCAAGGTCGGAAAGAACCAGTCCCTGCCATTTTTCTTTCGGCTGGATTTTACTCAATTTCAGACCGACTATCCCCATAATAATGAAACTGATCGTGATCGGGAAGCCGATCCACTGAAATGACACGACCATCGGTTTGCCGGAACCAATATAGTTGCTGAACCCATACCATAAACCGGTCCCGAGCGCGTAACCAAGCGGAAACAACGACGCGGCCAACGTTATGTAACAAAGCTCCTTCCGCAGATGACGACGATAAAGCCAGTAGGCGAACATCAACGCAAATATGACAAGCGGAACCGCTACCCAGACAAATGAAATCGGACCGCTGAGCCCCAGCGGCATACCGCTTTTCCAGGCCGCTTCCACGCTTTTGGTCACCGTATACCAGGTCAGCGTGCCGAATTTGAGTCCCCACAACAGCGCGGCGATAATCCAGATCATGGCGCTGTTGGCGCGTTTGGACAACACCGCGTAAAGGAACGCGGGAAAGACTATTACTTCAAACGCATGGAAGATCGTGGCCGATTCGACCACCGTCTGTTTCATGATCTCGGACGTACTGGCTACCAGCAGGCCGATGGCAACAGCAATCGCACCGACAACCGCGGTGGCGATTCTGGACACCCTGACCTGCGCGGCGTCATCCAGATTCTTATTGATATACGGCAGATGAAATTCTTTCAGCCAAATCGTCGACAGACTGTTGATCCCGGAGTCAAGGGTACTCATTACCGCCGCCAGCATGGCCGCCATAATCAAACCGGGAACCGGAGTCGGCAGCCGGGTGGCGACAAAGGTGAAAAAAGCGGTATCGCCGGACTTGACCATCGGATCGGGATTCTGAGAATAATATGAGAAGATAGCCAGTCCGATAAACCACAAGATCAATGTGAATGGAATATTGATGATCGAAGAGGTTAACTGGGCCTTGAAAGCGTTTTTATAGGAACTGGTGCTCAACAGCCGCTGAATAGTGATCTGGTCGCTGGCCGCGTTGCTTAACGGGGCGACTATTTTCCCCAGCAGAATCAGCCAGAAAGAGAGCCGGACATACGGATTGCACATGTAAAAATCAGGTTCGGCGAAACGATCCAGACCGCGGCCGTTTTTAAAGGCATAAGTAATAGCCCCGAAGAAGCCGCCATCTATATTCAGACACAAAACAACCACCGCGGCGCCGATCCCGACAATCAATACCACAAATTGCAGTACGTCAGTCCAGACCACCGCACGCATTCCCCCCATTACCGTGTAAAGGATGCCGATTATTCCGACCACTAAAATTGTAATCCAGGCCGGCCAACCGGCGCCGCCCTCGAATACTTTACTGGTGGCGAACAGTACCATCGCCAGATAGACCCCGCGTGAATAGGTGTAAAGAAAAGCCACCAGCATTCGCACTTTGCGGTCATAACGGTGTTCAAGATATTCGAAAGGCGTGAAGGAATTCAACCGGAAATAAAAACGGATGAACACGAAAAACGCCGGGATCGCCAGAATCGGCACCATCAGGTTGAGAATCCACATTGAAAGCCCGTGGTTGAAGATCTCGCCCGGCACCATTACCAATGAATAAGTACTTAACAGCGACATCAAACAGGAAATACCGACCGCCACATAAGGAATGCTTCGTCCGCCCAGCAAATAATCTTCCGAGGTCTTTTCGTTCTTTGAAAATTTTAATCCCAGCAGGACAACCGCCACCATGTAAATAGCCATCGCGGCATAGTCCCAGCTTCCCAGTTCAATCTTGTTCATTATTTATGCTAAAGTCCCGTTTTTGCTTGATTTGAATGTTGTTACTTCGTTTTAAGACTGTATTTTTCATTTATCCAATCCCTTTTATAGAGATTGTGTTCATTATTTATCGAAATTTCTTAATTACCTATTTCAATTCCGGTGTAGATTTCCAAAATCCGGTTTTTCGCCCACAGGCAGTGATTTTTCAAAACTTCTTCGGCTTTATCCTGGTCATTCTCCCGCAATGCCTCAATTATTTTACTGTGAGTATAAGGAGTGCTTTTGACGGTTGACGGCTTCACTTTACGCAAAGTGAAGATCAATGAAAACAACCGGTGCAGAATCAGGTAACGGCTGATCAATTCACCCAACTGCGGATTATTAGAAATGATGATGATCCGGTTATGGAACTCATTATCCAGCTCGCATTTTTTCCGGTGATCGGTTTCCGCCGCATATTTTTTCGAAATTTCTTCAAGCCGTTCACAGTCCACCGGGGTCGCAAATTTCGCGGCTTCCCTCCCGGCCAACCCTTCGAGAGCCGCCCGGATATTATAGAGATCTGAAACCTCTTTAGGACTATGCCGGCGCAAGGTAATGCCACGATTCTTCCGACGTTCAATCAGTTGTTCTAGTTCAAGTTGTTTGAGCGCATCCCGGATCGGCGTACGGCTGACCCCGAATTTTTCAACCAAATCCTGTTCCCGTATCCTGCTCTCTTCATCCGGCATTGACAGAATTTCCTGTCTGACTTTATCTACTAATTCCATTGTTGACCCTTTCCAATATATTAAATATACTTATTAATTATTATGTATACATATTATACAGTGAAGTATTCTTATTGTCAACCCCCCGATATATACAAAGTCTTATTTTTGTTGTCAGAAACAGTCTTTCTGCTTGTATAAAAAACTTACCAGACAGTAAAAAACGCCTGCGACGCACCACAAAAATAAAAAACTAACATCATAACCAGCAATAACTTACAAATAAATTACAGTCAAACGTAATGATAATTGTCAATAATTTATTCTAATCTCAGGCTGATATCAGACTGCATAACACTTGATCATACTTCTGGATGTGTCGGGAAAAAATAATCTGCTGCTTTTCTTTCACAGGTGGTACAACAGTATTTCTTATAAATTTATATTTTTAAAAGGCAAAATTATATATAAATCAGGTTTCAAAATACTTTTACGCCAATATAATTATATATAGAAACAAAAACAGCAAAGGAAAAATCAGTGATTAAAACCCTGGACTACAATGCATTTGATCGGGAATTCTGGAACACGCATCTGGAAAGTTTTGTCCCCGAAAAAATCAACGATATGCACGCGCATTTGTGGACCGAACAAGGCCAGGAGCATCTGGGACCGGTCGACAGCGTCTTACGTACGGAAGTTGATTTCCCCGGACTGCTCGATTGGTCCGCCCGGGTTTTTCCTGAGCGAAAATGTCATTTTCTGATTTTGGGCACCCCGATTCCCGGCTTGAACGCAATCAGCCAGAATACATGGCTGGCACAGCAAATCGCCGCTGATCCGGCGTCCATCGGCGCGATGATCGTTACACCGGAAACAACACAAGAAGAACTCGACGCCGGATTGCAGAGCAAATTCGACGCGGTCAAGCCTTACCGCTTTTTCGCGCCAGACCCCAGAAATGCCGGAATTACCGATTTTCTGCCGGAACGGTTGCTGGAAATTATCAACTTCCACAAAAAAGCGGTAATGCTGCATCTGTCCAGACCTGAGGGCGCAGACTCTCCCCGGAATATCGCGGATCTGCAATACCTGACAAGTAAATACCCGAACATCAAATGGATTCTGGCACACTGCGCAAGGGCGTTCAATTCGCTTTTTCTGGAAAAGTCGATCCACAAACTGAAACATCTGTCTAATATCTGGTACGATACTTCGGCGGTCAATGATCTTTATACCCATTTTCTGCTGTTGAAACATGAAAGTATTGACCGGATCATGTTCGGTTCCGACAATGTCGCGGCCGGTTGCGACCGGGGCAAATACATCACCTATGCCCGGGCATGGCAGTTTTTCCCGGGTCAGGAACAACTCGAACATTGTGACCCAAGAGCGACACTGGTAGTATATGAACAGTTGCTCCAGCAGAAGCGCGCCGCCGATATGCTTGAACTCTCCAATGACGATATTAGAAAAATTTTCAGCGAAAACGCAAAATCCTTTATCAACAGAGTCAGGAAACGTTGAATATGACAAAGACGCATGAACTATATGCCAGAGCAAAGCAAATCATTCCCGGCGGCACTCAGCTTTTGAGTAAACGTCCGGAAATGCTGGCACCCGATGTCTGGCCGGAATATTTTTCCAGGGCAAAAGGCTGCGAAGTATGGGACCTGGATAACAAGCATTACTATGATTTTTCCACAAATAATGTCGGGGCAAACCTGCTGGGCTATGCCGCTCCGGCCGTCAACGACACAGTCAAGGCGGTTATCGACCAGGGAACAATGTCCAGTCTTAACCCGCCGGAGGAAGTCGCCCTGGCGGAAAAGCTGATCGAAATTCACCCCTGGGCGGAACAGACCAGGTTTACCCGGGCCGGCGGCGAATCGATGGCGGTTGCCGTCCGTATCGCCCGGGCCACGACCGGCCGTTCAAAAGTCGCAATCGCCGGTTATCACGGCTGGCACGACTGGTATCTCGCGGCCAATCTCGGGGACAATGACGCGTTGAAGGGACTTTTACTGCCGGGACTTGAACCGGCGGGAGTTCCGATTGAGCTGCGCGGAACGACAATTGCTTTTCAGCATAATGATTTTGCCGAGTTCGATAAAGTTATGGACGAGACAGGGGATCAGTTGGCGACGATAGTCATGGAGCCGTGTCGGCATCATCCGCCGCAGGATGGTTATCTGACTTATGTCAAAAAACGGGCGAGAGAGTGCGGCGTAATATTGATCTTCGATGAAATAACCGTCGGCTGGCGCTTGACTTATGGCGGCGCACATCTTTTGTTCGGAGTGAATCCGGATATTGCCGTATTCTCCAAATCACTGGGCAACGGCCATCCGATCGGGGCGATAATCGGAATCCGCGACGCTATGCGGGGAGCATACGACTCATTTATCAGCAGCACGTACTGGACGGACCGGGTCGGACCGGCGGCGGCACTCGCCACTTTGAAGGAGATGGCGGCAAACAACGTACCGGAACATATCGCCGGCATCGGGGAAAAAGTCAGGAACATTCTGGCACAAGCCGGCAAACGGCACGGACTGCCGTTGAAGGTAAAAGACGGCTATCCGTGTTTTGTCTGTTTCGCATTCCAGGGAGCCAACGGCAATATAATGCGCACGCTGTTTACCCAGTTTATGCTTGATCACGGCTTCCTGGCCGGAACGGCGTTTTATCCGACTTTGGCACATTCCGACGATATCGTGGAAAAATACGCCGATGCCGTAGACAAGGTTATGGCAAAACTGAAAACATTAATGGACAATAACGCCTTGGCCGGAGCGATGCGCGGCCCCGAAGCACACACCGGTTTCAAACGTCTGGTTTCTTAATCATGAGCAGCAACAAGAATTATTTTTTTAGGCCTGAAATTGTATATTACAATAATGAGATATTGATCAACAAAAAGGTTACTAAAAGGTAATAAATTAAAAAATAAATCAAAAAAAACGAGCAGGGTATTGCGTTATTTACAATTGTATATTATACTTTATATACAATTTATCAAAAAAGCATAATTTAAAAATAAAAAAGGAAAAACAATGGCATTCTGGGATTACGCGGTAATGGTGGTATATATGTTGGCGGTGGTAGTTATCGGCTGGCATTTTTCGAAAAACGAAAATGACACAGGGGACTATCTGCTGGGCGGAAGACGCATTCCGTGGTGGGCGATCGCGATTTCCATGTTTGCCTCATTATTCAGCGCCTTGTCGTTCCTTGGAGTTCCGAGTGAAGGATTCGGGCATGGCGGCAGAATGTTTCTTGCCACGTTTATCGCTCCGTTCGCAATCTACGCCGGAGTGAGATTGTTCATGCGTTTTTATTATGTCCTCGGCTCATTCACTCCCTACGAATACCTTGAAAAGCGCTTCAGCCCCGGAGTAAGACTGACCGGCAGCCTGCTGTTCATGTTCCAGCGCGGCTGTTATCTGGCGATTATTCTTTACGCATCAAGCGTGGCATTCAAAAGCGTTTGCGGCTGGGCGCCCTGGGTCACGATCCTGGTCATCGGCGCTTTAGGAATATTTTACACGGTTCTCGGGGGAATCAAAGCGGTAGTCTGGACCGACGTACTACAGTTCGGGGTGTTTATGTTCGGACTGGTCTTCGTGGTCTTCCGACTGGGAGCGCTGACCCCGGGCGGCTTGACCGGCGGCCTGGAATATGCGTTTGAACACGGACGCGGATTTCGTTTCGACGCGAGCTTCCTCACTTTCAACCCTTACGAACGTATCACCCTGTGGCTGCTGCTGTTCAGTTCCTTCGGAACCTGGCTGTTCACCTACAGCGCTGACCAGTTGAATGTACAGCGGATTCTCGCGACCAAGACTTACGGCGAAGCGAAAAAAGCGGCATATCTGAGCTGGGCCGTCGGACTGCCGGTCGGCGCGCTGCTGTTCCTGATCGGAATCCTGCTTTACTCTTTCTACGCCACTTCGGACGCCACCGCAACGATGCGCGATATCAAGAGCGATCAGGCTTTTCCGGCCTTTATCAGAGAATTTTTACCGTCGCCGCTGCCGGGGATCATGATCTCCGCGCTGTTGGCGGCGATCATGTCCACGCTGGACTCCGGTATGAACAGTTTGTCGGCCATCTACGTCAAAGACATCTACAAACGTTTTATTCGCCGGGACGCCTCTGAACGGGATGAGTTGCGGGTTGCGAAAATTTCGACGCTGACAGTCGGGGTATTCTCAATTGTCATGGCAATCCTGATCAATATGCTGAACGAACGGACAACCACAACCATTTTTGAGGCGGCAGGCATTTGGAGCGCAATAGTCCTGATCCTTACCGCGGTTTACCTGCTGGGGGTAACGACCAGAAGCGTCAGCGGCAAACAGATCAATGTTTTACTGGTGTTGTCGATTCCGATCGTAATTGCCGCGTCATGGTTCCTGTACTATAATGTCGAGCCGGAAAACCGGATATCCTTCACCATTACCGGCAATCTCGGCGGACTCTTCGTGCTTTTCGGAGGTTATATCTGCGCCATTTTCAGCAAACGGCTGCCGGATGAAAAGATTGCCGGGTTCACTCTTTTCACCTTGAAGGAACTGGCTAACGATACCGAAGCCGGAAAAGGAGCGGAGGCGAAATGACAATGCAATATCACGTAATTTCACATACTCACTGGGACCGCGAATGGTATGAACCGTTTGAACGGTTCAGGGTGCGCCTGGTCAGATTGATCGATAATCTGCTCGATATAGTTGAAAAGAATCCGGAATATGTGTTTCATCTGGACGCCCAGGTTGCGGTGCTGGACGATTATCTCGAAATCAAACCGTATCAGCGGGACAATTTGAAAAAACATATTGCCGCCGGACAAATCCTGGTTGGCCCGTGGTATATCCAGAATGACTTTTTCCTGACTTCCGGCGAGGCGACGATCCGGAATCTGCTGATGGGAACGACTAAAGCCGAGGAGTTCGGGCGGTGTGAATACCTTGGTTATACGCCGGACCAGTTCGGGCTACCGTCTCAGTTACCGCAGATCCTTAATGGGTTCGGCATAGAATATGTGGTTTTCGGGCGTGGTAGAGTTTGCAGCGAAGACCAGGGAAACAAAGCCGAATTCGAGTGGAGCACCGCGGACGGCTCAAAAGTGCTGGCGATCCAGATGCCGAACTTTTACAACAACGCCCAACGCTTCTCAGCCGATCCGGAAAAATCGCTGGCCCTGCTGCAGAAAATTAAACAAGACCTGGCACCGCGTTCCTCAACCGGACATCTGTTGTTGATGAATGGCGTAGACCATCTTGAACCCCAGGAAAATCTGCTCGAGATTTTACCGGAAATCAATTCAAGGCTGACGAAAGATGAAAAGGTCTTTCAAGATTCGCTGTTGAGCTATTGTAAATCGGTAAAAAAAGAGTTGAAAGGACACGACTCCCATCAAGGCGAACTCAGACACGGCGGCGACCGTTTTATCCTGCAGGGAACTTTATCAAGCCGGGTTTATCTTAAAGTTCTCAATGTTCAGGCGGAAAAAATTCTGGCGGCAAGACTTGAACCGCTATGCGCGATGTTACTGCTGCTCGGGTTCGAAGATCAGTATGACAAGGAATTTCTTGATTATCTCTGGAAACTGCTGATAATCAATCATCCGCACGATTCAATCTGCGGCTGCAGCTGCGACAACGTACACCGCCACATGGAAGATCGCTACATGAGATTTTTCGAGTTGACCAATCATCTGCTGCCGGAAAAAATGCGGCTTCTGACCAGTCACATCAACAATAACGCCTGTAAAAAATCGGATTACCAAATCACGGTGTTCAATACCTCGCCCCGTTCCCGACAGGAAGTGGTCGAAGCACAAATAGACCTGAAACACGAGGAACACAGCCGCGCCTTCAAACTTATTTCACCGGATGGACAGGATGTTCCATTTGAAGTTCTCGACCGCGAACTGACCGAACGCGCGATCAGGAGTCCGATCAATCTGCCCGGAAAAATTCTGGTTGATCGTTATAATGTTATTTTCCCGGCTGAAGTACCGGCCATGGGTTACCGGCAATATATCGTCAGACCGGTGGAACATGAAGTCCCGCATGCGAAAGCGATGAACTTTGAAAACACGCACCTTAAAATATCAGTCCATGAAAGCGGCCGGATCGAGCTTCATGACAAGCAGTCGAACCGGACATATCCGGACATCCTCCATCTTGAAGACAGCGCCGATTATGGCGACAGTTACACCTATCGGCCGAATCCCAATGAACCGGTTTTCAGCACTGCGAATTTGACGCCGGAACTGGAATATCCGGCAAATAATCTGCTTGAAACCTGCTGCCGCCTGAAATACGAGTTTAATCTACCGGCTAAATACGACCGGAAACGTCAGCGCAGATCAAAGCAGCTGGTCACCAACCGTGTCGAGATCCTCTTGCGTTTGACCGCGGAAAGCAAACATCTTGAAATAAGCTTCAAGATCGGCAACCGGTCGAAAGACCACTGTTTAAGGGCGATAATCAACAGCGGCATCGTTTCCGCCTGCACCTTCGCCTCCACGCCTTTCGACGTGATCAAACGCGATAAATTCAACGGCGACATCATCAAGCGCAACGACATGCAGGAACCGACCAGCGACTTTGTATTAATCAATGATGAGACCGGCGGCATGGCAATCCTGCATGAGGGACTCCACGCCTACGAAAATATCCGGGAGCGTGACGGGCAAATAGCCATGACCCTGCTGCGGGCGACCGGATATATTCAGGGATATCACGACATTCCGTTGGATAAAGACTGGATCGCGCCGGAAAATCAATGTCTGCGAACCATCGAATGCCGACTGGCCGTTCTGCCGCTGCCGCCGCGAACGATGCCGGCACAAGCAGCGTCGGCCGCCGCCGATTTCCTTAATCCGCTCTTCTGTTATTCCGACAGTTGTGACCTGCAAAAATTCAGCGGGGGACGGCCCTGCGTCCAGGATTCGGATATTTCAGAGATATTTTTCCGACCCGATCCTTATTCGGGCATTGTTTTACCGCGTGAAACGTCTCTGCTGCAAATCGACAACCACCGCGTCATGCTGATTGCCTGCAAGAAAAAAGAAACCGGAAAACAACTGGTCCTGCGTCTTATCAATATTGCGGATTCGCCTGAAGTTTGTCAGATAGAAGCCGGCTTTGCGATCAAATCGGCATATTCGTCCAACCTCAGGGAAGAAAAATTTCAACCATGTTCCCAAAGGGGGGATTCGAGGGTGGAAGTTGATTTCAAACCAAAGCAATTGATTACTTTGATAATAGAGAAAAAGGAAGAGGAATAATATGAAGCGAAAAATATTGACTATTACCATGGTTTCCAATATTATCCTGACCGCTATCAGCGGAGATATATTGAAGACCGGATTTGAAAACAAAGCCCTCTTTTCTCCGGAAGCCCGTAAGTACCGTAAAGCATCTGACAATGAATGTGTCTGGGGATATTTTACCGATAAAGGGCCAATTATTTCCAAGGATACGGCACACTCCGGAGGCCAGGCGGTAAAGCTGATCAAGGGCGGCGATTATTTGAAGGGGTTGAATAATAATAAAATGATTCCGGTTGATGGCCAACTTGAGTTTTCCGCATGGGTTAAGCGTAAAAAAGAGTCAGCATTCACCTTGCAACTATACAACTCAAAGATGCATAATAAAGCGGTCATCATGTTTTATATCCAACCCGGAGGTCAGGTTGCCGTCAGCAGCATGAAAGATGGAAAATTCAGCTGGCAGCGTTTAAAAATGAATTTTCCGGCTGAAAAATGGTGTAAATTAACCTTGACTACCGCCGGAGGAGACCCGCGTGTGTTCTCCGTTGCGATAACCGACAAAAAAGATAAAACGATAGCGGCGGCAACTGACATCATTCCAATTAACAAAAAAACGATTAACGCTTTTTCTTTTCGAAATGCCGGCGGGAATGAAGTCTTTGTCGATGACGTTGTTCTCTCAAGCAGCAGTATACATGCGGAGAAGAAACCGGCGCCAAATTTAAAAAATACTTCAGCCCGAAAACAACCGGCGGTTAAAGCTGCCTGGCCGCAGTTGTGGAAGCAGAAAAACCGGCGAATCAACCTCAAGCAATATATGGGGTCGATCGCTTACTGGCAGACAAAGTTTCCACAATCCTTCAAAGTTTCCATGGAAGCGAAATCCGCTATCGACCTGCCGCTTTACTGCGTTGAAATAACCGACCGTGCGGTTCCAAATGAGAATAAAAGCATCTTCCTGATAACCACCCTGCATGCCGGCGCGGAACGCAACGGCGCACACGCGGTGCTGGCATATATGGATTGGCTGTTAAGCAATGCCCCGGACGCGGTCAAAATCCGTAAACATAATATTGTTGTCTTCATCCCGATCGCCAATCCGGACGGCTTTTTCCCCGCCGAAACCTTTCATAACGCCGGGAAAGTTGATATTTATTCCGGCAGTCGCGGCGGCATTTATCAGCCGGACAGTCTGGATCTGAAGGCAAAATACCAAAAGATCGCGCCGGAAATTGATTTTTACCGGGCGGTATGCGACAAGTACAAACCGGATATGCAAATCGATATCCACGGTCTGGCAATGCATTATTACGGCCAGCTTCAACCCGCAATGTGCGGTTCCGCCGGCTCGAATTACGCACTGCGCCCCTGGAGTAACAAAATCAACGACCTGATGGTCAAAGCCGGGAACCGGGCCGGCATCGGTTACAGTCAGACCGAGGATATGGCCCAACGCCTCTTCTGGGGACCGACAATGGGACGTGAAAATGAACTGCTTTGCTGGTATGGCAGACCCTATTTTTATACCGCAATGTATACTTCTCTGAAATACCACACTATGGTGTCGACTATGGAATGTACCTGGAACGATTCCATTATCGCGCCGTTGAAAGCGGTTATGCTGCATGTCTCGGCTGAAAATGCCGCAGACCTGCCGGTCAACCGGATAAAGTCCAACGGCGCGATGTCCATCGAGGCTTACGGGAAAAACCGGGCGGAATGCCGCGCGAGCCGCTGTGATTTATGGCAAAACGTGAAACAATTCGCGGTCGGCAGTTCCTATAATTACACGCCTAATTGGCGCATTTTCGTGGTCGCTTACGGCAAAACCGGACTCGACGCGCTGACCGGCAGTTCCAAAGATTCCGGGCGCTGGGGCCAGATTCTCTGGCCGGATTTCTTTAAGAACATCGCCACTGAGAACTATATCAATGCACCTGAAATCAAAAAATTCATGACCGGCGGGCCTCCAGTCTATAAAATCATGTATGAAAAAGGCGATAATAAAAATCCGGTCGCGGCCGCAAAATTGAAAACCGGATTTGCCATGACTCTATGGATCGCCCAACCGGACGTTAAACTCGTTCACCTGAAATTAAACGGAAAGGATGTGTTAAAAGAAAACCTGCGGCAATGGACGGAAAACGGTTTTACTTTCGTTGAGATTGCTGTTCCGGCAACTCAGGCGGCAAAGGAGAGTTTGTGGGTGGTTACCTGCGCCTGGAAAGGTCCGTTTGACGCAAAACGCGCCGATGACTACGGCTGGCTGCCAAATCAGCAAATGCAGAAGTGGATAGATAATGATTTCAGTAAAAATAAAAATTTCAAGTTATATATCCAGGCGGAAAAAGGCGCGACGCAATTTCGAAAACGTCTCAAACGTTAAAATATAAAACAAAGCCATTTCATAAAAACTTCATTCAAAAAGGAGAAAGAAAATGAGCAAGAAAAACAATCCAGGGAACCGGTTGTTCACATTGATTGAACTGCTCGTAGTGATCGCGATCATTGCCATCCTTGCCAGCATGCTGCTGCCGGCCCTGAATCAGGCCCGGGAGAAGGCCAAGGGAATAAAATGTGCCAATCGCCTCAAACAAAACGGAAATTATCAGGCGTTCTACGCGGATGACAGTGACGGCTATCTGGTGCCGAATCATACCAGCGGCTGGGGTGGTCCGGTCGGGATCAATCCCTGGGGATGGCACTTGATGCAGGCGGGATATTATCAGGCCGGAACCATCAACAATTCTTCCGGCATGCTTATTGACGCGACGAAAACCAGGATGTGCATTTGCCCGAAAGCCGAACAAAACTATACCGACCTCAGACAACTTCACGTTAATTACACCTATGGTTCGTTCCTCAACTCCGGGAACGTGAAATTTGTCAAGATGAAAAGTTTACGGAGCCGGTGGCCGGACCGGATCAGCCGACTGATAACAATGATCGATTCAACCAGAAACAATCCCGGTGGCGCAAATCACAAGTACAACTCTTTCTGCGGTGAAGCCAGCGCTTCATATACCGCTATTTATCTTGATCACTCCCGGCGCGGGAACGCCTTGCTGGGAGACGGTCATGTGGAAGCGGTAAGTAAAAATGATCTGCTGGAGTATAACAACGGATTTTACAAGTTCGGTGGGCAGGAGGCCCCCCGCTACAGCAACGGTGCCTATGTTTATGATTATCCAATTCCATAAGTTGAAATTCACAATGAAAATGTTTGAAAATAAAATGATTATTGCCATATTGTTTACTTTATGCGCAAGTTTGCAGGCCGGACAACTTAAGCTGCCGGGAATCTTCAGTGATAATATGGTCGTTCAGGCCGGAAAACCGGTATTGCTCAAGGGAACGACCGGCCCGGGCGAAAATGTTACGGTTGCCGGGTCATGGAAACGCACTGGCAACACAAAAGCGGATAAAAACGGCAACTGGCAGTTGCAACTGCCCCCGCCGGAAACTGCCGGCCCCCATACGATTACCGTAAGCAGCGGCAAAGATAAAATTTTGATCAAGAATATATTATGCGGTCAGGTCTGGCTTTGTGCCGGACAATCCAACATGCAGATGAAAATGCGCTATGTCAGCGTGAATGATCGTGGCGTTATTAACTACAAACAGGAAATTGCCCGGGCAAATTATCCTGAGATTCGCTACTTCCTGTTGTCCCGGCGAAAAAATACCGCCGAAACCGTTCCTAAACAGAATATTGACGGAAAATGGGTGATCTGCACTCCAAACAATGCCGGCGATTTTTCCGCGGTCGCGTATTTTTTCGGAGAAACTTTATATAAGAACCTGAAAACCCCGGTCGGACTGGTTGATAATTCCTGGGGCGGCACCATGATCCAGGCCTGGATGAGCCCGAAAGCGTTGAAATCCGATCCTGATTTTCAGGAATATACCGACTGGGTTAATGAAGAAGTCAAAGCGTTACCCGGAAACATGCAGCAATATAAAACAGACCTGGCAACCTGGCAAAAGACGAAAAAAGGAAAAAAGCCCGTCCGCCCCTATTGGTTTCCGGGAGCTAAACATCGCAGCGCGCCATCGGTCCAATACAACAGCAGGGTTTTTCCGCTCCGGAATATCCCGTTTGCCGGAGTGCTCTGGTATCAGGGCGAAGGCAATGGAGATATGGGCTGGCTTTATGAACGGCTGCTGCCGGCAATGATCAAAGACTGGCGCGAATTATTCCGGCGCCCAGATTTGCCGTTTTGTGTAGTCCAACTGCCGTGGCTGTCGACTCCAGGCTACAAATCGCGTCTTTATCAGGCTAACCACTGGTCCGAGCTGCGTGACGCCCAGTTTCAAACCTGCCGTAAAGATCCTCATGCCTTTTTGACCGTGGCAATTGATGCCGGGGACTTTCATATTCACCCGAGAAATAAGCGTCCAGTCGGGGAACGTCTGGGGTCTTCCGCCCTGGCAAACGTTTATCACCGGGGCGTAACCGGCGCCGGTCCGACATTCAAATCGGTCGATTTTACCGGCAGCAAAGCGATCATCAGCTTTCTCCCTTGTCACAGTAAATTAATGATAAAGGACGGCAAAATCCTCAAAGGCTTTGCTCTGGCCGGACAGAATAAACACTTTTATCCAGCGGACGCAATCATCAAAGATGACAAAGTTGAGGTCAGCAGTGATAAAGTAAATAAACCGGCAGCCGTTCGTTACGGCTGGGCCTTTTACCCCGACTGCAATCTTTATAATGAGGCCGGATTACCTGCCGTGCCGTTTCGCAGCGATGAATTCCGGCTGATCAGCTTTGGCCATAAATCACGTAAAAAGAAATAAACGGATTATAAATATGCTGAAAAACACCTTGAAAATTAGCGTCATACTGCTTGTCGCCTGCGGATTTTGTCATAACCTTCCGGCGGAAGACGTGAATATTGCCAGATCGATTTATGGAACAAAAGCCATGGTGGAACACAAGACCGGAAAGACCGGCGCAGCCCCAGTAATCGATGGTAATTACAGTGATAATTCATCTGTGCAGCTGACAGGGACGCCCGCGAAAATAATCTTGAATTTCCCCGAACGTTATAATATATCACGCGTCAGGATTTTTCCCGGAATGCTGATATACGCGAATTATCCGAGCGGGGAATGCGGAATTAAATCCTACCGGCTGGAAGGATTGATCAACGGCGGCTGGAAGCTGCTGGCACAACGCAAGAATGCACCTGATTATAAACAGTCGGGACAATCCGGAAATGATAATTATTTTTATGAACATAAATTCGAGCCGATAAAAATTGAGGCATTGCGTCTTGTGGTTCTCGAATCTGGATTTACCGGTAAAACCATCGCGTCAAAAGGCAAAGTGGTTGTGGTTCCGAAAGACAGACACTCCTTTATTCGTGAAATAGAAGTATTTCAGGCAGGCGGAAACATCAAAAAAATCGAAACGTTGAATGATAAGATCGAAACCGATTTCCGGCTCCCGGTTTATCGCGACCAGCAACAGGCGCGTCTGGTTATCGATAATCGGGCTGAAACAGCGCTTCTGCTCAATGTAACCGTCTGCAACGAAAACAATCCTGAACAGTTGATCATCAACCGAAGCGTCAGGTTAAAACCAGGGCGCAACAGTGTGTTTTTCGATATCGCAAAATTGCCTGGCGGACGCTATCTGACTACTCTGCAAACTGAAAAGAGTTCCACAATCAAAGGCAGGGTCGTCAGGCTCCTCCGGATCGACCGGCTGCCGCCAACGGTTTTACCGCCGGAACCGGTTAATGTCACCAACCGCAAGGTTTTTCCGTTCGACAATTTATATATCGCCAAACGGAATGGGGTAAAAAATAAGCTTGCCCAGGCTGAAATCCATCAAGCCGCCGGCCTGCTGGCGCCCGGTCGGCCCTTGCAGCGGTCATGGACCATGAATTTTGACGAAAAAGATAATCTGGTAATCAGGTTTTATGATGAAACCCGGGGAGGTAAAGACCGCAAATGGCATTACGCCTGGAGCAAGGATCTGAAAAACTGGCAAATCGCCGATAAAACCCCGACCGGCAAAAAACTGTTCAATCCGCCTGCCCCCGTGTTCCCGGTCGAAGTTCAACCGGCCTGGCGGGTAACGGCCAAAAACAGTGACGATGTTTTCCGCTTTTATGATCCCAAAATCGACGGCAAACCGGAGCTGAAGCAAATACAAGTCAAGTATTCTTCCGTCAAAAAGGTTAACTGGGGAAAACTGGAGATTCCTTATCGCAGCACTTTCGCAGTATGGCAGAAAAAGAACGGTGAAGTATTGTTATTGAGTCGAAATCCCTTTTTAATCGACAAGGTTGCTTATGCTCCAGACGAACTTGAGCAGGAAAATTATACTAACGATAATTTTGCGCCGCAATATCTTGGAGAAAACGGCCGGATTCTGTTTTATCCGCGAGGCGCGATGGTCCGGCGTTTTAAGCCGTTCGTCGCGGAATATGACAACTTACCGCAAGGCAGCAGACTGCTTAAAGTTTTTTATACCCGTGACGGTTTTAAGTGGGAACAGCATTTTTTCTCTTTACCAACCGATAAAGATCCATGGGGATATCAACACTATGGCGCGGACATTCTGCGGATTCCCCGGGCCAATCTCTTTATCGCTTATCTCTACGTTTATGATGTAGTGAAACAACAAATCTATCTGGAGCTGAATTACAGTCGTGATGGATTGAGATGGGATAGAATGCCGGATCAACCGCCCTTTGTTCCGAACAGCAAACTGGGGGAATGGAATTCCGGCATGATCTTTCTCGATGGCCGGCACATTGAGCGTAACGGCGTATATTATCATGTAATGGGGCATACCACCAGCGCCTGTCATTTTTATCCGTACTATCAGGATGACCTGTCTCTTATGACTCCCAAGGCACTGGAACGGCGCTTTAAAAGCCGCGAACTGGAAAAATGGCCATATTTCAAATCTATCGGAGGCTGGAACGGACTGTCCCGACAAGTTTTGGCGGCCCATGCATCGACCGGCGTTTTAACTTTCCGCAAAGACTCATGGCTCGGGATTGCCGACGACGGCAAGGGCGAACTGGTAAGCAGAGTGTTCAATGCGGACGAGTGTAATCTGCTGGTCAATGCGCAAATCAACAACGGCGGCCAAGTTAAGCTGGAAATTTTGACTCCGGACTATCAAGCCGTTCCCCAGTATTCAGGCACAAACGCCGCAGTCATCACAAAAGATGATACGGCAACAAAAGTATTTTGGAATCAGGGAAAAACACACCTTCTTCCCAATCATCCTTTCCGGTTAAAAATATCTTTGTCAAAAGCGACCCTTTATACTTTGGATTTTGTTAATGACAAGAAATTAATTGTCGCACAGGACTTCGATAACGAGAAAATATTTAGTCCCGGCATGAGGGGATTTGTCAAAACAAACGGCATCTACTGGAGACAATTTCAGCCTGGAACAGTTGAACTTATCCGGGATGAAAAAAGTCAAAATCAAGCTGTTTTATTAACCCGGAAAGATGGAGCCGAGGGACTTTCGCTTCGCGGCTTCGCGGTTGGAAAAAACAAAGACTACGAATTGGCTTTTGACTTTAAAAGGTTTTCTGAAGGGACCATCGGCATCAACTTTTCATGCATGGCTCCGAAAAAAAATATTTTTGCAGTTTATATAGCTTCAAACGGCATAGTGAATGTGAAAAGCGGCAAAAAAAGTCCGTATTACCTTCCCACGGCCATCAAGTTGGAACCGGAGAAATGGTACAAAATAAAGGTTGATTTCGACAATCAGAATAGATCATATTCGCTTACTGCGATTGACGGCAACGGCAAGGAACAAAAGTCACAGCGAAAAATTGTTTTACCCGATGCCGAAAAAATCAATGTAATAGAATTTCGTTCTGCTCCCGGCGTCGGAAATAAAACTTTGCTTGATAAAATAACCTTAAAGGAAAAATAAGCATATTAACAGTCAATGTCGTAAAAAACTCACTCAAAAAAGGAGAAAGAAAATGAGTAAGAAAAACAATCGTCGCTACATGCCCTTCACCCTTATCGAACTTCTCGTAGTGATCGCAATCATCGCCATCCTTGCCAGCATGCTGCTTCCGGCCCTGAATCAGGCCCGGGACAAGGCAAAATCGATCAAATGCGTCAGCAACTTGAAACAATCCGGCACCGGCTGGATTCTGTATTCAAACGATTACGACGGTTACCAGCCGGAAAATAATATGGATATAGTCACCACCGGCAGTGCCATCCACTCCTGGGACGGCTGGCTCGGTCCGTGGATGAACGGAGCCAAAACGGTCCCCGGTCTGGGTTATATCAAGAACGTTGACGCTATGCAATGCCCGGTTCAGAAGTTCCTGAATTACACTCCGGGACGGGCCTATGGTTCAACCTATGCCTACCATCATGCCACGGCTCTCTATGTGCGCCAGAAAAAACTGGAAAATTTCTACAAACACCGCGAAGCCTGGTGGCCCAAGCAGCCTTCAAAAAACTACGGTTTGATCGATACCATAGGTACTCTCGGCGGCGCGATAGGTTATCAGGTTGCCACCCTGAATACCGACCCGGCGGCGGGACGCCTGCTTCATCTGCGCCACAGCAACCGGGCCAATGCCTGGTTCCTCGACGGCCATGTTGATACCCTTACCATGAATGAACTCTTATTATGGCAAAGCGGAACCATGTACAACGGCCGCCAGACTTACGGCGGCAGCAGAGCTCCGGAAAGAGGCTCCGTATCATTTGTCGTCGGAACTTATGCCAAGTAAATGTAACATGGAGATAATCGGGAAAAAGATGAAATTACTGCTTTTGACATTAAGTCTATCCGGAATAATGAGTTTATCCGCCCGGGATATCCACGTCAGTAACCTGAATGGGAAAGACACAAATTCCGGAGAGACTGCTGAGACCGCCCTGCTGACCATCGCCAAGGCGGTCAGCCTGACGAAACCGGGGGATAACATTCGCCTGGCGAAAACCGGGAAAGATTATTTGCAATCGATCCCGTTCAGCAACCGCAGCGGAACGGCTCAAGCTCCGATCACGGTGTACGGCAACAATGCTGTTCTCAACGGTTCGGACAAATTAAATCCGGCCAACTGGAAAAAAGTCGGACCCGGCCTCTATAAAAATGACACGCTTTATAAAAAACACCGGTTCAACCGGGACATTATCGCGCGCTATTTCCTGGTCATGGACGGAAAACTCAATTCAATGAACCGCTGCATGAAAGGGCAATCCGCCCCACTCAAGAAAAAAGAAGACCTGAAAAACAACGAATGGACCTTCGTCGAGCAGGAAAAGGCGTTTTATCTGAAAGTTGACCCGGCAAAGAAACTGGCTGAATACGACATTCGCGTCCCGATCCGGATGAACGGAGTTTCCCTGCACCATCTGTCGGACTACATTGTTATTCGCGACATCACCGCGAAGAATTTTGTCAATGACGGCTACGGACTCAGCGGCGACGGCCGCCACAACAAACTGATCAATATCGCCACAATAGACTGCGGCGACGACGGCATCAGCGCCCACAAAAACTCCGGCGCGACCATTGACGGCTTCTATTCCAGCGGCAACGGCACCGGGATTTGCGACACCGGCAACAGTCATACCGTTTACAACAACGTGGTGATCGAGAATATTCGCGGCGTCGACCTTTATTTTCTGCAGGAGCTTAAAGGCAGGGCATATCACAAGATGAGCAATACCATTGTCAAAGCAAACGGCAGCAAACAGTTTATGGTCATCACCAACCTTCCCGTCGCCAGCCAGCAAGCAGTCTTCGACAACCTTATCTTTATCGGTAAGAAATCCGGGGATTCTTTTGTCCGGCTCTACGGCAATACGGATGTTGAAATAGTGAACTCGACGGTTTTGAATATGGACTGGGTCGCTTATATGAACCGCCTCTCAATTACCAATTCATTGCTTACCGATCGAAACAACGGAATCAACTGCAAAAAAGGCGCTATCCTGAAAACCGCAAATGATATTTTAGGACTTCGCCATATCCGGTTCGACAAAACCTACTATTCCGGTTTGACTCCCGCCAACTTAAAAAAATTTCAAGAATTCACGGGAGACACAAGCTCAAAGTTTGTCAAAGCCGCTGACGTATCGGAAATTTCCCTCGATGGTATCGGCGCAAATATTTCCAAATTTCCAGCCGGACCACTGAAAGCAAAAGCCGAAAAGCTACTCGGAATCAAAGCGGTAAATTTATCAATTCCGGAAAATACAACTCCTGTCGTCACGGTAAAGTCACCTGCTGCCAGTCAAAAAGAAAGCTGCAACGTCTTTATCAGCAGCGGCGACAACCATTGGCTGGGTTCGTCTCTGGCCATGGATTCACCCAAATCGATTCATGACGCGCTGGAAATGCTGCGCGACACTCTGGGCATGAAGATTTTCTACTGGCGCGGCTTGCAGGAAGCCGCCTGGGCCTATACGGCAGTACCGCGCAACGAAAATTTCCGTTACGCCACTTTTCACGTCTGGTCGCATTACCTGATCAAAGAGAAAAAACTTGAACCGATGCTGGTCGGAATCGCGAAAAAACTCGGTATCAGCGTCTGGGGCGTTTCAACCCTGGGTGACTGGGGCTCAACGGCGGACACCCCGTGTTTTAACGATTTCCCGTTCAACAATGAATCAAAACTGCGGTTGGACCATCCGGAATGGGTGCCAATTGACAAATACGGCAAGAGACGCCAGGGCGGAACCATTGAGCTGGCCTATCCTGAAGCCCGCAAAGCGTTGATTGACCTGCACGTGAAACTGGCGAAAGAGGCCGGATATGCCGGAATTATTTTCCTTACCTATGTAGAAAACTTCTCATTGCGGTTCGAAGATGAATTCGGCTACAGCGAACCGATCGTCAAGGAATTCAAGAAACGGTACGGTATCGATATCCGCCATCAGCCGTTCAACCGCTACGCCAGCAAGTATGACTGGCACCGGCTGCGCGGCGAATATGTCACGGCATATTTCAGTGAATTAAAAGCAGAGTTGAACAAGATCGGCGTCAAACTCGGAGTCATGTTGAACCCGGACCGGCCGAATTATCCAATGACCTGGGCGACTCTGCCGCACACGCACCCGACTATCGGGGCTATGTATATGGATTACAATACCTGGATTCGACGCGGTATTGTGGATAAGCTGGTCGTATACGGCGGCAGTTCCCGCAGATCCCAGAAACGCACCGCGAAGGAATTGCTCTGGCTGGGCCGCGGAACTCCGTTAAAAGTCGGAGTTATTACCTCATCACCATTCGGAACCGACTGGGACAGTTCACGCAAACAGGGCATTGAAATCATTGCCGCTCATAACGAGGATGAAAACTGGCTCCGCATCGGCAGGATACCCGAACAAACAGCCGCAGTCTTGAAGAACGGCGGCAAGTATCAGAAAATGCGCTTTCTCGCCCAAGTGGCTACCGGTAAGTCCAAGCTGAAGTCAGCCGAACTGGTCATTCCGCTGGCCAAGTCGGATAATATTGTCATGCGGCGCCTGGCCCTGCTGGCTCTCGGCAGAATCGGCGATCAGGCCGCAATTCCGGTTATCGAAGCGGCGCTGAACAGTAAAGAAGTGGGAATCCGGGCCAGCGCAATGAAAGCCTTGTGGCATCTTTCCGGCCCCGACTCACTGGATAAGGCGATCGCCGCCATCGATAAGCTTGGGGCGCATCCCGACTGGGAAATAGCCCGTGCGTTTATGGCCCGCATGCAGCCCTTCCCCAGGCAGAAATTAGCTGAATACGCCAAAAGCCACCCCAACAAAGATATTCGCAATATGTGCTTGAGAATGTTGGAGCCGAGACCGCATCCGTCATTGATGAAGCTGTATGAACAGACGATCAAAGACCCTTCGCTGTACTGTCGTTACACGACCGCGCAGGCCCTGGCGAGAATGAATTCAAAAGAAGCGGTCGATTTGCTGTTGAAGCTGACTAAACATCCCGATGCGTCAGTCCGCAACCGGGCAATCATTTCACTCGGGCAGCAAGTCAAATATAATTTTCCGCCGGCAATGGAACGCAAGGCTGAAATAATCGCCGCGATGGTCGCCGCTTTCCGCAATCTTGGCGATGGTAAAAATCCTCCGGATATTGAGTGGGGATACCGTTCAATCGGCGAAGGTCTATTGTACTGCGGCAAGGACGGAGAAAAAGCGCTCGAGCAAATGATGAATAACGGCAGCGACAAGCGACTGGCTGATTTTGCCTGGAGAATTCTCGCGTATCGCGAAAAAACCGATCACGAAGCAAATTATTTCAATTTGATCTGTGAACATGAAAACGACAAACTCTATGCGATGCGTCCGGCGATCCTCAAAGACCGGACCGTCAAGCTCATGGCACAGGATTTTGAGAATAAATCGTTGTTCAATCCACAGACCTCCAAATACATCGGCGTCTCAAGCAATCCGGCCGGACGCTGGGGATATTTCATCGCCAAAGGCCCGGTCGTTTCAACCGGCAAGGCCTTTTCCGGCAAACAGTCGCTGCACCTGAAACGCGGCGGGGACAGCATAACCGGGTGGATAAACAAAGGGATTCCGGAAGGCAGTGACTTTATCATCGAAGCGATGGCCTACCGTGAAAAGAACGGCTCATTCCTGATGTACGGCGGATCGGTCGGCGGACAGCGTCTGGGAATCTATGTCAATCCGGACGGCAAGGTTCTGATGCAGGATTTTGCCGCGAAAAAATGGCAGCCGACTCAGTGTGAGGTTCCGGTCGGCAAATGGATCAAAATAAGTTTGCTGAGCAACGCGCTCGATAATACTTATCTGGTCAAGGTCGATAAAGTCACGGCCCGGAAGCGTTTGCCAATTGCCGGAGAAGGCGCTATCTATAAAGTCTCATTCACGCCTCAGGGACGGACGGCGGGAATCGGCGCGTACATCGATGACGTAAAGATTCTGGAGAAAAGGTGAAGTCTGATTATGAAAATCACTGATATTGAAACAATCCTGTTAACCGGGCCATGCACAGATGACCCGTATCTTTCAGAGGCTCGCGGCAGACGCAGCGCGGCGTTTATCAGGATCAGCACCGACACCGGAATTACCGGTGTCGGGGAAACCTACGCAGGTTATTTTTTTCCGGAGGGGGTGAAATCCGTCGTCGACTTCTTCAAACCGGTCCTGCTGGGTCAAAATCCGGAAGAGAGCGATCTTCTGTGGGAACGCATGTATCACTGCGGCAACTTCTGGTGCCGGGTCGGCCTGGGCGCAATTGTCCTGGCCGGAATCGACGCCGCGCTGTGGGATATTCGCGGTAAAATTCACAACTTGCCGGTCTATAAACTGCTGGCCCGGCAATGGCGTGGCAAATTCCCTGATGCGGAGAACTTTGACGGACACGAAAAAATGCTCACGTACGCCACTGGCGGACCAAGCAATTATCCGCTTGAAAAACTGGCTGAAAAGGTTGATTTTTATTTATCGTGCGGTTTCCACGGCGTCAAAGTCGGGTCCGGCGGCTTTACGAAAGAGGATGATTTTTTCATTGAAACAGATCCGGCAAAGGCGGCGGATTTTGAAGCGGCTAAAAGCGCATTCCTGCGGGAAAGATTCGGCCGGGAGTTGTTACTGATGTATGACGCCCACATGGGTAACAGTCCGTCCGCGACCTGGGATCTGCCGACGGCGCTGGCGGTCGCCCGGGCGCTGGAAGAGTTTGATCTGGTCTTTTTCGAGGAACCTCTGCACTACACCAGGCCCGACTGGTATGCCGAACTACGACGAAGCACAACAACCCCGATTGCCGGCGGAGAATGTTTGACCGCGGTGTGCGAATGGCAGACCTTTATCGAACGCGATTGTTTTGCGATCGGACAGCCGGACGCGTCATATACGGCCGGATTATCGCAATTTATGCAGGTGGCCAGAATGCTGGCGCGGCACGGTGCCGGGGTCGCGCCTCACGCCTGGGGTGCGGGAGCGTCGCAGATGCAGAACATCCACTGCGGCTTTGCCTGTCCGAACACCCGGATCATCGAAGCGGCACCGGCTTACGGACCGCTGCATTATGAACTGATCGGCGACAGTTTCCGGCTCCGGGACGGCTATCTGCTGCCGCCGGAAAAACCGGGCCTCGGCATCGAATTGACCGAAGCGACAATTCAAAAATTCCCGTTTATTCCGGGCAGCGGAGAATTTAACAGTGTTCCCGGAAAGGTATTGACAGACTAATGAAAATATTAATTGACATGCCGGTTTCCGAGCCGCATCTGGCTGAATTGCAGGCAATGCCTGACATTGAGTGCATTCTGGTGGAAGACCCGCAGGAGGAAACCCGACCGCTGCCGGAAGCGCTGATCAGCGATTGCGAAATGTTCTTCACCACATTCCTGCCGGAAAACCACCAGTTGATGGAAAAACTGAAAGTGGTACAGATTGCTTCGGTCGGTTACTCCCAGTTGTTCGATCATCAGTTGAATGAACGCGGCATCACGGCGTGCAACGCGGTCGGGGTTCAGGATGTACCGATTGCGGAATGGAACATTGCAATGATGATCAACCTGAAACGGGATATGCGCGGGATGATGCGCAACCAGGATAGTGCGATCTGGGATCGCGACGCCCGTTTCCAACGCGAAATATACGGGGGCACCGTCGGTATCTGGGGGTATGGCGGGATTGGCCGCCAGACCGCACGGCTGGCCAAAGCTTTGAATATGAAAATTCATGTCATGACTCGGGACGGCTCGCATGAAGATCGCGCCAACTGCTGGCTTGAGCCCGGTTGCGGCGACCCGGAAAGCAAATTTGTCGACAAGGCGTATGCGTTATCGCAGAAGCAGGAGTTTTTGAGCGAACTTGATTTTCTGATCATGGCAATCCCGCTGACACCTAAAACAACAGGAATCGTGGGCAAAGAAGAGCTGGCCATGCTGCCGGAACAGGCGTTCATTCTCAATCCGGCCCGCGGACCATTGATTCAGGAAGAGCCGTTGATAGAAGCTCTGAAAACCCGACGTATTGCCGGTGCCGCGCTCGATACACACTACTATTACCCGATGCCACCGGAACATCCGTTCTGGACCATGGATAACGTGATCCTGACACCGCACATTTCCGGGTCAAGTTCCGGCTCGCGTTTTCTTGAGCGCATCTGGTCCATCTGGCTTGAGAACGTCAAGCGTTACCGCAACGGGGAAGCATTATTGAATCAGCTTTCGCCAAAGCAGTTAGATGGTTGTTAACCGTAACTTTTTGAGTTTGTATAGCGATGAATTTGAGATATATTATCAGTGAAAATCAATTTAACGGGAAAATTTAATGCGGAAGAAAATAGTCAGTGATGATGTCAAGGATTATATCCTTGATTATATCAGGAAAAACAAAATGGCTGTCGATCAGCGTTTGCCTTCGCTTCGTGCGATAGCCGCTGACTCAGGAGCCAGTATGCCGACCGTTCAACGGGCCGTGGCAATGCTGGTCAGCGAGGGCAGCTTGTACAGCAAAGTCGGCTCCGGCACTTTTGTGGCGGAAAGGGATAATGATGAATCCAGTCTGATCGGAATATTGACTCCGCATGTCGACAGTCATGTCGGAAATTTTATTTCCGACTCGATCATCAGTATCAAAGAAGCGCTCCAAAATGCCGGGTATTGCGCGATAATCCTTGAGCCCCCGTCCGGGTTCTGGGGAGAGCGTCGCAGCGAAGAAGAGTTGAAACTGCTGAAACGCTTACTCAAACAGGGAGTTCGCGGCGTCATCGCCGATGCTTCAGCCGCGGTAAACTCTCCAGTTTGGCGCTATCTGAAACAAATGCCGCTTCCGGTTGTCTGCTATAATAATTGTGATGACACCAATGATTTGAATTATGTCGCGCTCGACAACTATAAAGCCGGCAGAATGGTAGCGCAGCATTTTATCGACAAAGGCCATCGTGAACTGGCGGTGGTTACAACTTACTGCTGCGATATTCTCTCTGAGGTGGACCGGGTCCGGGGGTTCCAGGACGTCATGGCGGAAAACGGTTTGAAAGCAAAGATAATTTCAATCCGTTCTATCAATGATTATCAGGAAGGCATGAAATCCGTACCCCGGAAATTAAACGGGATAACCGGAATATTCGGCATCAACGACCCGTTGACAATCCGGTTGATGACCGCATATCGCGACGCCGGGTATGAGATCCCCCAGCAGATTTCATTTGTCGGCTTTGACGACAGTCTTTTGTGCGAGCATTTGCAACCCCGTCTGACCAGTGTCAACCAGCTCAGCGCATATATGGGGCAGCGGACGGCGGAACTGCTGCTGGACCGGCTGGAAAACAAGCATGACAGCCGGGAAACCGTTCAAATCAGGCTCGTTCCCAAGCTGACGATCAGGGATTCGGTCAGCGCAATAAAATAACTTTTTTCGTTCCGGACGGTTTATCCGATTGTGATAATGTCGGATTTTTTGGCTGATTATATATAATTTTATTTTCATTTTATTGTATTTTGAGCTATATTTAAATCGGCAACAGCAAAAGACATATAATTATATGGGATGCTTATGGATTATAAAAGGCTTGAACCCGGAAAACTGAAACTGGAAAATGTTTTTATCGGCGTTAACGATAATGATGTGATCAGCGAAAACCGGCATTTTCATCCCTACTGGGAATTGAAAGTCTACATGGTGGACGAGCAGGTCCATCTGGTCATGACTCCTCCCGGCAAGGTCCATGGCAATACTCCGTATACCGAACTAAGAAGCGGCTGGACCCTGCATTGCCGGGAACCGATGCTGAACTTGAGTTTTTTTTCCGGAGCCAAACTTTCCGAAGATTATTTTTTCCCGTGGGATGAAGTGGATAAACTTTGTCCCGGCGGCCTGACCGGGATGATCCAGTCCATCGTCCGCGCCAAAGAGCAGAATGCCGACGAACGATTGTTCAATGCGCTACTGGAAACATTCTGGGCAGTGATCTGCCGGGTCTGGACGGATTGGCGTGATCGCCCCGCCAGAACCTCGTCACTGACCGATATGGCAAAGTATTACATTGAACACAACTACTATAAGTCGTCGTTATCGGTTGACAGCGTCGCGACAAACCTCGGGGTTACCGCCGGCCATCTGGCGAATCTTTTTAAACAGGAAAAGCTGCCGACCTTGCGCCAGTATATCGTCAAAGTCAGAATGGATCACGCCCTGCGGCTGCTGCGTTCCCGGCGCTATACGGTCAAGGAAGTGGCCGATATGACCGGCTGGAACTGTCAGTTTTATTTTTCCAACTGCTTTCGCAAACGCTTCGGCGTTCCTCCGTCACAGGCCCCGGATCTGATCGAGGACGACTCATTCGTCACAAATTGATTGATCCGCTTGCCGGCTCATTGATTTTCCAGCCTGAATTCACCCGGGGTAATACCGTAGAATTTTTTGAATACCTTAATGAAATATGCCTCGGAAGAGTAGCCGCACTGGCGGGCTATCTGCGCCAGTCTGAGTTTGACGTTTGAAAGCATTTCTTTTGCCGCGGTCATCCTGCGCCCCTCCAGATAATTTTTGATATTCTGGTTGCCGAGTTTCTTAAACATCCGGGATATGTAGCTGGGATTGTAACCGAGGTCGTGACAGATCTGTTCAACATTGATCGGCAGATGATAATTGTGATCGATATATTCCTTGACCAATTTGAAAGAAAGTTCCGATTTGCTCAACTGTTGAACTTCATCTTTTTTGACCATATCAATAGTTTCCAGCAGCAAAGCCCTTACCAGCAGGCCGGATTTTTCCTTGTTTTTGTCATATCTCAGCATGTTCAAAGTATGCACTATCGACAGCAGGATTTCCGATGGCGGACAGTTGGTATGGTAATAAGGATTGAAAACCAGTTTGTCGTCAGCGAACTCTCCCGCAACCAGCCGGACATAATCCGGGGTAATGACAATGGAAAATGATTTCATCCGGCGGGAATGGCATTCCGCTTTTATCCAGCAGTTTCTTGGGGTATAGATAAAATCCCCGGCCACAATTTCACGACATTCGATATCCTTTTCAAATACTCCGGAAACTTTGGTCAAACCGGTCAGGGGAATGATCAATCTGCCAATATAATCAAGATTGACCGGGTATTCAGGCAATGGCTCTTCGTGCGAAAACAGCACGTTACTCACGTTCAATGCCGCCGCTTCAGCCAGATATTCGGCTAAAACACTTTTGGGCGAAGATATTCCTTGTTCAGGCATAAAGTCAAAACTTTACTATTAAAATAAAAAAAACACCATAGATTTATGTTCTCACAAGTAATATACTGTATTTGTAACTAAAATCAAATCAGGATAAATCAAGATGATATTAAATCGTAAAACTAAAACAAAGTCAGGAGACACCGGAATGAAACCATGTTTTAAAAGTCAAAAATTTACCCTCATAGAACTCCTCGTAGTGATAGCGATCATTGCTATCCTGGCCTCAATGCTGTTACCGGCCCTTAACAAGGCAAGAGAAAAAGCAAAAATCGTCAAGTGTGCCGCGAATCTCAAACAGTTGGGACAGATCAATGTTATTTATTGTGATGATTCGAGTGACTTTCTGCCTCCGATATACCGGAACCGGGCAATTCGCGAGGTTATCAGATTGTCCGGCACCTGGTATTCATACGGTTTATTTTTATCGAACGGATATTTGAACAACTCCAAACTTTTCTACTGTCCTTCATCAGACAAAGATATCACCAGATACGGCGCATTCAGAGGTCCGTGGGGAATTGGCTCATATCCTCCGACCACCCCGATAGTCGGGCTGGGGTCCAACCTTGTCGGCGGTTATCTTTACCGGGGGGCGTCAACCTACGGTCGACCAGCGCCATTGGGCTGCAAAGAAACGCTCCAGGGCTTATCTCACGGCGTAAACCGGGCCTATTTGTCTGATCATGGTCCGCTGCTTCAAGGCAGCCGGGCGCTCGGACACGAGGCCGGATACAATGTGCTGTACTCTGACGGCCATGTCGGCTGGTATAACGACCCGGCCGGCAACTTGAGAAGCGCTGACGACGGTGGGCTCGTATTCTTCTCGACCGTTGACGGGAAATAAGCATCCCGGATTTTGATTGAATAAATGAACGTGAATTTTGGAATAATATAATGCTCAAAACTACACTTGTGCTTGTTCTCGCGCTGACCAATGCCATACTTGTCACCGCGGAATGGAAGAATGCGCTCACCCCAACCGGAAAAAGTAAAAAAGTAATCCTGGTCAGAGATGGTAAATTAGACTATAAAATCGTTGGCGCGCAAGCCGGCAAAGCCACGGAATTGCTGCGTGACGGCTTAACGTTACTGACAAAAACGGACTGCAATACGAAGGCGGCGCACAGTATAAGTTTGGATAAAAAGAGCAGAACCGACCTGGGGATCGACGGCTACGCAATCAAGGTTAAAGACAACGGGGATATAATCTTATACGGCAGTTGTGATAACGGCCTTTTAAATGCAGCGATAGCGCTGCTTGAGGAGGATATGGGCTGGCGTTACTATCAGAAATACCGCAAGGCCCAGTCTCCTTCCGGCAAAATAACCAAGGCAAATATCGTTCCACGCAGTTACATTCCATATTTTTTCCAGCGCTCGGTCTGGTCCGAGTGGGCGCGGCTTTGTCCTGACTGGATAACCGCCAACAAAATAAGACATGGCAAATTTCCCAAAGGCTTGTTTTGCCATACATTTGCCAGGCTTATTCCGCCGGGAAAATATCTCAAATCACATCCGGAGTTTTTTGCTCTGCGGGGAAAAATCCGGGTCGGCGGACAAAAAGATGGACAACTTTGCATGACCAACGCCCAACTGCGCAAGACTCTCAAAGCGAAAGTGATCAAAGTAATAGAAGATTGTCCCGCAATAGATTTTTTTGCCCTTTCACAAAATGACAATGACGCCTATTGTCGATGTCCCGAATGCATGGCATTGATCAAGCAGGACAACGGCAATCCAAGCGGTGCGTTGATGCGTTTTGTCAACGATATAGCCTCGGAAGTCGCCGTAAAATATCCGCGAATAAAGATAATAACGGAAGCTTATCGTTACAGCCTTCATCCCGGCAAAATTCCGGCGGCAAAAAATGTTACTGTCCGAATAGCGTTGAATAACCGGATATCCTCATATCCATTTTTCTTTGTCAGTGAAACAGACGACGCTAAACTTTTTGAACAATGGCCGCGCAAGGCTTCAGAACTAATGGTCTGGGACTACGTCACCAACTTCGGGCACTTCCTGTTGCCGCGAACCGATCTGCCGGTAATTGAACACAACTTGCGTTTCTATCGGGATAATGGAGTAAAGGGAGTAATGCTGCAGGACAATCACCGCACCTGCATTGGCACTTTGGCTCCAATGCGAGCCTGGGTCTACGCTAAACTGCTGTGGAACCCAGACTTATCAGTCGAGGCTCTGTGCCGGGATTATATCAACGGCTTCTGGGATAAGGAGATTGCTCCGTATATGCTTGCGTATAATCAGTTGCTCATCGACCAATGGCTTGACTTTCATAAAAATAACAAGCCGGGAGCGGCTTTTGTTTTCAGCGACGACTTTTACGCAAAGGCAACTGCGATACTGAAACAGGCGATTGCGGCGGCAAGAAATAACCCGGAACAACTCAAGCAATTGGAGCTCGAACAACTGACTCTTGATTATTACTTGCTCCATCAGGGGCTGCGTAGCGAAAAAGAGGTAGCCACCTATCAAGAAGTTCTCAAAGATTTTTCAACCAAACTGAAGAAATTAAAAATACAGGAGAAGTTTCTTACTGAAAATACCAATAATACCGTGCTTGATGAATTTGCCGATAATATAAAACTTATTTCCTACACAAAAAATGTTCCGGCCAGCCATATCGTTTTGTCCGCGACCCGCAATATTTATATTACCCGGGGAGCGACTGTTGATCCGCAGTCACTGGTCGGACGTTCCATGCGTCAGGATGCCACCGGAGCGTGGGATATCCAATGGCGGCTCGAAAACTTTTCGCGCCTGATTCCTGGGCGCTATAAAGTAATGATCAGGGCGCGTGCGCTCAAAAATCCCCATGCAAAAAATAATCATGGCACCCTGGTCGGGGTCTATAATCGTGCCGGCAAACATTATCCTTTACGTTATTCGATCAAGGCCGGGCAACTGGCCGAAAATGAATACCGCTGGATCGACTGCGGAACATTTGAATTGACCCCGGACCCGATATATCTGTTTACCAGCACCGCAAAAGACGGGGCTTTTAAAACATTTTATGCCGATGCGGTCGAATTCATTCCAGTTCACTGAAAAAAGTTCTCAAGGAAAGCAAAAACCATGAAAAAAATTATCTTCGTTCTTTTAACTGCAACAGCATTCGTAATTCAGGTTGAGGCAAAATGGCATAATGCCCTCACGCCATCGGGCAAAGGCATAACGGTCGAACTGGTCAAAAACGGTAAAGCCAATTACAAAATAATCGCCAATGGCAACGATAAAGCGGCCGACTTCCTGCGAAGCGGGTTGAAGGTGCTTACCGGAATGGATTTCAGCGGCAATGCCCCTTTTAGCATCAGCCTTAATAAATCCGGAAAAAACCTTGGGGTCGACGGCTATTCAATAGAAGTTAAGGACGACAATATCACCCTCCGGGGAGAAAACGGCAACGGGATTTTTAACGCGGTGACAGCTTTACTTGAAGAAGATCTCGGCTGGCGTTTCTACCAGAAATATCAGGGCACGGTCTCCCCCGGCGGGAAGATTACTGCGGCTAAAATTGTCCCACGCACCTGCAAGCCGCCATTTTATCAGCGTATGCTTTATTCGAAATGGGCCTTTGATAAAGATTGGGCCGAAGCCAATAAGATGCGCATGGGCAACTTCAACCGTAAATACCTGGTCCATACAATGACCCTCCGGTTTGTGACCAGAAAAGAATTTTTCAAGGATCATCCGGAATATTTCGCCATCCACAGCGGACATCGCAACTCACATCGTTCCGGACAGTTGTGCATGACCAATCCGGAAGTTCGGAAAATAGTTGCCCAAAGGGCGATACAGGTTATTAAAGAAAACCCGGGAATCGAATTCCTCTCAATTTCCCAGGGGGACAATGATGATTACTGCGAATGCCCGGAGTGCCGTAAGCTCTTGAAAAAAGAAGGCGCGCCAAGCGGACCGCTCCTGCATTTTATCAATGCGGTGGCGACTGAAGTGGGGAAAGTCTATCCCGATGTCATCATTACCACTTTAGCGTACCGTTATACCATGGATGCCCCGAAGCATGTCAAGCCGGTTAAAAATGTCATGGTGCGTTTCATGACCTTCAACCGGATTAACACCTACCCTTATGATTTTATTGCAGACACCCCGGATATGAAGATT
Organism: Victivallales bacterium; assembly: GCA_963676655.2. Taxonomy (GTDB): domain Bacteria; phylum Verrucomicrobiota; class Lentisphaeria; order Victivallales; family Victivallaceae. The sequence goes on along the minus strand of CAXXKX010000003.1, from coordinate 3,668,064 downwards.
TTGAATGACTGGACCAGGATAACTGATCACCGGCTGCTGGTATGGGACCACATGACAAACTTCCGTCATTATCTGCTGCCGCGTGCGGATCTGCCGGTGCTGGAGAAAAATATCCGGCTGTTCAAGGATAAAAAAGTTTTTGGCGTCATGCTGCTGACCAACTACCATACCGAGCTTGGAACCCAGGCGGCAATGCGGACCTGGGTTTGCATGAAACTACTGTGGAATCCGGACTGGGACATTAAGAAGTTATCGGAAGATTATATCAATGGTTTCTTCGGACCAAAAGTAGCGCCGTTTATGCTGCAATACAATAACCTGCTGATTGACGAATGGAAACAGTATCATGCCGCAAACAAACCAGGCAGTCCATTCCGCTTTTCCGAAAACTTATACCCCGAAGCGTCCACGTTGCTTAAAAAAGCGCTTGCGGCGGCCGCCGGCAGCCCTCTGTTAACAAAAGAATTGGAGCTTGAAGAATTAACCCTGGACTATTACCTGCTGGAAAAGGGAATAACCCGGAAAAGCGATATTCCATTGTACCGGAAAACAATTGACCATTTTGTCAAACAACTGAACAAGTACAAGATCAATATGATCGTCGAGGGCGAAGTCAATGGAGTTCAGAAGAAAATTAACACCTATCAGGATGGAATCCGACTGGTCAAATATCTCGACACGCTTCCCGACCGACGAATTGTCCTGCCTGCCACCTGGAGCTGTTATGCCAACCATAAAAACCGGAAAAAACTGGGCATTGATTTAATAAATGACCGTGATTCTCTGGTCGGACGTTCACTGATGCAGAGTCCGGACGATAAATGGTACGTGCAATGGCGGCTTGTCGATTTTACCCAGTTCGGACCGGGCAAATATAAAGTCAGGATCAGACTTCGGGCCGACAAGAAATATTCAAAAGGAGCGGGGGCGACGGTCGGAGTTCAAAACAGACTTACCAACCAGGTCATTATGCGCCGCGTTGTCAAAGCCGGAGAGCTTGACAACAGCAAATTCACCTGGATCGATTGCGGCTCATTCACCAATAACTCCGAACCGATGTTACTGTACACCTCAGCGGCAAAAAACGGTCCGTTCAAAGCATTGTATGTTGATGCGGTGGAGTTGATCCCGGAAAAAAATTAAACCTTGAAAATGAAAGAACGCTGTCGAACGGCAGGACTCAAAAAACGATATTAACCGGACAATGCCTTCTTCTATAAAAGCGTTATCCCAATGAAGTCCCTATACACGGAAAAGGAATGGAACAGTAAAAAATGTCTTTGACGATTCAAACCAGACTTTTAAACAACGATTTACAGCATGAACCGTATTTTCACCTCAAACCGGCGCGCTTGTCAGATAATCTCATTGCCATGACAATGCAAACGATAAAAGGACACGATTATTTCGGTCCGGTGCAAGTCACCTATTCCGGCGACAAAGGGGACAGTTGGCTGCCACCGCAAGCTATCCCCGCGCTGGGTTGGTATGAGTTGGGACATAACATGAACGAGGTGGTTTGTGATGTCGTTCCCGATTACCACGAGAAAAGCGGGAAACTCCTGGCAATCGGACATAATGCATTTTACTCAAATTCCGCTTTTGTGGATACTTTCGGTTTTTTTAATAAAACGGAAAAGGCTCCGGAACTGCAACGCTTCAGTGTCTACTCGGTCAGAGATCGCGACGGCAGGTGGTCCGTTCGTAAAAAAATATCTCTTGATGAATTCAACGATAAAATGTGTTTTGTTTGCGGTTGCAGCCAGAAAGTTATATTACCGGATGGAAATATAATAATTCCTTCGGTTATCGGCGAGAAAAATCGTGAGGATTTTCGGGTTGTCTGTCTGCTCTGCAGTTTTGACGGCGAGGAAATAAAAGTTTTAAAACGGGGCAATATCCTGGAACATCCGGTCGGCCGGGGCTTATTGGAACCTTCAACCATTGAATATCAGGGCAAGTTTTACCTGACCCTGCGGGCGGAGGACGAAAGAGGTTACCTAACTACTTCGGACGACGGCTTGAACTGGGCGCCGATCAAACCGTGGCAGTGGGATAACGGGACTCCGTTGATCATGAGTACCACTCAACAGCACTGGCTGAAACTTGGGGGAAAAATATATTTGGTTTATACCCGGAAAAATGGCGTAAACACTAACATTATGCGTTGGCGCGCGCCATTATTGATTGCCGAATTTGACGCTGATAAACAATGCCTGATCAAAGCGACGGAACAGACGGTATTTCCCATCCGCGGCGATATTGACAAACCTGAAACGATCGGTTTAATGGGCAATTTCCATCCTCTGGCAATTTCTGATTCGGAAGCAATCATCACGGTCGGAGAAATGCGTCCGCAAATGGGCTTTTCCGGAGATTCCCTGCTGGCAAGAATTACCATTTAGTTTCACAGTCGCAAAACTTATCCCATAAAATTATATTATTATAAACCTTTTTTATATATAAACTCACTGTAAATGGCATAGTTTTGAATATATAATTATATATCAACAAAACCAGAACCGGATACAGTTATGAATCAGAGACAACGAATTGAAGCGGTTTACCGGAATGAAACGCCGGATCAGGTCCCGTTCATGCTGGACCTATCGCATTGGTTTTATCATAAAAACAAAATGGCATGGGATTTAAGCAGGCCATACGAAGAACCGGAATATGACCTGATCAATTACCACAGGAAAAACGGGATTGGTTTCTATCTGCCTAACCTGGGTAACTTTTTCGAGGTATCTTATCCTGACGATGTCAGCGCGAGCATAAAGAAGAGCGAAGACGGTCAGGAAATCACCTGGAGCTTTGAAACGCCACTCGGTAAAATAGAGCGTTCCCGGCTGTGGGAGGAATCATCTTATTCCTGGGGAATCACTGACTGGGGAGTTAAAACCGAAGAACAACTGAAGATTCTGGGTTACGCCATGGCGAATCGAAACTTTCGGTTTTTACCTGAAAAATATCAGGCATGGGTAGACTGTATCGGAGATATCGGCGTTTGCTATGTCGTTCTCGGATACAGTGCAATGGGACACTTGCTTTCTTACTGGATGGGAGTGGAACGGACTATTTTCGCCACTTATGACTGGACGGAGACGGTAATGGAGGTAATCGAGCAGATAAATGACAGCAATCTGAAACTGGTTGATGCGCTTGCGGCTTCCCCGGTCCGGTTTGTCTGCATGGGAGACAATTTTTCCAGTAATATACAGCCTCCGCAATTCTTCGATCAATGGTCCGGCAAATTTTACACCGAAGCGATTGCCCGTTTGCACTCTACTGATAAAAAAGTCGCAGTCCATGTCGACGGCAGGTTGTCAGGCGCGATAAATATGATAAAGCAGGTCGGCGCGGATTGTATCGACGCGGTCACCCCGACGCCCATGGGTGATTTGACTCCACAGCAGTGTCGCGACGAGGCGGGGCCGTCGCTTATTCTTTCGGGTGGAGTTTCGCCGGAACTCTGGCTGCCTGACGTCAGTACCGCTGCTTTTAAAAAGGCTGTACTGGACTGGCTGGAATTGAAAAAGCAGTCTTCTCGTTTGATCGCCAACGCGGGAGACCAGGTTCCCCCCGGCGCGGTGGAGGAGCGGATCGCAATAATGCGTGATCTTGTTGAAAAACATGGAAAATATTAATCTCTAATAAAGAGTCGAGCGAAATGCAAATATTAACCACGAAAATTCACGAAAATTCACGAAAAAGTTTTTTTATTTTTCAGCTTAAGCTGAAAACTTAAACCTTTCTCCGTGTTTCTCCGTGTTCTCTGTGGTGCAGTTCATATTTCGCAATAGTCAAAATCTCTAATAAAAAATGGATAAACTGATGAAACATTCTGAAAAAATTCGTCTTGGTATCATCGGAATGACCGAAGGCAACGGGCATCCTTATTCGTGGAGCGCAATCTTCAACGGCTATGACCGGGATAAGATGACGGCCGAATGCCCTTTTGCCGGCATTGCGGAATATTTAAACAAGGAGCCGGTGGAGTCCTTGCCGATAGCCGGAGCCAATGTCACCCATATCTTTTGTGACGACCGGCACGATGCCGAACATGTCGCGGCTTGTTCACTCATCCCGAACGTGGTCGATGCCCCGGAAAAAATGATCGGTCAGGTGGACGCGGTCATTATCGCGACCGATATCGGCGGCGAACACGTTGCGCGGGTAAAACCGTTTGTCGAGGCCGAACTTCCGGTATTTGTTGATAAACCGTTGTGTGATAATTCAGCCGACCTGGCGACTTTCAGCAAGTGGATCGTCGATGAAAAACGTCCGATCATGTCGTCCAGCGCGATGCGTTATGCCAAAGAATACATGCCGTATCAGAAATCAACCAATGAGCTGGGTGAACTGCGTTTCGTCTCCGCCACCATGTGCAAAAAGTGGGAAACCTACGGAATTCACGCACTGGAGGCAATTTACCCGATTGTCGGGCCAGGTTTCAAGACCATCCAAAACCTCGGCACGCCGGAACGCAATATTGTTCACATGACCCATAAGCTCGGCATCGATATTATGATCGCCCTGATCAAAGATGTCCAATACGGCGGCGGCATCCGCCTGGCCGGGACCAAAGGCAATGCGTACGTTTGCAGCAATGACACGTTTTATGCATTTAAAGCGCAACTTCAGGCTTTTGTCGATTTTCTGCGCAGCGGAGAATATCCGTTTCCGTTCAGTGAAACCGAAGAACTGATGAAACTGGTAATCGGCGGCCTGGAAAGTCGCGAAAACAATGCTCAAATAATCAATATAGTTTAAGGTAGACAATATGAACGTGCTTGAATCATTTTCACTTAAGGGAAAAGTGGCGCTGGTAACCGGCGGAGCCGGATTGTACGGACGCCAGATCGTCGCCGCACTGGCGGAAGCCGGAGCCGAAACCTATATCGCCTCGCGCGGAGTCGAAGCGCTCGAAGTGGTGGCAAAGGAAGAGCGTGAAGCCGGATACAACGTAACCGCCTTGCAACTAGACCTTGCGGATGATAAGTCTATCCAGCGGCTTCACGATGAAATCATTGAACGCAGCGGCCGACTTGACATCCTGGTTAATAACGCGGTCACCAGAAATGCCTGCGACGGCTGGGACCACCCGCTGGCGGAGTTCGATAAGAGTCTGCACATCAATGCTTCGGCCCTGTTCAAAATAACTGAATTATTTGCAGACGACATGAAAAAACAACAACACGGTTCAATCATCAATATCGGTTCAATGATGGGCATGGTGGGAGTAGAGATGGCCAATTATGAAGGTACCGACATGAATCCCAACCCTTCCCCGATTTATTTTTATGAAAAGGGCGGCATGATCAATTTCACCCGTTGGGCAGCCAGTATTCTCGGGTCGCACAACATCAGGGTAAATTGTGTCTCCCCCGGCGGCCTCCGGTCGGAAACCCAGCCGGAACGCTTTGTCAAGCAATACAATGCTCGAACCCAGTTGGGCCGGATGGCCAATGATACCGATCTCAAGGGCATAATCGTCTTTCTGGGGTCCGACGCTTCAGCTTATATCACCGGAACCAATATTCCGGTTGACGGGGGTTACACGGCTAAATGAATTTTACCAAAATACAACTGGGAACCGTCCAGTTCGGGCTTGATTACGGCATTGCCAATACCGGCGGCAAACCGTCATACGAAAATGCCCGTGATATTATCGCCGCCGCATTCGAAGGCGGCATCAATACCCTCGATACGGCAGCGGCCTACGGCGACAGTGAAGACATTCTGGGCCGGGCTTTATCGGAGTTGAATCTGCGGCACAAAATGCTGATTATCAGTAAAATTCCACCGGTTGGAGCGCAGAAATTGTCTTTGCCCGAAGCAGAGAAATTTATCACTAGCTCGGTTGAAAATTCATTGCGCAGATTACAGGTTGATCATCTGGACGCCTGCCTTTTTCACCGGGAAGAGGACTTCCGGTATCTTGACATCCTGCGTAAACTGGAATCCCGCGAGCTGATCAGAGGTTGCGGCATATCTTTGGACAGCACGAAGTATTGCTCCGAAATTCTGACGCAAAATGTCAAGTATATCCAGTTGCCGTACAATATTCTGGATAAGCGTTTTGACAATTTTCTGGAACAGGCACATGGGCAAGGAATTAAAATATTTGTTCGCAGCATCTATCTTCAAGGCTTGATGCTGATGCCGGAAGAACAGATCAAGCCGTTTTTAAGAGAAGTAATTCCGGTACGTCGTCAACTTGAAGCCCTGGCTATTGACTCAGACCTGTCGATGCCGGAACTTTGTGCCAGATATGTTTTGAACAATCCGGCTATCCAAAGTATTTTAACCGGGGTGGACACGGTTGATCAACTACGGCAGAACATAGAACTTATCCATCGTGGAAAATTATCGGAGCCTGTTTTTAAAACTGCAAAAGCCATTGTCCCGCTCTTTCCTGAAGCTATACTTCGCCCAAGTCAATGGCCTCAACCTGATTAACCAACGCATCACATCCAATAACACAACTAGATAATCTTCAAGGCTTTACATAAAAATAATAGTCAAACGTACTGATAATTATCAAAGTTTGACCATCCCTTTGCGAAAGGAAAACGCCATTATATGCCGAGCGTATTCATCTAAAATTTGAAGGGCTAAGCAGTCCCCATGCTTTTTGTATCTAAATGCATATCTTCATTTTTCAGGGTGTGCGTTTACTTTTTCAATTTCCAATAAATTTATTTCGGGCTATTTTCATATTATGGTATTGCATTTACCTGGAAAAAGGTGTATAATAATTTTGGTTCAACTGGTATAAACCAAAGGCAACAAACAATGCAAGCAACAAATCCGAAAGAAATTTATTTGGACTTGCTCCGGCAAATCGCAAATAAAAAAATCACTCCCGGCAGTAAACTGCCGAGCGAGCGCAACCTTGCCGAAAAATATCAAACAAATCGCATGAACACCCACTATGCCCTGGATTTGCTTGCCCGGGAAGATATAATTGTCCGTCAGCACCGTGCCGGCACGTTTGTCAATGAAAAAGTCAGCTTCGACCGAGTAAACCGATTACTGAACCGAACTTCGAGCAAAGTACTGATTATAGAATCCGAATCCAGGTACTCGTTTATTCACTGGAACAATACCACTATTACCACGCTGGTCGGATTGCTGGAAAAGAATTTTGACGTCAGTTACGGCAAATTGCCAGACAACCTGATTGAACTTGCCGATTTAATCACGGAATTGAACACGAATGAGATTAAAGCTATCGTCATATTTCCCGGTTCTGAGGAGAGTATTAAATTGCTGCATGACAATGTTCAGCTGCTTGATGATTATCCCGGTGAAATCTTTCTGTATGACCGTGAATGGTTGTTTCAAAATCCCACCGGATGCAATCTGGTGTCTATCAATTATGAACATGAGGGTCGTATGGCCGCCAAATATCTGCTGGACAAAGGCTACAGAAACATTGCTTTTTATTATCAACATGACGCCAGATATCCACTGCCCCACTGGCACGAAGCAAGACAGCGCGGTGCAAAACAAATTCTTGGTGATAAATTGAGAATATTTGCCATTGATGAATTGAATTGTGATTATTCCGGGATAATAGATTTTATCCGGAACAATGAAAAACCCGGTATCATTGGCAGGACGGATGAAAATGCCGCTGAATTGATTGGAACAGCAAACAAAGCCGGACTGACAGCTGGAAAAAATTTCGGGCTTATCTCAGCCGACAACAACCCCCGTTACCGCTATCTAAATTTGACAACGATAGCCCCGCCATTAGAGATAATCGGCTCGCTGCTGGCAGACATCATCACCGACCGAATCAAGCACCACGATGAAAACGTCAATATTAAATATCTTGTAAAGTCTAAAATAGTAGAGGGACATACCGCCTGAATAGACGAAATCCGTTATAAAAACGGAGCAAATCAATCTGAACCGGAATGCTCAAAATAGACCGTATTAAGACATCTATTCACAATAACCATATGATAATGAATCAGAAATAAAACTTGAAATTTAATCAATTTGCAAAGAAAGATGTTATGCTTTATAATCCAGAAAAAATAGAACTTCAGTCGGATCTGTCCGGACTGCTGAATGGACGTTGCGGCTTGCCGGGGTTTGCGGAAAAACTTAAAAACGGCGGCCCGGTGAGAATCGGTTTTCTTGGCGGCAGCATTACGCTTGCGGAAGGTTACCGGGTTTTGGTAACCGAACAACTGGCAAAGCGGTATCCGCAATGTCAAATAACCGGAATCAACGGCGGCATCGGCGGAACCGGCTCGCGGCTGGGGGTATTCCGGTTGTATGACGATATTCTCCGCCATAATCCGGATTTGGTCTTTGTCGAATTTGCCGTCAACGACTGCGCGAACACAACACAACCGCAATGTTTGGCGTCAATGGAAAGTATTATCCGGCAAATCCGACAGTTCTCTCCTGATGTCAACATCTGTTTTATCTACACAATTAATACCGAGATCAGAAAAGCGCTTAGCGAGGGAAAACAACCCTGGACGATCCAAATCATGGAAAAACTCGCCGACCATTACGGCATTCCATCCATAAACCTCGGCCCGGAAGTCGTCAGACAGGAAAAAAGCGGCAGTCTGGTATATCAGCTACCGTTGAATTCCGAAGCAGAAAAACAAGCGAAAGACGCGGGCAAACTGGTATTCAGTAATGATTCGACCCATCCGACCCTGGATGACGGGCATGGACTCTACAGTAAAATAATTATGACGGCACTGGAAAAAATACTGTCGGGGCAATTTGAAAAACTGCCGGAGGTTCTACCGGAAGCTTTATCCTCCACGGCCCCGGATAATACCCGGATGGTCCGGCTGGATGCGGCCGAACTATCATCGCATTGGCTTGAAACAACGCCGGAAAAAGAGAATTTCACCCGGATTGAAAGTATAAAGCGGCTTGCCAAAATCTGGAAAACTAATGAGCCGGGCGCGGAAATCAGATTCCGTTTTAAAGGCACCGGCTTTGGCTTGTTCGGACTTTTTGGACTGAACAGCGGTCAATTCAAGGTCTGGATCGACGGAGTGGAACAACCGGAATTACCATTGTTCGATATGTACGGCAATCGCTACCGGGTCCACTACGGGATAGTAACGGATTCACTTCCGTATGGCGAACACAAAGTAATAATGCAACTGGACTCTCAACCGCCTGACCGGAGCATCTTGCTGCCGAGCCGTCCAATCGACGACCCGGCGAAACTCGAGGGCCTTGTCGCGTATCTCGGCAGTTTGTTAATAAATGGAAAACTCCTACACAATTGATTGAATGCTAAAAAAGGATAACATGAAAAAGTTCAAACAAGATTTTCCGCTGACGCGGCCGCATTGCGGTATCCCGCTGGCCAACGGCACCATGGGGGTACTTGTATGGGGCAAGGATAACTGCCTGAGCCTGACCGTGAACCGTTCGGATTTATGGGATCACCGCCAGGGTGAATGCGTCATTCCGGGACAAACCTATAAGGAGTTAGTGGATCTTTACGATCCGGATGATGTTGAGCCGATAAACCAAAGACTGGTCACGCAAAAATTCCCCTACGAACTTGATACTGTCGGAATATCCTGGCGCCCAACCCGCCTCCCGGTCGGCAGATTGGACCTTGAGCTGAAAAAGCAAAACCAGTTGACCAAAGCCGTATTGGAATATGAGTCGGGCATTTTACGGATTAAAGCCGGAAAATCCGAGATCCGGCTGCTGCAAAGTCTGGAAAAACCGCAGCTTTTGCTTGAAGACCCGGACAAAATTATCAAAAAAGTCACTTGTCATCCGGCCTGGCCATGGGCTAAAGAACGTTGGGAAAAAGTCGGTTATGTTCCCCCGCAAATGTTTGAAGCTAAAAACAAATGCGGCTGGTTTCAGCCCTGCCCTGAAGATCCCGGCATCAACGTGTGCTGCCGGAAAACCGCTTACGGTCGGGCTGTAATCATGGAAATGGGAACAGAACCGGTCATGGATTCCAAAGCGGAAGATTTTTCAACCGCGGCCGAAGTTGCCGCCAATTGGTGGAAAAATTATTGGAAAGACTGCCCGTCGATCAGGATTCCAGATGTGTTTCTGAATAAATTCTACAAATTCGCGGTCTATAAATTCGCCTGTGCCACCCACCCGGACGGCATCGCCTGCGGTCTGCAGGGACCGTGGCACGAGGAATACCAGCGGGCGCAATGGAGCGGCGATTACCACTTCAACGTCAATGTCCAGCAAGTCTACACTCTGGCGTTCTCGACAGGTAAATTCGAGCACCTGATGCCGTTGTTCGATATGCTTGAGTCGGAACCGTTCCAGAAAGTAATGCGTGAAAACGCCAGGAATCTTTTCGGGATAGATGACGGTCTGCTGATGACCCATGCGGTCGATGACCGCGGCATGCAATGCGGCTGGATGGGGGCCGGCGCGGTGCTGGATTTCGCCTGCGGCGGCTGGACCGCTCAACTGTACTGGCTCTATTACAAATATACCCATGATACGGATTTTCTGCAAAAACGGGCGCTGCCGTTTATTCGTGGAGTCATGCGGGTATTTGAAGAAACCCTCGAGGAGCGGGACGGAAAATTATCCATTCCGTTGAGCATTTCCGCCGAATACGGCTGCACTTTCAAAGTCAAAAAGAACGGACGCTATGTCAGCCAGAATACGGGTCGTGACCCGTCCTATCAACTGGCCTGCATGCACATGCTCGCGGATTTCCTGCTGGAAGCCTGCGAAGTCACCGGCGAACAACCTGAAGCGATCTGGCTGGACATCAAAAAACGTCTGCCGAAATATACCTTGATCAGCGAAACGGACGAACCGCATATCGCCATTTGGGAAGACCAGGACCTTGACGTCTGTCATCGGCACCATTCGCACCTGGCGTGTATTTATCCCTTTGAAACCCTGACAGATCCTACGCCGGAAGAAGCGGAGATAATTGAAAACAGTATCGATCACTGGATTCTACGAGGCATGGGGCAATGGAGCGAGTGGTGCTATCCATGGGCCATAATCATTCATGCCCGGCTCGGATTTACCGAATCTCCGCTAATCCTGTTCAATATCTGGAAAGAGATTTACCTGAATGAGGGACTGGCGACAGTCTACCTGCCGCGTACCCGGGGAATTACCGCGCACCGGCGCAAAGACCTGCTGAAACCGAAAGAAACCACTGAAATAATGCAGCTAGACGGTACGATGGGCGGGGCAACCGCGCTGCTGGAGATGCTGGCGCATCAGCATGGCGATACGGTTTATCTGTTCAAAGGCATTCCTGAAAAATGGCAGGATGTTTCATTCAAAAACATCCACCTGCCCAACGGTTTCACCGTCAGCGCCAAACGCGGCCAATCCGTAACCGTGACAAGCCGGTTCGGCGGCAAACTGAAAGTCAAGTTTGATAACCACACCGTAAATTGTAATTTTGAACCGGACGAAGAAAAAACTTTTGAATATCAGTAAAATAAGCAGGTTTTATATTTATTCAGATATTAACCGCAGGCGGCCAGGGAAGGCGTTGGACGGAATATTCGGGGTTGCCGGTGTCGATGATATTTAAGAGGATATCGGCGGCCTGGCGGCCCATTTCACGGCCGGGCATCGGCCGGAAGGTGCCGGAGAACGGCAGCATATGCTGAAAATCCTCGACCCCGAGCGCATAACACTGAAAATCGTTTTTCTTTCCCGCCTTGACCAGAGCGTCAGCGTAATTGATCAGCAGTGAGGTATTGACCGCGAATAACGCGTCAATCTCTCGCAGACGCTTGATTTCCGCGGTGTCCGGCATCCGGTTCGCGCCTGAGACTGAAATGATAATGTCGTTCTGGGTGATTCCGGCGCTCTCAAGAGTACTGGTAAAACCGGCGATTCGGTCATTATCGCTCGAACATTCGATCGGCAGGGTCAGAGCCCCGAATTTCCGACAGCCTTTTTGCAGGAATATTTCCGCCGCTTCGCGTCCGGCGGCAAAATCGTCGAAGAGAACAAAGTCAGCTTCAACCGGAATTTCCCGGCCGATTACGACCAGCGGCGTCGAACCGGCCCGGATCTTCTGTAAATGTTTTATCGGATAGGTCACGCCGGACGGCATGGCCGAAGGATAAATAATGATTCCGTCAACCTGGCGGTAAAGCATCCGATCTATTTCCAGTTGTTCGACGTCGGGTGAATTTTCACAAGTGGCCACGACCATCTGACATTCGGTTCCGCGCAAACTGGCTTCAACCCCTTCCATAATCGACCCGAGAAACGAGTCGACGCTGTTGGCGAAGATCAGCCCGATATTGAAGGTCCGCGTTGAATTGAGGCTTTTCGCGAAATAATTGGGCCGGTAATTGAGCTTACGGGCAATCGCCATAACTTTCTCAGTCGTCTTTTCGGCCACCCGGTATTGTTTGGCCTTGCCGCTTAGAATACGTGAAACAATACTGGTGGATACCCCGCTGGCTTCACTAATGGTTTTTATTGTAACTTTTTTGCTCATTTCACATATTTCAGGTTCTTGACCCGGAACGCGCCGGTCATGGCGTTTTCGTTCGGGGCGATAATGAAGCGGAAGTATTTTGTTTTCGTACTGTCCGCGTCGATAAGTTTAATTTTTTTCTGTTCCCATTCTTTTGCGGAAACTTTTATTTTCTTCTGGAATTTCCAGCCGTCCGGGGTTTCAATGTATATTTGCAAAGTCACCGGATTATCAGTCAGGTTTTGCAGTTCAAACTCAAATTCCGGGCATTTTTCCTTTGACTTGAACGCGGTACTGAAAGAGGTCGGCCCGGCTTTCGGTCCGTCAAACTGCCATGAATATTTGACCGCGCCGTCCGCGTCGGGGGTTTGGGTGCAGCTTGATTTCACTTTGGCGTTGAACACCCCGGTATACCAGGTCCGGGTTTCAACCATCTTGATCAGAGATAATTCAGGATTTTTCAACAGGAGCATACCGCGCTGCGGATTAGCTTTGTTGGGAATCACCACGCGCAGCCATTTGACGTTGTCCGATTTGCATTCTTTCAGCGGCAGAACTATTTTGGCAAACTTGTCCGCCGGAATTGTGATCTTCCCCTGGAATTTCCAGCCTTTGGTTTCGACCCATACTTCCGCGTTGACCTTGCCTTTTTTACTCATCGCTTCTAAAGACAGAGCATTTTTCCCGGGTTGAGCCTGCAGCGGGAACTGCGCAAAAGCCATATTCGACTTGTCAGAAGCAAACCCGAAAACGTATTTGGTCGCGTCTGCATCCTTGCCGACAACGTTACTGCTGGTCGTTTTCCTGCCTGATCCGCTTTCTTCAAAGGCGCCGCTATACCATTGGATCTTTTCCGCCAGAACCGCACTGCTTAATAAGAGTCCCGACGCCATAATGATAATTTTTTTCATCTGGAAATCCTCCTGTAGATAATTAGAAATTACTATTACTCCGGCTGATAATTACCTTACTTTATATGTCGCCCATTCAGGGCTTTTAACGTTTTTTAACTGTTCCCGGGGTTCAATCGCTACGCTCAATCACCCCGGGCTGCTGCTATGTGCCGCGCTTTCAGCGCTATTCAATAAATGCAATATGATTATATAACGGATTAATAATTAGAAATTAAAAAAATACTCAATTTACTATTCCGCCTCTCTTCAACTGGCCACTCACCACTCATCACTCATCACTCTCCACTCAACCATATAATATTGTTAATTTACTTATTTGCAACCTGATTTTCAGGGGTTTCGGCTATTATCCGGTTATTTCCAAGCCAGAACCATTGTCCCTGCCCCGGTTCCAGTTTGATTCCGGCCGACGCTTGCGGAAGCAGCTTAAAAGCCGGATTGGTCCTGACCGTGGTCGACAACGCTTTTTTCAACGGGTTGTGCGCGAAAAACCTGACGCCGCCGGCGTGGAATCCGCCCCAGTCAATAATCAAAGCCGAATCGTCAGCGGTCAACGGATTGCCAAAAGTGAAACTCGATGTTTCAGGAGACAGCACCGTGCGCAGAATATTACCATGGGGTTCCGCCAGTTTGAATTGTTTGTTCTGTTCAACCGCGCAGGTCCAGTTCCGGTTAATCCCGTCCAACCGGAACGGCAGGGGCATTTTGCCGGGTCTCAACAGTTTGACCTGGCCTGATGCGGCAAAGTTTCTGGCCTTGATCCTTGTTTCATAGCCTTGATTGACTAATTCGCCGGTTGTCAGGTTAATAGCGACGTTCTCCCGGAAATCAGCGGCAATCGAGCCCAAATCTTCGGGTTTATCAACTTTACCGGAATAGAGCATGACCAGAATACGGGTACGGATCACATCGCCTTTTTTACAGGCCCGGTTTTGCATCCTCAACTGGAATCTCTCACGCCCGTTCCAAACCTGCTGCAAATTGTCAATATCCAACGTGTAAGGGGTGTTGTCCAGCGGAACAATCACCAGATTGGCCGCGTCACTGGGCCAGGCCATCAGCGGACTGCCGGGTTGGAGTTTTACGGTTCCGGTCGTTGTACCAAGTTTGGCAAATTCCGCGGTAACGGTTTTCCCGGCGGCATCTATACAGGTGTATTTCCACAATGCCGGAAATGACGGCATCAAAGCAATGGCAAACACCCGCAATGTTTTTATCTCATCAGCTGAAATATCGCGTTTGGCGCGCATTTCCAGCTCGATCAGGTTAGCGGTGCTGCCATTGACAACGGGCCGGTAACTGACAATATCGGTGCTGGTAGAGAAAGCGTCTCCGGGTAGATCCCGGGAATAATTGATAATATTATAATCGCGCCCGGCGGCGGCAATCCGCATTTCCGCATAAGTATGGTTTTCCGTGGAACCGTTTTTAAAGGTTATCACCGGACAGGGCCGGACCATTTTACAGGGCTGAATGATCCCGGTTTCAATAATCCTCGGCACCAGTTCACGGGAGTCACGCAGAAAACCAAGCTGTCCGGCGGCCTCGCCGGTATGCCAGTAGGAGTGCTGCAAATAGATCTCACGTTCATCCAGCTCGAACCCCGACGGAGGACGGGTAAAACTGCAAATCGAGTTCTGATTGTCGCCGCACATGCCGGACAGAAACTGCCGGTCCTGAGCCTGAAATCTGCCGGTGATGGCGCGGGAACCGTCCGCCGCCTTGATTTCGAGCATCATTTCACGCTGCCCGGTAAGCAGGATTGACTTTGACAACTCAACTTTGCGCTTGTCGGGATACCAGCGCCTGACCAGTTGATTGCTTTTGTATAAAGATATTTCCGTGATCGGCGCAGTATGCTGAACCAGCAGATTCAGGGTAAGCCGGGCGGAATTGCTGAAAAGGATACCGCCGCCAAGTTCACCGCCGACCAGATAATCGAACGAATACTGGCAGCGTTTGATCTCAGGTCCGTTACTGATACTGGAGGAATACGAGAATATCGGCAGAATCTCGCGGTTCCAGGCCAGAATGGTATTCTGCCACGTTTTGTCTTTGGCGGCCCGATAGATATCATCGACCGACCGGTAATCGCCGGAAGCCCGGGGATACGGACCGTAGCCGGACGCCAGGAGGTCCTTGTATAGCTGTTCGGAATCATCATATAATTTGCCGTTACGGGCAAGGGTAAAAACGTCGATTCCACGCCAGAAACGTTGAAAGAAAGGCGATATCCCGTTGCGCCCCGGATGCAGCAGAGTCGGGGCGTTCTTTTTACCGTTGCTCAACTCGCCGCCGAAAAACCGCCAGTAAAGGCTGTACGGATTGGTGAGGGACTTTTTATCCGGCAGCGAAGTCAAAGGCTCGGTGAACACATAGGAGGAAATCGAACCTTGGGTCTGGGGTCTCAACGCCCGTTTGTTCTTGCGGTCATAGGAAGCCGTAAAAGTGATACCCGCCAGAGCCGTAAAATCCTTGTCAGACGCTTTGCGGCACTCGGCCAGGAGCTGATTGTATTTCGCCATATCCAGTTTACTCAACTCGTCATTGAACACAAGAAAGGAGTAACCGGATTTTTTGGCTGCCGCGGCCATTTCCGCCACGGTGTTTTTACCGGTAGTCAAATTGGATTTGGCGCCTATCAGCCCGTTGTAATAATCAAAATCGTTGATTTGGTTGGCGGTCCCGGCCGACGGCGATTCAAAGTTTGACATGATCCGAGCCGGAGTGGTCCGCGGTTCCGAGCCGGATTCATAGAGCCACAGTTCACAGACCGAGGCATACGTCCCTTTACCCGCCTGTCCCCGGCTGAATGCCACGGATACGGCGTTGTTCTTATACGCAAAGTCAGGTACGTCGATTACGGTAAAAAGCGGTCCCTGACGTTGATGGAACCTCGGCATCGGAAGCGTAAAGGATTTACCCGAGATATCGACATTCACCGCTCGTGAGCCTTCTTCCTGATACCCCCAGGTCATGACACCGAGTTTATATTTTTTGGAGGGATCGAGTTTGCTGAATTTATACAACAATGTTTTACGGTCGAAAGCCCGGCTGTTGGCCGCGGTCGCGTGAAAAATATCCGACCATGCCCAGCGAATCAGCCAATTGGTATAGGGAATATCCAGATAACCGTATCCGCGACCGCCGGTATACGGCAGATCGGACTGCGCGCCGCAGTCAATATAATATTTGACATGATAATCACGCGGCTTGAATTTGTCGAGGGCAATTTGCAGCCATTTGGTCTTGTTTTGACAAACCGGCACGTTGCCGTGGACCTTGACGTCGGTTTCCACAAGATTTCGCTGTTCCGGTTTACCGGCAGGTTCCGGCGCGTTGGCGGAAACATATTTGAACAGGTTGCACATCAACTTCAAGCCGCCGTTTTTCATAACAAAACCGCTGCCGTGAGCCCAATGATAAGCGTCAAAGAAAAAATAACGCGATGCCGTGGTAAACACCGCCAGCCGCCCTTTGCCGACATCCCGGACCGCGAGAAACGGCGGTTCGCCGCGATAAGTCCCGGCTTCCTTGATGTTCTTAGCCAGTTTGTTAAAGGGATAGGTGATTGTAGTGAATTCTCCGTTGACCACGCTCTCCCACTCCGGCGAAAGCCCCATGGTGTGAGTCCGCAAATAACTGTTGGCAAAATCCAGCGGCAGCCATACTTCCTTGACGCCTTCGGTTACCGGGTGTTTTTTAAGGTTGGTGGTTTTCAGGTAGCGATAGCCAAGCACCCTGACAATGGTCTTCTGCGAAGACGGGTCCAGCGGGATTTCACTCAATAATTTACAGCCGTATTTTTTCAGTACCGGATTCAGCCTGAGTACAAAGTCTTCCGCTCCGTAATAACTGGGAGCCGGGACCAGAACAAAACCGCCGCCGCGCTTCAGGTATTTGTCAAGCGCCTCCGCCAGCTTCGGACCTATCGGAATAGTGCCGCGATGTAATTGGGTAATCATGCCGACCACGATCTTGTATTTCATCAAATCCCTGCCGGTAACATCCTGATAATAATCGAAATGCAGTTCATAACCCATTTTACGATACGCCGCCAGAGCCTGGGGATCGATTGAATCAAGTCCCTGAATCTTCGTATCTTTCGAGGCCAGGCACAGCACCGGGGTAACTTTCCCCTGCAAGGTAACATATAACCCCGTAACCAGTAACAGCAGCAGTAATTTTCTCATTAAGATCATCCTTTATTTTCCGCAAATTCACCCGGAGTTACGGCAATGACATATTCTATATCCATAACCGTACCCGGCGCTATTTCCCTGTTATCAGGTTCCAGTTCAAAACTCAGCACAAAACCGGGATTATGACGCCAGCCGCGCATGTACATCCGGCCCGGAACCCGGACCGGCTTGAAAAGGAAGTCGCCCATATTATCGCCGACCGTGCCGGCGGCTTGTCCTGAAGGAATCTCTACCGCATTATCAAGCCCGGTTTTCAGCAGTTCAACCAAGCCGCTGTTATCCCATTCCTTGCGCGGGATTTTCTGGTCGGCTATTCCCGGACTCAGAAAATCGTTCATCGCAATCTTCCGGTCACCGGAACAGAACTCTATATTATCTTTCATCAGGTTCAGGGTATGCCCCAGACTGACGGTTTGACCGGGCATAAACACATAAGGTTTCAACCACGAGAGCCGCATACGCACGGTGACCTCGCATTTGCATCCGGCCCGCCAGCGCGGAATCAGATATTCGGCCTCAACCCGCAGTAAATCGCTGATCGTAAAGTTTCTGGTCGGATGAATATTATCCTTCCAGACGGCTCCGGGCTGTTCCAGCCATGAGCCTTCGGATTCGGAATGGACAATATGCAGGTCTTGAGAACACCGGCCAAGTTTGCGATGATGGTTGTTCAAAAATTCAAAGCCGGTTTCGGTCGCCAGAAAGACGCTTGGATGGAAAGACTGCAAATTGCCGACCATACTCGACACCTCCACACCCTGCGGCATGATATCGCCCCAGTTGACCGGCGGGGCAATTCGCAGATAGTCTCCCCAGCCGAAACCCAGCGTAACGAATCCGCAGGTTTCATAAATCCGGTCGCCGACGCCGATCGAGCCGCCGGGGTCAGGAGTCCAGACATTATGGTAGTCATTCATCTGGTCGGACCCGGTATGGGCCCAGAAATGCCGGTTGCGGGTATACAACGGATAACTCGCGATCAGCTCGCCGCCGTCGATGTCTTTCGCGGTCAAATGCAACCTCAGGTCATATTCAAGTTCAAGGCTCAAGTCAACAGAAAATTCCGGACCGCCAGGATGCCAGGTCTTGAGAACATCTTCCCCGTCCCAGAGTTTTACTTCGGAAATATCCGCGCCGGAAGTCAGCGAGATTTCTATTTCAGCAATATCCCCGGTTTCCCATTCCAGCCAGCAACCTTCCCAGTCATCAAGCATAACCGGGCCGGATTTCCAGAAAAAACGTTTGATGACCGGACCGAAGCTGACAAAGTTGAAATGCCGGTTTTCCCGGATTGCCGCCGGGGCTTTTTCCAGCGAAGGAGCCAGCAGCCAGTTAGCGTATCCGGCATCACCGCGATCAACCTGAACCGCGCTTAAAAAGGTACACGACGATATCCGGTCGCGATAAACCGCCAGATCGTCATCCGAGGCTATTTCCAACAAATTATAGCCGCCGTGCCGCCAGGGCGGAATCCGGCTTTCCGATTGCCTGGCGAAGACCGCCGAATATGAATTCAATTTAACCAGCAGATCCTCAAGCATATTTGAATTCGGATATGATGCCCGAAGGTCAGGCAATTTATCCACATTGAAAACAATACAGTAATTACCTTCGTCATCGGCCTGCTCAAAAGCCGGCAGCGCCAGAAAACGCCCCGGTTCACTCAATTTGGCGCAAGCCTCAGCCAGTTCCCGCCATTTATCAGACGTCAACTGCGCATAGTCAAAAACCAGAATCGCCGCGTCATAACCTTGAGCTTTTATTTTTGCCGCGTCATCAAGGCTGTCGGCAAGCCCCAGCCAAGCACGAAACGGCTGCAAAGAGCATATCTCATCCCACTCTCCGGCATTCAGGTAACGGTAGGAGTAATCCTGCTGTTTGAGCAGCGGTCGTTGTTCAAAAGCAGTAGTCATCCGCCCCTTGAGCGCGGTTCGTTTATATGAAAATATCCTGGTCAGAAAATCATATCCGGCATTGCCGTGCTGTTTCAGAATCGCGCCGCGCCAACGGCGCAAACAGGCATTGGCCAGCCAGAACGGCGACGCGCCGGGAAAGGCCAACACTGCCCCTTGTCCGTATTCGCGCCAGGCCGCAAGCAACGGAGACCGGACAACCTTATCCCCACTATTGGCGTAGTGTCCATAGGGAAAAGGGTTACTGGCACAGCTTTCGGCCCCTTGAATAAGCGGATGCCATTGCGGCCCGGTTTCACAAGTCAAATGCTGCGCGCCGTGGCCGCCGTCGACAATCAAATCCAGTGCCGGGAAATCAATTCCGAACGGGTTATCTCCGGCAATGTCACAGGTAATTAGTTTTCCCTCCGGCATATTCGGCACTTCGCTTTTCCGTTCCGGATTGCTTTCGATCAGTTGATTAAAGGCGAACTTAATATCGAACAGAGTACCAAGTTCGTTCAGTGTTCCGACCGTTTTACCGTAGCTTTCGGCAAACATCAGGATCAGACTGCCGCCTTCTTCAACGAACGAAACCAGATGCGGCAGCAGCGCGCGCCAGTCAGCGGAATCATCTTTGGGATGCCCCGGCAGCGGGGAACGCATTATTACCACAACGTCGAACAGCTTCAAGTCAGCCGCGGATATATCACTGACAAACGCCTCACTGCAAAACAGGTTGTCATTCGCCAGCGCGTCCTTGAGTTTCAGGTCAATTAACCGGCGAAACTGTCCGTCGCCGCTCTCCGACGCCAGGAGTAAAACTGATATCTCTTTCATCAACAATAGTTAATCTCTTAATTTGATATGGTTTAAAATTTTCAGATATTTTGAAAAACGAATCTTCCCAAACCGCATTTTTGCCGTCAGCCTCGAACAGCAAAAGCTCGATGCGACCGTCATCGGTTCTTGCGGCATCGGCAATAACGATATTATCCGGAATTCGGGAAAACGCCTTTATTTCCATGCTCTTAACCTCATTACCTAAATTATATTCAATTCCGGTTTGATGCAACTGGCAAAAACTTTTTTTCACGCCGTTCAGGTCAACGACAAACTCAAAAATATGCGTTCCATTATCCTTGGCGGCATCCGACGGGGTGACCGGGAACCAGGGACTCCAGCGTTTGACCGGACTACGCAGCAAAATTGTTTCCAAAACGCCGTTCCGCAGAGCATGCCCCGGAGTGCCGCGGTTGAAGATCGCCGCATTCCCGGTCCGGCACCAGTTTAGAATCGGAAAAGAATCACCAGTCATCGTATCCGCCGTCGGGGTATAAGCGGTTCTGGTTCGGCTCCCGAACGGAGTTTCCGCGACACAAGTTGCAATATATTCACCGGCGGCATTCCAGCGAACCGATATTTCAGTGGCGGAACCAAGCCAGTTAATTTCCAGTTTGACCGCGACAAAAGCACTTTGCCGCTGGAATGTTAAAGTCTTTTTCACGCCGAGCCGGGAAAAGCCGGGCCACATCTGTTTGAAATCAGCGCAAAGCAGCCTGGTTTCAACAGATAAACGTTCGTTATCTGAAACAACCCGTTCAACAACTTCATCTTCTCTGAAAACGCGGTGTTTCGCGGTGTAGTCTTCCGTCCACAGAGTGCCGTTATCTTCTCGGGCGGAGATTGAGCAGAAACCGTGCAAATTTTTGCCGAGATATTCCAGCGACGCCAGCTTGTCCCGATCAAGCCTGATGACGAAATCTCCCCATTCGATAACGGAACCGTTGACAGCCTTTTCGGACCGGAATTTAAAATCCGGCAACCGGGTCGCAAACGGTACGACGCTCTCGAAAGTCGGCATCATTTCACAACTGTTTGTAAAAGAATCGGCCAATCTGGCGGCATTTTCGTCAATATGACAGCCGCAGATCGCGTCATGGAACTGCAACAGCGCCAGTGAATCGGCAACATAACGCGGCACCTCCGGGACATTTCCAGCAAGCGAAGCAAAATTACGTCCGAGTACATTATATTCAAGTTTACGCGGAGCCAGTTTGGAGTTTATCCGGGAAGAGTAACAACCGGTAAACAGCCTTGACAAATCGGTTTCAGAACCGAATACCGGTACATTGTTCCAATAGTCCTCCGGCAGAGACTCGTAATAACGTGTATATGTTGAAAAAACATAGTTTGCCCCGGTAACTTTTGAAGCCTGTTTCAGCAATTCTGGTAAATCTTCGATCAAATCGTGTTCTTCGCCCATGATCGAATAGAGAACATCCGGCATATCGCTTTCAGCAGCGGTAAGCAGACCGGTTAAAACCTTTTCCTGACGCTGGTCCATCGATACCGGAACCGGATCATCCGGATTGTCGGAGTGTCCCCACCCCCAATCGGAATTACCGTCTCCCGGAGAAACACAGCGAATCGCGTCACCGCTTTTTGCCTGCCAGATGAAATCGCCGTTTAAATCAGGCACTCCGGGACGCGGCATACGACCGGCCTTGTAAAAACGATAACCGGCGGCATTCAATATAGCCGGCAACTGTTCAGGCACACCAAAAGCGTCCTCAAATGCCCCGACCGAGACATCGTAATGCAACTCATCATGGAAATACTGCATCCCGGATTGAATATTTGCCATAATCGCGCCAGGAGAAGACATATTAAGATCGACAATTGACTCCATTCCGCCGGTAATTTCAAAACGCCCGGCGGCCAGATATGCCGCGAATTCGGCTTTGTACTTCGGATGGAAAGTAAGAAATTCGCGGATCGGCATAGCCTGACTGAAGGTAAAAGTCGCGCCCTGACATTCCCGCATCAGCAACAGAACCTGACGGTATATCTCCGCCCGGCGGCGGACGTACCACGACACATCCCGACGCCAGACCAGATCGAAGTGCTGGTGCGGAACCACATGAATAATTTTCGGCATATTTACTGCGCCCGCCACCAGGATTTAGTGTCATCATAGTTCGCCTGCATCTCGTCAATTTTCACGTTTGACACATGCCCGTCAAGCCAGACAATGTTCTTAGTCTGATCATGTTTGGTTCCGCTGATAATACGTTCAACCATATTGCCGTTGCTTTCGGTCCCGATCGTTTCGTTCGGAAAGTACAAAGCGCCCCGCCCGCCCCAGTTGGCGGCTATCCGCGGAATATTCGATACCGCATTATCGCCAATCAATATTTTGGTGGACGAATTTTTAATCTTGGACAGTTTGACACTCATGTTAAGATCGACCCAGCCGTTCGGATGGTACAAATAAATATTGACCGCGTAACCGTAATACTGCCCCACACCGCCGTAACCACCGTCTTTTCCCCAGGGAATAGAGGGACAAAACATCGGTTTGGCGATACGTCCTTCGTATAGTTCGTATTCCCCCTGGGCGTCTTTACGCAAATAGGCGTTCAACAGCGAATACCATCTGCTGTATTCTCCGTTGGGCAGCTTCATCTGCCAGGTCGGCAGCCAATCCTGATAATCCGAGGTATAAAAATTAATTGCCGTTCCAAGCGTTTTCTCATTGTTGACACAGGCAATGCGTTTAGCCCGCTCCCTCGCCTGGTTCAGTGCCGGCAGCAGCATACTGGCCAGAATAGCAATGATCGCGATCACCACCAGCAGTTCAATGAGCGTGAAATTTCTTTGTGCTTTCATTTTAACTCCATTGTTTTGTTAATTATTTGCGCAACTAGTTGTGCAATCTTTATTTAATTATACATATTTAACATTACTTTGTCAATAGGCAAAAAGAAATTTTACAAAATTTTAAATGCATTCGAGGAGAATGACGGGACCGACAAAAGTCGGCAAGGCCGAATTACCGCGAATTACGCCCTGCGTTCAACGCTTTTGAAAAACTCTGAATCGTTTTTCAAAACCATCACTCCGTGCGAACTGAACTACTTAACACGCAATAAATTGCGTAACTTACTTTCGCCGCAAGCGGCGACCAACGCTCCTGCGTTGGATCCAGTCCGGCAACGTGCCGGTGCGGAATAATTTAAAAATTTTTCTTTCTTTTTTACTTTTGTCGGTCGCATCGAGAACACCCGTTTCCCCTTTGTTATAAACGACGCAAATCTTAATAAAACCGGCTCCGCCGGATGATGTTATCCGGCAGAGCCGACTATGAGGGGCCCCCGCCCGTCCTCAATTCCACATGCACTTTATCGCAATGAGAGGAATTTATGCTTTCAGGTCAAATACTGAATCGGCCTTAACCGCTTCCGCCAGAGACAGTCCGGCAAAACCGGCGGACTGAACCGCAAACATGCCGTAAGACTCTTCCGGGTCCGATGCGACACCGCTCATTCTCGCTTTGAGCGGATGACTTAAATATTTAAGTCCAAGTTCAGTCTTTTCACGCAGAACCGGATTATCGTCGATATGGTTTAAGTAATACAGGAAGGTATGCGGAATTCCGTTTGACTTGGCCTGTTCCCAACCGGGACGCAAGCCGCGGCGGGACGAATCAAGCTCATCACCGGGAACCTCCCGATACGGATTCTGAAAAGAAAACCAGGACGCCGACCATTGTGAGAGCAGACCTCTTTCACTGAATATCCATTCAGTCAGTCTTTTCCCGATCAGCTCCTTGATCTTTTTATTCCTGGAAACG
The DNA here is from genome assembly GCA_963676655.2 of Victivallales bacterium. GTDB lineage: Bacteria > Verrucomicrobiota > Lentisphaeria > Victivallales > Victivallaceae. Next base: position 3,643,963 of record CAXXKX010000003.1, on the reverse strand, counting down.
TAATGGGTCCAGCACAAACCTTCAAGCAAATAAAAGCTGTGACTGTAATCGTCGAGCGCCTGTTCGGTCAACGGATAACAATTCATAAAGATCGGCCTGCCGTCGTCAAGCCATTTGCCGCATTGAAATCCGGCGCAGCGTTCGGCGTTTTCAATATACTCACCCTCACCCGTAATCATGGAGAACGCGGATAGCGCCATCATAACCGTAGACATGCCGCAGGTGTATGGAGCATTCAGCTTGTGACCGCACCAGATGCCGTTGCCGTAACCGCCGTCAGGAAGAGCCCAGATCGGCACCCATTCGTCCAGCCAGCGTCTGACCGCATTCAAATATTCGGCTCTTTTTTCCGACCCGACAAATTCGGCCGCCTGCATAATCCCGATCACATTGGAACCGACGTCAGCAACGTTCAGCTTTCCGCAGCGCAACAGTTCGTGAAACTCCTTTTTGCTCAATTGAGAGGTCGGCTGCTGACGATAGTTTGAGGTAAACGCGCCGTTCGGCAGCTGTTCGGATAAGTAAATATCAATGCGTTCAAGAACCGGGTCTATATATTTGCGTTCACCGAATAATTTACCCGCCAGCAACAATGCCCGCATCGGATAAAAGATCATATACCATTCATAACGCTGCTCGCCTTTTTCAATGCACCTGAAAAACTTTCCGGGTTCTTCAACCCGCTGGTCTAGCAGCCAGTCGGCGTAAACCTGCAACGCTTCTTTTTCGGTTAACTGCCGATAAGGAATATCCATTGTTTTACCTCTTTATTAATTGAATTCTCGCCCTGAAACACTTCTGTAACGACATTTAAGTTAAAATATATACCAATGTCTTTATTCGTCTGAGACCTTGAGGCTTTTCATATAATCCATCGCCTGTTTATTAGTCATTTTGTGAAAATCCCAAAGCATAATGTTAGCAGGATTTTTAACCGGATAAGCTAATATGGCATTGCAAGAGTAGTTAGTCACCCTGACGATTGCCCGGGTAGTTTCCTGCGGATTATACAAAAACGCGCATGGACCTTCTCCGCGACTTTTGCCGAAATCAAAGTAGCTGTCATAGAAAAGACACCAGTTTTCCTTCTTATCAAGTTTAAGCTCCTGGCCTTTTTGATCTATATTAACTGTTCTAGAGGGAGTCAACGCGCCGCGTTTACGTAACTTCATTCCTTTGCGCCAGCCGCCGGCCATAGACGATGGATAGCACAGCATATCAACGAAATATGCTTTCAGTTTCGGGGGAGCAGCAATTACTTTTGTCGAAATCAACAGTTGCTCCGCATTATCCGGCAAAGTAAATTTTGTCTCAAATTCAAATCCGCCATCCTTCCAGCAAGCCGTGAATGCCCCGACTTCCCCCTTGGCAACATCCTTAACCTCAAACGGAGCTTTTGTCGAATCGAACTTATATGATGTGATTTTGAAAAAACCGTTGCAATACCAGTTCGCGTTCGACGGACCTTTCATCCCCAGAAAAGCAAACCACTTTCCATCCTTGACTTTACCCGGCATCCAGAAGCAATAAGACACTTTGCTGTTGGAAATGACAATCATCCGGCCTTTGAAATCCTTGTTTTTAGGATATTTTTCAAATCCCCAGATTTTATATTTCTGCTGATTATAGCGGTCCTTGCTCGCCTTGTCGCCGCCGATAAATGTATCGTCCCGGACGGAGACTTCCGCCAGCAGTAAAGATCCTGAAATCAAGCATAATATAGTAAATACTATTTTCATAGAGAAACTCCTTTGTTAATCAAAATTAATTATTCTTTTTTCACTTTTTCCGGAAATGATATCCTGAACGGTCAACTTCCATTTTCCATGACACTCGTTGATACCGAGGTCAATAGTCGCCTTTCTCCGTGTGCCTTTAACAAGCCAGTTGCGGGTATAATGCTCATGGCTGGCACCGTCCGGAGCTGTCAAAGAGGTTCTGACAATGGAGTCCGGAGTGGCAAGAGAAACATCGAAAGCGATTCCGGTTTCAGTTTTACCGGCGGACAGCTTTATCCCGGCAAGCGGTTTAGAAAGAACCGCAAATACTCTGGTTTTGCCCGGACTGAGGTCGCCGGACAAGACATTTGATTTACCAAGAAGTTTTTTCTGCCTGAGGTCGTAGACATATCCCGGCTTATCCAGTTTCACGCTGAATTTGAGATCATCGGACTGCGCCCTGACAATCCGGTTCATCGCAAAGATACGCATATCGCCAAGCGAGAAACGGATCAATTCCGACCCGGCAGGTAATGTCACCGCAGGAACTTTCGCGCCATTGCGCCGCAAAAGATCAACTATGGCGTTTACCACCTTACGACTCTGATTCTGCTTGATCCTGAAACCTTCATAATCGGATAACAAGGAATTGAGATAAATTGCCCGGCCCTTGCCGTATTTATGGCTGAGAAGAACCGGAATATTACGGCTTTTCCCGCCCGAGCGTATTTTCATACCACCGAAATTAATAGTTTTAGCGGTAGTTGCGGTAGAGCCGGCAGCCTTTGCTCCGGACAAGGTAACAAACTCCGAAGCCGCGGTCAAAGGCAGAACATGAGTTCCGGGTAAACTTATATTCTTATTGGATTTCCCCACGTTTTTATTTTTAAATTCACAACCGAACACTTTGAACAAGGGGTTATTTTCTCGCGAATTTCCATTCAGCTTGCAGGTTCCGGGAACCGCGTCGGCAACCAGAATGCCGCCGGCCCGGACATAATCAACCAGCACCGCAATCTCCTTATCTCCCAAAGCCTGGGAAAGAGGCAGAATAAATACCTTGGTCTTTTGCGGGTCGAGGCCATTCTGGATCAAATCCTCCCGGCTGAAGTAGTCAGGCGGTTGAAATCCCGCGTCCCGGAGTATGCCGCTCCAACCGTCAAGATTTCCGTTGAAGATGGTATTATTGATGCCTTGCATCCCGGATTTTCCGGTCGCGATCAATGACGCGGTTGAATATAAAACAGCTATTTCAGAATTTTCACGCTTTGACTCAATCAGCAGTTTTCCAATTCCGCTGGCCCGGATGTCCTCGATGATTTTACGCATTGCGGCTCCCTGAATCGAAAAGGAAGCGTCGCCGTGGTTGACCAGTCGATTACCCCACCAGAAAGACGGGACAAAAAATGAATTAATAACCTCGTGCCAGTTCCTCCAGTCAGTAAACTCCGCCGAATGATCGTAACCGTTCCAGGCGGAAAGCAAATCTCCCGGCCGGAGGAATGACCGCATCGGGTCCATAACCCGGCCAGATTCCCTGATATAGGCAACGACCAGGTTGAGATTTTTTTCCAGATCACTCCAGTCGAACCCGTTGTGAATAAGAGGTGTCCCCATGCCGGAAACAGCCAGACCGCCGGTATAGGGATCAGCTTTGACAAGCACATCATGCTGTTTAGCAATAGTTTCCCCCAATGCCTCGAACATAAATCTGCGGTGATCCATCCAACGAGCCCATTGACCGGATTTCTCCGCTTCTGACATAGTTTCAGGGATAACCGCATCCCAATTTTTAAAATTGGTTTGCCATTCTGAGTTGAGTTCATTTATCGAGCTATAATATTTTTGCAGCCAGATTCTGAATTTAGTCAGGCAACAGGGGCCGAAACAAAAATCATGTTCCTTGCTGTAACTACCCAGGGAATTTTCATCCCCGACAAAATAGTAAGGCGGAAAGAAACGCTTGGTCCAATCAACGAATCGAACAATATCCGCACTCATTTCCTTGAAATATTCAGGATCGCGAAGACAGGGCTTGCGAATTTTGTCTTTGAGGTATTGATGTTTTACCCTGATACCGTGAATTCCCATCGGCATGAATTCCATCCCTGAATTAAGCACGTTCCAGGCCGCGGCATCAGATTCGTTTTCTTTGAAAGAATTCATCTGAACCCCAGTACACCAGTCAAATCCCATGCGCTTCATCTGGTCGAGTTCAAAACCTTTGGTCCAATGCAACGCCTCGGTTGCCCCCCAGACGATAAATTTAACATCCCTGATACGCGGAATATTGACCGTCAAAAAGTCTTCCGAGAAATCGAGTACTTCTTTATCCGCTCTCAGTTCCGCCCGGATTTTACATAGAATGCTTAACGGCGCAATCAGCGGTTTAAGCGCAAAAGATATATCACGTTTGTCTGCTTTGACAATCTGTTCAGCGATCACCCGATCGTATATATCCGTAACACGTATTTGCAACTGTCCTTTAAGCTCTCCCTTGAGCGTGCAACTCCCGGATATTTCCGCTATTTCAGGAAATGTCTTATTTTGCAAGTTTAACTTGTCAATCCCGTATCCGTGGTTCACGGCTTCGACAAAAGAAAACCAGTCGCATCTCCTGCCGTTTGAATTCAGGAACACATTGACATAATATTCACCGTTCATGCCCAGTTTTTCCGCCGGAACGGTCAAAGAAACTTTGTTAGTGCCTTTATCAAGTTCAACTTTTTTCGTTATGGAGTCAACTTTTTTCCACTCCTTGTTGAAAATATCTATCGTCATATCAACTTTTGCCGCTGTGCCCTTGTTGTTGATCGTCACATCTTTCAGGGAAGCTGAACTTATTTGAATTTGCGGCTGGTCGCCGGAAGAAAAACGCAGGGCCCGTCCGATCAGTGAATAATAGTATTCCCAGTACGGTATTTTGACGTTTACGTCATTATCAATCGCGGCGGTAATAGCTCTGGGGCCGGTACGCCAGAGTTTGCCGTTTGGAGCGGTATTATAATTCAGCAATACGACGTTTCCTTTGCCGAGCCGCCCGGTTTCAGCAATTTGCCGCAGATCGCGATTGCGTCCCAGACCGGGAGTGAATCTTACCGGAATTCCCCGGTCCATAAAACTGCTTTCAACTCCGGACACCAGTTTCTTCAGCGATTGCGAGTAATGAGGATTGACATAAATAAGCCCGGTGCCGTTTTCGATTGCTTTAATGATATTTTTTCGCGATTTCGCCGGGATTTGTTTCCAGTATAAACCGCCGCAAATCAGGATAGCATCATATTTCTTTTTCAGATTTTTCTCCAGCAAAACCGCCGGATCCGGCACACTCCAGGGAACAAAAGCCGGACGGGAAAAGTTGAATACATGCGGAATGTTATATTCAACCGGACTCAAATCCAGATTAAACCGCCGGTCCAACTCCGCAATTTCCCGATGGGCGAGATGGCCGTAAAGCGCCAGGACTTTCAACTTACGATTCAGTTTTTTACCCCAATCGATCATCGGAACTTTGTAATCGGTACCAAATTCGCTGGTCGTTTCTTTAGGAGCAAAACTAGTATCCTTTTTTCCCTGGGCCGCGACAGTGAATTTTCCTTCGAAGGCTTTATCAAAATATGGAACAGACATTGAGGCAATATTCGGTCCGGAGTCTTGCATAATTTTTACAAGCAGAAGTTTGTTGCTGATATCAAGCCCCGGAACGGCAAGCTTTACCTGAATGGGCTTTCCGGGCTGCAGATCCAGCTTTGAGGATTGAACCGGAGAGAATAACTTCTTATCCGGCCCGGTAACTTGCAATTGCAGGGCGGCTCCGGCAAGCGCTCTGTCGGCACATAGACTGACAACCGCATTTTTACCTTTGGCTTCGATACCGACCGCAATTCCATTATTGAAGGCCGAAACTTCAGGAAATCCGGCTATCGGCATATATGAACATGATGTTTTGTATATATAATCCTGCAGTGGGTCATCTAATTCCGGCCGGTTCGCGGCATCCTTGATTCCTTCGGCCAACGGTTTCAGCACCAATCGCCGGGTAAACCACTCAACAGTCGGAACTTGAAACCCATCCACCAGCGATAAAAAAGAATAAAACCGGTCAAGGCGGGCAAAATCAACATCAACAACCGCACCAATGCCATTCTGGTCTAGAACCGCGGCCCAGGAACTTACCGGCTCATTAACCAGGTTGTTGGGGTCAACCGGATTCTTTCCGGGAATGTAATTCAGGACAGTTTTTTGTTTGACGCCATATTTTGAAAAATCGTTGTTGTAAATCCCATAAGGGAGATAAATTTTCAATAATTCAGGCTTTTTACCGGGATAAATTACATTAACACCCCAAAAAGTTCCGGTTATTTTACTATCACTCAAATTTGAGATAGCATACTTAACCAACAGACTGGCTTTGTCTTTGGTCAATATAAAAGTTTTCTCGATTTTTATACCGTTGCTGACTGCGCTCAAGCAAAGTTCTGCCGACTGTGAATTAGCTTTCGCAACCGATACTTTATAGGCTGATTTTTCAAAATTACGATTTCTGGAAAAACGCTCTCCCGCCAATCCGGAGCCCTGAGGAGAAACCCCGACAGACTTCATAACAGTTAGTTCATTACCCGTCTGCAAATCAGTCATTTTTTCAATTCGGCCGCCGCTGTCGGCATTGACCATAACCTGCAAATATTTGTTTTTCATGGTATATCTGGCGCCTGACTGCTTTACCGAAAGATCAGCGGCAAAACCCGTTATCGCAAGTTGCAGACAGAAAAATAGAAACAACTTTTTCATATAAAGTCCTATAAGTAATTATGAATTGAATTTGATTAATTTTTTTAGTAACGTGTGGAGTAGCCGGATTATAGAACTTGTTTCCTGTCTGAAGACAGAAAAAGTCTATATTACGTTAAATTATATAGATAGCGATTTTTACAAATCGTACCAACCACCGTAATTTTTCATGTTCTTCTGGCTCCAAAAGTAGAATTTCCAGGCATTCCCACCGTAAACGCCTCTAATTGGAACCTTCTCTTTACCACCGGTTCCGCCATGACCATCAGCATAAACAAAATTCATTTTTTTCTGATGCCTCATATAGGTTGGCAAGTCATCAATCCCTCCTTCTGCTGTTGAGTCACTGCAAAAGATTGAATTATATCCAATTGGCTTATCGCCAAAATACATTACTTTTGACGGATGAGGCAATTGTTCTTTCGGGTGCCATTGCGCCCATTCACTTGAACTGGTCGGAGATTGCAAACCCAGATAATAATTCATTCCATAATGCGTCCCTTTCCACGAATTATAAAGACTCAATGAACCATGTTGCAGTCTTTTTTCAGAGTCGCACGCATAAAAACCATGCGGACTGGGCCCTTTAAGTTCAGGCAAATATTTTCCGTTAGCCAAAGCGCTTTGCCAATAACTGGTCCCCCAGTAACTACCATCCGGCACCCTTCTTGTATTATAATCCCCGACATAAAGAGCGGCCCCCAGGAAAATCTGTTTCAAGTTGCTGAGACATTTAATTGTTTTTCCACGTTCTCTGGCCTGTGATAAAGCCGGCAGCAACATCGATGCGAGAATCGCAATGATAGCAATCACCACCAGAAGCTCAATCAAGGTAAAACTCTTGATCTTTTTAGTTTTCATTTACCTCTCCTGTTTTTAGTTTTTCATTCAGAAGCCTTTTGCTCCTGGCATGAATAAGTTTGGCTTCAATCATTGTAATATCCGGAATTTCTTTTCCGTACAATATATTATCTATCAACAACTTCCCAGCCGCGTCGCCCATTTCAAGATAAGGGATTTGAACGTAGGAAATCTCATTTACCGCCGAGTACCTGACAATTTCCGGAGAATTACCATAGCCTACAATCATAAAATCGTCCGGAACCTTTAACCGCATTTCATCGGCAAAATGAAGCAACGCTTTGCAAGGAAGCTGGGTTGTACAGAAAAAAGCGTCCGGAAGATCGCTAGTGTTTTTATATCTGGATTTCAATTGCCGATAGATTTCCTCTTCTTCGGCTCCGACAATAAGCAAATCATCTCTGGATAACTGTGTCCCGACCGCGGCAAGCGCATCCCTAACCGGATTAAATTTCATTGCCAATGCTTTCTCCGAATTTCCATATTGAAAAACCATCACGACTTGATGACAACCTGCTTCCACTAAATATTCAGCCGCATTTTTGCAAATATCACTGCGGTTATATATTATTGTTTTTTCGCCGGGAAGTAAATCTACATCACTAAGATTTATACATGGGAAATTATGATCAATCAATTTTCTTCTGAGCTCGGAAAGCTGCTGAGAAACAAACACCGCTCCATCATATTCATTCATTATCCTGTCGCAGAACTGTTCCGCGTAGGCTTTATCTTTTCCGGAGCAACTTTCATGGTTGCAATACAAAAAAGACAAAGAAGCGTTATTTTCCATAGAAGCTTTCATCAGCCCCCGTTGCATCATCGAGTTAGCCATCATATTCGGATAAGCCAGATAATTCAACGATATTTCTGCTTCAGGAAAAACGAATGCCAGCTTAACATGACGAACTTCGCCGCGACGTTTGATAAAGGCCCCCCGGGAAGGAATACGCTCAATAAAACCTTCATCTTCAAGCGCCTGAAGAGCTGTTCGAGCCGTGCAACGACTGATTTTCAAAATATCGGCCAAAGCGCGTTCGCCCGGCAATTTGGAACCAGGCTGAAGCTGCCCGGTTCGCATTTGTTTAACCAGCCAATCCCTGGTCTGGCGATATAAAAAACCTTTATTGTCAGCACATACTACCGTCATTTTCATTCCTGTTTCTACTTAAAAATCATACCGGATCGTACCGGTTTTACTTTTATTATAGTACATCCTTAAAAAAAAGTCAACCATTTTTTTTAAAAACTTCTTTAGAATTATATTAGCGGTGAAGAAACTTTCTTTTTTCAAAAGGGCGGCTAGGCTGTATTTAACAAAGATAAAAATCTCCGGCTAGTCGAAAACTGAAGACAAATAGTCCGCTTGACTATAAACAAGTCACAAAAGACTAAAGATGAATCACTTAAACAAAAAATCAAAGTCGCAACATTTGATACTACATCAAGTATTGAGAAGAGATTTACCATTCAAACAGAATGATTGTAGTAGTATTTTTCGGAGATCGTCAGGATTTGATATTTACCAGGTTTCCTCAATTACTCTTCTGGCAATTCTAACCCATTCGCGGACCCGGTGCGGATCATTTTCCACACTTTCAACGTCTTTCAGGGTGATGTCCGGCTGACAGCCGTTTGCTTTGAATATGAGTAAGTTCTGCCGCAGTTCCGAGGTAATCATTGCCGGATTAAAACCGCTTGACACTGTTTTACTCGGATTTGGCCGGTAACTGAGGACATAATCGCCGCCGATCTGTTGGGCACATTTTTCCGGATCCGCAAACGGTGACACCGCGATCCGTCGCAGATTCGGAATTTGCCTGAGCATATCAATCTTACGAGTCAGGTCCTCGCAACAGCCATAAGCGGTCAAAGCAAATTTTTTAAGAATCGGCAACTGATACTGCAACAGGAACTCATCCTGCATTTCAGGCGATATTAAGGTAAATTCCTGCGAAGCGGCATAGCCCCATAAATGTTTGCGCTTTATCCCGCTCTTATTCGGAGCCGGATCCTCAAGCTCTTCCGCATAAGGCATAGCCTGGTTTTCATGGGCATGCAATCCCCAGTCTCCAGCCGCTTCAGCCTGATCGTGCGCACGCAGAATACCGTCACGGACAAATGCAAGCAGCTTGTGAAGTTTTTCCGGCTGATCCATCATATCATACATAATCGGCTCGATGCCGCGTAATGAACCAATAATCGTCGAGACGTCTCCGGCCCACATGCGATAGGCAGAACAGCGATCAAGGTTTATTGTAATAATATCGCCGATCGCGTCCTGCAACCTGGCCAGATTCTCCGCCGTCGCTTCTTCGTCAATTTCATGATAAGCCATGCGCAACTTAGCCAAATCTTTATCATAATCCTGAATCGGGTGTTCCTCTTTGAACGCGCCATGATCCTGATCCGGCTGATGAACGACCCGCGGAACACCCCAGCCCGTGCATTTACAGGTCGCAGATAAATTCACCCAGGGTTCAAAAATTGAATCGTCATCCAGCGAATACCAGAAAATCTTATTACGCAGTGTATTCTCATGCTGCCGGAAAAAAGGATCTTCACACCGGCATTCAGACTCCGGCATCTCATGCCAGCCGAAAGCCCGGACATAGATCAGCGGCCGCGTCGGTTTCAGACTGTTATGCTGTCGCCACAGTTTGCGGCGTTCGTCCTGAATGTCTTCTTTGCATATTTCCAGATACCTTGCGGCCAATGAACGTAAGATTTCACGATCAGTCATTTTATTTCCCTCTACAGTTGCTTATTTGTATTTATTTGTTATATTATAATTTATATTTAAGTATAAATCCATACACTAATATGGTATAAATTTGCATTAATACGATATGAAAACTGCATTACTGGAAAATATAAAAGTCAATCCATGCGGTAAGGTGTTTTGCAAGCCGGACTGGCAATGGGACTGCGGTCCGGGAAAAACAATATCTGATCTGGACCTTTGGGTCATTGTTTCGGGCAAAGGAACCCTGCTGACCAAAGAGCAAACTTATGATCTTGGGATGGGGGATTGTTTTATTTTAAACGGTCAGACTCCCTTTTACGGCGTTACGGACGAAGAATTTCCCCTGGTGGTAATCTACATTCATTTTGATATTTGTGACAACTCCGGAAATTCCAGACTGCCGCTGGATGCGGATGCCGGTTTTGATTTTTACCGCAACATGAGCAATTTTCATTTTTTCGTCCAACTGCTTGAACGGGTTCTGATGCTGAAATTCAACAAACGCTATATAGAAGCGGCTTATTGGCTTAAAACGGCATTGCTTGAAATAGCCCATCAGGATGAACAGCTATCGCTCTCCGTCAATAATTCAAGTGTTGTTTCTTTTATGCAGGAGCTGTGCAAAAAGGTCCGTTCGCATCCTGAACAACGCTTCAGCCTCAGGAAAGAGGCCGGAAAAATATTCTATTCACCGGACTATTTTGCCCGGCTTTTTAAAGAATATACCTCTTTTTCCTTCCGGGACTATATTTTACAGAGCAGAATTGACGCAGCATCCTTATATCTGGATGCGACCTCCTACAACATCAGCCGGATCGCGGAAATTCTCGGATACAATGATATCTATCTGTTCAGCCGGCAGTTCAAACAGCAAACCGGTATGAGCCCGACCGACTACCGCAAGTATCAGTCTGACAAGAATTCACATTCCGGACATTCCGGACAATTAAACAAAAGAACTAACAACCATCCCGCAAACGGGATAACTGGAGTTTAAAGTTGAAGGTTGAAGGTTGAAAGTAAGTTCAAGCGCAATTCAAAAATTGTGATTTGACATCAATTCCTTTCAGCTATCAAAATGTGAAAACCGAAAAACCAGGTACCAGAAAAATGAAAATCATAAGCTAAAAATAAAGTAAAAATCGTTCAAAGAGTCGTGCGAAATGCAAATATTAACCACGAACAATGAAATGAGCGCGAGCATTGCGCAGGGCAACGCACGAAAAGCCACGAAAAAGTTTTTTTATTTTTCAGCTTATGCTGAAAATTTAAATACTTCTTCATGTTCTTCATGCTCTCCATGGTGCAAATAATAGTTTCGCATGAGTCTATAAAAATCGTTCAATGAAAGGAGTTACGGGATAATACTGTATTATTCTTTAAGATTATTTTAGCGCTATCTGGACAAGTTTAGTTTTGCAAGCTATATTTTCCCTGACGGACCTTCCGGGATTATTAAACTTGCAGGTTTTCAATAGAATTCACCGGGAATTTCATAAGTTAAAAAAGCCGGTCCGGACCAGGATGAAGATTGAATTATGGCGGAAAAAAAAGTAACATTAAAAACGATTGCCGATGATGTCGGCGTAAGTATTTCAGTTGTTTCCCGGGTCCTCAACAACAAAAAGAAACGTATATCCATCACTCCTCAGACCAAAAGGCGTATTCTGGAATCGGCCGTCAACCATAATCTGCGCATCAACAATAATATCGGCATATTTATTCCCGACTCAATAATGGATTACGATTTAATCCATTATCCTTTCGTCGCGGGCGTATTCTCCCAGGCGCACGAATATGGATACGGCGTATTCTGCACTTCCTTTTCCAATAATATGACGATTAAGGATATTCCCGGTTTTCTTGAAGAACGGAAAGTATCCGGGGTAATTTTCGTCGGGGAAATCTCGGGCGTCATTACTGACTTTCTGACGGAAAACATGATTCCTTATGTACTGGCGGACATCAGCGGGAAACCGGAACCGGAAAACTGTATATCAATCGACTATTACGGGACAACGCTTGCGTTGCTTAATTATCTGAAATCTCAAGATTATCGGGAATACATTTTCGTCAGCAACCTTGAAAGCAACACTTCCGCTTTCACGCAAATAGAATTCAACTGTTTTGAACAGTTTCTTTCCGACAATTCCTATCAGGGGGAAATCTTATACAACCGCGACGATATGAGTGATTGTTTGAAAAGGCTTTCCGGAAAGATAGAAAATTCCACCCCGCAAACGGCCCTGATTGCGGAATCGCGGCTGCTTACGATTGAAATACTGAAATTGCTATCGCTCCACAATAAGGTTCCATTCAAAGATATCGGGCTGGTTGGTAACAACCTGCTAAGCGAATATACCATTCCAAGGCTGATATCAGTTAAATATGACTTTCACAACATTGGCGAAAAAACCGTTGTCATGATGCATAAGATATTGGAAAACAAGCACAAGCCAATGCAAAAAGAAATTGTCTCAGGTAAGATTTTGACATAAAAAAAGTTAAATTTGCGTTAAGACTATTGACATACACCAAATTTTGGTGTATAATCTTGTTATTGACATTTCAAGCCTAATAAAATGAAAAGGGGGCGAACAATGAACAGACCCGGACAACAGAGTTTTAGCGTTACCGGACAAAAGAAACGGAAACAAACCAAGCGGGCGAAAAAAACTGCGGCAGGATTTTTCACCTTGATTGAACTCCTTGTCGTGATAGCGATCATTGCTATCCTGGCGGCAATGCTGCTGCCGGCACTCAATAAAGCACGGGACAAAGCAAAAGGAATTAAATGCGCCAGCAACCTGAAGCAGTTTGGGGTACTGTCATCAATGTATTCAACTGATTATGAAGATTATATTCTGCCCGCAAGAGTTATGGGCTTCTACTGGTACCAGAATACTGTGTTCAACGCGACAAGCGGTACTTACGGAATAAGCATTAAATATCGCGGAGCGCCGATTGCATACATTACATCAGGCGGAGCCGCCACCTGTCCCAGCAACCGCGGCCGTATCGGCGGATATCTGGTCAATTATCAGATCAATCAACAAACCGGACGGCAGTATTCCAGTGGAACGACAGATATTCCGTTCAAAAAGAATGTCAAAATCAAACAACCCGGCTCATTCTGGCTGTTCAGCGACGCTCCAACCAGATATGTCAGCGCCAGTTACCCGGAAGATGTCTATCCGTATTCCCACAAGGCATTGATCGGCCCAGGTTCCACCATATTTTTACTCCACACCCTCGGCGGAAACACCCTTTTTCTCGACGGCCATGTCAAGTGGGATAAACCTCAGCTTTAACGCATTTTTTTAAATTCATTGTTCATTTTCAGGAAATCAGCTTTCCGGAAATGTGATTTTCAAACTATAAACCGGAGACATCATGAAAAAAACGCAAGCATTATTTTTAACCTCTTTGACATTCTTATTTTCAGCTATAACAGCTCCGGCTGAAAGTGTTACTCTGACCGACAATTTCGAATCAGGAGCGGAAAAGTGGGACAAACCAAGCAGCAGCGCTCTTAAAATCGGCAATGGGGAAATGCTGAATAAAACAAAATACGCGGTAAATGTTGCCTTCAAAGAAAAAGAAATCGATGCGTTCGAACTGTCATTCAAGCTGAAATTATTAATAAAGACCACTGATGAAGGAGGTCATTTTGCGATAAGTATCGACCGTGGAGAAGGCAAATGGGCCCTTTATTTGACCACTGCGAAATCTTCGGACTCCGTTAAAATAATCAGCATGTATTATAAAAATGGCGAAAAGAAACCGCTTGACAGGAAAAGTTTCAAAACTGATCTCTCAAAGGACAAAGAACTGGATATAAAAATTATCTGCGGCAAAGATGATTATAAATTGCAAATCGGGGAAAAAAGTTTTCAGTTGGGCAAAGCTCCCGGCAAAGGCGGCTTTACCCTTGGCAGTTACCGGCAGCCGTTCATTGTCAAAGACTTGAAAATAGTTTATGACAAACCGTAAAAGCTGGCAGCCAGGTGGTCTTTTTGACATTACAGATTTTGATTTAAGTTTAAATAATCGCATAACAGGAGAAAATGCATGTTCGGAAGAGCATTTATATTTACGGTCCTTATTTCTTTGGCTTCGGTGCTGTCTTCGGGCCAGTCAACGATCACGGATATCTTTGATTCCAAGTCGAATATCTGGGGCAAACCAAGTACCGGTTCAATCAAAGTTCAGAACGGACAACTGGGCAACAAAACGCCATACGGCGGTTATATCAGCCTCAAAGAAAAGAATATCGGCGACTTTACCGTTGCATTTCGCCTGAAATTCCTGAAAGGAGCGGAACAGCAACGTGGTCATTTCTCTTTAAGTATTGACCGTGGGTATGGCAACTGGGTACTTTACTTCACGACAAATGCCGATAACTCGCAGATCACCAGCAAGTTCACCCCTGAAATAAATGCCGTAAAGGGAGCCAAAGCTCCTTTTAATGAAGTAATAAAACTGCCTATGCCGATAGGCAAATGGCTGAATGTAAAAATCATCTGCGGCAAAAGCCTGTATCAGTTATCCATAGACGATAAAAACTTCATTCTCGGGACCGCTCCCGGAATCGGCGGAATTTCCTTCGGCAGTTACCGGCAGCCCTTTGTCATTGACGACTTGAAGCTGACTTACTCCAAGCCCGAACGTTTATCGCCCAACCTGCAGATCAACGGCAGCTTTGAATACGCGACCAATGCGGATATTCCCGATTATTGGGGCGGAAACGGCGAAAGATTCAGGACCCAGGGATTACCGGCTGAACTGTTTACCGAAGCGGCAATCAAGGATTTTCACAATAAATTTTATCCCGACAGCAACAACGCTTACCACGGTAAAAAATCAATCTGCGTCTCCCAGCCGTTTCACTTGATCGGCATGGCGGTAAAGGTTGTAAAAAATAAAAACTATGTGGTTTCATGCTACATGAAAGCCGAAAACAGCGGACAAAAGGTTTGTCTTGGGGCTACCGCCGACAGCATAAAAAAGCCGGTAAAAGAAAAAGTCTTTGAGCTGAGCAAAAAATGGCAGCGTTATGAAATCGCGGTGCCAAATTATCGTTATGGCGCTATGTCCATATTTGCCAGGCCGCTTTCTTCCGGCAAAGTATGGGTTGATGCGGTTCAACTTGAACCGGGCGACAAAACCACAGAGTTCACCCCGTGCTGGTACGACGGCGGCTTCGTCCTGCCCGACGACGTCAACAAAAATCAGTGTGCGGGAAACACAAAAGCGGTCGAATACAATCTGCGGCCGAAGAACATCAAAGAAAATCCCGCAATTGATATTTCTGAATTGAAACTTTCTTCGCAAAAAGCGTTAAATGACCTTTACCAACTTTCTATGCGGATAAAAAACAAGGCCGGCAAAGCGGAAAAAATAAATGTAACGGTCTGCGTAACCGCCAAAAGTTATCAGGAACAAATTAAATGTTACTCAAAGACGGTTCCGACCGGAGCGGATTCAAAGTTTGACTTTGACGGACTGACGATCAAAGATCTGCGGGTTTGCGTCAATACGATTTTAATGGACGAGTCGGGAAAAATAATCAAACAAACGCGCCAGTTTATCGATATTCCTCAACCAATGCGCCTCTATCCGGAATGGTCGTTCTACACCCGGGAAAAAGATGCGCGGATTGTGGTGGATTTAGCCCCCGGCACCCAAATACCTGAAGACGGCAAAATCAAACTTGAATCTTTTGTCGCGGGCTATATGAGTTATCCCAGGTCAAAAAATATCTATCAGTTAAAAAATACGACCGATCATCAGATTTTTAATATTCCGGTATCCCGGCTGAAAGCGGGACAAACATTTATCATTCGTGGAACCATGCTTGATCGCGGCGGCAAAAAGGTCATGACTGCCGAATGCAAATTGATTAAACTCCAGCCGAACCAGACTGAAGTTAAAATCAACCGGATCAACCGCGGCGTCTACGTGAATGGTGAACCATTCCTGCCTTACGGAATCCTGGTCCGGAACCTGAATCCGGCTCAGCTGGCATATTACAAGAAATGCGGCTTCGACTATATTGAGTTCATCAGCCACTGGAACCAGATGCCAACAAACCTGAAATTCTTAAAAGATTGCGAGAAACTAAAAATAAAAGCCGTGGCATTCCATGTCGCCAGGCCATATGCCCCGTCACCATCCGAAGCTGCAGAAATTTATAAATCATCACCGGCCCTCGTCGGTATTGTTCCAAACGATGAAAGCGGCGACCTGATTGTCTATGAAAGAGCCATCAATACCAAAACGGCTTATCCGCAAATCTTAAACTGCCTTAATCATCACTTCCATTCATATCGCATGTTCGCAAACCGGATTGACGGCCTGCCCGGTGATATTCTCTCAATCGACCGTTACCCGTTCATTATGCAGCCGCCAGGCCGACCGCAGACGACTAATGACATCTATTCGTTTGAACGCTGCCTCGAGATGATGGACGCGGACGGAAAAAGAGAAAGAAAACCGGTCTACTGCTGGCTTCAAGCGGCGGAAAGGTTCGCTAAAGAACCGACTCCGCAACAATTGAACTGGCAAACCTATATCGCGCTGGTCAACCACTGTACCGGATTCACCTATTTCGGCGGCATCCCGAACAGCAATATTGTTTGGCAACGCATGATCGATTTGAACCGTGAAGTGCAGGCATTGAAACCGGCGCTGTTCTCGCTGGAACCGGAACCGGAAGTTACCGGTGCAGACAGCAACACCTCTCAAAATATCCGGATCCTAGCGAAAAAACTGGACAGTGAACTAACCGTAATTTGCGTCAGCCAGTCGTTAGAACCGGTCAACGCGGTCATCGACCTGTCACGGGCCGGAGTTGCCGATGGGCAAAGTGCGGAAGTAATGTTTGAAAAACGAAACCTTACGATAAACGGCGATAAGAGTATAAAAGATAAATTTCAGCCGCTTGAACGCCACGTCTACAAAATAAAATTGAAGTAATATTTGAAAAATATAAAAAGGAAGACAAATGACAATCGGTTACGCAAGTTTAAAAACCGCGATCCTGAGTCTGGGTTTATTCATCATTTGCGCCCAGATCAACGCGGCGGCAAAAGAGAATTATCAGATCAACGGCAGCTTCGAGTACGCCAGCAATCCGGATATTCCCGATTATTGGACCGGCATGGGACGCTGGACCCGCTCGAATGTTGGAATACCGAAAAATTATCTAACAGAAAAAGGCATAAAAGATTTTATTAAAAAATTCTATTTAGACGACCGCGTTGCCTATGACGGCAAAAGGTCGCTTCGGGTTGAAGCCCCGTTCTTCATCAGCAGCACCTCGATGTTTGTAAGCGCCAAAAAAGATTATGTGATTTCCGTCTATTTGAAAAGTTCAAGAGACAATATGCAGGTTGATTTGTCCGCGGTTTACACCGATCGTGAAAAACCTTATCGAACCACCCGGATCGCGGTGTCCAAAGACTGGAAAAGGTATCAAATCGCCCTGCCCGGTTATCCATATAACAAAGTTTCAATTATGGTCAAACCGCTCGATGTCGGAAAACTCTGGGTTGACGCGGTTCAGATCGAAGACGGTTTGCAACCAACGCCTTTCAAGCCGTCGCATTTTGATGCCGGGTTTACCAAAGCGCAGCCCCCGATCCACCTCGGAATCGGCAATAAAATCAATACTCCGTCTGTTTCGGTTCCCGCTCCGGTAAAAACTCCGCCGGTAATCGACGGCACTCTGGAAGATGTCTGGAACGACGCGGTTTGCCTGAATATGAAAACCATGATGGGCTCTCCCTGCGAAACCCCGACCAGGATCAAGTTGCTTTACGATAATAAGAATATATACGCGGCGTTCGACTGCAAAGACCCGCGCGGTACCAACGGCAAAGATGAGTCGATTGAAATCTTTATGGACTTGCTGGGGATCGGCTCTCCTTTCTATCAATTCATTTTCACTCCTGACGGCAAAAAGTACAATTACCGCAATCTGGAAGGCAAACATGAATGGGACTGGAAGGCGGACTGGAAAGTCGCCACTAAAAAGAATCCCAAAGGCGGCTGGACCGCCGAAGTTATGATTCCATTTTCGGTTATGCCGGAAAGCAAAGAAGTGGCGGCAATCGACGCCCTGCGCATGAATTTCTGCCGGAACTATGCCGGGGGACCGGAAATACATCTGTCCTGGGCTCCGGTTGTCGGGACTTTTCTCGAGCCGGAAAACTTCGGCACCGTATATCTTGCCGGGGCCAAAGCGGAAAAATTGCTTGTCAATGATGAAAAATTCATCTCCACCGACCCGACCGATAATCGTTTTGATTTCACATTCAAAATCCAAAATAATTCCGATAAACCGGAAGAAGCGGTTATGCTGCTGAATGTTGAAACGAAAAGCGCGGCGCTGCAAACAAAAACCATGAAACTGAAACTCAAGCCCGGAACCGATTCTGTCACGTTCCAAGGTTTCAAACTGCCGGATGACCGTTGCCGGATTGGCCTGACCATCCTCAACAAAACAGGCAAAATAATCAAACAGGTGCGGCAATTCATTGATATTCCCCACCAGTTAAAACTATATCCGGAATATTCATATTACACCAATGAGCAAAACGCGAGAATCAAAGTTGAATACAACGGCAAACCATGTAAAGAGAAACTAACCTTGATTCTGTCCGCAAACCTTCCCCCCCTGTCCCGGATTATTGTCAAAAAGAGTTATCCGTTCAATGCTGGAAAAAGCGGAATATATGAATTCCCGCTCGGTCGGCTGATCAAGGCCCATACTTACAAACTGAATGCCCGCGTTGTTAACGCTGACGGCAAGGAAATCATGACGGCCGACTGTGATCTTGTCCGCCGAGATCCGAATCATACTGAGGCAAAAATCAATTATTTCAATCGCGGCATTTATTTGAACGGTAAACCCTATATTCCCTACGGCTACCAGATCTGGCTGCTGGATGAAGAACAGCTCCGGTTTTACAAAAAACTCGGGCACGATTATATCTGCTACACCGGACACTGGGCCAACACAAATAAAAATCACCATTTTCTGGGATTATGTGATCAGTTAGAGTTGAAAGTAATGGACTTCCACGCCGTTCGTGCCAACGCCGACGCCCCGGATAAAATGCTGACCGAACTGAAGAACCATGAATCATTATTCGCGGTAACTCCGGTGGACGAATCGGTGGACAGCACGGTCCCTGAGTTGCTGGCTAACGCGAAACGGGCCAATCCGTATCTGATATGCTATAAAAACGACAACGTCGCCGGTTACCGTTTCTGGCGGCAGCAGCTTAACGGCCTCCCGGGCGAAGCGGTCTCAATTGACCGTTACCCGCTGATCAAACTGGCAAAAGGTCTTCCGCAGACCACCAGTCTGATATATACCTTTGAACGGGCATTGGAGATGATGGATAAAGACGGCAAACGGGAGAGAAAACCAGTCTTCATCTGGATGGAAGCGGCCGAAGCCCATTCAAAAGAACCCACGACAGAGGAACTGATCTGGTTCCATTACATCGCGGTCGTCAACCACTGTATGGGCTTCACCTATTTCGGCGGTATCCCGGTCAGCCGTTACGCAAGAAATACGATCAGAAACCTCGATCGGGAATTGAAAGCGATCCAGCCTTTTCTCTTCTCTTTTGAAGATGAACCCGAGGTCTCATTTGTTAACGACGAATCCCGCAACCTGATCCGGGTTTTACCCAAAAAACTCGGTAACCAGTTGTTACTGGTATGCGTCAGCCGTGCAACCGGAGAGGTTAACGCGGAAATTGACCTGAGTAAAATTCTCAAATCAAACGCGGTCGCCAATGTCATGTTTGAAAATCGCACAGTCAAGATCGGCAAGGACCGTATCCTGCGCGATAAATTCACTTCACTTGGCAGACACGTCTATAAAATCAATTTAAAGAAATAATAGAAAATGATTAAACCGGATATCTTTGTTACGATACAAGGGGAATGTTTCCATGCCGCCGAACTACAGGAATTATCACTGAAAATCGAGGAAAAATTTCATGCCGGAAACGGCTTGAGAACCTGTGAACTCAGTTTGAAGAACAGCGGAACTGATCCTGTCGAAATCGAGTCGATAGAATTACGTTTCAGCGATTATTCCGGGCTTGAAAGCGAAGCCAAGGATTACCAGTTTTACAAGGAAGGCTTGACCGCGGTCGGCGTGGCCGGCACCAGACAGGGTGATGAGTGCGATTTTGAGCTGGATCAAAACTTTCTTAACTTCACGGTATCCGATCCGCCAAACTATTCATGGCAACATCAGGGTATGTTTTCCGGCGAACAAGTCGGGGTGATCTCCAACCGGCAGACCGGCAAAAATCTCCTGCTGGGCTTTATCTCCGCTACCCGTTTTTTCTGCAGGATCAAATGCGGCCTTGAAGATGAAACAGATAAATATATAAGCGCGGTAATTGATCTGGACGGAATCCCTCTGCTTCCACACAAAGAAACCGGACTTGAAACACTCCTGATCGCCGAAGACAAACCGGTCGAGACGCTCCTGAATCTCTATGCGGAAGCCTTAGCCGATAAAATGGGAGCTCTCACCGCAAAAAACATTCCGGACGGCTGGTGCAGTTACTACTATTACTACGGGCGGGAAACCGAAAGCGACATATTGGAAAACGCCGGTTTTCTGGCCCGCAACCGGGACAAGTTCAAAGTTGAATATATCCAAATTGATGACGGTTGGCAAAAGTCTCGCGGCAACTGGCTCGAAACCAATCCGGAAAAATTTCCCCACGGCATGAAATGGCTGGCCGATGAAATAAAAAAACTCGGCTTCAAACCGGGGATTTGGGTAGCGCCCTTTCTGGTCGGAGCGGACACCAAAGTGTACAAACAACATCAGGAATGGCTCCTGAGAAGTCATGACGGCGAATTGCTGACGATGGCGAACAATTATTTACTGGACACAACTCATCCGGAAGCGATAGCCTGGTTGACCAGTTGTTTCAAGATCATGAAAAGCTGGGGATATTCATATTTCAAACTCGATTTTATGATGGTTGAAACCTGTCATAACGCGAAATACTATGAAGCCGGAGTCACCAGGCTTGAAGCATATCGGAAAGGGCTGACCGCAATAAGAGAGGCGGTTGGAGACGATACATTTATCTTAGGCGGAACAACCCTCCTGTTTCCCAGCGTCGGCCTGGTTGACGGCTTCCGGATTGCCACCGACGTGACCCCTTTCTGGTCAGCCGAACAATATACTCCCGAGTCCCCGGCCATTTTTAACGTATGCCGCAACATCATTAACCGCGGCTATATGCACGGCAAACTCTGGATCAACGATCCGGACTGCCTGATTGTGAGAGACGGAAAAGAAGTGCTGAAATATCAGGAAAGGACAGCCCTGACATTACAGGAGACACATATGCTGGCCACCGCGATGATTATGTCAGGCGGAGCAATCTTCCTTGGGGACCGTATGGAATTGCTGTTCCGGGAGCGGCTTGACATAATTCAAAAGGTATTCGACCTCAGAAGTGATAGCGCGGCCTGGCCTCTGGACAGAATGAAAAAATCACTTCCTCAAATATGGTTCAGAAAAGGAGACGACAACTCGGAGAACCCGCATCTCCTGGCCTTGTTCAATTTCGACCATGAACCAGTCCTGCACCGGGTATCCCTGCTGGATTTAGCATTACATAATGAAACCGACTATCAAGTCAATGACATCTGGACGGAACAAACCGGTCTCCTATTTGATGACGTTATAGAAGTCCGTCTTGAACCTCACACCTGCAAATTATTAAGCATTCATAAGGACCCGGCATAATGGCAAACGGACATGGACACAAGAGAATCAGCAGAGCCGCGTTGGAATCACTGCCGCAATGGATGCAAACCCTAATCGCACCAGTCCAAGCCGGTCTTGAAGACGATTATTGCATGTATGGCGACAGTTACTTCATAGATAAAGAGGCTGTTGGTCCGTTTATTGAATTGCCCGACGGCAGACTGCCGATGGACCCGTGGGAAATCCGTTATTTCAGAAAAGACGGGCCCGGGGATGATTATTATACTTGCGGCTATTATGATTTGATGCGATATTCTTTCGAGTATTTCGCTGAAAGATGTATTGAGTGCATCAAGGCAAATGATATAGAGTCATTCGCAAAATTCACCGGTTCTATCGCACACATAATTGAAGACTGCGGCACCCCGGCCCATGCGGTCGGCACGACAATCGGCACTGACATGAAAATGATAAAACTGCTGCAACCGCCGCCGGATCAGAAAAAATCAGCCGCGCAATTGCACACCGTGCTGGAAAATACCATCAACTCTTTTTCGCTGGAATATAAACCGGTATTACTCGGATTCACCCCGGCGGAAATATCGTTCAATCTGCTCGAACGTTTCACTGATATGCTGGAATACGCCATCTCGTTCGTCAACCCTATCTTGACGGCTTTTTACCGTGATGACCATGTCGCGGTAGCCGGACTGCTGACCGAGTGCGTTGAATATTCCGCCAAAGTACTTGCGGATTTCATGTATTCGGTTATGCTTGTCGGAACTGGCAAATCGGAACCGGAACAGGACTTGAAAAACGCGGTATTAAGCGAATATACCCCAATCGAGCGCAGTGCATGGATGCCGTTTCCTTACCAGTATGCTGAAATAAGAAAGTCGCCTTGGAGCCTGGACAAAAAATACGAACCGGTCCCGCTTGCGCTGCTGATCGACGGCCGTGAAAAAATATTCAGCCAGGGGATTGGAGCCGGGCCGCCTTTTCAAGCAATATACCAGTTGCCGGAAAAAGTCTACCGCTGGTTCAGAAGTACAGTCGGCATTAATTGCCGGTTGGGAACTGAAGCGGGAGTTGTCTTTGAAGTTATCGGGGACGGCTCATTGCTGACCCGGGCGGTATGCAATGATATTAATGACGCGCAAGTTCTGGAATGTGACATAAGTGAAGTCAAAACTCTGACTATCAGAATCACCGCTGCCGGTTCCGTGGCATGGCCGAGCAATACTCACGCCGTATGGGGCCTTCCTGAATTAATCAAATGACCCCGCATTTTTCGCCGAATGCCACATTGAATTTTTTAACCGATAAAACGCAGTTGAATTTATGCCGTATACAGATCTTTTCGTTGGAGGTTTTAATCGCTAAGATTGCTTTATCTCAATAGCCAACCACAACAATTAGTCTTCAAACAAGAACCTAATGATAAGACACTTGCAGATTATTAATAATCAAACCGTCTGATAATTTTATATGATTAAAAACCCGCCGGCTCAACATTGCTGCGAAGCCGGCGGGACGGGTGAGAAGGGCGTTTCCAGTTAAGAGGTGATGACTCCCTGACGATAAAAAACCTTGCCGTCAGAATTAGTTTTTTCAATTAAATTGTCATCCAGCAATTTTTCAACATGTTTGATCGCTTCATTGCGATGAATTCCCAGACCTCCGGCAATATCGTCAATGGTACAGGGACGCCTTTGCAGCATTTGCATCACGGTTTCCCGGGCCGAACTGAATTCCGGTGCGGAATGGACACCGTGAAAATCGGCAATCACCTCCGCCTCCGGTTCAAACAATTTTGCGAATTCCGTCAGCTTGGCAAAATCAACTTTGTACGCATAGTCCTCGGCCGGCGGCCGGACCACCGTATTAAGCTGGACCCGATCCGGTTTTATCTCCGCCACAATCGCGGCAATTTTTTTTATTTCGGCAACAATACCGGTATGTCCGGCGGAAATTAAAATCTCCAGCCAATAATCTCCTTTGAATTCGTTTCTCAATGACTTCAAGCCGCCAACCATTTTGTCAAACGTTATTGCCGGATGCGGCCGGTTTACCGCCTCGAACAAGATTGCGTCTCCGGCGTCGAGCGATGGAATTATCAGCTGCGCCCCCGCCAGTTGCGCCCGCAGTTTAGCCTGCCATAACAGCGAACCGTTGGTCAACACGGCAACCGGGGTATCGGTCATATCGTGAATAGCGGTAATCAGTTCGTCAAGCCTGGAATACAGGGTCGGCTCCCCGGACCCGCCAAGCGTGATATAGTCCGGATGCTCTTTCAACTTTTCCGGCAATTCAGCCAGAATCGCTTCTAAAGGAACCCATTCCCGCCGTTCAATCGTTTTATTTGTCGTGCGACCTAATTGACAATATATGCAGTCATAGGAACAGGTCTTGAAAGGAACCAGATCGATTCCCAGCGAACGTCCGAGACGCCGCGACGGCACCGGACCGAAGATATATGACATTTTCCTCTCCTGAGTTAATACAGAATAATTAGAAATTACTAATTAGAAATTAGAAATGAAAAAACTCAATACGTAATTTTTGTAACCTTTTTAACCATGGCACATACAATGCCCCCACTCATCACTCATCACTCCCAACTCATCACTCTCCTCCTCATTACGCCAAAATAAATTTACCGTTGTAACGCTGGAAATCACGTAAAGTATCAAGATGCCGTCTAACGAGGGTATCAGGCAGCTTGTCAAGCGGCCAAAAACTAACCTCAGAACCTTCTTCGCCATCGGCCTGCGGCACCCCGCGCCATTGCCGGACAATGAACGCCACGGCAAAGGCCTGTATCTTATCTCCGTTCGGATATTCAAATTGCTGAGACATCCCGGAATATAGCGCCATCGGCTCCGCATCAAGGACTTCAAGGGTTGTTTCCTCAAATACTTCCCGGTATAGCGCCCCGAGCGCGGTTTCTCCAAGTTCGACCCCGCCGGCCGGAAGACTCCAATCACCGGTATCAGTTCGACGCTGCAACAGAACTTCGTCTTTGTCATTGACAATGATGGCCCGGACTCCGGGATTAAAAATCCGTTCGTGCCCTACCCGGGCGCGAATTTCACTGATATACGACATAAGCGCGATTCAGCAAACCTGTTTGGCGCCTGAATAAACCTGTTCCGGAACCAGAACCGCGGCAGCATGTCCCGGATGTTGTTCGGGATTCCAGCTTTTCATAAAATCAAATAATTCACCCTCGCGATGATATTCCAACGTGCCTTTGACCTGATAGGCTTTTTTGTCTTTGGTAATGAAAAGCACGACCCCTTTGGAACCGTCCAGAATGTTCGCTCTGGTTTTATCAAAATAGTTGTCAGCCACTACAATATATTTATTGTCATACATCCCGACACAAGTGGCGTAGATGCTGTTGGCTCCCCCGTCTTTATCAACCGTGGTAAATACTACTATAGCTTCCCGGTTATTCCAGGCGTCGACAATTTCCTGCGGTAATGAATTCATAGTTTGATCCTTCTCTTTTTGTTTATGGACAGAATGGAAATATGGATTTCCTTCTGATTTATTTCAAGTTTTTATTGACAATATCTTCGGCCGCCTTGATCAGGACGGATTTGGTCGGGGCGGTATTCAACAGCGGATGGGTTCCCATCTGGAATGAAATAAGCTCATACACCGTCACATGCTTCTGAATAGCAAGCGCAATGGTATTGATTATTTCCACCGACGATTTTCCGCCGGTCAATTCGCCCCCGATTATCTGACCGTTTTCCGGCATGGCCAACAGCTTGACCGCCACCTCGGCTTTACCGGGCAGAGTCCCCGGATGCCGGTCAATATCCCGGAAACTTCCCGCAATATAATCGATCCCGGCTTTTTCAGCATCCTGCTCCAACACCCCAGCTGAAGCAAACACCTGACCGTTCAGTTCCGTGGCAAACACCGACAACGTTCCCGGGAAATCACGTTTGATCCTGATCTTGTAAAGATTGTGACCCAATACCCTGGCTTCGGCCGCGGCGGTTGAGGCCAACATGATATTATCGTGCCGTCCGGTAATAAAACCGGTTGTTGAAGCGCAGTCGCCGCAAGCATAAATGTCGGAGATATTGGTTCGCAAATAATTATCCACCTCGATATGCCCGGTATCGTTCAATTTCAGCCCGGCTTCCGAAGCAAATCCCGTATTCGGTTTGAATCCCATGGCTACGACCACCAGATCGGCTTCGATTTGTTCTCCATCGTCAATAACTACCCCGACCGCTTTATCTCCGTCGACAAGAATCTCCTTGATCTGGGAATTCGGCCTGAGTATAAGCGGCGTCTGGCTCAGAACCCGACTGATTTCAGTCGCGAATTCAGGCGAAAAAGAGCGATGCAGACAGTTCTGGGCACGGAAAACCAATGTAACCTTCTTATCGGGATTCATAGCAAGCTGTTCAGCAATTTCCACCGCGGTAAATCCGGAACCCAAAACAACTATTTTTTTCGCCTCGTCGGTCAGTTCCTTCATTCGTTCCAACTCGGAAAAGCTCTTGGATGCGCAGACAACTCCCTGCTTGAATGCATCAATATTCAAAAATCCGGGCGCTGCGGGACTTGATCCGGTTGCCAGCACCAGTTTGTCATAACCGATCCGCATACCCGAATCAAGATCAACATACTTATCCACGGCATCCAGCTTAGTTACCGCGCCGATAAACAGATCCTGCCCCTCGTTATTGAATGCAGGACGTTTCATCATGTTTTGTTCTACTGCATCCAGCGTATGAAAAACATACGGAATTCCGCATGGCACCGGTTGTTTAACTTCTTTTTGGATAACCGCGATTGATTTATCCGGATGCTGTTTCCGGGCAGTCATCGCAGTTACGGTTCCGGCCGGACCGCCGCCGATTATTAAAATATCAAATTTCACCATTATAATTGTTTCCTGTTGTTCCGCCGGGAACCGTTTTTATTTTTTGATCGGATAAGACCGAAAATAAACACCGGAGACAAAGCGTCCCCGGAGTTTTTGTTAAAGAATTTATTCTTTGCTGTCGGACTCAAGCCTGCCAATTTGTTCATTCACCTCTTTCAAGGCATCCTGAAGTGAATCGGCCTGATTTTTCAAAAGCTCGATTTCCTGTTCTCGGCTCATCTGCGGCGCGGTAGCTGCATAGTTTTGCCAACCGAATCCGCCGCCGGCGTAACAGCGATTGCGCCGGCCGAATCCACCGCCACGGGCAAATCCCATTCCGAATCCACCGCCACGGGCAAATCCCATTCCGAATCCGCGTCCGGGCATTTGGTTCATGAATCCTGGTTGATTAAATCCGGCGCAAAATCCCGCCGCACGTCCGGTCATTGGTCCCATTCCGTTGGGACCGGTTCCATTTCCTCTGGGCATTTTTATGTCCTCCTGTTAATTTAAGGTTATAGTCGCATCATT
Source organism: Victivallales bacterium (assembly GCA_963676655.2). GTDB lineage: Bacteria > Verrucomicrobiota > Lentisphaeria > Victivallales > Victivallaceae. The sequence continues at coordinate 3,616,658 of CAXXKX010000003.1, read as the reverse complement.
AATTGTCCACATTTCGGACACATGCGTTGTTTACATGGGGAGCCTTTGGTGTGCGGAATCATTGCCCCGCATGCCGGGCAGGCACAATTCCCGCCGGGACCAGCGAAAAATGACCCTTTCATTCTTCCGCTGCCTTTTTTCGGCACCATAACGGTTCCGTTTTTTTCTGGCATATAGAACTCCTTTCAGTTATGGTTATGTTTTCCGCCACGATTCCCGTGGCAATGGCGACGACGTCTTCCGCAGCATCCCGGCATCTTACAGGCTCCTTCAGCCAGTTCCCCGCGATTGAAAGCCGCCAGCACTTCGTCCAGCTCTCCGCAGACAAACGGAAAAAGATGAATCCCGTTACTGCTCAAAGCCGACTCCTGAACCTGGGTGATCGCGCCGCAAATCACGACCTCTGCACCCACCTGCAAAAATATTTTCGCTTTGTCAAATATCCCAACGCCCGGGATGTTCAAATCCCGACGTGAAAGCTCTTCACCGTTTTCCACCTCAATCAGGTAGAAATGTTCGGCTACATCAAATACCGGCGATACCCGGCCGCTGAAATGTGGTATGACAATTTTCATGCTTTCTATTTAGCATAAGCAATGCCAAAAAGTTGCCAAATCTTTCATAATGGGCTGTTTTGAATTCAATAATTTATCTTTTACCAATAAAAACGACTTGACAACATGATTGCATAATGCAATATTACCTAAAATAATAATTGCATTATGCAATACAAACAACATGAGAATACCATGACTGAAGAACGTGACGTTATCCTGGATTCAATCAATGAAGGAGTCTTTACGGTCGATCTTGACTGGCGGATCACCTCATTCAACCGGGCCGCCGAACAAATCACCGGCATATCACGCCAGGAGGCAATCGGCCATAAATGCGCCGATGTCTTTCACGCCAATATTTGTGAAGGCGACTGTGCCCTGAAAAGAACTTTTGAAGGCGGTCAGCCGATCGTCAATGCCACTGCCCATATCATCAACAACGACGGGCAGCGGGTTCCGATCCGGCTTTCCACCGCAATGTTGAAAAACCTGCGGGGAGAAATTATCGGCGGCGTGGAAACCTTTCAGGATCTAAGCCAGCTTGAAGAACTGCGCAAGGCCTTGTCACAGCAGCACACTTTCGAGGATATCGTCGGCCGCAGCCCGGCCATGATGAAACTGTTCGACATTCTTCCTCAAATAGCGGCAAGCGCAACCACGGTATTAATCGAGGGCGCAAGCGGCACCGGCAAGGAATTGTTTGCCAAAGCCATCCACAACCTGTCACCGCGCCGGAAACGCAAATTTATCGCGATCAACTGCGCAGCATTGCCGGATTCCCTGCTGGAAAGTGAGCTTTTCGGTCATAAAGCCGGCGCGTTCACCGATGCCAGAAAAGAAAAACCAGGACGCTTCCAACTGGCTGACGGCGGCACCATTTTCCTGGACGAAATCGGCGACATATCCCCGGCATTACAGGTCCGGCTGCTGCGGGTCCTTCAGGAAAGAGTTATAGAACCTCTCGGCGGCGTCGAACCTGTTCTAGTCGACGTCAGGGTCATTGCCGCCACCAACAAAAATCTGCGTAAACAGGTCAAAGCCGGTAAATTCAGAGAAGATTTACTCTACAGAATCCGGGTCATTCATCTCGAACTGCCCAAACTCAAAGAGCGTCGTGAGGATATTCCACTGCTGATTGAACACCTTATCGCTAAATTCAACCGGCTCCAGGGAAAAAATATCGAACTGGTCTCCCCCGCCGCGATGCAGCAGCTGATCAACCATGACTACCCCGGCAATATCCGCGAAATGGAAAATATCATTGAACAGGCATTCGTCCTGTGCCGCAGCAATATAATCGAAGTACGCCATCTGCCGCCGGAACTGCGGCCGGATTTCGACCGGGAAACCGAATCTTTCCCCCCAATGTCGCTTCAGGCAATGGAAAAGCGTTTAATAACCGAAACCCTCGAAAGGTTCGCCGGAAACCGGAGACAAACCGCCACGGAATTGGGAATCGACCCCAGCACCCTGTATCGCAAGATGAAGTCCTTAGCAATCGACTTTCCTGAAACTGACGGTCGTCACCGTCGACCGTAATGCCTATAGACAGTATTGCATTTTGCAATACTATTACAATAAAAATCACGTATCCAAGGACTAGCAGCAATCTGAAACATCGTGATAACATATTAATAACAATCAACTTACCTCCAAAACAAGATTAAACATCATCGGGCAGTGGCATATAATTTGCTTATACCATAACTATAGTTTAACCATCAATATCAAAACATGAAGGTGAAAATATGAAAATTGCTATTACAGCTCAAGACAAGGAGCTAGATGCTCTAGTGGATTCGCGTTTCGGGCGCGCCAAATTTTTCATTGTGGTCGATACCGACAGCGGCGAAACGACGGTTCATGACAATGTTCAGAATCTCAACGCGGCCCAGGGCGCGGGCATCCAGGCCAGCAGAAATGTCGCCGATCTTGGCGTCGAAGGCGTAGTCACCGGACACGTCGGACCGAAAGCATTCAAAGTACTGCAAGCCGCCGGCATCAAAATTTACAACGGCGCAACCGGAACCGTCAAAGATACAATACAGCAATTCAAGGACGGACAATTGCAATGTATCGACAACCCGGACGTTGAAGGGCATTGGGTCTAAGTATATGCGGACAACACTTGATTGCATCCCCTGTCTGATCAGACAAACCCTGGAAGCGTCCCGGTTCGCCACCCCCGATACGGCGGTGCATAGTGAAATGATGAAAACAATTCTGGCCGAAGCCTCGCAAATGGATATGGACCAGTCTCCTCCGGCTTTTGCCCAGCAGATTCATCGTCGTTTGCGAACGGCCACCGGCACCCCGGACCCGTACCTTGAGATCAAAAGACAATTCAACCGGATTGCCGACGGGCTTCTCCCGGATATCAGGAAAATTATCGACTCCTCGGACGACCGCTTCGAAGCCGCGCTCAAAGCCGCAATTGCCGGCAATGTCATCGATTTCGGAATCGGCGGCGACATTACCGAAGAAGACGTCCACGACGCTGTCGCGAAAATTGTTGATGCACCATTCGTCGGCAATGTCGAGGAATTAAAAAAGGAAATCGAAAAAGCACAAAGCATTCTTTATCTGGCCGATAACGCCGGGGAGATTGTCTTTGACCGTCTCTTGATTGAGCAGTTGCCAAAACATCGGGTAACCCTGGCGGTCCGGGGACTTCCCATCTTAAATGACGCAACTATTGATGATGCCGAATTCGCCGGTTTAGATCAATTGGTTAAAATACTTGGCAACGGGTCCGACGCCCCCGGCACTATCCTGCCGGATTGTTCGGACGAATTTCTCGAAATATTCCGTAACGCCGATTTGATTATTGCCAAAGGACAAGGTAATTTCGAAACCTTGAGTCATTGCCCCGAAAATATTTTCTTTATGCTCAAGGTAAAGTGTCCGGTCATTGCATCCCATACCGGGTTTCCACTCGGAACCCACCTTTTATTAAAGAATCCAAATAACAATAAAACTAAGGAAAAATAAAATGTCGACAGAATCATCTCCCAACTCAAATCAGCCTAACGCGTTGGAAAAAATTAATCAGAAAATCCTGGTTCTTTCAGGAAAAGGCGGCGTCGGCAAGAGTACCGTAGCCGCCAGTCTGGCCGTTTCACTGGCCAAACAAGGGAAAAAAACCGGTCTGCTAGACGTTGATCTGCATGGACCAAGCATCACCGGAATGTTCGGACTGTATGGTTGGCCGGTTGAGTCCGACGATAAAGGCCTGCCGTTGCCGATTGAAGCCACAACAAACCTGAAAATAGTCTCGATCGGCATGATGCTCAACAGCGCCAAAGACGCCGTCATCTGGCGCGGTCCGATGAAATACAACGTAATCAAACAGTTTCTACAGGAGATTAACTGGGGCGAGTTGGACTGCCTGGTTATCGACTCCCCTCCCGGGACCGGAGACGAACCGCTGGCAGTAGCACAGTTGACCGGAAAAAACTCCTCTGCGGTCGTAGTAACGACTCCACAGCAGGTCGCGCTTTCAGATGTCGGCAGAAGTATAAGTTTCTGCCAACAGCTTGATCTTCCGGTCATCGGGATTGTCGAAAATATGAGCGGCTTCACCTGTCCGCATTGCGGCGAAAAAGTCAATCTTTTCAGCTCTGGCGGCGGCGAAAAACTGGCCGCGGAAACCGGCGTTCCTTTCCTCGGCGGAATTCCATTCGACCCGGAAATCGTCAACTGCGGCGACCGGGGTGAATTCATCAATGACTTTGAACATATCAGCTTTACGCCGATAGCCGATAAAGTAATTTCATATATTAGCGGAGATAAACCTGAAACAACAAATTGCGAGGTAAAAAAAATGATCATCGCCGTTCCTACCGCAGAACAGAAACTCTGTATGCACTTCGGTCACTGCGAACAATTCGCTTTAGTTGAAGTCGATGAAACCAAAAAAGAAATAATCAAAACAGAATACCTGGTTCCGCCCCCGCACGAACCCGGCGTTCTGCCGAAATGGCTGCACGAAAAAGGCGCCAATGTCATTATCGCCGGCGGCATGGGACAACGCGCTCAAGGATTGTTCCAGCAAAACGGCATTGAAGTTGTTGTTGGAGCTACAGGCGGTACCCCGGAAGAATTATGTCTGGCCCTCCTGAATCAGACGCTTGAAACCGGCAGCAATGTCTGCGACCATTGAACAACTTAATTCAAATCAGCGTTTCAATCATTCTTCCTGCTTTATCTGCGGCAAAAATGGTTTAGACCTGAGTTTTGAAATCAAAGAGAATGGAGGCGTGGCGGCATATGTCGCCAACCTCCAAAATTTGCAGGGATACAATAATATTCTTCACGGCGGGATTGTTACATCACTGATGGATGCAACAATGGTTAATTGTCTTTTTGCCCATGGCATCGCGGCATATACAGCGGAAATCCTGGTCAGGTTTAAGCTTCCGGTTGCAGTTGACCGATCTGTAGTCATCTATGCTGATATTACCAGACATTCAAAAAATCTATTTTTCATGACATCTGAATTGCTTCAAAATAACGTCATCATGGCTAGCGCAAAAGCCAAATTCATCCGAAAACGAAAATGAACAAGTTTTTTGTTGTTCCTGTTTATTGGAATCTTAAAAAGTTTTTTTAAGCACACGAAAACAATACAATATCCCGGAAGGACTGGTGCCTCTGGAAAGATGTTTTTTCTGTATTCGAGTTGGATCATCAAATAGGCTTCCGATTTGGCGGATAAACAGTTTTGAACCTAAAATCGCCCCTTCAGTAAAGTGTCTGGTGCGCCTCAAGAAGTGTACATTCATTGATTCTTTTTGTCGAGCTTTGTCGCGGGCGGCATATATTTCTTCGCTCGATGCGCCGGTTTCTGCCGTGATAATTCGCGCCAGTTCGCCCCGGAAGAACGCAAACAGTTCGGAATCAGTCCATTGCGAGGTGTCGCCGGTAGTGATATTGGGCTTCATATGTTTGACGAAATTCTTATAGAACATGTGTTTTCCGCTTCTGCAATAGCGTCCCCATGTGGTGAAATTATAATCCGCCGGATCGTTTTTCAGGCCAGCCCGGACCGGGTTAAGTTCGACGTAAGTGATGCAGGCAGCCAAGGCGTTTATGCGCTCGAGGATCACGCTTTTGAACCGTCCGCCCCAGAGTTGTCCGGTCCGGTCGCGGGTTTCGTTGTAGACGCAGGTAAATTGGCGTTGGTAGGCCGACATGAAGCGGCTGATATCGATCATTTTAAGGCCAATTTCCTGGCATTGCGCTTGGTTTTCAAGACTGATGACTGGGGTTCGCGGTCCGAATTTAAAGATTTTTTTCATTGATTTATAATAGGCGTTGTGTCGTTTAACAATGACCTCAAGCGACGGCAGTTCATCCGGTCCTGGAGCGTAAACCACCAGATGAAAATGGTTGCCCATCCAGGCGGCCGAAATAACCTCGATCAGAAAGTAATCGCAAAGATATCTCAGCAACGTGAAACCATACTCCTTATCCGCATCTGAGAACGGATGTTCACCTGTGATGCAGCCGATTCGATTATAAAGATGGTAATAGCAGCCTTCACCCTTAACTTTCATTCGCGCATCCATTTTAATCCTCCTATTGGTTGGTTTTGAAGATAATATATATGCTGAAATCTGATTTATCAAATAATTGGACGATTTGATTATATAATTTTTATAGAACATTGCAAATAAATATGTTATCAGGAAGTTTGGATTTGTTTTTCAGATGTCAACTTCATTGCTATATGGAATTGACGCGGCTGCTCCCGGACGAGAGACGGTAATGGCCGCGGCTTTACAACCTCTTTCAATACATTGTTCCAATCCGATACCTTTTGCTCTGGCTTCAAGAAAAAATCCTGTGAACGTATCACCGGCAGCAGTTGTGTCAACAACATTTTCAACTTTTTTTGCAGCACAATACAAACGTTCCTTGCCGTATCCGCAAATGACTCCTTCTTTTCCAAGTGTCAAAACTATTGTTATCTCAGGATATTTTTCCAGAAGTATGTTGATAATCTCCTCGTAACCCTCAACTCCAGCCAATCCGGCTCCCTCATGTTCATTGACGATTAAAATATTAACTTTGTCGAGTTGGATTTCTTTTGCCGCAACAGGATCGAAAGGCGCGAAATTGAGACATGTAACTAAACCAGCGGTCGCGGCTTTTTCAATAATCATCGGCACCAGATTAATTTCATTCTGGAGCAAGATGAAATCGCCTGGCGACGTTTTTGCGATGACTGCGTCGATCTGTTCCGGCGTAACCGCATGATTGGCACCGGGAAACAGGATGATCGAGTTTTGCCCGGTTGCATCAACCTGTATAATTGCGTGTCCGGTTGGTTCTTCCACCGTTTCAACGAAGTCGGTATTGATGCTGCTTTGTTTCAGATTCTCAATCAGCATCATTCCATCAGGCCCGACGCATCCGGCATGCCAAGTTTCAGCTCCGGCTCGAGCCAAGGCTACAGACTGATTCCCTCCTTTGCCGCCGCAGTGGACATCGAAAGCTGTTCCTGACAACGTTTCACCAGGTTTGACAATATGCGGAACTTGGTATACTTTATCGATATTCAGTGAACCGAAGCAAATAATTTTAGCCATTATCGTTTCCTCCGCTTATCAGTCATTACAAAATTTTTCAAGCTTAGTAAAAAAGTCACGAAAGACCGGATCACGTCGCACATCAGTAGCACAGCGGCAAAGATGTCTGCCTGAATTCGTTTCCCAGGTCATATCATCGGTCAGGATTGGAGATGGCATAATCTGTGATGGCACCCATTCCGGGTTAATCAGCCAGGCGATCGGGGCCATATCCCAAATTTCTTTACTCCACCCAAAGAGGTTATCCGAATATTCGCAGAATCTTTTAAACAGAAAATCACCTACCGCTCCCCGGCCTTTAACGTATTTTTCCAGTTCCCAAGCCGTGGTTTTTACATGTTCGGCCACATTCTTACATGGTACATGGACAACTGGAACACCGCAGTCAAAGACATGCTGCGCCGCCATCACGTCATGTCCCAAATTATATTCTCTGGCAGTAGGCCAATAATAGGGTTGTCCTCCCAACCAGACAACGACTATTTTTTCAATAATGTCAGGATCCATGATCAGAGCGGATGCAACGTTGGTGATTGCGCCGATGGCTGTGACATATAGCGGTTCGTCCGATTCGTGAGCACAGCGGATTATTGCTTGAGCGGCCGCGCTTTCAACCGGAGTATTCTTATTTTTCAAATAGGTTGTGGAGCCTTTGAATACAAAGTCGTCTTTAATCGCATTGAGTCTTGCAAGGACCCGGATTATTTCATCATAGCTCAACTCCATTCCGACTGCCGGATCGGGAGTTGTTTTTTGTTTGCTGAACGGCGCGGCGGTAACCGCTTTCAGGTTGATGCTTTCCGGTGACAGGACTGCCAGGGTCAACGCGAACTGATCATCGATTTCATTAAAAGTATCGGTGTCCAGTACCATATTAACCCGGCCTGAAGATTCAACCAATCGGTCTTGCATTATGTTCTCAGATAACATTTGATTTTCCTTTCAGTTTTTGTGTTTATTTTAGATTACATGGATAAAAAGATATTTTCAATGCTTGAAAATAGAATATACAGGCAATATTATAGCATAAAAAGATAATTGCAGGAGTATCGTATGAATGACGAATTACCGGTTTTCTGGCATGCGGGACATTATGCCGGCGATCAGCAGGTGCAGTCGCATCAGCATGCGGGAGCTGAAATGATATATATAAGTCGAGGTTTCTGTTCCTCAAATACAAGCGAAAGTCTTCTGGATGTTCGGGCTGGTCAATTGGTCGTTATTGCACCAGGCACTCCCCATACACAAAAAAATCATGAGTACACGGAGACTTTATTCGCAGTTTTCAGCGTAAAACCGGGTATTTTCGATTGCAGCAGCAGACTCATCGATATTGATTCGGATGAACTTATAGTGACGTGGCTGCGACAGTTGGTCAAGCTCAATGACGCCATGCTAATGTCGCAGTGCCGCGGCTTGATTTACTCGATTATCTGTCGCTTGTCGATGCTTGAGAACAAATTGAACAATGCGTCTGACATTATGCCTCAGCTTAATTATGCGGTCAACTATATCGAAGAAAATCTGGCAAGGCCGGATTTGTGTCAAGATGATATTGCGAGAAATGCAGGGATCAGTGTGAGTTATCTGAAAAAACTGTTCCGGCAGGAGTTCCACGTCAGCCCGATGAAATATGTTCAGAAAGAACGAATGCTGATTGCACGGCAAATGTTGCGAAATCAGTATTTGTTTATCAGCGAGGTAGGGGAAAGATGCGGATATCATGACCCTAATTATTTTTCAAGAATATTCAAGAAAGTCCACAATGTTACTCCGGCGGAGTTCAGGTACTCAATAAATTCAAATCATCGCGATATCAAATGGAATGGCCCATAAGCGGTTTATGCTTATTTTTCAATAACTTTGGAGTACTGTGGCATTCTGTTATAAATAAATATGATAGCACACTTAATTAATTTGTTTTCCGGCAAAACGGGCATAAATTTATGGACCGTTCAGCTTAAAAAGCCAGGACAAAATATCGTAACTAATCAGGGAAAAAGTCAAAATGAAATTCTTATTCATATTCTTCTTTCTATTTACATGTCTGATGATGGCGGCTGAAGATCCGGTCATCAAGGAATTGACCAGTCTGGAAACGGCGGAACATTCCGGAACGGTTGAAGATGCGAAAAAACTAATGAAAGCCGCAATAGAGTTCAGGAATAAAAAAGATTATGAGAAGGCGGATAATTTATTCAAAAAGGCGCTGCTTATTTTCAATCAGCGCCTTGGGGAGTATAATCTTTATTCAGCCGCCTGCTTTCACAATCTTGGTATTTTATCCGGGGTGCGCAACCGGGTTGTCGAAGCAAGCTGGTATATGGAAAAATGTAAAGATATTTATGTCAAGATCAAAGGGCCGGACAGTTTGGAGACTGCACGTGCATGGAGTAATATGGGATATGCTTACCTGCGCCGCCGCCGGGTTAAGATAAATAAAGGATTGGATGCTTATCAGGAAGCATTACGCATTCTGAAATCGCATTTCGGGGAGAACAATATTAAGGTAGCTCAGGCTTATGCAGATATCTCCCGGGCCTATGCTTTGCTTGACGAAGGCGAAAAAGCGGAGGCAGCGTGCAAACAGGCTCTGGAAATTTGTAAGCGGTTAAAGGATCCGGAGACTCCGGACGCGGCAATGGTGTATTATATTTGTGCAGCCTGCTATATTCGTTCTGGTCAAACGGCCCGGGCGATTGAACTGATTGAACAAGCGGTCAGAATTAGGGAAAAACTCAGTAATTCCAAAGATGCGTTATTGCTGATGTTCAAAAGTAGTTTGAAAAAATTAAAACCCAAAGTTAACAAACTGGAAATGTATTGAAAAGATAGTATATTATCATTTTCTCAGAATTCGTTACGGATAAAAATAATGACGACAAAAAAAGCGGTGGATAGGTTTTTTAACGGACCTGAAAGTTATAACTGCGCCCAGGCGGTAATCAAGATAATGGAAGACAGGCATCCTTCCAAGGCCGGATTAATTCCTGCGTTCAAGGCGTTTGGTGGCGGCAGGGCTCCGGAGGGTGTTTGCGGCGCGTTGTATAGCGCTCTTGAGTTAGTGCATGAATCAGAGCATATGGAGCTGGTAAATGAATTTACCAAAGCTGCCGGCTCGGAAAAATGCAGAGCGATAAGGAAGTTGAATAAACTGTCCTGCTCATGTTGTGTGGAAGTTGCGGTTGATCTTGTTAAATCAACTGAATAACTGATTTGCACAAACCCGGTTGCCGTTTTTGTATAATAAAAACACACTAGGATATATAGGGCAATATGGAAAAAGTTGTTAAGGCAAAATCTCGCAGTGGAATTCATGAGGCGATTGTCGAGTGGTTGAAAGACAAACCGCGCGGAACGATATTAGACGCTCCGGCCGGATATGGCAATTTGTCACAGAAGCTCCATGAAATGGGATTTCAGGTTACCTGCGGCGAAATTGAACCGGAAATTTTTGCGGTGGATGATCTGAAATGTATCTATACGGATTTGAACAAGCGGATTGAAGCTCCTGATGAATCGTTTGATTATGTTTGCTGTGTTGACGGCATAGAGCACATGACCGATCCGTACGCCGCGGTCAAAGAATTCTCCCGGGTGCTTAAATCCGGCGGAACTGGAATATTCAGTATTCCCAACTACTCAAATATCGAAAAAAGATTCAGGTTCCTGATGACCGGCTACTTGACCAAGCCCAAAACAAAGGAACACTATGAGAAAGACGGCCGGAATCTTTACAACTTTCATAACTCGCCCCTGACCATTACCCTGCTTAACCTGATGTTTGAAATCAATGATTTGAAAATAGCGGAAATTCTCAATGACAAAAAGAAGAAAAAACAGTTTTTGTTTTATCCGTTTGTTTTGCTGCTTCGGATTATTGCCGCATTTACTTCAAAGAAAAAACGGGAAAAGCATCAAACCGATCTGTCGTTGAGGCAGGAAGTTATTATGGGCGGAAACACTCTTATCTTTATTGTCGAAAAACAATAAGAGTTTATTCCGCTCCTTCAATCTGCTTGATCATTGATTTGCAGGCCGACGTATAGCGCTGATATAGTTCCGGACTGGCTTCATTATATCCTGCCGGAGATTGAGAATCCCAGTCCCTGCGCAAACTTTTAAATTCTTTAACCGGATCAATGGTTTCAGCTTTTGGCGCCAGCGAATTGCCGAGAATGGCCGCTTCGAGTTCTTCCGCCAGGGATACAGGAGTTTCCGGCTCAACCAATCCGGCAAGTTTTTCCAACGCGATACAAGTTTCCTGGCGTTTCTCCAGATTAAGCGTTAATTTTTTGTTTAATTTTTCACTAATGCCTTCCGCTTGAGCATTCTGCAGGAATTTTGCCACCGTTTTCTGTGAGCCTTTCGGCAGTTTGTCCACATCACAGATATCATCCGGAACAGTTCCCTCGATTTCAGACAGGGCCTTTTCAAATTTTTCAAGTTCCAGCAACTCGTCAAGATAAAGCTGAGCTTCGAAACTTTCCATTGCTTTCAGATAGGCTTCAGATAATTCGGCGTACTGTTTTTCAATCTTAATCGCATCGTTGCCGGGAACGATCGGCAATTCCCGCCATTGACCGTTGAGATCGCGGAACTTATCTGCAGATTCAGCGGTCATTTGTTCACTAACAAGTTTCTGCAGACTATCACAAATAGCCTGTCGCTGCCCAAGGGTTTCTGTTCGGGACTCATTGATTCGCTCATAAAATTTGTCCAACGCTTTGTTAAAGCGATCGCTTAGCGCTGCGTCGGCTTTACCGGCCCGGCCCGCGTCTCGCCACTGCCGACGCAATCTCTTGGCAATATTCACGTCTTCCGCCGTGCCATTTTCACCCAGTTTTTCGGCTTCTTCACAGATACTTGATTTTTCGCTGATCACATTTGAACGAATTTTCTTCAATTCGCCATAATGAGCCTTGCGATGGTTGAAAAAGGTGTCGCAAGCCTGGCGGAAACGCTGATAAAGTTCCTGTTCAATTTCTCTTGGTGCGGGAACATGTTCTTTCCACAAACGCTGAAGTTCTTTGAAGGCGTCAGCGGCCAGGTTCCAATCTTCTGAATGTTGTAATGTTTCAGCCTTTTCACACAACGATTTTTTTGATTCTATACTTAGCTTCTGCTGTTCGCGATACTTGGCGAAAAATTCATCACAACGCCCGCGCAATGTCTTATACAGCTCATCGAATCGGGCTTGCAATTCTTTGGCCTTTTCCTGAGGAACTGCTCCGAGTTCGTACCATTTACGCCGGAACCCTGACAACTTCTTACCTATTTTTCTAAAATTGTCTGACTCAAGCAATTTTTCCATTTCCTTGCAGATATCTAATTTCAGGGTATAATGTTCCCAACGGCCAAAGTCCCTGGCCTGATATTCCTGATACAATTGTCCGCGAAATTGTTTCTCGGCGCGTTGAAAGCGATCCGCCAGTTTTCTTGGCATGGCCCTGGCTTCTTTCAGCAACTTTGCCGCGTCCCTGGCTTTGTCGCGAATCTCTTTTACTTGATCCTTTACTTGCTCTGGAGTGTGTTCATCTACTAATTTTTCCAGTTGTTCGCAACTTTCGCTTATGGTCGTCCGGGCGATTTTAATCTGCTCTTCGTAATCGAGCATTTTGGTTTCCAGATCAGATATTTTCATCGCAAAACGATCATTCAAATGTTCAATATCTGTCAAGCCGGATGTTGTCTTCTGCCAGCCCTCTTTCAATTTATCGATTTTTTCACTGATATGTTTTCTGCTCTCAGCAGAAAACACCAGTTCCTCCGCTTCTTTGCAGAATGCCTCCAGCTTATCTTTATTTTGGGCCAGTTTTTGCGCTTGTTGACGGATTTTATCCATTTCATCTCGACAAATTGATTTTGCATCATGAAAACGGCGTTCCAGAAGCTCTGCCATGCCATCAGCGGGCAGCGGCAAATTACTCCATTTATGAAGCAGGCTGTTAAATTTATCCGAAGTGATATTGGCGACGTTTTTAACGGCATCTTCCATCGCTTCGGCCAGTTCATGTCGCAGGTTCATCTCTTTTTGATAAGGCGAATCTTCGGTCGGAGTTTCGTCTTCCGGCTCCGGTTCCGGCGGAGTCAATTCTTTGATTCTTTGCGCGGCATCGTGTTTTACCGTTATTATGGCGGCGGAAGCAGCTATTTTGTCGAGCATTTTAAGATCGTTAATTTCCAGGAGCAACTCATCACAAAGCTGTCTGCTTTGCGAGTGTCTGAATATTTTCAATTTTGCCTTCGGATCAGTGACTCTTTTGGCTATAGCCAGAGCCGCGGAAATATCCGCTGCACTACCGGCGGCGGCCGCCAGATGGTCCTGATCGTCAGAGATCTTTGCGGCAATCTGCAATGCCTCTTCCGGGTCGCGGCATTCTTCAAGTTGATTAATATATATGCGATCGAGTTTCCGATTCAAATATTTGATTATGCGTTCAGATTTCTCTTTTTTCAACAATTGTTCCAACTGAGCAACATCCGTCACCCCGGCGGTGGCTTCCGCTCTGACATTTTCATCGTTGTCATTGCTTGCCATTTCAAAGAATTCCGGAGAGTTTTCAGGAAGCGCTTTAACTGCTTCTAAACGAACCGTCGGATCACTGTGTTTCAGTTTGAATTTGTTTAAAATCTCAATCATATATTAACCCTCTATTAAGCTTCGGTGCACAAAATTTCATATTGATCCATAATGACCTTTGATTGCAAATCCGGGTCTTGAAACAATATAAAAAAAAGTATGACCGCATATAATCGCGCTACTCAATAAAATATACAATAACCTGTATTGAGAAAAAAACCAGTCCGGAGCCGGAAATCCAGTAATTTTTTGTTATTGCCATGATATTAAATTTAAAACAACAACTAATTGTATTTTCCTTTGTAATATATTTACTATCAAGCATTTTTATGCTTTTTCAAGTATTCGTCATCAAAATATGATTGCAGACCAACGTTTTTCATTCTGTCGAATCACAGGTTGTTTTCCGGGTTGACAATAAAATGTTTTTTATAAGTCGAACTTTAAAAAATGAATTTTTGTGCTATAATATGCGTCTGTAAAAGTTGATGAAAACATGGATGAAAGGATACTTGTCATGGCTGGAAAAGGCAGTAAACGCAGGCCTACCGATGAGAAAAAGGTCCGGGAAAACTGGGATCGGATTTTCAGCGGGGCCGGCAAAAAAGCGTAATAAGTTTTTGACCATAATTATCTATAACAAGATAACCGCAGTATTTGAACATAAATCGAAGTCGGTGATGTTATAGAAAAATAAGCTTGACCGCTTATTAAGCCTGATCGCGGAATGCGGTCGGGCTTTTTCCTTTTATGGTCCTGAAACGTTTGTTGAAATATTGCGGGTCCGGCAACCCGACCGCCGCACCTATTTCTTTAATTGTTAAATTACTGTACTTGAGCAGAAATTCCGCTCTCTCAATCTGACTCGAAAGCTGATAGCGGCTGATTGTCATACCATATTTTTCCCGAAAAGCTTTGGCCAGATAATTGGGACTAAGTTTGACCTGCCGGCTCAAGTACGCTGTCGTATATTCCCGCTCGGGCGCCGCTTCGATGCGACGACAAATCGATTCCAGTTTCCCATTGAGTTTGGAAGCATGGATATGCCCGGTCTGTGCGTGCAAAGCCAGATGCAGCAGCAAAAGCCGCAACGTTTCACCTGACGCCCGTTGCGCTATCTGGTTCTCGATCCGGTAATAACTGATCAATTCCTCGAAAAAATGACCGATATCCGTATCAAATTCCTGTCTCGAAATATATAGAGGAAGCCTGAGAACGTCTTCCTCTCCCTTAGGTAAAACAAAGTGGGCACAGAAATGCATCCCGGATTCAGGCATATTGTATGACGAATCAGTTCTCTCCGGGGTTATAGTCAAATCACCCGGTGATATTTGGAAGGTTTCGCCGCCAATCCGGATTGTCGCATGATAAAAATATTGATGCAAAGACGTATACGGCAGATTGTATATCGGATTAAAGTTACGGTCATTCAAGTAGAATTTTCCAGCATTAATGACGGTGGGAACAGCTCCCGGCTTGAAACACAAATCAATTTTTTTTATTGAATTCATACCACACTTCAACCCTTTGTGACAATTGCTAATACGCGGTTTTTATAGTATAATATAATTAATTCGTAAAAATGCAACCACAAAAAGAGTATTGTAATATGACTAACAGAGAATTGATCCGGAATATTGTCGAAGGCAAACCTGCTCCACGCTGCGGTTTCTGGCTGGGAAACCCTCATGCCGATACCTGGCCGATCCTGCGTGAGTTTTTCAGCGTGAAAACCAATGAAGAAGTTCGAAAAATTTTGCGTGATGATGTTTTCTGGCTGATTAGCGGCTCCAAATACAACGCCGAAAACGGCGATGTCGCGTTTCCCAATCCGCGTAAAAGTGAAGGCCTGGCGGCCGAGGGCTGCTTTTCCGATTTTGAAACCGTCGAACAACTCGATGATTATCCGTGGCCAGACCCCCAAAATATCGATTTTACCGGAGATATTGAAACGCTCAGGAACGCCGGAGATGTTTATCGACTCAGTGGTTTATGGTCCCCGTTCTTTCATCAAATGGCCGGTTTTTTCGGGATGGAGGAATACTTCATCAAAATGTATACTCATCCTGAGTTGATCCATGAAGCAACGGCCAGAATGGTTGATTTTTATCTTGAAGGAACCAGGCTTTTCTTTCAGGAAGCAGGTGATGTCGTTGATTCCTTCTTTTTCGGTAATGACTTCGGATCACAACTCGACTTACTGGTCGCTCCTGAGCAGTTTGAGGAATTTATTTTTCCTTATTTTAAAAAGCTGACTAATATGGCTCACGATTGTGGTAAACACGTTTTCCTGCATTCCTGCGGATCAATCTATAAGGTTATTCCAAATCTTATTGATCTTGGCGTTGAGGTGCTCCATCCGCTTCAAGCCAGAGCGGCTAACATGGAGGCTGAAAAATTGCAACAGTTCAAAGGTCAGATTACTTTCTTTGGCGGAATCGATACCCAGGACCTGCTTATTAATGGAACACCGCAGCAGATCAAGGATGATGTTCACCGGGTTATTGATGCGCTGGGGCCGCGACTGATCGTCAGTCCCAGTCATGAAGCCCTGCTGCCAAACGTTCCGCCTGAAAATATCCTTGCTATGAGTGAAGCCGTCTTTGAATAACAGTCATTGGCGCTTTTTTGCCTGATTTTGCTTGATTGATGTCTTTCGGTGTGCTAACTTATCGCGGTTTGCGCGTATACCCGCAGGAGGGTGCCGATATTTTGGAACACATCAATTAAACAGGAAAAGGCAATGATCAATCTTTTCGAGAATGTCTTCAGTAAAAACGATGCCGGCCGACGGCAAATGTGTATAATCACGTTTGCACGTTCATGGAATGCTTTGGCCGCCACAAGATGTCTTGGTAAAAACGGAGTGGAAGTCATCACTGGCGACGACAGTATGATTTGCAGTTCCAATTTCTCGGTTTATTCAAAAAGTTTTTTTACTTATCCCAATCCGGATAAGGATCCGGACGGCTTCATAGCCAAACTGATCGAAGTTTGCGTCAAATACAAAGAGCCGGATGTAGATCTGGTTCTGATGCCGTTGCTGACGGATGCTTTTATTGTGGCCAGGCATGCCAGACGTTTTAACGGAATTGCCAAACTGGCGTTGCCGACTCGCGAACAAATCGATCTGCTGGGAAATAAGGCATCTTTAGCCAAATATTGTGATGAACACGGCATCCGGACTCCTAAAACCGTTCCGGTAACTTCAAAAAGCCATCTTGCAGAGCTATGCGAAACCTTTCCGTTTCCGGCTTTTATTAAACTGCCTGAAGCCTGTTCCGCTATCGGCTTGAAGAAAGTTGCCAACCCGGCTGAAGCTCTGGATTTTTATAAGTCGGTTACCGAAAAATATCCGTTGCCAGAAGGCGAATATCCGATTATTCAGCAGTCGGTGGATGGTGAAGATTTTTGCTGCACATTCCTTTTTGACCACGGTAAACGGCGCGCGTCAATGACCTATCACAATATTCTTGATTTTCCCCGCAAAAGCGGAATGGGAGCGGTCCGGGAAACCGTTGACGCGGCTGAGATGGAAGAAATGGGGACCAAACTGCTGGAACTTGCCGGATGGCACGGAGTGGCCGAAATCGATTTTCGCTGGGACGGCGAGAACAATCCCTACCTGATTGAAGTAAATCCGCGTTTTTGGGGCGGTTTGGCGCAATCGGTTGAATCCGGTTGGGATTATCCCTACTGGGTGTACCGTCTTGCCGTTGACGGCACGATTCCTGAAATGACTCCGGAATCACATGATGTGAAAACTTTTAATCCGTGTTTGCTGACATTGATCATGCTTCAGGAGTTTGTCGATGCCAGAAAACACCCGATTCAGGATATCAAGCAAGCGTTCCAGGTCTTTGGCAAAGATGTCCAGACAGATGTTTTGAAAGCGACGACAAAATTATTTAAAGATGTTGCCGATGTTCCCGCCTCACGTTTTCGAGCGGTTGAAAAAGTCCTGCAGGAAAATAAAGGAGCGGTTGGAGAGATCTTCAAGTTCAAAGACCCGCTTCCAATTCTGGGCTTACTTTATCCTATGACCGTCTTTCTTAAGAACGGAAAAATATCTCCTGATTTATTAGTCTCAAAGCCGGGTAATGAGCAGAAAACTTGAAATAGCCGGATATATGCTGTTAGCGGTATTGTTTTTACCGCTGATTGCTTTGCTGCTGCCGTTTATCATTTGGGTCAGACGTCCTTCAAGCCGCCGCGATCTGAAAGTTGGTTTGGTGGTGTCCGGTCGCTGGCCGGACAACTTGCAATATGCCAGACTTCCCTATGATCTGGCATTGTTTCGTGCTGGAGCTCAGGTGGTGACCATCAAGCCCGAATACCGCTACAAATTACGAAAAATGGTTGACGAACTTGATGCCCTCGTCTTGACTGGTGGCGAGGATATTGACCCGCTTCTCTATGACGCACCGCGTGAAATGGCTAATTTTATAAATTCCGACCGCGATGATCTTGAGATGGAATTGCTTAATCTAGCAGCTGAATTTGAGCTTCCCACTCTAGCCATATGCCGGGGGTCCCAATTGTTTGCGGTTAAATATGGCGGCCGTCTGGTTAATATAGAACCCAATAGTGAAGACATCCACAGTTTCAAGTTGTCCAGTACGATTAAATTTTCCGGACATCACGTAAATATTCTGCCGGATACGCTATTGGCAAAGATTTTTCCACAACCGGTTATCCTGACTAATTCGATTCATCATCAGTCAATTGCCGATGCCGGCTTATTAAAGGTCGCAGCTTTGAGCAAAGATGGGTGTATAGAAGGAGTGGAACATCCGGAATATGATTTCATGCTGGGCGTGCAATGGCATCCGGAACTCCGCGCTATCTATGAACCGGCCAGCCAGAAACTTTTCGACGCGCTGATTCGAGCGGCCAAGGCGAAAAAAACGGGAAAAATGGTTTAACATTCTTACTTAACTATTGGCTCAACCACTTTTTTTACGACTTTGTTAGTTGTCTTAACTGTTCCCTTTGCTACCTTGACAGCTGGTTTAACTAAAAGAAAACAACCGTTGGTTAAGAGTGTTAAGATCATAACTGGGATTAATAAGAATATTCTTTTATTGATCATGTTTCTTTCCTCAAACTTTAATTATGAAAAAGGCTGTAGCAGGGGAATATTCGAATCAGTTTGATAATAAAAGTTGGGATGAATGGAATCGAATTGATCAACGTTTCACGTTCTTTCCGGTTAAAGTAAAACAATACTCCCAATATGGCGTAAAGCACACCGGCACTGCCTGTCACCAGAATCAAACTTACAGAGCTGACCTCATGAATGGTGATGTGCTGCCAGGCATAATACATCAGGTATGCAGGCGGCAGTGATATTATCAATACCGGCAAATACGCTTTGAGAATATATTGCAGAATAGAAGTCCCGCTATACCTGGCGAACAACGGAAATATGACAAAAGTACAGAGTAATACTCCCGGAATCAAGGTTCCCCAGGCAACCCCGACAACGCCATAAATATAAACAAGAGTAATGCTGAGTGAAATATTTAACAGGGCTTCTATAACCGTTATAATAGCAATAACCCGGTGTTTGTTGATCATTAGAATATAGCCCTCGGCAACACTTTTGAAAAGAACCTCAAATAATGCCGCTACCAGCATTATCCTGGCAATCATAATCGAGCTGTCGTCAGTTTGTTGAAGCCATATTTTGAGAATATACGGTGCGGAAATAAAACAAACAATAAATGCGCAGCCGCAAATAAATGCGGATATTCGTGTGCTTTTCAACATAATCGCGTTTAAACGTTCTGTTTCTCCGGCCTTGAATAACTCCGCCGTGACCGGGGAGATGTTTGATTGAAATTGGACTGAACTGACTTTCATCAAATCTGAGACCCTGGTCCCGACATGGTATATCGCGACAGCAGTAACCCCGCTCATTACCCCCAAAACGATTCTATCGGTCTTATAAATAACCAGCGTAGCCATTGTCAGAATATAGGCAAAGACGCTGAAGTCTGCGATTTCACGGATCCTGCTCCACTTGAAACGGCGCGGGGTGATACGCAGTTTGGGAACCAGCATATAAACAAAAATTGCCATGATAAAATTTGTGGAAATGTTTAAAACGGCAGTGAATATCGTTAATGACAATAGTGAATATCCCAGATGCAACAAGAGCCAGACGCCGGCGAGATTAATGCAGACATTACCGATTTGAACATAGTTTCTCAAATCAAAACGCTTGAACCCAACCAGTATTTCAGGAATGACCCCGGACGGAAATACGATAGAAATACCAATAGCGAAGACCATAAAACAATACTTATAGTATTTAATATCCAGTTGGCCCTTTTCGTTGACCAAATCCTTTACCGGGATTATCCAATGAAGATTGTAAGTCAAAAATGCTCCGGCGGCAATAATCAAACCAGCCATCGCCAAATAACAAACAACAACCGTTGTTACTATTTCGCTGAACTTTTCAATGTCTTTGTCTGACTCATATTCCGCCGCGTATTTGACTACTGTTTTGCCAAAACCGAAATCCAGCAACAGGGAATAACCGAACACCGCCCACAAGAAGGCCCAGAATCCATATCCGCTTTTACCAAGGCCGAATAACAGAAAGCGAGCCATGAACACTGTGGATATCAAATACATCCCCAGGAGTATGTAATTGGTAAAAGTATTGCGCATTAAAGTCTTACTGAGTCCGGTCATGAGGGTCCTTTCAAGTCAGCTGACGGCCTTTGGTCAGAATTCGGGTGAAGCGGGTATGCAAAGGGACTGAACGACGAATTCCCAGTTTATGGATAAATACTTTCGGCCATTCCAGGCGGAAATCACGGTTTGCGCCTTCCTTGTCATAGATGGATTGCACCAGCTGCACAAGAGTCTGACGGTGCATCTGCATTTTTTCGATAATTGCGTTGCGGATATCGTCCGGATTGTAATTTGCCGCAATCTGTTGCTTCACACCCTCGGCAACCGCATCCGCAGTAGGTTCAACCGTCAGGGCATAAGGCTGGGTGAACATCTCGTCCCGACCGCCGAGATTGTGGGTGTTGACGATCGGAATTCCGCACAACAGGTATTCGGCGCTGACAAACATCGCGCCTTCTTCTTCGGAGAGGCAGAGGCCGGTTCGGGCCGCGTTTATTTCCCGGTAAATGAGGCGGGAACGCACTTTATACTTCCAATCGGCTTGCGGCAGCATATTCATAATTTTATCGTAATGGTCCTGCTCAAAGTCGTACCAGGTGCCGATCAGTCGCAAGGATGGAATCGCCGCGGCCAATTCATGACGTTTAAACGGGGTGATCCGGGCTACATAGATCGCATCGTACAACTTGTGGATGCCGGGAATTATTATATAACGTTGTTCGTCCAGAAAAGCGTTTTGATGGCAAAACACGGTTTCAAGATTTTGCGCTTTGAGCAGAGATTCCTCATTCGGGCTGTTGGCCAGAAAGATCGGCTTGACATGCGGTGCAAGTTCCTTTAATCGGTTAACATTCTCCACCAGTTCGTTAACCCGGGCCTCCGTTTCACGATGCCAGCCCAGCATAGCCAGAATATATGCCGGTTTTCCAGCCGGGAGGCAAGCGACGCAGTCATGCATTTGCTCAAAAAAATCATGCCAGTAACTGATTATGATAACCGGTTCGCGACTGATTATGTAACAGGGCAACGCTTCACCCAGCAGCAGTTGTTTGAGTTTCCTCAACATAATCCGTTCCTTCAAATTCAAAATCAGGGTCGGTAAAACGGTAAAGATACCAGGACCACAGCGTCATAAACATAACCACAAAAGGCATCAACGGGAACATCCGGTTGATACCGAGGTAATAATCGGAATAATATACCAGGCCGTCCAGCGGAAGTTTGCCGATTATCCGGCACATGTGAAAGTAGATAGTTTGCGGAATCAGGAAGAACAACATCAGCAAGGCCGCGATACCGGCATTAACAAAGTCCTTGCGCTTGATCATGTAAACGAATTTGACCGCCAGTATGGCGTTCGCCAAGCCGAGATCGAAAACACGATGGTATGCAACCAGCATGGAACAGCAAAAGACAAACATAAACAGGTTAAGGCTGAATTTAGTTTTTTTCCATTCTTTAGCCGCAACATAGAGGGGCAGCAGAACAAATGCCGCTTTCAAAATAAGGTTAATTGCGTTGAGCTTGAAGAATTCAAGCTGCATCATATTATAGCCGCTGCCCTGATAGGTGTTGAACCCTGATCGGACCTGTCCGGACAGTTCACACACATAATCTTTATAGAGTCGGACCAGATCAACCCCGAACAATGCCGGGCTCATGCTGAACAGTAAAAAGCCGCAAAAAGAGATGATGCACAGCCGATAACGGCCCTTGACAAAAAGTAAAGGCGCGAAAAACGTCAGCATGGAATACTTCTGGATCGCGGCAAATATAAAAAGAAGATATTTCCAGAGTTCCTTTATCTTTAAAAGGAGCGCCAGCATGGCCAGTGAAACGATCAGACTGATCTGTCCATGACGCAAGCAGGCCAATACCGGTTGAGAATTAATATAAGCGAAGCCGAGTATCCAGAATAACATAAAATAACGGTCAGGCTTGCGAAAGCTTATTTGCCGCCATAAACCGGTGACCCGGAACAGCAGATAGTACAGCCACATTGCGCAAGCGCAGTTCAAAATGAAGAAAACCAGTGTGGCCGCGGTTTTGCCCATCAGGATAAACGGCACGAAAAACAATGTAATCCCGGGAAAACTTATCTGGGGGCGCTGCCAGGAAAAATAAACTAGATTGTCCGTATTATACGGATCGACATTTTTCATGACGGCTCTTGATATATCAAGATAAGCCAGAAAATCAACCTGAGGGTTGTGCAGGTAGGACTGTACCAGACGGACCGCGATTACAGCAACGATGATAATTGCCGGACCCCAATAAAACAGGATATTTTTTTTATTGGCGAGCAAGTTCCGGATCATTTAGTTCCATCTTTCTGCTTATCAGCGCGGATCATCATCAATTTGAAATAGTCGCCGACCCATTCGGGTTTTTCCTCCATTTCCACATTCGACAAAAATGAAGCGTAGGACTCTTTGTCCTCAGGTGAAAATCCATGCATCCCGGGCAGTGCTTTTTTGCCCATATCGGAAGGACTGATCTGCCAGCCGGGATCCATCAGCAGGATATTTTTGCCATACATGTTGTCGGGAAAATCGATCCCGTATCTCCGCTTGTCCTCTTCGGATACAATACTGCTGTGCGGGACATTTCTCAACGCACCGAGGATTTTATCTTCCGCCTGGGTGTTAAACGGCCAGAAGCGGCCAAGGGTGGAATCGTAGGTGGCGACATAATCTTTACCGAATTTCAGGCCGATAGCCTCGACCTGGCTTTTAACATCCACGGTTCCGGCCAACGGTGTCATGCCGTGATCGCTCATGACATTCAGAGTGTATGAATCATAATGTTTTTCCACTTCCTGGACCAGATTCACGAGCTGATCTTCGTACCATTCCAGTTTCTCCCGAATGATTTTTGAGTGCCGGTCATGCATGTGAAGCAATCCGTCCAATGCCGCGGTATACAGAAATGCAAAGGTAATCTCGCCGCGTTTGACGTCGTCAAGCAGCGCGTTGATATTTTCCTGTTCGGAGCGCCGCCAGTTTGAAATATGATAGTTGATGCCGCGTTTGCTCAGTTCGTCCGGCAGATTTGCTATCGGAGCAAGACCGCCGGGAACAAAAATATCATTCTTCTCGATATAGTCAAAATAAAAAATCCGGTCGAACGGCATGGTGTAAATCTCAAAATATCCGGTGAAACCGTACAGTTTTGCCAGAAATTTCGACAAAGTGTGGCGTACCCGCCAGCGATCGGTCAACGATCTGGGCAACCAGTGCAGTTTCAGGTAGCGAAACCATTTGAAAGGCGATTTATCCGGCGCGTAGTAAAAGAAGCTCAGGTGCTTATGCTTGACCGGACGTTGTCCGCTGAGGATCGTCGGGACCGCAGTGGAGGAGTAGCCGAACTGCATTTGAGCCTTACAGCGATGCGGCAGCAGACGCTCCGCAAACCCCAGTTCCCTGACGATTTCCCATCCCAGCGCGTCAATAAACATGAAAATATCAATGTGACGACTCATAGCGCTTATCTCCGAATAGATTACGTCACCGGCGAATAAGCGCCGGTCACAATCTAAATATAGTCGACAACTTCCAATAAAGCAAACATTTGAACTCAATAAACCGGTTTTAGATCAAGAATCTGTAACTGCGGCCGCTGAACCTGATAATAGTCGTTCATCTGCGGGGTTGCCAGAATATCGAATAAAGGTCCGTCAAATTCCTCGACCGAACGGTTGAACGCGATGAAATCCATACACATGCCGGAACGGTGCCGGACCATGCCGCGACAGTGCCGTTTGCCGACCGGGAAACATTTTGCGATTTCCAGTTCATTCAAGCGATAAATCGGTTTGGGATTGCTGTGTCCGAACGGATTGAGGAATTCCGCCAGTCTGAAGTATTCCGAGTCCACTTCTTCCAATTGGATGCTGCCTTCGTAATCGATCGACGCGGCCAGGTCCGACTTCTTCAAACTCAACCGCACTTCTTTTTCCAGTTCGACCGCGAACTGTTCAATCTTGTTGACCTGCAAGCCAACCCCGACAGCCATCGGGTGTCCTCCAAACCGGTCAAGCAAATGCGAAGTCTTGGTCAGCAGTTGAATGAGGTTAAGATCCGCAATACTGCGTCCCGAACCGTGGGCTTCACTGTTGTGCAGGGTCAAGACAATTGCCGGGCGGTTGTAATCGCGCGCCAGCCGTGAGGCCACGATCCCGATTACCCCCTGATGCCAGTCCCGTCCGTAAACCAGAATCGAGTATTTATTCTCGACATCGAGACATTCTTCGATCTGCTTTTTCGCCTGATCGTAAATTTCCTGTTCTTTTTCCTGGCGGACTCCATTATATTGTTCCAGCGTGTTGGCAAACTCATATGCCTGAACAATATCTTCCGATTGCAGCAGCGAAAGCGCGATCGACGCGTCACCTACGCGACCGGCGGCATTGATCCGCGGCGCCAACCGGAAAGTGATGTCTGACGGATGGATTTCCGCCCGCAGATTGGAGTTTTCGATCAGCGCCCGGACGCCGGGACGCATCTGCCGGCGCAATACCTGGATGCCATATTTGACCAACGTGCGGTTTTCTCCCATCAGCGGTACGATATCCGCGACCGTTCCCAACGCCACCAGGTCCAGATTTTCTTCGAGTTTGGTGGTGAATCCGCCCAGCTTGTTCTGACGACCGTACTTGATAAACGCATGTGACAGTTTAAATGCCACTCCGGCGCCGGATAAAACCTGCAAATCCTTTAGTTCGTCATATAACTTGGGATTGATCAATGCGAGCGCTTCCGGAACCTGCTCCGAAGCGTCATGGTGGTCGGTAACAATTACATCGACCCCCATGTTGGCGGCTTCAGCGACGGCGTCACAACTGGTAACACCGCAGTCGACCGTGACCAAAACCTTGCAGCGGCCGTTAGTCATAGCCAGAGCTTTTTCCAGTGATTCAGGAGTAAAACCGTAACCGTCGTCGAAGCGGTGGGGAATAAAGCTGTAAACTTCAGCTCCGTTTTGTTTAAGCACGGACTCCAGCAATGCCGTGGCAGTTACGCCGTCGGTATCGTAGTCGCCGTGGATCAGAATGGGCTCACGATCTCGGATCGCGGCCCATAACCGTTCACATGCTGCCATCATTCCGGGAAATCGGAAAGGATCACTCAAACCTGATAATTTTGGATCCAGAAAAGGTACAACCTCATTTTTTTTGAATCCTCGCGCCACAAAAAACATGGCTATCGGACGCGGAAAAGAGCATTCCCGCATCAGTTCCTGTATTTCATGTTCCCGGTTTTCTGACAGACTGTTCCATTGTTTGTTACCCATAGGGCCTTTCTCTTTTATTATTAAACACACTCATCATACTATTAATCTAACAGGTATTTTCAACAACACCAGTGGCAAAACCAAACTTTTTGGTAAAAATTTAATGAAATTTGCCGTTTTTTTTTCAGTGCCGCACTTGAAAACACTGAAAATGATACTATTTTATATGCCCTCGACAAAAGAAGTCGGAGAGTTGTTTTAATAATTGCCGATGTGGCGGAATTGGCAGACGCGCTGCGTTCAGGGCGCAGTTCTTTCACCGGAGTGTGGGTTCGAATCCCACCATCGGCACCATTTATGATTTTAATGCGGGTATGGCATAACGGCTGTGCACCAGCCTTCCAAGCTGGTTACAGGAGTTCGACTCTCCTTACCCGCTCCAATTTTACCAGGTGGGCTTCCCGAGCGGTCAAAGGGGGCAGACTGTAAATCTGCTGCGGTAGCTTCGGTGGTTCGAATCCACCGCCCACCACCATCTCTTTACTAACAAGGCACTTACAATAAAAGTAAGTGCCTTGTTTCTTTTATAACTGCAAAAAGATACTTTATTCCCACTTTACTAACTTTACCCTGAACTGACTTACCCTTTACACAACGAAAACGGAGTCAATTGGAGTCAATAAATTTGTATTCTGTTCCATTGCCACGTATATGTATATTCAGATAATTAGTGGGAGAAGATAAGTGAAAACGCTGAAGTTGAAAAAAAATCGAAAACCATCATTGCTGACTTTCTTAACGGCATGTTCCTTTATGTTGATTTTCGCTGGATGTCAGAGTAAACGAGCTAGAATATTAAAGGAAACCACATGGTATGCGGGCAGCATTGAATGGTGTCAGGCTAATGAACCCAAAGGTCTTAAAATAAATGTTCCGTCGATATGGATGGGGAAAGTGGCAAGGGTTGAAAAAGATTCTTCAAAAAATACAATATCAGATATTTATCTTGAAGAGGCTGAACGGCTGATGCCTTATTCCATGTTTTCAAAAGATTTGCGGTTATGGTGTTCAAGTAAGAACTTTAATGCTAAATATCCCAAGGTCGGGGAATTCTGGGCGTTTAGAGTCAACCGAAGTTTAAAAGGCCAGATGGTTGCAAAGCAAGCTGTAAAGTTAATTTACAATTTAGATGCAGAAGGATTGCGTATTGTTGACCCATTGGCTCCGAAACCGAATTTTCATTTATTCATCTCCAACAAGGATATACCGACAAGCAGCATCACTTTAAAAGTCTCCATTAATGGAGAGTTGATTGTGAATCAAAAGATTGGAGAAGATGTAGTATGGTGGAGCCACTCTTATTATCATTTCCCATTGCACTTGACCGCAAGGGAAAATGTAATTGAAATATTGAGTTCATATGCAAAATTAAAAAAGAAATTCATATTTGATGCTAATAACAGCATTGGGATTATTCTTTATGATTCCAAACCATGGTATAAGTTCGAAAATGATTCGATAAATTTCTCAACGACTCACCCGATAAAATATAAACCTTAAGTGTGTTAACGTATTTTTTATTTGTCATTCATCTTATGTTTTGACTTCATATTGCGTCTACACCAGACAATAAACTTACCGGTGAGATTTCCCAAGTACCAGTAAAAGGCAAATTGAGTCATGATTAAAAGTATATAGAAAACGAAACCAGGCAGATATGTATTTAAGGCTCTGAAGGGAAACCATAAAATTTCTAAGCAGAAAAGTAAAGCCGGGGCGCAACTCCAGGTAATTATGAAATGAGCAATCTGAAATAATCTATATGAAGGGTCATACGTTTGTCGACCTTATTATTGAACATCCTACTTGGTTAGCATATCTCTGGCTTCCTGCGATTGGAGGTTTCATTATGATTTATGGGGCTGTAAAAGGTTTTCTGACAGGCGATGTTAGTTCGCCTGCATCAAAATTTCAGAAATGGTACAGTGAGGATATTGATGATGAGTAAGATATGCTCGACATGAATGATTGCAGAAAAATACGCTGCTTGAAATGTGATTCACTCCTGAATGCCGGAAAATGCCCAGCTTGTGACTTTGATATTAATGATTATCCAGGAGATAAAGGGTTTCTTAGGGATTGTCTGGAGAAAATTAAGCAACAAATTCCATCTGCTCCCAGTCTCGCAGTCGGATTCCTATTTGCCGCAAAATGGGCGTTTACGATGCTGGATGATTTACCAGAAGCTGAAAATCTTATACTTCATGCAGAAAAATCCTGTGAGTCGATAATTGATTATTGCAATGTTGCACAATCTTATATTCTATATTTTGACAATCACGAAAACGCCACGAATATATTAAATCAGGCCAGAGAGTTGGCCTCCAGCCCTGAAGAAATGCAATATATCTGCGACGTCGCCGATGCAGCGGGCGTTGTCGGCCTCTAAACACATTTTGCCAGTTATTGACCTGCATCAGCCAACGTCTCGGCGACAAGCGGTATTATAAAGCATTGTCTGGCATCATACCTTAAAAGAGTCCGCCACTAGTAAAACCAGTTAGTATTAATACCGGACAGAGAGAGAGTCAGAGAGAGTCAGAGGATATTTCGAGAATTTACGGAGAAAAGACACTTTTATCCTTTGTTTGAACTGAAACAAGCTTTGATAGCCGACTCGGATATATCCTCCTGAGAGATTAATAATCCTAACTTCTCCCTGAAATCTAGACTCTCTGGTGCGGATAAAGGACACATTCAAATGATAATCTTCCCGGCGGTCACTTGTGGCGCACCCGGTGGTCACTTTTGTGAACATCGCCAGTGACCGGAGCTATTGAGCTTTAAATATTTTCAGCTTGGATGCTGGAAGGTTTTGCCATCATATTTGTTAATATTTGATGTAAATAAACTTGAATTATTTGCATGTAAATGATATGTGTATACACGGTCGGAGAATCTTCCGCTCAATTTCAACGCTTTTATTGTCATGGGTATGGTCAGTTTAATATAGGAATATTTAATGGATAATAAACTCACGCTTGCGCAACTTGAATCTTATCTTTGGGGAGCCGCCGATATACTCCGGGGCAATATGGACGCTTCGGAATATAAAGACTACATCTTTGGTATGCTGTTCCTCAGGCGTTTGTCGGATGCTTTTGACGAAGAGCGTGAACGGATAATTGCGTATTACCAGGCAGAGGGGAATTCTTTGGCTGAAGCGCAGGCTATGGCGGAAGATGAAGATGAATATGGCGATACATTTTTTATTCCTGAACGTGGCCGGTGGTCGTATATCAAGAACCTGAAGCACGACATCGGTGCGGAAATGAATAAAGCCACCGAAGCCATCGAAGAACACAACCCATCGCTTGAAGGCGTTCTTGCCTCTATTGACTTCAATATCAAAGGGAAACTGCCTGACAGCAAACTCCGTGACCTTATCAGCCATTTCAGCAAGCATCGGTTGAGGAAT
Organism: Victivallales bacterium; assembly: GCA_963676655.2. Taxonomy (GTDB): domain Bacteria; phylum Verrucomicrobiota; class Lentisphaeria; order Victivallales; family Victivallaceae. The sequence goes on along the minus strand of CAXXKX010000003.1, from coordinate 3,587,567 downwards.
GAAGACTTTGAACGTCCTGATTTTCTCGGTGCCGCTTATGAGTACCTGATTAAGCAATTTGCCGATAGTGCCGGGAAAAAAGGCGGAGAATTTTATACGCCTCCGCAAGTCGTAAAGCTGATTGTCGAACTGTTGAAGCCCCAGGAAGGCATGAAAATCTATGACCCCACCTGTGGCTCCGGCGGTATGCTGATTCAGTGCAAAAATTTTATCAAGGACCATGGTGGAAATGATGCCGATGTTTCCTTGTACGGACAGGAGATGAACCTTTCCACCTGGGCTATTTGCAAGATGAATATGTTCCTCCATTCGGTATATAGTGCCAATATCGCCAAGGGGGATACAATTCGTGACCCCAAACATACTGAAGGTGGCATTCTACAGACCTTTGACCGGGTGATAGCCAATCCTCCGTTCTCATTGAGTAATTGGGGGCGAGAAGATGCTGAACATGATGGTTTCGGCAGATTCAAGTATGGGATTCCACCTAAAGGACAGGGCGACCTTGCGTTCGTTCAGCACATGATTAGTTCATTGAATGCTGAAGGCATGTGTGGGGTGGTCATGCCACATGGAGTATTGTTCCGAGGCAGTGCTGAAAAGCAAATCAGGCAAGGTATACTTGAGGATGATTTACTTGAAGCGGTGATTGGCCTTGCTCCCAATCTGTTCTATGGAGCAGGTATTCCTACCGCTATTCTGATTATCAACAAGAAAAAGCCGGTGGAACGCAAAGGCAAGGTATTGTTCATCAATGCAGAGTTAGAGTGTGAGGAAGGCAAGGCTCAGAACTATCTACGTGAAGAACACATAAAACATATTGTCTCAACTTTTGAAAACTATGAAGAAATAAAACGCTATTCGAGAGTGGTTGATTTGGATGAAATTAAAGAAAATGACTTCAACCTGAACATTCGCAGATATGCCGATACCTCTCCACCGCCTGAACAATTCGATGTAAAAGCGGTGTTGAATGGCGGTATTCCGGTTTCTGAAGTGAATGATGATTATATCCAGGAAACTTTGCAGGGCTGTGATTTGTCTTGTGTATTTGATGCATCTGATGAACATTATTTCCAATTTAAGCCATCTATTGAAAGCAAGGAACAAATTGCCGAATTTGCTATTGATTTGTCCCCGGAAGTAATCTCCCAGCTTGAACACTGGTGGGATAAATACAAAGTTACCCTTAAAGATATTGAAGCCGAGTATGAAGAAGCCGACATGGTGATGAAGGGATACTTGGAGGAGTTGGGGTATGAGTAAAGTTCCAGAGGAGTGGAGTTATGAAAAATTGGGGAAAGTTTGTGATATTATAGGAGGAGGGACGCCTTCTAGAGATGTAGCAGAGTTTTGGAAAGGTATTATCCCGTGGGTCGGTCCATCTCAAGTTGCAAACTTGAAAACAATGTATATTTCAGATGCTGATGAATCTATTTCCGAGCTTGGACTCAAGAAAAGCTCTGCTAAGCTTCTTCCTGTTGGAACTGTATTGATGACTTCTCGTGCTACTATAGGGTATCCGGCAATAAATACCGTTCCAATGGCAACTAATCAGGGATTTCAATCTCTGTGCTGCAAAGGAACAATATTTAATCAATTTTTATATCAGTTAATAATTTTCATGCGAGATGAATTGACAAAAGTAGCTGCTGGAAGCACATTTTTAGAAGTATCTTCATCAACTGTCAAAGAATTCCTTATTCCTGTTCCTCCACTTTCCGAACAGAAGAAAATTGCTGAAATTCTGAGTTCGGTGGACAGAAGCATTGAAGCGACCGAAAAACTGATAGCCAAACTGAGCGACTTAAAAAAAGCACTCATGCAGGAACTGTTCACCAAAGGAATCGGACACACCAGATTCAAAGACAGTCCGTTGGGAAGGATTCCTGAGGAGTGGGACGTGCAAATACTGAATAGTTTATGCACGAGGATTGGAGATGGTATTCACGGGACTCCAAGATATACTAATAACTCAACATTTTTCTTTATAAATGGCAACAATCTTTCAAATGGTAAAATCATAATTACTGATTCCACTAAATGTGTAGATAAAGATGAATATCTACTCCATAAAAAAGAGTTGGACGAGCAATCTATTTTATTGTCAATCAATGGAACAATTGGAAACCTAGCCTTTTTTCAAGGTGAAAATATTATGCTAGGCAAGAGTGCTGCATATATAAACCTGAAGAAAGATATCAATAAACAATTTATCTATTATCAACTACAAACTCAATATGTGAAAGTTTTTTTTGATTCTGAACTAACAGGGACAACTATAAAGAATTTGTCTTTAAAATCAATAAGAGAAACAAGGTTATGCCTTCCCCCCAAAAAAGAGCAACAACAAATAACTTCAATTCTTTGGACTAATGACAAAAAAATCGATAAAGCACAGGCTCGTTTAGAAAAACTCAGAGATATGAAAAAAGGCTTAATGCAGGATTTATTGACAGGGAAAGTGAGGGTGTAATGGAATACGAATTGCCCTTGAAAATCAAAACGGTACTGCAAAACTTGATAGGTTTCTATCAAGTAAACCGTAAAGAACTATTATTGTCTATACTACAAAAATCTAAATATGAGATTATTGAAGCAGTTTCTATGGACAACTGGAATGGTGGACAAATAGGGCATGATTTACGCTTGGATATCCCTTTTTCTCTTTTCTGTGAAATTGTAAATGATAAAGACAAATACCAGAAGACAATATGTGAAGACATAAATAAATTTCACGGGTTTAATGAAAGTGAAAACGGACCAAACGAATGGATTGAGTCAGTCCATATTAACTCCCTTCCTTATGATGTTCAGGACCCTGAAAGTAAACATATTAAACTCATCCAAAAGCAACTGAATGAGAATTATGACAATGCTTTAACTAGAATCCAAATTAAATGCATTAAAATTGTGAAAATTAGCAACCCTAATAATCGGTTTGAGCCTGTTGACAAACTAAAAGAACTATATAGTATTATTATTAATGAAATCAATGACTCATCTAGTGAATTTTTGACAACAGTAGAGGAGTTAAGTAAAAAGTTAAAGTTGCAGTACTCAGATAATCTTTTTGATTGCCTCTCAGAAATAGCCGAAAAATACATTGACAGAATTAATTTCAATGGAATCGTTAAGTCTTTCTTAGACGCACGTAAGAACAGCTACGCAGAGATGGGGATTGATGTTGAAAAATACAGAAAGTCGCAAAGGTTTAATATTGAAATGGCAGTGGTACGTGCAGGAGTGGGAAATACTGTCAGAAGAGTAAAAAGAAATATTAAGCTCCAATTGGAAATTTTCACGGAGGGCTTGAACGCTGTTGAAACTGATACCTCAAAGAGTAACTCTGATGAATCACAAAAACGACCACGGGTGTTTGTTTCATATTCGTGGTCTTCTGAAGAACATAAAGAGTGGGTAATCTCTCTTGCGACAAGACTGCGGACTGAAAGCGGACTTGATGCAATCTTAGACAGATGGAATTTAAGAGGTGGTCACGATGCAAATTTCTTTATGGAACAAATTCCACTTGCAGATAAAGTTTTGATTATTTGTGACGAACAATACAAACATAAGGCAGATGCCAGAACCGGTGGAGTTGGCAAGGAAACTCAATATATAATTGAAGAAGTTCATAGAGACGTTAAACAAGAAAAGTACCTTCCAATAATAAAAGAGAAAGGTGATGATGGCGTTCCTTTTAAGCCTAAATATTTAGAAACTAGGGTTCACTTTGATTTAAGTTCCAGTGAAATATATGAGAACGAATATGAAAAACTTGTTTATGCCCTGTATGACATAAACGATGTTCCCCCGCTTGGAGCGATGCCTTCGTTTGTTAGAAAAAGTAATATATCAGAGAAAGTTATAGAACTGGGAAGAAAAGGGAGTGCGAAAATGAGTTATTCACATCATGAATTTTGGGTGGAAGCAAGAAAGATATTTTCTGGGATATGTAAAGATTTTGGTGCCGAATGGACAAGTTTCGATAGATATTATTTGACCCAAAGGACTGATGTATTTGGCTGTTCTGCCGAATGGTCAATAATTGCCGGGAAAAAACAAACAAAAGAAAAGCTCCCGATTAGAGTTGAACTGGTATTTAAAGACAAAAATGCGGAGCTAAATAAATCCTGTTTCAATGAACTTGAAAATAATAAGAAAATGATTGAGGACGTATTTGGTCATAAGTTGCAATGGGATTATGAGTCGGGACGTGTTAAACAAATAATAGGCTATGAAGGCCCCTGGGGTAGGCGTGAAGATGCATCCCCTAAAGAAATTGCTGAATGGCTGGAAGAGTATATGGAAAAATTGCAGAAAGCAATCCGGTGTAATTACTGAAAACAGACGGTGTCAATCCGGAGGCTAAGCATATTCTTAACCCGAAACAGCAAAAGAAAATCTCAAAGATATGAAAAAGGGTTCATGCAGAATTTACAGACGGGCAAAGTTAGGGAGTAAAAAATGGGGTCTGATACAACAATTGGTATCTCTAAAGATGAAATAATTAAAGCAATAAAAGTTTCATTAAAAACTTTAACAGTCAAAGATAATTACCTGATAATACATGATTTAAGCGAAAGATGCTTAGCGCATCGACTTGCCTTATATTTAGAGAGAAGAAGATTGTTTAAAGCCTATAATATTGATTGTGAGTACAATAAGAATAGACAAGTTATAAAAGATGTATTCAGCGAGAGATGTAAAAAGGTAAAATCATCACGGATAATGCTGATACTCCAAAAGGAAATAGAGCGTCGACAATCGGTAGAAAGAAGGCTTTACCCTGATATAATTATCCACACCCGAAATACAGAAACGTCATCATCAAATAAAAATAACAATCTTATTGTTTTTGAAATCAAGAAGGACATTTCCGATGGCGATAATAAAGAACTGTTCGATTGGGCGAAACTAGTTGTCTATAGACATAGGCTAAAATATAAGTATTGTTTTTACATAAAAATCAATGATAAAAATGGGTTCGATATATTCATGTTGAAAGACAAAGATGAAGATAAATTGTTTTATAATATTGAGTGTCTATTCAAAGGGGAAAAAACATATAAAGAAACATTAGATGATATGTTTGAGATTTTTTAGTAACGATTTAGGTTGTAATATGAACGAAGAATGTATCAAAGTAGAAGAACCGTGTATCCACCAACTGCAAAGGTTGGGGTATACTTATATTCACGGTTCTGAGATGTCGCCTGATATCGACCACCCGGAACGCAATACCTGGCGTGATGTGGTGTTGGTACATCGTCTGCGTTCATCTATTCAACGAATCAATCCCTGGATATCAGAGGAAAACCTGAATAAGGTGGTTCACGACCTTACCCATATCAATCAATCGTCATTGATGGAAGCGAACCAATGGTTCTTTGAGAACATGGTTAAATACATGTCCTATGAACAGGATATGGGAAAAGGCAGAAAAGGTCAGACGGTAAAGGTCATTGATTTTGAGAATATCGAAAACAATGAATTTCTTGTGGTCAATCAATTCAAGGTGCATGGACCGAAACAGAATATTATTCCTGATGTGGTGGTCTTTATCAACGGTTTGCCATTGGCGGTAATCGAATGTAAATCCCCATATATAACCAATCCTTTGGAAGAAGGTATCAATCAGCTTCATCGTTATCAGAACAAGCGTTATCCGGAGGAACATGAAGGCGCTGAACGGTTGTATTGGTACAATCAGTTGCTTGTTTCCACCTTTTATGATAAAGCAGTGCTAGGTACGATTGGAGCCGGATATGAACATTTCATGGAGTGGAAGGACGCATATCCGTATAAGCCGGTAGAAGATAATAAAATATTGGGGGTTGATGAAGCTCAACAGGCATTGAGTTCTCAGGAGATGTTGTTGGGCGGAGTATTCAATAAAAAGAACCTTTTGGATATCATAAGGAATTTCATCATCTTTGAAACCGAAAATGGTCAGACCATCAAAAAAGTTTGTCGTTATCAGCAGTACCGTGCGGTGCATAAGGCAATCATTCGTTTGCGGGAGGGCAAAAGCCGCTATGACAAAGGCGGGGTAATATGGCACACCCAGGGAAGTGGTAAATCGTTGACGATGGTATTCTTTGCCATGCAGATGCGGAGAAATCCCGAACTGAAAGATTACAAGATAGTCTTTATCACCGACAGAACCCAACTGGACCGGCAGTTGACCGCCACCTTCAAGCGTTGTCAGGATGAAACTGTTTACCATGCCAATAGCGTCAAGCGGTTAAAAAGTCTGCTAAAAAAAGACAGCAGTGATTTGATTACCGGGATGATTCACAAATTTCAATCCGATGACGAATTCGGAGAGATGGATACGCTTAATAACAGCGATAAAATCGTTATACTCATAGATGAAGCCCATCGGAGCCAATATTCGACATTGGGGGCGCATCTGAATAAAGCGTTACCCAATGCGCCTAAAATCGCTTTTACCGGGACGCCGCTTATCAAGACTGAAAAGACCAGGAACGAATTCGGCTCCTATATTGATACTTATACTATCGACCAATCCGTAAAAGACGGAGCCACGTTGCAGATTCTTTACGAAGGACGTGAATCCAATACAAAGGTCACAGGCGATTCACTTGATAAACTTTTTGATATTTACTTCGGTGATAAAACGCCTGCGGAAAAAGAGGAAATAAAAAAGAAGTACGGCAAGGAACAGGCTGTTCTGGAAGCGTCCAAACGGATTGAGATGGTGGCGATTGATATTCTTGACCATTACAAGACGCATATTCAGCCGAACGGTTTCAAGGCGCAGATTGTTACTTCGAGCCGGGAAGCGGCAGTCAGGTATAAGCATGCCCTGGATAAACTTGGCGCACCGGAATCAGCGGTTATTATCAGCGGGGACCACAATGACAAGCTGCATATAGCCGAACACACTGACGGCAATAAGCATAAGATTTACATTGAACGTTTCAAGCAGAAAATGGATGAAGACCAGCTCTCTTTTCTGATTGTCAAGGATATGCTGTTGACCGGCTTTGACGCACCAGTTGAACAGGTGATGTATCTGGACCGGAAACTGGTCGACCACAATTTGCTTCAGGCAATCGCAAGAGTGAACCGGGTTGCTACCGGAAAAAACCGTGGCTATGTTGTCGACTATTACGGGCTGGCTGATTATCTGCAAGAGGCTCTCGATGTTTTCAGCAGTGATGATGTCAAAGGCGCATTAATTCCCATCAAGGATGAATTACCTAAACTTGAAATGTATCATACCAAAGCAGTGGCTTATTTCCGTGATTTGAACATGAAGGATATCGAAAGTTGTATTCAAGCCCTCGAAGATGAACAGGTGCGTTCGAGCTTTATGCTTGACTTTAAGAAATTCATGAAAATGATGGATATTATACTGCCGAAAGCTGAAGCATCTCCCTATATTGGCGATATGAAGCTGTTGGGCAGAATTGCGATTGGAGCAAGAAACAGATATCGAGATGAACAACTGAATATTGCCGGTTATGGAGAAAAGGTTCGAGAGTTGATAGACGAACACATTTATTCAACCGGAATAGACCCAAAAATTCCACCTGTAGACTTGGTGTCTGATGATTTTGAACCTTTCATTGCCACTCTGAAATCTCCAAGGGCTAAGGCAAGTGAAATAGAGCATGCGATAAAGCATCATATCACTGTCAACCTTGAACATGACCCTGAATACTACAAAAAATTGAGCGAACGGCTGAAAGATATTCTCGAAAAGCAACACGGAAAATGGGAACAACTGCTGTTTGAGCTTAAAGATATCAAAGACAATATTGAACTAAGAAGAAAGTCCGAAGCAGAAGACCTTGGGCTAAGTAAGCAGGAATATGCTTTCTACAATATTTTGCAGGCTGAAGCAGGAATTGAAGAACCAACAGAGGATGAACTGCGTTCCATGGTTGAAACGTCTTCTGCAATATTTGATATGTTGCAGGAACGTACTTCAATTGTGGAGTTCTTCAAGAAGGAGGACGAGGTCAAAAAGTTAAGGCGTGACATAAAACGGATACTGATTAAGTTTGTCAAAAACCCAGCGGTAAACAAAAAGATTATTGAACGATATATTGAACTTGCGAAGGTGAATTTTGGTAACTAACAAGCCAATATTTGATTATAAGGTCATCAGACGTGACCGCAGGCGAACAGCTTCATTGCAAGTATCGCCTGCAAACGAAGTAAGTATAATCGTTCCCCATGACCTTTCCGAGGAGAATATCCACAATATAATCAAACGTAAGACTCCGTGGATTATCAGTAAAATAAGATTCAATGAAGAGGTTAAATATCCATTCAAGCCTAAAGAATATGTAAGCGGCGAATCTTTTCAATACCTTGGCAGAAACTACCGGCTGAAAGTTATTCCGGGTAAGGATGATAAGGTCGAATTAAAGAATGGGCGTTTTGTCGTAACGATAAAAAAAATGGATGCGGATGCGACAGATTATGCCATTAAAGAACTGTTGACTCAGTGGTATATGGAACATGCCGAAATAAAGCTCAAACAACGCCTTGAACGCTATAAGGACCGGCTTGGGGCATCATATCATGGAATCAAGATAAAGTCTCTTAAAAGGCAGTGGGGAAGCTGTACAAAAGATGGAGAAATGAATTTCAACTGGCGCATAGTAATTGCTCCGGTATCCATAGTAGATTATGTGGCGGCTCATGAACTCTGTCATCGGATATATCACGACCATTCAAAGGAATTTTGGCGGTTATTGGAACGAGTGATGCCGGATTACAGAGAAAAGAAAGAGTGGCTGCGCATCAATGGTGCATTGTTGGATTTGTAAGATGTGTATAGAGAAACAAGGAGGATATTTATGACATTATCCATTGTAGAAGAAATTAGCTGTCCGGAATGTGGTCACATAAATAATTTTAAAAGATATATGTCTATAAATGTAACTCATGAACCGGAGCTAAAACAAAAAGTATTTGACAAGTCATTATTTCTGATGACATGCGAAGCATGCAATTGCGTAGCTCAATATGAATACGATACATTATATAATGACCAAGATAAAAATTTAATGATACAACTTTATGCCGGGAATCAGCCTATAGAGATGGAGTTTTACGAATTATTAAATTCAAAAGCTGCTGATATAAGAAGAGCTACTGGACTTGATTATTCTTTCCGAATTGTTAAAACAGTAGATAGGTTAATGGAAACAATTTTAATCTATGATTTTGGGTTAGACGACCGTATTGTTGCAATGGCAAGATATATTATGAGAACAAAAAGAGAGGAGAATATATTCTTTAATAGTATTGATGGAGAATCGCTTGTCTTTGAAATTCATATAGAAGGCATGGAATGTGTTTTGGTGAATATTGAATTTGGTTTATATCCGCAACTTGAAAAAATTTACGGAAATATCATTAAATCACAAAATCACGATAAATGTTTACTGGTCGACGATGATTGGGCAGAACAGATTAAAAATCAAGCTGGTGATGAAGACTATGGCGATGAAGACGAGTACGATGATGAAGGAGATTATGATGACGAAGATTATGATGATGAAAATGACTACGATGACCTTGCCTCATCTCTTGATGAATTTGGTTCATCTATTGATGAATTAGGTTCATCTATGGATAATTTGAACTCAAACCTAAAAGGACTTGCATCAACTCTGACTAATTGGAATAATGAATATGGTGATGAAGACGATGACGACGAATACGATGATGAGGAGGAGGAAAATGATGAAGGTAGTAATAAATCTAGGTTCAACTTTTTGCCTGAAAATGTATGTACCAGTGGTTCTGGCCCATACGAAGAAAGCACTTTTGATGAAATAATGAAAAAGATGGGTGTTGCTTGTTACAATTTGGGCGCAAGCGATGTAATAATTCTTGGTAGGCAAGCATGGGATGAAGATAAACTCGAAGAATGCCTTGAATCATACAGAGGGTGTGCTTTGCGTATTTATTCCCAAGAAATGTTTCTTGCTTATGCTGTTACTCAAGAAGACCCATACGATAACGAATCGTTACTGTTGGAATTAGGTAATGACCATCCTGCTTTACAATCTATTCTTGATTGGGGGTTTGATTGGCCAACAACAAATATTGTTCCTGGACGTGATGATATTGAAGAAACTGATTGGCCTCAAGAGGGTTTGTTAAGTGTTATGGGGTATCATGTAGGAGGAAGTGGCATAGGAGTTTATTCCCGGCATGAAATTTTGGATAGTATAATGCTGAAACATGTACCTAATGTTCAATCTCCTGAATATATGCAAGAATGGGGTGAACCTAAAACGGGAACAAGGCTAAAGAAATTGGCGAATACAATAGCTTCATTTGTTAGGAATGCGAAAAGGAGAACTAATCCTCCAGAAGAAGCAATTGATGACTGGAAAAATGACCTAGCCTGGTTAAAAGAGAAGTACTATAATAATAGATACCGTTTTCGTTGGCCGAAGATATAAAAAAGAGGCGGTAAAGTGAATGTTTCATTAATAAATGATATCATCAAAAGGCAAAACCGGGGGCATGTGTTCACCTCTCCTGGATGTTTATTGACGTTTGTTGAACACCCAAATCCATATTTTAAAAAGAGATTAGCTCCAATTGTTGAGGTTGTAATGGAACATCGTTTTGCGTTTGCTACCTGGCTGAAAATAAAACAAAACGGTTTACGCTACTCGCAAGAATATACGCCGCCAGACCTTTTGACTCTTGATTGGCATAATGATGTTGGAGGAAAATGTGACTTTACTGAGAAAGAGCTAAAACGCCTTAATCAAAATGATGAAAAAGAGGTCGCTCTTTTCTGTTGGCTAGGCCTTCATTCATTGAATGATGGTCATATAGCTCCTGCAATGTGGTTAGACTCAATTGGAGATGTTTATGCCGTAATTAAACAAAGGGATATATTACCACGAAATTACAAACTCATTGACCGGAATGGTAAGATTCATAATGTCAAATATTTTAGGTCTCCTATGAGTGCTATAAATAAATGGAAAAGAGGGCGTGAGAATAATGGCATAATATGGGATATTGACCTTGACTATTTCACCCAAAAAAAAGAGGTGGCAGACCAGCGATATACACCTATGCTTTCAGACAAGGCTATAGCAAAAGAACTGGATATTGGTAACGAATGGGTAAGAATTGTTCTTTCTAATTTGCGTGGTATTACGATTGCTCTTGAACCAAAGTATACCGGTGGCTTAAGCAATTCATTACACTTATTCGAGCAATGGGAAAGAGCGTTTTTTGAAGCACCACTTTGGGATAAAAATTGTCGTTGGAAAATAAACTTATAATGACTTGAATATAAGTAAGAACAAATAGATAAGGAGCAGTATGAATACTATAAAAGTTGATGAGTTTTTGTTTGAAAAATACTTTCAGATTTGGAAAGCCTATGTTGAGAAAGAAAGTGGGGAAGTTTTCATATCTTTCAGCTCTAATTCAAAAACATCAGAAGGAGAAGGTTATAAAGAGAATTTTATACTACCCACAGCTTGGTCAAAACTAGACAGAAAGAATTGGAAGGTTGAGGACATCGGTACAGGCAAACTCCTAAAAAGAGTGATACATGCCATTGAGATTAAGGGAAATAATTTACTGCCATGGGATGCTCGATACGGAGAAGACAGTAAACCTCATGTAGCATTATGCAAGGCATTAGGAACTGAAAAGCAAAAAAGAATTGAACAGATTTTCTTTGATTTATATAAAAACATAGTTGAAGACAGTATCTCTTTTGATTTACTAATAAACGAGGTAGGTAAAAAATACTCGCTGATGGCATATTTGTTTTTCCTTAAAGATAAACAGAAATACGCTCCAATTGCAACTACGTATTTTGATTCTTCGTTTAATAAGCTTGGAATTGATTTTACAACTTCGCATAAATGTTCTTGGGAAAACTATTCCACTTACAATGATATTTTGAGTGAGATAAAATATTTATTATCCGACAGACTTCAAGTTGATGTATCACTGCTTGACACGCATACTTTTGTATGGATGCTTTCTGGTTATCCGATTGAAGAAGGTACGAAGTCTGAAGCGAAAAAAATTATTGATGACTATAATAATTCGGCTTCCGAAAAAGAAAAAGAAGCAGTAATAAAAGCCAGAATAGGACAAGGGATATTCAGGAAAAAGCTTTTGAACTATTGGGATTATTCCTGCGCAATTTCAGGTTGTGCTGAAACGAGTTTATTAATAGCATCTCATATTAAGCCATGGAGAGACTGCTCTAACTTCGAAGTAATAGATTATTATAACGGAATTCTCCTAACACCCAATTATGATAAACTATTTGATTGCGGATATATTTCATTTGATAACAATGGAAATATTATTCTATCCAATAAACTCAACGAAAAGAATCTTAAAATCTTGGGAGTTGATAAAAATGCAAAATTAAAGAGAATCGAAGAACAGCACAAAGTATATTTGAAATATCACAGACAGCTTTTTGGTTTTGAAAAATAATATCGACAAATCGGAATTATCAACTCATAAATCTCTATGTCCTGTAATTGGAGTTACGGGACGTTCAAGCAGATTTTAGAAGTTGATGGACTCGGGTCTTGGAAATTCCCACTTTGGTGGCTATTTTGCTTAAAGATAATCCTTGTCCACGAAGTTCAGTTACTTTATCTTTTAAATCTGGTGCAGAGGCTGGACGTCCAAGTTTGACGCCTTTGGATTTGAGGCGGTTTAAACCGGCTTTGGTTCTTTCGGATATTCTGACCCGTTCTTGCTTTGCTAAACAAGCCATAAGGCTGATTATGGCATCAGCGAAAATGCCAAGGCTGGAAATGTATTCTTCGGTATATGAATGCCATTTGATGCCGTAGTCATCAAGTCTGGTTAGATATTCGAGTGTCTTTCTACTGCCTTCTCGAGAAAAACGGTCGAGACTCCAGAATAAAAGAACATCGAACTTTTTCTGTCGTGCCATTGTGAACACTTCATTTAAACCTGCTCTATCTTTGGCAGAACGAGAACCAGAGCAGATGTCCTTTTTGATTGCGACGATTTCCCATTGCTGTCGATTGGCATATTCCTGGAGTTGGGTCAATTGGTTTTCGGCATTCTGGTCATCAGTGGAGACTCGAGTGTAAATGATGCATTTCATGGCTTTTTCCTTCGTTCAGAAAAGGGTGTTAAAATTTGGTTGATTTTTCCGTTCAAAAATTCTTCGATTCTCAGTGTTCAGTAAACGAACGTTTTCTGAACGCATCAAATCGGAAGAGCAATGATACATTATACTCCCTCCATTATTTGGGGTTTGACTGGAATTCCATTTTTATAGGAAGCACATCCAGGCATGTTATTTAAAAGATGAAGTCGAAGTGTTTTAAATTCATCTCCAATGGCTCCGAGCCGTAAAAGGACAACCCTGAAATCATATTTCGCAGTCGCTGGATTAAATGTCCGTTTAGTAGAACATGCTCCTCTTGAGTTAATTGCTTTGTTAACTAGAAGAAGACAAAGCTGGATATATGATTTAACTTTACCGGCGTGAAGCGTTCCCTCAAACCAACGGAATTCAATTGTTCCCTTTTCAAAAATAGAGTGAAAGTTCAATCCTGCATACCGACTGCTGTGATATTTATTGGGGGAATGATTATATGAGCCATACCAAAGTGTGTTTAACTGATTCATGGAAATCTGTCGCTTCTTTTCCAGCTTATCAATGAAACTTGCGTCAACAGGCTTGGTATATTTATTTATGCGCTGTCTGCTAATTCCCAGAGCATGTTGAATAAGGTATTCCTGCTTGTTAACGTATTTTGCCAAGCGAACAATGGCTTTTGTCTCAAGGATACCGGCATCAACATGGACATGGATGCCGCACTGATGATTAATTTTCGCCCCGGAACGCCTTAGACAGCGGATTACTTGTTGTAGAATTGCTATATCATCAGAATATGAAAGAATTGGGGTTACGACTTCACTGCGTAAGTGACAAGGGACATCATTAAGACTACCATCACTTACCACCTGCCAGCAACGCCCATCCTCGGCTAAACAACGGTTTTCATCAACATGACCACCAACAATTTGTTGAATGGCTTTCGCAGCCCTTTCCCTTGTAATATTCACTGTTTCAATCTCTACACCAAACCGCATGCCGTTAATTTCAACCTTCATTTTTAGCTCCTTGATTTATGTCCATATCTTTACTATAAGATAGACCGATATGGTTAAAAGTCAAATTAATATAATAGCGTTTAAGATGTTTATCATAAATAGTTTAACTACTATTAATGAGGAGTTTTAATGATGTGAATGTGATGGCTAAAATATAGAATTTTGATGTTGGAATTATGACAACCAGACTAGCTCAAAATATTTTTTCAGATTTTTTGACATTTGGGAATTTTGACAATTTGTTTCTGGTAAAAAAAATTGAATATTTTTATTTGCTATGACATCAAATGTCCAACCACTGCTAATATTTTATACGGTAGAGAACAATAATTATAGGAGAACAGCAATGTTAATGGAAAATCTTTGGCTTACAGGGATATATATTGTTTTAGCCCTTGTTTTTTCTTGTTTTTCGCCCATGGGAGTTTTCTTACTCGGCGTTGTAATTATTACAGGCATTTACACTCGAAATAGCAGATATGCAGTATTTACCCATTTGGTAACAAGTTCAGCCACTTGTTTGCTAATGGCAGTTTTTTCCGGAGCGTGGCTAGGTATTTTAATTTACATTTCAGTTCTTATCATTTTAACTGTTTTCTCTCTTGAACATTATTATAAGTATAAAAATTATACTCCACAAACAGTTAACAATATCAATGAGGATTTGATTGACAATACCCCCTCAAATCTTCCAGGAAATATCTATATTGACAAACTGGCAATAATTATTGACAAAGACCTGTATAATAAAATGGAGAGCAGCAATGAGTAATCATTATTCCCCTTTTATGAAAATTACCCTTATCAAAATAAGTTATATTGTGGGCGTTCCTGTATTGACGTTTGTTATATTTAACCTGCTGGATGCCCCTCTGGTGTTCAGTTGGTCGTGTATTGCTTCGCTTTTGATGGCAGGAGCGGCATTTTACCCGCCTGTCTGGTATACTCAGTCATTGGCCCTTGGAGGAGGTATTGCAATTATATTTTCCGGAATGCATGCCTTTATCGCTTTAGTTATATGGGTGGTTTTTATATTTTGTGTGGGAAATTTTCTATATGGAACCTTGATTCCGGAAATGGAAACATTTGGAAATAAATAAAGAATATATTCTTGAATTTGATAATTGTCACAAATATATTTAATCAATAATGGAGAGAGGTATGGCGATTTCGAAAAAACAGCTTATAAGGCTTGTAAGGTTGGTTGCTCGCTTGAAAGAGAACCGGTATCCTAATTGCAAGTCATTTGCTGAGCAATTGCGTAATGCAGATATTTATGAAAATATCAATTTGGCCTGTACTGAGAAGACCGTGTATCGAGATATACAGATACTGAAAAACGACTTTGATGCGCCAATAGAGTTTGATAAAAGAAATAACGGCTATTACCTGACACATCACAATTGGGCTTTTTCATGTCCTCAAGTATATGATGATTCGGAAATGTTGGCCGCTGTTCTTGGAGCAAGGGTTGCAGAAAATATTATGCCGGAGCCATTAAAAAGCCAAATTCGCAATTCTGTCGATTTCCTTTTAACTACTAACAATCCTGATTTCCTAAATAAATCCCAAGTCGCTTCTCTAAATATTATTCCTGCTAATAACGCACAAATTGAGGCTCAAGTATTCCTTCCTTTATTTGAAGCGTGGCAGTTACATGAGACAGTGAATTTACAATATACAGACAGTAAAGGGGAAGCTTCGTCGAGAAGATTTGACCCTATGTCAATGATTTTTTACGAGGGTACATGGTATGTTAAAGGATATTGTCACCTGCGAAATGAATCACGCACGTTTGCCTTACCCAGAGTACAAAGTGTTAACAGAACCGGTGATTTTTTCAAATGCGGTCACGATAAACAGGACGACATAAGCTCTGATGATATTTTTGATTCTGAAAGAATAAATAATGTGGTAGTTATTTGTGACGCCTACCTGAAAAATATATTACAGGTCAAACCATTGCATCTGGAACAAAGCATATCTGAACGTCCGGATGGGCAATACGAGGTTAAGGTGGCATCAATGTCAAAGTATCGGTTAATAACATAGATAATGCACCAATGCGGTAGAGCCACGGTTCTACATCCAACTCACATTAGAAAAGAGGTGTATAGGTTAGCGGAACATATAAAGAATAATCATAAATAATATTTTCGTTTATAACATCAAATTAAGGAGTAGCCATGAACGAGAACGATAAAATGAATAATGAGAATACCGTACCGTTAAATCAGAGCGAAAACCAAAAGTCTTTTCCCAAAGGCAGTATTATTCAAATTGTATTACTGCTTTTTATTTTTGTTTCATTAATGTATCAGTATAGTCGGATACAGGAACAAAATCATCAGTTAAAGGAAGAGCTAAAAAAAGTTCAGACTTCTCTTCCAAAGCCACAAGCGCTTCTACAACACATATCAGAAGTTGATAACAAGATGCAAAATATTTCTCAAGAATCATCAGTACTAAAAAAAAGCATTACAGACTTGGCTTTTTCCTGCAAAAAGTTAGATATCCGCTTACAGAAATCAAAAACAATGCTTGATAATCAAATTAATTCATTTAATACTCAAACAAAAAACTTTGTTCAGAAAGAAAAAAATCTAAGCCCCAAAGTTAACAACCTACAAGATATTTCAGAACTTGCATTTGAATTAAGTAAAAAAGCTTATTCTAATGGAAGCATTGAGATGGCTCAAGTATATATGTTAAGTGCATTAAATCACTCTCCTGGTAGCTATAAATATCTAAAAGGGTATTCTGATATTGTTTTAAAACACCATTCAATCAATAACTTAAACAAGTTAATGTCATTGCTTGAAATAAGTCTATATCAAGTTAATCCAGAGAATATTCCCAATGTTAAATCAATTATGGAGGACGTTGCACAAGCTCAGAATAAATATTATGCTTCTCTTGAAAAAAATAATGAGAATAAGATTGATGTTGCAGCGCTCTACTCTTCTTTAAAAGGTGTTTATCTTGAGGAAATCGCACAAAGCCAAGGTCAACTTGTAGATAGAGAAGAAAAACTGCAAAAAATTATTCCTCAATTAGAAAATAGTAATTTGAAAAATAAAAAAGAATTAATTTCAGATATCAATAAGAAATTAAATGAAACTCAGATTACCTTGGATGTTTTATTGAAATGTAAATATATTGATAGTTGTTTGAAAAAAATTAACAGTAGCAATATTGCATCTGACAAAGCTGTTTCAATTATTCAGGCTGCTCAAAATATACTTCCCCAGTTCTGGGGAGTTGATTTGGACGTTATCCCTGAAGTATTGGCAAAAAAAATAAATGGATATCCTTCAAGAATCAATAAACTCATTGAACAAATTGCTGCTGCTAGGTCAATGCCATATTTTGATAGAATTAAAGGAATTTATAGTGAAATAGAATCTTTAGATATTAAAGATGAAACGAATACTTGTCAATCTGTAATTAACTTGATTTATAAGAAAATGTCAATTATCCCCCAATATATTGGAATGATTAAATCAGAGAAAATAAACGCTAAAACTCAAGTTGTCATTCAAAAAATCAATAAAAAAATACAGAAATTGAGAGAAAAACAATATGAAAGATATAATCAAAAGGCTGTGGAGATTTGTTCTGGGATTTGGCAAATATGGAAGGACACGGGGGCCAGTGACGATGCTTGCTGGCATATATTAAGAAATTGTGATTTAGCTAAGATTGACCAACGACTATTGAAGCCAGAGGTTGGAGCGTTAGTGAGTCGTATATTATCTACAATCCTGGGAGAGTTAGATTCCCCAACCGATAAAGTCAAGGCTGAAATCTTAATAGCAGAGACTGCAAAATATAGACTGGAGGATTTTTAATGAAAAAAAACTTTCTCTCTCTATATATATGGTTTTCGCTAACTCTCATGGTCTTAGCCAAGGATAATCTATATAGTAAAAATGTTGTTTTAGGAGAAGTTGCTGGACATTCTGTATTATCTACAGCTCTCGCAAGGGCTGATGTAGCTTTGAGCAAGTCTGTTATAACAGCTAGTATATTGAAAGGTGAAATAGCTGAAAAAATTGCTTCTAACACACTTCTATCCCAGTTAAACTTATCAGGAGGATGGATAAATGTGGCTCCTCGTGTGGGCCCCCAAGGCATTGATGGAATTGCTCTAAAAGTTAACAGTAACGGTCTTCCTACTAGATTAATAGTATCGGAAGTAAAGTATGGAACTAGCCAGCTAAATAAAGTCACAAGGGATGGAATACAACTGGGCCGTCAATGGACAGATAAGCGCCTTATTGCCATGGGTAACCGCTATACGGACTTAGCATCTTTAGTTAAATCTGGAATGAAGCAAGCGAAAATGCCTACGGGCATTCAGGGACATTCTATTCCTATCAAACTGAAAAATGGAGAGGAAATCATTTTTTGGCGAAAAGGAAGCAAAGATGCATGGAAATATCAAGGAAATAGAAACTGCCTACCAGAAGCATCTCAAAAACTTAATACATACGGTAAATTCTTTATAGCAAATGGGAAGGGATTATTGTCATATAAAAAATATTTATATCAGTGTGTTTTTGAAAAAAATATTCTCAAAGTTACAATTAAGGATGCAAGTAGAATGACTGGGGCCAATGATATAGCCTCTCTCAATAAAATAGGTTCTTTTGAAGTTAATATGGCATCGAAGCATATGGCTAAAATGGGGAAATTTGCACAGGAAGAGATTTCCGATATTATTCGAAGAAAAATACCTGCATTGTCTAAATCTGAATCTGATATTTATGCAAAAAACATATTGAAAAATGCGAAAGATTATCAAAATCTAGTTTCGTCAGAAAACTACCCATCTGTGTATAAAGTCATGGCACAAAACAGCATTAAAGCTGGCATTATCGGTTCTACGATAGTCATTGGGACTGAAGTAACATTTCAATTAGTTAACGATGGAAAAATTAATTATATGAAATTAGGAAAAACAGGTGGAGTTGCATTTGTCTCTATCAGCTCAGGCGTTGCGGTTGGACAATTGGCTTCTCTATCTTTTACCAAAAATCAAATATTGCATAGCTTCGCTCAATCAACAGCAAAGCAGTTAGGAGTACAATCGGCTAGTCTAGTGACAAACGCCATAAGTAGAAGTATTTCAGGAATTTTTTCCAGTTGTCTATTCGCCTATGGGGGATATTATTTGGGTCTGCATGATATTGATACGGCAAACAAGCAGTTTGTTGCTGGCGCAGTAGGCACTATAGTTGGAGAATTAGCACATGCAGCAACAATATCTCTAATAATGACCTTTGGAACAGCTAGCACAGGAACTCCAATATCAACATTAGGAGGAATCGCCGCTACAAATGCAGTCTCTGCATGGCTTGGGGGAGGCTCGATTGCTGCTGGAGGAGGAGGAATGGCTCTAGGTGGAATCATTATCGTTAGCGGTACTGTCATTATTATAGCAGCAACCACTGTGGCTATAATTTGGGGTTGGCAATTGTACGATGCATATAAAGAAAAAGAAAGGACTGATTTAACAATTCAGTGGTTAAGGAATAAATATAACGTTAATTGAAAGTATTTATTTAATTATTGTATAATTTTCTTTAAATATTAATTTTATATTAATGGAAAGGAGTTATCTCAAGATTAAAAGAGAATGTTTCCAGGGCAATTATAAACTAAAAAAAAGAACTTTTAAAAAGGAGCAAGATGGCAATGGCAATTCTTAAAAAATATATTTTTGTATTAATTGTAACAACTATAACTGTAATTTCTCAAGGTGCAGAATCTCTTTCTACATCTCCGAGGAAAACTCTTAATAAACAAATCTATATTATTCACCTAAAAACGCTAAATTTGAGCCTTATGCAAAATAAAAATGTTGGAGGGCAATTATGGGGGAAAAATGATGACCCTGACCCATACCTTGTGTTTATTGCTAATAGCAAAAAGATATTTGAAAATAGTTCAGCGGCGAGTGATTCTTTTACCGTTACGTATGATGATAAAAATTGGTTTATCTGGGAATGGACTCCTGATTCAACATTACGAATTAAATGCATTGATAGTGACTTAATGTTAAATGATGTAATATTTGACATTCCTTTTGAGAATAAAAAGCCCCTTCCAAACTTTTTGTCTATATATATAGATACTAAAAATTCATATTTGTTAAAAGAAACTAAGAACTGTCATAAATTGAAATTATCATGTACTCCTATTAAAAATTTCATACAAACCATTTCTTTATCGCAATTTGAAACGATGGTGAAGCAAAATACTGAGAAAAAGAATTGCTCATTCACATGTGATATGGTTCTACTAGAACTTATGCTCAAAGAAAAAAGTTCTAATTCAAAAATTACTGATGATTATATTAAAAATTTAGTTATTAAATTAAAACCACTATTAGCAGATAATGATGATATATGTTCAGTGCTGTCTGGTCATGGATTTAAAGCGCCGGAATATGTAAAGGGATATAAAATTAAGGATATTCAAGAAAACAATAATACAAAAACTCAAGCAACTGAAGAACGTTCATCAGGAGTCGCCACCCCAGAGGACAAATGATATTTTACTTAAGCTTTATTTGTCGCTTTGAAGTTTAGCGATACAATGGGTATCGGAGTCAATTGGAGTCAGAAATTTGAAGTTACGCAGGGAATATGCTTGTTTGAGCTCTGCTGTAAATCTGCTGCGGTAGCTTCGGTGGTTCGAATCCACCGCCCACCACCATCTCTTTACTAACAAGGCACTTACAATAAAAGTAAGTGCCTTGTTTCTTTTATAACTGCAAAAAGATACTTTATTCCCGTTTTACTAACTTTACCCTGAACTGACTTACCCTTTACAAAACGAAAACGGAGTCATTCGGAGTCAAGGGTTAACTGATATCAAAATAAAACAAATCGAAATACTTTTTGTTAAATTAAGTTTCTTTAAAATAAGAATTAACATGGTGTTCAAATTCTTGTGAAGTCTTTTCGATTACTTCAGTATTAAAAATAATATGCAATTTTTCATATATAGGTTCAGGTAGTTCATTTGCTCTAATTTCAACTTTTATATCTGTTTTCTGAGACACTTTTGACCCAATAAAGAAATCATCATCAAAAAAAATTGTTCTTGACGGCTGTAAGCTTTTTATACTATATTCGATTAAAATATATTCTTTGCATTCTTTGATAGTATAATTATATTCACTTGCTATCGATGCTATGTTATTAGAAAATTTATTATTTGTGTATATATTACTCAAGAAATTATATGTTCTAGCAGGAGGAGTTGGTAATTCTTCATAAACTTCTACATCTCCTTTTGGGTTAGGAATAATTATATCTATTTTAATATTAGTCAATGCAACAGTGCTCTTATTACTAAAGTAAAAATTAATCTGTTTGCATAAATTATACTTCAAAGAATAATCATATATTTCTCTATAGAAATCATTATTGATTCGTTGCCCAGTGATTGGGACAGTAAAATGGTCGAATGAAGACCTAGGTTTAATGTAATCAGAAATATCATCTTTAACAATAAGATATTGATTTTCAAAATTTAAATCGGATTCAATTGGTTGTCTTTTTTCAATATTAGCAAAACCAAATCTAACATTTATTTTACCCTTTTTAGGATTATCTTCATCATATTCTATTATCTTGGAAATAGCCGTGTTTAGTGTTTTTACTAAGAAATCACGCTCTAAATGTTTATTATTACAATTACTAGTCAACTCATATGAGATTACACGTTTTTTATTAATGTCAAAAGGTAAATTTTCAATTTTTCCTGAAAAGGAATTATGAATTAAAATAATCCTATTTTCTCCTAGTTCAGAAAGTGCATAACCCAGTTCTATTAGGACATTTGGGTTCGGCATTAATCTAATTTTGTTTCGTGAAAAAAATTGTATAAGTGCAAGGAAACTGGCTGGTTTGTTAATAATTGAAATATCAGCGACAAAAATATCAGCATTTCTAATTTTATCAAAAATTGTATCGTGAATCTCTGGAGCTCCGGCTACTCCTTTTGTGTCCCTGTCAACCGCAATTTCAACATCAATATCTTTAGAAATTAATTTTGAAGCCCTTTTTAATGCATCTTCAATAAAGCCTCTATTTGTTTTATTAGGCAAATCAGATTGCCATGAATAAAATATTGTGTATTTGTCTTTCATTAAGACCTCCCTATAGCCTTGTCTTTTGATTCCTAAAATAAGATTCTATATCACTTTTTAGAATTGCGTATGTTAAGGTAAATAGGGGCATTGATGAATAAAGGCACTCGCCTCCAAGTCCATGCCAAGACAGGCATTTAAAGCGTTTCCTATTTATAAAGATGTTTCCATCCTTTAATAACTTAGATATTTC
Source organism: Victivallales bacterium (assembly GCA_963676655.2). GTDB lineage: Bacteria > Verrucomicrobiota > Lentisphaeria > Victivallales > Victivallaceae. The sequence continues at coordinate 3,565,053 of CAXXKX010000003.1, read as the reverse complement.
ATCGTCAGAATTCTTTATGATAAGCGTATATCTTGGAAGTATTGCATCTTTATTATCAACACGAATCGCTGTTAATGATGTGACATAACGACGGTTTTCTCCAGCTTTTTTATTTGGTCTGGGGGCATATACGAAAATTATTGTTTGCCTAGGATTCAGAAAAGGAGGGTTTATAAAGTTAAGCCCATTTCCAGTGATAAATTCTTCATATACAGTAAGAAAATTGTCTGCAATATATATAGCTCGTTTTTTCTCTGCATCATCGGAGAAACCTAATATAGGGTGCTCATGGTCGCTTATTATATCAGGAGGAGGAAGACTTGTAACAATGGAAGCCATATTCATGTATCTTAGAGCTTCTTGAAGTGAAGATAGAGGGAAAATGGATAACTTGTTATCAGGCCAAGGTGTATGAGGTGAATAAATTGTGTTGACTAATACGTTTTTCATTACCACCCTGATTCGGCCCAAAATTGAATGAACTTTAATTTGAGTAGATTGCTCATTCAGCCATTGGTAATTAAAAAAACGTGACATAATTTTCCCATAGACATCCTGAGCATTTAAAGAAATATTTGTATCAACCTCTAAGGCATCGGCGTAATGTCGACAAAATGCGGTAATGATTTCACTGGAAAGGATTTTCCCTTGTACCACGAATTTGTATTCAGATAATGCCATCTTGACATATTTTTGGATAAATTCAAACCCATGTTTCCTGCTTTCCGTATAACTAAAATGACTATGCCAGGTTTTAGAAATAAAAGTTGGCTCTTTGTTGTCAAAATATTTATCATCATCCTTTGTAAGCTTTCTAACTATGGTGCCTGTTTCACCATATGGAACTTGATACAACAAATATGTATAGTCAACGGTATTATCATATATCCCTATTCCAATTTTCCATGTTGAAGCAAAAAACTTTGATTTAATTGTCTTCCAATTTGTATCGAGTTCCGAATTTATATAATCAATCATCTGTTGATAAGCGAAGGCTCCATCAGGCAGTTGTTCTTTTTCAGTGAGCTTTTTTTTTAATATTGGATAATTTGAAATTCTTTCTTTATACTCCGTACATATTCTCAGCCATTGCTGAATATAATTTTCAGTGTCGTCAATAGCGTCCGTATCTGAAAAGTAGATTGTGAAAAATGCTTGTCCTTCTTTTATTTCAGGCATAACAGGTTCAATATGCCTCCAATAAGCTTTATTGTTACTCACATCTACACATATCATAAGAAATGGTTCTGAAATAGTTTCAGAGTAAGAAACATATTTCATGTTACACGAATATTGCATTCGTCCTTTAGGAATGGTTTTTATTTGAACAGTTACTCTGCCTTTTGGGATGCGGTTATCGTCAAGTATTTCTATATGTCCATCATGGTTAGGGATTTTGTCATCAACGTTGATATGGGGTTTAATATATTTATTTTTTATCAATGATTGAAGGCATTGTACTGAATCTGACTCCTTGAAAGACGATTCAGGATATCCTGCTGGTGTAATTTTCGTTTTGGCGTCTCCCATTCAATCCCTCTTACTCATAAGATTTCTAGTAAACTATTTACATAACTAATCTATCCATATTTGTCATCACTTTCAAGTACAATAAAAAAAATAAGCGTTAATTGTGAGGTCTTAAAATGTATATATTTGTTTTCCATTACTCATGCTCATAATCTTCCTGGTACATCAGAATGGCATGTTCCTGGATGAGAATGGAGATAAGGCTTTCGCCATCGGAACATTTTGCTTGCATGCCGTCACGAACGGCATTTAACAGGGCTTCATTGGGATATTCACCTTTGTTATATTTCAGTCTGGCTATTTCAGTAATCAGCCGGTCTTCCTCTTCCTGAATGGTATTGTTCTTGGTCTTCAGTATTTCCTGTACCAGTGCAGCTATAATTTTTGTTTTGGCATCTCCTGCATTTAACCTCTCGGCAATGATATCGGCATGATTGCGTTGCCAATTATATAGATTCTGGACAGAGATATCTTTTTGCTTTGCAAATTCCTTGAACGACAATCCGAGTTCTTTACATTCAGCAATCAAATTGATTTTTTCTGCTTTACTATATTTTGCTTAGGGACAACCCTAAGCTAATCTTCTGGCGGAATCTCTACTTTAGGGAACCATTTTTGCCGTTGCAGTTGTTTTTGGAAATCCTCTTCAGCCACCCAGTATTTACGTTCTCCAGATAAGCCTTTTAAAGCATTCACTGTATATACCCGACGTCTACCTTTGTATGGGTATGGGGATGCAATTATAATTGTGTTCGGGTCGTTCTTAATACTTTCATCAGCCTCGTTCATATTGAACAATAAATAGGCCGCTTTTTTTTTATAGAGCAATTTGCGAATATAGTTAATCGATGCAGGAGCGAGTATTTCATAATCTCTGTCATTCCATTGATATGGTAAACTTTTTGTCTTGTCATCGTAAACATCATTCCATTTCGCAATAAAACGGTTAGTTTTGATATAATACATCTTATATGTCTGTTCCAGTTTAAGCATAGTAAATTTATTTTTTGAGGAACTGAAGTGTCTTGCATACGCATCCAGCAGCCCCAGAAATAAATCAAAGATAAACAAAAATATTAAAACCCTCCAGATAAAGCGCTTTCTAATACGACAATACTTTTGCAATAATATTATATTTTTTTTCTTTATTTTTAAATATTTTATCATTAATCTTCAATTTTATACTTTAAACGCTTGAAATATTAACTTTTAATTGTGCCCTGCCAACGCCGTTTTTGCTCTTTACAACTCCCTAGTTACCTCTGGTAGCCAAAGACTTGTAAAAATCAATCCGCCATTTGGCATCATCACATTAAAAGTTAAATTTTCTCCCGCTCAAAGTATAAATATAATAATTATTTTTTATCTACAGTTAATACAGGAAAAATCTCTCTGCTTTTTCCTTCTCTGCCTTCATATGGTTCTTTGGAATATATTTGTCTTCCTCCTGAAGGCCACGGGTCAATTATAACTCTCTCTTTTTTTTCTTTTCCTCTGAATTCAACCCAGTTATGTTCTCCTATTCCCTTATGTTCAGTAATTACTATATGTCCCTCGTATCGTCTCCAAATCATCCAAAAAGCATTTTTGTCTTTTTTAACATATTCAGTTATAATCTTCAGGCATTGATACTGAATAATATCCGACCACCCTTTACAATCTTTATCTGCACATTGCACCTCCCCCTTGTTTACTAAACTACTCCAATTGCCCCTGTTACCTCCAAGTGGCAATTTTCCATATTTTTCAATACCTTCTTTTAGTTTAAAATACACCGTATTTACAATTGCATTCACGAGTTCCTGAGCCTGCTTACGAGCTTCTTCCGGTTGAATATACACTTTTCTTGTATTATTCGCTCCTATAATAATAAACGACTCTTTGGGAATAAGATGTTCAAACTTTTCCATGAGAAGTTTGATTTGTTGTTTCTTCCATATCAACAAAATCCTATTTGCCCATTTGAGATACTGTTCCCGATTCTCTTTTTTTGCTTCTTTGCTTAATTTTGCAGCAACCTCATTGTATTGACGATATTTGTTTTTTAATACTGTTGGATTATGGCTTTTCTGTTTTTCCAAGCGTATAAACTCATCACGCAACAGTTTTAATTTTCTTCTTTTTTCCTGTATATTCCGTTGTATTTCGCGCCATTCTGGTGAATTCTTGAAAGACCCCAAGTTTAATTTTTCCATTTTACTATATCCTTATATTTATTATACACTAATTTTATATAATTTCCATTGCAGAAAGCCCGTCTTCAAGACATTTCTCTACTATTTTCGCCACTTCCGGTGCATCTTCGATAAAGCTGAGTTGGGATATCGAAGTTACTCTTGGACCGGCTGTAAATGCGATTTCTTCACCGCTTTCCAAAATTGTCAGAAGTTGTCCGGCCAGATGAAGCGACCGAGACGTCTCTGCATCATAGATGGCATAGTTCTTAGCTAGTTCTATAAAACCATCACGATATTTGTGATATTCCGGAGAGTCTGCCAGATAAAATTTTTGTAGAATCGCATCATAGTCAAATAACATTATTTTCCTCCTGTACTTGATATTGCGGATGCAATTATGCATGCAATCAAATTTATAGTTTTATCCCTGCACATAGACTTCAGCATTCATCTTGAAGTTGAACACCTCATTTTGCTTCCGCAGTTCATCTATCAGCTGGAATTCCAGTTTATCCAACTTGCCATCAACAAATGCAGTGTCAACCGCAAGCAAACCGTTTGGCGGCTGTAAAATGCTTGATACCGCATCAGCGATATTTTCACACGTATCACCTTCCACATCGACTGTAGCTTCAGTTTGCACCGTCAACTCTAATGTTGCTTTGTAAGGTTGTACATTTCCGGGAATGAGGGAACCTAAATCCTTGCATTTAACCATAACCCGAGGAAATGTTGCATGTGTAATCGCTGATTTACAGTTAATTACTTCAACGCCGGTCAATTCGGCTTGACTTGAGAGAACACTGACTACGGCGTTTTCTACCTTTTTAGTGATAGTAATCATTTGACTTCTCTTATCGATTTCAAGTTTTCGGTTTTAGCGACAGAAATGTTTGATCATTTCCCAACAAGTTGATTGATGATATTAATCATTTTTTCAATCTCCCTCATAAAATTATTGTTTTGCGCATAATAGCAATCTACTATACCCTTATATAAATAGGAAAAGTTGTCAACTAAACAGAATTTTTAAGCTCAAGTTGAAAGAAGTTTGCTTTTAAAGTTTATATAGGAATTTATTTTTTTTACTTAAGAGCTGATTTCAAAACTCCAGTTTGAGTATTATTTTTAGTGTTTTTAGCGAGAAGATTTAGTCTTTTGCGCGAATGAGCATACCCGCAGGGTATGTAATTGAGCTCAAATGCTAAATTGGCCGCTAAAAATCAAAAATATCTCGAAATAGTTTTGAAATTAGCTCTTCTTTTTATATATTGCTTTATCCTGACGATAAATCTGCCCGTGAGATTTCCCAGGTACCAGTAAAAGGCAAATTGAGTCATGATTAAAAGTATATAGAAAACGAAACCAGGCAGATATGTATTTAAGGCTCTGAAGGGAAACCATAAAATTTCTAAGCAGAAAAGTAAAGCAGGGACGCAACTCCAGGTAATTATGAAATGAGCAATCTGAAATGATCTATATGAAGGGTCATAGTTGTTCGCGCTGGAGATGATCCATCCATTATAAATCAAAAATCCCACGCATATCATGCCCCATGCGATAAACATTTCCGTGGTAATTTGCTTTATTCGTTTGTCCTGCATGAGACATCTTCTTTTTTTTCGCTTAATAATAATGATATGATATAGCCGATGGATTTCCCGGCATACAGGAACGCGAAATATTGAGGGATTATGCATAAAAATGAAACAAGTGTAAAAAAGTCCGCAGAATAAATTCCACATGCCCGCAATCCTGTCATTATCAATATCCCCGGAATAGAAAAAACAGACAACGCATGGTATGTCATTTCGTGAGTTGTTTCATTAAATACCATTCTGTGCAGGGGAAGAGGTATTTGCATCGGCATACAGTACAGTTGGAATAGAGTCAGCTCCCAGCCGGCGACTCCAAGCGTAACTGATACAGTGACGATATACCTTTTAATTATGGATATGGTTTTATGGTCCATATATTTCTCCTCCATATTATCAATTATATCACATTTCATTTAAACAATCAATTATTTTTCTGCCATGAGTTGCATTAAAGGTTTTGAGCGCTTATTATTAAGTATTGGATTATCAAGGGGGAAATAATGAAAAAAGACAAAGCTGTATTATTAATCATCGCAACAATAATTCCTCTACTTATGACTCCATATTTGATTTGGCAGACAAGGGTTGTTGCTGAAAATTCGGTTATGAATACAAATAGTATATATGTCCCTGCAAATCAGAATCGCCATATTCCGGACCATCTAATCAAAAAAATACTGGAAAAGGAGCACGGGAAAAAAGTAGTTATGATGTCGGAGGTCCAGGCTCAATCAAGGAAAAACGCAATATTAATTGCAATTTCCCCCCTCTACATGCTGATATTATCTGTAATATACATTATACTCATTGCCAATAACAATCATATCACGGGCGGCGAGAAAACTTTTTGGATCATTGCCATATTTATTGGCGGTGCATTTATTATGCCGGTTTACTGGTTCAATTATATTTGGAAACGAGCCAAAGGCCCTCCTCCGCTCAGATGAACACTTGTTGACCATAGTTTGTTCTTAACCACGGAGGCCACGGAAAATCATGGAGTGTTTTGTTGCTATCCTTTAAACAGGCATATTCCTTGTTGGATATTGTTCCCGTGAAACCATCTCTGTGGTGATTTCGCTTATCCTTGCAAAACACAGCTAAAGATTTTATGATAAATGCTTTATGTTTTATCAATAGTCAATCCGTCTGACTATTTTACAGCTATTTTCAGTACGGCTTGCAAATTTACGGGTGTATTTAGTAGGGCCGCTTTCGATGAAAGCGCCGGGATACGAAAACATCCCACCCATGGGCCGATTATTCAATTACTGGTTGATGTTAATAATCAATCCTCTATCGCTCAATTAATCTCGAATTTTAACTGTTTATCTCTTTGCTTTATTCGTTTGTCTCGCACGGGGTTTCGTTTTTTGACTTCAGGTGTTTTGCGAGTGCGGCGAAATATAAAACCAGATACCATCCGGCAAAAACAGTGAACGTAACAAAGAGTCCAAGTATAATTGCGGTGAGAGTCAGTATTGATTCCGGATAATGGCTTCTTTCGTAAAAGCCGTCTCGTTGCGGATATGTCATTAAATAATGAATTCCAAAGCATATAAAACCGGGAATGCAGGAAATAAAGAAACGTCTGAACATTGACCGGTTACTGATTTCACAGTCTTCCCAAATTAGAAAATTCGCAATTTTTCCGGCATAGGCAAAAGCAGCGGAAAGACCCGCAACGACCAGTATCACGAACACAGAATTAGCTGCACCATGGAAATTGAGTGAATAACTGAAATTAGTAAATAAAAACAATCCGGCAACCAAAGCGAGCATTCGTACGGAACGAATGACAAATTCTTTTCTGGTACTGTTTCTGAAAGTCATATTAATTGTTTCTGTGGTTAATAAGTTTTTGATCATAATTATCTATAACAGGATAACCGCGGTGTTTGAACATAAATCAATGTCTGTGATGTTATAGAAAAATAAGCTTGACCGCTTGTTCAGACTATTCTACGTCCAACCAATAGTTTTTATTCGTTGTCTCTGCATGATTCTTCTGATTTGCTCTTATTTTTTCTCCATGGTACATAGGCGGCGTATGCGCATATAGTTCCAATTACAGTGTAAATCAAAGATTGTCCAATTATGTACAACGTAATATTGGCAAATTTACCTGAAGGTTTAAATACGAGATAGAGCGGTCTCAAACATGAAGTCGAATAACAAAGAGATTTAATATAGATTTTTTTGTGGGGGGGAAGCTGATTGTATTCATAATGAGGACCGGGCCAATAATTACCTGGTAATAAAAACTGCGTTAATGGGAAAAGAACTCCCCAAGCAACGCATATCAATACGATAATCATCTTTTTATGTTTGATTTTCATACATCCTCCAGTATTAAACAATACCACTGCTGTCATCAATAATCAAACCGGCAAGTGACATTTTCCTGATACATAACCTCTTGCGAATTATAAATTGCACCACGGAGGACACGAAGGTCACGGAGAATTTTATAAAAATCCTTCAAATTTGGATATTGCCACTTTGTTCCAGCATTCCGCTGGCCTCTCCGCTTCGCTCCGTCCTTGTTGGATATTGGATATTCCTCTTCCTTTATCCAATGAAAACGGAGGCAAGTGTAGTCATGTTTTTTTGCTTGACATAGTGGCGAATGGAAGATAAAGTATTGTGACATAATGATTGTGTTCTCCTGTTTGTATTATTATTTCACAATTTTTATAAATAGCGATTTAGGAGAGTAGTTGAAATGAACTCAGAGATACCAAAAGTATTCATCAGTTCTGTTTGTGGAGAATTTGAACGCCATAGACTAGTTTTAGCAGCAATGATTAAGAGCTGTGGCTATAATCCTATTTATTCTGAGTCTCCTGATTTTACATTGTACTCAAGATTGTCCCCCTCTGATAATTGCTTAGCCAATGTGGAAAAATCCCACATCTTTCTTCTCGTTTTAGGAGAGGAGTATGGAACAATAGTTAATAATAGTATTTCAATTGTAGAGAAGGAATACCAAACAGCAAAAGAAAATAATTTGCATATAGTTGTTTGTGTATCTAAACCTGCATGGGAAAAGTTTTGGCTATGGAAAGCAGATTCTGTTGAAAAGAGTTCAAAGTCTCAAATAGCACAATACAAATTTATTGACAAGATTCGTCCTCAACATTATGCTTTTCCATTTTCCTGTGATTTGGAATTATGCGATATAGTAAGAGATAAAATTGCAAATATTTTTTCAGAGTTGCTGGCAAATAGCATTTACAAAGATATGGATTCATTGACTTCTGATAAAGAAGGAACTATAGAGGTGGATATTAATACTGGAGGAAGCTTGCTGTCGTATTTCATTGAATGCCTTGAGCAAGAATATAAACGATTGAATCCTAAAGATATGCACCGAAAATATAAACGAGCAAAGAATTGGCATCGAAAATGCAAAAATATTTTAGGAATAGAAGCGGCTATTACACCGGTTTTTTCAATGGTTGAAAGCCTCATAAGCGAGTTTTCGAAAGCTATTGATCTTGTTAATGAGGGAATTACAACAGGTATTCCAGAAAAAATGAAATGCGGAGCTTCCTTATTAGCAACGTGCAGTGAAGAATTTTATATGATATATTATTCACTTGTTGAGGTTAAGGCTCCTCGTCATCTCCTGCCATTATTTAAAGCTTTGGGTTCAGCTATTCTTACCCCTGGGCAAGAAATTTTTCAGTTATTGAATGACTTAAAGACAGAATATGAGCACGCTTTATCAAAGTTAAGAAAGAATCCAGAACAGACACCATGTATAAATTACCAATTAGTTTTGACCATTGGAAATGAAGAGGAATTTTATCGTGAATTAAAAAAAATCGAATCAAGTATTTCTTAAGTTTTCATGGTTTATGCTTTGAGAGAGTTCGGTAAAAATGAAAACGATATAAATTCAAGTCCTTTTTGTTAATCTATGTCAGCTAAATGTTCTCGTTTGTACCGATGGAGCCCCCAAAGATACCAGAAATAATATTCCCGCATCCAGACAGTATCTCCCCTGTAATAATTGACCTTGATTCTCAAAGGAAGAAAGGCTGAATATGAAATACTGTTTCCGCTGGCTTGGAATTTTTTCCATTCTTCAAAAGATGGGAATCGTTTTTCAATGAAAAGTTTTTTCTTCCAGAAACGGGCTGCTTGACGAGAGACATCTCTGCAAGGCGTTGACCATCTTTCCCCTAGTTTTGGGTCTTTTATGTATGCTTCTTTTGATTTTTCATAAAGATATTTTAAGCGTACTTCGTATTCTTTCTCGACGGCTTTTATGCCAATAAAAACAGTCAAAATCCATGATATAATCAAAACAAGAAGAAAACTTGCAAAAAAGGTTATGGAGACTTTTAACCATTTCCTTTTTATCCTCGCAGTTAAATTGAGATTTTTCCCATGCCCGCTTTCTCTGTTATCGTCTTCTATGTCATTGTTGATATTGCTTGTCGACATTTTTCTGCCCCTCAATTATTATTTCTCCGTTTTATTTTCAAACATCCTCCAGCTTTGTATAATACAACTTCAATAATCAAAAATCAAGCGGTATCATTACACTGCGATTGAACCCCGGGAAGATATCCACCGGAAATATTAAGCGCTGAAAGTGCGAAACATAAAGATAAGGTTAGTAGAAGCGTTTATATCTGCCGCCCTTTCAAGGTTGGAACCGGATTTTTGCAATTTCTGTTTTTGAAATGAAAATAAGGACGTTAATAACTCAATTACGGGTTGAGTTTTTTGTCTGCTTGTTTATCGCGTTTTTGCGACATTGTAGGGGAGTCATTGCGTGGAACTTTTTGAATACGGCACAGAAATAGGCGAGGTCTTCGAAGCCCAGCGAAGAGGCGATGTCGCCGATCCGCATCTTGCTCACTTGCAGCAGGCGTTTGGCTTCCCGCATCTTTAAATCGCGCAGATATTGCAGAGGGGAGACGTCAAAGTAAGTCTTCCAGTGACGAAAGAAGGAACGCCGGGAAAAGCCGTTTTCGGCGATCAGCTTGTCAAAGTCGATTTCGCGGTTCAGATTGACCTGGATATATGACGCGACCCGATGAAGTCTCGCTTCGATAAAGTCATCGCGTTTCATGCCGGCTTCGCGCATGAAAAGCAGTTCCTGCCACAGTTTCAAGGCCAGCAGATCCATCCGGTCGGCCATGCCGAATTCCTGCGAATGCCGCATCAAGTCGCGCAGCTCCCGGATGATTTCAGATATCTCCGGCGTGATTTTCACTTCCCATACCGGCGGCAGAGGAACAAGTCCGGCTTGCTGCATAGAGGTTGTTAACTCCGTATCATAAGTGAAGTACAATGCGTCGCGGGGTTCGGATACCTCGTAACGATGACTAACGCCGGGCAGTTTGACAATAGCGTTCGGGTAACGGCAAGTGTATGTAACGCCGTCGATAATGTCCACACTGGTTTCGGCGGTGGACGACAACCGCAGAGTGAACTCGAGTTTTATGCCGTAAACATTGCTTCCGGTAATAAAGTTTTGCAGATAGCCGATTGATTGCAATGGAAACTGCTGTCCGAAACGGCGTTCCACGTTGTCGAGCCTGATTTCATTCCACTGTCGTTCGTTGCTTACGGGCTTCATTCTCATTCTCTAAATAAGTTAAACAGACTATTGCGAAATATGGACAGCACCACAGAGAACACGGAGAACACGGAGATGTATTTAAGTTTTCAGTGCAAACTGAAAAATAAAAAAACTATTTCGTGACTTTTCGTGTTTTTCGTGGTTAATACTTACATTGCGCATGACTCATAAGGTAAAAACTATTGGCACAATATTCATATTTATTTGGCACATACATCTCTTTTAAACTGAAATATGGAAAATATATTATAAAAAGATAATTCCTCAAACTTAACTTGTCAAGGAGTAATGAAAATGGCGATTGATGAATCAAAACACGTGAAAAGCATGCTGCCGACCGGTAAAAAATGGCAACTGGTCTGGCACGATGAATTCGACGGCGACACCCTGGATCTTTCGAAATGGGATTTCAGACTGCATCTGCTGCAGCAGCGCCACAACACTTTCGCGCCGGACGGCGCGGTGCTGGACGGCAACAGCAATTTATTGTTAACGCTGTACGAAAAGGACGGTCACTTTTATTCGCCGCATCTGCAAACCGGGTCGAACTATCTGGACCGTCCCGGCAGTGGGTTCTGTTTTGACAGCCAGGCGGAAAAACCCAAGATGATCTGGCCGGTCGCGAAAATCCAGGAACCGAAATTCATGCATAAATACGGTTATTACGAGATCCGCTGCAAACTGCCGGCCCAGCCCGGCTGGTGGGCCGCGTTCTGGCTGCAGTCGCCGGTTATCGGCAGCAGTATCAATCCGGCGGAGGCCGGGGTGGAAGTGGATATCATGGAAAATTTCACCCGCGACGGCATTATTTCGCATAACAACCACTGGGATGGCTACGGCGCCGATCATAAAAGTGTCGGATCAGGGGAGCGTAAGCTGGAAGACTCCCCGGACGGCTTTCACACTTTCGGTTTGGACTGGAGCAAGGACGGCTATGTCTATTATATCGACGGCAAAGAATCCTGGCGGACCAGCGAGGCGGTGTCGCATCGCGAACAATTTATTCTGGTCTCAACCGAATGTATGGGCTACCGTAGAGGGGACCAACCGGCGGAGGAATTGAAAAATGCCGTATTGCCCGACTATTTCATTGTCGACTACGTCCGGGTATACGACCAGGTCGATTGAAAATTAAATAGCAACTGGAGCGTTGACCGGGAGTAACGTAACCGGTTATACAGAGAATATCCTGATCACAATTTATGGTCAGGATATTTTTTTGCTTTTTCCGCAAAGTACTCCACAAGCCCCCCGCTATTGGGCTGGTGGTAAAATTAATCCCATAAGGTCTTGATAAAAGAATATGGTGCCATATATTAACTGTCAAATAATTTATTGGGAGTTTCTGGTATCTATGTATATATCTGGAAAATATTGTTTAAAGGTTTACTTTAGTTGGTTCTTAGCTATTTCATTTTGTAATGTCTACGCGCAGAATAAAGAAGATTTGTCAAAAGAAAACTTAGTCAAAGACAAACATTTGAAGACTGATAACGGTCCCAAGGTTCAAAAGTGGCAGTTTAAAGTTCAGAGATATATAAAAAATAAAGAATACGACAAAGCCGTTGAATTTTTAGAAACACGCTTACTTAGTAATGAAAAAAACAATCCAGAGAAAAAGTATTATCCTGAAGCAATTGTTTTATTTGAGTTGTACTATACTCAGAGTAAGAATAACATTAGTTTGAAGAATAGTGTTAAAGCTAAAAAGTTGCAGGATAAGTTACATACGTTTGCCAGATTCGGTGAAAATTATCTTTATCTTGTATATATTTACGCAAGCCAGGCAAAGGTTTTTCAACAACTGAATGATATAACCGAATCAAACAGGATATGTCACATCGGTTTAAAAGAACTTGAGTCCCATAAAACACACAGTGGGACTGCAAAAGTTAAGATGAGGATCCTTTGGATTCTTGCTCAGAACTATTATAGGACAAACAATTTGTCGAAAGCTGTTGATACAGGGGAAAAAGCATTTTCAATCTTGGAGAAAGTTGAAAATACTTCTTCCCTCCGCAAATCAGCAGAAAATCTTTTGCACAAATGGCGTAGCGAGCTCAGTGCTCAACGTAAATAAATATTTGATTTGTCATTAGGATGCTTGGATATGTATCTTTGTATTCCTCCATCATTAAATGACGAGTTCTTTTCTCCCATTTTTGCTAATGCTTTGTCAAACGCTTTAAATTCGTTAATCAGTTTTGTCGTATAGTCCCCGACAACTTTGGCTGCTTTTGCGGAATTTTCGGCGACTGAAAAGATGAAGTCGCAATAATCCGATGCTCCTGGCGGTAGTTTGTTGGTTAACTCCTTCATCGCAGTGCTTGCGGCGGAAAAACCGGTTGCAAGATTATTGTAATATGTTACATAACTAGCGGGAGAAGATAGTTTGCTTTGTTCAATGCGTAATTTCTCGATATCGGCAAAGGCTCCTGCCAATTGACATATTTTACCGTATGAGTCCACGGCTTTCCTACATTTGGGAATGGCGTCACCTAAAAAATTCTGGGCCTTTTTCAGTTTGGCAAGTGTTTCTTTTACTTTAGTTCTATTTAAAAGAATTTTCTTGATTTCGTTTTCCGTCAAAGCCTTTTTAATTTTCAAGTCACCTGTATTTATATATTTATTTGCTCGAATATTTTTTGCTTCTTTGCTGGCCCATTTATCCAACGTTCCATAGAACTTGTCTAGTTCCTTGACCATCGTATCTAATCTGCCTTTGGCCTTTTCAACCTTTTTCAAGCCTTCGTCAACTTGTTTGCGGTGTTTAGGATCAGTAAATTCTTTGACGATGGCGATAATCTTTTGTTTACTTTTTTCTTTTTCAGTACTCATAATGAACTTTTCTCCTATTGTTTATTGCACATCAAATCTCATATCTGATGCTTATACAATAAAGAAAAGTTGTCAACCGCAAGCTGAAAAATTAATCCGATGTTTGTTTGGATTTTATTGAATTCGAGAGTATTGCACGTATTTTTTGAATGACTTTATTGCGTTTTTCTTCGTTCCAGTAATTCTGGAAAATCGGATATCCCGTGTCTTTCATTAATGATAGAGCTTTGGCATAAACATCGCAAACTCGGAGGATTTGAACGTTATGGTTTCCCGGAAATAATGGATCTTGCTTTACGTCATCAATCTTGAATCCTTCGCTGCCGCTGCCGCTGCGGTCTAGATATTCATAATTGAAATTTCCTCTGTCCCCGGTAATATCGGTTTGCCATTTTATGATCTTATTTTTGTTCTCAAGACCGCTCAAAACATGTTTTTGATAGGACGTCAGGCGCATGAGTTGCGCGAACAGCCCATTGTAATAAGATTTAATTCTTCTTGCATCTTGAAACTTCCAGAAGTATTTACTCCATGAGTTGCCGGAAGTATAGAAAATTATTTCCGCAGTTGATTTGACGTTTTTGTCATCAGGAAACTGATAAAGCGGTTCCAGATATTTTTCCCAGGCATCGTTGCAATGTTTTCCCAGGACAGCTTCAGGGTTGACTTGGAGAGTTCGACAATAATGAACCAAAGCTGATTTGTCTCCGGCATTGGTGCATTGAATCGTTAATGGAATAAGCAATTCAAGCCGTCTGGATTTGAATGATTCGTCTTCTGGCAGCGCACGGTAAATTTCAGCACTTACCTGTTTCAGGGTCGGCAGACTATTGCGTAAGTCCCATTTCGCTGAGAGCAGCGCCATTCTTTGCGCATTGTGGAAAGCCAACGATGTTGCTATAGCCGATTCACTTTTCGGCAAATAACTGATGGCGCGTGTATTGAGTAACTCAGACAATGACGGATTGGTTTTAGCGCGAAGAATTTCTCCGGTAAGTCCGACACTATTGCCGTTGGATTTGCTGGTACAGGTTACTGAGAATCCTGACGAATTAGGTATTGTTTTAACATTGGTTTTTCTGCAAATATTTGCGGCGGCCTGAAGTTGAGCCTCAATCGTTTCATCATTATTTTTAAGAATGTTGTACCATTTTTCTTCATTCTTCATATTCTTATATCTGTTGTAGTGCTTGCGAATCTTCCGGGCCAGCTTTCTTCTGGATTCAAGATTGCGACGTGATACATTGTCCGCAGTGGTCCCCGTGAAAAAAAATGACTGCTGAAGAATCCCTGACAAAGCTACATAAGCGGCATCGGCAACGGTTATTATAGTACGTTGCCGATGGAAATCTCGACCAAAACTGACTGATCGCGTCAAGCGTTGATCGTTTTCCAGACATTGCAGTAGGTCTTCAATGGCCGGAGTGCTGATCGCGATTAAAGCTTTTATTCGTTTATCCTGGCCCAGGATTACACTACCTGGTTGACCCATTTGTCTGGTATTGACGTTTTCAAGATCGCGGATAAGGGCGTCAATTTTATTCTTTGGAGCCGGTAGCGGCTGGCGTTTTTCTTTTTCACGGCGACGCAGATCGTCAAGGAGCTTGCGAGACGTAGAACCGAACCCGGTGTTATCATTGTTAACCAATGGCTCTAATTGTTCAGCGAAACATAATGCGAGTTTGTCATCTCCGTACATAGTCGCCGCCAGCGCCCGGCTGAATATGTTCCACTTGTAATCGAACTCAAGTTGAGAGAGCAAGCGCTTAAGGTAGTGCTTGCCGTGAATTTCGATTCCTGTCCGGTAAACCTCCGCCGCCAGTTTAACGTCTCCCAAACGCAGCAGCAGAGCGCATATTGACGCATCACCGCAACCACAGCTCAGTAACATACCGTAAAGAAATATTTCGGGCCATTGCAGTTTTTTGCTTTCAGGCAGTCTCAACTTATTTTTAGTAATATTGATTTGTTGAATATTATACTTTATAATTTGCTGGACGTCACTCTTGACCGATACTTTTTTTCCGACAGCAATTACCGGATAAACCAGTCCGTTCCATAATATGGCGAAACGTTGTGTACTGTTTTCAGATTCAGGCAGTACCCAGCCGTGTGTTTTCGCCCGGAAAAAAAAGCCCCAGGCATCGTCTCCCCAGGCAATGGTTATTTTCCGGTATTCGCAACCGCGTGGATCGGCAAATCCTTTTTTAAATAAAGCTTGGACCGCATTGGTGAAATTATTCGGGATATCACTTGCCGGAACATGCCAGGATATATTCTGTTGTGGCGGGATGGGAGCACTGCCGCCTTGGAAAAACCATAATTTCCGCTGTATATCTGTTGCGACAACTGTATGTAAAAATATCGGGAACAAAAAAAATAATGTCCACATCGGCTTATAGAAGCATCTATGCATTAGATATTCCCTCCAGCAAATCAATTAATTATATGATCATTTATATAAAAATAACATACCTCTCTTGTTTTTACAAGACGATTTATATGGAATGAAAGCCATCTTGTTTACGGTTTACATAATAGTATTTGCCATAATCACAATATCATTAAGTTATTAAAAATAAGTATATTATGATTTTATTACAGTCAAGCGTAGTGACTATTTAAGCGTAGTGACTATTTATAAAATCAATTTTTAAAATATTTCCCAAATTATCCGAGAATAAATGATATAAGACTTATACTTTAAATATCGTCTTTCAGGCTTTCGAACCGGTTGTTGTAGAATTCGCCGGGGAGGCCGCGGGAGCCGATCAGCCAGGAATTTTTGAACGAGACGCATTCCTTGGTTTGCCACGGGAAAAACGGAAAATTACGTTCCACTTTTCCGATCATGAACGGCAATGAATTAACATCGATTTGATTGCTTGCATACATCGGACGCTCTACCGGGCGGCCATCGATGCTTTCGGTCTGAATCCCAAACGGGTCAGGCGTGTAAACCAATTCAAAATCAACGTCATCACGGAAAAATTGCAGGAAGCGGTGTTTTGAGAACAGATAGTCGGTTAAACGGAAATCGGATTTTTCCGCGTGAAACGCTTCCAGTGAAGCGTATTTTGATTTTGATTCCACCGTCATTACGTAGCCGTTCAGGACGTGTGACAGCTCAATTTCCGTAAATTCGCGTTTTTCACCCTCATAGTTAATTAATTCGAGAACATCGAAAGCATTCTGGCGGCCGAACCGGATCGCGGCTTTGCGCGGCAGATTGGTCGGCAGCAGCGGCACGATATGGATGTAAACTTGTCCGGTCTCCACCGATACCGGGCAGACTTCCTGTTCCTCCGTCAAATCTTTGCCGTTGGCGATAACCCGGGCGACCGAGCCGTAATGTCCGGCAAACAGAATACACAGTTTCAAGGTATCGGTGTTAAGCGGCGCATTGACCAGATTGGGAATACAGGTCATAAGCCCGACGTTGTCCTTCTGCATGGTATAGACCCAGCCCTGATTTTTCTGGAACATTTCGCCGGTAAAATTGCCGTCGACCGATGTTTCATGTTCTCCGATAATCGTGGAGTCGGTCAAATATTTATATAGCACGGTGGCAGAATCACGGAAAGTCTTGACTTCCGGATTGCGTTTGTAGTTGACGAATAGTTGATTGGTTTGTTCGCCGCCGCAGAGCGGAATGGTTGAGGTTCCGATTGAAAAATCCTTTTCCATATAGGTTTTAGTATGGACCGTGCCGCCGCTTCCTCTGAAATGAGACATCATCTCGCTGCGGCCAGCGTGGCGGACCGGATAGGTTTTGTTTATCGCCAAAGCTGCAAGCTCCTTTGGCGCATGCAGGTCAAAATCGAACATCTCGGTATATGACGCGATATTCTGGACGCAGTTGCCGCAAAAATGGACCACTTCCTTGCCGTCATGTTCGTAATACGATTTGATCGGATTCCGGCCGGAAATTTCCTCGCCGAAAACCAGCCAGTAGATGACCTCGAGCGAATGGGTGTGGTTGGCGTTGTCGATGCAGTAGGCCCGGCAATGCGGTCCGGCCTGCATTTTGACTTCGGGATGGAAATGTAAGAGCAGTTCGGCCCAGATACGGTGTTCGATGTCGAGCGCCAGTTCGCGCGCCTCCGCCGATTTCGCGTGGGAGGCGATCCGTGCCGCGCCGCACAGGGTGATCGGGGTGTAAGTCGAGGAATTGTATTCGCTCAGCCAGGCACAGCGGGAAAGATGCCTTTTCAGCTGATGCAGATTCCAGATGCCGTGCTTGACCGCTTGAGCATCACCCATGGCTTCGCCGCCGAGAATCAGGCCGTAAGTGGCCATCATCGGCATATTGTCATTAGCGCCGTGGAACTTGTAATCCGGTTGAGCCGAGCCGTTGAAAGTTTTAAAAAGGGCGTTGCAATGCCATTGGGCCACTTCAACTGCGCCCGGCGTCATCAGGTGTCCGAACGCGTGATAGAGCGCCGCGATAATATTGCTTTGAAAAATGCCGAACTCTCGCCCGGAATGCTGTCCCAGAGTTTTATACTCGACTTGCGGTCCAGAGTTATAGCGGGCCAGAACTCGATTGGCCAGGTCGATATGCTCCTGTTCCCCGGTGTAGAATGCCGACAGTATCCACAACGGTTCGCGCCAGGGCGGGTCCATCTGCGGAATAATGCCGGAGCCGTCCGGGTTGAAAAACTTATCAGTATGGTTGCGAATAGTCGAAAACCAGAGCTGTCTTCGCACTTCCTGCTCTTCATGGTTGTAATACACTTTTTTATCCTTTTACTTATAGCACCAACCTTGCGGTTTATTTGTTAAGATTGGCGATTGAGAGTTCCCGGAAATGATCCAGCGCGTTATTAACCGCTTTGTCCGCGGTCAGATCATGCACGGTATCCGGGAGCAGTTTCTGCAATGATTTGTTCTTGAAATTCCAGACCAGATTTCCCAGCAGAATATATTTGCAGTGATTCAAGGCGAATTCGGGCCGGTTCGGATGGAACGCGTTGCCCAGCAGAAGCAGGAGCAGCCGCTGGTCGTCTTTACCGGTGAATCTGGTATGATAATTAACCATATTCGCCCGGGTAAAAGTGATTTGCCCGGCATAACCGTCCACCTGTATTTTGTCAGGCGCGCGAGCTCCAAGTTTGGCGGATGAAACGGTGATCCGACCGGGAGTCTGGCCTGGGTTGCCGGTCGCGCACAAATGGATATTGGTCTGTTCGGTATAGTAGTCGCCGATAACGATGGAGGAGCTGTCCTTAATGGTCATATCGATATTGCAGCAGCTCGATACGGCGGAGTTGATTCCCATGAATCCGCTGCCGGTGCCGCCTTCCATGACGAACGGCCCCTCATAATCGGCATACCAGTCGTCAAACAGGATAAACGCGTCGCCGCAGTTGCGGATCAGCGTATCGCCGTTAACATGTCCGCCGTAAACCTTGAAACCTGCAGGGAGCGAATCCAGGACCAGGCCGCGAACGCTGGGTTTGCGGGCGTCGCCGAACCAGCAGCCGTCAGTGCGGAATATGCCCGGTTTGTCAGCGGTTACTTTCATACTGGTCACACCGGAATTTTTCGTAGCGTTGAACCGCAGATTGCGCACCATTACGCCGTCCGGATTATGGGTTGCCATCATCGGTTGAGATTTTGCGCCGCTCCACATCAATCTTGAGCGCCAGGTCAGGGAACTGCCGATACTGTAATTACCTGCTTTCAGCCGCAGTGTTTTGGTTAAACGGTAATTACCGGAAGGAATATATGCTTCAGCCCCTTTGCCGTACTTTTGAGCGGCATCGATTGTTTTCTGCAGCGCGGTTGAATCATCGGTTCTGCCGTCGCCTTTCGCGCCGAATTTTTTCGCGTCGAAGATTTTAGTCGGCAGTTCGGGACGGTGGTTCCAGCGCCGGTCGGCGAATTCAGAAATCAGCATATCGCGCTGACGCTGGACCTTGATGATATGAGCGTTGGCGCCGGGAGCGACTTTGCCGTTTACATTAGCGATAACCGCCGCTTGTTTAAATTTGCCCGGATTAAGCAGGGCAATAGCCGGGGATTGAATTTTTGACGTAAAAACCGAATCGAAAATAATGGCCGGACCGCGATTAACCAGCTGGATCGCGCCTTGCGGGTCGGTCCAGTCTTTTACGTAACAATCCTGTACCGCCAGCAGCAGGGAGAATTTACCCGCCTGGGCCGGTTTGATAAAGGCTTTTGAGCCGATTGAGGTACAGCGTCTGACCGAATGCGAATGCGGCGGAATCAGGATATCCTGTTCTTTGGAATTTTCAAAATGTGAATCGCGAACGTAGACATTCCCCCGGTGACAGTAGACGCCGGTGCCGCAATTGCGGAAAATATTTCGGACAATCGCGTTGTCGTAATCGTTGAACTGAAGAAATGAAATACCGCGTTTACAGTTGGTGAAGTTCAGGTCGTAGAACATAATTTCGGCGCTGGCAACTTTCTGCTCGTGCCCGACCCTGATGCCGCTGTCGGTAAAGTTGGCGAATCCGCAGTAATCGTACCGCACCCTTGTTTCATAATAGGTCTTGCTGTCGTGGTCGATCCCGACTGAAGCTTTGCTTTTGCCGTCAAACCCCAGCCCGAACCAGTTGCAGCGACCGAAGCCGTTGCTGTGGATCATCCGTTTACCGGCCGGTCCGTCCCAGATGATCTTTGTTATTCCGGGGCCGTGGCCGTAAACCGCGCCGCCCTGCATTTTAGTCAGGGTTAAAGTGTCGGTAATGCGATAGGTTCCCGGCGGAAAGTAGAATATGCGCGGAGAAGCCTTGCGGTCCTCCATTGACGCGAACGCCGCTTGCAGAGCGGCGGTGTCATCCGTGACGCCGTCGCCAACCGCGGCCGGTTTGATGTCGGTTTTGACATTGATCCAGTCGGAACGTTCGATAACCGGCAGATTCTGATATGCCGCCAGATACTTTTCCATGGCTGAGTTATTGCGGGACAGGCCGCTGCCGGTTACGCATCCGGTCATGGTCACAGCCGTCAGCAAACAGAATACTTTTCCAATTCTTTTGCTGCTTAGTTTTTGTTTGTGCAAATACATTATGATTCCTTCATTTAATAGATTTATAGGTTGAACTTCCGGCCTTCAGGGAAATCCGGCCAATATCTTTTTTCCCTTTGAACGGGGGGAAATACTTATTCAGTTTCACATCCGTAATAATCTCTTTGTCGGTCGGATTATGAATTTCAATATTCCAGGCATTTGCTCCGGCCTGGGTGACCTGGATAAACAACCGGTCGTCGTCTGCCGTTACCGGGTGTCCAGCAAAGAGTTCCTGCCCGGATACCACAATTGTCGCCCAGACGGTGTTTTCGAGAATTCCCAGCGGACGCAGTTTATCCATGGCGCCGTCGTACAAATAGGCCGTCCATTTTTCATTCATGCTGCTGACCGCGATCGGCAGCCGCGCCACCAGTTTACCGCTGATCTTCGCGCTGAAACATTTATCCCGGCTGCCGTCCACCCGGAGAATATACCGCTGTCCGAGAACTTTACCGGACCGGATATCCAGTTTATAACCACCTTTGCCGCCGTCAAGTCCAAGCTGCCGGTAGAATTTTTCAAAGAAACTGTTGTTCTTCAATGGATGCGGCGGCCTGGCTGGAGTCCCGACATAGAGCATCTTGAATTCGACCGATTCCCCGGCCTTCTGCGGCGTCAGTTCAGCCGGCAGATTCATCGAGAAGAAACTGTTGATCCGGTCCATGCGCAAATGACCTTTCAGACCGTCGAGCATCGGATAAACCGCCGCACCGCCGTTGGATGAATCGAACATGGCGGCATAGGAATTCAAACCGAAATCAACATCTGCCGGCTGCGGAGTTTTGGAGATGGAGAACGCCCCGGCCCAGAAACCGCCTTTCGCGCCGCGTAAAGCATACTGTTTTGAATCGCGCGGACGCATGAAATTACCGAGCGCGACTCCGTTGTTCGGCAGATCCTTTTTCAACGTGATTTTATGGCATTTCAACAGCGCGCCGATGGGCCGGTCCGGATCGAGCTGAAAATAGTGCATTCTGTAATATACATCAAAATATTCGTTCGGTTTGGTTTTCCAGACCGTATGCCAGACGTTAGCAACCCGGATATTGTCGGTGAAATCGTATTTAAAAATGCCGTCGCCGATCGCTATGTCGAACGAGTGCAGCCGACGGCGGGATTCGGTAATCTGCGGTAACGATGTTTTAGTGCCGTCTTTGGCGATAAATCGCGGATTTGCGTAGAATTTAGGGCCGTATGATCTGCCGCCGTCAAATCCGGCAACCGTCCTGAAAACTTCATGCGGCTGACCGGACAGAGCTAGACTCCAGATGCGTTTGTACGGTGTCCCGAGAGTTCGGTTGTTTCCAACCATAACCTGATAGCCTTTGCTGTCGATCATTTTGCTGTAAGATAACTGGTTGTTGCGGTCGCCGCAGTTGAACTCTTCGAGCCGGTGGTTGCGGTCCCAGTGTTCCCGGCTGATCGCGATGCCGCCATTTTCGTCGATAACTTCAAGCAGCGGATAGTGTTGCTGATTATGGGTCAGGTCGAGATCGAAAGTGAACTTCTTTTTGCCCTTCGGCAGAAAACGCCGGAAGAGCTTGACGCCGTCCCAGACCCGGACTTCTTTCAGCGGCACATCCGAACTGACCGTTCCCCGGATGATCCAGCGGTAATTGTTCCAGAGGTAATCGCCACGACTGTTGCCTTCGTAATCTCGCGAGCCGACAAAGTTCCAGCTGTCGATCCGGGGTCCGCTGCTAATGTAGTTGGCGCAGGGATTTTGCGGATAAAATTTGTGACGATTGAAAAATGTTTTGAGATTTACGATATTACCGTCGGTTGATTTGTAAACGGTGCGCCATTTGGCTTCGCCGATTTTGGCCGGATCATTGACAAAGGTCAGCGCCAGCGGCGTCGGGCCCTGGCCGGCGTTGACTATTTTCCGGTAATCGTCAAACACGAATTCTTCGAGTTTGCCGTCAAACGAAGTCAACACCGCCATCGAGTTCCAATTGCCGAACCAGTTGGAAAACGGCGCGGCGTCTTTGGTGAACAGATAATTTCCGGAAGTCATTTTGGAAATACACATTCCGGTGGCAAAACGCAGAGAAGTCATTCCGAGTTGCCCTTTGACGTGTCCGCCGAGGGCCGGATCGTATGAGATGAATTCTTTTTTCTCCGCGTCAATCAGATTCGGACCGGGTAATGGAATGGCGTTGCCGAAATAGTAATAATGGTTGCCGATCTCGTCATCAATGGTAAAGCCGGGGAACGCGGCAAACTTATCATTTGAGTATTTCACGCACTCGGCTTTGAGTTTGTCGAAATCTTCCGGTTTAAGTTTGCTGTATTCTTCCAGAAAAACAATAAATTTCAGCCCCAGTTTTTTCGCGGCCTTGATCCATTGTTCAACCGTGCCTTTGCCGGAGGAATACGCGGTTCGCGCCCCGATCAGGCCTGGCATATCCTCTCTGGTTTGGCGGAAATCGTGTTGCACGTCCCAGTTGAACGGTTTGCCGTAAACGACTTTTTCCGGATCTAACAGCAGATTTTTGTTGGTTGAAGCGCCGCCGAGTTTGCGGCTTTTATCGGAGGGTTCCGCCAGCCAGCGCAATGAGTTTTCCAACAGCTTCAAGCCGTCAGAACGCCGGTAGCCGATGCCTTTGTTCAGAACGATGTCTTCAAGAACCGAGTGAGCGTATCGTCCCTGGATATATTCATGGGTAATGCCCAGATAGACGATTCGGCCGGGACCCACGGTTCGTAATGCAACCAGCGGCATGTCTTTTTCCCAGGTCGGTTTGTGTTTTTCACCGGAAACAGAAGTGTGCGACCCTTTGACGTTGTAAGTCGTGGTGGAGTCTTTACCCCCGGTGACCGCTGTCTTCCAGTTTTTGTCAGTGGTAAAAGTAAGGGAATGATGCTGATCGCCGATCCGGGTTTTCGGCGCGGGATACCAGAGGGCTTTCACGCCTTTGGTTATCGGTGAATCCTTGATGTCGGTAGTATAACCAAAATCCACCTGCCAGGGGGTGGCTACCACGGATTTTTTATTGATGGGCATTTCCATCCAAACCGGTTGGAGGCCCAATGGTTTCAGGAATACTTCCTGAGGCGTTATTTCGGTCTGACGCTGCCCGAAGTGTCCAAGCATTAAAATACCGCCCCCGGCGTCCAGGAATTTTCGCAGCACGAGAGCGGTTTCTTTGTTGTAGTTGGTCAAAGATTTATCGGCGTTGGACTCGCCGAGCCCGGAAATTACAAGGACATTGTAGTTTTTGATTTGATTCCAGCGAAGGGGATGTCCATGCAGCGTGCTTCGGGGCAGATCATTAACCGTGAATCCGTCTTTATCCAGAATCCTTGCCAGATGAAAACCAAGTCGACCACCTGTGGAACCAATGAAAGCAACTGCCGGGCGGCGCTTCGGTTCAGTTGCTTCAGTTACTTTTTTTTTTCGACCTTGCCGGACGCAAATTCAACATCAAATCCGGGTAATTCCTGCGGAACCGAATCGTAAAGCGCCAACCTGGCAAAACGCTGTTCCAAAGGAGCTTTACCAATATTGGTCATTTTCCCGTAACGAAATGTTCCGGGAAAGAAGCCGGCCTTGACTACTTCGGGATTGAGTTTGAACTTGATCGTGGCCTGCGGTTTGTCTTTTTCCGGGACAATGGCATCCGTACCGGGTTTGCAATAGAGCTTGCCGGTGGTCATGCCGTCAGCCGCGGTGCTGAAGGTCACGGCAATGTGACAAGGAGCGTTTGGTGCCATGGCCGCTTTGCCGGAAAAAATAAAATGGTTAAGTTTTTTCCCGTTTGGAAAAATAAAGCCGTCTTTGGGCGACAACATTTCACAACCGATTGAATTATTGATGTTCAGAATAACCAGGCGCAGACCTTTTTTCTGACGGTTATCCAGGTCGATCGGGCGAATCGAATTATGCGGGGTTTTCGGGTTGAGTCCATTTGAATCACTCATAAAGAATGAAAACGCGCCGTTGAGTTTGCCGTCTTTATACATTGCCCCCCATGATTTGGCCGCGGATTTCGGAGTGATGATCGCACCGCCGATATGTCCCGGTCTAGCTCCTGGTCCCTGTTCGACGATCCAAAAGCCTTTTTGCGGAACAACTTTGCCGGTCGAGTACCGGAACGGTTGTACTTTCACGGTTTCGTTTTCAAAATTCAGTTTGTCCTGAAAATCACATTCCAGGACTTTTCCGGCAAACATGGTTGCTCCGGACGCCAGGAGAATTCCCGTCATAATACGTTTACTTTTTTCAACCGAAATTTTCATTTTGTCTGTCTCCTTATTATTTATCTATTTTGAAAATATAAATTTTTACTCTGTTGTGAACAATGATGCCGGAAGGCCTTCTTTGTTGTAAAGATTAGCTCCGACCGGATTTGAGGCCCAACCATAGCGGGCCGCTACAGGTTCTTTAACGTCAGGGGCAGATACTTCAACTGTGGCCTTGCCGGTAATTTCCGCTTCCGCCGGATGCCATTTGCCTGCGTTGTCGCGAAGCTCGAAAAACTGCAATTTTTCATTGGTCTGAACGGTGGTGTCCATATCCTTTTTATGTCCGGTCATCAAGCCGGAACCGGCATGGTCGAAAGTTATGATGACCTTATTTCCCTTGATCTCGCTACTTTTATACAGCGGTCCGCTTACGGCTGGAAGCTTCATGCCGTAAGCCAGTGAGTAGGCCCAAAGCGCCAGTCGTTTTGCCAGATCAATTTTGTTTTTCGGATGAATATTGGTGGCGTCGCCGATATCGATCTGCACGGCCATACCGGTATTCGGGAGTTTCAGAGCGCGCCGCTGCGCTTCACAGATACCGATCCAACCGATGGCGTTTTGTGATTTGTCGCCCGGTTGGTAATACGCCGCCAACTGAGCGTAAATAAACGGGAACTCGCCCTGGCCCCACTCCTGCCGCCATGCCTTGATAAGGGCTTCGAAGAGTTTGCCGTAAAACGCCGATTTCATGCCGCGGTTGCTTTCGCCCTGATACCAGATTACGCCTTTTACGGCATAGGGAATAACCGTTGAAACCATGCCTTTAAAGAGAGTAGACGGTAACTGCGCGCTCTTATCCCAGCGAGGACGTTTAAAAGGTTTTCGGCCTTTTTTTCCATTTGCCAGCCACTTTTTCATTGCTGCATCAAACGTGGCATCGACTTTTGCCTGATCCCATTCGGGAACTTTTTTCAGGATGTCATGATAGTTTCTTTTAAAGAAGTAAGTTAATTCCTTGTCCTGCTGATAGCCGGAAGCCGGGGTCCAGGGTTGAACGCCGGTCGCGCCCCAGGCACATTTGATGAAGCCGACCGGAACCTTGAGTTTCCGGCGCAATTCACGCCCGAAAAAATAACCGGTGCCGGAAAAGTCCTCGTTATTGCCCGGTTTTGAGTCAATCCATTTGCCTTTGAAATCCTCCGCCGGTCTGTAAGCCGATACCTGATGATTGACGGTGATATGCCTGAACAACGGATCAGACGCGGAACTGAGTTCTTTCTTGATATAGTCCCCGGCGGGATACGGCTTCTTAGGATTGCGCGGGCTTTTCAGCCAGTTTAGCTTGTAATCCATATTTGACTGGCCGCTGCCGAGCCATACTTCCCCGACCAGAACATCTTTGATTAATTTCCTGTCGGTCCCGGCGGTAATAATCATTTGCGTCGCGTTGCTGTTTGCCTTAAGCGGTTCGAGATCAATGCGCCAGCGTCCGTCTTTATCGCATACAGTTGCTTTTTTCTGTCCGGCAAAACTTACTGTGACCTTCTCATTCGGATTTGCACGTCCCCAAACCGGGACTTTCATATTCCGCTGCAGGACCATGCCGTCGCTGAACAACGGATTTGTCTTGATCTCAGCGAATGCAAGACTGCTCAGACCGATACAACCGGCCGCAACGAAAAAATATTTCAAGGAACCCAGCATATGATTATTTAACCTCCACTTCAGGATAATTCATTTTCAAATCACGCCTTCCGAGTTTCCTCAGATAATCCAGCCCGGCCGCCGCCTTTTTCAAGTCGTCCGGGGTATATTTATTGGCTAAAGAATGTTTTTGTTTACCGACTACCACGTTTTCAATCAGAATCAATTTGCCATTGCCGGTTATTTTGTAGACCGGGTCTTTGTCCCAGAACATATTGCCGACAAACATAAGATCGACCGGATTTTGCCCTTTTTGGGTAACGATTGGTGATTTGTAACAGAATTGCGCACTGCCGTAAAAGAGCAAGCCGCGATAATTATCGATCAGGAAACTGTCATAATTCTCTGTTCCGGTCTTGGCTCCCTGAATGACCACCGCGCCGGGAGTGTCGCCTTTATTGCCAGACATATTCAGATAACGTTTGGTCTGTTCGGTATAAAAATCCCCGATTACCAGGTTTTGCGAATCCTTGACGATCACATCGTAGGCGTTGCCCGAACACACCCGGGTAAGAATCCCCACAAAACTCTTTTTTTCCGGTTCCCTGCCTTCTACTTTTAAAACCCCGTCATAGTTGACTCCGACTAGAATTTCGGCGTTCGAACAATTCACAAATTTCATCGAGCCGTCAAAATGCGGCATCAGCACGGAATCCTTTGGCCCGAGTCCGACGCATTCCAGACCGCGAGTGCTCTTTATGCCTTTCAGCCACGAACCGCCGACGTAGACACCGTCATAGGTCATTTTGCTGCCGTCTTTTGTACCTAACTGGGAAATCATGCATAAAGCCGGCAGTATTTTATTGTCGGCTTTTATCTGGAAGTGTTCAAGAACGATATCCTGCGGGTTTTCAATCTTGAATACGGTGCCGTCGGCTTTACCTCGCCACTGAATGATTGTACTGACACCGCTGCCCCCGACAAAGTATTTCGCGCCTTTGATGACGATGGTGTCGGAGACGATATAATATCCGGTCGGAAGATAGGCTATCGCATCGTTGCCATGCTTGGCAGCGGCAGCGATAGCGGCCCGGATCGCGGCAGTGTCGTCGCCCCGGTCATTGGGCCTGCCGCCGAATTTTGTGACGTCGAACACTTTACCGGGAATGCGCCATTTGTCACGTAAAAAAGTTTGTTCCGGGCCCTTGATCACGCCGCCCATAGTTCCTTTGGGAATTTCCGTTATGCGTGATTTAACTCCCGGATTAACCTGTTTGGCGCATCCTTCATAAGAGTTGTTAGAGACAATCAGCAACTGCTGCATATGTTTTCCATTGGCCAGATATATCGGCGGCGCGTTATTCGGCGGATTACTGAAAACGGTATCGAAAATCAGGTTAGGTCCCCGCAGCCTGGTGACGATTGCCCCGTCCGGGTCTTTCCAACCGGATACCCGGCAGTCTTCGACAACCACTTCCTGGGAACTGGAACCGTGAGGGCTGGTGATGAACATATTTGAATTGAGTGAAGTACAGCGGCGGACCGAATGAGAATGGGTGGTAAGGTTCAGATCGGCAACGGAGCTTTCCTCAAAATGACTGTCACGCAGATAAATATTGCCTCTAACCACGTTGACCGCGGTGCCGCATTTATAAAATCCGCAGCCGGTGATCGTATTATCATAATCGTTCCAGGCCAGAAAAGAAATCCCGTTCTTTTTGCAGTTTTCAAACAACAGGTTCTCATAAATCATTTCAGCGCTCGCAACCTTCTGCTTGTAGCCGACCCTGATGCCGGTATCGGTAAAGTTAAGAAATGCTTCACTCTGGTGTCTCACCCTGGTTTCATACCGCTTATCGGCCCGATGATCAAATCCGACCGCGGCCTTGTTGCGTCCGTCCCAGATTATGCCGGTTACCCGGTAACGGTGAATTCCGTTGCTACGGAACATGACGCCGTCCTGCGGCCCGTCCCAGACAATTTTAGTATTACGTCCGGTTCCGACAATGAAAATCCCTGCGATATTTTGTATCTTGTTGGTCAGAGTTTTGGTGATCCGATAAGTTCCGGCAGGCAGAAAAACCCCTTTTGAGCCATTGGCGCGCCTCGGTAATTTGTCCAGTGCCGCCTGGATCGCGGCGGTATCATCCGCTTTGCCGTCGCCAACCGCTTGCGGAGTAACGTCTTTTTTTACATTCAGCCAGTCCGACCGCTGTTCCCAGTTCAATTCCGGTAATGTTTTTTCGTTTGCCTGAGCTGGAATTTTCAAGCTGAAAAGCAAAATCCACGCGATAACGAATCTATGCATAAAACTGTTCCTGATTTCTATTATATTTCTCATTCAATGTTCATTCAACTTGATATCAACCTTTATTTTCTGCTGTACCAGCCGTGCCCGTTGTTATATGAATCAGCATGACTGGACGGGCCGCCTGTATAGCCGCCCCTGCCATACAGAAGTCCTTTATTCTGTTTGACATGACCGTCCGCACACAATGCGTTACAGCCGTTTGAATGGCGATATACCACCTGACTCGGATAGGCCCCGCTGTTACCCCACGGTTCCATCCTGGTTATATATTGTGACTCAAGCATTGCGTAGAGCTCTCCCGGGTAATTGATGTGGGCAAGCTTTGAATTGCTCCATTGATATGTTTGATCATCATAACCGTTGACCCCGTAGGAACCGTTTGCCTGACCGTAGTTAAGGGCTTTTGCCAGATAACGCTGTTCAACATTTGACGGACATTTCCAAATCCCCCAATTGGTGATTCCGGTCAAGTACCAGTTGTCGAAAGCCTTGTGGTAAGGCATCCAATTGGATATGGCTTTATACCATTGATAGCCGGCGTGTCCTTCCGAGGAAGGAGTGTTGATTAAGGTATAATCATCTGAATCCTGACTGTAGACGGCCTGATAAGTCCCCCATTGCTTGAAGTTGCTGGTACATTTGATGCTTTTGGCTTTCTCCCGGGCCTGGTTCAGTGCCGGCAGCAGCATTGAAGCGAGAATCGCGATGATGGCTATCACAACCAGCAATTCGATCAAGGTAAAAAATCTTGCCCTGGTCATCGTTAATTCCTTTTTTTAGTTTATTTGAAATATCGCTTTTAATATCCGTAACCGAGGCGTTGGAAACCCCAGAAATAGTCAGGTCTGGTCGCGCTGTTGTATGCGGACGGGTATTCCATTTTTGATCCGGCATGCCCGTCGGCGTAAATCACGTTGAACTGACGGTTGCTGCTGTGCCGGTAGCGAATATCATCCATACTGTAGCGAAAACAGAAATTACCGTATCCTGATGTGTTCCAGGCTTCCACCAGTGCCGCATTTTTCGAGGCAAATCGCAGTACCGATAATTTATGCCCGATGGTGCAACCCCATTCCGACGGCCAGGTATCAAATCCCTGCGGAGGTAAATAGCTTACGCCCTTTCCGTTGTCCGGCACTCCGTTCGATTGGATTGAGGTAGTCGGCATGGACGGGTTCCTGACGTCGCTCGGGCACCAGTAGATGGTATTATGCGCTTTATCCGCGCCGCCGTAGCCCCAGACGTTATTATACTGATATGCGGAGTAGCCGACGGTCTTCCCGACCCAGGTTACTTCATTACCCGGCAGGCTTTCGCCAGTTGCAGAATTCAGATTAACTAATGGAAACCAGTCTTCATTGTCAGACGCGTAATAGTTAAGTACCATTCCCAGCTGTTTCAGGTTTGACAAGCATTTGATGCCCCTTGCTTTTTCTCTTGCCTGATTTAATGCCGGCAGGAGCATGCTGGCCAAGATGGCAATGATAGCTATTACAACCAAAAGTTCAATTAGAGTGAAAATGTATTTCCTGCTCATTTTCTTTCTCCTTTCAAGGTTGATGTTTAACCAGATCATATTCAATTTCAGTTTGATTGATTTCTTTACCATCAAACTGGTCAATTATCAACTGTACCAATCCCCGGGCCATATCAATAACGCTGTTTTCGATAAAATAACACGGCAGCGGACACAATACCTCATTACCGGCGTTACGATGCATTATCAACTTCAGGTCATCCGGTACTTTAATATTATGGGTGGTGACCGCGAGAACCGTTCCCATGATCAGGTCGTCTGGATAGACGAACAGGCAATCGGGCTTTTCCTTGTTGGACCAGATTTTATTAAAAGCCTCATACGCGAAGTGATTGTATTTTTTCGATTCCAGAAAAGCATTGCTACTATTACCATACGGGAAATAATTCCATTCCGGACGATTTTCGATTCCAGCCGCTTCCAGCGCGTTAAACATTTTGAGATAAAATTCATGCCGTTCGATTTCGCCGCTTTCCCGGGGATTATCCATGTCTGATTGTCCGCTGATAATGCCCAGTTTCGTTCCGCCCTGGATTTTGACAGCTTCTATCAATTTTTCCAGCATCCCGGTTGAATTGGTGGAAACGCGGTTTTTTATCCGGGAGGAAGTCAGACAGGAAAATGGAATCGGCAGTTTACGCAATTCCGGCAGTTGATGCATATCGGTTGCCGGAACTATTACTCCTTGAATCTGCCTGGTTTCCGCCATTTCCACCAAATGGGCAAATCCGTTTTTCTCACGGTTTTCATAAATGATCCGACACTCGATTTTTTCCTTTATCAGAATTTCCTCAAGATACCCCAGCAACAAACGTTGAAAAACCGATGCCGGATTACGCAGATCCTGCGACACGTAAATCGCAATTGTTTCCAACTTGCGCTCCAGATTGCTGACAATTGTTCCCACACCCTGTTTGCGAATCAATAATCCTTCTTTCACCAATACAGCTAGCGCGGCATGAACATTTGCCAGCGGTGTTTGCCATTGTTTTGCCATCTCCCTGGTCGTCGGCAGCCGGGTTCCGGCTGGAATTTTTTTCCGCATAATCGCATCCCGAAGCGAATTGCTGATCTGGCTACGCACTGAAGATTGTTTTTTGATTTTTATATCGTCAAGCATTATTGATTGTTATCCTTGTTTTAAAAGTGAACAAAGCGAACAATATAATTATACATGTCTGGATATATTTTGTCAATAGAGCCAAAATATTTTTTCGACATTTCGGAAATATTAATGAAATAGACGGCATTGAAAGACGGTTTTTTACCCAACATTAAACATGCGTAAGCTATTTATATGTAAACTATAGTAAACAATTATCATTCAAGCCGTCTGACTATTTTATATATTTTTATATAATTTTGCTTGTCTTGAGATACTGTGGAATTCCCCTAATTATTCACCGTATAAATCCAAACTGATCGCTTTGATATTCCAGTTTTTGTCGGAACTGCTTCTCTTGCCGAATTCATGCGGGGACATCAGGGTGATGTCATTATTTTCGCCGAATTTAACAAAGAAAGTGATATCAATGTCGGTTACGTCACCGAAATTATGGTGATGTTTTCTGACCATGCGATCATTAATCCAGACACCGATGGTGGAATTGTGATCGGCCTCGATACGCAGTCTGATCTTATATTTATTCTTCCATTCATCCGGAATAAAGACCGAGGTATAAGGATGCTGTCCCCGGAATTTGCCGGGAACGGTGATCTCCTTTTCGTTGCCTTTTTTAACAATTCGCCATTTTCCGGCCAGGTTGATTTCTTTCCGAGGAGGTACTTCGTGATAGAGCCAGGTGTTGCCGGTGAATCCGACCGCGATTTTGCCAGGTTGAAATTCAAATGCCACAACATTTTTCCCGTTATCATTCAAGAGCCTGGTTACATCCAGTTCGATATACGGTTTCTGAACATAGTCAAAAAGTTTTTTACCATTCAAATAAATCCTGCCGGGAGAAAGGAAGTTTTTGCCGCGAGTCCAAACACCGGTACAAAAATAGATTTTGCCGCCATTTTTACTCCATTCAGCCGGAACTTCAAACGTTTTGCGGACATACGTGCTGCGGCTTTTATCGGCTCCCCAATGATCGAAAATATCCAGCGGGGCGGAGGCCCATTGAGAATCATTATATTCAGCATTAGTCCAACTTGAATCCGGCTTGTTTTGAGTAAAACAGGCATTGAATCTCAGGTCCAAAGTGGGATCGGCCCATTTGCCGGAATCGTATTTTGAGAAGTCAATTCTGGATTTGACCAGTTCGCGCCAGTGTTTGTTCTGGTAGTCCCACCAGTGACTGACGCTGTCGGCGGCCTGGAAGGAATCGGCGGTGATAACCTGAACCTCCTTGCCCGGCATTTTCAGATTTATTTCGGCAACTCCATCATGCCATTTGAAATCGAGGTTTTCACTTTTGCCAATCTTGTACGCTGTAATACGGGCCGGTTTCTGCGGCAAACGCAAGGACAGTTTGGTTTCCGCGGCTTTTTCACCGTTCCAGTTAATGACAACAAAAACAGAATTGAGTCCGTTTACGCTGCGGTAGGGCTGAGTCCAAACCAGAGGATTACTGCTTGCGCACAATGACTTGGGATAATTGACCCCGGCAAGCAGATCTTTAACAAAATCCCGTTCAATTTTTTCCGCCCACCAGATACCTTCCCGGTCCTGTGCACTGCGCCAGAATGCGGTTCCAAGGATGATTACTTTGCCTTTGCCGAGCTTTCTTTCGACAATGGCCGGAGTTCCGTTTTCAAATTCCGCCAGCACTTTGCAGTCCGGTCCCGGTTTAAGTTCAACCCCCAGTTCGTCGTAGTTGACTCCGGTCCAGTCCAGACAGCGGCCCTGGTCGGGGAATGTTTTTCCGGCAAGCGATTTAAATACCTGTTGATCCGGCAGGATTTTTACTTTGCCTTTGCCCGGAGCTCGAAGTTTGGCAATTTTACAGCCGGTTAAAGCTTCAATCGGCCATGAATCGGGCGACATCGGAGTACTGCGTCCGGAGAATGGCATGGTGACGAAAGTACCTCCGCGTTTTACCCATTGTTCGATCTTGCTTATGGCATCTTTACTGATTACTTCATTGCCACAGTCGATCATCAGTTTATATGGATTCATCTTGCCGTCGTTCAACCCGCAGTCGCTGATGTAGGCGAATGACTGTCCGAGATTTTGCAGGGTACCGCGACCAAGGTCCCAGTTCCAAATACTCTGCATATTTTTACTCGTTCCGATTTCCGGATAGGCTTTCGGAGCCGAATAAGCCATACTGTAAATGTCATTGCGATAGATTAATATCTGCGGTCCCGCCATGTCAAAGGTTCCAAGTCTGGAAATCAACTGACGATGATCGACCCACCATTTCCACAACGCTTTGTCGCGGGTGTAGGTCTGGGCAATGAATACCGGTTCGTGTCCGTTCAACCCGGCCATGAAAACCCGGCGGTAACCGTTGAACATTTTGATCAGGTTGTCGGATGGTCCGGCCAGTTCGCTGGACGCCGGCAGGCCGTAAAGATAACTGTAGCGTTTGTACCACGGATAAAACCACATACCTTCTCCGGTAAAGTGCGGCCAACCGCCGTAATTGTAAGCCAGTTTAATCCAGCGTTCGGTGCCGAATTTGACCGGGGCCATAAACTTGATCTGACGGTTCGGGTCGACCTGACGCATGCCGTCGAGAAATTCGGCCCAGATGGTATATTTGGCATCGAGCTGCCAGTCTTTCCACATAATCCACAGTTTGTTTTTTGCCGCGCCGAGATACGGGAATACCGCCGGGGCTTCATCCGACAGGAAAATCCGGCCGTTCCAGGTTGAGCCGTTGAGTTTGAGGGCTATTTGGTTGTTGCCGTCTTTCAGCAGATTGCCGACCGGAAGCGCGCCCCAGCGGCCGATCTTACCGGCTAATTTCCCGTTCAGGAATACTTCATGGTGCCGTGGATTGTCGCCGTGCAGCAGATAATGACTCATCGGGAACCAGTATAAATAAATCTTTTTATTGCTGGCGGGTTTTACGAACTCAAAAGAACGGCGAAACCAGGTTTCAGGTTTCAAGTTGCTTTTCTTCGACAAAATTTCAAAAATACTGTCGCCGCCGGGCATATTGACCGCTTTCCAGTCTTTTTGCGACATCTGAGAATTAAGGTAGTCTGTTTTATCACCTTTTTTGATCAGATGACAGAACCAGGTTCCGCTCAGACTTTTTAATTTGCCGTTGATCCCGGCAAAGGTGGCGAATTCCGGCACATTGATTTGTTCCCAGGCGGAAAAAGGTATTTTCACGCCGTACATTTTACTGACGTCAGTCAGTGACAAACCGGCTTTTTTAAGATAGTTTAGCCATGACGCTTTGGCCATCACACTGTAATCGGCGTGCATATCGTACCATGGATCGTGAGCCAGTTCGCCATGCGGGTGCATCCAGCCCATGTTAAGCGGCTTATTGACAAACAACTTCATCCGGTCCATAACTTTTCTGGTTTGATAACGCTGATAACCGGTGGCGAACCAGGATACGTGCGGTTGGGCCTTCCAGTATTGTTCCGGGCCGTGCCAGCCGCTTTGGATAAATCC
Source organism: Victivallales bacterium (assembly GCA_963676655.2). Taxonomy (GTDB): domain Bacteria; phylum Verrucomicrobiota; class Lentisphaeria; order Victivallales; family Victivallaceae. The sequence goes on along the minus strand of CAXXKX010000003.1, from coordinate 3,530,007 downwards.
AGCCGGACGTTCCATCGCTTCAGGAAAGCGACGAGCCGACCATTGCGCGCCGCCTTCGTTGCTGTATACCCGGAACGAGTACGGCAGATTATGTTTATCGGCCTCCCTGGTTTTCCAGAGCATACCGGTATTCAGCATCAGGCCGTCGGAATTATCAAATTTTGCCGGATCTATCCAATTTTCAAAACGTATTTTCTGCTGATTGAGTTTATTGAAATCCGCCATCGGATCACAGCGTACGCCTTTGCCGGCGGCTTTGGTCATCCATTGATGAAAATTGCGGTAACCGGCCAAACCGTAGAGACCCCAGCCGTAGCGCTGAAAGCGATCGATAAACAGCGGATACGGAGCCTGGTCAACTGTTCCGAAAACGCTTTTATCGCTAAGGAATTTTTTCAGCCCGGCAAGCGAATCAGACGCGATGATCCGACAGCAGTTGCCATCGGTAACGACCGCGAAAGCTTTCCCGGCGGCGGTTTTGAAAATTTTATTTCCGGCATTGGCGATTTTCGTTACTCCGTCGGACAACTTCAGGTCGGAAATGAATTTTCCCGCGATAGCGGACGCGGCATTACCCGAATCGCATTCGAAAACATTTTCTGTAACATTCTGCGAACCGTTGCCGTAACTGTTGATCGACCGATTTACCCGGCCATAAACCCGGAGTTTTTGCACTCCGGGGATTTTTACCGAATAATTTTGCGCGTTCACCCCGATCGCCGCGGCCAATACCGCCAAAGCCAGTGATTTCATGGATATCCCTTTTGGTTTATTTATCATATATATATAATTGCACTCTTCTGACGGAAGTTTTTCCTTTGCCGAACCAGCGGACCAGTTCGATAAGGTTGCTTTGTCCCGGTTTGATCCACGGGGTGATGTTCAGATAAGTCATCTCACCGACACAATGATGGTGACGGCGGATCATACTGCCGTTGATGATCGAGCCGATAAGGTTGGAACTGCCTTCTTCAACCAGATAGACTTGTTTCCCGGCCAGGTCGGCGGGTAGCTCGACCTCTCTTTTGAAGATTAAAGTGTCAGCGTTCCCCGGTAATGAAACAGCTTGTCCGGTAGTTAAAACATCACCGGATGTCAGCCATTTGCCTTTAAGGTCAATAACTTGATCCGGAGCCTTTATCCGGTAGAGGAAACAACTGCCACGGACACCCGGCAGTCCACTTTTTTCGGTCCCGATTATTTCCAGTGCCAGCAGATGACGTGATCCCGGTTTCAGCTTTATCCTCAAGCCGGGAATGCCGTGATTCGGGCGCAGATTGCCGCCGATTGGTTTGCCATCCAGCCAGACCCGCATCCTGCCGTTGTCAACCAGGGTCATTTGAGTGTACCAGGCGGTTATCGCAAAATATATTTCGTCTTTAGCGCTCCAGTCCGGAACCGTGAAATGTCGCCGCAGGACCAGGTCCTTTGATTTAACCTCGATCGGATATTTCCAGATTCCGAGGTTGATATTCCGCCACGACGCGTCATCGACCGATGGGCCGACCAGTGAATCGGCTTTTTGTCCGGACGCGAGTTCTTTTAGCTTCCAGTCTGCATTAAGATTCACGGCCAGATCAGGAACTTGCGCCCCCGGTTCGAACGCAGGCGGGGTTGCGGTTCCGTTCCACCAGCCGCGCTGAAGCGTGAACCATTTTTCGCCGGCGGACGCGACATCAGCGACATCCGAAGTCAGCATCAGGGTTTCGTACGGCTTCAAAGTGAATTTCTGACTTGCCGGTTTTCCGGTGAGGATATTGGTCAGCAAACGTTTATTGCCGTCCCGGAACTTCAATTCGGTGGTAATGTCCTTGTTATGATTCGGGTTCCACATTACCCAGACGTCTTTAAGCCCATTGTTTGTAACGTAATGAGACATTTTGACGTTATTGGCATAACCGGTATTCTGTTTCATGCCGCACCATTTCAAAAGATCAAGAAACAACATCATGGTTCGGTTGTCCTGCCAGCGGCAGGTGCCGGACATGAATTTAAAACCAATGTGGACCACTAAGCCTTTACCCAGTTTGCGGAGACCGAGCGCGGTTGACCCGTCCTGCCATTTCAAAACGTCAATACATTCAGGCGCTTCCGCCTTCATCATCAAGCCGGTCGCTTTCGCGCTGCGCAGGCGGCGGAAAAGCTGTTTGTCAAAGACCTTTTGTCCTTTGGCAAGTTCGAGTTCACCCCACTCGGGTTTTTCGCCGTCATATTTGTGGATGCCGGTTACCTTGTAGCCGGTAAGCTTTGAGATCGGCCAACTGTCCGGTTCCACATCGGTGTGACGTCCGGTCTGGACAAAGGTAAAGAAGATTCCGCCTTTGCGGACCCAGTCTTCAATTCCGGCAACCTGTTTGCGTGACAGAATCATATTGTTTGAGTCTATAATGACTTTATAAGGATCGGCCAGCCCGTTGAAAAAATCCCCCGGCATCAATCCGTCTGTTTTGTAATACTGGTAAAGCACGGAGTTGACGCGCCAGTTCCAGTATCCCTGGGGCATAATCGTATTGTAATCGCTTTTCCACGGATAATCATTGATTCTGGCGGCCCTGGAATTGAACAAAACCGCGATCTGTGATTTTTCCTGATGCATTTTGCCGAACATCTTGATCATCGGCAGCGTTTTTTCAAAATGCTCGCGTATCGGCTTGTTCCACATAATGCTGCCGACATGAATAAAGTAATTCAACGCGTTGACGCCGCTGGTAAAGTAAAGCCCCAGCATCTTCTTGAACCCCGGCAGATTACTGGCGGGGCCGCCGGGTTCAACCGACATCGGCAGATTGGCGCCGCGCATCAGCATCGGCAGGAACTCGGCCCAGACACCGCCCATATAACCGGTGTTCCTGAAATGTCCGCCGTATTTATAACATAGTTTACGGATATTTTCAGCATAACTGTCCGGAGCCATACAGATTATCGACCGTTTTTTGTCCACCTGCCGGATCATGCTCATTCCGCGTTCTACCGCGTTATACGTGATCCATCGACGCCAGTCAATGAAGTCAACCCATTGCGCGTTTCTGTGTTTACCAAGATAGGGATAGTTTTTCGGCGCCTCCGGTGAAATATAGGTACGATAACCGATATACCCCTTGGGTAAACGGACCGCCAGCAGATTCTGTCCCGGCTTAAGCAATCCGGTCACATTGAAAGCGGCCCAGTGCGGCGTAAAGAACGGTATCTTGTCAATCCCGGCCAATTTGTCATTGACCACCGCTTTTACCTCGTCCCGATGTCCAAAATTCAGGTCCCAGATATAAAGCCATAATTGTTTATGACGTTTCAGGAAATTGCCGTCGACATTAAAATAACGGCGCATTACCGCAGGACGCTGCTCAAGGAACATCATTTCGTCATTGCCGGGAGCGGTCAGAGAGCCCCAGCTTGAATCATCAAGCTTGCTTCCATACCAGGCTTCCGGGGCCGGGTCCACCGGAATTATTTTGCGATTATAGGCCCGGAGGTTGACCTTTTTCTTTAATTTCATATATTTTAATTTCCATGTTCCGGTCAGGTCAAGCGCGTCCTTGCTCCACCCCAGAAACGAAGCCAGTTCCGGCAGTTTGACGTCATCCCAGCTATTGAGTTTGACTCCCCAGCGATTTGCTACTTTATCAAGCGAACCAAACTGTTCCTTCAAATATTTACGGTAACTCTTGTCGGCCACCGGACCGTACTCAAGAAACATCGTATATTTACCATGAAATGGTTCTCCATGCGGTTCAAGATATTCGATAACATTGGGATATTTGCTGTACTGCTTGATCAGGCGTTGCAGAATTGACATCTCAACCCCTTTGGCCTGAGTCGAGGCCCACGAAATAAAGCCGGTGCCGCCAAGGTCCGGTTTCGCGACGGAATGAAACGATCCGCAGTATTGCGGAGCCTTCATCGCGGTTTGATCCCTGAAAGTGTTTGACAACCACGGAGCTCCAGTATTGGAGGTATTTAAAACAATCGGCAACTTGCGCCGTGACGCCATCCGTTCGGCCCAGTCCCACCAGCGCCGGTTGGTCAGACCATAAGTGAAATCCATCGCTTCATTCTTGGTCCAGAAAACAAATCCGAGGGAACCGAGTTTCTCTGCAAAATCGAATTCGCCAGTCGGATCGTAATTCCGGACGCCGCGCGGTGCGGCCCACGGACGATAATAGAAACGGAATCCGTATTTATCCCATGCATCCAAATACATTGGCACTTCAACTGTTTTACCTGCTGACAGGCCGTTCGCTCTAGCGTAATCCGCAATCTGTTTTGCGTTTTTTCCGTTGAGAATATATACCGTTTTGCCTTTTACATACGCATTCAGATGGTCTCTCAAGCGACTTGGTCCGCCAAGTTTCAGGTCGGATAAATATTTACTTTGCAGCAGGGCCGCTTTTTCCGGAGATTCGCAGTCTATTTTCAAAACTTTTATTCCGCTAACTTTTTCTACAGTTCCAGAGACCACTCCGTAGCCGCGCAGTTTTTTCGGTTGAAAGTCTATTCCCCGGACCGTTGATATATTCATCAAACAAACGGCCGCTACCGTAAAACCTATAATTTTAGACAAAGTATTACTCCTTAATATCAAAGTTTAAAATATAAAAATGCACATTTATAACTTAAAGTGTCTGCGGTGTTTTGCAGACACTTTAATCGATTTTGTGAAATATTTTACCAGCCTAGTCCCCAATAACCGAATCCCCAGAATATCGACGGATTGGATTCAGAGCCGCGATACGGCTCATAGTTTGACTTGGCCGAGACATGACCATCCACATACGATACATTATATCGGCCAGAATGCCTGAAGCGTAAAGAATCAATAGTTTGTGCGCTGATAGTGTAACCACTTCTGGAACGTCCGTCCATGACCGTTGCGATCCTTGAGGTATATTTACCAAACTCTGTAATTTTGTGTCCCAAAGCATTACCTTTGCAATGGACGTGACTGCCTACGGTGTTGTCCCGGGGGAACAGGTTACTGGTGCTGTCCCATGGCCAGCTTGATGCGGGACTATAGCTGACTCCCTTGCCGGCATCGAAACCGTTTGTCTGGATATCGGAGTCCGGTTGACTGGTATCCCTGGTATCTTCCGGACACCAGAACACTGTTTTATGCGCCGCTGCCTGGCCCTCATAGCCCCACCATCTCAAAAAGCCATCACGTTGTCCTGACGTTTTTATATACTTATTAGCATTTGTTATCCAGGATCCGGTTTCTATGGTCATTCCGTTCATTATTGTCCACGGCAGAAAACCGTTGTAGTCTGTTGCATAAAGATTGAACGCCATTCCGACCTGTTTTAAGTTTGATGTACATTTTATGGCTTTCGCTTTATCTCTAGCCTTGTTAAGTGCTGGCAGTAACATGCTAGCCAATATGGCAATAATTGCTATTACCACGAGTAGTTCGATTAGCGTAAAAAGGGCGGATTTTTTCATTCTTTCTTGCTCCGTTTATGGTTGATGTTTAATTAATTTAAAATCAAGTTCCAGTTGTTTGATCTCTTTGCCGTTAAACTGGTCCATAATTAAGTCGACCAGCCCTTGGGCCGTTTTTTCAACGCTGTTCTCAATAAAATAACATGGGACCGGACAAAGAAGATTGTTGCCTGAATTACGATGCGTGATCAGCCGTAATTGTTGCGGTATCTTGATATTGTGAGAGTTGATTGCCAGCAAGGCTCCCATAACCAGGATGTCGGGATAGATCAATAGAGAGTCAGGTTTATCACTGGATTGCCATATTTGGTTGAAGCCGTTATAGGAGAAATAATCATGGTTATCGGCATCAAATCCTTCATCGCCTGGGATGCAGTTCCATTCCGGCCGGTTTTCTATTCCGGCGCTTTGCAGGGAATCAAAGAGTTTAAGGTAAAAATTATGGCGTTCTATTTCCCCGCTTTCCATCGGATCTTTGCAGTCACTGTTGGCACTGATAATACCAAGTTTTGTCCCCTCCTGGAGTTCGACCGCTTTAATTATCTGGTCAATCATATTAGTAGAGTTTTGTACCACCCGGTTCTTGATTCTGGCCGATGTGAGACATGCTATTGGAATCGGTAATTTTTGAATTTCAGCCAGACGGTAACGGTTAGTAGACGGTACAATCAGCCCCTGTATTTCCCTGGAATCTGCCAAATCTACAATATGCGCAAAACCATTGTTTTCCCGGTTTTCAAAAATAAGTCGGCATTCAATATTTTTCTCAACCAGAATTTTTTCAATATTTTCAACCAGCAAATGTTCATAAACAGAAGATGGATGGCGTAAAGTTTTTGGCGCATAAATAGCTATTGTGGTAAGTTTGCGTTCAATTTCGTTGACTACGGTTCCTATTCCAGGTTTCCTCAGTAACAGTCCTTCTTTGACCAATGGAGAGAGGGCGGCATGGACATTTGCCGCGGGAGTGTCCCAATGCTGGGCAAGTTCCTGAGTTGTCGGCAATTTTGACCCGGCAGGAATTTTGCCGCGCATAATAGCATCCCTGATCTTATTGCCAATTTGACTTCTAAGCGAAGATTTCTTTTCAATTTTCATATCAATTAACATTGACTTATTACCTTGATTTGCAAAGTGAATTAAGTGAATAACTTTATTATACATGAAAATTTCAATTTTGTCAATAGGGAGAAATAATTTTTTACAAATATGAATTTTTAATGAAGGGTTCCTCTAAAAATTAGTTCATGACCTGTAATTGGTCCGATGTGATATATATTATTTGCTGTATTTTTGAAAACCTCAGCAATTTGATAAGGGATTTATGATGCTCAATGGATTTTTCGACATAGATTTTCGCCTGGAACAACTTGATCAATGCGGCGACCCGCTGACTAAACTTAATGAAGTTATTCCGTGGAATGCTTTTCGTGGTGACCTCGAAAGGATTCGGGAAAAGAATCGCAAGAGCAATGCCGGACGAAAATCGTTTGACGTGATTCTGATGTTCAAAATGCTGATTTTGCAGTCGCTGTATAACCTCAGCGATGACGCGCTCGAATATCAGGTAAGGGACCGTTTGAGCTTCATGCGTTTTCTCGGACTTGCGCTTGACGACCGCGTTCCCGACGCCAAGACGGTTTGGCTGTTTCGCGAACAACTCGGGGAACTTGGCCTTGAGAAAAAGGTCTTTGCCCAGTTCGACCGTTATTTGCGGGAACAAGGTTTTACCGCGAAAAAAGGGCAGATTGTTGATGCCTCGATTATTTCCGCGCCCAGGCAGCGCAACAGCCGTGAGGAAAATCAACAAATCAAAGACGGAGAAGTACCCAAAGATTGGAGCGAAAACAAGCAGCGGCAAAAAGACACCGATGCCCGTTGGATCAAGAAAAACGGTAAAAATCATTATGGCTATAAGAACCATATACAAATCGATGTCAAGCACAAATTCATTCGTGAATACGCCGTCACGGATGCCTCTGTCCATGACAGCCAGGTGTTTGCTGAACTGCTTGATAAGAGCAATTCCAGCCGTGATGTATATGCCGACTCGGCATACCGGTCTGAAGCCCGGCTTAACGAACTTGGCAAGCTTGGATATCGCGAGCATCTGCAGCGTAAGGGATGCCGGAACCGCAAGCTGACCAACTGGGAAAAGTGCGGAAATAAGACTCGGGCGAAGGTCCGCGCCAGAGTTGAACATATCTTTGGCGTTCAGTCGCAAAAAGCCGGAACTTTGATTATGAGAACGATAGGAATTTCGAGAGCCAAAGTAAAAATTGGCTTGCGAAATATTGCTTTCAACATGGACCGTTTTGGTACTTTGAAAGCAAAAGTATGAGGATATGTCAGAAATGGGACCGAAATCAGTAAAATCATCAGAAAAAGCCATCCAACTATTGCCATTTGGGACGGCAATAGAGACTAATTTCTTATTTTGATTGACTGATTTCATTCTCTATTTCCAAGTTTTAATTTTCAAAGCTTAAAAAACGTATTTTTAGAGGTTACCTGAATTTTTAAATTCTTTTGTATATACTGGTCATATGTGAAAAATAAAATATTTTCCTTGCATATTGCTTGATAAGCAATTTATTATAAGCAACTTGTGATAATATAATAATCAAGTTGTCAAGTATTTGACAAAATAACATTCAGCGTTTATATTATCTCCAAACCACCCAAAAGGAGGACAAAATGGAAGCGCGCATGAAAGTTAAAGGCGAGGGCTGCTACTACCATCTTTACAATCGCATCGGCTGCATCAAAGGCGAACATCCTTTCTCCGACTCGGACAAGGAATACGGATTCAAACTGCTTCGATATCTCTGCGATTACTTTTTAATTGAGGTTATTTCGGCCGCCTGGATGGGCAACCATTTTCACCTCGTAGTCTACGCTCCTGGCCCCGACGAATTGCCGCCGCTCGAGGTCATTGTTAAACGACACAACGCCTATTACAAATCCATGAAAAAAATCTTTAAATTCGGACCGAGAACCCCGGTTATCAGTCTCGACAACAAAGTACAATGCCAGGAAATAGCCCTCAAAATGATCGATATAAGTCGGTTTATGTCGGCTTATCAACGACAATTTACTTGTGTCTACAATGAAACCCGTAATCGAACCGGACAACTCTGGGGCGGACGGTTCAAAAGCGTGATTCTCGAACGCATAAACGCCCTGGCCGCCTGCGTCACTTACGTTGAACTTAACCCAGTCCGGGCAGGCCTGAAAAACGATCCGGCGGATTATAATTTCACCACTTGGGGACGTTATTACAGGAGTGGAAAACACATGTTTTATAAGAATTTCGTCAAACACATGAAGCCCAATATCACCACCGGCTACACATCGCAATGGACTGAAGTCGAAGTGTTTGCGTTCTTTCGTGGCGAGTTGGCGCGGATAATCACCGCGGAAAGCGGGGCCTCAAGCGAAGAAATCTACGCCGCGCGCGACAAAGCCCGACAAAAAGAATCGATGCATGTGCGTTTTCTGCGCCGTACCCGACACTTTACCGAAGGAGCTATTTTAGGTTCAAAACAATTCATCCGCCAAACCGGAAGCCAGTTTGACAATCCCGAAAGAATCCGGAAAAAACACCTCTCCCGAGGCACCAGCCCATCCGGAATCCTGTATTGTTTTCGAAAATTACAGGAATAAATCTTTTTTATTTTACCAGAACTATCTGTCCGAACAAAGAAACCGGAGTGGTGCGATTGATTTTCACCATGACAATATCGCCTGGTTTAATATTTGCAGGAGGCTCAAAAATTGTCATTTTGGAATTGGAAGTACGTCCAGACCAACGAGCTGCATTGCGTTTACTCGGACCTTCAACCAGAACTTCAACCGTTTTACCTATATACTTGGCGTTATGATCTTTAGTTCGATCTTTCAAATCAGCCAGCAGTATCTGGTTGCGTTCCTCTTTTACCTCTTTGGGAACCTGATCGTCCATTTTCGCGGCGGAAGTGCCAGTCCGGGGAGAGTATTTAAAAATAAAAGCATTATCGAAAGCGACTTCATTCATCACGTCACGAGTAGCGTTGAAATCTTCCTGCGTTTCTCCAGGAAATCCGACAATAATATCGGTTGAAAAAGTTATATCCGGTATTTTTGATTTGAGTTTACCAACAATTTCCAGATATTTTTCAGCGGTATACTGCCGGTTCATGGCTTTCAGAATACGGTCCGAACCGGATTGCAAAGGCAAATGAATGTTTTTACAAACTTTTGGAAGAGACGCTACGGCATCAATCAATTTGTCACTGAAATAACTGGGATAAGGCGAAGTAAAACGTATCCGCTCCAAACCCGGAACCGCATTCAGATTCGTCAGCAGATCGGCAAACGGGGAAACGTCCGGCGGCGGCGGTGAGGTATCGCCTCCAAGTCCAAACGCGGCGACATTTTGCCCGAGCAACATAATCTCTTTGGCTCCGTTTGCCACCAGTTGTTCTGCTTCGGCAACAATGTCCTTCGGTTCGCGGCTGATTTCACGTCCGCGTACATGCGGCACAATGCAATATGAACAAAACCGGTTACAACCGCGAGTCACCGCAATTTGGGCAAAAACAGAATTCCCCAAAGCGGGAAAATGCTGCCCCATACCGTCCAGAACCTCTTTGCCTTCACGAACATCAATATTCCGCTGCCGGTCCTCGATAAATTTTTCCAGAATCTCGGTCAGACGATGCAACTGCCCGGTCCCGATGGTAAAATCAAGATGCGGAATCGTCGCCATCAATTCTTCCCCGCGATTCTGGGCCATGCACCCCATAAGGCCGATAATCAGGTCAGGCTTTTCCCGTTTCAGGCGTTTCATAATACCGATCTTGCCTACAGCTTTGCGCTCAGCCTGATCCCGGACGCTACAAGTGTTGAAGATGATGACGTCAGCATCGTTTTCGTTATCGATGATCTCGAAACCTCGAGCAGCAAGCGCCCCGGCACAGGCTTCGGAGTCGCGCTCGTTCATTTGACAGCCGTATGTTTTTATATATACTTTCACCGCAAAAACCTCTCTCAATTGGCGGAAACAACCAGATTATCCCGGTGCACCACCACTTCATCGGCATTGCGGTTAAGAATCTTCGCTATTTCATGTCCCTGACAGCCGATTATCAGCCGGCAGTCACTTGCATTGAAGTTAGACAAACCGCGCCCGATTGAATTACCGTCAAGGTCACATATTTCAACCGTATCTCCGCGCTGGAAATCACCCTTAATATCGGTGATACCGGCAGGCAGCAGGCTTTTGCCTCGTTCGCTCAAGGCTTTAGCTGCACCGGCATCGACCGTAATGGTCCCGGCTGATTTAGAGAAAAAGTTCAACCAGCGTTTTTTCGCCTGCATCTGGGAAGCCTGAGGAACGAAGATAGTACCGACATCCTCAGCGTGCAAAATCTGCTCAAGAATTTTTTTGACCCGACCATCGGCGACCCAAAGCGCTTCTCCGGCGGCGGTGACAGTTTCGGCCGCTCGCAGTTTGGAAATCATGCCGCCAATGGAAAGTTCCGCGTCATCGGTTCCGGTGGCCGACGCCTTGAGGTCTTCACAGATGTTTTCAACCACGGAAATACGATTGCCAAGAACGCCGTCATGTTTTTCCCGCAAGCCCTCTTCCGTCGTAAGAATCACGGTCAGTTCAGATTTGGTCATGGCGGCCAGCAACCCGGCCAGATTGTCGTTATCGCCAAATTTCAGTTCATCGATCGAAACCGAATCGTTCTCATTGGCAATCGGCAGAACCCCCTGGCTCCACAGCGAATTAACACAGTTAACAATATTCAAATGCCGTTCGCGATTCTGCAGATCCCCCGTGGTCAACAGCAGTTGCGCCGATTTAAAATTGTGTTTACGGCACTCTTCATCATAAAGCGACATAAGTTTGCATTGCCCGATCGCAGCCAGGGCCTGGACCTCGGAAAGCCGGGTCGGGCGTTTTTTCAGTCCCATTTCGGCCATGCCGATACCGACGGCGCCGGAAGAAACCAGCAGGACATGGCGGCCCGATTCCCTGACTTTGGCGATACCGGCAATCAGGTCGGGGATTCTGGCCCGGTCAGTCAATAACCGGGTCCCGACTTTAATCACCATACAGCTGCAATTTTCAATAATCCGCTTTCTGGCGGAAAGTTCGTCGTTCATGATATAACCTGCTCTCTACTCATAGCAAAATTGTTCAAGCGGGTAATATACCACTAAATCGCTTTTTTAGCAAGCATTAAAGCCGATCAGTTTGCGGTTAAAAAGGGCAGCAGAAACATCAGAATATCAGCCTGCATAAAGGCGCAACGGGTGATTTCAGGTCCGGTATCCCGCATTGGCAGCAGGCCGGAGGCGGTCCGCATCGTCATCAGCCGGCAGAGGAGCCGTTCGGCGCAAACAGCGTTTTTTTCGCCGCCGATCCTGAATAAGACGTTGGCGGTTATCGCGTATGTCCAGATATTATGTTTTGCGGATGAAGTTTCATTACCATTCCAGATTACGCAGCCGTCCTCACCGATGCAGGAGCGCAAAAAATCAGCACCTTTATCTGTTGCGGCGGTGAATTCGTCAATATCCGGCATTCCAGGCAGATCATCATGAGACAGGTTTTCCCAGGTATTCAACATGCACCAGAGGACAAGCGAGGTATAGTTCAACGTAATCCCATCGGCCGCCCGGTACGGAAACAATCCATTTTCGGCTTGAAATTGCAAGGTATGGCTGAACGCCCGGCTTGCTCCGGCTCTAAAAATATTTATCCGGACCGAATATATTTCTTTAAGGGTTTTATAAATCAGCGCCAGCGATTCGCCGGCATGGGTATTGGCGTTTAAAGTATCATACGGGGAGCGTTCGTGATGCGGAAATATTCCCGATCCCGGCGGATATTCAATACTAAGCAGCCAATGTCCAGCCTGTTTCAGGCTGTCCAGATAAGATTTTTTTGGAGGTAGTCCCTGCAGCAGCGCCAAAGCCAACCCGTGAACGGCAAAAGCAGTAGAGATAGTAGAAAGTTCGTCCAGCCCGGTCATTTCCCAATCGGACGGTTTTTCATTATTCTGAATCTCATGCCAGCCGCCGTGCGGAGATTGCCTGGCCGCCAGCCAGTCAAAAGCGGTTTCAGCCCGGCGCAGCAGACTTTGATCATTGTTTTCCTGGCCGAGAAGCCACAAACATAAGGCGGCGCTGCCGCAGCCGCGATGGTGATGAGCGCCGCCCGCGTTCCAGTCCAGCAATGGTCCGTGATACGCTTTTTCACTGTAGAATGCACCGTAATATTCACCGGGAGTAAAATCCTGAACCTCGAGCAAATATTCCTTTATCGAGTTACAGATGTCATTGATACGGACATAAAAATCCGTGGATATGCTTTTTTTCAACATGATTTGTCAAGAGCCTGGTTAGTATTGCAATTGGACCAGAATGGAATCAGCGGTCTGCTGTAGCTGACTGATAATAGCCCTGGTGGTTTCGGGCGTATACCTGACGGATGGGACGAATGATCCCAGCGAAGCGTAAAGCCCCAGTTCCGGGCTGATCAGCGGAACACCGACCACCGTGTATTCTTCCTTGACGATTTCAGCATAACCGCACTCCCGGATCGCGGCCAGCCGGGCCAGGAGTTCTTCTTCGGATTCAAACGGGCACAATCCTTCAGGACGGTGGATTCGCCTGATAAAACTGGTAAGCTGCTGCTCACTGAATCCGGACATGATCGATAAGCCGGTTGCGGTTTGACAAAAATTGTCGTTAGCGCCTGAATCCGGGCGCACCCGGAGTTCTCTTGAACATTCCTGAATCAGCAGAGTGTGCCGTTTATCCCCATGAAAAATAATCAGGATAACCGTTTCATTGATTTGTTTGACCAGAGATTCGATCTTTCCGCGGGCGGCATCAACCAGTTGCGAATCGGTGGCGGCGCCGAACCGCAGCGCATTACCACCGAGATGATATTTGTTGGCGGCATCCTGTTCCACGTAACCAAGTTTTATCAAGGTTTTCAACAGATTGTGTACCGTCGGAATTTTTAGATCCAGGGCATTGGATATTGAACTTACGCTGCAAACCTCTCCTGTCTCGGAACGATCGGCGATATGTTCCAAAATATGAAACGCTCTTTCTACTGATTGAACCACGTTTTACTCCCGATATGCGGTCATGCATATTTTTTATTGTTTTATAGACATCGATTCGAGTTTGGTGACCGCGATTAATATAATAGTGTCACTTCCAAAGCCATTCAATCAAGGATTGAATGAATTTTGTTTCAATTTCATCTTTTTTCATTTTTTTATAATAACTGCCGGAAAAAATTACTTTGCCTTTGCCGTAATTGCCGGCAACGACAACCGGATAATTATAGCGGTCAGAGACCAGTACCCTGCCCTTGTCTCCCGGTTTAAAGACCGTATGGTCGTTAAAACTAGCGTCAAAAGTCTTGCCGGCAAAAGCCGGTACTTCAGGACATTTTTTCGCTATTTGCATTTTAACGTCAAGAATATGGCGAATATCCCCCTTTTCCGGCGGAACCAGCGCCCCTCGGACAATCTCCGGGAAAGGACTGCTCATGAAAAAACCGGTATCGTGAGTCAGCAGCAGACGGCCGCCGTCACGGACAAATTGCCGCAGTGCCTTTACCGTCGGGGAATCCGCGGCTAGCTCGGCATTGAAATTCTGCAGGATGACCAAACGGAATTTTTTCAAGACTCCCGGTGATATCTCTGACAGATCCATGACACAGGAGTTATGCGGCCAGACGAATTCCCGGGCGTTAATACCGGACAATCCGATGCCGTATTTTCCGGACGGAATATCAATTGCAACATCGCCGGACGTCTGCCGCCAGCTTGTGACCGGCTTGAAAGTTCCCTGTTTGATTTCCCGGTTTGCGTCACGGAGGATATTCATCAGCTTATCCCGACCATATTTGTAATGTTCAACCTTGGCAAGTTCCCAAAGCCATATCCCGTCGCAAAGTTCCGCCATCGCAAGCGCCTGTTGACCGTGATACCCCGGACGCTGATCGCCCATGATCGCGGCCAGATAAAGAAACGGAATCTTGGTTTTCCGCAAATATTCCAAGTCATTCTTAACCAGCGCCACATTGGCCTTGATTCCTTCAGCGTCAGACAACGCCAGTGAAGGTTTACCGTAGGTGCCTTCATCGGAAACCACAATCGGCGCAACCGGGGTCGCCAGCGACCGGGCCAGAGTCGTGGTGAAAGTATCACCGACATTGGGGATAAACCAGTAGGACAAACGCGGATTGATTTTATCGGTCGCTTTCCGCAGCCGGTCTCCGAGTCTACTGAGGTGCTGATAGAATATTTTACTGTATTTGAACCGCAAGTCGTGGTCCATTAACCACTGGTTACGTTTATCTAAAGGAGGAGTCGGACCTTTGAGCCCGGCTTCCCGCAAAAAACGCCGCCAGCAGGAATCACAGTAGCATGCCCCGTATATTCCCCTAAATTTTTTCCCGACCGGGTAAATTTCCCAGTCCAGCATGATCGCGAATACCGGAACTTGCAACGAGACCTGCGCATAGGCGGTACAGTACGGGATGACCCGTTCGTTCCAATAACGCTCATCCGCCGGACAGACCAGTTGCTGCTGATAACCGTTGAACCAGACCATACGGTCGTAATGCTCCCCGCCTTGCGGAAACTTCCAGCACATTGTCATTTTCGGATACGCCTGCATGCCCGGATATTTGGCAATCTCCCGGCCGGTATTGACAAAACGCTTCACTCTGGCCGCCAGGTCTTTCGGCAAAGAATACATCGAGGTTCCCGGTACGCCGATGACATTAAAACCGTCCCGATGCAGTTCTTTATAGACCTGCGGCGCATAAAAAGTATTTTTATCGGTATACCAGAACGGTTTCGGAAAAATCGAGCAATAGCGTTTGCGCTTAACCGGAACGGAAGCTGTATCGACCGGTTTGCTTGACGCCATATGAATCTTCGCCACTTCCGGCGAGTCGATTATACTGATTTCACTGACATAGACTTTGCCGTCACCGGCGTTTACCGCATCCGGGACAATATGAACCCGCAGAATTTCCGCTCCTGCTTTACAACCGAACGCGGTTGTCGGGATAACCGCCTCGCGCCAGTCGTTATCAAGTTTCCGGCCTGACAGGGGAATTTTGCGTTCCGACAGTTTCCCAAGTTTCCCGCCTGCTTCATTCGTGGATATTCTGGCATAAAGAGAAATGTCTTCGAATTTATCGGGAAGCCGGTACGTAACTTTCAAACCGATATTGTCACCGATTACCGGCGCCTTGCCAAAATAACTCGTCAGCATCATGAAACGGGCTTTTTTCATTGCCGGACGCAATACCGCGGCATAGCCGTTTTTGCCGTCACTCATGGTCGTTTTTTCAACCCTTGGCCGACCGAAATAATCCGCATCCATATAGCGCCATGACTTGCATTGTCCGGTATCGGAAACTCGTCCGAAACAAACCGCTTGACCATAGGCCTGAGAGAAAACGATCAGGCATAACACAACAATACTTAACCGGGTTTCAGCTTTGAAAAACATTGACAATCCTCTGCTCATTTCCATCTGTTGTAATTCCAGTAATTCATGTCCTCGGCCTGATTCTCATTCAAAGACTGTACATGACCGTCATAAAATAGAATATTGCAGTTATTAGCATGCCACGGAAAAATCTCTCCGATTGTCTTGGGATAACCGACATAGTTGTTGCCTATGCCGCGCCAATGCCCGACCGCGTCGACAAAGACGCCGATTCGCGAAATATTGCGAATCTTATCAGCCCTGCCCCGATAGTACCCCCAGAAATAAAGGTCGCCATTGTGCGAATAAGTCGCGGAATAACCTTCAGGTGTCGGAGTTCTCTGGCCTTTGGGACATTTCGCCAATTCCGGCTTGCTTAAATAATTATTGTTCAACATGACGGTGTTCCAATTGGACGGGGCATAGACAAAGGTTGCATTCTGATCGTCGCAGTAAAACTTGAAAGCCAGTCCAAGTTGCTTTAGCTGGTTGGCGCAACTGATCTGCAATCCTTTTTCCCGGGCCTGATTTAACGCCGGCAGCAGCATTGACGCCAGGATCGCAATAATTGCGATCACAACGAGCAATTCAATTAATGTGAATCTTGATCGGTGTCGAATTGATTCCGGATACAACTTACTGATAATCACTTTTCTTCCTTTTCTTTATTTTATCTTTTCAGCATTGTTGAAAAACATTTTCAACTTTACTGAAACAATACATTACAGGCAGTGATTTGTCAATCCCCTGTTATAAAAAAAATCGAATTATTCCATTTTCGGAATAATTCGGAAGGGATGAAGTGTGAGATATTTATGTCTTTTTCAACATTGTTGAAAAAGCAATTACAATGATTGGCTTGAAAGAATCAACCGATATTTGTTATTAAAGAAAATATGCTCCAGTCACACAAGGTAATTCAGTCAAATTGAAATACCGCTGTTTTTTCCGCGATAAATTCCTCCCGGTCGCTCAATTGGTTCCGATCCCAAAACTCCCGCAACTCACGTTCCCATTCGGCCAGCTTACCGGGAAACTCAGTCAAAGGCGTTTCGAAGTTTTTATTGAAAACATGCGGATTGCCACCGACAAATTTTTCAGTTTCCAATACGCATCTGCGATCAACAGTGCAGAAGAGGTATTCCTTGAACATGACTTGATATCGCAAAGCCAGAATCCACCATTGCAGACATTCCCGCTCCCAATTATCCGCAGCCGGCAACGATTCAATATCTTTAATCGCCTGTTCCAGTTCATGCGGCCAGCTCCGGAACATAATATCGTTCAGGCCCGTAAAGAATTCACGCCAGGGATGCTGCTGCCAACGATCTGGATTTCCCGCCGCAATAAAAAACGGCAGTTGACCGGTCCATGGCGGGTACAAGTTCCAGAGATTTCCCGGCCGGCCCCACGTGGTGTGAATTATCGGGACATCATTTTCCCGCCCCCAATCATACCAACTCAAAATATTTTCAAACCTGGGACCGGGTTCACGCTGGGCGCTGTGGCGGCTTTCATACCAGCCGCAGGAAATAGCGGACGCGCCCCATACTTCATATCCGGTTTTCATCAGTTCGAACGTCGTGTCAAAAGGAGCTTTGCCGGTATACTGCCAGTCGATCAGAATCGTTCCTTCCGGCAGTTCTTTTACTAAATCAAAACTCTTTTCCCGCCAGAACATATCCGCCCAGATAAGCGGTCGCACTCCGCGTCCAAGGGCATAGCGGCAACAGGCGGCAACGTGATCGATATAGACCCCGAACTTGCCATGTTTTGATTTAGCCGCATATTCAGTGCATGCAGGACATGAAGCGTAATTCCAGGTTTCATCTCCGCCGAGATGAATGTATTCCGTTCCGGGAAACAGTTCTAGTGCTTCGTCAATCCACTCCCGGACCCGTTTTCCGCTTTCAGGAAGAGATGGACAAAGTTCATTTAAAAAATCATTCTCCCGCAAATGCGCAAAATGATCATGTTTCAATATCCATTCAAGATGACCTTGAATCTGCACCAGCGGAATTGCGCGCATTCCCAGTTTTTCGCAATGCTCAACGAGATTTTTGATATCGTCTTTTGTCAACAACGGAATAGCGGCATCCGGCCACGTCCGCCATTGATACCTGCAGTCGATTTCGAAAATCATCCCGTCGAAACCTATCGCTTTGAAATAATCCAGGTACTCAATCAGCCTGTCGACTGCCGGAACCACGCCTTTAAAATCCAGATGTATGAAGTTATGATTCATTGTCTATCCTGTATTACTCACTTTTCTCCGGCGTTGTGCCTGACCCTGAACGAACTCAGCTCACCGGAAAAGAAATGCAGGTTTTTACCTTGAATATCTTTATCGACCGATGAAAAACCGCCGAAAATCGCCGCCGTCGGTTTACACGCACGCAATTTAAATGGAACGGTTTTACTCTTACCGTTAGCACTGAAAGTAAGATTATGCAAATCATTGGTTATTTTTACTTTGACACGGCGATTGACCGGGAATGGAATATCAACGGCAAGCTTATTGTATTTTCCAAGATAGTTTCTTCCCATACTGACAAATTCCGCCTGCAGTTTGCCGTCGATAATATAAGTCAGCAACGATCCGCCCCGGAGACTGTTGTGTCTGAACAAGGCCTGATTCTTTCGCGAATCTGTTTTACAATCAAATTCCAAAGTAAAGCTGCCATGCGGCAGGGTTTCGATCGGGAAGACCAGATAGTTTCCCGTTCCGTCAAACTTCAAGCTCCAGCGATTCTCGTGCTTAACCCACTGCGGCGAAGTTTTCTTGACATTTGCGGGGAGATTGCCATATCGCATGGGGTCCAGATATTTGAATCCACCGCCCAAAGCAGCGTCAAACGCAGGTTGCCGCGGATCGCAAAGCAGCGCGCCGTATTCCGGAGTAAACGCATAATTGATGTCGACTATTTCCGCTGTCGGGACATCTACGATCACAGCCTTGCCTTGAGTCGCGGAAAAAACGTTCAGTTGTTCTTTGTTCCCGGTCAATTTATCCGGGAAAACCGGTCGTGAACGATAAATTTTTCCGGAGCGGGTAATTGCCCGGAGCTGAAAACACTGATTTTGATATTCCGGTTTGATTGCAGCTGAAAAATTCACGCTTTTGCGATCAAGTTCTACCGGATGATCGGCCAGTTTATGCATAAGTTCCGCTCTGACAAAAGTAAAATTCGGCAATTCCAGCCCCACCCTGCCCTGAGCCAGAATTTTCTTTACCGGAAACTCGAATTTGCCCAGCCCGTCGATAGCAAACTTGATAATCGCATTCTTGTCTTTTTTGGGGATCGCCAGCAATATTTTAGCGCCATGACCGAACAACAACAATTTCCCCTTCACTGAATCACCCTGTTTCTCCATTTTTCCGAAACCGGCATAGGGATAACTCCACGGCTTGAAAATAAAGTCATTCACCCCCGGGACCGAAAGCTCTGCTTTTTTCAGGCCGCTTTTTTTCGTTGAAAACTCTATCGAAAACAGATTATTGCGGTCAAAATTGAATTCATCCTGCTTGTCGACCGCAAATACTTCATTCTCATTATCCAGCACCTCGACCGAGACCAGCGGCTCTTTGGCGGTAATTGCTCCTTTCACTCGATATTGTCCATTTTTATCCGGCCCGGCAGCCGTAAATTCAACTGATTCAGGCAACAGCATGTCGCGCAGCGGTTGTCTGACTTCCTTGAAGTTCCAGCACACCGAAGGCGAAAGCCGCGTATATTGCAAGGTGTCAAATGTAAACTTTTTTCCAGCCGCATTGGTTATCAGCAATTCCAGAATCACCGCTTCCACCGCCGCGATCTGTTCAGTCGGAACGGAATAGGTGATCGCAGTCAGCTTGTCGGTTTTAAAGGTATCAGGAGCAAAACGTTTGATCGCCTGATTATTCTGATCTTTCAAAATGAGCTGAACCGTATATTGTGAGGCATCATTAGTGTCCGGAACATTCAAAAGTTCAATGCGGTATTTCTCTCCAATACTCAGAACCTGGCGACTGGAAACTATCAGGTTCGGCAATTCAAGGTCATCTTCCGGCAGCGGTTTCAGCGGCAGCTGTTTCAATTTCGCGGCATAAAAACGAATTATGCGCAACAGAGCGTTGGAATTGTAGACCGTCGGTTGAAAACTGGTATTTTCATTTGCCTCATTCCATTCAACCAGAGAAATAATATCCGGATTGAACAGCAGAGCCGTATCCATCGCCTGCCGCAATTGCGCCGTTCCCATTTCGGCTTCATTCGTCCCGGACATGTGCCCGATATAACCGTGCCGAACGTTGAATCCAAGCAATTTACCACGATTCCGGCTTTCCCCGTAAACCTTTTCAAAGAGCGGCGCGTAATATTTATCATCCGCCCCGTAGTAGAATTTCTTGGTTAAAGTATAATCCCCAAGCGGATCACGATGCATATGATAATTGGTTATAATCAGGCCGTCAGCCACGTTAAGCTCCAGCTGCATTTTCTTTTGGATCGACGTCAGCTTGCTTGCCGGGTCGAGGTAGTCCAGACAAAAGTCATCAAACAGCAGCATGTTTTTGCAGCCGTCGCGCGCGAGTCGCTGCCGCATGCTTTCCATTTTCGCCAATGGCGTGCCGCGATATGAAAAGAACGGAACTTTGCCGTTAATCCGCGGAGAATATTTGCTGCTCAGCCCCAGACGCGCATTTTCCAGATACTGTTTATACGGCAAACCGCCCCAACCAAGACCCGGCATAAAACTGAACCCTTCCGGCCTGGCTTTTTCCACGATCCGCAGATAATTCCTGTAACGGTTTTTATATGCATTGCCCAACATCGTAAAACCGTCAATATCATATTTTTTCACCAGTTCAATGTCTTTTATAAAGCTCTTGACCGCCTTATCAGGAGCGTCACGCATAATCCGACTCAAATACAACGGGCGGTCGATCCAGCGATGCAGATAATTACTGTAAAGGTCGTACGGCTGGATACGGGAATAGATCATTGTTTCCTTGACCGTTTTATGCCTTTTACCAATTTTTACAGGAGAGGTAAATTCAGTTCGTTTGAAACTTATTTGTTTGACCGGTTCAGCTTCTACCGTTTCAAGCAGAATGCAGGCTCCCAGTGCTAGAACAATGTTTAATCGGGACATCTCAGGTATTATTCCTTTCTCATTAAGCTTCGCTGGATAAATTCGTCGCGGTCATTAGCTTAAATCAAAGCATTTACAGCAAAGAAAAAATGTATGACCGCATAATATAGTGGTTTCAGACGAAAATTAAATGCCGTCCCAGCAATTATCTCTTCTGATTGCGGCGTAGACTGCAGCAGACGGCACGCTAATCCCGGTAACAACAGCCTTCGCGTGACCGTCGCCGTAAATAGCATTTGCGGTTCCGCCGTGCCGGGGTTCAACCACACCAACCGAAGAATTGGTTGAAAACCCTGTAGCAATCCGGTAATATCCATAAATTCCGCTGTTAGCCAGGGAATCCAAACATACATATAACACAGACGGGTATTTAATTGTCGAATGCTTTCTGGTCGCCAGGGAATCGCCCGCCATCGCAATCATACTCCCCACGTAATTATAATTGTATCCATAGCCGGTCGCCCATAGAACTGACTGCGAAACCGAGGCCCTCGGTTCAAGTTCCGAGCACATGAAAACCTTATCCGGCACGTATTTTCCATCCGTCAGGAATTGCGGATAATACTTTCCGCTTCTGGCGTAGTGCGGGTAAAATTCATTATTGTCAGAGAGATACATATTGAACGCCAGTCCGATTTGTTTTTCATTATTCAAACAAGCAATCGCTCTGGCTTTCATCCGCGCTTTATTCAACGCCGGCAGCAACATGGACGCGAGGATTGCAATTATTGCTATTACCACAAGCAATTCTATAAGTGTAAAAATATATTTTGTTTTCAACTGGTTTACAAGTAACTTTTCTGCTGTTTTCATTCTGCTTTTTCCTTTTATTTATTTTTTGAGTTCAATCAAATATACTTATTTATAGACCTCCTGTTGTTATATTTTTTAAAATTAAGATATATCATGACAAAAATTATTATTGCGTGTAACAACAAAAAAGTATTTTTCAAACCAGTTTGGCGGTAATGACATGCTCGCGTTGAAAACTGGTTTTGTTTTGCAAAGAAGCCAGAAAAAACTCGGCTCCGACAATAAAAAGATCCTCCTCGAAAACCGCCCATGAGACATTATCCTGATGACTGACGATATGAGAATTATTTTGCCCGTATACCCCGGTCACCGCCAGTTTCTTATCAGGAACAATTCCCATCCCCCAGCACAACGACAGGAACGGCAAATAGCATCCGTATTCCACAACAACTGCGTCAAGTTCCGATAGTTGGTTGATAATAAAATTTTTTATTATCTCATGATCGTCATCTATCGGAACCCATTTAACCCAGTTATCATTGAGTTCAAGCCCGGCCCGGGATAATTCTTCAGTATATCCATCATAAATCAATGATGCCGGATGATAGCGGTGACTGCCGTTCAATAATCCGATCCGTTTCGCTTTGCTCGTAATTAATTCACGCGTCAACAATGCGCCCGCGCCTTTCCAGTCATAACTGACAAACGGCAGCAATTCGGAGTATTTATGCGAACCGATAGCCAGCATCGGCTTATTCAACAACTGCAGATTTTCTATCCACTCTTTCGTAAGCCATCCGGTGACCAGAACGCAGAAACATTTCTCAATAATTGGTATCAATCCAGCGTCAAAACTTATGACGGGAATGTATTCAAGGTCAATAGCCTGATTATTTAAGTACACATTCAGTTTGTCAACATTAGGCAGAATCTCCTGCCTTTCCGGACGCTGGATATGAATCAAGGCCAGACGACTGCGTTTTTTGCCTTGTTTAATACTTTTTTTAAGTATGCTGCCGCGGCCGTGCTGCTTCTGAATGATAGACTGCGCCTCCAACTCGGCCAGAGCACGACGTAAAGTCCCCATACTGATACCCAGTTTAGCCGCCATATTCCGTTCCGAAGGCAACAGATCGCCAACCTGCAATCCCAATTTTGCAATTTGATGCAGGATATTCAACTTGGTTTGATTGTAACGAAGTATTTTTACCATGAATTTACCATTGCCTCATTCAACTGTTACACATAACTATAACACTATAACAGTTGTTTGTCAACCCCGGTTATCAGTTAAATATCAGAAAACATCCGGAAAACAGCTCCATTATATATTAATGAGTAAGACAAAGAATTAAAAATAAGAGCGTCACAAGGCCTGGGTCATATTAAACCCGAAAGATGCTGGCGATGCCTGCAAAGGCAAAGACAGCAATCAAACAATAGATTAACCTGCAATAACTTACATATTTTTCACAGTCAAACGTACTGATAATTATCTAAAACGACACTGTGTCTTTTATCCGATTCTATAGAGGCTTTTGATTTGACAAATTCTTATCTGAGATTTATAGTTTTGTATGAAGATTGTTATCATACTGTTTTAGCAATCACTTTAATAAACAACCCGAAAAAGAGGGAAGCCTGAAATGTTTAAGAAAATTACGTTGTTATTGATTGTGGCCTGCTCCGTGTTTACGGTCAGTACGTCGGCAAAAGGACCGGAAAAAGCAACGCTGGCAGTTATGCCGTTCTCTTTCGATCGCAACTTTCAAGTGATTGTCCAGGGGCGGGTTGGTAATCAACAACTGAATTTGACCCGCCAGATTATCGACTCGGAGTTTTCCAATGAACTTATTGCTTTTTTGACCAAATCCAGAAAATTCACGGTTCTGGAACGGCAGCATATCAACAAAATACTGGATGAAAATAATTTGAGCGAGTCCCAATGGGTAAAACCAGGCGAGGAACAACGAATCGGCAAACTGCTTTTAGCTGACTATCTGATTATCGGTAACATTAACCGCCTCGAATTCATCGTTAAAGCAATCCCGATAAAATTAACCGGACGTACCGAATTCCGCTATATTATGACTTTCAAGGTTCAGTTCAGGATCACCAAGGTCAGCTCCGGCCAGATTGTTTTTGCCGACACCCTGATCCAGAAGCTGGTCAGTACGGATATCCGGCGTGAAATTCCCGCCAGCGTCCGCAAAGACTGGGTAATGGGAGATTACAAAGACCTACTTTTTGAACGAACTGTGACTTTGATGGGCAACGCCATTCTGGAAAACATCTATCCGGTAAAAATTGCTTCCGTATCCGGCAAAAATGTTGTTCTCAACCGCGGCAAGGGTGCCGGCATCAAAGTTGGAACTATCTACAATGTCTTTACTCAAGGCAGTCAGGTAGTTGATCCGGATACCGGAGACGTTCTCGGAAACAGTGAAACCGAGGTCGGCCAGATTCAGGTTTCAACCGTACTTCCGCGATTCAGCAAAGGCCTGATTGTCAAGCAGACCGGCGAATTTAAACCCGGCGCAATCTGCCGCCCGGTTAAAGTTACGCCTCAAAGCCAGGCCCCGGCTTATCCCCGGGCTACTCCCGGCTGGTAAACTGCCTAAGGGATCAACTGCTCTATGAAATTTCGCCAGATTATTGCGGTCTTTTTTCTGACGGCTGCAAGTTTGATGTTTACCGGCTGTTCAACCATCTTTGATGCCAGGAAACAAAAACTCGAGATAATGGAAAAATATGACGCCGGGGACTATAAAGCCGCCGCCGCGCTGATTCAGGAAAAAGCCGAATCCAGAAAAGACTCCGGCGATTCCGTCATGTGGTTTCTCGACCAGGGCACTATTGAATTCGACGGCGGGGATTTCAAAAACAGCCTGCACGCATTCCAAACCGCTGAAAAACAGATCAACGAATATGATCGGAGAGCCCAGATCAGTGTTCGCGACGGCAGCGCGGAAGTAGGCTCCGCCATAACCAACCCCAATGCCATTCCCTACCGGGGCATGTGCCGCGACCGGATTCTGTTGAACGTATATAAAGCCCTTGACTATTTTGCCATCGGCAACACCGATGGGGCGCTGGTCGAATTGCGCCGGGCTCGTGATGCCCAAAAAAACATCGCGAATGAATTCCGCAAGGAAATCGAATCGGCGCAAAAAGAAATTGATGAACAGAACGCAAAAAATAAAGAACAGCATAAAAAAGACGGTATCTCCTACGAAAATCTTGCAGCCGGTTCGCCGGAACTGCGCAAAATTCAGAAAGATACTGAAGCCCATTCCAATAAAACCTACCGCAACTTCCTGAACCCTTTTGTTTCATATATGTCTGCGATAGGTTACATGATTGAAAATGATTATGCTGAAGCATTTATCGATTTTAACCGGCTTTATCTGATGGCGGCGAAAAATCCGCTTTTTCAACGTGATCTGGCAACCTGTGGCAGAGTTAACGGCGATTCATTCCCCGAAGGTCTGACAAAAATCAAATCATGGCCCTATCCACTGAATCAGAATATCGTCTACATTATTTTTGCCGACGGGCGCGGGGCGGCTTATAAACAGTTTAGAATCCAACTGCCGATCCCGTATGTCGGATATACCGGGATCGCATTCCCGGTTGTCGAGTATTTCAAAGAACCTGAAACAAACTTGCAAGTAATTGGCCCGGACGCGGTCAAATTGGCCGAAGCGGTTACAGTATGCAATATGGACTCAGTTGTCGCGCATGAATATAAAGAGCGCATGGCAATGATGATAACCCGGTTGGCGGTCAGTTATTTAACCAAAGAACTGGCGGCCCAGGCAATTCTGATTGCGGCGCGTCACGGCGGAGGGTCCGCCGGACTGATTGCCGCCTATGCCGGAACCAGTGTCTATAAATTCCTGTTCAACACCGCCGATACGCGATGCTGGGAAACAATTCCCAAACGCTATATGATCGCACATTTCCCGATCCCGGTCACCAGAAAGGTTACAATAAATATTGACGCGGCCAAATATGTTGAAATTCCGAAAAAAGGGACAATGAAAAAGTCCGGAAAATCCTCAACAACGGTAGTGTCCATGCCGTCGACAAGCTTTGAATTGAGTTTTCCGCAGCCCGCTAATTTTTTCATCGCGTATATCCGGCGCGCCAGAAACGGTAAAGTCACAGCCAGGGTATTTCCGGTCCTCAAATGAACATTTGATCAAGTCGTGTGAAATAACTGTTTCACATAAAAGATAATTTAAAAATGGAAGAAAACCATGAAAGTTTACATCAACACCGATATTGAAGGTGTTGCCGGTTGGGTTTTTTACGCTTGCAGTGATCAGGGAATGGCGAATCTCCGTCATCTTGAACGGATGAACGCCTTGTTGACCGGGGAAGTCAATGCCGCCGTCTCCGCCTGCCTGGCGGCTGGGGCCGATGAAATCTATGTCTGTGACAGTCATGGCCCGGCCTATAACATTCTGTTCGAGGACCTTGATCCCGCCTGCCGGATCATTCATGGCCGGGGAGGTCATGGTCCGAACTGGCTGCCTTTGCTGGACGAAAGCTTTGACGCCGCAATCGCAATCGGAATGCACGCAATGGCCGGAACTCCTGGAGCGGTCTGCCCGCATTCGATGTGGCATCTGACCGATGGCGAGAACAATGAAATCAAGCTCAGCGAATGCAGTATGTTCGCCGCGCTCTGCGGGACTTTAGGCGTTCCCCTGGTCGCGATTTCCGGCGACGATAAAATTGCCGCTGAGATCAAAGATAAAATTCCAGGCTGCGAAACAGCGATAGTCAAACAGAGTTTTGGAGCTCAGAATGCCTGCTGTATGGTTCCGGCTCGTGCGCATGAGGAAATCTATAACAAGGTGCTTAACGGCTTGAACAATCGCAAAAACATCAAACCCTTGGCCTACCCCGCTCCTTATAAATTGAACGTTTCTGATCGCGACCCCGCAATCCTCGAACTTGAAAAAGCATCCGAAGGCAATGATTTCTGGCAGTTGATGCATGATGTCTGCCGCTGCTTCGGCAACAAATGGGGGGATCAGTCGATCGATGACCGATCCTGGCGCTATCCGGTCGGCAAACTTTAATCGGTTCAACCGCGTCGTTTGTACCAGAGATCAAGCAGATCCCGACTTTTTAAGCTTCCCGGAGTCAACATGATCTTAAAAAAATGAAACCATATCTCACAGAACGAGTAGTGCCGAAGCTTTCTAGCCGAGGTTATTACTCGTTCCTGAACTATGACAAAATTACCGATTTTTTTCAATCTGCGACTTAGGTCAATTTCCTCGGAGGCATATAATTGTTCGTTGAAACCACCGCTATGTTCAAACGCGTCTCTGGTACAAAAAACAAAACTCCCGGCGGCAATTCTGAATTTAGAAAAGAACCAGCCGCATATTCCTGCTGTAATCAGTCCCCATAACGGAGCCGGCGAATCAAATTTTAAACGGCACCCTCCTCCAACCGCCCCGTCCTCCACTGCTGCTAAAACGCCTTTGAGCAAAGCGGCATTTACCAGAGTATCAGCATCAACCCAGACAATAACATCTCCGGTTGCATGACTTGCACCATAATTGCGGGTTCCGGCAATTTGCCGTAAATCAACATCGAAAACTTCCGCTCCGTGACTCATCGCGACCTGACGGGTCTTATCTATCGACGCGTCGTTAACCACGGTAATATCATATTCGGCCCCAAGGTCAAGCATGGCTACTTTTATAGAATTGATCGTCTTCCCGACATATTCCTCTTCGTTATGAGCGGGAATCACAAACGAAAGCTGTTTAGACATAATCCGGCCCTCTAATAAATTATCGGATTACATGAATATACATTCCATATCAGGGAAAAGCAATTAAAATTGCCGTGCATTAAGATTGACGCGAAATAATAACAGTCATACAACGTAATTTCATTTAAATAATCAGACGGCTTGATAGTTAATATTTTATAAAAATGTAATTTATAGCACCTTATGACTTTCAAAGAGCAAAGGGATTTGGATTTTGACAAGGAGGGTTTATATCAATTCAGTAATCAATGCGTCGATATCGCCGGCACCGAGAATTGCCATCAGCAAGGGTTTATCAAACGGCTTTGCCAAAAGTTCTTTGCCGGATTCGCACCAGGGGGAGTGATTTATTTTACCCAGTTTTTGCGCTGAAATTCCCTTGGCGACATTCCAGTCTGTCTCTTATAGAAATTTGAAAAATAATATTCGGAGCTGAATTGCAAGGCAAAAGCGGTTTCCCGGACCGAAGCGTTTGGCGCCAGTAATAGTTCAGATGCCTTGCTGGTCAGAACATTGATGAGAAAATCTTTCGGCGGCATCCCGATGTCACGGGTAAAATTCCTCGAAAAGACGTTACTTCTCATCCCCATCAGCTCGGCGAGAAAGGCGACGGAAGTCGAAGCGTCGCCATATTTTCGGATATAATCAAAAACCTTGTCATATTTTTGCCAATTAATCATCTTGCTTTCTTCCGATTCCGGTTTGATCAAGAGCAGCTTGACGCAGAGACTATAGATTATCTCATTAATCCGGCACAGGGTAAAAATATCATTATCCCGCTGGATCAAGTCTTTCAACTCATTCGCCAAGACCGGGTCTGACTCCGTCCAGCATTTACGGTATTCACGAAAAATATCGTATCCGTAAAACAACTCCAGATTGAATTGCAACGAAACAAACCGAAGTTCCTCGGTCAAATTCCAGTCGGTCGGGTAGTTGCACGGGAAAAAGTATAAATTCCCCGGCTGCAGGTCAAACCGTTCTCCAGTAATTGAATCGCTGATTGAACTTGTTTCGGGATCGGAATCGGCAAATACGACGATAACTCGGTTAACCGTCATTATGTGCCCTGAGATACAACAAGGGTAATTACCGATTGCCGCGTGAACCAGTCGCAGAGACAGATAAGAGTGCCGGAGCAATATATTTCTTTTTACATCAACAGGCATAAAATCATAAGTTTTTAATACATTTTTCTATTCAAATAGCATTTCCATTGTTGTATAATAATACGTAAAGACAAAAAAACAACCGTCCGTATAAGGTAATCTTATGAAAAAAAATATGGATAAAATAAAACCTTTTGACTCAGTTCGCGGCAATCTGGAAAATCAATGTATGAATGTTTCATATATTTCTGAATCAGGCTTGTCTAAAGAAGGTCTGGCTTCGGAATTCAAGCAAAAATTATCCGAAATGTCATCAGAACCCAGAATCATCATAAAGGCGGAATTATTTAAATTGTTATGTCTCCGGGCGGCAATAGCGCCGGAACCGAATGATTTTTTTGTCGGTAAAATTGAACACCATAAACTTCTTATTCGACTGAAAGATCAATGGTTGCGTGAAGAAACAGAAAAGGAGTTTGGAGATGACAGCGCAGAGTTACCGGGAACGTTTTTTGCTCAACTTGATTGTTCCAGCCATATATGTCCGGACTGGGAAAACCTGCTGAAACTCGGGATAAAGGGAATCCGGGATCGTGCAGCCCGGAAAACGGGCGATTTCTATCAAGCTATTAAAATTGTCTTTGACGGAGTTACCGCACTGCTGCTGCGTTTTGACAAACTGCAACCGGAATTGGGTCTTGCCGCCCTGACCGAACGGCCGCCGCAAAGTTTACAGGAAGCTCTGCAACTGGCATATATTTATCATGAACTGGTAGAACTCGACGGAATTGAAATCCGGTCCATGGGACGTTTCGACCATATTTACAATAAATACTACATGAATGATCTGCAAACCGGGCGCTTAACCAGAGACTCAGCCAAGGAATTACTAAAATATTTCTGGATAAAATTCTTTGCCAAGACAATGGGAAAACGTTTCGGTAAACCTTTCACGTTCGGCCCGGACGCAAATGAGCTGGCTTATACGGCAATTGAGGCATACCATGAAATGCACATTGTCGATCCCAAATTCCACATCCGGCTGTCTCCGGAAACTCCGGATGATTTTCAGGAGCTCATCGCTGAATGCATCCGGAATGGTTGTACCGGCATCGTTATTGTCAATAACGACGCCCAGATAAACATGCTTGTCAAGAACGGAAAAAACCGGGAAGACGCGGAAAACTACATTCTGATCGGGTGTTATGAACCCGCGGTAATGGGCAAGGAATTGAATTGTTCCGGAGCCGGAGCGCTTAATCTGGCAAAGCCGGTTGAACAACTGTTTTCAAACGACACTTACTCATCATTTGAGCATTGTTTTGAGGCATACCTGAATTATTTAAACCATAATCTGGAGCTGCAAATGGAAACGATCAGGCGGCTTGAAAGACTATGGCCGCAGGTGAACCCGTCACCGTTATGTTCCGGTCTTTTGGATTCATGTCTTGAAAGCAACCTGGATATATCCGAGGCCGGAGCGGAATACAACACAAGCGGCATCTGTTGTGCCGGACTGGCTAACGCCGTGGATTCTTTAGCGGTAATCCGTCAGTTTGTTTATAAAGAAAAACGTTGTGACATGCGCGGACTCCAGGCAGCACTCGCCGCCGACTGGAACGGTTACGAAGAATTACGGCTTGAAGCGGTTCGCAAAGTCCCCAAATGGGGGAATAACAATAAATTCACGGATGAGCTTGCGATAAAAATAACCAATTATCTGGGAATGAAAATCAACAGTGAACCCAATGCCAGGGGCGGCGTATTTCAGGCCGCGTTGTATGGAATTATCGAAGCTGCGAAAATGCTGGGGAATGATACTGGCGCCTTACCGGACGGATACCGGGCCGGAACTCCTTTGACCATGAATACCGGCGCAACTCCGGGACGGGACAGGAACGGCCTGACTTCCCTTATAAATTCAGTGACTAAAATTAATCTGGAACTTTTCCCAAACGGCACGGTGCTGGACATAATGCTTCATCCGACGGCGGTAAGCGGCCGTAAAGGGATTGCAACAATTATTTCGATAATCAAGAGTCTTTTTATTCGCGGCGGCATGGCGCTGCAGTTTAATATTTTTGACAGCAATGAGTTGCGAAATGCTCAAACCGACCCGGAAAAATACGCGAACCTCCAGGTGCGGGTCTGCGGCTGGAACGTGCGGTTTATTGATTTACCGCCGGACCAGCAGGAAATTTTTATCGCAAAAGCGGAGATTGCCTGAGCATGAACGGACGCATTGTTGATATAAAGCGGATGGCCGTGCATGACGGCCCCGGGATCAGGACTACCGTGTTTATGAAAGGATGTCCCTTGAGTTGTGACTGGTGCCATAATCCGGAGAGTATCGCTCCGGAACCGGAAATAGGTTTTTACCGGAATAGATGCATTAACTGCGGCAGATGCATAACGGTATGTCCGAATACAGCACACACTATTGATCCTGACAATGGACAGCATGTCTTTAGCCGTGAACGCTGTCGAGCATGCGGGAAATGTGTCGAAGCATGTTTAATGGAAGCCCTGGAATATTACGGGCAGGAGTTAAGCGTGGCACAAACCGTTGCCGCCGTTATTGAAGACCGGACTTTCTATGAAGTATCCGGAGGCGGATGCACGCTCTCCGGTGGAGAACCGCTGCTGCAGGATAAATTCTGCGCGGCATTGTTCAAGCAGCTCAAACGTGAAAATATTCACTGTGCCATCGATACATCAGGGTCGGTCGACTGGAAAGCTTTTGAAGCCGTATTACCTTACACTGATATTTTTTTATACGACCTGAAACACACTAATGAAGCTATTCATCTGAAAAAAACCGGGGCATCAAATCGCTTGGCACTTGATAATCTGCGTCGTGTGTCCACCTGCGGCATACCGATAGAAATCAGGATTCCTTTCATTCCCGGGTTTAATACGGATTGCAAAAGTATCAATTCAATTGTAAGTTTTATCAGGAAACTTGATAATATCAGTGATGTCTGTTTTCTGCCATACCATAAAGCGGTTATGAAATACAAAACACTGGGATTACCCGCACCGTGAAACTTTATGGTTAATGCTTACTGAGAAATCAATTTCCGCTATATGAGGTTAAAACAAAAAAAAAGGAGACCAAAATGAAAGTTACAGAAAGTATGAAGAGGTTCACACTTATAGAACTTCTCGTTGTGATTGCGATCATTGCAATCCTCGCCTCCATGCTGCTGCCCTCGCTCAACAAAGCCAGGGACAAAGCAAAATCGATCAGATGCGTAAGTAACCAGAAGCAGATTCTCATGGCAATGAAATTTTACAGTAACGACCATGACGAAACACTGCAGTTGGGGGCAAAATACGGCAGATGGATTGACATTTACTGGAAACTCAACTATCTCAAGGAAAATTGGGATTTGGTGCGCTGTTCTTCCCGCGGTCCGGTGGCCGATCAGGGCGGGAATAATGGTTTTTACACCTATGGTTCACGGGTTAATCTGGACAGTACGCCATCAGCTTACTGGAGCAGAGCTTATACTACATTGACTTACGACAACAGCAACTATCGGGTTTACTTCCTTTTATTGAAAAAAATCCGGAATCATTCCACCTATTTTCAAATCGGCGACTCGTTTAGCGGAAGTCCAACCGCGGCCAGTTATGGATACAATATCTGCTCCGTATCAATGTGGACAGCCGGGACCAACTACTTCTATATGGCCCATAACGGCGTAATGAATGCCGGCTTCCTCGACGGACACGTGGGACAAATCATCGGAGACCAATTTTTTGAAGCCGCGGCAAAGACCTATACCAGTCATAACTGGGCAAGATATCGTGACAAAAATTTTGCTGAAAGAAGCCAATACGTCATTGTTCCGTGATGTTTGCAGTTATTCTGAAAAAGTGATCCAGTTTGTTTTAGCTAAAACATTGCAGTCAAGAAATACAGCTTATGCTTTATGCTTGAAGAAATTTGACTTTTTACGTGATGATGGCGGATGCAGAATTGCATTTTGTAAGTTTTGGGCTAGCAGAGCTAACCAGGAATTCACAAGGAGCGATTCGGCACCGTCAGGGTACGAAAAAAAGTTTAAATTTCAAGCTTATAAAGTATATATAATCAACCGCAAAATAAACAAGAAATATAATACAAATGAAAAAAAGATTTTTACTGATTGCAGTTTTGCTATTCAGCTTCAGCCTCTGTAATGCTGGGAATATTGTTGAAAACGGCAATTTTGAAGGAAAAATACTTGGACGCGTTCTCGCAAAATCCGGCACCTTCAAACTTTCCGGCGGCACAGACGGCAAAAGCGGCAGATTCGCTAAAATAGAGATTTTACAACTTGAAAAAGGCGCACACGGCAAGCGAACCAGTATTGCGTTATTTATCGGCGGCAACCGGGAAATTCCGGGTTTCCCGGTAACCCCGGACACCGAATACAAGTTCTCTCTGATGCTGAAAGGCAACCAGCCGAAAACAATTGTCAAGGTGGAAGAGGTTGAAGCCGGAGTAAATGAATTATGGAAAGCCAAAAGAAAAAGGCTGAAAGTCAATTTCTCTACCCCGGTGACGGTACAAACCGGCAAATGGAGCAAGGTTGAGGGAACATTCCGGACCTCAACAAACGGCAAAAGAGCCGGTATCATAGTCGCCTTCTGGTGGGATGAGCGCTATGGCAAAATTATGTATAAAGAGGGGGACTATGTTCAGGTGGACAATGTCGTTGTGGAAAAAGCTCCGGACAAACTTGCGGCTTTTTCAGCCGAAAAGACAGCATCACCAAAACCGGCGGTATCGCAGGAAAAAATGGTTCAGGTTCCGGCATTATCCGCCATCCCGAAGATGGATGGCAAACTGGACGATCAATGCTGGCAAAAACTTCCTGCCCAAACCGGGTTCATCCGGCTCGGCAGTAAACAGCCCGCACACATCGGCAGTGAATTTAAAATTTTTCGCAATGGTAAAGATCTTTACCTTGGTGTCAAGTGTCTTGACCCGGATATGAAAGCATTAAACACATCGATTACCGGCAACGGTACCGGTATCTGGAAAAGCGATGTCGTCGAGGTATTCATCGGCCCTGCCCTGGAATCATCCTTCATGCAGTTTGCCGTCGGCCCGGGGGGCGGCCGCTATACTGGAGACGGAATAAAAGAAATGACTTCATTATACGGACAATGGGAGGCAAAAATTCATCGCGATAAAAATTTCTGGTCGATTGAACTGAAAATTCCATGGAACTTGATGTGGACCCATATTATTGAAAACAGCCTGAAACCGCGCCTGAACGTCTGCCGCCAGCGTAAACAAAACCGGGAACTTTCATGCTGGTCCCCAATGACCAGCAGCTTTCACGCGCTTAGTGAATACGGTCGAATGTTCTTTGGCGATCCGGGAAAATGGGCCGCGGAACAACTAGCCGTGCTGAAAAAGGAGATAGACACTTTACCTCCGGCGGCAGGAACAGGATTGAAGTCAAGCCTGAAAAAAATGAATTCGTTAAAGCTCGGCGACTTCTATAATCAATTAATATCCATTAAAGATCAGATAAAGTTTGCGAAACTTGCGGACCGGAAATTTGTTGTTACCAGACCGGCCGCACACCGCGCCCCGACCATTCCCCTGCTGCCCGAACAGTTGGCGGCTCCACCGGCAAAACTTGAATTTTCCGCCGCGGTCAATGAAACATGTTCATTCCCGCTGGCAATAACCAACCTTACAAACCACGCGGCCGAATATCAAGTGTTACTTTGCAGCGAAAAAATTAACCGGGCGGATGAAAAACCGGGTCTGAAAAATGAACGGACAAGATTTCCAGCTGATAAGATCAAATGTCTCCGGGCTATCCGGATTAAAGAAACTGACGAAGCCGGAACCGCAGTCCGTTTTGATCCCCTGGTGGAAATTGATAAATCACAAGTCGTAACCGCCCCGGCCAAAGATTCGGCATTGTTTTATTACAAGTTTGATTGCCGTAACGTCGAACCGGGTATCTACAAAGGTTTCCTGCATGTAATTCCGTTGAGCGAACCAAGTTTATTTCCACGCAAAATCTCAAAACTTCCGCAAATACAGTCCATTCCTGTCGAATTTACAGTCCTGCCGATCAAATTATCCAGTAAGTTGCGTACTCCTTTCCTGTACTTCGGCAACGCCAGAGACAAAAAGTTGGTAATGCAGATGCTCGATGAGGGAATTACCTGCTTTCCGGTCAGTTCATGGGGTATAAGAGCTGAGTTTGATAAAGACGGCAACGTTGTAGGTAAAAATTATGACCGTATCCTGAAAAATCTTGCCGACCAGCGTAAATGGGCCGAAGAATACTGTCCCGGCCTCAAGATCAAACACATGGTAATCTACTCCATGTATCATATTTTCATGAACCGTTTCGGGAAGAACAAGTTCAAAGTGGGCAGCGATGCATGGAAAAACGGATTTAAAAACTGGGTAAGAATGATTGACGAGGTCCGGAAAAAAGCCGGAATAGCCCCGGAAGATTTTATCGTGGAAGTCGAAGACGAACCAGCTCACAGCAAACACAGCGCCCCGCTTCCGATTATCCTTGATGCATGTAAAATGACCAGAGAAGCGGCTCCCGAAATGGTTACAACTCTCTCTTTCAGCTCAGTGCTTGAAGCAAAAGACCTCTATCAATTTATCCCCTACATTGATGTCTGGAATTTCTGGGAAGGTCTGTTGAGTAAAAAAGGCTTCGCTGAACTTGTTTCAAAATTGCGCAAAACCGGCAGGAAAATCTGGATATACCGTTGTAACACCGGTATAAACAGTGACCTTTACAGTTATTACCGGCTCCATGCCTGGCGCGGGGAATTCCGCAAAGTGGATCGAATCTCATTATGGGTTGCATACAGTGCTCCGAGCGGTTATCCCAACGGCTGGCGTAATGCTTCAAACGGCAACTATATGATGCTGTTCGGTGAACCCTTTTCCACTGTCAGAAACGAATGCTTCCTAACCGGGTTTAACGACCTGAAATATTACGATAAACTTGAGAAAGTCGCAAAACAGGCAAAAAAAGCCGGGAAACACCTGTCTCTGGTAAAACAGGCGGAACAACTTCTAAAAGAAACTCCGGAAAAAATTATCAACAACCACAACAACTTCCGTCTGGCGGAAGAATTCCGGAAAAAGGCTGCGGATTTGATTTTGCAATTGCAAAAATAATTCAGCTATTATGCTAAAATATATAATCAATCATCAAGCTCTATTCATGGAGAAAATATCTCATGTTGAAAAAATATCCGGGCAATCCTGTTCTCAGTAAAGCAAACGTACCGTTTGACAGTCAATTGGTTTTCAATGCCGGTGTTACCAAATTCAATGGCAAATATGTTATGGCGTTCCGCAATGATTACGGCTCAGATCAAGCAGCCTGGACCGAACATTTTACTAAATATCCGGAATTCCCGCCGGTCAACGGCAAAACTTTTCCTCCGTTATACACAAACATCGGCCTGGCTTTCAGCGACGACGGCATCAACTGGGAGGTTCAAGATCAACCATGTTTTGAAATGAAAACCAAGGAAGCCACACACGCTTATGATCCGCGTTTAACGGTAATTGACGGCAGGGTTTATATGTGTTTTGCAATCAACACGCCGTGGGGAATTCGCGGCGGCATTGCCGTTACCGATGATTTCGACGAGTTTGAGATTCTGACCATGACCGTTCCGGATAACCGGAACATGGTACTGTTCCCGGACAAGATCAATGACAAATTTATTCGTCTGGAACGACCGTTCCCGGTTTACGGCAGATTTGAGAAGGAAGCATTTGACATTTGGATATCGCAATCTCCTGACTGTCGTTACTGGGGAGATCATAAATTACTGCTGGCAACCGAACAAATTCCATGGTGTAACGGCAAAATCGGTCCGGCTGCCCCGCCGGTAAAAACTGAAAAAGGCTGGCTGACCACATTTCACACCGTCAATATAATTGATCATGAACTGCCGGCCTGGCATCCATGCTGGAACAAAATATACTATGGCGGGATCATGCTGCTTGACTTAAATGACCCGACAAAAATTATCGGACTCTGCAAAACACCAATTCTCACTCCGACCGAATCATATGAAAAATCAGGTTTTCGCAGTGAGGTAATTTTCCCGGGTGGCATGGTACTGGAGGATTCAGGAGAGGTAAAAATATATTACGGCGCGGCCGACACGGTTGAATGTCTAGCCTCCGGAAATGTTGACGATCTTATTAAAATGTGCCTTAAGTAATAATATAAAGAACGGTGTTGTCATATTCAATTCAAATACCTTGCCATAAGCGGTCTTAAACGCACAATAGAGTCCTGCCAGGAAGCTTGAATGTTGATCTCGTTGCGCAACCAGCGAATGAACTGAAAGCTTCTCTGGGACGGCCTGTTCCATTCATAAACTAATGAATTCATAGCTCTGTTTGCCTGTTTTGCCAGAGCCGTCTGCTCCTGTTTTCTGATCATAATTCTTTGAATCAATTTTTCATCGCGTATCCCTTCATTGTCTTCAAGAATTTGTTCAAGCAGCAACATCAGGTTATGGGTGATGCAGATAAAATTAGCTTGTTGACACTTCGTTTCGACGCTTTTACCCCAGGCTTTGTTTTCGTCAAACTTATTTTTTTTAACGTCATATAATTTTTCAATATCCCATCTTCTTTTATAGATAAATGCGATCAATCCCGGAGGCAGGGTCATTTCATTGGTCAGGAAAATATATTCCGTGCCGTCAACCGGGTCGATATAAATAATTTTTCTCAATAAACCGGAGCTGCTGTTGCCAACGAACAAGTCTTTAACCACCCCGTTATTGCGAGGGTCACTACGTTCGAATTGCCGCTCCCCGGTAACCAGTAATTTCAGATTGGCTTTTGCCATGGTAATGGTATAAATGCCTTTACCCCGTTTCCAGCGGTGCCACAGTGCATAATCAATGATTGCCGAATCATAGGCGATCACAACCTTGGTTCCTTTGGCTTCCCCCATTCGCAAGGTCTCAGGATGCAGGCGCTTCATTACCGATATATCATGCTCTTTGACTTTATTATTTGCCCGGTCCGGCCTCATCACATCAAGAAACCGCAGACTTTCCGTTCTGAGGTTTAGAGCGTAAATTCCTGCAGGCGCATGCTT
Source organism: Victivallales bacterium (assembly GCA_963676655.2). Lineage (GTDB taxonomy): Bacteria > Verrucomicrobiota > Lentisphaeria > Victivallales > Victivallaceae. The sequence continues at coordinate 3,492,130 of CAXXKX010000003.1, read as the reverse complement.
TTTTCCATCTTCAAATAAATCTTCGTGAGACGAGCAGTTGTGATAGTGTCCATCCGCGGCATACAATGCGAAACCGTTGAGTTCCTCATGTTCTTTGAACGGGTCATTAAGAACTGAATTACATCTTTTGACAAGATGCCAATTTACCTCATTCAACAAGGTTAAACGGCGCTTGCTCCTTAATGCGCTGAAAAAACAATTGACCGTTATGGCGTGCGAAATAAAATACTGTAGTTTCTGGACCCAGTCGCGACCGCTTTTGACTGAATCGAGAACTCGTCCGACTCCGGATTGAATGAATTCAAAATCATCAAAGTCTTTACATTTTCGGGTTGAATTTACATCTGCAAGGGCGTTTTTCAAAGGTTCGAAAAACCGTTCTCGTGTCGTTGTCATATTTAAATTTTCCATCTTGTAATATAGCAGGAAAGTAAAAGATGTCAATGCGTAAATACATTAAAACTAGATACTTATGAGATTTTAAATTTTTCATTGGCCATCGATATGAAACCGCTATTGCGCCCATTGCAAGGCATCGCAATGACATTTTTCAGGGGTTTACAAGCCCCTGTACGAGCAGGAAACTAAGTCTTGTTAAAGGCTTTAAATTCGCGTTTCAGCACCAAGTAATACCTCTTAAATTATGACAAAATGACAACACCGTTCTGACATTTTTAAACTATCTGATAATATAATATGTAAATTGCAAAAGAATTATTTGTTTTGCTTTAACATTTGAAAAACTATCTCCCTGGTTATATAATCAGTACGCACATTAATATTACAGGGAGAAAAATAATGATTCTTGAAATAAAACGTAAGTACCTGAATATCCCGGTAAAGGGAGATGGTCAAAATAAAGTTAAAATGTTTTTCCAAAATGTCGAGGGAAAGATCCTGAGATATTTTGATTTTGTCCCGGGTTTGCAGGAACCGGACTTTATCGCGTTTTACAATGTCGAAGAATATCTTGGAGAAAAGCTGGAGATTACACTGGAAAATACTGGTGACGTCGATCCCAATGCTATTCTTGCAAGTATTGAACAGACGGATTCGCCTCAGGGACTTGGTGAGCTCTATTCTGAACCGGAACGGCCGCAACTGCATTTTTCCAGTCGGCGCGGCTGGCTTAATGATCCCAACGGGCTGGTCAATTATTTTATGCAATGGCATCTTTTCTACCAGCATAATCCTTTTGGAACCGGCTGGGGCAACATGCATTGGGGTCACGCCGTCAGTCAGGATCTCATGCACTGGGAAGAGCTGGATACTGCATTGTTTCCAGATGCGTCAGGAACCATGTACTCCGGCTCCGCCGTGGTTGACTGGCATAACTCGTCAAAGCTGCAGAATGGTGAAGATCCGCCGGTTCTGCTCTTTTATACCTCAGCCGGAGAACACGCTCCCGAACCAACAGACTACACCCAGGGCATGGCCTACAGCACTGACGGCGGCATGTCATTTACCAAATATCCGGGCAATCCGCTGATTCAGTGTATCACCCCTAAAAATCGCGATCCTAAAGTAGTAAGGCACGATCCGACTGACGGCTGGATCATGGTTCTATACCTTGAAAAAGACGGCGACGATCAGGTCTTCGCGCTGTTCAGGTCGAAAAATCTGCTTGAGTGGGAAATGCTCCATAAAATTACCATCAGCGGGACAGGTGAATGCCCGGAACTTTTTGAGCTGCCGGTAGATGGTGATTATGCAAACCCGCGCTGGGTATTTTCCGCGGCCGACGGCAAGTATTTGATCGGAGAGTTCGACGGCTTTGAATTCAAGCCGGAAAGCGAAGTTCTGGACGGCTGTTTCAGGCCGGCCGACGGCGGCGCTTATGCGTTCCAGCGCTGGAACGATACTCCGGGAAACCGGAAGATCATGATCGGCTGGCAACAGGGCAATATTCCCGCCCAGGAATTCAATATGAGTATGTCACTCCCGGTTGAGTTGTCGCTGCACAGCTTTCCGGAAGGATTGAGATTATGTTTTGAACCGGTCAGGGAACTTTTAAAGCTGAAGAAAAAATGCCTTATCGATATTTTTGGCAGCATTTTTTCCTCTGATTCAGCCATTAACAGCGAACTGGAACGTTACAGCGATCAGCTGATGTTAGTCCGGTTAAAAGTCAGGACCAAAACCAAATGCGGAATAAAAATCCACGGTAATGAATTTATCTTCAAGCCGGCTGAAAATGTGATAAAGCTTAATGACATCGTGTTCAAGCCGGTGGAGATATTCAGCGAGGGGGAGTTTTTTAATGTAACTTTGATAATTGATGTGAACTCGGTTGAAATGTTCTCCGCTAACGGGCGTGATTACTGGCCGCGGCAATTAGACGTAAATCCGAAAGAAATAGGTTTACGTCTAAGCAGTGGAGAGGGTGTAATTGCTGAAATGATCGTTCACAGCCTGAAATCAATCTGGAACTAAGCAATATTATGAAAATGAAAAAACCTGTCGTTATCGGTATCGGTGAAGTCTTGCTGGACGTCTATCCGGATAGTCGCAAACTGGGCGGAGCACCGGCCAACTTCGCCTACCACGCCGCACTTCAAGGCTGTGACGGCTTTATTGTCAGCGCAGTCGGACACGATCCTGACGGCGAAGAAATCATCTCTGTTCTGCAGGCGCAACATGTCCCGGTTGATTATATTCAGCGTAATGCCCATGCAAGCGGCCTGGTAACCGTGACGCTTGAGAATGTCAAACCGTCTTACAATATCCATCAGGACGTAGCCTGGGACTATATCGACTTTACGCCGGAACTGGAAAGTCTGGCCCGAACCGTGAACGCAGTCTGTTTCGGAAGTCTGGCACAACGTTGCGAAGTATCCGGCAAGACAATCATCAAGTTTGTCAACGCAGTTTCTCCGCAGGCACTGAAAGTATTTGACGTTAATTTACGACAGCATTATTTTTCGCGTCACATTCTGGAACAGTCATTGCATGCCGCCAACATTCTGAAAGTAAGTGATGATGAATTCGACCAATTCCATGAGGCGCTCCAATTGAATGTATCGGAAAACAACATCGAAGACAAACTAAAGAACATTATGACGATATTTGATATTGATTCAGTTCTACTTTCACGTGGGCCGGATGGGTGTGATCTGATCGAACAAGAATCAGTCATTCACGAACCTGCCTGCGACTTGGGCCCTGTCATCGACACCGTCGGCTGCGGGGATTCACTCACCGCCGGATTCGTTGCCGCCATACTTTGTGGACGCACTTCGGTTGAGGCTCTACGACACGCGGTTCAAGTTTCAGGTTATGTCAGTACATGTCGCGGCGCAACGCCGGAATCGCTCCCGAAATCGATGCTACTTTAAATGTTGGAGTTCGATCAGGCCGGGCTATCAGCCAAGAGTCTGATTTTCCGGTTAATATTCGTCCAGCGCCGATGCGCCCATAACCATTCTTCAGGCTTTTCACTGATAAATTTTTCGAGTTGAGCTGTATACATGCAGGTAACATCAGCAATGTCTTTAGTGTCATCACCGGTCGGCACCATTTCAATAGGATCATTGACCAGCAGTTGATAATATCCGCGCTTTTCAGTCCGGCGCAAAACAAAGACGATGATCGGAACTCCCGTTTTCAAATGAATTCTGGCCGGGGTAATATGCGTCCTGGCCGGTTGATCAAAAAAAGTAGTCATCACTCCGCCTTCTTTTTCAGACGCATGTTGATCCACTAGTAAGGCAATTGTCTGCTTTTTGTGGAGCATCTTCATCAGCGGACGCACTGCGCCTTTTTTTTCACAGCTAACGTGCCGGTCATAAATTCGCTTGTAAAATAATTCGTCAAGTTTTGTATTGCTCATCCTGCGTCGTACCGACATAAGGTTAAGATGAGAATATTCACTATATGCGATAGCCGACATCTCCCAGTTACAAGTATGGCATGTAACTATGATTGCATTCTCAGATCGTCCCGGATTGAAGAAACGTTCACGAACAGTGTCTGAGCAGATCAAGTCAATTTTGTCTTTACAGTTCTGCGGGTTTACAAGTTGGTTTATCTTTAACATTTCGACTGTAGTCTTACTGAATTCCATGAAATTACTCCAGGCCATTCTGCGCGCATCCTCTTTCGTTTTGCATACTCCGGCATGCATGAGATGCTGAATTGTCCGAATCCGGTGCTTCCGAACAAAGATAAAGTAGCACGCGAAGACAACCGAACTCCCCAAATAACACAATTTAAGCGGGAGAATATCTACTACTTTTTTAGCCAGCCATACCGGCCAGTATTCCAGATTTGTCCGGAATTTACTTTTCGTCACTTTCGATATTTTTTTATTTTTTTCCATTATCAATACATCAAATAAATTGGTTAAGGTATATTGGCATTATAAATGCCAGCGGGGGATTGCTTAGTCACAAAAGGAAAGAGTATTTCAGTTTGTATGCTGAGAGATGCTCGTAAGTAATCTATCGTAACATTAATCTTTACGATGGCTTTTGCGGGGTACCTCTCCAACGATCCGTTTGCCGGAACGATCAAGCCAGTTGATTAAACCATCGTTAATATACTAGTCTCAGCAGTATTAACAAGAAAGAATCATCGATTTATTGTTAGAAATATGTTACATCTGTTATTTAACCAGGACATAGATAAATAAACAACAACTGATTTTATATTTAAACACAACACCATAACATATAGGAATTTACAATAAAAACCAAGAATTACAGGAATAATAGAGAAAGATTTCCGGATTAAATCTATCTGCTTCAAGGAATGCGGAACGGAAAAACTCAGACAGGGTCTTCGACTGAAACCTTACTTTTACGATTCAGGTTGGTCCAGCGTCGATGCGCCCATAACCATTCTTCCGGCTTTTCGCTGATAAAGTTTTCGAGTTGGGTCGTATAGACCTGGGTGAGAGACTCAATATCCTTTACCTCGTCACCCGTTTCGACGTATTCGATGGGATCATTGACAATCAATTGATAATAACCACGTTTTTCTGCTCTGCGCAGGACAAGAACAATAATCGGAACTTTCGTTTTCAAATGCAATCGGGCCGGGGTAATATGAGTCCTGGCCGGCTGTCCGAAGAAAGTAGTCATTACTCCGCCTTCTTTATTGGAAGCATGCTGGTCTACCAACAGAGCTATGCTCTGCTTCTGATGCAGCATTTTCATCAAAGGACGTACAGCTCCCTGTTTTTCACAGCTTGTATGGTGTTCAGAATCACGTTCATAAAAGAGCGAATCAAGTTTCAAATTGCTCATTTTACGGCGCACTGACATCAGTTTAAGACCGGAATATTCGTTGTAGGCAACTGCGGAAATTTCCCAGTTGCCGCTGTGACAAGTCACAATAATCGCGTTTTCCGAGTGTCCAGGATTAAAAAAACGTTCACGCACGGCGTCTGAGCAAACCAGTTCAATTCTCTCCCGACAATTTTTCGGATTGATAACCTGGCCCATTTTAAGCATTTCCACGGTAGTCTTGCTGAATTCCATAAAGTTGCGCCAAGCCATTTTGCGCGCCTCTTCCTCTGTCTTACACACTCCGGCATGCATAAGATGCTGAATCGTCCTGATCCGGTGTTTGCGAAAAAAAAGAAAGTAGAAAGCAAAGACTATCGAACAGACAAAATCGCATAAGCTCAACGGAAGGAAATCAACAACTTTTTTAGCCAGCCATACCGGCCAAAATTCGAGATTTATCCTAAATTTACTTTTTTCACTCTTAGGTGTTTTTTTACTTTTTTTCATCGTCTATATATTGTTATTATTCTTGCTTTTAACAGCTTGATTTACCTATGGAAACTATCTGGTCACGAATGGAAATGTTTTTTGGGTACGAAAACTTAGAAATGACCGTAAGTAACCGCTATCAATTTAATCATTACGGTGGCTTTTGCGAAGACCCTCTCAATGATTCGATTGCCGAATTATCAAGCCGAATGATTAAAATCTGATTAATATACACGCCTTTGCCATATTAACAAGGTTGAGTCAATAATATAATGGTAGAAACCTGTATTAATTCTATTAACATTGATGTTTTGTGCGCAAATCTCATCCAAAAAAAATTAATCCATCCTTGCTTTTTCCATTCGCCGGTATTAGGTTTATTGAATGTAAATTTGGAAATCTGGAGGACAATTATGAGCAGAACAAAGATAATCGCGACAATCGGTCCAGCATGCAGCTCCGACGCAATGCTGAAAAAACTTTTCAATTCCGGAGTCAACATTTGCCGTTTGAATTTTTCCTACGGAACTCACGAGGAACATCGCGAATTGATAGAACGAATCCGTAAGGTCAGCTTGGAATGCGGCAAATGCGTCGCCATTATGCAGGACTTGCAAGGCCCAAAAATCCGGGTTGGCCAGTTGAAAAATCCGGTACCACTCAAACGCGGGGACATCGTCACTCTTTCCGGGAAATCCGGGCATACCGAAGAAAAAGTTCTGCCAACCACCTATAAAGGCATCGCCTCGGATACCAAACCCGGAAAAACCATCCTGATGGCGGATGGAAGGATTATTCTGCAGGTGGTTTCAGTCGAACCGCGCAGTAAACGAGTGGACTGCAAAGTATTGTGCGGCGGCACCGTGCTCACCGGCAAAGGCATCAACCTGCCGTATACGAACATATCACTCCCCGCGTTGACTCCCAAAGACATGTCTGACGCGGAATTCGGGATTGGCGAGGGAGTGGATTATCTGGCGTTGTCTTTTGTCAGACAGGCAAAAGATGTCACCAAACTGCGCCGTTTGATCAAAAAACTAAATATGGACATTCCAATTATCGCCAAGCTTGAAAAGCCTGAGGCTCTGGATAACCTGGATGAAATACTTGATGTTGTCGACGGGGTAATGGTGGCGAGAGGCGACCTGGCGGACGAAATATCTTTTCCGAAAGTGCCGTCGGCCCAAAAACGTATTATAAAAGCCGCGAATCAACGCGGCCGCCTGACAATTGTCGCGACTGAAATGCTCAGTTCGATGATCGAGAATCCGTTACCAACCCGGGCGGAAGTCAGCGACGTGGCAAATGCGGTACTCGACGGGACCGACATGATAATGCTATCAAACGAAACCGCTATGGGGGCCAATCCGCCGCTGGCGGTCAAGACCATGAGGGAAATAGCCGAAGAAGCGGAAAAGCTGCTCGAACCGGACGGTCATCCCGAAGGACTTGACCTGGAAGAAAGCCATGAAGTCCGTGAAGCGCTCTGTGAGGCAATATCATTTTTATCATACGAATTAAGTGAAAAAGGAATCGCGGTGCTTACTTTGAGCGGAGCGACCGCCAGATTGCTTTCCAAACTGCGACCGGAATGCCCGATTATCGCGGCTACCCACTCCGAACGAACCTGGCACCGGATGGCGGCCTATAATAATGTCGAACCTGTATTGATTGAATCCAAATACAAAAGTGTAAAAAAATCTTTTCAAAAATTCAAAGAAATAATGCTGGCATCGAAAAAGTTTAAGCCCGGTGACCGTTTTTTAATTTTAACCGGTGAAGGCGAGGATAAGGACTGGAGTAATTCCATTCAGGTATCAACGATCCCTTTAAAAACTGACAAGGCTTGATAATGAAACAAAATATCTACATCATTATGAGTGATCAACATGCCGCGGCGGCATTAGGCGCCTGGGGCAACCGCGACATCCAAACTCCCAACCTTGATAAACTGGCCGGTGATTCCTTCAATTTCCCCAATACCTACTGTCCGGCCCCGATTTGCGGCCCGTCGCGCTTTGCGTTTCTGACCGGGCGTCACGTTCACCGCTGCGGCGCCTACGACAACGGCAGTTCGGTTCCTTACGATTCTCCGACATTGGGGCATTTGATGACCAATGCCGGATACCGGAGCGTATTATGCGGCCGCATGCATATTCACGGCCCCGATCAGCTTGTCGGCTTTGAGGAGCGTCCTGAAATCGGCTGGATCAACCCCATTCACGCTCCGGCCGCGGCGATGGTTCCGCGCGGCTCGTTTGTCGAAAAGCCGATTGAAACGATCAAAGGCGAAGATTACAATCATTTCGAAGTGGATCACAATCCCCTGATCAGCATTGACGATTATACCATCGACAAAGCATGCCTGGTTGCGGCGGAGAAAAGGACTGATGATCCCCGGCCGCTGTTTATGGTTATCGGCCTCTACGGTCCTCATCCGTCAGTCAGGGCGCGTAAAGAATATCTTGATTTCATTGAAATGTATGATGAAATGGACCTGAAAGTCAATGAATTCACCCTGGAGCAGCTGGCTCGGGAACACCCGTATCACCGCGAATTCATCCATTTTGGCGAAAAGACAATTCCCGACCGCGAACGCAACCGTCGACTTCTGGTCGAGTATTATGCCAGAGTGAGCTATACCGATATGCTGATCGGCCGCTTTATCGATTCGCTGAAAGAGCGCGGCGCTTATGATGACTCAGTAATCATCTACTGCTCGGATCATGGCGAGAGCATGGGCATAAAGGGCTCCTGGGGCAAAGTCACGTTCACGGATAATTCAAGCCGGATTCCTTTGACGATCAAGCCGACCGGCAAGCAAACCAGGACCGACTGCGAACACATTGCCTCTCTGGTCGATATATATCCAACCCTGGCTGAGTTGTGCGAAATTACTCCCGGCTATGAAATCAACGGTAAATCCCTGGTACCAGTATTAAGCGAAAAATATGAGGAACCGGATGGCACTCCGCAGGGAGCCGCTTTAAGTCAATTCCACGGCATGTATACTTCCCACTCCAATTTTATGCTGCGGAAAGGCAATTTTAAATACTGCCGCTACAACGGCATGGAGCCGGAATTGTTCAATATGGCGGATGATCCCGATGAGACCTGTAATCTGGCCGGAAAAACCGAATATGCCGGAAAAATTGCGGAGCTGAATACCGCACTTCTCGCAATATTGGGCGATGATCCGGAAAAAATCGAATATGAGATCCGGGACAATCAGGCCCGTCGAAACTTTATCGCAAAGGCGGTCGGTACCTCGCCAATCGTAGCCGAGCGACTGAAACAGCGGATAAAGGAATTTCGCGACTTCCACGATTCCGCCTGGTGGGACGGCGGTGAATACATGAGTCGATACGAAACCCAATTCAAAAAGACATAAATGTCATTTACCGCAATTACCTGACGAACAACTTATATTGCTCAGCAATGGAAAATCCTCAAATATGTTAAAATATCGCCATTTATAACATATATGAAAGACAAATATGTAATTCAACTCAAGAAATAATAACATATTTGTATTTATATTTTTTTGACTTTCATTTTTGGCGATAATTACTACATTTTAGTAATTAAACACTTATATACAATTTTGTAATTCTGGCCCGTAACATGCTTTACAAAGTCCATCCGATGAAAACGCATCTTTATAAAGGAAAGGATACAGGATGGAATTATCACAACCGGAGTACCGTGGTGCTCTCAGAAAGGCCGGCATTGTCAAATACCTGATAATGACCTTGATCGTTTTTCTGGCAATGCCTTTAATGCATGCCGAAAGCATAACTGCCGAATTAACTCAAAAGATATCCGCCGCTGAAAGTGCGGGAAATCTGCTGTTCCTCTTTCTGGGCGCGGTCATGGTATTCAGCATGCATGCAGGATTCGCCTTCCTTGAGCTTGGAACTGTCCGCAAAAAAAGCCAGGTTAATGCTTTACAAAAAATTATTACCGACTGGGGTATCAGCACAGTCGTCTATTTCTTTATCGGGTTCCCGATCGCCCGCGGCGTCAGCTTTATGGTCAATGCCGGGTCTTTAATCGAGGCTAATGGCGTCCAGCTTATTCAATTTTTCTTTTACCTGACCTTTGCCGCGTGTATTCCTGCGATTATCAGCGGAGGCATCGCCGAGCGTGCAAGGTTCTGGCCGATGGTTCTTGCCAACGCATTTCTTGCCGGGGTTGCGTATCCGCTGTTTGAGGGAATGATCTGGTTCCGCTACGGATTTAACGACGCCGGACAGGCAATCGGTATCCAGAAATTTTTTGAAACATATTGCGGAGGTCCGTTTGTCGACTTTGCCGGTTCGGTCGTTGTCCATTCGATCGGGGGCTGGCTGGCCCTGCCCGCTATCATTCTGCTTGGCGCACGGCGCCGTCGCTATGAAAACGGCGCTCCGGCGATTTCCAATATTCCATTTCTGGTTCTGGGAAGCTGGATACTCTGCATCGGATGGTTCGGATTCAACGTGGTCAGTGCGGGCAAACTGCATGACGCCTCCGGGTTGGTCGCGGTCAACAGTCTGATGGCAATGGTCGGCGGTCTGCTGGCCGGAGTCCTTATTTCGAAAAATGACGTCGGCTTCACCCACAACGGGGCATTGGCCGGATTGATCGCCATTTGCGCCGGCAGTGCGGTAGTTCATCCGTTGGCGGCATTCATAATCGGCGCAGTGGGTGGTCTGATCTTCTATTTTATGTTCACAATCGAAACTGAACGGTTCAAAATTGATGACGTCCTCGGCGTTTGGCCGCTGCACGGTATTGTCGGCAGTTGGGGCGGAATAGCAGCCGGTATTTTCGGCAGCGTCAAGCTGTTTGGTGCCCGTGAAAACTTGAGTTTCTTCGCCCAGCTTGGCGGTACCGTTTTCGCGATTGTTTTCGCCCTGGTTGTCGGATTCATCGTTTTCGGACTGGTCAAAGTAATCTTCGGCATCAGATTGGATTCCCATGAGGAAGCCATCGGTCCGGACAGAGCCATTCACAGCATCGAAGCGTATCCGGAGGATGCTTTTTAATTTGTCGAACTGCGATATAAATGAAAAAAAGTGAATTAATTTTTTTGAAATCAATAAATACACTGGAATAAATATCATGAAAAAAGTGGAAGCAATAATCCAGCCGGAGGCCCTTGAGAGCGTCAAGGAAGCCCTGTTCGATGCGGAAATTCATAAAATGACCGTACATAAAGTTCGTGGCTGCGGCCAGCAACGGGGCTATACCGAATCTTATCGCGGTAAGGTTTACAAAGTAAATCTGCTCGAAAAGATCAAGATTGATATCGCGGTTAACGACGAATTTGTCGAACCCTGTATCGAGGCAATTATCAAAGGTGCGCGCTCCGGAAATATCGGTGACGGCAAAATCTTTGTAACCGAACTGCAAAAATGCGTTAGAATCCGGACCGGGGAACAAGGAAACGACGCTATCGGCTGAAATATATTATTCAATCTCCCTGGAGGCCGAGATCAGGCCGCCGGGGATTTTTTTGAAATCAGATATTGACGTATTTATTCCCGGAATTATATAATTCATAGGAAAGTTTAATAGGACGATGCTCTTTGCCGGAACGCCAAATACCTTCCCCCATGCTTACAGACATCGCACCGTCTCTGGAATCAGCCAGGGCTTCTTCATACACATCACCTATGATAATGTCCCGCAGCAATCTGGGGTCGCCACCATCATGTCCACCCGGGTAATGTTTTACTTTTATAATCTCGTCTTCATTACTGAATAAAGGTCTGAACACTAGTGCCAAATCAATCAAGTTATGCCCTTTGGAACTGAACCCGTTTCCAAGTTCCAGGCGCCCCTGCGTGCCGTTGATAACTACTCGATGGCATGAGAATGGGCTTGAGTAATTGGCTGAATAGGTCAGGAAGACTCCATTGTGATATTTGAATACTGCGCTGAAGGTATCTTCAGTATTGATTTCAGAGTCGTAGATGCACATATCCGGTCGATAGTCTTTATAGTATTCAGCATGTTTGCCGCGTAATGAGTTTACATGCGCGTCACTTGTTCCTTTGCGGTTGTTTTCGTATGGGCAATTTGCGATATCAGGACAGCTGTGGCACATGCGCCCATCAACTTTCCGGGGGTTGGTTTCCCCTTCCGGACCATAATATTTTAAGCCGGTATAGGCGAAAACTTCTTCCGCATAATCGTCAAGCCACCAGTTCACCAAGTCGAAATAATGTCCTTCTTTACAGTTCGGTACGCCTCCGGAATTTTCGCGCATACGGTTCCAGCGGCGGAAAAAGCTTGAGCCGTGATTTTCTTCTTTATATGATAGAAACTCCACCGCGGTGACTTTTCCTACTTTATTCTCTTTCAGTAATTCCTTGATTTTTATATTTATTGCCTGATAGCGATAGTTATAACCAACATAAACCCGTGCCTTGCTGGACTTTTCTGCCATAACAACTTTAGCAGACTCGGCAGCTGTAACAGTCATTGGCTTTTCAACAAGGACGTCAATGTTACGTTGCAGCGCGGCAATTGTGTATTCAGCATGAAAGCTGTCCCTGGTAGTTACCCATAATAAATCCGGATTTGTTTGTTCCAGCATTTGCGCATAAGCATTCTCTCCGATAAATGTCGGGACTCCAGAATATTCAGGAAGCACTTCAGAGATAGCCTTGAAGCGGGTATCATCGACGTCAAACAGTCCAACAAGTTGACTGTTTTTTTTAGTTTCATCATCCATTTCACGCAAGAGTCTGATTGCACGATGACTTATTCCGCTGATTGCGATTTTTTTCATAACTTAATTCCCATTTATAAATCAGTATTAATATCTGTGTTTTTCTTCTTTTTTATGTTGAAAATTACATGTCAATGTTACCATCTTTATCGTTTTTATATTTATGAGCCCGTGGAATTCGGTCAATTACGGCTGGAATCCCCGGCTACGCAGTCCCCGCCGCACAGAAAATAGCGGGCGTAAGAGGGAGGATGGCCAAATTTGGGATTTTCACCCTGTCAGAATCCTTCCGGCACTGCCTTTCTCGGCGAAATATTCAGGATGCATTTTTCCAAAACGGTTCAGATAGTCCATGCGTGCCAAGCCGTGGCAGTTCGGAATATAGCGAGTTTCCTGTCTGGTTCGGTAATAGTTCAAGTTCTTTTCCCGCATGCCATCTTTGTGCTTGCCGAGCTCAAACCATTTGCCGCTGGCGTAAGAAGTTTTTCTGACGGTATAGCCTGGACAATCAATAATATTGATTTCCGGTATGGCAAGAGCCTTATGTTCAGGCACAATCGTTCCAAGTTTACCCGGGAAATAAAACCTTACCCCGTCAAAACGCTCCAGAAAGTCATATACACCGAATAATGTGCCGCGTTCATGCAGCAGAGCCCAGTAACCGCTTTTCAACACCCTTTGGGGATCAGCTTTTGGATCATCCTTGCCAACAATATAGATTTGCTTGCCGATAGGTTTGATAACGTAACCGTCACGCGGCACACCAGCCAGGCTTATTCCGGCTTTTTGAGATAGAGCATTATCACCAATGATAATTGATACTTTGCTTTTATTAATTTTATTTACGATTGGTATTGAAGGACAAAGGGACTGTCCGAGAATCTTTTTTAGTTCGGAAGCGGCAAAAGCAGACACTTTAGTCGAACCGGCAGGAAGGACTATTTCAGCATTATTTTTATTTAGCATAAAGGCCGGATTTTTACTGATAGATATTTTGCGCACCGAGGCGGCATGTGAATTTAAAATTAACGATAAATAACAAATCAAAAGGGATAGGCGCAACATCGTTTTCTCCTAAATTATCTCATATAATCTCCCCGGAGGTCGAAATCAGGCCCCGGGGAATTTTTTTAAATCAGATGTTGACGTATTTATTCCCGGTATTATATAATTCATAGGTTCTTTTTGATGATACATGACAATCCCCCCAGAGAATATTGGCATAGTCGGCATGACGAAAATGCACACCGGCGTCCGGAGTCTGGCTGGCGGTAGTTCTGAACGGCCAGGTATTCACCGAAAACATAATCGGCCAACCTTCACGTCCGCTGCGAATCTCCTGCACATCCGGCATATAACATAACCTTGAAGGAATTTTAACCGTTCCGGGACGCCACATCAGAGGTTTTTGAGCCGCCACCGCGTCGGTACAATTGTCCCAACGCATATAATAATTCTGACCATAGCTGTTTCGCAGAGTTGTTCCCTGCCTGATCCGGTAATTATCACTGGGACAAAGGTATACTCCGCCTTTCTTATTCGCATCAGCGGCGGAAAGATTGGAATATGGCTCCAGGTTGGTATAAAATGTTGCGGCACCATTAATCTTGCCAGGATAAAACCCATTATAGTCATTCTGATACAAACTGACAAATTGGCCAATCTGCTTAAGATTATTAACGCAGGAAATGCTTTTAGCTTTATCGCGCGCCTTATTCAGGGCCGGTAAAAGCATGCTGGCAAGAATAGCGATGATCGCAATCACAACCAGCAATTCGATAAGTGTGAAAACGGATTTTCTCATTTACAGTTCCCTTTCAAATTTTATTTTATTAATTTAACGTGTCATTATCCTGGATTTTGAGATATTATTTAACTTCACGGAGCTTTACATCATCAAACCATACAGTCCCGGTAGACTTTATCAGGAACAACCTGATATATGAAGTATTTTTTCTCCCTTTACGCGGGCCGGAACGGCTGATGCCGTTTGTATCCGGTCCGGTAGTAAACTCAAATCCCTGCTTGCTCCACGGCATCGTCCCTTTGTACCAGTTTTTCGGATACCAGCAATTTTTATCGTCCCAGATATTGACGACCGCCCCGCCAGACTTGCCGGCCGGAACTATATCCTGAGTTTTAACAAAAAAAGTCAAGAGGTATTTTGTATCCGGCTTAAGCTGAGGCAGCATCTGGGTTAAGCCGATCTTGGTCAAGCCCTTTGAATCGGACAGTTTGATGCTTTGTCCGCCGACTCTGAAAACGCTATTGTCCAATCCCCAGGTCTGCCCCGGTTTCATGTTTTTTTTCTGAGGCCCGAGCCACTTACCCAGGGTTCGCCCGCGCGGTTTAGTTGTAAAGTCACCATTATTAATTATGGAACCATCCTTAACCTCGCCAAAAACAATTGAGCCAAAATTCTGCAAATCATGAAAACCGGTCCTGAGAAACGGGCTCCAGGTATACAGTTTCAAATAATCCTTTGCCCCGGACAATACCCGGTTACGGTTAAAGTTTGCGGGAAATCCTTTTGAGCTGAAACCCTCGAGGCAGGCAACCGGAATGGCTATTTCAGCGGTCCACCGGTCTTTATATCTATGAACAGCGGCAGTCGCATTACTGCTCCATTTTACATCGCCGGTATTACCGGTTCCAATTTTTTTACATTTGATATCAACCATCGAACCGACAGCATTGATCATCCATTGATAATAATTCTTGCGGTCCCCGGACGGATTAAGGAATATTTCAACTTCCGAGTCTCGCCAGATCGAAGAATCATCAGGCTTGCGCTTTGTCGCCACAATTTTACTCATCAAAGGTTCCGCGCAATCAAACCCGAAGTAGAGGTTTTTCCCGTCACTCAAGCCAGCAACTGAAGTCAAAACCTTCCTGCCTTTGCTGTCCCGATATGGAACCAGAAAAATCTTTTTGCTCAGCTTCCAAGCAGCATCATCAAGTTTGCCGTCCAACACGACCTTCTGTCCGGCTGGAACTGATTTGACGGCAAACTTCAAGTCCGCTATCTCATTTTTATTCTTACGATATTTCTCAGAAGCAGCCAACAACGGACCAAAAAGCTCTTTTCGCATAAACTTGACCCTGGCCAGAGAATCTTTATCCTTTACAGCCAGCTTTTCAGCCTGATCAAATTCTTTATTCAAAGAACTCAGCTCTTTGGGAGAATATATCTCCTCCCAAATCTGATAATCAGCCGGGGGCAGGCATTGCGGCCCTAACGGAGTATCGATCGGCTTACCGGCAATCTTGTAAAGCCAGAGATATTCCAACCGGTTGAATATTTGTTCCATCGCCCCGGCCGCCGGACCGTACATCTTCTGATAGTATTCTTTCAGCAACGCGTCAACATCGGTCTTATTGTCCCACGCCACTTTGCTGAAAACATAGAGGTTCAGATGATTAAACAGATAATAATCCGTCCCGGACTGCAGATACGCCCCGAAAATATATGGAGCCTGACGCTTGTAGTAGCTGCCTATCGCTTTGGGCGTTAAAGCCGGAAGTCCGGAAATTTCCAGTTTACCGTACTTATTGGCATAATTCCACAGCCAGGTCTTCTTACCATGGCATTTCTTGACCCAGTCTTTTATCAGTTGGTCATTTTTTTGCTTAAATTTCGGCAAATGTTCATCCCATGGACCGCGAACCGCAGTCATTACCATCACATTGTCCGGAATATCTACGGTCTTCGGGATACTCCGATACGGCGGGTAGGCCATCATTGTGACTTTTCCGGGAACGCCATTTTTCTTCAGGCGGTTAGCTATATCGGCGGTAAATCCCCAAATAAATTCACTCATCGCCTGGTCCCCTCCGGCAAAATATTTTTTACATTTGTCGCACCGGCAAGGATACATGGCGTCCTGCGGCATCACATTGAAATACCCCGGTTGAAAACCGCTCAGGTCCCAGCATACCCGGCCTTTACGACAGGCGCCGCGGCTGGAGGCGGGTTTTCCACGCAAAAACGCTTCGGCGTCTTTTGCGATCTCATCACGAACCTTGCTGTTGTAACACAACTGTCCGGGGTGCGGCATCCCTGGGTTGTTATGGCGCTTGCCGGAGGTCATCAAGGCAAAATATTCAGGATGAGACTTACCAAAACGTTCCAGATACCCCAGTCGTGAAAGTCCGTGACAGTTCGGGATATATTTGGTTTCCATACGCAAACGGTAAATGTTCAAATTCTTGCCGGGCAGAATGTTCTTGCCCCGGTCTTTCCCTTCATACCAGCGACCGCTGTAGATCGAATATTTGCGTGAGGTAAAGTCAGGATAATCTACAATGTCAAAGGCACCTAATTTCAAGTCATGATGTTTTGGTACAACAGTCCCCATTTTGCCGGGAAAATAGAATCGCACCCCGGCAGCCTGTTCCAGAAAACTGTAAACTCCGAACAATGTTCCACGCTCATAATAATGAATCCATACACCTTTGCTCATGGACCGCGCGGGGTCCGCCTTAGGATCATCTTTACCGAGAATATAAATATCCTTACCAACTGTTTTGATTATATATCCGTCCCGAGGCAACCCCTTGAGGCTTAAACCCGCTTTTCTGGATAAAGCGTTTTCGCCAAGAATAATCGACGTCTTACCTGAGGATGGTTTATTGGATATCGGAATACGTCCACCAAGCGCTTCTCCCAGAAATTGTTGCAGTTCGGACGCGGCAAACCCGATTTGCTTGACGGATCCGACCGGAACAACTATTTCAACATTGTTTCGGGTCAAGGTCATAACCGGCTTTTTACCGATTGAAATTTTATGCGGAACCGCGGCAAAGCAATTCACGATTAACGAGGTACAGCAAATTAAAAGGATTAAACGAGCCATGATGATAAGGTGATCTTTCTTGGGTGGTTATGGTTTGTATAAAATATATTTTGACTTTGTATCAAGTACGTCAGGCAGCTTAAAACTGGTTGCATGAAGATCGCCCATCAAGGTATTCATCCGGTTTGCATGCCGGAATTCCCCGCCAATCTCATCGGTCGCAGAGGCTTTAAACGGGTAAGTGTTCATCGATGCGACCAACGGCCAGCCGCGATTCAGATAGGTATATCTGCCGTCAAAAAGATAAATATACTGACTGGGACTTTTGATGGTTGACGGACGCATCATTTGGGGCTCGCTTGTACTGTCCCAGTGCATATAATAGTTCTGGGCATAACTGGCCTTAAGACTTGCCCCTTGGGTAATTCTCCAGGTATCCGAGGGACAGGTGTAAATGGTTTTTCTTGTACCAAGCGATGAATCGTTGACAAGGTTCAAATATGGCTCAAGGTTATTGAAAAAAACTGTGCTTGTATTGATTTTACCAACATAATACCCGTTGAAATCGGCTTGATACAGGGCCACGCCCTGCCCTATCTGTTTCAGATTGTTAACGCAAGCTATTGATTTTGCTTTTTCCCGAGCCTGGTTCAGCGCCGGCAAAAGCATACTGGCAAGGATTGCAATGATCGCTATCACGACCAGCAATTCGATCAAAGTGAATATTGCTCTTTTCACTTTACATCCTTTCGATTTATTTTGTATAAGTTTATTCAGTTTGGCTGAAAATTTTTATATTTCTGCTGCTTGTTACATCGTTTCGCCGAAGCGTAATTCAAAATCCGGTGTGTGGTTTGCTGTCTTAACAAAAGGATTAGCAATTTTGTACAACAGTTTGTCGACCGCCAGGATACCCATATCAGTGGATTTTATATCCACAGTTGCCAATTCCGGGGCCTCCATGGTAGCTTGCCCAAAACCACCAAAACCAGCCAACCCGACATCTTTGCCGGGCGTCATTTCACCAAATTTCATTTCGCGGCAAATCGAACGCGCAAAAGAGTCTGTTACGCAAAAAATAAAAGTACGCAAGTTTTTCTTCTTACCAGTTGCTATATGTGAAAAGAGCGTATTCATACTCACGTCATGCGGATTGATATGACAGTCGTGAACATGGGTAATATTCTCTTCCATAATTCCATGCGTCAAAAGAAATTGTTTGAAAAAATCACCACGTTCCTTGACATTAACCTCGCCGGATTCGCAGATAATAAAATATTCGTAACCGAATTTGATCGCCGTTTCCGCCATTTTCATCGCCCCCGGCATACTTGCCGGATTTACGGTATCGACTGGCAACCTGGTTCTGCGGTTTATCAGCACCAGAGGTTTTCTGGTCTGTTTTTGTATTTCAGCTATTACCTCATCGGCAATTCGTTCGTCCAGCAGAAAGCCGTCAACTTTATCCGCCATTGCCAATGCCGCACGCTGCATTTCAAGTTGTAAATGATGCGGCGGCGCGTAATGTTCATTCAATGGACTGCAGGCGTATGTCCATAACAAGTTCAGTCTTCGTCTTCCGGCTTCATTCTGAACCGCGCAATTGATCTCATTGAAATAATTATCGTCAATCTGCCAGGGACGCAGCGGACGCAGTAAACTGCCGATTGCTCCACGCAATACTTCAGGTTTATTAGTGCTTGAACTGCCTTTCACATAATAACCGCGACCTTCTTTTTTTGAAATAAAATTACCGCTGGTCAGTTCTTTGAATACCCGCAGCGCGGTAATCTGGCTAACCGAATAGGTATCGCACAATTCACTTGCCGACGGTATCCGGTCTCCAGGTTTAAACTTTCCCTTCCGGATTTGTTCCATCAATGCGTTTGTAATGATTTGATATTGTGCTTTTGCCATCAATATAACCTCTTATATTAGTGCTTATATAAACATATTATAACCGATGATATCAAAAAAGTCAACAGGTGTTATTATAAAAAATTAAAACTATATACATAATAAAATTCCATGTAGTTTTAAAACGCATGACTTAAAAGCGTCATTATCTTAAAATAATGAACTTAAAATGAGCGAATGAAACCAGATTAAGAAATCGTTCAAAAAAACTTAAAAAACATGAATAAATCATAATATCTTATCATTTTAATCCAATCTGATACCCATGTGACAATCCGTGTAAATAATCAATGATTAACTTTTTATGTTAATTGTAAAACCACTTAACTAAGTGTATATTATGGGCTTTATCTCTAAATCCATATTGGATTTTCATAACTGATAACAAATAGAAAAGATATGATAATGGAACAATTAAATTTTAATTTATTGCAATCGCAACCGGAACTTATGGAAGGTCTTGAGGTTGGGCCTTTTGACCAGATGCCGGAAAGAATTATCCAATTTGGCGAAGGCAACTTCCTTCGCGCTTTCGCCGACTGGAAAATCAATTGCCTGAATAAAGCCGGACTTTTTAATGGAAAAGTCGTAGTAGTACAGCCAATCCAGGTTGGAATCGCGCATTTGCTGAATGAACAGGACGGAATGTATACCCTGCTGCAGCGCGGCTATCTTGATGGCGAACTGCAGGAAAAGAAAGAGGTCATAACCTGTATAAGCCGCGGTCTGTCCCCGTATGAAAACTACGAGGAATTTCTTGATTGCGCCCACAATCCGGATATGCGCTACATGCTTTCAAATACAACCGAAGCCGGGATTGCTTACGTCGAAGAACGTCGACCGACTGATGAAACTCCTGAATCATTCCCGGCCAAAGCCGCGGCATTCCTCTTTGAACGCTTTAAGACGTTCAACGGAGATCCGGATAAGGGCATGGTTGTAATCTGCTGCGAGTTGATAGAAAAAAATGCAACCAATCTCAAACAGATAATCCTTAAACATGCCAAGGGCTGGAATCTGGGCCAGGATTTCATTGAATGGGTTAAACAAAGCTGCTACTTCCTCAATACTCTGGTCGACCGCATTGTTCCCGGCTATCCGCGTGAAACCGCAACTGATATTGAAAACGAACTCGGTTATCGTGACAAATTGATCGACACCAGTGAAGTTTTCCATCTGTGGGTTATTGAAGGACCTGAGGAAATTGCAAAAGAACTGCCTTTCGATAAAATCGGGTTGAATGTCGTCTGGACTGATGATATGACCCCTTATAGAACCCGGAAAGTACGGATGCTTAACGGCGCTCATACCTCCAGCGTTCTGGCCGCTTATCTGGCTGGTTTGAATACGGTCGGAGAAATGCTCAACGATGAAGTTTTTGCCGAATATCTCGAAAAAACCCTGCTTGAAGAAATCCTGCCTTATGTCAGCGGCGACAATGATTCAAACCGTAAATTCGCAATGAGCGTTCTCGAGCGTTTCCGCAATCCGTTCATTGAGCATGAACTGTTGTCTATCTCACTCAACAGCGTGTCAAAATGGAAAGTCCGGGTTCTGCCCTCACTGCTCGATTATCTCAAGGATAAAGGCATCCTGCCGGTACGCATGACATTCTCCCTGGCGGCATTGATCGCGTTTTACCAGGGCGTCGGATGTGCCGCCCCGGAACTGCGCGGCGACCGCAACGGAAAAAAATACTCGATCAAAGACGATATCGATGTTCTGGCCTTCTTCGAAAAACGCTGGTATTCGTTCAGTAAAAATCATGACTTGCGGATTCTGGTCGGGACAATCCTGGCCAATGAACATCTATGGGGACGCGATTTGACCTTGCTTCCGGGCATGATTGACGCGGTCACGGCCCATTTACAGAATATTCTGGTTAACGGCGCCTCCGCCGCTGCCAAAAATCTCTGAGGAACGCACAATGGCTCAAATCAGTTTTTTACAGATAAATCCAACTGACAATGTTGCTGTAGCGCTCGAAGCTCTGACGGCCGGAACCGAAGTTAAAGCTCCAAGCCAGTCAGTTGTTCTGAAAAGTGACATTGCCCGTGGACACAAGTTCACGATAACTCTGGTCAAGTCCGGCGAAAATATCATCAAATACGGATTCCCGATCGGTCACGCAACTTGCGATATCGCGCCCGGTGAACACGTTCATATTCACAATATCAAGACTAATCTGTCCGGAGTGGAGGAATACGACTATAACCCGACTCTGCCGGAAGCTCATTCAGCGGTAGAGGAAGTAACTTTTAACGGATACGTCCGCCCCAACGGTGAAGTCGGCATCCGTAATGAACTGTGGATCATCCCTACCGTAGGCTGCGTTAACAAAACAGCTGAGAATCTGGCAAGGGTTTATGAGCGGGAACTCAATTCCGATAACGTTGAAGGCGTATACGCCTTCCCGCATCCTTACGGCTGCTCTCAGCTTGGCGACGACCATTTGAATACCCAGAAAATGCTGGCCGGTCTGGTCAAGCATCCTAACGCCGGCGGCGTACTGGTTGTGGCCCTGGGCTGCGAAAACAATACAATGGCCAGTTTCCGCGAAGTTCTCGGAGACATAGATGAGGACCGGGTTAAATTTATCGTAGTTCAGGATGTCGCAGACGAAATGGAAGAAGGTCTCAAACTGTTACGTGAACTCGAAACCAACGCGGCAAAAATGCAACGTCAGCCGGTACCGGTGGCAAAACTGCGGATCGGCCTGAAATGCGGTGCTTCAGACGGCTTCTCCGGCATTACCGCCAATCCGCTGGTCGGGGCCTTATCCGATAAACTGATTGAACACGGCGGCACCTCGGTTCTGACCGAAGTTCCTGAAATGTTCGGGGCTGAAACGTTGTTCATGGCTCGTTGCAAGTCGCGCGAAATCTTTGACAAATGTGTGGCGATGGTCAACGGTTTCAAAGATTACTTTATCCGCTACGATCAGGTTGTCTATGAAAACCCCTCTCCCGGCAACAAAAAGGGTGGGATTTCCACGCTTGAGGAAAAATCTCTCGGCTGCACCCAGAAAGGCGGCGGCAGCGTGGTCGTCGACGTGCTGGAATATGGTGATACGCTGTCACAGCCTGGTCTTAACCTGCTGACCGGACCCGGAAATGACATGGTCGCGGTGACCGCGTTAACTGCGGCGGGAGCTCACATGATCCTGTTTACCACCGGCGTCGGCACCCCGCTCGGAGCGCCGGTACCTACCATGAAGATCGCCACCAACAGCGAACTGGCAAACTTCAAGTCAAACTGGATCGACTTCAATGCAGGCACACTGGTTGAGGGAGAAAAAATGGCTGATTGCGCCGAACGTCTGTTCAGCAAGATCATCGTTTCCGCCTCCGGTGATCTGCTGCAGAATGAACTCAACGGCTACCGGGAAATTGCCCTGTTCAAAGACGGCGTAACCCTTTAATCAGCGGTTACAAATCAAAAATTCATTGCAGAAGACTCTTTCCGCAATTTTTTTGTTTAATCAAGACTGCAATACGGCAAGTCAGGTATTTGCAGCATGAGCCATTATGAATTGAGATCACTCAAATATTCAATCAGAGAATGGAAGTTGAGCTCGGCAATACCGATTTTCTGGTCCGCGCCCCCATACCCCATAAGTAATGACCCGTTGTCCAAAACTACCCCGGAACAGGTAAACATACAAGGAATGGTGAAATCACCTTCAAGTTCCCAAGGCTCCGCGGCAAACATACCGCGCTCTTCAGGACGCTTCACAATTATCGGCATTCCCTGTTCCTGCTCCTGTAGAATCATAAAAGACTGGGTATATCCCACTTTGTCATTCTGTTTACCATGATACGGCAGCAACCATTGTCCCGGAGCCAGCTCTATTGGAGCCCAACTCGCACCAATCCGGTTTTGTTCCCACTCATATTCCGGAACCGCCAAAATGTGTCTTTCAGCTTGTTCGGTTGACAGGTCATCGAGTTCATCCGCTACCGCAATAAATATCGATGGCTGCGTCAAATCCCGGCCGATCTTATAATTCCACGGATGCTTCGGACGGTGCAGACAGACAATTTTATTTTTCCCGTCTATTTTCAGCTTGCACGGGAACAAAACGACATCCCGGTCATCGCTCATATCCGGCGGATGCAGGGGAGCTATATAACTAAACGCCTGCTCATAAATTCCTTTTGCCAGTTTTTGAATGTCAACCTTGTATAACAGGCTGACCGTACTGTTCCCGGTAACCGCGGAACCAAGATCATGCTCCCCGCATACAGCCCATCCCGGCATGCATTGAGTCGGTGAGTCATGCTCCCAGTAAGGCCCCGGCGGAAAAGCCCGGCACGCGACGCTTAAATAAATCTCATTTTCAAAATAAAACAGGCGCGGGTCCTCAATACACCCGTTGGCATAATTGACGACTTTCCGTCCACTTGCATTCAGGCAAAAAATCTCCTGTTGATCGTATTTAACTGCGGGCGCAAGAGCCGGATGCGAAAAATCAAAATGCCAATTTTTACCTTCATCATGACTCACAGCATAACCGAGGAAAATAGGAAACGGCAAAGGCTTTCCCTCTAGCTGTTTTTCAGGGCAAGCTCCGGTCGCGCGAAAAAGCATATGCAAAGTTTTTGAATTTTCCGGATCTTTGATTATAGCAGGGTTAAGAATCATCTTATCCGCCCACGAACACCCCTGTTCGGGGCCGACCACAAAACGTTTTTTATAATTAATCATTGGAACTTCCATCCAGCGGCAGATTGATAATCGTTACCTTTTTTGTTGAAATTAGTTTTTTATCTTTATTCAAATGATTCAGCATAATATTTTCCACCAGACCATCTATCTTGACCGTTATCGGATAAGAAGTCTTTGCTCTGCTTTTTTTCTCTAGTGGAATCAGCGTTCCTCCAGCAGATGAACTCTTAATCTGAAGAAACCCGCGGAGTCCCGGCGAAACAAACGGACTTATTGTTATAATTTTATTATTCCTGGCAATATAGTGTTTTCGACCCAATACTAACGGATTTATATCCTCTTCACCAGGCACCTTGAAAGTAATCCGCTTATGCTTACTCTCCAGCCCGTCTTTATTTATATCATTAAGAGTTGTCCAACTCAATACCCATTTTTTTGATCTTCTTTCAAGTCTTATTTTTCGATCGACAATCCCGGTTTGCCCCGGTAAGATAACTCCTTTCAGTTTCTTATTTTTGGCGACAACCGCATCAAGCAGCAATCTTCTTCCGGGCTCTTTTTTCAGGATTACGAAAACCGGATGTTTACTATGGTTACGTACTTTTGCGCTAACCGTTAAAGAGCCGTCATCACCAATAGAATATGAAGTATTAACGACTTGAATTCCTTGATTTCCAAAAGCTGCCACTCCGAACTGATCCGGCTTATGAAAACTGCCGGTCCCGTAAGCCCAATTGAACTTGTTTGTATTGAAAAAATTATTATCAGGATTTCTGACACGGCAGAAATTCAATTTAACGTCTTTCCATGGCAACGGCGATATTTCAGCCAGTTGCTTCCAAGGCAAAGCCAGTTCAACAATATATTTATCTTTGTAATGTCCGGCGGCAACACTAGCATTGGCGTTCCAGGATTTTTTACCGTTACATTCGCTGATCCATCGTCCCAAATGATTAATCATCATATGGGCGAATGTGTTGCTTGAAGCAGATGGCGTTATAAAAAACTCAACGGAATCCTGCGGCCAGACCGGTCCGGAATCACTAAGTTTGTCAATCGGAATCAAACGGCTGATTTTGGGTTCATTGCATACCCAGGCGACATAGAGATTATCTTTGTCATACATGATCATTGCCTCAGTTGTTGCCGAACCGGGAATCAGGACTGTTGATGCGTCCTGCCACTCGGCCGGAGAAACAGCTCCATCAATGACAGGGGCTTTTTCGGCCGTTGGAATGGTTAAAATTGCAGGCGGAAGCAAAATATTTTTCTGATATGCAGCATTTACTTTGGGCTCAACCTTGATTTGAAATTTATCGGATGCTTTTTGAGTTGTCCGGATCGGTTTACCATTCATTGCCTGTTCGAGTTTGATAATTTCCTGAGCGGCCCATGTACGAATATTGGCAATATCTTTAGTACTGAATTTTGCCACATCGGAATTTCTCCGCTCAATTTCACTGCTGGCAAAAACAACCTGCTGCAATTCGTTCATCACCTTTGCATCTTTTTTCGCCAATAACCTGGCATCGGGTGACTTCGAACTCAAAGCCCGTTTTATCGTTTGATTCAGCACATATAGATATTTGTAATCATTAACGCCTTCCCGGATCGACTCCCAGGCAATTGTCGGGATCGGGCCAATATATGTTTTCCAATCATTGGCTTTCCGCATCTGCGGATATGCAAGTAATTGATCTGCCGGTTCGGCAGCCCGGGATTTTTTTCCGTCAAAATCGTTGAACGGATCGTCATGGCTTCCGCCCCAGCGCCAGATCGCACATCCATAAGTGCCGCTTAAATAAAAATTAACTCCCACCCTGCGCCGATGTCTCGCCATTTCATGTTTACCGATATAGCATCCATCGCCAATCATCCACTGTCTTGAGTTATGCTTTTTTATCAAACCCCGGCTTTTTTTATCCCCGTATCCTATGCATGGATCGGTCAACCATTCCGCCATATCGATGTATGTGCCGAAATATGCGGTACAATAGGTTTTTGCTCCAACGGCTTTCCAGGCTTTAATCGCCTGAATTGCATAATTATTACCCGGTTTCGGTTCGTCTGAGGCAAAACTGAGCCAATCATTTATGCCAAGTTTTCCATACTGGCGGTCAAAATATTTTTTAACAACCGCAATGTCCTGACGCATGCCTTCCGGCCAGTTTTCATGATAATCTATGCCGTGGATTTTAGCTAACTGGCGATTAACCGGCGTGGTCCACAACCCGAAAGGTCCTCGCATACCTTCTTCCCTCGCGGTTCCAAGAATCTTTTTGGCCCATTTAATTGAGCTCGCCCGATCTTTGATTTGCAAAGAACCATCCGGATTTTTTGCAAGATCCACCATAAAATATGCATTGTCAAGAAAGCCGTCGATCCCATGTTCGACCATTGATTTAATATCAATCCGGGGATCGGCTCCAGCCCGGTAACGATTCGGCCAGCAATAAAGAATCCATCTTTTATCAGATATTTTCCCGGGCAGGACAAAAGGATATACTGTAATGCTCAATGGAACAACCAACGATTTGTGCTTTGAGCTCTTCACAATGATTTTTCCAGCATAATTTCCCGCTTTCACTGAGCGGGATGCCGAAACCGTAAGCCAAAGTCCGGATGTATCTCCCTTTTTCAAATCAAAGTCGCGCCATTTTAAAACCCCTCCTGTCGTCGGGTATTCCGTCTTCCCGTCAAGCTGTTTCAACAACAATTCAGGCACAATATGAAATGTCCGGGATTTATAGGTCCTGCTCCGTTGGGGCCAACAGTGAATTCGACGAATTTCAAGTGTAATGCCTTCAGGAGCGACAACTTCAAAGTCCAAAGAATCAAGTTTTTCCAGCGCCCATACCCCAAACCATTTTGCCGTGACCTCTCCCGGGGTCAGCGCGACACTCATTTTTGACAAACGTTCTGCTTCACGGGGAATTCGCCAGGGCACATAATCTCCCGGATCAGAAGTTTCATAAATTACCAGACCAGCATCTTTTTCCTGCGGTGCGGCAGCAGGATCCGACCATTTTTGTACGACTCTGGCTTCTTCGACAAAATCGGGACCGGGATCGATATTTCTATACTTGATTCCTCCAATAACTGCGTCTTTTGAGTAAGCGGAAAAGCAAATTACTGATAATACTGTCAACAACATGGTTTTGATCATAAAATTACACCTTGAAAAAATTATACTCATCTTTGAGTTACTCGGGTTTTCCCCAGCAGTAATCATTGACATCGAGCGATTGATATATTCCTGCTGATGATCCGATAACCGCAATCTTTATTCCTTTAACATGACCATCAACATAAAGACAATTTACCGATCTTGAGTGACGGGGATCTGGAGAAGCATAACTCGAACTGGTGGACGCTGATACATGAACACGATAATAACCGTAACCGGCAAATGCATTTCGCTGCGCATCCATTACCATATAAACCGCCGATGCCCGTTTGAAAGATGAAATTCTGCGCTGCAGTCCATAGCGGATTGCATAATCCTCCGGAGCATATGTCCAAATGCCGGAACCGCACCCGACCCAGTTATATGCATAACCGCTATAATATAACCCCATGTCATCAGTCCATGAATCCTGCTTATACCCAACCGGCTCCCCTTTCAAGCTCGGACAATAAAAAATTTTACGCGGCAAATACCGGTCGATTAACACCTTGTTCCAAATTCCCACTCCACCTTTCATATAATGAGGCAGATAGTCATCAAAATCACTGGTGTAAAACATGATTGCCTGTCCAATTTGTTTCTCTTTATTGGCACAACTAATCGCATGAGCCTTGTCTCGGGCATTATTCAATGCCGGCAATAACATACTGGCTAGAATAGCAATAATCGCTATAACAACCAAAAGCTCTATCAATGTAAAAATCTTTTCGCTTTGTTTCATTTCAAAACTCCTTTTTTTATTAACCGGTCAAATTTTATTATCTTTCCAGTTGTTTTTTAAGTTACATTGTTCCTTTAAGTTTTAAGTTTATATATTCATGTTGACTGTGAAAACAATTATCCCAGGCATAAAAGGTCGCACCAATTGCTCCATTGCGGAGAGACTGATTCGATATAACTATATTATCAACATCAAAGCGTTCCTTCGGCAGACTTGATGCAACCTTATCCTTGATCGGCTGAATAAAACTATTTCCCAAATTAGTCATTCCGCCACCAAGAACAATCAAATCCGGACGATGAAACTGGATAATACCGCAAAGCGCTTCACCGATATACTGTCCGGCTTCTTTCAAAATTCCTGAAATAAACTGGTCATTATTGTTTGCGGCCACAGCTACATCCTCCCAGCTCAACGGTCCGGACAGATTTTTAAGACAGGAATCACTTTCAGGCAGGAAGTCCAAAATTTTCTTCATCAAATGACGGGATCCGACCAGGGTTTCCAGGCAACCATGCAAACCACAGTAACATCGCGGACCATCTTTCATTACCATATAATGAGCAATGTCCCCAATTCTTTCATCATTGGTAGGCACGAGTATTTTTGAATTGAGAATAACTCCCGCGCCAATACCGGTCCCCAGAGAAACATACGCCACATTATTCTTATGTTTAACCTGCTCGGATCTGCTTTCACCAAGCAAGCGCACCACTATACCGTTAGCGACAAAGCACGAAGTATCAAATTCCTCATGAATAAGCTTGGCAAGCGGAACCTGATCAAAATCCCGGAAGTTTCCAGCTTTCTTAACCGTACCTGAATCAAAATCAATTCCTCCGGCAAAACCACAACCGATTGCAAGAAGACGTTTTTTATTAATTCCGACTTGTGAAAGTAGTTTTGTAATATGAGAAAATATCTGCTCAAGAACTATTTCACGATTATCGTTCCATAAAGTTGCTTCACGTAAAAACGCACACTCCTCTCCAGCCATATTTACAACAATCCCCTTGATATAACTTGAGCCGATATCAAGTCCGATCAGATATTTAAAATTTTTATTCAATCCTAAAATGACCGAACTGCGTCCCTTGGACTTTTGAGCGCCAATTTCTTTAACCAGATTTTCTTGAAGCATTGCCGCCGTGTATTTGGTAATGGACCCCCAACCAAGCTTTGTTTTTTCAGCAATCTGAGAGCGACTCAAATTCCCCTGCTCCCTTAACAGGTTTATTATCAACTCACGATTAATTTTCTTCTGCAGCTTTTGATTTCCAATATTCATCTTTGTACAACAATATCATTTAAAAACTTTTCTCAACGTTGTGATATATTATACAACATCATTTAAGCTTTTGCAACATAGCAAGCAAAAAAATGATATTTTTTTAAAATAAAAAAGATATAAGAAGTAGGCTGACAAAACGTTTTTCTCCGGAAATAATAATGACTAAAACTCGTCAAGCGGTTAAGCATCAAAGCTCCCATACAACAAAACAATAATAACTTAAGAGATTAATAAACAATAATTTATACTTATTAAAAGAATTACATAATGCTTTAATTTGACAAAACCGTTTCCGCCCACTATATTAACTGTAAACTTATCAACCAACGGAGGAAAAATCATGTCAGGACGCGGAACACGCATGAAAGTTAAGGGCGAAGGCTGCTATTATCACCTGATGAACCGGACCGCCGGCTGCAAAGGCGAAAAACCGTTCAATCGGGTCGACATGGAATACGGTTTTCGATTACTGCAGAATCTCTGCGAATATTTCCTGGTCGAGGTGATCTCCGCCGCCTGGATGGGCAACCATTTCCACGTGGTCGTTTACGCTCCCGGGCCGAACGAATTGCCATCGATTGAGGACATTGCCAGACGACACAACAACTACTACAATAGCATGTTAGATAAGTATACTTACGCGCCAAAACAAATGCCAAAGATAAATCTGGCCAATCCTGAAACATGTTGCGAAGTTGGCCTCAAAATGATCGACATAAGCTACTTTATGCGCGCCTTCCAACAACGTTTCACCGTAGTCTACAACCAATCCCGTGACCGCATCGGCAAACTATGGGCCAATAAATTCAAAAGCGTCATCCTCGACAGTCGCAATTCCCTGGAAGCGTGTGTTTTATACGTCGAATTAAACCCCGTCCGAGCCGGACTGACCACAACCCCAGCCGACTACCATTTCACGACCTGGGGACGCTACTGCGGCACTGGCAAACACATGTTTCAAGCAAACTTCGTCAAACACCTCAAAGAAAACATCTGGCATCGCGACACCTCTGGGTGGACCGATAACGATCTTTTCAGCTATTTTCGGAGTGAATTGGCGCGAATCGTCGCGGCGGAAAGCGGAGCCTCAAGCGAAGAGATATTTGAGGCGCAGGAACAAGCCAAACGCAGAGAATCGATGCCGGTACGCTTCCTGCGACGCACCCGTCACTTCAGCGACGGAGCAATTCTCGGTTCAAAACTATTCATCCGAGAAATGGGCTGCAAATTCGACAATCCCGACCGAGTGAACAAAAAACAACTAAGCCGCGGCCTCGGCCCCGCCGGAGCAGTGATATATTGTTTCAGGAAATTACAGAGTTGATGATCAATGGGGAAAAAATCTTTTTCGGGAATCGATAAGCCCTTTTGTCATTGTAATTAAAAAAACGCGAGGGACAAATCCCTCACGTTTTTAGAGCTTTATTTAGGCTCAAACAATCCAGGATTATCAGTGACCACCAGCATATCCGCATAAACCGAATCACTGGGCATGATCTTGATTGAGTGTTTACCTTTTTTTAGTTTGAATGGTCGCAATTTCCTAGTCCAGGAATATTTATCGGAGAGAGAACACCAGGTCCAGATAGTACGGCTTTCCAGTTTATTCCGGTTCGGTTCCGCGCCATCAATTGAAAACATTATTGCACGATTGTTTACAACCGGCTCTTCTGATTTCACCCGGATCATGACCACGTAACTACCGTTTTTTGGAATATCAAAACTGTACTCAACCGGCTTCGTTTTGCTGCTGCCGGATGTTTTGTCAATATAAACGCATTTTCCTTCAGAAGCATCCTGATCTTTTACAACTTTATACGGAGTACCGGAATTTGGTTTATCCATTTCCAAATACAATTTAAACGCTTTCTGATCGTTCGGCTTGATCGCCTGTTTAAAATCAGTCGTCGCGTAAATCGAAACCGGACGAGAATAGCCATTAGCCAACCGAACCAGGAACACGCCTCTGTAAATCGAACGTTTGGTCATCTTTGCCGGGTCGAGTTTAACGGTAAATGTCACTTTTTCGCCAGAAGTCAATTTTCCGTAACAGGGAGAAACCGTAAACCAGTTAAAAACATTGTTTTGCCGGATTTTATAAGAACTGGTAAAGTCTTTACCGCCAACAGAAGCGGTCACAGTTTGAACAGGCGGGACCTTTCCGCTCTTTACCGAAAAATTCAACTGGTATTTATCCAGTTTTATCGGGATCGGACGATATGGCAAAACCAAATCTTCATTCTGCGGGAACGCGCCGATATCAACCTGGCCTTTGCCGGTAAAGTTATCAATGACAACTCCAGCGCCAACACTCGGACATGACTTTACCGGCTTGAGCAAACCGGCTTTTTCGTTTTCAAACTTGGGATACTTACCAAAAATCCCGTGTTTTTCAAAACGTTCTTTTTCGGCAGAAACCAGATTATAATCGGTGATTGCCTTTTTGCAGGTCGTGCGTCCGCCTACCCCGCCGGAACCGGCAAAAATATTGTTCCTGGCATCGATAACGAAAAGACGATGCAGCGGAAGGCTGTGTCCCTGCCCGGTTATGGTGTTATTGAAAATAAACGATACCGCGTCTTTACCGGCATAGTGGGATGAGGTTTTAATAAGCTGTCCGGCTTTTCCGAATTCATCGCCCATATTGGTGGTAAGATTACGGAACAAGTATGATGGGCCAGACATACAGCCCTGGATACTGACGCCGCACAAAGCGTTTTCAAATTTATTGAGGAATACCCGGACATTCTGCTGACCACCATCAATTTCGATACAGTCATCATTGGCCATCGTCATCATATTACCGTAGATATCCGCGTCACGATTAAAACCGCCGTCTTTATGAAAGTTACCGGCACCTTCGACTGCATCGTTCCAGCGATGCTGATCGCTGCCGATAAAGTCATTATAGCGAACAACGGTGGATACAGGTTTATTTATCACCATTCCTTCCGGGCCGGCCGGATGCGAATAGAGCCATGAGTTGGCGCAATTGCGCGGATCATGGAAATAGCAGCGTTCGACAACTGTATTTTTACTCGTCACCAAGTATATACCAGCGTCATTGTTAATCGTCTGCCCGGATTTCGTATAAAATTTGCCGTCTTTGTCAAATCGTTGTTTTCCAATTCTGCCCCAACCGGAAAGATCGCAATTAACCACCCGGATATCCCGGCAGTTTTCGATAACGATAGCATCGGACGCACCACCTTTGAGGGTCAAACCTTCAAGCAATATATATTCGGCCTTGTCAAGTTCGATCAACGGTTTTTGTCCGTCATTTTTCAGCACAAACCCAGGCGCGGCAACATATTTGATCCAGCTTTCAGGAGTTCCTTTGGCGGTAATGACCAGATTGCCTTTGAAATTTTTCTCATTCAGGACAATAGTTTTACCAACCGGAACAATAGAGTTCCAAGTCTTGAACGTAGCAGTTTTCAGGGTTTTACCACCGCTGACAATTTTGAATTCATATTCAGTATTTTCCTGAAGATTTACAATACTGCCGCGATACATCTGCTCTTCGCTGATCCAGACCGGAGCCAGGGCCTTTTGCCATTCCCCTGCTTTTGTCCGCCAATATATACTTATATCTTTAAGCTGCGGTGTAACATAATAATAACTGCAAGTATTAAATAATGGAACCAGCTCAAACGGCTTCCGGTCCTTAGGCGGCTTGTGCGATGCCTTAATCGCGGCCAACTCCTTATCTGTCAGTTTATCTCCAAACCTGACATAGGAAAACTGGATCACGCCCCCCTCTCCAATCGCGTAAAGCGCAACTTCAATTTTCTTCTGTCCTTTAATCTTGCAGGCTTTAACCAGGTCCACATGATAGATTCCCGGTTTTTCAATTCTTAAAACCGGTTTTTTCATGTAAGGATTTTTTATAATGAGCTTTACCTGGCCTTTTCGACTCAAATTCGTAACATTGATAACCAGCAGCGGAGTCTTGGCGGTATCCACGTCAAAAGTTTTTGACACGGTCACCCAACCGGGATTGCCCGCGGCGTCCCTCAAAATCATTTTATTTTTTTGCATGCTCAAGGAACCTGGGGTATTCTTATACCGTTTCCAGTCCTCTTTACTGAAGTCGTCATTTATCCCGGCGCTAAAGACCGGTTGTCCAAGGACCAACGCCGCAATGAAAGCAAGAATAAGCTTCATAAGATTTTCCTTAATTTAAGAAGATGATATATTTTGATAAGCCGTTTAATAAATGCGAACGGCAAATTATTTAAAAAGCTTCGCCACCGGCAAATTCTGTTTTTTAGCGTCTGCGACTATCCAACCGGCAATCAATCTGGCACCGGATTCCTGGAAGTGGGAATTGTCCACTTTGCCATCCGGATATCTTTTATATTTACCTTTCGGCAAATGCAGAAAAACTTTTTTAGTGCCTTCTTCTCCAAGGGCGGTAAATTTTGCCCGACTGATGTTATTCAAATCAATTAACGGCGTATTAGTTTCTTTGGCGACTTTACGCATGGCATCAGGATATTTCCCCAGGGACTTGTACAGTTTACCATTCTTGTAAACCCGACGACAGACAGAAGTCACCAGGATAGTACTCGTTCCTTTTGCTTTGGCTTCATTTATAAACTTCTTTAAAAGTTCCTGGTATAAAGAATCGGCCGGAGCATAGACCGTCGGCTTGTTTTTCTTCATATCGTTGTGTCCAAACTGAATAAACAGGAAATCCCCTTTTTTCATGACTGGCAGCATCTTGTCCCAACGCTTTTCATCGATAAAACTCTTGGTGCTGCGACCACCGACGGCACGGTTATCAACTTTTACATTGGGTTTGCAATAAAAATCGAGCTGCTGTCCCCAACCATTTTGCGGATAACGTGATTTCCCGTAATTGGCCACGGTTGAATCACCAATAATCCAAATTGTCGGTTCAGCGCAGAGGGTTCCGGCAGCAATTGCCGACGCGGCGACCAGTATCGTTTTTTTCATATTTGTTCCTTCTATTATTATGGCTTATTTAGCTAATGCTTTTTGCTCTTGCGGCGTCAATTTATCGGTAAATTTAACATATTCATAGGTAATCTTACTACCATCACCAATAGAATATAATGCCAGGTGAAGCTTAACTTTGCCTTTCCAGCCACTAGCTTTTGGAATATCCACTTTATATACGCCTGGTTTCTTCATATCCAGCAGTTTTTTCTTTGCATAAGGTTTTGGACGTATCAGTTTTGCTTCACCGCCTTTTGTCAGAGACGCAACTTTAACCACAAGCAGCGGAGTTTTATCAAGATCAACAGTAAAATTCTTGCCAACCGTGACCCAGCCAGTCTTATCAACTTTATCCTCAAGTTGAAGCTGGTTCTTTTTAATAGTCATTTTTCCCGGAGTGCTTTTGTACAGAGACCAGCCTTTCTGGCTGAAGTCATCAAGAATCTCATCACAAAAAGCAAGTGTTCCGGCAGCGGTTAAAGCGATTGTCAGTGCAATTTTTCTCATATCTCTCTCCAATATAGTTTCGTGTCTTATTTAATATTGCACAAAATTCGCTGTGGTCAATTAAGAAAAACAACTGTTTATTATGAATAACGGCCAGGATTATTACGCCGCAAATTTATTTTACCAAAAATTATATCCGTTGGGAGTTCCGTACCAGAATATATTCTCCGCTTTGGACCCGAATGAATCTTTCGGATTATACATCTCTCCCAAGGTCATTTTAAATGATCCGGCATGTCCATCATAATATAAAACACTGGCTGAATCATTTGAATGACGGTATTTGATCGTGCCATACGTTAAAATTCCAACACTGCTGTGAGCAATTGCAAAACCGAATGAACCGGACTCATGGTCAAAATCTCCTGCGGACAATGTCTTTGAAGTATGTTGGAACTTTGAAATTTTCGGATAAGAATCATGTTGAGCGCCAAAATGTTGTACTGCCCGTAAATTTTTTGCATAGTTGGTGTAACCGGTTGAAGTGCTGGTTGAAGATATTCCCGATTCAAAAAAACTTATTGCCTGCTTTCCATTTTTTTCTGATGGACAGAGAAGGATATTTTTATTTTTTAGATACTGATCATGATAAGCAGCAATCCAATAATAATATATTGAACCTATTTTTATCCGAC
This sequence comes from Victivallales bacterium, assembly GCA_963676655.2. Lineage (GTDB taxonomy): Bacteria > Verrucomicrobiota > Lentisphaeria > Victivallales > Victivallaceae. Next base: position 3,457,005 of record CAXXKX010000003.1, on the reverse strand, counting down.
TTGCAGAAGCATAACCATCATAGTCATTGATGTATTGAGCTTCAGCCATTCCTATCTGCTTAAAATTGTTGATGCAGTTAATAGCATGTGCTTTTGAACGGGCCTGATTCAACGCCGGCAAGAGCATTGAAGCCAGAATGGCGATAATCGCGATCACAACGAGGAGTTCGATCAATGTGAACTCAGATTGTTTACGGGTAAAAGACTTAAACATAATAACCGTCCTTTCTGTTTATTATTTATGGTTGCAGTTAACATTCCATGTTTTATTTTTTATAGCAACATAAGTTCTTACCACATTGGCCAACTGACTAACCGCCGATTTGATATCGGCATCAGAGCGAAGACATATTTCAATACCCTCACTGACCAGATTATGAACTTCAGGGGAATTCAAGTTATATTCACGCTTAACTTTTGCCGCTTCGGAAATAAATACGGCATTACGCGAATCATTCTCATCAAGCGACTTTTCTGCGGATGAGCGTCTGATCGGAATACCATATTGGAAGCTGGCAAGACTGTTTTGAAACTCATGGGATAAAATGATCCGGATCAGTTTTTTCGCGTTATCAAGATTAGTACAATTTTTCCTGACGCATAAAAGTTCCGTTATCTGCATTGTTGTATCAAGCCCCTCAATAATCAAGGGTAGCGGTACAACTTTCCAGTTACATAAGCCGTATTTTTCAATCAAAGGAACACGATCGCGACCTCCAATATGGAATGCGACAGAGCCTTCTTTCCAGAAGCTGCGGGAATTATCCTTTTCCACATTTCGATTTATCAACTGACCAAGAGATTGAACCTTTTCAAGTCCGCGAATAGTATCTTCACTGTCAATACGGACCGGATCTGCAAGATGCGGATTGAACAAACAGCCGCCATTGCGGGCTACAATCGTCATCCAATAATAAAGATCCGGTGCCCAATAGATTATCTTCGCCGGTTCAACATTGTCCCGCAATTGCATGATAATCGCGATAAAATCATCCCAGGTCCAGTCGGAATCCGGTTCCGGGCAACCATTTTCAGCCAGTATTTCAGGGTTGTAGAACATCACCCGGGGCGAGTACATAAAAGGAATCCCCACCAACTTGGCATTAAAGTAAAATGACTCAAAAGGCTTCAGTTCGATATCGCTCTTGTCGGAAAAACACTCATCGAATAAATTAGCCAAATCCATATATTCGTCATGATGAGCCTGAACGTATGTCGTGGTGCGAATCTCAAAAACGCTTTCCTTAAATTCACCCGTCAAATGCAAATCCGGAGTTTTATCTTTTAGTATTTTTTGTAAAGTATCGAACCATGGGCGATCAGTCATAAACGCCGTCAAGTTCGTCTGCAGAATCCGCTCCCGCCAATTAGGGTGAACATATGAACCTCCGCGCGGGACAGCGAATAAAACACCTTCGCACACCAAGGAATCCAAGACACTCTGGACAACCGCCTGCGAAACATTCAGCTCTGCAGCCATTTTTTTCGCTCCGGGCAGACGTTTCCCATTAGCATATTCGCCGCTCTCCATCGCGTCAAGAATATGATTTTTTACCAACGACGCTTTACTTGTTTGATTCTTTTGCATTTTTCTTATGAATTCCATTCTGACTAGGTCAGTTTTATTATACAACAAAATACTAACCTTGTCAACAACTCAAATAAAAAAACAAAGAAAAAAATCAAATAGACAAATAGACAAGTAATCCCAGTATTTTCTCAAGGCAAATCATACATCATTTCAAGACGAATGTACAAGGGTGAGTGTCACACGAGCAGCCCGTCTGCGCGGCATGTCCGGCTCAACGGAGTTTCGCCCTCCAGGAATTAATGACCAACCCCTAAGTCTTCAAATAAATTCATTTTCCAGTGATTCAAATGTATATTTATCCTCGAAAAAAGACTGAATTACAATAGACAATGCCATATTCATCTGAATGTGAAATGGTCATAATCTGTTTAGCAAAATAATAAAGTTTATGACAGTTGAAAAATTAAGTTTAAAATGATATACCTGTTCGTTGCTTGAAAAAAAAATTTTTTAACTTATTGTAATAAGATATTGTATTTAGCGGTAATGGTATATGATATCATTTTTGAATTCCGCAAAACATGCAAGGGGAAATTTAGCATCTTTGTCGAAAAAAAATGTTTAACGGGCAGTATTTCGGGAGAAAACTCATGGTGATTGATATCAGTCAAAATAGATCGAAACTGAAAATCATGCTTATAGCGCTTCTGCTGGCAGTAGTCACAGCGGGAGTGACAGCTATTTTGTTTTTGATGATTCAAAATTATAACAAAGTTCGTAATTACAATGCCGCTGTTACAGCTTATGATAATAACAATTTGAAATTAGCTGAATCGTTACTTATAAAGTGTTTGCATGATGATCCAAATAATGAAGGGGCGCTCACCAAACTTGCTACTGTGTACGAGGAACTCGGAGCATGGGGCGCAGCCGGAATGTCATGGTCAAGGGCGGCCAGGCTCAATGCATTTAAATCCGAATATGTCGATAATATGCTCGCTGCATTTCTACAAGGCGGGAATTTTGACTTACTGAAACGTGAATTGTCAAATATGCAACCGCTGGAGTCCGAGCGCCATATTCTTCTTCTGGCCTTTGCTGACGCACAACTGCACAAGATGGGTGAGGCAGCTGGGGATCTTAAACAACTAAAGAACAGTAACAGTTTGAATACCCCTCTTGGCAAACTTGTAAAACTGGAGATGACCGAGTCACTAACGCCTGAAGATATTTCGGAATTGAAGGCGCTGTCAACATCCAAAGAAGCGCCAGTCGCATTCTATTCTCTTATGGCTCTGGCTAATTACAGCGTTAAAATAAAAAAGCCGGAAGAAGCAGTGGAATATTTAAAAAAAAGTATAGCTATTTATCCAGAAAACGGCACCTTGTATCTGGCAAAATTATATTATTTACTGGGGCAACCGGCTGAAAGCGTCAAGTTTTTCCACAAAATAAAATTCCGATTATCCCCGGCGGATGCAATATGCTATGGTGAGGCCCTGGCCTCAACAAAGTCATTGCATGAACTAAAATCACTGGCAAAAAAATATCGGATTGGTCAACGCCTAGATATAATGGCCGGATATTATCTTGATGCCCTGACCGCCTTTCTGGAAAATAACCATTCTGAACTCAGGATTAAACTCAACGCCCTTGATAACTATTTGCCTAACACTCCAATATCACAGATGCTGATGCTGTATAATGCGGTAAATACTCATAACGTCAGTGTAGCGACCAGTTTACTGGAAAAATATTCTTATGCTGGGGCAGATGGAAAGATATTACCTGATTACGTTCAATTATTAAAAGCATTCGTCAGCAAACTACTGGAAGAAAATGATGTTGCAGCGGCGGCCAGAATAGCAAGTCTGGTACAATACAGGAAAGGGAATGCTCCGGTATTTGAACGTGCGATTATTACTGATTTATTTCAAAAAGGTTCATTGTCGGAATATAATCTTGAAAAGGCGCTAAAGAAGTCCCCCAACAATCCGGACCTCTTATTGTTAGCTTCCGACTTCAATAAAAGCAAAGGAAAGCTGAAGCCCGCGTTGCAATACGTGAAAAAACTGTTGTCACTTGAACCGGACAACATCAAAGCTCAACTACAGGAGGTTTCGTTGTTGGAAGCCGACGGACAAATCAAAACCGCGGTACAAGCCTGCAGATCTCTCTACTATAAAAACCCTGCTGACTCAAGGCTACTGATGATATATCTGGGATTTTGCGCTCGTTATAAGCAAATAAACGCAATGAATGAACTGGCCTTATTCCTCTCTGATAAGCCGGAACCGGATTTGAGGATAGCAGCGCTGCTGGTTAAGGCAGAGGTCGCAAATTTGGAGCAAAACCGGAAAGAAATGTCAGTGCTCTTAACAAAAATAGCAAAAAACCTGGCATCTGCCACTCAAACTCCCATCAATACTGATATCCTTTTCAGGACAGCGCAATTATTCGGAGCAGCAAACTTTAACGAACAAGCCATTGAAATTTATGAACAACTGCTCAAAATTTATCCAAAAGATATTCTGATCATGGCTAATCTCTCCGAACTTTACGCGGCTTCAGGCACTAAGAACGGCAATAAAAAAGAAATCAAAAAAGCCTTGAACCTGGGCAAATTGGCCTATAGCCTGAATCCCAATTCTCCAATCGTACGGGAATGTTATGCCGCCAGACTGTTCGATAATAAAGACTATAAAGAGGCTGAAACCGTGCTCTATTACCTGGTAAGAAACAAAAACGCATCTCCAAGGGCTCTGGAAATATGGCGAAAATCAGTTGAAAATATTATTAAAGAGTTGCAAGATGAAGGTGAAATATACCAGCAAACCAGCTATTGTAAAACTCTTCTCAGGATATTTCCGGATAATCAGATTGCCCGGGAACGCCTGCAGGCGTTGGAAGAAAAAGAGGAAACAAGGTAAAATGACGGATGGCGGTTCTAGTCGGCATCCGTGACAAAGTAATTGGACAAGCAGGTTGTTTATGTCGAAAGTCGTAAAATGCAGTTGTCATATTCGTCAGCGAATAAAGGATTTATTTATAAATAATCCCGGCATATTTGTCCTGCTCAGCGCAACTCTTTTGTATTCTGCGTTACAGATCTTTTTATTCACGACAGAAAGAAGCAACGCGTTGCCCTTGTGGTTGTTGGCTGGAGTAATCACCTGGCGTACGATTAGCAGACTGGAAGTTCCGAACAGAAGGTCACCAGCGTCAAAATTGATCGCCTGGAGTCTTCTCGGGCTAGTTCCATTATGCCTGCTCATCCCTGATATCAACTCCATGAATTTGCATTCTCATTTTGCAATATTTGTGACAGGATTGGCAATTGCCGTATACTGTGACGGCCGGAACAGCGCTCGTTATGCTCCGGTTCTGTTTTTGACCTTGCTGATAATTCCACTGCAGGAACAACTTTTTCTCGCTTTAAGTTATCCGTTGCGTTTGATATCAACCGACTTGACCGTCCGGGTTTTGCGAGCTTTCGGTTGTGAGATAAGCAACCATTTGACTACAATTCGCATGGAAAGCTATGATATAGCCATAACTGACGCATGCAGTGGAATATCCCAACTTGCAGTATTGTTATTCCTCGGATACATCATTATAATATGGAGAAAACATCGAACAGTTTTCAATGCTGTTCTTCACTATGCCGCACTGCTGCCTATAATCATTTTTTCTAATGTTCTCAGGTTATTATTGACTATTTTACTCTTCTACATGATCGGAGAAAACGCATTTGATAATATTTACCATATGTCTTTTGGCGCAATATTTGTTATATCAGCAACATTTCTACTGTATCTGACAGGCAAATTATTCATTGGAAAAAGCGTTGAAAATCAATCGGAGGGTACATCATGCCCAGATCGTTGAGATTCACCCTCCTTTTCACAGGCTTCATTCCATACGCGGTCAAGTTGCCATATATGCTAAACGCCTGGCAAACATCTCCTCAAGACAAGTACGACTGGATATTTATATTTCTATTTGCGCTTCTTTTCCCGCTGGTATGGACGCTTACCAGAAAACGTCATCAGGTATCCCAAATAGACTGTCATGCATTGTTTCTGCTCATCCCTGCTGTGGTAATGTATATTATTTCATGGATTACCCAAATAAATGCGGCCCAGATATTTTGCGGAATTGCAATCGCATTTGCCGTGTTCTGGCTTATTTACGGCGGTCAGAATACATACAGGATGTTTCCAACCTTTGCTTTGCTCGGACTTGGGGTGACCAGCACAACGTACTGGCTCAACTATTATATTTCCAGTCCGCATATCCTGCCGGGATTAATTTTCAAAGCGGCATCGGCGCTAATTCTTATCTTATGGCTTTTATCCAATTACCTGTGGGAAAAAAAAGTACGCTCGGAAACTATTTTGTTTGCCGGCGCCGTCTGCATTGTTATAATTATAATCGGCTTGAATGGAATGACTGTTAATCAGCAAGGTACGCCTGTAATCCTTAATTTTGAAGAAGTTAAAAAAGGAACTTTTATCGGACGAGCCAAGGATGTGACCAAACAAGATATAAGATTTTTCGGAAACGACAGTGTTATCCGCAGATATTATTTTGTCGGCACAAACAAAGGCATTTTCGTGTTGGCTATAACCTGCGGGCAAAAAGTCAATTCGATTCATCCGGCCAGTCATTGCCTGCGAACTTCAGGATGGACTATCGTCTCGGAAAAAATAAAAAAAATGGAAATTAATGGTAAAACATTTTATATCGATGAGATTATAACAGAAAATAATAATAACACATTTCTCATGTGGGTTTGGTACTCCAACTCCAGTTTTTCCACTGGCAGTTTCGTATATTTCCGACGAATGTGGAATCACAGCGAAACGTGGGACACCTATCAAATCATGATAACATTGGACAACCGAAACCAGTCGAATATTGACTCAGCTCAAAATCAACTGCAGGATTTCGTCCAAACATTTGCTATTGAAAACTGACCGGAAATAAAAAAAGCCGGGCGTACCCGGCTTTAATATCAAATATTAATCAGCAATTCAAAGCAACTGGGTTACACTTTTCGCTTTTTTCCTCTTTATCGCCCAGAGACTGATACCTCCGAGGATTAGCGACAACGCAACTCCAGGCAACGGCTGTCCGCCTGAAGCCGGAGCACCCTGAACCTGAAACTGTTGATTCATATAACCTGAATTATTTGCTCCGTAATTTCCTCCAAAATGCAAATATTCATATGATCCGTATTGTCCGGCGGAAGTATCCCAGCCACTCCCCCAGAAATTTGAAGCAACAGTACTGCCCTGCTGCCCTGAGAGATAAAACTGAAGTGAACTTCCCTGCATCACATTCCCGATATTTACCGAAGAGCCGGTTATGTTCACGGTCCTGGATGTTACACTACCGTCAGCGTTAGTCGCTTTCACAGTCAATGTGTTCCAATCAGTAATATTATACCCGTAACTCGGAAGTGCCGGAGTAAAATTCAGGGTTAATGACCCGCTCTTGACCACATTCAACCGATTCCCGCTGGACTGATCAAAATAAACGTAATCACCATATTGGTATGCCCCCATAACCGGGAAAGCAACAAATGACATAACTATCAAAACTATAAATAATATTTTATGCATAACTCTATCCTTTCTAATTAATCTACAGTTAATTATAACCTTTAAAACACCACAATGCAAATTTTTACTCAAAAAAAAATCATTTTTTGACATATTTGTGTCATTATAAATAAAACATATCACCAAACATACGAAAAATATTCAGCATTAATTTTTACGGGATGGTGAAGTAACCAATTCTATATACTCTTCCTCCAGAGAATGGAGGCTGTTAGCGTGATTCGCTAAACGAAATATCCGATTGTGGACGCATTCCATACCGCCCAACTCACATTCCCCAAAACGACGGGAACTGCCGCAGGGACCGTTAGCCATCCCCTTCGGGCATGTTTCAGGGCAAACAAACCAGGTCAGAGGCAACCGGCATTGCGAACAGTGTCGGCAACCGGCAAATACTTTTTTAAAAATAAATCTTTCCGACGCCCCCTGACGATTGGCGTGAGGAAACATGAATTTTCTGATTCGATAAAGCCCTAGTTCACTTTTACTGCAGTCAGGCAACGCCGTAATCGTCATACGTGAACTGTCATCGGTATGCAGCTTGGTCAGCAAATTACTGAAAAGATAGTAGTAACGAATATCAGGAGTCACCTGGCGCTGTCCATTGAATTCCCGATATTCGGCAAGCCAGGTTTCAAAGGAAGAAAACTCTTCCAAAGCTTCAGCGATCATTCTGGCCGCAGTTCTGATCTGGTCCGGAGTATGGCAATCGGCCAACTGAACCGCGCTGAAGCCAAGCAGCTTGGCTCCTGCCGCCTGAAGTTGCAGCCGCCGCCATTGAGCCGCCTGGAATTGACTGCGGGAGTATTTCAGCTCGTTCTTGAGGATACGTCTGAATTCCGGCGTGATAAAACATCCGGGAACCCGCCCCGCAATAATACTTTCAGCCATTTCAGGTGAAAGCATCGGCAGTCTGGAGATCAACGGGTAATCCAATGAACGCAAGTTGAGAAACCATCGCAATTCCTGCAGTTTCATCATATCCCAGCCCATTTGTGCGACCACAAACTGAGCGCCGAAATTAATTTTTTTTACCAGTTTGAAATATTGCCCCAGCAAGGATTCATGCGAATACTTGAAAGGATTGACAGTGCTCCCGATAAATACATCCCGCGTACCGCCCCAGGCAGGCATATTTTTAATTATATTGACACTCTCGACAAATGGACGTCTGGCCGTTTGTTTAATGCTTTCACCGGGTAGCGCATTACCGGAAACAGCAGCCAGGTTGCGAAACCCCGAGCCGGTCAATTGGCCTAAAGTTGACTGGATCTGTTCAGCAGAGCAATTACGCCCGCTGACATAAATAAGATGACGCCCGCGACTCTTTTGGTCAAGAAACGATGCAAAATCCGCGACGTTCCATGAATTGTGGTATTGATATTTACTGGTTAAAGCTATGCTGACCGGAATTTCTTTAATCCCCGTCACCGCCTGCTCAATCTGCTGAAGGCGCTTTCCAGCATCTTCAAGTTGAGTATCATGGTTGGGCGAAGGTACCTCACACAGAACCGAAAAAATGCCTTGCCGCAGCTGCGCCCTGAAGATATTCTCTCCAGGTGTATCAAAATTCATTTCCAGCTGAATGCCGTCCATGCGTCAAGACTATTCCTTTGCAATATTTTCCGCCAGGAGTTGATTAATTCTCTCACGAGTTTCCAGCAGCCATTCCGGACTGCGGGGATATTCCGTCATACTTAAAATGCCATCTCGTTCGATAATGTCAAGTGTTTTTTCCCGTCCGATTACATTTTCCAATGCACGAAGGGCTCGCAAGTCCTGAATCGCATCAAAACAGACCTCATGCCGAATCGAGTCAAACGGGCCGTCCGGGCCGGGATAGACAAGAAACGGATCTCCGGCCGGAAAAGCAAGCCCCGAATCCGTAACCCGGAAAGGATCAATCTGCTTTATCGAATACTGGGAATACCAGAAATTATACCCCCAATGCAAAAAGCCTTCCAGGTCATATTTATACAGCAAAAGCCCCATAATCCTTGCCCGGCATGAAGGATAATAAATGAACCTGTTAGGAACCTTATCGCGTTGAGACACGCAATAATAGGTCCACAAATTCTTTATGCCCAACTCATAAAAATCTTCAAAATGATTATTGGCCGGAACCGGATTTTCGACCAGACCGGTCTGATAAAAATCGACTTTTGAAAGCGCATCAATTATCTTATATCCGGACAGGTGGCGACGCAATAAGGCAACTGCTTTGCCGTATGCTTCCATGTGCTGCAAACCCGGCTCGTCAGAAACATGGAAAACGGATTTGTTTCCGAGACCTTTTTCTTCAATAAAAGATACCAGTTGCGGCAAAAATGCATCAAGCAAATCCATATATTCAACGCTGTCGGCCCGCACGTGCCAGCCAAACTTCTTGATATCCACACCATCCTCTGTCACCACAATTTTCGGGGTAAATCCAGCCCCCCACTGCGTGAAAAAATGAGCAAATTCAAAATGGGTAATCCCGCATTTTTGAGCAAGAGTTATCCAGCGCTCCAGTTTTGAAAAATCAAATGCATACCGGCCATCATCACAAGAAACCCCAATCAGCTGCGCGGTCGGCCTTTCCGTGCCGACAGCGGTATCCAGCGGCGGGGTAAAAAGCGGAGTCAACAGCAAATTGATGCCATGTCCGGCCGCGTTAGCAAAATATTTCGCGAGCAAAGTCCAATGAGCCTCGCTCCAGCATGGAACATTGTAATGCGTATATATGCAGTCGGTATGGAACCACTGCGTTTGCAATAACTTCTGTTCCGGCAGTTTTACAGGGATAATTTCAAGTTCTATCTCTGCCAGTCCACTGCATGCACCAAGCTCGGGCATTTCTCCTGAAAACTTGATTCCGGCTTTAATTAAACCTCCCTGATGGCCTTCCGGAACCCTGATGGTTATCCAGAACGCACGCCACTGATTTTGCGGAATTCTGATATCATTTGAAACCGGGGACAGTAAATCCGGATATAAACCTGGTTCAACACTAATGACGTCATCGTCATAATCCGGACCGAAATATTCAACCGGACTGAGTTCAACATTTCGAACCGTTATGTCGTCAGCGATATCCCCGATTGCTTCAACCCTGCCTTGAGAAAGATATTTTTCCGTCAGGCAACAGACTTGAAATGAAAAAACTTCGCCTGCCAGAGCCGAAGCTTTACGTAAAATCCTGGATGGTTTTTCAGCTGGAAATATTTTTTCTAGGGAACTCACCGGAACCAGCGTGAGTGACATAAATTCTCCTTAAAAATTAGGCTTTTGTTTCTTGGTCACAGCATCAAGGGAAATGACATAGCGAAAACCGATATCATTATCCATAACTCCCGCATAACTTGCAGTGGAGCAATTAAGGAAACGAGCAGATGAAAACGCGCCGCTGCCTTTTACCTGATAGAGCAAATGATCTGCGAAACGGGAACTGGTATACTCACGGACATTGCCACCCATATCATACACCCCGTAGATTGATACGTCCTGAGGAAAACTTCCGGGAGGAGCGCTTATCGGGTATTTTTTCTTCGCTTTAAGATTTTCAAGTGTCAATGTCTTTTCTGAGCTCAGCGTATCGCCCCAGACATATTTGCGTTCATCAGTTCCACGCGCCGCCTTTTCCCATTCGGCCGCAGTCGGCAGTCGACATAACAAACCGGTTTTACTAGAGAGCCATTTACAATAAGCAACAGCCGCTTCACGAGTTATACCGGCAATCGGCTGGCGCAAAGATAAGTCTTTCCGCAACTTTCCGCTCTTGTCCCAGGCTAGAAGATTCGCATCACTCCGTGAAGTAGCAAACTTGGATGCGTATAACTCTTTCAAAACAGGATCTTTCAAACTCTTCCAAAACTCAAGATATTCGGCAAAAGTGACCTCATATTTCTTAATAAAGAAGCCAGGAAGAGTTCTTGTGTGCTTTCTGTAAACAGTCGATTCCTGGCCGCCCATCACAAACGGCCCGGCAGGGATATAAACCGTCCCGTCCGGGATTGATTGCGGTATGTAGATGTCCAAAGTATATTCATTTGCCGGTTCAAGTTTGATCGGATATTTGACCATAGGATATCCATTAGCCTTGATCTTCAGCAGATAAATACCAGTGGGAATCTCCTCAGCCCGGTCGCCTGAATTAAAAACGCTTTTCTTCAAAGGTTTCTCAAGCGTGGTCAGCGGAACGACTTCAATCTTTGCCGCCACCGGCTTGGTATTGACCAGGAACGTTCCTTCTTCAGCCCGGATCTGGTTGATTTTACTGAACATAACCTGATTGTTTCCAAGAATTTTAGAATACGCATCATAGTTTTTCATTCTAATTTCGTAAAGCAGTTTACGAGTCAGTTCGTAATTCTTTTCCCTTATGCTGAAATTAATCCGCTTATTATATATTTCAGCAATTTTCCTGGCAACCACATTCTGCTGCAATCCGGTTTCCTCTGTCTTGATCAAAAGTTCCATCGCCGCGTCAAAATTATTGTTGAAATCAGCCTTATATCGACTTAATTCCAATTCAAGCTGAATCTCCCGCGGAGTTTTCAACTTGCTCGGGTTGTGTTCTCTTTCCGCCTCCAATTTGCGCAATACGCTCTCGGCTCGAATCACGAAAAGATTGCCATTGGCAATATTGTCGGCAATCGTCTGCATGTAACTCTTAAAATGATATTCCCGGCTGAAGTGAATAGAGCCGAAAGAAACCGCCAGCGAAAAAAGCGCCACGGCGGCAGTCAACGGGATCAGCGGATACCGTTTGATCCTTTTAAACGCGATCGAAATCATCGGTTCAGGATAAGCCGATACCGGCATCCCTTCGAGATAATGCCTTACATCCTGAATCAAATCCCTGACCGAAGAGTAACGGTCCTGACGGTGAAAGTTCATTGCTTTAAGGCAAATCGCTTCAAGCTCTTTAGGTATTTTCAACTTTGGATTGCGTTTTCGAGGAGACAAAAAGTCTCCGTCCACAACCCGCTGCAACACGTCTTCGAGTGCCAGGTTGCTGTCGTAGGGCGAACGCCGATGCGTTAAAATACAATAGAGAATCGCGCCGAGACTATACAGATCGGTCCGCTCATCAATCGTACTCATATTACCCAAGGCCTGTTCAGGCGACATAAATGCAGGAGTACCGCTGATCGAACCGTCAATCGTCGCAGTGGCATCCATCCCGACCAGTTCATCTTTGAATTCAACCATAGTGGTTTGCGTTTTGGTCAAAGAAGTAGGGCCGACAAATTTCACCAGCCCCCAGTCCATCACCATTACCTCACCATACTCCCCAAGCATAATATTGGCAGGTTTCAGGTCGCGATGCACAATTCCGCGACTGTGGGCATATGCCACGCCGTTGCAGGCGGAAATGTAAATTTCAAGTAAATGATGCAGTGAATAAGCCTGACGATACTCCGGAATTCCAAGTTCAAGCATCCGAAGCACGTGTTTTAAGGTCTCGCCTTCAACCCGTTTCATAGTAAAGAAAGGCCCGACATCATCGAAAACGCCCAGTTCATGCACCGGCACGATATTAGGATGGGCAATCTGAGCAGTAGCCCTGGCTTCCCGGATAAAACGTTCAAGATGCGGCTTGCGGTTGCGGTAGGCCGGACGCAGAATTTTGATGGCTACTTCACGCGCAAGAGTTTCATCATGTCCGGACATAACCGAACCGATTCCCCCCATACCGATAGTTCGAACATCACCGAAACGAGTAAGATTCCGGTCTTCAGAAAGGTTAATCGCAGCTTTGAAGTTATCAATGCTTATATAATCTTTATGTCCGTCATCATTCCCCCTGGCGGCGACTGTGGCTGTCGGGTCATGACCGGTTGCAAAACTTGTTTCTGACATCGGTTGCTTCTGCTTACTGCTGGCGACGCTTAATCAGACGTCTGACGGCGTCGACTTGTCTCATGTATTTAATGTAATATTCACTGCCCGGACTCCTGGTAACCGGAATCGCAAACTCCGGATTAAACCTGATATTATCCGGAAAAATGAAGCATTTGGCGATTTGCTGTTCTTTCTGTGCCGGCTTGGTTTTATGCACCACAATACCGACAAAATCCCCTTGTTTTGAGATAACGCAGTCCCCTACATCAGCCTTGAGTTCACTGTCCGAAACACGCGCTGAATTGCGAATATACAAATAAGGATCGCGTCCGTCCAGGTTCATCGAAACCCGGCCATTCAGCACACAGGAATTTTTCCCGAAACTGCCGTTTTTAAACAAATAGAGGTTTTGAATCCCGCGCTTTTGCAATTCAGAATAACTGATAGGCTGCAACGGTACAATTCCCTTCGGCGACTTAATTGCAATCGCACAAGCCCGGGGATCTGACTCAAAAGGTTCAATCATGCTGGTAACCCGGGTTTCCTCTTCACTTGATGTCGGGGTGATCCGGTATTTCAGGTTGATTATATCTGCCTGCTCTGAAATTGGCTGATCCAATCCGGTAACTTCAGAAAAATTGACTATCAGATAATTCTTGTCTCCAAGCCTCACTACCGGCTGATACCAGGTCGCATCGTAAGTATGGTCCATAATCAAGCGTTCCTTACGGATTGAGAATAAAAGCTTGACAACCGAGCCGGAGTAATTTTTCAAGGCATTATTCTCCAGTCTCTTCTTCGCATCGGCCAACTGCTTCCGGGTCAGATCAAGTGTTGAGGCTGTATTTTTGATCTGAGCCTGAATCTTATCCAGTTCAGAGGACTTTTTGATTAATACGGTTTTAGTTGAAGTCAAGTTACTTTTGGTTGAAGTCAATTCACCTTTTGTCGCATTCAAATTACGTTTGGTAGTGGACAGTTCGGAGACCGCGCTTTTCAACATCGTCTGCATACTTTCAAGTTTTTTTCTGGCACCAACCAAATCAATATTTGCCTGCATCAGTTTGTTTGAGGTTTCGCCTAATTCCTTTTTTGTATCCGTAAGCTGTTTTTCAGTGGAACTAAGCTGGCCTTTGGTAAAGGAAAGGACATTCGATGTTTTGCTGTGAACACCTTTAACGCTGGTTAATTCCTCACTGGTCTTTGCCAGGTCAGCTTTGGTCTGCGACAAATCTTTCTCTGTCAAATCAAGTTTGCTATGGGCCTGAGCCAGGGTCTTCTTTGTGTTTAACAGCTTGTCCTTGGTATAGGTCAATTCACGGGACATTATCTGGAGTTGATTTTTCCGTTCTGACAACTGCTTCTTTGCATCGCCAAGCTCATCTCTTGCCTCGTCCAGCGCTTTCGATGCCTTGCTGTAACGTTGAGAGATAAAATCGATCTCTTTCTTCATTGATAAAAGGTTCGCGCTTAACTTGGTCGACCTCGCAATTTCCTCTTTAAGCTTGCGCTCTACTTCTTCCGGGTCGTGCTTACCTTCAAGAATTTCCAGGCTCTTGCGAGTCTTGGAAAGTTCCAATTCAACCGCTTCCAACTCTTTCTGTCGTTTTTCCAGATATCCGATGCGCCGGTTGGCATCACGCAACTTTCGAGCTGAAGTTAATAATTGTTGTTTCCGCCATTTCAACTCGCGAATAATCTTTTTGGCGGACTGTTCATCCATTACCATGCCGCCGCCACCGGGACTGTGCAGCATTTGCCCGGAACCGAGACCGAAATTCAGCGACAGCACGGATAATACTATAAAGTCACAGATTACGATTAGAATCGATCGATTCACGCTTATTCTCCGGCGGTTTCAGATTCAGAAATACGAGTTAACAACTTGCTCCGGTAAGGATAAACCAGGGCCAAACGCAGAATTATGCTGAACACAATCCCTATCAGCGTGGATGAATACGCAATCAGCCTGCTGGTTTGAGGGCTTACAGCCATAACAATGAAAGAAGACACCGTCCCGAACAGACCAATATATAACGGCAAATCAAGAAAAATTTCAGCATTTTCAAGTTGTTTCAGTTTTCCGACCAACGATGTTGCGCTATTCTTTATCGATGAGATTATGCTTCCTCCAAGATATAATGCGCCGATCTGAACAACAACGATCCCAATAAAAATATACATTGAAATACGTTGATAAACCTCAGGGGCAGGACCGTCTCCTCCGCCAATGCCGGGAGAACCCTGCGCGCCGGGACCGTTAAACAAGGTCCGGAATACTGTGGAATTTTCATACATGTAATATATCAGCGCACCGGCACCAATTGCTAAAACACAAAAAATTGCAATATTTACAGCCCAAATAATTATTCTTTTCATCTCAAGCCAAACCTTCCTGTCTGCATTTAGCAAAGTACAAATCTTGTTACAATAATCCAATATTTCAGTTACTATAGCGCAACAACAGGCAAAATTCAATGAAAATTCCTGAAAATCCTCCCACTGGGAAACCTTAGCGCTGCCCCCCCGCCGGTAATTGCTCGATTTTGTCTTTTCTCCATTTTTTATAAAGCTTTATAGCCCGGGCCTGCTGACCGTTTTTGTGCAAAGATTTCATGAGATACGTTTTTAGACGCAAAGTATAAATATCTTTGGAAGGCAGTTTATCTATCATCAATTCCGCCTCATTAAAACGTTTACTGTGAATCAAAGTTACAATAACCGCCCGGATTTCGCTTGGTGGCCGCATAACATACGAATCTCGCATAGTGACGGCAAATAATGCAATAAAAATAATCAGCCCGGAAATGGCTTTGACATATTTTTTTCTATTGAAATCTTGAATCAGCATTATGATTCCCGCACTGCATAAAAAGCACAACAATGGAGCAGTCGGTATCCGGAAACGGTAAAACATATGAAAAGGCAACATAGATCCAACGTACACTGCAATCAGCAATGCTGGAAAAACAATGTTTTTCTTCTTCCAGAGAAAACCCACCGTCACAAGCGACATAGTAGTCAATAAATTAAATGGAACAGTAAAAACGGTCATGAATTCAATTATCTCCCTATGAGCATAGAAAGATAAACTGTTCGGAATTTCATACGAACACAGATAGTTCAGTGTTTGAGCCGGGATATTGCATAGAATTGAAGCCAAAGCACCGATTACACTGTCATTACTGTCAGCGTGATATGCCTCCATGACGTTTCCCAAATGACCTGGCACCAGCGTTGGAGATCCGAAAGATGAATAATTATATAGCATAACCGGCACAAGTAAAGCAGCAATCCCGGCCGCGTAATACAGAATAAATGATTTTTTGACGTTCTTTCTTACAGAAGGATAAAAAAGCATCAACACGGGCGCTGCAGCAACTGCTAAAAAATTTTCACGCCCTAAAATACACATACTCATCCACAGTCCGGCCACAAAATAATGCACAGGTTTGCGTTCAATAAAAGCTAAAACCAGATAATTAGCATAAAGAACAAAGCATAGAGTCAGAGGACCAGCTCTTAAAAAACTTAAAGAAATCAGCATTGCAGGGCCATAAAAACAATAAAGAAGAGAGGCCAATTGCCCACAAGTAGACCCTAATCTCAGTTTCAGGCTTAATTTATAGATAAAAACAGGAATCATGGCACAAACACATGCCTGTAAAACTCGCATCATCACTAAATTTTTCTGAGCTAACAAATTTAGAACAAATAAAAACGCAGTATACAAATAGGAATACATGTAGCCGGCATCTGGCAATTTTCCATTAGACATATTTTCAGCGGCTTCAAGCATCCCTAACTGGTCTGTGCCGGGATCAGGTCTTGGAAGCAGGTGATATTTTCTTGCATAATACAAAGTCAT
This sequence comes from Victivallales bacterium, assembly GCA_963676655.2. Taxonomy (GTDB): domain Bacteria; phylum Verrucomicrobiota; class Lentisphaeria; order Victivallales; family Victivallaceae. The sequence goes on along the minus strand of CAXXKX010000003.1, from coordinate 3,440,150 downwards.
CAGCATGCATATCAAAGCGAAAAAATAAATAATTACGGGGAAATTTTTATTAAGAAATTTTTGCGTATGAAGAGACATTATATAAGTATGCCTTTGTTGACTCAAGATAAATAAACCTGAAATAATATATAGATATTTTAAATTAATTCAAACAAAATATCATATTTTAAATTAATAATTTATAATTAACAGGTAATTTTTATTTGACAATTTTAAAACAGGTATTATTTTAAATAAAATCATAATAGGAGATTGCTATGAAACGAATGAAAATTGCGGATCAGGGATGCTATTATCACCTGATGAACCGGGTCTCCGGCTACAAAGGCGATTGGCCTTTTAACGATGTCGATAAGGAATACGGCTTCACATTACTGCAAAATCTCACGAATTATTTTCTAATCGAGGTTATTTCAGCGGCGTGGATGGGCAATCACTTTCACTTAGTGGTCTACGCTCCAGGCAAAAATGAACTGCCGTCTGAGGCTGAAATCGCCGCCCGCCACAACGCATATTACAAGTCAATGGAAAGTGATTTCACCTACGCAATGAAGAAATTGCCATTTATTGAGCCAAAACACAAAAAACTCTGTCGCGAAGTCGGCGAAAAAATGATCGATATAAGTTATTTTATGCGAGCCTATCAACAGCGTTTTTCCGTGGTTTTTAACCGGACTTATGACCACATCGGCCACCTTTGGGCTGATCGTTTCAAAAGCGTCATCCTTGAAGGCACCGACGCCCTCGAAGCATGTCTGCAATACGTCGAACTCAACCCGGTCCGGGCTAAATTGACCGAAAATCCGGCAGATTACCGATTTACAACCTGGGGACGCTACTGCGGCAGCGGCAAACATGCATACCACGCCAACTTTATCAAACACTACAAAAAATTGATTGATTATACCGATACCTCGAACTGGAGCGAAGCGGATTATTATACAGAATTCAAATGTTCCATGACCCGGATAATCGCCGCTGAACGCGGCGCGAACGCATCTGAAATCGCAGAGGAAGAACAAGGAGCGCGCCGTAAAGAATCGATGCCGGTCCGCTTCCTTAGACGGACTCGTCACTTTACCGATGGAGCAATATTAGGCTCAAAACTCTTCATCCGTGAGACCGCCCGCAAATTCGGTGATCCCGACCGGGTGGAGAATAAACAATTAAGCCGCGGCCTCGACCCGAAAGGCTCTGCTATATATTGTTTTAGAAAATTACTTGAATAAATATTGGAAATAAGTTTTGCTTCAATCAATTTTTTGAAGCAATCTGCTCTTAACTTCACGAAGTACAGTATAAAGCCTGGCGGCACGAACCGGTTTTGAAACATAATCATTCATTCCCGACTTTATACATTTTTCTTTAACACCCGCCATAGCATCTGCGGTTACTGCGATGATTGGAATGTTGCAATAAAAAGTTTCTGAATCCCGAATCGCTTGAGTTGTTTCATATCCATCCATTTCCGGCATGTGGCAATCCATCAGGATAACATCAAACGGATTTTGCTGGGAACCGCTCAAAACATCTATAACCTGCAAACCGTTGTCAACACATAAGGATTTGCATCCCATGCGATCAAACAGTCTGACAAATAAACTACGATTAAATTTGTTATCCTCAGCCAATAAAATATTCAATCCCAACTGAGTAATTTCTTCTGACTCAACAATAATCTCTTTACTTACTTCATCATGAGCCTTTCCGTCACGCTTCAGCGGCAGTACAACCGTAAAAATTGATCCTTCTCCCTTTTTACTGACTACGGAAATTTCGCCATCCATCATACTGACAAGTTCACGGGTAATTGCCAACCCCAAACCAGTTCCTCCTCTACTTAAACCAACCTCGGCAACCTGTTCAAATTTTTCAAAAATTTGAGCAACTTCATGTTCCGACATTCCAACGCCAGTATCAGAAACAATAAAACTGAATTTATGGAATCCGTCTTTATCATGTTCAGGAGAAACGCTTACATCCAAACTGACATTTCCTGCATCTGTAAACTTAACCGCATTCCCCAGCAAATTGAATAAAATCTGCCTGATTCTGACTGCATCTCCAACAATCATACTTTCATTAATAATCTCATCAGAAAGATTAAATCTCAGATCCAAATTCTTATTTTTAGCCAGAACCTCGACAAATTCCTGAAGTTTTGAAATCATTTTCTTCAAATCAAAAGAATCAAGCAGCAATGAGAACTTACCGGATTCAATCTTTGAAAGATCAAGAATATCATTAATAATCAGCAACAAAGTTTCTCCTGATTCAAGAACCGCACTGGTAAGCTGCCGCTGATCTTCATTCAAATCAGATTGAAGCAACAATTCCGACATCCCGATAATGCTGTTCATCGGCGTCCGTAATTCATGGCTCATATTAGCCAGAAATTCGCTTTTTGCCTGGTTTGCCTGTTCAGCATTTTTTCGGGCTTCCTCGGCATTGGCATGGGCCTCAAACAAAGCTTTTTCCATTGCTTTGCGTTGAGTGACGTCAATAACCATAACCACGACTTCTTTGATTTCACCATCCGACTTCTTGACTGCCGCCATCGCCGTACTCAGCCAAATAGAAGTACGGTTGGACATGACCAGCCTTTTTTCGTCAAAGAGAAAATCTTTTTCTCCCGAGAGGATTTTCTCAAAATTTGCTTGAGATCGTGGGCGTTCACTCTGATCAAGCAGATCAAGATAGGGGTGATCCACCACAGCATCCCGGGAAAGCCCGAAAGTCCGACAAACAGCACTGTTGGCAACCTGACATATTCCACTTTTATCCACCAGTACAACGCCAAACGGAGCATGTTCAAAAGTTTCCCGGAAACGCTGCTCACTCTCGGCCAGCCTGTTTGCATGATCCTGAATTTCCGCAATACTCTTTACTCTGGCTTCGGCCATTATCCTGAAATTATGTACAAGCCTTGACGTTTCATAAATACTGGTTTCAGGCCATTCTGAATCCTTAAAACGGAGTTTGCCGGATTCATCCTTGGTCAAACGCGTACTCATGCCGGAGAGTTCCAGCAACGGATATGCAAAGCGCTGGCTGAAAAAATAAATGAAGGGCATCCCCAGCAGAACCGCAAAGAGAATCGTAAACATATTGTTGATATAATACAACGACATTTTGTTATGCAGAGTCTCCGCCGGAATTTCTGCAAGAAGAGTCCAGTCCGGTTTTTTTGAAACAACGGATTTGATAACATACTTGGACTTGTAGTAGCGTCTGATTTGCGACCCAAAACTAACTTTAGGCTGGTACAGTTTAACACCGGGAGTAACGTCAGGAACCGGATCAAAGTCATTTTCGACTCTGTAGCGCAGCATTGTTTTCAGATTTGTCGAAGACGCGACTAATTTATCTTCACTATTAACCAGAAGCAGGTTAAGATTATGATTTTCAAGCGCCGAACTTTTTAAAATACGGTCCAGAGCGGCCGGATTCAAAGCGCCGGTCGCATAGCCTTTAAACAGATTGTTTTCCAGGATTGGAGTGGAGACGACAATTACCGGACAATGCAATGTACGCTTAATAAACATCATCTTCGAAACATATGGAGTCTTTTCCGTTTTAAGCCAGGTATAATAATCACGGGAACTAAAATTAATCTTCGGCACTTTTCCATGGTACTTTTTGTCAAGGGGATAAAGGGAAGTAACATTCGCTTGGGCATCGGCAGTATAAATACGTAAAAAATCAGGAAAGCCGACATAAGCGGCTTCAGTCATCCGTTGAAGTTCGGGGCCCGGTTTTGCCTGGTACTTTACCGCCTGAGCGGAAAGGGCTTTAAGAGAGGTTATAGAATTGGACAATAATTCCCTGATTTGAAAAAACGCCATTCGGCTGGAACCACGCATTCGATCGATCAGGTTATTGCGCAAGAGATTATATTCGTTTTTACCGTCAAAAACCATCATACACAAACTGACAACCATAATCAAGGCTGAAATCAGGCAAAAAAGATAGACATGCATTGAAAACATCGGAACTTTATTTCCTCTGCCGACAGGCAAAAAATGACCTGCTGTAATAACCAACAAACCGGCAAGAGAGGCATTGAATATTCCATTGAGACATTGTTTCAAAACAAGCAAGGTAATACTTGAAGTGTTGATCTCAACTCCAAAGCGATAGAACATCCAGCTTAACGGCATTCCCAGCATCAACCAGAAAATCATATCATAGGCGAGAATATTGGTTCGCTTCTTCCCCAGCAAAAGACTGACAGTCAAAGCTTCGAGGACAAAAACCGCCATGCCGTAGGGATGCTCCCAGGTAATCACCGTGTAACTTCCCGACACGACCGCGGCCAGAACGCCCCACCATAAACCGTATAAACGCAAGAGTAAAAGGACAAAAATACTCCCGAAGATAAAGTCTACCCCCGGAGATATCGTAATCCTTAAATAATTACCAAGAAGCGCCAATCCGACAAAAGTTAACGGCGCTATAACATTCCTGAACAAGCTCCGCAAAATTGACACCTCTGTATTACATTGATCTCAAATTTATTTTTCATGATATTTAGTATATATTAGAAATAAACTTTTGGCAAGTAAAAAGTTGCAGAATATATTATTTTCTCTTCAGATTTAACGTTAATCTTGTAATTTTCTTCTTCAAAAGGCTTTTCTGACTATCGGTCACAGCAAGCTCAAGCGCGGATTTATAGGCCTTCAACGCTTCTTCCAACCGATTTTGCAAGCGTAAGCACTCTCCGAGATTATAATAATAACCAAGCGGGTCGGACGGTTCCCTGATTGTCCGCAATATACGCTCTGCCGCTTTTGGATTACGGCATGCCATCAGGGCGCTTGAAGCGTTTAATTTCAACCCTTGATTATCGGGGTGAGACTGCAATGTCTTGAGGCAAACCACGGCCGCAGTCTGATATTTACCGGTATGCAGCAAAGCACCGGCGAAATTGAATGCGGCCGAAACTGAATCAGGTTTCAACTTGTAAGCATTTTCAAAGTCATTCAAATAGGACAAAGGCATATCTCCACGACTTTTTTTAGCGATTCCCCAGGCCACAAAATCTTCAGAACGAAGCGGGACGGCACAGGGCCAGGTCAACAAGCAGTATGTAACCAGCACTGACATGATAATTACAAATTTCCATAAAGATTTCTGTCTAAGCATGGAATATAATTTACCAGTCATCAGCATCCCTCCCGCAATACACAATACCGGCAGGAGAACCAGCCGATATCTTGCCAACGGCAGAAATACGCACATGGAAATTGTCATAGCAACCAAATAGATAAAAAGCAAAGACTCCTTTTTAAACACTGATCCGTCCACAAGCCACCAGATTAACATGACAACCGCCAGCGAAAGCAGAATTTCCGGCCTCAATAAATAATTCAAAATCTTGAATTTGGCACGCAGAAAATAAAAATTCAGATTATTCGCTTTCTCAAACGGCAAAAAAACTTCAACGACCTTCTTCCCATACTTTACAAACGGACATACAACCTTGCAATCACTTTTAACCGAGGCCTTTCCTGATGGCATCGGACAAGACTTATTCTCTGTCCGGGGCACTTCCGTTTTCATATCGACATTCATGGTCTTTGCATTATCGACCTTCCCGACCTTGACAGAATATCCGATATTCAGGTAAAAGGGCAGCGGATAGCCTTGAGAAAAGTAATTCCAGCTCCAGGATGGAAGTAATATGATAAACGCGCCGAGCCCAATCAACGCGCCCTTGTAAATAATTTTAAGCCAATCTTTTTTACAGTCATAACGCTGCCTGCGACAAATATACCACCAAACCCATAACATTCCTGTCGCAGTCCAGATTCCGGCTGATACCCTGACCAGACAGGGCAAGGCCAAAATTGCCCCGGCAAGAACCATCCGCCATCCGTCAAAATGACGCCGCCGCAGGGTTATGACCAAAGCAAGAGACAGAGTACAGACAAAGACCATAATGCTTTCGCGCAAAGTAACGCTTTCATACATCAGTTCAGGAGCGTATAAGGCCGCGGCTAAACCGGCGGTTAAAGCGACTCCCCGTCGTCCGGTAAAACGTAACGCGGTCCAGGCGACCAGAAACGCAAGAACAGTCCCGCAGAAATATTGGAAGAAAATCAAAGCTTCCGGCCATTCCCGGCCGCCATTAAGCCACATCGCAAGAGCCGCCAGGCCGGAATAGATTGAAAAGAGCCCCCGGCCTTCATAAAGCCAGCGTCCGAGTTCCAGCAGCCCTTTCATATCAAGGCCGCCGACTGCGCTGTAATAACGCAAGGGAGATGCCATCAGCTCTTTAAAGGCAGCAATTCTAATGATTAAGGCAATCGCCGGCGGCAGCAGAAGTGCGATTAAAGTCCACTGCCGCGGAGTCAGCGTACGTCCGGGAGATGACGCACCCTCCGGGCGATCATTCTTCATCTTGTTTGAGGTCCTTGATATATTCAAGTTTTACACGGTTAATTTCATATTTCACCCCGGGTTCCGGGCTGAAGAGAATTGATTTGGAATTCCGTTCGTAAATGATACCGGTCATAACCTTGCCTTCAACTTCCTTGATTTCGGCATTAGCGATCCAGAGGCGCACAGGTTTGGGCCGGGATATACGGCCTTTGGTAACTTTTACAGTAAGTTCTTTCTGGGTCGGAACAGCACGCTTATGAGCAATTTTCAGGCGGTAATTACCTGCCTGGAGACCTCTCATCTGGAATAATTCGGAAAGACCATCTTTATCAGCCTTGACCGAACCGACCTTCCGCCCATTGATATACAAAGTCGCACCGGGAGGCTGGACCAATAGATCAATGCCGCCGGTATTCCGGGTCAATGTAAGATCGACAACCAGGGATTTGCCGGGGGCGACCGTCACGCTCTTTTCATTGCTGTCATAACCACCTCTGGCAGCACGAACCCGATAATTACCCGGCTCCAGCCCATTGGCCGTCACTGGCGAACTGCCGTAAGCTTTTCCGTTGATATAGACTTCGGCTCGAGTAGGCGAAGTGTTGATAATCAGGGAGCCCGGCAACAGTCGCAGCACCAGATTCTTGCTTGCGGTCTGCTCTCGTTCAACTGTAATGACGTCACTGATATCAGTATAACCGTCTTTATGTATTTTAATTTTGTGACGACCTTCCTCAAGGTCGCCGCGATAGGGTGTATAACCGCATTGCTTTCCATCAATATACAAAACCGCCCGGGAAGGCTCGGAAGTAATCACCGCCTTACCCACATTGGAACTAAGTCTGATATTCACTTCGACTGGACGGTCGTCGGTAATTTTCCAGGTAATTTCACGAGGAGAAAAGCCAAGTTTTTCCACAACCGCGGAGTGGGCGCCCAGCGGCTGATCGACCAGGACCAGAGGAGTCTCGCCTTTGACTATTTCTCCAACTTTAACCTTCGCTCCTGAAGGATCACTTTTTATAAGAACCGCTGACGTTATTGGTTTCAACTTGATATTTACCTCGGTTGTTTTACCCGGTTTCAAATCCGGTAAGATCCATGAGGGCTGAAAACCTTCCTTATCCAACTTAATCAAATAAGGTTTTGCGTTTATTTCTTTGTGGTACGGAGTCTTACCGCAATCTTTGGCGTTGACAATTAACTTAGCCCCGGCCGGTTCAGTCACAATTTTAAGTGTGGCGGTAGTAATTTTACGCTTTTTCTTTTTACCGCAACCCGGCATGGAAATCACAACCGTTGCGGCTAGAAGTAAAAAAATGATTGTTTTAATATTCTTCATTATTTGTTTCTCTGCCTGATTGTTCGTTCTACAATAATTTTATGATCCCGGGCTTTGGTCCATTGTTTATCACCAGGTTCTGAAATCAGCATTAATTCCTCGAGAACTTCCAGGCATTTTTTATATTCATGCATCTTCAAGTTCTTCATATAATCAAAAACCAGTTCTTTGCGTCTCTTTTCAAGCATTACCTCGACTTGTTTACGTTTTTCCATCGCCTGGTGCCAAATCTCCGGTTTGGGAGAAAACTGGTCGAGATATTCAACTGTCAGAGTGTAGCGGACCAGAGCCTTGCGCATATTAGCCGGATTCGCCTCTTTGTTCTGGAGCAGTGATTCAGCCTTATAAAAAAACTTTTTAGCCTTTTCGATCAGTTCCTCTGGCGTCATGGAAATGGTTTGCAGATTATACGCTTCCGCAAAATCGTCGATTGCTCTTTCAATTGAATCGAAAGAGGTGGGAGCCAGAGTATTGACAATATCGATTTTATTCATTTTGCCCTTATAGCACACCAGCAGACTCCGCGTATCCTGCTCGTCATCGCGGGCCGGGGCCGGAGGCGGATCTATCAGCTTCATGAATTCAGATTCACCGATCGCATCCTGCAGTGTCTTGACAAATTCTTTGTTGACCTGCTTTATTGTCCTGGAAAATTTTCTTCTGGACTTCAGGTCGTCGATGGCAAAATAGGCTTTATTGTCTTCTATCCGCAGGGAAAACTGAAACACATTATCCCGGGTGCATTTTCGCTTGCAATAATCAAGGAGAAACGGCGGAAGAGCCTGAGGAACTACAGTCTTTACATTCTTTTTTACCGGCATTTTCTGCATCCACAGGAAGATTCCCACAGCAATAATTCCGGCACAGATAACCAGGGTGTAAAACATAAGATTGGTTGACCGCCGTCGCTTATTATGATGCTCTCCGTCTTCTTTTGACTCTTTATTTTTCCGCCCTTTGCCACCGAATAACGATACTTTATTCAACATATCAGCCAGATGTTCATGTTCCCCTTTTTTATCATCTTCATCGGGCATGGGGATCGTCATGGTATCGTGCTTGCCGCCAAACAGGTCCTCCTCTTGATTTAATTGAGTCAGGCTGCCTGATTCTACTTCCGGAGTACTGGCAACAGCCATCGTATCGACCGGTTTGAAAACAACTTTCGGAGTCTTGCCGGAAACCAAAGGCTGGAAATCAGCCCTGGTCACCTGAGTCCGCTGCGTTACATTGCTGTCAGGCTCCGGAGAAAAATTGAAAACAACCGGAGAAGGTTTAATGGTCGGACTCTCATCGGGAGCGGCGGCGGCTTCCGCCAGAACAATATCTTCGGGCAGCGGATCACCAAAACGGATGGACTGATCGCCAAATTCGATAACGTCACCAGGCTTGATTTTTACCGTTCCGCTTATCTTGGAGCCATTCACTCTTGAACCATTGGTACTGTTGAGATCACACACACTCCAGGAACCATCCTTTTCATGGATGAACTTGGCATGATACCTTGACACCCCGTCAGCCATAACCGGAATATGATTATCCAGTTCCCGCCCCACTGTCGTTTCCGCCAGCAGTTCAATCTTATCCCCGGCGCGAGGGCCGTTAAGCAAATATACTTTCATTTTAAACTTTCTTTACAGGGCATTACCGGCTTGGTCGAGGCTGAGGCGATCTTAGCGCCATCAGGCATTTTCCGCACCACTTCAGGTAACACTTCAGCGTTCAAATCAACTATATCTCCAACTTCAATATTCAACAGAGCAATCGCTCCCGCGGGCAATTCTATCACGCTTCTGGCGCCGCGCACCACCACACCTGGTCGCCATGGCGCCAATTCGCTGCGCACTCCGCACACCTTGTTATCGGAATCGATAAACACCACATCAATCGCTTCCGACATGAACAGGGTATGAATCGAACCGCAGCGTTCAAAAACCATCGCATCAAAATCAGCGGATGCAAAACTCCGGCCAATCATCCCGCGCGCCCTTAATATAAAGCCTGTTGCGTAAAAAGGCGAACGCGAAATAATATTTTTTTTTGTCAGGTTGTGAATCATGATTTTGTTTTAAACTGTTAAACTGAAATTATACAATGAATACTGCTTGCCGGAACGAGCCCAAAATACGCGATTGAGAAGTTAGAAATATTTTGACGCCTGCATGGCAATCGGGACCATCAGAATAATAAATACTGCGGGAAAGATAAATAAAATCATCGGCAGCAGAATTTTGACCGGAGCCTCATTCGCCAGTTTTTCAGCCCGGGTAAAGCGCTTGTTTCGCAGCATTTCGCTCTGGACCCGAAGCAGATGTCCGATACTTACCCCAAGTTCCTCCGCCTGAATAATCGCGTTGCAGACGCTTGTCAAGTCAGACTGCCGCACCCGCATCGCCAGGTCGCGCAATGCGTCTTCCCGTTTCTTGCCCAACTGGATCTCTTTAAAAGTCCGGCCCAGCTCCTCGCCGAGAGCATCCATATTACGCCGTTTCAGAATATCCCGCAAACTGGTCAGAAAGTCTTTGCCGGCCTCAACCGAAAGCGTCAACAAGTCAAGAATATTCGGCAAAGCCTTCATGATCTCCAAATGCCGCTGCGCAACTTTTTTATTCAACCAGACCGGCGGATAGATTATCAAACACGCGGCCATACCGATACCGGCAATAGGACGGCCGGCAATTACACACAACAAAATCAGCCCCATGGAAAAAAACGCAATCAGCAGCCTGACCGCCACGAACGTTTCCCCGTCGATAAGATGACTGTATCCGGCCATCAAAACCTTATCCTCAGCCAGCAGGACCGAGCCTTTAAACGTCTGGCTGCGAACGATAAATCGAACATTCGGCGCAAACGGCATAAAAAATTTGAAAAATACCGGCAGCGACTTTTTAGCCTCAGAAGAGATTTCCTTGTCAACTTCCAAATTCTCCATCAGTGAGAACAAAACCCGTAAAAAACAAAAGACTGATAAGCCGACACAAGCGGCAGCCAGCGCAGTTATCAAAGAATCATTTAAAATCATAACCAGGGTTCCTCATATGTCAATGTTTGTAATCTTGCGAATCGCCAGGAAACCGCACAACACCAGAATAACTACCGCAATGATCGAAAGTATTCCGGTCATTGAGTTGTAAAAATTTTTCATGGTATCTTCGGCCACATAATTCATGACAAACAACAGGACAAAGGGCATAGCCCCGATGATGAACGCCTGCAGCCGGCCTTGCGCAGTCATGGCGTTCAACTTGTTATTGATCCTGGTACGTTCCCGGATAACAGAGGCCAGACGGTCGAGAATTGTCGTCAACTCACCCCCGGTCTGACGCGCGGTAATGATCGCAGTGGCAGTCAGTTCCATATCCACGCTGCCAAGCCGCTGACACATATTATCGAGGGATTTCTCCAGCGGCACCCCGAGGCGAATCTCCTGCAGCAGCAGCCGGAACTCAACAGAGATCGGGCTTTTATTTTCACTGGCCACCGCTTCGATTGCCTGAGTGATACTGAATCCGGCCTTCAGCGAGCTGCTCATGGAGGTCAAAGCCTCCTCCAGCTGCTCATTGAATTTTCTGATTCGCTGCTTGCCAAGAAATTTCAGATAAAAACGCGGCGCGGGAAAAGACACTGCGGCAGTTACACTCATCCAGAATGCCGCCTGCCCCCAGTTCCACTCGTCTGAAACTCCGACAATGAATAACAAGACCAGAAACGACGCAATCGCGCTGACCGCCAGACTGAGGTCCAGAATCCGGTTAGCGGGAATCTGCAGCAGCACATCATCAAGTTCAATCGCCGCTTCCTGCAAATAACGTTCCCGATAACGGGCGGAAGCAAATGAAATGAAATCGACAATGACCAGTGTGGCCATTGTAATGCTCAATCCGGCACAGGCCGCGGCCGCTCCGGTCATATCAAGACCTTTGATTAACTCTTCCATAAAATTTATTGCATCCCCTTGCTGAAAATACTTATATCAAGCGGAATCTTCGCACGCTTAATTTCTTCCATAAAGGTCGGAACACTGCCGGTCGGAACATAACTGCCGACAATTTTTTCATCGTCATCCCAGCCTTCATGTTTGAAAACAAACAAGTCCTGCATCGTTATGATCTCACCTTCCATTTTGGTGATTTCGCTCACATGGGTAACTTTTCTCGAACCGTCTTTTTCACGGTTAACCTGAACAATAATCGCAATCGCCGAACATATCTGTTCCCGGATAGCCCGCAGCGGCAGATCAAAACCGGCCATCAGCACCAGCGTCTCCAGACGGGCCAGCGCATCGCGCGGCGTATTGGCGTGAACCGTGGTCAGCGAACCGTCGTGACCGGTATTCATCGCCTGAAGCATGTCCAGCGCCTCTCCGCCACGACATTCCCCGACGACAATCCGATCGGGACGCATACGCAGCGAGTTGCGCACCAGATCACGAATAGTAATCGCGCCTTTGCCTTCAATGTTCGGAGGTCGCGATTCAAGTCGAACCACATGGTTCTGGTTCAATTGCAGTTCCGCCGCGTCCTCGATCGTCACAATGCGTTCGCGGTTGGGCAGATAAGAACTCAAAACGTTCAGCAAAGTGGTTTTACCCGAACCGGTACCGCCGGAAATAATAATATTTTTACGGACTTTGACGCAAGCATCAAGGAATTCCGCAATTTCCGGGGTCAGCGAGCCGAAATTAATAAGGTCTTGAACCGTATAGGGATTTTTGGAAAATTTTCGGATAGTGATCGACGGGCCAACCAACGAAAGCGGCGGAATAATCGCGTTTACACGGGAACCGTCCTTCAGACGTGCGTCCACCATTGGTGAACTTTCGTCAATGCGGCGGCCGAGAGGTGAGACAATACGTTCGATCGCCGACAAAACCTGTTTGTCATCGGCAAAAGCGGTATCAGTCCGGTAAATTACACCCTTGTTTTCAACATAAACATTATTGGGGCCGTTTACCATGATTTCAGTAATATCGTCCATTTCAATCAAATATTCCAACGGCCCCAGGCCGATAGCTTCCTGGACCAACTCTTTCTCAATCACTTCAACCGGAGCTCCTTTGGGCAGGGGAATCGAAAGTTCTGAGAGAATTTCAGATATGGTTTCCTTGGCTTTGTTTTCAAGCTCCTGCTGCGAAGTGCCGGAAATAGCCATTTTTTTCAAGTTCAGTCTTTTCAACAGTTCCATGTGGGCGCGGCGTTTAATTTCCTGCACCAGTGGACGAACCTTTTCGGGAATACCGGATATTCTTAATACCGGTATCTTATCAACCGTTTTCTCAAGCTGTTTATCGGCCTCTTTCCTGGCCACTTGCATCTTTTTATCCATTTCCGGATCGTGATGAGGTTCCTCAGCCGTTACCGCTTTAAAATCCTCACCAGCCTCCGGTCCTTTGGCAAAAATCAAGACCTGCCCGATTGAAATCGTCCCGCCAACCGGCACCTTGTACGGTTCCTGAGGCGTGAGTTTGACCCCGTCCACGTACGTACCGTTACTGCTGTCCAGATCAACCACTTGAAGCGAATCATTACGTACAATCAACTGCGCATGGTGCCCCGACACCTCCGGCCGGTCCAGCTGAATGTGACAGGTTTCTCTGGTCCCGACCGTATAGCTGCCGTTGACCAGCTTGCCGCAGGCGTCCCCGCCGCCTCCCGGCTGTCTTATGATGACTTCGTACATACGGTCTCTCCGTTAATGGTAGTTAAATTACTTGCCTTCTTTTTGACGATCTTTGCGTTCCTTGTTGTATAAGGGAATATTCTTTTCAAGGAATCTGAAATTAACCGTTTGCAATTTATCGTCAAATTTGGTTTCTTCGAAGTTGCGCAGTGACAACGACAATTTGCCTTTACTGCTGGCGAAGATTATCATTTCCGCCTCTTTAGGGGTTACGGCCAAAGTGACCGAACTGTATCCGCGCGGACGATTTCGACCTGAAGTATAACTTGACCAGTCATTCCCGGTTGCCAGAATCTTGACATTCTGCAAAATCGTCAGCGTTACAGTGTCAAAACCTTTGTCTCCCTGCATATTGGGAAAACGGAACGTTCCGATTATATCGACATTATCCTCCGGCTGCACCAGGTTGGATACGGAAGAGATATTATCCACCGGAATGGATACCGCGCGGTATTCATAAGGGATAATCCCGCTCAAACCGGTGTTACGGCGACGCGCCTGCTGCAAATCGTTCCAATGCAGAATCTGTCCCTGTTCTTTGGAAAACATCAACTTGCGGCCGATCACCGCGTTTTTACTGGACCATAAAACTTCGTTTGAGGCCATACTGTTCTGACGTAACCTGGTAACTTTTCTCTGAACCAGGTCAGTATCTTTCAGTTCCTCGTTACTGGCCACTGCCTTAGCCATCTGGACCACATAATATTCGGTTGCGGTCCCGCGAATTTTTCGTTTTTCATAATTGATCTGATTATAGGCCAAAACAAAAGCCAGCACCCCGAAGAAAACCGCTGCCAGCAGAAGTAATTTTTGTCTCATCAATATTCCCTTTCCTGAAAGTTACATATGAACAAATATCCATTCAATACACTCAAACACATGAATATATTACACCTTTTTCCAAAAATCCAGTTTGAATAGCTTCTCAATGAATTTTTTTTTATTTTGATACAGATTGACTTTAAAGATATGATAATTAATAATAAATTATCAGGTAGTTTTAAAAAGGCCCGACAAAAAACAGCACTATATTAAACTATTACGTATAAAAACATATTAACATATTATTATAGCCATAGCACAGATATAATGCTTTTGCAGATTAAAATACGTTACATAGCTGTTGCAGAAAGCAGAAAGATAACATTGCTGCAGATTAATAATTTGCGCGAATAAGGCATATCGGGGGCTGATAAAATTGTGCCGGATTAATATTATCCTTGTTTAAATCATGCGTTCAAAGCCTATTTTGAGTTGCATTTATGCGACGTTAGACTTATAGTATTCGCAACAAGCCGCGTTGCCGCCTTCGGGAAGCGACGGGGCGGAGCTTGCCGGATTCTTAAAAGAATCACGATGTACCGCGTCATATAAAAGCAAGCCTGAACAGCTTAACAACTGGAAAACATGAGCGAAGAAAAAATATCCGTTCCTCAAACGATCATAAGACCACCCCATGGACTGCATCTGCTTGACCTGCGGGAACTGTGGCATTACCGTGAACTGTTGTGGTTCCTGACCTGGCGCGAAGTCAAGGTCAAATACAAACAGACCATTGTAGGGGTACTTTGGGTAATAATCCAGCCGCTGGCGCTGATGCTGTTGTTTACCGTGGTTTTTGGTAAATTTGCCAGACTGGAAAACGACCTGAAAGTACCTTATGCGCTTTTCGCCTATGCCGGCCTCCTGCCATGGCAATTATTTGCCCGGACCCTTAATAATACCACATCCAGTCTGGTTTCAAATCGCAATCTGGTCTCAAAAGTTTACTTCCCTCGAATGATCATTCCGATGTCGTCATGTCTGTCCGGACTGGTTGATTTTGCCATTGGCCTGATCGGTCTGGTTGGTCTGATGATCTGGTACGGCCAGCCTCCTGACGCTCTATTTTTCTTTTATCCCCTCTTTGTTCTGCTGATGATCATGACCGCACTCGGTATCGGCTTCTGGCTGTCCGCGCTGAATATCGAATTTCGTGACGTCGCGTTTATCGTGCCGTTTCTGGTACAGTTCTGGATGTTCGCCACTCCGGTAGTTTATCCGGTCAACATCATTCCGCAGAAATTTCTCTGGATCGTGGCTTTAAATCCGATGACCGGCGTAATCGAAGGCATGCGCTGGAGTCTGTTCGATTACGCGTATGCGCCCGGTAAGCTTTTTTATCTTTCTTTAGGCATTTCCCTGTTCACGTTCGTGACCGGCATCCTGTGGTTTCGCTTCCGCGAAAAAGTCTTTGCAGACTATATTTAATAACAGCCACGAATTGCACGAATAACACGAATGGAAATATTACATAAAGAACTTGCCTATGAAATTGTAGGTTGCGCCTATGAGGTATATAACAAGCTTGGCTATGGTTTTCTTGAAAAAGTATATGAGAATGCATTTGTTGTCGCGCTAAAGGAAGCGGGGCTTGAATTCAAAACACAATTCCCGATCAAAATTCACTTTCACGATGTGTGTGTTGGGGAATATTATACCGATATTATTGTTGAAGACAAAGTTATTATTGAATTAAAGTCAGTTAAAACAATTGCTCCAGAACATAAAGCTCAACTCTTGAATTACTTAACCGCAACTGGAATTAGGCTGGGCCTCCTAATCAACTTCGGACCTAAAGAACTTGAATACAAAAGAATTATAAAATAGCCAATTCGTGTTATTAGTGAAATTCGTGGCTAAATAAGCATTTTCGCGAAGCGACAACAAAAATCCGTATTATCCGTGCTATCCGCGGCTAAATAAGCATTTTCGCGAAGCGACATCAAAAATTCGTGTTATTTGTGCAATTCGTGGCTAATTAAAATTATGGCGATAATTGAAGTAAATAATCTGGGAAAAAAATATTACCTAGGTGAAAGGATGAGCCAGCGCTCAATCCTCGATTCGCTCAAGACGACGGCGAAAATGCCGTATCGTCTGGCCCGGGCTTTATTTACCGGCGAAACCGGACAACGCGAAGCATTCTGGGCGCTGAAAGACGTCTCGTTTAAGGTTGAAGAAGGCGAAGTGCTGGGCATTATCGGACGCAACGGCGCGGGCAAATCTACGTTGTTGAAAATCCTCAGCCGGATCGTCGCCCCGACCGAGGGTGAAGTCATTCTGAACGGGCGTGTCGGCAGTCTCCTGGAAGTCGGCACAGGATTCCATCCTGAATTGACCGGACGTGAAAACATCTTTATGAACGGTTCGCTGCTGGGCATGAGTAATGCAGAGATCAATAAACATTTTGATGAAATAGTTGAATTTTCCGGGGTTGATAAATTTCTTGACACTCCGGTCAAGTTTTACAGCAGCGGGATGTATACGCGTCTGGCGTTCAGTGTGGCGGCGCACCTCCGGACCGAAATCCTGATCGTCGACGAAGTCCTGGCGGTCGGCGACACCGAATTCCAGAAAAAATGCCTGAACAAGATGGATTCCGTCGCGAAATCCGGTCGCACCATCCTTTTTGTCAGCCACAATATGAATGCGGTAAGGGAATTGTGCCAAAGAGGAATGCTGTTATCAGCGGGAAAAAATATTTATACTGGAAGCATCAATGCATGTATTGATAGGTATTGTTCAGACTCAGAACCTAAATCAGAGTCAATGAATAGAAAGATACTCGATAATGATGTTAAGCTGTGTTCAATTTGCAGTAATAATAACAATATCGAATCAGCAGACTTTAATTGTAAAGATACAATAGCAAATCAAATTGAATTTGAATGCAATAAAGAGATTCCCGATATACACTTAAGTTTTTCACTTAGAAACGCAAGAAATGAACTAGTTTTTATTTCGGAAAAACAACTTGACAAATCTGATATTGGAGGAAGACAAGCTTATAACCTAATTATTCCTCCGTATTTATTAACTCCTGGAGCTTATTTTTGTTCTATTGCGTTATTAGTTCCGAATAGCAAAATATACGATAGCCTGAATGACTTTTATAAAATAAATATCCATGAAAATGATTCTCCATTCAAGCGCTATAGCGGGACAAATTACGGATGTGTTTTTGCAGACTGCAAATGGGAAAAACATTAATTTTTATAATTCATCAATTCAACATGAATGTTGATATTTTCATATGAGTAATTCAAACGATAGTATATTATATAATATTGACATAATAGTTACAACGAGGAATAACTATTCATCTCTGCAACGCACTCTCCATTCCATATACAATCAAAGCTATACAAATTTCAGATGCTTCGTTATTGATGATGACTCCAATGATGATTCCATTGATAAACTTTCAAAGGAGTTTCCTCAGACCGATTTTATTACTGGACAAGGTCGTAATGGCCCTGCCAGGAATAGAAATATAGCAGCAGCCAGAGGAAGTGGAGAATTTATCGTAACCCTCGATGATGATATTGTACTTGAAAAAGACTGGCTTGAACAGATGCTGGCTTTTATATCAATAAGTGATTCTATTGGAAGCGCAGGAGGACAACTCCGATTTATCGAAGATAAGGAAAGGATAAACAGTCTTGGCGGTTATTTTTTAATAAATGGATTAGGCTGCGATTATCTCTTCAATCGGCAGGTTAATGAGATTGAAAACCTTATCAATTACCCACTAAGGTTTCCTTTCATATGTAGCGCGGCCATGATTGTCAGACGTTCTGTATTCAATCTTGTTCAAGGTTTTGACAAAATATTTTTCTATCTGGGAGAAGATTATGATCTGGGATTGCGCATCAATAGCGCCGGCTTTAAAGTAGTTTACAACCCGAAAGCGATTGCATATCATAAACTGCATGGAGTGTCCAAGACATTCAAGAACAAACATTTTTATTATTTATACCATAGAAATACTTTTATTGTATTTATAAAAAATTTTCCATTTCTGAATATGGCAAATACTTTTATTGCATTCAGCAAAGAATTGGCATCCAACCCCCTTGAACTTCTTAAAATATATTTTTTTCTATTGAGAAATTCATTATATTTGATTAAACAAAGGGCTTCATTAAAAAAAATATGTCAAAAACGATCAAATATTTTCAATATAAACAACCATCTTCATCATATTCTGAAAAAAACTGATTCGCCACAAAAGAAGGTTCGGAATATAGATAAAGCAAAAAATTTTATTAAAAATGTATTACGAAAAAAACACGTATCAAAATTTGAAAGCTGTATGAAAAATTTCATTTTTCAGGTTGATAATGTCTGTAATGCAAATTGTATACACTGTTTTTTAAGGAATGATTTAAATAAAGAACTCGAAAAGACATTGAGTTTGGATGAAATAAACACTTTCCTTGGAACACTTGGCAAGATAGACAACGCGGTATTGGGTGGAGGCGAGCCATTTTTGCGAAATGACCTGAATGAAATATGTAACAGTCTGGAAAAAATAAATAATGTGGCAACAATCACAATTCCAACTAACGCAGCAGTTCCTAAAAAAATATATGATACAATCATCAATATTCTGGACTCTACTGAAAATTGTGGACTGAAAATTTCTATATCGCTTGACGGCTTGCATGAAACCCACGATAAGATTAGAGGCGTTCCCAAAATATTCGATAAGGTCCAACAGCTTTATACACTCCTTGAACCATTAATTGGAATCTATTACCCCAGATTTAATATCCAGATCAACTCATCAATCTTTAAAATGAACTATGAAGAGTTCAAAGGTGTTTATGAATTTGTCGAAACCAAAATGCCTTTATCCGAGCATAGCTTTGAAACAATCCGGGGTAACTTTGACAAAAATTTAGTTCAATCAATATCAAATGATGAGTATCTCAAACTTATTGAATGGCTACGACCGCAAAACTATAAACAGCTACCATTGCACGAGGAGATGTTGCGCACTGAGATTGAAAAGAAACAGCTCTATCCATGCATTGCCGGAGAGGAGTTTATAGTTCTTCAATATGATGGAACACTGGGGGTATGTGAAATCCTTGATCCTGTCGTTAATATTCGCGATTTCAATATGGACTTTAATCAAATAAAAAATTCTACTGAATGGAATAATGCTATCAAATACGTCAAGGATGGAAAATGCTATTGCTCTCATTCATGTTTTCTCCAATGCAGTATGGAAAAATATAACAACAAAATTGAATCAATTTAATTTTTTATGATCAAAATACTTCTTGACAACTATATTTTCGAAAAAACTCCCTATGGCGGGATAGCCCGTTATTTCAGAGAAATCATACCTCGGATCACAGCACTTCATCCGGATATTTCGTTTGACATTATATGCAATCCGGAAAATCTCAGTGCTTATCCGCAAGGACAAAACATAACTTACCATTTTACCCCGAAGGTCTTGAGGCCTAATTTGTTATTTTGGCGGCTGAATGAATATCGGAATCAAAAATATCCAACGAAAATTATATCAAAGATTAAACCTGATATTTTTCACTCCACATATTACCAGACGCTTCCGAAAAAAAATTTAAAATCGATTGTTACCATTTATGACTTTATCGACCTTTGCTGGCCAGCGCTTTCTACTAACGGCAAGACATTTGTCGAGCAACAATCACATGCAATAAAAAACGCGGACAAACTCGTATGCATATCAGAAGCGACACAAGCCGACCTGTATCGTTTCTTTCCTGATATTGACAAAAGTAAATCTCAAGTTATTTACCTTGGAGTAAACGATAAGTTCAGAACTGCAGAAAAAGAAGCCCAAAATGATTACATAAAAAGCCGTACCCAGGGTAAATCGTACTTCATGTTTGTCGGGGAAAGAGCTTCCTACAAAAATTTTACAAACCTACTTGCCGCTTTCGCCGAAATTGCCGAAGAAACGAATACTTACCTGGTAGTTGTAGGTGGAAGTCCTCGTCTATCTGAAATGCAAATCGAGATGATCATCTCCAACAATATTCAGGATCGGGTCATTTTGACGGGAAAATTGTCTGACAAAGAGTTGCTCCAGATATATCATCACGCTTCAGCCTTTGTGTATCCCTCTCTCAAAGAAGGTTTTGGTCTGCCGGTTCTGGAAGCAATGGCATCAGGTTCTCCGCTGGTTGTTTCAGATATAGAAGTATTTCGCGAAATAGTTGGCGACGCCGCATTATTTGTTGATCCACACAAACCAGATGATATTGCGATAAAATTACAAGAAGTTCTGGAGCCGGAAATCGCAAAATCGTTGCGTGAAAAAGGTAAACGGCGCGTTGCTCTGTTCAGTTGGGATAACGCGGCTGAAACAATGGCAGAGATTTATAAAGCCTTGAAGTAAAAATGACATTACCCAAGATAAGTGTTATAACCCTATCCTATAACCAGGGGCAATACCTTGAAGAAACGATTAAGTCTGTTTTGGCCCAAAATTATCCATCTCTTGAATATATTATAATGGACGGCGGCAGCACAGACTGTTCCATTGATATTATAAAGAAATATGCCGACAAGCTTGCGTTCTGGCAAAGCAAACCGGATGGCGGCCAGTCCGCGGCAATTACTGACGGCTTCCAAAAGGCAAGTGGGGAAATATTCTGCTGGCTCAATAGTGATGACGTTTTTTTGCCTGGAGCATTATTAAAAGTCGGAGAATATTTTGCTGGCAATCCTGATTGCCAATGGCTTGCCGGAGCTGCTATTGCAATCGATAAAGACGGAAAGAAAATTAATCTGCCAACCGGGTTGAATGAAGTCAACGGCTTTATCAAGTTCTGGCTGTGGGGCAAACAGGAAGGCTCTTATATTTCTCAGCCATCAGTTTTCTGGACCAAGGATCTATGGAACCTGACCGGAGGTTACTGCAGGGATGATAAGCCTAACTCGATGGATTATGAATTATGGCTCAGGTTTAACAATTATACTAATGTGCAATTAATTCAGGATATATTATCATCGACAAGACTGCATGATGAGTGTAAATCTGTTATGAATCGCGTTATCCAAAGAAAAGAAGTTCTGGCGTCGGCAAAAGAATATTCATCCGGCAGCTTTGGGTTGAAACTGAATTTTATGTCCGATTGGGAAAAGTTGCATTTCAAAAATCTATTGAAGGCCATTCGCAAATATGATTGTAAAAATATTCTGAAGTACTGTTTGTTCATTGCTTCAAGTCCTATCTTTTTTTTAAATGATAGTTTTTGTCTTTTTATGTGGGAAAGATTTAGAAATTATGAAAATTTGTATCGTCCACAAAAAAATAAATATTAAATTCGAAAAGTCTCCGCATAATTCATGGATCAATGCAATAAAATAAACTAATTGAATAAATAATAAAATGAAAACAGCTATTATAACCGGAATTACAGGTCAGGACGGGGCTTATCTGTCACAACTGCTTTTGGACAAAGGATACAATGTAATCGGCTTATCCCGCCGCAGTGACAAAGAAAGTTTGCGTAATTTGGCCTATCTGGACATTGCGGACAAAGTGGTTATTGAAAAATGCGATCTGCTGAATCTGGCCCAGATAAAAAGCATCCTGAACAAACACCAGCCTGATGAACTCTATAATCTGGCGGCACAGAGTTCGGTCAGTCTCTCATTCCGGGAACCAGTCGACAGTTTGAACTTCAATATAATTTCGGTCGTCAATCTGCTGGAAGGAATAAGAACTGTTAAACCGGATATCAGATTTTACCAGGCCTCAAGCAGTGAAATGTACGGAGCGGTTGACTCTTTGCCGATTACCGAAACCAGTCTGCTGCATCCGGTCAGTCCTTACGCGATTTCCAAGGCCGCCGCACACTGGACGACGATTAATTACCGGGAAAGTTACAATCTTTTCGCCTGTTGCGGAGTTCTTTTCAATCATGAATCTTTTCTCAGGGGACAAAATTTTTTCGTAAAAAAAGTCATCAGAGGCGCCCTGGATATCTATTCCGGCAAACAAGAGAAGCTAAAGGTTGGCAATATCAATATCAAGCGCGATTTCGGCTACGCACCCAAATACGTCGAAGCGATATTCTTGATGCTGCAACAGGATCTTCCCCGTGACTATATCATTTGTTCAGGCCAATCAGTTACCCTGCGCGAAATAATTTACTATATTTTTTCAAAACTAAATATATCTTGTGAAAAGATTGTCATCGACAACGGCCTATATCGTCCGAATGATATCAAAGATATTTACGGCGATAACAGCCATGCACGGAACGACCTTGGCTGGCAATACGAATTGACGTTCTTTGATGTTCTGGACATGCTGCTCGAAGAAGAAGCGGCAAATCTCTCACTGGATTTAAAATAACCGCAAAGGCACAGGCTGAAATCATATGAAAGTCTTAATCGAAACCGAAAATTTCATCAATTTCCCCAGCGGCATATCCGTCTATACTGTATGCCTGATGCGGCAAATGATTACACAATATCCTGAAGTAGCATACAGTACCATCCTCGGTAATTGTTACGGACGCAATCCCAGTAAAAAAATCGAGACTGCCAAGGCTCTGCTGCCTCCCGGAAAGGTTAAATACTGCCGGAATATCATCCCGCGCAGACTTTTCAAGTTTTTTCCCACGGCAACCCAGCGTTTTCTAATGCACCCCGCCTGCCCGGTTGCGGATATCTATCATATCACCGGTAATTTCGGGCTTAAACACATGCCGCGGAAGGTTCATCGTAAACAAGTTGTCACCATTCACGACATTTCGTTCCTGCGCCTGTTCGGTTCCGGCTGCTGGGACATGGCATCGGATATTTATATGAAAGAAGCTTTTCAAAAGACTCTGGATACAACTGATATAATCCTCACTGACAGTCAGTTCACAAAAGACGAAGTCGTCGATGCCAGCGGTTTTCCGGCTGAAAAAATCATTGTGGCGCCACTGGGCAGTCAGTGGGTATTATGGGAAAAGCCTTTGGGTGAAGACGAAAACATAATAGTGGACAACGGACTGGAAAAAGGCAAATACTTTTTATCGGTCGGAACCCTCTCTCCAAGAAAAAACTTTGGAACCTTAATCGACGCATTTGTCGAGTTTAACAAAACAACGCCAGGCAGCAAACTGGTTATCGCCGGTCGTGACGGTTGGCAAACCGAATCAATCAAGCAGCACATTGAAAATCACAAAGACTGCGTGGTTTGGCTGCAAGGCACCAACGATGCCCAGCTAAGAACTCTTTACCGTCATGCCTGCGCTCTGGTACTCGTCTCGCTCTATGAAGGTTTTGGACTGCCGTTGCTGGAGGCAATGCAGTGCGATACCCCGGTCTGCTGTTCAAATACCACTTCACTGGTGGAAACTGTCGGCAACGCCGGATTGACGGTTCCTCCCGATGATACAAATGCCATAGCGAATGCACTTCATTTGCTCTGGAGCAACCCGGAAGAACGCGCCCGTCTCGTCGATCTGGGCCGTAAACGGGCTGAAGAGTTTTCCTGGGAAACTACCGCAGAAAAAACCTTTGAAGCATATCAACTCGCATTGCAATGAAAATATTTTACAACTTATCGGTAATTATATTACGACTTTTTGGGGGGCTGCTCCGCCGCCGGAAAAACATCGCGGTCGTAATCAATTGCGGAATAGGCAATTCGATCCTGGCGATTCCGCTTTTACAAAAACTCAAGGAAGAAAAATCCGGCTACGGCATATCGGTGTACGGCCCCAAATTATGTCTTGACCTGATCAAGCCGACTGTATCAGGAATCACCTGGATTTATCTACCCGAAGGGACAAGTGTATTAATGCACGCTCTTACCTCCTGCCCCAACTGTCTGAAAATATTTAAACAAGTGATAATCAGCTTCAATTCAAGCGATCCCGGTTTCTATAATTTACATAAGCTGGGACTGAGCGGCAGGATAATAAAAGCCAAAGACGCCCATTACCTTGAAAATAAAGGGACTTCAGAAGGTTTTCACGAAGCCGTTTATAACATCAGAACAATACTCCCCGGTTATACCGGTCCAGCCCCCGTTATATCTTTGGAAATATCCGAAGATGAAATGGCCGGAGCTGAAAGCTATCTGGCCGCAAAAAACCTCACTGCGAATAATTTCATTGCAGTTCACGCCGGTTGGAAACCGGATTTCATGGTAAAGAGTCTGCCTCCGGCAAAACTCCGGGAAATTTTCTCGGCGGTAAAACAACGGAACATGAAAATAGTCATGGTGGTCGGCCCCGATGAGACAAGTGTCTGGAACAAATTATCTGAAGCAAACCACTGGAACACGGAAGTCACCGTAATTGACGACATAAGCAATTTGCGACTTCTGGGTGCGATTCTCGCAAAATCTTTCTGCTTAATCAGTGCCGACACCGGAGTAGCACACCTGGCCGCGGCCGCAGATGGAAAGACCTGTGTGATTTTTGGTCCAACCTCTGATCGCCGCTGTCGACCGTTGGGAAAAACAACAACTGTTGTAATCAAACCCAACCATACATGCTTGAATTGTTATGAAAAATATTCATCCCGAGCTTGTTTTCAGGATGAAAAATGTTTAAAAATTGTTAACATCAACAGGTTAATCGAGGAAACCATTAATGACTAAACCTATTATTACTATCGGGATTACCTGTTACGCGGAAGGCGAATGGCTGAGGGAATGCTGGGAAAGCGTTCTGGCTCAGACTGATGACCGCTGGCAGGCGGTTCTGGTCATGGACGGCGCCGCGTCACCCGATACCGACGCCGTGTTCAATGAGCTTGAACACCCTAAACTGAAGAAATTCAAATTCGATGAAAATCAGGGACCATACGTTTGCCGCAACAAAGCCTTTGCGCTGACCGAGACTCCATACCACTTTTATCTGGACGCGGACGACAGTTTACTGCCGATGGCGATAGAGGCGGTATTACAGGTTATTGAATTCGAACCTGACGTCGCATATGTTTCCCTGAACTGGCGCAACCTTGAAACGAAAGAATTATACAAGGTGTTCCGTGAACAGGGAATTTCCGAACTCATTGCCGGCAGTAATTATGCCGGAGCCGGAGCGTACAGCGTCGGAGCATGGAAAAGGCTTGGCGGCTTTTGCATCGATCCGATGCTTGCTCGGGGGCTGTCTGATTTCGATTTTCATCTTGCTTTAGAGGAATATGATTTTCCACGAGTGCACAGCGGACGGCCTTTGTATCTATATAGAACCGGACATCAGGACAAAGTATCCAATAATTATGCTAATATTTTTTATAAGAAAATTGAATTTATCGTCGAACGGCACTCAAAGCTTTTTGAAAATCACCTCCTGCGCAACCAGTTGCTGGCGCGCGGTTATATCCACTCAGCCGAGCATTTTGCCGAAGCCGGAGACCGGGAAGAGGCAAAACGCCTGGCCGGACTATCCATCAAATACGATGCTAAATTCCGCCCCGGGTCCCATTGGATAGCCTGGACCGGGCATCCTCTGCCCCGGTGGTACAAAAAATTGAAGCATGCCTGAACCTCCTGTAATATACGCGGTCATCCTGAATTGGAACCGGGCCGACCTCACCATTCGCGGCGTTGAATCAATTATCAGTGTTTGCCCTCATGTCGAAATAATTATTGTCGATAACGGCTCAACCGATGATTCCGTTATGATCCTGAAAGCCCGCTTTCCGGATATCACAATTATTGAAAACTGCGAAAATCTCGGATTCGGCGCCGGCAACAATCCCGGCATTCGTTATGCTCTGGAACACAAGGCACAATACGTCTGGCTGTTGAACAATGACATCATCATTGAATCCGGCTCATTACCGGCCATGCTGGATAAATTCGCGGAAAATGCCGATGTCGGTATTGTGGGATCAGCGGTCTGCGACATGGCTAACCCGGAAAACCTGCTGGCCCTTGGCGGGGGAATGATCAAACCGGGGCGTTCGTTCGCGGTGCATTGCGTTAGCCGGGCTGATCTCGAACATCTTTCATACATCACCGGCTCCAGTATGTTGATCAAGGCGGAAGTATTGGAACAAACCGGCTTGTTTGACGAAAACTTTTTTATGTACTGGGAAGATGCGGATCTCTGTCTGAGAGCAAAAAATGCCGGCTACTCGTTGTGCGTAGCTGAAAAAAGCCGGATTCTGCATGAAAACGGCGCCAGCAGCAATGATTCTGCTTTAAAGAGTTATCAAATATTCAAATCCGGTCTTTACTTCCACCGTAAACACTTTTCCGGAATACAAGTTATCTCTTATGTTCTCTGCTTTATTGCCGATGTCATTTGCCGGGATATTCTGACTCTGAAATGGCTCCATGCACTAAAATTAATAAAACTAATTATAACAAACGGCAGCTGACCCATGGACGATCCTGATCTTAAAAATTTTGTCGATTACCTGCGCAACGAACGTCAGGCAAGCGAACATACCATTGCCGGTTACGAACAGGATATCCGGCTGTTCGCGGAGGAAAACCTGGATTGGAAAGGCGGCCCCTGCAACTGGACTGTGGTGGATGTCTACACCGCGCGCAACCATATCATGCAGTTGCAGCAGGAGAAACTGGCCCGTTCCTCAATTCAGCGTAAAATGTCGGCAATGCGCAGTTTTTTCAAGTTTCTGGTCCGGGAGGGCCGGGTGGAAAACAACCCGTTCTCCGGAGTTCTCTCGCCCAAAAAAGAACAGCTCCTGCCTAAATATATGTCGATAGCGGAAGTAGGCCGACTGCTTGACGCGCCCAAAATTTACTGGCCCCAGGCACTTGAAAACGGCGAAGCGAAAGACGCGGAATCAGCCTCATTCGCAACTTCCCGCGATACCGCACTGCTGGAAGTCATCTACAGCGGCGGCCTGCGTATCAGCGAAGCGCTGGGCCTCGACTTGAACAGTATCGACCTGATTAACGAAGTAATCAAAGTCAAAGGCAAAGGCCGCAAGGAACGTCTCTGCGCGCTCGGGCCTCCGGCAGTCAAAGCACTGCGTCAATATCTCAGACTGCGTGAAATGCGCAGTTCAAACGAACGTCCTAACGCGCCGCTGTTCGTCAACCGATTCGGCAGCCGATTGTCAGCCCGGTCGTTTCAGCGCTTTTTCAAACTATACGTCCAAACCGCCGGGCTGTCGCCGGAAATGACTCCGCACAAACTGCGTCATTCTTTCGCGACCCATCTGCTTGATGCCGGGGCCGACTTGCGCAGCGTCCAGGAAATGCTCGGTCATTCCGACCTGAGTACTACCCAGATCTACACCCATGTTTCCCGCGAACGCCTGAAACAGGTCTACAACCAGGCTCATCCGAGAGCCGGATGAATAGAATAACCAATATCCAACACAGAATATCCAAGGATGAAGTGTAGAGGCCAACTGAGAGCTGGAATGAAATGGCAACATCCAGGAACGAACTAAATACAAACAGAGAGATAGAAATATATGTCAAACTATAATTTTGTAATGTTCAGCAAACATACGCAGCAGTTGCCGTTGGCGGAATCGACCGCGCTGCTCAAAGAAACCGGAATTAACGGGTTCGACCTGACAGTTCGCGGCAACGGGCATGTCAAACCGGAAGAAGCGGTCGACAAACTGCCGGAGGCGGTCAAAATCATTCAATCCGGCGGACTCAACGTCGACATGATAACAACCGACATTATCGATATTAATGCGCCGCATGCGCTCGACACTTTAAAAACGGCGGCAAAACTCGGTATTCGCTATTTCAAACTCGGTTACTGGAAATATGACGGCTTCGGCACCTTACGCAAACAGCGCGCCGAAGTCAAAGCCCGGCTTAAAGACATCACCGCCGTCGCGACTGAACTGGATATGGTGGCTGGATTCCACAATCATTCCGGCCCTTGCTTCGGAGCCAACCTTTGCGATATTGAAGCGGTTATAGAGGGACTTTCCCCCGAACACGTCGGAGTCTATTTCGATCCCTGTCATGCCACTATCGAAGGCGGGCTGGACGGCTGGGAAATGGCTTTCGACCTGTTGGCGGAACGCATTGTAATGGTTGCCTTGAAAGACGCTTACTGGAAAGGCTCTCCCGGCAGACCGGAAGGACGCGCGCAGGACCTTGTTTTCTGCCGGATGGGTGAAGGCAACGTCAACTGGCCGAAGTTTTTCGGCTTACTGAAAAGAATCAACTTCTCCGGTCCAATTTCACTTCACAGCGAATACCAGGGTTCCTTCTCTTTCGCTGAACTGACCGACCGGGAAGTAATCGAACAAACCGGTCGGGATTTTCAATATGTGCAAAGTGTGTTGTGACCAGATGAAAAAATTATCGCCTTTCCTAATTATTTTATTACTGCTGGAGATAGCAATGACTGATGTTTACGCTGGAAAAAAACTTGAACCGGACTATTCGAATATGCGTTACGGGAAATACGATCGTAATGTCATGGACGTCTGGCTGGCAAAAAGCGATAAACCCACGCCTTGCGTGATGATTATACACGGCGGCGGCTGGCTCACCGGGGATAAAAGCAAGGCCCGGGGCAATGTGAAAAAATATCTGCCGGCCGGAATTTCGGTCGTCACCATCAACTATCGTTACCTGAAACAAACCATTGTCGATTCCAAAAGCACACGTGGAACCGGGCCGGTACTGGAACGCGGCAATTATCCGGAACCGCCGGTCAAAGCACCACTTGAAGACGCTGCCCGCGCAATTCAATTCATCCGCCACAAAGCGAAAGAATGGAATATCGACCCCGTCCGCATCGCTGTCACCGGCGGTTCGGCCGGCGGCTGTTCCTCACTCTGGCTGGCTTTTCACGATGATATGGCCGAGCCGAATTCCGACGATCCGGTAAAACGGCAGTCGACCAAACCGTTTACCGCGGCGCCGCAGGTGGCGCAAACCTCGCTTGACCCGAAAATGCTGCTGGAATGGACGCCGAACAGTACCTATGGCGGACACGCTTTCGGCTTTATCTGGGACAAAAGCGACCCCACCGTTGAAATGCGCAGTTTCCTGAAACATCGCGAAGAAGTAATGCCGTGGATCAAGGAATATTCTCCTTATGAACTGGTCAGCAAAGATGATCCGCCGGTTTATCTCTACTATCCGAATGATGCTCCCTGTAAAGGCAAGGACCGGAAAGATCCAACTCACACCGCTAACTACGGCGCGCTGCTGGCGGAAAAACTTGACAAGATCGGTGTGGAATACGAATTTGTCCATAAAGGCACCAAAAATCGCAAACACAAGAATATTGAAGAATACCTGATCGCCAGGTTGAAAGACAAAAAATAAGTTCTTTGTTCCGTGAATTAGAAATAACTATGGGGAAAAATGCAAAAATAACCGGAGTCGCCATATCAAGTATTATTTGCTTGATCGCCGGGATATATTTGTTTATAATGGCTTGTTTAACAAAAGATATATTAATCATATTGTTATCCCTGCCTTTAGTAATCTTTCTTTTTTTTCTGTCATGCGGACTTACAATTACCGCTCTTCATCTTAAAACAAGCCAAACCGAATTCAAATACAAAAATCTTTTATTTTTTTCCCGTAGAAATCAAAAAAAATAATTTATTCAGAGTCAATTGCATATTTTTGTCAAAAAAGATGTATCCGCCATGCCGCAGTGGCCTGCGGCGCTCCGAATCACAAGAAAAAGATTGTTTTTCTTTGACACGATGCTGGAAACTAATGATTGCTACTTCAACGTTTAACCTTTTTTGTATTTGTAAGATTTTTGAGATTATTTTGAAAAGCGATTTGATTTTCTTTGTGAATCGACTATATTATATGCTCTTGTGTAGAAAAATTAACAATTAATTTTAAATAATCCAAGGAGACCGGAACAATGTATGCGATTATGGCAACCGGCGGTAAACAGTATAAAGTCAAAGTGGATGACGTGATTGAAATTGAACGCATCGGCGGCGAAGCCGGTGATAAAATCACTTTTGACGAAGTCCTGGCTATCGGCGAAGAAGGCGGCGATCTTAACGTCGGCACCCCGAAACTGGAAAACGCGGCAGTTGAAGCTGAAGTCGTAGATCAATTCCGCGGCAAGAAACTTATTGCTTTCAAAATGAAACGCCGTAAGGGCTACCGTCGCAAGATTGGTCATCGTCAGGAATTGACCAGCGTTAAGATCTCAGCGATCAACGCCGGCTGACACAGACTGTTTGACTGACTATTTACGGCGGTTCGAGCCCATAAATCTCGGACCGCCTTTTTTGTATATTAATTGCTAGACAAAAGGGATCTGAAATGAACTACGACAAGAACAATGCTTTGATCCAAAGTGAAATTCCCGGCGTCACTCTGCTCAATCGTGGCAAAGTGCGAGATATTTATGATCTGGGCGACAGCCTGCTGTTTATCGCCAGCGACCGCCTCAGCGCATTCGACGTGGTTATGCCGAACGGTATTCCGCGCAAAGGTGAAGTACTGACCAAACTGTCACTGTTCTGGTTCGAACTGATGGACTGGATGCCCAACCATCTGATCACCGCAGATATCTCATCACGCGAAGAACTCAAACCGTTCGTAAACGATTTGCAGGGACGCGCCATGATTGTTAAAAAAGCCCAACCGCTCCCGGTTGAATGCATCGCCCGCGGCTACATCGTCGGCAGCGGCTGGAAAGATTATCAGCGCGAAGGCAAAGTTTCCGGTATTCCGCTGCGCGCCGGTTACCGTCAGGCGGAAAAGCTCGATGAAGCGCTCTTCACGCCGTCAACCAAAGCCGAACAGGGGCTGCATGACGAAACAATTTCCTTTGAACGCACGGTCGAGCTGATCGGCCAGGAAAAGGCCGAACAGATTCGTGATCTGACCCTAAAAATTTACAATACCGCCGCCGACTATGCCCGTGAGCGCGGCATCATCCTGGCCGACACCAAGTTTGAATTCGGCGAACTCGACGGCGAAATCATTCTGATCGACGAAGTTTTGACCCCTGACTCAAGCCGCTTCTGGCCGGCCGAAAAATATGAAGTCGGCTGCAGCCCGCCGAGTCTTGACAAACAGTATGTCCGCGACTATCTGGAAACCCTCGACTGGGGCAAAACAGCTCCGGGGCCGACCCTGCCGGATGAAGTTGTCGCCAAAACAACCGAGAAATATCTCGAGGCTTACAAAAAAATCACCGGCAAAGATCTCTAATCTTAATAGTTCAGGTTAATCTTCCGGCGAAAAAAATTATACTGAAAAGACAGCGGACATTGTGCCGCTGTTTTTTTACACCGGCATCCTGAGCCGAAATTATGGTGATAAAAGTTATGTTGAAAAAACCTGAGCTTGATTTTTTACTAAATACGATTATAATTATATTATTCCAATATTGTTTATATATAACTTAACAATATTAGATGAAAGTTAAAAACGGGTTGCGGCCGAAAGCTCAAATGAGGCGGGCTATGAGGCCGTTTTTTTACAAGAGTTACGCAACCGGAAAGCAGAGTCATAATATTCGGGATCTTTTACGGAATTATGTTTTCTGATAACTAACCGGAATTAACGGATTACAAAGCCGGCAGAAAAGCCGGAATGGACAATACGAAGTTTGAGGGAAAAGGAAGATGGCGATATTTCGTTATATATTACGATTTATTAAACTGGGAATGGTGTGTGTCTGGATGGCTTTCGTGGCAATTTATACTTCAATCGGACTTTTGTTCAAAAAAAATGGAGACGGTCGCCGTTTCAGTTCCAGATGTACTTTGCTTTGGGGCCGTGGCCTGCGTTGGATAATCGGCATGAAAGTCAATATTTACGGCAATCCCAACCAGTTGGAAAAAGGCGGTTTGATAGTTTCCAATCACATGGGATACAGTGACATTGTCGCGCATTCCTCCTGCTTCCCGGTTCGTTTCGCCCCCAAGCAGCAGATCAAATCATGGCCGTTTCTTGGAGCGATCCTGAGTCTTAACCAACCGATCTGGATCAACCGTCACTCAAAACAGGAAGCCGGGGTCGTGGTTGAAAAATTCCGGGAAACCCTGGAAGAGGGAATCAACTTGATTGTCTACCCGGAGGGAACCAGTACGGACGGAAAGCACGGCCTTCTGCCGTTCAAATCAACCGCGTTCCAGGCCGTTTCAGGTACCGGACTGCCAATCCTGCCAATCATCACGGTTTACTATGACACCCGGGACGGCAACACTATACCGTGGTTCGGCAACCAGGAACTTCTGCCCCATATCTGGCGCATCCTGAGTTACTGGACAATTAAAGTCGATTTACATATTTTACCGGCAATATATCCAACCCCTGACCTGTCAAGAAAGGAACTGGCGGAAATTACCCTGAAAGCAATGCAGGAGACTTATTGCGCAGTCACCGGCTTTCCACCCGACGCCCCGATCGATCAATTCAAAATACCGAAGGATAGATAACGATGTTTAAAACCGCTTTAGCCGCCCTCGGCAACGCCTGGGAAATGTTACTGGACCCCGCTTGTCCGGGAAAACTGAGCAAGCACATCGACAACGCCGATCCGGAACTACTGTCCGAATTTACTATTTATGCATTCCCTATTCTGGGCTTTATCCTGGGCCTGTGCGCTGTTATGATCGGCAGGCTTACCTCAATGCTGCCCAACGCCATGGCCGGTGCAGTTCTGTTCTCCCTGATTTGCCTTATCGGGCTGGAATACTTCACTTCAGGGCGATCAGTCGGCGCTATGGCCTCATTTGTCGAACTGCGATTTGAAGGTCTGCAAACCCACGAGGCCCTGCTACGCAGCAAACCTGAATTCAATGCAGTCAGCACTCCGGCCGGAATCCTGACCATGATCGCGATACTGCTGATCAAAGCAGTCTGTTTTTTTGTTCTATATCAAAAATCCCAGACCATTATTATCGCCGGTGCGATAATGCTGTCATATACGGCTCAGGCAACCTTGGGCGCATTACCGCTGATGTCAACCGGCGAACCGGTTTTGGATGGAACTGAAAGCATGTTTAAACGGCTTTGGTTGATTACAACTATCTTATTAATAATAGTATTTATTTCAGCGCCGTACTCCGCACTTGCGGGTTTAATCTGCTGCGGATTACTGGTCTGGCTGTTTCGTAACATTTGCGCAAAAGATTTTGATGGCATGATAAATGTCAGAATAATCGGAATTGCCGGGGCATTGATCGAATTAGCCGTCCTTTTTGCAGGCTTTTTACTGTTGAGGTAAGGCAGGTTATTTTTGACAAATAATTTGCATTTTTCAACTTAGTAGAGTATAATAATAATTTCAGGATATTTATTATTTAATCAAGGCGACATTATGAATCTATCTACGACCGAATTAATAACCTTAATTTGTGTATTTTCTTTAACTTGGCTTGTCTTTGTTCTAGGCATGGCCAAGCTGTCCAAATTTTATCTTGAATTCAAGAAAATGAAAAAAACGGTTGAAACTAATTTAACCGGATATGCCCCGAATCTGCGCAAAATGCAGGTATCCATGTCTGAATTGGTGATGGAACAGCGTCGCGCCAATAAACTGCTGGTGGAACTGATTGATAAAACAGGCCAGATGGTCTATGAATATGAGATCGAAGAAGAAGGGGAAGTCGAGCACATAGAAGTACCGGGTGCAGACGCTTCCGCAACCCCGGTATATGAACTTGATGACGGCGAGGAAATTCCGATTGAATTTGTTGATCCGCCACGACCTGAGCTATAAGGCTTTTGAGCGGCCGCGGACATTGTTACCGCGGCTTTTTTATTTATAATCGGATCGATTGAAAAAAATTTCAAATTTGCCGATGATTTTTACTTTTTTCGTGTTATAGTATGATTGTCCGGCTACCTCAAGTAATTTATCTGTTAACAGGGAACTATGGCAAAAACGATTACACCTGAAAAAGAGAAAAACACAAACAGCAAGGCATCTGCGGCTACCAGAAAAAAGACGGGAGTCAACCGCTGGAAATATGCGCGGGTCTTTCTCATTATTGCCATTATTATGATATTGCTTGGAGGCATCATTGTTGGTTTATGGTTGTTTCAGTACGCACTTTTTGCGGGGAATCCCCGTTTCACTTTAAGGAAGGTTGAGGTCCAAAGCTCCGGCTGGTGGAATGCCCGTTCCAAACAGATTATCGAATATTTGAAATTGACTCCGGACGAGGACAACCTGTTTTCCCTGAATCTGCCGTCTCTGCGCAAAAAACTGCGAAAAATCCCCAGTGTCGAATCCGCAAAAGTGTTCCGGAGCCTGCCCGACACGCTGACTGTCAGCCTGTTTGAGCGTATTCCGCGAGCCCGGTTGCTGAGCGCCAATTCGCCTTGGGTAATCGACGGGGAATGTGTGGTAATGCCGAAAGCGAACTGTATCGACATCAGTTCCAGCCTGCCGGTAATCCTCGGGTACAATAAAGATGTCAAAGGCGGCATGGTTATCCCGGAACTGAAAAGCGCACTGGAACTGATTCGCCTGGTAAATGAATATTATCCTGATATTCAGATTCAGGGGTTGAGTGTCAGCAAACCGGAGCAACTCCGCTTTTTCATGGCCTGGAAATCACAGCCCAAAGACCGCTATATTGTTTATATGCCGAAAAACAATCTGGTATGGCGTTTGAATACCTTGCGCAGCACGGTCATCGGACTGCGAAACTCCGGAGATCCTCGACGCATCATTGACCTGAATTACAGCGGAACCGCCGTGGTTAGATAAACTTTCCTGGCGGGTTAGACAATATATTCATAATAGAAACGTTAATTATATAAACGGTACGGAGAAAAAAATGTCATCAATCAAAACTATTGCTTTACTGATCTGCTTCGGCCTGATTCCTCTGTTTGCGTCCGCAAACAATAATCCCGAGTTCGTTAAAGGAACAATTTCTGCAACCGCGCTGAATATCAGAGTCAAACCGAACAAAAGTTACGGCCGGATTTGCCTGCTGAAATTCGGCACGGAAGTTAAGGTATATCGGAAAGTGGCCGATTGGTATGAGATAGCAGCCCCGGAAAACGCTTCCTGTTGGGTCGCCAAGACTTTTATCGATAAAAACGGCAAAGTTCTGAACGATGTCAACCTGCGTGGCGGACCGGGCCCTGCCTATCAGTCATACGGAACCGTCCCTAAAGGTACAATGCTGACCGTGATTAACAACGCCAGAAGCGAATGGGTAAAGGTCAAACCGCTGCCGTCCCTAAGAGCCTGGGCCAGTACCAAATTTATAACCCTGACTCCTGATGCCCAAAAGAAACTGCAATATATCATGAACCCGGAGAAGGCGTTGAGCGCAATATCAAAGCCGCCCGTCAAACCGGCAGCCACTCCGGCCCCGCAATTAAAACTTCCATTTGTCGCCGGGTCGAATAAAAACGTTACCCTCGAAGGCATGGTGCTCGAACTCAAAGTTGGCTCCGGTTATGCGTCCCACGCGCTAGCCACGGTAACTACGGACAAAACGGGCAAGGTTGCCTCATGCGATGTAATCGGTTATCTGCATTGTGATTCGGCCGATTTGAAAATGTTTGAGAATAAACGAATAAAACTCACGGGAACCCAGCGTTTGGTAAAAGGCTGGAAGCTCCCCGTGATCGATGTTGAAAAAATCCTTTATGTGAAATGAACAAAATTCATTGGGAAGGGCAATTATCATGAAAAAAACCATCATGGCAATCCTGCTGCTGCCACTTTTGGCCGGAGCAACAACCTCAAACATGTCGAAGTACAAACTGGTTGAGAATACCGCGATGAGGAACGCCCCGCAGACATATTACAAAAAATATATTTCAATGAAAACCTCTTTTGTGGCCACTTCCCCCAGCATGCCCTATTTTATTGAAAAGACTTTCAGTTCAAAAAAATATTATATGCTGATTATATCTCCGGCCTCATTCAGGGTAATCGCCAAACGGGACAAAGAGCTTGATGAACTCATGGCCACATTGAAAAAAGCGACCCCGGTTATCCTGTACGGTAAAGTAAAAAAGTTTTCGAACAAAAAGTTCCACAGCGGTATTTCTGAATATTATCTGGACCTCGATAAGATCGAAATCGATAAAGAAGCCCAGGCCACGCAAGAGACTAAAAAAGAGATAAAAGAAGATCGCGAAGAACTGAAAAAAGAGCTTCGACAACGCATATTGGATAGAAAGGTTAGAAAACGCAGAATGCCGAATGTCATAACCGATTAATAGTCTGACCTTCCGGCCAGCGCGCCGGATGAGAATGCCCATTGCAGATTGAAGCCGCCACACGGGCCATCCAGATCCAGAATCTCCCCGGCAAAAAACAGTCCTTTAACCAGACGGCTTTCCAGCGTCGCGGGATTGACTTTTTTCAGCGCGACTCCGCCGCGGGTTACCATCGCCCGGTTCCAGCCCTCAGTAGCGTTAATCCGTAAAGACAGCGCCGTCAACAACCGCACCAACTCGTCCCGGCCCGACGCCGGAAATTCCGCCGCTTTAACCATGCCGATATTACCGGCCAATTCACAAAGCGCGTTTGCCACCGCGTGAGGCAGATGCCCTGCCAGTAAAGTATTCAATTGTTTTTTACCGGAATTCTCCTGCCATCGTTTGAATTCCTGATGCCAGAATGCAACTGTCCGGTCGCTGAAAAGGTTTACCGCCAGCATTACTTGCGGATGTTTTTTCAATAATCCGGATACCTCCCCCGAAAGATCGATAACCGGAGGACCGGATATCCCGTGATGAGTAAACAGCAGTTCTCCGCGATAGATTGTCTTGCGGAACTTAGGCAAATCGATCACAAAAGTCACATCAGGCAGGCTTATCCCGGTGCAGGACCCGGGCCAGCTTTCGACCGTACGCAGCGCCACCATTGCCGGAACCGGCTCGATTATCTGATGACCGGCCTGTTCCGCCAGCACGTAACCGATCCCCAGTCCGCCAAGCGACGGATAGCCTTTGCCGCCGGTCGCAATAATTACTTTACCCGCCATTATCCGATCCTTCTCAATCATTATACCGGATACGGAGGCATCTTCTATAATCAATTCTTTAACCGACGTCGAACAGATAATTTCGACTTTGAGTCTGGAACATTCCGTCAGCAGAACGTTCAGCACATCAACCGCCCGGTTTGATTCCGGAAAGACATGAAAGCCGTCCTGAACCAGCGTCGGAACACCTCTGACAGCAAAAAACTCCCGCAATTTTTCCGGAGGCAGTGTTTCGAGCGCCGTCAGAGCAAAACGCCCCTGGCGTCCAAAATGTTCCGCAAACTCCGGCACCGCCAGTACATTTGTCAGATTACATTTACCGCCGCCGGAAGCAAGCAGCTTGGCTCCGGGGCGCGATAACTGTTCGTAAACCGTCACCCGATCGCCTGACGCGGCGGCGGAAATTGCCGCCATTAGTCCGGCGGGGCCGGCTCCGATTATGATAGTATGTCGCTGTTTACTGGTCATGATGCGTTCAATATGCCCCTACTTATGTGAAATGCAAGGAGTAAAAAGTCAATGATGAGCGTTCCGGCTTATTTTTCTTAAAATTACAAACTTCGATTTGAGTTCAAATACTGCTATTCTCCAGTTATATATAATTATGATTGAAAACTTATCTATTTTTAACTTGCGACAGGGGCATTTTGATATTATATTATTGGTTCAGCAAATGCGCATAAAATAAAAATAAAGGATACTTTTCATGGTCATAAGAAAAATGAATTCGGTGTTCACACGCCACGGACGAGTATTGTTCGGAATCATTACATTAGTAATCATCATCTCCTTTCTCGGGCTGATGACTCCGGGTAAATTTACGTCATCAAACAGTGGCGGGGCCGTTGTCGGAAGCGTTTTCGGGAAGGACGTAACCGTTGGCAACATACAAAAACAGGCACGCTATACCGCTATGGTTTTCTGTGTACAATATGGAATGCAGCTTAGCGAACAACTCATTCAAACGGCGCAAAGTCGTGCCTACCCGGACATCTGCCAATTGGCCGCAGCCAAAGAGCGCGGCATCAGAGTATCGGATGAAGAAGTTGCCAACTTCATCAAAAAAGGAATAAAATTCACAGATCCTAAAACTAAAAAATTCACGATTTCCCTGTATCAGGCATTCGTTAATGACACTTTGAAAAAACAGGATTTGGGAGCAGCCGATCTGGATCAAGCGGTCCGCAATCAACTGATTATCGAAAAGCTTAATCGTCAGATTCAAAACAGCGTAATTGTCACTGACGGGGAATTACTCGAATATTTCCGAATGGCGGCTGAAAAATTTGATGTTATGGTAGCCCGTTTCAACGGTATTGACCTGGAAAAAAGCATCAAAATTGATGATAAGAAGCTGAAAGCATACTTTGAAGCGAATAAAAAAATAAAAAATTATATGATTGCCGCAAAATATCAGGCTGTGGTAATTGAATTTCCTTTTTCGGAATATCTGGCAAAAGCGGCAAAGAGCATTTCCAAAGACGATGCAGTCAAATATTATAATGAACATAAATCAGAATTTGTCGACGATAAAGGCAAAACCCTGCCGTTGGCCAAATGCGCGGCAAAGGTCAATAAACAACTGATTATGAAAGCTGCCAGTCAAATGGCGGTCAATGCTTCACAAAAATTCGCGAACGAACTGTACGAAAAAATTCTTGATGTCGACGTTTCCAAGAAGCTGGAAACATTCAAGAACGCGGCCGCCAAATCAGGCCTGAAGCTGATCCCTACTGGGGAATTCTCATTGCCGGTCGATAAACTGGCCGGACGCTGGGATGAACCGGAACTGGCGAAACAAATATCACTGGCGGACAAATTAACTCCGGTAACCTATCCTGTGCCTGGTAAAAATGGCGCCTACATCGCGTATCGGACTTCCCGTATAGCGGCACGTCCAGCTACATTTGACGAAGTAAAAAAACAGGTTGAAGATGATTACCGGAGTGAACACGCAATCCGTCTGGCCCGGGAAAAAGCCCGCGCTTTGTACGCAAAGTTGCTCAAAGCAAAAGGAACTCAGCGGCAGGCATTGGTCAAAACCGCAAAAAGTCCGGCTTTCAAAACTCTCATGCCATTTTCCATGCAGAAGCCGCCAATGACCTCTGATGGCCGTATGCTGCTCGAAGTTTGCGGCAAATTACAGGTAAACGGAATTTCCGCTCCGCAGGAAAACGTCAATGGCGCAGTTTTGGTCTATATGGTCAAACGTACTCTGCCTTCAGATAAAGAGTTTGAACAATTCAAACCTATGGTTAAAAACTGGTACACCCAGAGTAAGATCCGTGCGGCCCAGTACGCTTTCTCCGCCTGGGTCAACACAAAATGCAAGCAAGTAACACAAGACTAAAGGTGAGTATCAAGTACAATGGAACATTCTAAAGATTTTGCCCTTGGTCGTCACATGACGATTGAATTTTATGATTGCAATCATGAAATTCTCTGCGACGCGGAAAAAGTTGAACAAATCTTCATCGATTCCGCCAAAGCCAGCGGTGCAACCGTATTGGGAACTAACTTTCACAGCTTTGAGCCGCAGGGCGTCAGCGGGTTTGTCGTTATTGCCGAATCCCATTTTTCAGTCCATGCCTGGCCAGAACATGATTACGCGGCAGTCGACATCTTCACTTGCGGAGATTCAATCGATTTCCAAAAAGCGGTTGAAAGCCTGGAAGAAGGCCTGCAATCAGATCAGGCAATTATTTCAAGTGATATGAATCGCGGTGTAGTCTCCAACAACGGCATGGAAAGAATGGTCCCGGTTTGCGAAGACGGAACTCAAACCTATGCCCTCTCCTGGAAAAAACGCTATGATTCAAGCAATGCCTGGGGGCTGCTTTCTTCGGTCGATCTCTATGACTGCAATCCGGAAATCATCCGGGATGCGGAAGCCATTAAATGCTTTGTCAAAGAACTTTGTGAGAAAATCGGCATGCAAACATATGGCGAATGCGTCGTGGTCCATTTCGGGGCAAACGAACGGGTTGAAGGCTTCAGCATGACCCAGTTAATTGAAACCTCTCTGATCTCCGGCCATTTCGCCAATGCGTCAAACAATGTTTATCTGGATATTTTCAGCTGTAAATTCTATGAACCGCGCGATGTTGCCGAATTTGCCATGGAATTCTTCAAAGGGGCTCACTATCGCATGCAAGTCGCCTTGCGTCGCTGACCACGGAGTGTATTGTGACCGTATATTCTATTGACGGCAAAATTCTGCCTGAAGAGGAAGCGCGAATTTCCGTTGAGGATTTATCGGTAATCCGCGGATTCGGAGTTTTTGATTATCTGCGAACCTACAACCGGATACCGTTCCGTCTCAAGTGGCATATTGATCGCTTTTTCAACTCAGCCGGATTGATCGGACTGAAAATAAAGTTTACTCCAGCGCAGGTAGTTTCCTTCGTCTATGACGCGATTGCCGCGTTGCCTGATACCGAGTGCGCCGTACGCCTGGTTCAGACCGGCGGCGTTAGTCCGGACTCTCTCACTCCGGTCGGCAACGGCCGCCTGAATATAATCGTCAAGCCCGCTCATGATATGCCGGCGGCATGGTACACAGACGGCGCAACCTTGAAAAGTTTCGTGGTCGAGCGCTTCCTGCCGGAAGCCAAGACCATCAACTACCTTATGGCGATTATGGCCGGTCAAGCCGCCAAAGCGGCCGGAGCAATCGAGGCGGTATATGTCACGCGTGAAAACCGTCAGGTTCTCGAAGGCGCAACCAGTAATATCGCATTTATCAAAGATCGCCGTCTGATCGTGCCGGACAAAGACATTCTGGACGGCATAACCATGAAAGCACTGCTTGACGCGGCAGAAAAGATTTATCCGATCGAACGACGCTCAATCTATGAACATGAAATTGCCGTTATGGACGAAATGATTCTATGTTCATCCAACCGCGAAGTCGTTCCGATTGTTAAATTTGATGACCACATCTTCGGCGACGGCACTCCGGGACCGGTGTCAAAAGATCTGATGCAAATTTTCCACCGGGAAACAAGAAGCAATCCGGAGGAATCATGATAAAAAAATTCTGCGCCGCCATGACCTTCATGACGATAATTCCCCTGCCCTCTCCGACTCTGTCCGACCGCGATTTCGGTCGGCTAACCTGGTATTTTCCGCTGGTCGGCGTTTGTCTCGGCATTATCCTCGGAGGCGCGGGCCTCGGCATGCTGCAGATTTTTCCGCAACTGGTAACCGCGGCCGTTCTGACTTTCCTGCTGCCGGCACTCTCGGGAGCGCTGCATCTTGACGGCTTGGCCGATACCGCCGACGGCTTTCTAAGTTGCCGCAAGCGGGAAAGAATGCTGGAAATCATGCGCGACAGCCATATCGGCGCCATGGGCGTCTTCGCAATGATCTGTCTGATGCTGATAAAATTCGCAGTCTTTGCCTCTTTACCATATGACAGACTGCCTTATTATGCGGTTGCGGTACCGATAGCTGGTCGCTGTGCGCTGGTTTTCTATCTCGGAATCAGCAAATACGCCCGGCAATCCGGTCTGGCGATGATGTTCTACCAGTACAAAACTTCCTGTCTCACTCTCTATGCCATAATCATACTGTTCGCGACTTCATATCTGCTGTGCGGTTCGCTTGGGATATTCTCATCGATCGCTGTTGTGATTTTAGTTATCATCTGGGATATTATCTGTAATAACAAGATCGGCGGCGCGACCGGCGACACTCTCGGCGCCTGTTGTGAATTAGCTGAACTGGTATTTTTGCTGGGAGTAATCAGCTTTTTTCATCCCTAATAATCACTTCGATACTTTAAAAATAAGAAATCGGTGATATATTAATATTTTGTTAACATAAAAGCGCCCGTAGCTCAGC
This sequence comes from Victivallales bacterium, assembly GCA_963676655.2. Lineage (GTDB taxonomy): Bacteria > Verrucomicrobiota > Lentisphaeria > Victivallales > Victivallaceae. The sequence goes on along the minus strand of CAXXKX010000003.1, from coordinate 3,398,194 downwards.
TGGATAGAGCGTCTGCCTCCGGAGCAGAAGGCCTTGGGTTCGAATCCCGACGGGCGTACCATTCCCTTTTTTCGAACCAAAGAACCAGAACTTTCATATTTAACGCATATCCCCTTGTACCAAAAGGATATACGAATCGCAAGCTTGGCCATGGAGTTCTCAGAGAAAGCCATATAACGACTATTTCCTCTCTATTTGAGAGGATTCTCTCTAAATTAACTGGTCGCAACCAGCTTATCTCGTCAACTCATACTAAGCCTCTTAGTGTTTTATTCCCAGCACTTTATCGCCATAGAAGCAGTATTATACTTCTTCTCGGTTTGTGTGACAATAGGTTGGGATGGGGGCAAAAATGGGCAAAAAACTGTGTTTTTCGAACTTTGATAGCGAATTATTACAAGAGGTTCGATAGGGGGTATGCCTTTCGAGAAGCTGTTTTTACGGTCTTTCTCTGAGTTTTATCGCTTTAATCTAAATTATTCAACACATGCCGTTTGATTTATGATTATTCTTTCAAGTTTTCAGGATCAAATTTTAAGTTTAGTCTTGGGGTCTATTCCCAGAACGGAATTTGATCGCCACCCGGTCAGGAATGATTTTATTAAACAGCCGGAAGTAAATTATATATCAATAATTTAATCATTAATGAATCAGAAGTTTCAATATGCTGGTATTATATTTTCTGCGTATCGTTATTATATTCATGTACTTGGTATTCTTAATAACGTTATAAAATTATTATAAAGAAGGAAATAAATATTTGCCTTTAATCTTTCATGATGTTATATTAAATGGTAAAAATTTAAGAGTATCTAGTTTTAAGTAACTATTATGATTGTATATATGTTCGAATACTTGAGTACAATTCTACCGCTCGAGGATTAAATAATGACATTAGAAAATCATTCAGTTCCAGCATCAAATGCAGGGTTTAGCTATCAATTTGAGCGAGCAATGCTGTGGTTAGCCAAGGCCTTAGCGGGGACCCGTGTGGGCATAGAAACTCTTGATGATGTTGCCGTCGAAACTGCAAACGGAGAGATTTACCTTGAGCAAGATAAGCTTTCATTTCAAGAAAACGTAAATGTTTTTAGTGATAGATCAAAAAATCTTTGGAATACTATTACAACATGGCTAAAAGCAGTAAAAAGCGGAGAAGTAAACCTAGATCAAACCTGTTTCTTTTTGGCAAGCAACAAGAAATGTGACTCTTCTTTGGTACTTAGCATATCTAACGCAACAACTTCCGATGCTGCCCTCGCTTGTATTGATGCATTAAAAGAAATTGCGGCAACCCCTTCCAAAACAATTGAACCTTTTGTTGATGAAATTTTTAAAGAGGAGTACAGAAATATTCTTCCGGATTTAATATTAAAAATTCATTTAGCAGACATTTCTACTTCTGACCGAAGTTCTTTACGCACTCAAATTATTGACAATCTTCCTATTCCAGAGTGGGCAATGAGATACCGAGAGGGTATAGTACATACTCTTCATGGATGGTTACACCAACAAGTTATGGATGCATGGGAAGCACGTGTCCCGGCTTGGATCTTACGTAATGCTTTTGTAAACCAATTTGATGCTATTCTGACAGACCTCAGACGACAAACCAGCAGAGAGCGTATGGAGCATTTGATTCCTCTTCTTCCAGAGCAGATTAATAAACAGAAAGGTGCTACTTTTGTGAAACAGGTATATCTTGTTTCCGATGATGATGAACTTGTTGAAGAATCAATTGCAGATTATTTGCGTTCAAGTGTCGAAAAAATGAGACTCTCGAAAGAAGGAGACATTACTGATGCAGATTGGATTGACTTTGAATCAAATTTGAAAAGGCACTGGAAAACGATTTCAAGGCGAGTGCTTGCGACACAATCTGATTTATCGGACAGAGATCAAGGCTTTTGTATTTTAGACCAAACCATTGATCATAAAGAATATTTAGCGGGGGAACCAACCCAGCAATCTTACTTAACACGAGGCGCATTTCACCGTTTGGCTGACGTCCCCCAAATTGGTTGGCATCCGAAATATAAGGATTTGTTGGAATAGGGCAATTACTATGGACATTTTATTTGAACAAAAAATCGTTCAAAATTCAGCATTATCAATGGAATTGATACATGTTGTTGTATTGGAATATTATAAAAAGAACAAAGCAGTAACTGGACTAAAGTTTCCTCTTGCATTTCTTATTTTGCCCATGCTTTTTCAAAAACGTACTACTGATGCTCTATATAATAAGACAAGTCCCGGCAGTATTTACAAAGCAATTTCGGAGAATAGGGAGATCCCTCTTGATTTGCAGAAACGAATGGAAAGTTGTTTTAATAAAACAATCCAAGCCATTTCTCTAGGGGTGTCAGCGAAATTATTTTTGATTGATTATTCTCAAGGAGAACTCATACCTGCAAAGAAAAGTATTTTAGATAACTCACATGCAGAGGAAGTGAAACGCTTGATTAGTGCCGCCAAGCGTCTTGGACATACATTTACAGAACTGACAATAGAAGAAATATCTCAGACCTTAAAGGTGGTATTCTAATGAAGCTTAATATTTTAAAGGTTATTCTCTGGCCTAAAAATTCAGACAATACAAGAAGGGAAATTGAATTCAAACCAGGGATGATTAATATCATTACGGGACAAAGTGGGACAGGGAAGTCATCACTTACCTCAATTATTGATTACTGTTTGGGAAGTGACAAATGCACAATTCCCGTTGGAATAATAAGAGAACTTACTGCATGGTATGGGGTGTTACTACAGCTTGAAAATACAGAATTGCTTTTAGCACGCCGTGACCCAGAAGCACAACAAGCAACCGATGATATGTATTGGAGCCAAGGCAACGACTTTGAGATCCCGGCCATTATTACAGGAAAAAATGTCAACAGGAGTAGTGTCAAACAATTCTTCAATCACTCTAGTAACCTACCTCATGCATTAATTGATGACTCTCCCTGGGGGAAAAATGCGTATCCAAGTTTTCGTGATATGGCAGCTTTCAACTTCCAGCCACAACATATTGTAGCTAATCCATATACATTATTTTTTAAAGCTGATACTACAGAGCATCGAGAAAAACTGAAAATCATATTTCCGCTTGTTCTTGGGGCTGTCACAAGTGAAATGATTATTTTGCAGAGAGAGCTCAAAGATTTGGAAAAAGAATATAACGCGCTGTCTACTGAATTAGAATCACGCCGTAAAGCTTCTGATGTTTGGCTTTCAAATGTTGAAACCTATTATATACAAGCTCAAGGTTATGGCCTGATTACTGATTTTGCGGAGAACAGATCATCTTGGACTGTCGTTAGATATATTGAAGAGTTAAAAAAAATAAGTAAAGCATTGCAGAATTCTGATTTACCTGCAATTTCTCCAGGAACTAGCGAACATTTTGCAAAAGAGCTACAAACGATAATTGACAAAGAAGATAACTTATCTCAGATTGTTGGGGAACTAAGCAGGCGCTTCTCAAAAATATCACAATTGAACAAAACGGTAGATTCTTTCGGCAATTCACTTGCTCAGCAGGAAGATAGATTGAAATCTATTGGATGGTTAAAAAGCAAGTTGTGCGATTCTCGCACATGTCCTTTTTGTGCTACACAACATGCAAATATAATTGGAAATGTCCAAGCATTATTTGCTGTAACAGAAGAATTTGAAGCTATAACGAAAAGCGTTCAGCAAGCTCCATCAAAACTTGAAATTGAGTTGCTTAATCTTAAAAAGGAACTTAGAGAGAAAGAACAAGAACTATCAGAGGCTCGAGAACAAAGGAAAAAGCTTGACACTATCTCCAATGAACAGGCAAAGCAACGCCAGAAAATTCGCCAAATATACCTTTTTGCAGGAAAGATAGAACAAGCACTTGAAAATATCCAACTTGCTAATAATGACGAACAGGAAGAAAAATTAGCAACATTACGCAATCGTATATCAGATTTAAGAAGAGCATTAAACCCTAATGCAATGAGGCAACGGTTAGATAACGCGATTGATAATGCTTCAAGAGTTATTGAAAAATACGCTAAAATACTTGATTTGGAGCATGCTGATGAAAATGTAAAACTGGATATTAAAGATTTGACAGTTGAATTTAAAAGAGCGTCAGGAAGAACCGATTACCTGTGGGAGGTTGGAAGTGGACAAAATTGGGTGGGGTATCATATAGCAACGTTACTCGCTCTACATGAATATATTAATCAGAATTATAATAATCCAGTTCCTTCTTTTCTTCTCATCGACCAGCCAAGTCAAGTATATTTTCCTGAATCTTCATGGGAGTCTATTGACAGAGCACCAGATTCAGGGAAAAATAAAAATCTACCTGCTGACATCATGGGGGTTCAGCGTATCTTTACTGTAATCTCGACATTCATGGAGACTGTACATAATAATTTTCAGATTATAATTACTGAGCATGCAGGAAAAATCACTTGGGAGAATGCTAAGAATATTAATCTTGTTGGAAATTGGCGTGAGGGCTTTGATGAATTTCTTATCCCAAGCAACTGGCTAGATAGTTGAAGCCAAAAATCTAATTTATTTTGTACATAAGCATTTTAATTTTGAAATTTAATAATTTGGGAATGGATATTATTTTGAGTTGTTATAACTCACCATAACATCAGTATCTTTGTATGCTAAATTAAAGAAAAAGTTAGTATCAATATTTTTTTCAGCAGGTATAAGATAAGAAACTCTAAAATTGAGATATTTTGTAAATTCAACTATGAATTTTCTTAAATATTCAGCAAATAAAACTCCATCTATCTTATAGGATGGCTCAACATTACAAGTAGCAAGTGCTTTTATCATCCAATGACTAAGCTTCAGAAGCATTACTTCTCCAGTTGATTTTTCTATTAAGGTAATACTGTTATCCTTATGCTTATTAACTTCAACTTCATTCATTTCAAAGGCAGTGTCCACAATAGCAGAATCAAGTAATGAAAATTCATCGAAATCGTTTAAGCTCCTTCCAATGTAGACTTTATCAAATTTTCCATATTTTTCATGACGAGCTCCAGATGCGTTTGGTGAAAAAAAAGTTTTTCTATAAAAAGGTTTGTCAATGAAAAATGTATAATCACTGAGAATATGTGAAAGATCATTTTTTAATGCATCTTCAAAGGTAATCTTTTTTGCCTTCATCCCTTCAAAGTTTTTTAAGCAATTATGAGTCCAATACCCCCATTTAGCCCAATAAATTGCAATTAATAGGCCAGCGTTATGATCTCTTGAGTAGTTCTTTAGATTTATTGCTTGCTTGTGCATAATTCTACATGTTTTTTTATCTCCATTGACAGATTTGACATCTATAAGTACTGGAAACTTTTTCTTTTGTGAATCTTCAACTAGAAGCAAGTAGTCAGGTGTTTGATATTTCTCCTTGTGTCGTTTTTCCTGATCTTGATGTAAGCCATTTATATTTTTTACCCACGGAAGAGCAGCGAAAATCATTTTATATTCATCTTCAATTCTGAGTCCATCGGTAATCCTAACGAAATTATTTTTTACATTTGGGTCTTCAATTTGTTCTAGAAGATTTGCCAATAAACTATCCTCTAAAACAAAATGTTCTTTTAGAGAATGTGTAATGCTCCCCTTTTGTCAAGGGCAGCATTACGTAAAAGTGGAAGAAAACCAGCTTTTGCGATTTAATGGAGTTTTGTGTTCCATATCACGCTGCCCTTGATGCAGAATTCCACCACTGCTCATAATCATATGGCGGAACGTAACCCAATGAAGAATGCGGAAATTCCTCATTATACTTTTTCACCCAAACAACTAATGCCTTTCTTAATTCATTGATAGAGGAAAATTCGTTGGGATAAATTAAATCCTCTTTGATTGTTCTCATTACCCGCTCAGTATCAGCATTGCCCTTAGGGTTGCCGTAACTGGCGAACACCTGACTGATACCAAGAATATCACACTCTTGAGCATAACGAATTGAAGTCGGCTGACAACCGTGGTCGCTGACCAGGCGCAAACTGCCCGCCTTGCGCTCTTTAATTCCCTCTGGAAACTGGTTGTTCACAGCCATATTCAGGGCATCCAGCCAATCCTCGGTCTTGCTTCTTTCACTTAAACTAAAACCGACTATCATCTTGCTGCCCCAATCAAGGACCACATGCAAATACGCCCAACCAAAGTCAGGTATCATGATTTTAGTCATGTCCGTCCCCCAGACGTCATTTGGTTCCAGGGTACGTATCTTTTCCTTTAAAGGAGTCCTCTTGGCTCGCAATCGTTCATTCTTTTTAACCGTCAAATCAAACTTCTTCATAAGCCTGTAAACTCGTTTACGGTTGATTTTCAGCTTATGATGATAACGAATATAGGCGCAGACGTGCCGATATCCCCAAAACGGATGCTCCATCTTGACCGCGCGAATAATTTCCAATAAAGCAAGGTTGGCCTCGGACTCGACACGGTTCCGCGTCTTTACCAATCGTTTTTTTTTAGTTCGATGGTCAACTCGCCGACGGTTTCTTTAAGCTTCTTGTTTTCACGCTCAAGCCGTTGCTGCTCCTTGTCCACTCCGCCGCGCTGAAACACCTTTTCTCCATCGTTAAGCAACTTGTCCCGCCATTGATAATATAATGACTGCGAAATGCCGTAATCGGTGCAAATCTCGGCCAAAGGACGTTTGTTGCTGAGGCCTTCAAGGACGATACGTAATTTATCTTTCGGACTGATTTTATTCTTCGACATAAACAAAACTCCCTGTTTTTCAGATTCCATAATTTAACACACTTCTTAAATGGGAGCAATATAAATGAAGTATTTGTGCTTTTTCCATTTCGCTCATAGTTCCCCCTTATTGATTTTGCTGACTTTTATCGTTTTAAACAAAATTTATTCGATACATGCCGTTTGATTATTTGATTATTTTTTCAAACTTTCAGGGTCAAGTGCTTCAAGCTTGGTCTTGAGTTCTTTACCGGAGCGAAATTTGACTACAGCCCGGTCGGGAATAATTACTTCATTTTCCGGCATGTTAGGGTTGCGGCCCTTACGACTTTTACAGACAACTACTTTAAACACGCCAAAATTGCGTAACTCAACTGTATTGCCGGTGGCTATTTCACTCGCGATACCGTCCAAGGTCATTTGAACGATTTTGCCTACGTCCTTTTGAATCAAGCCGGTCTCATTGGCTATTTTTACTACCAGATCACGTTTGGTCATTGACATATTAAAATTCCCTTTTGCAATTTATTCTTTTAAAAGTTAGCATAAGTCACCGCTCAACACAAATGATTAGTTTCATATTTTTTTCGTTTTCCGGAATCTTCGAGTTCTTTGATGAAACCAGCTTTCAGGAATATTCCCATGTTACGAAAAATCGTTGATTTTGCGTGGACAGCATCTCGTTTGCGGGCAGCCAGAAACAGTTCATTCAAAGAATACTTCCCGTCCATAGAATAGATAGTGTTAAGCAGATTTTCCCGTTCTATCGTGTAGACATGCCCAAGTTCTTTTAAGTGATCCCGCAGGCTTTCCACATTAGCTTCCGATAACATTTTTATTTCCTTTGTAATTCATTATCAATACATTAGCAGTATTTATGAATTTTACCAGGAATAAATGAATCAATAACTTCTGAGAATCGGCTCGAAAAATCTCCAGTTCTGCGGTGAAACTAATCAATCTGAAAATATTGCTTGTTAAGTAGAAAATTACAGCTATTTTATAAATTGTATTTAACAGAAATCCTACGGAATAATAATTTATTATAATGGTTTATTGTGCATAATGGATGATGCAGACTATATATCTGAATTTGAAGAGTTACTTAAAATTAAGGAATTCTCCAAAAATAGTAAGATGAAAGTACCTCTTGATTGTACTTATGAACTGATTGCAAAAGCCTTAAAGGATGAATACATTGAGAACATCGACGAAAAAATAAGACGTTGGGTTAATGTTACCCATATTATGTATTTTGAAAACGTAAAGCCTGTTACATATTACCTCCAGTCCAAAATGTTATTCCGAGATGGTTTTTATGAAGCATCTATTGCATTGTCAAGAACAGTGTGTGAAATGATATGTTATGATTTACTTTCCAAAACTCCTCATCCTTTTGGCGATCTTGAACTAATAGAAGTCCCTATATTTAGAGTGTTTGTAAACTTTCTTGCAGTACCCAAACAAATAAAACGAAATATTTTTGAGAAACACATAATAGCAAAAATAGATCAATTAGATGATAAAAACCTTATTAAATCGTCTTATGAGGTTAACAAATCAACCAATTCTTATAATTTCAAAATAGTGTGTGGTCAAAAGAAAAGCAGTTTAGAACGCTTTTTTGAAATTTTTAAGAAAGTGGGCTTCAGCGATATTGATACTTTCAGAAATGATACCCATAAATATTTACATCGCGTCTATGATATTGGTAATAAGTATGTACATGCAAAGGAAATTCAAAATCATCCCCAAAAAGATGCAACTGAATCCTTGAATATGTTAGCACATATCTTATCAGATATTTATGGAGTAAAAACATTTCCCGTTAATAAAACAATAAAATCGGGATATGCTGATTTTCCTGATATTTGCAAAGGGATGAATTTTGCAATAGGATTTGCTCTTACTCTAAGCGATGCGCAAAGGGTATATTTTAATCTTCCAAATCAAAAACAAATTGATTTAATGATGCAGACCATCGGAACGTGGAGCGGGGAATGGAAAGGCGAGAAAGGAGAAAATCAAACTGGTATTTTAACTTTTTTTTCAAATAGCAAGGAAAATTTGAATGCAAATTTAAAATATCGAAATGCAAAAAACATAGAAAAAACAGAACCTATGGAAATTAGATTGTTCGGTAATTATTTTCATTTGATTGGATTTGATGAAAAAGATATGCGGCATAAAAAAAATGAACATGTATTGTTTGAGCTAGAGTTTTTTAATGACAAGATGCTAATAGGGCAAAGTACTGAGCATCAGGGGAAAGTAATTTTCAAACGAATTAAATAAACGGTAAAATATATAACCAAACATCATATAAATAACTGGAAATGTGTCTGAACTATGAAAACACTTCTCGATAAATTAATTGACCAACTTGATACATTAATATCGTTTCTTGCATTATCCCGTGAAGATGTATTTCAGCTTCTGAATCACCATAGGCTTGCTTGGTTTCCCGAGAATAAAGATGCTCTTCCCGCAGTTTATGAAAATTATCGCAAACAGATTAATCATTCCGCATTACTTCTTGGATATTCATACTTTGAAAGCTTCTTAAATGACCTTTTGTTGCAAATTCTATGCAAACGCCCCCAGATGCTTCCAAAAGCAAAAAAAATTGATTATTCAGAAATTCTCAACAGCCCTAATAAAGAAACATTAATAGTCAAAATTGCCCAACGCGAAATTCACGAACTTTTTTACAAAAACATGGCAGATACTGTTGATGAACTCCAAAATAAATTTAACCTCTCTATAACAGATGAAGAGAGAGATAGCCTCATTTTAATTTCATTAGTTCGCAATTGTATCATACATAATTCATCTAGGGCGGATTTCCGTTTAGCGCGTTATGATGGTTTTCAGGATGGACACGCTTTTGAAGTAAGTGCTGAAAAGGTGCATGGATATGGCTTGCTTCTTCGTTCCTTGGTCCGCCGGATATATAAAGATGCCCAACAAAAACATGGTATTGGCGAGAATAAACAATAAATAATGAAAACAGAATTTTGCCATTTTCCACGATTGGGAGCTATTTGTAAAAGAAGGAAAAAACATGACTAAAAAGAAATTTATGTGCTTGTGTGATGTGTGAGGAAAACAATATCAGCATGGATCACACCGACACGAAAGCCATAGACTGGAACTCTATGGTGGAAATACGCGATTCATATATTTGCAGGCAAATGGATTCTATCCGTGAAGATGTTTTACATGAATTTAGAAAATTATATCCCACTTTTACCGTAACGATGCGGTAACAAACAGTGAAGTATGCAATTTGTTATTGGATGATATTAATCAGGAGTTGAAATGAGACGGACTATTACCATTAATCTTTACAAAGATACCCTAGAAGCTACTAAACAGCGCGATTTATTAATAAACGCTATAAAAAGAAACGTTATCGAGGAAGAGGAACAACTACAGCATTTTTTACAATATTTTTGTAATAATATTAGAGAAGAATACATGATGAGTAGCCTTTGTGTTGACTATATTGATTTGCATCAGGACAAATATAGTGGAGATATCTCTGTCTCTTTTGTTGGTTATGCTTACTTGGGGTGCAGGGATTTAGATGGACGCTATGAGCACGAAGAAACCCTTGAATATAAAATCGACACAAAGAATTCCTCAATAATCATTGAGGGGGATTTCCCCGAAGAAAGAGATCCCGATGAGATTTAAAAGCGTTTAACAGCCTGTTCCTCTGGAATGTGCAGATAATTTTTTCTCGATTAAATCGCCAATGACCAGGTCCTCATCTGCGGTTAGCGGGCCATATGGCGAATCAAAGTCGGGCAGATTCCGGCAGTATGAGAAAAACTCGTCCCTGATTTGCGGATCATCGAAATAATAGCGGTTTGCTTCTCCCTGCCCATTGTTGTGGACAGTCGCGGCGAAAGCTCCATTGATATACAGACGGGCTGAAAAACAAAGCGTTTCATCACTGTTTGCTTCAAGAATTTCAATTTTCTTCAGATCTATTTCCATATTTTCCCTCGCGTCTAATCCCTTCATGGCTTCAGACCACGGGTAAAGTTCACTGTCGGTGAACTCTCCTGTTTCGAACCTGCGGAACGCCTCTTCAGCAAATGGCTTTAACTCTTCCGGCCAGCCTCCGTCGGGATTGTCCGCCTCATCGGGGTGGAGCCCCGGATAAAGAAAAGCCACTGCTTTCCACGCGTTCATAAAAGACTCTTTGTCGAGGTTTTTCAATTTGTCACATTTCAATGCGTCCTCAAGGATTTGTTTTCTGTTATGCATATTGCACCTCCTGTTTGAAATCAAACTGTCTACTCTGCTCATCCCAGTCTTCCGGGATGATTTCATATAATTTTCTGAGCGTCATGGATTCCGGGGCATTGCCTTCGACTATGCTTTTCTGTATTGCCGGAGAGAGGTTAATCAGATTCATAATTTTCAGCGTTCTGGACGGATCGAGGTTAACTGCATCGGCCAACTGGCCGATGGTGCCGTATTTGCCGGATTCCAGCATTTCCGTCCACCGGTGCGCTTGAGCCAGCCTTTTCACCAGAGCGGTAGGTTCGTATTCAGGCAGTTCCGGTTCGGCATTTTCCGGTCCGCCCGGGGCAATAATGAGCTTGCGCCCGTTCCAGCGTTTAACCAGAACCGGAATATTCAACTGAATAATTTCGCTGTTTTCCGGTTGATACACTTCCATATCCTGATCGGCTCTGAGTTCACCGATTAAAGATTTGAGTCCATGATGCTTAATGTCCATGACAATGTGGTCAGCGTACAGGGTTATCTTGTCAACAAGCTGATGCACCAGTTTGTAGCGCTCCGCCGGAAATAACTCTTGCCAGATTGCTTCTATCGAACCACAGGCTTCCGTCAAATCCTGGGTGGAATAAATCTCTCCCAATGCGTTAATCTCGTTTTTTACCTCATTGAACTCATTGTTCACCCCGGCGAACTTTTGTCTTAAGCTGGCGAGGTCACCGCCGTCTTGAATCTGTTTCCGGATGGTTTGCATTTGAGATTCGAGCTCAGTTTGCTGTACCAGCAACTCTTCCCGCCGTTCATTTTCCCGTTCCTGAAGCTCGTCATGGAGCTTTACCAGCATGGACGGAGTTCGGAATATCCGCTCCAATTGCTTAAGGATGATCCGGTCGACGTCTCCGGCGGCAAACCGTTTCAATGGGCATTCATGTTCAACCTGGTCGTTGTTTTTGATGCAGATGTAATACATATAACGCCGGTTTTTCTTTTTAGTATAGGTGAGACCGAACGCCCCGCCGCAGTAGCCGCAGACCAGCAGGCTTTTAAACGGCGAGGAGATGGGATTTTTGCGTTCCCTGGAAATGAATCTGCAATTTTCTTTCAGAAGATACTGGGCTTTATCCCAGAGTTCCTTGTCGATAATTGCTTCCTGCTCACCTTCATAAACGTTGCCGTTGTGCTGAACCATGCCGATATAGAGCGGATTGCTTAAAATGCGGTAGATTCCCTTGGGGGTAAATCTGTGTCCGGAGTGCGATTTACCTTTTTTTGAAGTCCAGCTTTTGGTATGGCAGCCTTTATTGTTAAGGATACGGGCAACCTCAAGGCCGGAACCGAGTCTCGTGTAGGTTGAGAAAATTTCCCTGACGAGCTTCGCTTCTCCAGAATTAATCATAAGTCTTTTATCTTCAACATTATAGCCCAAAATTGGAACCCCGCCGCAGTGCTTGCCGCGTTTTTTTGCCCCGGCAATTTTATCCTTAATGCGTTCTACCAAAATTTCCCGCTCGAACTGACAAAATGTCATGAGAATGTTGAGCATCATGCGGCCTGAAGAAGTCGAGGTATTGATGTCCTGGGTCACGCTGATAACGCTGACATTGTGCTGTTCAAAAAACTCTGCCAGATTCATAAAATCCAGCAGAGAACGGGAAAGCCTATCAAGTTTATACACGACGATTACATCTATCCCGCCAGCTTTTATATCTTCCATAAGGCGTTTCAATGCAGGGCGTTCTGTAGTGCCGCCGGAGTAGCCGCCGTCATCGTAATGCGCAGGGAGCAATTGCCAGCCGTTGTGCTTCTGACTTTTGATAAAATCTTCCGCAGATTCCCGCTGCGCGTCCAAAGAATTATATTCCTGTTCCAACCCCTTCTCGGTACTTTTCCGTGTATATACGGCACAGCGTTTGATTTTAGTTTCACTCATATTCAACCTCGTTTATTACGTTTTTTTGAAGGCAGCCCCCACCATTTTCGGCCATTCCATTGGGTGCCGGTTATCGCTTTGGCGATAGCCGACAGCGAACGGTATATCTGCCCGTTATATTCGAATCCGTCTTCCCGTACGATGGTTTCATAAAGCTTGCCTTGCCATTCACGGGTAAAGCGGGTTCCGGGCAGAATTTTGCCGTTAAACTCAACCTGTGACTTGGTCTTTTCCGCATTGCTTTCCTCATCGGCGATTTCCTTGAGCTTTGTCTTTACCGGTTCTTCAAGGCCGCCATAGAAAAGTTCCTGGATACGGAACGCCAGACGGCGCGTGAGAAAGGTTTTCCTGAAATTCGGTGGTTCGCTTCCGTAAAGATCGCGCCATTTATCCTGCAGTTCCGACAGGGACATCTGTCGCAAAGCGGTCAACTGACGCAGGACGGATGTGCGGTTATTTGTATTGTTGTTCATGATGTCTTACCCTGCTTTTTTCTTCGCGTCAGCTTACAAGGCTTTCCTTGTTTTTTGCTCTTTTCACGTGTTTTCTCATTTTGAGGGACGTCTCTTTTCGTCGTCGATTTGTAACGCACAATACCGGAACTCAAAATTGAAGTTGTTTCTTTCAGCGCTTTATTCATTTGCCTGTCCCTCCGGTTTGATCATGAAGCTTTTATAGGCGCCGGAGAAATAAAATTCATTCAAATCCATGCCTAAGAGTTGCGATTCGGCGTCTCCCGGCCAAAGGCCGGTCCAACGTGCGAATTGCGGGTCGTGTTCCTGACAAGTACAGCCCAAGCGTTGAAGTCCGCAGACACTGCACCGTTCAATATCGCAGCCATCATGATGCGGTTGCCCGGGAGCTACTCCGCAGTCCGGACATGTGGTTAATTTTTCTTTGCTCATTTTAATGCTCCTCAGTTTTATTTGTATTCGTTTTTTCTCCGCTTCCGCAGGGAGCATCAGCGACCGAAGTCTGAAGCGGCGTTTCCGCCGTCAGTCGTACTGACTCTGGCCAGACGCCTTCCGGCAAGCGGCGGGCGGAAAAGTGGATTTCGTGCATGACGTAAGCCCATGCGGCGATAATTGAGCCGTCAGCTTTTCGGGCGGGCGTCAATACCCGGTCGAAATAGAAAGGCGTCCCGAATAGCTTATCGAGCTCCGGGACGTCACTTTCCGGGTCATAGAAAGTCACCAGTTCTCCGTGGATGGTATCCCAACCATCGTAGATTTTGTATTCCAAGTCGCCGTGGTCATTTTCCTGATACTGTTCCTGTGCGGATTCAAAAGCATCCTTTACGCCCGCCAGAAGTATGCAGTCATTCGGCACTTGGGCTACCGGGGAATCGGGCGGGAGCAAATAAAGCTTCCCACATATCGTCGCCTTTCCCATGCTTGCCATCCGGCGGGAACAATGTTGTTCCCACCCGTTGTAAAAAAACATGATTAGTTCGCACATGGGACGCATCCTTCCGCTTCCGCTTGTTCGGCGAGAGCGAACATTCCTTTTCCGGTTTTCTTGAAACGAGGATTTTCTTTTCCTGCAATCTCCCGGTTCAGCCCCGCAGACAAAGTATTAGCCGGGGTCAAACCTCTGCCTGATTTCCAGAGTCCGGCTTCTTCCATTGCGGCGATGAGTTCCTTTGCCGACATGGGATATGAAGCTTCTTTCAGGATTTCCGCCGCCGCGTCCAGCATGGAGAGTTTGCTTTTGGGAGCGGATTCCTGAGGCTTGGGAGCTTCCGGCAAGATGAATCTGTTGATATCGTTTACCGGAAAGGTGCGGCCTTTGGCGGTTTCGACGAGCCAGCCTTTGGCGGTCTGGGCTTTTACGGTTACTTCGACTTCGTTTTTGCCGACTTTTACGGGATACTTCTGATTGATCTTAATACTCATGATGCTGTCTCCTTCTGGTTTGTATCCGATTCCTTTGAAATTCAAATTGCCGTTGCGGATGGCGGAAATTTCAGCATCGACCGCTTTCTGGTAGTCAGGATGCGTCTTTTCCGCCTCGGCGCACTTCAGGCAGATGCAGTCGGTATTGAACCGGCTCATGGTTCTGCCGTTGGCAAGCAGGCCGCCGCAACGGCCACAGTTTCGTTTTGAAAAAAATTCGTCTGGTTGCACCTCCCTGGTTAGATATTTTTCGACAAGGTTGTCGATGTAATTTTTTGAATCGTATTCAGTGCATTTGCCGTCGGCGACCAGTGCGCCGGTGACCATCTCGCGCAACATGCGATTGACATTGCCCTGATCGACGAGGATATTCCAGTTGTGCCAGTCGTGTTCGAAGTCGTCCAAGCCATCATGCATTTCGGCAAAAATGTGGTAGAGAACTTTGTTTTCTTTGCGGTATTCGTCGTTGGTTTTCATGACCGGTCCTCCGCTATTTTGTCTTGTATAATATGGTTTAGATGTGCTTCCGCTTCGGCCTCGGTGTATTTGTCATTGGACATCAGAACTTTGATGCAAATCTTGCGCAGGGAGCGGTTAAGTATTTTCTGGTCCTCGTACCGTTCCCAATACTCCCACGTGTTGTCCACCCGGTCGTCGTTAAGGTCGATAGCTTCGGCGTAGAGGTAATGCAGGATTTTATTTTCCTGAACGTATTCGTCGCGGGTTTTCATTTGGCGCCTCCGGTACGCTTGGCCTTGGAAATCAGTTTTTCAATTTCGGCGAAAACCTCTTCCTCGGTGCTGTCTTCCTCGTACATCATCGAAGCGAGGACTTCTTTGAGGCTGGTTCGGATGTATCCGAACGTTCCGACGTGGCCGCCATGGATGCCCTCGGCATGGTAGGCGGCGCTCCGCTTTTTCAATTCCTCCGCGATTAGTTTCAGGATGATCGCGGTGTCTTTTTCCAGCTTTGCAAAATCTTTTTTGTGATCGTACTTTTTCATTGCTTTCATGCTCCTTTTCTAATCTCGTTCAATTTGAAGAGGAAGCGCAGGATTCGCGCGGGGGAATGCCCGGTTGCCATCATGGCTTCGTTGATGTCGTCCCATTTGTAAAAGGCTTTATCATCCTTTTTTGATGCGGCTTTTCCGGCTTTGCGTCCGGCTTTTCGTCCGGCTTCGAAAGCGGCGGTCAAGGCGTCTTTGATGCTTGCCACGCAACAGTCGTGAAAATCCAAGCTGTCGCTGTACCGGGTTTCCAAGGTGTCGATTAAAAGTTCATCCTTGGCGATCTTTTCGATGATTTGCTGTTCTTGCCTTGTCATTTTTCAGTCTCCTTATCTTGTTGATGATTAATGGCTTATCTGTCTTTTGTTACTGTACAGTATAAACCATTAATGCTAATTAGCAAGCGCATAAGTAATTAATATTCAACTATTTATGCTATTTTATCGAGAATATTTCAATTCGGAGACACGGGCAAAAAAAACGGGCCGCGAACGGCCCGAGAGTATTTCATCTTTTTTTATGTTTTCAGGAATACTGCGTCCATTCCAGTGTTGCGAAATTATAAAAGAATTCCGCCAGAACGCCGTTCTGTCCGCAAAAATGCGAGTAGAAATAATCGAGGTTCAGGATAACTCCCGTATCGACTATTTTTACGGAAACTTCAAGATGCATCTTTTTGAATGCCGGGGAAATAACCGGGGGTATGGCAAGGTCGACTTGCGCAAGTTTTATTTTTTCATTATTCTTGAGTCCGGGACCGTAATTTACGGTAAGGCCGGTTTCCGCTTTGACTTTTTCAAGCGCCAGCTTTTTGATTTGAGTCTTTGACAACTTTTTTTCGTTTTTTGATTCCTGTTCAAAATACGCCTCAGCCTCTTTCTGCAGGGCGTCGCTGAGTTTATAGTACTGAGTATCCAGTTGGTCAGCAAAATCGGAGAATTCCGATTCGTAAATATAATTTTCGTCGTCTCCATTAATCTCAATTTCAGAAACGACTTTTTCCACCATTTCGGCAGCACTCAGCGCGTTAGCGCTTCCGATGGCTTCCAAGGCTGTCATTGTCGTTTCAGCCAGTTTGCCGTAACCGTTCATCAGCCACTGCTGAAAACCGCCATTACAAACCTGCCCGTGCAGGATTTCAAAGGCTCTTTTCTGTTCGTTGATATTACACATTTTTCCGCTCCTTTTTTAATAACGAAATTTGACGTACAAGGTTCCGGTTACTTCGGTGACCGCTTTGGCGTTGCGATAAGTCAGCGCGTTGAAGTAGGCGATTGCCTTTTTACTGACGAATGGTTCGCAGATGTCGCCGCAGGGCTGGAAGTTGCCGTTTACCTGCTGGAAGATGACGGTGCGGCCCTGCCGTACCGCTTTCCTGATTTCCCGAAGGATGCCTTTTTGATCAGTTATGTCTTTGCTGTTAGCCATTTCAATCGTCCTCCTTCATAACCTCGTATTCCCAGCCGCAATCAAAGTAACCGCATTCACTCAGCAGTTCGTCCCATTGCTCCTCGGTGAAGTTGTATTTCTTGAATTCGGCATAAATCCTGTCGCTTGCGGCTTTGTTGTTGCGCCTTACGGATTCTTCCTGCGCTTCACTGTATCCGGCGAACAGGACATTCAGGCCTGCGGTATACTTGTTGTGGGCTTTCATTTCGGCATCAAAAAGACGCTTGAATTTTTTAATGGTGTTTTTATTGACGCTCATTTTGTGTCTCCCTGCCGTGAAGCCCCGGAAATCCGGGGCTTTGGCATTCTGTTAAATTTATGCGTTCTGCAAAATTCCCGCGTATCTCGGGTAGTCGTAACCCTCGGTGTTGACCAGCAGTTCAACGCATTCTTTTTCCAGCGTAACTTTCCACCATTGGCTGGTGGAAAAATCAGCGGCATCGTAGTCTTCCCAGCATTTGAATTCGGCGGTGAGAACTTTGTGTTTTCCGATCAATTCAGCAGCTTTGGCTGAAGTGATTTTTTCGTCGATCTGGTCTTTCAGGTCCTTGAGGTCGCAGGGCTTCCGTGCCATCATGCAGATCTGTTCCCTGTTTTTCCGGCTTGCTGTGTTGTTCGCGTTCATCGTCCATTCTCCTTATGTTGTTGATGTTAAACGCTTTATCTTTAACTACTTACAGTATAAAGCATTAATGCTAAATAGCAAGTCATAAAGCGTTAATAATCAACTAATTAAGCCAAATATCTCCATAGGTTTAATACCGTCCCGATTACGGGGCGGTAATCGCATGGTAAATTGGCTTAAGACATAAAAATTAATTCAATAAAAATATCTATGACTTGATTTTTTATTGTTTTTACATTATAATATGTCCATATAAAATGGACTTACATGAGAATAAACAGCAATGATAAGCATAACAGATATACGAGCGAAAATTGCCGAAGACGTCTTTGATTATCAGCAATTGACCGATTTACTGGTTGACTACAACAAGCCCAGAGATCGAATCAGTCAATTGATGAGCAGCGGCGATATCATTCGAATCCGCAAAGGGCTTTACACTTTTTCTGAGGTATTGCGTCGTAAGCCACTGCGTAGAGAACTGTTGGCAAACCTCATTTATGGTCCGTCTTATATTACCGCTGAATACGCCCTGGGTCATTATGGTCTGATTCCGGAACGGGTTGCGACGGTCACTTCGATCACGACCGGACGCTCCTGCGTTTTTGAAACCCCGTTCGGTAATTTTTCCTATCGAAAAGTAATAAAGCCAATATATACCACCGGCGTGGCACTCGAACAATCCGGGGAAAAGACATTTTTAATAGCATCACCGGAAAAAGCATTGATTGACAAAATCTGGCTTGAAAAGAGTTTTGCAGGCCGGAGTTATTCTGATATTGAATCATACCTTAAAGATGATCTGCGGATTGATTTTGAGCAATTAAAGGAGCTGAACCTGGAGCGATTGCAAACTATTTCAGCCGCCTGTAAACGTCAAAAAATAAGACGGCTTGCTAATTACCTTGCCAAAATTATGGAGGATAACAATGAATGACGCAATCCGCCGCATGCTTGATTCATATAACTGTTCAACCAGCGATGATTATATAAATGCCTTGCGTGAAATAATCCAGGAACTTGCGTTGCTTGGCCTTTGGCGCAGTAAATTTTTTGAACATGCCGCGTTTTACGGCGGAACGGCATTACGAGTTCTTTATGGCCTTGACCGTTACTCTGAGGATCTGGATTTTTCACTGCTGACTCCTAATGCCGATTTTTCCCTGAAATCATATGGAGACGCCCTTAAACAGGAAATTGACAGTTTTGGCTTCCACGTGGATTTCTCCTCGAAAGAGAAAGCCAACGCAGGCAATATTGAGTCCGCGTTCATTAAAGCCAACACATTTCAGCAGTTGATTACCATTGAAGCTGATTCAAGTTCACTTGCAGGAATCCATCATAAACAACTGCTAAAAATCAAGCTGGAAGTGGATATTGATCCTCCCGGAGGATTCACTACTGAAAGCCGTTATATCTTCAAGCCCATTCCATATGCCGTCAGGGTTTATTCGCTTCCCGATTTGTTCGCGGGAAAAATGCATGCGGTACTCTGCCGGAAATGGCAAAGTCGGCAAAAAGGGCGCGACTGGTATGATTTTGTCTGGTACGCCGGGAATCATCCAATTCTAAACTTACGGCATTTAGAAGAACGTATGCGGCAGTCCGGGCATTACACGGATGATGCTCCTTTATCATGGGAAAAATTCCTTGTTCTCCTGCATAATGCTATTGAACAGGTAGATATCGACCAGATTCGAAATGATGTGGCCGTATTTGTCCATGATACTCGCCAGTTGGAGCTATGGAACAAGGAATTTTTCATGCACGCCGCAACCTTGCTAAAGCCGGCTTAATTCTTGTCAGAGTCCTTGATTCTGCCGATTAACTGCCTGGATTTGGGGCTTTGAATGGTATTGAGGACTTGTTTGGTTTCAGCATTCCAGCCGAGCTGTTTGATAGCTTCGGCGGAACGGATCGAATCTTTCAGCGCTTCGTCGGTTGATTGCAGTTCGCCGGAAGTTTTGAAGAGCCGTTTCTGGGCGATGACGTACTTCCACAGGAAATACAGCATCCCGAAGCTGAACACGGCGATCCCGATAGTCAACGCGATCCATGGATAAGTTATCATTGTGTAGCTGACTCCGATCAGCGTTGCGCCGATGGCCAGGAGTTGAATGCCCAATCCGCTCATGCCCGCCTGACTGCCTAACACGATCACCGCAATCCCGGCAATGATAAGCAAGCAGCCGCCACTCAGCATCCATAAAAATATAGTGTTTACCCGGCGTTTCTGGTCGTTTTCGTATTCGATCAGCTTGTCCTCGACTTTTTTGACGTAGGCGTCGATGCGCAGATTTTTCTCCGCTTTTTGCAACAGGGAAGTTGAGACGGTTTTCAGCTTGACGGTTTCTTTTTCAACTTGCTGGTCATCGCTGAGGCCGTCGATCTTTTCCGCGGAGTCGTTGACCTGTTTGGCTTCCTGCTCAAGCCGCAGATCAATTTCCGGGCGTGAGCGGAGAGTTTCAGTAGTCCAGGAACTGCGGCAGCCGGTCAGAATCAATGCCAGCGAAACGATAATAAACACATTTTTCATAAGAACTTACTCCGTTAAAGGTTCGAGATTATCCGCCGGGGCAACGCCGTCCCAGAGGAACTCGCGGCCGGTGGCGGGATCGAGCATGACTAAAAATTTTCCGGCCGGAACGGTGACGCCGCCGGAAGAGCCGCCCTCCGCGCCGTTGATGACGCTGAACGCCAGGGTGCCGGTTTCGCTCCAGACGCCGTTGGATGATTTTTCATCGAGATAGATGGTGTGGTTCCCGGTGGGGAGCTGGAACATCTGCAGCGCCCGGAGGTCAGTGGTTTCCTCGCTCCACGGCCCGGAATTCACATGATAACGGAAAGTTCCGGTTCCGCAGAAGCCGCCGGTTATCATATGGTAGAAATCCCCGATATCCTGCGGAGTGATTTCCTCCGGTGCCGGATCACAGGCCAGTTTCCAGTCACCCCAACTGCCCTGATCATGAACCGCGTAAATCCACAGTCCGCCGTTATCGCCGGTGGCGACTTCCTCCCAGGCATGCTCGTAATCGTGCTTGGCGATGAACGTCGAAAGATCGGGCCGGTATACCGAATCGTACATATTGCCCTCGCGCCAGGGCACGTTCAGGCGATAGGTGGTGTTCGGCAGCAGCTTGACGGCGCAGAAACTGCCGCTTGCCGAAGTGTCGGCGTTGGTGATGTAAACGACTCCGGCGTCTGGATAGCCGTCCAGCGTTTCTTCCTGGGATTTGTCCCAGAATACCGGCGTCTGCAGACTTGTGCCGTCGAAATCTAAACTGTAGCCGACGCCGTTCCATTCGAAGGCGACGTTGCGGCCGCCGTTGCTCTCAGTCGAGCCGTCACCGGTGGCTATGTTTGGAGCGGCAAGCAAATGACAGTCTATTGTCATCTCGACTTCCGGCGACCACAAGTTATTGTCCAGCAATTCGGAGATTTTGACATTATAGGAACTGCCGAGAGTTACCGGCAACGTGAAAATATCCACTCCCTGTTCAAGTTCGACATAGCTGCCGCCGTTGACCTGGTAGCGGCAGGTACCCATGCCCAGCGGGATCACATTAAAAGTGTCCCCCGCCCAGACAGGCGTCCCCAAAAGCGTCATATCGCCCATCATGCCGACATACCATGTCCCGGTCGCCCAGACGTCGGGAGCAGTCTGGTCATTGGCGTAAAGGTAGCTTTCGTAGTAGTCGTACATGTTGGTATCGTCATTGAAATAATCCAATATGGTAACCAGCCAGCGGGAGAATCGCTGTGAATACCACAGGTAATAATCGCCGTTGTTATAGCAGGGCGCGCCGTTTTTCGCCCCGCAGTTGACGAACAGTCCGCTGACGCCGAGGGTGTCGCGACTCAACCCGGACAGAAGCTTCGAATCATAGGACGGAAAGGCAAACTCAACGTCAATGGCGCCGAGGTCTGTTTCCATAGCAGCAAATCGCGGCTTGAGCTGGATATTACCGCTGCTGAAAACGACATTAAACGCACACTCGACCGCGTCGCCGTAAGTTTCGTCTGCGAGTTTTTCCCGGACGTAAAGGGTGTGATTGGAGTCATCGGCCAGATTCTCGACAATATGTTCATTCACTTCGGCGTCAGTACTCCAAGCGCCCTCGTCGAGCTTATAGCTGAAAAATCCGGTTCCGGCATTGGTGGTTACCACGGTCGGATAGGTGTCGATGGTAATCTGCGGTTCCTGCCAGTATACCTCGTCAAAAAGATTAGTGCTCGTATAATAAATCAGGAGATCACAGTCCCAGGGATTCACGGTGGTAATGTCGCCGGTATATTCACAGAAATAAATGTTTGTGTCGCCCATTTCCGAATAACAGATCACGATATACATATCGGAGTTGCCCTGATTTTGATAATATTCGCGCAGGTTGTCGTTCTGGTCTGTACCTTCGGCGAAAAACTCATAGACGCCGTTGATCCGCTCGACTGAACAGTCAGTCAACGTAAAGGTGCTATGCACGCCTGATTTCCAGTTGAAATACTGTTTGATCGAAGTCGCGGTCGAGATTTGCAGATTAAATATCGGAGCATTCATCAGATAATTATCCTCCCCGGCTGGAGATTTAACAAAATGGTGGTAGCGTCGATAACCCGACCGACTTTCTGGACGATTTCCCCGGAAGCGCCGGGCGGTATAGCGGAGAAATTACCGCCGTTACCAAGAAACAATTCCGTCCCGGCGACAATCCCGGTTTCGAGCGTGACAATGCCGTTTTGCGCCAGCACCGCGTCCCCGCCGGAAAGCGCGGAGACGCAGGCGTCCGCGGTATGGGCTGACAGATCAGCCGGAAGACAGGTCAAGGCTCCGTCAACATCTGTCAGGTAAACCAGCGAGCCGACGGAAACCCCGGCGCCGGCGGCGCATTTGACGCTATGCTCATGGTCCAGCGCCGCGTAGGCGTCATCGTGATTATGGGTAAGTTCGGAAAAGGTCGCCTTGAGCCATTCGCGGACGTCGTTCAATGTCAGATAGGCGTTGACTGCGCCGTTTCTGACAAACATCATCATCGAAGCCAACACTGACGCCGACCGGTTATAGGCGTTCGGGATATCTTCCTGCTGGTAAACGCCGTCGTGATCATGGGAAGCATCGGCTTTTTCATTCAAGGCCTCCGCCAGCCCGGCGACCCGGCTGGCGTCGATCATGTTGACCAGCGCGTCCCCGCTCGGACTGCTTGAGGTATAGATCACGCCCAGAAGCGTTACGGCGGTTCCGGACGTCAACGTTCCTCCGATAATGACGACATTGGCCAGCATGTTCGGGTTTGCGGCGTCCGCGCCGTTGTCGCAGGAGATTCCGCCGCCGCTGCCCTGATTTAATACCAGGGTATTGGTCATTTGGACCTGACCGCTGGTGGAACTTATAACCGGGCTGGCGTCGTCAGTTGCGACTATCTGGCTGTTGCCGCCGGTTACCAGCCGGGCCGTGGATATGATGGTCCCGGTCATGTTGACCTGATTGAGGATCAGTTCATCGCTGGAGACAATACTGCCGCCGACCCGGCAGTTGTTCAAGCGGACCGGACGTTCCAGATTCATGCCGCCCCAGAAAGAAACATTGGTCGCTTCGATGGTGCCGTCGGTCTGGTTGAATGCGCCGGTGATGGAGCCGTTGGTAATTTCCGTGGTCTTGGTCAAGGTCACGCCGCCATTGCAGTAAAGATGCGCGCCGTTGAGGTTCAGACACATCCGAATGCCCGGAAACGTCACCGCATCGGTCTCGGTAAATTCCCGGCCGGGACCGCAGTTGACGACGACATGCTGTACGGTTGCCGCATCAAGGGTATTGAGGTAGGTTATCAGTTCCGAGATCGTGTCGAAGTTATGATTGTCCACGCTGTCGACCACACACTGGACGCCTTCGATACGGGCATATTCCAAATTTGCGTACCGGTCGTCGTGATCATGGTCAAGCGGCGCGTACAGATCATTGTGATAATGCACTACCTCTGCCTTCGTGATCAATAGAGCGTCGACCTGAGCGGTCGAATATGTGCCGTCGCCAACCGGAACCGGGACGCCGGTTCCGGCGGTGCCGCGCCGGTTGCGCACGGTCATATCAAACTGCATCAGGAAACCGGGGACGGTTTCCTCTTCCTCAAATCCGGCGAGTTCCGCGCCAAGGTTGACTGAAGGATTGCTGCCGAGCGCGGATATCAGCTCTTCGGTGTTGGTTTCGGTCAAAGGGATGTGGATTTCAGTATAGTTAACGCCGCCATCGCTGACTACTACCACGGATATGCCCGTCTGGACCCGGATCTGCGGCGCGGTTTCGGTATTCCAGTCGTTCGCCAACACGAAATCCCAACTGACGAAAGCCAGACCGGCAACCGGCAGCGGATTGCCCTGGGCGTCGAACAACCGCAGCCGGAGCAGCGCCCGCATCCCCCGCGTAATCGAGGGCAGTGTGGAAATCGACTGGTTGTATTCGTCGACCAGTTCGGCCAGAACGCTGCCGACTTTCAGGTTGATGATTATTTCCTGCATATGTTACTTTTCCTTGTTATAAAGCGCGTAGTCGTCACCGAGCCACTCCTTGAGTCTGGCGCGGTCCGGGTCTTCGTAAAAGTCATTTCGCTTGCTCCAGCTCCGGGTCAGTCCCGGCCTGCCGGTGTTCCACATTTTGAGTCCGACCGGATGCAGCTTGCCGTCAGCTTCGAGTATTTTGTTGTTTTTATCGCCGCCGTAAGCCACGCCACAGCCGCATGTCGACGTCCCAGTTCAGGTTGTTCAGGCTGCTGGCAAGATAGGTAATCGCGAACCTGGTCAAGGCGGTGTTAGCCAGAACGGATTTCTTTTCGACGATTTGTTTGTAGCGGTTTTCACTGAGTTGATAGTACCGGCTGTCGCAGCCTGCCAGATCAACTGCCAACAGCGCGTTTACACAGCGTTCAATCCAGTCGGACGGATAGTAGTCGTCATCCTCGATAAAGACGACTTTATCCTTGAACGAGAGATCTTTGACCGCCTGTTTCAGGTTGAGCGCCAGCGTGTGCTCCGGATCTTTTTTCTGTGGTTCGCGCCGGATGTACTCAGCGTAATCAGGCAGTTTTTCCGGGTTCAGCGGCGTGTTCCCGTCATCGACGATCAGCCATTTATCCGGCTTGAGGGTCTGTTTCTTCATCAGTTCCAGGCAGATGGCGAACTGCTCCGGCCGATCCCCGGTGCAAGTGATCGCGACGGTCTGGCCGTCAAGCAGCGGCGGAGCGCCATCAGCAAAGCTGACGTTTGAATTTTTACCGCAGGATTTACATTTTGAGTTTCCGGACGTTGTCGGGGCGGCAGTTGTTCCTTTATCTTTCGCCTCGGCCAGGTGCCATAGTTTCCTGATATATTCAACATCCCTGAAGTCAACGGCCAGCGCATTCTGTTCCAGTTTTCCCCGGATGTTCGCCACCGTTTGCCGGAAAACGTTGTCACCGAGCATTGTCAGATGATGTTCGGCATTGACCAGTTCTCCCTGCAGGTCAGGACGATGATCCAGATCCGCGCCTTTACCGTGACCGGTCATGACTTCCTTGCCGTAGCTCATGGCCGCGGCTAGATGTTTGCGGACGCAAAGCCAGCATTTCATGTCTTTCATAAAGCTACCTTCCTGAATATTGTGTTTATCTTCCCGCTTCCGTAAGGAGCTCCAGCAACTGAAGCATGAAGCAGGACATCGGCGTCGTTTGCGCCGACTAAAATATTTGAGTAGTGTATTCAATAATCGTGTAGGAGATTTCACACTCGGCCCCGTGCCTCTCCCAACCATCATGCGGGGCGACTTCATAGCTGTCCTCGCTGTCGCTGCAGTCATAGTAAGCCGGGATATTGGCGCACATCGGCATGATCAGTTCACGCCCGAACTCCACTGTCAACTCCTCGTCCAGATAGTAGTAGATCCAATCGTTCCAGGTGTTGGAGGCGTAATCGTATTCATGGAGCCGAACCGTCAGCGTAATTTTTACGCCAGTGGCGTCCTGCGGCGTATTATCGGTCTTTTCGATGTGAAATTTGCCGTAGCGGTTATTTTTCCAGTGATGCACGTCGTACCAGTCGCCGTAATAACTGCAGTAACCCCAGCTGCCCGAATTGCCGGTCGACGACCCGCCGTAACTACCGGTGACAAGCCATGATTCAACATTGGCGACAGCCGCGTCCCACGAGGCGTTGACCGCGGCGATGCAAGCCTGACCGGCAGCCTTGAACGCGGGACCGTCCAGCTCATTCCAGTCTCCCATGATGCACCACTGTTCGTCGCCGCCGTTGATCGTCCATGCCTGCGCCTCGCCGACATACTCCTCAATCGGCCAGCACTCTACTACGCCCGGCTCAATTTCATAGCATTCCTCGCCGACAACAACAAACTTCTGACTGTACGGGAAATAGCTGCCTATTCCGCATTCATATACGTCAAGGTTGACCTCCACGCTCAAACCACAACACAGGTTCAATGCCAGGGAGTTCCATTCATCACGCGAGTGCATCGAACTGAAATCAATTTCGGCGTCAAACGCGCTGTCGTACAGATCGCCGATCTGGTACGCCCGCCAGCGGTCGCCGAAAAGATCGATCACTTCGCCGTCCGGAAAGAGCCCGGTCACCGGTGCAAACTCGATTCCGTCGCCATTCGGCTCAAACCGATGCACCCCAACCGAATGACTGGTGCATGAGATAAATGTCTGCGCCAGCTCATTCCACACCTCCCAGCAGATGATAAAGATGCCATACAGATTGCCCCCGGTGGAATCGGATGAGTCCGTCGAGTCGGTCGAATCGGTACTATCGGTTGAGTCCGTCGAGTCGGTTGTATCAGTGGCGTCAGTAGCATCAGTCGTATCTGTAGCATCCGTGGCATCAGTCGAATCGGTTGAGTCCGTCGAGTCGGTTGTGTCCGTGGCGTCAGTAGCATCAGTCGTATCTGTAGCATCCGTTGCATCGGTTGAATCCGTGCTGTCTGTGCCACTATCTGTTGTGTCCGTTCCGGTGTCCGTGGTGTCAGTGCCACTATCCGTTGTGTCCGTCGTGTCAGTCATATCGGTTGTGTCTGTCGAATCGGTGCTGTCAGTACTGTCGGTTGAATCTGTTGTGTCGGTTGAGTCAGTCAAGTCCGTTGAATCGGTTGCATCAGTGGTATCGGTTGAGTCCGTTGAGTCCGTCGAATCGGTCGTGTCTGTTGTGTCAGTTGCATCCGTGCTATCCGTCGTATCGGTGGAGTCGGTTGAGTCACTGCCGCTTCCCGGCGGAGGCGGCAGCACCAGCAAACACGGTCCGCATTCTTCAAACAGATAATATGGGCAGCAATACGCTTTAAGTCCGAGTTCCCAGAAGGTATTGATTCCGTAATAATAGGCGTCGATATCCTCCTGCGGCAAGGTTCCGTCAAAGGCCACATAAAACGAATAGTTCATCCAGAAATTAAATTCTTCGATCAGTTCAGGCGCTTCGCTGAGGATTGCGGCGACATATTCCGGGACGCTGCGGGGCTCGTTAACCGAGGTGTCGCGGTTGTAAAGCAGCTCCATTACCGCCGTATATAATGAATAACACGGGCAGAATTCCTGGATCAGTTCCATATCGTTTCCCCAGGGGCAGCACCGGTCGCACGGGCAGACGTCGCAAACAAGCAACTTGCCTTTTCTCGCAATTATCCTGCCGTTCTTTCGCCAGATTTTCTTCATTCAACAGGCTCCTCTTCACCTTCTTCCTCTTCGTCTTCACAGTCGCCCAAAATCCACAACTGAGGCAATGCATGGTGAAACTGATTAATCGCGTAAGTTTCGGATTCCTCATTGTAGCCGGCATATCCAAGCGGATAAACCGCTTGTCCTTCCTCGCCTTCAGGCGCCTGGAAAATATCGAAATAAATAAACGGATCGGCGTCGGTTTCCTCGATCACCAGACAGACATAGCCAGGACCACTTGCCAACACCATCCCCGCATCCACCGCGACCATTTCTCCATTGAAGAGTGCGTAACCGGCCAGCGCATCTTCCGGATCGATCCCGTTCTCCACGTAAAAACCGAATTCATCCTGGACGATCTTGAAAGGACCGGTATAATCCGAAGCGCCGCCGCCAAGACAGACGATCGCCCACGCCTCCTGCTGCCAGATGACCGTTACCGGGATATCCGTTTCCAGCAGCGCCGGGGTAACTCCGGCAACAACCGCGCCGCCGATCTTGCCGGATTCCACCGTATCCTGCATGATACCGATGATCCCATCGTCGCCCGATTCGTAGTTTTTCGCCTTGAGCACCGGCATTTCATTAGCAAACTGCAATGCTCCGGCTACATCATCTATCGGGGCCAGCGGTTCCGTCAGGGATACCGGAGTGAAAATGTTCAAAGTCGCTTCATCGGCATTGTAGACCTTGACCGAAACCATCCGTTTTTTTACATCGCGGACCGTCGCCTTGATTCCCGTGCGGCGATCCTGAACATATCTTGCCGCATCGATAAAGTTGTTCCAGGTCGAAGCGGGAGCCTGGAACTTGTCGCCTGATTTGACTTTTTTCATCGGCCGATCCCCAGTGCCCCGAAGTCAGCGCGTTCATAGACTTTTTCAACGTAGGCGGCGACCGGTTTTTTGATCAGGGCATTGTCGCTGCCGACGTCGTCGGCATAGCGCACCCACAGATAGTCCCAGCCTTTTTTGTTGGAAATACTCAAGCTGCCGACCGGGATATTCGTCCGGTTTGGCGAGACCGCGAACTTGAAGACTATCTCCCAGTAGTCGCTTCGGGAGTCGCCTCTTCGTGAGCCGCTTGCTCCAAGGAACAGCACCTCTCCCGGCGCGTATCCCTTGAAGTTGGAACTGTTGACCTTGCCGGTCAGGTCGGAAATCATCTTTTTATAACTGGTTGAGACCTTGCTCTTCCTTAAATAGTGTGTCTCTGTGAAGTTCATAACCGGGATCGTCACATCGATTCCGTTTACGTTTTCGCCGTCATAACCGATAGCCCCGCCGTAATCCGGCGCGCTGGACGGCGACTTTGACACCGTCTCAAGCGACTGCGTCAGGTGCCGGGCGCCGCCGCCGGTATCGAAGGAGTAAACTGAGTCCGGCTCGCCGGTGGGAGTAAAGCTGATCTCGCTGTTTGTCACTTTGTACTTGGCGGTAACCTTGAACGTATCGAAGCTTACGCGCTCATCAAGCTCAATAGACTCCAGTTCCATGTTATTAAAGGCGCCTGGAACATTGGAGTTGGCGAAATTTATCGCCTCGTCCTCGTCGTCAACGGCAAACACAAAGTAAGGCACTTCCGCCGTGGTGTAATTGCCGTCGCCGTCGACGGCCTGCGTCCGGTCGAAAAAGGCCGGTTCTAGTCTGGCTGCCATATTAATTTATCCAAAGGTTAAGCCGCCGGAGGAGTCCTCCAGCAGCTGGTTGGTTTTTTTCGTGTTCTTTTTGATGTCTTCGGAGGCCTTGGCGGTACGCTCGGCGGCGGTGCCGGATGCGAGTGAGCTGACCGCATTGGCGTAAAACGAACCCTGAACCTTGATTTTTCCCTGCGCGTTCGAAACCGTGTCCCCAGCATTTTTCAGCTTCTCAATGGCGTCCTGCAAAGGACTTATTTCCGGTTTTTTCGTTTCAGGGGTTTTGTTTTTCGCTTCGGATACCGCAGTTGCCCATTCTTTCCTCGCGTCGGCCAGAGCCTGCTGGGACTTCTGTAATTCAGCGGCATATTGATTTTCATGTTGTTGCAAGTCATTGGCCATTGCCTGGGCAATAGCGTCCTGTTCAATCTGCCGCCGCTGTTCAATTTGCGCCTGCTGTTTTTTAGTGTCGGCTTCGGTATTGGCGTAATCGGCATCCTGATCCGCGTTCTTCTCGGCGGTGTCCTGATCGATATTCGCAATCTCCGCGTCAACATCAATGGAATCATCAAAAAGTCCCTTAAGTTTTATCCACGCTTTCATCATAAAACCGAAGGTGTGGTTCCATGCTTTCATGATCATGCCGGTAAAACCGCTCCAGCCTTTTTTCAGGAAGCCGATAGTGCCGACCCAGGCGGATTTCAAATTGGCCCAGGAATCGGTGATGATGCTCAACGCCCCGTAGAAAGTTTCCAGAGTAGCGGTCATGAACGCCTGTTTGAAACCTATCCAGTAGCCTAAAAGCACACTTACACCTTTCTGCCAGGCAACCTGCAGACTCAGCCAGAGAATCCGTGCCGCCAGGGAATAATCCCCGGAAACCAACGCTGCTTTTATCCCGTTAAACGCCGTAATTGCAAAGCCTTTTAACTGATCAAACTTCGCCCCGAACCAGTCGACAACCTTGCCGATAACCCCGCTCTGGATGAGGAACGTCGCCCCGACCGCCGCCACCGCCGCGGCAACCAGCCACCAGACCGATATACTGGCGGTCAGCACCGAAACGATGACTCCGACAGTCCCAATCAGGAAACTGAGAATTCCGGTAAACACAGAAACAATCGAAAGCAGCCCGCCGATAGCAAACGACAACGTTCCGGCAATCGCGCCCAGCGTCAGCAGTCCGCCCGCAACCAGCGCCACAATCCCGACCACTTTCGCCGCCGTCACCACCAGTTTTTTGTTGTTGCGAATAAACGTGGTTACCGACTTGGCAACCGTCATAAAGTAGCTTGCCGCTTTGCGCAGTTCCGGTGCCAGGGCTTCGCCGATTACCGACAAAGCCAGCATCCCCGCCTGTTTGAGCCGGGCAAAGGACATGGAGAGCGTTTTCGCCATTTTAGCGTAAGCGGTTTCAGTCATCCCGGCGCGGTTTTTCATCAGCTCGATATCCTTGGTAAATCCCTGCATGTTCCGCAAGGCCGGAAGTACCCCGCGCAACGCCCTGATTTTCGGAAACAGTCTGCTGACCGCATCCGGCGGCAGCTTCTTGATCCGCTCAAATACGCCCTTCAATCCTTCCGCTTTGATCGTCGCGGAACTCATTTCAAAACCGAGAGTTTTGGCGTATGCCGCCGCTTCTTTCGACGGTTTCAGGAATGCCGCGATAATCGAAGTTAATGCCGTCACCGCGTTATCGGTTTTGACCCCGTTCCGGGTCATGGTCGCAATCGCCGCCCCCAGTTCTTCAAGGGGGACATTCGCGCTGGCGGCGGTAGAGGCCACCATCCCGATTGAGGGCGCCAATTCCGCAAATGTTGTTTTTCCGCGTTTAATAGTTTGAAATAAAAGATCCGAAACGCTCTGCGCCTGATCCGCACTCAAGCCGTAGGAATTCAGGATGGTGGTGATCGCGTCCGCCGCTATCCCGGTGTCGGTAAGCCCGGCCTTTGCCGCCTTCGCCGAGACCGCCAGCACGTCCAGCGCCTTGGCCGGATCGATAGAGGCTGAAAGGATATCATACAGACCTTTCGCCAGGGTGTCGGTGCCTTCACCAAACTCAACGGACATTTTACGGATGCCGTCTTTATAAGCATCCATATATTTCGCCGGTTCGTCAAGCATCGTTGAGACATTCGCCATCTGCTGTTCGAAATCAGCAAACGTCTTGGCGCCGCCGACAAACGGCAACGCCATGATCGTCGAAATGGCCAGCAGTTTTTTTCCGGCGGCGGTCACGCTGCGGCTGAAATTCCTCAGTTTGGTCTGCGCGGCTTTGAGCCCGCGAATGAGCGCACTGTTCTCAACAGTTAACTCAACGTAGGCGGCGCCGGCCCGTATATTGGCGCTTGAAGGCATTAAGAAAAATCTCCGATTTTCAATGAAAAATTAAGAATGAAAAATTAAGAATGACGGAAAAGGGCTTATCCTTTTAAACCCTCATTTTTTACCCCAGATCTCACGCATAAACTCGAAAGCCAGACGTGTATCCTTTTTAGGTTTACTAACTACATAAGGGTTGAATACTTCCGGCGAAATCGCCCGCTGTTTTTTCGGGTCGCGGTTGATGTTGAACAGCATCGCCAGCAGGCTGGAAGTGTGGTTCCAGTTGTCTTTTCCCCTGGAATCCGCCATGATCAACAATTCCCGGAGCGTGAACGGATCGGGATTTATGCCGAGGATTCCGGCGAGCTGGTAGATGAAGCAATATATTCCTTCACCTGTTTCTCCAGTTCCTTGTCGAGTTCCGGATTTTCCAGCTCCAGTTTCAGGGCTTTCTCCATCCGGAGTTTGACCTTTTCCCCGGCGTTCATGAGTTTGCGAAGCACCAGCCGCTTCGCTTCGGGGAAAAAATCGACCAGTTCCTCCAGCAGCGCGGTGGTAGCATGTTCGATAGCGTCGCCGCCCATCGCACCACCGAAATCCTCGTCGCTTATATTCTGCGCGTCGGCGTCCGGTTTGCAGATACAGTAAATAACGTCGCACAGCAATACCGGATCGGATGCCAACTGCTCGAGCAAATCAACGTTCGGACGGTTCTTCTCGTCCAGCTTGACTACGTCCAGCAGATTGATGTCCAACAGCGAGCGCACCCGTTTGACTGCGGCGACGTTCACCACAATCGTCCAGTTGCGGTTCTGGTTATCCTTGAAACATTTCATTATTCACCGCCTCCGCTGCCGCCTTCCCATACCGGTTCGCGGGTTGATTTTGCCGATGGTTTCACGTTAACCGCATAGTTGATGACTTCCTCCAGACCCTCGGTGCGGTTGAATGAAATCACCTCGAAATCGGCATCCAGCCCGGCTCCCCCAGTCTCCGCATCGGCAATAAAAAGCGCAATCGCCGTGTCGTTGAAAAAGGCGCTCTGGATCGCCTGAAATCCGGCGTCGGCAGTATCCCCGGCCAGCGTGAATTCCACCGAGGCGTCCTTCAAACCGGAAAGCACCTTTTTCCAGTTGGACGACCTGACCGCTACCTCGGCGCTGCCTTTTTCGATGTTCAGCGAAACCGAATCAGATACATGTTTGAGCTCCGACGAGGCTTTCGACCCCGCGGCCCCGTAAAAAATCTTCGCTTCAAAACCTATTTTGTACATAAAAACCTCCGTAATTATTTGATGGACCCACGCCAGAAAAGTGGCAGGCGTCGTTTATTTTCCTTCAAAGCCGGACCCATATACGCCCTCTTGGGATACTTTCTGCCGTAATATTTGCCGCCGAATTCATGGGCGCTGCCGGAACGCCCGACGATGGAATAAGCCGGGCCGATGACCGCCCGCATTTTTGCCTTGTCCACGTTGTAGAGGAGTGAGCGTTTCAGCAAACCGCGGCGGGTATGCGGCGGGGTTCCGGCAGATGATTCTTTCGGGCTTCGCCGGATGCTCCTTCTGGCGGTCAGCCGGATTGCGGCGGCGGCATGGTTCAGGCTTCTGAATGTTCCGGCTTCGGCCTTTTTCCTGACTTTTCGAGCGTCAAACCGGGAACGCCCTCGCATTCTGAACATTTCAGGTCACCCGGAATTTCAGCGTTACAACGCTGGTGAACTGCCGGTACTGCCGCAGGTGTTCAGGATCGTAAACCGGCTCATTTTCGGTTCCGATGCACACCGCTTTCTGGTATTCCGCCAGGCGTTTGCGGTCGAAAATCCCGGCAATTTCCTCGACCAGTTGCAGCAACGCCGCCAACTGTTCGGGATCGGCGGTTTTTTTCTGCACACCTATGTCGATCTGCACTTCCTTGCCTGACTCCTGCCGGGTCGCTCCTGAAAACTTGAGCGACTTCGGAACTACTGTAATCTTCAGTTCCTTTAAATCCTTAAGCTCGAACTCCGGCTTGAGGTTGACCTCGGCGATGAAGTCCTGGGAAAGCTCCGCATTATTCAGTTCCGCGGCCACGGCATTACTTATGTCGATCAATAACGGCATAATTCACCTCATAATTGTGGCGATGATCGAGCCGATGGCGGCCAGCAATGCCAGGATTGCCGCGCCCGCCGCCGAAAGCATGGTTTTGCGCATGTCCTCCGCCGCATGACACGGCGGGCTGTGATGGATATTATGATCCGAAAAATGCACATTCAGCATGCCTTTGAGCTCGGCTAACTCCCGCCTGGCTTCGTTGACCGCAGTCCAGACGTCGCGCAGATCGGGGTTGTCATTTCCGTTGGGCATGGTTATTTTCTCCCGGTGAAAAAGCCGAAGATTGTCCGCATGCGGCTTTTGGATTGTTTCGCTTTATGCTTTCCGCAACACTGCCGGGATATAACAATTTTCGGCCCGAAAATTACGGCGCTGATAAATTCCCGCTGGTTCCGGCATTCCCGTTCAAGCTCCCGGATGACGTCGTCTTTCTGATCCAGCTTGTCCAGTAATTTGTTCATAACGCCGGTAACCTGTTCAAAGGTTATTCCCGGATTAATTGCAGCGCCATGATGAAAGAAATCGTAGAGCGCCAGATAGCATTTTTTCTGGTAGCGGATGATAGCTTCACGCTTCCTGCCTTTGTAACGGGAAGCCGGAACCTTGAACAGCCAGCCGTTCAGATATTCCACAGGCAGACAAATCATCTGATATGTCTTTCCATCTTTTCCAGTTACCCCCGTAATGGTGGTAACTGAACTGAGAACAGGGTCTCTTTTGATAAGTTCCTGTTGTTTATCCCAGTCAAGACCGATATCCTGAACAATGGGCTTCATGACTACCAGCCGCTCGCCGTTTTTTTCGATTACCACGATTTCATCGCTGTAAAACGGGATTTTGATTATTGCGTTTTTCTTTGACATAGTTACTCCTTTCCGATATACTTTGTGTGTATGCGCAAGGTCTGCCGACAGCTGTCGGAGTACCGCCATTCCGGCTCGTTGTTGGGAGCCATCACCTCATAAACAAAACCGTCCTCGACTATTTCATCGCCCGGCTCGGGCAGTATTGGTGTGTCATTCAACACCAGATCGACGGCGCTGATGAGGTAATCCCGGCTCTCAATGTACTGGAAGCGGCCGTAATCGTCGGTGACTTTGAACACAGTTCTGCCGACCGTCGCCGGCACCTCGGCGGAGTCACCGCCGCGCCGGTAGATTACCGGCACGGTCAGATGGGTTTTCCGCTGGGCTTCCAGCCAGGCAAGCCCCTGTTCCAGCATACCCATTATTCAGTCGCGATCAGCCCCAGCGTCCGCAGCGCCGCCAGTATGGAGTCGAGCTTGCCGTTGTTGGCTTCGACGTCGTCTTTGAGAGCGTTGTACTCTGCGCCGATGGTGGCGAAGTTGTTATTGATCGCCCCTGACTGGTCTGTTGAAGAAGTATCTCCGACTGCCGCCAGCTGATGGGTTTCGCTGGCCGTACCGCCGGACTGGTCGTCGATATCCTCGGCATTGGCTTCAGGATCGGCAATCGCCGCGGCTGCACTGATCGGCACATCGCGGGAAACGTTGATAATTACCCGGGCATGCGTATCATCGTCTGTGGACGCGATGATGGTTTTGCCGAGATATTTGTTGTCTCCTGCGGTGGTGGTTACCTGTTTATTTTCAGCGTCCCAAAACACGATGGTTCCGAAAGCAATACTTGTGCCTTCACCCGTTGCCTTGGGAATATCGAACACTCCGACTAAGGCTAAGGCGCCGAGGGTTCCGGCTTTGATATCGAGTTTGGCGATCCCAACCAGATCGCCGATGATTACCACATCTCCCGCCGCCACGTCGGCTTCGGGTGTATAGTCAATGCTGTGTCCTCTCTGTATGTATTTTGCAAGCATTAAAACCTCCAGAAGAATTAAAAATTGAGAATTAAAAATTAAGAATGATTGGCCGGAGCCGAAGCTCCGGCGGTTAGCCTGTCAGCGCTTACGCGCCTGCGGCCTTGACCATGCCGCGATGATCCTGCTCGCGGACGCCGAGGTCGAAATAGACCCGGAACCACAGTCCCAGTGTGTTGAAATCAGTGGAGCCGCGCTCGACCGTCGGGGTGCGTTTGCCCTTCAAAAATCCGCATTCAAACGTATCGACCGTCGCCGGATCGCCAAAGAGATACCAGGCGGCGGAACTTGACCCGGAATAGTTGTTGTTCGCCAGATACGGAGAGCTTACCACCTGCAGATTTTCATCGGCGAGAGAATTCAGCGCCGGACGGATCGTCGGAAGCGCTCCTTCGGTGGCGTCGCCGCCGGAAACGATCAGCGTCGCCCCCTTGGTCAATTCAATCGCGGGATGTTTCAAGCCGGTCGGCACCAGCAGATAGCGCGGTTCGATGTTGATCGGCTGGCCATCCGAATCCACCTGGTCAAGGAACATCTGCACCGCCTTTCGCAGTCCTTCATGAGCAAGCGCGCTGTCCGCGCCGGAAAGCAGATTCCCGTGCGCTTCCGAAAAGAGCGCCTTGCCGTCGGACTGGCCGGGATTGCTCAAAAGCCGGCTGAAGAATAGCTGATCGATCAGCCTGGCGGCGCGGTTGCCCATCGCGGTCGGTACCTTCATAAACGCCCCGAGGTCATCGTTGATGATCATTTTCCTGGTCAGGCAGAATTTCTTGCCGTAGGTGTCGAGCTGGTTGGTGGCTTTTTCCTCGCTCAGTCCACCTTCCTTGATCTCGCCATCAGCCCCGATCGGCTGCAGATCGCCCGCGTCAGTCAGGCGGAAACGTTCGTTTTCCTTGAAGTCATTCAAGTCTCCGGTGCTGCACAATCTGGTCGCGATCACCGGCTGGGCCTTATAGCTATGCAGAAGCTTTTTATTCGCCACATTGCTCAGAATCCCCGGCAGACTGACGGTAGAAAACGCCGCATGGATGGTGTCATTGCCGAACGCGGCCGGTACGGTTACGCCTTCGATCCTCAGACATTCCAGCAAGAGCTGCTTCAGCGGAATATCGCTTACTTCGTCACCGCGATGCACGGTCTGTTCGCCGTATTCGGCAATCAGGCTGTCGCCGGAAATCCCGACGCGCATACACATGGCCGCTTCCAACGTTTTACGCATTTCACCTCCTTCGGGTTTGCTTTTAACGGAAATATTCACATCCGCGCTCGGACGGTTATCCCGCAGCGCTTTCAGCACCTTGGCGGTGACGCGCTCAGGCTCCCATCCCGCGGAAATCGCCTCGCGTTCGATCTCCGGATAATCCCCGTTGCAGATCGTCTGGATTTCAGATACCCGTTCGCGTTCGGCTCTCACCGCCTGCTGCGCGGCGTCCCGGGCCTGGGCCTGGATTGTCGGGGGCGTGGCAGCCGCTTCGGTTTTGGGTTCGGTTTTGGGTTCTTCTTTTATTTTCGGTTCCTCCTTCGTTTTCGGGGTTTCTTTAGCCGTCGGCTCCTGTTTGGGTTTCGGTTCTTCTTTGGGTTCTTTGTTTTCAGGCTTTTTCTCCGGGGTGTTTTCCGGTTTTGAAGTCTTGTTTTCCTGCTCGTTTTTTTTGTTTTCCGGTTCTTTTTTAGGGTCTTCGTTTGCCATAGTCGTTCCTTCTCCTGTTATGTTTTGGGGTTGAAGATTAAAACTTGCGGATACTTTCATGGTTGTTTTGGCGTCGGCGCCGACCGCGACGACCGAAATTTCACGTAGGGTTGAGTGTTGCACATGGTAAAACGGCCCCTCGAAAATCTGACCGTTGACCTCGCGGCTCGATCTGACCAGCTCAGCCTTGACAACATCCGCTCCGATGGAAAGCTGCCAGTCGGCCCCGGCCTTGCTCTGCGCCACGATGTCCCTGGCGTCCTCGCTTTCGGAGACGATCTGACCGTCGATTTCCAGTACATTGTCTTTGACCGAGGCGGTGACCATCCCGACCCGGGACGCGGTTTTGTTCTGGTGGTTCGCCAGCAATGGAACGCTCTCAGGTAGTTCCAGCCCGGATAAGTCGACCACCACCGGGTGTTTCCAGCCCGGCAGATTCATTTTGCCGCCGGAATACGCAAGCCCTATCACTTTGGGTTTAGCGCCTCCGGCCGCTTCAATCAGCAAAAAATCACTCATTCGCCATTTCCTTTTTTGTTGGTTAAAAATTCACCTTGCCTTGCCACGTTTTGCCGCGCATCGCCCCGCCCAGCAGGGCCAGGGCACGCCGAGCTATGTTTCTCTCGACTAGGCAAAAGCCCGATTATGATTATTTTTCCTGCCAGAGAGTGACTACAAATTTCCCGAAAGGCCCTTTGCAGTCGGGACGAAAATCTCCAAGCCCGATTCGCTTTCCGGCAGCGTCGATAATCTCCCGGAACAGGGCAGGACTCATGATTTCCTCGTCAAGATGTGCGGTAAATTCCAGTTCCCAGTCATTGAACTTGGGACGATGGGCGAGTATGCGTCCTCCGGTTGAGGGGATGCGCACAGCTCGTGTGTCGACTTCCCAGCCTTCCCGGCTTTTGATGGGAATTTCAATCCCGTCTATTTCAAGACAGGCGGGAATCAGACTGCTTTTAAGTGTGGTAACCTTGCTTTTGCCGGCTTTGAAAAATTTCCCGCCATCAATAATGGCGCGAAATAGATTGGGTTGTGGAATCATCGGCTTTCCATTGTTTCCGGTATAGAGTTTTTTGGCCGCCTGTTCTTTAGGACTGCCTTTGTCTCCGACAGTCGCTGCACGATTGCCATTGCTTGCCGAAATCTGCGCTTCATCTGTGAAGCGGTTGCAGATTAACGGCGTTGTTCCTGTGATTTTGATTTTGATTTCTTTCATAAAAACATCCTTGGTTTGCATTGCCGCGCCTTGCAGCGCCTCGCCTTTGTGAGCAGGGCCTCGCCACGCCTGGCCGGGGAAAGCTGTGCCTCGCCCAGCATAGCCCAGCCCCGAGTTATTGGTTTTATTGTCACATATTGCTTTTATTTGATGATGATGGCATCTCAGTCTCATTATCATCGAACGGTATTTTGAGCTCACGCATCATCCGCAGTTCCTTGCCTCGCTGGTGTAAAACAGAGAGATAGTCATGCCCGTCTTTAGCGCATTCAGCGGCCAGAGTAGTGGTATTGTTTTCCAGTCTTTGCCCCTGAGCTTTGCTTTCGCGAGATGGATCGACATGAACGAATCCGTCCCAAAACCAGGTGTGCCTGGGAGTCCTGAAATAGCCTCCGCCAGTGAACGGCCTTGCTAGCATGTATTCCCGAATCCAAAGGTCAAACAGCCGATTCAGGATTTCCGTTTGCCAGAAACTTCTATCCACCAGGATTGATTTGTGGTAAATCTGGTTGTCCAACCGTCCTGAAGCGTAGTTGAAGCCGGAAAAATCCCCGGCAACGCTGCCATAAGTCGAGCAGACGCATCTGGCGATCTCGCTCAAAATCACCTTGACAAATTCCGCGTGGCTGGAAGCGGGTTGCTTGGGATCAAGCTGATCCAGCTTCCAGCCCGCCGGAGCGGTCAGCATCATGTTCCGCTCCAGCGGGATGATGTCCATCGGTTCGACTTCCTCGCTTTCGCCGTTGGGCGGGGCGTCGGTATAAAGAATCGCCGCGAAATCGGCAGCCGCCTCAGCAGCACTCAAAACCGCGAGATTATACCTGCGCAGTTGGGCGAATAGCGGCAAGGCCGCCGTCAGTTCCGGTACGCCCCGGTGCAGTCCCGGCCGATCCTGTCGGAAGATATGCAGCATGTAGTCGGCCGGAACAATTACCGACTCATCGCCGGGCGCGTAGCGCATATCGCCGGGGTGGTATTTCATTACCTGATAGCTTGCCGGATTGCCCCAGTCATCGAAACTTATGCCGTCGACGAGCTTATCATCCGGCAGCCATACCAGATCGCTGCAAATCCGGTCAGCCTCGATCAGCATCAGATCAAGTTTGACCTCGTGCCGGACTTTCGGGTTGGTGGACATGACCGCGAACGCTTCGCCGTCCTGGCACCGCGCCATCCGCATAGTGCGCAGTTTCGCCGCCAGCTTCACCGCCTCCGCCCACTGCATGAATTCAACCTCGATCTCGTCATTGAAGTCTTCATCCGGAGTGAGCATCTGGAGCCGGGGGCCAGTGCCGATACAGTCGTTTGCCAGCATCTGAACCAGCCCTTTTGCATAGGAATTATTCGCGACTTCGTAACGCGACCGCGTCCGCAGCGTCCGGCGCACTTCCGGCGACGCCTCCATATCCGCCGACAGATGATCGGCCGCCGCCCAGTGACGCTTATTGTCATGGGTAGTCTGCGCCGCGTCGAACCGCGCCCGGAGAATCCTTCCGGGATGTCGCGGCGCTACCTGTCGAGGGCTTTTTCCTTTGAAAATTGTGGATAAAAAATTCTTCAATTTTTACGCTCCCGATGCACTCATCTTGCTGATTTTTAGTCCCGATCCGGCTTTTTTAACCGCCTGTTTCGAGTTCAGGTAGCGGTCAGCTTCGATCTGATCTCTGATGGAATGCTGCTCGACCTTCTGGCCATCGCTTTCCGCCGACTTCGGCCCGGAAGCATTGTCTTTGATTTTCTGTTCAAGATTTGTGTCCATTATTTCAGCTTCCCCTTTTTCTTCAGCCGAATAATGCCGTTGGCGAGAATGGATGCGATTTCCCGGAGCGGTGAGTCATTGTTCTTTTGTGTTTTTTTCTGCATAGAGCGTCTCCTTTTGAGATTTCGGCAGGGATTGCCTTTTCACTCTGTACATACGAGCTGGGACCGGAATTCAGACCCACTAAACTGGGGGTGGAAGTGTCTTTAATGGAAATTTCTTGATAGGAATAGGTTAAAAGGGTTAAAAGGAGGGTTTATTGGATAAAAAAAATGCGGCCCCCATTGAAAAGCATGGAGGCCGCTAAGTATTTTTTAGAATAAGAAAAGGAAGCCTGATAAAAGCAGACTTTGTGTGTAATAAAAAGCCCGGTTAAGGGCTTTTAAGAAGAATTATGATTTTTGTGGGTAATTGGCATCTGGATCAGTAAAACAAAATATATTTTATTTTCGGCGTTTTTGCCGTTTTTGTTCCCTTTGCCGTTTTTCATTCAACCAGACGCTGTTGAGGGTGAAATAGTTTCCCTGTTTTTTATATCCAAACGGCTTACCTGACATGGGATCAAGCGGTAAGTTCTTCAGAATAAAAGGACTCAGTTCCTCAATTTTTTCAGGGAAATGTCCGTTTTTGTTTTTGAAAATATGCAACGCCAGGGTTAGTTTCATAGCATCTATTTCTGTATTGATCCTGGCTGTTTTTATTCTTAAAGCTCCGAATGCCGACATCATGCCTTCAGCAATAAACATAAATGGTCTACTCTGTACCTGTGCCTGCCAGTTTTTTACTTTCTGTTTTACTTGCCAGTAGGGTTTGTCGAAAAAAGCTCTTATTTCCAATTTGCGCTTAAGTGCATAAGCGTAATCCTGATAGAAAAACGGCCAGATCGGAGCCAGCAAATCAATATACTTAGATTTGGAAAAGCTTACTAATTTTTCAAGTTCCTGTAGGGTATATTTGCCGTTCATGATGCCTTCATAAATATATTTGTCAAAAAGGACGGCCTCCCCATCAACTTGATGCTTCATTGTCTGGTTACAATCAAGCTTATCAATAAGTCTGATGAATTCTTTTGCCCGGGTGTTGCTAATTCCATATTTTGAAACCAATGCGTTCAAAGCATCAATATTTATTGCAACACAAGATATATTTACCAATTGCGATATAAGACCTGGATCATCATTAAATTGGATTATTGACTTGTAACCGTCCCGTATAAGTTCATACCCGGCATCGACTTTGCCGTCAAGCCCGTCACAACTGCTTTTCATGGCAATTAGCCGGAACATGGAACGATAATAATTCAGTTCCGGAAACAAAGTCTCCGGGCCCCTATATTCTCGTATATATACGGCATAAGGCTTTTCCGCGCCACGGGAAAAAAGGGAAAAAACTAGATTCATATGCTTATTGTTAAGCAACTGTTTTGCTCTTTTTACTCCAGCCTCAGACCATTCCGCAACATTGTTATTATACCTTTGGGCTTGATATATACCATAAATCTTTAAGCAGGAATCCTCAGCATCCAGCAATGCAAAGGCGGCTCGATAGAAAAAAGCGCCGTTCTCCGACGAATTTTTGGGGAGATCAGGAATTGTTGCTTCGGAAGCAAGGGGGATTCCAAGCTTTTTCATTTGGGCCAGTCTGGCTTTAACTTGTGCCCGGCCTATCATATTAGATACGGTGTAAAATATGATATATGCAAGAATTATTCCAAGCAGGACCATGGCGGTTATGATTCGCCACTTCCGAGCATTGGGTTTCTTGAAACGATATTTTGTTAAATAAATTGTAACTCCAGCAAAGAACAGGCAAAAGCAAAAGCCGATTATGATGCTGTGCATTCCCTGAGAAAGTAGCGGCAAGTTCATGGTTGATTCTCCTGTAAATATTTTTTGTATGATATGGATTTGCTTTTTTTATTTGTTTCTATAATCATCATTATTTCTGCTTTATCCTTTGAAATTCCGAGTGCAACAAGCTGTTTTATTTCGGGAGCATGCTTATTATTGATTTTCGGCAATGGTGAGAAAATCGAATTAAGGAACAAAATGCCTATAAGAACAACTGCCGCAGCCGGGAAAAATATCTTCAATGTCAGCTTCAGGCCTCCGGGGATTTGAGGATCATCTTCCTGAGTATTCCAGGAATTTACGGCGTTTAAAATAATATTCCGTTCAAGTTCCGGAGGCGGTTCTATCAACTTGAATTTGTCCAGATATTTATTGATATCTCTATTCATTGTTTGTTCTCCAGGATGTCTTTCAATTTTTTCAGGGCATAGCGATGTCTACTTATCGCTGTGTTAATTGAAACGTTTGTAATTTCAGCAATCTCGTTAAAAGTCTTTTCCATAAAGTTTTTCAAAATGACAACCTCTTTCTGTTCCGCCGGCAGACAATTCAGGATCGAATGAAGTTCCGTGATTTCTTCTTTTGACAATGCCTCTTCATTCTTTGCTTCCAGAATCAGTGAATAATCATTAAGCATTGCTTCATGTTTTTTTCGTCTTTTTATCCTGTCATAGGCCATATTGGCCGCCATT
The DNA here is from genome assembly GCA_963676655.2 of Victivallales bacterium. Classification (GTDB taxonomy): domain Bacteria; phylum Verrucomicrobiota; class Lentisphaeria; order Victivallales; family Victivallaceae. Next base: position 3,355,533 of record CAXXKX010000003.1, on the reverse strand, counting down.
CGATAAAGGTACGCCTTCAAATTATCAGCTTTTAACAGACTTTCCTTTCTTTCCGCAATCCGTACAAATAGATCGCTCAATAAATCCTCTGCATCGGGTTGCGCTCCTGTAATCCCAAGCAAATACATATAAAGCTCCCGACCGGCAAATTTATATATCAACTCCAATGCCAGCGGATTGTTTTTGCCTATTAAGCGCTTTATTTCCGGAACAATATTATTCATTAAATCTTTCTTGATTGCCTTTTTATAATATATGACCTGGTATTCTTATAAATTATTTTAACCCAAAAAGAAAAAAAGCAAACTTTTTTTAGAATGTACCGAAGGATTTAGCTCAGAAAACGCACTATAATAGTAGAAACAGATGATCATTTGAGATGGATACAAAATGACCGGTGTATTTGAAAGACTAAAAAATAATGATAAAGACGCCTGGGCAGAACTTTATAAGCATAACGCGGATCGGATATACAGATACGTTTATGCGCGTTGCGACAATAACGTTTACGTCGCGGAAGAAATCACCCAGAAGGTGTTTCTGACGGCAATTGATAGGATCGAAACCTTTTCCGGGAACGAAGACAAACTCTCGAATTGGCTTTTCGGGATTGCCAGAGTCAAAATTCTCGAACAATTCCGCCGGAAAGACCGCGTTATGGACTATACGGTCCCCCTGGATGAGACCGTAACTGGAAAAATTATCGCAGAAGCGGAAACGGATATTGATATGGACTTCGAAAACATGCTGGTTGACGGGATACTTTCCGATATCCCGGAATCCCAAAGCCGGGCTCTTTTATATAAATACTGTGAAGGGCTTTCCGTAAATGATATAGCCTTGAAAATGGAACGCTCGCTGAAATCTGTGGAATCACTGCTTTCCCGAGGCCGGGAAGCATTCAAAAAACTTTACGCCACGCGCTGGAAAGGGGGTGCAGAATGAACAGCAAACGAACTCCCGATAAATTTCCGGAGGAAATAATGAATAAATACGTTGGATTAAATCCGGATTCGAAAAAACGCATCCTTGAGGACATGTTTGCAAAACTGGATGAGAAGAAAACAAAACCTTCTTCCGGTATCGCTTTCTCTCGCCGCTTATGGTATTTCGCGCTGGCGGCTTCCGTCATTATTACCGTGTCGTTGTTCTTTATATTTCCCTTGAGCAATCCTTCAACGGCGAAGGTCGTTGGCTGCTGGAATTATTGTCGAATAAGCAGAGCTGACGGTAAAATCGGTAAGATTACCAAGGATACTGAACTCGCGGTCGGGGACATGCTGATCACAGGTCCCGATGCGGGTATAAGTATAAAAACGGCGGACGACAGTTTTGTTTCTGTCGGCAGGAACTCGCAGCTTGAATACACGGCGCCCCGCGGCGGGAAAATGTGCACGTTTTCCCTCCATCGCGGAAGTATTCTGGCCAAGGTTTCTCCCGATAAAGCAAAGCTGTTTTCCGTCAAAACCCCGAGTGCGCTTCTGAAAGTCATAGGCACAAAATTTGAAGCGAAAGTATTCGGTGACTCAAACAAGAAAATGGAGAAAAATAAAATGAAAAGAAAGAATAAAACCGCCGCTCTCACTGTGCTTACGGTCTTAACCGGAGCGGTGGCAGTAAATCCCGTAAGCGCGACCGAGACGATGGTCGAGTCAGGTTCAATCGCGAACATCTCGTCAGGAACTGTTAAGGTTTCTCCGGTCAAGGCGCGCAAGTTTATGGATTCGGTAATCAACGCCAACTACCGGAAATCTTCGCATATCTGGCTCAGCCCCATTTCACAAAATGGTCTTTTGAGATCATTGTACAGATTTGATCCCGCTTCAGGAAATGCTGAAAAGGTAGCGGATTTTATTGGCCGCGCGCGTCCGACAATCCAAACCAGCAGTGGAACTTTGATTTCACTGGGTAGCGTATTAATAGGAAGCCTTGACTCCATCAGTGCAAACAGCGGTAATGCCATTTTGGGTCAACAGTTGATGATCGTCACCAGCAAAGGAGATTTGCTTGATCTCACGGATATTGCAAAATATTCCCCGTGGTATCCGGCATTGTCTCCGGATGGAACGAAACTAGCCTTTCTCGGACACGAAAATAAAGCCGGTAAAATCATTTCCGGACTTTACGTTCTGGACTTCGGCACAATGTCAATCAAAAAGTTTTATGACGGAGCCTTCAAAACCACTCCGGCATGGTCCCCGGACTCATCCGAAATCTTCATTTCCAAAGGAGAAGGCTATACCACAAGACACCAGATTGTTTCCATCAATGTAAATTCCGGAAAAGTGTTTGATACCGGTTATAAGGGATGCGGGGTTGCGTTTTCTCCTGACGGGAAACAACTGGCCTACTCCGGTGCGTTTACCAAAGGCGGCCGCTGGATTGAAGGGATACCGGTATCCGGCAATATTTTTGTTGTCTCTTACCCGGGCGGCAAGCCGGAAAAATTGAGTTTTGAAGAAAAAGGCGGCGCAGTCAAGCCGGTCTTTTCTCCCAATGGAAAACAACTGGCATATTTGAACGGTATAAATAACGAACTGCATATTATTGATCTGGACACAAAAAATGACCGGAAAATATGTTCCGGAAAGGGTAACCTGAAATGGACAGACAACAAGAAGCTCATCATTTTCAGCGGGCTGTCTATAAAAGAAGTTGATCTGTCAAGTGATCCGGCAAAAGTTAAAGATATAAAACCGGATTTCCCCGAGGATGCGGATTATGACGCAATCGTTGCTGCATTGAAGCCGGTTTTCAAACTCTATCTGGCGGGCTTGAAAGCCTCCTGCGCTAATAAATTATCTGACGCAGGCAGCAATTACCGCAAGGCCTATAAAGAGCTGCTTAAATTCAAGGATTCCGCGCAGGATATCGATCCGGCTCTGAAGCTTGAAAGCCTGACCCCTTATCTTGCCAAATTCAAAGAGATGGCGGAAATGCCGGAGCGCGACTTGTACATGGAACAGCTTCGCTATCGTATGACATTATTCCCTTATATGTTAAACTATTATGTCCGTAAAAACAAACAGCTTCCGGAATCCATGGACAAACTGGCGAATTTTACCTCTGAACATGGCGGCAGTTACGATTATATTAGGGCAAAAACCCCTGAAGCGAAGATCCTGTTTCTCATGCCGGACCAGGAACCGGGTTCTCCTTCTGAATTTGAACTTAAGGTTCTTGATGATAATAACATCGAATTTTATTCAGCTCCCACCCGCTGGGGCGAAAGATTTAAAATTCACGCTTTCAGAAAGAGAGGATATTGGCAGTCAAACAGAAAAGTCGAACCAGTAAAAAATCCTTGAAATACAGGTTAAGAGCAAAAAATGGCATTTCCCGGTTTGTCATCGGGAAATGCCGTTTCTGTATCTGTTTTTGCGGTAAATTTTAAGTGGTTTACCGGATATGAATAGCCTTTTGGAATTTTTGCGTCAACCTTTATTTTAACTGATTTCCCCGTTTTACCCAGATAGACCATTTGCCTGCCTGCAGACATTTTTTGGGTAGTTCCGAATATTTTACAGCAATCGTCTGGTTCAACTGACCAGGCTTCTTCTTCAGGTTGTACACCAACTTGAAAGTGAATTCACGATTAGCATCTTTGTTTTTAACGGAAATATCCGACACCTTGAAAAAGCCGCCATCAGAAGTCCTTAATGTCGCATCGGCCAGTTTTGTATTCGGAACGGTATTATTCAAGCGTATCCTTCCCAATTTCGGCTCAATTACCACGTAAACGTCTGAAACCTTGTTAATTGCATCAGGATTTTTCTGCGAACCGGTTTCAACAGTGATTTTTCCGTCTGGAGTTAGGGTACATGACTTGGCTTTCACGGTGGAATTTCCGCGATTGCCGATAAAATCGGTGAATTTAAAATAGCCGGAGGCAAGATTGCCGGTCACGCTTTTCGCCTTGAATATATTGCTTTTTTTCAGTTTTTCATCAAAGGCGTGTAAACGCACATTTCCGGAAGCGTTGATATCTTTGTTTTTATAATCAACAATCGCGTTATTTGCGTAAACAGTAAATTTGCCATAAGGAATATAGGCGTTACCGGAAAGAATCATCTTTTCCCCGGAAACCTTGAAACGATCAGCCTTTGCGTTATGAATCAACTGAGCGTGTCGTGAATCACGTTTTGGTTTTGATGGGACATTCAATGTTAGCCAGTCAGTTTCAACCGTGCCGCCATAGTAGCTGACCAAGTGGGTTTTGGAAGCCATGGCAACCTTTAAACTGGGAACGAATTTAAATTTAAAACGGTGTTTTCCCTCAGGCAGGCTATCAAGAAAAGCGCCGCCGGAAATGCGAACACTGCCAGGAAGATAGGCGCGGCTAATAAAAGGCGCAATGGCATCCCATTTATCGCTGGCGTTTTCGCGTTTACCGTAAACGTTAACCGCTAAATTTATCCGGGAGCGGTTTATTCCGCATTTAAAAACAAGCTTGCCGCTGGTGGCGCGTTCAAACCCGAAAGTAAACTCTTTCTTTACCGCCTCGGTCAAACGAGAGGATTCCGGAACAGCCTTGGGTGGCATACGATTAACGTTTTCATATTTTTTCAGCAAGGATTTTGTCTTTGAACTTATTCGGATATTTTTGATAGAACTCAATGCCTTCGGATTTGTAAGAGTTCCATTTTCTAAAGAATAGCGTGAAAAAGCTTTTATAACTTTCACGATCAGCATATCCATTTCCCGGCTGTTTTTAAATCCGAATTCCTTCACGAGCAACTGAGGAGAAGTTTTCCCATCGTGCAATAAAGGCATTATCTTTAAATAGGTCTTTATCTCGTTTTCCGAAAGATCGATAGTCGTTGTGCCCGAACCGTCCATTAAGCCGAAGAATGGTTTAGGGCCTTTCATTGCTGTTTCGTTATGGACATTTTTATTTGCTTTTGTCGCCCCATCTGCCACATGTCCGTCCGCATAGAGGGCAATGGTGCGATTGTTTTTCAAAAGGCCCGGCCTAGTTATCACAATGGGGGTTGCCGATGGAATTTTAATCTCTTTCAATTCCTGACCATTGCCCAGATAGACATAATCCGCCTTGTTTTGTTCAAGCAGCTCAATAGTTACTGGAGTTCTTGAGGACGGATATTGAAAGATATTTATGCTGGCGAATTTGCTTTTAACGAGATCAGCCAGACTGCCGGGTAATTTTCCGTCATGGTCATGGGCATAGGAAAGTAATGCCATACCTATTTGTTTGAGATTAACTATGTTGCTGCGATCTGTTTCAATGACTCGAAGCTTATCTATTATTTTGCTTATTTCAGAGCCGTATTTGTCAAGCAGCGCCTTTGTTTCAGGCGTAGGCTTGCAGTCATCTGGATATTTGAAAGCTCTGCTGTTTCGGGACATCTGATAAAAGGCTAAGACTTTTCCGAACTGTTGCCATTCATTTTCGGTTATGCCGCTCTTTTTTAATGTCTCTTTGTCCGGGGCACTGATTTTTCCCTGTTTTGCGCATTTGCGTAAAAACTCCAGATAGACAGTAAAAGCTTTTTCTGAAATGTTCAGATTTCCACTTTTTATAGTTTCCGAATCTTTTTTCTGAGGTTGGGCCGACGCGTACTGCATCCCGGCGACAGAAACCACCGCGACAATGCAGGCGAGAACTGTCGCCGTCTTTACCCGTTTAGCTGTTTTCATTATCAATTTCCTGTTTTTTGATAGAATGTTTTTTACTCTTTGCTCCAGACGGGAATGTTTACCCGCCATTCCTGCAGCCGCGGGAAACCTGTTGATCAGGCAGGTCTTCTCCGCGAGTCCGGCCAGACATTCCGAATAGGCTCGGGGACGAAGTTCCAGTAAAACATGATTGTCGGAAACTTCTTCCCGCGCCGCGGAATGCTCAGCGCTGATTATGTAAACCAGTGGATTCCACCAGTTGGCCGCAATAATAATGCGTTTGAAAATTCCCGCCAGATGGTCGCGGTTGTAAATGTGCGCGAGTTCATGAAGCAGGATGCTTTTCATTTCGTTGTCGTTAAGTTTGCCCAGCAATCTTTCCGGGATAATGACGATCGGGTTTGAAATCCCGATGGTTATCGGCGATTCAACACGGGGCGAAGTATGCAGTTTCGGGATTTTGTTCTTTTCTAATCTCGCCGCGACAGTTTTCAAAATGGTATTGAAATGCGGATCGTCCACGGAGGTCAATCCATATTTAAAACCGTTCAGGAAAACCAGTCCGTAAAGGAGTTTCAATAACGCGACAGCCGAGCCGATCAGCCATATAGCACCGACTCCCATGGACACCTTTCCCCAGTTGATTTCGAAGGTGGATTCATGCGGCATCGATTCATGATTTGTCGCTGGAATATTCGAAGTATTCACTTCCTGAGCCGCCGATACAACCGTTGCGGAAGATGGAACGCCAAGTTCTCTCGCAACAACGGTCTTTTCCGTTTTGCACCATGAAACATTGGAGAAATGGAACGCCGTCGAGACGGCAAGCACCAATGCCAAAGAAGCCATGACCGTCAGTGAAAACAGGCTGCGCAAAGGCGCGGACTGCCGGGAAACGGTTTTTACCGCGAGCAGGCCGAATACTGACATTACCCCTAATTGGATAAGCAGCGTCAGAGAAAAACCGGCCTCCGAAAGAGTTAAGTATTTCTGCAGAATATCCATGATTTTTATTCCTCGTACTGGTCGATCATTTTCTGAATTTTTTGTACTTCCGCGGGAGTAATTTCCTCGTGATCGAACAACGCTTTAATCAGCTCCGCACACGAACCGCCAAAGATCCGTTCCTTAACGTCCCGGACAATATCCGCCGAGGCCTGTTCTTTCGGCACCGTAGGAGTGAACAAAAAACGGTTGCCATCTTTGCGGTGCGTCAGCCAGCCTTTTTCTTCGAGCCTCAGCACCTGCACCTGAATGGTAGTGCGTTTCAACGATTTTTCGTTTTCCGTATTGACCGATTTCATAATCTCGGTAACAGTCGACTCCCCGGCATCCCAGACAGCTTGCATAACATTCAGTTCCGCCGGCGTAAGTTTAGGTAATGTGAGTTCCCGCATGTTTCAAAGTCCTTATTTTATTCAATGACGACATTTATCGTTAGTTTCAATATAACGACAAATATCGTCAGTGTCAATGCCGTTTGCAAAATTTTTTTTAATTTTTTTTGTTTCTGCGCATTTCTGAGAGCTTAATTCTTTCGCCGGACATTCTGCCGCTTGCGATTTCACGGCTGCCGCTTCTCCGGTTTGACAGCTTGATTGCACCTTTGCGCATTTTGGTTCCGTTTCCGAATTCAGGGAGCGTTGCTCCCAGCATCGAAGCGCAAACGGCACAGCCCGCCAGGCAGTCGAAAAAATGGTTGTCGTTGTGCTGCGGACGAATTTTCCATTCATCAACCACCCGGCCGCGCCCGGCGGTTTTGACCCGGTATTCCGCCGTCAGATGTTCGGCTATGAGTTGATGCTGCAGCGGAGCCCGGCCGTAAAACGTCAGGCTGCCTTTATCTCCGACCGCTACCGCCAGCCGGGCGTGGATGAAAGATTTCCAGAAGTTGGAGTCGTAGATCACATGTCGGATGGCACGTTTGCCGGCAACGTTCGGAATCATCCAGTTCAAACCAAGCCGGTCGCCGGGCTTTTTCCGGTATTCGGTCATCGGCTTGGAACTGGCCCCGACATATCTTCCGTGCGATGGCAATATCAGGTTCGAATGTGTGCTTTGACGGCAGAACTGATATACTATGTCCGTACTCTGTCCCCAGTTGGCGTCGATCATAGCGCGTTCGACTTTGAACATCGCGCCGTCCTCCCTCGGCCATTCACGCGACAAATAATCATCCGTCAGTTCCGTCAATGCCGAATACAAACCACCCTCGAATCCGGCCTGCGGAAAAACTCTCTGGATCGTCGGGTTGGCATCCGCCAGTGAAAACATCCGCCGCCGCTGGTCCGGCCACGCTCCATAGTCGATAACCGCCCCGGTGAATTCATCATTCCAGGCAGTCACCACATAAAAAAGCAGCGCTTTCTGGACGTCGATGAACATCGTCAGCTTGTCACAGGCCATCGGGATACGGCTTTGTTTAAGGCCGCTGACTTTCGAGGCGATTTCGTCCACGGTCAGCAAGGCCTCGTCACTGTCGTCATCCGGCAGCGGGTCATTCTGGTATTCGCTACGGAAAGCCGTCTCGTCTTGGAATTTCAGGTTCATCGCGTGTTGAAGCGCGGAAATTTCATCATGGTTAAATCGGGCATCCCAGGACACCTCCGCTCCGGCGTCCATCGCCTCCCGGTTGTCCCGGTAAAAATCGGTTGCCGCCTGGAAGTTACCGTCGGTGCGCAGAGATTCGGCCCTGAGCTCGGCATACTTTTCCCATAGCTTCATATTGTCCGGGAATTTATAGACCATGCGGGTTTTCTCGCCGTTCCAGTCAGGATGTTTGTTTTTATCCAGAATGGTATCGGCCATATCGCCCGGGCGGATGATGGTACACGGCATTACGCCGGAAATTTTCTGTCCCGGTCCTGCCAGTCCAAGTATATCCCCCGCAAGTACCCGGATGCGTTTTCGAGTTTGTTCCAGGCTCCCGGCACTCTCACTGGTCTGCGGATCGTCGATGATTACCAGCGACGGGCGCACGTTCCGGCCGTCGGAACGTTTGTATTTCATTCCGCGAATACGCCCGGTTATCCCGGCCACCCGAACGATGATGCCGCTGGCCCGGCTGTCCTTGATAGTCGGCAGGACGATTTCGTTGCTCGTCCAGGTGATGCGGGTTCGCATGCCCTGGCAGAGCTGACCGGCGCAGCGGTTGGCGATCCCTTCAAGCTGCGCTACCGGAAAACACACCTCCGGGAAGTCCTCAGCCAGCAGTTCATTAACATCCAGCTCGGTTTTGATGCTGTCAAGAATTTCCAGCGCGGCGCCTTCGGTCGCCCCGATCAGCGCCACAAACTCGCGGTGACCGTAGAGCATCGCCCACAAACAGGCGGCTTCGGCAAGACTCGTCTTACCCATCCCCCTCGGGAGCGCCAGCGCGAACAGGCCGCCCGACAATACCGCAGTTTCGATTTTGATGATTACCTTGATGTGATCTTCGGACCACTCCAGCGCGAAGGTTTCCGGGAAATAACACTCGCAGAAAAGCCGGAAGTTGCGCTCGCACTCCGCTTTTCGCCGGGGATTGCCGACTTCCGGCAAGGGGCCGATATCGCGGCCGGACAACGACTGTTCCGCCTGGCGCTGCCGTTCAGCATCCCGGCGCTCTTCATACGAACGCGCCGCCGATTCGTCCTGTTTTGTGTGTTTCTGGTCAAACATCCAGGCGATGTATTTGAGCAGATTGATATTCCGCGGGTTGCCGGAAGATGCGATACGGAAGCCCACACGATTGAAGTCCCGGTAAATCCGCGCCTGCGGCAGCACAAAACCGAATTCCGTGGAGTTTATCAGGCGCGCCACTTCCACCGGGCGTATCGATGAAGGATTAATTTGAGGCATCGTCAGTTTCCTTTGCCAGGTAAGCGGCATAGTTTATCAGGTTGAAAGTTCCGTCCGGATTAACCGGCGCACCGTTGGCGACGTCTTCTGTAACTGTCTCTTCCGAAGCGGTACGGCTGCCCGAACGTTTCAGGAGTTTGACCAGGTCGGAAACGGAGAGCGCCGTAAGCCTTAACTGCGGGGAATTCACACTATCCATTCGTCGTACCCCCATTCATCCGTAACCTGGCGGCTGTACCAGGCGACGAGCAACCTCCAATAGCGAAGCGGCGAATAGTACGGCTTGCTTATTCTGGCCTGAATTTCGGCATTTTCACTTAATCTCTGATTGGATGCGTGGAAATTCTGCTGGCTGTAATAATCGAGCGGGTGGAAGTTTTTTGTGTACTGGTATTCCGCGTCATGGATCAGGATCGCCTCTTCGGCAAAGCCCAGCAGCCGGGTCAGGATTCTCCGTATCGCTTTAGGGGTATGGCTGCCGCCAGCACCGTTGTAGCATGCGGCCAGTTCAGCGTCGCTCAAATTGTCGAACCACTCGGGCGTTTTTAATCCAATTTCCTTGATTCTTATGCGCATTATGTGTGCTTTTGCGGGTGATATCTTCAATATATTTTTATTCATTTCCAGAGTCTCCCTGGATTTTCGGGGTTAATGTTTGCCAGTCGCAGTTTTCGCCGTTGGTAAATTCAGCCCAGCGTTTCCGGATGACGTCGGCATACCGGGGATCGAATTCCATCATCCGGCAGATACGATTCGTCTGCTCGCAGGCGATCAGCGTGCTGCCGGAGCCGCCGAACAGATCGAGAATGATCTCTCTGGTTCGGGAAGAATTAAACAGAGCTTTTTGCGCCAGCGCGGTTGGTTTTTGTGTGGGGTGCATATAGCCGGCGGAATTGTCTCGTTTGATGTCCCAGACGGTTGTCTGGCAACGGTCACCGAACCATTCACAGTTTTCATTCGCGTGGCAGCCGTAGAAGCATGGTTCGAACGCCCAATGATAATCTGAATGTCCCAGAATCATTCCTTTATTCCACATCAGCACTTGCTTAGGCTTAAGCTCAGCCTCCCGAATGGCGGTTTCAAATTGAATATGATTTGTTGACGCATACCAGATGTAAAAGGCTCGTTTGCTTTTGAGATACAACTTGATTTGTCTGAATGCCGCCAGCAGAAATTCTGATAATGCCTCCCCGCGCAGATCGTCGTTTTCGATAACTTCCCACTCCCGTCCGTTAGGATTGTTTACTCCGCAATAACTCACTCCATACGGCGGGTCGGTAAAAACCATGTCTGCTTTTTCTCCGAGCATTAATGCTTCGACATTAACATTATCTGTTGAATCGCCGCACATTAGCCGGTGACTGCCAAGCTGATAAATTTCCCCGCGCCTGCTTACCGGTTCCTCGGGGGTTTCGGGAACCTCATCTGCATCGGTCATTCCCTCGGCAACTGTGTCTTCACCGTTAAGCAGCTTGTCCAGTTCGTCCGCGTCGAAGCCCAGAAGCGACAGATCGAAATCAGCCTGTTGCAGATCGGCGAGTTCCAGCGGCAGCAAGTCGTAATCCCACTCCGCGATGTTCCCAGTCTGATTGTCCGCGATCCGGTACGCCTTGACTTTTTCCGGCGGCAGATCGGCCGCGACATGGACCGGTACCGTTTCCAGTCCCATTTTCTGCGCGGCTTTCCAGCGGGTATGTCCGACGATAATAACGCCATCTGCGTCCACCACTATCGGCTGGCGGAATCCATATTCCTTAATGCTGGTAACAACCGCGTCCACCGCGTCATCATTAATGCGCGGATTTTGTTCATACGGGATGATTTCATTAGTGTTTTTCTGCTCAATTTGCATAGAGACCTCCTGAATTTTGAGCCAGTTCTTGTGTAAGAACGGCAAGGGTTAAATGCCCGGAACGGGCGAAAATGACATTGGAGACATATTCTCAAAAAGGTTTTAAATCGGCGGAACGCTGCCCGCTGCTGGCGGAATCCCTAATACGGGAAATAGCCGTACGGGGTGTCGTATTCACGCCTGCCGCCGTAGGGATCAATGGCGCGGTAAACTTTCCTGGCGGAACGGTCGCCGGTGGCGCGGCCGACTTCCAGGCCGACTTGGGCTTCTACGGTTTTGGCGGAATTCCGTTGCTCGGACGGCACGGACAACTGTTCCAGAAACGTATCCGCGATCCGTTTGCCGAGCCGTTCCGGATAACGCCGGACGGCGCTTGGAGACGGAATCGTCAGGCGGTAAAACAACGTATCATCGAAAGTGATGAACCCGATATCGCCGCCGATCTGAATCCGTTTCGACTGCAGGTAAAAAAACGCCGGCTGCGCTTGTTCAACCCGGTGAAAAAACACGGAATCGAGCCGGATATCATCGTCTTCCAGCCAGGATTTCAATAATTTCAGCGCATCCTTTTCATCTTTTGCGGAACCCGCCGCCATGGGCTCGACATTGAATTCCCGCAGCGCCTCGCGGCAGCCCCGGAGAAATTCCCCGCCGTTGTAAACCGGACAGCCGATCAGGCCGATACGTTTGAAACGGCATTCGATCAGGTGTTTTGTTCCATGGTAGCCGCCGGCGAAATCGCCGTCGTCAACCCGCCAACAGTCGGCTCCGTCCAGGCCGCGCCCGATGAAGGTTATCGGAAAACCGTCCCTGACCAGAGCCGCCAGCGGCATGTAGCCGTTGATCATTTCCGGCGTCGCCGAGATCAGCGCCCCGGAATAATGTCCGGCCGCGAGTTCGCGGATCATTTTTCTGAACGTCCAGGCGTTGCCGTGGTGTTGCCGGATATCCAGTTTCCAGCCCGCGCACTGAAGCCGGACGCCGATTTCTTTCGATACCCGTTGCCAGTGTGCCGAATCTGTATCCGGTAATAACAGCGCCGCGCTTTTCAGACTTTCCGGCAGTTCTGAACGCACCACGGTGCCGGCGCCGAAACGGCTGGAGACCAGTTTCTCCTTCCGTAAAAGTTTTATACCGTTTTCAACCGTGTTATTATGGAGGCCGAGTTCCTCCGCCAGCGCTTTCGCTCTGGGCAGCGTTTGGCCCGGCTGATATTCGCCGAGCCGGATTTTCCGGCGGACATAATCGGCAACAAACCGACGGCCCCGGGCCGGATTGGATTCGTGATTTTCGTGTTTCATTGGACTACTCCTTTTTGGGTTTTATGAAAATGACAATTTCGCAACTTCCCACACCAACGAAAATGGCGATTAGCAGTTTGAGGACTAAAAAATTAAGTATTTTGTAATTAAAGACTTACAAAGAAAACTTCCCACATCAGACCCCTGTTTCAGCCCTGATTTTCGGTCTTTTAAAGGCAAAGTCTAAAAACGCTTGAAGCCCACGTGTGGGAAGTTTTTTGCCGGGCGCTGAAAATCTCCGGATTTACCCTCAAAATCCTAGTGTCGGCACTACTCCCCGATAAATCCTGACCGCCGCGCAAAAAATATTTTTGCCTGGTGCGCCGCCTGATTTTCGGCGGGTTCATGGCTTCATAACTATTTGGTAATCAGGGAATAGTATTTTTTTATCGCCTGCAAGCAAGTCTCCTTAGTAGCTTTACCCCTTCCGCCTGCCTTTAGAGGGTGATTTTGAGGGGGGAACCATTTTTTTCTCCGGACTTGGCCTGATTCCCCGCCACGACGCCCACAGACGCGCAGAAACGCCCCTCTGGCGCGCATTGACGCTAAACCGCGGTATCATATCCCTTGCGCCTCTTCATGGGCTTTCCACGCGTGCGGCGCGTTATTCGATCCACTCCCAGGTCCTCCTGCGCTTTTTTGAGATCACCTGATTCACTCTCCGGGTGGACACCCCGGCAATGTTCGCGATCTCGGCGGTATCGGCGCCTGATTTCGCCAATGTGATGATCAGCTCGGTTCTGGGTTTCACCTCATCTTTGCCGGGGACGTAAAGATTCCCGGTAAAATGCTCTCTTACCTGCTCGAGCAGTTCTGTCGGCAGGACGTCTTTGGCGTTGGCGTAATTTTTGGTTTTCATCGGACAACTCCTTTGTTTGGGTTAACGGTTGCTACATGTAAAGCTCTCATCTGGCGACATAGCCAGTCGGATTTGCGGCATTCATCGCGTTTCTTTCAAAAGCTGCTTAGCTTTGTGTACTTCAGCGGCTGTTTTTTTCACCAGCATCACCGCTTCGTCGATCTGGTGTATTTCTTTTGCCCCATGGTTTCTGCACAGCTCTCCTGTTTGCGTGTTGATTGCCAAATGGTATCGGCCTCTTGGCGCATTTGTTTCAGAGAGCTTTAACAGAACCATGTTGATATATTTGTCCGTCGACTCATTCCATTTCACTAAAACTTTCCACATCCTGATTTCTCCTGTTTTTGCAATTTTGAAATTTTGTTTTTATTCGTCTCTTCGCGCGGTGCCCCCCTTGCATTCACAGGGGGTAAATTACGGGGGCGTCTCAAACGCCCCGTATTTATCCCCCTGTTAAGGGGGGATAGATTTTGCTCAGTTTCCACCATAGTTTCCACCTGATTTTTTTGTAAGACACTGATTTTTAAAGAATTGCGCCAAAACACCAAGTGGAAACTGCGACACTTTTTTTGACGTGTCGCACGATTTGTCGCACTTTTCAGTTTCCAACCCCCGATTTTGAGGCTAAAAAGTGGAAACTGGCTGGAAACTGAAAGGGGTGATTTTGGAAACTGGCCTGTTTCCAGTTTCCACTTCAGTTTCCACTTTCGGGGGGGCTAAAATCCCGTTTCAGCTTGTTGACATACTGCCGTGAAACTTCGGTAATTTCGGCGATTTCAGACGATGATAAATCCGGCTTATTAGACAAGAGAGCCGCCACCCACAGCCCCTTTTCGCCGTCGACGCCATGGCGCTTTTTCACGTACTGCATCTTTGAGCCGGTCCTGATTTTTACGCATAATTCGCGCTCCATCGCCAGGACGAGATTGTCCTTTGCTTTGCGTTCCGGCATCTCGTAACGCTGCTGGGCTTCGTAAACGACTGATCTTTCCGAACAGGGATCATAGGTAGCGACGCAGTCATCGACGAACTCATGCAACGGCGGATTCTTTTCTCCTGAATCGCTTTTGCCGGGAATGAGCAGCTTCGTTACGTCCACATTTTCAGTAGGAGTGAACAACGGCCATCTCCAGAGGAGCGGCATGGGGGCTATCGGAGCCCAGCTGCGGATAGCCGATTCCATAACGAAGGTATCTTCAAACTCATGCGGCCTGATGATCAGATGGGTGTCGGCGGCCCGCGACTGCGCTCCGGCCCCGGAACCGACGTCGGTTACGCTTTTTAAAGTCTGGTTCCCTTTGCTTGAATGGTGAATAAGCACAAAAGCGCAGTTAAGATATCCGGCGTAATAGTCGATCAGGTTATAGATATTCGCGATAGCGCCGTTGTCGTTTTCATCGGTTCCGGATGGCAGCGTCCGGTAAAAAGCGTCGAGTATCGCCAACTTGTAACGATCCGGCGGCAGGGTTTTGAATACATTCCCGAGCGAAATAATATTCTGTAATCTTCCCCGCATGGGAAAAATGTCGATATTTTTATTGAATAACTCCGGCTTGATGTTCATCGCTCCTGCGATTTTCTGGTAACGATCTGTAAGCGTGTTCTCAAAGAGCTCATTATCCAGATGCAGTACAAAGCCCTGTTCAACCGGAAAGCCGAACCAGTCGATACCAGAAGCGACGGAAACGGCCAGCCGCATAGCGAACCAGCTCTTGCCGACTTTCGGACTGGCGATAATATTCATGGTTTCCCCCTCGCGCAGAAAGCCGTGGATAACCGGCGGGTTAAGCCCGGTAAAATTATCTATAAGCTGATTTAACGGCTTGAGGACTGCCGCATTATCGGCTTTTTCGACGGCTTTTTCCGGCTTTTTCGCTTCGTCCGGGGAACAGTTAAGGGAAATAAGCAGCTTTGACAAATCGACTTCCGGGTCTTCTGCTGAAATAGCGTATGCGCCGGGTTCTTTTAACTCACGGAGGGCGTGCCAGTCGTTGTTGATGCAGCCGTTGTGATGGCACTTGAAGGCGATAGCGCCGTTAGGTTGCTGGATGATCACCGCACTGCGGTTGTCGTGCGTCTCGTTAAACGGGCAGACCGGGAACACCCATTTGCGCCCGTCTTTCCAGTCAGTCGGGCCTTCGGCTTCCGGGCAGTATTCCGCAATCCAGGCGTCAATGTAAAAAGCTGTATCGTTCGGGATTCTCTCCGGAACCGATGGTTGTACAGTCCCGGCCAGAGCCCGGAGCTTGTCAACCGGGACGATTTCAGGTGAATTGGGCATAGAGATGATCTTGGCCATGCGGTAAACGCGGTCATCAACCTCGTCCCCTTTACAGTTCATCGTTCCGGGCAGGCGCCAGATGCGGGCCGGGTTGAATACCGTCTGGTCGATAGACACCTTATCGTCTCCCATTGGAGCTAAAGCCTGCAGACACGCTTTTATGAGGCCGTCATCATTTGCGGGCAGATCGATGCGGTACATCAACTGCGCGCCGTTGCCGGAATCCAGCATAACCGGTTCCGGCCAGTTGCGGGATTTAAGCTTTTCGCTTACCTCAATCGCCTTATAAAGCGCCGCGTCGTGTTCGGCTTCTGAGGCCGAAATACCGGACGGGCGCTTCGGATCGCAGTCGATTAAGAGCCAGCGGCGCGAAAGGATGTCCGCATCGGTAGTGGACGTTTCCCGCTTGCCTGGTTGGAGACGGTTCGCCGAGCGCGCCAGGAGGACGGGATTGACCGGGTTCGGGGTAAAATACACCCCGCGCGCCTCTATCCTCGCCAGCTCGTTTACCACCTTCGGAATATTCTCATAGGTAAAATAGCCCGATTCGATATGCTGATATCTCGCGCCGGGAGAAGTCGCATAAAGGCATCTCACCTCGAAAACATCTCCGGGAGAAAAAACGAGATTGAGGATTGTGTTTATGTCATTGCAATTATTCTGCATTTAAAGTTCCATCTTTTAAAAAGTCACAGTCGCAATCAAGGCGACAGTAACGAGTCATTGGTGATAGTTGACGATGCGCAGTTGATCCAATTAACGCATTGCGGATCTTCCGGAAACCAATTGCTCATGTCCTGCTTGAACGTTTCGATATATTCCGGCTGTATCTCAAAGCAGATGAATCCGCGATTGTTTTTGTAGGCTGCTTTCGCGGTTGTTCCGATTCCGGCAAAAGGGTCCAGGACTACGTCTTCCTTAAAGCTGTAATACTGTATGACTTTCGCCGCAAGTTCTTCAGGAAAAACGGCGGGATGCTTCGAGGAGCGGGCCGGTGAAATATTCCAGATATTGGTTTTTTCGTAGCCGTCCTTAATTTTTGAGGCTGCCACGATATCTTTCGGCCTCTTTCTGATATGCCAGTCAATTAATCTGTTCGAATGTTTTCTGTACACAAGAACATACTCGGTGACCGGCGCGGGTTTGTATTGAAGCGGATTTCTGTCGGCGGCGAATCGTCGCCCGCGCCCGCTTGCCCATCCGGCCCCATTTGGCTTCCGCCAGATAACGTCATCGATGAAATCGAACCCCTCCTCAGTGCAAATCCTGTGGAAATCGAAAGGGATGGCCAGGCGTTTTGAAGATTTGCTTCTGCAAGTCCTCCTGACCAGCACCGGGGATGCGTTGATGACAAAAAAGCTCCCCTCACTCAATGCTCTGTGACACAGGCAAAAAATTTTTCGCATTTTGAGCAAATATTCTTCATATTCCGCATATTCGGCGTACTCCGGGCGGGCGTTAAAATATGGCGGTGAGGTGAAGACCAGATCAACGGATTCGGCTGGAATTGCCTGGAGCAACTCCTCGGAATCACCCATCCCTACGGTGTTCCGGATTCTGGGCTCTCCGGGAATGCGGACAAAGTTTTTCGTCTTTTCATTGATCCCGCGGCAGGGTTCATGGGACATTTTCTTTTTCCTTATATTAAAAAGTCACGGTCGCGGTCAAGGTTGCCGCGGCGAGCCAGTAAACGGTGTGTTTCAGGTCGCCGTGCCAGCAGTAAACCACGGCGGCGGCAACGTCCAGGGTGATCAATATCACCGGAAATATTTTTGTTATATGCATATTTTTACCTCAGAAAGGGATTTCATCCTCGTCGTAATCATCTTCTCCGCTTCCGTAAGGAGCATAGCGACTGGAGCTTGAAGCGGTATCTCGCGGCCCGTCGTACGGGTCGTTCCAGCCGGGTTCAGGGCAATAATCCGGAGTCTCGCCTAACTCATAGTCCGCGATACTGGGGAACTTTTCCCCGGCCACTGACTTGATGATTATCTTTGACGGTCTAGCCAGAGCTCCGTCTTCGGCTAAACAGACTGCTTCGTGCGCGGTTGTCGGCGGCGCGATCTTCGAGCGCCGTTTCCACCAGGCTTCGAACTTCCTTCTCGCGTAGCCGCTGTGTTCGGGACACACCCACTCGCTTTCATAGCGGTTGAAACCGGTGCAATATTCTATCCGCATTGTTTTCGGAGCGTCATCCGGTGCGCCTCGCTTGTGGTGAACGCTGTATTCGACGCCGTGAACGTCGTAATCGAAATAGCTCACTTGTCCAGAGAGTACGCCAGCGGATTCCGCTTGGGCAGTGATGTTTTTGCTTTCCGGCGGCGGAAACTCATAGCCGCATTCCGGGCACGTCATATAGGCCGCGTGGATCAGCGCCAGGCATTCCGGGCATTTTTTTGCCGGGGCTTCGCCATTGCCTGCGCCGGGTTCTTTTATCTGGATCATATCCACCGGCCCGTGCCGCATGATGTTGCCGCCGTAGTCTAAAATCAAACAATCCCGTTTTCCGGGATACAGCCTGGTCCCGCGTCCACACATCTGAACTAAAAGTCCCGGTGAATTCGTTGGGCGCAATAACACAATGCAGTCAGTATTGGTCGCATCGAAGCCGGTGGTTAAGACGTTCACATTGGCTAAATATTTCAGCGGTTCTTTATTGCTGAAAAAATCGGCTGGTATCTCTTCGCCTTTGAACCGCGCGATAATTTCCGCACGGAGTCCGGGGGAAGTCGAACCGGTAACGATGCCGCATTCCATTCTGGAGTATGCGGCGATCTTTTCCGCGACATGGTTACAGTGCTCCACGCTCGAGGTAAAGATCAGAACTGAATTGCGCTCCTGAGTCAGGCTGACGATCTCCCGGCAGGCGGCGTCCACCAGTTGGGAGTTGTCCATAAGGCTTTCGACTTCGGATGAGATAAACTCGCCTCCGCGAATGTGCAGACCGTCAAAACTCGCCTCCGCTCTTCCGGCTCTGGAAACCAACGGCGACAGATAGCCCTGCGCGATCATTTCCTTGAGACCAGCTTCATAACAGATGTGGTTGAGGAGATTCTCAGGCTTGCAGATCAGCCCGCCCTTCATCCGAAACGGCGTCGCGGTCAGCCCGATAAGCCGAACGTGCGGATTAATGATTTTCATATCGTTCAGAAACGATTTGTACATCGAATCTTCTGAATCGCTATTTATCAAATGGCTCTCGTCAATGATAATCAGGTCAAACGGTCCAAGCTCACATGCTTTATTGTAAACCGACTGGATTCCCGCCACGATCACCGCGTGATCGGTATCACGGCTGTTCAATCCCGCCGAATAAACCCCGACGTCCAGTTCCGGGCAGAGTATGCGGATTTTATCAGCATTCTGTTCTAAAAGCTCTTTAACGTGCGCCAGAACCAGCACTCTCCCGGACCATTTTTGTACAGCATCGGATACTATCTGAGCTATACATAAACTTTTCCCCGTACCTGTTGGCAAAACCACACAGGGATTGTCATCGCGCGTCCTCAAATGTTCATAAACCGCCTCGACCGCCTCTTTTTGGTAAGGTCTCAGCTCAAACATCAGGCTCCGCGCAGCTCCAGTCCGGCATTGATAAGCCGTCGTTTGAGCTCGTCAATGAACATCTCAAAAGCCATAAGCGGCAGTTTCAGCTTGGTGCGGGCGTCATTCAAATTGAGCCCGGCCATGAGTAAATAACAGATTTCGCGCATAACCGGATCGGTTATATTCTCGACGACTCTTCTGGTGATAATTATTTTTCTGCACCTGCATTGCATAATTCTTCTATCCTTATATAAAGCATGCCGTCTGGCGGCATCGGTTCATGTTTTTCAGCGGTTATCCTCACTATCTGGCTGTCATCGTGATAAGCCCCGGCGTGCTGCAGCGAATCAAGGACGCATTTCAGTAAATTATCCAGATCGCGCCGCCTCCAGTCAGGCGGATAGGCTTCGAGAAAAAGCTCTATCTCGCCATTCAGAGCTTCGATCCCGCAGGACCGGAGACGCGTAATCACGGTTTCGCGATATTTACGTCCGGCCCTGCTGATCAAGACCCGGGGGCCGACATGCCGATAGTAGTGGTTTACACTCGGAGGATACGACAGTTCGAACTCCATCCGATCAGCGGTGCCACGGCGCGGATTGCTGCTGCGGTTCGGACGATGTTACCGGAGCCGCTTTAGCGGCGTAACCTTTGATTTCATTGCTTATTTCATCGGAATCGTCCCGCTTTTTACACTTGACGTTGATTTCAAGCGGCAGGTTGTGGAGATCGACCGAGTCATTCGGCGTCATCACGTTAACCGCCCGGCAGATAGCCGAAAGCTCCCCCCTGGCGATCTTCACCGCGTCGGCGCTCGGGTTGTCGATATTGAGCCTCGCCCAAACCTTGCGTCCCTTGTATTCGCCTTCGGTGATTTCGAAGGTCAGTTCGAGATAATTTCCGTTGCCGGACTTGGTTTGTTTCATTTCCGAATCGACGATCACCGCGATGTATTTTCCGGCGGGGACGGCTTCAAAAGCCACGCTCGGTTCGACTTCATGGGCGTTAAAATTGAGAGTTGCCATAGTTACTTTTCTCCTTCCCGCAAAGCGGGTTTTGTGTTCAATTTGGGCATCTGATAGTTTTTTCTGTCTTTGAATTCCTGTTGTTTTCCGCGGTTCCACTGGGCTGTCGGGCGAAAATAGCCAACAACCCTGCTGTAGATTTCGCACTTAGCTCCGCATTTAGCCATATTCCGCCTCCTGTTTGGGGATTCCTTTGAGTTCCACGTCCGGATATCGGCCGACGACTTTTCCGGTTTCGGAATCGGTTCTGGTAACCTGGAGGACATATGCTCGCTTCTGGCAGTAGTCATTGAGCATGCGCAAATCCTCCTTCGCCATGTGGTAACGGTGATAGACCGTGCTGACTATCCGGCGCGATTTGCGCTGATAGATTACCCAGCTGCGCCGGATCATTTTTCAGCTCCGTCATTTGCCATAGCAGCCATAAAGGCATCCCAGGACAGCGGCAGTTCCGCCGGGAGCTTGAAGCGGTTCTTAGCCACACAGGCCGGACCGCCTACCGTGCGCATAATCCTTTCGCCGCCGTCTGCTCCGATGGGCGCGGCAATGGTACGTTCCCGGTTGAACCCGGCGTCCTCTTTCTGGGTTCTGAACTTCCGGGTGGCGAACAAAACCGTGTCCACCCACTCGGAAATCAGGGCGTTAGCGTGTTTGTGCAGCCGCGGCGAATAGCGGTCATAGGCAGATGATTCCGGGTCTTCGAATTTTTCTATTTTTGAATGGGCGATCAGGATACAAGCCATGCCTTTTTGATCCCGGAGCGCTTCCAGAGAAGTAATGATTTTCCGCCAGTGCGTCAGGGCATGGGTGTAGCCGCGGGCATAACCACCATCCACTCGTTCAATATTTCTCGCGCCGTGTTCCCGGCAGACTTCATCGAAGATCAGGCGTTCCAGCCAATCGAGAGAATCAATTACAACAGTTTGATAGTCATGATCCTCCTTATCTAAAGCCTTCAGTGCGGAGAAAACAGAATCAATATTTTTCGCCAACGGAAATTTATGGCAGTCTATCTCGGATAGTCCATCTTCTGTCGGCACAAAAACAGCGTTAGGCGCCGATGCGGAAAATAAGCTTTTTCCGATTCCTTCAATTCCATAAATCATAATCCGTGGAGGTTTTGCCTCCTTGCCAGCCTTAATGGTTTCAAGCATACTCATAGATATATCCTTTTCTTAGATTAATAATTCCTTGCCTTGCCACACCTTGCAGCTCATAGCACCGCACCGCCTCGCCGCGCCTTGCCTCGCCATGTAGAATTTTGCAGTGTCTGTTTGAATGTTATTTTTCTTGCCAGAGAGTGACCACAAATTTGCCGAAAGGCCCTTTGCAGTCGGGACGAAAATCTCCAAGTCCGATTCGCTTTCCGGCGGCATCAATAATCTCCCGAAGCAAAGCAGAACTCATGATCTCCTCATCGAGATGAGCGGTAAATTCCAGTTCCCAGTCATTGAACTTTGGACGATGAGCGAGTATGCGTCCTCCGGTAGAAGGAATACGCACAGCTCGTGTGTCGACTTCCCATCCTTCCCGGCTTTTGACAGGAATTTCAATTCCGGCTATTTCAAGACAGGCCGGAATCAGACTGCTTTTCAATGTGGTAATTTTGTTTTTACCGGCCTTAAAAAATTTCCCGCCGTCAATGATGGCACGAAACAAATTAGGCTGCGGAATCATCGGCTTTCCATTGTTTCCGATATAGAGCTTTTTGCTCGCTTGTTCTTTAGGACTGCCTTGATCTCCGACAGTCGCGACCCGACTACCGTTGCTTGCCGAAATCTGCGCTTCATCCGTGAAGCGGTGGCAAATTAATGGCGTCGTTCCGGTAATTTTGATTTTGATTTCTTTCATATTTACTCCAGAGTAAAAAATTGCCTTGAAAAATCCTTGCTTTGCATCACATTGCCAAGTCCCGCATCGCCTCACCGTACCTGGCAATGCCAAACCATGATTCAAGGCGGCATGGGCTGTTTTCCTGATTTGATGTTTTCAAGCAGACTCATTTAAGTCCTCCTTCTGGCTAAGTTCTTTGTTTAATACGTCGGCAATATACCGCAGTTGCTCGCGGTCAAAACGTTTGATGGTAAGGGTGCAGAAATCATCCAGGACTTTCCGGGTGATTTCAAACGGCTCGTTTTCATTCCGCCTGGCTCCGACTGTCCGGTTGTAGGCGGAATTGACCGTCATTCGCCCGGTCTTGACCATTCGTTTGATTTCGTCATTAGCGTTGTCCATGACGGTGCGAATTTGTTCGACTTTTCTAGTAGAAACTCCAAGTAAACTGGCCGTTTCTTCTGCTGATTTTCCGAAATTAGCGCAAGGTTGCGCTAATTTTTTCGCTTCATTTAGCGGTCGCCCAGCCTGTTTTCTTTTATCCAACTCAACAACACACGCAACCAGTTCACTGTCAGAAAGGTTGCGCCGGTTTTTCTGGCAGGCGACGGCGTATTTCAAGGCCGCCTCTTCATCGGAGAAGGCTTTGAAAATGATCGGAATCTGGTAGATGTTCGCTTTTTTCGCGGCGGACAAGCGGGTATGCCCGTCGATGACCACGTTACCGTGATCCTTCCATAAAACCAGCGGCTGGCTGTTGTCATATCCGTTCCTGCGCATATCCCAGATTATGTCGTCCAGGACGCGTTTTCGGACCGGGAAAAGATCGCGGAAAGGCGACGCTGTTTTGATATCGTCTATATACATATGAACTCCGAAAGATTATCGGTTGAAGGAAAGAAGGCGGGTTTCTTCGTAGCCGGTCGGCCAGAGGTTTTCAGCGCGGCAGCGCTTCAGGCGTTCAATGGCGGCGGCGTTTTCCGATTCGGCAGAGCTAAGCGCGTCATCGGAAATCAGCCAGACGCCGCAGCGGAACGGTTCGTGCTTTTCCACGGCGATCAGGAGGAAGGGATAACTTTTTCCTGAGGCTTCCCGCAGCACGGCGCTGTAGAAGGCCGCCTGATGGATGTATTGAAAACGCCTCGCGTCAGACTCGAAATAGTCTAGGTTATCGCAGGTTTTCAGATCGATTATGCCGAATTCCGGATTGAAAAAATCCATCCTGATCTGGCAGGGAACGCCGCGATATTGAGTGCGAACCACACCTTCGGCAACACCGTCCTGCAGCAACTCCGCCGCGCCGTTGTGCAGCCAGACGGCGATCTGCAGACGTTTGATGAAATCAAAGTCGTTTGAGGAGATGACCGGTTTGTCCTGTGTCTGGAGCCAGGACTGGTAGGCGTTCGTGTTTTTGCCGTAGGCTTTGCCGGTGTTCGGATTTATCGGTTCCCCGATGGTGTATTCGGCATTGAATTTTTCGACGCCTTCCAGCGTCAGAGTGTGAGTTGCGCGGCCGATAACATATGCCGGACGATCCTCGTCTGTGATCGCGCCGGTTTCCTTTTTATGAAAGAACTCCGGGCATTTACGGAAATCCGCCAGCGCATGGCTGGATAAAAATTTGTTTCTTTTGGCGTGGTATTCTTCGGCCGGTTCACTGATTATGAAGTCGTATTTTTGCAATTTTATTTTCCTTTTTGTTGTTCTTGTTTTTTGCGTCCGTAGCGCTTTAGCGCGAAGTTTGACGCGGTACATCGCCGTCCGTCGTACGGACTCCGCTTCCGCAGCACGCAGTGCGAAGTATGAAGCGGTACATCGCTGGCAGTCGTACTGCCTTCACTCTGTACATACGAGCTGGGAGTGAAATCCAGACCCGTCAAACTGGGGATGGAAGTGTTTTTGATGGAAATTTCTCATCGAAGCCTGCTTGCACGAAAATATCCTTGAGCGTTTGCAGATTACGAAAAAACACGGAACGGGAGACAAAAGCGTTGTCCATCGCCTCGTTTTTATCGTAATATTTCAATACCTGGCAGAATTTCTGTAAATCCGGCGGCAGCCGTTCCTGGATCAGGGTAACGTCCAGAATCAGGAGCGGATCGCTGGTTTGTTCAGATTCGAGCGTATCTATTTTTTCGATTACGCCGACTTCCGGCAGCGTTACGCACCGGTTCAGGGAATCCCGGCAGCGGCGCCAGTCGCGGCATTCAGCCTGGCGCTGTTTGATCAGATCGAGGATTTTGCTTTCGATCACCCTGACGATAAAGGTGGCTTCTCTGCCTTTTTCCGGATCGAAGTTTTCTTTCCTTTTATAAAGCTCCAGAAAGAGTTCCTGTTTGATATCAGGAACATCGTGTTTAGTGAAACCGAACAGCCCGATAAGCATCCTGGCCCGGCATCGAATGATCTTTTCCGCCAGAGCAAACAGTTCCGGCTCGGAAAGGTTATGAGAGTGTCTACCCATTGAATTTCCTTTCTTTTAAAGGTTGCCGGATGCGCCGTAGCGGCCGTTTTGGCCTCAAGAGAAAGCACATCCCTTCAATAGGTATAAGGGAGAGATTTCGTGTAGCATTTACGAGATTTCGTGTAGCATCGGGCTTTTTTTCGATTTTTTTTGAAAAAAATGTTGAAATTTCATCTTTAAAGTATCAATATATTAACACACTAATAAATTAAGGAATTAATACATATGACGAATAATATTGTTTCGGGTATGGCTTTGGAATTCGATTCCGGAATTCCAATATACAAACAGGTATTCAACCAATTGGTGGCGATTATTGCAAACGGCGTCCTTAATGAGGGCGATAAGCTGCCCTCAATACGGGAGCTTAGTTCAGCTCTTGAAGTCAATCCCAACACCGTTGCCAGGTCATTTCTTGAATTGGAAATGCAGGGCTATATAAAAAGTCAGCGTGGCAACGGAACTTTTGTTTCGGCCAGGCAAAATATCGCGGAGCTTTCGGAAGCGGAAAAAGCGGATTGCCTTGACAAACTATTCAATAAATTTATGGCCGAAGCAAATTGTCTGGGAATTTCCCGCGGTGAAGTATTCAAATATATTGAAAGCAAATACAGGTTAAAAGAAAACTCATGAATGCAATAAACAGAAATGGACAAATCCTCAAGCACTCTCTGAAGGTTTTAGCAAGCAGCAAACGGTTAATTATCATTCCGATTCTGTTTGCGGGAATACAGTTTGCCGCTTTTTTTGTTGGGCTTTTTTCTATTGCGTATCACTGGAAATCCAGCAGCGTATTTTATAATGCAGGCTCATTGGTACTGCTTGCAGCCGTATATTTTTTATTGATGTTCTTAGTTGTTTTTTCACACGTAGCCTTATATAACGAGATTATTCAGGCGCTGAACGGAAATCAAATGTCCCTGAAACGAGGGCTGAAAGCGGCAGCGGGGAAAACCCGAACAATCCTGAAATGGTCGTTTTTTTGTGCCTTGGGAAGATTGATCCTGAGTAAAATCTCAAGTGACGATACTCCGGTTGGATTGGAACTTTCTGGGCTCTTGGATGCATATTTGTCATCCCGTCGATAATACGCGAGACGAAGCCGATCGGGCCATTTAAACTTCTGAGAAGATCAGCTATGATCATAAAAAATTTCTGGGGAGAGTCCATAAGCGGATTTATCGGAACAGGCTTGATTACCGGGCTACCGGCGCTGCTGATTATTCCGGGAGTATTTTTTCTCGTCAACCACCGGCTATATCTGTTTGCCGCCGCAGTATTGGCGATGGTTGTATTATTCATGCTGCTGAATCTTATCAAGCATGTTTTTATTGCCGCGCTTTATATATACGCTACGGAAGGAGTTATTCCCGGAGACTTCAATAAGGAGTTAATGGATTCAGCCTGGAAAATAAAATAACGGATAAGATAATATCAGGAATCCAGTTTCAGATATATAAGCTGCCGTCCATCGGGAAACTGTATTGTGTGAACGGCAAATTAACCAACAGGAGAGAAAATCTATGATCATTTTATAAATCTGTTTTACGTTATTTCGCAAAAGTCATTAAGAATTAAAAAAGGAAATTAAAATGTTGATAAGAATTGTTTTCTTTATTGTGCTGGCAGAGATCGCTCCTGATAAACAAAACAGTAATAACGAAGAAGATATTATTAATTTACTCATTTTCGCACCTTATTTTTTATTTTTTGACAAACTTTGATAGCCTGTTTCGACTCCTCCGGGAGGCATTTTTCAGGCTGTTTGCGTTCTTCTATACATTCCGCGAAATATTCCAGTTCGTTGGCGTAACCATCGCCTTTTACTTCGACTGTTTCCGGTCCGGCATCCGTGCCGATGTGGATGCTTCCCGGCTACAGGGTGCTGAACCATATTTTTTATTAACATGCGCTTGTATCATTATTTCACCATTGTGATTTTGAAATGATGGCTTTTGGGTTGACTTGCCACATAAGCATCATTTAGTAAATCACGGACTTTTTTCTGGTGTTTCTTTTCTTCTGGAGCGTATTTAAGATAGGTGCTGTAAATCCATATTTTAAACTTGTTATTGCTCTTTTTCGCTTCATTCAACTGTTTTTTTATAGCTTCATCTTCCGTTATAGATGATGCTGTTGGTATTTGATTTTTGATGATCATTCTGGCCCAGGCTGTGACACGAAGACCACCACTTACTTGGGTACGTTTTTTAAGAATAATAAAGACATTCAGGGCTTGTTCGTATTGGGGGGTGGTTTTTATTGTTGCGAGATTTATTCCTTTGGCCAGTTCATCATTTGTGCATTGCATAACCGGTTTATCGTCAATGCTGACTTGGTAAGTTCCTTTTTTAAGTCCTTCAATCTTTAATACTTCCTGATTTAGATCTTTAATAAAAGGAACCAAGTCAAGAGCTTGTCTAGCCGGATCATATACCGGATAAGGAAGTGCGTTTTCAAGACAGTCAAAAGAGACTGTGTCATCTTTTACCGATAAATTTGACAGTTTGCAGTTGTCTTCTTTACTGACTCTTTTTTTTGCCGCATTAACAGACATCGTTGCAACTGTCGGTGACATGTTCTGGGCTTTCAGGAATGTATAAGCCATCAGCAAATGCCCCGGACAGCGGGGATGGACACGGTCAGGACCGATGATTGTTGCACTTGGATCTTTGGCTTGAAGAGCGATGTTTGCTTTCTTTGTTGCCGTATAGAAATCAACAACTTCGCCATTGTATTTTTGAGCGAGCCGATCCAGTTCATCAGTGCATTCTTCAAGAGCTTTATTGACTCCAATAAATGGCTTGCTCTTAAGTTTAGCTGTCTCATCCATAATTGGTGGTTTAATGTAAATGATCCGAACATTGTTATCAGTAAGTATTTTACTTAATGTATTCATGCTGTTTTTGAATCTCTTGATACTATTTTCCCGGGTTTTATCGAATTTGGGAATTAACCTTCCTTTTTTATAATTGCTTTTACCCACATCGTTAGTGCCAAACATTATGGTTGCGACCGTTGGTTTGTTGCTTATGATATCTCCCTTAAAACGCTTGAGAGATCTGGCTGCCGTGTCGCCGGGAATGCCGCAGTCACAGGCCGCGCCGATTTTCATTTGTGGAAACCTGGTGATATAAAACAATACGATGTAGTCATTATAACTTTTGCCGATAACGGATGCGTAAGTAATACTGTCTCCAATAAAACAGATCCTGTCACCTTTTTTAAATTTGGTTACGTGTTGACTTTGTACTCGTAATGTCAGTGCAAATAAGAGTGCTAAAAGTGTTATGCTTACAAGGCAACGTTTAATTTTACAATTATGAGATTTCATCATTAATACCTTTTTTGGGGGTGAATAGTTTAGTGTTATTAGCTACTTTTTTCTAAAAAAATTTTTTGTTCATAGCATTTCCTTTTTTATTCTTATTTTAATTTTTTGATGTACCTCAATAGCCAACTGCGACTCTTCCGGAAGACATTTTTCCGGCTGTTTGCGTTCCTCAATACACCTTGCAAAATAGTCCAGTTCATTGGCATAGCCATCGCCTTTTACTTCGACGGTTTCCGGTCCAGCATCCGTGCCGATATGGATGATTCCCGGTTCCAGGGAACTAAAGCGAATGCTGCCATTATCGAAAGCTGCTATGTATTCCGAGGCAAACGCCGTATGCCGGTTCAGAAAACCGCCCTTGACACTGACCGGAGCCGGGTTATCTTTATATCTAAGCTCAATCTCCCAATAATCATCAACATTTAAATTTACTTTTACGTCAGACGGAGTTCCCAAACACGAATCGGTAAAGTCGATGTCGTGAAGGAGCAGGTCTAGCAGGGCACCGCCGCAGGTCTTTTTGATTTCCTCATCCTGCCAAACGCCCCAGGTCGGTTCCCCGCAACTTCTGCACGTCGAAATCATTTTCAACTTTCCGTAACGTTCGTCTTTGATACAATCAGACAGAAATTCCCATTCAGGCACAAAACGAACGCAGTGCGCGACCATCAGAATTTTATTTTTTTCTTTGGCAAGATCAATGAGTTCTTTGCATTGCTCTGTTGTTGGGCAGAACGGTTTTTCCAGCAAAACATCAAGACCGAGATTCAACGCTTTTTTGGCGAATTCATAATGCAGAAACAACGGTACGCAAATGGAAACTGCATCCGGTTGTTCTTTTTTCACGCATTCTTCAAGCGTTTTGAAAACAGGAACCTGCTTTAATTTTTCAATCGGCAGGCCAATCTCTCCATGGTTGCCGATCTTTCCAATTCCCTCAAATATATTGTCCCGGTTGTCAATGATCGCATACAGTTCGAGTTTGTCGTTTTCAATAATGTTTTTGGCGTGTACCACACCCATAAAACCGAAGCCGATTACTGCTATTTTCTTTTTCATCAGTAAAATCCTTTATTCAAATTTCAATATGTCAAAATGGGCGCAGTCATGGAACGCCCAGAAACCTTCCGCCCAGGCGGCGGAACAACTTAATTCACACCCCCGCACCGCGTTGCCGCGCTGTTTAGCGTCGTGCTTGAAACCGGCCCCGTAGTTCTGGCGGGCTAGATTAAAACGCCATTCATCGCCGGAACGTGGAGTTTTGCCCGGCATAATTTTCCACGGCAGCCGCAATATTATCTTCCAGCAATTAGGCTTCCTGGCTTGTTCGCACAATTCCCAACCTGTATCCATAACCTTTTGCCCATCACCCATTATCCCTGAATAACTCGCCGCCCATACACGACCATCCACATTTACATGGAATTCATAATACGGACCTTCCACGTCAGGCCGGAGAAACAGTTCAAGAACATCGCTTTCCCAGGTAGGAGCTTCCGGCAGCGCAAAAAATTCTTTACAAATCAGTTCGGCTGACACATACAGGAAATTCTCATCCCAAAGCATCCGGCACACGGTCTGTTCCCGCGCCGCCGGACGCCTGCACTTTTTTCCCTCATCGTTTTCCGGCAACCAGAACAACGGCCACAACAGCGCCGCCGTCTGCCAGATGGATTCATCCGGCCATTTTTCAACCAGAGACTCCGCTTTCCGGCAAACATAGGTTTCGGGGATAAAATTGTCCGGAGTTATGCTCATTCGGCGTTGTCCCAGTTGAAGATTATTCCCATATCCTTGGAACGATCATGAAGCAGATCCTGATACACTTCCGGCGCGCCAGTGTAATCAACCCGCCTGCTG
Organism: Victivallales bacterium; assembly: GCA_963676655.2. Taxonomy (GTDB): domain Bacteria; phylum Verrucomicrobiota; class Lentisphaeria; order Victivallales; family Victivallaceae. The sequence continues at coordinate 3,325,701 of CAXXKX010000003.1, read as the reverse complement.
ATCAGTCGTTCCATGTCCAGTTCATTGTGCTTCAACAGATCGAAGAACAGCTCGACATGACGTTCAATCGTCCAGGGATTGTTGTTTTGCGGATACAGAGGATGCGAGAAATTGTGGCAACCAATGATTTGATAGCTTGGCCAGGCGCAGTAATCCTGGAAGTCGAAAACCACCTTGTCCTTGGGACTGCTCAACAGCAGCAGACGGCCTTGTTCACGCAGTACCGAAAGTTCCTGTTCCAGAAACGCAGCATTGCCGGTAACTTCAAACACCACGTCCGCCATCCGGTCGTGGTTGTGTTTTTTGATTGTTTCAAGCACATCCTGTTCTTTGGGATTGACTGGAATAATCGCCGGGTCGTCCGGGAGGTACGCCAGACGGTCGGCGGCCACATCCACCGCGAATACCGGAGCCGCGCCGGATTTCCGGCAAAACCGGACCGCAAACTGGCCAAGTAACCCCAGCCCGTAAACCACGGCGCATTCCCCCCAGGAAACTTTAGAATTACGGATTCCGTTCATTACGATTTCAGGAATAGCAAAAAAGGCGGCATAATCATCATTCACACCTGTTGGAACATCAAAGGCTCCACTTCTGCCTTTGGCCTGCAGTTCTCCGGCATTGGCATCGGTTATTGACACATCCTGAACCGAAGCCGTAACGTATGCGGCATGATTGCCGTTCGTCGCCAGTTTTTTCCCGATGACGGCCCGGTCAACTCCCGGTCCGACTTCAACTACCGTGCCGATGTTGTTATAGCCAGGATAATACGGGCAACTGAAGAATTTTTCCCAGTTGGTGCCTTTGGGAAACTCGCCGCAGAATGCGGTCATTTCCGTGCCGGTGCTGATCATTGACCGAGAGGTTTTTATCAACACCTCGCCCGGGCCGGGAACCGGCATTTCAAGATTTTCGATTGCCGCCTTTTTAGGCTCGGGAAACACGATTGTCGGATTGCTTTTCATGTGGATAAATCCTCTTTTATTTGTTTTGAAAAAATGGTTCTTTTGTATTAAACGGAAATGCCGGAAGCCCCTCCTTGTTGTACAGTAACAAGTTAGGGTCTTTTATTTTTCCGCTCCAGGCATAACGCACATATAAGGGATTTTTAACAGAAGGCGCCTCCACAATAACAGTATTTCCATCGATTGAAGCTTTTGCTTTTACAAAGTTCCCGTCAGCGCCGGCAATTTCAAATTTAGCAGGAGCATCATTATTTTTTGTGCATAAACCAGAACCTGTATGGTCAAAAGAAACAACCATCTTGTTGCCGACAGTTTTTATGGATTTGTATCTTGGTCCGGAAAAAATGATATTTTTCATTTTGTAAGTTTTAGTTAGCGCCAACAATGCTAAACGTTTACCCACATCCCATTTGTTTACAGGATGCACGTTGTCGGAAGCACAGGGAAAACCGATATCCACTATAGTGATAATACCACTGTTTTTAGTTGCATTCACCGCCATATATTGCTGCAACCATATGCTGGATCGAACAGTTCCGCCAGAAGTAGGGGCTATCTGGACTATATAAAACGGAAAATCTCCTTCGTTCCAGAGCTTGCGCCAGCCTTCAATTAGAGCTTTCTGTTTTAGAGCATATTTATTATCCTTAAAAGCCCAATTTGTTTCTCCCTGGTACCAAATCGCGCCCTTTATACCAAAAGGAACAATTGGCTTCATGAGTGAATTGTATTGAAAGGCTGGCATAGTTATTGTCATACGCCGTAAAATTTTTCCATAGTTCTCTGGAGCTAATTTTCCATTTTTCAGAAATACTCCTTTAAAATAAGGATATCCGTCAGCAAATTTAAGAAAAACATTTTCTTTTTCATTATCGGAAAGCTTTTTATAATTGTCATGAAATTTTTGGAAGTCCTTCATTGTGTCAATGAGCCTGCTCCCACTGGCGTCAACAAAAGAAGGGGGCTCCGTTAGACTTTCTGGAGGCATCCAGGTTTCTATTGACGATCCCCCTCGGGATATACAAATAAGACCAATCGGAATTTTCAATGTATTCTGAAGTTCCGCTCCAAAATAATAGCCGACACGAGAAAAGTACCTGACGTTTCTTTCAGTGCAAATCCGCCATTTACGATCAAAACCGCGAAGGCGGATTTGACTATTTTTAATCCCCAATGTTTCTTTAAGAACCTGGTTGAAAGTAACAGACATATTAGATTGCCCTGTGCAAAGCCATACATCTCCAACAAGGATATTATTGAATTCTTTTATGTTTTTACCTGCCGCGACCGTCAATGTCTCACCTTTTGCTGATACCGACAATGGTTTAAAATGAAGCATCCATTTGCCATCTCTTCCCACCTTGACGGATTTTTCCTGCCCTTTGAATTTTGCCGTCACATATTCACCAGGTTTTCCCCATCCCCATACTGGAAGCGGTATGCCTCGTTGTAACACCATGTTGTCACTGAATATCTTAGGCATTTTCAGTTTATCCGGATTTACGTCTTTTCCCGAAACATTGACGCAGAACGCGCCAATGACCAACAATAAAACAATCAGTTTTTTTATCACTCTGACATCTCCTTTTTTAGAGGTTTGCTTTTTTTTATGGTTCGTGCAAAACACCTTGTTTCGCGCGAACCTCTTATCATTCTTCATTCTTCATTCTTCACTTCTTTTTGGGCAGGTGCAGTTTTATGTCCGAGATCATAAACCAGCCCCAATAATAATTCGTGGTGTCGATGTCGCCCATTTCGGCCCGGAATTCGTTCTTTTTCTCAGGGGTGACGTTGAATATCTCCAGATTGTTGCCGCCTTCTTTCAGGTCACTGACCGAGGCAAGCATCATTGCCACTTCGCCGCGGCCGAGCAAATCTGCGTCGTTTGTTCCGGGTTGTGAACCTTTTGACCTTGCCACACCTTTGATGACGTCCTCATCTGAGAACTCAAGTTTCCGGTTGCCGATCATGACAAATCCATTGACGACATCTTCTTCAGAAAGCGTCACCGGTTTTTTCGTTTCCGGGTCAATCAGCCACTTGCCCCAGCGCAACTTATAAATAAAATCCGCCGCTTTAAGACCCTCTTTAGACGCAAAGGTTGCCTTCCAGGTGGACTTTTCGTTCGAAAGATTTTCCCCGTCAGGGGTTATGAATTTTGTTTCGTAAAGCGGAAATGCGTATTTTTTACCGGTCTTCGGACTGGTGCGGTATTGCAGGAACGGCTCTCCCCCGGCGGATTGAATCCACGGCAGAAACTGTTGCCCGGCGGCAGGAAGACAGATTGCTTTCTGGCCGCTTTGGATGATGGCGCCCGGTACCGTTCTGTTCGGATCAGTCAGCTTCTGACACCAGTAATAAAATTCATCCCAGGTCTGCGGTGGTTTGTTCGGGTCAAGCCCGGCGGCTTTTACCATATCGATGCGGAAAAGGATTGCGGTTATGCTTTTTACGGGCTCTGGAATACCGTAAACTTTCCCGTCAACAGTCGCCACCTTACGCCACAGCGGTGGGACCTTTTTCCAACCCGGCCACGTGGCCTCCTCATCGTCAATTTGCCCGTTGCCGTTTGTATCGAATCCAATCCACTCGTTCAATGGATAAAGGAACTGTTGTTTGATTTCATTGCGAATCGTATGGAACCACGACCAGCCAATATCCGGCGCAGTTTTCCCGGCAATCGCCATCATCAGCGAAGCCCGGCCGCCGCCGGGGATTGATATCCCACCCCACTTCTGCACTTCTATTCCAGGATGCTTCCGGGCAAAATCAATAACCTGTCTGGTATAGGCGTCCTCGGGGTCATTGGGATTGAAGAAAGCTCCAGTTTTAACTATTGTTTTCTTTGGCGTGTTTTCTTCAGCAAAAGCACTGACACCCATAAAGAGAAACAGCAGAAAAATGAAAAGTGGATAACGAAAAGTAAATAACAGCAGTAAAGCCGTTTTGAAGCCCATCGGCTTCTTTATGTGACTTCTGGTTTGCATATGTTGTTTGTCTCCTGTGATTATATAAATTTTTCGTTTCCTGTTGACGACTATATTCCAATAATTCAAATGTTTCTTATTAAATTTCATTTCTCTGGCATGTATTCAAAATTTCTTTACTTTTTTCTTTGTTTTTTTCAATATTATACACAGCGCTCTTCTCTTTTTGAAGCAAACATTTCATCGCAAATTCACTTCGTCGGGATAACTTCCCGTTCAAGACAAATCTGAACCGTGCCAATGTTGTTGTAGCCGGGATAATATGGGCAACTGAAGAATTTTTTCCAGTTGGTGCCCTTGGGAAATTCGCCACAGAGCGCAGTCATTTCGGTCCCAATGCTAATCATCATCCGTGAGGGTTTATCAAGGCCTCGTCCCGGCTTGGAACCGACATTTCAAGGTTTTCGATTGTCGCCATTTTCGGCTCAGGGAAAACGGTTGTCGGATTATTTTTCATGGAGATTATTCTCTTTGTTAATTGTTGTAAATATCGTTGATTTTTTCTTTATATGGATTATAATAATCAATGTTAAAGAATTAATCTTCCGAAAAAAGAGCATATACTGTGCAAAAAACGTCAAAATTGGTCTTGTCGGGTTTTTTCGATCCCATAAAACTTGATTATGATTTCCCTATAACTCGTCCGGGCTTTAAAACACCTCCGACGCAGGCCCATATCCATGATTGCTTTGAAATCGGCTTATGCCGTTCCGGCACCGGAGTATTTATGATTGCTGACAAAGTTTTCAATTGTATATCCGGTGACGCAGTTTTTATTAATAACCGTGAGTTTCATACATTGAAAGATGCCACGCCTTCAACTTCAGATTGGAAATTTATCAACCTTGATCCGCCCGCCTTGCTCGCTGGCTGGATACCGCCTTCCGAACAGTCTCTGGATGTGTCCCGGTTAAGCAGCCAATCTTTTGCTAATGTCATTCACGAACATGAACATCCTGAGATTGTTTCTATGGTTCGTCTCTTAATATCTGAGCTTGAAAGTGAAGCCGCTGGCCATCGTTCTGTAATTCGTTCTCTGGTGTGGGGACTGCTGACGATGTTGCAGCGCCAAATTGTTAAAAGAAATACGGATATTCTTCCTGATCCGGTGGGAATCCAAAGGATATATCCTGCCTTGCAACATATATCATCCAGCTATGCGGAAAATATCAGCATTAAAGAACTCGCAGACCGTTGCCATTGCAGTATTTCTACTTTCAGGCGAATCTTTAAAAGGAGCCTTGGTTGTTTGCCTCTGGAGTATTTGATTGAATACAGACTTAAAATCGCTGCCGCTGTTTTACCGTCAACCAGCAAAACTATTCTCGAAATATCGTTGAATTCAGGTTTTGCCACCTTATCCAGTTTCAACCGCCAATTCAAAGCCTGCTTTAAGCAGACTCCCAGCGAATACCGCAAAAAACTTCGAATGCGCCTCGACAAAAATATAATTACCTAAGAAAATCGATAGAACTTAAATTTCATTTCCATGCTCCGAGTTCAGAAAAACGTGTCTCTGAACTCGGAGTATATAAACCTCTGCTCCATTTCGAACATCACAAATCCCAGTAAACCGTATAATCAGGGAAATATCCGGGGTTGTATCCATATTTAATCGTATCACGTAGATGCGATGCAAACAATTCATCGTGAACTGAAATCTTTTCAACAGCAAAAACTACAGCTTTTCTGAACGCGTCGGCAATTCGTTTCGTTTGGTCTGCCAGTTTCTTTCGCTGTCCGTCAGGAGCCACCGCTTCGTAGATGGCCGACGTAATGCTATCGAGCTCTTTCCGTAACTGTTCAGCCATTGGAGTATTCCCGGATTTTTTTGCTTTTTCCAGTTCTCCGGAAATCAATATGGCTTCTTTCCGATATTGCCGGATCGCTGTTTCGTCAGCAATATTATCGGCTCCCGTCAACGGGACGCCATGAAACAAAAGAGCATTTTCAAGCGCGTCCGCATCTATACAGTCAAATGAAACACAATTTTCTGATTCACCGGTAACGCTGTGCATAATCTCGGCAACCGGCGTAACGGTATTAAGTTTTGCCAGCATAAAATGCAGATAAGCCGCCCCCGTATTGCAATTGGTCAGCATAAATTTTTCTCCACCATCGAAGCGTACCTCCCAGGCGTCGCCGCACTTGCGGAAGATGTTTTCCGGTTCGGGCTCCGGCTCGGGCATAGGAGGAGCTACCAATTGAGCAAGGTTGCATTCCCGGAGCAGCTCGAATTCCGTTTGAGCGTTGAAGTCGAGCACTTCGTTCAGCGGCACAAATGCCGAACCCATATCGTTTAAGACTTTTTCGCTGGTCCCATGAATGATTTTGCGGGCGGTCACCAGCAGAATATACGGCTTGCGTTCTTCGCAGTTAAGCCGGTAGATCAGGTCCATGATCTCGTGATTCCAGACTTTCAAAGTCAGATATATCGTTGCCGATTTACCGCCGGACAACGGAACCACGCCCAGCTTCCAGGTGTCTTCCTCTTTGCCGAATTCCTCGATATGCGGAATGATTTTAAGTATTTTTGTTATCTCCGGCAGCAGCCCGCTGGGTTTGATAGTAAAAAACAGCGCGTCGGCTTTTTCAATCGCATAATCCTTCCGCATTCGTTCCCGGCATACCGCCTCATATTTTCCGTCCCATTCGCAAACCTTGCGGAAACCGCAGGACGGGTTGCACTGTTCCGGGCACGTTATCAGGTTCGCCATTTTTCCGGTCGGGGCCAGAAACTGCCGCTGCAGTTTGTCAAAGTCAAGCCCGTCTCCTAATTTTAGTCGCCAGTCGGCCAGCGCCGCTTCAGCTTTGAGGCGTTTACTGATAAAAGTCCAGAAATTATTGTCGTTGTCCATACTTGAATCCTCTTTTTATAAGCCATTCTTCGATTTTGCAGCCGTCATCATCGTATTTGAATTCGGCCAGGTTCCCCGCTTTGATTTTCACCATGCGCGCCGCTTTGGAATCCGAAAACCTCACCCGGAATTTTGCGCTGATAATTTTAGCGTTTTCCAGTAATTTCAGATTCAGGCCGCTGATAACCTGCATCGCCAGGTCGCCGTGGATGGCGGCGATCTCTCCCCGAGCAGTGGCGAATTTACATTGTACCAGCGTGACCGATTCCATGCCTTCTATTTCTTTACATTCCAGCGCGGTTTCGCCATCCTTCATTAAAGGCTCCAGCGTAAACACATCGTCGCCGCTGAAAAACTCCCGGTCGCCGTAAAACACATATCCGAACATGGTCCGGTAAGCCTCGACGATCCACGGCGCTTTGCGGTAGATCGCCAGCCGGATTTCCGAAACTTTCGGGCGCAGTACCGCGATGTCGAAGCGTTCCGGACGGTAATAAATGCAGTTGGTTTCACCCTCGGGCGTAATCGAGCTGTCGCGGGTAAGCGGCTCACCTTTGCGAAGCAAAAAACAGTATTCGTCCGGCTCCTCGAAGACGACGATCCTGACCGTACGCCCCCGGCGTTTCCGGCTGAAAATCCGGTTCAAAAGCCGGACGAGTTTCTGCCGTAGATTACGGCTCGGAGGCTCCATTTGCTTTCTTTCGATGGACTCGCCGTAAAAGTAGACAAAAGACCGGGGAGCCTTGCCGCTGAATTTGGCGTGAAGCTGTTCCAGTTTTCGCGGTTCGTTCAGCCAGAGCAGCAATACCAGATCGGCGGCAGAAGCATCGTCGCCAAGTTTAGCAGAATACGGTTTATTCCCGACGACATCCTGCAACAGGTCGAAATTGCGGTCGGCGGACATTTCGTCGATCAAGGCCAGGGCATCGAACATGGCGGTATTTATTTTACCTGTCGGCGAAGCCAGACGCCGCCCCAGTTTTTCATAATCGACGTTTCCGTCATCTTTCAGGTCAATACTAAACTCGGGGAAACGGTGCAGAAAGGCCAGCAGCAGTTCCGGGGCTACCTGACGTAAGAATTCCGGTTTTGAAAACCGGTGTAGATTGTAGATTTTCATACGACTCCAAAGTGCAAGAGCCGCAGAATGCCGGCGAAAACGGTTCGGAGGGGGAGATACAAACCATTTCCGTCCGGGCATTCATGCGGCAGGTTTAATGGTTATTCGTTATCTTCCTTCTCCTGGAGCGCAACGATGACGTCGCTCCAGACGTTTTGCATTACTTTGGATTTGATGGCGCGGGAATTAGCCGAGAGCTTGTCCACCGCGGCTTTCAAGCCGGATTCGAGCTCGGCAAGGCGTTCATCCTCCGGCTTATCCCAGCCTTTGTAGAGCTCAACCAAAGCCTGCCTGACTTCCTTGATGTCCCTGACGTAGAACGCCAGCTTTGTGTTATTCAGGCGTTCAAGAGCGTCATGCAGCGCCGTTTCCAAGGCGTCCAGGCGCGGGTTTCCCGTCGCCCGGTGTTTAGGCAGATGTTTGTATTCCGGCTTGGCATTCTCCTTAGGCTTTCGACCGCGCTTGGGAGCCGGCTCAGAACCCGGCTGACTTGCGGGCTCCGCCGCGGGCTGGCCCGGTTCAGGCGGTGTTTTCGCCTTGTCTGACTCTCCCGGCGAACCAGTTTTTTCCGGCTTTGGCGGATTGAAAATTCCCGAAATAAAACGATGAAGGTGCTTCAAAGCCTCCAATCTGGATTTTACTTGCTTTTCAATATCCTCGAGCCGTTCTATTTCAGCTTCAATCGGCTGTAGAAACGGATTGCGCGGGGCTTCCTCACGTTTTTTGCGGATCATATCTTTCAGGATTTCATCTGCCATTTCAGCGAAAATAAGATTTAACATAATCTGATTCCTCTTTTTTCTGTTAACAGTTTAAAATAGATGGGCGGCTTCGCCGAATGCGCGGCCCGCCCGTACCGCGAATGTGTTATTTCATAGGCAAACCTCCTGGGTGTTGGTTTGAGAGTTCCGGATCGTAAGAAAACTCTATGATCAGGCCTGCTTCCTCCAGTGAAATCTGCTGATAGTATTCGCAGATCTTCCCGTCGCGGGCCGCAATCAGAAAATCCATAAGCTGCTTGAGCACAGGCGAACGGATCGAGGATTCAAGCAGTTCGATGCCGTATTCGACTTCATGTTCCAGGACCTCAAGCCGATGCGAGGATCGCCACGGAGTTCCGGGATAATCCAGTAATTTTTCCAGCTTTTCGCCCCATTCCGTGATCTTCGAATCGGTGAAAATATTATGCATTGAGTTGAGCGTCAGGTGGGCTTTCAATATTCCCATTTCCAATTCAGCCATCCGCTGTTCCTGGGGATTTTGGGTTTTCCGTGCGTTGTACAGGTAAAGCGGCACCCCGATTAATTCCGCTTGAATTAAGGTTGGTAATCGCGACATGTAATTACTCCATAATTATTTTGTCGTTACAAAAAAAAAGAGACGTATTTGCAAGGACAGTTAAAAAACTGTCTTGAAAATACGTCTCACTTGACGGCCTGCCGTTGACACGGTATCCGTCCCGAAAAAGACTGCGTTACTTACCATTCCGCTCCGCAACCGGAGCCATACAGTCCGTTATTAAAATTGTTTGGGGGTTAAAATTACTCTACTTCATATTAAGATTCCTCCTATTGTTGTTTAAGTTATTTACCCAACCGAAATTTTAATTGTTCAGACCGCAGAATAAACGATTCTTCAATTAAATATTCCGGCTTTTTTTGCTTCATTAACTTATGTTGTTCTTATTCATTTTAAAAATCCCCAGTAAACGCGGGCGTGCAACTCCATGGTAAAAACGCCGCCTTGCTGGTATTTGGCAAATAAGGAGCGCACGCCATTAAGAGCGGCTTCATAGCCCGGATGATTTTCTTTGGGCAATTCCGGGCTCGAAAACCTGTATGCTATATACTCGTTTTCGCTGAATTTTTTGCAATGCTTTATAATGCGCGACTCGTAATCTTTGCCCAGAAAATCTTCAACCAGCAGCAAGTGCCCGGAAGGAATTTTACCAATTGTTTTTTCTTCATAACGGTAAGTTCCAGCACCATATTCATTCAGTCCCTTCAGATAGTCTTTGTGGTATTCTGACGCAAGATCGCCAAAGTTCCACACCAGAAAGACCGGAGCCTTCCCGCGAAGAATCCTGATAAATTCACTCTTTGCTTTTGAAAGATCAAACAGATGCAGCGCTTGAGCGACAGTAACCAGATCAACGCTGTTGTCCGGCAACGCGGTGTCTTCCGCCGGGGCGTCCACAATTGTAAGATTTGAACAACCGGATAAATTGTCCGCCATGGCGCTACGCATGTCGGCATTGGGTTCAATAGCGGACACGATATATCCCGAATCCAGCAGAAGCCTTGATAAAATTCCGGTGCCCGCCCCGATATCGGCAATGCTGGCGCTCGGAAGAATATCCAGTTCGGTTTTCAGCAGGTCAACCAGTTCCGCAGGATAATCCGGCCGATTAAGATATTTGGCTGCAAATCCCGTGAATTTCTCAGTGTTTGCACTTCTTTTTTCAATTATGTTCATTTCGATTTTTCTTTAATATAAAAAGACTTTGGGTTTTTAAATATCAAACATTTTTCAAGCCGGTTGAGTTAAATTTTAAGCCTTCCTGAATTACCATCGCCGGATAATCCGAAAATCCAGCCATAGTAGAAAAATGATTATTGCATACGGCAATATAAGAGAATAATAAACATTTTCTCTGTAATTACCAGATATAGCCCACCATAATAGCCCTATGAGCGCCATAACCGCGCAAATCAGCAGAAATCGCACATAACGGGATTTGACCGGCAAGCGGTCCGCAACCCATTTCCCGGCTAGGCTCCAAACTAAAAACAGAGCTGTCGGAATGTAATATCCCATAGGACTGCCCATGATTTTGCCAACCACAATTCCACCAACCAGACCGAACAACAAACACAATATTCCTGTTCTTGTATAAAAGCATTCGGTTGCCTCGGTGCCTTTTTCTTTTTCCATGACAATATAACTGGGGTGCCGTATAAAAAATTCCTTTTTCCTGCAAACCAGAACGAATACGCCGCTCAGGAATACGACTATCGAACCAAGTAATACGGCCCATAAACAGATCATTTTAAAAACTAAATCTATATTCATAACCTCACCTCATTTTTTACTTTATAGGGCAGATGATTTTCCCATTTGTTTTTTGCATAATTTTTTACTCCTCAGTTATTTTTTTAAATTATTTGATCGTTATACGAATCCCGCAAAATCTGGCGGAGACACGCCCGACCTGAATGCGTTTTATTTCAATTTCTCTCATAACACCTCCAGTTTTTTGGGGGGGATTTATACTTTTTTTTATTTTATATAATTATACTTGGCTATGAATATAACTTTCCCGGCGGGAATCCAATACACCCAGTAAGATTTTGAGTTTGAACCTGAACTCATATTCGTAACATAAATAACAACCCACTTGTCATTTATCAATTTAATTATCCCGGATAAATTTCCCGGCGAAGCTGTAGAGCCATATGTAAGAATACATTTCTCCCCAATTAAGTCTTCTGTTTGGAAAGATTTATTTGTCCTGAAAAGGAAAAATAATATGCATAAAAAAAGAACAAGGCCTCCTGCGATAATAATTTTTTTATTCAATTTTATGTTCCCTTTCGTATTTATTTGTATGTAAAAGTTGTTTCATCCAGAAAAAGCCGTTTTTATGGACCGTTTTCCCGACATCATAATTATTCTGCGTTTATCCTCAATTTGCCACGCTGAAAGCTGTTTTGTTTTTTACATAGGCTGTTACCTCCGCGATTTGTTTCGATTACTTGAGGGCCTTATTTCCCATATCCGCGTTGGCGGATTAAACTTTTTGTTACGAAATATTGTTTAAAATTGCGATGCGTTTGACCGCTCCTGACGTTTTTCCGGCGATCTCCGGTAATTGGTCAGAATGCCGCATTCCAACCGGGCTACCGCCCAACTGCCGCCGCCTATTTTTCGCATTCCCGCCGCCATCAGATACTGATAATTTTCGCGCATGTTTGTGTACGACAAACTGACCCCGCTGCGGTACAGTTGCATGATCTCCTGTTTAACCTCATACGTTTCCATTAAACGCCGTTTTCGGATATTCTGATAATTGATGCCGGCTGCTTTCACCGCGTTCTCCCAGTTGCCGAAACGTTTGATCGCCGCCATATAGAGCGGCTTGTCGCTCTTCTGCATCGCACTGGAATTTATCGGCTTGCCTTTGGTATGAGCTTCTTTAATCTGCTTGATTACTTTTTCCCGCGACCACCTGCGGTAAATACGCACTTTAGAATAATCCAGTCCCGCCGCTTCGATCGCGTTTTTCCAGGAACCGAAGAGTCGTTCCGCCGCGGCGTAAACGTCCGGATAGTTTGTGGCGTAGTAGTGAGAATTCAAACGCTCCCGGTCCTTGCGGAACAGGATATGTTCGATGATCATTTCCTCTTGCCAGATACGTTTAAACATTGTTCTTTTCCCTTTTTATAAATATGTTTTTATAGCCTTCGGCTTTTAACCGATCTATCAATTCAGTTATGTATTTGAAAGAAACTTTCTCATCACAATTAATATAAATCTTGACGTTATTCTTTGGCTCCTTGTCCAATTGCAGCTTATGTAAGACGGATTCAACCGATTCATTTTTACTGGATTCAGATGAAATATAAATCTCTTTTACTCCACTGTCGCAACCGGAACTGTTTGTGGAATGGACATGTTTGTTTGTACAACAGTAGTTACATGAAAATGAAGCTAAGCATCCCAATAAAGCAATTGTTTTTAATAATTTCATCCTATAATCCTTTTATCTTACTTGTCAACCATTTCCTCCGTCGACTTTGTTTTCTTACAACAAGCTCCTTACCTCTGATTCAGTGAACGGCTTATTCAGAAAACCATCGACCGGACACTGTTCGCAGCGCGGATTAAGCACCCCGTCCTGGGAGCGCATCGACGATGTACAGAAAATCTGCATGCCATTATATCTTTCGTCTCTTCTGATCCGCTGGATAGTCTCATATCCGCCGAGTTTCGGCATCAGGCAATCCATAAAAATAATCGTGTAATCGTTTTCCGAGTCGAGTTTTTTCAAGGCATCAAGACCATCTTCCGCCCAATCGCACTCACATCCGCATTTCCGTAATATAAATTCTAAAACCAGCCGGTTAATTTTTACATCGTCGACCACCAGTATATTTATTGCTCCGTCCTTAATATTTTTGTTGTACAATGAACTATCCCCCTTGCTAAAACTCCTTGAAGTTGTTACTTCAAAATCAAACACTTCAGCATACCCCGCCAATTTGATGTTGAGGGCGCAGACGCGATTGAATTCCAGTATCCGGTAATCAAAACCGTGCCCCCGGGTTCTAAGGTTCCGCCAGTGCTGCGAGGCGTGGAGCTTCAACAGTTTTCTTTTCCATAGTTCATCTTCTTTCTCAAAAAAAGTATAGAGTCTTTCATCCATTGAAATAGTTTTAGGATCTTTATTAAGCAATAAAAGTCGTGGTTTGGACATCTTATAAAGCGCTTTTCGGACCAATGCGTAAGAACGGCGGTGTCCCAGGTTAGTATCGTTCGGATGCGGCATGAATATCAGATCGGGATCGTGTTTTTTAATGCAATGCTTTATCTGGTGGTAGTTTTCCTTGTTCTCCAGAATATTGCCGTCCCGGTCTTCAGCACATCGCAGGAAGACTAAATCGCTTTCATCCAGTCCGAAAAAACGACAGCCGGCAAGCTGCTCTCGTTCCCTGATCCGGGCCTTCGCGATGAGGTTGCCGTCGTTTGCCAGATACGAATCCTCCACGCCGGACGCCCCGGATGAAATCACCGCCAATGTAATGCGGTTGCCATTGGACTTGAACCGTTTCAGCGTAACTCCTATTGCCTCAAAATCGTCAGGATGCGGCGCAAGCACCAGCAATTTCAAGTCAGGAGAAAAGACATCTGTATGCAGAGCACAGATATCCTTTGCATTTTGATTTGAATCTTTCCGGGTCATTTACTGTTCAAGTCTCCTGTATCGTTTATATTTCCCGTTTCATCCAGCATTGGCATTGGCTGTCTTTCCTTATTATTTAATTTTTGTTTTCTCATCAGCGCCAGCCACTCAAAACGTAAATTATTCTTTCCCGTCCGGTAATTATCCAGGCTTCACCCGTGGAACTCAACCGCACCGGCTGCGGCTCCTTGGTCAGGATAATTCTGACCGGATACATGTTGCGTGAACCGCGTTGCTCGGGCAATTCGCCTATATCGTCGACAATCCCATGAAAATATCCATAATCCAAATAATTGTACTGGCTGCTGATCAGCCGCACCGGCTGTTTTTCCCGGACCTTGTAAATATGTTCTTCGTCGATATAGGCGGTAAACTTTTTCCTGCCGGTAGATGAGAACTTCACCAGCACTTCGCCCGGCTCGACGAATCCGCCCGGTTTCAGCGGAATATCGCTGACAATCCCGTCCTCCGGCGCGACGAACACATAATCGCTCAGGTGCAGCTTGCACAACTCCAGTTCTTTGCGTTTCCCTTCCAGTTGTAGTTTCAGCAGATTTAATTCGCTTTGAGCCTTAACGATTATTTTGGCCGCGAGACCTGCCGCCAATTTAGCGTAGTCTTCTTTAATTCGATTTAGTTCCGCTTCCGTCTTCAGATGCTCCAGTTCCTTGCGCTGGTATTCCATTGCGGAAACGGCATTTTTCTTAAGCAAATTCTTATACACACTCAACTCGTGCCGGCTTTTTTCCAGACGCATCTTATATTCCGCCAATGAGATCGCGGTATGCCGGTATTCCTTCGGCAACGGATCGCGGCGCAAAACCGCCAGTGAATCGGTTTTGACCTGGATTTCCGCCTGCAGTTCCCGGACCGCATTTTCCAGTAACGCTATTTTCTCCCGCAAATCGCGGTCATCCAGTTTTAACAACACATCACCTTTTTTGACTTTGTCTCCATCTTCTTTGGCTACCTCGCAAATTCGGCTGCGGACCGATGAACGCATCTGGTACTGGTGAAGACCTTCAAATATTCCGCGGCCTCTGACCGAGTCATCCATATCGCCAAAAAACAACAGCAATACGCCCAACAGCAGCACGCCCAACAAAGACAGCGTCAAATACCGGAACTGTCTTATTTTTTTGCGAAAATTATTTCTGGCGCGTTCCATCATTTTTCAAAGCCCCGCTACTTTCTGCTGCGTTTCATAAAGATCCAGATAAGTTCCATTAATAGCCATCAACTGGTCGTGGGTGCCGGCCTGAACGACCTCTCCATCCTTCAGTACCACAATCACGTCCGCGTTTTTTATGGTTGACAAACGATGAGCGATAATGAGCGTCGAACGATCTTTCATTAAATTGTCCAACGCTCTCTGCACCAGATATTCGGAAACTGTGTCCAGGGCCGAAGTCGCCTCGTCCAGAATCAGGATAGACGGATTTTTAAGAACTGCCCGGGCGATCGCCAACCGCTGCTTCTGTCCGCCGGACAGCGAAACTCCGTTCTCGCCGACTTTCGTCTCGTAGCCGTCATCCATATCACGGACGAATTCATCAACATTGGCCATTTTTGCAGCACGGATGATTTCATCTTCGGTCGCTTCTTTTTTGCCGTAAGCGATATTTTCGCGAATCGTTCCGCTGAATAAAAACGGATCCTGCAGCACCACGCCGATATTGTTCCGGTATGACTTCATGGAATATTTTCTGATGTCAGTATTGTCCACCAATATCTGCCCGTCGCTGATCTCATAAAAACGCAGCAGCAGATTGCTCAACGTCGATTTACCACACCCGCTGGGGCCAACCAGGGCAACTTTCTGTCCCGGCTTGATTGTCAGTGAAAAGCGTTTTATGACCGGACTGGATTCATCGTAACTGAAGCTGACGTTGTCAAAAACAATATTGCCCTTCAACCGTCCCGCTTTTATCGCATCCGGAGCATCCTCGATATCCGGAATGACATTCAGCAAATTGCCGATTCTCGTAACCCCGGCAAATCCCTGGGAAATAACCGTGGCCTGAGCCGATAACGCGTTGATCGGGGCAAACGCCATTGCCGTATAACTGTTGAAAGCGACAAATTCCCCCATTGTCATTGATTTATTCTGAATCATCATAATCCCCAGTCCGACAATCAGCAAATTACACAGCAGAGCAAGCAGTTCTACAATACTCCAGCAGGCGAACCCTTTCATCGCCACGCTCATCGATAAATCTAAAGTGGGACGCAGGTTGGAGAAAAAACTACGGCATTCGGATTGTTCCTGAGCGAATGATTTAACCACCTTCATGCCGTTTAGCGTTTCCGATAAGTTAGCGGATATCTCCGACATTTTTTCTCTAAGAATGATGGATTTACGCTGAATTTCTTTTCTGAAATAATAGAAATTCAGAAAATGCAGCGGCAGCAGCGCCACCACGACGCCCCCCATCACCGGATTCAGAAATACCAGCAGAAAAGAGATCAGTATCAGCAGGAAAAATTGATTCGTCATATTCACAATCGTCGTTATAAGCTGCTGCATCAGCGCCACATCATTGATGACGTTGGAGATAAGCTTGCCGGTGCGGTACTCTTCGTAAAAACGCAGCGACAGACCCTGCAGGTGTTTGAACAGTTTCTGCCGGATATCCAGCAATATCCTGAGCCCCGTATAGGATAGCGAATAGTGTGAAATATAATTCAGGACAACCCTGGCGATATAAACAAGCAGCATCCCAATACACAACATGAAAAACAAAGAATAATCCGCGTTGGGGATTACTTTGTCAATAGCTATTTTCAACATCCACGGTACTGCCATACCTAAGAACGTGAACATCATCAATGTAATCACTGAACTCCCCAGAACGAACCTGTAGGGATTCATGAAGTTGTAAAATTTGAAATTCGACATTTTGTCAAAGACCGATTGTCATTCTTTTTTTAATTAATTTTATTGGAGTCGATTTTAATATTTGTTGATATTTATCGTTGTTTCTGTATGTATTACATTCTCCTTGATAGTTTCAATTTTTTATTAAGAACTGTTTCACCATGTTCTGCTGGCAACTTGCGTCTCTTATGCTTTATATTATGTCCTTTTGGGTTTCAGGCTGTCAACTAGGCTGATAAGGGATTTCAGGAGCATTCTCCGGTTTTACATTGTTTTATTTCAATAAAATATGCTCATATTACTTACCTCTTTGATTTTTTGTCCAGACTGGATAACTGGTGCATATACGCCTGCTGAAACTCCGCTACTTTTTCCCGTTTTTCGCCGGGCTTTTGCTCCAGGTATGTCCCTCCGACATAAAAACAGGCGAAGCCGCCGGAAGCGCATCCCCAGGAGCAGGCTTCAATCATGTCCAGATTACCGGGCCACGTCCGGCCAAGCTGTTCCGCGACGGACGCCAGAACACCACCGGCAAAATTATCGCCGCAGCCGGTGGTGTCGCCTTTGAGTTCCGGCTGCGCCATGAGGCGTTCGCCGACCAGCGCGGATACCGGCAGTGCGGAAAGTTCACGCCGTTTGAAAAATGTTCCGTTTGACCAAATGTAAAAGTCATCGGCTCCATGCGTGATAATAAACGACTTCACGCCGCCGACGATAAAAAACCTGGCGGCGGCGTCCAGCGTGTTCGTACCGCTGAGCCGCATGGCTTCCACCCAGTCAACAATCAAAAGGTCGATAAAACGGTATGATTCGTCACTTTCGCCAAGAGGCCATTTGCCGCCGTTACCGAGTTTCTCGTTGCGGAAATCAAATACCGTCGCTACTATGTTGACGCAGCCGCGCTCTCTGCCTTGTTTCAGCAATCTGGTCAGATTATCATGAATGCCCGGCGTCAACGCCGTTCCGCCGTAAAAAACAACGTCGGACGCGAAAAAGTCGTCGCCCAGATGTTCCGGGGTGTAGTTCCAGGCCGCGCCGATGCTGTTGATAAAAGTGCGTTCTCCCTGTCCATCGTTATGGTCGGGATCGGACAGTACGTCTGTAAACGGCGTAGGCCCGTTAAGCTGGCGGTAGTGTTCAAAGTTCACCGGAGTCTGCCGGAGAATATCTAGAATCTTCTCCGCGGTTTCGTCCCGGCCGTGCGCTCCGTAAAAATCGAATCGCGCGTTTTTACTTTGTGTTATTTGCGCGGCGTTGATCAGCGCGACGATGGCCGGGCCGCCGAGATTGAACGTGTCCGGTTTTGCGCCGTTCGTCAG
This sequence comes from Victivallales bacterium, assembly GCA_963676655.2. Classification (GTDB taxonomy): domain Bacteria; phylum Verrucomicrobiota; class Lentisphaeria; order Victivallales; family Victivallaceae. The sequence goes on along the minus strand of CAXXKX010000003.1, from coordinate 3,307,612 downwards.
TTCGTCGCAGAGCTGTAAAAACGGCTTGTCCGCAAAACGCTCCAGATCTTCAGCAAACACCAGATGACCGGGATTCAGGCCGCCGTCGCCATCGGTTTTCGACTGACAGCGTTTGAACGCCTCGCTGGCAAAATCAACCTTCGCATAGACGAAATCCGCCAGAGAGCAGCCGGTACAGGCTATCCGTAATGATTCAGTATTTTGTTTTTCCATATTTATTCCAGTAGTTTATTATTTTGTTCCAGATTCGAAAGCATTTTGAGCAGCAGCGGCAGCAACTGTTTTTTCCGGCTTAGAATCTTGGGCAGATCATAAAGGTTCTCTTCTATTTTGCGGAACGGCAACTCGGACAATATTTCATCGTCGCCGACCGCCAGCAAAATAGAGTGCTCCCTGGCGATATCGGTTATCAGCAGTCCGAATAGATGCAGCTTCTCTTTTTTCAGCAATGCGTGGGAACTTTTCAGCAGTTGTTTCTTTTTCCCTTCAAACTGTTCAAAGGAAATCTCCTCGATTTGCGAGATCGAGAATGAAAAATTATCCGTATTGAAGTTCTTTCTATCCGCGGTAATCGCTTCTTCCGGCGTTGATTGCGCAATGAGGGAGCCGATTTTGAAGATTTCCCTGGTTAAAACCTCCGGCTTGATCAAAGTAACTTTTTCCAATGCCTCCAGCGCCTGTTTATCCCGGCCGGTCGACGTGGGCGATTTCAACATCAGCGTATCTGAGACGATCCCGCCCATCAGAATCCCGGCGATCGGCCTGCTCAAAGTCAGTTTGTCCTGTAAAAACATTTCCGTGATCAGCGTGCAGGTGCTGCCCACGATATCGCAGTTTATTTTGATCGGCTGCGTAGTCGGCGGCATGGAGAACCGATGATGGTCGATGATCTCGACTACCGGATGTTCGTCGATGCCCTCCACCCCCTGGTCAAACTCGTTATGATCAACCAGAATCAGTTGGCAGGGGGTGTTGTCTTCGATATCCGGCTTCATGAATGAGCCGATCAGGCGGCCGGAGTCCACAACCGGAAATACGTCTTCCCGGCTTCTCATAACAGTGCTTTTGATATCGCAAATCCGGTCGCTCTTTTTATAAGTATCAACCTTTTGCAGCGAGGTCTGCTCGACGGGACAACTGAACTTCAACCGTCTGATCACCGTGGCCGAGTCATACGGCGTCCGGATTATCGAAGTGCCTTTCTCCTGAGCCGCTTTGACCACAGTATCGTCAATTCGCCGCGAACCGGTGACGATGATCAGCCGGGCGCCGATACTGATCGCCGTCAGGTGGATTTCCGCCCGATCGCCCACGACGATAGCCAGGTTTCCGGTCTTCTCGCGGGGAATATGCTCCTTGAAACTTTCGATGTTCATCGCCGCGACGAACACCTCGAAATCCTGCATCTCATCAGCCCGGTGGATGCTGAAAGCCGTACCGTCGATAACTTTTTTGATCAACGCGACGGAAGAATGAACCCGGCGTCCGGTCAGCCCCATATCCGAGTTTTGCTGCGAGACCTGCAACAGGTTGTCGAGCAGCGAAAACAAACTGAGCATCCCGTGAAATTCTTTATTCCGGCCCACGACCGGCAAACGCTGTTTGCGTTTTTCCTGAATGATTTCAATCGCCTTCAACAAAGAATCCTCGCCCCTGATAAAGGCAGGCCCGGGCGTCATGACGTCTTCGACCTTCAAATGGATGTCCGTCAGGGTTTTGGGCAGAGGTAAGTTAAAGCGGTTGAAGATGTATTCAGTACGGACTCCCGGAATGCCCGCTACTGCGGGCTCCACGTTTTTCATCCCTTTTTGCTTTTTCAATTCCGCCAGCGCCACCGCCGCGGCTACGCAATCCGTATCGGGGTTGCGATGGCCTATGATTATCGTCTTTCTGTTCATCTGATTTTGCTTGATAATTTAATTCTTGTCTGTTTTAATTGTTGTCACCGTCCTATGGGTTGATGGTGTTGATTTTTTTACATATGCCGCCGGTTAAATTTTTAATTCTATTTTCAACACGCTCAACGGCGGAAGGTCCGCCGGAGGGCGTATCCGCAGTTCATCCTCCTTAAGCAGCTCCACTCCCCAGTGGGTAATCATCGGCACGTCAGCGCCATCGGTCAGGACGGTAATATTCCTGATTTTGCCATTCAGTTCCGGCAGGATAATATCTCCCATCGGCGGCGTGAAAAGATGCAGATAAATTATTTTGCCGTTTTGAGTGTAACTCAGACCGTATGGCGCCTGGAACTCAGACTGGCCGCCGCAATGAATTGATTCCGCGCCCGTTCTCATCCAGTGCGCAAGTTGCCGCAATACCTCCACACTGCCTTCCGGAATCCTTCCTGATGCGTCCGGGCCGACATTCAACAACAGATTCCCGTTCAAACTGACGCATTTCGCCAGCGTTTCCAGAACAACCTGAGGACTCTTGAAGGCTTTATCGTCCGCGCAGTATCCCCAGTGGGAATTCATTGTCATGCAGGTTTCCCAGTCATATGCGTTGCCGTTGACCGTCACCGGTTGATTGGGAACCGAGATTTCCGGCGTACAGTAATCCCAGAGGATCTGTTCGCCTTTCTCATACGTCAGACGGTCGTTGACGATGATCTCCGGCTGCAGAGAATAGACCAGTTTCAGCAGTTCTTCCGCATTCCATTCCACCGGGGTTTTGTACTTCGATGTATAATCGAAAAACAGCAGATCAATTTTGCCGTATTCCGTCAGCAACTGGCGCACGGAATTGTAGAGATATTCACGGTAAATTTTTATGTCGCGATTACTGAAATCCCGTTCGCCGCGTTTCCAGGCCGGATGCTCCGCGTCGGGAATGAAATGCGGATGTCTCCAGTCCACCAAACTGTGGTAAAGTCCGATCTTCAAGCCGCGCGCCCGGAACGCCCTGACCAGTTCAGCGGTGACGTCCCTGCCGTATGGAGTGTTCGTGATCTTAAAATCGGTATGCTTGCTGTCAAACATGCAGAAGCCGTCGTGATGCTTGGTGGTGAACACCACATAACGCATTCCGGCGTTCCAGGCCAGTTCAGCCCAGTATTCCGGATCAAAATTTACCGGATTAAAACGTTCCGCAAATTTATCGTAGTAATCATAGTCCCAGTCGTTGATAAACATCGCCCATTCGCCCTGGGCGGGAACTGCATAGATTCCCCAGTGAATGAACAACCCGAAACGGGCGTCCGTGAACCATTGGGTCTTTTTCATAATTTACTTATCCTTAAATTCTTCTGATTATCGTTTTATTTCCTGCCACAAGTGCGGCTGGTGAAAACCGCCCTCCGGAAAAATTGCCGTCGAGGATATTTCCGGGGCATCCCATTTACAGTTGTAGTTGTAACGACCGACGGCAAAGCGGGAATTTTGAAAATTCCCATCAGTTATCCCTAATTTTTCGAGTGGGATTTCCATTAATCCCATCCAGCCTTTACAGTCAAAGTGTTCGAACTTTTCCGCATGGGTGAAAAAGCCTGAATCGAAAAACAGACTTTCAAAAGGAACCAGCCCAATCTTTCCCAGCTTCGGAATGCGCAGTTCAAGAGTTGAATTTCCGGGAGTAAGATGCAGTTCGTAATACTCTTCTTTTCCGGGAGCCTGAAAGAAAAATTCCATCACATCCCCGGTCTCCCAGGTCCTCTCGTTTTCCCCGGTCGCGGAATTATACACATCAGAATCTTCAAAACAGCCGAAAACGTAAAGAAAACGGTCGTCTTTTCCCAGAAACGCAATCCCTTTTTCTTCCGGTAAAACGGTTGTACTCCATTTGAACATATCGAGCACAAGAAGATCCGGCGCAGAACAGGAACTTCCCATATCAACCAGATTATACGCGGTAACAACCGGCAATTGACCCGGCCGTTTCTGCATGAGCAGATCCACGCACTCTTTTTCAAATGTTTCATCCAGTATTAACATTTGTTATTTTCCTGTCAATTTTATTGTTTTTGTGCAAAACCGGCGGGATTTCCGGCATGGCTCCGCCTTTGGAGCAACCATATCCTGCAATTCGGGACGCATATCATACACTAGTAATTAACTCCTGAATATCGCTTCAACATTAGCTGGAGGCACATCCGGCATAATCGCTTCATGAGAAGGCGATAGAATGAGATTGTTCGGAAAAATCTTCAGCAACCGACCGACCTCTTTTTTAATATCTTCCGGAGTTCCATGCACCAGCAGTTCCTGGACATCAATCCCGCCGCAAAAAATATATTCGTTCCCGAATTTCCGCTTTAGTTCAACCGCGCTCATTCCATTGGCTTTGGCCTGTATGGGGTGAATAATATCAGCTCCGGCCTCAACCAGATCAGGAATGACAGGTTGAATTGCTCCGCAGGAATGATATATCACTTTTAAGCCATAATCATGCGCTTGAGACGTTAATCGCCTGACTCCGGGAAGAACAAATTCACGAATTGATTCCGGCGATATGAGCAGACTTTGCTGCGTTCCCAAATCGTTGCCGAGCAACACCGCATGAATTTTTCCGCTTACCGCCTTATAGAATATTTCATTGGCCTCAATATAAAAATCAACAATCCTGTTTATTACTTTATGAAAGATTTCCGGTTCAAGAAACATCTTGATCAAAGCATTCTCCATTCCGAATGCCGCGCACGCGTCCTGAAAATGAGCCGACCACATTATGCCGAGGCCGACTTTCCCTTCCGGGACTTTCCGGGTGTTTTCAACGCACTTCTCAATATCTACATGCTCTTTCGGATCAGGCCAGGGAAACGAATCGATATCATTCGTATGAGCAAAGAACCCTTCTTCAGTGAGCGTCCTTTCCGTATATGATTCCCCGTCCTGAACAATATGCCAATCAAACGCGCATGCGATATGGTTGGCGGGAGGATGATTGTACGCGACTTCCACCGGATATATGTCATCATCAAGCTGTCTTTTTAAATCCAGTTCATTATCCGCATTAAAATACTCTAAGAGTTCAGGTAATGCTTCCGGGACGGGCATGCCCAACCAGCGCAAAGGTTTATTAATCGTTTTTTTGTCACACAGCAATTGAAAACGCTCTAGTGAGTTCATAATTATAAGAATCCTCCAAACTTTTCTATATTAGAACGCAAACGCATCAGCGCTTCGATAAATTTCTCAGGAATAACTCCTTTTTTGTCCGGCGGGACATCAAGGAGAAGATTAGCTGTGCGGGAACGCGCCACCAAATACATTCCGAGCAGTTCGGCATCGCTCCTTGGCATATCATCGTCAATATAAAACCATTCTTTCCCTATCGGATCACATACTTCTCCCGGAATATAATAATTCCCGCCTTCAATTTCACGCCACCTGACATGTCCATCCTGGCTGTTAGGCAGCCAACGTTCGATTGCGATCAGATCCGCCGGCCAGCAATATTCTTCAAGGTATTCTGAACCATCGCCAAAACCACTGTTCATCATAATTACAGCATCCGGCTGCAAGCTGGAAATTTGACCATACAATTCCTGGCGGTAACAGCGCGGTAAAACCGCGGGAATGTCAATCCATACCTCCCCGATTTTTCCATATTGGGTCAGCAGTTCTTCAACCTGAGCCGATTGGAAGTCCTGATATTCTTTTGACGTAAAAGAAAACCGCCGCCCTGGATTTTTTTCATCGATAAGCTTTGTATCGGATGGCGTTCTTGAACCAAAACGATGATGATTGTCCCAGGAACAATAGTAAAAACCAGGCATTATTCCATGTTTATCGCATGCGGCCACAAAAGCCTCTACCACATCGGTTTTTACCGGACTGTTTTCTACCGTATAATCAGTGTATTTGCTTGGCCAAAGACAATGTCCGGCTACATGTTTAGTTGTGAGAACAGCGTATTTCATTCCGGCGTCTCTGGCCACAGCAATCCATTGATTCACATCCAGGGAGGTGGGATTATACAGATCTAACGGGTCATTTCCAGTTGGTAATTCACATTCCGCATATGTACTCATGCCAAAATGAATAAACATCCCGTATCCTAATCTTTCCCACGCCTGTAATTGAGTAAGGTTTAAGCGTTGACTGCCAGTTGCTGTTGATTCCCGCACATTCATTTAAGTATTCCTTTGCCTTTATCATTATCATGCAGAACCAACCGGTGTTCCGGTCGTTTCTGCATGAGTATATTCACACACTCTTTTTCAAATGTTTCATCCAGTATTAACATTTGTTATTTTCCTGTCAATTTTATTGTTTTTGTGCAAAACCGGCGGGTATTCGGCGGGGCATTCCAGAATAGCAACTGATATTTGACTTTGGGTTAACATTGTTATTTTCAGTAGCGTTAAAAACATTTTTCAACACGGCCGCAAAATATAATTCCGAGCAACCTATCTAGCGAAAAAATGCCACCTGCTAAGTTTATGAATTATTCAAGCTAGAACATAGGAAATTCAGCACATTACGTAATAAAAGCTCCGCCTGAGGAACAATTCCCAAATAATCTCCTATCCGTAGCGCATTAAGTATAAACTCGCCCTGTCCGAGCCTGTATTGGCCTATTAGGATACCACTCTGATAATTAGTGCTTACATCATTCGCCGCAGCCAGAACTTCGTCGGGCGTCTCAATATCCCTAAACGATTGAACTTTATGTAATAGCTCCCGATAATATATCCAATCCATTAAACTCCCCGACGGCATTCCGTTGAAAATCGGATGATTCTTGTTCCAATAATCGGGATGATATACCTTGTTTGTAATCTCGTCGATAAAGCCTTTCCTTTTTACTGGAATCAACGAAGCAGCCCCCTGTTCATTGCCAAAAATATTGGGAGATAGGAAAAGTACTCGACTTCCCTGTTCAATGCGCTCGACAAGATCGTCCATTGCAGCTGGTATGGGTTGGAGAGACTCATGCAGAACTAGTATAACTCGCGGTATATCGACAGGCAAAGTTTTGCTGAAAAATTCGCATTCGATAGAGCTGGCGTTCAACCATCTTTCCATAGAAGCATCATACCCCCATATAACAATTTTTTCCTTAACCTCGGGCATCTGATTATGATCAAACACATTAAAAACCATTTCTCCGCCAGTTGCAGCTGCGTCTCGCTCAAAATCAACCACGAATCGATATGTACCTGGAGTGCCGCTGACGGCTACCCGTTTCTGGAAAGTGGGAATTGCGAAGGGCTCCTCGTCCCCCCGGATGGTTACCGTGAAACGTTCCGAAAAGACAATCCGGTTGCATTCATCGAATAACCATGCACGGGCCGGATACTCGCCTGGCTTCAGCACATCCTCGTTGGATAGTACAGCCTCAAGGAGCACCTCTTCGCCACTATACACATTGACCGGTTCGACAAAAGTGCACCATAGGAGTTTGGCCCAAGCATCGCGGACAGCGTCAAACGCACCTGGCTTGAGCTCTCGAAATGTAGTGGTAAGTCCTTCGCCCGCAAGCACTTGGTCGTTGGCGCCGGTAATATTATGTCCCACGATTCTGGGATTGGATCGTAGTGTCTGCAACCCCATTGCCCGCAAAGAAGCCATGTGCCGTAAGCTCTGCTGGAAAAACTCTTCAGGGCGACCGAAGGTTTTTTCCATGTGCCATTGCTGGAAGTCTGCCATAAATTTTTTATACCGCAGTTCGTAGTGTACCTGGTCTGGCGCACCGCAAAAGCCGCTCTGCCGATACAGACGCACGACTCGAGCCAGATCCACGCCACTACCTACACCATACTCTGAGAGATAAATTGACTTACCACTGTTATATTCGCCTCTGGCCAAGCCTGGATCACCTACTGTGCGCAGGAAACTAATTTCGCCAGGCTGATGAGGACCTTCCAAATATCGGTGAATGTCGGCAACGTCCATCGCATCCCAAGTGTAAGAATGAGGATTACTGATACAGCCACGAGTATGAGCCTCTTCGTACTGTAGTCGATACTCCGTATGGTCCAGCCTAGTTAATTCAGCAAAAGTATCAACGTCAGGTACCCTGTTCTTAATAAGAACAGTTCCCCAACTCCATCCGGTCTTATTCGCATTGTCATCCTGATCGAAACAGACGACACAGTCGTCAGAAGCATATCTATCCGAAACAATCGATGCCTGAACAGCTACGCCGCCGGGGTCGACAGTACAATCGATCCCCCCCCCAAAAGGGCCTGTTTCAGCAAGAGCGGCGATAAGATCAATATGATCGCCTTCAACCACTTGAATTCGGTTTTGATACTGAGCTGTATCACCCATACCATATAGTTCATCAGTAAAGAGCGTCTCTCCATTTTTCATTATATGAACAGAGAAAGAAGCATTTCCTGCAATCATAAAGGTTGCTACCAGATCAACATCTCCGTTAGATAGAGCGATCCAACGGGAGACGGTTCCCCGTGATTCCGTCCATAACTTTGAAGGTAGCATAATCAAGCTTTCCGGTGGAAATTCAGTCCCCAGAACTTTCCGGGAAGTTGAATCCGGATTACAGGCGATACAGGGCGTCCATAACGGCGGATAGGTTCTGACCCTAACAGGAATATCTTCGGGTATCCACTCTCCCTGCCGGGCGCCACACCAGTAATTCCCTCCGCTGTTAAAGAGAACCATGCGTGTATCATCCAGACTTCGGACAAGGTCCAGAGCCTTTACTCCGTAACGGTACGTATATTCACCCCATATTTCGTTGAGAATTCCCCAAATTACCACGCAGGTGTGGTTCCGGTCCCGGCGGATCATACCTGACAGAATTGTCTCGAACCATTCTTTGAAATGGGGGTTGGCTCCTTCATTTGCGTGGAACCCTGCGGTAGTGGATTCTTCGTGAACCATGAGCCCCAATTCATCGGCCAGTTCGAGCTGGGTTCTCACGGGAATACCATCTAGGAAACGCACCATGTTAAACCCCATTGCTTTGAGGTCAATGAGATCTTTCCGATAGAACTCCCGATCGCGAGCGAAGCGCAGGCCTCCAGGGTAATTATTAAGGGTATGGGCACTCTTGATGAAAATCCGCCTGCCGTTCAGCCGAAAATATCCGTCTCGGAAGGAAAACTCCCGAAAGCCCATGCGCACGCCGGCCCGGTCGACGGATTCAGCATACGCCGGGGCAGTCAATTCAGCTTCAATGAAATACAGGTATGGCTCTTCCGGAGTCCAAAGGCTGGGGTTTTCGAGTTGCAGTGCAGCCGTAACGGCATTTTCACCGGGCCCGACGGTCAGACGCTCCTTCACACTGCATACGCCTCGTCCTTCCCTGTCGGATACTGCCCAATCGATATGGACACTCTGCGGCTCCTGCGTATAATTGCAAATCGTCAACTCTGCATTAAAAAGACCGGTATGCGGATCGGCCCGAACAAACAGGTCGGAAATACGCATGGCCGGGGCATCGATGAGTTCCACCGAGTCGATGATCCCACCATATACTAACCCATTTGCGGCCCGGATGTCTTCCGGCCTCTTTGTTAGTTGTCGCCATCTAGTAGGGGTATCTGAGTATACGATGCCGTCCACTGGCTCGGTACTGGGAGAAACAATCCGGACCGCCAGCAAATTGGGCTGTTCATGGCGGATCATGTCGGTTATATCCAGCGTGAATGCCGATTCTCGACATACGTGCTCCCCTATATATTCACCATTCAGGTATACTGTGGCTTTGAAGTCTATCTCCCAAAATTTAAGCAAGTAACGCCCATCCCGGTGCCGTGCTGACGGCACGTCAAATGTCTTCCAGTACCAGGCAGCCCCCTCATAACCGGGAAACTGTTCCTGAATGATCCACGGAACACAGGTCGACACTGCGTTTTCTGATATATTGTTGTACCATTTTTCAGTTTGCCCTTTATTCTCAGGATCGGTAGCCAATAGCCAGTCGTGTCCATCCAATTTTGTAATAATACTGCTTGTACTCATACGTATTTCCTTCTGTAATACATGCTTTTATTTTTGGTGTTTTATACGGTTTATTAACTCATCCTGAGTAGCTTCACTTAATGCTGTAAATTTGGCAGAAAATCCACCGACTCTAACTATAAAATTTTTATATTCATCAGGATTTTCCCTGGCTTTTTTCAGAATTTCTGTATCAATTTTGTTGCCCTGAAACATTTGACCACCTAGTTTAAAAAACGTCTTAACCAAAGTCTCAGTAATTTCAGGAGTGGCAAAGCTGCGGTCCAGGTCCCACATGTGACTCGCGCCGCCAGAGAATAACTTGAGATCCAGATTGGTTGCCGAAAGCATTGCGGTAGTAATTCCTTTATGCATTGAATTGCTTTGTGGTGTTACTCCATGGGCAATTGGTTTACCAGAAAGTCTTCCATCCGCAGTTGCGCCTAATGTATCTCCTATGATTGGGGACATATGAAAAGTCATAATCATTGGTTTTACCTTCCCTCCCAGTCGGTTGGTATGTGCTGCATATATATTGCATAAATCGGTTAATATATTATTTGTTATTGCATCGGCATTTGTATCCCCCTGTCCAAATTTTGGAATAGCTGATAGACGTTGACGCAGAATGTCATGACCTTCAAAGTTTTTTCTCAAAATATCTAAAAGTTCAACTCCGGATATGAACTTTTCATCAAAAACAGCCTTTTTAATTGCATAAAGGGCATCTCCAACGTTTGGTATGCCCAAGGGAGTCTGTCCAAAATCTTCATAAACAGCTCCACCATCATTTATGATCCTTCCCCGTTTGATGCAATCTTCAACTTGGCTGGAAACAAGAAAAGAAGGACGGTATTTGCTCCAATACTCAGAGCATATATCCATTTTTTTGAAAGTAACCTGTAAACAACGTTTAAGTTCCATAATAAATGAATTGTATAACTCATCAAAGGTAGTAAAATCCGACAGATTTTTTTCTAGATGCTTCATCATCTTTTTCTGGTTGATCAGACATTCTCCTCCGGTCAATACATATTCCAATACTTTTCCAATATTAAAAAAGCCGGTAAACAGAAGATCGCCATTTTTCCCATGGGGTGATATTTCCATGCAGCCGCCGCACATATACATATAGGCATCTTCTTTATTTATATGCCCATCAAGCATCATGGCTTCAACAATGGCTTCATCGTTTAATATTTGAGCTCGATTATTTCCCTCCAGTAGATCTGCTACAGCAAGGTCAATTAACCACTGAGGCGGACTGCCGGGTATTCGGATATAAACTGCAGGGTGGGTTATGTTTAATGCAACAATCGATTCGACTATGATTTTTGATAGAGGGTTGGCTGCAGATGAACCATCAGGATGACTGCCAGCCACTACTATTGTTTCAACAGCCCCATCACAGCCCCACTTATATCGTTCATGGAAACGTATGAACAATTCATCAATTAACAATCTTGCTGACTCCAAGGTTTCCTTCCCGGACTTCAGATCTTTTTCCAGATAAGGCCAAAGGTAATAATCAAGTCGCCCAGGGCCATTGCCTCCGTATGGATTTTCAAACATGGTGGCAAGATATGATATGTGAAACGCCTGAACTGCTTCGCGAAAATTACGGGCTCCATGTAAAGGAACTTGTTTGCATATTTCAATTTTCTCCTTCAAAGATGTAATCGATTCTTTATTTGAGTTACAGCATTTTGCCTCAAGTGCTTTGACATGTTCTGAATTCATATCAAGCAATCCTTGAAGACTGATTTTCATGGCTTCAAGCACTTGTTGCCCTTTGGCGTCGACATTAGGGAAAGCATTTTCTATGCGCTTAAACAGTCCAGTCACACCAGATGAAAGTATCCAGTCCCAATGCCAGCCAATATGCCCGGGGCTACAGACATAACGGGCATAACTTGTATCCATCCATGAATTTGGAGTGATTTCAGCATCTGCACTTTCATATCCCAGAATTGGAAATACTTCCGGTATTTCTTTTTTTAGGCGGAAAAAGTATTCCGGAAAACCATCATTGTCCCCCCATTGCTTATCCCGCGAGTATCCAGCAGCGCCAGCCTCTCCACGGTAGTGCTGTCCAACTAATAATTCGTTATCAAAAAGATAAACTGGCTCTTTTTTGAGTGCATATGCCCAGCTTAACGCCAGCCTTTTCATTAACGGCTCATCTTTATAAATCGCAAAAAATGCTTCAGATACGTTGGCGCTCTTGGTGGTATTCGGAGCTTTATTTTGGCAACGTTCAATTGCTGCATCTTTAAATCTCTGAGATTGACCTGAAAGTGTTTTATTAAAAAAGTGCATTTTTATTTTTAACCTCTCTTATAACAATCATCCCATGAAAACATAGGGAAGAAAAAGTTTGAATATGTTATGATTGAGTTGACCGGATACAGTTTGCCAACGTGATAAGCTATGCGTACCGGGACTCCACTGATATGTCGTCCTTCCAGCGACAGAAGTCCTCTCTGACTGCAGTGAGTAAAGTTTTTTCATTTCAATATTTCATACCTCCTGACGGATTGTCCATTATAATATTCTGGTATCTCAAGCCAGATTCATCCCGCGATAATCCCGGCTTCGTATGGCATTAGCCTTTCTACCGGCCTGTTTTTCTGTTATTTCACCGGGACAGACTTTATTCCGCAGGATATCGCCCAGCGGATCCGTACACAAACTTCCGTGGAATTCCGCACCGAGAAACTTGCTGGCGCTTATCGCCTCGTCCCGCCGAATCCGGGCGGTGCTCTCGCGGTCATGCTCCGCCGAACCCCGGTCGCTGTTGGCGATATTCATATAATGCAGTTCGCATCCGGCGTCTTTGAGCAGAAACAATGTTCCGCCCATCATAAACTCAATGTCGTCGGGATGCGCCGCGATCGCAAATACCTTTTTATTCATGTCATATCACCTTGTCAATGCATTTCCACGGCGCACTCGCCGATACCGGAACGCAGGAAGTTGAACTGGACATTCGGATGCAATGCCAGCAGCGACATAGGAACGGCGGTATCGATGACCTTTTTACCGACCATCAACGTAGACAATCTCATCCCGAACGGGTTGTCGTGATGCCCCGGATGCCAGATCGACACTTTTTCGGCCTGCCAGGTCTGTACCGGGCCGACTGTCAGCGCGCGGGTCGGCACGTTTTGGACCACGCCGCTGCTGGAAGTACGGGCGTTCTGGATCAGCGTCATTGGATGCAGTTCGACTTCGCGCGTCGTCAGTTGCAGATATTCCTCCGGCGTGGGGGGATTATCGGCGTATTTGCCTTCGCGTTTGACCGGATCGTTGAAGGCCCAGTGCTTGGTTTCGCCCTGACCGCCTTGGATTACCGCGCAGCGGGCGTGATTCCAGGATTCGATATATTCTGACGGGGCAATGTCGGGAAAATGGAGATTTTCCTCCGGCATACGCAATTCCGGTTTGATCCGACCGAAACACAAGTCCCAGTCGGCCTTGGCGAAGCCGAGCGGGAAATCACGTCCGGCGGCCTTGCCGTCGATCACCCATTCGTCCATGCCCCAGAAGTGGCAGTGGCGCAGATCGAGGTTAAGTTCGTTGACCAGCCGCGCCACCAACGGCAGTTGCTCGGTCGGTCCTATCGGACCGCAAATGCCGCAGGGGCTGTCGGCGGTCGCTTGCCGCCAGGAAGTGATATACTCCAACGCTTCGGCCAGATAAAAATCCTCCACCGTATCATAGAATTTTACCTGAAATCCCTCGCGGGACAAATTCAGCAAGTCATCCGGTTTGAGGTTTGCCGCATCATCGAGGATTTCCCGATCCAGCGTTGTATAATCCCACCACTGCGGGGCCACCGTACTTAAGTTTCTACTCATAATTTTTTGCTCCATTTGATGTATCTTTATTGATCATCTTTTTTATCTTCTGGCTTGTCCTTCGACTCTTCATCTTCCAGATGTTCAAATTCGGCCTTATCGGCGAGGGAGACATGGCCTTCGACCCAGCCATCGTCCAGCGGATTATCCACCCGAGCCTTGAGATCGCGGAACATTTTGAATAAGTCGATACAGCCGCCAATTCCGAACCAGACGGCGGAAATTGCCGCCATGACTCCCGGTACCACCAGATAGACGATGAAGAAATATTTCCCCCACCACTCGATTGGCCACGGTGTAAATGCATTCCAGATAATCACTCCGATGAAGGTAATGAAAAAACCCCAGATAATGCTATAGATAAAGAGCGACCAGGCAATAACTTTGTCTCCAATAGTATATTCCTTGGTAATTCCAAGCAGTTTACTGAAAACATGATGCCATGACCATTTAAAATCTTCTTTATTATCATGGTCGAGATTATATTTGCCGCGATGCAGCATGCGGTCAAGGTTGAACGGTTCTTTCATGGTTAAATATGACACCAAAATATAGAGAGAAATCGAAGTCAGCATAGTTATGAAATAAATCTCATAACTGTTGATTGGAAACTTGACCGGGTTCATTTCCCAGACGATGTAGGGATTAAATGGACTGGACATGGCAGAAAGAAAGTTTCCAACCGGTTTGACCAGATTTGCCTGGTCAAGCCACGGGTAAACAACATCAGCCCAATTACGTTTAACCAGAATACCGCTAACCGTTATTACCATCCCGGAAATCAGCGAAGTAAATGCTCCGGCCGTGGTACCGAAGCGGCTGTAGAGCCCGAAAAGCATTACCGCTCCAGCCCCTCCCATCCATAGGGAAGTCATCAAAATCACGAAAAGCTGAATATAATCAAGTTGCGCCATAAAATAAGAACCGCAAAAGAAGAAAATACCAATGCAAACAGCCACTATACGCAATGCTCTGACGTGCTGCTTAGGAGTAAACGGCTTTCCCCTGAGCGGCATGATCACATCCTGTGTCAAAGTAACTGTTGCACTGTAAATACGCGAGTCGTCGGTTGAAATCATCGCCAGGATCATAAGCAGACAAAATAATCCCAGAAGTACTGGAGGCAGCATTTGCCGCATCGATTGCCCCAGCATTAACTGATGAAACAATGTCCGGTACTGCTGAAATTTGGCGTTACCTTCAGCTTCTCCGCTGAATTCCCTAAGGGTTCTATGCGCGGTTTCCAGCGTCGGAGTGTCCAGATTTTCTTTCTGGGACAACGGTTTGTTAACCCCGATTTGGTGATATTGGGCCGGAATAGCACTGATTCGCGCGTTAAACTCTTTGCGCTTGGCTTCATCGGCAATCAATTCTTTGGATATATGATAGGAAATATTGTCTCGAACATTTTTGGCCTGCGGCGCCCAGTTGCGATGATTCAGCAATGTGATAATGGTAACAGCAATCAAAATGTATAAGATAGAAATTGCCGTATATCGCCAAGCCCCGAGTACACCGGCCATTTTTTGTTCATGGGGATTTTTGGCGGCTCCAGAACTGCCAGTTCCCAGCCAATTGGCACGATTAACAATCGAACTGAAAACCGTTACAACAATAAGAAAGAGATTAAAGTCCCGCAGTTTGGAAAGGTCATATGGATTCAGGAAGCTTTCCCCCTGTACCCGGTCCATCATCACCGGAACAATTTCATTCGACCAACTGAATTTACAAAGTATAAAAATCACGAACGTAACAATAAGCGGAAAACAAAACATCCCCTGGATAGAATCGGTAACGATGATCGCCAGCGTTCCACCCATGCAAATCAGTCCAATTGCAACGGTCAAGCAAATAATTATTACCAACATAAAAGTTGGAATTGCCAAGCCGCCAATATAAATGTTTTGCGGCAAGTCGAGAAAATAGATAAAAAAACGCGCCGCGATCGCCGGCATGATCATATTGGCCAACATCTCGGAAAGGCTGCGCAACGAGGCGGCAAAGATACGGAGAGAACGACTATACCGCATTTCAAGAAATTGTCCGAGTGACAACGATTTGGTTTCCCGAAAGCGATAAAAACAGAATCCGGTCAGAGCCAGAAAAATACCTAACGGTCCCATTAATTTCTGCCAGAAGCCAAGCGCAAAACCGGTCTTGTAATGTACTTCAACATATCCAACCAGCCCGATAATGGCAAGCGCATTAGCCATGTCGCCAACACAGATCACATAGCGTCCGCACACCCGACCCGCCGCCAGGAAATCTGTTACCCCCCGAATATATCTTCTTGAATAAAAACCTATTCCGAGGACGATTATCACCGGAACAATCACAATTAACCAATCAATTAATCCCATTTTACACAACCTTTTTTATTTTAATTTTATAGTGGCAACAATTCATTTAATTCTCCTGTCCCCGGCTGACGACCGTATTCAGACAATTCGAACGATTCGGCGTATTTAATACCAGATGCCTTTTCGCCGTATCTGGCCTTTAATTTGTCTTTGACAATTCCCGGCTTGGCAAGATAGTATTTCATCCAGCCGTCCGTCAGGTATTTTTTCCGATCTTCCCAGGTTTCCGGAACTTCGTCAAGCCGTCCTTCGCTGTACGGCAGCCATTCGTAAAACTGCGATTCGTGGCAGTTAATCATATTTAACTTGTCTTCCAACACATCATCGATCGCCACGGCGATATCCGGCGAAAACGGATAAGGCTTTTTGAAGTAATCGTAACTGAACATGTAAATTGGGTTTATATCCGATACCGGAACCTCCGGACAGAACATCGGCACCATTACCAGATATGATGAATCCTGTACCAGTTGCGCCGCCGCGCGATGGTCGGCCATGTAATCATAAATGCGATGCGAAATGACCACATCGGGTTTAAATTTCCTGATGATGCAGGTTATCCTTTCCCGGTTTTCCAGAGACGGCATCAGCTTGCAGTCATGATTGTCCAGGATTTCGTATTCTTCCAGTCCGGCGATTTTCGCGGACTTCATCGCCTCACCCTTGCGGCGTGTGGCGAGTTCTTCCGGCTTCATACTGAAATGCCCGGCATCGCCATTGCAGCACGACACGAATTTCACCTTATGCCCCTGCCGGGTCAATTTCACGGCACAGCCCCCGAACATCAATTCAGGATCGTCCGGGTGCGCTCCGATAATCAAAAATCTTTTACTTTGCATTGCTTTTCCTTAAACTATGTTGAGTATTTATATTTTTCACGAGTCTTTTTTCCCTCGCGTATTGTTTATTACTTTGTTTGAATATGCTTGGATTCCGAGATGCGTTTTGACTATTCCTTTATTATTTTTTTCTTTCCCCACTTAGCAGCATATAAGGGCATCTATGTGGATTTCTAAAAAACGATTTCTCATTCTGTCCGTTTGTCGTGACGATTTTACCGGTGTGGTCGAATATCATTATCCCGAGCCCGGACGATGTCCCACTGATAAGCTGCAGCGGCTGGATATAACGCGCCGGGAATTCCACCTCATAGACCTGCTTGCCGTTGTTATTGCGGAAGGCAACCTTCACTCCCGGTTCCAGTACGTTGGGCATCAGGCAGTCAGCCACGCCGCCGGTAAGCTGAGTATCGGGAGCCAGACGCCGATAGACTACTGCCAATTTGCCGTCTTCAGCCGGAAGCAGTTCGTAGCTGTAGTCATTCTCATCATGGCCAAGAACATTGGAAGCGGCTTTTTCCCGGGCGTCTCCCAATGAATCCCAGAAAAGCTGAACACCACCTTGTTTATACCAACTGCGGGGAGCAGGATTGCTGTGATCCACCGCGAACGCGGAATCATTCACCTTTATGAGCATATATACAGCCTTATCATTCCAGGCCACTTTATATGACGCATTGAAAATCCCGGCAACCTTCTTTTTATTGACTTGAAAAGCATCTTTAGCTTGCAGGTAGTCGTTCATGGAAATAGACGGGATATTTTTCCAGTCATCGCCGGAAGCGTCGATTTTTATTTTACCGGGTTTAACATAATTCGCGGCGAATGCGCGGAATCTGAAGTCATTCTTTGCCGGCTTACCGCCCTTTTCTGTAATTGTTACTGGAATCGATATATTTCCAACCTTATTGTCCGGGATCAAGCCTTTCTGCTTATAGGGCAGCTTGATCTTGCCGCGGGCCGCGAGGTCAAGCTTTATGGCTTTTGCGCCTTTTATCGAAACAGTCCCTTTGAATGGTTTTGTAAGGAGATTGGCTATATCGACAAGGACTTCATCCTTTGTGACGGGGCGCGCGGTCAGGCTGAGCGGAATAAAACCAGCTCCGCCGACCGATGCGTTTTTAAGTCCGGCGCAGAGTTCGTTCAGATCTCCGGCTTTGCCGCGGATGAAGAACGGAAAGTTGGAAAGCGGCAGATCGTATTTGCCGTTTTTCTCCAACGCCTTGCAGACATTACCGAACATGTCCAGGAATTCCGGCGCGTCTTTGAAGCTCGCGGTCATACGCGGCGGAAGCTTTTTACCGCGTTCCACGCTTTCGGAAAAATACCAGACCGCCGCCACCGGGCGTTTCTTGGCGTCTTCGAAAACGTATGCCCGCGCGCCCGGAGCGAAACGTATGTCGCGCTTGAACGTCGCGTTGCCCAGTATATCGGCCAAAGCGCTGGACATGGGCATGATCGCATGCGGAACCCTGCTGTCCAGAAGTCGGGGGCCCCAAGGGGTGGCGGCTTTTATACGGTTGGCGTATTTATAGCATACCAGCCATCCCCGTAGTGTCATTGCCGGCTGCAATCGAGCAGCCCAACCCATGTCATAGCTGGGGTAGTTCATAACCGTATACCGGTCTTTGGAGCCTGTCGTGCTGGACCAGGGGGCGATATTCATCCATACCGGAACATTCAGCGGATAGAAATAAAAACCTTCATTTAAATATACCGGGAAGTCATCGCCATATCCGAGTTTCTTTAATCCTTTGAACAAGGCCACCAAATCCGACTCCGTATCCGGCTGTTCCGGAAACGCGCGGTAAGGATGAATGTCTACCCCGTCAAACTTAACTTCAGGAGCCAATTTTTTGCATGCGGCGAGAATATTTAATGTAATGTCTCTTCCTGCTTTTCCCATGTTGCAGGAGCCTCCGGAAATAATTTTCGCATCGGGATTACCGCGTTTAATACCTTTGCTCATGGCTATCTGGAATTTGGCGAACTCATCATACTTGTGTTCACGTATAAGTTTAATAGCACCAGGTTCAGATTTTCCTACTATCCAGTTTTTAATAAAGGGATATTGTTTAGCCAGATTGCAATAAGCCTGCTCAATTTTATCTTGGAATTCAGGCGAGAATTTTTCAAACTTCCTGATATCAAACGGAAAACCATCCAGGGACGTTTTTGCAGTTGAGCTATTCAGTTTTCCGTCATTGCGGTTTTTACTGGCAAGATGTTTCCTAAGAAAATGATATCCGCTAACAGAAATAATATCAATACCATACTTCCTGAAATGCCTAAACTCCTGGGGAGTAGGTTTTTCCACTGGAGAAAAGTATACCATAGATCCGGCGCCGCATTTTCTGAAAAAATCCAGTTCACGATCTGGAACTTTATTCAGTAAAGTATTCCACGCATACTTGCCAAATGAATGAATTCTTTTATTTTTGAATTTATTTCCGACATATTTCATTCTGGTCAAGCGGAAGTAATCGGTATATCCCCTGCCGTTTTCCGGCTGGAGTTTCGCGCTGATCACCGAGGGTCCGAGAGGCGTTATGGAATTAATCGGCAATGTCAGCTCTTCCTGTCCGTTCTTACCCAGGTCGAATGAAAAGGTTTTATTGTAAAACTTACGATAGTAAAAATCTGTTGCCTGGACCTCGACTTTGCCTTTCGCTCCTGCCGGGCCGCGGATAATCAGTTTGGCGTCGATCGGTTTCTTCGCGTCACAGACCATACCGTCCGGGCTGCCGGTTTTGACTTCCATGCCGAACGGATTTCCGCAGTATGCGGTCGCTTTATTGCCTTTTTCCAATTGGAATCCGCCAATAAGCACATTTTTGTTGCCCCGGCTTTGACTTACGACAAACCTTACTTCCTTTCTTGGGATGGAGAAAGGTAAAACGCACCGAGTCCACTTATTCGGCGGCAAGTTAAAACTTTTTTTATTGCCATAATAGTATCTATTATAGGAAATAAATCCTGCATTTATGACTGCGGACTCCGCCCCACGGGGCTTGGCGTAAAAGCTTAACACATAAGGCGAGTCCGATAGTATCGGGACGCCAAAACTGCTAAAACTTGTCCCATTGGAAATTTTTGACATAAGCACAGCTCGGTTCCCGAAAGGCGCCTCGCAATCAACTATTGCCTTATTCAAATCCACAAAATATATAAGATAAGGACTTTTATAATACCGGAATCCTGAGTTGAACGCCGGATTCATCAGCATGTTGGCGGAACCTTTGTATACCGGAACATTGAGATTGTCGCATTGGGTGAAGTTGATTCCGCCAACAACACAATCATTATTGTTTTTTGCATTTTTATTCTCGACAAACGGCGGTGGCGGACTGATCAGTTCCACTCCCAATACAGAAAACGCGCCTGACAACGCCAGAATGCCTAAGTACCATTTAGAAATAATATTTATTTTCCTCCTGATCGGGGCTGACTTCATTGTTTTTCTGACTCCATAACTCATGCTTCGTCTCCTGTAAAATTTTTAAACTCTTATTTTCTTAAAATTATCTGTCATTGTATGAATACACATATTCTCCTTCCGGGAAAATCGCCGGGACCACGACCAGCAGCATGGCGGCGAAAACGATCACCACCGAATAGACTCCGAAAATGGTCTGGTAGTGACAGAAATTCAGCGCTCCGATATGCCACTCGGGAGCCAGCAGGCCGCTGCCCAGCACCAGAGAAGTCACCAGCCGGGAAAGTCCCAGCCCGCCGTAATAAAACGCTCCGCAGAACGCCATGGCCATCACTTTGTTGCCTGGATTGGCCAGCGCCATCATCTCGCTGGTCGAGGCGATATTGGCATTGGCGAAGGTGAAACTGTAAATCAGAAGCAGTGCGGCAATGACGGCATAGGTCAAAAAAGGATTCATCGTGTCTTTGCCGATAAAAAAGATTATGCCGTTGATCAGCGCATAGGTAACATGGATCGCCAGAAAAGTCTTCCTGATCCCGAAACGGTTGATGATCTTTCCGGCGCAGAGCGACCCAAGCAGCATACCGACAAGCGTAATCGATGAAATAAATACAATAATATTGTCCGGCGCGTTCAAATGTCTTTTCAGGTAAATTGTCATCAGCGGCAACGTCCCGTAGGCGGCCAGATTCAATACGAACAGATAAACGGAATAACCCGTCAAGGGTTTGTTGCGCAGCGCCAGTGAAAGACCCTCTCTCAACTGCTTCGGAGCTTCTTCTTCGTCTTTTGTCGTTAAATCCGGGATGCGGGACGCGAAAAATATCCTGCCGGAATAGATCAGCGCGGCGATCAGCAATACAAGCTGCAACTGCCATAAAGGCGGATTCTTGCCGATGCACAGTCCGATAATAAAAATAAAAACGGCGACCGACGCCTGCCAGGAAAAACGCATTTTTCCCAGATAGGCGTTGCGCCGCTCTTTGCTTAAAAATGTATCAATAAGTGGAAACCACGCCGCCATAAAGCCGGTGTGAAAGATTGCAAAAGCAATTAGCATCAAAATCAATACCGGCACCGCGGCCGCGCCGAAGAACGGGGCCGCCACTACCACCAGATAGGAGCAGAACGCCAACGCGCAGGCTTTCAGGATCAGGCCGCGCTTGCCCATCCTTGCCGCCAGAAGGGCCATCGGAATAATAAACAAGCCGTTAAAGAGCGGCAGCATCGCCGTGGTTACCAATGAAAACATATCGCCCGCGCCCAGCATTCCGGCATACAGGATAATGACGGCGCTGTCGGTCAGCGTCACATCTCCCATAGCGCCGGCGCTGACCGCCAGAATAGAGTTGCGCTCCACCGCTTTCATATCGGCGGCGCTCAACTCAAATGCTTGACATGTATTTAATGTTTTCATTTATGCTATCATTATTTTATTGAATTATTCCCAAATTGAATTCATGACTTCACTATCATTGCATGCAACTTCAGAACTCAAGGTATTATTCCGGTGGCGCTTCACTCCATATTTTATCATTGCCGGTTGTTGAATCATCCTGTGTCAGAAGCGGCAAATAGGTCATCCGCAGCCTTGTAAACATGAACGGAATGAGCGTAAATTGCTCGCGTTTTCCGGTTTTGCCGATTTTACCGGGGAGCGCTGGCGTGTATGGATAACCGGAAATCCGGTCAGGCTGCCATTCCGGCAAGCGCCGGCCCCACACTTTCAACCCTATCGGGGCAGCCTCCCTATCCCAGGGCAGAGCCTCTTTCGGAGGATTCAGTTTGACCAGTTCCAAAGATTTCTCCGGATCTTCAACATCAAGATCAAGAGCGACATTCCAAACTGCGTCTTCCGCCGGAGTTACGCTCCAGGCTTCGTCAAAGGTGTTGCTGGTTAAATACCCGACCGGTTTATCTTTGTTTGCGTTCCAAACTGCGTCATGAGCGTCATTATCCGATTTGGGTTCTCCAATATATTCCCAGTTTTCTTTTACCGGCAGGGCAAAACATAACGGCCCCCTGATAATGGCGGTTCCTTCCTGAAGACCGATAAAATCCATAAAATGACCTTTTCTCTTATAGGAATCCAGCGATATTTCCGGTGTAAGGTTGAGAACAATGTTGTCCCCGTTTTTCCATTCGCGATTGAGTTTGGCAAAATCCCCCCTGGAAGCGCTTACATCTTGTTTTTCGCCGTTGATTTCGACGGATGCCTCTTTGCTCCAAGATGGAATGCGAAGCTGCAGGGGAAAGGCACAGGGAGCCTCAAGACTTAAGGTCAGCCTGATTTCATCCTCAAAAGGATAGTCGGTTTCCTGAAAGATAGTCAGTTTGTTACCATCCGGCAGGTCAACCGAAACCTGTGAGGGACCGTAAAGGACCAGGGCCACGGCATTGTCCGGCGTCAGACAAACTGTGTTTTCGACGTACTCTGGAAAAAGTCTGCTGGTGATGGCGTTACAACAAAGCGGCTCGTGTCTCATGGAATAGTACGAACGCCCAAATCCTACCCCCATGTCATTATCACTTTTTTCACTTCCGGAGCCGCATATGCCAGCCCATTTTGTCGCGTAAAGTTGGTTGGGGGCATGGGCATAGGCAAGTGAACGCCCATCGGGCTTCTTGCTGCCGAAATAAGCATTATATACGCAGCGTTCCGCCATGTCAGCGTACTTTACCTTACCGGTAGCCTGGAACAGGGCAAGGCAGACCTCCGGCCAAACTACAGTTTGACAATGTTCCGTATAGTGACGCGGCCCTTTGGGGATATACCTTTCATGACCAGCGGAAACACCAGTGGCTTGCATGCTGTATGCTATTATATTTTCTACGCCTTTCTCTGCAATTGTCAACAAGGCTGGATTTCCTGATTCGGCCAAACCGCGCAGATTCATACCTACATGAACATTGTGGGCTGTAATATGCGACGGCCATTGATAATCATTGTATTTTTTTGCCAGATGATGCTCCAATTTCTTAAGGCTTTCCTCGGCTTTTATATTATATGCACATACTTTTCGTATAGAACTCAGCCATCCGGAAACCCAGGAACTAAACCTTGAGTCATCAAGCTCAGTAAAGTAATTATCCACAATAAAATCAACGAAATCTGACGCCGCCTGCAAGTATTTATCATCATGGCTGAAAGCATATTCCCACAACACTAACTCCAATGTTTGGGAAACATTCAGCCCTTCGCAATTAGGAATAGGACAAGCAACCCTGCGCCCCGGTAACCCTTGGGAGAAATCTATTATGTAACAATCCTCAACTTGCCCGCCGCCAAGGTAGCCATTGGTGCCCTGGGAGGCTAGAAATTTCGGCAGCCAGTCATTAAAATATTTTTTCCCGACATAGGAATTTGGCGCAAACCTTCCAATCTTAGCCAGCTCAACGCCAATATAAGCCGCGAAATGAGCGGCAAAGCAGTCTGATTCATCTTCTTCCGCCCAGGTCCGGTTCCAGTACATGCCATAATAAACGGGGTGCTCAGACTTGGCAATGCGTTCGATCCAGCCGTTGGCAATAACATCCATCATTTGGCGCCAGCGACCGCGCAGTTCAATATTACACGCGGCAACATTTGTAAAAACTTGTTTTTTCATCTCATCATCCTTGTATTTATGAGAATTGTTATGCTCAGAGCCCATCTCCATGTATCTTTTTGTTACTTGGACACGGCCCCTTTATACTATAAAATAAGACGCATTCATATTAAAAGCAATATATCGCGAGTTCAAAGATGTTAATATCTTGGTGTACTATTGTTAATATGCAACAAAGAACAGAAAGAATTTATCTCTAAAAGACAAATGATTGCGATTTTTTTGAAACAAGAAGAATGTTACAAAGATTACTTGTCGGCGGTTGCCTGTTTCCGGTATTCTCCCGGAGTCAGCCCGGTAAACCGTTTGAATATCCGGATGAAATACTTGTGGGAAACGCGCTTTATTTACAGATATCGGCAATGCTCATGTCCTGGTTTTGCGACTGACATATCGTACCGCGGGTTAATAATTAGTTTTGTGCCCTAGAGCACGCGTTCAACTATTATACTTCAGGAGGTAAGTCTCCTCTCATATTATCTTGGACGGAGCTATCAGCTTGCTGACAAAGTTTTATGATCAAAAAACGCTTTTGGCACTTGACAAAATTCCGAAAATAGATTATTTTATATAAATATGTAAATTAAATTTTTTATTTGTCTTATTAAACCGGTTTAATAAATTATGAAAACAACATTAAAAGACATAGCGACATATGCTGGGGTTTCGAAATCATCGGTTTCTTTATATCTTAATAATCATCCTCTATCCGCTAATATGGCGAAAGCAACCAAAAGGCGGATTCAGGAAGCGGTTGACAAATTTGCCTATCGTCCGTCATTCGCGGCACGGGCTTTGGCCAATAGCCGCACTTACTGTCTCGGCTACATCTGCGGAGATATAAAATCTCCGTTTTCAGCGGCCCAGGCCGACGCCCTGATGAAAGCCGCCGGCAGGTGCGGTTATCGCTTGCAGATCATGCTGACCGAATGGGATTATGAGAAAGAACTCGAATGCCTGGATAAACTGCTCGATTCCTCAGTTGACGGTATTGCTTTTTACAATCGCGGCATTGAACCGCATGTTCAATGCTGTGAACGGATACGGGAAAACAATCTGCCGGTAGTCATGCTTGCGAATAAACTGGATGACATATCCAGCGTTACCGCAGGGCTTCAAGTTGGTTATGAAGCGGCATTAAAAAAACTGCTCGTAACCGGGCATAAAAATATTGTTATGCTGCATGACCCGGATTGCGGAATAAAGTATCAGGCCTACAGTGCCGCATGTAATCGGTTGGGAATCTCGGCGAAAGAAATAAATTATCGGGATCCCTATTATGTCGGCGTAAAACCACTGGTAGCTCTGGGGGTGGATATCGCACGTTCCGATTATCCTGACGCCTTGGTGATAGCCGCTGATTTTGATGCTGCATTTGTCATGAAAGGCCTGCGTAAAGGAGGCCTGCGCATTCCTGAGGATATTTCAATTGTCGGGACTGACGGCGGCGACTGGGGTGAAAGCCTGGACGTGGCATTATCCACGGTATGTATTGACCAGGAACAACGAGCGAAAGCAGTTGTGGAAGAAATAATCCGGCTTATTGAAACTAAAGACAGCCAGGCCCGGCAAATTGTTCTTCCGACCAAATTTATAAACAGAGACAGTATAAAAAAACAACAAAAGGCATGAAAGGGTAGTCAGTTCACAGTAATGAAATCATAAGATTTAATCTTGCAGTGGAAAATTTGTTGTTCTGGAAAGTTGTCATATCAAAAGGATAGTCAATGAAATGATTAAAGCCCGTTAACAAGCAGGCGTTAGTTAACAATAGTACACCAATAAATTAACATTTGTGTCCTGGCGAAGTGTTGCTTTTATTCAATGCAAATATTATAATAGATAGTGTAAGGTTATGGTTATGTCAAAAATAAGAAAAAGCTTTGATTACTTTTAAAACGAGTAAGCTTTTGCTGGGTAAAATATGTCATCTAACAAAAACAAACCTTGATATAGGGAGTAGTAAGCCTATGAAAAAAACAGTTTTCCAGTTTTTAATCGACCATGGACATTAACAAAACAACAAAAGGAGTAGACCATGAAAAAGCAAACGTCAATTTTCACCCTCATCGAATTGCTCGTCGTGATCGCGATCATCGCGATCCTCGCCTCAATGCTGCTGCCGGCATTAAACAAAGCCAGGGACAAAGCCAAAGAAATCAGCTGCGCTAACAGTCTCAAACAGTATGGACTGGTGCATGCTAATTATACTAACGATTACGATGGTTGGTATGTCATGGGGCGCACTGGCACTATACTTTTTTATGACTATTGGTGGAAAATACTCAGGGATAATAAATATGTTCAGACCGTTACAATTGCCGGGCGTGAGACGCCATCTCTTCGCTGTCCGTCGTTTGTGTGGAAACCCAGCACCACAGCGGGTGTAAGTGATTATCTTGGAACTTATATGCTGAACGGAGTCTATTATGCTTATCTGGGCAACGGATTATGTGGTGCCACAGGTGATACAAAAAATAGCGGTTGCAAAAACGTTCAGATCAAATCTCCGTCAAGTTTCATCATCATGGGGGAAAGAAACGATAGCTTGGGCAGTGGCAGCGTCCTGACTTCAGCCATTTACTCTTATACGTATTGGTGTACAAAAAACTATCAATACAAAGATACAACATTTCAGGGACTTGCAGGGACTCGCTTGGATATGCATGGAAAATCCAGTAATTATCTGTTCGCGGACGGACATGTTCAGTCCATGAATTCCAGAGAAATTAACTGGGGACTGTTTGCAATTCATCAAACAGCTTATTCCAGCAGATGTTTTGAGTAAGAAAGAGACTGTAAACAAAAATAAACAATAACTTGAATCTGTGATAAATTTTATTAAAAAAGTTGTAACATATTTTAAAATAAAACATTAACGTGTTTTTACCATTCATTCGATGAGTGAATGGTAAAATTCATTGTAGCACATCTACTTCGTTATAAATGATTTACAGTATGCCAGTACAGTTTCATCTTGCCGTTCCCGCCATGGCGGGGCAAGCTTACGTTTTATCCTGCAAGACAGGACTGTATTATACTGAATTTTTAACGGATTCAGGAATAAAGAATACAAAAAAGAGGAATCAATAATATGAAGCATGTCTTAGAGAAAAGTATAGAATCAGTCTTAATCAGGAAGAAAAAATCTATGAGTGTTGTTTTCAAGCTTTGTTTAGGTGTTTTAGCGCTGTCGGGCGCGATTTCCGCGCTGGGCACGGAACTTATCAGCCCGCCGCCGCCGTTTGTTGAGTCAAAAACGCAAAAAACGGTTGCCGGGAGCGCTGAAATAACTTTTACAAACGGAGAATTCCTGGCTGGTCAACACACAATGAATTTTCCGGCATCGCCGGCTCCGTTTTTAAGCTGGAAAGGACAAAAACAGCTTGATTTTTATTTCCGGGTCGTGTCCGGAACAAAATGGATACCGGCGTTTAGTAAATTTAAAACGGAAATAATTCCCGAGTCAAAAACAATCATCGGTCGAAGCTCATTCCTGGTCGACATGGCTGATAAGGATGGCCCCAAAGGCATGTACGTGCAGAAAGCGCGGCTTGCGGATGACAAACATATTGAAATGGAGTTTTCCTATAAATGTCCGGATGACTCTGCCGGTAAATTCAAATATTTCGCTCCGGCATTGACAATGCCTCGAACCATGTGCGCGGGAAAAAACTTTAAAATTGACGGAAAACTATTGACCATTCCCGACGAAACTAAATGGCTCTCAACTCTTGAAGGAAAACCGGTGATAGGAGTTGGAACCGGAACCAAAGTGAAAAAGCTGGAATTTTCACCCGGGAATCCTGAAGGTTTCACTCTGGAACTTCCAACCCCTATACCAGTTATTAGTATAAGGATGAATAACAAAACTCTTCTTATATACTTTAAATCCAGATTGTTCGCTTCGTCTGAAGGCGCTTTGAAAATGGTTATGAGCTTTGATAACTGTGCGCAGCAATAAAATAAACGCAAAATATAAAGCAGAAAGCAAAGGAACTGATTAATGAATCATATTATTAAAGAAAAATCCCAAGCTGTATCAGCAGGAATTGAAATCCGGGGTTGTGCTCTTAGCAGCGGATTAAGACTGTGCTTAGGCATTTTAGCGCTGTCGGGCGCGATTTCCGCGCTGGGCACGGAACTCATCAGCCCGCCGCCGCCATTTGTCGAATCAAAAACACAAAAAATGATTGCCGGGAACGCTGAAATAACTTTTACAAACGGAGAATTCCTGGCTGGTCAACACACAATGAATTTTCCGGCATCGCCAGCTCCGTTTTTAAGCTGGAAAGGACAAAAACAGCTTGATTTTTATTTCCGGGTCGTGTCTGGAACAAAATGGATACCGGCGTTTAGTAAATTTAAAACGGAAATAATTCCCGAGTCAAAAACAATCATCGGTCGAAGCTCATTCCTGGTCGACATGGCTGATAAGGATGGCCCCAAAGGCATGTACGTGCAGAAAGCGCGGCTTGCGGATGACAAACATATTGAAATGGAGTTTTCCTATAAATGTCCGAAGGGCTCTGTCGGTAAATTCAAACAGTTCGTTCCGACATTGTTGATGCCCCGAACTATGTGTGCGGGGAAAACCGTTAAAGTTGACGGAAAACTATTGACCATTCCCGACGAAACCGAATGGTTCTCAAGCCTTAAGGGAAAATCAGTAGCGGGAGTCGGAGGCGGAGCCAAAGTGAGAAAACTGGAATTCTCTCCCGACTATCCCGAGGGGTTTACCCTGGAGTTTCCCAAACCGGCAATTATTTCCATAAGAAGAAACAAAAACAGTCTGTTTATATACATTGGGTCTAGATCATTCAAGTCTGCCGAAGGCTCTTTGAAAATGGTCATGAGCTTAAATAAGGGCGGTGAGGTTGACACAAAAGGAGACTGTGTTGTTGGCGGAATCAATTTCACCCAGTGCGATAATCTAAATGTTCCGGTATACAAAGGCTCCGTTAACATGCTGATGAATCCGGCGTTCAACTCGGGATTCCGGTATTTTTCTCATCTCAGCACCGTATATATGGATCCCGATCCGGATAAGGCACTGGTTGATTGCGAAGCGCCTTTCGGGAACCGGGCCGTGCTTATGTCAAAAATTTCCAGTCGCCCTGGTTTTAAAAGTTTGGGAATCCCGATATTGGCGCACACACCCTATACCCTTAGTTTTTACGCCAAGCCTCAAGGAACTGATGGCTCAGTTTTAAGAGCAGCGGTTGGCGGCACTTATCGTCCTTATCCCAAAAACTCTAAAACTTTTAACTTAAAACCGGGAAAATGGACCCGGTGCTTCATGCCTTTTTCTCTCCCGATAAGGGAAATAATATTTGCTGTCAGCCGTGTTCGTGGCGATAGTGATGTGCTTGTCGGCGGATTCCAATTGGAAAAAGACAATAAAGCGACCGCATACTGCGGAAATCCTTTTGGCATGGAAATCAAGACCGGTAGTCCTGATGGTATGGTCTGCGAGGCGAAAAAGCCAATTGACGCCAAACTGATTATCCGCGGCCCGGCAGGAGCGAAAGGCAAAGTCGATGTCCAGGCAACGGATTTTTACCGCCGTAAGTTCTACACTAAAACCTTTTCGTTCGACCTGGGTAAGAACGGACAGGAAGAGCTGGCATTGCCGATTAATTCCATAACGCCTCTTGGCCCCTCGGTAATCAAAGCTGAACTTCAGCCGGAAGGGGGCAAAGAATATACCGATTACTTCCGCCTGACCAGAATGAAATATGTCGGAAATAAATTCAAAAACAAGGAAATCCATACCACGGGTTTTATTTGCCCGTATCCCCCGAGTTTTATTTCAGACAGCATGTTTGACTTTCTCAGAAAATGCGGTTTTTCAAAGACTTACCTTTTAGCATGGCGGTCTTTTTTTAAATCTGAAAATGATGTCCGGCGTGATTATAGCCGTCTTCAAAAATACGGAATGACGCTCCAGTCCCAACCGGCTTTGGCTACTTTAGCAGCGGAAATATCAAGAAAAAATGGAAGCAGTGACTGGAAAAACGCAACTTTGGACGGTTTCCCGATGTCACGCTCGACAATTAAGGAAGTTTCGCCGGAGTTTGCCTTGAAGGTTGAAGACGCTTTCTGTGAATTGGCAAAAAGTTATCCATTTATCGATACATGGGTGGGATTTTCCGAGCCAGGAGCATCCATTCTGGTGCGTAAGGGAAAGTATGATGATATAGGTAAACTTCTGGTCGCTATGAACAAGGGCGTCAAGCGCGGCAATCCCAATGCGAAATTTATTATCGGCGGCTCCTGCAATATGGGAAAACACGGACGTGAGGTCACATTGAAAATGGTTGAAGCATGCGGCAAGGTCGCGCCTGGGGTCAAGTTTGATGGTTTAGATATTCACCCCTACCGCGCGTTCCCGGAACAACCGGATACGGACTCTGATCTGCAGCTCCTCTTCAAAGGATTAAAGAAACTCGGATATGGCGATAACTTTCCGGTATATTTAAATGAAGGTTTTTATTTCTATCCGCTGAATATTCCTGTATGGAACAGCATCGCTCCGTGGAACAGCGCTGGCTACATCGCTCCCGATTATCCCAGTTATGACATGGGGTGGGCCGCTCGATTGCAGCCGGCAATGACGTTACGAGGATGGCTGGCATGCTATAAATACGCCAACCGCATAAAAGCTGCCACTCCCTGGAGTCGTAAACTTCTGGACTGCAGGGTTCCGCACGCGATCATGCCCATGTCCAGCGCTTTGGCTGACATACTGGGCAATGCGACATTCAAGCGCGACATACGTTTCGCGCCGGGAGCGCGGGCATACGTCTTCGAAGACGAAAAGAAACGTCCGGTGGCGGCGGTCTGGTATTTTTCCGAAAGCGTGGAACGCGGTAAAAAGCTTCCGCCGCGCATGACCGCGAGCTTCAAAGACGCGCCGGAATTCCTCGACATGTTCGGCAATGTCTGCAAGGCGCTGGAGAAAAACGGCAAATACGATCTGCCGCTTTCCAACTTTCCGTTCTTCATCCGCGGCAAAGCCGGAGATCTGAACGAACTCTGCGCCGGACTTCAAAACGCATCGGTCGGCGGAGCTGGTTTTATTCCGCTCAGCCTGACCGCGCGCCCCGTCACAAAGGATGAAGTCCTTGTCGATATAGCCAATCTCCTTACAAAACCATTCAAAGGGACTGTTTCGATAAAAGGCGCAAAAACTGTAAAACTTGACCTCGCGGCCCGCGGCAAGATCAAGCTGCCCTATAAGCAGAAAGGACTGATC
Organism: Victivallales bacterium; assembly: GCA_963676655.2. Lineage (GTDB taxonomy): Bacteria > Verrucomicrobiota > Lentisphaeria > Victivallales > Victivallaceae. The sequence continues at coordinate 3,276,400 of CAXXKX010000003.1, read as the reverse complement.
CCGGACGATAAAATTGAAAATATATCGATTCCGGTAACAATTACAGAAAAGGGCGGTAAGCCGGCAAAGAATGACTTCAGATTCCGCGCGTTCGCCGCGAATTATGTTAAACCCGGTAAAATAAAAATCGACGCTTCCGGCGATGACTGGAAAAATATCCCGTCTATTTCCATGAACGACTACCTGCAAGCCCAACACACTTTTCAAGTCAATAAAAAGAAGGTTGCCGGGATTTTCAATGCGTCATATAAAGTGGCCTGGAATGATAAGGCTGTATACATGCTCATAAAGGTGAACGATTCCGGTTTCGCGGTGGATCACAGCAATCCTGTTCCCGGTAGCTGGTATAAACAAGGTGGTGTTCAGCTTTTCTGGGATTCATTGGGAGACGCCCGGGAAAAAGCCGCATCCAATGTTCTTGGCTATGATGACAATGACTACAGCTACGAATTGCTTCCGGCTGAAGACGGCAAATCGGCTGTGGTCTATCGGCGTCTGGCTCCCGACATCCAGCTTACCGGCGGCGTAGCCGGCTGCCTGAAGCCCAATGTACTGGAACCGGGAGTGAAGGTCGCCTTCCGCAATAACGGCGGAAAACAGATCTATGAGGTAGAATTCCCGGCGCGCTATATCCAGCCGCTGCAGCTTAACAGCGGGACATCGTCCGGGCTCGGGATAATGATATTCGACCACACCGGCAAAATCGTCACGACAAACGGAAAAGGCGGCAAGGGGTTCTATCAGAAACCGTATAACTGTCCCTATATGCTGCTCAGTGGCGGCAGAAAATAACAAAATAAGGAACGGTCAACATGCCTCCGGGGAGCGATTGGCCCCCGGAGGCATTTTTAAACAAACTAATAATAAAAAAACGGTCTGCGAGGAAAGATATTGGTGAAAAATATAAATACAAAGAAGATAAAGAGAGTTGTTGTAAAACCTTTGCAACCGATATGGCTTATTGTGATTTTTGCAATCCTCTGCTTTATGGAGGCAAACGCTATGGCTGAAATGAAAATGCAAAAAGAAAAATTCAAAGATTCAAAAGCCGAAATTCTGTCTTTAGGACAAACCTGGCTGTTCAAACCTGACCCGGACGGAATCGGCGAGAAGGAAGAATGGTTTTCTCCGAAATACAAAGACGGAAGCTGGAAACCGATCAAGGCCAGCCAAAAGGGCTGGCGTGGACAGGGACTTCCTGAGTATTGCGGTTATGGCTGGGAACGCCAGCAAATAACCATCCCCGCAAAATTTACGAAATTCAGACACTTATATCTGGTGTTCGGGGGAGTCGATGTCACCTCGGTAGTGTACGTCAACGGACAAAAAGCTTTCGTGCATGATTCTGAGACAACAGGTTTTCCTTTTGGCGCTCACTGGAACAAACCTTTTTCTTTTGACGCCAAACAATTTTTGGTACCGGAGGAAGACAATTTAATCGCGGTCAGAGCCAAAAACGGTATAGGACCGGGAGGCGTGTGGCGCCCCGCTTTCATTATCGCTACATCCCAAGAGGCTGATACTCCAACGCTATACGAATTTCTGGTCACAAAAGGTAAAGCGGAGAAGCTGGATTTTGGCAAATGGTATTTCAAGCTGCCGCCTTTGCCCAAACATCCTCACGAAGAGCTGCTGGGCAGCCGCATTCAACGCACCATGACGCTGCTGGCAACCAGCACTCCGGAAGTTCCGCGTCCCGTCAGGATATTGTTCTATGGCCAGTCGATTACTGCAGGCATACACTGGCAGAAGCTCATGGACAGACTTCGCAAACGTTACCCCAACGCGAATATCATTGCGGAAAATCGTGCTATTGGCGGCTACCAGGCTCCTAATCTAGTCAGGACCGCAACTCAAGGCCTTTATCCGTTTTATCCTGATCTAGTGATCTTTCACGTTTACGGAGGAGAAATCACTGGAGAACTTGAACGGATTATCTCAAATATCCGCCGTTACACGACTGCCGAAATAATGCTCTATACACATCACGTGTGCTGGAAAACAAATGATGAAAAGTTAATGAGTAAACGCATGAATATGGAGCATGAATGCGCGGGAAGCGAATTTGTCCATTATCTTGGTCAAAAATATAATTGTGAAATTGTTGAAGTGCGAAAGGAGTGGATCAACTATCTCAAAACATATAATATCAAGCCTAATGAATTAATTGGAGATACGGTTCATTCCGACGTGCATCCCAACCTCAAAGGGCATACTTTGCTGGCGGAACTGATCTACCGGCATTTTCGTTACAATTCCCTGTTCCCGTGCGGCTGGTATGACCAGGTACGTACTTATGAAGCGCGGCGGCCGCTGGAAGAGAAAAATGATGAAATTACGTTTACCGGCAAACCATGGAAATCCGATGCGCGGCACGGCGGTGCGACAGGCGTTTCTTCTGATAGCGCTTTGAAGCTTGCTTTTGTAGGTAACCGAGTTGATGTAGTGGCATTTGACTGCCCCAATCCGGGCTCGGCGCGAATTCTAATTGATGGTCAGCCGCCATCAAATTTTAGGGGTTCTTATGCCGTAACCGGAATCAGCAAAGTGCTGCCTGGCCGTCCCTGGCCGGCAATTAAACGTATCTCGTTGGGAGTAAACCCCTTGGCTGAGGAATGGATATTGCGCCTGACTAAAGTGTCGGATGACGCAGAAAATTTTACTTTTGAAGTAGTCGGATCAATAACTGGACCGGATGGCATCGGGAATAACAAGAAAATTTTTGTTTCAAATTCCGGCCGAATAATTATCGAGCCCGAAGATTTTACTTTTGCCGGAGTCATGAAATACCGCAAGAAACCGTATCCAGTCGGCTACGAGATTACATGGAGGGTAATTCCTATGTTTGTCGATGTCTGGAAACCGAAAAGGATCAAAAAACCTGCGGTGGAAAAACAATACACATTAGTCCAGGGACTGACAAACCAAAAACATACACTGGAAATAGTTCCTCGCGGTGACGGCAAAGTACCGATCAAGTCGGTTTTGATATATCACCCGCCATTGACGCCCCTCGGAAGATAATAATTAAGATGAAATTCATAAAGAAACGAGAAGACAATCTATCATGCATTATACCTTATATGTTTCGCCGAACGGCGATGATAAATTTGACGGTCTTTCCACGCATAGCGCGAGAGGATCAAAAGGACCTTTTGCAACATTGGAACGAGCCAGAGATGAAATAAGAACATTGAAAAAAGCCAATCCTGGCGCCAGCTTCAACGTGGTACTGCGAGGCGGGACTTATTATTTGCCGGACACCTTTGTGTTGGAACCGGAAGATTCCGGAACCGAAGATAATCCGATTGTATACAGTGCCTATCCGGGAGAGCGTCCGGTCTTAAGCGGCGGCAGGCGCATAACAGGATTTCAAAGGGAAATTTATAAGGATAAGGCATGTTGGACTGTAACCTTGGACGAAGTTACTGAAGGCAACTGGTATTTCAGGCAGTTGTTCGTCAATGGCCTCAGGAGAAATCGTCCGCGTCTGCCGAAAAAAGGATTCTATAATTTTACCGGAATACCGGAAGGCGCAAATGCCGTTTCAAAATCAGAAGGACCCTGGTTCAATGGTCCTGATAAAGCATATTTCAAACCTGGCGATATTTCTGCACAGTGGTATGACAAAAAATCGATAGACATAGTCACTCTGCAGCAATGGTTCTCAACTCATCATAAAATTAAAAGCATTGACGAACCTTCAAGTCTGGTAGAGTTTTACAAGCATAGCATCAGTACCTTGAAAGATGAAAGCGGTAAACACTTTGCGCGGTATTTTGCGGATAATGTTTTCGAGGCGCTTTCTGAGCCGGGCGAATGGTATCTGGACCGGGAATCCGGCTTGTTGCGCTATTTGCCGTTAACAGACGAAGATATCGATTCTGCATGTGTTGTTGCTCCGCGTCTGCAAACCATTATGCGTTTGGCCGGAACCGAAGAAAATCCGGTAACTAATGTCATATTCAAGAATATTTCATTTCAACATGCCGAATGGCACGCGCCAAACGACTATATCGGTTCGGTCCAGGCCGCTTTCCATGTGCCGGGATCGGTTGTATTTGAACATGCGGAAAAATGCTGCCTCAAGGGATGTGAGATTGTGCATGTTTCACAGTATGGCCTCGAGATCGGCTGGGGCAGCCATAAATGCGAAGTGGATTCATGCAACATTTACGACATGGGAGCGGGAGGAATAAGAATCAATCATGAGTGGTACAAAGGCAAAAAAACGGTAAGCACAAATTATTATATTGAAAAATCCCGGCCAGGCAAGCCTAATGCTTCAATAATAAAAAATTGTTCCATTCATGACGGTACGTTGATCTATCCCGGCGCGGTCGGAGTATTTATAGGCAATGCCGGTTTCGTCAAGGTTCTGAACAACCACATCTACAACTTGAATTATACCGGAATTTCTTCCGGCTGGACCTGGAATTACGATCCGACGGCAACTATCGGTATTCAAATAGAGGGCAACCATATCCATCATATCTGCTGGAGAGGACCGCTGTCCGACAACGGAGCGATTTATCTTCTCGGACAGCATCCGGGTGGCGTTGTCGCTAATAATCACATTCATCATATCGGCTGTCATCATTATGGCGGAACGGGAATTTATCCTGATCAGGCAAGCAGTTTTCTTAAGGTTTACAATAACATTATTCATCATACCCGAAATGGATTCAACACTCATTTTGGACGCAGTAATCATGTGTTTAATAATATCTTCGCACTTGTCTCCGAAAATGCTTTTAAATTGGGAAACCCGGAGGAAGTTCGCAGTTGTGTCTTTGAAAATAACATCATCTATTCACGTGATGGCAAACCGGCGGCAAACGTATTCGATAAACGGCATGGACTTATTCGAAACAATTTGTTTTACCAGGAAGGTCTGCCTGAAAACTTCGCATCCGGTTTCAGCATGGAATACTGGCAGGGAAAGGGCCAACTGGATGGTTGCCTGGTTAAAGACCCTCTTTTTGCGGATCCGGATGGCGGGGATTTTTCCATCCGTGAAGATTCTCCGGCTTACGAAATAGGCTTTAAACCGTTTCCTAAAGTCAATGTCGATTGTAATCAAAAGGACGATGTAACTGTTGCGGCGATAGAGCTGGAATGGCTCGAAGAAAATAGACTGAAGGTTACTTTGACCAATTACGGTTTAACTTCAGTCCATGGAGAATTAAAACTTGTGTGCGCTCCGGAAAACGTCATCAGGATTTCCGGGACTGATACAATGGGATATCGGGAACTGGCGCCGGGTAAAACGTGTTCAGCTGAGTTCGAGCTTGAAATTCTGAATCCTGACGAATCATACCGTGTGGAAGCAATCCCGGCTGACAAATCCATAAATCCCGCGATGATTTCAAAGGTTAAAGGCAGCGTTCTGAAGCTCGGCGGAACGCAACCGGTCGCCAAAGTATCTGAAATAAAAGACGCTTTGGATGATTTTCCCTGGCAGGATGTTTATGAGTCGAAAATATTTATCGGGCGCTGGAAACTTGCGGTTGCCGGGGAAAGTCTGCTTTTCCTGGCGCAGGTAAACGACCCTATACAGGTGCTCTCAAATATTCCATGGGAAGGTTCTGCAATCGAGTTTTTCCTGGCACCGCGGGACACCATTAGTAAAAAAGGCCTGACTCAACTGGTTTTCTCACCCAACGAGGACTGGTGTGGAGTAAAAGTGTTTCGTCCTAAAAATGGTCCTGTTCCCGCAACTGATATCATCGCCGATTGCAAACCAACGGATAAGGGCTATGAATTAAGCGCGATGATTCCCGGAACTTCAGTAAACTTCCCGCAAGGGGTAAAGATCAATTCTTTTATGATGGAATTAACAATGATCACAACCGTGTTGGATGGCATAAACCTCAAGTACAAACGCGTGTTCGGTGCAAAGGCGGCACATGCCAACAGCATCGGCTACGGGAGAATTGTAATTGAGTGACTTAGATAGAAAGAATAGTTGAGGTTAACCATGAAAAAACTTAAAACAGACTGGTTCTCAAAAGCGCGATTTGGACTGTTCATTCATTGGGGGCTTTATTCAATGCCCGCGCGCCATGAATGGGTCAGACATATAGAGAAAATCCCGCAGGAAGATTATCAGAGATATTTTGAATTATTCGAGCCCGATTTATTCAAGCCGAAAGAATGGGCTCAGATGGCTCGCGATGCAGGAATGAAATATGTTGTAATTACCACAAAACACCATGAAGGATTTTGTCTTTGGGATTCAAAACTTACCAGTTTTACTGCGGTAAAAGCCCCAGGCTGCAGGCGGGATTTGTTACGTGAAGCGGTTGAGGCTTTCCGTGCAGAAGGATTACACATAGGTTTTTACTATTCAATCGCCGATTGGCATCATCCGGAAATTCCTATAGACAAGGTTCATCCTGATCGAATTAATGCTGTCAAACAAAATAAAAAACGCGACCTAAAAAAATATAATGAATACATGTGCGGACAAATCCGGGAACTTTTGACGGGGTACGGAAAAATAGATGTTTTCTGGTTTGACGGATGTTTCCCATGGGCGCGTGAAGATGGAAGAAAAGATGATCGCTGGGATGCCGCAAATCTTGTAAAAATGATTCGCTCATTACAACCGGAAATATTGATTAATGAACGCCTTGCTGGGGGGGCCGTCCCCGCTCCATATGAGATTGATATAAAAACCCCGGAGCAGGCTGTCCCGGATAACGGGGTCAGGGACGATGGTGGAAACTTGATTGTCTGGGAAGGGTGCCAGACGTTATCCGGAGCATGGGGATATTTCCGGGATGAACTAACCTGGAAAAGCGTTGATGATTTGGTTGTAATGCTGATCCAGCATGTCAGCCGCGGCGGAAACATGCTGTTGAATGTTGGTCCGACCTCGCGCGGAGAGTTTGATTCTCGGGCTCAAGAACGCCTTAAGGAGCTTGCTACGTGGATGAAATACCATAGTAGATCAATACACGGTTGCACCGTTTCGCCGGAATGGGCGAAAGAGCCGGAAAACTGCCGCTATACTTATAATCCTGACACTAATAGGCTGTATGCGCATTGCCTGGTATGGCCTTATTCTTCCCTAAGGCTTCCCGGAATGGCCGGTAGGATAAAGTATATCCAGTTGCTTAGCGACTGCAGTGAAATAAAATTCCATGAGGATTGCGACGATGTTATTATGGAACTGCACGGTCAAACATCATTGAGCTCGATATTAAAAGTTCCCAGGCCGGTGATGATGCGCCCAAATGTAACAATTCCAGTAATTGAGTTGATTCTAAAATAAACTAAACACAGGAGATTAAAATGATGTCGACAAGAAGTAATGAAATCAGAGAACTTTTCGCTCTTTCTGTAGAAGATGTGATTGAAAAAAGCGAAGGTCACTTGGTTGTAAAAGAAAGCATAGATAAACTCTATGAATATCTGGCAAACGAAATGGTAGAAGAATTCCGTAAAGCTGAAAAGAAAGATGGGATTACTGCATTTATCATGCCGGTAGGGCCTACTCAACCGTATAAAATGATGTCGGAAAAAATTAATGCCGAACATATAAGCTTGAAAAATTGTGTATTTTTCTTCATGGATGAATATTGTGACGATAATGACAAACTTATACCAGTAAATCACCCGTTAAGCTTTCGTGGGCAAATAGGACCTTTATTTTTTGATCGTGTCACTCCTGAGTTGCTGATGCCGGAAGAACAACGGATTTTCCCAACTCCGGAAAACCTTGAAAGGCTTCCGCAGATGATTAAAGACGCGGGTGGAATTGAAGTTTGTTATGGAGGTATTGGGGTTCACGGACATGTGGCGTTTAATGAGCCTGAACCGGGGATCAGGGAAACAGGTCCAAGAATTTTAACCATCAATGATTTTACCAGAACAGTCGATGCGACTAGACACGGACTCGGCGGAAACCTCATTAATTTCCCCAAAAGGGCCATTACGCTTGGTCTGAAAGATTGCCTGAACGCGAGAAGGCTTCTGCTTATGACGCGAAACGAACATGAGGGAATGGACTGGGCAAATACCGTATTGCGACTCTCTGTTCTGGGTGTACCGGGAGACGATTATCCGGTAACACATATCAGAAATCATCAAAACTATATTGTGGCAACTGACAGAGAAACGGCGAAAGCGCCAGGGATAATAATATAATTATGATTATTGATGCACATGCTCATTTGGTGAAAAATCCTGACTTCAGATTGTTGGAAAAAATTATTGAAAAAGGCAATCTGGAGCAGGTATGGTTGATGGACATCAGCGGATGTGAGCTGAAAACACATAACTTCGCCAGTGAAAATGAGATCATTGAAGTGGCAAAACAGTTTTCGGATGTATATATTCCGTTTGGTTATCTCGACCTGCGTAAAACGCCTGAAGACATTGACAGGCTGAAGGAGAAAGGTTTTTTCGGATTAAAGGCATATAGGCCGGAAAAAGCTTATGACGCGCCTGAATATTTTCCTTTTTATGAACAGGCGGAGAAGCTGAATATGCCGATACTTTTTCATACAGGCATGGTTGAAAAGTGCCCAAAGGGCAAAATGGCTGATAATCTTTCATTCGGTCCTACAAATATGAAGCCCGCTCAGCTTTCATCAATAGCGGCGGCATTTCCTGATTTAACTATTATTGGTGGACATTTGGGCTATCCATGGTTGGAGGAAACCGCCCAAAATCTTTATTATTACCCCAATATTTATCACGATTTAAGCGGTTATCGAAAAGATGTTGAATGGCTTGTCAAAAACCTTGACCGAAAGTGTAACGACGGATTTACTGAAGTCAGATATTTCAATGATAAAATATTATTTGCGACAGATGCTCTTTGTTACGGTGAACCGGAAGGATATTCGTTTTCCTTAAAAATGATTAATTTCTGGGAGTTGTTTTTAGAAGTTGTGGGAGAGTATTACTATCGATGGGGAGCAAAACGGGAAAGAGAAAAAATATTTTACGGAAACGCTAAAGGGATTTATGATCTAGTTTTACATAAAAAACAAAAGGAATGATGCAAATGAAAAAAACAATATGTTATTTCTTGGCGTTGCTGGCTTTGCCGCTGGCGGCCGGAACGTTCGAACTTGATACTCCGGTCTGGGGTAAGGCCGATCCGGCCTGCAAAACCACCCTTGAGCTCCGGTCGGAAAATGGCAACTTACTGGTTAAGGCGGTTTGTGCTTTTCCGCCCGGGACAGTCCTTAAAAGTGAACAGCGCCAGCGCGGCGAACCGGTATGGGAGGACGAGAGTTTCGAGATTTTTCTCAGCCCTGTTGTTTTTGGATCCTCACCGGTTCGTTACAGCTTCGCGGTGAACGCTTCGGGAGCAATGTCGGAAACCAAGGACCTTGACCGTTCCGTCCGGCTGCCCTGGTCCTGTAAAGTAAATACGGAAAAGGATCGCTGGACACTTTCAGCAAGTATCCCGCTGAAAAAACTGAATGGGACAGGACTCTGGCGGGTGAACGCCTGTCGCAACAGTTACAATGCCGCCCAGGACTATGTCCTGGGACTGGCTATGGCCGCTCCGGGCTACAATAGTCCCAGTTTACCGTTGGTTACGGGACCAGTCAAAGCTGAAGCGATGGCAAAAATCATCAATGAAGCATTGTCTGTGTACTCTTCCAGTCTGGCCGAATGGCTGCCTTCTGCTGACCGCAGGATTTATCACATTCTGGTCAAAGCGGAACGCGAATTTGCCGCGACACCTGATGCCATGCTGTCCAAGTCACAGGCAGAGAAGTTGTTTAACATGGCTGCGATGCTCCGCAAAAGTGCTGAAACCGGCGGGAAGACGGCTGCACTGCTGAATTTCATGTTTAATGACAAACACTGATAGAAGGAGAATTGATCATGTTAAGGAAAATCTGTTGTTTACTTATCTTTTCGGTTTTATCGCTTGCTTTCCATGCGTTTGCGGATGACAAGCCTGAGGTTACCGTTCCGGAATTCAACGAAAGCATCAAGCTTGACGGCAAACTGAACGAAGCGCTTTGGGCAAAAGTTCCGTCCCATCAGATTGCCGAAATAGAGAAAATCGGCAAAGGAGAAAAGAAAATACCGCCAGGTTGCGCCACCAGCGTTAAAATATGGCGGACTTCCAAAGCGCTTTATTTCGGCTTTCGGTGTGAGCATCCATGTTCGCCTATGCTCAAAATGGAAAAATGCGAACGTGATGGTCCGGTCTTTGCGGGCGAATGCGTCGAACTTTTCATTTTCGGTGATTTTTCTATGCGCCAGATTGTCATTAATCCCTACGGCAACCTTTACGACAGCGCCGCAAAAAATCCTAATTGGAACGGCAAAATGCGTTGTGCCGCCGCTATTTCCCGCGGTGTCTGGACCGCAGAGTTAGAACTGCCTTTTTCCGATTTGGACAATGCTAAATCGATCCTGATCAATTGTACCCGAAGAGTTTTCCTCGAAGATGGCATCAAGTATGCGTATATCGCCTGGAAGAACCCCGGACATTTTGTACCACAGTTTAAAATCAATCTTTCCGCCTCTTTCCCAAATGATCAAAATGTAAAAGCAAAATCCAAGGCAAAATCACACAATCAATCAGGAAAACCGCAGTGATAAAAAAGGGGAAATATAAATTTTAATTTTAAAGGAGTTACAACAACAATGAGAAAACAAATCTATTTATGCACGGTGCTGGCGGCATTATTGGCAACGGTTAATCTGCATGCGGAAGTTTATTTCGGACAGCGTATTGTGTTAGGTAAGAGCTTATATCACCTCGCCAATCCTGCCAATTATCTGGATTACTCCGGTCAGGGGCGTTTTTTTGCATCCTCCGACTACGGGTTCATCCCAGGCAAGGAGGATCGTCTTGCCCCGGCTAAACTCGGAGTCAGACGCAGGCTTTTCATCCGGGGGCAGGATCCGGCGTCCTGCGCCAGATTCTCTGTAGGGGGGCTTCCGTGTCCCTGGCTCAGCGACGGCGGCCCGACGATATTCGGGTTAACTTTTGACAAACCCTTCAAGCCGATAAACGGCGCCTCACGAAAAGACAAAGGAGCGCCGTGCTGGGATGGAGACGCGCCTCGTTTCGATACGGCGGTGGTCCAGTGGGGCCGGATCGTTCCTAAACCGGGAACTTTCGGCGCCTGTCTCCAGGATGCCGACGGCAAGTACAAGCGCATAAAAGTATCTCCGGATCTGAAAATTTATCCTTATGACCAAACCACGCTCACCTTTCCCCCGAGCACCGTCAAGGCTCTTTATTTCGGGGTAAAGAAAGGCTTTGCCGAAGTCAGGGATATCTCTCTTCTGCTTCATACTCCCCGGCGTCTGGACAAGAATCTGGCGGTAATTCAGCCGGAAGCCTATTTCGCGCGCTACGACAACAAGTCCCCGGGAACCGTCGAAGGTATCATGGTGGCCAATTGCTATTTCAGTAACGGGCAGCCAAGCTTGAATATGTTTTCCCTTTTCTCTTCTGTTGACTGCCCCTTGACCCGGCTTGCGCCTTTCCTGGAATTGAATAGCAAGCGTTTTTACGCCGTGAACAAATCCGCGCTAGTGGAAGCCAAAAAGAAAGGCTGCGCCGACATCTTGCGCTATGTCCTGAAGTTCGATCTTGGCAATAGCAAAACGGCGGAAGTTAAGGTCAAAGCCCATTTCGGCATTAGCCTTAAAGACGCGGTTAAATTCGAGTTTAAGGGTAAGAACCTGCCGGAAGGCTGCAAATTGGGCTTTGAGATGCTTGGTCAGCGTAAACTTTTCGCTGATTACCTCGACCCGGATGCTACGGAGATCAAAAAAGCATCCAAGGTATTTGCGACTCCAGCTGGACCGGTTGGAATTACTCTGAAAGGGACAAATAAGCTATTGCTTGATGAGTACAAAAAACAATGGCCCCGGACTAATTGGTACAGAGAAACGGATAAGCGCGCTTCCGATGATACGGTCCGCTTTGAAGCCATTGCCACAGGTAATGAACTGGCGGTATTCCTCTCTCTGCCCTTCGGGCCTGAAGCGGGATTCAAGCCTGCTATGCAGACTTACGACTGGTATCCTTCTCTCGCGGAACAGGGAAAAGAAGGACTCGCCCCTTTCAAGGCAAGTGATTTGGAATTGCTGGAAGATATCGATCTCTCCACACATCAAGTTTACGACATCACCAGTGATCCGCTTATCCTCAACTGGCGGCGTTCGGGCACAAGTAAACCACCTGCAACTTTCAAAAAACTGGACCTACTCCATACGCCGGAAAAAGGCAAGGTGCCATTGACTACGGTTCTCGGCAAAAAATGCCGTGCGATCAACCGCAACGACACCTGTTACTTCCGCTTCAATATTTCAACTAAATTCCAGCCCGGCGTTCCCTACCTGATCGTAGTGGAACACGCTTTCGACCAGGAGCGCCGCGGAGAATTTCATACCATCGTCCTGACAAAGGACGGTCAACGTTACACGAACCATGTAGTATCAAAAACACCATTTGGCGCCTTCGATACCGGAAAAGGGCCATACGGTAAACGCTTCAAAAAAGAGTCCGTATTCTGTTTCAACGCCAGCGGACCAGCACCTCAAAAGAACAGTCAATACTCTCTGGTTTTTTCCAATAATTTCCAGTGGAACTCAAGCTTGAAAGAGCTCCCGGAAGGGCTGGCGGTCAAGAGCGTCAAGATTTACCGGGTTGTCCACATGCCGGAACTGCCCAAACTCGCTTCGCTTCTCCCGAAAGGTCCGCGGCGCCTGGTCACTGCCCACGCCGAGAACTTTTCCCCCTGGCAGCTAAACCAGTTTCCGCGCCTGGCCGGTTATGATGCCATCTGGGCCAACCATCAGAATTCAGCGCTATTACTGGTCGGAAAAGCTCGTTCTATTTCCCGCCTCACCCCACAGCTATCCTGGCACGAGGGTACGTTGGCGGGACAGGACTGGCTTATGACGGCGGCGGACCGGGCCGGAATGTCGGTAAAGGTGTTCTCCACGGCCTTGTTCCGTTACGGCTTCGAGGGTACGGATTTCTACAGCTTCGAATGTGTTGGTTCTCTCTCTGGATATGGCCGCAACGTTCCCTTGAGTCCGACTAAAGAGGAACTGGAGCATCTCGGTGGAGCCTTGGACAAAGCCTTGGACGTGCTGGCCAAACACCCAAGCCTCGTAGATATTTCGATCAAGCTGGGAATAGAGAATTTCTTCACCAAACGCAACTTTGACGATTTCAGCCGCGAAACTGGCGTCAAAATCGCCTCCAGTCCCGTTGAGCGGGAAAATATCAATACCTTACAGGATTCACCGAAGTCCACGATTGACGCCTGGAGCAAATGGGCCTGCCTGAAACGATTTGAATATCTTAACTGGCTGCTCGGCAAGATCAGGAAACACCGTAGCGATCTTTACCTGACGCTCAACCGGTCCTGGTATATGAATCGCCTCCAGGCTCCGTTTTTCGGTTCAAAATCAAGCTATGGAATATTTGATCCCGCAAAACTGCGAGCCAAAGGGATCAATAATTTTCTTGATTTCATGCGTTTGACCGCCCTGGATCCGGCCCTCTATGCCGGCAAAAACGGCTTCTGCCTCGTTTTGGAACAGGAGCGAGAGAACAATGCCATGAACCAAGTACAGTGGCCCTCGCCATACAAAAGCAAATGGTTCGCGGCGGTGAAAACGGGCTTATCGCTTTGCATCAGCGCACCCATCTATGAGGAAATGCCTAAACCTTTGGGCTACTTCTGCAACTACATGAGGGACAGGAAATCCTTTCGTCGCGACTTCCTTGAGGCGCTGTTCTACGCCAACGCCAGGGAGTTCGAGTTACAGACTTATTACTTTGACCCTTTCCGGGGACGCTTGGACGACATGCGCGAATTGTCGGTGCCTTTCCGGCTGCTGCCTTTCACGCAACCTGAAACTTACGCCGGTAAGCTTATTGATCCTACCGGTCAGGCGGTGATCAAAACCTACGGCGGACGTCACGCCCTCCTGAACATGGGCGACAAAGTCGCCGACGTCACCCTGAGCTTGCCCGGAGGCGCGAAAAAGCTTTTCGACCTCTCCCAGGGCGTCAGGCAGGAATTGCTGGTCACAGGAGGAAAAGTGAAGCTCCACCTGAAACCATGGTCGCTTAAAACGCTGGAAACAAAATAAACAATAAATAGTGAAAATTTTAAGGAAATAAAAATGAAGAAACAGCATATTAAATGTCCTGAATGGATGCGGCCGGAAAACCTGCGCTGGGCAGCATGGCAATGGGAACACCCTATGCATATGCAGAGAATAGGCGGAAGAGGCTATGCATTTATTTCAAATTCGACATGGAGAGAAAAATGGTATAATAGACTATTTTCAGAGAATTCGGTAAAGGAACTTGCAGAACTGGGAATAACGGCGGTCTCTACTAGATTTTACAACGGATATGGACTTGAAGCGGAAAAACATGACCGGGAAGATATGTATGAGTTTTACGATCTCTGCCATAAATACGGAATTAAAGTATTTGGATATGTACAGAGCCATATTTTCTACTATGAAACGTTTTCGGATAAATCTTTTCTTGAACGCATCAAAATAAATTTCAAGGAAAAACCCAAATTGCCCGATAAACCTTTCTATTACGGTCGCAGCCTGTGTATGAATTATCAGGAAAATATTGACTACCTGAAGCTTCTGATGAAAATAGGTTATGAACACGGTTTAGACGGTTTTCATTTTGACTGGTGGTATTCAACCGCATGTTATTGTGATAAATGCCAGGAACTCTTTAGAAAATATCTGAAGGCCCATGTTAAAGACAGCCGCAGGCTGGGATTTTCAAATTTTGAACAGGTAAAACAACCGCCCCTGCATAAAAATGATCCGGACAATGAAGATCTATATTTCAATGGAGAAAAAATATCCGATCCCCTGATGCAGTTATGGATAGATTTCAGGGTTGAACGCTTCACAATGCAACAGCAAGAACTCTATGAATACATGAAAAGCCTCAGCCCTGAACTCGGTCTGACGCTGAATAATTTTTTTGCCGCGTCAGACGCCTGGGCGTTACAGGCTGCGGTATCCGCACAAAAACAGATGAAATATACCGATGCCGCATATATAGAAGGCAACAAGTTTCCAAGAATTTCAAATGACTGCATCATAAGCCAAATTCATGACTTTAAAATTGCTGATGGGGCAAGTGGAGTGGGCATACCAACAAACTGGCTTCTTGAAGAAAAAGACGGACGACAGTCAATAGTGCTGCCGTCCACTTCCAAACAAGTAGAATTGAGCCTGGCCGAAGCGGCGACATTCGGAGGAGTTATAGGCTCCAACTGGGCATCAAGAACTACCGGAGGCAACAATATAGCGCTGGATAATCCCGAATTAAAGAATGCGTTGAGAGAATATCTCGCATTCTTCAAGACCAATAAACAGGCATATGCCGTACAGAGAAGGATGCCGGAGGCTGCCTTGCTGTTCTCGGAAAATTCTTTTTCTTTCGGCGGGCATGATGTATACAGATCATTTGTATCAGTAGAAAGCGTTCTCTTGAGGCATAAGGTTCCTTTTTCTATATTGATGGACGGCAATCTGGACTTGCTGAGTGAATATAAAATTCTTATACTTCCTAATCAATGCTCTCTTTCTGAATATGAGATTGAGTTAATCGTCTCCTATGTAAAAAATGGCGGTCTGCTGATTGCAACAGGAAAGAGCGGGTATTTTAACGAAAATATGTTATGGTGCGAGAATCCCCTGGATTCCATTTTAAAAGACAATCCAAACTGCCGTTTTCTGCCGGATTCGCCTGAATTTGAAGCCGAAAAACAGCCAATGCCGTGGTGGCCATCTCCTTATGCCTGCAATAGCAATTCTTGTCGGAAACTAATTGATACATTGAATAATCTTTTTCCTCCGACTTCAAGGTTTTTCCAGTTGGAAACTGAGGATTTTGTTTTCGCCGAACCGGTATTGACGGCAAACGGCAAACTTGTTTTGCACATGATTAATTACAACAATACCAGGAAAATCGAAAATGCCTTAATCAAATTCAATTCAGATGAACTTGAGGATGCTGAGTGTGAGATAAAGATTCCGGAAAACAAAAATCAGATATTATCAGCAACCATCACCGGAGGAATGTTAAAAATGCCGGTTTTCTCAACCTATGCTTTAGTTGAAATACAAAGAGGTTAATATAATGCAAAAAGCCTTACATTATCAAGAAAAAGTTAAATTACCGACATATAAAGTATTGGAAGAAGATATACTCCCTGCGTTATCGCCGGATTTGACGCCAAGATCGTACAACATATATCCTTATAAATTACAGGAAATTATATCAAAAGAAAAGAAAGATGAGGTTTACGACTCTCTAATCCTTGAGAACAAGTTTTTCAAACTGACGTTCCTGCCTCAAATAGGCGGCCGGCTTATCAGTGCTTACGACAAAAGGCAAAATAGAGAATTGTTCTACCGCAATCCCGCGCTGAAGCCGGTTCTTGCCGGGCTTACCGGAGCGTGGTGTGGAACCGGAGTGGAATTTAATTTTCCGGGCAGTCACTCGGTAACCTCCAATAGGCCTGTTGCATGTTCCGGCAGGAGCAATCCGGATGGCAGCGCATCAGTTATAATGTCGGATACCGAGAGCATAAGCGGTATGAGGTGGAGAATAAAAATAACCCTGTATCCCGACAAGTATTATATTGAACAGGAAAGTTGTTTTAGCAATTCCACCGATGTTCATAACCGGGGATATTTCTGGACCAACGCAAAAGTTGAAGCCACTCCGGATACCAGCTTCATTTTTCCCTGTTCGTGCAAAACCGGCAGCGCACACCCGCCGATGGACGTAACCAGGATAGCCAGATTCAACCTGCCATATCTCAACGGCATTGACTTGGGCAAATATAAAAATGTTTTTTGCCATCTGCCGCTGTTCCTGGATAATATCAGGGATAAATTCTTTGGCTGTTATGACTGCGTCAAGGAACAAGGCATAATTCATTACGCGGATTACGGGACATTGCCCGGGCGAAAAATATGGACGCTTGGCAGAAGCGATGATGGTCTGATAATGAATCATCGCGTAAACGATGAAGGAACGGCCAATATAGAAATCCAGTCAGGTCCCCTGTGGCTGCAAACCGATTTCATGTACATGGAGCCAGGCAAATATCATAAATGGAATGAATACTGGCTGCCTTTGTCTGAAACAGGCAGAATTTTGAATTCAAACCTTTCCTGCTCTATCGGGTACTCAACCTCTTCAGACGGAAAACTTCAAATAAATATATTTCCGTATGAAGATATAAACGGTGTGTCGGTGTATATGTACGAAGAAGGCAGAAAAACGAATTTATACACCGGCAATTTCTTTGCGGGCCAGCCGATTCATCTTCAAACCGCCGTGAAAGATAGTGAAGAATTTCCATTTAAATTGCAGGTTGTCAACGAAAAAGAAAACGATGTAATAAGCTTCTCCCATGACAACATAAACCGCCCGGAACTTTTTGATTCAGAAAATACGGAAATAGACGAACGGGAACCGGAAGCGCTCTTCCTGAAAGGACTCTATAAACAGGAACGCGGAGATAATTCAGAAGCGGATGAATTTTTCAACCGGGCGCTTCAGAAAGATCCTACGTCCTCCCAGGCACTGCTTTTTAAGGGAATAAATGAATTCAAAAAGGGGCAAATCGATACAGCAAAGCAGAATTTTAAGGGTGTTCTGAGAAAAAACAGACGCGATCCGGGAGCAAATTATTATCTTGGATTATGTCTGTCCAGAAATGGTGACACGGCAAACTCCATTTATTATCTGAGGCGAGCTGCCTTTGATCGCAGATATGCCGTTACAGCAACTTTCAATATCGCAATTCAGGAAATTCGGAGTGGAGCCTTTGTAGATGCGTGGAAAACCTTAGAAAATGAAATCATAGACGAACGCGGATCGCTGACCGCTTCAATAGAAAATATTCGCCTTCTTGAACTGGCATTTGTTATCGCAGGAAGAAAACAGACATTATTCAATGAAAACAATTTAAAAGAAGCCATAATTTCCATTGATCCGCAAAATATACTGGTAAAATCAGGGGAAGACCTAAAGGAGACAGCATCATGCAATTTGCGCAAACAAAACACTCAGCATATTATCATGCTGGCAAATTTTTATATCAGCCTTGCTCTATATGATGACGCGCTGTCATTGTTGAGAAAATATTCTCGGCAGCAAGACTGCCTACACCCGATTGTCGGGTATACCATATCATTTCTTGCGTACAAATTAAATGATGCGAAAGTGTCTGAGGAAGCGTTTAAAATAGCCGAATCTCAGCCTGTGGACGGAATCAATCCGTTTTCTTATGAAACTTACCAGCTTCTCAAAGAGCTTGACGTTCTTTACGGAGGAAAAGCGTTGAAGTATTACATCGGCGTTCTTCTCGCATCTTTCGGAGATTGGCAAAATGCCTACTCAAACTGGGAAAGCGCGTTGAACTCCGGCTTCAAGTCTAGTTTTCTTTTCAGAGCGATGGGGCTTTTTAATTGGAAGCAAGCGGGCAACATGGAAGTGGCTGCGGAATATTACCTCAAAGGATTTGAACAGGGAAGAGTCAGTTACAAGTATATTTATGAAATGAATTCTATTTTAAGAAACATAGGACGACTGGAGGAAAGAGAAAGGATCCTCAATCAACTGCCTGTTGATTTGCAAAAGAATAGTTTCATTATATTAAACAGGGCGGAATTACTTTTCGACCAAGGGAAATTTAAAGAAGTTATAGACCTTCTGGCGGAAACAACATTCAGCCTTTACGAAGGAAAAAGAAACACTGTTGACCTGTACATAAACGCCAATATCGCTCTGGGGATACAGGAATTCGATAGCGGCAATTTTAAAGGAGCCGAAAAGTATTTCAAAGAAGCATTGGCATATCCATGGAATTTGGGGGTTGGACGTTCGGTAGGATGTTTCGATATGAAAACAAAATACTGGCTTTGTAAAACGATTGCCCAAACTGAAGGCACGGAAAAAGCTGTTTCTATGCTGGAAGACTATATAAAAGAGAACAAAAAATATTCTTTTGGTTTCAAGCCCCTTAAAATGCTTCGCTGGGAAGAGGATAAGCTGGAAGATTCTCCATTTACAGAAGAAAACATTCTTTACCAAGGAAAACTGGAAAAATATTACAATGCGCTAAAAAACTTATAAATATAGCAGCAGTACCGACTTCGCGCAAAACAATACTCTTAATGGAGCAGGAATAGATGGATATACAACAAAAGAAGAATTATGAATAGTTTTTCCCTTAATGTATTAACACAAGAAGGTTGTTTAAATGGGGTTGATTGACTGGTTGATAGTAATTATACCGGTGACGATTGTATTCGGGATGGGAGTTTATGCAAGAAAATATATTCGCGGCTTGCGGACTTTGTAAGCTTTTAGCTTTGCACTGTTGAGTTTTAAAGCGAAATGGCTACGAGGTAGGGAAAACGGATAAAAACAAACAGCAGAAAAAAGACAAAATTTCTGAAATTAAGAAAAAATGGAAAAAGGTTTCATAATAATGTAAGCGAAAATCATGACAAAAGGGCAGCAAAATAAAAATCACGGGACAGGATATTCTGGAATAATCAAGATGAATGCAGAACTTAAAGATGGTAAACTGTTTGTAACAAACGGCTATTGGGAATGTGTCCATAATCCTGAACGGGGCGGTTGTATTGAGTCGATTCGCATTTTTTACGGGTCGAACACAAACATCTTGTCGGAGCCGATATTTTGCGATGTAAAAAAATATGGGGACTGGAATTCGCAGTTTCCATATTATCGCGACGATAAAGACAGAAATGGAACAGTTGATTTTGTTATCGAAGGAAAAAGTGTTATTGTAAATACAAAAGCCCGCCTGATTGGACGCGACAATACAGATTCAAACATTATTATAGAGTCTGAATACAAATATTTTACAAATAAAATTTCATTATCGCGCAGATTTATTTTCGGAGAAAAGACGCCGGAATTGAATCGTGTAAGCATGATTGCGGTAAGTGCCACTCCGGAACTTGACCATTGGACTGCGCGATTATCCCCTGTAAGCACGGCGATAAATGAAACCGGAGTGCAACACAACTCGCAAA
The DNA here is from genome assembly GCA_963676655.2 of Victivallales bacterium. Classification (GTDB taxonomy): domain Bacteria; phylum Verrucomicrobiota; class Lentisphaeria; order Victivallales; family Victivallaceae. The sequence continues at coordinate 3,256,312 of CAXXKX010000003.1, read as the reverse complement.
ATGGGTTAAACTTCTCCAATAAATGGGGAACGTTTCAGTCCTTTATCAAGGAGCATTACGAATGGCATGCAAGTTCGCATATGGCAATTTACAAACCTGATTCTGATGCCATAGAGCTTTTCCCGGACAGTGATCTTGAAAATTGGGAACACGGGTTTGATAAAACACCGGGTAAGATCTATGTTCATTCATACATCAAACGTTTTGCCGAACCGCGCCGGCATGTCATGAGCCTCGAACCGTATTTCGGTATGTTCAACGGGACAACGGTTTTTAAGGGTCAATATGATTTCAAATGTTTTCTCTCACTCCCGAATATTCCCAAAAACGGATTCAACAAGCGTGCTTTATGGCTTCACAACATCCTGCGTGTACGCGATGGTTACAGATGGGCAACGGAAGATGAAATACGTGACCTGGCCGAACACGGCGTCCAAGTCCTCATTCACCATCACGACAGCCCATCTGGACGCGGTATTTGGCCGGAGGGTTCATTTTTCTGGCCGACTGGAACATTTCCACCGTACGATGAAACCGAACGCAAAAATCTTGAGCATACCATAGAACTTGCGCATAAATACAAGATCAAAGTCATACCGTATTTCAATCTGACCTCAGGCTCAAATATCGATTCGGTATGTGTTGAGAATTACCGTAACTGGAAACGTTCAGGAAAAGACAGAGATGATGAAAATGTTTCATCTTTTGAAGCGGGTATTTCAGTAGATAAAAATGCAGTGCGAAAGGGATTTAGCGAATCATGTCCTTATCTGGGAAATTATCCGGTTTATGGCGCCTGTCTTAAGTCAGGATTTATGGATTTTGAAAAAAAACATATCCGGGAAGTCGTGAAATATTTTGGCGGAGACGGGGCATATTTTGACGGAGCAATGCCGCTGTTTTGTACAAACCCGCGGCATGCGGACGGCAAATGGCATTACGGGATTGAGGAGATCATGGAAATGATCGAATTTACCCGCGAGCTTGTCGGTCCGGAAGGATATGTCATTGCCCATCAAACGAGTGGGCCGTTACTTGCGACACAAAATCTTTTGGACAACTGCGTTATCATGGAATATATGAGCGGGTTCCCGAATTTTGAACCGGTCGTCCCGGATATTGATGCTTATGATCCGATGGTCAATTACGGAAATGTATGTTCTTTTGCCCTTTGCGGATATTCCGCTGTCAAAGACGATAATCCCAAGCGTGAACAGGATATGCAGAAAATGGTTACGCGTTGCATTCTCAACGGAATATGCTTTAAGGGTTTGTCATTTAATGCTCATCTCGAATATAAATACTATAAACGCCTTTCAAAGTTCATGAAAGGTTTTATTCCTGAAGAATTCCGCTTCGAAAAGGCCGGAGTTTGTAAGATAACGATAAATGAAATGGCATCTGCCGCTTATATTTCCGCTGATATGGCCTTTGTCATTATTGGAAATAATGAAGGCAGTAAAATACTCGAAGCAAACTTAAATATATTTCCGGGAATGTTCGGATGGGCTAATGTTGAACTTGAAATATTCAACGAAGATAACTCGAAATTACAGAATGGAACAGAAATCTCTGTGCAACCATATTCGTATGCATTGTTCAAGGTGATGAAAAGATGAAATAATTATGACGGCTTTACTTTTCAAAAAAAGTTTATGGAAAAAAACGTTAAGCATATTTATTCCCTTTTCAAAGTTACGGTTGTCAAAAATAAAGCCGCACATAATATACTGTCGAGGCTGTTTTATGACAGCTTGTATTTATTTAATTTTTAGAAGAATCCTAAAAACATTACATTATTTTAAACAAAAAGATTTTGCAAAAAAAACAAGGATTGCATGGAAAGATTAAAGGTGGGTAATGTCCCATTTTTTGTGGGGGATAGTGGTCATCACAAAATTGGGGACAACAACTAAAAGTGATGGCCTTAAAAAAAAATTGATTTTTTTTAAGGGAACAACTAAAAACAAAAAGAATACAGAGAAGAGCTTATGAGTATAATATTTCAAGAGACAAATAAGATGAAAAAACAAGCTTTTACAAATGTTGCCGCGTGTAATATTGAACTGCGCGGTCGCTGGTGCCAAATGATGGATGTTATTGCTGGCGGCTGGATTGAACGCATTGCTAAATCCGAGCATCCCGTTTATTATGGCATGTACTGGAACCGGACCTGGGCGGAAGATGATGAATCAGACTGCTTTGCCGCTCATTACGCGGCTTATGTCGCTGTTGGCTTGGCTAAGGTTGCAAGGCTTGCTCCCAATTCTTATGTCGGGAAAAAATATCGCGATGACTGGCTGCCGAAATTTCTAGCTTCCCAAGACGCCAATGGCTACCTTGGCGGCGGACAAGTTGAGAATTGTTACATAATAGATTTCTCCCAAGGGTTACCGGGGCGCAGGGTTGCTTCTTCTATTCCTAATTGCGAAGGCCTGAATGTTGCCCTTACGCTGGAGTTAGTGTTGTGGGAATATGCTTTCAGCCATGACGATAAAAGCTTACAGGCTGCGTCAAAATTTGCTGATTTTATTGTGGATCATTATTTAACCGAGCTTGATCTCTCAAGCTTCAGTTCCTGGATTTCAGGATGGCTGAGTTCTATACGAAAAGTATGTGCATATAATCCAAAAGCCGAGGAGGGCCTAAAGAAACTTGAGCGTCATCTGGCAAAAAAATACAGCGATTATCAATGGCCTCCGCATATTACTGGACATAATGTTCATGCAGGTATGAATCTGCGCGGTTTGGCCGAATCAGGAAATCCAGCCTTGTTGACAATTGCAGAGAAAGGCGTAGAAAATATAATAGCATACAGCATGCAAGCCACTGGTGTTCCGGCCGCTCATGAAAGATTTAACCCCAAAGGGCCGCGTCACTATACGGAACATTGTCAAACTGTAGTTTGGCCAGAGGTCTGCCTTGCCCTGTTCCAGGCTACCGGTAAGGTAAAGTACGCTGACATGGCGGAACGCTGCGTATATAATGCTTATTTCGGCAGTAAGAAACCCGACGGGCGTTCACTTGCCTATGCTCATGCCCCCAACCAACTTTACGCAACAAAATGGGCTGGCATATGCGGTTCCGGAGGAGAAAAATGCGATGATGACATGGGTGTGGGATTTGGGCGTTCGTACTACTCCATGAAGCATGAGCCGTTTTGTTGTAATGCCATTACCAATAGATTGTTTCCTGAATACGTCGAAAATACAGCTTGTCTGATGCCGGACAATACCGTGGCCCTTGTCCTTTACGGGCCCTCACAGGTTTCGGTTGACTTTCCGGATGGCAGCAAACTAACTATTCTTCAGGAAACCGACTATCCTTTTGAGGATGAAATCAGACTGACCTTGAGTCTTGAGGCTTCTCGCTCCTTTTCCCTGCAACTTCGCATTCCAACCTGGTGCAAAGCGGCATCCGTTGCGATTAACGGAGAAAAACAGGATGTAAGTGCTTCCAGGGGGGATTTTGCAAAATTGGATCGCGAATGGAAAAACGGAGACAACATTGTTCTCAACCTTACACCGGAAATATCGCTGGATTTTTACAAGAGAAAAGGTCATGTCCTAGATTTTATCGGCCTTCAGGAAGGAACCGCCATTATCAGAGGGCCGTTATGTTTTGCCCTGCCGGTAAAAGAAAACTGGGAATATATTGGAGAACCCAAATCGGATAATGACGCTCATGACGCAGTTTGGAACGCAAACAAAGATAAACCGGTCGGGTATTTAACCAGCAACACCTTTGACGAAGCCTGGAGCGTAACTCCGGCGGAAGATGCAGTTTGGAATGTCGCTCTTGATCTTGATGTTGAAGATCCGGAGAAATCTTTGGAACTGGTCAAACTGAATCCTCCGAAAGAGGCTCTGCCCTGGGATAGGGAGGCTGCCCCGATAGGGTTGAAAGTGTGGGGCCGGCACTTGCCGGAATGGCAACCTGACCGGATTTCCGGTTATCCATACACGCCAGCGCTCCCCGGTAAAATCGGCAAAACCGGAAAACGCGAGCAATTCATGCTCATCCCGTTTATGTTTACAAGGCTGCGGATGACCTATTTGCCGCTTCTTACACAGGATGATTCAACAACCGGCAATGATAAAATATGGAGTGAAGCGCCACCAGAATAATACCTTTAGCTCTGAAGTTAAAAGATGGGCTTTGTTGAATGACTCCGTCTTTTTCTTGCTAGAAATATACCTTCAGATCTGCGGACTCCGCGCGTTATCGTCGACATGGGTATATGAAAATATACGATGCAAGGAAAAAGTACGGAACCGCTATTCGAGGTCATCTACAGGCCATCCTTGACAAAGACCACATCCGAAGCAGATACGGCAAACGGAATTTAGTGGAAAACTCAATAATTAACGAAAGAAAGCTTAAATCACGGAACATTGAAACCCTTAAAACGGAAAAAGGGATTATTTTTAACAATTGCAATCAATTTCTGAATTTATAATTTAATAATGTGAAGCATGGACTCATACCCAAGCCATTTAACGAGGAGAACAGGAAATGAATTCTGATATAGAAAAAATTATTAATACTGTCGCACCGGCTTTGAGAATGTTGTTTGCTGACGGCAATATTCCAGCAAGAGTATCTTACCAGGAGATTGAAGCTGTGGATCCGGAAGCTATGCAGGTAAAACTCTCCGGTGACAGCACCGGAGAAATTATCAAGTCTCTTAAAAAAAATCTTGTCAACGCAATGGATAAAAACATTACGGTAGTGATAAACGGGGTCGGCTCCTTCACAATAAACGCTCCCGAAGACCGCGGCGGTCGGATTGGCGGCAAAGTGGCAATCATTACCGGAGCCGCTCAGGGATTCGGTTTAGAAATTGCCGCTGGAATGGCGGACAACGGTGCGGAAGTAGTTCTGGCTGACATTAACGAAAAGGGTGTAAAAACAGCCGCGGCAGAATTGAACGTGCGCCTGAGACGGAATGCGGCAATCGGCATAGTTATGGATGTTGCTGACAGCAAATCTATCAAGTCTGCTTTATCACAAGTCGTAAAAACTTACGGCGGACTGGATATTTTTGTCGCCAATGCCGGGGTACTCCGCGCCGGCAGCGTCAAAAAGCTTACGGAAAAAGATTTCGATTTCGTTACTTCAGTTAACTATAAAGGCTATTTCCTCTGCGTCCAAAACATTGCGCCTATTCTTGCAATTCAGAGTTTGGTAAAGCCAAACTATATGAGCGATATTATACAAATCAACAGTAAATCCGGACTGGCCGGTTCCAACCGCAACAGTGCTTACTCCGGCAGCAAGTTCGGCGGCATCGGCCTGACACAGTCTTTCGCGCTCGAATTGATTTCCGAAGGTATAAAGGTCAATTCGATTTGTCCCGGAAATTTCTATGACGGGCCATTGTGGTCGGATCCCCAAAACGGTTTATTTGTCCAATACCTCCGTGCCGGTAAGGTCCCTGGCGCCAAGTCTGTCACCGATGTCAAAAAATTTTATGAGAGCAAGGCTCCAATCCGTCGTGGCTGTACTGCTACCGATGTAATCCAAGCCATATTCTATGCGATTGACCAGAAATACGAGACAGGACAAGCCATTCCGGTAACCGGGGGACAGATAATGTTGAGTTAAATGTGAAAATAAACGGTATTATTTCAATACTCAAACGTTAAATTAGCAGTATTGGGAAATAGGCTTATTAAAAATAATCCTTTGTCAAATTGTTCTTGTATTCAGCTTTTAAGGATTGGTGAACATTTCGATCAAAGGACGTAAAGCGTCTGACGATACTTGCGTGGGATTGATCATGATTTTATCCACAGGCAGGAATTTTTTTCCCAAGACGTCGAGTTTGTCTTTTAGCACCGCCTGAAACTTGTGCTGGAATTCCGTTGATATATTGACTTTGGCAAAACCGTTGCGCAGTACCTGCCGGACGATATCATGCGGGGTGCCGGAGCCACCGTGCAAAACCAATGGGATTGAAACCGCTTCGCTGATGTGCCGGGAAAGATCAACATCTATTTGGGGTTCTTTGGTATAATATCCGTGGGCGGTGCCAATCGATACGGCAAGAGCATCGATTCCGGTTGCCTCTGCAAATTGTTTCGCCTCTTCAGGCGTGGAAAGCGGGATGTTTTCGGCGGCTTCGGTTCCGTTCAATGGAACGTACCCAAGCTCGCCTTCAATCGACACGCCGTGTTTGTGGGCGTATTCCGCAGCTTGGCGGGTTTGCGCCAGGTTATCTTCAAAAGGAAGCTGCGAACCGTCAAACATGACCGATGAAAAGCCGCAGTCGATAGCCAGCTTTACCTGATCTAATGATGCGCCGTGATCAAGGTGTACGACAACTGGAACCGAGGCGTTTTCCGCCAGCTTGCGCATCATCGAGGTCAAAGCCGGAATGAACGGGTCTTCCATTAGCCTTTGATAGACCTGCATGATGACCGGCTGATTCTCGACTTCAGCGGCCATGATGACCGCTTTGCCGGTTTCGTAGTTGGCGATATTGAACGCGCCGACCGCGCGGCCTTCAGTACGGGCTTGCGGGAGAACTTCGTTTAAAGTTACCAATGACATTTTACGCGATTCCCTCCTTCGCAAGCTGATCGAACAGCATTACGTTTAATTGCGGAGCGTATTTATCCAGCACGCTTTTAGTATAAGGGGATGCGACGATCAGCAAATCGTCCATCGGGTTATCCGCCAATTCCGCAATTCTCTCGCAGAGTTTTTCGGTAAGTTCCGGGCATAATTGATCATAGCCAACCGCCCCTTCACCAGCAGAATATGATTCTTCCGGGTTCGTTCCGAAAGGCTTGATGGAGTAACCCAGATCAGTCAATGTTTTTCGCGGATCAACCGCGTTGTCTTGATAGTTCTTCAGGTAGTCGCTGTCCAGATAATATATTGAACCGGTACCGGGTTTGCCTTTGATATATTCTGAAGAATGCAAAACCTTCACACCTTCGAGCTTGTCTTTCATCATGTCATGGCTGGCCGGACATGAAGTAACGACAGTTTTACAGCCGGAAGCCGCGACTGCCACCCTGAATTTCTCAAAAACTTCCGCCGCTTCCTCAACAAAACCCAGGACTTCGAGGGCTCTGCCGGTATCGCCGCCGGAGATGATTTTACAGCCGTACGGGACATTGGATTCATCGCCGTACGGATCAACGTAATACAGCGTGTCTCCTTCGCCGGTAACTTTAAAATCAACCTGAACGAGTTTATCTTTCAGCTCGATAACTTCTTCAGGCGCAAGTCCCGCTTCCACGATATCCCGGCGCAGCGCCATGATCAGTCCGGTTTCGTCATAATGGCTGACGCAGTGATAACGATTGGCGGCGCTGAGTTCGGCTTCATAGATGGTCCGGATAAAATCAGGATTCTTCAAGTATTCTTTATCCATGCGAACCTTATCCGCGATTAAAGCCCGGCCGCGCGGCGTATCCGCTTCTTTAAATGTTACATTGCCGACCGCCGAAAGATGTCTGCACATAAAGCAGAACCTGCAGGCGTTGATGACGTCAAGATATTTATCAATATTCATTATTTAAGCTCCTTTAAATCCCATTTTACCGGGGTTCATTATGTTGTTCGGGTCCATGACCGTTTTGATATCCTGCAGAACCTTGAAAGCAGGGCCATAGAGGTCTTTCATGATACGTCCGAGTTTCAGGCCGACGCCGTGATGCTCATTGATTACGCCGCCTTCTTTTATAGCCGCGCGGATCGCCATATCCCAGATTTTGTTGTACAAGGCGATAGCTTCGTGCGGATCTTGCGGCGGTTCGTCGATAATAAAACGGGCGTAGAGCATAGCGCCCCATTCATACCAGTGCGAAAAATGGCCGATGAACTGCGCCTGCGGAAAGTTTTCATTGACCGTTTTCTTCATCGCCCAGTAAACATTTTCGATGTTCTTGAAAGTCGCGACGGTGTCTAGCGTACCAAACGCCTGCGGCATCTGGAACATGTACGGCGGGTAAAAGAACTTATAACGGTTGTCCCACCAGGCCTGTCCCATATCGGTGCCGAGGTCTTCGTGTTCCTGTTTGCGGCAAATCTTGCAGGCCTCTTCCATTTCCAAATCTACCATTTTTTCCGGGCCGTCGAACCCGAATACCAGATACGCGCCCTGTTTGTCGATGCCGAGAACTTTTTTGATCAGCTTGGCGGTTTCCGGCTCGTCGTAAAGGCGAATCACGCAGGGGCGCAGACGGCTGGTCATAATGGATGAACCGGCAATCATCGCGTCATGCATGGTCGGGAACAGAAAGGCATGGAACTTTCTGGCTTCCGGGATCGGATGGATTTTCAAAGTGGCTTTTGTCACTACGCCCAAGGTTCCTTCACTGCCGAGGAACATCTGGGTCAGGTCGGGACCGGAGGCGTGACGCGGCACCGGCAGCGTTTCAATGATTTCGCCGGTCGGGGTGACCACTTCCAGTGCCATAATTATGTCTTCCATCTTGCCGTATTTGGTACTGAGCACCCCGGTGCCGCGATGCGCGATGAAGCCTCCAAGGGTGGCGCAGGCGATCGAGGCCGGGAAATGCATGGTGCTGTAACCGGCTTTCTCGACGGCCCATTCCAGATGCTGAGCGTTGATGCCAACTTCCGCGGTGGCAGTCATGGATACCGGATCGATTTCAATGACCTTGTTCATCCGTTTCATATCCATGACGATGCCGCCGTACATTGGCAACGCGCCGCCCTGGGAACCGGAACCGCCGCCCCACGGGGTGACCGGGATACCGTAATTGTTGGCGATCTTCATGACTTCGGCAACTTCCAGTGAAGTTCCGGGATGGACGATGAAATCCGGCGGAGTCGGCTGTTCGCCGCGGTCGTGCCAGAGTTCCGGCACCCAGTAGTAATCGATTGAGTGTCCGAGTTTATCGGAATCACAGGTCTGCACATGGTCCTCGCCGACCACCCAAGTCAGCTCGCTGAGGATCATTTCATATGCGTAATTTTTCTTAGCTATCAACATATTGTATGTCTCCTTTTTTTGCTTCAACGTTTATTTATTTAATTATTTTATACACGGCAGTATTGTTTAGGTATATACTTCCTCCAGCACATCATGTATTTTTCGGTATTTTGCGAAAAGGCCGCTATACAGCTCAGCGGTTTCCGACTCCGGCGTAAGCCGCCGGTCAAGCCGCAGGCATTGTTTGATCGCGCTGGCTTCATCCAGCCAGACGCCGATTCCCACTCCGGCCAGTAAAGCCGCTCCGAACGAGGCGTCGCATGATGCCGGAACTGAAACCGGCGCGTTGAAAACATCGCAGACTATTTGCGCCCAAAGCGGGCTTTTCGCGCCGCCGCCGATCAGGATGAACTCATAAGTTTCCAAACCCATTTCCTCGATGGTGCGATAGCAGTCGCGCAATGAAAACGCGACGCCTTCCAGCAGCGCCCGGCTTAAATCGCCTTTGCTCGTTCCCATGCTCATACCGGTAAAACTGCCGCGCAGATTCGGATTCCAGTAAGGAGAGCGTTCCCCCATCAAATAAGGATGAAAAAAGACTTCGTTGGAACCGGCCGGAACCTCACTTGCCAGTTGATTGAGATAAGCATAGACGTTAACTCCCTGTTTGTCGGCTTCAAGCTTTTCTGCTCCGCACATCAGCTCACGGAACCAGCGCTGACAGACCGCCGCCGCATTGGTGGCGGTCACCGTATACCACATGTCGGGCACCACATGTGAGTAGGTCAAGGTTTCCGGATGCGGGTGTGCTTCGGCAGTCATCACATTAACGTTGCCCGCGGTTGCCAGTTTGAGGATGCATTGTCCCGGCTTAATGGCTCCTGCGGCATAATCTTCAATGGCGCTGTCGCTGGTACCGTTAATGACTTTCAAGCCTTCCGGCAAACCTGCATCCGCCGCGCCTTTCGCCGTCAGTGTACCGGCGGGTGAAGTTGGTTCGCAGATTTCCGGCAACATATCTGGGACTATTCCCGCCAGTTCACATAATTCCGCCGCCCAGCGTTTATTATTCATGTCCCATAACAGCGATCCCTGAGCCTCAATATAATCGCACTGCAAAACGCCGGTCAACAAATAGCGGACATAGTCCTTGACGAACGAAAGATGTCTGATCCGGGCAAAGTTCTCCGGTTCGTTGTTCTTGAGCCAAAGCAATTGCGGCAAGGTCCAGGTTGGAGTCGGGGCCTGATAAGCGGTGTTGAATATCAGATCAAAATGCTTGTCGTTGAGATAACGGCTTTCGGCGACACTGCGTTGGTCGGTCCAGATAATGGTCGGGCGGATAACCCGCATCGCTTCATCGAGCAATACCGCACCGTGGGTATAACTGTCAAATGAAACCGCCAGCGGCACACCAAGTGAAGGAACATCTATTTCCTTTAATACCCGGCACATTGTCGCATACCAGTCGGCTGGTTCCTGTTCACCCCAGCCGGGCTTCGGATGACTGGTCGGATATTCACCGGAAGCGGCGGCGACGACTTTTCCAGCTGTATCAATAACGGTTACCTTACAGCCGCCGGTTCCAAAGTCAATCCCAATTAACAGTTCTTTTTTCATAGCTCAATTCAGTACGTGTTTGAAATCCGCATCCATTACTGAAAGAAATTTACGGTTATTCGGTCCGGCCATGATCCATAGATAATACATAACACTGCCCGGAGCGTTGATCACCGGGTGATAGCCTTGCGGAATCAGCATTGTGTCATTTTCTTTCACCGTGCAGGTAAAATCAATCGAACCGTCGTCGGTATAGATTTTCTGAATGCCGTAACCGCAGTCATGTGAAAAACGGAAAAAATAGATTTCCTCCATATCCACTTCGGTCGGAAGATCGTCGGCATCATGCCGGTGCGGCGGAAAGCTGGCGTGATTACCGGACGGAACGAAAGCCTCTCCAATATAAAGATGACTGGCAGGATACTCGTCGGTCAGCATCAGATAAGCGTCACGCTGGAAATTCTCCTTGCCGATATGCGCTTCCTTAACCTGATCCGGGGTGATCACATAAGCGTCACTGTCCGTTTTGCCGCCCGGTGAAGCCGTCCAGGCAACCTCGACGTCGGTGTCGGCGCTGACCGTATATTCTTTCCCGACCGGGATGAACACAGTATAAGGCTTGCCGGAAAAAACATCTTTGCGTTCGCCAAGAGCCGGAAAGTCGAATCCGTCGCCGGAAACGGAGCACTTGCCGCCGAGAATGATCAGTGCGTTTTCCATTTCTCCACTGTTCAGTTTGCAGTTTTCGCCTTTATCAAGTTTAATAAGGCCGAATTCGGTCAGTTTCAGGTTCCCGTCGCCGATCTTTGAGATTTGCGTAAAACCTTTTTTCGCTTCGTAATGTTTGAGATAATCCATCATATACTCCTGTAGGTTTTCTCGTCAATGATTTTCCAGAAAATTTTCCGCTTCCGCCAATGTCGGAATGCCGGTGCGGCCGCCGAATTTTGTACATTTCAACGCCGAAACCGCGGTCGCAAAACGCAGGCACTCCCGCCAGGTGCATTTGCTTACATATTTATAAGCGAAGGCGCCGTGGAACACGTCACCGGCCCCGGTGGTGTCTACTACATCAACTTCAAACGCCGCCTGGCGATAGAACTTTTTGCCGTCGAAACCAACGGAGCCTTTATCCCCCAGCGTAACTGCGGCAAATCTGGTGTTTTTACTGAAAAGTCGTCTCAGGCTCTCTTCGGGTTCCACTGATCCAGTGTAACGTTCCGCGAATTTTTCGGACGCGATTATGATGTCGGAAAGCTCAAGCAGTCGCTCAATACCGTCTGTTAACGTTCCCGCGTCCAGCAATACGGTTGTTTTCGACTCGTGCGCAATTTCCGCAGCACGGATGGCAGCCGCGGTCTGATGCCCGTCAAGATTAAGCAAGTCAGACTGTTTTACGAGAGCAGCGTTTACTTCTTCCGGCAGCAGTGCCCGGGCTGTACCGTGCGTCCAGGCAATGCTGCGCTTGCCGCTGTTTTGCTCAATCCAGCAGAACGCCTTTGGCGAGGCGGCGTTCAGGCGCAATTTTATATTCGATGTATCAACGCCGTTGTGTGCGAATTCATTGAGAATTTCCTGACCGGGCGCGTCATCTCCGATGGCGCCGATAAAAGCGGTTTTAGCTCCCAGCCGGGCCACCGTGCAGGCCGCAGTTGCCGCCGGGCCGCCGCCCTGGATAAGACTTTGAACTATTTCAACCTTGTCATCAATCGGGACGTTCGGCACCAGGCTTAAATAATCCAGTCCGCAGTACCCAAGTCCGGTTATCGTATTTTTGCTCATAGTAAAAACTCTTAATTTTTTTGCTCTTTAATTAAAGAATAGGCCTGCTTAATTCGTTTATCAACAGAAAAATGATAAATTACTTAAAAATATTCTTGATTTTATCAAAAAGGTGATAAATTATGATAAAATGAAAAATATAATCCGGATCAGGGCAGACAAATGAGAAAAAACCAGCGGTCTAAAAAAATACTCGAACTTCTTAATGTCAGGGGTCATTGCAGTATCAATGAACTGGAGAGTGAACTGGGAGTTCCGGCGCCTACGCTTTATCGTGATGTAAATGAACTTGCCGCCCGTAACCTGTTGTTGAAAGTGCATGGAGGGATAGAACTGCCGCAGAACAAGCTTACCCTTGATGAATCGGTGAACTCCCGCCATCTCCTAAGACTGGCAAAAAACCGACTGGGCAAAGAACAAATCGCATCCCGCGCCGCAACCCTGGTTAAAGATGATGATGTTATTTTCGCGGATTCATCCACCACAGTTTATTATTTTGTCAGAAAGCTTTTGGATAATCACGCTTCTTTTTCAAACCTTACAATCGTCACCAATTCCGGAGCGATAATCCGCGAGCTATCTGATCCGCCGCCGTCTGTCACCCTGATCGCACTCGGCGGAGTGTATAACACGAAACTCAATTCTTTCCTCGGCCGGCTCGCCGTTAACGCGATCCAACAGCTTCATCTCAGCAAAGCGTTCATATCCGCAGCGGCCGTGTCCACTTCAGAAGTATACACCTTTCACGAAAACCATGCCGAATTTTTACGGGAAGTCACCAAGCATGCCGATCATTCCTGGCTGCTGGCCGACCATCTGAAATTTGAAACCAAAGCGGTCTTTCCAATCTGTCGCACCACGGATTTCACTGGTGTAATCTCCGACAACGAGTTATCCCAGGAAACTATCTCTAAATACCTGAGTACCGGCATCAACATGATTCTTTAGGACAAATATAATCTTTAGCCTGCAAATTTCATAAAGTTTCAGATTTTATTATTTAAACACTTAAAGATTAATCTCTTATGAGAAAAACCCGAAAATACGTTTTGTAATTTTGTTTTTCCAGTTTATTATTCCCCCTACGGCATTGCACCATGTTCGCTTCGTCGAGCCGGAACTAGCTGTAGTTACAGCTTCATTCATTCGCATTGCGCTCACGGCACACTGCTTCGTGCAATTTGCAGGTTAGCAAAGGATGGAGCCTTTTTTGAGAAGCTCCGACTGTAGCAGGTAGCCTCAATAGTAAAATTCCATCACATTTCAGCAGAGTTCCTTATCTTTTATTTTTTCTTTTCGCCGCTGAGCAGCATATAAAAGCATTAATGCGGATTTTTAAAAAACGATTTCCCATCCTTCTACAGGGGAAAATAAATTATTTCCTAAATATGTATCCCCCCGGCAAAACCGGGGGGATATAATTCGATTATTTTTCCTTTATGACCGCCATATGCGGAATTTTGTATTTAGGATTTGCCGGGATTTTTATAACACCGGCCGGAAAATCTTTTTTATAAACAAAATCCCCTAATTTTTCATTTTCCCACACCGTGGTCATCTTAGTCTTCTCCCAACCTTCCAGATTGGGATTTCTATATCTCTTCTCTACAAATAAATAGACGGTAACCGGAGCGCTTACTTCAAAACTGAAACCTGTTCCGGGCAGAGCGGGTTTCCCTCTGGGAACACTTATTGCCTGGAGACCTTCGAGTTCTTTCGGAACCTCTATAAATTTAAAGCGATCAGCCGTACGCAATGCGTCGACCTTGCATACGGATTTTTTCCCTTTATCGGTGATATTACTGATTTTGACTTCCGCCATTGCTGAAACGGAGAAGCCGATAAGGCACAACAACAACATTTTTTTCAACATTTTCATTTTGAATACTTCCTTTTTTTGAGTTCCTTCTTTACAAGGAATTTATTATTGGTTTTCTTGTTTATTCTCTACTCTGTTCTATAGGCATCTCCTGTTTAGTTATTTGCTATAGGTTGTCACGAACCGGAACCATTTGTCCGGCTGATGAAAACTGCCTTTGCCAAAATCCGCGATACTGGAGAGTTCCGGCTTCTTCTTCCCCCAGGCGGCATTGCGGTTGTAGCGGCAGACGGCAAATCTGGCGGAATCAAGCTTGTCCGGGGATGTCCCCAGTTTGTCAAATGGAATCCGCATGAGCGCCCACCAGCCTGCAACACCGGAGGGTAATTTGAACGTTCCCGCTTGGCCTTGCATCCCGGAGTCGTAATCATAAGTATGCAAACCTCCGCCACCGGGAACGGGCTTCCCGAACGCGTCAAAACTTGGCCAGGCAAATTCGGTGGTTGCCAGATTCGGCGCGAGATGCAGTTCGCGATAAGCGTCGCCAGAAGGCTGAAAGAACAGTTCCACCACATCCCCTTTGCTATGCGGGTCACTGTGTCTGCCGGATGCCGTATTGTAAACATCGCTGTCTTCCATCACGGCGCAGAGCCATAAGGCTTCGGAATCATGCCACAGAAACGCGAAACCACGTTCCCGGAACTTTTTGGATTTGTCGTAGGGGTTAAGCCAGAGAACTTCCAGGTTTTCTGGAATGCCTTCTCCTGTACGTTTGGCGCAATAATAAGCCCGGGGATTTACTGAAGCCGCCTTTTTTTTGTCCAGCAACTTCAAGTAGCAGGAGGGCAGTTCGGCCTTGGCGACGGAAACGGATGTTTTACCTTTTCCCGTCCCAGAGGCGCATCCTGTAATCAACCCCATGACCATCACAATACCGATAATTTTCCTTAACATCATTTGCTCCTTTTTATGAGTCTCCGAACATGAATTTCAGCAGACATTTTTGCCGTATTTTGTTTGCCGCAGTAGACAGCTTGCTTAGTTCTTCTCTGAAAATCTTCCGCGTTTGAGGCCGATTAACCAGGGACAGCTTTGTTTCCTTCTGTCCTTTGGCCATATATACTTTTGCCAACTCTGTGACCTTGGCGTGCAAATCACTCAGCTTTTGAGATTTTGGCGGCTGAATAGAGACAGCAAGATATCTTTGGGACAAAGCTATCAGATTATTCAGCAATTTGCTGAATTCCGGAATCTTAGCATCAATTCCGACAGCCAAGGCTGATTTGAGGAGCTTGTTTATAGACGCCAGTTCGTCTGCATAAGGAATCAATACCGAACCGGCGCGAGCCTCCATTGAGATTTCAATCCGTTTACCTTTATGGACTTTTATATTGCGTACGCAACCATAAGAATGGTAGACGCACACTCCATCACTGGTAACTGCCCCGAGGTTACTCCCTTTTCTGTCTGCAGGAAAACTCCATCCGGAGGAGTTGTCAACTGTTTTTCCATTGATTTTGATATTGCGGTAATAACAGGGTATTTTTTCTCCCCCACTGGGGCCGAACCGCAGAAAAACTCTCCTGTTGTCAGCATGCGGCGTAAAGGCGAAAGAAAAGCTTTTCCATTTACCGTCAAGCCTGGGGCCGCCTATCCAAAGAGATTTTACTTTTTTGCCGGAACGCTCGTCGGTTAATATAACAGGATTATTTCTTTCCGCCCAGTATGTGCCAACTTGATAGGTAGTTTTTTGATAGGCCGAGACGGTAAGACAAAAGGCCCCGGTCAATGTTGCAATGAGTAGTGCTGCTTGAGTTTTCATGATCACGTCTCCTGATTTTTTTTGTCCGAAAACATAAAATCCAACAGAAATTCGTATTTCAGGTTTTTAAGTTTCCGTTCAATATTTTTATAGCGTGAAGCAAATTCACGGAAACGAACCAAGGGCAAGTTACCAGCCCTGGCGCATTCGGCCGCGAAGGCTGATGCTTTCGTCAGTTCCGCGAGAATTTTTTTAGAGGGCTTTGCCTGGGCAAAGTCAGCCTTGAGCTGATCAATCAACTCATTCAAATTGGTGCTGAAGATCACCGGATTGGGATTTCCGAGAATCATTCTGTCTTCGGGAGAATGATGTCCAGGAGGCGAGATAGCGCTGACCGTCCTTCCCGAACCATCAGCGTTATACGACGTACGTCCGACGTCTATTGTGACAAAAGCGCCGGGACTCCAGGCGCCGTTGCCCCCGGATGCAAAAAGCCGCTTGAGAACCGAGGCGGGAATTTTAAAAACCGCCGTCCAGTAGCCTTTGTGTCGCTTCACTACATATTTTTCTGTTCCTTCCCAGCCTTTATCAAAGCGTTCGGCATCGTAAAGACTGCCCATGGGATCAACAGAGAATTGATAATACAAATCGCCGTCCTTATTCCCGATGAAAAGCTCAAGACATTCGCGCTGGAACAGCAAACCGGAGTCTTTAGCCTGCTTTCCGTGTGTCCAAAGATCCGGGGAAGCGGGATTATGACATTTGAACCCGGCGTATAAGTTGCCGTTGGCGTAGAGCCAGTAACTTTCGGTCGGATATTTGTCCGTAACGCCGGGACCGTTATTCAATTTGTTGAAAGGTATTTTTAATCCCTTTTTCCATACCGGGTCGTCAAGCCCCCGCTTCAGATCAGGAGCCTGTTTAAGTTGGGGCGCGGCGAACCATTTTGGTTCGCCTCCGGAAGCCGTTTCCGTAAAAAATAAAGCAACGGCACCCAGCAAAAAATAACATATTGTTTTTTTCATTAGAATCACTTCCTGTTAATTATTCACTTTTCGTTATTCATTATTCATTTGTAAGTATTCAGAATTCAGGAGTTAGAATTTAGAATTGACTGCGAATACGCCTCGAGTAACTTGCCGACTTCCGCTGCTGCGGTCAGCAATTCAGAAGCATCACTGTATTCAAGGTCACGGGTAAGAATCAGATAGTAGCGTGATTCTTCCAGCGAACCTTGCGCAATATTGAGAAAGCGAAGCTTGTCTGCTTTGCCCCGTTTTCTGAAGCCTTCCGCGATATTCGCGGCGATAGAAACAGCGGCTCGGCGAAACTGAGATGATAAGCCGTAAGTTTCCGATCGTGGGAACGCCCGCGACAAACGATAAACGTCAAGCACAAATTGATGAGCTTTGCGCCAAACAATTAAATCTTCAAATGTCTTTGCGGGCTCTCTCATTCTATCTTCTATCTCCTAGCTTCTAACTTCCTGAACAGGTTCACTCTTTACTTCGTTTCCAGCGTTTTAAGCGACCATGGTTTCAGGTGGAGCTTCACTTTTCCTCCTGTGACCAGCAATTCCTGCCTGACGCCCTGGGAGAGGTCGAAAAGCTTTTTCGCGCCTCCGGGCAAGCTCAGGGTGACGTCGGCGACTTTGTCGCCCATGTTCAGGAGGGCGTGACGTCCGCCGTAGGTTTTGATCACCGCCTGACCGGTAGGATCAATAAGCTTACCGGCGTAAGTTTCAGGTTGCGTGAAAGGCAGCAGCCGGAAAGGCACCGACAATTCGCGCATGTCGTCCAAGCGTCCCCGGAAAGGGTCAAAGTAATAAGTCTGTAACTCGAACTCCCTGGCGTTGGCGTAGAACAGCGCCTCAAGGAAGTCGCGACGAAAGGATTTCCTGTCCCTCATGTAGTTGCAGAAGTAGCCCAAAGGTTTAGGCATTTCCTCATAGATGGGTGCGCTGATGCAAAGCGATAAGCCCGTTTTCACCGCCGCGAACCATTTGCTTTTGTATGGCGAGGGCCACTGTACTTGGTTCATGGCATTGTTCTCTCGCTCCTGTTCCAAAACGAGGCAGAAGCCGTTTTTGCCGGCATAGAGGGCCGGATCCAGGGCGGTCAAACGCATGAAATCAAGAAAATTATTGATCCCTTTGGCTCGCAGTTTTGCGGGATCAAATATTCCATAGCTTGATTTTGAACCGAAAAACGGAGCCTGGAGGCGATTCATATACCAGGACCGGTTGAGCGTCAGGTAAAGATCGCTACGGTGTTTCCTGATCTTGCCGAGCAGCCAGTTAAGATATTCAAATCGTTTCAGGCAGGCCCATTTGCTCCAGGCGTCAATCGTGGACTTCGGTGAATCCTGTAAGGTATTGATATTTTCCCGCTCAACGGGACTGGAGGCGATTTTGACGCCAGTTTCGCGGCTGAAATCGTCAAAGTTGCGTTTAGTGAAGAAGTTCTCTATGGATTGCTTGACTGAGATATCCACGAGACTCGAGTGCTTGGCCAGCACATCCAGCGCTTTGTCCAAGGCTCCGCCGAGATGCTCCAGCTCTGCTTTGGTTGGACTCAGGGGAACATTTCCGCTAAAGCCTGAAAGAGAACCAACGCATTCGAAGCTATAAAAATCCGTACCCTCGAAGCCGTAACGGAACAACGCCTCCGTGAATACCTTTATCGACACCCCGGCCCGGTCCGCCGCTGTCATAAGCCAGTCCTGGCCCGCTAACGTACCCTCGTGCCATGATAGCTGAGGGCTGGGGCGGGAAATAGAACGGGATTTTCCGACCAGTAATAGCGCTGTATTCTGATGATTAGCCCAAATGGCGTTGTAGCCGGCCAGGCGCGGAAACTGGTTTAGCGACCAGGGAGAAAAGTTCTCGGCATGGGCGGTGACCAGGCGGCGCGGACCTTTCGGGAGCAGCGGGGCGAGTTTGGGCAGTTCCGGCATGTGGACAACCCGGTAAATCTTGACGCTCTTGACCGCCAGCCCTTCCGGGAGCTCTTTCAAGCTTGAGTTCCACTGGAAATTATTGGAAAAAACCAGAGAGTATTGACTGTTCTTTTGAGGTGCTGGTCCGCTGGCGTTGAAACAGAATACGGACTCTTTTTTGAAGCGTTTACCGTATGGCCCTTTTCCGGTATCGAAGGCGCCAAATGGTGTTTTTGATACTACATGGTTCGTGTAACGTTGACCGTCCTTTGTCAGGACGATGGTATGAAATTCTCCGCGGCGCTCCTGGTCGAAAGCGTGTTCCACTACGATCAGGTAGGGAACGCCGGGCTGGAATTTAGTTGAAATATTGAAGCGGAAGTAACAGGTGTCGTTGCGGTTGATCGCACGGCATTTTTTGCCGAGAACCGTAGTCAATGGCACCTTGCCTTTTTCCGGCGTATGGAGTAGGTCCAGTTTTTTGAAAGTTGCAGGTGGTTTACTTGTGCCCGAACGCCGCCAGTTGAGGATAAGCGGATCACTGGTGATGTCGTAAACTTGATGTGTGGAGAGATCGATATCTTCCAGCAATTCCAAATCACTTGCCTTGAAAGGGGCGAGTCCTTCTTTTCCCTGTTCCGCGAGAGAAGGATACCAGTCGTAAGTCTGCATAGCAGGCTTGAATCCCGCTTCAGGCCCGAAGGGCAGAGAGAGGAATACCGCCAGTTCATTACCTGTGGCAATGGCTTCAAAGCGGACCGTATCATCGGAAGCGCGCTTATCCGTTTCTCTGTACCAATTAGTCCGGGGCCATTGTTTTTTGTACTCATCAAGCAATAGCTTATTTGTCCCTTTCAGAGTAATTCCAACCGGTCCGGCTGGAGTCGCAAATACCTTGGATGCTTTTTTGATCTCCGTAGCATCCGGGTCGAGGTAATCAGCGAAAAGTTTACGCTGACCAAGCATCTCAAAGCCCAATTTGCAGCCTTCCGGCAGGTTCTTACCCTTAAACTCGAATTTAACCGCGTCTTTAAGGCTAATGCCGAAATGGGCTTTGACCTTAACTTCCGCCGTTTTGCTATTGCCAAGATCGAACTTCAGGACATAGCGCAAGATGTCGGCGCAGCCTTTCTTTTTGGCTTCCACTAGCGCGGATTTGTTCACGGCGTAAAAACGCTTGCTATTCAATTCCAGGAAAGGCGCAAGCCGGGTCAAGGGGCAGTCAACAGAAGAGAAAAGGGAAAACATATTCAAGCTTGGCTGCCCGTTACTGAAATAGCAATTGGCCACCATGATACCTTCGACGGTTCCCGGGGACTTGTTGTCGTAGCGCGCGAAATAGGCTTCCGGCTGAATTACCGCCAGATTCTTGTCCAGACGCCGGGGAGTATGAAGCAGAAGAGAGATATCCCTGACTTCGGCAAAGCCTTTCTTTACCCCGAAATAAAGAGCCTTGACGGTGCTCGGGGGAAAGGTGAGCGTGGTTTGGTCATAAGGATAAATTTTCAGATCCGGAGATACTTTTATGCGCTTGTACTTGCCGTCGGCATCCTGGATGCAGGCGCCGAAAGTTCCCGGTTTGGGAACGTTTCGTCCCCACTGGACCACCGCCGTATCGAAAAGAGGCGCGTTGCCATCCCAGCACGGTGCGCCTTTATCTTTTCGCGCGACGCCGTTTATCGGCTTGAAGGGTTTGTCGAAAGTTAACCCGAATATAGTCGGACCGCCGTCGCTGAGCC
This sequence comes from Victivallales bacterium, assembly GCA_963676655.2. Lineage (GTDB taxonomy): Bacteria > Verrucomicrobiota > Lentisphaeria > Victivallales > Victivallaceae. Next base: position 3,235,799 of record CAXXKX010000003.1, on the reverse strand, counting down.
AGGGACACGGAGGCCAGACAACGGGAAACCTGGCGCTGGACGCCGGGTCCTGCCCCCGGGTGAAAAGCCTGCGCTTGACACCGAGCTTAGCCGGAGCGAGACGATCTTCTTTCCCGGGGATAAACCCGTAGTCGGAGGATGCAAAAAAACGCCCCTGACCGGAGTAATCCAGATAATTGGCAGGATTGGCGAGGTGATAGAAGCTCTTACCTAACACAATACGTTGTCCGAAATAAACTTCCGCATGCAGATTAACCGCTGCCAATAATGCCGCCAGCACCGTGCATAAATAGATTTGTTTTCTCATTGTTGTTGTAACTCCTTTAAAATTAATAAATAGTGTAAAAACACTACTGTCCGGTAAACTTTTTTAATAATTGACCCCGAATAAATCGGGTTGACGGCTTAAATTGCTCCAATTATCGTAATCCATTCTATATCTTCACGAATTCTCGTGTATTTTTCATTCATTTGGGGATATTCATTAGTTTCTTGCATTTCTTTCCTGCCTATTAAAATCAATAACCCCCGGTTCATCTGCCGGAGGTTATTAATCCTTCCTGCGTACTGACTATATTTTCAATTAAATTAATCCCAGCCCGCATAAAGAAAACTTGTGCCATCAGCGTTAACAGTTCCGTCATCATCCGGTTGAGATGCTAATTCACTTATAGAACGAGGTTGGGCATGACCATCCAGATAAACAGCATTTGTTCGGCCTTTAAAGGCTGAATGGTTGCTTATTGTTGCATACCGTTCAGAATATGAGTCGGTGGAGCGCGGATCGCTTGCCCCGTGTCGATATGATAGCTGATACAAACTGGTATTTAAATAATAATTTGTAGTATTATTATCCATAACTATAGGAACAATTGAAGCGCTGCGAATGGAACTTCTTTTATGGCAAGGACATGTAGAAGAGAGTACTCCGGCAACTCGTGTAATTATATAGTGCGTATGCAAAAAATGAGTATTCGCATCATCTATTCCGGAAGTACCTAACGGAGTATTTTCAGCTGGGCAAATAAACACTCCAGGCTTGTTTGGTTTAAATGGCTCGAAATCCACGCCATAATCGGATTTTTTGGAAGAATTGTAATATCCGCCAAGAACACCATACCAATATCTGGCACCGTAGCGTATTCCGGTTGCGGGAACAATATAATCATTATAATCATTCGAATATCCAATATTAGCCAATCCGATCTGTTTCAAATTATTGGTACATGATATACTCTTTGCGGTATCCCGGGCTTTGTTCAATGCCGGCAGCAGCATTGAGGCGAGGATCGCGATGATCGCGATCACGACGAGCAATTCGATGAGGGTGAAAATTGACGTTTGCTTTTTCATGGTCTACTCTTTTTTTTGTTAGTTTGTTTTGTTGATGTTCTATGATTGCTTAAAAACTATTTTTTCATCCATGGGCTTACACCTTCTGTGCTGAAGTTAGCTCTTGTTAAACGCCATTCCTTTGCCTGGTCAAGGTTATTTGTTAGAAAAACCATAAGCTCACACTACTATTATAATATTTGCATTGAATAAAAGCAACACTTCACCAGAGCACAAATGTTAATTTATTGGTGTACTATTGTTAACGAACGCCTGCTTGTTAACGGTCTTTAATCATTTCATCGACTATCCTTTTGATATGACAACTCTCCAGAATAACAAATTTTCCACTTTTTGAGAGAGCTGCAAAAAAGAAATTTTGGAATATTTTGCCGATAACATTGCTTATAAGTTCGTTCGGCGGTATATTATAGTTAACATATGGCAATAAAATGATTTTTATTTACCTTTCCAAAGTATAAATTTGTAAGTAAGCGGGTATTATGGGTTGCAAGACAGAAAGCTTCTGGCTGAAAGGCCTGCACAAGCCAGTCGGGTGCGGTTTTTATCTTCTCGACGTTGGAAGATTGTTGACTTCCGCGGGGGAAATTTTTCAATTCGGCGGACATAATTCCTGGCATGTTGTTTCCGCCGGACAAGGCTATGTCAAGTGCAATGGCTCCATATACTATCTGAAGCGGGGGGATATGTTTGCTGTTATGCATGATAATAATATCGAATACGGCCCGGTCAAGGGGGAAAACTGGGAGTTTTATTATCTGCGGATCGAAGGGAAAGATGCGGATAAGCTGAATTTCAGGATTGGCATGAAGGCTGAACGACCCATTTTGCGAGGCGATTGGGGAGAGCAGGTTCTCAGGTGTTTTCACAATTTATGGCAGCTTGCCCAAAATAACAATTCCATTCCGGAAACATACGCGTCCGGGATATTGCAGATCGTCGAATGCCTGTGCAAAGGGCATCAAGTCAGCAAGCGAACTCCCGAAGAAATTGTCACCGAAGCCATGCAGATTATCCGGAACCCGTTGAATCGGCATATTAACGTAAATGAAATGGCTTCGGCCTTGAATATCAGCCGGGTCTCGCTGTTTAAAGCCTTTAAAGAACAAACCGGCAACTCTCCCTTGCATCATCTGCAGGAATTCCGCATCAGGGAAGGTTGCCGACTGCTTCGCGAAAACCAGGACATGAGCATTGCTGACATCTGCAAATACAGCGCGTTCCCCAATGACAAATATTTCATCCGGATATTCAAGCGGTTTACCGGACTGACTCCGGGAGAATACCGGAAACAGGCAACCGCTGACAAGTAATCTTTGCAGTTTCTTTACTGCTGTTTTACAAATCCAAAAGTAAAACAAGATTTTCAGTTAATTTTTTTCTTTCTGTATTTTCTATTGTGGAATCTCATATTTTGTGCAATTCTCTTTATGAATAACGCAAAAAATCCGCTTCACTGGAAAAATATCACCTTTCTTCTTGCAATTAACAATAGTACACCAAGATATTAACATCTTTGAACTCGCGGTATATTGCTTTTTATATAGATATGTCTTATTATATAGTATATAAAGATTATATTCAATAACAAAAAGATACACGAAGATGGGTGCCGGAATATAACAATTCAAAGGATTAAAGTGTTAAAATGAAAATCAAGAAAATTGTCATGACCAGCTTTCGGCAGGTTGAACTGCAGGAAGCCGAAGAAGAACTTTCACCGAAAGCGCGGGAGGTTTTGGTAAAAACCGACGCCTCTTACATCAGCGCCGGAACGGAACTGTCTATTTATACGGCAGTCGACAAAGGCGTATATCGTGAGGGCTCATGGAGCGCATATCCCCACAATGCCGGATACGCAAACGCTGGAACAATTATTGAAGTTGGCGATAAAGTTACTGAACTAAAAATCGGAGACCGGGTGTTTTCCAATCTTCCACATTGTTCCCATATACTACTGAATGTAGACTCTAGTTTAATGGTAAAGATTCCCGACGGAGTTACCCAGGAAGAAGCGGCCGCATCACGGATGGCCGGAGTTGCGACTTCAGCGCTTCTGCTGACCCAGCCTAAATGGCATACGACAGTTGCGGTCTTCGGACTGGGTAACGTCGGCAACCTGGCAGCGCAGTCATTCAATATTTCCGGTTATCGGGTGATTGGCATTGATCCGGTTGCAGAACGTCGCAAAGTAGCAAAAAAATGCGGTATTGAATATCTGCTGAAAGAAGGTACGCCGGAGGCGGTCAGGGAGATTTGCGGCGGCAGTCTGCCGCAGATTGTGGTTGACGCCAGCGGCAGCGCCTCGGTAGTTCTGGACGCTTTTAAAGTAACCGAGAATATGGGGCAGCTAATCCTGCTGGGGTCTCCCCGCAAAGCGTATGAAGCGGATATCAGCAAGTTCCTAATGGCCGTTCACTGCCGCAATATTACAGTTCAGGGCGCACTGGAATGGTTTCTGCCGCTGAAGCCGGTAAAAAGCATTTTCAATTCGGAAGCGCCGCAGGTTCTGTCCATGATTGAAAAACAGCAGATGATCTTCGACTGGATAGCCTCAGGACAGATGAAAGTCAGGCCGCTGATCTCACATCGGCTCAGTCCCTCGGAAGCTAAAAAAGGCTATGATGGCCTGCTGGAAAAATCCGACAAATTCAGCGGCGTCATTTTCGATTGGACAAAAGTTTAAGTAAAAAAGAAACAATTAAAATATAACATATTGGAGTCAAGCAAATGTCTACTCAAATAGCAGTTCAGCTTTATTCGATTCGGGAGCAGTTAGCCAATGATTATGCCGGGACGATTGACCGTATTACGTCTTTCGGTTATGCCGGGGTCGAGTTTGCCGGGGCGCCTTCCGGCCTCAGTTATCAACAATGCCTGAAAGTGGTGAAAGATTCCGGTTTGAAAGTGTCCAGCGCTCATATGCCGATACCGTCCGGTGCGAATCGGAACTTCATTTTTGACAACACCAATTTACTTGGTTGCAAATACATTGTCTGCGGGAAATGGATACCGGATTTCGCGACGATTGACGCCATCAAAAAAAGCTGCGACGACTTTAATTGCGCTGCTGCGGAAGCCGCGAAACATGGCCTGAAACTGGCTATCCACAATCACTGGGCGGAGTTTGAATTGGTCGACGGAATTCCCGCGTATAAATATCTTCTGGAATATCTTGATCCGGCCGTCATGTTCGAGATCGACACTTATTGGGTGAAGATCGGCGGACAGGACCCGGCGGCGGTTCTGGCCGAACTGGGAGAAAGAGCGCCGCTTGTTCACATCAAGGATGGTTCCGGCGAGCCGGGCAATTTCAAGATGCTGCCCGTCGGACAAGGCGTAATGGATTTTTCCCCGATATTCAAACAGTGCGCCAACGAATGGTTGATCTGTGAACTTGATGAATATGAGGGCGACATGCTTGAAGCAGTTAAAGCAAGTTATGACTATATAAGCAAGAATAAATGTGAATCTTTAGCTTGAATTCTGAAATTAAGAACAAACGGTCCAGAAAGAAACGGTTTTTTCTGGATGAAACAGCTTTAACAAGCTAAATATAAATAGAGTTAATGCCATGACACAGACTATGTTAGTATCTTTAGATGAGTTAAATCGAGTCGAAAAATGGATCGATAAAAAACTGTTCAATCCTGACAATCTTCCATATTCTTTTATTTACGGCGGAGAGCATATTGCAAGCTGTCCGGAAGGATGGAGCTTTAAAAAGGCGTCACACAAACTTGACGAACATCGCACCGAGCATAGCTCCACCATGACTGACCCGAAAACGGGCTTGGAGGTTACTTGCCTTGCCGTACAGAATCACAAATATCCCGCCGTGGAGTGGACGCTGTGGTTCGAGAATACGAGCAATGCCGATACCCCAATCCTCAGCGACGTCAAGGCCGTTGACGCTGACATTCTGGAACCCGATTCCGATCCTGAAAAAACACATCATACCCCCGTTAAATTTTTTCACTTCAAAGGTGATTATTGTTCCCCGGACGGCTATGAACCGTTGGAACACATTTTTATCGACTCGGATTTTATTGAAAAGCCATTGATATTTCACCCTGAGGGCGGTGATTCTTGTAATGGTCCGCAGGGGTTCCCTTATTACCGGGCACAAAGGAAAAATGACGGTATAATCTTTGTCGTCAGTTGGCCAGGGCAGTGGGAATCTTCATTCCATGCAACAGGAGTTGGTAAACTGAAAAAAGATGGCTTGCATGCGACAGCTGGACAACAAACGATTCATGCGATACTACTGTCGGGCGAAAAAATCCGTACACCTATGATTGTACTCATGCCCTATGACGGAAATGATGGGGTGCGAGCCCAGAACCTCTGGCGGCGATGGTTTATAGAGTTCAATATTCCCCGGGTAAACGGTGAAGTAATCAAGCCGTTTTATGCCCATTACAGTGGCCGCATATTTTATGAGATGGTCAATGCTGATGAGGAAAAAATGAAGCAATACATCGACAAGTTGCTGGATAACGGTATTGATTTCGATTATCTGTGGGTAGATGCCGGCTGGTATGACATGCACGGAACCAAAGCGTGGTCGACCACGGGCACCTGGAAGCCTGACTACAAGCGATTTCCGAATGGCATCCGCGCCATCAGCGACTATGTGCACAAAAAAGGGATCAAAACCATGTTGTGGTTCGAACCTGAGCGAGTCTATACAGGAACGGAATTATACAACGAACATTCTGAATGGCTGCTGAAAAAAAACATAGAGGCGGATCCGGACAATTCCCTGCTGGATTTAGGCAATGGCGAAGCGCGAAAATGGATCACGGACCGCATTAACTCGCTGATCAAAAGCGAGGGCATAGATTTATACCGTCAGGATCATAATACCCGGCCGCTTCAATATTGGCAGGCCGACGAGTCTGATGACCGGCAGGGAATTCACGAGAATCACCATTGTATCGGATATCTGCAAATGTGGGACGATATTCTTGCTGCTAATCCTGGCATTATCATCGACAGTTGCGCCTCTGGCGGCCGTCGCAATGATTTGGAAACCGTGCGTCGCGGATTGCCGTTGCACAAAACCGACTATAACTGGGAGGTGAGCAGAAGCAAGACCAATTCTTCCACTGACTTGGCAACCAAGCAAGGCATGCATCACACGCTGTTCCAGTGGTTGCCTTTTTTCGGCTCTTTTAACCATCCAGGCGATCAGAGCGATATTACCTATCACCGCAGTTCTCTGTTGCTATCATATAACGGTTGTGAAGATGTCTTTGCCGAAGATTTTGACTTCAAAAAACTAATCGCCTGGATGCAGGAATGGCGGGAAACTGCTCATTGTATGTATGGGGATTTCTATCCGCTGACGCCTTATTCGCGGGATGAACGGGAATGGATCGGCTGGCAGTTCCATCTGCCGGAATCAGATGAAGGCATGGTACAGGTTTTCATGCGAAAAGATTCGCCATACGAAAAGGCAATATTCAAATTGGAAGCCCTGGAGCCCGATACAGAATACGCATTCAAAGATTATAACATCGGCAAAACGACTAAGGTCAAGGGCACACAGCTTATGGAGACTGGCATAAAAGTCGAAATGCATAAGCGACCGGATTCGGCATTATATCACTATAAGAAAATATAAAGAAAAAACATTATGGCAACTGATGAACTAAAATGGGTGCGTGGATTTAACTACCAGCCGAGCTGGGGTAGTCACGGACTGCTGGTCTGGAATGATTTCAAACCGGAACTTTACGCGCTTGAAATCGACCGGGGCCTGAGGCATTTTCCGAAAATCAACACGTTGCGTGTCTGGCTGTCGTTTGACGCCTATGTCAATGATCCGGCAAAGTGCATTGACGCGATCCGCCAGGCGGCGAAGATTCTGCGGGAACGCAAGCTCAAGGTGATTCCCGTGTTGTTCTGTGGCTGGCATTCAATCCCGGCATGGGGCGGTTTTACGCTTGACTCACTCCATTGCGGCAAAAGGCGCAAAGAATGGGCTTATGAAAAGACTTTTGCCGAGGAAGCTACAGCCGCTTTTGCTCCCGAAGATATTCTGGCGGTAGACCTGGCCAACGAACCTTTTTGCAGTATGGGGCACAAGGATGAACAACTTTTCACCAGAGATTTTCTGAAAGCTGTTGCCGACCATCTGCATGACAAGTTCCCGAAGATTCCGGTTACCTGCGGCACCTGGGGAATGTTCAATAAGCAAGAAGGCGGGTGCTGGGATACTGAACTTTTGGAGCCGTTTCTGGATGTGATCAGCCTGCACGCGTATTCATGTTTTTTCGGAAAGGACCGGGAAGAATTTCTCGAACTGCTGGATGCTACCGAAATTTATCTCAAGCGCCTCGGTAAACCGGTAATCGTTACTGAATGCGCCGGGTTCGCCAATTCTGATGAGAATGCGGATAAGGAGCGCGCTGAGATATTAGCGTTCGAAATGAAGGAATTTGTCGCTCGCGGCTGGGGAATCCTGCCGCATGCGCTGCATCACTCAAAAGTAGCTGATCTGCATCGCGATCCGTATCTGTTTCCGGGCGGAAGGAAATCATTGCATTTTATCGAAGCCGATGGCACGTTACGCCCGTATCATGGCATTTACAACGATTTCTGTTGACAAATGAGAAGGAGAACGTAAAAACTAAAATTTCCAAATAACAAAAGTTGTTAACCCAAACCAAAAGGAGGTCGAAAATGACTACTTGTAAAGGCAAAAAAATCGTTATTACCGGCGGAGGCACCGGCTATGGCTATGGCACCGCTAAAATGCTGGCTAAGGCTGGAGCTGAGGTCACAATTACCGGACGTCGCGAAGAAGTATTGAAGAAAGCCGCAGATGAACTTGGCGTAAAATATGTGGTTGCCGACATCACCAAAGGAGCCGACTGGGATAAAGTATTCGAGGCGGTTGGAAACCAACTTGATGTTTTGATCAATAACGCCGGTGCGGCGATAAAAGTAATCCCGCTGGCGGAACAAGCCGATGAACAGATTGTCGCGTCTCTCAACACCAACTTGCTTGGCGCCACGCTTGGCTGCAAGCGCGCCGCAAAAGTAATGTCCGCACAGAAGTCCGGCCTGATCATCAATGTTTCCAGTCTTTGCGCAGACTACGGCTGGCCCGGCTACACTCCTTATAGCGCGGCCAAGGCCGGACTGGAGATGCTTACACGCACATTGTACACGGAACTGCGCCCTGATAATGTAAGAGTGACGCTTGTTACCCCGGCATGGGGGAATACTGAATTCCTTGAAGCTTCAAATCGTTCACCGTTTGATTCGGAGAGGGCAGAAAAAATAATGAGTCCGGAACAAATGGGCGACCTTATGGTATTTCTGTGCAGCTTCCATAATAATATTGAATTTTCGGAAATTAAAGTTCAGCCGCTGATCCAGGAAATTATCCCGTTCTGATTATGCCAAGATTGAAGATGCTGAAATGTCCGCTGAAATCGGCTGTAGCGCGGAACACATGAAATGCTGAATGGAATTATACTGAATCTGCTATGCGGGCTGATGTTCGCCACTTTGGGAGCGATACTTGGGCACACGGCAGAAAAAAAGATAGACGTCTACAGCTATTATTTCTGGGGCAGCATGTTCGCATTTCTGTGGTCGTGTTCCTTGATAAAGTGGGACGGCCCGTTGATATCGCACAACGGTTTCTGGATATTGGCGTTCTGGATGTTTCTCGGCAGTATGTTCAATAATATCGGGCATTTGCTGCTGTATCACAATATGAAATATTATCACCGGGCGGCGAGCTGGGCGGTGGCCATGTCGGCATTGTCCATCCCGTTTATTGCGGCGCTGCTGTTCTGGAAAGAACCAATAACCGCCGGCGGGATCGGCGGTTTGCTGATGCTTCTATGCGGAATCGGGCTCCTGGCGGCGGCAAGAAAGAATGGCGGAACCGGGAAAACCAACCTGAAATGGCTTGGTTTAGCGATTGCTAACTTTCTCGGTTATGGGTTGGCTCAAACCGCCATGAGCGTACCATCGCATTGCGAGGGCTTGAATGAACTGGCGCATCTGCGGACTCCGTTGTCGGCATTGTTTTGCGGCTTGCAGCAATTTGGCGTCATTCTTGTTATCAGGAGACGGAGCCCGGAAGCAGGTGCGGTCAAAATAGGCTTGGTTTATTCGCTGGTGTATTTTGCCGCGTTGATCGGCATCTATGCGGCGCTGGATATTCTGTCTGAATACAAAATCAGCAGGATTTTCTGGCCGTTGGGCTCCGGCACCTGTATCGTGGCGTTCACGATCTATTCGCATTTGGTAAAGAAAGAACATTTCTCACGACTGGATTTCGCAGGGCTGGCGGTAATAATTATTGGCTTGCTGCTGCTGGGAGGAATAATATAACGGATAATGGGACATGATGAAACGAGAAAATGAAATACTGCTCAAATTTGCGGAAGCGGTCTGTCGGGATGAAAACGGCGCTGAGCGGCCCGTGGTTCTTTCTGCGGATTCCGGGGTCAAAGCCAACGCCGGAGAATCCGCCGCCCGCCGGATCGAATATACAGCTCCCGGGTTGGCGTTCGCCGTCGAAATTTCTTTTGATGCAGGGGATATGATTCTGACGATTCCCCGGGACAGCATTCGGGAAGACGGCAATCTGCGATTTAAAAGCCTGCGGCCTTTTCCGGGCCTGCTTGCCGTCGGCGAAGGGCAAGGAACGCTGGCGCTGCCAATCCATGACGGCATCCTTTGCCACGCCCGTAATAAGGCTGCCGCCGAATATGACATTCCAATATTTTATCCGTTTCCCTCTCTTTGCAATATGCCGTTATGCGGTTTGGTCACGAATGAAGATGCGGTTGCCGCCACGGTCGAAGGCGGCCTTGCCGATTGTTCTTTCAAGCTGTGTACCTGCCAGGGACGGGAAAAAACTTATTCGCTCGACTGGGTGTTTGCGTTACGGGATTATCCCGATGAAAACATTCTGAATGAAGACCTGAGCATTCGTTTGCGGCGCCTGCATGGTTCCGAAGCTAATTACGCCGGTATTGCGCGCTGGTACCGCAAATATAATCGCCGTTGCCGGAAACTGCCGTTATTGTCGGAACGTTTTAAGGATAATCCGGCATTACGATATTCCGCTGGTGCTGTTGCGGTCTGGTTCCGGCTGGCTTCCAAACCCAGGCCGGCAACGGTATTGCATCAAACTCCCGAAAACGAACCGCCGCTGCATGTTTATGCGGATTTCAATAAAGTAGCCGAACTGGCCGAGGCTTGCGCCCGGCAGCAGGTCGGGCCGCTGGAATTCGTCTTTGTGGGCTGGAATCATCGCGGCCACTGTGGCGCTTTTCCGCAATTATTACCGGTAGAGGCGGCATTGGGCGGAGAAACAACTTTGCGCTCTGTTCTGGAACGCTTTGGCGAACTCGGTTATGCCGCCTCGGGAACGGATAATCATTTTTACTCCTTTGAGCTGGCAAACAATTTCAATGTCGACTATCTGCAATGGGATCATGACGGGAAGACGAAGATTGGCGGCCATTATCCGGGTGGCGCGGCTTATCAGCTCTGTCCGCGTTGCGCTTATGAAAAATACGCCTGTAAATCTCTGGCGGCGGAAGCCGAACTCGGTTTTAACGGTATCCATTATACTGACATAATCGGGGTGGCGCAATTAGAAAAATGTCATCATCCTGAACATCCGGTTTCCCGGCGCGAGTGCGCAGTCTGGCGCAAAAAGATCATGGCCGAAGCCGGGCGCTATTTCGGCGGCTGCAATTCAGAAGGAGTACGGGACTGGGCTTTGCCGGAACTGGTCCGCAGCCTCTGGGTCAGCTCCGGGACTTGTTTTGATGCGCCTTTCGCCGATGAAGTTTTTCCGTTGTTCCAGATGATTTACCATGGTTTTCTGATTTATAATTCCCATTTTATCGCCATTAACGCTTTGCCCGGATCCGAGGCTTATCTGCGTAATATTTCATACGGCGGCCTGCCGCTTGTTTATTATTATCATAATCCCACCACCGGGCCGGAGTGCGGGGAAATAGATTTGGAAGCGAAAAAACTTAAGCGCATTACCGCTGACGCTACCCGGCTGGCGCCAGTCCATTCGGCCGTAATGGAGGATTTCATCGTGCAGGCTCCGCTGTTGACGGAAACGCGGTACGGCAACGGCTTAAGCGTGTATTGCAACTACGGCGAGGGATCGAAGCATACGGCGGGCGGACTGCTTGTTCCACCGCATAATTTTATACTTGATAAAACTTTGAATTGAAAGGATTAAATTTATGAACAGAATAGAATGTGATGTGTGTATTGTCGGGTGCGGCAGCGGCGGAATCGGCGCCGCGGTGGCGGCTGCTGAAGCGGGAGCACAGACAATAGTAATTGACCGGCACCAGATGCTTGGCGGTACTGTAACCATGAGTTGGGTTCATGCCTGGGAATCGACTTGCGGCAGTCCTCCATTGGCGCGCAGACTTTGGGAAAAAATGCGGAGTTATCCCGGGGGAGCCATGGAATGTGAATTCACCACTTGCTGCCGGGATAACAACGGCCGGAAACTACATCCCATGCCTTTTGAAGAGTGGGCTTACATTCGTGCGGTTGAAGAAGAGTTTTCGCGTTTCCCCAATCTGAAATTCTTTGCCGGTATGGAATTTATCTCGAGCCGTAGCGATGGGCGGAATATCAGTAATATTCTTTGCCGTGGTGCAGGAGGCTTGCTGGAAATATCAGCGAAAGCCTTTATTGACGCATCCGCTGATATCGTCATGTGCCGGGAAGCCGGTTGCGGTTGGAACATTGGCGAGGATGCCAAATCGGAATACAATGAACCAGATGCTCCGGAAATCCCGAGGAAGGATTTCTTGAATGAAGTAAACTGGCTGTTCCGGGTTTCCACCGGCAATAAAAATGTCCGGGTTGATTCGACTGGAATGCCGGAAACGCCCCGCGATCATGCATTGGCTGGTATTCCGTTGCCCAATGGAGATATTGTCGTTAATATTTGCGGTCGCGGACAATTTAATCCTGAAAAACCGGAAGACCACGCAAAAATATTCCGGGAACAACTTCAAATCGCTTACGACTGGTACCGCTGGCAGGTGATCAGCGGCAAGCATCCCGACTGGCAATTGCTCGGTTTCGCTCCGGAATTGGGAATTCGCGAAACCTACAGATTAAAAGCTAGATATGTCCTGAACCAGAATGATGTAAAGGTGGGCTTTCATCATCAGGAAAACCGTAATTTCATCGGCGCTACCGATCATCGTCTGGATGTTCACGGCACGAATCTTGCCCTTCACCCTGAATACGCCTATCCGGTTTATGGAATCCCGTATGAATGCCTTCAGACTGTTGAATACGACAATCTGCTGGCGGCCTGCCGCGGGTTCGGAACTTCCCATATTGTTGCAGGCTCCTGCCGTCTTTCAAGGGTGATCATGAACATCGGCACTGCCGCCGGACGCGCCGCGGCTAAATCCGCGTCATCCAGAGTCATGCTCGAAGACATCGAAGCGAAAGATATAGCGGACTACGAAGAACCTACCGTTTTTCCGAAACACAAGCAACCTTAATGACATAAAGAGAGAAATATATACACACGAGTAATTTAAACTACCTTAATCCCTAAATTTAGAGGAGGCAGATTATGTCTGGAACATTTCGTTTTTCATTCGGGCCGTGGAACATTCATGAGGGAGCCGACCCGTTCGGGCCAACCGTTCGTGAGACCATCGCATTCAACGATAAACTGGAACTTTACAAACAAATGGGTTTTGACGGTGTACAATTTCACGACGACGACGCCGTTCCGAATATGAATGATCTTTCTCCAGAACAGATTATCACGGAAGCGAAAGCGGTGAAGGCAAAACTTGACGACCACGGCCTGACTGCAGAATTCGTCGCGCCGCGTCTGTGGGAAGATCCACGCACCATTGATGGAGGTTATACCAGCAATGATCCGGCCTGCCGTGAATATGCTTTGGAGCGCAGCAAACGTTGTGTTGATATCGCCAGGGCGCTGGGCACTAATAATATCGTGCTTTGGCTGGCTCGAGAAGGCACATACGTTCGTGAAGCCAAGGATTCTGTATGGGCGACCGAACAGATTGCCGCCGCAATCCAGATGATGCTTGATTACGATCCCAATATCAGGATTATGATCGAATCAAAACCCAACGAGCCAATGGATCACACTTACATTCCGACTATCGGTCACGCTATTGCACTGGGCTTGCTGACCAGCGACGCATCCAGAGTCGGTTGCCTGATAGAAACCGCACATGCGTTACTGGCCGGGCTGGACCCGTCGGATGAAATGGGCTACGCTATGGCGCACAAGAAACTCTGGAGCGTTCACTTAAACGACCAGAACGGGATGAAATTCGATCAGGACAAGACATTCGGCAGTGTTGACCTGCGACGGGCGTTGAATCAGGTACGTATCCTTGACGAACATGGTTTCGGTAATAACGGCGAATGGATCGGTCTGGACGTCAAAGCAATGCGTTCTCAGAAAGATGAAGTTGCCTGCAAACATCTTGCAAACAGCAAAACTATCTTCTTGAAGCTGTTGGAAATCAGTCGGAGTTTGGACCAGGCGAAAATTGCGCAGCTCCGCGCCGAACGTGATTACGAAGAGCTTGAAATGTATATCATCAGTTGCCTGCTTGGCGGTTAAAGGAGTTTGAGTATGAAACGCAAGCTGAGAATGGGAATGGTCGGCGGCGGGCCGGGCGCTTTTATCGGCGCTGTGCATCGCATGGCCGCGGCGATTGACGGTCGAATAAAATTGAAAGCCGGAGCGTTTGATATTGATCCGGTTAAAAGTAAACAAATGGGCGAAGAACTGTGCGTTGATCCGGCCCGCGTTTACAGTGATTACAAAAAGATGATCACTGGAGAATTGGCGTTGCCTCCGGAACAGAGAATTGACTTTGTTGCAGTCTGTACTCCAAACAACTGGCACTTTCCGATTTCAAGGGATTTTCTGGAAGCAGGATTCAATGTCATGTGTGAAAAACCGATGACGATCAGTCTGGACGAAGCTAAGGAACTGGAGAGGGTGGTGGAAAAAAGCGGCAAGACGTTTGGTCTGATGCATACATATACCGGTTATCCGATGGTCAAACTTGCCCGCGACCTGGTCCGCAGGGGCGAACTTGGCTCGGTTCGTAAAATTGTCGTTCGTTACATCCAGGGCTGGCTCGCCGAACCAATCGAACAGGATGGACAACAACAGGCGTCATGGCGTACTGACCCGAAGCAAAGCGGCATCGGCGGCTGCGTCGGCGACATCGGCACTCACGCCGACAATCTGGCGGAATATATTTCCGGTCTGAAAACTACTGAAATCTGCGCCGACCTGACCTCGTTCGTTCCGGGGCGGCGCTTGGATGATGACGTCAACTGCCTGCTCAAATTCAACAATGGAGCCAAAGGAGTATTACACGTCAGCCAGATATCGATTGGCGAGGAAAACGGTCTATCCATTCAGGTCTACGGCGATAAGGCCGCCTTGGAATGGCATCAGGAGCATCCGAATCAGCTGCAATTTAAAGTACTGAACGAGCCGACACAAATATTGAGCCGAGGCAACGGGTATGTCGCCGAAAAAAGTCCGGCGGCGGCGCGAGCCAGCCGAATTCCGGCAGGACACCCCGAAGGCTATATCGAAGCGTTTGCTAATCACTACGTCAACTTCGCCGATACAATTCTGGCGAAGGAGGCGGGTGAACCGGTCGACGAGTTGATCGGTGATTTTCCTAACGTTAAAGATGGTACGCGCGGCATGGCTTTCATTGAAACCGTCGTCAACAGTGCCGGCGCCGATGTAAAATGGCTGAAATTTCCCGAACTTTGAGAGGTGAAACATGAGTAGACCTGTAACTTTATTTACCGGACAGTGGGCTGATCTGCCCCTTAACGAATTGGCGAAGAAAGCTGCGGCCTGGGGCTATAACGGTCTTGAACTGGCCTGCTGGGGCGATCATTTCGACATCGCCAAAGGCGCCGCCGACCCGGCCTACTGCGAACAGCAGAAAGCAATCCTGGCGGAGAATGGTCTGAGCGTTTATGCGATCAGCAATCATCTTGCCGGACAGTTGATTTGCGATCCGAACAACGACAGCCGCTCTGACATGTTCGCTCCGGCAGAACTAGCCGGAAACGCAGAAGGCAAACGTCAATGGGCAATTGAACAAATGAAGCTTGCGGCAAAAGCTGCGAAAAACCTCGGGATTGAAGTTGTCAACGGCTTTACGGGGTCCCAAATTTGGCATATGTTGTACAGCTTTCCGCCGGTCAGCGATCAGATGATTGAAGACGGCTTCAAGTTTTTTGCCGACATGTTTAATCCAATCCTCGACGTATTTGCCGGATACGGAGTAAAATTCGCGCTGGAAGTGCATCCTACTGAAATCGCCTTCGATATCATTACAGCGAAACGTGCACTGGAAGCAGTCGGCAACCGTCCGGAATTCGGCTTCAATTTCGATCCGAGCCACCTTTACTGGCAAATGGTCGAGCCGGTCAGGTTCCTGCAGGAATTCCCGGACCGCATCTACCACGTTCATATGAAAGACGCGGCGTTGCAACTCGACGGACGCAGCGGCATTCTGGGGTCGCATCTTGACTTCGGGCAGCCGGGACGGGGGTGGGATTTTCGCAGTCTGGGACACGGCGACGTGAATTTTGAGGAAATTATCCGCGAACTTAACCGTCTCAACTACACCGGGCCATTATCGGTGGAATGGGAAGACTGCGGCATGGAGCGCGAATACGGCGCCGAAGAAGCTTGCGCATTCGTCAAAAAAGTCGATTTTTCCCCTTCCAGCATTCAATTTGACAATGCTTTTGACGGTTAATTATTTGAATATCCTCTCATTCATGGTGTAAGCAATATATGGAAAGGTATTTTTTTAAACAATGAAGGAGTTGGATTTTGCGATTGGGAAGCGCCCAATGTGCAAGTGGTAAACAAGATAGTTGAGCAGATAAGCGGTGCATTGCCAGTGGATGGGGCTTACAAGGTGGAGCGCTTCATATAAACATCAATACCTCAATGGCTCGCAACATCATCAATGTGATTTGCAGATTCAATCATAAATAAGTATTTGCCGATAATCGCTAATGGCCTGATTTTCATAAGTTAATAGAAGATAACGCCTTGAAAAGATGTGGTTTTGGGCTAAATTAATCTTGTGCTGTGCAAATAAACTCACAGAGGATAATCAATAACAGGAAAAATCTTATTCGATGAGCTATTGTCGTTGCTGTGCTTTATTTTTAATTTTTTATCTTACCGCTGGAATGATTTCAGCGTCGGAAAAGCCAATCGGGTTTTACCGATCCCAGGGACTGTATAAACAGGGCGCGGCACATTGTCGAAAACTACTGGACAAAACCGCAGACCCGGTTGCGCGTAAAAAACTGCTGCTGGAACTGGCCGCATGTTATCAGTTCAACACCCGCGAGCACTCCTATCGTGAAGCGGTCGAAATCAGCCGCCAGTTCATTAAAGAATATCCGGACGATCCCATGTGCGCTAAGGCGTACTTCAATATTGGACGGTGCTATGATGCGTTTACAGTGGAACGGGAAAAAGACATCGAAAAAGCCAGGAAAGCCTACCGGATGTGCTACGAAAAATACCCTGAGAGCCAGTGGGCGGATCAGGCGTATTTCTGGCACGCTAACAGTTACCTCTACCACTTGACTCCGAGGTCCGCGGCAACCGGAGTAAACATGTTCAAAAAATTTCTGAAGCGTTACCCGGATTCCTTCCTGACTGGCGTGGTACATTCCCAGTTAAGCGAACTTTACTGCGCCTGGCTCAAAAACTACCAGGCCGCTGTAAAACATTCAGAGGCGGCATTAAACTACGGAATTCAGTATGTTAACGTCAGACGGCTGCACCTCTACCGCCTGGCATATCTTTACCAGTTTAAGTTAAAGGATGCTAAAAACGCCGTAAAGTGGTATAAACAACTGATGAAAGAATCCCCGACCAAGTCCGATCCGAATTACTTTGTCGCCGCCAAAAGAGTGAAAGAACTGACCGTAAAAATGAGGGGCGACAAATGAAAAAACACAAGCACCTGTTCGCCTTGATACTGTTGGGACTCGGCTTCCTGTATTGCTTGTACGACCATATAATCACAGTACAGAAACTTGAGCGCAAAGACCGGAAAACGATCCTGCTCGCTCACTGGCAAGGGGAACGCGGCTGCCGGGAATCGCTGCAGAAAATTATTGACGAATACAACAAACTACATCCTGAAACCCATATCCGGCAGCAGGTCATTGTAGGATCAGGATCCTCGTTTGTGCGCTGGTGCGTAACCCAGATTATCGGCGGAGCGCCACCGGACATAATGGAGTATAACGGTGGTCTTCGTTCCTATCTGGGCAGCTACTTTGTCGGCCTGAGCGAATACGTTGATGTGCCCAATCCTTATAATAAAGGCACCGATTTAGAGAACGTGCCGTGGAAGGATACTTTTTACGGCGGGATGTATGGTAACTGGGACCCGGAATTGATGGACTACTACAGTATTTCCAATACTATACAGACCCAGCGTTTTTTTTACAACAAGGAAATATTTCGTCGCGCGACCGGTTCGGACAAACCTCCTGAAACCATGGCCGAATTCATGGACATCTGCAAAAAAATTGAAAAACTCGGCATTATCCCGGTAATCGTGGAAAACTCCAAGGGAGCGCAGGGCGTGTCGTTTTTCCATCGGATTCTCAGCCAGATCGGCTGGACTTTTGAGAATGAACTTGACTTTAATCACAGCGGAACTATTTCGCCAGATGAATACATGCGGGCATTTTATCTCGACAAATACCGACTGAGCTGTCCGCGGTTTGATGCGGGGATGGAACTGTTGCGCGACTTTTCCAAAAACTGGGGTAAAGGCTTTAACGCAATTGACTTTACGGTGGCGCCGTTCATGTTTATCCAGCAGAAAGGCGCGTGTTATCAGGGCGGCTCCTGGCTGGAACGGCAGATGCTGGACAGGTGCAAGTTCGAGCTTGGCAGCTTCCCGTTTCCGCTGATTACTTCCCGTGATCCGGTTGCCGGCAAATACTACTGCGGGCCGTGGGGCGAAAATACCGCTCAACCGGGAATGGCACTGGCAGTGACGAAAGGACCTAATCAGAAAGTAGCAATTGACTTTCTCCGCTTCATGACCACGAAAAAGAACAACTCTGCTTTCAATGCCGGCCCCGCTTGGGTACCGGCGGTAATGGGCGCCGACATTAATCCGGCGGTCAGGAGCTTCAAGCCTCTGATTCGGGGGAAGAGCATTTCCCCTTATTTTTTCTGTACCCATTCGGTCATTCTTGAGTTCAGACGCATTTTACAGAATTTTCTTATCGGAGCTTACAACCGTGAAGAAGCTATGGCCGACCTGTACGAGTCATACCAGGCGCACGGCATACAGGACAACCTGCGGGCGGCGCGCAGTTCCTGGAGACGGCTGCTCAAAGTTGAGGAAATCCGGGACGAAGTCGAAACCGAATTACTGAATACCGACGATCCATCCGCGAAAAAACAACTGCAAAAGCAGTTAAGCAATATTTATGAAGCTCAGGTATACCGTCTCAACTCGGTTTATTCTGTATTCGGCACGGCGACAGCAACGGGAGATGCGAGATGATCGACAAATTGTTTTATTCAATAAAAAAACACAAAACATGCTATCTGCTGGTTCTGCCGACGGTTGTGATGGTGCTGGGCTTCCGCTACTATCCGGCGTTCTCCGGGATTTACCACTCTTTTTTCGAATGGGACGGGGCAACGCTGCAGGAGTGGATCGGGCTTGATAATTATATCGAAGCATTCCGGGACGCCAAGCTCTGGCAGTCTTTCCTGGTGGTACTTATCTTTATTGCCGCCAATGTCGTCAAACTGATTCCGTCGATCATCGTCGCGATGCTGATCTTTCATTTGAAAAGCCGGAAACACCGGTATCTTTATGAGGTGCTGTTTGTGGTGCCGATGATCATTCCGGGCATTGTCTATATGCTGCTATGGAAATTCTTCTACGAGCCGAACATCGGGCTCTTGAACCAGTTGCTGATAGCCTGCGGCCTGATCGAACCGGACTGTCCGCCGCTGTGGCTGGGTGATCCGAATCTGGTTATCCCCAGTCTGCTTTTTATGGGGTTTCCGTGGGTTGGTGTGGTGTCGGTGCTGATTTTCCTGGCGGGGCTGCAAAGCATTCCCGATTCGGTTTACGATGCGGCACTGCTTGATGGCTGCGGCACGGTTCAGCGCTGTCTCAACATCGAATTGCCGCTGATCATGTCGCAGGTACGGCTGTCGCTGGTACTGATGATCATTGGTACGCTGAAGGGCTTCGAACAAATTCTGATCATGTGTAACGAATTCGGCGGCCCGGACGGCAGAGCCAATGTGCCGGGGCTGTACATGTTCCGCATGGCCTTTATTGAGGGACGGGTGGGGTACGCCTGTGCACTGGGAATGTTGCTGTTCGGAGTGATCCTCACTTTAAGTATACTTAACGATAAATATGTCCGGGTGGAAAAATGAACTTCAGACGAAGGTTGAAACGTGTTGGTCAGGAGTGTTCGAAACACGCCGGCATTCTGTTTGTGCTGTTCTTCGCGTTTTTTCCGATGTACATCATGCTGCAGGCGTCGCTCAAGGACAACGTGCAGTTTTCCAATAACATCTGGCTGCCGGAGGCTCCGTTCCACTGGACAAACTGGCAGATCGGCTTTCTGGCGGTAAAGGATTTCATCGTCAATACCGTGATCGTCTGCGTATTCGGAGTTGGGTTAACCCTGGCGTTGTCGCTGATTGCCGCGTACGCTTTCGCCCGCTACAAGTTCCCCGGCTCAAATTTTCTGTTTTACCTGCTGCTGGCGGTGATGATGATGGTCAATGTCGCCAGTCTGGTACCGCTGTTTACGTTGCTGCGCGACCTTGACCTGCTCAACAGCCTGTTGTCGCTGGTGCTGCTGTCGATCGCCAACGGCCAGATTATGTGCATTTATGTTCTGAAGAACTTCATTGAGGACATCCCCAACGACCTTTTCGACGCCGCCGCGATGGACGGCGCCAGCGATCTGCAGATGATCTGGAATGTGGTTGTGCCGATGTCCGGTTCGATCATTTCGACACTGGCTATCTTGCGGTTCATCGCCACCTGGAACGATTTTGTCATGCCGGTACTGATAATGCGTGATGAAAAGCTTTATACCATCGGCGTCGGCCTGATGGCGTTGAACTCCGGTTACGATACCCAATGGGGGCCGCTAATGGCGGCGTACTGTCTGGCGTCGATCCCGTTGGTCCTGATTTTCTTCTTCACCATGCGCCTTTTCGTCAAAGGCCTCTCAACCGGCGCGATCAAGGGGTGAATCAACGGCAAAGGCGCTTTCGATTTTACACTTTTTTGTAATGATATAATGCCGAATCGGGGTGTCTGCGCATTTCAACCGGGATACCGGTTTGCGTAAGTTGTATACCCTTGACCTTAGTCGTTTTGCCGGTGTTATAATCCTTGAGTGCGTATTCAGTATCGGGCTCCAGGGCTTCCAATTTGAATATTGCCTTTTCATATGGCGAATCTTTTCGCATGAAGACCTGTACCATGCCTTCATCTGATTCCGGCAGATGGAACTGCCAGCCGATCCACTCCCGTTCATCTCGCGAGTAGGGTGTCAGCGGATAAAAATCCCCGTACATGCAGTGGGCGGTTTCCCGCCATTCCTGCATCCATGCGGCAAGAATTTTGAAGTCAAAATCTTCGGCAAAGACATTTTCACAACCGTGATATGACAACAGTAATGAACTGCGGTGATAGGTAATATCGCTCTGGTCACCTGGATGGTTAAAGGAGCCGAAAAAAGGCAGCCATTGGAATAGTGTGTGATGCATGCCGTGCTTTGCGGCCAGATCAGCATAATTATAATCGGTCTTGTGCAACGGCAAGCCACGGCGTACGGTTTCCAAATCATTGCGACGGCCGCCCGAGGCGCAACTGTCGATGACAATGCCGGGATTAGCCGCCAGAATATCGTCCCACATTTGCAGGTATCCGATACAATGATAGTTCTCATGGATTCCCTGCCGGTCATCCGCTTCGCCCGCCTGCCAATATTGAAGCGGCCGGGTATTATGATCCTGACGGTATAAATCTATACCCTCGCTTTTGATCAGCGCGTTAATGCGGTCTGTGATCCATTTCCGCGCTTCGTCATTGCCTAAATCCAACAGGGAATTATTCGGATCCGCCTCTATGTTTTTTTTCAGCAGCCATTCAGGATGTTCGTTGTATAATTCCGTTCCTGTATAGACTCGTTCAGGTTCAAACCACAACATGGTTTTGATTCCCTTTTTATGCACATAATCGCTGATGGCGCGGATACCGTCCGGGAATCGTTTATAGTCAGGCTTCCAGGTCCCTGTGGTCGCCCACGCTTTGGTTCCGTGCATGTCATACCAGCCGGCGTCCATCCACAAGTAATCGAAATCGATGCCGTGGTCAAAAAAGCAATCCGCATATTTAATTTCCAGTTCTTCAGTGGCGTTTACCATCTCATGGAATATACAACCGCTGTAATTGGCATAAAACGGTTTGATTAGTTCGCCGTTCACCCGGGGAATATTGAATTCGATGAACCATCGCCTCCAGAGATTCTGGGCCCGCACTGCGTCATTCCCGTCGTAGGGCATGAGTACGATCATGGGAGTGCGGATTTTTTCGCCAGGCAGAAGTTTCGCGTGAATTGTTTGCTGTGCAGCCGTAACATGCAACCCATCCTGACGGCCTCTCTTGGCCTGGAACGTAGTTTCCCACTGTCCCTGCCAACTGACTACAAAGACCATACCGTCATTTTTCCTTTGAATCCGATAATAAGGAAAAGCTCCATTGCAGGGATCTCCTCCGCCTGGATGCAATATTAATGGCTCTTCGACAAAATCCAAGCCAACAAAAATGTGTTCCTGCGGCTCATAACCGTCTGGAGAATTATAATCGCCTTTGAAATGAATAAGTTTAACGGGGGTATGATGTGTTTTTTCAGGATCGGAATCGGGTTCCAGAATGTCGGCGTCAACTGCCTTGACGTCGCTGAGGATTGGGGTATCGGCATTGCTCGTATTCTCGAACCACAGTGTCCATTCCACGGCGGGATATTTGTGATTCTGTACGGCAAGGCAAGTAACCTCCAAGCCCGTTTTCGGGTCGGTCATGGTGGAGCTATGTTCGGTGCGATGTTCGTCAAGTTTGCGTGACGCCTTTTTAAAGCTCCATCCTTCAGGACAGCTTACAATTCGCTCTCCGCCGTAAACAAAAGAATATGGAAGATTGTCAGGATTGAACAGTTTTTTATCGATCCATTCTTCTACTCGATTCAACTCATTTGAAGTTACTGATATGTTTTGATTCATAAAGATTGCCTCTTTATTTTGATGTTATGTTTTTATGTCTTGTTATAGATTCGGCGGTTAAATGGCTTGCATTTGAGTTTTCTGTTGTACATAATTAACGATAAAAACATGCAAGTTAGTTAGTCGCCGGAACAATAACTACCAATTTTTACTTCAAATCGTATTGTTCCGGCAGGCTTGTCCCAACGAATTCCTTCGCCGTCAGGTAATATGGTCGCGCCCGATTCCGGATTGACTTTGTTGATTTTCAAACCATTGGGCAGACGTATGTTTATCACCGCCCAGACCGGTTCGCGTCCATCGCAGAAAATAACTTCTCCGATAACGCAGGATTTTTCCGCGTCATATCTCATTTCAAATGAAGTTTCACCAAAATGCGAGGGCGCTCTTTCTATTCCCAGCGGCTTGCCGCTTGCCAGCCACTGACGCGCTGTGCCTTGGGCCAGTTGCAAGCCGTCTCCGTCTTCCACGATCAGGGCATTACGTATAGCCTGAACTACGTTAATCGGGGTATATGAGTGCTGCCTGTCACCACTCATTGTAGTGGTGCCTGGCTCCGGCCCGCGTTGCTCAACCCATGAAAAAAGAGGCGTTCCATGATTCAGAACCGCGTAAAGATCCTTAACGAACGCATCCCCGTTGCCGCATAACAAATGCGCCTGAGCCAGATGATCCAAAGTGATTGCGGTCCAACGATTCGTTCCACCGCGTTCTGCGACATATTTTTCAAAATCGCGTATGGTACCTGTTATTATTTCGTGATCTCGCGGCAACAATCCGCATGGCCATAAGATATGCAGCGTTCCCCAACGCCAACCATGGTCATCATCGTGTTTCTCGTCCGCCTGCGCCGGTATCCAACGATATCCGTCCTCCTGAATGCAACTCTTTTCCAAGGCTTGCATCAGATCATTATAACTGCGTTGATAGATTTCCCTGAGTTTCGGCAAGTCTTCCGTTTTGCCGAGAATTTCCGCAGCCTCCATTGTACAGAGATCGCCATAAACTGCCCATACATTATACGGTATATACTGATATTGGCCTTTTGGGTCAGGAGGCAAACCACAATCACAGATGCCATTACCTAGCAAACCATAACCGACAATTTGTTTGCCATTTTTCAGAATGCGCGTCTTTGAACGCTCTTGATCCTGCCATTTTGAGCTTGCCACCATGCGGGGATATATATCAGCAAGATATTTATTATCTCCCGTAATGCGATAATGCTCTATCACCGCCCAAGATTTCATTCCCGCCATATATAGGTGATTGCCTGGCTTAAGCCAGTATCCGTTATTGTCGAACCAATTACCATCATCCGCTCTCCAGGCCTCATCCCAACGCCCGTCTTGTTGCTGAACCACCAGATTCCATTGAAAACCGTTTTCCCGCCTCATGGTGCAAACCGCTGCAATCCAAGGCTACGGCGGCGAAAGATGGTTCATGTGAGTTAGGAAATCGATATTTATCTGTTCCACATTGCCCTGCAATGTATTCTTTGCCATCAGGACCTTCAACACGATCTCGCATTAAAAGAATGTCGGCCAGGCAGGCATAAAAAGCCTTTTGAATATCGGAGTCCGGGATCTTGATGTGAACTGCCCGATCCAACAGATCATGCCACTCTTTCTTTGCATCGGCAAACTCTTCAGCCCAATCTTTGTCCCGAAACGCTGACACGTTTGTTTTGTTGTCGGGGTATGGGAAGACGATCCATCCCGTCTGAGTTTGTCCTGGCTCGATGGTCCAGGTCAGTTCCAGGCCCTTGTCATTATATTCCGTTGGTGATTGACCAACTCCTGCGTCCATTAGCAATAATGTTCGGGCGGGCCCGCTTTGTGCGTCATCAGACACCGTCAAGTGGCCAGTCGCCGCCTGGGTTTTTGCATGATTGTTCAACGAAATACAGCGGATTGTGAAAGAATGCGGTTTCTTATCGGTATTGCTTGCCTGAATGCGACACAGAACATAGTGCTTTCCTGCAGCAATTTCGTAGGTCAGTCTTTTCCCTTGGTGCATTCCCCACGTACAGACAAGTACCGGCAGATAACCATCACAACGCATTGCGGACATGCCTTCGTTGCGAAATGTTGCAGTTACGGCCTCTTTCAGGGGACTGCCATCCACCTCTGCCATTATGGAAATCTCTTTGGCAAACCCTCTTATGCCAGGCCATGACAGGTGAATCATATCACGATACACATCTATTAATGTTTTATCTTTACTTTCGGGCCTGGCGACTGTAAAGCGATGCGGCATCGCCGTAGTGCATGAAAAATCCACTTTCAATTCGTTTGATTTTTGTTCTGTTTTCATTTTTCAACATTTCCTTAATCAATTGTAATTTTTTCCACATAACTGAAATCTTTAGGGTAAAACAAGAAAACTACTTAAGTCACAAAGTGGTTGCCATCAGTTCGTCGTCGATTGCCCGGGTCAGATCAGGAACGTGAAAATATGTGGCGATACCGCTCGGATCAACAAACTCGGTAAACACAACCGAAAGCGGCGCGGCGCTCTCGGTTTGTCCGTCTGCCGGCCAGGCTTTGGCTGTCACTTTCAAACCTCCGGGGCGAACGGTTGTGTCCGGTGACGGCTCACCAAAGGTAGTTGGATCAATTATCAAATTCCCCGGTTCAGGATATGTTTTGAGCAGTTCAGTATTTTCTTCTACACCAATACAATAAACTACTGGACCTCGCATCAAAGCAACTTTTCCTTCCTGCAACTTACGCCCGCGAATCAGTCGCCAAGGCATAGACATATTGAGTGTCACCTTGTCGCCAGGCTGCCAAACGCGGCAAATTTTGAGCAAGCTCTCGTTTGGACAAACGTTAACAGAGGTGCCGTCATTAATGGCGTATGTTGTTTGGGAACACCAATGCGGAATACGCAGTTGCAAGGGGAATTCCATGGCCATTGATGGTGTGATGGTGATTTTTACCTGGCCGGACGTTGGATATTCAGTCTTTTGTCGGATTGTCACGTTCCGCCCATCGTCCAGGTCGACCGTGGTCGTGGATGCGGTATACAGGTTGACAGTCACACCGTCAACCGACCGGTAGTAAACCATGGCCGGCAACGCGGCAATGATTCGCCGGAAGTTGTTCGGGCAGCACCAGATGTCCTGATTATAATATTTTCGAGGTCCTTCAACGGCACAGAAATAACGGAGTTGGCGACCGTCAGGAGACTGGGCCGCGAAGAGCGCGTTGTAAATAGTTCTTTCTATCAGATCGCCCAAGGACGTTCGCCCTGTGGTCCGCATCAAATGCTCCGTCATTCGTACCAGATAAGCTGTGGCGCAACTTTCGGACGCGCCTTCCTTGCAGTCCTGATTGTCATGCCAAGACTCGCCCATGCCACACGACCCTGTAGTCAACATTCCATCCTGTCGGGTTAAAAATCGTATAGCTTTCTCCGTTTGAGACAACAACCGCGAATCTCCATTCAGATCATACAACTGCAACTGAGCTACGCAAAGAGACATATAAACATAGGCATGTCGTTCGTCCGCCATGTAGTCAGTGCTTTTTTTAATTTCCACATTCCATTCCGGAAGTTTGAAAAGCTGAAAATTTACAAGAAAATCCATATACCGGGAATCTTCCGTTTGCTCATATAATTCCAATAACCCGTTGTCGAACCCCGTCCTGACCGCAAAAAGATCTTTACGGTTTCCACTGCCAGGCCATCGGGCTGGTTCGGCAGACCAGCGATTGATTACGAAATCAGCCAGCTTTCGCGCTGCTCTCAGAGACGCCTTTTCTCCGAAATACTTGTAGTCGTTCGTCAATCCTACTATGAGGTAGCCAATTTCGTGCATATCGTACCGGAACCACATACGGCTTTCCGGAACGAGCACCCCGATATACCCATCCGAGTCTTGGGTTTTTATGGTTTCGGCAACGAGACGCTTCTTAAATTCCAGAATCTTTACATCGTCTGTATAAACAGCAAACCCAACGGCGGCATCAATCAATTTTCCCAGTCCGATGTATGCCGGATGAACACTTTCCTGCACTTGAAATGGAAGAAGAAAGTCTTTTTCTATATTCAGTTTCATCAGATTTTCATAAATTGTCAATTTGATGCGTCGCCCGATTTCGCCAAATAATTCTGATTGTGCAAGTCGCACCGGACATAAATTATTCATGACTGTTCCTATTTTTTTCCTTAGACTCTCAAAGTTATAATTCTTGAGGTAATTTCAAAAGTATTTGAGCCAATAGTTTTGAAATTGGCTCTCTTTATAAAAACCAAAGTCTGCCAACTAGTATTATTTTAGTAAAGTAACTATAACGTTCACAGACAAAAAAATCTCACCATATTTTTTGAATCTGTTTACAATTTTTTCGATAATCATTAAAATTACTGTAAACAGCGATACTTCAAAAAATAAAAAAGTTATTTCCCTGAAGGCAGTCTTTCGAGCAGTTTTCCCCGGTATTGACTGGGGCTTTGGTGTTCGATGCGGCGAAAAACCCGGTTGAAACTGGTCAGGCTGTTAAAACCACAATCAAAACAGATTTCCGTAATGCTGCGGGTTTTATCGGCCATGAGTTTTTTCGCTTCGGAAATTCTTCTGGCCTGGATAAACCGGATCAGGGATATACCGGATGATTTTTTAAACGCATGGGAGAAATGAGCAGGAGAAAAACCGGCGTGTCCGGCAACCTCAGTTAAACTTAGCGAGGAGTTGCGAAAATGTTTATCGACAAACTCTTTTGCCTCCCGGAATTCATCACGTTCCAGTTGCGCTTCCAGATCCTTTATTTTTTGAAGACTGTCACAGAGTTCCCGGGCAAATAGCTCCAGAAGCTGCATGATATATTTGACTTTTTTTCGCGGAATATACGGAGAATCAAAATAAGCGTCTCGCAACACTTTTTCCGGATAATCAAGCCATGAAACTTTGCGGAGAAATTGTTCGAAGTTCTCTTCGTCCGGGGGCGCCTGGAGTATCTGTCCGCTTGAAAGCGTGGCAATGTGTCTGCCCTGGACAAAAATAGGAACAGCCATATCCAGAAATCCGGCGTGACAGACATAAAGCTGCGGCTTGCCGCTATTGACGGCCATATTATGATGGCGTCTGTCGCAGGAGGTGCAGCGGCGCAAACCTTCTTCGTCGCGTCGCATCAGGCGGCAAATCGGACTCTCGCCTTCCGCGCCGAATTTTTCCCGTATGACCCCATCCGGAGAATTCAACGCCATCGCCAAACCCATTAGCTTCATCATAAGCGTAGTGAATTCGGCAAACTGCGGCGACTCCGCAAGATTTTCAAAATCAACGTTATTCATCATTCATTTTCGTTTCTCATATATTCATCCATTATCTATAATATAGCGCCTGTCGAAAAAATTGTAAAGGGATTCGAAAAAAATGGTGAGACATTTCTCGAAAAATGTTGTATCATTAAGATGTCAGTAGAAAAATATGGCGTTTAAAAATGAACTAAAAGAGAAATATGGTCATAATTTCTGTTCCGACAGATAAATCTGGACTATTTATCAATATAAGGACTTCAAAATGAGAAAAGAACAACAAGAATTAAACGAATTGAGGGTGGATTTTTCTTGTGCCACTGCTATACCGTACCGTTTTACAGTCGCCAGGCCAGAAAGTAAAGATAAAACATTAATTGATGTGTATCGCGATCATCTTTGTTTATCTTGGCCCGGAACACGCGAGATTCCCCAATGGTTCAATAGAAAAATGTCGATAAAAGCCGCTATTGATGGACAACTTTTATCCAGCGGAGGTTATTTGAACACTTCTATGGCCCGCTCCGATGGTTGTTTGTCAGGACTCGTGTACTCGTGGTGGCGCAATTGGGGCAATATAAAATGTAAAATAATGCTTGAACTTGAACTTATTGGAACAAGAGATGCATTGCTTGGACGCGTGAAAATGACCAATACTGATGACAGCCCACACTCTTTTGGTATTCGATGCACCACATCAGAGTCTGAAGTGGAAAAAAAAGCGACTGACCACTTGACCGTGCCAGCAAGTAAGAAAGACGAGGGCGATCAAGAAGTCTTATTATTGGGCATAGGAACGAGTCAGATTCCGACAGAATACTGCAATCCTAATAAGGGATTAGCATTGACATGGAACCTTGAGCCTGATCAAACTCAGACGGGATGGATCGTCTTCCCATACCCCGACAACAAAACAAACGTGTCAGCGTTTCGGGACAAAGATTGGGCTGAAGAGTTTGCCGATGCAAAGAAAGAGTGGCATGATCTGTTGGATCGGGCAGTTCACATCAAGATCCCGGACTCCGATATTCAAAAGGCTTTTTATGCCTGCCTGGCCGACATTCTTTTAATGCGAGATCGTGTTGAAGGTCCTGATGGCAAAGAATACATTGCAGGGCAATGTGGAACAGATAAATATCGATTTCCTAACTCACATGAACCATCTTTCGCCGCCGTAGCCTTGGATTGCAGCGGTTTGCACCATGAGGCGGAAAACGGTTTTCAATGGAATCTGGTGGTTCAGCAACAAGACGGGCGTTGGGATGAGGCCTGGAGAGCGGATGATGGTAATTGGTTCGACAATAACGGATACTGGCTTAAGCCAGGCAATCACCTATATATGGCGGGAATGAAATCTTGGGCGGTGATAGAGCATTATCGCATTACGGGAGATAATAAATATCTTGCTGATATATATCCCCGCATGGTGGCAAGCTCAAAATGGCAGGATCAAGAGCGTTCAAAGACGCGCATTCTGAAAAATGGCAAACAAATTGTCGGTTATGGTTTGCTAGGTAATGGCATCTGTGATTGTGGTTTGCCTCCTGACCCAAAAGGCCAATATCAGTATATACCGTATAATGTATGGGCAGTTTATGGCGATCTCTGTACAATGGAGGCTGCGGAAATTCTCGGCAAAACGGAAGATCTGCCGGATCTTAAAAAAATCTACCAGCATGGACTGAAAGACCTTATGCAATGCATCAAAGAGAGTTGTATTCAGGAGGACGGGTATTGTTGGATTCCATCGCTTCCCGGAGAAAAAAACAATGACCAGCACGGGTGGCGCTGGGGGACGTTACATGCACTCTGGCCATGTGGACTGCTTTCAAAAGACGATGAGATGATAACAGGCACCATGCATGATTTTGAAAAATATATGCGAAACGGTACAAATCGTTGGACTGCGATTACTTTAGATCATCTTGCTCAGGCACACTTGGTATGCAATAATGGCGATGAATTTGTGAAATCTCTCTATGCGGTATTAAATCACGGAACTCCGCTTTTAACGTGGTGCGAGGAACGTGGACCTGAACCGGGAAACACAAGACCAAGAAATATCATAAGGCTAACTGGAGACCTTCATCATTCGTACACTCCGATCAATATAGTCCAAGCCATACGTAATGCCCTGATCATGGAAGACGGCGAAGGCCTACAGTTGGCCCGCGGAACAGCACGACAATGGCTGGCCAGCGGCAAGCCACTGGGGATAGAACAAGCGCCATCACATTTTGGAGAGACTTCGTTTGAAATGAGATACTATGCGGAAAAATCTTGCGTTATCGGTGAAGTCACTTTCTGTGATGGTCGCGAACCTGCCTGGGCAATAATGAATATTCGTCTGCCTGACGGCTTGAAGGTCAAAAATGTCAATCTGGAATCGGGCGCGACCATATTGCCTGACGGCGAAGGCATTCGTTGGGAAAAGCCAACCGGAACAGTACATTTCGAAGCGGAAATAGAATGATTAAAATAATGGAACGGATTGTAACATATTGTCGGGTGGCTTATACACTTGCATGATGTTTTCGTTAAATCAAAATAGGTGAATATGAAAGAAAAAACGAATATTACTATGACTCCCGTTTCGACCGACAGACCACAGGCCGATGGTGTTGTCCTGCAATATCTCGGACAGGCGGGATTTCTGATCAAAAGCAAGTGCGGAAAGACGATTGTAATCGATCCTTACCTGACGGACTGTGTAGAACAGGCTTTCGGCTTTAAACGGATGCAGCCGCCTGTCGTAAAACCGGAAGACATTAAACCCGATATAGTTCTCTCCACCCATTCCCACATGGATCATCTCGACATTGATGCGTTCCCGGCGTTTATCTCTAATCCTGACACTTTTTTTGTCGGCTCTCCGGACTGCGAGGAAGTGTATAAATCATTGGGTATTCCAGACGAACGCTACAAAATTCTGAAAGAAAGTGAAAGCATTCAAATCGAGGATATTAATATTCGTGCAATCTATGCGGATCACGGCGAACTGGCGCCGGACGCGGTCGGACTTTTACTTGAGGTTGACGGCGTGATAATCTACAACGTCGGAGACAGCGGCCCGGCAACAGAGCGTATTCTGCAGTCTCTGGGGGACGTACAGGTGGATGTGATGATTGTCCCCATTAACGGCGCGTTCGGCAACCTTGATGCAACCGGGGCTTGCGAACTTGCATCCGCGATTCAACCTGAAGTAGTAATAGCCAGTCATTTCTGGATGTTCATTGAACACGGCGGCGATCCCGCGGCCTTTCTGGCCGAAGCGAAACGCCTGGGATTGAACGGCATGGTCATGGCGCCGGGAGAACGTTATCTGATTCAAAAAAAGGAACAATATGATTGAAACCATAGAATATGGCGGTTGGGAAAATAACGTCAAGTTGAGTAATGGCGCTATCGAGCTTGTCGCGACTCTGGATGTGGGCCCGAGGATAATCCGTCTGGGCTTTCCGGGAGAAGCAAACATCTTCAAAGAGTTTCCGGAACAGCTCGGCAAGAGCGGAGAAAAGGACTGGCAATTGCGGGGCGGACACCGTTTCTGGCACGCTCCGGAAGCGGTACCGAGAACTTATGTCTTGGATAATTCGCCGGTTGCATGGGAAAAGATCAGCGATCTTTCATTGCGGCTAACGCCGCCCCCGGAGCCGGAAAACGGCATTCAGCGTGAAATCGAAATCAGCATGGATCCGAAACAGCCATGTGTTTCGTTGACGCACCGGGTCACTAATATCGGCAGATGGCCGATTGAAGTTTCCTGCTGGGCGCTCAGCATTATGACCGAAGGAGGCGTTGCCGTCATTCCGCTGCCGTTGCCGCAGCCTCATTTCGAATGCGTAAGTCCGGCCTATCGGCTGTCGGTGTGGTCATATTCCGATATGTCTGATTCCCGGTTGAATTTTAGAAAAGGTCATTTGCTGCTGGACCACACCAAAGCGGAAACTCCTCACAAATTAGGCCTGGAGATTTCCAAAGGCTGGGCCGCTTACGCGGTTAAAGGAATGCTTTTTGTTAAACAGTTCGGCTGGAACAGCGCCGGAAAATATCCGGACGGCGGTTGTAATTTCGAGTCGTACAGCGAAAAATCTTTCATGGAACTGGAGTCGCTCGGACCATTGACGTTACTGGAACCCGGACAAACCGTTGAACATGTGGAACAGTGGCATATTTATCCCGAATTCAACCATAGCCCCGGTTCACCCGGGTTCTTTGAAGCCGTAAATAAATTAGCGGGAGCACAAAATGATTGATTCATTAAAAGGTAAACAATGGCGAGACTTGGCGTCAGGCAACGTTATGACAGTCTGTGGCTTGATGCCAGCAAAACAAATGGGAATAACTTTACCTCATGAACATGTCCTGATAAACCATAGTGAAAATGTTCTTTTGGACGATCCGGCGCTTGCCGTTGAAGAACTGATAAGGTTTCGGCAACTCAACGGCAATACAGTGGTAAATATGAGTAATATTGGTTTGGGAAGAGAGCCGGAGGTTATACGGAAGATTTCCCAGGAATCAAAAGTAAATATTATTATGGGGGCTGGTTATTATAAAGATCAATGGCATCCGAACAGTATTGATTCTATGGCGGTTGACGATATCGAACGTGAAATTGTCAATGATGTTCTGGAGGGAATGGATGGAACCGATATAAAAGCTGGTGTTATCGGAGAAATTGGCATAAGTGGCAAAATGACTGACAATGAGGAAAAGGTGTTAATTGCAAGTGCTCGGGCACAGCTAAAAACGGGCGCAGCGCTAAGTATTCATTTTGATATTGGAGCTCCGGCATCATTGAGATCCCGTGCTGTAGACATAGTTGAAAATGAAGGGGGAAACCTTAAAAAGGTCATTCTTTGTCATTTTGGCAAAAGCGAAGACTTGGATTGTGTACTTGACTTTGTTTCGCGCGGCTGTTGTGTGGAATATGATTTATTCATGTTTCAAGCGACATTCCCGATAGAAGAACGAGCTGCATTGTTCCGGGAATTGATAAGGATGGGATTTCTGGATAAAATTATGATATCAACGGATATATGCGTTAAAGGATTTTTACATAAATATGGCGGAAACGGTTATAGTCACATACTAAAGAATGTTGTTCCGGCACTGATTGAACATGGTATCAGCCACGAGGAAATGCAAACTATAATAACCGGCAATCCGCAAAAAATATTTCAGTTTTCATTCTGATCGCTTATTCATTTTTATGTATAAGAAAATAAAAAGGTAAAAGAGAAATATCAAAATGCTTGATTCATTAAAAGATAAACGAGTCCTGGTAACCGGCGCGGGTACCGGGATCGGCCGCGGTATCGCCTTGGGCTTTGCTGAAGCCGGAGCCGCCGTAGCGGTGCATTATTCACGCAGTTCGGCCGGAGCCGAGAATGTCGTAAAAAAAATTATTGAAAACGGCGGAAAAGCCGCTGCCTTTAAAGCGGATTTTAACGACCTCGCTCCGATTAAAACGATGGTTGATAAAGCTGTCGACTTCCTCGGCGGCGTTGATATTCTTGTCAACAATGCCGGGATTACCATGAATATGCCATTTGAAAAGGTGACGCCGGAACAGTTTGACACCCTTTATCACGTAAACGTGCGCGCTCCGTTTTTTCTGACCCAGGCATTGCTGCCCGAATTGGAAAAAAGCCAGGGAGTTGTAGTAAATATCAGTTCAATCCATGCGTTTGAAGGCTGCCAGGAACACTCCGTGTACGCCGGAACGCGCGGGGCGGTCGTCGCGTTTACTCGTCAACTGGCCATCGAGCTTGCCCCTCGTGGAGTTCGCGTGAACTCGGTGGCTCCCGGCTCCATAGAAGTTGAAAACTATTACAAGGTGATGCCCGACTTTGATCTCGAAGTTATGGGGAATGGAATACCCGCCGGGTTTGTCGGGCAGCCGCGGGATATCGCCAATACGGTGATGTTCCTGGCGTCGCCGGAAGCCAGATTTATTATCGGACAGACGCTGATCGTGGATGGCGGCAGCACCTCGCGGATGTCTTTCGATGACGGTTTCAAAAAACCGTTTAACGCTTGTTTCGGCAAAGATTATGTAAAAGGAATTTAAATCAGGAGGTTTAATGCATTGAATTTATTCGTGGGTTTTAGATTAAACTATTGCTCCGAAACAAAACAACTTGTAGCTATACCTATTGTTTTAGGCTATAAAATTACAACTACTTTAGTTTCGGAGCAATATTAACAAGAAAAGTAAAAACACAATCTTAAAGAGATATAATTATGAGTAAAGCCAAGAAATTAACGGCGGTAGTTGTCGGTGGCGGCGGTGCAGGAAGAGCATGTATGAATGTATTTCACAATTCGCAGAAATTTGAATTGTTGGCGGCCGCTGACATTAATCCAGAAGCCAGAAAGAAATTAAAAGAAGATTTTCAAGGCATTCAAACCTTTGCCGATCATGTTGAAATGTTTAAGAAATGCCCGGTAGATGTCGTGTGTGTCAGCACTTATCCGCCATCTCATGAGCAGGTTACAATGGATGCGCTGACAATTCCGTCCTTGAAGGGAATTTTGGTAGAAAAGCCGCTAGCGGATTCGGTCGCATCCGCGCGGCGATTTATGAAGGCCATTAAAGCACGCAAATTGCCGATGGTAGTTCCCCATGGAATGTTTACAAAGGGAGGGCTGGAAGTGATTGCACGGGTCAAGGCGGGAGATATTGGCAGACTGGAACTGGTTGAAATTGAATCCCATTGGGATCTTATGAGCAGCGCCACCCATTGGCTGGTCTTCTTTGTCCAACTGGCTGGAATATCCTCAATGGACTGGCTCATGTCCATCTGCGATACTGAATTTCGTTCATACTGTCACGGTTCACAAGTTGAGACGCGGGCGGTAAGTTATTCCAAAGCTAATAATGGTGTGCGGTGCGTTTTACATACTGGAGACAGTGTGCGCGATCAGAATACGAGGAACTTTCCGAAACGCAGTGCCATATTTCGTATTTGGGGTTCGTCAGGGCAAATTATCTGCGACAGTTGGCCAAATTCTTATTTTATACAAAACAAGGAATTCCCGGAAGGCAAAGTCATTGAATGCGGTGCTTTTTCTAAAGGGACTCATCAAAGATATTTGGAAGCAATGGCAGATATGATCCATCAGGGAACTTTAGACTACACGATCCCGGACAGCTCACTGTTGGCGTTGGAAATAGTTGAAGGTTCCTATGTTTCGAGTCTCAATCGCTGCCAAGTTACTTTCCCGGTCGACCAGTTTGTTCCGCCGTCTCCTACAGATTGGAATCCCGGTACGCCTTACAGCGGAAAGGGAGGAGGAGAGGATCTTATCAAGAAATATAGCTGAGCTTTAGAAATAACACGATTTAAACATCTTAGGAGAAGAAATCATGAAAGTTTGTGTTGTTGGCGGAACTGGGAACATTAGCTCCAGTATAGTCCGGTTGTTGGTCCAGGTTGGACATGACGTAACAGTGTTCAACCGAGGGAAAAGTAGTTCAGCCGCACCAGAGGGGGTAACCACAATTTATGGCGATCGACGAGAGGATCGGTCGGCCTTTGAAGCAGCAATGCAGAATGGACGTTTTGACGCTGCAATTGACATGATCTGCTTTAACGCCGAAGATGCGCAAAGTACTTTGCGCGCGTTTCGCGGGGTCAAGCATCTGATATATTGTTCAACCGTAACTACCTATGGCGAGGAACTGGATTGGCTTCCGGCGACGGAAGATCACCCGTTGCGCCCGACCACTGATTACGGGCGGAATAAAATGGCAGCAGACCAGGTTTTCCTGACAGCATATTATAAGGAAGGATTTCCTGTCTCCATCATCAAACCGGCATATACATCCAGCCCCAAATGGCCAATTTTAAGACAAATTGGCGGAAGTTCGGCGTGGCTGGATCGTATCCGAAAAGGGAAACCGATTATTGTTTATGGTGACGGGCGCACACTGGGGCAGTGGATTCACTCAGACGATGCCGCACCCGCCTTTGTCTTTATGTTGGGACGGGAACGTTGCGTCGGTCAAACCTACAACATGATGAAGCGCGAATTCTTTACCTGGGGATCATATCATCAAACCCTTATGAAGATAATCGGACGGGAAGTGGAGATGGTCGGGATTCCATATGATACGCTTGCGGCCGCCAATGTTCCAGGTCTCAATATTCCTTTCAGTCATAATTTATTTTTCAGTTCAGAGAAACTCATGCGTGATGTTCCGGAGTTTCATCCACTTATATCTCTGGAAGAAGGAATGGCTGAGATATATACTGTTATGGAAAAAGAGAAAAAGATAGCGGATTCAGGCAAAGAAGAATGGGAGGATTGCCTGATCGCCGCCCAGAAAGAAGTTGGTAAATTGATAGTTAACAACTGAAACGGGTGTTGCTGAATTCTTCTAAGGATTTGTCAAGTTAATCCCTTAACAAATCCTTGATTACAAGTAAAAATTAGTAGTAGTTGCGGATAAAAGAGAGATTAATGCATGAAAGGTCTTACAGGAAAATTAAAAGAACGCGTCAAACGTAAAGAAACGCTGATCGCCGGATGCGTCATGGACTCCAGATCGGGCGCGGTCATGGAAATGTACCAGGATTGCGGTTATGATATGGCGCTTATCGACCGCGAACACACGGCGTTGAACAGCGACCATCCTCGAACAAATCCGCATCGCCCGGGCGCTGGATCTTCCGTGCATGGTGCGCGCGGCGGATTCGTCCTATCATGAAGCCTGCCGTTTTCTTGATCAGGGCGTCGACGGCATTTTTATGCCCAGGATACACAGCAAAGAGGAAGCGGAGAATTTTATCCGTAACGTCAAATATCCGCCTCTCGGCGTGCGCGGCCTCGGTGCCAGCACCTGTCCGGCGGGAAAATACATGGGCTGGAATCATGTAAAGGATATGGTGGAATTCTTCAATGAACACCTGGTGGTGGGCATCCAGATCGAAACCGCCGGGGCTATTGCCGATCTGGACGGGATATTGCCAATGCGGTGATGTTCCTGGCTTCGCCGGAAGCCAGATTTATTATCGGACAGACGCTGATCGTGGATGGCGGCAGCACCTCGCGGATGTCTTTCGATGACGGTTTCAAAAAACCGTTTAACGCTTGTTTCGGGAAAGGATATGTTCCCGGAATATAAACACACCAACTAATCGATAGTGCCAAAAGTAGCATGAAAACGGATGAAAAAGATAAGAGAGGTAAATCGGAGCAAATATTTCGTTCCGAGCCGTCAAGGTGCAGAATCGGCGTAAAGCCGCCCCATTATATGAAACTTTTTATACGATTTTGACCGTTGACCGCCTCCCTTTAATCTAAAAAGTAAGAAAATTTTGATAAAACGCGGTAAAAAAATAAGGAGAAAGAAAAATGTTACTCACAAGTAGAGAACGATTGTTTCGAACCCTCGCCGGGGAGCCGGTTGATCGGGTGCCGATCGCCCCTTTCCTTTATTACAATGCGGTC
Organism: Victivallales bacterium; assembly: GCA_963676655.2. Classification (GTDB taxonomy): domain Bacteria; phylum Verrucomicrobiota; class Lentisphaeria; order Victivallales; family Victivallaceae. The sequence goes on along the minus strand of CAXXKX010000003.1, from coordinate 3,198,319 downwards.
TACGAAATGTTTCAGTACAAACCGACGATCGAAACGTTTTGGAACCCTCCCGACTTTGACGTGATCGAGAAATTTATCGAGTACTGTGACTACTTCGGTTTCGACGTATTGCATACCCTGGGCAGCGTGTGGGATTTTGGCGTCATGGGCTCGCTGAACGATCGCAGCGTCATTGTATCCGCCGAAAACTGGGACGTGACAATTGCTGAAGAGAAGAAGCCGGACGAACTATGCCGTACTGTTACGGTTCGCACGCCCGGCGGTGACCTGAAATGTGTGGACAGTTATCGGCAGAGTTCGACGTATCTGGTGGTCACCGCTCCTCTGGAGCACCTTATCAAGACGCCAGACGATTTTGAATTGTTCAGGAAATACGCTCCTCCGGGCGACAATATGGATTGTAGCCTGATTCGTCGGGCCGCAAAAGCGGTGGGCGATCGCGGACTGGTCGACGCCAATACCGCCGGTGTATTCGCAATGACCAGTCTTTTCTATAAATTAGATGATTTGTACGTGCTGCCCATGGAGGATGAAGGATTTTATCGCGAGATGATGGAGTACTTCCTGGAACGCACCATTCGGAGAGATCGAAAAATGGTCGAAGCCGGTGCAGACGTCATCGAACTTGCCGAGCACTTAATCGGCAGTATGGCTGGCCCCCACTTTGCCAAAACTTATGTAATGGAATACGAACAACGACTCATCAGGGCAATTCGTGACACGGGCACACCGGTGATTTTTCACAATTGTGGTAATGCCGCCAAGGTCATGCATCTCTACAATGATTTGGACATTAATTGCTGGGGCTATCTGACGCCTCCGCCGATGGCAGACGTGGATCTGGACGAAGCGTTGCGAGTCATGCGGCACGATATGGCGCTCCGGGGCAATGTGGATCAAGTGGAGTTCATGAGAAAAGCTACCCCGCAAGAAGTCAGAGAACGAGTCAGGGATTTGCTGCTTAAGGTAAAGCCCCGGGGTAATTGGATATTGTCTACGACCGACTTTTTTTTCGACGATACGCCGTATGAAAATATCCGGGCTTTTGCGGAAGCCGGGCGCGAGTTTGGACATTACGAGTGACGCGTTTTTATGAAGCGAGGCGTTACGGTTATTGGCCAATGTGGAAAATTTAGGATATCGGAGCTCATGTCTATGTCCTGCCAATCAATAAATTGAAGGTTGTTATGTGCGGAAAAGTGGTAAAAACGAATAAACTGGATGCGCAGTCTTTAGACAAATTGCACCCGCCTAATAAATTGCCTGAAGTCTATATTCCAACTCTTGGTGGGGGGTAAATAATTCTGCTGTTTATATACTAACCTAGCGAATTCCGCGTCCAACGGCATTTACAAAAAAATCGGATACGAACTCATCGCCAAAGTTATTGATATTCATTTTGACTATGAAGAAATAACTTTATGAAACTCTAAATAATTACAACTTATATTTAAGGAAAGATGTATATGAAAGGTCTTACAGGAAAACTAAAAGAACGCGTCAAACGTAAAGAAACGCTGATCGCCGGATGCGTCATGGACTCCAGATCGGGCGCGGTCATGGAAATGTATCAGGATTGCGGTTATGATATGGCGCTTATCGACCGTGAACACACGGCGTTGAACAGCGAAACTATCCTCGAACAAATCCGCATCGCCCGGGCGCTGGATCTTCCGTGCATGGTGCGCGCGGCGGATTCGTCCTATCATGAAGCCTGCCGTTTTCTTGATCAGGGCGCCGACGGCATTTTCATGCCCAGGATACACAGCAAAGAGGAAGCGGAGAATTTTATCCGTAACGTCAAATATCCGCCTCTCGGTGTGCGCGGCCTCGGGGCCAGCACTTGTCCGGCTGGAAAATACATGGGCTGGAATCATGTAAAGGATATGGTGGAATTCTTCAATGAAAACCTGGTGGTGGGCATTCAGATTGAAACCGCCGGGGCCATTGCCGATCTGGACGGGATACTGTCGCTGCCGGGTATCGATGTTGCGGTCGTCGGCAACGACGATCTTTCTCTTGGCATGGGCATAGTTGGAGAACTGGAAAGCCGGGAATATATTGACGCCGTAATGCGGATGATCGACACCTGCGAAAAACACAATGTGCTGCCGGGTATCGCCTGCGGCGATCCGGAACGGGTGCATTTCTGGCATGACCGGGGTATGCGTTTATTCTGGGCCACGGCGGACATCTGTCTGATGTGGAGCGCCGCCCAGAACCAGATGGCCAACATCCAGGCCGCACTGAAAGGCCTGCCGTATCAAAGCACAGGATGCCACGCGAATATCTAAGGAGCAAAGTGGAAATTAGATATGGATAAAACTGAACATTTCAAGATATTAAGGATCAATGCCGAAACTTTTCCGGTAAAACCGGAGGAACGGAAAATACTCTCCGGCATGGAAATCATCGAAGTCGAACAGCCGGACGAATGCGCCAAGCTTGAGCAGATAGACGCGGTGATGATTGTGTCGGCATATCTTCCGGCTCCAATGATCAAGCGACTGGAGAAATGCCGGATCATCGCTCGAATCGGCACTGGAACCGATAAGATCGATGTAAATCAGGCCACCGCTCAAGGTATTGTCGTTACCAATGTGCCGGATTTTGCCACCAGCGAAGTCGCGGACCATACCATGGCGCTGCTGCTGTCGGCGGCCCGGCGCCTGAAATATTATGAAACCTGTATGCGTTCCGGCCAACGCCCGTTTGACGTCAGCAATATCAGACGTTTATCGGTGCAGACGCTCGGAATCATCGGTTTCGGCCATATCGGCCGCGCGGTGGCAACCCGGGCGCAGGCGTTCGGATTGCGGGTTATCGTCTGCGATCCGGGCATCACCGAAGCCCAGGCAAAGGAGTGCAGGGTTGTTGCCGTGGATAAGGAGACGGTCCTTGCCGAATCCGATTATCTCTGTTTACTGTGTCCGCTTATGCCGTCAACACGCGGCATGTTGGCGATGCCGGAATTCAGGAAAATGAAACGCGACGCAATGCTGATCAATACCGGACGCGGCGAACTGGTCAATGAAGATGATCTCGCCGAAGCGTTAAAAACGGGAATCATCGCCTACGCCGGACTGGATGTTTTCGGTGTGATCAATGTATTCAAGCCGGAAGGCTTCAACTGCGATCACCCGTTATTTGGTCTCGAAAACGTGCAATTAACTCCTCACGTCGCGGCCAATTCGCGCGAAGCGCTGGAAGAAGCCCACATCCGCGCGGCGCAGGCGGTAGCGGATACTTTGAGTGGCAAAACTCCATTGAACATCATCAATCCGCCGTGATGATTACTGCCCAAACAGGAAACCTTAAATAGGAAAGTATTATGCTGAGAATTGGAGCGCCATTGTTTTTTATGGATGACCAGTATGATCCGGAATTTATGGCGAATGAACATATACGGCAGGGATATCGTGCTACGTTTTTTCCCTGGTCGAAAACAATGAGCGATCTGAAATACATTCACAAACTTCGTGATATTTTCGCCGAGAAAGATATTGTATGGGCTGAAGTATCCGCATGGAAAAACATTACATGCGATGATCCGGTCATGAGAAAAGAGTCTTTTGATTTTGTCTGCGAACAGTTAACGATTGCGGATGAAATCAATGCTCGCTGCTGTTTGTGTTTCAGCGGCAGCGTTGATGCCGATCCGAGCTACAAGGCATGGACTATCAATCCGCGTAACCTGACGGAAGATTTTTTCACCTTCATTATTGAACGTATCCGTCTTGTATTAGACGTAGTCAAGCCAAAGCGAACCTGCTTGACGCTGGAAATGATGCCATGTGTTTTTCCGAACACACCGGATTCCTATCTTCGGATGATAAAAGCAGTAGATCATCCTGCGTTCAAGGTACATCTTGATCCGGTGAATTTGATTTGCTCTCCTGAAACTTATTTTGACACAACAAAAGTCATAAAGGAATGTTTTGCCAAGCTTGCGCCTTGGATTGTGAGTTGCCACGGAAAAGATATCATCTGGAAACGCGAGCGTGGTTTTCAACTACATGAAACTATCCCCGGAACCGGAATCTTTGATTTCAGAACATATATTTCCGAACTTAAAAAACTGAATGATGTTCCCCTTCTGCTTGAACACATGAGTAATAATGAAGAATATGTCCGCGGCTATGAATATGTCCGTTCTGTTGAAAATAAACTTGGAGAATGAAACAATTTGAGCTCAATGTTCTGGTTTTCCAACCATAAAACTAAACAATAAGAAAACACTGGATAAGTTTCCGGGATTCGCTTCAGTACTTTAAATAGGGAATAAATAAACCTTTTTGATTGAAATTGGCAAAACAGGCCAAACTGCAAAATCGTTAAGTAATTGGAACTATCTGTAATCGAAAACAGAAAACCCGAGAGGTTTTATCGGCTTATTGTTTTGTAAACAGCTATTCAGATAAAAAATTCCAGTTATTGGCCCATTATTCATGAATGCTTTAAAATAATTGTTTAAATTTATAATTTATAATTTGTTGAATTTTACTACTTGATAGTGTATATTATATATACCAATATATTTTTTAAGTTTAAAGGTATTAAAACATGGCGCAAAGAACTAAATATCTGAAACTAGTCGGACAGTTGGAGAAAAGACTGTCTACCATGGCGGAAAACTCTTTGTTGCCGCCGGAGCAGATGATGGCCGATAATTTTGAGGTAAGCAAACCAACATTGCGAAGGGCTCTGGATGAATTAGCCGGTTGCGGAAGAATTCGCAAGATCAATGGGGTCGGCAATATGGTTACCCGTCCGCCGCGAGCCATATCACGCGAATTGATTTTCTTATGTCATGACATTACTTTTTTTGCTTCTACACTGAAAAAATTCGGTTCGATTGCCTTGAACGCGAATTATTTCATGTCGATAGTACCGCTGGACGGAGACGCACAGACCCAGGAACGCATAATCATGAGCGTGGTCAAACGTAATCCAGCTGGCGTGGTTATTTATGCCGACACAAAGCACAATGACCTGCCGGCCTTTCATCAACTTGCGGCTACCGGGATACCCTCTCTTTATCTGATGCGCTTGCCGCACGGGATCGACAACAATCTACTGGAGTTCGGCAACTCCGATGGGATTACGGAAATCGTTGAGACTTTCTACAGGGTGGGCTGTCGCAAGATTGCCATGTATGCCAATAAAACAGTCAATAAAGTTGCGGCCATCGAACGCGCAAGAGGCTTTGCTGTCGGAATGAAAAAATGCCATTTGAAGGTACGTCAGGAATTTCACTGCGGCTACGATTCAACGCAGGAACAGCATGAAGCATTTCTGCGTTTGTTCGAAAAGCGTAAAACGAGTCCTGACGCGGTTTGCTGTTTGAACGATTACTGCGCTGGATCATTAATAAAAGAGCTTACAAAGCGGCGGGTTGACGTGGACATTATCCGTTTTTCCGGCTTTGACCACTCACCCTTAAGCGAATTCATTCCGCAACCACTTCTTACTGTTAATCCGCCAATGGAAGAGATGGGAAAAGAAGCGGCGGAAATGCTGATCCGGCAGATCGAAAATCCACAGTTCGGGTTTTGCAAGAAAAAACTTCACGCAGAGGTCATCAAAACAAAATAAAACAATATCAGGAAATTTATGAAAGAATCATCAAACTCACATTCGTGGCTGGGAGGGAAAACCCGGCAGGTACTGTTGCGCCGGGCGTTAATTAAAAGCATGGGCTATACCGATGAGGACTTATCGCGCCCAATCATCGGGATTGTCAACACTTGGGCAGAGACCAACCCGGGGCATTACAACTTTCGTCAGCTTGCCGAAGCGGTGAAACGCGGCGTCTGGGCTGCTGGAGGTTTTCCATTGGAAATCAATACCATGTCGATCTGTGAAGTGTTTTTTGACATATCCAGTTTGATCTACCGCAATCTGCTGTCGATTACCACCGAGGAACTTATTGCCCGTCACCCGTTCGACGGGGTGGTGCTGATCGGTTCCTGTGATAAGAATGTTCCGGCGCAGCTCATGGCGGCGGTGTCGGCAAACAAGCCAACGATTTTTCTTCCCGGCGGTCCGATGTTGCCCGGCAACTACCAAGGAGAATCATTGGCTTGTGGAACCGACAGTTTTAAAATCTGGACAAAATTTCAGGCAGGGGAACTTACTGAAAAAGACTTGCAGCAGACCGAAGGATGTCTTTATGGCAGCGTGGGAGCGTGTCCGATCATGGGTACAGCCAACAGCATGCAGACTGCCGCCGAATCACTTGGGCTGGCTCTGCCGGGCAGCGCCGCGTCACCGGCAGTTTCCGCCGAGAAATCACGGCAGGCGGAAATGACGGGACGTCAGATAATAAAACTTGTAACAGAGGGAATTAAGGTTTCCGATATTATCAATCTGAATTCAATTCGCAATGCCATTACCGTGCTGATGGCGTCCGGCGGATCGACCAATCTGCTGATTCATCTGACCGCTATTGCCCGACGAGCCGGAATAAAGATAGAGCTTTCCGAGTTCCAGAGAATCAGCGACCGGACAAAACTGCTGGTGAACGTAAAACCGTCCGGACAGGGCACGGTGGGAATCGAATTCCATCAGGCCGGCGGCGTTCCGGCATTGATGAAGGAACTGGAACCGCTCCTCGACACATCCGTTATGACCGTAACCGGAAAGACCTTGAAAGAGAATCTTGCGAATGTTGCACCTTCATACAACCGGAAAGCAATAGCTTCGTTTGACAAGCCTCTGGCCGAAAGCGGCGGAATTGCGGTATTGCACGGCAACCTGGCGCCGCGTGGGGCGGTGATAAAGAAAAGCGCCGCCGGGATAATGAAGTTCAGAGGTGAGGCGCGAGTTTTCGATTCCCTGGAAGAAGCCGAAAAATACCTGCTGGACGAAAATTCGGATATGGATGAAAACAAGGCGGTGATCCTGCGCGGCTATGGTCCCAAAGGCGCACCGGGCATGCCGGAGTTCGGAAATTATCTGCCGATTCCGCCTAAGCTTTACAAAAAAGGCATAAAGGATTATGTGCGTATAACCGATGCGCGCATGAGCGGCGGCGCGTTCGGCACGGTAGTACTGCACGTTTGTCCTGAGGCCATTGTTGGAGGCGCTCTTGGCGCGGTAAGTAACGGGGATATGATTGTCTTGGACGTGGATGCCGGAGTCCTCAAGGTGGATATAAGTGACGAAGAAATCGCCACCCGCTTGAAAGGTACCAAATTCGAGCCTAAAGAAGAATTCGAACGTGGTTTCGTGCGTCACTATATCGATAATGTTATGCAGGCCGATGAAGGCTGCGATTTTACATATTTATAAGTCTAATATGAATTAATATCGCGAAAGAAATATTGCCGAAGCCATTATTTTTCGTCATTGACGAAGATTAAGAAATACAAAAACTCTAACTCTAAAAGTTTACAATATATAAAATGAAAAAGAACTCAAAATTCAAGAATGTTGACTCCGTGACGCATAAAGAAAATTCAAAGCCTTTTGCGGAATGGAAAGTTTTTCTTAACGTGGCCCCCCCAAAATTGTTTGACTGCGTCCCCGATTACTTGAAGTCGCAGGGCGAAAATACAAAGGTTCTGAGCAAAACAGTCCAAATGAAAGAAAATTCCATTAATATGGCTGAACTGGCAGGCAAGTTCGTTATGCGGGATTGCGCGGTACTCTATACGGAGTTCGTTCACGACAAGCCGGGAGTGATGCACATTCGCGCATCTGCCGATTATTGGATGGAGGTATATCTCAATGGCAAATTGCTTTACAATACAATGGCGAATGGAGATGGAAAAGGGAATCATTGGGTTAAGCTTCCGGTCAGGATGAGAAAGAACCTTTTGGCGGTGAAAGTATTAGCTGGAAGTGGTGGTTGGAGTTTTTCGTGCACAGAAGTTGATATAATAAAATCCGGACTTGATAAAGTCGGTAACTGGATAGACGAAAAACTGTTCAATCCTGACAATCTTCCATATTCTTTTGTTTACGACGAAAAGCGCATTGCCGCTTGCCCGAAAGGGTGGAGTTTTGAAAAGTCCTCCCACAAGCTTGATGAACATCGAACCGAACATACCTCCATCATGACCGACCCGAAAACGGGCTTGAAAGTTATCTGTATTGCCGTACAGAACCATAAATATCCCGCGGTGGAATGGACGCTATGGTTCGAAAACACCGGCAATGCCGATACCCCTCTCCTCAGTGATATCAAAGCTATTGATTCCGACATTATCACACCTGGCGCTGACACAGAAGAGATTCGCTCCGAACCTGCAGTCAAGCTTTTTCACTTCAAAGGCGATTATCGTTCTTCGGACGGCTATGAGCCGTTGGAACATCAATTTTATTTTGAAAAGCCGTTGACGCTCCATCCCGAGGGAGGCAACCCTTCCAATGTTGTCTTTCCTTACTGTCGCGCTCAGGGAGAAACAGAAGGCATGATATTTGTGGTCAGTTGGCAGGGACAGTGGCAAGCCGTTTTTCAGGCAACGGGCGTGGGCCATTATCATAAAGACGGGTTGCATGTAACTGCCGGGCAGGAATGGATTCATACAAAACTTTTGCCTGGCGAAAAAATCCGCACCCCTATGATCGTGCTTATGCCCTATGACGGAGATGACGCAGTGCGGATTCAGAACATGTGGCGGCGGTGGTTTATCGAATTCAACATGCCCCGGGTGAATGGTGAACTAATCAAACCATTTTATGCCAATTACAGCGGTCGCATGTTTTGCGAAATGGTCAAGGCGACCGAGGAAAATCAGAAGCAATATATCGACAAGTTTTTAGACAATAATGTGGATTTCGATTATCTATGGATGGATGCCGGATGGTACGAAAATGCGAATGAGAGAAACGTCTGGTTTCCCACGGGTACCTGGAAACCCGATTCCGAACGTTTTCCCAATGGCATTCGCGCCATCAGCGACTATGCTCATAAAAAAGGAATCAAAACCATTCTTTGGTTTGAGCCGGAGCGGGTTGCGCCCGGCACAGAGCTATATGATGAGCATCCTGAATGGCTTCTAGGCAATGCCTGCTACGATGATTTTCCCGAATGGTTACGGGATAATAAGGTTCTGGACTTAGGCAATAACGAAGCGAGAACGTGGATTACTGATCGCATTAACTCGTTGATTCAAAACGAGGGAGTTGATTTGTATCGGCAGGATTTTAACGTGCGTCCGCTTAGTTTCTGGCGCAACGGAGAAGTGGATGACCGGCAGGGAATCAGGGAAAATCATTACTGTGTAGGATATCTTAAATTCTGGGACAATATTCTGGCGGCTAATCCCGGCATTATCATCGATAGTTGCGCCTCGGGCGGCCGTCGCAATGATTTGGAAACCGTGCGCCGCGGCTTGCCGTTGCACAAGACCGATTATAATTATGCTGACCTGGCCGCAAAACACGGCATGCATCACACGCTGTTCCAATGGCTGCCTTTTTTCGGCTCTTTTAACAGTCCCGGCGATCAGAGCGATATTACCTATCACCGCAGTTCGCTGTTGCTGTCATATCACGGTTGTGAAAATGTTTTTGCCGAAGATTTTGACTTCAAAACTCTTGCCGCATGGATGCAGGAATGGCGGGAAACCGCTCATTGTATGTATGGAGATTTTTATCCGCTGACGTCCTACTCGCGAGATGAACGGGAGTGGATCGGCTGGCAGTTCCATCTGCCGGAATCAGGTGAAGGCATGATACAGGTCTTCATGCGAAAAGATTCGCCATATGAAAAGGCAATATTCAAATTGGAGGCCTTGGAGTCTGATACGGAATACGCACTCAAGGATTATAACACCGGCAAAACGACTAAGGTCAAGGGTGTACAACTTACGCAAACCGGCATAACAGTCGAAATGCGCAAGCGACCGGATTCGGCTTTGTATCATTATCATATATGCAACAACTAAGTCAAACTCATTGATTGGGAACAAGGATCATGAACATAAAATATTATTTTCATGAAGGAATTATTAAGTTTATCTAAAAAAATCATGCGAAATGTTCTAATTTCGTAAGGGTCTTAAAAGAACAAGGAAGAATGAAAAATGAAAATTAAAGGAATATGTCCGATAGCTCCCGGTGTGTTTAATGAACAGGGAGAAGTGGATTTTGCATCGTATGAAAACTGTTGCGACGCAATGCTGCAAGGCGGCGCGCATTCGCTGGCATTATTTGGTATCGCCGGGGAATATTACAAGCTGGATCGCGATGAAGAAGAAAAACTCATTGATCTGACAGTAAAAGTTTGTCACGACAATGATTCACCAGTGGTAGTGTCCAACACTCGTCATGCGACGGAGGTAGCAGTCAGATGGGCGAAACGTATTGAGGCTTCGGGAGCAGACTGCATGATGGCGTTGCCGCCGTTTTTTCTCAAGCCTGGAGCCGCTGAACTTGCCTATCACATCGAAGCATTGTGTGATGCGGTAAGTATTCCAGTCATGGTGCAGTATGCCCCAGAACAAACGGGGGTAGGAATCGCGCCGGAAATTCTGGCCGGGATTGGCAAACGCCACGAAAATCTGAAATATTACAAGATCGAATGCAAACCTCCGGGCGCCTACATCTCGAAGCTGCTGGAACTGCTGGATGGCAATGGTGAAATCTTCATCGGCAACGCTGGATTCCAGATGATTGAGGGCTTCAGACGCGGTGCGGTTGGAGTCATGCCTGGACCGTCAATGTTTGATGTTTACCGGAAGATATACGATGCCATCCAGTCAAATGATTTTCCTCTGGCTATGACGATACATGAAAAGCTGAACGCTATGCTCAATCATATCCGTCAGGATGTGGAAATGATCATCTGCTATGAAAAGAAAATACTCAAACGACGCGGGTTGATCCCAAGCGATTACTGTCGGGCCCCGAAACACCGCGGCGACGCATTGAACGAGGAAATCTTTGACATTCATTATCAGGCGTTGGCTGATATGTTCAACTGGAGCAAATAACCATGCGACTCAAAGATAAACGCGCCTTGGTAACCGGAGCAGGCAAAGGCATCGGGCGGGGAATCGCCATATCCCTGGCGGAAGCGGGAGCCGAACTGTTCGTGCATTACCGTTCAAATCCGAAGGAAGCGGAGTCTTTGCTTGCAGAAATCACGAAAATGGGCGGAATGGCTCACATTTTCCGCGCTGACCTGGCCAATGACAATGATCGTGATGCCATGTTTGCCGAAATTAAATCACTCTGGGGGGGGCTGGATATCGCAGTAAACAATGCCGGCTGGGATCCGGGATATATACAGTTCGACACGATCAATCCGGAGGTGTATTACCGATTAAGCGACATCAACATCAAAGGAACATTGTTCTGTTGTCTCAGGGAAATAGAACTGATGCGCGGAAACGCCAATGGCGGCAGTATTATCAACCTTGGCTCGGTTCAGCAGGATACTTCGGTGCCGGGACGGACTCTGTATGCCATGAGCAAAGGCGCCATCCACGCCATGACCGGCCAGTTGGCCCTGGAAGCCGGGCCGTCAGGTATTCGGGTCAACAATATGGCGCCCGGATATATTGAGGTGGAACGTATGTCGAAAGCGCCGGGATTCAAACGCGACGAAGTGGAAAAAGATATCCCGGTCGGCAGGATCGGCAATGTTCGTGATGCCGGGGAGTTCGCGGTGTTCCTCGCTTCGGATGCGGCTTCTTTCATCACCGGACAAACACTGGTGATCGATGGCGGTGTCTCACGCAAGCTGGCTCGCAATTGTCGTTTTGAGGCGAAAAAATAAGCGGTAAGACGGTAAAATTATTAAAGTAAGGAAATCATAATGAATATAGATTGTAATTACCGGGAAAAAGTAATTGCCGGATTCGGCGAAGTAATGTTGCGCCTGTGTCCCGCCGACAAATTGCGCCTGTTGCAGACTCTGCCGGGGGCACTAAATGCTACTTTCGGCGGTGGCGAAGCCAATGTTTGCGCCTCGGTGGCAATTTTTGGCGGTAAATCGCGGTATATTACCGCCTTGCCTGACAATCCGGTCAGTGCGGCGTTTACCGCACAGATGCGCGGACAGGGAGTTGATGTGTCCGGTATTATGTATAAGAAGTCGGGGCGGATGGGAGTTTACTATGTTGAAACCGGGGCGAACCAGCGTCCATCGACAGTCGTATATGACCGTGAACATTCTGTTATCGCCGAGAGTGGGCCGGATGAATACAATTTTGCTGCAGTTTTAGAAAATATTGACTGGCTGCATTTGAGCGGGATCACTCCGGCATTGAGCCGGAAAGCTTTTGAGGCTACGCTGAAAATTGCCCTGCTGGCTTCGGAAAAAGGTATTACCATTTCCTGCGACCTGAATTTCCGCAAAAAGCTGTGGCGCTGGCAACCGGACACCGAACCGCGAAAACTGGCCGGAGATTGTATGTCGCAAATTATTCCGCTGGTTGATGTGATTATTGCCAACGAAGAGGATGCCGCCGATGTATTCGGGATCAGGGCGGCCGAAAGTGATGTGGAAAAGGGAGAAATTAATTTGGTTGCTTACCGCAGCGTGGCGGAACAGTTGGTTCAACGCTTCCCAAAAGCCGGGTATGTTGCCATTACTTTGCGTGAAAGCATTTCGGCCGATCACAACAACTGGGGCGCGATGTTGTTTGACGCGCAAACCGGTACCGCGCATTATGCGCCGCTTGACGCTTCCGGTAATTACCATCCATATCAAATCCATAACATTGTCGACCGTGTCGGGGGTGGAGATTCCTTTGCCGCCGGCTTGATTTACGCGATGAACAGTCGGGACCTTGCCGAACCGGCCACTGCACTTTCCTTTGCCGTGGCGGCCAGTTGCCTGAAACATTCGATCAAAGGTGATTTTAACTATGTGACTTTGGACGAGGTTAAATCGCTGATGAAAGGCAACGCAAGCGGTCGCGTCAAACGTTAAGGAGTATCGGTTATGAAAAATGAATTTAAAGAATTGTTGCAGCAGTGCCCTTTGATTGCAATTCTGCGAGGTGTAACTCCTGATGAAATTGTTGCTGTCTGTAAAGTATTAGTTGAACGGGGAATCAAGCTGATCGAAATACCGCTGAATTCTCCAAATGCAATCGAAAGTATCCGCCTGGCGGCAGCGCATTACGAAGATACAGCAGTGATGATCGGGGCTGGGACTGTCTTGACGGCGGATCAGGTTAGTGAAGTAGCCGCCGCCGGAGGACGTTACATTATATCTCCGAATTACAATGCCAAAGTTATAGGACGAACGAAGGAAACGGGATTGATTTCAATCCCCGGTTTTTTGACCCCTAGCGAGGCATTTGCGGCGCTTGAGTCCGGAGCCGATTTTCTGAAATGTTTTCCGGCCGCGAATATGGGCGCAGATTATCTGAAAAATCTGAAAGCCGTAGTGTCAGCCCCTATGCTAGCGGTTGGTGGAATTACTCTTGAGAACATGAATGATTACCTTGAGGTATCTGCCGGAACAGGAATCGGTTCGGCAATTTATCGATCGGGTAAATCCTTGAGTGATGTGGCGAATGACGCCGCAGCGTTCTGTGCCGAATTAGCAAACAGGTGATTATGAAATTTGGAGTTACATGGTTGGGACAGGGAGGATTTATTTTTGAATATGGAGGCTTCAGCCTAGTCGTGGATCCATATTTGAGCACTGTCGTGGAGCGCAAATCCGGTTTGTATCGACTAATGCCGCCGCCGCTCACGCCATCGGAACTGTATCCCGATATGATTATCTGCACTCATGACCATCTTGACCATTACGATCCCGATACTGTCCCGGTGGTCATGAAATCATGCCCGGATTGCAAGCTGGCCGGTCCCGATAGCGTACGCATTCATGCCCTGACGGATGGAATTTCTGAACGGCGCTTCGTGTTGCTTGATAATGAGAAACAACTGGAAATTGGTTCATGGCGGATTACCGCCCTGCCGGCACAACATTCTGATCCGGATGCAATAGGATTACTGCTGGACAACGGCTCTCAAAAAGTTTATTTCAGCGGTGATACTGAATTTTTCCAGGAACTGCCGGAAAAGATTCTGAACGCCGCCTCCGGTCAAATCGATTACGCCTTTATCTGTATCAACGGCAAATACGGTAACATGACCTGGCGGGAAGCAGCAAAATTAGCTTTCAAAATAACTCCCCAGACAGTAATACCAATGCATTACGGGATGTTCGCAGAAAACACCGTTGATCCTGGTACTTTTTGTGAAATATGTCGACAAAATAAAATTCCGGCCCGCTTGCCGGCTCCGGGAATGCAATTAGGTTTTAAATAAGGAATTACCTCATGAATTTCACAACTCCATTCAGCGTCAGAAACGGAATGTTTTATGACCGTCATTTCATGCCGCTTCAGTTCAGCGGCGAAACTTTTACTTGTCCGGGCGACAAATTTGATGTTTTTCGTTTGATCCGGCAAGGCGTCAATATGCTGTGCCTCCACCTTGATGATGAAGTATTGGCTGATATCGACGGCATTTTTATTGATGATGCTTTCGAGGAGTTCGATGAAATTATCGAAACCACCTATCAAGCCGGTATATATATAACTCTGCTGCCGTTTACCAAAGAAATAGCAAAGAGGCTTAATGCGGCGTTATTCACCAGGCAGCAGCGATATCTCAGCACTCTGTTCACCCGACGCAACAGTATAAGCGGGAAGCGTCTTTATGAATATGAGAATATCGCGGCGATTGAAATGCTGTTTGATCTGACTGATTTCGGCAATCAGCACCTTGATCTGTACTGCGGTCGCGGCATGATGGAAGTATTTATAGAGCATTATTTTAATCATCGTGCGGTAAAAATATGCACCCTGGAAAGCGGAAGCGTTACGGATGAACAGCGCATGATCATGGAAAAGCATCATATCAAGTTTATCAATGCCAACGTCTTCAGCAAAAAAGACAATAACAGACTGAAATCAGAGATACATATGCCTGGAATCCCTGACTCCGTTATCAGAGGCGGCATCAGACAAAATAATTCCACCTGCGGCTGGCTCCCTGTTGGTATTGCCGATGCGATGTCAATTATCGAGCATCCCCATGCCAATGGAGGCGCTGAAGGCTGGCTGACTTATGCCGCGGATGTACCCATCGATTTGCGTCTGGAATTTCCTGTTCTGGTAAAAAAAGCAAAATTTCGTCCGTCAATGCTTGAGGAACTGGAGGTAAATATCTCTGGAAATCTGGTTGAACTGACAATCCCTTCCGCACGTTACGGATCTCTTGAAATCAATTATGATCTGGATGATGTTCCGGCATATACCGTTTATATTCTCGGAGATGAAATTGCAGATGATCCGGCTGCCCAAAAGGATACTTCTGACATAAAATTCATAAAGCCGGGAATTCATTCGCCTGCTGATATTGATTGTGCATCTGCCCAAATACTTTATTTTCAACCAGGCCTCCATGAAATAGCAGGAGACAAGCTCCCGCTGAAATCAAACTGCAACGTATATGTTGCGCGGGGAGCGGTGGTACGCGCCGGAGTGATTGCCGAGGAAGTGGAAAACGCAAAGATTCTGGGCCAGGGCATCTTCGATGGCAGTACTTCTCCGCGTGATGTTGGAGAAAACAAAGGCGAGCGTATGGGAGAAAAGTGGATTGAGGATGCAGGACGCGAAGGATTCGTCTGCTTTTTCAAAGGCCATGACATAATTTGGGACGGACCGGTAATCTACAATTCAAACTACTGGAATATAGTGATTTCCGGGACCAGTAACGCTGTTGTCAGAAACCACAAAGCGATAACCTGGCTGCAGAATACTGACGGAGTTCAACCTCGTTCATGCACTAATGTGCTGATTGAACATTGTTTCCTGAAATGTGCTGACGATTGTATTGCAATCAAAACCCGTCGGACGCTGGCGATGGAATCCCGCGACATCGTCTGTCGCGATTTGGTGCTCTGGCACGACCGGGTTGGCAATGGGCTGGAAATCGGGCACACATCTCAGGCTGATATTCTGGAAAATATTGTATTCAAAGATATTCATGCTATTTATGGAGGGCGTGACGGTCATGCTTTAGGAATGTGCATTATTGACCATGAAACCGTTAGAAATGTCCGTTATGAAAATATCTATGTAGAGGGAGAGCCTTTTGGATGTGACTTTGGTTTTTCAATCCAACCCACCTATTACACTACGGATAAAGTTCGTGGCCACATAAAAGGAGTGACTGTTGATGGTTATTATTCCGAAGGGCCAATATTACAGAATTCACATATAAACGGCTATGATTCTGAACATCTGGTTGAAGATGTGACTTTCATAGAGGTTTATGAAAACTACGGCGACCAGATAAATAAACATAAAATTAATAAATTTTCCGAATTATTAATCACAAACTCCAATAGCTCAAATATAAATATTTGTTAAGGAGACAATTGTATTTAAAACGTTGATGCGTCGGTTTGATGGCTTTGAACTCCGAATACGATACACAGGGCCTACTGATGGCTGCATACTTTTGGGCATCAATCCAGTTGATTCTGATTTTCGTATTCACTATATACCTCTTCGTCAAAGGGCTGATTGAATATCATCAGTCCATCGGGATGATATTCCCAATAGGGAATAAACCTTTTTGATAGATATTGGCAAAACAGGCAAAAACACATACATTGTATCAGATTTGCAAAAGGAGGCACCTCTTTAGTTATCGAATCTGACCGCCTGACATAATATTCATAAAAACGGAGAAGTATCGAATGAAAGCAGTATTAATATGCGGAAGCCGAAATCATCATGGGCAAACAGCCAAGGCTTGTGGCGCGTTATTGGATGGATTATCTAAAAGCGGGGTTTCGGTTAAACAATTTTTTCTACCTGAACTTAAGCTTGAACGCTGTCGCCAATGCGAAGACAACGGCTGGGGAGTGTGTTGGAAAGAAGGACGTTGTATCATTACCGATGACTTTAATAATCTGGTTGAAAATATCAAAGAGGCGAATCTTGTAATTTTTACTACTCCGGTTTATTATTCTGACTTAAGCGAAAGTCTGCGTGCATTTACTGAACGGCTACGCAGAATATGCATTCAAGATGCAGGGAAAGTAGGCATAAAAGATAAACCTGCAATCGGGATATGTGTAGCCGGTGGAGGCGGAGGTGGAGCTCCCGCCTGCTGTGTCAGCCTGGAAAAAGTTATGAACAACTGCGGCTTTGCGGTTGTCGATTTAATTCCTGTCAAGCGTCAAAACCTTCAGTTAAAATTGAAAACGCTTGAAATAACCGGCCAATGGCTCGCAGAAGAACACAAATGATGTTACACTTGCAATTTTTTGATTTTTTTTGCTAGAAAAGGTTATTTTTTATTTCAAGCCATTGTTTCAGTGTAAATACCTTCTGCCAGCATGAATATTCACTGCCATCCGGTCTACGTAGTCAGTGACCATCATCGACGGTTACGTCTTTTGATTATTGATTAAACAAAACGAATTAATGGATTTTATCGGATTAATGCTTTCGACTTGATTAGGCTGTAAGGAATGATATATTAATGCATGTTATTGATGCATGTATTTATTCGCTATTATTAAAGCTGGAGTGCTTTAGATAAAACAAAGAGATTGGGAGCAATATGAATCAATCCAAAAAGCTTAGCATTATGGTATCCTCTACGGTATATGGGATAGAGGAATTGCTGGATCAAGTGTATGCCCTGCTAAGTGGATTTGGCTATGAAGTATGGTGTTCTCATCGAGGAACTGTAACGGTTTATCCCAATCAGACTGCACTTGAAAGTTGTCTAACCGCAGTGGAGGAATGCGATCTTTTTTTGTCAATCATTACTACGCGATATGGGAGCGGAGTGCTGCCCGGTGAGCTTGGTTTTACCCATCAGGAATTGCTTAAAGCCATCGAATTAAATAAACCGCGCTGGGTTCTGGCACATCATTATGTTCCATTTGTTCGTTCCCTATTCATGAAACTGGGGTGCAAGAACAAAGAAGATCGTGAGACTTTGCTTAATAATCTTGGTTTTATTGGAAGTAAAAAAAGAAATGAGCTTAAACAACGGGAGCAGAACGTCATTGATGATTTCAGAGTAATCGATATGTATGACGCCGCTATTCGGCGCGACTTGAAGACTTATCAGGACCGTACAGGAAACTGGGTTCAGAAATTCGTTTCAGATAATGATGCAAAACTTTTCGCTACCGCACAATTTGGCCGTTATCAAGAGGTAAAAGATTTTATCGATACTAATTTTGAAAATATCAAAGCGGTAACACAGCACCTGACGGAGGACTCACAACATGAATGAGTCCAATTTTACTGATAAACTACTTAAAATGCCTGAATCGGTCAGTCTTGAATTTATTCCCTTGACCAAGCCTTTTGATAAGGTCGCCGGTTCAGTGTGTGCCATGCTTAACAGCAAAGGCGGAACTATCCTAACTGGCGTAAAAGATCAAGGTGACATATCTGACAAAGTAAGAGAATCAGATGCAGAAAAACTGCGCGTTTTCCTGCATGAAAATATAACCCCCCGCGTATTGTTTACTGTAACTGTTGATGATACCACCAAGGGAAAAGTAATCTCAATTGATGTCCCGGAAGGACGTGATCGTCCCTATGTTTTTAACGGCAAAATTTATATTCGCTCCGGGGCGAGAACGCATGTAGCTGACGGTAATGCCATTCGTGAAATGGTAATGCGGCAATCCGCAGAAACGGAACGATGGGAAAGGCGTATTGCCAGCGGTTTAACCCCTGATGATTTAGATATTAATCTTATCAGAGAAACGGTAAAACGAGCTCAAAAAGCTCGCGGATTTTATTTTAAAGAACCAGATGATATTCAATCAGTGCTCTCCCAATTATCATTATTACGCTTTGGACAACTGGACAATGCCGCTGATGTTACTTTTGGGCGCCAAGTTGCCCTCAGGCATCCCCAGACCCGTCTTCGAGCTGTATGCTACCGTACTGATCGGGCTGATGACTTCATTGATGAACAGCTATTTGAAGGACCTGCATTTACTTTACTTGAATCGGCAATGGCTTTTCTCAAGCGACATATTAATATCGAATCGCAGTTTAATATTGGAACTCTGACAAGAGAATCTCGTCCGCAATATCCATTTTATTCGTTAAGGGAGGGACTGGTTAATGCGCTAGTCCATCGGGATTACAGCTCTTTTTCCGGTGGAATAACTCTGAGTGTATATCCCAACCGGGTTGAAATTTTGAATTCAGGCCATCTGCCTAAGGGAGTTACTATCGCCGACCTTTCCCTTGCTAAACCTTCGTCAGTCTTGGTCAACCCGGACATCTGTCATATCTTTTACCTTCATGATTTAATGGAGCGAGTTGGACGGGGAACTTATAACATAGTTATGGAGTGTCGGGAACTTGGCATAATCTCGCCGGTTTGGCAAAGCCTCCAATCAAGCGT
Organism: Victivallales bacterium; assembly: GCA_963676655.2. GTDB lineage: Bacteria > Verrucomicrobiota > Lentisphaeria > Victivallales > Victivallaceae. The sequence goes on along the minus strand of CAXXKX010000003.1, from coordinate 3,178,939 downwards.
AAAGTTGACTTTTTATGTTGCAAACAAACTAACTAACGCATCAATCAACCTGAATGCTCGTCAGAAGGAATTGCTGGATGCGCTGGGTAAGAATGAAACGATTAAAATCAAAGAATTTCATGAACGTTTTGGCCATGACATTACTGAACGTCAAGCCCGCAGGGATTTGAAATCAATGGTTGATGCCGGACTGCTCGAACAAACAGGCAGAGGACCAGCAACTGGTTACAGGCTTATAAAAAGAAAATCATAATCCGGACATTTGGCTTGAATAAATAAAATCCGGACATTTCAATGGTCGTTAAATAGAAATAGTAAGTCACTGCAAACAAGAAAAATGCAACAATAAGAACAATAAATAACAGCATTGATTCAGAAATATTATCCGGACATAACATGGACATGCAAAATCAGTCATTTCATATCCGGACATATAATAATTCAAACAATGTATCCGGACATTGTTAATCTTAAAGCAAGGCAGCATCTATTGACTTTGTAATAAAGTTGTTACAAATAAACACAGAGAGGAAGTCAGGTGCTTAAAGCCATTGCAATCCGGACATTATTGGGACATTGTTGGCAGAGGTTTTCAACGTATCGTTAAGGTCTATTATTTATTGAATGTTTCTATCCTGCGGGTTGTTTTTCATAGCTCTTTTCCAAAAGGTATTCTTGAAAAAGAAATTTTTCAACAATCTATTCTTTTAGGATTAGTTTGTTGTCAATAAAGACATTACGTCACCAAGCCTCATTTAGATATTGTAGGTTCGGATTCCGTACGCTGTACCATTTCTACCTCAAAATACTATAAATAGTACCATTCGGTACCATTTTCGACTTTCAATCTCTTAAATGTCGGTTATATTAAGTCATACACGATACTTTACTGAAAGGGATTGAAATGGCGGGCAAAACAATCAAACTTGATACTGGAACAATATACAAGAAAACTCCAGACAGTAGCTACTACTTCAGGTATCAGATTAATGGACAGCGAAAGGCAGTCAGCCTTAAAACTAAGAACCAGAAGGAAGCCATTGCCAAAGCTGAAGACTTGATGCCGGTTGTCAAGGCAACCTCCACAGAAGTCATATCCGCCCACGTAAAACATGCACGTGGCCTAGAGAAGAAAAAGAAGGCTTTACCCTTGTCTGCGGCCTGGAATGTTTATATAGAACATCCGGACCGGGCAACTCCAGCCACTGTGAACGAACAACTTTCCTACAAATTTACATTCGAAGAATTCGTTAAGTTCGTCGGCGATGATTCAATCGGCATTGATGAAATCACGCCGGAAATTACAGATAAGTTCGCCCAACACCTGCGCAAAAAGAAGATATCGGTTCACACTCATAACCGGAAGCTACAAAAGCTCCGTAAGATATTTGAGGTGCTGGCCGATTATCGTAACGATGCCAATCCGTTCCAGTCTCAATCGTTACGCAGAAAGAATCGGGAAGAGCAGCAGCATATTGTCCATAGAACATCATTCACCCAGGAACAGGAAAAGCAATTATTGGAAGTACTGGATGATGATAAATACATTGTTAAGAACAAGCCCGAAATTCGAGTTGTATATCACTTGGGAATGTTCACCGGTCAAAGGATGAAGGATTGCGTCCTGCTGCGCTGGGACAAAGTAGACTTTAACCGGAAGAAAATCTGGGTCAAGCAGTTTAAGACCGGTAAAGAAGTAATGATTCCGATTGCTCCAAAACTCCTTGAAGTTCTATTCGAAGCCAAAGAATGGAAATCCAACCAGTATGTCTGCCCGAACGTCGCCAAGCGTTATAATAAGGTTGACAAGAATGGCAAATGTGTCGGTAACAACCTGGTGAACATCGACGTTCTCCGCGTAATCAAATGGATCGGGCTGGAACCGTCCGTCAAAGTCCCCGGACGCAAAAAGAAAGTCACGGTATACGGGTTTCATTCGCTCCGACATAGCGGATAAGTTGGGGACATTCTGGTGTCCGGGGGAAACTGTACAGGGAGGAGATTCTTCCGCAAACCCGTCATTGTTTTCTTTTACTCATTATGATATAAGTTACTATATTACCGGCAGGTGGAACAACGGAGCTTGGATGTCAAGTACTCCGCCACGCAAAACTAATTTTATTCGCGTGCCTTCCACTGCTGTATTTGCTGGAGATAGTAATCGGCGGGACCAACCGAATTTTATGTATTATATTCAGGTTGCCTGGCGGCATGGAGCTGCCGATCCGCGAGACACTAGTACTGCGGCAAATGCGGTTCTCATATTACCCGCTTCCTCATTCAAAGGACGCGCTAATATAAATTATTTTGATGGACATGTGGCAGATGTAACCTGCAATGATTTAACCAGTGTAAAACGAGAAAAACCAGTTAATGACGGTATACATTATTATTGGTCCCAGGCGGGACTCCGCCGGTAACACCTTGTATTCTGTGCCGAGAGAAAACCTGGCCAGGTATAAAGTCTTTCCTTTATAGTTGTCAAAGATTCGTAAGCACTATGCTTTACAACGTGTAGATAAACCGTAAGGATTTTACCTAAAAAAGTTGAACGGGGACAGTAATAACCGGGACAACGGTGGTGTCTGTTCATAAAAATCGTACCTGCATCCCGGAACGGGTTAAGATTGTACGGAGCATAATTAAATGATATGTAAAACGTTAGTGCGAAAAAGTTGAACGCTAAAATAAATATCAATAAAAAGTGGAGGCAGAGACGATAAGCTTGCAACTGTGCAACAGCTTTCTTCGCCTGTCCCCAGTCAATTTGGGCCCAGATGATTGTACTGTCAACGCGCATGACTGGTTGATGCCGGTCATGCCTTTTTTCGCTTTTTGACATTCCTGTTTTCCTCCACAATCGTTATTGTGATTTCTGACCAGTTCGAAGTCTGCATGCTTTCGCATTGCGGCAGATACCACTATCCCGGCTATTACTGTCGGGCATTTGCTTCCTTGAACATCTCTTTCCCGCATTCCTAAGGGTCTGCCTTACAGCAGACTTTCCCGTGCGCAGGGAGGAATACGGGGTTATTAAGTTCTGTTTGAATAACCATAATGGATAGGTTAGGTTCCGCCTATTTGCCGGGATGACTTTATCTGCGTGCAAGTAACGTTTACCCTGCATCTTCGCATCCTTACCTTTTGGTCCAAGTCTATCAATACCGTTAGACTTGTTCGAGTTTACGACATTTATCAGCGATTCATATATGTTAACCATCCCATCCGAGCCTGGCACCCTTTCCTGTGGTATTCAGAAATGCGTTTCGACTTCGCAGTCTCTACTTATGGGGTTACTTTGTCACCGGAGCTTCATACGAATGATTACTCCCTCCGCATGTCCAGCTAGGCTACGGCTGGCAGAACAGCCGGTCAGTTCGAGTATATTGTGGCTTTTGGTTAAAACCAAAAAGCAGGTATCATATACATGGTTGACAATTATTTCAAACAACTTCTCAACGCACAAACGTGTCCCCGCCGAGTGGTTACCGTAAATGACTAAGGACTAATCAGAATAAAAAAATCAAGATTAGAAATAAAAGTCTTATTTTTTTATAAAAAGTGTTGACAAAAGAAAGAAAACAAAGTATAATATTCTATATTACGAAATAATTCAATAATATGGAATATTTGAGATGCAGATCATACAGCGTGTTTTTGGTATACTAGAATGTTTTAAAGGCCCGGATGTCGTTCCGTTTAAAGACATTGTGGAGCATTGCAACCTGAAAAAGACAACTACCGCTAACATTGTCGCGGCCTTGGTAAGAGAGGGAGTGTTGCAAAAAGTCGAAAATGGTAAATATTCTCTCGCATCTCGTATAAAAGAGATAGCCGGAGTATCCATAAACAAGGAATCACTGCTTAATGTTGCCCGGGATTATTGTCAGGCGCTAGGCGATGCGGTAAATGAAACCGTATCTGTATCAGTATTATCCGGATTGTATAGAAAAAAAATTGCCCAGTTCCACAGCGGACGTCAATTGGTGGTACAGGACAGTCCCGTTGTAACCCATATTATTGTTAACTGTGCAACTGGGATGGTGTTGTTATCGTATTCAAGTAAAAGTTATCGTGACCACATAATAACAATAAGGAATAAGGAGATAGAGCAAACTTCAAGGTTGGACTTTTCTAGGCTGAACGAAGAGTTTGACCGCATTCAAAAAGAGCAATATGCCATTGTTGAAGATGAAGAAGTCGTGCACATGGCGGTACCGGTGTTTGATGCTTCCGGAAATATGTGTTGTTCAATGGGAATGACGGTTCCTGCGGGGAGAGCCAGGGGAGAAAAGTGTGAAGTATTGCTTTGTGAGCTCAGACATGCAGGAAAGAGCATGTCTGAGACTTTGAAGTTGTATGATATTAAAATTAAAAGAGAGGATTAAAAAGAAAAAATGCAATGAAAAAGACAGAGGAAATTTATGTGGTCAAGGGATGTACGTTTTGTAATACATGCCTGTTTGACTGCCCGACCGGAGCGATCAGTATGTCGCAAAATGGGGCGGAAATAGATCAGGAAAAGTGTTGCCACTGCGGCGAATGTTATGAAAACTGTGCATCGCAGGCAATCAAAATAATAAAAGCAACTGAAAAAAATAATATTTAATCTAATTAAGTTAATAGTAGTTGATGCAATAAAATAAGGAAATTATAATGAAGACTGGTGAATTTACTCAACAGGCAAGAAATCTGAAAATCTGCGGGGAATATGATGTCATTGTTGCCGGTGGCGGCATGGCTGGAGTCGGTGCGGCAATTGCTGCCTCCAGGAATGGATGCAAAACTCTGTTGATTGAGGTAACTTCCGCTCTTGGCGGACTGGCTACCTTTGGATTGGTTAATATTCCGCTCGGGTTTGTCTGTGGGATAGGCAAAGACATGTTCAAAATTCTAAAACAGGAAAATGCGTTATGGCATCGGAACACCGACCCGGAAAAACATAAACTGGTTCTCGACCGTATGGTTCTGTCCTCTGGCTGCGATATCATGTTCGTCAGCTATATTGTCGATACGATAGTTTCCGGGGATAAAGTTACCGGGGTGATTGTCGAAAATAAGTCCGGTCGCCAGGCAATCATGGCCAAAAGATTTATTGACTGCTCGGGAGATGCCGATATGGCATATTTTGCCGGAGCGGAAACCATGCAGGGGCGGCCTGGCGATGGCATGAGCATGGCCTGTTCTCTGGAATTCCGACTGGGGGGGGTAGACTGGGATATGTACAACGAGTGGAAGCACAATGATCCGAAGTGGACCAACTTAATCAAACAAGCCCTGAAAGACGGCGATCTGCCTTATGAAGTCGATAATCATTTGAATTGGATCACCCACGTGCCGGGGCGGCCGGAACATTGCGGCAAAGACGAAGTCAGCATCTGCTTTGCTCATTCCAGGAATTGTTATCCGAACGATGCAAAAGATTTGTCGAGAATGTATATTGAAGGACGTGAACAGATTGATTTTCTAACCAAATTCATCAGGAAGCGGGTCCCGGGGTTTGCGGAGGCATTCCTAGTTGATTCCGGTCCATTGCTCGGGGTTCGTGAATCCAGACGAATTGCCGGAGAGTATATTCTTACAGCGAAGGATATCGCTTCAAGCAGGAAGTTTGACGATGTGGTTACGATTTCGGCTCACGGTTATGACCTACACGGTTTTGAATCTGCCGGAAATATTAAATGGGCCGAAATGGAGATTGAGGATGGCAGTAGCCAGTATGTCGTCTGCAACGAGGCTGGCTGGGGTTCCACATTGATGCCGGAAGCCGGACCGGAAGTACTGGTTGACTATCAGGGACGAAAAATGGGCGAGGCGAAGTTTGACCCAACTGCTTATAATGATATCCCGTATCGTTCGCTCTTGCCGATTAAACTGGAAAATCTGTTGGCGGCAGGGCGATGTCTCTCATCCGATATTATGGCACAATCAGCTAACCGCCTGGTTATGACTTGCCTGACGATGGGTGAGGTTTGCGGAGAAGCTGCGGCGATGTCGCTTAAAGATAATGTGACGCCGCGTCAGCTTGAAATCAAAAAACTGCAGACCCAGCTTATTAAACGCGGCGTAAACATAGGACAGAACAACCGTCGTATTGAAGGGCTTGAAAATGTTTCAAAAGGCTCAAAAATACTTCAGACTGATGTTTGGGAAGGACTGATTGTATAAATTATAAATCCCGGACAACATAAATAATCGGAGATCCCAATGAGCCAGGACAATAAAATAACAGTGCCACAGCACTTGCCGTTTATCGGAAATATTCAGCGACAATATAGTTGTCCAGTATAATATCCGGGTAATTGTCTGGGTACTGTGTCCTTGGCTCGGAGGTGACGATTGCATTCAAGGGAAATTGGGCGATTGGCCCTGTTAATGACTCCGGGAGATATATAGCGCAATTGCCGCCTCATAAGGCGAATATTACTCCAGCAAAAGATGGTGTCGGATTGGAGTGAGCTTGGCAATCAGGTAAGACTAAATGCATATCTTTTATTTTCAGGGTGTGCGTTTACTTTTTCAATTTTCTGAAATAATATTATTGATTTTTCAGATATTTTCAAGAAGTACATATTGACAATAAGACAGTAATCATGTATAATACTGTATAACTGTTGTACAACAGCAATAATTATAGGTAAAAATATCATGAAAGAGTCAGCTGCAAACCGAATTAAAGAATATATGCGCAATGAAGCATTGAAACCTAAATCAGCATTTAAGATGCCTAGCATGCGGCAATTAACCAAACACTTCAACGTATCGATGGTAACTGTAACCCGCGCGGTGAAAGCGTTGGAAGCGGAGGGCGTTATCGTTTGTCGTCACGGTTCTGGAATAGTCGCAGCGCGCGAGTCTCTTCAGAACTCGAACTATACGACGCCTTCCGGCTCAGGGAAGAATGGGTGCGTTGTTCTGGCGGTAATAGATTACCCGAGTGATACGATATGGAATCGGGCTTACATGATTGAACAGTGCGCAATTCAGAACGGTTACAGGGTGATTAGCTGCAAGCTTCATCAAGATACCAAGCCAGTAGATATAATTAATTTTACCGAACAGCAGGAAAGTTGTGCGGGGCTGATATTGATTCCGAGCATCATTCAGTTTAGCCATGATGAGGTCCAATCTTTTGGACAATTGTCAATGCCGGTGGTTTTTGTTCATGGCATGTTTGAGTACGTGTCATTACCCCGGAACGTTTATATGGTAGGACGGGATCCGGATGCGTCAGGAACGTTAGCGGCAAAATGTCTGTACGAGCGTGGACACCGTGATATTGGCTTGGTCCGTAATGAGCCGATGAATGAATACACCGAAATTTTCATAAAAGCGGCCACCAATTTTCTCAAGCAAACCGAGGAAAACGCAAAACTGCATTACTTCTCCTCAATTATTCGCAACTGGGGAAACGCTAAAGAAGAAGCAAGGCGTATTACTGGCGAAAACATTGCAAATATTCGATTAAAAAATATTACAGCGCTGATATATCTCTCCAGTGACGGCGCTTTTGCCGCCCAGTCGATACTTAAGTCTGCCGGCTTCAGGTTACCTGAAGATATTAGTGTCGTCGCTGAAACAGACAACTGGTTCTGTAATTATTCCGATCCAACCATTACTGCAATCACTCCTGATCATAAGGCGATGTGTTTGCGAGCTCTGGAGATAATAACAGGCACAGAAAATTGTAAGGAACAATATTTCAAAGTAAAAGAGGAGTTAGTCATTCGTGATAGCGTTAAAAACATCGCACCTTCATCAATAACAAAAGAGGATTAAGCAAACGATCAATAATAAAAAATATTAACAGGAGAATAAAGTATTGAATGCATTAAGGATTTGCAAAATAGTGTTTTCAGAATAAGCAGTTTATATTAATAAATAATAACAAATCAATCAACGAACAAAAAGAAAGGTGATATTCTGAGAATCAAAAAAAATTTACACATATAGAATTTTTAATTGTTGTTGCTATTTTATTTGTCATTAGCTCAATGCTGTTGCCGACTTTGGTTAGGGCTTGGAAAAGAGCAAAAACAATAATATGTATATTTCAGTTGAAACAGGCGGTTTCCCCTCTGTTCGACAGGTTACAACCTGGATCGCCGAAAAACTTGTCACTATGCTTGTAGAGCAGATTAACGACAAAAAACAACAGCATATGGTAAAAAGCGACATAATTGAACCTGAACTGATAATTCGGGAGTATTCCCGGTCAAAATAGATTTTTGAAAATCATAAAGCTGGAGTTGTTCGGCATAAATGCCCAACAGTAATTAATAAAAAAATTGAGGTGTTTTACGAAAAATAACAAAATTTCTGAAATTATAAACAAACGATCCAGAAAAAAATTTCTGGATGAGACAATTTTTTTAACTCAAAATGATTACGAATACCATATATGAAACAGATAAAAAGCCAATTACTGCCGTTCGAACGTATAACCAGGGAGCCATATCACTATTTCCGCAGCTATTATGACTTTCAGCATTGGAGTCCTGATGGTAATTATCTTCTTTGTCATCGGACACCGTTTCGGGATCGCCTGCAAACGGAAAATGATAAGGCCGAATTAGGAATAATCAGAATGAGTGACTACTGCTTCATTCCTGTTGCGGAAACATATGCCTGGAATTTTCAACAAGGAGCTATGCTACAGTGGAATCCAGCAAACGCCGGACAGGAAATAATTTACAACACCAGACTTAACGGAAGCTACAAGGCAGTTGCTCAGAATATTATTACAGGTGAAACGCGGATTTTACCGCATCCGGTAAGAAGTATATCCCAAGATGGCAAATACGCTCTCTGTATTAATTACAGTCGCCTCTTTGATCAGCGGCCCGGTTATGGTTACGCGGGCATTCCGGACCCTTTCTTTGAGGAACAATTGCCTAAGGAAGATGGCGTATTTCTTATGGAACTGGAATCTGGTCATGCGCGTCTGATAATCTCTGTCGATACCGTATACTCGCTTCTTTCCGACTTTCCTGAGACTGAGAAGAATATGAAATTTCTTATCAATGCGAGTACTTTTAACACCGACTCTTCCCGTTTTCTCTTGCTCATCCGCAACATTCCTCCGAAAGATGCCGCAAGGCCGTGGTGGAAAACTGCGGCGCTAACTGCAAATATGGATGGTTCTGAATTGCACGTTCTAAAGGATTTCAGTATGGTGTCACACAATAACTGGCGTGATTCCCGACATTTGCTTGTTTACTGGGAGGAACACGGAAAGAATGCTCTTTGCTTAATTGAGGACAAGACAAACAAAACCGAAATCGTTGATCCGGAGTTTTTTGGTGGCGATGGTCATTGCAGCTATTCACCGGACAAACGCTTCATTCTCTATGACAGTTATCCTGATGTTGACGGCTACAAAAAGTTAATACTATATGATATTGAGAGAAAACACGGCATCATACTTGCCGAACTTCTTGATCGCCCAGGGAACTGTGTGGATGCCCGTTGCGACCTTCATCCCAGTTGGAATCGTGACGGAACAATGATTTGTTTTGATTCTGTTCATGAAGGTAATCGTCACATTTATCAAATGGATATTACAGAACTTATAAAAGGTTTATGATGACAATGACATGGTTTATCTGAAAACTAACATTATTACTCAGTATTGCATTTTGCACAAAAAACAAAATAACAAAGGATGCAATCAAAAAGTGAATTGAGTGAAATAGGACTGAAAGAAGTTTAACTTTTTAACGCTAAAACATTAAGCATTATCATTGGAGTTAAGATAGTATCATGAAGAGTATTGAAAAAACATTAAACGGTAGCTGCAAAATGCGGCTGGACATCCTGCGGGATAATCTTTTACGATTGCGAATTGTCCGGGGAACGGAAGATTTTTCCGGGACCGGTTTGAACCGTTACGGATTCATCTTGGACCTGCCGGAAGAAAACCTGAAAGTCCGTGAACAGGATAACCCGGATGGATGGGAAGTTGCCACTTCAGTTTTGAACGTTACATATTCGGGCGGCTCCGGGGAGTTGACCGTTAAACGGGTCGGGGACGGGCAGTGTCTGCTCCGCCAGACTTTTTTCGACTGGAAACCGGATTATGCAAAGGTGGAATTTTTAGCCGGCAAGGATGAAGACTGGCTGGGGTTCGGCGACCAAACCCGCGATAGACTTTACCATCGTGGTCACATTGCCGATTGCATTGGCCGAAACGTGATAGCATACATTCCCGTGCCGTTTTTCATGTCGACAGCCGGGAGCGGGGTGCTGATCAATACCACTCATCGAGTGTTCTTCGACATGTGTAAAAGCGATCCTGACAAGTTTTTCTGGAAAGACAAACAGCGCCGGATCGACTACTATATCCTCGGCGGCAAAGATTTTCGAGAAACCATCAATCTCTATACCGAGCTTACCGGACGCCCCAAACTGCCCCCGGTGTGGTCTTTCGGGCTCTGGTACATCTGCCGCACCCAGGCTAATTCCTGCGAGGCGGTGAACGATGCCCTGAACTTCCGACGGGAGGAAATCCCCTGCGATGTGATTGGCCTGGAACCGGGCTGGATGGAGACATTCTATGACCTCACCACCGGGAAAGATTGGGATCCTACCCGCTTTCCCAAGGTTCCCCCAAAATTGGACCGCCACAGTTTCATCAGCGCCCTCAAGCGCATGGGATTCAAGTTGGAACTCTGGCTTTGCAATGAATACGACCTTTCCTACGAAGCGGAAAGGCGCGCGGGGAAATTGGATGGAGACCTCCCGGAAGAACCGGAGGCGGTTTTTCATCCGGACGGCGAACCCGACGAGCATTTCTTAGTTCCGCGTTACGACGATAAAATCACCAAAAAGGATGAATCGTGGTTCGAGCATTTGAAGAAATTTGTCGATCAGGGCGTGGACTTCTTTAAACAGGACCCCGCTTTCCAGGTGCAGGAGCATCCGAACCGTGTCTGGGGCAACGGCATGCTAGATGGCGAAATGCACAATCTTTACCCGTTGCTCTACAGCCGCCAGATGCAGGAGGGATTCGAGGAGCATACCAGCCGCCGGGCCGTTGTTTTCACCACTTCTGGATGGATCGGGTTCCAGGCATGGAGCGGCACCTGGACCGGCGACACCGGCGGCCGTCTCGATACTCTTGGGGCCATGCTCAATACCGCTATTGCTGGACACAGCTGGGCCACCAACGACATGGAAGTGATGGAAATGGAAGGCATTCACTTCGGCTACTTGCAGCCGATGAGTCAGATCAACAGTTGGAACTATTTCCGGATGCCATGGATTCAGGGTGACAAGCTTGCGGAAGCACACCGGTTTTACAGCAAACTCCGGGCGCGGCTGATTCCATATATCTATTCATGGGCTTGGCTGGCCACCAGAACCGGCTATCCGCTGATAGTTCCGCTGACTCTGGAATTTCCCGGCGACGCAGCCTGTCGCGAAAACCTTCACCAGTATCTTCTAGGGCGCGATTTAATGGTTGCCATCTACAAGCACGAGATTTATTTCCCGGCGGGACGTTGGCGGGATTTCTGGACTGGCGAAATCATCACCGGACCATGTACGAAAACTGTCGAGTGGCCGGAAAACCGGGGCGGCGGCCTTTACGTCAGGACAGGGGCGATAATTCCGTTCGGACCGCTGATGCAGTTCCGAGGCGAAAAACCTCTGGACAACATCGAACTGCAAATCTTCCCGGATACCGATGAAAGCGTCCTCGAATTCTATGAAGACGACGGAACCAGCCTGAAGCATCGCGACGGCGAATATGCGGTTACAAAAATCTCGGCTGCTGCGAAACAGGCAGAAGTCAAAATTTCAATAGGGGAAACTATCGGTGAATTCGCGGGAAAAATCAATAACCGGACCTGGAGCTTTGCCGTCGTCCTGGACTTCGTTCCAGGAAAAGTTGCCGCCGATGGGAAATATCTGCCGCCGGAAACCTGGAATTTCGATCAGGATGAAAAAGTTATTGCCGTAGCCGGAATGCCGGGACCCGTTGAACTAATCATCACTAAATAAATGGACATTACAGAACTAATAAAAGGTTGCAAATAACGGTATGAGAGGAAATAACGATAACATAGCTTTTATCTGAGAATTAACATTATCACTCAGCTTTTCAGATCCAGTGCTATGCAATCCACTATCAGGAGACGTTTTTGAATTCTCAAAGGGAACATTCAGTAAGAATATTAATAACGCATGGGAGGTTGACGTTTTTGAAAATATCCCGCTTTCGGATTTTCCTATGCTGATTGTTGAACGAAGCGCTCTTTAGGGAAGGATAAAATAAGGTGATGTCCCCAAAAAGTAACTTAAATGGAAATATTTCAAATGAATTTTATTGATAGAAAAACTATCCCTTTATGGAGTAGAGAAGCCCCGCTTGCGAAGGGAAACAAGCCGGAAGACATTCCGACAATTACTCCGTATTTTGCCTGTATATGGAAAAGGAAACCGCAAGCGGTCATCATCCTTCCCGGAGGAGGATACAATGTGCTGGCTGATTATGAAGGCGAAGGCTATGCGGAATATCTCTCGGCGAAAGGTATTACCGCGTTTGTGCTAAAATACCGGCTTGGTTCAAACGGTTACCGCCATCCGTGTATGCTTTCTGATGCGGCCAGGGGGATCCGGCTTGTTCGCCAACATGCTAAAAAATTGGGCATTAATCCTCATAAAATCGGCCTAATGGGATCATCCGCGGGCGGACATCTTGCCGCGGTAACGGCAACATTTCACGAATCCGGGCTTCGCGAAGCAGGGGAATCTCCTGAAAAAGACTTGGGCAGACCGGACTTTACCGTTCTTTGTTATCCGGTAATTTCGGGAACGGCTTCCTATCGTCATTCGGGATCGTTTCAGGCTCTTTTGGGAGAAAACCCCGATCCCGATAATCTGGAACTTCTATCAATGGAAAAATCCTGTAATTCCAGTACTCCTCCGGCTTTTATCTGGCATACTTTTGAGGATAACGGCGTTCCGCCGGAAAACAGCATTTATTATGCGTTGGGTTTGCGAAAACATAATATTCCTTTTGAATTGCACGTTTATGAAAAAGGCGGACACGGAAAAGGACTCTTTAACGGTCATCCGTGGATAGAGGAGTGCGTCCGCTGGATTACATTGTTCTGATTAAAAGCTGATGCGGGAAAACAAATGTCAAAAACAAGCAGCATGAAACAAAGCAAAAATTTTTCAGGGGAATTTGTAAGCCATTGCAAGGAATATAATAATTGAAAGGGATTTTACGAATGATTAAAATAGCTGGAATATTATTTGAGTTAACGAATGAGAATAGGAATTAAATATGACGGAAATCAGTCTTAATGGAATTTGGCAATTCGAATTTGTCGAAGGTAAATGTGCGGATCCGCTTACGGTTCCCCTGACTTCGGTGGCGGCGGTGCCGTCCTGTTTTGATGCGGAAGACTTCCTTTTCGGCAAATACGGTACAGGAATCTACCGGCGTACCTTAGACTGCTGCGGCCAGGTCCGGCTGTCGTTCGCCGGCGGGATCAATATCCGGGTTTACTGGGATGGAGCTGAAGTTGGACGGAGTACACTGGCATATACGCTCGAGGATTATGAATTCGATGCCGGAATACCTGGCCTGCACGAATTGACTATTGCTGCCGACAACGTTTTGCAGGGAACCGATGATGAGATTTTTAAGGAATATTATGATTTTTACTGTTACGGTGGAATTTATTCGTCAGTAACGCTTGAAGCGATTGGCGCGGAAACGATTAGCCGGGTTCAGGTAACGCCTCTTGATCATCTTACCGGAGAGGTGGAAATTGCCCTTGAGTTTCCTGATACACCGGAGGCCGCGGAAGTACAAATTGCGTTTGACCACGGAACACCGGAAACGGTAACTTATTCGGCTCCAATTCGCCGGAAAGTACCGAATCACCGGATATGGAGCCCGGATACTCCAGAAATACATGCTTTGACCGTAGCCCGGGACGGCTGGAAACGGGAAGTCAAGTTTGGCATCCGGACGCTGGACTGGCGTAGCGGCAGGCTATGTCTGAACGGTGACCCGATCCGGCTAATCGGCTATAACCGCCATGAGTTTCATCCCGATTTCGGCGCAAGCACGCCGCTCCCTGTCATCCGCAACGATTTGGTTCGGATCAAACTACAGGGATGCAATTTCATTCGCGGCAGCCATTATCCGCAACGGGAGGAAATGCTCGAACTCTGCGATCAGCTCGGACTGCTGGTCTGGGATGAATCACTCGGCTGGGGAAATCGGCCGGAATCTCTTCAGAATCCCGTTTTTCAGGTGCAACAGAAAGAACAGACAGTAAAAATGGTGCGGCGCAGTTACAACCATCCTTCCGTGATCATGTGGGGATTTCTTAATGAGTGCGCCTCCGATACCGAGGAAGGATGCTTTCTTATTGGAAAACTTTGCACCGCAATACGGGAAAATGATCGGTCGCGTCCGGTTTCCTATGCTTCAAACCGCTGCATGAGCGATATTTCGCTGAAATTGCCGGACATTATTTCGTTCAATATTTATCCGGGCTGGTATGATCCGAATCCGCAAGTCAGCGGTATTGGCAATATTACCCCAAAACTGACCGAAGTGGCGGAATTTGTTTCGGCAAAACGGTTTGCGAACAAACCGTTCATCATCTCTGAAATTGGCGCGGGAGCTTTCCTCGGGGATCACAGCGGGGTTCGCTGGTCGGAAGAATATCAGGCGCAACTGCTGAAAACGTCAATTGATACGATATTCACTAATCCGCGATTTTCGGGGCTGGCGATTTGGCAATACTGTAACTGCCGGACTTATATTTCAACCCAGAATTACTTTTCCCGTCCGCGGGGTTACAACAATAAAGGAGTGCTTGATGAGTACCGGAAACCAAAAGCCGCCTGGGATACTGTAACCAAAAGTATTTCCAAATATTTCGGATTATAATATAGGAGAATACAAATGAAGAAGCAAAAAACAAAGTCGATCATCCTGGAAAATGTACAATGGTTTTTCTGGGAAAATAATTTAATGGGAACAATTTCATCATTGACCAAAGGAGATGGAAAAATGAACACCAAACAGAAGTATTTCACTCTAATTGAACTCCTCGTAGTGATCGCGATCATTGCAATTTTAGCCTCAATGTTGTTGCCGGCGCTCGGAAAAGCACGGGACAAGGCAAAAGCTATTTCATGTGCGAACAATCTGAAACAGATTGGGTTGGCTCAAGCAGGTTACTCGATGGATTATGAGGATTGGATTGTGCCGGGATGGACTCCTAACTATGCTCAATATTGGTTTCAATTGCTTGCAAATTACGGCGTCAAATTTTCCAGCCGTCATGGCGGACCGGATAAGTTGGGGACATTCTGGTGTCCGGCTGAACCTGTGCGGGGAGGATATTCTTCCGCAAACCCTTCATTATTCGCCTATACTCATTATGATATTAATTACTATATTACTGGCAGGTGGAACGCCGGAGCTTGGATGACAAGTACTCCGCCACGCAAAACTAATTTTATTCGCGTGCCTTCCACTGCTGTATTTGCTGGAGATAGTAATCGGCGGGACCAACCGAATTTTATGTATTATATTCAGGTTGCCTGGCGGCATGGAGCTGCCGATCCGCGAGACACTAGTACTGCGGCAAATGCGGTTCTCGCATTACCCGCTTCCGCATTCAAAGGACGCGCCAATATAAATTATTTTGATGGACATGTGGCAGATAGAACCTGCCTTGATTTGTACAGTGTAAAACAAGAGAAGCCAGTTAATGACGGTGGATATACCTATTGGGCCCAAGCGGGCATATGCGTCAACTTAAGAGATATGAAGAAGTATAAGTTCTTTGTTTTCAACATAGTTTAACCTTTTTCTTTTATCATAAGTACAATAGCAAGTTAATGTTTGTACAACTCTATCGATATCTTTCTCTATTTGTATTATGATATGTTGCAGTCTTTCTTTTTTAGCTCTAATATAGCGCATGAGTTTTGATAAACTTAAACGTTTTTTTGAGAATATATAAACCAATTCTTCGCATTTTCTATAGATACAGTGCATAGTAATTACAATAGTAATCAACCTGGCAATTATTAATGCATGCAATTGGTGACAAGAGACGTTGTGTATAATTGAAAACGCCATATTGCTTTTCCATGTTTTAAAAATGATTTCGATTCTCCATCTCAAGCCGTACAATGTGCAGATAATATCAAAGTCATACTTTACGACGGGTAAATTTGTTATAAAAATCGTCCATGACATCAACGATAACATTTTCTCAGATGGTTTGTGTCCTCGGGTTTGTTTTTTTGCTTTCATACGTCTGATATTGGCAATTTCTTCTCTTACCGGGACTGCAATGAGTCGCACCATGGTTCTATGGTCATCGTTCAAACATACATTCATATCAATTTTTCTTTTCTTCTTGAGTAGTTTCAATATATCAATTTTCTGGTCATTGACGGGGTTTCGCAAAACCATCAGACTTTTGTGCCGATAAATATATAATGTGCAGTTGTCATTAAGCCTCTTAATCTCACTACATTTCAAATAACCCCGGTCCCTAAGAACTAAATCTCCTGGCTCAATGCAAAGTTCACTGGCAGCATCAAAATCATTTTTGCTGTATTTATCAATTGAAAAAGTAACGAATTGTTTTGCAATCAAGTCATAAACTCCTTGAATCCTGGCGTTACAGACAGATTTATGAGAATTAGACACTCCAGAAAACGAATCGAATAAGCGATCCGGTAATTTCAATACGGTACTATCCTGAACCAAGACCCTAGGGAAGTTGTTCTGTTCACATGAAAGTTCATTTTTCACGATTATTTTATTTTCGATAACCCTACCAAGAATCATCTGTAGAAAATTACTAAATTGAGTATTTGCACGCTTCCAGACAGCTTGTCGACTTGGTCTTGTTCCGGTTGAATCATGCAATACCCCGGCAATATCATTGTAACTGAGAGCTTTATCAATTGCTTCTAAACAATAAAGATTTAATAAATCGACCGAAGAAATTTTTTTAGGCATCCTTTTTTGAAACCCGCTTTCGATAGCTAATTCTTCAATCTCCGACGGTGTTAGTGAATCTATTGCTGTTGATATAAAGTTTTTCATAAAATTACCTTGAATATTAAATCTATGATGATATATTAATAGTATATATACTATTAATATTAGTATAAAAATCAAAAAGGTCAAATGAAAAAGAAAAAAAATGGGTTACAAAGTTAAAATTCAAAGAGTTGAGCGTGGGAACACGAAGTCGTTTTATGTTAACTTTCCAGCAGCTATTGCTGAAAGTACAAACTTAAGCAAAGGTGAAGAAATGGAATGGACTATTGATGACAGAAATACTTTTGTGTTGAAAAGAGTCAAGAGTGTACCATCATTTAGAAAAACGAACAAGGAAAAATAAACAAAAAAACAATCAATTCAGGAAGAAAAGATTCTTAAGTTGACGCATATGCCAAGCGGGGCTCCGCTGGTAAGGGGGGATTATGTGCCAAAAGAAACCTGGTCAGGTATAAAGTATTTCCTTTATTGTTGTCAAAGATTCTTAAGCATTATGCTTTACAAAGAAATACTGAAAAATCAAGATGGCACAGCCACTAAAAAGTAAAGATCGCAAGCTTTGAAAAAGAAAAGTGGAAGTCTTTTTATATCTAAAAAAGAAGGAAAAGAATAATGATTCGGATGAAGTTTAAAGATAAAAAGAGGAACGGCTATCAAGCTAGAACAGTTTGGGGCTGCAACATGTTGTTGCTGTTCTTTCTCTCAAGCGCCTTTCCCCTGAAAGCGGACGAACTTATTGATTTCGGCTCGTCCTTTGAGGAGCTTAAAATTTATGGGCGAGGATGCGAGAAAATCATCGAACTTCCGGACGGCGGGAAAGTAAGAGAAATAAGCCTGGGCAAGGACGAGTCCGGAGATCGAGTCGTCGTCAATCCGGAGGGGAAAATCTGGTTGCCGCAGTTCGAACAATTGACGCTGAATTTGATGGTGTATGTTCCGGCCGACAGCACCGCTCGTTCGATAAGTCTTAAAATGGTTGATTTTCTCGCGGAGAGCACCACCTTATCGGCCAACGTTCCCAAGTCCGGGAATAATTCATGGCATAACCTGAAATTCACCCTGAAAGCAGACAGCTTCGGCGATCCCAATAAGCGGAAAGTCGCAATTACGACTCATTCTTTTAGTACCAAAAAAACCGAATACGAAACCAACAACAAGGCTGATTTCCCCGTTTTTCTTGAAAATATAATCGTCTCCTTCGATCGCAAACAAAAAGGAACAAACAGTTTGGGACTGGGCAAGGTGAATGTGGAAAAATACGGTGTTACTGCCATGATTGATACGGGTAGGGAAATAAACGTATGGGACTTAAGCCGGGACCGGGCTGCGGGGATCCGCGTATGCAATGACACCGACGAGTCGAAAAAACTGACGCTGGCTTACACCATCATCGATCAGGACGGAAAAAAGGTGGAAACCGCGTCCCGGCCCCTGACGCTTAAGGCCTGGGAAAAGCGCTTGAGTCAGTTTAAAAAAATTGACCGGCAAGGCGTGTATGAGATCGAGTACAGTGTGATTGAAAACAACGAGCAGGCTAAAAAACGCTGTTTTAAAGGAAATTTCGTCGCGATGATTCCTTCCGGGCCGACTTCGTTTCCGTCGGAGAACGATAATCGCTTTATCTTCGCGAATTGCGTTCCCAATCCCATCCACGTGCGTCTGCCGGAGTTGAAAAAGGAAATAGAAGCCCTGGCGTTGTGCGGAACTAAACTGGTTCGGACTGGCGACTCATGGGGTATGATTCAAAGACAGAAGGATATGTGGGATACGGCCTGGGATGACAAACGGGTCGATTTGTACGCCCAACAAGGAATGGAGCTGCAGTTGTGCTTCATGTGGACACCGAAATGGGCGATCGCCAAGGACTGGAAACCGATCCGCAAACGGGGTTTACCCAGACCTGACTACAACGCTTATGGCAACTATGCCTACCGTTTGGTGAAGCATTTTCGTGGCAGAGTGCGTTTCTTTGAAGTATGGAACGAACCGGACCAGCATTGGTTCGCCAACTTCAGCACCGAGGAATATACCCAAATGCAACGAATCGCCTACCGGGAGATGAAACGGGCCAATCCGAAGGCGTTGTTGATCGCGGGCGCGTTCGGCAATTCACAGAGTTTCCCTATGCAACGATATGTGTTTAAAAACGCTCCGAATACTTGCGATATCCATGGCTATCACGGCCATGGCACATTTTCGAGCTACCAGGGACAAATTGGGGAATTGTTGAAGATTCGTGAGGAGCGACAGATCAAGCAACCCTGGTTTCCCAATGAAACGTCTGTTGCCACGCTGGACGATAAACTTCAGGCATCGACTATGTTCAAAAAGGTGCTTTTCAGTTGGGCCAACGGCGCCATCGGCTACACATGGTACAACATTCGAAATAAACGGCCTTTCAAGGGGACCGGTGAAATGTACCATTTATTAAATTATGATTTCAGTTTCAGGTCCGGTTATGTCACGTTCAATATGCTGGCTGGCCTTTACCGAGATTGCCGCTACGTGTCACGCCTGAAGACCGAGGGGGATGTTTTCTGTTACCGTTTCGAGGACGACAAATCGGCGATCTTCGGCATGTGGGCCGAAGATCGCGAGTCAGAAAACCGGATAATCGCTTTTTCCACCAACGCCGAAAAGGCCGAGTTCATCGATTTATACGGCAACGTCAAGGAGCTACCGTTGTTGAATAATAAAACCGGAAAAATCCTACTCGCCGATGTCTCTTCTGTCCAGCCGGGTTCCTGGCGTTTATCGCCGGCAAGCGCCTCCTTCGACTACATCGGACCGGTGGTCACCCCCGCGAGCCGGATCTATCTACAGCCGAGTTCCACCAGAAAAATCGAATTCAAGCTCATGAATCCCTTTGCCGTCGAACAAAACCTGGCCTTGACGCTGACGTGTCCAGATGGCATTTCCTGCGCTCAGAAAAATGTCGCCACAACTTTGACGGCCGCGCAGACCAGGACAATCGCCTACACACTTAAAGCGTCGGAAAGATTCAAGTCTACCGAGGACAATGTGGAAAATTTGACTTTGCAAGTGGCGATCCCGGCGCTTCGTTTTTCCCAAACCCTGACCTATCCGCTGACCCCGGCGATTATTGTCAAAGACGATGTTAAATATAATCTGAAAAACCACTTGGTCCTTAAAAAATTAAAACAACTGACTTCGCTCGTACCCGATGTGCCGGGACACGCTGACTTATACTGGAAAGGGCCTCGTGACTTGTCCGCCTACATTTATTTTAAATATCCCAAACGTGATGCCATGCTCATCCAGGTGGCGGTGTTCGACGATCAGCATCACCAGCCAGACGACGGGACTAAACTATACATGGGCGACAGCATCCAGCTTCGCTTCATGTTCCCGAGGCAAGGCGGGATGTGGGATATCGGAGCTGCAGTCTTTAATTCCGGCAAAACTAAGTGCTCCCTATGGAGTACTCCAATGGGATTTTCGGCGAAAGAGGTGGCCGGGAAAATCCGCGTAACATACTCTCGCAACAAGAAAAACGTGCTCTTTATCAACACCTATATACCGTTTAAAGCGCTGGGAATTTCCATGAAGGACCTGCGCAAAGGCTTTCATTTCAACGCCATCGTCAATGACAATGACGGCAAAGGCCGCGAGAACTACATCTCGCTCAGAAAGGATCCCAATAAACTACCGGCGGAAGAATATCCCGTCATAAGTTTTGAATAAGATTCATTTCTTATCAGACTTGTCATATCCCGATACTTTGCATCGGGATATGACAAACCCATTAATTTGCGCAAGTATAACAGAAAAACAAATATGTAAACAAAGGATGGAACAGATTGTTGAGTTGGTCATATTAACCATAAATGTTGTTATCTGGCAAGTCTGCCAAAAACACCGAGTTGAAATTAATATTTATCATGGGAGCGTAAAATGAAAACGAATAAATTTTATAAGTATTTTATTGGTTATTTCCTTCTGGCGATTATGTATAGCGGGGTTTTTGCGGATGAAGTAGTGAATGTTTTAGTGGATCAGACCAAGCCGGTCACTTACCGGGCCAGCGGTTTTATACACGGCTTCAATGCGGATCCTGTCAGCCCTCCAGACGACATGGTGATCCCGCTCAATATCCAGTTAAACAGGACTTATCCCAGTGCTGCTTGGGACCAGAGAGAGAGAATGGCAACATTAGGCATCACACAGCAGGTTGTCATATCAGACGGCTGGAGGAGTTTAGGACTCGGACTGCCGGGGGCCAATGGCAATTGGTCTCCGTGGGAGGATTTTGTCGAGGACCTGGTCGAAGATTGGTTTGCACTGGGACTGCATCCTCAGTGGGATATTTGGAATGAACCAGACCAGGATTCCTGGCAAACGGGGCAATTCAACGAGTTATGGCGGAGGGCATACTTGAAGATACGTCAGGTTGATCCGCAAGCCGTTATCGTTGGCCCCAGTTGGGGACATACTTATCCCGGGGATAATGATTTTGATGATTTCCTTGTTTATTGCAAAAACTCAAATGTGGTTCCCAATTATATATCCTGGCACTTTTTGGACAGAACTCTTGACCTGGTGCAACAGGTGGAAGACTGCCGGGATCTGATGGACTACCTGAATATCAATAACGTTGGTATTATAATCAATGAGTATTGTAGTGCCATTGAACAATACAGCGGAGGGACGGCATGGAGAATTGCCACAATTGAAAGAGCCGAGGTCGATGCTGCCTGCCACGCTAACTGGAATAGTGCAAATAGAGGTCACTTGGATGGGATTTTGACAATTGACAACGAACCCAAAGGACAGTGGTGGGTCTATCAGCGTTATGCAGCTATCACTGGCGAATTGGTTGAAACCGTGCCAACTGAAAGGATTGAACTTGTGGCCGGCAAAGAAAATGGCGTGGTGCGTGTATTGCTTGGTAGCTCTGGTTGTTTTACAGGCTCTCCGGGACTTGTAGACATACATTTCGAAGGCCTTGATGTTCCTCAGGGACACTCTGTTTACGCTATGGTGGAACTGATCCCGGAAGCGGATGGGGGAGTGGTAGATGGTCCGCAGATAATTTTTTCTCGGCAATTTAATGTATATGACGGTGCTGTAGATGTAACATTTCCTTGGGTAAGTAACCTTGATGCTTATGCTGTGACATTGGTTATAGATTCGGCAGGTCACTGGAATTTTGATGAAGAAGCGGGCCCGACCGCAGAAGACTCCTCCGCTAATAGCAATGACGGCACGCTGACTAATATGGATACCGGAAGTTGCTGGGTAAGTGGTAAAGACGGAGCCGCCTTGTTGTTTGATGGGGATGATGATTATGTTGATTGCGGGAATGCTGCTTCACTGGAAATGGGAACCAGTGATTTCAGTATTGAAGCTTGGATAAAATTCAGTAGTATTACTGATACGGAACCACGAATAGTCTCAAAAGGCATATATCCCGGTTGGTTTCTCGGAATAGCCGGTAACGGAAATTGCCTGCAGGGTTCCATTGGTAAAAGTGACGGCAGATTGGCGGTTTATGGAGCTACAAATGTCAGAGATGGGCAATGGCATCACGTTGCTCTTACCTTTGACCGGGACGGGCTTGAAAAATTGTATGTTGATGGCAATCTGGATGAAAGTCGCGATATATCTTCTTATGAATTTGAGAATATAACCACCACGGCCCACTGTCGCATCGGTGAAGGAAGTGGAAGACATTTTAACGGCACAATTGACGAAGTCAGGGTTTGTCGTCGAGTCTTATCTGCTGAGGAAATATCTGATCATGCTAACCTGATCGGACATTGGTCCTTTAGTGAAAAAGAAGGTTCCATTGCACATGATAGTTTGGGGTGGAGCGACGGAGATCTGACCAATATGGATACCGGAAGCTGCTGGGTAAGTGGTAAAGATGGGGCCGCCTTGTTGTTTGATGGGGATGATGATTATGTTGATTGCGGGAATGCTGCTTCACTGGAAATGGGAACCAGTGATTTCAGTATTGAAGCTTGGATAAAATTCAGTAGTATTACTGATTTGGAACCACGAATAGTCTCAAAAGGTATATATCCCGGCTGGTTTCTCGGAATAGCCGGTAACGGAAATTGTCTACAGGGTTCCATTGGTAAAAGTGACGGCAGATTGGCGGTTTATGGAACTACAAATGTCAGAGATGGGCAATGGCATCACGTTGCTCTTACCTTTGACCGGGACGGGCTTGAAAAATTGTATGTTGATGGCAATCTGGACGCAAGTCGCGATATATCTTCTTATGCATTTGAGAATATAACCACCACGACCCACTGTCGCATCGGTGAAGGAAGTGGAAGACATTTTAACGGCACAATTGACGAAGTCAGGGTTTGTCGTCGAGTCTTATCTGCTGAGGAAATATCTGATCATGCCATAATTTCTGTCGCTCATTGGAAAATGGATACGGGGAATGGCATTACGGTGTATGATTCTGCAGGCAGCAATGACGGCACTCTGATCAATATGGATACCGGAAGCTGCTGGGTAAGTGGTCAAGACGGGACTGGCTTGTTATTTGATGGGGATGATGATTATGTTGATTGCGGGAATGCTGCTTCACTGGAAATGGGAACCAGTGATTTCAGTATTGAAGCTTGGATAAAATTCAGTAGTATTACTGATTTGGAACCACGAATAGTCTCAAAAGGTATATATCCCGGCTGGTTTCTCGGAATAGCTCCTGACGGAAATTGTCTACAGGGTTCCATCGGTAAAAGTGACGGCAGATTGAAAGTCTATGGAATTACAAATGTCAAAGATGGGCAATGGCATCATGTTGCTCTTACTTTCGACAGGGACGGGCTTGAAAGATTGTATGTTGATGGCAATCTGGACGCAAGTTGTGATATATCTTCTTATGTGTTGGAGGATATAACCACTACTACCCACTGTCGCATCGGTGAAGGAAGTGGGAAACATTTTAACGGCACAATTGATGAAGTCAGGGTCTATCGTCGTGTCTTGTCTGCTGAGGAAATATGGTTTCTGGCTTTTCCCAATTAACAAGCACATTATTAATGAGAATAAATATTTGTACAGTACAAGTTGTATGAAAAAGTCGAGTAGAAAATCCAAGATACTATGATAGTACCGTAAGCGGATAAAGTCAAACATATACATAAAAATTAAAAAATGTGAGGTGTTTTACGGAAAACAACAAAATATCTGACGTTGAAAACAATTGGAGCGGAATAACTTTTTCTGGATGAAACGACTGAGATTTTTCGCGTACCAAGTCTATAAATAGAAGTCTCAATCAAAGACACATAGTTGAAATTTATCATGAGGGAATTAAATGAAAAAGATTAGATTTTATAATTATTTTATTGGTTGTTTTTTTCTGGTAGCCATGTGTGGCAGCGCATTGGCTACTGAAATTTCAACCGTGTATGTGTTGGTGGATCAGACCAAGCCGGTCACTTACCGGGCCAGCGGTTTTATACACGGCTTCAATGCTGATCCTGTCAGCCCACCGGATTCCATGGTTGTTCCGCTCAATATCCAGTTAAACAGGACTTATCCCAGTGCTGCTTGGGACCAGAGAGAGAGAATGGCAACATTAGGCATCACACAGCAGGTTGTCATATCAGACGGCTGGAGGAGTTTAGGACTCGGACTGCCGGGGGCCAATGGCAATTGGTCTCCGTGGGAGGATTTTGTCGAGGACCTGGTCGAAGATTGGTTTGCACTGGGACTGCATCCTCAGTGGGATATTTGGAATGAACCAGACCAGGATTCCTGGCAAACGGGGCAATTCAACGAGTTATGGCGGAGGGCATACTTGAAGATACGTCAGGTTGATCCGCAAGCGGTTATCGTTGGCCCCAGTTGGGGACATACTTATCCCGGGGATGATGATTTTGACGATTTTCTTGGTTATTGCAAGAGCTCAAATGTTGTTCCCAATTACATATCCTGGCACTTTTTGGATAGAACATTAGACCTGGTGCAGCAGGTGCAAAATTGCCGGGATTTGATGGACAACCTGGATATCAATAACGTTGGTATTATAATTAATGAGTATTGTAGTGAAATTGAACAATACAGCGGAGGGACGGCATGGAGAATTGCCACAATTGAAAGAGCTGAGGTTGATGCTGCCTGCCATGCTAACTGGAATATTGCAAATCGAGGTCACTTGGATGGGATTTTGACAATTGACAACGAACCCAAAGGGCAGTGGTGGGTCTATCAGCGTTATGCAGCTATCACTGGCGATTTAGTTGAAACGGAGCCGACCGAAAGGATTGAACTTGTGGCCGGTAAAGAAAATAACGTGGTGCGTGTATTGCTCGGTAGCTCTGGTTGTTTTACAGGCTCTCCTGGCGATGTTGATATTCATTTCGAAGGCCTTGATGTTCCTCAGGGACACTCTGTTTACGCTATGGTGGAACTGATCCCGGAAGCGGATGGGGGAGTGGTAGATGGTCCGCAGATAATTTTTTCTCGGCAATTTAATGTATATGACGGTGCTGTAGATGTAACATTCCCCTGGGAAAATAAATATGATGCTTATGCGGTGACATTGATTGTTAACGCGGCCGGCAAGTGGAAGCTTGATGAGGAAGCGGGAGCAACCGCCGCAGAAGACTCTTCTGGCAACGATAATTCCGGGACATTGTCCACATCCATGGATCCCAGTACCTGCTGGGTCGCAGGAAAAGTCGGAGGAGGGCTATTTTTTAATGGACAGGATAATTATGTTGATTGCGGTAATGACGCGAGCCTGAACATTACCGATGCGATAACAATTGAGGCGTGGGTTAACATAGATCCCGCCGCCTCTTTACCTGGATACATTATATCAAAGAACTCCTCTGCAGAAGATAGGCAGTATGCTATATACGTTGCTGCTGATAAGAGATTAGTTCTGGTTCTGAATGGCGCGATCAGGGCCTCTTCTGAAGACTCGATATCACCCGGTGTCTGGAGTCATATTGCAGTAACCTGGGATAAAATATCTGGACAAGCACAGTGGTATATAAATGGAGAGTTGTCCGGCACGCCTGGATTGTATTCCACTTCACTGACGCCAACTGATTACACGGTTAACCTTGGAAGAAGGAAACCGGATAATTATTATTTCAAGGGCATTATTGACGATGTCAGGGTTTACAACGTGGCGTTGAACTCAGACTCAATAAAAGAGCATTATCTTGCAGGAGAAACTGTGGGCAAGTGGAAGTTTGATGAGGAAGCTGGAGCAACCGCCGCAGACTCCTCAGGAAATGGTAATTCCGGGACACTTGTGAACATGGATACTGGTACCTGCTGGGTCGCAGGAAAAGTCGGAGGAGGGCTATTTTTTAATGGGCTGGATAATTATGTTGATTACGGCAATGATGCGAGTCTGAATATCACTGACGCGCTAACGATTGAGGCATGGGTGAATATAGACACTTCTGCCTCCTTGCCTGGATACATTATATCAAAGAATAATAACTCAGCAGGAGATAGGCAGTATGCTATATACGTTGATACTAATATGAAGTTAGTTCTGGTTCTGAATGGAGCGATCAGGGCCTCTTCCGCAGACTCGATATTACCCGGTATCTGGAATCATATTGTCGTCACCTGGGATAAAATATCTGCAAAATGGTATATAAATGGAGAGTTGTCCGGCACGCCTGGATTGTATTCCACTTCACTGACGCCAACTGATTACACGGTTAACCTTGGAAGAAGGAAACCGGATAATTGTTATTTCAAGGGCATCATTGACGATGTCAGGGTTTACAACGTGGCGTTGAACTCAGACTCAATCAAAGAGCATTATCTTGGAGGAGAAACTATGGGCAAGTGGAAGTTTGATGGGGAAGCTGGAGCAACCGCCGCAGACTCCTCAGGAAATGGTAATTTCGGGACACTTGTGAACATGGACGCTGGTACCTGCTGGGTCGCAGGAAAAGTCGGAGAAGGGCTAAGTTTTGATGGGGAGGATGATTATGTTTATTGCGGCAATGATACGAGTCTGAATATCACTGACGCACTGACGATTGAGGCATGGGTGAATATAGATTCTACCATCTCTTTATCTGGATACATTATATCAAAGAATAACCTTTCTTTAGGAGATGCGCAGTATGCTGTATACGTTGGTTCTGATAAGAAATTAGTACTTGTTCTGAATGGCGCGATCAGAGCCTCTTCTGTAGACTCGATATTGCCCGATGTCTGGAATCATATTGCAGTAACCTGGGATAAAATATCTGGACAAGCACAATGGTATATAAATGGAGAGTTGTCCGGCACTCCTGGCGCGTATTCCACTTCTCTTACGCCAACTGATTACACGGTTAACCTTGGAAGAAGAAAGCCGGATAATTTTTATTTCAAGGGCATTATTGACGATGTAAGGGTTCACAACGTGGCATTGAGTGCAGAAGAAGTTGAGGAACGCTACCTTGAAGGAGAAACAGTGGGTAAATGGAAATTTGATGAAGATGAGGGGGCAACCACCGCAGAAGACTCTTCAAGCAACGATAATTCCGGGATACTTGTGAATATGGACCCCAGTACCTGCTGGGTAGGAGGAAAAGTGGGTGGAGGGCTGAGTTTTGATGGGCTGGATGATTATGTTGATTGCGGCAATGACGCGAGCTTGAACATTACCGATGCGATAACGATTGAGGCGTGGGTGAATGTTGATCCTGCCGCCTCTCTATCTGGATATATTATATCAAAGAATAGCTCATCTTTAGGAGATGCGCAGTATGCTGTTTACGTTGCTACTGATAAGAAATTAGTACTTGTTCTGAATGGAGTAGCCCGGGCCTTTTCTGCAGACTCGATATCACCCGGCAGTTGGACGCATATTGCGGTGACTTGGGATAAAATATTTGGACAAGCACAATGGTATATAAATGGAGTATTGTCCGGCACGCCAGGTGCGTATTCCACGTCACTGATGCCAACTGATTACACGGTTAACCTTGGAAGAAGGAAACCGGATAATTATTATTTCAAGGGCGTAATAGACGGTCTTAGGGTTTATAACGTGGCATTGACTGCAGACGCGATTGATCGGCATTATCAATCAGAACAGTAAGTAAAGGCTATATATCGAAAAAATATTGTAAAAGTTGAGCAAAAAATCCAAAGTACTGTGATAGTACCAAAAGTGGATTAAATCAAACATATAAAAAAAAATGAAAAAGAGTGAGGTATTTAACGAAAACAAAAAGAATTATGTAGTCAAGAACAAAGGTTAGAAAACGTTTTTATCTGGATTAAAATAACTTTTTAAACTTAAAAGATTACTTAAAAGATTATAGCCAAGTAAATATGGCATCTGATTGTTAGAATAGGAAGATAATTGCTGGCGTATACGGTAAATAGTTTTACCAACTATACGCTTGCCAATTCCATCCTGCAAATTGAAAAAATTATGTCGTGAAAAACTTGTACGCGGCGTTAAACCTGTATTTAAGAGAATAAATATGAAAATTGATATGTCCGAATTAACTTCTGAAATAAAGTCAATGGCAAAGGAACTTGGATCTGAAATGACGGGTGTAGCATCCATGGACCGGTTTGCCAACGCTCCTTTGATGCATTCTCCTCAGGGGCTTTTGCCTACAGCTAAGTCAGTGGTGGTGGTTGGGGTTTCCTGGTTGGACGCGTCTATGGAGTTGACGGAACAGGAGCTGTCAGAACATTGGGATAACCCGGCAGACGCATGCGAACTGGAAACCAACATGAACCACCGGTTGCACACCATTGTTTTTAAATTAGCCAAGTTTCTGGAAAAACAGGGCTACCAAAGCCTGCCGCTTGCCGCGTCCACCCATTGGAGGTATAGGCCTTACAAAACGATGGCGGAGCCGTTTGCTCCGCCGTTGGCACACCGATACGCGGCGGTAGCGGCAGGTCTGGGCGAAATTGGCTGGCATGAATCTTTCCTGTCTCCTGAATTTGGTCCGAGGCAGAGGATCTGCTCGCTGATAACGGAAGCTCCGCTAGTTGCAGATCCACTATACAACGGTACACCGTTGTGCAATAAATGCATGCGTTGCGTAACAGCATGCCCTTATGACAGATTCCGAAAAGAAGTGCGTGGAACCAAAGAACTGGATATTGGAGGAAAAAAATTCACAGTGCCATTGACCAATAAGTGGAGATGTAATCTGTGCTATTATCAGATCACGCCAAGATTTTTGCCAAAAGAGATTACGGAAGAAGTTTGCTTGCGGATCATAAACGACGGCAGACGACCGCGCGAGTTTATTATGGACAGTGCTGCCTGCCTGGCCGCCTGCCTTCCTCCCCATCTCAAAACAGACAACAATAATCTGTATCCCCATACCGTAGCCAGAAAGAGAGAGCCAAAATCTGTAGACAGAGCTGAGGTTACTGATGCCCTAAAACAGAAAGTCTTGAGTGTCGGCATAGACTACCTGTATATTGGTTCCAGGCAGGAGTTGCTTGAGCGGGGCATTGACTTGGAACAGTATATGCCGTCTGGCGAATCCATCGTTATATTCGGCAACTCTTATTCGGATCCATTCATGAACAATGCAACTAGAGAAAGAATGCGAGACACGCTTTTCGACCTGTCGCATTATTTGCAACTTCTGGGGTACTATACGTTGCCCGCATCCCGACTTACCCATTATAGCTCTGAGCCAGGACCTCATCTTACGCCGGAATTAGCCAAAGAACTTTTAGGCGTTGAAAAGACGGTCGACATTAATTTCCACCATCTCATTACCGCTTTACCGTTGAGCCCGTTGACCTTATCCGTTGAGCCACCGGGAAAAAAAGGCAAGGTTAACACTGCGGAGCTCAAGGCTTTTGCCTTGAATAATGGTGCGGACTTGATCGGAATCAGCTCCGTGCAACGGATTAATAATATTCAAAGTCATGGTCTTGATGATCAAATGACTGTGGTCATGGATCAGAACGGAAAGCCAGGTTCTCCATCTACAACAGAAGATTATGTGATGGATGGTTCTGCCGCGGTTGAAATACGCAAAGCTCAAATTAAAAATCCGCAAGACTATATGCCGGAGGCAAAGTCTGTAGTTGTTTTCGGGATACATTTTCCTTATTCCGTCATTGAGAGAGCGGCACAACCGCCAGCTGAGAATATCGCGATTTACAGCTCGGTTTTGAATTGGATGATTCCCCACGAAATTTATTCCACCGGATTCCAAATCGTTCAATATTTACGCTCCAGAGGTTACAAGGCAACAGCTTTCATGGATATGGACGAAACCTCTTTGCGGATATCATCAAACCGGACTTATGCGGTGGCGGCCGGACTTGGTGAATTCGGATGGAATGGAATAGTATTGACGCCTGAATATGGCAATACCCAAGTGTTTATCTCAATCGTAACGGATGCGGAATTGGAGCAGGATCCGATCTATGAAGGTGAGGCACTGTGCACAAAATGCATGAAATGTATCGACAATTGTCCTGTAAAGGCAGTCGACAAGGGCAACGCAAAATGCAGCTTGGAGATTGAAGGTAAAATCTTTGAGTTCGGACGGAAGGACAATTTGAAATGTGAATGGGCTAATCGTTTCGGTTTTGTTGGCGAAGAAGGCGGAAAGTATATGGGGTCAGAAATAGACATTCCGCTTCCGGAAAAGATTAATCTAAAGTCATTTAATCAGGCGCTTTCAACAATCAACAATATGAGTCGGGGCGATAAACTGCAATGGGTTCGTCCCGGAAATTGGAACGGCGGGGGATTTGATCGCTGCTTGTGTCCAGTAAGAGGAAAAGGGGAAATGTGAAAAAATCCCCCAGGAAACATGACGATATCATGATTAAATTCGGAAATGATTTATCGTCTGATTATGATAAATGGAGAAATTTAATTTCGAAAAATTAATAATAACAGAATTGAATACAATCGCTCTGAAAAAACATTTTTGGGGATGAAACAACTTTTTTAATTTAATGGATTATATATGATGAAAGTCGAATCTAAAAATATGGAATGGTTTGTAAAAGACCGTTTTGGCATGTTTATACATTGGGGAATTTACGCACTGGCGGCCAGACATGAAAAGGTTCGCCTTTTTGAGCCGGTCCGCCCGGAAAAATACAACCGATATATGGACCTGTTTGCCCCCGACCTGTTTGCCCCGGAAAAGTGGGCTGAAACTGCGTCCCGGGCTGGAATGAAATACGTCGTATTCACCGCAAAACACCACGATGGTTTTTGCATGTGGGATAGCAGGTATACAGATTTTAAAATCACCAATACCCCATGCGGTAGAGATTTATTGAAGGAAATTATTGATGCTTTTCGCGCAAGAGGCATAAAGATAGGTCTATACTACTCGCTGCTGGACTGGCATCATCCCGAATTCACCGTGGACCTGGCACATCCGGAGAAAGATCTGCCGGAAGAACGGGAAAAAAACCGGTCACGTGATATGCGTAAATATGCAAGGTACATGCGAGATCAGGTAAGCGAACTGCTGACTGGTTATGGCAGAATTGATATCATGTGGTTCGACTTTTCCTATCCCAGGGAAGATGGCAAGGGGGCGGCCGACTGGGAGTCCGAGGAACTAGTGAAAACTGTTCGTTCGCTTCAGCCGCATGTCCTTCTCGACAATCGGCTGGATTATCCGGAAAGTGCCGACATCTTTACCCCGGAACAATATATTCCTGCTCCGAATGAAGTGTGTGAAAATAACAGTAAGGGAAGAGCGTGGGAAGGATGCCATACATTTTCCGGGTCGTGGGGATATTTTCGGGATGAATATACCTGGAAATCAGTCCGAGCGCTGTTGAGCATTCTTATAAAAGACACCAGCCGAGGGGGCAACACGTTGTTGAACGTTGGACCAAACGGACGTGGCGAATTTGATTCACGGGCAATTAAATGTTTAAACGGTATTGCTGACTGGATGCGTCTGCACAGCAGGGCAATTCATAACTGCGGCATGGGCCCGGACGAGTTTTTTGAGCCGGAAGGATGCAGATTTACATATAATTCTGATACTAAACGCCTATATCTTCATATTTTCGACTGGCCGCTCAAAGAACTGCATCTGAACGGATTCCGCGACAGGTTAAAATACGCTCAATTGCTAAATGATGCCAGTGAAATCAAATTCAGGACAGATATGAAAGATGAAAACCCCGATTTGATCAGTAAAACACCGGAAGGAGCGGTAACCCTATTGCTTCCGGTAAGACCGCCAGAGGTTGAAATCCCTGTTATCGAACTGTTTTTGACATGAGTTCAGGAATAAAGTAACATTTATAAAATGGCTAAAGACAATCGAAAATAAGAATTGGTAAAAGTTTAACTTGAATATACCCCTATAAAAATAAAACAATTATAAATTAAGGATACTGAAAATATGCATTTTGAAGTCAAATACTGTGATGCGAACAAGAACATTTGCAGGAATTATACCTCTGATCAAACCTGGCAAAAGGTCGGAACAAAATTCTTAAACCGTCAACTAGGGCTGGCTTTTTGCCTTGAAACGGAAACAACTTCAAATGGCATGCGCTATTCTTTGCCAATGCCAAAGATGGAGGAAAATGGGGATGCCCGTTTTCTCTCAATTATCCCGTTGGACACTGCGTCTGTACGCAATGATTGTAATGGTGCGATCCTTTTGCCGATTGACAGCGGCATTCTCTGTTATGCGAAAGATAAGCCCAGCGAAGAATATACTGTTCCCGTATTTGCGGAGAAAGAGTGGAAAATGCATTGGAGCAATATGCCGCTATGGGGTGCAATATCCAATGGCAAAGCAAGCATGGCAATTGTCGAATCTGGAAAGTTTGATTTTGCCATACGGCTACGTACCAACTGGCTTGATTCCGGAATCTATACTGCCGATCCGGAATTTTTTATCCGGGATTATTGGGACGATGAACCGCTCCGTGAGGATATTGTCTTTATCGTCATGCAGATTAACGGCGGTTATTTACAAATGGCGCATGCCTACCGAAAATACAATCTTGAACAACGCAAACTGCCGACATTGAAAATGAAAGCGAAGGAAAATCCGGCGCTGGATCATGCGTCACGTTCCCTGCCGGTGCGTTGTCGTCTGGCGGTTAAGCCATTGCCCCCGGCCATACTGGAGCAGACTCAGGAAAATGAGCCTGAAGCCAGAGTGTTGATGTCGCTTGAACATATTGTCGAGGTTGCCCAAGCTTTCAAAGATGCGGGAGTAGGTGAATGTGAATTTAATTTGGTCGGCTGGAACCACGGAGGGCATGATGGTGCATTCCCGCAATTGTTTCCGGTCGAAGCGAGCATTGGAGGAGAACCGGCGCTACTCGACGCTGTCAACAAGGTGCAGGCTCTGGGATTTCCGGTGAGTTTGCATGACAATTATGTTGACGGCACTTCCCTTGCCCGGAATTTTGATTTGGACGATTATTCCTGTGAGCATATGGAAAATGACATGCGTCTGCCGTTTCCCAGCGTCAGCGGGGAATTAGCCTGCGGACGCTCTTACCGGATTTGTCCGCAACGGGCCGCGGAGCGCTACGCTAAAGAAAACTTCAAACTTATCAAGGAAAAACTTCCTGTCAGCGGGGCATATTACGTCGATGTCATCAGTATTATTATGATGCGCAAGTGCTATCATCCTACTCATTCTGTCAGCCGTTCTGATAATGCCAGGTATTATAAAGATATTATGCGGATGATGCAGGAAAACTTTCAGGTTGCCATGTCTGAAGGCGCCAGGGATTGGTGTTTGCCTGAACTAGACCGTGCTTATATGGTATTTAACAACCTTGAAAAAGATTTACCTTACTGTGATTGTAACGTGCCTTTTTTCGAACTCGTATATCATGGTTTTATCATTTACAATACGCTCCGTAGCGGGATCAATGCCTGGCCTGGAGAACGTGCTTATCTAATGAATTTTGCCTGGGGCGGTATACCTTTAGTATATTTCCACCATTTATTTAACCCGAATTGGTCTCCTGAACACGGATGGAGCTTGGATTTGACCTACGAGAATCCGGAAAAACTGCGTCGAGATACTCAAACAATCAAACGAATCACGGATGATATTGACAAGGTTGAACATTTGCGTTATGAATTCATAGAGGAAATAATTGAACACTCTGCCGACCTCTCCGAAACCCGCTATGCCAATGGTGCTAGCGTCTGGGTGAATTACAGTCCTGAAACGAGACTGACAAGTTCAGGAATAAGAATTCCGCAACGAGACTTTATTGTCATAGACTAAGCAAAACTATAGACTCAAGAGTTTTTAAACTATAACCGTTGCTGAAATGATAGTTGAAGATTTTCATTTGAGCATCATAATTCTCAAAAGTGGTTAAAAAACTCGTAAAGAAATAAATAAAGAGATAGCAAAATATCTATTTTTTGACAAAAAAGGTTTGATTTAATGCATTGGATTGATTTGGTTATTGTAATTGTTCCTGTGGTGTTTGTACTGGGAATGGCGGTTTACTCCAGAAAATACGTTCGTGGCGTTGCAGACTTTCTCGCTGCAGGCCGAGTCGCTGGTCGTTATGTGATATCGGTAGGAGACTTGCAGGCCGGAATCTCAGTAGTTGTTCTAATCGCGTCTTGTGAACGCGGGTATATGACTGGTATGGCAATGCAGATGTGGAATCGTTTGTGTACCCCTGTGGGTATAATTATGGCTTTAACCGGTTACTGTATTTACCGTTATCGGCAGACCAAATGTCTATCCATAGGGCAGTTTTTAGAGTTGCGTTACAACCGTTCTTTTAGAATTATAGCCGCTTTCATTCGTACTGTAGCAGAGATGATTTCCAATTCCATTGGCCCTGCGGTTGCAGCGCGTTTTTTTATCTACATTGTCGGAATACCTATGGCGTTCAACCTGTTTGGGTTTGAGATTTCAACTTACGCTCTTATCATGATTTTGGTTCTTTCCATGGCAATGCTGGTGATTTGGCCGGGTGGACGTATTTCCCTGCTGGTGACTGATTCGATCCAGGGGTTGATGTCATATCCTGTCTTTGTGATTTTCTCGGTTTTTGTCTTGACTGAAATCTCCTGGACGAACGATGTTGCGCCGGTTATGCTGGATCGGGCTCCTGGGGAAAGCTTCCTGAATCCAATGGATGTAAGCTCTTTGCGCGATTTCAATTTGTTTGCGGTGATTGTCTGGATTATCGGAATGACCCTCAATCGTGCGTCATGGATAGGTAACGATACGTCGAACTCGGGGCGCGATGCGCACGAACAGAAGATGGCCGGTATTCTCGGAGCATGGCGAAGTGGCTTTGCTTCTATAATGATAATTTTGCTTGGTATTTTCATGGTTACAGTTATGAATGCAAATCGATATTCTGGAGAAGCCAGAGATATCCGCATTGCTCTAGTTTCGAAAATCGCCGATGAAACCATTAAAAATGATACTGTAAAAAGCGACATAATTCATGAGATTTCCGCAATCCCACCTGTACAGCATACTATCGGGAGTGACAAACCATATTCCCAAGATAATAATCCAGATACGGTATATCTTGACACTACCTTGAAACATCTTAATAAAGTTCCGGAGGGCAACTTTACTTTCCAAAAATTCAAGACGCTTTATTATCAGATGATGCTTCCGGAGATAATGCGCCAAAAAATGCCAATTGGGATAATGGGCATGTTTATTTTGCTGATGGTCATGCTGATGCTCTCGACCGATGACTCCCGGATATTCAACGCATCATCAACCCTGATTCAGGACGTGGTTATGCCATTTCGCAAGAAGCCTTTCAAGCCGAAACAGCATTTGTTCTGGTTGCGCATGATGTCGGTCGCGGTATGTATTTTTTTCCTGGTAGTGTCGTTGTTTTTTGCCCAGATCGATTATATTCTGATGTTTATTTCGATCATGTTATCCTTATGGATGGGAGCGGCCGGTCCGATTATGATCGGTGGTCTTTACACCCGCTGGGGAACAACTACCGGGGCATTTTGCGCGCTGATCTTCGGGTCTGGCACTGCATTAAGCGGATTGATTCTTCAACGTACCTGGAGCAGCAATGTCTATCCGTGGCTGGTGGAGAGCGGCTACCTAAAATACGTCAGTGTAGCATTACATGCAGTGACTGCGACTTGTTCTCCTTATATTGTATGGGAGATTAGCCCGGTCAAGTTTCCGATTAATTCCTATGAAATCTATTTTATGGCGATGATGTTGGGATGTGGAGCTTATATTATTGGCTCGCTGCTAACCTACCGTAAGCCGTATAACCTGGACCGTATGCTGCACCGTGGTGAATACAGTAACGGTGAAAGTTTGGAAAATAAGAGTCCTTGGACCTGGCGTAATGTCTACGGCAAATTAATCGGGATTGACGATGAATACACCACCGGAGACAAGGTTATCGCTTGGAGTGTGTTCGGATATTCCATTGTATTTCAGTTTTTCATTGCGTTTGTCGGAGTTTTGGTATGGAACTGGATATCGCCATGGCCGGCAAAATGGTGGAGCTGGTATTTCTATATAAATGTAATCGTGGTAGGAATTATCGTCGGTGCTGTTTCCACGGTCTGGTTTATGATTGGCGGAGTGATCGACCTGCGCCGCCTGTTTAAGGATCTGGGCAAACGCGTTGACAATCCATTGGACGATGGTTGGGTGGAAGGCCATGTATCGTTGGCTGATAAAGGTGAATTTGAACACCTGGAGCATGAGACTGATGACGATAAGAACAAAGATGAAAAAGATTAACAAATTTAAAAACAATCTGAACCCCCAAAATTGTTAATATGAAACTGAACCTCTTGTGTTTGGGGCATGGCGGAGAGGTGGATTTTTTCAAGCTGGAATATCTTCGGAAGAAGATCATTCCGGTGAAGGAGGTTTATTGTCCGGTTCAGGAGGGAGATTCGCGGTTGAGTGACCGGATACGCCAAGTGCTCAGACAGGTAAAGCCTTATCGGAATGCTCCGATAATTATAATAGGCGGGATACCTAAAGCCGAGGTAGTGGAGTTAGCTATGCCGCGGTTGAATCGGGCGGATTTGGCGGGGGGATTGGAGTTCGAGTTGCCGCCGCATTTGCCGGGTAACTTTGCCGACATGGTTTGGTATGGCAGGACGCTTCCGGAAATTAGTATTCACAATGATAAAGTTTTAACGCGTTGTTGCGTGATACCGCGTGTTGAATGGGAGGAGTTGCTTGAAGAGTTATCGGCGGCGGGATGCAAATTTGATTACTGGATGCATCCGTTTGTTGAAGCACCGGCACTGGCCGGGTTTGAGGAGTGCTACTATCCGGAGGTAGAACCGAATTTTATGTTGAGTCAAAATCTCGCAACCGGAACATCAGACATTCTGCCGTCGAATTGGAGAAGAGATGAAGATGTTGTTGCAAGAGATAGCCATCTTGAAAATACCGGGGCTTTGTCGGTGGCGGAACGCTATTTCAGGTATGGCGAAAAAGGCT
This sequence comes from Victivallales bacterium, assembly GCA_963676655.2. GTDB lineage: Bacteria > Verrucomicrobiota > Lentisphaeria > Victivallales > Victivallaceae. The sequence goes on along the minus strand of CAXXKX010000003.1, from coordinate 3,141,475 downwards.
TGATCAAGACTTTGTCCGCACCATCACACTTGAAAATAAAGCGCAGTCGTTTTTTGCAGGCAGCAGCGGTTATTTTATTTTTGATTACAGTAGTATTCGGCAGTCTGGGACTGGTTATGCGGGTTAATGAACGTCAACGGCATTATGAGGCGGTAAGCTCAGCCCTAGCTAACGCGGAGGAAAAGCTAGCCCGGCAACGCCGGAAAAATATCAAGAACTTAAAATTGCATAAACATTTTCAGGATCTTTTTAAGCAGTATGACGAGTGCAAATCAGGACCCGGCAGAACTCTGGCCGGATTTGCCGGATTGCTGCCGAAAGATAGTTATGTAACCGACTTTTCCGGGTACAATGGACAGATTAATTTGACACTGAAAAATTCCGGCGGGAAAGATGGTTTTGCTGAGTTGAAAAGGTCAAAGATTATTAATCCGGTTAGTGTGCGCAAACGCCGTAATCGTGACGGTTCGCAGTATATCTATATGAAACTTGCCCAGAAAACACCTCAAGGGGGCAAACATGTCCGGTAAGCCTTCCAGAAAAATGATTATGTGTATAAGCGCCACTTCCATTCTGGTTTTAATCGCTGGAATCCTGTGGTGGGATGTGATAAAGCAGCTTTATCCGAGTCAGAAAGCTATCGAACAAAAAATAGATCGCTTGAAACGGGTAAAACGGGAGTTGCGAAAAGAGACGGAAGAAGGCAAATCAACTGAAAAATGGCTTGATCGCTGCAGGACAGTTGTAAGTAGTAAGTTTATCAATGAAAAAGGGACCGCAAGTCTGCGCAAAAGTCTTGAAGACGTGGCAAAACAGTGTGAATTGACCATTAGTTCAATCGGCACGCCACGTGAATCGAGACTGCGTTGCGGCAGCAGTTGGCAGTTAAATCTTACTGCCAGCGGATCGCTGAAAAATATGATGAATTTCTTTAAAACGCTTTCGGATAACGAAAAAAATATATTCTGGCGCAGGTTCAGTCTGCGGCCTTTATCTTCGCGATCCGCTGACGAGCTACGTCTTACCGCGACATTCTGCTCGTTCAGCATGAATGCAAAGAATCGCGAACTGCTGGCCGGACGCAAGGAGAAACGCAAATGAAAAGAATTCTCCTGCTGCTTAATCTAATATTGGTACCGGTTAGCTACTTTGGTTATTGCTACTATAAAGATACGCCGCCGCGCAAGGACTACTCCAGCTATGCGATAAGAATGGACAGCGGCAAAAGTACCATTTTACAGGTTATATCTAGCGAAGATACAATTAGCAACAAAGAGGTTGATGAAGTGATCGATGCGGAGCCATTTGATCCGAAACGTTGCGGAGAACCTAAAAAGCCGGAAAAGAAAAAGCCCTCAGCAACACCGGCCAAGCCAACTAATTTAAACCTTAAGCTGGTCGGGATATGTCAAATGGGTAAAAGATCTGGCGCGATCATTATTGATAATTCAAAACATCATCCCGCGCCGCGATCACATGTAACAAGATCAAACTACCGGGGACGCGGAATCAGACACCCGGCAACTCGTACTGTAAGGCGGCCGACTCGCACACCAGCAACATCGCCGCAGAAGCCGGACGCGAACAAGAGTTGTTATTACCGCATCGGCGATAAACTGCCGTGCGGTTACAGCGTCAAGGAGATCAAGGAAGAATCGGTTATGCTGGCTCAAGGCAGTAATTCTTTTGAGCTGAAACTTGAGGACGCCGAAACGACTACTAAGACTGCCGCAGTATTGCCGGAGAAGCGTATCTTCGGCACAAAAGGCAGTGTCAACCGCATAGCGGCTCCAAATAGACTCAATCACAATAGAAATATCAGTAACAGGGGGCATGGAAAGTGAAAAATATATCTGAATATTTTAAGGAAGTTTTCAGTCTGATTCTGGCTATGATCGGCCTAGGCATACTTGTATTGTGTTGTGGCTGTCAGATAATAGAAGATGAAAAGGCCAAACTCGATAAGAAAAAGACTCTGAAGCTGGACAAGGATTTGGAGGTTAATATTTTCCCGAAAGACCTGGTGGTTGACGAGAAGAAAGACCGCCGCAGTATTACCGGCGACAAAATAGACTATGCTTCTGTAGAGAAAGCGGTGGGAGATGTAAGTAAACTGCAAGTATTCAACGCTCGAAATAAAAAAACAGCAGAAGCGTCCAAGGGTATCAAGTTCTTTGACAAGGAGCCATGGACGAGCGCTAAAGACAACAAGAAGATCGCGGTAAAATTCAACTTTAATTCGGTCGCGGTCATGGACGTTATTCCGGCATTTGCAGACATGCTGGATTTCAGCTACATTTGTGATCCGGGCTTAAAAGGCACGGTGACCATGGCGTTAAGCGCAAAGTTGACAAAGCGCGAAATCTGGGAGGTCTTTGAAAACGTCATGCTGTTATCCGGCATCTGGTTCAGTCCGACTGGCGACCAAACACTGACAATCCGGACCATCGATAAAATGCCGGAGGATCATTACCTTTTTGACAAAACAGGCGCGGCAAAAGGCGCCGGTGTGCTTGATTTCCATTTGCGCCATACTGAAGCGGCAACCGCCGCAGCTCAGGTTAAACCTTTTATGACTCCGGGCGGGACGATCCTGGAACTGAAAGACCAGAACCGTTTGATTATTGTGGAGTCTCCCGAAAACCTCGGCAAAATGGGACGACTGCTGCGACTGATTGATCGTCCAGTGCCAAGAGGCGAACATCGAATAGTAATGCACTGCGTCAACGCTTCGGCCAAGGATATCGCCGAGGAACTTGGCAAGCTGCTGCCGATGCTCGGTTTCCCGGTGGCGGTGGACAAGGACAAGGTGCGTCCCGGAATGATCAAGCTGACCACGGTCGAACGGATGCAGACAATCGTCGGAGTGGCGGCTACGGATGATGCCTTGAAAGAACTGCAGCGCTGGCTGGAGATACTCGATCAACCCAGCGACGATGCGCAGGAAAACGTCTTTATCTATCAGGTTTTCAATGACAAAGCGGAGGATCTGGTGCAGGCGTTGAGTGTGCTGTTTAATCTTGAGGGCAGTTCATTATCTGCGGGAAAAAGCGGCAGTGAAAGCGCCGCCAGGTCGGTTAAGAGTTCCGGCGGAGGCGGTAGCAAAACATATTCATCAAAATCAAAGAACGGCAATGAAGAGGAAAAAGATGTTTTCAATACCAAAGTGAAAGTCTTTGCCGACGCGGTTCACAACCGCCTGATCTTCCGGACCTCGACTCGGACTTACGCGATGATCAAAGCGGTGCTGGACCGGCTCGACATCGCGCCGTCGCAGGTATTGCTTCAGGTTTTAGTGGTGGAAGTTAATTTGGATAACAGTTCCGAATTCGGGACCGAGTTCAATGTTACCGGATCTTTAGGCAACAGCGCCGGAACATCCGGAGGCACAAACTATAAGTCCCTGAACCCCGGCGGTTCCACTGAATACGGGGCTAATTTCCTTTTATACAACCCCAATAGTCCGGATGATAAATATGCCTATATAAAAGCTACCGCCACGCGTAACCGGACTAAAGTTATTTCAAGTCCGCAACTGCTGGTGGTCAGTCACGCTGAAGCAAAAATCGCCGTGGGGAACAGGGTTCCGGTTATATCCTCGCAGCTGAGCGATACGTCTTCAACCGAGTCAAGCAGCACGACCTTGCTTCAGAATGTCCAGTATATTGATACCGGAATTATTCTTACGATCACTCCGCATGTGACTCAGAACGGGTTGGTCACGCTTGATTTGGAGCAGGTTGTCTCCGATGCAATTGAGAATCAGACATCCGATATCGATTCGCCTGAAATCCAGGAGCGTACGTTAAAGACTTCCATGTCGCTTGAAAATAATCAAACCATGATCATCGGCGGCTTGATCCGGGAGAAAAAACAAGATACCCTCGACAGTATACCGTTTATTATTGATATTCCGTGGGTCAGTAGACTGCTGGGAAATACCAATAATGTTTCTGAAAAAACTGAAATGATCATTATGATTACCGCTCATATCGTGACGAAGAAGAGCAAGTTGCAAAAACTGCTGCGACAGTACCGCGAAGCGGTTCTGGCGATTCACGAATTCCAGAATCCGGATGAAGGTAAAAAGCTGGTGAAGAAAGAACAGAAAGTTAAGCAAAAAGTTAATTAACTTTTTCAGAAAAATAGCAATTACAACAAACCAAAGAAAGGACCGAATCATGAAGAAAAGTTTAACCGCATTGCTGGCTGTTGCCGCTATGAGTACCTTTGCCGGAGCGCCAGTATCCGAAAAGGATAAACTGGCAGAGGAACTGGTGAAACAGGCCGGGATCTCGCAAAACATTGAAAACTCCAAAAAGAGCATCATGCAGATGAATGACCGGATGTTATCTAGGATGGGCAGTAACTGCGACGCTAAAAAGCTGATTGACTACCGTCAGAAGATTGACAAGCTAGTCAACGACTCCTTCGACTGGAACAAAGTGAAAGGCGCCTACGTCAAACTGTACGCCAAAACTTTCACCGCCGATGAGATGAAAGGCATCATCGAGTTTTACAAGACTCCGGCCGGTAAGCTGTTCCGGGAACGGGAAAACCTGGCGCGTCAGGAGATGCAACTGATGCAGAATCAGTATCGTCAGATCATACCGCAACTGCGTAAGATGCAGATGGAACTGCGCGGCAAAGACGCTTCCAGAAATAAAAGAAACTTCCGAGGTCGGTTCCACGCAAAGTAACCGTGAAAAAAGTCGAATGCATCAAGGGAAAAACAGCCTGTTCTAAAACTGTCGCTCCAACAAAAACAACTGCTCCTGCGGCAAAACCGGAAGAAACTAAAAAATAAGTAATTAAAATGTTACCGAATTTACATCCTGCTCGTCTTAGAGAAGCAATAACAAAACAACTCAAACAACTGGCACCTCATGCCCCTGAGTTCTCTGCCGGTTATGAGTTGGTCCGCGAAGGCTTTATTACTGAAAACGCATTAATTCGAGCATATTGTCAAGCCTCCGGTCTGCCGATCTTTGACGAGCAGGATGTTTTTGTTCCTACGCCATTACCCGAAGTTAATACCGAGTTTTTAAACCGCTATCAATGCATTCCGTATGAGCAGAATGAATCGGGACTGACAATATTAATCGCCGATCCGCTTCAGGCGGCTAAAATCTACTACCACTTTAATAAATTTACCGATCTTGACATTCACTTCGAACTTGCCCGTCAAACCTTAATCGAACGTCTTATCACTGCCGCCTACACCAACAAAGAAGATGACGATGAAATATCACAGAATAACGAATCTGAAGACACCTTGCGAGCTCTGGCCGGAGAGGCTAGAATAGTTCGGCTTGTCAATGATATCTTTATTCGCGCCCAGGAAATGCGGGCCAGCGATATCCATGTCGAACCCGAATCCGAACGCCTGGTCGTCCGGTTCCGGGTGGACGGCGAATTGATCGAGATTATGGAGTGTCCTCCGGACCAGTATCCGGCCATCGTCTCCCGTATCAAGCTGATCGGCGGGCTCAATATCGCCGAATCACGCCGCCCACAGGATGGCCGGACCAGCTTCCGGCTGAGCGGCAGAGAATTTGATGTGCGTATCAGTACGGTTCCAACCATGAAAGGCGAAAGCATCGTCCTGCGCCTATTGAGCCGCGACAGCATTTCATTCGACCTGGCCGGTATCGGCATGTCGCCGGAAGTGTTCGCTTCGTTCGAAAAACTCATCAATATTCCGCATGGCATCATTCTGGTGGTCGGCCCGACCGGCAGCGGGAAAACCACCACGCTCTACAGCGCCATATCCCGGATCGACAGCGTTAAACGAAAGATAATCACCATCGAAGATCCGGTCGAATATCAGTTCGAACGGCTTTCGCAAATCCCGGTTAATCCGCAGATCGGTCTGACCTTCGCCGCCGGACTGCGCCACATCGTGCGTCAGGACCCGGACGTGATCCTGGTCGGGGAAATCCGCGATAAAGAAACCGCCGACATCGCCATCAACGCCGCCTTAACCGGACATCTGGTACTTAGTACCCTGCATACTAATGATGCGGCCGGAGCCATTACCCGTCTGCTCGATCTTGGTGTGGAAAACTTTCTGGTGTCATCCGCGTTGTTCGGAGTGTTGTCACAACGGCTGGTCCGGATTATCTGTCCGGACTGCAAAGGTTCCGGAACCAATTTCAACTATACCGGCGGACGCTGCCGGACCTGTTCCGGTACCGGCTTCAAAGGCCGGACCGGCGTCTTTGAACTGTTGACCATGGACGAGGAAATTCGCTCTGCGGTCATCGCTGGTAAATCCAGCACGCAAATTGCCGCTATCGCCCGTAAAAACGGCATGACCACGCTGGCCGATGATGCCGCCCGGAAAGTGGCGAACGGCATCACCACCGAACAAGAAGCCGCCAGAATCTCAATCAATGCATGATAAAAACAACATCTGGACAATAACTAAATACTAGTAATAGAAGAATGTATCATGAAAAAGATAGTAAACACCCTTTTGCAGGACCGACCGGAAAATGTTTCGGCCGAGTCATCGTATGAATTAGTCGATATCGGGGATCTTGGTCCGGACCATCAGGTGCTTGACCTGTTCAAGCTTGGCTCAACGAACTTGCCGGAAGAAAAAGGCGTTGCTTTTTTAGGTAAAAGCGATCAGTTCCTTTATGTCTTCGCATGCTTTGAGGATTCGGATATCTACAACCCGGCGACCGGAAAAAACACCCGTACCTGGGAGACAGGGGATGTGATGGAATTTTTCTTTCAGGCTCCGGGACATGAAGAATATTTCGAGCTGCATCTAACGCCTGAAGGCGCGACGCTCGAACTGCGTATCCCGAGCATTGAACAGTTCGGTAAAGTGTCTTTTGAAAGCCAGTTCTATGAATCCGGATTCTTCTCTTATGCGGAAAAATTCAACCGTCCTGACTGCAAAGGCTGGATGGGGCTGATGGAAATCCCATTCGAAGGCCTCGGTATAAGCAATGGCGATATCGATGGAAGCCGTTTCGCCGTATGCCGCTATAACTACAACCAAAACATGCAGAAGCTGGAGATATCCTCGACCTCGGTACTTCCTTCAGGAGGCTTTCATCAGCCGCAACTATGGCACGAGATAAGAAGCCGTTAAATATTAACGTAAAAGGAAGCGACTATGTTTAAGCAGATATGGCGACCGGAGATGATTATCGAACACATCCTCTATCGTAAAGATCGGGAACGATTGAATTCGCATTATTACGCAACGACCTATCCGGATGTTCACGCGGCGGCGGAGAGGTTGTTCGGTTCCTGGAAAGCGGCGATCGAGGCGGCAGGGCTGGATTACTCGAAGGTTTGCAGATACCAAAAGTGGTCGCGGGAGAAGGTGATTCATAAAATCAAAGAGGCGTACGCCAAGGATAAACCGATTAATTCCAATGCGAAACAGCAGAATAATAAAGCGCTCTATATGGCGGCGATCAAACGCTTCGGCAACTGGGAAAACGCCGTCAAGGCGGCTGGGATCAACTACCGGAAAGTCCGGATCAGACGTTTAATGAGTAAGGCTGAAATCAAACGAGAAATCATGTTCCTGTATCGTAGCGGCGTTGACCTTTCGTATACCAACATGCGGAAAAACTACCAGTATTTGCTGGCCGCCGGTATGAAAAAGTTAGGCAACGGCAGTTGGGCCGCCGCCCGGCAGGAATGCGGCATCCTGACCAACTACCGGAGATCACCTGAAAAGCGTCAGGAACAGTCGGATACGGCAAATTTTTATAGTAAAGTTTCGTAATCCGTATGACTAATAGCGATAAAACGCCAGCAAATGCGGATAAAGAATATAGGAAAGTTTCGAGGTGACATAACAAATTACGGAGGTAAGTATTGATGTAAAGATAGTTTCATAAAAAATTTATAATACGGATCATATGTCTTCCGGTTTTCCGGAAGAGGAATGGTAAGTAACAATGTTCTTTGTCGGGGCGGAGACGCATGAATATGCGTCAGGCCGTCAAGAGAGACGTATTCACGAACCAACGTGCATTTTGCCGCGTTGTTCGCTGAAAACGTCTCTTTTTTTTTGTAGAAATTTGAAAAATAGAAGTATCGATGTTGAAATTACAGAACTTAATATTGGACGCGTTATTGGAAAACGCGGTGAGTCAAGAAACGAATAATTCAACCCGGAGCGAGGAATACAGTCGCCTCCATGAATTACCCCGTATGAACCGTATGTTTTGACGATATTTCGTCATCCACATACGCAACATACGGGTATTTTTCATTCCTTTGGGGAATTTTTTTTAGTCGAAAAATATACAGACATTTGCATATTGATTAGAAAAATATTTTAAAACGGCATATTTGTATCGAACTCTCCCGAACATAACCTCTACTCAAAAATTAACTGCGCAAGCAGAAGACCCGATGGGATTGAGGTTTAATGGGCAGGATACTAACGTTTCTACTCTCCATCTTTGTACTGCTTTAAGCCGGGATTTACATTTCATCAACTCTTTGTCAAAATATTGCACCACCTTTTCAACGCCAAACGCTATTTGGGGATTGACCTGAAAAGTGTTACGACAAAAGCATTGGATTGCATTTTTTGTCGTTTTTTTCAAGAAAAGTCTTGACATTTTACGACTCATGCTATATACTTATGTACATATGTAAGGGCAATAAATAAGGATATTAGATGTTAATCAGAGATAAAATTAATAATTACTTAAGAAAGCTGGAGCAGGAGAAAAAAATAAGGCCGGGCGAGAAGCTTCCGTCTTATTCTGAGATTTGTCAGCTTTTCAATATTACTTATACAAGCGCCCAGCGGGCGTTCAAGCAGTTGGAGCAGGAAGGCCGGATTAATGTAGTAAAAGGCGTTGGCTCTTTTTTGAACGGAGGAAAAGTTCTGGATGTGGATATCTACCTGACCCGGACTACTTTTGATTTTAAAGAGATGCAGAAAATCGTTGAACACATATCCGACAAGAATGATCTTAATCTTAAAATTACTCTGAAAGACATAAAAAGTTTAAAAAAAGATAATTACGGGTCATGTCCTGATGAGCGTAAAGTAATAATATCAGAGGTTGATCCATGGTTTCAAACGACAGGGTCTTTAATGGATTATTCAGCGTTTGAGGATTATTCCAACGTTATTGAAAAGCTGAAACTTTACGATATGGAGTATAATAATTTCCAGTTGCCATTCTACTTTTTTACATATCAGGGAGCGGTGAATACGAAGGTACTGAAAGAGTCCGGTTTTAAGAAAAAAATAGAGAGTTTCAGTACCCTTGAATGGTGGGATGAACTTGTAGTTGAATGTAAAAACAAAATGCAGATTCCGGCTGTCAAGCATTTCGAGACGGGAGAATTGTGGCTGTTTCCTTTATTCATGATTTCTGTGCTGCTGATGCTTCAAAAACGCAAAAGTTTAAAAACTCTTTTCAACACTCCATTTTTCGATACGCCAATTGGAAAGAGACTTTTTGAAATAACAGATAATTTTCAGACATTGACGGAGAATGACAAAGATTATCATCCTCTAATGGGTGCTATAAATTTAGATATTGGCTCATGGATATCGGTTCAATACAAAAAGCAGTTTAATATTTCCGATGATGATTTTTATATTGTTCCATTAAAATGCGGAACAAATAAAATCATGCACTATTCCCTGGTTCCATTACAAACTTTTGTTAACAGTAAAATAACGGACAATGAAAAGCACAGGGTCTGGTGTCTATTGAAAAACTTACTTTCGAAGAGTATTCAGAAGAAAATTGTGGCACAGACAGGCGCTATTTCTGTCCGAAAAGATATGACTATGCAGGATCATAAATGGGCTTGCCGTGATGATTTCCGGGCTTTTTTTCCTTCAAAAGGAGATATTTTCGTGAGCAATTCGATTATTCCCAATGAAAAGATCGCGGTGTTGGGAGCCTTATATGAACAGTATGAATTTTATGGAGCAAATGGTGATACTATTCGTAAATGTATGGATCAGAAACTTGCTGCTGTTTAAACAGCCTGGTTCAATGCTTAGCGAATTTGATAATACAAATTACGAAAAGGGCGTGATTAGAACGATTAAAATGTATTTGGCATGTATTTGCAAGATTAATATTAAATACCAGTAACTCTAAAGCAAAAGACAGTATTTATTCTGTAATAACCTTAATTAAATTAATAGGGAAAGAGAGTGTGAATATGAGGAAATATTAATAAAAACAAAGAAACGACGATCGCTTTTGCAAGGTATAAATAATATTAAAAAATTGAAAATTAACCCAAAATCAAAAAAGGAGTATCCTGGAAATGAATGATAAAACAAAACCATTCAGAAGCTTTTTTACATTAATAGAGTTGCTTGTGAATAGTGTTTATTAAGTATGTAATTATATTCTTTTAATTTACCTCATTCTTCTCTTATTTTCAAGCGATAGGCATGATATTCACCCAATACCAATATAGATATCATGCCTATTGGTTGTTTGCAACCATCTTTTATCTGTTATTGAAAATCTGTTATAATTTAGATTTGCTCCAGCCATATCCCAGTGATAGATTACTAATCGTCAACATTCATATGGCTTAAAGATAATTTTGCAGAATGTCACAAGTATGAAAAATACGATTGGAAGAAATGATCCCTGTCCTTGCGGGTCCGGGAAAAAATATAAAAAATGCCATTGGCTGAAATCTGATTCTGAATCTATTCCGATGTGGCGTGCCGACCAGATTTTCAAAAAAACTTTCGATGTTAAAGAGTGTCTTTGCCCTGCGGAAGAAAAGTGGCAATGCTCCGGAAATATCATCAACGCACATACCATTTCCAAAAGTCAGAACCTAAAGCAGATTGCGGACCAACAGCACGTATATGGTTTGTCAAAAAGTTTTCAGGACGCTCATAGGTTGGGAGGACCTGATTACAAATTACTCAGTATAAACAAAGCCTCTACTTTTACAGGATTCTGTTCTTATCACGACGATAAATTATTTGGTCCTCTTGAGAAGAAAGCATTTATAGGCTCAAAAGAACAATGTCTTTTACTGGCATATAGAATTATAGCCAGAGAACTTTTTCTTAAAAAAATTTCTATGCGAGGAGTTTTTGATGAAATCAAAGAACATCAAAGTTTACGGGATGCTATACAAACCAATCGGATTGCGGTGGGAATGGAAGGGAATCGTCTGGTCGCGGTAGATGATTTGTCTGTTGAGAAGCAAAAATATGACGATGCCATCATAAAGCAAGACTTCTCCGGATTTCGCAGTTGTCTGTTATTCTTTAAAAGAGTACCTTCACTTATGTTTGCGGGTGCGACAACTCCTATATTTGATTTTGAGGCTAATGAGCTTTTTGATCTGGGGGATTATTCCACAAGGGCAAATATGCTTACCTTTTCCACTATTGCTCTGGAGGATGCCGGTTGTGTTGTTTTTAGCTGGATGGAATCAGAAAACTGCAACTGCGAAAGATTTATAGAATCCATCAAAGCTATTAAACCTGAAAGGTTAACCGATGCGATTATCAACTTTATTTTTGAAACTTGTGAAAACCATTTTATGAATCCAATATGGTGGAACGGCATGCCGCATGGGAAACGCAACGAACTTATCGAACGTTTTCAAATTGCTATCGGTGATAAGGAAACCAGACGTGATTGTCTATGCGGATTAACTTACCATCTTGATGATTGGGGATTTGATCGACTCGTCGAATTTTGAGCATTATGCTACGCCCCACAATATTGCACTTTGATTTATTCTTGCATGGGGTCGTCCGTGTCATGCGTGTTCGGCAAATTTAACGGAACCTGAATGGATATTTTGATTTGCATTTTTTGAAGTAGCCTTTGCAGTTCCAGGAGGTCGGTTTCGGTGTTGCCGTCGATGATGATGTCGGTGTTGTGAGTCTTATCTTTTATGACCAGATGCCACCCCAAGAGGTTCATTACTCCGGAAGTCATTTCACTGCCGATGACCTTGCCGGGAATTTCGATTTTACGGGAGGTATTTTCAATGGTGTCGTCATGACGATAGGTGATGCGTTCGATAATTTTAACCATGAGATATTTTCTTTCTATTTAAGTTGAGATGGTAATGTTATTTACAGGGACACTGGGGCGGATGATGACGGCGTCTTCGGTAGGGGCAAGATGCAGGTAACCGGTCATGGAGGCGCCGTCGGGGGTGTTCGTGATAGCGTGGGCGTAGGCCTGGTTGAGCATGCGTTCGACGATGTCGCGGATTTCGCGGGCGCCGTTCCTTGTAGTGTTGGTTTGCAATAAGGCGAAGTCCACGACTTCCGGGGAATAGCCCAGGACGATCATGTTTTCCGGGACAATGAAACCTTTGGATTCTGAGTGGTTTTCCCGGATGGTCCGGAAATATTTCAGTTTATCGTCGATGAATTTACGGGTAATCAGGCGAAGGTGTTCTGGCTTCAGAGCATTGAAGGCGAAAATACCGTAATTGAATTTCCCGAACCGGGCTACGAATTCCGGGGAATCGAAAATCATGACCAGACGCTGACAGGCGGCTTCGCATTTGCGTTCGATGGAAAGATGATTATTGCCCTGGAAAATTTCCGATCCAACATTACTGGTGTAAAAAAGTAGGAAACGGGAAATATCATAGGTTTTGTTGTTCCAGAGCGTGACACGCCCGGCGTCGATTTGCTGGAGCATGTATTTAGCCATGTCTTTATGGGCTTTTTCAAATTCGTCATACAGGATGGCGCCTTCGCCGTGACGTTCCAGAAAGTCGTGGAGACGTCCGGGCTCCTGTTCGGAATAACCGACCAGTTTTTTGCCGACATCGGAACCGGCGGTCTCGCCGAATTCGGACATATCCAGCCGCAGCAGTTTGCTTTCGTCGCCATAGAGATAGTGGATGGTTTCACGAATGATTTCAGTTTTGCCGGTCCCGGTGGGGCCGAGGAAGAAAAATACCGTCGGCCGGGTGGGATTGCTGATACCCAGATACCAGTAACGGAGCTTTTCGGCGATGGCTTCGATAACGTGATCCTGACCGATGATCCGGGTCTTGAGATAAGGCCCGAGGCCATCGAGAAAGGTGATTGCTTCTTGAGTTGTATTAAACATAATTTGCCTCATTTGGTGGATTTGACTTCCTGTTTGCTGGAAGAGCGCAGGAAGCGGTAGAACAGACATAACCCGAACCAGCATTCCAGCACGAACGCGGCATTTTTCAGGTCGTAAAGATGATATTGCAGCCATAAGGTCATGCCGACACTGATGGCGTAATAGCCCAGCACCACATCCTGCCAGATGATGGATTTCTGATATTTTTTCAGGTTGCGTGGTTTGCCGGTAAGTCGGGGAATCAGGATGGCCGGAATACGTTGCAGACAGTCGCAGAGCAGATCAAAACTTACGCTCAGCAGATAGAAACAAAGCGTACTGGCGCAGCAGTAAAAAATATCATTGAAATAGCCCAGCATGACGTCGTAATTGGAATGGACAAGAATGATTCCGGTTACCGGAAAGCCCATTGAGAGTAGAAAAGCGGCCAGATAGCCGTAGTCGGAAGGAATCATGATACGATGTTCTCCGATGTATTCGCCTTTGTTGCCGGCGATGATTGGGGTTTTCGGACAATGACGCGGCAGTCTAGCTCCGCAGACCAGTTTGCATTCCTGTTCGATGGTCGAACGAATGAAAACTGTGCCGTTATTGAGAATACGTCCGGACTGCCAGAAAATAAATCCAACCTTGCACTGCCCACGGGGGCCGCCGGTGTGCAGGATGGAAAAATCAGCCGGATCGACGCGGTAATCCTTCTGTTCGGAGAAGCCTTCCGAATGCGATAAGGACTTATTGTTGTCGCCTTTCATCGAACTGGATTTCGAATCACCGAAAGACTGATTCCAGCGCAGGACAATTTCCTGGCCGATGGATTTTGCCGCCCATTCGTTTGTTTCGTATTCGCCGTTCTGACAGAAGATCTTCGTGCCGAGATTACCGAGTAAGGAAGCAGCTTTTTCCTTGCCGTAACCGTCGTAAAGATTACCGAGATTCTGGGTGGCATAGACAGTCATAGTACGCGAAGACCGGGCGGTGGTCTGGAATTTCTGATCGTAATCGAGCGCGAAAAACTGACATTCGTCGGCCCACAGGAAACAGGGCACGGCGTCGGGCTGCAAAATATCTTCACGACGTTCGATCATCATTTCAAAACAGTATTTGATGATTCCAGCGGCGTATTGCCCGAGCCGTCCCCAGGACTTCTGGTCATAATCGACGATCAGGATTTTACCCTCGCGATAAATATCTTCCAGATGCAAGGTGGATTCCTTGGCGGAAAAACACCTTGCCAGTTCCCCGCGTTGCATGGCATCGGCGCTGACGCTGAAACTGGAAATGGTGTTGGAGCGGGTCCGGTCGTCCAGATGGGCGAACTCCTCGTAAAAGAAGGTCCGGGCCAATTGGTATTCCGGGGTATTCCATAACGTGGTCGGGATGCAGACATTCATGACGTCGGCGCAATAGTTCCCCTCCTGCTGGTTGCGGTTTCCTGACGGCGCTGTGATGATGACCTTGTAGATATTTTCAATCGAAATAACTTCGTTGCCCATCCGGAGAATCGTAATGGCGTTGCGCAGAAGCTGTTTGACGGCTGCCTGCCAGTATTCGTCGTTTGTGCCGCCGGCGCCGCGTTTATCTTTACCCATATTGACGATTTCCATGTAGAGATTTACCATATTTTCAATCTGCCCGCCGCCGATTCCGTCGCGCCGGGATTCGTGTTCCAGATAGTTAAAAGTAAGATCGCTCAGGAAAAGCAGATCATCACGACGATCAGCCCGGAGCGCGTATTCTTTCCAAGTATCGCATTCGTCCGGTTTGGCGCAAAATACCACACCGCCGTAACCCAGCTTAAGCAAGCTTTGAGCGATTTTGTGTAGCGGCCCGGAACTCTTGCCGGAACCGGTCATGCCGAAAACGATCACGCCGGTACAGGCGTCGCGCACGGTCCAGGAATTACCTTCGATATTGAGAATGACCTGGTCTAAAATGTTCTTCCGCTCGGACATGATTGCTCCTGATTTGATGGTTTATTATTTAATTCACGATACGGAGCCGGAACGGGAGTCGCCGCATCCGTCTTCGGGCATGACACCACTGGTTTTCGCGGCAGTTCCGTCTCTTTAATGGCCCGGTAAACGCCGCCGAAACGCGAGAGTGTAGATGCGGCGGATTCCGACTTGAGCCGTTGCCAGGCCGCATCGTCCGGAACCTCTATTTTATTTGCCGCCAGCAATAAGCGGAGCGCGTATTTCTGCATGGGAGTTGGCTTCATATTATGCTCCATCAACGTTCCGGCGCAGCGGGTTGTGGAGCGGGCGTCCGGGGATTATCATGGCTTTGCGACGCAAGGCTTTTGCGCTGTTCTTCCGGCACGGAGGCGATCAGTTGCGACGCTTTTTGTAATGTTAAATCCTTCCATTCGCTATAAGGCATCGAGGATACCAACTGATGCGCGACCAGTACTTTGATAAATGTCCGCTGTTTGGCGGTCGCTGGGGCATTGGAGGTACGTGACGGGGCGTTACGCAGGTTCTGCTTGATCAACTGATCGGCCGCTTTGAACGTAAGCCGCTCCAGATTGATTTTCTGAAGATTGATCGAGCCGCGCGCCTCCATTTTTTGCAGCAGTTCTTTTTGTCCCTTGGTGGCCCGTGATTGATTTTTAAAGTGTTCGAGTTCCGCATTCTGAGCGATAATCTGCATGGCTTCCCGGACTTTTAGCCGCTTGAACTGATCGTCATCCAGATTGCCGATTTTGGCGTCGTTGATCAGGTCGAAAATCCGGGCGCGGAGATTGCTGCCGGCGGGTTCGTCGCCGTATTTTGCGATCAGTTCGGCATCCTGCGCTTCGGTGGTGAACTTGACTTTGGCCATGCCGTCGTCGGTCCGGATATAGCCGCCATCGACCAGGTCGCGCATGGCAGCTTTCATATCAAAATCCAACCCGCGATGGGTTTGATAGAGCTTATAGACATCGGCGATGGTCGCGATATTGTCGGGATTGTGGATTTTGCCGGAATCGATATAGGCTTTACATTGGTTAAGCAGCCCGGAACCGGCCGGGGTTTCAAAATGCGGTTCGATCAGGTCTTTGGCCTGGGATGAGGTAATCAGTTCAAGTTTATCCAGCAGTTCCGGCAAGGTTTCCGGGGTGGCGACATGGCCCTCCGCCGCCAGGTCGCGAATGATCGATCGTTGCAGGTAATCGGCCTGTTCCTGAGAAAATAAATTGGCTTTTTTGAATTCCGGGAACGCCGCATCCTTTGTTAATTTAGTATGTTGCGGATAGGCCGTAGCCTCAAAGGTATTTTCCGGGTTGTTTTCATTTTCCTGAATATAAGCGGCTGCATCCTTGTTTTTTAGAGACAAATAAGCGTCACGGTCGATTTTAGGACCTTTGCCGGTCGCCTGCAACGCTTTGATCATGGCCCGCTGTTCCGGGGTAACTTTATTGATCGTTTTTTCTTCCAGCATTTTCCTGCGCTGCAGATAGAGTTCGACCCGGTCCTCGCCGCAGTCCTCAAAGGCCAGTTCCAGTGCGGAAAATTTAGTTTCATAAACCGGAGCCGGGGGAATTTTCGGAGTACGGCAGACCAGTTTCTGGGCATAAAGAATATCCTGATTCGAGATCGGTTTTCCGGCTGCCAAATCTGTCAAATCAGCTTCAGACAGAGGTTGCAAAGGACGGTAAAATTCCTTCTTATAGGTCTCCTTGGCCGCAAGATGGCCGAGACTGATTTCCGGAGAAGAAAATTTTTTGTCTTTGGTATATAGTTCAAGCTCGGCTACCAGTTCTTCGGGCGTCAGACGACGGAATACCTCGATGTCCTGCGAATTGGTGTAACCGAGCAGTTTCTGGCCCAGCAGTTTTTCCGGGTGCTGGAATATCCCGGATTCGAGTTGATCCAGTTCCTGATCGGAAAGTTCGGTCACGAAAGAATCGACCGCTTTATCAGACTTGCTTTTGATTCCGCTGTCATGGCCGATGGAAATGCCGCTGCGAAAGGTTCCGGTCTCTTGAAAATGTTCGATCTCCTGCCGGATTTCAGCCGCTGACAGCCGGGCGTAATAGGGCTTGACCGAGACATCGGAATTAACGGTATCGACCAACCGTTGCCCGGTCAGATTTTCCACCGCGTTCCCCGCTGCCAGAGAATTCAGTTCCGCCGGGGAAAGCTGGTCCAGCGGCGACAAAAAGGTGTGAAAAGTCGTATCATCTTCAAAGGTCATCAAATCGCCGGGAGCAAAGCCCAAAGAAACGTCCGGACTTAGTTCCTGGCCGGATTTCAGTTTTTCCAGCTCTTTTTGCAATTCAGTCGGCGACAACCTCTGGTAGATTGCCTGTTCTGCGACTTTGGGTTTATAGTGATCGATCTTTTGCTGTTCTTTCGGCACCGGGATTTGCGGAACGGGGATTTCCCATTTTTTGAACGCATCATCCAGCGCGTTGAGATTAACGGAACTTATCGGCTGCGAAAAGTATTCGAGCCACATTTCCCCGGTTCCGAACTGCGGATTGGGTTGCTGGAACGAGGTCAAGTCCTCTTGTTCCAGCCATTTTTGCATCTGCGTCCGGCAGTTGTTTTCCGATACGCCGATGAAATGCGCCTCCACAAATTCATGTTTTTTATTTTCCCCGACCACGTTGAGCCATTCCAGCGGGGGCAAATTCATCCGAAAATAATCGTTGGCCTCGTCTTCGCTCATGGTCAGAGGATTGACCGAAGCGAAGGCTGGTATTTCCGCCATTTGCAGTTTATGGAGCAGCCTGACCTGTTCTTCGTTCATACAATCCATGATGTTTTATCTCCTATGATTAAGGGTTTTGTTTCGCCTTCGGCGACCAGCGCTTGTCCGCTGGACCGACCCCGGAGAGCCTCCGGGCGCGTATAAATGGGGCTGGCCGCCCCATACCCCGCCGAAACAGTATTTTGTTTGCGGGGGACACCCGAACAGCTTCGGGTTTCCCCCTGCACCCCACTTCCCAAGCTCTGAAATACATATGTTTATTCATCATCATCTTTTTCTGCGTCTTCAACTTCTCCCCAGCCGCTGACATCGGCCACGGGGATATCCGGAACTGCTTTATCCTCGATTTTCGGCGGGAGCGGCTCGATATCCGGATCAAGATAATGGTGGTTTTCATCGCAACTTGCGGACTTCCAGAGACTGCGCTTGAGGTACTCTTCAAGGTCCTTGAGATCGTCGTCATTCTTGGCAATTTTCTTTGCCGCAACCATGGTCAAAATGATTTGCAGCAGCAACAGCATTACGAAGATCACGGCAACGGTGACAAAAATACCGATGGTCTCTTTCGAGGCTAATTCAGACAAGTTCATAGCCCATTCATTTTCCTTTATATGTTTGAGTTTTTGGTCCCAGTAATGGTTTATTTTTTGAATCTCCAATGATCTGGCCGGTTGACTTTGTTCTGTTTCCTCAGTTTTGCCAGCGCCTTTGATTGTCTCAATCCGGTAAAGCCAGAACGCACCCAGCATAACCTGTATAACCTGTATAACCAAAAGCGAGATAGCCGTAATCTTCCACCATGACCGGGAGCGAGGTCTAGGTGAAACAGGCAGCGGCTGCCCGGTAGCAAGCGCCATGCGCAGTTGACTGAATTCTTCAGCCAGAACATCGCTCCGGTCAGCCAGTGAATCCTGCAAAAACAGCAGAAAAAGGATGATCGGGAAAAGCGGATCGGCCGAATCGCTGAAATTACAGCGCAGCAGCAGCAACTCATAATCGCGCCGTTTTGGCTCGGGAATGCATTGCATAAAATCCTTGATTACCAGATTGGGATTGGACTGCATTGTCATTTTTTACGACCGGCGTTATTGACTTTTTCCAGGGTTTCTAGATGGTTGGCTCTTTTCCTGATACTTTGAAGTAATTGCTTTCTTGCGTCATTCATTTCTTCCGTCCCAAGTTTTGTTGCGAAAAATTCGACCAATTGGTCGGTTATGGCAAAATAATGCTTTCGCAGCCGGGATTTCTGCATGACGGTAGTCAGAACGGCGGGCTTGCTGTTTATGTGTGCCCGGATAGTGAGGTTATTCTCGTTCAGCGTGTTAATGTATTTCTGCTCGACCGCGTGGAAAACAAATACCTGATAATTGATGTTTAATTTCTTCATTGCCGGTTCAAGCAAAGAAGAGTATGAGAAAAAATGATCTCCGTCCATCAGATTTTTGACAATCAAAAAATTAACCGTTAAATTTATATCCCGGAAATAAGTCAGCCACGGCACAAAGGTTCGGACCGAATCCGGATCGGAAGTGATGCAGCCCACAACATAGACATCAATGTCGGCGTTTTGCAGGTCATCCCAGGGCACGGATAAAAACCATTCCTGAGTCGAGCGGCTGGTCCCGGCCTTCATATCTACAATCGTCACATCTGAACATGTATCTGCAAAGAGGCCGTTAATAACTTCGTCGAGAGGGTATTGTTCCCGGGTTTCATCTAGAAAAGTGCTCTGTTCCGGCATCAGTACGCCCAGCGTCCGGTTCTCATTATCGGTATCGTAAACCGTCAGGGATAACCCCAGATCCATGGCGGCCCCGGCCAGCATGATTGAGGTAAAGGATTTGCCGACTCCGCCTTTGGTCCCCGCGATAAAAATAAGAATCGGTTTCATGGCTGTGCCTCCGTTTCTTCTTTGAATAATTCTGAAAATTTTTGTCTATCACGTTCGGCTTTTTCCTGTTTCAATTCATTGATTTCCCGGACCGTGTTACGCAGGATCTGCTGATAGATTACCATCAACGCGGTTCGCTTGAGTTCGATCTCGGATTGGGCCTGGAAGGTCCGGGCAAACTCCCGAATTTTCCGGTATTCCCAGACGTGGCACGCGGCGCTGGCGAGTATTCCAATAATCAGGAAAATAAAAAAGAAACGTTTCATTTACGGCCTCCGAAATTCCTGGTGTTGCGGTCGGAAATACGCTGTTCGAGCAGCTCGATGTACTTCCGCATTTTTTTCATGCTGTCAAGCAGATTAGTCGTATTACTATTTTGTTTTTCGAGCTCCTGTTTGAGTTGGGCGTTTTCCCCGGAAAGCTGCTGAATGCTGTTGTTGGTATTTAAAACCTCCTGCCGGACAACATCCAGACTGTGCCTGACTTCGCGGGTTTCTGTCAACGCATGGTTCATCTGCCCGGTCATGCTGTCTGCGTACTGCTTCTGAAGTTGTTTTCTGGCAAAACTTTCCGGGTTGGCGTCATACTGCGGGATCAGGTTCCACTGCGGCGCGACCTCGATGCGGTAGATGGTTCCGGCCTCCCGCATCGTGCCGCTGCCGGGATCGACCAGACGTCCGACCGAGTACATTTTTACCTCGGCATTGCTCAGATACTTTTCCTGTGAGTCGCCAGGTATCTGCTGTCCGGCCATGTACAGGGGTACCTGGGTGTATTCTTTGGGTTTAGGTTTGATTGCCGGAGCTTTTGATTTGCACCCGGTCAGACATGTCGCTGTAATGACCGTCGCCGCCAGAAAATAGTTGAGTTTTTTCATCTTAATTGATTCCTTTCAGTTCGCGTTTAAGTGATTTGGGTAAGGCGCTTCCGAGCGCGTCGTGGAGCTTGGAGGCTTTGGCGACCGTGTCGTCGGAAGCATTATTTTTCTTATTTTGAGAGAGCTTTAACTGTTCCAGATTGTTGAGTGCGGTATCCGCGATCGCGGCTTTGGAAATATCCGTTACTTGCTCGATGTAGAGGTAAAATTCGGTCCCGGCCGCCACTCGGATGTAATAGGACTCCTTGGAAATCTTGTCGGTGATATTTTCCAGCGCCACATCGGACAATGATTCGATCCCGGATGCGAGAGCATTCTTCGTCGAACCGTCGCTTTCCGAGACGATCGTACTGCCGTTGTCATAGGTAGTGGTCGTTTGAAAACCGGAAGCCAGTCCCTGGGCGAAGGCCATCGTGTATTGCAGCATTTCGTTCAGACTGTCGTTTTTCATCACCCGACCGGGAATGCCAGCCGCCATATCGGTAATCGTGGCTTTGCCTTTATTGCCGGCCTGGTTGGATTTTTCCAGAATGCGTCCCTGCAACTGAAGTTCCATCCCGACCTGGTCCGAGGTAATCTGCCAGATTAGCACAAAATTTCCTTCGCACATCATCCGGTTGCGCACGCATGAACCCATTTTGCCGTGGACTTCGGTTCCGGCCGGAATGATCAGCTTGCGTTCGCCGTTGGCGTTGGTCCACCACAAATCCTCGATGACCAATGCGATCAGCGGCGTACCATCGGTATTGCTTTCCAGCGTATTGACCAGTTTGCAGTCAAGCAACCGACCAAACGGCGCATAGCGTTCCGACAGAAATACTTTTTCCTGTGAAACGGCAGCCGAATTGCCGGAAGTTGCGCTCATAATGAAAATGCCGGATTGCGCGTTTCCCCGGCTTTGCCCGCGGTCGCCGCGTTCATTCCGATTGTTGCGGCCGTTTCTACCGGCATCTGTGTCCAGTTTGCGGGTTCGCTGACGGCGGTCGTTGTGTCGGTCCAGATTGCGTTTGGCAAGTTCCAAGGCATCGGGACGATCTGGCCGGTCAAGGCGTTTGGCTGCGACCGGAGCTTTGTTTTCATTGATAACCGGCGGCGGCGCGTCATCCATGCCGGATGCCGATTGCTCCACTTTGTCCGAACGTTTATCGAGTTTGAAGCGCGGGATGCCGGTGCCGATTTCCAGCGGCGCTTTTTCCTCCTGTTTGAGCTCGGTTTCCTGTTTGACCGAATCGGGATTGTCGTCACGGTTCAGCATCGGGATCAGGATCAGGGCTCCGCCGATCAGCAGCGTGCCGAATATCAGCACTTTTGAGGTTGGAGATTTGATGATATTGACAAGTTCTGTTCCGGTCATGGTCTCTTCTCCTGCTTATCGTCGCTCTTGCGAAGTTGCGCTTCAGTCCGCTTGCGAAGTTCATCGACGTGCTTCCGGGTCTGTAGACACATGGCTTTGATTGACGCAATCGCTTCAGCTTGCGGTTTGGTCAGAGCAGGTTGTGGAGAAACTTTCTTTTTCACTTCTTTCTTCTTTGTCGGCAGGGATTGCAGGTTATTAAGGTGCATTTCCTGCGTGGTCAGGGCGATCAGCCAGTCGTTGTCGGCGGTCAGGTTGTTGCGTCCGCCGTGCGGGGTGGAAGTAATTCCGAACCATGCATAGGTTTTGGATTTCGGCGGCATGATCCCGGAGGCGTCAGAGACACTCATGTAGTAGACGCTATTCCCGGCATGGGCGGAAAATGAATGCTTGTCATACTTGATTTCTTCGGAAGTCAGGTTGTCCAGCCGCAGCTTGAAAATAACCGTATCTTCCTCCTCGAACCGAACCGCTTTATCGAGATAAATATCGTATTTGCCGCAGCGATAACGATTCTTGAATTTAACCTGTTCCACGCCGCTGAGTGTTTCCGGATAAGTCTTTTTGAGAACTTCATATTTTTTCGCAATATCAATCAACGATACCAGCCGGGCCGGGGTAACTTTCGGGGTGTTACTCACGATGTTGTCGCTGAAATTGCGCCGCCCGGAATTTTTACTGAATACTACCGAAGCAAAAGCTTTTTGTTCCGACTGAATTAGATACAGAATATAAAGCTGGCGATTAAAGGTCACCGTCAGCGTGCCGGTCGCGCCCGGTGCCATTGCGGTAACGTTAAAATAATACGAACCCGGCTTGACCGCGATCTGGAAATCGCAGCCTTTGCCGTCGGCTGAGATGTTTTTCCCCGCGATTTCGGTAATGGCCGATGGGAACTGGACGGTTGTGACACCATCCGTCATTTTGACGTAAATCTTATAGATTTCGCCCTGTTCCAGACGGTATTCGACGTACTGGTTCTGTTGCATAATTTCTTCCTGCGTCGGTTCTTCCGCCATTGCCGAAAAAGCGGCACCTGCAACCAGCAAAAAAAGTAGGAAGGATTGTTTTATTGTGGAATAAATCATTTATCTTTTTCCTTATGTTCGAGTTGAGAGTATTTCATTTTGGTGATAACAAACGGGTAGCGACTGCTGGTGGCGGTATCAAAGTTCACCTGAAGTTCGACGTTCATTTCGAACTGGGCAGTAAAGGTTTTCTGCTGATTATTCCGGCTCACGTAGTAGCGGATCAGCTGACCGTCCACCCGGGCGAACGAACGGCGGCGGTCGGCACGGAGAATCCGGATATTCAGGATTTCCACCTTCTGGAGCATTTTGTATTGCTTGAACTGGAACGATTCCGCAAGCTCCTGTTTCATGACCTGCTGCCGGGCTTCGCCGACGAACATCGCCTCCAGCAGTTCCTTGTTGTCGAACCCGAGCGGATTTCGCATCAGGAATGCGAAGACCGCCTGTTTGACCTGGTACTCGTAAAGCCGCCGCAGATTTTCCTCCGACGTATACTCGGTAATGTGGTAACTGTGGGCCTTGTCCATGACAATCAGCCGGTTGTTGTCACGCCACTGATACATCAGCAATGGTGTCAGGAACGACAGCGGAATGTACAGGATAAAGCTCTTCTTCAATACTTCATAAAGGCTTTTGTAACTCATTTTTCCTTTCCTCTCTTATTGTCGAAAATTGATCTTTCTTCATATCTCATGCGTAATACCCGCAGCGGATAAGTCTTGATATCCGGCGACCGCATCAAGCGTAATCCGAGCGTGAATTCCAGCTTCTGGTAATAGGGCAGATTCAGGTAAATTCCAGTTCGATGCAAGATGCCGCTGACGAACGCCAGACATTGGTTCGGTTCAGTTGCCGGTAACAGTTCGATCTTGTCGATCACCGGGACCTGTCGGATTTTCTGTTCGTTGAATTCGTCCCGGGTCAGCGATACGATTGAACGCAGGGATTTTTGCGCGGAACGTCCGAACAACGCTTCGCAGGCGGCCCGGTGATCCTGCTCGAAACTGCGTTCGAGAAAGGCGACTGTCGCTCGCGACGCAATATCTTCGGCGGTGGCTCGACAAAGCACTTTACCGCTGGAACCGTAGTAAAGGTTTTTACCCTCATCCATGATGAGCACCCGGTCCGGCAGTTGCATGTAGGCCCGGCAATAGTAAATGCCCGCCGCCAGGAAAATCGCCGTAACGACATGCATCAGACTCCAGCCGACGACCCGGCTTTGTTCCCGCGCCACGGTCTGTTGTGGTTTGTATTGTTTATTCATTGTTTTTTTCTCTTTTAAAAAGGACCCGGACACAGGGCTTCGGGGTTGATTTGGGTGTTAGTGAAACCCTGTATCCAAATCCATAAAATCCGTACGACGGATAGCGCCGGGAACGTCCCGGTGCGATGTTAAGCTTCAAACTCCGCGCTTCGCGCTACGGAAGCAAAAATTAAAAAAAAGGCATGGGGTCTCGGGGTTGATTGGGGTGTTAATTGAAACCCCATGCCCATCCGTTATTGAGTATGTGTTTTAACTTTATCCGTCCATTGTTTTATCAATTTCCGAGGCAGCGTGACTGGCGTCAGTTCCTGATTGAGTAACTTTGGCGGCCGTTTTCGCCGCCTGGGCGGCTCCGCTGCCGGATGACGCGGCAGTACTTCCGGCCACAACCGGGGCGGCGGTGCCTCCGCTGGCCGCCAGCGTTCCGCCGACAACCGCGGCATTGAGGACTTTACCGATCGCCGACGCCATCAACCCGACCGGGGAACCGGGACTGCCGGTGCGAAAAAGTTTCATATAAAGGAATGGCAGCACGATATAAACAAGGGCCGCGATCAGGGCGTAGATTATCCCGAAAGCGATATAGCCCAACACGGTTCCGATCGGATTCACGACTGCCTGACCGCTCCGGGCTAAAGTCCAGAAAGTACCGTTTGCCCCCAGTCCCAGGCTTGACCACATATGCTCCGCCAGCCAGATATTGCAAAGATCCCCGAACAGAAAACACAGCGGCATCAGCGTAAGCCCGATGCAGGTCACAATGAAATTGACGCCGATATGTTTGGTTTCGGGAATCAGCAAAGCTGCGAAAAAGATCGGGGTCAGGCAGAGGGCGCCGTTGTACAAACACCGGAAAATGAAATACACGATGTCCCGGATGCTTTTCCCGAGGTAAATGCCGTTGACATAAAAAATATTGCACATCGCCGCCTGAATGGAATGCAGCATTGATTCCGGAAAATGCGCGATCTTTTGCGTAATGCTCATGTCGGTGGCGGAAGTTCCGGCGTTCGGCTTCTGTTCGACCAGCCAGCAGAACATATTTTCCATGGTCGTGGAAGTTCCGGCCGAATAATCGGCGGTTGCTTCCTGAATGCTGTCGCAGATTTTTGGAAATGAGAAAATCACCACCAGCACCACTAACAGCGAAGCGATAAATTTCACGCCGACATGCTCACCGAACTGAGTATAGTTCCGCACAATCGCCAGCAGGAACAGACAAAGCGACACGGTCAGCGCAAAGTAATGAATGCTCGACATCGCCGTCGTAATCAACTGCTGCACGCTGCTGGAGGAGGTCAAACTGACTACACTGCTGCCGAGCCGGACGCTGGTGTTTACTGTTGTGGCGATAATCATCAGAACCCCCGGCAGTTTTCAAAGACGCTGTCGATCCGCTTCCAGGAATTTTTCTGACTGGAATAGCTGCTGCCGCGCGTGATGGCCTCATCCTCCAGTTTGTCGAAAGTTGCGGCCTCCTGCGCCTTGTTCATTTCGTTCTGGCCCTTGATCTCCAACTCCTTGGCGGCGGTGCGGTTGATCGCGGAAACATTGCTGTTCATCCGGCTGAGTTCCTCCGCGATAAAGACCGTCGTCTGCTCGTTAGCATGGGCAATTTGCATCAAATCCGCCGAACCTGAGCTTACTTTCGCTTCCAGTACCTGGTCCTTGGTACGCAGTTTGGTCAACATGGTCTGCGAAAGCGTATCGCACTTATCGGCGACCTTTTCGGAGGCCTGTCCATAATTCTGCATCTCGATCCCACGCTCGGCCGAATCCTGCAATACGCTATCGCCGCTGATCCGGTCGGCCTGCTGAAGCAGCGTCGAATCATAGTCGCTGTTGGTGGACGTCGCGGTCTGCCGTAAGGTCGTATTGACCAGCGAGGTCAGTTGCTGCAGGTTCGTGGTATTGGAAAAACCGCAGGAAAGAAAGGTCCGCAAATTCCGGGCATTGCCGACATTGGTATCGATCCAGTCGTACATTTCGACCGCCTGGTCATAGATTTTGACGCATTCCTCATACTGTTTGACGCACTCCTCGAATATTTTGACCTGTTCGGCATAATCCTCTCTCGCCTGCCGGATCAAGGTCGCCATGTTGGCCTTTTGGATCGTCTGGAAGGCCGAATCCATCGTCTTCTGCAAGGTCGCCAGAATGTTATTGGTCGCGTCAAACACCGCATAAGTCGCCCAGCTTCTGGCCGGAATAAAAATGAACCCGGCTATCAGAATCATAACGAAAAAGTGCTTATTTTTTGGTGAAGTCAGTTTTTGTTTGTTTCCCGCGACGGCGGAGCCTGGAGCTCCCGTCCGCAGGACGGTATTACCGCTATCAGTCGTACTGATCATGAGATACCTCCGTCGATTGCGTGTCCGATTTGTTTGATTCCGTCCTCGATACTTCGTCCGATACTGCGGACCAGACCCCGGTCCTGATATTTTTTCGGCTTCTCTTTCAATTCTTTTTCGAGCTCGTCGAGCTTTTCCGGCGGCAGCGCGGCCAGCATGTCTTCCGCTTCCGCCGCCGTGAGTTTTTCCCAGCTTTCATAGTTACCCGCGAAGGTATTCGGTTGCAGATAGTCTTTTCTGATCGCCAGCCGCAGTAGCGCCCGCTGTTTTTCCGTAGCCGGAAGATCCGCGGTGATTTTCGGAAAATTCGGCGATGGTGTGGTGTTTTGGTCTTTTTCATAGTTCATCATTTCAATCCTTTATTATTTATTATTTTGCACAACCGGCATGACGACGGAACCGGGCGTGCGTTTCGCGCCGTCATCGGGATAATCGGCCGGAATCTGGTAGTAAACGACCTTTGACTCGGGCTGATTTTGCGCCTCGTGCAGCTTCTGGATATTCCAGTACAAACTCTTGGTCGCGTTGGACTGTCCTAGCTCATAACCGGAGCGGAATTCCTCTTTCTTTTCAGTTTTCGCGCCTTCGGTGAAAAAGAGTCCAGCAAGCCAGCCGATCAGACCGCCGCCGGCGGTTGCCGCCAACCTCGTGCCGCTGTCCTCATCCTCGGTGGCGAAAGCCCCCAAAGTGGCCCCGCCGACCGCCAGGCCCGGAGCCACTAAATCCGAACTGCTAAGATTGCCAACCGTACTGCATCCGGTCAGACCGGCCAGCAGCGCCCCGCAGATAATCAAGTTTAAATATTTCATCATATTACTCCTTAAATTTTTGCACCATGAAGATCATGAAGATCATGAAGAAGTATTTTTTATTTCAGCATATGCTGAAATGAACAAAAACTTTCTTTCGTGTTTTTTCGTGTTTTTCGTGGTTAAAATTAACATTCTACACAACTCGTTAAGTTATATTTCCTTCCGCTTCCGTAGCACGTAGTGCGGAGTTTGAAGCGGGCCATCGCCATCCGTCGTACGGATTAGAAATTTAAGGCGGTAGTGTCGCTGGTACGCAGATCACGGTCGTCTTTGACGGTTTCGTTGCTAGTACCGGAATAATCGTTGGAATTGTTATTCCCGGTTGATGATGAGTTCCGGCTGGAATAGGAACTGGTCGCCAGGGTGGTGACGTTGTCCCGCAAAGTTTCCACCTGGGACGTCAACTCGTCAATGACCGTAACGAGGTCCGTGACGTTGTCATCGACATAGTCCGTCAACTCCGACTTCAACGCGGCTATCTCAGTTTCCAGCGCCAGTTCTAGGTTGGCAATCGTGGTTTGCAGTTCCGCGATCGTTTCCGCCTGCTGGGCGATGGTTTCACTCTGTTCCGACACGGTAGTCTGGAGCGAGGCGACCAATTCCTGCAACTCAATAATCCACTGCCGATGCAGCGCCAGTTCGGAACTCGACCGCAGTTCGATGACATACTGGATATTTTCCAGATCGTTACTGGCGTCATAGTATTCAGAGGTCAGGGAACTAAGCTGTTCAGTGAGTTCCGAAGTATCTTTCCCGTCAGCTTCGTAGGCTTCGATGGAAAGATTCAGCGCGGCAATCTGGTTGGCCAGCGAGTTCACTGTTTCTTGCTTGGCTTCGACTTGGGCTGCCAGTTCCTCGTCGGTCATCAGCGAATAGGTCAGACGGTTTTCCAGGGTCTGAATCCGTTCCTCCAAGGCGGTTTGCAACGCGGATATCGTCGCTTCCAGAATGGAAATGCGATCCCCCAGCGCGTCTTTCAGCGTATCGCAGTAGAGTTTCAATACTACCTGCATATTGGCCAGCGCTTCGGCATTGGCCGCGTCCCCGGCCTGGATTTGATTGATGATATCCTCAATCGTCAAATCCCCGATGGCCTCCAGCGCGTCAAGCTGGGCCTGCAATTCGGCAATTTTAGCTTCGAGCGACTCGATATCCTCAGCTTCGCTGAGTTCCTGACCGGCGGTCAGGGCGGAAAGTTTATCGGCGTAATCCGTGCTGTTGATCGCCGCTTCGACAATATCGCGCTGCGTCTGCAATTCGGTCAGTTCCGCCAGCAGTTCCGCGGCGGTTTTGGTCGAAAGCTGGCGCAGTTGACTGTCAATTTCCAGAATCGCTTTCTGGTAAGTCAGATTCGTGTCGGAAATCTTAGCGGCCAGTTCGGTTTCCAGTTTTTCGATCTGGGCATTGTAGAGATCGGCATTATCCGTGTCGGTTGCTGCCTGTTGTTCGACCGCCGCAATCTTTTCGGCGTAACTGCTGTTCAGATTGGCAATTTCGTTGGCGCATTCCTGGAGCAGCAAAGCGCGTTGCGTGGTCAATTCGGTCTTGGTATCGCTTTCCAGGTCCGCAATCTGCGCCTTGACCGTTTCAATCCGGCTGTCGTATTCGGCCAAAATCACCTCCAAACGTTCATTGAAGGCCCCGGAAAGATTATCCAACTGAGCCTGCAAAATCGCCCGGTTTTCCTCGTCGGCCGTCGCCATCTGTTCCTGCAACGCGGCGACATAGGTTTCCATAGCCGACTGCAATTCCGCGTCGGCGGCATCGGATTTTTCCTCCAACGCGGCAATCTCGGCGTCATACTGCGCCTTCAACTCCGTAATCTGAGCATCATATTCCTCGGTCAGGGCATCAATCTGTTCCTGCAAATTATCGGTAGTAGTCTTGGTCGTTTCCTGCAAATTAGTGATTTGCAGTTCAAGATTTTCCTTCAGATAACTGATCTCGGTTTCGTAAGCGGTTTTCAGCGACTCCATTTCCTGCCGCAACGTAGCGGCTTCGCTGGACAAGGTCTGACTCAGGGTGTTGATCTGGTTTTCGTAGTCCTGCTGCTGCGATTCCAGGGCATTGGTCATCGCACTTTCCAGCGCCGAAATCTCATTCAATGCCTGTTGATCCGCCGCGCTGAGCGTGGCCTCCAAGGTTGTCATCTGTTCTTCAAGACTGGTCTTGGCGTTCGCAATCGCGGTCTCGTAATTGGACTCTAATGTACTGATTTCGGTCCGAATGGACGCGGCCTCGGTTGAAAGATCATTTTCCAAAGCTGCGATCTTATTCTCATAATCGGTTTTGAGTTCGGCATCGGCTGTGTTCATGGCGGTTTCCAGCGCGGAAATCTCATTCAAAGCCTGCTGATCGGCCGCACTGAGCGTTGCCTGCAAGGTCGACATCTGTTCTTCGAGGCTAATTTTTGCGTTTGCCAGAGCCGTTTCATACGTGGACTGGAGATTTGACATCTCCGCCCGAATAGATGCCGCTTCGGTTGACAGGTCGTCTTCCAGCGCTGAGATTTGATTCTGATAATCAGCTTTGAGTTCGGCATCGGCGGTGTTCATGGCTGTTTCAAGCGTGGAGATTTGGTTCAATGTCTGTTGATCAGCCGCGCTAAGCGTGGCCTGTAATGTCGCCATCTGCTCTTCGAGACTGCTCTTGACATTAGCAATCGCGGTCTCATAGTTGGACTCCAAGTTGCTGATTTCAGTCCGAATAGATGCTACTTCGGTTGATAGATCATTTTCCAAAGCTGCGATCTTATTTTCATAATCCGTTTTGAGCTCCGCGTCAGCGGTGTTCATGGCAGTTTCGAGGGCTGAAATCTGGTTCAGCGTCTGCTGATCAGCGGCGCTTAATTGAGCTTCCAGCGTTGTCATTTGTTCTTCGAGGCTACTTTTTGCGTTTGCCAAAGCAGTTTCGTAAGTGGACTGGAGATTTGACATCTCAGTCCGAATTGATGCCGCTTCGGTTGATAAATCATCTTCCAGCGCGGATATCTGATTTTGATAATCCGCCTTGAGTTCCGTATCAGCGGTATTCATGGCTGTTTCCAATACGGAGATTTGACTTAATGTCTGCTGATCGGCGGCGCTGAGCGTCGCCTGCAAGGTCGCCATCTGTTCTTCCAGGCTGGATTTTGCATTCGCAATCGCTGTCTCATAGTTGGACTCTAACGTACTGATCTCGGTCCGAATTGAAGCGGCTTCAGTTGACAGGTCACTTTCCAAAGCCGCGATCTTATTCTCATAGTCCGCCTTGAGTTCGGTATCAGCGGTGTTCATCGCAGTTTCCAGCGTGGAAATCTGGTTCAGCGTCTGTTGGTCAGCCGCGCTAAGTTGAGCTTCAAGCGTAGTCATCTGCTCTTCAAGGCTGCTTTTAACGTTAGCCAAAGCGGTTTCATAAGTGGACTGGAGATTACTCATCTCAGTCCGGATTGATGCCGCCTCGGTTGACAGGTCGTCTTCCAACGCAGAGATTTGATTCTGATAATCAGCTTTGAGTTCAGCATCAGCCGTGCTCATGGCGTTTTCCAATGTGGCAATCTGATTCAAGGTCTGTTGATCCGCCGCGCTGAGCGTCGCCTGTAAAGTCGCCATTTGTTCTTCCAGGCTGGACTTTGCATTGG
This sequence comes from Victivallales bacterium, assembly GCA_963676655.2. Lineage (GTDB taxonomy): Bacteria > Verrucomicrobiota > Lentisphaeria > Victivallales > Victivallaceae. The sequence continues at coordinate 3,110,502 of CAXXKX010000003.1, read as the reverse complement.
CAATCGCAGTTTGGTAATTGGACTCTAAAGCGCTGATTTCAGTTCTGATTGAAGCAGCTTCAGTTGAAAGATCATTTTCCAATGCCGCGATCTGGTTCTCATAGTCCGCTTTGAGTTCCGCATCGGCCGTGTTCATGGCCGTTTCCAGCACCGAAATCTCATTTAGTGCCTGTTGATCGGCCGCACTGAGTGTCGCCTGCAAGGTCGCCATTTGCTCTTCGAGACTGCTTTTCGCGTTTGACAAAGCAGTTTCATACGTAGATTGGAGATTTGACATCTCTGTCCTTATTGACGCCGCCTCGGTTGACAGGTCGTCTTCCAGAGTCGCAATCTGAGTCTGATAATCGGCCTTGAGTTCGGCATCGGCGGTGTTCATTGAAGTTTCCAACGTGGAAATCTGGTTCAACGTCTGCTGATCAGCTGCGCTGAGCGTAGCTTGCAAAGTCGCCATTTGTTCTTCGAGACTGCTTTTGGCATTAGTGATCGCGGTCTCATAATTGGACTCTAAAGCGCTGATTTCAGTACGAATGGATGCGGCTTCGGTTGAAAGTTCGCTTTCGAGTGCGGAAATTTGATTTTCGTAATCGACTTTCAAGGCCGCATCGGCGGATGCCATTTCCTGTTCAAGAGTGGATATCTGACTTAAAGTCTGTTGATCGGCGGCACTAAGTTGAGCTTCAAGCGTAGCCATCTGTTCTTCCAGACTACTCTTCGCGTTTACCAACGCAGTCTCATAGTTCGATTGCAAATTCGCCATCTCGGTCCGGATGGACGCGGCCTCGTCTGAAAGCGCATCTTCGAGTACCGTAATTTGATTCTCATAATCGGCTTGCAGACTGCTGTCGGCAGTTTCCATCGCGGTTTCCAGAGCGGTTATCTGATTGAGAATCTGCTGATCGTCATCGCTTAACTGACTGCTCAACGCCGATAACTGCTGCTCCAGATTTTCCTTGAGCGCGGCATCGGCAGTCTGATAGGCGCTCTGCAATGCGGAAATATTGTCGGTCAAGGTGGAATCAGCCTGTTGGAGTAAAGTCTGCAACGCCGCCAGCTTGGTCGAATAGTCCTCAATCAGCGCCGAATCCGCCTCCTGATAACCGGCCGTCACTTCCGCAATTTCCGTCAGCAGATCGGCCATCAAACTGGAATTTGACGCCACCAGCGCTTCATATTTTTCCGCCAGCTCCGCCGCCAGATCGGCGATATTGTCGGAATTTTCCGCAATCGCACTTTGCAGTTCCGCCTTTAATGCGTAGAATTCAGCCAACAAATCCGACTGTTGGGTATCCAGCGAATTCATCTGGCTTTCCAGATTGGCTATCTCCGCTTCCAGGGAATATCGCAGATCGGAAATATCCGTTGAAAGCGCGGTCGAAAGTGCGTTGATCTGGGTCAAGATGGTGGTCGCAAGTTGACTGTCCGCCTGCTGATAAGCGGTCTGTAATTCCGTAATATAGGCTAATAATTCGCTGCGAATCTGATCGTCAGAAGCCGACAAAATACTTTGAATCTCAGAAATGTATGCAAACAGCGAAGTAATCAAAGTATAAACCCCGTCATCGGTTCCGGTGATGACCGTAACGTTGGTGGAACCGGAGCTCGTATCATCACCGGACGTATCATCCGTAGCGTCCTCAACGCCATAAACCACAATGTAAGCAGATTCAACTGCAAGATTGCTGGTCGTTGAACCGGAACTTGAATCGATGTCGTATACTGAGGGTGCGGTGGTAATTGTCGAAGAAGGCGGATAGGTATTATACTGGGCATAATATCGCAAATCGGAAAGGGTTTCTGCGTCTGTTGCCGCCCAGTAGTCCTGATACAACCGGTACTCCGTTACCGAGTGCGACGTGCTCTGCCGGACCGTCACTGTATAACTGCCTTTTTCCAGGGAAGCCAAAGAGACGCTGCCGCCGTCGAGGGTTGTTTCGGACGGAGTCGTTAAACTGTAGGAGAGCGCTCCATAGCTTGACGTCGATTTCGAGACATACGCCCAGTTTCCGCTGATGTATGGTTCGCTGTAACCGCTGGAGGTCGAATTCGACGATGATCCGGTTGCGACAAACTGTCCTTCTTTTCCCTCGTATTCTTCTGGCATGACGATGTAGGCCGGATTTGTTCCGGTTGTTCCGGCAACGGTTACGCTTCCGGCTATGGCGGCTCCGCCGCACCAGAGGCACAAGCCCGCGACCAGGCTTTGGGTGATTTTCCTTACACTTCTTTTTCTTTTTTTCATGCTGTTTTTTCTCCTTGATTTTGATGGATTAGCTTGTGCAAAATGTTATTTTTAACCACGAAAAACACGAAAAGTCACGAAAAAGATTTTTAATTTTTTCAGCTTGAGCTGAAAACTTAAATTCATCTCCGTGTTTCTCCGTGGTCTCCGTGGTGTAATTTGCATTTCGTACGAATCCTTATTGATGTTTTTTTTCTTGATGGATGCGTTTTTCTAGTTCAGCCGGACTGAAGCCGGCTTGTTTTAAAGAGAGGCGGATGATCGCTTCGTGCAGTTCATCCGTGCCGGAAAAATCCTGATCATGCAGCATTTTCCGGAACAACCGTAAGGCCGGATTGTCGATTTTCCGCCGGTTGAGATACTCGATCAACAGCGCACCGTCATCGAGTTGCGGGTAGAGAATACGGAGTCGCCTAAGCTCCTCCTCGCGTTTTGTGAAGGCGTCGCCGCTGCTGGAGGCGACCGCAATTGTCAACGCATTGGCATAGTGCCGGACCACCCCGACCAGCGGATATTCGCCGTTGTCCACGCAGTAGACGAAGGAGGAATATTTCCTGCCGGGAATATGTTCCGGCGCCGGAAACGTCATAACCGCGTTGACCGTATCCTCGGACAATTCCACAAAACGCCGGAAAAACTCCATGTTCCCCCGGTCCTTGTTTTTCAGGAAATAATACTGCTTGCTCTGCCCCATGATAATGGTTCCGACGCTGGACCCGGCGTCACTCTGCGTGATCAGTTGTCCGGCTTCCTGAGTAATGGTCCAGGCCCTGCAGTTGAACTTGCGGAACTGCGCGTAGGACTGCTTCATGATCTCGCTGGCGCCGGGGATCATCAGGAAGCGTGGCGCCTCCTCAAAGATGTAGAGCTTCCATGCCGTCCGCGGCATATTGACGATCTGGTTACGGACCATATTGCCTATTACCAGCCCGATCATTGCCTTGAAATTTGCCGAAGCGTTCGCCATCTTCCCGATCTCGAAATGAATCCACCGTGCCGACAGATCTATGTTGGTCACACCATCAAACAAGCCGCCACGCCCGGATTCCACCGTATACTGCGCCAGCCGGGTCGCAATCCGGTTGGTGTCCTCGCGCCGGTGAACCGGATCGGGCGTCGACCGGATCATCTCCACGATCTGGGAATGATACGGCATATCCTCTGCTTTCATCCGGGCATAGGAGACGTCCCGCAGCAGCGGCGGATTTTCCACGATGTACTCGGTGATCTTTTCCCGGGAAATATTCCAGTAGTAACTCAACAGTTCTCTTTCCACCGTCGAAAGTTTTCCCGGCGCTTTTGTCAGGGCTTCCTCCAGATCGGCAAAACAGTCCAATAATGTATTACGGCCCGCCGGTTGCTTCGGCAGCATCCAGGACAACGTCATGCACTTCCGGGCAATTTCCTGTCGCTGCCGGGTATTGCGTTTCCACCATTCCTGCCACGATGCGTCATAGATTTTCGTGACATAATGCGAGATAATCGCCATCCGGTCCTGGACAATTTCATCATCTTTCGACTGTCCGCACATGTTGGTCAAAAAGTTTGCCACGAAGTCCATCTGACCGGCATTCAACGGCGAACCGCAGGTGTCGAAATAATTCAACGTCAGGTTGTTATTGAGGTCGATCTCGACGAACTGGCCGCCGAAAATACGCGTTCCCATCAGGTAGGACGCGCCTTCCTCGATAATCACCACCTTGCGATAGTAGCCGTAGGTCTGGAGCAGTTCCCCGAGCGTATTAACCGATTTCCCCGAACCCGACTGACCGAAGGACGCCGCATGCTGCGGCGTTCCACCGAGAAAGCCGTTGAGACAGACGATATTATGGTGGTCGCCATGAAAAATCGCCTGAAAATCCTCCTCGCAGCCGACAAAGGTGCTGTTGAACGGGATCATCGCGGCAAAGGACCGGTGCAGTGTAAACAGCGGGTCCCATTTCTTATAATAGAGATTGCCCGGCAAAGTTTTCAGGAACTGTGCGGCGACCTGAACCGTCAGGTCATGCATCATCAGTTGGCATTGCAGATTGGTCGCGACCAACCGCAGTTGATCGGTGTCCTGCTGCAACTGGTCGAGATTCCGGTTCCATACATGGATCAGATACTCGACCTCAAACGGACAATCTTCTCCAGCGCCCATGCGGTAGATCATCTTTCCGAAGGCGTCCACTTCGGAACGGTAAGCAATCGCGCTCGGGTCCGCTTCCAGATCCCGCTGCGCCGCCGCCTGTCTTGCCTCCAGTTTTTCGATCGTCCGGGGTTTGTTTAGCGGCCTGAGATTAACCGTTACCGAAAAGTTGCCGACATTGCTTTCCAGTAAAACATTGCCGTAAAACGGGTTCAGATCGAATGACGGCAGTTGCCGCATCACCAGGATATTGTGATACATACTGTCGCCATAAATCCCGTAGCCTCGAGAGCCTGCGCTTTCGTTGCGTCTTAACTCCGGCGCATGATCCTGACTGCTGAATTCGTTCAGGAATAGATCACGAAGATTCGGGGAAAATATTTTGTCATAATCGATATCCTCAGTCGCCAGCGATTTATTCACCGCCGCAAAATACTCGGCAAATAACTCAACCGCATCCAGTTTTTCGACCTGAAAAGCAAAGGCGCTTTTCAAAAGCAGATACTCCGACTCGAAATAGTTGCCGACCTTTTCCTGAAAGGCCCGGACCGCTTTCTCAGAATTCACGTTCAACGCCCCGGCAATAAAATGTTTGGCCGGACGCGCCACATAGACGGTCAGGTATTCCCGCCGCAGTTCGTGATTTTCCATCTGGCGCCGGAACTCAGTTGCAATCTCCCGGCGGTATTTTTGCACGAACGGAACATTGTCAAATAATTCCGTATCCGCTTCGTACTTATCCAGAATGCGATGGTAATTCGAGTCCCTGCTGTAGCGGAACTGCAGCCGTTTACCGGAATCGAAGCGCGAAAGATAGGATTGCAGATGTTGGCAGATTTCATTCTTTTGCGCCCAGCCTGAATTGGACAAATTCGGCACTTGCAATCGGAAGCCCTTCGCCACATGACCGCTTGAATTAAGTTCACCATAGACCAGAAACGCATTGGCCGGGTTTTCCGTTTCCATTATATAACCATTGGGATAATGAATCATTGCGGCCTCCTGACTTTTCGCCGTGACTTGACGCAAAGCCGGTCGCCGAAACGCTCATTCAACCAGTAGTCGAAGTAGTATTTCGGACGTCCCCGGACAAAACGGAAATAGAACCAGACGGTCAGCGCCAGCGGAATCCAGGACACCCCGAGCGCCAGCAGCGCCGAGGCGTCCATCAGGACGAAAAATAAAAATACCGTCCCGATAATTCCGGAAAAGATAATGTAAATCGCGTCCCCGCGCACCTTCAGGTTCCGCGACAGCCGGAACTGCGACAGCGGAATCTGCGACGGATTACGGGGAATGTTAAGAGGGATTTCTTCCTGCATTGAATATCCCTCACAAGCTGCTGGATGAAGTCAGGTTGATGCCCAGCGTCCGGTTGAAAATGTAGAGAATAATCGCGAACAACACCGGAATCAAGATCGTTCCGATCAGTTGCGACTTGGCGTTGGCCGCATCGTTTTTAAACGCAAAGCCGGTAGAAATGCCCATGATCAGCGTGAAAACCAGTCCGATCGCCATAATTATCCATTGGACATAGCCCAGGCCGCTGGATGCGTCCACACCTGATGTTGCCGCAAAGCTCCGGGTGGTCATAAACACCGCCAGGAAGGCCGTCAGCAAGATTTTGCTCTTTTTCATTTTTTATATTCCTTATTTTTTAAGACGGCCGCCGCCGATTTTTTCAGCGACTGTAAAAGCACGTCTCTTTATAAGGAAAAAGGCCATAAATTTCATTTATGATTTCATAAATTTCGTTTATGATTTTTACATTTTGAGCTCATTAAAAAAAATTTTTATAAAAATTTTTCAAAAAAAAAGCCGAATTCGCGGTTATGTGGGAAAAAATCGCGAATTCGGCAATTGTTAAAAAAGAAAAGTTACAGGTGCCAATCAATAGGTCCAGATGAAAAATAGCCGGGAGTTCTCCCGTACTTGATGCATTCTTTCAAATGTTTAGCCAACGCTTTATCATGAATGGCAATTTTATTTATGGAGAAATTAACGATGTTCCGGAAAGAAGTCACGATCTTATTTATTTGATCGCGGATTTTCTTTTTTTGTCCTGCCGGGCTGATTATTTTATTGATTTCATTGCTCAATAGTTCCAAATCTTCTCGCAATACTTTAGCGGTGGTGGTATCGCCGGTATCAATCGCATGATTGAGATCATGGAGCAAATCTTTCACTTCTTGCTTATATTGCTTTATAGCTCTATCATCAGCTTTATTTTCGTCATTATTCCACGGCGTGTCATTCAAGGCATAACCATCGGCAAGTCCGTTTTCATCCAGCCACTCAGTAAAACGGTCTGCCGTATTGTCTGAAAAGCCCCGCATAATCTCCATAACCGGCGTAGCTTCATTCGGTCGCGCCAGCATGAAATGCAGATAACTTGCCCCGGTATACCCCGTGGTCAGAATGAATTTCTCCCCGCACTCGAAGCGCATTTCCCAGGCGTCGCCGCATGGCCGGAAGATATTTTCCGGCTCCGTCGCCGGTTCCGGCAGCGATAATCCGAGTAGATCCCGCCAGTCAAAATTATCCATAACCTCGAATTCTGCGTCTGGTTTGAACGAAAGAAGCTTATTAAGCGGCAGGAAACGTGCGCCGACATCTTCAATCATCTGCTTAACTGACGCACTGATCAGATCATCATGCGTTACCAGCAGAACATAAGGTCCTTTTGCCCTGCGATTGAGGGTATAGATCAATTGAAGCAGAAGATGTTCCCAACTGCAAAAAGCGGCGTAAACTGGAATCATCGGTTGGCCGGGGACGCGCCCCAACTCCCAGGCATATTCTATCCCCATAATTTCCAGAGCCTTGACGTCTATATTCAACGCCCGGGCCGCGCCGGAAAATAATTCCCCACCATTTAATTCATTGATCAAAATATCCCGGTTTTCGACCGGAAACGAGATAAGCCGTTCTTGACATACCGCCTCCCGTTGCCCGTTGTACGGTTCGCTGACTTCCCGGAACCGGCAGTTGTAACCACAAGGTTTCGGACAAAAAATACTGTCGGCAAAACAATCTGTCGGCAGCAAGTATTTGTTTTTGAATGCTTCAAAATCAACCAGATCGCCGAGAACTGTCCGCCAGTTCCAAAGCGGCGCTTCCGGCTCCATTAAGGCGGAAATGTACTCCCAGAATTCCTGCGTATTGGGGTTATTTTTGTTCATGTTTGAATCCCCTCAGCGCCAGCCAGCGTTCGATCAGGCGTCCGTCATCGTCAAATTTGAAATCTACCTGATTTCCCTCCCTGACCGTTACGACCCGAGTATGGCTCGACTTGGAAAATTTTACTTGGAATTTTGCACTGATGATTTTCCCTTGGCGCAGAAATGAATTCCGGATTTTTTTCAATACCTCGATCGCATTTTTTCCCTGGATCGTCACATTGCTTTTATCCGGCGTCTCAATTTTACATTGTATCATCCTGATGCTGTCCAGTCCGGAAATTTCCCGGCATGACAACGCGGCGTGTCCCTGTTCCAGCAACGGTTTCAGCGTAAACACCGCTTCCCCATTGAAATATTCCGGGTTGCCGTATAAAACGTCTCCAAACTGTATCCGGTAAGTCTCGATGATCCACGGCGCCTTTCCGGAAATATTCAGACGTATCTCTGAAATCCCCGGACGAATCACCGCGATATCGAAACGTTCCGGCCGATAGTACACCGTCTCGCTTTCCCCTTCGGGAGAAATCGAGCAGTCCCGAGTCATCGGTTCCCCTTTGCGCAACATGAAATATAACTCATCCGTCTCCTCAATTACCATGATCTTGATGGTTCGCCCCCGTCGTTTCCGTTGAAATACCTGATTCAATCTCATGGATAAGCGTTCTTCATGTTCTCTGGTCAGGGAAAACGTCTGCTGCTTGTCGATGGACTGTCCGTAAAAATAAATAAACGAACGCGGCGCACTGTGACTGGATTTCGTCTGGAGTTGTTCCAGGATGTGCGGTTCGTTCAGCCATAACAGCAACGCCAGATCGCCCACGCTGACCTGATCGCCGAGATTCACGGAATACGGCTTGCCGCTGACGGCATCCTGTAACATGTCGAAGTTCCGGTCAGCGGACATTTCATCGATCAGCGCCAGCGCATCGAAGATGTCTGTCTTCATTATGGCTTCAGGAGAAGACAATTGCCGACATAAATCCTTGTGGTCAATAGAGCCGTCCGACCTTGTTTTATACTTAAGTTCGGCAAAGCGATGTAAAAACTCCAGCAGAAGTTTTTCTTCGAGCTGACGCATAAATTCCGGTTTGGAAAACCGGTGCAAATGGTAAATCTTCATCGTATCAAAGTTCACTATGATGTCGCAGTATCACCCTGCTTTATGGCATACATACGACAAATATTATGGTTCCTGGTCTCAAAATCTTACAATTAATCCTCCTTCTTCTTTCCGGGACATTTTTTGTAATTACTCATGGATATTGTTTCCAAGTTAAAATAAAAAAAACGCATTCACTTTAAAGCGGAAAACACTGCCAGTGAATACGTCTTACTTGACAACCTACCATGATTGCTAACTCCACCCCGAAAAAACAAAAACACTTACCATCCAGCTCCAAAATCAAAGCCATACGGTCAGTATTATCAATTATTTACGAAACTTTTTTCTACATAAATTTCACCTCAGTGATTTGTTCCATTGCCTCGGACTCCTTCCTTTTTCATTAATCCGCTTGGCTTAGGCGGTATATTGCTGTCGGTCATACTGTCCCTCATTAGCCTGCTCCTGACGTTTTTCCGGCGATCTCCGGTAATTGGTCAGAATACCGCACTCGACTCTGACGGCAGCCCAACTGCCGCCGCCAAGTTTTCTCATTCCCACAGCCAGAAGGTACTGGTGGTTTTTCCGCATGTGCGTGTAGGATAGATTCTCGCCTTTACGGTATAAATCAAAGATTTTACGTTTGATGTGTGAACGAGTCATTAAACGGCGTTTACGAACAGACGGATAATCTATCCCTGCGGCAACAACCGCATTGCTCCAGTTCCCGAAACGTCTGATCGCCGCCATATAGAGCGGCTTGTTATTTTTTTGCATGGTACTGGAATTTACCGAATGCCCAAGTTCATACGCCGCACGTATTTCGGTAAGCACCTCCTGACGACTCCATGTACGATACCTGCGAATCTTAGAATAATCCAGTCCGGCCGCCTCGATGGCATCCTTCCAGGAACCGAACAACCGTTCCGCTGCCGCATAAACGTCCGGATAGGTTGTGGCGTAATAATGCGAGTTCAAACGTTCCTTCCCATGACGGGCCAGGATATGTTCGATGATCATCTCCGGTTGCCAGATTTGCTTAAACATTATTTATTTCCTCAAATTATATTATGCCGCATCTAGCCTGCGACTTGTTTTCGTTTAACTTTTAAAGTATAAGATTGCCGCCAATACAAGCAACACCATCAATATTATTCCGGATAAGAAAATCAACACTCTTTTCCGGAAATGTTTTTTTTCGCATAATTCCTGTTCCCACTCGTATGAAATAAACCTTTTCTCAGCTTTATCTTCTTTCATGATCCGCCTCGATGCATCTCATTAAAAAAACTACGTTAAATCCGTATATTCTAAGAATTCATTATTATCCCCAAGTCATCCTGCACTCCAGGGGGATTTTCAGATGTGACCATTTCATATGAACTCACATCCCTCGTCGCTACCCTGGCGGCGTGAAGCACGGCATCCGCAGGACACATGTCACCCAATAACGCCATCACGAACGCCGCGGTAAACGCATCACTGCAACCACCATCATTTTCTTTATCGTTGTAACTTAATGCCGGGATCGCAAAAATGCTAGTCCCGTCATAAAATATACCTTCTTCGGATTTCCGGGTAAGAATGATATTGTCGATATTATAACGTTCAGCCAATATTTTCAGAACGGATTTATGAGCTTGAAACCCGGTAAGCAAATGCAACGCTTCGTCATCGAGTTTGAGAATATTGCACAAACGCAGATAATTTTGAATGGCGGTTTGACTGCAAAAAACACCATTCATGTTCAAATCCAAAACTTTCAAACATTTTTCCGGAACATCTTCCAGCATTTTTATGATGTTTGAAGCGGCACCCTCGTTACTATACGACAACATACCAAAACAAATCGCATCTGCTTTTGATAGGAGTATTTTAAGTCCCGTTGTGGGCACATGCATACTGTGGCAAGGCATGGCTTCGGCCGGCTCGGCCGCCACTGTTCCGGTAGGCAGCTCCGGTGCGGGTGAAAAATATTTATCGGAGCGTCCAGTGCGAGATAATTCTTCACGCAGCTCAAAACATTCTATATTGCTTTCCTCCGCGCTGACTAAATACGCCTCCGCCCCCTGCATCGCGGCATGATAAACGATATTCATGACACCCCCGCCGGAACTCTGTCTCTCCGGTAAAATATCATAGAATTGTTCGCCAATCCCAACGATTAGTTTTTTCATTAATGTTCCTTTTATTGTAGCAGTTTGCACCATTTTTCAGCATTGGAACTGGCTACACAGGTCTCAATGAAAGCCATACCGCGAACCCCATCGTCAACTGTCGGGAAATCCAGATCAAGCTCATTAACTGGTTTCCCGTCGAATCGTGCGGCTAAAACTGAAGCAAAATTGCGATAGAGATTTGCAAAAGCCTCAAGAAATCCTTCCGGATGACCGGGAGGAATTCTAATATTATGTATGGCTGCTGGAGCATCAGTACCACTCCAGCCGGTACGATAAACTTGTTTGGGTGCATTGTTTGACTTAAAGACGAGGCTATTGGGTTCCAGTTGATCCCATTCAATTGCTCCATCGGTCCCGTAAACCCGGATTTGCGGACCATTTTCTTCGCCGACCGATACCTGACTTGCATAGATGATGCCGCGCGCTCCATTATCAAAACGCACAAGCACACTGCCGTCGTCATCCAGCAGTCTTCCCGGGACGAAGGTGGTCAAATCGGCACATAACTCGGATATTTTCAGCCCGGTTATGTATTCAGCCAAGTTTTCGGCGTGACTTCCAATGTCTCCCATGCTGCAACTGATGCCGGATGTTGCCGGATCTGTACGCCAGGCAGCCTGTTTTTGATCATTATCCTCAATCTTTTGTGCCAGCCAACCCTGAGGATACTCGGCAATCACTTTGAGGATTTTGCCCAGTTTCCCTTGTTTTACCATTGCACGAGCTTGCTTGACCATTGGATAGCCGGTATAGTTGTGGGTCAGGCAAAACAACTTGCCGGTCTCTTTAACTTTGTTTCTCAGAGTGACAGCTTCATCAAGTGACAGTGTCATCGGTTTATCACAGACAATATCGAACCCGGCTTCCAAAGCCGCCATGGCAATCGGAAAATGCATATGGTTGGGGGTGACGATCGAAACAAAATCCATGCGTTCGCCTTCCGGAAGAGCCGCTTCCTTTTCAAGCATTTCTGTATAGGATGAATAAGCACGATCTTCGGAAAGAAACAATTCTTTTCCTGTCTGTCTTGATTTTTCCGGAGATGAACTGAACGCTCCGCAGACCAGTTCGATTTTGCCGTCAAGCGCCGCCGCCATACGGTGGACCACGCCGATAAAGGCTCCGGGGCCTCCACCGACCATACCCATTCTTATTTTTCGGTCCATGAAAGCCTCCTTAACCACCCAGGAGGCAGTTGATAATATACATCTCAAGTTCTTCATAGTCACGCTCCGAACGAAGCTGCGCGATCTTGGCCTGATCCAGACTGCGGCTGATCTCCAGCAGTTTCAAGAAGACCGCCTTGCTGTTGGCCAGATGTTTGCAGGCCACCGCGTCCTTCTGGGAGCGCATCGCCTTGACGTCCAAACCGACCCATTCGCCGTTGTTGCCGAAGCCGTGTTCATCCAGAATTCTCACCTGGTTGAGAGCACGACGCAGATCGACCGCGCCGAAAGTTTTGTCCTGGTCGAACTTCATACCGTTCTGATCGTTCAAGTGAACGCTCCAGAGTTTCTTGTGCGCCATGGCATAACCCATTTCATCCGAAGGATCAAGCCCCGCCAGCAGGGCATGGGCGGATTCGATCAGGCAGCCGACACGTGACGTATCAGTGGTCATCAGTCCCAGCGCGATGGCGTGTCCTATGGTCGGAATATAAGTATGGTCCATCGGTTCGTTCGGTTTCGATTCAATCATAATCCGGATATCCGGATCGTAATCCAGCATCATCTGGATTGCGTCGGCAATCTGCTCGGTCGCGCGAACCGAGTCCTTGGCTTCGCGGATATAGGTCCCTTCCCGGGCCAGCCATAGCACGATATTATCAGTCCCCAGCGCTTTAGCGATATCGATACAGCGCTTTGAACGTTCCAGCGCGTATTTGCGGCATTGCGGATCGTTGCTGGTATAGCCGCCGTCAATTGTACGCGGATCTTCCCACAAGCGCGGCGCGACAAATTCGGCCGTCAAACCGTGCGCGTCCAATTTCGCCTTAACCGCTTTGGCCTCAGCAATAATCTCGCCCTGCGACAGCTCATTCATATTCGGCACAGCGTCATCATCATGAAACTGAACGCCGTCAAAGCCGAGCTGTTTGTAAGTTTGCAGTTTATTATTGAATTCGATTGATTTACGAACCATCGGCCCGAACGGGTCGGCCCCTTCGTGAATGTTCCACGGCCCAAACGAAAATCTGAATGTTCCCGACATTTTTCTACTCCTGTTTTTTTTATTATAATGTATTATGCAGCCATATTTCTCGCCAAAGTTGTTTCCATGGCCATTTCCATGATTGCTTTATTCACTTTGCGGTTTTCCGTAGAGAAAAATACCGGCTTCTTTGAGTTTCGCAAAATACCGGCGACCGCGTGCGCGAGCATTGTCTGGCTGGGAACGTCACCCGGGTTGAGAGGAACGCCGATAATGTCAATGTCATCCAGCGCATCGCAGATAACGGCGAAATCCTCAACATCTTTAAGGACTGAATTTCTTCTGTCTCCCTTGTCGTTCGTCATGACAAATACTGCATTGTGACCGCCGGCAAAACGTACTTGCCCGTCGCCGATAATAAAAGAGTCTTTACCTTCGCGATCACACATATTGATTATTCTTTTATTTTTTGCAATACAGTCTTCGACCAGGCTGCGCGGGAATCGGACCGTTTCCTCATCGCACACCGCGCCGCCGGCCGCCAGAATATCTCTTACTTCGGAGCTTTCAAAAAGCAAGCCGGTATTCTCCAAAACATCCAAAGATGCTTCATGTATTTTTTTAATCTCATTTTCATCGAAAGTCTTCCATTGAGAGAGTTTCATAATTGCCTCGTTTGTTGCTTTTTTTATATTATTGCGTCACGGATAATTGCCGCCGCTTCATTTTCCTGTTCTTTGGCAAGACACGATGGAATTGGCAGAAGAATGCTTTTTGCAAAAAGCGCGTCGCTGTCCGGACATGCTCCCCTGTCATAGTTGTAATCGCTTTCCAGGTTGGCTTCAAGCCGCCATGGAAAACCGGAAGAAGATATGGGCACTTTTTTAACTAGTGCGGGAATATTATAATAAATATGCAGGCCGTAATCTTCCAGCCGGAATGAGTTGTAAAGGCCGTTTGTCTTCATTTTATCCCAGACCGCCGCCGCTTTCTCTGCATCCGGCAAAGTGAAGATCAGGAATGGTGCGGTGTCGCCGTCGACATCGGTGATCCTCCTGAATTCAAGGCCGGGAATCTCTTCCAAAAGTTTTTTAATGCGGTTTTTCGACGCTTTCATTTTAGCGATGATTGAAGGAAGTTTTTTCAACTGTACTGACGCGACCGCTCCGCACAGCTCGCTCATCCGTCTTCCGCCGCCCCAGAGAATTGCGTCGTCGTCGGGATTGGCTAGACGTCCGTTTTTCCTGATCATGCCCATATCATGTGCGGAAAAAGCGCGCGTATAGATTCTTTCGTCGTTTGTCACGATCAGTCCTCCTTCGCCGCAGGTAATATTCTTATTTAGCTGCAAGCTGAATATTCCGGCCTTGCCCCAAGTCCCGACTTTGCGTCCTTTAAAAGAGCCGCCATTGCATTGGGCGCAGTCTTCCAGCACGGGTATTCCATATCTATCTGCGATTTCCATGATTCTGTCCATTTCACAAGGCGCTCCCGCCATATGGACCGGCACGATCAGTCTTGTTCGGCCGTTTATCTTTTTCTCCAGATCCGCCGGGTCCATATTGAATGAATCGTTTATCTCGCAAAAAACCGGGATTGCTCCGCATTGCACCACCGCCCCGACTGTGGCAACCCACATGAATGACGGAACTATCACCTCGCTTCCCGGACCTATATCCAACGCCGCCATAACCGAAACCAGTGCCCCGGTGCCGCTGTTGACTCCGAGGGCATATTTTACATTATAGAAATCTTTTGCGGCATCCTCCAACTTGTCGACATAAGATGGAGCATTCACTCCATAGTATCTAAACATTGAGCCGTTGCGTATAACGTCCAGTACGACATCTTCCTCTTCCCGGTTAATCCAGTGTACACCGGGAAATTCATTGGGCCAAGCTGCTTTTTGCTTCATTTGATAACAATCCGTTTTTTAATTACACAATTCTGAAAAAATTTCCACATTAACTTTTGAATATATTCCTCAAAAAACTTAATCGGTTTAGTAAATAATACTCTTTATTCGATTATTTGTCAAGCAATAATTGATTTTTTTATTTCAAGTATTATCTTACGATTAATGAATAAAACAGGAACAGCTTCAGTGGTCACAGTAAAAGATATTGCGAAAAGAGCCGGGGTCTCAAGGGCGGCCGTATCTAAAGCGCTCAACGACAAAAGCGATATTTCCATATCAGTAAAAAAGAAAATAAGGAAGATCGCCAACGAGATGGGATACGTTGCAAATGTCGCGGCGAAAACACTTTCAACCAGAAAAACCGGAACAATCGGCGTATTGGTCGGCTTTCCTCAAATACCGACTGTTGCCGAGAGGATATTGGGAGTTCAGGACTGTGCCATGCAAAAAAATTATTTGTGCATGATCTCTTTTCACGACGGCAAGATGGCTAATGAAATTAATCAGGTTAAAATGCTCAAGGGGCGCATAGACGGGCTAATTATCACCCCCATTAATCAATCCAGGGATCTGGTCAAGAATATAAAAGAACTGAATGTGCCGGTAGTACTGATGAATGAAGCACTTCCTGGTCTTGATACTGATTACGTGGGAGATGACGATGAGCACGGCGGATATATCGGCGCCCTGCATTTTATCGAAGCCGCCGGAGGACATATGGCCTACTTGGGCAATCGGACCGACTGTCCCTCGGACCTTGCCGTCATCAGGGGTATCAGACGGGCGTTTGAAAAGAAGAATATCCCTGACAGCCTCCATGTATTGTGGGGCAATGCGGACCAGAACGATGTCAACAGGAATATCGACATTCTGATCAAGGATTTTTCCGGTATCAAAGGTATTTTTTGCTTCAACGATATGACCGCTCTCTGGGCAATGCAATACCTTGATCGCCAGGGGGTGAATGTGCCGTCACAAATGAAGGTAATGGGCTATGATGATATCAGTTTTGCCGCCATGGCTCGCGTCCCGCTGACCAGTATATCTCAGCCGAACCGACAGATAGGCGTCCAGTCAGCCATGGTGCTTTTTGACAGAATGGAAGCTCCTGCAACGTATGATCATCCTAAAAAAATTATTTTTTCTCCAACCCTTGTCATTAGAGATTCAAGCTGTTAAAACTGTCTTGCCGCGGCAAAGACGACATTTCGGAACAGAATTTTTCCCGGTAACAAAAATCTCAAATTTTTTATTCACAGTATTGACAAAAGCCCTTACATCAACTATAATCTACTTAACCGAATTAGTAAATGAACGTCTCTGATATATATCAACTCTACTTGAACATATTATTGTTGACGGGAAACTTTGTGAACTTAACAATTCGTCTGTAGATTGTACGCTATGCAGAGAAAAAGCGAAATTGATAAGTAAATTCATAAGTTAAATATTTATTTTCATTGATTTAAAAAACTTGTGAAATAAAAAACCGTTTACAATAATCACAAATCAATGCTTAAAAAATTTAGAAAGTCAAAAAATGTCACCTAAAAAACCCAATATCATTGTTATGTTTTCCGATCAGCAGCGCTGGGATACTCTCGGCTGTTACGGGCAAAAACTGCCGGTATCCCCTAACCTCGATAAAATGGCGGAGGAAGGCGTGAAATTCGACCTGGCCTTTACCTGCCAGCCTGTCTGCGGCCCGGTCAGGGCATGTTTGCAGACCGGAAAATACGCTACCGAGGTAAACTGCTATACCAATCACCGGCATTTGCCGCTTGATGCTGACACTTTGGCAAACCGCATGAAAGCCGCCGGTTATAAGACTGGATATATCGGTAAATGGCATTTGGCTTCAGGCCCGAATGTTTTGGATGGAGATTATTCACCAGACTACCGAATATTCCCGATACCGGAAAAACATCGTGGCGGATATGAATACTGGTTAGCATCAGACAGCCTTGAAGCCACCTCGCATTCTTATGACGGACACATGTTTGACGGCGACGGAAACACCCGTGACTTTCCCCTGCACCGCTACCGCGCTGATGCACATACCGATTGGGCGCTCGAATACCTTGACCAGCAGTCCCGGGATGAACCGTTCTTCCTGTTCGTATCCTATATCGAACCCCACCATCAGAACGATCATGGATGCTATGAGGGTCCCAAAGGATCAAAAGAATACTGGGCGAATTATGAGATACCTGGCGACCTGGCCGCGATGCATGGAGACTGGGTAGAAAATTATCCTGACTACCTTGGCTGCTGCAATGCGCTTGACAACGCCGTCGGACGCGTGAATGAAAAACTGAAAGAGTTGGGAATGGATGACAACACGTTAGTCATCTACACCAGCGATCACGGTTCGCATTTCAAAACCAGGAACAGTGAATATAAGCGCTCCTGCCATGACGGCTGCCTCCGGGTTCCGATGATCCTCAACGGCCCTGGTTTTAAAGGCGGAATAACTAATAAAAATATGGTCAGCCTCATTGACGTACCCAAGACTATCCTTGCGGCGGCCCGAGCGGAAATCCCGGCGGACTGGCAGGGCATCCCCCTACAGGAAAATCTCGATAAAACCGGACTCCGAGACGCGATTTTCGCCCAGATCAGCGAAGACCATGTCGGACGCGCGGTCAGAACAGAAAAATGGAAATACGCAGTATGGGTGATGCAGAATGGCTGGGATATATCAAAAAGTCAGGACGACATATATTATGAAAGATATCTCTACGATCTTGAAAACGATCCGTATGAGCGAAACAATTTAGTGTCCGACCCAGCCTATGCCGAAACCAGGAGTCAGTTAGCAGATATCCTGAAAACGAAAATGGCGGAAGCACACGAACCAGTCCCGGAGATACTCCCGGCAAAATAGAAAATTCTATTTTCATAAAATTGCATATAGGATATGAATAAAATATATAATTAATTTGTAAAATAGGACAGGCTGAAAAATGATAAAAATTGATTTAAATGGAATATGGGATTTCGTCGCTGACCTGGATCCGAAATACCATATTAAACATGGAGCTTTCCAGGCGCCGGAGGCATGCCGTCGGCACTGGCGGAAAGTCCAGGTTCCAGGAGTATGGCAGAAATACGCTGAACGGTATGATATATTTGAGGGCGTATGCTGGTACGCCAAAGAATTTGAAATAGCTGAACTCAAAGCCGGGAGCGTTGCAATCCTGCGCTTCGGTGGAGTCAATTACCTTTGCAGCGTGTATGTCAACGGCGAACTTGTCGGAAGCCACGAAGGCGGCTATACCGCGTTTTCGTTTGACTGCGGTAAAGTCATCAAACCGGGGAAAAACCATATTGCGGTAAAAGTGGATAACCGGGCGCTTATCACAAAATGGCCGCCCTGCCTTGGATATTTCAATTACGGCGGCATTCATCGTGATGTTGCGCTGGAAATCAGCGAAACAGCGCGCCTGGATGATCTGTGGCTGCAGGCGCAACCTGAATCAGGCGGCGGGCGGCTTGTCGTGAGCGGACAGGTAGAGGGGGACGCCGCTGGTACTGTTTTAAGGATCAGTGCCGGTAGCGGCCAGTCATGGGAAAGCGGCATTGCCGCGGACGGCAAGATTGAATGCAATATTGAATTTCCCGGCGTGAAACTATGGACTCCGGAAGAACCACACCTTGAGGCTGTGATTGTCGAGTTGCTTGGCCCAGGCCGGGAAATTATCGAAAGCCGGGAGTTTGACTGCGGCTTCCGTTCGATCTCAACGCAAAACAGGCAGGTCATTCTCAATGGCGAGCCGTTTGCCTTCAAAGGCGTCTGCTATGTTTACGATTCTCAAAATATCGGACTGGTCATGACCGACGAACAAGTCGAGACGGACGTCAGATTGATGAAAGAGATGGGGTGCAATGCGGTTCGTTGCCACTACCCGATGGATGAAAAATTCTATGCCGTATGCGATCGCCTGGGGCTTTTAGTATGGATAGAGCCTCCGGTTTACTGTTATCACCCTCAAGATGATGAGATCGGCACCAGATATGTCGACAAAGAGTGGAAAGATCTAGCAGTAAAGATGATTGAAGAAATGATCCAAACCGCCAAAAATCATCCGTGTGTGGCGATTTACGGCATCGGAAATGAATGCAATACCAGGAACCCGGAGGCGGAAGGTTTCTTCCGCAGTCTTGCCGCTACTATCAGGGCTAACGATCCAAACCGTTTGATCTCATACGCGGCGCTGTACGGAATTGTTAATGGGGTTATTGATGTGGTGGATATTCTGGGTATTAATTCTTATTGGGGCTGGTATGATAAGATATCTGGGGGAAAAGGTCTTTCGCCGGATGCAGAAGATCGCCTTGAGCAAAAAAGAGGAGTCAGAGAACCGATTGATCTAACCAAAATGCGTGACATGCTGAATATGGTTCTGGACGGTAAAAAGAACCTGGCCCTGCTACTCACTGAATTTGGCGCTGATTCCATTCCCGGATTTCGTTCCGCCAGCCGAGACCTGTGGAGTGAAGACTACCATGCTGAACTGCTGACGGAAGTATTCGAAATGGCTAAAGAATATCCACAGATCGCAGGAACGTTTCCGTTTTGTTTCTCTGATTACCGTGACCCCAGCAAATTACCGAACGGTTACTGGAATGAACTGAACTTAAAAGGAGTGGTAGACTACCAACGTCATAAAAAAATGGCGTTTAACGCTTTGAAAAAGATTTACAACAACAAATAATCATCAGGTCATAATGAAAAAAGAAAGCAATACACCCTCTCTAAAAAACGTTTGCAGGTCAACATTGACTTTTATTGAAAAGCAGCGCCTGCCGGAATACGGTATCGGAGCCTACCGCTACTCTCCAGTTGTTGATAAGCCGACTCTTTATTCATCTACTTACGCGGTAATGACCCGTTCTCTGTGCGGAGACTTGAATATAAACAATGCAAAAAAACAGGAATGGGCAGACTATTTAAATGCATTTCAGGATGACGATGGACTGTTCCGGGACCAGGTGATATTCGATCAGGGCTGGTATGAGAACGACCCTTTCTGGTGTGGGCGGCCTCATCTGACCTGTCATGTCCTAACGGCGCTGAACTGTATTGATGCGATTGCCTCGAAAGAATTTGCTTTGGCAAAGGAATTTTCAGACCCGGATAAAATGGTGCGCTGGCTTGAGGAGCGTGACTGGGAAAGCCGGATTGCCTTTTCCGGTAATGAGATCATGAATCTTGGTACTATTCTGCAATATTCCCGCGATTTCCATAATAATACATGCGTCGGGAAATCAATAGAATGTATGCTCGAATGGTTGGCAACTAATCATTTACACGGGGATTCCGGCTTGTGGGGCAACCTTGATTTAGCCAAACCGGTAGAGTTTTCCCATACTATCATGGCAGCTTACCACTGGTGGCCTTTATTCTTTTACGACAATTATCCGGCTCCATATCCGGAACATGCCCTCGACTGGCTTCTGAAAAGCCAGAACCCGTCCGGAGGTTTCGGCTGGGGCGCGCATAATCCGGAGAAGCCTTTTCACTCCAGCGCCTGCGAAGACATTGACTCGATCCTCCCGATTATGCAGTTTGCGCGAATCACTGGATGCCGGCATGCCGATGTCCAGACAAGTCTTGAAAAAGCGTTCAAGTGGGTTTTGCTGAACCAGATGGTGGACGGCGGTTTCGTTTTCATTTTGGATAAACAGTTTGTTTACGGTCATCCGCAATTGACAGGACCGCAGAACACAGGAGCCATGTTCCCCACCTGGTTCAGAATGCTTTGCCTGGCATACATTGTCGAAGGGCTGGATTTTTTCGCTGAAACACCTTTTCGCTGGCAGAAAAGAAAATGCCCAGGAGTCCAGTTTAAACTAGAATGACAGAATAAATTCAATTCAGTTTACCAGAATAAAATAATCTTTGAGGTGATTTCAAAAGTATTTAATTAAAATTGAGCGGAAAAATATAGATAGAGAGTTCATATTAGCTTCAAACTATCAAATAAGTGGCAATAATGAACAATCTATCAGAGATGTACTTTAATCTGCAATGCCGTCTTTTTCAACTATTGGAAGACGAAATCGGCGAAATAACAGAAAAATTGCAGGAATTCCTGCGGATAATTGAGCTGGTAAAACCAGCAAGATTTATAACAGGAGCTTTGAGTTGGTGTGGACTTGGGCATCGACTGAAAAAACGGGAAAATTTGCTACGAGCATATTTTCTCAAGTCGGTTTATGATTTGCCGACAACCAAGGTGTTGATTGAAAATTTAAAAGGAAACTTGACTTGGCGACAGCTTTGCGGTTGGGAATATCCCTCGCAAGTTCCATCAGAACCGACTTTTTCTCGCGCCTTCAAGCAATTTGCTAAGTTCAAACTGCTTGACTTGATGCATGAAACCATAGTCAAAGAAAATTATAAAGAAAAAATTGTAGGTCACGCAAGTATGGATTCAACTGCTATAGTTGGTCGCGAAAAGGCATGTCGCAAGAATACGCCTAAGAAAGACCGCAAGCCGAAAAAGCGCGGTCGCAAAAGCAAAGCTGAACTTGCGGCAATGAAGGAACAGGAACTTGGCGAAGTAAAAACTCGTCGTCTTGAGTTACAACCAAATCGCAGTCTTGAAGATAATCTTGCTGATTTGCCGCAAGGATGTGATTGGGGAGGAAAGAAAAACAGCAAGGGAAAGACTGAGTATTGGTGCGGTTATAAATTACATTTGTCTCTGGCGGACGGCGGAGTTCCGCTGGCTGCTGTTTTGACTTCAGCTTCTCCTCATGACAGCCAAGTTGCGATTCCGCTGATACAAATGACATCGGAACGTGCGACGGTTCTTTATGACTTAGCGGATTCAGCTTATGACGCACCAGAGATAAAGGATTGTTCGAGAAATCATGGTCGAGTTCCAATAATTGATCCGAATAAACGTCGAGGAGATGCTATCGAGCTAACTCCGGCGGAAAAGGTTCGTTACCGGGAACGCAGCACGGTTGAACGTGGCAATTCGGATTTGAAAGATAATTATGGCGCACGCCATGTCAGAGTTAAAGGACATGAGAAAGTCTACACGCATCTTATGTTCGGCGTGATTGCCATAACGGTCAAGCAATTATTTAATATGTTGAATTGAAAATAGTTGAGTTGTTTTTAAAATATAAAAATAAGCAGAGCTCGAAAATTCGAGACAGGAGGTCAATACGCAAAAATCAAGATTTTGGCGGGATTTTTAAGAAAAAACCGCATCGGACGGGTCAAAATCGTTTTGGCGCGTGAGAAATGAAATTTTAACAAAAGGAAGCCAATAGTTTTGAAATTGGCTCACTAGATTATCAATTTAGGCTCAGATGCACCTTTTTCAAACAACTCATGCGTTCACAGAATTTCGCACATTAACTAAAAATAACGAATTAGTTTTGGTAATGACATAAATTTAAGGATAATATCATGCAAGAAATTAATGATGAAACTGATCGGCTTGAGAAAAGTAAAAATTTTTTAAGGGAAAGTAACTTTGTAAGACCAGGCTTTCACCATTGGAACAGAGATTGTAAATTTGTTCGGAGATTCAGACGCAGTTTTCGTGCAGCGATCATTGCTATGACCGTTATTTCTTGTATTTTTGTCGTTCCAACCAGCTTTGCCGCAACAACATATTATGTGTCAGGCTCTAATGGCGACGATTCCCGCTTGCCATCAGTGGCTCAAAATATCAATACTCCCTGGAAAACGATTCAACATGCCGCCAATAACATGACAGCTGGTGACACCTGTCTGATCAGGGCCGGCGTCTATCGCGAAACGGTGACAGTGGCTAATTCCGGAACTTTTTCAGCTCCAATTACCTTCCAGGCTTACAACGGCGAAGTCGTAACTTTAAGCGGTACGGACCAGATAAGTGGATGGACGCAGGAAAGTGCTAATGTCTACTCTGCTTCCATGAACGGCTCACTGGGCGATGGCAACCAGATTTTCCAAGGCGACGGTACGCAGGCCGGTCTGATTATGCTGCCTGAAGCGCGTTGGCCCAATGTCGGAAGTTCCTTTCCGTGGCAGGACAGTTCCGTCAATCCCTCGTCTGACTGGGCTTATGTGGATAGAGCAGGTTATGACACCAATGGGGAAAACGGTTGGTTTACAGATGAAGCGTTACCTGTCATTGACTGGACCGGGTGTACTGTCCATATCATGAGTGGTTACGGCTGGATTATGCAGCATCTGTCTGTCACTGCTTACAACAATTCTACACATACGCTTACTACCGATTATGCTATAGGAGCACCAGCTTACCAATTCACTACTGGCAATGAATATTATATAACTGGCAGTAAGGATTTGATGGACGGTGCCGGCGAATGGTTTTACGATGACGGTGCCAGCCGCCTTTACTTCTATTCCGACGTAACTCCACCTAATGTCGAAGCCAAGAAACGTAATTACGCTTTTGATCTTTGCGGCAAATCCTATATCAAGCTGATAAATCTTGACGTTTTCGCCTGCACCATCAAAAACGACTCTAACTCGACGAACTGCACTTTTGACGGAATGTCCATGCGTTATTTAGGGAACAGCAGTAAAAACGCCGCGGTTTTCGGGCTTGTTCTGCGCGATAGCTGCACTCTGTGCAACAGCGAACTGGCTTGGGATTCCCGTGGGCTGATAAAGCTCGCCGGCAGCGACATTAAGGTTATCAATAATTGTCTTCATGATTCCGGCTATGTGCCTACGTGGACCGCCATGGTCGATGCGGGAATCAACACTCCCAGCGCCTTGGTCTATCAGCGCAATCTGATCAGTCACAATACGATGCATGATTCCGGCCGGTCGCTTATGGGATTCCCGGGACGAATTTCGATCTTTGAATTTAACGACCTTTACAACGGAATGAAATTAACGACGGACGGGGGGGTGTTTTATAGCAATTTTGATGCTGGGAACAGCATCGTCAGATACAATTTAATCCATGATTCGGTTGGACCGACTGGGCACAGCGGAGCGTCGATGCAAGGCTTCTACCTTGATTGCCAGAACAGCAACTGGATAGTGCATCACAATATCATTTGGAATATACATGGCTGCGCGATGGAGATTAATGCCAGGTCTAATTTCAACATGGTATTCAACAACACCTGCTGGAACACGTCCGGCGGCAGTATTATTTCCGGTTTTGAACCTGACGGGGAAACCGGCTCCCATGTTTATAACAATTTGTTCAACGGTAAAGCCATCGGTAATCAGACGTCATGGGATTTAACGGACATCCTCCATAACTTTTATATGGCCCCGGGATATCAAGATCCGGACAATAACGATTTTCGGCTCAACTCCGCCTCTCCGGCAATAGATGCCGGAGTAAATATCCCTGGCGTCACGGACGGTTTTTGCGGTAATGCGCCGGATATGGGAGCGCTGGAATACGGTACCACCAATTGGACGGCCTTTGTCGGCTGCAATTTTGAGTCCCCTCCATCGCCGGCCCCGGTCTATGACTTCCCGACGATGATTTTCGCCAATCAGATTGTTGACGGCAGTTTTGAGAGTGGAACCCTGTCCGACTGGAGCTCTGCCGGAGATGTCAGTTTCTATCCCGACTTCGGCTACGGTTCCTCCTGGGCAGACTCTTGCATCCGCACGGGAGGGCATAGTTTAAGATTCAGGTCCGGAGCCTCTGGAATTCAGCAAACTATTGCCAATCTACTCCCTAACCGGCGGTATAAATTCTATTGCGGTACGCAAACAGCGGACGCCGGAGCAACAGTCACGCTGGGGGTGAGTAACCATGGATATTCTGCAGTGGAAATCTCCGCTGTTGTCGCCGATTCCCAATGGCATATGTTCTCAGTTCCTTTCGTAACGGGACCGTCATCAACGTCAGCGGAAATATATATTCAAGCCTCCGGTGTTGCCGGTACGGTTTATGTGGATGACGCGGGAGTTGAACTCTATGGTATAGAGAATGACTGTACGCTGATGCCGGTTGCCTGCTATTTTTTTAATGAAAGTATCGGTACTACTGCTCACGACTGTACCACGAACGACCTTGACGGCACGCTTAACGGTAATATGACCGATGCTGACTGGGTTTCAGGCAAATTAGGCAATGCCCTGGAATTTGACGGGGTTGATGATTATGTAGACTGCGGAAATGATCCTTCGCTGCAATTGACCGGCGACTTGACATTGTCTTTCTGGATCAAGCCGACGAATGTCGGTACAGGCAGAATAAACCCATTGGATAAAGCTTACTATGGGGAATTCGCATTAACGATTGAAACTGACGGCATGCTGAGATATTACCATCATCGTGATGCTCCGTATACTTGGTGGGGTAGCACGGCTATGCCGGCCGGTACTATTCAGAACAATATCTGGCAGCATATTGTCATTACCAGAGATACAGCGAGCCGAAAAGTGAAAAGTTATTATAACGGGGAACTGCAATATACACTAACTTATCCGGCTGATGCGGAACCTGCTGTCAGCACCAACCCCATAAAAATAGGCAGAGGATATGCCGGCGCATTCGCCGGAAAAATCGATGATGTCCGGATTTACGATCATGTTCTGGACAAAAACACAATTTCATCTATTATTTTTTCTCCTGACGCTACGAGGTCACTTGCGCTTAAATTTGACGAAAACACAGGCCTTGCGGCATGGGATTGTTCCGAAAACGGCAATAAAGGCACGCTTAACGGTAATATGACCGATGCTGACTGGGTTTCAGGCAAATTAGGCAATGCCCTGGAATTTGACGGGGTTGATGATTATGTAGACTGCGGAAATGATCCTTCGCTGCAATTGACCGGCAACCTAACGCTTTCTTTCTGGGTTTATCCGACTGATATATCCAAAGGAAGACAGAACCCCATAGATAAAAGTTACGGTGGCGAGTTCGC
Source organism: Victivallales bacterium (assembly GCA_963676655.2). Classification (GTDB taxonomy): domain Bacteria; phylum Verrucomicrobiota; class Lentisphaeria; order Victivallales; family Victivallaceae. The sequence goes on along the minus strand of CAXXKX010000003.1, from coordinate 3,084,715 downwards.
TGTCACGATGGAACCCAATGGTGGAATGACCTATTATCATGGTACAGCAAGGCAATCTGGATATTATTGCGGGTATACTGTAATGTCCAGCGGTACGTTGCAGGAAAACCAATGGCAGCTTATAACCATTACCAGAGATACGGCTACCAGAAATATCAGGACTTATTACAATGGAAACCTTAAATATAACTTTCATTATTCTGATGACGCCAATAAACAACCGAGTCAGTCAAATTACCCTGTGCGGATAGGCAAGGGCTACGCCGGAGCTTTCGCCGGAAAAATCGATGATGTCCGGATTTACAGCAGGTGCCTGTCATTGAATGAAGTATTGGAGCTTGCGACAATGCTTAATTCTCCCTATGAAGGGCTTGATTAACCTAACAGGGTTTATTTGCTTTGACAAACCTTAGTGGTGTCCAGAGAATGGTTTGGAAAACGGTAAAATTCGGCGAAACGTGTACCCTCAGTCAGGGGCATAGTAAGCATATTCTTGATTTGTAAAAAAATCAACCTTGTTTTAAACATTAAAGGAACAGCAAATGACAGACAACCCGACCATTATTTTTCCCGAATCGGGAAAAGCGATCATTGAAAACCTGACCGTGCCGAAACCCGGTCCCGGTGAGGTGCTGATCAAGACACTCCGGACCATGATCAGTATCGGAACCGAAATGACCGCGTTTTGCGGGGAGTTCCCGGCAGGCACAAACTGGGAAAGATTTTTCAGTTGTCCATACTACCCAGGTTATAATAATATCGGGGTTGTCGTCGAAACCGGCCCTGGAGTTGATAAGACAATGCTCGGGCGAAAACTGGCTACCGGAAATCCGCACGCGGCTTACGTTGTTGAAAATGTCGCCTCGTCGCTGACGGCGGATGCCTTGAAAGCTGCGGGCAAAATCGGTTTCTTCGAGGTGCCAGAAAGTTTGAATGATGACCATACAGTCTTTTTCACGATTCCGGAAATCGTGATGAACGGCATCAGAAGTTCCGGGGTTAAATGGGGCGAGAGCTCCGTCGTTTTCGGACTGGGGTTGTTGGGGCAGTTCGCGGTCCGGTTTTGCCGGATGTCGGGTGCCGCGCCGGTTTTTGCGGTGGATATTTCAGCTGATCGTCTGGCATATCTCCCTGATGACCCGGCGGTAATCGGCATCAATCCGGCTGAACAGGGCGTTGCAGAAGTAATTAAGCAACATAATCACGGACGCTTGGCCGATGTTGTTTTTGAAGTTACCGGCAATGCCGGATTATTGGAAAAAGAACTGCCGGTACTGCGGGAAAAAGGCCGGCTTATTTTACTGAGCAGTCCCAAAGAAAAAGTTGCTTTTGATTTTCAGGACTATTGCGCCTGGCCGAGTTATACGATCATCGGTTGTCATAACTTCTCCCATCCGGCGTATCCGCAGGCGGACAACCCATGGACCATCAAACGCCATGTCGAACTGTTTTTCGACCTGATCGGACGCGGCGAACTGGATATAGAAAACCTGATCAGCAGACGGGCCGATTACACTGAAGCTCCGCAAGTTTATGATGACCTGCGCCGGGATCGTTCTAAAGATATGGGCATCATCTTTAACTGGGAGCAGGTGCGATGAAAAAAATTGCCGTGGTCGGATTTGGTTTTATGGGCGTGGTTCACGCGAAAAATATACTGGAGTCGGAATCATTAGAGCTTTGCGGTATTATTGACAAACGTGATGGCGATATCTTCGCCGGAATCGAATCCACCGGAAACGGCGGTAAACTTGATCTCCTCTTGGAGCGAATGCGTCAGGTGCCGGTTTTTAAATCTATCAAAGCATGCTGCAAGGCGGTTCAACCTGATGCGGTTTCAATCTGCGTTCCACTGTTTCTGCATTACAAGCTGGCCCGTGAAGCGCTGTTGCTCGGACTGGATGTCCTGCTGGAAAAACCGTTCTGCCAAAATACCGACCAATGTACAAAACTTATTGAATTATCAGAAAAGCAGAAGAGAATCCTGATGGTCGCCCATTGCATCCGCTTCGCGCCGGAATGGAATTTTCTGGCGGAATGTATCCGGGACAAGCGTTATGGAGAACTGCAACTGCTTTCAACCAGCCGACTTGGCGGAGAACCCACTTGGGGAGCATGGACGAATCCGGAAATCAAAAAGACCTGTGGCGGCGCATTGTTTGACCTGCTTATACACGACTTGGATTTTGCCAATTACTGCCTGGGAACCCCGGAGGATGTGAAAGTTAATCTGACTACTGGTGAATACTACGAAATTGGCCTGCGCTATCCCGGCTCTGAAGCGCAGGTCAGCGTCAAAGGCGGCTTTCTCCATTGTCATGCCCCTTTTGCGGCGGAATTTGCCGCGACGTTTGAAAGGGGGAGTCTTCGCTGCTCTACTATGCGACCTGGAATTGTTGAGATCGGCACCGATGCCGGACCGGATCGGATCGTGACCGGCGGGAATCTGTATCGTGATGAACTCGAATATTTTGCGCAATGCATTGACAATAGGAATAAGCCGATAAAATGCTTGCCTGAGTCCTCGATGCTTGCGATTGGAATATGTGAAAAAATAAAACAAACAATATATGGATAAAGTATGGGATTTATTGACTGGCTGATTGTAGTTATTCCGGTATTTCTGGTATTAGGAATTGGTTTTTATTCAAAAAAATATATTCGTGGAGTTGCCGACTTTCTTGCGGCGGGTCGCGTGTGTGGTCGCTATGTGATTTGTGTTGGAGATATGGCTAACGCTCTTGCCATTATCGGACTGGTTGCTTATGTTGAAGTGCATTACAAAACCGGTTTTGCTCTTGGCTTTTGGCAGAAAGTAACAGGACCTTTGGGCATTTTTCTGGCACTGACCGGATTTTGTGTTTATCGTTTCCGGGAAACCAAGTCGTTGTCGCTGGGACAGTTTCTGGAAATGCGTTACAATCGTTCACTCCGTATTTTTGCCGCTTCTTTACGGAGTATCTCCGAGATGCTTGCCAATATGATCATGCCGGCGGTGGCGGCTCGTTTCTTCATCTATTTCCTTGACCTACCGCATTCGTTGCATATCGGATGCTTGACGATACCGACTTTCATGTTGATTATCATTATTTGTCTGACGGTCGCGATCAGTCTTATTTGCATGGGAGGTACGCTGGCAATCATTGTTACTGACTCCATTCAGGGAATGTTTTGCTTTCCACTCATCGTTACTTTCGTGATTTTCATTCTCTGCAAATTCAGTTGGTCGAATGAGATTATTCCAGTTATGATGGATCGGGTTAAGGGAGAAAGTTTCCTGAATCCGTATGACCTTTCCAAACTGCGGGATTTCAATCTGTTTCTGATTTTTGTAGTGATTTACAGTACGTTTTTTAATCGTGCAAATTGGCTTGGAGCAGGTAGCAGCGGAGCCGCCAAAAATCCACATGAACAAAAAATGGCCGGTGTCCTTGGAACTTGGCGAAGCACGGCAATTTATATTTTGTACATCTTGATTGCTGTTACCATCATAACCTTGCTGAACCACCGCCATTGGGCTCCGCAGGCAAAGAATGTCAGGGACAATATTTCCGCTCATATATCCAAAGAATTGATTATCGATGAAGCAAAACGCAAAGACTTTAATGCACGTATCCGCGCAATTCCGCCCCGATATCACCAAATAGGCGTTGACAAACCGTTGTCTCAAAAAGAAAACCTGGATACTCCGGTGCTGGAAACCGCACACAAAACCTTCAGGGAATTCAACGGAGACGCCGAAGGCAACGCCAAATTTCAGCAATATCGGACTTTGTTCCATCAGCTGATGCTAGGGCAGGCAATGCGGCAAATGCTACCGCCGGTACTTATGGGAATGTTTTGTTTGCTGATGATCCTGGCGATGATTTCTACTGACGATTCACGTATTTACAGCGCAACAGTTACTCTGACACAGGATGTGATCATGCCGCTTAGAGGAAAGCCGTTTACCCCAAAACAACATGTCCGTGTGTTGCGTATCGTGGCGATCTGTATTGGTATTTTCTTCTTTTGCGGCTCTTATTTCATGGCTCAACTGGATTATATCCAGCTTTTTGTTACGCTGATGACTTCTATGTGGATGGGAGGAGCTGGTGCGGTAATGCTTTTCGGGCTCTACAGCCGCTTCGGTACTACGGCCGGAGCGTTTACTTCGCTGATTGCTGGAATGGTAATGACCGTTAGCGGTATTCTGGTTAAACGTAATTGGGCTGATGTCGTTTACCCGTGGCTTGACCAGGCAAATCTTATCAAACCGGTCGGTAATTTTCTCTCCACCGTGTCCAGTCCATTTAATCCCTATATCGTTTGGGAAATGAATCCGGTCAAGTTTCCGATCAACAGTTATGAGATTTATTTTGTCACTATGCTGGTCACGCTTTTTCTTTATATTTCGGTATCATATCTGACAATGAAAGAGCCTTTCAACCTAGACCGCATGCTGCACCGCGGAAAATATAATCTTGACCACGATCAGAAAGAGGACTTCAAATGGTCGCTCAACACTATATTTAGTAAACTGCTTGGTATAACAAAAGAATATACTACCGGGGACAAAGTTATTGCCTGGTCGCTGTTTTTCTATAGTATCATCTGGGGATTTTTAATTACTTTTATCGGAGTAATTATCTGGAACGCATTTACCCCATGGCCAATCGAATGGTGGGGCAAATATTTCTTTATTGTTTATTTAGTGGTACCGGGCGTTATGGCAGCAATTTCTGCTGTCTGGTTCGGGGTTGGCGGAACGATCGACCTGTTTCGGATGTTCCGTGACCTTAAAGCCCGGGTCGATAACCCTTTGGATGACGGCTGGGTCGAAGGTCATGTTTCGCTTGCTGACAAAGAAGAATTTGAACATCTGGAACATGAGAAAGAGTCTCCAAATAGAGGTACTGAGGCTGAAAAAAACAGAAAGTAAAAATACTGTCATCCTATAGAAAACTGAAAATTTGAAAAGAGGTGGGGGCATGGTACTTTGATTTATCACTGGAAAATAAACCAAAATATGAATCAGCTAAAACATAATATGAGTGTATTAACGCCAATATTAAATTAGAGGCCTGAAAAAAGGTTTTTTTCAGGGAATATTAACTTTAACAAACAAAAAGGCTTACGTAAACTATGAGTATGAACCTGATAATCCGAATTCCGTTTTCGGGAACAGACAAGCTGGTTTCCTCCTGGGCACACCAGGAGGAGGAAATTGATTTTCGAACGCAAACGGAATTAGCCGCTCGTTGTACTATTTCTTTTACCGCAACTGAGCTGAAAAGTTATTTATCTCAAACGCTTGACGCAAACATTCAAATTGCTTCCCATGAAAGTTACTGTGATATCGCAGACGCATTTAATATTTATTTGCATGTGGAAGATTTTTCCAGCAAAAATGAATCATTCTTGCTTGAACCGGTTGCAAACGGAATAAAAATCTCTGGCTCCGGCAGGACCGGAGTCCTGTACGGGGCGTACGAATTACTCAGGATGCAAGGCTGGCGTTGGTTTGCCCCTGGACCCGCAGGTGAAATCTGCCCGAAAAAAAAAGACAGCCTGGTGCTACCGGAGAAAAAACAAAACCACGGACCATCATTTGAACTCGGACGCGGATTTATCTTCGAATATAAGTCACAAGACTCAGCTGACCTTTGGTTATGGATGGCTCGTAATCGTCTTAATATTTCCGGTTGCAGACCGTACACTGCAAATCTTTGTGAGAAACTAGGCATGTCTGCCGCTGTAGGTGGCCATATTTTGACTGACATGTTACATCAGGAGCGGATACTTCCGTCAGGCGAAACCGTTTGGAACGAGCATCCTGAATGGTATGGGCTGCCGGAAAACGGCGAACGAACAAAAGAAACCGCATTGAAAACCCAATTCTGCGTCTGTTGTGACGATATGATCGCATACGTTGGAGACGAACTGCTTAAGCTGTTGAATGGGAAATGGTATTATGCCGACCGGGTGGACATTTGGGGGTTTGATACTTGGGGGAAATCGTGCACTTGTGAAAATTGCGTAAAAATCGGCAACCCCAGCGACCAGATATTGCACTTTATCTCTGCTTTACGTGAGATTCTCAATGTGGCCCTGGTAGACGGGCGTTTGAATCATCCGATTAGGATGTCAATCTGCGCCTACGAGGGAACTGCAACAATTGGAGCTCCCGTAAATCCGATCCCGCAAAACCTGCTGGATGCTGGCGACTTCATTACATTTTTCCCGATCAACCGATGCTATGCTCATGATTTTGACGATAATAGTTGTTTATGGAACAAACTATACGCTGATAATCTACGAGCATGGTTGAAGAGTGCTCCGAAAAACTTTATTATGGTATGTGAGTATTATAATGTTTCGAAATTTGTGGATTTGCCTCTTATCTTTACTGAACGCATGAGCCATGACATGAGCAACTATTTATCTGCCGGTGTTGCCGGAATAACCTATATGCATTTACCTTTCATAAACTGGGGAATGAGAACTTTGAACCAGTTGCTGCACGCACAGTTATCCTGGAACATTAAGACGGATGTCAACGCTTTACTGGATGAATACTTCTGCCTCTGGTACGGCTCTTATGCGAAAGAAATGAGGAAAGCCTATGAACTGATTGAAGAAGCGATGGCCTATTGCAGCCAGTGGCGAGCATGGAGCAGTACCAGTATGTTGACTCAGTTAATAAGCTGGAGCGGCAATACAAGTGAGAAAACTGTTGTCGGTAATGACCATTTTACTACCAGAGAAGCAGTTGAGTCTGCGCGGGAATCCGTAAAGCTACTGAAAAATGCTCTTGAGATTACTAATAAATCCCTGACGTGTGAAAGAGATAGGTTATCGTTGGAAGATAACAATAACCTAATTCCATGCAGTCCGCGGGAAATGCGCCTTTTGGAACTCAAACACGGAGCATATGAAAAACGTCTGGCAGAAGATCGTAGACTACTTTACTATGGAGTCGACATGATGCAGTTGATGGAAGCGGTAACTGCATTTTATGTCGCAGCATGTGATGACAACCTGCAGGAAGCAGAAGAACAATGGTTTACGATTGAAGTTGTTGCAGATAAAATGGACGGTTATTATATGCCTGTTTCATTCTCCCTACCGGGACCTTCAATCATTGTTTATGATGCCCTGAGCAGGGCTCAGTTGAGAGATTGCACCCGTAGATGCCGCAAAACTTTGGAGTTAATGAGAAATACTTAAATTTTTGCAAGCAATAAATATCCAAAATCAAGAACCCGCATGCAAAAAACATTCAGTTTGCAGAAACGTATCTGAAGATAATATTATTACTTGCTTGTTTACGGCACAAACCGTCGAAAACCCGATAAAAATTGATGGTGCCTATTGACAAAACATGCAAATACGATTATAATAATACGTATTAGCAAGGATGAAATATTTACGGAAACGAAATAATAATGATTACAATGAAAGACATAGCGCGGGAAGCTGGAGTTAGTCAACCGACAGTCTCGCTGGTTCTTAACGGACGTGCGACAACGATAAGAATTGCAGACAAAACAAAGCAGAAAATATTAAAAACTGCTGAACGCATGGGATATCGCCGCAACGAAATTGCCAGGGCGATCAAGACAGGCAAGACAAATGTAATTGGTGTCATAGGCGGTTTTTCCGGTAGTTATTCCATGGATATTCTCACGGGGATAGCCAATTCCTGCACGAGAAGTGGTTATTTCATGAAGCTTCTTCCGGTAATCAAGCCTGGAGATTTAAATGAAATTATTCAACAATGCATCGGGCACCGTGTCGCCGGAGTTATTTGTCGCTCCATAGAAGGGGATACTCTGAATGCATTGCGGAGTGAGCTTGAAGCTGTCGGCATCCCGATTGTCCTGGTCGACGCCAGATCTCACCATGACTGGTGTTCCCGAATATCATCCGATGATTTTAACGGCATGAAAGAGGCGGTTTCATATTTGTACCGGCTTGGTCACAGGAAAATCGCGCATATAGCCTCTTCTTTGGATTCTGAATTCAGCCGGATCAGGGCTGAAGGTTACTTGTCAGCAATGCGGGAGTTGGGGTTGGATTCTGAAAATAACATTTGTGAAACTCAAGGATATCTTACATTATCAAACAAGGAAAGAGCAATAATAATCGCATTTTTTAATGCACATAAGCCGACCGCCGTAGTTTGCGGAAGCGACCCTGTTGCAATGCAGGTACTGATGGTTTGTCACGAAACGGGAATTAAAGTTCCTGACGATTTATCGGTAATTGGTTTTGCCGGTCTGGATTACACTTTTTTTTCCAGTCCTCCTTTGACAACAATTTCCCAGCCATTCATCGAAATGGGGGAAAAAGCTTTTGATTTATTGCTGCACCATATCAAGGGCGGCAGCAAGGTTAGTGACGTGGAGCTGGCAACCAGTCTGGTTGTCCGCAGTTCAACCTGCGCCATCGATAAAAAATAAGGACATTTTACAGATATGATAAGTTTACAGCCGCAACCTGTGTCCCAAAAGGCGAATGACAAAAGTGAATCGTTCTTTGAAAAACGCTTTGGGCTTTTTATTCACTGGGGACTATACTCAATCAACGCCTGGCACGAGCAGGAACAATTTCGCCGAAGAATTTCAAGGCGTGAATACTCCCGGCTGATTGATGAATTCAATCCTGTCAAGTTCGATCCGGATCAGTGGCTGGATATTGCAGAGAACGCCGGGATGAAATATATTTGCTTTACCGCTAAACACATTGACGGCTTTTGCATGTGGGATACCCGTCAGACGGAATATAACATCACCAATACTCCATATCGTAAAGATATCTTGAAAATGTTGTCGGACGCATGTCACCGACGCAACTTTCCGTTATGCATATATTATTCAGCTCCGGATATGAACTGCAAATATTATCCGAATCAGGGGCGGAGTTATGAGCTTCCCGGCCCGGAGGCCGGAGACGAACCGAATGTCGAAAAATATATGGAGTTTGTCAAGGCTCAGGTTAGGGAATTATGCACCAATTACGGTAAAATATCCGGCTTCTGGTGGGATGCTAATGAGCAGACCATTAATGTCCGGGATGAATCTGTCAACCGCTTGATTCGCTCGCTTATGCCTGGAATTATCATTAATGACCGGGGCTTTGACAAGGGGGATTTTTCGACTCCGGAAAGAGATTTTGATGATGTCAGGCTGAATATGGCGCAGGTATATACCAAGCCAACTGAAGCGTGTGAATCTATCGGCTCGGAAAGCTGGGGATTCCGTTTCAGCGAGGACTACTTCACAGTCGGGGTTATCACCCGGAATATAACTAAACACATGGCGAAAAAAGGGAATTACCTTTTAAATGTCGGCCCTCGAGCAGACGGAACATTTCCGGATGAAGCCATTAAAATTCTCGAAGGGGTCGGACAATGGTACAACAGGGTCAAAGAGGCTTTTGAACAAGTGGAGCCGCTGCCGCTGGTAATTGATAACGGAAATATATTACTGGGAAGAAAAGATAACTCTCTCTATGTTTATTTACTGCAAGCGCCGCGCAAGACCGGTATTGCGCTGAAGCCTTTGACGGTTAAGCCTCAGAAAGCGACGCTTTTGAATAGCGGAGAGGAGTTCAAGACCGGAGTGGAGCTTATGCCGTCATTGCATGAAGACCGCAAAGCATGGCTGCATGTATGGAACATTCCAGCCGACCGTCTCGCGAACGAAGCTGTTATCCTAAAGCTGGAATTTAATAAGTTGTCTCTCGATGACATCACTAAAGGACATGCAAAACTATGATGACTCACAAAGAACGTTTTATGGCAACCGTTGCTCGCGAAAAAGTCGATTATCCGGCATCGTGGCTGGGACTGCCCGTGCCTGACGCCGTTCCGGGATTGCTTCAGCATTTCAGCGTAAAAAGCATCGATGAGCTTAAAAAGAAAATCAATGATGATATTTATCCGGTGGAGGTTCCATACAATAATGATCCGGCAAATCATATTGCCTGTGCTTTTGACTTTGCCAAAAAGAACGGGAATACGGATTACGAAGAACGCACCCTGACTGCACCGGGATTTTTTGAGGATTACTCAAATCCGTCTGACGTTGATGACTTTTTATGGCCGGAACCGTCTGACCACATGTCTTTGGCGGAGTGTCGTGAAGCAATAAGTAAAGCCCCGGCGGATATGGCGGTCATGGGGGTTATGTGGTCTGCGCATTTCCAGGACGCATGTGCCGCGTTCGGCATGGAAACCGCCCTGATAAAGATGCTGACTGAGCCTGAAATGTTCAAGGCGGTAATAGATAGAATAACTGGATTTTATTTGAAAGCGAATGAAATTTTTTATGAAGCGGGCAAAGGCAGGCTTGACGCGGTATTAATCGGCAACGATTTCGGTAGTCAGAACAGTCTTATGCTTTCCTCTGAATTATTGCGGGAACTGGTTTTTCCGGGAACCAGGTTGCTTATTGATCAAGCGAAGTCTTACGGACTGAAAGTTGTTCATCATTCGTGCGGGGCAGTGGCCGAAATAATACCTGACCTGATTGAAATGGGAGTTGACGTTATTCACCCGATTCAGGCTTTGGCAACCGGAATGAATCCGCGGAACTTGCAGGCCGACTATGGCGATAAAGTGGCTTTTTGCGGCGGGGTGGATGCTCAGCACTTATTGATAAGCGGAACTTCCGGGGAAATAAAATTAAAAGTCGATGAGCTGAAAGAAATATTTCCCACCGGCCTTATAATATCCCCAAGCCATGAGGCTATTTTACCGGACATTCCAGCAGAAAATATTGAAACTTTATTTTCGGAAATTTCAAATAACTAAAAAACAACAAAAGGAGACAGAAAAATGAATGCCAAGACAAAGCATAAGTCTGATAACCACCGTCGGGAAGCGATTCCCGGCGAGTCAGACAGTTTTGTGTCGGCTTAAAAATGATCATTCAATATTCGTTTTAATGCAAAACAACAAAAATAAAAGTTTTTTTGAATTTTGATTTTCAGGGAAGTAAACTTTATCAAACTAAAGGCTTACTACATTGGAACCACTGATAGTTACGGCGTTGCCTGGCGCCATAATAACTCCGCTAATTTCCTGATGAAAGAAGGCAATGTGGTCAATGCCCGGGTCGGCACCACCGCTGACAGCGACTGGCGCCTCAGTAAATAAAATAACATACAACAAGGAACAATCATGCGTTATCATTACCTATTAGGCCCTTTTTATATCTTGATCACAGGTATATCGTCGCTTTATGGAGTGGAAAAATTGACAGCTCCCCCCGCCCCGTTTGCGGCAGCGGAAATAATCCAGGCAATGCCGGTCATCGAGGCCAAAGAAGTAATCAAGACGCACGGCACTAAAGGCACCCCGAAAATGAGTTATTCTATCTCCTGCGGGGATAATGTTCTGCAATTACGCCATAACCTGCCGCTGATCCAGTATCTTTATACCGGTGGAGCGCCCAAGCCGATCATGGGGATAAGTTACTGGGGCAGTACGAAAGCAGGTTCCGGTTCTCCGTTCAAAGGGGACTTGGGGGTTGTCTCGCTTGATAAAGAAAAAAATTCCATCGTCATAAAGAAATCATTTTTCGCGTCCGCCAAGGATAAAAAAGACGGAGTATTCACGGAAAAAATAGATATTCTTAAAGACGGGCTGGTAAACTTTGACTATTCGTTTGAGCTTCCGTCCGGAACCGGCCGTATCGACAAAGGGTTGTTCTTAACTTTCAGGCCATTTCAGAACGTCGCCGGGATGAAAATGCTCATTGACGGCAAACCCTATCGGATTTCCGACAACAAAGCTCCGTACGGACGTCGTAACGTCTTCAAAGGCAAAATGCATAAGATAGTTTTCAACCCTGATAAGCCGGCAAGCAGTTTCACCTTGATGTTTTCTGACGGCAACTATTTATACATCGAAGAAAGAAAGAATGAAGCGGACAAGGGGAACCAATGGAAATATTGTGTCGTAATGCGGATCACTCCGGCAAAGGACGGACATATATCTTTTAAGCTGGACATGCGCAATACTTCCGGCGAATCCCTGAAGAATACCAATACTTACAACGGAATAAACTTCTGGAAGAACGACCGCATCAATATTCCGGATTTCGCCTCAAGCAGAAATTTACTGCCTAACCCTTCTTTTGAATCAGGACTGCGCTACTACAACAACTTTTCCACCTGGGGCAAATGGCCGGGCCGGGATTACAGTATCTACAATATAGATAAGGACAACGTTAGAAGCGGAAAGCGAAGCCTTCGTATTTCCGTATGGAAGGCATATCCGGATCCCAACTTTATTAATACCTTCACGATCCCGACCAAACCAGGCAGTAAATATACATTCAGTTTCTATGCCAAGTCAGAAGCCCCCGGACAAATTCTCGAGTTCAACTGCGTAACCGCGCAGTGGGGAAAATTTCCAAAACATCAAAGCTTCAAGCTGACTGGAGACTGGAAACGTTACAGCGTTACCTTCACCGCCCCGAACTCCGCCGCGACAGTCATGTTCAAAGTAAAAAATTACAGCAACAAGGAAAAAGTCGACTCCTTTATTGACGACTTGCAGCTTGAAGAAAATGAACATGCCTCCGAATTTGCAAACCGTCCATTCGGCTCCGAGCTGACAACTTCTGATCCTGACAACTTTCTTGATCCCAAGCAAAAGGTCAATGCAAAACTTCGCATATACGGACCGCCAGACCTGACCGGCACAGTGGATTACAAAGTCAAAGATTTTTACTACAGAGAGCTTGCCGGCGGCAAAGCCCAGTTTAAAACCGATGCGTCAGGAGAGGCTTTAATTACGCTACCGCTGGACGGCAAACTCGGTACCGGCGTTTTCGTTGTCACTGCTGAATACAATTTTGCTGACGGAAAAAAATATTCCGATTATTACCGGCTGACGATCATGAAGCTCATCGATAAAGATTTCAAGCATCGCGAACTATTCGCTTGCGGATCCGATGTAAGGAACTGTCGCGGCGAGGCATCGGTGAGACGTTTGCGCGGCCTCGGTTTCGGGTCAAACAATTACCAGACAACCAAACTGCAGAATGACCTGTTCGCAAAATACGGTATCCGCAATACAGGTTCAGGAGTGTTAGGTTGCGGGCCCAAAGGCAAAGACTCTGTATTGCAACTCCAAAACGCGCTTAGGAAAAGACTTAAGGTCGAACCTTACAGCGAAGCCTTGAAAGATGAGATTGAGAAGCTTTCATATCAATTAGCTAAAGCCAATCCATGGGTCAATGAATGGTTCATACATGGCGAATGTAATTCCGGCGCAGGCAAATTCAAGGTACTGACAGACCGGGACAACAAGTCGTTCGCTAAATTCATCCTGGCTTGTTACGATGGAGTGAAAAAAGCCGATCCGGCAAAAAAATTCGCACTGACCGGCGGCCCGGCCAATATGCTTAAAAACGGCGGCATCCGGGATATCGATAACTGGCTGGGATGTGTTCGTGAGCTCCGGCCGGGAATAAAGTTTGACGCTATTGCAATCCATCCGTATCGCCGGGTTCCCGAGTCTCCTGACCTTGATGCCGACACTGTCACGCTCCTCAAAGTCTTGCATAAATATGGTTATGACGAAGTTCCAATATACTGGAATGAAGGGATATATCACCGGGCTTGGCAAGTAAAAGAATGGGGACTGGATCCCCACAAGGGTTGTTCGACCGACCATTGGCGCTGCGGAACTCCAACATACGATATGGGTTGGGGCGAGCGCATTGCCGCCGCCTATTACGCCCGCAGTTGGCTGGTCGGGCTGAAATATGCCGATCACATCAAATCATACAACGGCTGGGGCGGAACCAACATGTCGATCGATACCGAAATGACACCGCTGGCACTCCAGAAAATACCGAATACCCTGGCTCATATTCTGGGCAATGCAACTTACAAAGCGGATATCAGGTTCGCCCCCAATCTCCGGGCCTATGTCTTCGAGGATGAAAAACAACGCCCGGTCGCGGCCCTTTGGTCATACGTTCCCATGGTGGACCGCGGTTTTGAACCAAGCCCTGAAGCAGAGATAAAATTCAGCGGTCTCAACCCGGAATTCATCGACCTGATGGGCAACAAGGTCTTGGCCTCAATCGACAAAAACGGCTGCGCGGTTATTCCAGTCGGCCCGTTTCCATTATTCATCAGAACGGAGGCCGGTTCGCTTAACACGCTTTGTTCCGTCTTAAAAAACGCCAGGCTCAAAAATTCCAATGAATTCCCGCTGAACGTCTCACTGCAATTAAAAAACCAAACCCAGGCTGAAATCATATTCAATAACCGCATCAGCAGGGATTTCACCGGGACGGTGGAGATCACATCTGAATCCAAGCCGGTCCGGGAAAAACTGGCGATCAGGGAAATGACGTCAAAATCTGTCACAATAACTTTGCCGCAAAAAATATCGGCATCACAAATTAATAAAATATCCATTCCGGTCAAAGTCACCGAAGACAAGGGGGGTAGCGTTTCAAAAGACCTGGCTTTATGGGCTCAGGCGGCGCTGTATAGAAATAAGCCGATAAAAATTGACGGGAACGGGGATGATTGGAAGGATATCCCGTCCATCAAACTCTCGAATATGCAGATATTCAAAACCAGCGGCGGCACCCGCAGCCTGCCGGTAAAACATTCATACGGCGGCAAAGCGGATTTCAGTGCTGAATACAAACTTGCCTGGGATCGTGATTTCCTCTATCTCTATGTCGGCGTTACCGACGATAAAGCATGGTTTCCGGCCATGAAGAATGATTCCAGCGACTGGACCAAAGATTCGTTGCAGGTTTACATAGATACCCTGGGCGACAACGGTCGCCGCATCAGTAAAGAAACATTCGACTTTAACGACTATAACTACGATATCTCAATGACTTCTGCTAAAGGGAAAGTCAATGTCTATCGCCGTGCCGCACCGGAACAACAGATAGCCGGAGGCCTGGATGCCCCGAAACCCAACATGGTCGAACCAGGCGTCAAAGCCGCCGTGAAACTGACATCGACCGGATACGTCTATGAAGTAGCGTTCCCGCGTCGGCTGATAGCCCCGCTTAACCTGAAAGAAAATACCTTCTTCAGGCTCGGACTTATGATCAATGACAATGACGGCAAAGGGCCCAAAGGCGGTTTGTCTAATATTCCCGGAAAAAATACGTCGCCATATAAAAATCCCGAACAATGGCCAGGTATATTGTTGGTCAGGGAAGCAGACAAATAATAATTCTGGACAATCATTTGCTGTAAATATTTAGCTTGAAAAACAATAACCCTTAAAATGGAGGATGCAGAAATGAAACAATCAACACACACAATGAGTTTCCTTGGAATTTTCACACTCATCGAACTCCTCGTCGTGATCGCTATAATAGCGATCCTCGCCTCAATGCTGCTTCCGGCGCTCAACAACGCGCGTGAAGCGGCCAAAAGGATAAGCTGCCTTAATAATCTCAAACAAATTGGCACAGCAACAGTAGTTTATACGGACAGCTATGATGGTTACTTGCCATTGTCGTTTTTCAAAATGGCTGACGGAACCTATAAAGCATACGATACATTTTTGCGAGGAGTGGATTCTGTGGACAGAATAACCGATAAATCAAAAAATCTTCCAATAGAAACCTTCCATTGTCCCAAAGACACGATCCCTCGGGCCGCTCCCTATTTTCCCAGGTCATATGCAATGAATCGCAGCTATGGAGCAAAGTGGGGCGCCCCTACCGGCAGAGGAGGCCCTGCAAGTCTTACAGGAGTAACCGTCAGCCAGCTATACGGGGTTGTTTATCATAGCTACACAAACCAGGTGTATTGGTCTTTGAAGCAGGCTGCTTTTGAAGATGCGTCCGGTACTATAGTCTACTCTGAATCTCATCGTGCGACAAACCGCATTGGCGGTTCTTCTTCTTCAGTAATTGACAATCCGACTCAAATTACTGATACCGAGATGCCGCATATGAACTCATCAAATTATGCGTTTGGCGATGGACATGCGGCAAGTTACAGGCCAACTGAAACGACCGGCCAGTGGACTACTCATACCGGTACACTCGATATCCCTCTGGGTATGTGGACACGCGCCAAAGGAGATTAAAACCAGGCTCTGTTCTCCTGTGTTTTTACCTGCATCCGGATGAATTGCGTAAATCTAAAATGCTGGTACACCTTTAGTGTTTCTGAAAAAGTTTCCAACTTTGCAATTTCAAATTCTGGGCCTAACTCCCGGACAATTGCGCATGTCGAGCTGTTTTCAATATAAATTTGTTTTGAAAAATGCTCGTAAACCAGCGGATAAAGCGCGTAATCGAATCATAACTCCATCGGATCGGTGAAGATGTGCCATTTCCCGAACAGAGCGGTTTTGTAAGCCTGCGATTTAAGTACTTCCGCAACAGTGGAACTGGTGTTCCTTATCCGGTTCTTGTCGGGAATGTCGGAGGCGATGTTTTTTTTGCGTTCCCGTACAAGTCCAGGCGTGTTGTCCTGAAATCAGGCAGGAGCGTGCCGGGACGCACAATGGTGTATTGGAAACGGCATTTTCGAAATATAAGCCTTCGCCGGCAAGGCGGTCGATGTTGGGTGTTTTTACTTGAGTATTTCCGTAAGCTCCAAGGGAAAAAGCCCTGAGCTCGTCACACGTACATACAATGATATTGGGTTTACGTCGCATTATAACTCTCCTTATTCCGGACGGTCCGGAGTTGTTCCGAAAAATATAGTCTGTGAATGTTCTGTCCTTAAATATATAGATTTGTTCTTATGTAGATCTTCCGCAGAAAATATTTTTAACTTTTTTCCGGCGTTTTTACTCAAAGTTTTGACATTCGTCATTTTTTCTTGCTCCTGATTATTTAAGATATTGTCGACTATGTTTGATATGTTACCAGGAAACAGTCGTTACAATATTCAAGGTATCAGTAGCATCATCAACCTTTATTACAATGCAATAATGCGTCCCCTCGGCGCGGCTAAGCGTGCCATCAACCCACTCAACTTGAGATACTAAAATGCTTTTATTCGCAGCAAATGTGATTTGATTGTTGCCCCATGTAACAGTCCAATTCAAGCCACTTCCACTTATTGTCACCGGCTCTTGCGAGCCAGTATGAAAACGCAGCCACTCATCAACACCGCCAACTTTATTTTGTGAGAGGTCCACATTGTCCGTTATTGTGACACTTGAGGAGTTAAATACTATATTCCTCTGCCAATTGTCAACATCTTCATATGCCGGAGTTGCATTAATAGTAATGTTTCCTCCATTACTATCCAAACTGTTTACAGTCAAGAGACAGTCTCTCACTTGTGGAGCAGCTGTAGCCTGTAACACATTATGACCTGTAACAGATTGGTATTTTTCTTTATCAAGATTTCCATAAGAAAAAACACCCGTTTCAATCAATACCTGCTCAGCCCCGTTAATGATCGTAACGTGCCCCGCATCATCATGACAATGCCTGTCTTTCGCGGATGAACCCTTAGCCCATATCCCAATGTCATTATCATTGTCCCAGCCTGATCTCCATGACACCAGATTTCGGCTTGGATAATAACCGTAGTGTAAAGGAGCGGAAGAGCCCTGTCCCTGCTTGTTATAAAAATAAAGCAACCTGGTCAAAGTATAAAATGGATAATTATTATTGTAAATGTTTTCACCAATCCAAAAATATTCTGGCCGCTTATATAATGCAGATAACATTCCAAAAGACTCAGGCATTCTTTCATATATGGGCTTAGTAGCGTCATAGTCATTGAGCATATAATACCCCGGCATAAGATGAGAAATTATCCAATCGCCATTTTTCTGGAGAAACGCGTTATTTAAAAGATTTATTTTTGTATTATCCTTCAGCATCATTACAGCTCTGCAAACATAAGGCATAATCATATCATTATATCCGAATCCCTCTAAAGATGCTCCATCCTGTCCCATTACATTCAACGTGGACAATATATTTCTTACTGCAAGTCCGAAAGAAGAATCCATTCTTCCAGTGTACAGACAAGCATAAAGCAACCCTGCATTGGGCAGCACCAATTGGTTGCTTCCCGGATAAGCACAATACCATGGCATAGATGTGTTCCATGATTTATCTATCACATCAATCTCATCTTTTATGAACTCAATACACTTTTCTTTCAACTCAGCATCAAGACGATCTCCAACCATTACAAGGGTATCAATAATAGCAAATAAATCCCACCCAGTAGCAAGCCAAACATTCTCTCCTTCGTTTTCTTCTCCAAGAGGAGTATAATCGTTATAGTCATATTTTGTCCAACCTGGCCTTTGGAGCGGATGCCATGCCGGTCGACCGGTATTGTATCCGGTAATCTCACTAAGCTGCGAAACGATATAACTCAATGCGTCTGGACAATTTTCAGAAATAACCCTCAAAGAAGCATCGAACATTCTAATGGGGAAGTTTGCGTGACAATCTGCCATTGCCAAACCAAAAATCAACTTATTAGGATGTGAATCAGGAAAATTATCCAATCTGTCATCCCATAAATCAAGCCCTGCTTCATTTCCATAGGTAATAATTTCATTTAAAGAATATGGTCTTTTTAATGTAACCAGTCCATAGCCACGGTTAATTAAGGTTGGAAAATCCAAGTGAGGGTCTCCGCTGTTCTTAGCTGCATTAATAATATTACTAAAGTTGATTCCCGTAAAGGTTGATCTTTTATAAAGCTCAATATCATCAATATGAATTTTAGTTCCGTTGTTAGCAGGTGCTATTCCCCATCCAAAATTATAGAATTTCATGGCCTTGACATCCGTCCAATCTGCCGTGCCATATGCATTCTCAAATGAACTTAATGGGAACTCGAACCTTTTCCAGCCTTCCCAGTCGACTGGGATCTGCGTTTTACAAAAGTAACTATCTCCAGCGCTTATGATAAGGTTGAATGCAGAACCTGATGCACTACTTGAATGTATTCTAAATGACAAAGTATCGTAATTAGTCCAGTCAGTTGTTATCTCCGGGGAGCAAAGTTCGTATATTTTATTTGAAGTATCAAATCCAGCAAGCAAAGCGGAAGCTTTTCCTTTCCAAATTAATTCATTATCAGTTTCTTTTGTAGTATTCAAGAATGTCGAAACCTTATCATCAAAAAAGACTTTGTAGGAATAATTCAGTCTTATATCATCAAAATATATCTTTAAGGCACTATCCCCAACGGGCGCTATCCCCCATCCAAAATTATAGAGTTTCAGGGCCTTGACATCCGCCCAGTCCGCCGTGCCATATGCATTCTCAAATGAACTTAATGGGAACTCAATCCTTTTCCAGCCTTCCCAGTCGACTGGGATCTGCGTTTTACAAAAGTAACTTTCTCCAGCGCTTATGATAATGTTGACTTTGGCAGCGCTTGCAGCTGTAGAGTATACCCAGAATGAAACCGAATAAAGATTTGTCCAGTCGGTCGGAATATCATTTCCCGATATTTCAACAATGGAATTTGCCTCACCAAAAGCATTCCATTTACCGGAGGCTTCACCACGTTTTACCTGTTCTTCAGAAAATGTCAAATTACTCCATGAGCTACTATCGTCATCAAGCAAAATAAACTCTTCATTATTGTCCGCGTCTGATAAGTATATACTGTCAAGATATACTTCAGCACCTGGAACATATTGCGTGTCCCATCCATAATTATAAAAACTTATATCGATTACATTTGTTATATCTGCAGAATAAGCTTTTTTGAAAGAACTGAGCGGAAATGTTATCTTCTTCCAGCCCTGCCAATCAACAACGTTATGTATTTTGTAAAAATACCCATCTGGAGAGTGCAGTATAATATTAAATTCACTATTAGTAGTCCCGGGAGAGTACATCCAAAATGATATCGTAGTGTAATGGCTTAAATCATTAGGAAGAGTTGGAGTTGAAACACTAAGAAGCGAATTTCCTGTCCCATAGTTATCCCATTTCATGGAAAAATCCATGGATACTTTATAGTTTGAACTTAATATTGCTCTATTATTCCAACCACTAACATCCTCATCAAACAATTTTAACTCTACAGCGCCTGCATAACAATATATGCTTAAAATCAAAATAGATAGAAGATTCTTGATAATATCTGTTTTCATAATGAGTATCCCTCTTGTTTCAAAAAAACGTAATTTTTTAGAGTTAAAAAGTTGCTCCTCCTGAAAAAACAATTCATTTTAAGGTAAAGTGTTACAAAAATCATTGTTGCTAAACAATGATGCGTTGTCTGCGGCTCTTTTGCAGAGGACTCCGAGTTCCTGCGTCAGCGCTTTGCTGCGGCAGGTACTTTTCACTTTTTCAAAAGCCGCTTTAAGGCCGGTCAGGGCCGGTTTCAACTGCGCGTATTCTTTTTCTGTAATGTGATAATTTTTTCGCTGCGCTTCCGGTATTTTTCGCATATCAAGGTATAATTCAGGGAAAACTTTGACGATACGAATATACTTGCGCTTGAAGTCGAGGAGATACGGGACAGCTTTTTTTCCGGCAACTCGCGCCATCGCCGCTCCTAAAGCAGTTTCCGCGTTGTAGTTTTCCGCATTCCACATGTACTCGGCGATATTAATCGCGCGGATATTGGTCAATTCCGGCAAACGCCAGCTATTAAAACGTATCATTGCGAGGATGCCGTATGCATCTTTATATAGTTTTTTGCCGTATTTATCCGCATACAGGTCAAATATAATTAGTCCATGAAGCCCTGTGCCTAATTTGCCATATACCTGCCCAGGCGTATTGTCATGCAGGAGAAAGCGTCGACCGTTGAGGCTTGCGACAAACTCTTTGACAACTTCATCCGGCAGGGAAAATGAGATGTCACCTTTGGGGCCGGTCCATACGACAGCAACGTCCTTGTCAACGCCAGCCGTGTCATAATACGGAATGACCGGTGAAGTTTTACCATAATATGCCGGCTCGGCAGGAGTTACGATGATTAGTGTTCCCGGATAATCTTTTTTTACGCGTTCGGCAATTTGTTTAACCAGATAGGCGCGAGCCTTGAAGCGGTTATTCTTGAAAAAAGCTTTATCCTCCGGTGGAAAAGATGAAATAATCCCCGCCGGATCATCAAAAGAAATTTGAATAATACGGCTGCCTTTATCAAGGGACAGTTTATAGGCGTCATACAGCATATTAATATCTTTTTCATTTGAACATCTGATAAATCTGTGTTTTTTATTATCTTCATACGGGCATACCTGCTGCAACACATTTATACCGTGAATAACGGCAAATTTAATCTGCTTAAATAACATGGCTTTATACTTTTCATCCGGAACATACCATTTTGCTAAAGTCCAGTATGGATTTGTAAGAACGTTGATTTTGTATTTTACCGCCATCCGGTTTCCGGCATTTTTAAAACTGGCTGATACATTGCGACAGACATAGGACGGCCAGTCTGAAATCTCCACTCCGGGGATATGCACGGAACCATTATGTTTTTTCAGCAGTTGGAGAACGGACTGTACCGCCCAATATACGCCAATCTTTTCTTTCCCGGCGAGAAAAAGATAAGTCTTATCCTGATCCTTAAGCGTTTTTACACAGTAAGCTTCCGCTTTGTCCGGAGGGCTTACCGAGAATTTGCGGAACATCTTCAAATTTACGCCCAGCGGAATAATGACTGGGACGGCGGGCAGCTTGCCGCCTTCTTTGATGATTTCCGCTTTGGCGGATATTCCTGCCAGTGCGGATATTCCGGCAATTAATTCATTGGCGGCGGTCATTTCAACCCGCGACGGCTCTTTCGCCATCAGCACCGCGAATTCCGGTTTGCCGTTAACGGCTAGGTTTACGGTTTCTTTCGTCAACTTCATGCTTTTAGGAGTCGGGATGACAATAGTTTCAGGAATGTTAACTTTCTGCACTGCCGGAAGCGGCGGCAGCAAACGCGGAAATTTTTCAGCAAATTCTTGTAAATATTCACCGGAAACCAGGCGCATATCATCAAAATATAAGATGGTGCCGGGGGTTGGATGATCAAATCCCCAGCGACTCATAATACTACATGCGGTTATTTTATTATAACCGCTTGGTTTGCGCGATGCTCTGAATTTTTGAAACGGAATAGCAACCTGCTTCCAGCCTTTCCAGTTAACAACAAATGCGCCGTGATAATAATCACCTTTGCCGTTAGGTCCGGGAGATCGCAATATTATATGGATTTTTTGTCCGGTTGCATTTTCCGAATAACACCAAAAGGCTAGTCCGGCATATGCCGACCAGTCTTCAGGCAATCTCGTATTTATCAATCCGGTCGGACCGGCAGCATCCCAGCAATATGAATACTTCCCCTGCTTGACATGCTGTGTATCCTGTTTTCCTCCACTCCATTTGACAGTTTCAAAATCATCAAGCAAAAGCGATTGCGCTGAGGCCGTGAAAGAGATTGAGCATAAAATGAGCAGTGCCATAGCTGCACAAAACGAATTCCTGTTGATTTTTCCATTTAATAGCATTTTTCTTTCCTTTTTTACTTTTCTATAAGAGTCGTGCGAAATGCAAATATTAACCACGAAAAATCACGGAAAGTCACGAAAAAGTTTTTTTTTTCAGCTTATGCTGAAAATTTAAATACTTCTTCATGTTCTTCATGCTCTTCATGGTGCAAATAATAGTTTCGCATGAGTCTATACTTTTCTATAATAATGTACTAAGATAATATACAACAAAAATTTGCATTAACGCTAAAAAATATTGGCTTAATACTTATCAGAAAGGACTATAATTACAAGTTGTTTTTTTGAACTATAGGTTGATCCCGATAGCTTTATTTGGTTCTATAGTATCACAAAGCAAATTATTGTTTGCTAAACAATGCTGTGTTGTCTGCGGCTCTTTTGCAGAGGACTCCGAGTTCCTGCGTCAGCGCTTTGCTGCGGCAGGAACTTTTCACTTTTTCAAAAGCCGCTTTGAGGCCGGTCAAGGCCGGTTTCAACTGCGCGTATTCTTTTTCTGTAATGTGATAATTTTTTCGCTGCGCTTCCGGTATTTTTCGCATATCAAGGTATAATTCAGGGAAAACTTTGACGATACGAATATACTTGCGCTTGAAGTCGAGGAGATACGGGACAGCTTTTTTCCCGGCAACTCGCGCCATCGCCGCGCCTAAAGCAGTTTCCGCGTCGTAGTTTTCCGCATTCCACATATATTCAGTTGTAGTAATCGCGCGGATATTGGTCAATTCCGGCAAACGCCAGCTATTAAAACGTATCATTGCGATGATGCCGTATGCGCATTTTTCGAGTTGTTTCCCGTATCCGTCCGCATACAGGTCAAACATGGTAAGCCCGCAAAGCGGCATACCTCCTTTCCCGTATACCTGCCCCAGCGTATTGTCATGCAGTAGAAAGCGTCGGCCGTTAAGGCTCGCGACAAACTCTTTGACAACTTCATCCGGCAGGGAAAATGAGAGGTCACCTTTGGGGCCGGTCCATACGACAGCAACGTCCTTGTCAATCCCAACTGCATCGTAATACGGAATGACCGGCGAGGTTTTGCCGTGATATTCAGGATCAGGCGGAGTTACGGAGATTACCGTTCCCGGATAATCTTTTTTTACGCGTTCGGTAATCTTTTTCACCAGATAGGCGCGAGCCTTGAAGCGGCTATTCTTGAAAAAAGCGCGGTCCTCTGACTGGAGGGTTGAATCGGACCTGGCCGAGTCGTCAAAAGCGATTTGAATAATACGGTTGCCTTTATCAAGTGACAGTTTATAGGCGTCATACAGCGTATTAATGTCTTCCTCATTTGAACATCTGATAAATCTGTGTTTTTTATTGTCTTCATACGGGCATATCTGCTGCGACACATTTATACCATGGGTAACCGCGAATTTTACTTGTTCGATCAGCCTGGCTTTATACTTTTTGTCCGGGTCATACCATTTTACAGGCAGCCACCACGGATTATGGATTACATTGACTTTATATCTTGCGGCCGCCAAATTGCCGGCATTATTTGAGCTGGCCCCTAAATCCCGGTATTTATAGGACGGCCAGTCTGAAATCTCCACTCCGGGGATATGCACGGAACCCTTATTTTTTTTCAGCAGTTGGAGAACGGACTGTACTGCCCAATATGCGCCAATCTTTTCTCTCCCGGCGAGAAAAAGATAGGTTTTATCCTTGCCTTTAAGCGTTTTTACACAGTAAGCTTCCGCTTTATCCGGAGGGCTCACCGAGAATTTGCTGAACATCTTCAAATTCACGCCCAGCGGAATAATGACCGGGACGGCGGGCAGCTTGCCGCCTTCTTTGATGATTTCCGCTTTGGCGGATATTCCGGCCAGCGCGGATATTCCGGCAATTAATTCATTGGCGGCGGTCATTTCAACCTGCGACGGCTCTTGCGCCACCAGCACCACAAACTCCGGTTTGCCGTTAACGACCAGGTTTACGGTCTCTTTAGTCAACTTCATGCTTTTGGGAGTCGGGATGACAATAGTTTGAGGAATGTTCACTTTCTGCACTGCCGGAAGCGGCGGCAACAGGCGCGGTTTTTTGCTCCCAACTATCTTTTTCAGGTCTTCGGCGGAAACCAGGCGCATATCATCGAAATACAGCACGGTTCCGGGAATTGGCGGAGTTTCAGTCCAACGACTGATAATTATGACTTCGGTTATTTTATTCCAGCCACTTGGCCGACGCGATACTCTGAATTTTTGAAACGGAATAGCAACCTGCTTCCAACCTTTCCAATTAACAACAAATACGCCGTGATAATTATCTCCTTTGCCGTTAGGCCCGGGAGATCGCAATATTATATGTATTTTTTGTCCGGTTGCCTTTTCCGAATAACACCAGAAAGCCAGGCCGGAATATGCCGACCAGTCCTTCGGCAGGGTTTTATTAGATAATCCAGCGGAACTGGCCGCATCCCAGCAATATGAATACTTCCCCTGTTTGACATGCTGTGTATCCTGTTTTCCTCCTCTCCACTTGACAGTTTCAAAATCATCAAGCAAAAGCGATTTCGCTGAGGCCGTGAAAGAGAGAGAACATAAGATGAGCAGCGCTATAACTGCGCAAAACGAATTCCTGTTGATTGTTCCCTTTAGAAGCATTTTTCTTTCCTTTTTTTGGTTTTAAGACTCGTAAGAAATATCCTATTTCGCACGACTCTTTATTTTTCTGTAATAATGACCCGCACATCAAGTGGAGCAACCGTAAGTTCAAACATTCCATTCGTAAGTTCGATCTTATCACCGAATAAATCTTTTACAGCGGTAAAGCCGCGGGCGGATATTTTTTCAGTTACCTGTTCAGTCACGGTATTGGTCAATACCCAGGCTTCCCGGCTTCCGGCAACGCGCCGGCGAAACTTCAGACGTCCGGGATAATCCGGTTCAATACCGTTTTCAGCCAGTATTTTTAAGACAAAATCATGCGTTTTCCGGTTGACATACGCGGTTCCGTTGAATCCAACAAAAGTGCCGAGTAGCCAGGCTAAGCCGCGTCCCGCGGCGCGTACTGTTCCGGCAGTTTCATTTCCACTCCGCAAACAGGCCTCACTGTCCTCACAGTTGAAAGTCGCCGCATACAGATTTGCCGGGACGGCGGCGCCTTGCAGCCGGCCGGTTCCCGTAAACTCTTCCTCCTTGCTGAATGTTCCCCACGGATAATCATGATTGGTCCATCTTGAACCGTTGCCCGGCTCCCCGACCATTTTCAGGCTTTTCTGGGAACAGCCGAAAAGCTTAGTCAAGGCTGGAGCCATCTCGCCGCGCGGACCGTATCCGTAACCGTCGCAACGCCCCGGACAAGCTTCGCTGATGAGTTTTCCGCCGTTTTCGACATATGCCGCCAACGACCGGGCCGTATCATCCCGCATCGCGAACGGAAACGGCGCGATAATAGCGCGGTAACCGGCGGCATAAGCTTTTCCGAGTTCGGAAGCTTCGATGAAATCAACCGTGATATCATTGTCCCAAAGCAAGCGATACCAGCCGCGGACCGAATAAGTTAAAAACTCCTGGATCCGGGCTGACTGGCAATAACGGTAGTTGACGTCGTCTATCAGGATAGCGACCGGCGCCTGTTCAGTCGTGCGTCCCGCGAAAATATCCGGATACTGATTGAGCGCCTCAGCGATCCGTCCGGCTTCGCGGAACCGTTCAGTTTCATCCCCGATGCTGTCGAGCAGGCCGTAGCCGTTAAGTTCCTGCGCCGCGATCTCGGCCCTGGTTACCCAGAAGGAGATGGCCGTAGCTCCGGAACCGACTGCCGTCAGCATCCAGCGGCGAATGTCAGCGGCCAGCGGAGTCCTGCCAATAACTTCTCCATAACCGGCCACTGGTCCGCCCTGGAACTCCGCGCCCCATACCGGAGCGTTCGCCGGGTTGAGGGAGCGGAAATAATCAAACGGGAGAGCTACCCGAGTCGACACTTCACTCAACAGGACATCTTCCCGGCATGATTTTTGCGCATCATCCCACTTGTGAATCCCGGCGCCCGGCGTTGGATAACATGAGACGCCGAGAAAATCACTGGCGCGGGCAAAATTCCATTCCGCGCCTGAACCGGGGGTAGCTGCCGCCATATGGGCGAATACCGGACGTTTCAACGGATCAGCGTCCTTTACCGCCTGCGTGCGTCGGCTGACGATTTCCGCCAGGCGGATATTTTCCATGAAGTAACGCCATTCAATATCCTGCGGCAGGCTGACGTCATTGCCGAACTTCTGGTTCGGCCTGACTAAATCCCATACCGGATAACGCGTTTTCCACGCCCGGTTTAAAGCGTCGAGGCTGCCGTGACTGCGTTTCAGCCATTCACGAAAAGCCAGGATAGTATTTTCACAGTAACATACCATCTGCCCGATACTCGACTCCCCCTGTATGCCTATTTCCTGCCAGACATTCCAAACGACAATATTTTCGTAACGCCCAAGCGTTGATACCGCTTTCCGCAGGAACTTCAGGCTTTCATCCTCGGCCGCTTTATGATCGAAACACGGTCCGGGTTTGCCGTCGGAAGGCAGCGCCGCCTGGGGTTCATACGCGACCCTGACGCCATCTTTCCTGACCATCCGGCAGTCCGGGTGTTTTTCATACAGCCAGTGCGGCGCCTGTTCCATGGTGAATCCCAGGTACACTCCCATATCCAGCTTCGCGGCATGGTCGATGAGTTCTTCATAAACCGAAAAATCATATTGCCCTTCAAACGCTTCGTCGCATGCCCACTGCTCCTGCAGTTTTACCAGGTTGAAACCGTGACGCTTCAGGTTTTCCATGTCTCGCTTCATTTCATTCATTTCCGGCATCGGCTCCCGGCAAAGATGGGAACCAATTGGAAACAGTCTCGAAAAACTCTCTTTGTCCATAAACTAATTTTCCTGCTCTTAATTTGAAAAACAGCGCTATCGCGCCAAAAGAAAAAATACCCTCAGATATTCACCCAGGGTAATAAATATAGCGCTTAGTCTCCTTTGGCGCGTGTCCACATACCCAGAGGGATATCGAGTGTACCGGTATGAGTAGTCCACTGGCCGGTCGTTTCAGTTGGCCTGTAACTTGCCGCATGTCCATCGCCAAACGCATAATTTGATGAGTTCATATGCGGCATCTCGGTATCAGTAATTTGAGTCGGCTTGTCAACTATTGCAGCGCCGTCGACGCCAATGCGGTTTGTCGCACGATGAGATTCCGAGTAAACTATAGTACCGGACGCATCTTCAAAAGCAGACTGTTTCAAAGACCAATATGCCCCGTTTGCGAAGCTATGATAAACAACCCCGTATAGCTGGCTGACGATTATTCCTGTAAGACTTGCAGGGCCTCCTCTGCCGGTAGGGGCGCCCCACTTTGCCATATTGCCACGATTCATTGAATATGACCTCGGAAAGTAAGTAGCAGCCCGCTGGATCGTGTCTTTGGGACAGTGGAAGGTTTCTATTGGAAGATCTTTTGATTTATCGGTTAATCTGTCCACAGAATCCACTCCTCGCAAAAATGTATCGTATGCTTTATAGGTTCCGTCAGCCATCTTGAAAAACGACAATGGCAAGTGACCATCATAGCTGTCCGCATAAAATACTGTCGCTGTGCCGATTTGTTTGAGATTATTAAGGCAGCTTATCCTTTTGGCCGCTTCACGGGCATTATTCAGCGCCGGCAGCAGCATTGAAGCGAGGATCGCTATGATCGCGATCACGACGAGGAGTTCGATGAGTGTAAAATTATTGAATTTCTTAGTGTTATTAGCATCCATTATTCTATCTCCTTCTTTTGTTTTTGCTTTTTGTATTTTTAATTTCATAAATACTTCATGCTTTTGTGACAAACCTCCTTTGATTGATTAAATATGCGTTTGGCCCGATGCTTGTTTCAGTGCGTAAAACGCCCGGCATCTCATGCCGCTTGATAAAGCTGAGGATTTTCGGTCTAAATGTCATGTTATACCTTGCAATGGTTAAAATTGCTGTTCCGCATGGCTCCGGTCGCTTCAATCATCGCTTTAAAATTTTCAGGCTTGATCGGGGGATTTATTTCGCTGGATGAGGAGATAAACATCCCGCCTGTTTCCAGAGCGTTTGTTGATAAAATATGGCGTTTTACTTCAGCCTTCACCTGCTCCGGGTCGCCGCGTTCCATCAGGTCCACACCATCGATCCCTCCTAGCCAAACCAGCTCGGGATAAGTATTTTTAAACTCTACTATATCCATTCCGCAGTTTTTCTCCAGGCAATAAAATCCGTCTACCCCGCAATCTATCAGATCCTGAATTACCTGCTTCCAGTTGCCGTCGCTGTGATAAATAACCTTGATCCCGTATTCATGCCATGCTTCCGTCAGTTTCGTAACATATGGAAAATGGAATTCTCGTAGGAACCCGGGCGAAAAGATCGATCCCTGCTTCGTGGCAAAATCCTCCGGTATTAGAATTACCGGCTCGGGAAAATCCGGCCCGATTGCGTGAATTCTATTCAGTTCACGCTTGACGCTGGCTTCCATATAATCATGCAGGATGTCTGGATAGTCGAGACTGAAAAACGAAAATAACTCCAGCCCCATGCCGAAATCTGAATAGACGCTGCAAAATCCGGTTGTGCTGAAATCGCAGAATACGGTATCGCCGATTTTACTTTTCAGGGTATTATATGTCTTATAATATGCATCTTTTAGTGCCGCGTTATCTACCGGCCGCTTTTTCGTATCAATAATACGCAATAACCAGTCTTTTGCGCCCTCCTCATCGGAAAACGGACGGCTTACCAGCCAGTAAGTCCAGTCGTCATATTCCGTTACAAAGCCGTCCGGTCTGGTAATCCGCTGTCCGCTCGGACGAATACTCGGCCTGAAACACATATCCAAAGTCTTTCGGATCACCTCGCAGATGTCATCTTCTTTTAACTCAGCATAGGTTAGTTTTTTGCCTGTGTACATTTCTATCACGCCCATATTATAGCTCACCTGGTCGTGCAGCGCCACACGGTCGACAGGTTGATGGCAAAGCGTGGCGACAACACGTTCGCGTTTTGACATCAGGTCTTCGGCAAATACTTTTTCGTTCATTATCCTTATCCAATCCTGTTAAATACTTGACATAAAAATCCGGAAAGCCTCAAAAAAATACATTTAACCAGCTTAAACGCTGTTGTTGATATATATCAGAGACGTTCATTTACTAATTCGGTTAAGTAGATTATAGCTGATGTAAGGGCTTTTGTCAATACTGTGAATAAAAAATTTGAGATTTTTGTTACCGGGAAAGTAATCGGTCAGTCGATATTCCCTTAATATTGCATTAATTTTATCTTTTGCTTGACATGATAGATTTTTGTTATATATTATAGGAAGTCCGATTTCGGACATCCTAATAATGCATCCGAAAAATGAAAGGGTTCAAGATGACAGAAAAGGAATTGATGAGAGAATGGTTGGCTGAAATCAAGAAAATCGGCATTGTCGCTAAGGGGTCAATACGTCAATACAAGCGTAATTGCGGCAGTAAAAATTGTCGTAAATGTGCTTCGGGGGAGCGTCATCCTACTCACCAGATGACTTATTACATTGATGGCAAGCAGCATTCAAAATACATTGGGCCAACACAACTCGAAGGCATTCAGCAAGCTATTTCAAATGGTCGCAAGCTTGAAGAGTTAATGGTTCGTTTCGGGTTGGAATATTTGGATATTTTGAAAGAGAAGAATAAGAAAAAGTGAGAAAACATTATACCGAGCGCTATAAGAAACGTATTGCGGAACTCGAACGAGAAGTGGAGTTCTATAGTAAGGCGGCTCGAAAATCGGAACAAGAGTCGCAGCAGTATTTTATTCTTTTCAAAGAAGAACAGAGAAAGGCACAATATCTGGAAGCGGAACTTAAGCGCCAGCAAGCGATTAATGCCGAATTTAAAGCCAAGTCACGTTTATGGGAAAAAGACGGCTTGGACTTGCATGCTCAACTTGAAAGACTCAACGAATTATCCCATGCCTATGCTCAATCACAAAAGCAAGTTAAAGAGCTTGAAAAAAAATTGAATATCCGCAAAGGCACAGAGGATCCGTATGGGATTAATACGCCATCGTCAAAAAAGGTTTTTAAGAAGAACTCCACTGCTGAAAATCGCGCGAAAAGAGGTGGAGCAAAAGTGGGGCACAAAGGGTACGGACGCAAAGATTTCAGTCTGGATGAAGCTGATACAGTAAAGTACAATACTCATCCTGTCAAGGCGAAATGTTGCGGTTCGCCCCAATTGCAGGCTGTCGGATTTGTGAACCATGCTGTATATAATTTCATTCCGATGCGGTTAGAAAAAATAATGAATGTCAATACAAAATTTCGTTGCGCATGTTGCGGTCAGGATACAACCGTATCATCTCCTGGCGTTATGCCGGGAGCCAAATTTACTAATTTGGCCGGGGCTTTAAGTGTTGCTGAATGTTATTTCCATAATGCGACAATCGGAAGCGTCGCCGAACGGTTCGACATCAACAAAGGAACCCTGCTTGGCATGGCGCACAGATATGCCGACGCGCTTGAACCATTGTATCACCAGATCATTATTGAAATGCGTAAATCTATATTTCTGCATGCGGATGAAACCGGTTGGACCATGGATGGTAAAAAAGCATATGCATGGTTGTTTGCAAATGATTTTTTTCGAGTATTCGCGTTCCGTGAAACACGAGGTTCGATTGTTCCCCAAGAAATACTTGGGGAAGAAGAGTCCAAACTCATTTTGGTTGTTGACCGCTATTGCGGCTATTCCCCGCTTAAAATAATACGACAGTTCTGCTACGCCCATTTGCTGCGGGATGTAGAAAAGCTTAAACTCGAATTCCCCGATGATAAACAAGTCTGTGCTTTTTGTGATGACTTGATGACTCAGTTAACAAAAGCAATGAAGCTTATAGGCAAACCGCTTAGCCGCAAAAAATATATCTCTGAAGCCCAAAAGATCAAAAAAGAGATTATGAGAATTTGCAAAAAAGACGCCAATGATCCCGGAGTCCAAGGTGTCCAAAATATATTTAGAGAAAATGAGGATAAACTGTTCCACTGGGTTGAAAACCCGGATATTCCATGCGAAAACAACTTCGGGGAACGCAATCTTCGACCTGTAGTAATATTGCGAAAAATAAGTTTTGGCTGTCAGTCTGAACGCGGAATGCGAACCAGAGAAATCCTGATGACTGTTCTTCATACAGCAAAATGTCGGGGACACGATCCTGTTAGATTCCTTGAAAAAGCCTTGAACTCATTAACCAAAGACAATCGTGCGGATTTATACTCATTACTTCTTTCCGGCGACATTGATTCGTCTGTCAATCAACATGCCGCCTGACTTCTTGCCTCATCCCCCATGGAATATCGACTGACCGATTACCCGGGAAAAATTCTGTTCCGAAATGTCGTCTTTGCCGCGGCAAGACAGTTTTAACAGCTTGAATCTCTAATGACAAGGGTTGGAGAAAAAATAATTTTTTTAGGATGATCATACGTTGCAGGAGCTTCCATTCTGTCAAAAAGCACCATGGCTGACTGGACGCCTATCTGTCGGTTCGGCTGAGATATACTGGTCAGCGGGACGCGAGCCATGGCGGCAAAACTGATATCATCATAGCCCATTACCTTCATTTGTGACGGCACATTCACCCCCTGGCGATCAAGGTATTGCATTGCCCAGAGAGCGGTCATATCGTTGAAGCAAAAAATACCTTTGATACCGGAAAAATCCTTGATCAGAATGTCGATATTCCTGTTGACATCGTTCTGGTCCGCATTGCCCCACAATACATGGAGGCTGTCAGGGATATTCTTCTTTTCAAACGCCCGTCTGATACCCCTGATGACGGCAAGGTCCGAGGGACAGTCGGTCCGATTGCCCAAGTAGGCCATATGTCCTCCGGCGGCTTCGATAAAATGCAGGGCGCCGATATATCCGCCGTGCTCATCGTCATCTCCCACGTAATCAGTATCAAGACCAGGAAGTGCTTCATTCATCAGTACTACCGGCACATTCAGTTCTTTTATATTCTTGACCAGATCCCTGGATTGATTAATGGGGGTGATAATTAGCCCGTCTATGCGCCCCTTGAGCATTTTAACCTGATTAATTTCATTAGCCATCTTGCCGTCGTGAAAAGAGATCATGCACAAATAATTTTTTTGCATGGCACAGTCCTGAACTCCCAATATCCTCTCGGCAACAGTCGGTATTTGAGGAAAGCCGACCAATACGCCGATTGTTCCGGTTTTTCTGGTTGAAAGTGTTTTCGCCGCGACATTTGCAACGTATCCCATCTCGTTGGCGATCTTCCTTATTTTCTTTTTTACTGATATGGAAATATCGCTTTTGTCGTTGAGCGCTTTAGATACGGCCGCCCTTGAGACCCCGGCTCTTTTCGCAATATCTTTTACTGTGACCACTGAAGCTGTTCCTGTTTTATTCATTAATCGTAAGATAATACTTGAAATAAAAAAATCAATTATTGCTTGACAAATAATCGAATAAAGAGTATTATTTACTAAACCGATTAAGTTTTTTGAGGAATATATTCAAAAGTTAATGTGGAAATTTTTTCAGAATTGTGTAATTAAAAAACGGATTGTTATCAAATGAAGCAAAAAGCAGCTTGGCCCAATGAATTTCCCGGTGTACACTGGATTAACCGGGAAGAGGAAGATGTCGTACTGGACGTTATACGCAACGGCTCAATGTTTAGATACTATGGAGTGAATGCTCCATCTTATGTCGACAAGTTGGAGGATGCCGCAAAAGATTTCTATAATGTAAAATATGCCCTCGGAGTCAACAGCGGCACCGGGGCACTGATTTCGGTTATGGCGGCGTTGGATATAGGTCCGGGAAGCGAGGTGATAGTTCCGTCATTCATGTGGGTTGCCACAGTCGGGGCGGTGGTGCAATGCGGAGCAATCCCGGTTTTTTGCGAGATAAACGATTCATTCAATATGGACCCGGCGGATCTGGAGAAAAAGATAAACGGCCGAACAAGACTGATCGTGCCGGTCCATATGGCGGGAGCGCCTTGTGAAATGGACAGAATCATGGAAATCGCAGATAGATATGGAATACCCGTGCTGGAAGACTGCGCCCAATGCAATGGCGGCTCTTTTAAAGGACGCAAAGTCGGGACTTGGGGCAAGGCCGGAATATTCAGCTTGCAGCTAAATAAGAATATTACCTGCGGCGAAGGAGGACTGATCGTGACAAACGACGAAAGAATCTATACGCGCGCTTTTTCCGCACATGATATGGGCATGATCAGGAAAAACGGACGTCTAGCCAATCCCGACGACGACGCAATTCTCTGGGGCGGCGGAAGACGGATGAGCGAGCTGTGCGGAGCGGTCGCGTCAGTACAGTTGAAAAAACTTCCTTCAATCATCGCTAAAATGAAAGCGTCGAAAAACCGCATTAAAAAACTTTTGGAAGAGATTCCCGGCCTTGAATTCAGGAGGATCACCGATGTCGACGGCGACACCGCACCATTCCTGATCTTCACTTTGCCGGATGCAGAGAAAGCGGCGGCGGTCTGGGATAAAATGAAGACAAACGGCCTTTACAACTCATTCCGGCTGGAAGATTACGGACTGCATATTTATTATAATATTCCCGCACTAGTTAAAAAAGTGCCCATATCTTCTTCCGGTTTTCCATGGCGGCTTGAAGCCAACCTGGAAAGCGATTACAACTATGACAGGGGAGCATGTCCGGACAGCGACGCGCTTTTTGCAAAAAGCATTCTTCTGCCAATTCCATCGTGTCTTGCCAAAGAACAGGAAAATGAAGCGGCGGCAATTATCCGTGACGCAATAATATAAAAAAAGCAACAAACGAGGCAATTATGAAACTCTCTCAATGGAAGACTTTCGATGAAAATGAGATTAAAAAAATACATGAAGCATCTTTGGATGTTTTGGAGAATACCGGCTTGCTTTTTGAAAGCTCCGAAGTAAGAGATATTCTGGCGGCCGGCGGCGCGGTGTGCGATGAGGAAACGGTCCGATTCCCGCGCAGCCTGGTCGAAGACTGTATTGCAAAAAATAAAAGAATAATCAATATGTGTGATCGCGAAGGTAAAGACTCTTTTATTATCGGCGATGGGCAAGTACGTTTTGCCGGCGGTCACAATGCAGTATTTGTCATGACGAACGACAAGGGAGACAGAAGAAATTCAGTCCTTAAAGATGTTGAGGATTTCGCCGTTATCTGCGATGCGCTGGATGACATTGACATTATCGGCGTTCCTCTCAACCCGGGTGACGTTCCCAGCCAGACAATGCTCGCGCACGCGGTCGCCGGTATTTTGCGAAACTCAAAGAAGCCGGTATTTTTCTCTACGGAAAACCGCAAAGTGAATAAAGCAATCATGGAAATGGCCATGGAAACCACCGGGCTCAATAATTTTAAAGACAAATCCAGTATGATAAGCCAGCTTTCATCCACGAGTCCGCTTTATTGGGAAGGCGGAGCATCGGAAGCGGTGGTGGATTGCGCGAAAGTTGGAATGCCGTTGGCTTTTCTACCGCAACCAATTGCCGGTATGACCGCTCCATACACTTTGGCGGGAAATATTGCCGTACATAATATCGAAGTGCTTTCCGGAGTTATACTTTCCCATATTGTAAATCCGGGAACCCCGCTGATCTATGCCGCCGCCTGGACCTCCTATGACATGCGTTACGCCAATGTGATCATCGGGCGGCCGGAAGAGGCGCTGATGAGGATTGGAGGCGCGCAAATGGCACATTTCTATAACATGCCAAGTCATTCGATCGGTCCCGACTCCGACTCCAATACTTATGATGAACAGATGGGCTGGGAAAAAATGATGAGCGTGCTGTCCGCGGTTTCCGGCGGCAATGACCTCATTGTCAACTCAGGAATGTTCGGTACTGGAATGACTGTGACGAAAGAACAGCTCATGCTCGACAATGAGATGAACAGATTAGCGAAAAGAATGAGTGAAGGGATACATATTTCCACGGAAAGCATTGCCGCGGATTTAATCAAAAGCGTTGGAGCGAGAGGTACATACCTCGACCAGGAGCATACTCTTACCTCACTGCTGGCTGGAGAACATGTCGATACCCATATCGCTAGAGGCATGACTTTCGGCAGGTGGCAGAATGAAGGCTCTAAATCATCTTCTGATATCGCAGCAGAACAAGCGGTTAAAATCCTCGAAAAAGGAAGCAATTCAAGTCTTTCCGGCGAAAAAGTCGCAAAGCTGGACAATATCTTGAAAAAGTGGGATGACTAATATGGAAGCCGGAAACAAACTATGCCCGAGAGTGGCAGTGTTTTCCTTATCCAGCCCGCTTGAAGTGGGAGCGGGAAACGCTTTAAAAATAGTTTATGCAGTTTCTGAAGCTTTAAAGCGCAGGAACTGTGAAATCGTATTGTCCGGACTGATAACGTCGCCAGACGAGGCGATCGCTTCAGGGAAGAAGGCAGCCGGAAAATTCTTGGACACGGTCGTATTTGTTCCCGCATGCTGGTTTGAGGATTATCTGGCGCTGGATTTCCTTGAAGAATGCGATGTCCCGGCGCTATTATGGGCATTGCCGGGAATGGAAACCGGTTCCTTGTGCGGGAGTCAACAACTCGCGTCTTTCTTGAAATACCTTTCATATAAATTTCAATATGTCTTCGGAAAAGCAGAAGACCATTCTATAATAGAACAGGCGGTATGTTTTCTCAGAGCCTGTGCTTTGCGGTCCCGGCTACGGCGGGCCAAGATTGGGATTTCCGGAAGCCATGTCAATGGCATGACGCATACTGCGGCTTTTGAATTCGCCTTAAAGAAGAGTATCGGGCCACGAGTCATACACCTTGACCTAGCGGAAATCACCGCTGCCGCCGCTTTGAAACCAAAGTCCACGGCTTATCGCGTATTAAACGAATTGAAACGAAAAGTGGATTCCTGCGCTATAACGAACGAAGACGGTATCAGTGCCATGAAAATGTATTTAGCGTTGAAAGATTGCGTAAGGGTGCATAATTTGGCTGCGCTTACAATAGGTTGCTATCCCGGACTTATGGGAAAAACCTGCCTGGCGGCATCCCTTCTGGCTGATTGCGGCATCCCGATGGCCTGTGAGGGAGATGTTAACGGAGCGGCTGGACAGCTTATCTTGACCTTGCTGAGTGAACAGCCGACGCATAACGCCGACTGGCTTGAGCCCTTACCGGACGGAAGCGTTGTTTTCACCCATTGCGGTTCAGGCTCATTGAGCCTAGCAGATGCCGGGGAGAAAATAAGCTTGAACCGGGTGCGTCTTATGGATCAGGGGGCCTGCGTGCTTTTCCCGGCTAAAACCGGCGTGGTAACGCTGTTAAGTCTGGTCGCGGGAGACAACGGCTATCAAGTAGCTATGCTACGCGGGGAAGCGCTAAAAACATCGATGGTATTTCCAGGGAATCCTGTTCGTGTGAGGTTCGATAACCCTTTCAAGGAAATATGCGATTGGATTTTTGCTGAAGGTATTGGACATCATTGGATGATCGCTTACGGAGATTACACTAAGGAGATTAAAGCTTGGGCTCATATTGCTGGATGCCTGAATTTGAAAACAATATAATTCAAAGTTCAGTAGCTGTAAAACGCGTTCAGTCACGAGGAAACAGCTCAAGAAGTCTTCTTGCTCGCAGTTCAGAAGAAATATCCCAAAAGCTTTTTATTATTGTAATTTGTTTTTTTACTCGCTCCCGTCTACAGTGCGGGATACAGCAATTAAGAAATGCCCGTCCTTTGTCAGCCTGAAACTCGTGCCAGTTCCCCTTCGTGTATTCAACCTTCCCATTCTTGTCTCGCCTCAAATGAATAAGTTTCTTATTTCCATTTTGTGTAGCAATCGCGCGCCGGATAGTTTGGATATACTGATAGAGAATTCTCATGCTGAATTGAAGAGTATCCATGCCCCCCGGGGTATTATACAAGTAATATTTCATACCATTTATATTTTCGAATATAGGAGTGTTCAATGGCATTGCCCCTGGTCCTTGGTATCTACTCCATATTAGGGGGGATCCTTTTTTGAATCCATGCTCAATAAGAGAACCTAAATCATCTCCCAGCTGCACATAATTATTGGCTTCAACGTTCGGGAAGGTTTCTTTATACACTTTATTGTAAATCCCAATAGCATGTTTCCATGTGTCAGCCATATATGGGAGAACCGATTTGCATATGTCACAAAATTGCGCTTTTGTGAACTGTTTAAATTTTTCATCTTTCCACCATCGGTCAAATTCAGAAAACATATGTCCACAATTCAGCAACATCTTTTCAAAATCACAATATAAATCTCTTTCGATATGATAGACTTTTAACGGAAAATCAACCATTTCCGACAATGGTTTCTCATAACATTTTTCAATTGCATATGAAGTTAAAAATATACGGGTGGCAACTTCAACAAACTTCATTTTAGAGTATCTCTCTTGTGGTCCAATGCTTTCAGGAGCCCTTGAGTAACTGAGAAACAGGTGGTATCTAAACGCTTTTATGTCTTTACCGAAAATAAAGAGTTCAAAAGACAATGTTGCAAATATCTCCTCCACCCTGACAATCAAATGACTATCGAAAATATTATATGTTTTTAGCAAATCATGACGGAATATAAAATGAAATGCCTCATGTATATAATCGGTCCAACTAGCTATGTGTAAAATATGAGCGACTGAAGCATCAAAATATGCCAACTGAGTGTCATTTGTACTCAGGTTGAGTATATTGCTGTATATTCCGGGTTTGAAGCCAATACGAATTACTCCTCCAGCCTGATCACGAAGCCATGTATCTTCGGAGTCGTGCTCCATATATTTGCGAAAAATTCCAATTCCGCATGCTAGAGGAACTCCTGTTGCCATAAGTATTTGGTTTAAACTGCCTTTAAACGTTCCTGCAATATCACGATTTGGCCTATCTTTAGAAGCATTGCTCACTCGATGGACTAACGCATTGTGCAATGCATCAATGAAGTCTGCCAATTGAGTAGTCCTGTAATTGTCAAGGATGGGATGTAGGCGATTGTCTGAGCCTAGAGCTTGACATTCAACCACGTTATGGCTTTCTAGCTCAGTAATTGTTTTATACAATGTTTTAAATGGGTCCCACAAATCCAATACCGTATCAAACAAAAATGGGTCAGAAAGTAAATTTATATAATCATTATAAATATATCGCAACGCGCGCTTAATCTGTCGTGGAAATCTTAGTTTATCTGTAGCATCAAGGAGCTTCACTAAATCAAAATGATTTTTGCATATTTTCTCTTTTGCATTTGCCGGAACTCCATTTATATAATATCTATCAATTTCCTGAATCAGTGAAAAAATTAGACAAAGATTGAATTAAAACTTTTATAACCTGTTGAGTTGATTATATTAAGATTCTCACATCACAAATATAATCAACTAACCCAACAGGTGAAATTATGGTAAAGATACAACGAAGTAACGAAGAAATCAACAGCATAGGCGGAATTTCTTTAATCGGAATCCTTCTGAATGCTCTGGAAAGTTTGAAAAAAGTGAATAACATGCGAATGAAAAACATCAAAAAAGGCAAAATTACGCACAGCGACATTCTGTTGTGTCTTGCCGGGTTGTTTTCTCTTGGCAGAAGCGAATATGCCGACATTGAACTGTTTCGCAAAGATGATTTTTTCCGGAATTCGTTGAATTTGAAAGCCGTGCCGTCTGAAAGTACATTACGTCAGCGTGCCGACGAACTTGCAACGGTAAATGAAATATTCAACCACATCAAAGCCGCTCTTGTGGAACTGCTTAAAATGGTACCGGAGTTCGGTACTGAAAAAGTTGCCTCGGGTAAATACATTCCGCTTGACATTGACGTTTCGCCGTTTGATAACTCCGGCTCAAGCAAAGAAGGTGTATCCTGGACCTATAAAAACCACGATGGATATGCTCCGATATTCGCTTATCTTGGAACGGAAGGCTATCTTCTTAACTGTGAACTTCGACCGGGCAGTCAGCACAGCAATAACGGAGCGTTTGAGTTTATCCGTGAGACTCTCGATATGGTTGAAAAGCTCGGAATTAACCTTAAAAATATCCTTATTCGGCTGGACTCGGCGCATGATGACTCTGATATCATAGAGGAAATCACAAAACGCGGAGCAAAAGCGGTAATCAAGCGTAACTTGCGAAAAGAGTTCAAGGAGTGGTGGCTTGCTTCTGCCCGGAGAGTTGGTGAATGCAGTACGCCGCGTGAAGGCAAGCATATATTCATCGGAGAACTCACCCATATTTATCCGTCAGGACGCGAGGATTTAGCGCCCATTTTCGCAACGTTCGAGGTTATTGAACGGATTATAGACAAGCATGGGCAGGAACTGCTGATTCCGGATGTTGAGGTCAATACATTCTGGACCAATCTGTCGGACGGAGCTGAAGAGGTTATCCGTCTCTATCATAATCACGGGACAAGCGAGCAGTTTCACAGTGAGTTGAAATCCGACCTCGGCATTGAACGCCTGGCATCCGGCAAGTTCAACACTAATGCCTTGCTGCTGCAACTTGCCATGCTGTCGTTCAACTGTCTGCGTATCATCGGCCAGTCATCTTTGAAAATGACCAAACTGCTGCCGCGTCGATTTAATGTTGTACGCCGGAGACTCAAATCGGTCATGCAGGATTTAATTTATATCGCGTGTAAAAGAGTCCGTCATGCTGGCTTAACCATCTTAAAGTTAGGAGAACATAATCCATGGTTCGATGTTTTTCGACAATTACATATAAAGTTCGCTTGAACTCAAATCAAACATCACAGGAGGAGTTGCAACAGGATTACTGTATCTAAAAATTAGGATTTTAGCGGAAAAATCTGCAATGCCGGTCATAAGAGGAAAAATAAATTCCGGCGACGTAAAATAACCGCTAAAATCAGGTCGTCCGGCTGATTTTTCAGCCAATCAACAAACAAAAAGTGAATCCGGAAAAAATTTCACGGATTCAGGAATTTGATTGTCCGGATTATCAATATCAGGTGCATTTTTTTTGAACATTTCTAAATTAGGAATGATTGTCACTAATGTATGGAAGATATCAATAGCATTTCTTCCTCCGTATTTATGGGTACTGGATTTTTGCAATGTATCATGAATCCAATGATAGTTATCGAGATATTTAGAAAAAGGGATAGGTTTTATATATTTCCCCATTTCGGATTGCTTATTATGGCTGAACAGCAAATCTGAATCACCAATTCCACAGCGCAGGTATAAATCACTCGGTTGCTTTGCATCATTAATTTTGATCATATCGTGTTTTGTTGCTAACATGTCAACAACATTTTGCCGATGTTCAATTCCCAACGACAAATTAACTGCAGATGCAGCCTCGACATATCCAAACTTTTTCTTATGAGTAAATGCTGATTTACGGTGTCCGTCCGGAACTTGTTCATCCTCATCAACAAGCACCCCCAACTGGGTGTTGGACCAACGAAAAATATGGTATTTTTCAAAGTTTTTTTCATGCTTCATGAATTGGCAGTGTATTTCACTATTTAGCAACTCATCATGTAAACCTGGCGATGCCTGTTCAAGGTCCCCATATGTAATTGAAGTAACAGCCATGATTATTGCGACAGAAGCGCTGAAGTTGTCTGAAAAGATAGTAACACCAATTTCTTCCGCGCCTTGTAAATCTGCTAAAACAATTTTTAAAGAATCCAATGACGATGTTGA
Organism: Victivallales bacterium; assembly: GCA_963676655.2. Classification (GTDB taxonomy): domain Bacteria; phylum Verrucomicrobiota; class Lentisphaeria; order Victivallales; family Victivallaceae. The sequence goes on along the minus strand of CAXXKX010000003.1, from coordinate 3,043,537 downwards.
GATCAGCTCATCGCCATTTGTCCGGATAAAGTCTTCCAACTCTTTCATTGTCTGTTTTACTTTGGCAATGATTGCCTTAAAAACAGCCTCCTGCAGGATTAACCCCTTGCCAATAGATGCAAATACGTCCAATTTTATACAAGTATGCAGCATCATAGGAGCTTGTTGTTCAGGCAATTTCTTTGCTTTTGAGAAATATTCCCCAAAGCTGCAAAAGAACTTTTCTGCTTCGTCGTCACCTCTATCAAGTAAAGGCTTTATTTTAGGTAAAAAGCCAATTGTAACATTTTCTTGTTGCAAATTCGGAGTTGCTGTAAATTTACTAATTGGTGTTAGGTCATCAACAAGGACAATACTTAAAACATCAGAGTGATCCGACGGAATATAGCATAGGGGGTGATATAAAAATTCTTCAAACAAGGAAACTTCATTGTCATATATTTGCTTTTTATCTTGTGGAGATATCTCTTGTGAGGAGTCTATATATTTCCACAAATCACCTCTCAAGTTATCCTTATATTCACTGCATACCTTTTGGAACATATCCGCAGTATTATGGAAGGGGACAAACCAGCCGGATTTCCTACCATCATTGTAACGGCTCCATTCAGCGTCAAAGCTGAAAGAAAGACAATAATAGTCTTCGTATTCAATGCCGGACTCAATATGATTAGCTGCTTGTTTCATGTTTTAAGTATTTCGTATCTCTATAGCAAGTGTACGTTGTTGGATGAACATTGATCAGTATCGAACCATCGCCAATTTAAATTTCCCCAAAAACTTGCTGTAGAAAATTCTTCATGCAGAGGGAAGGATATGGGAGAATGGTTGATTGCTTCATCGTCCAATGAAAAATGATTGTCAAAAGCAATTTTTGAATATAGTTCAGTTATAACATCTTTTACTGGAAAAATATCCTTATGAAACATCTCCAGATCAATGTTATCATTAAATCCGACTGCTATATGCTTAATGATGGACACTTTAGTGATATTGTTAAGTTCTTTAAAAACTTTTTTCGTCTCAGCATAGAACAGTTTCAAAAACCATCGCGGAACAACTTTTTTATGCTCTATATAAAATTGGCTGCATATTTTTAAGAATAATATACTCTCAATATTGCTAATATCATCTTTACTTCCGTCATTCCCAATACCTTCCAACATTTCCTGCAAGCAATCCTGATTGATGACGAAATTGTTATTTCTTCCGCATAGCTTAATTCTCAATGCATGCAATGCACTATCGCACATATCTTGAAAATTAGAGCAATTACACATTGCATGCTTCTCCATGTATTATTGCTGGGAACCAATGACTATCCAAACCATTATCCTGATTCAAAAATTGTAAAGCATCGTTCAGATTTTCAGGAGAGTCAAATGATCTTGTATAATGGCTGAATGATTCTACTTTGTGGAAGTTTTCATCTAAAATTAAATATAATTGATGAATATACTCCCCTTTATTGGACAATTCTTTGCTAATTTCCTCTCGTGCATTTTTTAGAGTAAAATATTTTTCTGCTTTCATCAAAAACATATTCTTAAATAAATCATTGAGTTTCCCATATAATTTATTATGTGCGTTATAGTATTCCAGGTCTAGATTATGGAAGTACATGATTAATGCATACGCTTCATCCACCCTAGTCATCTCATGTTCAGAATAAATAATTTGCTTCTTAAAATCTGAGCCAATTGAATATAAATCAACTGTTGCATTCATAAAGTCAGCAAATATTGTATCGTTACGATCAAGTATCCCATAAATCGAAGCCTTCTCAAGTATGGCAATAGCATTTAATAAACGACCAAGCAAATGCTTACTTTCTTTGAAGTTTAAATACTCAGAAACCAATAACTTTGACTTATATAGAATATCACATTCTTTCTTTCCTGTTATTTTGCAGGTAACATTGAAAGGGGGGGGGTGCCCGTAAAATGATTTCATTTTTAATGGACGCGGGTACTTCATTCCACAACGCTCACAGAACTCGGCAGCTTCCTTATTTTTACATTGCTTATCCATATTGCATTTTGACAAGTTGAAAAAAGACGTGCCTGAATTGCACCGTGAAGAAACCGCGAGGTACTGATTCACTCCAAGCAGTTTTGAGCTCATTCTATTAACAAGGTTAAGATAACTGTCTTCTATTTTAGTTGTAAAAAGGTCGTCATTGTCAACATTTGATATAAAATTTAGATATATGTAGTCTGAATCAATGTTGACAGAGACATTCTTAACTTCAATAACCTGTTCGGGTAAGATATAATGAAAGCTGTTTTTGGCTCTATTACATATGTGCATGGAGTCACAAATCTCAAGCAAGTATAAAAATGGTTCCTCGTTCAATGTTATTGGGGCGTAAATTTGAGGCTTAATATGGTGTAGAAAAATATTTTTGGCAATATGTAGAATTATAAATTCTTCATCTGAAAAAAACTGATTAAAGGAACTCGTTTCTTCATTCTTGTTGGCTATAAAGCAGAACCATGTTTTTAAAAATATTAAAGCGCTTAAAATACCACGATAATATGTCTCATTTGTATTCCCACATTCCAGCATTTCCAAATCTGGAAAACCAACATGTTTTTTCAGGCCATCAAATAAATTGATATTTTGAACTATTTTGTTATTTGCATCAAATACATTGTGAACGCAGAAATCATTTAAACTCTGGATATAATATCTATTGTGTATATCATTAAGGTGTAATAATCTATTGTATTGAGAAATAAAATCACCAACATTATCGAAATCAATCTCATTGCCAATTTCGTGTGCTAGTGAAATACCAGTCCAATACGTGAGAAAAATGTTTTCATCCCCAGAAATCTCGAGCAAATTATCCTTAATATACTTGGGACCTTCTTCAAATATCCAGAGCCCCAATATATATACCACAAAGCTGTGTGCGAAATGTTTGTAATATTCAATAATATTAGAATTATATGTAGAAGATATTATGCTAGGAAACGGCCCCAAGAACTTGCCAAATTTCTCCCAGGCAATTTTTCCACATAAAACAGGGTCAATACTATTTGAAGCAACAACAACGCTAAGCAATGCCTCTATGTCTTGCCTGAAATTTTCATTGAATCGTTCTTCCCCAATAACGTATTCCAATAAACGACTCCTGCATGCAAAATCGAATAGCTGAACATTAAAACCTTCAAGAGTCATATTTGGTCCATTCCTTATTTCCCAATGTTAGCCCTCCCTATGGTAATATAATAGCATATTTTAACAAGTTATGCAACATTTTTTTATTTACCTTAATTATAATTAAATAACGCTTATAATTACAGACATTAAAATCATAAAGATGTTCTGTAACTAGATTATTCTCAAAGAATACAAACTACTCTTTCTTCTAATGAATGATTAAAATAGTATCAAAAAAATAAAAATCAAATTTTTTTTTAGTCATCTAATGAAAAATTTATGTGCCATTAGTTTTTTTAACTTAATTAACGTCGTGTGCAAGTTTTTTTAATGAACAAAAAACCATATAAAATTTGAAAGTAGAGCATGAAGTGTCCATATTATGGACATTACCATTTTTAAATTTGGATAACTACGTCTAAATTTAAAAAGGGTTATCCAACATGCTCACCGAAGAATATATCATCGAAGTTTACTGTTTGGTAGATGAAATACTGAAAAAAATCATAAAAAATAAATTGAGGAAACGTGGGGCACAGCCGAAATTGTCTGATGCCGAGGTGATTACTATGGAAATAGTTGGAGAATCCAAAGGATTTGATAAGGATAAAGATATCCATAGTTATTTCAGAGATCACTGGTTGCATTTGTTTCCAATGCTCGGAAATCGTACTACATTCCTGCGTCAAGCGGCAAATCTTTGGTCGGTCAAACAGGAAATACGAAAAAATATTGTTCAAAACCTTTTACCTTCTGGTAGCAAGTTGAGCATAGTCGATGGTTTTCCCATTCCTGTTTGCGGATTTAGAAGAGCACATTTTTCAAGGCTGTTCAAGGAAAATGCGGAATTTGGATATTGTGCGGCAAAAGGGTTACGATATTTCGGTTTTAAGGGACATTTGCTAATTGATCAGAAAGGGCTGATTATTGATTGTACGGTTGCTGCGGCAAATATTGATGAACGGGATATGATCTTTGAAATAAGTTCAAATTCTGGATCTGATTTACTTGGCGACAAGGGCTATATCTGCTCAAAAAACAGGAAAACAGAGCTCAATAATGCAGGTATTGAAATTCATACCCCATTACGGAGCAATATGAAAGACAAAAGACCAAAAGAACTTATTAAATGGATGAATGACAAAAGAAGACTGGTGGAAACTGTAATAGGACAATTGAGTGAAAGATTTAATATTGAGAAAGTCAGAGCCAGAGATATGTGGCATTTGACTGTTCGTATAGGACGGAAATTGCTGGCGCATACGGTAAATTGCTTTATCAACCATACGCTTGGCAATCCCATCCTACAACATGAAAAAATTGTGCCGTGAAAAACTTGCACACGGCGTTAATTAGTAAATTACCTCCCTGCTCCGGGGAGTTTTTTAGATATGGCCGTTTTCTGTGAATCAATATACCTTGCTACCCTGGCGGCGTGAAGCACGGCATCCGCAGGACACATGTCACCTAGTGTCATGTCAATCCTCTAATGTCGGATAAAGCCGTTTTAGTTTTATCCGTGCGTCCTCTGTTGTAAACTGCCAATTTACTTTGTATTTCTTGTTATTTCTGTGTTTTTGCCAGGCTTCTACCTCCTTGCGCACATCCTCAATATTATCGATTCTCCTGCTAAGACATTGTGATATCAAAACATTAAGCTCGAGTTCTGCCATATTCAGCCAACTACCATGCTTTGGCGTATAAACAAACTCAAAGCGATTGAACAACTCAAAGGCTTCCTTCGGGGCAAAAGCTTCATATAGGGCACCAGATTTATGTGTTCCATAATTATCCATAACAAGCGTAATCTTTGTTGCCTCGGGATAGTTCTGAGCAATTTGATTTATGAAAACGGCCCAATCGTATTTTTTCTTCTTTTCGGTTGTTTTTACTATTCTTCAACCTGCGAGTGGTTCGCAGGCCATGAAAATATTGCATACTCCATTTCGCTTATATTCATAATCTTCTCTTGCCAGCCTTCCAGGCCCAACCGGGACTGGCGTCGCAATTTGTCCAATCAACTGTTTTGGGATTTCGTCCATGCAAACAACAGGATATGCCGGATTGTATGGACGCTTGTAAACCTGTAACACCCGCTCCATTGAAGCGACAAAATCACTATTTTGCTCAGGAGGAATTACCCAGCCTTGTTTTTTCCAGGTTTTTATTTCGTTTTTTTAAAACCCGGCGAACGGTTTCATACGAAATGTTGTCGGTGTATTCAAGCTCAACTGTCTTGTCGGCTAAAAGCCTTAAAGACCATCGGGAAAAACCTTCAGGCGGCTCGCTGCAACTCATCGCTATAAGACGAGCCTCGAGGTCTCCATCAACCATCTTTTTATAGACCCTGCTGCTCTTGTGGCCGTTGATTGCAACCTCAATGCCTTCTTCAACAAAACGTTTTTTTACTCTGTTTATCTTTCTTTGACTGATTCCCAAAATGTTAGCTATATCTTCATTGCATGAATGTTTATCCTGATATTCCCCACGGTCACAGTTCAATAATATTAAGCAATTCAGAACCTTTTGACTTTTATGGTTGCCTTTCGCTGTAATGTTTTTTAATTCTGCTCGTTCTTCTTCCGTTAATGTGACCGTGTAAGACATAACTACATCCAATAATTTAAATTGAAGATACTATATCATATTTAAACGACATTTCAAGCATGACATTATACTAGTAATAGTCGACTATCAAGCGAAAGCTTCTATTTCGCACGAATCATAACATTACAACTATCAAATCAATCAACGGAAATCCCCAATAATATTAAGTTCACCTCCTCAAGATTACCTGGCACTAACTCAATACAGCTTAGCTCTTTATTTGGATGGGGATTGATCCAAGTGTAAGTTGGAATATTAACTTGAAGGTGATTGTTGACAACACCAAAGAGTCCGGGATCTGTGAATGTCGCAGGGACTTCGTCATTCCAGTCATTTACATGATAACGGAATCTTAATTTAAGACGAGCTTCAGTCCCATCTTTATAATGCAAAACGTAATAACCTGGCGTCTTATTCTTATTATAAACATTACTCTTGGCGGTATTCAAACTCATGCGTACATCCTGTTTGTTTACACAATGCAACAGGGTTAGATATTTTGCTTTCCCAGAAAGTGGCAGAGAAATAGTTTTGCCTTTAGGTTTGACAACAATGCCAACAGGTTTTCCAGCTTTCTGAAAAGACTTAATATACACACCGCGATAATTGGTAAAAGCAACTTTTTTAAGGAAGTTCAGTTCGCAATTTGCCGGAAATCCCAAATCTTTAACTAATTGCTTGCCTTCAGAACATTTTATCGGCGCTTTTATTTGCAGTGATTTGCTGGCATACGGTAATTCGCAACCATATCGGAATGCTGCTTGTCGATAAAGTTCAGTTGGAAGAAATGGAAACCGTTCTAAGTTGCAATTCTCTGGAGACCATGACAAATATGCCCCTAGCGATATAGCTGCAGCTAAATTTGGTGACAACTCCTTTGGATACGTAGTATTCCAAACGGTGCAACAATAACCAAGTCCTTTGTTTTCATAGACGGTTTTAATGAGAGACGAAACGTTATCCAATCTAAACCAAGAACATCCGATGACGGGAAAACCAGAGTCAATCATAATTTTTAGAAATTTGTATGGAGACGAATGATATTCCCAATACATCATGACAATATCTCGTGGAAATTTCTCCAGCAGTTTAGATCCGGAAAGCTCAAGACAATTTCCGTTCTGATAAGGATCAAGCATATCCGCCCACATATACATTGTGACATTTTTCCCCTTTAAAAAGTCATGCGCTTTCTGAGATGTTTCCAGGACGTATTGCCAACGGGTCAAGCCTCGCTTGACATCCAGTGGATGTGTATTCATGTCACTAAAGTGGATTTCATCTTGCCCTATTAATATACCAGGTGGCTTTATTGTATCAGCCAATTCACCAAGCAAATCATTGACGAGTTTCTCTGAATCTGGATTGGAAACACAGAAGTTTTTTGCATATGGTTTAGCACCCAAGACCGGGCTAACAGCCAAATGTTGATATCTAGGATTACTTAGGATATAGCCGGCTTTCGTCCAGGCGTGATGGAATGGAATAAGTTTGATACCACGGGCTTTTGCATATTTGCTCAATTTGCTCCATTCTGTCTTTGTACTGCGATTGTCTCCAATGTCAAGATGGCTGTCAAACGGAAACGGAGTCTTGCCCATGTAGGCAAAAACTATCGGAAATACTGCATTCATACGTAAAAGATAAGCAATATCAATTTGCCACTCCAGCGCCTTTGGATTTGCGGGGCCGAATATCATTCCCCTGAATGAGAGTCTAGGAGCGTCATAAACTGTCATATTTGGCAATGCTGTCTCCGACTTACTTTTGGCGGCGCTTCCAAGTAGCGCTATAGTGGCAAATCCCCTTAAAACACCATTCTTACTGTTCCCGATTATTGATATACCGGACTTGCTTATTGAAAGTTTGAAAGCTTCCTCGCTTTTCAACAAATTTTGTTCATGTAATGACAGGCCTGATAATTGACCGCTTTCTACAAGTCCTAAAGAAGATGTGACATTGAGAACCATTTTACTTTGGGCTTTTACACAAACTCCTTTTTCAACCAGTTCCTTTACCCCTGAATCGATCGAAAGTCCTCTTTCAATAAATTTTAAATTGCTTGGTAAAGCTATTTTACCTGCTCCCCAAACTATACTAATTGGTTTTCCAACGAACGGCCATTCAGGCGCTTTCAGTTGCTTAGTAAAGCGAAGCGGACATGGTTCTTGACTAATCACACCTTGGGAATTTCTGGCAACGTTTGGAATTGACGCCAATTTAACCCGAACAAACTGGCCCGGAGCAAGTAAACTTTTACCGGTCAATCTTGCCCAATTAGAGTATTTAACTGTTCCCTGGTTTCTATGACGGGCAAAATTCATATAAAGGCATTTCTTTTTTTGTGCTTCTGAACCAATAAGTAATGACTTCAATGGGATTTTCATTTCAACTGACCAGCCATTGTTTGTTTGATGAGCGGCAGCATACCATGCTCCTGGAAATTCTTTTTTTTCTTCTGAATACCAATTTTGCGCAAATTTTCCTTTTGGAGTAAAACAATTAACCCTTTTTATTCCTTTGGGATTAACAATAAATTGAAAATAATTATCACTATTAGAGCCTATAAACGTCTGCACGCAGTCATCATTATGAAGGTTGGTGGTTTCTACTTTCGACATAAGTATTTTGTTCATACCCGGTTCCAATAAGCGATAAGCAATCAATAAGTTTTCACCATAAATACCTAATAATACCTCAGTTTTGGGATAAGCTTTTTTACTGGGAAATCCGAGAATTCTAAAATCATCAAGCTTGACTGCGTTTAACCAGGCAGAATCTTCCAATTTGCCATCAATTGCAATATCAGCTCCTAACTTGGGCACACAAATATTAAATGTTTCAGGAAGTGCAGAGATTACTATATCATCAAAACTGGCTGTCCCCGTATGTTTTCCGTTGATTCCCAGGTTAATCCTAATTTTATCAATATTTTTACCAGTTGAGAAATTACGCATACTTGCCTTCCAGGATACTGAGTCAGTTTCTTTCAAATATACTATATTATCTTCACCTTTTTTCCAGACTCCACCTTTTTCTCTGAAATTAATCCAGGCGCTGGCCCTTGCTCCATTGTCACTTTTTGCTCTATACCGCAGACAATATCTCCAATCCGCTTTTACGCTGATATCCTGATAAGCACGAAGAAAAGACCAGGTTTTTGTCCGGGTAATATTAAGGCTGTTGTCAAACACTTTAAATGTACCGCATTTATCGTTGCTATTGGTTCTCCAGAACTTGAGTCCGGCATCAAAGGCGCCATTTTTCACCAGGTTTCCAGATCCTTTTTTAGTTTCCGCCTCATCGGCATGACCGACTATACAAAAAATCAATGTCAAACTAATGACAACGAGCCAAACACTTTTGGGCACACGTGATTTTTCCAATTTGTAATAATGTTTAGTGTTAAAAAATTGCTTCCACTGAAAAAAATCCGTATTTTTTTCAGACCGACTGTATTGAACCGTTTGTAGATTCATACTGCCTCCATTGCTAAGTTATTAAGGTTTTTCGAAAAATTTTCATTAACGCTAAAAAAGTTAATTAGATTATATCACAATTTTTGCCTTAAGCTTGAGCATATACGCAACCGAGACGGTTGCGCTACATTATTGCATTTTTGGTAATGTTTTAGGTTATTTTTCTTTGTATTGGTCATTGATGATGTCTCTTTTGGGGTTATTTCATGTTTATGGTTTTAACTCTGAAAAAAATTTATTGATTTTTTTTCTTACGCCTGTTTTTATCCGTTTTCCAATCTCATTACCATTCGTTTTTTTTAGCCTCAACTTTGTCAGGCTAAATACTTACCATTTTTGAATGCAAAGTGGTATTACTACTTTATATAGTCCCCAAGATTACGTTTTTAATGTTGACTTTTTCGGTTCTTTCGGTGTTTTTATGAATATCATTTATGCTCCGCTTGCCGACATTACGCAACAACTCTTCGGCTTTCAGCTACGGATGCTACATTGGTTTTAATATGAGGCCCTTCGGGTATAAGTCGACGGTTACTGTTGTCCTCAGACAATTTCCGGGCTTCGCGTGATGTAACGCCCAGACGCTTCATTGAGGAGTCGGTCGAGAATCGCTTCCACTTTTGGGCGCCAAGAATCCTGTGAACTGAGATGCCTGTTCAGCGGTTGATTGATCGACAACATGATTGGCATTACCTCAATACTGCCTTATGTCACTGTAGCCATATCACTAACTTATCTAATTAATTAAAATTATTGGAGAATATTAATTTCCGCTCCAAAGTTTTGGAGTTGCGACTAGTTCAGCTTTTTTAATAAAAGTCACATTTCCTCCAACATAGAGCGCATTAGTGCCATTACTGTGAATATTAGAAATCTTACAGTAATTTGGAGAAAGCCCATCAGGATAGTTTCTGTATGCAACATTACCTGATTGACTCTGCTCAACAAAAAATAGCATATCTGACGGAGTTTTATTGATTTTTCGCCAATAATATCCTGAAAAACTGCAAGGAGGAAAATTGATAGTTGCAACATAAGTAGAATAATCAATTCTGTTGAAGATTTTTGCAACGGGACTGCAACGAAGTATTTCCTTCTTGTATGCATGATAATATACATAGGCTTTGTCAGATGCTCCCAGGTAACCTGAACGAATCATGACAACATCCCATCGGCCAACTAGATTAGCATTGTTATTAACAGTAGCTCGAATCATAAATCCATCATTATCGTCTAAATAGGAAAAACTTCCTATTCCTATCTGCTTCATATTATTAGCGCAAGTTATTCTCTGAGCTTTTGCTCGAGCCTTGTTTAAAGCCGGAAGCAGCATTGCAGCGAGTATTGCTATAATTGCTATAACTACAAGTAATTCTATTAGTGTAAAAAGCTTCTTTTGCATTTTTATTCTCCTTTTTTTGCAAACCACTAGTTTCATAAAGTTAATTTTTCCATGAAAAAATGATAAATTCTCAGGCCATCAATTTGAACCTTTCCATAACTTCCTTTCATTTTGCTATTCTTTGTGTAGATTCTCTAATTTTCAATTCAACATCCAAAGTTACATTTTCGACCATTTTTTTAGTTTCAATTGTTTTGACCATCATATCAAAGCTTTTCTTACCTAGTAATTCAAACGGTTGTGAAATAGTCGTCAGTGCCGGTACCATAACTTGGCTCGCCATCATGTCTCCAAAGCCCGTAACTGATATATCTTGAGGTACTTTTAGGTTCCTTTCATGAAAGTAACGAATCATTTTAATTGCAGGATGGTCTGACGCGCATGCAACTGCGGTAATTTCTGGATGTTCATCAAATAGTCGGTCCAAACGTTGTATGGCTGCGGGAGTGAATTGGATTTCTTTATCGGTAATGCAAGTGTATAATTTAATTTTTTTATTAGTAGCGAAGTAATCTTTAATTCCATTAAACCTGTTAACGCAATAAGTATGAACGGCCGATGAGGAAATATATGCAATATTAGTATGACCGAGTTGCTCAAGGTGTTCAGCAATAAGACGCCCCCCTTGATGCTCATTGCAATGAACTGACGACACAGGAGAGTTGTCAAGTTTAAAACCGCTATCAAATAAGATTAAAGGAATATCAAATTTTTGGAGACTCTCACTCAAAAAAATAATATCTTTTTGGGGCATAGACGCGCACAGCATGCCGGCTACTCGATTTTCGCAAGCAATTCGCACAATCTCTTCAATGCTTATTTCATCGTGATTAGGAATGATTTTCATTGAATAGCCATTTGAATAAGCGGATTTAGCCATACCGTTAAATATCCGCATTGCATAGTCCATAAAGTCACCGGTGACGGCAATCACCTTACTGCTTCCTGTTCGCATTGCTCTAGCTTGTTCATTGCGATAATATCCTAATTTTTTAGCTGCGTCCAATACGCGTAAACGTGTTGCTTCTGAAATCTTGACTTTACTGCTTTTATTGTTCAAAATTAATGACACAGTAGGTTGGCTTACCCCACTTGCTTTTGCTATACATTTCATCGTTATCATTATTAATAATCTCCATTATACTATTAAATATATACGTATTAGTTAAAAAAATCAAGGCCAAAATAAAAAAATATTTAACTTAATTAAGAGTAGTTATATTAAATATTTTCATTTCCTTAATGTGAAAAATTTTTATGAACACTTGACATAGCCAGACGCTGACATTGGAATAACACAGGTAAAGCTGTCTCTTATAACTGAACATGCCATCGCCTTTTACACCGTCGGCGGAACGCTTGCCTTTATCCATTTTCTTCAGCGTTCCCATCGGACTTCACCCATCGAACGGAGGTTCGTCTGACCGAATACCCATGGCTCTAACAGCTACTATCGCCATGTCACCTTTACGATGCCTGCGGACGTTCGTTTTCCTACGGCCTGTTCGTTTGTCTCGCCACTCCGACTGCTTACGAGGCTTCCTTACGGATTTCCCTTCTCGTGACTTTGTCCCTCCACTTCATCTTGCGATGGGAGGCAGACTACACGCCTGAAATGGATAATTGGCGTGACCGGTACGTTCCAACCGGCTCGCAGGTGATACCTTACCCAGGCACACGTTAGATGAGTGTGAAATAATTGAATTTCTTACTGTTCTTGGCATTCATTTTTCTGTCTCTTTCTTTGTTTTGAGTTATTCATAGTATCCACATTATCCCCGGATAGGATAATACCTTTATCGGACTCATTATTTAAGACTCAGACTATGAAAAGGCCGCTCTCATCGAGAGATGGCCTACAGCTTCCACAAAGCTGCCTGAAATACCGTAAATAACCACGTCACGCAATAGCCCTGTCATATTATTCGAATTCTTTTGGATGGCGTTGTTTTAACTCTGCAATACTCCATTTCCGGTCTGTTTCTTCCAGCCGATTGCAATATTTAGCCAGCTCCCCGCGCGAGTGGAACGGCCCGCCGTCTTTCATCACTTCCCAAAGCGGATCCGTTGGATTGTCCATGGATTGCATCATATTATCATGCCAGCTTTGGTATTTGCGGATCGCCTCTGCGCATATTTCCGGTTTTTCTTCCGCCAGATTGATTGTTTCATGCGGGTCATCTGCAATGTTAAACAACATCTCTTGCGGATAGAGATGATAAAAATCGTGATATGTACGGATGTACTGCCAATTTTCAAACCTGACTGAGCGTTGACAGCCGTGACAGCATTGACTCAATACCAGGAAATCACGTCCGCACTCTTCCCCTGACTTCAATGTTCCGGCATAACTTTTTCCATCCCAATGCGGAGCGCAATTTTTTTCAAGCATTTCAGCCATAGTTGGGAGCAGGTCGAGATTATAGTGCAGGTTGTTATCCACCTGTCCGGCTTTCCCTTTGCCCGGCCAGCGAACGATCATTGGAATTCGATGGGTTATGTAATCCGAAGTGCCGTGTTCTCCATAACAATTGAGTTCCCCCAGATTTTCACCGTGGTCCGAGCTGATAATAATGATCAAATCGTCGAACGCTCCTTGGGCTTTGAGCGCGTCAAACAAACGCCCGATGTGTTCATCCATGTATTTAATTCCGCAATCATAACCATCTATCATGCGCCGGAATCCGGCCATATCCCGCACCTCTCCCGGCTGACGTGGAAATTTCGGCATTTCTCTTCCTGAGAACATATTCATATCCCGTGAGCTGTGACCTCCCGGAGCTTTATTGTGTTCCGCAATGATTTCCTGATTCATCCATTCCGGTAAAGGATCATCTTTGAACGGATTGTCAAAGTCTTTTGGGGCTCGATAAGGAGTATGCGGGTCCCAGTAATTGACATGAAGAAACCAGTTATCCTCAGCTCCGTTGCGTGCTATCCAGTCAAGAGCTACCGGAGATATCTCTTCGGCCGATTCAGTGCCGCACCTGCCGGTATTGTAAATTTCATTAAACCCCGCGTAAAACCACCAGGCGGAGTGACGTTCGCCGTAAGGACTGATTGAGGCTGTTCTTAAACCGGCGCCGCGAAGCAGCCCTGGCAGACTAGTTCTTGTCAATCTGTCCTGAAAACCGCGAGAATGGCCTTCAATGCGAAAGTCCGCATTGATTCCGCCATGGTTAATGCAGCCGGTGTGAATACCGAATTGTCCGCTCATCAGGGCGGCCCTGGACGGAAGGCACGGCGCATCGGAACAGTAATAGTTGTCGAAGCGCGTTCCTTCCGCAGCCACAGCGTCAATATTGGGCGAAGTGTTCCGCTGATAACCATAGCAGCCTAAATGGTCAGGGCGTAACGTATCCAAATCTAAAAACAGGATTCTCATGCTTGCTCTCCTAATGTTAGCTTTAATGATTTTATATAGTGTTTAAAAGTGATTCTTTGCTTCATGATATTTACATATGCATTTCAAACAAAAGCAACTCCTTTTTCTAAATCTTCTTGTTTTAATAATCGCGCGGTAATAATGCTTCAGGATGCCGCTGAGATGCTGTTATGACTAATATGTTATTCTTTTCACATCCAAGCATTGCTAGCTTTCGAATAACTGTTAAGCGGTTTTCTTCGCAAAGTCATGTCCCTCGTAATTCGTTCAAAGTATCGCATATAGCGATGGCCTCATCTTTTGTATTGGCATCCAGCTGAAATATTACTCTAGCATTGGCTGGAAACTGCGATGGTATTTCAGATGTTGTGGTGTTCGGCATCCAGCCGGAATGCATTTGCACCGGTCCATTGGCAAAAAACTCGTAGGCATCGGTGATAAATGATACTGGTCGGGACAATGGTTTTACTAGGTTAAGCACTCTAAGTCCGGGAATATCCATAAGGTTCTGCCATTGATGCCTGGAATCAGCGCAACAGTGAATTCCAATACCACCAAAATGCTCAGACAACTGAACAAGTTCTTCCCGGAAAAATGTCGAGAACGTCTCCGGGTCAACTATCCCTATTTCATCTTCGGAAAGAGTTAGGCCTCCACGCATAAAATAATCAGGATAATGAGCTACATAATCATTCCCGTAACGATTAAACCATTCATCCATGAATGAGGTCAGTAACTCGGCGCATTTAGCGGATAGTTCTTTGACTGCTTCAGGTGCGTCCAGCATTGCCATCAGGATACTTGTTTTATCCCAAACTAATGTCGCAATATCCATCGGGCTTTGGATATCAACCAACTTCATAACGGAGGCAGTGCCGCCGCGATGGTAAAGTTCATCGGCTATATCAAAAAGATACGCCAAGGTCGAACCGCTCAGTTCCGGAACTTTTATATCAGCCACTTCACCAGCTGAAATAATCCGCGGGAGAGCAAAAGGGTTGGTGTGGTCGGGACGTTCAACTTTGCAACCTAAAGCCTCTGCAAATATTTCGGTTCCTGTAAGATTGTTCAAAAAGGGAATGCGGTCATCATCCAACCATTCGGCGGCTTCCATCATCTTCTGATACAAATCCCAGGCATACTCGATACGTTCGTTCTTTAGAGACGGCCATTTATGAGGAGCTTGCAGTCCGTAACAGGATTGCCCGTCAGGAACGTAATTGACCAGAAACATAAATCCGGGAGCGGCGTCCGGCTGACAAAACTCCACCCAGCTATTTTTTCTATCAGCTATTTTTTGCATTACATTTGTTGACATTGCATATTTCCTGTATTATTTGTTTACATATATTTTTATTGGATTATATTAAGTTTAATACTTGTTTAACAGTTTTGGAATAGCTTTTTTGATTATTATCATGACTTATTTGACTACTAATATAAAAATTAACATTGGCGAATATGAACTATTTTGACGATATATCATTTCTCAACGCCGGAATACATCCAGGCTGCCGGGCAGTGGTCGACCACAGTTTTCCCGGGAGTTGGTCGGTTGAATTTATACTTTCAGGCAAGATGTTTTACGGGGTCGACGGCGGAGCTCAGTCGATTATTGACCAGCCTTCCGTGTTCTGGCATTCTCCCGATCACTCCTACCAATATGGCGCGGTGGATAGGAGCGGCTGGGATCACCACTGGGTGCAGTTCAAGGGTCCGAGAGGGTGCAGGCTGATTGAAAACGGTTTTGACAACTTCAGCGACAACGGCATAATTCAGGTAAAAAATCCGCAGGCTTTTGCTAATCTCTTTCACTCGCTGGTCCCGCTGGTTCAAGCTGGATTTCCACGCAATCAGGTACGATCGGTCACGCTTTTGGAGAGGATTTATATTATGCTGCTGAATGAGCAATACTGCTCCTCCGTGCAAAGCTATAGCAGTCACATCGACGACCTTGCGCGTCGCCTGGAAAACTCCCCGATGCAGTCTTATGACTTTAAGAAAGAGGCCAAAAGATCGGGCCTTTCATATAGTCGTTTTAGAACCATTTTTCGCCAACAGCTCGGCTTTTCACCTCATGATTACTTATTGCGATGCCGGATGCGGTATTCTGCCCGGTTATTGGAAAACCCGGGAAACACAGTCAAAAATGTCGCCTATGAATGCGGCTTCAACGACCCGGCCCAGTTCTCCCGGCTTTTCAAGAAAAAAATCGGCGTCTCACCCCAATCCTACCAGCAATCAATCCCCGGCTATTTCGATGCCATGCAAAAAAAGAACTGACAAACTGAAGGGCACCAAAGAACTTTGTCACTCTTCATAATCCTCATCCGTCCGACTTATCAATTGTTGAATGAAAGATTTTACAAAATCTACAATGTTACTTAGTCGATGCTGAAAAAGGTCTTTTTTCACGAGATGGAAAAACCTTTTAAGGAAAGGTTCTTTCCCTCTCGCGCTCTCCCTTTTCCAAACCTGATTATGTACTGTATCAAAGAACAGATCAAGCGTTCTGTAATCAAGGCGCAAAGCAGGTCGAATGACCTGAGCAACTTTCTAAGATTGAAGCCGCATCCGGCAAAGATGACATTGAGTTCATCGCCTGCTTTGCCTTTTAAACGATTGCGATTCAGACGGTTTTCCGCTTTGGCGTGACCGATGACCGGTTCTATCGCCGATCTTCGCCGCCACCAGTGGCACAGGGACTCCGGCAACTTCTTACGGTAACGGTTAACTATTTGAACATCACATTCACCCTGATATTGGTGTCCGCGATATCCCATGTCACATATCGCCATTTCCGGTTCCTGCCCAATCAGTTTGGTGGTTTGTTTCAGAGATGGAGTCAAAGTTTTACCGTCATAAGGTGCACCACGAAAGGCCATCGCTCCGACTATCCAATTACTTTTCGAGGCGGTCACGAATCCCACTTTGCAGCCAAACTCGTAACGCTTATGCGCCTTGCCTTTAGCGACACATTCAACCTGGGGTTCATGGATCGAATAGAGTTTATTTTGATCGGTTGTTTTCTGTTCTAAAAGACGTTGTGCCAGCGTCAGTAGCTCTTGTAATTCGAGGTCGATACAATCAGCTTTCCGCTCGATATCACGCATAACTCGCCCAAGGTATGTTCTGAGTTTTCGGGTTTCCTTTCTCGCTCGTTTCATCTGACGGGCCCGGGCATAACCACTCTGTTTTCGCAGAGCTTTTTTGCCGTTTCGTTTGTAACTCTGACGCAGTTTGATGTCGCGAACCTGGGCCGCTTTGACCAGACGTTCCCGCATCCGGTCATAGAGCCGTGAATCAGTCGGATAACGCACATTTTTTTCCTGAACCGTGGTGTCGACATTCACCCGTTTCAACTCCGTACGCTTGATAAAACCTGCCTGCAACCCGGTTTTGATGCTCTCTTCAAGCATTTTCTCCGCTCCGGCCTTGCTCAGACGTTTACGCCAGCGCGTCATGCTTGACGAATCCAGCGGTAGTTCATGTTCAAAGTACTCGCCGCCGGTGAAATACTGCCAGTATGGATTTTCCAGCCACTCTTCAAGGACGCCCTCGTCACTCATGTCGTAAGCATACTTCAGATAATGCAACCCGACCATCAAGCGCGTTGGTAAAGACGGACGACCGTTATCGGAGCAGAAACATTCCTCTAAACCTTCATCAAAACTTTGCCAGTTAATTGCATCGGCCAGTTTCACCAAAGAATGCCGTTCGGATACGATATCACGCAGAAAAGGCTTGAATAAATGACCCTGACTGGTGGTTGAAACGCTGTTTTTCGTCATCATTTTGCAAGAAAACCTCTACTATTAAATTGTTACCTTGCAATAATATATTATAAAAATTAACCTTAACAAATTAACCGTAAACTATTTAGTGCCTTTTTCAGCGTCGACTATTTATGATATTAAAATACCTTATGGTATCATTAAATGTCAATACCCTATTTAAAAAAATAGCAAAAAAATAAAACGTTGATCTTAATTTACATAACAGTCTTCCCAATCTTTCCTGTACGAAAGCCATTGCAATGGCTTTCGTTGACCAACGCATACAGATTATCTTCCGAAACTTCTCGCACCATTTGCTCACTAGAATTATGGAACAGGAAATTATTCTTTTTAGTCCTTTCTCTATCACTGCATATGCCTCTGGCTGGGCGCTTGTTTTTGATGGTTTGGTGCAGGCTTAAAACTTGTGTGATTTTTGAGAGCCCATCTACTGATGGGAAATTGCGTCTGCCGGTAACGGCGGAATTATAAAACCTTCTGATTTTTGTCAAAACGGGTTGATTTTTCATATTTTTGATGATAGTTTTTCTTTGGGGTGTGTAAGGATATTCTTGTACACAGCGGCGAAGATAAAAGCTAGTCATGGTAAAGGTGCGGACTTTTACCGTAAACATCTTTCAAGTAATGATTACTACAGTGAGAAAGACAAAGTCACAGGTCACTGGAAAGGTAATCTTGCATCTACATTCGGATTGTCCGGAGAGACGGTAACGCAGGAAGTCTTTTCGTTATTTCAACAGAATATTCATCCGGTAACAAAAGAAAAGCTTACGCCAAGGAATAATCCTCATTCGATTCGTTTTTATGATTTCCAATGTTCGGCTCAGAAGTCGGTTTCGGTCATGGCACTGTTCGATAAGCGTTTGGCTAAGGCGCATCGCAAAGCGGTGGAAATCGGCATGAAGGAGCTGGAACGCTTTGCGGCGGTTCGGGTTCGCAGAGGCGACAACTGGGGGACAAAAAACTTCCTTTATACCGGAAAATTCGTCTATGCGGAATATCATCATGAGAACAGCCGTTTACTTGATCCGCAATTGCATACTCACAATGTAATCGTTAATGTCGCGCAGGAGGAGGACGGTTCATTCAAGGCGCTGGATGCGTCTGAAATGTATCGGGCAATTCGTTATGCCGGGAAATCCTATCAGAATGCCTTGGCGCGTGAGTGTATCCGGCTGGGCTATGACATCGAAATGAAGCGTTCCGACAAGGGGCTTATCACCGGTTTTGAACTAAAAAGAATAGACGATGAGATTTTAAAACGCTGTTCCAGGCGACGGGAACAGATCGATAAGGAGATCGAGAAATTTGTGTCGGAGAGAGGGCGTCAGCCGACTACGGATGAGATCAAGGTAATGACCTTGCAGACCCGTAGTCGCAAGATGCTGGAGAAAACTTCCAGAGAAGTAGATGATATAAAGATGGCGCTGTTCACCCAAGAGGAAAAAGAGCGTTTCATCGACATGGCGGCTAAGGCAATCAGTCAAGACCAGGACCGTCCTTTTCATTTTGATGAAGAACACGCTGCCGGGCAGATAAAAAAGGTGATGGATCAGCTTTTTGAGCGGCACAGCGTGTTACGTTGGGACGTAATTCTGGCGGAAGTTCAGAACCAGAATCTGGGTAGTACGCGATTGGCGGAACTTCATGCCGCTATTGAAGCAGTGCCGGGACTAATTAATCTTGGAAAACCGGCTGTAAATCCCTATTTTACGACCGAAGAAAATATTGAACGGGAAAATTATTCGATTCAGACGGTCAACCAGGCCAAGAATACTTGCCGGGATTTTGTCAGCGATTATGTTCCTTTTTCCAAGGTAAAAGACGGTCATGACCATACGGCTCAGAAAGAGGTGATCGAGACGCTGATAAGCTCGAAAGATCCTTTTATGGTATTTCGCGGAGTGGCCGGTGCGGGAAAGACTTCAACCCTGCAGGAACTCTGCAAGTGCCTGCGCAAAGGCGGAGTAAGGCATATTCATGTGGTTGCGCCGACAAACAGCGCGGTTGATGTGCTACGCACTGAAAATTTCAATTCAGCGCAGACGGTGGCGATGTTCCTACAGAATCAGGACAAGCTGCCGCCGAAAGGGTCTTACCTGATCATTGACGAATCCGGCTTGAATTCATTAAAGCACGGTTCCGAGGTAATTCGCCTGGCTATGGAGAACGAATACCGGGTGCTGTTCGTAGGGGACGCCAGACAGCATTCCTCGGTCGAAGCCGGAGATTTTTTCCGTCTGCTGGAGCAACATTCGGAGATTACTAAAACTTCGTTGTCGCAGATTCATCGACAGCAGACGGCGGAGTATCGCCGGGGGATTGAACTGATTGCGGCAGGAAGCAGTAAGGAAGGTTTTGAACATCTGGACGAACATGGTTTTATCCATGAAGATGAGGGCAAATATCTGGAAAAAGCGGCTGATGACTTTGTGAAATCCACCAATGACGGAAGCAGACCACTGAACTGTATTGCGGTATCGCCGACCAATCGGGAGTGCGATGTGCTGACGACGATGATCCGGGAAAAAATGAAAGCCGCGGGACGAATCATCAACGACGAAAACAATCTGGTCGAGTCGTTCCGTTCCTGGGGCTGGACCAAGCCGCAGTTGGCCAATATCGACAACTATCAGATCGGCACGAAGGTATTTTTCAATACCAAAATCAGGGGAATCGCCCGGGCCGGTGAGATAGCGGAAGTGATCAATATCACAGATGGCAGGTTGATTTTGAGTAACGGCAAAGCAATCAAGCCGTCGTTAATCCGTAGCGGCATCGATGTCGGAGACTCGGCGCCGTTGCCGGTTGGACAAGGTGATATGGTCCGTTTTACGGTCAATCTGCGGATGCCGGGTTACAAGATCAACAACGGCAGTCTGGCGATCGCGGCGGGGGCGCCGAATGAATATATTCTGCTGGACTCGAATCGGCGCGAACTGATGGAGATTCGTTTGCCGGAGAACTTCAAAGGCATCAAATACGGCTGGGTTATGACTTCTCATGTCGCGCAGGGAATGACCGCGCAGAATGTGGTGGTGGCAGCGGAAAAGATGTCGAAGCAGGCTTTTTATGTGGCCTGTTCCCGTGGAAAATACAAGCTGTCGCTGCATGTGCCGGAGAAGGAATATTTTCTGAAAAAACTGATGGGGATTCCGACCGACCGGCTGTCGGTTCACGACCTGGTCGCCTCGAATGAAATTGATGGACCACCGGTACCGGAACGCCGGAATCCTCCGGGCGTTCCACCAGCGGAGGAACTTAAAAAAGAATGTCGTCCCGATCCGCTGGCTTTGATGGTAGAATGGACGAAAGAAAATTTTGCAAAACTGGCCCGTAAGGTCAAGGAAAAGGTTGAAGCGTTATCCGAATATGTCGCAGACGCTCTGACGCCTGACTTGCAGACGGCGGGGATCAGTCCGGCTGGCGCTGGTGCGGATGCGGCATTCCGGCAAGGCAAGCCGGAGGCAAAGGCTCCCATTGATAAGCCTGATGTCGCAGCGAAAAAGCCGGTTAAGAAGACCAAGCCAACTCTTGAAAAGCCGAATGTAACAAGCGGTCCGGCCTACGAAACCTATCTGATGTTAATGGCAATGCTTGGCGAAAAGCCGGAAATGGATGTGTTGGCAAACGAAGATCAGGTGCCTGCATTGGAACCGACTACTGAAAAGCAGCCTTCTATTCAGAAAACTGATGTGAAAAAGCAGTCTGTTCAGCCGAAAGTTGAGGCAGAAAAGCAGACAACTGAAGCGAAACCTTATATAGAAGAAATTGCTGATAAGCCTGATATTGCAGCCGAAGAGCCGGTAAAGAAGACCAAGCCTGCTCTTGAAAAGCCGAATGTAACAAGCGGTCCGGCCTACGAAACCTATCTGATGTTAATGGCAATGCTTGGCGAAAAGCCGGAAATGGATGAGCCGGTAAGCGAAACTCAGGCTCCTGTGCTGGAACCGACTGCTGAAAAGCAGCCTTCTATTCAGAAAACTGATGTGAAAAAGCAGTCTGTTCAGCCGAAAGTTGAGGCAGAAAAGCAGACAACTGAAGCGAAACCTTATATAGAGGAAATTGCTGATAAGCCTGATATTGCAGCCGAAGAGCCGGTAAAGAAGACCAAGCCTGCTCTTGAAAAACCGAACGTGACAAGCGGCCCAGCCTACGAAACTTATTTGATGTTGATGGAAATGCTTGGCGAAAAGCCGGAACAAGAACCTGTGTCGGAACCGACAGTTGAAAAGCAGCCTTCTATTCAGAAAACTGATGTGAAAAAGCAGACAGTTCTGCCGAAAGTTGAGACCGAAAAACAGGCAACGGAATTGAAACCTTATGCAGAAAAACCTGCTGACAAGCCTGAAGTTGCAGACGAAAAGCCAGTTAAAAAGACTAGGCCGACACTTAAAAAACCGAATGTGACAAGCGGCCCAGCCTACGAAACTTATCTGATGCTAATGGCAATGCTTGGCGAAGATCCGAATGGACCGGACGCTGAAGTACAGGATTTCGAAGCGGAATCCAAAGATATTGATATTAATAAATCTAATATGGATGCAGACTCGGAAGAGGAACGAATCAGGCAAGAAGGATATCTTGAAATCGCGATTGCCGACCGGGAAAGTCTCAGGCGACGCATGAAGACTTGGTATCGCAAGTCAGAAAGCGAAACGCCGAAGCAGGAACATTCGGAACCGGAAGCTCCCCGGCAAGCGCAGGGCAAACCGGAGATTGTCCGCAACGAAGTGCCGGTCTCCAAGGCCGATCCGGTTAAGTTTACCGGTCAGACTGATCCAGTGAAACAGCGTTATGAAGTGGTAAGACAATTAAGTATTTTAATTGCGGCCGAACATTTGGACGCTATTCCATATCCGGTGTTCAGCGCTATGAGCATCCAGAATATCATCGGGCTGATTGAGACGGTATCGGAAAAAGTGCGCAGGGAGTTGATAAAACCGGAACCGCCTCGTCACGAGCCCCCGTCCAGGAGCCGTTCGTGCGGGATTGATATTTAATCCGTGCTGCAGAAGCGGAGATTTAATTATCAAAAAAATTTATTCTCTCCCAGCGGCTTGCCTCGCAAGCCGCAGGGAATACAAAAAGGTTTGAAAGAACCGGAAAGGGGTTTGGGGAAAAATGGGAAAACTTTCCTTAAAAGTTTTCGCGGTTTTCCCCAATTCCTCCTCGTTTTACGCCGCAGCTTCCGGGCGGACGTAAGGCTCGGCTTTGATGCCTTCGGATTCGCGGGCTTTGCCGAGGCCGATGAATTTGCTGGCCTGTTCGTGAGTCATCTTACGGAAATATCCGTTAGCGAAACGGTTGAGAAAACCGTCTGAAACAAGCTGGGTCAGACGTTCCTTCTGACGATCGGTCATCGGAGCGTTGGCTGGGAGCGCTTCACGCGGCTCGAACCCTTCAACAATGGTCCCGGCCTTTTCGTTTTCGATGCCTTTGTAGATCATGCGCTTGGCCTGAGTAGTAGTCAGGTTCTTGTAGGTATCGCGCTTCAGCCCCTTGAGATGTCCGCTGTGGATCAGTTCGGACAACTTCTGCTTCTGGGCGTCGCTGGCCGGAAAATCTTCACGGTCGCCACGCAGTTCGTTGATGATTTCCGAGGCGCGGCCTTTGGTCAACGCATCCCAGTCTTCCTTTGAAAAACGCGGGTATTCATCCTGCTTGATCGCATGTCCGATCAACTGGCGCTGGGCGCGGGTTGCCGGAGCTTCCGGATCGGTGATCACGGGAACGTTGGTGGTTTCAGCGTTCGCGGCGGCGGTGTTTTTCCTGGCAGTCTTTTTCATTTTGACCTTTTCCTTTTGTTGGGTTATTAAAGAGTCGTGCTTAATGCGATTTCGGCTTTGCCGACCAACGTTCCGCCGTTGGATCGCGTCCGGCGAGGCGCCGGTGCCGAATTATGTTATGAATTTCACCACTGACAAGTCAGCAATAAAATTCATATCATGAGTACGCCGAAAATTGCTTTGCAATTTTAGTTAATATCGGCATATTTTATTGAATTACGCATTTCACAAGACTCCGGTTTTTTTTATTTATTGGAGAACTCTTGTTCTTCCGTAAGGGAGCCGCGAGGCAGTTGAGACTTCAACTGCCGGTCAAGCGGCCCGAAGAACAAAGTTTATTGGCGTTGGTATTGCTTCAACTTTCGATGACTACGAACTGAGACAGGATCAGACTCATCGGAAGTTCGTTGATAATTGCGAAGGCCTGTCCTTTGGTCAAGGCCGTCCAGTCTTCTTTTGAGAAGCGGGGATACAGATTCTGCTTGACGGCACGCCCGATCAACTGACGCTGGGGACGGGTTGCAGGTGCATCCGGATCAGGGACCTGGTAAGTTGCTGCGGGATTGGTATTCGTAGTGCTCATCGTTATTTTTTCCTTCTGTTGAATTTTAATTGTGGTCCGAAGATCAAATTACAGATCTTTTTCAAGGATTTCTTCGAGCATGGCGTAATCACCGTTCGCCATAAAGCAGTTATCATCAATTTCAGTATAAAACTCTTCACGGCCTTCCACAAACCGACTGTTATGGACCTCAAAACCGTATATTCTCGCGTAGGCAGCCATTTCTCATTCTCCTCTTTAAATTGATTATTATTTTGACTTGAGAACCTCTGTTCTTTCATAAAGAAGCCGCGAGGCAGGAAAGACTTTTCCTGCCGGTCAAGCGGCGCAAGAACAGATGTGGCTGCCTTTTGGGGAAGTACAAACTTGAATACAAGTTAAACTATTTCCAAATTGGAAATAGTTTAACTCAATGTTACAAATACTTATATTCAAGCACTCTTTTTGAGGGGGACTTCATCATCTTCGGTATCGTCCGCGATATCGGTGACGTCTTCGACCTTGTCCTCGATAAGTTCGACGCCGAGGTCGAGATAGTCCGACAAACGCGGCATAGCATCGATGATCCGGTCGTCATGCAATAGATTGGCTTCACCGAGTTCAAAAAGGATCTTTGCCAGTTCCTTCTGCAACTCATTGCGTTCGTCGGCGAACTTGAACTCTTTTTTGTTTTCCGTTTCGACCAACTGCCGCAGACGCTGGCGGTCGAGTTCCAGGCGTTCCGTCTCCAGTGCGGCTTCTTCCGCCTTGTGTTCCAGGACGGATTTTAAACTGGTGATCAGGCCGCTGCCGGTCGTGACCTCACTCCCGACCCGGATTTTGCGATTCTGAAATTCATCGCCGCCGAGCTTGTAGCGAATGGCCGCTTTGTCTTCATGGACCCGGAAGTTTTCACATGGACAAATCGCCTGCAAGGTGATTTCGATGCCGTTGATTTTGGCGAAACCGAGGTCGATGACGGCAGTATCGTATTCCCTGCGGGCCTGCAAGATTGCCGGGTAGAGTCCTTTGTTGGCCAGATGCTGCGCAAACTGCTTTACCTGATATTCCGAAGTGCCGTCCAGCGCGACGCCGTTAAGTTCAATCTGCGGACTGGCGCTGTCGAACGACAGGGCCGCCAGTTCTCTCAGCCGGACGATGTCCCGCTCAATCCTGGGAATAGCGCGTTCCAGGTCGTCTTTCAGATTAGCATCGCGACGGATGGAGCGGCGGAACTGATATTCCAGCGCCTGGAGTTCCCGTAAACGGGTTTCGACTTCAACTTTGCGCATCATTAGCGAATTCCCGCTGATCTGCGCAGAAAATGAGGCGTAATCCAGCGCCGCGTCGTTCAGTTCCTCCATATTGCGGCGACGCCCCTTCAGTCCGTCGTTGATGAACTTCTGTTTGCGCGTAAGAATCTGGTACATCCCGGCGTCGAGGGTTTCCTCCATGCCGTAGCGGATAATTTCGACTTCCGGCAAAATATTGCCCTGACGAACCAATCGGCCACTACGTTGCTCTGAGTCAGAAGGTCGAAAAGGCGCATCCAAGTCGTGTTCAACCGCCAGTCGTTCCTGCATGTTGACCCCGGTTCCAAGTTTGCGGGTGGAGCCCATGATGACCCGGACTTCGCCGCGGTTGACCATGTCGAATACGCTCTGGCGCTGTTTGTCGGTTTTATAGTCGTTGATGATGGCGATTTCGTCAACTGGAATGCCGCCGGCGACCAGTTTCCGCTTGATTTCGCAAAATACGTCGAACTGCACAAACTTCCCGTAGGAGAGTTTATAAAGGTCGCTGAACACCACCTGGGCGGCCTTGATTGAAGCATATTCGTGATATTTCTCAATGATTTTTGCCACGCAGATATTAAGTTTGGAACTGGGATCGTCAGCCGCGTTTGCCGCGATCAGCCGCAGGTCGATGGTTGACTTCCGGCTCAGTCCGTAGATCAGCAGCGGAATATGGCTGTATTGCTTTTTCACCGAGTTGTCCAGATGCTCGAACCAGCGGTAGACATCGCCGAGATAATCCATGAACTTCGAAATATTTTCCGAACGCGGAATGCTGATATGTTCGGGATGCCCGCCTTTGATCGGCGGTTTCGGGATGTCGGTTAAATCTTCCGTTAAAATGACGTCGGAGCAGCTTCTGAACATCTTGGATAATTCCATAATATTGGTATATTTCGCAAAGCGTGAAACCATTTTAAAGCGCCCGGCCGCGTCGATTTCCAGCGCGGTTTCAGTCTGGGTGAAGGTCGATGCGAAGCGGTCAAAAGTATCCACCCGGAACTCGTTTAGAGTGTCCGGGGAGACGTAACGGACCATATTCCAAAGCTCAGCCAAAGTATTGGTCACTGGCGTTCCGGTCGCCATGTAAATGTTGCGACCGCCGGTCTTTTCGCGAATCTGATTGATCTTCAGGGTTAAACTGAACGCCTTCTGGCTGGCCCCACTGTCAAGTCCTTTTACGCGGGTCATTTTCGTTACGAAAAAGTTCCGTTTGTACTCATGGGCCTCGTCGATCATGATGGCATCGATCCCCAACTGGTCGAAATAGACGATGTCTTCGGAGACATGCCGGTCCTGAAGCCGGTCCAGCTTCATTTTCAGCGAACGCTTGCGCTGCTGCTCCGCTTTCAGCGCACGGCGGTTAAGCATTGCCACATCGCGGGCGCCCTGAACCCGTTCCATCTCCGCCAGTTCCTCCTGGTATTTTGCCCTGATCAGCTCGGGGTTGTCCTCGATCATATTGAATGAACTCTGAGCGATGATAATGATATCCCATTTGCCGGTGGCGATCCGGCCGAGAAAACGCTTGCGTTTGTTTTTGATCAAATCATGCTTGGTGGCAATCAGAATGTTTGCCGTCGGATACAGCTTCGGGGCGAATTCCGCGAACTGCTGTAAGGTCGCGTTCTGGACTACGATCATCGCTTTGGTGGCCAGTTTGAGCCGGACCAGTTCCATCGCGGCGGTCAGCATGACCGCGGTCTTGCCTGTGCCGACCGCATGGGCCAGCAGCGTATTGTCCTGAATGCAGCGGGTAACGGCCCGTTTCTGGTGATCGCGCAGGATGAACGGTTTGCCGTCGATCACCGAGCAGGCGCCGGGATAAACGTCGAATTTCGGCACGTCATAACTCTGGATGACATGGTTGTTAAAATGCTCATTGTAGACCGCTTCCAGCTCCCGCGCCAGCTCGGTATCGTCCATGACAAAGTCATGAAAACGATTCTGGATTTCGTTTTTGTACTGCCGCGCGGTCAGCGTCGCTTCTTTGTCAACGACATCAACCAGATCGCGGCTGCTTTCACTCCAGACCCGTTTCTTGATGACCGGGTCTTTCAGGTTCAGAATCAGTTCGATCAGTTCGAAGGTGCTCATCGTGTCGAGATTATACTGGTTGACCAACTGGCGGTTGTTGTAATCGGCGGTGACTTTCCAGGAATCGCTGTCCGAATCATAATGAATCTTCGCCTGGCCTTTCAGGTCCTTGACGATCCATTTTTCCACGATGTCCGCCGGCAGCCAGAAGGCTCCGAGCGCAAAATCGATGTCCTCGATCGTCAGCGATTTTGGCAGAACTTCTTTCAGCGCTTCGACGTTCCGGTCCAGTCCATGAGTCTGGGCCAAGTCGATTTTCTGCTTGATATTGCCGGAAAGATACTGGCTCTTCAGTTCGATGTGCATGTTGCGCGGGTTGTAAAAATACTCGCCGCTATCCAGTAGTTCCTCGCGGACGGCGTCATTATCCTTGCCGACCAGCGACGCAACATAATCCAGATCAATCTTGTTGCGGTAAGCATGGGAGATCAGCCCTGCGTCGATAACATTGTCGGCCTTATCCGGCTCCTTCCACGGCCACTGGGTCCGTTTGAATAGGATGTCGCCCGCTTCATAAACTTTTTTCGTGGTTTTGATGCCGGCGGTATTGACCTCGGCTTCCTTGCGGCAGTTTTCAATCGCCGCAACTTTCAGGTATTCCGGGTCCTCGGTCACATACTTGTGGACGCGTTTGTTGGAAAGCACGGAATAGGCTCTGGTATGTACGTCATAAAGACAGCGAAGTTCTGAGCGGAGATATTCGACGTAATTATCCGTCGCGTTAAAATTCAACTGCGCGTCGATCAGCTTGTTCAACGCCTCCTTGATGCTGACAAAAGAGCTGATCTTCCGTGTTTCATTTGCGGTAAGATCCTTGCCCTTACCGTCCTTCATGCGGCCACCGATGCCGTCAATCACCTGATAGACCGTATCGTGAGCAGTGAAAATACTGTACTCGCGGCAGTGCTCCGGCACGTCGGTTGCTTCCAAAATTTCGACCGGTTCTGATTTTTCAACCACCGGGATTTCAAGCACAGTTTTAGACTCGAATAAATCGAAATTTTCCACCGGTTCAACCGGAGCAACGCTCTGTAGACAGGCGAGACGGTCACGCAGGGGGATGTCACCCGGCAGCACGGTCGGAGTGCCGACTTTGCCGTACATTTTGCCGGTATTGGAAAGGATGCCCAGTACCTGTTCCGGATGGGACGCAAAGTATTCATTTACCTTCATTTCGCCGGAGGCGTCGCCGGTCGGCACCTCTTTCAGTTCGACGAACGGTTCGGCGCTGACGCCCTTGCGGAACACCAGAATGTCGGCCACGACTTCCGTTCCGGCAAACGCGTTTTTCGGCAGACGAAAGGCTTTGACCAATCCGGCTTTTGAAGCGAAATTCTGCCGTGCGGTAGTGTCATTCGAGTCCAGCGTGGCGGAGGAGGTCAGCAGGACGGCGCAACCGTTGTCCTTCAGGCAGTCCAGCGAACGCGCGATAAAGTAATTATGCAGATTCCAGTTACGGTAGCTGCGGTCGTAGAGACCGGTCTGACCGAACGGCACATTGCCGATCACCAGATCGTAATCGGCGGAAAGTTTGACTTCTTCGAGTGAAGCGATGCGGATATCCGACTCGGGATAGAGCGCCTTCATGATGCCGCCGGAAACCTTGTCAACCTCGACCGCGGTAAATTTATAGCCGCGTTGTCTGGGGGCATGGCCGATGAAATTGCCGGTCCCGGCTCCCGGTTCGATTACCTTGCCGGATTTAATGTTTAGTTCATGTCGCGCCAGTTGCCACATGAAATCGATAAGATATTCCGGGGTGTAAAAACTGTCCAGGACGGAATTTTGCGCGGTCTGGTATTCCGCGTCGGAAAGCAGTTCCTTGAGCGTCTGGAAATGACGGTTGCCCGGCAGAAAAACCTCGGTAAGGCCGCCCCAGCCGCTGTAGCGCGACAACGTAACCTGGGCGTCGCGGGATAACTCCGCCGCGTCCGTCCCGAGTTCATTGAGTTGGCGAATCGCCTTGAAATTCGCCTCGATCCGGGCCGCTTTGCCGATCGGCAGCGGTTGTTTGCCGTCGTTTTTAAAATTTCTCGGAACAAAGACCTTCCGAGTGGCTTCCGGCTCAACTGCGGGGGCGGCGGTCTGCATCGCGGCAAACGCGAATAAATCCATCTGTATTGCTTCCATATCATGATCTCCTTTCGGTTGATTTTTTGCCAAAAGGAGTGGCGAAGCAAAACAGATGCGCAAGTCATCTGCTTCGACAATCCAATAAATCAATCCGAAAGGCGCTTTTTCATTCCCGAGCGGTAATGAATGCTGATTTTAGAAGAATAATGGCTTTTTTTATTCCCGAGCGGGAATGAAATTAGCAGTGGAACAGAGGGTAAAATCCAAAGCAAAAATATAGTATTTTCCTTTGAAAATAAAAGATGAATGACCGTGGAAACCGGCTGAAAATCATGAGGTGTTAAAGGAAATTTATCCCTTTAATTCTTCATGTTTCCAATCGCTGAGCTGGCGAGATTCCGTGTCAAAATTCGCCCCGATCAGGACGATGCTTTTCCCGGAATTCTGATATTTTTTGAAATATTCCTTCTCGTGAACCTGTGACAAAGCCGTTTCAGCAGTCTGGTCAAGTTTAAACTCGAAGATGTAGACATGTTCATCATCGGAAATTACTGCATCAATGCGCCCATTATTAGTGCGAGACTCTGCCTCGATACGAACTCCCAGAAGCAGAAAGATCGAATAAAACAGCAACTGAAAATTATTCTCCGAATTAAGAGTCAAGTCATAAGGCACTTGCGCAAAGAAAATTTCCAGCAGATGCATAAAACGGGATATATCAGCTTTTCCTATTGCATCAACAAGGTCAAAACAAATATTTTTTACCTCATCCGTTGACAGAGTGGTATAGCAACTGAGCAAGTATTCCTCAAACGCTTCTTTTACTTCACGGTTGGGGAAATCAAGCATATAACGCGTCATTCCGTATTGAACAGTTGCACTGTTGATCGTTAAATAACCTGCTTGCAACAGAATCGACAGAGGATTGATACGGTCGATTTCGAAAGCTTCAAATGCCAATTCGGATACCGGTTGCGTTAATGCACGTTCCA
The DNA here is from genome assembly GCA_963676655.2 of Victivallales bacterium. Lineage (GTDB taxonomy): Bacteria > Verrucomicrobiota > Lentisphaeria > Victivallales > Victivallaceae. The sequence continues at coordinate 3,012,912 of CAXXKX010000003.1, read as the reverse complement.
AATTGAAGTTCTGCTGCCGAATTAAGTCTACGAGAAAAGAGGGAGTTCCGGTTGAAAACCAGTAGTTCTTAAACTTTCCATTGTTTATAAAAAATGATGCTAATGATACCGGATTATAAACTGTTTCAGCCCTTTCTTCAAAGCGATAACCATTGTACCAGTCCTTGATTGTCAACAAATATTCTGAGTGAGATTCACCCTGCTGTTTTTCCTGGGCTTCTATCCTATTGTGAAAATATTGTTCCAACTCACCTTGCGTGTAACCGAACATGGTTGCATAATTAGCATTCATAGTAATGTCGGTCAAATTATTTAGATCAGAGAACAATGAAACATGACAGAATTTGGTCACTCCGGTAACGAATACGAAATGTTCCATACTTTCACAGGTCTTGATCGTTGCATAAAAACCTTTCAGGACAGACAGAATATCATCAGCTTCAAGAGTGCCGATATTATTCAGGATTGGCTTGTCATATTCGTCCAGAAGAATTACTACCGGGCCCTGTTTGTGCAACGCTTGAATCAACGATTCAAAACGCATGGCATTTGATTCTCCCTGAATGTTTACGCCTGCACTTTGGGCAAGTTCGCGTAATTTGTCTGAGATGAACGCATCAAGGGCATCCGGAGTTCTTGCATTGCAGTTACCCATATCCAAATGGATTATCGGGTATGTTTTCCAGTCATAAGCTTTGTCGTAGATTGCCAGGCCCTCGAACAGTTCCTTCCTGCCGGTAAATACCGCTTCCAAAGTAGACAGAGTCAGCGATTTACCGAAACGGCGCGGACGCGACATGAAATACAAGGCGGGCGCAGAATCTACCAGTTGCCAGATATATTCGGTTTTATCCACATAGAGAAAATTGTTTTCAATCAACTTTTCAAATGTGTAAATGCTGCTCGTTAATTTTTTCATGTCTTATGCTTTCTTTTCAGATAATGTTACTTTACTCGAAAAACCTTGTTATTGCAACTAATGTTCATAGAAAATACGATAGATTAATTCGAAATGCCGCAAGACAGATGCCGACGGTCAATATAGCGGCAATGCCCCCGATGAGGGTAAAAAACAGAACTATTTTACCGATATTATGCCTTGAGGCGTATTTTATGAGGAAAATTACGCCGAAAAAGCCGAACTGCATGACGCCGAGAAGACCGGCTCCGAGAACGGCCCAGAGAAATTTTTTGTCGCCGAAATCATGCCAGGTCGGAACCTGTCCGTAAATCAGCGACACCAGGATCAGCATGCCTCCGGCGATAGCGACCAGCAACAGGAAGCCTTTCGCGATATTGTATATCGAAATGCCGCGTCCGCCACGCAAATTTTTCTGGTCCCACCAGAATTCCTTTTCCTTGTCGGACTGGCGCATGCACCATTTGTAGATGCCGTAGATGATGAAAAAAATCAAAATCGGGGTCGGAATTAAAAAATACATTTCAAGTCTCCATTGATATGTTGATATTCATTAAAAATTGCAACGCAATTTTGGGCGTACTCATGTTATGAATTTTATGGCTGACTTGTCAGCGGTGAAATTCATAGCATTATTTGGCACCGGCGGAACGCTGGAGCTTTATTCTGTAAAGAGAACAGCGGTGCCGTCACGCATGATCGGAACAAAGACCTTTCGAGGGGCTTTCGGTTCTACTGCGGGGGCTGCTGTCTGCATCGCGGCAAACGCGAATAAGTCCATCTGTATTGCTTCCATATCATGATCTCCTTTCGGTTGATTTTTTGCCAAAAGGAGTGGCGAAGCAAAACAGATGCGTTAGTCATCTGCTTCGACAATCCAATAAATCAATCCGAAAGGCGCTTTTCGTTCCCGAGCGGTAATGAATGCTGATTTTAGAAGAATAATGACCTTTTTCATTCCCGATCAGGAATGAAATGTCAATGGAACAGGAGAAAAATTTCAAAGCAAAAATATAGTTTTTTCCTTTGAAAATCAAAGATGGATGAGAGTGGGAAAGAATTGTTTAAAAGACAAAACCGTGGCTACAAAAAACGAATTTTTCACGGAATATTATAGCCGTCAACCGGTTCTCTGACGTGAAAATAGCCTTTAATACAGTTGGGATTTCGCACGCATATTTGAATGTGCGTATCCACTTGAAATTCTGCGCCGGGATAGAGTTCTTTGCCTTCAAGATATGGAGCTCGAACAGAATCGTATTTTGCTAGACCTCGATTATCAGTGACAAAATCCACCAGATTAATAACCACGCAATCAAGGTCTTTTTTGTATTTAGTATTTTTAGGCATCGGCTTGCCGGCAGTTTTACAGAGCTTGGTAAGCAGAACATAACATTCTTTTAAAATCATAGAATGTTCAGAATCCGTCAGATTCAGGCATCGTCCTAAATCTATAACCGCACCAAGTACAAAAGGATCTTTAATTTCCCTGTTGGAACCTTTTTTATAGACTTTCGCTTTTTCGGCCCATCGGACAGCTCTTTCGACGGAGTTTTCCCAGAAATACATTCCATGACCTAACCAGTCGTAGGGATTGGTACTGGAATCAAGCGCGTTTTTCGGATCGTTGATTACGCTTTCGCCAATTGTTCGATCACAACCGTGAAAACCAAGTACTAAGGATGGGATATTTGAATACATTAGGCTATAGTTTATCGGATACCAATAGCCTTCAGGCAGGCATTAGCTGATTCTTCGGAGCTAAGTACCTCTTTGGCGACTGCTTTTACATCCTGAACCGTTATATGCCGGTATATAAGAGACGCCTTTGCAGATTCAGACTTAGTAGTCAGAATACTCTGCAAAGCATTTTTTGCACTTCTTTTTTGTGTTGTGTTTTTCGCCATTTTTCCACCTCTTAACAAGAGTAAATGAGTATTTTATAGTATAAAATATATACCAGTTAAGAAAGTTTGTCAACCGATATAAATGGTTTATTTTGTATCTTTAGGAAACTTATCCTGAGAAAAATAAATCAGCCTTCCTTAATTCAAAATGCCGCGAGGCAGATGCCGGTGATAAGGATGGCGGCGATGCCCCCGATGAGGGTAAAAAACAGAACTATTTTACCGACATTATGCTTTGAGGCGTATTTTATTAGGAAAATCACGCCGAAAAAGCCGGCTCCGAGAACGGCCCAGGGAAATTTTTTGTCGCCGAAATCATGCCAGGTCGGGACCTGTCCGTAAATCAGCGACACCAGGATCAGCATGCCTCCGGCGATAGCGACCAGCAACAGGAAGCCTTTCGCGATATTGTATATCGAAATGCCGCGTCCGCCACGCAAATTTTTCTGGTCCCACCAGAATTCCTTTTCCTTGTCGGACTGGCGTATGCACCATTTGTAGATGCCGTAGATGATGAAAAAAATCAAAATCGGGGTCGGAATTAAAAAATACATTTTAATAATCGACGGCGCGGCAGAGGTTAAAATCTGCCGTGCCGAAGCCTTTCAGTTAGATTAGATGAATAATGCAGCGACACCGTCGCGCATGATCGGAACGTTGTGGGCGTCAACTGTCGCGAGCTCTTCGATCAGACAGCAGGCTTCTTCGGAAAGAAGCTGCTCTTCGCCGGAGCTGAGATAGTGAACGCCTTCTTCAACTTTTTTGCCGGTAGTCTGATAATACCGTGCGCGGGTGTCGGCCCAGGCGCAAGCCAGTTCCGGCAGACGATATTGCCTTTTCGGATCGTCGATCTGACGATTCAGACAGGCGGCGATTTCATTTAAAGATGCGAATTTTCGGTCGTTGACAATCTGCATGGGATTCCTCCTTAATGATGAATAATTGAACTCAGGATTTGCCGGTCTTCCACATTCAGTCTCTCAATGGCGTTTAACAACACCGAGACTGAATTTGGAAGTTCGGCTTTCGGTTTCGGAACTGAAGTGATGAGTCGCGTGGCTTCGCCTTTGGTCATGTTCTCCCAGTCTCGACGGGCGATCGTCGGCAGCCGTTGCGCATAAATCATCTCTGCCAGCGCCGCTCTCTGCCTGAGCGTGGCAAGTCCGGTCCGTTTGACCGGAACATATTTTATGGTAAATCCTTTGAGGATTTGTTCGGTAGTCAGGATTTCGGGGCTCATCGTTAAGCGTCCGGTCAGGTCTTCAGCATCAACGATGTCCCGACCGAAAGAAAAATAATTGTATAGACCTTCCAGCATATTCGGTTCGGTATCCTGACGATAGTTCGTCACGGCTAAAATCTCGCGACAGCGGAGTCGCGGCAGATTCCGGATCAGTTTATCCAGATGTTCGGCCGTAAAAGTCGTCAACTCCAGCACGCAAAGGGTTCCGTCATGTCTGCGACAGGCGATTTTCGCGCTGAAAAGTACGCCGATATGGAAAATCAGATTCGCAATCTCATCCGCATTGACCGGCAATGGCCGGTCCGGCGGAATAAGTCCGGCCGCCTGGCCGCGCACGAACGCTTCGTGTTCAGCTCTTGTTAAGTACATGATGTCCTCCCCGGCGCTTGAGCTCGCCTTTAATGATCAGCCAGTCGGCGCACAGATGGCTGAGTTTCAACAGCACATCCGGCGACGAACGGTCCAGCCAGGCGGCGTTTTCCAGCGCGATAATCCTGGACAACTGCCGCGATGTCGCCGGAGCGGTGTCGATATCCGTCTGATGGTAATAATCAAACAGACTTTTTGAGCCCGTCCAGCGGTTGTCTTCGGCGCAGCGAATAAAAAATTCCGCGTCATTAGCCGTCAGGCCGTTAAGGTCTGAGGAAAATAATCCGGGCAGCAATCCCTGCGACATGTAGGAACGCAGCAGATTCTTGCGTTCCAGCGAAACCGGGGAATAAGTCCGCGGCGGCGTATTTCGCCCTTGCCGTATCAGGTCATTTTGTTGTTCGGAAGTAAGCCCCAGCCATTCAGCCATCAGGATACGACAAAGCTGCCCGTGGCGCACGAGAGCAAGAAATTCAGTTTTTGCGGGAAGCATAACGATCCTTCCACACCCCGCTTTAGTTTACAGGGCGTAAATTATTTTTCAAGTTGCTAATTATAAAAAGTAATCAGAACGTTTTGTTCGAACACCCCCAAAAGCGAAGCGTCACTCGAACAAAAAGTTCAACCTGACTTTCCGTAATATTTGTCGTTCAGCAGGATGGTGGTCAAAGTGACTTCCTTTGCGTTTTGATCGGTTGACCGGAAGGCTTTTGAACCGCAGGAAAACGCGACGACATGCTGTTTTTCCCGATCGGGATACGCCTGGCATTTTACTTCGGTTTCGGCGTGGATGTCGCAACACTCGATACCGCCGTGACCATCCTTGATAAATGAGAACGTAATCCGTTTCCCATCCGGCAGCTTACAGGTGATGGTCCCGCCTTCAACCGGAACGATGACTGGCAGATGCGACTTGTTATTGAACCGTTTAAAACCCTCCTCTTCGACCGCGTCAGGATGTAACGGCAACAATGCTTTCATCGGCGGATAAAAGCGTTGTGCCCGGCAATTTGAATCGGCTTCTGCCATGTATTCGTCATAGAGTTCCGCCAGTTTGAACCGGTCGGTGGTATCCATGAGAATTGTGGGAACGTAGTTTTTCTGCTCGACCAATTCCCTGAATGATTTAAAGACGGAACAACGGGCGGTCAGGGCGTCGTTTTCCGGGGTGAAATATTTTGTGGTATCCATGATAAAAAACTCCTTTGGGGTTAAGGTTTAATCAATCTGAATCGGGTTCATGCGTCCGCTTTCCAGGTTGATGAAATAGCCGGCGATATTCAGTCCGCCTTTGCGGAACAACTGCCAGAACAACTGGAGAATCGCCGTGGCAACCCATTGGTTGACAAACAAGTCCTGATGGTCCAGCGCTTCAGCCAGCGAACAGCTCGGACGGTTCGTCACGTCCGCTTTCGGATCAATCAGTTCCGGCAGCCGTTGATAGGGGTACGGCAACTCTTTGGAGCCGTCCCCGATCAAAACTTGAGCGGTATTCCGGTCATTGCCGCCATCAATACAGTAGGTTCGGTAGAACTGCGGCAGCAGCCGGTTGATTTCCGCGCGTGATTTCGTGGTATCGACGCACGAAATAATCATTTCCGGACTATTATGACGAGTTGCGGCAAATCGTTCAGGACAGGCGTACCAGTCAAGCCCGAAATGCATGTTATAGCGATGGATCAGTGCTTCGGACTTGCTCAAACCGACTTCCTCCATCGTAAAAAGCTGGCGGCCGATATTGGCTTCCGACACCCGGTCCGGGTCCCAGGCCGTGACTCTCATGCCGTAAGGATGACCGAGACTTTTCATGGCAAGATGCAGCCGTACCAGCCCGGAAAGTACCAGCGAACCGGTCCCGCCGCAGCCGACCAGATCCACCTCAATGAGCCGGTTATGCAAGGTGTTTGTACATATATGTTTCATCGCAGGATATCCTCCAATCTGCAATTAGCTTTTTTCAACATGCCTGCCGGAAACTTCTCCGGCTGTTTTCGCAGATGCTCCAGCCAGAAGCCATCATGTCCGCGAGGATGGTTGATCTGATTCATACTCCCGGTGCCGTGACCGAAAATACCGTTGTAGAAACTCTCAGAAACCAGACTCATATTTTCAAGCGGCGAAACTCCGTGCCGCAAACGCATGCCCGACGGCAGACAGACGTGTCCGTCCGTTTCATTGATGTGGGTCAGCGGCGTGACATAGAGTTCGGTTCTCGGTTCCGGACGTCGGTTGCTCCGCAGCGCCCAGCAGTTAAGCTGACCGCCTTGCACCTTGAATAGCAACGTCGGCCAGATTACCTCCCGGCCGGAAAGTTTATTCAGTTTCCGGCGGTTTGACTCAGTCGTTTCAAAGAAGATCGGGCGCTTCCGGCTTTTTTCAAACCAGACGACAGAATTGTGTTTCAGCGCCAGAATGTTGGCCGGAAGATAACCCAGACGGCTTTTTCCGTTCGCGCTGCGGAATATCTCCTCCAGCGTTGCCATGTCGAGATTGCGGCCGACGGAAAGTCCACCGTCATCCTTGATTTCATGTAGGATCGCCGCCGCCGAACTGCTGTTCTGATAGACGAGGATAGCGGCCCTCGGCGCCAGTTGCTGTTCATTTTCTATGGAAATATTCATTTCGTCACCATCTTTTTTATGTTGTAGATTGCCTCTAAGACTTTGTAGAAACCGGAAACGTAGGCTTCGATTTCGTCGAAGACTTCCTGCAACTGCCGGGGATTATCCAGCGGCATCGGCCAGTAACGCCCGCAGAACCGGACATCGACTCCCGCCTCCATCGCGTCGGTCTCCGCGCACACCAGCGTGTCATACCAGAGATCGCGTTTTTCTTCCCAAAGCAGGATAGCAGGCAGGTTGTTGTATGGATATTCCATGTGTTTAAATTGCTCCGTTTCAGTGGCAAACGTCTTAATCGCAGCGACCTCGGCGGGAACTTCAGCCGGACAAACCTCCTGTGGGACCAGAGCCCAGCCCGGAATATTGTTTTCCAGGTCTTCGAGTTTAACCGGAACCGATTCCAGAATGGCCTGATACTCCTCCTCGTCGCCCCCGGAATAATCCTCCGCGTACTCTTTTTCATCGTCCATATCGTTCCATAAAAAATAGCGGATGATGGACTTCATGTAGGCCGGGGTCGCAAATTCATAAGGCGTCTGATCAATGGTTCGCAGTAGATACTGGCCGAGTCCCGGAACCCGCTGTTCGTACTCACAGACTTGGCGGGTGATGTCAAAAGTTTCGTAGTCCACGGAAAGTAGCGTGAACAGGAAAACCCAGCCGTTTTCCGGGAACGCATTGCCGTAGTCGTCGTCGCAGTCCCAATCGCGCCCGACCGGAAAAAAGGTCACGTCGGCATCGATTAGAGCGTCGATTTCCGGAACGATAAAGCCCGAAAACCACTTGCGGAAGCTCTGTTCCAGCACTTCGGACGGGATGTGATGTTCCGCCAGAATATCGTCAAGCCGCAGTCTCCGGCTCAGTTCGCTGACAATGGTGGCAATCTCTTCAGGATCACCCTCGGAACGCACTTTCCTGACGGGAAACTTCAGTTTCGGAATCGTCAGATGAGCGGCGGCAGTCTTGCCGAGGCCAGCGGGACCGACGGCGCGTCGTGTACGGCGTTTATGAATTTGTTGCAGCATTGTTGTTTGCTTTCGTTTTGCATATCCAGACAATAGACGGCATCCTCCGGCCGAATCCGCTTGAAATGCTTCATCAGCCGGACCTTTGAGATAGTCGGCGGCGGCAGCTTTTTCATCCGAATTTACCGACTTTGAGTTCGACTTTATACTCATCGACGCCATCCGCGTTGCGGGTCGGGCCTTTCACGACCGCGTTGGTCAGTTCGCTCCGCAGCAGCGCGTGAAATTCGCAGACTTTTTCCGGAGTCATTTTCGGATCCGGATCATCCAGTTCCATTCCGTTGTAAACAAACTTACGACGCGGGACGGCTGGGGCAGTTACAGTTGATTCTGGCATTTTCAGGTTCTCCTTTTCAAAATAAGTTAAGAGTGTTACGGGATATTTGATTTTATGAAATAAGTCGATACTCATTTAAAATTGCAGCGCAATTTTCGGCGTACTCATGTTATGAATTTTATTGCTGACTTGTCAGCGGTGAAATTCATGACATTATTTGGCACCGGCGCCTCGCCGGACGCGATGCAACGGCGGAACGTTGCTCGGCGCAGCCGAAACCGCATTTTCCTTGAGTTTTTTAGAATAGGTCAAGTTGCATTTGCTTTTCTTTATTGGCTTCGGTGGCTTTCTTTTCAGCCGCTTTCCGTTCGTTGTTTTTGCGTCTGAGTTCCGCAAGCGCGGCCCGTTCTTCCGCCTGGCGTTTTTCCTCGTCGACTTTCGCCTTGCGTTCCGCCGCTTCCGTTGAGGCTTTTTCCAGGTAACCCGGCAGTTGCTCGGTCAGGCTTGACTCGATCTCCTCCGGCGTACCGTTGGCGACAATCGGCGACGTCACCCCGTCGCCGATCCCGACTGCAAATCGATCATCACCACAGTAGGAAACCGCAATCCGGATCGTCGATGTGTGGGCCGCGATTTTGCATAATTTCGCTAGATTCATTTTCTTTTTATCTCCTTTCTGAGTTTGTTCGGACATAAAAAAATTGCGCAGGAGCCCTGATTAAGGCGCTCCGTAAACGCAATTGGGCGAACAAATTCAGGGACATTGGCCTCTTATGCTGCTGATTGACGATAGAGAATTATTTTCCCGTTTCAGCGGTTTGATAACCGGGAAAATAGAGGATCGTATCTAAGCCTATGCTGTCGCATCGACTATGCTGCAACACCTCGGAAAATTCTTTCCTGAGTTCTTCTGCCCCGTCGAGCTCCTTCTGAATCGCTCCGATGGCAACTTCCGGATCGGCGGCGACAAAGCCGAAACATTGCTCTCCCATCATGCCGCGTCCCGAATAATCGTAGCGGACCCGGGCATGAACGGAAATGACTTTGACAAGCTGTGTGGATACTGTCTTCATCGTACAATTTTCCTTTCGTTGAGTATCGAATTTTTGTAACCAGGCAATGATATTGATCATGTCTTCCACAGGAACCGTCCACTCCGGAATGCCTCCATCCAGCGACAGCCCGATTCGATATAACCGATACGCGTCCTCCAGCAGCGTTTCCAGATAATAACGCGAAACGAACTGGCCGCGTTTCCATTCTTTGTCGTTCCGGTATCGAGTATCGTAGAACTCCACCAGTTCCTTGTCTTCATCATGACAAAGACAGTCGTTGCGACCATAGCTCTCGCTTTGTCTAACAATGCGAACGTTCCAAATTCCAAATTGTTTCATCAAATCACTCATGATAACTTCTCTTGATTATTCATTTAAAATTACAGCGCTATTTTCGGCGTACTCATGCCATGAATTTCTTTAATGGCATTGTCTGTCCACAAGGCGGAAGTGACGCCGAAAATCTCCTGGATTGAATATCCCCGAGCTCCGTCCTGTTTGGCGGATTCGATCAGCCGGACCGGCAGCCGGACGTCTTTGTCCAACTTGATTTCCAGCAGACCTCCGGCCCCGCAGAAAGGATCGTAAAGTCCGCAGGTCGTCGTCATTGAGAGCGTGATATAGCCGCGACCTTTACGCTTCGTCGGATAGCATGATTTGTTTTTCGACTTCTCGATGCCGATCGCTTTTTGCAGCTTGAAATACTCCTCCAACGTCATCTTAGCCAAAAAGCTTAGAACATTCATGGAAGTCGTACAATTCTCCAATTCAGTATATACGGAGTAAAGAAAGTCCTGATCTTTTACAGGAGCATCCAGAAACTTTTCGAATCCCGATTTCTTATATCCCTGTTGACGAACCAGCCATAAAATCCCGGATTCCTCCGGAATTTTATTGCCTCTGGCGGCGTAATGCGGACCGAAACAGTTTGCCGTGTAATCGGTATTCAAATCCCCGGCGTCAACCAGAATGTCGATCAGCACATCCTGACGCAGATAATGATCGTAGGGAATCGCCACATAAAACATTTCCAGCATGACCATGCGAAAATCTTCATCCGTCATGCTGTCAGCCTGAATCAGTTCTTGCAGTCTGGCATCCGCCCTGACGCTGCTGATCACTTCATCTTCCGCGCACCATTGCGCATCCTCATACGCCTCATAAAGACATTCGTCGAACATCGCCTGCGAATCATCGGCATCAGTAATTTTCCGAAGCGTTTCCCCGGGAAATTCATCCCGGTAATCGGCATAAATATCCGCATAGAAGCAGCCGTCTTTATCCTTGAAACAGATCGTTTCCAGCAGTTCGGTAATCCGTTCTTTTATTTTTTCGTTCATACCCATAATCGCATTATCCTTATTTGATACAGAAACTGCCATCCTTGCCGGCGATTCCGTAGTAACGTTCAATATCCTGCTCGTGATAGATGATTTCTTTGCTGATCTGCCAGCCGGAATGACGGAAGCGCCCAAGGTAATATCCTCCGCCCAAAGTGTAGTTTTCGCGATGTTCCCAGTCTGCCGGAGAAGTCGCCAGCGCCCGGATTTCCGGGACGTCTGAATTCAATGCCGCTTTGCGAAACTCCTTAAAATTATTCCGGGTATGTTTCGAGAATGCCAGGATTACTTTTCGTACTGTTCTTGAGCCAAAGTAGTCGACGCTGATGTCGCTCTCATTCTCACGTAACTCGGCAATTATTAAAGCTTTCGGCTTCCCGCGTTTCCTGATCGCCGCCTCAAAAATGGCGCGTCCAGCATCCTGACGTTTTTCCGCTGCGATCCGTTCCAGTTCCCTTTGGACCTCATCACGTTTTTTCTTTTCGAGGGCCAGTTTTTCGTAACGGGCTACTTCGTCTTCCGACAGTATTTCGCCTTGCTGGAAATAACTGCCGAGGGCGTTCCTTTCCTCGATGGGCTGCGGCGCGTGAGATCGGGCGTAATCATAAGTCTCCAAATTGATCGCTAGGTAATGGGTTCCCCATCTGTCCCTCGTGACGCTGACCAATACGGATTCTGTACGACAACATCCTCCCATTCCAGACCAGGAACGGATCACCTGTCCACGTTTCAGTTCAGGATATTTGACCGGCTCAAAGCCGCCTTTCTTCCAATTCATACGCATCATAACCATGTTAATGTTCTCCATTTATTTGTGTATAAGTTGTGTGCTAAGCACAAGTTAATGATATATTTAGATACTCATTTCAACCCGTGTATGCTTGTTTCGATTTCCCGCTTCCGTAGCACAAAGTGCGAAGTCTGAAGCGGTATATCGCCATCCGTCGTACGGATTATCTGTTGGAAAGTCTTCTCAAATGTTTATCGAACGCGGCGTTTGACATTGGCGACGCGTTCGTGTGAAGTCCGAACCAGGGCTTAAGCATCTCCATCGTCCAGATGACCGTTTTGCCATCCAGCATGCCCAGCGAGCACACTTCATTGGTAAAACGGTTCATGCGATAAAGAAATTCTTTCGCGGTTTCCGCGTTGAGTTTGTCCATCCCGATGGATATTGTCGCCCAGATAATGCAGTTCAGAGTGCCGTCGTCGGCCTTCTGCTTCTCTTTCCAGTCGGGAACTTCGGAAATTGACCAGTGCAGCGCCATTTTTCACCTCACGAAACGTGTGCCGGTCCCGTAAAGCCGCAGCTGTTCGAGGTCGGTAGAGTTAAACATTGAATAGGGATAGCCGGTAACGCAGCCGCAAGTCCAGCATCCGGGGGCCTCCTGAACCATGTCAAAGACATTTTGTTCCGGGTCTTCGAGTCCTTTAACTCCGTCATCCGCGAACATCACGGAATAAGCCGTTTCCGTCCGGGTTCCCAGACGCTTCATGAGAGCTGTCTCCAGCTTCACGATCCGATTTGATTTTTTAACCATATTCACCTCCTATGTGATGGTATTCTTTCCGCCAGTAAAGCGGCAAACCGGAAAGCGAATGCGGCGGTACAGCCGCTGCGAAAGAATAAATACATCACGGCTTTGAGCAAAATCATGATGCCGGTGTCAGGGAAAAAGCAGGTTATATTAATGAATCAGTGAAAAAGTCTGTACTGATTTGGAACCATTGAATAAATAGAAAATATCCATTTATGATCGTTTTGCACTTGATTCGCTTGTGGTGTTGCAAAAAACATCACGTGGTATATACAACAAATCATAAAAACAAGCTTATTGGGGAGTTTTGTGATGGTACTTTGTTAATATATGAAATCGGATGAAAATCTCTTGTTTTGAACTTGAAGGCCATTATTTTACGCCATCATTGATGAAAACAAGGGGGTTTTGCGAATTCTAATACATATGAGATTCGTTGTTATTTTATTTATATAATTTTGAGCGTATTTTATGATTTTTACAAATAAACTGATACAAAAAGGGTGTTTTTCTCTTGCATTATTAACTTTTTTATGATATAATCTCCAAAATAGTAGAAGCATTGAGGGGCTTACTAAAAGTCTGATTCTATAAAGGGTTTTAATTCTGTTTTGCTGCAATCTTTTCAGATGCACCATAGCGGATATTTTTTGTGTTTTTCTATTAATTTGAGGTAATAATGGAATTTAAATATATAAAAACTTATCAGATAAAACAAGGCGTTTTCTATATTTTTTAGGATGGATTACGTCTAAATAAGGAAGGGGTATAACAATGCTGTCAGCAGTACGCAGGTCTTTTTGTCTCTCGTTCTTGGTGCTTATCACTCAGTTTCTCTTAAATTCCGCTTTGCAGGCGCAAAGTGAACAAGCGGCAAAAGGTGTTGCCTGGCTGAGTTCCAAACAGAACAGTGACGGTTCATGGTCCCAGGATAAAAAGCAGTTGATAGATTCAGTCGAAGCATTTAAAGGGATTTACAAATTCGACAGCAGTGCGGCGGAGAAGTCGTTAAGTTTTTTCAATTCTCTGACGGAAGACGACAATGCAAAACTTGCCCTCAAAGCGTTGATCCTGAGTTACAGTTCTGCCGATACCTCAAACATAATATCCACGCTTATTTCAAACGCCAGAGACGACGGCGGCTGGGGACTGACCGGAAAAAAACAAAGCAATATTGCCAATACGTCGATTGTCATTAACGCGCTGCTAAAGGCGACAAGTCCAAATTCGTCGGTTATTGCTAAAGCCAGAGACTATCTGACCGGCAAGCAGCAGACAAATGGCTCATACATCTACTCTGACGAAACAAGTCCGTCCGACCTGGTTCGTACCGCAAGAATTCTGATAACTCTTAAAGGAATTCAAAACGCGGGAATCAGCAGTTCCGACTTGGATAGCGCTATTAACAAATGTGTAACGTATATTGAAGCAAACCTTGTTACCGCCACCCCGCTGGTAACAAAGGCATGGTGTTATCTGGCGCTGATAAAAGTAAAACAACCCTCCGAAGTACAGGATTTGTTATCAGAACTGCTGGATGCTCAACAGTCAAACGGTTCGTGGAATGAAAGCGTCTACACAACCGGGGTTGTTTTGCAAGCAATCGCCGCAGTAGCTACACCGGAACAGGGCGATCTGCCGGATTTAAAAATTGAGAGTTCTAATATTATTATTTCCCCGGTAACTCCTGTAACCGGACAGTCTGCTACTTTGCAGGCGACAATTTTCAATAGCGGCAAAGAAAAAGCGGACAACGTCAAAGTTGAATTTTTCAATGGCGACCCGCGCGTAAGCGGTTCAGCAATTGGAACAGCGCAGGTTGTTTCCTCGATTCCGTCCGACGGCTCAGCCCAGGTGTCGGTTCCATTTGCGACAACCAGCCTGGTTGGTTCTCAACAGGTTTATGTTTTCGTTGACTATGACAACACTATTGAGGAAGAGTCCGAAATAAATAATACCGCATCGAAAACAATTAACATTGCCGGAATTCCCGAACTGGAAATAACTGCGGATAACATAGTTTTGTCAAATTCTTCCCCGACCGCGTTCCAGAGTATTACGGTGACTGCGACGGTTAATAACACCGGAACTGGTGACGCTTCAAATATTCCGGTTCAGATCATCGATAACGGAAATATTATCGCCAATGTGACTTTAAGCGGAGTAAATGCCGATGACAGTAACAATGTTGTATTGACGGCGTCATTTGCGGCCGGAACTCATAACCTCGCGATAAAATTATCCGCTGTTCCAAACGAACAGAATACGACCAATAACGAGGCGGTAAAAGTATTTTCGGTTGCGGCTCCTGCCTCAAGTCCTGCAGACTTGCAGGTTTCCGCTTTGTCGACATCTCCATCTGTTCCAACCGCGGGGGAGACTGTGGAGATAAAAGCAACCGTTATAAATGCCGGAGGAACCGCTTCCGGTTCTTTTGACGTCGTGTTGAAATCCGGCGGAACCGCAATTCACACCTTCAGCGGGATTGATTTAGGTCCAGGCTGTCAGGCTATATTAACCTATTCAACCACGTTGGCTGCCGGAACATATTCTTTGGAAGCAGTTGCTGATTCCAAAAGTACTGTTGCTGAAAGTGATGAAACAAATAATACGCGTTCCCAAAGTATTACCGTTGCCGAATCAAACGCTCCGGTAGATATTGAAGTTGTTTCAGTCAGTGTGCCGACAGGACTCTCCACCGGGCAGGCTGCCCAGATTCTCATGATCGTCAGAAACAACAGCACGCAATCTGCTGAAAATGTAATTCTTAAAATCTATGATAATGATGTTCAGATTGGTGAAGACATAACTATCTCTGAATTAGCCGGGGGCGCAACCCATAATATCCAATATAATTATATTTTTATGTCCGGAGGAACCCATGTAATTAAATGCGTTGCCGATCCGGGCAACCTGATCGCCGAAGGCAACGAAAACAATAACGAGAACCAGACGACCGCCAATATAGCAGTCAGTCCGCTGCCTGATCTGATAATCAGCCCCGAAGACGTCAGTTTTTCTGATACCTATCCGAACTCCGGTGAGACAGTAACAATTTCTGCCGTAGTAAAGAATACCGGAACTAATGCTTCCGGTAATTTCAAGGTATTGATAACCAGTGGCAATCCCCTTCAGACCGGAGCTGTTTTAATTGATGAACAGGAGGTTTCAGGACTTGCGGCAGGAGGGCAATTGGTCGTGAGTGCTGATTATATTGCTTCCGGCGGGACCGAAAAAATATATATTTATGTAGACAGCGTGGATGCTGTTTCTGAAATCAGCGAGAATAACAACCTGGTGGTCTCCACTTTGAACCCGGCCGATGGACCGGATTTGACCGTTGACGCTAATTATATTACCTTCACCCATACCGACCTTGATACCAACTCCATGGTGGGAATTAAGGCGAAAATCGACAATATCGGCAATCAGGCGGCGGAAAATATTAAAGTTATTATCGCCGAAAACAGCAGCGGCACTTTGAATGTTATCAGCACCCAGACGCTCAGTTCTCTTTCTGCCGGAACCTCCGAAGAAATTGAAGCGGTGTGGCAGGCGTCTCCCGGGGCAAAGACAATAGTGGTCCTTATTGATCAGGAAAATAATATTGCTGAAGCGAATGAATACAACAACTCTGCCGAGAAAAACGTCTTCTTCTCTTCATCACAGGTTGCTTTGAAAATTTACAAATCAGTAGACGGCAATGATTTGACGGTGGATTCTTTCAATCCGTACGATGTGGTCAAGATCGTTCCGGAAGTATTTTCCGAAAATGTTCGCAAAAGTGTGCGAATCAAGGCTCCGGACGGGAGTTATTTGGTTGTCAACGAATATGACGGCAATTATTATTTTTCCATACTTGCATCAGCTCCGGGTGTATATACGGCAGAGCTTCTCATCTACAGCGAAGGCGATACCTTACTGCAAACGGTAACAGAAGATTTCACCGTCAATTCGTTATTCAAGGTCGGCGGAGTGGTTATTACAACCAATCCTAAATATATATATTTTGATAATACGCAGCCGGTTACAATTTCAGTGTACGTGCAGAACTTGTCAAACATTGACGGTGCCGCAACCGGTAAAGTCAAAATCATAAAGCCTGATGGGACTGAAGCAACGTCAATGGACATTCCGGTCTCTCTGGTTAAAGGGGAAATCTACAAATATGATATCGATCCGCTTTATGATGTTTTCATTGAGACTGGAGAATATAAAATTCAGGCGGAAATAACCCCGGCCAATACTCAGGGCGTCATCAAATCCGAGTTGGCATTTCAGGTTATCGATGAAGGATGTATTTCAATGTCCAGAAATGTGTCCCCGGCAATGCTTGAACCGGTCAGCAATTCAACTGTTCAGTTAAAGACCAATCTTATCAGCAAAGCACCGGCTTCCGACGAAGTGGTTGAAGTCAGTGGAACTTTTACCGTTCCGCCTGAGCAATCGGGTTTTGTTGTGACCTGCCACGGCGGAGAAGCAGGCTATTCTCACAGGCTCGGTTGGGAAATCAATGGGGTAATTTCACAAGAAGGCATCGAAGAACCTAAAAATCGTGCCGATGAAGTTTTTACTATTCCTGCTGAACCCGGCGACAAAATCAGATTCTTCCTCTATGTTTACAATACTGGCGCTACCTATTTTACTGATAATCCGATTCAGTGCAGAGTAACTGAAACTTCAGACCGGAAATATCTTGTAGGATTCGAAGACATGGGCGGCGGCGGGGACGGCGATTATAATGACGTTACTTTCTCTTTCGATTTTGGCAGCGCCACAACAACACGGAAGTTTACCAATGTAGTACTTACAGAAACTCTGCCGCTGGAAAATCTGATAATCGACCAGACGTCTTTTTCTCTACAGCCAACGAGCATTACAGAAAATCAGGAAGCAGGTACAGTTGAACTGAAGTTTGATCTTGGAGAGTTCTTCTCTATCGACCAGTACAGTGTATCATACAAAATTAACTTGTCCAATCTGGTCCCGGGCGAAGAAAGAGAAGTCAAAAAATCATCGACTTTGACATATACTGATTACAATGGAAATAACATTGAGGTTTCTCTTGGTTCTGAAACTGTGCAGGTGCAGCAGGCGGCGGAATTAACTTTGTCAGTTGATAAAGATCAATATGTGAATAATGAAAATGTTAACATTTCCCTTGATATGGTGCTTAACGGAACCGCAATGCAAAAGTTGTCAACTGATGAAGACTGGACCAGCGGAACATTGTCAAACATTAATAACACGATATTCCCCGGCAGTCTGTGTCTTGACCGGGTTCCTGAGTCAGAACCGGAAAATCTTATTGTCAATGGAGATTTTGAAAATGGTGATGGTTGGGATCTGACTCCCTGGATGACGCAAGGTTGGGATATTTGGCCCGAATGGACGGATGAATGGTATGACAACCCTAATGTCATCAGTGGAATTACTTCCATGGGAATCTGGTCATACGAAAGTCCGGTGTTATATCAGGATGTAACGATTCCAGCCGATGCGATTAGTGCGAAACTGTATGCCGACATAAAAATACCTTCTACTTATTCAAATAAATATCTTATTCAGGTTCGTAATACTTCAAATCAGGTTCTTGCCACCTTGCTTGAGGCAGATGTGACACAAGCAGATACAGTCACAAAAGTTTTGGACGTTTCAGAATTCAAGGGACAGACGGTTCGAATCAGCTTTTCCTATAAAACAAGTGACTATTCATCATGGATTATTGTTGACAACGTTAAACTTGAGGTTGTCCGGGCCGCGTATAACCCAAGCGGTACCGCCAGATATATCATTGATGCCGGAAAAATGGCCGCCTGGGATAAATTGATATACAACGCCCAGGTTCCGGCTGGAACTTCTCTGCAATTCAGAACCAGAAGTTCAGATTCTATTGCCGGACTGGAAAATGAAAAATTCAGTAATCCTTTTACCGGAGACCGCTCTACAGTTCCTTCATCCTCGGGACGATTCCTGGAAATAGAAGTTGCGATGTCCACTACTAACGTTGGACAATCCCCGGTGCTTGATGATCTGAAAGTAACATATGTTGATTATGATGCAAATGACAAACTGAGTTTAGTCGTATCCGTATTTAATGCATCAGGACAGAAGGTCAGAGATGTCGATACGGTTGTTCCTGCGTTGGAACTGGGCCGGGAACAGAATTTCAAATTTGTTTTCAATACTGAGAACAATACTCCCGGTAATTACTACGCAAAAGGAGAATTGTACATTAGAGGAGCCGTGGCGGCAACCGCCTCCGATAACTTTGAAATTACCGCCGAAGATGCGGTTCAAAGCGTAACCGGCAGTATTTCTACCGATAAAATCCAATATGCAGCCAATGAGCAAGTTGGTATTACTTCGAAAGTCATGAACAACAGCCCGTCTTTGAATCTGAACGGGATCAGTGTCAATGTCAAAGTGCAGGACAGTTCTAATAACATCCTGCAAACCAATGATTACTCTATTGCAAGTTTAATCCAAAAATCGACGGATAATAAGCAATTGACCTTTGCGACAGCATCTAATCCTATCGGTGCTTATACGGTAATACAAACTGCATCGATGAACGGCGAAGTGTTGTTTACCAACAGTGCTCAGTTTGAAATTGTTGCCGATGTGCAGCAGGGAAAAGGTCTTATCGGTGATATTAAAGCCGAACCGATGACCGTAAAGCGTAAATCCGGTTCAGCGGACCTTAACATCAGCGCGACCAACACCGGCAATGTCGACTTGTCTAATGTCGAACTGAAAGTTTGCGTTTATGACCCGTCTTCATATCAAATAATCAAGAGTTTTGCCTCTACTGCGAACCTGGTTAAAGCGGCGGCTTACTCCAATACATTTAATTATCCGGCAATCGAACTCTTGCCGGGCAGTTACCCGATCACATTGACCGCTAATTTCATTTATGAGGGCGAAAGTATTTCAATTCCGCTGGACGTCAACGGCATGACTGTTACCAACGATGCGCCGGTTGCCAATGCCGGAGTTGATCAATCTATCGAAGGTACATCCGGTAGCGGTATGACCTTCACTCTCAGTGGTTCAGGTTCGACTGACGCCAATTCGACAAATCCGCCGGCAATGAACAATGACATAACTTCTTACCAGTGGAAAGAGGGCGATACGGTACTCAGTAATGAAATGGCTTTCAGTAAATTGTTTACCTGGGGTGTTCACAATCTCACCTTGACCGTTACCGACTCCCTGGGTTTGACCTCGACGGATTCAGTTGTGATCACCGTCGCCGATACGGTCGCGCCGACAATCACAAACATGTCTCCGGCTAATGACAGCATCGACAACAGCGCGTTCCCGCAATTAAGCGCCAATGTTGCGGATGCCTGCAGCGGCGTCAATTTCTCGTCGGCAATACTTACCGTTGACGGGAATGTCCTGACCGCTACGACCAACAGTACGAGCGGAACAGTCACCGCCTCCCAGGAGGCCGCTCTGACTGACGGCTGGCATAATGTTGTCCTGAAAATAAGCGACAATGCCGGAAACCAGGCAACGTCAGGAACCTGGAAAATTGGAATTGACACCACCGCGCCGGCAATTACCAATTATAGTCCTGTCAACGACTCAATCACCTTAGATAATACCCCTGTAGTCAACGTTAAGATAGCGGATGAGTTCAGCGGCATTAAAGTTGATACAATCTCTTTGACGATTGACGGGACCGCCGTTACCGCCACATATGACTCAACTACAGGAATAGTTTCCTATACTCCGGCAGCCGCGCTGACTGACGGCTGGCACGATCTGGTGCTTACGGTCAGTGATAAAGCCGGTAATTCTTCGACCTCCGCAACCTGGAAACTCGGAATCGACACCGCCGGTCCAGCGGTTACGGACTATGGTCCGGTGAATAACACGATTACGATTGACAGTACTCCGGACATCAGCATAAAAGTGGCGGACGCTTTCAGCGGCATCAAAGCAGACACGATAACCTTGAGTATTGATGGTCAGACCGTGACCTCCGCTTATGATGCTGCAACCGGCATAGTAACAGCGACCGCTCCAACCCTGTCCAACAACTGGCATAATCTGGTTCTTAATGTCAGCGACAATGCCGGCAATTCCTCCACTTCCGCCGCATGGAAGATCGGAGTTGACAATCTGGGACCGGCGATTACCGACCTTGTTCCGGCCAACAATGAGATTCTCGCTGACTCGACACCAGAGTTGAGTGCGAAAGCCGTTGACGCTTTTAGCGGAGTCAATCCGTCAACAATCATTCTGACGGTCGACGGAACCGCGGTTGCCGCCACTTATACTGCTGAAACAGGGATCATTACTGCTCCGATAACTACGGCATTGGCCGACACTTGGCATAACGCCGTTCTGAAAGTAAGTGATAATGCCGGGAACCAACGCATTCTTTCAGACTGGAAATTCGGTATTGATACGACGGCGCCGGTCATTTCCGATTACGGCCCGGTATCCAATACCATTACGGCCGATTCCACCCCGGATCTCAGCGTTAAGATTGCCGACGCGTTCAGCGGGATTAAAGTTGATTCAATTGCGATGACCGTTGACGGAATCGCCGTTTCCGCCGCTTATGATGCTGCGACCGGGATTGTTTCATACACTCCGGCAACTGCACTGACCGACACCTGGCACAATATCACCCTGAATGTCAGTGACATTAAAGGCAACGCGGCTACAAGCATCGAATGGAAAGTCGGCGTCGATACGACCGCGCCGACAACTACGAACCTTGTTCCGGCCAACAACGCGGTTGTCACCGATTCCACCCCGGCGATAAGTATCGATGTTGCCGATTCGTTCAGCGGGATCAAAGCCGACTCGATCGTTCTGACCGTTGACAGTACCGCGCTGACCGCCAGTTATGATGCCGCGACCGGTAAAATTACGGCCACTCCAACAACCGCGCTTGCCGATGGGTTGCATAATATCGGGTTGAAGGTCAGCGACAATATGGCGAATGAAACTGTTGTGTCCAACTGGAAGATCACTGTGGATACGACTGCTCCGGTAATAAGCGATTACGTTCCGGCGAATGACGCGATTACCGGCGACAGCACTCCGGCGTTCAGCGTTAAAGTAACTGATGCCGGCAGCGGGATCAAAGGTGATACCATTGTTTTAAAAATTGATGATACAGCTGTAACGCATTCATTTGATTCGGCAACCGGGATTGTTTCATATACTCCGGTAACGGCGCTGGCCGACGGCTGGCACAATCTCTCCTTGACGGTCAGCGACAATGCCGGAAACCAGGCAACGTCATCGGTTTGGAAAGTCGGGGTTGACACAACCAAGCCGACGATTTCCGGCTTGACCCCGGCCAATGAAAGCATGACTTACGAAAAACGACCTGCAATCAGTGCGGTGGTCGCCGATTCGTTCAGCGGGATTGACGCTAGCACAATTCAATTGAAAATCAACGATACGGTTGTTACGCATACCTATGACGCCGCGACCGGTAAAGTTACCGCCACACTGACGGAGGATCTGCCGGGCGGAGCGGTTACCGTCAGCCTCAGCGTCAAGGATCGTGCTGGGAATGAAAATACCTCGTCGGCCTGGAGTTTTACGGTGCTTTCATACCTGGTATTCCATAACTCCACTTCAGGACAGCTGGACATCAGCGGTTCGAATAAAGTCATAAACGGCCGCATTCACAGTAATGCAGATATCAATATTGTCGGAACCAATACCGATGTCATGGATGTAGCATCGGCGGTCGGCAGCATCAAAGTGAACGGCTCCAAAATGGATGTCGACCAGCAGCAGGCCGGAGCTCCGAGCCAGACCATGCCCGCCTATGATATCAACTACTACAAAGATAATGCCGACTACACGCATGACAGCGATTTGACCATCGATGTCGGCGACAATCTGGCAAGCGGCATTCATTATGTCAAAGGCAATGTCATGATCACCAAGGATGTTGACCTCGACGTGACAATCGTCGCGACCGGCTCCATCAAACTGGTCAGTTCCGATATCAAACTCAGGACTGTCGATACTAAAAATCATATAGTTCTCTATAGTGCGACCAATATCGATCTGAGCTGCAACAACGCCTATTTGAAAGGAATTATCTATGCTCCGAACGGAGAATGCAAACTGGCCAGTAACGGCAACACCTTGTACGGCGCGCTGATTGCCAATACAATCGATATCTCGGGCTCGGTTCTGAATATTTCGCCCATTAATGCAGAACCGCAACAGTGAGGAGATGAATAATGTTTAATAAAATATATTTGAATAGAAGGAGCCAAAACATGAATAAGAAAGCGAAAAAGCGCAACATTATCCTCAATCCTTACACTCCGTGGATGCGGTGCAATACATTTTTCATGGCGTTTCTGATGTTCTTTTATGCGATCATCCCGCCGTCGGTAATCGCGTATGAGACCCAGAAATCGATTAATGAGATGCAGAAGGAGTCCAGCGCCCGGAAACACCGCACGCAGATCAGCGGCAAACTCCCGGCCGGTCTGCAAAACGAGGCTGCCGGAGTCAAGCTTCGTAACATGTGCAAACAACTGCTGACCAACCTCGACCGGAAAAAAGACTACAGTCAGCAGATCAAGGACATCGAGGTTATGGGGCAGACTTTTGACAAGATCAAGCTCAAAACCATCACCATGATGACTGCCATGCGGGACAAGCTTACCGCAAAGAAAATTGATCCCAGAGTCCTGAAAAGACTTGAAACCAGACGCCAGGAGATTGTGGGCAGGTTCAACGAATTCTCCCGCCTTATCAACCAGGTACTGAAACATAAAAATAATCAGGTTCAACTTAAAACCGCGATCAACGAACTGATCTTGTTCCTGGACCAGGCCGATAAGAAAACCGATTCAAAAAAAGCTGTCAAGGCTACAACCCTCCCGCGTCGCACGGAAGTCAACCGTGACAAGATCGTTCCTGGAGCCTCATACTTCTTCAGCGGCCGACGGCTGGTCGCGGGCGCAAGCGATGTCATCAGCGACCTGCTTCAGAACCTCGAAGGCGAAGCGACCAGCGGCGATCCGGCCGATGCGGATAAAGCCGCCACGACCGAAATAATCCTTGACGCGAAAATCGTCGCACTGGCGGCGGAACTGGGTAATGATCCGGTCAAGATATTTGAATACGTTCGCAATAATTTTGCTTACGAACCCTATTTTGGTTCAGTCAAAGGGGCCAAACGCACCCTGATCGAAAAAGCCGGGAACGATATGGACCAGGCGAGTCTGCTGATGGCGCTGCTGCGCGCTTCCAATGTCCCCTGCCGCTATGTTTTCGGCACTATCGAAATGCCCACTGCCGATGCCGGCAAATGGGTCGGAGTGGATGAACCCAACCAGATCGCCAAGGTTTTCACCGCTAACGATATCCCGGTTCAATTGATCAATTCCGGCGGTACGGTCGGAACCATCCGGCTTGACCATGTCTGGGTCAAAGCCTATGTCGACTACTTTCCCTATCGCGGCGCGGTCAATGAACAATCCGATACCTGGATTGAGATCGATCCGTCTTTCAAACAGAATACTTTTACCGATAACCATGAACTCGAATATACCGTCGGCATCGATCCCGGCACACTGCTGACCAACATCAAGGCCCAGAGCACGGTCGAAACCGATCCATCCGCGGCCATAAATGTTCCTGAACCCTATATTCTCAGCGAAATCTATTCTTATGCCACCCCGATCCGCAGTTACCTCGCGGCCAACAGCCTGACGACCGAAAACGTCTTCCGGCAGCGCAAGGTCAACGAAGAAAAATACGGCATTATCCCGGTTTCCGATCAGTACAAGATCGTCGCCCGTGGCTTGAGTTTCCACTCGCTCCCCGATAAACTCCGCTACAAGCTGACGTTCTCCTTGTTCAATCCCGACAATACCGCGGCTTTCGCTTATACCGTCCCGACCGCCGCGCTCGATAATCAGCAGATAACCTTATCGTACAAACCCGCAACCGAAACGGACGCCCAGCAGCTCGCGGACAACGCGTCCGAAACCAATTTCCCGGTTTTTCTGGTCAGTCTGACCCCGGAACTCAGCATCGGCGGTCAGGTCGTCGGCTCCGGCTCAAGCATCACCATGGGCCACAAACAGAAACTTCAGGTCAAGTTCGTCCCGCCGACCGGCAATGAGGATATTGTTGAAGATGCCGTCACCGCCGGCAGTGTCAACGCGCTGGTGCTGGACTGCCAGACCACGGTTCCGGCAATGCTCGAACGGCACAAGGCCAGACTCGACGCTGCCGCCCTGGCGCTTCAGAACGATCCGTCCGCGCTGACCCGTGACGATACTATCGGCGCGGCGCTCCACGGCGTCGGCCTCAGCTACTTCCACCAGATCGACCGTTTCAACCAGATCACCGCCGGCAGCCTTAAGGTCGCGATAACCCGCCGTCCGAGCATGGTCCGGGTGGTTTGGGACCTCAATGTGGCCGAACAGTTCGGGCTGCCCTATACCGCCACGGTCGACCGCGTCAAGATCGACGTCGACCGCGACGTCAATGTCCCGGTGGCGATTGCCGCTGACGACCGCGCCGCCGAAAACCAGTTCGCCTTTACCTCCGCCCTTACTTCCACCGCGCTTGAACACAACGTCCTGAGCCAGCCTTTCATGGCCTCCGCCGCCTCCGCCGCGCGGGTCCTCCAGAATGTCAATCTGCTCGGCGGCAGAATCTATACCGTCACCAAAGACAATGTCGACGCGGTCTGCGCGCTGCTGCCGTTCCCCGCCGCCGCCATTACCGATATCCGCAACGCCGTCAATGCCGGAATGGAAGTCACCGTCCCGGACCGGACCGGCGTAGTCGGCACGGTCGAATACTATGCCTATATCAAACGCGATATCGACACCAGCGCCTCCGAATTCGTCATGGATGCCATTGCCGGGGGCGAACTGGTCAACAACTCGCTCAAGGCCGGCGATCTGCTGACCTTCGGCGACGCCACCCGTTACGCGAACATAGTCAAGCCGGTTGCCGACTGGCTCAAGGTGGCCGAGGAATCCACCACCAACGCCGGGCTGGCCTATCTGCCGGCGATCACCTCCATCAATTCATGGTACGCCGACCGGACCGCCCTCGATCCGGTCACCACGATGGCCGCGGTCATCGCCGTTTCCGGCCCGATTACCGATATCTACAATAAACCGGCCATCCTTAACGTCACCACCTCCGACGCCCTGATCAGCCCCAACGGCGACGGCGTCAAAGACTCCTTTCAGGTCACCGCCGACGTCACCCGTGGCGCGGCCTGGAACTTCGTCGTCACCGACAAGGACAACACGGAAGTCTATTCCGCGTCCGGCACCTCCGCCGCGCTCGACGTCACTTCCGGCGCCAACCTGGCCGACGGTTCGTATTCATACAAGATCACCGCTTCGGCTTCCGGACTCAACGCCGATTCGGTCACCGGTTCGTTCAAGGTCGATTCCGCCGCCCCGACCGCGGCTTTCAGCAGTATTGCCGACGGGCAGGAACTGACCGGCACAGTCATCCTCAAAGGCACTGCCGATGACGCTAATTTCAACAACTATACCGTAGTTGTGACCGGGGCCGATCCGGTTTCCTCCAATAATATCGTTGTTGACGGTTCGCTCCATATCCTTGACACCACCGCGTTGACCAACGGCTTTGTCGACCTGACCCTGACCGTGACCGACAAAGCCGGCAACAAAACAATCGTCACCCGGAACGTCACTGTTAACAACCCCATCCCGGACATCACTAAACCGACCCTTGCGCTTTCCGTCTATAATCCCGACTGTGGCCGGAATGTCCAGGCCAATGAAACCGTGATCTCTGATTCCGGTGTCCTCAACGTCACCCTGAACGCTGATGACGACACCGCTGTCAAAAACATCAAACTTTATATCGACGGCAGTCTACTGGCGCAAAATTCCAATGATGCGATCCTTACCCATAATCTTGATACTTTCAGCCTGACTGACGGCTCCCATACTCTGACCGCGCAGGCGCTCGACGCCGCCGGTAACGTCAGCGACACCGCGTCGCTGACCTTTACTCTGTCCGGTGCGATTTCCAATTTCAAGGTTACACCGCAAGTAGCCACCGTCGGTAATTCCACTGTTACCGTCTCCGCCAATCTCCGCGCAAGCGGCAACTGGACTCTTTCCTTCAACGGGCCCGCTGCTATTTCTACTGTCGCCGGCAGCGGGTCCGTTGTTTCCTATAGTTTTGACGCCTCGCAATATGCCGACGGCGCTTATACTGTCAAACTCGCAGTCGACAACGTCACCACCCAGCCTGAACGCGCCTTCAATATCGACCTGGTTCTCAATAAACCCGTCGCCGCCATCGCCAATATCGAGGAATCTCAGGTCATCCGCGACGGCCTCTTCGAACTGGTCGGCACTGCTGATGACGTCGATGTCAATGACGCTGTCAGCTATAAGGTACTGGTCCGCGATCAGGATACTTTCGCGGTTGTCGCCGATGTCACCCCGCAGCCGGTTGACGCCTCCGGCTACCATGTCGGGCGCGTGGCCAACGCCTCGCTCGGCACGCTTGATTTCACCATGCTCAAGAATAATTCCTATACCCTGCAGCTTGAAGTCAAGGGCGGTGCCGACACGGTTACCGCCGAAGTCGATTTCGCGCTTAATTCGCAGCTCAAAGTCGGACAGCTCGGGTTCTCGCAGCAGGATTTGATCATCCCGGTCGGCGGCATGCCGCTGTCGGTCATCCGTACCTATAATTCATTAAATGTGGCTGAGCCGGGCGATTTCGGCTACGGCTGGACCTGGGCGCTCAAGGACGTCGATATGAAGATCGGCGGGTCCCGTGACTCCTATGTCCCGGTCGGTGAGAGCCAATCGGTCTCCATCCGGACCGGCGGAGCCCGCAATGTCGATATCACGCTGCCGGATGGCACCCGCACCACCTTTACCTACTCGGTCGAACCAAGCAGGATGTTTGAATATCAGGCCGTTTGGACCGCTTCCCCCGGCGTTAAAGCCACCCTTAAACCGCTGGATTCCGCCAAGCTGTTCGCGTTGCCGGGACTTTTTCCATACTGGGAGGCCGCTGGTCCCTATACTCCAATGGATAACTTTGAATTTTCCGGATTTACCCTGACCACCAAAGACGGTACCGAATACAAGATCGAACGTGAGAATCTCGGGGAACACGAGATCCTTACCGACGAAGGGGAATCTATCTACGTTACGGTCTACGGCAAAGGCTCGCTCAAACGCATCACTCAGCGCAGCGGTGACACAATTGACTTCTCCGATGACAAAATAGAACACTTCAATCCGCAGGGCGTCAAAACCCGGTCCATCGTCTTCACCCGCAACGCCGAGGGCCTGATCAACGCCATCCATGATCCTGAAAACCTCGATGCCAACGGCGATCCTATAGGTTACGCCAAGTTTACCTATGAATACGACTTTAACAAGAACCTGATCAAGGTCAACAAACTCAAGGACCGGGCCACCGGCGAATACCTGACCACCGAGTTCCTGTATGAAACAGCGGGCCGACCGCATTACATCAGCAGTATCAAAGACGCCCGAGGCAAAACCCCGATGCTCTGCGAATACGACGGCTCCGGCCGCCTGGTCGCCACCATTGACGCCGACGGTAACCGCATTGAAATGCAGCACGACCTCACCGGCAAAAGCGAAACCGTTTTTGACCGCGCCGGCAACCCCACCGTCCACACCTATGACACCCGTGGCAACGTCACCAGCACCACCAACGCCCACGGCTACATTACCAGAAGAACCTATGACGAAAACAATAACGAACTTACCGTCACCAATCCCCTAGGCTATACCACCGCCTACACCTATGACAGCAATAACAACCGCACCAGCGTCACCGACCCATTAGGCAACAAATCCACCTTTACCTACGACGCCTACGGCAACCAGCTAACCAGCACCGATCCATTAGGGCATAAGACCACTAATACCTATGATGGTTCCGGTAATTTGCTGACCAGTACCAACGCTCTCGGCCAGACCACCACCAACGTCTATACCGACGGCAACCTGACCACCACCTACGATGCCAACGGCGATCTCGTCAGCTCGTTCGGCTACGACGGCAGCGGCAATATGACCAGCAGCACCGACCGGAACAACGTGACAAGAAATTTCAGTTACGATCCAAACGGCAAACAGACCGGTTCCACTTTCACCTGGACCGACCCGACCGGCACGTTGGGTACTAAAAACCTGACCACTCAGACCATCTACAACGCCGCCGATCAGGTAGTTAAAACTATCGACTCGGAAGGCAATGCATCCACTACCGTCTACAACGAGATCGAAAAACCAATCCAACGCACCGATAAACTTGGCAATACAACGAACACTGTCTACGATGCCCGTGGTAATGTCACGGAAACTCAATATGCCGACGGCACCGTCAGCCGGACCGTTTACGACATCATGGGCCGGGGCTACCTAACTCAGGATCGCCACGTTCCAGGCGCAACCGCCAACGGCTCCCGTTCCATCTATGACGCGGTTGGCCGGGTTATCCGTACCGAACGCCTCTCGGACGTCAAAGTAACCGTCACCAACGGCGAAAGCGCACTTGAATCCGTTGGATCGGTTATCTCCAGTACTTCCAATACTTATGACGCCGCCGGGCGCGTCCTGGTAAGTACTGATGTCGAAGGCAATCAAACGAAATACGAATATGATGCCGCAGGACGCTCCCTGGCGACGACCGACGCTCTAGGCAATCGCACCACTTACGAATATGACGTTGCCGGGCGTCAGACTAAAGTCACTGACGCTCTCGGACGTGAAACAAAATTTGAATACGACGCTTTGGGGCGCAGAGTTAAAACTATCTTTGCCGACAACACCTTTACAAGCGTAGTCTATAACACCCTCGGCCAGAAAATCCGCGAAACCGACCAGTCCGGCATCTCCACCGAGTTTGAATATGACGCGATGGGCCGCCTCGCCAAAGTCATCAAACCACAAGTTGATGATGGCAACGGTAATATGGTCAACCCTGAATGGTCCTACAGCTATAACATCTACGGCAACCTTGCCAGAATAACCGACCCCAAAGGCCGTGAAAATACCTTTACCTATGACCAGTATGGCCGTCAACTGACCCGCACTCTGCCGATGGGGCAGAGTGAGAGCCAGGAATTTAACACTCTTGGTCAGACCGTCAAAAAAACCGATTTCAAGGGCCAGGTTACCGAGTTTATCTATGACTGGTTGGGGCGTGTGGAAACCAAAAATCTTTACGCCGCCGGCTCCTCCTCTGCCGGTGAAACCGTCCAGGTCGTTTATGACGACCTTGGCCGTCAAAAAGAAATCACCGAAGCTCGCGGAACTACCACCTTTACCTATGATATAAACGGTAGAGTCACGCAAATAGTCAAACCAGAAGGAACAATTAATTATGTGTATGATCAAGTAACTGGTAGAAAAACTAAGACGTGGTCAGCAAAAAGTGAACAAGCGTATGAGTACGATGAGCTTGGACGCCTAAAGAAAGTTATTGTTCTCAAACGGAACGGTGTTGATTTAAATACTCCAAATGAGTTTGTCTACAATTATAACAATGTGGGACTACGAAACAGTATAACATTGCCAAATGGAATTACTACGAAATATGAATATAATGGCCTGAATCGTCTGACCAAACTGACGCACAAGAATAGCGCTGGTGATGTATTGGCGGATTACTCTTATACTCTAGCTCCAAACGGACGCAGGACCGCAATTGCGGAACAACGCCTTGAACCAGATGGTAGTTACTCTAATACAAATATCAACTATACTTATGATAAGTTATACAGGCTGACAAAAGAGGTATCTACATCCACAGAAAACAGCCCTAACTTCAGTAATCAATATATATACGATGCAAATGGAAATAGAGTTCAGAAATTATGTACTGCGGGTGGTGCTACTGAAGCCATCAATTACACATATAACAACAATGACCAGTTGACAATAGAGAATTCTAGTGCTAAAGGTATAACAAATTATCAGTATGATGCCAACGGAAGTTTAATAAGTAAAAGTAGCAATGATGAATCCAATACATTTACATATAACTTACATAACCGGCTTGCTTCTGCAACTATTCAGAGAACAGAAGAGGGACAATTGGTAAATATTACTGGTAACTATACTTACGATCAATCAGGTATAAGAGTTAAGTCGATGTTGAGTGTAAATGGTAATTCACAAAATAGAATATTTCTGGTTGACAATATGAACCATACCGGTTATGCTCAAATATTTGAAGAAGCCCCGAATGTCGGTGACCCACTAACTAGAAGCTACGTCATTGGTGATGATATCCTATCCCAGGAAACTTCCGAAGGGGTCAAACATCTGCTATATGACGGTCATGGTTCAACCCGAGTATTGACGAATGTCTCAGGAGTCGTAACAGACCGATATTCATATGATGCTTTCGGTATTATGCTTGGAGGCAATCCCACAACTACAACCCCTGCTGCAACCGACTTGTTATATTCCGGGGAGCAGTTTGATGTTGGCCTGCAATCACAGTATTTACGCGCAAGATATTATAATCAAAATATAGGTCGTTTTTATTCAATAGATCCCTTTGCTGGCTACCATTCGGACCCGCAGAGCCTCCATAAATATGCTTATTGTCATAGTGATCCTGTAAATGGCACTGATCCTACCGGGAAGTTTTTTACTGTAAATGATAAACTTTCAACTATGGCAATTAGAATGATATTGGAGAACATGGTTGATATGGCAATTTCACCGATAATGGATGTAGCTGCTGCAAAAACGCTACCTCAAGCCTATAGAGTTGGTTTGTTGACTGCAATGCATGCTAGCGCAATTAATATAGGGTCATCACTGGCCGCATCTATAGGACAATATGTCGCATTTGGGGATGTTGCTGGCATAGATCTTCTCATATCTCCGACTAACTTAAACATGGCTTTTTATACATTTCTAGGAGGCTATTTTGAATTTAGAACAGCAAAAGGAATACGAGCTTCAATTTCAAGTTGGGTTGGCGTAATTTTTGACTGTCCACGGTCAGATGATTATCAGGGACCTTTTTATACAATTCACATTCCTATATTTAAATATTTATCTTCGGTTATGAAACTTAAAATTATGGATCATGTAGTACGTGCAATTAATATGACAAATATCCTTGGAGGTGCTTTACGAATTTGTGATAAAATTTTTACAATGATACTTCCTGTAATTTCCCGATTATCTATAAGTGTGTTTATAGGAGAGAGCTTTTCTGGACCAAAAGGGTTCTCTTTTTCTTATAATATAGGAAAAAAGGCAGGTAACGCAGATTGGGCATTATCAATTACTACTTTTACTCAACAAGCACCATCAAGATCAGTTCCTTTTGATGTGGGCCTTGTAAATGATAGAGAACATAAACCTCCAAAAGAAAGCATTTATGGTAGATTAACCCGTGAGTTTTTTGAATATTTAGTTGAATTGTATTATAAATAATTACCCCCCATAGACTAGAATGAAAATAAAAACATTGATTCGTAAGAAAATATTTGCTCCATTGCTCTTTCTCATGCCGTTTCTTATTTTTATAAACTTTATAATATACGGCATTTTGGGATTTTATTTGCACGGATCAGCATTATTCAAAGGAAAAATAACTCCTGATGGAGTCTATATGGTACATTCATGTGGCAAATATAAAGTTGTTTCAAAAAAAGTTTTTGTGAGTTATATGCGTTATGAAACAATAACTTATAGTTCTATGTTGGTTTATATACTTATATTTTTAGTATATATTCTTATATTCAGGGAGTCTACAGAGGAGATGTATGCGAATATAGATGAATATAGTAACTCAATTAGACTTGTCAAAAAATTAAAAAAAATTGACCCGGATAAGTTTGGTTGTTGTTGTTTAATAATAGTTTTTATATGTATATTTATTTATATTGTAGCATATTTAAACGCTAAAAGTCGGCCCACAAAAGTTACAAATGTGGATAAAATTGAAGACTCAATCAATAAAATTCCAAATGAAATAATCAATCAAGGACATGCAGACCAGTCTGATTTTTTCCCTCCTATAGAAGATTCTGAAAATATGAAGCAAAAAAGTAATAACCATAGAATAAATGGAAAAAATAATGATTAACTAATTTTAAATACGCATGTTTTTTTGCGAGTTGTTTGACAATTGAATAAATCCCAATCCGCGGCGAGTGGTCGCCGCCGCGGTTCACCGTGCTTCTCCGTGAGAAGTCAGCTCGTTCGGCTATGACGGCAGCGGCAATATGACCAGCAGCACCGACCGCAACAACGTGACCCGTAATTTCAGTTACGATCCAAACGGCAAACAGACCGGTTCCACTTTCACCTGGACCGACCCGACCGGTACGTTGGGCACGAAAACCCTGACCACTCAGACCATCTACAATGCCGCTGATCAGGTCGTAAAAACTATTGACCCGGAAGGCAATGAATCGACTACGGTCTACAACGAGATTGAAAAACCGGTTCAGCGCACCGATAAACTCGGCAATACCACGACCACCGTTTACGACGACCGGGGCAATGTGATCGAAACCCAGTATGCCGACGGCACCGTCAGCCGAACCGTTTACGACATCATGGGCCGAGGCTATCTGACTCAGGATCGCCACGTTCCGGGCGCAACCGCCAACGGTTCCCGTTCGATCTATGACGCGGTTGGTAGAGTGATCAGAAGCGAACGGCTGGAAGACGTCAAAGTTACGGTAAGCGGCAACAGTATAACCCTGGATTCAGTCGGCGCGGTTATCTCCAGCACCTCCAGCACCTATGACGCCGCCGGGCGCGTCCTGGTCAGCACCGATGCCGAAGGCAATCAAACGAAATACGAATATGACGCCGCCGGCCGTTCCCTGGCGACGACCGACGCGCTAGGCAATCGCACCACTTACGAATATGACGTCGCCGGACGTCAGACAAAAGTCACCGACGCGCTTGGCCGTGAAACCAGGTTTGAATACGACGCCCTGGGCCGCAGAGTTAAAACCATCTTTGCCGACAACACCAGTACAAGC
The DNA here is from genome assembly GCA_963676655.2 of Victivallales bacterium. Classification (GTDB taxonomy): domain Bacteria; phylum Verrucomicrobiota; class Lentisphaeria; order Victivallales; family Victivallaceae. The sequence goes on along the minus strand of CAXXKX010000003.1, from coordinate 2,979,584 downwards.
GTAGTCTATAACACCCTCGGCCAGAAAATCCGTGAAACCGATCAATCCGGTATCTCCACCGAGTTTGAATATGACGCCATGGGCCGCCTCGCCAAAGTCATCAAACCGGAAGTTACCGATGCTAACGGCACCAAGGTCAAACCCCGTCCTATGCAAAAATACGATTCACGAAAGTGACGGACAAGTGACGGATTGACAGAGGGTAAAAAAGGATATTTGCGAGTCAATAAAATGAGTAATTTTCGAAAAATTACGATTCAAAAATCGAAATCAGCAGTCGTAAATGCTTGATTTTGTGTTGATTGACAATAAGTGTCCAGTCGGAATAATCCGGAAAAACAGCAGGATTAATGTTTTGGTCCCAGATTACGCCGCGTCCCGGTAGTAATACTTGAGCAACCCGCCAAGTCGTTCGGAACATTTGATTTTGCCACCTGGCTTACCGACATGCTCAGTCGGAAACGGAATGGTATTATCAATGCCCTGATGATTGCGTTCAAAATTGTAATGTTCGACGTAATTTGAAACAGCTTTAAGCAGGGATTTTTCTCCAATCAAAATGAGATTGTTCAAGCATTCCGATTTTATGCTGAGGACAAATCTTTCAGCGTAGGCATTCAAGTTTGGAGAGCGTGGCGGAAGCCGTATCGGCCTGATGCCGACGGATTCCATTATTTCGTCAAACTGCAAAGTATATTTGCCGTCGCGGTCATGGATCAATAGTGTTGCGCCGGAGAGTTCGCCGTTGAAGCCGGTCAGGTTCCTGGCTATTTGCGCCATCCAGTCCCCGTGCGGATGCGGCGTTATCCCGGCAATGACCACTTTGCGTGTTCCAACCTGAATGAAGAACAGAACGTAATAAGTGATAAGTCCGGCTTTAGTCCAGACCTCGGCGGTGAAAAAATCAGTGGCCCAGAGCGTGTCTTTATGAATTCTGATAAAATCAGACCACGACATCCCGCCGTGATTACGGTCGCCGGAGGGATTGATGCCTTTCTCCTTGAGGATATTGGCAACGGTTGAACCGGATATTTTAATTCCGAGATTACGGATTGCCCCGGCGATACGGATGTAACCCCAAGCGGGATTTTTAAGTGCCATATTAACTGCGAGTTCCGCGATTTCACGTGGCGTTTTTGGTCTGCCGCGTTTGCGAACATTAGACGAATCAAACTTTTTCGCGATAAGCTGTCGATGCCAGCGCAGGATGGTTGCCGGGGTAACGATGGATGCAACCTCATAAATCCGGGTGCCAAGCGATTTGCCTTTTTCTGCCAGCTGTTTGCGTTGTTCATCAGTAAATTTAAGGCGTTTGCCTTCTCGTGTCAGGACGGCTTTCATGATCTGGTTTTCCGCAAGCAAATATTTATTTTCCAGGTAAACTTGTTCAAAGACATCCACTTTTTTAACCTGTCGAATCAAATGCAGTGTAGCGCGCCAGAAGATTTTTCTCATATTTCCCCTTTTTCCCTTGTAAAATGTATAATACAGTGTAAAATAACATTAGTACGCTTGTTTGTAAAGCGTTGCCGGGGAGTTTGCACTGATTTATTAATTCCTGACAATATGAGGCTGTCTGGAGTAAATCAGGTAAAATTCAGGTTTGTTGTTATATCCGTTTTCAGATGTGTTATTTGAAAACGTGGTAAGCTATGGCCAGAAAACACAAGAATTGATCCCCTTGAAAGAAACACACTATATTAATTGTTGAATATGTCAATATAATAAAGTGTCGCCAGGGAAACTTGAGAAAGAAAACGGAGGGGAACTATGCCAATATTTTATTGATAATGAATCGTATTAATACTCATTTTAGAAACCATAATAAAAATGAAAGGGTAATTATGCGGCAATGCTTATTAGTATTTACGAACTGAAAAATCTGTTTTTCAGAGACTTTAACTTTAACATTCAATAGATATTAGTTGAAAACGGACACATCCTTAAGGAGGAGAAGAATTATGTTCAAATCATTTCGTATTTTGAAATTCACATTAATTGAACTTCTTGTTGTAATAGCAATTATTGCTATTCTCGCGTCAATGCTGTTGCCAGCTCTGGGCAAAGCTCGTGCGAAAGCACATACAATTAACTGTTTGAATAACCATAAAACAGTTATTAGTGGGGCTCTTTTATATACAAATAGCTACAATGGAGTACTTCCATATTCTATTTTTCCATCAGCAGAGCCAGTGTTTCCTTTAGTTAATGCCATCGCTGAAGCAAATAATTTCAATGTTGCGGATTATTACACCTGGGACACTGAAAAGCGCCAGTCTCATGTGAAGCAGTTAGTGTGTCCGGCCGACCCGAAACCTGGTCATATGCCAGAATCAACCGCATTGTGGAACATTCAAGTAAAAGTCAGTATGGGAGTAAATCCATTTGCTTATCAATCGGCCGGGGCATCCGCTTACGTTGCTGAAGGACCTGTCAGAATAACAAAAGCCAAAGCGGTATCTTCCGCCGCATATGCTTTTGATTTCAACTATCCTCTTATTGTGCAGTCATATATGCTGAGACCTTATGGAGTCGGGTCGTATACCGGAGGGATTGGAGATGATTGCATGATTGGGTGGCGTCATGGCAATAAATTGACAAATATTTCATTTCTCGATGGGCACGCGAAGTCATTATCGGAAAACCAGATTCCTTATCCCAATGTAGGCCCCAGTTTATTGAATACTTTTCGACTCAGCGTCTATTTTCCAAATTCGTATGATTCCCCTAACTGGGACGCCGGTTACGGACTTTAATCTGTAGAAGCAGTTGCTATTTGCCCTGAAACGTGTATATTTTCGATGGCTGAGATGTTATTTGTACTTCCCCCCCTCCTTAGTGCAAAATATCTCAGCCATTTTTTATGGGAATGAAGTTTCTCAACACTCTACAGCTTTCATTGCGCGTCTATCGGCTTTTCCTGAGTGTCCTTTTTCGCGCATGAGTTCATTAACGAATTTATGGACTTTCTCAACCTCGCTCCGAGTCAGGGCGTTGGGGATGAAGGAAAGACGAATCCCGTCGAACAACTCGGCTTCGCGCCATGTTGCGGTTTCAGTGGCATCGTTGTCGTCCGAAACTTCCGACTCGGAACAATCCAGAGTCTTCATCATGACGACCAGCGGCACACCTTGGGATGCAAGTTTATTGATCATCAGCAAACGGTTCAGATGCATATCAGTATAATAGGAGCCGCGCTTGCTGCCGCATGGCGGCTGAAGCAACCCGCGATGAATATAATACCTGACCGTTCTGATGTTGAGCCCGGTTGCCTTGGCTAATTCTGCGATTCCATACGTTTTTGAAATTGTCTCATTCATTGCTGTCATCCTTTCGCAAAATAGGGTTATCAATATGCTCAGAAACCATAAGTATATACGGACATATCCGACATGTCAAATTGATATTCGACCGGGATCAATCATATATTGAATTTTTTGTAAGTTAATAACGTAAAACGCCTTGAAAATGCTGAACGCTTCTGTTAGATTACCTTGACATGTAAATAAACCCACAGGAGGAATCATCGCTATGACGAAACGTGATATTGTTGTAAAAATCGCCAAGGAAACCGGGGTCATTCAAAAAGACGTCGGGGAGATCGTTCAGTTGACGCTGGACTATCTGGCGGAAGATATTATTGCCGGGAATACGGTTGAACTGCGCAACTTCGGAGTGTTTGAGATCACTGTTCGTAAGGCAAAAAAAGGCCGTAATCCAAACAACCCGAAGGATGAAGTCGTCATCCCGGAACATTGTTCTGTCAAATTCCGATCGGGGAAAACACTAAAAGAAGAGGTCGAAAAACTTGATCCGGCGGTATTCAGGAAGTAAGGGACTAAGGGGAGGAGGAAAATGTTTAAACGCATCTGGCGGCCTGAAATGATCATCGAACACATTCTGGCTCGCAACGGGCGTGAGCGCTTGAACAATTATTATTACGCAACAACTTATCCTGATGTACATGCTGCCGCAGTACGTTTGTTCGGATCATGGAAAGAAGCGATCGAGGCGGCGGGCCTGGATTATTCTAAGATTTGTAGATACCGCAGGTGGTCACGGGATAAAGTTATTAGGAGTATAAAAGAGGTCCATGCCAATGGGCAACCGATTAATTCAAGCTCTGCTCAGGAAAGTAATAAGCCACTCTACATGGCAGCGCTCAAACGGTTTGGCAACTGGGAGAACGCCGTGAAGGCTTCAGGCATTGATTATGGCAAAGTCCGGGTCAGGCGTTCCATGAGCAAAACGGCAATCAAGCGTGAAATCATGCAGCTTTACCGTAACGGTGTCAATCTGTCATATACCAACATGCGAAAGAACTACCAATACCTGATGGCCGCTGGAATGCGAAAGCTCGGAAACGGCAGTTGGGTAAAAGCAAGGCACGAATGTGGTATTCTGACCAATTACCGTAGAAGTCCAGCAAAAAGGTGCCAACCCGGAGATTAACCAGCCTGACCGAGGAAGTAATTCCCCAGTCAATTTTTTTAAATTCTTTTATCGTGTGGCCGGCCGCAGGCCGCATAAGCCACTCGCATAAGAGCTTCCTGACTTTTAACTTCTATGTTATTTGCTGATAATCTTTAGATTGCCGAAGTCCGCCAGTTTTGTTTTCTTACCGGTCAGATAGGTTGCGACAATACGGGATGAATCATCAATAGAAGCCGCGTTTTGATTACTGGCATTTTTCAATTCGATTTCCCATTCCGGCATCCAGAAACGAGTTTTGATTTTGACGCGGGGAACCGAGACCGGACCGTATTTTGTCTGGAAATCGACGCGGTCACGATAAACGGTCGCGTAAATTTCCGCTTCATTCAGCAGGCTTTCATATAGTTCATTCGGCAGAGATTTGGTCGAAAGCTCATTGAACATGTGAGTCAGAACACTATATTTCAACTCTTCAACCTTGTCTTCTGAGATGTCGCTGGCCCGGATTGCCGCGATTTTTCTCATGAGTTCCATACTTTTTTTCTTGTGATTAGCCAACATATTTCGCAACTGAATCTCACTAGCCAGTCCCTCGGCAAACATGTCAAACAGCGTTCGTTCTTTAATTTTCATATTCTCAAGTTCCACTTCGTATTTGGATATTTCTTTTTTTCCTTTGAGCATTTCACTGGCTTTTCGATGTTTTTCGATAAGGGCGATGGACAAAAGTGGAAATATCGCGTCATAGAGCGATGACTTGCCATAAACCCCAGGCTCAAAACGAATTCGGCTGTTTTTGCAGCGACGATGATCCCGGTCAATATTTTTTTTATGGCATGTGTAATAAATCTTTCCGTGATCGATGGTACAGATCAGCTTGCTTCCACATTCTCCGCAGTACAACTTGCCGGAAAGCGGCAGCCAGTGTTTTTTCGCTCTGGCATGGTGCTCCCGTCGTTTCGTTCCAATGATTTTCTGTACTTCCTGCCATTGTTCGAAAGAGATAAATTCTTGGCCGGTAAGCTGGACGTTTTTAATCAGTTCTCCGGCGCTGTTGTATTGATAGCCGGCATAAAGCGGCTGCCTGGCAATCCGATATATAGAACTTTCATAAAAATAACATTCATTTTTCCAGCGCGCGTTGCATTCCCGGACAATCGCACTGTAGGCTTTATACTGACTGATGCTGTCAAAGATATATTTGATGATCCCAATCCATTCTGGTTTGACTTCTATTTGGTCATTGCCAAGATACTTCAATCCGAACGCATGGGTTCCGCAGCAAAGTTTTCCACTGTCGCGTTTGATACGAAAGGCATTGATGCTGTTTTGCCGCTTCTTTTGTAGGTCATCATAGAGAATCTGATTTTTTATCATCGTGATCAGTTGCTGGTCAAATTTTGCCAAGTCAATACTACCTCCCTGAACCTGCAATACTTTGATCTGCTTCTCCCGAAGCAAATGATTGATGTGTCCTTCAAGAAAACTGCCATTGATCGGGCGGTATAGACGAGTTAGTTCATTGACAAGAATAAAATCTACGTTATCCAGAAACAGTAACGCCTCGCCAAGCCCCGTACGATAATTTTTCTTTGAACTCTGATTTGCGATCCATTCTTGATAAGCTTTATCAACATAGGCTATTTCTTCAGCGCCCACAGGATAAGTTTCTCCACTGGTATTGAGATCGCGGAAAATTCCCACAACTTCCAGTTTTTCTTTATCGGCAAGCTGTTTGCAGTTTTTAATCTGAGCTTCTACAGACTCGGAAAGATCATCCTTCCCACTACTTTGCCGGGCGTAAATAAGTGCTTTCATTCTTGTGTTCTCCTTAGTTTTGACTGTATACTATAGCACATAATTACATATTAAACAAACTTTATTAGTTGTTATCGCTATTATTGCGATTTTGGCTAGCATGTTGCTGCCGGCACTTGGCAAAGCCCGTGACAAAGCGAAGGCAATTCACTGCGTAAACAATATGTCGCAAATTGCCAAGGGGGCATTGGGGTATGCTAATGATTTTGATGATTATACAATAAAGTCACAATATGGAACTGACGGCTGGTGGATAACCGGCTGGGAATATTTTGTAGGAAGCAAATTTCCCGGATTCGGGTCTGATACAAACTATATAAACTGTACTCCGGATAAAATAAGATCAACTCCACTATATTGTCCGAAAAGTGTTCAAGGAGCGAGTTTAAAAGCGACATCTTCAGGTACTACATGGCATCCTGCGGTGGGACTGATCAGCTATGGAATAAATGATGCAAGCGGCTCTGCGATATCAACCCTGGTTGGCCGAAAGATAAATAGAATAAAATCTCCATCTAACAAAGTACATTATTCGGAAGCCGGAAAATATTACAGAGTGCAAGCAGCGTATTCCGTTTTTACTTATTCTCCAATCAATCGTCATGGTGGACCGCCTGATTTGATTGTGGATTCAAGCTGGCGTCCATATCACAACTGGAGTTACAGCAATTACAAAGGGCGTGCGGTAACCGGGTTCGTTGACGGGCATGCGAAAGCTTTGGATTATAATGAGCTTGGATTTATTGACTCGACCCTGGCAGGCAGAATGTATTACTACAATGTCAACTAATAATTTTAAAAAAATCAGAAATGAGATTAAATAATATAAAAATGCCCCCTCTATTTACGAGGAGGCACTTGAGTTCTGTTGTCTTCTCATTATAAAAGGAATATTTAAATGAAAATTGCCATAAAAAAGTTGACAAGCATTATCTATGCGCTAATAGCCGCGACAAATCTGGCAGCCATGTCTGAACTGCCAGGCATAAAAGTACCTGAAATGGATAAAGGCCCTAACCTTATAGACGGATTATTTGCTGAAAAGCAATGGAATGACGCGGCTAAAATAGAATCATTCAAATCTTTAAACGGTAAAGACAAGGTTAAAGAACAAAGTAAATGTTATGTTTTACAGGACAAAGATAATTTGTATATCGGCTTTGTTTGTTACTTCAAGGATTACCAGAAAACAATAAACGCTTTTCAAAAAAATCCGGATAAGGTTTTTGCCGGGGATTCGGTTGAAATATTCATTGATCCCGGCAGATCAGGAAATTACGTGCAAATAGGCATTAATCCTTCAGGTAAAGTTTTTTTTGCCGGCAAAAAAGCTGAGATCAGGACAGGAGTGCAAGTATTTAAGGACAGGTATCAAATTGAGTTGTCAATTCCATTTAAGTCTATTCCTATGCCGCAGGAAAAAATTAAGAATACTTGGGGAATGAATTTTTGCCGGACTAATCGTCAAGCTAAAGAGTGGACTTGCTGGTCTCCAACCATCGTTGGATTTCATAACTCAAGCAGATTTGGCAATGTTGAAGGTGTGCAAGTTGACGTTGCCGGGACATTCAAAAAACAGAAAGAACAAGAAGAGGGGAATATTGTCTTGTTAAGTGATCGTGTTTTCTACGATATTCAAAAATGTGTAACGCTAAAAGTCAAGGTTGGAAAAGTAAAGTCATTGAAAGGATATTCTCTTCATAGTCAAATTATAAATACCAATGGTAAAGTAGTTTCAAAAAAGACTACTCGCCCGGTTTTCTTTTCTAACCGGATAAAGCCATCAATCAGCTCTTTGAAAAATGGACGCTATCAACTTGCGGTTCAACTGCTGAATGAACATAATCAGGTTGTAGAACAAGGTAAAATTACTTTTTGGAAAATCAGCAAGGCGATAATTCCTGAAGAAAAGGTTGAAGTTAAAAACCATACTCTTGTGATAAATGACAAGTTTTTCTTTCCTATTGCAATACATCTTTGGAATTTGCGCTGGAATGAGATTTCCAAATATGCCGGCGACCGGGAAAAACAATTACAGATTTTAGAGTCGCGGTTGAAAGATTTAAATGAACATGGATTCAATACGGTTGTATCAAGCGTGTCATTCTTTAGAGATGAGATTTTAGAGAATGAAAAAGCGATAATGGAAAGTGGTTCAAGATGGCCGACTGTTGATATAAAAAACGCAAAAAATTTTAAAATCAATTTCGCGGATATATTAAAGCTTCTCAGAAAATACAATTTTCGCATAATTCCTTCATCTCCATTTCTCAAAAAGGCTGATTATTCTAGCGATCAGCTTGAAGCCTGGAGCCAACTTATCTTGAAATACCGCAGCAAGTCTGGAATTCTCTGTTGGATGAGTGGAGACGAGCTTGATGGCTATGTTAAGAGAAATAAGAAGGTCTATGAGATGTTAAAAGAATTAGACCCTTACCATCCAGTATTTATCAATGTTATTAACGCAGTTTTTCCTAACAAACACAATGGCGATATAATTTCAACAGACCCGTATCCTGTTCCGAATGCACCGTTGACGGCTGTTTCTGTTCATGCTGACAGATTAATGAGTGCTGTCGGGAAAAATCCGAAACAATCTTTCTGGTTGGTTCTCCAGCTCTATGGAGCTGCTCAGGAGAAAAAACGCTGTCCGACTCCGGCAGAGATCAAATGTATGACTTATCTGGCTCTCAATCACGGAGTGAAAGGATTGGATTACTTCGCTTATTATCCCCCGAAAGAACGCAAGACAAATGGTATTCCGCAATCAAATTCCGCCTGGGACTATATGAAAGAACAAAACCGCCAGACGCAGATATTGGCTCCGGTATATTGTCTTGGGAAAAAAGTTGGCGGAAGTGTAGTTTCAAGTCCAGAAATTGACTTGGCAGTATTTGAATATCAAAAACATTTGTACTTGATTGCTGTAAATACTGCAAAAAGAAAAATTAATTGCACGATAAAAGTTCCAGCGCTGGAAAATAATAAGAAAGGCAAGGTTTTATTTGAGAATCGGAATGTCAGTTTGAAAGCTTCGAAACTTAACGATACCTTTGAGGGGTATCAAGTCCATATATATGAATTCTAAAAAAAGGCTATGAACATGAACTGTTTTTTGAATTATGCTTTTTTATTTCTGGTTCCGGCTGTAATCGCGGTGGATGCCGTCGCAGATGAAAAGAAGCTGGTAAAAATCAATGTTACCGCAGATCCAGCTTTGCCTGTCCAGAATTTATTAGCTGAAAATTCCGGATTTGAAAACGGCTTAAAAGGCTGGGCTCTTAATAAAAAAGCCATCAAAAATAAGAGTTTTACCCCAACTGAAATTAATGGTAAAAAAGTTGTTTCTATAAATTCCTCGAATGGTGTCATTGGCAGAACAGTAAACCTGAAAAAGCCTTTCAAACCAGGAGAAAAATATATTTTAAGTTGTCTGATTAAGGCCGATAATAAAGTATCTCAGCGAGCGGGATTATTCAGTGGTTGCGGAGCGACCGTCTCTTTCTTTTCAAAAGACTGGAAGAAGGCGGTAACTGTTTTTGCCAGGTCGGCTGATACTAAAGGGAAATGGATAAAGGCAGTCAGTAAGCCAATTGAATGTCCTGAGTGGGCTCATCTATATAGACTTCATATGGGAATCAGTTATTCACCTGGTTCGGGATATATTAATGATGTCGTATTTGCCAAAGCATATACAATGTTACAAATTAAAGTAGAAGCATCAGTCAATATCAGGCAGATTATTGTTGATAACGAGTTGGGCAAAACCGTTTTTGACAGCGATCTGCTTGATGATGGTCAGAAAACTTATACAAAAACGATTAAAGTCCTTTCTCCTTATCAATATCAAATAAAAGTTCTGGATGAGAGCGGAAATGTATACACTAAAAACTACCCGGATGTAAAGAAATGAGTTATGAATGAAAAGATATATTATATTGGAGACAGTATAACCCATTCCGGTACTTATATTTCCTATATTTATGGATATATGAGTACTCATTACCCTGAACATAAACTGCAATTCATAAATAAAGGCAAGTGTGGAGATACTGCGTTTGACGCACTGCAAAGGCTCCCCTGGGATATGTTTGATGAAGATGTAAGCGGAAGATCAGCTATTGCGATGTTCGGTATGAATGACGTCAAAGTTGATTTATATCCTGTGGATAGTCCGCTTAAGAAAAAGCAGCGGGAGAAACTTTTAACTCAGTATAAAAGAAATATGTACTCCCTTGTTGAGTTACTTAAACAAAAAGGATTATCAATAACACTGGCTTCTCCGACTCCATATGATCAGACTACCCGAATAGAATCATTATCTCACTATGGAGCGAATGACAGTCTTACTCTTTATTCAGAATATTGTTCGGAGCTTGCCGATCAATTCGGAGTGAAGTATATCGATATTCACAGTAGAATGATTGAGTTAAACAATAAAATACAGGCAAGCGCTCCGGATGATACCCTAATCGGTCAGGACCGGATTCATCCGGAACGAATTGGCTCATTAACAATTGCATATTTAATGTTGAAAGGTATGGGCTGGGAAAAAGCCTCCCCAAAAATTAGAGTAGATCGGGATTACGGAATAACTTGTACAGCGGAATGTACAATCATCAGAAAAAATATAGATAAAAGCAAGATACATCTAGCAGTTAAACCAATGGTTGTACCGGTCTTTGAGGATGAAATTTATCTTAAAGCAGCAAATCTAATACCAATAAAGCGCTGGAATCGTTTTGACCTTTGCCTGATTCATTTTTCACGTGACATCTATTCTGTTAAGATTAATGATATGGTGTATCAAGAAGGGGCGAGTGATAGAATCAACCTTTTTGAGTTCAGTAATGAAATTAAGTCTATCGTAAACAATAATAATAAGTTAAATGAAGAAAGACAGCAGTTGGAGAAGACTCTTCGGGACATTGTTATGGTTGATGTAAATTTAAAAAGACAAGGGATTACTTTTGATGATCAGGATTCCATAAATGCATACTTTCACAATGAATATCTCAAAGCGGCGGATAGAGAGTGGTTCGAGGGTGTTAGAAAATCCTATACTCAAAAACCAAACATCTCAGATATTAAGCAGGAAATAAGCGATAAAATTGATATGATGTACCGGTATTCAATACCGGAAATACAAATAGAGATACAAAAACAGGCAAAATAAAACTAGTGATCTAAAAAACATAAAAAGATAATTTTGTATTCATGGTTATTGCCGATAAATAAATAGAAATAGTGAAAGAGATAAATTATATGAACAGAAAAGACTGGTTTGTGAAGGCTCGTTTCGGACTTTTTATTCACTGGGGCCTCTATTCGATTCCGGCGAGAGGGGAATGGATCTATGCCAGACGCAAATGGGCTTCAGGAGAATATGAAAGTTTGATGCATAAATTCAATCCGGTGGATTTCGATCCGGCGGCATGGGCGCGTCTGGCAAAATCCGCGGGGATGAAATATGTGGTGTTTACAACCCGGCATCATGACGGATTCTGTATGTTTGACAGCCATTATTCCGATTACAAAATAACCAATTCACCTTATGGCAAAGACGTCACCAGAATGTTGACCGAAGCCTTTCGGGCCGAAGGCTTGCGCATCGGCTTTTATCACTCACTGCCGGATTGGACGCATCCCGGCTGGTCCGACCCGGAAAGTCCGGAATACATCCAGCGTGGAACCATGCATGAGGTGACGGATGAAGACCATCAAGATTTCCTTGACCTGCTCAATAACCATGTGGAACAATTGATGACCGAGTATGGGAAGATCGATCTGCTGTTTCTCGACTTCACCAGTCGCTACAAAGCAGGCCAGGATTACTATGATCGGGATCGGTTGTTGAAAATGATCTATCGCCATCAGCCGGAGATTTTAGTGGATGACCGGCTTGCTTACTATAAAGACAATGTCCGTGATTTTGACTATTATACACCGGAGATTTGCGTCCCTAATCAGCCCCAAACAGTAAAAGGAAAAGAGGTCGTATGGGAAACCTGTTGCACCATGAACGATCACTGGGGATATTGTGATACAGATTTCAATTATAAACCTGTTACCTCGCTAACAGGCGGGCTGATGGGCTGCGTATCCCAGAACGGTAATTTGCTTCTTAACATAGGACCAGACGAAAAAGGGAAATTCCCTGAGATGGCTGCCACAAGGCTTAAAGAGCTGGCAAAATGGTTTAAGAGTAATGGCGAAGCAGTTGCTGGAGCCGGGAAGGCGGAGTTCAGGCCGCCGTTTGCAGGATGCTATACCCAAAGAGGACGTAACCTATATTTGTTCTTTCTAATACAGCCTATGGGAGATGTCATTCTGCCTCAGTTGAAAGACAAAATTGAAAAAATAACATTGCTGCGTACCGGTGAAGATGTTGCTCTGGTGAATGACTGGGGCGGTGAATTGCTATTGCCGGATGAACAACGCATACGTCCGCTAACCGCGCAAGCCGGGGATGTGCTAAAAATAGAAATAGATGAAAAATAAAATGAAGATATTGACTATCATTATAGTTCAGATATTAGCTTTAAGTTGTTTTGCGCTATCTAATGGAATTGGTGATTTTGCTGAAAGGGCGAAAAAAGGGGAACGTTTGACCGTAGTTTTTTTGGGAGGGTCATTAACTTGGGGAGCAAACGCCAGTGATCCTAACCGTACAAGTTATCGTGGTTTGATAATGAGAAACTTACGGAAGCAGTATCCTAAAGCCCGCTGGGTGTTTGTTGATGCCGCAATCGGGGGGGCTGGTTCCAAACTTGGCATTTATCGTTTGAAACGCGATGTACTGGCATATAATCCGGATCTGGTTTTTCTCGATTTCACGCTTAATGATAATGCCAAAACGACGGACGATATTGCTTTGGCCGCCTATGAAGGAATAATTCGGCATATCTTGAGTAATGGTCATTGTTTAGTTTTTCCGGTTATGTTAGCATCAAGAGACCATATAACGCTTAGGGACATCCAGACACTTAAACGAAGAACTTCTCATATTGCCATATTTCGTAAATACAACCTGTATTATGCCGATGTAGTTGCTGGCATGCGAACAGACTATCGCGCCGGGGAATTGGATATTGATAAAGTGTGGCCTTTTGAGGGCTTTAGTGAAATTCATCCTCACGACTATGGTTACAGGATATATGCTAAGCATATATGGGATGCATTTCAACGTGCCGCGTCTGAAAATCTTATTCCTGTAATGCCAGTCAAATGGTTCACTGAACCAATTTATGCAAATTCTCAAAGGTTTAAGTTGTCGGATTTGAAGCGACTGCCCAAAGGCTGGTATGTTGGAGTGCCGGAAATTCGAGCCGGGTCATTTGATTTCCTTTGTTCACGTTGGCAGGACAATGAAGTTATTGTTGCTAACAGCAAACGACTTGGCTTTAATAAATTTGAATTAACTGGAGATAAAGCGGAATCATTAACGGTCAAGTTTTATGGAACAACCGTTTCTATATTTGGAGAGGCGACGATTTGGAGCGGCAAATATTCCATATTCATAGATGGAAATCTTATTGGGGTATATGATGATTCGAACTGGGCAAAGCTTTTTTCCCCCTCTGCCTATATGTTTAGAGCGCTTGCACAAAACCTTAGTCCAGTCAAAATCCATACATTGACTATTCAGCCAGAGTTTTCCAAAACTGAACCGCAAATGTTAAAACTGGAAAGTATATGTGTCGCCGGGCCGAATAGAGCTGAAATAATTAACCAATAAAAATATAAAAAATTAAGGATTTATTAATGGGATTTCTAGGTTGGTGTATTGTAATTATTCCGGTGAGTTTGGTCGTTGGGATGGCGGTACATTCGCGAAAATATGTCCGAGGGGTAGCTGATTACTTGGCAGCTGGACGTGTTGCCGGTCGTTATGTCATATCTGTCAGCGGGATAGAATCAGCGCTTGGGGTTATTACTTTGGTGGCTGCGGTTGAAGTTAACTATCAAACTGGTTTTGCTATGGGGTTCTGGGGGAATGTGCTGATACCGTTGTCGACGGTCATTGCACTAACTGGCTACTGTAGTTTCCGGTTCAGGGAGACTAAAGCGTTGTCGTTCGGACAGTTTCTGGAAATACGTTACAATCGAAAATTTCGTATTTTCGCGGCGACTTTAAGAACTTTTTCTGAGATGCTGACTAATATGATAGGACCAGCAGTAGCTGCACGTTTTTTTATTTATCTATTAGGTATTCCACATATAATAGACCTTGGATGTATAGAAGTCCCTTCCTTTGCACTCATTATGATTTTGTCAATAACGCTGGCGCTGGTTATTATTTGGAGTGGAGGCATGATTGGCTTGATTATTTCCGACTGTATACAAGGACTGATGTCTTATCCCATTTTTGTTATTTTTACCGTGTTTGTTTTGACTCATTTTTCATGGAGTACAGAAATTGTTCCGGTCATGCTGGATCGGGTTCCTGGAGAAAATTTTTTGAATCCCTATGATATCCAGTCGCTACGCGATTTCAACTTATTTGCTCTCATCGTAACGATTTTTAACCATACACTGAATAAAGCAAGCTGGGCTGGCGGCGGCTCAGACCGGTCCGGTCGCACTCCACACGAACAGAAAATGGCGGGAATTCTTGGTTCATGGCGTGCTGGTTTTAGTTATATTATGTGTATATTGATCGGTATTGCCATTATTACGACGATGAACCATTCTCATTTCTCCGGACAGGCTAGAAAAGTACGTATAGAACTTTCAGGTAGAATAGCTGAAGAGGTTGTTCAAAATGATGCTTTAAAGAACAAACTAGCAATGAGAATCAACTTATTGCCGGAACAACAGCACCGGATCGGGGTTGATCAACCTTTATCAAGAAACAACAACCTCGATACAACCTATTTGAATACCGCTAAAGATGTGTTTAATGAAAACGGGAACAGTGAAAATGGGAATGGCAATGCCAAGTTTCAGGAGTACAGAACACTTTTTTATCAGATGATGCTACCGGTCACTCTGAGAAATATATTGCCGCCATTTATGCTCGGGTTGTTTTGTCTGTTGATGGTTATGCTGATGCTATCAACCGATGATTCTCGAATGTTTAGTAGTGCTCTGACAATTATGCAGGATGTCATAATGCCGTTTCGCAAAACACCGTTAAGCCCTATACAACATATATGGTGGATACGCATGTGTTCATTGTTTGTTGGTATTACATTTTTCTTTGGATCATTACTTCTGTCACAGTTGGATTATATACTTTTGTTCTGTGTTATAATGTCCTCGATCTGGTTGGGTGGAGCTGGCCCGGTAATGGTCTTTGGTCTTTACACTAGGTTCGGAACTACAGCAGGAGCGTTTGCTTCATTGATTACTGGCTCTTGTCTCTCTATCGGAGGAGTTATGCTCCAGCGTAATTGGGCCGGTATAATTTATCCATGGCTTGAACGAGTAAATTTGGTCGAGAGCATCGGAGATTTTCTTTCATTTGTTTCCAAGCCTTTCAATCCCTATATAGTATGGGAAATGAATCCGGTGAAGTTTCCCATTAATTCACAGGAGTTTTTTTTCATGGCTATGATTTCCAGTGTTGCTGCATATATAATCGCTTCTCTAATATCCTATCGCTCTCCATTTAATCTAGAGAGGATGTTGCATCGCGGAAAATATAGCATTGATGGCGAGAAGCATATTCAATCGCTTTGGAGCTGGAAGAGTCTTTACAGTAAACTTATTGGTATAACCCCGGATTATACACGTGGAGATAAGATTATTGCTTGGACGACATTTTCCTATACGATTGTTTATCAGTTCTTTTTTGCTTTTTGCGGGGTGGTTATTTTCAATTTTTTTGCACCGTGGTCATCAGAAGGTTGGAGTAATTATTTTCTATTAACGACTTTGATTATTCCTGGTGCTGTTGCAACAATTTCAACCATATGGTTCACTGTCGGTGGAGTTATTGATCTACGGCGGCTATTTGTAGACCTTGCCGCCAGAAAAGACGACCCTCTAGATGATGGTCGCGTTGAAGGGCATATGTCGCTTGCCGACAAGGCTAAACTTGAAGCTCTCGATAATGTGGATGATAAAGGAAATAAATTAAAATGAATGAATCTAACTCGTATGAGCCGTATGTTTTTGATGATTTTCATCATTTTCATACAGGACATACGGTTTTTTTTAAGTCATTGAAGATTTTTTAGCCGAAAAAGTGAGGGTAAAGAAAAAAGAACCGGTACAAAAGCTTTTTTAAGGCTTTTCCATACCTTCATTAAGGATATTCAATATAATACATGTATATTTTTAGCAAGTTTTCAAAATTAGTTTTAAGACAGGCATAATTCTCAAAGGGAGTTTGATTTATCCGTATGTTGCGTATGCCGGAAAGAAAACAAACGACACATACGGAACATACGACCTTTTTTAATTCATTATGAGTTTTTTGTGATAATAACATAGACCTGCTTTAATATGATAAAATGTAATTTTTTATTAAACCCTTATTTCCCTGAATCATCACTTTCTATTTCTTCAAACTTAGTCTTGTCAGCGAGTGAAACATGACCTTCTACTTGACCATTGTCGAGGGGGTTCTCAACTCGATCCTTGAGATCACGGAAAAGCCGGAAAAGATCGATAAAGCCGCCAATGCCGAACCAGAAAACAGATATTACAGAAAGACACAACGGTATCGCAATCAGTATGAGAAAGAAATAATTGCCCCACCATTCCAGCGGCCATGGAGTGATTGCATTCCAAACAATGACTCCGACGAAAGAACAAAGGAAACTCCATATAAAACTTTGAAAGAATAAAGCATATGCAATTACTTTATCTCCGGTTGTGTAGTCCTTGGTAATTCCGAGAATCTTCTTGAAAAGATGATGGAATGTAAACTTCAAGGCTTCTTTCTTTTCTCCATCAATATTGTATTTACCCCGGTGGAGCATGCGGTCAAGATTAAACGGTTCTTTCATGGTAAAATATGATACTATAATGTAAAGAAAAAACGTAAACAGGAAAATTAAAAAGGATGTCTCATAGCTGTTTACAGGAAATTTAACCGGGTTCATCTCCCAGACAATATATGGATTAAAAGGAGAAGAAACTGTTGTCAGCAAGTCACCTACCGGTTCGACAAAACCATTTTTATCGAGCCAGGGATAGACTATATCCGCCCAGTTACGCTTGATTAAAATAGCCTCGAGAGAAAGAACCATCCCGGCAATAAGCGACGTGAACGCTCCGGCTGTCGTTCCAAAACGGCTGTAGAGTCCGAAAATCATAACCGGAGCACAGCCGCCAAGCCACATTGAAAGCACAATCGTCATGAAAAGCTGAATATAATCAAGCTGTGCCATAAAATTAGAACATAAAACAAAGATAACTCCAATACCGATTGATACCAGACGTAGCACCCAGACATGCTGTTTTAGCGTGAAAGACTTCTTTTTTAATGGAAGGATAACATCTTGAGTAACAGTAACTGCTGCGCTGTATATACGGGAATTGTCAGTTGAAATCATCGCAAGTACCATCAGAAGCACGAAAAGCCCTGATAGTCCGCTAGGGAGTAATTGGCGCATTGATGTAGCCAGCATTTCCTGATGAAAGAGAGTGCGGTACTGTTGGAATTTTACATTTCCCCCACTTGTCCCGTTAAGTTCCATTAATTTTTTATGCGCAACCTCAAGTACTGGAGTGTCCAGATTATGCTTTTGTGATAAGGGCGGATCAACTCCAATCTGGTGTTTTTGAGCAGGTACAGCCCGTATAGCCCGGTTAAAAGAAACACGTTGCGCTTTATCAGTTATCAGTTCCTTTGAGATATTGGACGAAATGTTGTCCCGGATATTTTTTGCTTCTGAAGAAAAATTGCGATGATTCAGCAGGGTGATAATGGTTAAAGCGATCAGCACATAGAATATAGTCGAAATCTGTCCGCGCCAGGCTCCGAGAATTGCGGCCATTTTCTGTTCATGAGCATTCCTGGCGGCAGAAGACAACCCCCCGCCAATAAAGCTGGCCCGATGAAAGATCTTGTGGAAAATCCAGAAAACAATTAAGAAAAGATTAAAATCACGCAAATTTGAAACATCATAAGGATTAATGAAACTCTCCCTTTGCACCCGATCCATCATTACAGGTACTATTTCATTATTCCAACTGAAATTATATAATATGAAGAATATGAAAACAACAATCAATGGGAAACAGAACATTCCTTGGATAGCGTCTGTAATGACCATCGCCAGTGTGCCGCCCATGCAGAGAATTAATATGGCCAGTGTCAGACAAACCACAATAACCAATAAAAAAGTCGGTATTGACAGGCCAATAATATTTATTTTCAACGGTAAATCAAGAAAGCAAATAAAAAAACGGGCCGCAATCGCAGGCATGATAGAATTCGCCAGTATTTCTGTTATGCTACGCAATGAAGCGGCAAATATACGAAAAAGACGGTTATAACGCATCTCAAGAAATTGCCCAAGCGACATTGCTTTGGTTTCACGGAACCGGTAAACACAATACCCGGACAAGGCCAGCAGCATGCCAAGCGGAGTCATTAGCCCCTGCCAGAAACTAATTGCAAACCCAGTTTTGTAGTGTACCTCAACGTATGCTACAAGAGTAATAATTGATATGGCATTCGCAACATCACTGGCACAAATGACATAACGACCGCATACACGCCCTGCTGAAAGAAAATCTGCTACCCCGCGAACATATTTTCTTGAATAAAACCCCATGCCAGCGACAAATATCACCGGAATAACTACAATTAGCCAGTCTAACAGACTCATTCTTTTCCCTTGATCTATATTATTTTTATTTTTTCTAAAGTATATTTAGGAGTTTATTCCAAACATCGATAAGACGTATGCTTGTATTTTCTTTTGGGGCACCATCTACAAACGGCAGGATTTCATAACCTCCATGTTTATAACATTCGGGCATACATATATATCCGCAACTGCCGTTTGCACAAGTTATCACGAAATTATATTTAAATTTAGAATTTCTTTTGATATGTAGACCCACCCCGGTAAAAGGTTCTCCCGGTGATGATAGAAACATTAGATCTTTGCCTAGTTTTATATTGATTATTTTGAATACCCGGAATTTTCCGGAACATTTTTTCTTGAAATCAAGGAGTTGTTTCGCAAACATTTTTACTACTGCCTCATCCCCAGCGGCAATGCCTTCGCTAGTCATATCTTTATTGGATGAAATATCACCAATACGCTCGATTGTGGCTTTTGCTTCTTTTACCCGTTCATCGCTAATTACTTGATATGGGATCACAAAATCGTGTGAATCGACCTGAATTTTATCTAATTCAACCGCTTCCAATTCATCAATCAGATCAGTAATTATATTACCATAGATATTACCGATACGACAGGCTTCCGCATAACAGGTCTGATCATTATCGTTGCTGACATCAAAATGATTTATATTGCCGGAACAGCCAATCATAGTCAAAACCGGTATATCATATCCAAGTTTATTCTGGATAGCTTTTTCCATGCGCCCCGGCCAGTCAGCAGAGACCAGATTGCCTCCAATAGTATCAGTGTGATTACAGATATTGCTGATTATACCAGCAAGCCTGCCATTCTGTCGGATTGCTACAATAGAAATCTCATCATCAATTGGGCTTTCCGGACGAACGACATTGGGATTGAGCTTGCCCGGGTTAGTCTTAATGCTACCGTCCTTCATCCAGTAGCGGCGATTGAAAGCACATGGATTATTATTGACCTTCGCCGCTTCGAGGGTCGCATCTTGCAAGTTTGCGAAGGCTTCTTCGACAGCCCAGACAGTTTTATCAATAAGCTTGATATACTGGTCATCATTTAAGCCGCCTTTTTCTGATTCAAGGGCGGGGCCGGTATGAGTATGGATTGCGCTTATGATTAAATCATACGCAAAAATATAGCCTTTAGCTTTCAGTTTATTTGTAATATCTTCAACCAGTTTCAAAGTTGTTTTCACAATTTCAAGCGACACCAGGCCGGTAACAACAGCTTCTTTTTTGAATAATACAACTTTTACATGAATATCATCCAACACGCCGTTATTTGGACGAGGATTGAAATATCCAGCCAGAGATACTCCACGCTCAGGAGTTATTATTTGTTTACTTATTCCAACTTTCAGCATTTTAAATCTCGAATTTATTGCATGATGTTCAATATCAAGCCAGAGACAAATGCCGCCGCGTCTTTTAAAACGGATTCGTTAAGGTCGAATTCTGGAGAATGAGCTTTGCCGCCCGGAGCGCTGCCAATGTTGATATTGGCGCCCGTGCCGCCGTTTTTACGTACCCTTTCAAGCATCCAGTAAAAATCTTCACTGCCATAACTTCTTTGTTCGGTCCTGGGTTTGAGGATGGCTGTCTTTTGCGCATATTCCATAACAAAATCCGCGCAAGCATCATCACTGCCGCCGCCAGGAGTACTGCCCATTGGAATTATTTCTACTTCGCAATCAGCTATTTCAGCCGAAGCTTTCAGGATGCGTTTGACGTGTTTGTCCATATAATCCTGAATTTTGTTGGTCTGCCCCCGGCATTCAACTTCCAGAATGGCTTTATCTGAAATAATATTTCGTCCACCTTCGGTTTTAATTCCGCCAACATTTATCCGAGTACCGCCTTTGCTGTTGCGTGGTATCGCATAAAGATTAAGTATAGCGTTTGCAGCAGCGATCATGGCATTTTTTCCAAGTTCAGGCTGCATTCCGGCATGCGCGGATTCGCCTGTGAATACCGCGTCGTATTTAGCAATCGCCAGGTGTCCTGGAGCTCTTACGCAGAGGATATCTCCAGAAGACCATTGGCTGGAATAATGTATGGTAAAAATTTGGTCAATATCATCAAGGAAGCCTGACTGCACCATAGGACAGGCTCCGCAAACGCCTTCTTCGGCAGGTTGAAAAATAACTTTTACAGTACCCTTTATTTGATCTTTTAATCTCATCAATATCTGAGCAATTCCCAATCCGGTTGCGGCATGCGCATCGTGCCCGCAAGCGTGCATCACTCCATCATTGACAGATGTAAAACCATTCTTACAAGGCGGATGTTTTTCGCTGGAACTTTCTTTTATCGGCAAAGCGTCAATATCAACTCTCATCCCTATAACCGGACCTTCGCCGTTGGATATGATGGCAGCAACCGCAGTGAATCCACCTTTTATCCGCTCCAGGAACTCTTTGTCTCCGCCCTGTGCAACAGCCCTGTTAAATTCTTTTTGGAGGACTTCGTCAGATGGCAGGTCGTATCTGGTATCGGCATCCATTATTTCTCTGCCGATTTTTATTTCACAGCCAAGATCTTTGAGTTTACGTGCAATCAGTGACGCGGTTCTGAACTCCCGGTAGCCCAGCTCGGGATATTTATGAAAATCCCTTCTGGCATTAATAATTTTCTGCTCTATTTCTGCAGCTGCGTTTTTAATTATATCAATCATAGTTACCTTTTATGTAAACACAGATCTTACTTTTTTTCCGGAAAAAGTAAGATTCGAATTTCTTAGTTTCTATTAAAACTCTATTTTACTGCTCTTCCATGTCCGACTCAAAGTCATTTACAGAAAATGATTTACCCATATTACTCTGTCCATTCGGATCATCTTTTATCTTATAATAATCAAACTCATTATCAGCATTTTTGTTGATGTAACAATTTATTTTACATCGCCTTTTTTTAGCATGAAACGCTGTCCCAGTATCGCGTTTTCAAAGCTTGTGCCGGATGCCACAAGAGCATCAATACCAGGAGTTCTTAGCGGAAATTCACCGCTATGACCAAGAGCGTCAAAACGCAATTGATCCATCATTGTAAATACAATATTATTCATTAAAAAATTCTTTTTTATTTTGAGTTTTGTTCCAGTTCAGCTAGCAGAGGGCTGTAAAAAGGGAAAGTACAATCCATGTCCGGCATTTGATGATGGTTTACCCAGGTAAAGGTTTCGGCGGCCCTGCAGCCACAGCATACGCCTTTTTTCAAAACTCTCAGGCGATGCCCATGGTCGGGATGATGAGCGGTCGGCATTTGGCAGACGTGCTTACCGAGCAATTCCATTCTTTCATCAAGATAATCTGAAATATCAATAAAAGTATCGAATTTAGCATTAATCGGTCCGAGAGAAGTTAAATCTTCACGAAAATGCAGCAATGCTCCCTTGAAACCTGCTTTTACCGCTTCCCAGTAGGCATTAGTCGACAGCAAACAACTGGCGAGATGTTCTATATTGTGCGTAGCTACTCCATGAGCAAAGATACATGACGGATTATGTTCAAGGATCAAATCCGCAAGTCTTTTAATGCTGGCTTTATCTTCACAAGCAGTCAGGATAGATGGTAAACCTTCGGGGTTTATTCCTTTGGGTAATGGTTTGCTGCCGTATTCGATTGTCTGCTTGACATTGTCGGCGTCACGATAGTGCCGTTGCGGATGATCCAGATGAATGACCGTGGCATTCAGCATAGCAGCGGCATCAGCACATTCTTGTTTACGAACTTTCATAACTTCCTCAGGCGGAGCTCCGCGATGCGTAACTTTTCCATCCGGGTGTAATTCGGCAAGAGAACCGGACATATTATTGGTGGTCATTACATAAACGATCTCATATTTGTTATCGCGGCATTTGAGCAGAGTTCCTCCGCTGTGAGCTTCAATATCGTCGGCATGTGCACCTATTGACATTACTTTCTGAGTTTCCATATCCATATTCCTTTATTTTATGTATGATTTTATTAACTTTTCAGGACCGCCTTTGGCAAGCCACTGTTCAAGATCTAAATGTTCCAAGTGAGAAAGTTCTTCTTTATTTATTACTTGTAAAACTTCATCAGAAAAATCGTTCATGGATGCATATTCCTCCGGTTCCTGTATCTGGTGCTGAAATTTAGGAAACGCTTTATTGATACCTGCCTCATCTTTTTCCTCAGGTTCGGGAAAAATAGTAAAACCTGTATCATTTGTTGCGTCTTCCAAACCCCATTTTTTTTCATATGCAAGCAGGGAAAATTTAAGTTTATTTCTTATTTCCGCATATTTGTCTGCTTGTTCATAAAGCAGATTGATACTTTCTTCAGGGTCGTTATTCATATCAAACAGTTCTTCATAAGGCCCCCGGTAATGATAAATGTATTTAAAATCTCTGTCCCGGATGGCAATCCAGCGGTATACTCCGGAACCGAATTCCATATATTGATATCGCCGGTCTTTGCTGTCCTTCAACAGGGATCCTCCGGGCAATTCAATCTTTCCGGGATAATCTATACCTGTAAGGTCAAGGATTGTCGGAAGGATATCGTTCAAATCGCAAAAATCGTGATTGATACTTCCCGGCTTGAATTTTTCCGGATAACGAATGATAAAAGGAATTCTCGCAGACGAATCGTACGCACATGATTTTCCAAAAGAGCCATGATCCCCCAGCATTTCACCATGATCTGAGGTGAAAATTATAATCGTATTATCCATCTGTCCGGCTTCTTCCAAAGCGTCAAGCACTTTGCCGATATTGTGGTCCACGAAAGAAACTGAACTATAGTATACTTCACGCATCCGGCGAACATATTCGTCCCATTTCTCTTCGGGAATACCGGGGATAGTCCCCCTGAGTTCAGTAGCCCATGAAACCGGGGTTTTGCTTTTAAAAACTTCAGGCAAGTCCTTGTCTTTATACATATCAGCATATGAATCAGGAATATCAAAAGGCGGATGAGGAGCAATCCAGCTCGACCAGAGAAAAAACGGACGCCTTCCCTTATTTTCCTTTATATATTTCACTGACCTGTCCGCAACCCAGGTCGAACCATGATGCTCTTCAGGGATCAATGAACGTTGCGGCAGATAATAAAGCAGGTTACGAATTCCATGAATATTAAGTATATTGCCCAAACCATTTTCTTTCAAATACATAGTGTATTCGTCGTCTTCCCTGAATCCCGGACATTCCTCCATCAACTCCATTTTATTGAAACCATGATGGCGGCGTACAGGTTTAAAGTGCATCTTACCAATAGCCCGAGTGTCATAACCGTTATCAGACAGGATCTTTGGGAGCACCGGCATATCATATCCCAAAGGCTTTCCGCTGTTAGTCGCAAAACTATGGAATCTGGCTGGCAAACCGGTGATCAGGTTATGTCTGGCTGGCATACAAACCGGATTAGGCGAGTAAGCGTTTGTATAGAGACAACCTTCCTTGACCAGACGGTCAAGATTTGGCGTATGCATATGGCTTGCTCCAGCCGCATTGATCGTATCAATACGCTGCTGATCAGTAAACAATAAAAGTATGTTGGGCTTAGTCATAATTATTCGTTATTTCCCTATTGCAAAGTTCGCCATTTTGGATAAGTCTGCATATTTACCACCTGTCGGTGAAATGGCAAAATTTTCAACTTTACCGCCCGCAAAGCGGGTTCTGAAAATATTTACTCCCCATGGTTGAGATCTGCTTGGAGGCATGTCTCCAAAATCTTCAAGCGGTATTACAAGCTCAACAGACCAAAAGTCTTTGCCTTTTTTGACACCGGTTTTTATACCGGGAGTCCACATTACCGTTTTAGTCTCACGTGCGGCAATTTCAGTATCGGTACATTCGTCAAACAAAGCGCCATTGGGGTTAACTACTATTTTAAAGTATGAACGCTGAGGAGTTTCAATATAAACTTCAACGACGTCATCATTGAAAATACTGCTGTTATCCGGGCTTGTACAGCTTGCCTTAAGAGATTCCATCTTATCTTCATTGCATTTAATCCCAATGATAAGATGGTGCCTGGCTTTACGGAAGGCGACGCTGGTAGTTAAAGCAGGATTCTTCACATGCCTCCCTGTTTTATTATTTTTCATGGGGTACCATTTATTTAATTTTTTGTCAAGCCAGAAGGACTTTGTCAAATCTCCATCAATTTCAGGTATTTTACCAGTAACCCAGTTGCCTCTGATTGTCGGACCGGATCTTTTCAGGTCATCAAAGAGTGTTTTGAGTGTAACCATCTCATTTTCAAGCAAGTCTATACGCTTATAGTAATTACTGCCTTTTTCAGTTTTTGCCTTAGCCCGTTTCAAAATATCAAAATAGCGGTCTACATCTTCGGGCTTCAGAAATCCTTTTGCCGAAGACATACTGCGTGAACCCGGTCTCATCCATACTTCTTCGGAGAACTCGAAAAATTCTTTCATTTCTGTATTGGCGGGGCCGTAATAAAGCTTGTAGTATTCCTCCAGTAAAGCTTTCATATCAAGATCAGGATTCCAATACAATTTAGCTTGAATGTAATACATCAAATGGTTGAGGGCAGGCAAGCCGACGCTATTGTCTTTTCCCGCTTTGGTCAGTCCAAGCTCAATAAATTTACCTTCACATTTGCCGCGTAATTTAAGCATATCCTCCTGGAGCAAATTAGTAAAAATGGCTGGAACTCTTGGATAGCGTTGAGCGGTATGAAAAAGCCAGTGATCCCAGATATAAAATTTCCCTGAGGTCAACTTTTCTAACCATTCTTCACGTAAATCCAGCATCTCTTTCCGTTTTCTTTTTACCGGACCATCATGACCAAGTTTTTCAAGTTTTATCAGAGCAATATTTTTATTGAGCTTATCGACCTTTTCAGGCGCTCTCAGATAAGCGTGATATGCCAGGTATGATAGATATTTGTCAGGATGCGACTTTTCGAGCCGGTCTGCAATATATTTATTGAAATCCCATACATAATCAGACATCTTGCCATGATAGCCGCGAGTTTTTTCCGTATCCCATGCTGCAGCATCTTCATCGCCGATAAAACTACAACCATCGGGCATGCCCATTGATATCATAGATAATTCAGGAGCATAATCAAGCATCTTTTTAGCATATTTCGTCGCCGCCACTCTCAGTTCTATACTGCTTAGTTTAGGGCGGCCAAACCTGCCGGTGCAACCTCTAGTATCATATTTGCCGTTGACTTTCGCAAAATATTCAGGGTGCTTTTTTACATTTTCAGGACTCATAAATACGTCGAGGAAATGATTACAGCAATATACATAGGACCAGCCGAGTTTCTGTCGTTTGAACCACGCCATCTGTTTATTATTTCCCCATGAACTGTGAAAATAACGAATAGGAAATTCAGGCGATCTGCTTATGTTCAAATCAGGTATTACAATAGTTTTCTTCTTCGGGATAACAGTACCGAAATCATGTCCCGGCATATACCAGCGAACACCTAAAAGTTCTAAAAACTCATAAGCGCCAAATAGTGTACCAGTTGCGTCTTGAGCAGAGAATTTCAGTTCCGGATCATAGTTTCTGGCAGTTGTTATTTCACGTAAAGTCCAATCTTTTTCTCCAGTAAATTCCCGCCATTTTTTTTGCGCTTCCTGACGGGTTTTCCGGTTACGTATAAATGTTCCTGTAGGTATCGGTAAACGCTGCATATTTTTCCCGACTATTACCAGCGCGTCATTTTTGCTGACAATCCGGAAGCCTTCCATTTTCAAGCCCGAAGCATCAACTCCAAGTTTTTTTGTATACTTACTCCCGCCAATATAAATTTTATTTCGAACCTCTCTACTCGGAGTATTAACCACGGGTAGTTTTGCGCCGGAAATTTTTTCGATATGCTGTTGTATTTCTTTTGCCGCAAATTTTATGCTTGACAAAGCGTTTTCCGGAACAACAATTTCTGCTTCAGCTTTGCCATTTTTCACTATGGTCATTCCCGCGAAAATTGACCCGGCAAAGCTCATGCAGAGAATGATAATAAAATTTTTCCAAGACATTATTGATTTCTCCATAGGGTATTTATTTTTGTTTAATGTAACTATTTGTCGGTGTTTTTACAATTAAAAGAACAAAGAGGGAACTCATCTCCCTCTTCATGTAAAACAACAGCGGGTGAAAATTTGCAGATATTAAAATCCCAAATCGTTTTTGTTGATGTACAGGGGGTTGCAACTCCAGAATGGCGACCTGTTTTTCGAGGTCATAAACGAATTTACCTTCCGGGTGTTCGCGTGTAAATCCATGTAAAGCGCGTTAGTGCTGTTACCGCTACCGTGTCGGTATGCAACGTGGTTTTTTAATTCGGCAACCACAGTCTGGTTGATATAGAAATCATAAGCATCCGCCATCATCATCAAGCGCGACGGCTTTTTGAACTGTGCGCCCTTCAACTGTTCCGGGTAGTAATACGTATATGAGTTAGCGCCAATAGTCGCGCCGGAACTACCATATAAAGTAGTGTCGACAGTTTCCGTGGTGGCTACAGATGGACAGGCAAACGGGCCACGTCCTGTGGCATTGACAACGCCGATTCTCTTGGTGACACCGGTATAAGCATACAACTCCTGATGCCAATACCAACGTACTTCAGGGGTGTTTTGCGCACTGGCTCCAGTATCAAATTTCCAGGGAAACTGATAGTCATAGTCATTACGGTACATTCCGGCATTGAGCCCAAGCTGCTTCATATTGTTGACGCAGGAAATGGTTTTAGCCTTATCCCGGGCCTGGTTAAGAGCCGGCAACAGCATGCTCGCAAGAATTGCTATGATTGCTATCACTACCAGCAATTCAATTAAAGTGAATGTGTTAATGTTTTCCGAATTGCGTTTTTTTTCTGTTTTCATTACACGTCCTCTATTATGTTATTTAAATTGGGGCAAATATTCTTTGGTCGCGTCTAATAGTTCCTGACCCATTTTTTTGACATCCGACGGAGCCAATCCGGCACACAATGGATCAAGCATTAACGCCTCAAATGCCAGTTTTTTATTTCCGGTCATTCCGGCTTCCAGCGTCATCAACTGTACATGGCAGTGAACTTCAGTCAAATGCCTGACAGTTTCCGGCATTTTTCCCATGCTTATCGGAGCAAAACCACAACCGTCAACCAATCCAAGTGTTTCTACAACTGCATTTCTAGGCAGATTTTCAATTTGCCCGATGTTCGGCAGGTTGACTACATCGACAAACGGTTCATTATTGACCATTGCCTTCATAATATCAATCGCAGTCTCGCAACTCGCCTCGATAATTTTCTCTTTACCTGTGGCAAGGTCAAGCGTAAATTGACGTTTTATCCCATAATTTTTCCGGCGCCTTGACACCGGGGATCTTTCCAGCTTGAATTTTTCCATCATTTCCAGATCTGTAAGGTAAGGAGTAAAATATTCACACGTATGCCGGTCAGCAACATAATTCAGGTATCCGTAATTTTCATACATTTCAGCGAATAAAAGATGATTCTTCTCAGAAAACCCAACCGGGTCATCACTTGCTTTGTCATATTTTACCAGGCTGTCACCATTGAGTTTATCGCGTAATAACTGGTAGCCATCTTCACCTTTAACACTGAATTCCCAAATCCAGAAAAAGTGGTTAACTCCACCAAAACGAATAGAAATATCCTCTTTATTAACTCCGAGAATACGTGCAATATAGTGCCGTGTGCCAAACATTCCGTGACACAACCCGACAGTTCTTAAATCAGTAGTTTCACATATCGCTCCGGTAAGACCCGCCATTGGGTTCGTATAGTTAAGGATCACTGCGTTCGGTGAAAGCTTTTCAATTTTGCGCGCCATGTTTACGAGAACTGGCACGTTTCTTAAAAGCCTTGACCAGCCGCCTGGACCGACTGAATCGCCGACTGTCTGGTAAATGCCATATTTATCAGGAATGTCCAGATCGTGTTTCATCATATCAAGACCACCGGTTGAAATTGTTATTATTACAAAATCAGTGTCTTTGAACGCTTCTTCCTCATTACTGGTAGCTATGAAACGAAAATTCTTATTATTTTCAGCACAAACTCGATCCAAAGCCGCTTTCATTTCTTCCGCAGCTTTTAAATTGATATCCAGGAGCATAACATCACTATTTTCAAACTCAGGTGTTTGAACTAAATCACAAAGCAGCCGTGGTCCCCATACATAACTGCCTCCACCAACAATGGTTATTTTAGTATTGCGAGTCATTATAATTTGAATCTCCTTAAAATATTAAGTTTTGTTTCTATTTTTAAGTTTATATCACCTTTCCTGCAAAATCAATGCTAACATCGATTACATCAGTGCTGATAACGATTTTTCTATACTCTTTTACAAATAAACACAAAGCCATTTATTGTTTTAGAAATGGATAGATAATTTGAGATTTTTTATTTTTTGCAATCTATTTTTTTAGCATTATACTATAATAATCAATGCTAATATTGATTTTTATAATGTCACTAACGATTTTAATAATAAAATGGTGCAACATGAAATTTGATTATGCTTTCCATCCGACGCTTGTGAATAAAATTAATTACATATCCCATAAAATAAAGAGAAGAAATTACCATCCTGCGGAGCATAAGCATAAACCGGGATTATATGAAATTATATTTGTTGACTATGGGGAACTAAGCTTTGAAATAAATAAGAAAGCCATATTGCTGCTTCCCGGGGAATGTATCATCATTCCAGGAGAAACTCCGCATAATTTTCATGAAAAAGAGGATATGCCTTTCTATTTCTTAAATATTATGTTTAGCGGGGAAATACCTGCATCTATCTTGAAGATGAAAATATCCGTCCGACGAAATGGTCGTGACTTGATGAAAAAATTAATGCATACAAGCGTGCAGAAAAAACAATATTCACATGAATTACTCGCATGTTGCCTAACGGAATTTCTTATAGGTTTAATTTGGCAAGCGGATAATAATATACCGGAAAGACTAATAGAAACAGTAGCGCTACAGTCTTATCAATCTGAAATAGTCAACCGGGCTATTGCTGTAATATCAAACGAGTACCATAAAAATTTAGATATGAAAAAAATGGGCATGGCAATCGGCATAAGCGAATCACATTTACGTAAGCTTTTAAGAGAAGAAACGGGGAAAAACTTCAGCACATTATTGCGGGAGCAAAGAATAGCGGTCGCCAAACATCTGCTTTGTAACTCAAATTTATCCCTTGAAGAAATAGCTAATTCAATAGGGTATCGTTCATTATCCTGTTTTTTTAAAGTCTTCAAACGCACAACCGGAATGAGCCCCAAAACATATTCCTCCAGCTTCGGCGATAAGGAAACATGATATAAAATTGGTTATAGCATTAAAATAATCGTTAAAGACATTGTATTCCTTCAGCTAAGATTATAAGTTCTTCCAAAAGTTTTAGAAAAATGGTTTTTATGGAAATGATGTTAGCAAGTTTTTAAAATGAGTTTTTTAAGTTCTAATTATAAAAGCTACATACGTTTAACAAGTTTTCCAAATGAGTTTTTTAACAGACATAATTCTTAAATTGACTTTGATTTACCCGTATGTCTTGTATGTCGGAAATAAAACATACGGCACATACGCCTTCTTTTAAGTCATAACAGGAATTTATCAACGCGTTGTAGTATCGATGCTCATTCTTCTTGAAGAGGATTTTTCAGCTTCGGTAGTGGACGTTTAAGCCGTTTAGGGCTCTGTAACTGCTCCAGAATCACTTTAACGACATCTAGCGGAATCTCTTTTGCCAGTTTTATTAATTGAGCTCTTTCGGGTTCTATTGAGGGTTCCTGCAGTTCTGTTTCATTTGACTCAGCCTGGGGTAATCCCATTAGGTCCGGCATCTGCATGAGTTTTTCGCGTTTCATACGGTTATCTGCATGACGTTGGTATAGTTCCGTCATCTGTGGGGAAACGTGTCCAACAATGTCCTTGACGACAAGGAATGGAATGCCATATACACCGGCGTAATAACAGAAAGTATGACGGAGACTATGGACATCTTTAATACTGGCTGAACGACTCCGTCCAGGAATTTTCTTGGTAGTTTTTATGCCGATTGACTCAAGAAAACTCTTGAACCGCCAGGATATACCACTGGGATTCTTTTGATACATTTCAGCATGTTCAGGAAGGACATATTCACTTTCGCCTGATTTGTCTTTCTGCTCGACTAAAAAATTTTTAAAATCTTCCAGGATCGGAATTTCTACGGTTCTTTTCGTTTTGGACATTTTTCGAGTCAATAAACTTTTCTTCAGGTCTAACTCATCCCATTTCAACGTACATATATCCCCTTCTCTCAATGCAGTGTATATGCCTATAGCAAAAATTGGCTTTATAAAGTCATCTGCTTTTTCTGCTATAAGCTTCAACTCATCTTCCGTGAAAGCCTCTCTACTTTCACTCTCGTCATCAAGTTTCGGAATATCTTCAAACGGATTTTTGATGATTCCAGCATCATTACCAAGTTTATCATATCCAGCAAAACAGCATATACAACATTCCGGTGACAATCTTCATCGGAACCTATGCGGAATGCGAAGCGTATCGCAAACGAGTACATGAATTACAAGCTTCAGAACAGCGCTTTTTTGCCGGATACAGTGATATGCTGGCTGATACAAAATCAGGCGATATCCTTTGCTTTATCTGGATGCCGGAATACAATCACACGATCCAAAACATGGGAACCTTATCTCATGAATGCCTGCATGTCGCCATGAATATATTAGATTCCTGCAACATAAAAATAACCTATGATAATCACGAAGCTCTCGCCTATCTCCACGGCAACATTTTTGAAGAAGCCTTAGCCGCTTTACTTCCCCGATAAAAATGTCCACTTTTTGTCCACTTTTTTCCGAAAACTATTAAATTCTACTCTTTTCTACACCTCAATCCAAGCAAAAACCAGTCAAAAACGAATCTCGTCGGGCGTACCATTTTTCTTGCTTAAAATATAGTATTTACACATATCCATAAAAACTTAAAAATGGGCGAAGTTCATTTTCGCCGCGTTTTTTTACAAACTAATTTATCGATTGGTGTAATCTGGCGACACTGGACAATCATCAGGTGATTGTAATAGATAATACAGTCTTGCCATGGCATGGATAAGATAGCTGGTACCTAATTGTGATTCATACCAATCAATTCCGCTTGCACCGACAGGCAATGCATTTTGAAAATAGGTATTCAAAATATGTTGACCAAGATGCCGGGCATGATCATGCCAGACTTGATCTCGTGTCAATTCATAAAGATCGCAATACGCGTCAAGGATCATTGCTGCATCCATGGCTGGCAAATGCAAGCTGGGTGAAGCGGGTATTGGGGTTGCAGCCATTTGCCTGCCCAGCATCAAAGCTGTATCAAGCAAACGCGACTGGCCCGTGAGTCGGTATAAACCAAGGTACAAACATGGGTAGCGATTAACAGTCAATTTTTCATGCCCATATTCCCCTCCCCAAACATTACCTCCTCCGGATTTCAAAATTTCCCAATCCTGATTGCAACCATCCATAAAGCATAAATCAATGTAATGATTGGCTCGCTGGATCAACCGGTCGCTGAGCATGGTATCGGAATATACACCTTGTCTGAGTATTGACGCTGTTTCATACAAGCTGATGGCCAATGATAGTGAATGTGTCACCAGTCTTGGGCAATCCGGTCCACGGCTTTGAAGAGGCAAAGCTCCTTTATCGTCTTTACGCTCCCACCAGTAATCAACAATCCTTTCAAGTAAAGATTTCAGCTGAGGATTGCCACTTTGGTTCAATGCAAAGGCAATATCAACCGCATAAAAACCGCTATGTCTCGGGAAATCATTAGCACCATCCTGCGCCCTGAGCAACCGCCTTGGTCTACCTGATTGTTCGTATCCGGCATGATCCGACAAACATGCATCACCAGCCATCAAGCACGCATGCCTTGAATACTCCAGCGACAGGCCGGCTTTGAAATGAAAATCCAAGCCCAACGCAAACCGCTGTACACATTGGGGATTATATGCATTGAGCCTTTCCCATAACCAAAACGGAGCAGCGCGCAAGTGGTCGTGAATCACCGGATATGTCGGGTCGGTACCGACATCCTGATGACTACTGCCTGCTTTATTCAGATCTAAGCGCCAGTAGGCATGTTCGCCCCAGGGAAATAATCCGCTGGGGGTATTGGTACAGCATTGAGCGAATCGAGAAAGGTAATGTTCAGCCATGTCAATATAATCTTGACGGTCAACAATCTGTCCTAACTGCATAGCAGTTCGCAGCAAAGGAATATCGTGCATCAAATTGCAGCCTCGTAAGGCGCGATCACCAGCCCGCTGCCCCGCAATCGGAGCAGGAGGCGAGTCAAACATCTGACCGGTTCTTGAGTCCATGACTGACGGAAGAAGACCATTGTGGCGTTCCGAGACAACTGATAGTTGGTCAAAACAAGCATGAACCGCTTCGATTACTTGAGATTGCAGATTTCCGGATGCAGTTTGTTTTGGCAGAAACATATGAAGCTTTCTCCGTCCTGATATCAGTTCGTTATTCCCGATGCTCTTACTTTGCATACTTCTGCAATGTATCGATCATATTGCCGATGTCCCTGCGGCGTTTTAAATAAGCCTCTGAGTCACGTGAATAGTTTTTGAGGTCACCGCACAATGCTTTTATATCCAGCAGATTTTTTGCTTTCAAATACAGGTTCCCTGGAATTTTCCCTTTGTTTTTTTTCAACATTTTATCAAGTATAAACAGGTAATCATAGTCATCAACTCCATCCCGGAGTATTTCCAGTCGCAGGGAAGGAAGAGGAACATCATTTCCCGGGTAAAATAACGAGCCATCCCCGTTAGCCTGCCTCAAGGTCTCCGTCACTTTCCATGGATTGCCGCGACGCCAGTTAACAGTATTCCAGTAAAGCAGGCCATCCGCCTTGTAGAAATATGTCTGCCAAAGCAATGCCCTGTGTTCAATCCCTTTATGGTCCGTATAAAAATTGGCGTAGGGCCAGAACGGGTAATTACACACATACCACCAAACCTTTTTACCCTTTTTGCGCTGTTGTTCCGCCCAGATTGTAGAATAATGATTTGTGTGTGGACACCAGATGTCAATAACATCACCAAGCTCATTAAAACCATTGTTTCCGGCAACCATATTGGGAATTTTCGGAGCCATCTTCTTCCAGGCAAGTGTACGTTTTATCAAAGCTGGAAAATGCTTTGGTTCAGGTTCATCACCACTTCTCGTATGGGCCATGTGCAGGAGACCTTTTTTCTCTAAATAACGCTGTAATTCAGGGAGGTAGGCCGGTAGAGGATTTTTAAATGGAACATATACAATCGTTGCACCGCGAGCCAGTTGATCATCCAGCCATTTACCGTATTCATCAAGATTTTCAGGATCAAAGTTGTAAGGAAAGTCGCGTGGCGTAATACGGTATTTGAGCAATGTATTTTTATATAGAGTAAGTAGTTTCCGGTGTTTTTCTGATCCCCGTGGAGCATTATGATAGACGTCAATTCCTTTTTTATCCCATACAGAAAATGATGTTTTGAGATTTGGGGTGACAGGAAGAGTGAAATCCCATACTTTCAATTCAACAGGGAAGCTTTGCTCCCTGTCCCCGAACTGCAATTTAATATCTCCCTTATAAAGTCCGGCCGGAATATCCCGGGGTGTATGGATTGTGACCCTGAAAGCTTTATAATCATTTTTCTTAATCTGTATATCATTTGTATTGCAGTGTATAAGTGGGTCAGGAAGCCGGTCTCCAGGCATTGAAAACGGGTTAAGTTTAGAAGGAACTTTCAATATAACTTCCGCGACCTCCCATATCTCCATATCCTTCACAGGTATTTTTGTGAATTTACCGATAAGCGGAGTTAAAGAAATCTTTCCGTCCTTTATATTGTCCGGTCCGTTATAGACAATCAACTGATAGGATTCGTATTCACCTTTAGCCGTAAAAACATTGATTTTGGGTGGAATTTTCAATGGCGGGCAATATTTTTCCCCTGGTTTGACAATCGAATTTAGAGGGACCGCACACCAGGAGCGATTCTTCAATAATTCTTTACGATTTCTCAATGGCAAATCACGGTCGCAGTTTTTTTCAAACTGGATAATATCATTCTTTAATTTTAAAGTTGATTTGATCAGGTACAGGATTTTATCCGCCCCGCCACCGGTTCTTGCCGCGGAAGCGAGCAGTTCCGCGCTTGTCTGGAACCCGGCAAGACACTTATTTTGAGATGAATTCTGGCTATTGGAATACTTCTTCTTCAATTCTGCTACTTTTTTCTCGAGTTTTTCGGCTTGCTCGATAAACATGCCGGTTTCCGTTTTATTATCCATTACCAGCAAACCAAAACGTTCCGGTTCATGATGGTTTACTTTAATTGGACTCCAGGTCAAAAATGAACCGGTTTCAGTATCAATGAGATTGAAATTGGCTCCCCATATAGAGTTTAATTTAGTTTTATCTAAAGACGAAATATCAATTGATAATTCAGCGGTCCAGCCGTCAGGCTTCACCTTTACCGCACTTTTGATGTCCCCGTTCCAACTGCCGTCCGGAAAGAACTTGTCATACAAAGTATTGCTTATATTCAGAGCTATTTGATAATATTTAGACCTGCTCAAGGACGGGTCAAGAAATATTTCCAGTGTATCACTGGAACCGATATAAGTATCCCGGGGAAGTTTTTCCGGGATTTTTGGCATTTTAGATTTTTTGCTGCTAAGGGAAAGGTATAGTTTCTTTGAATCACGACATATTGTCAGTTGAACTGGAAGCGAGGCTTGCTTGCTTTTTCCTTTTCTCCAGGTATGCAGTTTTATTGGTTTAAGCGATTTATAGCATTGGTCATTCAAAATACCGTCAATAACTGGAGGCTTAGACACTTGCTCAACGCGAGTCATTGGTATTTTCCGATTGTTGTCTCCCTCTGTTTTCACCGGTAAAACAGCTTTTTCCGGATTCCAGCGGACATAGTCGATCAGTAAAGTTCCAGATTCCAGTTTAGAGCTATATGCTCCAAAACCAATTTTAGCGTAACTGGCTTTTTTCCCGAATCCAATCCAGTTCTGGACAACAGGTTTAAGGGAATTATTCAAATAAACAGATGCCTTATCCCTTCCATTTTTACGATTTATAACTACACGGATAACATTAAACTGATCCGGCAGCTTTATATAAATATCTTTTTCAGGTTGAGGACGGCGTATATGTAAAACCTGCTCTTTACCGTCATTTTTTAAATACATTATCCAGACACACCGTTTCGCGTCCTCAATATGCAGGCGCATTCCACGGTTTTGTGTCTTGGGTGCCCATGCCCTGAACTCTATTGTAGCTCCATCTGCGGTTTCCGGTATAATGAAGTCTTTTCCCGATATCTCCCAGTGATTCCAACCTTTTCCCTCAGGAACTATGCACTTGTATATTCCATCCGGGGTTGCGGGAATGTGTACAGCCCTGGCACTGCAGCGCCATTGTGATTTAGAGAGACTTGGACTTGTTGAAGCATCATATTCATACTTATACCAATTTCCGGCTTGCACTGACACTCCCAGCATAAATATATAAATAATGAATTTAATTTTTTTGTACATCTTTTTTCCTTAAATGAACTAAATGTTTCTATCCACAAATTTTGTAACAGTTCTTTCAAGCTGGAAACTTGTTTTTATAATTCCGTATTGAATTGTGAATAGACAAAATCATTTCTTCTAAAATTCTC
This sequence comes from Victivallales bacterium, assembly GCA_963676655.2. Classification (GTDB taxonomy): domain Bacteria; phylum Verrucomicrobiota; class Lentisphaeria; order Victivallales; family Victivallaceae. The sequence goes on along the minus strand of CAXXKX010000003.1, from coordinate 2,942,818 downwards.
CGTATGTCCATCCAGCATCAATATATTCATACTGGAATTGCTGTGCGGCATGATAAAACCAGCCACTTTATCATTAAAATTGCTCGAGGTCATATTAAAATAACTACCGTTGGATGTATGGATATCACCGTATTGGCTTACCAATTCAAAATTGGTGATCATACTTGCGGGCTTTTTGACTTTGGTGACTTTATAGAGAGAAGCCGCTGCATGATTATAGCGAAATACACCATAATATCCCCAATTGGGAAAACGGCTTGTTGCATTATAAGATCGCGGTCCTTCAAATTGATAACCAGCCGCCCTCTTGGTAGTATCCGAAGGACACTTATATACGCCAGCACTTGGAAGATAGTTATCATATAAAATATAGCTCCATACATAATCATCTTTACCGTTGCTCAAAGCGGCATATGGGTAATAATCATTATTGTCTCCCTGATAAAACTTGAGAGCCTGTCCAATTTGTTTCAGGTTGTTAACGCAACTGATGCTTTTTGCCTTTTCTCTGGCTTGATTGAGGGCGGGCAACAGCATGCTGGCGAGAATCGCGATTATAGCGATCACAACGAGGAGTTCGATTAAAGTGAAACATCCCTGATTACGTTTTTCAACATTCGACTTCATAATGAGTCTCCTTTTGGTTTAGTTTAGGGTTTTTCTGGAATTTTTCAAATACGAAATCTATATAAAGCGTGGCGGACCAGCCGAAATCATGCAGGGCCTGATGATAGGAGTCCGGAATATTCTTACCTTTACGCAGCAATTTTGGCGGATCGACTTCTCCCCGGTCATCATAGAATTCAAAAAAAACACCATATTTCAAGTACATTTTTTCCAGTTCGGACATTGTTCTATTGATAAGTGATTTGGCCTCTTTCCTGAAACCATACCGTATCAGGCCGTAAGCTACCAGCCAGTTGATGTTGATCCAGACCGGGCCGCGCCACATATCCTTGGCATAATACTCCTCGCTGCACACCGCCACAGATGGAATCGGGAACGCTGTTTTAAATGTCTTCGGATTGCTGAGGTGAGAAACTATATCACGTGCTTGCCGCCGGGACGGTGCGCCGCAGATCAAAGGAAGAAAACCCGAACTTGCCATTACTTCGGACATCCGGTCTTGATCAATATCATAATCGAAATAAAATTTTTCCTTTTCGTTCCATAATCTTTCATTGATAAGCCGGTTCAATTCTTTGTGTCGTTTTGTCCACAATGCGGCATCATCGGTCATATCAAGTTCGGCCGCAAATTTCGCGAGGATCTCACACTCAAGCGACAAGAAAGCATTAAAATCGGTCGCCTTTAATTGCGTTGCATTATCGAACCTCGGGGAATTATCCATTCCGCTTTCGCCGCTGCGACAATTCTCATGTTCTTCGATATACCACTCTACCAGGCCCGAACCATCTGAATCACGGTTTTTCAGGTCCCATTCAATATAAGCTTTTAGCCGCGGATAACATTTTCTAAGCCAATTCATATCCGGCTTCTTGTCCTGCACCAGTTTAACCCCGAGAGCCAGCAACGGCGGCTGAGTCATTGAGTTGGCCGTGTCAGGAGTTACATCCAACGGGATAAAGCCGTCTTCCCTGGCACATTCAAGCATGGCGGAGATAATTTGACGCGCGGCCTTAATATCCAGATGCCGGACTCCGGCCGCATGAAAGACCGAATCCCATAACCACATTTTACGATGAGGCCAGCGGTCGGGAGTGGTCCACAATTGTTTAATTTTCCCCTGCGGAGTACAAAACTGTGTTCGCAATTGAGAATATGCCTTCAATAAAGTGCGACGCGTCAGTACAGGCAGTCTTGTGGGAACTGTAAATTTTTTCAGGCCTTTCAAACGTTCAGATATCACCTCACCAAGACTTTTGGTCAGCAGTTCAGGACGGAAATATTTTTTGCTGCCGATAAGAATCCGGTTGTTCGCGCATAATATCTTCACTGATTTTCCTGCTTTAATTTTGATGTCACCTTCAAGCAGCAAATGCCAGGTATCAACAAAAGCCCCCCGGGTTTCGCCACATTGGAAAAAATCCCCGGCAATAATCAGCTTATCAGATTTATGATTAAAATTATTGATCTTTATCGCGCCGCCGTTTTCCGGAAGTTTGATCTCAAATCCAGACCAGCCAAATGCCGTTCGCAATACCAGGCCGTTATCATAATCGGTGGTGCCGTCCAAGCCGGAAAATGCCAATATCTGACCGGGGCCCCAAACGTTTAATATGTTTTCTTTCATATATATTTATCCATATTATTTCTGTCGTTACTTAATTATATATCCAAAACTCACTTGAAAAAACCCCGAAAACAGTATATATATGTGATATATAACCAGAATTATTTGATTATACGAATAAATACAAAATCGGGATCATAACAAATATGCTGAAACACAACAAGACTATTCTTTCCCACACGATGGATGGAGTATCACACCTCTGGTTCACTCCCGAAAACCAATATTACACCAGAACATTGATCCACGATATGCAGCCGGAAATGGCAAAAACATTTCCTTTACGGGTTGATTTTGTCAATGATGAACACTGCTTTGAAAAATATTATCGACACCGTGAATATTCGGAAGTTTTTGCAGTGGAACTCGTCTTGAAAGGCTCAATGAATTTAATCCAGAGCAATACCCGGTATCATGTCCCCGCCGGCAATGTTTTTTTGATCCATCATGACCGTGAGACCGAATATACAACCGGGCCGGAAGGGTATTGTCACCGATTGGCATGCTGTATCAGCGGACATGACCTTAACAGTCTGCTTTTGACAACAAGATTAATTGAATGCAACGTAATAAAGCTGAAAAATGCCGACATTGTAGAGTCAACAATGCGGAAATGCTTTAATGAGTTTGAAGAAAAAGCAACAGGCTTCCGAAGACGCGCTTCAATCCTTGCTTACAAATTACTGCTGGAACTGGAAGAAAATGTTGAAGAAGCCAATACTCCCGACCTGTTATTGAGGGCAGTCGACCTTATGGAGCACCATTTATCTCAAAAGTTGAGTCTAAAAAAAATGGCTGAAGCCTTAAACTCTGCTCCAACTTCACTCAATAGAGTATTCCAGGCACACTTTAACACATCTCCAATCAATTACTTTATTGACCTGCGCATCAAAGCAGCCAAGTCTCTGCTTATTAATACCAAGCTCCAAATCCAGGAGGTGGCCTACCGAACTGGTTATTCGGACTCATTATATTTCTCTGCTGAGTTCAAAAAGAAAGTCGGAGTGAGTCCTTCCAAGTTTCGCAAAAAATATAACCTTTAGGACTCCAAACAAAAAAGCGCGAAGGACTATTACTTTGCCTTATTGGGTAAAAGCGTCAGGATTTTGTTTACAAAACTGAAAATGAAACTCCTTCCAAGGTTTTAAATCTAAAAAGAAAAAGGACCGGAAATTAATCCGGCCCATACGAAAGAGAGAAACTTTATACTTATTCTGAAGCGGCAGCAGCATTTTTATTCTATACCCTTGCTTTTACCATTACACAACAGTGATATCAAGTTCGTATTCGGTATTTTTCTTGCCTTTGCCTTTATCAGCAGATAGAACTTCGACGTAGTAGATACCGGCATCAAGGTTAAGATTATCAATACTCGCCTCTCCATACTTAAGGCTGGTCTTTGCGACTTTCTTTAGTTTATCCTTGTTTTCATCCCAGCGATAAAGAGTTAACTTCGCATTTTTATCCTCTCCAGTCAGATCGAAATCGAATGAAGTCAAGCTTGCGACTTCAAACTTGTAGCAGTCACAAGCATCGCCAAAGCCAACAAAGCCGTCAAGCTGAACATCCGGGACTATTTCCGTCGCATTCTGCCAGGTGTTATTGTCTGTGGTTTCGGGGAAATATGCGCCTTCAATAAACAGATCATACTCCGTATTGCATTTGCCTTTTCCCTTGTCTCCGGAAATAATTTCGACATAGTAGTCTGTGTCGCCTGAAAGCAATAATCCTTCAAGTTCGGCAAATCCCGTTTTTTCGCTGCCTTTAGCTCCTTTAATCCCCTTGTAACTTCCTTTATCCTCATCATAATACCATACTTTCATGGTCGTATTGGAATTTAAGCCAGCCAGTTCTATATTGAACAGCCCGCTACTTTCCGGCGTAAAGCAATATACATCCTGCATGTCCCCGAAACCGACCCAGCCGGAGTCCATGACGAAACCCGTATCATCAAGTTCCAATATGTTGAACGTTCCTGTCCCGTTATTGAAATCAAATTCGTCTAAAGAAGGTGCGGGTAAGGGATCAGCATATATTTCCAATGTATAATCAGTGTTATATCGACCTCTGCCTTTATCTCCGGATGTTACTTCGATATAATACGTTCCGGTATCGAGCAATATGTCGCCAAACTCAGCAGTCATGATGCCACTAGTGGAAGCCTCGCGCGCACTTGTTTTCATGACTTTTTTGTATTTGGTTCCATCAAATTCATAAAGACAGATCAATGCCTTGTCATCAAGCCCTGTCAACGCGAAGTCAAACTCACAAGCATAGACTAACTCGAATTTATAGTAGTCATATGCGTCTGCCAGCCCTACATACTCGTCACAAGTATAACATTCATCGATATCAATTGAAGTTGCACTGGCAAAGCTGTCACCAATATTATCAATCATAATCGGATTACCGTTACTCCAGTCACTTCCATTGTCGTTATTATCGATGGCTTTAACCCGCCAATACAGATATCCCCCGACCAGGTCGGAAACATCTAATTCACTATTTATGGTAGATTCAGATAACGCATCGACAAAGTTTTGGTTCATAGCATATTCGATAATATACTCTTTAACCCCTGAAAGGTTATCGGCCGAATCGTTCCAGTTGAAAGATACTCCATCAAGGGAACTCAAACCAGTTAAACCGGTTGGAGCATTTGGACTTAAGGTATCTACATCAAAACTACTGACGGCGCTCCAATCAGATTCATTGTCAGTGTTGTCCACTGATTTCGTCCGCCAGTACCAAGTGCCATCGGCGAGATTATTTATATCAAGGTTGCTGGTTTGGCTGGATGCAATTTCAGAATCTGTGAAGTCAGCGTTATCCGCGTATTCAACAATATATTCTTTCACTCCGGTAATGTTATCGGTCGAGTCGCTCCAATCAAGACTTGCATTACTTCCTGAAACAGAATCAACCAGGCCTTCCGGGATATCCGGGGCTGTAGTGTCAATGGTTATCAGATTACCAATGTTCCATGCGGACGCATTGTCATTGTTATCAACTGCACGGATGCGCCAGGAATATATCCCGTCAGCTAAATTATCCAGATCAATATCACTTGAGTCAGCATTAACAATAGTCGCATCAGAGAAATCGGAACTCAAACCGTACGCAACAATATATCCAGATAGACCAGTCAAGTTATCGGTCGAATCAGCCCAATCCAAAGTAGCCGTATTTCCATCGACACTAAAAGTCAATGAAGCAGGAATATCAGGCGCGGTGACATCAACGACAAATGTATCGACAGAGCTCCAGTCCGATTCGTTCCCGGCGTTATCGACGGCTTTGACCCGCCAGAAATAGGTTCCATCAGCAATATCAGTTTCATTCAGTTCACCGCCAACAACTGTATGAGAAACCGCATCAGAGAACAGAGCATTTGTTGAATACTCAACGATATATTCCTTAATACCTGATTTATTGTCGGTCGACTCTGTCCATTCCAGGGTAATACTGCTGCCATCAACACTGTCGAGCGTGTTTCCCGGGGTACCTGGAGCAATAATGTCAGGTATATCTATGATAAACGATCCGGAAGAGCTCCAATCGCTCGTATTTCCGGCGTTGTCCACGGCCTTGACCCGCCAGTAGTAGTTTCCATCAGCGAGTGAACCAATATCCAGTTCACTGGTTGTAACGGTTTGTGATACCGGGTCTGTAAAATCAACATTCATTGAGTATTCAACGACATACTCCTTAACCCCTGACTTGTTATCGATTGAATCCGCCCAGTCCAAAGTCGCACTGTCCGTATTTACAGCCTGCGTCAATCCTGCCGGTATTGCCGGAGCCTGAGTATCCGGGATATCAATCTCAAAACTGTCAGTTACACTCCAGTCGCTCTCGTTGTCATTATTGTCAATAGCCTTGACTCGCCAGTAATAAGTAGTCAAATCGGACAAGTTATCCAGGTTGCATTCGCTAGCATTTACGAGCAGGGACGTTGATCCGGCAAAACTTGCATTGTCCGCATATTCTAAGACGTATTCTTTAATTCCGGTAAGATTATCCGAGACGTCGTTCCAATCCAATATTACGCTGTCATCAGTCACCGAATCTGAAAGTCCCGCCGGTACGTCCGGAGCGGTGATGTCAATAGTGAAACTAGTTCCGATAGTCCACGCGGAGGTATTTCCGGCGTTGTCAACTGCATTAACCCGCCAAAAATAAATTCCGTCCACCAGATCGCTTATGTTCAACTCACTGGTCACAATGGTTTCAGATGCAGCTCCAGTAAAATCGGCATTATCCGCATATTGAACCACATATTCTTTCAGCCCGGATTTGTTATCGGCTGAATTGTTCCAGGACAGTGCCACACTATTACTGCTAATATTTATAGTCAAAGTACCAGGTGCCTCCGGCGCTAAAGTATCAGGAATATCAATATCAAAACTATCCGCGTTACTCCACCCGGACTCATTGCCGGAATTATCCACCGCTTTTACCCGCCAGTAGTATGTAGTCATGTCAGTCAAGCTGTTTAGTTCCAACTCGCTGGAAATTACAGTGGCGCTGATCGCATCGGTAAATACTTGATTGTCGGCGTATTCGACGACATATTCCTTAATCCCTGATTTATTGTCAGAAGAATCATCCCAGTTTAACGCGACATTATCATTTGTGACAATATCGCTAAGCCCGGTTGGAACGTCAGGTGCTTGAATATCTGACACATCAATCGAAAAATTGTCAACAGCACTCCAGGCTGATTCATTGCCATTATTGTCAACAGCTCTAACCCGCCAGTAATAGGTAGTCATGTCAGTTAACCCACTAAGATCAAGTTCGCTGACAGTTACAGTTTGGCTGATAGCTCCAGTTAATTGATCATTGTCGGCATACTCGACTACATACTCTTTTGTACCGGTAAGATTATCACTTGCATCATCCCAATCGAGCGAAACGTCATTGTCAATAACAACCGCATCTAATGAGATCGGAATCTCCGGAGCAGTAATATCAACTGTAAAGTCGGCTCCGGATATCCAACTTGAGGCGTTACCTTCAGCATCGACAGCCTGAACACGCCAATGGTAGGTCCCATCGCCAAGGTCTTCCAGATCAAGGTTGCTGGCAGCAACATCTTGGCTGACTGCTGTTGTAAAACTTGCGGCGGTAGTATATTCAATCGTATAATGATCGACCCGGGTGGTTGCGTCGGTGGAATCATTCCAATCCAGGGCAACGTCATTGCCGGTTACTGCTGTCGTCAGTCCGGATGGCAGTGTGGGAGCTGTAGTATCGACAGTAAAGTTGTCTGTACTGCTCCAGGCGGATTGGTTTCCGCTGTTGTCCTCCGCTTTGACATGCCAATAATAAGTCCCGTCATCCAGACTTGCAAGGTCAAACTCACTAACGGAAACGGTTTGATTTGATGAGCCAGTAAATGACGAGTTGTCGGCGTATTCAATGACGTATTCTTTAATTCCGGATTTGTTGTCAGAGGAATCCTCCCAATTCAAAGTGACACTGTCATTCGTAACGCTATTTATTAAATCAGTCGGGACACTTGGTGCTGCCGTATCCGGGATATCAATATCGAATGAATCAGTCACACTCCACGCCGACTCATTGCCCAGATTGTCCACGGCCTTGACCCGCCAGTAGTAGGTCGTCACATCAGTCAGGTCGTCAAGTTCCAGCGCACTGGAACTTACAGTCACGTTGATAGCGTCGGTAAACTGGTCGTTGTCGGCATATTCAACCACGTATTCTTTAACCCCAAAAAGGTTATCCGCCACATCATCCCAGTCAAGCGTGACGCTGTCGCCGGTAACCGGATCGGCCAGGTTAACCGGAGCATCCGGTCCGGAGATATCGAAAACATAAACGCTGACCTTTTCTCCATCACGTTCCACCGAAGATACAACTGCGGTATCACCATCGATGTCGACAACAGCACCGAATGATGCTTCAGCATTGGGAGCAATGAGCGTAAATTGTTCAGCTCCGTCATCTCCAAGCATATAGACATATACCTGTCCAGGCTCATTTTCATTCTCGGACGGAGCCCCGACCAGTACCATGTTGCCATCCTGCGCAACATTGCTGGAATACCAGTCTCCTATCGAAGCCGTAATATCATAAGACTCATACTCTGTACCGTTCCAGTGATAGTAATAGCTTGTCTGATTATCGTCCTTTACTGTTACAATATCGCCATCTATCAGCACTTGCGCTCCGAACCAGGAAAAAGAGCCATCATTTTCAGGCGCTTGAATAATATATTCATCATAACCGCTTCCGTTCCAGCGATAAACATAGACATTGTCATCTCCTCCATCATCAAAGCTGCCGACAACTATATTATTATCATAAATCGCAACGGTGTCACCAAAACCGACCGGTGCCGCATCCGGAATCAGAACGTCGGTTTTTTCATAGCCGCTCCCGTTCCAATGATAAACATAGACACATCCGGAACTATATGCATCAACAATGCCTATCGCCACGGTGTCTCCCTGATATGCCGCGAATAAACAGGTATAGTCACTGACTGAAATATCGGCCAAGGGGTCAAGTTTATAGCGATCGTAAGAACCGGTCCCATCGTTCCAGCGGAAAACATAGGTATAAGCGTCTGAACTTTCATCGTTTTGATCATATCCTGAAGTAACGGTCATAACTACGTTGTCACCATCTACAGAAATGTTGGTGAATCCAGCATTACTTCTTGGGACCAGAAAGGAATATTCATCATAATAACTGCCGTTCCAGCGATAAATATACGCAATTGGAATGCCCAAACTTTCTACGTCATTACCGGAGTCACAACCTATTGCGATCAGATCGTCAGATATGAATATTTTTTCATTGTTTCTATAGTCGTCGTTAAACAGGAAATATTGCAGGGCGGGAGTGTTTTGCACTGTATAAGAGTCCCCGTCCCACCGGTAAAAATCAACCGAAAATTCATTCCCGCAGTATAAATCTCCTTTAACAATATAAACCGCATCGCCATCGACTTTAATTTTGCCCCCGGAAAAGTCGTCATCGGGGTTGGTATCTTCCGGGAGTACATATTGATCATAAAACAGACCGTTCCAGCGATATACCATGAATGAGTTTCCTCCATCACTGATGGAGCCTGTCGCGATCCCATTGCCATCAATGGAAAATGAATAGCCATTGGAATAGCTGTCGCTATCGTAGACTGTAATCTGCAGATTATCATTCGTCACTTCAAAACTAGCTGGCTCACTCCACTCCGATTCATTGCCGGCCACATCGATCGATTTGACACGCCAGAAGTAACTGCCATTGACAAACGCATTGTTCACATATTCACTCATGTCGGGAAAAAGGCTGATAGCACCAGTAAAATCACTGTTATCTGCAAATTCCAGCATGTAACCGGCGACACCAGTGTTGTTATCCGTTGAATCATCCCAGTCCAAATTAACTGTATTGCCGACAATCTGGTCGGATAACCCGTCAGGTTGAGATGGCGCTTGAGTATCTAAAACTTCTATTGTAAAACTGACGGTGGAACTGCTCCATTCGGAAGCATTTCCCGCGTTGTCAATGGCTCTTACGCGCCAGAAATAAGTATCGTTAAACAAATCGGATATAACACAATCATTCTCGTATGTCTCGCCCCATTTTTCAATATTGGAAAATGAGCTGTCAGATGCAATCTGATAATGGTATTTAACCTCGTAAAACTCATCCTGATCTGCAGTTTCATCGTCACAAGAAGACCAGCTTAAAGTACAGCCGGTGTCATCAGACAGAGTTGCAACGATGGTCGGAGTATCCGGCGCAATATCATCACTGGAAAGGGTAATCACTTCATTCAAGTCAATCACATAAGCGGCATCATTACCGGATATCAAAACGCTGTCTCCGTCAATTGAAACAGTATCGCCAAAATATTCACCATCGGGAGCATAAAGTTGATACTTTGAATAAGATAATCCGTTCCATATGCATATAACAACAGAACTGTCTTGTCCGACAACAATAGTATCCCCGTCAATTGCGACAGAGTTTGTGCCTGAGTCAAACAATATATATTCATCATACGATAAGCCATTCCAGCGATAGGCGGTCGTATGATTATCCGATCCAATAACAATATTTTCCCCGGAAACAGCCAGGAAGCATTCAGAACTCCAATTTATATTCGGTGATTTTATGATGGTTTCTTCGTAGCCGCTTCCATTCCAGTGGTAAACGTAGACTTGTTTTCTTTTTTCTAAAGTTTCTGCTGAAGTTCCTACTACTACAGTATCTCCGTCTATTGCCACGCAAGCGCCAAAGAAGTCCCATTCCTCTCCGTCAGAAGCTGTCAGTCTGAATTCATCATAGTCGGATCCGTTCCAGCGATAGACATAAGCGCTCCCATAGAAATCTTGTCCCATAAAGTCGTACCCGATAGCCCCTACGACAACATTGTTACCGTCAACATCCACACAGCCACCTAAGTACACCTCATATTCGTCAGATGAAGCCAGAATAGATTCAACATAAGAACTGCCATTCCAGCGATAGATATAAACGCAGCTTTCTCCGTTATCATCATTCTCTGACGCCCCTGTAACTATCAGATCTCCGTTTTGACTGCCGGCAATTGATGAATACCCGTGTTCCAGGCGAAAGCCGACATAGGCCGCCCCGTCCCAGCGATAAACATACGGGCTGCCTGACCAACGGTCGAAATCATATGCTCTATAGTTAACAATTACAGTATCTCCGGAAATGCTCAAACTATAATATGACTCAAGGCCGGGAATAATTAACTTACGTATGCCCGCAGGCATTACGGCAAAGGCGTCTGACGCCCATGTTGACTCATTATTATTATTGTCTACCGCTTTGACGCGCCAGTAATAAGTTCCTTCATCCAGATTGTCAAATTGATACTGGCTGCAGGAGGTGCTATATGAAAACACTTCAGCAAAATCAGAGGTCAACGAATACTCAACTATATATTCTTTTATTCCGCTTCCGGTTATATTATCCGTTGAATCATCCCAATCTAGTGTAACAGTGGTCCCGTCGACCGCCTGGTACAGATTGTCCGGAGTATCCGGAACCTGAGTGTCTGAAACATTAAGTATAAATGCAGTGGAGCTGCTCCATTCGGAAGCATTTCCCGCGTTGTCAATGGCTCTTACGCGCCAGAAATAAGTATCGTTAAACAAATCGGATATAACACAATCATTCTCGTATGTCTCGCCCCATTTTTCAATATTGGAAAATGAGCTGTCAGATGCAATCTGATAATGGTATTTAACCTCGTAAAACTCATCCTGATCTGCAGTTTCATCGTCACAAGAAGACCAGCTTAAAGTACAGCCGGTGTCATCAGACAGAGTTGCAACGATGGTCGGAGTATCCGGCGCAATATCATCACTGGAAAGGGTAATCACTTCATTCAAGTCAATCACATAAGCGGCATCATTACCGGATATCAAAACGCTGTCTCCGTCAATTGAAACAGTATCGCCAAAATATTCACCATCGGGAGCATAAAGTTGATACTTTGAATAAGATAATCCGTTCCATATGCATATAACAACAGAACTGTCTTGTCCGACAACAATAGTATCCCCGTCAATTGCGACAGAGTTTGTGCCTGAGTCAAACAATATATATTCATCATACGATAAGCCATTCCAGCGATAGGCGGTCGTATGATTATCCGATCCAATAACAATATTTTCCCCGGAAACAGCCAGGAAGCATTCAGAACTCCAATTTATATTCGGTGATTTTATGATGGTTTCTTCGTAGCCGCTTCCATTCCAGTGGTAAACGTAGACTTGTTTTCTTTTTTCTAAAGTTTCTGCTGAAGTTCCTACTACTACAGTATCTCCGTCTATTGCCACGCAAGCGCCAAAGAAGTCCCATTCCTCTCCGTCAGAAGCTGTCAGTCTGAATTCATCATAGTCGGATCCGTTCCAGCGATAGACATAAGCGCTCCCATAGAAATCTTGTCCCATAAAGTCGTACCCGATAGCCCCTACGACAACATTGTTACCGTCAACATCCACACAGCCACCTAAGTACACCTCATATTCGTCAGATGAAGCCAGAATAGATTCAACATAAGAACTGCCATTCCAGCGATAGATATAAACGCAGCTTTCTCCGTTATCATCATTCTCTGACGCCCCTGTAACTATCAGATCTCCGTTTTGACTGCCGGCAATTGATGAATACCCGTGTTCCAGGCGAAAGCCGACATAGGCCGCCCCGTCCCAGCGATAAACATACGGGCTGCCTGACCAACGGTCGAAATCATATGCTCTATAGTTAACAATTACAGTATCTCCGGAAATGCTCAAACTATAATATGACTCAAGGCCGGGAATAATTAACTTACGTATGCCCGCAGGCATTACGGCAAAGGCGTCTGACGCCCATGTTGACTCATTATTATTATTGTCTACCGCTTTGACGCGCCAGTAATAAGTTCCTTCATCCAGATTGTCAAATTGATACTGGCTGCAGGAGGTGCTATATGAAAACACTTCAGCAAAATCAGAGGTCAACGAATACTCAACTATATATTCTTTTATTCCGCTTCCGGTTATATTATCCGTTGAATCATCCCAATCTAGTGTAACAGTGGTCCCGTCGACCGCCTGGTACAGATTGTCCGGAGTATCCGGAACCTGAGTGTCTGAAACATTAAGTATAAATGCAGTGGAGCTGCTCCATTCGGAAGCATTTCCCGCGTTGTCAATGGCTCTTACGCGCCAGAAATAAGTATCGTTAAACAAATCGGATATAACACAATCATTCTCGTATGTCTCGCCCCATTTTTCAATATTGGAAAATGAGCTGTCAGATGCAATCTGATAATGGTATTTAACCTCGTAAAACTCATCCTGATCTGCAGTTTCATCGTCACAAGAAGACCAGCTTAAAGTACAGCCGGTGTCATCAGACAGAGTTGCAACGATGGTCGGAGTATCCGGCGCAATATCATCACTGGAAAGGGTAATCACTTCATTCAAGTCAATCACATAAGCGGCATCATTACCGGATATCAAAACGCTGTCTCCGTCAATTGAAACAGTATCGCCAAAATATTCACCATCGGGAGCATAAAGTTGATACTTTGAATAAGATAATCCGTTCCATATGCATATAACAACAGAACTGTCTTGTCCGACAACAATAGTATCCCCGTCAATTGCGACAGAGTTTGTGCCTGAGTCAAACAATATATATTCATCATACGATAAGCCATTCCAGCGATAGGCGGTCGTATGATTATCCGATCCAATAACAATATTTTCCCCGGAAACAGCCAGGAAGCATTCAGAACTCCAATTTATATTCGGTGATTTTATGATGGTTTCTTCGTAGCCGCTTCCATTCCAGTGGTAAACGTAGACTTGTTTTCTTTTTTCTAAAGTTTCTGCTGAAGTTCCTACTACTACAGTATCTCCGTCTATTGCCACGCAAGCGCCAAAGAAGTCCCATTCCTCTCCGTCAGAAGCTGTCAGTCTGAATTCATCATAGTCGGATCCGTTCCAGCGATAGACATAAGCGCTCCCATAGAAATCTTGTCCCATAAAGTCGTACCCGATAGCCCCTACGACAACATTGTTACCGTCAACATCTACACAGCCACCTAAGTACACCTCATATTCGTCAGATGAAGCCAGAATAGATTCAACATAAGAACTGCCATTCCAGCGATAGATATAAACGCAGCTTTCTCCGTTATCATCATTCTCTGACGCCCCTGTAACTATCAGATCTCCGTTTTGACTGCCGGCAATTGATGAATACCCGTGTTCCAGGCGAAAGCCGACATAGGCCGCCCCGTCCCAGCGATAAACATACGGGCTGCCTGACCAACGGTCGAAATCATATGCTCTATAGTTAACAATTACAGTATCTCCGGAAATGCTCAAACTATAATATGACTCAAGGCCGGGAATAATTAACTTACGTATGCCCGCAGGCATTACGGCAAAGGCGTCTGACGCCCATGTTGACTCATTATTATTATTGTCTACCGCTTTGACGCGCCAGTAATAAGTTCCTTCATCCAGATTGTCAAATTGATACTGGCTGCCGGAGGTGCTATATGAAAACACTTCAGCAAAATCAGAGGTCAACGAATACTCAACTATATATTCTTTTATTCCGCTTCCGGTTATATTATCCGTTGAATCATCCCAATCTAGTGTAACAGTGGTCCCGTCGACCGCCTGGTACAGATTGTCCGGAGTATCCGGAACCTGAGTGTCTGAAACATTAAGTATAAATGCAGTGGAGCTGCTCCATTCGGAAGCATTTCCCGCGTTGTCAATGGCTCTTACGCGCCAGAAATAAGTATCGTTAATTAAGTCATCGAGAGCCAGCTCACTGGACGTTACAGTAGTGCTGACCGCATCGGTAAACTGGGAATTGTCGGCATATTCGACCTCATATTCCTTGATGCCGAAAAAGTTGTCAGCCACATCATCCCAGTCCATAGCAACAGAATCCCCGTCAACAGGCGCTCTTAATCCCATCGGCACATCTGGAGCTCCTAAGTCAAACAGATAAGCGCTGCCGGATCCATCTTCGTTGCCACCTAAATTCCCGACTATCATTAAATCTTGCGAAATAGATACTGCACAACCAAAGTACCCGCCGATTTCCCCGTCCGGGACGTTAAGTTTAATTTCATCATAACTGCTCCCATTCCAATTGTAAACATAAACTGCGCCACTTCCATTGTTTACCTCATCACCTACTAATACAGTATCACCTGAAACAGAAACGGAGCAACCGAATAAATCATCCCCCTCAATATCTGGTGCACTAATTGTTGTTTGCTCATAACTAATTCCATTCCAACGATAAACATACACTATCCCTTGCTCGCTGAAGCCTCTGCTTGCACCCACTACAACAGTGTCTCCAGATATATCAACAGAGCAATTCCCCCCATTAACATCTGGGGCAACGAGCTTAATTTCATCATAACTTACACCATTCCAACGATAAACATAGGCGTTGGCTCCATCGTCCGTACCTACAACAATATTGTCTCCATCAATCGCAACCGAGCATCCAAATGCATTTTCCGCGTGTGCGTCAGATGCCATTAGCTTAATTTCATCATAACTTACACCATTCCAACGATAAACATAGGCGCTTCCTGTGTGATCTCCTTGATCCTTATCGCTAAAAGCCCCGACGACCACGGTATCCCCGGAGACTGCGACTGAGTGACCAAACATGTCCCCTTCTTCTCCATCAGATGCCGTTAGCTTAACTTCATCATAACTTACACCATTCCAACGATAAACATAAACACTGGTATCAGACAGTCCTTCCGAGGTGCCGACAACCACAGTGTCGCCAGATATTGCAGTGGACCAACCAAATGCTTGACCTCCATAGCCATCAGACGCAGCGAGCATAAATTCATCGTAGTAACTTCCTGTCCAGCGATATACATAGGCTTTACCTTCTATATCAATTGATGCATCTCCTATAACAAAGTTATTTCCATCAATAGAAACAGCACGTCCATAACTGCCTTCATTTGCTTCGGTTGCAGTTAGTTTAAGTATCTCGTTTGACAAAGTTTCAACAGCAGCAAAATCAGTTATTGCGTCAATTAATGCATCATTGACATGCCTGAATCCCAATAGGTGACCTGCTTCGTGGCTAACTGTTTCAGTGATTAAATTTAATGAATCAAGATTGCTTGTAATAACAAAAGCATTATCATCTTGTATTTGGTTCCCAACATCAATAGTTTCAGCAACCCCATAGAAATCGGCGGTTAGGTATTCGCATTCGCCGGAGGCGGAAGTGGTTTCACCAACGTAGATTGTCGAGAATGCTGAGTGCTGAGTTATGAGTGATGAGTTGGTGGTAAAAGATACACCGCTCCCGGCAAAGGTGTCGTTTAGTTCGCTGATGATTTGGAATTGTTGGTCTTCGGTCATATTTGACGAAGACACAGTTATCCCGTCGATATGAATATCAAGTACGTCATTGTCGTATGAGACGTTTTCCGCGCCATCGAAGTCAATGTAGAATATTTGGTTTTCATCGCTGTATTCAGCGTTCGGATCGACTAATTCCAGTCCCGGCAATTCAAGCTCTTTGATATCCATATCTCCCACTTCATTATATAAATATATTCTCTGTTATAATTTAATTTGATATAATAATAAATTATATATAAAAAAGCGCATTTCAAGTGTTTTTTTATGAAAAACAAGTGTTTTTTAATCAAGAACTTATAACAAAAATGTAGACATTAAGACAACTTTGTTAAGCCTTATTGCAAATATAAGAATCTTATTTGCAGAACACGTCTACAAATTCTCTATTAATCACTTTACTTTCCAAAAGGTATAGCCTCTGCTTTTCAATTCCTGCTTCAGATATTGACATCGATAACCAATCATAACATAGGCACTATGAAGAATAACTTTTTATTAATACAAAAGATGAAAAGGAGATTATTTGCATCAAATATGCGGAGGGCAATTTACGTTTAGATTATCTGCGTGCCATAAAAGGGGCAAGCAGCGAGAGCGATCAAAAAAGAAGACCTGGATGAGTTCATGAAATTTAACGTCCATTAAGCGGTTGCAAATATTTGCCTGATCCAAGTCTGATTGATATTTAAAAATATGTTCTGCATTTTTGACTGTTTGCGTCATGCTTAAAAATTGCTTGAAGCAATAAAATATGCAATAACAGTGTCTTATGGATAAAACCCTACCGGAACTTATTCATCCGGAGAAACGGCCCCGGAACTGTCTTCATAAATCAGTTCAAGAATCCCTTTGCCGCCAGTTTTGAGGTTCCAGGTTCTTTCCATGACAACCTGGCCCTGGCTATTGACCCGGAACTTTGCCGTGTTAGGACTATATCGCCCTTCATTCAAGGCGGTGACCGTAACAATATTTTTGCCCGGAACCAGCCTTAATGCAATATTTTTGGGGGCTTTCTCTAAAGTCAGGTCGGAAATGACTACCTTCTCATTCAAAGTTATTTGAACCCGGTCTCCATCAATAGTACTATGGTCCCACGCAGAAATGGACAAAAAACCGGACGCAACTTTTATACTTCCAAGCATTTGTGCTCTGCGATACCTCTGCCGCAGATTGTTAATTCTTGCGCTGTAATCCTGTTGTCTGACTGGTTGTGATTTTTTTACTTTTTTCACCGGGATTGTAACTGGCTTATTGATTGAACTCGGGTCATTAGTCAATGAAAAATTATCGGTTGATTTATTATTTTGGGGAGCATTCACTACAACTAAAGCAGAAACGACCTCAAGATTGTCCAACCGGACCTTCTGGTCATAAAAACTCTTGGCGACAAACCGCGAAACAGCTTTCCCGTCCAAAGTATAAAATGCGTCACTCCATTTTTTATTGATCGTAATTTGCTTGCTCCAGGTTCCCGGAGAGGAAATCAGAGGTGAAAAGGTTACATAGGCGTCACGCCCGGAGCCGCTGAATATTTGCGCTTTGAAAGTTATTTTTTTAAGCACGGCGGAAGGATTGGACGGAGTGTAATAAAATGAGAATTTCTGGCAGGGGTTCCCCATGTTCAAGGAAAGATCGTAACGAACTTTTAACAGAGAGAAGAGATTCCCGTCGACACTCTTATCTGTAATTTTCAGTTCGCCGCGAAAATCATTATTCTGCGCCATCACCAATCCTGGAAACAATCCCAGGAAAGCGCCGGCCAACAATATATTTTTTCTAAAAAACGACATTGGTAATTTCCCGGTTATTTAGTGTTTGAAAAATTAATATTAATGAAAGCGACAACACTGTTTCCGCCTGAAACAAGAGTAAAACAAAAATATTTTTTCTGGTTGTCGCACATATAAAAACCGTTGACAATATATTGTGAATTACTGCTTTTTATCACCGACGTGCCAGGGTCTCCAAGATGCGGAAACGTGACTTTACTTTTTTCCTTGCACCAGCACAGGACTTCTTTCAAACAAAGACTCCACAGCAATTTTTCAGAATCAGGATATGAGTCGCGTTTTGTTTGATTCCCAGCGGTATTCCCTTTGCTGGAACTCCTGGTATATCGTATTGTCGGATCAACATTCGCATTTTTTTGTACGGCCTTTTGCTGTCGCGAATTTCGGGAGGATGCCCCCGAGCGGCCTCCCGCATTTTTCACCGGACCGGCATTCCCCTGCCCGCGATTGTTCTGGGAGTCGGCGTTGCTGCCAGCGGGACGATTACCTTGCTTATCCATGCCGGTTCCAGACGCGTTATTACTGCGTCCGGACGGTTGACTGGAATTCCCTTTCCCGGAACCGTCACCTTTGCTGTTATCTGCACCGCCGCCGCCTTTGCCCTGGGAGCCGCCGTCCTGCCCCTGCCCCGAACCGGCTCCACCGTCACGCCCCTGGCCGCCGCCCTGGCCGGAGCCGGCGGCTGTACCGTCCCCGTCCCCAGCGCCATTGCCGCCGCCGCTTCCGGCACGACCGGAAAACTCCTGGCATGAATGAACCGTGAAAAAGATAATTAAACAGGCGACAATGATGCCGAAAATAATTTTTTTATCCCGATTGCCGGATTTTATACGTTTCTGATTGTTTAAAGGGTTTTCTTGCATATTGATCAACCGTTTAATAGCTCTTATACTTAACTTTATTGCTTATGGACAAAATCAAATCCGCATCGTTCATGTAAGGCATCCAGGTATATGACAGGTTATTGCGATGAAGATATTCTCTGATTTTGATAAATAAATTTATACTGTCAGCATGGACCGCGAGACTCAGAAAATATTTATTGTTCGGAAATACGGCACAAACCTTGTTAAAAACTGTTTTAATTTGTGAATTCTGTTCAATCGAAGAACCTTTCCCGGGAATGGGAGCGTAGCGCATTGCAAGTTTATTATCGGAAAAAAACAGTTTGAATGAATCGGAAAAAGCATTCCGGTTCAGCTGATTGGAAAAAACAGGGCTGATATTTGGCGACTTATACAACAGAAAGAAACGGTTGTTTTTTAAAACTGCAAACACCGGTTTTTTGTTGGTTGAAGATTGTTTTGGCGGCGTAACGCCACCGAAACGAGGGGCGTTTTTGGCCATCTTGATTTTCAGCATGGTCTGACTGTTAATCTGTTTCAGTTTGACGATCTTCTTTTTTAAACTTGCAATATTTTTTACCTCTGAAGCCGTTTGCTGCTTTATTGAGTCATGTTCAACTTGTATTTTTTTCAAATCGTGTGAAAGAATAATGTGCTCCACCCTGGATTTTGTCAGTTCTGATTTTAAACGGTTATATTCCATTGCAACTTGAAACTCTTTTGAGTTGACCAAGTTTGAAGGTATTTTGAGTTTTTGCATGGTTTTTTCCAACTGTGATTTCTTTAACTTCACCCTGGCTTTCAATTCTTCAATCTGCTGCGGAGTCATTTTTGAAGGGACGGTATTTTTTTCCACCGGCTTTGAAAAATCACTCATTGAACATATCACAACCAGCAGAATAGCAATAAACATAATACCGCCGAAAGTATTGCACATAGTATCGAGCAACAGTTCCAAACTGCTGTTATCGGAATCCTGTTTTCTTTTAGCCATTTACGCTCCCGGTTAATTATCGGCTTTTGCTCATTATATTAACATGTTCAATCGGAATATAACTGGTGTCGAACTGGGGAATAAGAGTCGGCATTCTGCGAACATACCCGGCGGACTCCGGCGTTACCATAATCGAGAGATATTCCCTGGAACTGGATCTGGTTCTCAGAAATGCCAAAAGCTTTTGAATAATCACAAACATATCATTGGATGAGTCGGTCAGGATTTTTTCATTTTGTCCCTGGTCCGCGAGAATTTTGATCTGGTTGCCGCCGCAAATAATAAAGATTGGAACCTTGCCGTCGCTGGAAACAACAGAAAACAATTTTTGTTTAAGCATTTTTTTCAAATCCTTATCCGCTTTTTTCTGCTTCATAACCTGTTCTTCGATGAGCTTTTTGATTTTAGCTTCCTGCTGTTTGATTTTCTTTTGTTTGGCTTGATACTCGGCAATATCCGTTATGACGGACGCATTCTTCTCTCTGACGGTCGCGGTTTGTTTTTTTATCTTCTCCAGCTCTTCCCGCATCGAAATAATTTTTTCAGAAACCTTTTTCAAATCAATTTTGTCAATATTGCCGGTGGCTTCGATTAACTTGATATTTTTTTGAATTGCCGCAATTCTCGCCAATTCACTATCCAGCATTTTATCCGCCTGTTTAACCATATTCTTCTCGGTTGGCGATGCGTTGGAAGCAGAAATATTTATCAATTGGAGAATAAAAATAATAACCACCAGGATCATGATGCCGGTTATACTCGTAATGATATCCTGAAACGAGAAAAGCGAAACCGGAGATGCATGACTTTTCTGACGTCGTGACATTGATCAACTTTCCTGATTGAAGAAATCGTGGGAATCGTCTATACCCATCGTTTTCAGTTTGGCAATAATGTTCTTATGGCAATAATCCGAGCATTGCTCCAGAAAATCCTCTTCTTTTTTCTTCAGCATTGTCAACAAGATTTGCACAAACAGTGCGGCAATCAGGGCAATCAGAGTTGTCTCAAAGGCAGTCGCCAATCCCCCGGTCACTCCGCCAAGGGATTGTTTCAGTTCATCCATGGAAGCTCCGGAAGCAATAACCGAACCAAACCCTCCGACCGCCTGTGACAATCCCAGAACCGTGCCGATAAAGCCCAGGACCGGAATGGCCCAGATAAAACCGCGAATCAGGGTGTAGGTGGATTCACTGAACTGTTCATCTATCTCAGCTTGCGAGGAGAGTGTTTCCGCTACATCAGAAATACGCCCTATATTCTTCAAGTTGGACAAAGCGCGTTCAATACGATTGAAAAGCATGAACCGTTTCGGATTATCAACCAGCATGTAAAGGTTTTTCAAGACGCCCGGCGCAGTCATTGGAGAAAGGATAAAATCACTGTCGTCCGGGATGATTTTCAATTTCAAAGCTTTAGCCTGGAGCGATAACTTGAAACTCTTAACGAAAAGAATGGCCAGGCTCCAGCTGGTAAAAAAAACAATAAAATAAGGGATTGAGCTGCGATTGGCTTCGCCGCCGTGGAAAAACATCACAAGAGAAGGAAAAGCTTTTCTGACGCAAATCAGCAGACCGTAAAAGAGCAAGGAAAAGACTACCCCCCAAATAACTGTGAATGCTACTCCGGCATCAGTAAATTTCTTGCCGGGAAAGCCGAATTTACATTCAATATCACTCTTGTTCCAACTTAATTGCATAAGTAATACTCCTTATTATTTGAGGTTTAATTTCAGATTCAAAATGTCATCGCCTTCGTGCGAACCCAGCGTAAAGAACGCCAGCAGCAAATAAACACAGGTTATGCCGACGGCAAATGAGAGATAGATTGAAATCATGCAGCTTGCGTCATACACCCCGTGAAGTATCGCGGTAAAAAAAAGTCCCATCCAAAAATATGAAAAATCTTTTTTACGAAAATAATTACATACGAACCAGGCGAAAATCCCGCTCCATGCGGCATGAAACAACGGCAGAGAAATAAACCTCAGAAGTTGAATACTGAGCAGCTCTGCATATTTGACAATGCTTATTTCGGGCGACAATCCGGCCAGGGACCGCATTTGAAGTCCGCAACGTTTGCCGTAATCAATGTTTTCTGCGACGGCAAATCCAAACCCGGAAATAATCCCCATAAAAATAAAAGAGTTGACGGAACATATTTTTTTTCTGGCAAATAAAACCAGGGGTAAAATTTTAGTCAGCTCTTCACAGACGCCAACCCCCAAAATGAATCCGGTAACTATTCTGAAAAAGTTCTGGTTGGTAGAGCGCCCGGCCAACACATCGTAAAAAGACGAAATAACCGGTAAACGCTGGGCCAGCAAAAGAAATGGAATACCGATCAATGCCGTGAACAAACCATAACGGATTGATGATTTGACAGTCATTTCCGAAGGACGCAGCAACAGACAAAAGACTCCGGCCCAGACCAGACAAAAATATATGCCCCAGATTACAAAGGTAAATTTAGCAACCGCCAGAATGAGAAAAGGCAGACCGGCAAAAATCAGGACCAGCATAACACTTTTCTTTTTGATGAAACGTAGAGAAAAAATCTCTCCCCAGGGAATAAAATTTTGTGATACTGCAACCATGTTCCGAGGGGGGCCGGGCTTTGTCAACGGCGGCGGCGGACATTTCATCTTAGGTGCGGCATCAATGATCCCGCCTTCAAAAGTTTGCCAGGGACCATTGTCCACCGAGATAAATGCACCCGCCGGAATCATTTTTCGCTCATAGAGGTTACGGACCTCTTCCCGTGAACAGGGCCCGTAAATATTATTATTCCATGACAAATGATATTGCATTTATGGTCCCCATTCTTTTGCGATTATTTTGACGGCAAAAGAAAACAGAGCGAAAGTGGCGGTGATAATCAAGGCAACGGCCGACACCAGCATTTTTTCCTTGATTTTATATATTTTTGATAGACTGCCGTACAGATAGATAATTCCCGACGCGACGCAGAATAGAAAAATAAATGAGAGAACGGCAAACATGAAATATTGTAATTCTCCCTGTTTCATTATCTTAGAACCCAGATGTTTCCAACACAAAAAACAGGCCAGAAAGCCAAGCGGAATATAGGTTATCACCCCGCAACTACTCAGAATATCATAAGCAAAAGGCTTCTTTGAGTCGCCGAGAAAAATCCCGGTAATAAATGTCGAAGCACAGGCACAAGCAATTAGAACCAGTATGATGACGATAAGCCGCAAAACCACGGTTCCGGATTGGACCACGCTTTTGGGAAGCTCAAAATACACGAAATAAGCCAAACAGCCAATCGGGATCATTGAATAGAAAATACTACCGGCCCATGCTCCGGTCGTACCGTATTTCTCTCTTAATTGATCAACCGCCTGCATCGGAGCAAACAGCAGTTTAAAACAATCAGCCATGAATGAAAATGTGAAAAGCAAGTCAAAAATCTGGCCGATACTAGTGATATCTTCCGGCCTGACTTGATTGCTTTGAGTTTGACGACGATCTTTAAGAATAGGCGCCATTGGTGAATTATCTGTCGGAGAAAAATCCTGCGTTGGCGGCGGGGCAGCTTGACTTGGCGGCGGGGCAGCTTGACTTGACGGCGGGGCCTTCGCCGGAACAGGAGTAATCGGAGTGAATTGAGGCATGGGAGTTACTTCGGGATGTGGAGTCATTGGGACAGAGGATGCCGGCTGCATAAAATCAGACAATTTTTGCCAGTTTTCCTGATCGACTGAAATCTCATTCTCAGGATTCAATTTTTGCATGGCATACATTGAGCGAATTTTTGCGTCAGCCACCGGACCTATTATTTTCCCATTGCGTCTAATGTAATATTCCATAATATGCGACTTTCCCAATATAAAATTTATCGACAGTTTACCGGCCATAAATCCGGCCAGACAATATATTTTGCATTAAATCTTTTCTTAATCGCCTCAGCCAGGATTTTAGTGTTGAACCCGGCTTTTGGACAGAACAAATAACTTCCGGCAATCAATTCATTAAGCGGAACGCTCGGGGTGAATTTGCCTTGTTGAGTAAAACCAATTCTCTTAAACGTTATCCGGGGAGGAGTCTTGACTTCCAGCATCCATACCTCCTGCGCCAAACTGTTATTCAAGCCGATAACTGCAAGCGGTTTGCCATCGCTCTCTATTATCATCCCTGCCCATTTCAATTGAACGCCCAGAATATCCTTAAGGATACTGTTTCGGGCGGAATAATTGTTGGCTAATGTTCGTAATTTATCCAAAGGAGCATCCGCAATCATAATATTAATGCCGCGAAACTGTTCTGGCGTTAGATTTAAAAAAGTCAAATTATTCTTTAATGAAAATACTTTAACCGGCTTCAAGTTTTCAATATATTCGTTGATTTCGTCCGAACACGTGGAAACCTGCGACAGAACATCCGCCGCCCGTAAAAGCAACCGGTATTTGATAAGAGGATTAATTTGAGGGTCCTTAGCCGTTTTTTCGATCCAATCAATAAAAACGGTTTCGACATTGAGATAGTTGATTGAAGAAGACGCCTGAATCAGCGTATCCCATGCTTCCTTGTATTCCGGAACATAGGAATTTCTAAATTTGTAACCGGGAATTGAGTATACTTGAAAGTTTTGAGATATCTGCCAGACTCCTTTTTGCATTTTAAATGAAGCAGGAGAGGTCTTTTTATCCGCCGTAAGAATTTGCGCACTCATATTAGTTCCGGCACCGGAGCTGACTTTCTGTGGCCTTTTAGCCGAATAATAACAATATGTATCACCTTTATTATTGATAAATTTGATCTGATAATACTTCATTGAATCATATTTAATCCGCTGCAGCATTGCATTGATTTTTGAGGAAGATGCTTTGGAAGAAGCTTTCGCTAGCTGCTCCGCCGGAATATACCAGGGATTGTTCTTGCTGCCAATGTCTTTAACTTCCTGCCACAATGCGGTAATGCCGGTGACGCTCTTTGTATTGTATCGAGCTAAAGAAGTCAGATTTTCCACCAGAGGGTAGTTGCTCAACGCTTTTGCGTATATGCTGTCTTCTCCCTTGGGGCCTGCAATCTTCAAAAAGTCCTGTATTTGTTTTTTGAGCGCCCTGAGATTGTTTTTCTTTATGGTTTCAGCGATTTGCTTGACAGAATCAATCATGGCCTTACGATATTTCAATAAATCTTCATGCCTGATTTTTATATCCATCATTTTTTCTTTTAAAGTAATAACTGCCTTTTGAATTTTAGCCGAATCAATACTGTATTTTGTCAACCCGGCAATTTTACGTTCAAGCAAATTATATTGCGTGGCAAATTTTCTCTCATCATCCGAATCGGCATTTTTATCAAAATCGCTGATCAATGATAAAATATTGTTTACCTCAATTGTAAATTCCGCCTCTTGTTTTTCTCTCTTATCCGACAAATACTCATTGTAAGAATCTTTAATTGCGTTAAACCTGGTTTTCTCATTCTGCCTGACAACAAACGGAGCCGCCTGCTGCAAAGTGTCCTGAAAACGCTTTTCATCGGCAAAATTATCTTCCGCAAGTGATTCAAGGATTTTTAAGTAACGATCTAAATCAGCTCTTCTTAAAGTCTCCTTTTTTCTGAGTTCAGTAAAGTCGTGAAGAATCACCTGGATTTCCGGAGAAGCATAGATGTCCGGTTCTCTCTTTTTCAGCTTCTCAAAAACATTCTCCGCTTCATCCACCGCTTTATCTTTCAGCAATGCGCTGAACTGGGCCAGATAACGCTTATGCTTTTTTTCATATTGAAAATGACCGATTGCCCACCATATGGAAATGGCAACAATAATCACCGAAGCAATAGAAAAAGTTAATTTAATGATGAAACGCCGTACCTTTGCCCGTTCGTAATTCTCGACAAAATTATTATAACGAATGTGCAATTCCTGGGGGACGCCTTCGTCAAACGTTCCCAGATTGAAAAACATTGTTTCCAAAACCCCGATGTCTTCGTTATTATCCATCGCAGCGGAAAAATCTTTAATTGCTTTTTTATATTTGATTTCCTCTTCAAGCTTGAGTTTCTCTTCCGCCAGCCATTTCCGGGGAGCTTTCAGGCGCTCAAGAGAGAGATCGGCGAAAGCAAAATATTTATCATTCTCCACCTCTTCATCCCAAATCTTCAACGCTTGTTCAAGTTCCTCTCTCTCCTGCATTGCATATGCATTATCGACCTGAAGCAAGACGTCATTCCCTTTGCGTTTTAATGCTGCGCCGTTGAATTCATCAATTTTCTTTTTACAGCCTTCGAGCACCTTGGTATCGACTTTTTGCTTTATTTCAGGACTCGTAAATTCCGCGTATACGGCTTCCAGATCGCCGGTATTATGATTTATAATCGCTTCTTTTGCACGACTCATCAAGTCTTTTATATATTCTGATTCCAACGCCAGCAAGTCCTGGTTCCACTGCGGATTTCCGGAATCAAGACTCCTGATCTTGCGCAATATCGTAACTTTCTCGCTAACGCTTAACTTATGTATCCTGGCCCGGTAATAGTTCAGCATCGGCGCCAGTTCCCGACCGCTTGCCAATTCCTGCTGGATATAGGTCAAATGTGATTTGCTTATATCTTCGGGAACTTCCCAGTCATAAAATTCACATAGCTCATACCACGCTGAACGTTTTGCCAGATTAAGACTCCTGGCCGATTCCCACAAATCCGGTGTGGCATTGGCAATTCTTGCAGCCTCGGCCATTTTCGCTTCTTCAATCAGGACCATGCATTTTTCAATCCGGTTTTTAAGGACCGAACATGCCTGCGCATAATCGGCAGCCAATTTGCGGTTGGCTTCTGAATCCGTTTGATTCGATGCGTTAAGCAAAGCATTGATCGCACCAATCAATTGTTTGAACTTATTCATTTTAAAGTGACCTTGTTTACCTTTATTACCCTCAAATTACATTGCTCATATCTTAGTAAAAATTTTTTCTGCTGTTCTATCAGTTGAATAAACTGTCGTGATTCTCGTAAAAAGGGGATTTCGAGCAGTATTTTTTTTTCTTTCTCTTTATCAGGCAGCTTGTATTGCCGGTTTATTCCCGGAAAATAAGCACAAACCATTCCGTTCATATGCTTCACTTGATTTATAATCATTTTATTGGATGCGTCATTCTCAATCTCAAAAAAGTATGACTTTGGAAAATCCGTCTTGAACATTCTTGCCTGTCCGGGATCTGCAATCACCGGTTTATCTATGTCATACTCACTTTGGCCAATTTTAAATTTTTTGATGATCCTCATCCGGTCTTTCGGCAACTGGTCCAGTATTTTGATTTGCAAGGAACCGCCCTGGTTAACGAATTCCATTAAATATAACTTTTCCGCCCGATTTTTTTGGAACAGGAATATTCGGTTCCCGGACGCCTCAATCGAAAAATCTTCCGCCAAGACCAGATTCATTTCCGAATTGATTCCGCCTTCAAAAGAAATATCAATCTTTCTCGTCCGGTTATACAGTGCCTTCCAGAAATTCAGCGCAAACATGGAAGTATCGACAGCGGACCTGGTTCCAGTCTCAGCAACTTGTTCGCGCCGCGGCCCGGAAGACGATTTTGGTTGTTCCAGAGGTTTCAGGGGCTTTTGACTAGCGGCAGACGAAGTGGCTGCCGGAGTTGTCCTGTCATGGCTTTGCCGGGTATCCGGCTGAGATTTTTCAGGCACATGAACCGGAATGTTTTTTTTATTGTTTTGCCTGCCGGCTCCCGGCTGTTTAGAAAGAGTCGCGATTTCCTGCTTTCGGGACCGGTCAGGTTGAGTTTTTTCAGGAATGGAAGTTGGCGTATTTTTTTTATTATATTGCTTGTCCGCCTGAGCATCAGATTTTGTGCCACTCGTTTTTTTTTCTTCCTTTATATCCCCGCCCGCTGACTGGCTGAAGGCTGTTTTCCCCATTATGTAGATAATTCCTCCAATAAACAGGAACAAAGCTAATAGTTTTATGTTTTCTTTTTTCATAAAAATCTATTGATATACCCCTGATTTATTGCTCATATTCTCTTAATTTCATTTTATTGTAGAAAAGCGTAATTCTTCCGATATTAGTGATATTATTTTTAGCGGCCTCACTCTGTTTTCGGCTTTCTTCCTGCTTTTTCTCAAGACGTTTTTTTCGCGTTTCAAGTTGTTGCTTGTGCTTATTTATCTCTTTCAATTTATCTGGTAATGAATTTTTTGCCTCATTGTATTGTTTTTTCAAAAGTTCATATTCTTTCCTAACTTGATACCATTTCTTTTGCTCATATGAATTTTGGATCCTGACCCGCTTAAGTTTTTCATACTCATCGCGTATAGCATTAAATTTGTGCTTTAATTCTTCTTCTACTCTTCTCGTACCTGCTATTTTATCAGGAATACTGGCAATTTGATCGTTAAGCTTATTTATTTCATCAGCATAGTTGACAGGTTTCGGGATCTGTCCCTGCAAAACAATACTGTCGTCCTGATTTTC
This sequence comes from Victivallales bacterium, assembly GCA_963676655.2. Lineage (GTDB taxonomy): Bacteria > Verrucomicrobiota > Lentisphaeria > Victivallales > Victivallaceae. Next base: position 2,914,544 of record CAXXKX010000003.1, on the reverse strand, counting down.
CGGAATTTTGATTTTGAATTTTTTAAGTTTACTTGAACTGGCCGACAACAGTATGACATTGCCATTCATTGTTTTTATGGAGTTGAAGATCTGCTGATTAACCTGATCATTCTTGATCTTGACAATTATTTTTTTATCGTCTTCTTTCTCTATAGATATAATTTTACCAATATTCTGGATAAATATTTGCCCTTTAGCATATTTACATTTCCCAATCCTGATATCTTGCACTATTTCAACCAGAGGTTCGGGAAGCTTATTTCCCATGCCGCGAACGGCCAATTCACATTTATTGTCCTTGAAAATTAACCATATCTTCAAGTAGGAAACAATTCCTTCTCCTTTGGGTGAAGGAGTGTCCAAATATATTTTTCTACCAGGAGTTGTCTTGATATATTTAGGCAAAGTAACAAGCTCTATTTCAGAGTCATCATTACCGACAATCGGAACCTGAAATTTGTTTTTGAATGACTTAATATTCAGCCACATTCTTAAAGGAAAAAGCGCAATATCTAGATCATTCCGGCTTGCGGCCTTCCGAACAGGTTTAGTCTCAATTTTCGAGAGAGAGGCTAAGGTTAAATTGCTTTGTGCTATAACAGGAATATTTATCTGAGCGACATCATTATTTCTATCTGCAATTTTGTTAACTTTTCCACTTAAATGATTCTGGCTGAAAGCTGTCCCCATTACACAGTTAATTCCCCCAATAAACAGGAACAAAGCTAATAGTTTTATGTTTTCTTTTTTCATAAAAATCTATTGATATAACCCTGATTTATTGCTCATATTCTCTTAATTTCATTTTATTATAGAAAAACGTAATTTTTCCGATATTAGTGATATTATTTTTAGCGGCGTCACTCTGTTTTTGACTTTCTCTCTGCTTTTCCTCAAGACGTTTTTTTCGCGTTTCAAGTTGTTGCTTGAGCTCGTTTATCTCTTTCAATTTATCTGGCAATGCATTCTTTGCATCATTATATTGTTTTTTCACACGTTCATATTCTTTCTCGACATTAAGCCATTTCTTTTCCTCGTGTGAATTTCTGGATTTGATCGACTTAAGTTTTTCATATTCACCGCGTATAGAATCAAACTTTTGTTTTAATTCTTCTTCAACTTTCCTCTTAACCCCGGCCCTCTTATCAGGCATACGGGCAATTTGATCTTTAAGCCTGTTTATCTCATCAGCATAATTAACCGGTTTCGGAAGCTTTCCTTCCAAAACAACATTGTCGTCCTGATTTTCCGGAATTTTGATTGTGAATTTTTTAAGTTTACTCGAACCGGCCGACAGTAGTTCGGCATCTCCATTCATTGTTTTTATGGCGTTGAATATCTGCTGATTGATCTGATCATTTTTGATCTTGACAATTATTTTTTTATCGTCCTCTTTCTCTACTGATATAATTTTCCCAATATTCTTGATAAATATTTTATTTTTATTATATTTACATTTCCCGATCCTGATACTTTGCACTACTTCAACCAGAGGTTCGGGAAGCTTATTTCCCATGTTTTTAACTGCCAATTCACATTTATTGTCCTCCAAAATCAACCATATCTTCAAGTATGAATCAACTCCTTCTCCTTTGGGTGAAGGAGCATCCAAATATATTTTTTTTTCAGGAGTTGGCTTGATATATTTTGGTGAAGGAACAAGCGTTATTTGAGATTCATCATTGCCGACAACCCGAACTTTAAATTTATCTTTGAATGACTTCATATTCAGCCACATTCTTAAGGGGAAAAGCGCAATATCAATATCATTCTGAGTTATTTTATTCTGAACAGGTTTCGTCACCAGTTTCTGCGTTGGAGCCGGAATTAAATTGTCCTGATCGACAACAGAGGAAGTTTGCGGAGTAACATCATTATCCGGCTTTGCCGTATTTGTGTTTTTCACGACGGACTGGTCCTGCTTGTTATAGCTGATACTGAGTTTATTTGATGAATCAGAAGAAAGAGTATCAGATTTTGAGCTTTCCGCATTACCACGATCCCCGGCCCCGGTCTGCAAACTGTTGTCCGCTCCTGGTGAAGATTCAATTATACTATCACTATCATCAGCTTGCTTCATAATCAGCAAAGCCGCGCCAATAATCACCAACACTCCAATCGTCAGCGCCATAATTTTTTCCCGGGTATTTAAGCCTTTCCGTGACGCTTGAGGGTTGGCATATTGTCCGGGCATAGGCACGCCTGGCAATGGACTTTGATTATTTTCGTATTGATTCCTTTGTATTTGCAGGTTTTGGACAGGGTTGATTGACGGAGCAACCTGCTCCTGCCTGACCGGTGAAGGCGGTGGGGGCGCAGGAGCGTTGTTTTGCGGCGGTTTTATTCCGGGAGGAAGAACATCTTCTGACGGTGAAGCTGCGTTCTCCTGTTTTAATGAAAATTTGCGCTTTGAAGGAGACTCTCCTGCTGGTTCGGCAATTCGAGGTTCAACCCCGGTTCGCGCCCCCTCGACATATACCCCGCCAAAAGCTTTATTCAGCGGTTGAGTCAAATCGATTATGGTTGTCCCTGGAATTCTTTGAGCTTCTTTCATTTCTGCGCAGTCAGGCAGGCAAAAACGCCAACTGCATCTAAAACCAGTCGGCATCTTTGTAAAATAAGTATTGAAGGTAACATCCCAGCGCTGTTTCTTCGGCAGCAGGCAAATCGCTTCACGCAGGAGCAGCAACGAATCAACCTGTGGTTCAACCACAATATAAACGGGTTTATCGGGCGCCGCCAGCCAGCTTTCAACCAGTTTTCCGGCCCAACCGGCATCTCCGGTTAACTCTTTCCATGTCTTCGCATACGCGAACGGCTCATCAAAATCAGGTACCTCATGGGAAGCGTCAATCAAACGGGGCTCACCTTCCCATTTGGATATGAAAAAATTGTTGAGTGAACACAATGCGGCCGGACCGCAAGCGGTTCGCCTGCCGGTCTCCATCATGACATGATGGGCCAGATAATTTGACCGGCCGGAATAATCAGCGCCCGCAAACATTATTCTGCTTAGTATGTCATATTTATTACCGGCGAAATCATAATGGTAGTGAAAATATGATTTTGGATTCAGGTACGCGTTTTCACTATAATGCGGATAAACGGCTTTATACCAGCTCATCCCTTCAAGTATTGATATGACTTTGGGTGAAAGACCTCTGGTACAGGCGGCAGTCACATAACCGCTGCTTCCGGGTTTCAACCCGTGCGGCAGGGACGTATGAATCAGTTGATAAACAATATCGGCTCCATTTGACATCACAAGCTCCCCCAAAAGTCATCCTGGGCCGGTTCAACCGACTCGCTGCCGGCGTCATTCGGAACCCTGAACCATTGCTCTCTTTCATAATCATTAATAACACACCCGAAATAGGAGCGGGGAAGTTGACAACGCTTTAGTGTTCCCGGGTGAATAAAAGTCACCATATCATTGGCAATGCGGTAATCCTTAACCTCAATTATGTCGCCGCCAATATCGTCCGCGCTGTTTACCGGTAACAAGCTTGCTTGCGCCATTAACATCAAAAGAGGTATTTCCGCCCATAATGGCTTAATGTTAACCGGCCGTACGCCCCACATCTTGCCATCCGGCATTAACTCCGGTGAACACCCCAGGGCGCTGTTCGGGACAAACAGCACGTTTGAACATGCTGCTTCAACCATCGAGACAAATTCCGGCGCATGTTCCAGCAACAAATTACGAATATAATACGAGACATTTTTAACAATATAAAAATCAAACTCATAAGACAATTTATCTTTACTTGAAATGACCGGATTCATGTCCCGCAAATCAAACGGAAGCAAGTTGCTCCACTCATCAAACTTGGACAAAACAACGATAAAGGGTTTGACGTATTTACCCCCTCCTTTTATGACGCGGTGCTTTTGCAGCCGGGCTAAACACTCAGCAAGTAAAATTTCCTGATTCTGCACTTTTATACGCTCATCAGCCCGGCTAACGACTTTTTCTTCAAGCAGAGGCCGGAGCCTGGGGTCCAGAGTGGCGTCAAAAATGAACATAATACCATCAGAATGAGCCAGATGTTGAGTACTCGGATTAGCGGCATCATCCATACCTGGTTGAAAATGTTCTCCGGCGTTATCGTACAATATTAAATTCTGCGGTTTAATCGCATTCGAGTCACTGATCCCATAGGGTTGAATTTTATAGATAAAAGGTTTCGGTAAACCAATCGGGCGTCCGCCAAGTATAACCGAATCATACATATCCCCGCCGGCAAGCTGCGTTTTTTCCAGCGCCACAAGTCTGTCCGCGGCATGACTCATAAACAATTTTGTTTCATAATCGTTTATCACGTGATTCATCGTCGGGTCAGCATCCGCAAAGGATATATTAAATATCTGCGATAAACTTTTTTTCGCCGCCCTGACCATGGATGCAAGAAAGTATGATTTGCCGCTGGCCGGAGCCCCGACAATGGAGAAAAAACTCGAATCCAAATCCATAATTGTCCCGGGAATATGCAGGTGACAATGAGGACAGGCCATTTGAGAACAAACCGCACCTTTTTCATCCAGCGCCTGACCGTTTTTATTAAAGTGGGTAGGTAAAAATCTGGCCTGCGTCTCTTTCCCAAGCACATCTGAGTGTCCCCATAAATCACTATGCTCAGACATATACAGTACTTCATTTAAAAAGAACTGATGCCAGCAGTGGGGGCATATTTTCTTTTCTGTATCGACAACATAGTACTTTTGTGAAGACTCTTCTATTTCAGTAAAATCATCCTCAAAAGGTTCATACGGGGTTTCCGCGACAACAGTATTGCTGTTTCGCGGCAGTCCGGGCAAAGGCGGTGGCTGGTTATTTACTTTATTGCGTGCAAAATGCGGCGCGAACACATCTACTTCAGCAGTAGGACGCCAATTCTCGACTTCACCATAATTTATCAACGTTTCGGGTTCTATATCGCGAAAGCGAATCATATCAACGATGTTCTCCTCAGTGAATGGACCACTGATTTGGTCGTTGATATAAATGAACCAGCAATAGTCATCCATATCAAAACTCCTCCTGATCTCCATGCAATACAATAAAACCCTCGTTGGGGATTATAAAAGGTTTATATTAATTAAGTTAAATTATTTTTTCAAAAATTCAAGTCTTTTATAATATAAATATTCAAATGAAAGCAATAAAAAAAGGTTAGAACCTAATATGCAATGACTTTGCCGGGAATGTGTAACATTTGAGCATACTTTAAGCCATAAGCGTTCAATTCCAATCATCCCATTTGCGGGATTGCGGTGAGTTATTTTAGTAATTTCATCATAATGCTGGAACTGTTGGATAAGCTTACTTCTGCATCAGAATACCTATGGTTTGATGATGAATAAACCCTGACACCGAACATTATAGGCAAACCGCCCCCGGATGAGAGTTTTTTTGAAAATTCATTAATAACATCCTTTCTTAATCTGGCACGATTATAGCAATTGCCTGAACATTTATGATGATTATTGTTAAAACAAGTAATTTTGCATTCAAATTGCGGCGTATCTTGAATTCTCCGAACTTTGCCGTCTTTTGTTTTTGCGGTCAGAATTATTCCGGGTCCTAAAAACGAATATGTGTGGATTTTCTTTGCCTGCTTAATCGGCTTTTGTTGAACGTTGCCTGATTTCGGGGCATTTTCTGTTTTAGCGGCTGTTGCCCTGGGAGGTTTTACAGGCTCTTTTACTTCTTCGGGATAAAATAATTTTTTGTCAACCGGCCTCATATACTTACGTTTACAGCCAATTGAAATATCCTTGCTTATTTGAATCGTTACCAGATCCGGTCTGATCTCCACTATTTTACCAGAGACATTTTGACCTAAATACTGAATAACTACATGGTCGTTGACTTTGTGCAGTGTTTTACTGAAACCATACGTGCACATGACAAAAACAGCGATAACAATAAAAATATATTTCTTCATAACTAATCCTTCCGCCCGATAAAGTTTGTTCAATGACATAAGAGCATCTGCCTCATCTGCAGTACGCCAATTTTCTTCTTAATCATAATTTATCGAAGGACCGTGTCAAGTATCGCGAAAGCGAATCACGTCAACAATGTTCACCTCAGTGAATGAATCGTTAATTCGATTACTGAGATAAATGAAACAGCAATAGCCCTCCAAATCAAAAGTCCTCCAGATCTTTTCAGTCGAAATATAAGAAACCATATACATGAATGCGACATCATACACAATCATAAAAGGTTTATATTTATTAAGTTAAGTTATGCTTTTAAAAATGCAAGTCTTTTTACAATATAAATATACAAATGAAGGAAAATAAAAACACAGGGAACCAATATTTAGACGCTACCGACAAAAGTAAAAAAGAAATAAAAATTTTTAAATTATTCCGCCCCGGCACGTTGCCGGACTGGCTCCAACGCAGGAGCGTTGGTCGCCGCTTGCGGCGAAAGTAAGTTACGCAATTTATTGCGTGTTAAACAGTTCAGTTCGCACGGAGTGATGGTTTTGAAAAACGATTCAGAGCTTTTCAAAAGCATTGAACGCAGGGCGTAATTCGCGGTAATTCAGCATTACAGACTTTTGTCGGTCCCGTCTATTTAGAGGTTCCCCGCAGTTATATGAAGATCTTTTCAGATTTTTTTTCGCAAAGCAAACTTACTGACGCAACCTTTGAAAAGCTTCACTATTTAGTAGCTATTCAAGGAAAGACGGCTCCGCCTAAATTATCATCGAGACTTTTGAAAAAGCCGTCAGGTAGAATCAGATAAATCATGCCCCGTTCCAATATTCTATGATTTTCTCTTTTGTCTCAGCCAGACGCCGAACCGCATCTTCGGCTGTCGGTTCATAAATTTCAGATATGAGCGGAACAAGTATATTCTTATCTTTTAATTTTTTAACGATAAGCTCAAGATCAAGACACAACCCATATTCAAAAGAACGATGTGCCATACCATAGATAGGCATCTCCGCCCAATTTACTACATTGTGAATATGCAGTTCGACAAGCCTGTCGCCGAGAAAGTCAATCCAATCCAGGATAGTCCTGGTATCTCCTCGCCCTTCAGGAGCAAATTTATTTGTTCTCATTGCGGCATGTCCGGTATCCAGCAAAAAACCAAATATTTTATCAGGCAGTCTCTCTAATAGTTTTTCATCGAAAGTCTCATAGGCAAGTTTTACATTCCCGCGCCTGGCCTTATCTAAAACACTTTCCATAAATGCCACATTGTGATTCCTGACATACGACGGGGAAACAACCGAATTGGATTCCCGTCCCTGATGATAAGTAACCCATTGAGCACCCAAATCAATCCCCAGCTCCAGCATCTCCAGGTATTGACGCTGTGACTCTTCTCTTATACCGGGATTCAAGGCCGCTATATTAATGTCAGTCGGAGTTCCGTGAATTGTCAGGTTCTTTATATGCAATAATTCATTTTTCAAACGCTTGCGATCCTTACTGGAAAATGTTCGCGGCCAAACTCCGGCGTGGGTAATCATCCATGGGTTTCCAACCGCTGCGTCAAAATCCCCAAAATGGATTTCCATACAGGTTAATCCATAGCGTCTGGTCAGGTCCATTGCCTCCCAAATATCAACTCCGCTCATAACATTTGTTGAAATTCCAACAAAATCCCCAATATCATTACATTGTTTTGTCTTCATCTATATATCCTTAATTTTTATTCTTAGACTTATGCAAAACTATTATTTACACCATGAAGCACATGAAGAGCATGAAGAAGTATTTAAGTTTTCAGCTCAAGCTGAAAAATAAAAAACTTTTTCGTGACTTTTCGTCTTTTTCGTGGTTAATCTTTGCATTTCGCACGACTCTTTTTATTCTGCCAATTCAACCGGAGTATATTTTGAGAAATTGTTACTGTTATCATACTCCAGTTTGAAGCCCGGGGTAATCAAAATCTGATCCATATAAACCTGTTCTCCCGGAATTATACTAATCTTGTGTTTCCCTGAAGACAGCCGGAAAAGCCCCATCGTATTCCTTACCCATTGCGATTTTTTTATTCTTTTCAGATTAGGTATACCGCACCATACCCAACGCCCGGCAGCAAGCCGGAAGCGCAGGTTTTGATAAGGCGCGTCATCAATTCTGATCTTAAATTCATTATGCTTGAAGACTGCGTCATTATTGTCAACATATAAACGCACAAGAATATAATAATCGCCCTCTTTGGGAATCGAATAATTCCACGTTAATACATTATCCTTTTTCACGGGGGCTATTGACAAGGCTTTGCCGTTGAGCGCGTCCGGGATTTCCACTTTTTTCGCATTACCATTGGTGTATCCGGTTGCCGGAATGACTACCGCTGATTCCGGATATGACATTTTCCGGGTTTTTCCAGTTTTTCTCGCATAGATCGAAACCGGACATGAAAAACCATTTTCGCCCCGAATAATAAAAGCACTGCTGAATAATCCTGAATGATGCATTTCAGCCGGCAGCAGGCTTGCTGAAAAGGAAATTTCGTCTCCGGGCTTTACCTCAACACTAGCCGGTTCAACTTTATACCATTTATCATTAAAGCTTTTTCTAATTTCCAGTTTTCCACGGTAATTTTCAATTTTAACGTTTACTTGTGCCGCGCGTGTTTTGTCTCCAAGAATAATCTGACCGCTATCCGCATTGAATTTTGCCGGCCTGACCGGACCGGGAAGTTTACTACCCGGAGGAAGAAACCCCATGCTGACCTTTCCGGAGCAATCGGGAATCGAGAAATTCGGGATATTCTCTCCTTGATACGACCCCGGACTATCTGCACGTAAAGCCCATAACCCGGATGCCGGATTGACAAAACGGGGTTTTTGAATAATACTGTTCGACCCGATAGACTCTTTTCGGATATCACGCTTTTTCAAAGACCACACCAGATTGTAGTTGAAGTCGATTTGCCGGGTGCCGTTTCTGACGGAACTGGGATTTTCTGCAACACAGATGACATTATTACGTCCATAGCGACGAGCCGGAGTAATGCCGGCAAAACCACTTCCATCACTGTAGGTTGTATTATTAAAGTAGTGAACTTTTCCATAGGTTTTCTTGCGACTTTCAAGGTCTTTAAATACTACGTTCGTAATACCTTGAGAATCGCCCATATTTACAATCAGGTTGCGGAATATATAAGAGGGTCCGGTCATTGCGGCTGTAACACTAATACCGCAAAGGCCTCCTTCAAATTTGTTATCAAAAACACGAACATTCATTTGTCCTCCATCTACCTCGATTCCATCATCATGCGGAAACGCTAAAAAATTGCCGTAGATATCCGCGTCCCGGTTGAAGGCGCCATCATAAGAAGTGTTCCCGCCGCTTTCGATCACATCATTCCAGCGACGTTGATCCAATCCGATCAGGTCGTTATAACGAATTACAGTCTGTTCTAGCCGGTTGACTTGTATGGCTACCGGACCAACCGGATGTCCATATTGCCAGCCGGTTGAAGGGCTGACCGGATCATGAATAAAGCAGTTTTCCACCACAACCCCGATACTGTCGGTAAGCTTGATCCCGGCATGACTGTTTATCAAGTATCCGTGTTGATCATAATAAAGCCTGGGTAATTTTGCCATTGTTCCCGGCGTTCCCCAGGCTGCAATATCACAATTTCTGACCCGTATGAACTTGGAATTTGTAATATTGATGCAATTTCTCTCGCCGCCTCTGACTATAAGCTTATCGAGCATAACGTATTCAGCACCATCCACAATAATCGAATTGCAAACTTTAACCGGGCTGTTTCCCGGGACTGAAAAGCGGATCCAACCGTCAGGCTTGCCTTTATCGCGGATAATGATTGTTCCATCTTTCAGCCTGGTTGTGATGTCTATATTTTTCGCAATCGGCACATTTGAGTTCCAGGTTTTAAATGTACCCGCCTGTACTATTTTTTTATCGTTGACAAGCTTGAAATCATATTGGGTGTTTTCCGCCAGGTTGACGATACTGCCCCGATACATCTTATCTTCCGCAAAATACCCCGGCTGAAAAGCAGGCTGCCAATCTTGGTCTTTTGCCCGGAAATACACATCCGGCTTTTTTAAAGCTGGACTCTTGTAATAATAACCACATGAACTGAACAACGGGATTAATTCGAACTGTTTTTTATGCCTGTTGGAAGTTAACTTTTTTTGAACCGGAGGTTTGTTTGTGAATTTAAGATATTTGCATGTAATACTTCCGGAGGAACCCAAAGCATAAACAGCAACCTGGATTTTATTCAAGCCCTGCCAACCGCACTCTTTTCTGACATCAACCGTGTATAATCCTAACCTGGGCATCGAAAGAACTGGTTTTTTCGTTTTCCGGTTCAGATTAAATAATTTAACCATACCTTTACCTGACACCCTATCAACCTGAATAACCAGAAATGGGGTTTTATCAAAATCAATCTCGAATGTCTTATATGCGGAGAACCATTGCCTTCCCTTTTCGGAATTGAGTTGCAAAATATTCTTACTCTGGTAAATCTTGCCCTGCGTTCCTTTTGACTGCTTCCAGTCATTACCGGAAAAATTATCGAGAACTTCGGCATGAGTTGTTATTTGTACTAAAATGCAAAAGAAAAGAATATTTATTTTATAGTTCATGTTTTATTATTCTCTTTTTTATATTTTTCCCCAGTAAATGTCTGTCCCGCTAAGCGGAATACTGAAAAGCAGCTGCTGTTCAACATGCCAGTCAAGCATCAGCGAATTAACCCTGCCTCCGTGACGCTCCCCGCCTAATAGAACACTGTTAAAATAGTTGCTCCCGTTATTGATGCGATACGGCTGGTCATTTGTCGGGCATTCAATCGTATCAATAATAAGCATTACTTTACTGCGCTTTCGATGGTTCTTCAGGTTGCGCCTCCTGTTATCTATATCTGTGACCGACATAGTGACATAGAGATTGAATCCGTAACTGGATGGAAACGCGATGGTTGATCCGGCACCATACGGTTTCGGGTTCGACGGGCAAGTCATTAGTTTGACGTTTTGTTTAGACAGGTATCCGGCCCTGTAAAGATCTCCGGTATAGCGGGTCCAAGTCCTTGAATTTGGATTATATATCGGGAGATACTCATCATTGTCATCGGTATAAAATGCCATGATCATCCCGAACTGTTTCAAGTTGTTCATACATGCTGCCGCCTGAGCTTTCATACGTGCCTGGTTCAAAGCCGGCAACAGCATTGAAGCCAGGATGGCTATGATAGCAATTACTACCAGCAACTCAATAAGAGTGAATCTTTTTCTCATTTTTATTCCCTTTCCACTTTATTTTTTCGATACAAGTCTGATTGAATACTTATATTTGCTGTATAATTGTTATTCGGATCGTATGTAAAACAATTATATTCCTGATAATATTCGCACGTTTTTACCGAAAACAACATCTAACCTGAATTATTCAGAGTGATTGACGGCGAATCAATTTAACCGGAACCAATGTCAGCTTGTCCACCGGCAGATTATGCAACTGATTATGTAGCTGTTTCACTGCAGCTTTCGCTAACTGGGACGAATCTATTTTCAGCGTAGTGATTGACGGTTCCGCAATAGCGGAAAAAGCAATGCCGCCAACACTGCACACCCCTATATCACCAGGAACATTGTAGTTTTGATGTTTCAAAAAGCTTAATGTATGCAAAGCAGTCCTGTCTCCGCCGCAATAAATTGCGTTATATTGTTTTTCCGGGATTATTTCTTCAAGTTTCTTTGCTATCAAATATCCATGATTGATTCCGCTTAATAAATCAGCAGGTATGTTTGCCGTATAATCGCAAAAATCAACATTTGCAATTCCGACTCTGCGAATGGTTTGTTCAAAACAGTATTTTGCCCAGCGGCGACGGGCAATTGAGCCATTGTAAAGAAAAAGCAGATTTTCATTTTTTCCAGCCGGGTGGAGTTTTAATAATTCAGTAAATCCAGGCTGCAGATCAGGGGAAACCGAAGGCAAAGATGTGCATGTGGGATCACCATCAACAACAACCAGATTCGGGTAGTGTTTACCGAAAACATCTATGTCTTCCATATGGTCTTGAAAATTACCGTCAATCACTATGCCTTCGGCATTCAAGTGAGACATTTTACTGGTAATATCAGATTCATCACAAATAACTCCGCTGAAAATCTGAAATCGTGAGTTCATGTCTCTAACCGCTTCTTCAGCTCCGAAGAGCAAATCATGATAGTAAGGTTCAATTGAACTGAAGCGCAATACCCTTGTATAATGATTAACCATGCATATGGTTTTTGATGCGGTTGTACCTTTAACGAAAGTTCCAATTCCCTGGCGGCTTTCAAGAATATTATCCTCGACCATTTCACGAATTGCCCGCCGTACGGATGTTCTGGAAACATTCAAAAGTTCGCAGAGTTGATTTTCTGAATATATCGCCTCTCCTAATTGCATTTCGCCATTGGAGATGGCACGCTTCAGGTATCTGCAAACCTTTTTGTATACTTTACTATTTGCCACGCTTGTATCTTTTAATTACTTTGATTGTTTTTCTATTACCAATACAACTAATATACATTAAAGATACAAGTAAGTCAATACCTTATTTGAAAAAATAAGGTATTTTGATCAATAGTGCAAGACAATATCTATATCTCAAATAGCAAACTAAAGAATATAGGGAAGTTTTAAAAAAAATTTGCAATTATTATGCTGCGAAAGCAGTTAGGAAGAATGAGACAAGTGAAAACTAACTGTCAACTGCTGTTTATTTTAGTTTAAACTCTTCTCGGGATGGCGTGAATACTTCGATATAAAACGTATCTTCCAGCGCTATTGCACCATGTGTTTCATTAGCGTCAAAGACATAAGATTCGCCGGCCGCTGCTTCAAAGTTGGCGATATTATCCTCCGATATAAACTCCGCCCGGCCGGAAATAACGTAGCCGATTTGCACGGCCGGATGATTGTGCAACGGAATTCGAGCCCCTTTTTTCAATTCAAAAGTACAGAGCATTGCTTCGTCATTATATGCAAGAGTCTTGCGCAGTACCCCGATTGGATTTTCAACCGCGTTACCTTCGTCAAAATGCATCTTTTTCATTTTTTTACAGCCTTTTCATGGTTTTCTGATTTTAAAGAATCTGCTATCGTCCGGTTCATGAAGCTTACGACTTTTGGCAAAGCTTCGGTGACAAGCTGAAAGCTGTGACCGCCCTCCGCTTCGATATATGTAACCGGAATCTTCAATTCCTGAAGCCGGGCGACAAAATTCCTGTTCATAGTTCGTGTAAAACATTTTTTACCGGTAATTATAAGCAGTTGCATATTTTTCAATTGACCGGCATAGGTAAACGGATTATACTTTTCCCACACAGCCGGATCTTTACCGAAACGCTTGAACTGTATTGAATAACTTTGTCCGCGAGGATACCCGCTGCGGGGGTAATCCAGCAAGCCGATTATCGGTGCCAGAGCCGAAAACCGGTCGGCATGGGTTTCAGCAAAGATGGTGCAGCCATACCCGCCCATGCTCCAGCCGGACAAGCCGCGTTTTTTCCGGTCTTTACTGATCCGGTATTTCTTTTCAGCAAAGGAAATTAATTCTTCAATATAATCATTGTACCTGCTTGTATTATCCACCGGACTGTTAATGTACCAATTATCGTCGCCGTCAGGTAAAACAATAATAAATCTTGCTTGCATCAATGGAGCGCATGACTGCGGATTGTCAACCAGGCTGCGCTCGTGCCGGCCGCGGCCATGAAACAGGTACAGAACCGGATATCCCGCACTGGACTTATCATATCCTTCCGGCAAAACCACCGTGAAGTTTTTCTTTTTCTTCAGAATTTTACAGTAAAAGGACTCTTTGACAATCCTTGAATTGGACTTGTCACTGTCAGCTTTCTCGGTGCCTGAAGCTGCAACTGTAAATATAACACCAAACAAACTCAGAAGAAACTTTTGATAATTCATAAGATCAGTTCGCTTCAAGATTAATTGCCAGACCATTGTGATCACGGCTTTGAATTGCGCCTGCCACCAGTCTGATAAGTTCAAATGTCTCCTCCGGCGGAAAAGGGTATCTGCCGGTACGAAGAAAATCGATAAATGCCTGCAATTGGGCTTTGAAGGCAAAAAAAGTATCTTGAAACCCAACGTTTACATAGCCTTCGCTGCCGACAATTTGCATGCCGCCATATTTCAGATCTCTGATAACCGCAATAATTATATCAATCTCGCGGGAATGAGTCAGATGAACGATATTACGCTCCTCTGTTCCCGTATTCCTGACGGTTTTGAATCCAGGTCCGACAATCGGATATATTGCTTCAAGCGCATGGATGCCGTAAGTCTCCCACTTTTTTCCGATAGTCATTGAAATAAACCGCAAATCTCCCAGTTCATGGGTCGATATTCTGTATGGCAGAAATTCTTTGGCATAGCGGAAGCAGCTTGCAGACATTATCGGCTTGTTGTCAACCTTGATCCATTGCTTGAATGTTTCCAGGTCACTCTCGTTATCACAGAGGGGTTTATCAATGAACAACGGGACGCCCGACTCGACAAAAGGACGAGCCATACGCAGGTGATCACAACCTGTATCCGTCCCGATTATCACCGCGTCAACCTTACCGATCAATTCCTCCGGACTATCGACTATATTGTCTACCAGTGAACATTCAGCCACTTTTTCGGCATCGTCACGATTATTGCAGAAAACATGAGTTACCCTGGCTCCGGAAATACGTAAATTATCACGTGGCTCCTTCCCCAAATACACCGGAATGGATTCCGAAGGACATAGCTCGAGCATGGCCCTGGCATTGTATCCGTTAAAGATGGCACTCCAGGAATAAGGATGCTCATTCCCTTTATTCAGGCCGATCATACCCAACCTGATATTGCTTGTATTTTTTACCAGACTCATATTATTCTTTTCGTCAAAAATAATTAATTTACAGTATTCTGCGGTTGGCCGTTCATAAATGCCCGAAGGTTTTCCACTGCCGTATCCATCAATCTTGAACGGGCGGAAGCGGTCGCCCAGGCAATATGCGGAGTGATATAACAGTTGTTAGCTTTCAAAAGCGGATTATCATCTCCGGCCGGTTCAACAGAAAGCACATCAAGACCGGCACCGGCGATATCGCCATTATTTAGCGCGTCCGCCAACGCGGTTTCGTCAATAAGCGGTCCCCGGCTGGTATTAATGAGAAAAGCGGATTTTTTCATCAAAGCCAACATATTCCTGTCGACAAATCTTTCATTTTCACCGGTGAGGGGACAATGCAGACTGATCACATCAGATCTGTTGAACAGTTCTTCAAGGTCAACGAATTCAACGTCACGGTCATTTCCCTGATAAGTATCATGCGCTATTACCTTCATGCCGAAAGCCCGGGCTATCTGTGCGGTTTGCCGGCCGATTCTGCCGTAACCGACAATACCAATGGTCTTGTCCCATAGTTCAACCAGAGGATAATTCCAAAAACAAAAATCAGGACATTTCCCCCACTGTCCGCAGGCAACTTCCCGGGCGTGTTCCGCCACGTGCTGCGTTAAGTTCAGAATATGGGCGAAAACCATTTGAGCCACTGACGCGGTCCCGTAGACCGGAATATTTGTTACGGTTATTTTGAAGTCGGACGCCGCCTGAATGTCCACAACATTATAACCGGTCGCCAATACCCCGATGTATTTCAATGCGGGCAATTGGACGAGAATCTCCCGGTTCAGCAATATTTTATTGATCAGCAGATATTCGGCGTTCACCGCCCGTTCAACAACCTGCTCCGGCGTGGAGCGGTCATAAATGACACAATCACCTGATTGTTTTAATTTATCCCACGAAAGATCTCCGGGATTCAGGGTATACCCGTCAAGCACAACAATTTTTTTCATTTCAATATTCTTCTCAAATAACATTTAATCGCAAAAAACGGTTAATTCAACCGGCACAAGTTTTGGGTCCGTCACAAATTTTCAATGCGGCATTAGCCGGGGATACGTCATCAAACCCCAGGCTCCTGCGCCGGGCCGAAAGACCCGCAACCGCATAATTGATATCAGACGCGTCCAATATCCAGTTCATGCCCAAATCCATAAATTCATGCATGCGCTCAACAGGAGTGTTGCCGGGCTGAAAATGCCCGCCGACACCGATGCCCGCTTTCCGGCATTTGATTATTATCTCTTTCAGCACCGCTATATACTCCGGATTCTGATACTCGTTCGGGCAGCCCATCGATGTAGTCATGTCATGCGGCCCGATAAAAACACCATCGACCCCCTCAATGTTGATTAACGCGTCAAGGTTCTCAACAGCCGGAATACTCTCAATACCTATTATCAGAAAATTATGGCGATTGAAATCGGCAAAAAACTCCTTCATTTTTGCAGTCACTGGCTCTTTTCCGGCTAAAAGTTCATCCAGTTTTCGTCCTTTGACCGGACGGTAATGAACCGCTCCGACCAGTTCCTTGACCTGTTCCTCTTTTTCAACGTAGGGAACCACAATACCGTGAGCCCCGACATCCAGCGCTTTAGATGCCTCACTTGCGTCAGGATGGCTTATCCTGGCAATCGGCGCCACACCGTTGGCTGAAAAAAAACGGCACAACATACCTGTTTCAATACGGTCAAGCGTCATATGTTCTCCGCAGAAAAATGCGAAATCGAGTCCGACATTAAGCAGCATTCCGGCTGCATTAATATTACTCATGTAAGTCACATGTGTTCCATAGACATTTTTGCCTTCATGAAGGCATTCGCGTAATTCTTTTCCTAACATGATATTCTTTCTTTAACTATTTATAATTTTCAGACAAATTGATTATAAATTATCTGATTTATCCTGTTCATTTTTCAATTGACTGTTTTGAGTAATTCCATTATGCTTTTATCTGGCTTACCATAGTTCTATTATTGCGATGTAACGCCTATGCTTTTTAACCACGGCCATAATATATTCTTCCATCCCGCACCGGGAAGACCCGGTCTGAATGTACGGTGGCCGCCACGGTCAACAGTCCAGAGCCTGGCCGGTACGCCAACTTTTTTGTACGCGGCAAGTATTCCTTCGGAGAATGATGTCGGGGCAACTTTGTCGTCGCGAGCCGAACATAAAAGAGCCGGCGGTGTCTCCTTGTTTATGTTGAAGTCTGAAGCAGACTGTTTATTCGGCCACGGACAAAGCACGACAATAAAGTCGGGGCGTGAACTCACCCGTTGAACCGGGTCTGCCGCCATTTTATCGCCTTTGTCCCAATGCGTTGCCGCATTTAAAATAAGATTTGAGCCCGCTGATCCGCCCAGCATTCCGATCTTTTCGGGATTGATACCCCATTCCCCGGCTCTGGACCTGACGATCCGTACCGCCCGCAATCCGTCATTCATCGCATCCGATACATTTTTTGAGGGCGGACGTGTCCGGTACTTGACGACAATCAGGGCCACGCCTCTGGACACAAAATAATCCGCGTTCCCCACGTAGTCAGACATAAACGATACTTTGTTATATGAGCCGCCTGAACAATAAACCAGAGCAATTCCCGTTGATTTGTTTTTTGCCGGAAGGTAGACATTCATATTGGGTACGCTTACATTGGCCACGGTTTGCGGCCATTTGTCAAACCGTTTTTCCTTACCCGCGTTTTTGATAATTCCCGGATGATCGTCATTCCACAAATTTAAAGTAATTGGCTCCGCTTTGAGTTGAGTCGCTCCAAGTAACGATATAACCAGAAGCGGTTTTATCATGCATCGAATATTCATATGCTGCTCCGTTTTTTATTAAAAAGTCACCTTGACCATGAAAATGTTGTTATCGCTGCCGTATTTTTGACAAACCGTGTAGTCGAACGGGTCCGGTTGGGTGGTCTGCATCCATTCAGAAACCACGACCAGATATTCGTTCGCGGACAATCGGCTGACGCCAAAGTTTCCAAGCCTGGCCCCCCGGTTTGGCACCAATTCGATTTCGCTGTCGCGTATCACACAAAGCTTTTCCGGGTCTACCTCCGCCATAAACAACGGAGCCCGATGACGCATTACATTATCATTGTTCGCGCCCCGCCGGGTATAAATCAGGAATAACCGGTCCTCATGCACCAGCCAATGCTGCTGGGTGTTGTAATTACCCAGATCACTGCCGTCATCAAACGTCCAAAGCTTCGGCGGGGAAAAGTGCAAACCATCAGCGCTGTCACACACGTAACCGGCTTCATCGTTGCGCAAAGTCAGAATAAAGCGCCCCTTTACCATGCAGAGCGAAGGCTCGCAGAACCCGCGCGGCTGGGCGATTGACAACTCCGAACCATGTTCAAGATATTTGAGATTTACGCCATCAAAAGAACAACGCAGAACTGTCGCCAAGTACTCTCCCTGCGCGATATTCTCGTGATAGTAGATCGGCAGTAAGATATCCCCATTGGCTAAATCAACCCGTTGGGTCGAACCAGCACCCGCATTGAAAAATTTTTCAGTGTCAGGCATGATCAACTTATTATAAGCTGACCATTGGCGTTTTTTTAGATCCAGGGTTGACCAGACAGTACTCCGGGGCCGAATGCCGGGAACTATTTTATCGTCTTTATAAACGACGGTATGTCCGGTCATCAAAATGGTTTGCGTCGCTTCATGCCAGGCCGGCATTAAATCACTGGCGACTTCTTCGCGGCCGCCGGATATTTTTCTGCGTCCAAGCGTTTCTTCACCGGGAATAAATTCCGTCCAGGTTGTGCCGAGATCATCAGAATACATAGTGTGAGTCGTATAAAAAACATCGTCGCCGGTCAGCCGCAAAGGGTAAGCGGTTATCAGAATTACCGAACCAGCGCCGTCAGATGCCGGCATCACCGCCGGACGAGCATGAACCCAACAGGTTTTACCGTCAAAACCACTATGTACTATCTTTGTTGTTATATTCATTGTCATGCTTTTGTTTTACGGGGTAATGACACTTTTGCCGTCAAAGGTTACCTTGAATAAAGTGTCATCGGCGGCGATGTATCCACGCCCTTCAGGGCTGGCACTGCCGTCCGCTTTAAGAGTATTGGCTCTATTGTCGTGTCTCATGTGAATCGTGAGCGAACCGGATGCAACAAATACGGACTGCCGCTGACTGCTGACATTAATACTATCAATAAGCGTGTATACCTTAGAAGGATTTTTTATTTTGCGCAAGATGATACTTCTAATATGAGTTTTACCAGCCATCCAGGGTTCCGATAAGAAATACCAGAAAGCCGAATAGTAACCATACAGCGGCATCCCATAGGTTTCTTCCCAGGGTTTTGAGAATTTGGCAACCCAGCTTGGGCATTGCACTAAATCCGGCTGAAATTTCATATAACTATTATCGATCATCAAGGTCTGCGACCAGGTGCGAACCGGCGCGCCACCGTCATTCCATGATTGATATACCGGAATATACCCTTCAGAGTCGTCCGCATAGAGCTGGAAACCCAGACCTATTTGTTTAAGGTTATTGATGCATTTTATGCTTTTAGCTCTGTCCCTGGCTTTATTCAAAGCCGGCAGCAGCATACTTGCGAGGATCGCGATGATTGCGATCACAACCAGCAATTCAATCAGTGTAAAACCCAATCGACTTTTTCGAAATTTCAACCCGTTCATATTTTCCTCCGTTTCTTGTATTATTTTGTTGTTCGGCTAATAATGATTATATCTATTCATTCTCTGTTTGTTATCCATCTGTAACCCGGAAACACTATTTATGCTTTCTCCTTTTCTCTTGCTGATTAATTAATCTGTATAAATAATTATTTATCCTCCTGCACCGTCAAATAGGTCCATTCTTCCGATCCCAAAGGCAAAGTTACCGACCCGTCACTGGTAATTTTAAGCGGCTTATTGTTCAACGCATCTTCAACTTTAAGTTTTTTGCCTTGCATTTTCAGCTTGTCCAGGTTGAATTTTACCGTTACATTCTGCGTCTCTTTTGAACGGTTTGTCACAAAAGCCAGAACTCTATGTTCGGGATGGACAAAAATAGTACTGTAGCAATCTGCCGGCGAGACCTTGACGTAATCGCCATTTTCGTAATAGAAGTGAATTTTGGCATTTTTTACGTCGAACTTGTCGCGCAAAGCCCACACTTTAAACATTGTTAAAGTATGATTTTTCTCCTTATTCCCTCCCTTGCGAGCAGCAAGAATTTGATCAAGACCTCTATTATTCGCCCTTACCGGAGTATCAAGCAGAAGACTTGTGGCGGAGACTTTCATCTTGGAACCGAGTCGATACCCGATCATCTGTACCGGAACTCCCTGCTGTCTGCCCGAAAACTCTGTTCTTGCCATATCAAGCGGGAACTCTCCGGCGACATAATTGGTTCCTTTTCCACGCAAATGCCACCAGTGTTCGCCGGTCCAGAGAATATCAGCATAGGCCTGCCCCGAAGGATTATTGCTGAATGAACAGTGAACATCGATAACCGCATCAGGTTTTCTGGACTTAATAACATTGTAAAGACGCTGCATGAATTTCCTGACGGCAAAGGTCGGGTAAGTTTCGTGTAATTTACCCTTTTCATCAAGATAACCGGCTCCGGCTTCAAGATTAGCTCCGGGCGGCAAGTGGGCCGTTCCATCCAGGAAAATACCGTCTTCACCATATTTATCCAGGCGTTCAGCCAGACTGTGCAAGTAGGAATCCTGAACCGCCATGCTTTGATAGGTTATGAACACAGCGGCCTGGGATACCACTCCGTTTTCGATCGATAACGAACCGGGGCGGGGAGTATATCTTGGTTTGCCGCCCTCTTTCATTACTCGGATAGGACGTTTGACCATCTGCAGTCCGTTAAATTCAAACTCAGGGACAATAACCGGATAGCGTTGATGGAACAGATAAGGATGAACTTTTATTCCTTTCTGATGAGCCGCCTCAACCATTCTTTTAAGTTGCTGTGAGAACCATTCATTCCCCAGCGGCATTGGATATGGCCATATACACGCGGTTCGATAGAATAATTGTTTCACGCCGTGATCCGCGATGTATTGCAAGGCGGCTTTGCCTTCCACTTTACGATCCGGTAAATTCAAATCCTCGCCCCACGGCTCGCTTCTTATGAGATGAAAATCCATCGCGCTTTTTTTCCATGGCCTGGTCGGAGTGGCAAGCAGCGCGAAACGAATGTTACGTTTTTCCCGCGGCTTCATCACGGTTTTCCGGTCGATGAAATTGGCCTGGATAGTGGTTGTTTTGCCTCTCGGCAGTATTTCAATGGCCTTATCGATATTGCCGTAATTCCAGAACTGATCGGATTCCGCCTGCCAGCATAAACTGCGTTTGTCATCCGCCACCCAGACGTTCGGGGAAAAGCGAAACGCCAGATCCTTTTTTATTGCCCCGCTATAATACATGCCCATTGGTATTTTTGGCTTCATGGGCATCGGATAAACCCTGTCGCCATAGCAAAATTTCGCATATTCTGATTTGACGGGAATATCGAGGATCAGTTTGTCAATTTCACATTTTCTGTCAGCCTGTAAATTAGTATCGAAGATAATATAACCATCATATTCAATGGTTGCGGTAATTTCGAGTTTCAGCGCCCGGTTCTTGAATGTTTGTTTGATAACACATGATTTACTATCGGAAGAAACCAGTCTGGCTGAGACATATTGCCAGTTTGAGCTTTTTCCGTCAAGAGTTGTCACCAGTTTTACCGGCGCTTCCAGCAGATCAGCGCCGGCGGATTTTACCTGCACCAGAAACGGAGTCTTGCCGAATGTATATATCCTGCCCCAGACCGCCACATTGAACCCGTCACCAGTCTTAGTGACTTTAACCGGCGTCCACGGAGCCGGGACAGTATCAGTATACCCCTCTTTTGTATGGACCCATGCCGGTTTTTTAATCAGAAACTGGCGTCTTACCACTGCTAAAACCTTGTTATCAGGAGAGAGAATTTTCGCCATCACCTCTCCTGCTTTGCCTGACAACTCATTCAGTGGAAGCGTTAATGAAGCAACCGCACGTTTGGTACCGGTTCCCGCCGGTTCGGACATTTTTATCGTTTTTCTATATCTTTTGTCCAGACCAATTGCTTTAACATTATACTCAACCAGGCATTTCCCACTGCCAATCCCTTTGGAATTTATCCTGAATGTTAATTCGTTTTTATACCATTTCGGTTCAGTCGCCAATTCAACTTCATTGCGAGCAGGCAGTTCTTTGCCGGCAGCAAGCGCCGCAACTTCATCTTTACTCAAAGCCCGGCGATACAAACGCAGTTCGTCCAAATCAATCGGCGCGCCATGCTTTTTAGGATCGCCGCCAAGATATTTGCGACTGGAATGCCAGCATTTCCCCATCCCCGGAACAATCATCCAGGCATCTTTCACCAACTTGCCGTTGCGGTAAAATCTGCAGCGGGGATACTCAACAACAACGGTAATATGAGACCAGTCAGAACCTATTATTGTGCGATCAACCGGAATGGCCATCCTTTCAAGCCCGTAAATCGGGCTGCGGTAACGATAATACAGCGCCAAAGTGTTATATTGGGCAAAAGCCAGCCAGAAACTTGACGCCGCAGATTCACCAAATATCAAACTGTGACCATTCTTCAACTCGCCATTCAAGCGCACCCACATCGAAAAACTGAAATCACCCTTCACCTGAGTTGATTTATTATCTCCGCAATCAACATACGCGGTTGTTCCATTGAAACGCATAATTCCCTTGCGACCCTGTTCAGATTTGAGATATTTTGTATTATGCGCTTTTCCGTTGTTCCCGAAACCGCTATGGTCTATAACTGTATCCCCGTCGTTCTTGTCAAATGTATAATGCAATACCAGATCGTGGTTCCTTTCACTCGCATAAATTGTGTTAACAAGAGTCAGTACGATCATCACCAGAGGCCAGGGGAAAAATATTTTTTTCATTTTTTGTCCTTTTTTATATTGATAGCGTTTTATTAACCAAGAATAGTATTAATCAGTTCTTCATTCAGAGAATATGGAAGAGAATCTTCCGTCGGCTCATCTTCAAGAATATTTTGATGTCCGATTGTCAGACTGTTTCGCATCGCTTCTTCCGCCTGCTTCGGGTCCCGCTTGAGCAGAGCTCGCAGGACAACCAGGTGAGTGTCAAGGCTTTCTTTAATATGATAACTGCGGGATTCATATTTATTTTCAGAAAGATTATGTTTAATTCCATTCAGATAGAAGGAGTCCATCAGGAGTTGCCCGAATCTCTTCAGCGCTAAATTATTTGTCGCTTTAAGCATTTCTATATGAAAGCACATATCCGCATGATTGAACCTGATAAAGTTTCGACTCTGTTCTTCAGGATCTTTTTCTTTATCAATGTCCTTTGCAATATCCTGCATATGCTGATATATCTTTTCGAGAGTTACCAAATCCTTATTTGAAGCGTATTTGGCCGCTTCTTTGGCCGCAAACGGTTCAACAAGAATACGTAATTTCAAGTATTGCAAAAGTTCCCGCTTGGAAACATCTCTGACCACTGCCCCTGCATGGGGACGATACTCTATCAGCCCGCTGGCAGCCATCTCCATTATCGCCTCGCGTACCGGAGCCAGGGATATTTTCATTTCCTTCGCAATAGTTTTCGAAACTATTCTGTCTCCATTGACATACAACCCCCGGGCGATCTTTTCATAGATATAATCATAAGCCATTTTTTTATAGGTCGCCTCGGTTTTGATTATTTTAGGATTGTTCATTATTCATTCCTTTCAAATTACCCAGCTTATTTTTGCCGTTTACTCTAATTATACAGGACTGGAGAAAAATGTCAAGAGGTATTTTATAATATTTTTAGGATTTTATAAAATCTTATAAATTTTACATAATATCCTGTTGTTTTTTCAAATACATAAGATATTATAAATAACAAGACGACATTATCATATCAGTACTACTGACTTGATTTTGAGTCGCTTTTGCAGGTCTGGTTTCGCCGTTGCAGCAATTAATCCTGCCGGGGCAAGCATAAATAGGCCTGAAAATCACCCCCGTATACAGAGGGTTATGAGGTTGCTTTAAGAAATCTGAAACAAAAAGTTACAAGGTATAGAGGATAATATTATGAATGTTCTGGATACATTTTCTTTAGAAGGAAAAGTCGCGCTGGTTACCGGCGGAGCCGGTCAATACGGACGTCAAATCGTTGCGGCACTGGCGGAGGCAGGAGCGGAAACCTATATCGCATCACGCAACACAAACGCACTGGAGCAAGTTGCTTCTGAAGAACGTAAAAAAGGTTACAAGGTAACTGCGATGAGCCTGGATCTCTCGGATGAAAGTTCCATTCTGAGGCTCCATGATGAAATTATCGGGAGCAGTGGCCGTCTGGACATTCTGGTCAATAACGCGGTGACCCGAAGCGCCTGCGACGGCTGGGATCATCCACTGGAAGAGTTCGATAAAAGTTTGCATGTCAACGCCTCCGCGTTGTTTAAAATAACTCATTTATTTGCCGAAGACATGAAAAAACAAGCGGGCGGGTCGATTATCAACATCGGTTCAATGATGGGCATGATCGGCGTGGAAATGGCTAATTATGCCGGCACCGATATGAACCCCGATCCTTCACCGATTTATTTTTATGAAAAAGGCGGAATGATCAATTTCACCCGTTGGGCGGCCAGTATTCTGGGACCGTATAATATCAGAGTGAACTGCGTTTCGCCCGGCGGTTTTCAAACCCCGAATCATCCGGAAATTTTCCTTAAACAATATAATGCGAGAACTCAGCTGGGACGTATGGCCAACGATACCGATCTAAAAGGGATCATTGTCTTTCTGGGTTCTGAAGCGTCTGCTTATATAACCGGAACCAATATTCCGGTCGATGGAGGTTATACCGCAAAATGAAGTTCTCCAGAATTCAGTTGGGAACAGTGCAGTTCGGACTTGATTACGGAGTCGCGAATTCCCGGGGCAAGCCGTCGTATGAAACCGCACGCGATATTATTGCAAGGGCGTGGGAAGGCGGCGTTAATACTTTGGACACCGCAGCGGTTTATGGCGACAGCGAAGAAGTAATAGGACGTGCGTTATCAGAATTAAAGTTACAGGAAAACATTCAGATAGTAAGTAAAGTTCCACCGGTTTCTGTACATAATCTGTCAGCCGTTGACGCAGAGAAGTTTATTACCGAATCCGTCGAAAACTCCTTGCGCAAACTGCGGATGGATTATTTACATGTCTGCTTGTTCCACCGGGAGGATGATTTAAAGTATCTGGATATTCTGGGGAAACTGGAATCACGGGGCTTGATCAGGGGGTGCGGAGTATCTCTGGATAGCACCGGATACTGTGCTGAAACCCTGAAAAAGAAGGTCGAATATGTTCAGTTGCCATATAATATTCTGGATAAGCGTTATGACGGCTTTTTATCAGAGGCGGCGTCTGAAAACATTAAAATATTTACTCGCAGTTTGTATCTTCAAGGTTTGCTGATGATGCCTGAAGGACAAATCAGAACGAGTCTGGGAGCCATAATCCCGATCCGTCGGAAACTTAATGAATTGGCCGGGTCAATCGGAATTTCACTTCCGGAGTTATGCGCCAGATTCGTGATGTCCAACCCTGCGGTTACCAGTATTTTAACCGGCGTGGACACCCGCTCCCAACTCGATGAGAATATAGCCCTGATGAGTCTGGGGGCGCTGCCGCATGATATCTGTAAACAGGTCAAAGCAATCGTTCCGGCATTCCCCGAAACAATAATCCGCCCTTCCCTCTGGAACACCGTTTAAAAATTAAACTCCCCGGCATGCAAGATTAAACGATATTTTAAGGATGCGATACAATATAATGTTTCCAGTTTAAGTAATTTTGGGCCTGAGATAAATACTCTGGAATATCGCTAAAGATATTAAACATTTCCTCCAAATACTCATGACGCTGCTTGGTGAATGCACCTTTGGGATATGCTTCCAAAGCATTTGCGAAACATTTGGGCTCCTCATTGGCTATAGCTTCTCCTATTAATGTTTGATGTTCAGCAAGACTACTTATTAATCCGTGAAATGGTTCCGGAACATATTGATTTTCGATGGGAACTATAGATTTGCCATCAATATTCATGGTATATTCCAAGGCTGCTCGTGGGTCAAAACCATCCACTGCTCCTGCGTTATTGGCACTGGCTGTAATTGTAAATTTGCCGTCACCATTTATCGCATTTAAAATTGGATTTGCAATATCCTTAAAATTAACCCCGAAAAGTTTGTTTTCGCGTGTGTTTTCCGGCGCATACCAAATGGAATCATCATTGCCATTAGCCTGTTTCGCAAAATCTTTGAATTTTTTTTCAATCCGAACAGTTTCAGATGCGATACAATCTTTAAGCTGCTTTGGTGATAACGGCTCAAAACTATTTTTTTGTCCAGCGATTTCTTCATCCCAATAAATATGCGCCATTCCATCTCCCTCGCTGGAAAATATTGTTGTTCCAAAGCGGCGATATAATTCATAGATGCGTTGCAGCCCAATACGCACATTTTTTGCGTATGGATGGTTTTCTATTTGGCATGGTTCCCATCCGTCGACTAAATGTTTATCCAATATATCAAAGAGGTTCTCCTCATGCCATTTCCCACGTAGGATAAATGACAAATGATTTATGCCGGCGGCGACAACATTGATTGAGTCGTCGTATTCATCACGTCCAAGCAATCGTGGAATATCCCAACGATGATTGCCAAACCCTTGACAAACTCCGAGAGCCTTAATTTTTGTATAGTTATTTACCATTGCGCTGTAAACGCCTACCGGATTGGCAAATATAAGCATCAAGGCGTCAGGACATATTTTTTCCATTTTTTTCGCAAAATTTAAAATTACCGGACCGCCCCTGGCTGCTAGAAAGCCTCCTGTCAAGGATAATTGATCAGAATGCAGAAAACCATACTTTGCCGAAGCAGCTTTGCTAAGAGCTAAGCTTGGCTGGCGTTCAATCGCCATAGTAACATAAAGGACATCCGCTCCCTCTAGAGCTTCATCTAAATTAGCAGTCCACTCTACGCTGCATTCAGCTTGCGAAAATTCCGGACAGCGTTGGATCAAACGACCTACCGCTTCAGCACGCTCCACATTCAGGTCACATAGACTAATACATCCACCGTTGAGACTCTGACCGTTTTTAAATAAACTTCTAATTATGGGAACCAGACGCAAAGAGCCCCCGCCTAAGAATACAACTTTTAACATGACAATGTCCTATTTTAAGATTTATAATTTATGTTTATTGAGCTTTCAGCAACTTAAAAAGTAATGGATTCATAGCTTTACTAAATACTTGGTAGCCTTCAGGAGTAAGATGAATTCCATCACGAAACAACTCTTTTTTAATAGATCCATCAGGATTAAGAAAATTCTTACTAAGATCCATGAAGAAAATATTTTTACCGTCATCACATTTAGCAATAGCATTGTTTATTGCATTAATATTACTTTTGAAGTATTTTGCGCTTCTCCAGCCATCAAAGCGAGGCAGTATTCCTAATAACAGTATTTTTGATTTCGGAAGTTTTTTCCTGACTGTGTCAACAATTAATCTGATTCCTTCAGAAATTTGTTCGTGTTTATATTTCTTCTTGCTGTGAATATTATTGGTTCCAATCATTATAACAACAACTTTCGGATTAAATTTCTCAAGTTGTTTTCCTTCTGTAATTCGCCACAAAAGGTGTTCCGTACAATCTCCTGCTATACCAAAATTAGCAGATGGGACAGGTTTGTATATCTCGTTCCAAATTTCTAATCCGCCAGCGAATTTATTGTTTTTGGAAGACAGCCATTGCTGAGTAATAGAATCTCCCAGAAAAAGTATTTTTTTCTTTTCTTTATTTTTATAGCCGTTTCGCAAATAATCTGAATATTTTGAACTCCAATCTTTGCGTTCTTCCGGAACACATGCCTGATTATTTAAAAAAGAAAAATTTGAATCTTTTTTATTGACTATAGTTTGGCCTTCAAGCATGTTGAAGAAAAACATGCTTATACATAAACAAGTAATTTTATAAATCATTATTTTACCTTATTGCGGGGTAATGTTTTTATGAAAAAATTCTTTTTTATCTTTCATTTAATATGTATTACTGCTACATCCTGTGGAGGGATTGTTAAAGATATTTTGGTTGGGTCAAGTTTTCCCTCCTTTTCAAATATTTCCGCCTTTTGACCATTCTTGAGATGCTTATTGAAAATGACTGCTTCAAGTGGCTTTATGCCGGCATTAAAAGCGAGGATCAATCGTTCATTACCCTTTTGCAGAACCAATAAGTTAGGGTATTTAAGTTCTTTTGATTCTGCAAGTCCATCATTTCTGCGCCCTTTAAAGAACAAATCTTCATATTTTGCGATTGTCCTTGTTGCCTCTCCAATATAATAAAGAGCTCCTGATGGCAATTGTATAGCATTTTGAATGTCAAGACCACCGTGAACACCTGCAATTATTCGTAATAATTCTGATTTCCATTCTTTTTGCTGCAAAGCAAATCCATCTTCTGAACACGCCTGTATATTTTTCCAGGAATCTTTATTTCTTCCAATGTTCAAAATTGGAAAGCGTTGACCAATCAGGGAATCTATACCCATTATTTTCTGCAACTTCTTAAATGATTCATCAATATAAGGTTGACGATTTGAGTCAGCTGGACTAGATCCCGGTACTGTTGTAAAAAGAACATCAACAGCATTTCCACAGGCTTTCCAGAATTTTATGTCTCCTTCCCACTGATATACCTGATTTTTTTTACCCATACCAGCACATACCTCATGGATAACTTTTATCATTTTACCGTCCAATTCAGCTCTAAATTCATCCCATTGTTTATGATATTTATTACGAATAATTTTATCAGTTAATGTTTGTTTGGGTGGTATTTTGTATTTTGCCCTGAATGCCGCTTTGCATCGATCACAAAAACACCATAATCCCATTTGACTTTTACGCCAAGGGGTTTCTTCCCAATCTATAAAAAAGCCTTTGCTTTGTGGAAATTTACGAAATTCTTTGTCTAAAACCTCCCTCAATATTTTCTGATAAGCAGCTTTACCTGAAGACGTGATGTAACTAGGACACAATACGCCATAATAAACTCCATGGTTGCCAAAAGTCCATAAAAACTTTGGCTTATCATTATAATATCTTGGCTTGGCATCAGGGTTAGCATTCATCCAGTCTATAATTTTCTTTACATAGACAGAAGCATCCTCCGACAGTAGCAGCCTCATAGGGAAACTCCCCCGAAACCAAAGAAAAATATTAGTTTGGGGATTATTTTTTAGATATTCCTTACATAAAAGAAGATCGAATGGTTTTTCAGGGGAAATTATAATTGAGTTACAGCCAGCTTTTACAGCCTCTTTAACATATTCTCGAACATGTTCTCTAGACAATTTTTTTGCTAAAGGGGGCCTGTATTGCTGTATTTTTATTTTCTTTAGAATTCGACCATTTATCGGAGGTAAAATTTTTATTGGGATAGTTTGTTCCAGCTCGGTAAAATTACCATTGGCGCTTCGATAATATTTGAAACTTATACTCTTCTTTTCAGGAGTAATTTCCATTTTTACCGGCACAAATGTATAAAATGTTTTATTTGGTGATAAGAATTCTTTATCATATTCCAGAGTGTAGATATTATATTTTTTATCAGAAGAAAGACAATGATTTACGCTTGAAGGTTTAACATTGAATTTTACTCCTTTTGATAAGGTTTCAAGGTTGAGTATCCTGAATCCCAAAGGTAGCTTTACTTTAAGTTTGAAATCGTTAAGTTTTTTGTTCAAAGGCGAATAAAGTGACACTCTGAAGTTTTCAAGACCACCTGCAGGGATATTATATACTTTAACAGGTGGAACAATAAGGCGGTTCTGCCCATAATGTGTTTTGTTCCAAAGTATAATTTGTCTAAAATAAGATACATCGTCAGTTAGATTGATTTTGGCGGTCTTTGTCTTTACTACGTTCCAGTTTGAATCATCAAAATCAGGGGTCAGCCATTTTGGATTATACTTGCTCGTGGTTCTCCAGCGACTGTTGATTTCTTGAAATTCCGGAAAATTTATTCCTAACGAGGCATTGGCTCGGGTTCGCCTTACCAGCATTCCAACAATATTCAATCCCTCAGTGATTTTTAAATTATATTGGTTATTTACAGAAGGAACCTTTTTACCGTTAAGATACACCTCTACCGTTGAATTACTGGTTGTAAGTTTTAATGGAACACTGCGAATATACTTGGGAGAATCATAAATATTTTTTACGTTAGGATTATTAGCAGGGTCAAATGATAATGAGACATTATCTACTATCATATCAGTGTTTTTACATAAAGAAAGACCCAGACTTATTTTCCCAACTCCAATATTCTTCGGAATTACAATATCCTTGGAATACTGTGTCCATTCATGCCTCAAATTATATGTCGAATCTCTTAAAAAAGCGCTTTTTATGTGTCCCCCGGAAGCTCTGCTAAAATTTAAATAAAATAAAAATTTTCCTTTGCCCCGTGCCATAACTATGATTTTATACTTAGCCCCTGGAATAACAGGATACCCACCAATGCCTGCATGGCTAACTCCTGTATATAAAACTAAATCAATTCCCGGCTTGTTATCGCTTTGTAAACTAACCGCATATTTCCCTTTTTGGGCATTTTCTGTGATTTTTAGATGTCCGCGTTTGGTTAAATTAGACCAGCCAAGAGGTTTGCCATCCTTTATTTTTTCAAAACTGCCGTTTGATAACAATTCATAAGGTTTAGCAAAGACTGAGATTGAACAAAATACAAATAATAAAATAATTTTTCCCACTATACTTCCTTGTTTTTTAGTTTTATTCAAAGGCAAATCATTACCTCCGACAATAAAATTTACTGCTGATTGTACTAGTTTTGATGAATATAAATAACCATCACATCATTTTCCGGCACAGTGACATTCATTTGTTGCGGCGCAACCCATAGTTAATTTAAAAAAACAGACCTCCAGAATCATTTATATTTAATGCTATTACCACGGATATTTATTAACAGATACACCTAGAATTGGAGGCCGGGAAGGAATTGTTCCATATCGAAAACTATCAACATGCCCATCTATAAATAATAAGTTAGTACTAGATGAATGCGCATAGCTCATGCCTGCATTCTGAACTGGAGTCGTCGGCCAGGTTTGCTGAGACTCTTTTCCTATTAAGTAGCTGTAATTTGTATTGACAATGATTTCCTCACCAATCATGAAATGTTGACTTGGTTGTGGCAAAGTACTCAATTTGCGAAAAGTTTTCCTCGTTACCACAGGGGTTTCGTAGCACCCATATGGAGTACCTAGATAAAAATAACCGACCATTAGCCATGACATCGCATAAGTCCCATGGTGCAGATCAGCAGCGGTTTTACCCGCCCCTTGCGCTATAGTGAAATTACTGGGACAAACCAACGGGCTTCCCGGGTTATTCAAGGGACTCTGTAAATAATTATTATTATATAGAAATTGCCCAAAGGTTTTTGAATAAGCCCAGTAAGATGGCAAATAACCATAATAATCACCTGCATAATTGAACATCGCTAGGCCAACTGTTTTTAGATTATTTGTACAATAAATAGATCTCGCCTTTTCACGCGCCTTGTTCAATGCCGGCAATAACATTGAAGCAAGAATAGCTATAATAGCTATTACTACAAGAAGTTCTATCAATGTAAATAACGAAATTCCATTTAATGAATTACAGGCCATCTTACTGGTTTTTCCTACTTTCCTGAATAAAAGGAAATCATCTTCAAATCTTTTTTTCATTTTTACTCCTTATTTAATGTTAGAATTACTAATAGTACTGCCATATTCAAATATGGGATTAACTAAAAATTCAGTACACTGGTAAGTTCTTTTATCGATGAGACTTTTCAATATATCCAGAGATGTTCTGATCAGGCCATCCCAGTCATATTTAACCGCAGTAATATTATACGGAACGGGTTCTAAACCGGTGTCGAGGGCTGCTATTGAAACATCTTCAGGTATTTTTAATCCCGCTTCAGTCAGATTTTCGTATATACTTTTAGCATAAACCATATTCGCCAATATAACGACAGACAACTCGCCTTTTTTGATCAATTTAATAAAGTGATTAGAGACTTTTTTCATGACAGAATCATGGGTATCCGGACATATATTTTCTGCAATCCAAAGTTCATCAGATAGTTGAAGTCCGGTTATCTTCGCTGATGATGATATAGCGCTTGCAACCGGAGCCTCAAGACTGGTGCCATCCCCGGTAACAGGAGAATAAAAACATCCGAAACTCTTATGACCAAGTCGTTTCAATTCAGTCATCAGTTCGCAGAAACCCAGCTGGAGATTAGTGTTCACCATGGGCACATTGACCGCTCTTGCCGTAAAAGGAACATCCATTAATACCATCGGAATTTTATCTTTGAGAATCTCAACAACTTCCATATGAAGCGTCCCGACAATTGCGCCGTCAACATGCCCGTTAAGGACTGGCGGGCACTGAAAACCTTTTCGTTTATGGTACCAGTATGAAATAGGATAAAGTCCGATTTTCTCTGCATTCCAGGCCAACTTTAGTGAGCGCAGAGCCTCATATTTGCTACCGTCCGGACTATCTTCACCTAAATGTGTTATATGAATAATAATCCCGGTCTTTTCATTACTTGTCTCGCTACCCGCTCTCAAGCCTCTCGCTTGACTGTTTGGCGTATATTTAAGTTCATTGGCAGCGTCCCAAACTTTTTTTCGGGTCGAGTCAGGAAAACCATGAAAGCCGTTCAAGACCCGACTGACCGTAGAATAACTCATTCCTGAAAGCTTCGCAACATCCTTTATGGTTATGCGTTTTTTACTTTTTACGAACATAATATTCACTTCATTATATTGTTTTATTAAAACGTTTGCATAAATATTATACAAGCTATTCTTGAAAAAGTCAATATGTTATATTGATTTTTTTAAGGTAATTTGCTGAAAGTATATTTTCTTAATTTTTTATTATGAAGTATTGATTTTTTTTAAAATGTCATGTATAATAAAATTAACTTGGCTGGCTAAGTTAAAATAAGAGGCTATTTAATATGAAAACCCTTAAACAATCAGATAATACTCCGTACAAGATTTTGTTCACTCAACTGAGAGAACAAATAAAAAGTGGTCATATTCAAGGTAAATTACCCTCGATCTCGGAATTGACCAGAAGTTATGAAGTCAGTCATAATACCGTGAAAAAAGTCTTCGATCTTTTAAAAGAGCAAAAATATGTTTATGGTCACCAGGGTAAAGGCGTGTATGTCAATGACCTGATGAAAAACAGTCCCGCCTTCCAAAAGCATATTGTGTTATATCTGCATATCGAAACATATAAAAATCCGATGTATTTACATTTCATATCGATTCTAAGGCGTTTGCTGGAAAAAGAACAAAGTATCGTGCATTTCATAAATTCCCATCGCCAAATCGAACCGATAATCGACAATACGGATGTTTTACTGATTATCGGCATGATAGAACAGGATGAAGCAACCGCACTCAAAAAATTAATTCCTCATGATAAGATCATTCAAATGAATGAATGCAACGATGATTTTAAATGCGTCACGACGGATAATTTTGCCGGCGGCGGCATTGCGGCTGAATACTTGCATAAACTCGGCCACAAAAATATTGGCCTGATCTCAAGATATCTTGGCGACAACTGTTTTTTCCACGAAAGAAGCAGAGGTTTCTACGAATATACCCGGAAACATCCTGATATGAAAGTGTTCGAGTACAATGCGGCCGTTGGCTATACTCTGTCTTCATCTTCATTGGAAACGGTGGGGAGGCAAGTGACGGAATTACTTTTCAGCGAGCACAGGGATATAACCGCAATATTCTCTTTTACGGACACTCTGGCAATGGGAATAATGTCTTATTGCATTGATAAAGGGATCAAGATACCTGACGATATATCGATTATCGGTTTCGACAATCGCGATTTCAGTTCAATGCTGACTCCGCCTTTGACTACCATCCAGGAAAATATCAAAGAACTGGCGGTATCGACGGTGAAACTGATTTACTCAACTGTAAAAAATCAACACCATCCAGGAACCAGGGAACTCAAAGTTGCCCCATATCTGGTGGAACGAAAAAGTGTTAAGCGTATTTAACAAGGCTATTTTTATATAAATTGTATTTTCGCAGCGGAAGCAAACAAAAAAAGGAGCAGAGAAATGGAAAGAAGAAAAGAGAACGCAGGCCAACAATTCACATTAATTGAACTTCTTGTGGTAATTGCTATTATAGCCATTCTTGCAAGCATGTTGCTGCCTGCCTTAAACACGGCCCGAGAACGGGCGCGCCAGATATCATGTTTGAGCAACTTGAAACAGATTGGGCTGATGACCAGCGACTATATGATGTCTTACGATGATTATTATCCCTATGACATCGACTTCGGCGCAATAAACAAACCGACAAGATATCACTTGGAATTGATGAGAAACTCTTTTAGCAACGATAATAAATTTAACAAGATTTTTTATTGTCCCAACGACCGTAACCAGCGTAAATATACGGCCAGCGATTTCGGCAACGGTTATATAAGCTACGGGCACAATTTCCGAAACCTGACCCTGACTCCTGCAAAGCAGTCGCGCATGCTGCATCCGTCCTCACTGGTGAATGTATGTGATACTTTGGCTATACCGGTTGTCAGCGGCGTCGATTATCCGGACAACCGGGGATATTATGTCGTCAACGATTACGCCGTGAATAACCAGAACGAAGCATACACAAGGCATGCAAATTACTCTGTCTGCAACGTGCTCTTTATCGATGGGCATGCAGAAGGCATAAAAACAACTTACTGGAGAAATTTATATTTAGTTAAACAATTGCTGTATGATTCCAGATACGACGACAACAAATGGACCATTGACGGCAAGGAAAGATGGTAATACAACTTCAGCCTATTGGTAGATCAACTCAAAACAGGTTTAATATGCATAAGGTTATTTTAGAATATCGATAATTCAACCCGCAAATGCAACATTAATACATAAAACCGGATCATCCTGAAAAACACGTTTAAGAAAAACAACTTATGCATTTTATTTGTAGTTTAAAATCATTAACTTTTTTATTTTTTTTGAAAAAACTATTGACATTTTGGACAACTTCATGTATAATTGTCCACATGAAGCGAGAAAATGTCATAGCAATATTCAAATACTTACTAAGCTGCCCTCCATGCCGAAGCGGGATGCGGCTGCGTTCCGAACCGGAACTTGGACGACTGCTTAATGAATCCCGTCAGAAAGTGAGGCGTTCGCTTGACGTTCTGGTTGAAGACGGTTATCTGACTAGAAAGCACGGCAGCGGAACGTATGTCCGGAAAGTCTATCCAGTTGAAGACGCGCCTTCCGAAGAAGAGATCATGAATTATACCGGGATCAATTCCGAGCAGATATTCATGCTGGATCAAACAAGATCAAACCACATTCCGGAACACAAGAAACACCGCCTTAGAATTGGTGTTCCCGGCGACAGCACCCTGCTGTCAACAGTCAACGACCTGATTGTCAACGGAGCAATGGACCGGCTTGAGGAACTGGAATATAAAGCGATAAAATATTCTCATATTAACTACAAGCTGACATCCGGCCTCAAATCAATTGAGGATTTGGCAAAAGAGTTTTCCAAAATTAAATGCGACGGCTATATTTTTGAGTGCCGCTGGGCGGATATATATAAAAAAGCTTTTGAACTGGCATTTGGCAAAGACATAACCCCCCCGGTAACATATTTATGGAACGGAAGTCTTCCGGTTGACCATGAACCGTTAGTGCAAATAGACACCAACGAAGCGATCTGCCGTGCTGTAAGAATTTTGCATAATATGGGATTCTCCCGGATTGGTTTAATCTGTATGGACATGGATTATCACAACTCGTCTGAAGAAATAGAGGTATACGATCTGTCAATGCAAAAAGCCGGACTGGAATACCGGTCAATCATAAAATGTGATGAAACACGCGGTAAAAAACTTAAAAATCAATTATCCGAGCTTTGGAAAAACAATCGACCTGACGCTCTTTATGTTGCCGATGATCACTTTCTCCCACAGGTAACGGCCTGGATGCAGGAAAACAAACTTAGAGACGGCAAAGACGTCAAGATCATCACCTTATGGAATAAATGCGGTCATACTCCGGGCGTCAGCAGACTTGAGTTTGATCCTCGCCAGGTCGGAATGCTGGCAGTAAACAACATGGTCAGATCGATTAACATGACCGATGAAGGAATATGTTCCTTTTCGCATCAGGCAAAATGGGTTCCATGAACAATACGGTTCACTTTAGATAAAAAAATAAACAGCAACAGAAGGAAAAGGGATAATGACATGAAAAAAACATTCACACTAATCGAATTGCTCGTCGTAATAGCTATCATAGCTATACTCGCATCAATGCTGCTGCCGGCCTTGAACACCGCAAGGGAACGGGCAAGGCAAATTTCCTGCCTTTCTAACCAAAAACAGATCGGATTGATGACCTGTCAGTACATCATGAATCAGGATGATTACTACCCCTACAACAGTGGTCGGGTAGCAATCGGAATGGCGACAAATTACAATAGCCTGCTTATGATCGATTCATTTGAAAACAATCATAGACATTACAAAATATTTTATTGTCCAAATGACCGCAATCAGAAGGAATATACCGAACAGAATTTCGGACTCGGTTATATCAGTTACGGCTACAATTACCGCAACTTGTCCCCGGCGAAACAGTCTTTGATGAAAAAGCCTTCAAATCTGGTTAATGTATGTGATACCT
Source organism: Victivallales bacterium (assembly GCA_963676655.2). Taxonomy (GTDB): domain Bacteria; phylum Verrucomicrobiota; class Lentisphaeria; order Victivallales; family Victivallaceae. Next base: position 2,877,715 of record CAXXKX010000003.1, on the reverse strand, counting down.
TGTCCGTGCCGGTTGTCAGCGGCGTCGATTATCCTGAACACAGAGGCTACTTCATCGTCAATGATTACGCCGTGAATAATCAACAGGAAGCTTACAGCAGACACGCGAATTATTCCGTTTGCAATGTTCTTTTTATGGACGGGCACGCCGAAGGAATAAAAGCCGGTTACTGGAGAAATTTATACTTAACTGAAAGCTTCTTATACGATTCAAGGTACAATAACAATAAATGGACCCTCGACGGTAAAAAAAGATTTTAATCCCAGACTCCGGCAGCACATACACAAAAAGAAGATTTCTATATGAACCAGCTTAAACAATTCGCCTGCGCGGATGCGGCATTGACCATATCCCCGGATGGACTAAGCCTCCAAACTCTGGCCCTGGCCGGTTGCAAAAACTCATTTAAAGGTGATAAGGACATTCCATTATGGCGCATCTGGTTGTTTGATGAAAAAACCAAACGCACAAATGATTATCCATTAATCCCGGATCGGGCTCAATACTGGCAAAGTCCCTGGCAGATGGGGGATTGTTCCGTTTCAAGTCTGGACAGCACTCTGGACGGGTATGAATGGGAGCCGGACAGCGGGCTGCTGACCTTGAATTATATTCACCCCGATGTGGATGTCAGAATGTATTTCAAATTACAGGCAAACAGTATTACCTGGTGGGCGGATTTTACCAATAAGGGCCAATTCCCGGTATACCAGATCGACACCATTCCCGGCTGGCGGGTGCAATATCAGGAAGCCGATTCTTTTTTAATCCCCGAGCATACGATGTCTGCAATCGAATACAGGCCCGTGTACAAAACGGAATACACAATGCATTCAACCTGGGACGGTTTCCTGATTACATCTCCGGGAAAAGTCTGGAGCTTGTATGCCATTCAGGAACCGGATTGTTTGCTGCCTACTCATACCAGGCTTGACGGCAACAAGGAAAAAAACGGACACGTCGCCATCAACTGCGGCACGATATGCTTCAGGGAATCCGGGCGCAGTTTCACCACGGTCAAAAATAAAATTTCGGTATTTAAAGACCTCAGAACGTGGGGAGACGCCTATATCCATGATAACTTTGACGAGCTTCCCGCCCTGAACGATAAGATTGCGCCGGAACTGTATGATAAAATAGCCGCCGCCGTGCTGATTCCGCTGGCCGGAAATATTACGGAGGCAAAGAATATAGTCCAGGAAATCCCGTCGCCGGCGATAATTCACACTCCAGGCTACATGCATCCGACCAAGCACTCCCCGATAAGCTGGGATTCGTTTCCGAATTATTTTCCGCCCAACGCAGCATACGGCACCGCCGGAGACTTTGCTGAATTAATAACAGCCGTTCGCGATTCCGGCCATGTTTTCATGCCCAGAAACAGTTTTTTCTACTGGAGCAAAGGCAGTGACGTCGATAATGAATTCGGCCTGGAAAAAATGGCCAAAGTCCGCATTGACGGAAAACCGCGAACCGCCAACTGGTGTCTGCCCGGATATATCGTCTCGCCATCATGTAAAATGGTTCAGGAACTGCTTGAACAGTTTTACGAAAAATGGCATGGGCTTGGGGCCGAAATGTATTTTACCAATGTCATCGGGGCAATCAATATTTACGGTAACCGTTATGACTTTCACCCTGACGGGCCGGGACCGGATCTCTTCTTTGACCAGATAAGAAAAATGATGAAAAAATACGGAGCGTTAAAACCGATGCTGTCGGAAGCCGGCGCAGCCTGGCAGCTGCCGTATCAAACCGGCTTTTGTCTGCATCCGGCTTGGAACCCGGACGAACCCGGCGAGCATTACTGGCGGACGCCGGACCGGGGCAAATATATTCGCTACCGCAATGATCCCGGGGTTTTTCTGAAAAATGAATATATCAGGTTTTATCCGCACAATACGGGTTCGCGACTGGGGCAGAATACCATTCCGCAGCTTACTTTTTCCTTGTTACACAGCCTGAATCCAAAACTGGGAATCGTCTCAAAGGACCGTTTTACCGTCAGACACAAGCGATGGCTTAATTTGCTCTCTCATTTAGGCAAAACCGCGTTCAAAACCTTATTCGGGGCAAGACTGCTTAAATACGACATCAGCCGGAATAACGTAATTACGGCTGAGTATGAGAACTGTACGGTGATCGGGAATTGTTCGAATGAGGCATTGGATTGCGGCGGTTATTTACCGGCAAGCACCATTGCCCCCGGCGGCTTCCTGTTTCTGGCTGAAGGTCTCGCGATAGGCGCGTTGGAGATGATTGCAGGGAAAAAACTGGATAATGGGCAAATCTTATTCCTGGAAAACGGGGAACAAAAATTATATGACACGGCTCCAGTTGATACCGGTCAACCTCCGAATTGCAATAAAGAATTCAATAATCCGGACAAATCAATCGACTTTACCCTGCGCTTCGATTCCCTGCCTGAATACGGCAATACCAAGGGCTTTGTCGAACTGATAAAACCACCCGCGTCAACCGGCAAAAATTCTTTTGAGATAAGGTATAATATGCATTACGGCTCAATTCAGTTTATTCAAAAATACCCGGGAATGCTGATATGTGACCTGACCTCTTATGACATGGAACTTATTAGCGGGAAACTGTATCACATTTCGATAATTCCAGGTGACAATCCGGCGCTGGTCGTCAACGGCAAAAGCTATGACCAACCCAAATGGTATTATGTGCATGAACAAGTTCCATTGACCCAACCGCCCAAGGTATTGGATCAATGGGACTTCAAGCCGGTTGACGACAACTGGCAGCCTAATCCGGCTCTGGATATAACTTTGAAATCATTAATCTAATTTAAGGAAAATAAAACAAGAGAGGTCTACATGGGAATGGAAACAAAAACTTACAGGAACATCATTTTTAGCGCAATCTTATTAACGGGCTGCGCAAATTCAATTTTAGCACAACTTCCATCGAACAATATTGTCAGAAACTCCAGTTTCGAAAACGACAAAATGTTCAATGGCACGCCCATGCGCAACGGACGCGGCGAAATGCTGCAACAATATCCCCAACTGAAAGGATGGACCGAACTACCGGTAGAAGCCTGGTGGCTCCACGGTGAAAACGCGGAAGGTGCTTCGGTATCAACCACTGAAGCCAAAAGCGGCAGGAGAAGTTTGCGGCTTGACGCGACTAAGCAAAAGATCGTCTTATATTCGGCCTATGACCGGAAAATCAAATCCGGTCCCGTAACATTAAGCGCCTGGGTCAAAACCGATAACGCCCAGGCAACCCTTGAATTGCAGGGAGTAAGCGGGAACGGAACAAAAAGGCCAACCGTCGTATCCAGCAAAGTCAAGCTGCCGATCAATGCAAAATGGACCAGGATCACCACTTCGGTCAAATTCCCGGCTGAACTTCAAGCCATCGCGGTATTGAAAGCCGACTCAGGGAAAATATGGTTGGATGACGTTCAGATAGAAGCAGGAAATACCGCAAGCGAATTTAATATTTGTCCGGCTGAGTTTTTTGAATTGAACTTCAGTAATTTTGATAATCACGACCTGCCGAAATTTATTTCATCCAAAGCAAAGACCGCAAAACTGACCCTTACTAATAATTCCAGAGTGCCATTATCCGGCGACGGCCAGATCTATATGTCCAGTTGGAACGGGGCGGCAAAGGATTTAGTTAAAAAAATCAATATTGGACAAGAGAAAGTTTATGGGTTTGATATCCCGCTGCAAAAGCTGACACCGGATTCGTATATTGTTTATTTGCTCTTTAAAAAAGGCAATAAAGTTTTGTTTCATGGAAAAACATATTTTTACCCCAAACGCCGTATCGGCGGTTTATGTTCCAGCGGCATGATGTCGTCACGCGGCATAATCAGATTTGTTATGGCCCCGGATTATAAACCTCAGAATATATTTGGCGTCGGCAACGATATGATTTTTAACGATAACTATTTCAGCGGATACAGTATGGCCGATGCTGAGGCTGGAAAAAAAGACGGAATCAGTTGTTCGGCGGTACGCCGATATAACGATGATGTAATATATGTAACCGCCGCGGCCGCCGTTCCGACCCTGGCAACAATCATCCGGAGCGACCGGTGCCGGCCCAATCAACGCAAATACGCCAACCCCGCCGATGTCAAATTTCTTGACATCTATAACCCTGAAGCAAGAAAAATCATGGAAGAAAGAGCCGTTTTCGCGGGAAAAAATTTCGGCAAGGACCCTTCCGTGGCCGCCACCTTCATCAACGGTGAATGCGCGTATTATAGTAAAGGAAAGATATGCCCGACCGAATATGCGGATATGGATTTCCGGAAATGGTGCCAAAAACAATATAAAAATCTCTCCGAGCTCAATAGCAAATGGAATACCAGATATAAAAGTTGGGATGAAGTCAATCAATTCTTCACTCCCGGCAAATTCGCCAAAAACAGCCAGTCAAACACCGCCGCGGAAATCGACTGGAAATCAAATATCCGGTTCTTCCCGAAAGAAACCATTGAAAAAATGACCCGAAACGGCGGCAAAGCAATGGATTGGCTGCGCTGGCGCACCAGTACGTCGCTTGAGCTTTACTCCAAATTCAGGAACACGGCCAGAAAATATGATAAAAAGACGCTCTACGGGGAAAATCTGGCCTGGCCGACTTTCTGGCCCCAGGTCTTTATGCCTTTGATGAGAGAACTGGATGTTATCATGCTTGACTTTCAATATACTTCAGGCTTCAGAAACGCCTTGGGCAATCCCATGGAAATGATCGAAGTAATGGAAATGTCCGAATCAATTGAACCCAAAAAGCCGATATGGGGAGTCGAAGTGTACGTTCAGCCGTCTTTTCCGCCTGAATACGTCGATATGCAAAACTGGGGTCTGATCGCCCACGGCGTTACCAATAACCTGATCTTTGCCTGGAAACCCTATTCCGACAAAAAGAGAATCAAGAAAAAACAGTCATGGCTGGAAAAAGGCGCGCCGCCGATGTGGTACATGATCGATATCGACGGAACCGAACTGCCGCAGTACAAATTCTATCAGAAGTCGATCAAAAAAATCAATCAGTTCAATAAAAAATATAATATGCTGCAAACGTCCCGGATTAAAACCGATGTTGCCATATACGCCTCGCATGACACCAATGAATATTTCCTGTTGTCGACCGGAAACAAGCCATATAACGCCCTCTGGATGAGAGCCCGGAATACCCTGGTATATCTTTTAAGGATGAACGGAATCACCGCCGATTTTGTTGACGACATTTCTCTCCCTGATTCTCCGGGAAGATATAAAAAACTGATAATACCGCCGTCTTATGTCATTTCCGAAGCCGCGGCGAAAAAAATAGCCTCTTTTGCCAAACAGGGCGGAACGGTTATCTTTGTCGGACCTTCAGGCTTGAAGGACCCGTGGCTGAAGGACTACGCCGTCATCGGCGGCGCGCCCTGGAAGGAGCTGGACTGGAAAATATATAATAAAAGCAAAAAAAATCCAGGCAGGCCGTCTATCAAAGATCTCAGGCATCCGGCAGACGTCAGGTTCGCGAAAAATGGCATAAACCGCACCAAGGACTATTTTCTCGGCAGAACATCATATAAGATAAAAGGAGCCCGGCCGATTAAGGATTCAAACTCCTCTATCATAGGCTGGCAAAGAAAATGGGGCAAAGGCAATTTTATATGTTATTCAATCTATCCTCAATGTTACAAAAGATATCCCCAGATATCTGAAAAATTCAACTCCTGGGTGGCTCAACTTATTAACCTTGCCGCGATCAAGCGTGGAGCCCGTTTCCTGAGTGACCGTTTTCAGGATGTGGAAGGACTGGGCAAAGGTAATCCGGTGGTTGAAGCGGTAATCAGAGATAAAAGTCCAAACGAAAAATTTGTTTTCTGCATGAACCAGGGCGGTTCCGGGCGCGGTACCTTGAGCATCCCCGTTCCAGGGAAAAACATTCAGATTGAAAACGCCCTGGACGGACGAGCCATAACTGATTTCAAAATTATCAAGGATAAACTTACCTTGAAACTGGACTTTAAACCATGGCAGTATTATGTTTTTAGAATCATCAATAAAACAAATTGAACCCCGTGTATAAAGTTACACCACAATATAATTGAAGCTCAAATGTTAGAATCGAAAATCATAAATCGCCAGAAAAAATGGAATGCCGAATGGATATGGGTCAAAGATGCGCCCAATCCGTCTAAAAATACCTATGCATTGTTCCGAAAAGAATTCATCACAAATAAAAATCAGCAATGCCGATTGAATATTACCGCTGACAGCAGGTATAAGGTTTTTATTGACGGCAAACCGGTCGGCTGGGGCCCTCCCCAAAGTCAACCCTATTATCATTATTATGATCAATATGAAGTCGATTTGACTGAAGGAGAGCATTGTCTGGCGGTCATCGTCTACACTGTCGGGACCTATTATGGCGGTTTGTTTATGGAACTGACCGGAGAAGATGATAAATGTATTATTGCCAGCGGAAAGGACTGGCAAAGTATTATCGCCAAGGCCTGGCAGCAGGATACTTTCTGTTTTAAAATGAATTCTCTCACCCCATATCAGGAAATATTTGATTCAACTATGTTTCCTGACAACTGGGATAAAGCAGGCGGCATAGATGATCATTGGCCGGAATCCGTCATCCTGCGGGGACACTACTCATTTGAGTTCAATGACGACTCCTACTGGCCGCTATTGGTTCCGCGTGATATCGATTATTTGACAGAATCGGTAGTATATCCTGAAAGTATTGAGAAAGTTGAAGAAGCTCTTTGGCTCGAGCCGCGAACCAGAAATGACCTCAGTATAGCGCTTTCAGCCCCCGGTCGACCGCTGACGACGGCTATGGTATCCGGCGAAGAAAACCTGACATCAGACACAGGAAAAACCATCGTAAGATGCAGCGTCGATCATTTGAACGGGTTTTCAGACGGAGTTTACGAACCGGTAATCCTGCTGGATTTCGGCCGGATAATTAACGCGTTCCCGGAAATTATCATCGACGCGCCAGCCGGAACAAGAGTACAGATCGGATATTCAGAACGGTTGATCGACGGTTATTTTAATAACGCCATCGAGGGTTCTTTTGCCGACATGGTGATTTTAAAAGGCGGCGAACAACCCTGGCGGCCCGCTTTATGGCGGTCATTCAGATACCTGATTGTCAGGATAAGCCGGTGTTATGAACAGGCTGAAATTCATAATATCCGCGCGATTAAATTAGATTATCCATATCAGGACCGGGGCGGTTTTATCTCGGACAACACCAGTTTGAATGAAGTCTTTGATATCTCAAAAGAGACGCTCAAGCTCTGTTCCATCGACTGCCTGACTGATACGCCTTGGCGCGAAGCGGCCCAATGGCTCGGAGACGTCGCGGCCGTAACGACCCCCGCAATCCATGCATGTTTCGGGGAGACAAAGCTGACTTCAAAATTCTTCAAACAATCCGGCAATAACCAAATGGCCAACGGATTTCTTTCCAATATGTCCAATAAGCAGGCCGGTGACTGGTATCGAAACATCCCCGATTACTCGCTGTGGTGGATTATGAGCCTGTGGCAGCAATATCTGTATACCGGCAACGAGGAATGGATCGTCTATTTTTATCCGGAATGCCTGAGGATCGTCAAAGCGCATTTACCATATTTAAACGATGACGGGTTAATCGAAAATATTCCTTACTTCACGTTAATTGATTGGGCCCCGGTTGACAAAAGAGGGCTCTCCTCCGCCTATAACGCTGTGTTCTGCGGCGCGTTGCGTGACATAGTCAAAATGTGTGAATTCATGGGGGATCATCGCTCCTGCAGGATTTACCGGCAAATACTTTCGCAGATCCGGTCAGTATATCAGAAAACCTTTTTCGCGCCGGAAAAACAACTTGTCGTTGACAGTATTATCGCCGGTTCACCCACTGACAGATACAGCGAACATGCCAATTTTTCAGCGATCCTCTGGAACCTCTGCGATGATCAAACCGCACAGGCTATTATTGACAATTTTTATGTAAACGGCAACGACTTAAAGTATGTCGAAGCGCAGCCCTTTTACATGACGGTCATTTTAAAAGCATTGAAGAAAGCCGGTCGATGCGATCTCGCCATAAAGCTTATCACCGAACGCTGGGGCGAGCGAATGGTGAAACGAGGCTTAAAATCATGTTCCGAGGAATGGGGCGAAAACGGCTCATGGCGCTCGGGCAGTTACAGTGGATTTATGAGAACAAGAAGCCACGCATGGTCGGCCTGTCCGGCTGAATTCCTGATCAGCGGTTTGATCGGACTGGAAATAGTCAAGCCGGGCGGCACTGAAATTTCGTTATCGCCGTACGAAGGGGATTTTGATTATACCGCGACCTACCCTCTTGCAGCGGGCAAGGTCACGGTAGAATACAAAGATCGTCAACTTAATACCCAAACAACCGGTGATACATCTATTGTTAACGCAACGCCATCCGGTAATTCCTGACGATTGCAAACCGCGAAAAACTCGCAAACTACCTCAGTAAATTGTCCTGATCAAATTTATCAGAGACGGTCAAAATCAGTGGGGTAAACTTCCATTGTCCGGCATGACTGTGTTGCCAGACACGCGGTAATGGTCGCCATTGTTCCTTCGAGCGGTCCGACCGGAGGATTATCGAGTTTGTCATGTGCCATATCGGCAATTTGCTGAATAAGAAAATCATCAGCACCAAAATGGGAGCGCTCATGGTTTTCATCCCGGCAATCGATCTCCTCAATATCACGGCCATAATCACGGAACACCTTCAATTTAGCCGAATGCCTTTCGAGTTGCAGCTTGCCGCGGGAACCGACAATTTCCAACGTCTCCTGATCGTCTGTACTGAATCCGGCAATATCCAGGAACAATTGCGCTTTTACGTTGTTGGCATAGCTTACATTGACTATAGCGTGATCGATAATATCGGCATCCGGATCGAAAACGCAACGGTCATTCGCATAGCGCGTATCTTCAGAGTTAACGGTTGACGGAAACGCGACCAGCCCATTATCCTGAGTGATCGAAGCGTCATTGAAACGAAACTCGCACTCTTCATCACAACGGTGGCAGAAACCGGGATGATCCTCCCTTGGCATATAAATATTGCGTCCGCCCATCGCGGAAACCATGGCGGCCCGGCTGCCGGCAAACCACTGCATCACGTCCAGGTGATGAGACGATTTTTCATTGATGATTCCGCCTGACATTTGACTATTGCTGTGCCAGCGGTGGAAATAGACCGAATACGGAATGACGGAGCGCAGCAAAATCATTTTAACCTCGCCGACATCGCCTTGTTCAACTATTTTATAGGCGTCGCGCCATGCTTTTTCATAGCGCCGGGTGAAGCCGAGAATCGCGTTCCGACGACCATTTTTATTCCAAACTTCGAACATCGAACGAACCGCGTCACTGGTATGAGCCATCGGCTTGTCGCAATAAACTTTCAAACCTTTTGACAATGCGACCTCAAACGGCTCCTGATGGCAACATTGCGGCGTTGTGATCACCACCATGTCCAACGCCTCTTTTTCAAGCATTTCCCGCCAGTCGGCATATAAATTATATCTCCGGCCCGGAGCGTTTATTTCTTGAGCGGCCCGGTTCAGAATATCAGCCGCTTCCGGCAGACGCGACGACAAATTGTCGCTTAACGCGACAACTTCCAGGCCCAGATTCTTCGCCTGAACAAATTTGCTGCCTAAATTTCTTACACCTCTGCCACCGCAGCCGATTATACCTGTTTTTTTCATGATAATTACCTTTATTCATACCATATAGGACTGATCCACGCAGTTTGACCATCAACCTGCGTTGCTCTTACATATATAAATCCCTTCCTGGCGGTCGGGATAAACTTTCCTTCATAGACAAACGAATACTCATTCTTCGGAATTGCGCGATGTATTTTTATGGCAGGGGAACAGAACCCGGACAGATTTTTGGCCAAAGAGCCTTTAAGCAGCTTTTCAAGCGGAACTGTGATGGCGGTTTTTCCGCATTTCAGTTCCAGACTGGTGTTTTTGTTACCTTCCAATTCAAGAATTATCGATTGAGTGCCGCCGGCCGCAAAGTGGGTTCCACCAATGAGTCCGGCCGGATTTTGTTTTGTCCGACAGGTCCAATGGATATTATTCCGGTCAATTCGCAGCTTTTCAGTCGATTTTTCTTCATCCATGGAGTATGAGCTGAAACGATAACAAGGAGTCGTGCCAAGCAGCTTGCCGTTTTTAATCGCGGCATCAAGCTCCCAGTCTTTGACAGCCCCACTGCGTCCCCAGCCGCATTCAATTTTTACTTTATGTCGACCTGGAACAAACTCTGTCGACAAAACGCTGACAGGAAGTCGATGCACCCTGAAGTTCTTTCCACATCCTTCGATTATTTCAACCGTTTGAAGCGGCATCGAGCCAGTCAGGGCAATTGCAAGATTCATTTCCGGAGCTCTTTTGATAGTGTCGCCCGTCAACCCGTTATCCAACCCGATCCCGGCCTCAAAACGCGCTCCGGTCGACGCAATTGTTCGTTTCTTCCACATGGCGGACCAGATACTTTCCCGGTCCAGCCGGTCAGCCATTACCCCTAATACGCCATGTCCATAGTGTCCGGGATATCCGTCATGCGTATCCGTCGACGCATAAAAGCCGAACTTATGACCTCTCAGTAAGCCTTCCCTGACCGAAGTATCCTTGACTCTTGGTCCCATCGTATGGTAATAATCATAATAGGCGTCATCAGATTCACCGCAGCCGTGATTGGAAAAAATTTCCACCAATGGAGAAACCGAATCATCAAAATCGCGCCATCTGGTCCCGCGCTGCCCTGGAATATACGCACAGTGATGCGGCAGCAGCATCCGTTCCTGATTCCCGGTCACCCGGGCCAGTTCCGGTAAGGTCGGAGCGTTCAACAAGGGCGCGTCATCGGTATTAAAATAAACATTGTAATCGCCATATTTCATGGAATGCCATTCATAACTCGGGAAAGTGATGAATTCACCGGGCTTGTTGGCGCCCTTGATCGCCGCCATTAAGTCAGGCCAGAAATGCTGCAACTTTGCAAACCCGCCGAAATGCGTCAGAATCACATTGTTATGCTGTTTAATATCCATCGGCATATCCGGCCAGAACGCGTGACCGGTTATACTGCAGAAATCAAGGTGCTGCCGGGCATTGTCCAACGCTCTTGCTGGCGTTCCGTACCCGTAACTTATCGCGCAATGACTATGTATGTCGCCCCAATATGTCTTCATTATCTTTCCTTCAATCTGTAAACTCTTGCAAAATATTAATTGTGCCATGGAGGACACTGAGAAATGTTTAAGTTTTCAGCTAAAGCTGAAAAATAAAAAAACTTTTTCGTGACTTTTCGTGGGTTTCGTGGTTAATATTTGCATTTCACTCCACTCTTTGAAATCAACGTCATACTCAGAACAACGTCCTGTACAACATGGACGACGCTCCTATGAGAACCGCTTTTCTTTTTAACTGTGATTCCAATATATTAACTTTCCGATGCCCGGCATTGAAAATCTTACTGGACAAATCTTCTTTAAGCGCGGTTAAAACCAGCGTGTCACGGTCCGCTTCTATAACTTTACCGCCCAATACTATATATTCCGGGTCGGTTAAGTTGATAACACCCTGAAGTTGCGAAGACAAATACGACACCCCGGTCGCCAGAATATTTTTGGCCGATTCGTTATCCTGCCTGACGGCTGCGAAGAGAGATTCTTCAGGATTTTTCCGGTCGCAAGCAAAGGATTTTTCGGCTTCCGGCAACCGGTCATACTGCGCAATGATTCCCTGACTGGACATAAACATCTGAAGGCACCCTATATTGCCGCAGGCGCATTCCGGGCCATTTTTATCGACAACTATATGGCCGATTTCTCCTGCCATGTGGCTTGACCCGCAATAAATCTTTCCATCGATAATCAGTGCGCTGCCCAATCCGGTTCCGACATTAACATAAAACATACTTTGGGCCTGTTCGTTGAATTTGTAATAATTTTCCGCCAAAGCCCTCAGTCTGACGTCTGTCTCAATGAAAACCGGCATTTGGCATTTTTCAGCTAAAAGTCCGGCGAGAGGAACATTGACCCAGTTAAATTTAGCCGAATAAATGCAAGTCCCTTCACTTGAGTTTACCGCTCCGGGAACTCCGATACAGATACCGCTGATTATTTCGCTTGAAACGTCCAAGTCAGTCAATAATTCTTTGATATGCCTGGCAATTTCTTCAATCGCTTTTTCCGGCGGCAAAGCAAAGTTTATTTCACAGACGTGTTCTTTAATGGGTTCATAATTAAAATCCAGCGCCGCGATCAAGGTTGAGTCCCAGTCCAGCGCCACACCGATAAAAATCACTCCCCGTTTATTTATCTTGATTAATTTAGGTCTTCTGCCGCCAACCGTCGAAGCCTTGCCGTAGCCGGTTTCCCTGATTAATTTTTCTTTTTTCAGTTCTTTGATAATGGAAGCCACCGTCATCTTGCTTAAACCGGTCATCCGGCACAAGTCGGATTGCACAATAGCATTCTCATTTTCCTTGATATGCCGCAGGATAATACTTTTATTGCGGGTTCTTTTTTGAATCAGACTATCGCAGTTCATATGTTTCTTATTAGTTAGTTTGAATACTTTACTTACTAACAGTAAAATACATGTTTTAAATAAAAAAGTCAACCCCTGATTTATTTTTTTTCAAATTTTTCCCAGCGAACTTGCTGTTTATCTGGAATTTTCAGATCTATTTAAACGGGACCATCATCAAACGCCTTATTGATATCATGGATACTTATGTATTTATCATTTTTTTATTTTTATAAATTGAAATGAACATATCTTGTGGTAATATTAAGTTGTTTTTTATTTACTAATTTACAGGGGGAGTATGAAAAAAATAAAATTTATCGCCTCGCTTATATTTTTATTGCTGACTGTTCAATTAACCCTTGCTGATACTTTACCTGAAAAGGTTCTTAAGAGACTAAAGGGCGCGTCCGTTTTCATCAGCAACGGTTCTGGTTCCGGGTCCGGATTTCTTTTTGCCAAAAATAATCACATGGGCTATATTGCGACAAATGCGCATGTTATCGATGGTTCAAAAGAAGTTGATATCACGTTTAATTCGGGAGAAAAAGGAGAATACACCACCAAAGGCACTGTCGTTGCCGTCAATATTAAACAAGATCTGGCCATTGTTAAGGTTTCCTCAAAGAATCTGCCTTATTGCCTTCCTTTGCAAAAAAATGAAAAATTACTGAAAAAGAAAATGCGGCTGTATGCGATTGGTTTCCCTTTCGGCAAAGACTTGGCCGATGGTCCAAAGAAAAAACCTTCCGTCACAATTTCTCAGGGAGAAATAACTGACTTATTAAAGAATGATGATGGCATACTTTGGGATATTCAGTTCAATGCTGACGTCAATCCAGGCAATTCAGGCGGTCCGGTTGTTAATTCAAACGGCCAGGTAATAGCGGTTGTGGCAAAAGGAATACCGGGGACTCAAATTGAATTCGGGATACCGGCTTCAAGACTTTATGAGTTTGCCCTGGGCAGCATTAAAAGTTGTTCTCTGGATATAAAAAAAATCAAAAGCGGGCTGGTAAAGTTTAGCGCCAAAGTAAAAGTTAATGACCCATTCAAGAATATCAGTAAAATTCAACTATTGGTCCTTCCCCAAAGAATTGTTGACCGAAAATTGATCAAACCGGTTGCGGGGACCGGGTGCTATCATCCCTTAACTTCTAATTACGGAATGTATAAAAACCTTAACCGCTCCGAAGGACTATTCACACGCGACTTTAACGCGAAGGTGCCTGATGATCAAGATCTAGTGTGCTATTACCAATTGATGATAATTCATAAGAATAACAAGCGAGTATTTACTGAACCGGGCGAATGCTATATTATGAGTGAACCGGATGCAGCAGACCGGGGCTCCAGGCCTTCATCTACCCGTTTTTCAGCAATTAATAAAACCATTATATCAGGGGGAATGAAAATTCATGAATTTATTCCCCGGGTTGGAAAGCCCCAGTCCGGAGTAATCAGTCGGGATGGGAAATACCTGTATCTGCTAAGCAATAATGTTATCTACAAAATATCAACGGGATCGCTTACAGTTGAAAAGGTGTACTCAACAGGCAATTACTGCTGGAACATAGCTTTGTCAAAATATGGTCTATTGGTTGGATTTAAGGATCAATCCCATACCAGAAATGGCATAATGATCCTCGATCAGAATGACTTGTCATTACTCAGTTCAAACCCGGTTACAATCGATGATGCATTCAGGATAATAGCCCATCCGGGACTAAGATACGGATATATTGTCGACCATGGCAAGGATGATATGTTTATTTTTGATTCAAAACTGATGAAAGTAGTAAATAAAATAAATGCGGAGAAGGATCTTAAAGTTAAAAATCTGGCGACATTAGCCATATCTCCTGACGGAAGATTTTTTTATTGTAAAGATTCTAAATCATTGTTAAAGTTCAAAATATATGGCCCCGACCTTTTATTTATACTTAAAGGAAAGCCGATCATGCCTGAAAATGGCCAGATAGCAGTAAGCCCGGATGGGAATTATATTGGCAGTACAGGCTTACAGGCAGCGATCTACAAGGCCGATGATCTTTCGAGGGTTGCGGCTTTCCCCGAGGCATTTCGTAACTCAGGAGGGGGTTTTGTCTTTGATGATGAAAGACAACGTGTTTACTGTGGAAATAAAATATACGCGAAAGATGGTGTGCTGTTAAAAAAATTGCCGTCCGGGCCGTCTTATGGCACACTTTTGTTTGATGGAAAGGATAAACTTTTTGTATGTTCTTCTTCGATGATCTGTGTGGATATGAACTTTGAAATTGCTCCGTCAGGCAAAACATCTCAAACGAAACAAAGAAAACCAGTTAGTGGCGATGAAGGCGGCTGGCTGGGTTCCGACAGCAAAGCAAAGGTCAATAAAACAATTAGAAACAGAGTCTCGCTTGCAAAGAATCAAAAAAAGATTGATGACATTACATTGGCGGAGCTTGATCTGGAAGTATCCAATGTGGCGGGAAAAATATGTTGGTCCAGTGACGCAAAAAGTTTCTATGTGGCTGAAAAAAGCGGCATTGTTCGTAAAATATCGTTTCCCGAGCTTATTATGGAAAGTAAAATTGATTTAAATACACCAATAACAGTAGTGCAAAGATGCAAAAGCGGCGTTGTGGTCCTGGCTCCGGAACAACAAGTTCTTTATTTGCTGAATGAAAAAGATCTATCGATTCAAAAAAAGATAGCCGCACCAGGAGTCAGAAACTTTTCAGCATCACCGAATTTGAACATCGTATATGCAATCAACATCCCCAATTTCGGGGTGGGCACAATCCTGTATTTTATTGATACAGAGCGAGGAGGAGTTGTCAAAAGTTTGTCGACATATGCGACTGAAGGGCCGGAAAACAAGCGGGTGGGGCCGCTGACAAAATTCAATTTTAAAAACTGTTATGCCGACATTGATGGTAAATATTTACTTTGTGTAACTTACTCCCCGTATAAACTGGCAAGATTCAAAATCGTCAATAACGGATTGGGACTGGTCTTTGAAGAACAGATTGAGCGATCCGGAGTTTCCGGCCACCATAATTTCTTGATGGAATCAAATTTCTTGACAAAATATGCAAGACAAAAGTCACCCACCGGAATCACCCACAAGATTCAAGCGTTCAACGTAAGAAACCTGTCATCCCCGGTTACGAATGCCGAGGCCCTGCTATTAGGGATGGATATCAACCTGAAGAAAATGTATGGTCTTGATCAAAATATGAATATTAAGGTGTTTGATACGAGCGGAAAACTTTTAAAAACCTACCCGACACATCTTCAACATAAATGTCAAATTTACAATTATCAAGGACAAATCCTTGTTCATCCCGATGGAGCAAAGCTGATTGCGGTAACCCGGGGACGGATCTTTAAAATTGAATTCCCCGATTCTCCATCCTCCACCTCATGGCGTCAGGTAAAAAAACATCTGCAGGGAAATAATTTGCTGACGAGAACGGTAAAGACTCCGGATATGACCGCGGCCTTTTATGATGCCGGAGGAATCTTGCTGCCAAGCCGTGATCGCAAAGGGTTTTATGCCGCGGAAAACGGAGCTTTGAGAAAAATTTTGTTTGACGGAACACTTCAAGCTATCGCAAATACATCTAAATCAATTAAAAGTAGAATCAAGTTGATGCAGTCAAAGGATGGAATTGTTTGGTATAACAAGGAAAAGTTATACTTTTTTGATGAACAATCTTTGCGTTTAAAAAGAAGTATTGACATCAAAGGGGAATGCCTGACAGCTTCTAATCTGGCTATCGCAATCAATGGATACCGGGGAAAGATTTCGGTAATTGACCTTAAAAACGGTAAAATACGGCATAGTTATACATCGAGAGAGTTAATACCGGACAGCATGAAGAATTTGGTTGCCAAGACTGCCCTTCTTGGCTTAAAAGGGATATCTCAAGATGGCAGGTTCATAATTGCGCAATGTGGGTATTATACTGTGTGTCTGGCCCTTAGAGGAGACCAACTTGTTGCGAATTCATTTTGTAAGCAGCAAAAGATCCAGGGCATATACGGCAATTATGTCGTCTTTATCAATGAGCACAAAAGGCCGTCCGCTGAATTAATTTTTTGCAATCTGAATAATATTGCCAATCCGGAATTCAAACTTAATATCGATTTGAAGCGGCGGATCATTGATATCGACCCTCAAAAGAAAACAATGCTTGTCAGCGAAGATGATTATTTCAAGAATAATCACGTTATATGTAAAGTCGGCTTCGATGGAAAAATAATAAAAAAATATCCGCATTGGAAATTTTTAAAGTTCTTCAGCCAATATGTAGTCTATCAAAATTGTTTACTTACGTCTGATATTCAAATCAATTATCTTCAAAGGCGCAACTGTCGGTCGGCCCTGGTAAACTTTGCGCCTGAATGCAACTATCCGAAGATTCCGGATAAAGATATAACTCCAGTTAAAACCACGAAACACAATCAAACCATAGTCGGAATTCCCGAAAAATTATTCGGCAGGGAAAGAACAAAACTTAACTTTCCTTTCAAGTCAACAACGATTCAATTTCTCTGGTCCAAAGATTACAAACATTTTTTTATTTTGGACAACAAACGCACTATATATAAAATATCATCAACAAATTTTCAGGTTGTTGACAGTGTCGACTTCAAAGAAGAAGTCAAATCATTACAGCAATCTGATCAGGGTCTGCTGGTATATTTGCCGGCTTTCAGCATGCTGGCAATTGTTGATGAGAAAAATCTTACTGTTAAAGATAAAATATTCCTTTCCGGAAACCACCAGATCATTAGCGGCGAAGATTCCAGTATTGCTCTTTCATCCAAAACCAATCCACCTAACGTATTTTCAGTAATTGATTTAAAAAACAAAAAAGAATATAATCCGGTGGATATCCGTGAAATCCTCAAGAAACACAAGATAGCTGGAAATGGGACTCCGAGTGCCAAGTTGACTCCGGATGGGAAATATTTATTTTACAACGCGAAAAATTGTATTTTAAGATTCAGGTTGACTTCCCGGGATTTTGTCCTGGAAGAGATTGGATGTCAGTTTAAAGCAGGGGATATTAAGTTTTTTACAATCAGTAATGATGGTCTTCTTATATTTGTCGATGTCGAAGGAACCACTAGTATATCATATTCCGGCGGCAATTATTTCTTGCTGAAAATATCAGGCCCGGGAAAATATATTTTTCACACCAACAACCTGAGTCGACCGGAGAAGAAACTGGATAAGTCTACCATTATCTCCAACCTTGATAATAAACTCAAACTTGGTTATGGGAACAGAACGATTTACGACGCTAACAGCGGAATGACAATTTTAAATGAAGAACGTGGTCGAATTTATCCGGTTTCCGGAAAAAAGGAATACTTGCGCCTGGGACCGTCTGAAAATTATTATGTGCGTTGGGGCTTGCCTTACAATATTTTTTCAGCGCCTGAATTTCCCAATAAAAAACTATTCGGGCGGACTATTGCAAAAAAGGGGTTTTCCGCGACCAAATTGAATTTGCCTGAACCAAGTGATTTATTACCGCAATGCCTGTGGGAACCGGGAACTGATAATATTTTTATCGGCTGGCGAAATGGAAAAATAGCCAAGATTGATCTCAAAAACGGCATTGAGCTTTGCACGGTAACTCACAAGAAGCGACATAGACACTCATTAGAGGATATTGCATTGTCAAAACATGGCATCCTTGCCAAACATACTAATGTTCGTATCCTTTCAACAAAAGATCTGTCTGTCATTGGCGAAATCCAGTTGAAATGCAGCCGCATATTGGCCCATCCAAAACTTGACGTGGTTTTCCTGCTGGACAAGGAATACCTGATGACTTATGACCTCAACCTCAAAAAAGTTGTTGACATGACTCACGTGGGCGAAGTCGGATATTACAACTTCAGCGCGATAGCTCCTAATGGCGGAAGCGTGTATATCAACTCCCAAAAACAAGTTAAAGTTTACTCGATCATTAACAGGCGTCTGAAATTAACCCGGATTTATAAAACCGGACAATTGTATGATTATGCGGCCTCTCTGGTATTCAGTACAGACAGTCAATATTGTGCCGGATTACCCCAGAAACGGAATCAAAGTCACAAAAAGTTATTTGTCTCAAAAAACGGGACATCTGTTTGTAAAACCAATGATTTCAATAAAACTGTAACCAGTATTGATACCGGTTCTAGAATTTCTGCAATGGGAATTGATTCTAAGCTGAAACTTATTTATACTCATGTCCATCGGAAAACCGGAGATAAACTGGTAATCATCCAGGGAGGAAAGATGACTGAATATGACCTGCCTGGATACACAAATTCAATCGGAAGAATCTTTGTTCATCCTGAAGGAGGCCGGTTCATTGTCCAGTCCAATGGCTTGTATTGGGTAAAGCTTGATTCCACCAATAATCAAATTATTAAAACGGGTAGTAACTAAAAGATGAAGAATTTTGTTTTTAAATCATTTATCACAGGAATAATAATTATAAGCTGTGGATTATGTGCTGGAGCTGAAAAAATCTCCGAAGGAGCCATAAAAACACTTTCAGAACTGACGGTTTTGGTTAAAGCTGATTTCCAGAGCGGAGTGGTTCCCTCCGTCGGGTTCATCTATAAAAGGATTGGAGACGACATTTACATTATAACTAAAACAAGCTTGTTCAACTTCTCAAATAAAGTCGAATTGACTTTTTCAAGCGGCAGGCCTGAAGAAAAAACCATAACTGGCGAACTGTTTTGTTATTCAACATATTACAATCTGGCAGTCATAAAAGTTCATGCCCCACATCAAAATACGCCTTCTCTAGCGACGTCAAGAGCCAAACTTTACAGAACATTTCCGCTTTATGTGGCCGGTTTTTCTTTCAGGGAAAAGTCTTCTCGAGGATCGGATAACCCCCGGCTGGAAATGAAGCCAGTCTACGTATCTGGATTTATAAAGATCAAGACGGCAGTTTAAATATTATCAGGCTTGACGCAAGTGTGGATTTGGGGAGTTTTGGCGCTCCGGTAGTCGACAGCTCTGGAAAATTTGTCGGATTGTATTTCGCCGGCCTGTTTGGGACAAAAATGGCCGGGGTTTTACCGAAGCCTGTTCTGGATAGAATTTTTGCAGGAAATGTTGACGAAGTTATAACTGGTAACTTACTTATAAAAAACAACTCGTATAGATTGCAAATTAAAGCAAGAAAGTGTGATCCATTTAATTCCGTAAGAAGCATTTCCGCAGTTGTTATTCCCGGAGAAAAAAGACTAAAGCGAGTTGAAGGGGCTTTGTTGGAAGACCCCATTGTTGATCCAGGGAAATTTAAACTATTGAATATCAAACAGCAGGTAGCCGAAGGCTCTATCGAACTCGGTCATGTGGAATCTAATAAAGCAGTCTTTACGGTTCAGGTAAGATATCGCGACCTTGCGGGGAAATACCACTATCTCCGCCCCTTTTATTATCGTTTCAATAAAAAAAATGCCAAGTACCCGGCTTCCCCGGTAAACAATACATTCGTCAGTGATTGGCTATATAATAACAAGCCAGAAGGAGTTCACCCTCCGATTCTAACTTTTGCCGATAAAAATAAGCCAATTATTAAGAAAAAAAATTCTGATATTGAGATAGCACTCTTTACTGGAAATAAAGCACAGACAAAATCTCTATTCTGGAGCAGCAATAAAAAATTTATCTTCACTTTGGATGAAGACAATATCCTGCGAAAATATTCTTTTCCGGAATGTGAAGAAAAGGCTAAACTGGAATTTAAGCATAAGATATCATCATGCAGTCTCTCTCAAGCCGGCATTGTACTGGTATGCCCGCAGTTTGGTGAAATATGGGTCGTCAATGAAGCTTCAATGCAAATAGAAAAGCGAATAAAAATTAAAAATGCCCAAAATGTGGTATGCTCGCCGGAATTACCTCTAGCTTTTGTCACAGGAAACAGCTCCAATGAAAGATATTTATCAATAGTTGACTTGATAAAAGGAAAATTAGTCAACATGATTGACGGTTGGAGCTATGATCCACTTAGTCCTAAAATTAATTTCAATAATTTCTCAGTCAGTGAAAATGGTAAATATCTGTTGACAAACTGCAGGGATGATTTTGGTTGTTTCCGGGTTGCTAAACACTTCGGCTTCGGCTGGACCGCTTCACTTGATAAGCGCTCAGGGAAGCCGCTGGGATTTGGAAAGGTTGTAATAAGTCCCGATAACCAGTATTTTGCTATTCCTGAAACCGGCAAAATATTTCTTATGAGCAACTTGAACTCTCCATTGCAAAAGATCAAACCAGATAAAACCTTGTTTTTTGATAAAGCTCACAACCGTATTTTCACAGCAGGCTCCAGTGCTGAACTGAGAATCTATAATGCGGAAAAGGGGACCTGTCTGAACAGGTTTTCGTTAAGTTATGGCAAGTACAATATATTCCCTGAAATTATGCTTGTCGATCCATCCCGCAATATCATTATCGTCAAAAGCTACGGAGCGTTGTATCGAATCAGCCTTTTTAAAGCTTTGCCCGGAACACCCACCGGAAAGACCCGCTGGATTGGGTCAAATGCACCTGATCCATTATCAAAATTGCAGGCGGCAAACAGAACGGCCAGGTTCGAGATGAAAACGATTCAAGGAACTGATACGACCACAAAATATATTACGCCCGGGGAAGATAATCTGGTCCCCCGGATAATTTGGTCCAAAGATAAGCGATACATATATATTGCCGGAAAAAAAGGTATTGTCCGGAAAATTTCATTCCCCGGTTTGGTTCAGGAATGTGTCATTGATTTGGGCGAGCCGGTTACTGACATAAAGCTGTCAAAATCTCATTTAGTGGCAATCTCTCAATCTCGAATGATCTACACTCTTTCACCAGTCAATCTAAAAAAGACCCGTCGTGAGGTTCTTGCATATGGAATCGATTTAAAGGTGTCTCCAGTATCTGATCTGGCTTATTTAGAAGATTACTGGGGCCTGGAAGTAGTTGACCTTAACAAGCTGGTTGTTGTCAATAAGATAAGCAGTCGGGAAATGCTGGAAAAATACAGAAAAGTCATTAAAATCTACCCGGGAGCCGGCACTGGTGATTTAACTCCTGTCTTCACCCGGACAGTCTTAACTCCGGACGGCAAATATTTAATATGCGGCAGAGACCATATCAATAAGTTCAAGCTTGTCGGGAACACCATAAAATATCTTGAAGTCGGACCTCCAATTGGCGAAGGAAACAGCGGTATATATATCAGCCAGGACTCTCAACAATTGCTTATTACTTATCCAACTGGATTGCCTGATACCTTCAACAATGCTCTCGAAGCGCCGAAAAAGTCCGCAATGGTTTTTAAAATTGATGACTTTTCAAGACCTGTAAGTTATATAAATGTCGGGGGTGAATATGCTGATAAATTTATCTTCAATGCCAATCGGAATATGAATTACTTCACAACAAGCAGGAAACTATTTTCATGTTCAAAAGAAGGATTTTTACTTAAAAATTACAATTTCAATCTTAAAGCGGTTTCAGCTATCCCGGATAGCCCTG
This sequence comes from Victivallales bacterium, assembly GCA_963676655.2. Classification (GTDB taxonomy): domain Bacteria; phylum Verrucomicrobiota; class Lentisphaeria; order Victivallales; family Victivallaceae. The sequence continues at coordinate 2,855,582 of CAXXKX010000003.1, read as the reverse complement.
ATTTATTGGGAATAGACGGAAAAAAATTATGCTTGATCAGCTTTACGGTTAACAAACAACCTTTTCCTTCGAAGACGCAACCTCCCAAATATTTAAAGATGAGGTTCGGAAAACCTAAAGCAACAGATGATAATTTTATGCAATATTGCATCATTGCCGGGAGCGGAGGACGTATTTTGGATGTGGAATGGATTGAAAAAGGCAAAGCGTTCCTGATTCTTGTATCAGGAAGACAAGGCATTGTAATACGTAAATTAACTTATCCGGATTTGAAGGATGAGGGCTGGCTTCAACTTAGCCGGTGGTCCGGACGAAATATTGTTTTATCAAAAAAAGGCGCGCTTGTTGAGGTCAGAGATCGGCAGGAAGCCTGGATTATTGATCCGGAAAAATTTACCATAACCGGCAAAATACCTCTCGGTGATTTCTCACAACTGACTTCTTCCGAAAACTCAAACATTGTTTTTGCGTTCATGAATGTCCATCCATTTGTGTTGACAATGGCCTATAATCTTTGCGACCGAAAAATATTATATCAAAAAGACAGCGCGCAACTGACTAAAAAACTGACTTCATCAAAAGTCTTTCAGATTTTGGACGATATTAAGCATTCTCTTATGTCTCCGGATGGAAAATACTTGATTTGTGAAAACAGCAATTCATTATACAGTTTTTCTATCGATAAAAGTGGAACTCTTCAACCGGGCGGAGCAATCAAAAAAGACCGGAATGATTTGATGCTGTCAATCAGTAGCGACAGTCTTTATCTGGGTCTGACGAAAAATAAATCAGTTGAAATCCGCAAGGTTGGTGCCCTGGAAAAAGTAGTACTGGAACTACCACTTGAAAAGGCAAGCGCATTGGGGTTTGACCTGAAGGCTGGAAAATTATATGTTGGAGACAAAAACGGCAATCTAACAAGATTCGGGCCTCAAGGCAACAAGGAAAAGGTTGCAAAAATCACCAGTGGGAAGATTAAAAAAATATGTATTCATCCTGTCTCCAAAGGAAAAATGCTGATCCTCACAGATTCGTTCGGATTATTCCGGGTGGAAACAGCACAGTAATTAATTATAAGCATTCAAATAACACGTCGCGGTATATGCGGTTATTTCTAAATGGGGCCTTACTTCTCGCCAGTGAGTAAACCATGGTGTTTTTTATACTCGCTGGGTGATTGTCCGAAGATATTTCTGAATTGTTTGGCAAAGTAATTGCTGTCGTTGAAGCCGCTTTGAAAAGCCGCCTCGGAAATGGTAGTTGCCGGATTCTCTTTCAGTAGTTTTCTGGCGTTGTTCAGGCGGGTTTTCAAAAGATAGGTTATCGGGCTGATCTCAAACGCCTCCTTAAATATCCGGGTCGCGGTCCTGACCGATGTTTTTCCCGTAGCGGCGATATCTTCAAGGGTTATATTATTTTTGAATTCAGTCTCGATAAAATCGATCATCGCGCTCACTTTCAGTAAGTTTTGCGAATGCTTTTGGGGAGAATGGCTGTAGCAGCGACTTAAAAATCCGATCAACTGCATAAAAATAGCCACCGCCATGAACTGAAAACCTTCCGAGCGGAGTTTCAACTCCGAGTTTAATTGCGCGATAATCCTGTTGACGACGGTTAATTGTTCATCATCCAGCGTCAACCGGCTTTTAAACGCATGTTTTTTCCGTAAATTAGGCTCTATGTCGAATAAGGCAAAATATCCCGGAATATTTCTTACATCATATAGCTGGAGATCCAGCTTTTCCGGAATGAACAGGATATTTTCTATCTGGAGGTCGTGCATGTCCTGATAGGTATGCTCGATAAAAGGCCTGATGACAAATACGTCGCCACGAAAAATATTATAGCTTTCACCCTCGGTAACGTGTTGGCCGCGACCGTTCAGGACGATTACCAGTTCATGGAAATCATGGTAATGACTTTGACTGATTCCCTGACGATACGGATATGACTCCAAAGGCAAATACTGCTCGGAAAAATACTTTTCCTGCGGATAAAGAAGCGAATCCATAAAATCATCCCTTTCACTAAAAATAACGGCTTTTGGCTAAATAATACCCGCTTTTGGCTAAATAGTCAAGGTTTTTATGCTTTTTTTGCTATAAAATAATATGCAAACACACAATTACCGAATATAATAGATGATATGATGAATAATAAAGAATATTTTAAAGATTTCAATCAACCGGACGCGCAGTACCGCGGGATTCCGTTCTGGGCCTGGAACGGGAAGCTCGAGATTACTGAACTGCGCCGTCAGATCCGGGTTATGAAGCAAATGGGTCTCGGAGGCTTTTTTATGCATTCCAGGGTAGGACTGGCAACTGAATACCTGGGCAAAGAATGGTTCGACTGTGTGAAAGCGTGTGCCGACGAAGCCGAGAAAAACGGCTTGAAAGCCTGGTTGTACGATGAGGACCGCTGGCCCTCTGGCGCGGCCGGCGGTATGGTCACTTCAGATCATCAGTATCGGCGCAAACTGCTGATTCTGGAAGAATGCGACTCTTTTGACGCGCTCGCGATTACTCCCGCATCAACCGCATTGTTCGCGGTGTCGATCCAAAACGGCGTTTACGCTAAAGCGCGTCGTCTGCCGCTTGAATTCTCGCCGGAAGCGTTGAATGCCGATGAAAAGCTGCTTCATTTTTACATCAAAACGATGGACGATGAAGACTGGTTCAACGGTCAGGCTTATCTGGACGTACTGAGTACCGATGCGGTCCGGAAGTTCATTGACGCGACCCACGAAAAATACCTGACGGAAGTCGGGGAAAAGTTTGGCAGCATTATCCCCGGAATTTTCACTGATGAACCGTATTTCGCTTATGCGTTTGAGGAACGCGACGGCAAATGTTCGATCGCCTGGAGCGATAAACTGCCAGAGGTATTTCTTGAACGCTGTGGTTATGATATTGTCGACCATCTGCCGGAATTGTTTTTCGACCTTGAAACAGCAATACCGCTCCGGGCCCGTTATCATTATTTCGACTGCGTCACCGCAATGTTTGTCAAGGCTTTTGCTGAACAGATCGGAACCTGGTGCGAGGACCACGGGTTGAATTTCACCGGGCATGTGATGAATGAAGATTCCTTGAGCGCCCAGTCGAGTTGCATCGGCAGTTGTATGCGCTTTTATGAACATATGCAGATTCCCGGTATCGATCAATTGACTGAAATTTTCCGCAATTATGATACTGCCAAGCAGGTTAGTTCAGCGGCGCGTCAGTTCGGTCGCAAATGGCGGCTGACGGAAACTTACGGCTGCACCGGCTGGGACTTCAGTCTTGGCGGTCACCGCGCGCTTGGCGACTGGCAGGTTGCCCTGGGTGTGAATATGCGGGCGCAGCATTTATCATGGTACTCTATGCAGGGTGAAGCCAAACGCGATTATCCGGCCAGCATCCTGCATCAGTCACCGTGGTGGGAAGTCTATTCCGGCGTGGAAGATTACTTTGCCCGGTTGAATATGATTATGTCGGAAGGCCGGGAGGTCCGCGACCTGCTGGTAATTCATCCGAACGAAAGCATGTGGCTTAAAATGAAAAAGAACTGGCGCAATGACCCGGAAGTGGCGAAGTACGACAACCGGTTGATGCGCCTGCGTGACCAGTTGCTCAGCATGCATTTGGATTTCGATTATGGCGATGAGGAAATTTTACGCCGTCACGCAAAATCTTCATCCCAAAATAATCCGGCGGTTCTGCACGTCGGGGCCGCGGAATATAAAGCGGTTCTGGTTCCGGAACTTCTGACCATCAGGGAAAGTACGCTGAAAATTCTTCAAGATTTCCGGGAAAATGGCGGTATGGTGGTATTTGCCGGCGAGCCTCCTAAACTGGTCGATGGCAAAAAGTCTGACGTCGCGGCTGAATTTGCCGGGGAATGTGTTCACCTGCCAAACCCGGTTTATACGTCAAAGCTTAGCTCTGTGTTGAATGAAAAAGTCCGCCGCGTATCAATAACCGGGGCTAACGGCAAAGAAATTCCAACCATTCTTTATCAGTTACGGGAATGTGAAGACTATTACAGTTTGTTCATCTGTAATACCGGCCATGAAAGAAAACAATTGAAAGGCGATTTACGCGACAACCTGAAAGTGGCGGAGCGCCGGGCTTCATTCGATTGCGTCAATATCCGGCTGTTCAACGAATGCAAGGATACCCCGCTTGAACTGGATGCCGATAACGGCGCAATATGGCGGATTAACCAGACTGAATTTACGAGCAAAATGGTGCTGACAAGTCTCAAGTCGTTACAGAGTCGCCTGTTTGTTTTCCCCAAAAAACGCGGTTTAAGCATGTTGTATCCGATTAGAAACGTTTACCTCCCGTCCCGGAATACCACTTTTATCAATCAGGAATGCCCGGTCGAACTATCTGAGGACAACGTGTTTGTGCTGGACCGGCCGGAATACCGGATTGGTAATGGCCAATGGCTCCCAGCCGATGAAATCCTGCGGATCGATCAGGAAGTAAGAAGTGTTATGGGTTTAGCGTTCCGTGCGGCTCGCGGCAAACAGCCGTGGGTAAGAAAAAAAGAGGATTGCGATGCGATTCCGGTCAAAGTGGAATTGCGTCATAAATTCAATGTAAAACAGCTTCCCGGAAAGATTTTTCTGGCTGCCGAAACGCCCGAACGCTTTTCGATTGAACTAAATGGACAGCAGATCGACATGACTGCGGATTGCGGCTGGTGGCACGATGTATCAACGCGGAAAATCTCCTTGTCTTCCGCGATTTTATGTCCCGGTGAAAACACGTTGACCATGCATTGCGAATATACCTATGATTTTTCCGGACTGGAAACCGTATTTCTGCTGGGCGATTTCGGGGTTGAACTTGCCGGCGGCGTTCCGGAAATGACCGCCCCGGTAACAAAACTCGAACCAGGTGACTGGACGAAGCAGGGCTTGCCGTTCTATGCCGGTTCGGTAAGATACAAATATTATCTGGGCAACATATCCAGAGCGGATTGCCGGATGTCCGCCGCCACCCCGGAATTTCGCGGCGCGGCGGTAAGAATCCTGGTTAACGGACAAGCCGCCGGGGTAATTTATCATAAATATCAGGAGGTTGACATTACCGGTTATCTTGATAACGACAAGAACGAACTTACAGTTGAAGTGTTTGGGCATTGCCGCAACTCGCACGGTCCGCTGCATTGGGCCAACCGCAATCCGCACTTTGTAACGCCGTGGGATTTTATCACCAGGGATGACGAATGGACCGATGATTATATTCTGGCGCCTTGCGGTCTTATTTGTCCTCCTATATTACATATAAAAGAAGTTAATCAAACCGAATTGACTCAAAAACCAAACTCTACAAAAAAGGAGAAAGACGTATGGAACACAGAAAGAAAACAAGAAGAATTGGCGTTTTCACGCTGATTGAACTCCTGGTTGTGATCGCGATCATTGCCATCCTGGCGTCAATGCTGCTGCCTGCCCTGGGTAAGGCGAGGGACACGGCTAAAAGGGCGAAATGCACCAGCAACCTCAAACAGTGGGGCACCGCCTATGCGATGTACCAGAACGATTACAATGAATATATCCCGACTTGCAGACCGCCATACACAACCAGCCCTAATGGCAAATATGTCTGGTACAGCTGGTATGTGCTGGGACAATACTGCAATCTGAACGGTTGGGGCATCGACGGTTATTTTCAGAGTCCCGCGCTTAAGAATACCTACCGGGGGACTATCCTCGAATGTCCCGGGGTCATCTACCGGGTTGCCGGTCGCCCCCTGCAGGATCTCGGCACACATTACGGCTATAACAATATGGACAAGGGACTTGGGACAAGTGCATTGACTAATATTCCATTTTTAAAGAGCCATCAGGTTGCCGGGGATACCATTGTCATCGGCGACGCCGCCGCTGCACTATGGGTCGGAGCCGCAGCCTGGACTTCAAATGGCTGGCACGGGTTCCCTGATCTGCCGAACGCCTGGCCGCATGACAGCGGAGTCAATTTCCTCTTTGCCGCCGGTAATGTCGGTTATCACAAAGCTTCCACCTTAGCCGGCGGCGGCCTGCCCGGCGTTTTATCCAGATCCGCTCCTGTCGATCATTTAATGACTCGAGCCAAAGACTGAATTTCGTAACAGTGTTTTTTCTGAACGTCATCCCCGGCCATTCACGGCCGGGGCTAGGATTCAACATATTTTTCAGGAATAAGATTGAAGATCACGATAACCCGGATTATTTTAACAAATTAAATATAATTTTACCTTAAGTTATAATTATGAAACCGATATTTTTCCCCGGAATTTTACAATTTTTGCTGGTCTTTTCATGTATATCCGCCATTGCTGCATCTCAAAATTTTGATTTTGCAAAAGCTCGCGGTGAATGGGGAGGCAAATGGACGCTGGACCTCACCGCCGGAAAGAAAACCACACCGGCGTTGAAAGTTGTCGACGACAGCACTAAAGGCGGAGTATATGCCATAAGCAAGCCTTTTGCTCTGCGTCCCGACTGTGATTATGAACTGACCGGTTTGTGCAAAACCGATGGTAAAGTAACCTCGCAAGCTGTTATGTTTATGTCTTTTTATGACGCCGCCGGCAAAAGGCTGAAAAGCTTCTCCAGTACGGGAGCCAAAGCCCCGGAATGGACCAAACTGCGTTGCATTATCCCAGCCGCGTCTATTCCGGCTGAAACAGCGTCATATCGAATAATCCTGCAACCCGCCAGAGGAGCGGCTCAAGAGACCGGAGCCGCCTGGTTCGATGATGTCAGTCTCAACTTTGGAAAGCCGCTTGCCCCCCGCCCCGGAAAAATTGAAATCAGCAAAAAAATGTTTATCAAAGAACTGCCGTCGGAACTGCCGGTAAATTTTAAAACGGCTCCAACTTCCGGTAAAAGCCGGATGCTGGAACTGAGCTGGCGCAATTTTCGCAAAATATCCGCATTGGTCCTGAAATTCAAAAACGATGACGACGCCAAACCGTTCCGGCTGTCTTATTGGAATGACCGCACCCGGCAATGGATTTCGGCCGGAGATTTTAGTCCAAGGCAAATACCGGATTCGTTCTATTGGGAAGTTGTTGCGGATAAACTTCCTGAAACCAGAAAGTTGTTGCTGGAATTCAATAACACTCCTGAAATCAGCGATTTGAAACTTTATACCACCCCGGAGATTACGGAAAACTGGCAGGCCTCATGGATCTGGTTCACCAAACAAAGGGTGGAACATCTCAACCGTTATTTCCGGAAAACCTTCACGGTAAAAGGCGATATCGACCGGGCCTTTTTCCAGGGAACCGGCGATGACTGCGCCGTCTTTTATCTTAACGGCCAACGCTTGATTTCCAATTCCGCCTGGAACCAGCCGGTGCGTTGTGAAATAACCGGTAAACTGGTTCAAGGAGAGAACATCATTACCGCCGCGATCAAACAGGATCGTTACGCGGCCGGAGTTCTAGCGGAAATAGATGTAAATTACCAGTCGGGCGACTCGCAAAAAATCATCACCGACGAAACCTGGAAATCAACCGGAAAACAGCAGCCCGGCTGGTCGAAAGTGCAATTTGACGACTCGCAATGGACCAAAAGCGTCTGCATTGGCGTACCGCCGGATGGCGTTTGGGGTCCCGTACCATATAAAATTTGTTCACCGCGCCGGCAAATTCTTTTGAAAAACAATCCGCTGCCGGCAAAACTGACGACAGGAAAAACAACAGAATTTGCATTTGAACTGGAAATTCCGGCTAAAGTAGATAAGCAACTGCCGGTATACTTTCGCGTAGTGCGCAACGGCCATCTCTTTATCAACGACAAACTTGGCACGCTGGCCGACGCGCTTAAGGGACATTCCCGGAAGACCGCAATAGTGAAGGTAAAGTTTTTCGCGAATCGCGCTTTGTATCCCGGTGATTATACGTTCTCGCTGCATATTCCTTATTGCAAAGTAATGAAAGACAACAAAGAATGGCAGCCGGTCGTCAGCATCGCAAACGACTACAAACCACATCCATTGACCGCAGAACTTAAAAAACTGCACGGTATTCCAACTCTGCACTTGAACAACAAGCCCTACTGGAGCATGTTTTACACTTCGAACGCCGCTTATGATATGGAAACAGCCAATAATCAGGCTTTTGCCGGAGCCGGGATCAAAATGGTTCATTGCTATGCCAGTCCGACCAGCCCGGCCGAAGGCAAGTTCGACTTCACCGATATAGACCGGATGGCTTATGAAATATGCCGCAACAACCCGGACGCGCTGATTGTCATGAAACCGAGTTTGAGAAAAGCCGCGCTGACCTGGTTCCTGAAAAAATATCCAGCTGAAGCGGCAGTGCTGGATGCCGGGCGTAAATTATCCAGCCCGTCCCTGGCTTCCGAAAAATGGCGGCAGGTCGCGGGAGAAATGCTGCGGGAAATGATCCGTCACATCAATTCCGGGCCGTACGCCGACCGGGTCATCGGCTATTTTTTCCGGGAAGGCGAAGAAGGTCAATGGATGCATTACTGGGGCGGCAGCGATCCCGGGCAAAAAAACACATTGAGCGATTACAGTCAACCGATGCAAAACTATTTTAAAAACTGGCTCCGCAAAAAATACGGTTCTGACGCTGACCTGCAAAAAGCCTGGCAGGACCAGCGCGTGACCTTTGAGTCGGCTGAAATACCGGGCCGACAGGAACGAATTGCGGCTTCAGGCGGGGTATTCAGGGACCCGGCGAAAAACCGGAGGGCCATAGATTACGCCGAAGCGCTTTCGGACGTTATATGCGACGGCATCAATTATTATGGAAAAATCGTCAAGGAGGAAACCGGCAACAAACGGCTGTCAATGGCTTTTTACGGTCATATTATTGATCTCGGAGCGCATTTTCTGGGCGAACAGGTCGGCTACCTCAAACAGCGAGCGGCGATCAATTCGCCGTATATCGATTATTTTGCCGGGCCGATCTCCTATGCCCGGAATTTTCGCGACATCGGCGGAACCGGAAGCTTTGATTACCCGGCTCCGGCCTGTCTCCGGCTTCAAAATAAATTATGGCTCAATGAAGACGATACCCGCACCCACCTGACCAATCCACCCGGCTACGCGTATTCGGTTCGCGCGCCGCGCCAGACCGACGAAGTCATGGCCCGGGAATTCGCCAAAGCGCTGTGCGCCGGGGCCGGACTCTACTGGCTCAATCTCAGCAGCGGCAACCGTTACTGGTACGACGATCTGCATTCCTTGCAAACTATTGGCAGACTTAATCAAATCGGCCAGAAGGCAGTCAAGGGCAATCTCGGATCGGTCAGCGAAGTAGCAATGGTCATGAGCGATCGTTCCCTGCTCTATCTGCGGCAATTGAAACCGCGCGGCAAAAACGATACGGTAATGGAACGCGCCATCCTCTGTCAGCGTGAGGCGATAGCCAGACTCGGCGCGCCGTTTGATGAATATCTCGTCGACGACTTTTTGAATTCAGCTATGCCGGACTATAAACTCTACATATTCCTCAACGCCTGGTATCTGACCGGCCCCGAACGTCAGGCGATTCAACGCAAACTGACTAAAAACCATGCCGCCGCATTGTGGGTTTACGCCCCCGGCTATATTTCCGGCGAAGGTATCTCTTTGACCGCAATGGAAGAGTTGACGGGAATCGCGATTGCGTCAAGTTCAACTTCAAGTCCGGTGGACATAAAGATTCCTGATAACAACCCGCTGCTGCCGGGACAAAGCGCGACATTCGGCATGCCGAAAGGCGTTACATTAAAACCGGTTTTTTTCAGTTCCGATAAAACCGCTCAAGTCATCGGGACGCTGCAAAACAGTAAACAACCGGGATTTGTCATGAAAAAAGCAAACGGTTATACCTCATATTTCTGTACGATCCCGGCATTGCCGGCTCCCTGGCTGCGGCGTATCGCGGAAAAAGCCGGAGTGCATATATATTCGCGCAACGACGACGCGGTTTACGCATGTCATGACTATCTGGCAATTCATACCAGTTCCCGACCGGGATTGAGAACTTTAACTCTACCGGGCAACGCGACGGTCAGGCGGCTTTATCCGGCTTCAAATGATAAACCGCAAATAAAAAACCGGATCATTTTTTCCTCCGCCAAACCCCAAACGCTGATTTTCCGGATCGACAACTCAAAAAAAACAGGAATGAACCCTGAAAAAATACAATAATAACTCTTTAGGCATTTTCGCGGCTGTAGACCGCTACCGCCTTTTGTTGCAGACTTACAGCCTGCATTTCAGATGTAATCTGATCCCCGGGCGTTGCCCGGGGCTGAACAGTTTCGCTCCTGCGGAGCTTTTATTCAGTGAAAAAGAACAGGCTGTAAGCCTGAAAAAGCAAAGCCCACGGCAACGCCGTGGGTAAAAAAAGAAAAATAAATGCAGACTGTAAGTCTGCAACAAAAAACTCAATTGAATCAATGTAACATGGTCTATCCATGAAAACACCGAAAGAACTATAATAAAGGTTTAAAAATGAACGAATTTCAAAATCCGATTTTGCCGGGCTTCCATCCCGACCCCACGATTTGCCGGGTCGGCGATGATTACTATCTGACTAATTCCACTTTCTATTTTTTCCCGATGCTGCCGGTTTACCACAGTCGCGACCTGATTAACTGGAAACTGGTTAACCACGGCATCAACCGGGAGGAACAGAATTACCGGGTCTGGCAGGGCGGACTATTCGGCATCTTCGCCCCGACACTCCGCTATCATGAACGCCTTAAGAAGTTTTTCATCATTGCCGCGTTCTGTGATGCTCCTGACCGGGATCAACGTACTTTTATAATTTCCGCCGACACACCGGAAAAGGAGTGGAGTCAAATGGTCTTTGTTGACGCCCAGGACAACCTCGATCCATCGCTGTTTTTCGATGAAGACGGCAACGACTATCTTCAATATGTACCGGACAATCAGGAAGGCGTTTACCAGTATCGGATTGATTTGGCGACCGGGCGCAGATTATCGGAACCCAAAATGATCTGGCGCGGGACCGGCGGCCGTTTCCCTGAAGGACCGCATATCTTCCAGCGTGACGGGTATTACTATCTGGTAATCGCGGAAGGCGGCATTCAGTTCGGTCATGCGGTCTGTATCGCCCGGTCCCGGAATATCGACGGCCCCTATGAAAGCTGTCCCGGCAACCCGATTATGACCCATCGCAATCTTGATATGCAGTTTTCCCAAATCCAGAGCGTCGGGCATGCCGACTTTGTCCAGGACCCGGCTGGCGACTGGTGGACCGTATGTCTGGCCTTTCGTCAAGCCGGTAAAGATAAAGCGCTGCCGCTGGGACGTGAAACCTTCCTGGCTCCGGTCGATTGGGATGAACAGGGCTGGCCGGTTGTCAAAAACCCCGGAAATCCCGACGGATCGATCAGTCCAACAATGCACGTTAACCGCGATATCGCGCCGAAACTTTTCGACGGATTATGGCACGATGATTTTGACGCCGACAAACTGGATATTCATTGGCATTATCTGCGGTTTGTCGACACCGAATTCGCGGATGTCACCACTCGCCCCGGCTGGCTGACGCTTACCGGGCTGCCGGATTTCATGGAACCGACCTGTTGTTCGCCGCTTATCAGCCGCGATCAAACCAATTTCAATTTCACTATGACCGCAAAAATGGAATTCACCCCGAAAGCGGAGGGTGACGAAGCGGGGCTGGTAGTTTTCACCGATGAACGGCGGCATTATGAGATCGGGCTGGCGCGCCGGAACGGAAAAATTGTGGTATTATACAGGAAAACCGCAATGGATATCAGCAGCGAAACCATCATTGCCGAATATGACGCGGAACTGATCTATCTGGCAATTGTCGGCGATTCCGACAATTATGAACTGCGCTACGGATCAAGCCCCGACTCCCTGACGACCGGCGGGACCGGCTCGACCCTGCTGCTTTCGCACCACCGTAACTGGTGCGGAAATATGCTGGGGCCGTACTGTATAAGTAAAAACAATACCACGGCCTGCTTCGACTGGATTAACTACAGCATCTAACAAATGAAACTTTCAGGAAACATAATCTCAGATGAAACCGCTACTTTTACAAACCACCTGCAATAAATTATCCGGCTTGATAACTTTTCCCGGAGCGGATGCGGCAAAAGATAACGTCTATTTGCTGGCCAGAAAGCAATTCCAGGTGAATTCCCGGCTTGAATCGGCAATTATTCATCTCTGCGCCCAGGCTCGTTATATCCTGTACGTGAACGGGGAATTGCTGGGACAGGGACCGGTAATCGGTTCGGACCTGACCAGTTACTACGATTCTTATGAGATTGCCGACAAACTTACTGAAGGTACTAATTTTCTGGCCCTTGAAATACATTATCCCGGAAATCATTTCCGGACCTGTTCCCCCGGCATCCCCGGTTTCCAGTGCGGTATAACTGCGGATATCGACTGGCAGGATGACGACTGGCAAATATGTCTTGATCCCTCCCGGATTGACGACGCAAAAGAACTCACTTTCCAGGCCGGATACACAGTCTACCGCGATCTGCGGGATGTTCCAGACAACTGGCAGCGTTTTGCGGATAATTACCCCGGCTGGACCACCGCAATAATCAAGGAGGCGACCGTTTTCAAGCTGTTACCACGGGATATTCCGCCCCTTACCCGGGATATCGTAAACCCGGCAAAGCTGGTTGGCTCCGGTACAGTTCCGCCGGAAACCGGCGATTCCCGGCAGGCTGATTTTGCCGCCCTGATCGATGCCGGAGCGCAAACCCCGGACGCCACGGTTTTCAAGCAGGACTCAGGCGAAATTACCGCATTAGCCGACGCTAGCGGCGTATTTCTGACTTATGATTTTGCCCGGGAGGTTTACGGCAGCATCATCGTCCGACTTGTAGCTCCCGCCGGAACCGTTCTGGATATAGTTCACGGCGAAATGCTTGAAGACAACCGGCTGGACGCCTATTATCCGTTCGGAGAACGGCGGCCCCGGGCAAAAACGACATCCGACGGTTTGCGCTTCGCGGACCGTCACATTCTGGCTGAAGGCACGAATGATATTGAAATAAGGCTTCAGGATCGCGGCTTCAGGTTTGCCCAATTGATATTCCGGAACCACGGAAAGCCAATAACTCTGAAAAAATTCGCGGTCGAAAACCGGGTGTATCCGGTTGGAAACGAAGGCAAGTTCAGTTCTGACAATGAATATTATAACAAACTTTGGCAAATCTGCCGGCATACCGTCTGTCATTGTCTGGGCGACCATTTCATTGACTGCCCCTGGCGGGAACAGGCCTTCTGGATCAACGATTTTCTGGTATCGAACTTGTATTACTTCAACCTGACCTCCGACCCCCGACTGCCGCGACGCTCTTTCGATCTCGCGTTCGACGGTTTCAGCAAATACGGTGCGTTACCGGCGGTATATCCGGCGGGCGATCCGTTGTTTTTCCCGAGCATGCCCGCATTGTGGGTTCTGACTCTATATGAATATTATCTATATTCCGGCGATGACCAGGGACGGTATGAACTGTTACCCAAAATGGATGCTCTGCTGACCCAATACAACGAAATGGGCGGGGATGACGGCCTGATTCCCAACCACGAGACCTGGTGGAATTTTATCGATATCGGCTACATGGACGCCGGAGTCGAATTAAAAGGCTACACCGCGATCCTGAACAGCCTGGTGGCCGCCGCATATAAATGTGCCGCTGAACTGCATTCGGACGAAATCACAAGTTCGGCTTACTCAGCTCGTTCACAGGCTATTTGCGCAGCTATGCAATTACGGTTGTGGGATGCGCGGAACAACCGGTTCCGGGACAGTACGGAAAAAGGATTCGGACTTGAAACTTTCAGCGTTCATCCGCATGCGGTAATGATCTGCTTTGACCTGATGCCGGAGGACAACGCAAAGTTCGCCAAAGTACTGACCAACCCGGACGCGATCCCGGCGGAACCCTATTTTCAGCGGTTCGTCATGGAGGCGCTGGCAAAGTCAGGCAGACACGATCTGGCGGAAAAGACTATTGAAAGCCTCTGGTATGAAATGGTGAAAAGCGATTCCCCGACAGTTTGGGAAATTGCGGTAAAAGGCCCCAAAGCCAGAGGAGTGGCCCAGAGTTTGTGCCACGCTTTTTCATGCGCACCGCTGGCTTACTGCGCCCGGACAATTGCCGGAATCGTCCCGCTGAAGCCGGGATTTAAGGAATTTTCCTTTCAGCCGACAAGTATCCGCATCAAGAATTTTTCCTGCTCTCAACCGGTTCCGAACGGCATGATTGAAGTTAACAAAAATGACAACTCAATCGAACTGACAGTCCCGGAGGGAACAGTCGCAGTCCTGCCGGAAGGCACGAAACTTGGTCCGGGAAAACATGCGATAAAAAGTTAACAGTGAAAGCCCTTCATGCCGCCAAGCAAGCTATTTGAACTAATAACCGTTATAAAACTTAATTACATAGATAAAAAAAGGAGCAAGTACAAAATGAACAGATTCATTGCTATCGTCTGCGGATTATTCCTGGTCTGCAGTGTGACCGGTCAGGAAACGAAAAATCTGGCGCCGCCAGTGGAAAAACAAAATGGCTCAGGCTTATGCTGGAAGTTCGCGCGAAATGCCGCCGCGCAGGCAAAATTCTCCACCGACACAACCGTTGTGCCGGACGGCACAAAAAAATCGTTAAAAATAGACCTGTCCAGTCCGCAAGGCTACGCGGAATGGCGAATTACGCCCAACCTGCAGCCCGGAGTCTATACTTTTGGCGTATGGGTCAAAAACCGCACCACAGGAAAACCCTATTTTCAGGTATACTCATTTGATAAAAACCGAAAACCCAAAGGTATTGGCGGCAAAGCAGGCAAGCCGGGAAGCAACGACTGGTATCTTCTGAGCAATAATTTTACGGTTCCGGCCAATTCCCAAAGCGTTAGAATCGGCATGGGATTAAGCTCCAGTCAGGGAGAAGCCTGGTTCGCCAGACCGGTCCTCGTCAAAGGCAAACAGAAACTGTCAGGTCCGGGCCAATCCCCGATTGCAGCCGCTGCCGCCAAATATCCGGTTGTGGATAAATGGGTCGCGCAGTGGATTTGGGTGGAAGACGCCGATCAGGTGCCTAATGTGATCTTCAGCAAGACAATCGACCTGCCGGAACAGCCGGTCGGCGCCACGTTTCAGGTTACCGCAGACAACCTGTATGAACTGAGCGTAAACGGCAAAGTTATCGGTGACGACGCCGACTGGAAAACGGTTGAATCGTTCGATGTAGCCAATATGCTGCACAAAGGCAAAAATACCATCAGTTTGTCGGTGATGAATTTCGGCGGCCCGGGCGGAGGAATCCTGCAAGGCCAGATCTGGTACAAAAATACACCGCCTACCCTGGTCAAAACGGATAAAAGCTGGACGCATACGGCTCCACGGTCCAAACAGCTCCCGGCGCTGCGGGTACTCGGAACTCCTCCGGTTATTCCATGGGGAAAAATTCCATTGCAGCGGCTTTCGCCGCCATTGAATGTCGCCCTCCCGGTGGAAAAATATTCCGCAACGGTAAAAGCCGGCGACGTGTTCAGAATTGTTTTCGGTTTGACCACGCAACTGCCGGAAGCCGAATTGAAGAACTTGAAATTGATTTTCTTCAAGGACGGTAAACCCGCTTCGGTAAGCGGCTACAAAACGATTGTAACCAAATATTGGAACAAAAAATCCCTGGCGGTCGAACTGCCGGTATCAAAATATGCGGCGCCAGGTACTTACAGTTGGAGCTTAAAGGGTATCACGCTCAATATCACCCCGCAATCAGGACCGCGCAGCTTGATGATCCAACCGGCGTCGCTGCCGCACTTCAAAGCCGCAGGATACCCGAATAGTCCAACCAATATAATGGAAACCCCGGCAGGAAAACAAGCCCCGGCAGTTTACGCCACGGTCACGCCATCGGTTGAAAGTTACATCAAATGGCAGTTAACAAATTTGCATGTCTACGAGGTCGGAGTTTCCACCGGTTACTGGCTGGGAACTGAAAAATGGGACATGCGAAAACTCGAAGAAGTCTTCATGCAGATTCTGGAAGCAGACCCGAACGCGAGTATCTACCTGAGACTGCGGGTTGACACCCCGTCGTGGTGGATACGGCAGAATCCGGATGAATGTTACATGTCCCAGAAAGGCCGCAGCGGACCACAGTCATTCGCGTCGGATGTCTGGCGTAATACGGTTGCTAAAGCAACAAACGCGCTGGTTTCGGAGCTGGAAAAACGCCCGGTCGGACAACATCTGGCCGGAATAGTCCTGATGGGCTTCAAAGGCGGAGAATTCCAGCTTTGGGGCGAAATTCAAGGCGAATACGATTGCAGTCCGGCGGCGAAAAAAACTTTTGCCAACTGGCAGCGGCAAAACGGAATTTCCCCGGAAATAAAATTGCCGCACCCTGCACTGGAATTTCCGTTTCAAACTAAGCCGGGCTATGCCGCGATCAGGAAAAACTTCTTCCGATTCGTCGCGGAACGTCACGCCGGGAACTTGATCTATTTCGCCGATAAGTTCAGAGAACGTTTCGGAAAAAAATACCAGTTCGGCCTTTATTTCGGTTATGCAATGGAGCATTCCGGCAATATAAAACGCATGTTATTCGCCGGGCATCTGGGCATAGAAAAGGTTTTGTCGAAAGCAAAACTGGACATGATATCCTGTCCGACGTCCTATGGTCTGCGTCGTATTTATCAAAGTCACGCCTACATGCTCCCGGTCGACAGCGCACTAATGCATCACACCATGGTTATCAACGAAAATGACATTCGTAATTACACCACCCCTTACGCCGCGGACTCCTCCGGCGCGTCGCTACCTGATCTGTCTACTACTCTGGCCAGTCAGAAAAAGCTCTCAATTCTGGCCGCGGCTCACGGAACGGCAGTGCGTTTCCTGGCGCTGTCCGAACAGGTAGACTGGTTTCAGGATCTCCCGGTCCTGGTGTCGATCCGGGAAATGAACAAGGAAATTATGAAACTGACGCCGGTAAAAATCGGTCAGGACGGCCAAATCGTTCTGGTCCTGAATTATCAGGAATACTGCGGCGCGGCGGAAAAACCATACTCAGGCTTGGTCAAAGATTTCATCGGTCAAATCAGGGATACGCTGATGCGCACCGGTCGTCCGGTCGCATTTGTGACCATGGAGGACTGGCTCAAACACCGTAAACTCTGGAAATACGCTGTTTTTCCGTTACCCGGCTTGTTGACCGCTCCCCAGAAAAAGGCAATTGCCGGTGAATTCGGCAAACTGCCTGAGATTGCCGCAGCCGACGGTGTGCTTGTGATCACTCCCGGCAAAGTGACCAGATCCTCTGACCTGCGTCAATTACGGGATATACTGGCCACTCCGAAAGCGCTTAAAGCCGGCTATGACACAATCTGGTATGTCGGCGGCAATTTCACCGCTACATTTGACGGCAGAAACGAGAAGTTGGAAATACAAGAAACACAATCCCGGTAATCAGTCGAATTTTCACCCTGATATCAGCTCCTGATGACGGTCCAGGTTATCCGGTCATCAGGATCTGTAACGCGTAATTCGATCGCGGCGGGATGGGTTATTTCGCCGATGTATTTGTCGGCTGTTTTACGCCAGGAAACCGCTACCGGACCGTAGGGGGTCGGAATACTTCCGGTCGCCGAATCCATCACGGACAGCATCGGTAAAACCTGAAATGATGCGAAACCTGGTTCGAGCGGTTTGACGCCAAGTATATAGCGATGAAACATATATGCCGGGATCGCCGACCAGCCGTGACACAGACTGCCGGCGTATTGGAAATCCGCCTGTCCTTGAAGCGTCTCCCAGAAACTGGTCGCCCCGGCATAGAGCATAGAGCCCCAGTCCCGGCTGATTCCGGCAAACACCTTTTTCGCATATTGTTCGCGCCCGGCCAGGATCGCTTCAAATTTATACAGCGACTGGCTGAGCGTTGTGGCGATCATTCCATTCTCCGGACAAATCAGCCGATCCTGCAGGAGCGATGCTTTCGCCTGATCCGCCACGCCGGTCAAGATCGCCAGCGACTGGGTCAACTCGGCAAAATGATTTCCAATCGCGAAATCTCCGACAAATGTCCTATACAATCCCGTTTCCGAGTCCCGGAAAACATGCTTGACCGCAACAACGGTACGTTTTGCCTGCTCCCGGTATTTTTCCGCTGCAACCTTGTCGCCGCAAGACTCAAAAATTTGAGCGGCCGAACGTAATGCATTGATATAATACAGGTTCAGCGGCGCATCAAATCTCACTCCGGTCAAACCGGCCTTTTTCCACGGCGGCGTCTCAACTCCGTTCAAACCGTAACTCCAATCATAAAACTGCCAGTACTCATTGCCCTGGGGACAAGGCAGCAGATCATCAACCAGACTGGCGGCATACACCTCCAACGCGGATGAAATTGCCGGCAGCAGTTTTTGCGATGCCGCGACATCCCCGCTGTACAGCAAATGATCCCACACCTCCATAAACCAGACCAGGGTGAATGACGGGATGGAAAAGTCAAACTTCATCGGAGCGCAAAGTTCCTGGAATCCGTCTTCCCTGAAAGTTTCCGCCAGCATGGCAAAAGACACCCGGGGGACATCGTACTCCCCGAAAGTATAGTAACCGGTCAACGCCTGATTGCGTGAATCATTCGCATACAACGCCTGTTCACGCCACGGCGTATCCTCGTAATGTTCATGAATGCACAGATGCAGCGTACGGCAGGCGACATCGTAAATCCGGTTACACAATGAATCCGGACAGGAAAATCTGCCGGCCATATTCAACGGGTATTCAAACGGGATCAGTCCGGCATATATCACCTTCACCGGCGCGGATACATTTGTGAAATGCAGTTGCAGATAACGTCCGGAATAACGATTCAGACAGTGAGAAAATGACTGCCGTCCGTCGGCTGTAATATATCGGGACGCATAGTTAAGTTTGCCGTCGACTGATGCCCTGACCCTGAGATCGGCAAGGTGTTCGCCCACGGCAACATCAACCACGGCTCCGGCGGCCGCGTCCAGCTCAAGCGTAATAAAACCGCATTCCTCGCGCCCCATGTCAATAACCAGATAAAAACCGTCGGCTCCGGCAAACGTCTCCTCCTGAATTAATACAGGACTGCAGTCAGCCTGCTCCGAGCCGAAAAGTTTAGTACCGCGCCGGGCGGAAAGATAGTCGGTCAACATTAGTTCAGCGACCGTGCAATCAGCATCAGTTCCATCACGTTTCAATGCGCCTTGCGCAGTAATATCGAAAGGGGTCAAAGTTTGCATAACACACTGTTTCAACGGCCGTGGAACAGGAGTATTCAGCCCTTCAACTTTAACGGCATTCCGCCAATCATCCCCCGGAACAAATTCCAGCGTTCGCCATCCGTCGTCCCGGCTCGCGTCATATTCAAAAACAAAGCCCAGCTGACAGGATATTTTAGTCTGCCCGTACTGTTTATAAGCGGGAGACAAACGCATCAGGCACGCGTCGCTGCTGACAAATTTTTCATCACCGGCGACTAGTTCAAACCATATTCCAGGCTGCCCGGGAATATATGAATGGGTATCGATCCCGCAATAATGCGCCAGGATACATAAAACGTTTTCACCCGGTTGCAGTTTAGCTGCAACGTCAAATTCCGAAAAGGTTTTCTGTTCCGGAAAATCGCCGAATTGTCCGGTTCCAACCAGCTCGCCATTAACATACGCGACAAAGTTTGTATCTGTACTTATTCGAAGCAATGAAGGATTACAACAATCAGACAGATTGACTAATAACCTTAACTCAACATATTGATTAGCAATAACTTCACCATTCAACCAAACCCATTCCGGGGTGGAACCGCTCATCTTAAATCACCTTTTCCCATTGTTGTTTTTCATGGTTGTAACGTTTAATAACTTTAGCCGGAGAACCAACCGCGACACAATAATCCGGAATATCTTTCGTGACAACGGAATTGGCCCCGATCACCGAATGCCGGCCAATCGTCACATTCGGCAACACACAAACATTTTCCCCCAGCCAGACCTGATCCCCGATGGTAACCGGTCCCGGATGGGTCAACGGGTGCTTTTCAATCGGAACATCGATTTTATCATAGCCATGCAGATTGTCGGAAATGTAAACTCCATCCGCCATTATAACGTCATTACCGATCTTCATATTACCACAGACAATGATATGAACCCGATGCCCGATATAGGCGTTATCGCCAATCTCCAGCCGGGGCGAATATTCCTGACCGCAATATTTAGTCACACAATCAATCCAGCCGAAAGGATGAATCTGGCTGTTGTCACCAATGAAAAACTGTCGCAGATTATGGGTACAAAAAGGCGGGTAAATCACGCTGTTTTTTCCCCAGCCGCCAGCCGAGCCCCGCAATAAACTGGAGTAAATTCTACCTTTCAGTTTTTTTATTCTGTTTTGTATTTTTATAAAGTCCATGGTATAATTCATCCGGCAATAAGATTTTCTAAAATGAAATTTGAGGTCGCAACCGGGTCGCGACGTTTAATTAACTCCCCGACCGCAGCCATTCCGACACGATCCAGAATCGAATGCAGCCGGTACAGGAAAAGCACGCTGGCCCGGATCGCCCCGGCTCCGTCTTCCCGGTAAGGATACTGATCCATCGAAAACCAGCCGTCATAACCGGTTCTTTCCAGCCAGTAAAGCATTTCAAAATATTCCACCAGTCGGACCGAACCGACAATCATATCATCATCCCAGGCCGAATGATTATCATTGAAATGCATGTGGAAAAGTTTTTTTCCGAACATATTCAGCAGCGCAACCGATTCACCGACATTTTCATAAGCCAGAAAGGCGTGGCCGGTATCGATGGTAACTCCGACATTCCCGTAACCGCATTCTCTGGCATAGAGCATGGTATCGGCGGTTCTGGCCAGATATGAGTGAGTGCGCGGCTCTTTCATCTTGAATTCGAGTCCGAGCCGGACGTTTTTTTCTCCGGCATATTTAGCGCACTCCCTGACCGAATCCATCAGATTTGTCCGGTCCTCTATATAATCGGTCGACATCGGATAATCAAAACCGTCCTGCCCCGGCCAGAGATTAACGAAATCACAGTCAAGCTCAACGGCGACGTCAATCATTTTAATACACTCTTCAATCGCCTGCTGCCGGATATCTGCGTCCGGCGAAGCCAGCGCGCCGCTTCCCCAGCGCTTCTGACCGAAATGATCGACGATGATCGAGGCGCACTGCAAGTTGTTTTCCTGCAATAGTTCTTTCATTTCCGCGGCATTTTCGGCGGTGATGTCCCACGTTCCAACCAACTCTATCCCGGAAACATGTTCAATCGCCGCAGCCTTTTGCAGCATTTCCGCTTTAGTCGGCTGCTGTTTATAACCGCTTGATAAAAAACGGTCACACGTATTCCCCAGATTACCGAGGATCACTGAATACTTTCTGGTGTTCATAAAACAAGCCCTTGTTAACATATTTTGCAAAATGATTCAGGGTATGGATAAAAATAACCATACCCTCTTTGAATAAATGAAATATTCTTAATGAATTCAGTCGCCCCGTCAATCCCGCCCACGGGTCCACATCGGTTTGGATGAGACGCTCAACAGCTCGGAAAGCCTGAACATCTGCACATGGCCGTCAAGAAATCCCATATTCGAATTTGAATAGTGTCTGGTTTCCCAGCACAGATTGGTAGGATAGGGATTGCCGTTGACATACGGCGCTCCGACCGAACCTATTTTATAACAGTTGGCGGAGATCGAAGCGTCATCGGCAGAATCGCCTGTCACAATAAACTTACTGGAATCCAGCACGGAAGTCCTTTTGATCCAGCCGCCACGATCCTGACCGGAAACCCACGGCATATAACCAAGTCCCTGTTCGGAATCGGGGCCGCCGTCACCGTACGTCCAGCCGTCATAATTCAAGCCGTAATTTGTATAATACCGGCTGACGGTTTTAAAAACTCCCGGACACTTTTTCACTTTGGAAAGCCCCTGATGACTGCTGTTATTGAGGTACTCGTCAAGCAAATTATGCCACGCAACCCAGGTCGGCTGGGCCGAACTCCAATATCCGGGCATGACTGACGACGGCAGGAAATCATTAAAATCGGAAGAATAGTTCGCCAGCGACAGGTTGATCTGCTTGAGATTCCCTGTGCATTTGATCGCTTTGGCCCGATCTCTGGCTTTATTCAAAGCCGGCAGCAGCATACTGGCCAGAATCGCGATGATCGCAATCACAACCAGCAATTCAATGAGGGTAAAAACACCCTTTTTTCCCTTTTTGTCAAACATAGCTTGTTCCTTTTTTTTGTTACTGTTTACCACTTTAGATCTAAAGACATTTTTTATTCAAATATTGTTTTTCTTACCAACTGTCCAAACCGTCAATCCATCGAGATTCTTCTGCTGTTTACCCCATATCAGGCTGACGCTGTAGGCCACGACCATGAAACAGGCATTGACCACGACCGAAACCCAGTAGGCATGCATTGATATTTTCAATGCGTCCGGCAGCCAGCCCAGAGAGTTCAAAGCCAGATAGATATTGATCAGAATCGATACTCCAAGTGCAATCAAGGTCGCCGCATAATGCACTCTTGTCGTCAAAAAACCCAGCAGAAAGAAGCTGATAAAAGCGCCGCCGAAGATCGAGAAAATAATCGTCTGCAGATTTACCACGCTTTCCATATATGGCAGCATCCCGAACAGGATCGCACCGCCGATCATCAAGGCTCCGCAGACACAACCGATAATATGGGCCAGGCGCAGATAATACTTCTCATCACGTCCGGGAGCGACATACCTCCGGACAATATTGGTTATCGTAACGGTCGACAGCGCGTTGATCGATGAATCAAGCGATGACATTGCCGCCGAAAAGACTCCGGCCAACACAATTCCGGTCAAACCAACCGGAAAATTGTGTAGAATGAAATAGGGAAAAACTTTGTCCGCTTCCATTTGGGCTACGGCCGGATTGGGATTGACATGGTAATAAACCCAGAGCGCGGTTCCGATAAAGAAGAAAGTAAGCCAGGTCGGCACCGAGAGGAACGCACCGTAAATCGCGCTTTTCCGGGCTTCCCGGGTTGATTCCGCCGCTATATAACGCTGCACCACATGCTGACTGGTGGTAAAATTCCCGACACTGCTGACTATGCCGAGAATCAGCATTGTCCAGAAAGTTCTTTCACCAAGATTGAACTGCATTGATCCCATGTAAAATTTGCCGTTTTCCGAAGCTACGTTCAAAATCTGCGAAAGTCCGCCGGGAAGATCGAAGACAATAATCAGGATACAGGTAAAACCGCCGATCCACAGAATGAACGCCTGTACCACATCAGTCCAGATAACCCCCTCAAAACCGCCGATTACCGTATAAGCCGCAATAATCAGCCCGACCACGACAATCACCAGATTCAGCGAAAGCCCGGTCAGCGAACTGACCGCCAGCCCCACCAGATAAAGCACCATTCCCAAGCGCATCACTTCCAACACAATAAAGCTGACAACCCCGTATAAACACGCCAGCGGGCCAAAGCGGTCCTCAAGATATTCAAAAGCGGTCGTCGCTTTGCCATGACGGAAAAAAGGAATGAAAAATACGACCGCCAGAACCATGCCGACCGGCCAGGTAATGTAATTTACCGCCATTCTCCAGTCAAGCGCAAAGGCCGCCGCCGGAAAAGCCAGAAAAGTTACCGAACTTATTGTCGTACTCAACATGCTGATGCCCAGAACCCAGCCTTTATAAGATCTGCCGGCCACAAAATACTCTTCAGTCGTTTTGCTCTTGGTGGCAAAATAAAAACCCATTCCCAATACTCCGATAAAGTACAGGACCAGAATCGAAATATCGACCGGATGCATTATAACCGCCATCGGCAGGTTCAGGTTGCTCAACATTGATACCATATTGTTTATTTCTCCGTTTTGTTCTTATTTATGTATTTAATTATTTACCGGGATATGGTTTGGGCGATTTTACCAGCATTTTATCAATCGGGCTGCCCGGAACCAGTCTTACCGTGTCATCCGGGGTTATTTCAACAATTCCGTCCTTTACCCGGCCAGGACGATATACGACTTCGTAAAACATCAATCCGGTAACGCGCTTGTCCTTGTTCACTTCCTCAATAAATTTTTCGTTCAAATCGTGCCCCTGCTGCATGTAACAATGCACCCACAGCGGTTTGCCCAGCCTGGCGACCGCATCCTTGATTTTACCGGCATTATACGGGTTATAGACGCCCCAGTTATAATCCTTTATCGATATTTCGTCCGCGATCATGATAACTTTCCGCCAATCGGGTACAACTTGTCCGGCGGCCCAGAACCCGGCACTCGGGAAGGTAGGATCAAGGGTTGGATATTCCTGATAGTCATGCATCTGCATTTGCAGTTTCAGCTTGTTTGCATGGAGCAGATCGGCGGCCTGTTTAACAAATTCCAGGAAAAAGTCGCCGCGCAGCTTCATCATTTTTATCGGATCGGGATCAACTTTGGTTATATCCACACCGTAACGTTTTTGATATTCCTTGACGATTGGAGGATTGAACGAATAGTTGATAAAATCGCTGATTCCGGCGGAATGACACATCATCCGGATGTCCACGCCGTCACACCCCATCGCGATAAACTTTTTGATCTGACTCAGCCAATGTTCACGAACTTCAGGATAAGCTTCGGAAAAAGTTCCGCGCTTATACCCGGCGCGCCCCCGGGCAAATCCATATAACAAATTCCGTTTCCAGCCGGCATCCCAGAAATACGGAGCGAGTTCGTTGAACTCAAAACCATTTTGGGTAAAACCAGACTTGCCGGTCAGCAGACTGTTACGCAACCGCGGCGTCACCGTAACCGGAAGCCTCTGCTCTCCGGAATAAATACTGAAACATGATGATGAATATGGAATGGTCCGGAAGGCTTTAGCGTCTCCGTCAAATTTCACCGCCAGATAAGGATCGGAGGTTTTGAAACCGGAAATTTCAATCACCCGGCACAAGACCGCACCCGGAAACATCAACTCTCCATTCGCGTTACGGATCAATTTCTTCTCAAGGCGTTCCGAAACTTTGAAGTTACCGGGCCATGGCTTATAGGCGCCGTTATCTTTGCTCGTAAATAAGGTCACATTACTCACCGGATATCGCTTAATCGCATCATTGCCGAGAGCCGGGAAGCCGGGACGCTGTTCCAGTTCCATTGCGCCATCGGTTATTTTCAAACCAGTTCCTCCCGGTATCCGGTCAAGCACAAAGACCATTTCCAAACGGTCTGCCGGTAATGCAAGGTGGTTATTAATCGGTTTGCGCTTCGGCCTCATTTCAGGATGCTTTACCAGAAACGGATCAACTCCAACCGCGCGTCCGCCCAAAGTCTTTATCCAGTTTTTGCCATACGGCGGTTTTACACCTTCAGGCACGGTAAACGCGCCGCCGCCTTCATACGGTTTAAACTGGATAAAGACCTCAAGTCCGGCTTGTTTGAAATACTTGACCGCAAGCGCCAACGGGTCTTCACCGAGAGCTTTTCTTGACTGAGTTAAATAAGTTCCCTTGCGATTAGGAACGGCACTGACCACATAATCAGGATCTCCCGGCGGACTGGCAACAATGTAAATTCGTTTGAAACCGCAATCCGCCAGAAGTTGCACCTTCCTCTTCAAATTTTCAGGCGTATGCAAATAGCATATCATGTCGTAATCAAAATCCATCACCGCCGCAACCTGGCCGGAGTATCCTTTTATCACCGGTGCGGGTTTAATCTTTTTAAGGAAAGGATTGACCAGCGTTTCCGGGGTATTTTCCTTAGCTGCCGCGACAATTGCACCGTCCGCAGCGTCATAACTAATGACCAGACGCGGTTTAATGTATTTGCCTTTATGTTCACGTGAGAGAAACGTATCGCCCTGCCCCGCGTTCCCGGACCATTTGAACAGCAAACCGAAATTTTTATGCGAACCGGAAACCCATCCTTGAACCAGTTTGGTAAACGCCGCATTCTTAAAAACAGTCACCCCTTTGGCAATCGGCACGCTCGACATTTTTCCCAACAGGGTTATTTTCGGCTTCGCGCCGGTCCAGGAGTTCCATGTTACCTTTGATTCGCTCCATTCTCCTTCGTCTATCGCATAGACATCGACAACACCGACCGCGCTGTCAACCTGTTGGATCTGCATTTCAACATTCTTTATCACCGCGGAAGACGGAATGTTCGCAGTATCCCACTTAATCAGCATCCAGCTTA
This sequence comes from Victivallales bacterium, assembly GCA_963676655.2. Classification (GTDB taxonomy): domain Bacteria; phylum Verrucomicrobiota; class Lentisphaeria; order Victivallales; family Victivallaceae. Next base: position 2,829,354 of record CAXXKX010000003.1, on the reverse strand, counting down.
CCGGTGACACTACCGGCTTTTTAAATTTAGGATCGCGGCGTTCCAGTCGCATGCTGGTTTGAGAACCGAGATTTTTATTATTATAGTTGACATGCTGATCGATTTCCGCGTCTTCAGACGCAACCAATGTTGTTGACGCACTCTTTGCCATGCAGGATAAAGCGCTCAGTAAAAACAGCGGAAGAAAAAGCCGGCTCCATTTGCCGGTAATTCTAACTCCGCTTTGTATCGATTTAAATATCATATCGCTTTTAACCTTTCTTTTTCTGTTCGGCAAATCTACCGATTATTCTATAGCTCTTGACAAAAACTGAAAAATGTATATTTTAAATATATATGTTAATTGTTATCTTGTTTCGTTCGCACCTGAAAAACTCTTGATTGTAACATAATTATAGTTTTAACGAAGACAAAAAGAAATGTATAAAATTACAATAATATATGTCTATTTTAACCATTCAGGAATCAATCATGGATAATATAAAAATACCTGACGTAAAAATTATGTGCTGCAATTATTTCCGGAATTTTGATATCTGGAAATACGAAAACGTGACCCGGGCCTACTGGCAGCTATACTGGAACGAAACCCCCGGCGCTTCTATCATTTTCGAAGGAAAGGAAGTCAAACTAACCCCGGATATTATCGTCTTGATCCCGCCGTATACCACTTTTTCGACTCAGTGTACCGGCAAATTCAATCATCTGTACATGCATTTTACCGCGGGTGAGCCATTCAATATGGTGAAAAGACAAATCCTGATACGCAATGTCGTCGAAACACTGCGCACCAATATGAAAGCACTGAAAGATCGGTTATTATCTCTTAAACATTCCCAGCAAAAAGAAAGCATGCTGATCTATTCCCTGGTCTATGATGTGCTTTTGAATATTCAGGAAAGTGAATTTTCCGGCAAATCAGAACTCGATCCAAGAATCAAATTCGTCACCGACCTGATGCATGAACATTTTTCTGAAAACCTGTCAAATCAGGAGATATGCGAGAAAATACACATGTCACAGACCAATTTCATCCGGCTGTTTAAACAGGAACTCGGAATCTCTCCGCAAAAATACCTTAAATTCGTCAAAATGGAAAAAGCCACCTACATGCTGTGCTACACCTGCCGTAAAATAGAGGAAATCGCTGAAATGACCGGATTCACCGACCGCTACCATTTTTCCAGGGTATTTAAACATCAAAGGGGAAAAAGCCCGGCGGCATATCGCAAACAGATGTCACAGATATAACCCTGATCTTCCGACCGCTTCTCAGGTAATATCTTTGGAAAGTTGATTGGCCAGATATTCATGCCGGAAACTCTTGCTGGCTCCACAGGAATCGCGAACCACCAGCTTACCGGGAAACTTTTTGATCAGCGGGGTTGTAACGTCAATTTTACCGCTATTTATGTCCAAAAGCGTCCGGGCACTGGCAATCCCGATTTCAATCATCGGAAAATCAACCGCAGTCAATGGAATATCCGCAGCAGCGGAAACGGTCCCCCCGTCCAAAGTGACCAAAGCGACATCCTCGGGTATTTTCAGACCGAACGAGGCAATCGCCTCACATCCGAGAACCGCATGATATTCGGAGGCCGCAACCAGCGCCGTCGGCCGGTCTGAACTTGAAAATATCTGCTTCAAAGATTGCAGTTTAAACGGATCATGGAAATGCAGAACCGGATAGCGTTCCGGATCAACTCCATGTTTGGCGCAACCTTCAACAAAGCCCTGATAGCGTGTATTGTTTGAAACATTTTCAACCGGTTGCGACACCCCGATATAAGCCAGTTTTTTATGCCCGAGCCCGATCAAATGTTCCGCAGCCATCTCACCGCATTGCATCTCGTCAATTACCATTTGCGGCCCGGTAAAACCATTCAGTTGCCGGTAATAGGTAATGATCGGCAGCCTCGTTTCGTTTATAACCTTGATGGCAGCCTCGTGATCTTCCCGGTAGGGAGAAGGATGTATGCATGCCCCGGCAGTGCCGAAAGTTTCAATATTACGGATCAATTCCGCCAGATGACTGTTTCTGAATCCAGCCGAAAGAAACGCTCCGATCCGCCCGTTCTGGAGTAACTCATCATCAAATGACGACATTACTTCCCGGCAATTGCTGTGTCCCATCGTCAGCAGAATCATGAAAAACAATCCGGAAGGCATTCCCGATGGAGCTTTGACAAAAGTACCAAGACCGGGACGACGCTCAACCAGCCCCGCTTTCAAAAGTTCGTTCAAGGCCCGGGATGCGGTGATCCTTGACACCCCGTAGGATTCACATATCTGGTGCTCCGTCAATAACTTCCGCCCGGCATCCAATTCCCCGGAACGAATCTGCGCTTCCAGCTCCTGAAAGATCTTTTCGTATTTTTTCATCCGTTTCCTTATAAATTGATTTGACATATTAAAGATACATCGACTGGAGTAAAAGTCAAGAAAAGATTTACGCCTGAATTAGAGAACTTTTCATGATGAGCCGGAAATATGACCGGAAATATTACAATTTTATCAGCCATTTGTTATAACAAATAACATATTTGTCTTATTTTCGCCAACAAACAAATTCATAAAAATATTTTTTAAGTACAAATTTCAAATTTTTACAAAACAGCTATTGACATATCATTAATAATAAAGTATAATAAATGCAAGTGATGAATATAACTTAAATATATTGATTGAAGTTGATTGACGAAATTCAGGAATGAAGCAGTCAAAATCATCAAAAGGAGAAAAACGATGAGAAGAATATTTACTTTGATAGAATTGCTGGTTGTGATAGCAATCATCGCGATTTTAGCCAGTATGCTGCTGCCGGCATTAAGCAAAGCCCGGGAAAAAGGCAAGGCAATATCTTGCACCAGCAGTCTCAAACAGCTGGCAACCGGAGCGCTCCAGTATACAAATGACAACGAAGACTACTGTGTTCCGTTGAAACTCATGTCCGGCTCTTACGTCACCTGGCAGCGCTTGATCAATCCTTATGTCGGGGGAATAGACTGGACAGTGACCGGCATGAACGGGGCCCCGAATTTTGCAAACGTCTTCTTCTGTCCATCGCAACAGCGACTCAAGGAAAAAGGTTTCCGCGGCTGGGTTGACGGCACTCCGGGTTTTGACGTGGTATATTCAGGCTTTCCAACTCATCGCGGCAATGCGGAGGCTTATGGCGCCAATCTGCCTAAACTGGCCAAAATCACCCAACTGAAAAACCCGTCACACCAAATATCCATCATGGAACGAGCAACCTGGCCGGATATCACTTCATCCTCATTATGGGGAGCCAAACCTGTATACTGCCGTCGATGCTACAGCGGATACAGCCTGGAAAACTCATTCATTTCCACACGCCACGAAGAACGCTGCAATACCTCGTTTTTTGACGGCCATGCCTCCAACCTGAAAGCGCTTGACGCCTATAACAGCAGAACTTTATGGGGACACAATACCCTCTAATCGACACTTTCCAAAGCTGGCCTTTTTTAAAGCTGCCCCTGGTAACAGCTTGCAGGCAGCTTATGCCTTAATTGAGCACTACCGACTCTTCTACTCTACACCGGCATCAACTGAACAACCAATAATAAAAGAGTAACATCAATGTCCAGATTCATTAAAGTAGCCAGTATCGACCCTCAGACCGGATTTGCCGAAGAACACAGTCCGACCGCAAGGACCCGGGTCATAAGAAACCTCAGAGAATCCCTCGACTCGCTTCAGAATGATAATTTCGATCTGATACTTACCAGCGAAGCAACTTCCTGGGTCGCGCAAGGTGAACCTGAATCGCTTGACGCCCCCGGAGAATTACTATCCACATACAGCAGCTTTGCAAAACAGGCGCAGTGCTGTATCGCCGGAGCAGTCAAACTTGATGTAAACGGACGCATATATAATGCCCTTGCCATGTTTGACAATAACGGTGAAGTTACCGGATATTACGCCAAAAGCTGTATATTACTCAGAGAGCTCGATTCCGGCATCAATTCAGGCGATGGCGCAAAGTGTTTTGATCTGGCCTGCGGCCGCTGTGGCGCCGCAATCTGTTTTGACCTGAACATTACTCAAATACTTGATGACTACCGCCCGCTGAATCCCGAGATCATGCTCTTTTCCACGATGTTCGACGGCGGAATCCTGCAATCAAACTGGGCGTTTCAGCTCGAAAGCTTCTTCATCTCCTGCATCCATACAAATGAGAGCAGAATCATTGACCCGCTCGGACAAATCATCCGCACCGCCAGTTACTTTACACCATGTGCAACCGCAACGATAAATCTCGATTATTGTGTTCTGCACCTGGATTACCACAAAGTCAAATTCGAAGCTATCAGAAAACACTACGGGGATGAAGTCATAATAGACATACCCCCTGCCATTGGACGGGCAATCCTCTACAGTCAAAGTTCTGAACGCTCCGCAAAAGACATTGTTAAAGAGTATGAGTTGACACCCGCCCGCGACTATTTCCAAAGGACTTTCGAACGCAATCTTCAAGATCGTATAAACTGAATATTCACCATCAGCTGTCGTTATTACGAAAGGTAAATGATGCCGTCAAAAGAACATAAACCATTAGTTGCTGCTCAAATCGGCTGCGGTAAATTTTCTGCGGCCCAGGACTTTCCAAATATGACCGCACACCCCGGAATAAACTTGAAATGGTGCTGCGACCTCAATTATGATGCGGCGAAAGAAAAAGCCGAAAAGTTCGGAGTCCCTAATATGACTGCTGACTTTGAGGAAATCATGAATGATCCTGCAGTGGATTTCATTAAAATAGCAACTTCCCACGAGGTTCATCTTCCCATAATCAAAGCTGCTGCCGCGGCCGGTAAACATGTTTTCTGTGAAAAACCTCTGGCGATGGAAAATGATGAAGCCTTACAAATAATCAAGGCGGTTAAAAACAGCGATATCAAATTGTGTGTGGACTACAATCGTCGCTATGCTCCGGCCCTTCAAGCGCTGAAAAAACGTTTTCTTGAACAGTGGAACAATCCCCGGCATCAAAAATGGCGTTATCAGGAATCGGTTAGAGAAAATCTACCGGAAGAGGATCAGGCTCACTTTACAATAGTTGTTCAGGATGAAAGTTCATCTTACGCACTCGGCCATCTCGATCCTCTACGCGGAGGCGGCACAATCATCGGCGAGTCGGTTCATTGGCTTGATCTGGCCTGCCATTTTTTCGCGCCACAATTACCAATCGAAATTATTGCCTGGGGATCTCGCCGCTTAAGTCACGGGATCAACCTGAAATTTTCCGATGGCAATACCGCTACAATCATATTCCATACATCCGGAACCTTCGATTATCCCAAAGAAACCTATCAGATCACAGCCAAAGCGGCTTTGTTTCGCAGTCTTTTTTTTGTTGAAAACGAATACTACGGCATCCCTAACACTGCAAATGAAACTTTCCCTATGCAGTTTGACAGCATGAAGAATGATATTCCCGAAGAAGGTTTTTCCGCATATATGAAAAAATACCAGTTACTTGCAGAGAGAAGCAAAACCGACTACAAAACATACGAAAACATACATCCGTTTCGAGTCGACAAAGGTCACCAACATATGTTGAACGCTTTCGTTGATGCAATCATCAACGACAGACCGTCCCCATGTGACGAAATGGACGGCTACCGCGCAACACTTTTAGCAAAATACGCCATTAAGTCTCTGGACTTCCGTCAAGCGCTAACAATACCAGTCGAGATATTTTGTCCAATCTTTGCATAAATATCAATATGTTCGCTTCATAATCGTGTAGAAGGCTTTATTCCTGTAATTTTCGGAAACAATAAAGCATTCCGGAAGAACAGGAACCTCGAGATAGGTGTTTTTTCTCAATTCTTTCGGGATCGTCAAATAAACTTCCGGTTTGACGGATAAAGAGTTTTGAACCTAAAATTGCGCCTTCGGTAAAATGTCGGGTACGACGCAGGAATCGTACATGCATTGATTCTTTTTGTCGGGCTTTGTCACGTGCTGCATAGATTTCTTCGCTTGAGGCTCCGGTCTCCGCCGTGATGATTCGTGCCAGCTCGCCACGGAAGAATGCAAACACCTCAGCATCAATCCATTGCGAAGTGTCACCGGTGGTAATATTCGGCTTCATGTGTTTGACGAAATTATTATAGAACATGTGTTTTCCGCTTCTGCAGTAGCGTCCCCAGGTAGTAAAATTGTAATCAGCCGGATCGTTTTTCAAACCTGCCCGAACCGGGTTAAGTTCAACGTAAGTGACGCAGGCAGCCAGGGCGTTTACGCGCTCGAGGATCACGCTTTTGAACCGTCCGCCCCAGAGTTGTCCGGTGCGGTCGCGTGTCTCGTTATAGACGCAGGTGAATTGTCGTTGATATGCTGACATAAACCGGCTGATATCGATCATTTTTAGGGCTATTTCCTGGCATTGTACTTTGTTGTCGAGACTGATAACATGGGTTCGCGGGCCGAATTTGAAGATTTTTTTCATGGATTTGTAATAGGCGTTGTGTCGTTTAACAATGACCTCGAGTGGCGGCAGTTCATCCGGTCCGGGAGCGTAGACCACGAGATGGAAATGATTGCCCATCCATGCTGCAGAAATCACCTCTATCAGAAAGTAATCGCAAAGATATCTCAGCAACGTGAAACCATATTCCTTATCCACATCTGAAAAAGGGTGTTCGCCTTTAATGCAACCGATCCGATTATAAAGATGATAATAGCAACCATCGCCCTTAATTTTCATTCGCGCTTCCATTTTGTTCTCCTTTTGATTGGTTTGGGAGATAATATAATCGTTGAAAGCAGGTTTGTCAAATTGTCAGACGGTCTGAATATAAATAAAACCCAATAAACTATCTTCGAACAAGTTACAATAAATCACGATTTTATAATCCAACGCGGAAAGGTCCGGCGGGAAGACCTGCGGCGTTGATCAGATTCGGAGTAGCGGTCATGCTCCAGGCATATCGGACACCAACCGGCGTCGCAACTTTTGAAGAAGTTAGAATAATTTTATTTCCGGATATTTTCGCCGTAGCAGGATAATATTTTTTATCGGAGCCACATATTTCAAACCAGTCCGGAGCCTTGCTGTCTCTGGTTTTCAAGCCGGAAGCATGATCAAACTCAATAATGAGTTGACTATTTTTTGCTTGCATTCCAGCAAAAGTCGGCGAATCACAAACGATGTCTTTCATACCATATGTCTTGTTTAAAGCTAAAGCAGCCAGGCGTCTCCCGACCGGGGTTTTATTCTTGGGATGAATATCTTTCAAATTACCCAAATCATTGATCACTGCCATGCCGGTGTGTGGTACGCGCTTGACAAACGCATTCTGCGCAGCCCAAATTTCCGGAAGGGTTTCAGGTTTGCCCCAAGTGTATTTAAATGGCGCGATCTGAACGAAATAAAACGGCATATCAGGATTGTTCCAGAGTTGACGCCAGTTTTTTAACATAGCACCCATTTTATCGGCATATAACATACCATCGCCTCGATTAGCTTCGCCCTGATACCAGATAACGCCGCGAATCGGATATGGCGGCAGCGGATTGATCATGCCGTTAAACAATACTGTCGGTTGAAAATACGGTTTCTTGATGCCGTCCATTTTATTCTTAATGTTTTTTTCAGCCTTCCTCACAATCGCGGCAAACACGGGATTGGATTTGAGGGTTTGCATCGACATCCAGGTATCGATTTGACTGCCGCTCCAGGCGGAAGTAATTAAACCAACCGGGACACCAAGTTTCTTGCGCAATTCACGACCAAAGAACCAGGCAACAGCAGAAAAATTGCCGACCCGCTTCGGGTTGCTCGGAAGCCATAAGCCTTTCTTCAATTCACGAACCGGTTCAAGCTGCCAGTTTTTCCAGACGTTGAAGACCCGCAGATCAGGATAGTCGCAATCAGCTTGAGCCTCTTTCAAGTTAATGGTCCGACGAACCGGAAAGACCATGTTGGACTGTCCGGAACAAAGCCAGACCTCACCTATCATAATATCCCGGATATGCTTTTTATCTTTTCCGCTTTTGATAACCATATTGTACGGGCCTCCGGCTGACATAGGGGGGAATTCCATCTGCCAGGAGCCATCTTGAGCGACCTTGGTTTGTCTGGAGAGTTTATTAAATGTTATTTCAACCGTTTGCCCCGGTTCCGCCCTGCCGCGAACCGGAATTACATGATTACGTTGCAAAACCATCCGGTTGCTGTAGTAATTAGGCAATTCCAAGACGGCTGCCGCATTTAAGGATACAATGCTAAAAAGAGCTATAACAATACCGAATTTAAAACCTTTCATATTACTTTTGCCCATCCAGTCTGATGTTATTTTTCTGTAAAATGTTTTGAATTGAAGATGAGAAGCGCGGCTCCCCTTCATACAGATTATTGATAAAAACGACCTTGGCAGTGCATTTGCCGTCAGGGACAGTCAGCGCGACAGGGGTCTTCCAACCGCGAATACTGTTGCCGTCAAGTTGACGATAGACTGGAACCGAAACTGCGTCAGGACGCTCTTTGGCGAGTTTCCCTGTAACAGTGAATTCCAGGTCGATAGCCGGGGCTGAAGCTTTGGCTTTGGGATTACGGTTGATGAAGGTGTTGTTCCGCATGGTCAGCTCTTTGACGATCTTCGCAACCATAACCAGGGTTTCCTGTTCATCCAGGGTCGAGATAAAGGTGTTGCCGGTAAAAGTCATATTACCGCCGCCGTAACGGTTGGTCCGAATGCCGCCGTTGACAAACTTATTACCGCTGATCAGCAGGTCGCGGCATTTATCGACTTTGACAAAACGCGGTTTCGCGAGACGATTGACAAACAGATTGCCGGTAATGATCGTCTTGCCCGATTCAACATCCTTGCGATGATGCATGCGGACAAAATGACCTTTGTAAATATCCTTATCAACGTCATCGATAACTACAACATTGCCAGTGATCACCGCCGCATCGGTGTAATAAAAACAGCCGATCCCGGCAGCTTTGCAGTTGAAAGCCAGGTTATTGGCAAATACCACTTCCTCGCAGCCTTCGGCGTCATAAGCCATATCGGTCATAAACCGGGCCGAATTACCACTGATCAGCACCCGGCGACCTTTGCGGCCCCAGCATAAAGTCTTGCCGTATTCGGCATAATTAGCGTAGCACATGACTTCGTAAGTACCGGTCAACAATTTTGAATAGCCTTCGTCACCGGGACGGATTCCCCGGATTACGGTGCGCGGTTTACGTGGTTTCAAGTGTTTAGCGGTTCCACAGTCGCCGCCTTCCCAGAACATCTGATGCAGAACGTTGCTGCTCCAGTTATTGTAATACTTGAGGTACTCGCTGCCGAACGAAAATTTGGTTACATATATGCCATTGCGTCCAACGCAGTCATGAACTGTAACCCTGATGCAAAATTCGGTATTGAGCATCTGTGAAAAGTTTTTCATCCGGCATTTGCTCATTGTCACATCCGAGGAATATTCGACCTTGAAAACATCCCAGCGTCTGACATAGCGTTTATCTTTACCGTCAAGCAACTGCTTGTATAGTTTATCCGGAATTTCAAACGATATTTCCGATAGGTTGAGGTTATGGCACTTGTTCGCGTTCACAAGCTGAGTCAAGGCCCCGGAATGTAAAGGTTCAATTACTGACGGAGCAACCGTTATTTTCAGCTTTTTCAAAGAAATATTATTGCCTTTGAGCATAATTATCTGCGACGGCTTCCCGACATAATCAAGTTCGAGGACTGTGTTGTTAGACCCGGTAATCGATACATCCGAAGGAACTACCAGACTGCTGATCCGGTATTTGCCGGCGGGGATGGTGATTTTCTTCTCGCCGGCATTGAGGCGGGCCTGAAGTTTCGCTTCAAAGTTATCGCACAGGGCATAGCAACCGGTCAAAATTAATAATATTTGAATAACAAATGTTTTCATTGACGGCTCCTTTTCACTTCAATGAGATGTTGTTTTTATTGATGACGCCGCTGCCGGTCACTGAAACAGCAGGTTTGCCTTCATAGAGATTATTGCAGAAAATGATCCGGGTGTTTTGTTTGCCGGGTCTGGAACTGAACTCTATCGGGACATTCCAGCCCCTGATACTGTTGCCGTCAACCTGACGGAATGCGGCGGCCGTGTCGACGCCGGGGCGTTCTTTTTCCAACTTCTGAGTAACCGTAAAGTCAAATTTGATAGCCGGGTCGCCTGCTGTCGCTTGCGGATTACGGTTAATCAAGGTATTGTTCCGGAAAGTAAACTCGGTAAGGATCTTCGCAACGGAGATCAGGGTTTCCTGTTTAGGCAGGAGAGAGATAAAGGTGTTGCCGGTAACCGTGGCATTGCCGCCGCCGTAACGATTGGTCAGGATGCCGCCGTTAACAAATTTATTATCGGCAATAAGCACATCTTTGCAGTAATCCAGTTTGACGTAACGCGGTTCCTTGAGATGATTGACAAAAAGGTTCCCGCTGATAATCGTCTTTCCGGAAGACACGCCGTGGGCGGAATGCATCCGGACAAACTGGCCCTTGTAAATCTCATGGCCGATGTCTTCAGTGACAATGACATTACCGGTGATCGAAGTGCTGTCGTTGTAGTAGAACGCGCCGATGCCGGCGGCTTTGCAGTTAACCGCAATGTTATTGGCAAAAATCACTTCTTCACAGCCCTCGGCATCATAAGCCATATCGTACATATAACGGGCAGAGTTGCCGCTGACGATTACCCGCCTCCCTTTCCGGCCCCAGGCCAGGGTTTTGCCGTATTCGCCATAATTGCCGTAACATAATACCTCGTAAGTTCCGGTCATGTGCTGAGCATAATCTTTATCGCCGAGTTTCATATCGCGACATACTTTCCTGGCGGCTTCCGGCCCGCCCGGTTTGAGATTCTTGTTATGGGGGGAACAGTCGCCGCCGTCCCAGACCATCGGGTGCTTGACATGACTGAACCAGTTATTGTAGAATTTAAAGTATTCGCTGCCGTTGTAGAAGCGCATCATATTATGCAGGCCGTTAACCCCGATATTATTATGAAACGAAACCCTGGTGCATTGGGTGGTCCTGATACCGGAACAGAAATTTTTAAACATGCAGTTCATTATCTCAATATCTTTACAGTCAGCCAGTTCGACCAGATCCCAGCGCCAGAGTTTTACCCGCATACGCTTATTGCCCGGTTTCTTCGCCTGGACCGCGCCGCGAATCAGTTTGTACTGTTCAGCCGAATTGACGTATTTGATTTTATTCATGACAAAGTTATTAATATTCTCACCTTTGATCATTGACATGCGCTTACCAGTCAGGGCCTGGATCAGGACGCTGTTATGGAGTTTGAAGCTGAGCGAATCCAGCGTGATGTTGTCGCCTTTCAAAGTAATTACCGGCGCGGGAAGATTTGAGTCGAGAACCAGTGTGGTATTTGTCCCGCCTTTAAGGGTAACATTTGCTGGAATCGTCAGAGCGGAAATTTTGAATGTGCCTTCTGGCAGCATAATGTTTTTTTCTCCTTTATCGAGGCGCGACTGCAATTCCAGGCTGATATCCTTGAAAGAACAGGGAGAAACTTTGATTTTGGTTACATCGACTTTTTTGAATGACGGACACCACAAAGCCGGCCACATACCTTCTTTTCCGCTGAAAGGTTTGCCGTTTGCAATCTTTTTTTCAGTCTCCTGTTTTACGCCTTTTTTACCTTTCAACGCAACTTCAGGCATTTTACCGTCAAACGCGGCGAATCCCCTGGCCTGGAAACCGATCGTAACCTTTTGCCCTGCGATAACCTGAACCGTCTGGGTCAAGGCATTACCGTAACGCACTTTAGCCGACTGACCGAGATCAGTTTTATATGGCTGAATGCCCCAGCGGGTTCCCCAGCCTTCAAAGTTGCCGTGATCATCCAATTCTTCGAGATCCGGGTTGATCAATTTTATTCCGACAGCTTTGAAATCGTCATAGAGAGTATATATCGGCGCGGATTTACCGGCAACGCGATGAATTTTACCCATCAGGGTTATATCGACTTTGCCGCTTTTGCCGGGAACGAAGCTGAAACTGAATTCCGTCCACTTATCAAGCGGCAGGGCTTTGCTTTTGACAGACAAATAGCACGCTTTCTTATCGCCTTTCTGCCAGCCCGGATGGTACACCTTGAGATTTTGGCTTTCCGGTTTGTTCAGCGGAATCAAACCATGTTTGACACCATTGACATCCAGCATGACTTCCGGCATTATGCCCGCTTGCAGACCAAGGCCGGTCAATACGATAATCGCACTCGACAGTAATCTTTTCATTTGATTGCTCCCTTTTTATTAAATATATCAGCTTGTTCTTGTAATTTCATCTGAATATCCGCATAATCCGGATTGTTCCACAAATTATCAGTTTCTTCAGGGTCATTGATCATGTCATAAAGTTCCCCGTAGTCGCAACCGGGATAATCAACCAGTTTCCACTCATCGTTTCGCACCATAGTCATTTTATCAATATTTTTCAGCATATTACAGCAGCCATGTTCGGCAAAAACATATTCCCGTCCGGCGGCTCCGTCCAGTGTCCGCATGGCATTGACCGCGTCATGTGAATCAGCCAGCGGCACTCCCGCCAGTTCAAATATCATCGGAACCAGGTCCATCTGCTGAATCAGTTTGTCAATCCTGAGCCCTTGCGGCAAACGTCCGGGAGCCCAAAAGATCGCGGGAACCCGCGTAATACAGTCGTGCATCGTCCATTTCTGAATCTGGCCGTGGTCACCCAGGCTGTCGCCATGGTCCGAGGAAAAAACAATGATACTGTTATCCAGCATCCCGACCGCTTCAAGCGTATCGATGATTCCGGCAATCTGATCGTCTATCATCAGCATGTTGGCCGCGTAATGATGACGCAGCTTCCTGATCTGGTCCTTAGTCGGTTCACCGCACCAGTGGATGGCATCGTGACTGCCCATCATAACGTGACGATAATCGTAATGAGCCGGAATCTCTTTCTCATGCTCAAACGGTATGGCTTCCGGCATGGAATCAGGATCGATCTTATCCAGATAACGCTTCGGCGGGTCATACGGCGGATGCGGCCCCGGAAAACCGATCTGCATAAAGAGCGGTTTATCCTGAACATGTTCCTTAATCAGCCATCTGGCATTGCGCCCGACATATGGGTCCCAATGCAAGGCTTCATCAAGGCTCCATTCATAAGCGCCAAGCGCCTCGTCATAATCGTCTCGCTTGCTGTAAGTCAGCCGGGTCGGATACTCAATACCCAATTGATGCAGGTGGATATCCCAGTCATCATAAAAACGCGGCCGGAAAAACCGATCCTTATTCTCAACAATAAAGCGCTGGTCAAACCCGCAAGGCGCGTTAAGCGGCTGGGTATGCATTTTCCCGACGTTATAGGTGCGGTATCCGGTGGACTGGAACTGCTCCACCCAGGAACGGGTCCAGCGGTCGCCGTTTTTCATGGTTCCAACCGTTTCCGCCCATTGCATATTGAAGAAGCTGGCACGCGACGGCACGCATGACGGCGCGGTACAGTAACACTGTTCAAAATAGACCCCTTCCGCGATCAAACGGTCCAAAGTCGGCGTCCGGCCCCAGCCGCCGGTCGCAGCGGAAAGGCAGTCCCAGCGCTGCTGATCAGTCATGATCAGAATTATATTCGGAGCTTTTTCCATTGTCGGTTTCCGGTCAGATAAATTTTCGGAAATTTTTCAAAACGTGATAAGTGATCCGGTTGGAATCATGGAACCGGACCGCGCCGCGATAAGCGGTCCTGACCAGATAGATGATATCGTCACCGTCAAACTGCCAGTCGACATACTGGAAGCCGGTCAAACGCAGGGAATCTTCCTCTTTGAGCCCGGATTCGTCCTCGACAATCGTCTTGAGAACGCGCCAGTTCCGCAAATCTTCCGAACATGCAAGCTTGAGCAGGTTGCGTTGACTGGCAAACCCTTTCACCGTGTTTTTATTGCTGATGGTGAAATAGAGCTTTGTCTCCTGATCACGGTAGATTGAGAATTTATGCGTTCCACCCGGTAAATCAATGATGTCCTTATCATAGTCCAGCGATACTTCTTTACCGTCCGGGGAAACTTTTACCATCGCGGCAAAATCCGAATGCGGTTCGGTGCTGACCCGCAAAATGTCCCATAGTTGCCCGTCGGGATCAACTACCATATTGCCCTCCAGGAAACCGGGGCCGTGATCCCCCCAGTCTTCCGGCACCTTGCTCGCGTCAAACGCCAGTTTGTTGCTCATGGTCCAGTTTTCCGCTTTTAACAGATCGGCATCTTCAGGGGCGGAAATGACAAAAGCCTGGAATCCGGTCGGCCAATGAGCCGTGACATTGTCTTCAAAAGCCCGGAAAATCCGACCGTTATGGGTAATTACCGGCGTTGGGGCGCAGTGATAGTTCGGAGCTTCCAGCGCATAGCCGCCCTGGAACAGCAGACCGGTTTCAGCATCCAGCGGAAAGGTCCAGGTAAAACCGCCGTCAGTACTTTTGCGAATAACGATCGAACCGAAACGGCGCGTGCAGCCCAGCATGTAAAGTTCGCCATGGTGAATAAAAAGCGAACTCCAGAACGCGCCGACCACCTGGGCACAATTCATCCAGGTTTTGCCGTCGTCTTCCGAACGGTAAACACTGGTTAGACGGCGAGTTCTGCCGCCGTAGCCTTCAGGCTCGTCATAAAAATAATCGTGGGATGCCACCAGCACCCCGTCTTCAAGCCGGATAATTGCGGGACTGCCGAGATAGGTTTTGCTTCTCTCCGGCATATACTTTACTTCTGAATAGATCATAATTTTCCTTATCTTTATTATTCAAATCTATTTTCAATCACAATGTCAAGTTCTCTCCTGACACTATAAAACCATTGATTAAGTCTTTTATGCATATCTCTGGCCCGATGAGCATAATTTGCCGACAGATCATGTTTTTCGCACGGGTCATCCGCGATGTTAAACAACATCGGTGCCGATACGGGACCGAGTTCCGGCATCTTCGGGCGGGTCCGGACAAACGGACGCTTTCCTAGTACCATTTCCACGTTTTCCGCAGCCATTTCGCGAAATCCGGATCGAGCCGGAATTACCAGCTTCCAGTCGCCTTCACGCATCGCAGCGTTGCATTCGTCCGACGGATAATAACGGTTCCACTGCCAGAATCGCGCTTCACAAATCCCGCCTGATTGCCCCAGCCACGAAGCCAGCTTGTTTTGCCCGTCAACACAAAGTCCAGCCGGAATCTCCACATTGCACGCCGCCGCCAGCGTCGGCAGGATATCGACGAAATGAAACAAATCATTATTTTCCGAATCCGGCGCAATCCGCTCAGGCCAGCGAACCAGAAACGGAACCCTGATGCCGCCGTCGTGAACAAAGTATTTGTTTCCACGCAAACCGCAGTTGAACCGGACCGGGGAAAGTCCGTTGACTTCATGATCATCCGGGCCATTGTCGCTGGTAAAAATGACGATAGTATTTTCCACCATTCCCAGCTGTTCCAGAGTTTCGTTTATTTTTCCAATCCCCTGATCCATCACCTCGATCATGGCGTAAACGACAGCTTCTCCCAGAGTCAAATCACCTCGGGCCATATATTTATCGATTAAATGTTGCGGTGCCTGTAAAGGCCGATGCGGCGTATAATATCCCAAATGCAGGAAAAACGGCTTATCCTGATTACGTTTGATGAATTCAACCGTTCTTTCCGTCAGATAATCGGTCAGGTAACGACCGTTGGACTGAATTTCGGTCCCGTTTTCATCGATTCGCCAATCCCAGTAGTCACAGCCCTGCGGATGAAACGTCTCGACCTCCGTAAAACCCCGATCCTCAGGCCGGGAACCTCTATTCTCGCCGCAATGCCATTTGCCGATCAGGCCGGTATGATATCCGGCGTTCTTGAAAATATCGCCAATGGTCACTTCGGACGGCTCAAGCTGGTTCAGGCCGTTGTAATCATTCAAGCACGTACAGCCGGTCCGGTGCGGATAGCGCCCGGTCAGGAATCCGGCCCGGGACGGCGCGCAAACACAGCTGGCGGCATAGCCTTGCGACACACGCATCGATTCGTGGTAAAGACGAATCAAATTCGGGGTGCTGTTCAAGCCTTGATTGACGCACTCGAAATCGCCATAGCCCATATCGTCGGCCATTATTAAAATGATATTCGGTTTTGACATAATATTTTTTCCTCCTGATGTCTATTTCCCCGTGTTTTCCTGCTCCAGGCTATAAGTATAGTTCATGTATACTCTATGAAAGAAAGGATAGATTATTACCTTTTCAGGAACATATAATTCCTACGCACTCTGCATAATTATCTGTAACGCAATATTAAAAAAATACGTTAAATATTGTTCTGGTTCGCTTTGTATTGCTGCGGCTTGCCGAATTTGTCGTCATAATATTTCACATCGTATTTGCCGCCGTATACCTGGGCGTCTATTAGAAGTTTAGCCAGCTTCTGGGTGTCGACATGCCCGTCAAGGAAATGGACGTTGAAACTGTCTCCACCATGTGGAATAAAGTAGCCATTGTCGTAAATATCCTGATATCCGGCCGGATTGGCGGTGCCGTAGTTACGCTTGATCGGGCGGGTATCCGAGAATCCCCCGACACTGACGCTGGCTTCGGTCATGCCAATGCTGTAAGACGGTTTGCGAATCCGGTTAATTTTGATCAGGCTCGAATCGTTAGGCGAGTCATATCCGACCAGGCCGTATGAAACATTTATATTATCGGGAATCGAGGAGGTATAGGCATATTGCACTTTGGTCACCGGATCCTGGAATGCTTGCGCGACCGTAACGTATTTATTGTAGTATAAATTGGTCCACCAGGCTTTGGTTTCAATGAACCCGAGAGTACTTACTGTTGCGTAGCCGGCCCAGCCGTTTTTGGTTGAGTTAGGCGGAGTCCAACTGGCGTGATCATCCTGATACAGGACAAAACCCAAACCCAGCTGTTTCAAATTATTCACGCATTTTATGGTCTTGGCTTTGTCGCGAGCCTTATTAAGCGCCGGTAACAACATGGATGCCAGAATCGCTATGATAGCGATCACAACCAACAGTTCGATTAAAGTGAAAACTCTTTTCATATTGCCATTTACTCCTTGATTGATTATTGTCTCTATGTTTATTATACAATTTTCAAACTTAAAAAACAACCCCTTTTAATTGAATAAAAAAGACAATATAAATCACAAAAAAGTATGTTTAAAGACACAGAAGCAGTAATCAAATTGAATAAAACGGACACATTATTTTTCTTCCGGAAGCCGTTTTCGATACTCTCCGGGAGTAATTCCGGTTGATTTCTGAAATGTTCTGATAAAATGCGCTGCATCTGAAAAGCCCAGCCGACCGGCGATTTCCTCCAGCGACGCGTCAGTCTTTATCAGTAAATTAAAAGATTTATCAATCCGCCGCCTGATGATATGCTTACCCAGGGTTATGCCGCCGTATTGGACGAAGATCCGGTTAAGATGGCGCGGACTGACTCCACAGGTTCGGGCAACATCATTGGCGGAAATCGACTTGTTGAGGTTGTCGTTGACATATTTCAGCGCAGTGTGGTAAACCTGATCCTGAAAATCCTGAGTGCCGGTACGATTTTCCCTGATATGATCCCCGATTGCCAGAATAGAAGGAAAAAACAGTTTAAAAATCTCAAGCAGAACTTCCGCCAGCAGTACCGCAGCATGCTGTTCCCGGAATGTCTGGTCTGAAAGCAGGATTTCCGGCAGCGATTCAATCTTTGTCCGCAAATCCTCCGGAATATCCAATATCTGGTCCTTTTCATAGATCAATTCCCTCAATTCATTGAATTTTGGATGATTGCTATAATCCTCCGGCATAAGAAAATGCAGTCCCATCATCTGGGCTTTATCGATTATCCCGTTGCGATGATGCAGCAGTTTATTGGGAATAATCATTATTTGACCAGGCTTGAGTTCAATATGCCTGGCCTTGGTCACCCATTCCGCCTTACCGTGAAAAAGGTATTGCATTTCAAAATGCGAATGCATGTGCCATGGATTGTTCAACCAGTATTGAAACGGCGAATAATGAAAAGAAGTCAATTCAAACGGCAGAATATCCTCATGCATCATCATGTAATAGCGCAGCGAACTGGCCGCTCGCCGGTTCAGCAGTTCAATATTTTCGTCCGCAATTTTATATTCCGCCATAGCTTCACGCACAATAATTAGAAATGAGTAATGAGTAATTAGAACATATATGAGCGCGAGCACCGCGCAGGGCAATGCGGGACAAGGGATACATCCCTTTTTATCCCTCATAACCAGCCCAACAGCTATTCTCAAGAAATATTCTTTTTATCTTCCCCATAAATATAGGTTCCCGGTTCCCGAAAAACAAGCCGAAAGTTTTATTATTATTTATTGATAATTGTCAGACGGCTTGACTATTAATAAAATGCAAACAATTCATTATCAACAACTAGCCAAAAACAAGCAAAGGCAATTTCGGAGAATGCGAAGACATTGCCATCAAAAACTTACAAGGTTTCGCACAAAAATTTTATAGGTCTTTTAGAGAAAATAAAACTTATTTAGGAAGGTGGATGATGATTAGGGAACAGTCTTCGAGGGCTTCGTAAGTGTGTTCGTAAAGGGCATCGAAACGGATACTCTCGCCGGCATTAACGTCGAGAGTCTCGTACGGCAGGATAAAACGAACCTTGCCTTGGATCACCCAGCAGATTTCCCGACAGTTTTTATGAACTTTAGGTTTGTGTACCTTGGCTCCAGCCGACGCCGAGCCATAGAGAAAACGAATATTGTCAACATTGATCTCGCGAAAAGAAAAGTCATCGGAACGATGCGCGGTATCAGCGACCATTTCAGCCGGGGGACGTTCCGCCAGGCGCAGCAACTCCGCCGCACTCAGGCCGAAAACCCGGCCCAGCCGGTACAATGTTTCAAGTTCAGCCAGACTCTGGTTGCGTTCCAGTTTTGAAACAACCGAGGCTGAAACACCGGCGGCATCCGCCACTTCGGCAATATTCATTCCGGCCTGTTTGCGCAGTTCCCGCAAAATTGAAAAATCGTACATTTGCATAATCAAGTTTCCAGTGTCCAGTTACCAGTTTCCAGAAAATCATAAAACATACACGGATAGAAGCGGTCCAATAAAATATGTACCGCACATCCGATGCATATTGAAGTTTATTCGTATATTCTCTTTTCGCGATAGTCGGCCCAGACGTTTTCAAACCAGCCGTCGGTTACCGGCAAATCACGAGTTGGTTGCCAGCATGAGGAAATTTCACCGACATCCTCAAGAGCACTTTCCAAAACCTTACCACGGTATTCGCCGTTTTCCGGAATAAAGTTCCATTCTTTACCGAGACCCGGAATTTCACTGCCGGATTCGTCCACGACCAGCGCGGAACCGCGTGAGCCGACGCCGTCGACTACGCCCTGCAGGGTCGCTTCCAGATAGACCGCATGAGCCAGGCAAAGCTGAATATTGCGGACCGCTTCGACCTTGCCGTCTTTATCGGTATAGCCGCAACCGTTTTCCAGCAATTGCTGATACTGTTCCCAGGCCTCCGCCACAGCGGTTCGCAGCTGGGATTCGCTGCGGACATGAGCCCCGGCCACGGTCATGCGATGCTGTAATTCCTGGCGGGCATCCTGCCATTTGACTTTAGCTTTGGCCGCTTTATCGATCCAGGCGGACAGTTCCGCGGCAGACACTTCCGCGACAGCAGTGAAGGCGGCGTCATCCAGGGTGATATCCCGGTATTTAGCCGCAATGTATTCGGCACAGCGGAATCCGGCCACCTGACCGGAATTCAAAGCCGAACCACCCGGACGGCAGACGCCGTGCGAACCGTTGACCTCGCCGATCGGGAAAAGATGTTTGATATTTTCGGATTCCCACCAGATATTTCCGGCCAGACCGCCGTTATTATGCTGCGCACAGACCGCGATTTCCAGCGGTTCGGCAACAATATGAATACCGTGATCTTCGTAAAGCGAGATTGCCGGAGCATTCATTTTCTGCAAACGTTCAATCGGAGACCCGAACAATGCGTGGGATTTTTCCAGATATTCATAAGCCTCTTTGGTCAAGCCGTCAAAACTGAAGTTGGAGCTGTTGCGCCGGAAATCAAGGAAAACCCGGCGACCGCGCAACGCGGTTTCGCGGTAAACCAACAGGTCGATGATCGATGAACCTTTTGCGGCTTTGGCGGTATCGAACGGCCACTGGTAACCTTTCAGAAAAACCATCGAGTTCATTTCACCGGCATCATCAAAGTATTCAGTCAGGAACTCACGTTCGTCACTAACGCCGTCCGCGGCGGTCGAGATAAAGCGCGGCAGTACCTGCATGTATGTACCGGAAACGTTCCAGCGGAATTTGATAGAAGCCAGACCGTACTGCGCTTCCGGCAGGTTGCGCGCTTTTGCGCCGACCTGCAGAGCCAGACCAATTGCCCCGGTATGAACGGAAGGATAAACGCTGGTTTCATAGAGCCCGCCCGGACCACCGACCGCGAATATGGTATTTTCGGCTTTCCAGATCTCCATTTCGCCATTACCATCCAACGCGATGGCGCCAACCGCGCGTTTTTCGCCGTCATTTTCAGTCGTGAGCAATGCGGCAACGTTGGTGTCTTCCTGAACCTGGATATTGTTGCGTTTGACTTCAGCCGACAGTTTCAGGCACATCTCTTTTGAGGTGTAGGGCCCGTATGAGGTAGCGCGGCGAAGCGGGTCATGGTCAGTTTTATAGCCGATGAACTGACCGTATTCGTCCCTGGGAAATTCAACCCCGATATTGACCAGGTTATAGAAAGCGCGAGCGGAAAGCGCGGCTTCGACCAGGGCGATATCACCGTGCATGGAACCACCGCCGTAAAATGTTCCGGCCAAAGCCACCGGAGAATCGTTGTCCTCGGCATAAAGGCCAAGCTTGTAGTAAGTCTGCTTGTCGCTGCCGGTATTGATCGAGGTGCCCATGTGGATACCTTCAGTCACAACCGCGATATCGGTTACGCCGGAGTTATGAAGGCGAACCGCGGCGTTAAGCCCGGCCGCACCGGAACCGATGATCAGGGTATGAACACTCTTAACCGGGATATCCTTGCCGTTAACTGTAATTTTTTCCATATCATTGTTCCTCGATCTTTAAAGTTTTTCGACACTCATGCCGCCGTCAACCATAATGACCTGACCGGTCGAATAGGCCAGAGCGCCGTCTGCCAGCATCTTGACGGCTTTGGCGATGTCTTTCGGAAAGCCCCAACGGGCGGTCAGGCAAAGGCCCTCGGAGATCAGCTTGTCATATTTTTCGGTGACCACTTCAGTCATCGGGGTTTTGATAATCCCGGGACGTACTTCGTAAACCGGAATATTGTATTCGCCCAGACGAACCGCGAAGAGTTTGGTCACCATGCTGACCCCGGCTTTGCTGATGCAGTAGTCGCCGCGGCTCGGGGAAGCCACTGTCGAAGAAATCGAACTGATATTGATAATGCTGCAGTCGCACTCAGGGTCGGCAGCCTTCTGGTCAACCATTTGTTTGGCAATGATTTTGGTCAGGAAATAGGGACCGCGCAAATTGATGCCGATAACGAAATCGAAACTGTCTTCAGTCGCGTCAAAAAGATCGCCGCGAACTTTGGTCCCGACGCCGGCGTTATTGACCAGAACGTTCAAAACTCCGAAAGAGTCGATAATCTGTTTCAGCATAGCCTGATGGGCGGTAGTGTCTGAAATATCGCACTGACAATAAAGAACATCGGGCGCGCCGCTGTCTTTAAGTTTCTGCATTGCCTCGGCATTATCCTCGGCCTTGCCGATATCACAAACCGCAACTTTATAACCGGCGCTCGCGAACAAATCTGCGATGCCGAACCCGATACCGCGCGCACCGCCGGTAACCAGAACTGAACGTGTTTTACTCATGGTGTAATTCTCCGAATTAATATTTATTTTTGAATAAAAAAGTTAGTATTTCAGCAAATCTTTTATTATATATCGCCCTTTCAGGGCGGTGAAAAAACTGAACGCAAAACGCCAAACTTTGGCTTTATCATTATCAATTGTTATATGCTGCTCTTCAAGGACTGAAAAACAGGCAACGCCGGATGTTAAAATAAAAATTTTGCTTTCGGTCAAGGCTATCCCCGATGCAAGCATCAGGGTATTAACGCCCGACCTGACATGCCCGCGTTACGGGCGGCCGCAAAATCAACCGGCGGATACGCCCCAAGGGGCGGGGAATTCAACCCTTTATCATTTTTGCGCCATCTCCGCTTCCGCAGCACAAAGTGCAAAGTTTGAAGCGGTATGTCGCCATCCGTCGTACGGATTAATTATTTAATCAATTCAACCGCGGCCTTGATAATGCCGTCAATCTTGTCCCAGTCACCTGCTTCGATGTCCGCGGATTTACCAAGCCAGGTACCGCCGGCGGCAATGATGTTGGGATCATTCAAATAGGTCAAAATGTTTTCAGTATTAAGTCCGCCGGTCGGAATATAACGAATTCCGAGGTGTTTGTACGGGGCGGCGATATTGGTCAGGAACTTGAGGCCGCCGGCCGCTTGAGCCGGGAAAAATTTCATAACACGGACACCTAACTCATAAGCCTGTTCGATATCACTGGGGCTGGAGATGCCGGGAAAGAACGGGAAGTTATTGGCAATCGCTTCTTTCACGACAGTAGGATTGAATCCAGGTGCAACCGCGAACTTTGATCCGGCTTCAAAAGCGCGATGCAGGTCCCGGATATTCAATACAGTCCCGGCACCGATCTCCATTTCCGGGAAAGCATTCGATGCTTCACGGATAATGCTCGCGGCAGCTTTGGTCCGGAAAGTGATCTCGGCGGTCTTCAAACCGTTTTTATTGAGCAGTTCGCACATTTTCATGCCGTCTTCCAGCTTTTCAATTGCCAGAACAGGGATAATTTTCAGCTGCGCAAGCTGTTCACAGACCATGTTTACAGTAATTTCATAATCAGTCATTTTTCAAACCTCTTTTTCTCTAAGATTATATTTACATATAAAATATATCGTCAAAGAAATATTTTTCAAGTATCTCTTTTCAGTTACATCTAATTATTTTGAAGAATTTGACCCGCCGGATTTATCATCCCGGCAGGCCTGGTACAAACACACTATGTCAGGTTTTCTGTCAGCCCCGGTCGTAACGGCTCCAGAACTTTTCTCCCCATTCCGATTTTTCATCGTCCCATTTGCGGGCGAGGTTCCAAAGTTCTTCTCGCAGATCTTCGACCAGTTCAGAGTATTCCCCAAGATAAGCCAGATTATCAAGTTCGGCCGGGTCGCTTTCCAGATCGAAAAGCTGGGTAACGGTATGTTTGCCGCCGACCACGTATTCGATCAACTTGTATTTGCCGGTGCGAACCGCGCGCTGCAGCTCGGCATAGGCGTGGAAAGTGAATGGACGAACAATCTCATTCTGATCCTGCAGGATTCCAGCCAGACTTTCACCATCAACCGTGTCCGGAATGTCAATATCAGCCAGATCACACATGGTCGGGAAGATATCCAACAAATAAGCGAATGATTCAGTCGTAACGCCCTTGGGAATACCCGGTCCGGCAAAGATCAGTGGCACCCGGATGCTGTGTTCATAAAGATTTTGCTTACCAAATAATCCGTGCTGTCCGACAGCCAGACCATTGTCACAGGCAAACACTATAATGGTATCCTCAAGCATGCCTTTAGCATCAAGGGCATTCATGACATCACCGATCCTGGCGTCGGCATGCGAGATCATCGCGTAGTATTCCATGATCTGCTGTCTGGTATCATCCGGGTCGCGCGGGAAAGGAGCCAGTTCTTCATCCCGAATCCGCAAGCAGCCGTTATCAAAGGGATGACCGCCCATAAAGTTCGGAGGAAGTTGAATATCATCCACATTATAAAGATCGAGGAATTCCTGCGGCATACTGCGCGGATCGTGGGGAGCCAGAAACGCAAGATACATATACAACGGCGCATCGTCGTCATATTTGCCGATAAAATCAGTGGCCGCGTCTGCAATAATATCAGTGGAATGCTTACCGGCTGTAATATGATCACACTGGCGAATGTTGAGATTTTTGTTCCACATCGGATCTTTGATCTCTACGCAAGTTTTATCATATTTTCCGGTCGGATCGAAATCATAGCACGGGACGTTCCAGTGATCAGCCATCCCTCCAAAGAAGATTTCCGCGCCATCGGTAAAACTGCGGGCAAAAGCCTCTTTGCCATTATGCCATTTCCCGGAGCCGTAAGTACGATATCCGGCAGTCTGCAGGGTTTCCCCAATCATCTTATGCTCTTTCGGAATTTCCTGACCAGAGCCGTTCAGGTGAAAAAGCGTACGACCGGTATTCAGCATGGCGCGACTCGGCATGCAAACCGCTCCGCAAGTACCACCGGGAATACAAGCCTGAGTAAACGAAACGCCGCGACCGGCCAGTTTATCCAGATTTGGAGTTTTTATCTGCGGGTTCCCCCAGGCGGCAATAGTATCAAAACGCTGGTCATCCGTAAAGAAAAAAACGATATTGGGCTTCTTCGACATAGTGCAAATTCCTTATAACTAATTAAAAAACAATTAAAAGAAGTTACACTTCACCAGATATTATTTCAAGTTTCAAGCCCCGGAATATATCATATTATTTTATTTACTTCAATAACATAATAAAATACCAGGTAGTTTTAAATCAGCCCCGAATAAAATGGCACTAAATTAAATAATTTAGTTAGAAACAAGTAAATATAACCTAAGTACAAGTCTTTCAATATCCAGTTTTATTTTCGCAAAATATTGAATGATTCAGGCCGTTTTGAGTGATCCCATATTTTCAATTCATCAATCAGACAACGAGAATCCTCATGTCCCCAGGGCAATGCCCCGACATGTAAATATTCCGGCAGGAGCGGTAACGGACTTTTGCTGGAACCCTCCGCTACCAATTTACCGTCCAAAAACAGTTTTCGTCCTTGATTGCTCCAAACATAAGCCAGATGATACCATTTGCCAATTTCTATTTTGGGCTGTTTTTTGACTAAGTGACTCCTGTATTTGCTCATGGTATCCTGTTCAAATACCCGCAACATCGGTATGTCTTTTTTTGCGCTGCAATCAATGCGAAACCATCGGTAATCACGTTGGCCTTCTTTGCGCAATTTATAATAAGTGCACAGAAAAATCCTTCTCCAGACTTTTTTCTTCATGAAGAATCCCGGCAACGGTTTAAAATAAAACTCCACCGTTCCCGCCTCCCGCTTCAAGTTACCGTTGCAAAGATACTTGACCCCGTCATACAATTCAACCCCGACAAAGCCGCTCCTGGCAATCAGCGCTTCGCCCTTGATCCCGCCTTTGTTCTGCGTAATCTCAGCTACTCCAGCGCCCCTCGGAGAGCCTTTGGCGAAGTCAGCGTCTATCCCCTTGTCGTATGAAGCGTAAAACAGCAATCCTTTTTCCGCGCCAAAGGTCCATATCGCAACAAATAAAATTAAAAAAATCAAAAAAACTCTCATCTCTTCACCTCGATTAAGCGACCAAGGATTGCCGCAGTCTCAATAACCTTACCGTTACAAGCCAGCTGAAGCGCCAACCGATATTTTCCCGGCTTAATTTTACCGTTGATTGGCAAATTCAGAGCTATTGCAGATTTTGGCGATAAATTAACCTTAGAACCCAACCCAACAGCCACAATTTTACCGGAATTATCAAGCAAAACAGCTTTGAGTTCAGCTCCAGGCAAATACCGTGGAGACGCGGCTTCGAGCTTTACAATGAGCGGAGACCTTTCCAACGTAACGATTTTTACAGCCAGATTACGACTTAGATAATCCAAACTGGTCAGTCCATCGACCGCGACAAAAACAAGAGAATATGTTCTGCTCTGTCCCTTTTTGAATACACGTGAACCGAAAATCGTTTCCTGAGTCATCAGCAGATTCCTTTTATGGGAATAGAAAAAACCGTCCGGTCGCATTGAACTCAAATCATCAACCACTTCACCCATGATCAATTTGGTTCCGGGCGTTTGCCAGGCCCACCATGGCTGGGCCGGAAAATAATTATTCGACATTCCC
The DNA here is from genome assembly GCA_963676655.2 of Victivallales bacterium. Classification (GTDB taxonomy): domain Bacteria; phylum Verrucomicrobiota; class Lentisphaeria; order Victivallales; family Victivallaceae. Next base: position 2,803,250 of record CAXXKX010000003.1, on the reverse strand, counting down.
GGAACCGGCTTATTGTAAATACAGGCTGTTTTTTGGTTGTTAAAGGCACGTCCACGCGGCGATTCTTTCGGAGCAGACGCCAACGGCGCGATTTGTCGACCGGGATTATATGTATCTGTGATATTTGCCGTGATCTGTTTCCAGTAGGATAGTTTTTGCGGTTTATCAGCAAGCGAAGTCATTGTTACTGAAACATTCAATTCAGTGGAATTCATGGACAGGGAAACTGTCCGGACAATTCGATAGCTTTTGCCCTGCCAGCGGAGTTCAACTGCTACTTTATTCGGGGAGTCGGCAATGATTCTGGCCTTATAGACCCGATAGGCCGCGCTGAATCGATATTCCCAAATCATATCCTTGTAACCGGCAAAATTACTGTTGACGATAATCGGCGGTTTCGCATATTCAATTACTTCCTCATTCAAGGGCATGAAAAGGACTTCCCCGGTCGGTTTAAAGGTGTAATCCAGAATCTTCCCGCTCAGTCCCGGAAAAACCGCCGCTTTGACCAGGCTGTTTTCCAAAATATAGCCTTTGGAACTGTTCAACTCAGTCATCGTTATCCGGCAGCCGGCTTTTTGCGACTGCGTTGATACCGATTTACATGAAGAAAGGATCAACAAACTGAGAAAAACCGTTAATTGTAAATACTTCATAACTTATTCCCCGTCCTTAGAGTACAGTACCGACTTGATCAATCCAGCTTTACGATAAAGTTGTTCTTCATGCGGATGCTCATATCTTCGCTCTCCCATCTTGCCGAAATATTTATATTTCCGGTCAAGACAACGGAAAAGCCGATATACTCCTTTGCGCATCTCCGCGTCAAAACACTCGATCGCGGCAACATACAGAATGCGGCCTTTTACTCCGATCCGAACTCGAACCGGAGATTTCCACGGTGCGAATTCAGTTTGTTGACTTGCGGACCAGCCAATCAGGATCACCTGACCGGACTTGGGAATTGCGTTGGTTTTCAAAATAGGCAGCTTTATATTTACCCCTTTTGTCTTATCATAATAATAGCGGAAATATTCCTGAAAACGAAAGGCCAGGAATTCTTCTTCTTTGGTCGGCTGCGCCGGAATAACAATCGTCGCTGCCGGTTTCAGATCTTTGACGAATTCAAAATCAATAAAATCCTTGTCCGGGGACGCAAAATACAAACTTTTATACGCCAGCGACAAAGTCGTTGTCTTATTCACGTCAGCGACAAATTCATTATCCCTTGAAAAAGGTACCGCCTTGCCATTGACAGCGACGCTGCCGAGAAAATACCCGTCCGGCTGTTCAGCTTTCAACTTTAAAATCCGCGCATCGGCTGAACAAAGTTGATAATTGATCGTCATGCTGTTCAATTTATTCGTCATGCCGCTGGTATATTGCAAAGCATCAGACTGATTATCCAGACGCAGTCCGGTTTTGAGAATTTGTTCACGGGCCGAAGGGATACTAACGCTGATAATATTTTTGTTCCCAACTTCACCCGTCACTTTCGCGCCGGCATAATCCCTGAACAGCCACTGAGCTTGTTGCTGCTCCGGTTCTGAGCTGAAATAGGAACCGTCAACCATTACGTCAGACTTAATCGTCCGGCCTTTGGGATTGCACATAACCAGATATGTATCAAGACCTTTGCCGTAGCGGGCGGTCCAGAGATTTTTATCAGCCGACATGGCGGGAACGGCCTGCCATCCGGCTTGAGTAAGCTCGACCAACGTGGGAATAATGTCAAAGAGGATTTCATTGCCGGCGGCAATTCGATACATCGGAATTCCGGCCAGTACCAGACTTTTCAGGCGGACAAAACGAGAGAAAGCGGCAACCGAACCGCGCAATTCGCTTCGGGTCTGATTTTCCCAATCGATCAAAGTATACAACCGGAAATCATCCCACCAGCTCATGACTTTCTGTCCGGCGATAAGCCGCGCCACCCATACCCGGTCCTTATGCAGATTCGGGGTATGCTCGATCAGCAGGGAATCGGTATGAAAGCCTTCCATCCAGTCGCAGCCGTTGGTGACAACACCAAGATTATATTCTCCTTTACGCATTTCATGGATAAACTTGATGAACATGGTGGAAGCCAGATCAAGGCGGCTGTAGACGCCATGCTGGTCATCCTTTACCGCAACCTTCGATCCGTCCTCGAGAATTGCATAACGTTTTTTCGTCTTGACTTTAGGCGCGAGAAGATATGCCCGTCCCGGCGCGTCATCAGAGCCTTTTCCGAAAAATTTCAGCGGACTTCTGGCAGTGTCAAAAGCAAAACCGCGTATCGGCAGTTTTCCGGCAACTTCGGTAAGATCGAGAAGGACATTCCGGGCATAATTATTGTCACCCCACGGACAACAGAACTGATAACCTGCACGCCCGGCATAGGCATCGGGCCAAACCTCTTTTGCCAATGGTATTTTGTATGAACCGGTGGACAACGGCGCGTCGGTCAACGCTTGAGCAATATAAAACATCATGGCGACATCCGCAGGCTCTCCCTGCCGATGCTTCAAATGCTGCTGGTGAATCCAATGCTGATGTTTTTCAGCGGTACAGCTGTTGTACCATCTTTTGACGCCGTTCTTCCGGGCAATATTCCAGTGTTTTCCCAAATAATCCCCGCAGTGAGTATGGCTTTTCAAACACCACTCCCAACCGCCGCCGAACCGCCTGGCCTCCTCCGGCTGATTCGCTTTCCAGACCCGGTAATCACAGCCGCCCAGGGTAATTTTCGGATCGATGTTCAGACCGGGACGCTTGACCGCGAATATCTCAGGAAAAGCATTGTGATATGTCTGAATGGCATCCAGATACCCGAACCTGGCACTGAAACCGAACAGGACCAGATCCAGAGTCTCGGTTTTATTGGGATTGATTACCAGTTTGGTGCCGAACCAGAACTTTGGTTTCCCGGAAAAGTCTGCCCCCTGCTCCACGTAAGACAGCAGCATTGTTTTTGGATTGACACCCCAGGCAAAACCGGACTTTTTGCGTCCGATAACCGCCAGCGGCAAGGCCAGGTTTTCATCTTTGCAGATCGTGTTCACCCGGCACGGTTCGATCAGTTTGACGCCATCAAAGAACCAGGTTTCCGCTTTTTTGTCCGGCGCGGCATTAATTTTCAGGTGCAGCCAACGTTGATCCTTTCCCTGATTTAGAATATTCAGTTTCCAATATACAAGATTGTTTTTAACGGAAAATGACTGGCTCAGACGTAAACCGTCTCCACAATTGTACACCCCGGATGTCAATTTTTCCGGTTTGATTATTTTACCGCTTTTACCGTCATTCAACCCCAAGGTCAAATTAATATCGCCAAGCTCTTCAGGCGCGCTTTTTATCGCAAACTTGCCGCCGGGAACGGCGTCGCTAATGCGCATTGGAGAGAAGTTATTTTCCTGACCTGCGACTCCGGTTGAAGTCAACAACGAACCGGCAACAAAAATTCCGGCAATAATGCTGCTTTCTAATTGCATTTACTTTCCCTTTTAATCTTTTACGACGTTAATATGCCGCATCTTTTTTAATATTGAAATATGTTTTGTCACTTGCGCTTTGAAGGGTCAATTTTGCATATTTAATGTTGCTCACGTGGAAATCGCCCCACAAGATATTAGCCCGGTCACTATGCCGGTCATCGATCCCCCAGGCCGGGTCGTCGCGGGGAGTCATCAGACGAAATATTCCCCATGGAGTATCTTCGTTAAATCTTCGGCTGTCGGCAACTATCAAAGTTGTAACCGGATGCTCAAGTTTAACCATCGGCAAAAAGATATTCTGGTCACCGGCGACCCTGATTCCATAAGTACCAATATTCTCATTCAAGCCATAAGCAATTTCATCAAAATAGCCTTTTCCCGGGTTAATAATGATATTGTTCATGTAACGAAAACGAAAAGTCTCAGGGCAAATAAAAGCTTTTACCGCGGGAATGTATTTCCCGTTAAACAGCCCCCAACCCCAGTTCCAGTTATTTCCTTGCTGGTCTGCCAGATAACACCCCGGCAATTTGCCATCGAGATCATCGGCATAGAGCGCGAAACCGGACCCGAGTTGTTTAAGGTTATTGGCGCAACTGATGCTTTTTGCCTTCAGTCTGGCATTATTCAATGCCGGCAACAGCATAGAAGCAAGAATCGCGATGATTGCGATCACCACCAGTAATTCAATTAACGTGAAACTTTTTTTCCTGTTCGTAATCATAACTGCCTCCTTAAATTAAGCGTTAATTCTGCAATCAGGTATTTATTGACAAGTCATTCCTTTAATAAAACTTACCGGAATAACCTGAGTTCCTTTGAAAGGTGCGGTATTTTCAATAATACCGATCAGGCGGTTAACTACTGCACGGGCATAATCGCGGTTTGATCCGCCGATTGTCGCCAGTCCTTCCCTTTCTATCAAGATGGGATTTTGTCCATGGCCGATAATCGCAATATCATCAGGCGTTTTCAGCCCCAGAAGCTTAACTTCTCTGGCAAATCTGGCCGCAATAGCATCACCGCTGCAAAACAGGGCGGTAAAAGGCATTTTGCGGTGATGTTCATTCAGCCAGACTCTGATATCAAGTTCATCTTCAAAGCCAATCAGCATTTTTTCATCATACAAGCCAACATCAAGCATTGCATTGCGCCACGCCCTGAAGCGTCCCTGAAGCAAATCCGATATGGAATCGTTGATCGGCCCCGGCAACGCAAATGCTATTTTCCGGTGCCCCTGCTGGTAAAGGAATTTAACGGCATCCGCGTATGCGGCTTCACAACTGGTCGCAACAATTGACGCGTCAGGAAGATCCTCGATCAAATGGTTGCTGAAAATAACATTCGGAATATTGCGCTTGACTAACGATTCGTGTAATTCACGTAATTGATGAATCCCAAAAAGGATCGCTCCGTCTGAATAAGGAAACCCGATCCGCTCCAGAATACGATCCAGGTTATCCTGATTGGGAATCGGGGTCATTTTAACATCGTAGCCAAGGTTAAGGGCCTCATCAAGAATATGTCTGAAAAAAAACATTACATTACGGGCAGAGAATATTGCAAAATCGGAATGATGCGGATTGCTATATGTATCAAGCGGAGCGGCCAGAGTAATTGTTTCGGTCATTTGTTTACGCATATTCCGAGCCAGAACATTGTGCCGGTAATTAAGTTTTTCCTGAATTTTCCGGATTTTCTCCAATGTCTCCGGCTTAACCAGCCTGGCAGTTCGTGGACTGATCGCCCGTGAAACCGTGGCACTGGATACCCCTGCCAAACGGTCAATCTCTGTCAATGAAACTTTTTCTTTCGGTGGTAACATTGATCTTTCCAATATAATGCAATCATTCAATGTAATCGTTTACATTAATATAATGGATCAATCGAAAAAAATCAACCATTATTATTAAAGTATTTATAAATTCTTCTTTTCACATTGTTTTAGTAAATAGTCAGACAGCTTAATAAATAATAAAACACAACAAACTCATAACTAAACACATACAAACAACAGAAAAGACATTAAAAGGCAGAAATAATTCCGTTTAAGAGCAATTATTGAACCAAGCGGTCATACACTTCCTGATACTTTTTAATCAGGACTTCATAAGTAAAGCCGGCATAAACTTTCTCTCTTCCGGCGGCAACCATTTGCGGAAAATTATCCCGATTGTGGTAAGCCAGAAGCATTTTTTCAGCCAAAGCGTCAACATCCATATTAGGAAAGACATAACCGTTGATCCCTTCTTCAACCAGATTAGGATCAACCGCGTCACTCTGAATAACCGGGGTCCCGCCGGCCCATGACTCTGCCACAACCGCGCCGGAATTCATGAACCGAACCGGAATGACATGGACATCCGCATGCTGCAGCCAGGCGATGACTTCATCGCGTTCGATCATGTCGGTCATCAGAAAACGGTCAGATATATCCTCCTGCTCGGCCAGCTCCTTGATCTCGTCAATCATTTCCGGATCATAATCGCTGCGCCCGACAAGAACCAGCTTGGCTTTCGGTATCTTTTCTTTAATCTTGACAAACGCTTTGACCGCTAAATCCTGCCCCTTGATACGGGTGACCCTACCAAGGCACATAAAAATGAAGTCGTCTTTGTGCAAACCATAAGCGGGACGAGGCGATTTGCGGGCTGCAACAAATTCTTTTGCACAAATTGGTCGAGGGGAAAAACTGACGTTAGCATTATAACGCCTATATAATTCAACTTCGCGACAAGAGATTGAAAAAATATGTTGAGGTAATTTAAGGAAAAACCGCAGACGTTTTTTGGGCTTATGCTTTTCAAGTATATCCGGGGCTATAAAGCCATTGTTCCGGTTGATAATCTCGGCATAATCAAGAAAGTCAAAAGAACATAGAATAAAAGAAACACCAAGTATTTTAGCGGCTATCAGCGCCAGCATGGTATTATGATTCATTGATGGAAACCCCTGGACCAGATCAAATTTACCGAACAGGATACGGAAAAATACCCCGGGAATGAAAGTATTTGTCGCAATATTGGGAAAATCGTGTTTGAGGTTTTTGAAATCTCTCAACCGATGAACGGTAAATCCGTTGATCTGTTCTATTAAAGGAAGATCCATACGCAAAGGAGTAAAAACGGTCACATCGTGATGTTTTGCCAGTTCGCTCGCCTGGAAATACAGGTTTGTTTCGGCCCCGCCTATATCCGGAAAAAAACGGTTCACCACCAGAGCTACTCTTAGTCGTTTTGCCATGTTTATCCTCTGCGAATCACTCAACCGGGTGAATTTTGTTCATGATATACTATACAAACAATTTTTACAAATTGAATAAAGACCTGAAGAAACTATAATATCTGTTAAAATAGCTTTAAAACATCAAAGGGAAATTTACCTTATTTAAAACTAAATACACTGACTTATCAACCTAAACAGGCCAGTTGGGACTTCTTTCTTCCGATTAATTGTTCGTAAAATTGTTCAAGTTGCTGGGCTATTTTGTTCCAGGAATATTGTTCTTCAACCTGTTTACGAGCATTCATAATAATTACTTTAGTTACTTCTTCTGATTGTTGAATCCTGGCTTTTGCGTCAATTAATGAAGCCAGCGAGTTCGGATCAAAAACCATCGCATTAATTCCATCCTCAAGCAATCTGACCAGGCCGCCGGTATTCGCCCCCAATAATGGAACCCCGGCTGACCATGCTTCGAGCGCCACAATCCCAAACGGTTCGTGCAATGACGGCAAAATAAAAATATCTGCCGTTTGATACGCCGCAATCAACTCTTCGGAATCATACTGCAACCCGGTAATTATTGTAATGAAATCATCAAGCTTTTCTGACGCTATTCTGTCCTTGATTTTCCTAAAATACGTATCTGCAGTAACTGGACCAATAAGCACAAGATGGAAGTTTTCGTTCTCTATTTTGAGTTTTGAGGCAAGGTCAATTAAAAGCATCTGATTTTTCTGATAATCTATACGTGAAACGCATAACAGCAGTTCAGTCTCCCCCCCTATGCCGTATTTGTCCCGGAAATCAAAAGATACTTGCCGGTTAAGACGTTCTGTATCAACGCCGTTCGGCAAGTATACAACCTGTTTATCAGGATATTTTGCCGAAGCGACCTGGTATTCATTATAGCCGACACATATTATACCATCGGCTTCAGCCAGAAAATCAGGACGATTGATTATTAAGTCTAAAAACCTCCCCACATTGAAAGATCCTTGCATTGGTCTAACCATTTCCCTGATCTCTTCCGGCGGAACGTCGAAATAACCACCGTGAAGCGATACTATGTAAGGAATCTTGAGCTTAGCGGCCGTTCTACGACAAAGACCACCGATGCGCCCCATTGTATGACAATGAATCAGATCTGGAGCATAACTCATAACAGCATCTTCCATCTGCGGCGAAAAAGGATCGCCGCCTTTTTTATCCAGTCTCAACAAGTTTTCAGAAGTTAAACCTAATCTCGCATAGGAATAAGGAAAACGGATAATATCAATGTTATCAATGCACTCAAGGCCTGGATTTGATAATGCAGCAGTGCAGAATATTTTAGGATGATGCCCCAAATGGGTCAATTCCCGAGCCGTATTCCAGACAACGGTTTCAGTTCCTCCCCATTCATCAAAGGTGAAACGTCGTACCACATTTGCAATTTTCAATGATTCAGCCATTTCCCGATCTAATACAACTATAGTGTTATGATTAAGAGATATTTTTATATATTATAAGTATGCGCTCAACTATTTATTAATTATATTTTGCCGCTAGTAATTCGAGTAATCGATCAACCTGATCATCATTACCAACCGTAATACGGATATATTTACCAGTCACTGCACCGGAGAAGTAACGGACGATAACGGCGTTTTCCCGCAGATATTTAAAGCACGCGTCACCATCTCCGTCGGGCGGCGCGGCAAAGACGAAGTTTGCTTGTGAGGGAACAACTGCAAACCCGGTTGACTCCAATCCGGCAACCATTCTGGAACGCGTAGCCTTGACTTTTTCCCGGCATTCTTCCAGATAAGCCAGATCGCTGAGGATAGCGTTTCCGACCAACTGGGTCATCATACTGACATTGTATGAATCGCGAACTTTCATCATGCCTTCGATGATCTTTTCATTCGCCATGGCAAATCCAAGCCTGATACCGGCACCGGAACAGCTTTTCGAGAAAGTTCTACTGACAACGACATTGGCAAATTCATTGACCAGGCCAACGCAATTATCATCGGCAAACTCAGCATAAGCTTCATCAATCAGGACAATACCGTCAAAGGCCCGGCAAAACTGCCTGACCCGAGCAAGCGGAAAACTGTTACCGGTTGGAGCATTCGGCCTGGTCAAGATAAATAGATTGGCGCTGGAGGCCTGTTCTTCAAGGTCATCCGGCAGGGAAAAATCACTTTTCAGGTCAATTTTCTTGAATCGGGTTCCCTGCAAATCCGCCAGGACCGGATATAATGAATAGGTCGGTTCGACAAATGCCACCGAACGTTCGGCATCGGTAAAGGAACGAAACATTATCGTTAAAATATCGTCCGACCCGTTACCGAGAATAATATTTTCCCGATTCAGTCCGTACAGTTCCGCCAGACGATCCCGCAGGGGATCGCCGGTCGGATTGGGATAGAGTCTGAGACGCTCGAAATCCCCTTCCCGAATCATTTTTATTGCTTTGGGAGAAGGCGGATATGGATTTTCGTTCGTATTCAGTTTGACCAGGTTTTGCATAACCGGTTGTTCGCCCGGGGTATACCCCGCCATCGCATCGATCGCCGGACGAAAATATGATTTGTATTCACTCATTTTAAATCCTTAATTTTAGCCACGAATTGCACGAATTACACGAATTTTGTTCGTCGCTGCGCGACAAAATAATTATTTTATTATTCTTTTGTAATCAAGCTGATCAGGAGAAAAATTAATTATCAATCCAAGCCTAATTCCAGTTGCTGTTAAATAATTTAAAATTTGCGCCTCATGCTCTGCCGCAATCTGTTTTGCTGACTTAAGTTCAACTATTATTTTATTTTCTACAACTAAATCAGCAAAATAATTACCGATAAGTTTTTCTCTAAAAAAAATATTGATTGGCTTTTGAGTCTCATACGCTATTCCAACATCGTCCAATGCAACACATAATGCATTTTCATAAACTTTTTCGAGAAAACCATATCCTAACTGGTTGTGAACCTCAAAAGCACAACCAACAATTTTATACGCTAAATCTTTATGTATTATTCCCATTTTTTTAATTTCAGCACTTACAGTGCTGAACCAATATTATTCGTGTAATTCGTGCAATTCGTGGCTCTTTATTTAAATATTAGTCTTCGAATCTTACACTGCCGCTGTTGCCGTGCGCGTCAAGGCCTTCAAGTTCAGCGAATTTTTCAATCGTTGGCAGTTCCTGTCTCAATGCCATTTTCTGATAATTGATGATACTCATTCTTCTGAAAAAAGCCTCAACCGTCAACCCGCTGAAAAAGGCGGCACTGCCGGCGGTCGGAAGAACATGGCTCGGTCCGGCACAAAAATCTCCGACCGGCTCCGGGGTCCACGCCCCCAGGAAAATGGCGCCTGCGGCTTTGACCTTTTTCGCTACGGTACCGGCTTGCTTACACATCACTTCAAGATGCTCCGGCGCATAATTACCAGCGACCTCAGCCGCCTGTTCAAGATCTTTCACGGTTATCAAAAAAACGCCTTTTTCCAGTACGGAATCAATTGGACCGCTGCGGCTTAATGATTTTTTCCGCTCAAGCAAAGCTTGCTCAACCTGATCGGACAATGCCTCGTCGGTTGTAACCAAAACCGCCTGTTCAAGCCCACTACCGTGTTCAGCCTGCGACAACATATCGGCGGCAATAAACTGCGGGTTACATGACTCATCGGCAATTACCATGATCTCGGACGGACCGGCAACCATATCAATCGCAACTTCTCCGTAAACCAGCTTTTTTGCAGCAGTCACATAAGCGTTACCGGGACCGACAATCTTATTAACTTTTTTAATCGTTTTAGTACCGTAAGCCAACGCGGCAATCCCGTAGACGCCGCCAAGGCGATATATCTCAGTTACCCCGGCTTTGTTCATCGCGTACAACACGGCGGGATGAACTGAACCATCCTCTCCGGGCGGCGTAACCGCTACTATCTCTGGAACTCCCGCCGCTTTAGCAATCCCGGCAGTATGAATTACCGTCGAAACCAGCGGTGCGGAGCCGCCTGGAATATATACCCCCACCCGGTCCATCGGGGTATAGCGTTCGCCAACCACCACACCGGGACGCGGGGAGTGGCTCCACGGACGCGGAATACGCTGTTTGGCAAAATCCATAACGTTGTTCAACGCATCCTTGATCGCCTGTTTCGCGTCAGAATCAACTTTGCTTGACGCTTTTCTAATCTCATCTTCAGACACCAGAAAATCAGATGTTTTCAGTTCGGCGCCGTCAAACATTTTTGCATATTTTTTTATCGCCTTGTTACCTTTTTCACGAACTCCAGCAAGAATCTCTGCAACACTGGCTTCAATTTCAGCCGGATACGATGGACGTTCAAAAAGGACCTTCAACGCATCCTTAAAATCACTGTCTCTATAGTGTAATTTTTTCATGTTTTCACCTTTCAATAATAATATTATCTATCAGTCTGGTCTGGCCGAAAAAGGCGGCAACCGCAATTATGATACGTTCAGAATGCGCCGAAACCGGCTCCAGCGTATCAGCATCAAGCGCCTCAACATAGTCAATCCGGCCAGCAGACTCGGCAATAGCAGCAGTAATCCGCTCAACTGCATCGAAATCATAATTATCATGTGCGGCGAATAACGCCTTTGAGATAGACAAAGCTCGCTGTCTTTCGTCATCTGAAAGATACCGGTTTCTCGAGCTCATAGCCAAACCATCCGGCTCACGCACTAATGGCGCAACAACTATTTCAATCGGAAAATTCAGATCTTTTGTCATCCGTTTGAGGACCATCGCCTGCTGCGCGTCTTTCTGCCCGAATACCGCAACATCGGGAAGCGTAGCATTGAATAACTTGGTTACAACCGTAGTCACCCCGCGAAAATGACCGGGGCGTTTTACTCCGCAAAGCCCGGCAGATAATTTTTCCTCAATAACCCAGGTGGAACTGTCCGGATCGTACATTTCCGTTGCATCAGGCGCAAAAATCGCATCGACTCCGCGCTCCTCGCATAACCGGCAATCACGCTCAAAATCGCGTGGATAACGCTCTAAATCCTCGTTCGGGCCGAACTGGGTTGGATTGACAAAGATTGTCAGGATAACAATATCCACACGTTTTTTTGCTTCATCGACCAGCGACAAATGTCCTTCATGGAGAAATCCCATCGTCGGGACCACCCCGATTGTCTTTCCTGCCTTTCTGGCGTTGATCGAATATTGCTGCTGTTCTTTGATTGTCCGTATTATTAACATTTTTTCTTTCCGGCATAAAAAAATTAAGGAGTCGACTGCAATGCGGTCGACTCCGTTATAAACAACGATTCCGTTCCGCTTAAACCTCCATCAACCAATGATGATTGTCGGGCAGTTCGCCAACCTGAATACCAGTCAAACGGTCATACAGTTTGCGCAGAACAGGACCCATTTCATCTCCATAAGTATAGACCGTATCATTATGAACGATCTCTTTAACCGGAGTAATAACAACCGCAGTACCGCAGGCACCGACTTCAGCAAACTCAGCCAGTTCGGATTTATGAATGTGGCGTCGTTCAACCGTCATTCCAAGGTCTTCTGCCACCTGGATCAGGCTGTCATTAGTGATACTGCCAAGGATCGATACTGAATCCGGCGTAACATATTTGCCGTCTTCGGTGATCGCGATAAAGTTGCTGGTGCCGAATTCTTCAATATATTCATGCCTGGCGGCATCCAGAAACAAAGAAACATCAAAACCGCGGCTTTTAGCAACTTTTGTCGGCTTCAAACTGGCAGCATAATTACCGGCTACCTTGATGTGCCCGGTTCCCTGCGGAGCGGCCCGGTCATATTCGTCATTGATCAATGCGCGAACCGGCTTTATTCCGCCTTTGTAATACGGGCCGACCGGCACAACCAGAATGATAAATTCATATTCTGTACTGGGCGCAATCCCGATAGTCGCGGCCGATCCGACCATAACCGGACGAATGTACAGCGAACCACCGGTACCGTAAGGAGGGACATACTCGATATTATCGGCAACAACGGTACGAACAGCTTCCAGGAACATTTCTTTGGGGACTTCGGGCATCAACAAATGATCAGCTGTCAAATTCAAACGGTCAGCATTGGCATCGGGCCGGAATACTCTCACTTTACCGTCTTTGCATGTAAACGCTTTCAATCCTTCAAACATCGCCTGTCCGTAGTGCAAGCAATTTGAGGCTATCGATAAAGTTATCTCGGCACTCTCACAAAGTCTTCCCGGGCTCCATTCTCCATCTTTCCAGGTGAAGCGAATGTTCGACTTGGTCGGCATAAACTGAAACCCCAGTTTGCTCCAATCAATATTCATAAACACACCATACAAGTTTTTTACAATTTTTCGTTAAAATTTACTGGACACAACGATACTATAGCTTTACATTACTTATAATCAACATCGTATTTAAATTTTAACATACTTATTCGGGATTCTGCGGGATCACAGAAGGAGCAAACTCATGATGAATTGGAGAAAGGCGGCGGTATGCGGAGCGTTTGCCGTTTCGTTGTTATTAATTGGCGGATGTGGAATTTTTGATACTGGCTCAGATAAAAAACCCACAATAGGAGAAAAAGTCCCCCCGCCACTCACAGAGCCACCAACTGATCCTGTTGTAATAGTCAACGATGGAGACAAACCCGAAGGCTATGGGCCGGGTGCTAGCGAGAATTCACTTGGACATCCGGCTTTTGGTGATCTGAAAGTTGTCGTAGGACCCAATTTTCCGGTTGTTTATTTCGGCTATGACCGCTCAACCATCACTTCAGAAGAGCGGCCAAAATTGGACAAAGTCGCAGCATATCTGCAAAAATATCCACAACTGTACCTGATTATTGAAGGTCATTGCGATGAACGCGGTACATTGGAATACAATCGTTCCCTGGGCGAACGTCGGGCCATCGGCGTTAAGAAATACATTGAATCTCTTGGTATCTCCGGTGATCGTATCAGAACCATCAGTTACGGCGAAGAAAAACCGGCGGTTCCGAATGACCATGCAAAAAATCGCCGGGCTGTATTGCTCCCGGCTGAAAAGATGTAATTCTGTCAAATAAACAATCTTCAAGGCGCGTTTCATGACGCGCCTTTTTGTTTATAATGAAGCACTGTCTTTTCAGTACCATCCCCAGCTATTCCTACCATTTTTACAAAAGTAGCTTCCGGAAACAATATATTGCTGAGCCTTTCGGGTCGAGTCCGCGGCTTAATTGTTTATTTTCCACCCGGTCTGGATCATCGAATTTGCGGGCTGTTTCACGGATGAAAAGTTTTGAGCCTAATATTGCTCCATCGGTAAAGTGTCGGGTGCGTCTCAGAAATTTTACCGGCATCGATTCTTTGCGGCGCGCGGACTGTTCCTCTTCGGCTATTTCGGCCGCGTTCGCACCGCGTTCGGCGGCGATTATCCGGGTCAGAGAACACTTGAATTCCGTATAATAATCCGCGTCGCTCCAGTTCGAAGTATCGGTATAATCGATCAATTTTTTGTAGTGTTTGATGAAGTTGGCGTGGTATGCATGTTTGCCGCTGCCGCAGTAGCGTCCCCAGGTGGTGAATCGGTAATCTGCCGGATTTTCGGTCAATTTAGCCCGGACGGGGTTGAGTTCGACGTATTGCAGACATGCTTCGAGGGCGTCGGCTCCCTCTAGGATGACGCTTTTGAAACGATCAGCCCAAAGGTGGCCGATGTGGTCATAAGTCCGGTTAAAAACTACGGAAAAACGTTGTTGGTAAGCTCGCATAAAGTAGCTGATGTCAATCATTTTTTCGCCGACTTCGCGACAGAGTTTTTTGTGTTTTGGCTCAATAAATGGCAATTTCTTCATCGCGTAGGTGAAATCACCTTCCATTGACTTGTAATAAGCGTTATGGCGGGCGGCGATTTCAGCCTCAGACGGCAGTTCATTTTTGTCGGGAGCGTAAACTACCAGATGGAAATGGTTGCCCATCCACGCGGCTGAAATAACCTCAATCAGGAAATATTCCGTGAGATTTTGCAGTAATGTGAAGCCGTATTCCCGGTCTACTTCGGAAAAAGGAAGGTCGCCTTTGTATCCCGACACCCGGTTCATCAGGTGATAATAACAGCCATGGTCTGCAATTTTCATTCGTTTCATAATAGCCTCCTGTTGTGTTTTAACTTAAAATAGTACCAGATTTGAGATTTTCAAATAAAAAATACATGATAATTAAAAAATACCAGAACGGTGTCCGGCTTTTAGGTTCGTATTGAGAATTTATCACATTGTAGAGTGGCGCGTAATGGGCCGCTATCGAATCTTAACTCCATTTTCCTTCTGGTTGAATCCGTGAAAACCGGTAGTAAAATACGATTTTTCGTTGAGGGTGAGTTGCGTTTGACCTCATTCCAGGGGCCTTATACGTAAGTTTTGGGGCGTTGTAAAGCGCGTTCAAGCATAAAAATGCCTTTTGAAGTCACTCTGGCACAACAGCCATTGATGGCTGGTTTCAGGTCGTTCTCGACTGCAGGTTTTTATTGGTAAAATATTGTTATTCAGATTGTTATGCATTTATTTAATGCTATATTATTATAGTGCGAAGGGCATTTTAATCTTAACAATGGAGTTTAATAATATGTTTGCAGGAATTGAAAAAATGACAGAAGCGGATATTCTGAATGAGTTGATTTTGCTGGGGGAAAATTACACTCGACACAAGCGCCGCTGCCCCGGCTGCGAAGATGATGATTTGTTTCGCATCAATGTTGCCCGGGTAATTAATCATACCAGGTCCGGCCGTGAATTTCTCCAGTACGCCATGGATGGGGAGATTGCCGATATGCCGACTTGTCATCGAACATCATATTTTGAAGCCCTGGGTTCAACGCTTCGCCTTAAATATGTTGAAGATGTTTGCGGAGCCTTACTGAAACTGATAAATGATTATCTTGAGTCTACCGGGACAGATTATCTTGCAGGTTTCCCCGAACTGAATAATCGTTTTGTCGGAGCCGGCGACGGGCATTCGATCAAACATGCGACGCATGAAAATAAAATCAACGGGAGTTATCCGGCAATGACCTGCATCTATATCCAGAACCTGCGGAACGGCCTGATAGATTTGATGGCGATGGTTACCAATCACCAAAGCTCCAAACCGCACGAATCGCCTGTTTTGAAGAAACACCTTGCTTCATATGCGGCAAAGCATCAATACATAAGGCCGCTTCTGGTCTATGACCGTGCGCTCGCCGATAAAGAATGCATCTCACTCATGCAGACTGCCGCCGGTAAGCATCCGTGGTCATTCGTGAGCCGATTAAAGGCGAATATGAAACCGGTTTTTAAACATCGCCAGCAATTTGATAGAAACGATCCGGTGAATGACGGCGTAAGCGCTTATTACATGATCGGACTTAGTAACGCCGGCACGGTCTGGTTGATTGAATATGTCGACCCGGAAACGAAAATTAAATATTCGTTCATCACCAATGATCCGACCTTGAGACCGGGAGTTGTGGCATTCCTTTACAAAATCAGATGGAAACTGGAGAAAGTCTTTGATGTAACAAAAAATAAATTATTTGAACAGAAAGCCTGGGCTGAATCGTTAACGGCAAAAACAATGCAGGCGAACATGACTGTTTTTACATATAACTTTATAGTACTGCTTGAAGCGGTTATCGGCAACATCAGCGGCAGCATCACTAAGAAAGTTGAAAAAAAACGAATTTATTACCTGGCATCAAGGAGCAGAAAAGCCCAAAAACAAGGAAGAAAAGTTGCGACAGTTGAATTTATAATGCCGCATATGCATCAAATAACCTGTCAATTTATACGATGCATCCGAAGTTGGATCAGGCGGAACTGTCCATTAATAAGCTTCCTGGATGTATTTAACAAACGCCTGTCAAGTTATATATAAAAACAATCCCGGACACCGTTCAAATACCAAGAATAAATCACACACAAGAAGATATTTACTTATTTATTTTGGCCCATGAGTCACGAAGAGCTACCGAACGGTTAAAAACCAGCAGTTCATCTGTCGAATCATCGTCAACACAGAAATATCCTTGACGTTCAAACTGGAATAAGGCTCCAAATTTAGAGCCCGCGACAGACGGTTCTACATAGCACTCTTTGACTTCAAGTGAATCCTCATTCAGCTGAGTAAGATAATCCACGCCGTCGGCCCCAGGATTTTCCACCGTGAACAGGCGATCATAAAGCCGAACTTCAGCCTTGACAGATTCATTTACACTGACCCAGTGAATCGTACCTTTCACTTTACGTCCGTCAGGAGCACTGCCGCCGCGGGTTTCCGGATCGTAAGAACAACGCAGTTCAACAACTTCACCAGCGTCATTTTTGATTGCCTCATTACAAGTAATAAAATAACCATAACGGAGCCTGACTTCACGCCCGGGAGACAGCCGGAAATATTTTTTTGGAGGATCTTCCATAAAGTCAGAACGATCAATGTAAAGTTCACGGGTAAATGGCACTTTGCGGGAACCGGAGTCAGGATCTTCCGGATTATTAACCGCATCGAGCCAGTCAGTTTCATCTTCAGGATAATTTTCTATAACCACTTTCAATGGATCCATTACTCCCATAACCCGATTAGCGGTTTTATTCAGATCCTCACGCAGGCAATGTTCGAGCAAAGCAACATCAGTCAAGGAGTTGACCTTGGTCATCCCGATACGGGTACAAAAATTGCGAATAGAAGCGGGAGTATAACCGCGACGACGCAAGCCACAGATGGTCGGCATCCGGGGGTCGTCCCAACCGTTAACATATTTACCTTTTACCAATTCCAGTAATTTACGTTTACTCATAACTGTATAGGTAAGGTTAAGCCGGGCAAACTCAGTCTGCTCAGGACGGGATTCAACAGAAACATTTTCGATTACCCAATCGTACAGAGGACGGTGAATTTCAAATTCAAGCGAACACAAGGAATGAGTAACTCCTTCGATTGCGTCTTCCAACGGGTGGGCATAGTCGTACATCGGATAAATACACCATTTGTCACCCTGGCGAAAATGATTGAAACGACGAATCCGGTAAATGGCGGGGTCCCGCATGTGGATATTCGGATGACTCATATCAATTTTAGCCCGCAAAGTTTTGGCTCCGTCTTCAAATTCGCCATCACGCATCCGTTTAAAAAGATCAAGATTTTCCTCAACCGCACGATTGCGGTATGGGCTTTCAATACCGGGAGAGGTCAGGGAACCGCGGGTATCCTTGAATTCATCGGCAGTCAGGTCACAGACAAAGGCAAGGCCTTTTTCAATCAGTTCAATCGCGTATTCATAGAACTGCCCGAAATAATCAGAAGCAAAATAAAGATGTTCGCCCCAGTCCCAACCGATCCAGTGAATGTCTTTAATGATTGATTCGACATATTCCATATCTTCTTTGGTCGGATTGGTGTCATCCATTCGCAGATGGCAACGTCCGCCATGCTCAGCGGCGACTCCGAAATCAAGGCACAAGGCTTTGGCATGGCCGATATGCAGATAACCGTTAGGTTCAGGCGGAAAGCGGGTAATAACCTTACCGCCATGTTTTCCGTTTTTAACATCTTCGGCAATCATTTCACGGATAAAATCCAATGGCGCCGCATCTTTTTCAATATTTTCAGACATTTGTCAATCCCACATTTATATTAAAACTATACAAAATAAAAATATACCACAAGGAAATGTAATTTCAACAGGCAAAGTGACTTTGATTCGGGAAAGCGGAATTACTTTTCGACCGGAACGACAATCCCACGCATGATAATATTCTGGCACAAGGCAAAAATAATGAAGGTCGGAATCGCCGCAATCAGCAGAGAGGAAAAGATCACGCCTTCTCCGCTTTTTTGTTGCAATTGATAAAGCCAGGGCATCAGGGTCCACATTTTTTCGTCCTGACATATCAACAGCGCCATCATAAAGTTGGCGTAGGAATTCTTGAATGCGGTCAAGGCGATAACCGCGAGAATCGGCTTGGATAAATTCATGGTGATCTGCCAGAAAATACGAATTTCCCCGGCGCCGTCAAGCATGGCGCTTTCATATAATTCCTGCGGCAGTGAATCAAAGAATCCTTTGAGCAGAAAAATTGAATAGCCATTAGCCAAACCGGGAAGAATCAACGCGGCAAACGTATTGAGTAAACCCAGTTCGCGCAGCATCAAAAAGTTCGGAATCTGCATCACCATCGGCGGAAACGCCATTGTCAGCATCAGGAACAGAAGTATTTTATATTGTGACGGCGGTTTGTAGCGGCTGAGAGCATACGCTGCCAGCGGATTGACGATCAGAGCACAGAAGATCGCCAGACCGCAATAAATAAAGGTATTCATAACTCCGCGGCCATGCAAAAGAATATAGTCTGAAACAGAAACGAAATTACGTTTGACAAATTCCCACTTCAACATATTCTTGTGACGCTGAACAAAGTAGAAATGAGTATCCCGCTGCGGCGGAAAAATATCCAACGTGCTTTCAAATTTGGTGCCGAGTTCGCGATTGACTCTGTTCAACGAACCGTATTTTTCCATCAGGTGGTCGCGGAACATGAATTCAACACTGTGAATTCGCAGTTTATCTTTCGGCAAAATGTGCAGTTCGTTGTTTTTCGGATCGCGCCATCCCTGAATAAAACTGGTCCAATCTACCACCTGACGCCCTTCCAGCGGCGGCTCGTCAAACAATGGAATCTGCTCAAAAGAATCATATCTTGTCCCATACAGTTCGTTCAACACTTTAATATTATTGCTGTATTTCGCGCGTAGATACTTTCGGAACGCCGGGGCGGCATCCTGATCGGCCCGGAGCCACATCACATTCAGCAGATTGCGGGTAAAATCAAGCCAATCCTTGCGCTGTTGCTTTGTGAATCCACTGCCTCCGGGATAGCGGCGCGGCAGTTTCACCTGGGCCCAGGAATCATATTTGGTTCCATGTGCGGCGTTATATTTATCAATATCCCTGGTATATAGGGCTTTCAGGAAAATCGTCTTGTAAAATCCCTCGACCGAAAAATAATAACGGTAGTTTTTCGGTTGCTTAATCTTAAAATCGTAATATACCCGCATAAACTTGGAGTAGTTGGGCATACTGATTCTGGTCAAAAATACCTGAGGCCGAATACTCAGAGCGTGCCAGGCGGGAAAATCACTGTTGAGATCCCGGTTCATAGCATCAATCGAACCATCATACTTATCATACAACATCGCTTTGAATTCGCGCATTTTCAACGGGACCGTTTGCCGTGATACCGGACAGTTGATGAAAAACAAGCCGTAAGCATAAAACGGCATTTCGGAGTTATTTACAAAATCGCGCCAGGCGCTTTCAAAGTGATAATTGATTTTCGCATTATCCGGCAATTCAAGTTTTTTAAAGTCCGCCTGCATGATGTCGTACGAAGTAATCATGCCCTCGGTTTTTTCATTGAAAAAACCTTCAACCGACTTGCGGTACAAACTGGTATCATCCTTGAGAAAGCCGGGGATCAGTTCCATCTCAGTCCGGTCAGTGGAACTTTTCGTCGCGCCCGCCACCATCAACCCGAAAGGATAAACCATTGTTATGGCTCCAAGAATCAATACCAGATACATGGAAAAAATCAACGTCCTGACGGTTCTTGATCTGCGGCCGATTGTGGAAATTATACCCATTTCACTTTGTCCCCGTGTTGGCTTTGAATTCCACCCTGGACAGGATTCTCAACTGGTGGACGGTGAAGCCGATTAACAGAAATCCAAGCATCCAGGCCATGGCGGTAGCCGGACCGAATTTCAGATAAGTAAACGCGGTAAACCAAATGTGCAACCCGGCGGTTTCCGTGTTACCGCCACCGCCGGTCATAGCCAACACATTCGCGGTGGCACTATACCAGGACTGGATGAACACGCCAACGAACTGAATAATAATCAGCGCCTTCAATGAAGGAAATACCACAAAAAGAATCTTGTCAATAAACGTCGCGCCGTCCAGGTCAGCCGCCTCATAATAGTCTTCCGGTATCCCTTTCAACGCGGCCAGATAAATCAAACATCCCGGTCCCATCCCGGCCCAGACCATCGGAATAACGCAGGCAATCATAGCAGTATCGGAAGATTTCAACCATTGATAGGCTTCCGGCGTGAATTGGAACAGGCGTTTAAAATAGATCCAAAGCTGACTCATAAACGGGGTATCAGCTCTAATCGCGGTATCAACATGCGGAAAGACCACCGGCATCGCCAGACTAGCGACAGTAATAAACAATAACACCCCGGCTACGACGAACAACCACATGGACATATACATCTCATATATCCTCAGACGGTAAGCAAACAACAGGCAAATAACCATCAGCATCAGACCCAAAGCGACAAAACCAATAGCCGGAATACTTAATACCACCCGGTTGAGAACCCCATATCTCGACGGATCATAAAACTGCTTCCACAATAATGCCGTCACCAGACCGGTAATTACTGCCGGCAGGTAATAGACAATTCTGAAAAACAGTTTTCCTTGAGGTATTTCCTGCAGTAAAACCGCCAGAATGATCGGCGGCAGAAAAGTCAATGCCATTACCAGAAAACTATACCGGACAGCATTGTAAACCGACTGCCACCACTCGCTGTCAACCAGCAAATTGGCAAAGTTATCCACCCCGACAAAAACCGAATCGCCAATCAGTTGATAATCCAGAACCGCCATGACCGATCCCCGGCCCAGCGGAATATACCGCCACATCAGAATGGTTATACATGCCGGGAGCAAAATAACATAAGCCCAATGGTATTTGCGAAAATTCCATTTTTTTCCGGCCAGCGCCAGATCATCGTCAGGCGGGCTGAAAGCTTTGAAAATACGGCGAAAAACAAATATAAAGGTGATGAATATCGCAGCAAGAACCGTCCAGGCCAGCACCCGGCGCCAAA
The DNA here is from genome assembly GCA_963676655.2 of Victivallales bacterium. Taxonomy (GTDB): domain Bacteria; phylum Verrucomicrobiota; class Lentisphaeria; order Victivallales; family Victivallaceae. The sequence continues at coordinate 2,781,639 of CAXXKX010000003.1, read as the reverse complement.
ACATCTCGCGGGGAGTGATGCGACCGATCATAATTTCATTTGCCCTGGTGCAATACTTATCCAGAATCCCTTTCAAAACCTGATAACGTTTTTTCGGGTCTTTCGGCAATTCATCCCGGCGTGACAACTGATCGGCTTCCTGCATCGGATATGTCATCTGATCATAAGCCACATTACTGTTTTTTCCGTATGGCTCCGGACTGCCGGTATCAACCGCAATATCAAAGGTCTCGGCCCAGCCTTTGGGCGTCAGCCGCAGCAAATCGGCATATCCGTATTTTTTCAAGTACTTTGGATGGACAAAACTACCGTAACCGGCTTCAACCATGACCTTTGTTTTAATCCGCTGCGCTTTATCTGAATCAAGATACCTCATATACTCCCAGGCAGCGTCACGAATCACCTGGCTTTCAATTTGAGAATACATTCCGAGCATCCGGCAATTTACTTCGGAACTGCGAATGCGTTTCCCGTCCGGTCCCGGCGGCCCGTAAGGAACCGGAACAATCCCGACTGCCTCAGGGTTCAATTTTGACAATAGCTGTTCCTCGATATAGGCAAACTGCATACCGATTTCACCGCGCTCCCACTTGGCCCCGCTTTCAGTAGCCTCTTTGTACGCATATCCCCGTGAAACATTACCATTCTGGTCAACCCAGCGTTCGGTGCACAGCCGGGTATAAAATTCCAGGGCCTTGACTCCGGCATCGGAGTTGAACACACAAGTCCACTGATTCGTTTTTTCATCATAGGTCATTACATTCCCGCCGGCGCTCCATAAAAATGTGATCCAGAACCATGACTCATGCTTGCCTGAACCCAACCTGAGGCCATAAGTGCCTTTTTTGCTGTTTGTAAGTTTTTTTGAAATCCGTAATAAGTCATCCCAGGTCCAGGCCTTGGTCGGAAACGGAATGTTATTCTCCTCGAACAAGTCCTTACGATAAACCACGACCCGTCCCAAAACGCCATCGGAAGGAATAGCCCAGATATGTTTTTTCTTATCCGGCCCCTTGCGATAGATTACCGGCCAAACTTTTGATTTGCGATATTTTTCAAATTCAGCTTTAGGCATTGACTCAAAATATGAATCGAGCGGGGACACAAAGTTACTCTGGATATAATTGTCAGATTTACGAAAATTGATATACAGGATGTCAGGGGCGATTCCCCCGGCGATGGCCAGCAGATCGGTTTCCACGCCCTCCACTTTCAGTCCGGAAAACTTATCCATCTGGATTGAAACATCATCCCAGTTATAGTTTCCGTATTTTTTCAGGTCGGCTTTGTATTTTGCCCGGTATTTTTTGGCAAAAATTTTCGGAAAGTCCTGTTCAAAAGCCCGGACCACTTGATATCTAGCCCGGACAACAGCATCGGAATTGGTCGGATCAGGCAGGTTCCAGGCTTTAACATGAATAATCGTCTTACCATTTTTATCCACTTCAATATATCCGGCGTGAAGAGAAAACAGACAACACACCAGCACAAAAAGTAAAATGATTGTTTTCAGTAACGGAATCTCCTGCATTACAGCCCTATCCTTATCATTGAAAAGCAAGCTTTGTTAAATGGATTAACAAAATACGAATATACAATCCGCATCAATAAAATCAAGCATCATACAGAAAAAAAGTCGGAAGACGCAATAATATAAGCGATTAAGAAACAGGATGAATGGAACAAGTCGAAAACGGCAATTCAAAAGACCTTATTTTATTGAGTTTCAGATCATTTTGATTTCATTATATCATCAAAATATTCAATGGTTTGCTCGAGTGCAGAAAAGTCAAAATATATCGCCGCCTGCTGCAGCATTTCCGCAATTTTCTGCAACGCCGGAGATTTTTCATCTTCAGCAAAAGCAGCTATTTCCAGGGAGAGATTATTCACTTCGCTTACACTGAAACTTTGCTGCAGTTCAGCAAGCCTGCAGCGGAACCTTTGTTCAGCCTCACAAACAATTTTGTTATCCGGCACCGGTAAATCACGCAACGCTTCCTGAGTCGGCAGAACCGCCTGACGCGATTCCTGATGCTGGGAATTGGAAAATTCGGTAATTTCCACCCGGGGCAGGACGATTGTAAACGTGCTGCCGTGACCGGGAGTACTTTCCATATTCAGACAGCCCCCCATCAGCGCGGCCAACCGTGACGCAATTGTCAAGCCTAAACCGGCTCCGCCAAAAGCCCGGTCCTCATGCTGGTCTTCCTGTTCAAATTCCTTGAATATCCTCTGTCTGGCCTCTTCATTTATCCCAATCCCGGAATCCTCAACCATAATATTCAAACAACAATAGTTGTTTTCTCCCATAGTTGTTTGAGCTGATATCCTGACAAAGCCTTTAGAAGTAAACTTGATTGCATTGCCAACCAGGTTGAGGACCGCCTGACGCAGTCTTGCGGCATCGAGCATCATCAGCGGGAAAACATCCGGAACATCGATTTCCAAGCTCAAGTTTTTCTTATCAGAATCAAATTTCTGAACCAGATAAACATCTTCAAGCAGTTCTCTGATATTGCACGGGCGCAAATGAATATCTATTTTGCCGGACTCCAGCTTTGAGAAATCCAGAATGTCATTGAACCGGTCAAGCAATAAATTCCCTGATGACCTTATTATCTTGGCATACTGCGCACTTTCCTCCGACAAATCCAGTTCCGCCAGAAAACTGCTGAAGCCGATGATTGCATTCAGGGGCGTCCTGATTTCATGACTCATATTAGCCAGAAAAGTACTTTTAGCCAAATTGGCGGCTTCTACCGCCGCTTTAGCATTCTCAATGTCTTCATGATAATTCTTCAATGAAGTCATATCCTGGATAAAACCTTCCAAAACCAAATTCTCGTTTTCAGAATCTCTTTCGACAACCTGACCAATAATCTCAACATAATGCCAATGTCCATTTTCATCGGCAAGGCGCACTTCATCGTGAAAATTGTCCAACTCCGTATCCTGCATAAAATCGCGAAACCGACGTCTTGCCGGACTAAAATCTTCAGGATGAATCAATTTCAGCCACTGGCTGAAAGTCAACGAAAATTCATCCTTCCCGTGCTGGCCGGGCATCTCGAACGGTGAATGCTTGACGACAACATGCGCCTCTTTCCCGTTTAACAAGACAAATTCCCACAAACCGAGTTTTGCCAATTCAGCCACCCGCTCCAGTTTATTAACAATTCCGGCACTATCGCCACCGGTTGAATTATTCTCTTGTTTACGAATAATAACAACAGTTCCTTCCTTATCGCCAAGAGCGAAAGCGCCGGCAGAAACATTGAATTTAATTCCTTCTCCATTACGCATAACCGCATTCTGGAATCTCAAGTCTCCGAATAACATTTTATCAATAAGTTTTTCACCGACGGACTGCCATGGCTTTCCTGTCTCCGAATCAAAAAGATGCAGCACGGCATCTAATTTGCGCCCCGACACATCATCAGAGGAAAGTCCAAGCATTTTTTCAGCCGCCTGATTCAAATCAACAACGTGTTCATCAGTTGTTACAAAAATAATCCCGTCACTGACTCGTTGCAGAACCAGTCGGGAATTATCATAATATTCCACACCCTCGTATTTAACAGTCTTTGCACGAACCAATAATCCTTGTAAACGAAGCAAGCAGAAAACAATACCGCAAACCAGAACAAAAGCCAGTCCGAACAAACCATAATATACCCAGTTGATACGGTTCTGCAGTTGCTTGAGCTCAATCCCGATATGCGGATTGGGCAATCCTCCGGATGCATCCTCAGCGTTGGGATCAACGTTTTTTAGCTTGATCTGCATAATATGCAAATCCATTAATCGATCCACTATTTTCTCAAGACTTTTGCAGGAATACACACCAATAAACATTCCCAAATGCTTCTGCTGATTGCAGACAGGAATTATTATCTCAAACACCCGGACTCTATTTCTCAGAACAAATATTTTAGTATATTTATGCTCCATATGTTCTTTTGCCAGACTTGCCGCCCGCCGCGGTTCATCGAACTTCAGCTCATCCTCGGTTGAAAATGGGTCTTCCGCCGACCTTGTCGATGCGATAACCGCATTACTCGAATCGATCCAGATTACATTTATCAGTTCAGGATGAGTTTCCAGATAGTCAAGCGAAAACTCTTTGAACTTATCGGTATCAAGTTTTCCTTGAAGAAGATTATCTTTCAGCGTAAGTAAGTGCTGGCGGTTGTGATCCAGCCTTTTTTTCAAAAAACTGTAACCCAAAAGTAAATTTTTGCCTGTATTATAGCCTTCGCTCTGCTGATATATCGCATTATTGATAACCAGCAGACAGCAGACCAGAAACAACAAAAATGCGACAACAGCCACCAGCGGCAAGGCCCAGTATTCCCCGAAACCGTGGAACAGTTTATTTTTTTTCCTAATCGCGATCAAAATATTATACCTGTTCCTTTCGAGGTAAAATCTCTTTCCAGGCAGCTGTATATTCGAGTTTTTCTAACTCATTATGCATGTTTTCAACATTCACATGTAACATTATATTATACTAATATCAAAATTGCAACTGAAATCTAAGTCATCGCCGGCAATATTAGTTGGGATAAATCAACTATTTGGCAGAATTAAAATAGCGGTTTACGGAACGACGATGCCGCGGCAGCAGCATGTGACGGTAAGCATCTGAACCTGACACGGCGGTTTCAGACAAGTGGCCAGTTGAAACCTTCGCAGAAGGATCAGCCTTTTCCACTCCCCAGGAAACCCCGACAACCTGACTTTGTTTGAGGCTGACAGCCTTTGGTTGGGGAATTTCAAGTTCTTTCCATTTGACATTCTCATCCAGCTGCCTTTTCCGCCAGGTCATCGGCGCATCACCGCGACCGCGGCTAACCCCGGCTTGACCGGGAATCCCCGGCAGATTCAAAATAAAGCTGTTCAGCGCCTGACACGCGCCACCGGAACAATTGCCGGCTTTGTCCAGCATTTTCAACAATTTCTTGATATTTTCTTCGGTCAATTCCATAACCTGAGCATCGGTACCCGCCTGAGCGCCGCCGCCCATGTTGCACATTCCCCGCTTACGCATTTTCTCAAGCAGCTGCTTTAATAATTTTCTGGTTTTTTCTCCACCTGCAAGCAGCTTCTTAAGCTGTTCCCGGTTAACTTTACCATTTTTAGCATACTGCTTGAGAGCAGCGGCCAGCTCCGGATCAATCTGCGGACAATTTTCCGCCAGTTGCTTCAATATATCCGCAATCGCGGCGGCCGACTCATTAAATTCGGCCTTTGCCGCCGCTTGTTTTGTCTGTAAAAGTTCCCGGGCGACTGCCGTACTCAAAGCCAGCTCTTCGGCTTTTTCCACCAGTTTTTCCGCGACTTTTTCGCTCTTCTGGCTTAACCGGTCATTCAAATGGTCAAGACCCTCCCAGGTGGAACCAGGAGTTTCCCCTTCAGCAGAAGATTCCAGTTCATTCAACTGCCGTTTCAGCTCTTCGGCCGAATCAGCGTCTATCACTTTCTCTCGCTCCATAAACTCGATCTTTTCGAGAAGTTTCTCTTTTTCCGCACCGATATTCAGCGGGGAAACCACCTTCAAGATATCTTTTCTGATTGGTACCAGAAATACCGCAATCACAAAAAATGCCGATAATACGAAGCGTAAAAAATGCGTTCCGCTTTTTGCCTTGACCTTCAGCGGGCGCGCCAAACCATTGTCAAAATTCCATTGGTCAGCATCAAACTCTTCTGAAAACAGCAGCATTCCCCGGTGAGCAGCCAGCTTGTCAACACATGCCAGCAGTTGGAATCGATCCGGCAATTGTGACTTCCCCCGGAAATAGGCCATTTCCAAGGCAAAAAGCAACCCGGCAAACACCGGAAACGCAACCAGCGAGTCCTCCACATGCAGCACCCGAAGCACCAGAGACAGCGCTCCACTTATGAAAAACGCTCCGGCGCAAAATATTAAAAACTTTCGCCAGATCAAAGCCGAAAGCAAATCCCGACGTAATTTCCGGCAGGCGCTTTCCTGTTGTATCGTCAGGGCCATACCACATTATCCCCATTGTTGTTATCTTTCACGCTAAAAGATAATCCCATTTGCTTCCGGATACAAACTTTTTTATAATTTTTCCTTTCAGTTGTAAGATTTTGTTGTTAATCCGGGTATTATGCTACAGACAACATTAACAAATGAAAGGAACAACCGAAAACATATAAAATGAATGCTGTTGGAGCTGGAGGAAGAAAATTTAAAAAAACAATTTATATAAATAAAGGAATGGAAAAATGTCAAAAATCAATTTTACCCCTGTTGAACTCGTTTCTCTGATCGTTGTAGCCTGTGTTATCACCGGATCCTGCTTCTATATCTTTTGAAGATAAAGATACTTTTTCAGCCGGTTTTTCTCCTCATCTTTGATGATGACTCGAAAAGCCGGCTTTTTTTTATGATTTTTTTCATATTACCTTTTAAATTCACTTTCCGGCATTATAGTTGACTATAGCGGGTTTATCCGCTGAATGCCGAACTACAACTTTTTGCACGGAACTTGATCGATGATTGATGAAATCTGCCTGACCTACCCGGTCATTATTATGCGTACAGGCGGACTTGACGGCGTAGCCCTGCAAGCCCGGGAATTCCGACACTTACTAAACAACATGGACATCGGCGTTCATGTCATTACCGGACGCTGTGAAACCAAGTTTTCAACCATAAATCCTATCGGGCACCAGCAAACAACGGTGTCGCGACTTGATTTTTACCACCCTGACTCGCGCAAACTTTTCGCAAACCAGTTTGAACACGGCGGCGAAACCGAAGAAGGCGTTGAAATTATTTCCGAAAAAGAATGGCTGGAACTTTTTGAGGTACATAAAGCCAAAATCAAAAAAGGCATCAGCCGGGTCATTGAAAAAGTTCCACATAATACTCCGGTGGTAATTTACAATCTGGTTTCTCTCCGCCATGCCCAGCCGGCGGCGGCCGCCGCCCTGCGTGAGATTATCCTTGAAAACCCGAATCGCGCCTTTATCAGCCACTCAGCCGATCCCGACGCCGAACGTCCGGAAAAAATTGACCGTATTAAACCGTTCGCGCTGAAAATGATCTCGGCAGACGGTCCGGATAAACCTTACAGCGGCGGTCCGCTGCACTTGAACAACCTCTATCATATTGTGCTGAACCCGACGCAGCGTGAAAACTTTATCCACAAATATCAAATCCCGGTCAATCATATAATCGAAGTTCCGGACTTCCTTGACTTTATCTCGGAAAAACCGGTCGTCAAACTGGTTCCCAGTAAAATCTTTGTTCATTTTCTTTCAGAAAGACGACTGCAATCAAAAAAGGATTCCTACGGCTATTGTCATGGTAATCTGAACAAGGACACGGTTATTTTTATTTCACCGGTCCGCCCCGTATACCGCAAACAGTTGAAAGAAGCCATGCTGGTGGCACGTGAATACGCCGCTGCGCATAACGTCGAAACCGCGTTTGTCGTGACTCATCCAAATGTTGACGACAAACAGTATTTTCTCGAAACGGTGCATTTTTCCGAAAAAATCGGCCTGCCGTATTATCATCTGGGAAAAGAGTTTACCCTCGACACCCTCGAATCGGTCTATGAGAACATCGCGCCGCTAAAAAGCGTCGGCGTTATTGCCAGCAGTGCCGGCGGCTGGGAAAACGCCTTGAACGAAATGGCTCGGGCATGTATCCCGTTCTATATGAATGTCCATCTTAACTCATATAAGCCTTTGACAGAGGAAATCGGGATGAAAGTCCACGGCGCCGATTTCAAGATGATAGTACCACTGGTCAATCAGGTCGAAAACGGGGATTACACGCCTGGCCAATTTGCCGATGCTCCGGAGTTCCGGCCAATCTTTGCCGCGGTTGAAGAAATGCTCAAACCTGAATCTCGCAAAGCCCTGATTGAGCATAACTATCACAAAGCGTACAATTACTTGTCACACGATGCCACGCTGAATCGACTGGCAAAAGGGATCAACTACATTTTCGAACGTCATGGGCGCCCCGGAGCGGAAGTAAAGGCAACCTCGATCAACCGCATCACTCACAGTTACGAGGAACTTCCGTGAGTATTCTCTCTCAAGAGAAGATTGAACAAACTCCGCGCGATACATTGGCAGTCATCAATTACGTAGTAATTTTAAACAATTTTGAATTTATCCTTTGACAGAAATAAAAATCAAGTCTATAGTTCTTTATAATTAAATTAATGGAGTATGCCGCAATGACTGAAATAACGATAAGTTCACTGGATAAAGCATCTGTCGTCAAATTAAAAGGACGACTGGATATAGCCGGGGTTCAAAAAATTGAACTTCAATTCTCTGAAATAGGACGAAAACAAGACGATGTTCTAATTGATCTGAGCGACGTTGAATTCTGCGCCTCTTTCGGGATGAGAATGTTGTTAAGCACCGCAAAAAAACTTGATTCCACCGGGAAGAAACTGATTTTGACCGGGCCGACTGAATCGGTTCAAGCCGCCCTGGAAATCGCCGGGCTGACAACGATCATGCCTATCTATGCAACAGTTGAAGAGGCGTTGAACTCGCTGTAAATTTGGAGATCACAAGTTGAAGGCAACATCAAAATCAATGACCATTGGCAACAGTATTGAGGACATGAGTCATCTGTGCTCGGACTTCCACGATTTTTTTGCTGATGCCGAACTGAAATCTTCAACTATTTACGCTCTTGATCTCGCACTTGAGGAAATGATCACAAACATCATCAAATACGGCTATGATGATCGTCGTGAACATGCCATTAAAGTTGTTGTCGATATCGCCAGCGAAGCGGTTTATATGCTGATTGAGGATGACGGTCATGAATTTGACCCGTTGTCGCAAAACTCCCCGGACCTGGATGTGGATATTGCCGACCGGCAAATCGGCGGCGTGGGCATATTTTTAACCCTGAACATGGTTAATGAAATTAATTACAGCAGAGAAGACAATAAAAACAAACTTAGAATTACGGTCAATTTGTAAGCTGAGGCTTGCATTTTTTTACTAACAGGTTATTATAACTTTGATAATGCAGATAACTGAAAAACAAGGAGTGTTATGAAAATAACCCAGAATCATGAAGACGGACTTGCCGTCGTCAAGGTGGAAGGACGCCTCGATGCAAGCTCCTCGACCGATGCACAAAAAGATCTGGAACATATTCTTGACGCGGAAAGCACCCGTTTATTGATCAATCTTTCCGGCCTGGAATATATCAGCTCCGCCGGCCTGAGGGTATTACTGGTCGTCGCCAAAAAAATGCAACAGAAAGGCGGCAAGATCGTTCTCGCGGCTTTAACCCCGAACGTCAAAGAGGTTTTCGAGATTAGCGGTTTTTCAGCTATTTTCAAGATTTTTGATTCCGTTGAAGAATCAAAGGCTTTTCTCCAGGGCTGAGAATCCCATATAAAGCCGTTTACCAGAAAACGCCCGGCGCCGAAAGCTGCCGCGCGTTTTTTTTATTGATATTCACAACATTAACATAAAATAAGGATCAGGCTATTATGGCTAAACTCGATCGCAGTTCGTATCTTTCAAAAAACATCGGGGATTTTCCTGAAACCACCATTATCAACGGGCGGGAATTCGTCAAGGTAGAAGACCTGCGTTACGGCACCAACCCGCATCAGCCGGCGGCATTCTACAAACCGGTCGGACAGATAACTCCGATCGGGGATATGGAAATTTTGAAAACCGGAAAGAGCGGATTATCACAAACCAACCTCGAAGACATTTCATATGCCCTGAACATCGTTAAATTTTTCGATACTCCCTGTTGCGCGGTTATGAAGCATGTCAACCCCAGCGGCGCCGCCGTTCTGCGCGGCGACGAATCCCTGTGCGACGTGTATATCAAAGCACGTGACGCTGACGCCCGGGCCGCTTTCGGCAGCGCAGTCGCATTCAACGTCAAAGTTGATGTCGCCACTGCTGAAGAAATTATGGGAACTTTTGTCGAATGCGTCGTCGCTCCTGATTTTGAGCCGGCAGCGCTTGAAGTATTCAACGACCAGAAACGTTTTAAACTCAACAGTCATATTCGCATTATCCGCTGCGGCGACCTGAAGAAACTCCCGCGCTTTGTCGACGAAGCAACTGAAATCCAGGCTAATACCGTCAAGATCCTGGCGGATGGTTCCGCCGTGGTAGCGGCGCCGTTGTTAACCGCCCTGCACTCCGTTGCGGATATCAAAAAAGCCGCTGCGGAAAATAAGCGTGCCGGAGCCCAGGTATCGGAAATTGACGCGTCTCCCGAGCAGCTTGCCGATCTACTTTTTGCGTGGTATGTCAATTTGAACGTTCGTTCCAACGGCGTTGTCATTGCCGCCAACGGCCAGACCTTGTCCGTCGGAACCGGCGAACAGGATCGTGTCGGCGCGGTGGAACAGGCTATCATCAAATTTAAAGAAAAATATCAGGGCTCAGAAAGTCTTGATGGAGCGGTCATGGCCAGTGACGGCTTCTTCCCGTTCCCGGACGGGGTTGAAACCGCCGCCGAAGCCGGAATTACGGCAATCATAGCTCCGGCCGGATCACTGCGCGACGCTGATGTTATCAAGCGGGCTAATGAGCTTGGCTGCGCGCTGTATCACGCTCCGGAACGGATATTCTCACACCACTAATTCAGGTATGTCCTTGATGGCTGGAAATGACGAGCAAAATCTTACGGGTCTGGCCGAACACTTTGTGCGCGGCGAGATCCGGAAGGTTGTATTCAGCAGCGATGACGGTTCATTTGCCGTAATCAGCGTCGTCGATTCCAAAGGTAATGAGAACGTTTTGATCGGCCCGATGCATAGTCCGCTTGAAGGACAGTTTATCGAGGCTTCCGGTCATTGGGAAAACCATAAAGATTACGGAAAACGGCTCCGCATCGACTCATACCGGTACGTACTGCCGGCATCCACCGAAGGTATCCGCCGTTACCTGGCTTCAGGTCTGATACCCGGTATCGGCGCTAAATACGCGGAAAAAATTGTTGATCACTTCGGCGAAAAAACCCTGGAAACCCTGCAACGTTATTCCTCCCGCCTGACCCAGGTTGAGGGAATCGGCAAAAAACGCGCCAAACAGATTCGGGAAGCCTGGGACGCTCATGCCAACCGGAATTCGATTTATATCTATCTACAGGGACTTGGCATCTCTCCTGCCTATTGTGCCAAACTGCTGAAAAAATACGGCGACGACGCGGCGGCTATTGTCAAATCCAACCCTTACCGTCTGGCCGACGAAGTGCATGGCATCGGGTTCCTGATGGCGGACCGGATTGCCGCAAAACTTGGGATCGAGCCCGATAACATCGAGCGACTGGCGGCCGGGGGAAATTACGTCATGAGTGAAGTAACCTCGGACGGTCATTGCTGTCTGCCTGAAAGTAAATTCCTTGAGCATACAGCCAATCTTTTAAATGTGAATATCGAACAGGCCAGCGACGGCATGAACTATGCTATCCAGAAAAAACTGCTGGTTGCCGAACAAGCTTTATACAAACAGGGCGGCGAAAAGATGATATACAGCCGGCCGCTTTTTCTGGCTGAAGTATGGCTGCCGAAAATCATTCAGTCTCTGTCCGCGGTTCAAGATCATGCTGGGGTCCGAATGGCAAGAATTCCCATCCGTCCCAAATTAAATTTAAGCGAAGAACAGCTGCATGCGGTACAAATGTCCGCAGCGGCTCCGTTGAGCATAATCACCGGCGGTCCCGGGGTCGGCAAAACGACGGTTGTCAGCGAGATAGTGCGTCGCGCCAATGCCGCTAAACTGAAAGTATCCCTGGCGGCTCCAACCGGGCGGGCGGCTCAACGCTTGTCTGAATCAACCAATACCAGCGCCGCGACAATACATCGTTTACTCCGCTGGGAACCGGAGTCGCGATCATTTTCTCATAACCGGGAAAACCCGCTTAAATGCGACCTGCTGATTGTCGACGAAGTGTCGATGCTGGACCTGCAACTTGCCCTGAGCTTATTTCAGGCCGTTCCACCGGGCGCATCAGTCATTCTGGTCGGGGACGCCGATCAACTGCCGTCAGTTGGTCCGGGAAAGGTTCTTGACTGTTTTATCAAGTCCGGTCTCTTCGCGGTCACCTCATTAACGCAGATATTCCGTCAGGGCGCCGGCAGTTCTATCATTATTAACGCGCATCAGGTAAATCATGGGAAGATGCCTAACCTGAAACCACCGCCAAGAGGTGAAATCAGCGATTTCTACTGGATCAGTGAAGACGACCCGGAACAAGTTACCGAAAAGATTATGACCATGGTTTGTGACCGCATTCCGCAACGTTTCGGCTTCGATCCGATTCGTGAGATTCAGATACTTACCCCGATGAACCGGGGATCATGCGGTACGATAAATATGAATCATCTGCTCCAGGAAAAACTGGTTCCGGGTCCGCGTCCGCAGTTTAAAATCGGCGAACGTACTTTCAAAGCCGGAGACAAAGTTATCCAAACCATAAACAATTATGATAAAAATGTTTTTAACGGCGACATGGGCCGAATAGCCACGATCGATCCTAATAAGAAGACATTCACGATCTTTTTTGAGAGCCGCCCGGTGGAGTATGACTTTGCCGATGCTGAGCAAATTAATCTGGCTTACGCGATAACCATTCATAAATCACAAGGCAGCGAGTTTCCGGCCGTAATCGTTCCTCTGCTCAGTCAGCATTATATGATGCTGCAACGCAATTTGCTCTATACGGCCATGACCAGGGCCGCAAAGCTGCTGGTGCTTATCGGCAGTCGCAAAGCTGTCTCAATGGCAGTAGGCAACAGTCGTCTTCGGCCGCGCTGCACCCTGCTGCTTGAACGTTTGACCGGAAAAATTAACTAAGGATAATAATAGATGAAAACAATCAAACTCAGTACACCAATTCAAATACCCGCAGAGCAAAATCAGCTCGCATCTGAAGCAATAATAGCCGGTATAGGCTCCTGCTTTGCCCAGAATGTATTGGAAAGACTGCATGAGAGCGGCTTTGCCGGACAACGGAATCCCTGCGGGATCGTCTATAACTCCGCTTCAATCGCTGAATCCCTGTTGCGGGTATGCCGGGAGAAGTATTTTGAAAAAAACGATTTTTTTGAATATGACGGGCTTTGGCATAACTGGAGTTTGCATGGTCAGTTCGCGGAAAAGACTTTATCGAAATCACTCAGTAAAGCAAATTACTCGCTCCGCCGCTTCAGGGAAACCTTGCGTGAAGCGGATTTGCTGATCCTTACTCCATCTTCGTCTGTAATTTATGTTCTGCGCGATACCGCTAAGATTGTGGCGAACTGTCACAAAGTACCGAACAACCGGTTTGAGCAGCGCCTGCTGAGCTATGATCAAAACTTAAAAATGCTGCAGACCGCAGTAGACGATGTTCACAAGCTCAACCCGAAATGCCGGGTACTGTTTACCATGTCTCCGGTCAGACACTACCCGGGTGACCCGGTTCTGAATTCACGGAGCAAGGCTAATTTGCTGGCGGCAATCCGGCAGTGCGTTGACACCAATGCGGAATGCTGCGGCTATTTCCCGTCTTACGAAATACTGAATGACGAACTGCGCGACTATCGTTTTTACAAAGAAGACATGTGTCATCCCACAGAGCAGGCAGCAGAAATAATCTTCCAGAGATTTGCGGAAACCTGGTTCAGCAAAGATGCGGTTAGAAAGCTTGAAGAAGGAGTTAAAAACGCTAAAGCGTCTGCCCACCGCCCCAACAAAAAAAGGTAACGATCAGGCCATATTCTTGAGCATCTCGGCGGACACTTCATAGAGCATTTGTTCGCCGATACTCCAGCGTTTAAATTCCGCGATGGAGCTGTCAGCCATCCGAACCAGTTCATTCCCCAGCGATCCGGCAATATGACTGGAAAGATTGACATTCGGCAGAGCATAGAATTCTGAACCCTTCCTCGGCGGTTCCGGATCGGAAACATCAAGCAGAGCTGTAATATCAGGACGCTTTGCCAATACATCAATAAATTCAGGCTCAACGATTTGCGCCCCGCGTCCGGTATTGATAAATGTCGCACCTTCACGCATGCTGGCAAAATGTTCTCCTTTAAGCAAGCCGACAGTGGAAGGTATATTCGGCAAATGATTACTGACGACATAGGCTTTGGCAAAAGCCTCTTCCAATGAAACCTTTTTTACTCCGAGGGCAGATGCATCCGCATCTGAAAGATAAGGATCAACAACCACAATGTTGACGCAGAAAGAATCAAGAATCCTGATAACATTTCTGGCGATCATACCACAGCCGATTAAAGCAACGGTTTCGCCAAAACCGCCAAGACCGACAGGAAAATCTCCGCTTAAGCGTCGTTCCGGGATTTTACAGGCTTGAGAGTTGGCAAAATATCGCTTGCATGAAAGGATGATCTGGGCGACCGTAAACTCTGCGACCGGAACCGCATTAGCGTTCCAGGCACTGCTGACCCGGACACCATGCCTGATCATTGGTTCGGCAAAACCACGTACTGAACCAGCCGCATAAAAGACCGCCTTCAACTTCGGCATGCACTGAAACATCTCATCCGTAAATGAAAGCATACCCCAGGTGGAAAAAACAACTTCCGCTTCGCGCAGAGTTTCAAGGTAATCATTAAACGTTTCTGTAGTGATTATATCCCGGCAGCAGTCGGTCAAGGCACATATACGTTCAATCCGACCGTCAGCATATACTTCCATCAATTTTGACGGGCTGTCACATAAAAAAACTGATTTAATCATTTGAACTCAACATTCTAACTAGTAAAAAATTATAAACTTATATCTTAATATATCACGATTATGCCCGCATTCAAACTTTACGCAGAAATCACCACAGTTATTTTTCCGGCATTTGCCAGACCATATCCAGAATAACATCGCCAACAACTTTGAAACTATGCTTGTCTAACTTATCAATTGTGTCTTCGGAAGTGTGCCACCAGGAATTTCCCGGTCCATAATTAAAATCAATTACATCTATTGCCGGGATTCCTATTTTCTGGAAAGGCGTATGATCATCGATCATCTCTTGCCGGCCGGGGGTAAAAAAGGATTCGTATTTAAGTTTAGCAGCACTTTGTATTATAGCTTTCCCAAGCAACGGATCACTGTCGGTCGGGATTGCAATCTGCAAGTCTTTATCGCCTATCATATCGGCAATAATCACCGCACGACATTTTTCAACCATATTATGCTTTTTCAATTGTTCTGCATAAAATCTGCTTCCATGTAAACCATCATGCTCAGAATAGTTGTTAATACACTCTTCCCCGTCAAAGAAGACAAACCGCAATGAGTAGTAAGGCTGAGGCTTATGAGCAGCCGCAGCTTTTATCATCGACAATAATAAAGCCGCGCCGGAAGCTCCATCGTTAGCACCGGAAAAATCGGGAATGGACAGCAATTTCTTTGTATCGTAATGACAGCCGATAACAATAAATTCGTCTACTTTGCCGGAGATCCGAGCCTCAACATTATAGAACTTGACAAGCCCATCGGGAGTATTATCTGAAAAAGCAATAATATCGCTCTTCGCGCCAAATTCAACCGCTTTGCTTTTAATGAACTCCGCCTGTTTCAACAGAGCCGCGCTACCAGATGGCCTTGAACCGTGAGAGGCCAACTTTAAAGCCAGAGAATATGCCAACTCTGCGTCAATAACCGGAGCTTTAACCGGGGAGCGGGAACAGCCTGCAAAGAACAAAAAGAAAATACTTAAAATAAAAAAAGAGGCTAAGCCTACAGCTTGCCTCTTATACAAAATATTCATAACAAATTTTATCAGCGGCGGCCAAAGAAATCAGGTTTACCGCGAACAACAGTATCCGGATTTAACAATGACCCATCCGGTTTGATTAATCTGCAAGTAAGAAAGATCAAAAGATTTGTTTTTTCAGCCTGCAAGCCTCGAGACTGGAAAAAACGGCCAACCAGCGGCAATTCACCCAGGACAGGAACTTTGTCGTAACGTTCGGTAAGTACGTCACTGATAATTCCGCCAAGGACAATTGTCTCACCGTCGAGAACACTGACTTTAGTACTTACTATACGTTCGGCAATTTCAGCCTTTTTTAACGTTTGAGTATATGTAACAGGAGTATCGCCTTCATTGATTGTTACCTGGTAACTGTAGTCAGTCCAGCCTGTCTGAAGAGATATTCTCGGATTCAGGGTAAGAGAGATAGTTCTTCGGTCCGCATCAACCTCAGGAGTAACAACCAAAGTAATACCTTCTTCTTCCGCATCGCCAAATTCCGGCAATCCGCTGACATAAGTGGTAAAGGTTGAAGAGCTTGTCGAAGTCCCGGAAGTAGTGCTGCTTGTCGTAGTGGCAAATGTGGCTTCACCCCACTCATCCGGGAAGTAGCGTTCAGTAATCATTCGGATACTGGCCTGCTGACCATTCATAGTCACAATGCGGGGAGAAGATAAAATATCGGTCGAATCAATCTGATCCAGAGCATTGACTGAAAACGCATATTGCCAGCCATCATTATCCAGAGTTCCGTTTTTCATTGGTCCAAGATAAGTCAAAACATTGTCGGTTCTGCCGCTAAGACCGGTACGAGTAACATTTTCACTGGGTTCAAACTCCCATTTTCTGCTTCCTTTTGCGTTCTGCTGACGGGCAAAAGTATACTGGAAACCAAGTTCCAATGCATCATTCTGAGATATTTCAACAAATTTGACCTGGATTTCAACCTGCGGATCAACCGAGTTCAATTCATCCTGAATAATCTCCTCAATCTTCCGCAAGTTATCGGGAGTATTAGTCGCAATCAACCGGCTGATCCCGCTGTCAAAAACAATTCTGGACCCCATCGGGAAATTGATACCGCGCTCTTCAAAGTAAACTCTGACCGCATTCGCGTCATCACCTCCGACCGAATCAATAGCGTCTTTTTCAACCGGATAAATATGAGTCTCCAAGTCATCAAGCGGCACTTGACGGTCTGCTATGACAACCGCGTATTTTTCAATTCTGAATTTCAGTCCGGCAGCCTGACAAATCAATTTAATAGCTTCATACAGTGATTTATTGCTGATCGCCATAGTAATAGTCCGCTCTGTCGCGGCTTCGGATGAAGCCGGTGCAGCAGCGGCAGGCTGGGCCGCCGGGGCAGCTCCTGCCCCATCATCGAGAACTCCGCCCGGTCCTGCTCCAGCATCTTCAGGAGCTCCTCCTGGAGCTCTATTTGCTGCAGCAGTATCCACCGCTGAAGCTTCGGAAGCCTTGACAACATCAAGCCCGGCGGTTAAGCGCAAGAAAATATTAATTCCATTACCTTCCGGATCAAGCTGCTTACTGGTCTCTTTCAGATACTTAATCGCGGTAGGAACCGTAACTTCGTCAAAAGTAATTTTTGGAATGATGATATTATTAAGTTTCTGACGAATCGCATCCTGGGCCGTAATCTTTCTGACCGGATTCTGAATAACATCTTTATCACCGTCAAGCTGATCAGGCATTCTGGAAAGAACGCCCTTCCAAACAGCTTCATTCATACGATTTTTAAAAGTGGCAAACATTTTCTTACGGGCAAATTCATCGATCTTGATGTTAACACTGCGAATTCGTTCAATCGCTCTGGAATTGTAAGGATCAATAATTACAACCTGTTCATATTTATTCCGACCTTCTTTCAGCCGTCCGCCTTTAACCAGTTCATCTCCTTGTCTGATCAGAACCGCAATCTGATAGTCCCTGTTCTCTTTGTCAGGAATTACCTTGTCAGGAGAAACCCTGTTGGAGTATGCCAACTGAGATTTTTGCTTTTCATACTGTTTTATGCGGTCCTCCATTTGAGCCTTGCATGGAGGGTATACTTTCATAGCTTTCTTACACAACGCTATTGCATCATCAAATTTATGTGATTCACTCAAGCGAGCTGCATTTTCCGCAATACTGGAAGCCCAATGGAAATAGGACTGAAATATTTGTTCCTGGCAGCTTTTTACCCGTTGTTTGATAAAATCAGTCTCATAGCTGGAGCATTGACGATACACGCTGGCAGCTTCGAGGTATTTCTCTATCGCTTCGGAAAATTTATTCTTCGCATAGAGCTTATTTCCCTGACCAAATAAAAGATTCGCCTTGGCTTCATACTGCTGACGGTAAGCCGTTCTTTTACCGATATCGGTTTTTATCTGGGTCACAACTTCACTCTCCGCGTATAACCGCGGAGCAAATAAGACAATGACCAGCATTGCATAAGCTATGTGTATCTTTTTAAATCTTAAGTCCAGCATATTTCAATTTCCTCCAGTATAGGGGTTTTATTCGATCAATCCATTTTAACGGTTAAATTCAGCAATACTCCGACTCTTGTTACGAACCGGAACACCATCACTATTATATAGTCTACATGTTACAAATATAAGTAAATTAGTACGCAAGGTCTTACTGAATTCACGACTGAAAAAACGACCTATTAAAGGAACTGAGCCCAAACCGGGCCACCGGTCTTCACTGTTTGAGTTGGTCGTTCTGACCATCCCGCCGATCAGAACCGTTTCGCCGTCATAAAGCTTAATGCGGACATCCATATCCCGGTACGATAAACGCGGCATCTTGACGGCTGAAACAAGTTTATCATCAGATGTGGTATCTTCTTCATCTACCGTCTGGATTGAACCGACTTTGATTGTATAAGGGTAGTAGTCCCAGCCGGAAAAACTGATTACCTGAGGCTGCAGATGCAACGAAATCGTATAATTATTCGGGCTTACTTCAGGAGTAACAGTCATCTGAATACCAATATCAACCGCTTCGCCAAATTCCGGCACCGGTGTTTTAACATCTACAGTATTTCCATTAACTGTTACTTCGGGATCTTCCCAGCTTTCAGGGAAATAAGTCCGGGTAGCCATTTTAATTGCTGATTCAGTACCGCTTGTTGCGATTACCCGCGGAGCAGCAATAGCTTCAACTTTATCATTTTGATCAAGGGCATTAACCGTCAAACTCAAATTAACCGTGTTGTCACCGAAGAGCTTGTCGCCGAAATTCGGAAAAATCTGCCAATCATTTACCACCTTGTAGTTACGGTCACTGGCATCTTGAGAGTTGTTGTTATCCGGAGCGTAGTGCCGCAATAATGTTGTCGACTGTACTCCATTTGATGTAGTACCGCCCCCGCTGATTGACCAACTTGCATTATCCGGATCCGTCCCCTGATAAGCGGAGAAATACCAGTCAAAACCTAATTCCTTGACATCATCATCAGTCAACTCAATAAATTTCACTTCAACCATCACCATCGGTGTTTGAACATCAATCTGACGTAGAAGATCTTCCATTTTGCGAAGATTTTCACGTGTGTTCTTTACATAAAGTTTACCGGCTTTACGATTATAAGCGATCGCTGAATTTGGCGGGAAATCAATACCTCGTTCAATAAAATATGTTTTTAAAGCTTGAGAACTGATTGCAGAAGATTTAGTTTTCGGCAGTTCCTCGGTCAAACCGGAGGTCAGCGCTGTCGACATATCAATGGAGTCCTCTTCGCGTTCTTTGGTAAAATCGACCTGCGTCATGCTGGAGCCTTCTCCACCACCGCCGCCGCCACCGCCGCCGCCACCGCCGCCGCCTTCAGCTCCGCCGGCATCAACACCGGGGATACGTGCAATCATGGCAGCACGGACTTTGAATAAATGCACTTTCATATCATCGATTGCCGAACTCAAACCAATCATTACAGCATTGTCCTGAATACGGTACTTCAAACCAGAGCCCTGGCAAAGATAACGAATGACTTCACTCATTGGCATGTTGTCAAAGCTCATAGTGATCGGCGGCGTCATATTCGCAACAGAAGCGGTAAGCTGGGACACAATACTAATGCCCTGTTTATCAGGGTCATAACGCTTACTCATCCGGTTCAACTGACGGATAACCGAGTTGATATTGACATCTTCAAATTCAACTTTCGGAAAAATGATATTCTGCATCTTCTCATATAAATCGGTCCCGATGGATTTACGGTCCTCGGCACTGCGCCCCATTGAGCGTCCCATTTCAGTCGGAAGGGCCGGCTCAATCCAGGCCCAGTCATTGAAAGCTATCTGTTCTTCCTGATCGGCTTTGGCACGTGCCTGACCTGCGTTATAGAGCTTGTTATAGGTTTTGTTCAATAAATTCAAAGCTTCCTGATTAAAGTTGTCTTTGATGAAAACCTTCTCAAGTTTATTTCTAACTTCAGCATAACGTTTATCCTTATACAGAACTTTCGCTTCCTCAAGCAGGATATGAATGTCACGCTCACGCAGATAATATTGTTTGTCAACTCTGCCGATACTGGTATTTTCGGTATAAGTCTCAGACTTTATTTTCTTTTGGCAATATTCAACGAATTTACCGACTTCTTCAGTTTTCGTTGAATCAACTTTGGACGCTTCAGATGCTAAACTAATAGCCCGGTCATAGCGCTGAATAAGACATTCACGCCTGGCTTTTTCAAGCAAGTTGGCGGCCCATTTATGCCGCAGATTAGTCATGGTCTGTTGTACACGTTTTTTCTTATGTTCAACCATTGAACCTTCCATTGTATTCAGGAACGCCAATGCCGACTGCAACTTCTCAATCGCCTTATCCTGCTTCCCGGCATCAAACAGTTCTTTCGCTTCGCTAACTTGTTTATCAACATCAGCGAGTTTTTTTCTGGCATCCGCAGACGCTGTTTTATATGCTTGCTTGATACGTTGCTTTTCAGCTTTCTTGCGAGCTTCGATATCATGATCCAACTCAAAAATATCTACGGCAGAGGCGGAAAAAACCATGCCGCAGCACAGGGACGGAAAGAGACAATACTTCACCGTTTTGCCAAATGATTTTATAGCCATAATAAAATGTCCTTTATATTAAAATAAATTTCTTTGTCTTAAATCAGTGGTGCCCCTGGTGCGCCCCGTCTCGGATTGATTCCAGGACGAATCCGCCCTGTTCGATTATTCCGCTGCGTTCTACCTGATGGAGCCAAGCCCGGTTCAAGCGGCATGCCCTCTGGCCCCATCATATCTTCAGGATTATTCTGCACTTCCTTTTGAATCTTAGGAATCAACGGAGTCTTTGTGACACGACACTTGCTGCCTTTGACCAGACCGAGCAATTTTGTCAGATTCGTCAATATTACTTCATCCTTACCAGGATCAACTTTCACCACTTTATACTTTTCACGTCCGGTTTGCGGCGTCCCGATAGTCAGAATTGAGCCCTGGTCAACAACATATTCCTTGCCGTCAAACTCATCAACCAGAATAGCCTGAGGTTTCGAGGAATAAACGTCCTCATTGCGAACGGCAATAATCGTATCGTCACCGGAGACAGATTTCAGAGTAATCTCTGAGACATCAATATCCACCGTCACGGATTTAATCTTGGATTTTTTCTTGATAGATTTAATGTCAACCAATTTGTAAAGCTTTTTATTAACTTTGATGGTGTCGCCAATAATCATGAATTTGGATTTTCTACCACCTTGAGTATTTACCTGAACATCCCAATCTTCCTTATCAGATCCGGTAACTGTAATCTTCTTAAGCCTGATATCCAGTAAGGTACGGCGGATATCCCGAACATAAAGACGATGCCACAACGGCGGATGGCTTCTGGCTTTGCCGCCATTGGTCATTGGGATATATTTATATTCATAGATATTGACAAAACCATCACCGTCCGAATCAATATTCGAATCATTTTTATTCGGGTCAGTTCCCCATTGGTTTTCAATCTGGTCAGAAATTCCATCTCCATCAGAATCTCCTTTTATAGGAGGAGGTGGTGGTGGCCCATCATCAGTATCGGGTGTCGGCAGGTCAAAATTACAAATCGGACACCTGTGCGGTTTATTCAAAAAATCATAAAGAGGGATAATTTTTGAACATTTAGGATTGGGACAGCGTGCAGATTTGAAATTATCCAGCAGATCGGTAAACACCTTGATTTTGGGGCTTTTCGGAACTGTAGGATTCCATGAGGTGCCGGTAATAAATATATTTTTTTCATTGAATTCAGGTTTGTTAAATTTGACATTTTCATAATCAGCGTGCATCGGAGGCAACTTAAGGTCGTTAGCCGTGATCCTGTCAGCGCCGGTAATTATATCAACCTGGTAAAACAGGGAAAACAGAAAAATTATCAGCATTATCACCAATAATAATTTTTCATAATGTCGTTTAAGAAAATTCAACTGAACTTCTCCCGGAAATCTTATTACAATTATTGTTTAATTTTGAACTTATTATATACTACGTAATCTATTGAAATCACCGCTTCGCAGGTGAGGTCGCTGCCGATAATTACCTGCGCGTAATTTTTCCTTTTAAAATACGGCAGTTTACGCTCCGCCTCTTCCTGCTGTTTTTTTAATTCCTTCTTGCGTTTTTCCTCCGCAATTGCTTCCGCTGTTTTAACTCCGGAAATATTATCACCCATCATTCCCGGCTCGCCAGGCTCGGTTGCATCCACACGCTTCGCGGTATATGTCAGGGCACCAGTAGTTTTCAGAATTTCCTCGGCCATGTCAACATCGCGATCCAAGGTCATTTCCTGCACAATATAGACGCGACGATCAACATAAGCATTATACAGATTCTTGATAAACTTCCGAATATTCTTTTCAGAACCGCGTACTGTCACATTAAAACGGTAATAGGTATAATCACCATCAGTATAACCGCCGAGTCCGCGTTTTGTAAAAGAAGTGATCTCCCTGATACCCGAGTCTGCAAGCCTTGATGTAATATCTTCAATTATCGTCCAGCAAAACAAAATGTTCGGAACATTTATTTCGTCCGGCAGCTTATCATATTCACCGGCAGCGAAACCCAAACCGGTTGCGTCTTGCAAGAGAAAAACACCTTTCCCTGAAAGCAGATCCCACAATTTTTTGCGCATATTAATCATATACAGCAAGCATTGTGAGCGTTTAACCTGGCGCGGCAAACCTAAACTGTGAAAGAAAATGTCCTTGATATTGTCTTTGTCGATTGTTTCGTAGGTAATCTTTTCAATTTCCTGCTGGAATTCCTTAACCGCCAAATCCCATTTATCCTTGTATTTACTTTTCTGGTCATTTATAAAATTCTGCAAGACCTGAATACGGGTAATCCCGCCGCCTTCTTTCATGTGTTCTTCCCAGTATTCCCGGAATTCCGTTCTGAGTTTGTCTGGCGTGGTGTCAAGTTTATCACACATTTTCTGCAGAGCAGGATATGATGGCTGGCCAAACTGCTTAACAATATTATCAGCCAGTCCGGTATACCCTTTAATATCTTTTTTGATACGCACAACATTGTCGGCAACCGGCCTTGGTTTCTTTTTCCCAAGCTCTTTGATTTCATCCCGCAGTCTGTTAACTTTTTCGATGTATTCACCCATCTGACCATGAGTTACCAAAACCATATAAGTCAATACCCCGACAATTATCAGGGTAATGCCGAGGATAGAAAACATTAAAACATTTTTCTTGATCAAATCCATATATCTAACTTCACCTCATGACTGTAATCGGTTGCTTGAGTTTTGCGCGCAATTTAAAATAAGTTATATTATTATTGCCCTTAACCGGCTCATAGGTTACAAAACTGACCTTATCAGCTTCATCTTCAAAACGTTTGCTTTTCCGTAAATTCTCCCTGAAGTCTTCAGCAAGCTGTTCACTTTCTCTATATATCAGAGCGTGACCTTCAAAAACAATCCAGGCAAGCTCAACCTGCTTGACCGTTTCAGCCGCAGCCTGCTGCCTTCCACCCATTGCGTCGCCGCCATCTCCCCACATGCTTTCTTCCGGATTTCTTCTATTACGAGCCGGCCGGGTCGCTTGTCTTCTGGCCTGGACCGCCTGGGTAACATCCGCGTCAGTCATACCTTTGATGGAGGTAATCCAAACCCGGGACGGCAACTCTTTCTGAATGTCATTAAGCAAACTGGCCCACACCCGACGTTTCTTCGCGATATCGACCGCTCCGTCAAATTCACGTTTTTTAATTTCCATTTGACTGAATACAGCCTGAACTTCATTGTGAACTTTTTTCGTCTTGTCAACTTCTTTTTGAGTCAGGTCGGCCCGCTGCTTATCATGGCTCAAACGACGTTTTACCCCCATGTAGTTGATTAGCAGACAAAGCACAATTGAAACACAGCAGGCATAAAAATACGGTTTTTTGGCGTTAAATTCACGAAGTTTGCGAATTGAATCAGGAATCAGCGTGATCTCAACCGGACAGGTCGTCACGTGGCGCAGTGCCAAACCGATCACCTCGGAGAACATATGCGCCAAATCAGAAAGCTGTTCCCGGTCTACCTCATCGTCCAGATTAATTGCCTGGAAGGGATTCAGGTATTCAACCGGAATACGCAATTTTTCATTAAAGAATCGTGGAGTAAAATCCATAACCGAACTTCCGCCGGCCAGATACATTTTAGTCGGGCGCTGCCCTTTATGCTGGGAACGATACACGTTGATAGAGCGGTTGATTTCACCATGGAGGCGAGTCATTATATTACGAACAATCTTGGAAACCGTCGCTGCAACTTCCGAATCAGGTTCCTCGTAAGCACCGCCAAGCGCAACAAAACCATGACGACGCTTAAGTTCCTCAGCGTCGGAATAGGAAATATTAAATTCTCGAGCGACCTGCTGGGTTACCGAATGCCCGGCAATCGGAATTGTCCGCACAAAAATACGGCCACTGTCTGCAAACACCAGGTTTGAACAATGACCGCCAATATTCAATATCATTTCACATTCGCCAAGGCCGATTTGATTGGCTCTGGCAGCATTAAAGCATGAAATCGGAGCACTTTCGATTGAGAGAATTTCTTTTCCAAAGCGTTCTACCACCTCAGCCAGTTTCGCCACAATCTCATTCTTGACTACGACAAACAATGCCTCCATTTCCTCTTCAACATCACTGGCATTATCCTCTACCTCCAAATCGCCGTCCTCTCCCAACTCTTCATCCAGATCTTCATTAGCCGAAGAGTCCGGGGTATCCGCCAAACGGTGAATCAGCTGGTAATCCCATACTACTTCATCCATCGGGAAAGGAACTGTTTGCTTCGCTTCGTATTCGACAATTTGATGTACCCGGCCTTCATCATCTCCGAGTGGAGGCAGTTTCGCCAATCGAATAAAAGCCGATTGTCCGGAAATGGACATGCGAACTTTTTTAGCGATAAAATCATGTTCATCAAGCAGAGTTCTAAGACTGTCTTCAAATTTTTCCGCGAAATCATCCTCCGAGTCACTCTCGGAATTGTCGAGATCCATTTCATATTCCGCGAAAGCAAATTTCTCAAGAATAACTCCTCCGTCATCAGGATAAACAAATTCAGCCAGTTTCAGGCTGTCTCCTCCAACGTCGATTGCGAGTATTCTATCTTCTTTAGCCATATCTTATTTCTTCGCACTTTGGGGTTTAATTAATTCGTAATGCTCCCAGTTGATCGATGACCACGGGGTCTTATCACGTGACAGAATTACGTCACCGACTTTAAGAATACCGCCAACTGTTATCCGACCGGAGCTGCCGGCCTTGGCAAAAGCTGCAGCAGCGGCTCTTTCAGTGAAACCATTGGCTGATGAATAATATTTTACTGCCATGAGGCGGTTTGCGCTGTTCAAAAATGAAACTTTGATAAAAATCGGTATTCGTTTATAACTGTCCCCAACTCTCGCATAACGTTGAATGATTTGCGGCGGAACCAGCATCAACGCATTATGCACTTTGCCGTCCAGCGGAATCGACCAGAATTCGACGGAACCGCTCATTCTGGCGGTAGCCTGTTTACCTTCATATTCCCCCGGAAACAATATTTCCACATTCATGGTGATGTCATCCAGCCATTTGACCTTTTTCCGCCCATCATCAACTTTCGGGGTAGTATAGTTGATTTTAATCATATACCATCTGCCGAGACCGGAGCGGTTGGAGCTGGGATAGTTCTTGGATCCAGGCAACGGCGTTGCACCCCATTGGGGCTTAATCATAATATTCCTGAAGGCTCCCGTAGTCTGGGCTTGGCAATAAATGCCGGAGATCATAACCAGACCGGCACACGCCAAAACAGTTGACTTTAACATAAAAACCTCCAATCTAAACTGATTTTTCAAACCAAGAATTCGAGAAAATATCTCCAACTCTTACAAATTTCAACCTCTGAGACAAATTTTTTTTATATTTCCCCTGCAAGCAGGCATACAACAATCACGATTCTCTCTTCAAAGACTATTTTGCCGGGGGTGCCGGCTTGGAATCAGCAGGCTTTACCGGTTTAACCGCGGCAGGGTTAACAGGCTTTGCCGCAACCGGCTTTTCTGCTGCCGCATCCGCCTTCAGATCGGCGGTTGTCTGGATCGCGCTTGAATCCCGAACTGTACGCCCGGTTACAACCGCAAGAATCAATGTGAGAAAAAAGAAAAGCGAGGTGAGAATCACCGTCAGCTTTGTCAGATGACTGCCGGCCCGTGCCCCGAAAACAGATTCACTCAGTCCGGAAAAAGCACTGCCGAAGCCGCCGCCTTTGGACTGCTGAATCAAAATTAGCCCTATCAGCAACAGCGCAATAACAATGACTGTTGTGTAAAGAACTATTCTAAAAACTTCCATTTTTTTTCGCCTTTCGAATATAAATCTTCGACGCCTCTGCGATACTCTTTAAAACCTTTGGAATTACTCTAGCATAACTGCATTAAAAAGTCAAGTTAAAATTGCAACTACTAATCAATGATACTGTTTTTTCCATATTTATCGAGTAAACATACCGTCAGCAAACAGGACGGAGAGCACTCTCCGCCCTGTCGTTCAAGTATAATTGAGCCTTAACCTATCGCGTTTTTGACTAACTGCGCAAAGCTGTCAGCTTTTAAAGAAGCTCCGCCGATGAGACCGCCGTCAATATCCGGCTGCGCGACCAATTCGCCCGAATTATCCGGCTTCATGCTGCCGCCGTACTGGATACGCAAACCTTCGGCAACTTCACAGCCGAACATATCGGCAACGACTTTGCGGACAAACGCCTGGGTTTCCTGCGCCATTTCCGGAGTAGCGGTTTTACCGGTACCGATAGCCCAGACCGGTTCATAAGCGACAACCGTGTTCGCCATATCTTCGGCGCTCAAACCGGCCAAACCGTTACGGACCTGACAATCAAGTACTTCTTCGGTTTTACCGCTTTCGCGCTCTTCCAGCAATTCACCGATACAGACAATCGGTTTCAAACCTGCGCCCAGAGCCGCTTTAGTGCGCATATTGACAGTTTCGTCGGTTTCACCGAAGTACTGACGGCGTTCGCTGTGACCGATGATCACAAATTCAACTCCGACTTCTTTCAGCATAGCGGCGGAAATTTCACCGGTAAAAGCGCCGGACTCGGCCCAACTGATATTCTGGGCGCCAACTTTGACGTTGGTACCTTTGCAGGCTTCAACCACTGCGGACAAAGTGGTGAAAGTCGGGCAGACAACCACTTCACAGGCGGTGACATCGCTAACCAGCGGGATCAGTTCTTCAACCAGGGCTTTGCCCTCGGCTGCGGTTTTGTTCATTTTCCAGTTGCCGGCGATAATTACTTTTCTTGACATTGTGTTCTCCTGTCGTTTTATGTTACTAATTACAATTGTATTTCAATTAAAATATTGAAGTTGGTACTTTACTCCGTAAAAACGCAAATATCGAATTATAACATCAAAAAATGTGCTTTTTTTCCGGATTAGAGAGACTTTCAGACTGAAAAATTTCATTTCCGGTGTAGATTAAGCCGATTAAGTTGTTAATTGACAGTCCGCTGTTGTCGTATAGATTAACAACCGCCAACGCCCGAAAATAACGGAGTTTTATTAATGAAAATAATTCTTGCGCCCGATTCTTATAAAGGCAATATGCGCAGCCCCGAAATCTGTAAAATCATGGAAAAAGCCATTCTGGATATTATTCCGGAAGCGGAAGTCATCTCTATTCCGATGGCCGACGGCGGCGAAGGCACGGTTGACGCGGCGGTCGCCGCTACCGGCGGTCATTTACAGACCGTCATTGTCCATGATCCACTGGGACGCCTTATCGATGCACAATACGGAGTTACCGGTAACGGCAAAACCGCGATCATGGAAATGGCGGCCGCCAGCGGACTCGAACTATTGAAAAGCAATGAACTCAATCCATTGAAAACCACCACTTACGGCACTGGCGAGGTCATTCGCCATATCCTCAAATCCGGCATCAATGATATTATTATCGGCATCGGCGGCAGCGCCACTACCGACGGCGGCGCGGGTATGGCCCAGGCTCTCGGCTACAAATTTCCGGTGACCCGAGGCGGCAATCAGGTTTGCGGCTGTTCCGGCGAAGACATGGGCGAAATCTGCGGGGTCGATGATTCCGACGTCATCCAAGAGCTGGAAAACGCGAAAATCCGGGTTGCCTGCGACGTAACCAATCCGCTGCTCGGTCCGAACGGAGCGGCCCATGTTTACAGCCCTCAAAAAGGAGCCTCGCCTGAAATGGTAGAAATTCTTGAAGCCAATATGGCTAATTACGCCGCCGCGATCCAAAAAGCCGGTTTTGCCAATAATTGCGATCAACCAGGTGACGGCGCGGCAGGCGGACTCGGTTTCGGCCTGCGGACATTGGCTGGAGCGGAAATTGTTTCCGGCGCCGGTCTGATGATCGAACTTACCGGGATGAAAGAACTCTTAAAAGACGCCGATCTGTTAATAACAGGAGAAGGCTGCACTGACGGGCAGACCACCTCCGGCAAACTCTGCGCGGTAGTTGCCGATACCGCATCTCAGGCTGGTGTGCCGACAGTATTGCTGTCAGGCGCGATCAAAGGCGACTTTGCCCTGCTCCGAAAAAAATTTATCGCGACACTCAGTATCGCGTCAGGGCCGGGAGCGCTGGAAGACGCCCTGAAAAACGCTCCTGACAACCTTTATAATACGGTAGTAAGCGTAATCGGAATAATCAAGGCGCTAAAACCATGAAGATTTATTTTGCGGGTGAACTATTCGACCACAAACATCTGATCGGCAATGCCCTGCTGGCAGACGCCGTAAATCGTCTTGCCCCGAAACGCTGGCAGGTCATTCTGCCGCAAGACAACGAAACGCCGGTCAAACGGGCCTTGGATATTCGCGACCAGGATTTCAAACTGCTGCTCGAATCCGACGCCGCGGTCTTTCATTTCGATGGTTTGGAACTTGATTCCGGCACCGTGGCCGAGTTTATGATGGCCAAAATGGTCGACCTGCCGTGTGTCGTAATGCGTTCTGACCTCCGGTCCGGCGGCGATCAACAGGAAGGCGATCCCTGGAATCTGATGTGTTCCGGCTATCCCCGTACTGAAACATTGCGTTTCAACGCGATGGAGCTCTACAAACAAATCCTGCAGAACCACTCTCCGCAAGCCGCCATCGCCGTAATGACCGACCGGATTGCCGCCATGCTGCTGGAAAAACTGGAAAAAGTCACCGCCCTTCCCTCGCTGTTCCACGAACGTGAAGACTTACGCAAAACAGTTCGCACCTGGGCCGCCGAATTCCCCGGCGGCAACCTTAAGGCTATTATCAAGTAATAGAATAATTGCACCACGGATGGCACAGAAAAACTGAGCTTTAATTCACCTCACAAAAATCACCATAAGACAATAATTATCAAACTGTTGTGTATTTTTATTAAAGTAAGTGATGATTAAATATTTAATTCTAACCGCCGATATTGACTTTTATTTGGGGCGTGATGAACGACTGGCCCCAAGGCTTAAATCAGATTTTTCACATCTAAAAATCAATTTATGAGATGTTATCTCGACAAAGAAGTTTTCTGAATTTTCAACTATTTTGAGATACAAATTGCTTGAATGCAAGTCAATCCAGCAGTATATTTGTTCTTACATATAAGGTCCCTTTCGTTGGTTTTGCATTAGCGATAATTATATACCGTTAATGTTGGGTCCTTATATGTATACCAACCACTTAAATAAGTTCCTGTGTTGAATTTTCGTGTTGATAAAGCTATTATAAATTGATTGTAAACACCATCAAAACAGAGTAAACGAATGAAGATAACTTGTATTGATTTTGAAACAGCCAACTCGTCTCGCGGCAGCGCGTGCTCAGTAGGAATCGCAATAATCCTGGATGGCGAAATTATTGAAACCGACGAATACTTGATTAAACCTCATCGTTCCTGTGCGTATTTTGACCCGTTTAACATTAGTATTCATGGAATCCGCTCGCAAGATGTAGCGGCATCCCCGGATTTCAAATCCCTCTCAAGTTGGCTTATTGAACACCTCAAGGCGGATTTGGTGGTTGCGCATAATGCCGCGTTTGATATGTCGGTACTCCGCGCGGTATGCGACTTATACCATATGCCATATCCGGAATTCGATTATTTCTGTACTTACAAAGCAGCAAGTCGTTTGTGGCGACACTTGCATAACCATAAGCTAAATACGCTATGCGATTATATCGGGCATGAGTTTAAACATCATAATGCACAAGCTGACGCTGAAGCAGCCGGGAAGGTTTTGTTAACCATGCTGGCTGAAGCCGGCATGAATAGTCCCAATCAATTAGCCCGGAATATTGATATGAAAATTGGAAAAATGTATGCGTCCGGATACAAACCATGCAGTTGTAAAAGAAAATAAACAATTGATTAACGCCAACAATTTGAGGAAATGCCAATGGCTAAAAACGCTCGACAAAAAAAACTTGAAAAAAGAAAAGCTAAATCAAAAGACAAACAGAAGCAGGCTAATATTTTAAAAAATCTCAGCCCAGAAGCACGACTGATAAAAAGTTGTCGAAATTTAGAATTTTACGATTGCAGTATCGATTATTCCGGCCGTGATTCAGGCATATTGCATGTGACGGCAGCCAGACGGTCAAGGGAAGGCGGCCTTGTCATCGCGTCCTTTCTAATTGATTCGTTCTGCCTGGGAATAAAAGATGGCTTTGTAAGGAATATTTTTGCAGAAGAATACGAAAACATGAAATCTCAACGTCCTTTCGAAGAGATAAAGCCCGAAGATGCAAAAAAATTACTATATGACGCAGTCACATGGAGTAAACAAATCGGCTTTTCTCCATGTAAAGAATATAATACGGCCATCAAAATTTTTGATGACGTAAACCACGAGACCTCATCCCTGGAATTTGAATTTGGACGAGATGGAGAACCGCTTTTCATTGCCGGCCCGAATGATTCACCAGCAAAATGTGAAAGAATATTAAGCATTTTGAAAAATAAAAATTTCATCATTGGTACAGATATTGGCAGTGCAGAAAATTAACTATTGGATGGCAACATCTCAACATCCATAGATAAACATTATAACGTTCTCAAAATAAAGCGGACATGGACAGCAGATGACTATGATGATAACCAGAATAATGATCTGTAATACCAACCTGAACAGTTCAAAAATACAGATGAACCATAAAACAAGCCGCCATCGCCGCGATGACTGACCGGATTGCCGTCATGCTGCTGGAAAAACTGGAAAAAGTCACCGCCCTGCCCTCACTGTTCCACGAACCTGAAGACTTACGCAAAACAGTTCGCGCCTGGGCCGCTGAATTCCCCGGCGGCAACTTAAAAGATATTATCGGGTAATGGAATTAAGAAACACATAGCGTTTATAAAGTCAGCGCGACGTTTCTCAATAAAAATACCTGATGAATTTATTTTTTATCTTTTCGAGGTTGATAAACCTTGATATCCTCGGGAAATATTCCTCCGCATATCTCGGTTTTACCGTCTTTCAATTTACACTTCACCAGATAGCTGACAGCTCCAGATTCATCAACTTCCATGGACAAAATATGGCCCTTGCCACTGCCATTAACCGGTGAACTGTATTCGACATAATCTCCAAAATAATATGGGGAATAAAAGCCGACGCTGTGGCTCCCTATTTTATGATGTATTGAGAAATTAGCTATTGTTTTCAATGCAATTGCGTCTAAATGTTTCTTTCCGTAAGCAATCCACTCTTTTTTTACTTTTATCGTAAAGTTTATATAAGTTTTCATTGCGGCATCGTATGGATGCAATGTATTCATGTCCACCCGGGGCAGTCTGACATCATTGTTCATTGCGACGATTGCAGTTTTCGCATAGAAATATTTATCATTTTTACTTTTCTCATTATGATTTGCTATTTTTTTCAGAAAAGGCAGCATCGCCCATTTTTCAAGAACTACACATTTGGCAATAACAATAGCGCCATTCCCCATATTTTTCGTCTTAACCAGATATTCATAAATTGCTTCCGGTTCTAAATTATCCAAGTGGTAAACTACATTATTGCATATTGATGACGAATCAACACCCTGCTTATGATTAATATCCCAAACAATCTTCTGTCTCCAAAGGATCACAAGAAAATTATCCGGTGTTAATGCAATTAAAGCGACCAATACAAAGAAAGCGCAAATGATATTGTTCTTTGTCAGATATTTACTATATTTTTTCATTGTTCAGTTGTAAATCATTAAAATTTTTGACTTAATTTATTCCTTTGCCTTTTCCAACTCGATGGATTTGGCAATGATCATTACCCCCGGAAAACCAAGACCAAGAAATTCTTCTGACGCTCCTTTGTAGAACATTTTGGTAAAAACGCGAAGATACTTCATTCTCGTATCCGAGGTAGTGATTTTGCCGGCAGTTCTCCACCCTTGACGCTGCAAATACCTGATGTATTCATTCAACTCGGATTTGTATTTCTTTTTTGTATTCAGGCCGCTATCAAGACATATATGCAAGACAGTATTGTCAGGGACTGTCACTTTAATCTTCTTATGAGCGCTACCATTCATAATAGTAACTTGATTGAACAATAAATTTTGAGGTACATTAGTAAAAACATGTTTGCGATTCAGGACATAACGAACATCTTTATGAAGATTATGAATTTCAATTTTACCGTCATATTCCACTTTGACGGCTGAATCTCCAGCATAAGAAGTAACCGCCACAGCAAGAATAATAAAAAGCAGAAGTTTTCTGAACATTATTTCCCTCCATATAATTGCCTTATTTGATAAAATGACATAATATCAGTTTATTAAATATGCATATATTCAGGAAAAAATGCAATGTTAATACTTTAAAAAGTGGCCATTTTGTGATTTATGCCACTCAAATAATATTCTCACCAATACAAATTTTACACCGAAAGAATTCCGGAGACTCAATCACTCCTGAGTAAAAGAAGTCACCGGTTGAATTAACTTAAAACAAGCCGTTAAGCTTGTCGATGGCGTCCTTGGGCAACCAGTTATGGTTTATGTAGCCCTGGACTATTTTTTTGGCAACACCTTTGGCCGCGCGATCGACATCAGCCTGGAGCGAGGCAAGGAAACCTTCGCCGACAACCGCCGATGCCCCGGAGACCGTGGACGAAACGATAATCGAGCCCGCCGCAGCCCCGCCGGCAACTGGAACCAGGATACCCGGTTTATGACCGCCGGTTGTGGAAACCACGGCACGGGCAATCTGAGCGCCGTTCTGACTGCAGATGATCAGTGCTTTGATATCGCCATTGCCGAAACCAAAGCCTATCAGCACCCTGACTGCCTGATTTCCCCGGTTGACCTGAATAAATTTACCGCCCAAAACCAGAGTTCTGCCAGTCGGCTTCTGGCCGGCTCCGGCTTTAACAGCCTTTACTCCGGCCATCTTTAGATATTTAATCAGACTGTCGGTAAAAGTTTTAGCGGCCAGCTTGCCCAGTTTGATTTCCTGCTGCGTCTGGGTTACTTTTTCTTTATCCCGGATAGCCTTGGCAATCATTCCATCGTCCAACTTGACTTTGCCCGGAGATATCGCCAGATTCTGAACCAGAACGAAGTCCGGCTTGACAATCGAATCATAAGGAGCGCGATCCGTAATCTTGACATTCGATGACGCACACCCGGTCAGGACGGCAGCCAAACTCAAAGATACCAGGGAAACTACGGTCTTCACAGAAAACTTGACTTGGTTAATCATTTCTCTATTCCTTATTTATTGGGGTTGGACTTGCACATTAATAAAAAATACACGGCCATTTTCAAAAATCAATATCAGAATCGATATCGCAATAAACTATTTACCTAAAAACTGGTTTTATGTATTCCCGAGCCGTAATTCCGGCGGCAGAAAGATATTCCGGGGAGCCTTGACCTTTCTGACCAGCTTCAGGAGTTCCTTTAAAGCGGCATCAGTCAGGGAGTCGAAATCCTGAACAATACTGGTGGTAGTGATCCCCCAGACATGCTCCGGCTCGGTATTGTCAAAGTCGGTATAGAAAATATTCCGTCCAAATTCCCGCCCGTGATTCCGGGTCCAGGTGATCAACGCCCCGGTATGAGCCCAGTTATCAGCGAAAATCAATAAATCCTGTTCATCATCAAGCAGATATTTTTCAAGAAACGCGAGCTTCGACGCAAAATCGTCCGGCAGTTCTATCACTTCATAGAACCGTTTATGCTCGCGACACGCCTTGACAAAACCGTCAAAACGCTGACGATACGGAGTCGAGGACGCGGCGCTGGTCAATAGATTCGGAGTGATGCCAGGATGTTCATTCAGACGTTGACTGACATGTTTTGAAAAAGTTTCAACATATTCGGAAACGACTGAGTGTACGCCCTCGCAGGTCCGGTTTACCAGAACCAGCGGAATTCCGGCGGCAATTTTCTTGATCAGCGGAAATTCTTTTTCCTCCGGATGCGACCAGATGATCCCGTCATAACCGCTCAACTTATTCAAGCTGGTGCGTGAATTCAAAACTTCCTCCGCGGAGAAATAGGTAAGTTTGCATTCCGCCGGCCTTGGCATATAATGCATCAACCAGGCAGGGGACACGTAGGCGATACGCAACCGGGTTTCCAGTGACACCACCACCGTTCCGGCCCCGCGCCGCGCCGCCAGAAAACCTTTGCCGATCAACTCTTCCATCGCCCGGTTCACCGTGCTGCGAGTGGTTTTAAAACGCTTCGCCAATTCCGAACGAACCGGAAAAGTATCACCGGGCTTGTATGTGCCCGACTGCAGTTCTTTCATCAGAATCTGCGCGATTTGTCTGTATCGTTCTATTTTCAAACGGAATTCCCTTAATTATTATTTTTTCTACAATATAATCAATTAATTAAAATAATCAACTTGAAATAAAGAATAGTTTTATTATATTAAAATTAAATGACTAGTCTTTTAATTAATAAGAGGAAGAAAAAATGAATTTTTTAAGCGATCTTTTCGTGATTCCGAACATCAACATGCAACAGGCGGAAATCAGTTTTACCGCACCGGCTAATTGCAGCACGGCCAACTGGAAAGTAATGGATGCAGAAACAAGGACCATCGCATCCGGCGATATCAATATCGTTCCAACCGAAAAGACTGAGTTCACCACAAATATCCCGAATTGCCAATTATGGTCGATCAACAGCCCTTATCTTTATACCCTGGTTGTCGAATGCGGCGGTCAGAGCGAAGAAATCAAGTTCGGAATGCGCTCCTTCGGGACTTCCGGACGCGATCTGCTTTTAAACGGCGAAAAATTTTGCGCCAGGGGGTATATCCGGGGACGCGAGGCACATGAACACCCAAATTTCATCGGGTTTTCGTTGACGGAGTATTACGAAAAAAACATCAAGGCGGCAAAAGAATTCGGCTTCAACCTGATTCGTTTTCATTCACGGATTCCCCACGAGGAATGCTTTGAAGTCGCGGACCGTCTCGGCATGCTGATTCACATCGAAATCCGTAAATATTACGGGCATTACCAGAAAGAACGCGCCGGAATGAAGGACGAAGGCGAAATCATTAATGAAGCCGAATGGCGGGACGCGGTCAAAGCGCTTCGCAACCACCCGTCATTAATGGTTTACTGTATGGGTAACGAAATCCGCAATCCTGGTACCAACCCCTTTGTCGAACATATCGCGGCGGTCACCAAGGAACTCGACCCGACCCGTTTGTTTATCGACACCTGCGCTCATGGCGAATTCGACCGGACTTACGTGGATTTCGACGTTCAGCACATGTCCTATTACTATCCTTTCGGACAGAATTACGACATGTTTGACAATACCTACAACTGGCTGATCTACGGTTCCTGCAAAGGTCAGGAACTGGTCGCGACCGACGACGTGGACGAGCCGACATTCAAGATCACCCGCGCGATCAATTCAAAACGCCCGGTCCTGGCGCATGAAATATGTCATTACGCGGCCTATCATAATCTGGACGCATTGTCCGCAAAATTCGACAAATACGCCCCGGACCAGCGTCCATGGTGGATCGATGAACTGAAAAATCTGACTAAGCTCAAAGGTTACGACAAATTTTACGACCGGGCAAGCGAGGCATCGCACCGCTTCCAGATGATCGGCTGGAAACTCGGAATCGAAGGCGCGCGACGCAGTCCGCTGCTCAGCGGTTTTCATTTTTTGCAGCTGGCCGATACCGAGCGTTATGAAAACTCCAACGGTCTGCTGGACTGTTTCGATGATCCACACAACATTGATCCGGTGGAATTCACAAAATTCAACGCCGACACGATTTTGCTGACCGATCTGCCGCGCCGCTCTTATTTTGAAAATGAAAAAGTAAATGTTCCGGTCATGATCTCAAATTATGCCGAAAATCTGCCGGATATCGCCGACTTTGCCTTTGAGCTGAAGAATCCGACCACAGGTAAAGTCATCAGCCAGGGCATTCTGCACGGTATCCACTTGCGGGAAAAAGGCCTGAGGGAAATCTGTTCGGTCGAACTAGTAATGCCTGAAACAGCCGACAGCACGGAACTGACTTTCCTGGCCAAACTGGTTTCCAGTGAAAGCGTTCTGGTTGAAAACAACTGGCAAGTCTGGGTATTCCCGGACCGTCCGGAAGGATTACCGGCGCAGCAGGCAAAAATCTGCCTCGACGAAATAAACATCTCACAGCGCTATCCGCAACTCAGTCATAGCGATTCAGCTAAACTGATGATCGCCAACCGCTTCGATGAAACGGTATTCGAGCAGCTCGAAAACGGCGGCGATGTCCTGATGCTGTACCGGGTAGACGAAACCCGCGACCGCAAATGGTCCTGCGACTATGAAAAATACTACCTCCCGGCAGTCTGGGACCGCTTGAAAGGCGTTATCTGGGATCGCGGCAACAACTGCGGCGCGTTTATCGAAGATCATCCGTCATTCGCCGGATTTCCGAACGATGGATTCGTCAACCTGCAGTTCCACGGTCTGATTGATGACTGCGACAAGATCAACCTGGATGATTTTCCGGTCGAAGTCGAACCGATCATGCGGGGAATCGACCGGGCCAGTCGTGACCGGTTCGATGTATACACCTATGAATTATCGGAGCTGCAACCGGAATGGACCATGCGTAATTTCACGTATGCGTTTGAACTGAAAGTCGGCAAAGGCCGGCTGTTCATAACCGGGTTTAACTTCACCGGCCTGAATTCCGGCAAACCTGAAACTTGCGCGATGTTCGAGTCTCTGTTGCGGTACGTTAATTCAAGTGCTTTCGCACCATCTGCTGAAATCACAGTTGAAGCCCTGAAATCCTATTTGCAGGATAAAGGCGCCGCACCGCGCCTGAAGGAACGCAAAATGACGCAATACTGGCAATTAAACGCGGAACCGCTGGAATCAGCCCGTTACTGGAAAGAATCCGAGCTCTACATTGCCGGAGAGCTCAAATTAAGGCCGAAAAAATAATCCCTGATCGATACTCCCATGAATAACTATTTAAGAGTCGTGCGAAATGCAAATATTAACCACGAAAAATCACGAAAAGTTACGAAAAAGTTTTTTTATTTTTCAGCTTATGCTGAAAATTTAAATACTTCTTCATGTTCTTCATGTGTTGCCTTCGCTAGCTCAGGCTCAGACTGCGCTAGTCATGGTGCAAATAATAGTTTCGCATGAGTCTATAACTATTTATCATGGGAGTATTCCCCAAAAAAAATTCAATAGGTGTAACACGATAAATTTATAAACTTAAAAAAATCACACTATGTGCATATTTTCACGATGTTTATTAATTCTTTTCACACTTTGTCTTTCATTTATGAAAAACGGGGTTTCAATGACTTGAGGGCCGTCTGATTTCCCGAACCATTCATGGCTTTTCAGCATAAGCCCAAAAGCCAGTTCTCCGATTTTTTCGTACATAAAGTCTAGTGTCGTCAAAGGAGGACTAAATAAATCTCCACCCGGATAACCGCAGCAGCCAAGAACTGAAATATCATCTGGAATTCTTATGCCTTTTGAGTTAAGATACTGGTATACCCGCATAGCCGTAAAATCTGAAAAACACAAAACAGCAGTAGGTTTTTCCGGTAACGCAAGCAGTTTTTCTAAAGATAAGCTTATGGAATTGTTCCCAAGGTGATTTTGAATATAATCACGGGAACATTTTATTCCGAGTGATTTCTGTAGCGACAAGTATTCTTCTAAAGAATAACCTCGCAAGGAGTTACTGAAAGATGAATCAATCGTTCCAATTTTTGAATGGCCGCAATCAGCCAAAAACTGTAAGCCGGAGGCAAAAGCTTTTTTGGTATTCGTCCTCAACACAGCAAACAATTCAGAATCAACATCTTCCTGACTGCCGTGCGGTATAATTACAGGAATTTTACACTCTTTTAAAACATTGACCTCCGGTTCTTTTCCAGTGTAGTTGTTTGCCATCAGGAAAGCGCCTTTATATTTGGCGTGCCTCATATTGAGAACAGACGAACTAACTGGATTGGAACGCAATATCTGACATGGACATGTTTCCAGCTTGCAACCATTTTGTTCGGCGCATACCTTCATTCCAGGTAAAATATAGTGGAACGGAGCACTTTGATCAGAGTCATAATTGGGATGAATCGCAACATATTTATCTTTTTCCGGCGACAAAGTATTTATAAATGTTCCTTTACCGGACTGGCGCTTAATCAAACCGTCTATTTCCAAGCGCTCCAGGGCACTGCGTAAAGTAACCTTCCCTACTCCAAGCTGCCTGGAAAATTCCAACTCTACCGGTAATTTAGTTCCGGGCGCGTATTCGCCGCTTAAAATAGCTTTCCGCAGTTTTTCATAAATAATATCTTTTTTCAGCTTCAAAATCAAGTCTCTTTATTCCTCTCTGATACCATTTGATACTGTTAATATAGTATTCTGTTTTACTATCTGTCAAGTATAGATATAAAAAAACGCAAAAATTTTAAAATACCTCTTGACAAGCGATAGTATCAGACAATATACTCATAATAGTATCAGATAGTATCAAGCAAAAACAATAACCATAAAGGAAAGTGCAAAAATGAAAAAAGCAACAAGAATTTTCACACTAATCGAGCTTCTCGTGGTGATTGCTATCATAGCAATCCTTGCAGCCATGCTTCTGCCGGCCTTGAACCAGGCCCGCGAAAGAGCGAAATCAATCAAATGTGCCTCCAACTTAAAACAGATCGGTTCCGCGATGATGTTATATGCCGGAGATTATGATGATTTCCTCCTTATCCATACGCCCCGCAGAGCGATTTCAGGATATGCTCTTTGCGGTACGGTTCCAGACGCTAATACAGCCAACGCATATCATCAAGTGCTGATGGAATTAAAGTATGCGCCCAATTATAAAGACTCTGTTAAATCATGTATTTTCTTCTGCCCTTCCGTAGCTACGGGAAACAGTCTTTACTGGGGCGGGGTCTACGGCGTAAGTCAGGGAATGATGTTTAAAGATTCTAACGCCTATGCAAACAGCATCAGGATTATTCCCAGATACAATCATATTAAGGGACCGTCCGGAACCATATATGTTGCGGATTCTTCCGAGGTTTCCGGTGGCGCGCCTACAGGGAAACCAACGTATCACTTCACCACTTCAGCATATAACGACAGAATGGCTTATGCACGTCATAGTTCAAGTTGCAATGCTTCATTTGTAGATGGGCATGTTGAGTCTATCAAGGCAAGAAACCCCTTTTATAATGTAATTAATCAAAGCGGAAATAGTTATACTTCTCTGGATAATATGGGAATATTCTATTTCGGCATACAGCCGTCTATGTAAAGGTATTTCCAAATGAACAATAAGAAAAAAGTCGCTTTAATCGGCGCAAGCATGCGGGTGCGTCCCTTTGTAACGGCTTTGCAAAATAATTATACCGATAAGTATGAGCTGGCGGCGCTAATGGATATAGACCCCGCAAAAATGACGGGATTCAATGAATCGCTGAATATTAATATTCCCGTCTATATTGATTTTGACAAAATGTGCGAGGAAATCAATCCAGATTTGGCAATTATTACCACTGTGGATTATTTTCATGCAGAATATACGGTTAAGTGTCTTGACCGGAAAATAGACTGCATCATTGAGAAACCATTATGCGTAAACGCCAGACAATGCAGGCAAATCATGGAAGCACAAAAACGCAATCCGGAAGTTTTTGCGGTCACCTCGCATAATGCCAGATACCATGCTACCATAAAAAAAATAAAAGAACTACTTGATAATGATGCAATAGGCAAAGTGCGCAGCGTCAATTACAAGGAAATGCTGGACCTGAAACACGGAACCAGTTATTTCCGGCGCTGGAACCGGCATAAGAAACTCTCCGGCGGTTTGCAGGTCCATAAATCATCGCACCATTTTGATAAACTTAACTGGCTCTTGAACTCACACGCGATTAAGCTTATCGCCAGTGGAAAATTAGTCGCGTACGGCAAAGACGCTTCTGAATTCCGTGGTAAAAAATGTTCTACCTGTCCTCATGCTGATAAATGCGGTTCATTCGTTGACCGTATCGGCGATAATTATTACAACCAGCTATTCTTCAAATACCAGCAGACAAATAAATATTATTCACCAGACTTATGTATATTTTCCCCGAAAATCGACATAGAAGATTTCTTTACCGCTACATATGAATATGCCAATGGAATTCCGGTCAGTTATGCCCTTAATGCTCACAGCAATATTGAAGGAGAGGATATCGTCA
The DNA here is from genome assembly GCA_963676655.2 of Victivallales bacterium. Lineage (GTDB taxonomy): Bacteria > Verrucomicrobiota > Lentisphaeria > Victivallales > Victivallaceae. Next base: position 2,740,634 of record CAXXKX010000003.1, on the reverse strand, counting down.
TTGAGGGAGAAAAAGGCCGTATTGAGCTTACGCGACGCAACCCAACTGTGGTTGATGAAAACTTTGTTGCCATCGGGAAAACTGTAAATGCCCTGAAAATTTATCGCTTTAAACAGGCAGATCCGGAAGTGATTGATATCATTACCGGAAGCGGTGGACATGGCGGCAGCGATACTATTTTGTTTAATGACTTGTTTGGGGATTCCCCCTCTGATACACTCGCGAGTCTGGAAGACGGAATCCAGGCGGTTCTTATAGGCTGCGCAGTCAACCGTTCCCTGGAAACCGGCAAAGAAGTGGATGTTCAGGCATTACTTCATATTGAAAAAGGTTTGAAAACAGTTACAGAGGCGGTTTCTGTACCGAAAAAAGTATTTGCCGGAATACGGTAGAATTATATTATGGATAACAGGAGCTATAATTCACAAACGTATACCGGGAAATTAATGTCTGGCAAATGTGTCCAGATACGGCTTGACGGTCAAAAAGTCTCAAAAGTAGAAACAATTCCTCAAGACAAAAGCTTACCTTACATTCTGCCGGTACTGGTGGACTTACAACAAAACGGTGGTCTCGGGACATATTACAATATGCTTGGAGAAACAGGGAAAGACAAACTTTATGGAATCGCCGCGCTGTTACGGCGAAACGGAATAGGGCGGTGCCTGGCAACGCTAACTACTTATCCTTTTGAAAAACTGAAAAGATCTGCGGAATTATTTAATGAAGTCTTGTTGGATGATTCGGATCTGGCAACATTGTTTTTCGGTTTTTTTCAAGAGGGGATATTTATTTCTCCCCGGGAGGGGTGGCGCGGTTCGCATCAGGTTGAATATATTATGCCGCCGAACTGGGATACATTCTCTGAACTTGATAAATACAGTGGAAATCGAATAAAAATGATCAATGTCGCGCCGGAGGAAACAGGAGGCCTGGATTTTATAGAAAAAGCTGTAAATGCGGGGAAAAAAGTGGCTATGGGACACTGTTGTCCTTCAACCCATGTCATTCGTGAGGCAGTAAAACGCGGAGTTTCCATGGTAACTCATTTCGGCAATGGCGCAGCACCGGAAATCCACCGCTTTAAAAATCCGTTCTGGGAATTCCTCAATAATGGCGCGCTGCAATTAGGCATTATCTGTGACGGTTTCCATCTGCCGTCGGAACTGGTTGAACTGACAATGAAAGTCAAGGGACTAAAGAATTGCTGTCCGGTATCGGACGCCACCGGTTATTCAGGCATGCAGCCGGGAATATATAATTTAACGAAAAAACTGAAAATCGTTATTGAAAAAGATGGCCATATTCACGTAAAAGATAGTGAAATATTATCAGGAGCCTGGTTCCAGCTGAACAGGGGAGTCGAGTTTCTGGTTAACTCTCTTGGAATGACCTTTCTTGAAGCCTGGAAACAGTGCAGTCTGGTTCCGGCGAATATTATAGGCATCGAACTGCCGGCAATAGCCGAAGGAGAAGAAGCCAGTTTCGTCATCGCTGAGTGGTGGGATGGAGGGGTGAGAATAAAACATTCCGTGCATAACGGAAAAGATTGGATAAAGAAAGAAGATAATAACAACAGCTTTAAGGTTAATCATGCTGCAGGAATACTATCTGTCTAAAATAAGGAAAAAGCTTAAATTAAGAGAAAAACGGATTGCGTCTCTTGATTCCACGGAAGAGGTTTACGCTTATCAGGAAGAGATTCGCCGAAAATTGGGCGTTTCCTTTGGGGCATTACCGGAGCAGAGTCCACTTAATTCGAGAATCATTGACACCCTTGATACAGGAAAGCTTTTGATTGACAAGATTATTTTTGAGAGCCGCCCGGGATTTCATGTGCCTGCACTTTTTTACCGGAAACATAGTCTGAAAATTATTGTTCCTGGAATTCTTTTCCTCTGTGGTCACAGCGACTCTGGAAAGGCTTTTAATAATTATCAGGAAGCCGCACAAAGCCTTGCGCTATGTGGCTTTGCGGTACTTGTAATTGACACTTACGGGCAAGGGGAACGCCGAGAATTTTCCGGAAAAAATTCCATAGGAGTAGCCCACGAACATAATTTGCGTGGTCAACAGCTTTTATTGGCAGGGGAATTTCTGGGGACATGGTTTTTATGGGACGCGATCCGCGCATTGGATTATCTGGAAACGCGCCCTGAAGTTGACAACAGTAAACTTGGAGTTACGGGAACTTCCGGAGGCGGGTTGCTGACGGTTTATTTAAATGCTTTTGACGATCGCCTCTGCATGGCCGCGCCCAGTTGTTATGTGACTTCATTGCTTAATAATTTTGAAAATGAATTATCAGCTGACGCTGAGCAAAATCCACCGTGTTTTCTTTCGCAAAATCTGGATATATCCGATTTTCTGATTGCTGCCGCTCCAAAGCCCTTGCTCATTCTGGCGCAAAACAATGATTTCTTCGATCCGCGCGGAACCAGAAAAGTTTATAAAGAACTAAAAAAAATCTATTCAGTGTTAGGCGCTGCAAAAAATGTCTCATTTCATATGGGAACGGGAGATCACTCTTATGCTCCTGATCATCGTGATGCCGCCGCAGGATTTTTCTGCACTCAGACCAATTTGAAGTATGCGAAACCGGAATCTTCGGCAATTAAACCTTTACCGGAAGAAATGCTTTATTGTGCGCCGGAAGGCTGTGTTGATAATCTTCCGGGCAATCGAACGATTTTGAACCATTTACAAGAACTCTTCCCCAAAACAGTTCCCAGTATAAAAGAACTTTTGAATATCAGTAAAATTAAAATTCCATATTACCGGGTCTTAAGACCTGAAATCATCCAGAAAAAACCGCTCTTTCTGGCTAATCGCTTTGCGGTTGAAACAGAACCTGGAATTAGGGTAATATTGAAACTAATCACAAAATCACCACTGTACTATCTTCCTAAAGTTGAAAAAGTTACAATCTCGCTTTCTGGCTTAATAAAGATACCTGATGATGGGGTTTTATATCTTCTTGACGTGCGAGGTTATGGCGAATGTGCCGAAAGCTGTCACGGTATAAACAGTGAGTTCTTTTATACTCGATATGGCAACATGCTTGATTCACCATATTTAGGGGGCAAAGTTTATGATGTTCTGACTGTACTGCGTTTACTGAAATCACTAGGCGCAAAACATTTTAATCTGGCGGCACATGGAGATTATGCCGCCGTAGCCTCTATTGCCGCACGGTTAAATTCCGGAGAAAATACAGCCGTATCTTTTAATGATCCACCAATCTCCTGGGAAGAGCTGCTTAAGAAATCGTACACGACAAGTTCCGAATGGCTTTTTGTCCCCCGCAGTTCTCAATATATGAGAAGCGGCGACGATGCGTGAAAAAGCAAAAATATATATAATAAACATAAAAAATTGAGAAAGGAATCGTTATGGTTAATTCAAAGGAAAAGCAAAAAGGTCTGGGCAAAAATCAGAAAATTTTCCCTGCTGAGGAAGTGTCCGGAACAAAGCTTTCACGGAATTTCTATATGAAATTGAAATATGTATTATATATTCTTTTAATCGTTCTTACCTCGCAAACATGTTATGGTGAAACTTTTTCTGCCGGAATTTTTCCCGGGGGAAAGCGGCGGGATAAATCCGTCCAATGCATTGCCAATGAAATGAACAGGATATTCTTTTATGTCAAAAGAGGCGCCGGGGGTGAACTGCAATTTTCTGATCTGAAAGAACCATTACAAGATTTGAAGTTGAAAATATATTGGCCGGATGCTGAGGCGGAATTGCTCGGGTTTGACAACCATCACGATAAAGGTAAAGATCGCTTCCAAAAGCCGTTAAAATCTGGAACCCGGAGCTTCGGGAAGCAGTCTTACAGCATCTATGAAGCAATATTCACTTCCGATGGTGTACAAAAAAGACTGATTAAGCGGCCTTCATACCTTTTCATGCATATATGGTTCAAAGCGCCTAAAAAACTTCAAAGCGCTTTCCGTTGGGAACTTTGCTATGGCGATCAGGTTCTCTGCTCGGATGAAAACCCGTTAATCAGCGTAGGCACGATTGATGACAAACGGCAGCAGGCAAAAACCTATATTATGTATTCCGGTCAACCTGGAGCCGGTATTGGTGGACTGCCTACTGAGCTTGCTTTAGAACGGGTAAAGCTTCTGCGCCGCCTTGGCCTTAACGTAACAGAGTCTCTTTTTCATAATGGTCCAAGGCCTTTACAGGAACGCAACAACCGTATTCTTTTGGATAACGGAATAACAGTCGCGGGACTCAGGCTCGGAGGATATGAAAATCTATTCAAAAAATATTATAGTAAAAAAGCTTTCGAGCAATATGGCGGAGTTATTCATGCTATGGATGCTTTCTGCAAGAAAATCCGCAGTTCGGAAGAACGTTTTTTTGTGAAACATGCCTCGCCGTTTACTAACGCATTTGCTATTGACTGGGAACCGCACATGCTGAAAAAACTTGATAGCAGCTGGTCTGACCAGGGATTGGTAAAAGCTTTTATGAAAGAACAAAAAATATCTGACGATTTATCAAAACCAACTGTTCAAAAGCAATATGCTAATGATTATCATATATTTCGAGACCGCCAGTTTGCCCGTCCAATTGGCGTATTAAGGGATATTTTCAAGCACCACCATCCTGAAGGGAAATTCTATGGAACCGTCTCATGGAAAGCAATAGATTGTGAGGCATATATTAAATATCTGGATTATTGCATGCCGATGATATATCATCCTTCAATAATGGGATTTTTTCAGGAATGCGCAAAAAGAAGTTCCCAAATACCCCGCACGAAACTGCTTCCTTTTACTACCTTCGGCACATGGCGCAGCAGACTCTATCGTTTCGATGTTGACTCTTGTATTCAAAATGCATTGAGCCCGGCATTGCTCGGAGCTCGCGGCATTGCTAATTGGCCAGGTATCGCAGAAATGGACGGAGGTATGCTTTTTGCTCTGCACCGGACTAAACAGATACTTGCCGAAACTGTTGAAATTTTCCAGAATGGGCAGCCTTGCCGTAAAATAAAGTTGCGTCCATTACCTCTACTTGAAAAAACAATACAAACGGCCGGAACAAATATTGACTTGTCTTATCCGCAATGGGACGCTTGCGGCATTTGGCGAGCCTATGAATCGGGCTCTGTCGCTGCTTTTGCGGCGCTTAATTTCCATAAGCGGGAGGATATGTTCCTTGCAGTCGATTTAGCTGATCGCCCGGGAAAATATTATTTGATTAATCATGATGACAGGGCTTATTATGAAATTTATGACAAAAAACGCGACGCTGATAATATATTACTGAAAATTCCTGCCGGGAAATGGGGGTTCTGGCTTGTGACATCCGCTATACCGGAAACTTCTTTCATAAAACTGGATCCCCAAAAAAATCGCACCGAATTTACAGCGGCCAAAAAACGCGCTTCTGAATCAGCCTTGAAGCAAATCCAGCTGGGCAAAACTGGTGATATTGAAATAGGATATGAAAGCATCAAATGCAAGAACCAGCAACTACCGGTCTTGACTGTTAAGACGGCTTTTCAAAAGCTTGGCTTCAGCACTTTAGGCGGCCGAATAATGGAATGGAAGGTTGCGGGCAGCGGCAATCAGATATTACAGGATATTAATACCGGCGGAAGCTGTATGGATTTATTCTGGGTTCCGAAAAGCAGCCGCTGGTCCGGTGATCAAATCATGGATATGAACATTTCCGAATGCCATAATGACGGGAAAACCGCACGAGTCACTTTTGAAGGGACTATTAACCGGGCTTTAGAGTTATGCCACATACGCAAAACTTTTGAAATCAACGCGAAGTCTCCGGGAATCAAGGTCTCTGTGCAAATCCGCAATGGCGGCGAAGTACCTCAATCCATAGGCTATTGGAGTCATCATGTGTTTAACTTTGGAACTAAAGCGTGTGAATATCTTCTTTGCAATTCAAATGGAAAAATCGTTGCTTCTCAAAGAAAAACAGCGTTTTATCCGGCGGAAAAACTCACGCAGCAACAAAAAGACTCCCTGCTGGGTTATAAAAAACATGCGGCTTTCCCTGTTCGTCGAAATTTCGGGATACATCATTGTGGAGAAAAACGCGGGTTTATTTTTATTATGCCGGAGAATTTTTTGATGAATTACCGCTTTGGCAGTAATGATTCCACTTGCGCAGATATTATGCTCAAACCGGTAAAGGTGGCAAGCGGTAACGAATTAAAAGTAAATTTTGAAATTATACCCACTACCGGCAATTGCAGCGATTTCAAAAAAACTCTTACCAGCAACATCGGAAGAAAAGTTAAGATAGAAAGTGACGACAGGAATACTAATCTGCTTACCGGGCTTATGAAGTCTGAAAAGAATTTTCAACTTAAAAGCCAAGAGAATTTTACAATGGATATTCAGAATGGCATACTATCTTTTACTTCCGAAAAGAAAAAAAATTCGTTAAGTGTTTGTTCTAAAACATTCACTGTAAGTCCCGGGCAAAAATATCTGCTCAGCATGGCAATGAAAGTTGACTCAATGTGGCTGGGTAATGGAAAAAAAGATTATTTTATTGTTTTTGTTTACAACCGGGCTAACAATGCCCATACTTATATGTATGTAAAAGGTCGCAATGTCAGTTCCGACTGGACCAAAATCCTATTGCCGTTTGATGCTGATAAATTACTGAAGAAAACCAGGGCGCCGCTACATATTTTATGGAAAGCTAATAATGTTTCCGGAAGTTTTAAATTTCGTAATATCAGCCTGATTAAACTTCCTTCAACTACAAGCACTGAACGAGGAGTGGAAAAAAACGGCAAGTTCGTTCCATGTGCAGTTTATAAAGTAACGCCATGAAAAGTATTTTCAAAAAAAAACGCATTTGGACATTGCATGGCAGATGCATAGTAATAATGTAATTATTATATTGATTGGTAAGCCCATGACACGCTTGCAGAACCGATTATGTATTTTCACGCAACACTTAATGAAGAACAAAATGTATTTTAAGATGATTATCCCGTTCAGTGAGCTGAAATGAGTTGTTCCAAAAGAAGGAGACAAATGGTATGTGGATTTCTAATGGAACAGAAAACGCGACGGTAAACATGTATCATATGTCAAGGCCGAGCCAAGCAAACACCATTACACCGGAAGGTTCGGGGAGCTTGTGTTTACTAATGTTCCTCCAGTGAAAAAAAGATTAAAAAAATAAATAAGCCAGTAATAAATATGTTGAATAAAAGTATGATAGTTCCATATCTAAAATCGGATTGGAGGAGGATAATTGAGTATCCCCAAAACCATCTGAATGATTTTTGCATTTTCCGTGACCTGGATGGACTATGGCACGCAGTTGGCATAATGGGAACCGGAACATGGGCAAGTGAACAGAGCTTGTTTCATTCCGTTTCCGGTTGCATAACTGGTGAATACAGAAACATCGCTCCGATCCTGGAAGAAAACTTTCCGGACGGGGAACGTCCTCAGAAACACGCTCCTTTCATCATTGAAAAATCTGGGGTTTATCACCTGTTTTACCGCAGACCGCCAGGAACGATTTATCATTTAGAGACAACTGACCCTTTGATCTGGAAGGGTCTTGGCAATCCGGTTTTTGAGAAAAATGACGCAAGGGATGTCTGCGTCGTACAACATGAAAATCTTTATTACATGTATTATTGTCAGTGGGACATTGTGGACGGTGTTAACAGGAGTTGCATTTTTGCAAGAACATCCCCTGACCTGGAAAAATGGAGCGAAGAAAAACGCATTTTTTGCGATCTGTCACATACGGCTGATCATTCCCGGCTTGAATCGCCGTTTGTCATCAAGCGGCCTGAAGGATTTTACATGTTTATCCGGCATCGACTGATGCGTGATAAATGTTCTACCGTTGTTATTTTTTCAACAAGTCCTGAAACTTTTGAATATAAAGAAGATCCCTGGATAAAAGTCTTTAACTATATGCATGCTCCCGAAATAGTTGAACTTGACGGGCATTATTATGTTGCCAGGGTAAGCGGTCCGTTCGGAGACTTGCAGCATCATGATCAAGCCAAAGGCGGATGGATTGATATTGCGGAACTGGGATTCAAGAAGAAGCCTTGATTTATATGTTAGGATTAGCATTATGCACGCAACATACATCATATGATGTCGTATATATAAATATCAGGTTATAAAAATGATGGCCCGGGAAAAAAGCGTTTATTCCCCAAATTAAAGTATTCCTTAATTTAATAAAAAAGGTCAAGGATGAAATCTTTGCGCTGCCTGCATAAGACGCGGAGGGTGTTTGAGGGGCAAAGCGCCCCTCAATTATCACCAGAGCTCCCGAAATGAGTTTACTCTGAATTAGTCCTTGATACTTATTTTGAATTCGTTGGAATTACCCTTTAATTCCGGGGCATAAATAGCTTTTATTTTTGCCGGCAACGCGCTGAAATAACCGGGGATCTCGGCTTTCAAGCGGTAAGTGACGCTGTACTTTCCGCGCGGAAGTCGCTGCACATACATGCAAACCCGGTCATTCCGGTACTCAACGTAAGCGCCTAAACTGTTGCCGGTATATCCGCTGCGTAGTTCAGCTGCCTCGCAACCAGCCGGTTTCATATCCTCAATCAAAAGATATTCGTAGTCATTATTGCTTTCGACTATCATTTCCACTTCAATAAGATCTCCGCTTTCGACTTTGGCATTTTCCGGCAGCGGAACCCGGTCATAAGTGGCAGAACCGATCGTTACCGCCTGTCCCCGTGCGCCTTCGGCCAGAACTTTATCGATCCGTCGTTTCAACAAGTAGTAATTACGGTTGATTTTAACATGCAGACCGCTCTTTTTGATGAAGTCCTCCAGCGTAAAATAGGTCAGGTAGACATTAAAATATAGATTCCCCTTCCCTTTTCTGGTAATCTGAACCGCATGGCGGCCGCCGCTAAGGGCATCACCGTACATCAGGAGCCGGTTGTCGAAACTGAAAAGATTGTCAGGGGTAATTTTAATCTCCTTTTTGAGCTTGCCGTCCCAGCGAATTTCAACCTGCATATCAGGTTTGGTTTCGCCGCTGACTTTAAGGTAATCGGCCATAGCCTCCACACAGAAAGCGGTATCGCGCGAAGAATGCCAGTAACTGGCGTGTTTCCGGTTATCGATCAGGAACCGGGCAATCCACGCCGCCCGATCAAGATGAACTTTGGCCCGACAGAGCAGTTTCAGGTATGCAGCCTGGGTTTCGGTATCCGACGCATACCAATACCACCATGACCAGCGGGTCGGGACATCGAGATACGCGGTCTGGGTTTCCCGGTCAGTCTTCAAATACTGCTCCAGATTCCGCAAAAGCATATCAAACATTTCCTTGTCTTTCTGGGGATTCAGTCCCAATCCGAAAAGCGCTTTACCAAAGGGGCTCAGTTGCTCCCGGTACTGGTAGAGGCGCTGTTGCATCGGCGACATTTCCTCACTTGACGAAGATGCGCGAACCAAGGCAAGAAATACCAATGCATCCGTATTGCTTATCCACGGTTTGGTCTTTTCCTTTTCCAATTTTATGATATCCGCCAGACGTTCCCGCTGATGATTTTCAAGCCACTGCCGGCCACGATTGATCATAGTCTGATCTAAAGCCACCCCGTTTTCCATCGCAACCATCAGTCCGCGGATAACATAAGCCGTCATATAGGCAGTCGAATGTTCCGAGTAACCTGAGAACCAGCCCCAGCCGCCGTCGGAAAGCTGCATAACTTTTAGGGTATGAATTCCGCGCGATACCAGTTTGTCCAATTTTTTCTGATCAAAAACCGGATTTTCCTTCCAGCGTTTCCACTGTTCCGCGCGCTTTACCGGGTTACCGGTTTCTGTGGGATTAAGATTTGTAGTCTTATCCTGAATCTGCGGCAGTTTGATGTTTAATTTTTTCAGGGTCGCATAAGTAATAATCGATGGCAGAAAACGGTTTAAAGTCGCATCCGTGCTCTTGTAATTAACACCGATCAGATAAGGCAGAGCATCGACGATCGCCAGTGCCGGAGACGGAGAGACATTGACCTGAAGTTTTGATTCCGCTTCACGCCGTTTTTCAGGCAGGTTCACCGAAACAAATGCATTGTTGCCTTTCGGGTCGCCGTTGAGAATGGTGCCGCACCAGGCATCCTGTTTGAGGATTCCGTGAACTTCGACCGGACATTCCAGGCGCATTGCGTCAGCCCCACCGGAACTTTTTGCCGCCAGAGTTAAAGACGCCGTTCCGGGATTCAGCGCTTTAACGTGCCAATCAAAGCGAACCTCGCCTTTTGGCTTGATTACGGCGATCTTGACTGCTTTGTCGGTCATCAACAGTTCCTTACCGCCGATCTGCAGTCTGGCGGTAACATCCTGAGCGGTATTCAGATAATTATGAACGATTCCAGAGATAACCGCATTGTCTCCGGTAACCATAAAACGCGGGATCTGCAGCCTAACCAGAAAATCTTTTGACGTAATGACTTCAGTTTCGCCCTGCCCGACACGGGTCCCGGCGGCCATGCACCATGAACGAATCTTCCAGGCAGTCAGGTTTTCCGGCATTTTGAGTGAAATTTCCACCTCACCGTTTTTGTCCGGTGTCAGTTTTCCGGCCCAGAAAGCGGTATCGGCAAATTCTTTGCGGACATGTACTTCATCGAGTTCAGCACTGCTCTGCTGAGATTCAGCGGCAACACCGCCCACCATCGCGTCACTATCCATAACGCCTTTGGATTTCCTTGCCATCATCGGCATCGGGGCCGCCATCATCCGACGGTTGGCGGAGCCGAGAGTCATCATTTCGGGAGCCGCCATTCCGCCTGCATCCCCATGAATGTCCGGCAAATGACCGAATACCCCAAGCTGCTGCATGTAGAGTTCGCCGGATTTCAAGATATTATTAAACTGGATTCCCAGCACGGTATAAAAGGAGGGGTAATATCGACGCTGCCACTTCCAGAAAAATTGTTTGATTTCAGGTATATTAGAGCCGCCGCTAATGTATTCAACCGATTTGTCATAAATCGACATGACAACACTGCCGGTGACCGGCTTGCCGTCAATATCGGTCAACCGTACCTTGACTTTTGCGTCGCCGCCCGGAAGGTATTTCGCCTTGGAGGGTTTGATGTCAACATTGACGACTCGTTTTTCAGGCGGAACGCTGATCGACCGGGTTTTCCGGTAAAACTTGCCGTCGGCAATAGTCCATGCTTCCACAAAGCAATTCGGCATATCTCCTTGCTTGATTTCAAACTCATAAACCCATGATTTCCCGTCGAGACGATGTACCAGCGGCGGTGTAAAAGCCTGCTGGGTCGGTTTAACGAAAAGCACCACGGTGCTGTTGTTGAGTCCGGTATTGATCAACAGTTTGACTTTTTCACCCGGCTTGTAAGTTTTCTTGTCAACAATCAATTCGAGCGGATTGAAACGGAAATCATCTGACTTAAGTTTTTCACCATAGACATTGAATACACAATCTCCTTTGACGGTATATTTAGCGGTGTCAGTCAACTTAAAAACCGCCCTGAACTGCCCCGGGGCCGGCGCGGTGAAATCCACGTGTCCCTTCCCATCCTCGGCTGCCGCCACTTTCCAGTGGCCAACTTCTTTTTCAGAGGGAACACCTTTTTTATTATAAGACAAAAGGTAGACTTTTGCATCTCCCATGACCGGCACGCCTTTGCGGTCAGCGGTTATGGCCGTGAAGTTGATCTTGACATTATCCCCGGTATTGTAGAATCCCCGACTGGTCCAGGCCGCGGCCCGGAACGGCACCGCGGCGGCGGTCACATTCTTTTTCCCGACAATAGTCCGGCGTGAACTGTCGGTAACCTGGGCGGTAATCTCGTAGCGATGGTCGGTTTTACCGAACATGGCCTTGGCAAACGCAGTATCAACGGTTATCTCAACTGTTCCGTCCGCGCCGACCGCGGTTTCATTCTCACAAACCAGTTCCGGCGGCGGGGTGAAATAATTCGGAGGCCAAATTATGCAGCACCTGAATTGAATATCGTCAAACCAGCGATATACCGGAAAACACCACCAGTAACCTGGGCCGTACAACCAGTCCCACGGCGTCGGCGGAAACCAGTTGAATCTTTGTTCGGTGCGTTTTACCGTATAGCGAACCCTGGCGTTGGTTACCGGCGCGCCAAAGTAATATTTCGCCGCGATTTTCACCTTGAACGGCTGCCCAAGAACAATTGGCTTTTCGGGGGCTTTTACGGTGACTTCGTATTCCGGTTTTTTATATTCCTCAACCCGGAAACGCTGATATCCGTTGTAGTGGTCAAGATAAACAATCCAGTTACCAAGGTCGGCATCCTCCGGAATAGTGAACTGGCCGCTTAGACCTCCCCATCGATCACTTTTCTCAGTCTTTTTAAAGATTTCCTTTCCCCGAGCCGAGTTGACCTTGACCGTGATACTTTTGTCGCCGTATTTGCCGATGTCATCATTCTCATAGTTAACATCCCTGATCCAGAATTTATAGTGAACCGTATCGCCCGGACGGTAAACGGGCCGGTCGGTTATGCAATATGTCCGCTGCCGGTTGTATGACTGAGGATTTGAGGTTGAACTGTACCATGAACGGAAGGGCAGCAACGCCAGTCTGCCGGAAGCACTTCTGGCAATAACCATATATGAGTATTGACGTTTGAGACGATCAGGATTCAGCTTAAGAAAACCTGAACTGTCGGTTTTACCTCCATTGAATTTGTCATAATGCAGCTTATAACGGCGGTTGAATTTACGTTTGGCCGAGGGAAGATATTCCTGGCGGTAGCCGATAAAAGTAAGGTCGACATTTTGCAGCGGGGCGCCGGTAGCGGCATCGGCGACAAAATAAAGGCCGGGCCGGAAATTTCTGGCGATGATCGCCGTGTCAGCGATCCAAACCATTTGACGCGCTATATTGCCGTCGCCAAATTTTGCCGTCAACAGATACATTCCCGGCTTGTCTACCGGCACAGTGACGCTTTTTTCACGGTCGAAATGACCGGACGCAGGTTTAAGCGGTTCCACCCACTCCGTAAGTGTTTTGTCGAGATATTTAGTCAGCTTACCACGAACAATTCCATTACCAATATTCAAGATATTAAGTTTATCCCAATCGAGTTTCTCAGGATCTGACTGCAAATATTTGTCCAGATCGTCAAGGAATAATTCCATTTTCAACTTGCGTAGAGAAAACGTTACGGATTTGGCGTTACGGAACAGGAGTTGCAGTTTAGGCTTTTGACCTGAGGCAAAAGGATTCTTCATCTGAACGAATTTTCCAATATTCCCGACAATCTGTTCAAGCTTGCGTCTGCGGCTGGAGGAGCCTGACGGAAACCGTTTCAATGATTCCTGAATACAGGCGGCCGCCTTATCATATTGCCTGCGATTGGTATAAATAGTCGCCAGAGAATTTAATGCCTGTTTACCGCAGTCTTTCGTTTCCGCCAGCGACTTATATATTTTTATATAGTTAAATTCAGCCGGCAGCGTAAAACGCTTGATTCCGGTTGCCAGACGGGTAATCGTCTCATCATCGGTCAGCAGATGGACGGAGTAAGGCCCGGTCTTCGGGACCGAAAAGTCTCCCCGATAGGTTAGATACGCCATTGTTTGAACTCCGAATTGGCTACACAGGAAACCGGCCAATTCCAAATCCGCTTTCAGATAGCCAAATTTCTTTGCTTCAGCCAGCAGCCAGCGCCAGCGTTCACCGTCATTTTTCGCGGCCACCCAACTGGCGGGAAGCTTATAGTATAGCGGATTTCCGTCCGCGTCGACCGGCGCCCCGGATGAGCTCCAGCGATTATTGTTGTTGTGAACCGGTGAATATTCCGGCAACTTCGTATAGTCGGTCAAATGCTGCATCTGCCAGTTGGAGCGGAAAAACGGGGCAAAACGACGAAAGAAATCCTGTTTATTGGTATTTGTTCCGTGTTTCAGTACCAGCGGCATTGCCTGGACATAAAGCTGGATCGCCCTGATCCGGTCGCGGTCGTAACAGTTAATGTAACGTCCGCCGCGACGATGCCGGCCGCGTTCAAATTTATTGCCGATCATATACCCGTAATGCGGAGCGGAGTTATATGCCAGAGCAACCGCCTGAAGCACCCGCCATGAGTCGGGATATTTAGCAACGGTCTTCTCAAACAAGTCATCAAGTTCATTTTGCTTGCGAAGCCGATTGAGACATTTTATCGCGACATCCAGTAATTTGACTGCTTTCGTCCCACTCTGTTTTTGCTCAAACAATTCTTTTTCAGCAAGATCTAAAGCCTCCTTATAATTATTCTGATGATAGAGTACCTGCGGGGTATTGACATTTACCGAACGAACCTGTACCTGTGAGAACAAATTCATAGTGGACAAAAAAGCGAGAATCAGCAGAAAATTCTTCATAACAGCACACTCCCTGTTTATTTCAGTTGACAAACATAAAAATAATCTACATGGTAAAGCGAAATATGCCTAATACAATAAATGAGTTTTTACAACTTTTTTACATTGTACGTGGCAACCTCTCTCCCGAACCGCCGCAAATGCGATAATCATAAAAAGCTATAACTTAGTTAAACACTACTACTCAGTTTTAAAAAATACATAAAGTCATAACAACTAATTAATTAAGCATAAAAACAAAATCAGTTACTGATTATTCAAACTATGTTCGGTAATCATGATTACTGGTATTTTACCTCTTTATTGACAAACAATCTTGCTCACGGCGCAGATAGCTTGTATTATAGATTAATAACTCAACGGAGAAAGTAAACATGAATCAACGCGAAATCGCAAAACGACTACAGGTTTCACAAACGACAGTGTCGCTGGTCCTGAAAGATCCGGAATCGCGAAAAGTTTCAAAGGAAACCCGGGAACGGATTATCGAAGAACTTCGTAAAACTTCGTACCGGCGACATGCCGTTCCGGCGCTGCGTAAAATCTATTTCGTGAGTACCAGCGGAAGCGTCTATCAACGTCAATTGTTTCTGGACGGTGTTTTCCAGTTCGCCGAAGAATTCGGGATAACCGTGGAACTGAAATCCATGGAGATGCTGTTGAACCGTAAAACCCAAGGAAATTACGGGCTGGAAAGATGCGGCTGCGTTCTGCATGGAGTGTTCCCGGAAGCCGATATCCGGCAACTGACGGCGGCGCTTCCGGTCTGCCATTTGAACCCGCCGCCGGAAACTTATTTGTGCGATTCCATCGCGGGAGATAGTAGGGAATCCGTGAAAATGGCCTTACAGCGTTTGGCGGCACAAGGTTGTGAACAACCGGTTTTCTGGGGTTTGCCGCATTTCCAGACTAATGAAAGCGGTATTTATTTTCAACACAAGCTGGAAGCGTTCCGGGCGCTCTATCCGGAATTCTGCGCCGGTTCGGCGGCGGAGCATCTCATCCTGGTCAAAACCGGATCCTCCGACTATGGTACGCTGCTTAAGCTGTCCAGACAAGCCCTGCTGGAATATCCCGGCGCCGCCGCGTTTATCGCCGCGGGTTACGCACATGCGAAAATCCTGTTCGACGCGGCGCTGCACCTGGAACGTCCCTGCCGAATCGTCAGTTGCGGGTATTCCGAATACGCGGAACTCGGCATCCCGCTTTTTGATTACATTACATGCGATCTGGTGAAAATGGGCAAAATAGCCGCCGCACAACTTTTAAAACGGGCCGAATGGCCGGACGCCCCCGTCTGCAGTCTGCGGTGCTGTCCGGAATTGTTTCCCTGGAAGCCGGTGAGCGGCGCATGACGGAGCTGGCGCTGATTACGGAGCTGGAACGAGGCTCGACCGTGGACGGTCCCGGGATACGGACGGTGGTCTTCCTGAAAGGCTGCCCGTTGCGTTGTCAATGGTGTCACAATCCTGAAACAATCTCCCGCGAACCGGAAATCATGCGGGACCCGGCCCGCTGCACGGGCTGCGGCCACTGCCGGACGGTGTCGCGACAGCGAGCGGTCGCGGAATGTCCAGTTCATGCGGCCGAATTAGCGGGCCGGCCGCTGTCGCTGACGGAATTTTCCGAGGCGGTTCGCCGGGATATGAAATTTATGAGCAATGGCGGCGGGGTGACCTTTTCCGGCGGCGAAGCGCTGCTTCAGGTGGAATGGGTTGTCGCCGCGGCCGAAATCTGTCGGGAACTCGGCGTTCACACCGCCCTGGATACGACGCTCTATACCGCGCCGGAGACGATTGAACTTGTTTCAGACGTCATTTCCCTGTTCATGGTCGATCTCAAGCATGCCGACCCGCGGGCACATCGGCACTTGACGGGGGTGTCGAACGAACTGATCCTGGAAAATCTGCAACGGCTGGATGCCTCGAGTCAAGCGATTCTGCTGCGAACCCCGCTGATTCCGGGCATGAACGATTCACCGGACAATCTCCAAGCCATGCTGGCGATTGCCGGAAAGCTCCGGCATCTGGTTCGTTATGAGTTTTTGCCGTACAATCCGTTGACTCCGGTCAAATACGAAAGGTTGGGGCGGCATTATTCGCCGCCGGGGCGTGAATCCGGCAATTTCGACTATTTGCATCAACTTTTGAACACGGCCGGGTTTCCGGCCGTCCTGACCAACTGAAGGAACGGTAATCATGGAACAAGCACACGCTTCGGACCGGCTGCAACGACTGATCCAGCGCCGGGAGGATTCGGCAATCGCGGGCAAACGAAATCTCTACATGAGCAATCCGCTGCACGGAATCTATCAGTGGAGCAAAGGGTCCGCCGCGTTCGCGCCGGACAGCGGCCCGCTGGCGGAACAATGGACCTGCCGAATCTCACTCGGGGATCACAACTGCAAGGTCGCGGCGGGTAAACCGTTCCCGTACGCGGCGGACATGCCGTCGAAAAAGCATGGCTACGAACGCACCGCGCTGAACTGGGCGCAAGACTACGCGTTTTTTCTGGCTAAATCCCCGGCCCCGATTCATCCGGATGAAAAAATCGTCGGTGAATTCTACTGGCAGTTGGACGAAGCGCGGCCGCAGCGCTATCCGGAGGAAATCGACGAGCTCGGGGAACGCGCGATGCGGCTTGGCGCGGGGGGGACAAATCAGGCGCATTGCTGTCCGGACCTGACCGTCGGGCTGGAACTCGGCTGGAACGGCGTCCTGGACAAAGTCCGCGCCAATATCGGCAAATTCCGGGACGATCCGGCAAAATCCGCCTATCTCCAGGCGCAGGAGATCAGTTGCCGGGCCATTATCGATTATATCCGCAAGTACGCGGATGCCGCCGCCGGGCTTGGCGAGCGCGAACTGGCCACCGTCTGCCGGAACGTGGCGAAAAAACCGCCGGCCACGCTCCGTGAGGCGCTGCAATGGATCCAGTTCTATCAGATCGTGGAACGGATGATCGCGCACGGCAACGGCTACGGCCGCCTGGACCTGATGTTGACCCCGTATTATGAAGCCGATATTCAAGCCGGCCGGATTTCCCGGGAGGAAGCGGTCGAACTGATTGCGGAACTTTATCTCAAATACGGCGGCAATTACTTTTCGTTCTCAGGGCGCAAGGCGGATGGTTCGGATGCGACGAACGAACTCAGCTGGATGTGCCTGGAGGCGTATGACATGATCGGCGGCTACAACTGCATGAGCGTCATGTGGCACGCGGACATCGACCCGGCCTATTACCGTTATGCGTGCGAGCTCGTTTACCGGCACAAATGCGCAACGCCGGCCCTGATCAATTACGACAAGACGGTGGAAAGCGAAATTCTTTCCGGGGTAAAAAAAGAAGATGCCTGGAACGTCACCTACAGCGGCTGCCAGTGGTACTGCGTCATCGGCAAAGAGTACTGTGATCAGGATAAAAATGTGGTCGTCCTGATCCAGGGTCTGCTGCAAACCGTAAAACAATGCGCTGAAACGAAAAATCCGCCCGGTTCCTACGAGGATTTTTACGCTCGGTTCATGGAGAACATCGACTCTGCGACTAGCGCGCTGCTGGATCTGAAGAATGCCGAATACCGTTATCAGTCCGAAGTCTGGCCGGAAATTGCGACCAGTTTGATCACCCGCGCCAGTCTGGAACGGGCGCTCGACATCACCGCGATCGGGACCGGGGAATACAATTATTCCTCTATCAACATGCTGGGCATCGTCAACGCCGTGGATTCCCTGCGGGCGATCGAGGAGCTCGTGTTCAAAGCGAAATGCGTCACCTTCGAACAGCTTCAGGCGGCGTTATCCGCCGATTTCAATGGTTTTGAAGCGCTGCGGGAGCAACTGCTCGCGATCCCGAAATTCGGCTCGGACGATCCCGTCTCGAATGAGACCGCGAGAAAAATGACCGATGACATCGCGGGGATTTTCCGGAAAAAAATCAACTGCAAGGGTTATCCGTTCCGCGGGTCGCTGTTCCATTTTCAGGGACACTCTTTCGCCGGACCCTATTTCGGTGCGAGTCCAGATGGCCGCTGTGCGGAGGAAACCCTGGCACAGGGGATCAATCCGCAGCACGGACGCGGCCCGTTTTCGATCACCCAGGTCGGCAACGCGTTGCTGAGTTTTGACCAGAAACACTTTATCGGTGCGCCGTGGCAATGCGAACTGGATACCTCGTTCTTCCGGAACACGCCGGAACCCGGCGCACTGCTGAATATACTCAGTTCCAATTATTTCAACGCCGGAGGAATGCATATCAATTTCAATATTACGACCATGGCCGAGCTGGAAGACGCCAGGATCAATCCGGACAAACACCTGGATCTCGTGGTGAAAGTGACCGGATACTCCGCCCACTTCATTCAGCTCAGCCCCGAATATCAAAACGACATTATTCACCGCAACAGGATTAAATCATGAGTAAAATTTTGAACTGCCGTCCAAATGAAGAAGCTCTGCGCGAGGCCCTGACGGAAGCCCGTAGTCACGCCCGGCAAGGGATAAAATGTGAAATCAGACTCGGGGCCGGACTCTGCACCCTGACCGCGCCGCTGGTGCTTGATGCCGGCGACACCGGACTAACTATTTCGGGGGCCAAATCCAATGACGGAACCGACGCCGTAGAGACCGTCATTTCCGGCGGAATCGTCCTGACGGACTGGCAAAAAGTGAACGGCGGTCCTCTGGTCGAAGCCGCCGTGCCGGCCGGAGTCGAACCGCGCGTACTTATCGCCCCGGCCCCGATGCCTGGACGTCCGGCGTTCCTCCCCCGGGCCCGTTATCCTGAAAACGGCACGCTGAACAATATCGACCACCCTGATATTCAATGGATGAGTTCCCAGTTCGGCGGTTGGAACCGCAAGCCGACCGATTATGAGCTGACCCACATGGCAATCAGCCGTCAAGATGCCGCCGCCCTGCCCCCATTCGAGGTAGAAAATGCCGAAGTAACCGTCTTCCACCAGTGGGATGAATCGACGGTCCGGGTGAAAACGCTGGACCGGGAGAGAGGGATCATGGAATTCCGGTCAACAATGGAACATCCGGCTGGCGCGTGGCGCAATGAATATGTTTTCTGGAATATTATGGCGGGACTGACGCAATCTGGACAATGGATGTTCGATCGGAAACATTCCCGGATATTATATTATCCGTATCCCGAGGAAACGGTGATACCGGCGTTCCGGATTCCCGCGCTGCCGAGTCTGTTCCGGCTGGAAGCAGGGGCCAATCATGTAACAATCCGGGAACTGGCGTTTGAACTGGCAAACGCCCCATCCGGCACGCCCGGGCTGCGCGCTGTCAATCCGCCCGGGGCGGTTGACGCCTCCGAGGTTTCCAGTCTGACACTTGACGGATTGCGAATCACGAATTGCGCCGGCCAGGGCATCCGCGCCTACCGGTGTCCAGATCTCAGGATCGAAGATTGCCGGATATCCGATTGCGGCGCGGGCGGCATCCTGACGCTTGAATCCATGCCTTCGTTAATCCGGAACAATACGGTCAAGAACATTGGCCGCTGCTGTTATTCAGCGGTGTCAATTACAGCGGGCGGCAAATCAGAACTGGTTTATGTTCTCGATGGTCGCGTCCCGGAACACGGTAGTGCAGTTGTGGAGAACAACCGGATCGATGGTTCGCCGTATTGTGGAATCGTCTGCTGCGGCAACGAGCACATCATCCGGGACAACCGGATTTCACAGGTGATGCAGGTGTTGCGCGACGGCGCGGCGATCTATGTTTCGCGCGGATACCGTTGTCGGGTTTCCGGTAACAAGATTTTTGATGTCATCATGCCGGAAAACTGCCGGGCACACGCGCTGTATTTTGATGAACGTAGTTGGGAATCCGTTGCGGAAGACAATCTGGTTATGAATTGCGCCTCGCCGTTTCACGCCCATAAATCTTATGATCTGGTTTGCCGCAATAACCGTTTTTTCAGTAATTCGGCAATGTGGCTACAGGGTCCAATGTCGGAGAAAATTCTCTTTGAGCATAATACGGTAGTCTCCTTGAAAAAAATCAGTTTTGTGGGCCCCCTAAACTGTTTTGTGGATCGAAACAATTACGAATTCAGCGCAACGGATGAGCTTGTCACGGAAGTGTATAATAATGACTTTCGTTTTTTCATCGATAACGGAATCCTTGTTTTCCGGAAAATCGATAAATCAGAAACACAATAACGCAAAAGGTAACAAATTGTACAAACTTTGATTAATTTACTAAAATAATCTTACATAAATTTATAAAAGTATGTTCATTGTGTCAAATTCAAGCTAACGGCAATGTAAATGAATGTTTTATCCTGCAAAAAAAGTAATTCAATATCATTATTTAAGAAAAATAACAAAAAAAATTGATTTTCGGCTTGATTTTTTCTAAAAAAAGTATCTATTATGCGTTCCGAAAGTTGAGGATATGCTTCAACTCTTGGAAACATCTCCCGGTGGCGGGATAGCTCAGTCGGTAGAGCAGGGGACTGAAAATCCCTGTGTCGCCAGTTCGATTCTGGCTCCTGCCACCATTTTTTGTGCCTATATTTCAGCAAGTTATGACTTTTTCGTCTTCTCATTTTAATACTTTCCCCGTCTGTCAATGATTACTACATCCACGCTTAAAACATTATCAATGATGATATGGAGTGTCAACAAATTGTATACAAATCCATGAATAATGCAAACACTTCTTTTATAGTCTAATCACAATTAATCAAATTTCTACATTCAATTTTAAATATATTTTATAATTTTTAAATTTTGCCATCCAACCTCTTCCAAGTGAAAGTCAAAAAATAGCTTAACTATGTTATATTGCCAGAACGTTTAGAACGGACACGAGTAATACCGTTGTCAATAATATCTTCTCCATTTCGTAATCCTTACGTTGTAAAACCTCTGCGTGACATGTTTACTCATAATGATCTGTCTTACGTTTTACTTTAGACGAATCATATTTTAAAGCAACGAGCCTTTTGTGCCAACGCAGAATTGTTTCCGGCCTGACAATAGTTACTACTTCAGATAATCTTCTGCCCAACGCATTGGCCTTTACTGCTAAAAACTTCCGTTGTTCATCGGTAAATCTCATGCGTTTACCGGATTGATTGATTTGATATTTCAATACCTGATTCTCGGCCTTAAGATACTCCACTTCGCGAACAAGTTGTTCATTTATATCCAAACGCAATAGTTGAGCAAGCAGCAATTTGGCCGCTTGCCATATTTCTGTTTTCAAATGATAATTCTCCGGTTGTTTTTGGGAGAAATATATCACGCAATCAGATGGTTTCTATAATCTGAAAGTAAAGTTAAAACGCGTTTCGTGCTTTATTAAGTGTATAAGCAATTGCAAATTACAGAAGATTGTCCTGCTGTTTATCACATTGAGCAATTTCATAACCGATTGCTTTGTAGCCAACACACCGCCGCTTGAACATTCTTTCTGTAACTGGAATATCCAAATCCGCATAATCGTAAATTTGGACCTCTTTTTTATTGTGATGCAGACGATGCAATCTGCCGGCATATTGTGACAATGTTCCTTTCCAGGAAACCGGCAAAGTCAAAAACAATGTATCAAGCCTGGCATCATCAAAACCTTCTCCGAGAAATCTCCCCGTCGCCAGAATAAGACGCTCCCCATGCTCCGGGATCTCCGCCATGCGCTGAAAAGCCTCGCAATATTCCTTTTTCCGCATACCGCCTTTTAAGATTATAAGGTTGTCTGTAATTCCAGCAAAGCGTTCAGCTAGATAATTCAAATGGGCTTTACGTTCAGTAATAACTACAGGCGATCTTCCAGCCTGTAGAGCCTTGGTTACATCACTGATAATTAGATTATTGCGTTTCGTGCTTTCCATTAATTGCGAATAAATTTGATGAATTAGAAGTGATTGATTTGAATCAGTTTTTTCAGACAATACGGTTTGAGTATTTCGAATGAAAACTCTGTGGTTAAATGGTCTTTTTTCCGCTTGTTTACGGTCATTTACTCGATGCCTGACCGGACCGCATTGCATAAATATTATAGGATGATGTCCATCCTTGCGTTTTAAAGTAGCGGAGAGGCCGAGAAAATATTTTGCCTTGCATTGTCTTGCAACCAGCTCAAAGCTGAATGCTGAAAGATGGTGGCATTCATCGACAATTATATGGCCGTAATTTCCGACAAGGTCATTGACAACACCTTTTTTGCATAGACTCTGTATTGTCGCGATATCAATTATGCCTGTTGGTTTACTTTTGCCGCCTCCGATTATGCCGACTTGCTGCGAATCAATATTCAGGAAATTTACTAATCTGGCCTGCCATTGTTCAATCAACTGAACCCGATGGACCAAAACGAGTGTATTAACATTACGTCTTGCGATCATCGCGGCGGCAACAACTGTCTTGCCGAACGCTGTTGACGCGGAAAGTACCCCAATATCATAGGGAATCAGGGCCGATAATGCTTTTTGCTGTTCCGGTCGCAATTCTCCGGTGAAAGAAAAATATTTTTCTTTCCCGAAATTTCTTTTATCAAGAACGTTATACGGGATTTTAAGTTCACGTAATAAGGAGGTAATATCATCGGCGCAACCGCGTGGTAAACCAATATGTTTTGGAAAATCTTCGCTGCAGCTTATGATGCGAGGTTTATTGTAGACGGGCATACGCATGGCCTGCATTTTATAGAATTCCGGATTCTGAAACGCCGCGATGCGCAATAGTATATTTTTTAGCTGTGGAGTCAATTGCTCTTTATCAAAATATATCTGGTTCTCTATAACAATATCAAGCTTTTCTGGCAGGGGAGCCGTAACAGGGTGCTCTTTTCTTTTTCTGGACGCGGCCTCTTCCCATGGGGGAGTTCCTTCTTC
Source organism: Victivallales bacterium (assembly GCA_963676655.2). GTDB lineage: Bacteria > Verrucomicrobiota > Lentisphaeria > Victivallales > Victivallaceae. The sequence continues at coordinate 2,717,397 of CAXXKX010000003.1, read as the reverse complement.
CTCGACGCTTGGAACGCCAGTGATCTGGCCCGTTCTTACTGCTTTTTCCGCGACGGCAGTCACTTCATCCAAGGACATTTTTTGAATATTGGCAAGATACTGCCATTGATCCGGGAATGACTGGAGTTTGTTATCAACAAAAACACTGTAACCGTTTCGTCGCGGTTCCGCCTGAAGCGGCAGTGCGATTAAATTACCGAAACCGCCTTTTGGCAATGTATCCTGATTTGGAAAAAAACGGTCATAAGAGTCAAAACCTAATTCAGGATTATTTTCCATGGTCAGGGTTATAATATATGCCCCCATTTGCCTTGCGACATGGGCAGCGACAGGTTCGGAAAAGAAAATCCATACGTGAGCGCCATTGCCAGACCGGGATATTTCTATTGACGCGGGAATATTAATTTTGTGACATGTTTCGGAGAATGCCTGAACATCTGAGCTCCAGCTTTTTTTATCAAAATCAACTGCAAGAAAACAACATGAGTCATCTTCAAGCAGTGGATAAACTCCGATGGTAAAACTTCCAAGTAAATGGTTTCTGATGACTTTTTCGGTTAACGGAAGCAGGTTGCGATGCTCACAATTGCCGCATTTGACTTTTGGCTTAAGACATATGCCGTTTTTCCATTCATTTGCGCAGGCCGGATGATAACCGGATTTGCTGGTTTTACGGCTTTCAAAACGCTTTGGATAAACATCGGTCCGGCCTTGAAAAAGTGATTTGAATAAAGCAATTTTTTCTGCCTCGCTTAATTTTGACTTGGAAGTCAAATATTTTGTATTGACTTTATTTTTCAAAAAGCGTATTTGTTCTTCAATCTCGAATTTTCTGGCGCTTACTTCGGCCAGTTCATGTTCCAGTTCCGCTAAAGTTTTTATTTTGTCTGAGGATTTCATTATTCAAACGACATGTTTCTTTGATTTCTTCTACATATGATATACAGTACGTCCTGAATTATAATTTTTAAAGGACAATATGACACGGGAAGAAAATATTCAAGGCAAATTTTATTTAACCGACAAAGTAAGGTTACGGGCTGAATATTTCGGAGGATTGGTTTTCGATCAACGAAATGGAACTACGCTGGAGGTAGATAAAGCAGGATTCGCATTGCTTGCGCAAGCCAGGAAAAACGGTGGAGTATTGCCCGAGACCGAAGATTTACCTGATTCAAGAGAGTTCATTGAGCGTTTGCGTGAACTGAATATTATAAGTGAAGTTCCGGCGCAAGCGCCCCGGAAAAAACAAGACCTGTTGACGCTGCAACACCCTCATCAATGGCTTTCCGCGCCGGAGACTGTACACTGGGCCGTGACATACCGCTGTAAGATGAACTGCCCGGACTGTTACGCGCGGCGTATCCCGTTCCAAAACAAGGAGCTCAATACTGACGACGCAAAAAAGTTGATTGAAAAAATTGCCCGATGGCAGGTTTTCCAATTAGCAATTGGAGGCGGAGAGCCTTTGGAGCGGGAGGATATTCAAGAGCTTGTGAAACACGCTGCCGACAGTGGCTTGATTATCCACTTAACTACTGGACAACAGTTTATTGACTCTGACTTATTGGAGGGATTTTCCGGTTCATTGACCTCATTGCAATTTGGTATACACGCTGAATTGTTTCACTCGTCCGATTGGCGCAGCTACCTGCACGACTTGAGTGAATTAAGGGCTGGGGCTATGGACAACGGAATCCGAATCGGAGCGAATATTTGCCTGAATCGCGGAACTATTGAGTTCCTGACTCCGCTGGTTATGGAATTGTATAATATCGGACTTCAACGTTTTACTATGCTGCGGTATAAGCCTCCGGCATCAGAGAAGCGTTGGCATAATGAAATACCGTTCCCGCGACAACTTATGAATTTGAAGTCTGAGTTATCTCAATTATCGACAATTCCCGGAATTGAACTAAGGTTGGACTGCGCGCTAAGTTTTCTGCAAAAAGACCTGCCGGAGAATGTTGCAACTGAACACGGGATTATTGGTTGTTCAGCCGGGAACCGTATAGCTTCTATCGCGCCGGACGGTTCACTTTATCCATGCTCACAACTGGTCGTGCCACCTTTTAATGCAGGAAATTTAGCAATATCCGCTCCTGACAAGTTATGGCATAATTCCAAGCGTCTGCGACGTTTTCGCCTATTTCGCAATGCGAAGAGTTTCACGGACAGTCATTGCGGGGTTTGTGAAACGAAAAACGCTTGCGGCGGGTGTCGGGCGTTTGCAGACGACGCGTTGGGTTGCGATCCCGGTTGTCCTGATCCACCTGATTATTCGAATGTAGACTACGATATGATTGCCGATATTCAAGATTCAATTGGGCATACTACCATGGGATTTCCTTATGCGACAGCCGAGGAAATTGCCGAATCGCTGAAGCCGAAATTTGACTCTTACCCATCCTGGATTATCAAACAAAAAGAAAAAACTTAAATAATGAGGAAGAAAAAACAATGAAAATTATCTCAGAACGTAAAGGTTTTCAAGCCGATCACAGTTCCACATCTTATGAGTTTCTGGCAATTGACCGGAAGCTTAAAAAAGCCGACAAGGAAGATGTGTCCCGTCTTTCACGTAGAGCTGATCCAACCTCAAGCCGGGTCAGTTTTGTTTATCATAATGATGCATATGACTTACCTGGAGGCTGGGAGCCTTTAATGGTCAAATATTATGATGTTATGTATTCCGAAAGCTATGACTGGTGGACTTTGGCCTTCGCGTTTGAAGGGGATGTCGAATTGACGGAAAAAATCGAACAGTATGGTTTCTGCGGAGAAGATGATCAGGGGGTTTACGTATATGAGGCAAACGGTCGAATCGTCATAAGTATTCATTGTCGGTTAGATGCCGCATCAATACTTCACGATTCACAAATGGAACGCTATGACTATTATCATAATCGATTTGAAGAGGAAGACGAGGACGACGAAAAAGATCCGATATTGGAACTTCTAAAAAAGAACCGGACTTATTTGAAAAATGGAGATTGCCGGTTGCTTTACGCGGTATGGCAAAAGTACGGATTCGAATACGAGGAAGAGGAGGACGAGGAATACCCGCATATATATCCGCCGGAAACCAATATGGAAAAACTCCCGAAACCAATCAGGGAGCTGGCTGATATGCTGGAAGATTATTGATTTATCGTTACAATTGAAGCTTTGCCCTTGCTTTTACCTGAAAGATAATATAAAATATATTTGACAAAATTAGTTTTAGGGTTAAATTTATTTTACATTGAACTTAAAATGGATTTATTATGGCAAAAAGAAAAAACGTATTATTTCCGAAGACAGTCACAATTCTTGAAAGATTTGGCGAAAATATCCGGCTGGCGAGACTTCGTCGCAATATCAGCACGACGCTACAGGCCGAGCGTGCAGGGATCAGTCGGCCGACCTTGACGATGATCGAAAAGGGTTCGCCGACGGTTTCTCTTGGCAACTATGTCCAGGTGCTGGTTTCGCTGGGGCTGGAGGAAGACATTTTAAAAGTTGCCGCCGATGATGAACTGGGGCGGACACTTCAGGATCTGCAACTTCCGGTACGGCTGCGCGCTTCGAAAAAGGAATAATCATGAATGACGCCTTGAAAAATATTTACGTTTACGCCGACTGGCCGGAATTGCAAACTCCCGTCTTAATGGGATGTCTGCATGTTCAGTTTATTCGCGGCAGGGAAATTTTTTCCTTTGAATTCAACCATGACTGGCTGACATCAAAGTCAGCGCAAATCATCGATCCGGACTTACAGTTTTACCCCGGTCGACAATACGCCGATTCAAGAAAAATCTCCTTCGACATTTTTCTGGATTCATCCCCGGATCGCTGGGGAAGACAGCTTATGCGGCAGCGGGAAGCAATCAGAGCACGTCACGAAAATCATCCGGTCCGGCTATTGACGGAATCCGATTATCTTCTTGGCGTGCATGATATGACCAGAATGGGGGCTCTCAGGTTTAAACTGGACTACTCAGGTGATTTTTTGAGTAATGATTCCGAACTGCCCGCACCTCCCTGGACTTCTTTGCGCGAACTTGAAGCGGCGTGTCGGCATTATGAAGAGGAAGACGTAACGGATAGTGAACACGAAAAGTGGTTGGGCATGCTTTTAGCTCCGGGGTCATCTCTTGGAGGAGCCCGTCCCAAGGCCAACGTAGTGGACAATGCCGGCAATTTATGGATCGCCAAGTTTCCCAGTCGTGCGGACAACGCCAATACAGGAGCCTGGGAAATGGTTGTTCATGAACTGGCGCGAAAAAGCGGTTTACTGGTACCTGAGTGTCAAATCGAAAAATTTTCCAAACACGGCAACACTTTTTTGACAAAACGTTTTGACCGCAAGGGGCCGGAACGCATTCACTTTGCCTCGGCAATGACTTTGCTGGGAAAAAATGACGGGGATAATTACATCAGCGGCTGCAGTTATCTTGATCTGGCGCAGTTCATTGTACGGCATGGAGCCAGGCCAAATGAGGATCTCGCGGAATTATGGCGCCGGATTGTTTTCAGCATTGCGGTATCCAACACCGATGACCATTTGCGTAATCACGGATTTATATTGACTCCGCAAGGCTGGACGCTTTCTCCTGCCTATGATATCAACCCGAATCCAAACGGCGGCGGTCTGTCTTTGAATATCTCCATGACAGATAACTCTCTGGATTTTGACCTGGCGTTATCGGTCGCGGAACATTTCAGAATGCCCTCCTCACTGGCAGAAAATCAACTAGCCAAAATTCGACATATGGTTGGAACATGGCGTGAAATTGCGCAGCACTTACAAATTTCACGTATGGAAATTGAAAATATGTCCCCAGCGTTCCACTATTGACATACTTTTAGTTATTTCTGTTAGGGAAATATTTCCTTTATGAACACAAAAAGGCTGCAATTTCTTTTCTAGTGAATTCTTGATTTTGAAGTATTTGAACTATGATTTCTGAGTTTAAGAGATTTTTAGGACAAGGGCAAGCGCTCCACCATTTTTTGTGCCTGTATTTCAGCAATTTATGACTTTTTCCGTCTTCTCATTTTAATACTTTCCCCGTCTGTCAAAGATTACTACATCCGCCTCTTCGACGGTTTATGCCGTAAATCATAATTCCCTCACGCTCGATATCTCCGGTAGCTGAAAGATTTTCAATTTGAAGTATTCGCGATCCCGGAACCCGTATGCTTTTTCCGTCTTCTTCAAGCTTGGCTCAACTTTTGGAGGTGTATTCAATATTGTTATCTTTGAGAAACTTCGTTTGACGTTTGGCAAGTGTAAAATGCCAGGCAGAGGGCCGACAAAGAGGACATAATCGAACCCGCAACAAATACAGAATAAGCGCTCCAATACCGCCGAACATCCAGTACATTGATTTCTTTGCGAGTTCTTCTTTGCCGAGAACTCGCCAGTTTCTGGCATGGATACATGGACCAAAGATCATAGTCCTACCCTGAAAGGTGATAGAATTCATCAGTCAATTTCTCTTGATAAATAAAAGTACTCCACACAATGCATATACCGTATTCGGTCAGTTGGCATGCCAGCAACTAATGCTCTCCGTTCAACGTCTTTGATTTAAGCAGCTACGCGCTTGAAATCAATGACATCACTTCGAGCAAAATGATGTTACTGCGTCATGCGTTGCATGACAAATGCGCTTTGTAGCGAACGGCATGACCGCCGCTTCGGCGACCAGCATCTCGTTGCTGGACCACGCCCGCGTACGACGCGGTGCGGTATAACTGCTACGCAGAGTTTTTGTAAAATAGATTAATCGATTACTATACATATACCTGTTAAAACTCAAAAAAAATTTAAAAAATGTATTGACAAAAACATTATTAATGTGTATAATAAAAAAAAAGAATTAATAATGTCAATTAATCAAGAGGAGCATTCATGACAGGTGAGAATTACAGGACTTTGATAAGTCAGGCATACCCGAAGCTTGGGAAAAAGAATAAAGTCATTGCTGATGTTCTCTTGAATGACCCTGAAAGTATTTTGACGCTTAACGCTTACGAACTGGCGGCGCGGTGTGGATGTAACCAGACCACAGTGGTCCGGTTGGCCCAGAAGCTGGGCTACAAAGGCTATTCGGAATTGAAGATTGCAATAACCCGTGACTGTGGCGCTTTCTGGAAAGATTATGAACCGGTCAGTAAGAACGGCGAAGCTTTTAATGAAATATCAAATAAATTGATGCAGCTTCATACAGAAACTATTCAAAGGTTGGTAAACAACCTGAACGAGGCGAATATTAATGCACTGATCGCGAAAATTTCTTCATCACAAAAAGTGATGATTTGCGGTTCAGGCGCGTCGAGGCTGGCGGCGGAGGACCTCAATATGAAATTGATGCGTCAGGGTATAAATACCATTTATTTTGCGGATTCCCAGATGTGGAAGGTATTTCTGGGTTATCTGGATGAAAATGATGTTTTGATTCTGATATCCCACTCAGGCGAAACCACGGAAATAGTGAATCTGGCAAAGTCGGCGCACGATAAAGGAATATATATAGCCTCTATGACTGGATTTGAAGGCAGCCGTTTAGCTGAACTGACGGACTGTCTGCTGCTGACCGAGTGCAGTGGTGAAAGATCGATCCGGATCGGCGCGATGACTTCCAGAACCGCACAGCTGTTTATTATTGACCTGATAGCAATATGCCATAGTTTTAAAGATAAGGAACATTCCTGGGACTTGCTGGTAAAAAGCTACGAGTTCACAGATAAACAGTCTTAATCCGAACATCGGATAACTCCGCGTATGTACAAGGTGCAGTAGCGGGAAATATATACAAAAAGGAAAATTATAATGAGCTTTATGTTCAATCCGTACCCGTATAATGATATGAGTGCGGTAAACAAGGTCGAATCATCTGGTAAATCCGGAATGACAATAGTAAAAGGCAACGAGCAAGTATCTGGAGAGATCAAAAAGCTTGCCGGCCATGGAGTAATAGCGCTGGAAGGCTATATCGGGGTTGATTTTGACGCCGCTATTGGAATGTTGCGCGAAGTTATGCCGGAAGCAATTTACATTAACATGGAGCGTTGCTACAAGCCACAGGCTGAACTTGATGTGATGTTCAAAGATCATCTGCCGGTAGATCTGGATATGGACCCTGTTTCGTTGTTTGGCAGAATCTTCGAAGGCACGATTTCCGACTTGATTAATCTTGATGCGGTGAGTACATTGAAAGAAGATATCAAAGCAGCCGGGGGCCCAGTAGTTGTCTATGGCTGCGGGAGCGCTTGTAAAGAAATGCGCGATATTATCGACTCAATCGTTTATCTCGACATGGTCCCGATGAATATCGTCCTGCGTACCCGAGCCGGGAAAGTACGCTGCATCGGCGATTCAGCTGAAAGAACTTTCAAGGACTGCATGCGTCATCTTTATTATGTGGATTACGAAGTCTGCATCCGTCTGCGCCAGGAGCTTTTCGAGCAACGCCTGATCGATTGTTACGTCGACTGCAACAATCCGGAAGAATACAAGCTCATAACGATTGACACGCTCGAAGAAATATTCAAACAGATTTCGGAAAAACCGTTCCGCTGCAAACCGTGCTATATCGAAGGCGTCTGGGGCGGAGAATACATCAAGCGTCTGCGCAATCTCCCGAAAGAGATGAAGAACGCCGCATGGATATTTGACCTGATCCCGAACGAAGTGAGTCTTCTGGCCGATGTCAACGGGGATTTGATCGAGTTCCCGTACATCGCGTTTTACCGTAAAATGGGTGTGCCGTTGATGGGGGAAGAATGTGTGAAGAAATATCATGGAGTGTTCCCGATTAGGTTCAATTACGACGATAACTACCTGGGCGGCAATATGTCCATCCAGGTGCATCCGGCCAAAGATTACAACAACGATAATTTTGGTGAGCCGTTCCAGCAGGATGAAAGTTACTATGTTGTTTTCACTGCCGGTTCACGTACGTATTGCGGCTTTAAGGACGGCGTCGATATAGATGATTTTTATGCAGCGGTAAGGCAGTCCGAAAAAGATGGAAGCGAAGTTGACTATGAAAAATACGTCAACTCGATAGTGAGTCGCCAGGGGCGTCAGTTTTTGTTGCCAGGAGGAACGATCCATTCTTCAGGAGCAAATCAGGTAGTGCTTGAAATCGGCTCATGGACGGTTGGATCTTACACTTTCAAGATGTACGATTATTTGCGGACTGACTTTGACGGAAAACCGCGTCCGATTCATTCCAATCATGGGGAGAACGTATTGGCAACTGACCGGCGCGAGGATTATGTGCTGGACAAGCTGGTGCCGGTACGAAAACTGGTCCGCTCCGGCAACCGCTGGGCGGAATATATAATCGGCGAACATGAAAATATCTTTTTCCAGCTTCGCTGTCTTGAATTTTATCGCGAAATAACCGATAATACCAAAGGACAGTTTCACGTCTTGAACCTGGTTGAAGGCCAGAAAGTCAGGATCGAGTCGCTCAGCGATCCAAACAAGAATTATGAGATAAACTATCTTGAAATGGCGGTGGTCCCGGCCTGTCTGAGCGAATACCGGGTCGTGAATCTCGGGGCCGGGCCGGTAACGCTACACAAAACCATGCTGAAACCGGAGTAAAAAATTGATTCTGGCACTGGACATAGGCGGAACAAATATAAAATCCGGCCTTATTTCACCTGACGGGGCGATTGATGAATTGCCCCAGATACCGGTGGACTCTTCCGCTCTGGCCGGTATTTCCGACTTTGTTACCGCCGTCAGAATGATTGTAAAGACCGCCGGGTCCGATATCACCGGACTGGGCATCTGTATGCCGGGGCCATTTGATTACAAACACGGTTTAAGCCTGATGGATCATAAGTTCCCCGAATTGAAAAATGTCAACTTGATTGATGCTTTGAGAAATACTATCCCCGAAATATGCGATATTCGGATTATGTTCTGTCACGACGGTAACGCGTTTCTGGCTGGTGAAATATGGCGCGGGGCGGCGCATGGGACCCATTGCGCGCTGGGCATATCCCTGGGAACCGGTATTAGCGTGTCGTGTTTCCGGAACGGGGAGTTTCTGAACAACGAACTGGGTGCTCCAGCGGCTGAAGTCAGCGTCTGGAGCCGCCCGTTCAAAGACGGAATAGTGGAAGACTACCTGTCAACCCGTCGCCTGGTTTCAGAGTATAAAAAACTCAAGCCGGATTTTGACGAATCAACTGGCGGCAAAGGTGTAGCCGAAGCGGCATTAACCGGAGATACTGCCGCACTCCAAGTATTTAGTGAATTTGGTTCGGACCTGGGGACCGTCCTTACTGGTCCGGTTGCTGAATTCAAGCCGGAAATAATCGTTTTCGGAGGGCAATTATCTAAAGATTTACATCTGTTTGAAGAGCCCCTGAAAGGCTCCCTCAAAGAAGTTTCAATAGTAGCAAGCAAACTTCAAACGTTGGCCCCGCTCTACGGCGTGGCCGCCATGTTCAACCCAATAAACATTTAATATATATAGTTCAGTTAAACACAAAAACAGAAACAACAGGAGGTATGCCGCAGAATGATTTTATGTTTTGATATTTGATGAATAGGGACTGGTCCGAAACCATGAAAACAAAAAAACTGGAAAATTAACCGTAAAGGTGAAATCATGATTACCAGAGAGAAAAACCTGAAACAAATTTTTACACTGATCGAACTACTGGTTGTGATCGCGATCATCGCAATTCTCGCATCAATGCTCCTGCCGGCCCTTAATCAGGCACGGGATAAAAGCAGATCCATTGCCTGTATGACAAATTTCAAACAGCTGGCCCAGGGCGCAATCGCCTATTCCATGGATTTCAGCGATTATCTGCCGGTTTCGGATGAAGAACGAAGCGGTCGCTGGTCAAGGGAGATAGCCCCGTATGTCGGGGTGCCGAACAATAATACGAACGACGCGCTGGTGGCGTATGACGATGTGCGCCTTATCAGGGGAGTTTTCCGCTGTCCATCCCTGACTGACGGAAAAATCAAAACCTTTCCCGGAGTAGTTGACGCCTCGCTTTACAGCGCAATCGGTTACGGCTGGAATGAAATGATCGGAGCAAAGAACGTTCATGCGGCCTATCCCCGTCGGAAAATCCAGGAGCTCAAGAAACCGTCTATGAAAATCATGATGGGTGATACGGTTGACGGGGGAGGCACTAATACAGTATATTACCGTAAGATTTTTCCGAACCGTAATGTCAGTTGGTATCCGAGCCCGGCTATTGGCAGCAGGCATCTCAATGGAGTGAATATGGCGCTTGCGGATGGTCATTGCGAGTATTTTAAATTCAATATATTAATGAATCCACCCGCCGGTTCGGCCGATACGACCTGGCGCTACAAGTATAATACGGAATAATCTGAGATGCACCGTACTCATATTTAATATCAACGACCAGTACAATGATTTTTACTCCCTTGTATTGTATATTATATCGGGCGAAGTGAAAGAACAGGAATAGAAAAAATGTCCCAGCAGGAATGGAACAAGCGTTTTCCGGAAGAAAATAATAAAACCCTGAAAAAAGTTATAATTGCTCTATTGACCGTAGCTATTCTTGCTCCCGGCGTTTTTGCCTGGGGGCTTAGGGTTGATATCAAATCTAACGACCGCAATATGAAACTTACTCCGATTCCCCTGGCCGGAGATAATGCCCTGCGTCATATCTTCTGGGGGAATGAGGCGTTACATAAAAGCAATCTATTCTATCAGCGGAAAGATCTTCCTGACGGGATAACGGCAAAACTGAAATTCAAATTTATTCCTTCCGCCAGTGGAAATGTAAAAATAAGTTTGAACGGCTGCTGGGTAAAAAGAAAAGGGATGTCCCGGCAGGATAAGCAATGGGTTGATTATCTGAGTGTCGAAGTTGAAGGTGCGACACTGCACAACGGGCATTTTACAGAATTAGTCTCCGGTAAAAAACTGAAATACTGGTATCAACATGGAGACGCCGTAATTATAGAAAAAGGGGTGAAAGCCTGGAATAAAGCTCCGGTCGTTCAGACGATGAAAATAAAAGCCGGCCAGGTGGTTACTGTCACTCTAACCGCAAGAAACGGAGGTACTGAGCTTGCGAAACCTCCGGTGCAGTCGGTAACATTCCATCACAAAAACTGGAAATTGATTATTGACGGTTCTAACGGTATCTGGAAAAGTTTGACCTGGAGCGGAAAATCTATCTATTCAAACCCTGATAAAAATCCGCCTTTTTTCCTGAGCGCACCCAATACACAAACGGGAATGAAACTGGTTAAACATTCCATTGATCCGGCTACAGGAGTTGCCAATATAATCACCCGCAATGAATTTTGGTCTTTTGCCGAGAGACTCACTTTGGGGAAACGTTTGAAACGTGAAGTGACGGTTACGTACCACGGTAAGGAGCCCGTAAAATTCAGAGGCTTCAGCTTTTATTTTTATCTGCCGAAATCAGGGAGTTACTATTTTCCCCGTTCGTTGTTCGGAGATGTCCGCCATTACATGAGAATCGCCGACAATCCTCAATGCAAGCCAGCCGACAAGGGATGGTTAGACAAGGCTAAAAACGGTACAAACGTTTCCGGGGTTGGCAACTGCTATTTTTCATTTGTCCAACAGGCTCCCGACCAAACTTTAATGTTCGCGTTTGATGGACGCAAGGAAAAAACGAGTGCAAAGTTCGGGATTAGAAAAAACTATGTCCTTAGTGATACATACGTCGGGGCTGCGGGATGGGCCATGCCGGGGCGGTCGCAGTATATCGGCCCCGCGTTTGTAGAGGTGATTGACGGAGATGTTAAAACCGCCCTGCGAAAGGCCACGCATACCTGGTTTCGAGACATTGGCATGCTGCCTCCTGCAGACCGGCCCGGATGGATCGAGGATATTACCTCTATCTGGTGTTTCAGCCCGACTCCGAAGCTTGGAGGCGTGAACGGCTTCGTTTCCGCCGTTACAAACATCATCCCTTACGCCAAAGCACGCGGCGCAAATGCTTTCTGGATCCTTCCGCTGCAGCCTATGGGATATGCGATTCGTGATTATTATAAATTCCGGCCCGATGTCGGATCCAAAGAAGAATTCAAAAAATTTCTGGGGAAGGCCAAAAATAACGGTTTTCATACCTGGCAGGATATTGTTCCCCATGGACTGTTTGCCGAATATGGATATTTGCGCGGCGTTAGTCCTTTTACCATATCCATCACAGAAAAAGGAACATACCCGAATAAGTACTGTTATGACTATTCTTCCAAAGAATGGAGAAAATATATTTGTGATGTTGCGGAATATTACACCAAAAACTTTCCTATTGACGGTTTCAGAATCGACCAGTGCAGTCATTCTCCGTTAAACTGGAGACGCCCCGGTTTTCCGACTGCTCCGCCAAAAATGTCGGATCCGCGTTATTGGGATTCCAAGGATGTTGCCTGGTGGAATAAAAGCCTGGCTGAATGGTGGAATGACGCAGTCAAAAAAAATGGCGGGACGGTTCCTGCTATAGATGGACAACGCGCAAGTTCTTCACGCACCGCCGGCGGGGTAACACTTACCCGTGAAATACGTGATACGGTCAGGAAAATCAGACGGGATGGAGCGGTTCTCGGCGAAACGGAGGAAATTTCGTGTGTCCCCTCAAGTGATGCAATTTTTGATTTTTACATCAGGCGAGTCGGACTCAAAATGTTTCTTTATGACGGGGAAAATACTGCCCGCGAATTTGCCCGTTTTCTGGAAGAACAAAAACTTACCGATCCGCCAGATACAATCCGAGTCCGCTTTCTGGAAGTTCACGATTCTCAACAACAACGTTATACTAACTGGTGTGGGGAAAAAGCGGGACGTGCCTTGAAAAGCGCGGTATTTTGGAGCCGGGGCATTCCTCTTCAGCTTGCGTCAACAGATATCGGTATGGGCACGTTCCTGAAAAAGCTAAACAACATACGGGCCGCTTTACCGGAATTTCGGCTAGGAGCAGCGGAATACCAGGCTGTAAAAAGTGCTCCGGCGGTATTTTCCGTGCTTCGCGGCATGAAAGGCGGTTCATCGGTCGGGATCAGCAGTTTTCTCCCTGAAGCGGTTGAAACCGCCCTTGACATTCCGATTGAAAAACTTGGTTTTGCTCCAGGTTCCAAACTCGTTTTATACAATACCTGGACGGGAGAAAAATTGAGAGAAGGAACTCTTGAAAGTTTCAAAAAAATAAAACTTAATATTCCGGCTTACGGTAATGCAGTATTAACCTGGCGTCCTAAGGGTAGTGCGTGTCCGGTCAAGTTATCTGACAAACTGGATTATACCCAACTGCCCAAAAACGCGTTAACACTAAAAGAAACTCCTGACGAAATCATTGTAAACGGAACGAAAAAACTTGTGATAAAACGCAGAAGCGGTATGATCAAAAGTTTTGGAGACTGGTTGGATGGTTCGTCGATCCTTGCGGACCATCCTCTGGCTGAAGCCCCGGCAAAAGTCACGGCTAAACTGGAAAACGGTAAGGCCATAATTAGTGCCGCGCTAGCCTGCGGGGCGGAAATATATTATATTCTTGATGGAACAAACCTGAAAATAACAACCTCACTTAAAAAGTTTTCAAAGAATGAACGCATGGCTTTTGTCCTGGCGGGCACAGAAGCTACACGTTGGAAAGTATATAGCATAGAGGGAACTTTGGATGATTTTATAGATAAAAGTACTATTGATCCGAATTTTATCTCCCTCCTGCCGAACTGTATGCAGTCATATCGGCCTGTCTGGTCGCCAATTCTTTGGCATTCTGAGATAAAACCACTGAATCCAACTTTACCCGTAATCCAGTTTTTTAACAAAGACAAAAAAGGATTTGAGGTTAAACTTGAATCTCCATTGTCTCCAGATTATGATGATCTAATGCTTTTCAACAGACTACCTGGAAGGTCAGGCCTGCACCTTGCAGTATTCTGGGTACAGCCCGGGCCATTAAGTTTAGCCGGGAATAAAGGGCCGCGGACATTCACGATCAATATTCGTCCGGCGCAAAAGATAAAGCCGTCTGGATCCTGTCTTGTCGATAATATAAAAATTAGTCACAAAAGCATGTTCTGGGACTTTAACAATGGCAAATATTCCTTACGCATTGCAAGAAACGGGGGAGCAATTAAAGACCTGAAGGCAAAAGACGGCAGGATTGTTTTCAGCGAGCAGAATATAATTGGCGGGACAGATATTTCCAAGCCCACGGTAAAAGCTACTCTTGACCTGGATACCGGAGTCAGGATTTTTTCTGAAAATAACAAATTGAAATTACGTTTTATATCGGCACTCAGAAACGGCGCGAACAGCGGATTGCCGACTCCTCCATTATGGGCAGTAACAGATTATGTTCTGGACAGTTCGGATATCATTGAGCAAATCTGCAAAGTTTACGTGAAGAATCAGAGAATGAAACTGGCCTATGTCGCAAAACAAGGATCTGAAAAACTGAAATTTAAGTTTAACGATAAGAACGGAAGATTTCATTCTCAGAAATATAACGGATTTTCGACAAAAATATCCTCAACCGGTTCATTCAGTAAATCTCCCCTGGAACCGGTTCCGGCTCCTGAACTCGACTGGAAACGCTTTTATCAAATCTATTCAAGTCAAAATCGCAAACCGCTGCCATTGATGATTGCATCATTCGTGCCGGGAAGTTCCATGATTTCATGGTATACGAGTGATACCCGGTTTGCCGCAGGCTATAAAGCTCCGGCTTCTGTCGAAACAAGAATGCCCGGGTTCTCATTTTTCGCCCGGTTTGTAAATCTAAAGCCGGGAAAATATCGCTTAAAAACATGGATAAAAGGCAAAGAAATTGCTAAAAAACGTGGGCGTTGTGCGATCTTATTATGGATGAGCTGGCGCGAAAAAAACAAAAATGTCCGTTACACTCATACATTCAAAATTCCAGATGGCAGTTTCGACTGGAAGCCGTTTGAAGCTGAGTTTGATATTCCAGCCGATGCTCAGATGCCGATAGGCGTATACTTGAGAACGTCATTTGACGCGTTGGGAACCGGAACAGTCTGGGCCGATTTACCCGAATTAATTAAGGTTAAATAAAACGATAATTTTTAAGGAAAAGAGAAAAGAATGAATAAGAAATACCCATTCCAACTTGGCGCGATGTACTGGCAGAATCCTAATTTCGGACGTGAAGAAGTCGAAGAAGACATGCGTCGGATCAGGGATAATAATTTCAACATTATCCGCGCCTTTATCTGGTGGGAGGATATAGAACGGATCAAAGGGCAATTCAATTTCAAGATGCATGACATTATGTTTGAAGCTGCCGATAAATATGGTATACGCGTAATGGAAACCCTCGGTCTTTATCTGCCGATATGGCTAAAAAAAGAACTCGCGGCCAAAGGGATTGACGACAGTCATCGCCGCTATGCCTGCTTTGATCGTCCCGAGATTATGGGGCCGATGCAAAACTATATTGAACAGGTCGTAAAACGCTATAAAAAAGCCCCGGCCCTCGCAATCTGGAATCTTTGGAACGAGGCTGGGAAAGAACCATGCAAGTGTGAACATACCCTCGTTAAATTTGCAGCATGGCTGAAAGACCGCTATAAAAACACCGAAGAATTGAGGAATGCCTGGTTGGGGGAACATCAGGTTTTTACAACCTGTTGCCCGGATGATATTTCGGAACTGAATGTTGCCTGGATTCAGGATGCGTTCCGGTTTGCAACAAGAGGGCGCGCCACTCCAATGGAATGTGACTTTTATGAGTTTTCCACATTCAACCTTTATGACAACCTTAAATGGGTCAGTAATATCGTCAGGAATATTGATCCGGCGCACGAACGCCACTCCAACCCGTGTTCGCCTTTACGGAATGGTATCTACAATGGACGTGACGAATGGAAAATGGCGAAAATCCTTGACAGTATAGGAGTATCAATTCATCCCAGTCATTTTTTCTTTGAAGTGGACAAGGTTGACAACTTCCCGACGGCGTATACATACGCAGCGGAAAAAGGACGCAGTTGGGCCGATGGAAAACCATCGTGGGTTGGAGAACTCCAGGCGGGAACCACGGTTCACCATAATCATAAATATACCGCGACGCCCGAAGATATTTACCATTATCTCTGGCAGGCGTTTGGAAGAGGAATTAACGGGGTTCTGTTCTGGGAATGGCAGAGTTGGCGCTCAAGTATGATGGAAGCCGGGGACTTCAGTCTTCGCCGCAGTCATGACGGCGGCCCGACCGGGCGTTCAGACGCAGCCGCGGAAGTCGGCGCCATTTTAAAACAAAATGAGAGCTTCCTGAATAATGCGCAAAGACCGCCAAGCCAGGTTGCGGTTGTTGTATCCATGTCCGCCGGGGTGTTCAAGTTTCTTCAGGTTAACAGCAAGCCTCATATTAGAAATCTTGATAACGATCACTGCTATGCGAGTTATGGTTGTTACAAAGCTCTGGACCGGGCAAATATCGCGGTCGATTTCATCACGGAATCCCAGATTATAGAAGGCAAACTTTCTGATTACAAAGCCGTATTCCTGCCGCATATCGAAATTATGGGGAAAGAGGTAGCGGCAAAACTGGCGGATTACGTTCACAATGGCGGTTGGCTCTGGGCCGACGGCAGATGTGCATATCTGGATGAACACGTATATGTCAGACAGGAGAGTCCCGGACACCATTTGAGCGAAGTATTCGGTTGTGTGGAGGCCGATTTCATCGCGTTGCGGGATGGCGCCATCATTAATATGAATGATGGAAAAAAGCTTAATCCTTATTTATTCCTGCAATACCTGGAACCGGTAAACGGCACACCTCTGGCCGAAAGCAACGGACACACGGTAATTGTCCGCAACAAATACGGAAAAGGCACCGCGGAGTTGAACGGCACTTACCTTACCAAAGGCCTTCAAGTTTGTGAAGATACCGGCAACATGGATTATCTTGTTGATTTCGCCAAAGCCGCCGGGGTTACATCAAGACTTGATCTCATCCCGGAATTCGGCTTCGAAGCATGCATGCTTAATTCTTCCGAAGGCGACCTGATAGTCGTCACAAACAGAAGCGGCGCGAAACAAGAGCTTTCTATAAAAGCGCCGGGTAATTATGCCTCCGTATCATGCCCGCAGGACAAAGACAGCCAAAGTTTCTATGACAAAAAGTATATAAAACGAGTTTTTAAAGAGTTTGAAACAGCAGTATTTATTTGCCGTATCAATAAATAAATCAGGATATATTCATTATGAATTCAATATTCAAGTTTCACTCAAGAGTACTTTTTTGTCTTTGTTTTACATTTTGTTCCAATGTGGTATTTTGCGGAGATAAGAATATGCCGGATGTAAAAGAGGTTATGTCCCGCTCGATCGTATCGGCTGGAAATCAGGCGCGGCTCTATAATTTTTTCAAGCGGGCTGAAGCCGGCAATTCCCTGACAATAGGAGTTCTCGGCGGTTCGATCACTCAGGGCGCCGCGTGCTCAAAACCTGAATTCCGTTATCACGGAATTATAATGGATTGGCTGAGACATAAGTTTCCCAAGTCCCAATTTAAACTTGTTAATGCCGGAATCGGGGCGACCGCATCGGATTACGGCGCACTAAGGTGTGAACGTGATTTGTTGTTAAAAAAACCTGACCTGGTCGTTCTCGAATTTGCCGTAAATGATAATCCTCCGTCAAAGGCTTATGCCGAGACCTATGAAGGAGTCGTGAGACAGATATTGAATGCTCCCGGTCATCCTGCGTTGATTCTGCTCTTTATGATGTGGAAAGATGGTCATAACGCCCAGAAATGGCAGACAAAAATCGGGACTCACTACACGCTGCCGATGATTAGTTATCGCGACGCTCTGTGGCCGGAAATCAAAACCGGTAAGCTTCAATGGAAAGAGCTCAGTCCCGATATCGTTCACCCGAATCAAAATGGACATTCATTTGCCGGCAAACTGCTTTGTTCGTATTTGAATCAGGCATGGAATGCCTGTAAGAAAACAACAAACCACAAAGCCCCGTCTCTACCCGAGCCGCTTCTGACAAACCGGTATGAGAAATGCGTTCTTTATGATGGGCCGACATTAAAACCGATTCTTAACCGTGGTTGGACTTATGATGCTGGAAACAGAGCAGTTGAAAGCGGATGGAAGTCCTCGAAACCGGGCAGTGTAATAGAATTCGAGGTACCGGGACGTTCGGTGCTGGTTGCTTACTGGAAAACACAAAAAGAACCGATGGGAAAAGTTAAAATCAGTATTGACGGGGCTAAACCAATTGTTGCAGACGGCTGGTTCAACCAGTCATGGGGCGGCAAGCGTTGGCTGTTCCGCCTTGCGGAAAACCTGGCTCCGGGCAAGCATCGTGTCCGCATTGAATTGCTTAATGAAAAAAATCCCCGAAGCAAAGGTTATGGCTTCAAGCTTCTCTGTATCGGCGGAGCCGGAATCGATTGATTTGTAATTGGAATAAGATAATCAAATGATGTCAACTATCATAGCTAATATACAAAAAATGTTCGGCGATAAAATCGCAATCGTTTTTCTTCTTTTTCTTCTCGCCGGCTACAGCAGTATGGCTCCGGAATCGACTGATAAATCCGGGAAACGGCAGGACTGCGCTCTTGTGGATTACTTTATGAAACTTAATGATCAAGTTCCAAAAGAAAGTCCGGAACGTTGGCTCGTCAACAAGTCACGCGGTTATCCATACGCGTATTATTATAAGATTCTAAAGGGTGATCTTACATGGAACAAGTGCAGTACGGAAAAAGCCCGTGAGGATCTTGTTGAGCTGCGCAAACAGATTATTATCGGTCAAAAATGGCCTGTTAGACAAAGAGAAGTTTTTTCAATTCCGTACGCGAAAACAAAACCGGACCTGGATGGAAAAACAGACTCCCCGGCATGGAAACACGGGCTTCAGTTCAAAGGTGAATACAAACTCAACACATTGACTGAAATCCCGTCCGGAATTGAATGGTCTTTGCTGTGGGACGAACAATATATCTATGTCAGCGCCAAGATTCCGGATACTAATCCCGTTTCAATACATTATGACCGCCCTAAAAATAAATTTCCCTGGGATGCGGATTGCTTTGAAGTTTTTATAATGACTTCCTTGCGCTTGAAGCTGTATTGGGAAATTGTCGTGACGCCTGATGGACAGTCTTTTGATGGACTGCATTACAACAAAGGTCGGTTTGTCAGTTGTGCGGACGAGGATATGAAAGGCATGAAACTCTTTACAAAAAAAACAGCCGAAGGATATATTGTTCAACTCAAAATCCCGTTCAAGGAATTGCCCAACTACATGTCGGGCAACAAGCCGGAACCGGGCCAGGTTATTTATATGTCACTGTTGCGCATAAATGACGGACAACGCTTTTCTGCCAGGCCGCTGCTGTATGACGGTCACAATATTTTCGGATATTTCAAAGCCGTCCTGGTCAGATAAAAGCCTGAAAAAATAATACTTAAAAATAGTGCAAAAATAAAGGACAATACATGATATTGGATGAGAACAAAGATATTCAGCACGATTTGCGGCAATTGCTGATAACCCAACCCTTATTTGTCAGCGGCCAGGGAGGATATCATACATATCGAATCCCGGCGCTTAAAGTGACAAACCAGGGAACAGTTCTTGCGTTTTGCGAAGGAAGAAAAAATGATCATCGCGACAGCGGAGAAATCGACTTGCTGCTTAAAAGATCAACCGACAATGGGCAAACGTGGAGTGATTATACTGTGATTTGGCATGATGCCGGAAATACTTGCGGCAACCCCTGTGTGGTTATTGAAAGAACCTCCGGAATGATATTTTTATTGGCTACCTGGAATCGGGGAGATGATGTCGAAGAGGAAATTATTAAGCAGATCAGTAAAGATACGAGACGTGTCTTTCTTCTTTGTTCCAGTGACGACGGCTTGACCTGGAGTAAACCGAGGGAAATCACCGGGACAGTGAAAAAAGAGCATTGGACCTGGTATGCAACCGGCCCGGGAAGCGGAATTCAAATCCGGCATGGCTTATACAAGGGACGTCTGGTTGTTCCTTGTGATCATATCGAGGCAGGGACAGAACATCGGTATTCGCATATTATTTTTTCAGATGATTGTGGGAAAAACTGGGAGCTTGGAGGAGTATCTCCGCGAGATAACGTTAATGAATGCGAAGTTGTAGAGTTGACGAATGACGGAATTATGCTTAACATGCGCAGTGATGAATATCGTCAAACGGCGGTCAGCCGTGATGGGGGAGCAACCTGGCGGGATCAGCGTTTTGATTTAAATCTTCCGGATTCCACTTGCCAGGCTTCAATTCATTGTTATCAAGCAGCAGAATCAGAAGGCGAAAGAGCAATTATTTTTTGTAATCCGGCGGACAAACATGAACGTAAAAACTTGACCTTACGTTTAAGTTATGATGATGCAGAGACCTGGCGCAGCTCAAAACTGATTTATCCGGGTCCGGCAGGTTATTCTGACCTCGCAGTGTTGAATGACAACAACATTGCATGTTTGTACGAAGCCGGAAAGCTTGCTTATTTTGAGTCAATCATTTTTAGTATAGTTCCTTTCTCGTTACTAAAAAACAACGAGTCTGAAAAGGCCTGAATCCATGAAGTTTTGTGCCTGTTTAGAAACTCTCATATGCGCAAACGTCACGAAGTTTTGGCCGATTCAGCATAGTCCGTGTGGGATAAGAATCTGTTATTCGGAACACTATTTAGTCGATACTGAAAAAGCGATTAAATAGTTTACTATAAGTTTTTTAAAGTTGAATTTTATAATATATTATTGCAAGGTAATAATTTAATAGTATCGGTTTTCCTGCAAAATGATGACGAAAAACAGCGTTTCAAACCCCAGTCAGGGCATTGATTTAAGCCTTTTCTGCGTGATATCTTATCTGAACAGCATTCTTTGGTGAAACTGGCCGATGCAATTAACTGGCAAAATTCTGATGAAGGTTTGGAGGAATGTTTCTGTTCCGATAGCGGTCATCCGCCTTTGCCGGATGCGGTTTCAATCTTAGAAAGCTGCTCCGGTCATTCAACCAGCTTTGCGCCTTGAATACAGTAAACTTGATCTGTTCTTTTATACAGGACATAATCAGGTTTGGAAATGGGAGAACGAGAGAGGGAGATAACCTTTCCTCAAAAGTTTTTTACCTCTCGTGGAAAAAGACTTTTTTCAGTATCAACTAACTATATACCTTAATCCGTCAGGCTGTGATATATTCTTCATCGAGGTCAAAAATCCTTTTTTGAAGGAAACCTCTAAAAATTCGTTCCCTGACTTTTAACAGTAATCCGTTTTTTTTGCCAATCAGCCAAGGAGTAAGTTTTAAAATGTCAGTTTCACATTGTCCGCGGAAAGTTGTTTCTGTAACTCGGAAACGTTTATTCTGGTAAAATCATTAATTTCTCCAGCTAGAGCAGCAGCCGTTCCGGCGGCCTGTCCCAACTGCATCATTGTACGAGACAACCGGCAACTCGAGGCCGCAATGGTTGAGAATCCGGCACAGCATCCTGCAACTAAAAGATTTCTGAATCCTTGGGGAATAAGACAGCGATACGGAATACCGTAAGGTTGGGACAACTCTCCAGTCTTTCTGCCGCCGACGCCATGACTGTCCATCATATGGTCGGAAATTGCGATAATATCAGCATGAGACTGTTGATCAATTCCCTGCAATAAGTCATTTTCATTTAACATATACTCAGCTATCACTCTGGTCTTTTCTCTAATTCCTATTTTTTTTGCAATATATTTTATCCGAAAATGCCGAAATTCCGGGTAGTCAGTTTGGATGTAATGCCAGAATGCTTTGACGCGACGCAAAGCTTCCTCGTATGCCTGCTTCTCGCCCAGTCGCAAATAAGCTTCGCCGCTGATAGTCGGCAGCATATTGCAACAGCGGTCGCCATTAGGATATTCGATACAGAACATTGAAGGAAAATTGTCACTCCACCAGCATACAACAGGTATATCGTTCGAAAGATGCTCGATCAGTGGTTCAGCATTCGGGGTAATCCGGAATATCAACGAACATCCGTTCAGACTGGAACCCGCCTCCTCCGGCGCATCAGGCTCATTGAAAAGCGACTTCGGATCTTCTCCAATCAGGCCATCGCATCCCGCCGCCTGAGCCAGTTGACCACAGTTGTCAATCCACAGATTAGCCCTGACGACAGTGCCGTCATCCAGGATAACATAATCAATTTCCCCGGCATTTTTCATCTTTAATTCCGTAAAGGCTGAATTTAACCGCAGTCGGCAATTACCGGTGAATTTCAGCATATCCTGTACAGTCCGGTCAAAGATTTCCGGTTCAAAAATTACCCCATGCCATTGTTCGCGGCATTTCTCCTCATCTTCAACCAGCCCCCGAGTACCGCAACGCAAAAGTGTATCGCGGTAATCCCTGGTCTTATCAATAAGTTGTTCCCCACCGGGAAAAGGAGGATTGTTGTGATCCGGATGACACTGATGGCGTCCTTTGGAATAAATCCCGGCTGCATGGGGTATTCGGGTCAATTCCCGATAAATATCATAAGGAATTCCAGTCGCCCCGGCGACCGGCTCCCAACAGTTTACTCCTCCGATCGTTGAGGTTCCACCAAGTATCGACTCCTTTTCTACCAGAAGCGTGTCGACACCATGTCTAGCCGCGGCAAGTGCCGCGCCGATCCCCCCGCTGCCGCCGCCGATTACACATAATTCACAATTCAGTTCAGCCATTTTTATTTTTTCTTTCAATTTTCATAAGGGTTTGTAACATCCAATCATTCTTGCGCAAAACAGGCCTGTAACCGGATTTTCAAACATCAGATCAGCAAAACGTAATGAAAAAAGCATTAACTATCGAGATAATCTCTCAAAATTAAGAACATTAATCGTTTCAATCCCATACGGAGACAGGTGCCTGTCATTATCGCGGGAAACTAATAGCTAAAGATTTGATTTCATAGCTCAAGATCCCTAATCTTTTTTTACAATAATCCAAAATCAAGACTAATATCGCTTTATGCATATATAGAACAATAACCCATATAACAATTTTTTCAATGCAAAATTTTAAAATATATTAAAACTTGAAAACCCCCGCCAAAAACGGCAAACCTTTTAACAATAACAACTTGACAACATTTAAACATGAAAATAGAGTCAATATATTAATATAGTAAATAGAATGAAGCTAAATGAAACCGCCGTCGTCTCCCCCAAATAGCGGCAATAAGAAAAAACTGTCGTTCGCCCCTGCCCTGTATAATAATTTAATCAAGGCTGCGTAACCAAAATCATGTGGATTGGCGGATGATAATTTCAGGCGGAATCACTTCCGAAAGCAGCGTTTGTTCGTTTTCAAGATGGTCCAAGAGTATTTCGATACTGCGCTCCGCGCATTTTGCCGACATCTGATCGAAAGTAGTCAACGGAACCGGACAATATTGGCCCAGTTCGATGTTATCGCCGCCGGTCAACAAAATATCGCCGGGAATCTTTATGCCTTTTTCCAGCAATGCATTTTCGACGCCAATGGCAAGACGGTCGTTACCGCAAATAACCGCGTCCGGGTCAAGTTGCATAATCGCGGCGGCGGCTCTGTATCCATCGGCGATTTCCCGTCCGCCTTCAACAATATGCGTTTCACAACCGGAAGTGGACGAGGCAAAACCGTCACGCCGCTGCCGACAGCTGTCGCCCTCGCCAATCGTAACGTAAACCAGTTTTTTCGCCCCACGCGAACAGCAGTGTTCAACCAGAGCCGCGATGCCGGCTTGCTGATCACAAGTCACCGCCGGATAATCCTTGTAACGGTTGGCCAGCAGAATGAAAGGATATTTATCGCCGGCAAGCTCATCTAGCCAGGTATAGGATTCATCCGCTCCCCAGACAATCAACGCATCTACCTCCAGTCTTTTAAACAAATTCAAATATTCCCCGGTTGAAACAAATTCATCATCATAAACTATCGGCATGCAACGATATCCGGCCTTATGCAGTCCGGCATAAACTCCGGCCATGGCCCGGGCCATATTGTCATCCTCCACAAAAGTTTCTTTTGAAGGCAGAAAGCCGATTATCCGGGATTGTCCGGAAAAAAAACGGGAAGCGTGAATGCTGGGCTGATAATCCAGCTTGCGGCATACCTTCAGAATCTTTTTCCGGGTTTCGTCGCTGATCGTGATCCCGGATTTTTTGCCGGATAAGACCCTTGAAACCGTCGACGGGGAGGTCCCGGCCAGCTCCGCGATGTGTCTGATGTTAATTTTTTTCGCCATGAATATTCCTTTTGGTTGCATTCCATCACTTTTTTCCTGCCCCAAACATGCATAACCATAAGATCAAACTGCTATAAAGTTTAGATCCGGTCATTCATTCCTGGAAGGCGAGAGACCCTCGAGCCGGACATGCCGTGCAGCCGGGCGGCTCGAGAGACTCTCGCCCTCCAACTGCATTTCGCCCTGATTGCGCTATCCCGAAAAGGCAGCATCAATTAATGAGGGGTGGATTCACCTAGAGAAAAAATAACGAACTACCATTTTATTTTTTTTACTTTGAAATATATACTCCGACTATTGACAATTCAAATTGCGGGACTATAATATTATGCAACAGTTGCCGTATACAATTTCTAGTAAGGAAAATTATCAATGAAAAAGGTAAAAATTGGTGTTGTCGGCTGCGGGAATATGGCTCAATTGGCTCATATCCCATGTCTGCAGTCAGTCGAAAACGCGGAAATCGTCGGAATTTGCGATTCCCGTGAAAGTGTGGTAACCGGTCTTGGCAAAAAGCTCAATATCCAACATTGCGTCACTTCGCTCGATGACCTGTTGAAACTGGACATCGATGCGGTTTACGTGTTGACCCCGGTCCAGTGCCATCTGCAGAATATTAAAGCGGCGCTGGCCGCCGGTAAACATGTCTTTACCGAAAAACCGGCCGCTATGAGCATAGGATCAGCGCTTGAACTTGATCAGGCGGCGACCGCGGCCGGAAAGAGCGTGATTGTCGGTTACATGAAGCGTCACGAGGCGAATATCGCGGAACTGAAAAAGATGCAGGCGGCCAATGACTGGGGAAAACTGTTGTTCATCAGGACCCATTCTTTTATCGGCAGTCACTGGGACGCGGCGATCACCGATCTGGTCAAACCGGTCCGGTCCGAAGAAATCCCGGCTTTTGATCCGTCCGTACTCGATCCCGGCCCGGAATGGCTGGACACGCCGCGTGACGCAACGTTCTATTCATTTGACAATCCCTATTACGGTTTGCTCGACACCGGCTGCCATTCGATCAATCTACTGCGCCATCTGGCGACAGCTACACCAGAGGTCAAAGCCGTAAAAAACGCCGGCGGCGTCCGGGTTGTAGATTTCTGTTTCGACGACACTCTCGGGGTCATGGAGTTCTGCGTCAACTTCGCGATGCACCGCTGGGATGAGGTAACCGAGCTTTATTATGAGAAGGCCGGAGTCGTGATCAAAACCCCTCCCCCGCTGGATATGCAGACCGCCGCGCAGGTTGAAATCTACAGTGAAACCGGTGATTTACACCGCAATCTGGTCCTCGAAGACAATCGGCAATGGGCATTCAGATTACAAGCTGAAGCTTTTATTGAACAGATCCTGTCGGGCAAAATCGTCTCCGGTCTGGCCGACGCGGCTCAGGACATTGCGGTCATTGAAGAAATCTACAAAAAAGAACAAGGGAAATAATACCATGAAATCGGCAATCCATACCGGAAAAAAAACAATAACCGTCAAAGACGTGGAAAAAACGCAGCCGGGGCCCGGGGAGTACCTGGTGCAGATCAAGGCATGTTCAATTTGCGGTTCCGACACTTGGTGGAACAATGACGCGTCTGATGGCGAACCGGTACACGGCCACGAGTCGGCCGGCGTAGTCGTCGCCTGCGGCGAAGGGGCAAATAAGTATAAAGTCGGAGATAAAGTAGTCTGCTACGCGATTCTGGGCTGCGGCGAATGCGCCTATTGCAAAGCCGGGGTTCCGATCAATTGCCAGAGCAAGGCGTTTATTGAAGGCGGCTTCCAGGAGTATTCTGTTTTCAATGAAAAATTGCTTTTCCCCTGCCCGGAAGATGCGGATTTTATAACCGCGTCACTGCTGTCGGACGCGATCGGGGTGCCGCTGCGGGGATTGCGCCGCCTTAAGCCGGAAGCGGACGACAAAGTCTGCGTCTGGGGGATGGGACCATTGGGACTGCTGCAGGTCATGTTCCTGAAAGCCGCCGGGGTCAAAACGATCATCGCGCTGGATACCGTCGATCAGCGTTTGGCAAAGGCCAGCGAGCTTGGGGCCGCTTACACTGTTAATCCGGTTAAAGAAGACGCGATCTCGAAGATCAAGGAGCTATGTGACGGTCTCGGCGCGGACAAAGCCTATACTTTCGTGCGCCACCCCAAAGCGACCGAATCGGTTTTCAAAAGCACCCGTGAAGGCGCGTCTATCTGCACCTATGTCGGACTGGAAGGCCAGTACGAACTGCAGGAATGGTATGAGCGGACCCTGGTCTGGTCGTTCTATTTCACGCCTGACGAGTACCCGGAAAACGTCAAGTTCATCAAAGATAACAATATCGACTTAAAATCCATCGTAACCGATGTAGTCGAACTGGATAAAATTAACGAAGCGTTCCAAAAACGTTTTGATAAACCTGAAGAGTCATTGAAAATAGTAATTGTCAATAACTGATGGAATTTATTATTTAATGCCCCTTCCTTAACGCGGACGTCTCGTCCGCATGCATTTTCCCTGGGAGAGAAGACGTCCCGTCCGCATGCAGGCTTCCTCGCCTGTAAAAAAAGGTTGGAGTCAGGTAAAAACAGGGATTGCCCCCAAAGGTATTAGCATTTACCCCCGCATTTAGCGTGTTTATTCCGCGTTTTTTGTGTCTTGTTTTTGTTCCGTTGATGTTTTTTGGAGGTTGAAGCGTTTGATATAAAAGACAATGCCCCATACAATTAATATTATCCCAACAAGAGAAACAGAACCAATCCACAAAATCATTGCTCCCGGATTTGTGTAGACATACCCTCCGTCCTCACGATAAACAACATTGTCTTTGCCCACTATCGCTTCTATTCCTATAAGACTTTCTATCCATGAAAAGACTATTGTTTCAGAATAAAAAACAATTAATGCTCCGATTATTATCAATCCTGTTGGCAATAACTTTGTCCTCATTAAATACCCCCTTAACTTATTAAGTCATCAGTTTATCATAAACTATGTTGATCAACGTTGGAACCATATATGTATATCAGACCCGAAAGGTACATTATTCATCACCAATAGGATAATCAGGATATTTTTTATCAAAGTTCGGAGGGTTCCTAAAAAATCTCTTTACACCTCCAAAAGTAATAGCAATATATTTATACTTTTTTGAATGATAAGGAAACGCACAGTACATATTTATATAATCCTCATATAGCTCATTTTTAAAAAAAAAGAATTCATTCCAGTAATTAATATGAGGGTTATAAAATAGATCATGAGGTATTATCTTACGCTTTTTTAAATTTTCTGAATGTTCATTAATTGAAATTTTCTTATTATCCAGGATTGCTTTAATCATACTAATTCTAGCTTCGCGCTTCATGAAAATTATTTTTTGAGTGATTTTTGTTTTATTTTCGCTACCACAACCACTAAGCAAAACACATAAATGCAATATTAAAAGCATGATAAATCTAGTTTTCAGAATCATAAATATTCCCTTGTTTTTCACATGGAACTCGCTGGACACTCTCAATTTGCCTTTTTATGACAATCAGAATTATTCTTAGATGTCATAACTTCATTCTTATTCTCAGGCTTTTTATCGTTGCCGAATATTGATGAATATAGATAACACGGTCCGTCCCAAAAAACTTTTTCGACAATATAAAATGGAGTGCCTACAAGGTAGTATCCTATAAGTCCAAATGTAACATCCGAAATATAATAAGTTTGTCGCATCATTTCTGAAACTTGCGGATTTGCCTTGATAGTATAATAGGGAATTGTTACAATTGACCATACGACACATCCTGGGGTATTTAGGCTATAACGACCTAATAAAGCTGGATACTGAGGGGTAATTCCGTTTTCAGAGAAAAACTCAAATCTTTTGTTAATCTTATGATACCTTGCACCTATAGAATAAATGTGATAAGATTCTACCTTTACTTCACCTGCAACAGTCAAAAAAGATAAGAAGAAGAAAAATACTATGAGAGCACTTTTGGGGATGAATTGCATTTTTATTCTCATGATACGTATTAATCCTCAATTATAATTCTGTGATGTACATCGTTGAATTTGCCTTACTAGATAATATAACAAGAATATACAGCATATTTTAAGAAGAAATTTATACATAGCATTCAAATCCTTAAGGTTTTGGCATGTGAATAACAAAATCCACATAGGGAAAAACCTTTACAGCAGGGCCTGTTATAGGAATCCGCACCCATGTTCAACAGTTTTATGAATTTAAACAAGTCTAAAATCCCCCCAAAACTATTTTTTGACGTAAAAATTTTTGATTTAAGCTTCTTCCAGGGTCATCTCGATTAAATATACTGCTTATTCCCTGGCAGTGCAAATGATGTAAAAACCTCCTGTCCCCAAAGGCCTATATCAGCCACTATAAGGACTTTAAGGTTTGCCCTCATGTTCTTGCTCCTGTTTTTTTCCTGTTTTGACCTCAAGAAACCTTAAAACAATAATTAGAAGCATAGCTATTACAGATAAAGGCAACTGAATAACTGACGTTGTAAAAAGAGTTTTTAATTGATACGATGCTCTTTCAATAGAATGCTTAAGCTCAATATATTCAGGAGTTTCAGTTTTTTTCAATTGTTTATTGTTTATTTCTCTTGAATCCATATTCTTTACGATAGCGTGAGACAGGACAAATCCTTGAGAGCTAATAAAATAACTATTAATAGCAATAACCCCATTTAATAATAGTAATAACAAGACAGAATAAACAATAATTATTTTTAAATTTTTCATTTTCCACCATTCTGTAATTAGGGGGTCTGTAATAGGAGTCTAATTATGGGTCTCTATATAGGAGAGTCCCCAAAGAACCCATATTTTTCATATTTTCCTCCACCGCCTAAAAGCCCTCCTAGAGAATTTAAAAGATTTTTTTCTGACAGACTCTATTTTGCCGACTCTTCAAATGATGGAATTATCCACTCGCGCATTGAACGTATCTTTGTTAGGTCATGCTTTTGTTTCTCATCTTTTGTTTTATTTTTTAAATCTGCTGCCTTAAGCTTTTCTAATCTTTGTTTAAGTTTTAAATAAGTTTTTTTGTTTAGGTTGTACCGGTTTTCTTTTTTATTATATTCAATTCCAATTAAATGTAGAATTGATTCATTATTTATAAATGAGTCCCGCAGGCATATCTTATACTTTCCATCTTTTTTCATAAATGCAAAAACAGCTATCTTTATTTTTTGATCGATTTCCCAAAAATCCGTCTTATCAAGACGAAAGATAGCAGTTACAAAATGGCTGTCTTCTTCTGGGAATTCACCATACAAAATATCATAACAGTCAGGAGATATAGCATCAGTTCTTGATTTTGAGACCAAAAAACGTATTTCACTACTAACACCTTTAACCAATCCAAGCTGTTTAGCGATTTTTTTTCTTTGCATTCTCAAAAGTTCAATGACAGGAAGCTGTTTCCCTATTTTTTTCAGTAATTTAACGTCTTTATCAATGAATCCCAGCTGATAGCAGAGCAATTCCCCGGTCGGCCCACCAAGTAAAAGTCCGTTTGATGATTTCATAAAAAGCATTTCAATGATATTTGCATCAACGTCCTGGTCACTGAAAATAATTTGCATGAACATTAGTATTAATTTCACTTGCATGTTTTTTGTATCATCTTCAATGACTGCAGAAGACAAACCCAGTGGGACATTGGGCGTTCCCCAACCCCTTCTATCTCCCGGGGCTGCAATAAGTAAACTACCAATAAAAAACAATAACAAGAACCATATTTTTTTTAACATATTTTTCATCCTATTAATATACCCTACGAAAATAATCCAGGAGCCGCTTCACACTATTCAAGTGGTCCAGCTTTTGGTGCTACCCGCACCCCCAAGGGCCAACTATTTTCACCTTAACTTAGCACCATTCATCTCAGCAACTCCTTGTTGTTTATTTAAGGGATAAAGAACCCGAATGGCGCTAAGTTAAGGGTTAAGCGTACCGTTAATAATGTTTTGAATTACTAAATTTTTTTTATACTTCACATAACTTGCTTTATCATATCCTGCATTACGTTTTATGATTAACGAAATAAGAATATCATTGTATATTATTTTGTTGCGTAAAATACTTTTTATTTCGAATGTTTTACCATTGTGATAAAGTGAAAAAATGCGCAATAAGCTAGTATATTCCTCCAAGTAACTAATAGTCATAAATAAAAATTCTTCATGAGTTAACGAGTAATATTCTTTCATAAAATTATAGCGAAATATCGTTTTCTCATCTTCTGTACTTATCTTTGCAATGGAATAGTTATCCTTCATAAATTTCTGAACAAGCGCCTTGTTTTCTGCTGAAATTGGAAGATGTAGCAAAATTGTAAGAGTTTTGAGCAAAGCTCCACTTTTACCTTTTAAAGCGGGTGACGAAGTAATTTGTTTAATCAAAATATTGTTATTACCCTTTATCTCACTTAAAATGCTGGACCTTTTACTGTCATCATTTGTAACTTTCGATAAAAGCATAACCTTCAAGATCATCAATTTCATATGAATTGAGGTTAGGATTATTGAGCCATGTTTATTAGATAGTTTCTCATTTTCGAGATGTTTATACATTAAGACAATTAATGATGAGTTAGAGGTTAAAAAAGTAAATCTTAATTCTTCGAGTTCCTTTTCTCTTGATTTACCCCTCACAACCCAGAACACTGCAAAAACAATAATAAATGAAGAAACAATAATAGATAAAATTACATATTTTTTCATCTGTTTCCTTCCCTTACCAAGGTACTGCCCCCATATTGAACAGTTTTTTGAACTTAAACAAGTCATAAAATCATCCCCAAACACCTATTAGATCTAGGTTTTGCCGTAAAAAATTTGATTTAAGCTTTTTTTCCGTGTCATCTCAACCCAAATATACTACTTATATCCAGACATTGCAAATGATGCGAAAATCTCCTGTCCCCCAAAGGCCTATATCAGTCACTATGAGGACTTTAAGGTTTGCCCTCATGTTCTTGCTCCTGTTTTTTTCCTGTTTTGACCTCAAGAAACCTTAAAACAAAAATTAGAAGCATAGCTATTACAGATAAAGGCAACTGAATAACTGACGTTGTAAAAAGAGTTTTTAATTGATACGATGCTCTTTCAATAGAATGCTTAAGCTCAATATATTCAGGAGTTTCAGTTTTTTTCAATTGTTTATTATGTATTTCTCTTGAATCCATATTCTTTACGATAGCGTGAGACTGGACAAATCCTTGAGAGCTAATAAAATAACTATTAATAGCAATAACCCCATTTAATAATAGTAATAACAAGACAGAATAAACAATAATTGTTTTTAAATTTTTCATTTTTTCACCATTCTGTAATTATGGGGCCTGTAATTAGGAAACAGCCCCCAACCTTGACAGGTCCATAGTCACTTCGCGTTGATTATCCTTCCGCTATTACTCCGGCTGATAATTTCCTTGCATTATATGTCGCCCATTCAGGGCTTTTAATGTTTTTTAACTATTCCCGGGGTTCAATCGCTATGCTCAATCACCCAGCAAGGGTATGCACCCCCGTTAAAAGGCTGATGCTATGTGCCGCGCTTTCAGCGCTATTCAATAAATGCAATATGATTATATGCCGGACTAATAGCAAATATACTGCTTATTTTCTGGCAGTGCAAATGATGCGAAAACCTCCTGCGACCTCTTCTCTTTCCTTAAGACCTTAAAATGTAGCGCCTGCCTCGATGAGGCTGGCGAAGAACGAAATTATCAGTTGTTAACGTCAATCAGTAACTGAATAATCTGCCCGTGGATGGGATGCTTTCGCATCCCGGCGCTTTCATCGAAAGCGGCCCTACTGAATACTCTCTCCAGTTTGTGAGAACTGAAAACAGTCTGACTTCTAAATAAATAGTCAGACGGCTTAAATAGTCAGACGGTTTGACTATCGTTTATTCGCAATAAACTTACTGTCAACACCTTAGATATTAAAAGATATTAAGAATAGACTATTAAAATAGGTCAAGCGATTAATAAAAAACTCCAATGAATAGATATTTTTACGGTATAATTTTAACTGCGTTTTTTAGGTTCGCTCGCAGGCGCACGAGTGAAGATGGCGCGTCCGCACGCAGGCATCCTCGATGGCAAAAAGAGGATGGAGTCAGGTAAAAAAACAGTGGCAGATCCCAAGGGGTAAATTTTTTTGATGGAAAATTGAATTTCCCCTATAGATTTTTATTATTTAGACTTTATAGGAACCTTAATGGATACCCCTGTGAACTCCTACGAGTTGACGGGTTTTTTAGTGAATAATAAACCAAAGAGATGCAATGGTAAAAACAAGTACGTAAAAAATTTTCTTTAGTCCACACGCTACTCCTCCATTACTTTTTTCGATGGGAATTAAATTAACCAGAGAGCCCAGTGCACATACAATATAGGCGATCGCATATTGTGTTGACCTTACCATTAAAGATATAGAAAAAAAGACTAATGAAAGAGCCGTCACATAAATGACAATACCTCTATTTCTATTTAAAATTTTGAGGAATTCTATCATTTCTTGTTTGAGTATGCTACGCATTGGTCCACCTGTCTTAAGCATAATTGAAAATAAGAACGACCTCTAAGAATACAATCAAAAGTCATAAAATCATCCCCAAACACCTATTAGATCTATTTTTTGACGTAAAAAATTTGATTTAAGCTTTTTTCCCGCGTCATCTCAATCAAAATATACTACTTATATCCAGATATTGCAAATGATACAAAAACCTCCTGCGACCTCTTCTCTTTCCATAAAATCAATTAATGACCTTAAAGAAGAACGTAAATATCGGTTGTTAACGTCAATCAGTAACTGAATAATCTACCCGTGGGTGGGATGCTTTCGCATCCCGGCGCTTTCATCGAAAGCGGCCCTACTGAATATTCTCTCCAGTTTGTGAGAACTGAAAACAGTCTGACTTCTAAACAAATAGTCAGACGGTTCGACTATATTTAATCTACAAAATCATTATTATTAGGAGCTTAGCCATCACCAGGCGAGGTGCGATGATAAAATAATGTATTATCTTTTGGCAACAAGTCAGGTGGTAACGCGGAAGGTGTACAGGGGTACGATGGGTGCCCCGCCAAGCGACAGCGCAGAAAAAAACTCTGCTTTGAGTTGTAACACAACTCAAAGCCTGTAAATAAAGGTCAAGGATGAAATCCTTGCGCTGCCAGCGTAAGGCGCGGAAGGAGTTTGAGGGGCAAAGCGCCCCTCAATTAACACAATCATACAATCCGGTGCTATTCTTGAAGCTTAAAATGTCAAGACAAGGGTTCCTGAAGCAATTTTCGGGAATGTCAGGCGCTGTTTGCGGGCGTCATATGAAAATGACGTTGGAGCACCGTTCAATAGAGCTTGTTCCGGAGCTGCGATAGCGCCGCATTCCAGTCTTACCTCTGCTGAAGTCGCTTTGATTGCAATGGTGGCTTCCTGCTTATCCGCGTCATAAACGGCTGACGGGAATTCCATTCCGCTCCAATGCTCAAGCCATACCGGGAACTCTTTTGCCGTAATGATTGACTTCAAATAACTCTGATAGCAATTTTCCGGCAAACGCCGGACCGGGTAATGCAGGCCGAACCATTTTCTCAGCATGATTCCAATCTTATCGGCAAAAGCGATTTCCTGACCCATCTCCGACGGGGAAATGCCATTCAACGCCAATGTTACCAGATATCCGGCATGACATTCGACAATCGCGAAATCCGACCACAAGTTAAGGTCCAAAACCGCCTCGACATTTTCCCGGTAAACTTTCCACGCGGCCATAAACTCTTCCGGAATATGCTTTAAAAAGAGCGAATAAACTTCCGGATAAGCGCCTTCGGTAGACAGGTTAAAAAATCCACCGAGTCTGAAATCTTCGCCGTCCGGGCCGGGATCTGGCGCGTTCTGGAAAGCGCCGGCCGGTCTGGCTTCATCATGCATAAACTTTGTCAAATACCATGATGAACGCCTGAAATACTTAGGGAAGAAACTCTGAGACGAGCGAAAAAGGGCCAGACGGTAAGCGCCCTGTTTTGCCCCGAGATAACGGCCAAGGTTCAGATCCTCGTATTCTTTCAGTTCTTCAGCCATGCGGCAGAAACCGATAAACCCGTTGTAATTGGCTCCTTCTATCCAGGTGCCGCCGTTTTCCGCGTATCCCGCGCCCATGCAGGCCCAATCCTGATATAGATGATAATATTTAAAGCCGTCCCGAATCGTGTCCCAGTGTTTCCTGACCGACTCCCAGTCGCCAACCGCCAGGGCGGAAAGCGAAATGGCGCTCAATGACAATCCGGTACCCCAGTCAACTTCAACCATCGGTTCCTTTTCGAGTAATTTTTCTACTATTTCCCTGGAACCATCTTTCTGTCTGGCGGCGACGCCGCAGTTAACATAAGTAAGCTTATAGGAATTGCCAGTGATGGGCTCCACCCGGTCGTACCAGTTATAGAACGTTTTTTTGCATACCCGATCAGATTTGAAGAGTCTGAGAACGGTTTCAGTATCCGCTTCGCTCGTGGATAGTTCGCGATGTGACACTCCGACCAGCAATTTAAACGCGCGGTCAGGATCGAGGGCCAACGGCAAGTTGACTCTGAGTTTCTCAAGCAAATCACTCCTGAACGGTTCTTTTAAATAATTGAGCATGGACCGGAGAAAACGGTAACGTTCCAGATAACTGGCACAATACGGCGACAATGGAAACTCATCATTGGCAAATTGCTCCATGAAATCCCAGGATTCCCGCAAATCTTCGGTCAGTTCGTTTTCGATTTCAGAACTGTCGGCCGGGCGGAAGTTTATCCGTCTTCTTTCGGGAATAAACGGCAGTTCGTAGCAGGCAGTATCAGAATTGACAACGCCTTTCAAATACCCGAACTTGGTCGGGAACTTAAAATCAACGGAGTTTTCATCGAGAACGAATCCGTCAATACCCGAACAAAAATCAAGGACCGGCGGCAGCGGCGCGGTCTTCAGGGGCTCGGTTCCCCATTCGTCATGGACAAATCGATACTGGTATTTCTGGATGATCTTTACGGTTTCATTATCGCTGTCGACCTTGTAATATTCATCCATATCTACCGGAAAGGCCAGAACCGCCCGTGACCAAAAGTTGCAACGCTCATATGCGGTTTCGTAAAACGCCTCATTCATGGTTTCTTCCGGTAGAAATGACTCGATCCCGAACGGGGATACCGCGAACCCGGCAACAAACTCGTCTCCGGTTTCGATATCAATTCCACTGAGGAGAGTTCCAGTTGTTCGACCGGCGGTTATTTTTTCCGGCTTACGGGTCATAACAATCTGGATCGGGATATCGGGGAACGCGCTACAGCCGAAGATCAAAAACCAGTTTTCTTTTAAAGGTC
The DNA here is from genome assembly GCA_963676655.2 of Victivallales bacterium. Classification (GTDB taxonomy): domain Bacteria; phylum Verrucomicrobiota; class Lentisphaeria; order Victivallales; family Victivallaceae. The sequence continues at coordinate 2,681,746 of CAXXKX010000003.1, read as the reverse complement.
CGTCAGCCGCCGCGTCATAAATGGTATCGGTCGCGGCAATGCTCCTGACAGTCAGGCCTTTTTCCAGCGGCAGCATGACGCTGGTATAATTGCCCGTAAACTGCAGGTCACTCAAAGAGAGCCGCCGGTCGTCAGTTTCAATCAGAATACCGGCGGAAGCGATGGAATATTGACAGGCGAATTTGACATCTGCCGCTCCCGGACGCTGGAATACGGTCTTCCATGAACTGCCGAGATAGGAAATGCTGACATCGTCGTCCTCGTAGCCGGTCTGGGCTGGAGGGAACGAACCGTGATATTTTTTTTCAGGGTCGATATCTTTAGGAAGCAGGGAGTACTGCCAGCGGGTCGTTTTTTTGTACATGGGATGGCCGAACAAATAGAGCCGGTTGATATCGCCCAGCGTGGTCATGGCGCAATCAAGCAGCCCATCGCCTTTTGTATAACCGAAGCGCCCGAGCGATACCTGACCGTCTCCAACGCCTATGCTGTATCCTTCAGTTGAATGACTTTTCTGACAGTCCTGGAACTGAAGAGCCTCAGGATAAGTCATGATTTTATCGTCAAAACCGGGGTCAAGTTCATTTGTCTCATTAATATCCGGCAGCAGCACTGTAACGAATATCTCGGCCAGGCAATTTTCATGTGCATCCGGGCAGAGTTCGCAAGTAATTTCCAGGACATGGGTTCCCGGCTCAAGTTCATGTTTGAATGCTCTCTGCAAACCGTAGGCATGCAGCATATGTGCGGTTTCAGAGTTTCCCCAACTGAAAGGATAAGCCTTGCCATCAAGGACATATTCATCGACCAGGGTTTTTTCGTTTGCGTAAATGATCAGAGTCGCATTACATTTTTCTTCGATACGGAAAGATTCTTCGACCCGGTTCACCCCGGCAGGGAAACGCCATTCACCAAGCTTCATTCCCTGGTTAAAGTCACAATAAAAGAATCTATCTATTCCGGATTTCTGTTTCATTATCAAATTCCACTTAATTCTTACTGGTAATCAGCATTCCGGCGCCAGCGTTTGTGTCATGCAGTGATACTGATGCCGGATGCGCTATTATTTGATTCCGGTCCTCAACACCGTGTCAAGGACCGTTGATTTCAGCTCAGGGAAATATCCATTGGCCGAATTCATTCGGATTGCCAAAGGCTTTTTCAACCGGGGCCCAGGTGCTAATCTCCTTAGAAGGCTGATCTTCCCTTGCCATATTGACCCGCCAACTCATACCAGGAACAGGCATATTGTCATTCTGAATATCAGTTCCAGGGAAATGCAGTGATTTGAACGGAATTTTGATCTCAACGGTCCAATTGTTATTGAACTTCCGCACTTTGCTCTCCCATTTCAGGTTTTCATCCAATCTTCTCTCGAAAGCGTCCCATTGGGAGTTCTCGGGATTTACGACAAGATGCCAATATGATTTGGGCCGGTTGGGATCCACCGCAAAAAAGAATTCCACACAGTCGCCTTTAAATATCCCGAAGTCATCTTTTTCCAGTTTCCTGCCAACTATCTTTGTATCATTACAACGGAAATACAAATAAAGGTTTTTGTCATCAAAAGCCATCAGCGCGGTCGTACGCTCCTTGGCCGGGCCTTTGTCGCCGGCTTTGGTGAAGTTGCGTACAACGACTTTTTTAATCGTGCCCCTCCAGGCTGCGTCATTGTATACGCCATCAATAGTCGGTGGAGTCTTGACCCGCGGAACAGTAATAATTTTCTTTCCGGGCCTGAAAAGTCCGGTAATCGCGCCATGTTTCGCGGCTCCTGCCATTGCACGGACCGCGTCACTGTCTTTTTTCTTCTTCAGGAAGTCCTTATACTTTTCGGAATCCAGATAGAACATGGATTTTTCAGCGTCGACAAGCGCTTTCCCCAAAAGCAGGACATGGTGAAGAATGTATAAATTATCCCCGAACATTTCCAGTCTTTTGCGCTGATTCGGATCGTCGCAGCTTTTGAGCGCCTGAGAATACAACTTTTCGATTTCCCAAAAGTTCTTCGCGTACACATCCAGCGCCAGAGAAGTAGTCATTACGTAACCGGTAGACATTTCCGGTTGTTTGACTTTATATTTTTTCATTTCGTCGTCCAGGAGCCTATACATTTGCTCCATATAAACCGCCGGTTTTTCACCGTAGGCATGCTTCAGGAAATCCCGGGTTATAGCCTGGATATCCGCATGCGGGTTCCACATCAGCTTGGCGGCAAGATAATTATGCAGGGCGCCGAAACTCCATGGCAGGTAATAGTAGTAAACCGCCTTGAACTTATTTTTGGCTATCGTCCTGAAGGTGTGTTCAAGAATCTCCGAAGACGGCCCGAACGGAGTACCCAACGCGGACATCATCCAGGTGGACGCGCCGTAATAACCGACAAGCTTACAAGCGCCGCTCCATGCTTTACACAGTCTTTCAAACTCTTCTTGCTCCTTGGGCTTGAATCGGGTCATGCCATAATGCTTCATCGGCGCAAGCATAAGCGCCACATTCGGCTCCAGAGGCTTCAAATTCGCGGGCGGATAGGTGTAGTCAAAATAAATATAACCTACAACAAATGTGTGTGGATATTTCTTGCCGACAATTTTTGCCACGTCATTATAAAACTTCAAAAGCAGCGGAGTTACGGATGAACGGAAACAGCCCATGCTTCCCCAAGCCGGATTCTCTTTGCAGGTTTCCCGGTATTTTCTGCATTCCGCGCATTCGCACCAACCGCTGAAGTCAGAGGGGGATAAGGTTTCGCTGAACGGAAGTACTTTGGACTTTTTTATTTTATTACAAACACTGTCCGCTACAGCGTCGACAAACTGCGGGTTGGTGGTACAGAATTTGCCATACCAGCGGGTACCATCTTTAGGAAGCGTAACCCGTTTACCATTTTTCTGCATGGCCAGGAATTCCGGATGCTGCCGTAAAAAGTCATATTTCCTTCGGGGCGAAAGCATGGTGTCCCAGACATGATTGTGTTTTATAACCAGGCCGCCGAGACGCTGATACTCGCACCAGTTGCGGCTAACCCTCCCAGGAAAGGAACGGCTTTCAAAAAACGGCGCGTCCGCCTCCGGCGTTACCGCGACGCTGAGATTTTTAGTCCCAGGAATATAAATCCCGTCAAAACCCGGCATGAGCCAACGGATGCCGACATATTTTTCCAGAAAAGTATAAAGCCCGAAAAGCGTTCCCTTGCTTAAATATCCGGCCCAACGCTGTTTAACGTCATCTTTGCCATAGATATAAATATTTTCACCTCTGGTGTTTATACGGAAACCTTCTTCTGGAATACCGGAAAAATCAAGACCGGATTTCTTCAGTTCGTCATTTATGCCCAGACAAATCATCGGGTAAGACGCCTTGGCTGCGATCGGTAAAACAGCTCCGGTCGATTTACGGATGTATATTTGCAGCTCTTTAGCGGCCTTTTTAACGCTTGCGGGGCCTTCCCCGTAATAAATCACATATTTTGATTTGCCGTCTTTGACAATATCCAGCTTCGTTTCCGCCGCCGTGATTGAGATTAAGGTTCCGACCAGCAGGAAATATGTAATTAAACATTTTTTCATCGTACCTGTTGACGCTTTTTTTCCGAAATCAAGCAGATTTCTTTTGATTTGCTTGCTATTCATGTCAGTGAATTGCCCCTTTTGTTCTTTTGTGTTGCCTGTTTATTGCTAAATAGTTTTTTTTCGTTAAGTATCACAGCGAAATATGGTTCCGACATAGGGCGCCAGCATGGAAACTGTAATGGATACAGTCTCATCGTCCATCTGCCCGATACGGAGCAAAACCGTTCCCCTGTAATGAGTTGGTAAATTGCATAATATATTTTACATTCGGCAATATATTATGCAATATTTGATTATATGATAGTTGGCTGAAAAGAATTATTCAGAACGCTACCGGAGTATAGTCCTCTTTGCGTCCGCCGAGTATTCCACTCTTGACAAAATCAGCTCCGTCTGAAGCTTTGACATGACCGTCATAATATGCCGCATTGGCTCTCTGGGCATGGCAGGTAATAACACATCGATCTGAATTGGCACTTGCCGCTCCGTCGTATTTCGCGATAAAACAGCTGGGCGCCCATGTGTTACTGGTGAGGTAGATGCTGTCACTTAAAAGCACCTTGCTCGACGGATTACTCTGGGTATAAAAATTTGTAAATGAAGTGACCACGTCGGGATCATTATGGTTGAAAGTGATTCCGTAAGTAAGATATTTCATCTGGGTTAGTGCCGTTTTATAACCAGGATATACTTTTTTCACCGCCAGGACATATTTAGGGCAGATAAAAGTATCTATGGTCCTGACATAACCTAAAATGTAGATCATACCTGCCCAGCGTATTTCGGTGTTGGTAAGTGTTCCCATCGGACCTGACGTGGTATAGGGAGTAAGGTAACCGACAGGACCGTATCCCTTGTAATCATCCGCGTACCCGGTAACCCCCATAATACATTGGCGCAAGTTGTTGACGCAGTTTATGGCTTTGGCTCTTTCCCGGGCCTGGTTCAGTGCAGGAAGCAGCATTGAAGCCAGAATGGCAATGATCGCGATCACCACCAGGAGTTCGATTAATGTAAAACCACTTTTTCTTGACTTTTCGGAATTCATACTCTTGTTCATTTTGTACCTCGTTTTTGTTGAATTCTTGACTATCTATATTATATTGTAAAAACAGCTGTTTTACAATGGATGTTTTTTTCAAAAATATGGACATATTTATCAAGGCAAATGATATTTTCAGCTAAAATTCTTGTTTAACATAAAAAAAAGATAAGAAAATTATGGATAAATTTATTTTAAGACTTGGCGATTCACCGCGTTTGCACCGCTTTCCGCTGAAGTTGAACAATATCGCGTATATCTCCAGTAATTTTCACAACCGCAAGAGTTATTTTGAATCCATAGATTTCGGTTTTGAACTTTCAGGCGAGGCTCCCGAAGCCGTTTTCGCGGCCGACGGCAAAATCTATAAGTCACCATATCCATGCGTTACCGCGGTAAAACCCGGCGTCTGCTATGAAATGTTAACGGAAAAACCCTGGGAATTACTCTACTTTACCTATTCCGGACCGCTGCTGGAGACATTCAAACAGTTCAATATCGATTTTTCCCGGCCATTGTGGGGATTTCAAATGACTTCCAGAATTTCCCGCTGTATGAAAATGATTTTCGACATATGCGAAAATATCCATGAACATGGCGCGATTGATATGCTCGACCGTCTTTGCGAGCAACTGATATCCGCGACAATCGTCAACAATTTAACCGGAACCAAAGCAACGGACCCGCTTGAAATAGCAGTAAGAAAAGCGGCTTCTTATATTGAATTAAATTATAAAGAAAATATATGTTTGCATGAACTGATTGCCCGTCAGGGAATATCCCAAGCATCATTTCTCAGGTGCTGGAACCGAATATTCAAACTACCGCCAAGCAGATATATCACCAAAATGAAAATCGACGAGGCAGCGTATTTATTGACCGGGACCGCATTGCGCATAAATGAGATAGCCGACCAGTTAAATTTTGACGACCCGCTATATTTCTCACGTAAGTTCAAAAACGAAACAGGCCTTTCCCCCAAGGAATACCGGAAAGAAAAGAAGTCCGACTTTCCCGCCGGCCTCCAGCGGATTTCAGATACAGGCAAATGACAGTTTCCCGACAAACTTACGAATAATACTTTAAACGCATAAAACATTAACTTTTTATTGTACGCGGCCATCGCATTAAACTTAAGAAACGCGGGTGAAATTATACCGTAAAAATATCTACTCATTGGAGATCTTTATTAATCGCTAGACTTCCTTCAACAGCCTACCACCAGCATACAACTAAAGCCCTAACAACAAGCATCTTACAATAAAACCAAAGTCAAGCCGTCTGACTATTTATGACTCTTTACATGTTACTCCGGCTGATAATTACCTTACATTATACGCCGGATTAATAACTATTTATTATCAGCTTGCAGCCATCAAAAAATTAACGTCAACTGCTTTTTATAGGTTAAAAGCTATATTCCTTGCCACTTAAAGTATATAAGTTGATTTCATGGTCTTTATTATGGATTAACCCACCGGGAGCCTTATAGCATTCAAACACGTTCGCCAAAGTGTTGCTTACCGTTATTTCAAGTATGTTTACGCCTTTTTTCAGGTCAAGTTCAAACTCAAAAGGTTCCCATATTCGTATTCCGGCATGTTGTCCATTAAGTTTAACCAAACATGTCCCGTTAGCTTTTCCCGGCGAAAGACGAACTCGACCACCGACATATTCAAACCTGAAACAACTGGTGGCCGTACCTGAATAAAAAGGCGCGCCCTGCTCTGTCCAGCATTTGCGCTGTAAACAAGTGGATCGCGGCCTCAATTTCACTTCCATTTTTTCCGGCAGATAAAGCGCCATATTGTAAAAATTCCTATATTTTCGGAAAAAATCATTTTCAGTTTTAACTTCGACATCAAAATCTCCGAGAATATATGATACACAGAATTGATTATTCAATGAACTGATAATATTCAAGTAATGATTACCCGGTGTTCCACCTCCCGGCAACGGTATTTTCAAAAAACGTTCCCCCAGATATTCTACTTCTTCCCTTTTCTCTGATGACAAAACGGAGTCATCAAACACCGCAGTCGTCCCGGAAGGGACAAGCAGATATGGGTGCGGAATTTCCGACTCGGTATGAAATTCAAACTGTTCAAGACCGGGCAGCGGGATAACATTATCGCTATCCCAGTGAACCGGCATTGACTCCGGTAACTGAAGCAAAGGAATTCCGGACTCTGTAGAATGGAATCGTTCAAACGGTCCATTGACAACCGCTATTTCACCCGGATACAATTTGATATTCAGCTCTCTTTGATTAAAACGTAGAGTTCCGATCCGCGGCTCGTCACTCCAAACATTGGCAACCAGCAGCATCTCCGAACCGTCGTTAAGCCGTCGACGCATGTAATGAACGTCTCCGCCATCAAAAGAGACATCCGGCAAATCCAGTTTATCAAGCTCGTCAGAAGTTAATATCAGATATCCCTTCTCAGTTAAAATCCGTCTCATTTCCTGATTGAGCTCAATCCCCGGCAGCAGTAATGTTTTAAAGCATTCAGGATTTTTATCCAGGGATTCTTCATTGACAATAACATAGTTAACCGGCATACGATTGAGCCGGTCACACAACTCAAACAGGCAATGGTCATCGCCATTCCAAACCGTTTCGGTAGGGTCAAGGACGGCGACCGGATCAATTAATTCGCCCTGAGAAGCAATGTAACACATCTCCGTCAGCGCTTCGTTGAACTCTTTGAGACCATATTTCAAACTGCCTGAAAGAAACTCCGGCGGCGCAAAATATCTGGTTTCGCCATGGAACCGGTGATGAACGGCATGAGGTACAAAAAAGTTGACGCCCTGCATAATTTGCCAGGTAGCTATCCGACGTAAATCCTGATGACTCGCGCCCCAATTAGTCGCGGCAAAAGCCTCGCACAAGACCCGTTCTTTTCCGTACAGATATGCCGCCGAAGCCGTGTATTTAGCCCGGAGGTCCCATTGGGTAAGATTGAAATCAGGTGTCCGCGCTTTCGCGCAATCCCCGCCCCATGAGCTTGAAGCAACGTAATATCTGGAGTCAAAATGGGTTCCACCATCCAGTGCCAGCAACTCATGATCAGTTCCCGGGTAATCGCAAAATTGGGCCTGATGCAGAAAAGCACCTTCCGCAAAGATCGAACTCCGCGGGCAATCTTTCAAGGTAAAAGGACCGGTATCGGAACTGTGAAAAGAGTACAGCACCCCATGCTTCCGGCACCATTCGTAATTATTACGGAACCAGCGGGTGTATAGTTCCCCGGCCAAACACCAGTAATCACGGCTGACAGACGGCTCTCCGCGATCTCTGACAATATCCGCCAGGTACGGGTCAATCCGATAGGAATATTTTTTTTCGAATTCAGCGGCAAAATTACGCGACCACGGAAAATATGGTTCACCATTAAGCTGATCAAGTATATGCGCATTAATCCGACGACAGTCGGTATCCGAAAAAAATCCGGTAATGCCGTTACCAAAATATTTTCCCAGCCGCTTGTAATATTCCTCGTAAACCAGCTTGATAAACAACCTTGAGCTTTCCGGCTCTTCAAAGGCCGGAAAACCCCACTCAGTTTCCACAACCGCAACCTTGCCGTTCGAATCGAGTTCAAGCCGGGACTGTCGCAATGACGGATCGAGTCTTTCGATTCTGCCCGCCACATCGCCGGGCGGAAAATCAAACCCGTCATTAATCCAAATCTGCATTCCCATTTGACAGCCGGCCTCTGCGAAGTTTTTTATCATATCAAACCATTGGTCCGAAAGATACTCTTCCCTCGAAAACCCGGTCGGCGGTTTGTTAAAAACAATACAGCCGCCAAAACCGTTTTGCTTCAGATTCTTCATGGAATTCATAATTGCCACACGACTTAAATCATCGGATTTGACCGTATTTATGAAATAAAACGGAACTGGTCTATAATAATTCTGTTCAAACTTATGGTTTTTCGGAGATTTCTTCGTCATGGTTCAACACTTTCAGCGGTCAAATACAGTATGCATACGTTCACAATAATAAGCAACATTTTCCCACTTCGCATCCGGGGCGATATGGTGATCCGGCATTGGAATATAGCCTCCCAGATCAACTAACGGCTTTAAACGTTCAATCTCATGGTCAATTGCAGTCTTATCCATAGCGAACGTATTTTTATTCATTCCACCGACACCACGGAGTGTTTTTCCATATTTTCCACGCCAGTCAGCTATTGATGCATGCCAGGTACCGACTTCAATCGGAAACATAGTATTCACCCCGTTGTCAAGCCATGTCGGAATCAATGCGTCTATTAACCCGTCACAATCTACCGCGACAATATTTATTCCGTATTGCCGGAGTAATGCAGTAATACGGTAATACTGAGGGCCTACTATTTTTGAAAACACTTCGGGGATGACAAGAGGACCGTTCTTAAAGCAGATATCTTCCCAGAAATGCGCCATATAAAAGCGTGCGCCCTGACTCAGGATGCTCTCCGCGCATTTATACGCTAAAGTTCCGACTGTATCGATAATCTCTTCAAACAGCGATTTATCGTCGGCATAGATATAAGCAAGGCCTTCAACCCCGGTCATATTACGGATAAAACCAATGAGACTGCCACAGTGGAGCACATGGTAAATTTCGTCGCTGCCGCCATGTTCAACAAGGTATTCCCGGCCGCCGTCTCCAAAATTAACTTTTTTATCTCCGACACTCACAGCCGCGCTCTGGATTCTTTGTTCATTGAATTGCAGGCGCGGCAGATAAAATTTTTCCCAGGAACGGCGATCTTTCAGTAAGTGATCAATCTCTACCGGAATGGAAACGGCACCCTCAACCGCAAGCGTTGTAACTCCGTCCTGATTCAGGACGCTTCTTGATCCATCAGGAAAACACTCGAGGGTTTCTTCCTCAAAAGCCGGAAGAAGACGCGTATTCGGACGCACAAAAGTATATTCCCAGTTGAAGTCAAAACCCAATTTCATCAGAATGGATTGATCGTTCCCCGCAAAAAACAGCCGGACATCATCATCCGTTAAGTAACCTTCAGCTTGCCATTTCCAGATAGTCTGGCTCCAAAATCCCATTACGATAACTGGCATACGGTCATATTCAGTGTAATCAAGTATGCCTGTCACACATTCTCTATAGTTCATATCCCACCTTTCTTTTGAACCTTCGCGTTTGGTCTTACAAGTACAACCTGGTCAAGATATATAGCATTCTTTTTCTTTGACCCTCTGACCCATTCCTGGCCGGTAAACTTCAACGACATCCAGACATTCCACACATTATTGTCGGAAATTCCGTCCGCCAACTGGTACGCCTGTGACAAATCAACCTGGATCGCCCAGCAGTGCCCCCATAACAGACACTTACTTGAAACTTCGGCGCGAGGAATCAAATACCAATGATATTTCTCATCCTGAGCAACCTTTTCCAGAGTAATGTTTTTGTATTTTCTCACATCCTGACAACCGACCTCAAACTTCGTAGTCCGGAACGCCCATTTTATTTTTCCGTTTTTACCGGAAACAGTCTTTTTCGTTCCGTGGAAAGCGGGATTGGGATTGGCCGACATCAAAGCCTTGCCGGTTGGTGACTCCGGATCATCGATCATTTTGCAGAATACATGCGGCATCGGCCGGAATTGCGGATAACCGTAAATCCGGATATCGCCTTCGCCATAGCGCTTAAACTTTTCCGGAACCGGCAGTCTGGTTGAAAGCGCGGCAAACTTTTTGTCAAATTCTTTTATATATTTTTCCGGTTTGGCAGGATTATTACGTTTAATGAACTCAAGGCAATACTCTCGACACTCCTGTTTCAGCGTATCCTCTGAAATTTTGGCTTTTTGGAATTTTTTCACGTCGCCGGGATATGACATCAGCATTTGCCACAAAAGTGGAATCATTTCATAATGCAAACGTTTTCGATATTGGCTGCGGGGTGAGGTTTTGTTTTCCGCCTGCTTGAACATCAGGTACGAGTCAATCATAAACCTGGTGGTTATAAAATTCCACCGGCCGACCCGCATCGTCCTTTGCAGTCGGGAATGACTGCTGACCCCATTGCGCAGTATCTGCAAATATTTCTTCATTTCCGGCGACGCCGGACCATAATAATTTTCAATAAAGACGTTGATCAGTTTTTCCTGATCCTTGTCCGGATCGATCATAAGCTGCGCGGCGAGAAAATAATTCAGATCAATGAAGTTCTGAGGCGTCGTTTGATCTTTTTCAGCCTCAATAAACAAAGACTGAATACCAAGACTGCGAAATGTCCGCATATCAGGCTGGATAGCATCAGTGACGGTTTCAATCCGGGGCGGATTGAAGAAGCGTCCCCCCATATTCCAATAATCCCACAAAACCAGCCGGGCTCCAGCCTCATACCATTTTTTCAGATTTTTCATCATTTCAGTATTAAATTTTGACGAAAGCGGCCGGTAGCAGTCGCTGACCGGAAATTCGTCGCAATACTGAATCAGCACATTGGCAGCCGGACGGGTTATTTTCGGCACATCTTTGGTTGAGGAATAGGCAAACGTCCTGATTTTTATGTCCGGATATTCCCTGGCTATCCCGGTCGCGACATAATTAATGAAACGCAACACCAGTCCGCAGTCTCCGCCTTCCGCCTTGACTATTTTCGCACACTCAGGACAAAAACAAATGTACGGAGTATTGTCGAGAGTGGAAATGTCGTAAACGGTCGGCCACTTATCTTCAGGCAGCCTTGTCCGGTCGCGTTTTATATATTTACGCAGGGAATCCAGCGCGACCTGCCATACTTCTTTATTACTCAAACACAAACTGCCTTCAGCCGAAAAGTATTTCGGCTTGAAACGTTTGCCGTCTTTGCCCATGGAAAAATATTCCGGATGTTTCGCAAAAAGTTTCGGATCGACATAGTAACTGAACGTGTGATAACTCATTGTAAGGTTGAACATGTCCCCCAGGTACATCGCATTCATAATGCCTTTCCCGACAATTCCGTGGCCGCCGTTCAAACGACTGCGCAAACGATAGAGCCAATACTCTTCAACAATTTTTTCAGGAACTTTTGTCGCAAAAGCCGGCCACGAAAAGCCATCGTAAATATTACGTCCGGGAAACGCCGGTTTACCGCTTTCGTCAAGCCGGGGAATCGAAGAAATTCTGTTTTTCGGAAGCGCAGTGCAGTCTTTTGTCAGAAAATACACTCCGAGTTTTTCCAGCAGCCTGTAAACGCCGTAAAGCGTTCCGACAGGCCTGCCGCCGCTTATTATAATATTTTTTCCAACTGATTTAAGTATCCATTCCTCTTTCCCGGCCCGGTTGAAATCAACCTTGTTTTCACGGGCAAACTTCGTCCGGCCGATGTATATGACGGCCTGCGGCCCGTCAGCTTTCACCCGGGACTCCGCAACAATCTTAATTGTCATGCCGTTTATCCTGTCCATGAAAAGTTTTAATTCATCAGCCGCTTTTTTCTCAAATTGAACCGGATGCTCAGCGACGGCAATAATATATTCCGCCTTCACGTTTCCGTCGGCAAAAGTTTCTAAAACAGGCGCAAACAGCCCTAAAATAAGTATTAATGAAAATTTAAATTTAAACATGATTGATCCTTGCGTATCACTATAAGCTCACGCTAATGCTATTATTAATAATCTGGATTTACCCTTGGTGCAAGCGGTAAAAAAAACAATTTAGTCTGATTATTCAGGTCTGCTTATTTGATATCCGGATACATGCGGTCCAAATGGAAAGTTGCAGGAGTCATTCTCCAGTTTATGGCCTCGACATGACCATCCGACATCAGATAATTCGCGGTATTTGTGTGCGAATAATTAGTATCGCAGTTTCCAGTCGGGCCGCTGGTATACGAGGTCGGCTGAATCGCGGTCGGCCCCCATAGCGTCCAGTCTGCATAGGAAGTGTCGCCCGGTCGTTCAAACAGCATCACCAGGCGGCTCAGACTCTTTTTAGACCGGTTTAGTCTGCCGTAAATGCAATTGCTCAGATCATAAAGAGAATCTTCCAGGATATAACGGCTTGCGGTATAACTTCTCGGCTTTAACGTTGCGTTAGAACGTTTGACAAAATCGGCCGGACAGCGATATAAGCTGAGATTTGACACATAACCATTGTTCAGGAGCGTAAACCAGCCGCTAAGAATCGGCTGCATGTTTCCGTACGGCAGCCGATTGTAATCGCTGTCATACATTTTCAGCATCAGCCCCAGATTTTTCAAATTATTTGTGCAGCTGATCATTTTCGCTCGGTCTCGCGCTTTATTCAGCGCCGGCAGCAACATGCTTGCCAAAATAGCGATGATGGCGATCACAACCAGGAGCTCAATCAGTGTGAAACTCTTGTGCTGACTTTCAGGATGTTTTTTCATGACAAGTTTCCTTTTTTAAGTTTCGAAAAGGCTGGCCTTTTGTATTTTTGCATTTCTCTTGCGAGGCGATTTTACCTTTTCATTGTTTTTTGTTGGCTTATGGCAAAAATTGCTGTACAGTAATTTTCTGAAATTCTTGAGCACATGATAAGTAACCCGATTGGAATCATGGAATGTGTGAGCCCCGCGATAGGCTGTACGAACCAGATATATAATATCCTCGCCGTCAAATTGCCAGTCCGGATATTGAAAACCGGTTAAAAGGGCCGATTGCTCGGGATTAAGCCCGGTATCGTCTGTCAACAGGGTTTTAAGCCTTTTCCATGTATAGAGGTCCTCCGAAACCGCCAGCATCAAGGTATTCCGCTGAGTCGGAAATTCACCTTCGTCTACATGGTTGGTTAAACTGAAATAGAGTCCGGTTACCGGATCTTTTCTCACCGTAAACTTTGAATGCCCGCCGACAAAATCAATAATTCCGTGATTATAATCAAAATCAATGGTTTTACCATCGTCACTAACGGAAATAATTGCAGCTTTATTCGGCTTTTTAAGGTGGATTCGCATCAGCATTTTTATTTTACCGGCGGGATCAACCGTTAAAGTACCTTCCAGCCAGCCGCTGCCGGTTTCGACAAGCGCTTTGTCAGCAACCTGCCGGTTGTCGAACAATAGTTGATTACTCATGTTCCAGCTTGACGCGTCAAGCAGATCCGCATCAACTGGCACCGAAATTACGGATGCCTGAAAAAGATCCGGCCGCCAGATTGGACCATCCGGATGATATTTGAAATCTTCGAGCGCCTTATATATCCGGTCGTTGTAAACCAGAATTGAGGTGGCGCCGCCAAAATGATAATTGGGAGCCTGCCAGTTGGGGCCGGCCTTGAACAAAAGTCCGCTTTTGTCGTCTCTGGGAACAGTCCAGGTAAATCCGCCGTCATCGCTGCGCCGGATCACCACATGACCGTATTCCTGACTTATACTGATATGATAAAGCGCTCTGCGATGCAAAAAAAGCGTCCCCCAGAAAGCGCCAATTATATGGGTTATATTTACCCAGGTTTGACCATTGTCTTCGGAACGGTAGACGCTGCTCAAACCGCATTCGCCTTCAATATTCCGCAAACCGCCGAAATAATCATGTGTGGCTACCAGGGTTTCGTCGGGCAGTCGGATAATGCTGGGACTGCCCAGATATGTTTTTGACTGTTCAGGCTGATATTTTACTTCTGAATAGATCATAAATTTTTTCCCTTGAGATTTTGGATTTGTAATTTTATTATACCTCTTGCAGTCATAATTGGCAATATCAAATATTTTATGTTTATGAACATTGTTTTTTAATTGTGAACATCTGGTATAAAAAGAAGAAGCAATGATAATTGGCTGAAGGCGGCAGGCATTTCCGAAAATTAATTTAAAGGAAGAAAAATCTTAAACTGATTTATTCGCGCTTCTGAAATACGATGGAGGACACCCCTGCTTTTCTTTGAAAAAACAGGAAAAGCGGACAAGGCTTCTGAAACCGAGGGCATGTGCGATTTCCGAAATGGAGATATTTGTTTCGGTCAACAAATTTTTCGCATGAATAAGTTTCTGCCTTGTTTGATATTCGGTAATCGTCATACCGGTTTCCCGCTTGAAAATCCGGTTCAGATGCTGAGGGCTCATTTTAAAAGTTTCTTGCAATGCTTTTAATGTATTCTGTTGAGAATTCATCAGAGAGACAAGCGCTCGTTTGATCACTTCAACCCGGTTATCCTCAAAATCAAACTGGTCAAGCAATTTTGCCTTGTCAGGCGCGGAAAAAAGTTCAGGAAAATTTTCCTGGAAAAAAACCGTAATAAACCCCTGCAATAAATATCTGACCGCAATCCCGGTCAACGGCTTGTCCGCTTCCGCCTGACGTTTAATATCCTGAAAAATATTATTCAGCTGCGGGGATAATTTCATACAGTATCCCCCGGCGGCAATCTGATCGGCCAATTTCGCGCAAAGCAATCTGGAATTCGCGGTATGCCCGGAAATGGTAAAAACCAGAGTAACATTAATATTTACTTCCCCGTCCCCGAAAACCCGATGATGCAAAATTGCGGGAGGAATAAACAGTATATTTTTGTTTTCAGGGGTACAAACAATGTCATGCCCTTCGCAGCTGGAAACCATTTCGCCGATTTCCATCACGGACAATTCATAATTCGGATGCTCATGCTCCTCGATTCTTGTTCCCGGAGCGCCAAAATACCGGTGATAACTTAAAATCCCGATCTCCAGTTCTTCCAACGGCAAGGTAGTGGAAGCGCTGATCGACAACGCCCGGCTGGTCACTGAATTAAAATGTTTAACTTGTTCTATATAGTAAGACTGATTCGACATTTTGCTCCGGAATACGATCGGCTGCTTCATAGATTTCCATTTTTCCGAATATAATTGCCATGACATGGAATGTCAACGTGACTTTCTTTAAATACATCATGATAAAATATCACTACGCTTGACTTTAAATAATTAACAAAGCACTGTATACAAACAACTTAAGTTAAAACATAAAATCAGTTGCTGTATTATTTACTGAATGGCAAAGAAAAGTAAACCAATGTAGTGACGGTTTATTGGTTCCTGAAATCGTTGATTGCTTCTTTGCGGTAATGGGATGGCGAGGTCCTGAAAACTTTTTTAAACTGCCGGGCAAAATAGGCGCTGTCACGGAAACCGGTTGAATAGGCAATCTCTCCAATGTTCAGATCAGTATCCCGAAGCAGTTTTCCGGCATGCTGGAGCCGGACATTGATCAAATGATGAAACGGGCTGACGCCGAGATAGTCCTTGAATATTTGCTGAAAATTCCGGGGCGACAGTTTAGCCGCCCGACTTAGCTGCTCCAATGAAACCGGCTCAGCATAATGCTTTTCCATATAGGAAAGCGCGTTGGCCAACTTATTGCTGTGCACGGCTAAGTCATGCTTTGCCGCCTGTCGCGATAGAAAAATTATCAGATCGGCCAGAACAAGAACACAAACGGCCTGATAACCGGTTTCTTTTTTTTGCAGTTCCTGCACCATCCTGCCGGTTAAATGCTTGACATGATTCAATTGTTCCGGAGCCAGCGTCAAAAAGCCCTTTTGAGTAATTTTCCTTTTCCGTTGCAGCGGACTCAGCAAAAAGAGCGACTGGAAACCGGAAATATGGCGAAACGTTGCCGGCAATGAATCCAGCAGTGACAAATCAAACACGAGATTGGTTATTTGCAGTCTTTCAGAATTTTCATAACCGTGTTTTGTTCCCCGGGGAATTACCAGCACATCCCCGGTCGTGATCAGGTGACGCGAACTTGAGGTAAAATGAATCCCTTTACCGTATTCGACTATTACCAATTCGGTAAAATCATGACCGTGAAGAACATGATTTTTAGTATTGCTTTTCTGGATGAACAATGGAAAGTCGCCCGTCAAATCCTTGAGCCGATACGCTCGCGTGGTTATTAAATCACTCATGATATTTCTTCGTAATAGTTATAGTATTTTTCGTAATGGTTATGGCTGAATGACCTTTTTCATAGTAAAATATAGACTATTGCAACTTGAAAATCAAATCATCGTAATAAAACAATTTAACAAAGGAAACGCTTTATGAACATCATTAATTCAACGGAATATCGGGATAAGGTATTGGGCTGCTGGACCGGAAAAAATATCGGCGGAACTCTCGGCGCGCCGTTTGAGGGCAACCGGGATATGCAGGATATTTCATTTTACACACAGGATTTACAGGGACAACCCGCCCCGAATGATGACCTTGATCTCCAGTTAGTTTGGCTTTTCGCCGCCGAAAAACATGGTATTTTCAATCTGAACGAACGTATTCTGGCGGAATACTGGATGCAGAATATCATCGGCCCCTGGAACGAATACGCGGTCTGCCGCGCCAATATCCGTAACGGCCTGTTTCCGCCACTCTCCGGCTCCTGCAACAATGACCGCTGGAAAAACAGCAACGGCGCCTGGATCCGTTCGGAAATCTGGGCCTGTCTCTTTCCCGGAGAACCGGATATGGCGGCGCAATTCGCCTACATGGACGCCTGCGTCGATCATTGCGGCGACGGCATTTTCGCCGAGATGTTTACCGCCGCGCTGGAAGCGGCAGCGTTTATTGTCAGCGACATCAAACAACTCATCGAAATCGGATTGAGTAAAATCCCCGCCGATTGCCGGATTGCGCGCAGTGTTAAACTTGCCTGTGAACTTTACGGAAAAAACACTCCGTTCAAAGACGCCAGAAACGCCATCGTCAAAGACAGTGATGACCTTGGCTGGTTCCAGGCTCCGGGCAATATCGGCTTTACGGTTCTTGGTCTGCTTTACGGGGAAGGTGATTTCGGCCGCAGCGTCTGTTATGCGGTAAATTGCGGGGATGACACTGATTGCACCGGCGCGACCGCCGGTTCGATTCTCGGCATTATGCTCGGAAAAAGCGGCATCCCGGCCCAGTGGATTGAGCCAATCGGCAACAGCATCCAGACGATTGCGATCGATCCGGTTGACGCCAGGCAAATGCCGCGCAGTCTGGACGAACTGACCAACCGGGTCATCAGGCTTGCCGGGGCAGTCCAGTACGAAGATCCGGCGCTCCTCCGGATCGGCGGCGAACCGACGCATATTTCAAGTGAACATATTAAACACCTTATGTCGAATGAATTTGTTGAAAAACAGCTCTGGTCCCGGTCGCCTTATGAGTTGACTTTCGATCTGCCGTTCGGCATCGTCACGATTGATTATCAGGATGGCCCGGAAATAACTGCCGGAGAAGAAAAAGTGATCGAGTTGAGTTTCGCGTCCTCAATCGTCACCAACAAAAGCGTAAGCCTGAAATGGCTGGTTCCGGAAAACTGGCAGGTCGCCGCGTCACCTGAAACCTGCGTCAACTGCATACGTTACAAAAAGTGGGCTGTGAAACAAACCATTATGCCGGGAGATTTTGCCGGAGCCTGTTATTATCTGCCGCTGGAAGTAAAACTGGTCGACCGGAATTACTGCATCACTCTGAACGTTCCATTCCAGAAAAAAGGCGCGGTGCTCTTCAATACCGAAGAAACATCGCCAATTTGTGATGGTTGGGCACGGCACGTCAGAAAGATCCGTTCAGTATAATTCAGGTAAAAATGACCGGGACAAATATTTCTTCACTTTTAACGAGTGAAGACGCAATGTCAATTTGTATTCATAACGATTGCTTTTATTGTAAATATATTGTAACTCTTCCAAGACAATATCAAACAATACAGGCAGCATATAATGGATGCTTATAATTTCAGCAAACCGGTCAAACTGTTTTTTGTTAACAAACCTGATCAAGCGTGTTATCAGTACGCACTTGAAGAAATTGAACGCCTGCTGGGAAAAGCGGGAATTGCAACAAGCCGGAGCATGATTCCGGCTGTTGATGATTTTTTCATCTTGGCTGCGGGCGAAGCCGTCTCAAACGCAGCCGCATTGCCGGACAAACTGAAATGGGACGGTTATGTGCTCAATACAACGCTTTCCGGCGTCACTATTTGTGCAAGATCGGCTAAAGGTATTCTTAACGGGGTCTACGGGCTGGTTGAGCAATCAGGCGTCACTTTTGTACTTCCGGGAGAAGAAGGCGAATGGTTCCCGGCGAGATTGTCTCCCCTGGAAACCGGAACCAAAATAATGAATCCGCGCTTTCCGTACCGGGGCGTATTCTGGCAGCCGCTGAAAACTGAAGATTTCCCTGTCGATCAGTGGCTGGAATTCTATGCTAAATTACGCTTCAACAGTATTCGCTACAGTGATGGACACCATGCTGAACAGATCGAAAAACTCGGTCTGCGAAACGAGATCGGCGGACACGGGTTATCAACTTTGCTGCCCCGTGATTTATTTGATGAACAGCCCGGCTTATTCCGAATGTTTCAGCCGGAGGATTTCGGCGGCAAACGGATGAAAGACTCTAATTTCTGCGTGACCAATCCGGAAACCAGAGAAATCGTCAAAACTAATTTCAAGAAAATTCTCGAACAAAACGAAGGGGTTCACGCTATTCATGCCTGGGCAGATGATTTACCGGCGGGCGGCTGGTGCCTGTGTCCGTCGTGCCGGGCGTTTTCGCCCCGGGATCAGGCCATGCTGGCCATGCGGCTTTTGGCCGAAGCGGTTCGGGAATGCGAATCTGAAACTCGAATTCCGTTTCTGGCTTACCACGACACGATGTTTCCAGGTCGACAGTTTGCAGCTCCTGCGGAAAGCTTTTTACTGTTTGCGCCGCGCGAACGCTGTTATGCTCACGCGCTTGATGATCCGGACTGCCGGCTGAATCAATATTACTTGAAGTCGCTGCAGGAATGGACGATCAAATTCGCCAGCATCGATGACGCTCATACTTTTGAATATTACTTTGATCAAATTTTGTTCCGCGGCATGTATCCGTTCCTGCCGGAAGTCATTGCCGGGGATATGGCGGTTTATCAGCGGGCGGGGATAGAATCCCATATGTCGCTGCAGGTTGGCGGGCCGGAAATCGCGCCTGAATATAATATGCTCATATTCGCCGCGCTGCATTGGAACGAACAGCTTTCGGCCGCGGATTTCTGCCGGAATGTTACCGTTGGAATTACCGGCGAAGCCCAAAATCCTTTACGCGATTATTTAACAAAACGGGCGGAAATTTTTGCACAGGCAATGCGGTTCTGTGAACATGACCCGGAAATTTACATGGATTACCGCTGGCTGCCGGAAACCCTGTCCGAATTCGGTCGGGAAATGGCTGATAAATACCTGCAAGCGTCAAAAGCACTAAGCAATGCGGCGACGGAATTGGAACAACATGCAAGTCAATCCGCTTCCACCCGTCTACGTGACTTTATTTATAATGAGGTAAAACGAGCCCGTTTTGAAGCGGCGGAATTAATGGTCATGCATTATCAGCAGCTGGCGATGAACGCAATTGCCGAAGATTTCAGCCAAGATAGCGCCTCCTCACCTGATGGCTGCAAATTCCTGGAAAAGGCCATAGACGCGCTGGATATTGCCAGAGAAAAAGCGCATGATTACAAGCTGCCTGACGGATCATGGTATTTCAGAAATATCAATAACTGGCTCCGCCGGGAATTCACCGCAAAAATAGAGGAACGCGGCGGCGAAGCCGGGCTTTGAAATTTAAATTGTTATCTTCCTTTCTGCGCCGACAACTGCGTGTTCTCTACAATCTTTCGCCTCAAAAATTGCCTTGGCAAATCCCGGTCAGGGCAAAATGCTTTCTGCCGCTGAATAATTTTCAGATTTGTCCTGTTTTACGTCAATTTCCATTTTTTTATCAAGCCGGGGGTTGACAATTGCCTTTAACAAATTATATTGGTTCCTATTGGTTCCCATTGGTTAACCACTATAGATACAATTGAACGGTAAAATAATGACAGTTGATTTTAAAGAATATTTTGATCTTAAACACGAATGTGCTGATACTATTGCGGCGCAGCTTGAGGAAGGTTTGCGAAAATACATCGCAAAACTCAAAGCAGGTCAACGCTTACCGACAGAACGTGAGTTAACGGATACGCTGAATGTCGGCAGAAATACTCTGCGTCGGGCGCTGGATAATTTGACGGAAGAAAAATTATTGGTCCGGGTGCGGCGTAAAGGAACCTTTGTTGCTCCATCCATGCAGGAAAAGGTCGCAGCCCAACCTGGCATGACCGTTCAGGAAGACGTCAATCCGATGGCCTGGCACGGCTTTGATCACGTTGCCTCTCCACCGCCAAAGGTTGCCGAGCTTACCCTGGCGCTGTTTGAAAACATGCCGGAACAGAAAAAAGTCTGGGAGGAGATCGTCGACATCTTCAACCGCAGCAGCCGGGAAGAAAAACTTAAGATTGACTGGCTGCCGGCAAATTTGGACTTTTCCCATAATCCCGACCGGCTGAAAGATTATTATCTTAAACGCGGTTATTTTCCTGATATAGTGCAATGCAGTATGGATTACCGGTTCAAGGAACTTATGCAGAAATTGCCGGAAATGATCCCGGCATCCCTGCAAAAGGACATCTATCTGACTCATAACCTCAAGCCATCCTGTCAGGACTTGTTGAATTATATTGTCCCGGTATATACGGCCATTCCGCTTTGCGTATGGAACCGGCAATTGGCGAAAAAATATAAAATCACCAACGTTGAAAAAATGATCAGCGATAACCGGCTGCCGGAATTACTGCATAGCGCCGGTCAAGCACTACCGGAAGATATTACCGTCGGCGGGGTTATCCCGAACTTTTTCCGTTTTTACGGCCATCCCGGCGCGGAGCAGATTGACCTGGATTTCTTCAAGCATCTGTTTTCCAAGGCCGAAAAGTGTTTTAAAGACAGCCCGGTTGAGCTGCGGGAACGGATTTTTGGCCTGTATTTCAAAGACTACAACCTGAATGACCGCTTTTTTACCGACAGAAACTTTATGCATTTCAATCTGGGACTTTCAGTCCGGAAATACCCGCATGACATGCTAAAGCAGGATTGCGCAATCAATGTCTATTTATCTGAAAAGGAACTCCACCAGAGCTTTAGCGCCCTGGGTATATATAATGAAAGCAGCAACAGTCTGGCGGCGGCCAAATTTATCAGTTTCCTGTTTTCCAGAAAATGCCAAAGCCTGTTTGCGGCCCGTTTGCTGGCGTTACCGGTCAGATGGCAGTGTGTGTCGGTCATCAAGGACGAATTTCCGGAATTTTCTGTTGAAACAGCGGCAAAACTCCGGGAACATATTGTCATTGATGACAGAACAAATATTTTGAACATGCTGTATCAGGTTGATTTCATTTCCTACGGCATGGCTGAAGTTTTCGATGAATTTGTCCAGCAGGCATTGCCGGTTGACGCTGCGGCCCAAAAGACTCACGAGCTTTGGATAGCCTTCAAAGATAAATATATGGTATAAAAAATTAAAGGAGAAAAGAAAATGCCCGAAAAAATTAACAAAAGAACGGCTTTTACACTAATAGAACTATTAGTCGTTATAGCAATTATAGCCATCCTTGCCAGCATGATGCTGCCGGCACTTAACCGGGCGCGAGACGCCGCGAAAAGAATTTCCTGCGTCAATAATACTAAAACGGTAAGATCTCATTTTGATTTCTATACGGACGACAATGACGGTATTTTGATTCCGGTCTGGGTTGATTACAATCCCGGGGCCTATTACTGGAACACGGTACTTTACAAAGCCGGATATGAAGAATACTCGTCAGCCGTCTGCTGGAGCCGGACTAAACGTCAGGTCTATCATTGTCCGGCCGAAAATCCGAATGACTGGACAACCCGTTGGTCAAGCGCCCCCGCCGACTACGCCGTCAACTATTATACCCGACCCAGGGTTTATTACAATACCGCAACCGGTTTTAAAAAGAAAGTGATGCTCAAGAATCCATCGTCACGGACCTGTTTCATGGACGGAGATATGCCGGGAACCAGTGCTTACTATGCCAGACCGGGAGTTCATCCCACCTACATGTATACTGATTTCCGCCACGATGACGGAGTGAACATAATGTATGAAGACGGTCACGCCGGATACATGAAAAGAGAAGTGCTGCCAATCGACACATCTTCTTCAAGAGCCTATGTCTGGGATAATCCCCCGAAACCATGGTAAAATAAAGCCCGCGGAAACTGACTATGAAGATAAAGACCTTTTTAACTTATTTTTTCGCACTGATGCTCTGGAACGTTTTGGCTGAACCTCAATTAGTTGATGAAAATGTTTTTTTCAAAAAAAGCATCAGCTTTACTCCTCCGGACAAACAGCAGCAGGATCAACTCTGGCTCCGGAAGCCGACAAAAAAATTCAATTTCCCGAACTCTCAAATGCGGGAGATCAACGGTGTTCCGTTTATTCTGGCGGACGGGCGGAAACTGAGTTTCTTTACCCGTTCGGTTAATCGTTATGTAGCATCCGGGGCGCCAGTGGAGCGGGCAATGCGCGAAAGCGGTGTCAATTGTTTCATGATTGATATTTATCTGCCGGAATCTCCGGCCACGGCTCCGCGTGACAGCTTTTTCAACTTCAAACGCTATGCCAACAAAATCCTGGAATCAGTACCTGACGCTTTTCTGATGATTCGTTTCTGGATGCCTAACGTGACGGAGGATTTCGTGAAAAATCATCCGGACGCGCTATTGACCGGTCCGGACGGCAAAAAAGACTGGGGAGCGACTTATCACTCAAAACATAATTTCCGTCCGAATTTTTTGAATGAGTGGCGGCTTTATTTCGGAGAGCTTCTGTACAAATTTATCGACCGGCTTGGAAATTCAAAATATGCTCCGCGCACCGTTGGCATATACGTCGCGGCCATGAACTCCGGTGAGTGGTGGTTCTATAAGGGTCGCGGCGATCCGGGCTGGGATTACAGTAAAACCAGAAAAGAGGCGTTCAAGCATTTCCTGCAAGCGAAATACAAAGGACAATTATCAGAATTAAAAAAGCGCTGGCAAGTTAAATCTGATGCAGAATTGTATCGTCTGCCAACTTTGCAGGAACGAACACAAAAAAATCTGCAGCCATGCAGCAGGGTCAGCGATTATAATCAAACACTCAATCTGCCGGTAACCAATGCGGCGATTTACTTTGCCAAAATCATTAAAAACCTTTCCGGGGGCAGACTCCTTGCCGGCATGGAAATTCATGCCCATTTGAATATTATGAATTGCAACGGAACCGTGTTCGTCAGACAACTATTGGAATGTCCGGAAATTGATTTTCTCGGCGGACCGCCCTTCTACGCAGACAGAAACCTTGGAAACTCGGCCCCGCCGCATTATGTCGGAGCATCATTCCGCAAATACCATAAAATGTTTTTTGTCGAAGGAGATTTCAGAACTCACCAGGCCTACGGCACTGCATCGGGAACATTGGGGGAACCGCCAATCGACCCCGCCGGGTCGGTTGAAATGCTGAGACGCGAATTCATGCGCGGTATGCTGAAACAATATCCGATCTACCTGATGGATTTCGGCTGGCCATGGTTTTATGATCCGCTGATCCTGAAAGAGATTGGCAATATGGAATGCCTGGCACAGTTCATGTCTGAGACCGGCGTCAAGCGTAATGCCGAAATCGCTCTGGTCAGTGACCAGGAGAGTCAATTGTATAGTAACTATTTTGCCAACGCAACTCATTTACGCGAACAGGTTATGGAGAAACTTGGCGCAGACTACGATTATTATGAATTAACCGATTTTCTCAATGGAACAAATTATAAACAGTATAAAATGGTCGTCTTTCTCAATATTCGGGCACTGAATGATAATGAACGCAAATCTATCGACAAGTTGAAAAGCGACAACCGCCTGCTGCTTTGGTTCCACGATCCCGGCATTATTGATTTGTCGCGGACCGATTCAAAACCGGATGACAATCTTTATAAATTAACCGGCATCAAACTGCATAAAGCCGGAGAACGCAACAAAATCCGGATTGGACCGGATATCGCAAATTTACGGCGGGAACTACCCGGCATCGACAACCACAATTTTCATTATCGCGGAAAAGGAGCGGAAGCGGAAAAGGCTAAATTATGGAAACAGGTGTCACTTTCTGATTCAGCCGCCGGAAAATATGTCGGGAACGCGGTTTATGATATCCGCAACGTCGATGAAAAGGCCGTTGTCCTGGGCGCAGACGCAGCCGGAAACGGGCGGTTCGTAATTAAAAAGTTTCCGAACTGGACCAGCGTTTATACTGCCTCATGTCTGCTGCCGGAAACAGTAATCCGCGCCTTGTCAATGAAGGCCGGATGCCATATTTATATAAATGATGGCGATATTTGTTTCTCAGCGGAAAAATACGTCGGGATTCATGCCATTAAAGCGGGAATGAAAAATATTTCATTACCGGCAAAGTCAGATGTTTATGAAATATTCTCAAACAACATCATCGCGAGAAATGTCGATAAATTTTCCGTTCCAATGGCATTTGGTCAAACCCGACTGTTCTATTTGGGCAATCCCGAAGCAGCGCAACAACTGATTTCCAGCATCCGAATACGCCAGGAAAAATCAATTGCTGAGTTCAAGCGAACAAATCCTGCACCGGACGTCGCCGCCGGATCATATAACTGGAGCAAAGCCTCCAGTCCGGAAACATTTTACAAGTTGCGAAGGAAAAAGCTTGCAAGTGATTTTGGCCCTTATCCGATTCGTAAACAAGTACCGGGAGCAATGCTGGTTTCCGGCCCTTATGCCGGAAACACTGATATTTTTGCAATGGCCGCAAACTTAAAGGAAGTTTCTCTGGCTATCAAAGATCCTCAGTCGCCTGAATTATCCCGGAAGACCAATCGCTATTTGAAACTCGCCAGACCGTTACCTGACAATGACACGTCTAAAGGACCTGCGCCCTGGCGAGCATTGGCCATCGACCGCCCTTGGTTCTATGCAGATGAATTTGGTATCGGTAAGGGTCAGTGCGGACTCATCGCATTCTATGTTGTTGGCCAGCCTGGAACCGAAACGGAAGTCGCATTCCGGCACCATGGCGAAGCCCAACTTTATATTAACGGCAAAGTGTTTAACGGCGAAAAAAGTGTTGTTGGCAAAATATTCAAATTCGTCAGTAAGTCAAACTTGTTTGTTATCGCGCTGAAAAATACAGACGGTGATGCCGGCTTCACCTGTAAATTCCTGCAAAAGACAACCGATCTTAAACCGGGTAAACAGGCGATTAAAAGCGATAAAAATATTCAAATATATCTGACTGACATCAATACTTTGGCGAAAAAGGTAACAGAAAGAAAAAAAGCGCTTTCTAAAACAATAAAAGCGCCCTTGGCAGCTTCTCCAGGAATTACTCTGATCAAACCGAATGAAGCGATTGAGTTGAAGAATTGGGATGGGAAAGCCAACTTGGCTGATATTTCCCGAAATGGCGGAAAAGGTCTTAAAGTCGCTTCCGTCACTCATCTGAAATACAAAAAGAAGTTCAACATTGATCCAAGTAAGAACTATTTCCTCTCTGCCTGGATGAAGTATGCGGAACCAGGCTCCACGCAGCCCAATATGTACATCGGCTTTATTGCCTATGATAAAAATGGCCGACTGATAACTTCCCAGTCTGTCCACAACTTCAGAGATACCCTGACAGTCCTGACAAAACCAGCTAAAGCCGGCGACTCAAAAATCGTTATCGGTAATGGCGCAAACTGGAAAGCGGCCAATTATGCATGTGTCGCGTTCAATGCTGATTCCACCGGACAATTCAAGGATCTGCCCAATTATGATTGCTCATCATTAGGAATATCGAAAGTGACCAGACAAGGCGAACACTGGGTAGTTGAACTAAAAACGCCGCTAAAAAAAGATTATCCGGTCGGAACTGTGGTACGAGAACACAAACGCTGGTCATATTATAATTTTGTCAACGGCGGCAAAATTACCAACTCATGGAAACGCTATTACGGAAACGTACAAGGAATTTCGCATAACCTTCCGGAACGTGGCAAATGGTGGCCCGGAACTGTCTCTGCTCAAGTCGTAATTTGCGTTAATATCGCAAAAAATAACGCTCCGATCATTATCAATGACATTAAGTTGACGGCTAAATGACTTCAGCTCCAATATGCTAATATTTGAAACCAAAAATCTAGATAAATTTTTTATTTCTTTAAATTAACCCAAACCGATTCTACATGTTACAATAGAAGTTTTCTGAAACAATAAATTGCGGTGCCTTTCGGGTCGAGGCCGCGACTGAGTTGTTTATTTTCCACCCGGTCTGAATCATCGAATTTGCGGGCGGTTTCACGGATGAAGAGTTTTGAACCTAAAATTGCTCCGTCGGTAAAGTGACGAGTCCGTCTCAGGAAGCGAACCTGCATCGATTCTTTACGGCGCGCGGCTTGCTCCTCTTCGGCTATTTCGGCCGCGTTCGCACCGCGTTCGGCGGCGATTATCCGGGTCAGTGAACACTTGAATTCAGTATAATAATCTGCATCGCTCCAGTTCGAAGTATCAGTATAATCAATCAATTTTTTATAGTGTTTGATGAAGTTGGCGTGGTATGCATGTTTGCCGCTACCGCAGTAGCGTCCCCAGGTGGTAAATCGGTAATCGGCCGGGTTTTCGGTCAATTTGGCCCGGACCGGGTTGAGTTCGACGTATTGTAAACACGCTTCCAGTGCGTCGGCGCCTTCGATGATAACGCTTTTAAACCGATCGGCCCATAATCTGCCGATGTGCTCGTAGGTACGGTTGAAAACCACGGAAAAACGCTGTTGATAAGCTCTCATAAAATAGCTGATGTCGATCATTTTTTCACCGACTTCGCGACAGAGTTTTTTGTGTTTGGGTTCGATGTAGGGCATTTTTTTCATCGCGTAGGTGAAATCACCTTCCATTGACTTGTAATAAGCGTTGTGACGGGCGGCTATTTCAGCCTCAGACGGCAGTTCATTTTTGCCTGGAGCGTAAACTACCAGATGGAAATGGTTGCCCATCCACGCGGCTGAAATAACCTCAATCAGGAAATATTCCGTGAGATTTTGCAGCAATGTGAAGCCGTATTCCCGGTCTACTTCGGAAAAAGGCAGGTCGCCTTTGTAGCCTGAGACCCGGTTCATCAGGTGATAGTAGCAGCCCTGGTCCGCAATTTTCATTCGTTTCATAGCAATCTCCTGTTATGTTTATGAGTTATAATAATGCCGGTTTTGCAAATGTCAAATAAAAATTACATGGTATTTTAAAATTTACAAAATTAAAAAAACAAAAAAAGAAATATTTTAGTCCTTACTGGTGGTTCCATTCTTGAAGTTTATGGAGAATAAAGTCGCAAAGATTTTGCTGATCGTCTTTGCCGTTTCCTTCAATGGTAAAAGGCGTTCCAAATTCAAAATGAACGGTGTTTTCCGGGCGAACCGGACCAAGATCACGAAACAGTTTTCCGTTACCGAGAAAGTCTGTTTTCAATGCAAACGGGACAACTTTAACGTTGGCGGATTTTGCAAGTTTAATTCCGATTGAATTGAAATTTTCAGCATCAAAAAACTCACTGCGCGTGGATTGCGGAAATAAAATGATTGAACGACCTGACTGAAGTAATTTTTTTCCACCTCCAAGTACCGCCTTTAAATCCTCTCTAGGATTGTCCCGACCAACCGGAATGGCGTTTGTCGCACGCATGATATGTCCAAAATAAGGAACGTTCAAAAGAGACTGTTTAATCACCCAGGTGAAGTCAAGGTGCGGTCGGACTATCGCATGAAACAATGCCGTTTCCAACAAACTCATGTGATTTCCTAAAAGGACAACCGGTTCGCCAGATACTGCACGTAAATTATCCAATCCACGAATTTCAATCCTGCCGCCGCAACCTTCAACCAAGCGAACGTTTTTATTGGAATAGTAAATCTGCCTTTCAGCGTCAAGTTTACCCATTTTTGCGCAATGCCCGCTCTGGCAGAAAACCAGAAAATTGCGAAAGTAGAAATAGAAGCGGCAACCCAAAAGTAACCGGTTCAATAAAAAAAGTTTGGTATTTTCCGGAGTGGAATAACTGTCGCCACTAAATAAATTTTCACCACGTTTCATGTTTTTCCTGTCCAAAACTCAACAGCTTTATCAGTATTGTTTGTCGCTATTCTCAGCAAACTTTTAACTTAGCACAAAATTGTGATTTTTTCAAGACAATCAACAAGTAATTTGCATTTATATTCAGTCAAACTTTTTGATGATTTCCCAAGCTCTTATTTTCTTTTCCAAATATAGGCTGTATATTTGAATACATCCCCTAATGCTAAATAAATAATTGGAGAATTCCGATGCTTGACTTCAAGACAAAAACCGGAAAAATCAACTGTGATTGGAACGGGTTGCAGGATGCGCTGCTAAGTTTCAATTTTGACCGTTTAAAACTTACGTCTGCCGAATTAGACTGGCGAAAAGAGACAAATGAATACATCGGTGAAAGTAAAATGCCCGGTCTGTTGGTCAAGTTGCGGTTATCCGAAAACTGTTTGATGGCTCTAATCGAAAATCATAGTAAAAATGAACTTATGCTGGAAAATATCCGGATTGTTTTTCCGCCTTCTCTGGATAGCTCGGAATATCTGGAGTATTTGCATTCAAGGTCTTTTGATAAAATATGCGGTACCCGTAAAGTCGGAGCGGCCAACCGCTGGTTTGCCGGAGAAGTCACAAGCTCCATGGTATATTGCCTAAACGGATTTTACGAGGACAATGCGCTGCTGATCGGAGCGCTGCCGCCGCATTCAGGGGATTTCATAACTATTAAAGCCTGTCATGAGGAATCGCATCTTGAGGGTCGTTTCGGGATTGAGATAGTCAGTGAACAATGCAGACTGGTACCAATTGGCGGAACCGCAGAAACCTCGCCATTGATGTTCTCTTGCGGCGAAAGCGCCATCGACCTGCTTGAAGACTATGGAAAAGCATGGGCCGAAAAACGCAGCCATGCCCTGAAACCAAGATGTCAAGGCTGGAATTCATGGGATTATTATGCTGGAGCGGTGACCGCCGAAGACTGTTACGAAAATATGGTTGAAGGACGCAAACGCTTTGGTGACGCGTTTAAATACATCGTCATTGATGAAGGTTGGGAACCGCGCTGGGGAGCCTGGGTTCCAAACTGGAAATTCCCGGAAGGACTGGCGGATTTTGTCAAGCGAACCGAAGCTTCGGACTGTGTTCCCGGCATCTGGACCGCGGCGCTGCTGGTAAACACTTATACCGATACCTACCGGGAACACCCTGAATGGTTCGGGCGCGACAAAGCCGGAAATGTTGTCACAAAGCTTTACAGTTACGGCCCAATGGCCTTTCTCGATCCGACACATCCCGGAGCGGCGGAATTCCTGAAAAATATATTTGTCCGGCTGCGTCAAGACGGATTTAAGTATTTCAAGGTGGATTTCACCCAGGAAACACTGCTTTGCGACCGCTTTCATGATATGACGGTCGGACGTGGAGGAGTCATCCGGCGCGGGTTCGAGATTATCCGGGAAGCCATCGGCGGAGAATCCTATTTGCTGAGCTGCGGCGCCCCGTTCGAGTCGGTGACCGGCATTGTCGACTGCGTCCGGACAACCGCCGATATTCACAACCTCTGGGGTCATGTAATGGCCAACGGAGGCGTTATGGCGTCACGCTGGTGGATGAGCGGAAATTTATTCAATGTCGACCCCGACTTCCTGATCGTTCGTACCCCGGAAACCTCAGACGACCCGATGCGCAACCGCGAATACACCCCGGTTCCTTTCAACGGCAAGGACTGGTGGCTGGCTGGACGGGAATTGAATATTGAAGAGGCCAAAGCCTATGCTTTAAGTATTTATATGAATGGCGGAGATATTCTGCTTGGAGACGCGATCGGCAAACTGAGCGAAACCGGAATCGATATCTTGAAAAAAGTTTTCGAGGCTCCGACAATTACCCGATCGGCAGTCCCTGTTGACCTGTTCGATTCACACTCCGGACAGGCTTCCATTCTTATTGCTTATGAAGATTGGGGAACCGCCGTCTGTGTGACAAACTGGAGCGAGGATATTGAAGCGGTGTCAATTGTTCCGGAGCAGCTGGATATTGAATTTGAAGATGTCGCCGACTTCTGGACGCTTGAACTGGAAGGACCGCGCGAAGCATACGATCTCGAGTTATTGCCGAGGACCGCAAAATGTCTGTTATTCATGAATAAAATAAACCTGGAACTGCAAGATGGGGGATCGAAATGAGCAGAAAACCGAACGTTATATTCTTTTTCACCGACCAGCAACGCTGGGACAGCTGCGGAATCCACGGCAACCCGATGAAGCTGACTCCGAACTTCGACCGCATGGCGCTTGAAGGCACCCATTGTTACAACAGCTTTACCTGCCAACCGGTATGCCTGCCGGCACGGGCGGTCCTGCAAACCGGAAAATATGCATCCAGCATGGGAATCATCAACAACGGTCAGAAACTGCCCGATGGCGAAAAAACGATCGGACACATGTTTCGCGATGCCGGCTACAAAACCGGCTATATCGGTAAATGGCACATTTGCCACGAACTGATCGTACCGAAAGAGGAACGCAGCGGTTACGACTACTGGCTCGGGGCCAACACCCTCGAAAGCTGTTCGGATGATTATAAAACGGTGCTGTTCGATGATGACGGGAACGAAGTCTTTCTGCCAGGATACCGGGTAGATGCCGAAACCGACGCGGCCATCCGGTTTGTCGACGACAACAAAGATCAGCCGTTTTTCCTGTTTTTATCGTTCCTTGAACCGCATTTTCAGAATCACCGCGATGATTACCCTGCCCCGGAGGGATACGAGGAAACTTATCAGAATTACTGGATACCGCCGGACCTCAGGGCGCTGGGCGGCTCGTCAGCCGGTCACCTGCCGGGATATTACGGCATGATCAAACGCCTGGACGAGGCTCTGGGCCGTTTACGCGATGCCCTGCGCAGTCTGAATTTACTCGAGGATACGATCATAGTCTTTACTTCCGATCACGGCTGCCATTTCAAAACCCGGAACCGCGAATATAAACGAACCGCGCACGACGCTTCCTGCCGGATTCCGATGGCGTTTACCGGCCCCGGCTTTATTAGCGGCGGACGCCTGCCTGAAATGATCAGTCTGATAGATATCCCGCCGACGCTGCTTGACGCCTGCGATATTCCAATTCCGGAAACCATGCAGGGGCGTTCGATTCTGCCGTTGACGAAAGAACGGGTTGAATCATGGCCGGAAGAGGTGTTGATGGAAGTATGCGACAACCCGGTATTAGTCCGTGGTGTTCGTACCCACCGCTGGCTTTACAGCATTCGCAAAACGAATGATGACCGCACCACCGGCACATGGGAATTCAAGGACGAATATTTGTATGACCTGAAAGCCGACCCGTGGCAATTAGTCAACCTGATCTCCGACGGCTCCCATCGCAGAGTTGTAAATATCATGCGTGATAGACTGATCAGGCGGATGACCGAAGCGGGAGAACCGGTCCCAACAATCTTCGATGCGGAAAACATCACCCCGGAACGCCGGAACTGGGAACAGCTGGTCGACGAACGCGAATATTACATGTAAATTTATTTTTTGAAATTTGTTTTATCGCGTTGTATATTTGATACCAGGGAGCCGTTTAGAAATAACCCTGACAGCTCCTTGCCCGCTTTATTCGCATATGTATAAACCGGGCTGACTCAAAACGGGGAAAATATCGGCAGTGATGTTTCAGCTAAAAAGTATAAAACATGAGCCTTTGCTCTTCATCGAACCCGATTATATCGAACAACGGAATGAAGAGTATTTGATGGTCTGGAAAAATCTGCCTCACTGGATGGTGGTGGATAAGGAATTTTATGCTTTCTTAAAAGAATGCAACGGTCAAAACAGCGTCAATTGGATTCTGGCTCAACACAGGGAATGGAAAAAATATTCCAGAACCATTACTCCTATTCTGAAGGAACTGACTAATTTATCAATTCTGACCAGCTCCGCACATCCAAATAAACCCGGAGCTGCAAAGGATGAAGAATATCGTATCGAGAATATCGCTTTAAATCTCACCAAAGATTGCAACTTGCGCTGTACGCACTGTTATAATGCCGATTATCTAAATAAATTATCCAATGAACTCAGCGGCGAAGAAATAATTTCATTTCTCAAGGAGGCACAACCTTATTTGTCCCGGGAACCTTCTCTGACTATTTTAGGCGGAGAACCATTGAAGCAAATCGGAAAACTTCTGGAAGTAGCGCAATTCACAACCGCCAACGGCTTCACCACCCTTGTTTCGACGAACGGAACGCTGGTAACGGAAGAATTCGCGGCGGAAGCCCGGAAAATTGGACTTCAGGTACAGGTCTCAATTGACGGACACAATACCGAGCTGAACGACCCGGTACGTGGAAACGGGAGTTTTAACAAGCTGACAAAGGGAATAGATATTCTGGTAAAAAACCGGGTCTACACCATCTTGAGCCTGGTGTGTCATCTGCACAACATTGATTATCTGCAAGATTTTTATGAACTGGCACTAGCGCTGAATGTCAATGAGGCCAGATTCATACCACTCAAAAAAATGGGGGCGGCAGCCAGTAACAAACTAAAACCGGCAAGCACAAAGAGAATGATTACCTGCGCGCTGGAACTCTTTGAGAAGCACCCCGAGTTTAAAAAGCTTGCAGGCAGGGATACCTTTTCAATTATTGCCTCAACATGTAAATTATCTAACCGGCGCCCCTCATGTGGAACAGGCCTGCAAACTGTACTGCTGGATGCGGACGGCACGCTTTATCCATGCCTGAATACAAACATTCCGGCACTAAGAATCGCTAATATCAGGGACCGGGACTTCATGTTCGACAGAATATGGACCACATCCCCGGTATTGGAATCGGTAAGACATGCAACCTCTGTGAATAATTTGAATGAATCCTGTTCCAAATGCGTCGTTAAGTACTGGTGCCTTGGTGGATGCCGGGGGGAAACCTTATGTAATACGGGCGATTTGAATAATAGAGCGATCAATTGTGCAGATTTAAGGAAAAGTTTGCTTGAAATGTTCTGGATTTTAAGCAAAAAGCCTGATATAGTAAGATCAATCAAGAATATTTGCTGAAAAAAAAGGGGGATTGGCAAATGAAAATTGTCGGACAAAGCGTAACAGCACCGAAAATGACTTATTTGCATCTGGCGTATATGGCCGCAAAAACTTTAACTCCGAACCCCAAAACTCTCGGAATTGGCGGAATTGCCCTGATGAGTGGGATTCTTATGATATTGATCGTAAAAATGTTTAGAATAAGATAAAGGATTGAGCTGAAAAAAGGGGTTTGCAAATGAAAATTATCGGGCAAAGCGTAACTGCACCGAAAATGACTTACTTACACCTGGCGTATATTGCCGCAAAGACTCTGAAACCAAATCCGGCGTCTCTAGGTATCAGTGGTCTTTTTTTTATTACGGGATTTGTTTTACTTCTAGTAGTAGTTCCGTTGAGAAAACGAAAGATGACCGACAATAAAACAAAAAGCGTTGATAAAATCCATTCCTGGGGAACTATATTTGTTTTTGTGGGATTTACTTTTCTCGTTCTTGGATATGTGCTTTGGGGAACACTGGAGAACAAACACCCGAAAATGTTGACTAATGCGTTGATGTTAAACATGGAATCTGATTATAATTGTGAGGCATCATGGGAAAAAGATCTGATTAAAAACAAAGATAAATTCATTGATGGCTGGAATAATAAACTGAAAGTGGAAAAAAATACTGTTGATGGAAAATCACAATATCAGGTTACCAGCGCGGGTGAAGACGGAAAATTCGGGACAAAAGACGATTTAAGCCGAACTCTTAAGAAATATATTTCCCCGGAATAATAACCTTTATTATTGGCGTTTTTTCCATTGTCACACTTCGATTCCATTCCATAAAAATCAACCTTTTTACTGATTCTTGGGTAAATTAACTCGTCAGGATTGCATTTTCCTGTTGATGAGTAATATTATCTTTATTCAACTAACATGGAATTGTGATTATGCCCCAGGAACGACCCAATATTATATACATTGTCGCGGATCAATACAACCATGCCGCATTAAGCTGTCTCGACCATCCGGTGGTCAATACCCCCAACCTTGACGCGCTGGCGGCGGACGGGACTTTGTTTTCATCGACGTACTGCGCTTCGATGGCGTGCGGCCCGTCGCGGGCCTGCATGTTCAGCGGACTCCACGCCGACCGGCACGGCAGTCAGAACAATCACATTGAATACGCCAATCCCGACCAGCCGGTGTTGCCGGAATTGCTCACCGCGGCCGGCTACGATACCGCGTTGGTCGGTAAACTGCATCTCAAACCGTTTAATCGGCATTTCGGATTCCGCTATTTTATGCGCAACGACGCTCCTTATACTAATTACTTGAGAGACGAGGCCTATGATTCAGCTTACGTGAAATACCTCGCCGATGAATTATATGACGGGGACATTGAAGCAGTAATCCGGCGTTTTACCGAGGACGAAAGCAATTATCCGAACGGAGATGAAGCCAGATTCATTCTGGGAACCGACGTGGCGCAAAAACCGGAACACCATGAAGCGGCCTGGTGCGTCAGGGAATCCATCAAGTATATGGGCTCCGAACGTGACAAAGACAAACCATTCTTCCTTAACATCGGCATCTACGGCCCGCATCAGCCGTACCTTTGTCCACCGCCGTGGGACTTATCCATGTACCCACCGGAAACGATTCCGCTCCCGGAAAGTTTTTACACCGAAATGTCCGGTAAACCGTTAGCACAGCAAA
Organism: Victivallales bacterium; assembly: GCA_963676655.2. Taxonomy (GTDB): domain Bacteria; phylum Verrucomicrobiota; class Lentisphaeria; order Victivallales; family Victivallaceae. The sequence goes on along the minus strand of CAXXKX010000003.1, from coordinate 2,646,439 downwards.
AAATGTTTATGGTTGATCGGCGCCATCAAAACGGTTGGCGGGAAGACGACTGGAAGCGCATGATGTCGGCCTATTACGGTTATGTCAGTTTTATCGACCACTGCCTCGGAGAACTTTTCGATTGGATGAAAGATAACGGACTGTGGGACAATACAATCGTAATTTTCACCGCCGACCATGGCGACTACAATGGACAATACAAACTTTTTTACAAAGGTTCTCCCCATGAAGGATCAACCCATGTTCCGTTGATTATCCGTCATCCGGAAGCCCTGCACGGTGAACGCATTGACCGCGAGTTGAGCAATCTTGATCTTTTTGCCGCCTGCCTGAACTGGGCCGGAACGGCAATCCCGGAAGATACCGATTCACGTGACATGTCCGTAATCTTTGAAGAGTCGCCGGAAGCATGGGAACCTGGCGCGTTCTTCAAAAATGAAAAGGAATCGATGCTGACCAGAAACAGCATGAAACTGATGCGAGGGCTCGACGGGGATAAAGTGATTTATGAGTTTTATGACCTGAACGAAGATCCGCAGGAGCTGAATAATTTATTCGATTCTGCAGATTATGCGGAAGTCATTACCGCCATGAAAGAGGAACTGGACGAGCGGCACCGTGCGCTTGACGCGGTTACGGTAACCGGTCCCAGTGCAAGATAACCGGAAATGAGGAATTAACCGGCATGTTTCGTTATATCATACGCCGCATCATCTATTCAATTCTTATTATTTTCGGGGTTTTGCTGCTGACATTCCTGTTGTTCAACGCCGCGGCTGGAGACCCGGCGGCGGCATTGCTGGGAAAAAATCCTTCCCCGCGCGAAGTGGAAGACTTGCGAAATGAACTGGGCAGTGACAAGCCGCTGTTCTTTGGTTATTACCGCCGAACCGAGACTTTCCGGTCAGTAGATTTTGCTGATGCGCGACTGCCGCGGGGAGTCAGAGTTAAAGGAGAGTCGAATTTCGGGCAAAAATATCTGAATCTCAAACACGGCCGTCTTTTGTTCCGACGCAATTTCCCGTTAAAAAAACCTCTGATGTGCCGGGTTACGTTCGCCGGAACATTCAAATACCAGGGCATAACCTACTATTCTCAGGATGGAGGCTTCTCAACTAATTACTTTGATATACCTTCAGATGTGGAAATATTGTATTTCGAGGCTTATCAGGGCGATACTCTTTTCAAAAAAGTTGATTTTTTCCGTGAACAGGATTCCTTCTTTGATTCCCAGTTTTTCGGTGCAATAAATGAACTGGTTTCTTTTACCGGCGAAGCACCTTATTTCAGTTTCTTTAATTTCGGAAAGACCCTGTTGACCCGTGAACCGGTCAAAAAAATCATCTGGCGAGGTTTTGGACCATCGCTGAGTTTAATGGTTCCGATTTTTATTGGCGAGTTGATTTTCGGAATTATTCTGGCTCTAATTGCGGTTGCGTTTAAAGATACGATCATTGACCGGGGAATTGTTTTGATAGCAGTTATCGGCATGAGCGTAAGTTACCTGGTCTTTATCATTGCCGGACAATGGTTTCTTGGCTATTACTGGAATATCTTTCCGGTTTGGGGCTGGGGCAGTATTAAGTTCTTGTTATTGCCGATCTGCATCGGAATCATCAGTTCGGTTGGCGCGAATGTCCGCTTCTACCGTACGGTGTTCGTCAATGAACTGCGCAGTGAGTATCTGCGGACCGCGATAGCGAAAGGCTGTTCCCCGATATCGGTTTACGGCAAACATCTGCTGCGCAATGCCGGGGTGGCGATTTTAACCAGGGCCGGCGCGAGTTTACCATTCCTGTTCACGGGTAGCCTGCTCTTAGAAACTTTTTTCGGCATCCCCGGACTCGGATACACCGGAATCGAAGCGTTGAACAATTCCGACCTGCAACTGCTCAAAGCTCTGGTAATCGTCAGCGCGATCCTGTATGTCGGAATTAATCTGCTGGTCGATATTGCCTATGTCTGGGCCGACCCCAGAATTCGCCTGGGTAAAAACCCGTAAAAGCGTTATCAAAGTTCAAGAGCTTATTTCTTTTCTCCAGCTAAAACCAAGCAGACAATACCATTTATTTATTCATATCAGCTTAAAGACAAACTTATTACAAATAAAAAACAATCAAACCGTCTGAATATTTTTCTTTAAAAACCTTACGAATCGAGCATTGTATTAAAATCATGATATTCTGGAATTATTCCACAAAAACGTCTTGACAAAACAGCTGAAAGAGAGTAGTATACTATTTTCCCTGATGGTGCCTGACCACAAATTTTCTGGTACGCCAATTGTTTGAACTGTCAGAGAAGTATGAATAATTATTACAAACTTAAAATAAAAATAAAGGTTTAACAACAGGTGAGAAATGGGTCTAATTGACTGGCTGATTGTAGTAGTTCCGGTAAGTTTTGTTTTATTCATGGGTTTTCATGCCCGCAAGTATGTACGCAGTGTCGCGGACTTTCTTTCAGCTGGCCGGGTTTGCGGACGTTACGTTATCTGCGCCAGTGATGTAGCCAACGCGCTATCGATCATTACCCTGGTTGCCTACGTTGAGTCTCACTATAAAACCGGATTCGCGATTCAATTCTGGATGCTGGTAATCGGGCCGATCGGCATGGTCATGGCGCTGTCGGGTTACTGTGTGTACCGCTTCCGCGAAACCAAATCGATGTCGCTTGGACAATTCCTTGAAATGCGCTACAACCGGCCATTCCGTATATTTGCGGCTGCCCTGCGTAGTATTTCAGAGGTTTTGGCGAACTCAATTATGCCGGCGATTGCGGCACGTTTTTTTATCTATTTTCTTGACCTGCCGCATCATGTAAGTGTTTTTGGATTCCAGGTTCCAACCTTTTCGTTAATTATCCTGCTCTGCCTGACAATGGCTATTTCGATTATTTGTATGGGTGGAACCCTGGCAATGGTTATTACCGATGCAATCCAGGGTATGTTCTGCTTTCCACTGATAGTGATTTTCATCTTTTTTATTCTTTACAACTTCAGCTGGCAGAATGAAATAGTCCCGGTCATGATGGACCGAGCTCAGGGAGAAAGCTTTATCAATCCGTACGATGTCTCAAAGCTGCGGGATTTCAACATTTTCTTTGTTGTGGTGATGATTTTCAACAGCATTTTCCACCGGGCCAGCTGGATCGGCGCCGGACTCTCCTCCGCGGCTAAAAATCCGCATGAACAAAAAATGGCATCTATCCTCGGTGCCTGGCGCGGACAAATTTCAGTTATTCTCTATGTTTTAATAGCACTAACCATTATCACCTTGTTAAATCAGCGCAATTTTGCTCCTCAAGCTAAAGAGATCCGGGACAATATGTCTGCCCATATCTCCAGGGAATTGATTTCCGACCCGGCACAGCGCAAGGCCTTAATTGCTACCGTTCAAGCGGTTCCCGAACAGGTTCATCAAATCGGCGTCGATCCGCCGCTGTCTCACAAGCACAATCTGGACACCCCGGTACTTGATGCCGCCCATAAAAAGCTGATCGAAATGCAGGGCGACGTTGAGGGAAATTCTAAATTCCAACAGTTTCGCACGCTGTTTCATCAGGAAATGCTTGCGTCTTCAATGCGTAAACTACTTCCATCAGGTCTGCTGGGACTCTTCATGCTGCTGATGGTGCTGGCAATGATATCGACTGACAACACCCGTATCTACAGTGCAGCAGTCACCATTGCCCAGGACGTTATTCTGCCGTTCCGCAAGACTCCGTTTACATTGAAGCAACATGTCTGGGTGCTGCGTCTGGTTTCAATTGGCATCGGGGTGGTTTTCGTGATCGGATCCACATTTATGGCTCAATTGGACTATATTCAGCTCTTTGTCATGATCATGGTTTCGATGTGGCTGGGTGGATGCGCCCCGGTCATGATCTTCGGTCTTTACAGCCGTTTCGGCACAACCGCCGGGGCTTTTACCTCGCTGATAACCGGAATGGTTCTTGCCCTTGGCGCTATTTTCGTAAAACGTAATTGGGCCGATGCGGTCTATCCGTGGCTCGAAAACAATGGTTTGGTGGAACCGGTTTCCAATTTTCTTTCAACCGTATCCGGACCGCTCAATCCCTACGTTGTCTGGGAGATGAACCCGGTTAAGTTCCCGATTAACAGCTATGAAATTTTCTTCCTGATCTCGCTGATCACCCTTTTCCTTTATTGTGTTGTTTCGTATTTCACAATGAAAGAGCCGTTTAACCTTGACCGGATGCTGCATCGCGGAAAATATAACCTTGACGGCGAAAACAAAGAACAATTCAAGTTATCATTACGCAATATCTTCATCAAACTGGTCGGCATCACCAAGGAATATACAACCGGGGATAAGGTTATCGCCTGGGCGTTCTTTACCCAGAGTTTCATCTGGACTTTCCTCTGTACTTTCGTCGGCGTCATTGTCTGGAATACGTTCTTTACTCCGTGGCCACTTGAGTGGTGGGGACGGTATTTCTTTGTCGTTTTCCTGGCGGTACCGCTTTGCCTGGCGACAATCTCTGTATTCTGGTTTGGGATCGGCGGATTTGTAGACCTGCTGCGAATGTTCCATTCCCTGAAGGAACGGGCGGTTAATCCGCTTGACGACGGCCGGGTTGAAGCCCACATGTCATTAGCTGACAAAGCTGCGATGGAGGCAATCGACAAAGAAAGCCCTAAGGAAAAAGAAAGCGCTGAAGACAAGCCGCAGGAAGAAGAGAAATAATCGGATTCCCCAAAATAAGATTGTAGTTTACATAAAGCCGCCTTCTCTGGCGGCTTTATCATAAAAAAAACGCAGTTAAACTTATACCGTAAAAATATCTTTCATTGGAGATTTTTATTAATCGCTTGACTTATTTCACAGTCTACCCTTAACGAATTTCAACTAACTAAGGTCTTAATAACAAATCCCTTGCAAATAAACTAAAGTCAAGTCGTCTGATTATTTAAGACGTCTAACTACTTATTTTGTTTTCAATGCTCACAAACAGAGTATTCAGTAGGGCAGATTATCCAGTGACTGATTGACGTTAACAACCGATACTTACGTTCTTCGCCAACCTCATCGAGGCAGGCGCTCCTGTCCGCAGCCTGATGATTAATACGCTTATTTACTCGACGCATATCTTATTTTTTGTTAACAAGATACAACAATGCAGTCATCAAAAAATAACAGTCAACTGCGTTTTACAGGTTAATGGGAATGCGGTAAATTACTTTTCGATCAACCGGAGCTTTTTCCAGGCTCCGTAACGGAAGCGCCAATAGACCATCAGCGATTCAAAGATAATGTAACAAGTTATATAAATCCAGATAGTTACAACGTCCGCTTTGAAATATTTGGCCAATATCCATACTCCCGGAGCATGCAGCAGCCAGGCACTGGCAATACAAATCACCATGACCGCGCGAGTATCCCCGGCTCCCCTCAAAGCCCCCATAAAAATAAATTTGGTCGCGTCGAAGAAATTGAATATAGCAGCGCAAATCAGTAAAATTTTACCGACCCTCATTACCTCGATAAAATCAGCTCCGGAATGATCCGGGCTGAATAATCCGACCAGAAAATCAGGAAACAACACATAACACGTGCTGCAAATCGTCATATAAACGATTGCCAGCCGCCAGGCACGATGAGTCGCCGCCTCGGAAATATCAATCTGCTCCGAGCCGATGTATTGCCCGACAATAATCGAAGTCGCTTCCGAAGTCCCGAGCAGCGGTAGAAAGCTGAGCGAACAAACGCTTAGCGCAATCGTCGTTGCGGCCATTGGAACCGCCCCCAGATGACCGATCAGGAAACTTACCAAAGTAAAAGCTCCAAGCTCAAAAAACACTTGCAGACCCGAGGGAGCACCACGGGACAACAGCGTCATCATCATTCTCCGGTTCGGCCGTCGAGCCTGTCGCGTTCTGAAATGCCGCTGCGGCTGCATCAGGAAAATAATCAAAATACAGAAAAAAGTCGCCACGGATGATAACGCGGTACCGAGTCCCGCCCCGAAAATCCCCATTGGCGGACATCCCAGATTCCCGAAAATAAAAATCCAGTTGAGGAGCAAATTCAAGGCACATCCGCCAGTATTGATAATCGCGACCAGCATAGTTCTGCCGCGTCCGCTGAAAAAAGCGAAAAAAGGCGCTCCAAGACAAATAAACGCTCCACCAGGCATCAGGATACTGAAATACTCCTTTTCCCGGACTATCAACTCAGCCGAATGTCCGCTGTTCTCAATTATCATTAAACCTAACGGCGGTAGTGCAAAAGTTACAATAAACGCCGCCGCCAACGCAAAATAAAAACCGTTCCAACTGGCCTTGACACAGTCGTCAAATTTTTTTGCGCCCCAAGCCTGCGCTACCAGGGCCGATGTGAAATTAGCCGAAACCATAAAGAAACAAAACATCGTAAAGGACAAAACACCGGCAGGAAATGCCGCCGCTACATCCACTGTGGAGTTTTCAGCCAGAAATTTGCGGTCGAAAAACTGCATGACAGTATGCCCCGCGCTCATAATGATCAGCGGATATGCTATCAGGATTATTTCACGGTACCCCCCCGGACGGCCTTTACGCTTGCAGGCAGCCGCCATGTGCTCGAGAAATGAGGTCATTATTCAGATTTCCTTTTGTAAATAATAATGACCGGAGCAATAACTTCCATATAATGGGTAATCCGGTGACGCCGCTTCAGAGGTATCAGGCCGAAAACTTTCGGGACATATTCAATCGTCCGCAATTTCTTAAAATTGTCAAACGGCGGCTTCTCGTCTATAACCCCGGAATAACGTTTGTAAAAAGGTACGTTCAGCCATTGAAAAGAAGTATCAATATAATAATCGGCATGCCTTGCTACGGTGTCACCGTCAATATCCCGGATAACGGTTTTATATCGGGCCGGATCAAACATCGGTACCCGATAGCTGACCGGATAGCGCTCTATCGCGATTGAAGAACCGGCCGGAATATTTTCATTTATCCAGCGCACTGCGGTATTACGGGGGTTTTTGCCTTGGGCCGCACTATTCCAGGCCGTTGTCCAGGCAAAAGTCATAATCAGGACAAATACCGCGATTGAGTATTTAACATTTTGGTTTTTGATAGCAAATACTGCTCGTGCGGCTAAAAGCCCAAGTGGTACGTAAGCCGGAATAAGGTACGCTTCCGCATACAGTCCTTGCGCGGCCAGCCAGGCAAAAACCGCAATTGTCGGCAACAGCAGAATATAAGCCCGACGCGGCCTGACGCAAACATAAACTACTCCGGCAATCATAACGGTAAAGGCGGCAAAGCCCATCGTATAAAAAAAAGCGTCATATAAGTAAAGCATTGTTGCGTCAAACATGTTATACAAAGGATTTCCTTCACGGGAAACACTTTTGATCCACTGCAGATCACCAAGAAAACGCGGCAGATCAACAATGATTGTCGGATTCAAAATCAGAAAAGTCGTCCCAGCAATTACTCCGGCCAAAACAAGTCGTAAATCTTTCCGGATAAACGGATGTTTTGGATCGAAATTATTTTTCCGCCTGCCCACGTGATACATTATAGCATACAAACAACAGAACGCAGCCGGATATTTAGTAGCTCCAGCCAGGCCGATACAGATACCTGACAATACATAATCACGCCATCGGCCATATCTGAGAATCCCGATGCTGAAAAATAGCGCCAAAGCCGTATAAAATAACGCCGGGGCTTCCGGTTTGATGAATTTAGCTGAAATAACCACTAGTGGTAGTGTTCCCACTAACGCTGCCGCAAAAAAACTTCTCCCGGGACGACACGCCAGTCGCCTGGCGCAGAAATAAACAATCCAAGGAACTAAAACGCCGTAAAGCACAAAAAGTATCCGGCCGCAGATGTAAAACCACTTAAAATCATCCGGATTTTTAAGATAATAATCCAGAGAAGTCTCGTTTGGTATCGCTCCAAATAGCTTTCCCGCAGCCAATGCCGCTCCGACTTGATAATAGAAAAACGGGCTATAAATATAACTTTCCGGCTTGGGGCTGCGTCTTTTTGCCATAGATGCTATTTGTTTCAATGAAAACTGTTCATCCGGATGAAAACTGCGAACCTGATCGACATACGGTGAAATTTTTGCCAAAGGAGCAAACTGCTTTTTATCTGTTTTATCCAAAAATTCCGAGCGCGTACCCAATTGGGAGTTCAACACCTCATGCACCATCGGCAAGGCATTATCAACAGCCTCTGCCCCACCAAGCGACAAATTCAGCCTTTCGGTCGAAGGCAAACCAACCATGATGCCGCGCACAGCCAGAAGCATACTTATTATAAACAGACAAATCAGTGCGCTCAGATCTTTATTGAGAATTGACTTTTTACTTCCCACTCAATCATCACTTATTCAATAATTTTTTTAAAACTTCGGCATCCTGATAAAATTGACTTTCATCATCTTCCTTTACGAATTCCAGCATAGCAACTCTCGGCTGTATACTGTCGAGAGCGGCAAAATACTGAGTCCATTGATCGATCCCTTCGCTCAGGGACAATCGGTTATGCCTGCCGTCAACCATATTCCAGTGAAAAACATGAATATTAGAAACGCGCGGTTCCATTAAAGCAATTGTTTCCAGATTATCGGCAACTAAACTGCCAACCGGTGGCTGCCAATAGAATTTTATGTTATGGTCCAATACTTCAGGCATAAGCGCCAAAGTTGACTCTCGTGTATCGGTTAAAGTTCCGCCGTGAAATTCCAAACTTACTGAAATTCCTACTTGAGCCGACAGCGCAGCAACCCTTTTGATATCTTCAGCGACTGCAGTCCGGTACTCTGCATCCGCATCAGCCGAACCTCGAGTCCCTGCCCAAATCCGGATTGTTTTAACCCCAAGCGCCTTGCCTGCATCCAGAACATCCACGAAATCCGGGTTGTCTTCATTTTCGCCTGCCGCTCGGTAATAGGAACCATAAGACGGCAAAACAATTCCCGCCTCGTCACATTTCTCCCGTACCTCTTTTGCTCTGACAATGTCCCCATGCGGAACATGGACATCTCCTCCCCACTCAATTGCTTCAAGGCCTGCCTTTTTGACCATCTCAATAACTTTATCTATATCAAATTTACGAAAACTAATAGATACCAATCCACTTATAAACATGTGAACTCCCTTTCTTAAATGACAGTTGTAGAAATTTAATTTACAAACCGTAAAAATACATCATTCAAATCAAAATACAAGATTTATCAAATCAAAAAAGTCAATAGCAAAGTAATCATTAATTTTTGAGCATGCGGAAACAATATAATATTCCAGAAGGACTGGAGCCTCGGGAGAGGTGTTTTTTCTGGATTCGTTCCGGATCATCAAACAGGATTCCGGTTTGGCGAATGAAGAGTTTTGAACCTAAAATCGCGCCTTCGGTAAAGTGTCTGGTGCGGCGCAAAAAACGTACATGCATCGATTCTTTTTGCCGGGCTTTATCACGTGCGGCGTAGATTTCTTCGCTTGACGCGCCGCTTTCCGCCGTGATAATCCGCGCCAGTTCGCCTCGGAAAAACGCAAATAGTTCGATCTCAGTCCATTGCGAGGCATCGCCAGTGGTGATATTCGGCTTCATATGTTTGACAAAATTATTATAAAACATATGTTTACCGCTTCTGCAATAGCGCCCCCAGGTGGTGAAATTGTAATCCGCCGGATCATTTTTCAAGCCAGCTCGGACCGGGTTGAGTTCAACGTAAGTGACGCAGGCGGCCAGAGCGTTTACGCGTTCTAGAATCACGCTTTTGAACCTACCTCCCCAGAGTTGTCCGGTCCGGTTGCGGGTTTCGTTGTAGACGCAGGTGAACTGTCTTTGATAAGCCGACATAAACCGGCTAATATCGATCATTTTGAGGCCAATTTCTTGACATTGCTCCTTATTTTCGAGGCTAATGACCGGGGTTCGCGGACCGAATTTGAAGATTTTTTTCATGGATTTGTAATAGGCATTGTGTCGTTTAACAATGACCTCGAGTGGAGGCAATTCATCCGGGCCCGGAGCGTAGACCACCAGATGAAAATGATTCCCCATCCAAGCGGCAGAAATCACCTCGATCAAAAAGTAATCACAGAGATATCGAAGCAGTTTGAAGCCGTATTCCTTGTCTGCATTTGAGAAAGGATGTTCTCCTTTGATGCAGCCGATGCGATTGTAAAGATGGTAGTAGCAGCCCTCGCCTTTAACTTTCATGCGCGCTTCCATTTTGTCCTCCTTTTGGGTGGTTTGAAGATAATATATACGCTGAAAACAGGTTTGTCAAATAATCAGACGGCTTAAATATATAAAAAATATAAAAACATAGAAACAAACTACTTACATAATCTACATCAAGACGTTTTTGTGCCGTAAAAGGTTTCCATAAGACGCAATTCAGGACTTGGAAGAGACTGATTATTCAGAAAACGTAATATCAAGTCATCAGAATGTAAACTGATTCCTTGACCAAGCCAATATATGGGTAACCCTTCCCGCTCCATTTTACGGAACCAGATGTCCTGACGTTTGGCAAACTTACGAATACGAATCAATAATTTATCCCTCATTTCCTGGCGAGTTAATTTGCCTTGCAGGTAAAACGCAACATAACGATATTCAAGACCGAGAAATTCAAGTCTCTCCCACGACACACCATTTTCATGCAATGCCCTTACTTCATTAATCATACCTTCATCCAACCTTGAATCCAAGCGCTGTTCAATCCTCTGGTGAACCACATTGCGCGGGAAATATACTCCCAAAACCAGTGAATCAATGTCAAGCTCAATATTTTGCATAATCTGTTTCTTGCGCTCGCCAGCTTTTTCAAGCGCACGTATAAGCCTGGTTGGATTGTTATGGTCTTTCACCTCGGATAAAGCCTCGGGATCCTCTTGCTTTAAAAGTTCAATCAATTCATCAACAGACATAGAACGATATTCCTCACGATCTTTCGGAGGACCTCCGGGCAATTTGTAACCACGCAAAACAGCATCAAGATACAAAGCGGTACCACCACAGAAGATCGGCAGTTTCCCTCGTGAATCAATATCTTTTACCGCCGCGGCGGCATCACAACAAAAAGTAAATAAATTATACTCATCCGACGGGTCACAAACATCAATGAGATGATATGGCACAGGAGCGCCGCCGGTTGAATACTCGGCTAAATCCTTGCCGCTACCTATGTCAAGTCCGCGATAAACCTGACGCGAGTCAACACTGATTATTTCTCCATTATACTTTCTGGCTAAAGTTATTGCCAAAGAGGTTTTGCCGGTTGCGGTCGGGCCGGTGACTACTACTACTTTTATTTTATTTTTTTGCATGACCAATCACTTGTTGTTTGAATACAAAGGGTAACTTACCATTATGCAAGGTCGGTTTCAAGAAAAATATCCCCTCAAGATTGTAAAAAGAGCAATTTGGCGATAGATTATACGTTATCATTTATGTAATTGTTTAATTAAGCATAACACGGATTGCAATATAAGCAGATGTTAAAACAACAGAGAAGCTCGGCCAAGTTTAAAAAAGATTATATGGCGTATTTGGCGATATTTATATTTTTCATAGTCATTTGTGCCGAAATTACCTTTGCCATCTGGTTGCCTATGCAGATGCGTTCAGCTGAAGCTTGGGCCGAAGATTCCGCCCGGCAATTAATGATTGATAATTTTGACAAGTCACGTCGTTTGTACGACAAGGCTCTGCGTAAAAACACCGTAGATGAAGCTCAACCGGAAATGCAGTTGGCAAAAGCTACCTTGGACCATAATGCCCGTTTCCTCCGGAACAATATAGATAAACTTTCGCGTGAAACGGTAAAAACCCTTAACGATGATTATCGCCGGCTGTTCACCCAATGCAGAATATTTTTTGACCCGGACCGGGCTCAATCGTACTACTGTTTCCGTAATAAACTGAATACCTCTGATACTATAAAGCGTTTATCAGACCAGTTAAAGGTACAGGAAAACCCAAATTAAATCGGTAATTTTATGAAATTAAAAAGGTTTCAGGAAACCGTAGACCGGTTTCAAGGCAAAAGAATCGCGGTAGTCGGGGACCTTATGCTCGATTCTTATATATGGGGAAAAGTCTCCAGAATCTCTCCGGAGGCTCCGGTCCCGGTTGTTCATGCGCAAAAAGAGTCATCCAGTCTCGGCGGTGCCGCAAACGTTATGCGGAACATTGTCACTCTGGGCGGAGAAGTTGAGGCTTTCGGGCTGATCGGCAAGGATTCTGCCGGAAAGAAAATATTGAACCATTTCAGCGAATATAAAATATGTACCGGAAGCGTCGAAATATCGGCAGAACGCCCAACCACGGAAAAACAGAGAGTCATTGCCGGGCCGCAGCAACTGCTCCGGATCGACTTTGAAGATACCAGCCGCGTTCCTGAATCAGCCCGCCAGGGAATTGTTAAGTCCCTGCTGGCAAAGATTGCGGACAGAGCAATTGACGCAATCATTTTCGAGGACTATGGTAAAGGTTTGCTGACCGAAAATATGATCGCTAAAATAGTTGCGGCCGCAAATCAAAAAAATATTCTTACCGCGCTTGACCCGAAACCGGGGCATCCGATGAGAGTCAAAGGGTTAACCGTACTCAAGCCGAACCGGCGGGAAGCGTTTGCTATGGCGAACAAGATATATGCCGAGCGCGTCGATCCGGTCACCGGGGACCAGGCATTGATCAAAGTTTCGGAAATCCTTCTCGACAAATGGGCTCCTGAGTACCTGTTGATTTCACTGTCTTCTCAGGGGATGGCGATGTTCCGCCATGGTCACAGCCCGGTGGTTATTCCGACGCTGGCCAGGGATGTTTACGACGTTACCGGAGCCGGAGATACGGTCATTGCCACGCTAATGTTGGCGATGGCGGCCGGATCATCCCCGGTGGAAGCAGCGGAAATAGCCAACCATGCCGCCGGAATTGTTGTGGGACAGGTTGGAACCGTCACGGTCAGCGCGGCGGAACTGAAGGAAAGCTTTAAAAACGGAGTTTAAATATGACGCATAGAAAAACCATCGCGGTTATACCCGCACGTTACGCCAGTACCCGCTTTCCGGGCAAGGTCCTTGCCGATCTCTGCGGCAAACCGATGATTCAGCATGTCTGGGAGAAAGCAATGGCGTCAAAAGCGGATGAAGTTCTGATCGCTACCGATGATGAAAAAGTGGTCGAAGCAGTGACCGGTTTTGGCGGCAAGGCTGTTATGACCTCGCCGAATCACCCCTCCGGCACCGACCGGATTTTCGAGGCGGTATCCGGGACAGACGCCGAAATAATCATTAATGTCCAGGGCGACGAACCACTGATCCCGGTGGAAGTAATCGATCAGTTAATAGATAAAATGCAGGATAATCCGGAGCTTGAAATGGGAACTGTTGCGGTTCCCCGTCCCCGGGTTGATATTGAGAATGATCCGAACCGGGTCAAAGCGGTTTTCGCCGACAACGGTATGGCGCTTTATTTCAGCCGCTCAATGGTTCCGTATCTCAGGGATGGCGGCAAAGATACCACGGTCTACCTGCATTGGGGAATTTACGCTTATCGACGCGACATTCTGCAACGCTTTGTCGAATTGCCGGAAGGTCGGCTTGAGCAATGTGAAAAACTTGAACAGCTGCGGGCATTGGAAAACGGGATCGGAATTTTTGTCCTGACCAGCAATCTGGAAAATATCGGGGTGGATACTCCGGAAGATCTTGAACAGGCCGCGGCCCGGTTGCGGCAATACAACAAGGAAGCATAATGAAACCAATTAAAATTTCAGATAACGTGATCATCGGGGATAAACTGACTTTATTCGCCGGTCCGTGTGTGGCGGAAAGTATGGATATCTGTTTGAAAACCGGAGAATTTATCGCCGGACTTTGTGAAAAACTTGACGTGCAATATGTTTTTAAGGCGTCTTATGACAAAGCAAACCGCTCCGGCGCCGCCTCGTTTCGCGGGCCCGGTCTCGAAGAAGGCTTGCGGATGCTGGCAAAGATCAAAGCAGAACTCGGGGTTCCGGTGGTGACCGACATTCATGAACATGACGAAGTGGCGGCAGTAGCTGAAGTTGCCGACGTATTACAGATACCAGCGTTTCTATGTCGGCAAACCAGTCTGCTGCAGGCGGCGGCCCGGACCGGCAGACCGGTAAACGTCAAAAAGGGTCAATTTATGGCTCCTGAAGATATGGCCGGGGCTCTGGAAAAAATTCGTGCCGCCGGCGGCGAGGATATTATGTTGACCGAGCGTGGAACATTTTTCGGTTATCACAATCTTGTGGTCGACATGCGTTCGCTGACGATCATGCGCGGACTGGGAGTGCCGGTGGTTTTTGACGCGACGCATTCGGTCCAACTCCCGGGAGGACTGGGCAATGCCTCCGGCGGACAGCGTGAATTTGTCGGTTCACTGTCGCGCGCGGCGGCCGCGACCGGAATCGACGTGTTGTTTACCGAAGTCCATCCCGATCCCGACAACGCGCTTTGCGACGGGCCGAACTCCCTGAACTTCGCCGGCCTGGAAACAGTACTTAAAGAGGTAAAACAGATTTATGATTTCACAAAATAATATAGATGACATTACAACAATCATTCTGGACGTTGACGGTGTATTAACTGACGGAAGAGTGGGATACGGCGACGAGGACGAAATCAAATTTTTCAACGTCCGGGACGGGCACGGCATCAAGCTGGCGATGCGGGCCGGATTACAGGTCGGACTGCTTTCCGGCCGTTCCGCCGCGGCCAACCGGCGACGGGCCGAAGAGCTTGGCATGAACTTTGTCTATGAAAACTGTAAAAATAAACTCCAGACATTTGAAAAACTGCTGCAGGAACATTCCCTTCGAGCGGAACAATGTTTATATATCGGCGATGACATAGTAGACGGACCGGTGATGAAACGTTGCGGAATCGGCATTACAGTCGCCGACGCCCCGGACTACATGGATGAATTTTCGGATATGCGTACCAGGCTGCCTGGCGGTCGCGGCGCGGTCCGCGAGGTTCTTGACTGGCTGCTCCAGAAACAGAGCAAATGGGATGCCCTGATGGAAAGGTACCGGGCATGAAAAAGCTGGGCACGATTATCCTGTTACCGCTTTGTCTGATCTGCGGCGCTGCCTCACGGCGTGACTTCGGCAGCGTTAAACTAGGCGGCATGCGGATGCCGATTTACAACAAAGATCAGCTGCAGGCAATTGCCTATTGCGAAAAAAGCACCCGGGCCGGGGCTGATTTTCAGCTCCACAATGTCAAAATAGACATTATCAAGCGGCAGTATGACCTGGATAAAATCCGTCGAGTCGACAAAGCGGTATTATACAAACTCGGGGCGCCGCAAAAAGAAATAGACGAGTTCTGGCAGCGTTTTCCGCATTCCGACGGCATCATTACTTCGCCATCCGCCAATATTGACCAGACGACCAGAAAAGTCAACGGCACCGAAAAAATCATTCTGCGCTCCCCCTATCTTGACCTGAACGGCATAGGCTTTGACGCTTCATTCGTGACCAAAAAGATTAAGATTCATCAGAATGTAGTGATGGTAATTAAAGGGAAAAAGGCCGATACCAAAAGTTCGCCAATTAAAGACAGCAAAATCCCGATGGGGCGCTCTGACGTTAAGATCACCGCCGATCAAATGACGATCGATCTGGAGCATAATTTTGTGGTTGTTACCGGCCATGTCACAGTAGACGACAAACAGGCTACCCTTACTTGCGACAAGATAACCCTGCATCTTAAACAGAAACCGCAAGAGAAAACCAAACGTAAAACGACAGTTGCCATTAAAGCTAGCGACAGTAACGCCGATATTCTGAAGAAAAGCGGCGGCAACCGTGAACTTGACCGTATCGTCTGTGAGAAAAACGTAGTAGCCACCCGTAAACAGACAAAAGCGGAAGAACAAAAAAACGGACTCCAACGGGCATATGCCGATAAAGCAGTATACAATTTTGCCGACGAAAGCATTACTTTAACCGGAAACAACCCGAGAATTGTCAGCGGCACCGATTCAGTTATCGGCAAAAAAATTACAATCTGGCGGAATTCCGAACGAATGCTGGTAGAGAGAAATTGCCAGGTTTCAACCGTTGTCAAGGATAATGGTCGCTACAAACCGGCCTCACTGGCGAATAAACGGTCGGTAGTTACCTGCGAACGCGTCGATGCCGATCTGAGCAAAAATTTAATTGGCCTGACCGGCAACGTAAAACTGAACGACCCGGTTGTGGACGTATCCTGCGATAATGTCAACATCAAACTTGGTGAAAAAACCGGTCCGGCGGAAAGCGGGATCGTCAAAAATTCCATCGGCGGCGTGCAAGCAAAAAAAGAGATCAAGGAAATCACCTGCCTCGGGGATGTTAAAATGTCCCGTAAAGTCGTCAGCTCCGGACCGTATGTCCAACAGAAAGCATCCGCAAACAAAGCGGTGTTTGATCTCAAAAAGAATGTCATTGCGCTTTCCGGCAACAATCCTCAGATTGTTCGCGGGGAAGATTCGTTGAGAGGAGACAAGATCGATGTCAATCTGGCTGAAGAACGCCTGAAGACAAAAGGAAACAGTCGTATTGCAATAAACACTCAAAGCCGCCAGGGAAAAGGAAAGACCTCCGGACAAAAGAAAATTCAGTCTATCATGACTTCGGATAACGCCGACCTTGATTACGGTGGCAACCGGTTGGAATTTCAAGGCAACGTCGATCTGAAAGATCCGCGGATGAAGCTGCAATGCGATAAACTGGAAATATTCCTGCTGTCATCAGGGAAAAACGAGAAGAAAGCACGAAATGTATCCTTGTTGCAGCAAGATCCGAAGCTTGACTCAAACAAGAAAATCGATAAAATAGTTTGTACCGGCAACGTCAAGGCGGCGGAAACCCGCGGTACTGTTGATTGTCAATACATGGAACTCAGGTTTGTTGATCGAACCGGCAAAAAAGTTCAGGGAGAAGACAGCTTGATGAGCAGTGGCGGTCGGGAGGTCAGTCAGGTCATTTGCCGCGACAGCGTCCATATGGTCCTCAAAAAACAGAAAACTGATTCCGGCAAGTCGGCTGAAAAAGCAGACAAATCTGATGATCCGATGAAGCAGCCGCTCGGTGAAATAATCGTGGATTGCGACAAAGCAAATCTTAATTTGATCAAAGACTATTCCGAACTGATCGGAAACGTCAAGGTTGACGAGTCCCGGGCCAAGCTAGAATGTGATAAAATGGAAATTTATACAAAACCTGCCGCCCCAGGCTCGAAACCGGCTGAATACGAAGACGGCGAGGTCCCTGAACGCATATCGTTGGGCCAGGGCAAGGAACTTGAAAAGATAATCTGCCGGAAACATGTCATCATCACCCGACGCGAAGTTGATGCGGATACCGGACGGAAAAGGTCCCAGAAAGTATCCGGCGGCCTCGCGGTTTACGATGTCAAAAAGCAGAATGTCGTCATGTCCGAGGATGAACCGAGAGTCTCCGACGGCAACAACTCGGTTAGAGCGGACAAGATATTCCTGTTTCTGGACACAGGTGAAGTTAAGTTCCATAACCCGAAAGTGGAGGAAATGAACCTCAAACGCCTGCTTAAATAACTTTAGCATTTTTTTGGAGTTTGACGTTCGCGCCATTCAATAATGTAAGTTGCTTTATTGCAAAGTCTTTTGGCTGATATTGCGCGTTCCGGGTTATTATGCGCAAATATTTTTTTAAAGTTGCGGGTGACTTTTCATTCTTTTGCGTGTATATTATTATTAAGAAAGGATTCGACCACTAATAATGAGTGATAATGATACTAAAGACCTGTTGCTTAACGCAACCGGCCTGATGAAAACCTACCATGGAAAATCTGTAGTAAAGGGCGTTTCAATCAATGTTCGCCCTGGTGAAGTTGTTGGGCTTCTGGGCCCCAACGGAGCTGGAAAAACTACCAGTTTTTACATGATTATGGGACTGATCAGCCCTGATAAAGGTCAAGGAAAAATCACTTTTAGCGGGGTTGATATTACCAGGATGCCGATGTATAAGCGTGCCCGGCTCGGTATGGGCTATCTGGCCCAGGAGCCTTCAATCTTCCGAAAACTTACGGTAGAACAGAATATTATGGCCATTTTGGAGACTTTGGCAATTACCCGGAAAGAACGTAAGCGTCGCCTCGAGGAATTGCTGGAAGAACTTGAACTGACCAGATTACGCAAACAGAAAGCCATGACCCTCAGTGGAGGGGAACGGCGGCGTCTGGAAATCACCCGCGCGTTAGTTACGAATCCGTCGTTTATTATGCTGGATGAGCCGTTTAGCGGCGTCGACCCGATCGCCGTTTACGACGTTCAGCAAATTATTGGACAACTAAAGGCACTTGGACTGGGAATCCTGATCACTGATCACAATGTCCGCGAAACACTTGCTGTAGTGGATCGCGCTTATTTGATGAGCCAGGGAGAGATACTGGTCCAGGGAACCAAGGACTATCTTGTAAACGACGAAAAAGCCCGCGAAGTTTATCTCGGGCCGGCGTTCACGATGTAGTCATAACCGTTAAATCTCTAACCACAGGAGGAGTCAAATGCAGATTATCATCAGCGGAAGACACTTCGACGTAACCCCTGAAATGAAAACCAGAATCGAAAATGACGTTATCGCCATTTTCGCCGAAAAGCCGTTGAAAGTTACCAGTGTCCGAGTGATTCTCGAACTGGAAAAGACCAGGTATAAGGTCGAATTTATTGCGGCAATTAAGGGTCATGATATTGAAGCCGCAGCCGAAACTTATGATATATATGAAGCAATTGATTCGGCTTTGCATAAGTTCGAAGTTCAAGTTGCCAGATATCTAGATAAAAAACAGGACCATCACCGTGGAATCGACATTAACGACTTCCTGGCTGAAGAAGCCGAAGAAGGTGAAGTTCTGGAGGTTCAGGAATAATTATTCCTGTTTCAATCTGTAACATCAGGGACCGGCCATAAACCGGTCCCTTTTTTATGTCGTGATATTTATTCTTACGGTTTGTATTATATATTCGCCGATTTTCCAGGGATATTTATTGATCAAGACAAATTAAGACTTGCACGTTATAATATATAAGTAGCTTACTATTAACCTATTACATTATTTCAAAAAAGCAAGTAATGATATAATATTATATTTATGCCGATCAATTAATAAATTCTTACTGCATTGCAAAATCTTGTATTTTTCAACTGCGGTGCGGTTTATATCGTGATATTTTTTCACGTAATTTGTATTGTCCTTTGCCCGGCTTATATTGTCTTGCGTCGAAAAATAATTTTAGCAGGCCTGAATTATGAATTTATCCAAATTATTGGTACTGGCAATTGTTATTCTTACTGTTGCAGGATGTCAAAGTCGAACCGGGGTTTATGATCCGGATCTTGCACCATTTGAAATCGAAAAGCTGAACAACGGACCATTTCAGGTCTACAGCTTCTCACAAATGCCGCAAGGGTTATCCGCCAGTAACGGATCAAACATTAAGCTCAGTGATACTTTTTACCGGACCGAGAAAAATATCACGGACACAAAATCACTTTGCTGGAGCTGGAATACCCCGGAGGCTTCGATCAAACTGACCGATCCTTCATCATTTCAATTCCTTACCGGAAAAAACTGGAAAAAGGAATTTAACTGGGAAACGGTCAATAAACTTAGTGCACTGTCATTTTGGGTCTACTGCGAAAGACCACAGGCTGGGTCGCTGGAATTCTCAATCGGTAAAGGTAAGCGAATTGATTGCCGCTTTTCTCTCTCGCTGAATTTTAAGGGCTGGTACCGGTTTGCCGCGCTGTATGGGCGGGACATGCCGGAATTTCCCAAAGTCGACGCCGACACCTTGACTGTGACCGCAACCGGAAACAGCGGAAAAGTATGGATCGACCTGCTCCGAACCAACGATAAACTTGACGCCAGACAGGTGCAACCAACTAAACAGGCCCCCTGGATATATGCAGCAAATTCTTTTAACAGAAATTATGATTGGCAGCCAAATGTTCCCAAAGTGTTGTCTCCTGATATCATTAACCAAATGGGAAAAATATCAAGTTCATATCTGACACGTTACCGGAAAAGTCTGAAATCACAAAACCTGACCGATAAACAACTTCAGAATTTACGTAAAAATTTTGCGAAATGGCAAATAAAATGTAAAGGCAGCTCTATATCCGGCCGCTCAATTAATCGAAACCAGGTAGCCGAATACTGGAACGAAGCATTAGCTCTCGCCAACGCATATCATAGAGAAAAAAGGCCAGCTGTCAAACAACCGCTGAAACAGATGTTTTTCGATCTCTGTGACCATTTTGTCGAACAGAACCGTCATGTTGGACATCTGGCCGGTTACGGAATTCGCGAGGTCTACTGTCAACCATTGATTTTAATGAAAAAAGAATTGCAGCAAGCCGGTAAATTCCAACCGCTGTTAAAATGTTTACGCAGAGCTCTGGGAGTAAAAAACTTTTACGCTCTGTACCCCAAATTTAATATGGATGTCGCCAATACCGAATTATTGGCTCGTCTTTGCATTATCCTGACATCAGACAACCCAAAACAGAAATATGCCGACTTGAAAGCGTTGCAACGCTGGCTAACCTTATCGGCTCAGGGTTATGGCGAGATCAAACCTGACGGCTGTTTTTATCATCATAACCAGCCCTATTCTGGTTATGTGATCCCGGCAATTCCACCATTGGTTGAATGCGTGGCGCTATTAAACGGTTCAGATTTTGAGTCAGTGGCAATGGACAAAATAATTCGGAAATTTCTGTGGAACATGCACTTTTTTACGAACTTTGACGCCTGGCCGTTCTTTTTTAATGGGCGTTGGCCAGCTCATGATGCCCGAATAAAGTCGTTAATCAACACCTACGCGATAATGGCGAAACTCGCAGATCATGAAACCGGCGCGACTTTTGACCCGCTGATGGCCGGAATTTATATGTACTATACCCGGGTATATAATTCTGACCCGATGAAAGACCAAAACTATGCGGAATTCGCGTCCCGCAACGTTAAACCGGATAAACCGGAAGGGAATCTGTCTCTGCCGTACGCAGTCGCAAGTTTCCATCGGCGCGATAACTGGTTGGCTGCGGTCCGTGGACAACGCAAAGATTTTTTAAGTTACGAGAGCTATTCCAGCTGGGGTTGGGAATCCGCTCTGGCCCGTTATACCAATTACGGTATCCTGATGCTGGTCACCGAACCGGCCAAGTTCCGCCCTGTATCGCAAACGGCATCCGGCTTGGTGTTTGATGAAGGCTGGAACTGGAACTACTTACCCGGTACGACAACCCGGGTACTGCCGCCGGAAAAGCTGGTTACTCATTTTGTGGTCGAAGAAGGCGCTCCATATGATGAAAACTTCGCGTTAGGTTGCTCGCTTAACGGCAACGGTATTTTCGGCCTGAAACTGCACGAAACAGTCCCTTCCCGAACCGGTCCACCACGCAGCTGGTACGGGGAACGGGAGTTTAAACGACTAATTGAACATTCAGGTTATGATGAATCATTCAAGGCCAGAAAGAGTTATTTTTTCTTCAACAACCGAATCGTTGTTTTGGGTAGTGGAATACAAAATAACGATTCAGACCATAAAACGATTACGACCTTGTTTCAACATGTTTTGATTCCTGAAGAGCAAGAGAAATTTGTTTGCTCGGACCCGGATTGCAAAAGAGCTTTTCCAATTAAAAAGACCATAAAAGGAGAAGTGATTTTAGTCGATAAAAATACTAATGGCTACTACATCCCGGCTGGAAACGATATGATTAAGATCCATAGAGGAATTAATCCCGGAGCAAAAGCCGTCAGAACCGCGCCATTTTATGTTAAAACCAGCGGAAATACTGAATTAGCCTACTTTGATCATGGAACTTCACCGGACAATAAAGGGTATCAATATTGTGTCGTAATTGGTGCTGACACGCGGAAAATGGTTGATTTTGTTGAGGTTCAGAAATCGTCTAAACCATATTATAGCATCTTGCAGAAAAACTGCAAAGCTCACATACTTTGCGATCGGTTGAGTCAAACAACCGGCTATGTTGTATTTGAAAAATCCGATAAAATGCCGGGACCACTATACGCAACATCCCGTCCAAGCTTGATTATGCTGCAAGAAACTCATGATGGTAAGCTTAGCTTGAGCGCTGCGGTTCCGAACTTTGGCCCTGGCTTCGGAAATGATTCCTATTTACGCGAATATAAAAATTTCAAATTAATGGATGGCGAGTACATGGATTCACTCTATCTGCAAGGAGTTAAGCTCACTCTGGCCCTGCGCGGCAAATGGCGTCCGGCATCATTTAATGACAACATCCTGTTTCGCCGGGTCGCCCTTCTTCCTGATGGCTCATTTGTCACTTTGTTCGACATACACTGCCGCAACGGCATAGCTGAAAAAATCCTTCTGGGCTACTGATTAATCTTTGGGATTTATAACTTTATTTAATCAATATAATAACCAATATGTGATTTAATATTTAATTACAATACATTTAAATACAACATCTTACAGATAATAATTCACTAGATTAATGAATTTTCTTGCGACGTTTATCCGGAGCAATCAAGTCATAGACATTTATATCAGGATGATGATAGCGCCTCCCGTTACGACTTGCACGTCCGTACTCGATCGCTGCCACTGGACACCAATGCAAACAAGCCAGACATAAATCACAATTTCCGGACCAGGATGGTTTACCGTTTTCCAGCCTTATATTCTCGTTCGGACAAACCTTTTCACACATTCCGCATGAACAACATGAGGCATTCACATTGAATTTTGACTTTTGATTGTTCAGCTGAGACATAAACATTGGGTTGATCAGAGATGCCAAAGGCCAGAAAAACCGTGTTCTCTCGATATGGTTGTTCACTTGCGAATTAACCAGACGGGCAATTTTTTCTATTTTGCTCTCAGCTTCCGATAATACGGACTTGCATTTTTCCTCCGAAAGTAATCCGAACGGAGTGTAGTTGCTCGGCATTGTTACGTTAAACCCGGCATTTAGACCTGACTTCTTTTGATTGAGCAATTTATTTAAATGCATACCTGTTGCCCCGGGAGATCCGCCGCTGGTATAAACAGCAAAAACATAGCTGTCATCGGCAATAAATAACCTTCGAACAAAGCGTTTAACAAGTTTTGGCATACTCCAGGCATAAACCGGAAAAACCAAACCTATTTTATTGGATTCCGGCTCGATAATATGCTGCTTGAGTAAATCAGGCATTAATTCAATACGGCAATCATCATCAAGCAACTCAGTCAGTTGTCGAGCCGTAGCCAGTGAATTTCCTGTCCCGGTAAAACAATATAACATAATCATGGTGTCAGCCTGTAATACTATATTCTATATTACTTTAATCTACACCTTAATACGGAAAAAATCAAAAAACTATATGATTTTGAAAGGAGAATGTTCCAGCATATCAATCAGACTATTAGTCAAAGGCGCTAAAGCCTCAATTCCACTTTCCCCATAAATATCCAACCAGGTTTCCGCAAAATCATCCGGACGTTCCAACTCGAGAATTAACGGCAGGCTGGCATTACCGGATTTTTTTTCGGTTATCAAAACTACTTCATCTATGGCCCGGGCAACCCTATCGAGAGCAGGCAATAACATCATTTCCGTAATTGGCGGCTCAAGCCCAAGTTCCAGCGCTAATTGTTCGTAATTGCATTTTATTCGAAGAGAAGGAAACATTCGGCTCACTCCATATACGGTTAGCGATCCGTCCTCAATCATTTGTTTTGAAAAATCAGGCAACGCTTCCAATAATTCTTCTGGAGAAATCAAATAAGGAGTGCTTCCGCGCACGGATTGAGTTTGAGCCGGTTCCGGCATTGCTTGTTCAATTCTTTCATACAAAGCTCTCGCCATCTCCACTGCTAAAACAGGTGTAATCGCATCGAATCCTAATAACCCGCAGGCTCTAATGGTTTTTTCAGCTAATTTATCTGCCGTTTCAGGTTTAACCGCTAAATGCCTTCGAAGAATTGGACGCAGTGTTTCGCGAGTAGGCTGTATTTTAACAACAGCCACATTAGAGTCAGTACTGAACCTTGTTGCAACCTCCGGATAGCCTGTTTGCTCAAGCACCTTAACAACCATTGCATTGAGCTCTGAATCGGAATATATGCCGGATTCCCGATTTCCACGTTCCAGGGTATATTCAACCGCCAATGCCAAATCTTCGGCAACCCAGCTTTCTTCCCTAAGCCCGGCGGACAGAAAACTCCGCAAAATGTTCAGACATAATTCGTCACTGCTGAATGGGCGTAATTCCCCGGAACTGTTTACAAGTCGTAAGCGATTTGCCGAAGGCATGATCATCATTCTTCCCCGCGCAGAGAACTCACCTCATCAAGTAATTCATCAAGGTCTTTGAATTGACGATAAACTGACGCAAAACGAACATAGGCAACTTGATCAAGTTCCTTCAATGCTTTCATTATACGATTACCTATTTCGCTGCTTGGAACTTCACGATCATAATCTTTTTGCAATGAATTAATTATATCGTTGATTATACGACTTTTTTTTGCTTCGTCAATTGGACGTTTGTAACAAGCGTTTTCAATTCCGCAACGAAGTTTTTCAGGATTGAAATCTTCACGAATATTATTGCTCTTGATGACTTTCAATTCTTCCTGAATTATTCCTTCGTATGTGGTATATCGATGGCCGCAACCAGTACATTCCCGACGACGACGCACGCCAGTACCTTCACGAACGGAACGAGAGTCTATTACTTTGTCTTCCACACAGTTACATTCAGGACAACGCATTATTTATTTCCATCATTTATTCAGGGGGATACATTAAAATAATATAGCTTAGTCAAGTGAAAAATCAAACGATTTCTATTATAACATTGTCTTCATTCACTTTAATTATGTGAAAAAAGGAAAATATTATTCATTTGAATCTAATTTCAGCTCTGTAATTTTCTGAAACAGTATATTACCACTCCGGCGGGTCCCATACCTCGGCTTAGTTGTTTTTTGTTCACTCGGTCGGAATTGTCAAATTTCGCTCCCATTTCTCGGATGAATAGTTTTGAACCGAGAATCGCTCCGTCGCTGAAGTGACGAGTGCGTCGCAGAAAACGGACCGGCATCGATTCTCTGCGTTTGGCCTGTTCCTGCGCCTCAAATATCTCTTCACTCGAGGCTCCGCTCTCTGCCGCGACGATGCGAGCAAGTTCACTGCGAAAATAGCTGAATAGATCGTTGTCGGTCCACCCAGAGGTGTCGCGATGCCAGATGTTTTCTTTGAGGTGTTTGACGAAATTTGCTTGAAAAAGGTGTTTGCCGGTGCCGCAGTACCTTCCCCAAGTGGTGAAATGGTAGTCGGAGGGGTTAGTGGTCAGTCCGGCACGAACGGGGTTTAATTCAACGTATAAAACGCACGCTTCCAGTGAATTGCGACTATCAAGAATGACGCTTTTGAATTTATTGGCCCAGAGTTTGCCGATGCGGTCGCGGGATTGGTTGTAAACGACGGTGAAACGTTGTTGGAAAGCGCGCATGAAGTAGCTGATATCAATCATTTTTAGGCCAACTTCGCGGCATATTTCAAGATTTTCTGGATGAATTTTCGGCATTTGTTTCGGAGCGTAAGTATATTTATCTAACATGCTGCTATAGTAATTGTTATGTCGTCTAGCAATGTCCTCGACTGACGACAATTCGTCCGGGCCTGGAGCGTAAACGACCACATGGAAATGGTTCCCCATCCAGGCGACTGAAATCACCTCGATCAAGAAATATTCGCAAAGATTTTGCAGCAGCCGAAAGCCGTATTCCATATCGACTCGATTAAACGGTTTTTCGCCTCTGCAGCCGGAGGTTCTATTCATCAGATGATAATAACAGCCTTCGCCCTTAACTTTCATTCGCGTTCCGCATCCTGACATGATTTTTCCTCCATTGGTTTACAACTATGCTGTTAATATAATGGTTGAAAATGGGTTTGTCAAATTAAACTACTATGTGATTTAATAAAAATATATAAATATGTATATGTTAGCACCTTATACTTTCTATCTTTTGACGTATTGAATAGTGATGGGTTAAAATAAAATAATTGTAAGAAAAAGTGAAATGAAATGTGTCATAGGTTGATTTTTTTTATTATCTCGTATACATTAGTCGTTATGAGTATTCAAAAGAAAATAATCCTACTTTTTGTATTCGGCTTACTGACGCCGTCAATTTGCCTGTATTTGATTACAAGAAATTTTATTCAAATGGGCTTCAGAGACCTTGAGTTCAAAACCATCAGTCAACGTTCTATAGCAATCCTTGAGGCTATTAATCAAGAAAAAGATGTCTCAAGAATAAATAAGGAAGACATTCTTCTAAAAAAGATACAAAATAAAACCGCAGTGAGTAGTAATGCATTACCGAAAGCTTCTTTTGCCGCTTTTATAAGTCCAGAAGGAAAGGTTTTACAATTTCAGTATGCGGCAGCAAATGCAACTGACGCAGAATTAGTAAAAAACGAATTCTCTGACTTTATCAGTCAACATTTTCAAAATGCAGTCCTGCCTGTAAAGAGAAAAGGACTTGCTATTATCAATAAGCAGGCCTGGTGGATAACAGTCGTGCCTTTAGCTGACCACTCAGGAAGATTATTTTATTTATGCCAACCTCTCTGCAATATAATTGATCAGCTCCCGTGCCATACTGCATTTTGGGATGACAGTATGAAAAAGCCGTCTTATAGTTTTACATGTATGAACGAACGTTGGAAATCTCTGATAGAGCAGCGTTCTCAAGCAGAAAAGAAATCTCCAAACAAGATATTTTTCTACCCTGCTTCAACCAGAGATGGCAGATTCGTATGTTTGAGCGTACTTGATAATTTATACGGCCAACCTACAATTTTATTCAAGATGTCCTCAGAGATAAATATTACCGCAATAGCTGAAAAAAATATCTGGATGCTGAGCGTTTGGCTGCTTGGCATTAACTTTATTGTATTATTAATTACGCTGTTTTTGATATACCGTCATGTCATCAGACCGATAGATCATGCATGTGAGGTAGCGGCAAAAAGCCTTAAAGAATTCGCTTCTTTTGATTGTGACCGAGAGTTAGAACTGGATGTCGACCATCACTGCGGGCATCTCAATGAATTACTTGAACTGACAAGAAAAGCAACTGAACTTTATAAAAGTTCCTCCGAAACAGCAAACACTTTGTTTAGAAATGTGCCATTCGGAATTATTCTCTATGACAGTGAATGTAATATCAAACAGATAAACGAGCCTGCTCAGAAACTTCTGGGATATACTGAAGAAGAGTTGATTGATCATAAGTGCAGGGAAGTTTTTTGTCCGGCCGGCTGCGTCTGCTGCCCGGTTAAATCTCAAGGCGGAGTCAAAAATGTCGAAATGGTTTTTCTGCGGAATAACGGCTCTCCCTTACCGGTATTGATCACCGGAACAACAATTGAACTGCATGGGGAAGAAATGATCCTTGAGGGATTTGTCGATTTAACTGAGCAGGACCGAAATCGCACATTAATGAAAAACTATAAATCGCAATTGGAAAAAACCGTTACCAAACTGCAGGAACAAAATCAGGAACTGCAGAAAGAGGCGATTAAACGTGAGCAAATCAGCAAAGAACTGCAAACTGCAAAAGATAAGGCGGAAAGTGATGATCGCTTGAAATCAATCTTCCTGGCAAATATGTCACATCAATTAAGAACTCCTTTGAGTACTATTGTTGGCTTTGCCAATTTAATGACTGGAGAA
Source organism: Victivallales bacterium (assembly GCA_963676655.2). Lineage (GTDB taxonomy): Bacteria > Verrucomicrobiota > Lentisphaeria > Victivallales > Victivallaceae. The sequence continues at coordinate 2,618,659 of CAXXKX010000003.1, read as the reverse complement.
TTGACGGCGGAAGAGCGCGTCAAATATGGAGAGGAAATAAATAAAAGTTCAGAGACGCTGATGGACCTGATTTCTGATATAATAGACCTCTCAAAACTGGAAAGCGGAAAAATTGAGTTCAATCATGAAATGGTCGACGTCAATGCCGAGTTGGATTGTCTGGAAGAAATATATCGTAAGAAAATTGGCGCTGAAAAGCTGAAAAAAATTACTTTGTCCGTCAGAAAGAGTGAAAATATCGTAATGATGCATACTGACCCGGTAAGACTGCGTCAAATATTCGGGCAACTCCTTGACAACGCAATTAAATTTACCGAAAAAGGATCAATTGAATTCGGGATTGAAGATATTGGCAAGGAAATGATTACTTTATTTGTTAAAGATACAGGAACCGGGATTGATGAGAATGAAATTTCCCGGATTTTCGAGCGTTTTTCAATTTCTGAAAACAAGGAGCAGAAAGGATTATGCGGAGCCGGTCTGGGGCTGGCAATATGCATGGGACTGATCAATGTTATGAACGGCAGGATTATTGCCGATTCGGTTCGCGGCAATGGAACGGTTATTCGCATTGAATTGCCGCTGGATAATGATTAAAAATAGATTTATAAAATAATTAACAGGGATTTATTATGACGGGACTAAAGTTGACATTAGGAGCAGCAGCACTGGTTGGAATCGCATTATGCAACTCGGGATGTGCATTGTTTTCCAGTGATAAAAATTTGGAAGCAGAAGCTGTTTATACGGCACAACCGATTAAAGTCGACGGAATATTAAACGAAGATGCATGGAAAACAGCTCCCGGTTATTCAATGAAACCAGCCCCCATCAGTAAAATGACTACTGGCGGTGTAGTCAAATTTTTATGGGATGATAAATATCTCTACGTGGGAGCCAGACTTGATGACGAAGATGTGATTGCCGAAAACAATACTGATCAGGCACATCATTACAGATTTGGAGATCTGCTTGAAATGTTTATCCGTCCACCGAAAAATACCATGTATTGGGAATTGTATTGTACGCCGTTGGGTAATAAGACCGCCTTTATGTTGCCGAACGGTGGTCGTTGTTTTTTACCCAGTTGCGGAACCTACTCAGGAATGAAGGGGATGAAAGTCGCGGCAAAAGTCGACGGAACAGTAAACAAATGGCAGGATAAAGATAAGGGCTGGACTGCGGAAATGGCAATTCCAATCAAGGATTTGACCGCTTATGGAGATAAATTCGCCCCCGGACAGGTTTGGCGCTTCTTTGTCGGCCGTTACAACTACTCGCGTTACAATTCCAATCTTGAATTGTTGGGAATTACTGAATTCAAAGACGACCAGACTTCATACCATTATAAACGGAACTGGGGTACTTTAAAAATCGTTAAGGACAAGTGAATATTTTTTCATTAAAAAAAGTTGCCGTTTTTTCGGTTTTATTATTCACCGCGCTGTCGAGCTATGCCGATAGCGCTTTTTCTTTATTTTTTGGTGATGAGCCGGAAAAAGAGGATACATTGCGAGTTGAGGCAAAAGCCGGCAGTGCTGCTGCCAGAGAACAGTTGGCCAATCAATATTTTAATGGAAAACAACGAAAAAAAAATTACTTGCTGGCTGTTTACTGGTATCGCAAAGCTATCGCCTCCGGCAGTAAGTCAGCGCTATTCAATCTGGCGATTTGCTATGAACGTGGCCTCGGGGTTGAAAAAAGCCGTCAAAAAGCTTTCACATACTACCGCAAAGCGGCCGATTCAGGCATAATTCAAGCAAAATACAACCTGGCAATTGCGCTGCTCCGTGGAGTTCCAGCAGAAAAAATGCTACCGGAAATCAAACCTGATCACAAAAAAGCTGAAGTGCTATTATCTGCACTCTCGAATCGTGGCTTTTTGCCAGCCTCCCGCGAACTCGCGGTTTTATTTTTGGAGCGGCCGTTGGATGAGAAAAATATGACAGACGATATAAAGGCGGTTCAATTACTTGAGAAAGTCGCAAATACCGGTGATGTCACCGGGCAGAGATTACTGGCGGATTGCTACCTGCGCGGCATCGGCTGTTCCGCCGATCCTGACAAAGCAATATATCTGCTCAGAAAAGCGGACAAAGCCGGTGATGCATTCGCCAAAGCGATCCTGGCTCATTGCTACGAGCACGGGGTCGGAGCCAAAAAGGATATCAAAAAAGCAGTTAAGATGTATTTGGATTCAGCTCGAGGCGGAGTCCCAATTGCGGCAAGAAAGTATGGGGATTATTTGATGTCCGGAAAGGAAGTAAAACAGGATAAAAGCAAAGCAATGTATTTCTATCGTTTAGCGGCAAAAGGCGGCGATGGCAAAGCTTTACTGATACTGGCCCGCGATGTTCAAAAAAACGCTTCAAGTACACGTGACAACCGTGAAGCCATTCGACTTTTTCTGCAAGCCGCTGAACAGGGAAACCCGGAAGCCTGTTATGAGGTCGCTTCTTTTTTTCTACAGGGATATGTTGTAAAACCGGATCATCCGGCCGCAGTCAAATGGCTCACCCGGGCCGCGAACCATGGACATCTTGAAGCTCAAAAACAGCTTGCATTTTGTTATACCCGGGGAATCGGGGTGGCAAAAAACGAAAAAGCTGCGATGAAATGGTTTAGGAAAGCGGCTGAAAGCGGTGATGAACAGGCCAAAATCATCGTTAGTTACACCCCGAATTCGGAAAAAGTATCCCCGAAATAATACATTTAATTTTCAGTGAAACAACTTGATCATCTATCATAAAAATAGCATCACTTACTTTTTTTAAAATACATAATCAATTGATAACAAACTAATTATGTCAAAATAAATATTCAAATATTATTAACTTTTTGTATTGTTTGAAATGAATAAATTTGCTATTATGCTAATTTTTACTGTTTTCAGTTTGAAAAAAGACATTAGACACGCAGATAAAAAAAGCTAAAAACGTCAGCCAAAGACTGGAAAATTACCGGTAATGCTTCTACATTAAGGGATGATTTGTTTTTTATAAATTCAACTTACTGAGGATTTTTATTTATGTCTGAATATGAAGCGGTTATCGGACTGGAAGTACATGTCCAGGTCCGCACCGAAAGCAAAATGTTTTGTTCTTGTCCGAATCGTTATGGGCAGGACCCGAATACACTGGTGTGTCCGGTCTGTATGGGTTATCCCGGAGTCCTGCCGACGCCTAACAAAGAAGCAATTCGTCGTACTGTAGTGGCCGGCTTGATGACCGACTGCGAAATTGCCCGTTTCAGCAAATTCGACCGTAAAAGCTATTTCTACCCGGATATGCCTAAGAATTATCAGCTTTCCCAATATGATCTGCCGTTTTGCGAACACGGACGGGTTCATATTCACGGCAAGGGCTTTTCAGGGGAGGAGCTTGAAGACCGCTATATCGGAATTACCCGTATTCACCTGGAAGAAGATGTAGCCAAGCTGACCCACTTCAGCGGCACCAGCGGAGTCGACTACAATCGGGCCGGCGTTCCTTTGATGGAGATTGTCAGTGAACCCGACATGCGGACTCCTGATGAAGCCTATGCCTACCTGACAGCTTTGAAGCAAATTATGCAGTATGCTGAAATCAGCGATTGCGATATGGAAAAAGGCCAGATGCGCTGTGATGTCAATGTTTCTCTCCGTCCTAAAGGACAAAAAGAATTCGGCACAAAGATTGAAATTAAAAATCTCAACAGTTTCCGGGCCGCTCATCGGTCTCTGGAATATGAAATCTGGCGTCAGGCCGAAGTCCTGGATGAAGGCGGGTCTCTGCAGCAGGAAACGCGCGGCTGGAACGATGATCGCGGCGAAACCTATCTGATGCGGACCAAAGAAGACGCGCATGATTATCGCTACTTCCCATGTCCGGACTTGTTGCCGGTTACGTTCACCGACGAACAGGTTGAAAAGATCAGCACGGAATTACCGGAATTGCCGGAAGCCCGGCGTGAACGCTTTGTCCGCGAATACGACGTTACTCCTTACGATGCTCATGTCCTGACTTTGGACAAGGCGACTGCCGACTACTTCGATGTCGGTGCAAAACTGGTAAAAACCCCGAAAATACTGGCAAACTGGATTATCTCAGAACTGTTGCGGGAACTTTCCGATGCGAAAATAACGATCAGCGAATGTGTCGTAACTCCGGCAATGCTGGCCGAAATGGTTGAACTGATTGAAAAAGGATCAATCAACGGCAAGATCGCCAAGACGGTGTTTGCCGAGATGATCAAATCAGGTAAATCTGCGGCAAAAATAGTCGAGGAAAAAGGTTTGTCTCAGGTTTCCGACGAATCTGCTATCGAAGGTTTTGTTGATCAGGCGATTGCCGAAAATCAACCGCAGGTTCAGCAGTATCTTGATGGGAATCCCAAAATAATTCAATACTTTGTCGGTCAGGTTATGAAGCTCAGCCGCGGCAAAGCTAATCCGCAGATGGTTATTAAACTGCTCAAAGATAAACTAGACGCTTAAGGATAAATATCATGATCAAAGCAGCAAGCTTAAAATTTTTTGAAGAACTTTTGAACTGCTCCGGCCCGTCCGGATACGAAGAACTGACCGCCGCCACTTATCGCAAATATCTGGAAAAATTTTGTGATGAGGTACGGTGCGATGTTATGGGAAACACCATCGGGGTCCTGAATCCTGACGCTAAGTTCCGGGTAATGCTGTCCGGACACTACGATGAGATAGGATTCCAGGTTACATATATTTCCGATGAAGGATTGCTTTACTTCCGGGCTAATGGGGGGATCGATAAACTGAATATTCCGGGACTGGAAGTTGAAGTTATTACCGAAAAAGGAATGGTGCACGGTGTTATCGGCAAAAAACCGATTCATCTGCTTAATCCTAAAGAGCGTGACCAGGCACTGGAACTCACAGACCTGTGGATTGACATTGGTGCTGAAAATAAAGAGGAAGCTCAGAAGTTGGTTTCAGTCGGTGATCCGGTCGCGGTTCTCCCGAACTGCCGGCGCATGGGGCAGCATCGTATTATGAGCAAGGGCATGGACGATAAAGTCGGTGCGTTTGTTGTTGCTGAAGTCCTCAAAGCGCTGAGCAAACGTGATCTCAAAGTTGGGGTTTACGGAGTGGGTTCGGTTCAGGAAGAGCTGGGATTGCGCGGCGCGACTACCGGTGCGTTCGCAATCGATCCTCAAGTGGGATTCGGAATCGACGTCGGATTTTCATCCGATCTGCCGGATATCTCCAAGAAAATATGCGGAGAAATTAAGCTTGGCGGCGGCCCGATGCTGTCCCGAACCGCGGATAACAATATTATTCTGCACCGAACATTGTGCAAGGTAGCTAAAAAGAACAAAATCGAATGGCAGGATGCTCCGGGTTACCGGGCCAGCGGCGGCACCGATACCGCGGCGATCCAGTTAACCCGCTGCGGAGTGGCTACCGCTTTGGTTAGTATTCCTAATCGTTATATGCATTCACCGGTCGAGATATGCGATTTGCGCGATATCGAAGGCGCAATCAAACTGCTGACCGAAACTATCGCTTCATTTAAAGGAACGGAATCTTTTTTACCAGGCATAGATTGAACTGAATATGGCAACAAATCTTTTTCTGATAACCGGCGACGATGAATTTGCCGTCAAGCAAAAGGCATTGAGCCTGGTTGCCGACCTGTGCGGCGGCGAACCGGAAAATGATTCGACTCTTGAGATTGTTCAGGGTGATAGTGACTCCCTTAAGCCGGAAGAGGTCATTGGTGAATTGCTCAATACCCTGAACACTCCGCCGTTTCTCGACCCAACTAAAAAAGTCTGGCTCAAACATTTTTCAGCATTCGAAAAAGCCTTTGGTTCCAAAGCAACCAAAGAACTCGCGGCGATGATGGAGCAACTGCTTGATTTCATTAAGGCGGGGGTTCCTGATGATATCACATTAATCATTGATGGAATTGGAATCGAGGGACGCAGTAAATTTTATAAAGCCTGCGGCAAAGTGGGCGAAACTTTCAAGCTTGACTCCCTGAAATTGAGTTATAAACAATCTGAAAACAGTCGCAATATCCAAATGCGGATAAGCGAGTATTGTCAAACCAACGGCAAACAGCTCGATCCCCGCGCCGGAGCATATCTGGCGGAAGCTATCGGCAGCGACACCGGCCGGATGTTTACCGAAATGGATAAAATTTTCTGTTATGTCGACATCCGGGATAAAATCACCCTGGCCGACTGCCAGGCAATCTGCAGTCGTACCCCTGAAGCCATGAACTGGGAATTCTCCGACGCGCTGTTGAAAGGCAACAGCAAATCAGCGCTTGAATTGATTTCTTCAATGATCGATATGATGCGTTCCAGCCGCTCCGGCGGAGCCAATCCAGAACTGGTGCTGCTGGGCGGAGCTATCAGCGCATTCCAGAATCTGGCCCAGGTAAAACGCGCCATGAAAGAGCTTAACCTGAACGGCTCAGTCTCAAAAAACTTTTTTTATGATAACGGCAGCCATCTTAAAATTCAATATCCGGACAATATGCTGCTGAAACAGAATCAGTTCCGGGCATATATGCTATGCCAGGACGCCGTTCGTTTCAGTGACCGGCAGCTTTCCAGTATACTCAATGAATTACTTGACGTCAACCGGAAACTGGTGTCAGGCGGAGCCGATAAACGTATCGCCCTGGAGCAAATGGCACTCAAAGTAACCGCAATGGGCAAAGCATCTTAATTTGAGGCAGAATATGGCCGAAAAATATATTATGGCGCTCGATCAGGGAACGACCAGTTCCCGGACGGTTATTTTTGATGCAAACGGGACGCCGGTCGCTTCCGCCCAGAAAGAGTTTCCGGCGAGCTTTCCACAAGACGGCTGGGTAGAACATGATCCCTATGATATTATCGGCACACAGGTTGAGACCATCGGCGAAGCCATGTTCAAAGGCGGCATCAAACCGGACGAACTCGCCGCAATCGGCATCACCAATCAACGGGAAACAACTCTGGTCTGGGACCGGCATACAGGCATCCCGGTCTACAATGCCATTGTCTGGCAATGCCGCCGGACGGCAGAAATGTGCGAGGAACTCAGGCAGCGCGGCCTTGAACCATATATCAGAGAGAACACCGGGCTACTGCCGGATGCCTATTTCTCCGGATGTAAAATTAAATGGATTCTCGAAAATGTCAAAGGAGCGGCGGAGCGAGCTACCAACGGAGAACTGCTGTTCGGCACGGTCGACTCATTTTTGATCTGGCATTTGAGCGATAAAAAAGTTCACGCGACTGATTTCACCAACGCTTCGCGAACCATGCTTTTCAATATCAAATCCATGCAATGGGATCAATATCTACTGAGTGAACTAGGGATTCCCGAGTCAATATTGCCAGAAGTCAAACCTTCATGCGGACAATTCGGTATAACCGATCATCCAGTTTTTTCCGGCTGCGAAATTCCAATTGCCGGAGTTGCCGGAGATCAGCAGGCCGCGCTGTTCGGACAAGGCTGTGTCACTCCCGGGGCATTGAAAAACACTTACGGCACCGGCTGTTTCCTGCTTATGCATACCGGCAATACTCCGACAATATCTCAACACGGACTGCTAACCACCTTGACTGCGGATTCAACGGCGGAAAAACCGGCCTATGCCCTTGAAGGCAGCGTTTTTACCGGTGGTTCGGTTATCCAGTGGCTCCGGGACGGGTTGAAAATAATCAATTCGTCGGCTGAAACCGCCGCGTTAGCCATGAGCGTTCATGATTCCGGGGGCGTGTATCTGGTTCCGGCCTTTACCGGACTCGGTGCGCCGTATTGGGATATGTATGCTCGCGGCGCCATATTCGGACTGACCCGCGCCGCAACCCGGGAACATCTGGTTCGGGCGGCATTGGAGTCAATAGCCTATCAATCGTTTGACGTTATGGACTCCATGCAGGCTGACAGCGGAATAAAAATTTCTCATTTACGCGTTGACGGTGGGGCATGTGCCAACGATTTTCTAATGCAGTTCCAGGCGGATATTGCAGATTGTGAAGTGCATCGTCCCGGCATGATCGAAAGTACCGCATTCGGAGCCGCGGCCCTGGCCGGGATTGCCGTTGGAATCTGGGCGAATTGCACAGAAGCGTGTAAAAATTTATCGTTAGATAAAATATTTGAGCCAGGGATTGACGCCGACAAGAGAAACATTATTTTGAAAAAATGGCACGAAGCGGTAAAACGCACCATCAATCATTAACAGTTTTTTCTTTCGTCCTATAATACAGCAGACTCAAGACCAGATTTATACCAAGCAATGCCCCGGTCAGCATAATGCTGAACGACACCCCGATCCAGCTAATCAACCAGAACGAAGTAAAAAGTGTCCCCGCGATGCTTCCGGCAGTCGAAACCGCATATACCTTGCCCGCCGCAGTACCGGCTTTCATCCTGTTCTGGGCCAGTAACTCTATTATTACCGGTAAAATAGAACCGATAAAAATTGTCGGAATAAAAAACAGCAGGACCGATAACAGCAAAGCACCAAACCGTGCATCAAGTTCAAATGAATAAATAAAATTGCTTAATCCGTATCCGTAAACGGGAAAAAGTAAAATCAATATGGTTGACGGAAGTAACAAGATTGCCAGTTTTTTCCCATTCGGTCCACGCTCAGCAATTCGTCCGCCTAAACCGTAGCCAATGCTCAACCCCGCCATAAACACCGAAATCGTCGCCCCCCACACATAGACAGAGCTTCCGAAAAACGGAGCCAAAGCCCTGACCCCGAGTATCTCGAACGCCATCATGACGAATCCGCTGATAAATGCAATCAAATATAACAGCATAGCGCTTCCCTATTTCATGGTTTCGACCGGAGCATAGTCATCGGACAGAATTATAGCCTTTTCCGTCATCTCCTTGAAATCATCCTCAGACATTCTGGTTTCGACAATATCTTGCATGGAATAACTCAAGTGCATGATCTTATCAACCTTTTCCGCTTTCTTTTCAGGATCGATTTTTCGCGCGATTGACGCAAAAGGCACATAGTTGCTGTCGTTTGGACAAACAAACACCGCGAAGTTCGGGAATAGACTTTTGATCGTTTTCAACTCGCTGGCGATGAAACTCGGTTTACCGAGATTCGCAATATTGATTGAAACAATTCCTTCGGGGGTGAGGGAATCACGAATTTTCTGATAAAATTCTTTAGTAGTCAACTGGAACGGAATGGTATTAGCGTTATATGCGTCAATAAAAATGAGGTCGTATTTGTGCTTGTTGCGATTGATAAAATCCCGCCCGTCTTTAATGATAATATTGGTCTTTTCGCTCTTGACGTAAGCGAAATAATCATGGGCAATACGTGGAATATCTTTATCTATTTCGACCACGTCAATGATTGTTTCCGGAAAATATCGCTGTATAAAACGGGGGACCATGCCTATCCCCAAACCGATGAATAACACCCTCTTTGGCGGCTGATCAATTAAAGCCAGGAAGAGAGTAGTATAGCGGCAGTATTTAGAAATAATTTCATCAGGGGTTTCCGGATTCCATATTCCCTGAGATCCTTTCATCGGGTTAAAGACCAAATGACGGGCGCCGGAATCATCTTCCTCGACCGTAATCAAAAAATACTGCGTCTGTTTGCGCAATAGGATTTTTCTCTCTGCGGCATGAGGAATAAAAAAATCCCTTAAAGAGTGCCAAAATCCAGTTTTTTCACTTTGTTTCGATGCTCCATGCTCAGCTTTTGAGTCTGCTTTACACGGGACGATCGAAAAGGCTATAGATATTATAAGTATTATTATTCTGCTCATAGGCCATAACTGTTTTTAATTTGTTCACTCAGCAATGTAATGCTATAAACAATTTTTTCAAGACTTAAGCTTTCGGAAACAATACAACACCCCGGATGGGCTGGAGCCTCGGGATAGGTGTTTTTTCTGAATTCGTGTGGGATCATCAAACAAGCTTCCCGTTTGGCGTATGAACAGTTTTGAACCTAAAATCGCCCCTTCGGTAAAATGTCTGGTGCGGCGCAGGAAGCGTACGTGCATTGATTCTTTCTGTCTGGCTTTGTCGCGTGCGGCGTAGATTTCTTCGCTAGACGCGCCGCTTTCCGCCGTGATAATTCGCGCCAGTTCGCCACGGAAGAACGCAAAGAGCTCGGTATCAGTCCATTGTGATGTATCTCCGGTGGTGATATTCGGTTTCATGTGTTTGACGAAATTATTATAAAACATGTGTTTGCCGCTTCTGCAGTAGCGTCCCCAGGTAGTAAAATTGTAATCAGCCGGATCGTTTTTCAAACCTGCCCGGACCGGGTTGAGTTCGACGTAGGTTACGCAAGCGGCTAGGGCGTTTACACGCTCAAGAATCACGCTTTTGAATCTACCTCCCCAGAGTTGTCCGGTCCGGTTGCGGGTTTCATTGTAAACGCAGGTAAACTGTCGTTGATAGGCCGACATAAAGCGACTTATATCGATCATTTTGAGGCCGATTTCATGACATTGCTCTTTGTTTTCGAGGCTGATGACCGGGTTTCTCGGACCGAATTTAAAGATTTTTTTCATCGATTTATAATAGTCGTTGTGACGTTTGACAATGACCTCAAGCGGAGGCAGTTCGTCTGGTCCAGGAGCGTATACCACCATGTGAAAATGGTTGCCCATCCAAGCCGCGGAGATAACCTCGATCAAAAAGTAGTTACAAAGATATCGAAGCAGTATAAAACCGTATTCCTTATCTTCATCTGAGAACGGATGTTCGCCTTTGATGCAACCGATTCGATTATAAAGATGGTAATAGCAACCTTCCCCTTTAACTTTCATTCGCGCTTCCATTTTTGTCCTCCTTTTGATTGGTTTGGAGATAATATAATCGTTGAAAGCAGGTTTGTCAAATTGTCAGACGGCTTGAATTTAATATTTATATAAGATAATGCAAGCAAATTAGTTAAGCTGAGTAAAATTATTATAAAACAAAATACATTGCTGTTATAAATACGCAAACCAGCATAAACATTAGAGTGGTTAAAACAACTAAACGTTGGGCCTGTACTATGTGCTTTAGTTGAAGCGGTTCCAATGGCTCACCCCAGGTGTCATAATGTTTGACTTTGTCACGGTAATAAGTCGTTCCACCCAACTGTATCCCTAATGCTCCGGCAAATGCCGCCATGCCCCAATTTGAATTGGGACTGGGATGTTTTTTTCTATCACGCCAGGCATATTTAACTGCATTCACCGGATGGAGTCCCATGATCATGGCTCCGGAAAAAATAGCAACCAGAGTCAATCGTGCAGGAATAAAGTTCAACACATCGTCCAGACGAGCGGCAAATGTTCCAAAGTAAATATAACGGTCATTTTTATAGCCGAAAGTGGCGTCAAGCGTATTCGCGGCACGATACATCAACGCAAATGAAGCCGCTCCGACCGATCCATATGACAACCAGCCAATCATTGTCCAAAACAACGCAGCAGTTATTCCGTCAATAACATTTTCACCTAAGGTTTCGAGTGTCGATCTGATTACCCCATTTTCGTCGAGCGCCTCCGGATCACGACTGGTTATCATTCCGACCGCATATCGCGCCGAGGCCAGATCTTTGCGTTTTAACGCTTTTGAAACGCGTAATGTATGCGTAATCAAACTGCGTGGTGCAATCGTGATATAGACAACCGCTCCAGCAGCAAAAAGCTCCCAGTGAAAACCGCACATGCCTACCGCATAAACGAGGAATGCGGCAATCAATCCACAACCGGCAACAATTGCCAAAGCACAAAACATTCCGGCAGAAAAACCGTTTCCCAGATATTTTCGGCAAACTGTTTCCAGGCGCAACGCAGTTCTTCCAATCAACGCTACCGGGTGCCACGAAACATTCGGATCCCCGATCAGCAGATCAAGCAATAATGCTATTGTATAGATCAAAAACAGATCCATATTGTAATTCCTTAGTTGGATTGGAGAAAATTCAACCGTTTATTTCAATCCCATGAGTTGGTAAATTCGGTCAATATCAACACTTTCCCTAACAGTATCAGCCAGACAGTCAATCGCGTCCTGTATGTCGTAACCGGCCTGAATTTCTTGAAGCGGCGCCATCTTGCGATAATGGCGAATCATATCTATAAACTTGCGCCTGAACGCGTCATGATCAAATACTCCATGCAAATACGTGGTCCAGACCCGCTCAGCGGCAAAACCGATTGGCCGATTATCTTCTGATACCACAGTGATCAACGCATCGTCGCTGCAGGTTGTTTCGCCGTGATGAATTTCATAACCGGAGAGCTCCATATCTTCCGGTAACCAATACGCGGTGGTCTGAAAAAGCTGTTTATCCTCACGCAGTACCGTGATCAGAGGCAGCAATCCCAGTCCCGGCTCAGAACCGCTATGGGATTCCAATTGATGCGGATCCTCGATAATTGAGCCGACCATTTGCAAGCCTCCGCAAATCCCGATAAGCCAGGCACCTTGCTTTACAAGTTCAATAATAGCTCCATCCATTCCCTGTCGGCGGAGAACCTGGAGGTCCCCGATCACATTTTTACTGCCGGGCAGAACAATAATATCGGGAGAACCGAGATCTTTAAGATTCCTGACCTTGCGTAACTTTATATCCGGCTCAATTTCAAACGGGTCAAAGTCGGTAAAGTTGGAAACGTGATCAAGAGCAATAATCGCCATATCCAGCGTTTCAGAAAACTTTTCACAAGGCCGCGTCAATCCGAACGCCACCGAGTCCTCCTCCGGAATCCGCAAGTCACGAACATAAGGAATCACACCAAGCACCGGTTTACCGGTAAAATCCTCCACATAATCATGAGCCGCCTGCAATAAAGAGGCATCCCCCCGGAACTTGTTAACCAGAAAACCTTTGAGCAGGTCACGTTCCCAGGGCAAAAATGATTCCACTGTCCCGATGAACGACGCATAAGTACCGCCACGGTCAATATCGCCAGCCAGCAGCACGGTACTTTCAGAATGGCGCGCCATGTTCATATTGACAATGTCGGATTTCTTCAAATTCATCTCGCCCGGACTGCCCGCGCCCTCCAATACTATCACATCAAAATCTTTTTCAAGGGAATCGTACACCGCTTTGACTTTGTCGAAAATCTGTTCCTTATAATTAAAATATTTGCCGACTTCCATATTATCGACCGGATGTCCCATATAAATAACCTGACAACCGGTGTCCGTGGATGGTTTCAGCAGTACCGGGTTCATTCGGACATCCGGCTGCAAACGACATGCAGCCGCCTGCACAACTTGAGCCCGGCCCATCTCTCCGCCATCTACGGTGACAAATGAGTTCAATGCCATATTCTGAGATTTAAACGGGGCAACATTGTAACCGTCCTGCAAAAGTATCCGGCAAAAAGCCGAAGTTAAAACACTCTTACCCGCGTTGGAACAGGTCCCCTGCAGCATTAATGAAGGTTTATGCTTGCGCGCCGGAATATGAAATGCTTTCGGTTGGGTATTATCTAAAACATTTTTGATTGCCTCGACCAGAAAATCATTCTGAACTTCATTTTTCAAGCCAATCCTGAAATAAGTATCGTCCAAACCCTTGAAATTACTGCAGGAACGAATTGCGCAACGGTGGAGTTCAAGTAATTTATCCGCAAATCCAGGGATGTTCTCTTTCAACTTGATCAGCAAATAATTTGCGATCCCGGGAAAAACTTTTATTTTGCCGGTTTCGATGAACTGGTTTGACAACTTTTGTTTCAAGTAAGTTACCAGCCGCCGGGTTTCTTCAGCATACTCCTCGGTGTCGCGAAGCAATCTTGCACCAACCTCTTGAGCTATACTGTTCACCGACCAAGACGGAACTTCCTCCCGCAGTTTTTCGGTAATTTGCGGATGTGCGATCGCAAATCCGAGTCGCAGACCCGGAACCGCAAAGAATTTGGTCAGAGAGCGTAAGATAATAACATTTTCCGGCACTTCCGGGAGTAATGAAAAATCTTGAGGGATGAAGTCTGCAAAAGCCTCATCCACTACAATCAACGCCTCTGGACAGCGGGCCGCAAGTTGCCGAATATCATTCGCCTCCATCGCGGTCCCCGCAGGATTGCCCGGATGGCCGATAAAAACCAACATCCCCGGTTCGATTACTTTTTCCAGAGCTTCCATATGTGGAACAAAATTATCAGCAGCGGACAATTCAAAGTAAGCTATTTCAAGTCCGGCCTGAATACAGGCTTTTTCATAATCGATGTACGACGGAGCAGGAATCAGAGCTTTGTTAAGTCCGCATGCCCGGCTTAACGCAAAAATCAACTGTCCAGACCCGTTACCGGCGGTTAAAAAGTCTATCGGAACCTGGTAGACATCAGCCGCAACTTCAAGCAGAGGTTCAGCCTGCGGCGGCGGATAGTTTTCAATGCTGTTCAAAGCCCGGCTTACGGCAGCACGGAAAAATTCCGGCGGCCCCATCGGGTTGATACTGGCGCTGAAATCGAGAATTTCTTCTGGAGTGCAGTCGGCCAATCGGGCTAATTCATTAATATTGCCGCCATGATTAATCATTTTTTTACCTTGCTATTTTTCGGGTATATACAATCTCTTAAAATCTGGATCGATTCCAGCATTCTCGGACTCAGCCTGAACATAAGATCCGGATTCAAACCGCTGTAAACCCGGTCGTCTTTAACCGCTTTAACATCTTTCCAACCGGTCCTGATCACAAATTCCTTTGCCTTATTCACATGCATTGACGGACAAATCATCACATCCGGCTTTGCCGCCAATACATATTCCAGAGAACTGGAAAAATAACCTTGAGCGACCTTAGCCGTAATACTGCGTCCACCAGCATATTCAATGTATTTAGTCAAAAAAGATTTTTTCCCAATCGACATAACCGGGGAGTCCCATAGCATGAAAAAGACTTTGGGACGTTTTTCAACAGGAATGCGGTCAGCCTTTTTCTTAAATTCCGCCAACCCGGTTTTCAGGCGTTTCAGTTCCTTTGCCGCCTGTTCCCGGCAATCCATCACCTCTCCCAATTTCTGGACACAATTCAAATAATCATCAATATCTTTATCACGCATAATTATTACTTTCATCCCCATAGCCCGCAGTTTCCGGATCGCTGCCGGATTTTCAAAATCGGTGCAAACCACGTAATCCGGCATCATTACCGCCAATCGTTCGATATTCGGTTTGTTAAAATTTCCGACTACTTTCACTTTTTTCACTTCTTCCGGATAATTACAAACAATAGAGCGACCGACCAGCAAATCTCCTTTACCAAGTTTATAAATGGTTTCGGTTAAACTCGGGCTAAGTGAAACTATCCGCAATTTTTTGTTTCCGGCATATGCAAATGTACAAAAAACCGATAAGAGCAACACTATTTTCAATCTCATATCCACACCTTTTTCGATAATAAAACAAGATTTAAAAAAATACACCAATAATCTGTTAAAGCAAGGATTCTACAATCATATCGACAATAAAAATTCCTTACAGCTCCATATGAAATTATTCAGACGGCTTGATTATAATAAAACTATATAACATTTGAAATCAAACACTTAACAACAAAAACAAACAAGAAGAAAATCAACAAAATACTTTATAGGATGAATAAAGCATTACTGATTTATGTTTAATCAAAAAGCGAGGGCTGGAACGACTCCGGTTCTTCCGGGTCCGGTTGTGGCGCTTTCTTTACACGCTTTTTCGTGGGAGCTTTATATTCGGCAGCAACTTCACGAGCAATATTGTGATGTTCCGCCAACGCTGGACGGCCACCTTCTCCAACAGAATTATTTTCAAGATTCTCGAGAATTTCATTAGCTCGGGAAATTACCCCGTCAGGCAGACCAGCCAAAGCCGCAACATGAATTCCGTAGCTTTTATCGGTAGCACCTGGAATAATTTGACGTAGAAAAATAATCTGTTCGCCATATTCGCGAACCGCGACATTGTAGTTTTTTACCCCGCGCTTGGTCAACGCCAGCTCCGTCAACTCGTGATAATGAGTAGCAAACATGGTACGGCAACCCGCTCGCGGATCGTCATGCAGAAACTCCGCCACCGCCCAGGCAATACTGATACCGTCAAACGTGCTTGTTCCGCGCCCAATCTCATCCAGAATAACCAGACTCTTCGGACTAACATGATTCAAAATATTCGCGGTTTCCACCATTTCAACCATAAACGTGCTTTGCCCACGAGCAATGTCATCCGCCGCCCCGACCCGGGTAAAGATACGGTCAACCAGACCAATCTCAGCGCTATCGGCCGGAACATAAGATCCCATTTGGGCCATGATAACCAGCAGCGCGACTTGACGAATATAGGTTGATTTACCCGCCATATTCGGGCCGGTAATGATCATCATCCGACTCTGATCGCCGTCAAGCATGACATCGTTCGGAACAAAGCGTTCCTTCTGCATCACCGCATCAAGTACCGGATGGCGGCCCCCAACAATATGAAGTGTTTCATCCTGAATTACCCGGGGGCGGACATAGTTGTATTTGGCGGCGGCCTCCGCCAGCGAAACCAACGCGTCGATCCCGGCCAATGCACCGGCAGTAAGTTGAATCTGGACCGTATATTCCAATGCGACTTGCCGCAGGCTCTGGAATAATTCGTATTCCAGTGCCTTTGATTTATCTTCAGCTCCGAGAATTTTCGATTCGATTTCCTTGAGTTCCGGAGTAATGAAACGTTCCGCGTTGACCAGGGTCTGCTTGCGGGTATAGTCTTCAGGCACAAGGTCAAGGTTCGACTTGCTGATCTCGATGTAATAACCAAAAACTTTATTGAATTTAACCTTAAGGGATTTAATGCCGGTACGTTCAATCTCGCGCGACTGAATTTCCGCCAACCAGTTTTTCCCTTCAGTCGAGGCACTGCGCAATTCATCAAGCTGTTCATTATAGCCCTTACGAAAAATACCGCCTTCAGTCAGCAACGGAGGCGGATCATCATTTATCGCCGAATGAATCAATGAGGTTAATTCAGGCAGTTCGTTCAACTCAGAATTGAGTTTTTCAAGTAAAGGAGCGGCAAAGTGTTCAAGTAAAGACTTTATCCCGGGAATCACGCTCAAACTGTTAGCCAGCGCCAGCATGTCGCGGGCATTGGCACTGCCCATGTTGAGCCGGGCTACAATTCGCTCCAAATCACGTACAGCAGAAGTCATTTCACGAATTTCAGCGGAGGTGAGTGGATCATCTTTAAAACAGGCGACCGCATCGAGTCTGCCGTTGATAGCGTCACGGCTGCATAACGGGCGCAGCAACCAATCCCGGAGCATTCGTCCACCCATTGGTGTCGCGGTGAAGTCCAGAACATGCAGTAACGAGCCCTGTTTGCCGCTGCCGAACATCGGTTGAACCAACTCGAGATTGCGCTGTGAAATAGCGTCCAACTCCAGACATTGTTCGCTGTTATATGAATTCATCCGGGTAATGTGGGATACGTCACGACGCAAATTCTCCGCGGCATAATGCAATACGCCGCCGCCGGCGCTAACCGCAAGTTTCATATCGCGACACCCGAAACCGTCAAGTGTAGTGACCTTGAACTGCCGCAGCAACAATTCCTCAGCGCAATCGCGGGAAAAAATCCAATCATCCAAAGGGGTCCAAAGCAAACCGTTGGCAGCAAAGGGAAAAGATTGTTCTTCGGTCCATTTTTCATATAAACTCTCGGGCAATACGCATTCACGGCAGCCAAGACGGTGCAGTTCGGTTTCCAGCCGCTCCTGCCCCTTGACCTCGGTTATTTTAAATTCGCCGGTACTGATGTCGAGGCAAGCCAAACCATATGCCTCATTCTTACAGGTAAGAGCCACCAGAAAATTATTTTCTTCAGGTGAAAGCATGGAACCGTCGATCACGGTTCCCGGCGTAATAATCCGGGTAATCTGGCGTTTGACAATGCCTTTGGCCAAACGCGGATCTTCCATTTGTTCGGCAATAGCGACTTTAATTCCGGCTTTCAGCAAACGCGGCAAATGCATTTCCAATGCGTGATACGGGAAGCCGCACATCGGCACATTGGCACGTTTGGTCAAAACAATATCAAGCGCGGCGCTGGCGCGTGCCGCATCCTCAAAAAACATCTCATAAAAGTCTCCAAGGCGGAACAGCAAAACGGCGTCATCCGGCATATCAGCCTTGACTTCGCGATACTGTTTCATCATCGGAGTAAGCGTAACTTCAGTCATATATTCCCAGAATTAATAAGTTGAATTTTCAGTTTGTAAGTTACCACAGAGAAAGAAAATATGCAACCGGTCTTAGAGTTTTTTTAGCGCCGGATTACATCTTATTTTATGAATCATCTTTTTTTGAAAAATTTAATAATATATTATACGGTAGTTTATAAATAAATCACAAAAACTTTACTTTAAACACGTTAACCCACATCACCTAAGCATGAGAAAATCCGGGAGGAATAATATATTATACGGTAGTTTATAAATAAATCACAAAAACTTTACTTTAAACACGTTAACCCACATCACCTAAGCATGAGAAAATCCGGGAGGTAATTTATTTTTTCGCTCCCGGATAAAATCAGATTAATAAATCAGGGTTATTGGCTGACAGAAACTTTATCAGGACCGGCTATGCAAATGCTCTCGATACGCAGTTCTTCCGGTTTGCCGGATTTTGAAAAAAGAGGTATAATCTCTAGCGCATGCTCTTGAACCGGATCAAGTTCTTCCGCGATCGATTGCCACATACGGCCAACATTGGCCCCTAACTGACGCGATTTGAATTTTTTGGCTTTGCCGTCAATCGTCACCTGGTAATTACAGGAACGTCCGGTGGTTTCACCAAAAAGCAAAACGCTGGAACCGTGAAAACGCAGTTTCAAGGGTTTGACCTCGGCTTCCGTCGGTTTGGTCTTTTTGCGGTTAACGGGAACAAAGTTGGCGGCAACCGTCACATCGTCGAGCCAACGTGACATCAGAAAATCAAACGCACAATAGTCGCGACTGGTTAAAGTGGTTTTCCAGCCGGACAGAAGCTTTAAAGAGGAAAGAGGGATTCGCTTCCAGTTCATGTATGACTTGCCGTAAAGCATTTTTTTCGGCATTTTACAGACTTTTTCATCTTTTACCGCATCAAGATAAGCCATCCAACCGGCTTCGGCATAAAGCGCGTAGCCGGGATCATTCGGATGGCAGGTATCAAAAAATTCCGGCGGCCATACTTTATCCAAATCCATTTTCCCGGCTTTGTATTTTTTCTGCATGTGAGTTATCGCGTCGCCTTTAGCAGTATTGTAGGCGTCTGCTATTTTCATATGAGCATGATAACGCTTCATCTTGTCAGTGGCCCCCTCTGTAACCATACTGCGGGCGGCCAGGAACATCTGGACAACCGGACATTTGCCATCTTTGACCATACGGCGCACCAGAGACTCATAAGCCGCCAGGGTGGCCGGAGAGGTATTGTAGGTTCCGTCATTTAAAGTAAAGTCAAGAAAAACCAGATCCGGCTTGTAAGCCAGCACATCACGCTGCAACCTGAAAACACCCAACAGAGAACCGGTACCGCCGATTGCCGCATCAACAAATTTAAATTTGGCTTTCGGGTATTTTTCCGTCAATTTCCGCCCGATTACCCCACGGTAAGATGTCTTATTGGGATCAGATGCCCTTGCCCCCCAGGTCAAAGAACCGCCGAAAAAAGCGACCGTCAGGTTTTCACCGTGCTTGGCACGTTGATCAAAATCAGCGAACGACGGGGTTGCCGCGTTGACCTGCAACGAAGCTACCGCTGTCCCTATTGCCAGTTTCGTACTCAATTTCATTTCATCCTTTCGAAATTCTATCCATACACCACTTCCATTTTATTTTTTCAATCAGTACAACCACTTGATAAAGCGACAATTAGACTGCATTGAAAACGCAAAAAGTATCATAACCGCCCTATCCGAAAAGTCAACCCGGAAAATAAAATCGCATTAAGAAAATAAATATTCAGGGAAATTCCCAGCTATAAAATTCAGGAAGAAAAAGCCCCCTGCCGTTACGGGAACGGCAGGGGGGAGTTGCTCCTTTCAAGTTTAGTTTACAGCTTCCCAGGGGGTGTCCCATGAATGTTCCACCTTGGTATCAGGACGAAAGTTTTTGGTCCACCACTTGGCCTTGTAGGTAACGTTGTTCAGAGTTACAACAGTTCCGGCAACATAGGCGGTACTGGCATTCCAGGTCGGAATCTCGTTTGAACTTTCATCCGACGAGGAACTCCCGGAGCTATCAGTAGTACTGCTGATAGTTTCCCAGGGAGTGTCCCAGGTATTTTCCACCACGGTATCAGGGCGGAAGTTTTTAGTCCACCACTTAGCCTTGTAGGTAACGTTGTTCAGAGTTACAACAGTTCCGGCAACATAGGCAGTATTGGCCTTCCAGGTCGGAATCTCGTTTGTGCTTTCATCCGACGATGAACTCCCGGAGCTATCAGTGGTACTGCTGATAGTTTCCCAGGGAGTGTCCCAGGTATTTTCCACCACGGTATCCGGACGGAAATTCCGGTTCCACCACTTGGCTTTGTAGGTAACGTTGTTCAGAGTCACAATATCTCCGGCAACGTAAGCAGTACTGGCGTTCCAGGTTGGAATTTCAGCTTCACTATCGGAGCTGTCATCCGTACTGCCACCTGTATCTCCGGAACCGCTATCCATACCGTCGCCAGTATCCACGGTGGAGTCCCCGGTGTCAGTACCTGTACTACCGCCTGTATCTACAGTGGAGTCTCCGGAATCGCTACCTGTACTGCCGTCTCCGGTGTCGTTATCAATCTCGTCAACGTCGCCAATATACTCCCAGGGACTATCCCATGAGTTTTCCACCGCAGTGTCCGGAGCAAAGTCCTGAGTCCACCACTTGGCCTGATAAACGCTGCCGTTATAGACAACAATGTCACCTTCATAGTAAACAGTATACGCAGACCATTCGTTGGTATCAATAGCTTCAGGATCAAAATCATCCAAGCTGTTATACTCGTTGAAAATTGAACTGAAGCCGTAATCGGCCTGAGCTAAACCAGTACTATAATTACTAACCGATGACAGTGAATCGGCGGCCTGATAGGTATCACGGTTGACTGACCACATGGAGATCATGCCAATGCCCTTTTCGATCGCGAAATCGAGGGTTTCGGCCGCATCTTCATGGTCAAACACTTCCGTTGTGATATCATTTAGTCCGATCATCGGGGTAGTACCCAGCATTTTCCAGATTTCATCAGAGCTTTTGCTGATGCCGGCTTCACTGTAAAGAGAAGCTAACTGGGAATGCACACTCTCCAAAGCCATGATGCCGTATTCGCCCATCATGCCTGACGGAGAGGGAGCGGCGGAATCGCCATAATCCATTGTCATTATGTTAACACCACTAATCTCAACGCCTTCATCCAGTGCCAATCTAATGACATTTTCTCCTGATGAAACCAGGCCAGTCGGCAATACCGGAAGAGTAAACCAAACCTGTAAGGAATAGTTCTCCTCTGCCAACTCGTCTTGAAGCAGCTTCAAAGCCTTGCTGTTACGGATCAGTGATGTCTCATCATTGGTCCAAGTGCCCTCGATGTCGAAATCTATTCTGGTAAGACCATAAGCTTTGATAAAACGCTTATATTGTTCTTTCAGAGTTTCGGCATCAGGAGCTGTAACATGCAGCGGGGTATTGGCGGCGCCGCCAAAA
The DNA here is from genome assembly GCA_963676655.2 of Victivallales bacterium. Taxonomy (GTDB): domain Bacteria; phylum Verrucomicrobiota; class Lentisphaeria; order Victivallales; family Victivallaceae. The sequence continues at coordinate 2,597,006 of CAXXKX010000003.1, read as the reverse complement.
GAGACGGCGACATCACCGCCCGCCGCACGCAAGGCTTTTATCTGACTTGTCATTGGGCATTCAGCCGCGTCGTAATAAGTTCCCCAGGTTGGTTTGCAAACAGTTGAGCTTGCTGAAACAATAAAACCAAGGTTGTAATAAGGAACCATACTTTCGCTTGATTCATCCGCAATCAGATACATGGGCCATAACGTGGCATCGACATAAGGCGAAAAAACCTTATCCGGCCACACAATTCCCTGACCCGCATCAACCCCGGAATAATCTGGATATATTACCGGGTTACTTGCTGATGACTGCTCTTCCGCATATAGCGGATTGCCAATAAAGAACATTAACGAAATCAACCCGAACCAGGTCGCTTTCAATAATCGTTCTGTTTGTTTTCCTGCATTTATAATAGATGCAGTGCTCATGATTATTCTCCTTTAAATAATCGTGTTGAAGTACATCCCCCATACCAACAAGTTTTCCTTTCTGTTTTAGTTGTTGTTTGTCATTCTCATGTTCATAACCGCTCAAACAGCATTATTATCATATTATTTATTCCTTTTTATCATACTCCTAGGGAAAAAAGTATAACCAATAATCAGAGAATCTGCATTAGGAACAAAAACATTATCCATTATACAGATATTCTGCTGGTTCCGGAATAGTAATATTCTATGCTGCCGCCAGTATCCATTGCTTAGCAATCAACTCTCCGTTTTTACAGCTATAGCCGGTTTGTACGTGGAACTTAACTCTTTTCAGGCCTTCATTTCAGGCGACAAAAAACCTCTATTCACCACTTCGCTTAACGCAAAGAGGCGCTATATCCCTTGAGATTTTCCGCTGAAAAACGTGTCACGCTTCAACAGCCCTCCCGCATAAAACGGATTGAGAAGCAAGAACATCAACATGATCAGCCCGGGAAGGCTGATTTCTAAAAAAGAATGGTTAATTTTCCCGGTTTTAATTCTATGTCCAGCTCATAATTTACTCCTTTCCGGTAACTGTATTATGTATTCCCCCGTACCAACATTAATTCTCCTTGTTTTGTTACAGGTTTCAATGCTAACGAGAACAACTTTAATTATAATGACACCATCTATGTAACATTTGTTCCCATTCGTGGTGCCTGCATGGGAATAGCGAAGACAATAAGCAAGAATATCTGAAGAATACAAAAAATAAATTTTGAAAAGAGAAGTAAAAAAGGAAATGAAATTAACCTAAAAAAACAGTTAAAATTATACAATCAATTAAGAGTTTAATAACAAGGACTTTACACATAAATCACAATCAAGCCGTCTGATTTTTTATATGACTATTTATGACTATTTATAACTTTTTTATTTGGAAGTCAAACTTAGATGCTCACAAACTGGAGAGAGTATTCAGTATGGCAGCTTTCGATGAAAGCGCCGGGATGCGAAAGCCTCCCATCCACGGGCGGATTATCCAGTTACTGACAACCGATACTCACGTTCTTCGCCAGCCTCATCGAGGCGGACGCTGCTGCCCACTACCCGATGATCAATACGCTTGTTTAAATAGCATATCGGTAATTCAAAAATCTCAAAATAAAAGTCCACTGCTTTTTATCGTTTGAATGGTTGGATTACTTGATATGATTCTGACTGTTCAGAGAGAATGATGATATTTCAATTGTCGCCGGAATCCCGGGTAAAATTATTTTTTTTCTTACGGGCCTCAATGCGCCGGATTAGTGACTTATCTTTTGGACGATATCCAGCCATAAGACATATATGGTGATAATGACTGCAATGAAATTCAATTGGAATTTCGCCGTTCAGGAACATCTTGTATTTCGTACATGGAAACTCAGTTAAATAGAACCATAAAAAAATTCCGGGAACTAAATAGCATATCTTCAGTTTCCAGTTAAGCTTTCGTACAAGAACAACAATCACGGACAACGGCAGCATCAACAACAAAATGGCAACCATGGGAAATAACTTTTCGGCCCATAGATAATGTAAAGGGAAAAGATTATCATCGCAAACTATAGTGATAATATCTGTTCCATCGCAATAAGTAATAATCATGGAAAATGAAAACACCACTGCGTACAAGAAGTGCAGAAGTCCGGCGACAATTGCAGTAAACCAGTTAAAGTGACTCATCCTGTAAGCGTAAATCAGCAGGCATCCGCCGACAAACCAAAAATTTATCCATGGAAGCATTAAGAATACAAATTCCGGTTCAAATGAGGCAATAACTGCAACGACAGGGATTCCATAAATGATACAACTCATTAATTTGCCATGTTTCTGTCTGAATTTATATATTTGCTTTGCAAATACAATATATAGAAAAACCGGTAACAAAGCAAAACAGAGTAAAATGGTAACTATCCACTTTGTTTCCAGGTCCGGACTGTAATGTCCGCCCCGAAATGCAAGATGACAAAGCGGAGTAGGCCAACCAACAATGAAATAACGATTTGACAGTCCGCCAAAATCACAATGAATAGCTAAACCGGCTATGCTGAATATCGCGATAAGTATTAAGTCACGGCCTGAAAGAAAGAAAAAATTTTTAAACTTCCGGACCTTCTCTGAACATGGCTTTTCCATTCAACTTCCCCTGTGCTTGTATTATTCCCATATCAACAATATAATCACGGAAATTGAAATAACAAATGCGGGAAAGATCGAATCAAGTGCATGCCTTATAAAGAAAAATGGCATCCCCAAGGAGAACCAAACCACTGCTTATTTTACGCTCAAAAAATCTTTAATCTTGACTTTTTACGCTCGAAAATGTCTAATTAAGCCATATCTAAGTTAAAAATAAAACTTTTGAAAAACGGTACTTCATGGCACTTTTGAGTCTTGAAACGGTACCAAATGGCACCTCCTGAGAATGCTTATTAAAGACCATTCTTCCTTTTTAGAAACATAGTGCAAAAAAGCTTGATGTCAAGCAAAAAAAACTTTTCGCTTTTATTTTGATGATTCTTTTTTGACATTTTGTATTTTTGCATTTATCAGCTATCTTATTATTAAGGTAAGCGTTGAATGACGGGCATCTTTTTTCTTATCGTGAAGGAAGTATGGTAAGCTTCAGTTAATTTAATTGGAGATTACTATGACTCGAAAACAAAAAATCGTGCGCTGGGAAAAAATCCTCAAACGTCAGGTCGCAAGCGGGAAAAGTCTGGCCGGATTCTGTCGAGATGAACAGATCAACTACAAAACCGCGTTGCGGTGGCGTGACGTAATTGATGCGACGGCATCAAGTTCATCAGAGTGTCCTCAGGTAAATTTTATTGAAATACCGCAAGCTGTCGCATCGCACGTACCCGCCGGGCGTCCGGCGCGGTGGCGTCATTCCCGGTCAAAGTCGAAATCATCGAATCAATCTTCGTCAAGCTTGCTTGAACTGGAGTTTCCCGGTCGACTGATCCTGAAAATTCCGCCAGGATTCGATCCGAAGACGTTCAGTCAAGTAGTGGAACTTTTACGGGAGGAGATATAATGCTGGGCATTCCCGCGTCAGTCAGGATTTATTTGTGTGCCGATCCGGTGGATCTGCGCAAGTCGTTCAATACGCTGCCCGGCGTGGTACGGCAGTTGATGCTGGAGGAGCCGTTAAGCGGACATCTGTTTGTCTTTTATAATAAGCGCAAAAATCTGATGAAAATCATTTACTGGGATCGCGACGGTTATGCGATTTGGGCCAAGCGGCTGGAACGCGGCACCTTCCGGATTCCGCGCAACTTGACGGTCGCGAAGCAGCTTGATTTGCGCGAATTTCACGTGATGATCCAGGGCATTGTGCCGAAGCGTTACCACAAGCGTTTCAACCTGCCGGAAAATCGTTGACTCAGCCTCAAAACAAGCTGTTTTTTTGCTTGAAAAAATGATGATTTATGCTATATTTTTTCATGGTAAAATCAGTCGTGTAAGCATAGGAGCGTGATAGTTTAAAATGGTGGTTGAATCGATTTCAAGTCTGGCGGAAGCCAAGCAGATAATCGTAGAACAAAATGCTATTATTGAAACACTTCAAAATCAGCATAAGACAGCAATCGCAGAGCTTCAAAATCAACTTGACTGGTTCAGACGTCAGGTCTTCGGGGAAAAATCCGAACGCTTTATTGATCCGTCGCCGGATACGCTGATGTTGCCGGGATTCGATACGGCTCCGGCAAATGAGCCTCAACCTGAAACCGCATCTATCAACTACGAACGCCGGAAGCATCGCAACCAGACTGGATGGCAGAAATTCCCCGACGATCTGCCGCGCGAAGAAATTATTATCAAGCTGCCGGCAGCCGAACGGATCGGGCCGGCCGGCCAGGAACTCAAACTGATCGGTTATGACGTTTTCGAGCGTCTGGCATGGCGCAGCAGCTATTTCGTAAAAGTCTTCAAACGTGAAAAATATGCCGACCCGAACAACGCTACCGTTGGCGTCGTGACCGCGCCGCATCCCGGCGATGCCCTCGACAGCAAGACCGGCAAGAGCAAGTTCGATGCCTCGTTTATCTCGCAGATGGTCACCGAAAAATGCCTCGATTACCTGCCGCTGTATCGTCAGCAGGAACGTCTGGCGCGGGTAGGGATCGAGGTCAACCGTTCGACCCTGTGTCGTCTTTTTGGCGGCGTCGCCGAACTGCTCACTCCTCTGTACGAACGCAATATCGAACTGATTTTGAACAGTGAAATTATTCACGCGGATGAATCGAGCATGCGCATGCAGGATCCCGGCACGGGAAAATGCAAAAAAGCTTATCTCTGGTGCCGGATGACCGGGATCGGTCCGCCGATAGTCGCCTTCGCCTTCGACCTTAGCCGCAGCGGCGAATCGGCAAAAAAATATCTGGGCGAATATCAGGGAACCGTGATCTCCGATCAGTACGACGCCTATATTCAATTGGAAAATGATGAAAAATGCAACCTGGAACTGGCCGGTTGCTGGGCTCACGTGCGCCGTTATTTTGAAAACGCCCTGAACGCATATCCGTCAGAGGCGGAAAAGATGTTGAAACTGATCCGGCAACTCTACATGACCGAACGTCAGGCCAAAGAAAACGCCGCCGAACGCGGGACCGAAAAAGTCCTGTTCGAATGCCGCCAGAAATTACGCGCTAAAATCTCGCGAGACGTCGTTGACCGGATATTTGACGAGTGCGACAGACTGAAGTTGAACAACGAACCGTCATCGTTGATCTATAAAGCCGCGAACTATGCGGCAAAAGCCCGAACGCGACTGTGTCGCTTCCTGAGTAACCCCAAAATTAATATCGATAACAATCCGGCTGAAAACGCGATCCGTCCGATCGCGCTCGGACGCAAGAATTACCTGTTTGCGGGCAATGAAACCGGCGGGCAAAATCTGGCAATGCTGCTAAGTCTGCTGGTGACCTGCAAACAGAATAAAAAGAATCCGCAAGCCTGGTTGGAATATGTCCTGACGCACCTGCAAACCACTCCGGCGCAAAATATAGACATCCTCCTGCCGCAGAACTTCCAACCGGAAGAAGAATAAAACCGTCCGCCCCCTGTCCGTCATTCAACTCTTACTCTTCAGTTGCGTGCTCGTGGATAATTTTTGCAAACTCTTTTTTTGTTATATGTGACTTGTTACCCTTTCTTGCATATTCTGAAATGCGTCTACAGCACAATAATAATTCTCTTGGTTTATACTGAGAATGCCGTAAGAGATAATCAAAAGATGAATGTTTAACTTTTGTATCATGATTTTCTATTGTATCTGGAAATATTTCTAGCCATATATCCATATAACAATCATTTGCTTTTTCATTTATCCTCTTTACAATAAATGCTAGTAATTCTTTCGCAGACCAACGCATATAATGATGATATATGGTCTCGTGACGAGTCGCTCTGTCATGTATATGATCTTTCATATCTCTCGGAAGTAAGGCTTTGATAATAGTTTTTGGTTCCAACTTGGGCTCAAGATGTATTTTTAACAATGCTTTTGTTAATCCTCTGACCGCACTACATAAAGTTAAATATTCACTTTCAGCTTTGGGATGCCAATTACCAAGCAACCATTTGTCAACACTGTCCACAATGATATGTATATTGGGTGAGTCCGGTTTGGAGAAAAAATCTAGTACAGCATTTTTTGCTTTTTTGAAATCGGTATTTTTTGTCATATAACTTTCTAATGCAAGTAACCCTTTTGCTGTAATTAGAGCCCCTTGAACCATTGGGTCAGGGGTTTTATTCAAAACTTTATCTGCCTTTTCACACATTAATGTTAACGTCTCAAGTAATTTCTTGTTTTGGATATTATTTTTTTTGACGTATCTGATAAGAGTATCTCTCCCAGCCAACCGCCCAATCAATCTTCTTTTAATTAATTGCCTCATTATTTCGACAAGCATTGAGTGGTACCACGCTTCTGATATAAATTTAAGTGTTGGAAAGTTTGGTATTTTGGATAGATGATTCAGGCGCGATAAAGTGTTTTGAACCCACGCTGATTCATCTCCATCCTCTTCAAAATCTATAAACAATACGATATCCTTTTTTATCCCTTGAGACAACTTCCAAGATAATGCAGATTTGCCACAACCTCTCCCCCCCCAAATAAATAGATGGTGTTTTTCGTTAACCATTTTCAGGTCATCCAACAAAACAAATCTAGCTGCAAATTTTTGGCTCCCAAATTTTAACTCCTGCTTTGAATCACCAACGCCCCAGTCAATTGTACGAATATCAATTGCCATCGTTCTCTCCTTAATTTGGTTGTTTTGGTTGATAAATTTAAAAGCAAACTGCGCTTTGGCGGATCTATTGAAATCCTTTTCTTTTGAGAAAAAATTACTTTGCCACAATACTAACCTTTTTAAGAGGTGATTTTCGGCAAACATCAAGTACTTCCACTAACTCGAAATGTTTGACCTTGTCATTACAAAATAAAATTATTTTTGTTTCAGGATCATTTTTTGAAATATTAGTAAGCCATTCCGGTAATTTGGCGATAGAGATTAATTGGCCATTCATAACGCAATTACCATCATGTGCTCCCGTTATTTCCAAAGTAACAAAATCTTCTTGAACATTTTCCTGACTGGCTCCTCCTTTAACCGCCGGAGAAAACGGAAGTAAGGTATCCTCAATAATGGGCTTCTGGGTTGTTATAAAATATATAAGTAAGAGAAAAACAATATCAATCATGGCCGATACTGGTGTATTATCATCGACCTCTCTGTTTCTTTTTTTATTTCTTCCACGCATAGTTAAATATTCTTTCCCTTTATTTCTGCACAGAATGAAACATTTGTAAAACCAATATCTCCAAATATTTTTATTGCTTTATTTGTTTGCCTGAATTCTGCACTTTTATCTCCCCGAATGATTATGGAATAATTATTTCCCCATTTTTCGGAGATAATTTGTGCCGCCTGCTTAAGATAATTTAATGATATAATTTGTCCATCAATAGTCATATCACCGTTCCCTCTGATGTTAACAGTTAATTTTTCCCCTTTTTTAATGCGAATTGGCGTTCCGGTATTTACTGTAGGTAACACAATCATCTGATCTGCCGCGTCACGTTCAATGTCAATTGTAACAACAAAAAAGATTATCAACAAAAAAACAATATCGATCATTGCCGATACAGGAACATTTTGAAGTCCCCCAGCTCTCCTGCTTTTACGATTTCTCATTGGACTCGATCTTTCAAATCTTCAAGGATCTCGGTTACTTGCATCTCGGTGCTTATTACCAGGGTTGTAGCTTTGTTCTTGAATATATTGAAGGCAACCAATGCCGGCACTGAGATAATCAAGCCAGCAGCAGTAGTATAAAGAGCCTGAGAAATAGCCAAAGCAAGTAACTGAGCTTTTTCCACTCCTGTGCTTGACCCCAAAGTAAAGAAAGCTGACACCATACCAGTAACTGTTCCCAACAATCCAAGCATTGGAGCTATGGCTCCACAGAGATTCAAATAATTTATGCGTTGCATTATTTTTTCTTCTTCAACTTCAATTGCGGCATTGGCGGTCTCTTCCATTACCTCAAAGCCCCTATTAACTTTTGATAAACTCGAATTCATTATTGTAGTAAAGAGAGACGAATTATCCCGACATACTGTCAATGCGTATTCAACATTGCCTGCATCAAGGCCTTTTTGCGTTTCGGCAACCATGCTGTCCGGGCAGAATTTTGAGTGTCTAACATTCAAAAGTGCATCAACAACCAGCCAAAGAGTAAAAATGGAAGTTGCAAACAGCATCAACCAAATACAAATCCCAACAAATCCACTATCCATAACAACTGAAATAAAACTACCGGAAACCTGTTTTTCTCCAGGATTCTGTCCTGAATCTGCATGCAATACAAACATTATTCCATAGATTACAGATCCTGATAATAACTTATTAAAAGCAGTCATAATAAAATTCCTTTTTTTATTCCCTGATATTTAAAATTGCCTTATTTTTGAATTTACCATTTGGAAAAAGTTTATGATAAAGTTGTGAGTACTGAATTTTTTGTTGCCTGTTTTTAGCTAACTGTGCAGCTGTAAATATCATTTCCTGATATATAAACGGCAAATCGTGTTTATCATTTTTATTTTTTTGTCGCAGTGGCAACAACAGGTTTTCTATTATTGATATTGCCTTATTTGTCATTCCCATTCCCATCATATTCTTTGCAATCATGTGTTTAGCCCTGATACAATAACTGTATAGTCCTGTTTTCGTTGCGGTCAAGGCAACATTTTTTAATATCTCATTGGACGCCTGGTAATTACTCATTTCGGCATAAACATCTGCTTTCAACAACATAGCAGGAAACCACATTGATGAATCCTGATTTTTTAGAATCGTATCAAGGATAGCCATTGCGGTAGGATAATTTTTCAAAGTTATAGCGGCTTTAGCTGTTTTATATTGAATATTTTCAAGTATTTTTCTGTTTTTCTTAAATTCGTTTCTTGTGCTAAGCAGTCTCCCTGCCTTAAAAGCAATATAGCAACAGGCTTCAGCCTTTTTTCCTTTTTTGTCATATAGATTTTCAAGCAACCATATCAACTTCTCATTATCAAGATTGTTGCTGTCTTTCAACAGCATATTAAAATTATCGTTGGCTTCAGAAAATTTACCTTCTTCAAAAAGTTTTTTCCCAATATTAAAACGCACATCATTGATTTGAACAGACTTAAATGATGCAAGCTCTTTAAGTAATTTCGAGGCTTGAGAATAATTGTTTATCTGGTAATAAAGCATTGCTGTGTAAGTCATATCAGAAATTCTTATTTTCGATGCTTCATTTGGCGTTGCATCTATTAATGTTTGCATAACCTGAGCCGCTTTCTCTTTATCTCCGATTTTATCATATATCTTTGCGGACCACCGGTGGGATTCGGAAGTAATAGTATCAGGAATAATATGAGAGTTCCATTGCGTCAAATGATTTTTAGAAATTACTTCATTTGCCTTTGTAAGAATACCGAAACGATTCTTCTTGTCTTCAATTCCTGCTTGATATAGAGCCTTAACTTGATTAAGCGTGGAATACTTTCTTTCTTTATGAGTTATTCCTGAAAGACTGGCAGCCATCTGATATTTTTGGGCTGCGGCTAAATAGTTTTGCGCAAGAAAACTTGTTTCGGCATAGCCTTCATATATATAATATTTCTGCCTGTCATCAGAAGCTTTGCTCAAAGCGATATCGAACATTTTCAATACTTTAGAATGTTCACTTTTTTTACCGAGAGAATAATCTTTTCTTAATTGTTCCAGGCGCTGATAAGCAATATAGAACGCCGCGACGCCAATTTGAGGATGCGTGCTGTAATTATCATAAAATGCTTGGTAAAGTTGAGCCGCAAATGAAGATTGATTTTTTTGCACCAATATCCCTGCACAACGTAAGATATACTTAGGTAAATCAGGATATTGGCTATGCTTTTTTATGACTATATTAAATATTTCATTAACTTTTTTTCCGTTCGCAATATATGCATAGCATTCAGCCAGGCTTAAAGCATAAATAGGAGAAACTTTCTGGTTGCTTCGTGAATCTATCTCACTTTGCAGCATTTGAATGGCCTGGGAGTAGTTACCCGTATCAATTAATCCACGTATCACTCTCGGGAGTCGATCTTTCTTAACTTTTGGAATAAGCCTAGATTCGTCTATTTCCATTAAAGATACCCCTGTCAATCCCCCTAATTTGTTTCTGCAATATTTGTATTTAAATACTGCATCCTGTATCAGATTAGAATCAGGGTATTCAACAATAAATTTGTAATAAACGACTAAAGCATTACTAAGATATTTTATTTTCTTGCGACTGTCATTTGCTTGTTCGGATATAGCTTGATAACAACTCCCATGAAGGTATATTAATGCAGCTAAGGGAGACGAAGCTTTGTCGTTTATAGAAGTATACTTATCATCCAGTGCTTTAAATAATGCAATATCAACCATGGACTTTTTTATTGCTTGCTCATATTCCCCGAGAAGATAATAAGCTTTCCCAATGGCAACATATGATAATGCTCTGGCTAAATCACGCTTTCCCCAGCGAAACTCATGCAATTGTTTAATCATCTGATTGATGCGTGAAATCGTTTCCGGATCGGCCTTTTTATTATGGAGTTTTAAAGATATGTCTTCAAGCTCCATCAAACAATTAAACAAATTCCTGTTATCACCCGTAACAGGTGTTGTGGAAACAATTTTGCCTCGCAACCATTCAAGTTTTTTCTCATCATTTTGCATCACATAATACTGTCTTAAGAAATTAACTGCTTGTTTCAGTTTTTGATTTGAACTTTTATCACTATATGACGCAATATAACTTTCGTATCGTTTTGCTAACTCGTCTCTCGAAACTTCTTCAGCTTGACTTCCTGTACAAAAAAGAAACAAAAAATGAAAAAACACACATAACTGTATGACACAAAGATATTTCAAAGAACCTCGCTTATTTCATTTATTTTTCACAAATATTATTCCGGGTAGAATTGATATTCATAAAACCCCGTGTATAATATGGGGTATAATCTATTTTTTTCAAACACTTATAAAAGATTTTTATAACAATTCGATGTAAAAAAAGTGAAAAATACTTCATATAGATCAAAAATCATAAATAACTACTCACAATTTCTGGAAAAGTACCTTGGCGCTGTAATATCTATTGCCTTGAATTTATTGCTTTTTGCCATTTTGAGCTATATTGTATTTTACACAGAAAAACCTGCTCAAGAAAAATTCAAATACATTGCAATGGAGGATATTAAAATTCCAGAAATTAATCTTGAACCGGCAAGCAGCCAGGATTCCAAGTCTTCTCAAGAACAGCAAGTGAGCAAGATTTCAGCAACTCCTCCCCAAACTCGACCGACACCACCACAATCACTAAACTCGACAATCCCACATAAACTTTTCTCAGAGGGACAAACCACCGCATTCCCCGCTTTTGATGGCGGTTTTATGTCATTAGGGGACTCCATCACCGGCGGAATCCATGGCAATCCTTTCGAGAACAGAAAAAAACAAAGTTTACGAAACGAGACAGGCAAGAGAGATAAAAGAGCCAAAGAAGCAGTTAAAAAAGCCCTTGATTGGCTGAAGAAAAAGCAGAATCAAGACGGTTCATGGGGAAACGGGTTTGATAAGGATATGCAAAATGCAGTATCCAGCTTAGCTGTTCTAGCTTTTTTGTCTCACGGCGAAAACACTGATTCTCATAATTATGGATCAACGGTTAAAGCAGGTTTGAAAAACCTTCTAAATAAGGGAAGTCATTACAACCACAAAGGCTTTCTTGGTGGATTTGGCGAGGCGTTATTGACCTACGTAATTGCGGAAGGAGCAAGTATGACATTTGTTCCTGAACTTACAGCTCAAACCCGGAACAGAACTTTACTCATAAGTAAACAGCTCGCTAGATTTAGCGATGACACATCTCATGGAACTCTATCGCCCTGGAATTATCAAGCAATAAAAGCCGCTTGCTATGCGGTTCCAGCGAATAATTTTAAAAGAGTCGTTGAACAAAGCGCTAAGCACCTGTTAAGACAACACCAAACACAAAGTACAAGAACCCTTTCAAGTAGTAATCATAATACTAATCAATCATCCCTTGATTCAATATTTGCAAGAACATACTGCTTGCAACTTTTCGGTTATACAAAACATCCTAGCGTAGTCAAATATTTAAACCAGGCAGTTAAACTTAAAAACGGGAAAGCCCTTAAAGTTGATTGGAACACAACTTCGACCTGGCCTCTTTATGCATGGTATTACAAAACAAACTCTTTGTTTTTTGCATCCAGCGGAAAAGGATATATTTGGAGAAAATGGTACGGAAATGTAACTGACGGATTACTTGACAATCAGAATTCAGATGGCAGTTTCTACTCCCCAGAGGGCGGAAAATCCAATGATAAAGATTATATGGGAAACGGAGAAACTGTAAAAACGTTCGGAACAGATGATAACCTTATGATATACAGTACTGCGATTTGCGCTTTAATATTACAAGTTAAGCATCGATATTTACCATCCTATTGCGGCATTAAATCAGGATGCGAAGATAGCAGCATAAATCTATTCAGCGCCCAAACAAACCATAAGCTCGGAATTGATAAAATCAAGATGAAATATGATATCTAATGATGGTGATCCGCTGCATTTGCCATTCTTCCCTTAATGTGAATCTCTATCGGACTCCATCCTTTCGGTTTAATTATTGGAACAAAAACTTGAATCGAAAAACGATTTCTCTTCGCAACAACATTGTCAGACTTCAACTGCAATATGAAATATCCATTATTTTTTCTTGATATTTTTGCTTCCAATGGAAATTTCGCTTTAATTTCAGGATTACCTAATATTACGTCATTTTGTCTAGGGATAATGGTAAAGAGTTGATTAAACTTACTCCCGACCTTCACCGTCCCTACATAAAGATTTTTTTCTGGCTTGACATCACATAAAGGAATTGCATTCCCTGAGAAAAAAAGTTCCGCAATCTTGTTATTTGGGTCATTTGAAATAATATAAATTTTATGGGTATACTTTCCGGTCAGGTCGTTTCCCTTAACTTTTAATGTAATTATCGCTTTTTTCCCCGGCCTGATACTCTTATTTGAAATACTTGCTTCAGAACAGTCACAGGTCATGCGTAGAGCTTGAATATTTAAATTTGATTTCCCTGAGTTTTTTATTGTAAACTGATGGTTTTTAGATTCTTTTGCAGGATACTCCCCAAAATCAACTCTCGATTCTCCTTGTACAGTAAGTAATGCCTGGCAAAATGCATAATCGACCAGCAAGAAATATAATAAAAGTGACAATATTTTTTTGGATATATGCGCCATTGAATCACAATTGCTTAGTTGATTTTTTTTGTATTACTGTTAAATTAGCATAAACAAGGGAATACTTCAAATCATAATGGATTTACAATGCGCTCATTATTACTGATCTTATGTTTCGCGATAATAACTCAGGGACATGCGGTCAATAAACCTATTCATCGAAAAATTGTTTTGATTGATTTCTATTATCAGCCGGGCTGCAAAAAATGTCACCGAATCAGATCACTGCTTCTGCCAGAACTTGCAGAAACTTGCCGGGGAAAATATAGATTGCAAGTGCTAAGCACAGGCAATAAAGCTAATTATTTGCAACTGCTTTCCATTATGAATAAACTTAAAGAAAACAGCAATGATACTGCGTATATGGTCATTAATTCCCATATCATTCTGGCTGGAGATAATATTGAGAAAAAATTGATTGATACTGTGAATGTTGAATATGCCTCCTATAATAAAGTTCAAGGACAAAAAACTGACAACGGAGATTCATTGAAAATATTAGAGAGTCGCGCCAATAGTTTTACAATAGGAACTATCATAATCGCTGGTCTATTAGACGGAGTTAACCCGTGTGTATTCTCGACATTAGTATTTTTCATTAGCCTGTTGAGCGTTGCAAAGGTGAACAAAAGAAAAATGTTTTGGGTGGGGACAATTTATTGCATCTCTTGTTTCGTTACATACCTATCAATAGGCTTTGGTGTTTTCAGTTGTCTTAGAGCTTTATCAGGGTTCGATATTTTCCGGTTGATAATTAACGATTTGATATCTGTCATTTTACTTATTTTCGCGGGAATATCATTTATTGATTGCTACCGATACAAAACCAGTAAAAAAGCCGAATCCGTTTCATTAAAACTTCCTGAAACAGTATCAAAACTTATACACAAAATAATGAAAGAAGGTCTGAGCTTCAAAGCATTGCTGCCTGGAGTATTTTTTGTCGGTTCCCTGGTCACGGTACTTGAAAGCGTTTGTACCGGGCAAGTATATATTCCAACCCTTGTCCTCATGACAAAAGAAAGTTCCAGTGTGAAATGGTTCAGTCTGCTGCTGCTCTACAACCTAATGTTTATCATCCCCCTGGCCATTATATTTATCGCATTCTACAACGGAGCAAACACACCTAAGCTAATTAAATGGTCTAAGAAAAATGTGGTATTCAGTAAATTTTCACTCGGATGTTTTTTTGTTTTACTGGCAGTACTAATACAAGTTTTTTAAAAATATAGAGCGTATACGCCATAAATATTTATCACAAAAGAAACTTGTAATGCAATAAAACAGTGTTAGAGTAATAGAAGTACCCATTAACTATACAAGGAGGAAATCATGGGCGGCATAGGTTGGTCGGAATTATTAATTGTATTTTGTCTTGTCCTGTTGTTATTCGGAGCAAAGCGCATTCCGGAACTGGCACGTTCCCTCGGGAAAGCCAAGCGAGAATTTAAAAAGGCCCAGGACGAAATTATCAAAGAAAAAGATGAACTTTTAGCAGAGGACACGACTGCTGAATCTCAAACTAGCCCGGCAGAAAAATCTGAACCATCAAAAATCGTTTAATAGTCATTACATATTAAGTCTGGCAATATCTCCCCCCTTATTGTCAGGCTTATTTTTTTACCGTAAGTTTAATTGTATCTTCATGCATTGCTTCATTCACGGGGCTGATGTAGCAACTGATGAGTTCAACATCATTCTTGCGCTTTGATTCCGCATTTACCTTAACCAGGAACACTGTTCCTTTGTCATTTCCGGGAAAAACATGGCCCGATGACAACATTTCATCAGGAACATATTCAGTCCCATTCAATTTGCTTGAATAGACAGATATCTTATCGTCAGCATGCCATATAAGTTGCATTTCATTGTGTTCCTTAGGCAAATTTTGACCATATACAAAAAGTTCAAAATAGGTTATCAGGGTTTCCGGATTCTTCATGTTGATAACGTAGCCTGGTTTCTCTTCAAAAGGAGCAATCGACTTAACTTTTCCTTTAACTATTTTTTCCTTCTCGTCTTTCAATCCGGAAATCTTAAGATCAGTTCTAAAGGAATTGAATTTAATGACATCTCTTTGTCCGTTCCATGTGGCATTGAGATAGATTGAGCTTGTCTTGCGATTTTTGCCGCCGGCATCCAACCAGATGGTACTAGGAACCTTTTCCGCAGAATCAAATTTAACTGAACCAGCTTGATTAATTAATAACTTTTTCCCTGTTGCGCTCTCCCAAATCCGAAATCCATTACTCTTATTGGGAATTTCCAACGTTAAAGGTTGTTTTTTATTGATGCCTGTTTGGGGATTTTTTAATTCTTTTGCGATTGAAATATGTATGGGAATACGGTCATATTGGCTTGCGTTCATGCTTTCTTTGTCATATTCGCAATCAACATTACCATCTCCATTATCATCATTATCATTTACCGGGACAAAAGCCCCAACAGTCTCTTCAACATTTTCAGGAACTCCTTCCACCCGGATATCAATCATCTTATTGGGGGAAGAGTCAATTGCTTTACCAGGCAAGCTTTTTCCAGCGTCGGCTTCATAGCATCCAGCAAAGAACAGGTAAAAGAACAAAGAATACAATGTAACTACTTGAATTTTTAACATTGTCACTTTCCTTTCAAATGGCAACAATTATAATGAAAACTATACCGCATCAATCGGGAGATTATCCAAGCTGTCATCGACAATTTCAATCTCCGGCTCTTTACTAAAGAATAAACTCAATTCAAATAAACAATAAGTTGGTATTATCATGGATATCTGGCTTATTACATCCGGCGGAGTTAACAATGCTGATAATACGGCAATCACAATAACAATAACCGGTCTCTGATGCTTCAAAGTCGCTTTGCTGACCAAACCGGTTCTGACCAATGCCATAATTGCTATCGGCAACTGGAAAATAAGTCCAAAAGCAAGCAATAATAATACCGTCATAGAGATAAAGTCTGCCAAGCCCAATAACGGCTTTAACTGGGGGTTTTCAAAAGACAATGAAAACTGAACAACAAAAGGCAAAATAACTAAATAACCAAACGCTACTCCGGAAACAAAGAGCAGCCAGCTAAATAGAGCCAGAGTTCCAAATATGCGTCGTTCCTTATTATACATGCCAGGTATGGCAAAGCGCCAGAATTGCCAGGCAATATATGGGAAAGCTAAAAACAAAGTCAAGATCAGAGCCACTTTCAGTTTTGTAAGGAACGGCTCCATTAATTTGAAATATTGCAAGGTAAAGCCTTGTGGGGCACAGTCTTTAACCACAAAATCAATAACCGGTTGCGCCGCCCAGAATGTCAAAGGCAACAATATTACAACCGCAATCAACGAACGGATAAGAACCCAGCGCAGTTCTTCCAAATGGTCAATTATCGAAATGTCTATTTCATTTTCAGGCTGCGGCATGATGCACTAGAATTTTCCTTTATCCAATATGGGAGTCTTTCTTTACACATTTTTTATCGATTTTTTTTGAGTGCACTTCAAAGTCCACGTCTTCAACTAACGCGTTTTTAGCTTTTAATAAATCATCTTTTGCTTTGTCAAATTCGCGTTTTGCTTTACCAACTGTCCTTGCAAGTTCAGGCACACGCTTTGAACCTAAAAGTAGTAAAATCAAAACAAAAACAACAACAAGTTCGGACCAGCCAATTCCACCCAAAGTCAGTCTCCCTGTAAATGCGTCTGATGTGATAACTCTGGGTTATTCACTTCTTCCGCTTTTTTATATATTTATCCAATAGCTCCGGTTTGCTTTCTGACAAGCATACATACATGTAAGCTCCCTGCATGAATGAATGCATCCGGTCATCACAAGACAATTTGTCGGACGGACATATTTTTCCCTCCTGGGAGGACACCTGCCATGGACAAGGTCCGCCGCATTTATACCTCATCCAGCAATCTTTACAGTTCTCAAGCATATTACGGATGATATCATCGTAATACGCAGAAAGTTTTTCACGGTCAATACCTGTATAAACATTTCCGATGATGTATTCATCCATTCCGGGATATCGGTGACACGGGAATATATTACCATCAACATCAACGGTATTTACATTTCTACCCACGCCACAACGTATACCACCGAAAATTCTCTTTGATTTTAATAATCCGAACCGACGTTTAACTTCATTATTTATATAGGCATTCTTGACTTCTTTATCTTCTGCTGCACAGTCCAGCCAATAGACAAATTGATTATCCGCCTGCTCAGTCCATTTGGCAAACGCCGCATCATCCATCCCTAAAGGAGCATTTTCTCCCAGTCTTTCCATTATAGGGGCAATCCCGATTGCTTTAAAGCCCATATCTGCGAAACTGTCAGTAATTTCCGCCAAACGGTCAGCATTACCATTTATAATGTTAGCCCTGATTCGCGGCGGAGACAAGTGTTTATTTTTCAAGTATTTTTCATTTAATGACATAGCGTTTTTAATAACTAATTCATAAGAATCCCTGCCGTCACGAAACGGGCGTTGTTTATTATGTGTATCTTCATCCCCGTCAACACTGACCAAAATCCCGAAACGGTGTTTTACAAGGTAATCCTGTACTTCTTCAGTCAGCAATGTACAGTTTGTTGAAACAGCATAATTAAACGTTTTCCCGATTTTACTTCCCAGCTTTGTGGTATAATCAACAACCTGTTTAATCAATTCAAAGTTCATTAAAGGTTCTCCGCCAAAAAATTGAAGCCCCAATTTGTTCTCGTCTCCGGCTTCACGAACCAAATAGTCTATGGCTTGCTTTGCAGTTTCAAAGGACATCAATTGATTTTTTGCATTGGAGCCGCTCTCTTCTGCATAGCAGTATATACAAGCCAGATTACATGCTTGCGTCACACTAAGCTGGATTTTATTTGACTTATGCGTCATTATCCTTCGTTTATTTTTCTTTATCTGCTCATAGTCCGTAGGTGGATTGATAAAAAAACCAGCATCTTTCAATGGTTTTATAACATGGATTATCTTTTTGTCATCAGTATCCGGATATTTCTCTTTTAATTTGTTTCGCAAGTCCACAATATCACATTTACCAGCCATCTCGAGCAGATCATATGTAAAATCATCTTCTATTTTTGTTATGGAGTCGGTATTTATATCATAAAGAACCATTTTATCTTTAAATTTAAATACTTTGTAAGAACGTGGATCTAGCACTGTCTTTATCATACTGTAATCTCTTATTTTTTGCTGGATTGTATTTTTTGTTTTTTTAAACCTAATTTAAGATTAGAAATCATCTTCACACGAAATGCCAATGTTCCTCCATTGCTGGTATCATATTTTGATAAATCAATTTTATCCAATACTGACAACGCTTTTTGCTGATAATTTTTTTTATATTTGCTGACAACAATATACGCCAGCCTCAATCTCAGTTCAGACGGATCCTGGAGATGGTCAATCATCTCATCCAAATATTTGTATCCCTGATTTTCCATCTGCATACGTTTCATAAACTTAAACATTTCCAACGCATCGAATGAACGACTGGAATCTCGCAAAGCTTTTTTAAAAGCCTTATCGCAAGCTTTCTTATAGTCTGTAACCATTTTTTTTCTGCCCTGT
Organism: Victivallales bacterium; assembly: GCA_963676655.2. Lineage (GTDB taxonomy): Bacteria > Verrucomicrobiota > Lentisphaeria > Victivallales > Victivallaceae. Next base: position 2,578,082 of record CAXXKX010000003.1, on the reverse strand, counting down.
TCATTTTTTTGTAAATCAACCAATTTCAAATACTGAATTGGGCCATACATGTTAGGATATTTAATTCTTAACTCATTATCCAGTTTTACATTTTGCTGACGATCGCCAACAACATATTTTTTTTCAATATAATTAGCTATTTCACGGGTAAATTGCAGATTCTTTTTATCATGATATACCAGGTTGGCTTTGCCTGCCGCTCCATCATTGTGTAAATACGCAAACTCTTTTTCAAGTTTCTTTTGAGTTCGATCTTTTGAAAACGCAAATGAGATATATGAGCAGTAAAAAGAGAGCAACCTTGAATAACCGCCACCGGCGTTCACATATTTTTCCAGCCACATCAATTGCTTGTCCCTTGCATATTCATCTATACAATAACGTAAAGCCATATGGGAATAAAGACGCCTTTTAATATTATCCGACTGACTAACAAACTCAGGATGAACAAGTAATTGCGGCAGCCTTTTTTCCAATATATCAATCGGCTGAGAAATCAGCATACTTCGATATATTTCATTGAAACTACGATCTTTTCTCTCATCAAATTTCTTCAGGAAAGGCTTCATCATATAAGGCGCTACATTAGTTAGCCCCGGCTCCTTATCACTTAGTACTTTGACAGATAAATAAGCTGGAAGCAATTCTAAAATTATTTGATTCAAATACCGGGGCTCACGTGGTTTGCGGACATTAGCAAATGGAGATGGCTCATATGTCATTTCCTTTATCAAACGATAAAAAAGTTCCACATCAAGCTCTGATAATTTTTTTGCGTGTTTAAATATAAGCACGTATGATGGACCCGGGTCTGGAACATCCTTTGTATATCGCCTGGCATATGCGTCAACCCCGGCCAATTGAAACCATAGTTTTGACTCTCCAGCCGGCATTGTTTTCATTCTGGCGTTTATCAGGCCAATCGCTTTCTTTTTATCCCATTGCCCGGGAACATTGCGATAAAAATAAAAAGATTTCAGGATCTTTGGATAAATTTCATTTTTCTCCAGGTTGTTTATCAAATACCTTACTTCGGACTCAGACTTTATTATATGCGGCTTGATACGCCCCTGAGAATCAATTGGAATATCAGGTTCCCCCAAATCATTTGTTGCTGTCGGAACGGGCAAAGACTTCCACATTACCTCAAATTCTTCTTTTAAATTACTTCTGTATTCTTCAGGAATCTGGGTTGCTTTTTTTTTCTGATGACCAACAACAACATTCCCTGAAAAATAGACCATCAATGAGAATGTGACAACTGGAACAACTACAAGTGATATCAAGGCTATTTTAAAGGATTTATTCATTTCTCAACTTTTTCCATAACGACAGTTTTCACCGGAAGCACTTTATTCAGGAAAGATACTGTTTTGCTCTTATTACTAAGAATTTTAAATTTTGTGGGAATGAATTCCTTATTGATTACAGGCTTATATCCATCCTTGTAAAAAGATATGTAAAATTTCATATTTGAATAATACCATTGATAGAAATCTCCATTTTTCACGTAAGATTTTGATTCTTGCCGGGAACCAGATACATGTGTAGCATTGGGAGAGATGACAATCGAAACATTAGGGATTTTTTCAGAATTATGGTCAACTATTATACCTCTAAATCCCCAAAAAATACGCATATATGGAGGTTTATTTTTAAATACTGGTTGGGCATTATCTTGAGCCTGCTTAATCAAGAACTTGTTCCACTTACCACATGCAAATACAACAAAGACCGTTAATATTACGGTTGAAACAAGTAATACCCACGTATATATTTTTGATTTCACCTTAACGTCCGTAAGTTGCGTCTGACCTTTGGGGCAGAATTCGTTTCAATATTCTGATAAAATGAAAATCCCATTCTAATTTTCCCTGATGAATTACAACTAGCACTATTCATAATTCCTTTACCATATATCTTACCAAATTTATAATAAAATGGTATTTCTTTTCTCATATCTTTCGGCCAATTGAAAACCAACTGCTTTACATAGCCAGACTCTGGAGCTTCTTTGATGCCAATAAGATTTCTTCGCGGGTCACCTTCGAACAGTTTGAAACCGCAATCCTCTCCTCCAATCATTTTGAGATAAGTTGTGGCTGGTCCTAAACGCCCATTTCCCACATTGTTAATTTTAGTTTTAATCATTTTTGCTGCCTTATTTCTTTTGAAGTCCAAGTAAATCATCCCTGAATTGAGTGAAGATATATTATTATATTGGCAATCTTTTTTACTGAGTTCAAAGGCTGGAACAGAAAAACTGGTGAAATAACATTCTTTTTTAATAAACAATGAAAATCTGGCCTTTTTTATTTTTGCAATTGGTCCCACCTTGTCCAAAATAATCTTCACGTTTTTTACGTCCAAAGTTTTAACAGGATTGGCAATATTACGTAACTCTCCTTTTGGTCTGAAAACACTAAACTGCTTATTAAATACACTATGATAACCATTTTTAGAAAATCCCAAACTGACACTAGCGCCTCCACATAAGGTGATTTCAAAATTACTATTAACTACTCTTGTTGAATTCTTAAGTTTATTTTTTAATCCAAAATTAACTGGAAATGATTGGGAAATGCGAACCTTGACATTATTTACGGGTTCACCATTGTCATCGACAATTATTCCACTGATAATATACTTACTATTATTTGTTGGAGAAAGAAACTCTTTTTCCTTTTTTTGCATAATAGAAATTAATTTGCGTCTATGGTTTTTTTCGTACGAACCAGAAAACAATAGAATCAGGATTCCCCCCAGCAAAACAGCAACTACTATGATCAAAGTTACCGTAATTATAAATTTTCTTTTTCTTGTCATCTATCCATACTCCATTCAGCAAGTATTTTGGATATAGTGTCCTTGTACCAAGCTGATACTTCATATAAAGGTTTATCCTTGCAGTCATTATGGGATGAAGAATCCCACCCTTTCCCCGATGCAAGAGTTTGGAAGTCTGCATAAGAGGTATTATCAACCATCCCAGCAGGAATCAATGCTGCATAACTAAAAGGCCTAGTCCTGCAACCATGTTTTATAAGAGCAGGAACGCTTTGTAAATTAGTAGGAGATCTATACGTACGATTAATTCGATAAAAGTGATTCCAAGGAATAGAATTTACATAAAAATCATTTTGTTGCATCCAAAAAAGTGCAGAATCATTCAGGTTATATGAGTGATAATAACTTCCACTAATACAATCTCTTGCGGCCCGTGAATTACCTGCTATTTTTTGATTAAACCAAAAAGCCCAAGACTGTTGCTTCAAATCTTCTTCAGTGTAGTCAACCTCATCATCCCCATCCGACTTTAAATAACGAATGGGTGATTGAGGAAGAAAAGAGTCAATCCAAATGGCCGGTTCGTAGCTAAGCACATCGTTAACTGCGATATCACTGTAGGTTCTTCTGTACAACCGTAAAGCATCCCACATCACAAGATTTCCTAGGCTATGAGCCATAATGGAAATATTATCTGCTGGAGCCTGGTATAGACCTTGAACTTTATTTTTAAGGAAAAGCATGAGAGCAGGGGAAGTATGAAGGGCATTACCGACATCTGCATTAAAAAATATTTCATTGGGCCATCCCAAATCTCCATACCAAGTAACAGCAATAAAATTTCCGCGAAAACCTTGCCAATAAATCCTACGGAACATCGTTCTAGCAGATATTTTTGCGTCTTCTTCATTCACATTGAAACCATGCACTCCAATGAAGTATTTATCATAGTTTGAATTTCGACTGGCAAATGTGTTATCCCATATGATATCAGAAAATCTGGTTATGGCAGTTATTTTTGTATCGTCAGATTGATAATCAAAGCTTGTGTTATTTTTATTTCGTAGCGATCCAAACATAAAGAATTTGTCTACACTTAAAATTTTTATTCTGACTGAATCAATTGTAGCTCCAAAATGTGTTGATAGTTTTAACAGATACTCGCCTTCAACAGGGATAGCAATAATTGGATTTGTGTACTTAAAACCAGAAACAGTAGTAGTTTCATAACCAGTATGATCAAATGACATACTGGTTCCTGATATAGTTCGCCATGAAAGGTATGTTTCATCACCAATATTCGGATCATCTAGATGTTGTAGAGTTAATAATTTGTCGTCTAGAGAATTCTTATAATAATATTCAGCCTCAGTATTATCACTAATTTTAACGAGATCCAATTGAACGAAATATTCCTGAAAAGGGTGTTCTGCGAATTTAATTTTCAAAGGGAATGCGTTCTCAAGATTTTTACTATTTATTGGATCTTTATCAGAATCAAGTGACCAAAAAAGAAAACCATCTTCCTGGTCCTCGGCTACATCATCATTACTATCAATTATATATTTACAATCATTGTTATAATTAACCGTAATATTACCAGATAAAACAGTAAACTTTACAGTATCTTCAGAAGTTTTAATTCCATCATAATATGCTTTTGCGGTAACATAAGTACCTGTATTTGCTTCATTGATTGCCTCAACATAAAGCATAACTTTTATTGTGCCGGTGGTTGTGCTTGTATTAAAGCCTAATTCACTTAAGGAGTATTTTTTAGATGTCGTTGAAGAACTAGGCACAACATATGCTCCTCCTGAATTAGCTATATCATCGGGATTGCGTGGTTCAGAAGGGTGTAACTTCCATATTCTTAACGTTTTCATTCCTGTTCTTATCGGTGAATAATCATATAGTTTTTTAGAACTTGTAGTACTAAAAGGGTAATACTTGTAATTATCATTGTTGAGAACAGTTTTTCCAGAGAGTTCTTCTCCAGAAGAAGTTCCTATAGAAGTCGCCCCATCGTATTCAAAGGAAACCTTAATCTTTTCCAATTCTGTAGCAGATAATGAGTTACCGATTGACACACTAACTAATAACGGAGCGATATTAGTCTCTCTAGCATTACCATTTAATTCAGCAAAATCTGGTATTTTATCTGCATCATCATCATTATCGTTCACGAATAAATAACAGCCTTGTTCAGCATAACCAGCATGACTTCCATCTTCTAAATTATCTAAATAAGATGTCATACTCCAATTGCTCAAAGGAAGATACCCACGATTTCCTGTATCTGTGTCAATATCTATTTTAATATACGAGGCATTTTTATTTGACATAGCATTAAGGGCATTGTAGTTTATAGTCTGTCCCTTGACAGGTAAACAAACAAAGCATAGTATTAATGAAATTAAAGTTAATAACACTTTCATAATCCTAAAATAAGTCATGATATTACTCCTCTCCTTCCCTGCCTGAGCTATTATCATATGCATTAAAAGTTACTGATTCTGTCCTTATCGTGGGATCGCCTCCTGGGTCCGAAAAGACTTTTTGCTGGAAAGTAGCCTTACCATCTGTTCCAGTAACCTTCTCCGTTGGAGTAAATATCGTGAACATATCCATTGAATAACCATTTTGCTCCAGGTATTCTCTTGTTAATTCATCCTCCAACAACTCCCACTCTCCTGTCTCAAAGTTATACAAGGAAACCTCAACTGAAGTTCCCCTCATAAAAATACTATGCTGGTCGATTGATCGCCCGTCACTAGTCAATTTGCATATAAATGATACGGGGCTTTCCACGTCTTCCTGAAAAAAAGGATCAAATTCCCAAGAATCAGTCTGACTGTCATCCCATTTCTGATGAACCGAGGCAGTACCTCCAAGCGTCATACTCCATTCTACATCACAAACTTTATCTGATGAAGTAAATGTAACCACATACTCTCCCGGCGGCATTTCGTATGTTATAACTTCCCCATGATTGACAGTCCCAAAGCTCTCGACCTCAAGCTTACACTTAACGTTCATATATTTAGCCTTTGCGGCAAACGTTACTGGCAGTTTAGGGTCTGAATCACTCCCTGAATAGCCAATCGTTATTTTCTGCTTCACCTGGTGGACTGATGAGTTTTTTCCTCCGGCAGCGCAAGTAGTACTAGTAAGCCATGCATAGCTAATTGTAAAATCTCCGCCTGTAGGGCAAACTATCGACACTCCACTTGCATCATCCGAACCGTCGCAACCGGTATCGCATGCGGAATCACATTCAGCACCGTCACAACCGGTATCACACCCAGTATCACAGCCCTGATCACAAGTCCCACCGTCACAAACAATGTCAATTACATCACAATCTGTTCCGGAGTCACAGCCGGAGTCGCATCCTGTATCACAGCCGGAGTCGCATCCTGTATCACAGCCGGAGTCGCATCCTGTATCACAGCCGGAGTCGCATCCTGTATCACAGCCGGAGTCACAACAAGGCGTATCTGAACACGGAACGTCAGCACAATCCGGATTAAAATCACAGCCGGAACCATCACAAGCGACAGCGTCACAAAGGTTATCACAATCTGTGTTATCACAAATAGAATCACAGCCCGAAGCAGTATCACAACTCACGTCACAATCGCCAGAACCATCACAAGATCCAATATCACAGGCATTATCACACTCTCCTGCCATAATATCGCAACTGGAGTTATCGCAGCCGCCGGAATCGCAACCGTCATCACAAGAATCATATGGATCACAGGAAGACAAGTCACAACCATACACATCGCAGCCGGAGTTATCGCAGCCGCCGGAATCACAACCTTCATCACAAGAACCATAGGGATCACAAGACGCCGCATCACAGCCGCTTATATCACAACTGGAATTATCGCAGCCGCCCGAATCACAATTGTTGTCACAAGAACCATAGGGATCACAAGACGCCGCATCACAGCTATTTACGTCGCAACTACTATCACAACCTGCCGGATCACAACCATCGGCATCACAATCAGCGCCATCACAAGCCAAATCACAGGTTCCCAGAATCGGATCACAACCACCGGAATCACAACCTGTATCACATTCCACCGGGTCGCAGCCGACACCATCACAATCAGCGCCGTCACAGGCCAAATCACAGGTTCCCAAGATCGGGTCACAACCACCGGAATCGCAACCGGTATCACATGCCACCGGGTCGCAGCCGACACCATCACAATCAGCACCGTCACAAGCCAAATCACAGGTTCCCAGGATCGGATCGCAGCCGCCGGAATCGCAACCGGTATCACATGCCACCGGGTCGCAACTGACACTGTCACAGTCAGCTCCGTCACAATTAGTATCGCAGGTCACAGGATCACAAGCAAAGGAGTCGCAACCATATGTATCACACTCCGGCACATCACAAGAAGCCCCGGCACAATCATATGGTCCATCCGGACACAGGTCCGTACACTCCGCTGCTTTTGCTACATTAGGTGCAAACATCCCGATCAAGGTAAGGCCCGCAACCCCCTTCACGGCCGATTCAATAAACTTTCTTCTACTTGTCATCGCTACCCATTCTCCCTAACTTACTTCATGCTTAGCATTATAATTATGACATATTTTCAATAATAAAAAACAGTTTATTATATCAAAAAACATCGAAAAAACCATCTGTTAAACATCAGGCGAAATCCCACTGCCAATATATAATATTGAATAGACACAATAAAATCGAGCAAAAAATCTTCCTCAAGCAATATAAAACGGCCCTACTACCAGAGCCCTCAAGAAAAAAAAGAGGAATAAATATAATATAAACTCCAGCCATAGAATTACAACACTTTTAAAAACAAAAAACATCATTTTTTGCTCCACAAATCCAGCTTATTGCAAATAAACATGAGTAATTTACAGTAAACATTCTATAACAATAGAAAATGAAATGACTATCAATCATGCAGAAGACAAATTCTTACTCCTAAATGATTCCGTTATCGGGTGAGGTAGAATTTTTTGACGAGTCGGGTAGATTGTTTATATTATAGAGTTCGAAAAGAATACTTATTTTTTTCACAATTAATCGTTTTTATGTATAGAAAAAGTTTTATTCTGCTAAAATCCACCTGTCATCAATTTGATTTTTTACTGAGTTTTTTTAACCGGGCTTTGTAATTGGTGACCATCTTTACATAAAACGCCAGTCTGCCACCATTGCCGGTGTCGTATTTGGACAGGTCAACCTTGGAAAGAATAGTTACAGCATTGCCAATATCGTGTTTTGCATATTCCTTAGCCAATATATAAGCAATTCGCAATTTTGTTTCTGAAGGATCATTTATTTTTTCAAACACATTGTCCAAATATTTATATGCCAGATCTTTTTGGTTGGCTTGAATCAGAAATTTATAAATATTCATCGCATCATCCGGATTACCGGAATCAGATAAAGCTTTCTTGAGAATTTCATTACAGGCTCTATTATATTTTGCAATAAACTTTTTTCTGGATTTCTCATATTTCCTTAACTGAACTAAATCCATATATAAGAATGCATCATGCACATTCGGGTATTTCTTATTCAGCTTTTCCTGAAAAAGGCAATATACTAGAGCATTATCAGGATCAGGAACATAATTCTTTTCAATAAATTCAGCAATTTCACGAGTAACAGGCTGCTTTCCCTTAACCGGTGCGCCCTTTTTTGCCTCGTCTCCTTTTTTCTCATTTTTCAGATAAGCAAATTTCTTCTCCAAATACTTGAGGCGCTTATTGGACGTTTTGAATTGTTTTGCAGATGAAAAATAAAAGTTTAACAGCAAAGAATATCCGGCACCGGCTTCAGCCGCTTTTTTCAACCACATTAACCGTTTTTCTGATGATTTTCCATTTATGTCATAACTATTTGCCATATGCAGATAAAGGCGCCGTTTAATGCTGTCAGGCTGTTTTGCAAACTCCGGATGACGGATCGCTGTCGAAATCCTTTTTTTTAACAAATCTCCCGGCTGAGAAATGAACATACTTCTATATATCTCATTAAAACTCCGGTCCTTTTTGTTATCAAAGTTCTTTAGGTAGGGAACTATATCATTCCAGGACAGTGCAGGCAAAACAGGCTCTTCATCACTCAATTTTGGCATTGACATATAAACCGGCAGCAGCTTCATAACAATTCCAGATAAATTGCCTACAGAACGCGGCTGACGCCCTCTTTTGAAGGATGGTCCATTATATGACATTTCTTTTATTAAACGATAAAAAAGTTCCACATCAAGCTCGGATAACTTTTTAGCATGGCTAAATATCATTGCGTATGACGGGCCGGGATCTGGAACATTCTGTGTATATCGCCTGGCGTATGCGTCAACCCCGGCCAGCTGAAACCATAGTTTTGACTCGCCAGCCGGCATTGTTTTCATTCTGGCGTCTATCAGGCCAATCGCTTTCTTTTTATCCCATTGCCCGGGAACATTACGATAAAAATAAAAAGATTTCAGGATCTTTGGATAAATTTCATTTTTCTCAAGGTTGTTTATCAAATACCTTACTTCGGACTCAGACTTTATTATATGCGCTTTAATGCGCCCTTTTGAATCAAGCGGGAACTCCGGTTTAAGATTACTGTTTTCAGTTGGAGCCGGAGCCGGCAGCGCTATCCATGGATTCGTATCAGCCTTCCCTTTTTTATGAGTTTTCGGGGGCTCGTCATAAATATCCGACTGCGCGCCATATACACCAGACGAGAAGAGAATCCATACTGCCGCAAAAAGAAGGCTTCTTGTCAAAATTATTTTCAATATTTATCTCCGCTTATGGTAGCTTTGTATCTAAAAAAAATTTTTATCCTGCATTAACCGGCAAAACAATTTTGCCGGTTACTTCAACGGGGTGTTGACATCCATTAAATAGCCCTTTGTTTTCGCTATTTCAGGTAACGGTTTTTCTGTTTTCAATAAGTAAAAACTGTTCGTGACAATACTTTTGTCCGGCATTGTCACTTCCCATATCAGTTCAGACATGCCGTAATTAAAACTGTCGGGACTGAATGCATTTGTTTTTTCAAGCAATTTATATATGTCAAACTTGATATATTTACTCTCTCCGGGTTTTAACCGCAATACCTCCTGCCCCTTACTTTTATCAAAATATGTAAAGATTTTGCCATCCGGAAATTTTATTTTTATTTTACTGGCAGGAGAAAGAATCCCTGGAATTTTGATCTCCTGTTTCGAATCATTTATTGCGACCAAAGCAAAAGTCGCATCTTTACCATCAATCAGTTTTGCTACTCTAAACTCAAATTTTCCTATTGCGTGAAACTTCACTTTAAAACGAACAGGTGCCTCCCCAATATTAGGATTCCATATATGACAAACCGGAGAAACAAAAGTTCTTTTTCGACCTGAATAATCTAAAGTCCAAAATATCCGTGCAAAAGGATTCCTCCAACCCTTTACAAAACTGGCTAACGCAGTAATATTAGTAACAAAAATAAATCTATTCATTGCAGGGATTGGGGAATCTTTTTTTTGGCAATCCAATGCAACTATACTACCATTACCCACTACATGAGGAATACTGTATTTAATATTGCATACCTTTTGTCTGTGGTTAACAAATACAAAAGCAAAAGAATCATCCTTGCCGTCAAGCAATTTGGCAATTCTTGCCTGGACATAAATCAATGGTTTCTGTTTTAATTTTACCGGAACCGGATTATAGGTATTATATTCTTCCGCCGGCAATATGTTGCACAATATTGCCAGGGTAAGTATAGATAATAATTTCTTCATAAAAGCACTCCTGATTTATCCATATAATTTATATCAATATTCGTCAATATGTTATTTTCCAAACCTTATTTTATGGGAGTTGTGATATCCATCCAGATGCCATTATAACTAGCTTTCTTTGAGAGTGGCTTTTCTGTTTTAAGCAGACCGACTTTGCTGACAGTTTCACTTTTATCAGGCATCGTCACCTGCCATTGAAACTCCGAAATGCCGTAGTTGAAGTTTTTCATACTGAAATTCTTTGATTTTTTCAGGAATTCACTGATATCGAATTTTAGATATATTGACTGGCGGGGCCGCAGTTTAAAAAACTTGCCATCATTCTTCTTAAAAAAGTGAGAAACGGTTTTTCCATCCGGAAATTTAATCGTTACTTTATTTCCGGAAGAAAGAAAATCGGGAACTGATATTTCTTTTTCACAGTCATTACTTATTATTAGAGCAAAAGTCAGAGGTTTTCCATCCAGAATTTTTGCCAACTTAAAGTTAACCGCATTTTTTTTGTCAAGGACATTGGTAAAATCAATTTCGCCCTTACCAGGTTTCCAAAGGTAAATATATTTTGTATAACCACCTTTTCCCGCACAAAACATCCAATACAACGCCGCAAAGCGGCTCGGCCATTTAGGAAAAAGATTCATATATGCAACAATATCATCAATCCATATTACTTTTCTCTTTGCACGGATTGTGTAATTATCCAATCCAGAGGAAAAAACTCCAAGACACCACCCTCTATCTTTATTGCGAAATTTCAAGTATAAATTGTTTCCACTAACCTTGAATGGATGAATCTCTAGAGTTTTATTACTATTATTTTCATATATAAAACCAAACGAACCGTCTTTGTCATCAATGATTTTACAGATCGTCAAAGGAGTTATATTATTTGATTCAATTTTGCTTGAAAACAATAAGTTATTACCACAAAACTGAATGGCAACGATGATGACTCCCGTAAAAAAATTCTTATAAAATAAAAGATGCATTTTGAACTCCATGTTTAAAAGTTTTGCTTCTGTCTTACGTACATTAAACAATCCAAGCACAATTCTGATTTTCCATCTGTTTGATTTGTGTTATATGACATAAAACATTCATCCTGGCCGGTGTGACTCTTATGGTTAATCTTTCTATCAACATGATAAAATATGCTGGATGAATCTTCGCTTGGCAATATACCCCAAATATGCCCAATTTCATGTACTTCTGTATTTGGAATAGCGACAGAGGCATCCTCAGGCCTATATTTGTCTTGGAATGTTGCAGCCATTCTATCGGGATCATAAGCTAGTCCACCAACAACTAGCTCGGTGCCATCGTCTTTAGTTATATCCGGATGCAAGATTGCTGCGCTATACATCATAATATTTGTCTTGCCTTGATTTATAAACCATTTCTTAAAAAAAGCACGTGATTGTATGCTGTTAGCAAAACACTGGAAACAGGGAATTTTATGCGTTAAAATAGTTTTATATTCAATAAAAGCTCCGCCGTTTTCTCCATTATTACCATCACTATCGACCCCATTTGTATTTTTACCATACGCCATCTCCAAATACCCCAATTTATTTGTTTTAACTTCATCATAACTCATCCCGCGTAATTTCACAATTGCGCCTTCCTGTACATCAACTCCAAGTTTAGAGTCTAGGTTATAATACACGTACGCCCCATCTGTAGTATAAGTCAAAGACTTCACTATTCTATTTATTGAGGTTCCTCCATCGACGATTGTAATTTCGCTGTTAATGTCAATATAGAGGCAATTAGCAGGAGCTTTGATTGTTTTAGAATCTGATCCCGTATAAGTGGCTACCGTAGTTTGCGGTACGAACGTTGATTTAAATTTCACCCCGGAATAAATAAGAACATCCTGCCCCAGGCTTGAGTCTAATGTTATAGTTAAACCTTCAACATCAGTAATTGTTCTTTCTATTGTTGTCGCCCCGTTTGGAGGCAGAAAGATCACGACTGGAGTATTCTTCCTAAAAGGATTATTACTAAGTTCAAGAGTGTTGGAGGTTGAAGCTGCCGCAGCAGTAACAGTTGCTCCTGAAGCGTACATCTGTCCCTCCTCGATATATGCCCGCTTCCAGGCAACCAAAGTACAACTTTGAGCAATCTGGCTTTTGGAATATTTAACTTGATTAGCAGGGGTACCATTTCCTACTGTATTCGTATCAAATGGGTTATCATCTGGTTTTCGGCAAGTTGCCCTGACAATAAAATTATCACCGGAACACGCAGTCGAAAACTTTAAAACGGTTTCAGCGATAGCTTTACTGTTATTAACAACAGTCTTTGCATTTTTGACAGAAAGGAATGAACCTTGAAAGAGTTTATATTTATCTATGGACCCATCCATTGCTTTATCATGCAAATTGTCATTGGGCCGGTCATCTAATTGATCGTAAATTAATTTAGGTTCATATGGGGACAAATCATCCGGGTCAATAACTTCGAAATAAACATCAACATTTTCGATTGCCGGAGTAACATAAGCCGTGATTTTAACTTCTCCGCCTTTCGTTTGAGCTGATGAATAAAACTCACTATCACCATCACGGGTTGATATAATGATTCTGCCTGCTTTAGCTTGAAAATCACTGTCTACCGGGTGGACGCTCTCAACTTTTACAGCGGTAAATTTAACCTGATCCGAAGAAACAAAATCTTGAGAGCTCAAGGGTTTGCAACTAACCTTTATAGTATCGAGACCAATGCCCTTACTTGCGTCTAACGCTTCCAGATAAAGAGTAAATTCATCCCCCGAAGTTATTATTTTGTTCAATGTAATATTGGTATCCTTGGGAATAAAATCTCCATTGTTGACAACACTGGCTTTGTTACGCGCCTCACTGCCGTCTTTTTTCCACAGGCGGAATCTGGCAGTATCACTATCCGGCCCCGTAAATGTATATGGATCAGATGTGGAGCCGCTGCCTGAATATGAAAAGTTGGCGGGGTCCGAAGCCAAGTACTCAAATTTTAAGACAACCTTACTATAATCCGTGACATTGGAGATTTTAACTTTGACCGGGACGAAAGCATGGCTTGCGTTTGCAGCACTCTGACTGGTTCCTCCAAACGTAAAGTCAAACCCATCAAGGTAATCCGGCAAACCATCATAATCTTTATCCAATATATTCAAACTTAAAATTTTTCCTGTTGTAGATGCATCGTTATCAGGGCTTGTCGAATCGCTATTGATGCTTATATCAATGTCAATAGAAAGGTTTTTGCTTTCATTTTCCATTGAGTTTAATTTTGACTTGTCTTCACCATGCACGTGTAATATCAACCATGAAATCATGAGTAATATAAATATACCTGTAATTTTCTTCAAATGGGTCATGACGTTTGATCCTCCTTCCCTGAATCTTTATCATACGCTTCAAATGTAACACTTTCAATTCTTATATCCACCTGTCCAGCCGGGCTGGAAAAAACTTTTTGACTTAACGTCGCCTCTCCATTACTGTCAGTAGCTACCCCATCCGTATCCACGGAAGGAGTAAAAGCGGTAAACTGCTCCATGCTATATCCCATGTTTTCAAGATCTTCTCTTGTTTTAACTTCTTCTATGAGCTCCCATTCCCCGGTTGCTATATTATATTGGGATAATTCGACCGAAGTTCCCTGCATTACTATACGATGCTGGTCAATAGCTCTTCCATCAGTTGAAAGTTTTGCGATAAAAGTAACAGGGCTTGAAACATCTTCTTCAAAATACGGATCATGATTCCATGAGTCCTCTACTGTCTCATCCCATTTTTGATATATTGACAATCCCATAAAGACAAAGTCTCCCACCTTATCTGAGGAAGTATAGGTAATATCATACTCTCCAGGCGTTATATTAAAGGATTTAGCTTCCACTCCAGTAACAGTTCCAAGATTTTCGATTTCCAGTTTTCCTGGATTGTTCATAAATATTGGATTGTTAGTAAATGTTATGACTCCAGAAGAATTTTCATTACCTCCAGTGCAAGTCAGGGTAATACGCATCTGCACTTTATGAACATCTGAGTCTTTTGCTCCAGCCGCACAAATCCTATCAGATACAAGTAGTAAAGTGAGTTCCCAAGCTTCCCCACTGCCATCCGAAATAAGCCCGGATGAGGAGCTTCCGCCCTGTCCAGTTATACCGCTACCACAAGACACCGATACTCCATTCACTACCACCGTGCATCCTCCGCAACTTCCACTACTAGAACTTCCGCCTTCGCTTGAGGTTCCATCATCTCCGGTTCCGTCGTCTCCGGTTCCGTCGTCTCCGGTTCCGTCATCTCCGGTTCCGTCATCTCCGGTTCCATCATCTCCGGTTCCGTCATCTCCGGTTCCGTCGTCTCCGGTTCCGTCGTCTCCGGTTCCGTCATCTCCGGTTCCGTCATCTCCGGTTCCGTCATCTCCGGTTCCGTCATCTCCGGTTCCGTCATCTCCGGTTCCGTCATCTCCGGTTCCGTCATCTCCGGTTCCGTCATCTCCGGTTCCGTCGTCTCCGGTTCCGTCATCACAAGGCGTGTCATCGCAAGATGTATCATCACACGGCGTATCCTCGCAAGATGTATCATCACACGGCGTATCCTCGCAAGATGTATCATCACACGGCGTGTCATCACCAGTACAGTCATCAGTATCACTATCAGAACCTTCATCACAATAATCACAGCTTCCCAGAGTAGGATCACAACCGCCGGCATCGCAACCGGTATCACATGCCACCGGGTCGCAGCCGACACCATCACAATCAGCACCGTCACAAGCCAAATCACAGGTTCCCAGAATCGGATCGCAGCCGCCGGAATCGCAACTGGTATCACATGCCACCGGGTCGCAACTGACACTGTCACAGTCAGCTCCGTCACAATTAGTATCGCAGGTTACAGGATCACAAGCAAAGGAGTCGCAACCATATGTATCACACTCCGGCACATCACAAGAAGCCCCGGCACAATCATATGGTCCATCCGGACACAAGTCCGTACAATCCGCTGCTTTTGCAACATTAGGTGCAAACATCCCGATTAAGGTAAGGCCCGCTACCCCCTTCACGGCCGACTCGATAAACTTTCTTCTACTTGTCATGACGACAACACTCCCTTCGTTACATCCTTATTTCAACATATACTTCATTTTATGTCTATATCTTAAAAAAAATTACCCCATAAAAATTATAGAAACATTAATTATTTCAAACAGGCCTGTATCCATGCACCAAACAAAGTATCTTTAGATTTTTTTCTGCTAAATAAAACAAATAAAAAATCATCACCCTCTATGTCAATCAAAACAATTAAATATAGAATCAATTTCAAACATTGCACATACCTAAACATGTAATAAATGAGTCAAACTGAAATAATATATCAATTGTATTATCAATAGATTAATAAAGACAGCCGAAAGTGCCACAAAGAAATATCAACACCCACTCTGACATTAACCATATTAAAACGAATTTACATTAATTAATGTACATGTCAAATAGAAAAACATTTTTTTCACAATTATTTTACATAAAATTATCGACAAGCGACAAAGACTACAAAATAATTAAAATTATTTTGTGATAAATACAGGACTTGGTTTCAGCTTAATATTTCTATATCGGTTTATATCTGAATCAATATTCTCGAGCGCCTGATAAGCAAGCCGCACTCCAACCGGATTGCAATTTTCAAACGCATATGGATTACTCTTTATATAAATTTCATTTCCACGAGTTAAGAAACCACACATCTTTGTACTGTAGAAGCGTCCATTATAAAAATACAGAGAGTTCCCCATCACAGGCATCAGCTTAAATCCCATAGCCCATGTTTTGTCAATCCCCGGCGATATCATCCATCCAAAAGGTGAATAAAGCCGTTCTTTCAATACACCGTTTGTTGCGGAATCAAGCCCTGCAACAATACTTCCGTCCAATCCGGATATAAAGTAGACAGATCCACGACCAATCCGGGTTGAAGCCAAAAGCCTAAAAGGATTCTTGACACCGTTAATCAGATCAATAACATTGGGGGTAAAAGTGTGATACACCGCGTCACCATTAATACTCCGCGCATATTCGATCATACCCGACATGATAAAATCAGTACGAACCTCAACTCCCGAAGCATTGTCTCTAAGCAAACAACCGACCAACTGATTTAATGGATCGTACTGGAAACTCATCGTTTCATCCTTTGTACTTAATGAAATAAGTCGATTTTTCAAATCATACCGGTACTTGCAGCCAGGAGATTCTACAAGGTTTCCAAAAACATCATAGTGGTACCCCGGATCGCTAACCTGCCACATATTGTTGTATGTAAAAGCCAGAGCGCCATACCGGATACAATTTCCTACATTATCATACAGATAATCATACTGCTGTCCATTATTATTTTTTGCGGAGACAATCTGGCTATATTTGTTATATCGGTACATCCATTTAGTCCCAAAGGATGTTTCCCCAATAATTTGCTTTGATTGATTATACTGATACCCACCTATGAGTAAAGGTTTTTCTTTTTTATATGTAAAAGTTTTTGACGTAGCGAGGCCTGCCTTATTATATTGATTTTTGATATTAAAAACTAGCTGGCTTCCGCTTTTTTTACCTTTGCTGCTATAGTATTCAATATAATTCAGCCTCTTCTTTCTAAAATCGCAGGAAAAGCAAAATCTTCCGGCAGAAGAATAAACCTGGGCAATCCACCCTCCATTATATCTGAAATTAGTTTGAAATTTTTTGGAGTCTCCTCGTATTTGGACCTGTCGTGTAATCAAACGGCCAAAATCATCATATAGAAACTTAATGGAACCTGCTTTTCCAGTTTCAGCCAATTTACGCCCAAAGCGATCATACAGAAAATCAATTGCAGTCCCCGGTTTCTCAGAGATATTTACTAAATTACCTTTTGAATCATATTTGCGACTCTCTATAAGAGTGCGATCCCCTTGAGTAATGGTCTTTTTTATGAGTCTGTCGTAATCGTCATACTCATATTTTGTTATTCGTGATTCATTATTCTTGGTAACTAACAAATTTTTCTCATACTGCCAGGAAACAATAGAGCCGTCAGGCATTATACGCTTCCTGACGCGTCCAATCTCATCATACCGGAAAATAACTTCAGCACCATTACTGAATGTATATTTTAACGGAAAACCAAAAGCATTCAGTTCCTCTTTGACTGGGTATTCCATTGGCTTCACGGGTGTAGTTTTAACCGTTCCGGCATTTAAATACGCTAATCCAACCCATGCGGAAAATGTAATATAATATATTCTTTTACTATTGAAATGCATCTTATGTAATATACTTATCAAGTTTAACATATTTTATGAACTTCTTCCGCCCTTTCTTAAGTCGTATCAACGCTCCGAATTGTTCAGAAATCGGCTCAATCATAAGAGAGGCAGTGTTCGCTGTTCCCGAGTAAACATATAAAGCCAAAATATAGCCATTCACGTCAAGTTTTCTTTCCAAGCGTCCCAAAGAATCATATTTCATAATTTCAGTAACTTTTGAATCAATCAAAGCTCGTTTTTCAGTCTTGGTCAAAGCAGCATCCAACTCTTTTTTTGTTACAACCGAAATTGAATGCACCTGCCCCTTGTCATTGTATGTATAAAAAGTATAAATATTGTTTTTTCTAACATATTCAAGTTGATCAGATCCTTCCTTGTAAACATTTTGTTCAACACTTCCATCGGGAAAAGTTGTTTTAACTTTTCTATTCAAGTTATCATACTCATATTGAATTTTTCTTGCAAGATGGCTTGTTGCAGTTGTAGGCATCCCGTAATAAGCTGTACTTACAAGGTTACCTGTTCCGTCATAGTTATAATCGCGCCAAGGGGTTTCAGTTCCTCTAATGGATGTAATTTTTCTCTTGTAATTATATTCGTATAAAGCCTCGGTTCCTTTGTTTGTCTTTGTCTTTGTAACCCATCCCGCAGCATTACGGAAGTATTGCCTTATTTTATTATCAGGAGTTTTTCTTGCAGCGGTATGCCAATCCTTATCGTACTTACGGAGTTCCCAAGTTCCATTTGCTCGCTTCTTTTTGAGCAAGCGACCATATTTATCATATAAAGCCTGGAATACAATCTTATTATTTATTGTCACTTTCGTCAACTTTTGACTCGCATCATATGTATATTTTGCAACTTTTCCATTTCTGTATCTATGAGCAATCATATTACAACAGTTATACCAATATGCATCATAGGTCTTATCTTGATAATAAATCCTAATTAGTCGACCTTTGACATCGTAGTAAAAGCTGTTATTACTACTCTCTTTACCTAAGTTATCAAATACAGTTTTTTTAGATATAAAATCCAATCCTCCCCAATATGAATATGTTGTTTTAACGCCATCAGGCTGAGTATAAGCAACCATTCTTCCATGCTTATCCCACTCAAACATATGGATCAAGCCATCCGGGGTAATCGTTTTTGAAGGATACCCATCGGTGTTGTATTCATACTTTGTTACATTATCGCCATAGTGGAACTCAGTTATCAAGCCTTGTTTATTTCTTTTATATATTTTTATCCTGTTACATTCATCAATTTCTTTAGTGATCCGTCCAGCATCATCATATTCTTTTTTTAAGACGCTTCCATCCGGATTAATTTTTTGAGTTCGGAGCCACAGCTCATTGTATTTATAGCGAGTTTTATTTCCAAGCTGGTCCTCCGTCTCTACTACAGCCAAAGAACTATGAGCTCGCTTTCTCTTTAGCCCCTTTGAAGATATGATATACATACTTCCATTTGATGAAGCATATCGCAATTTCTGGTAGGGCAAAAAAACATCTTCGCCACCTTTTTTTTCAACGGCGCCCTTTTCAGCTTCCCTTTTTCCCCCCAATGTTTGGTTCGTACGATAATCTCGTCGCCCGTTAGGGTTTGTCAATATACCAGTCGTTATTTTTTTATTCTTCTGCTGATCAAGAAGATATTCCGAAGTAAAACGCTCTCCTGCAGTATTAGTGAGGCTTTCCAAATGACCATCCATAGTACTTGTTACATGGATGTCCCTAGCAACAGGAAGTCTGGTTTCCCGATCTATATTTTGGCGCAATTTCATCGAAACTTTATAGAATGGGTGATGCTTTGTTAATACAGTTTTAATTCTACGAATAAAACCTGATTCATCCCAATAAAAAATTGTTAATGCGTTATTTGGAGATAAAATTTTATTAATTTGTCCATATTTGTACAAGAATTTATACGAATTTCCACCAGGCATTATCAAACGTTTCATATAGCCTTCACTATCATACTCACACTTGATAAAATAATTCGCACGCCCTAAAGAGGCTAACTTAACAAGTTTCCAGCTTTTTCCTGCATCAATACTGGTAAAATAATATTCACATAATGTATTAAAATTCGTTATTACAAGGAAGTCGCCATCTCGCTTCAATGCATATCCAGGAACATTTGTCGCAAAGAAAGACACAGAGCCAATTTCATCCATTTTTGCTTTGAATAAAACTTTCCACCTTCCAAGTTCTGCCATTAAGTAATCATTTATAGCACCTGGAGTCCCAGGAGGATGAATCATATACCTGTTTTCAGGAGAAAACGGCGCAGGCTCTCCAATATAAACTGACAACAAATCATTATTGGGAGCTTGATTTTCTTCAAAAAGGTTGATATGCGCTACAGCATAACAAAACCTATCAATATGGGGCTTTTCTCCTTCCCCACAATTTCTACACTTAACGTTTCCCTGTTTAGGAGTTTGCGGAAACTGGTAAGGCTCTGGTAATAAAGGAGTAGAAAAAGCATTTGCATTTATAGTAAATAAAGCCATAAATGCGACATAAATAATTATAATACACATGTTAATAAAAAAATTAACATCCGTCCGGATTGCAAACGCCACTTCCACTACCATCGCATCCCGTTGACGAAGTACCTGCTCCTCCGTCTTCTGCTTGCACATTACTTGCAAGCATTACAGCAATGAGGATTAATGTTGCGATTACAATCCCAATTCCAATTGTCCAGTAATTTGTAACTACTTTTGAAGCCATAACTGACCCTCCTTATTCCAATGATTTATTTTTCATCTCAAGAAAAAAATATCTATAATGTTACAATAATTGACATTAAAAAAAAATCAAGACTTGAAAAATTTTTTTTTAAATATATTTTCATGTAAAAAAGACAATAAGATAAATAGACTGAAGTTTTATAAAAAAGCATAAAAAACGATTACAATGCTCAATCTAAATAAACATAACTATTTGTTAACAATAATATTAACATTGCTATCAGAAACAAGCAAGGTCCCGGCAGAGAACTTGCTATCGTTTCATGTCGACACAAAGGAAGTGCCATATATTCAGATTAATAAAGGGAAATCAGTTAATCTTGGAAATTTTTCAAAGCAACAAGACGTCGCTATAAAAATGTCAAATAAAGCATTTAAGAATATTTCCATCAAAACATGGCGTTCTCCCTGTCCATGCTTGATTGTTAAATCTATGCCCTCAAACATCGCCCCCGGAAAAACAGAAAAATTAACACTAAGGATATTACCAGATGGATATTCCGGACGCATATACAAGCACTTTCCTTTGACGATCAAATATGGTTCTTCGCATAAAATATTATTTATCCCAATATCATTTATTGCTGGCGATATTGCGCAAGTTCAAAACAAGACGGATGAATGGATATCCAAGGCTGCGTTAAATAACGTTGAATCTGTAACTTATATTAAGTATAATGGAGGCAAGGTCAATGACAAACGATATGCTGGTGCCATTGCCTGGATATTTGGAGGAAAAAATTGCGCGCAATGTAATTATTTAAAAAAAATTATTTTTCCAAAAGTATTTAATTATCCGGATAAGATAGTTGAAGTAAATCTAAACAATAAAGATGGACTTCTACTGCTTATGGGGCTTGAAAAAAGGTTTAATATTATAAAACCCAAGGACCCGCCAGTTCTTTTTTGGAAGAGTAAGCTGTTTTATGGAAGTGCCATAATTAAAAATCAATTGCTAAATAAAAACATATAAAAACATTCAAGAGGGGAACAATGAAGCATATATTATTAACAGTGTCATTATTTCTGAGTTGCCTCGCAATTAACGCTGAGGCATTGTTTGACCATGAAACAGCTCCGATCGAAAAATACATGGAAGCAAAACGCTGGCAGAAGGCTATAACTTTAATCAAAAAATCAGAATCTCATTTCAAAAATTCTCCAAAGTTGCATGCAAAACTCAAACTTTTAAATGCAAAATGTCAAATTAATCTGGGAAATTATATTGATGCATTAAAAATTATAGATTCAATTGAATATGACAAGCCCCATGACTGGCATCTTGTCAGAGCAACAGCATTTCTTTGTAGTAAAAAATATAAAGATGCTCAGAAAGAAACAACTTATTATTCAAAAACAAGTGGTATTCATCTTTATTTACCAGCTCTGTGGATTCGTGCAAAAATTGAGATGAAGAAGGAATTATATCGTAAATGCATGGCATCGTGCCGAACTATATTCCATACACAAGTTGAACAAAAACCTAAAGGTCTAGCTGATTTCAAGTTATCGGACATTGAATTCAAAAATCTTAAGGAAATCCAGAAAGATGCATTACAACTTTTCTATGAGGCCCGGGAAGCTTACGATATTAAAACCTATGGGATGGACTTTGCAATCTACCGTAAAGCAAGGGAAGCTCATTTTAAAAAGCAATATGAAAAAGCTCGAGAATTGTATGGCAAAATAAAAGAGGGAACGCTAAAGGAGGCCGCAGGATGTTACACTGCGGAGTGTTTTATTGCGGAGAATAACCTCAAGGAAGCCTGCAAAATTATCAACAAACTGTTCAAAGCATCTCCTTATGGATTATATCGAGGAGAAATGCTTTATAATATTGCTGTTTCTTTATACTTAAACGGCGGAACAAATAATGCCTTAAAGGTTACGGAGAGACTTAGACAATGGGCTAAAACAGTGGAAAAGGAAACGCAAGACACTTCACACAATAGGCCCACTCTTGAGAATATTAATGATGCTCTCAAAAGTGAAATTATTGATACAGCCCCAAAAACTTTTTTAAAAAATGACAGTTGTGGAAATATAATACCCACTGCAAGGTATCCTGGGACAATAAATAACCGTTTGACTTCTCCTTGGTACATGCCAAATTTAAAGATGAAGGGAGAGTTGTTATATGGTTTTTTACTTGGAGAAAGACGTAGACCAAAACTTGCCGCAAAAATCTTCTCCAATGCAAAAGAAGTTACAAATATGCAAATCATCTCGGATAGAAATGCTATAAGCAATTTAATTACTGGAATAGCTGAGGGCAGTTATCTCGTCCCCAAGGATGTTGATAAAAAAAATAAAAAATTTGCCAATCATATACGTCTGGCTTGCTTTTATTATCTTTGCGATGATAAAGACCAGGCCGAAAAAATGTTTACAACCGTTGTTAGGCATGCCAATATTCATAGGCTTCCTTATGATGCAGCAGCAGCAAGATTGGGATTAGTTCATTGTCTAATTTCAAGGCGAAAAATAACAGATGCAGTAAAGCTAATAGACAACATGGAAAAAGTTAATTTGTTGAACAAAACAGACGCTTTTATGAATGCAAAGTATCTCCGAGCTTGTATCTGGGCCAAAAATAAAGGTACTTATGGAAAAGCATTAAAAGAATTTAAACTTCTAGGAGAGGAGCGCCGTAATCCGGTTGCCCCCAAAGCTCTTTTGTCAATGGCAATTGCAGCGGCTAATCATGGAGACAGGGAAACATGTATTGAGGCATGTAAAAAACTCAAAACCAGCTATAGACGATATCCCATATCTCAGACAGCAGGCACCCTGAAGGCCGCAATAGAAAAACTTTCATCAAAAGAGAAATCAAAATTTCCAGTGGCAATTACAACGTTCGGCGCAGGTAGAGTTGTACTGCATCGCAGAGTTGTTATTATTCCAACAAAAGTTGACTGGAAAAGAATTCGAGCCGAATTAAATCCCTCAGATATTGTATTATATCAGATTAAATTTGTACCAAGCAATAACTGCCAAATCGTAAGAAATGTCTGGATGAATCTGGAGCCAGAAGAACCCTCCCCGCCCAACGCGGTTGGAGATGAGATTTGTTTTGTTCGGGCCCCTATTCTTTTCAATAAGTCTTTAATGTATAACTTTGATTATCTATTAGGGAAGAAATAATGATTTCTCCTGAAAACAGTAATACACCGCCTCCTCATAGGCACCGTAAAAAAATTCTAGTCATAAATTTTTTATTTTGGGCATCTGTTCTTGTCTGCCTTATATCAATAGCCATTATTGTAGATAACGTATCAGGATATTTTGAATCCAAGAGAGAAAAAGAAAAGCTGCTTACTGAAAAAGTTCTTGCTGAAAAGCGTGAACGTGAAGCAAAATTGTTGGCATTCAAAAAAAAGGAAGCTCGAAAAAAATATCTGAGAGAACTTTCCATCGAACAACGAAAAATAAAACTCCATGCTCAGGGATTAGCACAATCAGGTCAACTTTTCAACGCATATCAATACCTGACAAATTATCAAGGAAAATTTGCAAAAGACACGCAATATTTCAGGTCAATAATGAGTAAAGGCTACTTATCAAAGTACAAAACACAAATAGAAGCTCAAAAAAAGGAAGCTATCAGATCAATTGCTCGCTGTCTATTAAAAAGGGATTATAATGGAGCGTATCGCTTTTTGGAAAAATACCCACCACCCGTTCCGCCCGATATAAAACTCCCCGTTGAGGAGTTGAGACAAGTCGAAGTAAACACTGCGGCAACATTCAAAAACGACATAGGTGGCTTGATAATGTTCTCTATGAAAAATGGCAGTACATACAGCGCAAAGCTGACTGGTGTATCTGGGTGCTTTTTGCAAATTATTCATGCTGGGAAAAAGAAAAAAATCAGAGTATCTGATGTTGCTGATACAGAAAAAGATAAAAGACTAAGTTTTCTCAGTCAAAATAGTAAAGCCCTTTACCTTGGACTTGAAGCATACAATAGTAATTACCCTAAAAAAGCAGAGACATTTTTTAAAAAAGTAAATGGAAAATTGAAAGATGAAATTATTTTAATAACTGGCTCTCGTCATAATAATGAAAAGGAAAAACAGGCCAGAATTGTTTTTTTCAAAATATTACGCAACGCATCGCTAATTGATGATGATATTGATAACCAATATATCAAAAAACAACTGACAACAAGAGAAGCCGGACAAAGTCAAGACCGTGCTCTAAAGAGACAACTTGATGACTTTGCATCAAAATTCTCGGAAACTCTATTTAAAAATAAACAAAATATGGCATTAAAATTGATAAATAATTATCTAAGTGAAAAAGTTGATTTTTTAGAATATGCCCAAATAAAAAATATTACAGTAAGCTATCACACTTTGAAATTATCAGAAAATCCCCCTGGAGCATTTTGGGATATCCCCCCATCAAAATTAAAACGACTTTATGCCAAGCTAAGCATAGGCAAATACAACTCAATCAACCTTGTAATAGAAAAAGGAAAAAAAACAAAAGCGAGAATTGCTGTTGATGATGATGTGGATTTTATTGATAAGCCTTCTCTGGAAATTACTAAATGGACTCCGGTCATTCTTCTTATCAAATACGATAAATGTAAACCAAGGAAATATTGCGTTGAGTTTAGATATTCAGAACATTCTAAAAAGCTTTTATATAGAACATGTTGCATGAGGACCGGAAAAATTCAAATTGGGGAGTTGATATACGATGTATCAATATTAGATAGTGATATTGATGCCGATTATTCAAAGATGGATAATACTTTTGTAATGCTCAAAGGCAACAACTCAAACGAAAAGTTATTAAGATCTTCTTCAAGGCAAGTTTTATATTCAGAAGGTAAATCCTATAAAATAAAATCAATTCAACCTGACGGTAGCCATGTTGAATTTGAAGCACATTAATAAATCCCATATACTTGGAGATTATTGACAAACAAAAGAAATCTATTTTTTATTCATATTCTCCAATGGGGAATTGTATTCTGAGCTTATTCTTATCTTTCATCAAGTTTTCTTCCCAAAAATTGTTTTCAATATAAGCCTTTTCGTATTGAAAACTTAAAATGGAGAAGAAAAATGGACATTATTCGCTGGATTTCAATTAAGTTCTGGGGATGGATGGGAGAATTACCCATTGAGTTTACGGCTCTTTTCACAAGGTGTGTGATTATCTGCCTGCTTTGCATTGGCTTCGGCCAAGGACTCCGGGAGCTTGCGCAAAAAGGACTACGGGATACTTTGCCTTTACAGATCGCGGCATTTCTTGCCGCGGCGATTACTGGTCTGGCAGTTCCGCTTGCCAAGCTATATGAATTGACCGATAATCAGCGGACATCATTGCTGATATTCACATTTTGCGGATGTTTACTGTTGCCCTATGTAGCCGTGCGTTTTCTTGTTCGGCGCAAAGGTTATCAAGTTATCGCGTGCAAAGTTGTTTACGGGGTAGAGTTATTGCTACTGATAATTCAAATAATCGTTTTAATCGCGAGGTGAAACATGAAAACTTTTTTCAGGAAATTTAAGAATGCGTTCTCCGCTGGTTTTAGGGCCTGGAAACAGGGGAATTTCAATCCACCGGCAGTTGTACAACCACAGGCAACCGCGCAAAGAGTGGATGCAGTTCCAGTCCAAGAATCACCGCAAACCGGGCCGCGTAATTTCCAGGAGCAGATTATTCAGAATGAATTCGCGGCGGAAACTTGTACACAGTCGCAACAATCCGTCCGGGTATTCGGTCAATCATCCGGGGGAAATATACCCTCCTCATATAGTCACGAATCTTTTACTGAGGATGGCTTGATTTCAGATAAAAGCGATGCCCTGATGACCAGTGCGGATGGACGATTGATAAAGCCTGATGAATTACACGGCGGTGGTCAGTGTGGCAGACTGACCGACAAAATTGAGTTTTGCGCGATATGCAAAATCCCGCTTTGTTTCAGTTGCTACAGGACATTTGAAAATAACATTGTCTGCATCAGACACTACAAAGAACTTGACTTTAATCATGATACGTGGGTGCAAAAATGAATAAAGAAGATCCGAAAATCAGTTATGGGCTATGGGCATGCAATTATATATCGGCCCTTGCGCATCAAACCGGGATGAGTAACGATCCGCGCGTTGTCCAGGCGTTAAAAATGATTACGTATAAAAGTAATGATCAGCCAGCGGTTAAGCAGATAGTTAACCGCGTGCATAAACTTATCACGAAATCTCCGGCCTATATCGCTTTGGCACAAAGCAATAATCCGTTTTTACCGTATCCGCCGCCGGGAGCTATCAACGGGGAAATCAAAATTGGTTATGTGTATGATGAGATTCGCAAAATTAGTTATCCATTTGGAATTAGTCGCAATGAACTTATGCAGCACATGCTGGTAAGCGGGCGCGCCGGAGCGGGTAAAACTACTTTATTAATCATCATCTTGTCAAACCTGGCAAAACTCGGAATTCCATTCTGGATATTTGACTTTAAACGCGATTATCGGTGTTTGCTCAGAAGCAGTGATAAACTTCATATATTCAACTGGAAAAATTTTCAGTTCAATCCGTTGACAGCTCCGCAGGGAACTCCAGCCGTGCAATGGGCCTCAATATTTACGGATATATTCTTTGGAAATTTTTATGCCAGTGCGGCTCCTTCCGCCAAAGCCATTTTCCTTGAAACACTGATGTCAATTTATGACCACCCCGGCATTCCGACTATGGGCAAGTTCAGTGATGCGTTAAACAGGAGACTGTCTGACGGCAGTTGCCCGAACAGTACCAAGGATAGCATCCGAACTATCCAACTCCGATTGAGGCCATTTATCAGTATTCTGGGACATTCTGTATACGGAAAAGGTTTTGCGATGGATGATTTATTGAATCAACAGGTGGTATTGGAGCTCGATGGACTGACAATTGAATATCAAACTTTTCTCGCGACCATGATATTTCACTGGATATTTACCTATCGCCTGAATCTGGCAAAACGCGGCGAACTGAAACATGTATTGATGTTTGATGAGGCGAAGCGTCTGTTTTCGCTTGGAATCCCGCTGGTCAGTCAGCTTGTTTCCCTGGCGCGTGAATTTGGCCAGGCACTGATAATGGCGGATCAAATGCCATCAGCGCTGGATCATGCAGTTCATGCCAATATTTTTTCCACAATAACGCTTAACCTGACCGCGACAAGAGACATCAGGGCAATGTCATATTCCATGGGGTTGAATGCGGAACAGCAAAAGTGTTTGAACTCTCTGCCATTAAAATCGGCACTTATCAAGTTGGCGGGAGGATATACCAGGCCGTTTATGATTCATATACCGGAACTTCAGGTTGATAAAAATATTACAGATTATGAAGTAGAAAAGCATATGCAACCGATACTTGCTGAGCTTACAAAAGATGTTGTTGTTGAAGGCGATGAAGTGTCTGTCGAGGCCGTTGATGCCGGAAATTCGCAAGTACAACAACCTGACAATGAATTGGGTGAAAATGAAATCGCTTTATTGTGGGATATTAAAAACCGTCCGTATGTACCGGCAACTGAAAGACAGCAGGAATTGAATTTCACAACTTATATGGCCGGGAAACTGTATTCCGAATTGATAGAGACTGGTTATTTGGTTGAACATGAAATAAAGGTTAATGATCGCGGGCGTCCACAGAAATTTTATGAGCTGACAAAACAAGCCATTGAACTAATTGGTCAACAAAACCTAGGCGCTGGTAAAGGCGGGTTTCTGCACCGGTTTCATCAGCACCGGCTTAAATCCGTATTTGAAAAACAAGGCTATAAAGCCGTGATCGAAGAATGCAAAAACGGTAAATGTGCTGACATAGGTCTGAAAGATAAATCAGGTAAAACCATCGCAGTTGAAATCGCCATGAGCCCTCAAGGCGAAATCTCTAATATCGAAAAAGACCTCACTGCTGGCTGGAATGAAGTTTGGACTCTGTGTGTATCTGAAACGATTTTAAATAACCTGAAGACTCAGTTGGAACAGCTCGGTCATAAGAAATCATCAGCAACTCTTGAACATCTTTCGGATAATAAATTCCTTTGAAATCCTTGTAATCTGATATAGCTGTTGGTATTTTACAAGTATGTTTTGAGAGGGCATAACTTGGGTGTTGTATGAATGTAGCAAAAAATATCTGGAAACTTACTGGTAATATTTCTGATATAGAGGAGGATCTAGTTGCTTTTTTCAGCAATGATGGGTTTTCGGTTGAGGTAACTAAAGAAAAGCCGATGAAAACGGCTTTAATTGTTATCAATAAATTAAAGCTGCCAAAATTATTCTTTCGATTAAAGTC
This sequence comes from Victivallales bacterium, assembly GCA_963676655.2. Lineage (GTDB taxonomy): Bacteria > Verrucomicrobiota > Lentisphaeria > Victivallales > Victivallaceae. The sequence goes on along the minus strand of CAXXKX010000003.1, from coordinate 2,549,124 downwards.
TCCGGAAATAATAAAATGTGTTTTGTGTGCTGAAGAGCCGTATGCTACACGTTTGGAATATTCATACGAGTATTCTAGGAGATTCACTGGATTAACCTATTCTCTCCTAACTGTTGCTATAATTATACTTTTCGGAACACAGTATGTGTCGTATAGCTTCTTGAAGAGCGATTCAGTTATTTCCGCTTGCATTCTTGTTGTATTTATTGGCTTTATTTTATTAATGTTTACTTTGTATAGAATTTTTATCAATGATCATTATATGAAACTGTTTTTCAGATTAAAAACAATAGGATACAACCCTGAAGTTGTCGAAAAGGTATCAATTCCCAAATATACGTGGAATGCAACAGTATACTCATTATCCTTAATCGCTATACTATGCGTTCCACATTATTTTATACATCCATCGTTATCTACAATCATTTATTGTACCTTGGGGATAGGAGCAGTAATCCTTTTTTGTTTAAAAAGCGATCAAAATCAGTTGACCAGGTCTCCGCATTTCATTATTTTGCTTTATTCGTCAATTCTTCTTATGATATACGCGATAACTCCCGTGCTGGTTCTTTGTCTATCGACTGTAAGTGCCTTGAGTATGTTGTTTGCAATGGGTATCATTTTTTTATTAGGCTTAATAGTCTTTAAAAATACGATGCTGATGTTTGTTGATTCAATAAATAAAGTTCGATCAAATAACAATGAAGTTGTAATTGAAGAAAAGCGCCCTTTATCCGTTACAATTGCAGTGCTAATAATATGGTTAATTGCAAACGGCGGATGTTTGATTACTTTATTAATGTGTGCCAATCTCATGGAATATTGTTTCCTGGGGCAGAATTATATTTTTTCAAATAGTGGAGCAAGTAAACTCATCAAAGATGCCGCAATAGTGTTGTTGCCATTTACAAACACAATCCACTGTGGTGATTATACTTTAGCGTTTATCCGTATATTCTTTGTTATTTATTTTTTCCCATTGATATTTTTTATTATGTATGTGGTAGTTAACAATATTAGACAATTTATAACCTTCATGCGTATATTGGCTCGAATTGGATGCATGAGAGAGCGCGAAAATATTCTAAAAACAGTAGCCAGCATATCAAAGGAATGTCAAATCAAAAGGCCATATGTAAGAGTTATTGAGTCGGATCTTATCAATGCATATTGCATAGTTCCTCCAATTCCTTTGATGCGTAGTATTGTCGCGGTGACCTCCGCGGCACAGGACCTTCCGGAGGATGCTTTAACTGCATTGATCGTTCATGAAATGGGGCATCTGAATGCTGGACATTCATTTGTTTTTGCAATTATGAATTTCTTATCCAGATGGACGTTTCTGGGAGAAGGCTTTGGTTCAGTAATCTTGAAAAACTCCAAAGAGATGGAAGCCGAAGCGGATATTTTTGCTTTAACCTGGCTGGAGAACAATACCGATATTGGTCGTAAAGCGTTATTGGATTTATTTGAAATACAGGAAAAACAAAAAATTAAGATTGGCCTGGATGCAGCAAGGCAGGAGGCCGCTTATGGGCTTCCTGCTTACAAGAAAATCGGAATGGTTGAAGATATAATTTCAGAGGCCAACAGTTACCGTCAGAAAAAATGGTTTGATAAACGAGTTTTTGATTTACGATTATTTACTTTTTTCATATTTCATGGTTGGTTTACCACCTATCTGCATGTACCTTATGATGAGAGGGTAACTTTTATAAAAAACTTTGACAATGCCGGATGAATTATGGAAATGTTTATTGTAACTCCAGATGAAGCCAAGGTCTTTGCAAAAAAGATTTTTCTTTCGTCATATCCAGGTAAGGCAATGTGGTTTAATGTTGCATGGGAAACAATACTGGATAAAGAAAATATTGTTCTTTCCGGAAATATGAAAGAAATTATCGGACTTGCCGCGACGGATACGCTGAATTCAGAAGCAGTCTCAATGGCTGATGACCTGGCAATAGTTTTTGAAGCATTTATGATAAAACAACCGGTATTGGGGGTGGAATTGGCAGAACGTATCCGAAATATTGCTGAAAAACGTTCAACTGAAATGTTAAATAAAAATAAGATATTGAGAAGATTTCGTTTTATATTGGATGATCTGGAAAGTGAAAATAGCCATGCTCTTAGCAACCTTATTAAAGAACAGTTTGATGAAACGAATGAATTAATCAGGGCGCAACATCAAAAGACGCGAGAATCTGTACGTAAACCGGTTATATCGTCAAAATTCACCTATAATTGCCTGCTGACAATCAATCCTGTTTCGCGGGAAGTAATAATCAACTCCGGTTTTGAAGAAGTCTCGGTTAAACTTTCTCGAGTGAAACTTCAGTTGTTTAAGGCTATCGCCGAACTTTGCATGACTACCGGAGGCTGGGTTAGCTGGGATGAAATCGCGGTCAAGGTTCCTGACTGGATTAATGCAAAAGGAGAAATTAACAAGACGGATAATTACATTCGCCACAGAATAGCGGAACTGAGAAAAGAATTACCGCAAGATTTCTCCGAGTTAATCGAAAGCAGGCAATCTCACGGTTACCGCATATCAACCCATCCGGACAATATTTCGATATATTCTCACTAAAAAGTCACAGTGAGTTTCTGTTGTTTTCTATCCCTCTCTTTTCGTCGAGTATAACCCTCTACTAAAAAAATATATTTAAAATTATACCTAAGGCTCTCATTATCACTGAGTAATGAGAGTCTTTTTTATTGTGCATTTCTGCCCCTTTTTCTGCCCCCTTGACCTTATATCATATTTTGTGACCTGCCTGTAAGCTTTAACTAGAGCAAAAAATTACAGATGGAAAACAAGACATGAAAACATCAAACGACAATCAAGACAAAGACAAAAGATGGTGGGAGGATTCAGCCGCCATTTCTGTCGATTTTGATTTCGGGGCTTTAAACGATAGCCCGCTGTTTGATAATGAATTCGGGAAATGTTTGAAAGATGCCGTTAACAATTATCTTGCTCGCAAATTATTTCAAATGCTGATTATATTCGATGAGTTCTCAGAAGAGGAACGAAAAGCTTTAATCGGCCATGCGGTCGAATATAAGTCATTCCGTGAGATTGGAAGAGAAATCAACCGGGATCACAAAACAGTACAAGCCCGGTATTTCGATGCAATATACAAAATCAAAAATTCCCCATTGGTGAACGTTGAAATCAGGCGGAAGAGAAAGGAGGGCAAATAAGACATTCCCCGTAATCGATAAATAACAGAAAGTAATGCCCTTACTGGGCATCAAACAAAAAACAAAATAGAAAGGCAGAAAAATGAGTTCCACAAGAATCTGGTCCGAAATTGAAAATGGAAACAACCGCACCCCAAACAACGAATCTTACTCAATGGTCCCGGCTATCCGAAGAACGGCAATGATTAAGCAAACCGCAAACATCATGCTTATCGACGTTTCCGGGTCCACGCAAGAACCGATCAGTCAGAACGACAAACGCGAAAAGCTGGTTGGAGAAAAAGAGGCAGCGACAATGTTTATCAGCAAGCTGCCGGAAAATACTTACTTTTCCTTGATCACTTTTGACGATCCGTCAAATTTGGTTATCCCGATGCAGCCTTTGCGGGAAAAACTTTCCGCTATCAGAGCTGTACAGGCGTGTACAACCAGCGGTGCAACTGGTATGCGAAGCGCGCTCAATAAAGCATACGAGCAGTTCAGCAAGGCTCCTTCCGGCTACCAGAAACGCTGTTATTGCGTGACTGACGGAATGGGAACTGACGGAGAGTGTTATGAAATCGCGGAAAAGCTCAGAAATAGCGGAGTTCAACTTCATTTCATCGGCTTCGGACACGGAAGTGAAATAGATGAAGATTTAATGCTGGAACTCGCCAGTGGCTCATTGTCGGAAGGTAAGTTGTACAAACATTTCGAGTCTGCAAAACAGCTTAGCGGATTTATGCGGACACAAACACAAACTATTACTAATTGAGGTGAAAAAATGAATTATCTGAAAGCATCAAAATCTATTACCGGCCTGCGTGAATCCAATCAGGATTGTTTCGCTGAATTCTCAGTCAAGGACATTGAATGTATGCTCGTATGCGATGGAAATGGCGGTGAGAATGCCGAGAAAGTCGCACTATGTGCAGCCGAATACTTTATCGGAGCATTCGTTTACGGAATCTCTCACGAAGATAATATTGCTGAAGATAGCATCCGTAATATTGGTGTCGAAGCAATTAACCGAACTTCTGAAGCAATTATGAATTTGAAGCGGGTCTGCCCGAAGTTCAGTTCCTGCGGAACGACTCTGACCATGGTTTGTATCTATAACTCAACCGTTATTGCATTCTGGGTAGGTGATAGTCCCGCCATTGTGCAAACGGGCGATAAAATGATTTTGTTGACAAACCCGCCCCATACCCTCAGCGAACATCTGATAAGTCAAGGCGACTCCCGTGAGGAAGTCGAAAAGCAAAAAGGTTTGTCGTCGATTCTAACCCGCTGTATCGGACATAAGGACGCGACTCCGGATGTGAATGTGATGAATCTGAAGCCGCCATTTACAGTTATCGTTGCCAGCGATGGCATCGACTATTTACCGGGCGAGGAACTTAAATCGATATTGAGTCGCAATCGCCTCACAAAAGAATTACCGGGTGAGTTGATTGATGCCAGCTATGCAAGCGGGTCAACGGACAATATCACGGTACTGGCGACCAGGGTAATGCGTTTGCCCAAACGCATGCGCGGAAAAAGTATTATCGAAAACACAAGCAAAGAAAGTTGAGGTGAAAAATGTTTTTCAGTATGCCTAAACCAAGTTCGAGAGAAATGTACCCGGAAATCGGTTCGCAAGTAGGAAAATACACGGTGGTTGATATCGCCGGAGCTCCAGGGGGAACCGCAATCGTTCTGATCTGCAAAGATGCAGCCGGGAAAAAGTTTGCCGTCAAGCGTTTTTTCTGTGACAGCATTTCGGAACAGCTTAAAAAACGTATACATCAGGAAACTGAACTCAATATCAACAGCACTTATATTGTTGAGAGTCAATACGTATTCGTGGAAAACGGCTTTATCCACTCGGTCATGCCGTATATTCAGGGGAAAAGCCTCGGAGATGTCCTGGCATCAGCTCCGGGGCTCACCGAGGAGCAGGTGCGACATTTGGGTAAATGCCTTGCGATTGCCTGCTGCGACTTACATCGTGCCGGCATTGTTTCAACGGACATCAAGCCGGATAATATCATAATTACCCCGTGGGACCATGTCAAACTTATTGACCTGACATGTTTTGAGAAGATAGGCTGTACGCCGGAAATATCGTTGGGAACTCCTCCGTATGCAGCTCCGGAAATACAGAACCGACAGACATTGTCTGCGGCTACGGATATTTATTCCATCGGCATGGTGTTATATGAGGCCAGCTTAGGCACGGAAGAATTCATGGAGCAAATGAATAATAACAAGGTTCATATGTTTGAAACGCCAAATCCTCGCTTGTCGGAAATCATCAAAAAAGCTGTACAAGCAAATCCGTGCAGCAGATATTCAAACAGTCGTTCAATGTTGAACGAATTGCAGAATCTGAGTCAAGAACAGTCGATAAGGTCAACATGCGCTCTTATTGCCGATAATGGCGAACCACTGTATTTGCCTTACGGAAAACATATTATTGGCCGCAAAGATATTGCCCCTGAGAACTATTTCATATCCGAAGAGCAGTTTGAACTCGATTTTGACGGCATCAACGCCAGGATTAGGGATATGGCAAACAAAAACAAGATATATCTGAACGGCGCAACGGTAACAGACAACTGGTTCGACATTACCGACCGGAACCATGTTCAGATCGCAAATTTAAACTTTGAAATCAACCTTCGATAACATGGGGTAAATAAAATAATTATGCAAAATCCTAACATAAGATTGAGAACTGTAAAACTGCTTGCCAGGTTGATGAAGCCGCTTGTAGAAGAAGGCGTGATCCTTGTTTCGGAAGAACAGTCCATTCATGCCAATCTCAAGCATCTGGCAAGCAGGGGAGAGTTACTTCCTGCTATCGTTCCCAAGCTGGTTGATCAGAGAGAAGCAGCTGAAATGCTCGGACTGGGATACAGCAATTTTAAGAAACTGGAAAAAGAGAACGCATTTCCTTTTTCCCGTCGTATGGTTGGTTCGGCTGTCCGTTATCGGAATGTTGATATAGTTGAGTATATTATGGCAGATGATTCAAGTCCGTAATGCCTTTTCAATTTCTTGAACGGCTTCACTTTTATCGTCCATTCCATCAATTATCTTCAATGCTTTTTCAATTCTATCACGATCCGATGCAACTGAATAATTACCGGCAATTGCCATAATGGCCTTTTCCTGGGCTTCCTCTCCGATATGAGTATAATGTTTATCGACAATTTCTGAATTTGTTCCCAGAATAGACAAAACAACTGCCTTCGGTACTCCAGCTTCTGCACAATGAGACGCAAAGCTATGACGTAGTGAATGAAAACCGTAAACCGTTACTTTCTTTGCCCGTTCCGGAACTTTTACCGATGGTTCCAGTCCAATCCACTTAATAACCCGTAATACATCGATATTAACCAGATTGTTTCCGGTGTTTTTGCCGTTCTTATCGACCTTATTGTAACGTTTGGCAACGTTGGGACACACGTAATGATCAATTTTCCTATCTTTTGCCTCAATTAATACTTCCAGTAATTTAGGTGCAATCGGGATTGTCACCTCTTTCCCGGTCTTGAATTGTTTTACCCAAATACGCTTCCGGTTCAAATCAACCTTATCCCAAGGCAGCAACACACAGTCCTTCAGCCTCTGCCCCGTAAACATCCCAAGGTGATAGATTACCCTGATTTCAGGCTTGTTCATTACCTTGTGTTGATTATCTTCCAAGACCTTTAGCAACGCTTCTTCCTGATCACGGGTGAAAGAAAGTCGCCTGACGATATTCTCTTGTTCTTCACGTTCCTTGCGAAAAAGAGATTTTGCTCTGAATGGATTATCTTCTGAACGATACTCTTTTAGAACAGTAAAGATTTTCTTTAATCGTTTTATTTTCCTATTATGGGTTGCAACAGCAATTTTTGACTTCCTGAGATGTTGCGCAAATTGATCTGTCAATTCTGGCGATATGTCATTTATGGACAAACTCTTATTTTTTAAATATTCAGCAAATTCAGTAAATGTAGTTTTATATGCAATTTGTTCAGCAACAGTTGCAGGAGTTGCACGCTCTGGGTGTGTAGAATATATTTCCCATGCGTCAATCAATGATAATGACTTTGCTCGCTTTACTAAACCTCTAGCATGCTGAACATGAGCGGAAATCATTTCAGTAGTCGTTGACTTCACGACCGGAATCAGTTCATGAGCCTTTTTGACTGCTACTTTCTGGTTTTTAGTTTGTAGACTGACCGCTTTGCGTTGACCGTTAATTTGATACCTGAAGTAGTAGGTGCCTTTTTCGGTTTTCTGATAAACGGTGCCGATTTCAAGTTTTACAACTTTTCCTGCCATAACAATAGCCTCCTAATCGAAAATGTCCGATATAGCTAATATAGACCCGATTGAGAGCATTGAAAGTCGCAAGTGGTACTAAATGGCACCTTTTTTAAGCTTTTTGAGCATAAAAATGGCATCCCCAAGGGGATTCGAACCCCTGTTGCCGGGATGAAAACCCGGTGTCCTAGGCCTCTAGACGATGGGGACGCATCAGAAAAGAGAAACATATTATACTGTGTCTTCGAAAAAAGTCAAATTGAGTTTTCTAGAATTTTTCAAAAAAAGTATGGTTTTTGGCGCTTTTTCGTTCTTTTGGGAGAATCGCGCCTGTAAATCGGCACAAAAAGCCTTAAAAAGGCATATGTGTATTTGATGACAAAAGGCCGTTTGGCATTCTATTTTGCGATTGAAACAGGGGGATCTGCTTTATAAAACAGAATTTTTCAAGTTTGCCTTAGCCCTGAAAGGGCGTAACATATAATAGCCCGGGCTGGATATATGTCGCAATTTCAGCGCTTAATACTGAACAGAACATGCTAATGAAACAATGTACAGTTACTGAACTTTGCCGTTTGTAACGCTCATAAACAGCTTTTCAAGACCGATTGACTGTTGCCTGAATTCAACAACACCACAGCCTTTACCGATCAAAGCCGCCATCAAACGCGCACTTTCTACTTCAGTTGCGTCCATGCCGATCTCAACCGCGTTTTCTCCAAGAAAGTTGACATTGACCACCTGCGGCTGTTCCAGGAAAAACTTTTCGTCCGGCATGGTTCCGGGAGTAAACCTGATAACGATTTCCCGGATATCACCTTCAGTGGCACTGCCAACGATAAGTTCTTCAATCAAGCCGGATTTAAGCAGTTTCCCGGTTTCAATAATCACCGCACCATGACAGATGTCTTCCAATTCCGATAAAATATGCGAGCTGATGAGCACCGCTTTGCCCTGTTTGGCCAGAACCCGCAAGAGTTCGCGCAATTCAATCCGGGCGCGGGGGTCAAGACCCGCAGCCGGTTCGTCCATTATCAGCACTTGCGGATCGTGCACCAGAGCCCGGGCCAGGCTGACCCGTTGTTTCATGCCTTTAGATAGTTCTTTGAGATATTTTTCCCGCAGCGATCCGAGTTTGGTAAACTCCTCTATCTCTTTGAGTACCCGGGTGCGCTGCTGCCCTTTCAGGCCGGACGCCCGGGCAAAGAAGTCAAGATATTCCCAGACCATGATATCCGCGTGCTCCGGCAGGGAGTCAGGCATATAGCCCATGATCTTGCGAACCTTTTCCGGGTAATCAACCACTGATACGTCGTCGTACCAGACATCGCCGGAGGTCGGCAGGTCGAGCGAGGCCATCACTCTGATAGTCGTTGTTTTACCGGCACCGTTAGGGCCGATAAAACCGAAGATTTCACCGGAAGAAAAACTGAATGTGATATCATCAACCGCTTTTACTTTCGGAAAATGACGAACGAGATTTTTTATTGTAATTTTCATTCTGCCGCCTCCGTGTCAGAAAGGATTCCGATGATCCGTGAATTCTCGCGGTGTTCGGATTTCGCAACTCCGGGTTCGACAAATGGACTGCGTTTCATCACGGCGATATAGATGCCGCGCATCATTTCCGGCCGAGATAAATCGGCCCCGGCAAGTTTGCGACGCAAATTCGGCAGCTTATGGTCGAACTGGCCGCCGTTCACCGCAACCGCTTCGACCGCGGCTCCGGCTTCAATTTTTTTAATCTGGAATAATGAGTTATCATTCATCACCACACTGAATTCGGTCAACTCGGTCCCGATACCGTTGGTAACCTGAATCCGATCTTTGGCGATGCGTTTAATCTGGATGCGCTCCCGGCGCGGTTCGTTTTTCCTGAAGAAAAACCGGGATGGAACCTTCGGCTGCACAAACCCGTCGGCAAGCCGCTGTTCTTTGGTCCAGTCGATAACCAGGTCGCTGTTGTCGCGCGACGGACTTTGAAAATTGAGGATGATTTCTTTGGAAAACTTCAAGCCTTCATACGGCGGAATCGGACAATAAAACCCCAGAAATCCGTAACTGGTGGCGCGACCATTCTGCTGGTCCAGCAAAGTAACGGTGTCATAACGGCTTCTGGCGTGCCAGCCTTCAGCCAGAAAAGAATAGGCAAATACCGCAATAGTAAAAACAATAGAGATAGCCGGAACCGTCACCAACAACAGCAGTTTTTTCTTCTTTTTGGTCAAATAAAGAATGTTGACCGGCCCGATGATAATCGAGAAAATTATCAGGATCACCAGCAAAACCGTCGGAGATAACTGTATTTCGGAGATGATCGGATATTTGCGGTCAACATCAGCTGCATTGCTTCGCTTTTCATCATTGAGCCGCTGCCGCACCGTACCGCACATTCCTTTAAGACGGTCCCAGGCGGCTTCAACCAGCTTCTTTTCCTGCGGACAAACAACCACCAGACCATAGCCGACATCCCAGATTTTCAGTTTATCATCCTCTTTAAAAGATCTCTTCCAGGGGGATGGAATATTAAAATCACTTCCGGTTCCCTGAATGAACAGGACTCCTCCGAGTTCGGCATAACGAAGCAGCGCCTTTTTAATGCCGGGCGACATTTCATTCAAACTGTCGTCGGTGATCGCAACCAGATCAAAACGACTGTAAGCCTGAGGGTACTCGCTCCAATCACTGACCGGAATACCACAGGTATTGAAGACCATCTGATCAGTTGTATAACGACCGGACTTATCGGCTTTGGCAAGGATGGCGCCGCGAACCGACAGCACGGCGGTTCCGCTGTTGTAACTGGAATAATAGTTAAGGTTTTCTTTCAAAGGCGGTTCAATTTTTCTGGCTGAACCATCGACATACAGCCGCAACTGAGATTCCGGGATATTGACACAGGGAGTGAAGACCGGAATCTTGATACTGGCGTTAGCCGGAACTTTGGCGTTGATCAAAATCTGCTTCAAATTTGCCATGTAGCTGTAATTTCTACCTGCTTCATTAATAAGGTTGATATTGCGGGGTTGAGCCGAACGATTGGTAACGACAAAATCGACCTGTCTTGCTCCGTGTCCGCTTGTGCCGCTGAATCCGGGTTGGATACTGACGGAAATATCACCGGCCTGGCGTGTATCTGCCCAAACGGCGGAAATCCCGATTACCATTGCGGCAATCACGCTGAATAAGGATCTGGTTTTCACCGTTTGTCCTCCGTTTCAGCGGAAATCGAGATATCCGCGGGTAAAGTCATCCCGGCCTCATCAACCGCGTCAAGCAACGCTTTTGCCGCGTCAAGCCCGGTCACCCGGTCCAGACGCGCCTTGTAATTAAGAATCAAACGGTGATTAAGCACGGCCGGAGCAACATTGTTGACATCATCAAATCCGGCAGCCGGACGACCGTCCATCAGCGCGGCGGCCCGGGCCGCTTCAGCCATTGCAATAGCAGCACGCGGGGAAGCTCCGTATGAGACGTAGTTATGTACGAACTCCGGCGCATTCGGATGGTTTGGGGTACTCAGGATGACCAGATTGGAGATATATTGCGCGACCGCACGCGGCAACGCGACTTTCGCCATGGCGTCAAACAACGATTCTATATCACCCGGCGAAAAGACTGATTCCGGCAATGGCGGTTCGCCGCGCCGTCGTTCAGTGATAATTCTGGTCAAGGAATCGCGGCCTACCCCGTAGACGTGCAATTTAAACAGGAAACGGTCAAGCTGAGCCTCCGGGATCGGATAGGTGCCTTCCATTTCAATCGGATTTTGTGAGGCCAGGACAAAAAACGGTCGCGGCAATTCGCGGGTCTCACCGAAAAGAGTAACCGCGGCTTCCTGCATCGCCTCAAGCAAGGCGGCCTGAGTTTTGGGAGAGGCGCGGTTGATTTCATCAGCCAACAGAATATTCGTGAAGACCGGCCCCGGCTGAAATACCATTTCACGCTGGCCTTCCGGCGTTTCCTGAAGAATGTTCGAACCAAGAATATCACCTGGCAGCAAGTCAGGAGTAAACTGGACCCGCTTGAAACTGAGGTCCATAAGCTGCCCGAGAGCTTTGACCAGCATCGTCTTGCCAACTCCCGGCAGACCTTCCAACAGGATATGCCCCCGACATAAAATACCTATCAGCACCATCCGGTGCAATTCCTCATGGCCCAAAAGTATCTTATTGAGTTCCTCCCCGATCCGTTTTAATAATTCCGCAGATTTTTCCGCTTCATTCGGTGACAGAATTCCCCGGTTTTCCATGATTTCTCCCGTTGTTCTTTTTTAAATGAGTCGTACGAAATGCAACCTAACCACGAAAATCACGAAAAATCACGAAAAAAGTTTCTTATTTTCAGCAAAGCTGAAATTTTAAATAATTTTCAGTGTTTATCGCGTACTCCGTGGTACGATTCATATCTCGTAAGAATTAATCACTTTTACATGAGTATCTTACCTGATTTATCCTTTAGATTCGAGCCAGCGTTCTGCATCGATCGCGGCCCGGCAGCCCATACCGGCAGCGGTTATCGCCTGACGGTAAACCCGGTCGGCACAGTCGCCGGCGGCAAAAACACCGTCCACATTGGTATAGCTTGAATTGCACTGCAATTCGATAAAACCCTGTTCATCCATATCGATCTGGCCTTTGAACTCTCCGGTACTCGGAACATGCCCCAGCGCCGCGAAATAGCCTTTGCACTCGATGGTTGAAAGTTCTCCGGTTTTGACGTTTTTCACTTTGACGCCTTCAACCTCATTTGCCCCGATAACTTCTTCAACCACTGAATCCCAAATAATTTCGACCTTTTCATTTTCCATAACCCGGTCCGCCATGATCTTGGAGGCGCGCAGCTCGTCGCGGCGGTGGATCATGAATACTTTGGACGCGAATTTGGTGAGAAAGATCGATTCTTCAGCCGCAGTGTCGCCGCCGCCGACCACGACTACCGGAACATCCCGGTAAAAAGCGCCGTCACAAGTGGCACAGGCGGACACGCCGCGATTTTTCAGACGTTCTTCCGACTCCAAGCCCAGCCAGCGCGGATTGGCACCGGTGGCGATTATCAATGCCTGACACTCCACAGTGTCGCCATTGGACAATTCCAGTTTATGAGGACCGCCTTCCTTAACTTCCGCTTTCAATACCTTCGCGCTAACAATTTTAGCCCCGAAACGCTCCGCCTGCTGCTGAAACTTGTACATCAACTCATAACCGTTGATCGCTTCCGGAAAGCCCGGATAGTTTTCAACATCGCTGGTTTGAGTCAACAATCCGCCGGGTAATTCACCTGAAATGACCACAGGTTCGAGGTTTGCTCTCGCGGCATAAATCGCCGCCGTCAAGCCGGCGGAGCCGCTACCGATAATTACTACTTTTTCCATAAATGTTTTCTTTGGTTTCTTATTATTTAATTTTTCAGAGAAAATTTATTTTTCAACTTTGTACAATTCCTGCGTCCGGTCCCGGCCAAGATCCACCTGACTAAAGCCGGATTTCCCATGCGGCAGCGTCATGTAAAAACGAAACAGTTCATCAATATCCGCACTCCCGGACGCTACTTTAAAATCAAGCACGTGGCCGCCGCGATTCCGGTCTCTAGACAAAAAATGCAAATGCCAGCCCGGCACATTGATGCCGTTAACGTACGGCGGACAGCGGAAACCGATGACCACGCCTTCAACATCCCGCATTGTGAAAACCGGTTGATGAGCGGTCACCTTGACCAGCGCCGGATACGGCTTTTTCTGCTTCGGCACCGAACGGGTCTTCATTCGGGTAAAACGCCCTTTCAAGGCCACAGCATAAAACAAATTTTTATTTGAGCATACCTTATCCAATTTTCCACGAACCGCGGCAAAGTCGTCTCCAGCTTTTAAAGCAATCGTTTTTTCCGGGACAAACCAGGCAACCGACGCAAACGGGGTCGAAACGTTGTCCCCGGGCTTATAGACTTTACCATCGGCTCTGACCTGATAGACTTTGCCTTGCCAAAAGACCATTTCCCCGTCAAGCGCATTGAAAGTACCAATCCCGAAATCACCGTGCCGCTTGAGGTAGCGCATGTCTTTATCAGCATCATATACCCCGGCCAGCAAAGCATTGATAGTGGAAACCTGCGAAACGGTATCCGGCGGCGGCTGGTTGCTGACGCATCCAGCCGCGAACACCAGAAATAAAGACAGGCCTATGCCACGGAATGCTTCAAAAAACGGTCGCATAAAAAGTTACTTTTTGACTTCCTTGAGTTCAATATCGTCAACCGCCAGACGGCCTTTGGGAGTACCGTAATTCGCCAAAATAAGAATTTTAACAAATTTGGTCGAGCGGCGGAACATGTTATTGGGAGTATTACCGCTTTTGTGTTCACCACCTACTTTACCGCTGAATTTGGTCCAGATTTCAGGAACAATTTTATTTGAGGCCGCAACATAAATAAAAGTTCCCGAAGCACGGTGTTCACGTACATGAGTCCCGGCCTTATAGGCTTTCGCCAACGGAGTGCCCAGGGTTACCACAGTAACATCACCATCTTTTTTGACAGAGATCACATTGTTTCCGGAACGGTCCATATTGGGCAGGTCTGAAAAATCAGCCTGGGTATTGAACGCGACACAATAAATCTTGCCAATCTGCCAGTTTGCACCATCTTTGATCTTGATCTGTTTGGCACCTTTGGCCGCATCGGCCGCCAAAACCGTGTCAGTTTTTAAAATTGGGTAGACTGATTCACTGGAGATAAACTGTTTTTTCGCGTCATATGAAGCAAGTCCGAAATAAATTTTGCTGGAAGGATCGGCGCATGATTTAAACCAGCCGCTGAGTTCATATTTTTTGCTGGTATCAACCGGAATGAATTGTTTCCCATAAATGATTTTTTGACCATCGACATAATAGCAGCTTTTACCGGTTTTTACCAGGTTGGTCAATTTACCGCTGAAACCGGTGAACCAGTCAATATTATCTTCCGCTCCGCCATTTTTTACCAGATTATCGGCCCCGACGACACCGCACAAGACCGCGGCTCCGAAAGAAATCAGCATCTTTTTCATAAGAAACTCCCTTATTTCAGTTCAAATTACTGCTCAACTAACGATAATTGGCTTAAGATACCATATACGAAGCTAAAACTCAAATTTTTTTAGCAAAAATTTAATCTGAATTAATTGTCCGGTTGCAAAATGACTTTTCCTATGGTATTATTAATCACTTTTGCAACCCCTGAAACAGTGAAGGAACTATATGCCAGAGGAAAAAACCGTCATGATGGAATCGCCCCCCTCCCCGAAATCGTCCATTTCAAAGACCGGGTACATGGGGAAACACGGACACTTTCATCACCATCCACCAACTTCAGGACTGGCGGTAGCAGGCCTCATACTAGGTTTTATTTCAAGTTTCGGCTGGATGATCACGGCGGTTCCAGGATTAATCCTGAGCTTTCTCGGACTCAAACAAATCAACCTCGGCACCCGACGGGGAATCAACAAAGCCAAAACCGGAATCGTGTTAAACCTGGTTTTCATTTTTTTCCCGATAGTTCTAATCCTGCTTATTGCCGGCTGGTACGTTGAATTACGACTTGAAAAGGCTGCATGCTTTTCCCACTTAAAAAGTATCAGCCTTGCACTGAAGCAATACGAAATGGACAACAAAGGCTTTTTCCCGGTTCACAACGGCCAGAAAGGCCTCCGCCACCTGGTTGATAAAAAGTATTTGGACGGCGACAAAATATTATCCTGCCCCAGCCCGAAAAATAAAGATGCAAAATATTATATCTATCTTGGCGGGCTTAAACCCGGACTGCGGGATTCATCTGACAAACGATTGCCCTTGGTGATGGACCATCCCGGCAACCATCGGGGCATAATCTTCGTGCTTTTTGATGACGGTTTTATCATGGACTGCAAGACTGACGCCGAAAACATTTCAGAACTGATAGAAGAACTGCATGAGCAAATTCAATACCCTCCGGAGCAATTAAAAATCCTCAGAGAAAAAGCCGCTCAAGCAGACAAAGAACAACTGCAAAAATAATGCTTCAGGCTATCTGTATGCTCAGCGAACCGGCTAAAAGCAACAAGGCAAAGGACCAGATCAAGTGCCGGATTGCGAAAAAGTCCGCTCTAATCACAAGCTGATACTTTCCCCCTTTTTTAATGGAATTATCACTGGTTCTGTAAATTTATCACAGATTATTTTGCAGGGAGCCCCGGCAAGACTGGTTATCGAAATTCTTTCAGTGCGTCCGTTTCTACGCCGGGCTGAGACTAAAAAGGCGCCATCGCCGCGAAGGTTTTCAAAAGAAACATCCTTCCAGTCACCGGGAACCGCAGGGAAAATCTTAATAGCGCCATCATAACTTTGGAGCAGCATATCATGAACAGATTCAAGAGCCGACAACGGGGTTTCAATAACCGGTCCGGTTTCCTGATACATCGTGTTAAGCTGTCCGTGTTCTTCCATGAAATTAAGCAGATTATACAACATGTCGCGCGAGCGTTTCCCTTCTCCATAATACGCAAACATGGACGCCGCCCCCGTATACGTGTATCCGAAATGATTGGACTTGAGCGAAAGCCAATGATCCAGGGACTTCCTTACCGTGTTATCAGCCGGAACCAGGTGCAGGGGACAAAACATAAGAAGATGAGAGTAATGGCGATGAGATTGGCTGAACGGTACGTTTGCGCCGACCATATAGCCATTTTCATCAACGGGAAATGGCGTCAGTTCCTCCATGATTTGTTGATATTCCGGTTCCGGCGCCAATTCCATCAGGGTTTGGCATCCCCACTTCAGCAGGGCCAGATCGTAATTGCAGTCTTCAGCAGGGCCATATTCCGGAGAAAAAGTTTCCGGAAGATGCAGCAAGCCGTCCGCATGCCGTTCCAGAATATGCCGGTAATACCCCACGGCCAACCGCAACATTTTCACCAACGGGGCAATTAAACTTTCATCGAGCGAGCAGCGATAATAGCGATAGCATAAATGCAACCCCCAGAGCAGATTTCCTTTTTCCGTACCAACCGGACTTAAGCAGTCATAAGAACTGGCGCGCCCGATCCCGATTGAATCGTGTTGGTATTCCGGAGGCACATTGGCACGAAACGCGTCAAGATGATCAAACATGAAATTAAAAAATTTCCGCCCGAATTCCAAACGGTTCGCCGTGAAAAATGGGTAATAGGTAAGCTGGATGTTTAAATTCCACCAGATTAACGGCCATGGCGTATGATACGGCCACGGCCCCTGAAGGTCAACAACATTTTGCGTATTGTAATTGGCGGCAAACATCTTGTAAACTTGAATCCAATAGAACTGTTCCAACCTTGAGTCTGGAAGCATAACCGCGCTTTGACGGTAATACTCATGGTAAAGAGAGCGATGGATAGCAATCAAATCATCGTAAGGACGTTGCTGTGCCGCGTTAATTTGAATTCGCGCATCCTCGTTCCACCCGCTTGAAATAAAATAACCGTATTGAAAAGGTTGAAACACCGTCTGATAATATTTTCCGCATAGAAGACGTTGAATGACCCCGTCTGAGCGCAATTCTGGTGGCGGATGGGCCTTATACTCAGTGGGAGGAGGGTAAAAATTCACGCGGGGAGACACCGCGCTTTCCGCCTCGAATTCGATTCTCCCGCCTGATATTTCCAGCACGGATACCGAAGGACGCGCCAAAGTGCGTATAACAAAATGTTCCTCTCCGCGATCTGTTTGCAGTGTCCCGGATATTTCCGCGTTCCAAAGCGACAGTCTCATTTTCCCCGATTTGACGCGGCCATCAGGATGCCAGAGAATTCTGCCGATCGGAAGTCTGGCCTTGTCAAAACATACAGAGCCAGAATCCGTCTGGTTATCTGTGATTTCCGTACACCCGAGCTCGAGATTAAGTGCGTTCCGCTTCCAGTCAAAAAAAGCCATAACCCCGATTTGTCCATTCCCGGTAAAAAGGCCTTCTGACCATTTTTCCGGCAATTTATCACAAACCATGTCTTGCTCAGAAATTAAACTTTCATAATCCATCATCGCTCATTGTCCTTTTCAAATCCGGCGCGTTATGATTTTTAACAAAGTTCACCCTTTTACGGGACACGCACCCCGATGCTTATTTTCACGCTTGCGATCCAGCTAAACCTTATTCCATTCGAACAGCTTCATGTCCTTCCGGTCTTTTCCTGAAATGCAAAAATCCCCGGTATTATTGGCAAAAATATAATCCCAAAACAAATGTTTATATCGGTTCGGAAAGATAAGACAACATATTTTTAGATAAATCATTTTTCACATACCCCAGAAGTATTTCAGATTATAACTTTTTGTTTTCTCAGTTCAAACTGAAGCCTTTCAACGTCAAGTTTTCTCAATTCAAGTTTTTGTTTAACGGACAAAGCCGCAGCCGTTCCGGCCGCCTGCCCCATAGCCATACAACTGGGAATCATTCTGGCGGAAGCCATCGCTTCATGAGTTGCCGAAAAACATCTGCCGGCAACCAACAAATTAGTAATTGCTTTTGCAATCAAAGACCGGAAAGGAATGTCATAAGACTGTCCCGGAGGAAGTTCTTTACCTTTGCATTTCTCATTGGAACAATGAATATCAATATAACAGGCATATTTCGCGATGCGGTCGGAAAATTTTTTAGCGCCTAGCACATCTTCTCCGGTTAAAATATATTCACCCTCTATTTGTCGGCTTTCTCTTACCCCTAATTGAGCAGCAGTTCCGCAAATATACGCATTTTCAAAACCGGGAATATATTTTTGGGCAAAAAGGAAATTAATCCATATCTGTTTCCTTGCCTGAAGATAAATATCCGTCAAATCCTCGCTTCTCGTTCCATCGAAATTTACTCCATGATCCGCATTGTAGTAGGTTTCATCCTTTCGCAACAGATTATCGGTACCACAGGCTATAACCGCATCATTATTGCCGATATCTTTCTTTATTTTTTCAAGATGCTCGCGATTTGCGGAAATAAACTCAAGCGCGCGTTGACGATCGAGATTATGTACTTTTGATAATAGTCCCATAGGCTGCATCCAGCCATCTTCTGCCCGGCCTTTAGTGAAAGGCACTCCTGCGAGCGCCGCAATATCTCCATCTCCGGTACAATCAATAACAACTTCAGCAAGGATGGCCTCCCTGCCTGATTTGCTCTCAATAATAATTCCTCTCAAACAACCGTTGTCTGAAATAACATCTACTGCAAGCGTTTTAAAAAGGATTTTTACGCCAGCTTCGGTCAACATCTGATCCAATATATATTTCATAGCTTCCGGGTCAAACGGAGTCCAGTAATTATCCTTATCCTTGCGAGGACAGGGACGCGGCATAGCAATAGCATTTAACTCCGCAAGACGTTCCACGACCTCAACGGGAATACCGCCTAAAATCATTTTCTTCTGATCATGATAAGGCCCCAGGCGATTCATGAACCCCGCACTTGACATTCCTCCTAGACACCCTTGACTTTCAATCACAAGGGTGTTCGCTCCTGACCTTGCGGCCGCGACAGCCGCCGCCACTCCAGCAGAACCGCCGCCACAAATTAAAACATCAACAGCATATTTTACTTTGAGCCTTTTCTCTGATTCTGTTATGAATTCCATTTTTTTGCACCTTTTTTAATTTTATGTCTATAGACTCTGAATGAGTTGTCTTACTTACCGTGATTTCGCCCAGAAAACTTGCTTATTATTACAAATTCCCCCGGCCTTATCGCTTCTGTCGAGAAGCGGCTTTTTGCAATTCAAGGATTAGGACAATCGCTTGATTCCGGACTTTATCTGCGCGATCTTTTTCATGAGGATATTTGGCCTCGACATCATATGGAGCCGTCGCCAGCAGTTTGCGGGCTTCAGATTTCAGTTGCTTATCGGTCGATTCCGCGGCAAGCTTTTCCAACAACTTCATATATTTAATATCAGTCATTCCAACCCTGAAAGCCTCGAGTCGTATTGACGGAACCGGATCGCGGTCACCTGCAACATATGCAAGTCCCCCGTGAGGAGTCAAATAAAAATCACCTGCGCCATAGCCGTTTCCATGATTGATAAAGCTGAAAAGACCAACAGAATCCATGTTATAACGAAGTGCCAGCCAAGGCATTCTGCGATAATAGCGATACGGATCCTGACGCAGGTTGGTTCCACAGGCATAAACTCCAATGCGTTTGCCCGGCATCTTTTTCAGTCTTTGCGACCATCCGTCCTGAGGCGGCTTAACGATATGATGCTGTCCAAAGTAATAATAATCAACATATTTCGCCAACTCTTCGAACCCGGAATCAGTCGGATGGCCGTTAGTTACCGCCAGCTGAACATCCGGCACGGCTTTTTTGGCTTCGGCAAAAGCCCGTATGCTTTCGGCCTGCGCCTCGGGAGTCTTATATTGCGGTTCATCGAATACCTCAATAATGTATTCATCACGCGCAATTCCGTTATCAGTCATAATTTTATCAACTCCCTGAATCCAGTTTCTCCAGGCCTTCCAGTATTCCGGGGAATTAAATTTAATCTGTTTATTACTTCTCCCGATATGAATTCTTTTGAAAACCGGATATGCGCTGAAGGCAACAGCAAATTTAGGATTGCTCTTCATCCGGCTTTTGCGCATCGCGTCCCGCTGCATTTTCAAAAGCGGCAATAGTTGTTTTTGGGTCCGGTAATCAGCAATGGAACCATCCTTATTGAATTTGAAAGAGAACCACCACGGAGTGAGGTGGAAAAATGCCATGTCGTATTTGCGCATAAAGTCAAATGTGGTTGGATTATTAGCATCGTTGAAGAACCAAACCGGCATCGGGGACTCTTTGGCAAGCTCTATCGGCAGAACTTCGAGTTCAACCGGAATTCTTTTAGATTCTCCTTCGGCATCAAAACTTTTTCTGTCTTTAGCCCATTTCAAACCGTCACATCTTTCACTGAGAGGAATGATATTCAAAAAACCTTTATAAAATCCGGGTTTCACGCCGCGGCAATCGAAGGTTATCCAGATCAATGAGCCGCTATGCGCCGGAACGGGGATTGTTGACACCTGATTCAGCGCCGCCAGAATATCGTACCTTCTGCCGTGCGTTTTCGCATCCGAGTCCTTCGACTGAACTCCGCGGCGAAGTTCTATTTTATCCATGGGGAAAATGTTACCGTCCTTGTCCTTTAACCCCTCCTGCCCTGACACAAAAAATGAGGCAGAATTTTCATACCCGAATCCCCGGATGAGCCGAACCCGGTATTCTTCAAATTTATCAGTCATATTAGCAAGAGCAAGAACCAACGGAGCAAATTCATTCACCGCCGCTTTTACCTTGAAAATTTCCGTTTGTTTTCCCAATGCGTCAGGAAGAAAAGGTATTGCCGGATCAACTGATGTCGCCGCCATTTGGGCAACTATGAATTTACTCTTACTCAGTTTCTCCATCCGCACAGCTTTTTTCAGACGTTGGATCTCCGCGTAAGCCCGGGCCGGGTTATCAGGGTTTATGCTCTTGATGAGCTTCGCGATTTCCGGATTTGTCGCTTCTTTTTTGACAAGGTCAAGTTCTTTTTTTACATACGGGGCGATTGAGCCGATGACCAATATCGCCCAATTTTTTTTGTTATGAAAATTGCCATCGGAAAACGAGAATGTCGATAGCTCTTTGGCCCCGGGTCTCTGACGACAAATGTTAAACTTGATAATGTCACCTTTTTTGGGGGGATTATCGAAACCAAGGGTTTTATAAGGAATCTTAACTTCAGCGGTCCATTCCTTTGTCCCCTTGATAACTTTCGCAGTCCAGGCATCAAATGTATTAATCGCCTTGGCGCCGTTACCCATCCAGCGTCCCCCGCCGGCCGACACCACAAACTGATTCAGAATCCGGTCAGACTTAACCGCGTCAAAGAATATTTCAATCAAATCGTCCCGCCAGATTTTAGTAGCCATGCTGTCATTTTTAACATTCCCTTTTAAGGCTGCCATAGCCGGCTCCGGGCATTTTACATTAATAATCAAAGCATCTTTACCGGCATTGATTTTAAATGAGGTTTGAACCTTTGCCGGGACCGGGCTTTTCAATTGCTCGAAACCAGTCGCAGATTTGGACTGACCATCGCTTGAAGCAACATATACTTTAGGCCCTTTTAAAAGCATTTCCGGCATGGCTGTTTTTTTCTGGTCAAAAAGCCCGGCATGGGCCTCCTCTATAACGATTTTGTCGATGAGCAGATAATCCCCTATATTCCCCATTGCACTAATATGTCTTTCGTTACCCCAGAACAGAAACCTTAGCGCAACTCGTTTAGCTGAAGCTGACGTCTTGAAGGTGCCCTTATACAAGGTCCATTCTTTCTGCGGTTTAAATCTGATAATTGAAGTTGGATAGCGTTTCACTTTACCATTTTTATCCCATTCAGAATAATCCAGAATAACCAGACTACGCTCTCCACGGGCTTCAAAAGAAAAATTATATTTGGTATTCGGTTTGCACAGGAAGCCGGGCCTTTTCTTATCTCCGCCGACAGTTACATACAGCAGGACGCTTCGTTTATTGGTTTTAGGGTCACGGTTATAATCAAGCATTTCAAGTTTCAAACAGCGATTCCAGGTTTTATCCTCAACAAATTGCGATAATTTCCCTGATTTTTTGTTTCCGGCAAATCTGAATTCCGGTAACAACTTTTCATTATTTACTTCAAAATCCTTGATTTTGTTCTGCGAGAAGGCCGCAACGGTAAAAACTGACAGCAACAAGGTTAAAACAGCTCGTTTCATAATGATTCCTTTTTTGTTTATATTGTTTTGTTGGTTCTAATTCAGTAATAATATCATACCAGCTTCCAGTCACAGGATGTTCAGCCTGCGAGCCAGATTCATTTCATTCAAATCGGGATTGAGTTGTTTAAAGACTTCGCCGATACAATTAGGTATGTTCCATCGCTTGAAACAGGCGGCAATATGAATTCTCAGGACCGGGTCGCGCCGCTTCATAATACCCGGCGCCAGTTTCGATTCCAGATACCAGTCAGGATCTTCCGCTATCGGTATAACAATATTCACAATATCCTGCCGGTATTTCTGATGCGTCTCCCCAATCTTCAACAAAGCAATTACCGCATAAGAATGATAAAAGAATTTGAGATCAATGTCTGAATCGTTGAGAACCGCTTTCAATACATCGACCGAATCCGGATCACGAAGACGCCCCAGCAAATATACCGCGGCAAATCCACGAGTATGATAACGACCAAACGGTTCCGGATCACGCTCAGAAACCATTCGGCGCAATTCAGGAAGACCGGAGTTGTCGCCAAGTAATGCAAGAGCTATCGCGGAGTGACAATGCAGTATGGTACCGGATTCGCTTTCCGCCAGGAACTTTTTGAGCATGGCCGGATCTTTTCGCCGTCGTACCGCCCACAACGCCCGGCTTGGATGTTCAGAGTCCAACCCTGACTTGATATCCTTCCAGCTTCCGTCCCACAAATCATCATTACTAACTGAAAGTCCGGACGCAGGCGCAATAATTTCGGCTAACTTCTGATAGGAAACCTGGAGCGGCGGCAGCTTCATCTTTACCGCCAGGGCGGCAAGCGTCCCGGCTGCTTCGCCAAGTTTACTCATGCATCCGTTCATCCGAACCGCACACCCGGAATCATGATCGATGCCCAAATGACGTCCCGCGACCAGGATTCCATTAAATCCCCGGGGAATAATCGAACGCCTGGGAATACCGAACCAATAACGCTGCCCCGGCATTGAAGTTATCAGCCAATCCTGAAAATCTTCACTTTCAAAGGCATAATCATTCGCATGATTGTCAAGATGAACATTGGTCCAGGCAATGACTTCAGACTTCTCGCAATTGTCATCCGGAAAATCGCGCCATCTGAGGGTATATTCCGGAACAATATGCGGGCCCTCCCGCAAGCCCGGCAAATCACAGGCAAAAATCAGCCGTGCCGGTTCATCCTGAAACTTATCCCGCAGATGAACCGTGGCAGACTGCAGCATGATTCTGGAAAACTCGTCCGCATTGGTTTGATCAATCCGTCCGGCATCAGGATTAGCGGTCCAGACATGCCCGTTGGGATAAAGATAAGCCGAAGAATTGGTAAATGGTTGAAACTGGCCATCTGATTCACGTCCTCTGACAAGTTCACATCCGGCCATGGCGCAAACAACAGCGTCACCGGTACAATCAATAATCACGCCGGTTTCAACCTGGTGCCGACCATCGGCATCATACCAGGTGAGACCCTTGACGTTTTTTTCTTCAACCTCCACCCCGGTTACCCAGGCTCCATAAATAATTCTGCCATTGCCAGACAAGACTTCCTGTTCATAAACGATTTTTTTAATTTCCTGAGGTGCACCGGCATGGAGATAACCGCTGTTGTCAATCATCATGTCGACTTTTCGATTCAACTCCGCCGCCAGGCCGTTCGGCTCGCCGTCATAATAACCGCAGATACAACCACCCGTGTGAGTGCCGCCCGCATACGTGGTCCTTTCCAATACCAGAACTTTCATTCCCTGCCTGACCGCGGCGACCGCCGCGATACTCCCCGCGGTTCCGAATCCAACTATCGCAACATCAAAATACATCATTGGCCTCCATTCAAGCCGCGATCCAGAGCAATAACCGGATTGATAAAATTATGGTAATCGAAGTGAGACGCAACTGCGGCTATGTTGCTTTCCCGCAAGACCTCAGGCCGTTGCTTCCAGGCATTGAAGAGCGTCAATCGCGCTTCAGGCCAGGTAGCGGCGGCAGGGAGTTCCATCAATAGAAACGCTTCGGATGAAAAGCGACCGGCAATAATCTCAAATGGCCCGTATGTTCCGCCAGCACACTGTCCGGCGGTCAACAACGACGCGGTAATCCGCTTAGTCAGCCCACATTTGGGAGAAGCGTCAACAATTTGATCAGCAGCAATAACGTGTCGGCCTTCGACGTCAAAAATCTCAACTTTATTATCATTTACGCTTAATACGGTCGTTGACAAAGCAATATTCAGCTCGCGGTCAAGACACCATTTACTGAACACCGGACACAGTGCCGGCTGATGGATGCGTCCATCCTCCAATGCATTGCGAGCCGACAGATCCCTGAGAAACTCCCGGGCCCAACCATGCGAAGGAACATAATCCCACTGTTGACCGGGATTAAAATTTAAAGTAAAATCGCTGCCGACCAGAATTGACGGCTCAATCACCAGCGTATCGTCCGGCGAGACGGCGGCAAGGCCGCAGCCATAAAAAGTCGCGCCAATAATAATTTGACGATAATCTTTGTTCATGGGGTTGCTTCTTTTTTATATTAATAGTTTTTTTAACTGTATTGACATCACCAACGGCTGCCAATGAAACTGTTTCAATCATAGAATAACCCGTGAATTGAACTTTGTCAATCTAAATTATGTAAAAAAATAGGATAATTTCAGAAAATAAGATTGACAAAGCTTATTCAACAATATATAATATAGAAACACTTGAAACTGTTTCAAGAAGTAATCCTGAAAGATTAATAAGAAACAAGCCTAAAAAATTTGCGAAGGAATAAAATATTAGACATGCGTGCAGATATCAATACAATAGCCAACACGTGCGGAGTTTCAAAAGCAACCGTATCACGGGTATTTACCGGAAAAGCAAAAGTAAGCAGCAAAGTTAAAGAAAAAATCCTTGCCGCGGCCCGTGAGCTTAATTACCGGCCTGAAAAAGTAATATCCCAGGAAAATATCACGATTGTGGTTGACCACCTGATTTCTTTTAACGCCAATAACGGCTTTTACCCTATGATCCTGTCGGCATTAATCGCGGAAATCACCCGTAATAATTATGCAATCAAGGTAATTGAGTTTGAAGACTTTGACATGATGCTGAAAAGTTTTACCCGTGCCGCCGTGCTGTTGTTCCGGGGGGGAATACCAATGGAGATCATGGATAAAATTGAATCTTCTCCGATTCCGTTAATATGCACCAATGAAATACTGCCGAACTGTCACTCCGTTTGCTCCGACCACGCCCAGGAAGTAAGTATCGCGTTTGATCACCTTTACGAAAATGGACATCGCCGCATCTCCCTGGTTCTTGACACGGAAGAAAGCTGGACCAGTAATGAGCGGAGAAGAGGATATATCGAAGCGGCGCGCCGTCATAACATTGAAATAATGCCGGAACATATTATCTCCGATCAATATCCCCTGTTCGAAGTAATGCCCCTGGTCTTGAAAGACAATCCCACCGGAATAATTATCTGCGGCGAAGGAATTGCTCCCCAGGTTAATTATTACCTCGGGCTTATGAAAATTGACGTACCAAACGATATTTCTGTAATTACCTCGGAAAACAACGGTTACTCAAGGTGGTTCATTCCGCCGCATACGACGATGGATCAGGATATTCCCGGAATTGCAACCAAATTGATTGAAATCGCCAATAATATGAATTTTACCAATTATGCCGGGCCGGAGCCCAGGCAGCATCTGGTGCCTTGTAACTTGAATATTCGAAAATCAGTAAAAAGAATTAACTAACAGAGGAGTAGAAACCATGCGCAAGAGCAGAAAAAGATTCACACTAATCGAATTACTGGTAGTAATAGCAATCATCGCAATCCTTGCGAGCATGTTATTGCCGGCCCTGAACCGTGCAAGGGAAGTGGCCAAATCGATTAAATGCACAAATAATCTGAAACAGATTGGACTGGGCCTCATAAATTATTCTTCAGATTATGACGGGTTCTTTCCCCAATGGTGGAACAATCTGGGAACAAGAAAATACTGGAACATGGACTTGTCCACATTAAAATATCTGCCGGTCCCGGGCAAAAAACAGCTACTGTACCTTTGTCCGTCAAATGTAATAAAAAACTATAGCGGCTACTCCGCTTCGAGTCCGGAATTATATAACAACAACTACATTTACAATGGCGAGCTGGACTGTGTATCCCCTCACTGGAGTCAGGAAGTTGCGAAGATCAATCAGATTAAAAAACCCTCAAAAGTAGCCATGGTCTCTGACGCGGGACCGAGGATTTATACTGAAGATCCAATCGACTGTACTCAAGTAATCAAATATCGGAGCATTCCGGGAGGTCCCGACTATCCGAATCAATATGGGCAAATCGGGTTCATCCATAATGGCGCATGCAATGTCGTCTGGGTCGATGGACATGCGGAGCCGGTTACCATGAACAATGTCTCTCCCAGCATGTGGATGACAAGAAAATAAGGTGAAAAATGTTATTGTGCAGAACAGAAACCGTCAGAAAATATGCCCGTAATCCGATATTGACAAAGACCGACATTCCATACCCGGCCGAACTGATCTTTAATGCCGGCGTAACCAAATTCAACGGTAGATATATTATGGTCTTTCGCAATGATTACGGTGTTGATGAGGATATGTTCAGAGGCGGAAACAGCAATTTCAGAACCAATATCGGCATCGCGTTCAGCAATGACGGAATCACATGGGAAGTATCTCCTGAAGTATGTTTTGAACTGGGTGATGATGAGATCAACCGGGCATATGACCCGCGTCTGACGGTAATTGACGGACGATGCTATCTATGTTTTGCAGTCGATACCAGACACGGCATCAGGGGCGGCATAGCCGTTACCGATGATTTTGACAAATTCGAGATTCTGACAATGACGCTTCCCGACAACCGTAACATGGTGTTATTTCCCGAGAAAATTGATGATAAATTCATTCGCCTGGAACGCCCGTTTCCGCTATACGGCCGCTCCGGGAACGAACGTTTCGACATCTGGATATCGGATTCATCGGATTGCAGATACTGGGGCAATCACCGGCTTCTTTTAGGAGCGGAAAACGTGCCTTTTGCAAATTGTAAAATCGGCCCGGCGGCCCCGCCGGTGAAAACGCCGAAAGGCTGGCTGACCACATTCCACGCGGTAAAAGTGGTGGAACATGAGCTCTTTGCCTGGCATGCGAACTGGCACAAGAGATATTACGCGGGGATAATGCTGCTTGATTTGAATGATCCGTCAAAAATCATCGGGATGAGTTCGACTCCGCTGCTTGTTCCCGAAGAACCATACGAAACACAAGGTTTTCGTGGTGACGTTATTTTTCCCGGCGGAATGGTACTCGAAGAATCCGGCGAGGTTAAAATATATTACGGAGCGGCAGATACCGTTGAATGCCTGGCAACCGCCGATGTAAATGATTTGATCAATATGTGCATTGATTAATCCAGATTAGTCTTCTTCAAGCTCGGTCGCGCTGATCTCGGCACTGACGGATTGTCCCAGCAGTTCAATATTGATCGTCAATGTCAGCTTATCCTTGCGGGCCTTGACAATGCCTCTGGTTCCGGCCAGCGGGCCGGATTTCACCCGGACAGGAGTGCCGTCGATTAATTCAGGCTTGACCACTACCTCCTGCTCGGCAGACATCTTTTCAACCTCTTTAACCCCGTTTAATTCTTCAAGCAGTTTCATCTCCTCTTTTTCACTCATATTGATGCGAAAAAGCACCGCGTGGGAAGTCACAAGGGTTTGATAAAGTTCGTCATCAAGCAGACAAAAAATATAGCCGGGAAACATCGGGACGAAAAATTCGGCTGACTTCGAACCATAAGAATGCATCCGGCGCAGCAGCGGGAGGTAATACTCAATGCCTTTGGCCCGGCAGAATTCGGCAAGTTTTTTTTCCCGACGCGGTTTGGTCCTGACCGGAGTCCACAATTTACCCGGTGAATGTTCAAAAAAGTTGTCTGCCATATCAGTTTCTCCGTCTCCGGCCCGACGGAACATAGGTTATTTCAGCAATATCATTGCCGTAAGTGCTTTTGAGTTTTTCTTCAATCATTTTTCCGGTGCGTCCTTTTAACTCATTCAACCAGGCATTGTGCCTGACTTCAATCATCAGGCATCCGCCTTGAAGCGCCACCGGAGTTACATACATCGCAATCTGAGGACCGACCAGTTCCGGCCATTCATTGCTGATCCGGGCAAACAATACCATCCCCGGAGAAAGCGCTCCGGAGGCAACTTTTTCCACCATATCGGCAACCGATACCGCCTTGCGCTGATAAGCGGTAATTTCCCGTTCAGAGTAGTTACGACCATACCATTGATACAATAGATCACGCATCATATAACAGTCTTTGCGGTTCAAATCTTCCGCTGCTTTGATTTTGGAGGTTTTGTTCATACGCGCTCCGCCCCGCCGGGCTAGACATTGATTCCGAGAAACTGGATGGGCAGCAGCACCGCGTGGAAAATAAGTTTAACCGGCGCGATCCCTCCCATGATCATATTTTTAACCCCATCCTTAAAAAAGAACGGCATTAATACCGTCGACTGGAACACCCCGAGCGGAAAACGCATCAGCTGCAAAACATCTTTGCCCATAACAATTAAATTTTTCGCTCCGTTCAAAAGTCCGCGAATTATGTAAGGCCGGGCCTTTTCGGCCACCATCAGCGCAACCGGGGCCAACAAAGCGATCGTCACCGGCTCCATTGCCCTGGCTTTCGGCTGCGGCGCAAACAGGTACATCGAAAAAATCGCCAGCAGTATTAAAAAGGTCGTTTTTTTCATTTTTTCACGGTATTCTGCAAAATTATTCCAGGCTCTCACTCAGGCCATGACTCTACATTTTAATATCAATTTAATATAACATGACCTCGAATAAAAAACAAGTTTCCACACAAAATATACCGGTCGATTAAAGCCATGTCAGATATTTTTATGATATTTAGTTTTTTCCTGTTGACAAAATACATAAAACATATTATAATAGATGGTATACCAAGATTTTTAAGAGATATCAAGTAGGAAAAACAATTATGATTGCCACAAAGCAAGAAATGGTATACCAAAAAATAAAAGAACATATTCTGGTAGGAAAGTTAAAGAACAACACCCGTATTACCGAAAGAGGATTAGCGGAAACGATGAACGTTACCCGGGTTCCGGTACGGGAAAGCCTGGTTAAACTGGAACAGGACGGATTGATAAAGAAAATTCCGTCAGTCGGTTATATTGTCGACAATTATTCTACCGAAGAATTTGAAGAAGCGTTGTTGATGCGTTTTGTTATTGAATGCCAGGCCGCAAGCGAGGCCGCGAAAGCGGCAACTCCGGAAGATATTATTGAATTGAAGAATTTTAATGAGGCTCTGAAAAATGCCGGAAACGCTGGCAATATTGAGGCCGTAATAGAAAATGACCGTAAATTTCACTTTGGAATAGTCAACGCATCGCGTAATAAAGTCTTGAATAAAATGTACTCGATAATTTCAATTCCGGTTTTTCATCATCGTCAGGAAATTAATACCGCATCCGCAATAATGACTTTTGAAGGCCATCACGAAATCATCCATGCCATTGAAAACAAGGATCCGGAATTGGCATTTTCCCTGGCAATCAAATATACGCCTGGAAAAGAAAAGTTTAAAACAACATTTTACAGTAAGACAGCTCAAGAGTTTTTCATAAAAAATTATTAAACAACAAAAATGGAGACAAAAAATGAAAACCATCAAGAGATTAAAATCCAAGCACAACGCCACTTTTACACTAATTGAATTATTAGTCGTAATAGCTATCATTGCAATTCTTGCATCAATGCTTTTACCAGCGTTGGGTAAGGCGCGTGAAACGGCAAAAGCAAAAAGCTGTATGTCAAATTTAAAGCAGAGTATGTTAGCTCATATACAATACTCGAACGATTATGATGAGTTTATTTTTCTATATAGTGGAGCTTCTTCTACCGCGCAGCCGCCAATCCCATTCAGATATTATTGGCCGGGCCGTCTCTATTATTTGAAATATCTTCCAGAAGGATCAGGCGTAATCAGTTGCCCAAAGATAAGCGGGAAAGCAAAAATGTGGGAAGTATCAGCAAGCGACAAGCGTTATTTCTGGGGGTATGGCGCTTTCGTTTTTACGTTTCCAACTGCCAGTTACGGTACAGTTATAACTCCTAGTACGGATCCTATACGTGCGATTATTACCAAAAGGATAAAAAGTGCGTCTACTTTCCCAATACTGGCAGACAGCTATAATGGGACCAATGAGTGTGTAAATCTTTATTCTGGAGCATTTCCAGATGCAAGGCACAACAAAAAGATCAATACTGCATTTGTTGATGGTCATGTTGCCGCCAAGTCGATTAGAGAAATGGATTTCTGTACGGCTCCGTCAATGATGAATCGCTTTACAAAATATTACGTGGATAGTGCGGTTTTGGTAGATCGCTAAGAGAAAAAGTTCCCAAAATGAAAATATCTATAAATTTGTTCGTAGTACTGTTTCTGGCGCACTCGAGTATTGCTCTGGCGAAGGAAGAAACTTTTATTGATTATGACTTTAACAACACAAACAAGGAAGGTTTGGTCATAAGTCAGGCCGTTGGAGTAAAAGGAGTTCATAAAAAATTAAGTCCCGATATGTTGGAAAACCTAACGGGAGAATCTGAAAACCGCGCATTACGCATAATAAGGCGCAAGCAACTAGAGTTTGTCCATATTCAAAGCAATGGGATAATTCCTGAAAATTGTAATTATGGGGTATCTTTACGCTGCAATCTTAAAGAAAAAGGAAATTTTGTAATTAGCTTTTCAGACGCAGACGGGAAAAAAATAGCAGCTCTTTATTTTAAAGAAAACAAACTGCGCGGATATGACTTGAAAAAGAAATGGAAATTCACCGGTATTCGTATCACCAAAAATGAATGGTTCACCTTAAATATTAATTTTTATCCAGGGTCAAGAAATTATAAAATCAAATTAATCGGTCAAAGCGGAAAGAGTATAACAAGCATTCCCATGCCTCTTTTGAGCGATAAAACGCTTAAAGCTGTCAGTTTCAGCACTTGTCATCCAATAGGGTCAAGCGCACTAGTAGATGATTTAAAGGTGACTTATAATACGGAACGCGTGGTGACAAATCGAGTTGACGCTTTAGAAGGCGCTGAAATATTTGTTCGAAACAACGATGGCAGTTCAAAACAATATCCACTACTCAATGATGGGGATATTAAAGCGATCGCGCTTTCCCGGGATATACCATTGGAGCTGAATATCAATCTGGGGAAGCCCGTAAAAGTCAGCACTATACGTTTATATGGCGGAGCCCCCGAGTATCACAAATACCCGAGTGGCACATGTCGCCCCTTAAGCTACAATATTGAAGGGCTCAATACTGCAGGCCAGTGGCGCAAATTAGCAAGCAGTAAAGCATCGAAGAAAATCCTTAAAGGCGGCACACCGGAGTCCATGCATCAGCAAGAGGATTTTGAGCCAGTCAGTATTGTAAAGTTAAAAATAACAATTACTGACTCTTCTGACACTTTAAGAAGAGTATCCGGGAAAATGGCCGAAAAAAAAGTTGTTGTCCTGCGGGAAATAGGTCTTTGGGGCAAAAAGCTATCGCATAATCAAATAAATAGACCATTTAGAAAAAATATATATGGGGAGTTTCGTCTGCCAGTATACCAGAATCAGACTATTGCCGGTCTACATCTATATAATAATAAAAAAGATGAGAAAGATCACAAGGTGAAAATAGAATTACGTGAAAGGTATTCTAATAAATTAGTTCAGAAAGTCCGCTTTTTTGATTTGAAATACGGCAAGAATATAATTGAATTTCAACTTGATAAGCTTCCTGATGGAGAATATGCCGCGTCAGTCATAGACCAAAATGATCCGATGCAAAAAGGAGATAAATTCAGAAGACTGCTTCGATTGCAGCGTCTTGTCAACCGTGGAAAACGAAATACTCCCATACTGCTGGCAACCGGGAAAAAAATGTTTTTCCCTGACGCATATTATCTTGATAAACATGAGAATATTATTTTTTCCAGTGCTCAGGCCAAGATGGAACAGGTAGTTAGTCCGAACTCAGTTTCAGAAGGATTCATTCGTCATGGAAGCCAAATTTTCTTTGATAAATCGGGAAAAATGTATCTGCCTTTTTATACTGTGGACAGGTTTTGGAGCAAAAAGTCAAAGAAAAACTTTATCGCAGTCAGTTCCAAGCAGGGACAATGGAAAATTGCAAAGATGGAGCCATCATATATTTCTAATAAAGTAAAACAGAAATCCCCAATAAACTCCCAGCCCCCTAATGCGGCAAAGCCTGACTGGTCCGTTAAATTGAAAGATGGCAAGCCGCCGGTTTTTCGGTTTTATGATCCTCAAAAAGATGGAAAAGTCAATTTGAGACAAGTGTGCTTTGAATATAAAAGGCGATATTCAGGAACAGTACTTGGAAGCAAAAAAAAATCATTAAACTGGAAAATAGTTAATCCTCCGCCATGTTCAACCTGGCCTGTTTGGTACAAGGCTCCCGGAGAAGCGATACTATTAACAAGGACTCCATTGCTGCAGGATAAAATGCCGTATGGCGAATTCGAGGAAAAGATTGATTCGAACGATAATTTTGTCGGGCAATGGCTTTCTGATGATGGCAAGACTCTTTCTTATGCCCGGTGTCGCTTACTTAAGCGTTATCCGCCTTTCACGGCTCCATATGACAACCTGGCAAGCTGCGCAAGGATTTTAAGCATTATCAGTACAACTGATGGGATGAACTGGAAGTATTCATACATGGTACCGCCAGATAAAAATGATCCACCCGTGGCCCAGCACTACGGCGCGCGAGTTTTCCGAATTCCTGGCGGCAATGGTCTTATGCAGGCATTTGTTTATCGCTACCATGCAAAAAGTCAACGCATATCGATAGAATTGGCGTATAGTTGGGATGGGGCAAAATGGCAAAGGTATTCTGGAAAACCCGCCTTTGCTAAAAATGGAAAGCTCGGATGCTGGAATGCTGGAATGCTAATGATATCATCAAGCGCAATTGCGCGTGAAGGAACGGTTTACCAAATGTTAAGCTGGGTATGTGAAGGTTTCCATTTTTATGGTGACTTTTATTATAACCGTTCAAATATGAAAGAAATTACTGGAGAAAAAATCAAAAAATATTTTAAAGGAAGAGACTTGGAAAGTTGGCCTTTTTTCAAACATTTTGGAGGTTATGACGGAATTGCCGCAGACATACGCAAGGCTGGCGTAAGTGTAGGAATTGCTTCCTATCGAAAAGACGGTTTATTTTACATGTCGCCTCAAGGAACAGGTATCGGAAAATTTGTTAGTCGAATGTTGACTGCGTCTGCCGGCATGACGGCAAATGCAGTGATCGGCCAAGGCGGTTTTTTATCAATTGATTTAATTGATAATACCGGAAAAGTTATTCCCGGATATACAAAAGAACTATCTTCCTCAGATAGCCTTTCAAGCCGGATTTTCGACATTTTACCTGATAAGCCTTTCAGAGTAAGAGCCAAATTAAAAAACACCAAACTCTACTCTTTGAATTTTTAATTTAAAATTACAGCCGCTTGCGATTTAAATAGATGTCATGGAATAAGGTGAAAATCCTTGATATATATTCTTTCAAGCCAAATTTGAACATCAAACAGGAAAAGCCATATCTTATGTTAAATACTAGTATGTTTTGGCCGGACTATGCGGTCATGGCAGGTTATATGCTTGCGGTCCTGGGAATAGGTTTTTATTTCTCAAAGAATGAAAAAAACTCGGATGATTTTTTACTGGGAGGACGCAGCATGCCTTACGTGGCAATCGGTCTTTCCTGTATGATGTCGCTTTTAAGTTCAGTTTCAATAGTAATTGTTCCGGGAGAAATTTTCAAAAATGGTTTGACGCTGTTTTCATTGAGCAGCACTCTGGGCCTCTTCCTTGCAATCCCATGTTTTTTGCTGTTCATTCGTTTTTATTTCAAACTGGGCAGTTTTACCCCTTATGAATATTTGGAATACCGCTACACCCCGGCGGTTCGCAGCATCATCGCTATATCATCACTCTATACACGAATACTCTACCTTGGTACGGTATTATATACAACCAGTAAGATATTTGAAGGTGCTTACGGCTGGTCCGCCTGGCAAACAATTTTATTGGTCGGCGTTATCGGCACACTATATACCGTCATGGGAGGTATGAAAGCCGTCGTATGGTCTGACGTCATGCAGTTTGTCGTATTAATCGGCGGCTTTGTTGTTGTGGTTATTGTGTTGTCGATTAATGTGAAAGGCGGCCCGTGGGGGGCAATTTCATATGCCTTTGAACATGGCCGGGGATTGCCGCAATATGCCAGTGCCGACTTTTATAAACTAAGCCCATATATCCGCCTGTCATTCTGGCTGTTGTTGTATGGCGCGATTGTCGGCCCGCTGACTACCGCCTGCAGTGATCAAATCGCAATCCAGCGTTTTTTGAGCACCAAAAACTGGAAAGAGGGCTTTAAGTCCCAAATTGTCGCGACATTTACCGCTTTTCCGTTTATTCTGGTGTTAATGTTTGTCGGACTGGCTCTTTTTACTTACTATGCTCAGAATCCTGATCCCGGACTCAAAGATTCAGACGGAGTATTCTTCCGCTTTATCGCCACCCACCTGCCGACCCCGATGCCGGGAATATTTATGGCGGCAATGCTGGCGGCCATCATGAGTACGCTTGACTCCGGCATGAATTCCATGGCGACAATATGGTTAAAGGAAGTTCATCAAAAATACATTGATAAGAAAATATGCAATCATAAAGAAGTCAGGATTTCGCGCTGGGCGACTTTAATTGTGGGCGGCATTGCAATCATATTGGGCCTGCTGCTTGACTCCTCTGGCAAATGGCTGGCGCAATCCGCCGCTGAAATCGGGGTATTATTTGCACTATTCAGCGCAATAATCCTGCCGGCATTCCTGTTCGCCGTATTGTCACCGCGGGCAAATTCAATGCTCATCTGGATGTTGATGTTCTATTCGATCGGAGACGGTATTGCTGCTAAGATATGGTATGCGCTTTCGCGCTCCACAAAACAGGCCTGGCGAACCGGCAACTCATTAAGCTGGGCCGGACCGATCAGCTATTGGTATGCCGCCATTCCGTTGGTTGCCGGCCTGTTTTTTATTGTTCTCTGGTATATTTTGAAATCCCGGCGGAAAAGTAAAATGAGTATTTCGTCTTTGTTTACCAGCGCTTTTTTCCTGGGAATCGCTCAAGGAATGTTAATCTGGGTTGCCTTCAGCGTCATACTGATTGACGACAAGCCGGAGGCGCTCAGTTTCGCATTTCATTTGCCTTTGACTTTACTTGTCGGCTTTATCGCCCTGCGTTTCTGTCCGATACAGCCGCGTGAAAAATACCAGGGGCTTACTATTGGCACTATCAATGAACCTATTATTTGTAAATTGGAATCTTAATAAATGCAGTATGAAAATTGGATAACTGAAGGCTTCGAGGCTTTCAGAAAAGGAACTTTCGGCAATGGAGGTCAAAACCTCTATGTTTCACGTCAAGGCGTTTTGCAGCGGATTCACCAGACAGACGTTACCGGTAATGGCTATGTGGACCTGATCTTCTGTAACTCTCAGAATCATGAGGAAAAAGTGCCGCTGGATGTTTATTCCGACCCGGTTAATCATCCCGCTGAGAAAAATCAATTATATATCGGCGGTTCGGTTTCCGGCTGTGTCGCCGATCTCAGCGGCAACGGCTATGAGGATCTGATCGTCAGCTGCATCTGGGACGGAATGACTCAGGTGACCAATTCCGCAGTCTTTTACGGTTCAAATGAAGGCTTGACTAATAAATATGTCAATTTTCTGCCCACGGAAAGAGCGATATGCGTAAGCGCCGGGAATTTTACCGGCAGCGGCAGGAAAGACCTCGTTTTCATCTCAGAAAAGAATATGAAAATATTTTATCAGGGAGTTAACGGTTTCGAGCCTGAAAAAGTGCTAATTCATGAATTCAAGGACGCGGTGCATGTAACGACAATAGCATCGGAACGAGATACCGAACCGGACACACTGCTTATCCGCCAAAAAAACGGGGCATATTCCATCATCAAAGGTTCGCCTGGCGACCTTGATATAGCTGATGAAAAAATTATCCTTGACGCCGATGAAGACTATGTTCCCATCAAAAGCGGCCGCGAAAGCTATACGCAGTCGATCAAGGAACCTGAACCCCTGGCTCAAGTTTTAACAATCGGCGGCACCCTCTATATTTGCGCATTCAGAAAAAAACAGACCTTGTTGTACCCATATAACGGTGGAACTCCAGGCGAACCAATAGTGTTTCAATGTGAGAACGCGTTTGCGGCGGCGGCAGGTGATATCAAAGATTCCGGCAGAACCGATCTGGTTTTCGCCTGCCGCGATACCAGCTCCGGGACCGAATCTTCGTGGATATATCCCGGCAATGAAAACGGCAACTGGGACGAAAAAACTCGGATTGCCATAAAATCCAGCAATGCATGCGATGTGCTGTTATATGATTTTACCGGCAACGGCGCTCTCGATATCGTGATCTGCCAAAGCCATACCAATAAATTATATACCAGTGAAGTCCTGGTGTTTGCGATGGATAAAACCAGCGGCTTGGCACACCTTGAACCGTTACGCTTGCCGGCGCACGACGCTTACCGGGTTTTCATCGTGAACGGGCAGTTGGTCATTAATAACTGCCGCAGCGGCAGTTTGCTTGGCGATGGTGATGTGACTATCTATTTGGGTGATTCAGACGGCTTCAGGCCCGACCGGAAATTAAACATCCGGGCATGGGGCTGCACCGATATGGTCTGTTGCGATTTTAATGATGACGGGCGGCCCGATCTGGCTCTAGCCAATGCCGCCGAACTGTCGCCCTGGCTCGATCCGGGTTCGTTTGTCTATTACAATCATCCTGCCGGATTTCATTATTCACCGGACTTGAAACTGCCTACCGCCCGGGCGCATGGCGTGGTTTGCGGCGACCTGAACCATAATGGGTACCTGGATCTGGTATTTTGCGGTTTTGATAATAACAAACTCAAAGTTTTTTACGGTTCCCGAGCCGGATTCAGCGAGTCGGACAGCGATGAAATAGTCATGGAGGAAAATGGCAAAATTTATAAAGAACCGCGTTTTCTAGCTCTGGCCGACCTGAATGGTAATGGCTGGCTGGATTTGGTGGTAACAATGATTAACGAATATGAAAGTTTTGTTCTCTGGGGCGGCCCCAATGGTTTCAGTTTCTCCAACAAACAGGTATTTCATGTGCGCCACGCTTGCAATGCAAAGATCGCCGACCTGAACGGCAACGGTTATCCAGACCTGATTTTCGGCGGCCATACGCAATCGCTGTCCGGTCCCCATAATGCCTTTGTTTATATTTACTGGGGAAGCGCCGATGGCTTCAGTGAAGACCGAAGAACCTTACTGCCTTCCAACGCGGTAAATTCACTTGCCGTTGCCGATTTTAACAATGACGGCAAACTTGACTTATTTGTCGCGTCCTATCAGGACGGCCGCCTGCGGGATATCGATTCGCATATTTACTGGAACCAGGGAGCCGAAGGCTTTCTTCCACACAAAAGGCTGCCGATGCGAACTCATGCAGTTTCGGGAAATCTCGCGGCGGACTTCACCGGAAACGGCTGGATAGATCTGGCGGTAGCCAATCATAAAGTCGAAGGCAATCATATTGCGTATTCGACCGTCTGGTTTAACGGACCCGAGGGATTTGACCAACAGAAAACCATAAACCTTCCTTCAGAAGGCATTCACGGCATGGGTAACGTTGATCCGGGAAATATTCTGGATCGTGGTCCGGAGGAGTATTATACATCCATACCGTATTTTACCCAAAAAGAGTTGACGGTTGAATCTATCACATGGGAAGGGAATATTCCGCCTAAAACCTGGGTCAAAGTCGCTGTTCGCAATGCTTTGACGGATGCGGAACTTGAAGACGGGCAATGGAGCGAATGGTTTAACTGCGGACAGACCATCGGCATGAAAACAGCCCCGAAAAGTTGGATTCAATACAAGCTGGCACTTGGTGCGTATAACAGCCTGACTACCCCGCGAATCAGCAAGGTTCATGTTAAACTGGTTATAAGCAGGCCGTCGGGAAATAGAATCCAGGAAAAGAAACTTCTGGTTCTTTCGAACTGATCTTCCGGAAAAATATTTTTTTACTCTTAATAGGGATGGAAACCGACCAGTTACATCCCGAAAATTTTCAGGGGTAGAATGGCCGCGTGGAAAGCGAGCTTGAAAGGCGCCACCCCTCCTTTGACCATATTTTTAACTCCGGAACTGAAAGCAATAGGCATGAGAATTGTCGATTGAACGACCCCAAGCGGCAGTCGCATTATATCTAAAACATCCTTGCCCATTGTCATCATATGGACCGCTCCGTTTTTTATACCCTGAATAATATAAGGCTTTGCCTGGTTGGCGACTTGCAACGCAACCGGGGCCAATAGCGCAATCGTCACCGGCTCCATTGCTTTCGCTTCCGGTTTCGGCGCAAACAGGTAAGTTGACAAAATCACCAGTAATATTAATAAAGTCGGTCTTTTCATTTGGTTTTATTAATTTTTTTCTTTAATATTCTGCGTCTTTCTTCCCCGGCTTATTTTCAAAACCAAGTAATATAACATAGATAACTTCTAAAAGCAAGCTCCAACATTATTAAAGCCTTATGAGATTTTTTTTGCAAGATTCCACAATTCATCCATTTGTGCTAATGTCGCGTCTTCCAACGCAATATTCCGCTCCTTCAATTCCCGCTCGATATAGGCAAATCTGCTTCTGAATTTCCGGTTGGTCCGCCGCAACAACTCCTCCGCTGTTTCCCGGTCCCGGAAACGCGATAAATTTACGACCGAAAACAGTAAATCGCCTATTTCATCATCAACTTCCTGATCATTTTTTTCATGCAGAGCCTGTTTCAGTTCCGCCAGCTCCTCTTCAATTTTTTCGATAATCTGTTCCGGAGAACTCCAGTCGAATCCATATTTAGCTCCCTTTTTCTGTAATTCGCGGGCGGTCAGCAATGATGACATGGAGGAAGGAACCGTATCAAGAACCGATTCCGGTTTCGGCTTGCCTTCGGTACTTTTAATCTGCTGCCACAATTCCACAACCTGGTCCGGATGTTCGGCAAAAGCCTCGTCAAAAACATGCGGATGACGACGGATCAATTTCTCATTAAGAACTTTCATGACCATTTGAAAGTCGAAAAGCCCCCTTTCATCGGCAATCACGCATTGCATCATCAAGTTAAGCAACACGTCTCCTATTTCTTCACACATTTCCTTAGGATCGTCGTTGTCGATAGCGTCAAGCATTTCGGCACATTCCTCCATCAGGAAACGCCGCAGGGATTGATGGGTCTGCTTCCGGTCCCAGGGACAGCCGTCCGGTGCTCGTAACTGCTCAATCGTTTTTAGAAGTTCAGTCGCGGTTTTCTGGAATTCAGCTTCATTTTTCATAATATATAATTCCGGTCGTTTATGGTTAAAAAGATAATCTAACCCCTGGTCCGAAAAATGCAACATCAACACGGAAATACCGGAAATTTAAGATTATCGCTATGTTAAAGCCTTGCCAAAGCCCTGACATTGTATTAGATTAAAGGGATTTTGCTTTTAATCAACCCCTAAAAATACGGAGAATGACATGGATTATATCGCCCAGATGCGGAACATGCCCAAAAAGAACGACTTTTTTATCGGCTTCGATAGCGATGGCTGCGTATTCGACACCATGGAAATCAAACACAAAGAATGTTTCTGCCCTAATTTCATCAAGCATTTCAATCTCCAGGCGGCCAGTAAATATGCCCGCGAAGTCTGGGACTTTGTCAACCTCTACAGTAAAACCCGGGGCTGCAACCGTTTTCTGGCAATTAAACGCAGCATTGAACTGATAACCGGGTGGGAAGTGTTCCAGGCCCGTGGCATTACCCCTCCCAGTATTGTTGAGCTAAACAAATGGCTTGAAGTCGAAACCAAACTCGGCAATCCCGCCCTTGAAGCGATTGTGGCTGAAACCGGAAATGAAGAACTGGCGACCCTGCTTGCCTGGAGTCAAGCTGTCAACAATAGCGTTGCCGATATGGTTCATGGTATTCCTCCGTTCCCCGGAGTCCGTGAAGTTATTGACATGGCCAAAGACCGCGCCGATATGATTGTTGTCTCACAAACTCCGCTCGAAGCCCTGGAACGCGAGTGGCAGGAACACGGGATTGATCAGAATATCGAACTTATCTGCGGCCAGGAACATGGAACCAAGGCCGAGCATCTGGAATATTCCGCGGTCGGCAAATACGAACTCAGTAAGATCATGATGATCGGTGATGCTCCCGGCGACCTCAAAGCGGCCCAGGTCAACAACGTATTATTCTTCCCGATCATTCCCGGTTCGGAGGAATACTCCTGGGCCTTGCTTCGTGACGAAGGACTCGACCGTTTCTTCAACGGTCGCTTTGCCGGAAAGTTCCAGAATGAACTGCTGAGCGAATTTGAAGAATCACTGCCCGAAGCCCCGCCGTGGCAGTAATTTTTCAAGATTGACCGACCGACGGCACCGCCAGAAGTCAAAAAAGAATTTATTTATAATTATATCGCTTCGCGTCGTACGCGGACGTGGTCCAGCAACGAAACGCTGGCCGGCCGTCTCCAACGGGCAGAATATTGCGCAATTAATTGCGCGTCAAACAATTCCACTCTCGAAAAGCGATATTGTTGAAAAATGCGTTTACAAATTTTTCAATAATGTTGAGCGTTCGAGCCGTTTTCCAGCGGTACAACTTTTGCCTTGGCGGTACTTTTCAGTCTCGTCCGGCCAACTGGGATTGCATAAATTTACAGTTTTTTACAAGAAAATTTGCATCGTGCTTTTTTGCGTGTAAATTAGGCTCGTGCAATCTATAGATTATCAATGAAAGGCAGCGAGGATGTTCGGCCACAGATTTGCAAAATTCTTTTCGAGTGACATAGGCATCGACCTGGGAACCGCGAACTGTTTAGTCTTTGTTCGGGACCAGGGTATCGTGCTTTCCGAGCCGTCCGTAGTGGCGATCGATGACAACACCCGCAAGGTGCTGGCGGTTGGCGAAGACGCTAAACGTATGCTCGGCCGTACTCCCGGCAATATCCGTGCCGTCCGCCCCATGAAAGACGGGGTTATCGCTGATTTTCAAATTACCGAAGAAATGCTGCGCTACCTGATGCGCAAAGCCATGCGCCATGTTTCGCGCCGCAACCGGATTCTTAATCCACGCCTGATGATCGCGGTCCCCACCGGCATCAACGAAGTTGAAGTTCGTGCAGTGGAAGACAGTGCCAAACGCGCCGGAGCCGACCGGGTTGAACTGGTTGAAGAACCGATGGCCGCGGCAATCGGTGTCGGTCTGCCTGTTGTCGAACCTTCCGGCAGCATGATCGTCGATATCGGCGGCGGCACCACTGAAGTGGCGGTTATCTCATTGTCCGGGATCGTGGTTGCCAAAAGTGTCAGGGTCGGCGGCGACGAAATGGACGCCTCGATCTGCCAGCACATGAAAAAAGCCTACAACCTGATGATCGGGGAACGTACCTCCGAACGCATTAAGATAGAGATCGGCAGCGCCTATCCGACTTCTGATGAAGCAACGCTGGAAGTCAAAGGCCGCGACTTGGTTTCCGGGATGCCCAAAACAATCGGCATTACCGCCGCTGAGATCCGGACCGCTTTACAGGAACCGGTGACCAGCATTATCGAAGCGGTCAGGTCGACTTTGGAGAGATGTCCGCCGGAACTGGCGGCCGATCTGATTGACCACGGCATCATGCTCGCCGGCGGCGGCGCGCTGCTCAAAGGCCTTGACAAACTGATTATTGAAGAAACCGGCCTGCCGGTGTTTGTCGCGGATGATCCTTTGAAAGCAGTTGCTAAAGGCACCGGGATTATGCTCGAAGGTCTCGACGATTATCCACATCATATCTGATATTTTCGACCGTTTACCCGAATTTTTTCCACATGCAATCTGCTTGCATTATGTTGTGGTTGAATGTTTATCATCTGTTTTCGTGAATTATTAACTTTTCAAACATGCCGGTTAACGGCTTTTTACGCCGGCGACTAAGTTGAAGCTGATCTCGAAGCAATGACCATTTCAGTTATGAAAACCGGCATGGTGTTCGAACTAAAACCTCTCGGCGACGTTCGTGAAGTCATTGATGCCGTCGGTATTTTTGAATTCGCCAGAAAAAACGGCATGATCGACTGAGCTTAATTAGAAATTAGAAATGATTTCTTTTTCTAATTATAGAATGGCCGCGAAAATGTGCGGCTTTTTTTTGACTTTTCAACAATAATTGTTTCATGTTTGATTTATCATGACGGTAAACTATATTATCGTATAAATAAATTACGGGAAACGCTTAATGAAATTGAAAAATCATTCACTGATCAAAAGAATCAACCGGGCAAAGATTCTTAATGCCGTCAGACAGAAATCCCCGATCGCCCGTTCACAACTTGCTGATGAAACCAGTCTCGACAAAAAAAGCATTACAAACTTCGTCACTGAACTGCTGAAAGACGGGATAATCGAGGAAGCGGGAAAACAGGAAAAGACTTCGGGACGCCCCTTCACCATGCTGCGATTCAAGACACACTACGTAGCCGGAGTGTATGTGTCACCACATTTTGCCGGCGGTATTTTGATCGATCTATACGGAAATATTATCGAATATTGTGAAGAATCTTTCCCGCTATTCGCTCCACTGGAGGACATTGCCGCCGCGGTATCGAAAGTCAGCGTCAAACTGGCCGCCGGACACGACAATATCATCGGGGCCGGGATATGCCTGCCCGGGATCATGGATATGGAACAGGGAATTGTCCTTGAGTCCATCAATATGCCGGGTCTGAAAGGATGCGACTACGTTAAAACTTTTTCCGGTATGTTCAATTGTCCGGTTAAGTTTGAAGAAGCTTCACGCGCCGGAGCGCTGGCCGAAAAATGGTTCGGTGCGGGCCGGGAATATCAGGACTTTGTTTGTATTGAAGCGGCAGTTGGCCTTGGGGCCGGGATCGTTCACAACCGTCGTTTATTTGAGGGAGCCGGTCATTACGCCGGGGAAGTCGGCCACGTAGTAATCGACCCGGGCGGACGACGCTGCCGTTGCGGCAACCTCGGGTGTCTTGAGGCATACGTTTCCGAACGCCGGGTCCTGGAACAACTCAATACGATGCTGTCGGAACCGGCTGAAAGACTCCAGGACGTTGACCTCAGTAAACTCCCGAAAAATGAACTGTCCGCGTTAGTTAAGGATATCGGAACCAGGCTTGGCCACGGCATGGCGGCGGTAGTCAGCATCATTTGTCCTAAATACATTATTCT
The DNA here is from genome assembly GCA_963676655.2 of Victivallales bacterium. Lineage (GTDB taxonomy): Bacteria > Verrucomicrobiota > Lentisphaeria > Victivallales > Victivallaceae. Next base: position 2,505,417 of record CAXXKX010000003.1, on the reverse strand, counting down.
GCATGGAAGCATTATCGAAACTTTCGGCGAAACCCTGATGCCGCACATCACCGCGGCCATGCGCGAACACAGCCCTCCGGGACTTTTTGACGGAACCGAAGTAATTATTTCCAGACTGGAACACGGCGACGCATTGGGCGCGGCGGCACTGCCGTTGGCGGACTTCTATGAAGTGCCGGAGTATTATTATGTCTGAGTTCCCCGCGGAAATGCCCCGGATCACTATTGTTCTGGACCGCCTGCGCAGCGCCCATAATACCGGCAACATTTTCCGCCTCGCGGACGCGGTCGGTGCCGCCGAAATCATCGCCTGCGGCTACACTCCGGCCCCGCCGCATCCCAAACTTGAAAAAACCGCTATGGGCGCGGATAAAATGGTTCCATGCCGCACGGTTGAAACCTCGCTCGATGCGGTGCATTTACTCCGGGAAGAAGGCTGTAAACAAATACTTGCGGTTGAAACCGGACCGGAAACCCATTTTGCCTGGGATTTCGACTATGAATTCCCGCTGGCCCTGATTTTCGGCAATGAAGCGCTTGGAGTTAATGAAGATACGTTGTCCGCGTGTGACGGCATTATCAGTCTGCCGATGTTCGGTCAGAAAGAATCGATCAATGTCGGCAACAGCGCCGCAGCGGTGTTATACGCAATAATAGCAAAGTTGAAAGTTGGGAGTTGAAAACTTGCGGTTCAAAGGAATAATTTTTGATATGGACGGAACCTTGACTGTTCCGATCATTGATTTTATTGCGATACGGGAAAAGCTGGCCATCCCGGCTGGACAGGATCTGGCCCATACTTTAAATGCCAGACCCGAACCGCAACGCAGCGAGGGCTGGCAGCTGATCGAAGATTTTGAAGCAGAAGCCGCTAAAAACAACCGATTTCAACCCGGCGCGCCTGAAACGTTATCGCATCTGCACGATGTCGGCATCCGGCTTGGGGTCATAACCCGGAACCGACGAAGCAACTGTGAAATTCTTTTTGATCAGCTCGACATCACTTTTGAACCGGTCCTGACCCGGGAGTATCCGCACATCAAACCGGCCCCGGAACCTTGTCTGCACGTCATTGAACAATGGAGGCTCAATCCGCACGAATGTCTGATGGTCGGCGATTTTATCCATGATCTTGAATGCGGCAATGCCGCCGGTGCTAAAACCTGTTTCTTCCGCAACCCCGGCAAAGAGGACTTTTCAGGTCACGCCGACTATACGGTCGACTCTTTCGCGGAACTCGAAAAGTTGGTGCTGGGATGATCGGTAATCTGAAAAAAGTAGCGGTCATCGCTCCGGCCGGAGGCATTGAACCGGTCAAAATCGAAGCCGGCTGCAAAGTCTTGAATTCGCTTGGCATCGAAACCGAAATAATGCCGCATGTCCTGAACGATAACGGTCTGCCGTGGCACGCGTCGGCCCTCGACAACCGCTTGTCAGATTTTCATAAAGCATTGAGAAACCATGAAATAGACGCGCTCTGGTGCATTCGCGGCGGCGTCGGTTCGGCCATGCTCCTGCCGCATATCGACTGGGACCTTATGCGCTCCCGCAACCTTCCGCTGATTGGCTACAGCGATATTACCGCGCTCCACATGGCCATGCTGAAAGAAAACGCCGGCATTCCGGTCGCCGCGCCAATGATCGGCAAACTGCCGGAAGCCGTTGACTGTGAATTCACCATGAAAAAAATGCGTCAGGCGATGGCACAGGATAAGTATGATATCTGCACTTTAGCCCCAATCTCCGGTGGCCAAACCGCCGCGCTTCCGGTCGCAGCCAACCTCACCGTGATGGCCTCGGTCTGCGGAACCGGATTTGTTCCGGACACTGCCGGTAAAATTCTGATCATTGAAGACATCAACGAACCGGCCTACCGGCTCGACCGCTGCCTGGTGCAGCTGCAGCAGTGCGGCGTACTCAACCGTCTGGCCGGACTGGTTTTAGGCGAATTCACCGAGTGTGGAAATCCTGATCTGCTGAACCGGCTTTTTTACCATTGGGCCCAGGAACTCGATTGTCCCGTCTGGCGCGGCTTCCCGTTCGGTCACAACTTCCCGATGGCATCAATCAATATGTCTCAACCGATTTCAATTTACCCGGATGGACTGGTGACTTGTTTAACTTGATTTAATAATTTTTATCATTCAGGAGGTATGTTTATGAACCGGCTTAAAGTTTTTTTAATGATGTTCTTATGTACGGTTGCCCTGGAAGCGGTCTCTGCTGAAAAAAAACAGGCCGCATATCGGGTTTACCTCGGAACCATGTCGCGCCAATCCGGCATCTACAACAGCATTCTGAATCCTGAGACCGGCAAACTCTCGAAACCGAAATTAGTTGCCAAAGTAACTCTTTCCGGCATAATCAAGATCAACCCGGGCGGAACCGTGTTATATACAACCGGGAGGCCGGGGCACTCAAGAGGCTGGGGCGGCTCGCTTTGCGCATTCAAGATCGACCGAACCAGCGGAAAACTGAAATTGCTTAACTCCCAGTTGACTAAAGGAATCGGGCCGTGTGATATTGCGCTTGACCCGAAGCAGCATTATTTGTTTGTTCCGCATTTCAGGGGCGGAACTTGTTCTGTTTTGCCGCTGGCAAAAGACGGTTCGCTAAAACCGGCTACTTCAGAAGTCAGGCATTCCGGTTCAGGTCGAAACAAGATGCGCCAGTCCAGTCCCCACCCGCACGCCGCAGTTTTCGATCCGGCCGGGCAACATGTTTATGTCCCCGATCTCGGCCTTGACAAAATATATATCTATAAAATAAACAATTCAGGTAAAATCACCGCCAACAAAACTCCTTATGTCAAAGTTGAATCCGGCGGCGGACCTCGTCACTTTATATTTCATCCTTCCGGCAAGTTCGCCTACACCAATCTCGAACTAACCTCAAAAATATCAGCTTTCAAATATGATCCCCGTTCCGGTTCCCTGAAAGCAATCCAAACTATTTCCACTTTACCTGATAGTTATATCGGTATGAACGCAAACGCGGGACTCCGGGTTACTCCAGACGGCCAATTCCTTTACGTCTCAAATCGCGGACACAACAGCATTGCGGGCTTCTCCATTGCTCCAGTCACCGGAAAATTGACTTTTACAGGAAGCACATCCACACATGGTGACGTGCCGCAAACCATCAATATAGATCCCTCTGGCAATTTTATCATTTCTACAGATAAACGGTCAGGCAGTGTCAGGGTTTTCAGGATCGACCCGAAATCCGGCCTGCTCTCACAAACCGATCGAGTTAAACTACCCAACGCCGGCAGTATAGATTTCCTGCCGGTCGATTGAAAAAGTTCGCATCAGGTGGTTGCATTTAAACGATTTTTGACATGTCGGCAATGTAGACTTTTCTAGTGCCGTCGGCAAAACCGTTAAAGATGACACTATTGAAATCACGATTCCAGACCGGATGCGGATCAACCCGCAATGGCGCGGCATCATCCTGCCATGGAGTTTCAGTACATATCCGGCACAGACATTGTTCGCGATTATTACGCAAATCAATCAGGCGAATCGGCGTGGTTCCGTCGCCGAACGCCAGAGGTTCAAAACAATAGGTGTCAGTGACTAACCAGGTCATATCATGATTAAATGATGGATGCCCCGAACCGATCGGGTCCTCCATGATCATTTTTATATCCGTCCCGTCATAATTGACCTGGGTGAAGCGCATAATATCATCACATTTGAAGCCGAGATTCATGGAAAGTTTTGAACCGTCAGGGAACCAGTTAATATGATGCCCGCCACGATCCCAGTAATCGGCATTGACCGCGTTATATAACTCGGAACCATCCGGCTTGATCGTAAATACATCGTACTTCATGGCGTTTTTATGATGAAGCACCTGAAAACGATAAGGATTAGACACCGGAAACCGGCGCAATGAAAAAAGCAGACGATCTCCTTTCGGACTCCATTTTGAGTGGAAAAAATAATTTTCATAATCGTTGTATTGGGCCAGATCAGACTTTGAAACCGTGCGTTCGACCACTTCTTTGATCGAAATCAGCAGACGGCATTCCCCGGTTTCGGTGTCGGTAAGATACAACCCGTCGTCGTCTCGCAATCCAATATTGCGGTCCACGCATTCATCCGGCACAATAACTCCATAGCCGCCTTGAGTACGCCGCATCGCGGCCGGATTCGTGCAGAGAACTTTTGTTCCGTCCGGTGAAACGTGATAAATGCCCTGGCCAAAAGTTTTACGCTCCCCGGTCTTCCAGTTGAGCTTGACACAATGTGGCGTCCAGTCAGAAATATTGACGTCACTGAACAACAGAATGTCGTCATCCTTACCCCAATTAATATTTGCCCCCATTTGAAACTCCCAACCGGCAGTTTCGTTAACTACCTCTTCGCATCCGGTTTCCAAATCGATAACAACCACCTGTGCCGTTTCGCCCGGTAATGGTTCCCGGTTTTCAAAGGGAAGCTTCAACAACGCAATATAGCGTCCGGAAGGGCTGACCGGACAGGTATCGAAAAACCGATGCAGGTATCCGCCGTCATTTGGCGTAACGCAGTAGACCGGAACGAGTGAATCAAATTTATCATATATCGGAAAATTATCAGCAAGCTTCATTTTTTTACCTTTTTTCAATTTAGCTTTATTGCTAAACAATTTAATATTCAGACGTAATATTGCAACCGCATAAAAAAATATATAATTGATTAACCATTCATTAAAAAGCAAAAGCAGTGTTTGAAATTATTCAGACGGCTTGACAATAGTTATTTTTTAAATCATTAATTACAAAACAAATACAAAAGTGACGGATGAGTGACGGATAAATGACGGATGAGAAAATGCCGACAAATTCTAAAATAAACACTCCGATAAAATTTATCGGAGTGCTTGTATCAACAGGAGGTTTACATAACTGATCAGTTCGTAAATATTTCCATTTTCTTGAGGGTTACAGTAAAGTCTGCTCCAGGAATAGCCTGAACTGCGAAAACGCAAGTATTGGATGAATATATCTGTTTACCCTTGCCTCGTAAAGCCTTGTCCTGCTGCAATACGACGGTTTCATCAATACTCTGTCCTTTCGGGACCCGCGGCCAATACATTATACCGACATATTGATCGCGTTTTTGAGCCGGACCGGTTCCACCGCGAACCCGGAAAATGCCTTTACCCTGCATCATAACTTCCATCCGGAAAATCAACGGCTTTTTACTCTCTTTAATATCCGGACGGAATCCGGCTTGCCCGTAAAATTTAAGTTCAAAATTTTTCTTGACCACAGGCCCGGCTTTACATTTGACAATCATTTGATTATTCTTAAAAGTTATCGTTTCCTGAACTCCGGCAGGATTTTTTGGATGGATAAAAGGACTGCCGCCAAGCTTCATGGACCACAAGGTGTTGCGCGGAAACTCAAGCATCCCGAAACGACTGGTATCATGGAACGAACCCATTGTCGGAGCCCAGGCCTGATACTGTGTATTTCTTCCTGAATAAGTAGTGCGGTAAACGTTCACCGGCCACATTGCTCCTGGTTTCGGAAGATTTGTCCCAATTGATTTATACGGAACTTTAAGCTCAAAAGTAAAGCCGTCTTTATGGCGATTGGTTTGCAATTCTATATTGAAGTTCACCTTCGCATCGTTTTTGCCGTTGGAATCCTTATATGCATCATAAATCGATCCATCGGCATTAATGATAAAATGATAAAACTGGGAATTCTGCGGAAAACCGGCTTCTTTGAGGCCGGGAGTGTCGGCACAAATGAATATTTCAATATTATCCCGGCGCCATAACGGAAAATCCCTCGGCTCTTTTTTACCTGGGGTATTAAATTTACCGTTTTCACTTTTCACGTCACCGGCAAAATAGAGATTGTCCTTGTCTGCCGCCATCCGGATGAAAGTTTTCTCCTTTACCCTGGCCCCGGAAGCATTATCAACCAACTCGACAAACGGAGTTTTTTGCCATTCAGCAAGATCTGCATCAATAACCGGAGTCAGTTGGGCAACAGTCGTTTTGACAGAGTTGCCCGCATCATAGAATCTTCCCTGGACAAAGAACTTTTTAGTCCCTGCGACCATCCAGTTCATTCGTTTGCGATAGATTGAATTTGCCGGCGTTTCTTTCAGAGCTTTTTCCAGCATCAGTTCAAGTTTATCCCGCACTTTTCGGGGATAGGTTTCACCGAAATAGCAACTTTGCGGAATCTGTTCAAGAATGCGATCCCTGGCATTGGCAAAGTCCGGCAGTTTTTTCCAGCGGGTATTTTCCCAGCGATCAGTAATGAATTTCCAGTACTCTTTCATGGTACCGGCTGCCGGACCGAACATCAGATTACAGTATTCGTCGGTCACCGCATCAACATTAATTGCCGGATTCCAGAGGAGCTGGAACCAGAGATACAGAACAACCCCGTCAAGCGCAAGAACCGTGGTCGGGTGACCATTCAAATAGAAACCGGAAAATACGTCCTGATTATTTTTGATATATTCCTGCATATAATGCGGCACCGGATACGGGACATGTATCTGATTTGAGATACGAGGCCGATGCGGATAATGCATCCACATCCAGACCTTGCCGGAATTAAGCTTTTTCAGGCGCTTTACGTCATCCGCAGCGAGTTTTCGACAGACCGGTTCCTTAAAAAAAGCCATGGAAAAACCTGAACCGGGCAAAACCGGAATGATCTCGACATTGTCCGGGACCTTGATATCATCCGGGATTACGCGAAACGAAGAATAGGCCGGGACCAACAGTTTTTTGTCAGGCCAGCGTTGCTTACAGGCTTTTGCCAGCTTGGTTACGTACGCCCAGATCAACCTGGAATGGCGGCGATTCAGCGGAGCTTTCGGATCAGTTAACTTCATACAGGCAGCACAATGACATCCTCGAAATCCGTCATTCGGCCACCAGCGAATATACTTGGAGTCAGGAGTCAAGGCTGGAGATGCGAATGCGGTATAATCCTTCCCGTTACTTTTATAATATTTATCTATCTCGTTTAAATGCGCCTGAAAACCGCCTTCACTGGAATAGCAGCGCTGAACGCTTAATCCAGGTCGAATCCCGATCATTCTTGAACCATCTTCGCGAAGTGCAAAATATTCAGGGTGAGTTTTTGCAAAGAGTTTGTTCCAGTCGTTGTCAGTGTGGCTTGTCCGCTGATTTCCAACCCCGCCGAGACGCATCATCGCACTCCATTCATACCTCTTCCTAGAGTCATCAGTTCCCGCTGATTTGTCATCCGTGAAGCCATGGTTGTGATATGATGACAAACGAAATTGAAAAACCGGTTTGTCAGTGTATTCAACGGCAGGAATAGTGAATTTTTGAGCTTTATAATCGGGAATTACCGTCCCCAACTCCCCCGGAAAATAAAATCGACATCCAACCATGCGCTGCAGAAAATCGACCATCGCAAAGAATGTTCCTTTGCTCCAGTAAGGGCTAATGTAATATAAACGTCCAGGTTCGCGCCCGGCTTGATTAGGCTGGTCGTTACCGAGCAGCATTACACCGTGTTCAAACACCTTGACAACCAGAGTTTCCTCCGGTAGTTTCTGTGCTTGTTCAAAAGCTTTTTTCACCACCGGATCATTACACGGTCCAATGAAGATGCCTTTGCCAGACTTCAGGTTGCCGCGAACAATATTGAATTTTGCGCCGGTTGCCTGTTCGAGGTATTTCTGAAGCATTTTCGCCGTGTTTTTATAATAAGAAAATTTTTCCTTAGCGGGAATAACGATTTGTAAATTCGTCCGGCCATGATCCGATAAAGTCACCGTCCCTTTGGAATCAGTCATTTTTACTTGATTCAATCCCTGTGACTGCCATGGTTTGCAATCCGGAAGAATTTGCGGAGCCGCACCTGCGACTGACGCCGCACTCAACAACGCGGACAATAATAATTTCATCATTCACCTTTCAGGTTATAAGTTATTATTTATGATTCTTTGTCAAATTTCAGCGATAAATGTAATCAAACGGTCCGTTTGCACTAATCGTTCCGGAAGAAGGCGACATAATATCCCGATATGGCTTATGCATTACATGACCATCTAAAAAACTCATATTCACTCCCTGATCATGCCGTAAACCGGCATTCATATATGTCCCTCCTATGACGATTTGGCCTCCATTGATAAGGATCGCCGGAGTGTCATTTTTTCCATTGGCGTCAAGAACATTGTCCTCCCAATCCAGGGCAAAGGCACGGGCGGAAGGTTTCAGCACCCGGTTAACCTTGCCGTTTTGGCAGCCATTGGCATCAGCCGGAGCACGGCCGGACAAACGCAACGCAGGCGCATATGAAACCGGATATGGATTTGGAAAACTGAAAAGATGCACCTGCGAAGGACAAGTAAAAGCGTTAGGCTTTTTAGGCCGTTCCGCCCAGGTTGGGCCAAACTGATAATGAGTATCCATTCTCCTCGGAATCCCGAGATATATCCCGACTCTGCAATACCACGCCGGCAACTCAAAGCTGGAATATCCGCTGAAGCCGCCCCCCGGGGCATAACCGAATGGAATATAGTCCGAATAATCAACCATATACTGGACCATCCCGGAACCGATTTGTTTCAAGTTTCCCGAGCAGCTGATTGCCCGCGCTTTTTCACGGGCTTTATTCAATGCAGGCATCAGCATGCTGGCGAGAATAGCAATGATTGCTATTACAACAAGCAATTCAATCAATGTGAAGCGTTTTCTTTCATAATGTTTATCCATTGGACATCTCCTGTTGTTTTATTGTAATGAAATAGTTCTAACACTATCCCTTTCTATAATCTCAAATTCCGACTCAACAAATGGTCCTTTCTCTCCAGGTTTAAACCATTCATCGGACCGGGTTAACAAATCGATTCCCTTACGCGCCAGAAGCGAATACTTGAAATCAATTGTTGTCAGATGCGGAGTGACCATATCCGCGTCCGGGTTGCCACAGATTCCGAAAACCGAAACATCCTCAGGAATTGATTTTCCTGCTCCTTTGATTGCCCGGTAAGCTTCCACCGCGAAGAAGTCAGAAAATAAAATTATCGCGGTAGGCGGATCTTCAGCATCGATAATCTGCTTAACCCCGTTAGAAACATCACTGCCGTAGAACATCTCTACAAAATAGGCCGGATTGGTACTGCAGCCATGTTTTTCAAGTACAGCCAGGACATCTTGAAGCGACTTTTTTCTGAATGGGACGTCTGAGCTTTTGAGGCCAGCAAAACCGATTTTTTTATGGCCTTTCGATACAAGGTAATCAATAGCGGTATCAACCGCGAGGGATGCGTCAATATAGATATTGCCGAACCCGGTTACCTCTCCGTCATTGCGTCTGCCGTGCGGCAACACAACCGGGACATCAAGCGGTTTTAATTTCAACAAAATCGGTTCATCGCCATTGAACCTTGAGGTCACAAGTAAGATTCCGGAAACGTTGCGACGTTTGAGATAGGTTCTGAACTCCTGATCCGAAAGCGCAAGAACACGCTCGGTATACATTATCTCAGGTTTATATTCTTTTTGCACGGTATACTGGTAAGCCTCCGGGACAATATAATTACTGGGACTCTCCCAGGAAAGATTGGCGTCAACAATTATCAGTAAAGTTTTTTGACGAACGTGACGTTCCCGTTCCGACGTTACAAAAGTGCCGCGTCCATGAACCCGCGCTATCAATTTTTCAGTCTGCAGTTTAGCCAGAGCGGCGCGCAGAGTTATCTTGCCGACTCCCAGTTCCCGGGCCAAATCAAGTTCTTTCGGCAATTTTCCGGTCAGTTCACCAGTCAGGATATTATTTCTGAGCTGATCGAAGACCAAATCTTTTTTTAAAATCGTTGTCATTATTATCAAATCCAAAATAAAGATACTATAAGATTCCATATGATACTACATGATACTATTGAAATTGTCAATAGATAAAATTTAATTTTTTTTATTTTTTTCATGTTACTGTACGGGCTAAGTTGTATACTCCTATTAAGGTATAAAGCATTCAAATTAAGACTTTTAAATTAATTTAAAAAAATTAATAAAAAAATATTAAATAAGACTTGAAAAAACATAATTAGATAGTATAATATAAATATTAAAATATTAATTTATTTTTATCTTAAATTGAATCAAGAGAAAAGGGTTAAGTTCAATGAAAGATATTTTGATATGTATGGGCAGTTCCTGTTTTGCCCGCGGTAATGAAAAAAACTTGCGGGTGATTGAAGAGTTTATTGCCAAAAACGAATTAACGGCAAAAATTCGAGTAGCAGGAAAATGCTGTGCCGGACATTGTGCAAAAGGACCGAACATCGAAATAGATGGTGTTTGCCATCACAATGTGACTCGCGAATCATTGATTGACCTGTTGAACGAAAATATCAAACGGAATTAAACCAAATTTAATTTCATTGAACAACGGAGAACGTCGTATGAACCAGGAATTTCCAATTTACACAGTCAAGACCGAATGTCAGGACTGCTATAAATGCGTCCGGGGATGTCCAGTCAAGGCGATCAAAGTAGTTGATGGTCACGCCTCGGTCATACCTGAATTATGCATTGCTTGCGGCAATTGTGTTGAAACCTGCCCGGCTAAAGCCAAAAAAGTCCGGAATGACCTGCCTCGCGTCAAAATTCTACTTAAGCAGGACAATCCGGTATATGCCTCTCTGGCCCCGTCATGGGTCAGCGAATTTCGCGGCATCAAAGATGAACAGATGATCGCCGCCCTGAAGAAGCTCGGGTTTACCGGCGTTGGCGAAACCGCGCTGGGAGCTGAACTGGTTTCCGCCAAAACCGCTGAACAGCTGGCAGAGAAAGGCGGATTGACCATTTCTTCCGCCTGCCCGGCGGCTGTTGACTATTTACGCCGGTTCCAGCCGGAATTCGCCGCCGCGATGACCGGAATTTATTCTCCGGCGCTGGCTCACTGCAAAATGCTGCGTGAAGAATTCGGCAACGACATCAAAACCGTCTTTATCGGTCCATGTATCGCCAAAAAAAATGAAGCTGACCGGAATCCGGAGCTGTTGAACATCACTCTTACTTTTGATGAACTGCGAGCCTGGTTAAAAGAGGAAAACATCAACCTTTATCAGGTTGTCCCAACCAAAGAGGATAAATTTGTTCTCGGCAAGGCCGCCAACGGCGCATTGTATCCGGTTGAAGGCGGCATGATCGGCACGATCAAGGACAAGGAAAAACTTGAAAAAGTGCATTTTGCCGAACTTACCGGGATCCCGGCAATGGAACAGGCTTTAGCGGGCCTGCGTCCTGAAGATGTTAAAGAAACCGTTTTTATCGAAACACTGGCATGCCGCGGCGGCTGTGTTCACGGCCCCTGCTGCAAACACGATTCTCCAGGGCTGCTTGAACGATTGAGGATTTTCGGACGGACTCAGCAGGGAACCGGAGAACTGAAACAGAAGCCGGATATTACAACTAAAATTGAAGCCAGCCCGGAAGCAGAACATGACGCCTGCACAATGCGCGATTTACGTCAGGCGCTGCAGCGGGTCGGCAAATTCAATCCTGAAGACGAACTTAACTGCGGCGGCTGTGGTTACAATACCTGTCGCAAGTTCGCCGAAGCGCTGATTGAAGAAAAGGCTGAACCCTGCATGTGCGTTTCTTATCTGCGCAAACAGGCCCAGAAAAAAGCCAACGCGCTGTTGCGTTGCATCCCGTCCGGAGTGGTGATCGTTGGTCCGGAGTTGAAGATAATTGAATGCAACCAGCGTTTTGCCGCTACTTTCGGTGAAGATACGGTTGCGGCGTTCGACGCCCTGCCCGGCCTGGCCGGAGCCGATCTGAAACGCATAGTACCGTTTTCCGATCTCTTTGTAAGCTGTCTGGAAAACGGCCAGGATATTCATCGCGATTCCTTGCGGGTCGACAATAAACTGTTAAGCGTCACAGTCTTTTCAATCGAACTGCATGAAGCGGTCGGCGCGGTGATATTCGATGTCACCAGCACCGAACTGCGGCGTGAGCAGATAGCCGCACGGGCCAAAGAAGTAATCGACCGGAACGTCGCGGCGGTTCAGGAAATAGCCTGTCTGCTTGGTGAAAACATGGCCGACACGGAAATATTGTTACGTTCCATCGCGGAGGATTACGCCGATGAAAATTAACGAGACAACCGATAGAATGTTTTTTGATCTGGGTTTTGCGCAGAAAAGCAAAAAGAACCAGAGCATTTGCGGCGACGCCTACCGCTTCCGGAAACTGCCGGAGGAAGGCAGGATCGCGGCGGTTCTATCCGATGGTCTCGGCAGCGGCGTAAAGGCCAATATCCTTGGAACCATGACCGCGACCATGGCCCTGAAATTCGCGGTCAACAACCTTGAGGTACTCCGTTCCGCTGAAATCATTATGAGCGCACTGCCGATCTGCCGCGTCCGCAAGATCAGCTACGCCACTTTTACGATTGTCGACGTTAGACATGACGGAAAAGTCAGCATCGTAGAAATGGGCAATCCGGGTTTTATCCTGATGCGCGGGAAAGTTGTCGAAGAAGTACCCGGTCGTGAATTGACCAGCCCGAAATGGCGCGAACGGACTATGAAAATCTCTGATTTCACTCTGGGGTTGAATGACCGTCTGATATTCTTTTCCGATGGAATCAGCCAGGCCGGCATGGGCAGCGATAAATATCCCCTGGGTTGGCGGCGGCAGGGCTGTATCGAATTCACTGAGGATCTGCTGGACAAACAGCCGGATATCTCCGCGCATGAGCTGGCCGGCAGGATTCAACGCGGGGCGCAGAGCCGTGAACCTGATTTGAAGCCCGGCGATGATATGACCTGCGCGGTTATCTACACCCGGCTGCCGAAAAAATTGATCCTGTTTACCGGCCCTCCGTATGACCGGGAACGCGATTACGAATGCGCCAGAATGATCGAGCAGTTCGACGGAAAAAAAGTGCTATGCGGCGGCACCACGGCTGAAATTTTAAGCCGGGAACTCAAACGCGAACTGACAGTCGATCTCAAGAGCATGACCGGTGACATGCCGCCGATATCGAGAATGGAGGGTATCGATCTGGTAACCGAAGGAATCTTTACCTTGACCCGGACCGCGCAGTACCTGGAAAAGGCCGACGGAATTCAACATCCCGACGCAGCCGGAATGCTGGTTGAACAACTGCTGTGCGTCGACATCATCGAACTGGTGGTTGGAACGCGGATCAACGAAGCGCACCAGAATCCGGACCTGCCGGTTGATCTGGAGATTCGCCGGAATATTGTCAAGCGGATCGCCACCGCGCTCAAGGATGTTCATTATAAAGAAGTTACAATCCGTTATGTTTGAATATATGCATCAATAATTATCAAGAGGAGATATAAAAAATGCAGGAAACAATGGAAAAAACAGAGAAGATGGTCCGGAATCTGGCTGAAGTCAACCGGATTCTGGAAGAAAACAATTACGATCCGGGACGCTTGATTCCAATTCTTCAGGCGGTTCAGGAAGAGTACAAGTATCTGTCTAAAGACGCCATCAGTTACGTCGCCACCTCTTTGGGCCTGCCGCCGGCAAGAGTCTACGGAGTGGCCACCTTTTACGCGCATTTTTCACTTGAGCCAAAAGGCAAATACATCTTCCGGCTCTGTGACGGAACCGCCTGCCACGTGAAAAAATCTCACGGCATCCTGAACGCGCTCTATGAAAAACTTGGTCTTAGCGCGGAAAAACAAACGACCGATGACATGGTGTTCACGGTTGAAACCGTCAGCTGCCTCGGCGCCTGCGGGCTGGCTCCCGTAATGGTGGTAAACGAAGACGTTTATGGTCAGGTCACCCCGGCTCAAGCAATTGAGATCGTTGATGAGATCATGGCAGCTGAAGCAAAGAATCAAGATTAAGGAGAATTTATCATGTGCCTGGATTTGGAAAAAACAATAACTGAGTATAATGCCGCGGTCGGAAAACTGGCCCGCCGCATTACCATGTGCGCCGGTACCGGATGCGTGGCAAACGGCGCCCTGGCGGTCCGCGACAAAATGGTCGAAACGATGAAAGAAGCCGGTCTGGATGTAAAAATTGTCCTGGACTATGAAGACGACAAAGATTTTGATGGCACTTACCTGTCAAAATCCGGTTGTCAGGGCTTTTGCCAGATGGGTCCGCTGATGCTGATCCAGCCGGAAGGAATTTTATATACGAAAGTAAAAGTTGACGATGTCGCGGAAATCGTTCAGGCCACTCTGGTCAACGGCGAAATCATCGACCGTCTGCTCTATAAGGACCCGGTAACCGGCAAATCCTGTCGTGGTGAAGACGACATTCCGTTCTATGCCCGCCAGACCCGTGCGGTTATGCGCAACTGCAAAATCGAACCTGAAAATATCGGCGAATATATCAGCAAGGGCGGCTACGAAGGAGCCCGTAAAGCAATAACCCGAATGACTTCCGAAGAAGTATGCCGGAATGTTCTGGAAGCCGGAATTCGCGGTCGTGGCGGCGGCGGATTCCCGACCGGCTTGAAATGGAAATTCACCCTGGCCTACAAGAATGATAAAAAATATGTTATCTGCAACGGTGACGAAGGCGACCCGGGAGCGTTCATGGACCGGTCGCTGATGGAAGGCAACCCGCACAGCGTGATCGAAGGCATGCTCATTGCCGCCAAAGCAATCGAAGCCAATGAGGGCTATGTTTATGTCCGGGCCGAGTACCCGCTGGCGGTCAAACGGATGCGTCGCGCCATGGCTGACGCGGAAAAAGCCGGTCTGCTTGGAGACGGGCTGTTCGGAACTGATTTCAGCTTCAAACTTCACGTTATGGAAGGCGCCGGAGCATTCGTCTGCGGCGAAGAAACCGCGCTGATCGCCTCGATTGAAGGCAAACGCGGCATGCCGATGCCAAAACCGCCGTTCCCGGCCGAAAAAGGCTTATACGGCAAACCGACAGTCATCAACAACGTTGAAACCCTGGCCTCGATTCCAATGATCCTGCACAAAGGTCCGGAAGCATATAAGAAAATCGGCACCGAAAAATCCCCGGGAACCAAGACTTTCGCATTGACCGGCCACGTGGCGAATACCGGACTCATCGAGGTCCCGTTCGGCTCGACCCTGCGCGAAATCGTCTACAATATCGGCGGCGGCGTCACCAATAACGCCGGAGTTCTCGACGGCGAAGATTTCAAGTCCGTCCAGATCGGCGGACCGTCAGGCGGCTGCCTGACCCCGGATATGCTGGATATGCCATTGGACTTCGACTCTCTCAAAGGAGTCGGGGCGATGGTCGGTTCCGGCGGACTGGTGGTCATGAACCGCGAAACCTGTATGATCAGCGTTGCCCGCTTCTTCATGCAGTTCACCCAGAACGAATCCTGCGGCAAATGTCTGCCGTGCCGCGAAGGCACCAAACAGATGTTGAGCCTGCTTGACGATATTATCGAAGGCCGGGCCGACGGCGACACCCTGAAACTGCTGGAACAGACCGCTAAAGCCGTCCAACTCGGATCTCTCTGCGGCCTGGGTAAAACCGCACCGAACCCGGTACTCTCCACTCTGCGTCATTTCAGAGACGAGTACAACGCGCACGTTTTCGATAAGACCTGTCCGGCCGGCGAGTGTAAAGCCCTGCTGAAACCGGCAATCGATCCGGAAAAATGCATCGGCTGTACTGCCTGTACCCGCAAATGCCCGGTCGGAGCGATCAGCGGCGAAAAGAAACAACCGCACACCATCGACGTCGAAGCCTGCATTAAATGCGGCGCCTGCAAAGAAGCCTGCCGGTTCGACGCCATATTGAATCTTTAAAGACGAATCAGGAGAGAATATAATGGATACAAAAAATAAATTGACTTTAAACGGACGCGAAATCACCTTTGGTGACGAACGCAACCTGTTGGAACTGATCCGCAAAAACGGCATAGAAATACCGACTTTCTGCTATCACTCCGAACTGAGTATCTACGGCGCGTGCCGTTTGTGCATCGTCGATATCGCCGGCAAAGGCATTCAAGCATCCTGTTCCATCAAACCGGAACCCGGAATGGTCGTCAAGACCGATACCCGGGAACTGCGCGACATGCGGAAAATCTACGTGGAACTGCTGCTGGCCAACCATAAACGGGAATGCCCGAGCTGTACCAGAAGCTCCAGCTGTACTTTGCAGGATTTGAGCCGCCGTCTCGGCGTCGAGGAAATCCGTTACAAACAGCTTGAAGAAAAACGGACGCCGGACAAATCTTCCCCGTCCCTCGAACGCGATCCAGACAAATGCGTACTCTGCGGCGACTGTGTCCGGGTATGCAGCGAAGTCCAGGGCATCGGCGCGATAGATTTTGCCAATCGCGGCGCTAAAGCCTGCGTGGCCCCGGCTTTCGATCAGGATTTAAACAGCGTCGAATGTGTTCACTGCGGTCAGTGCGCGGCGGTCTGTCCGACCGGCGCCATCGTCCCGCGTCAGAATCGCGACGATGTCTGGAACGCGATTTATGATCCCGACACCACGGTTGTCGCACAGATCGCGCCCGCAGTCCGGGTGGCGCTGGGCGAATATTTCGGTCTGGAAAGCGGCGAAAACACCGCCGGACGGCTGGTCAACGCCCTTAAAATGATGGGATTCGATCAGGTCTACGATACTTGTTTTGCCGCCGATATGACAATCTTTGAGGAAGCGAACGAGTTTATCGAACGTTTCTCCAGCGGCAAAAATCTGCCGATGTTCACCAGCTGCTGTCCCGGCTGGGTCAAGTTCGCGGAAACCAATTTCCCGGAAATCATTCCACAGGTATCCAGCTGCAAATCCCCGCAGCAGATGTTTGGCGCGGTAGCGAAAAAGACCCTGCCCGAGCAGCTTGGTATTGAAAAGAAAAATCTGGTAGTAGTGTCCATCATGCCTTGTACCGCCAAAAAGTTCGAGGCGCAGCTTGATAAATTCAAAACTGACGGCATCCAGGATGTCGACCATGTTCTGACCACCGTGGAAATCGCCCGGATGATCAGCTCCATGGGGATCAAATTTGACGAACTCGAACCCGAAGCGTTCGACCTGCCAATGGGCTTCGCCACCGGAGCCGGAGTTATTTTCGGCGCGACCGGCGGGGTAATGGAAGCGGCCCTGCGTTACGCGGCGGAAAAACTCGAAGGCAAAAAACTGCCGAACGTCGATTTCAAAGAGGTACGCGGTTTTGACAATCTCAAAGAAGCCGAACTGGAAATTGCCGGTAACACCATAAAAGTAGCGGTGGTCCACGGTTTGAAAAACGCCAAAAATCTGGTTAACGACATCAAAAGCGGTAAAAGAAACTATGATTTTGTCGAAGTGATGGCATGTCCCGGCGGCTGTATAGCCGGTGCCGGCCAGCCGATCACCCACGATCCGGAAACCCGGAAAGCCCGGGCCAAAGGCCTCTATCGCGTCGACAAACGCCTGCAGTTGCAGAAGTCCCAGGACAATTACATGGTGGAAAGCTGCTATAAAGATCACCTTGGCGGCGGCCCGGGATCGCATGAAGCGCATAAAACGCTGCATACGAACTATACGAACCGGAGCCAAATCTTTGACGCCAAAATTCCGGCCCTGAGCGGAACCGCTGACAAGCGTTTGCAGATCACTACCACGATCTGCGCTAATCAGGAAAATTGTCCAGGCCGGATTCTACTGGGCATGGTCGTCAAGTACGTCAAGGAAAAAGGTTATGCCGACCGGGTGGATGTCTGGGCCGCGTTCAGCTCCCGTCCCGAATCCGACGGCACAATCCTGATCACCATCGGCGACCAGATGTTCGACCGTTGCGATTTCCGCAACCCGATTACAACTGAGGAAGCGATGAGCAACCATGTCATTTTCGCCAATGTAACGAAAGCGATCGAAAGCGCGATAGCTCAATTATGAATTAAAGATTCCCGGTTGCCGGAAAATCCGGGGACTTGACCGGCAACCGGGGTTATCTGAACTGATTCCTGATTTGTAATTCTTAATTCTTAATTCTTAATTCTTAATAAAAAAAACAACCCCTCCCTCTTGATTCGGGCCGGGCGCAATGCCCGGCCCCCTTTTTTTTATTTTTCCTCCAACAGGTAAACCGGCTTCCAGATCCCGCCTTGTCCGGCACTATCTATTACTTTTACGGTCAATTGATGTTTTCCCGGGCTGGTTCCATGCGGGAACATAATTGTAAATGGTTCATTCCAAAGATCCCCGGCTGCACCTTTATGATGCCCCCCAATATATTTACCGTCCAAATAAATCCAAGCCCGTTCATCCACTCCTCCAAAATAAAGACATATACCGGAGTCTGTTTCGGGAATTATTAAAGTTTTACGATACCAAGCAATCCCATCGTATGCCTGATGTCCCTGAATTTCCCATGATTTTCCGCTTTCAATGCTTTTCCATTTAGAATCGTCAAATTTAGCGGCAAACCATTTTTCTCTATCTCCTGAACCATCCTTGTCTGCTTTGAATTTCCACGGATTCAGGGGTTTTATAATCTTGAACCGGGTACCAAGTTTTTTTAATGACAACTGCTCTCTCCAGGATGCATCAAGATCCCTTTGCCAGGCATCGTAAGTTTTAGTTATGTATCCGGATATAATTCGCTTCGGAAAAAGTGTTCCACTCATTTGTCTAAGCTCTGAAACCGCTTTTGTAGCAACTTGATAATTAACCAGTGTCGGAGCTTGATAATAGTTATCTCCAGCTTTTAACGCGTAAGAATAAGATTTGAGAAACTGCAAATATTTCTCCTGGGCTGCCACCGCTTTTAATACACGACTATCCGACCCTGCTAATTTCTTTGCACTGGAAATAAGGTATTCCAACTGCTTGAGGACGGGAGAGGGAACGAATGGGTAACGGCCAAAGCCAAAACGAAGCCATAGGGACTTATCGCATAGTTTTTTACTCAGCAAATCAAAAAATTTGCGCATTGGCGAATATGCTTTCCCATAAAGTTTATTAAAGTAATCATCCTTAAATTGCTCTTCATCAAACCAGGGATTCCAGGCAAGGCGACTCCCAAGATAAATTAGATATGAGTCTATTCCGCCCCAATATTCACAACTTTCCTGATTGCAACCCTGAATACCGATTATATTAAAAAAGCGAAACATATTTATAAGTGTGTTTCCATTATTATAAGCATAGCGGGGATTTAAATAATGGTAGGTGTATGCTACAACATTACCATTAGTAAGCTCACTCCAGCGTAAAATATATTGGCCGTTTTGAGAATTCCACGGCAGTTGGATTGGCGAACCGTCAGAATAATAGCAATACATTATCCGGACACCGGGCACAGGTAAAATATTTTGCGGGGGAAACGCTGTCTCATGATATGCGTAAGTAAAAACTCCTTTGTTCGGATGATACTTGCGGATTTCCTGACAAACTTTATTTGCTAAATTAATATTATTTTCCGATGCAGATGCCAAATTACAACCGCTGGGATTCAGAGCCAGACATGCCGGGCACTGGCACCAAAGCCGGCTTCCGTCTTCCTGAAACAAAGGAAAATATTGATCGTTCGGACAACGTTTGAAATAATCATCG
The DNA here is from genome assembly GCA_963676655.2 of Victivallales bacterium. GTDB lineage: Bacteria > Verrucomicrobiota > Lentisphaeria > Victivallales > Victivallaceae. The sequence continues at coordinate 2,485,926 of CAXXKX010000003.1, read as the reverse complement.
GCAATCTTCCCTAATTCGACGATTAACCGGGAATTTGTGGTACAAAGCTGAACACGGTTCGCACGCCATTTTTGTGCGGTTTTATCAAAGCAAAAAAATTCCGGACTATTTTTAAAATATTTTGCGGGCGGAATCCATTTGTGAAAATTATGTCCGGCATGTTCCGGTAACCAAATGCAGGTGCCTCGTTTATCGTAAAAATTATTAATAGTTTCCTGATTGGACAGTCTTTCCAATTCCACATTAAATTTGTTCTTGAAAGCCCAATCCGCCATATTCCAACGGTGCCTGTTGGAATCAACGATCCGTCCATTACTGCAATAATGACTACACCGATATGTCATTAGCGGCCATGACCTGTCCTTAAAAAGCGGTAATTTCAAATCAGGATTAAAAGGAACAACTTCGCCATAATCAAAAGGAGCAAACCATCGAATCCCGGTTGCTTTTTCCAGAAAATCATATACGGCATAAACCAATCCACGAGGAGAATTGCCAGTAATAGTCAAACTTCGTCCATCCAACAACTGGATGCTGAAGCCTTCTTCCGGCTTCCCTGGTTTAACTTCGAGCCTAATAACCCTGGGAGCATTAGGTTTTACAGTAACCGGAAATTCTGTTCCAGTTACTTTTTTTAAATATTTACTTAATTCTTTTGCGGCAAACCTTTCCCCTGAACTCGCATTTTTTCTTATAACAATTTGAAACCCGGCAAGAGCTACAGCATTCGGTTTGATAATATTTTGAAAACAATATGGCTTAAATTTAACATGGTCTTTTATTTTTTCTGCGATTCTTTCGATAACCGGATTATTATTAAGTTCTCTATCGCTAGTAAGTCTGATGTCCTTTATTTCAATATTTGCGGATTCTTTCACCGCAAGCTGTATTGACAATAATTCCCCTCCTTTACTCAGCTCTATATTACAGTTTGGAGATCCTTTAGCAAACGCAAAAAAACCAGCCGAGCGTTTTCCACGCTTTGTTTCCAGACATAGATAATAGGTTTGCCATTTGGAGGAAGTTTCAACCATACTATAGAAATTTGCCTGGTCATCTGGAGCCAGACTGCGGCGCAAATAGAAATAGACAATATGATTTTTCCTGTCGGTACTGCGCGCGGAAAATCTGATATATCTATAACCCTTTAGAGAAACTTTATTTTTAAGTTTTCCAACCTGATATGACCCGCCTTTTGACTTTCCTTCCGGAACTATAATTTTAAGTTGCATAGTCCCGCCTGTTCTTTTACAACTGCCATTACCCCGGGGAATAATCCATTTATAATCATTTATCACATGATCCTTCGCGTAAAGTCCTGCAAGCATAGAAAAATACAAAATAATAATAATTTTTTTCATTGTTGACTTGAATCCCAAGGTAAAAAAGGTTCGACTTGTATTCATAAAAAAATAGAGTATCCCGTCTTAAAAAACGCTGGTACTTTCTCCATCAATCGAAACATATTTGACGATGGCCCCAACACATGGACCATAGTACGAATCACCTCGAACTGTCCGACCTCCATGACCATCAAAGAAAAGGGAATTTCCCGCCCTTCCGCTATCATGAGGCATCGATAAACCACCTGAAAGAATTCGATGCGGTTCAATTTGAGGGTAAGGTCGAGGATAACGACTTGTACCTTTGACCCACATACTATCGCTGAGAAGTATGAATTTTGAAGGCGTTACATATGGATATCTTTTTTGATATTTATTAAATTTTTTTAGATCGAGATAATAAAGTGCTGCGTCACATGCTAAATAATTATATTCAGGATGACTTGCATTGGTTGTCCAGTTAGGGGTTAATAATCCATAACAGCAGTAGATATCGTAATAACCACCTTTGACTGTGGGACAAACCACAACAGCACTTTTACCTGGCGTATATGTCGGAGCATAGCTATTCTGAACCAGGCAATTGTACCATGAGCCGGAATATGCTTTTGATGAAATGACATCATTGTTATCAGAAGCATAAAAATTCAGCATCGTTCCGCAACTTTTTACATTACTTAAACACTGGATACTTTTAGCCTTATCCCTTGCCTTATTCAAAGCTGGTAGTAACATCGACGCAAGAATAGCAATAATAGCTATTACTACTAAAAGCTCTATCAGCGTGAATATAGCCGAATTGTTGTTGATTTTTCCTGTTTGATTCATTTTTCTCTAGCTCCTTTTGTTAATTGTTATTATTTAACAGGTCTATATCAAAATTCATTTTATAATCTTTCTCCAACATATTGAAATTATTAATACGGAAGAAATTATTTATTGGATCAACTTTGCAACCGCAACTTTCCCCCTTAAATAGAATCGGTTTAATAAAATGGTTCGCCGGGGGAGAATGGAGTTCTTTGTTTTTAATTCTTGAAAGCAGCAAGTCAACCCCAAATTCCGCTTGTGGACGGATTGGCTGGATAATAGTAGTCAAAGATGGAGTGAAGGATTCAGTAAAAGTATAGCCGTTGTAACCGATAACAGCTATATCATCCGGAACCCGGATTCCGCGTTGGGTTAAAATTTTTATCAACTTGATTCCAATAAAATCATTAAAGGAGAAAACTGCAGTAACGCTTTTTTCCCTTAAATAATTAACGACACTATTCGCATCTCCGTTGAAATCACGTAAAATTATTACATCACTTTCGCTGATTTGTATTCCAGCTTCATTATGCGCCCTGAGCCAGCCTCTATATCTGGCATTTTTCTTGCCTTGCGCATGGACGGACATAAATGCAACTTTTTTATGTCCATGATCCAGGAGATGTTTTGTGGCAAGATAACCGCCATATTCATTATCAACGCCTACATCCATAAAGTCATGATTATTGTGGGAACAAAATAAATACGGTACTGTTTGGTTGGTATCAAAGGTTTTCTCTTCGTCTGAATTGTATATAATAATACCGTCAACTCCGCGGGCAACAAGGCTGAGCAGAGATTTAGTTGCATTATAATTTGACCAGTTATAGTCATTATATAAAATATTATATCCCTTCGCTATCAATATTTCTGAAATTTCATCTATCAAAGACGAGCACACTCCAGTACCCATTATAGGAGCCATAAATCCAATAATGTTCGAGGGAGCTCCTTTCAAACTTAAAGCGGCACTATTCGGAATATAATTGACTTCCTTGGATATGCGTAAAATTTTTTCCCGGTTCTCTTCAGATACACGGCTGCTCCCGTTGCCATTAAGAACCGCTGATACGGCCTGACGAGAAACACCGGCAAGCAACGCTATGTCTTTCATTGTTACAGTCATTTGAGTTCCTTGAAATATAAAATCAACACCTAATTGCTCGTGCAATCACATTAATGAGTATAATTCTTTTCCTGATAAAAGTCAATAGCTTTTCTTAAAACATTTGATTTTTTTTCGAGAATTCAAGAAATGCATTACTCTTTTCAGGTTTGAATTCAGGAGGAAGTTCTGTTGCGGTGTTTTCAATCACTTTCAGTGAAATTTCATCTCCTGTTTGCAGGTTTTCGTTGTAGTACCATTCAAAATGTTCACCCGGCAATGATTGGCTTGAGTCGGTCCAGCTGATATACAGTGAAATGTTATCAGCAAAAATTCCATCGGCGTTTATTAAGTTATGAATTCTCAGAGTAACGTCAGACAAACCAGGTACAGGGAGGCTTGTATCGCAAATAAATTTCCCATTCAGTTCCGCAATAAATGCCATTCTGGGTATTATCTTCTTTTTGCGAAATTTGCGCCAGAAAAAGAAAAAATCAGAACTGAAAAAACCAGATTGCCCGGAGATTTTGCTCTTGTGTTTTATTTCCAACGGCTCATCGATTGATTCCGCATTTATGATTTTTAAAGTTATTACCGAATCAGGAACTATGATAGAGTCAAGGTTGGCCCACCAATAAAAGAGATCGTCAAAGAGCCCCAGAATAGTTAAGTTGCACCAATTCTCTTCTTTTTTTTTCCTGGAAAAATATTTTTTAAAAAAGTATTGATAGCAATGAAATGATGCCGTCAAAACGCCATCACCGCAGATACCTGCGGTACAAACATGTTGGCCATTGACTTCAACATTTAAAGCCGGTTTATCTTTCAGATGCTTATCCATTAAGGCAACCCCCTTGTTCCATCTTTTTAAATTATATCATAAAAGGATGTGTAAAGCAATAAAAAAATTTACAGCCATCCCGCAAGCGGAATAGCTGAAGTTAACAGTCGACAGTCAACAGTCAACAGCAAATACAATATAAAGGCTCCACTCAAAGTATATTAATCAACTGACGGACTAACTGACGGCTTGATTATTAACAATGGTCATCCGACGTAAACACCACCTCTCTCTTGATTTGGTGCTGGCGTAATGCCTGGGGATTTTTTTTATTTCATTTTTTGGGGTTTGCAACATTTAATAATAATTTCAAATTACAACTTGACTTTTTCAATTGACAACTTATCTTTATTATATATTTTATTACAGAATATAATTCACCAATCAATAAGGAGGAAATATGCTTCACCATTTTCTTGTCCCCTATCAAATAACTTTAAAGTGTAAAGATTATGAAATTGATAAAGCCGATGAAATTTCAATAGAAGACATTCTAAAAGAGTACTTTACAAGAAAAGAAAAAAGATCAATTGTTTCAGAAAAATATTTGTTCTTAGATGAATTTACTCCTTTTGACAAACATATTTGTCATGGAACGATGAAAGCTGGTGAATTTGGATTTGAAGCAGAATTAACAGATATTGAAACAGGGAAAATTAAGGCAAAACAAACAACACATGATGCTCAAACAATGCCTTTTTTCTTTCAAGTTAAATGTGTAAGTAGAAGAAAAGCTATTTTAGTTATTCAAAAAATTGGAACTCTTGGAATTAAAACTGCATTTGATAATGATATCAATACATTCTGTTCAAGCCGGCACCAAGACTATTCAATACATTTCTTTTTACAAACAAAGAAAGAAGTTGCAGAAAAGTTTTTCAAAGAATCAGTAGTTAAATCAATATGCTTTAAAACTAAAACCGTTCCAGAAGAACTTGAAAACTCATTAGATAAAGAAGATAAAAAGGCATTTAGAGCTGATATTAGAATAACAAAGCCATCAATTGTAAAAAAACTGTATCCCAACATAGAGAAATGGAAAACATACAATGGATCCCCTATTGATAAAACTCAGGTAAAAACAATGCTTGGCAGTAGAACTGCAACTTTTACATTGGGAAATATTAGCAATACTGATATAGCTTTGGTTTTACCTGAAAGAATTATTAGTTCTAAAACAGGACATCCATATCCTCAAAAAATACTTGAAGAATCCAGTAATCTTATTGAGGACATGTCAAAGGATTGAAAAATGTTTAAAAGGTTAAGTCCTTGGGAAATTATAATTGATCATTTCAAAACTTTTTATTCTTATAAAACAAAAAAAATCAATTATAAAGAAATTGTATTTCATCTATTATTTCCCATTGTTGTTAGTTTTTTTATAACATCATATATAAATACTACAAAAGACATTGTTAATAGTATTATTGTTGCATTTTCAATTGCTAGTGGCTTTTTACTCTCATTATTAATCCCATTGTGTGACTTATCTGTACACTTAAAAGATCAGCTTACAAAAGATATAAATGATGATGAAAAAAATTATCCTGAGGACATTCAAAAATTAACAAACGCCAATCGGCTTGCAGAAGAACTTTTTTATAATGTATCATTTGCTTTAATGCTTTGTCTTTTATCTGTATTGATTTCTATAATATTCATATGCTTTGATCAGTGTTCGTGTACTTGGGTTAAAATGGGCTTAGAATATCTAGCTTATGTAATCTACATTTTATCATTTCTTACTTTACTTGTTATCATTCAACGAGTATATAAGATTTTCAAATTCAGATTAAAACTATAACGACGAAACTTCTGTAATGCTCCATCTTTTATCAAGAGCAACTTAACAGTCCATCAAGGTTTCGGCTTGTATTTGGACGGGGAAGAACCGAAACGATGTTTGAAAACTTTGGTGAAGTAATGACGGCTTGAAAAACCGGTATGTTCAGCGATCTCACTGATTATCATGCGGCCCTCTGCCAGCAGTTCCAATGCCTTGCGCATTCTTAACTCATTAAGGAATTCAATTAATGAATAGCCGCTGACCCGGCTGAATACCCGGGAAAGATAAAATGAACTGACCTGTAATTCCCCGGCAACATCTTCAAGCGAAATGTGCCGCTGGTAGTTAGCTTCCAGGTAACGCTTGGCGTCTTCCACCAGCACATCCACCCGGTCCTGAATATTGAGTCGCGGTTTCTGTTTGGAAATGATATCGCGATAGATCAGCAGCAGCAGTAGATGCAGTCTGGAGTTGGCAATCAGATGATCAAGTTTACCGGCCCCGTTATCGAAACGCAGGGAATCAAGAATTCTGACCGCCTGCACCCGCAAATCCGGCGAAATCTGCTGGATACTTTGATTGTTGACGACCTTGAAATACTCCTCCGAGCAAGGCCATTTAAACTGGACAAGAAATATTTCAAGCAGAGAATTATCGGGAAAATTATCACGATGCCTCGCACCGGGCGGCACCAGAAGAAAGTCGCCCGTTGAACCGGAAGACCTTTTACCATCAATATACAGCTCAATATTGCCGCGCCGGACATGCAGCAGTTCGGCATTACCTGCAATATGCGGTTGAGTCCAACTGGCGGCATAGATCATATCGCCCAGACTGCAAATATCCGGACGCTCGTCAAAATCCGGCGTATCGTCAATATCAAATGGATTATTCCAGGCCTGTTTGCGCATCATGACAAAATTTTACCCCTTTTCACAAAATGTTGCACTCAAAAAGGTTTGCGGACGGTTTTTCCAGCGTATATAATTTTATCCATAGAACATCGAAATGCAACCATCCCAACAAAAAAAGGTGATAAAATGAGTGAACTGGCAATTTACGGCGGACCGAAAACAATTAAAGACGGTGAAGTAAAACCCTGGCCGCCAATCGACAAAACTGATGAAAAACTGGTACTCGACGCGCTTTACTCGGAAAAGCAGGCGCGGGGACCCCATAATATCGCGTTTGAAGAGGAATTCGCAGCCTGGAACGGCAATAAATATGCGCTGTTCACCAACAGCGGCACCGCAGCGCTGCATATGGGACTGGTAGGCTGCGGCGTCGGAGCCGGAGACCACGTACTGGTTACCGCCTATACCTGGAGTTCCAGCGCGACCTGCATTCTGCATCACAACGCCATTCCGATTTTTGTCGACATCGATTTTGATACATTCCTGATCGACGCGAAAAAAATCGAAGCGGCGATTACCCCGAGAACCAAAGCGATTATCGTTGTACAGCTTCACGGTTTATGCGCCGATATGGATGAAATACTTGACATCGCCAGGCGCCACAACCTTTACGTAATTGAAGACGCCTGCCAGGCACACGGTGCAATGTACAAAGGCAAAAAATCGGGAACAATGGGCCATTGCGCGGCGTTCTCCCTGAACCAGAATAAGTGTTTAAGTTCCGGTGAAGGCGGGATTTTTGTTACCGACGACGAAGAAATTTACAAAGGAGCCGGCAAGCTTTGGAGTTTTGGCGAAACCGCCAGACCGGAAGAGTCACGTGATTACCATGCCTACGCCCTCGGCTGGATGTACCGCAACAACGAGATTACCGCGGCATTCGCCCGTGCACAGCTCGCCAAATACGACGATTACTTTGCAACCCTGCGGACCAACGGCAATCATCTGAAGGAAAATCTTAAAGGCATAAGAGGTTTGTTATTGCCTTACGAACCGGAAGAATGCGTTCACAACTGGTATAATTTCAATCTGCGTTTGGATTTTGAGACTCTCGGGGTCACCGATAATAAGGTCGAATTCCGGGACGCGGTCTGCGCGGCAATCCGGGCTGAAGGCGTGACCTGCAGCGTCTGGCAGCGTTTCATTCTACCGGAGATGACCGTTTTCCGGGCAAAAAATGCTTATGGCGGCGGTTTCCCGTGGAGCATTCCCGGCGCGGACGAAGGCGTAAACTACACCCCGGAAAACTATCCTAACGCATTGCGCTACAGTAAATGCCACATGTCGATCGTCCAAACCCTGAGAGCGCCGAACGGGCTGAATATTGCCGCGAAAGTGGTTGAATCAGTCAGAAAAGTCTTTGATAATATCGACAAAATTGATCCTGATAAGATTCTAAAAAACTGAAAAGGAAATTAGATCATGGGCAGCTTGAAAATTGGTTGGGCGACACGAAACGTTTCAACAGACAAACCGGTTAACATTCCCGGACAGTTTCACATGCGCATCTCCAAGGGCATTCTCGATCCGGTCACGGTAACCGCCCTCCTGATTGAAGACGGAGCGGATCTGGTATGTATGATATCCGCCGACCTGGTAGTCATCCGCAGCGGACTGATCGATGAAATCCGGGAGAAGGTCGCAAAATCTATTCCGGGATTCCCGGTCGAAAAGATTATTATGAGTGCGACCCATACGCATGCGGGACCGAGTCACTATGCCGATTCCGGCTGGAAAGCCACACCCGGCGGCATTTCCACCGCAATGGTGAAAGAAGTCCCGACGGAAATCGAGATCGCATCCGGAGATGAATACCGGGATTTCCTTTCGACCCAGACAGCTGAAGCAGTTGCCGAAGCTTATCGGAAACGCGCTCCCGGCGGAATCGCCTACGGATACGGGTTCGCCACCGTCGCGCACAGCCGACGGGTGACCTACTTTGACGACCTGTCCAAACGCCCGGGTTCGGTCATTAATTCCACAGCCGGGCTCAACGGACATTCCGCCATGTACGGAAACACCGATGATCCCATGTTCGCCGGATATGAAGCCGGCACTGAAAGCTTTGTCAATTTGCTTTATACTTTCAATCCGGAAGGTAAGCTGACCGGCGCGCTGATCAACGTACCGTGTCCAAGCCAGAATGACGAAGGGCTGGACCGTCTCAGCGCAAGTTTCTGGCATGATACCCGTGAACTGCTTCACAAAAAACATGGCGACATTCCGCTCCTCTGCCAGTGCGCCGCCGGCGGCGATCTTGCCCCCCGGCAATTGCATTACAAGAGCGCCGAGGCGCGTCGATACCATCTAAAATACGGGGACAAGCCAAAATCGTTCGAGGATTTCCGCCGTCGCGACATCGCTGAACGCATTGCCACCGCTTTTGACGAAGTATTGGCGTGGGCAAAAAAAGATATCCTTACCGATCTGCCCCTGATCCATAAGGTTGAGACGGTCATGCTCACGAAACGCCTCATCTCTAAAGATGAATATGAAATTGACAAGGCCATGCTCGCGGAATTAGACAAGCAAGAATTTGCCAAAACCGGAACCCCCGAAGAAAAATTGCGCCATGATTCCGGACTGGTGGCCGCCCGCAACCGGTGCAAAAGAATTATCGACCGCTTCGAAAAGCTGGACGCGGAGCCGAAACTTCCAATGGAAATGCACGTTGTCCGGATCGGCGATATCGCGTTTGCATCAAACCGTTTCGAATTGTACATGGATTACATGCACCGGATTCAGGCGCGCAGTCCTTTCACTCAGACTTTTGTGGTTCAATTGACCGGGATTCCGGGGAATGACGGCGGCTCTTATCTGGCCACCGAGCGTGGCGAATACGGTCACGGTTACTCCGCCAGCCGCTATTGCAATGTGGTATCCAGCAAAGGCGGGCAGGAACTGGTTGAAGAAACCGTAAAAGTCCTGAAAGAGCTTGCAAAATGAAGTTTTCCATGCTAATAAAGTAACAACTGACTAAGGGTATAAAGATTGCCATGAAAGCTGGATTTGCCGAAATAGACATAACTCCTCTGGCCGGGACCAAGAAAGGCGGCTGGATGGATGATTTGGAAGCCCGGGAGTTTCTCGATCCATTATTCGCGCGGGTTGCGGTATTTGCGACGGAAAAGACGAAAATCGCATTTTTACAACTCGACCTGCTGAGTATCCGCTGGAGCGATACGAACGATATCAGATGCCGGATAGAAAAGGAATTTGCTTTCCCCGGCAAAAATATCATGATTTCCGCCACTCATAACCATGCGGGACCGGCAATCTCCCGGCTGGCTCCGGTTGCAAAACAGACGGAATACCTAGAGGGCATGAAGCAAAAATGCGTTAAGATTTTCGGTCGAGCCCTCGATGCTATGCAGGATGCGGAAATCGGCCTGGCGTGCGTCAAAGAATTTGACGTTGCTTTTAACCGCCGCACCGTAATGCGGGACGGCACGGTAAAATCCCAAACCAATTACTCCAATCCCGACGCATTATACCAGGAAGGCCCCGTCGATCCGGAAGCGGCGATAATTATTGTCAAAAGTCTGGACGGACAGCAGTTGGGGGCGCTGTTTAATTTTGCCTGCCATCCGACCCACCACGGCGGCACAAACGAGATTTCCGCCGGCTTTCCGGGAGTGCTGGCCGCCAAAGTAAAGAGTCTGGGGATCCCGGTCTGCCTTTACCTTAACGGTGCGTACGGTAATGTGATTACCATGGATTACCGGCATCAAAAATCATATACGAAGGAAGAGGCGGGAGAAAAGTTGTTTGAGGATTTCCAAAAAGCAGCAGGCGAAATGCAGTTTTCAGATGATGTTGAACTGGGAGCGGATTCGGTAACAATTCAACTGCCATATCGCAATATCACAGATGACGAATACCGCGGCCGGGTACGTGGAGCGCAGCGTTACCGCAGTGATGAGTTATATGAAAATGACATTGACAGAATCAAAAATAAAATTGCCCGCAGTATAACCCAGCCCGTTGAAATCCAAATACTAAAGCTGGATAACTGGTATTTTGCCGGAGTTCCGGCAGAATATTTTGTGGAATTTCAATTGCAGATAAAAACGGAATCATATCCGAAGCGTGCTTTCGTCGTCGGCGGAGCAAACGGTATGATTGGATATGTTCCCACCAGAGATGCATTTACGCGCGGCGGTTACGAGACCACGCTGGGCCCACCTAGTAAAATGGCCCCTGAAACCGGAGATATAATAGCCCGGAACGCAATAAACATAATTAAGGAGCTGTGAAGAAATCAACTTGACAATTTGCCGGGGGAAGTGATATGTTAAGCATTATTACGGCTCTTATTGATTCTTATCAGAAATGAAAAATTAATCATGAACAAATCAGTCAACATTATTCTGATCCATACCGACCAGCAACGAGGAGACTGTCTGGGTGTCGAAGGGCATCCGGTTCTGGAAACTCCGAACATGGATAACCTGGCTTTGAATGGAGCAAGGTTTAACCGTTTTTATTCGGCCTGCCCCAGCTGTATTGCGGCCAGACGGTCGATTTTACTGGGGCAATCCCCGCAAAAACACGGCATTGTCGGTTATCGCGATGGCTTGGAAATTGATTCTTCCATTGCAACTCTGCCTCAGGTTCTCCGGGATCATGGCTATCAGACTTATCACGTCGGACGCAGCATGCACCAGTTCCCTCCCCGGAAACGGTACGGGTTTGACGATATGGAGCTGACTTCCGGGCCACAGGCAAATCACTTCTCCGAATATAAAGAATGGTTCGAGGGAAACTGTCCTAAGGGGGCGGAAAAACAGGGCACCTACGGCGTGGGCATAACCCATAATGACTGGACAGCCCGTCCCTGGCATCTGGATGAATACCTTCATCCTTGCAACTGGACGGTTGAACGGGCTCTGCGATTTATTGAACGCCGTGATCCAACTCAGCCGTTCTTTCTATCTATCGGTTTCATCGCTCCGCATCCGCCGCTTCAGCCTCCGCAGTTTTATTTTGACCGGTATTTACGGACCGGCATTCAAGAACCATACGTTGGCGACTGGGCGGTCAAGGGCCAAACAAGAATCAAAGATCATGTTGGCGCGGATAAAATCGATCTGAATGAAGAAGAGACTCTTACTTTGCGGGCTGCTTATTACGGTGCGATCAATCATGTGGATGATTTGTTGCGAAGAATCTTCAATCCGGTCGGCGGCAATATTCTGAAAGATACAATTGTTATTTTCACCAGCGATCACGGGGAAATGCTAGGCGACCATTACATGTTCCGGAAAAGCCGGGCTTATGAAGGTTCCGCACGAGTTCCGTTCATTGTTACCGCGCCTGAGGAATTTGGCATAAGGCCCGGTTCTATCATCGATTCTCCCGCTTCACATCATGACATTATGCCGACACTGCTCGATATGCTGAATATTCCGATTCCGGCAACGGTCGACGGCAAGAGCCTGTATCCGCTGCTTAAAGATGAAGCGACAAGATTGAGAGATTATCTTCATATCGAACATTGTCCGTATCATCAGAGCGTGACCGACGGCAGACAAAAATATATATGGGACCCGAATTCAGGCGTTGAACAATTTTTCGATTTAACCAACGATCCCGGTGAATGCCGCAACCTGATTTGCGATAAGGAATATCAGGAAGAAATAGCCTTCTGGCGTTCACGTCTGATTCATGAGTTGCAAAACCGTCCGGAAGGTTTCGTCTCAAACGGCGAACTACAGACTGGCGCAAACTGGAATTCTGTTATTCCAGATTCAATAAACAATAATTAAGAAAGTTGAAATTATGATCAAGTTCGCAGTAATGACATTCATGTACAACCGGTGGATCAATGATGAAGGAGGCTCGCACGAAGAGTTGATTAAAATTCTGGCCGAATCCGGCGCGGACGGAATGGAGGCATTTTGCAACCTTTTTTTCGGAAATGATAACCTGATAAAATTATACCGGCGGGAACTTGATGCGAACCGGATAACCATGCCAGTCATGGACCTGATTGCCAATCTGGCCTGCGCCGAAAAGGATGAACGCGCTAAGATTTATGACACCATGCGGCAAGGAATTGATGTTTGTGATGCTTTTGGCTCCGAAATAGTCCATGTTGCCGGCTGCAAGCTTCCCGAGGGAGTGACGCCGGTAGACGGCAGAAAATGGATCGCGGAAGGCCTCTCATACTTTGTCGATGATGTGACCAAACGTGGAATGACCCTGGCGTTTGAGGATTTCGATCCATCTCCCGACCTGATTTGCGCAGCGGACGACTGTCTGGAAATTCTCAAGCTGACTGATCCGCGCGTGAAGTTTGTTTTCGATACCGGCAACTTTGAATCGGTCGGCGAACACGCAGAGGACTGCTTTGACCGTTTAATTGATTCAACCTGCCATTTTCATTTCAAGGATTTCGCTCCGGACGACTCCCCGAAGGGATACCATGGTACTCACTTCAGCCAGGGCATGATCAAGAATCGGGAAATCGCGGCCGCCATCAACAAATCCGGTTACAACGGCTGGGTTGCCCTGGAATCATATCTGCAAGGCAGCGCCGGGCCACGTGAAACGGTTGAAAAAGAATTGGCAATTCTGAAATCATGGTTTTAAAATAACGTATGCTGAGGTAAAATATGTTGAAAATCGGAGCGGCGTCAATTGTCATTAACGGAGAAATCGGCGCATGGGTTCAAGGCGCTGGCGTCCTGAAAAACGCCCGGAGAATCAGAGACGATCTTGAAGCCAATGCCCTTTATATCGCCAGTGAAAGCGAAATGTTATTACTGATAAGCTGTGATCTGGCGGCGATTCCAACAGATATCGTTTCCGAAGCGCGTGACCGGATATCCGAGTCAACAAATGTTCCGGCAAGAAATATTATTATTGCCGGAACCCATACCCATTCAGGCCCGTCCGTAATAAAAACCAGTTATAAGAAGCCCATCGACAAGCCATATCTTGACCGCCTGATCAATTGGTTGGCGGAACTGGCGGAATCGGCGGTATCCAGGGCAGTTCCCGGCAAAATCGGCTGGGGCAAAGGCAATGTTCAGGTCGGTTACAACAGGCGCTGCTGCTGGGCTGACGGCACTCATTCGATGCACTGGACGTCAGGACGGGAAGACTTTACCGGACTGGAAGGCCCGGATGATCCGGATCACACGGTTATTGCAGCGGTGGATGATGATGACAAATTGATCGCAATATTGCAAAACAACACCTCGCATCCGACTTGTTTTTATGGCGCAGACTTTTTTTCCGCCGACTTTCCCGGCATGTCGCGGACCTTTTTAAGGAATAATTTCGGTCAAATCCCGGTTTTATTCTTCAACGGCGCTTTCGGCGATATCAGCAATGAGAATCAATGCGCGCCTAAGGTCTGTGAAACAAATAAAGAAAGGAAAATGCTGCGTTTAGCCCATCTGCTGGCCGGAGAAACATTACGTTTGCTCCATGAAATGTCATTCTGTTCCGACCCGGTAATCAAACATCAATATGAAGATATGCAAATTCCGGTCCGTTTACCGCAGCAGGAACAATTGGAACAGGCAGAAGCCACTCTCAAAAAAATTGACGCCGGGGAAAAAGTCCCCGGAATGGAGCAAATTCTCGCCTGGGGAACCATCGACCTGAACAATCGTTTCAAGGACAACCCCTGCGATACAGTCCCTGTTCATGTTATCAGGATCGGGGAATTAGCAATCGTCTCTCAGCCATGTGAACTCTATTGCCAGTTCGGTTTGAACATCAAACGACGCAGCCCGTTCGCCGCTACCGCGGTATTCGGCATTGCCGACGGCTACAACGGTTACTGTCCTACCATTGAAGGGATTATGGGAGGCGGTTATTCAGGCATTCCGATAAGCTGGGCCAGACTTTCTGAACGGGCCGGTTATCTGATTGTAGACACCGCCTCAAAATTGCTTAGACAAATCTAATTGATTCTGAAAATAGTCGCGAAATCGCCCCGCAATGGAATGCCCCCCGTTAAAAGGCTGGATATATGTCGCGCTTGCAGCGCTCATATCACAAAATCTTGAGGATGCTAATCATTGCTTATGCACTCAGTGTAATCGTTTAGTCATTTCTCAAGGCAAATCAAAACTCATTTACGGAAATCGACATTTCGGAAGAAAATAATCAGGACGATTGTCCGTGGAGGGCGAGAGTCCCTCGAGCCGCCAGTCTGCGCGGCATGTCCGGCTCAACAGAGTTTCGCCCTCCAGAGATGAGTGCCCTGGTCAAAGGTCTTGTGGAGGGCGAGAGTCCCTCGAGCCGCCAGTCTGCGCGGCATGTCCGGCTCAACAGAGTTTCGCCCTCCAGAGATGAGTGCCCTGGTCAAAGGTCTTGTGGAGGGCGAGAGTCACTCGAGCCGCCCGTCTGCTCGGCATGTCCGGCTCAACAGAGTTTCGCCCTCCAGAGATGAGTGCCCTGGTCAAAGGTCTTGTGGAGGGCGAGAGTCACTCGAGCCGCCCGTCTGCTCGGCATGTCCGGCTCAACAGAGTTTCGCCCTCCAAAAATGAGTTGCCAAGCCGATAGTCTTCTAATAAATGCATTTTCCAGTGATTAAAATGTATATTTAGCCTCGAGAAAAGTCTGACCGATTACCAATCACTCAAATTTCTTTTTAATTAATCGTATAGCGGCTTGACAAATCTTATTTGATAATGTATATATCATATATGATAAATATTTAATCAAATGAGATAAAAATGACAGAAGTTCCGGCATTACAAAGAGGTTTGGAGATTATCCGGGCGGCATCGACCAGGGAATATACGGTTCCGCAGCTTGAATCCGAACTGGATATACCAAAAGCAAGTTTCAACCGGCTGATCAAGTGTTTGACGGATAATGAGTTTATCAGCGTCAAGCCCGGCAGCCGGAAACTTGAACTTGGGGATGAAGCCATATTCCGGGCCATGGAGTATTATGAAAATTCCATTCCGTATCGTCTCGGATATCGCAGTGTGCACAATTTGAGCGAACGCTGGGGGGTAACATTCGTCATCCACGAGTTTTGTGAACCGTACCGGATATACTGGCGGGTAAAACAGGTTCCACCCGGCGGTATTCACACCAGACCGACAGGTTTTTACATGGAATTCTTCAATTCCAGCGCCCAGGGACAATTATTTCTGGCCCAATGGAGCAATGAAGAAGTACAACAATATTTTGAAACCGGCAACATAAAGACCGGTGAGTTCAATATCACAACTTATGACGAAATTCTCCCGCGGCTGGAGGAGATCAGGAGTCAAGGTTACGCCTATCAGGAACGGGAAAACAGTCCGTTCATGAAGCAGATAGCGGTACCTTTGCAGTTGCGCGGCGACAACGGCAACTTCTGTCTGACCTGCTACATGCCGCTGGATTATGCGGAAGTGGACAAGATGCGTGATAATATGCTGTACGAAGCGGCAAGAATCAGCGGCATTGAATAAGCAATTATAATCAATAAAAATAACCGAATCGTGTGAAATACAAATTTAACCACGAAAAACACGAAAAGTCACGAAAAAGTTTTTTTATTTTCAGCTTGAGCTGAAAACTTAAATACTTCTCTGTGTTCCTCCGTGTCCTCCGTGGTGAAATTTATAATTAGTCGAAATCTACAAATAACTCAACAAGAGGTGAAGTTATGTCAAAACCGAATTTTATCCTGATCATGGCCGACCAGATGCGCGGGGACTGCCTCAGCGCCGATGGACACCCGGTCATCCAAACTCCGAATCTTGACCAAATAGGCGGCAAAGGTTATCGCTTTAAACATGGTTATACGGCGGTGCCGTCCTGTCTGCCGGCCCGGGCTACTTTAATGAGCGGTCAGGATCAATGGCACGCCGGCCTCCTCGGTATGGGGCGCGGACAAGGACCGACTCCGAATGATTATCCGCACACCCTGGCCGGAGAACTGACCAAAGCCGGATATCGCACCCATTTGATCGGCAAAGGCCATTTCACCCCGCAATGGACCCCGATGGGCTTTGAAACCAGAGAGCTTGACGAATCAGGCCGCACTTTCATGCTTAGCGGAATTCCGGACGACTACCGCAAATGGTTTGCCGATAATGCCGATAAAAATATAACCCCGGACGATCACGGGGTTTACTGGAACAGCTGGCACGCTAATCCCTGGCACACGGAAGAACATCTTCATCCAACTAAATGGACCATGGACCGTTCCCTGGAATTCCTCAAGAGCCGTGACAAGGAACGGCCTTTTTTCCTGAATATCTCTTTTGCCCGGCCGCATTCGCCATATGTTCCGCCGAAATCTTTATTCGACCGCTACATGAATCTTGATCTGCCGAAACCCAGCGTTGGCGACTGGGCCGACCTTTACGCGGATGAGAACGGTCCGTTGGAAGGCAACGCCTGGAAAGGCGTCATGCCTGAAGAAATGATTCGCCGCGCCAATGCCGGGTATTATGGCGAAATCTCATTCATCGACCAGCAAATCGGCCGTCTGTTACATCATCTGTGGCGGTTTGACCGTGAACTGCTCGACAATACCTGGATTATTTTTACGGCAGACCACGGTGACATGCAGGGCGACCATAACCTCTGGCGTAAAACTTATGCCTATGAAGGCAGCACCCGTATCCCGTTCATGGTCGCCCCGGCCGGAGCTTTCAAAAGACCGTTTGACGAATTCGGCGAAGCCAAAGAGCAGGTTGTCGAACTGCGCGACATCATGCCGACGATCCTGGAAGCGGCAGGCCTGGAAATACCCAAAACCGTGACCGGCGCGAGTATGCTGCCGATCATGCAGGACGACAGTGCGCCGTGGCGCGAATATCTGCATGGCGAACACTGCTGGTGCTACAGCCGCGATCAGGAAATGCAGTATGTAACCGACGGCAAACGCAAATACGTCTGGCTGCCGCGAATTGACGTGCATCAGTTCTTTGACCTGGAAGCCGATCCCGGAGAACGTCACAATTTAATTGCTGACGCGACCCGGCAGGATGAAATCGCGAAATGGCGGCAATTCATGATCAACGAACTCGCAGCCCGTGACTGCGGATGGGTGGTCGACGGCAAACTGTATTGTCCGGGGGACGAACCAATGGTTTCACCCTATCGTGACGTTCGTTATCAGGGCGAGTAATTTTAATCCGTACGACGGATGGCGATATACCGCTTCATACTCCGCACTTTGTGCTACGGAAGCGGAAATGATGCAAAAAAATAAAGGGTTTAATTCCCCCCCTTGGGGCGTATCCGTTCGTTAATTTTGCGGCATCCCGCAAAGCGGGAGTGAAAGGTCAGGCGTAAATACCCCGATGCTTGCATCGGGGATAGCCCTGACCGAAAGCAAAATTTTTATTTTTGAATTTGCAAAAGCATTCAATTTGACAATTATTTATTGTTCCGGGTTGATTAAACTGTCTTTAAGCAATAGTTTAGTTATAAAAGGACAATGTCAAATCGAAAACGATTTTTTGTCAAGGAGAATGCTTTATGAATTATTTAGATATACCGGTTGGATTTCTCTCGTCATTTTGGGAAATCAGTAAACAAATGGCACCGTGGCTGCTGTTCGGCTTCCTGGTGGCCGGGATCATGTCCGAACTGATCCCGGAAAGCGTAATGGAGCGTCTGGCCGGCAAGCCCGGCCTTGGTTCAATTATCAAGGTATCGCTGCTGGGTATCCCACTGCCTATATGTTCATGCGGGATCGTCCCGGTTTCGGCGGCGCTGAAAAAGCGCGGCGCCAGCCAGGGGGCGGTCAGCGCGTTTCTGATCACCACTCCTCAGACCGGAGCCGAAAGTATCGCGGTCACCTGGTCGATGCTGGGTTGGATTTTCGCTTTATTCCGGGTTACGGCGGCGTTTTTCACCGGAATCATTTGCGGAATCGCGGTGGAATATTTTGCCCCGCCGCATGAAATGAAGGATGAATCGGAGCTTGCAGCCAAGCCATGCTGTCACAGTGAAGGCTGCTGCGAAGAAAAAGAACCGGAGCCGGAAACGGAATCATGCTGCCACAGTGCGAAATCCGATGAGCTGGAAGAACCGGAGCAAGGTTCATGCTGTCACCGCAAAAAATCAGCGGTCGAGCCAAACCGCTTCACAAAAGTAGTTGCTTATGCGTTCGATGATCTGCCCCGTGATCTGGGTAATCTGCTGCTGATCGGCCTGGCCGTCGCGGCGGCGCTGGACTTTTTCCTGCCCAAAGACCTGCTTGAGGGAATCGGGCAGACCCCGTGGGCGCTGTTGATCATGCTGGCGGCGGGCTTGCCGATGTACGTCTGTTCGACTGCCTCGGTTCCGATTGCCGCTACCCTGCTGATGAAGGGCGTTTCGCCGGGAGCCGCCCTGGTTTTTCTGGTTACCGGCCCGGCCACCAACGCGGCAGCCCTGACGGCGCTGTCAAAGATCATCGGCAAAAAAGCACTGGTCATCTACCTTGCGACTTTAATAATATTATCCCTGATATTCGGCTTTGTCCTTGACCTGATTCCCGGCGTCAGCGGCGCCGCCATGAAGGCCATGGAACACACCGGACACGGAACCGACTGGCTCGGAATAATCTCCGCGGTATTGCTTTATCTGATTATAGTCAGGGTATGGAGCAAGAAATTTATTTTAATGAAGCGTGCCTGATTCGGAGGTTTTTCAACAAGCCTTTGAATAACCTTGTTCCGGGCGGAACTCCGGCGCCACGTGCGGCGGGGCCGCCGAAGCCGAGAGACCCGTAATACTCCGGCCTCCCGGTAACCGGGAACGACTCGGACTTGCCGTTGACGCTGAAAATGAATTTATCGAGCTGGTTAACCACCTTGATATGCGACCACTTTTCCGGCACTACTTGCAAACCGGTTTCGAAATAGATGGCCGGGCTGTTCTTAGGCAGAAACGCGCCAAAGAGTTTCCCTTTGCGAATTATCAGCGAAAAAGCCATGGTACGGTGAAAATAGCACCTCAACAAGACCATATCCTTGTCGGAAGCCGGTTTGATATCAAAATCTATCGTAAAGGCGCGACGCGGCAGCGTCTCCTGCGGGAAAGTCAGATAATTGCCTTTACCGTCGAAATCCAGAACCCAGCCCTCCTGAGTTTTGACCTTATCCGGTGCGCCGTCGGTAACTTTTTTGGAGATGCCTGCACCGCGATTGAAGGGCTGACCGTAGAGGAAGCCGCCGCCGAGTTCACCGCTCCATTCAGGCGCTCCGGCGGCAAGGATCATATCGCCGTATTTCGGGTTAAAGTCATATTTCAGGTCAGGAATCGCTTTTTCCGGGATTTTCACGATAACCGGCTTGTTCTGCATTTCCGAGAATATTCTGAACGGAACTTCTTTCGCCTGACTGTATTTTTCCGGCAAAAACGGGGTTCCGCGATAGGTTTTACCGGAAGCGGTAACCACCCGCAGGGAATAGACCGGAAACGACCCGGTATTTTTCAGGCCGCAGGCAAATTTAACTTGATTAACTTTCAGAGGCATCGGCAGGTCTGGCAGTTTGTCAAAAGGTTCAATTCTGACAAAAAAGCGGCCTTTAAAAGATTTGGCCCATACCTTGTTCGCCATAATATCTTTTAGCTTCAGCTTGAAGTTCCCATGATTGGCTTTCATTTCCAATTCCGCCCGGTCCAATTCCCTGATCGGTACGCAGATAAACAGAAAACGCGGAGCCGGACAGGTATATATGTTCATGGTAACATCATTTTTCCCCGGAATCAGATTGGGATCATCCGGTTCGGCGCTGGATTGGCCCATATTGTCATTTCCGGCGGAACGGCAGTAAAAATCAGATACTCCGTGAAACAGCAGTTTTCCCCGAAGCCTGCTCGGGGCCGGATTGCTGACGGTCATCTGAAAGACCGCGTATTCGCCATTCTTGAATTCACGCAGCGGATCATCCGCCCATACCTCGGAACCGTCTTTGACAATCTCGACCGACATAATCTTGTCTTTCGCGTCAACATTGCCGGTAAACTTGATCAAATTACCTGTAACCTTACCGGAGAACCCGCATTTAAGCTGCGCCAGGTCGCGCAAAGGCTGATTAACCTCCAGATAGTCGATATTCCATGACGGGCTGAGCCTGAGAAACGGTAATCCGTCTGCAAATGTCATATTGTGTTTTTTATAATCTGTAACTTTAATTTCCGGCACCAGAACCTGGGCGGCGGCAAATTCGGCGGTATCGATTGCAAAAGTATGATCCTTCATGTCCCGGATCGCGAAAGCAACCGGCGGAAATTTTTTGACGATCTTCCCCGAGCCGTCTTTCAATGCCAGTTCCACCGTATACTTTTCGGCTAAATCGCTATCGGGAACGTTCAATAGTTCAATATTGACCTTTTCTCCAAGAATCGCGGTACGGCGGCAGGAGTAGATCAGGTTTGGAATCGCGGTATTGTCCCCCGGATTGGAATCCGGAACCAGTTTTCTCATTTTCCGGCAGTAATAACGGATGATCCGCTGTGAGGACAGTGAACGGGTCAGGGTCGGTTGAAAACAGGTATTTTCGTTAAACTCGTTCCATTCCGGGCTTTCAATGAAATCCGGTTCCGCATTCATGGCCGTTGCAAACGTTTCGCGCAAAGTTTTGGTTCCGCTCTGGCGTTTACAGGCGCCGCCGAAATGGTTGATATAGGCGACTGCCGCGCTGAGGCCAAGCAATTTATCCTTGTATTTATCTTCCGCCAGCACGCTTTTGAACAGCGGCACCAGATAATCTCTCAAGTAGGCAACATTAACCGGGTCGCCGTAGGAATTGTCCGAACCGTACAGTCGCACATGATTGGCTCCGGCAAACATAACCCCGTCGGAAACATCAAGATAATCCCGAATCCGCTGCTGGTCTGCTTTTATTTCATCGAGCGTGATGGAACCGTCCTGAACCTTGCCGACCGGCATCCCGGCCCGGATGTCGGCGATAAAAATAAACTTATCGCCGTACTTCTGTTTCATTTTGCTGATAAACGCGGTCCATTTTGCCGGCGGCCAGGCGGTAGCCACGTATGATCCGACCACCACTTTTCCCTTGACCTTGAACGCGTGATCCGATTCCAGCGCCCGTTTCAAAGCGCCTTCATAATATTTCTCGAGATCCGCTCCGTAGAATTCCGGCATCAGCAGAAAGTTTTTAACCTTGCTTTTATCCGCAACATCACAGGCAAGCTGAAAATTTATCATCTGGCCGGAGTTGCACGTAAGCGCGCCCAATCCGTCCATGCCGTACAACTTGACTATTTCGATATCTTTCAGGAAACTTTTCGGCTTGACCTGATACACCTGACCATGACTGCCCCGCAGCGAACGGTCGGAGAACAACGGCCGGTCAATCCACCAATGCAGATAATTGCGGCCCAGATTGTATTTGAGCTGACTGCGGACAAAAACATAGGTCCGTTCAGCCACTCGACGGCGCTTTGCCCCTTGTTTCGTCATTTTTTGAATGTAATCACCACTTGCCTGTTTCAGAATGCCGGGATCATCCGGCTGAATGGACAAATCATCGATATAAATCTTTTCATCTTTCCCGGGAAAACGGGCAAACAGAATAAGCTGATAATAATTGACCTGATTCCCGCTAGTGGTGAAAGATCTTTTGAATTCCAGCCATTTTCCTTGTGATAAGTCCGAGGGCAAATGCAGGACATGCGCTTTGACCACCTTACCCCGTTCGCCGCGTTCGTAAATAGCGGCCTGGATACGTTTTTTCGGATTTTTACTTGCATTGACCGCTTTGATTCTGCCGGTAAGGAAATAACTTTTGCCGGGTTCCAATTTCAGCCCCGGCTGATTGCAGTTCAGAAGATTGTTGTTTTTATAGGCCGGATCACCGGTAAATACCAGCGCGCCGTCTTCCACCGAGACATATTTATCTTTCATGTCCTTGTGCCAGATGGACCAATCCGCGAACCCCTTTTCAAAGTTCCCGTTTTTAATGATTTCCCCGCCGAAGACACTCAACGAAAGCCATGAAACAAACAGCAAGATTAACGATTTCATTTACCCTGACCCTCTTTTTATTAAACTGAAATATGCATTGAAAAAATATCACTTTAACTCCGGACCAGCTTCGATGAAAGCTCCGGTATACTATTGCATCCCTCCCACCAGCTATTTCTTCAGTCAATGATTGACGTCCATGACCGATACAAACGTTCTCCGCCGGTCTCATCGAGACCTGGCGCTACGGGCCACAAACAGGCGTGCAGGGTCACTTTCGATGAAAGCGCCGGGATGTCGGCAAAGCCCGTCTTATCCTACTTTCAACGTTCAACTTTCAACGTTCAACTCCAGTCATCACATTTTTGAGATGGCTGTAAGAAATATACCGTCATTTACAATGAAGTCAACGTTTCGGCATCCGGAGCCCGGCATAAACCTTTGTTCTGCCTTCCTGGAAGAGATGCACCTCATTAATTTTGTCGGTTTTCTGATATACCATGTTTTTGCCGACTTTACATTTTTTGCTCCACTCGGCAAATTTAGCCGCCGGGAAAACCGCGCCCTGATAAATATTATTGCCGGGAGCAATAATTGAGTAATCGATTTCCAGTTTGCCGGTGTTGGTTTCTATCATGGCTTTTGAGCAATCCTGGACAATTACTCCGACCAGTGTCATTTGGGCCTTTGAATCGCACATGATCCCGACCGGGGTTTTGCTGACCACCGAATTAAGAACGGTCATTTTAGACGTTCCGCCGTTGTGGATGCCGAAAACCGGACCGGACGCGACGACGTCCTTCAGGAATCCGACGCCGGACACGATCTCATTCTCTTTACCCAGCCCGATATGATCGGCGTTACCGTTATTCAATTTGATTTGTCCCATAGCGTTATTCCTGACCGTGGAATTAATCAAATCATGATCCCCGCCGGCAAAATGAACGCCAATTTTGCGGTTGTTTTCAGACAACACCGCATAATAGATCGAACGGGAAGCATTGACATCCTGAATACCGTAATCATTCTCATAAAAGTGGCCTTTGCGGACGATCGACCCGACATCTTCATGAACTGAAAAACCGTCATCGCCGTTGCGTCTTCCGACAATATTTTCGAACAGCAGGAACTGGCAGTTGCCGTGAACATTGAAGCCGTCATTGGAAAAATATTCGCTGGTCAGGTTGCGGCAGATAATGTAATGCGAATTAGTCACCGCGAAGCCGCTGGTCAATAAAGTTCCAAAAATTTTGTAATCGTTAATACTCTTTCCGGCCGCCGGTTTGAAAAAAACGCCGCGTTTGCTCCAATAGTGGGAAAACGGTTTCAATTCCGCCAGTTTGGCGGTTCCGACCGTTACGCGTTTGCCGTCAATGACCAGATACGGCCGGAGCGCTCCGCGCCGCGGATGCGGATAGAAATAAAGCTCGCCCTTTTTCTCCCATTTGGCAGCGGGCATAGGTTTCAGGCCGCTGATGGTTGCGCCGTTACCCTCGACAACCAACGGTTTGTCAAAAGTTCCGCCCTTGGGAACCCGCAAAGTTTCATAATAAGGGGAAGATGTTTTCGCCAGCACCAGTTTACTGTCCCCGGTCTGGTAAAGCTTCTGCATTCCGACAGCAATGGTTTTAACCGCTTTATCCGGGCTTTTCCCACTGTTTGAATTATTCCCGGAAGCATTGTTGACATAAATATCCGCCTGCACCGCCGTTGCTAAACCAATTACCGCAATAATACCTGTTTTCATAAAAAATCCTCTTTACATTGACAAATCACACATATTTCAATTTACCGCATTTAATTAAAATTACTACAACCGGTCAGGATAAATCATTCTTTTTTTGACGTTGACCAAAGTTTTTTCAGTCGCCGACAGAGATGGAGTTATCATGCTGTGTAATGTTCTTGCAGTAATAAAGTGATATCGGCTTGTCAGGCGGCAGGTTGAGTTCACTACCGACTTGAAGCTGGTTGGTGTTGGAAATTTTATTACCGGTAATGGTCAGGCCGTCTACCGCGACCAGATAGATTCCGGCCACACTGCAGCCGTTGATGACGTTATCGATGATCGAAATATTTTTGAATCCGGCGTAACCCGGTTTGATCTCGCGGAACTTGGTTACTTCGGTAGCAATCGCGCCCGGCCCTTTGGATCGGTCATTGGCAATCGTATAGCCTCGTCCTATATTTTTGAAAGTATTGTTCCTGATCATGATATTCTCCAACCAGTCAGCCTGAAAAGGCGACAATTTTTCCGCTTCGCCCTCCGGTCCAAGGGTAATTCCCGCGTGCATGATATTTTCAAAGCGATTGTTTTCAATAACGGTATTACTGACCTGGAGCCGGATGCCGCGAGCCCGGTGATGATGAAAGTAATTTTTGCGGATCAAAGCTCCGTCCCGGGTGAAAGCCTCAAGATTGACGTGCATACCGGGTTTAAGCTTAAGCGACTGATCAATGGCGATCTCGACAATGACAAATTTGCTTTGCGCCAGAACCTTGAACCCGGCATCCCGGATATACGCCAGGGCTTGCTTTTTGCTTTTGACAACCGTTTTGAATGCAGTGATCTTTGCTTTGCCGACCGGAGCGAGATCAGTCGCGGAATAGAACGCCAAGGGGTCGTTGAGTTTTAAATATTCGTTGCCACGACCAAATACAGAAGCGATAAAAGTTTTGCCGTCGATTACTTTCAAAACCTTTGACGACACGCCGTAAAAATTGATACTGTCATCGGCCATGCGTGAAAAATCGCAGTTCTCGATAATCAACCGGCCGCGCAAACCTGAATAATTAATACCGTCGGCGCAACTGGAAATAAGCCGCTCCTGGTCGGCCCCTTCCGGTTTTGGCCCCGGCACGATCCGGACATGCTTAAAAGTATGCGGACCGTTACCGCCACGGCCCAGAATATTGATCCCGGCAAAAGTGTGGATAGTAACACCATCCATAGTAAAATTATCACAATCGATAACCGATATTCCGTTGGTAGCCCGCAAATTTACAACAATCAAGTCACCCGGCTTGAGAATGGGGTTTGCCGGGTCGATCAGATATCCGGCATGCGGTTTCAACGTAATCTTTATCTCGCCCGGAGCGCTAATTTTAAAGGATTTCGCCATACTGTTGTGACCACGGGCTTTCCATTCACGGGTCTTACCGTCAAACGCATGGACAGCAAACTTGAGGCGGTATGTTTTTATATCCGGCACCGGATAACCTTTATGCAGTCTTATCGTGATATAGTCTTTTCCGGTTTTAACAATCGTACCCTGAGTAAACGGCAGTGTTTCAAAATCAATGGTAAAGCCTTTCAGGGTCAGATTCACATTCTTTATCAACTGCATTCCATACATTTTAGGACGCGTGAAAAGGATGGTCGAGCCGGTTCCGTCGATTGTCAGATTTTTTGCTCGTTTAATTTCCAGAGTTTCAGACAGTCGATAAATGGCTGGAGCCAATTTCAGTTCTCGTTGTTTGTTCCTGATCGCGTCATTTATCAGTTGCTGCAAATCCGCGCCATACATCATCGATGAACAAAATATCAATAAAATCCAGCTTATCAGTAGTCTCATATATCTTCTCTTCTTTTTTCCGGAATAAATTTATTTATACTTCAACCCGCCGTCCGGCGTAAGCGAGAGCCACGGTACAACGTCGCCTTCAAGATAAATGCGCAGATCCTGTTTAGGCCGTAATATCAGCTTCCACATCCCGCCACTGTCCTGAGGAGAAACTTTGACCGGAAAAGCACTGTTTTCCCATCGTCCGCTATGTTTGAATGCCACTTTGCCGGACGGGGCATACAGCTCCGCGGCAGCCGGTTCCGACGGTCCGCCGTCAGTCCCGCACATGGCAAACCGCTTTGCGCCGGACGGCACATAAAAATAGAGCGTGTAAATCGAATTTCTACCGCCGATAACAATAAACGGCGAGCTTTTCCGGGCGCTGAATGCGTAATATTGCGGCTTTTTAACATCTACAGACCAGATTCCGCCGTTGTAATCGAGATATCCGGTTTCAGCCCCGCCAAGTTTGACGTTCAACTTTTTTTTGTCTCCCGGCTTCCAGACTCCTTTGCGCACGGTCCGCAACCTGCCGTCAAACAAAGTCCATGCGACATCGGCTTGTTTGACCATGCCGTATTTGACGGGAGCAAGTTGAAACTCGACAATCCCGTCATTGCCGGTATGAAAAGCCAGCTGCCCGGAATGACGGAGCAACGGGGAGCCGGACACCGGTTTTATTGCATTGTTCAATTTCACCGGCAGCAGTTGCGGCACGATCGAGACGTTAAATTCCTCCCGGACCGCAGTCGCTTTATCCCGGCAGTAATTTACGAAAATACGGACCTCGCAACTGCCTTTAGCATCGGCAGCGGCAGTCAGCGTAAATGGCACAATCCGCGATGACAGCGCCGGAAGTTTGAACGACTTACCTGTTTGATCATATTTAACGGACCAGCCGGACGGCAGAACGGCGGTCAAATCAAGTTCAAGGTCATAAGGGCTGACATTACTGACTTTGAAACGACTCGCGGCAGTCCCGCCTTGAACCGCATTCAACGTATCATCATGCAATTCTGTCTCCAGCAGTAGCGGACGGTCTATTTCGACTGTAACTTCAGCCGTGGCGGTAAAACCGCCGGCATCGGCCCGGTAAAGAACCGGAGTCAGGTTCGCGACCGCGTCGTCAGAGGTCACGATCAACTCAAAAGCACCTTTATTTTTTTGTTTGAAAGACATCATTTTTTCCAGATCGGGACGGAGCGACAACATTGACGCTTTAACTTTTCGAACGGATTCGATTTTGAAATTCAGCGGCATCGGCAGATGCGGTACGGCCCAATCGTGATCCAGCAGACTTGTAATCTGCATATTTGCACCGACCAGAGCGGCGGCATTACCAAGAGCATACAGCCTCTCCGCCTTTGCTTTATCAAGATCGGAAAGAAAACGCCTGGAACGCATGAGCGCGGTTGCTTTGTCGGCGCATTGCCGGGAAACGCCGGCAAGGAAGGCCGTCAAATCCCTTTTCGGAGCGGAAACTTCCGTATCCGGAACATAGGCCATCACATAATTGACGCCTTTGCTCAAAGCGCATTTTGCTTTAGAGTAATTTATTTTGCCTTTGCGCACAACGAAAATTGCATCAGCGGGACCGGACAACGTACAGTTTCCTTCCGCCCGGATTCTGGCGCATAACACGTTTCCCGAGGCAAAAAAGACTTCCGTCATGGCTTTCCCGTCAAGCTTATAAGGCGTTTTCTGGTAGAGATAGAACGGCCGGTTATCCGGATGGCGCGGTTTGCCTTCGCCTTCGTCCTTTTGCCATTTTACAGGCTTGACCATACGCGGCTTTTTAGTATTTTGATTCAACAGGATCAGCCGGTTTTTACCATCCGCAAGCAGATTTCTGACAATTGAACCTTTGCTTGACCAAAGATATTGATTATTCACCGTTACCGGCTTGAATTTTCCGTTCCTCTCCGCAGTTGTGAATTTCCAGCCGAATTTTTCAAGCGGTCTGATAAGCGGCGGAGAAGCGTCACGTAACTCATAGATAGCGACCGAAGCCCCGGCCAAATTTAATGTTAAAGTCTCAGAGCCACTCAAAGTTTTTATCTTTTTAACCGGCAGCGGCCAGGAACGCCAGAGCGTTTTACCGGACATATTCAGTTTGCCCGGATCAAGCCGGAGCTTGGCCCTGACTGTTTTATCCGTAATATTGGTCATGGTAATACCGATAGAGCCGTCTACCCCGCGCCAGGCGGAAGCGGGAACGGAAGGGCCGATCCACGGAAAAGTGTCGTTGCGCTTGATGACGGTTATGACCTTATGTTCAGGGCTGATAACCGCCACCGGCGCCTGCCCGATTAATTTGGCGTCAGGCACCTGGGCGCATTCGATCCCGAGACCGCCGGTCAGAAATTTGGCTCCGGCCTGATACCAGGCCCGGGTTATTTCCCGGGTATAGCGATCATTTTCAGCTTTTTTGCTTTCCGGAGGATAAATCATGTTGCTACTGTAAGTAGGCTGTACTCCCCAGGTAAAACTCAAGCCCATCTGCCAGCGCATTGCCGCCGGGTCAAGCGTCTGGTGACAATCCGAACCGTAAGGAATCGCATAATCATGATAAACATAGGACAACAACGGATAGTTGTCGTAACCGCTTTTTGCACGCCAGCCGTAACGCGGAATATCCAGCGTCAGGAAAGCATCCAGCAGATCAATATAATTTTCTGAAAAAGTCTCGGTAGTAAAAAACGCTTCGGGGGTGATTTTTTTCGTTTCCGACCGCAGCCGTTCCAACATTGTCCGGTTGCCCCGGGACCAGTAATTACCGCCGTGCGGTTTGTTGAGCTTATCGTTGTAACAGAGCTTGCTTGCCGCCGCCATTACATCGAGATAGTCGCCGTTAACGCCGCCGTCCTCGAACAGTTTCAAAGTCAATGAGCTGAACTCATCACGCCACAGTTGCGACGCCGGATTCATCCAGGCGTTCGGATGCCCCTTACGCAATCCCCAGATTATCGGCTTGCCGCTTTCGGACAACGCGGCGGCATCGATCAGTTTTTTACGCACCCACGATTCCGTATCGAGGTCCCAGACCGCACAGCAGACATAAGGCATAACGCCGATTCCCATATCCCGCAAAGTCGTCGTCCCCTCTTTGAAGTAGGGATCGAGCGGAAAATATTCCAAATTGTTATCATCGAACTTGCTGATCTTGTAACGATACCAGTGGGTATTCATCGGGACTTTCAGGTAATCGCGAAAACCGGCCATTTCAGGCACAACCTTACCGGCGCCATGATAAAACTTGCCCCAGAACGCGCAATTAAGCACTTTTGGCGACACGCCGTTGGACGGATTGTTCGGCTTATTGACCGGACCGCGCCGCATCCATTCCTGTTTCAGCGCCCAATCACGGTAAATCTCACACGCCTTTGTCGTCCCACCGGAATATGTCCCGAGCCGGATCGGATAAGGCATGGAATAAGAAAAGTTCGCGCCCATCCGGCTTTTTACCGGCGGCCAGAAGTCAAACTGCGGATAATGAACCAGTTTGAGATTGAATGTCCCTTTTCGTTTCCGGTCCCGGGATATTTCAACGTCCTTGTGATAACCCTGCCCGTCCGCGGTAGTCAAAAACAAACCGGTTTCATCTGACGCGGTTCCACGTTGAAAACCGTTGACCTTAAAACCGTTTTTCAGATCAACCAGATTGTTGTTCAGCATATTACTGCCGTGAAACGCGATAAACTGCATCGACCATTTTCCGGGATGCGTGAAATGAAAGTCGGTCACACGTTCGCCGGGATTGCGAACCATCCGCCCGAGATAACGCGGAACCAGCAGATAGTCATCGCCGAGAGATTTGATGCCGCGCAATACGGGGAATTCAACCTGTTTGATCCACCTTGCCGGATTCCCGGTTACCCGAGCGGAAAAGTTACTTTGCGCGATAGAATGACCGTTCTGCAGATAAAACCTAATTTTAACGGAGACCTTGCTTTGTCCGGCCGAAATATCGGTCCAGGTTATTTCCAGGCTTTTGCCTTTTGTTTCATTAAGCAAGCGGAAAGCAGCTTTTCCTGATGATATATCAACCGTTTTGTTCTGATGGTCGATTAACTCCATTTGCCACAGCAAAGGCTTAACCGCATCAAATACCAAGGAGCGGCCGGTTTCTTTATTTTTTATCGAACAGAGAGCGAACCCCCGGTCGGAATCAAACCGGAACGCCGCTTTGGTGTTTTCCAGTACAACGTCGCGCCCTGATGCCGGCATTACAACAGCCAGCACACATAAAGTAAACAGGTATTTAAGCATATTTATCTCGGCATGAAGTATTTGAAAGAAGAACCGAAGACTTCGTAGATCGGGTAGCTAGTCTTTGCCAAATCTATGCTGCCGTTGGTAACCGAGAAGTCATTATTTACATGCCCGTCAACCCAAAGGATACCGGTGCGCTTCGACGGATGTCTGCCGCTGAGAAAATATAAACTTGCCGCCGCGCCATTGTAATTAAGCCGGGAATTGGTCCGGTTTTCGCGCCCGGCCGTGTAATCGATGCTGTCCCCCATACAAACAATCTGTGAAGGCTTCCTGATACGGCTGATTTTGTCCATTGAAAACACGGTTCCACTGCCGGTAACATTACCGAGTTTGATATTGTAGCCATAGCTGATATATGACCAGCGGGACGGGTTGGTCGAATCAGGTTTTGCCAATGCGCTGTCGCCGCCAAAGCTGTATTTGTAGGTAGTTTGAACAGGAACCATATCACAGAAAAACACTTTAGGAGCAGCCTTGTAAAGTTTATAGAAAAACGCCGGCCACGGAATATTCAGCCCGGCGGAATAACCGAGATTGGCGGTATTGTCAACCTGAGGAACAAAAAAACCGTCATAGTCATCATTATAATTCATAGAATACATGCCGATCTGTTTTAAATTCGACATACAAGCTGCTGTCTTAGCCTTGTTTCTGGCCTGCGATAATGCCGGAAGCAGCATACTAGCCAGAATAGCGATGATCGCGATCACAACCAACAACTCGATTAACGTGAAACTTTTTCTCATTTTTCTTTCCTTATTGACTATATTTATTGTTAAACGGTATGACCCTTTATAAAACTTGCCGGAATACTTTTTTCAATTTTACTATCAGAATCCACTTCAATCAATTTAACCAGTTCAGACACACAAGTTGCCGTCAATTCGCTCCACGGACACAAAATCGTGGCCGGATTTGTGCGGTCGGGGTGCATATAAACGCTGTTACCGTCCTGGCCGATCACCGCGACGTCTTCCGGAACCCGGATTCCCATGTGACGCATCTCCCGGATCGCGTAATCAGCCATGGTATCATTACAGCAGAAGAGCGCGTCAAAGGGCGGTTTGCCGTTAAACCCGGCGAAGAGTTCACGCAGTTTGAACAAGTCTGAGACATCATAGATCAAATCATCGTCATAAAGCCATTTGTCACTGTAAAAATCCTTAAACGAAGTCAAAATACAGCGACTGCTGAATAACTTGTCAGAACCAATATAAGCAATTTTTTTGCGTCCGCTTTCCATAATATGCTGATACGCTTCAATGCGGGCGTATTTTCGCTCAATCGTCACCACATTTCCGGGCGGGGTTTCCCCTTCCGCGAATTTAGCGGAGATATAAGGGAGCCGCTGCTGCTCCAAATGTTCGTAAATCTGCGGATTGGAACACCCGACAATTAAAATCACGCCATCGGTCAGGTGCGGCTGCATGTGTGAAACGATCTGATCGTAATCGTCATCATTTAATATCGCTTCAATTTTCAGCTCATAATTGAATTTGCGCGCCTCTTGAATCGCGCCTCGAACCGTACCCCAGCTCAAATCGTCAAAGTGCGGGTTAAAATCAAGCACCTCCGGAGAAGAGAGAAAACGACGCCCGACAATCAGCGTTAGAACATCGGTTTTACGTCTTTTAAGCCGCCGGGCCGCCGGGTCCGAAACATAATTCAGCTTCTTCACCACCTGCAATACACGCTTCCTGGTTTCAGGACGCATCCGGTTGTGATGGCGCGGGTCCAATGCCCGGGACACCGTCATCAACGACACCCCGCACTCGTCCGCCACTTCTTTTAAAGTTGTTCTTTTCATAAAAAAATAAAAATTTTGCTTCCGGTCATGCCTGTACCCGATGCAAGCATCGGTATATTAAAGCCATCTCCGCTTCCGTCGTACGGATCTAGGTTAACGTTACCCTAATTATACTTTATCATCCCGGAAAAGTCAACACATGTTTATTTATAAATTGCATATAATTTAATCCGGAGTATATTTGGATATGAATTTTAACACAGCAAAAACAGTTGATCTGCACACTCACAGCAAAGCCTCAGACGGCGCGGCCGGACCGGAAGATATTCCGGCAATTGCGGCGGTAGCCGGCTTATCCGCGGTCGCCCTGACCGACCATGACACGGTTGGTGGAATTGACGCTTTTCTGGCGGCTGGAAGAGATTTTCCAGATCTCGAATTAGTGACTGGAGTCGAAATTTCCGCGCAAAGGATTGATAACGGGGAACTGCACATTGTCGGGCTTTTCATTGACCACCGTAATGAACAACTGCATGAACTTATGGACCGGGTCCGGGCCGGGCGCACCGGACGCAATGAATTGATTCTGGAAAGACTTGCCTCTCTTGGTTATGAAATAACCGCGGAGGAACTGGCGGAAATCGCGAGCGGCGACAGCGTCGGGCGTCCTCATTTCGCCAGAATATTGCTGAACAAAGGGTATTTTGACGATTTTCAAACCGTGTTCACCAAGTTACTTGGACGCGGCGCACCGGGATACATCCCCCGCTCTCTGCCGTCAGCCGAGGAAACCATTGCCGCCATTCATGGTGCCGGCGGTCTTGCCGTCTGGGCTCACCCGGTAACCTATAATCGTGAACCCGGCAGCCGGAATCCGCGTTCTCCGCGCAGTTTCATTCGCAAACACCTGAAATACCTGGTACCGGCCGGACTGGACGGCATTGAAGCATGGTATCCGCTTTATACGCCGCAAGGTTCAACTATTATCCGGGATGTCGCCAACCAGTACGATCTGTTAGTATCCGGTGGCAGCGACTATCACGGGGTTATCAAACCCGGTCTGGAAATCGGCACCGGCTTCGGCGATATGAAAGTTCCGTACGAAGTATTTGTTCTGCTAAAAGAAAAAAGCGCCGAATAACTGTTTTCGAACCGGAATTATCTCTTATTTTTCCAGGCATTGCATCGCGTAGCGACATTTTCCACCAGGTTACCATAGAAGAAGTCGTAATCGTAACCGTGGTAAACTTCCGGCCCCATTCCCATCTTAAGCTGATCAATAATGCTCGGGGTCGGAATGACTAAAGTTCCCCGTTTATCAATTCTGGCCGAACTGAAATGAGGAATAGTAAGAAATTCTCCTTTATCAAGCAAAATTCTGGCGTAAATATTCTTTGTTTTTTTATGTTCAGTGCGCGATGCAGACCAACTCAACGGATTAACGCATAACGCCCCTGACTCTACAACGGGCGATTTGCCGTTTTTCCCCACCGTGTTCCAGGTAATGATCCCGCCGGTCTGATCCGCTTTGACTGCGAGAGGCAAGCCTATTTTTTTAAGGTCGTTACTGGTGAATGTATAACCGATAGCATAAACCGCGATCAGTTTGTTCTTATCAATCAGAGCCCCGTGATTAATCAAAAAATTACGAATAATCTGCGAGCCCTGACTATGGCCGGCGATAATAAACGGACGCCCGTTGTTGTAATGTTTGAGGTAATATTTAAAAGCGTCGCACACGTCATCCAAACAAATCTTTAAATATTTTGCCCGTTCCTTCTCGGACAGGGATAAAACCTTGATGGCGGCTTGACGGTAACGTGGTGCGTATATGTTGCACATTTCTTTGAAAACAGTGGCCTGACGCTGATATGCAGATTCGGCGCCGGCATTGGCCGCTTCATTTTTGAGAGACGCATTCATTCCGTCTCTGGTATCCATATAGGTCGTCGGGTGTACATAAAATACGTCAAAAGGCTTATCTGGTTTCTCTGCCAGCCTGAGCCAGGAACTCTTTTGCGAGTAATCTGGTTTTTGAGCAGTACAAATGGAGCAGAATAGAAGAGAGGCAACGATAGACACAAAAAATTTTTTCATGAGAATTCCATTTTATGCGGTCATGCATACTTTTATATTGTTTCACAAACTCCGATTCGAGTTTTGCGACCGCAATTAGTTAATATGATTATTTACGCAACAATGCTTATTTTATTTCAGTGTTTTTCAAAAATAATGGCTACTATACGCCGTAATGTCAAACAATCCTAATTAAATTATTATTTTTCTTAATACTCTACTGAATCAAACTGCTATAAACTGGGATTATTTTTTATATTTTTCTATAAACAAAATTCCTCAAAAGGGAGACACGAACAGCACCCAAACCAAGATCACCACACATCAACACCTTACAAATAAGACACTTAAAAATTAACAAATATCAAACCGGGTGATTATTTTTTATATTTTTCTATAAACAAAAACGCGACAAAGTGTAATTGACATAACTCTGTCCGGGTATATATTTATATATTTGAATTAAAGAAATATGGAGACATTTTCGGAATGAAGGAGCGGAATATATTTCTTATTATAATCCTGGCACTTTTTGGCAGTTCAATAATGCTGCGTGCAGGAGAGCTGACTAAGGTCACATTTTATCCGCAATGGTATCCGCAAGCTCAATTTGCCGGGTTTTATTTTGCCAAAGAAACAGGAATATACGCGAAACACGGCCTGGACGTCGATATCAAGTTCGGCCCGCCGCAACGCAGTGTTATAGATGCACTGCCAGGCGGAAAAGTTGATTTTGTTACCGATTTTCTGGCAACCGGCCTGGCTTTACACGCTAAAGGGATGAAGATTGTCAACATCTGTCAAATATCTCAACATTCCGCGTTGGGTTTTGCCGTCGATAAGAAAAAAAGCGGCATCACTAAACTGTCCGAACTTAACGGGCGTCGAATTGCAATGTTTCCATCATATTTTAAAATTGAACCGGTAGCCTTTTTAAATGTGCAGAAGGTTAAGGCAACAATTATCCCGGTCACTTCCGGGATCGAACTTTTTCTGTGGAACGGAGTTGAGGCCGTCACGGTAATGCTGTATAACGAATATAACCAACTGATCGAATCAGGAATTGACGAACACGAGCTACAGGTATTCTGGTTCAAAGATTATGGGTACAACATTCCGGAAGACGGCATTTACTGTACGGAAAAAATGCTTAAAGAAAATCCGGAAACTTGTCGTTTGTTTGCCCTTGCCAGTCTGGAAGGCTGGCGGGAGGCTTTAGAAAACCCGGAAAAGGCCATGAAAATCGTTAAAAAGTATATGCGCCCGGAAGGCTTGCCGTTCAGCCCGACTCATCAACTCTGGATGCTCAATTCAATGAAAAAACTGCTGGTCAACGAGCATGGGATTTCGGCTAATCTCTCGAAAAAAAGTTTCAATATTACTTGCGAACTACTGAAAAAAGGCGGCTACATAAAAACGCAGCCGGATTTTGATAAATTTTACCGTCCGGTAATCAAGAACTTCAAATTGCAGGGAAGCGGCAAATAATGTTTAAGAATCGAGGACTGGCTTTCAAACAATGTTTATATATTCTGCTGTTTGTGATTGCAATTTTTGTCATTATCTTCACCTATATTACGATCCAGTTTAGAGACCTGGTATTGAACGACGTCGAAGTTGCGGCGCAAAACCTGACCCGTTCGACCGCCAATAAACTCGATCAGACCTTTCAGGTGGCCGCCAGCATCGCCCAGCAGAACGCTTCAATGATCGAAAACGGCAATACCCGGCCAACTGAACTGAAAAACGTCTTACGGGAAAATATGCTGGGACTGAAAGACCATCCGGAAATCTATGGAATGTGTGTGGCTTTTGCGGAAAATTCATTCGAGATAAACGAAAAGTTTTCAATGTTTTATGCATATCGTACCCGGCGGGGAATCAAACTGATCGAACCCGCCGGCCCGAGCTACAATTACTTTCACTACAACTGGTTCACCATGCCTAGAATACTTAACCGCCCGATCTGGTCCGAACCATACTATGACAAGGGCGCCGGCGATATTATTATGACCACCTACTCAGCACCGTTCTATCGCAAAGTGAACGGGAAAAAAGAATTCTGGGGAGTCGCCACCGTTGACCTCTCATTGTCATGGCTGCAGAAAATTGTCAACAAGACAAAAATGTACAACAAAGATTACGCCTGTCTGATATCAAGATCCGGAAGAATAGTGACCCATCCGGATGTTGAATTGATCATGAATCAATCAATCTTCAGCGTCGCCAAACAAAGGAATAATGCCGAACTGCGCAAGATGGGCCAACGCATGACCGCCGGGCACGAAGGTTTTAGCAAGGCAAAAAGAAATATATATGGAGAACCATGCTGGTATTACTATACTCCGATTGAATCAAACGCATGGTCGCTGGCGGTAGTGATCCCGGAAAATGAGCTTTTTTCAAAACTCGACCAAATTCAAAAACAAGTTCTGCTGCTTGGAGGGATAGGCATCCTCGGCCTGCTTTTAATTGTGATCGCCATAAATTTGAAAATAACCAAGCCATTGCGCCAACTCACCGAAGTAACCAGGGATATCGGTGCCGGTAATTTCGAAATACCTATTCCCGATTTTGAGGGAGAAGACGAGATAAATATCCTCGGAAAATCTTTCAAAGCAACCCAAAAGGCGCTGATTGAGCACATCGAAAACCTCAAACAAACGACGGCGGCAAAAGAACGTATTGAAAGCGAGTTGAGTATCGCCAGAGACATCCAGGAGGGGATACTGCCCCGTCTGTTTCCAGCATTTCCACAACACAATGAATTCGAACTGGCCGCAATACTCGAGTCCGCGAAAGCTGTCGGCGGCGACTTGTATGATTTTTTCATGCTGAGTGAGAAGCATCTATGTTTTGTGGTCGGGGACGTCTCAGGAAAAGGAGTTCCCGCGTCACTGTTCATGGCAATCACCCAGACCCTTCAACGCAGTATTGCCGAACTGGGAATGAGTCCTGGCGAAATTGTGACAAAACTCAGCCGGGAACTGCACGAGAATAACGAAACCTTCATGTTTGTAACCTATTTTTTCTGCATCCTGAATCTTGAAACCGGCGCCCTGCATTTTTCCAACGCCGGACATAATCCGCCTTACATCCTGAAAGCTGACGGTGCAATCGAGCAGATATGCACTCTGCACGGCCCCCCGATCGCTATTTCAGATACAGAATACGACAGTTCCACTATATACCTCGAGAAAGACAGTATGATCTTCCTCTATACAGACGGAGTAACCGAGGCGATGGATATGGGCAATCAGCAATTCTCAGACGCAAGACTGGCCGAAGTCCTGAAGGAAAATATTCATATCGACGATCCGCGGGAGACCATCGACGCAGTCAACAGTGCGGTCAAAAAATTCACCGGCGGGTTTGAACAGTCCGACGATATAACCATGCTGGCGCTCTGTTACTATGGAAGAAAAAACTAATGAACACCACCCTGATTTCCGAATCCCCTGTCATAATCCGTTTCAGCACAGAAGCCCATTGCTATCTGCTGGTCGACTCGAATCGTTCAATTCTTATCGACTGCATTGGACCGGGAGTCCGGGCTGAAATAACACAAATGAAACTCCCCATTCCGGAAGCGATAGTCCATACCCGCGTAAGTGAAGAGCAGTGTCGTGAA
This sequence comes from Victivallales bacterium, assembly GCA_963676655.2. Classification (GTDB taxonomy): domain Bacteria; phylum Verrucomicrobiota; class Lentisphaeria; order Victivallales; family Victivallaceae. The sequence goes on along the minus strand of CAXXKX010000003.1, from coordinate 2,447,934 downwards.
CACCTGGAATTCCCGGAAGTGCCGGTTTACGTCCCGGCTGAAGCTGAAGATATGGCGCGCTTGAATGACCGTTTTCAGGCGGAAAGTAAAACCGTTTGGGGAGACGACCGCAACTGGGACACCCGCGGAGCCGAAAAATACGGATATGCCGGGGCTATGACGGTCCGTCCTCCGTCTGTCCCTTTGAATGTGAAAGGTTGTTTCGCGGCAAAAGGTTCTTTTTCCATTTGCGATTTTAACTTTAAAGTAATTAATCTGCACGGGGCGGGAAAGTTCGCCGTCGGTTTGCTCCTGGAAGACGTCGGCATCATGTTTTGCGGCGCACTGATGCGGGCCGGAGGCTATCTGGACAACTTTTACGATTCAATATTCTGTTACGCCAGAAACGACGGACTGAATACTTTGCAGAGAGCTCTGGGTAAGGCGCTCAAAAGCGGCGCAAATAAATTATTGCCACTGCATGGCGACATTATCAAAGACCCGGAAACAGACTTGAAAAAACTGAGAAAGCAACTGCAAAAAGTTTTGCGTTTGACCTATCTGGATTGGGAAGGCATGAAGATGTCAAATATCGAGCCAATTCGCGAAACCGAGGGTTTTCGGGAACTTCTTCCCGGGGTCTTCCAGAATCTCTCTTGCGGCAGTATTATCGTATTTATTGACAAAAACGGAAACGCCATTTTACTCGACCCAGATCCCTGCTGCTGGCTGCCGACCAAAGAGGAAAATGTCAACGAGTTCAATCGCTGGCTTGATGGACTGGAAAACAATGCCGGTCTGAAGAAAATTGAATACGCCATGATCACCCATGCTCACGGTGACCACGTGCAATACGCGCCAGTCCTGAAAGAGCGTTACGGAACCATGACAGCCGCAACCGCAGACATCGCTGAACTGCTGCGCCATCCGCATGACTATCCCTATGCCTGTCTGCTGCCGTGGTATAATTTTGATTTCGGGGTTTGGGACTGTGATCTTGACCTGCAATACGAAGTTCCGTTGAAATGGAGCGGCGGCGGGATTGTGCCGATTCACACTCCGGGCCATGCCAACGCCCACGCCGGGTTCTTTCTGGAATGGAACGGACACCGCATCTTCTGCACCGGAGATACCATCCAGCACGGCGGCGGCTCTCCGTCGGTTCAAATGCCGATTATCTACAACGATACCGCCTGGCCGGACCTGGGACCGCTGGTTGCCTTAAAGCGGATTCAAGCATTGCGACCAGATTGGGTAATCTGCGGTCACAGCCGTTATTTCAACGATCCGGCAGGAAAAATTATTGCTGAATTGATCGAGGCTACGGAAAAAGTTCAAACGGAGGTTGCAAAACTTGTTCCGGACGGAGACCTGTTCCGGGCAATGGACCCTCCGGGCTTTGCCGTTTACCGGGAAAAGCTCAAAAATCTTTCCTTGTCAGGAATTGATGTTTAATCGTCATGAATCCGGCGATTTTCTTCGAGAATTTCTTCCAGTTCAGTCGCGGCATATTCCCATTTTTCGGTCAGGAAGCCAAGAGTTGTAACAATGTCTTTGAGTCGACGGGATATTTGCGCATAATCGATGTTGTCATCACCGCTGCTCATCTGTTCGGTCAACTCTTCTTTTTCAGTTTCCAGTTCCTCCATCCTGGCTTCGATTTGATCGACATGACGCTGGGCCTTCTTTTTGGCTTCCTGCAACTCAGCCCGTTGCGCCGCCCGCTGTTTTCGACGCTCCTTCTGTGACGCCGGGTTTATTTCCTCTTTTTCAGCTTCCGATTCAGCCGGATCATTGAACATGGCGCTTTTCTCAAGATAATACTGGTAGTTACCGTAATATCTCCTGATGCCGTCGCTTTCCATCGCAACAATAGTTTCAGCCGCACCGCGAACAAACTCGATATCGTGACTGACCAGACAAAAAGCGCCGTGATATTCTTTCAACGCCTGCTGCAGGGCTTCACGAGCAGATAGATCAAGGTGCGTGGTCGGTTCATCAAGAATCAGAAAATTTGGCGGATTAACAAAAATCCTGGCAAAACTGAGTCTGATCTTTTCGCCGCCGGACAGCACCGAACAGGGTTTGCTGACGTCGTCGCCGGTGAAACCGAAGGTTCCCAGTATATTGCGAAGTGAACCTTCCGAGGCTCCGGCCGGAAGAGCTGAACGCACCACATCGTAAACACTTTCCTCCGGCGGCAGGATTTCACCAAATTCCTGAGCCTGATAGCCGGTAATTACATTATGTCCTTCGACAACTTTGCCCTGGCGTGGAGTCAAGACCCCGGCAAACAATTTCAGCAGCGTGGTTTTTCCGGTCCCGTTATAGCCGACGATCGCTATTTTATCGCCATTATTGATTTGCAGAGAAATATCGTTCAAGCCGAAACCGCCTTCATTGTAAGAGAAAAAGATATTCTCCAGTCTGGCAATCTCGCTGCCGCATTTTGGAGGTTTCGGCAGGGTAATGGTTCCGGAATAATGCAGAGAATCCGGCAAATGTATTTCCTCAAGCCGTTCAAGCTGCTTTATCCAACTTTGTACCTGAGCCGCTTTTGTGCTTTTTGACCTGAACCGTTCAATCGAACGTTCCAACTGTTCACGCTTAGCATCCTGATTCTTCTTGGCCGAGATCAGAGCTTTTAACCGGTTATCACGTTCACGCCGATAATAATCAAAATCCCCGGCATAGCGAGTCGCAATGCCGTTATTGATTTCCAGGGTTATGGTCGTCAATGACTTCAGCAGAAAACGGTCGTGCGAGATCAGCAGCAGAGTCCCGCGAAAAGTTTTGAGAAAACGGAACAGCCATTCGACCGCGGGAATATCCAGATAGTTTGACGGTTCGTCCAGCAGCAGAATGTCCGGATGAGCGATCAGGGTCCGGGCCAGTCCGGCCCGCATCTGCCAGCCGCCGCTGAAGTCTTTGAGCGGACGTTCCAGATCAGTCGCTCTAAAGCCAAGCCCGCTAAGCGCGGCGGCGGCATCGGCCCGGATGGTATAACCACCGAGTTGTTCAAATTTATGCTGTAATGTTCCGTGTTCATTAAGAATCGTTTTTCGCTGCTCATCAGACAATTCTTCCACATGGAGCCGATGGTCAAGCTCATGCAGGCGTTCTGAATACTCTTTAAGTTCTGGAATCGCGTCAGCCGTATAATCAAGCAGAGACAGCGGACTGTCCGAATCCTCCAAATGCTGGCGAAGACAACTGATCCGCATGTTTTTCGGCAGCGAAATGGAACCGGAATCTGGTTCCATTTCATCCAGGATCATGTAAAAGATCGTACTTTTACCTGCTCCGTTGGGACCGACAATACCAACCCGCTCTCCGGGATTTATCCGGAAAGAGGCGTCCCGGAGAATATCTTTCTCTCCGAATGATTTATTAATGTTGGCAAAGTCAATCATAGTTTTATGTTCATTTCTTTTAAAAAAGAACGGAGCGACTATGCGCTCCGTTCTGAATATACGTAATTATACTTTAAACTTTTGAAATATTAATTTTTTACAGCCCCCTGCCAATGCCGTTTTTGCTCTTTGCAACTTCCTGGTTACCTCTGGTAGCCAGTGAATTGTAAAAATCAATCCGGCATTTGGCATAATCGCATTAAAAATTAAATTTCTTCCCGGTCAAAGTATATCAAAAAATCACTTGGTGATGAAGTCAATGTGCAGCCACTTCTGAATCACCGGTGACAGTTTGATGACCATCGGGGTAAATACGATACTTACCATGGTCATAAGCTTGATAAGAATATTCAATGACGGACCTGAAGTATCCTTACAGGGGTCGCCGACGGTATCGCCGATAACACCGGCTTTATGAGCGTCGGAACCTTTACCGCCATGCGCGCCTTTTTCAATGAATTTCTTGGCGTTATCCCAGGCACCACCGGCGTTGTTCAGCATAGTGGCCAGAACAAATCCGCAAACCAGGCCGCCAGCCAGCAGACCGACAACTCCGGCTACGCCGAGGACCAGCCCGGTAATGACCGGAACAAAGATCGCCAGCAATGACGGAACAAGCATTTCACGCTGAGCTCCGGCAGTGGAAATATCCACACAACGGGCATAATCCGGCGTTTCAGTTCCTTCCATGATGCCGGGACGTTCCCGGAACTGACGACGAACTTCATCAACCATGGAACCGGCGGCACGACCGACGGCTTTCATGGTCATGGCACAGAACACAAACGCCATCATTCCACCGATGAAAATACCGCAAATAAGCAGCGGATTCATCAGATGCAGGTTGAATACGTCAACATAAGCCAGGATTTCAGAACGTCCGGTCCCCTTGATCGCATCAATCTTTTTAATGATAACGTCAAAATTACCAACACCTTTTGCGGCAAGTTTACCGGCCCAGAGTTTGACTTCTTCAATATATGCGGCCAGCAATGCCATCGCGGTCAAAGCGGCGGAACCAATTGCAAAACCTTTACCGGTAGCGGCGGTGGTGTTACCAAGTGAATCAAGAGCATCAGTACGCTCACGAACCGCCGGATCGAGACCGGACATTTCAGCGTTACCGCCGGCATTGTCGGCGATCGGACCGTAAGCGTCAGTCGCCAGAGTAATACCCAGGGTGGCCAGCATACCGACAGCGGCAAAACCGATACCGTAAAGTCCCATACTGAAACCGGACGGAATAATAGTTGGCGCTTGACCGACAATTTCTTTTCCGGTTTCCGGATCACAGGCCGGAATAATTATGGCCGGATCAAAACCACCGGCAAAACCAAACGCACAGAGAATACCGATAACAATTACAACAACCGGGAGTCCGGCTGAATACATACCAGTGGCAAGACCGTCAATAATCGTGGTAGCCGCACCCATATTGGCCTGTCCGGCAATTCCCTGGGTCGGTTTGTATTCGTCAGAAGTATAGTATTCGGTAAACTGGCCAATCAGCACACCGCAAACCAAACCGGCAACGACCGAGCCGAAAATATTCCAGGTAATCAGATCCATGAAAATCAGGAAAACCAAAGCAATCAGGATCATGATCGAACTGCCGAGAGTACCAGTCAGCAGACTGCGAAGCAGTTGTTTCTGGGTTGCGCCCTCTTTACAGCGGACAAGCCCCATACCGGCAATTGACAGCAGAGTTCCGATACCGGCAACGATCATCGGAGCCAGAACCATTTTCAAAGCTAGATTGGCGTCGCCCTTCTGAGCGCCGACAGCGGCACCGAGCGCGGCGGTTGCGAGAATTGAACCGCAATATGATTCGTAAAGGTCAGCGCCCATACCGGCAACGTCACCAACGTTGTCACCGACGTTGTCAGCGATAGTGGCGGGATTGCGCGGGTCATCTTCCGGAATTCCGGCTTCAACTTTACCCACAAGGTCAGCACCGACGTCGGCAGCTTTAGTATAGATACCGCCGCCAACACGAGCGAACAGCGCCTGAGTGGATGCACCCATACCGAAAGTAATCATCGTAGTGGTGATCTGAACCAGTTTCTCAGCCTGGTCGCAACCCTTGGGAACAAGGGTCATACCCCACAAATTCAGACCTTCCTGCATGTGCTGGGCTGTAAAAAACAGTTTATCGAGAATGACATACCAGATACATATATCAAGCAGACCAAAACCAACAACAACCAAACCCATGACCGCACCGGAGCGGAACGCAACCTGGAGACCGCGATTGAGACCGTTTTCAGCATCGGTACAAGCTTGAGCTGTGCGATTAGAAGCGGCAGTAGCGGTTTTCATCCCGAGATAACCGCAAAGACCGGAGAAAAAACCACCAGTCAGGAAAGCAATAGGAACAAACGGATTCTGAATTCCCATGAATGCCAGAACCGCAAAAATAACAAAAAGAATAGCGAAAACAATACTTACAACTTTATATTGGCGACGGAGATATGCCATCGCGCCCTCTTTAACGTGCTTGGCGATCTCTTTCATTTTATCAGTTCCTTCGTCGGAACTCATCATTTTGTTGTAAAAGCTCACCGCCATCAGCAGGGCCAGGATTGACGCCAGCGGAGCCGCCAGCCATAAAGTTTGGAGGTTATCCATTTTTTCAACTTTGTCCATTAAACCGGACGAAGTTGCCGTTTCAGCGGCGCCTGCCGCCTTTTCCTGCGCGAAAGCACTGATCGAAGTCAGCATCGAAACGCCGGAAAGTAAGAGTGTTTTTTTCATTACGAATCGAACCCTTTTTCTTTGTTTTTTGTTAGTGGTTTTAATGTATAACTTAAAACTCAAATGCAATCAAAAATGTATACTTTATCATCGTTTAAGCTCATTTCAAATGGATAATGTAATATAATTTATAATTTTATGTAAGAATTATAATAATAATCACAGCGGCTATGATTTTGCATTAAATTACCATACATAAATCAAATAATTTTTTAATTATATGGAAAAAATCGTATTTTGACTTTCAAATCCTTTTAACGTGGTCTATATTACGTTGAATATTATGCTCGTATTATTTCTAAAATTGTTTCTTGATGGAAAAATTGACCAGGGAGAACCGGGCTTGAGAAAAAATTTAATAATTATCAGATATAAGCAGGTATAATGCGTTTTCAGTGTGTTGAATGCCAGGGGATTGTTGATGTTGACGATGCCAGGATGGGCAAAAAGGTACAGTGCGGCCATTGCGAGGCGGAAGTAAAAGTACCTGAAACCAGACTGTCTCCCGGTGCAATCATAGCCGATTTCATTATCGTCAGGGAAATCGGCCGCGGTGGAATGGGGGTCGTCTATGAGACTCACCAGATATCATTGGACCGCCCTGCCGCGTTAAAAGTTCTGGAAGCGGAATATACCGAAGATGCTGAATTTGTCTCCAACTTTATTCGAGAAGCCAGATCCGCGGCAAAATTAAATCATCCGCATATCGTTCAAGCTTATGCGGTAGGTGAAGATAACGGTATATTTTATTTTGCGATGGAGTACATCGATGGCTTGACCATGAAGGACATCGTCAAGCGGGACAAAATAATCTCTCCTGCAGATGCGGCTAACGTCATTCAGCAAATCGCCGAAGCTCTGGACTATGCGTGGAAAGAACAGAAACTGGTTCACCGCGATATTAAACCTGACAATATCATGATCACCAAAAAGAACCGGGCCAAACTGGCTGACCTCGGTCTTTCTCAAGTTGCCGGCGAAGTAATGGATGGCGAGGACGATGATGAGATCATGGGAACCCCGCAATATATCAGCCCGGAACATTTGACCGGACAGCCGATGGATGTGCGCAGCGATATCTACAGCCTTGGCGCGACATTCTACCAGATGGTCACCGGGAAATTTCCGTATTTGGGCAGGACTCCGAATGATACGGCCAGAATGCACCTGGAAAGTGAACTCGTTCCACCTAAAGAAGTCAATCCGAAGATTCCGGATGACATGAATACAATCATCGTAAAGATGATGGAAAAAAGAGCTGTTGACCGCTACCAGGATGCGCATGAATTGGTCAACGATCTGAACAGTTTGCGCCGCTTTATGAAAGGGCATTCCCTTAAACTCAATACTCAAACCAAAACAAAGCTCTCCCTTAATAAAGATAAAAAACAAAAAAAAGCAGCGCTTGCCAAAGGCGTCAAGCCGGCCACGGTCAATACAACATCCTCTGTTCTTGAAAGCGGTAAAGAGGTAAAGCCTCCTGAAAATATTTCTCTGATTGATAAAAAAGCAACCGCAACCAAAGCTCCGGCCTTGAAAGCTCCTGCCGGAAAAACAATTCAAGCTCCGGGAGGAGGAAGTCAACTCGGCGGATTAACTCCACCAAAAACAATTGCTCCCAAGACAACTCCCCCTACGCTTTCCGAAAAAGCAACGCAACCGTCCCCGCCAGGAACAACCCCGCAAAAAACTGATAATGAAGCGCCAAAAAGCTTACTCTCGTCAAAGAGTGAAGAGGAAAAGAAAAAGGAGGACACTCCCGGTTTTGTCCCTATTAAACGCGACTTCAAACCCGCCAAAAAAGGAATGGGAAAACTGGTTAAACTCGCAATTTTCCTGGTAATTCTTGCCGGAGCCGGCGCGGGCGTCTGGTATTTCGTCCTGGATCAGAAAATGCCATCAATTCCTTATATTTATGAAGCTCCGAAACCGGGAACTGAAACGACTGACGGTTCGGTTACGCCTCCTCCGGTCAAACCAGACAAACCAGTCAAACCGGTCAAACCTGTACCAGTCAAGCCGCCGCCAAAACCCAAACCACAGGATAGTGAATATTACGTCAGCCTCAAAAGCATATTGAAAGATTATCAAGATTTTAAAGATGACAAGTCATTCTTGTTTAAAGCTGATAATTTTCTTGTGCAATATCCACAGCCCGCAAATCAAATAGAGGAATCTCTATTATCCGAAATGATGGGAAAATATGCTCCGCTGGATGAAGCAAGAATTGGTTCTGCGCGAGAAAGTTTGCGGGCGGAGCACAAGCGCCAGATCGAAGCCCGAGGCGTCAGCAAAGTCGATCCGGAAGCGGTACGCAAGCGTATCGACGCGGAAATAGAGCGCCAGCGGCGGGCGGCGGAACAGGCCAGACTGGCCAAACAGCGTCAGGCTGAAATCGCTAAACGCACCGCTGAATACAAAAAGAAATTAAACCAGGAATCGGTTCAATTGCAAGTCGATTTCCTTGATTACATGTTGAATTTCAAATATGATAAAGTCAAACCGATGCTGGAGAACGCGATTGCCGAAGCGAACCGGGCCAAAAATTTATCTCCCGGAGAACGCAAACTTGCCGCTAATTTTGTATCACGCCCAAAAGAATATTTGAAACAATTTAATGATTGCATGAAACTTTATGAAGCTCTGTATAACAGCGGAACCCAACACGCCGGACGCCAAATGGAACTTCCGCCCCGGAGGCTGTTGCAGATTGTCAATATCAAGGACAGGCACATTGAACTGAAAAACATGACAACCGGAAAAACAGTCAAAATTGCTGTCTCTGATTTAAAAGGGCGCTTCTACAGAGGTTATACCAAGAAAGCTTTAAAAGGTTTTAAGGTCCCTAACGAAAAATTCTGTTTGATGATCATAGATGGACACCTCGGCCCGGGTATTATCCCGGTAACTCCGAGAGGCTTCTGGCAGAAAGAACTGCCAAGGATGAAATATCAGTATCTTCGGGCTGAATACCGGAAAGCGGACAAGGCCGGACGCGAAGCAATGCAAAAACGCTTTGGAAAATGGAAGCAATTCAGCAGCGCGATCAAGGGGATCCAGTAACGGATGAAGATAATTCACTTTTCAGATATTCATGCCGGCGGTCCGGCAGAAGACTGGATGGCTTATATTGATAAACGCTGGGTCGGAGTCTTCAATTACCGCTGGCGCCGCCGTTTTCAACACAATCTTGATAACGTAACCAAGGCAGTCAACTATATTTTTAAAGCCAGACCCGACGTTGTCGTTTATACCGGGGATCTCACTTCGGCCGGACAGCCCGGGGAATTCGCGAAAACCAAAGCGGTACTTGAACCGTTGTTAAAGTCGGATATCCCGGTAATATTTGTTCCCGGCAATCATGATTGCTACGTCTACCGTCCTAAATGCGTGGAAGCAGTACGTGATGCAGTCGAATGGATGACATCTTGCAGTTATACCTTTGATGACTTTCCATTCAGAAAGGATTTCGGGGAGCTGGAGTTCATCGTCATCAACAACTCGCGACCGTCAAATCTACTGTGTTCATGGGGTTTTATGGACAAGGCCAGCAACGATTTCATTGTCAAATGCGGCTCGGAGAAAAAAACGAAACCTCGAGTTCTTATCGGCCATTATCCAATCATTGAAGATCATCCGATCATCAGGGTCAGGCATCGCCTTTTCAAGCAGAAAGAAATCGTCAAATTGTTGAAAATGAAAAAAATTGATCTTTCGCTGTGCGGGCATATCCATCGGCCCTATGCGAAAATAGACGCCAGCGGCCGGGGAGAGATGTGTGCCGGCAGCGTCACCCGCAACGGAAGTCTGGCGGAAATAATTTATTCTCCGGCAGACGATACTTTCTCACGGGAAATAATTACCCTTTGAGTGCTACTGCCGGAATTCAAGTTTTTCTGAAACGCTGAAGTTTTAATTATTTCCGATTCAGCATCGCTTTCAGCCAACTGTAGATTGAATCACCGATCTGATCATATCCAAAAGGATTGGGGTGAACTGCGTTTCTGGCCGGAAAACCTTTGGTAATATCAATATTCAACTCAGTCGGAATAATATAAATATTCTCTTTCTGACGATTGCTGAATTTCTTGATAATTCTTTTGTCAAGTTCAAACTGAACCCGCTTCCAGGGATCTCGATTATATCTGCCTTTGTAATTGGCCTGGAACGCTTCCTGCCGTGAATTTGCCGGGGGCGTCACGCAAATACCAATCGTTGCTTTCGGGCAGACCTTGCGGAATTCTTTTATCAGGATATCAGCATTTTTAAACATTTTCTGATATTTACTTTCAGCAGTCTTATCCGGATTAAGGCCCGCGCCGAAGCAGTCATTGATGCCCAGCAAAACTGTAATATAATCCGGTTTCTGACCTTTACACTTTTCCTTGATATAACGTGCAAAGTCAAGTTTGGGTTTGCCGTTTTTGCCCATAAATACAAACGGACTGGATTTTTTCTTATAGGTCCCGTCAGGTTTGGGCTCATAATGAGTTACGAATCGTTCCCAGGTCCAACCGCCATAACCTTCATGCATAACCCCTGTTTTACAGGCTTTAGGGCGATGCGTGCCAAGCATCTGCCACTGCGGATTGCCCGGTTTAGCAAGTAACGCGGCCAGCCGGTTCGGATATCTTGAGCTATGCGTGAGACTGTCTCCGACTATCAATAACTTAATTTTTTTGCCTTTTCCGGCATCGGCCGGAGAGATAACCAGCTTGCTTTCGGCGGTTCCAATTGTTTTACCGGCTTTCGAGACGGAAATTGAAATCGGATATGTTCCGACCTGGTTTCCGGCAGCGTTCAGAGTCCAGCGACCGGCTATCTCTTTCCCCACCTTGCAATTGACTTTGAATACCAGATCATCAATACTCTTAGAAAGAACTATATTCTTGAAATATACATTCATTTCAACTCCGGGAACTGCATATATCGCCGGAGGCATTACCGGCGTTAAGCTTTCTTTCGGAATTGCGGCTGAGTAAGCGGAATTCAATCCGAAGGCAGTAGCGGCCAAAGCGGTAAATATTTTATACTTCATTGTGATCTGCTATTCTATGTTGTTAAAATTAAAAGGCAGGCCGCGATTCGCGACCTGCCGATATTTCCGAATCAAATAATAATTTATTTGATGGCGTTGGCTGAAACCTGGACTTCGTTGATGTAGAAAATGAAGCCGGCACCACCACGGCTTGACTTCATGTCAACCATGTTTCTGGCGCCAAGTCTTTTGCCTTCGGCGGTGACCATTTTGACCACTTTATCAACTTTAACAGTATCCTGCAATACCGCAATATTACCGACATGATCGGTGGAACCGGTCAACAACGGCCAAATAAAGAAATAAAGCCCCCATGAGCTACCATGTACGTGTTTGATATCCTGGGCTTTGGTCAAGGTAAGTTTTTGTCCGTTCAGATCCGTTTTATTTGCGGTATTAATTGATGAACAACCAGCTAAGGCTACTACAACCGCCATTACTGCGAATGCTTTCAAAAATTTCATTTTTCTATCCTCATGTAATATAATTTGTTAACTGTAAATACGGTAATAATTCACCCGGGAATTATCTGACCGCATTGCCGGATACCTGAACTTCTTTGATGAAGAACAGGAACGGAAACGGAAACGGCAGCATGATGCTGGTGCAAGTTGACTGCAAATCAACCGTTTCTTTAGCGCCCAATGATTTACTTTTGTTCGTTACGATGTCAACAACTTTATCAACACGGACAGTGTCCTTCATGAAAGTCATATCGCCGAGGTTATCGGTTGAACCTGAAATAAGGCCCCATTTCAGAAAATAAAATCCCCAGTTATTGCCGTTTATGTGTGCAACATCCTGGGCTTTATTGTCCATGGTCAATTTACGGCCGTTCAAATCTGCTTTTGAAGCAGTTTGAACCGATGCGCAACCTGCCAGAACTACGACTACAGCCATTACAGCCATCGCTTTGAGAATCTTCATTGCTTTCTCCTTATTTATTGCTTTGGGAAATAGGTTTACCAGCGGACACAAAAACCCGCCCGTAATAAATATTATATAGTTTTAAATCAGATTTTCAATAGTAATATTCAATAAAACAGTAATTATTCTTGTTTTTTTTAAATAAAAGATGAATTTACTTTTTCGAGTTGGCAAATTATTTTCTATGTGATAAATTACATATTCCGAGCAATATCGTTATGACCATAAACATATTAATAGCACAGGAAATGGTAAAGCAATGTCCAATCAGTTCGATGTAAAAGTAGTCGGGGCCGAACTTTATATCCTCCCCGCAATAATGCGTGTCCCGATCAAATTTGGCGGGGAAACGATGAGTGCCGTAATCTGCGCCCGGGTAAAATTAACCGTAGCCGGTCCTGACGGAACCGCCGAAGGCTGGGGAGAAACCCCATTGAGCGTGGGTTGGGGCTGGCCGTCAAAAAATGTCTCATTTGGCGACCGGGAAGACAAGTTGATCGATTTCTGCGCGAAACTGACTGAAGCATGGAGTAAGTTTGAGGTATCAGGTCACCCGATGGAAATCGGCAGCGATTTCATGGAACAGCGCCTCGATGCGGTATTGGAGGATTTCAATCGCGATTCCACGCTGGCTGAACCCATGCCACATCTGGCCGCCTTGATCTGCAATTCCCTGTTTGATATCGCCCTGCATGACGCCTACGGCAAACTCCATAATGTTCCGGTCTATGATACTTACAATCGTCAATATATGAACCGGGACCTGGCATCATATCTGGAACCGGCTTCTGATGCCGATGTCTCCTTTGCCGGAAAATATCCCTGCGACTTCTTCGTCCGGAATATTCCCTCAGTTTTACCGGTATGGCATCTGGTTGGCGGACTTGACCCGGTTGACGAATCCGAGTTATCCGGTAATGAACCTGATGACGGCTACCCGGTATTGCTTCGTGACTGGATCAACACCGATGGTCTTAACTGCCTGAAAATTAAACTGCGCGGCAACGATGCCGAATGGGACTTTCAGCGGATTGTCAAAATCGGCAACGTCGCCATTGAAATGAACGTCGACTGGCTGACCACTGACTTTAACTGCATGGTCACCGATCCCGATTACGTTAACGCGATTCTCGATCGTCTGGTACTGGAATCCCCCGCGGTTTACGGCAAAATGCTCTATGTGGAACAACCATTTCCTTATGATATGGAAGCAAATCAAATCGACGTACACAGCGTATCGGCCAGAAAACCGCTCTTCATGGATGAAAGCGCCCATGACTGGCATTTCGTCCGTTTGGGACGCTCCCTGGGCTGGACCGGCGTAGCCCTGAAGACCTGCAAAACCCAGACCGGCGCACTGCTGTCAATGTGCTGGGCCAAAGCTCACGGCATGACCCTTATGGTCCAGGACCTGACCAACCCGATGCTGGCGATTCTGCCGCATGTTCAGCTTGCCGCCCATGCGGGAACCATCATGGGCGTTGAATGCAATGCCATGCAGTTCTATCCAGACGCCTCGCTGCCCGAAGAGCAGGTACATGCGAAACTCTACAAACGGCGCAACGGCGTTGTAGACTTTTCTACCGTCGAAGGCTCCGGCTTCGGTTACCGCCTGGATGAAATAGAACGCAATTTGCCTGAACCGAAATGTTCGTATTCAAAATAACCAATAAGGATAAGCAATGCACACTTTAGCAATTATCAATCCCGGACACTTTCATGCCGGACTCGTTCTGCGTGAAATGCACCCGGAACTCAACAAGGATGTATACATCTACTCGGAAGCCGGACCGGATCTGGACAATTACCTGAAACTGGTCGAATCGTTCAATTCCCGTAAAGATAACCCCACCAGCTGGGAATTTCATGTCTATGCCGGAGACGACTTCATCGAACGCGCCATCGCCGACGCTAATGCCGACATCGCCATTCTGGCCGGCAAAAATAACATGAAGATTCATTATATCAAGGCCCTGCACGATAAAGGTTTTATGGTCCTGGCCGACAAACCGCTGACCATTTGCAAAGAAGGCGTCGAAGTGCTGAGAGACGTCCTGATGACTGAACCTGCGGTCAACGACATTATGACTGAACGTCACGAAGCAACCTCATTAATCCAGCGCGCCCTGATGTCGTTCCTGGATGTTTTCGGCGACTTACGGGTAGACAGCGACGGATCACCCTCCATTTACAAGGAAAGCGTACACCATCTTTACAAGACCGTCAACGGCGCACCGCTGGTCCGCCCCGGCTGGTATTTCAATGTCGACGTCCAGGGCGAGGGCATTGTCGATGTCACCACCCACCTTGTTGACATCATCCAATGGATGCTGGTTGGAGAAAACGTTATCGATTACAATAAAGATATCGAACTGGTCAGCGCGAAACGCTGGAGTACGAATGTCCCGCTTGATAAATTTTCACTGGTTACCAAGCTCGAACAATTTCCCCCGCAATTGTCAGACCGAGTCGAAAACGGCGTATTGAAACTCTTTTCCAACGGCGAATTTACCTATAAACTTGACGGCGTTCCGGTCACACTAGCGGTTATCTGGAATTTGCAGGCTCCCGAAGGCGGCGGCGACACGCACCATTCCGTCATCAAAGGCACCGTATCTGATCTGGTCATCAAACAGGGACCCGATACCGGCTTCAAATCCGAACTCTTCGTCGTGCCGCAACAGGACAGCCGGGAGTTCGCGGACGCTCTTAATGCGGTCATCGACAAGTTGCCGAAAAAAGGCATCACTATCGACAAAATCGGCAGCGAATACCGCATCAACATTCCGGATGCGGCAAGAACAACGCATGAAGAACACTTTGCCGCCGTCCGCAATGAGTTTCTGGAAATGCTGAAAACCCGCGAACCGGTCAACCTGCGTTCAAATCTTTTTGCTAAATACAAACTCCTGGCCGAAGCCCGGGATCTGGCAATGAAGTAAGAACAATATCCCGATTACCAAATTAAGGAACGTCTCCGGCGTTCCTTTTTTTTGCCCCTCCACAAATCATAGGAAATATTATTGTAAAGTCAATCTTCAATAATGATGATTATATCATTATTACCTTGACATTCAATTTTAACTTTGGAGTTTTCTAAAGCAATAGATGACTGCACCGGCCGGGCCAAGGCCGCGGCTTAGTTGTTTTTTGTGGACTCGGTCGGGATTGTCGAATTTTGCGCCCATTTCACGGATGAATAGTTTTGAACCGAGAATCGCTCCATCACTGAAGTGGCGGGTGCGTCGCAGAAAATGGATCGGCATTGATTCTCTGCGTTTGGCTAGTTCCTGCACCTCAAATATCTCTTCGCTTGAGGCTCCGTTTTCCGCCGCGACGATTCGTGCCATTTCACTGCGAAAATAGCTGAATAGATCGTTGTCGGTCCATTTTGAGGTGTCACGATGCCAGATATTTTCTTTGAGGTGCTTGACGAAATTTGCTTGAAACATGTGTTTTCCAGTGCCGCAATAACGTCCCCATGTCGTAAAATTGTAGTCGGCGGGATTGGTCGTTAGTCCGGCGCGGACGGGATTCAATTCTACATATAAGACGCACGCTTCCAAGGAATTGCGACTGTCGAGAATGACGCTTTTAAATTTGTTGGCCCAGAGTTTGCCGATGCGGTCGCGGGATTGGTTGTAGACTACGGTGAAACGTTGTTGGAAGGCGCGCATAAAGTAGCTGATATCAATCATTTTCAGGCCGACTTCGCGACATGTTTCAGGATTGGCCAGATTTATCTTTGGCATTTGTTTTGGCGCGTAAGTATACTTATCTAACATGCTATTGTAGTAGTTGTTGTGTCGTCTGGCAATGTCTTCAATCGATGGCAATTCGTTCGGCCCGGGAGCGTAAACTACCACATGGAAATGGTTGCCCATCCAGGCAGCTGAAATCACCTCGATCAAGAAATATTCGCAAAGATTTTGCAGCAGCCGAAAGCCGTATTCCATATCGACCCGATTAAACGGTTTTTCGCCTCTGCATCCGGCTGTCCGGTTCATCAGGTGATAATAGCAGCCTTCGCCCTTAACTTTCATGCGTGTTCCGCGTCCTGACATGATTTTTCCTCCGTTGTTAACAAGTTTACAGTTAATATAGTGGTTTGAAACGGGTTTGTCAAATAAAGTATTATGTGATTTTATAAATTTATATATCCAATTAATAATAAAAACAATACCATCACTTGGATAAAATTAAAACCCTGGCGAATTACGATATTTTCTCGGAGTAGTACCGGTCATTTCACGAAAAACCCGATGAAAAAACTGTACATCCCTGAATCCGCATTCGACAGCTATATTTTTAGCGGGAAGAACCGTGTTATCAAGCAGGTCACAAGCATGATCAATACGCCTCCGCCGCAAATATTGTACCGGACTAACGCCCAGATTAGCTTGAAACAACTTGCGCAAGTACACTTCGCTCAACTTCAGTTCCTCCGCCATATCTGTTACCGTAAGATTGGGATCACCGAGGCGTGACTCTATTAACTTGAATACCGGCTCGAGCCGTGACAACTGGGCCAGATTTCCAGTACCGGAAGACGGATTACTCCGGTTTCTGAGCAGTTCCAGCAAAACCAGTTCAATCCTGGAGCGAAAGCCGCGCCGCCAGCCTGTCGGCTGCAAATGATACTCACGTACCGCTTCCCGTGAACAAAGGTCGAATAATCCGTCCACATTGTCCTCATTGACCCCTCCTAAATTATAATGCGAAACCAAATCCAGGATACCATACAGTCGGGCCAGAAAACGAACATTGATCATTGACATCGCGCATCCCCTGTCCGGAACTATCGAATGCAGACAATACTGCGGGAACATTATCAAATTACCCGGTCCGATTTCATATTCTTCTTCGTTATCCCCCAAATAAAGAGTTCCATATCCGCTGGTTACCCGAGTCCAGTAGCTTTCACTCATTCTCCGGGGCTTCAGTTGCCACTCCGGAGTACAGTCGAACCAGTTAGCGGAAACCGGTTCTATATGCAAATGGTTCAATGCCGCAACGACATCTTCATCTTGCGGCCGGTAAGGTTGAAGTGATTCAACTTCACGTTGACTTGCCACGATCATCATGATTTCGTTATATCCAATTATTTTATCGTTTTATGCAATTGCCGTTACTATTTTTATATTGTATAGTATAATAATTAAATTTCAATAAATCAATCGGAGTTTAGATAAAATGAACGAATATACCACTAAAATCAGTAAACTTATCGAAAATGTAAAATCACCGTCTGACGAACGTTCATACGTTCGCGATTTGGCCGCGTTAATCCTGGAAGTTTCACGAGAACCACGCATGACCGGTATTCTGCTACGCTGGCGCGACGTTAATTCCGACCGCATGCCGGACCGTCCTCCGGTTTGGAGCCGCGCCGCTGGTCTCTGGCGTGAACTGCTACCGCAGGATTCGCTGGTTTGCACTGATAATTTTCTGCGTGGACTCGAATATCATTTTCGCCAAACCCTAATGCGGCGTGATATTGACGATGACAATCCGGTATATGATTATCACAAAATAAACGCAATTTTTGATGTGACTCCCGACCCAGCTTACGGATTTGAGCTTAAACGCCATTCCCTTGATCAGGACGGCTCCGCCTGGGGTTACCAACCCGTCCTTGAAACCGCTGCGGATTTTGATTGCTTAACGGTCCCGCATTACAAGTACAACGCCAGAGCTACTGATGATTTGCAGTCTCGCCATGAAGAAGTTCTTGACGGAATTCTGGACGTAAAAGTCACCCCGATAAACGGCTATTTCAGTATAGCGACAAACATCTGCCAAGTAGCTGCGGCTCTACGTGGTATGGAACAGATGATGATGGATATGATGTTGGAACCTCACCTGATCCACCATCTGGCTCAGGTAATTACCGAAGGAATTAAAAACTATCTGAACGCGATAGAAGAATCGGGGATTCTAACTCCGAATATTGATGAACCGATGTTTTTAAGCGATCCGCTGCGTTCAGCCCCCGCTGACGGCAAATACACGCTGAAAGACTGTTGGTGTGCGGGTAATTCCCAGGAATTCGACCAGGTTGATCCGCAAATGACTCAGGAATTCCTGATCGATTACCAGAATAAAATTTTCGAACGTTTTGGCGCGGTTTCGTACGGCTGCTGCGAAAACCTGACCAAAAAGATCGATCAGGTTCTTACCGTTCCGAATCTCAAGGTTTTCGTATCCAGCGCCTGGACCGATCTTGAAAAAGTCGTGGAAAAAGTAGGTAAAACCCACTGCATCATGTGGCGTCAGTCCGCATCGGATGTGACCTGTCTGGAAACTCTCGACAAGGTTCGCAGTGATACCGAACGCGGAGTCAGGATTCTCGACGGCTGTCGCTATCAGGTTGTCTTGCGCGAAATCGAATCGCTCTTCGGCCGTCCGAACCGCCTTTATGACTGGGCTCAAATGGTAAAAGAAATCGTTTCAAAGTAAATAAGCTCTCATTATCAGCAGGTAGATTATTTATCTGCCCATATATCATCTTCATTACGTTTAGACTGTCCGCTCTTTGTGGTGTTGCTTGTTTTTGATTTTCGACATTGCGAAGAAGCTTTTTCAAGCTTATACGAGCGCACTTCTTCAGATATAACGTTATATGTTTGACTGATTCTAAACAGTTTTTCCTGGAACAGTAAAGCCGCTACTCCAATTACGGCAATTGGAATAAGAAAGCAAATTTTCCTTTTGGAATCCAATTTAATTGTCATTACTGTAATTATTACTAAAGGTACGGCAAATACTGTAAAAATAAAAACAGGATAAAGAAACAGCAATAGTGTGGATAGACGTTCAATTTCTTCAAAATTTGATGACAAGAATACTTTGAATATCAAAATAGAGAAAGAAGAAATCAATTTATAAGATGAAATAACAAAAAAAATTGAAATCATCATGCCTGAAAAAAACGAACAACTATATTTCTTATATATTTTCCCGTGCAAAAAGATCATTAAACACCACTGAAAAATACACAGTACAACCAGCAAATCAAACAACGCCAGGTCCGCGATATGCAGAGTTTTGAATAACAAACAAGTTGCACAGGCAAATAGCAGATAGAATGTTGTCATCCAATATTTTTCTCTATTTGAGTAATATGTGAACATATTTAGCCTTCTCCGACTAAGGATTAAAATCAATAAAATCAGCCATATTAATTTTTGAATGATTTCACAATAAGCAGAAATACTTATAAATAATATGGAAAATCCGGAAAAAATTGTTCCATTAACAGCATGAAGATTAACGACATATACAAGACATAAACACATAAAAAATAAATTTTTTAAATTTTTGCGATGTTCTTTCATGCGTTCAGGGCTGTTTGGTGGATATTTCCTGGAATTAATATATTTTGAAAAGCAAAATATTATGACTGAAGACGACATGAAACCTAACAAACCAATATTAAATAAATTACTCAAAAACTTTTTTGAAGCAACTGTGGAAAAATCGTCCGGTAAACTGGTGAGATATAATAAGCGAAATGTGATAAGGACAATAAACAAAATGCATATAAAACAAAAAGAAAGTATTTTCCCCCTCATATTTCAGCTCCCCGAGTAATATATTATATTGTTCAAACCATCACTAATATAATCCTTGAATAATAAAATAACAACCCCCCAAAAGAATAGCTTCAACTCAAAGCAAGTGGTCTTCATACAATTTTCTTTTTCCTTTTTTTATATTACTTGCTAACATTTGATTGACTTTTGATATTTCAATATTTATACTAACCTATATGAATATCATTTTGATGCATCGATGCTAGGATGTATAAATTTGCTTGGCGATAAATAAATGAAAAATCGAAAATTATCTGTTGAGGATTTACAAACAACCGGCATTCTCGGAGCTATCCTGCTTGCCTTGCTGGGACTGTTAGGGTATATCCCGGGCCTGGGAGTGCTTGGTCGTATCAGGGATGTTTATATTCCAATGGCGCCAAGTACTGCTATATCATTCCTGATACTTGCCGGGGGACTGCATTTTTCAAATACAAAAAAGCGTTCTCATAAAATCCTGACTGTTATAATGACCGGGGTAATACTGGTCACCCTCTTCGGACTGCTTCAGTTAATAGGCTTTTACTGTGGAACAGATTTAAACTTTGAAGGCGCAATGGTCCCGGATGTCGGCCATCTGAACGACATTCCTGTCGGCAGGATGTCCCCTGCTACCGGAATAACTTTTTTCATATCCGGCCTTGCCATTTTCACATTGATAATTCAGAATTTTTTTCATGAACCTCCCAAAAAATTGAAAGATGCAGGAGCGGTCTTCGGTATTATCACCGAGTTTTCCGGGTTCACCGTTTGTCTCTCATATCTATATGGAACTCCTTTATTATACGGACAGGGCTCAACTGTTCCCATGGCGCTGACCACGGCCGCCGGCTTTATGCTGCTTGGATTAGCGATACTCGTGATAGCCGGGAAAGACGCGTTTCCCCTGAGCATCCTGTTCGGGCATGCGACCTCAAGCTTCCTGTTACGCTATATATTACCGTTATCAGTCTTTTCGGTTATTTCGGGCGGAATCGTTGTAATTTATGGACAAAGTCTGACAAAGATCAATATTGCCATGCTATCAGCAACTTCAACCGTGGGTATCATTATTATTTCAGGGATCTGCGCAATATTGATCTCAAGACACACCGGTGACGCGATCGATCTCGCTCAGAAAATAATAATCAAAAATACAGAATTAATACGCAGAAGTGAAAAAAAGTTTAAAGCCCTTTTTGATCAAGCCGGCGGATTTTGTATGATTCTGGATCCGAATACCCCTGATGGCATTCCGGTAATCGTCGACGCAAATAATTCAGCCTGCACCGTTCACGGCTATTCTCTTGATGAGCTGGTTGGTATGCAAATTACGAATATAAATGACGAGAAAGGAAAAGGTTTAATAAAAGGTTGGGTGAAAGAAACAATGCACGGGAAGCCTTTCTACAGTGAAAGTGTTCACATTCGAAAGGATGGATCGACCTTTCCAGTCGCTATCAATGCTCAACGTATCGACATTGAGGATGAAAAAACCTATATCCTGGTCACTGAATATGATATTACCGAGCAAAAGGAGGCAGAACAGAAATTACTGCAGGCAAAAGAAGCAGCGGAGGAAAGCAACCGGTTAAAAACAGCTTTTATGCATAATATGTCTCATGAAATTAGAACGCCGATGAACGCTATTATCGGATTTGCAAACCTTATCCCCGATGGGAACGATGAGGAGAAAAATGAATATGCCATACTCGTGCAAAAAGGCTCGGAACAACTGCTGGCACTGATTGACGATGTAATTTTGATGTCCCGACTGGAGAGTGAGGAAATTCCATGCGAATGTGTTGAATTCAGTCCTTCCGAACTGGTAACAGATATTTACCGAATGTTCAGTTTACCGGAATTGAACAAAGGGCTAAAAGTGTCTGTTAATATACCGGACAAGCAAAAAGATCTGTTCATAAGTTCCGATTCTGAAAAAATTAAACAGGTTCTATCTAATTTCGTTTCCAATGCAACCAGATATACTCATCAAGGCAGCATCGAATTGGGTTTTGAAATGCACGATGAAGATATCGAATTCTACGTCAAAGACACCGGCATAGGAATTCCAGAAGCGGAACAAGAGCTCATTTTTAACAGCTTCTACCGTGGAACCGAAGCAATTTCAGCGGCGATTAGAGGAACCGGATTGGGCCTGAGCATCGCCAAGGCACTGGTTGATTCAATGAACGGAAAAATTGGTGTATCATCAAAGCCGCAAAAAGGCTCCCGCTTCTACTTCTCTATACCAGCAGAAATTGTCCAAAACACCCCGGACAAGCCAACTACAACGCGCCCTGAGCATAAGAAATGGCCGGAGCTGGTTGTCCTTATCGCCGAGGATGAAACGGCTAATTACCGCTATCTTGAAGTTATCCTCAAAAAAAGAGTCCGAAGAGTTGACCGAGCACAAAACGGGCTCGAGGCGGTTAACCTGGCACTGAATAATCATTATGACCTGATTATACTGGACATCAAAATGCCCGTTATGAACGGTTATGAAGCCGCCAAAGAAATCAAAGCAAAAAAACCTGATATACCTATAATCGCCCAGACTGCCTTTGCAAGGACAGAAGACAGAAACCTGGCAATCGAATCAGGATGCGATTATTATATTTCCAAGCCATTTAAAAAGATCGAGTTAATTACGCTCATCGAACAAATATTATAATTTTCATGAATGGCAAACGCAGCCTATCCACTCTGTTGACATAAATTACGGGCAGGCAAATTGATTTGTCTATAAATAATTTCCATCCAAACTATTGATTTCCTGGTTATTTTGATGTATCTTTACCATAATTTTACCAGTCCGGGTAAATTTATTATATCGCTTGGAGACTGTAATATATAATTAATAACCCGAATCAAACATTATAACTTCAAAACTATCTGGTTTTCTTATGAATTCAAATTGGAACCAATACTATAAAGCATGCTGAAATACTTCAAAAACAAACCTGAGATCGCTTTTCCAGTCACTGCGATACTACTGATTATTGCAGGATGGCTGCCTCTATTGCTGAAATCAGGCGGAGTCCCGGAGACCGGCGACTGGCATATGTTTCTGCAATTTTATGAAGCGGCCAGGATCGATATTGTCAAATACGGTCAATTTCCATTCTGGAATCCATGGCATTACGGCGGCACCCCGCTGTTCGCCCGTCCCCAGGTTGGAATTTTTTCGATTGAAATGCTGTTCACCCTGATCTTCGGGACCCTGCCGGGGATTCCGCTGGCAATGCTCGCATATGCGATTCTCGGCGCGCTTGGAACGTGGTTTCTACTGGGCAAATATACCGAATCCCGGCTTGCCCGTTTCTGGGGGATGCTGCTTTTCGGGCTGCAGGGAACATTAAGCATTCATGTAGCGACCGGACATATCGTTATGGCTCCCATAGCCTGGCTGCCGTGGCTGTTATATTTCGGCATGGCCGCGCCGAAGACCCTGCGCCCGGCCCTGCTGTTTGGCTTAACCCTGGGCCTGATGCTTAACCAGTCTATTCACTATCTCTGCCTGATAATATGCTTGACGACGGCTGTATTCGTGATTATTTCACTGGTTCGCTCCGGAAATCGAGTCCAAGCAATCCGCAATTACTTCGGGGCATTCCTCATGGTAGGCGCATTGTCATCGTTCAGACTTTGGACCACCTGGGCACTGGTGAAGCATTACCAGCGAATCATGCCGGGCCGGGTCACGCTGCATCCGGGCGATTTTCTGCTCGGTCTGATCTGGCCGGGGCAAAACGCGCGTTCTTTTTTTCCCGCTCCCCTGCCCGGATACTGGACCTGGGAGGAAATGGGCTGTTACATCGGACTCTTTGCCTGCCTGCTTTTTGCCTGGTCATTTTATAAAGAACTGCGCTGGTGGCATTGGGGATTTTTGCTGACCTTTCCGCTGGTCATCGACTCGGCCTTGTATTATCTGCCCGGGTACTGGGTCCGCGAACTGCCAGGATTCCGCAGTATGTTTGTAATTACCAGATGGCGTTTTGCCGCTGTTTTTTTCCTGATCGTCGGCGCGGCGCGCGGCCTTGACTATCTGTGTCCACGTTATAAGAAAGCCGCAATCGGAATTGTTCTGGTTTCTCTATGCGGATTGATCTACAATCAATGGTACACCTGGAGTTATTTGAAAGTCCAACCCGAAGCGGATGTATTGAAAACAATCCCGTATCAGGGCAACCCGGTCATTTCCTCCCATGATCTGCGCCTGAACCGCTACGCCGCCACCCGCAAAAGCGTCGTCACCATATTCTCATACGATCCGCTGCTGGGTTATGACCTGAAAACCAGATGCAAGTCGCTGCGAATGAGTCCGGAAAGCAAGTTTTACAAAGGTGAAATATGGTCTCAGGAAAACGTGCCGTTGCAAACAACCTGGACCCCTAATAAAATAACCGTCACCGCGCCCCGCGACTGCACCGTTCTAATCAATCAGAATCCCGGTTCCGGCTGGCGGCTGGACGATATTCAGTTATTTCCCGATATGCGTCCGTTTGAAGCTTTCCAGCCTTTCGCAATCCAAGTCGAAGGCGGGAAGTCATATACATTTACAGCAAAAACCACCGGTTATGAAACCGGCCTGCTCATTAACGCCCTGTTCATTATCCTGCTGTTGCTTTTCTTCTACAAATACAAACCGGAACTTATTGCAAAAAAACAAAATACTGATGAAAAAACTGCTTAAATCCCCATTCATGCCGCCTGTCGCAGCCTCATTGCTGATTCTGTTGGGCTGGCTTCCTTTTTTGCTGAAATCAGGTTCTATTCCGGATAATACCGATTGGCATTCCTACATGCAGTTTTCCGAAGCGGCCCGGATCGACATTCTTGATTACGGACAGTTTCCATTCTGGAATCCATGGCATTACGGCGGCACACCTCTCGCGGCCCGTCCACAGTTCGGAGTTTTTTCTCTGGATACGCTGTTCACCTTAATTTTCGGAACGCTTCGGGGTTTTCACTTTGCCATAACGTTTTATGTGCTGGCCGGAGCCTGGGGCATGTGGTTTCTGTTGGGTGACTTTGTCAAAAATCAGGCGGCCAGATTCTGGGGCATGCTGCTTTTCGGTCTTCAGGGAACTATTGCCATTCATATCGCCGCAGGTCACACAGTAATGACAGCTATTATCTGGCTGCCATGGCTGATCTATTGTGGCCGGAGAGTTCCGCGGTCCTTACCGGCCGGTCTGGCGTTGGGAGCACTGGCCGGTCTGATGCTTAATCAGTCGATTCACTACCTGACAATTATCAGCTGTCCGATAACCGCCCTTTTTGTACTTTATGCGCTGTACACCGAACGACAAAAACTCAAAGAAGGACTGCGTAATCTGACGGGGGCGTTTCTTGTATTCGGAACCCTCGCCTCATTCAACCTGATCCTTACCTGGAATCTGGTGCGTAATTTTAAGCGGATAATTCCGTTCAGAATAACCTTGAACCCGGTTGATTTTCTCCTCGGATTGGTCTATCCGGGACAGCATGCCTATTCGTTTCCGCCCGGCCCTTTGCCCGGCTGGTGGAACTGGCATGAAATGGGCTGTTATGTCGGACTCCTGGCCTGTCTGCTTTTCATCTGGTCATTTTACAAAGAATTACGCTGGTGGCATTGGGGTTTCCTGTTGACTTTTCCGCTGGTGGTCGATTCAGACATCCGGTTTTTTCCGGGCTTCTGGCTGCGGGAACTTCCCGCTTTCAGCAGCATGTGGGTGATAACCCGCTGGCGTTTTTTTACGTTGTTCTTTCTGATCATCGGAACAGCCAGAGGACTTGACCTGCTCATTGCGTCGACTCCTAAAAAACACTTGACAGCGTCTGTCATAATTACCATTTCATGCCTCGGCCTGATCTATACCCAGTGGTCCAATTGGCGGGTCCATACCGGACGCCCCGAAATCGATTATACCAGAACCATTCCATATCGGGGGAAACCAATTGTTTCAAGCGGGAAAAATTACCTCAACCAGTTTGTCGCCACCAGAAACGGTGTGGCAACGCTGTTTTCTCACGATCCGTTACTGGGTTATGAGTCTTTCAGTAAAGGCCGGTCGTTACGCATCGCGGTGGAAGACCGGCGATATCGCGGTGAAATCTGGACCCTGCAAAAAATCCCGTTGCAAAAGAAATGGACCCCGAATATGATCAAGCTTTCAGCTCCTCGTGACTGCCTGGTTGTAATCAACCAGAATCCGGGCTGCTACTGGCAGTTGAACAACAAACCTTTATTTCCTGACGCGCGTCAGTTTGAAACGGAAAAGCATTTCATCTTGAAACTGAAAGCAAATCAGCAATATATTCTGAAAATACGACCGCCTGGTTTGGGACTCGCATTGACCGTTACCGGTTGTTTTGCGATCGCGTTGTTACTTTATCTCCTGAAATATCAACTGGAATTGACTCCGGAAAAGAAAACGGCACAAGTCGCCGCCTGAAAAGTTCATTTAAAAAAGAATATCTTGAGCAGTTGAATCGGAGCCATAAGCATCATCGACGACTTGAGTTTTGATCCTGCTACCTCCTGCCAGGACATCACCGGCAGCTCATAAACGATTTCATCCTGAGTTGCCTGCAATCCCCGCTGTTCCGCAATACGTTTGAAGATTTCCACGTCAAACAGCCATCTTGATTTAAAAGGACGGTCAAATATCAATTTTGCCAACTCTGATTTGAATATTTTTGCCCCGCATTGGGTATCGTAAACCTGAAGTTTCAGCAAAATACTTACCACTGTCGCAAAGACCCGCCCCAGATAGTGCCTTGAGTTTCTTCTTTTCACCCCGGCTCCCAGACGCGCCAGCCGACTACCGATTACCGCCTCATAACTTCCCAATCCGAAACACGCCATAAAAGAATCTATTTCCGATAAAGGAGTTGCCATATCGGCATCCCAATATCCGACATATTCGGGAGCAAGCTCAAGCGCTTTTTGAATACCCTGCCTGACCGCTTCGGCTTTGCCGGAATTTTCAGCCAGATGCAGCACGTTAATACTGTCGGTCGAAGCCGCCAGTTCTTCTAGCAGTTTCGCGGTACCGTCGGTGCTGCCGTCATTGACCAGAATACAACCGTAATCCTCGTGATTGAAAAAAGTGCGTAAGTCATCCGCCGGCAGGCGATTCTCCTCATTATAACATGGAATAACAATTATTAATTTACTCATAAAACTTCACAATTTAAAACAAGGTTATACATTTACAGGGTCGGAAATTGACTGTCGTTATTTGATATTAAAACTTTTTAACTTGCGGTAAATCGTACTGCGGCTGATGCCAAGACTGCGCGCAGCCTTGCTCAGATTCCCTCCGGCCATCTTGACCGCTTTTTCATATAACGCCTTTTCGCTTTCCTGCAACTCCCGGCGTTCACGTCCCAGCGGGTCACCAGGAGACACTTCCTGCGGATCGGAATAAAGCAGCGGCGTCCGCAAACGGCCGGGCAGATGTTTCCAGGCAATTGTCTCTTCGCCTGAATTAACCATGACCGCAAACTCAATCGTGTTTTTCAGTTCACGAATATTACCGGGCCAGGAATAAGTCTGAAATCGCTGCATAATGTCCGGCAGGATTCCCGGCACCTGTTTGCCCATGATCTCATTGAATACCCCGATAAAGTAATCAACCAGAAGCGGAATATCCTCGCGACTCTCAACCAACGGCGGCAAATCGATACTCGTCACATTCAACCGGTAATAAAGGTCTTCCCGGAATTGGCCTGCCGCGATCAGAGCCTCTATATCGCGGTTACTGGCCGCGATAACTCTTATGTTCACCGGAATTTCTCTCCGGCCGCCGATCCGGGTGATGGTGCGCTCCTCAAGCAGGCGTAACAATTTGGCCTGCAGTTCCAGCGGCATATCGCCGATTTCATCAAGGAAAACCGTTCCTTTGTCCGCGGCCTGCAGTTTCCCGATATTGCCACCTTTTTTCGCCCCGGTAAAAGCGCCGGTTTCGTACCCGAAAAGTTCACTTTCGGCAATTTCGCGCGGAATCGCCGCACAGTTGATCGCCACAAAGGCTTCATCCTTGCGGTCACTGGCATTATGAATGCCATGCGCAAAAATCTCTTTCCCGGTTCCGCTCGGACCATGCAAAAAAACACTAACCGAGGTCTCGGCGGCCTTGAGGGCAAGTTGCTTGCAATGCCGCAACCGCGGTGAATTCCCGATAATCGAATCAAAGTCATATTTGGCGACTGACACGGAACTCTGGCGACTGCTGCTTTCGCTCTGCTCGTCAAGGATTATCATATTTCCGAGAAATTCATCTTTCTCACTGTAGATCGGGTTCTTTTCATAATTAACCTCGATCCGGCGATCATCCAGAGTGATTTCCATTTTACGCGCCTTGCACGGAATGGCCGACTTGGCGATTTCGCGCAAAGAAGGAGAAAACCGCGCTTTACGTTCCAGGTTGTTGCTCTCAAAAAACGGTTCGTTGACCTCAAACATTTTCATTGCCGCCGGATTCATCTGCCGCACATAGCCGTTACGGTTTATCATCAGCATCGGCTTGATATCCTCTTTGAACATCCGCCGCTGCAACTGCCGCAGTTCGTCATTGAGCCTCACATGACGCTGCATCCGAACCTCCCGGTCGAATAACTGAATCATCATTGCCACCACACCACGCAAAGCCGGGGTATCGACGTCCGGCATTACCCCGAACAACGCCAGAGCCCCGCGAAAATCCGCCTCCGCGTCAAACAACGGCAGCGCGACCGACGCAAACTGGTGGAATTTTTCAAGATAATGTTCCGGTCCGCGACAAATAGTCGCAACTCTCAGCAACAGAGTCATTGCGGCGGCATTAGTTCCTGCCGAGTTTTCCGCCAGGGATATCCCTGCTCTGATTCCGGCACTAGCCAAAACCGATGCCATACTGTCCGACACGGTAAGGATTTCCGTAACCGTACCTTCAGGAGAACAGAATATCGCGGATATCTTTTGCGAGACCGCGGCATTTATATAACGCTCGGCATGCCCCCGGATCATTTCAAAGAACTCGTCATTGTTCAACCTGCCACCGGATGTTTCATGTGACAAACCGGGAAAAACATGCGGACTGAGACCGGACTGCCGGGAACGGTTCCAGGACTCAAGAATACGCGCCCGTATCTCAGGAATACCCTGTCCCCGGACAAATGTTTCCCAATCCCGATATGTAGTAGCGTTCATCTGTTACTCCAATGTCCCTGTTTCCAGGCATAAATATTATTTCAGAAGATCCTCAATGAATTCATATCGCCAACCATTAAAAAACTGTTCCACGGAAGCTTCGCCGCCGGCCGTTGAATAAATAAAAGTCCGAATCTCTTTTTTCGATCCGACCAAAGCCGGATCAATATTCAAAGTGACAGCCTTTTCTTCAATCGCCTCAATGAGTTTATCCGCTTTTTTGTTGAGCGCCTTATCTCTTAACAGTTCCGGCTTCTCCGGATGCAGATGCTCCGGCTTAGCCATCGCGGCTTCGATCGTTTCAACTATTTCCTCTCCATGCTTCTCGATCGCCTTCGGATGAAGTTTCTTGATCCGTTTCAAATCGACTACCCGGGTCGGACGTTTCCAGGTCAGATCAAGTAAAGTATTATTATGAATAACGTGTCCGCGCGGCCAGTTGATGTCACGCGCGGTCCGTTCGCGCCATGCCGCCAAATCCTGCAAAATCATCAAATGCTCCCGGCTCATCCGGTCAGTGCCTTTGATTTTCCGAAAATACTCCCCCGGATCCACATCATCATAGATCTCTGGCACATCATAATGACTCATTTCATCCATCAGCCAGCCATAGGTATTGTTTTCTTTTGACTGCTTAATGATCAAATCTCTGACCTCGCACATATACTTGACGTCATCACTGGCATATTCCAGTTGTTCCGGGCTGAGCGGACGTTGCAGCCAATTGGTCCTGGTTTCCGTTTTCGGCAGTTGAATACCGATGGCCTTTTCCAGTAATGCGGCCAGAGACAAAATCGAACTGTCGCTGCAAAAGCCATACGCGCTGCGGGTGTCGAAGATATTGACCGGATAGGCTCCGGTGGCCCGCTTCAGGATTTGCAAATCCTGCAAAGCGTCATGCAGAATTTTAACCACCTTCGGCGCCGCCAGCAGCTCGCCTAAAGCCGACAAATCTTCTATCGCCAACGGGTCGATCAAATAACAATCACGACCGATTGCCAACTGAACCAACCCAAGATCGGGATAAAAAGTACGTTCCCAGACAAATTCCGTATCCAGCGCCACCGCTTCCGCCAGAAGCGCATCGTCAATAACTTTTCGCAGTTCAACTTCAGTGGTTATCATAGCATCCTTAAATTTTTCATTATATGTTATCTGTATCAATATACCATTTCTTTATTAAAAATCACTCAAAAGTTACTGTTTTTCAAAAAAAACGCCAAGTGTGTGCCGAATTTTTATTAAATTTTTCAAAATAATGAATTCCGAGCCGATTCATTGAAGTAAAAAATGTATTTTTTTGTGTTCACACATGTGAAAAAAGGTTCATTCGGGTATATATTTGCGGAGCAATTTGGTATTTATTCATCTATCGGAAAGGTTTAATTATGCTGAAAAGATTTGTTTACGTTATTCTCGCGCTTATCACAGTCGGAATGATCAGCGGCTGCAATTCACCGGAAAGATTCCCGGAGGCGCTGCAGTTAAAGCCGAATGATAAAGTATATACCCGCTTCAATATCTGGTATCGCAAACCCGATGAAATCTCCGCCCGCAACCATCTTCTCGGCAAGATTCTCCCGTTCGGAACTCAGATTGATGTAAAAACGGTAAATATTTCACGCGTTTCGCCCTACTCCTATACCTGGAACATCTCGTTCAATCCGGTCAACAGTGAAACCAAATACACCGTTACGTTCGACGAACAGCTCATGATGCAAAGCCTTGATTCTTATTTGCAGAAGCTCTTTACGCTTAAAGACCGGGCGCAGCTGCTCAAAGGTATCGATAAAAAATTCCTGAAAGATATCGACAACGGCCGAGTCGTTCAGAAAATGACCCGTGAAGAAGTTCTGCTGACCTATGGCTATCCGCCGCCGCACCGCAATTTTTCATTGAAAAACGATACCTGGATCTACCAGATCAAGGACTTTTCCTCTCGGCGGGTAATTTTCCGCGGCGGTAAAGTTCGTTCGATAATCAACATGGATTGATGAACCTCCGGTTCGACAGGAGGCTATTATGCGTTTTACCCTGAAAGATGCGGTAAAAATCACCGGGGGAGACGTCATCGGCGATCTTGCCTGCGGCTATTCAAGACTCTGCACAGACACACGTCAGGATTGCACTGACGCGTTGTTTATCGCCATCTCCGGCGAAGTCTTTGACGCCCATGATTTTCTCGACCGGGCAGTCACGGCCAACGCTGCCGCATTGTGCATCGAACGGAAAAAACAAATAAAACTTCCCAGCGACCTGAATATTCCAGTTCTGCTGGTTGACGATTCCGTCACCGCTTACCAACTGCTGGCCCGGGAGATCAAACGCCGGATTCCGAATTTGAAAACCGTTGCAGTTACCGGCAGTATGGGCAAAACCAGTACCAAGGAAATTATCCGGGCGGTCCTTAACGCCGCTTACGGCGAACTGCATGTTCTGGCAACCGCGATTAATTTGAACAATCAGATCGGAGTGCCGCAAACCTTATGCGGCCTGACCGAAGCCCATCACGCGGCAGTCATCGAAGCGGGAACCAATCATCATGGTGAAATCGAGCCATTGAGTCGGGCTATCGAGCCGGATGTGGCGGTTATTTCATCAATCGCTCCCTGCCACCTTGAATTCCTTGGCGACTTGAACGGCGTGGCAACCGAAAAATCCGCTATCTACAAATATTTACAACCCGGCGGAACTGCGATATTCCCGGTCGAATGTCCCGGCAAAGATATTCTGGAACAAGCCGCAAACGGCTTTCGCACCTTGACTTTCGGCGATACCCTGCAAGCAGATATCCGCGGCGAATACCTGGGCGGCAATCTCCACGGCAGCCGGATTCGCCTGACTTTTCCCGATGGCGCTTCCGGCGAAACCGACTGGCCCCTGACCGGCAAACACCAGGCCTTGAATGCGGCCGCCGCCGGAGCAGTCGCGGTCGCACTGGGAATTACTCCGGAAACCGTGATGGACGGCTTGAAAAACGCTGCGTTACCTGGTTTCCGGATGAAAATATCCGAACATAACGGCGCAACCTGGGTCAACGACGCCTATAACGCCAGCCCCGGCAGCGTCGCCGCGATTCTCAACTGGCTGGCGGAATTCACCGATGACGAAAATTGCATGCTGGTACTTGGCGACATGCTTGAACTCGGCGAAGCCAAAGAAGCGGCCCATAAGGAGACGCTGCAACTGGCCCTGAAACTGTTCCCGCGAGCCAGAATCGTTACTATCGGCCCGATTCATGCCGGATTTATCCCGGATGGCGTCAATAATTTTCCCGACGCCAAAACCGCGATTGCCGCAATTCATGCCGCCGTAAAACCCGGCGATACAGTCCTGCTCAAAGGCTCACGCGGGATGCGACTTGAACAAATTGAACCGGAAGAGTAAAATGGGCGCTGAACTCTATAATTTTTATCATGAACTGACCGAACTGAAGCCGTTTAAAGTCATCCCGCTTGATCCGCATGTCATCAGGAACGGCATTGCGGTCCGGGTGCCTAACTGGCTCGGCGATGCCTGTATGGTTTTACCCGCCTTAATGCAGTTAAAGAAAATCATTCCCGAAGATTGCGGCCTGTTCATTATTTGCCCTCCGGCGGTCGCTTCGGTATTCAGATCGTTACCAATGATCAACGCAATAGTCGAGCTGCATCAGCCGCATTCCACCTGGAACGATTACGATATCGCCGGCGTCAGGCAGTTCCGGGCCGGAGTCGTCATTCTGTTCAACAACTCACTGCGCGATGTCCTGCAGCTTCGCAAATGCGGACTTGGCGGACGCATGTACGGCGCGGCGGCCCGGGGTAGAGGCATTCTTCTTAAACGCTCATTCAAATTTCCTAAACGGAAAAAGCGTTCTCTGAATCACGATCAGCATGTAGCTCGCTACCTTTCAATAGTTCACGCCATGGGCGCGCCGGAATGGGATGGCTCATTGCCTGAATTCAAAATTGCCAAACCTTTTAAAGAAATGCCGGAACTGGCCCAACAATTATGCTCAAATGAAAAACTACTGACTATATCTTCCGGCGCTGCCTACGGTCGCGCAAAATGCTGGGGAACGGAAAACTTCCACCTGGTGGCGGAAAGCTGGATCTCCGACGGCGGAATAGTCGCGGTCACCGGCACCCCGAAAGACCGGGAAGACGGCGACGCGTTGATCAAAGGTCTGCCCGCTGACAAAGCGTTCAACGTTGCCGGGAAAACCGATGTCTATGACCTGATGCATCTGCTACAGAATTCCGCCGCGACCTTAGCCAATGACAGCGGCGTCATGCATCTGTCCGCCGCATTGGGCGGCCGGGGCGCGGCAATCTTCGGCTCAACCGATCCCTCCTGGACCGCCCCGATTTCCAATCAATGGAAACTAATCCTGGCCGATGATACCTGCGGTCCATGTTTTAAGCGCGAGTGTCCGGACGAAACCTATCGCTGTATGGACTCGATCCCGCCTGAAATAGTCATCGAAACCCTGAAAACGGTGTCAAAATAAAAAAGCGCGGACCCGTGTGAATCCGCGCTTTGAAGCTTTTTTGATAATATCTTAGCGTTTGGCTTCGATATCGTCTTTGATTTTGGCAATGACATCAGCAACAGTCATATCACCAAGCTGATCTTCACGACGTGAGCGGACCGAAACGGTCTTGTCTTCCATTTCCTTATCGCCCATAATCAACATATACTGGATACGCTCATTGCGCGCTTCCTTGATCTTGGCGCCGACCGAAGATGACTTGGTATCGACTTTGACCCTGAGTCCGGCCGCCTGCATTTCTTTCTGAACTTCTTTCGCGTATTCGAGCTGGCGTTCAGTGATCGGCAGAAT
This sequence comes from Victivallales bacterium, assembly GCA_963676655.2. GTDB lineage: Bacteria > Verrucomicrobiota > Lentisphaeria > Victivallales > Victivallaceae. The sequence goes on along the minus strand of CAXXKX010000003.1, from coordinate 2,414,243 downwards.
CTTGGCCTGGACCGGAGCCAGCCACACCGGAAACGCTCCGGCATAGTGTTCAGTCAAAATACCGAAGAAACGTTCCAGCGAACCGAACAAGGCGCGATGCACCATAAACGGACGATGCGGTTTGCCGTCTTCACCGATATAGGTCATATCAAAACGTTCCGGCAGGTTGAAGTCGAACTGGATGGTAGAAGTCTGCCATTCACGTCCGATAGCGTCTTTAATCTTGAGGTCGATCTTGGGACCGTAGAACGCGCCGCCGCCTTCATCGACTTCACATTCGAGTCCGGCCATTTTAACCGCTTTTTCAAGTGAAACCAGCGCGGTATCCCAATCTTTCGGATCGCCAACCGATTTTTCAGGTTTGGTTGCCAGATATACTTTGATTTCGTCAAAACCGAAGGCCTTCCAAATCATCAGGCTGAAACGCAATACTTCAGCAATTTCCTCTTCGATCTGATCTGGAGTACAGATAATGTGGGCATCATCCTGAGTAAAGCCGCGAACACGGGGCAAACCGTGCAGTACGCCGCTCTTTTCGTAACGGTAAACCGTGCCGAGTTCAGCCCAGCGGGCCGGCAGTTCGCGATAGGAACGCAGACGCGAATTGTATACTTCAATATGGAACGGACAGTTCATCGGCTTGGCGTAGTAATTGCCGCCGTCGATGTCCATCGGCGAATACATGCCGTCGGCATAAAAGTCTAAATGTCCGCTGGTTTCCCAAAGCTGGCTGCGCCCGATATGCGGTGTATATAACAACTCATAACCATGTTTGTAGTGTTCCGCGCGCCAGAAAGTTTCAATCTCATTACGGATAAACGCACCTTTCGGATGCCACATAACCAGGCCCGGTCCCACATTGTCGGAAAAGCTGAACAAATCAAGTTCAGTACCGAGTTTGCGATGGTCGCGTTTTTTCGCTTCTTCAATCCGTTGCAGATAAGCGTTCAGTTCCTCTTTTGAATCAAAAGCCGTGCCGTAGATACGCTGCAACATTGGATTTTTTTCATCGCCCCGGAAATAAGCCCCGGCCACCGACATCAGTTTGACTGCGCCGATTTCACCGCTGTTTTCAACGTGCGGACCACGGCATAAATCGGTAAAATCGCCGCAGGTATAAAAAGTGATCTTCTCACCTTCCGGAATATCGGACAGACGTTCAAGTTTATAGCCCTGATTGTCTGCCGCCAGCATTTTTTCTGCTTCGTCACGGCTCATTTCACACATTTCAAACGGCAGCTTGCGCCCCATCAGCTTTTTCATCGCTTTTTCGATGTCTTTCAGATCAGAATCAGTCAAACGATGGTCCATATCAAAGTCATAATAAAACCCGTCGGCGGTTGCCGGACCGATATCGAATTTGACGTCGGAATAAAGTTGTTTTACGGCCGCGGCCATTATATGCGCGGCGCTGTGTCGAATCGTTTCCAAAGGATATTTACTCATTGTTATCACCAGAATATTTATATTTAAATTAATGCTTAAATCAAAACAAAAAAAGAAAGGTTGATTACAACCCGAAGGTTCGCCGATCGTAGCGCGCGCCATGCAGATAACGCCCGACTTCACCGGAGATAGCAGCAAAAGATATTATTTTTTCACATCGAATCATTGTTTAAATTTCTTATTTCATTGTCAATCAGACTATAATATAACTGTCAATCCTGGCAAAAGCAAGCAGAGAAAGCTGATATAAAGCTCCTTTAGATAATATCCATATATAAGCGCGAACATTGTGCAGGGCAATCTCCAAGAGAGGCCGGCTGCAAGCCGAAATGCAATGGCAATAATCAATGATCAAGTTGGTGAATTAGGCAATCAAGCTACCTGATGATATTGCTAAATATCTCTACGCTTGACTATAAAAAAGATATAAACATTTTACAATAAACAACTTAACGCTTAACTTCTTGTTGACTATTGGATATTCAAAAGAGTTCAAGCTGCTCTGGGGGCGGAGAAAGGATGTTGCGGACCGGGGCAAAACTGCGGCGATGAATCGGAGTGACACCAAGCTTTTTCAGAGCTTCAAGATGTTCTTTGGTGCCGTAACCTTTATGATTTTCAAATCCATAGCCGGGATATTCTTCGGCATACCGGTCCATCAATTCGTCGCGGTGGACTTTTGCGAGAATACTGGCGGCGGCAATTGTGGCGGACCTGGCGTCGCCTTTGATAACAAATTCAGCCGGGATTTCAAGCAGGGGCAGCCGATTGCCGTCAACCAAAACATAATCGACATCGACAAGTTGCGCGATTGCCCGACGCATGGCTTCCATAGAAGCCTGTAAAATGTTGAGTTTATCAATGTCTTCGGGTTCAATTTGCGCGATAGCGTATTGAACACCGGGAACCGCCAGGATTTCGTTGCGCAATTCAAGCCGGCGCTGGTGTGTCAGCTGTTTGGAGTCGTTGACTTCCGGCAGTTCCTTAATATATCGGGGAAAAACCACGGCGGCAGCAGTCACCGGACCGGCCAACGGGCCCCGTCCGACCTCATCTACACCCGCGACAAAAGAAAACTCCTCGTCCCACTTCTTACGTTCGAGGGCGAGGAGTTCATGTTCCGACGTGATGATAGTCATCGGTCTCAGGCAGTTAGCGCTGGAAACGTTTTTCCTTAACTTTGGCGGCCTTACCGATTTTGTCACGCAGATAGTACAGTTTAGCACGACGTACTTTACCTTTGCGGATAACTTCAATGCTGTCCAAACGGGGACTGTTCAGCGGGAAAACACGCTCAACACCCATACCGTAAGAAACGCGACGCAAGGTGAAGGTTTCCTGGATTCCGGTACCCTTACGGGCAATGCAGACGCCGGTAAAAGCCTGAATACGCTCGGTTGTACCTTCAACGATTTTCACATTGACTTTAACAGTGTCGCCGATACAGAATTCGGGCATAACCTTACACTGTTCTTTTCTGATCTTGTCCATTACGTTCATTTTACGGACCTCCGATTATTGCTTTATTTTAAATTAATGTTTTCGATTCTTTATATCATGCTCCCGCTTATACGCTTCGTATAAATCGGGGCGCTGTTCCCTGGTTGCTTTCAACGACTCTTCATGCCGCCATTTTTCAATGGCTCCATGATCCCCGGAGAGCAGGATTTCCGGCACTTTCATGCCTCTGAACTCCGGCGGTCGCGTATATTGCGGATACTCCAGCAAACCGTTTGAAAACGACTCGTCAATTTCCGATTCAGGTGAACCGAGAACTCCCGGCAGCAACCTGACCGCGGCGTCAATCATGACCATAGCGGCTAAATTTCCGCTGGTCAGAACATAATCACCAATCGACATCTCACGATCGATAAGCGCTTCACGCACCCGTTCATCAACACCTTCATAATGGCCGCTGATGAAGATCAAATGCGGTTTAAGGCTGAGTTCACGGGCCGTAGCCTGTTTGAACTGTTCGCCTCGAGGACCGGTCAGGATTACCAGAGACTCTTCAGTTCTGAGATCCTCAATCGCTTCAAACAGCGGTTCGGCCTTCATCAGCATTCCGGGACCGCCGCCATACGGCTTGTCATCCACGGTGCCGCGCGAATCATGCGTGTAATTACGCAAATCAATCGTATTTATTTCAACCAACCCCTGTTTCCTGGCCCGACCGATGATGCTTTCATCAAACGGTCCGAAAAAAATCTCCGGAAACAGAGTTATCACATCGATACGCAAAATCAGTCCACCACTTCGACGGACACTCTCTTGCGAAGGCGTCCCGCCGCACTGCTGACGAGTGAACGGATTGCCATGATCGTTTTACCGCTTTTGCCGACAATCTTACCGATATCGTCTTTACGGCAATTAATTCTGATGATACTTGAGTCTTCGCCTTCTTCAGTGGTGATATGAACCTCTTCAGGTGCATCAACCAGAGATTTCACGACATAGTCGACAAAATTCTCAAGATCATTTATTTCGTCGGATACAGCACTGCTAGAGCCATCTTCTCCGCCGAAAATACTTTTCAACAATTTAATAACCACTTTGGGTTCCTCTCTAATTTGCGCCGGAATAAACCGCGCAAATTATTTTTTCAATTCAATTCAGCTGATCAGCTCAGCCTTCTGCCTTCACTTCTTCACTTTCGGCAGGGGCGGCTTCTTCAGCCGGGGCTTCTTCAGCCGGGGCTTCTTCAGCAGCAGCAGCTTCTTCGGCGGCTTTGGCAGCGGCTTCTTCAGCAGCGGCTTTAGCGGCGGCAGCTTCTTCGGCGGCCTTGGCAGCGGCTTCAGCAGCGGCTTTCTTTTCAGCTTCCATTTTTGCTACAGCTTTTTTCGATGGTTTTACCGTTTTTTCGATTTCCGCCAAGACAATTCCTTCGCGGACACGACGAACAATCTGTTTAACCGTTTCACTGGGCTGAGCACCCTGGCCTACCCAATAATCAGCGCGTTCGAGATCAATTCTCTCTTCTTTGTGGCGCGGATCATAAAATCCGATTGTTTCAATTGAGCGTCCATCACGAGAAGAACGCTGATCCATCACCTCAACCCGGAAACAACTGGCATTCTTCGCTCCGGTTCTTTTCAGTCTGATTCTGACAGCCATGACTTTCCTTTCAGAAATTTTACATTCATTTAATTAAATTTTTTGCTACGTTTCTCCAGTTGCCGGCAATCTTCAAATTGCGTCAGGGGCAGCCGCGTTTGTCAGAATCCCTGCTCAATTATCACATCCCGGCGGTTGGTTATATACATGCAACCAACACGTAGAGAACTTTTAATATACCTTAATTTCAAAAAAGTTCAAGCCTGCAAAAATTATTTTCACAGGTTTTTTGAGGGAAAGACAACACAATCCGAAGACTAAAAGCCTAACCTGAACTATTCATAAAAAATGGATGAGAGGTGAAAATATGCTCAAAAAGGAAGTTTTTGATTATCCCGCAGGCGTAGCAGTGCTACGTCGAGGACATACGAAAATGCTTTACTTTGAGCAGATTGTAACAGGTCGCCATAAATTTGTGAATAATTCAGGCTAAAGCTCATTCCGCGACAACAACGGGTTATCGGTCAATAATATAAAAATAAGCCAAGGCCGGATGCAACTCAAGATGCCCATGAGTAAACAGGTTCCAGCAAAATCACTGCGAAACACGCTTAACAAATGAATTTATTTTTACTTGATAACGGTTGAGCTAAGCCCGAAACGATGGCATTGAAGCAGATAATCAATGGCTTCGTCGCCGGTGTCAACAATCTCAAACAACCTTGTATCTTCCGGTGAAATCATTTTTGTTTTCAACAAAACATCATTGATAACCGCCTCCATCGGCGTCCAGAAATCCCGGCCGACAAGAATAGTCGGAATACGGTTGATCTTATTGGTTTGAACCAACGTTATCGACTCAAAAAACTCATCCATCGTACCAAAACCGCCTGGAAAAACGATTACACCATAGGTGTATTTCAGAAAACAAACCTTACGGACAAAGAAATAGCGGAAATCCAGGCTGATCGTCTGGTAAGGATTCGGAGTCTGTTCCATCGGCAATTCAATATTCAACCCGATTGAAGTTCCTCCGGCTTCACTGGCACCTTTATTGGCCGCTTCCATTATTCCGGGCCCGCCGCCAGTTACAACTCCGTAACCATGCTCCACCAGACGACGCCCAACTGTAACGGCCTCCTGATACATCCGCTCTGACGGCGCTGTCCTGGCAGAACCGAACACGGTGATCAGGTTATCCTGCTCCGACATAGTTTCAAAAGATTCGACAAATTCCGCCATTATCCGGAATATGCGCCAGGGTTCTCCCTGCATGGAAATATCGTGTTCACTCAGTTTTTGATTAGGTGGTATCCAGTTTGGCATAATGCAAGTTCCGTTTTTAGGTAAATTAAGGTTCGCGGGCTGTCTCGTCAAACGCTTTGATCAGCGGATAGATCAGATATGTGATGATCCGGCGGCGTCCGGCTTTTATCTCAACCTGGGCTTCCATCCCGGGAATAAGGAAGTTATCTTTCGGCACGCCTCGCAGATGCCCGGTAACGGCAATTTTGGCCCGGTAATAAAAACTCGAACCGGCGGCCTGAGCCTCCGCTCCGCTCTGCCGAAGAGTGTCCCTGGAAATATTGGTAATCTTGCCGTCAAGCGTTCCGTGCTTTTGAAACGGGTAAGCATTAAGTTTCACCCGGACCTCAGACGCAACTTGCACCTTACCGATATCCTGAGGACGAATTTCCGCTTCCATCATAATGCGTTCATTCAAGGGAATCAAAGTTATCAGCGGCTCCGCTTCCCGTACCGCAGAACCTTCTGAAAAAGCCGCAATTTCATGAACCACCGCATCACACGGTGCACGCATGTGTACTGAAGAAACCAGACTTTCATTCTTTTTTAACATTTTCTGAGTCGAGACAAGTTCCCGTTCCACTTTTACCATCTCTTCAGAAAGATTATTCTGCCACTCTTTGATAAACGAATCCCGTGAAGAAAGAACGCTTTCCCGCTGATGCGACAATTCAATCAGGGAGTTGGTCAGCTGATCCACTGTTGACTCCATTTCCATCCTGGAAATTCTCAACTGAATCAGTTCTTTCAAAGATGCGGCTTTCTTTTCAAACAGGCGCTCGAACATATCTTCAATCTTTTTCAGCTCGACCAGGCGCTCTTTTTGTTTTTTCTGAGTATCTTCGAGCCCTTTTTTTGAAGCATCATAACGTTTGAGAGTCTGATTATAATACTTGATCTTAGCTTCGTACAAGTCCTGACGCTGTTTGTAAATTGCCAACTGCCACTTTTGCGCATTATTGACAATCTTCGGGCTATACGGCTTCTTATGGAATTCAGCTTGAAGTCGGTTAAACTGGGCTTGCAGAGTCATCAAATCATTTTCAAGTCGTTCGGAATCGGCCCCGGTTATCGACGGATCGAAAGTAATCAGAACCTGACCTTTTTTAACCGTGTCTCCAACTTTGACATTAATCTTATTGATAATCGCCCGCTGCAGCGGTTTCATAACGATGTTATGCGTACTCGAAACCATTTTACCTCGCGCTTGAACAATGACGTCGACCTTGCTCAGGGATGCCCAGACTATCGCAAACGTCATAAAAATAAAAGCGGAAAAAACACTGAAACGAACCCAGATCGGGAGTCTGGTATTTTTTATTTCCAGCGCGTCCGGCTGAAATTCTACTGCTTCGTCTGGAATCTTAGACATTCGGGATTCCTCCTTCCATTTGCTGCTGCCAGAATTCCCGGTAAATGCCGGGGCGAGCAACCAGTTCATCATGTGTTCCTATATCGGATTTCTCTCCTTCATCAATAGTCAAAATATTATCCGCATGCCTGACTATACTCAGACGGTGAGAAATTATCAGCACCGTCCGCCCCCGGCTGATAGCCTTGAGGTTTTTCTGGATCATGAACTCACTTTCCGGGTCCAGTGCGCTGGTGGCTTCATCAAAAATGAGGACAGACGGATTGGACAACAGCGCCCGCGCAATCGCTAAACGCTGTTTCTGACCGCCGGACAAGTTTGAAGCATTTTCTTCCAGTACCGTATCGTATCCACGCGAAAGTTTCTGGATAAATTCGTCCGCACCGGCAAGTTTTGCCGCATAAATAATTTCTTCGATACTCGCATTACGCTTGGTTAAACTGATATTGTCCCGAATCGGGCCGCTGAAAAAATAATTTTCCTGCAATACAATCCCAATACTGCTTCGCAAATGAGATTTATCGATTTCACGAATATCAATCCCGTCAATCTTGATCAAGCCAGAACCGATAGGATAAAGTCCCTGCAGCAATTTTGTCAGCGTACTTTTCCCTGAACCGGAACGTCCGACAATGCCCATCGTACTGCCCTGAGGAATATCAATTGAAAAATCTTTAATGACGTTCGGCAAATCCGGACGATAGCGGAAAGTTACGTTTTCATAAGTAATCCGCCCACGCAGCGGATTTCTGACGCCGCCGCCAATCGGGTCCTGAGGCGTATTCATAACCACGCCAAGCATCTTGACTGACAACGCGATCTGCTGATATTCATGAATCAAGCCGATCAATTTTACCAAAGGCCCGGTAACCCGGCCGGAAAGCATCTGGAATGCAATCAGCGCACCGATCGTAATAGTTTGGTTAAATACCAGATGAGCTCCAAGCCAGATAATCGAAATAGTCATCATCATCTGCAGAACCTGACTTATACTTTTCGCAGTCATCGAAATCTTGCCGACCCTGAAATACGACTTAATGGCATAAGCAGTTGAATCATTCCACTGTTTTTCCTCGACCGGCTCCAAAGCCAGAGATTTCACGGTTCTTACACCATGAATTGATTCAACCAGCATACTCTGACGCTTACCTTCAGCCTGGTACAACTCGTTCAAGCGACGCTGGAAAGGCTTGATCAAACAGGCCAGAACCAGTGCCATCAAGGCTGAATAGCCCAAAGTTACAAAAGTTAACTGAGGACTGTATAGAAACAGGAAAGGAATAAAAATACACAATGCAAACAAGTCGAGAATCGTAAAGAACAGGTTTCCGGAAAGGAATCCGCGAATCTTTTCTGTCTGCTGCATATGTTTGAGAATTACCCCGGAAGGCACTCTTTCAAAGAAATCAATCGGCAGCCGCATCAGATGACTGAAAGTTTTAGCCGCGGTTGAAATGTCTATTTTATTAGTTGCGTGGAGCAGAAAATAGTTTCGCACAAAGCTCAGGAAGCCATTGAAAACAATCGCCACCAGAATCCCTATCCCCAAAACATTCAGGGTATTATAGGTGCGGTTCACCAAAACCTTGTCAACAACAATCTGAAAAAACAGCGGAACAACCAATGACAACAAAGTAATCATCACAACCGTTAACGCTATTTGCCCGAAAATCCCCTTAAGTTTGATAAATTCCGGAATAAACCAGCTCAAACCGAACGGACGATCTTCATCCGACAATTTATATACTTTTTTCAGGAAGATTACATCATATGTATAATTTTCTTCAAACTCCTCCCTGCCGTAAAACTGGAAAGTAGGCTGGTTGTTTTCTTTTACTTCCGGATCAAGAATAACAATCTGCTGCTGCCCTTCATGCTCCCTTGCTCCGCAAAGAACCGCAAACTTGCCATTCTTCTTTATACAGATAACCGGATAAGCCTTATGCAGGTTGAGGGATTTTTCCCAGTTAAGCTTCCGCTTGCGGCTCTTAAAACCATAATCATCAGCAATTTCATAAAGTAAATTCTCATTGACTTCGTCATCATCTATCGCATGCTCGTGAACAATCCTTCGGATATTGATCTTAACATGATGATGCTTGGCAATTGAACAGAAACAAAACAACGCGCTCTGCTGTTCTATGTCTATGTCCTGCAGATTACGGAAAATTATTGATTCATTGTTCGACCGCTCGAGCAATTGTTTGATCGGGACCGTAATCAATTTGGTCGGCTCTTTATATAGCGGATCAATTATCACGACTCCGCCGTCACCATTCAGTTGCTGAATATTCTGAATCAAAACCCACTTGTCTTCCTTTAAACCCAGCAATGCCGGTCCGGAATAGGATTTGGCTATTTCGCATAAATCATCATGCGCCTCCGGACGTAACTCCTGGGCCGAGGCCATCTCAAGCAGTGTGTTCAACGGGTTTTCGGAATACTTCTCCACCAACTCGTCAGTTAGCAGAGCGTTGAAGTTAACATTATTCCTAACCTGAGCAAACAACACCTGGAGACACAGCAAGCCACTTCTATTGATTGTTTCTGCCATATTATTTCCTTATTTACCTGTAACGTAATCAAAATTTTCATAATATAACACTGCTTATATATATTTCCAACCCGCAAACGCCCTAATAGCCAACGTATTCGTTTAAGACGGGATCGACATAAGTCGAAGTTTTTCATTGTCCGGGACTATTGGGACTAATGGGACGCTTGAATTTTGCCTCGAAGCCCAACTGTCGCAAATCTCTCAAGTTGCCCGTTTTTTGAGTAATCATGTTTTGGCGGTCTCGTCATTTAAGTGCATTCAATGATTAGCCCGGCTGGAACAAAAAAAAATCGCGGACCGAAATCCGCGATTTTTTTGTTAATTAATTCCTTGCCGCCCGGAAGCGGCAGGGAAGTTTGTAGTATCAGGCTTACGGAATAACCGTGTAGGTGAGTGTGAGTTTGTCATCACCATCGACAAATTCGAGATTCCACTGATCAGAACCAGAGGTGTACTGGTAGTAATCGTCATTAGAGCCACCCAAGACTACTGCGTCAAGGCTGACAGTACCAACACCATCAATGGTCAGTGAAATACTGTTAACGCCATTGTTAACCCAAGCATCAAGGTTGCTGGCTCCGCCGACTTCATAACCGTCAACCAGAACAATGCTGTCACCATCCGTCAACTGGTCAACCAGAATCTGAACCGTATCGCCATCATTCATGGTATCCCAATCAGTCGCGCCTGTGGCATTGACGAGAGTGTCGCCATCACCAAGACCGGAGGCATCCAGAATGACCGCATCCAGACCGGAGGTTGAAACCGTACCGAGAACACCATCAGTGCTTGAACCGGCAGTACCAAGCTGACCAAGAGTCAGGGTTGAAACACCAGTATCATCAATAGTCAGAGTCTGATCGGCAACACCGAGAGTGTCATCACTGACGGTGAAACTGGTGCTTCCGCCTCTGATTTCGACTTCTTCACCGAAGACAACTTTAGATACATCAAAAGCAGCCTGAGTGACACTAACGATGTCTGAACCAGTACCGACATCAATGTCACCGGAGATAACAGCAGAATCATTCAGGTTAACCCGGTCATTGCCTGCGCCGGTGTCAACAGTATCAACAACCGCGGTACCCTTGACAGATACGCTGTCGCTGCCGCCGTCGGTAGAGATGCCGCCAGTGACAATACTGGTACCGGTTACGGTAATGTTGGAAATACCGGTTCCGGTATTGATTCCGTTGGAGACATTAACGCTGTCCAGACTGATAACGTTCGGGCTATCACCGCTTATGCCGCCGCCGACCATGACAATCCCGCCGCCAACTGAACCATCAGCCATAGTGAGGGAGTTGATGCCTTCAACAGTGGTCTGAGTGATTGAACCGATTACTGCGGTATCATAGATTTCGAGAGTATTGTCGCCAGCGCCAGTGGACTGGGAAATATTTCCGCCAACGGTGCTCGGATCGATGTAGAGGAAGTTGGTGCCGATAACCGCGGACTGATCAATGGACCCGCCAATGGTGCTGTCATTAATTATAGCATAGTTAACATATTCAGCCGGATCGGCAGTACCGGGATCGGCAGTACCATAATTGCTGACCATATCGATATCGCCGGTTACTCCGCCAATATCCATGGACAGATAGTTCCAACCAGTCCCCGTGTCGGAACCAGTGTACTGGGTAACCATGCTCAGGTTACCGGTAATGACGCTTTCGACATTGCTGGCAGCCTGGAGAACTTTCCCTGTAGGATCACCAAGGCCATCATCCCCGAGGATTTCAGGAATGGCTGTTCCGGTAATAGTTGCCCAGTTGACATATTCCGCATCCATTGTTACCGCGTCAGAATTGGTATTGGTCATAGTCAGGGAGTTGGTATCACCGGCAGTCATGTCAACAGTACCAAGTTCGCTTGGAACAACAACTGCGGGATCATCCAGGAACTCTTCAGTACCAGGACCACCAGGCTGAGTCGGAGTCCCAGCCGGAGTGTATTCGCCCAGCGCTTCCAGAGTATTATCGATACCGGCGTTCATGACGATATCGCTGACAATGCTCGGATCGATATAAAGACTGTTTGAACCGTTGGTAGAGTTCATGTCAACAGTCCCGACAGTACTGTCAAGGATATCCAGATCATTTGTACCGTTGATGGTAGTCTGAGAGACATTACCGCCAAGGCTGTCCTGGAATACTATATCGTTGATTATCTGACCCTGATTGACTCCTTCCCAAACATTAGACTGAGTTACATCACCGACATCAGTCAGATCGAAGGACGCATTATTAAGAACACCGTATGCACCGTCATCAGCAATCTGTGATTCCTGAATGACATTGCCGATTTCGCTCAATACGGTAGTTTCAGCCTGGAGAACTTTACCATCGACTATTCCGCCAGCATCAATACCGAGGATCTCAGGAATGACATAACCGGTTACCTCAAGGGTATTGGTTTGTGAAGCGGTCTGAGTAACATTACCAGTAGTAACGTAGTTCAAGTCGGCATAATTCGAGAAGTTAGATGAAGTCTGAATGACTTCACCACCGACTGAGCTCTGGAAAACTTCTGCCTGAACTTCGAGGAACTGTTCAGTTCCAGGGCCGCCGGGCTGAAGTATCGGACCTTCAGACGCTATTAAACCACTTATGCCAAGGCCGTTATATCCGACGCCGTCCTGTTCGACACTACCATCAATTTGCACCATTGTCATGGACGCGTTGTTGTTGCCGCCGTCCTGAGTGACGCTGCCGCCAACATTTGAGTAAACAGCCTGTCTGTCAATGAGGAGTTCGTCTTCATTGGCATAACCGGCGCCTGCATAGAGTGCCGGGACATAAGTACCGGTAATACCCAGATTGTTGCTGTTAGTCGGGGCCAACTGGGTGATATCACCGACAACATCGGTGAGTGTCAAGCTGGTACTATTGGCTGAATCTACAGATTCCTGCGAAATGCTTGCAACGGAACTTTCGAGAACAATAGTCGGGTCAAGGATATCGTCAAGAACAACTTCATTGACCGCACCGGCATCAGGACCAACCGCGGCATATGCCCAGGTACCTGTAGCAGATATATAGTTATACTCATAAGCATACTGCGTAACAGCACCGCTGATAATACCGCCCAATTCCAGATCATTATAGCCATCATATGCGTTCTGTGTAAACGTGCCGTTTACACTGGCAGATTTCAGGTTCGCAGTGTTATCGCCATACACAGAGTCCATTTGAACATTTCCGCCAATATCAGCGACAACCTGTTCTTTACCCTGAAGGACAGACTGAGAACCATCGGCATTGTCACCGATAACGGCAACAAAACCGGTATCGATCAATTGTCCGATAGCAAGCAGAGTGTTATCACCCAAGGCATTCTGAGAAATGCCGGCGCTAACGTCGGTCAGCTGCAGATTAATATAATTGCTGCCGGCAACTGTGTACTGGTCGATTGCACCGCCAATGACGCTTTCTACCGGAGCAGCAGCCTGCAGCAGAACATCATCACCAGATATTACACCAGTAATAACCGGAAGGACAACGCCGTCAGAGATAAGACTATTGTTGCCGTAGTAGGTATCCTGGTCAATTCCGCCGTTTACGTTCGCAACGTAGAGTTCAATAGTATTATCACCGCTGGAAGCATCCTGACTGATTGCACCGTTAACAGTGCTGACAACCGGCAGAGTCGCCGCATACAGGGTAGTCGCGTCAAAATTAGCCGGCAGAACTTCGCCATCGACATACAACTCATTGGTTGTTAAGGCAATCTGAGTAATTGCACCATTAACATTAGTTGTATAAAGGTCAGCCAAGTTGCTTCCGTCAGTCGCAGTTTGCGCGATCGGGCCGTCAATCAGGCTTTGCGTAATGGTCGCCTGGTAACCGCCGAGCGGAGCAGGAGTTTCAAAACCTGAAACTTCAATTGAATTGCTTTCAGAAGCTTGCTGAGTAATCGCACCGCTGTCCAACCATGCGTTGGTAGCAATATTCACGCTGTTCTCAGTAGCGACATCCAGATCAGTGCCAAGGATATCGGTTGCAGACTCAATGCCATATTGCAGAATGTCGCCAGTGACAACCGCTGCAAGACCGGCTTCAGCCGTATCGCCAGGATTAGCTGTATCAGCAGAGATCGAGTTGGTTTCACCCATTTGAGTTACCGCTTCAGCCTCGAAGAGAGCACGCTCGAACAAGAGCGGGTCATCGCCAGGCAAATAAGCGCCCGGAACACTGGTATCAGCAGGACCTAAAACATCGATATTATTGTCAATACCGATCATCAGAGTATCGCCGGTCCGTAATTTGCCGCCGATAGAGATCGTATTCACATCGGTGTCATAGAAAGTAGTTCCGGGTATGGTGCTTGACAGGAAGTAATAATCTTCAAGATCACCTTCCATCAGCACTTGATAATATGTATAATTATCGTCAACATCAGGAGTGTCGTCCAGGTTACCCATGAGAATGTTTGAGCGACCGGCTCCAGCAGTCAAGGCATCCGGACTCATTACCATTGCCGACTGGTCGGTAATTGTCAGGGTATTGGTTCCACCGTCAGACATATCACCCTGGGTCATTGAGAGACCGATAACTCCGTCAGCTTCAGTAATAATGAAAGTACCGGTGTTGACGTCAACGGTATTAGTTTCGCATTCCATGGTCAATGACAGAACGTCGGAAGTACCATTGAACTGACCGGGATTCGGACCGCTGACATACTCTTTAAGCCAATCGGCATTGACATCGACATCATTCGTCGTCATTCCATCCGCAGTCATGGTAACCGCACCAAGGATAGAAGCGGCAATACCGATATTCAAATCATTAGTACCGACACCACTACCTTCAGCCTTCATTGAGAGACTTCCGCTAATGGATGCTCTAACTTCAGTATCTCTATCCAAAGCGCTGGTGACAACCGCGCCGTCAATAGATACCTGGTTAAAGCTGTCTGATTCCATTACGACGTTGCCGTCAATAACGCCGGACTCGGTAGCAGTGGAGTCAATATCAATGATATTCGTGCCGGCTCCGCCGGTAGAGAAATCCCCCATCTTGACATCGCCGTCAACCAGACCGCCTTCAATGGTAAGACTATCATCCCCGTTACCGGTTATGATCGCCAGAGGCGCCTTATCTGCAATCTCGTTAACAGTACCGGAAACATAAATGGTATCGGCAGAGTCATTAACCGTACCAAGGGGACCACCGAGATCCACCGTCGTGTCAATGCCACCTACTTTGCCATAGATATTAACTGTATTATCAGTGTTTTTAACGATCAGATAATCTTCAATGCCAATCATGTCAGTATCATAAATGCTGCCGAATGATACGACGTCATTGACGATAACATCCGCACCGACATCCAGTGAGTTACTGCCGCCGTAAATATCAATCATGTCGTTGATAGTTCCGGAACCGTCAAGAACAACATTGTTGGTCTGGGCAATAAGAGTAACCTGATTACTTTCAATGCTGCCCGGATCGAAAACGTTAAGGTTATTTACAAGCGAAACATCGTCACCGATAACATCACCCATAACGATAGGACCAGTAATGGTTACATCGTTAAAAATATCAAGATTATTAGTTGAACCAATACCAACCATACTAATTGAGCCGTCAACTGTAACTGAAGCATTATCAGCATTGCGGATTTCACCTGTTACGGCGCCATCAACTGTTTCTTTAACACCCAGTTCAATTCCATTAAATCCGGCGTCGTTTGATGTCATGTCAATGCCGCCGATTGAAATTTCAACCGTTTGGTTGTTCAAATCAACTACAGCCTGATTTCCAGCATGTAAATCTACCAAAGCTTCCAGCTCGTTACTGTTGGAACTCTCCATTGTAATTCCGCCAACGGCTACAATGCTTACCGGGCCACTCAATACAATATCCCCTTCGCCAATCGCATCAAGGGAGAAATTGAATTGAGCATCATTCCACATCGCGCCAGTCTGAACAACCGGAGCTTCCAATAACATATCAACAGTACCTATATTCAATATTGACTGCAAGTGGACGTTGGTATCATATTCACCATCAACACTGCCGGCCATATTAAACTTAAGCTCGTTATCAACGCCATCCTGAGTCAGACCGCCAGTGGCAGAAATGGTATTGAAAATATTATTAACAGTCAAGGACTCGTCCTCTTCCAGGGCAATATCATAAGCCTCAACAATATTTTCATCTTCACTGGTCATATTAATGGCGGTTGCAGTAACAGAACTCGAAAGAGTATCAATTACTTCAGTGTCACCAGTCTCAAGATCAGGACTGACTACCGAAATCTCGTTTACCGTATTATTTACAGCAGTCATATTAATATTTCCACCGACAACAACTTCGCCCATGCCATCAATTAAAATTTGATTGTCATTAGCGCGCATATTGAGGTCAACAGAAACATCAAGGACTCCAGCATTGGTAGCACTAACATCATTAGTTGCACCAGCCATCAGGAGACTGCCTTCAATATCAAGGGTACCGCCATCAACAATTACATCGTTGTTTGCAGTGGTATCCCACGGAACGATCGGAATATCAAGTTCATCAAGAACCTGCTGAGTCCCCATGACAACATCGCCGGTGACAGTTGCGCCGCCGGAGAGAATATCGTTATCGCCGCCGGAACCGAGATCGATACCGCCGCCGATAACCGCAGTTGTCAGAGTGACTTCATCGTTGCCGGAACCGCCGAGGAGGGCGCCAACGATTTCAGAATTAACAACAGCTGCAGTGTTAGCGCCATCGCCGAGGACGACATCGCCTCTGACAATAGCACCGTCAGAAAGGGCAACATCATCACTGTCGGCACCACCAAGAACATCATTCTCGACGGTTGAAGCGGTAATTGTAAGATCATTGCCACCATCGCCAAGATCAATATTATTAACGGAAGAGCCACCCAACAGAGAAATGGTATCACCATCATCTGCTGCATCGATATCGCCTTCAATCGTCGAAGCATTTTCAACGACCAGAGTATCAGCGCCAGCACCGGTATTGACATTGCCTTCGATAGTGGAAGCGCTGATCCGGTTGACCAGTTGTACGCCTTCATCATCCAGTACGGTGCCATCATCGCCGGCGCCGAGATCAATATCACCAACAACAGTAGATGATTCAACAACCAATGTGTCGTCGCCTTCGCCGCCGAAAATGTTACCAGTAACGTCTGAATCAACGATTTCGGTATAGTCATTTTCGCTGCCCATATCAATGTCGCCAATGATGGTAGTCGGATCGATGATCAGTGTATCAGCACCGGCACCCGTCTCAATATCACCATTGATTGTGGAGTCGGTGATCATGATATCGTCAGTGCCGCTACCCATTTGAATCGCGGGAACGCCCTGATTGATCGCCGTGTTGACTTCGGTACCGTCCAAGGTTAATTCGTTATCACCTTCACCACCATTGATAGTACCATTAATAACAGCAGCCCCGACGGTGATAATATCATTACCACCAAGCGCAAGAATAGCAGCGTAATCATAGAGAGCAGTATTGCCATTGATTACAACTCCATCGCTTACGACCAGTTCATTGGCATCGTCATCAAGGGAAACAGCTCCCCAGATAACCGCGTTTTCAACAATATGGACATTGTTCCATTCCAAATTGGTTCCGCTTTGCGGAAACAGGTTTGTAGTAGCGGTCAAATCAAAGGTTGCGTTCCAATCCTGGATATAAATCCATTCGCCAAGAGCGAGAACTGAGTTCTGTCCGAAAACAGTCTGATCAACAATTGTAGACATCGGATCGACATCAACATAACCGTCGATTGAGAAAAGAGCGTCTTCACCCAGGATAAAGCCAAGAGTGCCATTAATGGTCAACTGCTGCCAGTCAAGCCATGAATCAGTGCTGATAATGAATTTATTATCTCCTTCCAGAATCGCACTGCCGTCAAAAAGACTACCTTCAGTTGAAATAAAAGTAACTTCATTGGTATTGAAAGTAACAGTAGCGCCGGCATCAATGCCGCCAGTCATGATAAGATCCATGTTATCAAGGCCTAAAGCCAAGGTATCAATGGAAGTCGCCACATTACCCAGTACGGCATATTCATCCGCATCAGTAGGAGCGGCGACATAAAGGATAGCATCTTCAGCTATATTGAAATCAGTAGCGGTAGTAGTACCGATCGTTACCAGGATGCCATCAGTGGTCAATTCAATCCGAGGAGCATCGACACTCAGAGCATCATTGAAGAAATCAACTGAAAAGTCAACATCGCCCGTAGTTGCAGTCAGAGAACCGGTCAGTTCAGCGACGTTAACATTGATCCAGGTAGCAGTAAGAGCGCTGTCTTCAACAGTTCCATCAACATTGATGGCATTAGCACTAACGGTGCTGTCTTGAACTATACCGTTAATGTTAACCGCGCCGCCAGCGATCAGATCACTGGTTTCAACAGTTCCGTCGACATCCACGTCGCCAGTGACATCAACTGTGCTATCAACTACCAAACCAGTTGCACCGATTGTCGCGCTAGCGGCAGTCAAGTCGGAAGTGTCAACAGTACCGTCAATATCAGCATCACCGTCAAATTCCAATTCACTCTCAAGAACAGTAGCGCCTTCTTGAACAGTCAAATCGCCATTGCCGTAGATTTCAGAGGAGTCGACTTCAATATCTTCATCAATCAAATAAATGTATGGAGCAACTGCAGTCGGAGCGACAACAGAAGCGGCAATAATCAAATTATTATCGACAACGGTCAGGGTGCCGGTGTAGTTCTGAATATACTGCCTGCCGTGGCTGATGACTGACGCATTTTGGTCAAGGTAAACCGCATCATTCTGGACAGTCAGGAAATTGCCGTAGGACATGCCGTCAATCTCAACGGTAGCGCCATTTTCTATAACCAGGACAGAACCGGTTGAACCCAGGTTCAGGTTGGCGGCGTCAAGAGTCATATCAGTTCCGGCGACAATAACATTTTCGCCTTCAGTGGCAAAAATCTGACCGCTGAACGCCTGGTTCAGGATAACAACGTCGTTGCCGTCACCAACATCAATTGAACTGTATGAATTGAAGGTTGCGCCTCTATCAACAGTCAACAGGTCATTACCGTCTCCGAGGTAAATGGAGTCATCAACGAATGAATCATCTTTAAGAGTCAAGACGTCATCGCCGCCACCCATTATGATATTGGAAACAGTTGCATAGGAATTGAAAGTAACCGTATCCTGGGAGTCCCCAAGAATCAGGTCATCACTGACAAATACTGAAATATAGTATCCGTTGTCATAGTAGTCATAGTCCGGGATAAAAACTTCCTGCCAGGAACCAACGCCGCCAGATTCTGCATAGAAATCAAAATCACAATAGTCTGAGCAGACATAGCTGTTATTGTAGAACCCGTCAAAGATGAAGGTATTGGTAGTAGTGCTGTCACCGCTGTCAATACCGGAAATACCGCCGCCTTTAACGTAAATGGTATTAGTCGAACCATCTTCGAGGATGATTCTGCCGGTGATAGTGGCATAGCGGTTTACGTCAATGGTGTTTTCGCCATCGCCCATAATAACGTCAGAACTGAGACTGGCGCTTTCATTGACGACCAGACGGTCATTGCCGCCATCCATATTGATGTAACCGTTGACCTGAGTATCTTTTTGAATGTACAGGGTATCATCACCTTCTCCGGTGTTAATACCACCATTGACGGTTGAACCGCTCTGAACATTGACGATATCGTCACCACCGTCAGTATCAAGACCCGCCATCAGAGTTCCGCCAACAATGTTAACTTCGTCATCAGCGTCAGAGAGGATAACTTTTTCGGTTTCAGTTCCA
This sequence comes from Victivallales bacterium, assembly GCA_963676655.2. Lineage (GTDB taxonomy): Bacteria > Verrucomicrobiota > Lentisphaeria > Victivallales > Victivallaceae. Next base: position 2,394,730 of record CAXXKX010000003.1, on the reverse strand, counting down.
TCAAGGATCAGATTGCCGCCGAGATATTCGATTGCGACACTGCCGCCTTCTTTCTTGTCGAATTCATAAATGATATTATAGGCGACCTCACTGATTTGCTGTCCGCTGCTGTTCTGAACCAGAACGGTGCTGGCGTTGAAAGAACTGGCAGTACGGAAGAAGCTGCTTTCGATGAGGTATACGGTGCCGCCGCTTTCAACCATTTCCTGAGATTCGATGGTGACAACAACATTGTTGATGGCATCATGTTTCTTGGTCAGAGTCAGCATCGCATTGACATTCTGCAGAGATTCATCGGTCAATACGAACTCGTAAATCGCGCCTGAAACGCTCTTATCAAGTTTCTTATTAACGGTTACAGTAGTTGAACCGACGAATTGAATGTTGGTGAAATCTTTGATTGAAGCATTGAAATCACCGGAGTAATTATCAAAAACCAGAGTACGGGTACCGCCGACAATAGATTTTTTACCTTTACCACCGCCGTAAACGGTTCCGGTGAAATTGATCAGGTTGGCATCAGACCCGAAAGTAACAGTCGTATTACCAACAACAGTGGCGTCTTTACCGCCGCCGTAGATTTTGCTGATTCTGCCGCTGGCCGGGCTGCCGATAATATTAACAAAGGTATCACCTTCAGTTATCGCGCCATCGCTACCGCCGCCGTAAATCGCTTTTGCATTACCGCCGTAATAGTTAACAACGGAATCACCGGTAACAGTGGAGTTGAAGCCGGCACCGCCGCCGTAGACATCCCTGTAGACGCCATTCTGAATAGTTACACTGGTGTCGCCAGTCAATTCAGCGGTCACGGTATCAATATATTTCTTAGAGATTTTCGGTTTTGCCGGGTTAGCACTGCTAGAAACAATAACGCCGCCATAGACATCCTGCCTGACGGTCATATTTGTGAGAGTAATATTATTATTCCCAGTGACATCCGTATTAATATCCGCGGCAACAAGTTTGACAACACCGTTGCCAGAAGCGATAAGTTGAGCAGATTCAACTAGAGATGACAAAACGACAATTTTGTCTGCGAATTCCGCATAGGTTACCGGGTCTACCAGATAGTACGGATTGGTTGATTTGTTAGTGATAGCCATGATGCAAACTCCTTAATTTGTTAGTTGCTTCATTTGGGTTTATGTTATAAATTGAATTGCTGTTTCAGAAGGCAAATCATCCTGCCGGTGCCGATACTCTCACTCCTCTGGCGTAAGAAGCAGCGCGACATCTGATTGGTGATCTGCAATCCGTCGTCTTCGGGATTAAGCATCCCGAAAACAGTAACGATAAAAGACTCCGCTCGCCCGGAGTCAATGATCAGCCAGTAATCGGCCGAAGCCTGCTCAAACGGGACTTCGATACTAAAATAAATATCATCGCTCAAAACTGAGTTTGTCTTTTCGAAAAAAGACAATGCATCAGCATCGCTGACTTTCAAGCAGGCAAGAGAAATTGATTTTTCTTGACTGGACTGAAAACCAGCGATAAAAGCGGAGTCCTGTTGGAGCGTGAATTGTGACTGGTCGGAAATATGCGAGAATAAATCATGCATCGTAATTAAAGACATAGTTTGCCAATCAATACCTGCATCGGAATCATAAGATCCTGAAACGGGAAAAGCCAGAGAATTCATCGAAATAAATTCACTGGACTGAATTGGAGAACCGTGTTTAATCAAACTTAGCATGGTATATTAAATTTATTTTTTCTTCTTTTTATCATCAGCTGCGGGAGCTGCCGCTTCGTTTTTCTGCAAGACACCAGCATCAAGCAGTTTATCAATCAGCTGCTGCATTGAATTGAAAGCGTTCAAGAAACCTTGAGGAGGCATAATAACACGAATATTTGATTGCGGAACCGGATCTTTACCTTCTTCCGGCTGAAGAGTAACAAAATCATAACGCACCATTCCACCTGCGAAATGAATTTGTCCGATCCCGTCTGCGAAAATTTCTTTTTTTTGCATGCTTATTTCCTTTATTTTGTTAGTGTTGTTAATAAATTTACTTTATTAATGAAAATCTTTTCTCCAAGCCACCTCCCTCTTATGATAGAAGTTGTAATATAAATTTTAATTTCTTTGTTGAATGAAGTTTTATCATACCATCCCCCTTATTTATTAATTCGAAATAGAACACATGGCAAAATGATACATAACATCAGCGTTCATAGCCACTGGCAATGCAAACATTATGTCGCTGCTAATCATTAATAAACTATTCCTCCTAAAAAATAGTATTAAATACTTCCTTATTTATTACCCTCGAGTGATTATAAATTACATATAGTTCATACGTAATTTAATTATCTCACGCGCATTATTGAATATTTTTAAAAAAAATATTACCTTACATCCTTATTTATTACCCTCTTTTATGGGTCACAAACAAATGCTTTCCATATTACCGGTTTTAAAAAACCTGTAAAATGAAACGCATTTAACAACCTTAAATCCTCTTGTCAGATACTCTAGTATCAGTATCTGAAAGTAGAAGACCTTACTTAACTATAAACTTGCAATTTATTGAAATCAAGCTTTTTTTTGCGAAAAGTCAGTTTTTTTTCAAAAAATATAGCGTTTTTTTTAATATAAAAACCTCTCCACCTCATTTTGAGGTACAAAAAACACCTCTTAAGTCTATAACCGGCAAAACTTTTAGCTTAATTTTAGTAGACCTTTTTTTCCTTGTTTTTATTTTTTTGTCTTTTTTTTGAATTAAAATTGAAATTTACAATCATTGCAGTTCCTAATATATATGTGGACTAGATAATTGTATGCTGTAATAAATATTTTTTGCTGGCTTTACAGTATTCTAATCATAATATTTTATTAAAAAAACATAAACACTATTTATTTGATATTTATTTTATTTTTGTAATTTTTGGATGAAGTTTTTTTTATTCACCATCAAAGTCGCAGCTTTTAGACATTTGACAAAAAGAATTATGCAATAATCAGCTGATCTGCACATCTGCTCTTATAATTATAAGGAATAGGAATATTCGACGACCGGCAAATCATAAATTATCAATGCTATCAATAATAAAGATTTCCGGTTTATGCTTCACACCGTTTCCGTCGAATTTTTTTCCGGCCAGACCAGTGCAGTAACAACCGCAACAATTATCATGGTTGATTTGCAGATGACACTGTTCCAGTAGACATGGATATTCAGGTCCAGAATTTCCGGCAGCCAATTGAAATAACACAATACCAAATATATGTTTACCAGAAGAGCCGTAACAAAACCAATCCACAAAGCCCGGCGTTTGACAAACGGGAAGAATATTCCGAGAATAAAAAAGCTCAAAACCAGCATACACAATAAGCCTCCCATTATGAAACCAAGGTCAAACATGCTTTCTTTGGGAATGTTCGCGAAGATCAAAGCCCCGACAATCATCAATACCATTGCCAGAACACTGAAAAGCTTGGCACTGATAATATAAAACCGTTCGCTCCTATTTGGAGCAATAAAACGCTTCAGGAAGTCTGTAGTGCAAATAGCCGAGAAAGAGTTCAGGCTGGAATCAAGAGAACTCATCGCAGCAGCCAGAACCCCGGCAATGATCAACCCGGCAATACCTTCCGGCAGCATATTAAGGATAAAATACGGGAATACCTCATCCGATGCCATTTTGGCAACCTGCGGATCGGGAAAATTTTTAAAATAGACAAACAGGCTGGTTCCGATAAAGTAAAAAGTAAACCAGGTCGGAAGACTGCCGCATGCGCAGATAATCGTTGCCTTGCGGGCTTCACGGGTGGATTTGGCAGCCAGATATCGCTGGATCACATTCTGATTGGAGGTATACATATACATCCAGGAAAACACCCCCATAATAATCAGAACATAGAAAGTCCGCTGTTTCAGATCAAAATCCAGCGGCCCTAAACTGAATTTATTGAACTGCATCCCGGTTTCAACGATTCCGCCGAATCCGCCCGGGACATTGCACAGCAAGAACACAACAACAAAAGCTCCACCCAGCCAAAGGACAAACGACTGGATTACATCGGTCCAGATAACCGCATCGATTCCGCCGGCAATCGTATAAAAGGCGATAAAAACCCCGGTGACAACGATAACCGTATTAATCCCGAATCCGGTCATCAGACTGATCGGTATAGACAACAGGAAGAGAACCGTCCCCAAGCGCAGCGACTCCCCGACCAGAAAACATATTGAGCCATAAATCCTTGCTCCCGCCCCGAAACGATCTTCCAGATATTCATAGGCTGAAGTTATTTTCTTCTTACGAAAGATAGGAATGAAAAAAATAACCGCAAGCGCACATACCAGCGGCAGGGTCAGATAGGTACTGCTTTGACGCCAGTCAAGCGCGAAAGCCGCCGCAGGCAAAGCAAGAAAAGTAATTGAACTGATTGAAGTCCCAATCATGGAAAGTCCGATAGCCCATCCGGGAAATGAGCGTCCGCCGAGAAAATATTCCTCCGTATCTTTGTTACGTTTTGAAAAATAAACGCCAATTGCCGCGGTTCCCAGCATATACAAAATAACAACTACCAGATCCCAGGTTCTTATGCCCATTACGTCTTCCTTGCTCTGTTATCGTTTATCAAACTCTTCAACCGACTCAAAAGCCATTTTCTGTAAAAACTTTTTAGTCGTGTCATTAAATACTACAGTACGCTCTTTGCCGTCCGGACCTTTATTGTTTCTGGCTTTGCATCCGACCACTTTATTAAATTTCAGTCCTTCCGGGCTGCGCTTGAAAAATGCCGCGTAGAATATATTTGCGGTCAGGAACGCGCAATACTGGTTCGGATGAAAATCATTTACGTAGCGGAACTTCAAATCGGTTCCCCCGGATTGTATCTTATTCAACGCCAGAGGCACCGGAACTACCGCAAAGGCATGAATTTTACCAGCCAGTTCGCGCGCCAACTTCAAATCCTTATCTGTACGTGCGATTGCAATAGGAGCTTTGACCGGATTCTGATTCTGGGCGTAAGGAGCGGTTATATACAAAACCGGCTTAATATGTTCTTTCGCGGCAATCGCGGCAAGTTTTTTCACATACTTCGCATAGCCCTGCTCCGGATCGTCAACCATATCCTGCCAGGACTGTAAAACGACGTAATCCCATTTCAACCTGCGATTATTTTTGATCCGTTCAATCAATGCCTGTTGATTTCTGATACTCCGTTTAAGCTTGATTTTCAGCTTTTCCCAGGATTCCTTTTTTGTTCCAGTCACTTTACAGTAAACAGCAAATTCAACCGGGGCTTTCGACAACCGCATAAGTTCACGCTGTTTTTTAATTACCTGTTCTATTTCCGGAACCGTAATCGAATTCAACCGGATAAACGTCTCAGAAAAATACCATTCACTGTGCCGATACATATCCTGTCCGCCGTAAGTGACTTTCTCGACATGCACTTTCAGTCCCGGATTTCCTTCTTCAAAGACCTGCTTAACCAGCATCGGCAAATTATTCCTGAAAGTAAAACTGTTTCCCAGAAACAAAATGTTCATTTCCTTTTTTGCAGGTTTACCGTAAATTAACGGCATCGTCGCGACAAAGAGCAGTGTCAGTAAAAACCTGGTCATTTTAATCCTATAGATTTGAGCGGGAATGATGATACCCAGATATCCTCTTTGCCCATTGAATACATGACATAGACTTTGTCTCCAACACAAATCGGATATGGATATTGGCCGCCGCCTCCACGACCCCGGACAACTCTGCGGGGAATGGTAAACTCCTGTTTACCGCTGCGAATTGCATAAGCTCGGTCAAATTTATATCCATCTTTGCTGACCGAAACCATTAACGGAGTTCGACCGTAATGCCGCTTTTGCGGATTATCAAAGGCTCCAGCCATTTGATTGCCGACCAATAATGTGGTGCCGTCAGCAAGATTCATGGCGCGACTCTCACTCGGGGAATCCGGAATATCAGTCGGTTGCGGAAAACTCCACTTCTTGCCGTCGTCGGAAAAACTCACGTACAGCCGATGGGAATATTTTCCGTCCCGAAACAGAGCCACCCGTTTTCCGTCAGCCGCTTTATATTCGGTCGATTCGCAAAGTTTGCGATTTGCCCGCTCCTTGCCGTAATCTGGTTTCTCGATCGGAATAAACCCCGGAACAACCTTTGATCCGTCGGCAAAGTCATAAAGCAGATCTTTCGGTTTTTCTTTCATAAACGTAAAAACCTTGCCCAGCGAACCATCCGGCTTGACTTCCCGATATATGATGCCATAAAATTTGAATACGGCAAACTCGTGTTTCCGGTCACGCTTTGTCACTCTTTCAGTGTCGTCCATATCCCGGAACGATTCGATCCCGCCGCACCAGGCTCCGGCAAAAAGTCTTCCGTGCCATACCCGCCAGCGATTGGCCGCCAAATGCACACCTTTCATGCCCCATGGTGCTTCCGGCACCGGCGCGGTAAACATTTCTTTAGGTTTTGACCATTTTACACCGTCAGGCGAAGTCGCATAAAGCACCCGCTGCCCCGGACCGTCCTCGCCATAACGCTGATTACTCCACATCGCGTAAAATGTTTTATTGAAATATATCAGCTTGGAATGGTGATTATACCCGCCTCTTGACTCATCAGCCAGAAATACCGGTGCATGGACAATGTCCTTAATTTCCGGAAATCCCGCATTATCTTTGCTGATATCCGGCTTACCGGCATACCACATTTTTACCACATCGGCAGAATGTACCGAAAAACTTATGGCCATTGATGCCGCCAATATTGAAATAAACATCTTCATATTTAATTTTCCTTTACCGCTGAAATAGGAAATGATGATACCCAAATGTCTTCTTTGCCTTGCGAATAAATAACGTAAACTGTCTTTCCGACAATTATCGCATACGGATACTGAGCGCCGCCGCCGCGACCGCGCACAACCTTCCTGGGAACAGTGTATTTCTGCTGACCGCTGCGGATCGCGTATGATTTAGTAAAGTTCATGCCGTCCTTGCTGATGGAAACCATAAGAGGATCCCGGCCAAAGTGCCTTGGTTGATCTTTATCGAATTCCGGGGCCATGTGATTACCAATCAACAGGATTGTGCCGTCGTCTAAAGTCAAGCTGATACTGGCGCTCGGCGAATCCGGAATATTGGTAGGTTTCAACGCGGTCCAATTTTGACCGTCTTTGGAAAAAGCAACCCATTTGCGATGCGAATAGCTGTCATCACGAAAGAGAATTACATATTCCCCGTCCTTGTTTTTGAACCAGGTCGGTTCGCACATCCGCCGTTTTGAACTTTTGATCAGATCGCCTAATTTCAAGGAACTCTTTTCAGATTTAAGATCGGGATAAACTTTTTTAGCGTTCGCAACTTTTACCAGAACGTCCTTCGGAAGTTCGCCAGGCCTGAAACTCGCAACCGGACGCAGCTTTCCATCGGGAAAGACCTCTCTGAAGAGCGGCCGGTATTTTTTCCTTGCAGCAAAACAGAATTTTTTTGAACGTTTTTTCTTTGTCGCGGTTCTGTTTCTGTCTGACCAGCCGACAGTCTCCCCGCACCACGCCTGGGCGTAAAGTCTGCCGCTCTGCACCAGCCATTTCTGGGCGCTTAGATTTATTCCGACATTACCCCAAGGAGCTTCTTTGTGCATTGAGCTGAACAGCAGCTTGAAAGGAGTCCATTTTTTACCGTCATCAGAGGAAGAATAATAAATTTTCTGCCCCGGCCCGTCCTCTCCGTATTTATGGTTACTCCACATAGCGTAAAATTTATTTTTAAAATGAACTATCTTTGCATGGTGGTTATATCCACCGGTTTCCATGGTCGCTTTAAATACCGGACTGTGAACGACACCTTTTACCGGTTCATACCCGGCTCCAATTACCCCCTTCTGCGGCATCGGGCATTTCCACATCTCAACCACATCCGCAGGCGCGGCTCCAAACGACATGACTCTGCCAGTCATCAAGGTCAGTAATAATATCTTTTTCATATATTTATTCTTACTTTATGTAATTAAAGATTGCTGTTGAAAACATAAGGTCTCTTATGAGCCGTCTCCAACATCCCACATTGTACCGACATTACTTGCGCCGGTCTGGGTTACAAGGTACGGCATCACGGTTTCCTCAAATGACATGAATTTAGCATGCCCGTCCGCAAACAGGAAATTCATTTTCCCTTTAGACGAGTCATGTTTCCAGAAATCGGGATTCGGAGCCAATCCAATATATTTATTCCTCAATCCGTTGACGGTATTTATCCCGTTGTAGCCCATGTTTGTTTGACTGGTTCGTCCAAGGCGGTTATCAGTATTCGCGTATTCAAACATTGCGATGCCCCGTGAAGGCTTCTTAATCTTACTGGTTTTACGCGAAGCAGGTTGAGTCCAGTCGGTTGAACTCGGAACACAACCGGAAATCCCGGTATTACGCGGAGTAGTGGATGACTGGCAGTAGTAGCTAAGCACATAAGAGCGCGGAAACGTATTGGCCGAGCGGTAAATGGAATCTTCCGGACAATGATAAAGATCCTGCCCGCCGCCAACCTGGGACCGCTGCAAAATCGCATGTCGATATTGTTCTTCAATTTTACGTCCGTCGTAAAGAGCCAGGGCGTTATCCCAGCTTGTCGTATTATTCTGGTCGGCAACCGGATAGAACCCGGCTTCACTATCGGTATACATCGCCATACCCAGACCGATCTGCTTCATGTTACTGGTGCATTTAATAGTCTTGGCCTTCTTCCGTGCCTGCCCCAATGCCGGCATCAGCATACTGGCAAGAATTGCGATGATAGCGATCACAACCAGGAGTTCAATCAGGGTGAAAATTGTTGTTTTCCGCGTTTGCATAACGATTTCCTTTCTTTAAGCTAGTTCTTGACGCCAATAATTTATAAGGTTGAAAAACGACTTGACAGCTTCTATTTCATGCCGGGTAAGAGACGGAGTTTCACGTCGGCAATAACCGGAAATATCAACTCCGGAAAATTTAAGAAACAGCTTGGCAGTGGCCAGGTATTTATATGTAACAACCCGCTGTCCGGAAATTACAATATCACGCAGAAGGCTGATTTTCTCCGGCTCCTTTGAGTGCATCATCACATCTATCAAATCAGGATAAAAATTAGCGGCAGGACCGTTATATCCACGACATCCCAACGCTATCGAATCCAACAGCGTTTCAATATTCGCATTATACAGACTGAAACCGGTTTTACCGCCCGCGGCAACTTTCCTGCCAATTTCTTTCGCATCGCAGCAAGTATCTTTTAAAAACCTGAATCGCCCGGTTTGTGCGCAGTAACGCATTATGTCTTCAGAAATCAACCGATGGTACGGAGCGGGGCATTCATATAATCCCAACGGAATATCACCGGTAAGGCTTACCAGCAAATCAATTTGCCGCAGAAGTTCCGTATCATTCTGGTCGGCTGTAACAAGCTGATTAACCGGAACAACGACTGCATCCACTCCAAGAGCCCCAATCGTATTCACCGATTTAACCGTCTCCCGGAGATTTCTCCCCAGGCCGCCGCCGGCAACTACCGGGATACTGCCGAAGCAGCGTTTTACCGCAACTGCGGCTAATTTTTCTTTTTCCTTGCCGGTCAGATCATAAAATTCGCTCGACAGGCAAACGGCAAAAATCCCGGAACTACCGTTTTCCATATACCAGTCGAGCAACTGATCATAAGCTTTCCAGTCGATCGCTCCATTGGCTTTGAACGGAGTGACCGCCACCGGCCACACTCCGCCGGGCAGGAGTTTGGGAGAGGCGATATTGTCGAGTGTTGCAGTTGCAGTTTCCATTAATCCTAACCTTTATTTTTTTGTTGTTATTTTAATTATATATGCAAATAACAACAATGACAATAGTTAAAATTTGGCATAAAATTATAAAAAGTTTGCATTTATTAATATTTGAATGTATTATACCGATATGCAAAAAAGTATTATAAAAAACATTGAAGCAAATGCCGTAAATATTGCCGAACCGGAAAATTATATGGCCGGAATTGATGTCAGCTATCCTTCCGGTAATCCGAACAATATTATCATGCTCTATCGTTGGCCGCAACGCAAAATGCTGGTTCACAACCTTGGACTATATCACCAGCGTTATGCGCTGACTCTTAATCTGTCGACTACCGGACTGGCTTCGGTCAATGAACACGTAATCGAATTTAAACAGGGAGAGGCGTTGCTGATCTATCCATTTCAATTCCATACATATATGGTGGATATGACCACGTTCAGCTGGTTGGTAATCACCTTTGAATCCAACGGCATTGTGCCGGTTGAATTAATGAACCGGTCGGTCCCGATGTCGGATGCGTGTTATTTTCTCGCCAACCAGATGTTGAACGCCTATCTGGTTGAAAATCTCGAAGAAAACCAGACCGCAAAACAAAAATTAAAAAGTTATCTTGACTGCCTGATTCTTGAACTGCTGGAATGTGCCCGAAACAATCCGTTGCAGGATTATGTTTCGCCACAAACCCGCAAGGTCAGCATGATTGAAAGAGTGAACGGCTATATTTATGCTAATTTTCATCGGGCAGACCTAAGCCTTGACGAAATAGCTGATGAACATGGAATTTCCAAGGGCTATTTGTGTGTCATGTACAAAAAACTTACCGGCCAGGGTCCGGGAGAATATCTCCGTTCCCTGCGAATAAACCGCGCAATTAATCTGCTGAAATCGCGCAGTTATATGATTTCGGACATAGCGGAGATGTCAGGTTATTCATCACCGGCCATCTTCAGTCGTGCCTTTCACAAAACCGTTGGAATGTCTCCACGGGAATTCATTAAAAGCGATCTCTAAAAATAACAAAAAAATTTATTTGGTGACTTTATTAACAGACGGTTTGATTATAATAAAATTACAATAACCTAAACCACAACACATTAAACAATGTCAGCAACGTAAAAGTTTATAAAAGAACTGTAGGGAATTAAAATTAATTCCCTATCTGTATCAATGATAAACCAGATTAATGACGGGAGTTACACCAGTGCCAGAATTTGGTCCGGAGAGGCGTCTTCAGGAAGATCTTGTAAAGCCGCTTCAATGCCGAAACCGGCTTTCCGTCCGAACGCAACGAAAAAGGCGTTTCTAGCGGCACGATCGGTAAAGTTTTTACATGTCCACTCGCTCATCAGGCCGAAACCATGCGGCTGTAGCAGGCCATGGGCAAAAGATAAAGCCGCACCGTTGACAAAGGTCCGGGTATGTTTTGCCAGAGCCGGGGAATCAAAATCATCAACCAGTTTAAGGCCCGGTGCATTCATTTCAGTTCCGACACAAACCGGCATATCGTTTTTGATCGCGGCATCAATGATCCGGTCCAGTTCAGCCATTTTCTTAGCGGCGACTTGCGGATCGGGGAAGTTCCAATTGCGGTCAGGCACGATATTAAGCAGTTCGGCGCCTTTTTCAATATGCAGCTTAATCAGGGCGTCAGGATCAGCTTCCCCGCCGGATTCACCGTTGAGCCAGGCAATCGCCGGAATTGCGCCACACTGCCGGGTAAACTCATTCATATCTTCAATCTTCGGAAAAGATGTCGGGTCGGCCTTAACATAACCTACTCCGCCGGATTTCATTGTTTTCGAACGGATCAAACCCTCGAGTTTCGGATCATTTTCAATAATTTTAGCCATTTCATCAGCCGGGGTGGACAGCTTTTCAGACCAGAACGCGATCCGTTCAGCCGTTTCCGGGTACAATTCTTCGGCTTTCCGGCGGTATGCCTCGCAGACATGGCGTTCAGTAACATTGCCGCCAGGAGTTAACTTTGCCGCGGTTTCTGCAAAATCAATTGCCGCCGGAGCCAGAAACGGATTAACCAAATCAACAATCCCCTTAGTTCTGGCATTGGCCTTTTCCTTCATCCCCTGCAGGAAGGCGACCGACCCAGCCGGAACGGAAGAAGATGAAAATCCGCAACCCATGTGATAAGCAACTCCGGGTTCACCCGGCGAATTGATTTCATGTTCGGCCAATTCCTTGATAAAGACCCTGGACTCCATACCGCAAACAGTCCTGACGCCAAGCAAGCGTCCCGCCGCCATAAACTCGTCAACCGCATCCAGTACATCAAAATCAACGCAGCCGACCGCAAACCAGCCGGATTTTTTCGCCAGCCAGACAATATACGACGGGGAATACCCGTAGCCATTATATGAGAAGAAAGTATGACAGTGCAGATTATGCGCGTCCGTCGGCGGTTCAAGCTTTATTTTGCCTACAGCGGCCAGTTCCGCCAGTTCATTCAACGCCAAACGGCGCTTTTCCGCGTCAAAAGAATTAAGATCTTTTTCAAAAGCATTCAGTTCATCCATCAGTAACATGATTCTTCCCTTTTTGTCTAAATATAATTATGAATTAAGCGTGCTGAGTGCACGGCGGATCAGGTTCTCGGTTGAACACTCTTCCGCACTGATATTTTCAAGTATTTTCTGGATAGCTTTACGGGCCGCGTCGCGTTTGAAGCCCAGAGATTCAAGGGCAAGCAAGGCGTCTTCCGCAATCTGAGCCGTCGCGGCATCAGGAGTCGAAGCGTCCTTACCGGTAAAGCCTGGAGCGAGTTTCGAAATCTTGTCGTAAAGTTCAACAATCAAACGCTCAGCGGTGCGCTTGCCGACGCCGTTAATTTTGTTGATCACTGTTAAGTCGCGCTCACAAATCGCCGCGCAAAAATTTGCCACCGGCATACTGCTGAGAATATTCAAAGCCAACTTCGGCCCTACCCCGCTGGCAGTCAACAGCAGTTCGTACATCTTTTTTTCTTCCTCGGTTGCAAAACCGAACAAAGTGATCGCGTCCTCCCGGACACTGGTATGGATTTGCAGAACAACCCTTTCTCCAACTTGCGGCAAAGCGTCATACGTGCTGATCGGAATCAACACCTGATATCCGACGCCATTAACGTCAATTATTGCTTCCGTAAAAGACGCTTCAGCGAGAATTCCGGTCAGTCTGGCAATCATTTCGTTTCCTCCAGCGGGGTTATTTCCATTGAAATATCGGATGCCTTAACCGAATGAGTCAAAGCGCCAACTGAAACATAGTCAACCCCGATTTTGCCGATCGATGGTAAACGCTCAATCGTGATCCCGCCGCTTGCCTCCAGTTTGGCCACGCCATGATTGATTTCGACCGCTTCGGCCATTTGCTCGTTGGTCATATTGTCAAGCAGGATGTAATCGGCTTTGGCCGCGACCGCCTCACGTACCTCATCCAGCGTATCAGCCTCAACTTCAACTTCCAGTTCAGGATACATATCACGGGAACGCTGCACCGAACGACCGATACCGCCTTCGCCTTCGAGTCCGGCCATTTCCCGGTGGTTGTCCTTGATCATCACCCGGTCATATAAACCGATCCGGTGATTTGACGCTCCACCGACCGCGACCGCGTATTTTTCCAGATTGCGCCAACCCGGTGTAGTTTTGCGGGTATCAAGAACCTCAGTTTTGCTATCCGCCAGGGCCTCGGCATAACGCCCAGAAGTGGTAGCTATTCCGCACAGTCTTTGCAGAAAATTCAAAGCGGTTCGTTCGCCTGTCAACAACACTTCGGCGTCGCCATAAATTTCCGCCATGACATCGCCGATTTTACATTTTGTTCCTTCCGCGACCAGCGGTTTGAACTCGATATCAGCCGAAATTGTTTTAAAAACTTTCTCAGCAACCGGCAGTCCGGCACAAATCAATTCTTCCTTGCAGCGCAGTAATCCTTTTGCCGGCTTCCCCGGCCCGATCACCGAACTGCTGGTAGTATCACCGACATCTGACAAATCCTCTTCAAGTGCCAGCATAATCAAGGTATCAACCCGGTCAAAATCTATTTGGGGAATGTTACTCATTATTTGCTATCTCCTGCTCATCCATTATCGATATATTTTCAATTGCGGAAGCTCGTCCGCTGCTATGGTCATAGGTAATCACTACCGCGTCAAGCCGGATTCCTGTTTCGACCACCGGCAAACGCCGGGGCATGCCGCTACGGAATTTTTCAACAACCGCATCAACTTCGCGCCCCAGGATAGAGTGTTCAGCCCCAGTCATCCCGACATCCGAAATCAAAGCGGTTCCTCCCGGCAATATTTTTGCGTCAGCAGTCTGAACATGAGTATGGGTGCCAACCACCGCGGTTACTTTTCCATCGAGAAAATAAGCCATAGCCGCCATCTCGCTGGTAGCCTCAGCATGCAAATCAACGACAATGCTTTTAACATTTCCTGGAATTTGCTTCAAAATATTTTCAACCGTTTCAAACGGGCAATTGGCGCTTTCTTTCATGAATACCTTGCCCTGCAAATTAATCACCGCCAATTCTCCACCTGCCGGATTGCGGAAAATATTCCATCCCCGACCGGGCTGTCTTGAGCTGAGGTTTGCCGGACGAAGTACATTATCGAATTGCTTTACCTCATTCTCCCAGTTTTTCTGATCCCAAACGTGGTCACCGGAAGTAAATACCTCAACACAACCCTGCAAATCCCTGATGCATGATGCGGCCATTCCCACCCCGTTGGCGATGTTCTCGGCATTAGCGATGCAAAAACTGCAGTTATATTTCCGCCGCAATCCCGGCACCAGATTTTTGACCGCGCGACGCCCGCCTTTGCCGACTATATCACCTATAAATAATAATTTCATTAATTCACTTTCTCTAAGATTATTTCGGAATAGGTAAGATACTCCAACAAGTGGCTTTTATCAATATATAATGCAAAGTTTTTAATAAAGCTTTATTCCTGCAGATTGCGGAAACAATATAATATTCCGGAGGGACTGAAGCCCCGAGAAAGATGTTTCTTCCGGATTCTTTCGGGCTTGTCAAATAAACTTCCGGTTTGGCGAATGAACTGTTTTGAACCTAAAATCGCACCTTCGGTAAAATGTCGGGTGCGGCGCAGAAAACGTACATGCATCGATTCTTTTTGTCGGGCTTTGTCACGAGCGGCATAGATTTCTTCGCTTGACGCGCCGGTCTCTGCGGTTATTATTCGGGCCAGCTCGCCCCGGAAGAATGCAAACAGTTCGACATCAGTCCATTGCGACGTGTCTCCGATAGTGATATTCGGTTTCATGTGTTTGACGAAATTATTATAGAACATGTGTTTTCCGCTTCTGCAATAACGTCCCCAAGTGGTAAAATTGTAATCAGCAGGGTTATTTTTCAGGCCTGCCCGGACCGGATTGAGTTCTACGTAAGTAACACAAGCAGCCAAAGCATTTATTTTTTCGAGGATTACGCTTTTAAAACGACCTCCCCATAGTTGTCCGGTGCGGTCACGGGTTTCGTTGTAGACGCATGTAAACTGTCGTTGATATGCCGACATGAACCGGCTGATATCGATCATTTTGAGGGCGATTTCCTGACATTGCTCCTTATTGTCAAGGCTGATGACCGGAGTTCTCGGTCCAAATTTAAAGATTTTTTTCATTGACTTGTAATAGTCGTTGTGGCGTTTGACGATGACCTCAAGCGATGGAAGATCGTCCGGTCCCGGAGCATAAACCACCAGATGAAAATGGTTACCCATCCAGGCGGCGGAGATGACTTCGATCAGAAAGTAGTCGCAGAGATATCGAAGCAAATTGAATCCGTATTCCTTGTCCGCGTCGGAAAAAGGATGTTCGCCTTTGATACAACCGATTCGATTATACAAATGGTAGTAGCAGCCCTCGCCTTTGACTTTCATTCGTGTTTCCATTGAATCTCTCCCTTTTTTGTTGGTTTTTGAAATAATATATATGCTGAAAGCAGGTTTGTCAAATATTCAGACGGCTTGAATATATATAAATCTTTAAAGACTAATCATAATACACTTACACCATGCGAACACCATGAAATTTATTTAATTCAAATGAAGCAATTTACAAATTGTACCATAAAAAAATTCTAATTATTCGCTTGACAAAGTTGACAAATCCACTACATTAAATCAGTAGGCTTTTCCATACTGGAAACTGCCGCTTTTTGCGTGTCCGCGAAATGCTGATCGAGATTTACAACCGCTAAACTGGAAACAGGGGGCCATGAGCTCAGAAGAAATTAAAGAGACAACCAGCCAGGTCACTTACGATGAAGGCAATATCAAGACTTTAAGCTCCCTGGAGCATATTCGCTTACGCCCCGGTATGTATATCGGTCGAATGGGCAGCGGCACCCACCCCAGCGACGGCATCTATATCCTTCTCAAAGAAGTAATCGACAACAGTATCGATGAGTTTATCATGGGAGCCGGACGCCGGATTGATGTAACTATCGAAGGAGATACAGTATCAATTCGCGACTATGGACGCGGTATCCCGCTTGGCAAACTGGTTGAATGTGTTTCAGTTATCAATACCGGCGGCAAATACAATACCGACGCGTTCCAGTTTTCCGTCGGCTTGAACGGAGTCGGAACCAAAGCAGTCAACGCGCTTTCCAGCAAATTTATTGTTCAGGCTGTACGCGATGGCAAATTTCGCCGCGCAACCTTCGAAAACGGTAATAAAGTTGACGATCAGGAAGGAACAACCAGCGAACGGAATGGCACCTTTGTCGAGTTCATTCCGGATAAAGACCTCTTCCCGAATTACGAATACCAGATGGACTTTGTTGAAAAACGATTATGGATGTACGCCTACTTGAACAGCGGTCTGTCGCTTTATCTTAACGGGACACGTTTCTACTCCAGGCACGGGCTGAAAGATTTGATTGAGGTAGAAGTTGGCGACGAGCAGATATATGAGACCATTCACGTTAAAACCAAAACACTCGAATTCGCTTTCTGTCATACCGATAATTACGGGGAAAATTATTTCTCTTTCGTCAACGGGCAATACACAAATGACGGCGGCACTCATCTTTCGGCATTTCGTGAAGGCGTACTGAAGGCAATCAACGAATTTACCGGCAAACAGTTCCAGGCTTCCGACGTGCGTGACGGGATAGTCGGCGCGGTCGCAATCAAACTTCAGGAACCAATATTTGAATCCCAGACTAAAAACAAACTGGGTAATACCGACGTCCGCGGCTGGGTGGTTAACGACGTTAAGACTGCAATCACCGACTTTATGCATCGCAATCTGGAACAGGCCGAAATAATGGTCGACAAAGTCGTGCGCAACGAAAAGGTTCGCAAGGAAATTCAGGCGGTCAAAAAGCAGTCCAAGGAAAAAGCCAAGCGGATGAATTTGAAAATTCCGAAACTGAAAGACTGCAAATATCATCTGGGCGACCGTTCCGGGCGCGGCGAGGAAACTATGATATTCCTGACCGAAGGGGATTCTGCGGCCGGTTCCATGGTATCCTGTCGAGACGTCTATACCCAGGCGATTTTTTCACTCAAAGGGAAACCTTTGAACGTATATGGCGAAAAATTCGACAAACTGTATAAGAATGAAGAACTTTATTATATCATGCAGGCGTTGAATATTGAAGAAGACATCGAAGATCTGCGCTACAACAAGGTAGTAATCGCAACCGACGCCGATGTTGACGGTCTGCATATCCGCAATCTGCTGATAACCTTTTTTCTGACATTTTTCGAGCAGCTTGTGCTGTCGGAACACCTCTTCACTCTAGAAACACCGTTATTCCGGGTGCGGAACAAAAAAGAGACTTTTTACTGTTACGACGAAATTGAACGGGACGCGGCAATTGTAAAACTGGGCAGTACTGCAGAGATTACCAGATTCAAAGGTCTCGGTGAGATTTCGCCTAAAGAATTCGGGGCATTTATCGGCAACGACATCCGGCTGACCGAAGTCAGCATTGACAACATGCGCAACATTCCGGAAATGCTCAACTTTTATATGGGCAAAAACACTCCAGAACGCAAGCAGCATATCATGGAGAATTTGAGCTAACATGGCAGAAGAAAAAGACATAAAACCTCAAGACTCCAATCCACCGGATCAGGACAACGATATCGAGTCGATCATTGAAGCGGAAGACACCGGAGAACCGGAGGCTCTGGGCGCAGGTGAAAGCGAAGCGTCCAGCGATATAACCAAAGCCAACCGGCTGCTGCGTGAGATGATGGAGTACAACTTCATTGAGTATGCTTCTTACGTTATCAAGGACCGCGCCATTCCGGACGTTGACGACGGCTTGAAACCGGTACATCGCCGCATTCTGTGGAGTTTGTTCCGCATGGATGACGGAAAATTCCACAAGGTCGCCAATGTAATCGGTCATACCATGCAGTATCACCCGCACGGAGACGCCTCAATCGGCAATGCGCTGGTGGTTCTGGCAAACAAAGAATATTTTATTGAAAAACAGGGGAACTTTGGTAATATCCTGACAGGCGACAATGCTTCGGCCGCCCGATATATCGAATGTCGCTTATCTCCGCTTGGCAGAGAAGTTTTGTTTAACAACGACATTACCAAGTTTGAGGATTCTTACGACGGCCGGAATAAAGAGCCGATTGTCCTGCCGGTTAAAATACCATCACTGCTGATGCTCGGAGCCGAAGGGATCGCGGTCGGGATGGCGACGAAGATTCTGCCGCACAACTTTTGCGAACTCTTGAACGCCCAGATTGCTTGTCTGCGCAAAGAACCGTTTGAATTATTCCCGGACTTCCTTCAGGGAGGATTGATGGACGCCTCGGAATATGACGACGGCCTGGGTAAGATCACGCTTCGAGCCAGAATCGAGCGCGACGGCAGACGGCTGGTTATTCACGAAATTCCAGCGACGACGACGACCGAAAGTCTTATTGCGTCAATCGAAAAAGCGGTTGATAATAACAAAATAAAAGTAGCCCAAATCAATGACTTCACCGGCGAAGACGTTGAAATTGAAATCCTGCCGGTCAGAGGACAGGACCCCGACAAAACCCTGAAGGCGCTCTATGCCTATACCGACTGTTCAGTCTCGATCAATTTGAACATGATGGTCATTTGCGACAACCAACCAGTGCAGATGACAGTAACCGAGATTCTGGAACGCAATACTGAAAAATTACTTGAATATCTTAAACTTGAGCTTGAAATCGAATTAGGCAAGCTTGAAGATCAATTCCATAACAAGACTCTTGCTCAGATATTTATTGAAAACCGTATCTACAAAAGAATCGAAGAATGCGAAACCTTTGAACTGGTTATTGCGGAAGTTTATAAAGGTCTCGAGCCTTTCCTGGATATGCTTAAACGGGAAGTTACCGACGACGACATACAACGTCTGCTGGCCATTCAGATTCGTCGTATCTCACTTTTCGACATCAACAAAAACCAGCAGGACATTAACGATATTCTCGCTCAAATCGACGAAGTCAATAAAAATCTTAAACAGCTTAAAAAATACGCGATCAAGTATCTTACCGCGCTGCTGGACAAATACGGAAAACTGTTCCCGCGCCGAACCGAAATTGACTCTTTCGACAAAATCGACTTAAGCGCGGTGGCATTGAACAATATCAAAATCGGTTGGGATCGCAAGAACTGCTATGTCGGAACCAGCGTCCGCAGCGACGACCAGGTCACCTGCAACGAAGTCGACCACCTGTTGTGTGTCGAACGAAGCGGTATGTACAAGGTCATAAATATTCCGGACAAGGTTTATATCGGCCGACTGATGGATTTCCGTAAATATGATAAGACCACAGAGTTCGGGGTAGTCTATAAAGACACCAAAAGTGGCAAGTTCTACGGCAAGCGCTGTGTAATCGGCAAATTCATTACCGACCGGGAATACCAGCTATGCCCGGACAACTGCAAACTTGAGATATTCACTCCGAGAACCGACGCTATCTATCTCTGCAAAGTCGAACACCGGATGAAAGACAAACAAGAAATGGAACTCAACCTGAAAGAACTGCCAATGCGCAGTGCCAAGGCCAGAGGTTTCCTGATTTCGTCAAAACCAATTACAAAAATGACTCATGTCCGTTATCTTGAAGCAGATGAGCTAGCCGCGATTAACGGAGAGGAACCGCCAGACGATAATGACGATATCGAAGATAACGAGAACAAAATTCAGGATATTGACTCACCATCTGAAAATGATGCGTCGCCCGACAACAACGAAAATGAAAACAACTCCGAAGACGTGGAAGTAGAGGAGCCTGCTCCTGCGAAGAAAGCAGAAAAGGAACCCGAAAAGCCTGGTTCTCAAGCAAAAGCCGGGACTTCTCAAACAAAGACGCCGGAAAAGGTTGCCCCGAAAAAGCAGGATACTGAAAAGCCGGAATCGGGGAAAACAACAGAAGAGATCGCAGCAGAATCGGAACCTAAATCGAAAAAAACATCAAAACCGGAAAAGGCAGTTGAAGAACCGGAAGCTAAACCGGAAACGACTCCGGAAGAACCCCAAAAAGCAGAATCTAAACAAACAAAACAATCTGTACCGGAAAAAACGACTGAAGAGCCTGTATCAGAAATAAAAGAGAAACCGGAACCGGAAGAACCCAAAAAGGTTGAAGAGAAACCGGCACCGGAAGAACCCAAAAAGGCTGAAGAGAAAGATGACAACGATGATGACGATGACGATGATCTTGGCCAATTCGGGATCAAACAGCTGGATTTCGGCTTCTAACAAGGATTTACTATGGTTCAAAAGGCATTAAAAATAATCGATTCGTCACAATCCGCTTTCCGAGGCATTTCAGACTATATTCACGCCAATCCGGAAACCGGAATGATTGAATACAAAGCAGCGGCAAGGCTGGTTGAGGAACTTGGAACTCTCGGATTTTCCGTCACCGCTCCGTTTTCCAGCCTGGAAACGGCATTCAGAGCAGAAAAGACGTTCGGGTCCGGAGGTCCGCATATTTGTTTTTTGTGTGAATATGACGCATTACCTGAAATAGGCCATGCCTGCGGTCACAACCTGATTGCCGCGGCAGCCGTAGCCGGTGCCTGCGCGGCGGCGGATATGATGGCTGAATCAGCTTTAAACGGAACAATCAGTGTTATCGGCACTCCGGCGGAGGAAGGGATCGGCGGAAAAGTCATGATGCTGCGCGACGGGGCATTCGAAGATGTGGACTATGTATTGTTGAGTCATCCGTTCGCCTATACCGCCATCGATCCCGGCGCTTTGGCAGTCAGCCGCTATATCATTCGTTTTTCCGGACGCGAATCACATGCCGCCGCCGCCCCGTCCCAGGGCGTAAACGCATTGGACGCAGTAAATTTACTGTTTGCCGGAGTCAACGCCTGGCGACAACAGCTTCCTCCGGGTGGCATGGTCCACGGCATTATTACCGACGGCGGGGTGGTTCCGAACATCATTCCGGGATCGGCGGAAGCTAAATTTTATATCCGTTCCGAATCACTGGAAACCCAGGCGGCAATGGAACAGCGCTTCACAGACATTGTTGCCGGAGCCGCATTAATGACCGGCTGCAAATATGAACTTGACCGCGGAGATACCCCCTATGAACCGACCAGGTTGAATCATGAGCTTTCAGAGCATGTATACAATCTGGCCGAGGCTCTCGACATGAACCCCAGGCGTGATATGACGGAAAAGATCTCTACCGACTTCGGCAACGTTTCTCAACAGGTTACCGGGGTAAATTTTTTCTTTGGAATATGCAAAGAATCCGATAAAAACGCACCACCGCTGCACTCCCCTGAGTTTCTCGCCGCCGCTGCAACGGATTATGCGTTCAATCAGGCAATGAAAGCCGCCGCAATCATGGCTACTGCCGCAATTAATATTTTGCGGGGGAATTGCTTAGCCTGATTGCATTTCCCGGAAAAAATGCTATATTAGGGGTTTTATTATATCGGAGAAAATTTAATGACAACACATATACTTGGAATCAGTGCATTCTATCACGACAGCGCCGCCGCGCTGGTGACCGATGGTAAAATTATCGCGGCCGCCCAGGAAGAACGTTTCACCAGAATCAAGCATGATTATAACTTTCCGCAGAACGCGGTGGATTATTGTTTAAAAGAAGCCGGATTGTCTTACGGGGATCTTGATGTTGTCGTTTTCTATGACAAGCCTTTTTTAAAGTTTGAACGTCTGCTCGAAACCTATTTGGCTTATGCCCCGGCCGGATTCAGTTCTTTTTCCAAAGCCATGCCGTTGTGGCTGCGCCAGAAACTGTTCACTCCGCGTGAAATCGACCGCGGTTTGAACAATGAATATGACGGACCAATTTATTTCACTCAACACCATGAATCCCATGCCGCCAGCGCATTTTTTCCGTCCCCATTCGAAGAAGCTGCCTTTATCTGTTTCGACGGGGTTGGCGAATGGGCCTCCACTACCTGGGGAATCGGCAAAGGCAATGAGATAACTATCAAAAAACAGATTGAATTCCCGCATTCGCTCGGGTTGCTATACAGCGCATTTACCTACTACACCGGATTCAAAGTCAACTCCGGAGAATATAAAGTCATGGGATTGGCTCCTTACGGTGAACCTAAATACGCCGATCTGATCCTTGAGCATGTTCTGGACCTGAAAGATGACGGCTCGTTCCATCTCGACCAGAGTTACTTCAACTACTGTGCCGGTCTTACCATGAGCAGCAATAAGTTTCATGACCTGTTCGGCGGCCCGCCGCGCAAAGCGGAATCACGGGTAACTCAACGTGAAATGGATCTGGCGAGAAGCGTCCAGGTCGTCACAGAAAAAGTGATGATGAAAATTGCTGAACACGTCCATGCCGAAACCGGTTTAAAAAATCTCTGTCTGGCCGGCGGCTGCGCCTTGAACTGTGTGGCTAACGGTAAAATTTTGCGGGACGGCCCATTTGAAAATATTTGGATTCAGCCGGCGGCCGGCGATGCCGGCGGCGCTTTGGGTGCAGCGTTGTTCGGCTGGTACCAGATACTCGGTAACGAACGCAGCCTCATGACGCCGGACTCCCAGTACGGCAGCTATCTTGGCCCCGCAAACTCAATGGATGATATCAAAGGCTACCTGGACAGTGTCAACGCTGTTTACAAGGTCTATGATACAGAGGAGGAACTATGCGAAGCGGTTGCTGATCTGCTCGCGACTGAGAAAATCGTCGGTCATTGTGCCGGGCGAATGGAATTCGGCCCCCGTGCGCTGGGCGCCAGAAGTATTCTCGGCGATCCCCGCAGCACTTCAATGCAACGGATAATGAACGTCAAAATTAAATTCCGTGAATCATTCCGGCCGTTCGCGCCAAGTTGCCTGGAGGATGTGGCCAGCGATTTCTTCGAGATAGAACAACATCAGACCAGCCCCTATATGCTGCTGGTCGCCCCAGTCAAAGAGGATCGCCGCAAACCAATGACCGAAGAGGAACAAAAACTGTTCGGAATCGAAAAACTCAATATAATCCGTTCCGATGTTCCGTCGATCACCCATGTCGACTACTCGGCCCGGATGCAGACAGTAAACAAAGAGACAAATCCGCGTTATTACAATATCATCAATCGTTTCAAAGATAAAACCGGCTATGGAGTCGTGGTCAACACCTCTTTCAACATTCGCGGGGAACCGATTGTCAACACCCCGGAAAACGCCTATAAATGCTTCATGTTTACCGACATGGACGCCCTGGTGCTGGAAAACTGCATTTGCTTGAAACCGGAGCAGCCGGAAATGCCCGGCGCTGAAGAATATAAAAAACAATTCAAACTGGACTGATTACTATGTGCGACGAACCGAAACAAAATGAAGAAGCTGTCGACCAGGAAAATACCGCGGAACACAGTCCGGCCTTCAAACGGATCATACAGTTTTTCAAGATTATCAACGGCTTATGGGTCATCATCGGGCTGACACTGTTACTGTTTATTCTGATCGATCTCTGTTTCTATCCGTTTGCCAAAAAACAGCGTCGGGAAAGATACTATTGTCCGGAAGCTTTGCAAGCGATGGAGTCAAGCAAAAAATATTACAAGGAAAACAAAAAAGTCCCGAAATCCTGGCAGCCTTATGTTTACTGGCGCCGCGCCGAATTTGACGGAAAATATATCTCGATCACCAAAGACGGCCTGCGCAAAACCTGGAACAAGGAATATCCGGCCAAAGATAAAGTTATGAAAATCTTTATGTTCGGCGGTTCCACTATGTGGGGCGAAGGCGCATCTAACGGCTTCACGATCCCGTCCTGCCTGGCAAAAGATCTCGCCGAGGCCGGGATCAAGGCGGAAGTAGTCAATTACGGTGAAAACGGCTATGTCCAGACTCAGGAGCTGATTACCCTGATCCGGGCACTTCAGACTGGTAAGAGGCCTGATGTGGTTATTTTCTACGATGGTGTAAACGACGTATTTTCGTCATTCCAGAATCGCGAAGCGGGATCTATCCAGAATTCGCTGCGGTTCAAGACCCATAAATATTTCAACGCCGACACCGTCAAACCAAAAGACGCAATTGTCATGACCATCAGTCGGATCAGCCGGATCAGCCGTTTTCTGAAACGACGCAAGGAAAATGAATTGTTTCTCGAGCAGAACTGGCTGCCGAAGGATAAAATGCCGGCACTGGCCGAAGATACCATGCGGGTATGTTTGACCAATATGGAAATATTGAAGGCGTTGTCGGTTCAGTATAAATTCAAGCTGTTGTGCTTTCTGCAGCCGACTCTTTACACCAAGAAAAATCTGCGTGATTACGAGCAGAAAATCTACGATATGTATTCCAACGAACGAGATTTCACTCAACTGGTTTACGCAAAGATCACAGCAGACAAGAGATTCAAAGCTATCCCGTATTTCTACGATCTGCAGCACGTCTTCGATAACGCCGACAAGCCGCTATACATCGACTTCTGCCACGTCAACAAATACGGCAACCAGATTCTGGCGAAAGCTATGCTGAAAGATATGATCAAACAACTTAAATTAAAACGGAGTAAATAAACGTCATGGCTAAAAGAATGACATTACTGCAGGAACTTCTGCAATTCATTAAAGAGCGCAAGGTATATTGGATCGCACCGGTGATCATTGTCCTTTTATTGCTGGCCGTGCTGATCATTCTCGGATCGACCGCCGCCGCACCATTTATTTACACGCTTTTCTAAAACACAAAAGGATTAACTGATGTCTTTAGTACATATCAACTGGCGGCCTGACGCCAAAGAATTGAGAAAATTCGGAATCACCGTATTGATCGGCTTCGCGATCATCGGCACGATCATCTTCTTTACCGCGAAAACGCCGGTTTCGGCTTATTGGTTATGGGGCATCGGCGCGGTTTTCGGCATCGCCGGTTTAACCGGGACAGTGATTGCTCTGCCATTCTATTTTGCGTGGATGGGAATTGCGTTCGTTATCGGCAATATTATGAGCCGGGTCATCATGGTGCTGGTCTACTTTCTGGTAGTCACTCCGATTGGCATAATCAT
The DNA here is from genome assembly GCA_963676655.2 of Victivallales bacterium. Classification (GTDB taxonomy): domain Bacteria; phylum Verrucomicrobiota; class Lentisphaeria; order Victivallales; family Victivallaceae. The sequence goes on along the minus strand of CAXXKX010000003.1, from coordinate 2,369,447 downwards.
GCGCATGACCGGTCGTGACCGTTTACGTCTGAAGAAGACCAAAGAGGATACTTACTGGACCGACGCACCTCATAGCAGCAAAGACAGCTACCATCGTCAGTTTTAATTCTTTGATTCTTGTATCTTCACCCACACGCTGCTTGCAGCGAGTTTTTTTTATAGTCTAAATAGTCAGACGGCTTGACTATTAATAATTTTTAATTAGTTATCTATTAACTGTTTAATGTCTATTAAAATCTTTTATTGTATTAATCGCAGTGCCTTTTTTACCCGCAGGCCGTTAGAACAAGACCGGAAAAGATCATCAGGCAGCCAATAATGCGTGGTTTGGTGGCCCGCTCTTTCAAGAATATAAATCCCATAACAGCTCCGAGCGGGATACTCAACTGCCGGAAAGCCGCGATATAGCTGACGTTATCGGCAAACAGCATAGCGGCCAGCACCAGTGCGTATGTGAGAGTGATAGCGATTCCAGCCAACATAGCGGTACGCCATTTTGCGCGAAGTTGTTCCGTCAATACTTTCCGGCTTTCTCTACGCGGCAGAATCGCTAACAACATCCAGCATGAAGTAAAAAAAGTGGAAACTCCAATGTAGACCGGAGCAGCTTCCCAGGCGGAAAAAAGTTCGGAACTTTTCAGCAGGCGCATACCCCGGTCATCCAGCAGCGTATAGCCGGTCGTACCACAGGCCACTCCGAAAATAAAAAGGATTGCGCGATTACAGTAATTCGAAGTTTTAAATTCCCGGAAATGGCTCAAAGGTAAAATAATACAGCCGGAGAAGATGACAACCATTCCGGCAACCGCAAGGGGTGACAACGGCTTTCCCTGCCTTGTAAGTAAAGTTATTACAGCAATCATCAATACCGGCATGGCCCGCCCCATCGGATAAGCCTGAGAGATATCAGCATGCCGGTATGCTCCGGCCAGGGAAATGTAATATACGGCCTGACATAAGCCGGTCATCGCAAAGATAAGCCACAACCGGGGAGGAAAAGTGTAAAAACTGCTGCCGAACCAGCAATACACCGGCAACATAACGATTACTGAAGTAATTGAGGCAATCAGAAAAAAACCAATTCCTGGTTTTGATTTCTTACTAACAACATTCCAGCCTGCATGCATAAAGACAGATAAAACAACCAGCACAAAAGCAGTCAGTGTCATCCGGTCAACCCATGTCTTGCAAGATATTTTTTCTCGACTTCGGCCGCGGCGGCAAGTTGTCGCTCAGTAGCTTCGCCGTTATTCAAAAAACTGCGCAGTAAAACGGCTTCCCGTCGCTTAATCTCCCGGTATTCAGGCAATATTTCACGCAACAGAAACATCGCGTATTTAACCAGCCGGAACGGACCGTGTACCCGGACTGACTCTCCCGGAACATCTTCAACCGCAACAGATCGGAACTGCTTAACTCCGGCAATTATCTCGGACAGGGAGTTTTCCCGAACAAAAACCATAGTGCTGTACCAGCCGAAGAGCAGTTTACGGCTGTCGGTATGGGCGTCACTGGCACCGACCAGCGGCAACAGATTGCCAGAGGATCGTTCCTCGTAATACCTGGCCAACTGCAGCGTATTTGATTCAATCTGCGCTTTGAGAAAACCACCAAGGACTTCCAATGCGTCAAAATTTTTCCGGCACAGCATCGCGGTAATCAGCGCTTCTGCCATATAATAACGATTTGCATAAGTTTTCCAGTAAGGATGACAAAAAACCGCAAGGCCCCCGCCTTCACGAATTTTGGCAAAACACCACTCGGCTGATGCCAGTTGGATCTTCAACTCTTCCGGCAAATCAATCTCAAGTTCTTCAACCCGTTTACCCACTTCTTCGGCATATTGTTCCGATTCAGTATGGAAAAGCTCATTGACACTGAAAGCCCCGCCGAAATTAACCATGTGAACCGGATTTGCCGGTGGGTGAACTTCTTCTCCCGGATAGATGATGAGTCCGGAGCCGGAATCCTTCATAATCTCAATCAATTTCTGCGACGGCTTGTACTGTCCATGATCGGTCAGCGCAATAAAATCAAATCCGGCGTCCAGGGCGGCCGTCGCCATCGCTCCCGGCGGCGCCAGGCCGTCGGAACGATTGCTGTGCATATGCAAGTCACCACACAGCGGAATCAGGCCGTATAAATCAGCCTCAAGCGAATAAACGATGAAAGTGCAAATATTTTGTCCGCGAATATTTTTCAGTTGAAAGTAGTGTTCCTGTTCTCCGGCAAAAAACATTTTGAAGATGACTGAACTATTCTTCAGCTCAAACGGCAATTGCTTTTCAAGCGATCCGATCTCCTCGTCCGCAGCCGCAGTCCATTCAACCGGCGTATAAACCAATTTCAACTCATCCGCCGGCTCCAGGATGTCGATCCGTCCACGTGGCCGGACCGTAATCACCGCATTTTGATTCGCCTGAACCGTTTTCGGAAAAACCTGGTATTGCTCTTTTTTATTTTCCAGATAGTTGTGCATCGCGCTTATATCCCCAGTCAAGCAATTTCTTGACAAAATCATTACGGTCTTTCCATGATTTGCACCCGGTAACTACCGCAATGAACCGTTTACCGCCACGCAAGCAGGAGACTGTAATGCAAGAGCCAGCAGCATTGGTAAAGCCGGTTTTCATACCATCCACACCTGGACAGGTCCCAATCAATTTATTTGTATTGACCATCAATTGATAACCTTTGTTGGTTTTGGGCCTGAATGTGGCTTTCCTGGTCGACATCCATTTCATGACCTCGGGGTACTGTAGTAACCGTTCTCCCAACAACACCATTCCTTCAGGACTGCTTACACAATTATCTTTTCTGTCCTCTGCCGGTAAACCATTCGGGTTAATAAAATGCGTTCCCGGCATATTAAGTTGTTTTGCCTTGGCATTCATGCGTTCCACAAATGATGCGACATCCCCATTACCCAGAAATTCCGCCACCAGATAGGCTGAATCATTAGCACTTCTGATGACCATTGTCTGCAATAATTCCCCCAAAGGAAAAGTCTCGCGCGGATCCAGGAAAACCTGGGTACCCCCAATCGCATATGCGCCTTTGGTAACTTTTATCGGAGTAGATAATTTCACCTTTCCGGCTCTGACGTCTTCCATCGCCAGCAATATGGTCATCAACTTAGTCATTGAAGCAATTGGTGAAGCCGTTTTAGGGTTTTTACTCCATAAAACATTTCGGGAATTCACATTTACCAGTATTCCACATTTAACACCTTTACTGCCGGGCAACTCTAATATATTACCCATAATTGCATTTTTATAATTCAGCGGAATGCCAAAACGCCGGGAAACCGAAGGAGCCACTTTGCGAGGCGGCACCTTGGTCGGTATTTTCGGCTGCGGTTCTTTGACCTGCGGAACATCCGGGGCAACGGAATCAGTTCCGGCCCCGGCTTTTTCCGGCTTTTTATCCGAGAATATCAGTTTGACCGCCAGAATATGCAATAGAGCAATGACGACAAAGATAATTGTAATAACCAGTGTTTTCTTCATGACACCTCTCAGTTGGTAGCCCGATTAAGCGCACTGAACAGGGCGTTTATCGCCGCACGGTCAATGTTGGAATGACAACCGGCCCCGTACACCATCGCGCCATTATCAAGGCGAAGCCCGATAAAGGCAATCGCGGTGGCGTCGGCATCATGACCAAGAGTTTTTTCAGAAAAATCATCCAACTTGAAATTTACGACTTCATCGCACTCTTTCAAGGCGTGGACAACCGCCGAAATAGGACCGTTCCCGCAACCGTGAAGTTGAAGAGGTTTGCCATCTATTTCAATATCAACCAACATACAGATTGAATCACTGCCGGTTTCCGCATCCAAAGAACGCTGGAAGTTAATCAGCGTGTATTTACCTTCAATATTCATGAAAGTGTCTTCAAACACCTGATGGACTTCATCCGCATTGATCTCATCACCTTTCCGGTCGGCATAGCCCTGAACGGCCGCCCCGATTTCGGGATGCATCGGTTTCGGCGGGTAAATGCCAAAATCATGTTCAAGCACATAAGCAACCCCGCCTTTGCCGGATTGACTGTTGATACGAATGAGTTTCTCGTATGCCCGGCCAAGGTCGGCAGGATCAATATGCAAATAAGGAATCTTCCAGCCCTGCTGGAAATATTCTGAAATCTCTTTACGGCGATCCATCCCCTTACGTATCGCATCCTGATGCGACCCGGAGAATGCGGTAAAGACCAACCGCCCCGAATATGGATGCCGCGGATGAACATCGATTCCTGAAGCACTCTCAATCGTTTCAACAATCGTCTGCATATCGGAGAAATCCAACCCGGTCTCAATCCCGCGGGAATGCAAGTTCAACGCAAGGATTGAAATGTCAAGATTCCCGGTACGTTCGCCATGCCCGAAAATAGTGCCTTCAACCCGGTCGGCTCCAGCCAACAAAGCCATCTCACTGGCGGCAACCGCGCAACCTTGATCATTGTGACAATGCAAGCTGATTGCGGTTTCCTCAACCGCCGGATATTTGCGGCAGAAATACTCGATCATATCGGCGTAATGATAAGGGGGACGCCGCTCGACCGTAGCGGGAAGATTGAGGATGAAATCTTTCTTCGTCGATGGCCCCCAAACCTTTTTCACTTCGGTACAAACATCAATTACAAAATCCAAATCGCTATCGGTAAATTCTTCCGGGGAAAATTCATAGCCGACAATTCCGGTCAAACCATTGGCCGCAATCGCGTCCATGGTCATCTGGGTTCCACTGATAGCCATTTCCCGCACTTTGTTCCGGTCAAAGTTGAAAACAAATCTGCCATGCAAATCACTGGTGGCCACATAGCAGTGAATTATTCCCGACTTTACCCCGCGAAGTGATTCCGCCGTCTTGTCGATCAAGTGTTTCCGTGCCTGAGTGAGGACCGAAATCGTCACATCATCCGGAATATGCTTCTCTTCGATCAAACGCCGGACAAAATCAAAATCATCTTTGGAAGCGGAAGGAAAACCCACTTCAATTTCTTTAAAACCGATCTTGACGAGCAACTTGAAATATTCAAGCTTCTGCTCGGGATTCATCGGCACCGGCAAAGCCTGATTGCCGTCACGGAGATCGACGCTGGTCCAGGTCGGTGCTTTGCTTATAATCCGGTCCGGCCATTGTCGGTTTTCTATCGGAATAGGTTCAGGATATTTATATTTTTCATAACAACTCATAGTTAAACTCCAAAATTATAAAAAAGACTCAAATAAATAATATACTTGTGCGAAAGGGTATCTTCAATCGCGAACGGTTAGAAATGTGTAAAAGTGTTTAGCCTGAACAAGCAACTTGATAAAGTTATCTGTCCAGGCTTCGCAGTATGAGCAGTGCTTTAAGAGGAATTACGACAGAGTCACCCGCCCGGAAATCATCAAAATTACCGGTATTTACAGGCTTATGAAAAACCTGTTTTTTGATTGTCTCGAATTCTGTCATAATCTTCAGCATGTTATTTGTTGAATGTTTACTGAACAAATAATATAACATATTGAATTAAGAATGTCAACTTCAACACAAATATAATTCATAAAAAGGCAACTTGAACGAAAAAAATTAAAACCAAAATAATCCCCAAAAAAGATTATCAAACCTGTCAGAAGGGATAAATAATAATCAGACGGTATGAATAATATTTAGACATAATACATTAACCATCAGCAGAATACAGAAATTTAACAACTAAATTAAAGACTGAAGTAGAACATCATCAGGAAAGATAGCACAACTGTTTTTCCATCGAAAAAGTTACTTCACAGCCATTTGTTAAGGCATTCCAGGATAAGCTGTTTTCTGAATGGTTTGCTTAAATGGTCATCCATTCCGCATGCAATACATTTTGCTTTATCCTCTTCGGAATCATTGGCGGTAAGTGCAATAATCGGCACCCGGCGGCCATGCTCATTTTCATCTTCAAGACGACGAATTTCCTTTGTCGCATCAAGTCCGTCCATAACCGGCATTTGCAGATCCATGAAAATAAGATCGATCTCCGGTCCGTTCTGTTTGATAATATCGCACGCTTCACGACCGGTCCTGGCGATTTCAATTTCACAACCGAATTTTTTAAAAATATTGCTCAACAACAACTGGTTGACCCGGTTGTCTTCAACAATCATAATGCGTCCGGTCCGTTCAGGCTGCATATCCCTGGAGTCTTGATTTTTTTCCGGCTTCAGAGATTTGCGGGAAAGCGTCTCAACTGAAGCCTTTCCTGCTCTATCCAAATCAATCTGAAAGGCAAAAGTACTGCCGCGATTGACTTTGCTGTCGATTTCTATTTCACTGCCGAGCAGCTTAATCAAGCGGCTGACAATAGCCAGTCCGATGCCCGAACCGGAAAAAGTGCGGTTCGACGAATTATCCGCCTGCTCAAATGCTTCAAGCAATGACTGCTGCTGTTCTTTATGAATCCCTATTCCGGTATCAGACACCTCAAATCTTACACTTACGGTAGCGGATTTTGCATTGCCTATTACTTTTACATTGAGATCAATCTGCCCGGATGGAGTGAATTTCACCGCGTTACTCAGCAAATTTATCAGAATTTGCCGCAATCTGGTTTCATCTCCAACCACATACTGCGGCATCTCAGGATCAATATTAACCGCAAAACTCAAACCTTTATCAGTAGTCTGCTTTTGGAATATCCCGGAAATCAGGTCCAACATGGCATATATATCAAAATCAACTTTTTCAATCTCCACCCGTTGCGATTCGATTCGGGACAAATCAAGAATATCATCGACCAGAGTCAATAAATTTTCAGAAGAATTTTTAATTGCGGTTACATACTCATTCTGCTCAAAATCAAGCTCAGTTTCAAACAATAAATCAGACATCCCGATTACCGCACTGAGCGGGGTTCTCAACTCATGAGTCATATTCGACAAAAAACGGCTTTTGGCGCGATTAGCTTCCTTGGCCCGCTGCATTGCCTTTTCCACCTCTTCTTTCGCCTGCCGCAGATAATCCTGAGTTTCCCGTAATTGACGGACCGTTGCTTCGAGTTGATGATTTTTTTGCAACGCAGTTTCAAATGAGGAAAAGAAAAGGTCCAGAATCTGAGCCCGGTCCGCGGTAATCGTATGTTGTTTTCCGTCAAAAACGATATTCAAACCAATGGATGTCGGCTTTGTTAAACGCATATCACGGTTAATCAATATGTAGTGAAGCCGGGAAAGCAGTGATTTTTTCTCAAACGGCTTGATCAGAAAATTATCTGCCCCGCACTTCAGCCCTTCAACAACATCGTCAGGGGCCGATAGAGAGGTCAGCAGGACAACCGGAACCTGGGATAGTCTGCTATCTTCACGCACTGCCCGGCACAGTTCGTATCCATTGACTTCCGGCATGACAATATCAGTGATTATAACATCGGGAATTTCAGACTGAAGCCAATGCAGGGCCTGCCGTCCGTCGTGAGATACATGAACATCATACCCATTGCTTTCAAGCAGAAACTGCAATTCAATGGCCTGAGTTCGGCTGTCTTCTACAACCAGAATTGTGGCGTTTTGTTTCATAAAAAAGCGCTCTGTACGAAAATTGATTTGTCAATCTTATTTCTTCAACGCTTCAAGTTCCTCTCGCAAACGCTTGTTTTCTTTTTCGAGCAATTCAATGCGGACACTCGCCACCTGAAGATCCTCCAGGCAACGATTCAAGTCATTTTTCTGCTGGTAAACGTTATCAAAAGCAGAAAATAACATATCGAGAATTTGCAAGCGCTGCGATGAAATGGAATGATGCTTTCCGTTGAAGAATATCTCCAGCCCCATATCTATCGGAGAATTATTACGAATTTCAAGATTGGTCAAAATATAGTCGACTCTGGTCATCAGGGCCTGATCGGAACATGGTTTTATCAGAAAATTATCCGCGCCGACTTCAAGACCGCGAACAACATCCTGCGGATCGGACAACGCGGTCAGCAGAATAACCGGAATATCCTTGGTCTCTGGATTGTTCTTAACCCTTTTACAAAATTCAAAACCATCCATTTCCGGCATTACCACATCAGATAAAACCAGCGTTGGTTTTTCCTCTTCAATCTTTTGCAGGGCCTCAACTCCGTTATGAGCCATTCGAGTCCGAAAATTGTTCAGATCCAGGGATGCTTGCAGCTTAATCGCCTGAGTCATACTGTCTTCAACGATCAGGATGTTGACATCTTTTCTCATTACTCACCTGTGAACAGTTTACGTGTTACATTTATTGATTCTATAAACCTAATCTAATGCCTGTTTAATAAAAAACCAAGCTTAAAATACAAAAAAAAACTATTTTATCACAATCAGGAAAAGTCTTTGATGAACTCCCGGTGCAATTGTTTGTCATGATAACGGTCTTCGGCTCCGATCACCAGTTCTTGGGCGGAATAATTCGATTCAATGGCAATTATGTCAATGTTCCGGACTGCAACATCGATTGTGAACAGGATTCTCCAGGTCCGGCAATGGATCACGCCTTTTTCAGGATCGAGCCGGCGGACTCTTTTGCGTTTTGAATCCAGCGGATTGACCGTAAGCTGAGTCAAACAAAAATTCTGTAAATCAGGGCCGCCATGATTAACCAGCCAGGTCATTGCCGCCTCCGCCGACGGCTCAAAAGAAACCTTGTATTGGTCGTTCGAATCAGCCAGCCAGCCACGAGACGCCTCTGGAATTATATCAGTATCCGGAATATAGGGTTTTATATCCAGCACCGGAGTTCCGTCAAGCATATCAAAGTCCCGGATATACAACTTTAGTTTTTCCACTTTTTCAAGCCTGACACAGCTCATTCCGATTGAACACGGACGATGAGGGGAACGGGTGGCGAAGACTCCGAAACGCTTGCGTTCAGCAGTAACTGGCGGAGAAACAACCGGTTTCCAGTGTTTATTCAGGTGCAAATCATAGATAACCCAGATATGAGAAAATTCATCAAGATCGCGTAACGCGGTCTCATATTCATGCCCTGGAAGCAACTTGATCACACCTGAGTTACTGGCAAACACTCCCTGACGCGGAGTCTCACTGCGGTAGCGGCGGTCACAACGCACATAACCGATTGGAGCATAGCAAATCGGCGATGGCGAATCCGGCTGACTCATTTTTTTTCCGGGACATTCTTTTTCTTATCTACTTTAACCCTAACCGCAATTGTCTTTACCGGTTGAAGCTTCAGGTCTTTGAAAGTAATGAATTTCGCCCTGATAACCCGGCGATAGTTGTAAGTTCTGACGGCTTTACGCTCAGCAATCGAGCCGTAACCGCTGTCAAAGTTTGCCGATAAACGATCCCAGCCGGAACCGCCGCTGCCATTGCCGGCAGTAAAGACATCCGCCCGCATATTCTGCATGTCGGTAAGTTGACGAAGACGTTCAGAATCAGCCGGAACCACGGAATAAGTACTGATGACAACACCATCGGCGCCAACTTGCGCCGCCTCTTTTTGCAATCGTTTAACAATGTCGTCCCTGGAGTAATCACGATAATTGCCTGATACAATGCAGTAGCCAATGGTCTGATATTGTTTTTTTACTTTGCCGGGACTATTAAAGACTTTTACAGCCTGAGGAGATGTCGGCGTTAAAGAACGACTCTCATTTATCGGCTCATAGTTTACATTCATACATCCGGTCAAACAGCATGCGACAGCAAGCAAAAACATCAAATGTTTAATCATTCGAGTTAAACTCCCATTGTAAATTAACTTCTTAATTATTACCTCAATTATGTCTTAAAATAGCGTCTTTATGCTTGAATTACAAGAAAAAAAGCTAAAGATTATCAGGTTTATTGTACGAAAAAGCTTGAATTATCATCTGACAAGGTTTATTTTTATTTTATCGTACCATTATTCCAGTAAGGAAGCAAAGTCATTTTAAGGAGATTGTGATATGAAGAAAATTTTACTGGCAGCATTTATTTCCGCAACATTTTCATTAAGCGCTCTTAATATTACCACTAAAGATGGTAAAACATATAAAAATGTCAGTGTGTCGAGTATTACTCCAGTTGGATTTGATATCAGCTATATCGATAAAAACGGTAATATGGCAATGCGCGGGTTAAGGTTTGTCAACCTGCCGGCAAGTATTCAGAAAAAATATGGTTATAATCCACAAAAAGCAGAAGTTTTTGAAAAAAGAACCATAAAATACCGTGATAAACTCATTGCCAAAAGACTTGAAACCGTTAAAGAAAATGAAGAAATAGCTCAGGACTATGAACACGTTAGAGCAATGGTTTTCTCGCGGCGTATGGCCAATGTCCTACTGACAATTTCCCGCCAGACTCATGGCGGAGCCCTGGCTGATGTTTCATCCGAATATGCAACTCTGACAACAGGCCATTACAGCCGGGTTTTTGTCTACGGGATGGAAGGACAACGAGGAGTCACATGGGAAGGATGCATCTATCCTACGGGCACGTTTATTAATCTTTCTGACGGTTCTTATCCGGCATTCAGCACTTCACTCGAAATTGCAGTTATGTCAGTTTGTCGCCACATCCAGAATTCAATCCAGGCCAATAAGAAAAAATAATCCTGGTAAAATACCGGCCGTATTCAACCGGAATATGCTGAAACATTAATTGTTTCAGGCTTTTTCGCAACTCCAGGAACATGGAACCTGATGATGACTGGCGGCAATTTCAAGAAAAGAGCGCTCTGGTTAATAGCATTTTTTTGCTGTTGGACCATTTTCATATTGTTCAATTACCTCTATTATGCTTACTGGCAGCGTCAATATTATCTGATTCAGGGGAACAAACTTTCCTGCCGGGAAGGTATATATACTGCCGGGCGCGGCCGGATTCTTGACTGTAACGGAGTGCCGTTAGCATGGTCGGAAAGACACTACGACCTCTACATTCTGGACCTTCCCGGTTCACCTGAATACCGCAAACAACTGATCAATATTCTGGCCCGGAGAATCGGCGACCTTAATACTACCGTCCTGCAAGATGAAAATTCGATAATCAAACAGGACCTGAGTCCAACCGAAGTTGATATGCTGCGGGAACTTATACCGGACCACCCCTCTTTAAAAATCAAATTCCGCATCGTCCGCCGGGTTATAGAATTCCCGGAAGTCCGGCAACTTATCGGCAATGTCGAATTCGACGGCAAAGTTCTTAAAGGGGTTAGCGGATGTGAAAAGTTATACAATAAAGAACTTAGCGGAACGCCCGGAAAATATAAAATAATGCTGGACCGCAACAAAAATTGGATACCCGGCACATTCACTTGCCAGGTCAAAGCAGTTCCGGGACGTGATATTCGTCTTAAACAAAGTCTGGAAGAAATTCGTAATAACCATTCAGGCAAACCAAAAGGTTGATAATTTATGCCGGAGAAAGATAAAAATCTCGACATTTTTGAACAGCAGTTACCCCTGTTTTCAGTATCAATGCTGATTGCTATAACTCTGTTCCTGCTCGGGACATGGGGTTGTCTGGCTATTTACAGTGCCACCAGTTTCGGGGACGATCCTTTTCATTACGCCGGTCGTCAGTTATTGTGGCTTGGTCTTGGAATGACTGTCATGTTTACCATAATTCGTATTCCCATTGAATTTTTCCATAAATACTTGTGGATACTTGCCGCCGCGGTTTACACTCCGCTTGCCCTGGTTTTGATTTTTGGCGTAAGGATCAACGGAATGCGAGGCTGGTTTTCTATAGGTCCGGTTTTATTTCAACCATCTGAACTTGCCAAAGCTTTTTTTCTTCTGGTTCTATGTAGAATAGGCACAGAAATGAAACCAGGAATAAAGCGCTTTATCGTAATGTTCGGAGTTACAATGGCATGGGTGCTTCCGGTAATGCTGGAACCAGATTTCGGTACTGCGTTGATTTATTTGTTCGGTTTTCTGACTGTCTATTGGCTGGTTGGCGGAAAATTGCGTTATCTTCTGATCCCGTTGCCGCTGGCCATCACCGGCATAATTGCCGCCTGCTGGAATCTGCCTTATATTCTGGACCGTTTCAAAGGCTATTGGGATCCTGGTGCCGATCCGACCGGCAGCGGCTGGCATATTCGACAATTTCAGTTTACCCTGGCCCGTGGCGGACTTACCGGAACAGGCTCAGGAGAAAACGTCTGGTCTAATTCCTATCTTCCGCTGGCTCACAGTGATTCCGTTTTTGCCACGCTTTCCGAATCGGTCGGGGTCATTGGCTCTTTGCCGGTTATTTTCGGATTTCTGTTTTTAACCTATCTGTTCTATCGATTGGCGTTGAAATGCAAGAACCGGTTTGAAAGGATATTTGTCATGAGCGTGGGAGTATTCTTTACAGCTCAGGCGCTGGTTCATATCAGTGTAAATGTCACGCTTCTGCCTCCGACCGGCCTAACCCTGCCATTGATCAGTTACGGCGGCAGTTCCGTTCTTTCCATTATGGTGGCGACAGGTATTGCTCTCGGCATCGGCGGCCGTCGAGAAGCTGCCGGCGACATCGCATTTCAAGACTGACCGCATCACAAACATACCACCAGATAATCCGCAAACATTGTTGACTACAAGGTATTTAAAAAATTACAATAATCAAACTGTCTGATTATTTTATAATTATTCTCGATAACAAGAAGAGTGATTTGCGACGATAATTCAGTTTAATCAGTCATTGGATATTCGAACGGAACACGTTCAAGTTTGAAGGCGGCAGGATCTTCACCATCATAAAAAACTTTCATGAGAAAGAGACCGCATCCGGGAGCCGTTTCTCCCGCAACGTCGCGGTTTTTCGCATCAAGAATAGTCTTAATGTCTTCAGGGAAGAATTTACCGGAAGCTACTTTGGTCAGAGTTCCGACGATGCTTCGAACCATTTTATAGAGAAAACCGCTGCCAATGAATGTTACGCACAAATACGGACCGAACTCCTGAACATCGACCCGATAAATTGTTCTGACCTTATTCGGAACCTTATTTCCCCCTTCGCAGGCGAATGAACTGAAATCATGGGTGCCTTCCAGATATTTCACCGCCTGTATAAGACTGTCAACATGCATATTGAACGTAATATGACAACTGTAGCGGGCTGAAAAAGGATTGACCGGTCCACGGTTGAAAACATAAGTATAGGCTTTTCCGACCGCATCGTAACGCGGATGGAAAGAATGGTCTACCTCATACAAGCGCTTGACCTTGATTGTCTCCGGTAAAACCCGGTTAAGAGCCGGATGGAGTTTATCAAGCGGAATCACCGGGCGGTCAGGAAGATCAAAACAAGCGACATAACCAAGGGCGTGAACTCCGGTATCAGTTCTGCTGCTGCCGGTCAGTCGCAAACGACTGGTTTTATAAAATTTGTGCAATGCAAGTTCCAGCGTATCCTGAACAGTCATACCATTAGGCTGGCTTTGCCACCCGCAATAACCTGTGCCATCATAACATATTTCAAGCAATATCCGTTTAACGTTCATGCAAGCCTCCCTGCGCCAGAACGCAATTGGACAGACACGGACAGACATGGACACAAAAACGTCAGTAATATGTCCAACTCCCGGGCATAGAAATATTTTTTACTTTTCACAACGATATTAATCTGTTATTTCCTTCATCTTTCAACATGATCCTTGCATAATTCTTCAAACCGGCAATTGCGGCATTGATCGCAACCGGGAAAATCGCTCAAAAGCACCTGATTTCCGGGCTTGACCAAAGATCTCATTTCTGCAACCGAACGGTTTACCGTGTCCAGCACAGAAGAAATGTTAACCTGCTGATTGGTTATTTCCTGGAATGATGTTCCACTATCGGCACATCGAGCAAATATAACTCTGGCCGCATCCGGAGAAGACCAGTTATTGGCTGCGGCCGCAATTTTGTACAAGCCACCCTGAAATACATAATTTTCATTGTCACTGCCGGAAGTGAAAATATACATATCAATACCCGGGCCACGCTGAACGGTAAACGGGGCGGCAAGCCACACCGGAAAATCACCAATCGTAAAACTTAACGGCCCCGGCCGATATTTCAAATGAATTCGCTCAGTTTCAAGTAAAGTATAGTATAATTCGGAATTTTTAACTGCTTCGCATGCCCAGCAAAGAATATCCCATATTTGCTCAAAAACATCTTCCGGCCTGTTCTGCCGGTAGTAGACTTCATAAAGATTTAAAGTTTTCGGGTCACGCCGCCACTCTTCGTCGAAGAGCTGCATGCGGCCACGGTTGAAAAGCCGGTTGACTTCTTTTTCCATTCGATAGAAGAACGATTTCTCCGATTCTCCGCTTTCGCGAGACTGCAGTTTCGCGTGGCACAGAGTTGCAGTCAGAATCTCCACGGCCCATGAGTCCCGGAATTTGAGATGTTTCAAGCGAAATGCCAGTCGCAGGATTTCAGGCGCGTCAAGTGGAACGCCATGATTCGCAGCGTAGTAACGCAGAAAATAGGCACGCCGACACGTCTCAAAGAGGCGATGACGGCGTGGTGACCAGGAAAAAGTCCCGGCTTTTAATTCCAGTAAAGCATCGTAATCCATAACGAAGTCCAGACCGGATCTCTTAACGCGCAGATTTTTTGATCAAGTCTTTTTTCTGCTCTTTAATATCTTTTTCTTTTTTTGCTTCAGATTCCTGAATTTTGGTTTTCAGGAGTTCCGCCAGAACCGGCGGCAGATTCTTTTTATAGCTTTCGACAACCGATTTCTTGATCTCCGAATATGGAGCCAGTCCGGTACGGTCCTTGGTATCGGCATTGTATTCCATGTAGCTCTTCCAGATATAACGGGCCATCTTTTCCTGCGCCAGGGCGGCGTCAATGTCATTGTAGAGCAGATATTTGATGCTCTGGGTAAGCAAGCCGGCGATAACGTCGGTAGCCTTTTTGCTGGTAGAATCCCTGACGTCCTCGGCCCATTCTTTCATGACAAACGGCTCGAGGCGGAGTTTGTATTTGCCTGGTTCCTCTTTTTTCAACTGTTCATAAAGTTCACGAGCTTTTTTGTAACGCCCGTAATTGAACATTGTAACGATCGCGTCTTTATAGAAATTAAGTTTTGCCGAACGAAAACTGTTCTGCTTGTTATTGTTCTCATACGCTTCGTTAAAGACCCGGATAACCGAGTCAACCACGTTTAAGTTAGGAACCGTAATAATCGACTTGAAGTTCTCCGTATCCATAGAAAGCAGCCTGCCGCTCATGAAAGCGTCTTTCAGGCTCTGGGTGATCATGCGTTCGCAACTGATGTCTTTATGCGATGACGTAGCTTCCAGGCCCTTTGTGGCCCAATATATAGCCTGGGCTTCCGGCAGCCGCCAATCCAACGCCCCGTATTTCTTATTGATCTCGACAATCAGTCCGGCGTCAAGTTTATATTTTTTCCGAAGCCATTCCGCCTCAAAATAATCCTTCAACGCTTCCAGTTCTTTAGGGTTATTCAGCTTCAATGCGAAATTTTCAGGAATTTTTCCTTCTTCACGATAGGCCTTGAAGAATGCATCGTAATCCTTGTAACCGGTATCCTTCAAAACCTTCCAGAAGCGGGAGTCTTCCGGATATTTCTTGAGAAAACCGGCATAATCCTTCGGGGCCGAGGCCAATTTCTCCCAATCAGGATTGGAGCCGACTATCTTGGTTATTCCAATAGCCAGTTTATTTTTGTAATAGAGGTTGGCATCGTCCAGGACATTACCTATCTTATGTTGATAGATCCAGCCCAATTCTTTATAGAGCATCGGATCAGAAGGATTATATTCCAGCGCTTCGTCCCGGATCAGCTCGATCCCGCGATTAATCCAGCGCCAGCGATCTTCAAATTCAGAGCAGGTAACTGAAATATTATAGGCCATGTTCCAGGCCAGATATGCGGTCGCGCCGGAAAAACGCGGCTGCAGCTTGGTAATCCATGAAGCCAACTGCACCATTTCAAAATAATTACCCTGATCCTGCAAAGACGCAGCTCGCAGCCACAAAAGGTCAGCCAGCAAACCACGGAAACTGCCCATGGCCATTGTGGTAAAAGCGACCAAAGGCGGAGCGTTCCTGATCTGTCCGGTATAACGCAGTTCATGTTTTTCAATCAGGCCGTCAAGTTTTCCCTGGACTCCGCTGATCGCGACCAGGAGTAAAATCGAAGCCGCGACAGCCGAACAATACAGTACGAATTTCTTGAATTTCATTTTCTAATAACCAATCCCAGTTCTCTGCGCCAGTAGAAGTAGATTCCGAGCAGGAATAGCGGAACTCCACGCAGTAAAAAGTATTTAGTGAACAACGCTCCGATGAATCCCCACTCTATCAATTCACCTCGAGCGACAAAATACGTAACCTCAAAATTCTGCATCGGGATAACCGTCCAGAGCAAAATCTTACTGACATAATAACCAAGAGCGGTCGCTACGTCTTTTCCCATTCCGGAGCTGACCATGAAGGTTGCCACGCTACCGAAAATCAGGTATGACATCACCAGGAAAATCGCAGTCGGCATCGAAAGAATCGAAGCGGCGGCACAGCCGAGTCCGGTCAGCAGGGCAACCCACATAAAGGTAACCAGAACCGCACGCAGATAGTTTTCGGTAAAACCGGTAACCTTGATTAACAGTTTAGGCCCGTCTGATGGCTGGAAATGCAGACTTTTGCGCTCCGGGTCAACATTGGCAAATGAAAGTTGAACTCTTCCAAACCGACTTATGATTTTATAGCCGAGTTTCTTTTCATGAAAAACCCCGGTCATAAATTGTTCAGGATACCCGGTAGTTGTCAAAGCATAAGTAGCATAAACATACTTCTTTTCTTTTTTCTTACCCGGTTTATCTTTTCCACCGTCGCTGTTTTGGTCGCTTTTATCCTCAACCGGAACGGTAACAAACCACATTCCACGGGTCATGCGCTGATTCTCTGAAGATACCTTGTTAACATAAGCACGGAAACGAAGAAATATCGGCTTTTTGGTTCCATACGGGAGGTTCTGGTAAACCCAGCCTCTCTGATAACCCGGAAGCACTTCCGTTGAACGGCCGATCAACTCGGCCCGGATCGCTTTCAACATCGTGTCGGTCGAACTTGGAGAAGTATCAATGTTAGTACCGTTTTTGCGCGCTATTTCAATTCTTCTTTTCAATTCAGCCTTGGCCTCCGCCATCCAGTCGACTGATTCAGGATAATACACGCGGCGTCCGACCATGACTTCGTCTTCAACACGCTTTTTGTCTTTATCGGAAAAGTTCTGTCGATAGAACTGACCGATTACGATGAAATATACTGCCATGGATGCAATTACCAGCAGAATAAAGTGAATCAATAAAACGCCGGTAAATTTTCCCAGCCAGATAATCACCCTGGAAACCGGCTTCGTAACCACCATATGCAACTGATAGCTTTCCGTATCACGCGACATAATGTAACAACTCAGCCAGATTGACGATAGAGAAATTATGAATCCAATAGTTGAAAGACTGTATTTAAGGGATATTTGAATAAACCCCCAGGCCGTACCATCACCCGCGATAGTGAGCGGCAGCAGCACCACGCAGATTACAAGCAGCCCCAACAGCAACTGAAAAATATGTGACCTTATCGCACTTCTGCAGGTCAATTTAATGATTGATAAAAACGGTTTCATGAGATTCCCGAAGCTAGTTATTATTTATCCTGGCGATCCGCAAGCAGTTCACTAAGCTTGTCATTTGCGGCCGATAAGTCCTCGTCCGGTTTCTTTTCAGGCTTGACTTCCGGTTCTTCCGGTTCTTCCGGTTTCTCCGTCATGGCGGAAATAGCCTCAGCCACCGCGTCTTCTTTGGCTTTCTCCGCAGCTGCTTCGGCTTTCGCTTCAGCCTTAGCTTCGGCTTCAACCGCTCTTTCATCGGCACCCAAATTATCAAGAATTTGATTAACCGTCTTATCCTCTTCAGACAAATAATCGGCAATTACGCCGCCGCCGGATACCCCGGCAGTTTCGATACTGTCGGCCCGGGCTTTTTCAATGACATCCAGAAAGAAATCTTCAAGAGTCATTCGCGGTTTGTCAATGCGGAAATCTTCACCTTGCAAATTTTCCCGCAAAACTTTCACTACTTTTTCAGTAGCTTCAGGCGTCAGCAGCGGCGTGGTAATACGACTTGCCTCGTTGATGGTCAACAACTCTTTGAGGGACCCGGTCGCACGTACTTTGCCGCCGTACAGAATGATAACCCGGTCGCAGATGTCTTCAATATCACTAAGCAGATGACTGGTTACAAAAACCGTCTTTCCGCGTTTTTTCATGTTCAAAATCAAATCTTTAACTTCGCGGCAGCCCAGCGGATCAAGGCCGGAAGTCGGTTCGTCGAGAATCAGCAAGGCCGGGTCGTTAATCATCGCCTGGGCCAAACCTATTCGACGCTGCATACCCTTGGAAAATTCCCCGACGCGGCGACGTTTCACATGACTCAAGCCAACCATTTCCAGAAGCTGGTCGCTGCGGCGGCGGCAGTCCTGTTTGTGAATTCCGAATAACGATCCGAAGAATTCGAGCGTTTCGGAGGCATTCAAGTATTTATAAAGATATGTTTCTTCCGGCAGATAACCGATGAGTTTTTTCGTATCTACATCGCGAGGAGAGCGACCGAACACCTGCAGAGATCCCGCAGTCGGATAAAGCAATCCCAGGATCATTTTGACCGTAGTTGATTTGCCGGAACCGTTCGGCCCGAGAAAACCGACCACTTCGCCTTCGTTAACTTGAAAATCCACGTCATTAACCGCTTTGGCCTTAGGCCGGTTCCAGAAATCCCGAAACTCTTTACCCAGGCCGATAGCGTTGATAACCGGCTCTTTGTATTGTGCAGCCATTCTTCACTCCATGTCGAGTATGTTAATATTTAATGTTTTATGCTTCCGCTTGACTTTGACGCTGTTCCTCCAGAGTCAGCTCCTCACCGGTACGTACCAGGCGCGCGCTGTTGAAAATAATCAAAATTGTACTGAAAGAATGCAGGACCGCGGCCCAGATCGGGGTCATCATACCGAACACGGACAAAATCATACCGCCGAATACAAAAAGCATTCCGAGAAACAGATTCTGATTAATGATAATACGAGACTTGCGTGACAAATATACCAGCATCGGAATACGGCGCAGGTCATTGGTCATCAATGCAATTGACGCACTGTTAACAGCAATGTCACTGCCAATCGCTCCCATGGCGATCCCGAGATCCCCGGCGGCCAGAGCCGGCGCGTCATTAACCCCGTCGCCAACAACCGCGACCAGAGAGCTTTTCTTCATGTTTTCAACATATTCAACCTTGGTCTCCGGCAGACATTCACTGCGATATTCATCAAGTTTGAGCTGAACTGAAACGCCTTCAGCCACACTTCCACGGTCACCGGTAACCATTGCACAATGCTTGACACCAAGAGTTTTCAAGTCAGACACTATTTCCTGGGACTCTTTACGGGTCTTATCTTTAAAACCTACCCAACCCATAACTTTGCCTTCGCATGCGGCATATACCACACTCATACCATGGTCTTCCTGGTTCTCGGGATGGTCAATATTGATTCCGAGTGATTCAAGCCAGGCGGGACGACCAACCTGAATTTTTTCCCCATCAACCATTGCTTCAACGCCTTTACCGTGAATTTCGGAAAAATTATCCGCGTCAGGCAGTGTCAAACCGGCTTCTTCCGCCAATTTCTGAAGAGCAATAGCCGTCGGGTGGTTACTATGTGTTTCAGCCGCAGCAGCCAATTTCAGCAATTCAGCCGGGGCAATACCTTCAACCGGTTTCAGGGTGACCACTGATAAAATACCATCGGTCAGAGTACCGGTTTTGTCAAAAACAAATGTCCGGATCTTGGAAGCGAGTTCCAGATGGGAAACATTTTTGATAAAGATCCCAAGCCGCGCCGCAGCCGCGACCGCCGCAACAACCGCGGTCGGAGTAGCCAGAACAATTGCGCATGGACAGGCAATAACCATCAGCGTGATTACACGTTGCAGATCGCTGGTGAACCACCAGGTCAATGCAGCCAGCATCAGGATTGCCGGGGTATAGTAACCGGCATACCGGTCAATTATTCGAACGATCGGAGTTTTGCTGCCTTCTGCCTGAAGCAGCATATCTTTAACTTTACCAAGGGTAGTATCTTCACCGACCTTGGTCACTTCGACATCGATAGCACCGGTCAGGTTCTGAGTTCCGGCAAAAACATCATCACCGGGAAATTTATCAACCGGAAGCGATTCTCCGGTAATCGACGCCTGGTTGACCGTACTGTCGCCAACCTTGATCCGGCCGTCAACCGGGAAGTTTTCACCGGGACGAACCCGGATTATGTCCCCAACGACCAATTCGAGCGCCGACACATTGACTTCCCGACCATCAACCAGTTTACGGGCATCGTTCGGGGTCAATTTAACCAGTCCTTCAATTGAACGCTGTGCTCCGCTGGCGGTGCGGGATTCAATGATAATGGTGATCAGCAGAAAAAAAGCAATGATTCCGGCCGACTGACGGTCCTTACCGGCAAAGGCCGCAAGTAACGCCAGAGCAACCAGTTCATTCATATAAACCTTGCCCTTCATCAGGTCCTTGATCGCGGTTGTAATAATCGGATATGCCAGAATAATCGCGCCCAAAGCGGCGCTGAATTCAGCCGACATGCGCTGTCCCGGCAACACCCATTGCAGAATAAAAGAATTTAAAATGAATAGACCACCGACCATCGCCACGGAAAAACGTCCCATTGAACGATCATGACCAGTTCCGCACGTTACGCATTCGTGCGAAGGACCATGGTCATGGCCGCATTGACAATGGCTGTGTTTTTCAGCGGCTGCCGGCGCTTGATTGGTTGTAGCAACTTCTGCCATCTTAATTACCTCGTATGTTATGCTTACTGTTCTTCTGTTTTAACTTTTGGCTTCTTGAGTGTAGGTTTCAGGGGTTCGGAATTGATCTTCAACCTGACCTCCTGAGAACGCCCCGTACGGGTGAAAATGAATTTATCATCAACCGCCGAAAGCACGTCACTCAAGACCGAATTGTAAAGCGCCACCAGCACGGTATCCGGGCTGGCATTATATTGCTTATTGATCATATCGAAATAAATGCTCTCTGATTTGGCCTCAGCAACAATTATCTTTTTAAACGTATCGGCATCAGCCAGAATTCCGGTTCGTTTAGACTGCGCTTCGGCTTTGGTTTTGACGCTGTAGCTTCGCGCTTTGTCAATCTTGCTGGCGCTGTTTTGTTTTGCTTCCGTAACCTGACTGAAAGCTTTCGAGGTGGAAGTTGGTGGAGATGCTTTTACCATCTGCAGATTTGTAATCGAAACACCGATATCAAGATCAGCAACCGTCTTTTTGAACAAGTCCTCAACTTTTTGAGTGCTTGACTTTGTATCGTAAAGCATTTGGTCGACGGTTGACTCGGCATTAACTTTGATTACACAGGAACGCAGAACTGCGCGCAGCAATGTTTGCGGTCCGCGTGTTCCCATGTTTTCCCCTTCAGGCGTTTTCAGCATATGATCTTCCTGTAAAGGATTAGTCGGGGTCAAACAACTTTCAAAATAACGTTTCGGATCGACAATTTTATATTCCATCTGCCAGGCTGAATGGATTATATTGAAATCACCGGTCAGCAAATATAAATCCCGCCCCGGCTTCAGAGGACGACCGGCTGCCTGCATTTCCGGCGGCATACCGACCATTTCCGTGGCATTGAAGTTGATGTCCAGATACTGCGGATTTGTTGGGATATGGACAAAACTGTTGACTGGATACGGGAAGAACCAATGCCAGTCTTTCCGGTAAGTATCCATATACTTACCGAATCGCAGCACAATAACCGCTTCCTGAGGTTTGACGGTAAAGTATCCGCCAAATGTGAAAAAGTATATAAGCATACCAAGGATTACCAAGACCAGCAGAAAGAAAGTCATCTGCAAGATCTTGACCAGGGACTGTATCCCTGATTCGAAACGGGTATCCTCCGAACCCTGGTTTATGTGTCTTTCGCCGTGCGAATTATTCATTGCATCACTCCGTAGTTAAATTTAATACCCATTAATGCTTCTTTGCAGGAGCAGGAGTCTTCTTCAACTGGTCGGCATTCATTTTCATAATGTCGAACGGAGCTGAATCAGTATCAAGAATTAATGTGGTTTTAGACTTCATAACTTTACGCAACGATTCGAGTTTGCGGAGGAAAATAGCCAGTTCCGGGTTCTTCTTGAAAGCCGCATAATATTCAGCCGCTTTGGCATCACCCTGTGCTCTGATCTCTTTAGCTTTAGCTTCTGAATCCGCCAGCATTTTCCGGACTTCGCCATCTGCTTTAATGCGAATATCATTAGCCTGGGCTTCGCCTTCCGACAGGAATTTCTGTGCGGCGCGTTTACGTTCGCTGATCATACGTTCGAAAACATTTTTAGAAATGCTTTCCGGAATACTCAGAGATTTAATTCCGACCGACTTAATCTCAATGCCGAAAGGTTCGGCCAGCTCAACCATCTTGGTTTTCATTTCCTTTTCAACTTTTTCCAGCTTCATTACCTTCGGATCGGTATTGATTAACTGGTCGAAGTCATATGTCCCGATAATTTCACCCCTGGTTCCACGCATCCAGGTATTCAGCTGCCTTTCCGCGGTAGGAATGTTAACCATTGTCATATAAAACTTAACCGGATTGCTGATTCTGTAGATTACGTAAAGGCCGACAATCACATTCTGCTGGTCCTTGGTCAACACTTCTTCAATTTTTCCGGTACTGCCGTCAAAACAGCGATAACGGGTATCGAATTTATGAACCTGCTGAATCGGATAGAACCAGCGGGGATGCAGCCCCGGACCGATCGGATTCTCGCTCGGCTGATCGAAGGTGGTAAGAACCGCCATTTGCGTTTCATCAACTTGATAAGAAAAAATTGCAATAATAAAAATTAACGCTACAATTATCCCCAAAAATATTGTGGACCAATGCTTGCGCCCCCGATTTTCTGATTCAGTTGTCATGATTATTAGTTCTCCTTGATATTAGTTATTATTATGATGCTTTATTTATTCAAAATCAATTAGTTATATCGCCAAGATCAGTGTCAATCAAGTCAAGCCGCGGCTTTTCTTCCAAATTGAACTCATAGATCTGGTAAGGTGTGTTTGCGCTCATAATAAATTTCCTGATGTCGGCGCAATCTTTTTCAAGAAACGATAAATAGGTCCGCAATTTGTATAGTTCATGAGGCATTTTCTGATACCCCAGCAACTGCTGAGTAAAACGTGCGCTTTCCGCTTCGGCAACTTTGATTTTGTCATAACGATATGATGTCGCCTCCTGAAGCATTCTTTGTTGAGCGACTTCCGCTTCCGGAATTACTTTCGCTTCATAGGTTTCAGCCTTGTAAACCATACTCTCTTTTTTCTGGCGCGCGCCGATTACTTTCTGGTAGGCCGGAGCTACATCTTTAATCGGGGGATGGGCGTCAAGCAGATTTACCGTTACAATCTTAACCCCGAGGCCTTCCTGGTCAGCATTTTCCTGAATCAATTTCTTCAATGCCGGACCAACTTTAACACGCATGCTCGACATTATTTCAATCATTGGCTCACTGGCAAAATATTTTGTCAGGACTTTCCGTCCTATTTTTTTGAGCATTTCTTTAGAATCTCTATTCTGATAAGCATATTGTATCAAGTCTTTTTTACGAATCTGATATTGCACGTCAACCAGTGCGCCCAAATACGACAAACTTGAACTCACATTATTCGTCTTTCCGCTCTTGCTCTTTGAGGCAACCAAAAACATTCCCTGGGTACCGTGGAAGTGAGCTTCCGTCCAAAGTACAGTTGCCTGTTTTTTGTATTTTGTTTTTTTGTTCGGATCTTCTTTTTTATCAAGTTGAAGCGGCCCAATCATTACGGATTGAATTTCCTCACAGGAAAAACGGGCAATCTTACCAAAAGGCCATGGGGCATTTAAATAAACCCCCGGCTCCAGCAGTTTATTTTTGTTGATAATCTTTCCGAAACATTCGCGAACCCCAACTTGATTGGGCCCGACTTCGGTGATCGCCGTAAAAAACCATAGAACTACGATCCAGAGAATCAGCAAGGGAAACAACGCCCGTTCGATAAAAGTGTATATCCAGGTACTTGAAACTTTAAAACCGAACTGATAATCAAGCGTATCCGCAATATTACGCATAACCCCGCCGGGTTCGGTAAACAGCGCCAGAAAACGGCTTTCAAAAATCGGCCGCGGTTCCTCAATTGTCCTTGGACGATAAAATTCAACAATGAAGTTGATAATAAATTCCGCGCCTAAAACCACAAATACCCAGAACAGCACGCGCGCTACGTAATAATCTGTCTTCGGGTAGCCATTGTCATACATTATAATGGAAAATCCGGCCAGGAGCATAACAATAAATGTTACAATCATCCAGGCGCCGACCGGGCGCAGCCAGCGGAATGCTTTGCTTCTTGATTGGCCAATAAAGAAAGCTCCGCCAAATAAACTGAAGAACATCAATACACCGGTTACAACTACCGCTTGCAACGGATTTGAGGGAACCGGTGCGTCAACCCGTTTTTGCCAGCCATATGAGTAACCAACCAGCATAATCAAAACCAGCAACGCACCGAGTATTGCCACAACGTAAGGCGCGAATCTCAAATAATTGTCCAATGATTTTCCGGCCGTAAAACGGACGTCCTCATCAACATTAAACGCCGCAACCGATTCTTTGCGTTTTTCGAGCAACGCCTTTTCCTCGGTTTCGCGAGCCGCCGATCCCGACATTATACCGCAAATCATGGAAGCTATTGAAAACAGCAAAGTCATCCAGCATGAAACCAATCCCATGCCGAAAACATCCGATCCGGCCCAACCGGTTGCGGTTCCGGCAAAAATTACCACCAAGCCAAGGATTAAACTGCCGACCCCGGCAACAATCGATAGCTTTACCATCAGTCTGGCGTCTTCCAGACCTTCAATCATTCGTTCGTTTTTTTTCCTCATACAGCCTCACTTAGCTTATATTTAAATTGATTTATAGAAATATTCAGCAAATCCTTTATATTTTAAGGGATTATTAAAAGATATAATATCACGTTAATGCCGCTAAAGCAACCTGACTTATGATTTTTTCATGCCTGAAACCCTCTTTTTGCTCTATTAAAATAACAAAAGTGATGTTTCAAATTGACATGAACTAATTATAAAAGTTCCACAAACCCCAATTTTTTTTGAAAAAACATTAATATTTTTTAATTTTTCGTAATATTCTTTTTCCTATTTCCATGTAAGTCATGCCATCTTTGTAGTTATAATTTTGTCAAAAATTCTTTGACAATGACAGCTAAATCCGTTAATAGTTCAGGTTAGTTCGCAGCCATATTTTTTCCATTTAATATGGAAAATTACAGAACCGACTATAGCAGATAACAGCCCCCCAAACATTGCCCCCCATATTGAACCGCCTACCCAGGCATATTTTATCATGGGAATAAATTCCTCCGGTACGCCACGAAATTGTTGTCGATAAAATTCCGGACTGAGAACAGATAAGAATATTGCGATAATTCCTCCGAGCAGCCAGCAGCAAAAAACCGAAATAACAATAAATACAATAAACCTGACGACATAGCAAAGCGGACAGTTGCCTTTCGTAATTACTCCGAAAACAGTCGTAAATATTGACGCAAATATAATTCCGTATATTATTCCTTCAAGAATCCCCTGGGCAACACTGGCTCGCCAAATATTATTAATGTCATGCCATCTCATAATATTTTTGAAGTAAAGAGGGCTTACGGCGCCATTGACCATATTAGTTATTCCCCCGATAAATGCTCCGGCAAAAATACATGTCAAGCATACTGCGATAATTGTGAACGTTTTATTTTTCATATTCCCCTTATTGACAATATCATAACAATTAAAGTTACGACCCAAAGATTTGTTTTAATTATAATAATGTTTGTATTTAAATAATGCAAATAAAAGTGAAAGGAGAATCTCGTTATCAAATCCGAAAACAACTATTTTTATAACAGCCTGACTCTCTCTCAATAACTATTTTTGAACAGTATGCAACTTTCAGCCAAATATATTCCATTTTTTCTTTGGTTTTTCCGCAATAAGTAGCACCTCTCTCTTTTCTTCATCTATTTTTACATCAGAAATTCTTGTTCCTGGTTTAAAATTTTTAACTTGGGTTGCGATTTGTCCATAAATATTCATATGAAAAACAGGGTCGACATATTCATAATTATTATAATCTGTTTCACGTTTGCCGCAGGAATGGATACAGCGGATCAAAGCATCTCCGCTGATGACTACAATCGCGGCGGCCGCGCCGGCCAGATGCGCAAGCGGCACTCCAATAAAATTAACGCTGTCGACAAATATGGTTTGTCCGGACATCAATTCAAAGACCGACTTGCCGATCATACCTACCAGCATCAAAACTCCTGAAGAAAAAATTAAGCCGTCACGTTTGCGCAGCCCATCAAGACTCATTGTCGAAACAAACCAGCAATAAAGCGCGGTATCAATTCCCGACAACCCCCTGTACACCGCCAATTGAGGACAGCCGTACCACACTGCGATTGAAATGACCGACGAGGACACACCGAGCAGCAGCAGGTAAGATTTGCATGAACGCCGGCAGCAGGCAATGCTCAGGACCAGAAACACCGCAACATCCCACAGTAAATGACTTCCGGTAAAATGCGTCCAGTGACCGGTGAAAATCCGCCAGAATTCCCCCGCGCCGATTAAATCCCGGTCCCATTGCAAAACCTCAGCGGCGTACGGGGTATAATAAATGACCGTCGCTATTGCGGAGAGAATTACCGGAATGATAATTGTCAATGGCTTTTTCATAATATTAAAGATTAAAAGCCCCCGGGCATTCACGCCCGGGAGCCGCCCTCCTTCCGGGGCTTGATCATTTATACTTATTTATGATTCTTAACCGCCATGAAGAGACAGCCGCCGATACATGATAGCAGCATCAAGATAGCGCCGAACGGCCCAAACGCGCCACCGCCGCCTAAACGCGGAGCATTATAGTTGAACATGCGTTTATTCTTTTTACCGGTATCGACCCGATAGTTTTTAGCCGGGGCCGCGGCACGGCGCGCCTGCGCCTGATGCTCAACTTTTATCCGCTGCTGGTTTTTACGTTCAATCCCGTATTGCTGGAACGCGGCATCATTCAGGACCAGCATCGAAGTTTCATCCGTAACCAGTTGATAATTGATCCCGAGATCACGAATGACCGAAATTGTTTCGCTTGCCGGCATAATTCCGGCGTTAGCCATGTCCTCATACATTTCAATCCGACTCAAAGCCCAAAGGCGTTCAAGTTCGGGATTATCCGTATCCGTTTCAGGAAAATCGAAGCTGGTCGAGTAAGTTTTATCTGCGCCGGTCAAACGGGCCTTCAAGGTCACGGTTGCTTTGCCGCCTTTTTCGTAGCGCCCGAAAATAACCAACTGCTGTCCGCAGTAGATTTTGCCGATATTCTCACCGGTCAAATCATAAGTTTTCACTCCTTTGATCTTGATTTCGGCGTCATGCAGGCACTCGTGGGTAATTTTCTTCTTGGCCTGCAATATTTTGCCAAGCAAATCATCGCTGTTTGAGACGCCGGCATAAAAACCGCCGGTAGTATTACAGATTGTCCGCATCAACGGCCAGTTCCCGCTGTTTCCCATCAGGAACCCAAAGATTCTTACATCATACTTCTTCAGCAGCTTATGAAAACTCTCGGGTTTGACCACGCCGACATTTGTTACTGCGTCCGTTACCAGAATTATGCTGGTTGCCCGGTCCGCGTCAAGGTTATCGAGGGCTTTGCTGATTCCGGCATACAAATTAGTGCCGCCGTTAGCCTGAATGGCTTTAACCTTTTCAATCCATGAACGGACATTAGACTCACTTGCATTGACCCACCCACTGGTCAAATCTTTAGCAACATGTTCAAAGGTGACTATTTTAAAACGGTCGTTCGGGCTCATTTTACCAAGAACCTTGCCAACCCCGTTGCATAGGGTCCGAATCTTTTCCCCCTGCATACTGCCGGAAATATCCAGAACAAAGACATAATCGGCGCCATTGCTCAAAGGCTTTAAATCAAGCCCGGGCGTAACCACCATCATAAAAGCCCCTTCTTTAGCGCCGGCGGCACGATAAGGAATAACTTCCAAACGTCCGGGAAGATTATCCTGGAGGCGATAGTAAAAAACAAAGTCTTTGGTCAATCCGGTTTTCAAATCATAAGAGGCCTTAAAAGTTCCCTGCGGACATTTGTCCTCAACATTGAACGGCGTACCGCCGGTTGCCCGGACATCCGCGACCGGCCAGGCCGATTTCAATTCCATTGTTATAGTAGTTTTTCCCTCAACCTTGTCATTGCGCTCCCAGAAACTCTTTTGAACTTCATCGGTATTGCCTTCCTCAAGCGGGTACTGGTAACGCCCCACTCCGGTATCGATTTTCAGGGGTTGATAATAAACAAACTTGATGGTTACATCTTCATTTGGATTTATATTGCTGACCATAAATTTGAAATCCTGAAAACCGTTCTTTTCAGCTTTACCGGCTTTGTTCCCTTTTGCTTTCTCCTTGCCGTAGATCTCGTCGGCTTTTTTCTTATCGACCACTTCACCGTTGATCACGGTTTCTCCAACCATTACCGACACTTCCGACATACTGGCCGATTCTGGAACCGGGAACGCGTATACCGCTTCAATCTTCTGCGTGTTTTTATTTGAAAATATCTGAACCACTTCAGTTCTGGCAAAACCGTTATTGATGGTAACCTTGACATCGTGCGATTTGATCGCGACAGGTGAAACACCTGATCCGGTCGGGGTCAGGGTTCCGGCCCCGTTCGCGATATTCACCATTCCCAGACAGAATACTACCGCCAATAACAACCATTTAATACTAATCCCGCGCTTATTCATTGTTCTTTCTCCTTGCGTTTTTAATTTATGAAATGCGACTGTCATAAGACAAACGCAAGGCCCGTGCCAAAAGACACAAAACAAACACAAAGAAATATAAATAAAAGAGTTACGATATTTAACAGTAGAAGAATAAAATAATCACATACGCATAAAAAGAACAGTCATAGATCATTTTATGTACAGCAATAATAAGTTTTATAAATATTCTCAGCTTTTTTAAACAGACTATTGACATTTTCACATGCATCATATATAGTATACAACATGACTAGTCAACTAGTCAATCATTAAAATACAAAAAAGTTCAGGCAGATAATAATGAATATTGAGGCTCCTTACAAAACCGCAACGGCAGTTCCTAAATATTGCCAGATCAAGTCTATGATAATAAATATGATTAAATCCGGCAAGTTGAAAGAGAATATGAAAGTGTTTTCCGAAAGCACCCTCAGCAGGGAATTTGGCGTCAACCGCAATACCGTCGCCAAAGCGCTGAATGAGCTTGCACTTGAGGGATATATTCTCCGAAAACAGGGAATGGGAAGTTTTGTAGCGCCGCAAACCAGCAAAAAACGTACTGGAAATATCGGAGTTTTAGTGCAAAATATTGAAGATAAGTTTTACTCCCTGATTGCCAAATATGCTGAAAGCGCGGCGAAGGACAATGGCTATCATGTCATACTTTGCAATACCGGATCTTTCAATCTTGAAAAGGAAGCTATAGAAACTCTGGTGACGAATGAAAAAGTTGACGGTTTGATTATTGTCCCCGCTGATTTAACTTCTCCGCAGGAACAGGAGTTTTTTGGATCTTTAAAGAAACAAAAAATTCCATTCGTTTTTCTGTTTCCTCAGGTTTTATTAGAAAACTTTAATCTGGTAGCCCCGAATTACAGCCAGGGGGCTTATGAAGCCGTTGAGCTGCTTATGAATTCAGGCAAGAAAAAAATAGCTTGTGTTGTAACAAAAGACCGGCATTATTACGGCATCGCCCAGCGTATTGAAGGTTGTAAACGCGCTGCGGCCTCCCATAATATCGACTTATCGATTATTGAAGTTGCCGACGCCAATGAGAACGAAGGATATAAATTAAGCAGGAATATCGCCCAAATGGGGGACATGCCGGACGGGATCATCGCAGTTAATGATGCTACAGCCATCGGACTATTGCAAGGTTTAAGGGAAAAAGGAATTAATGTACCTGAAGATATCGCAATCATTGGTTTCGATGATATTGAATATTCTTCCGATTCCAATATTCAATTAACGACGATGCGTTATAACTATTCAAGGATGTGCAACATTGCCATCCATTCGATATTAAAGCAGTATGATTCATCGGGAACGGCTCCGATAAAAATGGAGATTCCAATAGAAGCAGTCATTAGAAAAACGTGCAAGCCAGACAACCATATAGTTTGAAAAAGTTCAATTCGAATATGAGATCTGTAAGTTTAAAAAAATGAACAAAACAGACGAAAGAAAAATATTATTGGGGAACAACGTATGCAAAGCAAACGATATCTGAAAACCGGAATCGTGGCACTGGTTGCAATCGGCCTTTGCGTATGGGTGACATATAGACTACTCTATCCGGATGCAACAATACACTATAATGATTTTGTGATTGATTCGTCAATCACCTGGTTGGAAAATGCCGATGACGGAGATTTCGATATTTGCCGGAAAGATATTGTCGATAAAGACGGTTGGTTTGACTGGTTTATCAAAGACCGGAAAAGCCTCGAAAAAATAAAGAGCAGGAAGTTATTGACACGATCAGAGTTGCCTGGAGGAACAGGCGGAATAAAACGCTATGAGTTGAAGTTTGATTCTAATTTCAGCATGATGAAACATCCCAAAAGCCGGATTACGGAGCGAATGATTGTGGAAAATGATGGAGAAAACCAATTCAAGGTTTTACTGGCGGATTATCCTAAAGTTAAATTTGAAGGAGTAGAAAGGTCATCGCTGCCCGAACGCGACAAACAACAAATTACGGCGATTGCGGCAAAGGTTTTGAAAAAGGTGGAGAGCAGAGATATAGAGTTTTTTAAGCGCAGTTATGCAAAATATGCAACCCGGAAAAATTATTTTGGTTGGAATGAATACTGGCTTAAAGCAGCAAAAAATCCTAAGAAAACAAGAGAGTTATTTGAAATACTGGACAAAGGAAATCCAACGCCATGGAAATTGATGGAGTTGGGGGTCAGTGTTCCTGTAGGACGTACCGGTTTTGAAGCAGGCGGAACCGAATATCGTTTTTCAACTGTAAACAACGGGAAAAAAGAAAATTTCAAGCTCCTGATATTTATTGAACGGGATCTATATCAAAATAAATCAGCGCCATGGGAATTCTATGGTCTTTGGTGGCGCAAGCTAGAGATGAAACAGGAGAAAAAATAATGCACTTGAAAATAATAAAATCAAGGAGTTTCACGCTCATTGAATTGCTCGTGGTGATTTCAATCATTGCGATCCTTGCCGGCATGCTGCTGCCGGCGCTAAACAAAGCCCGCTTAAAAGGAGCGGAAGCCGCCTGCCTGAACAACCTTCACCAAATATCATTAATGTTTGGCTCTTATGTTCAAGATAACAGAGAGTTCTATCCTACTTTTGACAATGCCCCCGTATGGGGTGCTAAAGGCATTGCAAACTACGGTTGGACTTACCTGCTGGCGCAAAACAGCAGTTCGAATGCTCCTGATACCTTTCGCCGCCTGTTTAAGTGTCCAAGGGAACAAAAACGTGAGTTCTCCTATTGTATGAATGTCCGGGAGGTATATAATAATAATCCTGGTATTTACCCCAACCTTGCATTTAATTCAAATAATTTTGCCAAGGCAAAGGTACCGGTCAGCAGTATAATCTTTGTAGAGGAAACCGCAGAAAATCTATTTTATATTGATGATTGTGATCAAGATAACAGCGGAAACTGTTGTACTTCAACTGTAATTGGACATCATGACAATACCAGTTTGCTGCTGGCTGACGGGCATGCGGAAAGTATGCGTTTTTTAGACACCGCCCAATTTACTTATTTTACCACGGAAATGTCGGAATGGAAATAAAAAACAACAAGAAAAATTAACCGGGTTACAAAAATTTAAAAAATTTTCCAAAGGGAGCAGCTTCAACAGAAGTGGTTTTTTTAATAAATTATATTTGACTAACTAAATACAAGGAGGGCCAGGATCATTGATGACAATAGAAAAAACAAGTTAGAACTTTGACTAAAAAAAATATAAAAGGAGAATGTAAAAAATGAAAAAAAGAAATCAACAGTTTACACTTATCGAACTTTTAGTAGTAATAGCGATCATTGCAATTCTCGCCTCAATGCTGTTGCCGGCACTGAACAAAGCCAGAGACCGGGCAAAACAAATAAGCTGTATAAATAACCTCAAGCAATGCGGCCTGGGTTACATACAGTATTCTGATGATTATGACGGATTTATGCCGCCAAACGAAACAACCGCGCCATGTAACAGGTGGAGCACATTTATTGTGCCAAACTATATCTCCGGCGAAGTTGCCCATTGTCCTATAGGAAAAACGCCTGCACCAAGCAATGGTTATTCTGTCTCTGAAGGTTGTTATGGCGGCAGGTCCCTTAATAAATTTGTGAAGATGACAAGATATCCGGAGTATCTTAACGGCGGTAACGGGGTTATTCTCTACGACACAGTATTGCAAACCAACCGGCATGAAGTATGGGTTATCGGCAGAGCAAATTGCGCGATTCATCTGCGTCACCTCCTGAAAACAAACGGTCTCTTTTATGACGGCCACGTAAAATCCCTTGGTCGAGGAGAATTAGACTTAAATACGTGGTGGGACACTTATATGGATTACGTTTATTAATGAAATATATGTTCTATTAATAATATGTATTCAACATAATGAGTCATGCGAAATACAAATATTAACCACGAACAATGAAATGAGCGCGAGCATTGCGCAGGGCAACACACGAAAAGTCACGAAAAAGTTTTTCTGATTTTTCAGCTTAAGCTGAAAATTTAAACCCTTCTCTGTGCTTCTCTGTGTCCTCCGTGGTGTAATTCATAATTCGCATAAGTCTAATCCAACATCAATAAAGGAGTTTTTATGCCGCTTAACGACGATGCAGGCTTTTTCCCTTGTGGAGTATACTGGCCATGGGGCAAGAGAACCGAAGCCAATGCTAAAAGTGTGAATCTGGATATCTGGAGTTATACTGAACAGTTAATGAAAATCCTGAAACAATATGAAGTAAACCTGATATGGGTCATTCATATGCCTCTGGATACGTTACCCGGATTTTGCAAGTTGGCGTCTTCCGTCGGGATAAAGGTCATAGCCTCTTGCGATATTTCTGAAATGCTGCCGGACAGCAAACCGGATACATTGAATAGTATTGCAATGAAAATAACCAGTCAGTGGAAAGATCTGGACTCGCTTATTGGCTATGTCGGGCTTGATGAGCCCCAATGCTGGGATATGCTGATAATGAATAAATTAGCCAGGCAAATGAAACGCCTTGATCCATCAAGGTTTTTCTCCATCGTTGTAAGGCCTCACGAAATGTCACAAGCCATTAATTCGCTGGAAATGGATACTATTACCGTGGATCCTTACTGTTTCTTTTTCGATAATATCCCATGGTATGAGGATATTGGACAGGCAGCGTCTCAGGAGCGCTATATTAATAGAATAATGACCGCCGGAAGACTGGCCGCCAGACATAATAAAAAATGCTGGTCAATGCCTCATTGTTTTGGAGAGATCAACGGAACATTTTATTTAGACCAGGCAAGCGGTAAAGTGA
Source organism: Victivallales bacterium (assembly GCA_963676655.2). Classification (GTDB taxonomy): domain Bacteria; phylum Verrucomicrobiota; class Lentisphaeria; order Victivallales; family Victivallaceae. The sequence continues at coordinate 2,335,704 of CAXXKX010000003.1, read as the reverse complement.
TAGTTCAACCCGGATCGATGCTTAACTTCCGCATGACTTCAGATCAGGAAATATCCTGGCAGATATGGACGGCAATTATCCACAATATAAAAGGAATAATCCCTTTTGTTCTTTTGCCCCCGGAATTACCTCGGGAAGCGGCAAAAGTTGCGGGTCCAGTCTCAAAGGAAGAATGGTGGACCCGCTTCGTAAATGTTTCTGAACCGACCGCGATAGATCCGACGCTGGCTTTGATAGATGAGGGCCTGACTCCTTCAAAGCAATTCAAAACTGTCCGTGCCATTTTCAAAGAATTAAAACAACATGAGAAAATGATAATGCAGGGAACGCCTTCGTATCCATTGCTCTACGGCTCAGAAAATATAACTGCCGCAACGTTTATCACTCCGGATGATGAGATTTTTGCGGTAGTCGTAAATAATAATTTAGAGCAAGATGTTTGTGAAAACTTGTCTTTATCTTCATGCATTGCTGAAATTGATGATAGTTATGGCAATAATCTGCAAATTACACGTAATTGTCCATTTAACCAGATACAGCTCAAACTGGCGGCTGGCTCGGGTATGATCCTGCGTCTGAAAGCTGATCCATTGACTCACGGCCTGATAAATTCGTTCGATTTCGCTGCAGAATATGCCGAGGATATGCCTCCCGGAAAATTAGTCAACAGTCACATCAAATCTTATCCGGAAAGCAAAAATATAAATGCTGTGGTTGTCAACAAAGGTTCAACAACCGGAGTTATTGAATTTGATTTCTCAGTACCCCAGGCCGGCAGATATTCTCCATCCAAATATTCTGACAGCCTTTATTTATGGCTTGAAGGTAAAGGAGATGTGGAAATAGAACATATCGCAAGCGATAAAGAAACAATCCAGGCAAAATGGAATCGTCTCCCGGAGTTGATTCCTGACAAAACAATGAAAATGAAAATACACTTGACAGAGAATACCGAGTTATACAGCATTTCATTGATTTATATGAACCCTCAAATATAAAGGACAATCCATTATGAGATTTTTTTTAATACTGGCAATGTTAATATTCGGCAAGTGCTTTTTATCAGCCGCCCCGGCAGACGATAAAAATGTCAACATATTCAAGGTGAACAATTATAATCCTGCGCCGATTTTTCCCCTTGGCGTATATTGGCCATGGGAGGAGAGGAGGACCGGGGAAAACGCGGAAATAGCTGGTATCGACCGCTGGACATATACTGAAAAAGTAATGCAGCTGCTCAAGAAAAATCACTGTAACTTCATATGGGTCATTCATATGAAACTTGATAATCTGCAGCGTTTTTGTCAACTCGCTCAAAAATATTCATTAAAAGTTGTAATGTCCGCTGATGTTTATCGTAATACTAAAATCTTTTCTGCAAAAGAAATGGATATGTGGGCAAAAAAAGTCACCCGCGCCGCAATGAACCTTGATGCACTCATTGGTTATGTAGGACATGATGAGCCTAAGGGGAGAGAGATGCAGGTAATGAACACATTGCAGGATTGTTTATATAAATATGACAAAAAACGGTTTTTCACGCTGGTGGTCAGGCCCCATGAAGTCCCCCTGGCAATGCGGCATTTAAATGCAAAAATAATTACTACCGACCCATATTGTTTCTTTTATCCCGGGGTTCCGTGGTACAAAGATACCAGTCAGCAAGGCTCAATGAAAAGATATGTCAGACGCATCAGTACCGCGGGACGTCTTGCCGGAAAATACGGTCACATTTGCTGGTCAATGCCGCAGGCTTTTGCTCAAATATGGCCTGGAGCAGAATATTTTGATGAAAAGACAAAACAGTTTGTGATAATGCCCAAATCTGTTCTTTCATTTAGAATGACAACTCCGGAAGAACTGTCATGGCAAGTCTGGACGGCGCTGGCACACGGCATAAAAGGTATTATTCCATTCGCCCTGCTGGATTGCGGAGTTTTCGACAAAAAAACTTTCGATAAGAAGAATATCAAAGTAACCGAACATAACAATCCACGCGGCTTGAAGGAGAAGATGTACTCTCCACAGGGCTTTGCCTTAATAGAGCGTGGTTTGCAGACTACGCCGCAATTCAAGCGTTTGACTGAATGTTATCGCCAATTAACTCCGTTGCTGGATATTTTGAAAAATAATTACCTTTCAACTCAACTGATTTTATGCACGAACGGCAATATGTCGGCCGGAACGTTTAAAAACAGCATTAACGGCAAGCTTTATGCAATCATTGTTAATAACAACCTTAACAGTATTGCGACTGAAAGAATAGCGACTTTCAACTGCATCAAAAAAGTAAAAGACCTGATTACCAACAAAAACATCTCATTGGAAACAAGTCCAAAGAGAAAAGATTTAAAACAATTTTCTCTCTCCCTGCCTCCCGGTGGCGGGACGGTCCTGGAACTGGATGTACCAGAAACGGATTATACTTTACTGGACCACATAGATTTTACAGCCAGTGAGTCAAAAGACAATCACCTCGGGAAACAGTCAGGCCTGCAAGTCGTTTCGGTAAATGAAAGCGAAAGAAGAAATCATTTGGCAGTTGCCGGCGGCTCGTCCGGTTATGTGGAATATGCGTTGAACGGCGATTGGATTATAAAAAGATTCAATCCGGAGAAATACGGCAATGGGAACATCTATGTGGCAGTTGACGCAGTTGGAGAAGTTGATATTGTTTTTGCAGATGCAAAGGGAACGGAATACAGGCACCCCTGGCAAGGTCTGCCCATGAAAGTGCCTGTAAAAGCCAGTAAATTCAAAATCCTTCTTAATTCAACGTCATCCAAATTATATAGCATTGAACTCATATATTCCGCTTGTAGCGATTAATCCACAAGCCCATTTCATTTAAAGGATAATCATGATAATAGCAAATCATGCGCATTTAATGCCGGAACCGGGAGCTGACGCCTGGTGGCCGGCGGGCGGAACAGATATGTTACTGGAACATATAGATTATTGCGGCATCGACAAAGCCGTTGTCTTTCCGCCGTTTGCCTGCCAAATGGATAATGATATCACCAAAGCCAATCGCTGGGCCTGGCAAGAAGTAAAAAAACACCCTGACAGATTAATTGCGGCAGGAGTTATTAATCCGGTTGCGGAAAATGCAGTTGAGCTGCTTTCCATATTTCAGGCGGAAGGAATAAAGCACGCGAAAGTTCACCCTTCAGTTGATAAGCATGATATAGCGTCGCCTCTGGCGGACGCTTGTTATGAAAAAGCCGAAGCTCTCGAAATCGCGCTTGATTACCACACCGGAGTGCACGGAACTCAATTATCGATGTCCAAACCCGAAAAGTTTGATGATATTGCCTGGAAATATCCCGGGCTGAAAATGATTTTTGAACACATTGGCGGAAGAACTTACTTTGAACAATTTCTCGCCATTATGACAAACCATGCCAACAGGTCAAAAGAACCCTGCATCTTTGGCGGGATAACCAGTGTATTGAGTATCGAAAACAACCGATTCTGGTATCTTGGGCCTGAAAAAATAATGGATATTATCGAATTTGCAGGAGTTGACAGTCTTGTTTTTGGACTTGATTTTCCATGGAATTCAAAAGAAATAAATAAAAGAGATATTGAAATCATCAAGCAGCTTGACATTTCTGTCGAAAACAAAGAAAAAATTCTCGGGGGAAACCTCTCCCGGATAATCGAATGCTGAATTAAGATGGCTCCGTATGCTAAAAAATAACATCAAATTTTGCGTCATTTCAGATTTGCACTGTGTTCGTTATTCAAATATTCCAAAAAAGCTGGCTGAAAAAATCCGCTCCAGAATGGAACAGGACAAGATCGCGTTCGTCGTCAACCTGGGTGATTCTATAGGAACAGTGAAAGAAAAAAATGATGCGTTGGAAATTCTCCGGAACGTCGAGGAAACCTTTGCGAAATTACCGCTAATAAAATACTATGTAACCGGAAATCATGATCTTGAGCTGATAACGAAAGATGAATTCGGTACGATTATTCATTCATCAAGCCGGGAAAAGCACTATTACTCGTTCGATTGCGAAGGTCTGCATTTTATCGTTCTTGACATGAATTATCACCCGGACGGAACTCCGTTTGCCAACGGTGATTTCGACTGGTTCCATGCCTTTATCCCTCATGACGAACTGCTTTGGCTGAAAAATGATTTAAAAAGCAATATAGATTGTCCAACCTTTATTTTCGCCCATCAAAATCTTGACGATCGAAAAATAAACCTGAAGAACCATCCGGAGATCATCGCAAACGCAGATGAAGTCAGGGCGGTATTAGAAAAGTCAGGCAATGTCATTGCGGTTTTTCAGGGGCATGGACACAGATTTGATCGAAAATTTATTAATGATATAGAGTATATTTCTATCGAAGCTGCTATTGACACACCCGTATTAACTTTAGCAAGTTATTCCGGTCATCTATTGGAAGTTACAGTCTGTCATTGATTATTGAATTTAAAGAAAGTGTTCACGGGTAGAATTCCAATATCGCTTTTACCTGTTTTATTCAACGCTTCGGAATGGAACAGGCTCCAATCGCGATAATTCAATCCGCGACTTCACGGTTGAGCTGGTCAAAAAAGTCGTCCATGAACCGGGTGAGTCTTTCCGCCAGGCGTTTGCCCGGCGCGGTCATCATGCGTTCGTGAATGTGACGCAGTTTGACCAGGTATTCACGGTAGGCCGAGTCTTCGCGACTGTAGGCCGCTGAGTTCATCGCTTCCTCTGCGGTGTTGTGGAGACGCGCACCCTCGCGACCGGCAAAATGGAACGCCCGACCAATCCCGACCGCTCCAATCGAGTCCAGTTTGTCCGCGTCGAAAACAATCATCTCTTCCAAAGATTCCGGGTGAACTTCATCCCGATAGCGATGTCGGCGCACACACTGTTTAACCCGCTCGATCAGAGTTTTGTCCGTAACTCCGCAAGTGCGCAAAACTTCCGGCGCCAGTTCCGCTCCCTTTTCCGCGTGACAAAGCCTGCCCTGAGCTGCCAGTTCCTCAGGACGCGCAATATCGTGGAGCAAAGCTCCAAGTTCCACCACATGTAAATCACATTCCGGCAGTTCCGCCGCCAACTTCCGGGCGTTGTGCAGTACCCGCATGGTATGCTCGAAGTCGTGACACTTCGGCGCGCTTTCCAGATGCGCCTTGACTTTGGCTTTTACGCATTCAAAAACCTGTAGCTCAACCATTGGATGCCGCCTTTGCCGCTAGAAGATCTTTGATCCGGGGTCGGTTGTGAATGCAGAATTGCAGTACCGCCGCGACAGCAACCAGCGGCACCATGACCAGAAACGGCATGGCGCTGTTTGTCCGGTCCGCGATGATCCCGCCGATAATCGGGGCGGCAATGCCAGTAACACCGACTACCACCTCGTTGATTGAGACATAAAAGGTGCTGCGCTCCGGATGCACCAGCGAGTGAAAAACAAAATAAAAGAAGAATGACGATGAGAAAAAACCGTACAGGATCGCAGCAGAATAAAAACAATAGATATTGGTTGAAAGACCGAATATCAGCAAACCGGCGGCTCCGCAGACCGTCAGCAACAAGGGCATCAGCCGTTGATACATCCAGAAATGGAAACGTCCGAGGAATAATGCGGTAAAGGATTGTGAAAAACTGACCAGCGCCAGTACTACTCCCTGCTCTGCATTGGGAATCCCCAGCGGCTCGGCCCGGTACTGGAAAAAACTGCGGATTATCGCAACCGAAAAACAACCGACCCCGGCAAAGACCCAGCCCAGCCAGGCCAGGTCCGGCAATCCGGCATATTCTTTGGAGACCTCTTCCGGCTGCGGTTCGGCAGCCACTTCTACCGGTGCAGTTTGCGGCTGCGCGTCGGCGTGATGCTTGAGCATATATATCCCGACGCCCACGATCACCCCGATCAAAGCATTCATAATATGGCAACCCCACCAGTGTCCCCACTGGATGATGAAACCGGACAGGAACGGTCCGCAGGCCATCCCGAAACTCCAGGAAAAAGTGTACAGCGCGGTCGATCTGCGCACCCCGGCCGGTTTGCCGTCCTCCACCGCCCTCATAAACACCTGAAACGGACAAAAAAACATCGCACCAAACAAGCCGGTCAAACCGGAAAACAGAAACTGCAAATCCAAAGCAGGAAAAATGATAAAGCAGATGGAGTTGATCAGCATTCCCACCGCGGATAGTAAAATAATCCACGCGGCATTGCGCCGGTTGGCAACCTGGCCAATAACAAAGGAGCACACCGTATAGACCGCCGCCCAGGAACAGGCCAGCATCCCGATTTTGAAAGCACTCCATTGCGCGCCGGTGGCCCGTTCAATCGTCACAAACAATACTGCTCCGACAACCACATCCATCAGGGCCGGAAATATATAAATCAAAAACCTTGTCACTGCAATTATCCTTAATAAATCAGTTGTGAGTTGTCAGTTGCGAGTGGTGAGAACAAAAAACAACCTGGCTCGACAACTATCAACTATCAGACAAAATATTATATTTTGCCTACCAAAATAAATTGAACGGGTAATTTAACCGGACAGAGGCATGTTTACCAGTCAAAGAAGCGATTTTTCTCGGGAAATAATTTGCATTCCGACGGTTTCGGGTTATTTTTATGACCCGACAAGTTTCACGCGCGAGTGGCGGAATTGGCAGACGCGCCAGATTTAGGATCTGGTACTTCGGTGTGCGGGTTCAAGTCCCGCCTCGCGTACCATTCGCCGGTATGCCGACGGCAGTTCCCTGCTTCATATTCCAATTACTTTTACTCCTTACGAAAGCAGACAATACAAGTGAATTTTACCACGAAAAACACAAAGCAGCTCTAAAAAAAAGTTTTTCTGACTTGGCAGATTTACCAATAAAATTTATAGCTCCCACTCACCGCAGATACCGGAATGCTAATAAAAAGTAATCGGTCATTTTTTTTCATTTGACTCTTGACATTGAAGAATGAAACATGTATACTTGAAAATGCTGGGACATATTGGGACAATTTAAAATAATAAGCGGATGTATAAAAGTGGCAAACAAACGGAAAGATAATTCGGCCGGGACCAGGATACGGCACTACGTATATGGACTGCTGAGAAAGAGCGGCAACGTTTCAGTTAAGCTGCCGTCGTCATACGAGTTGGCCGAAATGTTCGGGACTACCAGGCGGGTGGCGCGTTATGAACTGGAACGGTTGATCTCCGAGGATGTTCTGATCAGTAAACCCAGGATCGGAACTTTTACCAATCCCCGTAAAAATCATATTAACATTACTCCGATACAGAAAAAAATGCCGCTGATCGGGATTATCGACGGAGATGGCCAGCGTTTCTGTTACGGATGTGCGGAAAACCTGATTTATTGTCATATGGGCCTGGCTTTGACAAAGCATAAATGCTATGTCCATCATATTAGTTTTTCCTGTGTCGATAACGAATCGAGAATTCAGGAACTAAAAAATCTTGGTCTTGACGGCATCCTCTGGCATATTCCGCATATTCATCAGCTTCCTAAATCGACTTTAGTTTCTGATCTCGAAGCGGCAGGTGTTCCGATAGTGGTTATTACCCCCCTGGATCGCGGCTACCGGAACGCGGTCGTGTTGTCAACCGGAACGGCGGAAACTGAACTGGCTGAAGTTTTCCAACGGGAAAAGCGGCAAAATTTTCTGGCACTGACAAATTTGACAATTGAAGTATCAATTGCGGCCAGCATTCTTGACAAAATGGGCTTACCCGGAGAGACACTGAGAAATCTTAACTCCGTCGCATATTTTCAGGATAAGATAGTCGCATTCCGGGAATTACTTGCGTCCGGCTACCGGCCTGATGCTATTTTCTGCGACCCGTTGTTTGCGGAAACCATTCCGGATATCCTGAAAGAGTTTGATGTGGATCTGAGTCAGCAATGCCGACTTGTCGCGTGCAACGAACTGAACAGTGAAGAAAACTTTCAGGGATATATAATTTCACCGGATGCCGCCGGGGCAGCAGATGTTGCGGCGAGCTTACTGATCGAAGCCGGAAAAGAACAAAATAACGGGCCTTTCAAAAGAGCGGTCCAGTGTAAGCTGAAAGAAATAAAATGACTGAATTCAATCCCCTTAATACAATAACACAAATAGGAAAGGAACCATTGTCTACTTCCGGAAATATTTGATTTTCCCGAGAATTATCCTATGACAAACAGTTAAAAAAAGGAAAAGAATCATGAAAAGGGTTTCAAGTGGAAATAATATCTTTACATTAATCGAGCTTCTTATAGTAATTGCAATTATAGCAATCCTGGCTTCAATGTTGCTGCCAGCGTTAAATCAGGCGAGAGACAAGGCTAAAACCATAAAGTGCGCCAGCAACCTGAAGCAGCAGGGACTTGGTTTTGCCTCATATCTCAATGACAACGATGAATGGTACATGTTAGGAGACCCCACTTGGGATCGTGATGACGGAGCTGTCCAGAAATTGCGCTGGAACGGACCGGGAAACACTGGCTATCAGTATACTCGCAACTGTTTATACCCTTATATAAAAAGCTATAAGATACGTCGTTATTGTCCATCGGTACCCACGGCATATTTGGCTGCAGGAACCTCGCCGCAGCCTAGCGGCTGTGATTTTCGGACCTATGGGGCCTGTAGTTTCAATCCTCGGATTGCAGCCAAAAAATTCAGCAAATTCAGTCGTCAAAGCCAAACTTTTTTGATAATGGATTATTATGGCGGAAGCTGGTATTCAACGTTCGGCTATACCACGATGGACTTGAGCAGTTTTACCGATGTGCGACTAACTATGTGGTGGCGTCACAATCAATCCTCTATCAACGTCCTGTACATGGATGGACATGTTGATAATCTGAATATGAACAGCATACCGAAAACATGGGGTGGCGTGTTTTATGATGGTAATTGAGCTGAAGTGTTGGAAATTTAAATAAGTGACAACGAAATTAATTTGAAAAACATGAACGAGGATGATATTTAAGATGAATTCCAGGCGCAGATTACTCAATTTATATCTAACAATATTAATGGCAATTTTGACGCCGTCATTATTTGCCGCGGACAGCCTGGTATGGCAGCTGGGCAAAAAGAACGGTTCGGAGTTTGATTTTAGTCCTTATTACAATGCCTGGGAATACGGAAACGCTCCGGCCGTGCAAAAAAGTCCGGCGATGGATCATAAAACCCATACCTTTCAATATGAAATCAAAGAAAACAAGCTTATCGCCAAGCCCCAAATTGTCAGCGGATTAATGACCGAATCAATACAGCGCTGGATGTACAATGACGAGATTGTCAGCGCGTTGAAATTATCATGGAACGAAGCGGAGGGAGGAACCCGGCGGATTGTATTTGACTTGATCAAATGGAATAACCGGGAAAATGGGACTAACGGCATCGAAATGATCCTTCCGGACGGGAAGAAAAAGATTCTTAACCTGCCAGGACGCAGCGGGAAGAAGCAGGAACCATTCAAACTTGATGCGGTGTTTGCGGTTAAACCCGGCAAAAATATCCTGACAATCAGAATCGTTTCTTTGGCGAAGCATTACAAGTTTCAATTCGACCGGATTGCCCTGTATAAAACAAACGCTCCAATCGATAAACTGCCTCCTTTGTTGAAATTATCTTTCAGTGAGAAAGACGGTATTTATCATCCCGGGGCTAAAGTAGTATTGAATGCCAGGGGATATAATTTGCCGAATGGAAATGGCAGGCTTACATATAAAGTAACAGATGCTTTCGGGACAAAAGTAACAGAAGGCAGTACCGTGGTAAAAAACGGTAGCGGCCAGATTGAGTTGTCCGCAGCCAAATACGGATACTTCAAAGTAAGCTGCAAATCCGGACCAACGGTTTGTGAAACCGCCTATGTGGTTATTGAACCGGTGGCAGCGGAAAATATTCCGGATTCGCGCTTCGGATGCCATGCCATACCGGCAGACGGCTACCGTCTGCGTTACTGTAAAGAAGTTGCGGAAACCGATACACGGCGCGCTTTCCTCGCCGGCGCCAGGTGGGTGAGGCATCACTCGATTCACTGGTTCCTGCGTGAACCGGAAAAAGGCAAGTTTGACTGGACATATTTCGATGAACGCCTTGCGCTGGCGGAAAAATATAAGATGAACTTCCTGCTGACATTTACGGGGACCCCGAAATGGGCCTCGTCATCTGCCAATACCAAAATGACCTGCTGCGGGACCTATTATTACCAGAATTATCCTCCAAAAAACTGGCAGGACTGGACTGATTTCGTTACCGTCACCGTTTCCCGGTATAAAGGCAGGATTAAATGGTATGAATTCGGTAACGAAGCAGGATACAAATCGGCATTCTGGACCAACGGTTCCCCCTCGGATTTCGGGATGCTGCTTAAGACCGGTTATGAAGCGGCGAAAAAAGCCGATCCCGATTGCGTTATTCTTTCCGGAGCGCCCCTGCCCCCGCCGAACTTTCTGGAAGAGGCCGTAAAAAGCGTTGGCGGGAGAGTTTACTTCGATATAATGAGTTTTCACTATGGCGGCAATGACAAACGCGACAATGGTCTGGTCAGCCAATGGCGGACGGCGCTGGCTCAAATGGGCGTTCCCAATATGCCGCTGGTCAATACCGAAGAAATGACCTGGAGAAAAAAGAATCGGACCGATCTTGAGAGCGCGTCTTTACTGCAGAAAGTGTATGTCCGGGAAGCGGCGTTGGGAGTCAGGAAAACGTTCGCGTTCGACTTTTTCCGAAGCGGCAGTTCTTTCATGGCTTCAGCCTTCGACATTGATGGACGAGTATTGCCGCTCTATGCTGCCTATCGAACCATGACTCATCGTTTGGAACATGCGAAGTTTATCGCAAATCTATCCACCCCGGAAACCGAAGCATATCTTTTTGACCGCCGTGGAACCCCGGTTATTGTAATCTGGAGCAAAAAGCAGCCGCAAGTTGAATTGCCGCTGGGAGTAAAGCAGGCAATGCGTGTTGACCTGATGGATGCAGTTTCGCCGGTTAAAACCGTCAACGGCACTCTCCGCTTGAAAATATCTGATATTCCTCTATCCATAGAAGGCGGGGATATGAAGTTATTGACTGCTTACGGCAGGATTCTGGAAGCAATACCGGATCACTCGGTAATTAAACCGGGCAGCACCGGGGAATTCAGACTGAATCTCGATAAATCCGTAACTGGGCTGCAACTCAAACTGCCGTCAAAATGGACCGGTTCTATAACCCGCGACAAACTGAAACTTTCAGTACCCAAGGACGCCTTGGAAGGTGTTTATGACATGGATATTAGCGCAATAGCAGACGGCCATAAGTTTGCAATCCATGTCGTGGTTGACGTAAGCCGCGGCAACCCGGGTGAGAATTTGATTAAGAATGGCGACTTTGCCAGAGGCGGAGCTCATTGGTTTTATCCGAAAGACAAAAATAAGTTTGATGTGGTTAAAGGCGGCGGCATAGAAGAAGGAAATGCAATCCGGACCAAAGGTATGGTTTTCTTCGGAACCGCCGGAGGGATTAAAGTAAGGCCGGGCGAAAAATATTTATTTATTGTTGAAGCGAAAGGCGATGGTCTGCTTGGCGGCGTTTATTCACTGACAGACAAAAACAATAAAAAGGTTTTTCCGCAAAGGCCAGGAATTAATTGCCTGGTCAGTAAACTTGGTAAAAACTGGAAGACTTTCAGCCAGGAAATCCGTATTCTGCAGCCTGAGGCCGCAAAACTGAAGTTTGCCATGATAGCAAATTACGGAGACAAGACCGGAAAGGAAGTTTTGTTCAACCGTTTCGCGATCATCCGGCTGACAGATCGTTTTCCCCGCAATAAAGCTCTCTATCAGGGAGTTTACGTTAAAACGGCCGGAGAACCGAAAAACTGGAATAATATTCCTGCCATGAAGGCTGATCGCGAGTCTGAAGTGATAAAGAAGGGCAGCGGAGTAAAATGGTCCGGTGAGGACGATCTCAGCGCATCATGCCGAATGGCAATGGATAATAAGTTTGTCTATCTTGACTTTAAGGTGAAAGATGATGTTAATTGTCTGCCGGCACCAGGTCATGAGAACGTCTGGGACAACGATTCGATCCAGGTTGCCTTCGACCCGAAGCTCGATGGACTTGATCGCACTGAAATAGCATTTTCGATTGATAAATCAGGCAAACCCATAGCCTATAAAATCGCCAATTTCTGGACTCCTGAACTGCCGGAAAACATCACCCCGTATGGCTTATTGAAGGACGTTGCGATTACGGCTAAGTCAATCCCCGGCGGCATGAACTACAAGATAAAGATTCCGCTGAATGAACTCTATCCGCTGACGGCGAAAACAAAAGAGTTCGGTTTTTCATGGCTGGTGAATGACAACGATGGAAAAGGGCGTAAATATATCCAGTGGTCCAGCGGGATTGGCGGAGACAAAAAAGCCTCCCTGTTCGGGATTGTCAGATGTAAAAAATAAAGCAATATACTCAAAAGCCGGGCTTTGCCCGGCTTCAACAAAAAGGCCGGTTTTAATGTACAAAATATCCATCAACCAGAAAGCGCAGACAGTTCACGAGGCTGCGGTCTCGGCGTATCCCCTTAATCGGGTATGGCAAGGTAAACAGCGTTCGCCCGACCAGACCGAAACCGCATATTTCGTCACCTTCGACATGGAGGACAAAGTCAAGCTTGAAGTCGAAGTCGCAGTGACGACGATTGACAAGGTTGAGATACGGCCGTTTGAATACGAGCTGTCGTATACGGTAAAGGACAATAAGATCACCGTGGAAATATCGGAGCCGTGTCAATTTACAATTGAGGTAAACGGACGGCACCATGCCCTGCATGTTTTTGCCAATCCTCCACTGGTCCATCGGAGAAGCGACAACGAAATCTATTTCGGGCCGGGCGAACATCATCCTGGCGTCATCGTTCCTGAATCGGGGCAAACTGTTTATATCGACGAGGGCGCAGTGGTTTATGGCGCGATTTTTGCCTATAAAGTCAAAGACGTGCATATCACCGGACGCGGCATTCTGGATTCATCGCATTTACGGCGCGGAGAAGAGGAATACGAAGGTCGTCCCGGCGATGAAATGGCGGACTTGTTTACCCGGTACGGCTTGCCGGCGCGGGACAAAAAATATGTTTCAAGCCTGGTGGCGTACGAGTGCGAAAACCTGGCCATTGACGGCATTGTCCTCCGCAATCCCATGCTGTGGACGATGATTATCCGGAACCATTGCCGTAACGTAATGATTGATAATGTTAAGCTGATCGGGCTGTGGCGTTACAATTCTGACGGAATCAATATCTGCACCTCGGAAAATGTCACGGTGCGTAATTCGTTCATCAGGTCCTTTGATGACTGCTTAATTGCCAGAGGCGCCTATCTTGAAGGAGAAGACAACTGCAATCTGAATAATCTTTTGGTTGAGAACTGTGTAATGTGGTGTGACTGGGGAAAAAGCATCGAAGTATGGGCGGGACACCTGCCCGGAACAATTCATGACATCTCGTTTCGCAATAACTATCTGATCCATCTGTCGGCGGTGGCAATGGATATTACCACCTGGTTCGGCAGCGGCAAAACCGCGATCCGCAATATCGAGTTCAAGGATATCTTTATCAATACCGATACCGGATATGAATCGCTTCGCATCCAGAAAAGTGATGACGATGTTTACTGTTCTGATCCGGATTTTATTCCTCAAATACTGCGGATCGACTGTGACCGCCTGGGAGATTTTACTGGTGGACAGGAAGCCGGCAGGAAGCAGGACGCATCGAATTATGTAGTGAAATATGAACATATTGTTATCGATAATATCCAATGCTCCGGGCCAGGCAAAGCGAATCTGTCTGTTTTAATTGACGCAAAACGAAATCCGGTGGAAATCAGAGATGTAAAGTTGCGTAATATTGATACTGGAAATATTGTAATAACGGGAAAAATTCATGGGATATCTGTCGAGTAATTTTATATGAAAACGTTAAATAATGCATTTATGAAAACCGTACCTGATAAGCCGTGGACCCTCGAAGCAGGTGGAACCGCGGAATCCGGCCATGAGTTATATTTTCGGGTTGAAATAACTCCGGTTCAAGCCCTAAAAGTTGAACGTGAGGAACACGATCAAGTTCCGGTATTTCAGGAGCAGAAATGGCGCAGCGGGGTACGTTTTAAACAGCTTGAGGCTTGGGAATGTTCGCTTTCTTATGCCCTGCTGCCGGATTCGGTCGTGATTGAAGATGCGGATGGAGTCCGGTTTCAAAATGGCTTGGATTATTATTTCGACGCAGTGTGGGGAGCCTGGGGACGAACTCCTGATTCCCGGATCGGCGGGGAAGATACTGTTTATGTGTCTTATGAATACCAACCTTACCGACTGGACTCCGTGGTGGTTGACAAGAGCGGTCAATGTTACCGGAAGCAGGGAATAATCAATGGTTCGACCCCGCTGCCGCCGGAACTGGATGAGGGAGAAACTTTGATCGGCAATATTCTTTTTGACCGCAATCGCCAAAGACTTTCTGATGATATGTTGTTTCCGTTTATTGAAAACTGTTCTGCGGCTCAACAAGATTCAGGATTAATCGAGAAGACACTGGAAAAAACGCTGTCAAAACTTCGTGCCGGGGAGCCGATTAAGATTCTCGCCTGGGGAGACAGCGTCACGGCCTGTAATTTCATTAAGGATGAATCGCAGCGCTGGATCAATATTTTTGTAGAAGGACTTCGTAAACGTTTTCCGCAGAGTGAAATCACCCTGGTCAACCTCGGCTGGCCCGGAAAAGCGATCAATACCTTCCAGTGCGAACCGTCGGGATCGCAGTACAACTACGAGGAACAGGTGCTTGAATCCGGCGCCGATCTGGTGACACTGGAATTTGTCAATGACGCCTATTTGACGATGACGGCGGAGTTCGACCGTATCTATAACCGCGTGGCGGCTGATTTCAAACGCAAAAAAATGGAGCCGATCATTATACTGCCGCATCCGGTCCGGCCCGATTGGATGGGGCTTGACTCTCAGAAAAATATCGAGGAAGATCCGAGACCCTATGTGCAATATCTGCGAAAATGGGCGGTGGAAAACAATTTTGCAATTGCCGATGTTTCCGCTCGTTTTTTGAGTCTGTGGAAAGAAGGCATCCCCTATAATTCACTGATGTTAAATAATATCAATCATCCGGACGCACGCGGGATATGGCTCTATGCCGACACCCTGCTGAAGCTGTTCCCGGAACAATAATAAAGGAAAAGTCTTTATGAGCGAATATTTGTATAATGGAATAGTGTTGCCGGCGGAATGGCCCCCGGCTGATATTAATCTCGAAGACCGCGAACCGACGCCGGTGCCATATCTGGAAAATCCTCCTGAGATCATTCCGGTCGATCTCGGGCGTCAACTATTTGTTGATGATTTTCTGATCGCTTCATCCAGCTTGCAGCGGGTTTTCCACTATCCGGAAAAGTACGCCGGCAATCCAATCCTCAAACCGGAAACCGAGCTTGAACAGGCCGGAGACGCGGCAGTGGCCTGTCCCAAGAGCGGTGGCGTCTGGTATGATTACAATGAACGTATTTACAAGATGTGGTATGAAGCCGGCTGGTGCCGTTGTATCTGTTACGCTGAAAGTACAGACGGGATAAACTGGACCCGGCCGGAACTCGATATTTTCCCCGGAACCAACCGAATCACTCCGTTTGGAACAGGTTGCGATTCCTGGACCGTGGTATATGACTATCATACCGATAATGACATGGAGCGCTATAAGATATTCATCCAGGAACCGTGTGGTGACGCTAGGGCAATGGCTTTTACTTCGCCTGATGGTATTCACTGGAGTTTGCCGGTCGCCACCGGCTATGCCGGGGATCGCTCAACCATGTTCTATAATCCGTTCCGGAGAAAATGGTGTTTCAGCCTGCGTTCCGGGTTCGGCTGGAAACCGGGCGTGGAAGGTATGCGGGCCAGGCACTATGCTGAAGGCAGCGACTACTTCCAGGCCTCCCAGTGGGGTGATACCAGAAAAGGGCGGGAATGCCGTTCCGTGCCGTGGGCGCATACCGACAGGCTGGATATGCCTCACCCCGAAACGGGGAGATTTCCGCAACTCTACAACCTTGATTCCGTCGCTTATGAAAGCATTATGCTCGGCTTTTTCCAACTGCATCACGGTCCATCCAACGAAGTGTGTGAAAAAAGCGGCATTCCCAAAATAACGGAACTGCAATTCGCCTACAGCCGCGACGGTTTTCACTGGTCGCGGCCGGACCGCAACCCGGCGCTGAAATCGGAGCGCAGCGATGTTTGGGATCGCGGTTATGTGCAGTCGCTGGGCAACATCTGCACGGTCAGTTCCGACCTGATCACGTTTTACTTTTCCGGCTTTCAGGGCGATGAAAACTGCGGCAGGCCGAACGGAATGTATCATCGCGGCGCAACCGGTATCGCGCATCTGCGGCGCGATGGATTCGCCTCCATGTCGACAGATGGAGTCGGAGAGCTGATTACTCCCCCGGTAACATTTTCCGGCAGTTACCTCTTTGTGAATGCGGCGGCGAAGGAACTTCGGGCGGAAGTGCTGGATATGGACGGTAAAGTCATAGCATCATTCACCGAAGCAAACGCCATACCGTTTTCCGGAGATTCATGTTGCACATGCATCGGCTGGAAGGATGGTGATAGTTTGAGCAGCCTGATCTCCCGTCCGGTAAAAATTCGCTTTATATTAAAAAAGGGTGATCTGTATTCATTCTGGATCAGCCCGGATAAGACTGGAAAGAGCGGTGGTTATCTCGCCGGCGGCGGCCCTGGCTATCACGATTATTTTGACAATTAAAGGATAAAGGCATTGTATCGCATGTATATTTTCGACAAAGACAATCATCCTTTAAGCAGAGCCAAATGGCTCTGGCCTCAGGGGGAAATCTACCTGGAAAACTGTTTTGCCCAGTTCAGGTACGACTTTGATATGCAGGCCATTCCGGAACGGGCTCCGTTGTTCATTACCGCCGACCAGAGTTACCGGCTCTATGTCAATGGAGTATATGTTTGTCGCGGTCCGGCGCGGGGATATCAGAGTCACTGGCCTTTTGACGAAGTTGATATAGCCGGACACCTGCATACCGGACATAATTTTATTGCGGTGGAAGCTTACAATCCCGGCATCGGAACCTTTCAGTACCTGCATAAGTATGCGGCAGGATTTATCTGTGCGGCCGAGTGGAATAACGGAGTGAATATCTACACCGGCAAAGCCACGTGGCGGATGCGTCGCGCTCCCGGCAATAATCCCCATGTCGCGCGGCTCTCGCGACAGATGGGATTTCAGGAGGATTTCGATGCCTCAAAAGATGATGAAAGCTGGAAATACGCAGAAACCCCACCGCTTTGGCACGAAAAAGAGATGTTCCGTTGGAGCGGTGAAATTGCTTTCGGCCGTCTGCCGTGGAGCAGTGTGGAACCTCGCGGAATTCCCATGTTGCGCGAAGATTTGATTGCGCCGGAAAAAATTACGGTCCACGGGACCGGGAATATGACTGATGGCTGGAGCGACTGCATCAACATCGCCTGGCACTGGATGGAAGATGAAGTTAACAGCGTCGATGAATGGCGGAATGGCGGAAGCATCAAACAAAAACGCGATGTAACCGGCCTGGAGTTTGAGGTCGAGCCCGTTGCAGATGGTCAATTTCATGCCGTTGTGGTTGATTTGGGTTCCATCCAAACCGGAACTTTTTTTCTGGAAGCTCACGGCGGCACCGTTAACGGAGTCATCGACTGTCTTTATTACCAGTACCTTGAAAACGGGATGCCGATAGATCTCCTGCCGGTGGGGAATGGCGGCCTGCTTGCGCTTGCAACCCGTATGCGGACCGCGCTGGAGACTTGTTCAAGGACTTTTTATCAGATTCAAGGGGCACGCTATATTGTGCTGGTTTTGCGCGGACAGAAACAACGAATGCGATTGCGGGCAAGTTGGCGACTGGCCGAGTACCCCTTCGAAATGCGTGGGATTTTCGAGACTCCGGATGCGCTGCTGAATGAAATTTACCGAATGTGTCGTCATACGCAGCAGATATGCTCAATTGACGCCTATGTCGATACGCCGTGGCGCGAACAGGGACAGTGGTGGGGAGACGCCAGGGTTCAGGGGAAAAATACATTTTATCTTGACGGAGACTGTCGACTGCTGCGCCGGGGAATCTATTCCATTGCCGGTCAGAAAACCGAAAATGGCTTGACATACGGTGTCGCGCCGTGCTGCAGCGGCGGCTGTATTCTGCCGGATTTCTCTTTGACCTGGATATTGACGATATTTGATTATTACTGGCAGACCGCAGACTTGTCGGTGTTTCATGATCAGCATGACCGGATCAAGCAAATATTTGCTTATTTTAAATCGCCGGAAGCCTGTCGTGGTGATGGTTTGATCAAACTCGATCCGCGTTTCTGGCTGTTTGAAGACTGGGCGCCTCTGCCCAAACGCGGTTTTCCGGCATTTATCAATCTGTGGTATCTTTACACCTTGCTGCATTATGAGAAACTGCTGATCGCGGCCGGTCTGGATAGTGATCCGATAACCCGGGAAATACGGGAGCGAAAAGAGTTGATTGTTGCAAAGCTCTTTGATCCGGAACAAAAATTGTTTATTGCAGGCCTGGAGCCTGACGGAATGCCGGTGCCGGAAAAAGCCTCCCTGCATGATCAGGTGCTGGCCATCCTTTGCGGATTGAAACCGGAACTCCATCAGCATATGGCCCAAAAACGCCTGCTGTCGTTCCTGCGCGGAGAAAACACCGACTATGCGGTTCCGACTTCATTCTGGTGTACGTATCTTTTCGATGCCGCCGAACAGCTTGGCTATCTGAATGAAGTGCTTGAGTTTATCCGTTCCGGCTGGGGAAAAATGATTCCCAGCGGCGGAACCTGGGAACATTTTATTTGGGATCGTGACGATGGGCAGTCATGCTGCCATGCCTGGAGTGCGCATCCGGTCAGTCATCTGGTTGACCTGATTGGCGGGCTCAAACAGTTGACCCCGGCCTGGCGTGAAATCGAATGCAAACCTGAATTGTCGCTTCTTCCGAAACGCGGCCATATATCTCTGCCATTGCCGCAGGGAGATCTGGTACTCAGGTGGGATCGGTCGGAATTCAACATAACCGTGCCTGACGCAACCAGAGTTCGCTTTGAATTAGCACCCCACAGACAATGGCTCGAGTCCGGCAAGTATTGCTTCCCGTACAGACGGCATGTTCATTTGACTAAGGAACCGGTTGCTGCAGTTATGTGATAAGCGGCTCGCAGAGTATTAGCAGCCGCGATGCCCGCCGCCGCTTAAAACAAGGAGATCTTAAGCGTATCCGCGCCAGTTTGCTACTAGTTTTTTCTTCAGATAACCCGGTAAAGCTCGGATGAGTTTGGCGACAACTGAAAATCCTGATCGTCAAAGAATATCGGACTCAAGGAATATCCATCAGGAACTTCTAGTTTCTGCGGTTTATCTGACAGGTTTACCGCAAGTAAAAAACGTAACGTTCCGGCATCGTCATAGATGTAATCGATATGAATGTTGTCATTAATTATATTGCTGCTGATATTGGCGCATGACGCAGCCTTGGTGAGAATGTATCTAAGTAACGAATCATCTTTTTCAGCGGCATAACCTAACAGGGTCCCGGAATAGAAGAGTTTTCCTGTTCCGATATTTTTGGAAACAATGCAGGATTTGTTTCCGAACATTGCTTCGACCTGGATATTTTCCCCGCTCACTGAAGCAAAGCGTCTGGCTCCTGAACCATTGATTCCATTTGGCACAACCTGAGGATAATATTCCGCCCCGGATGCACCGCTTGAACTTAATGCCTTGGCAACATCTCCACTGACTTCGGATAATGCATTATTGCCAGTATTTGAATCGCTCAATACCAGATGATATGATGAAGTGCTTTCATTTTCATATATTCCCCATGATTCAGCCAGACCGCAGCCGGGAATCACCCGACTGTGCCTTCCGGTTGTTCCGTTGTATCCGGCAAGATGCGCTTCACTCAGGACCACGCCCCCATTTCGCAGCCAGCAATCCAGAGCATTCGCCTCATCCTGATCCATGAAATACGCATCCGGCATAATCAGCAGTCTGATTCCGTCAAGATCATTTTTAAGCAACTGCGCCGAAGAAATGGTCCGAAACGGTAAATTGAGAGCGTAGAGAGTTTTAGCATACTGCTCCAAGCCTTTTCCGTAATATTCGAGCGCTTTGATCGAAAACTGGAACAGTTCGTTTCTGCGACCGCGCCAAAGTCCTACTTCCGGGATTTTAGTACGACAGGTCATCAATTCCGGCGCAAACGGTTCAAGCTTCTTCCAAAATTCTTTTGCCGCACGGGTGACGGGGCGCTCGCTGCCGTCCGGGCGAATCAGTCCCCAGGCCGGTGCTTCAATCCCAAGCGATTCCGGCCGAAACTGCCAGAACAGAAATCCTCGTACGCCCCAGCCAACCTGAGGCAGGATTTCTTTCAGGAACAAGGGCATATCGATGATGCGCTGGTGCATTCCCGTATTGCCGAAATTGATATGTGCCTCCGCATTATAAAAAACCTTATTCGGCGCAGCCGATACCGCTTGTGCGCACAACAGCGAGTTGCCGGTCATCGTTGAACCGAAGACCTGACAGTTCTCAGCCAACGCAAAATCATCAACACAGTTAACTGAGTTAAAAATGTTCACAGAGTTGGCGACAACATGCAAATAGCGGATATGCTCAGGATCATATTTTTCCACCGTCGCGAGCCGCCAGTTCGCTTCAGCCGTCAGTTTGTCCAGATGAAACTCCCGCCAATCGATAAAATCGTTGATAGTATCGGCCGCAAGAGGAATTTCCACTTCATCCCAGTCAAGATAACACCGTCCCCATACCTCATTCAAATGATTGATATGTTGATACTTATCCTGCATGTACGAGATAAAACGGCCGCTGCACTCCGGACAATGGCAAAGCATTGTCGCAATATTCGGTTTACGTGCCATCAGGTTGTTTTCCGGTTCGTTCCAGACATCCCACATGGATAATGCCGGATGAGGCGCAAAATGCTTGACGGCTTCAATCACAAAACGTTGTCTGGCAATAAGAGCTTCCGAATGGTGATAGCAAGGCCCCGGATAACCGCCGATCTGCCGGCATCCGTTTGTTGTCGGCCGGTATTTTTTACCGGAAGCATCGATCATCATGCAATTCGGATATTGTTTGAACAGCCAACCGGGAGCGACATCCAGAATCAAATTCAGGGTTACGGCCAATCCGTTATCCAGGGCCAAATCCATCAGCCGGTCAAGGTCGTCCCAGTAGTACTCACCTTCCCGGCGCTCGCTCCAACGCCATTGTACCCAATACTTGACAGCATTAAAACCGAGCTCGCGCATATGCTTCAAATCTTCCTCCCAGCATTCCGGACCGGGGGTCGGAGCCCGATAATACTGCGCACCATAGATGAATGGCGCTTCAGATATCTTCATGATATATTCTCTTTCGTATTGAAATTATGGATTTCACCGCTTTTGCGGGAGACATTTATGTTTTCCGTGACAAGGTCATTGACATCTTGAGCTATCAGCCAGGGAATTGACCGGGTTGCGTCCGGAGCCTGACGTGCGGGATGCGGAGCCAAATCCAGCTTGTTTCCATAAAGCGGCCGCGCCTTGCCGTAACTCATCTCCAGTTGAATATCTCTCAACCTGATATCCGTTCCACCGACAATGATAATACTGTTTTCTGATTTGACCGTAATCCGGTCAATGTTTATGCCGCGTATCTTCGCCTCCGGGTCGCCTTCGCAAATAACTATAGCTTCACCCTTTCCCCACCAGGGACCGGCGTAAATACGGGTGGATATTTGCAGGTCCGAAATAGATACATCCTCCACCCGGCCCCCCTGGCCGGCAAAGATGGCAATTCCCCGGTTGCTGTCATGTATGATCAAGTTGCGCAGCATGATATTTCTGAGTTTGCCGCCGTTGAAGCCAATCCTGACCGCGGATGACGCGGACCTGAAAGTACAATCGGAAATAAGAATGCGTTCTGAGATTTCGCTTTCGTCCGCAATCCCGGTCAAGGCGATGCAGTCATCACCGGAAACGATAAAGCAGCCGGTAATCAACACGTCTTTGCAGCCGCAGCAGTGAATACCATCGCTGTTCGGCACCTGCATGTGATTATCGATATTTACACTGCACACACGCACCTGCTCACATGAACTGAATACCGCCCCCCAGGTCGGAGAGTCTTTCAATGATATTCCAGACAATTCCACATTCCGGCACTTGTGAAAAAATATCAACCGGTTCGGCCGTTTATCCCGCGGCGGCATTTCAT
Source organism: Victivallales bacterium (assembly GCA_963676655.2). Lineage (GTDB taxonomy): Bacteria > Verrucomicrobiota > Lentisphaeria > Victivallales > Victivallaceae. The sequence goes on along the minus strand of CAXXKX010000003.1, from coordinate 2,313,365 downwards.
AATGACAATCCTTCATAAGTTCTTCGGACAGCATTTCTCTTTTTTCCTCCGGCAAACCGGTCGTAAGTTCATTCCACCGAACGAACGCTCTGCCATTGAAATCAATCGTTCCCTTACCGGTGATACGAATATTCTCCGCATCCATCGCATAAATTACGGAACAGGTATGAGGATAAAATTCCCAGACAAACGGAATCGGACTATAATCCTCAATCCGTTTAGGGCCAAGCAAAAGGGCCCCGGGTTCCAAATGAAGCGTCGTATTTGAATACAACCGCACCGTTCCGGTCCGGAATATTCCGGGCGGAATGTTAATCGTGCCGCCGCCGGCGTCACGACATTTATCGGCCGCGGCCTGAATCGCTTTTGTTTGAAGCGTTTCCGCTCCAGCCCTCGCCCCAAAATCTTTTACATCATAAATCATTTTTCTTTCCATAATTATAGTTTCAACCAAGAACAAGGAACATATAACCAAAAAAATTATGCCCGCTATATAAAAAAGGTACCGGAGTAAATGACGTTTCATTGCTCGATGAATCCTTGTCTATTCTAATTAACATCAGACGTAGCACTTCTCCTGACTTCGGTCGGTTACCGCGTAAATAGGCCGGAAGTTCCCAGAATCCAATTTTTCCTTCAATGGAATAACCATCTTTATTCCTTTTGGACGATACCAACAGGGATTCAGGAGCATACTCGGAAAGTTCAAAGCGACTCCTCAAACTTTGGGAAACCCATTGCGTATAACGCCGTCCGTCAGGAGCAAATACCAGTTCAACATAGGTATGATAGCGAATTTCCGGCATGATGAACAATTCCAGAGAATCACCCATATACAGCCGGTGATCCTTTGCGGCAACAATATTTTTGTCTTCGAAAGTTGCGGAAAAATAAAGATATTTATTGTCGTACATCAATTTCCATACACTTTTTACGTCGGTCTTTTTGGTCTTGTTCAGCTCGTAAGAGCCCCTGAATACAAGAGCCTTCGACCATGATTCTTCGTTAGCACATCCATCAATGACCGGAACCTGCCGCGCATATGGAAGCTTTAGCACGGGTGGCTTATTAGACCATTGCATAGCAATTTTAATTTCATTTTCCAGCTTAATCAGGTTTTGTCGTATTTGCTCTTTTGAGCCTTCCTGTGTGCGCGGGACGAGGATTGCCCTGCGTACCTGATTGTAATCATAGATTACCTCTTTCGCCTTCCATTGAAACGGTTTGCCGGAACTTTGCCGATAATACTCGATCAAGCGCTGATCCCGCTCATGATCTTGATTGCATGATGAATAACAACCGACGAGGTAAGGTGCTGAAATTATCGCAAGAATATTTATGAATTGAATGCGTTTCATTTATCGAATTACTGTTTCCCGCATGCCTTTTGAATGCGTTTGTGTAGAGATTTATTATACCCCCAGCTTCCTCCTTTGACCGATGCGCATTTCTCAATGTACTTCTTCGCTTTTTGAGGATCTTTGAGGCCTGATAAGTATATATAAGCCATTTGTTGATAAGCCAGAGCAATATACGGTGCAGAAGAGCCTTTTACCAATGTCGCGTCTTCAGTAAGCTTCAACGCTTCTTTCAGTTTTTTCTCAAGAAACAGCAGGAACCCCCGTTTGATCAGGATATGGGCGTAATCATTTGCGGTTAATGCTTTGTCATTCTCCCATTTTTGGAGAGCATTTGACGCTTCACCGTATTCTTTTCGGCGCAAATCCGTATCAAACAAAAGCCGGTATCCCAGAGACTTGTCCCTGTAGCTAAGCTTTCCACTGTCAAGTGCATAACGCAGCGACTCATCGGCGAGTTTATATTTTTTTAATTTAAATGCCAAATGTCCAATGCGCAGCTCAAGTTGTGCAGACTGTATTGAAGGTAAATTGGGAGTTTCTTTACGGAATGCCAGCAGCATATCCAGAGCTTCCTTTTTTTTTGACTGCATAGCAAGCGATAGTTGTAGAGCTGCTTGAGTCTTTTCGGTTTTATTTCCGGCCAGTCCTTCAGCTTTTTTGAAAAGAGACTCGGCCTTGGCGTAGTCCCCTTTTCTGATTGTCGCGATTCCCTTTTTATAAACTTCATCAAAGTTTTCCCCGGCATTTACATAATACGCTGCAAGCAGAGACGTACAGATTAAAAGTTGTTTTTGCATAAAAACAATTCCTTTTATTTAAGTTTTTTCCATTCCAAGTCATCTAAATATATTTCCCCGGCGTATTCCGGCATCGCGGTAATTTTAACAAACGGCGCATATCCCGATTCCGGTATATCAAAGACAAATTCATACTTTTTCCAATCATAAATCTTGGAGAGTTTCAATTTGTGTGTCAAAGTCTTTTTCCTTCCGTCTTTCGTATAATATTCAATTGAGGCATTGAATGGGGTATAGTCTTTTAAGAAGGGATGAACAGTTACCAGCTTATCACTCCATTTTTTTATGCCATTATCCTCAATGATTTTTCCTTTAAGCCAAAAACTCAGATGATATTTTCCACTGCGGAGTCGTATCGGATTAAGGTTCTGGATAAATACCGGATTAGGCCATGACATATATATGCCTGAACTGTTTTTACGCCCAATCCCCGACATAATTCTGGTGTTATATTCAGCCTTCCAGCAAAGCCTCTTATCAGGTTCATATGACAAAAATTTCACATTCTCGTTCCGCCCCAAAGAGTATTTAAGGGAACGTTTTTCAAACCCTGGATCTTCTTTCAAGCTCAGTATGTTGGATCTTGCCGGTGCAGTATTTGACGCGATTTCCTTTCCGTCTGTTCTAATCACCAACTTGTACGAATAGTCTTTTTGTGGGATCAGCCTATTCTTAAAATCATCAAAAAACTGCAATTTCATATGCCGGCCACGACTCATATCTCTTGCATGACCTGAGTCTGCGGCAGGCAGGATCTTGTATCTAAGGTATTTAGAGAAGGGCTCCACAGAGGCTTTGTAAGTAAGTCCCGGCACTGCCGGATTTCCTTTTGTTGAACAGAGCTTCATTGTTGAACTGAATTCGGGGCTGTCGTTAAAGAAATAATCTGTGTAGAAATTCAGCGAATGACCAGCCTTGTACGCAGAACGCAGTTCGCCAGCAAAGTTGATATGCAATCCATCGGCATCCCTGAAAAGCAAAACCTTCGGATCAGGGTCCATTAAAGCGCAAGCATAAGGAGAGCCTTTTGCCATTGCTTTGTCCGCGATGACATCCTGCTTTTCCAGTATTTTTCTGAGTCCCTGCGGAGTTTTTGCATAGAGAGCAGAAATTACTCCGTTATGACGCAGGATGTGAATAATATAATGTTTGTTTTCGATCTTCCATCCGTAACTTTCATTGGTCAGGGTCAGTTTTTTTCCGATACGGCACTCATCCCCTTGAATGGAATTTTTAATCGAAGCTTCCGGAGAAATACTAAATTCTAATTTGGGGTATTTCTTATCAAGTCCGGCAAAATAATAAAGGCCGGGTTTCCCGTTAAAAGAGGAATATAAATGCCCAGGATTTTCCGGTGTTTTGAAATTCAAAGTCACACCAGTTCCGGCATCATTAATAACCCGCAGTTCAGGGCGGTTCCAATCCAGCGGACATTCCAGCGAACTCCATATCAGTTTCCGGTCTCTCAGAACCCGGCGTTTATGTTGATTGGAGGCAAATGAACGGCGTACGGCCAATTTCTCCGGCATAATATCATCAAGCATTCCTTCAAATGAATCAAGCTGCCAGCGTTTGGCGTTGTTAAAAGAGATAACGGTCTCAGTATCTTCCATAGAATTAACTTGAATATCAATACATTCCGGTTTGAATGTATAAATAATTACAGTTTTATTGACATAAGACTTGACCAGAAGAAAATTCTTCCCGGTTTCATTGCTCAACTGACAGCTTTTGCTTTTCGAACCAAATTCCTGTAGAATATCCATTTCCAATTCATCTTCACCCTTTGATGATGAGAATGAATCAATAAGTCCGGTTTTAGCATTGATCCGACAAGTGTAAGTCGAACTTTTTACAATCCAGGCAGCGGTATTTTTCTGTAACTTAATATCATGAGCAATACGTTTTGCAACACTGCGAAACTGCTCATTAGTCAGCCATGTGGGAACAGTTTTTTTGGCATTCCGCCATACTAACAGTATATTTTGGAATGGTCTCATCTTTATGGTAATCGTGCTGATCTGCGCCTTGTTCCCTTTAGCTATTACGGTTCCGGAATAGGCGTCGTAAACAGCGATTTCGGCCGCATTAGGAAGTTTTAACATAGTGCTTGGAATCGTCAATTTCGTCTGCAATTTGCATGGGGAAAAGTTGATAAGTCCCAGAACAGATTCTTTATCCGTATTACGCAACACCGTAAATACGCGAGGGTCTGAAGATTTAACATCTCGGTAGAATGCGTCTCCATGAGTCAACGCATTGATTTTTTTGCGAAGCAGTCCCAAGCGTGCCAGATGTGTTCCTTCTCCCTGAGTGAACCACTCGTATACCATGGGAACTCCATGGATGTAATAACACATTGCCCTGATTGCTTTATCGCCTTCAAATCCATACCACAGGCGATACGGCCAGCTCTCCGATAAACCGGTTTCCATGTACCGCATCCTGATTGTTCCGGGTGCATCAACATATTTTTGTTCTTCCAGCCAAAGAGATAGTCCTTCCACAAATTGTTCAGGAGAAAGAGTGCGCAGTTTGAACCAGCAACTTTGAATATCCCGATCGTAATGCATATCTCCAACAGCGGTAAAAGGAAGTTCTCCGCTTTCCAGTAATAACGCACTTTGCGGATTTGCATTTTTAGCCCCTTTGCGAATTGATGCAAGCATATTGAGGCCACCGTTCGAACTTGCCAGTGATGCTCTAGGATATTCCAACGCCGGCAGTTCTCCATTTTCCAACTTCATGGTCTGCTTCCACAATGCAGGGAGCATACGTAGGGAGTTTTTAGTAACATGCTGAGCGGCATATGAGACAACAGGAGGAGCCTGAGAAGGAAAACCTTTTTTTCTCCAGTTTGAACTTTTACTTCCATAAATCGCATCAACTCTGAATCCATCGGTATGCTGTTCGCCAACCAAAAAATTTGCGACTGACTCGATATAATTCCTCCAGTCCGGCTGATTAAAGTCACACCCCCAACCGTTCAACACACATCCGTTTTCAGTGAAAGTCATAACCTTAGCACTTTGTCCTCTCATTAAAACGCCCAACTGTCCACCGCCATGCGGAACCAAATCTTGGAGAACCCGCATGTTATTTTTATGCATAATTGCGTTGGCATTGCGATAATCTGCCCATGTGCCGATTTTAGGTTCACAGACTTTGTAGTCAATCGGACAATATCTCCCGGTTGAAGCTTCCACCGGACGGTACCAGGCCGTATTTAGATGTAATTGTTTCATACGCGGAGAAATAATCTCGGCGAGGTCATTTAGATGCTCTCCGTAAAAAGGTTCTGTCGCAACTCCCATGATAGCTGCATTAGGAACCCAGGCCGGACGACCTGAAGGAGGAACAACTCCCAAGTCTTTAAGTATCTGCGGACAATTCTTTCTCAGTGCTTCTTCCGGGTTACATTCTGCAGCCTCGAGATAAGCTCCGGCAAGCTCATGAACAACTCCGGGCAAAGCCCAGCCTCTTGCGCCAAAAATACAATCCACAGTCAAATCATTGCGATTCCGTCGATAACGTACAACGGAATTGTCCAACCTGCTGTCAACAAAAAATATCAGCGATAAATTATCCTCAGGTTCAATAATCGAGAATTTTATGCGGTCATTTCCGGAACTCTTCATGCGCTTAACTTCTCCTTTACGCATGTTCCGGTCGAAAGAAGGATAGTCCGGTTTGTTATCTTGCCGCCAGTTGTTATCATAAAAAAATGTAGCCGGAAAAAGATAGTTCCCTTTCAAAGGCAGATAATACAAATAGTGGAAGGTCTTGAATTTAAGATCTATTTTTGCATTTGAGGTAAAAGACGCCTTACGTTCAATTCTGTTCTTTCTGCCGTTAACGCCAAAAGTCACGGTTTCATTGGCCATCCATTTTCCTGACTTGTATTTCAGATTCAAAATCCCCTTATCTCTATCAAAATGGTGTGCAACTAGTTTGAATCGAAGATTCTGTTCTTTGTCGGCCATCTGATGCAGTTCTGCAACCGCGACACCTGCGGCCTCACCAAAACTTTGATCAACAAATTTTGGATCAATTTTCACTTTTCCGGCATTGAGTTCGATTGTCTGCCTGACTTTTGAATTATCAAGCAGTTCTTTCCCTTTATATTTTAAACTCAGCCATGCACCATTTTTAGAAGATAATACGAGTTCCCATGGGTAAGCTTTATAATTTAAATTATCCCCCGCCATCAGGATTGACGATAAAAAAAGCAATATTAAACTAACATATTTTTTTGATATAACCATCTTATTTCCGTTCCAATCCAACTAATTATAATGTGGGAAAAGCTGCCAACCCTTTGTACATAACATAATAAATTGGATTTGCCGCAGTTTCTCTTGTTACACGAGGAAAAAGTAATGCGGAATGCCCATCCAGAAAACCGCAAGAAATACGCCCGGAGTGAATATCCGAAATGTAAGCCCGATCAAAATTACCACTTCGTTTCCATGCCCAGTAAGCAACGCCTGGTGTGGACGAATTAATATCTTTTACAGTATCAGCCAAAATAAAAAAATTACTGGATTTTTTCGCTTTGTTTAAATATAAATGAACGTTGTTGTATGCATCTGCGGTAGATCCAAATACATCACCGGCCGAATCTACAAACGACGCAGTAATTCCCAACTGATGAATGATCCCGAAAGTACTCGTCCAATAATCTCTGCTACCAGACGACCTTTTCTTGGGTAGTTTAGGATTGGCAGGACAAGTCATCGCGTCCCAATTCTGAATGTATTTTAAGGTAAACATCCGTTCGTTCCACGGAAGACTATTGGTGATAACCGGCATTACATTGTTGTAGTCAATGGCATAATTGGTCATTCCGAGCATTGTCTGTTTCATATTGCTTACACATTTAATCGCTTTTGCCTTATCTCTGGCTTGATTAAGCGCCGGCAATAGCATACTGGCAAGGATAGCAATAATAGCAATAACAACTAAAAGCTCGATTAGCGTAAAATTTTGTCTTTTCATATTCAACTCCTGTTCATAGGGATTTGTAATACTATTTACTATTTCTTAAAATCAGGGGTACCGTTCTTTCAACTTGTCGATAATGTTTGCTCCTTATGCTCCTTTCTTGCTTTTATATATTGAAATCTCATCGTGCCGGTTGATATAAATCGTTGTTTCTAATTATCAAGGTATTGTCAAGTTTTATTTCCTGGGGATGATTTTTACCTCTTTCAAGCTGTGAATCGATCAGTTCAATGGTCTTCTTAACAATATCGTCAAAAGGCTGGGCAATTGTTGTCATAGGCGGATTCAGATAACGCGATAAACTTGAATTTTCCATTGAAATGATCGTCAAGGGATTTTTTTCGTGGTCATTGAGAAGCTGAAGAGTGCTGTTCAACTGCAGAATCGTATCCTCCCCGGCCAGAAAAAAAGCAGAAGCTCCGGCTGACAACATGTTTTTGATCATGATCGTTTCAGTTTGTTCGCGAAGAAAGCCCTCCATGACCGGATCGAGTGGCATGCCTTTTTCTTCAAACACCTGCCGGAAGCCGTCGGCACGCAGTTGATTTCCCCAAATACGGCTGTCAAGAATTATCCCGGCTTTTTTATGGCCTTTTTCAATCAGGTATTTTGCAGCCATTCTTCCGCTCTGCTCATGGTTACTATACACCCTTGAACAATTTGGTGCTGGACCACCGTTAATCAACACGACCGGCATGTTAGGCATTCTTTTCATCGCATCTTCGATCTGTTCGCTCCAGCTACAGCAAATCACCCCATCCAGCAGGCAGTTATGCAATGTCGCAATATTATGGGAGGAAAAGAATTCAATGCTATATCCTTTAATGGATAAAGCGTTAAGCAAATGCATCAGCATTGTGTCGGCATAACCGTAAAAATCTTTCTTGAGCATCCGGTCCAGCCACATCACAATTCCGATGGTCTGTCGGCGGGCCTTCATTTTGGGTTTGAAATTATACTTAGCCGCCGCATTCAAAACAATTTTTCGCGTTGCTTCGGCAGTTCTACCGCGATTATTCAAAACCCGGCTCACTGTCGCATATGACACTCCGGTGATTGCAGCCAGATCGTAGATTGACTTGCATTCAACTTCTTTTATTTGATCTTGTTTTATCATTATTTTAACCTTGTGTAACTATTACGCACTTTTATATTATATGACATCATGAAGGAAATGTCAATACCTTTATTCATTTTTTGAAGAATAATTATTTGAAACTTATAATCGGTCAGTCGAATTACGCAATTCCCCGCCCTGTGCTCAAAGTCTTCGATTTAAGCGATTTCACGCTTAAAACCAAAGACCTAGCTACAAGCAAAAAAAACAGGATAATGACTTAATTTTTTGATTTCTCCCATTGATTTTTACGGACTTGCGATGTATATTGGTATACATTGGTTTAACAATGTATTTATTGATTTATTAATTGGTGCAGGGTATGGAAAAAATAGTTCCGGATTACGTTAAAATCAGAACATACATCATCGGAATGATCGCCGCTTCGAGCGGTGAAGCGATGCAGCGTATTCCCACGGAACGCGAATTGTGTAAAACGTTCGACACATCCCGGACTACGCTCCGCAAAGCGCTTAAACAGCTTGAGGATGAAGGCTACCTGATCCGCAAACCGCATTTCGGCACTTTCATTAATAACGAATATCGTTCCATGGTCAACTTCCACACCCGTAAACATAAAGTAGTGGGAATAGTTCTCGGAAATGGCGATCTGACTTTCCTGACGTCATATCTCATGCGAACATTGTCGGGAGTACTCGAACAACTGGCGGCGGCGGAACACTGCGGCCGGATTCTCACCATTAACGGCAGCCCGGAAAAAGAGTTGGAGTTCCTGCTGGCAAATAACCAGTTCGATGCCTTTATCTTTATTGAGCCGCCGAAAACGATGATGGCTTGTGCCGCGCAAATAAAAAAATACAAGATCCCGCTGGTGGTTTCAAGAGTTCACGATATTGACGCCGCCGATTACTGTGTCTATACCAATTCGTCCAAAAGTACTTACCTCGCATCCGAATACCTGCTTGATGCCGGCCATCGCAATATCCTGTTTCTGGAAACCGCCGACATGAATGAGCCGTTCAATGAACGTCGCAAGGCCGGAGCTATGGCTGCGTTTGCCGCCAAAGGCGTGGCATGGAACGAAAAACTGTGGCATTGCGCGATGCCGGTCAACGCGGCCGAGATAATTGAGAACATTTGCCGGTACGGTCACGATTTTACCGCCGTATTCACTGCCGAACCTTTTTATGATTTACTCCGGGAACGGTTTTCCGACAACCCGGAAATGCCGATAGTCCGAATTGAATTCAACCGGGCGGATATTGCGGATACGTTTCAGATTATCGCGCCGGCCGGGAACATGGGAGATGCGCTTGGCGAGCTTGCCTGTGAAGTAGTCCAAGCTCCTTTCGGCAGCGTTCCGCAGCAACATATTGAGATTGATTTTGAGGTTGTATATCCCTCCGGGCGGAAATAATCCGTCCTGATAATCAAGTTTCATATTATATAATAATAACGAATTAATAATCGTAAATGCAAAAGGTGTATTATGCAGGAAATTTACGTTGACAGCTCAATGGAATCGTTTAACGACGGCTGGCTGTTTCTGCCGCCGGAGTCATCATATGAACCGGAGCCGGGTAAAATTCCGGACGAAGCAATCACGGTCACGCTCCCGCATGCCTGGAATGCCGAGGGCTGGAGCTATGAACCGGTAAGCTATGACGAGCCGACCGGCACCGGATGGTATTTCAAACGGCTGTCCGCCGACTGCCAATTCACCGCAATCAGATTTGAGGGAGTCGCAGCTTTGTGTAAAGTTTATCTTAACGGCAAACTAATCCAAAGCAACTTTAGCGCTTACAAACCATTCGAGCTTGAGTTGTCTGGATTGCATAGCGACGGAAGAGATATTATCGCCGTAAAAGTTACCGACAAAGCAAGTTTGCAATTGCTGCCGGAGGATTGCGACCCTGAATTTGCAAAAAGTCCGCGTCTTGAACGCTGGGCGGTGCCGATGGGGTCCAGTCTGTATGCCGGCGGTATCTGGCGCAATGTATGGGGAATCAAAAGAAACAAGACCTATATGCGGCCCCCGGTAATCCGAACCGCGCCGGAAAGACTGACGATACTGCCTGAAATATCCGGGAATGCCGCCGGTTGTAAATTGAAATGTTCGTTAACCCTGGACGGTCAGCTTGTTGCGAACGCTGAGTGTGTCGCCGGAGAACGTGAACTGCTGCTGACGGTTGATGATTACCGGGAATGGCTGCCGCTGCAACCGGTCCTGTATGAACTGGAAACAACGCTGTTCAATACAGAAGGAAAACTGATTCAGACAATCCGCCAGCCGGTCGCTTTCTTTGATTTATGCATCCGCAACAGCGATTTTTATTTGAACGGCAGACCTTTTTTTCTGCGCGGTCAAAACGGTTTTCCACACTGTAACGTGCCGCATGACCGGGAATATATTACCCGCTATGTAACCGCGATTCGTCAACAGGGCGTGGAGATCAGTCGTTTTCATACGGAACCACCGTCCCATGCCTGGCTGGACGAATGCGATCGCCAGGGGATCATGGTAATCTTTGAAATGGCCCTGCACGGATCCTTCGGTTGTTACGCTTACGGCAACGCCGACTTCCGTAAAACCGTACTGGACGAAATGAAGGAACTGCTTCTGGAATATCGCCGTCATCCGTCAATCGCGCTGTGGAGTTTAGGCAATGAGATGATCGTGGCATGTGAACGCGACCTCGGTCTTGGGACTCCTCTATTTGATTATCTGGAGGAATGGATCACGGAACTGCGTAAACTCGATCCACGGCCGATCATCGCCAATTCATGCTCCGACGCGGCTAACCTGCTGCCGAAAAGTGTCGGCGACGTCGATGATGTGCACCAGTACGGCGGCTGGTATGTGGAAAATCTCCGTGACCTGCGTCATTTTGGCGAGTTCACGCAGAAGAACGATATGTTGTTTCAACCCTGCATCTCGACCGAAAGTATCGCCGCTTATACCAATGATAATGGAGAATTCTTTCTCAAACATAAAGATGTACGACAGAAGAAAATGGTGGAGATGCGACTGGGAAAAATCACTGACTTCAGTAGGCAGGCACAGGAATACCAGGCGTTCATGTTGAAAGAGTACGCCGAGGAAATGTGGCGGCTTCGCCACCCCGACAGCAGTTTTGCCGGGTATATCCCGTTTGGACAGTACACCTGGTTCAGACATCCTTTTGATAAAGGCCCGAACGGCATCATCCCTAAGATGATTTGGGATACCTACCGCAATGTTATGAGCCCGGTGCATGTGCAGTTTGAATGCTGGGACCGGAATATCAACGATGGCGGCACTCTTTCCGGCATGCTTCGTCTATTCCATGAAGATATCCACCTGCCGGAAACCACCGAATTCACCGTGGTCATATCTTGTAACGACAAAATATTTTATGAAGAATCGTTCCGCCTTGATTACCATCATAGAGTCGATACGCCGATTACCGTTGGTCCGTTTGTCGGCTATGGAAAACGTGTCCTGGAAATCAACGTCTATCACAATAAAATTCAATCCGTGCATAATAATCTGGAATTCCGGATATATACCCGTCCGAAGTGCGGTGATTCAGACGTAAATATGTTGATATACGATCCGGCCGGAACCGCCGGGAAGGCTCTGGCGGCAACAGGCTGTAACGGCGGCAGTTTCATTCCACGCATTGATGATATTTTTTCCTGTAATCCGGAAAAATCCCTGTTGTTGATTGCACCGTACGCATTGGACAAAGACACCGTATTTCAAGCTGAAAAAATTAACACATGGATCAGTCGGGGCGCTCACGTCATTGTTTTCGAACAAAATCCCGCCGCCTGTTCGGAAAATATCTTCAATCTCGGGGTTGGATTCGTCAAAAAGAACCAGCCCTACTGGTCACGCTGGGCGGCCAATCTGGTCAAACACGCTGACCGGGCGGATATGCTGCTGCCGGATCATCCGGTCTTTGCCGGATTGATCGAAGACGATTTGCGCTGGTGGAACCGCGACACCTTTCTGGCCCATTCCTACCTTGATATTACAATCCCTGATCACAATGACCGCATCCTTTCACGTATCGGCAAGGGGCTGGCCGACGACGAACTGATGCCGGTGGAATACGACTACATTGAACCCGGTTACAGCATTATGCTTATGGAACGTCAACACGCCAATGGTTCGGTAATACTCACCTCCATGTTGATCGGCGAAAAAGCGGCAATAGACCCGGTTGCCGCGAAAATGCTGGTTAATCTGATTAATTATTACAGGAACAAATAAAATGAGTATCAAGCTGCATCATTCGTTTCCGCGTTACGATGAATTTTCGCCCGAAGTGCCGGTTTGGTGTGTGACTCCGCAGCATAACCGCTGCATTCACCGTTATTTCGACACCAGCCCGTTCAGTCCGTCCGGGCGCTATCTGGCGGTGTTCAGGCTGCCGTTCGAGGACCGCCCTCCGCGTCCCGGCGAACCCGGCGAAATCATCGTCGTTAATCTCGAAACCGGCGAAGAACAAGTAGTGGCGACCTCCGCCGGCTGGGAATCGCAGATCGGCGCCAATATCAACTGGGGAAGCAATGACTCGACCCTGATCTATAATGACGTCGATACTTCCACCTGGACGCCGCACGGGATCAGGCTTAACTGGCAAACCGACCGGGCAGAACGCTTCGAACATGGAGTTTATCATGTGTCAAACGATGGCCGATTTGCCGTTTGCGGCAACATGGGCGCGATGCGTCGCACCCAGGGCGGCTACGGCGTGATTCTGCCGGATGCGCATACCCCGCGCCTGATCGGTCTGTCTGATGATGACGGGGTATGGATAACCGATCTCGAAACGCTGGAATCCCGGCTGCTGATTTCGATCCGGGAACTGGTCGAACGCGCGGTTAAACCTGAATACCGGGCGGAATATGACAATGCTGAAAACTATATTTTCCATACCAAATGGAACCAGCAGGGAACCAGGCTGCTAATCTCGCTGCGGCATTATCCGCGCAGCGAAACAAACAACTACAACGTGATCTGCAACGACTGCATGCGATTCGACGTTTTTACCGTAAGCGCCGACGGCAGGGAGGTCTTCAATGCCATTGACGTAAAAACCTGGGAAAATTACGGCCATCATACCAACTGGCTGCCGGACGGCGAAAACCTGTCAATGAATCTGGCCATCAAAGGCGGGAATACCGTCTATTTCTGCCATGTCAAATACAATGGAAACGGCTTGCGCCCCTATTTCGAGGAACCGGTCGGCTCGGGTCATCCTACCTTGCATCCGTCCGGAAAATTTCTGCTGACCGATGTTTATACGTTCGAGCCGCTGGCTTACGCCGACGGGACCTCGCCGCTTCGCCTGATCGACATGACGACCCGGCGTGAAATCAGACCGGTAAGAATTTCGATTCAGACTCCGCCCGGAGTTCTGGAACAATATATCGAAATGCGTTGCGATCCGCATCCGGCCTGGGATCGCTCCTTCCGTTACGTGGCGTTCAACGGCATGGCCGACGGCACCCGCCGCGTTTATGTCGCCGATTTGCAAAAATATATTTCATAAGGAGTTGCGCTATATGTCCGATAATATTTTAATCAGTCATGTCAGCCTGAAGGATTTTTGCCGTCAGGTCTATGTGAAGTGCAAGCTATCCGCGGACGACGCGGAAATGGCTGCCGCAGTTCTCACTGAAGCCGATCTGCGCGGTATCCCGTCTCACGGCGTGGCACGGCTGCGCCGTTACGTCGAGGGGCTGAAAACCGGCCAGATGCTGCCGGACGCCGTCAGCCGAACCGTCACGGAAAGTCCATCTTCGATTGTCGTTGATGCGGAAGGGGGCATGGGAGCGCCGGTCAGCATCCGCACAATGGAGAAAGTCATTGAAAAGGCTGGAAAGAACGGTGCGGCCTTTGGTTGCGTCCGCAATTCCAACCACTTCGGCATTGCCGGGTATTACGCGCAAATGGCGGCGGCATCCGATATGATCGGATTTGCCATGACCAACACCGCCGCGCTGGGAGTACCGACCTTTGGCCGTCAGGTAATGTTCGGGACCAATCCGCTGGCGTTCTGCGCCCCGGCCGGTCCCGGCCCGAACGACTTTTTTCTGCTGGACATGTCGACCACCGTGGTTTCACGCGGCAAGATCGAAGTTTATGCCTCGAAAGATCAGCCGCTGCCGCTCAACTGGGCGGTGGGCAAAAGCGGCCGTTCCGCCACTGACGCCGAAAGCATTCTTCACGATATGCTCTACCGTTACGGCGGCGGCATTCTACCGCTGGGCGGCGAAGGCGAACAATACGGCGGTTACAAAGGCTACGGGCTGGCAGTAATGGTAGATATCCTTTGCGCGGTATTAAGCGGCGCGCCATTCGGACCAGACATTTGCGATACCGAGTTGTCATCGGCCCGGGTCAGTCACTTTTTCGGCGCGATAAAACTTGACCGCTTCCGCGAACCTGAAGTTTTTAAGCAGGATATGGCGCAAATGCTGCGGCAACTGCGGGAAACGCCGCCGGCGGATGGCAGCGAACGGGTATATGTGGCCGGGGAAAAAGAATTTGCCCATGCCGCGCATAACCGTTGCCACGGAATCCCGATCAGTCGTCAAACGTATGAAAAATTATGTGAAACAGCCGGGGAGTTCGGACTTGAAATTCCCGACGGCATCAAGAGCGAAACAATGGAGTGTGAAATATGAAATATCTTGAAGAAATGTTTAGTTTATCCGGCCGGACCGCGGTCATTACCGGCGGCGGCGGAGTTATTTGCGGGGCATTGGCCGAAGGTTTTTTGCAAGCCGGGGCAAAAGTCGTCCTGTGGGGTCATAACATGTCGACGCTTGAAGACAAAAAACAGGAGCTGACGGCAAACGGCTGCGATCCGAGAAATTTAAGTTGTTGCGAGGTCGATCTGATGGACGAATCGCAAACCGTAGCGGCGCTGGATGATATGGCGGCGACAACCGGACCGGCGGATATCCTGATCAACGGGGTCGGCGGCAGCAGCAAACGGCTGCCGTTGATGGAGACCGATATCGCCGAATACGAACGCGTCCTCAAATTGAACCTGCTGGGCGGCTGCCTGCTACCGGCAAAACATTTCAGCCGGGTCTGGATCGACCGGCAAATGTCCGGAGTGATCATTAACATCGCGTCGATGGCGTCCTATAATCCGCTGTCCGGGGCCTATGCCTATTCAGCGGCGAAAGCGGCGGTTGAAAACCATACCCGGGCGATGGCGAAGGAACTGGCGCCGCATCATATCCGGGTCAACGCCATTGCCCCCGGCTTTTTTCTGGGCAAACAAAATCTACGTCTGTTGACCAACGAAGACGGCAGTCTGACCGAACGCGGCGAGAATATTATTTCCCGAACTCCGTTTGGTCGTTTTGGGAAAGCGAAAGAATTGTGCGGCGCGGCTATTTTTCTGGCATCGCCGGCGTCAAGTTTCATATCCGGCGCGACTATTCCGGTTGACGGCGGTTACCTGTGTGATAATATTTAAATCGCGGCAAAAGCATTGGACGCGGATAATCGCAATGTTCAAGATAGCTTATAATATTTTCTTTGTAAACAGAGATGGAAGTATTCGTATTTGGTTAATTTGCATGTATTGTATTTCTCATAATTTTAAGTTTTTTTGCTGAACATCCTCACTATATAAAGAGTTGATTGCAAAACTCCAGTTTGAGTATTATTTTTTGTGTTTTTAGCGAGAAAATTTAGTCTTTTGCGCGAATGAGCATACCCGCAGGGGATGTATACTTTGAGCGGGAAGAAATTTAACTTTTAATGTGATGATGCCAAATACCGGATTGGTTTTTACAAGTTTTTGGCTACCAGAGGTAACCAAGGAGTTGTAAAGAGCAAGAACGGCGTTGACAGGGCACAATTAAAGGTTAATAGTTCAAGCGTTTAAAGTATAATTGAGCTCAAATGCTAAATTTGCCGCTAAAAATTAAAAATATCTCGAAATAATTTTGAAATTAGCTCTAAAGATGAAATAAAATGAACATGATAAAACTATGGCCGGAAAGCCGGCATGAATCAGGCATCAAACCGTATCTGCTTGACGATGGCATACCACATCCGGCGATACTGGTGATTCCCGGAGGCGGTTACGGCGGCGTCTGCGAAGCCACCGAAGGCGGCCCGGTCGCTCGACGCTTTAACGCACTTGGCTTCCACGCATTTGTCCTCAATTACCGTGTCGCACCACGTCGTTTTCCCGAACCGCAACTCGATGCCATGCGGGCCATGCGGATGATTCGCTTTAATGCTGACAAGTGGGGAGTCATCGCTGATAACGTGGCTGTCTGCGGATTCTCGGCGGGAGGACATCTGGCGGCCTGCCTCGGAACAATTGCCGTCGATATACCGACAGACGGCTCCGATCCCGTAGACCAGTGCAATTGCAGGCCGGACGCGATGCTGCTTTGCTATGGCGTACTATCTTTCGCCTCATGGAGCCATCAGGGAACTGTGAACAATCTGCTGGGAGAAGAATCGGAGCGGTTGCGCGATGACTTTTCACTCGAACTCCAAATCAGGCCGGATACACCTCCGGCATTTGTGTGGCATACCGCAGAAGATCAGATGGTCCCATACCGCAATAGTCTAGTATTTGCCGAAGCGATGTGGGAGCAGCAATGTACTTGCGAACTGCATGTTTTCCCGCAGGGACCTCACGGCATGCAGCTGGGCTACGGACGGGAAGATATTACCGTCTGGCCGGAGCTTGCCAGGGCATTTCTGCATGGCACCTGCGGTTTCCGTTTTCCCGAACGCGGCAGAACACGAACCGTCGTCTTGACTTTTGACGATGCGTCCAAAAGTCATTTGACAAACGTAGCTCCGCTGCTTAACCGCTACGGCTTTGGCGCAACGTTTTTCATCAGCCGCTTCAATGCGGATTGGCGGTCTAAGCATGAACCGAAATTGATGACGAAAAATGAAGTAAGACAACTTGCCGGAATGGGGTTTGAAATCGGAAATCATACGCTTAATCACCCAGATTTGAGAAAACTTTCCGGGGAGGACATCCGCATGGAAATCCGGGCTCTTGATGAATGGCTCGATTCCTGCGAAATAAAAAACGCCGAAAGCTTTGCTTATCCTGGAGGCCCTTTTGCCGAAAATGCCGTACCGGAATTACAAGATCACGGGTTCAGTCTGGCCCGAACAACTGAACTCAGGGCCTGGGACAAAAAAATTGATTCTCCGTTCCGGGTCCCCGCCTTCCCTTTGCAGAAGGACGACGAGTTGGCCTTCTATCGAGCATTGCAATATTGTCGTGATGATAACGCGGTGGTACTGGTATTTCACGGGGTTCCGGACGAGGTACATGATTTTGTTTCGACTTCCGAAGCGTTTTTCAAAAAATGTATGAAATATCTTTATGATAATGATTATACCGTCTTATCCATGATCGATTATTTCAACAAATAAAACTTGAACTCAAGACCCTAAAAATTCTTATTTAAAATCCACGAGCATATGATCATCTCAAAATAGTATCATACCGGCCTACAACTAAATTATTATTGGGATTGTAACTATTCTGCGGAAAAGCTGCCGTCAGATACCAGTTGTTGGTTAAGCCGACAGCGGTTTTCTGCTTCAGGAATGGATTATATCCGAGAATCAAATCTCGTGGCAAATTGTTCCTTTGATGTCCTCCGACAACAAGCGGTCGCTTTGCGCCAGGAAAGATTTTAAATATTCCTGATTCATGTGGAAATCCAAAGCATTCTGGTTCTGCCATTTTTCATAGATAATAAATTGATCCGGGTTGTCCTGAGCCTGATGCAGGACATAACAGACATTGCCCGCTTCCAGATTTGTCAACCTGGCCAGTTCCCGCAAGGTATTTTCGACCTCTTCGCGATATTCCGGTTTAGCATTGATCGGAACGACTATCGTAATTTCATCGGACATAATATACTCCTTTACAAGCCTAATTCCTGCTTTGCCCATAAAGCGGTTTCTTCAATCGCCTCTTCAGTGGTATGGGCCGGGAAATAACCCAACTGGTTTTTCGCTTTGGAAATATCGTAGCACATGTGTTCGGCAAAAAACAACAGGCCGACTTCATGGATATTGCCCTGATATTTTTCCAGCATCCCGTCAACCGTCATATAGTTAATGACCGGAGTAGTGCCAAGCGCCGCCGCGGTAATCTCCAGATAGCGGTTATGGGTGACCGCGCGTTCAAGACAGATATTATATACCTGGCCCTTGCTGACATCCGGCACTTCCGCGGCCAGAAGAAATGAACGAGCCAGATCATCCGCATGAATCGGCTGCAGCAATGTATTGCCGGTTCCCGGAAGGTCCAGAGTGACATTATTCAAGATATCTGCAATAAAATCCTCACGTCTTCCGCCCAGGTTGTCAAGCGGCAGTTTGCCGGGCCCGGTTATATAACACGGCCTGATAACCGTTGCCGGAAAGCCATGTTTGAAGAACAGTTCCAGCACCAGATTGTCAACCAGCTTTTTTGTCGCTTTCCAACCGCCGGCAAAACCTTCATAATAGGCCGTTTCATTACAGGGAATAAACGGCAGGGGGGCGTAACCGCCGGTTGAGCTGCAATGCAGATAATGTTTCAAGCCCCTGGCGTATTTGTAGACCGCCTCAACCGATTCTTTGGTAGGGACCGAGTCTATTACTATATCATATCTGGTCGCTTCAAATATCTTTTCCACGTCGGAAGATTTATTTTTATCGGCGGTTATCATGTTGATATAATCAACATCATTGACAAAGTCCTTTTTGACGCCCCTAGAGCAAATTGTCACTTCATAACCGTTTTCAGCGAAATCCAGAGCAATGCGATGTCCGATCCAGCCGGTACCGCCAAATACCAATACCTTCATTGTAATAATCTCCAGTTATATTAAACAGACTCTTGCAAAACAGTTATTTTGCAAGATAGCTAAAAGTTGAAAGTGAAAGGTTGAAGGCTTTATTAAAGAGAAAGACTTTATTTTTAATTTTTTGTAATAAATGCATTATGAAAAAAATTGTATTCTTCCTGTTTTCAACTTTCAACGTTCAACTTGCGTTCAAAATCTTGTATTTTGACGACTCTCATATTTAAGTTTTCGGAGCAATATAATTGAGTACCCCGGTTATGAGGAAAAACCCGATTAAAGCTCTTTAGTGGATTAAATCCATTAAATATACTTCCTGAAACCGGACATTACAAATAAAACAGGAATTCATATTTCATATCCAGCGAGAGGACCCGCAAAAATTAAAAATTAAAATGAATGTTTTTTTTACAGAAGGATTGACATTTTGTAAATGATCGTATATAATTAACAATAACTAAAGCTAACTAAAGCAATTGATATTTAAATATTCATATGACAAAATTATCCTGTATAAGTAAGAAAAACGATTATAAGATCGAACTGAATGAGAATGCGTACCAATCGCTGGAAGCGCGGGTGGCGTCTCATTTCAGGCGGAAAATTCATAGCGGCGAACTGAAAAGCGGTGACATTCTGCCCAAATGCGAATCGATAAACGGGGTCAGTCACGTATCGGTTATCGCGGCTTATAAACGTTTGAGCAAGGAAGGACTGGTAAAATCGATCAGGTCAAAAGGGACAGTTGTTCTCAAAAACTGCAACAGCACCTGCTACGGAATTATGATATCAAACCACAACAGTCTTTACGGGATGTATTTGATCGACGCTTTTTTCAAAGAGGGAAAATATCGGGGAAACTCACCTCAAATCCTGTTTCTGCCGCCTGACAGCGTAGAATCCGTTAAAAACAATGCCATTTCTTCTCAGTTACATAATGCGGTGGAGAGCGGTATTATACGCGGCATATTCACCCCGCATCATATGAAAAAAAATATTGAATGGCTCCGGACCCAGGGAGTTCCGACAGTCTGCGGTTTTCTTGATAAACAGAACGAATTTGTGACCATCGACTTCAACAAGTTAATAGAAAAAGGAGTAAATCTGCTCTCCCGCAAAAAATGTAAAAAAATTTATGTTTACTCAACAAACATTGATATTACTCCGGAAACGATTGAATGCGGCAACTTCAGCAATGACAAAGCAGGTGATCCGGAAGTAATTCTATCAAAAGTAAATTATATACAAAATTCATATGACGCTGTGGCGTTGGGAAAAAAAATTGTCGAGGATATCAGCAGGGAAGGAAAATTCAAGCCGGAAAACGGGTTTATATTTGTCGACGATTTTGTGGCATCCGCAGCCATCATCAAGTGCAAGGAACTAGGCATATCACCCACCAAAGATGCCAATATTCTGGTCGTAACATATAAAGGACAGATGAACGCGCTGTTGTCTGAAATTGATCAGGTGCTTATAGATCTCCGGGATTACGCAAAAGAAGCAGTCGATCAGATTGAGAGAATCATTGAAGCCAAAGGAACCGATAAAGTCGTTACGCCTAAATATTTTTCCAAAGCAAAAATAGTCCAACACAACAATCATTGAAAGCAATTACCTAACATTAAAAAGGAGAAGTGGAAATGTTCAAAATGATTCAAACAAAGAGGATTCTACTCAGAGTTGGCCCTATAAGCAGGATAAGTATCATTGCTCACCGAAAACCTTTCACGCTAATAGAGCTTCTTGTAGTGATCGCGATCATTGCAATTCTGGCTTCGATGCTGTTGCCGGCGCTTGGGAAAGCGAGGGAAAGGGGGAAACAAATAAAATGTTTAAGCAACCTGAAGCAGATAACAATGGGGCATATGATGTACTCAGACGATTCGAACGAGAATTTCGCAATTCTGCATTCCAGTGCGCCCGCAATTTACCGGGCAAATCCCGACAAGTATTATCAGGCCGCATTACTGGCAAAGGAGTCATATCTTACCGACGGTAAAAGGGTTACATATGGAACGGTGATTGATCTGCCGATTTTAAATTGTCCGGGCAAAAAAGTAGATGCCGGAAATTCCGGTAGTTATACGGCAAGAGTTCTTCGACTGTTCAATAGCAGCTCAACTTTAGGAGGTTATTATTCTGATGGTTCACTTGTGACTGTAAAAAGAAATCAGATCAAGTATCCCACAAAATTTGCCCTGTATACTGATATATTGAAAGATTATACCACAATTCAACATCTCGGGGTGTGGAATACCGGATTTCTCGATGGGCATGCTAAAAGTATCGTAGATAATGGCTCTATTTACAATTCCCCGACTTCGGGTTATACTTGGAGTACAAACTATAATCAGGTAAGAAGGGGGTTCCGAGCCATTGAAAAACTGGCGGGGGCGCTAAAAAGCGAACTGGATGAAGTGCAATACTAATATACAGTAAAGCGCATTTATATATAAAATTCTTTTCAAAAAAAGTCATAGCCTGCAGATATTTATGTTACGATCTACATCGCAACTCAATAATCTTATACATACACCACAAATAATCAATATATAATGAAAGTCAGAGAAATGAAGCTGATAACAAAAATATTGCCGAAAATCTTAGCCTGTGGAACAATCGCAACCTGTTACGGGCAGGCAAAAATTGAATCAGGACAAACGGTCAAAGAGGTGCTGTGTCCGTTTAATCTGCAAATTTCATCGAAACCGGTCATCCTGTTCTGCCATCGAAAAAACGCAAAAGACGCGGACGAACTGAAGCAACGAAAAATAACCGCTTTCAAAACTGTTACTTACGGTGGTTATCGGGAAACACCCCGTATTTTTGGCTTCGGGGGTCCTGACTACAAGCGCTTCTCAGAGGATCTGCGTTATCACCCCGAAATTCATGAAAAATCAGCAAGCTATATCCGCGCAAATTTGTATGAGGCCCTGAAGCATGCCAAAGTCTTATGCGTCGACGCAACTGCCTGGAAAGCCATGAGCAAACAGGACAAGGACCTGATCAAACGCAAAGTCAAAACCGGAATGGCTTTGATGATGCCGAAGCCCGGAAAACAGGAATTTGCTGATTTCAAAGAGATTACCGGCAAAAATAGATGGCGCAAAGCGTTGTCATTACATAAAAATTTGAAGTTGAAAGGACTGGCTAAAGTTTCAATTCTCAGGGCCAAATATGGACAGGGGAACGTCAGCGTTATTAATGTCCCCAGCGCGTTGAACTACAAGTTCCTGACAGCTCAGCGCGGAACCTATTTCGACTTCCAGAATACACTTATGCTGAGCTTGGTCGAAATGGCGTATCTGGCCGGAGATCCCTCAATGAGTAAAAATGCCGTTACCGATGTATATTTCATTAACGCGGACGGCAAAAAGGTCTCAGAACCATTGCCATGTGGCCGATATATTGATTATAGGCAATTGGGCAACAAATCTTTCGCTGCCGCCGATAAAGAAGTAACCGATAAATCGGAACTATGCTTAAAACCGGTAAAACAACTATTTGGTCCGGATGAAGATATTTCCGCGACTTATATTTTCAAAGGAGAAGGCGGTAGCTTGTCCGCTGCAATTGTGGATTTCTGGGGAAGAACCGTCGCTAAAAAAGAACTGGGCGTCCCCCGTAACCAGGGAGAATTTAAGCTTTCCGCACCATTGCCGCGTTCCCGTTATCAGGAGCTTCGCCTGACTCTCGCCAGAAACGGGAAGACAATCCGAACTGTCAGCTCTCCTGTCTACCGGAAAATAAACGGTAAACTGGACGAATTTCAGCTCTTTCTCTGGAGTGGAAGTTACTCGGACTATCGGAACAGGAAATTCTTTGCCCGGCATGCCTCACTGGGCCAGAATTGCGCGTTTTCTCCGGGCAGCGGCGAGCAATATTTAATTTCAGCCATCCGCAATAATTTCAACCTGTTCAGTATTACCCACACCGGGGCAAGAACATTAGACAAATTATGCGACCCGGAATTTATTGAAAAAAACAAAAAGAAACTATTGAATTATGCCGACCAGTATCATAAATACGGTGGCGCATACGCAATGAGTCATGGCGACGAGCTTTATGTCCGGGGCTGGAAAAAGGAATGTCGGGACTGGACAAAAGAACCGGTGAAATCCGCCTTGATCGCTTATCTTAAAAAACGCTATGGCAACGATATTAAAGAGCTGAATAAGGCATGGCACGGCTCTTTTGCCGATTTTGAAACAGCAGCTATGACTAAAGGCCTCGACATCCCCAAAAGCCCACGCGCTCCGTATCTGGACTATTGCATGTTCATTGAATACGTATTTTGCGGTTATTTTGAAAAACTTAACACGGCATTGAAAAAGAAATATCCGACCGCAAGGATCGGAATCGACGGAATTGAAAAATTCTCGCCCTTCGACGGCGTCAACTGGCCCAGACTGCAGAAGATAAACGACGTCATGATAATCTATCCTCACATCGACCACGACAACAAGCTGTTTTCCTGGCGCAGTGCAATTGATTTTAAACGTCCCGGCACTTTCGGTGGTTTCTGGCTGGCTTACGATTCCGATTTCATCCCCGAAGTCGCCGGCATCTATCCCTGGATGGCGCTGTATAGCGGCTTGAGCAGTATCGGCTATTTCCAAAGCTACGAAGTAAGTGACCGGTACGCGGCGTTGAAACCCGACTGGCAGCCCCGACCGTCATACGCAGCGGTTGCAAAATCCGTGCGGACCATTCGCAAGAAGGCTCTCGATAAAATGCTTTTGAACGCCAAGCGGGAATATTCTCCGATTGCGATCCATTACTCCCCCCGTTCTCTGAATCTCTCATTTTCGCCTGAACAGGGAACGGACACCCACATTAACCAGCTCGGAACCAGAAATACGTATAAAATAGACAATCCCAAATACATCGGACACACCGCAAATGCCGGAAGCGCATTTATGCTGCTGTTTTCCGACATGGGCTATAATCCTGAATTCGTCAACACCAAAGCAATTGAAAACGGCGCTCTCGATAAATATAAAATTCTGATTCTGCCATTGTCGATCTGCCTGACCGACAAAGAAGTAAAAGCTATTGAAAAATTTGTGGCTGACGGAGGTTTTCTGATCACAGATTACGCTCCCGGAATTCGCGGGGGTAACGGGAACCTGCTCAAAGTCCCGGCCCTCAATAATATTTTCGGCGTAAGCGGCACAGGACAACAGCCAGTAATGACTTCTTTATCAATAGTCGGAAATATGCGCTGCCCCAACCAGGGCTTCGCCATGCTGAGTTTGAGCCTTATGAACGTTCTTGTCCCCCCGGTTTCAATTACGGATGAGGCCAAAGCCTTGGGCGGAGCCGGCACCGGAATGCCTGTATTCATAACCAATTTTTACAAAAAGGGCAGGACTCTCTATTTAAACTTCTCCATTGAATCATATATGGGAAGAAGGTCTAATGCTAATTCCATGTCCATCAGGACTACTTTCGCAGACGTCGCCCAGGAGTTGGGACAAGTTCCGCTTCCGGCTAAAATATTGAAACGCAAACCGGGATTTTTCAGGGACAGAGCCTATTTCCGCTATCCCGCGATGGGCGCTCAAATCAAGTTGTTTAAAGACGGCGATATCAATTACACCGCTTTTTACTGGGATTACAAGAGAGACAACTGGGAGAAAGAGGACCTGCTGGTGCTGCTTCCGTACCCGTCACATTTGTATGATGTTATAGAAAGCAGATATCTCGGGTTCAGTGCCAAAGATTCCATTACCGTGGAAGGATGCCCGGTAAAACTTTATGCTCTAATGCCGTATAAAATTGAATCCGTCTCAATCAACGCGCCAAACCGGGCCGAAGCCGGAAAGCCCGTGAAGGTTGATCTGTCCGTATCCGCCGATACCGACCGGATGCAGGCACATACGTTAAGCGTTCTGGTGACAGATGAAAAAGGCCGTCCGATACCGGCATTGACAACAAAACTCAGGGCCCTTAACGGGAAATGCTCCTTCTCTTTTGTTCCTTCATTCGATGCAAAAAAACTTACATTACATGCAAGAGAAGCCGTCAGCGGGATAACCGCGACCAGGAATATTGAGGTCAAATGATGGTATTATTATCTATCACTTTTTTCCTGATTTTTTCCGGAGTAATTTACGCAGATGATCTTTCATTCACAAAAAAAGAATGGAAGATCACTAAGGAACTACCATCTGGAAAAATCATAAAAAAGTTCCCGGAATACTACGCCGACTGGCGGACCGGCTTTCCCGGAGCGAGATATACGGTTAAATTCTCCCTGGAAGTAAATGCCGGACCAAGACCGGAATTCGGGATTGACTTTGATAGTAAAGCTCCTAACAAATGGGCTCCGAGATGGAGTAACAGTCTGGCCTCACCGGTTTCAACCACTGGAAACGGAAAATTGCTTTATCATGGCGCGTTTTATATTCTCGCAGGAGACAAACCTTTAAAATGGCGTTTCATGGTTAGAGGTCCCAAAGCGGCAAAGAGCAGTTTCATTCTGAGAAATATAGTTATTGAACCGGACACAAAGGTCAAAACGATGCAGGAATTTGTTGAATTAAAGAAAAAAAAACACCAGAAAGAGTTGAAGAGAATTAATGAAATACTCAAAGGCAAAGTGGTAAAATGAAAAAACATTTATTGCTAATTCCATGCATATTTATTCTGGCGTCATCACTGTATGCCGAACTTATTGAATTTGGAGACTCCTTTGACCGGCTGTCCACCGCGGTAAAAACACCCGCTTTCCAATGGGGACGGAATATGCCGGAAAATAAGGTGCTGAGCGTCCTGGTCATCGGTCAGAGACACTGTATGAGGGAGGCAATTGAGATAAAGCAGCGTTTGAAAGTGAAAATGGCGTCAATTCTGGTGGAAAGCCCTGACCAATGGATACTCCCCGTTTCCCGGCAATATCGTGATGAAAAACAAGTAATGGCACGGGCGGAAGAAAAGCTTTCCTTGAAAAATCATTATGACGTCATTATCCTGGCCAACAACTCGATGCCATATGACAAACTGCCAATTCATCTTCGCAGGCTCATTCTTGAACATGTCAACCGGGGCTGCGGGTTTATTGTTACGGGAACTAAAAAAAACTTCCCCGAAGAACTGAACATCGGAACATCAAACTGGAAAAAAGTTGTGATTCCGGACGCATTTTTGAACCAGCAGCGGGATTGTTACGGAAGGCGCACCCGATATTCTATCACGGAACGCCCTGTCGGCAAGGGAAAAATACTCAGATTCGATATTGATCACAATATCAAATTCGCCCTTGTAACCGCCGGGGCAAAGACTGCCGCTGATTATGAACACGCAATCCAGGCCGGACTGCATATTATGTATTACGCGACAAGCAATCCTCTGAAAAAAACCGGCATTAAAAACCTCTCCGATATCAAGCGGGACAAAAGTCATAATAAAGAAATATACGACGAATGGAATATTTTAAGAAAGCAGCCCGTCGAGGATTTGCCTGGGGGGAATTATTTTTGTCGAGTGACAAGCCGGGAGTCTTTCAGTTCCGTTCCGTTTCTCATTCGCAACAAAGGAGTATTCATCAAAAAACTCAGTAAAAACGGCGATACTTGCAAAGTAGTGCTGTCGAAACCGGAAATCGGAGAACTGCATTGCAAAATAATCGATATCGCCGGCAGGGTCATCCGCAAATGGACAAAAAAATTCAGTGATAGTTCGGCGGTTAATTTGCCCCTTGAGACAAAGGAGCTTGGGATATTTAATACACTGGCGGTTGATCTGATCGTCAACCGGAAATGCTTGAGCAGAAAACGTCTCAATTTTCCGGGGCCACGTCCCGTGGATGATAATGATATTGCATCTACATACTGGGGTATTCGAGGTTCCAATATCTATCCATATCGCTATTTGCAGCGGGTCATATATGAAAACGGGATGGATTGTGGAATGTTCTTCGCAATTCCGGAATCAGGAATGCGGGTACTTGACTGTATACCTTGCCTGCCGAGAATTGTTTGGACCAAGCCCAAAACTACACCGTCATATCCCGGAAATCCTGATTTTCGGAAAACAGTCCGGCAAAAAATGGAAAAAAGATTTAAACTGACTCATAAATGGCATCCGCAATTCATGTCTCTGGGAGACGAACCCAGTTATCGTTACCTGGATAAATCAAAACTGGCGATGCAGGATTATATTGCCTGGTTAAAGACTAAATTCAAAACAATTAATAAATTGAACACTGCCTGGGGCAGTAATTACAAAGCCTGGAACGAAGTCGAAAAACTTGCAAGCCACGAAGCAGAAAAAAAGTTCGGCGGCAACCTTTCCGCCGGGATTATGGCAAACCTCTTCAACCGCAAAACAACCAGTGACTTCTATCAATTTCAATGCTCTATCGCTAAAGAGATCCCAGCCGGGCCGGAAGGCGTCTGGAGCTCGCCCGAATATTATTCTATAGATTATCCCAGGATTCTCGGAGAATGCGGCTTTGTCCTGTCATACACCGATAAAGATACGGTTATGGCATTTCGCGATCTCGGCCACAAAAAATTACATGCCGGTTCATGGCTGGGCTGTTATATTGATTTATACAGCGACAGTAATTTGCAGAGTTCGACCATCTGGTGGACCATCCTTGAAGGCGCGAATGTGATCGCCTGGTTTACCGGAGATGTTCTGGGAAATCTGAATCTGCAACCGTTATGCGGTCCCGACTGGCAGTTGACCAGGCCCGTCAAAGGACCGTTCGAAGAGATTCGCAAGATCAAAGCAGGCTATGGTCGGCTGTTGCGGACCGCGACTCGACTTCATGACAACATTCTGATCGTTTATCCGACGATTACGCCGGAAAAGAATTTCGCTGAATATGCCCACCATCTGGAACAAGCTGGCTTCCAGATTAAACTGATAACAGACAGGCAGCTCGATTCACATGGCATTCCTGAAGGTGCCAGA
Organism: Victivallales bacterium; assembly: GCA_963676655.2. Taxonomy (GTDB): domain Bacteria; phylum Verrucomicrobiota; class Lentisphaeria; order Victivallales; family Victivallaceae. The sequence continues at coordinate 2,285,340 of CAXXKX010000003.1, read as the reverse complement.
GCAATTCTGGTCTGCGGCTCAAAAGCGATTAGCGATAAAACATTGGACAGGTTGAGAAAGTTTAAAGGAAAAATTTTTGTCGACGACATTTCCGGACAGCTTGATGAACACGGTACGCCTCGACAAAAAATAAAACAACTGCAATCTATGGCTACGGCAATAGTTTCGCCAGAAAACATTGCAGATACTATGCGTAAAAACAGAATTGTTCCGGCTTTGAATATCATTGTTACCCCTAAGCAGTCAATGGGCCTCTTTACCGCCTCGTATAAACTGGGCGAAATGGAGATCATTGCTGTAAGCAGGCAAAAGATAAAAGACCCCACAAACATTTTTCCTGAAAAATGTAAAATAACTTTCCCCGAAAAGGCATATCAATATGACGCATACCAGGGAAAATTCATTGATTTCAATGACCGCTATAAATCTGAAGTATTCAAAAACCGCCCGGTCCTGTTGGTTCGTCTACCCCATAAGATAGGAACATGGCAGACGGTTTTTCCCGCTGAAATAAAGCAGGGGGGAATGTTTAGACTTAAAGCGACACTCGGTAACGGAAAAAACTATCAAAGCGTATCACACATAAAGCTGATACCTCCTGATGGTCTTGAAACACGTCTTTTCAGCTGGAATAAAGATATTAAAAACGGTCAATTAAGCTTTGCATGGCAATCCGCGTTCAATGAACAACCCGGACAATGGCAATGCATAATCAAAGATGTCGCAACCGGCATAAGCAAAACAATCCCGTTCCTGGTTCAAACAAGCAAATAACCCGCGTCACTTATACAGCCGGAACGTCAATCCATTTGCCGGGAGTTTTCAGGGCCGTACAGCCGACCTCGATCAGGGCCGCTATTTCCAATGTTTCCGCCTGGGGAACCTGGCTGACTCCGGTATCAAAAAACAACAGCATTGCGTCAATAAACAGCGGAAAAAAGCCATTAATCTGATTCAGGGAAATGCTCTGACTATCACCGTATTGCAGCACGGCCTGAAAGCCCTGTCCGGGAATAAAATTGAACGCACCACGTCGCTGGTCCGGGTATTCAATGACCATGTTATGTGAAATCCCGTTACTGGACTGCATAACCCGGGTTGCTCCGGTTCCCAGTGCTTTAACCAGCATTTCCAGCTGGTGAACTGCATAAATCTCAAAACTGCCGCCGCCGCCAATTGTCAATACTGAATTAACCGGTTCCGTCATGCTTGCCAAAGCCTCGTTTAAACTCGCATCATAACGCAGAGCTGAGCTGGACATCAATGGCGTCGAATATTCTTCAGCCTTGGCAAACATCCGTTTAGCGGCAGCCAGAGACGGCGCGAAAGTTTTGTCGATGTACACCGGCTTGCCGCTTCTCAATGCCAGATCCGCGAGATTCTCATGCCGTTCCGAATTATCCGGCGACAATATACAGATACAATCGCACTCCGCCACAACCTGTTCAATAGACGTAGCCTGGTTCACATTCATGTCCCGACACCAGTCGGCCAACGGCATTTTCCCTTCAGGAGTTGTTTCCTCCCAGGCCAGGGCAAGTTCAAAACGATCATTCAAGGATGACTCACGAATCCATCCCGGATACATTTTCGCGTGCCATTCGTCAATATAATAATCGATAAAACCAATCTTTTTCATTTTCCGTTTTCCTCATAGCAGGCAGTTATAATTTCCAGATTCTTCAAGCCGTCAAAGGCGGTTACTTCAGGTTCATCACCGGTATTTATCGCATTAATAAAACTGGCGATTTGTTCATTGAAGCCGCCGCTGAATTCCGGCAATGCAACTTTTTCGGCCTCTTTTTCTCCGCGTTTATGAAATACCAGATCGCCGAAATAAGTATATTCCAACTTGCCGTTCTGTCCCATGACCAGAATATCCGCTTCCCCTGCACCGGCAACCCAGGCCGAGGTCAATGATCCCAGAACTCCATCGGCGGATTTTAAAGTGATTATCGCGGCGTCTTCGACGTCGGTGCCATCCAGATGAGTATGACATACCGCATGCTGCTCGGCAACTTCCCCCACCAGGAAACGGAACAAGTCGACTGAATGACTGCTGGTGTCCAGCATCGAACCGCCACCGGCAACCGCCTTTTTTGAAAACCATTTGTCCTTCATAAAAAACGCCGGACCGCAGAAAGTGTTGTGCATAAAAATAAGTTGTCCCAGCTGACCGGACGCGATCAGTTCTTTCATCTTGACAATCGCCGGAATAAACCGGTGCCGGAAAGCCAGCATAAGTTTGGCGTTCGATTTATCCGCCGCGGCCTTAATACTTCGCGCGCCGTCAACACTGCTCGCAGCCGGCTTTTCCAGAAGGACATGAATGCCGCGTTGCAGGGCTTTGACCGCATCCTCCTCATGCGCGACCGGAGGTGTGCAGATACTGACGATATCAACTTTACCGGACCAGATCAGCTCTTCAGCCGAAGCAAAGGCCGTCGCCTTGTGCTGCTCCGCCATAGAGTTGACAGCATCCCGGTTAATGTCGGCGACCGCCGTAACTTCGATGTTATTGGCCTGATAACCCGCGACATGCTTGTGAGCAATTCCGCCGCAGCCGATTATTCCCGCTTTTAATGTCATTTTGTGTATTTCCTTTGATTTTGAGTTAATTTTAGATTCGAGTTAATTCCCTTATTTAAACAGGGCGTTAAAAGAGCATATTAGAGATCTGGAAGACAGATTAAATTTTACCGGACGCTTTCATTGTTTTCCGGTTCCGGTTTCTTGAGCGAAATTCGCAATGACAGACATTGCATTTCATTCGCATGGATGACCTTGCCCGCTTTCCAGCCGGTCACTTTTGAAAAAAGCTCCAGCCTTATCCCCATGTTCCATTTTTTCTTGTCAACGGTCTGGATCAATCCTATCCCCGATACAGGAATAAAAAACACAGGAATCTTATCTATGGCAGGGATCATTTCAATATAATCCTTGAATTTCAAACTCGGCATAACCGTCTTTTTTTTGCCGGGCACTTCAACTATTTTATCCCCGGCCTGTTTCAAGGCAAAAATCTCTTTTGAGGAAATAACGCCTTCTATTTTCAGAACAATCGCCGAATCCTGGCGGGGAGTTACCAGATAAGTTATCAGGTAATCACCGTTAGCTTCTTTCTGGATGGTCTCGACAAAGCCGAACAAGCTTTCCCCGGCGCTGAAACTGCCCATCACAACGGTCCTGTCACCGGTCGTCTTGAATTTATCGACATTCATAACACCGCGAGCATACGGAGACTGACGAGCCAGAAGCTGATTCTTTTTCCCGTAAATTTGCAGTGTGAAACCGATAATCACATTCTTATTCAGTGAAACCAGCGGAAATCCGTACTTGGAATGAGGTTTTACTTTCAATTGCGGACCAGCTTCTCCGCACACGGAAAGCACTAGACCCAATGCCAAGAAGAACAATATTTTTTTCATAGCAGTAATTCTCTTTATTTCGGCTTTTTATCTTTCAACAAGAACCATGCCTGTCTGAAACTTTTGATGTTTACCGGCAGCGTGTCGCCGTTAATCAAACTCACCGGTTTGCCTGAGAAAGCGTCTTCAGCCACTGGTCTCTGCAGGCCCAGCGCCTGCAAATTCAACTTGATATCGCCCTTGACAAAAGGCTTATCCTCATTGAAATTAGCAATAATCAATAGAGCCTGACCGGGTTTCACATAAGCGGAAACTTTGACAAGTTTATCCGGGGTAGAAACTGCCGGTTTGTCCTTGCCCCAGTATGGACGAAAGCCTTGATATGTCGCGCCGAAATCATCGAGAGCTTTCCAGTAAGGACTGAGCGTCAACGCCTCGTCAATCCGGTAGGTCATCCCCCAGGTTGTTCCGTGTACAAAAGCATATGTACAGTTTTCAATCGGAGTATAAGGCGAATAGGCATAAGCGGCATATCGACATGGCATTCCGTACGGAAGTCCGTTCATCTGGGCACGCATGGCATATAACGGCATGACCTCTAGCCGTTTCCGGCCGTTCAACTTCATCCTCATCAACTGCTCGCCTTCCCAGACACAGTCCCACAGGAAACAGGTCGGAGCGTCCCAGTTGCCAGATTTGTGCTGTTCGCAATAGCCGTTGCGCCGCTTTATCAGGTTATACATGCGCAACTGATTTTTCCGGCCATCCCAAACATCTCTTCCGGGAACTTTTTCGCCTTCAAAATTTTTGACGCCGCAACCGTGACGGGAGTTGCCACAGGTTGAATACATTCTACCGTCAAGAAAAAATCCGTCAACTTTATATTCATCCATCAACTTGCCGAGACGCCAGAAATAGTATTCAATATATTCGCTGCGCGGACACGCCTGATAGGTTTTTTCATTGGGAAGCCCCGCTTTGATAAACGGCGTACCCTTCGGCGTAATCAGCCAGTCATCCGCATACGTATCCCACAGCCGATCCCAGTTGGAAAGAGAGTTGTTCACATACATAACGGCCCGCATTCCCGACTGGTGAATCGCTTTCAGCGCTTTTTTGAACGCCTTCTTATCTTTGATATACAACCCGGCACAGGCTTCGTCGGTATATTGTCGGGCATGGAACATGATGTGTTTCATGCCAAGAGCAGCCATGCCCTCAACCATACTTTTTACCGGAACCTGCATCGAATTGACCCCCATTCCCCATTTGCCGGCGGCAATACTGGCGGCTGGAGACAAATATCCGGTTTCAGCCTCAGCCGAAATCTTCTCCGGAACCGTCGCCCGGCGGCCGTTGACCCAAGAGGATTTTTCAAAATTATCCAAAAGCAAAGTATGTTGATCAACCCGCGGCGGACCGGCAAGCTCAAATGAAGTTCGCACATTATCGGAAATTTTCAAACCGTCGACAAAAACCTTATTGCCTCCGGCAAAAATATTTACCGGAAAAACTTTCAAGGCTCCTTTATGAGGCAGAGTTTTCACCCGCTTGCCATCGACATAAAGCGCCAGACGCTTTCCCCAGGTCAATGCAACATGGGTCCACGTATCCTTTTTGAGCGGAATATCACCCGCCAGCGTCTTTTTCCTGCCTTTTTCATCTATTACCGCGACAATACCGCCATGCGGTCGCCATTCCAGTAACATTTTCCAATCCTGCCCGTGAGATGTTTCAAAAAATACTTCGTTTTGTTTATGCGTCCGCGGGTCGAAATCCGGTTTGCACCAGATCTCAACTGTACCTCGATCCATTTTTATATTCCCATCGGCAATATAGTCGACGGTTGAAAACCAGGCCGGGCTGCGTTTGGAATTTTCATCGCCATAGCGATAAACATAACAAGTCCTCAATCCCGGTTCGCGCTGCGGCAGGGGCCGCGCCGGAATAGCTTCCAACCCGAAAGTATAAGTTCTGGTCATCGGATATACTTTGGGACTGTCAATATAATTAACCCGTAAGTTTACCTTGCTTTTACTTCTTAACAATTGGATCGCCGCCGCCGGATTTTTCAGGTTCCAGTCAAACTTCATACCGTCAAACCAGCATAAACCAACATGGTCGTTCAACAAAAAGAAATTGTTGCGTATCGGATGGTTCCTTGAAGTATCCGGAAGCGGGTAAGTAGTAAACATGCCGCCGAATTGGACTGGCCCGCGATGTACAAAACTGGCCAAGTCCCTGCGGTATGGAATATCCAGATACAAAGTTTTCATCCGCGCTCCAGCCGGAACCGAAACATCAACCCTGACCACGCCATCAAATTCAACTCTGGTTGTCGCTTGAAGTACAAGACCATGATCTGATGTTCCGCGCCATTTAAAAACAACCGCAGCCGGGGATTCTTTTTGCGCGGAAATCAACTTCCAGTTCGTTATCTGCGGGTCACAGACCAAACGACATGGCGACTGCAGCAGGGAAACGCCTTGAGAAGTAATTTTAGAGGGAACCGGCGAATTGCTGAAAACATATTCCCGCCCCCAGAGACTAACTGTTCGGCCCTGAAACTCTACCGGCGTCCAGGGGGCCGGCACTTTACCGGGAAAAACGCCTTCTTTATTGCCAACCCAGCCCGGTTTTGGCGGTGTGGCAAATTTTATCTCCTCCGAAAAAAGAATTTTGTTAGCGGAAAAAAGTTCAGACAGAACCCGGAACTTGCTTCGTTCCGGCAAATCCGGCAGCTTGCAGTTGAGTTCTGACTTTCTTTTCGTGAAAGGAACATTACCCAGTACCGCTAGTTTTTTTCCGCGTTGATCAAGCAGCGAAAAACGACATTGCACATGCTTGCCAACCATACCGGGCAACTGGCCGATAAGCCTGATCTGACAATGCATGCGTTTTCCCTGATCTGATAATTTTAATGTGGAATCCAGCCTGACCTTATTATTGACTATAACCGGCCAGTCCAGACGCATAAACGCCGATTTCAAATTAACTTTATTCTTTGTCGCACCGCCGCCGTAATAAGCCGGGATAACCCCCTTTTCCGCCGGGGCCAGAATAAACCGCAGAACATAAAGACCGTCATTAACCTCAGGCAGCGACAAAATTCCATTTCTGGAATCAAACCTCGGTTGACGAGACGCCTTCGCGACAAGTTTGCCGCTGAAATCATAAAGGCCCAGAAAGGCGTCGACAAAACCGCTTTCCGGCAGGCACACGGCATCAACCTTGAGTTTGATGGACCCGGCGGCAAAATTACCCGTTTTTTCCACTGCCGCCGCCGGTGTTCCCGGGGTAAAGCTGAGAACACCTCCTTCTTTGGCGTTCGTATAATAGTTTTTCCGGTTAAGCCAAACCAGCACGGTTGATTCCGGCTGCGGCGCGCCGATAATCGTTCTTGCCAGATTGAACCTGAGTCTGGCAGGACGTGACCCGCAGCCGATTGTCGACCATGGAATTTTAACCGCAGCAATCCACCCGTCGGAAAGTATTTTTGTTCGAGACTGCCATTTTCCGTTCCATTTGAACTGCTGCTTGAAAAGGTCCATTTGAGAATTTATCGCGGACACGCCAAACTGATAATAGTCACATTCATTTACGGCGTTTTCAGGCGCGAGATAAATTTCAACGCTGTCTTCCTTCCATATTTTTCCGTCTCTGAACCTGATATTAGTCAAAGGCCGCATGCCCCGTTTGGTAAAACAGCGAAATCTCAAATAGAAGGCGTCTTTATATTGCCCCAGCCAGACATGAGTGTCATAGTGGGCCGGAGTTCCGGATTTCAAATTTTTAAACCCGAATACTTTCACGCAGCCCCGCCAGTTTTCAAGATTATTCAGGTCATCAATCTGAGGCGCGCGTTGCAACTCGGGAACCGGAATCAGGGTTGATGAAAAATCTTTCGGCGAAAATACGGCGCGAACCGTGGATACCAGCGAAATCAGCAGTAAAGCAACTAATGTTGATTTTTGAATCATATTGAAGGCGTTCCTTGTTTCTAAACTTACTATAAACGACCAGTGATTATTTGTCCAGCACCCATGACGCGGCATAACCGTAAGTCTCATAACTGAATCCGGTTTCCGGGTCCATTAAACGAATGTCGCCGACATGTCCATCCAAATAACCGGCGTTACCTACCCCGTCATGCGGGAAATTGACATACGCGCTATAATAAATCGAACTCTGAGACGCCAAAATCCAGTTAGGATAATACCCGTAAGCCCCGGACAAGGTCTTGTGCTTCATCTCCGTCCCGTGGATTGCCTGCGAAGTCTTTTTTATCCGGTTGATCTTGACTGGCGCGTATCTTGAATCAGACTGCATTTTTTCCATATTTCCGATATACGCCGGAAAGCCGTAATTAACATTGGCATAAATTTCTGTCAACCCGGATGGACATGTGAAAAGATTTGATTTAACAGGATAATTCTGTTGTCCATTCAACATATTCTCCAGAGTTGTCGGCCAATATCCTAACTTGTATGGACTCTTTCCGGGTACATATGCCAACGGCAGATAGTCATTGTAGTCCATAGTGTAGTTTTGTGAAATTGATTCAATCTGTCGCAGGTTTGCCGAACAGTTGGCTTTTTTAGCCCGCTCCCTGGCTTTGCTTAACGCCGGCAGCAGCATCGACGCCAGAATCGCTATAATTGCTATTACAACCAAGAGCTCAATAAGTGTAAATATATTTCTGATTTTCATGTTATTCTCCTTTTCTAATTTGATATTGTTTTTTGTTTGCTATTTCTACTCAGCACAAAATGCCGTTTTGACGAAGAAAACTTCTGCCATAAAAGTCCTCCAGTTATGATGATTATAATTATTTATACCATGAAACCGACAAGGCGTTGTTAGTCAATGCCTTTATACATATTGACCCGGTTTTTCCGGCAAATACTTCGGCATATATTAATTTGTTGATCGTAAATTTACTTTCTGGGTGGAGCTGCACTGTTTCTAACCACCAGCTCCGGTTCCAGAAAAATACTCTCCACGCTTTTTCCGTTGATGCGATCGAGCAGTAATTCCACTGACAGCCGCCCAATCTGTTTTCTTGCCTGCGCAATCGTGGTAAAATTGAATTCCGGCAGCCCTGCCAGCCAGATATCGTCATAGCCGATCAGGGAAACGTCATTAGGAATTTGCAACCCCATTTTCTCAATGATATTTTTGATCTTTATGGCCTGGTTATCCGAATACGCAATAATCGCGGTCGGCGGATTGGCTGAATTCATTACGTCAATCAGGTCTGATTCAGTCTGACATACTGTCGGCAGCACCCGCCTGAACTTTTTCATTGTTTCCTCCACCCCGTGATAACGGGAGCAGCCTTCCGTAGTACAGAAACAATAAGCAATATGCTGATGTCCGAGTTCAAGCAGATATTCAGCGGCAATCCTTCCGCCTTTGACATCGTCGGTTATTACACAGGGAATCCGTTCATTGAAAGTCGGGTCGGAACAAATAACAATCGGCACGCCGGAATTTTCAAATTCCATCAGCGACTGATGCGACCTGGTGTAGTTTCCCGCGACAATAACTCCATCGATTCGTTTTTCCCGGAAAAACCGGATTTGCGTATCTGAAATCTTCCTGCGGTCCTCAGTCATAACCATCAGCAGCCCATAGCCGTTTCTCGATGCAATTTCACCAATGCCATCGACAATTTCACCATAAAAAGAGTCCGTCACGCTGGAAATAAAACACCCGATAGTATGACTGCGCTGAATGCGCAAAGACTGCCCGATGCGGTTCGGAATATAATTCATTTTCTCCGCAACCAGCTTCACTCTCTTGCGGGTTTTTGAAGAGACCCGGGAATCTTCCTGCAACGCCAGACTTACGGTTGCCGGTGATACTCCCAGCTGCCTCGCCAGCTCTTTCATTGTGATTGACATTTGTTCCGCTTTCTCTATTTAAATCGATCTATATATAATATACATTATTATGCATAAAATGCAATGATATTTTTAAATCGATTTAAGAATTTTTATCATCCGCCCGGCAAATCATCCGGCAATTCCAGCATTTCCTGCGGCATTGTCGCTACGCAGCCGTAAGAATCCCCGGCCCCGTAATAAACATAAACCTTGCCGTTTTTAACAACCGCGCCGCAGGCATACACGCAGTTTCCGGTAATCCCTTTTTTAGTCTCATAGGGCGTTTCCGGCTCCAGAATCGGCTTTTCCTGAACTTTAAGCACCTTACCCGGATCCTCGAGATCGAGCCAGAAAATCCCTAGCCGATACACCCAGTGCCGGTCTTTGCCGTGAAATATGACCGCCCAGGCTTTTTCCGTCCGAATCGGCGGCGCGCAAATACCCAATTTAGCCTCACACCAAGGCAGAATCCGATTCGTTAAAATCATTCGGGGGTTTTCCCATTTAAGCAAATCCAAACTCTCCGATATCCAGATATTGGGAATCGGCCGGTGCATGATGAAATATTTGCCGTTGATTTTTTCAGGGAAAAGACCTGCCGTCCGCTGTGAAATATCGTCCAGGATCAAACCATGCTTGGTAAATGTTTTAAAATCCTTAGTCGACGCCAAGGCCAGCCGGTCCCAGCAATCAGAAGTCACCACATAGACGATGTAGTAGGTATCCCCGATTCTGGTAATCCGGGGATCTTCGACCCCGTTGATCCCCCATAGATTTTTATCCTCTCCCAGAAAATCGATTACCGGATAATCGGAGCGTTCAACAATATTTACCCCGTCATCCGAAACCGCATGGCCAATTGTCGCCACATGAAACCTGCTGCCCGGACTGCGCGGCGTAATCCCTTCGCCCCGATAAAGAATATGAACCCGCCCCTGATCATCCATTGCCGCCGCGGGATTGCACGCCCCGTACGTATCCCAGGCGGAATAAGGCCGGGGAAGCAGGACAGGATTGTCAGGATGACGCTCCAGCTTAATTATCTTTGCCACTTTTATCTCCTTCATTAGTTTTTTCTTCAAGACAATTTGCCGCCTGCGCGCTATCTGTTTTCAGCTACAAATATCTTTATTGAACACATTCACCAATTCTTTTTAAATCGATTTATATATAGTATACGTTATTAACCGTGAAAAGTCAATACTTTTTTAAATCGATTTAAAAGATTTTATAAAAAAAAGAATTTTGAGCGGGAGATTACTTATCAAGAACCCACGCCGAGGCATAACCGCGAGTATCGTAACTGTAGCCACTGTCGGGCTCCAGCAGTTTGATGCTGCCGACATGACCGTCAACATAACAGGCATTGGCGGTCGAGGCATGCGGATAATTTACATAACCGGCAAAATAGTCAGAATACAGCGAACCGAGAACCCATACCGGATAATACCCTGAACCGGCGGAAACAGTTTTATGTTTGATCTCCATCCCGTGGATGGCCCCGGAAGCTTGTTTGACCCGGTTGATCTTGACGGGGGCATATCTGGAATCCGTTTTCAGTTTTTCCATATTTCCGCAATAATTGGGGAGACCATAGCTGACATTCTGATAGATTTCAGTTTTTGCCGCCGGACACCTGAAAATACCCGACTCGACCGGGTAGACCATTCGTCCGGCTATGGCCTGATCCAGCGCGCTTGGCCAGTAACCGAGTTTGTACGGACTCATTCCCGGAACGTAAGATAAAGGAAGATACTCACTGTAATCGATGGTATAGCTTTGCGTGAGCAAAGCAATCTGTTTGAGATTTCCCGCGCACAAGATTTTATGGGCACGTTCCCGGGCGCGATTCAGGGCGGGAAGAAACAATGCCGCGAGTATCGCTATTATCGCTATCACGATCAGGAGTTCGATCAGGGTAAAAAATTTCGCCCTTTTCATGACCGTTCTCCTTATAACGATAATTGAACATATTTAATTTATACTTTACAAAAACATAAAACCAATATTTCTTCCATGCAAATTTCTTTTTGTCTTTTTATTAGTTTTCACTCAGGGACTATATATAAACAGACTTGAAACATTAAAAGAGTCGTGCAAAATGCAAATATTAACCACGAAAAATCACGAAAAGTCACGAAAAAGTTTTTTTATTTTTCAGCTTATGCTGAAAATTTAAATACTTCTTCATGCTCTTCATGGTGCAAATAATAGTTTCGCATGAGTCTAGCAACATTACCGGAAAGGAGGATATCGGCTAAATCCCCCTAGCGCTTCAACGTTGCTCAATCACATCAAAGAGAGTTTAAGGATAATGGGTTAATTTCCTGGTTATTCCAGTTCAAAAAGCGCCGTATCAGGACTGTTGAAGTCAAAATTAAATTCCGCGGAGTTTTCAGCCACAATTCTATCTGAATATAGTTCTGTTATTTTCGAGTATGAACGCGGCAGGCGGATTGCCATATTGCCGCCGGTCGCCGTATGGATCATCAATAAACGGTCACTGGCATAAACCGGAACCTCTTCCCGACAATATATGTTAACCCCTGCTTCCGCCGCGAGCCTTTTCAGCAACTCAGGGGTCAACTCGTCATACCTGGCAAGATAAACTGATTTCCACCCGTCATATTGAGTTATATTTATTCCCGGAGTATTGAAAGCGGTTCCGGTTAACTCCTTAACCCGTGAAATATCCAGATCCTGACCATCGCAAATCCCCGGGGCATAGGCAAACAATACAGTGCGGTTTGAGTTGAAGATGTATTTTTCAAGTATGTTCTTTTTTTCAGGCGTCAAAGTAAAGAGACCCGGAAAGACCAACATCTTATATGAGCTCAAATCCACATGGGCTATATCATTGAATGAAAAAACCTCAAACGGCGCGCCGAGGCGATTCAGTTTATTACGGGTTTGCATATTTATTTTTGCAACTTCATGATTTTTGTCATTGACATAACGCATACTTTGCGGATCGACAATCAGAGCGACTTCAGCATTGTTCGCGCTGTTAAGAGAGGCATATTTATCCCAAAGGCGTTTACTTTGTTCTATTACCTTCATTGTTTCCGGGGTTTTAAAAACACCTCCCCACATATCAAAGCACCAGAGCGAAGCCTGGCTGACTATCGGCAGGGAAAGCTCACGCTTCAAACCTGCGGTAGCTTCAGCCTGATCTTTCCACGGAATCATCCAACCTATTGATACGAATTCATCAAGGTCACAGTTATATGTTGGTGTCCGATGATCTATTTCATGCAGAAATCCTTTTCCATAACGTACACGGGTGCCGTTGGGAACCATGAATCCGCTGCCGCCGCCCATTTGGCGATCAGTATAATTGCCCGGACTTATAAAGAAATCTATGTCTTTCGACGCGAAAAGCCGTTCATATTCCAAATGACCGCACCAGACCATTCGCTCTTCAACCAGTTCCAGAATATAGCCAAAAAACACCCCAATCTGGCGCTGTTCCGGGATCAGTTCCCGGGATTTTGCGGCAAAGTCAAGCACTCTGTCAGCTATAATATCACCGGTAAAATGTGCATAATCGACAATATCCTGTTCCGTTTCAGGATTCCGGATCAAATTCTCGAATCCGGCTTTTTTAATACGTTCAAATGTCGGAACGGGGACTTCCGCTTTATTATTCGCCTTCAGCCAGCACTTCCATGCCTGAGTTTTGCTTTTCCCGGCGGCGCCCTGGCTGTAGTCTGTCCATTCGTCAGTCATGCCGCAGGCAAGAACATAAGCTTTGACGCGGTCTCCGTAGCGCGCCTCAACATGATTTATGAAAGCCTCAAGATATTCTTTAACTGCATTGTACCACGCCGGATTTGAGCAGGCGCAGCTAAGCATGCTGAAACTTTCGCATTCAGCGCTGTGCCCCTGCAAGGTTAATTGCCGCTGAAGCCAGATGGGTGTATTCAAGTCGACCATACTGATAAATACGGCATCAGGATTGACTGCCAGCACATCATCGTACTGCCGGTCGAGGGATTCGAAATCGTATTTACCGAACCAGCGCCATACCGGCGGGTATTTCGAATAAGGCTTGCCCAGTGAATTATCCGTATTTGCGGCAAATATGCAGACAGTGTTCACATCCACATCATGAAATTTTTTCATCGCTTCGAATTCCGGCCAGAATGAACGGTAGGAAAAGTGTTGTTTCTTGTTGCTTGACATAATGCTTGTTCCTTAATAATTAAATATGAGTCTTGTTTATGATTGATATGGAAACATCGCGAGAACGCAAATAAGAGTCGCTTTACTTGCTATTGGTCAAACCGGAGCGTTTGCCGGCATATATAAGCCTGGTTTTAGCTTCAGAGGGGCATGATATTCTGACTTTATTGGAGTTGCGTCCCAGTTCCTTTTTGTCATAGAGGTCAAAAATGACTTCGCACTTCCCGGGGAACAACAATTCACGATCACCCGCCGAACGCGTGTAAAGACAATAGAACGGCGCGTTAGCAAAAAAAGTATCCGAGCTGTCAAGGTAAATGTGTACCTTGCTTTGCTTGTAGAAATATCTTAACCAATTTGAATCCATACCGGTGTAACCGACGTAGAAAACGGTAAAGTCACGATATTTTTTTCTCCCGACTCCAACGTACTTGTCATTTATCCTGCCTAACGCCGTGACGGAAGCATCGTTAATCGCAATTACCGGCCCGAATGGCTTGTTCAGCTTTAAATTAAGAGGGATACCGACTCCGTCTAATTTTATTGAAGTAATTTTTTCATTGGGAATAAGCTTGAATTTCATGCCGCTGACTTTCTGCATGCGAACTATGTCTATTCCATTTTTGCCGATAATACCAGGCGCGTACAACATAAGAATGTTGCGTTGACTGTTTTTAACTTTCTTGTTCATAAGATCAATTTGTGAGTCGCTGAGCTTTTCACAATTCATGAAAATAACCAGTTTATATCCGGAGAAATCAATTTTTGCGATATCCCCGGCATAAAACAGGTCATAGGGGGCACCGGTCTGGTCAAGGGATTTGCGCAAAGTGTAATAAGAATGGAAAAGAGCGGGAGCCGCCCGGTTTGAAATATAGGGCATAGAGCTTTCACTAACCAGGACCGCCACTTCCGGTTTACTTGTTGGAGTATTAAGAATGACTGGTTCAATCTCATGCAATTTCCTTACAGTGTCCAGATATTCCTTATCCTGATACCAGCCCAGAACAAAGTCGACAAAGCAGTAGCTGCCGCCTTTTAACAAGTTTAATCCGAAATCACGTTTGGCAATTTCAATGGACTCATCAAGAGTATCGGCTTTGCCATAGATTGCGTGATTTTTTGAGCTTCTATGGGTCCGTTGGTCGTCTTCTGTATACATCAGTTTATTATGCAGCGTAACCGAGCTGAAAACATAATTCAGCGGGCAGCTGATGCGACGTTTTCGGTAAGTATATGGAGCGCAAAGAAAGTCAAGATACGGTGAATTCAGATACCTTACCACCCCGTAGTGGCCAGAGTCAAGAGAATGATACAAACTACCGGTCAAATGTCCGACATAATAACCGAAATAAGCTCCGACCAGTAATTTGTTATTGGATTTCTCTTTGATATATTTTGCAAAATATTCAATCGTATCAACCGTGAACTCCTGCCAGAACTTGTAATAATCAACTGATGGATATTCCTTTTCGAAATTCCTGAAAAAATAATCCGGCCTGCCGATCCTGTTTTTTCTTCCGGGAACAGCCGAACGAAATGATGCTGACGGCTGATTCCAGGTTTTCTGTAAAACCACTTCAGTGCCGTATTTTTTTCTCAACCATGATCCAAACGCATTCTGCATTGGTCGGGAAAAATCAGCGAATTTGCCCTCATGGTATCCCCAGTTATTCCATTCTCCTCCATTTGCATAGGCCAGCTGTATACCCGCAACCCGGTCAGCCCATGGAGAGTCTGCCATTTTTTTGATAACTTTTGCGAATATTTCATTTCTGACTTTCCGCCATTTTTCCGAGGCGTAGGAAGGCTGAAGAGTTTTTCCCGGAGCATGCCTGATCGCTTTTCCATTGTTATCAAATTTTATGGCTTCATCCGGATATTTAACGCAATACATCGGAGGCACGTATAAATACCAGGTTATTAACATGCGTGAATCGGGCGCATGGGTAACCAGCCTCAACATTGCGGACTGGATTTCCCGAAAAATTTTGTCCGTATCCGGTTCTCCGTTCTTGTTCCAGCATGACCAGTCTTTCAATAGAAACCTGAACAGCCTGATACCGCTATTGTAAAATCCGGTTGTTTGATCAGCTATGAACTTGCCGTGTTCCTCCTGCTGATAACTCAACATATCCGGCTGGGGCTGCCCGTTTATCATCATTCTGGTTCTGCCATTGATTTTTTTGATGCCGCAAGACGGGAAACCAGCCTTTGTCCCCGGAGAGAATGCGCCGAACGCGTATTCCGCATTGAGCTTGCCGTCCGCTGTCATAACCCGGGCCGTCATTGGCCGCATAGCAAAGTATTTTCCACCTTTATCGTATGCTTCTTTCAGCAAATGCGGCGGAATCACAATATAAGTCTGGTCTAGTATCGATAAAACCGGGACCGTTGCTGATTGAACAAGCGTCGTTTCATCAGCTTTAAGGAGAAGTTTTACAGTTCTTTCATTTGTCCTTTTTATTGTCAGCTTCAGAGGTGTGTTTATATCAACTGGAGTGTATATCACGGGGCAGCGTTCTTTTATTGAGCTGTGTTTGACGAACATTGCATCGTTAACTTTTTCCTCCAAGGTCCCGGTGGCATAAAAATCAAAAATCTTCATCGTATTGCGATGCGGCCTGAGTCCGAAAAAAACAGGAGACAGAGGATCTGTTTTCGTAGCTCCGACTTTCTTTCCATCGATGAAAAATTCCAGATTGGCGCCAGTGCGTTTCATCTCAAATATAAACGGAACACCCGGTTTTATATGCAAATCGGCAAGCTGATACCCCTTAGGTTTAATATCCGGACCTTCAAGAAAACATTTACCCTTCGCATTGCCTCCACCGTCAAAACCAAAATTATTACCGTTAAAATAAAATGACGCAGCCGTCTGTTCTGATTTTTTCAATTCAAGTTTAGCGAAAATTGACAAATTTCCCTTATCCATGGCCCTTTGTCCAAGCGCCAAAGCTCCCTGTCCGCTAAATTCTATATATCCGTTTTTCTTCTGAACATCCCCCCCTCGCAACCAACAGTTCACAATACGTCCATGGTCAATTATCGTCAACAAATTATTGGTGAGAGTCGCGGATAACGGCGCTACGTCAAGCTTGATATGGCTGATACACAAGTGGTCGCTGGAGCTTGCTTTGAAACGCACTTGCACCTTATCAATATTATCTTTAAACGGAATGGTAAAATAAAATTTTCTACCGGTCCATCCTTTTACGCTGGCCGAGATGTAAGTCTCTGACGGTTTATGCACCTTGTCTCCGTATACAAGCTCAACCATCTGATTATGGCTGCCGTGCCACCGGGGATTTGTATTATCTCCTGAAAATGCCGCATAAACAGTAACTCCGGTAAATTTATATCCTGAAGCGCAAGCATAATCAAAAGAAGCAAACCGGCTGCCATCGCCGGTATATATGGCGCCGCAGCGGTCATTTTCTTCTTCCTTTGCCAGATATATGTAGCCACTTCTGTTATATTTATAAGTTTCCTTTGCACTGGCGGCGGTCGGAATACTTTTACTTTCAGGCGAGCCATTTATCATATCATAAGCTGATCTGGTCAATAATGCGGCAAATGTTGAATTTGACAGTATTGCAATAGAGAAAATCAGCAGAAACTTTCTTAAAACATTTATCATTTGAGTCGTTCCTTATCCAACAGCTACTGCTACTGCATTTTTCTTTGTTTCAGTTGCATCCGATGTTTTTTGCTGGTGCTTCCCGAAAAATTCTCCCGGATTCATGACGTATCCGCGAATATGCGCCTTAAGACCATAATCAACAATATAATTTACAATATAGACTTCATTATTGTCAAGTTGGACCCAGCCTGAATAACCGGTATCACTGTTAATTGCACGGTCAAAATCAACCGGTCTGATGCGCACTAAGGCTCCATTCCGCGATTTCGCCAGCATTGATTGTTTATCTGTGACCGCCGCAAAGAAATTCTGTGTCCAGCTACCCCGTTTCCCCCCTTGTATGAAACGATAACTTATCATTATTCTGCCATCATCCAGATAACCGGCCACAGGGCGATGGCATCCCGGCAGAGGAAACTCAACCGGCTCGGACCAACTGACTCCGTCGTCTAATGAGATAACTTTATGGCAATCCAGCCCTTTGCTGGAATTTTCCCTCAGTAAACCGACCAGCTTGTCATCAACCTGGATAATTGATACTTCACACAAATCCAAACCCTTTTTACTGGCGACATTTACCGGCCCGGTCCACGATTTGCCTTTGTCATCCGAGTACCAGAGTCTTTGGGTCAAATTCGCTGTCTGCGGGTGTAGATGATGGACACTTAAAAGCCATCTTCCGGTTATGGTCTCACAAATCTTGTCAGGCACGATCCCGTCAACCGGAGTTTCAACCGGCTCATTCCAGTTGGCGCCTCCGTCATCACTGAAATATAGAAGCACACTGCTTTTGGATTGCAGTTCCTCCGATAACTTAGTTCCGAACACCTTGTCCACCGTTACCAGCATCCTGCCATCTTTAAGCTGTTGAATGCGTGGACAGTTCCACCATGATCCAGTATCCTGCAATGACTCGGTAAGGGCTCTCTTGGGAGTCCATGTGCGACCGCTATCATGTGATTCGCATAACATTATTCGGGAATATGACCTGTCTACATGATGTTTGCATTCCAGGAATACGCAAATCAATCTCCCGTTTGGCATTATTGCTATATCCGGAAAAGCCTCGTAAAGATTTGCATCTTGAGATATTTCAATTATTTTAAGCTCGCTTTCCTGCATTATATACCTTCTTTATTTAATATTACTCTGTTTACCCGCAGGGGCAATGGGATAAGGTCAGATGTCCGATAAAAGGTCGACACGCCTTATCGTGCATATCAAGTTGTATTTTTAAACCCGGAATCTTTGTATCTATTCCGTTAACCGTTATTCAGTTGGTAGTCAGTTTCACCTTTGCTTCATTAAAATAGCAAAGAGGAGTTCCGGCCGAGGTACTTTTGTGGTCAACACGCATCTTGTCTGCGCAATTATAATATTCCTGCCCGGTAAGGGGTGAGACATTGCCTGCTATAAATCCGGCGTTCAGACGCTCAGCATGTTTTGCGTGCGGATACAACTCAGCGCCGGATGAGGTCATATATATTCTGTATACCTGGTTGTCCCATGACGGATTACTGTAATATGTATCGGCGAGAAAAATAAAAGTTGACGGGTTCTTTACTTTCTTTATCGAAATGGCGTAAACCCAGCCCAATGGCAACGCGGCGAGAGGAGTATATTTATGAGGTTCTGCCAACGCTCCGTAGCATACTTTTTGAGTTGCTCCGGTTTTTTGTGGCTTTGCCGTCGGAGCAGCCGGACAAAGCATTGAGGCTGAGTCTTCAGCCATATAACCGGCATATACCACTGAGTCCACCCATGATGCACTGGTTCCTGAGGCCATTGGTACAAGTGGATTGTATGTGGGCATGGCTCCATTGTAATCGGCGGCATACATGTTCAACGCCAAAATACTTTGTTTCAAATTGCTCGTGCATGAAATGGCTTTTGCCCTGGCTCTGGCTTTGCCAAGGGCCGGCAGCAACATGCTTGCAAGAATAGCAATGATAGCTATCACAACAAGCAATTCAATTAAAGTAAATTTTTTTTCACATTTCATTTCTTATTTTCCTTATAATTTTATTTTTGATAAATCATCCCGGTAAACATGTATTTATTTTTCTGATATATGACTCCTTGTTTTTTTATTATTCATTTTCATTCCCGAATGTTTTTATATTGACAAGCTAACTTTATTCTATTATAATACTTTTATCGGCTTATGGCAATAGCGTCAATGTAGTATTAATACCAGTATTGTAAACTTTTTTTAAATATAAGAGCAAGGATAATTTCAGTGAAAACAATTGAAGAATTAAAGGATAAGCTTGCATCTATAATTGTCAAAGAAGTGTTCATTGCGGCAAACAGTCCCCGACCGGTAAACATGACAAGTGTTCAAATAATTGACGGGACCAGACTGATAATTCCACTTGCCGGAACAAAACAAGTATTTTTCGGCAATGGATACAATATCGTGGATTTCAGTTTAAAAAAAGGACAGGTGCTTTGCATTCCGCCTCTTTGCTGGGACCGTCCCCAATGGAAATCATCACACAAAATGATTTCGGTCGTTTTCAGGCCGCACTGTCTAAGGTTTGTTTATATAGATTACGATGAAGATACAGGGCAAGAATATCCTGAACCGGACTTTTTCTATCACCTATTTTCAGGCCCGTCAAGCGCGGTATATCATGCAATGCTGGCCTTGACAAATGCAAACGTTCAGTCGAATCATAAGGATTTACTGGCGTTAGTGACAACAAGCCTGATACGCCTAATCAGTAATGACCTGGAGCAGGAAAAAGACGTAAGCATGGGTAAAGCCCTGGCAAAATATCTGGATATATCAGAATACATAAGAAGTAACTTGCGCGCATCGTTAACCAGGCAGGGAATTGCTGATACTTTTAAGGTTACTCCCCAATATATATCACATCTGTTCAAAGTTTTTCACGGGGATAGCTTCAGCCATTTTTTAACCGGTTGCAGAATAAACCATGCGACTATTCTTCTGCTTCAATCTGATATGACAATTGATGAAATAGCTATCGAGTGCAACTATAACTACACGTCTCATTTTATTGATATGTTCAAAAGGCAGCATGGTATTTCCCCGGCAAAATATCGCTTATCCATGCGCTCGAGATAAATGATTGATAAATAGAGGTTCCTGAAAAGGCCTCTTTCATACCAATTATCGTGAACTTTTTTACTACGGTTTTGTACTCGGGTTATTGTAATTTTTTTTGCAGTTCCAGGATGAGTTTGACCGCCTGGGCTCTGGCGTTCGGGGCGGCCTTGGGGTCATGGGCCTGGACAATTGCGACCTGCCGGGTCGCGTCGGCAATAAATTTCTTCGCCCGTTTGGCTTCAACAGCGGCTTTGCCGGTTTTTTCCGCTTTGACAATGAGATTCTCAAGCACTTTCAAGTATTGCAAATCAGTTACCCCCAGCCGCAATGCTTCGTAGCGAATCGACGGGATACACTGACCCATGGAGTTATAGACCACCGCGCCGGAACAGGCGGTTTTCCAGCTTGCGCGTCCGTAATAACCACCGGGACCATTAAGCAAGGTGAAAAGCCCGATTGTCGAACAGCCGTAATATTTGCCGATCCAGGCGTGGCGGCGATAATAGCGGGATAATGAGGCCCGCATATTGGTGTTGCAATAATAAAATGAAAGTTTTTTACCTTGACCTTTGATTCTTTTGATAAAGCCGAGCATCTCTTTGTTATCAAAATGCGCGCCCCACATACACCATTCGTCAACCAGCGGCAGCAGTTTTTCAAATTGAGCTGTCTTCGGTTTTCTGGCTCCAACAGTGATTTGCATAGCCATTTTAACTCCCGACTCTTTCGCCGCTTTCGATACCGCGTATAAAAGAACCCCGGTTCCTTCATGCGGTTCGTCAAAGGTTTCAATGGTTACATCCCCGGGATTGAGCCCCTGTTTCGTAAAGGCTTTTTCAACGCCGCGCAACCAGTTTTTCCAGGCATTTTGCCAGGCGGCTGAGCCGACTTTAAAATTTTTTCCTTTGAGGTGAACTTTATTAAAGACATCATAAGCGCTGAAACCTACGAGGAATTTGATTCCGACATGATATTTTCGGCTCCAGTCCAGGTGTTTGCGAATGGTTTTGTCGAGTTTGGGCATAGACGCGTCTATGACCTTGCCGTTCGCGTCAAATTTCATGGTAAAACTCCACGGCGATAGCTGAAAGACCCGGTTGCCGTGTTCAATCATGCTGATAAAAAAACTTTCAGTTCCGGCCCGGCGCATCAACCATAACGGAATAGCCGGTTCAGACGGCAAAGTTATCGGCAGAACCTCAAGCGACAGCGGCATATCCTGCATAGCCCCCTGATAATGCCAGCCTTTTGAAAGCGTAAACTTACCCGGTTCACTCAACGGAATAACCCGCAGCGCGCTGGTGTAGTTACCCGGTTTCAGACCCCGACAGTCCAGCGTCAGCCAAACCAATCCGGTTTGCTTTGGCGGAACCGTTATTGTATAGGCCTCATTGATACGGGGCAGCGGATCATTCATCAAGCCATGAGCATCGGAATCGCTGTCTTTAACCCTGACCGCTTCCCGGATCGTTAGTTTATCCGCAGGAAGACCGGCAAGTCCGGGAACCTCGATCCCGTCATTCATGGCACTGTAGGCAAAAATCCGATAAGCAGCGGTTTTATCGGTCAGATTAAGAATCGCGACCGGCACCGGTTTGAATTCATTGACCGCCGCCCTGACCACTATCTTATCCGGGGGATTGAATACCGCCGCCGGCAGCATCGGCACAGTCATGTCCGCAACCGGAGAAATCGGACCGAAAACATATTTACGGTTTTTGAATTTAAGGTATTTGATATCGGCGCTCAATTGTTCGGTCTGCTGTACCAGTTTCTCAAATTCATTCGAACTAAGCTGATTCTTTTTTGCCAATGCCGCAACCGCCTTTTTCAATTTGCCGCGTTGCGGAGATTCCGGCAGAACGCCCAGTGCGGCATTAAGCTCTGACGCCCTGCTTTTCAGCCACGCGGAATAATCCCCGAAAACCAGCAGACCATACTCTTTGACATTATGGAAATTGCCTTTGACAAACGTCCAGGCGGAATACTCTTTGGTCAATTTACGCTGACGGCACACTTCAAACGCCACGAAATTCCCGACTTTCGGCGAAGCGGAATACCCGATCAACTCATAAGGAATTTTTACTTCCGCCTGCCAACCGCTTTCATTTCGTATTACCGCAACCTGCCATTTATCGTATTGCCCGGAAACCGACGCATTGCCGTTTCCCATCCAACGTCCGCCTCCGGCTCCGACTACAAACTGCGAAAGCTGTCGATCTCCGGCTACCGGACCAAAAAAGATTTCCACCGCATCGTCTTTCCAGATATCTGAGCCGCCGACGCCATTATAACTTGCCTTAACCTGTTTGGGCTGCGGATCCTGGCAGGTAATAGCAAGATAAAGATTATTTGGTCCTGCAAGCAATCTGACCGAAGTCTGGTTCAACGCCGGTTTGCCGGTTTTGTAATCAAGAAAATCGTTGGCGATAATTGATTTTGTCCATGCCGCATCAGTCAGTTTTCCGTCAATATCAGGTGCGGCATGCACAAACTGCGCGTTTACCGCTTTACGGACTGGTACAAATACTTTCCTGACCTGGTTTCCGGTTTGCAAAGACGGCAATGACTGTTCCTCGATACTGAGCTTGTCCAGCAGCAAAAAATCTCCTTCTTTATATGGCATATTCTTTTCATTTCCCCATATTTGAATATGCAGCGCAGCTCTTTTTGCCTTGCCGGTCGTCTTGAAAGTACCGGAATATTTCACCCAGTCTTTCATTACCTTGACAGCGCCGACGCTGGTTTTGATACTGCTGCGGTCCTTGTAATATTCCGGTCCCGACCATTCCACCGCGCTGATAAATGCTGTCGGGGCGTTACCTTTAAGCTCCAAACTGAATTTGTAGACCGTATCAGGCTTTACTTTGAATCCCGCAACCGTTTTTTCCCCGCCGCATAAAATACCGCCGTTAACCTTGCGTTTACCCCCTGAAATTAAAAATTTTTCCAAGCGCAGCCGCATACATTTATTCCAGGTCAAATCTTCCGTAAATGGAGCAATCGAGATATGTTTAGGATTGGCGGTATTCCGGTATTCAATCCGGAAATTTTTTTCGTCCATATCCGAATTTTTTATCAGGTTATCCGCGACAACTGAAGCCGCGGTTAGCGAAAAGACGGCCAGGAAAACAACTTTAATCATGTGGAATCTCATTTATTGTTTAATTATTTAAGGGTTATCCGGCAGGAATAATCATATTTCATCGCGCTGTTCAAAAATTACTTTACCGGCCAACGGGTCGGATTCAGTCGGACGATAGCTCGAAACATTGCCGCCGACCATAAGCATATTGGCCTGACCTCCGTGACAGGTGAAGTTGATCACCTCATACCACATTTTGCCCCAGCGACTGAAATAATAGTAGCCATTACCGGTATCAATTCCTTTGCCGATGGTGTCACCGAATGCCATGGTCCGGGAAGGATTTTTCAGCTTCTTGGGACTGCCCCACATATTCCCGACCACTTTGATCGGCAAACTGGCATTGTAAACCATATCCATGGATTCCCCAGCGTACCCGGACTGATTCGACGGACAGTCTACTAAAGTACCGGCAAATTCATCCCCATCGATCCATTTATATTTCAAATAATCATGGACAAACGGACTGTTTGTGTGATACCAGGTCACAGATCCCGATTGATATGGCGTAACCCCATAGCGCTCAAAAAAATATTCGTTATTATCATCCAGATAATAATTCAGGTTCATACCAAGTTGCTTCAACTTATTAACACAGGCAATCTGTTTTGCCCTTCCCCGTGCCTGATTCAAGGCCGGCAGCAGCATACTGGCGAGAATCGCAATGATAGCAATCACAACCAGAAGTTCTATCAATGTAAAACTACATGTCCCTTTTAATTTTTTCATCCTTCAATCCTTTTTATTATTTATTATCGGATGCCAGCTTTTTCTTAATACCAGAGACGACGGAACTTTGATCGCGTCCCAGCAGTCTTTGGGATGTTCGAGGTTTTTCAGCAGAAGTTTCGCGGCTTCAACCCCGATACGGCGGCGCGGCAAATCAATACTCGACAAAAATTCTCCGCGTTCGGAGACCAGTCCATATCCTTCGATATTGTCAAAACCGAGAATGCGAATTTCACTGCCGACCTTGATATGCGCTTCTTCAAAAGCCTCCACCATGCCGATAGCAATAAAATCACTGGTGGTATAGATCAAGTCCGGAAGCTCCTCATTTCGTTTTAACAACGACCTGACAAAACGTCCGCCGGCCATTTGCCCTTTGTCGGAAATAGTCAATCCCAGCTTCTCGAGTGAAAGGTGCATCGGATCAAAACCGGCATGGCGCAAGGCGCTGATGAAAAGCGCCACCCGGCGCTCGGCATGGGCTCCCTCAGTCGAAACAATCATGACGCTTTTAATTTCTCGCTGCTTGATAATCAATTCCGCGGCTTCAGCAAAAGCCGGATGCATTTCAGGCAGCACCTGATTACAGGGAATATCCAGAATATCTTCACACCGGTAAATCACCAGAGCTCCCTTGAATTTTTGCAGCAGTGGAATCGTGAAGTTATCAACGTGGGTCCTGGCGACAATCAGCCCGTCGAATTCGTCTAATGCATAAGGTGTCGAAACCCAGGATTTGATTTCAGGATATGAGATATAACGCAATTGAGCACAACTATTTCTCAAAGTTTCAAAACAGGAAACAGACCACACGCCATCTGAAGCAAAATCACCGGGAGAATCCGGACTGGGCATAACATCGACAATTCCAACGTTCCAAAGCCGTTTTCCGGTCGGGCCGTTTACATAGGTTCCGCTGCCCTGGACCCGGTAGAGCAGTTTTTCATCCACCAGATGATTCAATGCCCGGTTCGCGGTTAACAATGATACTTCATAATGATCCGCTAGTTTACGTGATGACATGACCGGGGTTCCGGGAGTCATTCCTTTGCCCCGTACTTCCCGTCGTAAAATCTCGGCCAAACCTTTGGCGCCAAGCCTTTTTTTATCGCGTACTTTCAAAATAATTGATATCCTGTTGCAATTTTTGATTTCTTTATACTAAGTATAAGTGTTACACATTACTTATACAATAAATATTGATGTTTTTTATTGCATTACCCATTTTTTCTAATATTTAAGTTCAAAGCAAAACTTCACGCTCTAATATAAGTGTTATACAAGTGTTATATATTGTAAAATACATCTGTTTTCAGACGGTGCCGCCAAAACATCGCTAATTGAAAAATGAGACGGTTGGGATTCGAGGTAAAATTCAATGGCCCCATCAGTCCCAATAGTCCCAGACACGCACAACTTCGACTTTTGGCTGCACCGTCACATTACATTTGAAATGTCATTCCTCAGTCTTTTTTCGAGGATAAATATACATTTGAATCACTGGAAAATGAATTTATTTGAAGACTTCGGGGTTGGTCATTCATTCCTGGAGGGCGAAACTCCGTTGAGCCGGACATGCCGCGCAGACAGGCAGCTCGTGGAACACTCGCCCTCCATGGACATTCGTCTTGAAATAATGTTTGATTTGCCTTGAGAAAATACTGGAGGATTACATTTGAAATGAAATAAAATGCAAAAAAAATTGCTGAAGATATTGCTTTTTAAAAAAAATCCTGTATAATGTTATCAATAACATGTTATCAATAACATAAGTTTGAAAATGATAGTAGAAGATAAAAAAAGATACAACGTCCATGATGTAGCCAAAGCGGCCGGGGTCAGTTCGATGACTGTAACCCGGGTGTTCAATGACTCGGCTCCGGTTGCGGCGGCAACCCGGGAAAAAGTTATGGCCGTGGCAAAAAAACTCAATTATCGCCCGAGCCGCATGGCACGTACCCTGCGTCAGGGACGCTCCAACAGCATTGGTCTGTTATGGTCGCTTTCAGGGCCGCATGATTCCGCCGGCGTAGTTCGGCAAATGACTCAATTGATTTCCCAGGCCGGCTATGTTACCTACCTGACCGACACAATGTCGGACCCGACTTTGGTAAAGAACTGCTTGTCTGACCTGATAGAACGGAAAGTTGACGGAGTAATTATCCAGGTTCCGACCGATGAAACTAATCTGGATCGATATGCTCCATTGCTTCATGAGATCGGGAAAGTAGTAATGGTTGCGGGAAATAAACCGGAAAAGAAATTGACCTGTGACTATATTCACCGCAATTTGTATTATGGAATTGTTGATTGCATGGCATCACTTTTTAAAAGTGGGCGTCGCCGTATTGCTTTGTTATATTCACAAAAGAAAAAAATGGATGAATTGATGAGTTTTTTCTCCGGAAAAGAATATGAGTCATGCATAAGTTATTGCAAAGTTTATGGTAACCATCAGAAAATTGGTTATCACGTGTTCCCTGACAGTCTCGAAAAATATTGGAATGACGAGCAACCGTTTGACGCGATTTGTTGTTCGTGCGACGAGGGCGCGGCCAGAGTCATCAACCTCCTGCACGACAAAGGATTGAAGGTTCCCGATGATGTTGCGGTCTGCGGAATTAATAATACTTCAATAACCGAATGTTTTCGGCCCCAAATTGCCAGTATCGACCGTAAAAATTCAGAAACGGCCGAGACTGCGGTGAAGATGTTGCTGAACCGCATTAAGCATCCTGAAATGGAACCGCAATTCGCCGAAATAAAAATGGAATTTATCCCCCGTGAATCAGCGGGGCTAAAATAATATTAACAGATCGTAGTAAAACAATTGTAGAAAGAAAGGAGAGCATAAGTTGAAAAAGCAACACTTTACACTAATCGAACTCCTGGTAGTCATTGCAATCATTGCAATCCTGGCCAGTATGTTGTTACCAGCCCTTAATCAGGCCAGAGATAGAGCGAAAAGCGCAAAGTGCGTCAGCAATCTCAAGCAATTGGGGCTTGGGCTGATTAATTATTCTGACGACTATGACGACTGGATAATTAATGCGCAAGATGATGATGGAGTCTATTGGGGAGAAAAACTGGCAAGCCTTAAGTATGTAACGACCAGTTCGGATTATTCACGCAGTAATCCCACCGGGGTTTTCAACTGTCCGTCTGCTATGCAGAAAATAATATCATCCTGGTACTGGAATAAGTACGGGCTCAATCTTTTATTGAACAACGGAGTCGGAGGAGCATATCACCCTTCCAAGGTAATACAGGTAAAAACACCATCAAAGGTCGTTTATGCGGGGGATAGTGTCGATCCATTCGCCGGCAACGGCAACGCCTACTCCAAAATTCGTGCCCGTTTCCTTCGATATCGCCCGGAACAAAGACATGCCGGAGCCTGGAATTGTCTGTTTATAGACGGGCATGTCGGCCCAATAAAAAAAATCTATATAAGCGGAGACTACTCCTCTGCCCTTGACTATTGGGGACACGGAAATTACCCCTACTGGGAACCATGGGCCGGACAATACTATTAATAATCATTAAAAACTATAAAATAAACGGAAATAGTAATGCGCAAAATCATTCTGATAAGTTGCCTGGCAACCTTAACAATCGTAAGTTCATTGGCTGAAACAATCAAAATCAAACCGTCGGACACTGCGGTTGTAGTCGACAAAAAGGCGGACGCGATCAAGCTGTTCGCGGCGGATGAGCTGGCGAAACATTTGACGCTTATTTCCGGGGTAAAAGTTCCGCTTGTCAAGGGAAACGCTCCGGCGGGCAAATATTGTTTCGTGATTACCGCTTCCGACAAAAAACTCAAACCTGAACAAGCCGTTTTTGAAGTGACCTCGAAAAAAACACTTTTTTACGGTGATGATCTGGTCGTGCATAAAGGAACTCCGGAAGCTGTTGCAACCAGTAACCGATCCCGCACCGGTTCTTTGTTTGCCGTATATTTATTCCTGGAGAAGGAACTCGGATTCAGTTGGATAAAGCCCGGAGATGACGGGATTATTTTCAAACCCCGGAAAGAATTATCTTTAACGACCGGGACTTTCAGTTGGGTTCCCAAACTGACGATGCGTCATATCCGCCCCGGCTATGGGCAACACAAGCCTAAAGGCGCTCCGAAAGATTTTCAGGTCAGCGCCAAAAAACGTGCTGAAAAAAAGCTTGAGACCAATATCTGGCTGAAACGCATGAAAATGGGGCGCAGCCAGGTCTTCGGATACGGACATGCTTTCACGAAATGGTGGGAGCAGTACGGCAAAGAACATCCGGAATATTTTGCCCTTAATGGACGCGGAAAGAGAGCACCGTACCACGCTAAAGCCCCGGACCGGATAAAGTTATGCGTCAGCAATCCTGAAGTCCATCAACAGATAGTGGCCAATTTTATGAAGTCGCGGCGCGGTTCAACTGTTATAAATACCTGTGAAAACGACAGCGGCAACTACTGTGAATGCCCAAAGTGCCGCGCCCTTGACGCTCCGCCGAAAAAGGGACACAAATGGGATGAAGATTTGACCGACCGTTATATCTGGTTTGCCAATCGCGTGCAGCGTCTGGCCCGGAAACAAGTTCCCGATGCCCAGGCGATAATGTATGCCTACAGCGTTTACCGCTTTCCTCCCCGCAAAGTAAAGGTTGATGACGGCGTGATCCTTGGTTTTGTGCCAAAGCTGCTTGATGACGACCTGGACGCCTATTACAAATCATGGGCGGAAGCCGGCGCTAAAAAACTTTTTTTGCGTCCGAATGATATGCACATCGATCCCGGCCTGCCGATGGGTTTCGAGAAACGGATGTTCGACAACTTCCAGACTTGTATGAAATACGGTGCGTTCGGAACCGACTATGATTCAATCCACAACTTCTGGCCGGTATCCGGAATTGCCAACTACATTATCGCCCGGGCGATAGCCGAGCCTGAAAAATCATTCGAGCATTGGGAAAATGAATATTGCTCGTCATACGGTCCGGCCGCGCCTGAAGTAAAAGAATATTACCAGTACTGGCGTGATAACATCTGGACAAAAAAACTGATGCCGAATCGCCGGGAAATTGAGCGCCAGGGCCGTTACGGGAACTTCCGGCGCGGGCTGATGTGGAACCTCTACAACTACTATACCGACGCTGATTTTGATAAAACTGACGCCTTGCTCAAAGCGGGACTGAAGAAAAAACTAACAACTCCCGAGCGCAAACGTCTGGAACTGCTGTTGCTGGCAAATCAGCATGCCCGGCTGACCTTTGAAGCGATGCGGGCAAAGTATCAGAAGCCGCAGGATGCAAAAAAACTGGCTGCTGCCGCGAATAAATTACTCGATTTCCGGAAAAAACATCGCAAAGAACTTGATTTTGACTGGGAATATCTGTTCGGCAATGAAAAAACTTTCGGCGATGTCTGCGGCATGGAAATGACACAAACTTTTCAAGGACTGCGCCCGTTGCGCAAATTGAGTGATAAATGGTTTTTTAAGCTCGATCCCCAAAATATCGGACTCACTAAAAAGTGGGAAAACGACTCCTGGGATAAAATTGACGCGTCATGGGATTATATCTATGCCGACACCTTCTGGGAAAAGGCCCGTTGCCATCAGGAACTGCATGCCGAACTGAAAAAATATGATGGCATCGGCTGGTACGCGACCCGGCTGCCTTCGTTGCAAAAATATCAGGGGAAAAAACTGTATCTGGTTTTCGGAGCGGTGGATGAATCCTGCTGGATATACATCAACGGCAAGCTTGCCGGAACCCATATTTTTTCAAAACCGGATGACTGGAAAACGCCGTTTTCAATCCGCATCGATAATGTTCTCGATCCGGAAATCAGGTCCAATATTCTGGTTGTCCGGGTGGAAGACAAAGCCGGCGGCGGCGGAATCTGGCAGCCGGTCTATCTGGCCATGGAAAACTAATTTATAATTTTGAGAATAACCATGATAAAAGAATTAATTTTATTAACAATAACCGGACATGAACATGAAAGGATATGAAAATGCCTAAAAGAAATATTTTCACATTAATTGAATTGCTTGTTGTGATAGCTATCATCGCAATTCTCGCAAGCATGTTGTTGCCGGCATTGAATAAGGCCAGAGGCAAAGCACATTCAATTTCCTGCATGAATAACATGAAACAGATCGGCCAGGGTTATTTGTTTTACATGAATGACTACAATAGCTTTATCCCGCCTGTTTCCGGCTCAACCAATTCAGAAATGTGGAACTACAAGTTAAAGGATGTTTACAATCTGCCGCAGAAAATTTTTCAATGCAGCACCGATTGGATGGAGATGGAAAAAACCGGGCACCGTTATACAAACTATGGTCAGAATTCCCGTTTGACGTTGAAATTTGACGGAAGCTGGACCCCGGTATATGCTTTATTTCCCAAAATAGTCAAGTTCCCTTCTACCTCCAAAACTCTGTTGCTGGCCGATAAACAATTCACGACAAACTATACCCCGGCCGATGTCCTTTATTCAGAACCAAGCCCGACTCGTTCCGAGCGTACGTTCAAGTATCGTCATCTTGATCGCGTAAATTTGCTGATGCTGGACGGACATGCAGAAAACCAGAGTATTCTATGGGGTTTGCAACATCCGCATAGCGGGACGTCTCCGGAAGCGAAAACCCTTTGGTACGGCAACCCGAATTATGTCGGAAAACCCTGGTAACACTAATTAACCATCACAATAAACAGCCGGAAAAAATCATAAGCAAAATCATTCTGACAAGCTAACTGGCATCTTTAGCAGTTGTAACCTGATTTGCGGGTGAATCTGGCAGCCGGTCTATCCGGCCATGGAAAACTAATTTTTAATTTGGAGAGTAACGATGATAAAAAATCTGATTTTGTTCACATTATTTGCCGGAACCGGAATTTTCGCCCAGAACAATCTGGTTGCGAACGGCGATTTCAAGCTAGAAAGCAAACACTGGTATGTTCCGAAAAAAGATGTAGCTCAGTTTATCTTTGTCCCGGCGGATAAACCGGACGGTCCGTATCTAAAAGTAACTGGCGCCGACAAACCGGATGCTTACGCAAGGATCAGCAATGAACTGAAGCTTTCTGCCGATAACAGCCTGAAACCAGGAGATTCTGTTACCATTAAGGCAAAAATAAAATGTGATAAACTTTCCGGCAAGTTCCAGATAATGCTGCGCCAGGCTGACGCTAAAGGAAAGTCGCTGAATTACTCCGGAATTACCCTGCGCAAACGCTATAAATGCAACTGGAAAGAGTTATCAGCCAAAGCCAAAATCCTGAAAAACACAGCCAGGATATATATCTTTATCATCAGCCGTTACCTGTCAAAGCAGGATGCGGTTTATGTAAAAGACATTACCTTGCAAAAATAACGTTTCAGGCATCTGCCGTGTTCAACTTGCAGGGGAGATATATACGGGCGGGACTGCGGCCTGGAGCACGCAATCGAGCCAGGCATTCATCAAAAGAACGACGGCCTATTTCAAGCCAGTCCGGGGAAATGCTGTCCAGCTGATATGCTTGCGGCACCAGCATATTCCGGCCGTCGATGCTCAACATGATTTCAGGTTTGGCGACACTATTTTTCAAGCACTCGTCCGCAAGCCATGAAGAAGTGAAAAGACAAGCCCGGTTATCATTCAGCGGTCGTTTTCGCCATTCTTCGATCGTCCGCACGTCAAGGTCGGCAGTGCCGCCGGCCCGGATCCAGGAGCGATTGAAACACTCGCCTCGCAAACGCTGCGACGGAAAGTCGACCGAGGCGATTTTCACATCCGTGACATTGCGCTCCCGGAAATACTGCACGGCCTGATCCGCAGCTTCAAACGGGTCCAGATCCACTACTGAGATCCGACCGTCCATGTTATCATGAAAACAAACACCCACAGCCGGAATACTGAGAGAAAACTCCTTGCCGGAACGGTCATATTCACTCAATAAAATAACCCCGTCAGCGTTACCGGCAAGCTTTTCCACCTCTTCCCGGCAAAACCGGTCCGCGCCCAGATATGAAAAGAGTAAACTGGTCTTTTCCTGCATAGCCCGCTGCCGGACACCGTCAAAGACGGCGGGGAAAATCCCATTCCGGTCAACACTCCATTCCAAAAACACCATAATGGTACTTTCCGCGTTTTTCAGGGAATATGAGGGAACGGAATTGACAAAAGTTCCGGTTCCGGGTTTGGTTTCGAGCAAATGCTGCTTGCACAGCAAATCGATCCCCCGCTTGGCGGAGCCCAGTGAGACATCATATTCCTGCATCAAAGAACGAATCGACGGGATACGGGTTCCCTGAATCAACTGGCCTGAATGAATCTTTTCTTTCAGGTCGTTAACCATCAAAACCACATTTTTAGGCAGTGTGTAACGTTTACTCATTAAGATGTTTTTTTCTCCTTTGAGTAATATAGCATCGGAATTGTTCATTTTCGATCCCATTTGTTTCCGGGATTATCATTATTCGTAGTTCCGCCGCCGTAGAAAGGAGTGCTGAGGTATGGATTGTTAGACGCCGAATATACTTCACATGGGCCGACACAGTTAACTTTTTGTGACGTGACATGCCCATCCGCCCAGGTTGTGTTCAAACCATTGCTGTGCCGCGCATCGAGAAATCCCATATAGCCGGTCGAAAACACGTCTGAAAGCAGACAGTAACCGCGTACTTTATTTGCGTCATAGTAGCTGTCCGCCAGCAAAATGGTCGCAGAAGGCTTTTTGACCTGAGAGACCTTGGCCGATTTGTAGGAAGGAAAGGCTGTATCGTTATCATTGGCGTACCGGTAACTGGAACCGATATATTGCCGGTTGTAGCCGTAGTCGCAATAAAGAAACCACCCCCAGCTCAGATTACCGGATGAATACGCGGTCGACGCCGGATAGGCGCCGGTCCAGGTTTCCCATACTCCGGACTTTTTGCTGGGACAGAACCATGTCCTGCCCGGCGGAATGTAGGTCATGCACAGGACCACCCACGGCATGTACTTGGCCGATGTTCCATACAATTCCGGCGGATAAAAGCCGTCATTGTCGTTAGTGTAGCTGATCATTGACAATCCCAGCTGTTTCTGATTTGAAGCACAGGAAATGGCTCTTGCCTTCTCCCTGGCCTGGTTAAGTGCAGGCAGCAGCATACTGGCCAGAATGGCGATAATCGCGATCACGACGAGCAATTCAATCAAAGTAAAAATTGCCGATCTGAATAACCTGTGTTTCATTTTAGTTCTCCTGATCATTGGTTGTTGTTTAACCTGAAAGTTACGTCTTTAAAAAAAATTTTCTTGCCTGCTGGCAAATTATATATATTGGCCCGGTACAGCTTGATGCCGCGTCCGGGCGGGAGCACGAATGTTTCAGATACAGTCTGCCAGACATCCTTTGCAACGACGGACCGCTTACCGGCGGGGTTCCACTTGTCATCCGCCACCAGAAGGACACATTTTACCGGCAATTCAGACCGGACCTTGAATGTGGCCGTGAAATACCGCGGCTTGCCTGATTTATCCGGCGCGGACAATGGAAACATAAGCATGGAGTTCCCCGTTTTATGTCCGGTAACCGCAGCGGTTCCGTTTTCCAATGACACTCCGGCGTCTCCGGTAATCTTAAAACCGTTGATTGAATCCGGAAGTTCCGACCGGACCCGGTTGCGATACTTCAGTTCGGAACGCTTTAATTTGATTGGAATTGTTACCATACTCACACTCTGCGGCGGGAGGATGAAAGGAGTGACGGCGCAACGCTGAAACGCTTCGACCGTCCAATATTTCCTCAGATCAGGAGCCGCCCCGTAAGTACGGACCTGCCAATCATGTTGGTAACCGGGCATTTGCAAGTCCAGTTCCTTTTTATCCTGGCATTGCAGGGTTTGAATGACCGCGGCGCCGTTGGCAATCAGTCCCTGCGACGAGCTAAACTGAAGTTTAATTTCTTTTTCATGGGTATTAACCAGAATGGCACAGAGAGAGGTGCGGGCGGAGTTTGTACTGATCAGCCACTGCAGGTCAAGCTGCGGCTGCCCTTTGCCCTGATAGACCGATTCGTAATATCCGGCACTGGACATATTTCCCAAATCCGCGCCATGGACCAGCATTTCCGGGTGGGTGTCGATAAGCTGGTTGCACATACGTACTACCGGACCGAACGCGCCAATATCAAAACGGGGCCGGCCATTGCCGTTTTTATCATAAAGTTGCTGGTTAACCGGATTTCTTTGCAGAATCCATTCCCTGCCGTTCGACCAGTACAGACCGCCGGAAAACGCAAAGAGCGAATGAGCGGTTGTATAATCCATTCGCGGATGCGCCATCAGCGTCAAAACAAATTTGCTTTTCCACAACGCAGCCACGGCAAATTGACGGTGACTCCAGGGATTTTCGCCGGAACGGTCCCGCCATTCCGTATTTGATAATCTCCACTTGCTGCTGCCCGGAAAGGCGTCAAGCAGTTTGGCCGTAATCTCAATGCCTTTGTAATTGGAAATGTAACTGGAGCTCGCCCCGTAAGAATGTTCAATCCCGTATGAAATATATTTTGCGTAATCCCCGAGAGCCTCGATGACTTCACTGCTCCAAACCAGCGCTTTTTGATACATTGTCCGTTCTTTGCTTTTAACTTGAGCTCCCCCTGCCCGCATTCTGCGCAGAACTTCTTTTACATCAGGATTGTCCCGGGTACAGATAAAAGTAGGGATTCCAAGTTTAATTTCAGGTTGTATTTTTCGTACTTCATCAATAAGGGTTTTGACGAATGTCGCGTATTCATCCGGCTCCCAGCCCTTCAAATAACACTCATTGCCGATCTCCCAGATTTTCGCCATATCCAGATAGCCTTTGGTTTTGAGCCATTTTACATACGCCGCCGCCTCTTTTGCCGCCGCCGCATAGTGTTCGGGACGATTGACAATACAAAATGCTTTCTTCTTTTCCGGATCATAATACGAAACCGCATTGAACATTGGAATTACGATAATGCGGTTTTCTCGGCAGAAACTCCAGAACAGTTCCGGCTCAAACCACCAGTCCAGTTTTTTCGCGGCATACTTTTCATAAACCCCTGGCAGATTCGGGTAACCGTGCGCAATTGTCCTGCTGAGCATTAAGCGGGTCGGTAATTCTCCACGCCAGCTGTACCGGCTCATATCCGCAAAGCGCAGACAGCGTACTCCTGCTCGTTTGCAGTAATCCGTAAACTGCCTGCGCCCATCCGTGAGAATCCATTTGAAATTCACCCCGCAGGCAAAGTCTTCCGCATCATACCCGACATAGCTGCTTTTCAGGTTCTTTCTTGTTTCAAAAAGATTCACTGAGATTGTCTTTACATTGTTCTCCGTTAAAATTGTTCCAGAAATCTGGCATAGCAGAAAAAGACTTAATACTTTACTGATTATCATTGTATTCCTTTATTTTTCAATACCACTTTAATAATTGCTGTTATATATTATAGAACAGTATAGAACAGTTGTCAATAGGCAATGAAATTTTTTTTAATATTATTTTCAAAAACAGAGAAAAATATTTTTGGAAATATATTGGAAAATAGCAGATGTCGGGTATAGTAGTTTTTTGTTGGATATCCAGGTTTTATTTCCTTGCGGGCAGTATTATCAATGTAGACTATTGCGAAATATGAACTGCGCCACAAAAAACACGGAGACAACAACGTTAGCGCGAGCATTGCGCAGGGCAAAAACAGGGAAGTGTTTAAGTTTTCAGCTAAAGCTGAAAATTAAAAAACTTTTTCGTGACTTTTCGTGACCTTTCGTGGTTAATATTTGCATTTCCCACGGCAGTTTTATTAATGATTGAGGTGACATAAATGAAAATAGTAGTTTTGAGCGGGGCCGGACTAAGCGCGGAGAGCGGAATTCAAACTTTCCGCGAAAAAGACGGACTATGGGAAAATTATCCGGTGGAAGAAGTGGCATCAATGGAAGGATTTACCTCCAATCCTTCGCTGGTACATACCTTTTACAATGAACGCCGACAGCAATTACAGACAGTTGAGCCTAATGCGGCTCATAAAGCCCTGGCGGATCTGGAACAAACACCTGGAATCGAACTGTTCCATGTCACCCAGAATATCGACGACCTCTGCGAACGGGCCGGATGCCGTAACGTAGTCCACATGCACGGGGAACTTTTGAAATGCCGCTGTCTGATGTGCGGTAAAGTAATAGCCTGGAATCAGGACACGGACATAGAAACAGCCTGTCCCGAATGCGGCTTTATCAGCGAATGGGGCGGCTTGCGGCCCCATATTGTCTGGTTCGGGGAAATGCCGCTGCGGATGAATGAGATTGAAGCGGCGATTACCGATTGTGACTTGTTTGCGGCGATTGGAACGTCAGGCAAAGTCTATCCCGCCGCTGGTTTTGTCAGCCTTGCCAAAGGATATGGCAAAAAGACCGTTCTGCTCAATAAAGACGCCGCTGATAACGATAATTTGTTTGATGAAGTTATTACCGGAAATGCCGGTGCCGTGGTTCCTCCCTGGGTGAAATCATTCAGATAATAATTCTGTCGAAAGTAAAAAGGCGCGCCCGGATTGGCGCGCCTGGAATGCGTAATAAGTCTCATCAGACTGCAATTATTGTTCAAAAACTCAAATAAAATTACATACTGTCGGTTTCGTAAGCGGGTTTTTCCGGCGGTTCAGGAATCCAAACCGCATCCCACGGAGTTTCAGGGAATTTCGAGGTGAACATACTGAACCCGCCAACCAGATCTTTGCCATTCCCAAGGAAACCAAAAGTAACGACATCAAGACAACCTACGCCAACCCGGCAGACAGTAAGGCCGACTCCTTCGCAGAAGCCGGTAGCCCAGCCGTACCACGGAGTTTCAGTTGAATTATAGATCATGCAACGAGGAATTTCGGCGCTGCTGGATACCAGGTTATTCAGCCCCCGGACAAAACAATAAAAAGGATTGTAGTAAGTCTTATCCTTGGCAATCATCGAATCATTGTCAAATGTTACGACAGTAGTTTGGCTGACTTTAGGTTGGACTTTTACTTTAGCGGGCGCTTTTGCTTCTTTCCCAAAGGTGTTTAAACAAAACAAAGCGACCAGAGACAGGATAAAAAGATTTTTTAACTTCATTAAAATGGTTCCTCTTAGTTATACCGCGAATCAGTTTTTCATCAATTCAACGATGGCAAATTCCAATTCTTCTGCGGTAAACGGTTTAGGTAGAATTTTTTGCGCTCCCATCAGGCTGGCAGCCTTCAGCAAGTCGTAAAGATTAATTAAGCCACCGCCGGAGATAGCAATAATTCTGGCCGCCGGATCATGCATTCTAACTTCCCTTATAGTTGCCAAACCTTCTTTTTCCGGCATGATTATGTCGGTGATAAAGAGGTCAAATTCCCCCTCTTTATAGGTTTTTACCGCAACCGCACCGTCGTTCACAACGGTTACATCATATTTTTCGGGACCGAGCATGTCACAGATAAGGTCGCACATCAACTCCTCATCGTCGGCGACTAGAACGCGAATTTTGCTTTCTTCACTCATAAGTACACCTCTGGTTTTTCTGATAATATAGTTTATACGGATAATTAACCACGTCTCATATGATTTTTCAAATCAGAATTGAAAAAAAATCCCCCTAACAGTCCGTTATTTACCGGTTTACGTTTCCGGGAACAGTTTTTTATCCGCTACTCCAGGCTTCTAGGAAAAGCTGTACCCCCGGTCGGCAGTCGCTTTTTGCAGTTCTTCCCGGGAAATCTCCTGATATCCGTGAGGTTCCATGCTGAAGCCGGCCCGGCCGCCGGATAGTTTGGGCAGCGCGGAGCTGAAACCGAACATTTCAGCCAACGGAACTTCGCAGTTCAGTCTCCTGCCGCCTGGAATATTGTCGATACCGTGAATTATAGCACGCCGCATTTGCAGATAACCAGTAATCTCGCCGATAACTTCGTCCGGCGCGGTTATTTCCAGTTTCATTAACGGTTCAAGCAGGGTGGTTCCCTCGCTGATTGCTTTTTGCAGGGCATTGAGCACTGCTCCGGCAACTGAACCTTCGGTAGTTTTTTCAGGAAGGCCGCGAATCCCTTTCACGACTCCTTTGATATAGATCAACGAATAACCGAGATTACCGCCGCTTTTCAGACCATTGGTCAGAGTCTCTGCTGCGGCATTGATCCAGGCATTCGGAATATTTTTCCCTTTAATCGGAGCAACTGAAACTTCAATGCCCTGTTCCAGTTTTACCGGTGTAAATTCGATATCGACTTCCGTATAAAATTCATTGTCGCCAATCGTTTTGTCAAAAATCCCGGTAATGACGCAGGGTTTCTGAATCGTTTCGCGGTATGCGACTCGCGGCTTGCCGTATCGCGCCTCAATATTGAACTCGTTCTGGATGCGGTTTGAGTTTATTTCCAGATGCAGTTCACCCATTCCGGAAAGAATTAATTGTCCGGTACCTTCATGATGTTTAAGTTCAAGCGTCGGATCTTCGCGGCAAAGCATGTCCAGCGTAGATTCAAGCTTATCGCGGTCTTTTGCCGACTTCGGCTCCACCGCGATTGATATGACCGGCTGTGGAAAGTCGATTGACTCAAGCGCAATCTGACGCTGTGGAGCACAAAGCGTATCGCCGGTAAAGGTTTCTGACGGCCCCATGATTCCGACAATATCACCGGGTCCGACCTCTTCAACCGACTCGACACTTTTTGAGTATAACCGGAGAATTCGCTTAACCCGAACTTTTTTATCCGTCCGTGAATTTACCAGCATGTCATTCAGCTTCAGAATTCCGGAATATGTGCGCAGATAAAGCAAGTCGGCGCTTGGACCGGCCACCAGTTTGAAGATCAAACCGCAGAACTCCTGATCTTCCACATTGACTTCCACTTCTTTCCCGGTCCGCAGATCGGTTCCGTGACAGTTGTAACGATCATAGGGGCTTGGCAGGAAGTCAATTACCGCATCCAGTACCGGCTGTATTCCGATATTACTCTTGGCTGAACCGCAGAAGATCGGGCAAACAATGCCGCATACCACATAGCGCCGCAACTGCATAATTAACAGGTCGTCCGGAATTTCCGCTTCCTCAAGATATAAAGAAGCGATCTCATCACAAACATCAGCCATCCCGGAAATTAGTTCTTCACGGCTGAATTCGGCCTCATCAAGCACTTCTTCAGGAATTTCCTCAACTCGAATATCACCACCGTCCTCACCGTCAAAATAAAGCGCTTTCATGCTTATCAGGTCGACAACACCGCGCAAGTCGCTTTCCATGCCGATCGGAATCTGCATCGGAACGGCCTTAACCTGAGGAAACTTATCCGTGATCTCATCGAAGGTCCGGCGGAACGACGCTCCTAAACGGTCCAGTTTATTGATAAAAGCTATTTTCGGAACGTTATAGTGGTCGGACTGACGCCAGACCTTTTCACTTTGCGCCTCAACGCCTTCCACCCCACTGAAAATAACCAGAGCGCCATCGCTCACCCGGATTGAGCGCTCAACCTCAGCCGTGAAATCAATATGGCCGGGAGTGTCAATCAAATGTACCAGATAATCGTCATTATTACGCTGCCAGTTAAAGCTGGCGGCGGCAGAAACGATGGTAATACCGCGGTCACGTTCCTCGTCAAGGTAATCCATAACGGTAGTTCCGGCGTCAATACTGCCGATGCGGTGGGTTTTCCCGGTATAATAGAGGAAACGTTCAGTCAAAGTAGTCTTGCCGGCATCAATATGCGCAATTACGCCAATATTGCGAATAGTGTGTAAATCAATTGTACCACCGGCAGCCATCTTATTGTGAATCCTTTTCTCTTACAGATTGAAAAAATCTTTGGGGCCCTGATAACATATATGCTCGGCAACCTTCTCCATATTCTGGTAGGGCGCCTGGCCGATTTCAACCATTTCACCCAAAACATCGCACATCACCCGGCGGAACATTTCAAACCGTGAGCCGTAGGACAACAGTTTACGGGAGTCGGAAACCATGCCGGCAAAGTTATACAGAACATCGACCGAACCGATGTATTCAAGCTGACGTTTCATCCCAATCGGGTTGTCAAGCAGCCACCAGGCGGAACCGAGTCTGACTTTTTCGCCGAAAGCCCGGGAGATAGTGGCCAGCAAATGCTGATGTGCCGGGTCGAGGCAGTAAAGTACTACTTTCAAGCGGCCGTCAAACCGGTTCAGGAACGAACACAGCGGCTTCCGGTACTCGAGGAACGGGTCGGCAATATCGCCGCCGACATCCGGCCCGAGAGAGGTAAAAAGGCTGTCGCGAACATCGCGTACCGCGCCCATGTGAATCTGGAAAACCCAGTCTTTTTGCGCGTTCAATTCCGCCGCTTCACAGAAAACCCAGCTCATGAAAGCGGTGGTTTCCTCATCGGTCAGAGTTTCACCGGCCATTGCTTTTTTGAAGACGGCGTCAGCTTTGGCTTCCGTGACGCCGTCACCGAGCGGAACTTCCACTCCGTGGTCACTAGCAACACAGCCATATTTGGCAAAATAGTCGTGACTTTGCTTCAAGGCTTCACGCAGATCGGCAACCGATTCAAGCTTGATTTCAAACCGGTCAGCCAGTTTATCCATGTATTCCCGCCAGTCAGCGGCAAAAATTTTCATTGCTTTGTCCGGACGCCAGGTCGGACGAATCAGTTTGCTCCTGGTTGCCATATTGACCTGGCTGTGGTATTCAAGCGTATCAATCGGGTCATCGGTCGAACACATGGTTTCAACCCCGATCTCCTGCAATAATTGCTGCGGGCGTTTTTCAGGTTTCGCCAGAACTTCCATAGCCTTGTCCCAAATCCGTTCCCCGGTTTCCGGTCCGATCAAATCCTTGATCCCCAGATAGCGGCGCAGATCCAGATGTACCCATTCATAGACGGGGTTACCGACGACTTCGGGAAATACCGAGGCCATTTTCAGCCATTTTTCCTTTGCCGGCTTATCGCCGGTCAAATATTCCTCCGGGACTCCGCGTTTACGCAGAACTTCCCAAACATAGTGGTCGGTGGCGGCAAACAACTGCCACGGATTGGGATAATTATTGTTTTCGGCGATTTCCTGAACGTTGGCATGGTTATGCGCATCGATGATCGGCAGTTTGCGGACCGATTCAAAAAGCGCGTATCCCGCTTCTGAGCGGATTAAATATTTTTCTCCTAAGAAAGAACCCATTTTATGTACTCCTTTTATAGCTGACTAACGCAAAAATGATAAATATACATTGTAATATTGTCACAACTTCCGCATCAATCAAGCAATCAAGTAGAAAAAAAGAGGAATTTTAGCCCAAATTATGAAGAGTGCCTCAATACCCCCGGAGAGATATGGAGGAGGCAAAAGGATTTATTTTGCGAAAATTTCAGTTACCTTTTAGAGCCTGAAGTAATGCTTCATTATTTTTTGCCCGCATAAGCGCGCTTTTACCGCCGCGATCTTTTTTGTCCGGATCCGCACCGGCTTTAACCAGGGCATTAACAAAATCAGGTTTTTTCTGCTCGACCGCGATCATCAGAGGAGTAAATCCGTCCCGGTCCGCCAAATCAGCCGTGGCACCTTTTTTCACCATAAAAGGAACAACCGAACTATTTTTAAAATAATTCGCAGCATAGTGCAAAGCGGACCATCCACGTCCATTAACGACGTTCAGGTTTTCAGACTTTTTTATCAACGGCAGCCATAACTGCATAGGAGCATTAACCTGCATGGCGAACATCAGCGGGGTGTCTCCATCTTTATCCTGCGCTTCCGGCTTTGCTCCGGCGTTCAACAGAATCAGCGTAACATCTACGGCCTTTCTTGATGCGGCCAGGTGCAACGCGGTATGGCCCTCCGGACTTTTGGCCTCCAGCGGCACTCCCAGTTTTACAAGCTGTGAGACGGCGGGAGAATTGAAGCGCTGAGCCGCAATCGTCAACGGCTGGCGCTTGTATTTTTTATCCGGTCTGGACAA
Source organism: Victivallales bacterium (assembly GCA_963676655.2). Lineage (GTDB taxonomy): Bacteria > Verrucomicrobiota > Lentisphaeria > Victivallales > Victivallaceae. The sequence continues at coordinate 2,243,361 of CAXXKX010000003.1, read as the reverse complement.
GGGGTCCCCCTGCTGCTTCAACACGGTGAAGATTTCCGGGTCCGAAGCTCCCCGGGCGGCAATGACAGCTGTTTCCCCGGGATAGGATTCATATTTACTGTATTGGTATCCCATTTCCAGCATTTCAATCATCAATTTGTAAAAGTCTTCTTCGGCCGCGGTAATGAACGCGTTTCGCGGCTTTTTTGTTTTATATGCTTTAGAGTAGTTTATCGGTCGTAAATTCATCGAGTAACGTGCATACAAATCAATTAAAAAATCTTTATCGTCGCCAGTAAAATTGCCTTTTTTTATTATCTCCCGCAATTTTATTCTGGCTGCAACTCCGTGCCCCTCAATAAACTCCTTTTCGATCTTTTGCAACTCAGTGCCATATTTGCCGGTGAATAGCTTGAGTTTGCTTGGGTAATCTTCCCATACCGGCATGCGCGGGTTCCACAGGGTCACAGCATACAAGTTCCAGTAATAATTATCATACACCTTGGAAAATTCTTCATATGAGCCTAATTCCGTCTTCAGGACATGCAAAGCATCAGCATATCTCAGGCAAGCCATCAAAAACATAATTTTTACCGACTGCATTTCCCGGAGAATAAAGCCCTTGGAATTAGCGATACGATTAGCTAACAGCTTCAGAATTTTATTTTGCCGTTCCGGATTTGAATAAACTTCCTGCCAATAATAGCTGTTTCCGTCCGCTGCAACACGGTTAAGAATATCCAGGCCAAAAGCCGGAATAATGGTATTATAGTGTTCCGAATCCAGACAGGCGTCGGCCAAAGCCGCCATCATTTCATGAGAACCGCCCCAGCGCGGCAGCATTGCCCAGGTAATATTCGAATATGCGTTTCTGAAATCAGGCTGGATAGTTACCGCTTTCTTGAACCACTCTATACAAGTGGCGGTATTGGTAATTCCCCGGGCTGTTTCAATCATTACAACTGCAGGTTCGGCGCGGTCGGGACGCAACTTGAACGCCGCCTGCAAATAAGTCTCGGCGCGCTTGGAATGTTCCCCAAAACCGGCCCAGCTTTCCCGGGTAACGGTATCGGAATATCCTCCGCCGCGTGACTTCCAGGCCTGACGCAGCGCGGAACGGCCGCAAAGCAAATTCTTCAGCCAGGGGTCCATGTCAAGTTTAAGAATTTTTCGCTCCATGTCCGGCCAATCTTTTCCGGGCACATAATTAACCAGGTTCCAGTAGGCAATTTCCGCATATTTTCCTTTGAATGTATCTTTCTCCAGCATCTTCATAATCTCCAGCACGATTCGGTTCTTGAAGCGCCGTTCGCCGGTTGAAACCCGTAAAAGATCAAACATCATTAAACGCGACGCGGAAGCGACCGGAAATTTGAAGATAATTCGCCGGAGAGATTTGTTATATTCTTTTAAATCCTTATCTTTTCTGTATTTTAAAAACGTCAGATATACTTCTCCGAGCGGGGTTGACGGTTTAAAGGTATTGATAGCATTGGGATCGGCAGTGGATGTTTTGTCCGAAATTAAACTGGTCATCTGGGTTATAACTTCCTCAGAGGCATTCGGATTCTCTTTTTTCAGATTTTCCCGGACAAATTGGCGAAAAAGCGTCCGATAGTCATTGCCCCAGTGCTTATTCCTGATATCTTTAAAAAGCCCCTTGAAGACATCTTTTCGAATACAGCTGTATGGGAAAAAGTCTTTTGTCGCCGGGCTGGCATCAGGATCCAATGCTTGCATTGCCGCCTTAACCTTCTTAGCTTCGGCGAGATTCGATTTTTTTATTAATTCGTCTGACATGGACTCAAATTTCGGTTCGACAACTTCGATTTGAGCCAGTATTTTTTCAAGTTCAGGATCAGACAGCAGGATGCTGTTAATTGAATTTTTCAAGTCTTCCGTTTCACTGCGCCTGGCTGAAACTTCGGCTCGCCTGCTGTCATAGTTGGTCAAAGACTCATAAGCCGCCTGCGCTTTTTGTCTCTGAGCTATAAGCTTCCGGAGATGCGGAGAATTCGTTATCAATATCTTCTTGCGTTCATTCGCCGCGTTTTTCAAACGGCCATACTCATCAGCCAGCTTACGGTAATCAGGATTGGTCTTATACAACGAATTCATGACCTTGCTTTTCAGCGCACACATTGCATTCCCAAGCCTGAATTGATTGGAGCATGTGGGATTTTTTTGAAAGGCCTCAAGTTCAGGAAATGAACTGTCCTCCCGGGGATTGTCAATATTTGCCGCCGACAAATTGATAACCGGCCATAAAAGAACAATAAACATCCCGGAAAAAATAGTTCGCCTGACCGCTGATAAGCTTTTCATGATGTCCCCCTCGATTAATCATAAATTATTTGGATACAATAATATTGTCACAACTTCCGCATCAATCAAGCAATCAAGAAGAAAAAAAGAGGAATTTTAGCCCAAAACATGACGAATATGACAGCTTCGACAAAGCATTGTTCCCCGAAAAATGGGACTGTTGAGAGATTTGGGACGATTGGGATTTGAGACAAAATTCAAGCGTCCCATCAGTCCCAATGGTCCCAAACAATCAAAAATTACGACTTACGCCGGTGACGTCTAACCGGAAAGATATTTTGCTTACTTCAAAACAGCCCTACCGTATGAACCGGGGTCTTTTCCGTTGGCAATACCGCTGTACCACTCAACCCAATGGCGCGAATCATCACAATCGTTAACCAGGATGCTGATTCCGAACGGCATTCCGGCTGCCGGCTTGATATTCAGAGTTTTCCAGGGAACCGCTATTTTGAGGGTGCTGACATCGCCACTTCGGGTAAAGCTTGAAAGCAGGCCGGGTACCGGCTTATTCAGTTCCATCAATGAACGGTTCATCGAGGCCCATACCCGGGACGAAGGCTGTTCATTACTTTGTCTGACGCCGAATTCCGCGTATGAAGTTTCCTGTATGCCGTCATTATTCTTGCGAATCATGTATTCAACCGGAACAGAAATGCCGATTTGCAGGGAATCTCCTTTCCATAGTGACGCTATAGATTTTTCCGGTCGATAATGTTTATCAAGCAACCTTGCCCCGATAAACAAATATTCCGAATTTCCCGATAGGAACAATTGCCCGGATATTTTATCGTTGACGCCTTTGGCAAAGTGCTTACTGACAACACCGCCGGCCAGGTCATGCCCCTCTTTCGCGGACCATGCCGGGAACGGGAACTTTATATCCTTTTTCTGAAACGGAACCGGAATGACCGCGAGATCCGGCAATACGACGTTCCAACTGTAACCGTTTGCCAGTGATATTTCAGCATCATAGCGATTCTTTCTGCCATAGATAATGTCTGGCAGCGGAATGAAGTATTTTTTCCCCGGAATAATGGATTTTTGACAAATGCTTTTTCCGTTTTGTTTTATAGTCATCTTACAAGCGGTAATTTTCTGGCGCGAGTCAGCCGGGACCGCGGTAAATTCGATTCCGGGAACTTTCACAGTCACGACGCTTTTTAGTTTCTCGAGGCTTAGCGGCGGCAGAATTTCAATATTTTTCTGCCAGATGAACAAGCATTGTTTATTTTTGTAAAGTTTGATATACACGTCAGTATTCCCGGTCTCACAATCAGCCGGAACCTGGTAAGCAATTTTCCAGGTGTTGGCATTTTTGCTCATCGCCGTTTTCCAACCTCTTGGAAATTCCGTCTTGATCCAGTTACCTGTTCCGATCTTCCTGTCCGGGAGAGATATGCTGAGCTGACCGGAACCGCCGGGATATTGTTTAATGTATTCAGGGGTAAAAACGGCGCTGTATCCCTGCCCGATGTAATCGGCCACCTTGCCGCCGCTGATATAGACAGGGTCCTCTCCCAGTTCGGTAATGAGTACGCCGTTCTTTAATTTTCTGGTTTCGGTCCTGCCGCAGACATTGGTAATTTTTACTTCAGGAGCATTAACCACTATTTTCAGTTGTTTTTTATTGCCGCCTACCGCGTAACAAACCAGCAGCGCTTTATTTAATCGTTTGAAAAGCATACATTTGATGCCGCGGCCAAATTCCAGTTCTTTTATAAACTGAGCGTTGTAGGTTTCCCGGGAGACCGTAGCCCAGGCGGCAAAAGCCGGTTTCGGTTCACGCTGTTTTGAACCTTTGGGGTATGGACGCAGAATACCAAAATCAAGTTCCCGTCTGCTGGTGGCGTTGTTCCAGAGCCCGATATGCCAGACACACGCTACCAGATTTTTAATCTTCTGGTTAAGCATGACCACCCGGGCCAGATAAGCCGCCTGCTGCAGTTCCGTAACTTCCCCGCCAGGCTTGGTTGAATAACCAATCTCGCTGATATACATGGGAATTTCTTTGCCGCTGATCTTCTTCAGGTCGGAACTCAACCGGTTGAGCGTTTCCACATAGCCGGAGGCATCGGGGGACCTGGCTCCCGGAATATAGGGATGCAGCATGACGGCATCAATATATTTTTGAATATCGTAGTTCTTATAATAGCTGATATACTGGGCGTACTGATTTTGGCTCATCGGATTGATACAAATACCGGCAATCGTGGTGCCTGGATCGTATTTTCTGACGGCACTACTCTCAAGTTTGATTATGTCCATGACATCCGACATCGAACCGTGAAAATTTTCCCCGACCATCGGTTCATTCTGGGTTTCCCAGACGTCGACCAGGCCGCGTCTGCGGACAATCGCGGTTTTGAGCTGCGCTGAGGTTTTGGCCCATTCCGCTTTCGGCAGCGGAACCATCCGCTTGAATGGATTCAGGATATTCAGGCAGTTAATTATTTTAACCGGTTCGCGTTTCGCCACTTCTTCCGGCGTCGGCGGAACACACTTTGCGTCCTTCTTCTGGAAAATGGTAAAAAACAGGCGCCGATCCCATTTAGCTCCGCCAAACCGCCGGAGTCTGGCATCCAGTCCTCCCCAGACTCCGAAAGCCGGATAAGGCGTTGTATAATAATCTTCCGGCAGAGGAGTCGTGATGACAAATGAGCATTTTTTTGAGGAAATGACCTTCCCGCCATTTTCAAGATAGACTTCGAAGCTGTAATAGCCTCGATCAGTTATCCTGATTTGATGTTGTTTCCCGGTTGCGAATGAATCCCGGCGGAGACAGACGCCTTTACAATCTTTGAGCAGGGTTTTAATTACACTGCCGTCAGCTGCGTTGCTGACGGCAAGTTTCATGTCAACGGCATTTTCATAAATCCTGATTTGGTCAGGAAAAACCAGGGTTATTTCATTTTTTTTTTAGTTTCGACCGCCGGTTCGGCCGATGCCGGTTTTGTTGACAGAGAAATATTGTCTATAAGGACTGTTCCGCCTTTTTCATTCTTTACCACGTTAATGAAAATCGCGAGCTTCTTCACTTCACGTCCCATGACTTTTGATTTGACCGGACCGAACGACGCGGTTGAGGTTGACCATTCGGTTTTCGGGTTTACCGGCGCAATTTTCAGTTTCGGCAGGAATGATATGGGTTTTTTCCCTTGGGCCATAACCGCGAGCTGAATCCGGCTGTCCTGTCCGGCCTTCTCGGCTTTGCTGTCGTAGCTGACCGTATAAATAGTATCAGGTTTGTAGTCGGCAAAGAAAACCACATTTATTGTTTTTGATTTTACCGGGGAAACGCTGAGACATTGCCTGCCGTGATTCGAATCATTGGTGTTAATCGATATTTCTTTCAAATTATTGATCCAGAAACCGCCGGTTCCTTTCTCAAAGGACGGGTTGGAGAGTTTAACTTCTCCCGCCGATACTAAAGATGCGGTCAAGCCCCAAAAAGCGGCGATGGTAATCATTCTCATAATACAAATTCTCCTGATATTATTATTATAGTTATTAATCATGCGGAATTCAAGATTTCTCTTGACAATTTACCGTTGCCGGGAGAAATATCTTTTTACCAATATCGCAAATATCAACTCTAAACTTTTGCGAGATTAATAGTTATTGAATTTGTTATCGATACCTTCAAGGTAATAATTCTGGACCAGCGGATAAAAGGTACACAGCGCGGTTCTGTCCGCCGGCCTGACACTGCCGTCAAGATACCAGACATTCGCCCGGTTACTGTGACGCAGCTGCATATAGAATTGAGAGCCGCTGTACCACAAGATCATATATAACTGTTGCGGCGAGGACAGCCAGCCGCCCTGTCCGTAACTGTCGGCCATAAACCAGATCAAACTTGGACTTTTCTTTGTATATTTTTGTGAGAAGTTAATTCTGGTCGCTTTAACCGTTCTGGATCGGTCCATATCACCGTTGATACCATAACTATGAACAGCGGTGGAATCATTTTTGAATTTCTTTCGTTTCGGTTCTCCCGGACACAGGAAGACGTTTGACAATGGAATATATTTTTCATCGATCAACAAATTACTCCAGAAGTAATTAGACTTAATCGCAGGTTTACAAAACCAGCCGTTGTAATCTTCCGCGTACATTTTGGCGGTTAAACCCAACTGCTTGAGATTCGCCGCGCATTTTATTGCTTTAGCCTTGTTACGGGCTTTATTCAACGCCGGTAGGAGCATACTGGCCAAAATCGCGATAATAGCAATCACAACCAACAACTCGATCAATGTGAATCTCTGTTTGTTTTTCATTTTTTTCTCCTGCTTTAATTTTTAGGTATTACTGAATCTCTTAAGATTAATTCACTCGGAATAACTTCAGATCTGACCTCAGAGGTCCTGCCTTTAAGCCGCTCGAGTAAAAGCTGCACGGCTTTTCTGCCAATCGTTTCAGGATGCTGAGCTACAGTGGAGATTGAAGGCCTGGTAGTTTCGGTGAATGGAAGATTACCGAAACCGATCACTGCCAGCTGTTCCGGGACGCTAATTCCCAGATCGTTTGCGGCGGCAATTGCGTCAAGGGCAAAATGATCGTTAAAACATAACAACGCTTCCGGCCGTTTCGCCTGTTCCAGAAACTTCTTTACCTGCAGATAATTTGAACAGGTTACGTCCTCAATTTCCATAATATGACAATCTTTGAGCTGCAGCCCGTTTGCGGCCATTGCCGCGGCGTAACCGTCATATCTTTCTTTGCCGGAACTGACTTTGCAATATGCCAGGATTCCGATTTCTTTGTATCCCAGATTAATGAGGTGATTTGTCGCCTCAAAAGCCCCGCCGTAATTATCGCTGCCGACATAATCAAATTCGTTATCCGGCCAGGACTGGTCAATCAGCACGATCGGATTATGAAAAGATCGCAGTTGCTCAATATATTTCATGTTCGGCTTCCGGGCCATCGGAAACATCAGCATACCGTCAACCCGCCTGCGGGAGAAACGCGTAAAAATCGATGCGTTATCCTGAACCATCATATCCCACGGAATGACCAGAGAGTCATAACCGTGATGGTACAACGCCTTATAGATGCCGTCGAGAATCGCGCCGGCAAAACTGTCTTTAAAGCAGTTGTAGGCAATTCCGATACTTTTACTCTTACCGGTCTGGATACACTGGACCATTGCGTTCGGCTGATAATTGTGAGCCATGGCAACTTCCTGGATGCGTTTCCGGGTGGCCAGTTTTATTCCGGGATGGTCTTTCAACGCCTTTGAAACGGTTGATTCAGCCACGCCGCAGATCCGGCCTATTTCTTTGAGTGAAATCATCGTTTTATATTGTCTCAATCTGCCTTTAATTTTTGTTTCGCTATTAATATAATAACCGATTAAAATGATTTTGTCAAGTACTTGATAAAAAAGTTTTCAAAAATTATTTTAAGTTGTATCATGTTGATAAAACGTGATTAAAGGCAAAAACAACCTCAAAAAGTCATCTTTTGAGATTTTTTATTTTTTTTGATGGTTCGCGTGATGAATATCAATAAAGGAAGATTAAATTAGGTGTCGGAATGGACGGGACTTTTGACCGTCCCGTCCGAAGATTGTTTTTACGCTTTTACGGCAATGACCGCCATCTCTTCCGATTCCGGATCGAAAGGAGTTCCGGCTACGTCGGAAAGCAGTTCCGTGATCTTCAGCCCGTTGTCGGTGAATTCCTGGTTCAATGTATCCGGGTCAAAATACTGGAGCCAGTTGTAGACGGTGAAAGAGCGTTTCTCCTCGATAATGGTATACTTGTCCAATACGACTTTTTCCGCATCGTATTTGATGGTTTTTACAAAGCCGAAATAGTCTTTGGCGGACCAGAAGCCATTCAACAGATTGTGTTCAAAACTTGAAACAACCTGACGTCCGGCGTAAGCGTTCAAAGAGAAGACGTCAAGGACAATCGCTCCGTCATCCGCCAGGAGGTCGCGAAATTTCTGCAACATAGTTTGCCGCTGCGTCGGACTGAGCGCGCAAAAATCGCAATAGATCATGATGATCAGGTCAAACTTCCCGTCTGTCGTGTAATCAAGATAGTTTTCCCGGACATAATCAATTTTTACCTCTTTTGCGCAGGCAAAGCGCCTGGCAAATTTTATAGATCTCTCAGAGAAGTCAATACCGGTAACATCCGCGCCTTTTTCCGCGAGAGCATAGGAATAAAGGCCGGGTCCGCAACCGAAATCGGCAACTCTGGTTCCGGGTCCGATATTGAAGCGCTCCGTCAGCCAGTCAATCGACCGGGCTATAAAGGCATGGTTGCGCGATGCCGGTTCACTGTCTTTGTCCAGATGAAACGCCAGCATTTGTTGTGAGATATGCCGGTCGTTCCACAATGTTTCCGCTGTGTAAAACTCAAACGGCAGCGGTTTTTCATTAATTTTTCCAAGTTTTTTATACATAATAAGGTTCCTCCTTATTGACCCCCAAACAACTCTTTTTGCTAAGAGACCTGTTCTTTTTTCTTGCCCTTACCGAACATCTTAGTCAATTTAACAAAGAGAAGTCCGATCAATGAAAATATAATGATACTTTCAACTGTATCCGAGTTAATCTTTAATTCTTTATTAGTCGTCAATATCCATATCCCCAAATTAATAACCGTGACCCAAAGCGCTCCATTGGCATATTCATTTTGAAATGGCCATTTAATAAAAAATTGATAAAATGCGAACCCGAAAAGCATTCCAAACAGACCGGCTAATGTCGGATAATAAAGAAAAGCTTTCATGATTACATAACTATCTGATACGGAATCAAAATCTCCGAGTAAATATGGAAACAATATTACAACAAATGTATTTAGAAAAAAAGCCGCAAACCCGGCCCACACATATTTCTTCATCCCCAATCCCCTTTATATTTCTTAATTTAATTAGCCACGATATTGACCAGTCGCTTAGGTACGCAAATCACCTTTCGGATTGTCTTGCCCTCAATCGCCGCTTTGATCTCATCGTTCGCCATCGCGAGTTCCTGCATCTGCTCATTGGTTGCTTCGGTCGGCATCATGATGCGAACTTTGGGTTTACCCATAATTTGGACCAGAATCTCTAATGCGTCAACCTTGAGGAATTCCTCATTGTATTCCGGCCATTGCGCATAAGCCAGTGTCTCGTTATGACCGAGGAAGGACCACAATTCTTCAGCGAGGTGCGGCGCGTACGGAGCCAGCAGCAGAACAAATTTTTCCGCGGCTTCCCGTGGCAGTTTTTCCGCCTTGGAAAACTCGTTGAGGAAGATCATCATCTGACTGATCGCCGTATTGAAATCCATATCGGCGGTATCAGAGGTAACTTTCTTGATCGTCGCGTGCAAAGTGCGCAGCTGATCGGCGGTCATCTCGATATCATCGGAAATCTCGATTTCGGTGATCATACGCCAGGTCCGGCGGAGGAAACGATAAACGCCTTCAACCCCCTGGGTATTCCACGGTTTCGTCGCTTCCAGCGGCCCCATAAACATTTCATACAGGCGCATGCTGTCGGCCCCGTATGAACCAATGATGTCATCCGGATTGACGACGTTTTTCAACGATTTCGACATTTTAGCCGGAAACTCTTCAAGTTTTTCGCCGGTGTCCTTGTGGGTCGGGCCGTCACCGGAAAAATCCACCAGATCATTCGGCACCAATGACCCGCGATTGTCGCGATAGGACAAACCGAGGATCATACCCTGGTTGACCAATTTCTGGAACGGTTCGTCGGTCGAGACATAGCCCAGATCAAACAATGTCTTATGCCAGAAACGTGAGTAGAGCAAGTGCAGTACCGCGTGTTCCGCGCCGCCGACATAGAGGTCTACCGGCATCCAGTAATTTTCCTTTTCCGGCTGCCACGCGGCTTCCGAATTCAACGGATCGATATAACGCAGATAGTACCAGCAGGAGCCGGCCCATTGCGGCATGGTATTGGTTTCGCGCCGGCCCTTCATGCCGGTTTCGGGACAAGTGTACTCCAACCATTCCCCGGCATTGGCCAGCGGAGACTCGCCGGTGCCGGACGGTTTGTATTCTTCCATTTCCGGCAGCGTAAGCGGCAAGTCGCTTTCCTGGACCAGGCGCACCGAACCGTCTTCCATGTGGATGACCGGGAAAGGCTCGCCCCAGTAACGCTGACGGCTGAACAACCAGTCGCGGAGACGGTAGTTGACCGCGCCTTTGCCAAGGCCGCGTTCTTCAAGCCATGCAGTGGCGGCGGCTTTGGATTGGGTTACTTCCATCCCGTTGATGTCAAGTCCGGCGTCATTGGCGGAATTTATCATAATACCGTTACCGGTCCAGCAGGCTTTTCCGGCCAGGACGGCGGCGGGATCGACACCAGCGGCCGCAACATCTTTGGCATCCGGCTCAATAATGCACTTGATCGGAATTTCAAATTTTTCCGCGAATTCAAAGTCGCGGGTATCGTGGCACGGCACCGCCATGATCGCGCCGGTTCCGTAGCTTATCAACACGTAATCGGCAATCCAGACCGGGATTTTTTCCCCGTTAACCGGATTGAGCGCATATGCTCCAGTAAATACCCCGGTTTTCTCGGTATTGAGTTCGGTCCGGTCGAGGTCGCTCATCATTGCGGCATGTTTTCGGTAGGCTTCAACCGCGTCCTGATGTTCCGGCGTAGTAATTTTTTCAACCAGTTCGTGTTCCGGGGCCAATACCATATAAGTAGCACCGAACAAAGTATCCGGGCGGGTCGTGTAGACGGTTACCTCCGCGTCGTTATCGGCAATCTTGAATTTCACTTCGGCTCCGGTTGATTTACCGATCCAGTTGCGCTGCATTTCCTTGATGCCTTCGGGCCAGTCAAGCCCTTCAAGGCCGCTGAGCAAACGCTCCGCATACAACGGAATGCGCAGCATCCACTGTTTAAGGTTCTTGCGGACAACCTGCATCGAACCGCATTTTTCATGCGAACCGTCCGCCAGAATCTCTTCGTTGGCACAAACGATATGACAGTTTTCGCACCACCAGACCTGGGCGTCGTCATAATAGGCCAAACGCTTTGACTCGATGTATTCCTCCGCATCAACGCCTGATGGAATTTCAAGTTCTGAAATCGGCCGGCCCTTTTGCTGTTCCTCGTCGAACCAGGTGTTATAAAGCTGAACGAAAATCCATTGGGTCCATTTGAAATACCCCGGATCGGTCGTATTGATCTCACGATCCCAGTCATAAGAAAGTCCGAGCGCCTTGATCTGGCGACGGAAGGTATCGCAGTTTTTATTGGTGGTAATGGCCGGATGGGTCCCGGTCTGAATCGCATATTGTTCTGCGGGCAATCCGAACGCGTCCCAGCCCATCGGATGCAGTACGTTAAATCCATTCATCCGTTTGAAACGGCTGACGATATCCGTGGCGGTATAGCCTTCCGGATGACCGACATGCAGACCGGCGCCGCTGGGGTAGGGAAACATATCAAGCACATAATATTTCGGTTTATCTGAAACATCAGGGGTCTTGAAAGTCTTGTTTTGTTCCCAGTAATTCTGCCATTTCTGCTCAATGGACTTAAAGTCGTACTCATTCATAATAGATCATATCCTCAAATTAATTAATTCGCGAAAAGTTTGTAAGATACACTCATTCAGACGTTTTTGCAATCCGAAAAGTGATAAATAATAATATTCCCGTGCTGAAGCTAATCCCTCGGTATGTTCTCAAACTCAAAAAAAAGAAAAAAATCTGCGGAGCAGTATAATCGCCCGGCGTTGTATGCGGACGCGATCCAACGGTAGAGCAAAGGATGCAAGCAGGATTAACCTCGAGAAAATACTGAGCAATTACGCCTAAGCCGGACGGAAGGAGATCACGAAACCTGACAGTTCCGGATAAATGTTTATTTATATGAAACCATTTCGTCGAGCTGAGTGCTGATCTTTTCAGCATAATACGCGGTTTTGGCAAACAGGACAATTACCTGCGCCAGACCGAAATTGAAAACAGCCGAAAACATTGCCACAATCAATAAAATGGCGTCCCGGTTCAGTGATTTGGTTTTCTCCGCCCCGGACATATTCATAATCAGTTGAATCGCGCCAAGCACAACCGCAACCAGGAGCAGAAATCCCAGCGCCCGGAAAATAGAGGCCAGAATCGGGGTTTTATATTTCAACTCGGTAATAAAAACGGTCTTTTGCCTGGCATCAGGGCTAGCTTTTGCCGAAGCAAGCTGTTCTGGCGTGATGACATTTTTTGCGCCGCTTTCGCCGGTCTTTAACAAGTCCTCCGGTCGTTCCGGCAGAATAATAGTCTTGCCCATGATGCCCGGTCCGGATTTCGGTATATCTTCCTCATCGTCTACAAACGTCAGGTTGAAGTATTTTCCGCAGCGTGAACAGCAGATTCTCTGGTTGTCGATATCTTCGGCTACCTTCAACGGCATTTCACAATGTGGACACTGGACTATCATAATCGGACCTTTCCCGGATAAATTCTCATTTATCCAAAACTTTTACTGCAAACAAAGCCGCAAAACTGATTACCAGGCCGATCACAATATTAATCAGCGGCAGTGGAATCAGAAATGCGCACGCTAAACATATTATAAATGTCAGAAATCCCCATTTGAATGCTGATCTTTGTTCAACATCCGCCGCTTTCGCAACGATCGCAACCGAAGCAAAAATAACCATCCAACCAATCATGGCTTCTCCACTCCTTTTTAAATAAAAATTTTGCTTTCGGTCAGGGCTATCCCCGATGCTTGCATCGGGGTATTTACGCCCGACCTTTCACTCCCGCTTTGCGGGATGCCGTAAAATTAACGAACGGACACACCCCAAGGGGCGGGGAATTAAACCCTTTATTTTTCCGCTTCCGTAGCACAAAGTGCGGAGTATGAAGCGGTATATCGCCATCCGTCGTACGAATTAAATATTATTCTTTAACAGTGACTTTCTTTGAGCCTGCTGTTACCTTCCCGCAAACCGCAGCGGTAAAACCGCCTTCGGTACAGATTCCGATCACCTTCTCAACATCGGCTTCGGCCACGAAAAGAACCATGCCAATACCCATATTGAAAACCCGGTGCGCTTCTTCATGCCCGATATTGCCGCCTTCGGTTATAACCTTGAAGATCGGCGGGACCGGCAATGAGCCGCATTGGAAAATAACATCGCAGTCTTCCGGCAGAATCCGCGGAACGTTGTCGTAAAGCCCCCCGCCGGTAATATGGGCAATGCCGTCAACCGGAATATCCGCGGCAAAAATCTCTTTTAAAGCCGGCCAGTAACAGGTATGCGGTTTCAACAATGCCTCGCCGACACTTTCACCGAGTTCTTCAAGTTTGGTATGAACAGTGTAACCGCATACTTCGAACAGGACTTTCCGGGCCAGACTGAAGCCGTTCGTATGCAAACCGTTGGAAGCCAGACCAACCGCCACATGACCCGGTTTAATCTTTTCGCCGGTAATCAGTTTATCTTTCTCGACCACTCCGGTAATAACCCCGACCAGATCGAAGTCATCACCATACATACCCGGCATTTCCGCGGTTTCGCCGCCAAGAACGGCACAACCGGCCGCTTTACAGGCATCAGCAATACCTTCCAGCACATGTTCATACAGCGGACTGCGCAGCTTGCCGATCCCAAGATAATCCATAAAATACAAAGGTTCCGCGCCTTGTACTGAGATATCGTCGATACAATGGTTGACGATATCATGTCCCACCGTATCATATTTATCCATCATATCCGCGATCATCAATTTAGTGCCAACGCCGTCTATACTTGAAACCAGCACCGGCTTGTCGTATTTGCTCAGGTCAAGCTGAAACAAGCCGCCGAACCCGCCGATGGGACTAAGCATTTCCGGTCTTTTGGTCGAGGCTATTTTGCCTTTTACCCGGTCAAGCAGGGTATGGGCCAGGTCAATATCCACTCCGGCCTGTTTATAGAGGTCGCTTTTCGCTTTTCCGTCACTCACAATAGGATCCTTTCAATAAAAATTCATGATAAAAACATCCGGGTAATATAAAGCTGAAACAGGATAAATCAAAATTAAAAAGCAGAATTATATTTTTACAGTTGTTCAGCCTTCGACAATGACCGAAACACCGTCGGGGATTACCGCGATTTTTGCGTCCGCCCCCTTGTCCGATAATGCCAGACTCAGCGCTGTTTGGAAATCCGGAGCATGTTCCATGTGCATTTCCCGGATCATTCTCGGCGAACACAAATCCGTTACCATAATTACCCGGTGTTTACAAAGAATCCGGCATAATATCTGGTATTCCCACTGATCCGGCTTGGTCCGGTCACGCGGAATCATGCAGGCCTCTTTGTACAATGCCTGCGGTGATTCGGCCTCGGCCATACTGCGGTAAAACGATTCGCCGCCGTGACCGTTCGCGCAACCGGCGATCATAATTATTACCCCGTTATCGTTACAGGCCGCTTCCGCCGCGGTCATGCCTTTAACCGCCTGATAAAGATTTTGATCCAGAGGATAGCCTCCGTTAGAAGTAATAACAATATCCGCCTTTGGCGAATTGGCACGGCACAACCCGGATAAAAATTCACATCCGGCCAGATGCGCCGCCTCATGCGCACCGGAGACGGCGTTAATTATCTCTTTTTTACCGTTGATCACCACATTGACGATGAACTGTAAATTAGCCGCGTTCGCTGCGTACAGCATGTCTTTGTGCATCGGATTGTTCTGCAACAGCCCGGTCCGGGCGCATTCGCTGGAAATAAATTCGGCACAATGATTAGCCAGAACCGTTTCAGCCGCGGCAACTCCCGGCAGTACGCTTTTGCGTCCGCCGGAAAATCCGGCAAAGAAGTGAGGTTCGATAAAGCCTTCGGCAACCAGCAAATCACATTCCATCGCCAGCTTGTTTAAACGCAATTTACCGCCGGATGGTAGTGTGCCAACGTCAACCAGCATTGCTTCATCCCGTGAATCGTGAACCACGATTTTTTCTTTTTCGACAATTTCCGGACCGAATTTGTCAACCAGTTCCTCCACAGTTGTCCCGCGATGGAATCCAGTCGCGATCAGAATGGTAATAACCGCGTCGGGATTACCTGAGCGAATCCGCTTAAGAATTTGCGGCATAATGATTTTGCTTGGAACCGGCCGGGTATGGTCGCTGGAAATTACAACTATACTAGCGGCATTTCGCGCCAACTCTTCCAGCGGAGGACTGTCAATCGGATTATCCAGGGCTCGGACAACCAGCTCCGGCTCGGACAGATCCGCTTTGTAGTCATCAACTTTACTGTGTATCGATGCGATCAGGTTTTCGGCCGGGATCGCAATCTCCATCATCCCTTTATGATACGGTATTTCAAATTTTCTATCCATCACTACCACCTTTATTTTTAGATTTTTTTCACAAATTTGCCCGGAGTGGTCCGGGTCCGCTGTTTGAACTGGCGCGCAAACGCGTAAACGTCCGAGTATCCCAGTGCTTCAGCGGTTTCCTGCTGGGTCATGCCGCTGCCAAGCATCTGACGCGCAAAATCTATCCGGCGCTCAATCCGGTAATCTCCGGGACTCATCCCGGTTTCACCGGCAAAAACTTTCCGGAAATTGTTGTAGCCCATACCAACCCGGCGCGCCAGCGTTTTCAGGCTTAACCCCAGATTATCCGGGTTGTCAAGCAATTTCATCGCCTGCGCTATTCGCGGATCCAGCGCCTCGCGGTCAGCCCTGCCGGGATGCAGCAGCAGCGAAACCAGATCGAGCAGTTCCCCGGTTGAACGCCAGGTGAAATCACCGTTCACACCGTATTTTCCTATGAACATCGTCAACTTGGATATAATATCATTATCTATGCCGATGTCAATAACCGGAAGCTCCGGCAAATCGGATTCGATTGATTTAAGCAACAGGTAAAAATCCCGGGGCAGCCAGATATAAAAACGTTTCTGGGTAATCCCGCCGTAAAATTCCAAGCGGTATTTCATGCCGGGAATGCGTTGACAGATCATTCCCGGTTTAAGTTCATAACTGTAATCCGGCAACTTCATCACGCCGCCGCCTGACAGAATATAACTCAGCGACCAGTCCCGCTGGTTTTCCGAAGCACGGACTTCCCGCATCCGCCCGACAGTACAACCGCAAAGCATTTTACCGTTTAACCGGATAAAGTTTCGCCAAACCGGTTGTTTAGTATCATATTTCACAAAATAAATCTCATTATTAACATTTATATAAGCACATTTAAGTATATAATTGTAATATAAACTGATTTTATTCAATATCAAATTTGAAAGGAATTAACATGAGCGGCAAATCGATTGAAGTGTGTGACAAAATTGAAGTTATTGGAAATCCTGACGTTCTGGTGGTCGGCGGCGGCCCGGCCGGATTCGGGGCCGGACTTTCAGCGGCCCGCCTCGGCCTCAAGGTTTTGGTTATTGAACAAACCAATGCTCTTGGCGGAATCGCCACCTCCGGATTGCACGGTCATATCTGTAAATATAACGAATGGGGTAATAACAGCAACCGGATTGTCGGCGGAATCGCCCATGAAATGGGCATTAGAACAGTCAAGCGCGGTTTCGGTGATTACGGCAACTCGTCACTCGAATTTGAAGTTGAAGGCATGAAGCTGTTGCTGGAAGAAATGGCTCTTGAAGCCAACATGGATTTTCTATATTACACTCAATTTTCCGATGTTGTGGTTGAAAACGGTAAAATCACCGCCGTCATCATCCAAAGCAAAAGCGGTCGTCAGGCCATTTGTCCGAAAATAGTGATCGACTGTACCGGCGATGCCGACGTAGCAGCCAGAGCTGGAGCTCCGTTTGAAATTGGCCGGCCAGAGGATGGCGCCACCCAGCCGATGACCCTGATGTTCCAATTGGGCGGAATTGATGTCGACAGAGTCAATCAGTTCCGTCATGTTGATTACCTCAAACAGTACAATGATGAGACGAAAAAAACCTTTAAACTGACCGAAGTCTGGAAAGAAGCCCAGAAAAACGGCGACATGGAACCGTTCCAGGACGGCATCATGGGTTGGTGGTGGACCTCTACCCGCCCCGATCAGTTGGGCATCAACTTCACTCATATCCACAGCAAAGATTGTACTAAAGTCGAAGATTTGACCTATGCCACCGTCGAAGGACGTCGGCAAGCCTACCATACCGCGGAAGTCTATCGGAAATACATTCCGGGCATGGAACAATGCTGGGTCAGCCACTGCGCCGCCCTGATCGGAACTCGTGAATCCCGCCGGATTATCGGAGAATATGTCATCACCGAACAGGATCTGGTGTCCCAGAAAGATTTTTCAGACAGTATCGGCTACGGCTCATTTTTCATTGATATTCACAACTGCACCGGCTCGGGCATGGACGGCGAAACCTGGTATCCGCCGGAAGGCTTCAAATATCAAATTCCGTATCGCGCCCTTGTTCCGCAAAAGATCAGCAACATGCTGGTCGCCGGACGCTGTATTTCATGTACCCATATGGCACTGGGTTCATTGCGGGTTATGCCGCAATGTATTCTTGAAGGCGAAGCCGCCGGTGCCGCGGCCCGAGAAGCGATCAGCGATAACTGCGCAATGAAAGATGTCGACATTGCCAGTCTGCAAAAACAGCTCAAGTCACAAAATGCCATCATCTGCGCGGAGGATATCGTCACAAGTTGACCGGCAAAAAACAAGCCTGGCAGAATTGGGTTCAAGTGTTTTGTAGACAATTAATTATAGCTTTCAGACAAAGTAGTTGATGATATAATATGAAAGGCGATATCCGGGTCTCATTTCGGTTATTCTGCCAAGGTGGTTGACATTTTTTTCTTATGGTAAAAGGGTATCAAACCCGAAAAATTTAATAACTGTAAGGAATAAAAATGAAAATCACAACCGAACTCCTAATGCTGTTTATGACCATGCTTGGAATGTTTTTAACAATCCTTTTCACCTTGGTCGGAGCGGTCTGGTATCTTGCCACAAGATTCAACCGGTACGTAACCCATTCGGTCTGCGAAGCCCGGCGCATGCAGTGTCCATGCTGGTCCGAGATTGAACATCTGAAGGAGGATATCGAAAAACTCTGATTGGTCCTCTAAGGTATCTGCGTATTAAAAAATTAAGTCATAATTTGTCTTGAAAAAAGCTGAAATCTTGCTACTTTTGATATTCTATTATGTTAAAGGACATGAAGATTTTGAAGACGAATTATGACATAGAGATCGATTTGCACGGATTCTATTTTGACGATGCGGTCAGAAAACTTGAATCAGTCATATATTTTGCGCCCCCGGGTTACAGCATCCTGATCATTCACGGCGTCGGGAGCGGCACTCTGCGTGAAAAGATCAGGGATTATATCAGAAATAATTCGTTTATCAGCGACTACTATTACGGCGAGGACTTGAATCTGCCGGGAGGAACAGGCACTACGGTTATCTATTTGTAGAGCCTCTAATATTAGCCCATCCCTGAAAATCTGCTTGAACTTTGAAGCATTGGATATTATATTCATATATTGAGAGAATTTACCATCACTTTTTTTTGATATCATAAAATACTGACTGGAGCGGGTAAAATGTTTGATGAACTATGCCTGGATATGGGTTTAGGCAGTGAAATCCAATTGCTTGAGCGAGAGTGGGACCTGTCCGGAGAAATCTTTCCCGGAGCAGACTCCGTGTTTTTCCTGACCGATAAATTCATAAAAAAATACGCTCCGATTGTCGGCATTGAAAGCGAGTGCATGCCCTATCTGCTTGAATCAGCGGAGATTTTGCGCAAAGACGCCGAGTTGGCCCGGTTCTTATGGCACATGTATTACCTGCTTTATATCAGTCCGGATAAATTAAAGGAATTGCCGGTTGATCCGCCCGCGCCCGGAGGCTACAGTTCCGAGCAAGCTGGAACGCAGTTTCTATTTCTGGCCCTGTCGGGCTGTCCCGCGGCGGAAGCGGTTCATCGAATGTACGATATTCCGGAAGTGGTTTATCGCGACACTATCGAGGATATCGGCGTTTGGGTTGATTATTTCAAACAGCAATTAGGCTGGCGGGGCGGCATATCCCCGCATATCGTTAACTGGCTTTTGAATCATTGCCGGGGCAATATCTTCAGGCTCGGCCGCCTCCAATATAAACTGCACCGGGTTTTCCCGGATTATCTGAGAATTTACCGTCATCGCGGCGACGGCAAGCTCCTGGCCCTGGCTGCTCCGGGACAAAGGTTTAATTCCCAGGGGTACTATGACGGCGTTTCCGGAACACATGATCCGGATGCGTGGGAATCGGTATTTGAAGTCACTGACAGCCATATCACCGGCAATCAGATCGACCAGCGCGGTTATGCCTGGCGCGAAACTATGACTTTTGATCTGGCCGACTGGGAAGAATATATCATGCCTGGCGATGATGTCATGGATATCCATATCCCCGCAACCGGGCCTATGACCGCAATGGATTGTATGGAGTCAATATCACTGGCAACGGTATTTTTCAGAGAATATTTTCCTGAAATTAACTTCAAATGTTTTATCTGTTCATCATGGCTGCTTGATCCTCAATTCAAGGACTGCCTGAAACCCGAGTCCAATATTCTGGCGTTCCAGCGCCTCGGTTTTATGTTCCCAACTCCGGATGAAAGTGAAGCGGTCTGGCGCGTATTCGGATTGCCGGCCCGGGACGACGGAATCGAAAACATGGAATATAAATCATCGATGCAGCGCAATCTGGCAAAATTTGTCGCCGATGGCGGTCGATTCCGGTCCGGCGGGATGTTTATCAAGCTGGAAGACTGATTTTATTGATATGTCAAATTTGCTTTCCCAATATTCCGGATTTATCAAATCACTCGCCTATGACGCCGGTCAACTCAGTCTGGAGGCATATAGTCGGCTTACCAGCGATGATATTGAATTCAAAAGTGCGAAGGACCTGGTCACTGCGGCAGATCGCGAAGTCGAGAACTTCATTATTTCCGCTGTTAAAAAGGAGTTTCCTGACCATGCAGTGTTTGGGGAAGAAACCGGACGCAGCGGCTCAAGCGATTTTTGCTGGATAATTGATCCGATTGACGGAACCGCTTCTTTTGTCCATGAATTGCCTTTTTATTCCGTCTCAATCGCTTTGTATCATAAAGAGGAACCTTTGGTTGCCGCGGTTTACGGCCCCCGGCTTAATGAACTTTTCCACGCCGCAAAAGGACAAGGCGCGTTTCTTGGTGAACGCAAACTGCATGTTTCAAAACGCGGCAAGTTGATTGAAGCAATGCTGTGTACCGGCTTCGCCTGTATCCGTAGCAATTTACCCAAAAATAATCTGCCATATTTCGAACGTCTTGTCAAGCGCAGTCGCGGAATGCGGCGTCACGGTTCAGCCGCGTTGGACTTGTGTTATGTGGCAGCCGGTCGTCTCGATGCGTTCTGGGAACTAAATCTGAAACCTTATGACTATGCCGCCGGTGTTTTAATTCTTCAAGAAGCAGGCGGCCGGATTAGTGATTTCCACAATGGAACCGATTTTTCCGGCGTCGGCATTGTTGCCACCAACGGCCTGCTTCACCAGCAAATGCTGGACGAAATCGCTTCCGCGGAAGCCTGATTTTATTTAATTTTTTTTGATATAAAAAATCAACATGTAATTTAATATTATTACATAAAGCCCTAATAATAGGAGTCTTGCATATCTATCAAATGGATATGCTGATGATATGACGTTAAAACAGCAACTATCCTGGCAATAAAATTAATCTTTCCCATATTCCAGGACTGATTGTTCAACCTTGGCAAGGGTCCCTCGAGCTGGCATGTCGCGCTGCCGGGCAGCTCGAGGGACTCTCGCCCTCCAGCATACCATCGATTTGATTGAGCTTTTAATAAAGAGCAACTGCTTTATTAAAAAAATATAATAAATTAAAAATAAACAACTTAAGACTAAAAACTGAAAACGGTCATCTAGAGTCAGATGCAATAATCGGTACATTATATCATCAGCGCACCCTATCAAGTAGCTGTAATATATCTGCGCCTGAATTCTCCCGGCG
Organism: Victivallales bacterium; assembly: GCA_963676655.2. GTDB lineage: Bacteria > Verrucomicrobiota > Lentisphaeria > Victivallales > Victivallaceae. The sequence goes on along the minus strand of CAXXKX010000003.1, from coordinate 2,222,064 downwards.
GTAATCCTTCAAACTTATGAAATATCCGGTTAAAATGATATTCGTCATTGAAACCAACCTTGATAGCAATATCTTTGACCTTCTCTTCGGATGATAATAACAGCGCTTTGGCCCGACGCATCCGCTCTTCAGTTAACAGATTTATGAAAGAAGTTCCAAACAATGAGTTGACAACAATGCTGGTGCGCGAATTTGATAGTTCAAGATGACTGGCCAAATCCGAAAGTTGAATTTTTTCCGCTGCATGCAGTCGAATGAATCTGGCAATCCTGGCGGCCCGGGGTTCGGAAGGACTGTTCAAGGCTCCATATTCATGCAGTGAAAGAATTAACCCACGTGCAAAAAATTCCATTATGCGAGTCAAACTTTCTGCTTTGTCATCCGTCAATTCTGCCAATTCAGCGTGAATTTGACGGAATTCTTCCGTCAGTTCCTGAGGAACAGGGCGCTCGCCACGCCAGCATCCGGCATACAACATCCCGCAATGGCGGCCTTCGTATCTCAGTGGAACAACAATTTGTTTGAGTCCTTTCCAGCAATTACTCACAAACGGTTCAGGATGCCGCAGACATTCGGTATTCATCCAATGCCGACAATGATCAATGCACCGCTGAGAACAAAAACCGACAAAGCAAGCCGGTATTTTGCGATGAGACTGCCGTTGTAAATCCAGAATCGCCTGTCCTGGCGGCGTGTGAAACAACCCTTCGTAATCGATAATTGTTATCGGCAATCCCAATTCGGATTCCAGCGCCTTGATGGCAATTTCCGGCTTTTCGTATGTTTTTATTATATTCATTGATATAATATACTATAAACAAAATAAATATACAAGAAAATGAAAAAAATAATCATTTATTTATATTTTTTTTGTTGTATATTTAGATTACTAACAACTTATTGTGAGGACAATATGAAACACCATGATTATCTGCAACTGCTGGAACGCTGGGTTCCCGATTCCCGGCAATATCTTTTTAAACTCCCTAACTACCCTGAGTATCTTTACTATGGAGAAGGAACTTCCGCCCACTGGTCGATCCAAACCAACTGCAACGTTTTTGCCGCCTACAGTGTAATCGCGACCGATCCGGCCGCTGACCCGCAAATTACCGGAGTCTCGAATAAAAACCTTTTAAATGACGCATTGGCATTGCTGCGCGGCATAATACACGGTCATCTTTCCGGCAACGCGGTTCGGGCCGACGGTGAAAAATGGGGCTGTACGTGGATAAGCCCGTTAGGCCTTGAACGAATGATGCATGGAGTCGAAGCTATTTGGGACTATTTGACACCTGACGATATAGCGGCGTTAAGCCGGATGTTAACCAGTGAAAGCGACTGGCACACGGACGAGCGTCCAATCAAAGCCGGCATCCATCCTCCTGATAATGTGCCGGAGTCAAATATCTGGAGTGGAACTATGCTCTACCGGACAACTGATATGTTTCCCGATTTGCCGCGAGCGGAGGAATACCGGGCGAAAGGGTTGGAATTCCTGATCAACGGGATTTCGACGCCTGCTGACGCCTCAAGTGAAGAATCTTTCAACGGTCGCCAAGTGAAAGATTTGTTTATAGGACCCAATTTTTGTGAAAACTTTTCTCTGGATCATCATGCTTATTTAAATGTAGGCTATATGGTCATCTGCCTGTCAAATCTGGCAATGTATCATTTCTCCTGTAAAAAACGCGGGATCAAGACCCCGCCGGAGGTATTACGTAATGTATCCGAGCTTTGGAACGTTGTTAAGAAATGCACGTTCGAGGACGGCCGACTGCTGCGAATCGGCGGTGACACCCGGGCACGTTATTGTTATTGCCAGGATTACTGCATCCCGTCATGGTTAATGATGCTTGATCAGTTTGGCGATTCTGGTGTTCCTGCTATGGAGACCGGGTGGCTGGATATTGTAAAAACGGAAATGGATTATAATGCCGACGGCTCTTATCTCTTAAAGCGACTTTCAGGATTCAAAGAAAACAGCCTCTATTATTATACCAGGCTGGAAGGAGATCGTGCTTCGGCCCTTTCCATGGGAGCCTACTGGCGGCGGATCTACAATGACTTTGAAGACATTCTCCCCAGTGACTGCAAGCCAGCTTTTACCGGAGCATGGTCCGGACAATACCACGGAGCAAACTTAATCCGCAGTAAAAAGCGGATCGCGTCATTTTGCTGGGAAGGCGCGCCTGAAGCGACCGCAACTTTTCAGCCTGCGGGAAATAGCGCTTTTGCGGAATGGCAAAGAAATCTGCAGGGTGAAGTGCTTGGTCAGGGAAAATTCCAGTCGCGTAACGTAAAATCTCATTTTGAAGCTGAATTTACGGGCGGATTTGTAACATGCGGTTCCAACATCGGCAATAACCGGATGCCGTTGGGTGAGGGAGAGGCGGACGACACCCCGGTTGCGGAACATAAAATCGCGTTTGCGACTTTACCCGATGATAATACTGTGATCTGCCTGCAGCAAGCGATAATGCAAAGCACCAGGTTCACGGATAAAGTTGCCGGCATCAGTTGGAAGATTCCAAATGATATGTTCAACGGGTTCTCGCGAAAATACAGTTATGCCGAAGGCAATTTCACTGCAAAGTTTGGATCACGCACACAACCGGAAGTCATCGATATGGAATCTCCGTGGCTGATGATTGACGATTGCATGTCAATCCACCAGGTTTACGGCGGTAAATTGCAACTTTATCTTCCTTCGGAACGCAATATTCAAGTTTTCGGCAAGCCGATGCTGACGTCACTGGCTTGTGACGAGATATGTTGTTCTCTGGAAAACAAATCAAAGTTGCACATCATTGGCGAAAAAGTTTACGATACCGGTTTTGTTCTGCGTCTCGGTGACGATGCAGCTAATTACCAGTCTTTGACACCGCCCGTTCAGCTTGATTGCGGAGAAAAATGTCGTGGCATCATTGCAGTCGGAGCCGATGGGGAAAGGTATGTTTTACTTGCCAACTTCGGCGAGGAAGCGTCTGAAGTGTTGTTGAGCGGTCTTAGTGGAACAAAATTATCAGGGATTTCGAGTGAATTGCAAGTCGTGATAACAGAAGGGCAAGCAGTTGCTTCCTTAAAGCCAAACGAAGCACATTTATTCGCAATGAATTGATAAGGGCTCAACTTTTTTCCTAAGGAGCTGTAAAAAAATAAACTTGACAAAATGAGTGAATTATCCCGGAATGATTTGGGGAGTTGCCGATGAGGCGCATAGCCTCGGCGATGTAACGAATCGGCAAAATACAAAGCAACCGGGAGAAACGCACAGATGTAAAGGTTATTTTTATACAGCTCCTAAACGGAACAATTCATAGATTGATAAAACGGAAGAATATCTTTTAGAAGGATTCTTCCGTTTTAACTTTTAAAGCAAATATTTAAAGCAAATAAAATAATGTATAAAGAAATAGTTAACAGTTATTTATATATAAATAGAAAACTATCTGCTAATATAATATTATTTTATTGATTATTGATTGATTGTCTGAAAAATTGTATATTCACTTGAAAACTTATTCAGACAGGTTTATTTTTTGTTTTGAAAAGATTGTTCGAGCAGGAGAGTCCTACCATGAATGAATTGAATAATAAACTTGATGAAGAAAAAATAATCCCTTTACGCAAAAATGAGCCAGTGCCGGAAGCTTCTCCCGAAAATTCCGATGTGTCCCTGCCGCCGCCCGACGATGACAAGGATATCGAATACGGCTTGCGACTGCTTAAAGTACACAATTTCCAAAATAAAGGCACAGATTTTTCCGGTCTGGACGAAAATACTAAAAAACGCATTATCGCCAGTCTGGTAATCCTTGGAATCGCCATCTTTTTTCTCCTGCTTTTATGGGCTATCGCCAGTTTCATGCCTAAAACCAAACGGCATGCGTCGATCTCAAGATATGAGATAATCGAACGGGTTTGCTGATATGGGAAAACCACGCAAAAACTGGCAGGAGCTTTATGAAGAATATTCTCAGGAAACTGGAAATGACAACAAAAAGAAGGGTAAACGGCTTGTCAGAATATTGAAGTCGACCGGAGCGGCTTTGAATAACATTCGAAAACTGATATTCTCTCTGTTTCGCGGCAGAAAACTGTTGATTAATCTACTTATTCTAATTGCTCTTGCTACAGGCGGATATTTTATTTACAGTGCCCTGTTCCAGGTTAGCGATAAAGAACAAATCGAAAATAATCTGCTTGACTTCGCCCGCTTGTCATCCCGCTCCTCTGCCGATACTACCAGCAGTAATTTATTGAAATCCCGCCAACTTGAAAACTATATCGCGCCGGAATGTACCGTATCTGTAAGGGTAGGAATGGTCAGCGGCACTTATACTCCAGGAAATGTCAACGCCATGGCAATGCGCTGCAAGACTTTATTTAAAACCGCAAATCTTACTTTCAGTGATATTCTGGTCAACGTTTCTTCACCAACAACCGCCGAAGCGGAATTCAATGTTTCATTTCAAGGCGTTTACAAGCAAGGCGGCGAAGCCGAAGGGGTTAGAGAATTGCGCTGTACAGCAAAGAAAATAGACGGCAAATGGCGTTTTGACAGTTTTGCCATCCGTCAAATACTGGAAAAATAATCCTGCTATTTCGTCTAAATGATAGTCCATAAAATTTATGCGAAATGGTAAAAACTTGAAAATCAGGCTCTTTTGCAGTATATTAAGGCCGAATTATGAGTTTATTTTTAACAGATTTGCCGCGGAAAAATATGCGGCAGGAAAATAATTTATGAAAATCGGTATTGTCGGCGGCGGAACCGCCGGAAAATTTCTTGCGGTTACTTTCTGTAATGATAAACATGACGTCGTGGTCATCGACACTTCTGCAAAAACCCTGGACCGGATCCGGGATAAGCTCGACGTTATGACGGTGATCGGGAATGGCGCTTGTTATGAAACGTTGAAAGAAGCGCAAATAGACAAGGTTAAATTGTTCATTGCCGTCGGCAGCGACGACACCATCAATATTCATTCCTGCCGCATCGCCCGTCACATGGGAGTCCCGCATATCATTTGCAGGTTGACTTCCAGACAATATTTTGATTGGAATGACGACTTCACTCCGGCTCACCTGGGAATTGACTATATTGTAGTGCCTCAGGAAGAGTGTGTGGACCGGATAATAAATGTGATGGACGACATGACCACGCTCGAAAAAATCACTTTCGGTATTCCTGAAGCATTAATTACCGCTTTTAAAGTGGCTCCGGGTTCGGCGTTAAGCAATCTGAAGTTATCAGATTTTCCGGATATTGAAATGATCAAATCAATCAGGTTTGCCGGTATCGTACGAAACGGAACCCTGATCGCGCCGCGCGGCAATACGATTATCCAGGAAGGCGATGAAATCTATCTGGCCGGACTGCGCGACAAAGTTGACACGATGGTAAAATGGGCCAATCCGGACAAATACAAAATAAAGCGGGTCATTATTGCCGGCGGCACGAAGATCGGCTCCCACCTGGCTCAGGAACTTACCAATCAGGGATTCGACATCCGCCTAATCGAGAAAGACCATGCGGTGGCCGAAGACATCATGAATGAAATCAACACCCGGATGATGGTAATCAACGGCGACCCGACTGAAAAAGATGTTCTGGAAGAAGCCGGAGTTGCCACCGCCGATGCTTTTATCGCCGCCGGGATGGAAGATGAGAGCAATATCCTGACCTGTATTCTGGCCAAACGCCTGGGGGCGAAAAAAGTGGTTGTTATGACCAATAAAGAGGAATATGTGGATTTGATCAGGAATATGGATTTTATCGACTGCGGCTTCAGCCGCTGGACCGAAGCCGGGAATTCAATTCTCCGACATATTTCCATGATTAATCAGGTCCATACCAACGCAATTCTGCGTCGCGTTGATGCAGTTGTCTCTGAATTTGAAGTAAAGGAAAACTCCGATGTCTGTGACAAACAGATCGATCAATGCAAATTTCCCGAGTCAACCGTATTGGCAATGGTCTTCCGGGACAGCCGGGTTCTGACGCCATACGGGGAGCTTCCCCTTCGAGCGGGAGATAAAGTCACCGCTATCACCACGATTGAAACCGAAACGAAGCTTGCAGCCCTGTTCGGCTGAATCAATGTATATAAGTTGAAAGATTAAAGTTGAAGGTTGAAAGATTAAAATATTTTTGTGATTATGAATGAGAATTTTGAACAATTAAGCGTATGGCAGTCAGGCAGATTTTATCCTTTTTATGAAAAAATAAATAAGCATGGCTTATTTCAACTTCTTCAAAAGTCACTTCACACCATTCTTTTTCATTATTACGGCTGTTTTCATCAACTTCATTTAACGACCGCCGATGGTCTTCGTATTGAGCATTCAACTTTCAACTTTCGGTTTTATGAATATTCGTCATGTTATTAATGTAATCTCCGCGCTTACCGTGGTAATCGGGCTGGCTATCCTGACTTCAGTTCCGGTAGCCTGGCTTATGGGTGACTCCTGCCGGGTGATTGGACTGCTGACAATCTCAGCTGTTATTCCAATTATAATCGGGATAATCATTTTTTTGCTTTCCCGGACCGGAAAATATGTCCTTGGAAAACGTGAGGGCTTCGGAATAGTTACTTTCGGATGGTCCGCCGCTGCCATCTTCGGAGCATTGCCATTTATAATTGTCAGTGACCTTACCTGGTACGACGCGTTTTTCGAAACTATGTCCGGCTTTACGACTACCGGAGCCAGCGTGCTTGACAATACGCTGGTTCTGAATTCCGGAGCAACCTTGAAGGATGGGATTGCCGATCTACCAAAGGGACTGCTGTACTGGCGCAGTCTGACACATTGGCTGGGGGGGATGGGAATTGTGGTTCTGTCGCTGGCGATTGTGCCGTTTCTCGGGTCGGGTGGACAGGAACTTTACAATGCCGAAGTACCGGGACCGACATCGGACCAATTAACGCCGCGCATAGCCAATTCAGCCAAGATTCTCTGGGGAGTGTATCTTCTGCTGTCAGTGGCGGAAACTTTACTGCTGCTGCCCAAAATGGATTTATTCGACGCCTGGTGTCATACCTGCGGAACGATGGCAACCGGCGGTTTCTCAACCCGGCAAGCCAGCGTCGGATTCTACAACAGCGCCTATGTCGACTGGATCATTGTGTTATTCATGTTTCTGGCCGGCGGCAACTTTGTCCTGCACTACCGGGCGTTACGCGGCAAGCCGCTGTTTCATTTTAAAGACGAGGAATTCAGGTGGTATCTGGGAATCAGCGTGATCGCGACTCTGACTATCGCGGCGGTATTGATGCTGGCCGGACAACCAATCATTTCAACTACCGGACTCAAAGTCGCCCCGAATCTGATTGAATCAATCCGCTACTCCGCTTTCCAGGTGGTTTCAATCCTGACGACGACCGGGTTCTGTACCGCGGACTTTGCAATCTGGCCGGCCTATGCCGGGTTGCTGCTGGTAATTCTGATGTTTATCGGGGGCTGCGGCGGTTCGACCGGCGGCGGGATGAAAGTCTCACGTTTTCTGCTGCTGGTAAAGTATGGAACAGCCCAGGTGCGACGCTGCCTGTATCCACGGGAAATATCAAATGTTCATCTCAATCACACGCGGCTCAAACCGGAAACCCTGCACAAAGTATTGAGTTTTTTCTTTCTTTTTGTCGGATTGTTCGTAATCTTCTCGCTTGTGTTGACGCTCTATCCGGGAGTTAATTATGAGACCGCGACTTCAGCGGCCATCGCATCACTCGGAAATATCGGTCCCGGCCTCAATAAAGTTGGCGCCACCTGCACCTACGCCTGGCTCCAGCCCTCGGCCAAACTGATTCTTTCGGCGGCAATGCTGCTCGGCCGTCTTGAAGTGTATACGGTGCTGGTGGTGCTGCTGCCGACTTTCTGGCGCCGCTAAGTATCCTTACTCAAAGATCAGGAACGGAAATTTATCAGGATTTTTTGATTCGCCGATACCGGGAGCTATATGAATCCAGCTTTCCCGGATGCCTGCGTCGTTATCGTTAATCAGCAAATTAAACCTGATCCCTGATTTGAGGGTCGCGGGCATCGCGCCGATCGAGGACAAAGGAATTTTCGCGAAATAACCGGTCGTTTTGCCGGTTCTTGAGCATTGCAGAGAAATTAATTTCGCAACCTGTTTTTTGTCGAATTTACCGGGCGCGCCCCAAATATAAACTTCCGGTTTGCCACTATTAAGCCGGGTAAGGCCAATCTCCCAGTAGGTTTCCTGACCGGGAACCATGATCCCCAATTGAACGTTGTCGCCTTTCCAGACAGCCATTCCCCGGTCGTCCTGCCGATGCACGTCATCGACCGCGTCAATCTTCAGCAAGAGATTTTTACCATCTGTTCCAAGTCGGATATCGGCGCTCAAATCGTTCGCGTCTTTCCAGACCAGGTGACTTTTTGACGGGTCAGCTTCGCAAAGGCCGACAACGTTTTTACGGGTGTTAATAGAGAAATCCGGTTTCCGGTTGAGACTGCCGGCCGGAATCAGCGTCGCCAGGTTTACCGGAATAGCAATGGAACCATGCCAGGGAGTTCCTGCAATGGAGTACAGCAGCTTGATCCGGGCAAATCTTTTATCTTTCAGGCCCCGTGTAACATTAAAATCAAGTTTTATGGTCTTTTTCCCACTGGCGGGAACTTGCACTTCCGTAATACTTGAAGCGGCGGTAATCCCCGACGGCAGCACTAAAGAAAGCTGGAACGACTTTTCCTGGTTGAAGGGATTTCGCAATTCAACCGGACAACTCAGTTTTTTTCCGGGAACCGCGATTTGGGAATTGGTGATGTCAAGCAGGGCACCAGCCGGTTTTGCATAACAGGCACCAGTCAGATACAATGCGGCCGGAACCGGAGTAACTTCAAGAACCGTCATGCCATCGGTTAAAGGCACCGGTGTCAAATTACCCATAATATCAAGCTTTTCCGCCTTTTGCGCATCCGTTTTGATGATAATGTGCTTACCGGAAGAAGCCGTTTCCTCGTTCCAGGCCGGGATAATGATCCTGGAATCCCGCTTGAAGACAAATGCCCAAAGGTTCTCTCCCAGGTTAAGTTGTCGATCAAACTTCATTCCGCTGAAGTAGAGAGACAGAGCATTATAGGCCGGATAGCCGGCTTTGGGATAGAAATCGTTGGTTAAAATACCGTAATTATGCTCATGCTCCTTTGGATCGAATCCGTCATTACGCAGATCGTACCAGTTATAAGCGATTGCGCCGCGGCTCCAGGCATAAAGGATCTTTTTATATAAGGTTTCCGCCTGCATCCGTTCCGCGCCGTCCATGGAAGCGATGGCAGTTTCGTTGGCGTACCAGGGAACAGTAACGCCATGTTTTTGGCGCATTGACAGGAATTTACCACTGACCGCCTGCTGATAGAGGCTGAACGAGCCGTGCTGATGGTAGGCGTGAACATCATAAAAGCCTTTGCCTTTAGATATGGTATTTTCCTGAAAATCGGCTTCACTGCGACCCGGATGATCGAGCATCGACGCAAATCCGCCGGTCAAGACCAGGGCCTGCGGATTGCCTTTTTTCACCGCCTTGTACGCGGCTTTCAGCATTTGGAGATACTGGTCCGAGGTGCCGTTGAAAAATCCGGTCAGATCCGGTTCGTTCCAGACTTCCCAGAAACGGATTTTATCTTTGTAGCGCGCGGCGGCATCTCGTGAATATTTGGCATAAGCCTTAAGGTCCGGCTGCCTGCGGCTCCAGTCAAGCCAGTTTTTACTGTTCCGATACTTGGCCTGAGCGGCCCAGCGCGGCGTAAACGCTAAAATCGGCTGCAGCTCCATGCCTTTTTTGCCGTATTCTTCAACCAATTCGTCAAACATGGTCCAGTCATATTTTCCCGGTGTTTTTTCAACTGAGCCCCAACTCGGGCTGGTCCTGATTATTTTAGCTCCGCAAAGCGCCGCCGCCAGAACTTCCAGTTGACGGTCACGTTTACCCCAGCGTTCTGTATGAGTACACATTCCGAAGAGGAAACCTTTTCCTCTGCCCGGAGTCGGCCCGGCCGGCTTCATATAGGCAAAAGACAACTGACCGCCGGCCGCACTGTCCTGAACATTTTTATCCGTAATGGAATAGTTAACCCACCATATTCCGTATTGAGCCGGCAAAGCGGGAGACGGCAATGCCTGAGAGGAATGAGGCGACAGCGTCAAATTTTCCGCGAAACTGATCTTTTGTCCGAAAAAATTGACCAGCTCGATATTCGCCGCAAAAGAGATCGCGGTATCTGAAATATTGCTGAACTTCAATTTGAGATTCTTTTCATCACCCGCTTTCAAAACGTGAACAGGAGTGCCGGTTTCTACATCCACTCTTATTGCGTTAACCGGATAATCCTTGTAAATTAAATCAAGTTTTTTTACCTCAATATCAAGATTACCTTGTGCGTTCAGGGTCAGGTACTCAATAAAAACCGGTTGTTTCAGCCCGGCCCGGTCAATTGCAACATCGTACTTCGCAAGTCCGGGACGCAGGGAAACATTTTCTGTTTTCAACGATTTATTGCCTGATCCTCGTAATTTCAGGCTGAAACTGCCTTTTCCGGATTTCAAATTGGCCACAAAAGAGAGTTTTTCAGGAACTTTATAACCTTTAAGAGTCCATTTTCTTTTCTTCAGAAGGTAAGTATGGGCTTTGCCGAAGATATTCAAGGATGCCGGATTCTGCTTCTGTGTGAAGCTGCAGCCGTAAGAACTGACCGTGATCTTGTCGCTGCCGTCAAATGCCGCTGCGGTGACAGTACAATTCACCTTATCTCCCTGTCCACTGGTAAACCTTATATCGTCTACCCAAATAAAACTTTTGCCGCTGTTGCGCTTGTAGTCGATTCCGAAGCCCAGGAATTTTACCGGGTGATCAAGTTTTTTATCCTTGTTACCACCCCAGCTGATCGCATAATTATCCGGAGTAATATTGAAAATTATTTCCTGCCAGCCTTTTTTGAATGCAACCGCCTTATCCCATTGAAAAATTTCTCCTTTCGCGTCAATCAGACGCAGGTTAAAGCGATGAACCGGACTGTTTTCCGGGGCAAAAACTTTGACTTTAAGACCGCCGTCTTCAAAAGACGGAAGCGTTTTACGTTTGTTAAGTGTCAGTTCGGCGTATTTAAACTTGTCGGCATTCCAGCTTATTTTAACCGCCGAACCTTTTATCCCGGGAGCTTGAAGCAATTCTACCGCGGCATCCCGTTTTTCTTTGATGTAATTGACATCTGAGGGTTTTGTATTTTCAAAATCTTCAATTGAAGCGGCTCCGGCGGCAAAGACCACCCCGACCGCGGCATAGCAGGACAGAAAAAATGTTCTAAAATTCATAAAATACCTGAGTGAAAAAGATTATTATTTTTTGTAATTGTGCCATTCCATCTCGCCACGGAGAACATCGCTGACGTGCAAATCCAGCCAGAGGACATTTTTTCGCCCGAGGTGCCTGAATGCCGGTTCCGTGCCGGAGTCTGTCGCATTAAAATACGTACCGTTCCTGATTGTCGGATACACTGAACCTACAGTAGATGAAGTAGATATTCCAAGTTCGCTGATAAACATTACCTTGGAAACCGCGACCGAACCTCCGGCCCACGACGGCGCGTCAGCAATCTTTGACCACGGTGCGACCATATAAGAATCCGAATCCCCGGTACCGGTTATTGGAATTGCCGGTTTCAGGCCGAAATAATTTTTCAGCAGTCCGAACCCGTTCATCGCATAAGAGAGTGTGTCATTGCCCTTGACCAGAGTTTCAGGACAAAACAACGAGCCGCTTCTCATGTACTCGTAGGTATTAGTCCAGTTGTTAGGAACTCTCATGTCACCAAGATAGGGACGTACTTTATGATGCCAGAACTGTTGGTTCCAGGACTCAGCCGTTTTGAATTTCCCAGGAGGAAAATATTTGTAATCGCTGGCGTATTGGGCCAGGCCCAGGCCGACTTGTTTCAAGTTATTCACACATTTGATTTTCTTGGCGGTTGATCTGGCCCGGTTCAGTGCCGGCAGCAACATCGATGCAAGGATAGCAATAATTGCGATCACAACCAGAAGCTCGATCAAAGTGAATGTTTGTTTTTTCATCCTAACAATCTCCTTTATGTTATGTTTATGTTTAACATCGTTGATGTTCGTTCTATCAGTTCAGGATGGACTATTTTGGTATGACCATGCAGCTCACCGGTTGCAAGACATTGGTCAAGCAGTTCAAAATAGCTGTCGGCCAGCCCCTGCGGGATACTGAAACCGAGCTCAAAGAAGGATTAAAAAGGGCCGCAGCCGGGCTGCCGCCGTACCCTAATACACAAACGTCGTCCGGGACGGAAACATTACTTTCCTCAAATGCTTTCAGAGCGCCAAGCGCGCTGTCATCACTGACCACGAAAATAGCAGAAAAATCCAAAGAGTTATGACTCAACCATTTGCTCAATGTTTCATAGGCTTTCATGCTGGAAAGTTCACCATAATTGGTTTCGCAATCGATAATTCTGATATTGACTTTGCGGCTCTCGGCGTAACTGGTGTAACTGTGGAAAACTTCGCTGCTTGTAATGCGGAACGGTTCTGACAGTAATATCGCGATGTTGCGATGTCCCTGATTAATAAAGTAGTTGGCCGCCTGCATTCCGGCGTTGGTATTGTCGCCGGCGACATAATTCAAGCCAAGATTGGGAAACGTTCCCTTTAAAATAACCGGAATCGGAGCCCGCCGCAGAATATCCAGCTGACCTGCCGTCATGTCCGATACCGCCGGGTTGATGAAGATGGCATCCGCCTCACCGAACGGCAGATCCTTGAAAATATCCTGCCGGTAATCAAACACGATCCGCCGATAATCATAGTTGCGGGTATTGGCCTCCTGCATGACGCAATGTTCAAGCTGACGGGAAACGTCATCGGGCCAGTCCGAGAGGTAGTAATAGAGGGTAAAAGGTTTTTGTTCGCCGTCTTTTCTGACAAAGGTGCCTTTGCCGATTTCACGCCGGATCAGATTTTTTTCTTCCAGACGCGACATTGCAGGTGTCACGGTAAATTGGCTTACATTATATTCTTTCATGATCTCCCGAACCGAAGGGAATCTGTCGCCGTCCGACATATTCTCTATCCGGTCCTTGAGAATTTGAAAAAGCTGATCAGATTTTGATAAACCTAACATTGTATTCTTTCTGTGTAATTTTTACCAATACACTAAAAGGATACACTAAGATTGCAAAAATGTCAATACCTTTTTACTATTTTGTCAGAAAATTATTTAAAAAGCAAGTTTTTGAGCAAGAATTACTCACCGATTACGGTAACAATAATCCGGCGCGAACGCGGTTTGTTATCGGCTTCACAATGAAATATCTGCTGCCAGGTTCCGGTCAGAAAACAGCCGTCACCGATGGGAATAGTGATCTCCGCCCCGGCCAAAGACGCCTGCAAATGGGAATGCCCGTTGCCGTCGTGCCAGGTTTGTTCGTGGCCGTATTCGCGACTTGGCGGAATCAACCGGTTAAGCATTTCCGGATAATCCCGCTCAAGGCCCGGCTCATATTCAATCGTTCCGACAATTCCGGTCGAACCGACGTTGAAGATGTGACAGATGCCGTCACGGATATTGGAATGCCTGACAATAGTTTCAACCTGAGCCGTAATATCATGCATATCACGTTGGCCGCGGGTCTTCAATTCAATAGTTTCACGATAGACAGTCATAACGATAACTCCTCATAATTTATAATCGAGTAGGAGACCGCTCATTATTTGAACGGTCGTCCTCTCACACCACCGTACGTGCCGTTCGGCATACGGCGGTTCAGTAGCTTGAGTGTAGAAAATTGTAGCGTTTGTAAATATCTGTATACCCTAGTTTTTCCAGGTAATTATTAGTCATTGTAGTGCTCAATATCCAACTATTGGCTACGTGCCAATAGCCTTTTCTGGTATTTGCCCATTCCCACGATTTCTCTTTGGAGACGCCAAATTTCTGTAGATTCGCAAACTTTGTCCTTACTCGTTTCCACTGTTTCCAGATATAAGTTCGGATTTTGCGCCGCAACCATTCACTTGAACGTTGCATAAATGATTTCATATTAGCTATTGCGTAATAATTTACCCAACCATTAGTGTATTGGCGTAATTTCAGCAATACATATTCTACAGAACGTCCTTGATTTCTCCGGAGTAATTCTCGTACACGTCGCTTGAAGCGGTCTATAGACTTCTCATGAACACGAATACCAGCTTGCCCGGCATTTGTACTATGCAAGGCAAAGCCAAGAAACTTTAAACTCAAAGGACTTCCTGATTTACTTTTGGTTTCGTTGACCTTGAGTTTAAGCTTCGTTTCAAGGTAGTGTGTTACGCTGGACAATACTCTTTCGGCGCTACGTTGGCTTTTGACGTAGATATTTACATCATCAGCATAGCGAATAAATTTGTGTCCTCGACATTCCAGTTCCCTATCAAAAGCTGTCAGGTAAATATTGCTCAGCAATGGAGACAGGTTGCCCCCCTGCGGGCTTCCCTCGTCTGTGCGAGTGCGAACCCCATTTATCATTACCCCGCTTTTCAAATAGCGTTTTATCAGGTTGATCACACGTTTATCATGGATTGTATCGCGCAGAACATTCAGTAATATATCGTGATTAATCGTATCGAAATATTTACTCAAGTCAAGGTCAACCACTTGATGATAGCCTTGATTGTAGTATGTCTGTGCCTGCTTTATAGCCTGATGGGCACTGCGTTTGGGGCGAAACCCATAACTGTTCTCTGAAAATTCAAGCTCAAATATGGGGCTTAAAACCTGTGAGATAGCCTGTTGTACCATACGGTCCATGACTGTCGGTACTCCTAATAATCTCACGCCTCCATCGGGTTTTGGTATTTCTACTCGACGTACTGGCTTTGGTCGGTAAGTCTCATTGCGCAAACTTTCAAGAAAACTTTCTTTGTGCTCCTTTAGATAGGATAATAGTTGGTCTGTGGACATACCATCCACCCCTGCTGATCCTCCTTTTCTTCTGACCTGCTGGAAAGCCTTATTGAGATTATTACGCTCAATTATTGCCTCAAACAAGCCAGTACCGTCTTCCAGGTCAGCTTCCCGTACAAACATGCTCCGCACTCCTGAGTTATCTTCGACTTCCAGTCTATCATCTCTCAGGCAGTTCCGTTTCTGGATTTTCTGCTCTCGACACATGTTTGACCTTTCACTATTGAAAGAACGACTACTGTTCGGTCCTTCCTGTAAATACTATACAGTACTATGACCTCTGCTGACTTCTCATTGCTCAGCCGCAACATCACTGCGCGGGTTGAACTTATCGCCTGTTGACAACCTCGTTCGTACCAATGAGACCTCCCCGGATAAGAACGATAACTTTCATCCCATATACCCGGTGCATTTACACCTCAAGGTTCGGGCAGTATTGGACTTTGCTTTGTTTAGCAAGCTCGTCCGCCTTGAATATGCCTTGTATGCACTTCCTGTTCGTCGGGCCGGGAGTTTGCATCCGACTTCCTTCAGATTCCACCTCGCGATGGACACCCTTGTCATTCGCTAACAGTTCCTACTGCCAAGCCTGTAACGGACTTTCACCGTCAAGTTATCGCCCATGCCGGGCGTACTAAAGGCACCGCAGGCGTTGCCGCCCGCGGTCCGTGTTCGTCCATATCTGTCCGTTTTACCGAAGCTCAGCCTTCCTGTTGCGCGGCTTCTTTCTCCTTGCCTTTCGGCATAACCACTTTCAGGTGAAGCTCACGCAACTGCTGCATGGTTACTTCGGACGGAGCGTTCATCATCAGGTCCTGAGCCTGCTGGTTGAACGGGAACGCGATAACTTCGCGAATGTTCGGCTCGTCGGCGAGAAGCATAACGATACGGTCCACGCCCGGAGCAATACCGCCGTGTGGCGGAGCGCCGAGTTTGAACGCGTTGATCATGCCGCCAAAACTTGCGTCAACTTCTTCCCGTTTATATCCGGCAATCTCAAAAGCCTTGTACATAATGTCGGGACGATGATTACGGATCGCGCCGCTGGACAATTCAATGCCGTTGCAGACAATGTCATATTGATACGCCAGAATATCCAGCGGATTCTTGTTAAGCAGATCATCCATACCGCCCTGCGGCATCGAGAACGGGTTGTGGCTGAAAATAACCTGTCCGGTTTCTTCTTCTTCCTCAAACATCGGAAAATCGACGATCCAGCAGAATTTGAAAACGTTTGGATCGATCAGTTCAAGCTGTTTGCCGAGTTCGGGAATAACCGCGCCGCCGATATGCCAGACCAGCTTTTCCTTGTCGGCCAGGAAGAACAGGGCGTCGCCGTCTTCGACCTTGCCGATTTCTTTCAACTGGTTCAGTTCGTCTTCACTTAGGAACTTGGCAATCGGACTCTTGACTTCGCCATCCGCCCAAATAATATAAGCCATGCCTTTCGCGCCGTTTTCCTGCGCGAATTTGATCATATCATCAAAGAATTTACGGGACTTATCAGCCACTTTCGGAGCTTTGATAGCGCGGACAACGCCGCCTTTTTTCACGTTGGCGGCAAAGGCGTTGAAACCGCAGTCACGGAACACCTCGGTCACATCAACCATTTCCAGCGGGTTGCGCAGGTCCGGCTTGTCAGACCCGAAACGGGCCATCGACTCAAGGTACGGCAACCGGACAAACGGAGCCGAATCCATCTCTTTTTTACCAAATTTACGGAACAGTCCTTCGAGAACTTTTTCAACGACCGCGAAGATCTCGTCCTGAGTCACAAAACTCATTTCAAGGTCAAGCTGGTAGAATTCACCGGGAGACCGGTCTGCACGGGCATCTTCGTCACGGAAACACGGGGCAATCTGGAAATAACGGTCAAAACCGGAAACCATCAGCAATTGTTTGAACTGCTGGGGAGCCTGTGGTAAAGCATAAAACTTACCGGGATGCAGACGGCTCGGGACCAGATAGTCACGGGCGCCTTCAGGAGAACTGGCGTTCAGGATCGGAGTCTGAAACTCGTTGAAACCCGCTTCAGTCAGCATACGACGCATTTCCGCGATAACGCGGCTGCGGAGTAGAATGTTCTTATGCAGTTTTTCGCGACGCAAATCAAGAAAACGATATTTCAGGCGCATCGCTTCCGGGGTCTGTTCCTCTTTGGCGACCTGAAACGGCAGAACTTCCGCTTCGCCGAGAACCTCCATGTCTTCAGCCATGATTTCAATTTCGCCGGTGGACAGCTTGGGATTGACGGTGCCTTCGGTCCTTGCAACAACATTACCGGTAAAGCAGACAACCGTTTCCACGCGCCAGCGTTCAAGTTCCTGATAAAACGGTTTTTCCGGATCGATAACCACCTGGACCAGGCCGTAATGATCGCGCAAATCAATAAAAATTACCCCGCCATGATCGCGAACGCTGTGAATCCAGCCCGATACTTTTACTTCGCTGCCAACATCACCCTTGCGCAGTGCTTCGCAAGTATGTGTTCTATACTGCTGTGACATGTTTTTTCCCTTTTTTATGAATAAATTATTGATGTCCTTGATTAGCAAACTCATAATATAACCCGAATTTAACTTTTTTCAACGTTCATCAATACTCCAGTGTTCAGTTTCAAGTGATATTTAATATATGTAGTCGGAATTTTTTGGCGGTTTCTAAATAAAATGATGTATAGCATAGCAGCGTTATGTAAACTTTATTTTATGAAGAAAAGACATAAAATAACCAGACTTAGTATTAAATTCATCGTGAAACCGGACGCTGGCTGGATAACTAATGTTATTTTTCTGATTATTCACGGTTGACTTTTCTTTTTCAAAGACTATAATATACCAAAGGTACAATTTAAACCTTTGGATTATTGAAATGTGTTTAACAAAAAAACGGATTCAAAAAATGAGCAAGTCATTACTGGCGATCAATGGCGGAGAAAAAGCAATCAACCCATCGTTATCAGGACGTGGACATTTTGGCGAAGAGGAACGGGCGGCAGTCAACGAGCTGTTCGATGAAGCGATTGCGACCGGCAACGCTCCCGGGTACAACGGTCCGCGTGAAGACGCCTACTGCAAAGCCTTTGCCGAATACCTTGGCGGCGGATTCGCCGACGGCGTAAACTCCGGCACCAATTCCGTCTATGTAGCGCTTAAAGCGCTGGAACCGCCCCGGTTTTCCGAGGTCATCGTCGGCTGCGTTACTGATAACGGCGGCATGATGCCGATAGCCATGGCCGGCTGCATTCCGGTCCCGGCGGATGCGGCTCCGGGTCAGTACAATTCCGGACCTGAACAGGTTGAGGCGCGCATTACTGAGCGTACCTCCGCCATTGTTATCGCTCATATCGGCGGCGAACCGGCTGACATCGAGGGCATTGCCGCGGTAGCTGATAAATACGGCCTGCCGCTGGTTGAAGACTGCGCCCAAAGCCACGGGGCCGACATCAGAGGTCGAAAATTGGGAACTTTTGGTAAAACATCAGCTTTTTCGACCATGTTCGGTAAACATCACTGTTCCGGCGGTCAGGGGGGAATGGTCTTTACCCGAGATGAAGATTTATACTGGAAGATCCGCCGGGTAGCCGACCGCGGCAAACCGTTCGGTCTGTCCGAAGGTTCGACCAATTGCGAAGTTTCACTCAACTTTAATATGGATGAAATCGGCGCGGCAATCGGTCTGGTCCAGTTGAAGAAGCTGCCGGGAATCATTGAAAGGCGCCTGGCTTTCATTGAACTGCTGAAATCACATGGATTCAATGAGCTAAAATCAGTGACCATTCCGACTCAACCGCAGGGATTCAATCCATCATACTGGTGGATCAGGACCAGATTCAATGCTGAAGCATTGACCTGCGACAAGTTTGAATTCTGCAATGCGCTCATTGCCGAAGGCATTATTTGCGGCGCAGATTATTCAGCCGCCATGCCAACTTTGAACACCTGGTATAAGGAACGTGTCAATACTTTTCCATGGAACTCTCCGCAGTATTCCGGCAATCCCCTTCAGGAATATCCGCTGCCCAATGCCATGCAGTCAGTAGCTGATCACTTTAATCTGTTCATCTATGAAAGTTGGGGTAAAGCCGAAGCGGAAATGATCATGAATGCATTTCGTAAGGTCGAAACCGCATACATGAAGTGACTGTTGTGAATACACGTAAAAAAAGCATTAAAGCACTTCAGATAAAGGATCTGCTAGCCGCTGCGATAAATAAAGGAAAATATTCGCCCGGCTCGTATCTGCCGCCGGAAAGATTGCTGGCGGCAGAATTTGACGTCAGTCGCGGAACGCTCCGCAAAGCCCTCGAACTGCTCCGGGAAGCCGGGATCGTCCGCATCAATCCGGGGCGTGGAGTTAGGGTACTGGAAAGCGATAATGTCCGCAGACTTCGTCGGTTTGTCGTGCTTCAGCCGGACGACTTTGATTTTTTCAGCGCTGGTGAAAGTATGCTGTTCCTGAAGGGTATTTTTGCCGGCGCGGCAGCCTGCCATGCCGAGATGCTGATGTCATTTTTTCAGCAGGATGCGCCCGGCCCGGCAATCGATAAATTGATATCTGATTATACTGCGGAACATATTGACGGCGTAATTTTTTATGAATGCTGTTCTTATGAAAAACTTATCCAGCCGTTGGAAAAAGCCCGGGTTCCTTATGTGGTCGGCAATCTGGAAGATGATAGTCCGGCGGTATGCGTCAAAATGGACTTTCGGGCTGTTGGCCGTGAAGCAGGACGCTATCTTGTTGCCCATGGTCATCGGGACATTGGTATTTTAACCGGCAGCCTTGATTCATTTATTTATCGGGAAATTGCTGCGGGTTTTCGCGGCGCACTGGCGGAAGAGGAAATCCCGTTGCCGCCTGAAAGAATTTACGAATGCATATCGCATGCCGCCACTGCGGAAAAAGAATGCCGGCGCATTATGTCCGCCGGCAACCGGCCGACAGCGTTGTTTACCGTGCGCGATATCCGGGCAGCCGGATGCTATGCCGCCTGCGCCGAACTCGGCCTGAGAATTCCAGACGACCTTTCGATCATTTCCTACGACGGACTCTCCTGGCCGGAAGCAAAACAGAAAAAATTGACCTTAATCGAACAACCTGCGGAAAAAATCGGACAATCAGCGGTTGAAATGTTAGCCGAATGGCATAATAGTGATGTTAAACCGGAATTCACCATTATGCCGGGTGTTTTCAGACCTGGAATTTCTGTCAAAAAATTGCAAAGCAAGTAGATAATTTCAAATATTTATGAAATTTTTGCTGATATTAACAATTTTATTTCCAAATTTTGTTTTTGCCGCCAAAATTCATACAGCTCGGATTGCGGATGAGAAATCAGGATTTTCCGCAATAGTAATCACGATCCCTGCAATTGATAATAATCATTTTTCAATTCTCGACATCCCCAAAAAGATTAATGGAGATAATATTCGATCTCATTGGGATTCATCAAAATATTCATTGATGATAAATGGTGGGTATTTTGATGCAGATTTTTATCCTGTAGGCTATTGTAAAATTAATGGAGTAATAGTCAATAAAAGCAAAGTAAAAAAACTTTCCGGATTTATCGCTATTAATAGTTCTGGTAGTATTTCAATCCTAACCTGGAAAGATAATTTATCAAAATATTTCAATATTATTCAGTCCGGACCATTCGTCATTGATCCCGGAGGAGGGATTGGAATAAAATCCCAGTCTGGACATAAAGCCAGACGTACACTCATAGGTTTGACTAAGAATAAGTCTCTTGTTATTATAGTTACAAAACCAATATCACTATATGATCTGGCGTTTCAAATAAAAAAGCATTTGCCATCAGTTGAAAGACTTCTAAATCTTGACGGAGGACCGTCAACCGCACTTAGAAATTCCTCCTTCGATATTACAAACAACTGTCCAGTAAGAAATTATATTGCAAAAATACGTAATCAATCAAAATGAGATTACAATTTGTAAAACAAGCATTATAAGTTATATTTACGGCATGAATTTACTACTTATACAACCTGAAGAGATGATTAATGACATTGTGGCTGAAATCAAAGGCCGCAGAGCTGAACACATGATCAAAATATTGAAAGTGAAGGTCGGAGATATTGTCAAGGCTGGTTTGCTCAATGATTTAAAAGGAACCGGCGAGATCATTTCGATTGAAAACAAGATTGTCCAGGTTAAACTTGATCTTAATACTCCTCCTCCGTCACCTTTACCGTTAAATCTGGTGATTGCAATGCAGCGACCGCAAACTTTTAAAAAAGTTCTGGAATGCGCCGGAGCCATGGGTGTTAAACAGATTTACGCAATTCATTGTAACAAAGTGGAAAAAAGTTATTGGGACAGTCCGTTATTAAAAGATAACGCCTTTCAACAACATCTGTTGTTGGGACTCGAACAATCAGGGGACACAGTTCTTCCTCAGGTTCATTTTGAACAAAAATTCCGGCCTTTTGTGGATGATAAACTGCCGGAGATAGCCAGGGACACATTGGCCTTGACTGCTCACCCAATAACAGACCGCATCTGTCCAGCCGGGGTTTCCGGGACAGTCACCCTCTGCGTTGGTCCGGAAGGCGGTTTTACTGAATATGAAGTGGAAAAACTATCTGAAGCGGGGTGTCTTCCTGTTTCAATCGGTCCCCGCATTTTGCGCACAGAATTTGCCCTGGCCTCGCTTTTTGGCCGACTATTTGTTTAATTTTTTAAAATTTTATTTTAATTATCAGGTAATTTTTATTTGAAATTCACAAAACAGGCATTATTATAACTCATAAACACAATAGGAGATTGCTATGAAACGAATGAAAATTGCGGATCAGGGATGCTATTATCACCTGATGAACCGGGTCTCCGGCTACAAAGGCGATTGGCCTTTTAACGATGTCGATAAGGAATACGGCTTCACATTACTGCAAAATCTCACGAATTATTTTCTAATCGAGGTTATTTCAGCGGCGTGGATGGGCAATCACTTTCACTTAGTGGTCTACGCTCCAGGCAAAAATGAACTGCCGTCTGAGGCTGAAATCGCGGCCCGTCACAACGCTTATTACAAGTCGATGGAAGGCGATTTAACCTATGCGATAAAGAAGTTGCCTTATATAGAGCCCAAATGCAAAAAACTCTGTCGCGAAGTCGGCGAAAAAATGATCGATATAAGTTATTTTATGCGAGCCTATCAACAGCGTTTTTCCGTGGTTTTTAACCGGACTTATGACCACATCGGCCACCTTTGGGCTGATCGTTTCAAAAGCGTCATCCTTGAAGGCACCGACGCCCTCGAAGCATGTCTGCAATACGTCGAACTCAACCCGGTCCGGGCTAAATTGACCGAAAATCCGGCAGATTACCGATTCACCACCTGGGGACGCTACTGCGGCAGCGGCAAACATGCATACCACGCCAACTTTATCAAACACTATAAAAAATTGATTGATTATACCGATACCTCGAACTGGAGCGACGCGGATTATTATACGGAATTCAAATGTTCCATGACCCGGATAATCGCCGCCGAATGCGGCGCGAATGCGGCCGAAATAGCCGAAGAGGAGCAAGCCGCGCGCCGCAAAGAATCGATGCCGGTAAAATTTCTGAGGCGCACCCGTCACTTTACCGACGGCGCTATTCTGGGCTCAAAACTCTTCATTCGTGAAACCGCCCGCAAATTCGATGATCCCGACCGGGTGGAAAATAAACAACTCAGTCGCGGCCTTGATCCGAAAGGCACCGCTATTTATTGTTTTAGGAAGTTGCTACTGTAAAAAAATTAGACAGCATCGTTTTTTGTTGATTCTTGCAAGGGCTCCTGAACGCGTTTTCTTTGATAATGATCCAAGGCCCAAGTGTATCCGCTTAAAATTGCGATTGACGCCATAATCACCATCAGCGGCAGGGCTGGGACCTGATAGCGGGGGACGGTAATTGGTCCTGGCAGGAAGAAGAAATACTCAGCAAACGCCAGAAAGAAAAAAATCAGATAAACTTTTTTTCGGTAGGCCCAGATTATTAGTTGCGCCAGACATCCGGCATAAGTTACCGCCGGAATAATCAAGGCCGGCAATAATAGAAACAGTAACCAGATTCGATCACCAAAATAGTGTTTCACTCCGGCGATAATTCCTTTTTGATGAATAACATCCAATGTACCACGACCTCCGGAAGTAAGCCCCATCAGTTCAAAAAAGCGAGACGCATCCGGCAATAGCACCGCCGGTTGGAAATGCATTGAAAAATAGGTAATCGGGTGTTTTAGAATAAGTTCTTTGAATTTGTTAACCCGATGTTGCTGTCTTGAGGCTATATCAGGATATTTTTTATGGTCAGCAAAGGTTTTATCCAACTCCTTTAATATTTTTTGCTTTTCATACTCGTAGCTGGTTCCGTTAACCTTGGACAACAGCATGGCCCCATTCTGATGGTACATTGAACCGGTATTCGAGTCGATAGAGAATCCGGCTCCGATCAGCTTATTGCGAGTCATCCATGGCACGATGACAACCAGAAACGCACATGCTCCCAGGACCGCAAGTTTAACTTTCCCTGCCAGTTTCATTTCCGGTTGGATCAGACACAAAAACAAACCGGGAACAAGCCAGGCCGAACCAATCGGGCGGATCAATGTGCCAATACCAGCCAGCAGCATGGCAAAGATGAAAAAACGAGCTTCGCGTTTGAAATAAAACCGGGTAAAAAAGAATAACTGCCAGGACGTAATGAAACCGTACAGCGTATCGGAAAGCAGCATCGGAGAATTCACGACCGCAGTCAAATTGCATGCCAGCAGCGCAGCGGCAAGATAACCGATTCGGCTGCCGCCAAAATAACGTCCGGCCAGAAAAACCGGCACACAGGTTAAAGCACCAAGCAGGCAGAGCGTTATAATCGGAAGAAGATAATTCTCGCCGAACAGGCTGAAAAAGAATGCCAGGAACATTGGAAAACCCGGAGGGCGGGAGGTTTCCAAAACAGTTGAGCCGGGTTCGGCATATCCCCATCCGGCAGCAAGTCCTAAAGCAGGGCGGACATAACCTGGGGTGTCCGGACGTGAAAAGTGGTCAGGCAAATCACCCAGACCCGGAATTGTAACCGCGAGCCGCAACAACAGCGCGGCCCCGACAATTATTCCAAGAATAATCAATTCTTTGCGCGAAAAAACTTTCTTCATCCAATCGAACAGGCACTGTTCAATAATGCATTTATTGCAGGAGTCGGTCATAGCAAGCCTCTTTCGACAAAGCTGGTGTAACCTCTACGTCCGACAATCACATGGTCAAGCACCCGGATGTGAACGGCGTCAGCGGCATTTTTTATACCTTCGGTCAAGTCAATATCCTCCTGGGAAGGCTCACAGACGCCGCTGGGATGATTATGGTAGAAGATCATCCCGGTCGCGTTATGAGACAGCGCCCGGCGAATGATATTGCGAGGATAGATGACAGCGTGGTCGACCGTGCCTTTACTGATGATCTCCCAATTGATAACATGATTCTTGGTATTCAGGAAAATCACCATAAACGATTCATCGTGACTGCCGCCAATTTTCATTCTGGCGAAATCCAGCGCGGCCTTCGGAGAACTTACCACGTCCACTCCGCACATTTTATTATCTAGATAGCTGCCGCAAATTTGTTTGATAGTACAGAACAGAACCGCCGCGCTATCTCCGATTCCGGGAACTTCACACAACTCTTCGTAAGTGGCATCGAAAAGCTCGGAGAAACCTTTGAAATGAGATAAAAGCTGTTTGGCCAGAGGTTTTACATCGCGGCGGGGGATCACGAAGGTAAGCAGTAATTCAACCGCTTCATAATCATGCAGGCTGTCAATTCCGCTGTTTATGAAACGCTGGCGCAGCCGTTCGCGGTGTCCCTTTAAATCTTCTCTGGTCATGATTTTTCCAAATAGCAAACGCTTTCAAAATGGCTGGTTCGTGGAAACATATCAAGTAAACTGGCGCTTTTCAAGCTATATCCCCGTTTAATCAAAACACTTAAATCCCGGCACAAGGTATCAGGAGAACATGAAACATAAATGACTCCACCGAATCCGTGATTGCATAATTTGTCACGGGTTTGACGGTCCAGCCCGGTGCGCGGCGGATCAACGATCAGCATTGTTTCTGCCGGTTCCAGCTCCGCGGCTAAATCGTCAATAAGGGTTCCGGCATTTCCGGCTATTGCTTTCGCATCAGGATGCTCACAATTTTTTAAATTATATTCCGCGGCGGCAATGGCCGGTCCATCGGAATCCGCGGCCCGGACTTTTGCCACTCCGACTTTAGCGGCGGCACAAGCGAACAGTCCGGCTCCGCAATAGAGATCAATGACATTAACCGCTTTTGACAGCTTGATAAATTCAGTTACCCGATTGACCAGTTCCGACGCAACGTCGGGATTTACCTGGCTGAAGCTGCCGCACGGGATAGATAAAGAACCAAAAGGGTATTCCTCCCGCAGCCAAGACGCGTTTTTGGGCGGATTACCGCGCCACAACAAAGTCTGTCGCGAATCGCGGCGCAAAGTAACTTCCATGCCTTGTTTCAAGGAATGGAAAAAACCTTTATTTTCCCGTTCGGCTTTCAACAATTCACGCAATTCCGGCATAGCCAGGGGACAATCTGGAATATCCATTACCGTCTGATTGTCGCGACCGAAATAACCGAGTCTGGTCGCGCCGTCGCCAACCGCCGCATGAAGTGTAATTTTGTTGCGGTATTCGAGTTGTTTTGGAGAGCCGAAAGGATCAGAAATTTCAATTTCCTCATAATCCGGCAAACGTTCCAGAAAAGAAACAAACTGCTGCTGTTTGATTGATAGTTCCAATTCATATTCCAGATGCTGATAGGCGCATCCCGGGCAATATTCGGGAATTCGCCCCCGCGACAAACGGCTGCAAGGTCGTACCGCCCGTGGGCAAACCGGCTCGCAACGACCGGGGCCCGGTTCAATAATCTCAAGCGGATAAGCCTGAATATAGTCGTTTTTATCCTTGTCCAGCCGGGCCAGAACAATATCTCCCGGCACAACCGCCGGAAGAAAACAGACTTTACCGTTGACCCGGCCAACTCCGCGACCGCCAAAAGTTATCTCTTCGACTTTAAGTTTAAAACGTTCCATCGTTATTCTTTGTCCAGGTTGTGATATGCGGCCAATGCTGAATTTATCACTGTTTTTATCGCTACTTTATGTTCCGCCGCCGCATTGGAGCAATCAGCAAATTCCGGCGAGGCGGTAACCTCTTCACCGGCAAAATCTCCGACCTTGATCCTGATCGGACCATATTCGGTCTCAACCGAAACAAAACGGCGTTCCAGGCACTGCCGTTTAATTTGCTGTTTACGCAACCCGAAGGTAGTGGTTTCCCGGAAAATAATAGCGGACAGGGAGTCCGCAACTTCCGGCTTGCAAAGAACCGAAAGAATAAATCCGGGACGCTGTTTTTTCATTTGAATAGCGGCAATCCAGACATCCAGCGCACCAGCGTCAAGCAGTTTGCAGGTAACCGCGCCGATAACTTCCGGACTGCAGTCATCAATATTGGTTTCGAGCAGAAGGCATTCATCATCCTGAGCTGTTCCAGCGGAATCCTCAAGCAGCATGGCGCGAAGCAGGTTCGGCCGGGTAGAAAAATCACGATGGCCGAAGCTGTCGACCGTTTCCATGATCGCAACCTGAGCCGGAACCGGTTTCGCGGTCCAGACTTTCAAAAGGGCGGCCCCGGTAGGAGTAACCATTTCTGAGGTTTCACCGCTGCGAACAGTTTCCATTCCTTTCAGCAAAGCGGCAGTGGCCGGAGCCGGAAGCGGATAGATGCCATGCTGGCACTTAACCGTGCCTTGCCCAATCGGCAACGCTGAAACACTGACACCGGCAATATTCAAAAGATGCATCCCCAGGCAGCAACCGGTAATATCGACAATTGAATCAACCGCGCCGACTTCATGAAAATGCACTTCATCCGCCGGTTTGCCGTGAACTTTACCCTCGGCTACAGCCAAGGCTGAAAAAACTTCGATAGTCGATGCTTTTACCGCTTCGGGCAATTGACTCTGTTCAACTATTTGTCGAATATCCGCGAAAGTCCGGTGATGGTGTTCGTGATGGTGGTGATGGTGGTGATGATCGTCATGATTAGCATGATGATGATATCCATGTTCTTCTATTGCGACCGCGGCTTCGATACCGACAATTCCGCAACTTGATTTTGGTTTCACAATGATCTTGAAGTGTTCTTCCGGCAGCATAGCGGACAGTTCTTTGTTCAGAACGTTGATATCCGCGCCAAGACCGATCAAGGCTCCGAGAATCATATCGCCGGCGGCCCCGCCGACGCTGTCAAAATGAATATAGCGCATAAATTTTCCTTAAGTTATTCCGTCGCAAGCCAGCATATATGCTCATTTTGTACCAGCTGTACCGGGTATTTAATTACATCCAGGGAAGCAATATAGCGCAACAAGGCAATTTTTTCCTGCCCCGAAATCATAAAAATAATTTTTTCACTGCGATTGATAACCGGCAAAGTCAGTGTCACCCTTAGAACTTGCGGCATTGCTGTCTTTGGAGCCGGTACCAGCAGTACCGCTTTTTCATTCTCCAGCAGAGCTTCTGCTCCCGGAAACAGTGATGCGGTATGGCCGTCACCGCCCATACCCAGCAACATCAGGTCAAACACCGGGAAGCCGTCCCGTAAACGGTCAGAACACAAACGACGCAATTCCTGCGCATAGTTTTCAGCTGCCGGATGGATGTTGGCTCTATCAAGCTTGAGCGGTGTAATAAAAAGTTTTTCGGCTCTGCCATAGTTGCTGAACTCATTGTCAAAGGGGACCAGGCGTTCATCCACCCAGAAAAGTTCAATTTTATTCCATGGGATGCTCTTACCGTCATCGGCGGCAAACAACTTGAATAGAGCGTCGGGAGTCGTCCCGCCGGATAATGCCACGCGGCAAATGTCACGATTAGCCAATACCTGTTTAACAGCTTTGACAAACATATTGAAGGCGGCCCCGGCCATCGTTGTAATGTCCGGATAGATTTTCAGGTTATCTGTGCACATTTCATCTCCTCGTCGTTCCAGTTTAAAACAGTTTTGAACAGCGGACTTCTCCCTCCCCAGATCATACGCGCAGTCTCCAATAAGCTGCTGCGATATAACATTTTACCATCCCGCCGGGATATTTCAAGGTATTTATTGAAAAAAATCCTGGCTCCATCTTCAGACGCCGGCGCATCATTTCCAGAGAGCCTCTGAAGCAAATATGGATCGTGAAAAAGGCCGCGTCCGGCCATCAATCCGGCAAAGTCGGCAGCATTCAAATACTCCGCGCCATCCGCCGGAGAATAAATATCACCGTTGGCAACAATCGGCAAACCATCAGCCGCGATAATGACCGCGGAAAGCCTTTTTATACGTTCAGAGGCAGTAAGCGCGGTGTAATTTTCTTTTACAGTCCGACAATGAACCACGGCAAATTCAACGCCGCAAGCTTTGAACCCGTTGGTCCAGCTCAGGATTTCCGAAGCATCCTCGAAACCACAACGCAGTTTAACACTGAGCGACAAATCCGGGATTGCGGCTCTGATTTCGGAAGCGATTTCAAACATTTCCGCCGGATTGCGTAATTGTCCGCCGCCGGCACCATGCCGGACTACCTGACGGCTGGGACAGGCAAAATTCAGGTTGATGCCGCGAACTTCAGGAAATCCGGTTAGCATACTGGCGGTTTCGCCCGCCAGTTGCGCATCAGTTGCCATCAATTGAACGATCACCGGAACTTTTCCGGCAATAAACGGAGCGATAAAACGCTGCAAATGCTTCTGTTTCTGAACGTTCATGGTTATACGGATGAACGGAGTCATCCAGACGGAAATCAGCTCCAGCTCGTTAAAAGCGGCAATAATTTCCGGCTTCATGACGCCTTCCATCGGCCCGGGAAAAAAAGGAGGTATACCGCGAGGCAGATCGGGCAGAATAATTGGTTGGGATTGTTTCACTGTGATACCGCCTTTTCAGCGGCCGACACGAAACCCGAACCCATGGGGCATTTCATGTTTAATGTCGCAATGCTGACTTACCCAGCGGTCGACGACCGGAGCCAGAATAAAGTCTTCCAGTTCAATCGAATGATCGAATTTCCAGTTGCAATACGGACACTTCATATAAGACTCAATGTCTGTTTGAGTAATCATCTCATTGCACTCCGGGCAGGCCATCTGCAAACCCGGTATTTTATTTCGATTACTAAATTTATATTTTGCCATAATAATTCTCAACTTAAAAGTTATATACTCATGTTAATATTATATCACAAATCCGGAAAAAATAAACCCGTTTAGGACTTTATGTTGAAAAAATAAAGTAAATTCACGACATTTTCGCATGCGGATATGCTGAAGCTAATAATCAAGATGTGACCACAAATGAATATAATGATTATAAATTTTTTAAACTTCATTCTGTAGAAACAGATTTTTATTTTTTTTGTTTTTTTACTGGACTTGTCGGTTTTTTTGCTGTAAAGTAGTCAAGTTTCGAAAAAATTTGGATAAAAATCCAACCATACATCCGAAACAACACCTTGCTGGAAAAACATTTGATGCTTTAATTGCAATCTGAAATTGTTGCCCCGGCGTTTTAACAATAATACAAAAAAGGACAAAGATGATTCGCTATAATTTTTTATTAGCAATACTGGCTGTTATGTTGTTTGCGGCCGGCTGTACAACTCCCCAAATGACCAACACCAAACGCTCAGCGGTTGAAACTCTCTTATTGAGCGATGCCGTAGATAAAGCAATGATGCAATTCGATTTGCGCCGTTTTGCCTTCAAAAAAATGTTTATTGATTCTACCAATCTGGTGGCGGAAGACAAACCGTACGTTATAGCCGCCCTGGCTCAAGCCCTCGGCGACCAGGCAATAATCCGGGTCAACGATAAAAAGGATGCGGAGTATATCGCGGAAATCTATTGCGGAACCCTTGGGACCGACCACGATAAGTTTATGATTGGCATGCCACCTGTGGCTGTTCCAATACCTTTTTCCGGGCCGGTTAAAACCCCGGAAATGCCTCTTTACAAGAACAACTCCCAGAAAGCGTTTTGTAAACTGCGGCTGAGTATCTGGTCTGCCGGTGGAGCCCAAAAGCTATACAGCAGCAGATACATGTATTCCGTTTCCTATCTGGACAGATGCTGCGTCATCGGGTTTCCGTTCAATCGAACCAACCTCCCGAGCTATTTCCCCGCCATTACAGAGGCGGAAAAACATTCCGATTCAGATGCCAGGAAAAAACTCATGATCAAAGTTGATTATTATAATGAACCGGTCGCCCCGGTCGTCGACAATAAAGCGGTCGAAGCGAAAAACAAACCTGCTACTGCCGAGAAAAAAGCGGATCAAGCGAAAAAGTAAACATTGGAATGCGGCAAGTCAAAAAGTGAGATGTCATATAAGATTTGAGTATGGTTGAGGGGCGACAGTTTTGCTGCCTTCCCAATAAAAATATAATAATAACAGAAAGTTCAAACAAAAATGCACCATCGAAAACAATCAATTTGTCGGGTATTGCAAACATGGACGATGACACTCATTGCCGGCGGTATTTTATCGGCAATATCCCTGAGCGCGGAAGTTAGCACCGCAAAAATTAAAAAAGTAATCAAGATTGATCCTGCAAAAATCACTATTTCGGGAAAAACGGAAAAAGCGTTTTACGCTCTGGGTGAACCGATGAAATTTGCCTTGACCGTCGACTTTGCTGGTCAGAGTATCCCGAAAGAACCATATAAACTCAAGTGGACACGTACCGGAGATGACGGCAAAAAAGCAACCGGAACGGAAACAGTCACTCCCGGTAAACCAATTTTTGTCACTACCAGCTTGGATACTCCAGGATTTGTCTACATACAGGCGACTTTGATTGATCCACAAGGAAAAGCCGTCAAGAAAAAGAAC
The DNA here is from genome assembly GCA_963676655.2 of Victivallales bacterium. GTDB lineage: Bacteria > Verrucomicrobiota > Lentisphaeria > Victivallales > Victivallaceae. The sequence goes on along the minus strand of CAXXKX010000003.1, from coordinate 2,191,111 downwards.
CGGCGTGGTCGTTTCGTCAATATTACTTTTGACGGTGGAGCCGGAGTTGAGATCGCCAAGCTGCAGGCGGCGGCAAAAGAACCGGCTGATTTTGATGAATTCTGGAAAAAACAAAAAGCCAAACTTGCCGCGATACCAGTCAAATATACCATGACCAAGGTAAGCAAACCGGACGCCAAAGTCGAAGTTTACGCCGTTTCGGTTGACTGTGCCGGACCGCGTCCGGTTACCGGTTACCTGACGATCCCGGCCGGAGCCAAGCCAAAATCGCTGCCGGCCTCAGCCAACTATCATGGTTACGGGATTGGAGTTCAGCGAGCGCCTAAATCAGGCGCGACCAACCGGATTCATTTCAATGTAAACGCACACGGTTATGACCTGGGCAAGGATAAGGCTTACTACAAGGATTTCTTTGCCAATATCAAATCGAACGGCAAAAGCTATGCTTTTGACTCTAAACAGAATTCCGATCCCGAAAAGGCTTACTTTAACGGTATGGCTTTACGGGTAATGCGCTCCCTGCAATTCCTGAAAAGCCTGCCGCAATGGAACGGCAAAGACCTTTCAGTTTCCGGCGGAAGCCAGGGCGGATTGCAAACCATCTGGGCCGCGGCGCTTGATCCGGATGTCACCAGCGCCAACTCTTCCATTACCTGGTGCTGTGATTTCGCCGGTCCGACCAAGGGGCGTCTTAGAGGCTGGCGTCCGGGTTATGTTCCGGCATTGAATTACTATGACAGCGTATTTCATGGTAAGCGAATCAAATGTCCGATTATAATTTCCCGGGCCGGACTTGGCGATTATGTCTGCCCGCCATCCGGACTTTCAATTCTATATAATAACATAACAGCCCCCAAGAAAATAGTCTTTTATCAGGGTTCGACCCATGGATTTGTTCCCCGCAATCCGCAAAAATACACATTGGAAAAGAAATAATATTCAGTCAGAAACAGACTGAGCTGTTCTTGAAATAAAAAAACGTTCAGACGGAATGATTAAGAATTCCTTGTCTGAACGTTTTTTTTATTTTGTAATTTATATTTAGCGATACTGGTTCAATGTATTCTGAAGCTGCCTGGTCGCTTCCGCCGCTCCAGCGGCAAAGTTTTCACTAGAATCGGCGTATATGATCCCGCGTGATGAATTTACCACCAGTCCCAGACCGCGACTGTCCGCGCCGTTTTTGACCACCGCGGCAGCGTCGCCACCCTGAGCCCCAACTCCGGGAACCAGGAAAGGTATATCAGGACAAATTCCACGCACCGATTTCAACTCTACCGGATATGTTGCTCCGATTACCAGCATAATATTTTTGTTGTAATTCCAAACATTTTCCGCCAGTTTCGCCACATGCTTGTAAACCTCAAGCTCATCGTGTTTCAAATCCTGGATATCACCGGAATTCGGATTGGAAGTACGGCAAAGAATTACGGTTCCATGATCGGCGTAATCAGTAAACGGCTTGAGAGTATCTGTTCCCATATACGGATTAACCGTTACCGCATCCGCCTTATACCGCACAAATGCCTCTCTTGCATACATTTGCGCCGTAGCGCCGATGTCGCCGCGTTTGGCGTCAAGAATAACCGGGATATTTGGACAACGTTCCCGCAGATATTCCATGGTCATGGTCAATTCATCTTCAGCGTCCTGCCCGGCATAATAGGCAATCTGAGGCTTGTAACAGCAAACCAGATCGCAGGTTGCGTCAATAATCGCCTTGTTGAATTCAAAGATCGGATATTCACATCCGCCAAGGCAGGCGGGAAGTTTTTCCAGAGCCGGGTCCAAACCGACACAAACCAGGGAGTTGTTCCCGGTCCAGGCGGCTTCAAGTTTTTCGATAAAAGTCATAACATCATCCTGTAAAAGTTGTTCTCTTGCTCTAATTTGTTTATGAAAGTATCATTAAAATTGCTTTTTTCAATCTTCCGTTCACTAAAATCCACAGTATTTCTAATCGATAAAACCGCGTCTTACCAGGCGCGATCAACCAGATAATGAGTTAAGTCCAGCAACAGCGAACGATAGGTGGAATCGGGAAAACCATTCAGAATATTACATGCTTCCTCAATATGAAAATCAGCCATTTCCCGGACAATCTTATCCGCGCCGGTATCCTGCATCAGAGCCCGGACCCGTTCAATCTCAACACTGCCATATTCCGGCAGCCCCATCAATGATTCAAGCTCCTCTTTTTTCGCGCTGGATAAACGACTCCAGGTCTCCATCAACAGTAAAGTCGGCTTACGCTCCGTCAGGTCACTGCCGATAGTTTTGCCGAATTTATCAAAATCACCAAATACCCCCAGCCAGTCGTCACGCAATTGAAAAGCAACTCCGGCTGCTTCGGCAAACCGGCCTAGAGCGGAAATTTTCGGGGCAAAAAAATCTGTTTCATCAAGAGCGACAGCGGCTCCGGCTTCTGCACAAAAACGCAGCAAAACCCCGGTTTTTTGCCGGATCATCTCCATGACCATCGCAGAGGATAGTTCGGAACGCGGCATTACCGGCATCTGAACATCGATCGCTTCGCCTGAAATAAGTTCCCGGTTCACCAGTTCCTGAAGCCGACGGCAAAGAGCAGTAGCGACAGATGGCTCAACTCCGTCTTCAACAGCTTTTAGCATCATATTGACCGCCCATCCCTGTTGAATATCGCCGGCAAGAATGGCAAAATCCCGTCCGAATTTGATGGCGTCATCACCTTCAAGATTAAACTCCTCACGCCCTGTTTGGGATAACTTGCAGTGAGTTGACGGCGCCCCCCGGCGAATATCGTCGTTATCGATAATATCATCATGAACCAAGGTCCAATTGTGATATATTTCAACCGCGGCGGCGGCATGCAAGGTTTTCTCAACCCTGCCGTCGAGCATCCCGCATGTCCACATCAGCAAGGCCGGGCGCAGACGCTTTCCGCCGCTACATGGATATGCCCTGACCGCCTCCCGCAGATATTGCGGCTGAATTATCCCTGGATAATCATCAGCCTGCAAAACGGCATTGATCTGATTTGCCACATCCGCAAGTTCAGTTTTAAATTTTGACAGATTCATTGTTTTTTCCTGGCTATATATAATTTTATCAAATTTACTTTTCTTTCACTTGAGCAGGCTGCGCATCTGCTACAGCCGATAATTTGTTTTCCCGGGCTTGCTTATCAAACCAGAGATAAACCAGACAAGCCACCGTGACAATCAACACTGTCAATACAACCAAACGATAATGTCGATTTGGCGGAAAATGCTCATTTTCCTTCAAAGCAGCAGCATTATCCGGATTTTCGGACATTTGCTCTTCAGACATCAATTAACTCCTGATTTCCCGTGATTATTTTCCCTCGCAAACGAAATCCAGACAAACCTTGGCGGCCTGAGCACTGGCACCGTCGCTGCCGCCGGAAATGGCTTCTGTGACTTGGCGCATCGCTGCCAGAACTTCTTCGCGGCGATCGCCTCCAGGCAAAATTTTCTGGGCCGCCGCGGCAATCCTGTCAGGTTGCACTTCGTCCTGCATAAACTCTTCAAACACAATCCGGTTGGCAATAATATTGACCATAGTAAAAAAGCCCCGGAACAGGATGATCGCCATCCGGGCCAGAAGAATCGTTATGCCGTTAAGCTTGTAAAGCACAACCAGCGGCAATCCCGACACTGCGGACTCCACGGTAATAGTGCCGGAAGCGGCAAGCCCGATAATCGCTTTCTGCAACCAGGTTCCGGTTTGACCACAAACAAATTCCACCTCGGGAAACGCCTCTCGCGGATCGTCGGAATTGTGTTTACTATATATTTCCATACAGTGATCCAGAATTTTCTGCCTGGGCGCGGCCAGGACAAATTTCAGATCCGGATCACGAGCTTTAAGCAGCCGGATCGATTCGTACATCGGCAACGCCAGGCGGCTAACCTCCATTGAACGACTTCCAGGCAGCAGCAAGACGGTCTTTTCATCCCTGGTAATATCCGGATCAAGGCGTTCGCTAACCACATCTACCAATGGATGCCCAACCAGCACCGTGTCCAAACCGCTGCCCTCGAATACTGCGGTTTCAAAAGGAAAGATCAACATCATCTTGCGACACCATTTCGCCAGTTTGGGCAACCGGTGACCGCCCCATGACCAGATATGCGGGCTGATATACCAGATTACCGGAATGCCGCGTTTGTACATCTGCTTGGCAAAACGGATATTGAAACCGGGATAATCGATCAGCACCACCGCGTCCGGACGTTCCTGCTCCGCCCGGCGTACCAACGAGATAAAAAGCTTGATAAAAACAAAAATGTGTTTTAAGACTTCGACAAGCCCGACAACTCCGAGTTCAGTAGAATCTACCATAATCTCGACATCTTTATTTTCCTGCATCCGAGGACCGCCCATCGCGGAAATTTTCAACGTTTCCCCGCGCTCGGCCGCCTGTCGCTGTAATTCATTGGCCAGCCTGGCGCCGTAAATATCTCCGGAAGCTTCTCCGGCAAAAATCCATATTTTCTTATTTTTTGATGTCTCGGTCATAAAAATATCCTGTTTTCGGGCCTTTATCTGACATTTTTGTCGCTCAAGTCGGAAATTATATGCAAATATTATATAACGCACTTGAAAAACAGTATAATTTATTACAAATTATTCAAAAAACTAATCATAACGGAAAAATAATCTCTGAAAGGACCTAATATGGTCAGCGGCCTGCTGAAATTGATGCGCAAAATATCTGAAGCGATTGCCGACAGTCAGGACTATTCGCTGGTTTTGGGGCGGATTGTTACGCTCCTGGCGGAAAGCCTTGAGGTAGACGTATGCTCGGTTTATGAATTTGACTCCAAGCGTCAGGTGCTGGTGCTGGCCGCAACCCATGGTCTGAATCCTGATTCTGTCGGTAAAGTTACCATGCGTCCGGGCGAAGGATTGACCGGATGCTGCTACAGCCAGCGTAGCGTGGTCAATATTGCCGACCCGGAACATCATCCTGATTTCGTGTTTTTTCCAAATACCGGAGAAGAAAAGTACCAGTCTTTTCTCGGCATTCCAATAAGTGTCGGAGGCAAATGCGTCGGGGTTCTGACTCTTCAGAGCGTTGATCCGGAGAAATTTCCGGTACCGGTTGTTGATATGGCCCGCAGCTTGAGTCCCCAATTAGCCAACCTGGTTCTGAATGCCGGTGTTTTGAGTAAACTTGACACTGGAGTTGCTATTTCAGCAGAAGAATCATCTGAAAAAAAATCAACTCCAACCATGCTGGCCGGGGTTGCAACCAACCCTGGAATCGCCATGGGGAAGGCCTTCAAATTCAAGGTTCGTGATCTGTTCAACGAAGTTGAACACACAAATCACGATGACGAAGCTAAAGAGCTGGAATTTTTTGACGAGATTTTGAAAGAAACCAGAGAAGCGACGTTGGAACTGGAGGACCGCGCGGTCCGTATTTTCAGCGAAGCGGACGCAACAATCTTTAATTCACACTTGATGTTTCTGGAAGATAAAGCACTGCTGGATGTAATTCGTAATGAAATAGTCGAGCATCGTCATAGCCTTGAGTTCAGTATAACAGTCGCCTATCGCAAGTTTGAGAAAAAATTTCTCGAAATGGATAATGCGTTCTTCCGTGAAAGACTGGTGGATTTTAAAGACGTAATGCTGCGGCTGCTGGAAAGTGCCAAATTCTCCCGGAGACGACAGGCGGAAAGTGACGAAGATACCGAATTCAACCTTGGCGAAGGTAAATGGATTCTCGCCGCGGACGAATTGCTGCCGTCAGATCTGCTGCGGATTCCTCTTGATAATATCTCTGGAATTGTCTGCGAAAAAGGCGGCGGAACATCTCATGTTGCGGTTCTGGCCAAAGCGCTGGATATTCCGGCGATGCTCGGGGTCCGCAACCTGATTCGACTTATCAAAGATTCCGACGAACTGCTGCTGGATTGTCACTCAGAAAAACTTTATATTAATCCTGACGATTCGATCGTCAAACAGTTTTCCGACCTGGTCCAAGAGGAAAAAGAGGAAGAAATTTCAGGCAAAAGCGGCGAAGCGACAACTTCTGAAGGACATCAAATTGCGTTACGCGGCAACATCTCATTGATCTGTGAAACATCATTGCTGGAAAAATACGGAGCTGACGGAATCGGACTTTACCGCTCGGAATTCCTTTATATGATCCGCGAGTATCTCCCTTCGGAAGACAGCCAGTATAATGTGTTCTCAAGCATTATCAAATCCGCCAACGGCCAGAGCGTCATTTTCCGGGTGCTGGATGTCGGCGGCGACAAACACCTGCCATATCTGGAACTGCCGAATGAAGACAACCCGGCACTCGGCCTGCGCGGCATACGCTTACTGTTAACCCGACCAGATCTTTTTAGACCGCATTTGCGGGCGGTCCTCCGGGCCGGAGTATTCGGCAAACTGAAAATCATGTTCCCGATGGTTGCCAACCTTGAAGATTTGACCGGGGCTGTTGAAATGCTTGAGTTGGTTGAGAGAGAATTGCACAGGGAAAATGTCCCGCACACTGAAGATTATGAAATCGGAATTATGCTGGAAGTTCCGTCTGCGGTGTTCGGTTTGAATACTTTAATCGAACATGTCGATTTTATGAGTATCGGCTCAAATGACCTGCAGCAGTACATGTTCGCATTCGACCGTGCCGGCTATATCAACGAGCGTAATTACAATTCATTCAATCCGGTATTTCTCAAGGTTCTGGCCGGGATCGGCGACTGTTTCGCAGCCTATCCGACCAAATCAATAAGCCTGTGCGGAGAAATGGCTGGCAATCCGCTGGCCGCGCCTTTACTGGTCGGGGCCAGAATTCGCGAATTAAGCATGCAGCCGCGTTCGATTCCGGTAGTCAGATCCGTTTTGAAAAACTTCAGTGATAAAGAATGCACAAAACTGTTGCATGACGCCATCAGCCTGCCAACCGCCTCTGACGTCGTCAATATGATGGAAAGAGCTTTCAAAGAAAAAGAGATAGATATCTCCACACCAAGTAGTATTGTTACGCCTGGGAACTTGACTCGTGCTTCCGCCGATTAGCACTTCGTAATCATCTAAAATTTACTTCCGTAACTTATACTTTTTATGACATTAATCTTTATTAATGCACCAAATATTTGTCGTCATCAGCAATCCCCATAAGCCTGTTCCACGAACCGTCAATTCTTTTTTTGACGATAAAACAATTTATTTTTTAAATACCAGGTAATTTAAATGTAATATTTTAAAAGCAGCCTTATTTTAAACTTCAAAATACGTATAGCATAAGATTAATTATTAGATTTCAGGATGAAATTTTGTTGAAAGCGTTGTAAAAAAATCATCCGTCAATCATCCGTCACTTTAATAAAAGGTTGCCTGTTGATAATTGGGCTCCGCTACAGCTACAGGCATTTTTAAATCAATAATTGTCAAGATGCTGTCATGACTGACTCTAGTTTTAGTGGAATATTCTGAGTTGATCAAAACACAAAAAAACCGGAATCGAATGATTCCGGTTGAATTTGCTGGTGTGCAAAAAAAGCGTTACGCTTTTTCGATGTTGCCGCTACGGATGCACGCAGTGCAAACTTTCATTTTCTTGGCTCCGCCAGCGGTCTTTACGCGTACAGATTGAATGTTGGGCTGAAAAACACGTTTGTTGTTTTTCACAACATGCATACCGATACCGCCGGCTTTTTTGGCCAGACCTTTACGGATGATTGAACCGCCAACTACGCGTTTCTTTCCGCAAACTGAACATACGTTACTCATTTTACTTCTCCGGCTGTTTTCTATATATATTTGCTGAATACAAAAAAAAATGGTGGGTTGACTGGGACTCGAACCCAGGACCACCGCCTTAAAAGGGCGATGCTCTACCGACTGAGCTATCAACCCACCTGATTGTCAGTAAAGAGCTAATAAATTACTATATTTTCCGTATTTTACAAGTCGGAAAATAAACTTTTTTTAAGTTTTTTAGTTTTTTCCGTATCGTACCCGCGAAAATCAAACATTTCATGGCTGAATCACGCTCGAGGATTAAATGCCGTTTCGCGACTTCCATCAAACGGGATTTTGGCAAATTGACCAATGCCGGAAACCGGCTGCCTGGCTCCGTCACGTTCGGGGTTTCCATATTTGACAAACCAAGCATCAAGTTTGGCGACCAGCCCGGCTACTGTCATAGCATATTCTTCCCTACCATACAGATTGACCGTTTCACCGGGGTCGTTTTTCAAATCATATAACTCATGCGGACCGTAAACATAGCGATGCACATATTTCCAGTCGGCAGTCCGGATCATCCTGACCGGGCCGTATTCATCAAAGATAACCACACTCTCCTGGCCGGAGAAATCCTCCCCTTTCAATAACGGAGCAAAACTGTGTCCCGGCAGCTTTTCATCTTTCGGTGCTTCCAGTCCGACAAACTCAAGCAAAGTAGGCATCAGGTCATAATGACTGAGCATCGACTCAGATTCAACGCCCTGCGGAACCGTTCCCGGCATGGAGGCAATAAACGGGACTTTTACCGACTCTTCGAACATATTCATCGGGAACGTGGCATTGCCCTTACCGAAGACTCCATGATGCCCCATATTCATGCCATTGTCAGAGGTAAAACAAATCAACGTGTTTTCCAATTCTCCCATCGCGGTCAGCTTATCGACAATCTTACCCACTCCGGCGTCAAGTTCTTCAATAGCAGCATAATAACCGGACAGGAATTCTCGCCGCTTTTCTTCTGTTTCAACCGGAATATTGAACTTCTGAGCCCACTCAGGTTTAGGCAGCCTCCAGGGAGCTGACTTAAACGGACAATTATTATAATAGTAATCCCAGGTTTCAGTCGGATGGTTGTTACGGTCCCACGGTGAATGCGGAGCGGTATAGTGAACGCTCAAATAAAACGGCTGGTCTTTCCCGGAAGCCAGGTCAAGAAATTCAATTGCGTCATCGGTGACCACATGGGTATAATATTTATCGTCCGGCTGATACATAACATCTTCGCCATCCACACACGGAGTATTGTAATACGGCCCTCCGCCTTTGACATGAGTCTTCCAGTATGAAATGCCTTTCTGCGGAGTGTGACAAGCACCAATATGCCATTTTCCGCTCAAACCGCAGAAATAACCATTATCGTTCAACACATCAGTATATCCGGTCAAGCCTTCAAGGTATTCGATTTGGATTCCTTTGCCGTGAGGTTCCTCTTTGACGCTGGTGGTATCGCCGCCATTAAGCCAGTCATGTACACCGTGGTTACTGGGGATACGACCGGTAATAATCGACGCCCGGGCCGGCGAACAAACAGGAGAGGCACAGAAAAAGTTCCTGAACAACATGCCACGAGCAGCCAATTGATCCAGATTCGGAGTTCTTGTTTCTTTGTTTCCGTAACATCCCAAAGACCAAAAACCCTGGTCGTCAGTCAGAAAAAAGACAATATTTGGCTTATTCATAAAGAATACCCCCGAAGTTTTAGTTCTACCTTTTTATTATATGCAACAACTAAAACTAGCAGTAGTTTGTAAGAAATCAAATCCTGATCATTCTTATCTTACATCTGCATCCATGGATATAAAATCATCATGTGATTTAATAAAAAATAGGAACAAACTATTAATTAAACACTTATAGCTACAACAACCATCCAGAAAAAATTGATCGAGAGGACATTTCGTCCCGGCTCAAGTTGATTTAACAGCCTCTTTAAAGGCGTTAATAGCGAAATCCAAATCCTCTCTTGAATGTGCGGCGGATATCTGGGTCCGGATTCTGGCCTTACCCTCCGGCACTACCGGATAAAAGAAACCAATAGCATAAACCCCGAGTTCCAACAGCTTCCGGGAAACCTTCTGAGCCTTGACGGCATCATACAGCATTATGGGTACAATAGGATGTTCTCCCGGCAAAACGTCAAGTCCGAGTTTAGCGATCTCAGCCCGGAAATATGCGGTATTTTCACGCAGTTTCCGCCGTAAATCATCGGATTGCTCCGCCATTTCAAGCGCCTTAAGCGAAGCACAAACCACTCCAGGAGCCAAACTGTTACTGAACAAATATGGGCGCGACCGCTGACGCAACAAATCAACAATGTCCTGTCTGGCCGCGGTGTAACCGCCTGACGCGCCGCCAAGGGCTTTGCCCAGGGTTCCGGTAATGATATCGATCCGGCCTTCCACTCCGCAATATTCCGGGGTTCCGTGCCCTTTTTCGCCAAAGAAGCCGACGGCATGCGAGTCATCTATCATCACCAGCGCGTCGTACTTATCCGCCAGATCACAAATATCCTGTAGCGGCGCGACCGATCCATCCATTGAGAAAATACCGTCAGTCGCAATCATGCAAATATTCGCACCTGAAGCCTCTTGCAGTTTTGCTTCGAGATCAGCCATATCACGGTTTTTATAACGAAATCTTTTGGCTTTGCACAATCTGACGCCATCAATGATACTGGCGTGATTGAGTTCATCACTGATAATCGCGTCTTCCGGCCCCAGAAGTGTCTCGAAAAGTCCGCCGTTGGCGTCAAAACACGAACTGTAAAGAATAGCGTCGTCACAACAGAGAAAGCTTGCGAGTTTCTCTTCAAGTTCACGATGCGCGTCCTGAGTCCCGCAGATGAAGCGGACAGATGACATTCCGTAACCGTATTTATCCATCCCGTCCTGAGCGGCCTTGACGATTTCCGGGTGTCCGGCCAGGCCAAGATAATTGTTCGCGCACATATTTAACAATTCGCGACCGTCGACACTTACCTTAGCTCCTTGCGGTCCGGTTATCAGATACTCCTGTTTATAAAGACCCGCGTCTTTGATTTCTTCGACTTTTTGTTTAAATTTAGTAATAGCGGAACAAGTCATGAGTTCAATCCTCCCAGTTCAAAATTATTTTACCCGATTGTCCGGAGGCCATTATTTTGAAACCTTCGGCGAAATCAGTATAGTGAAAATGGTGCGTGATGACCGGGGTAATATCCAGCCCGGACTCGATCATTGTGGTCATCTTGTACCATGTTTCATACATTTCCCGGCCATAAATACCCTTGATCGTCAAGCTGTTGAATATCACAAAATCCCAATCCACTTCGGTATGCGGCGGCAATATGCCAAGTAATGCTATTTTTGCGCCGTGACACATATTCTCCAGCAGTTGTTCAAACGCAATCGGGCTGCCTGACATTTCCAGCCCAACGTCAAAACCTTCTTTCATTCCGAGTTTTTGCTGGACCTGTTTCAGGGTTATTTCGGTCGGGTCAACCGCCAGAGTCACCCCGACTTTCCGCGCCAGTTCCAACCGCCACGGGTTAACGTCGGTTATCACCACATGTCTGGCCCCGGCGTGACGGGCAATTGCGGCCGCCATAATGCCGATCGGCCCGGCGCCGGTAATCAGGACATCTTCCCCCAACACCGGAAACGACAACGCTGTATGCGTCGCATTGCCTAGCGGGTCAAAACAGCTTAGCACATCAAGCGGAATATTTTTGGCACAATGCCAGACGTTACTGACCGGTATCGCCAGGTATTCGGCAAAAGCTCCGTCCCGGTTAACCCCGACGCCATAGGTATTCGGGCACAAATGACGGCGACCGGCCAAACAATTACGGCAGCGGCCGCACACAATATGTCCTTCTCCGCTGACCAGATCCCCGATTGCGACGTCATGAACATTATTGCCGATTGCTTCAACGGTCCCGACAAATTCATGACCGATCACCATCGGCGGCTTGATCGTTTTCTGAGCCCAGGCATCCCACTTGTCAATGTGCACATCGGTTCCGCAAATCGAGGTACGCTTGATCTTGATCAAGACATCATTGACGCCGATTTCAGGCACCGGGACGTCAACGAGTTCAAGTCCTGGTCCGGCGGTTGTTTTCGCAATAGCTTTCATTACATCACCTGTAAAGTTTATTTAGTACATCAAAGAACAAATTGTGATTTATTTTTTTACCGGAACGTTGATTTTATTCAGGTTCTTGATTATTATAATATATAAAATTAGTTTAGTCAATAGTTTTTGTTGAAAATAATAAACTTTTTTCAATATAGTAAACAAAGAAGCCATATTATGCCCAAAGACAAAGAAGAACAGTCCCTGCCGCCGATTGGCGCGAACGTAAAAACCGAGCGCCTCAGGCAAAAACTGTCACTCGATGAATTATCCGCGTCCAGCGGCGTCTCCAAGGCAATGTTGTCAAGACTTGAGTCCGGTAAAGTTAATCCGACAGTCGCGGTCATGTGGAAAATCGCCCAGGCGCTACGGGTCGATTTTAACTCGATTATCAAAGGAGACGGCAAGGCAATCCGTCGCTTCGAAGTCAATCGCAGTGAAGATATTACCCGTCTCGATACTGACGCCCCCGGCGTACATATCAATGTTTTGTCACCAATCGCGCTGGCAGAAGAGCTTGAGTTATATATACTGACATTACAACCCAAAGCGGTGTTTAAATCAAACGCTCATCTAGCCGGAACCGAGGAAATCTTAACCGTCCTGGATGGAGAAGTAAAAATAAGCGCCGACACCCGTTCTTCAGTAATGAAAACCGGTGATGTCGTTATTTACGATGCAGATGTTAAACATTCGATTGAAAACCTGACCGGCAAAGAAGCCAGAATCCACATGGTCGTTCGTTTCAAATTGAATGAACCTCCACGTGACTGAAGAAACATAAAAACGACGGATAAGTGACGGGTTATTTGACGGATGCATTTTATCAATTTTCCCTTAAAAAAACACCCTAAATTTCGCCCCCAAAAGCAAAGCAGCTTATAGAATAAAATTTAAAATAAGACCATTTTTAAAACTTTATATTTAAATTACCTGGTATTTTAAATATAAATCGTCTATCCGTCAGAAAACAGCAATTATCTGGAGGTAAAATCGGCTTGTGAAATGCAGTTTATTATAACACTGAATTATGAATATACTTATATTTCCTCAAATTAGAAGATTTGAAAAATATCAGCCTGAACGACAAACTTAAAACCCGAAAGTCATTTGCTCGGGTTCATCATTCTCTTTTATTTCAGGAGCAATAGCCTCTTCAACGACTGGTTTGTCATCTTCTGCAACAGGACCCTCATCTTCATTCAACCATTCATCAAGGCTGACAACTTTCACCCCGAGGCTGGCGGCTTTTTTGAGCTTTCCTCCACTGGCAGACGGATCGGCGGCAACCAACAGCGATAACTCCTTAGTCACGCTGGACGCAGGCTCATAACCGCGTTCACGGGCCAGATCTTCGTAGTAAGAACGTTTTTCAGGCATTTTGCCGGTAAAACAAACCGTCGGCGCGGTTTCAACCGCCCCGCCTTTCGTCTGTTTGACTGTAACGCAGGCAATAAGTTCATCCAGATATTCCGACTGTTCAATCAAGGTGGCTCGAATAGCAGTGGCACGTTCCGGCCCGATTCCGTTAACTTCGGCCAGTTGTTCCTCGTTCAAAGAACGCAATTCGTCGATAGTGTATTCCGTTAACAACATTTTTGCCACATTCGGTCCGATCCCCGGAATATTCAGGGCCGCGAGGATCTGGTAATCGGTCGGAGTCCGGGCCGCGGCAATCTCGTTCAACAGATTCTCCGCTGATTTGTCTTTAAAACCTTCAAGTTTCAAAATATCATCATGGGTAAGATTGAAAATATCTTTGAGTGAATGGACGTCAAGCACCTGCATCATCCGGCGGATATTCGGTTCACCCAGCCGTTCAATACCAATATTTTTTACCGCGCCCAGCAATCGCTGCACCAGAGTCTCCGTACAGTCGGGGTTGATACAACAGATTTCGGGACCGCGCCTGACAAGTTCCGACTCACAACAGGGGCAGCGATCGATCAGGCAGGATCGGCGTTCAGCTCCCGGCCTGGATTCGACTATATACGGGATTACGTCTCCGGCCCTTTCCACAATGACCGTATCTCCGATATGGATATCACGATCAATGATATTCTGAATGTTGTGCAAAGTAGCATGGCGAATGGTAATTCCGCCGACATCGACCGGCTCGATTTTCGCGACCGGGGTCAGGCAGTTTTTCCCGAAACTCCAGTCGACCTCCAACAACTTACTTTCGCGCCGGATATTGGTAAATTTAAAAGCAATCTGGCCGCGCGGATGATGCGCGGTATTGCCAAGCGATTCACTGTAGACCTCATCCGCTATCTTAATGACAATGCCGTCCATTGGATAAGGCAGAGCCTCAATCTCAGCCAGAATTTCCGGCCACTTAGTTTCAAGTTCATTCAAATTAACTTCATAACAGACCAGACTGTAATCAACCAGGGTAAGCTTTGCCCCTTGTCCCAGAATATCGGATATATCTTTAAGGCCCATGATTCCGGCCACGGCATTACGGGAATTCTTATATTGACCGCCACCTTTTTTGGTTATATGTGAATAAATATCCCGGAAATCATCATCACGAATTACAATCTCTCCGCGAACAGGTCGGTCTGGAAAGCCTTTATAGCCGAAAGTTTCCAGCTCAATCAGCGGCAGCTTGTCTGAGATATTTTCGCCGTTGACGCCATCCCCGCGGGTCGCCAGAGTAATTCCGTCATAATTAGCTGAAATCCCGTCATATTTGGGTTGGATCAACAAGAGTTCGTTTTCCCGACCGTTTTTTTCCGCCCATTCAATCACATCCTGCAGCGAATAAGCCTTGTTCAGAGACAACATCGGCTTTTCATGCTTGACCGTTCCGGTCGCGGCAACCGCGGCGGCGTGAACCTTGTGAAGCAGCGGATGCTCGGGGTTCAACTCTTTCAAGGCCCGGTGCAGTTCGTCATAACGAAAGTCCGGAATTATCGGTTCGCCTTTTTTCCAATATTGAGTATCGTGATAATGAATAAGCCGCGCAAGTTGTTCTTCATCCAGCTCAGCAGCGTTGAAATTTATAAAATCCAATTTACGGGCCATATTATGATTCCGCCAGGCGTTATTTCTTTTTTCGAGCAATAAACTTTAAATATATTGGTTGTTATGGAAAATTCAATATTGTCTCTCGACTTTAAAAGATAATGTTTGTATTTTCGGATTACTATAGTATACTATTGACTGGCCGTACCAAGTCGGAATAGCTTGATCGACATATATTTCAACCTAATATTTTACAAGCACACGGAAATGAGAAAAATATCCTGCATAATAATATTGTTGTTATTGGGACTGTTTCTTGCCGGGGCGCCGGAAGTCAAACAGAAGCCGTTGACTATCGGCATTATGGACTTGTCACCGTATGCATTCCGCAATGCCAAAGGGGAAGTAACCGGCCTGATCGTGGACGAACTGGGCTTGTGGAGTAAGAAGACTTCAGAAAAAATTCACTTCGTCCTGATTGATCCGCAAAAAATGCCTGAGGCGCTTAAAAAAGGCAAAGTAGACCTGGTCTTTACCCCGAAAGACAGTTTACCTGATAAAAATCTGATTTACTCTGACTCATTCTGGCAAACGGAAATCACCCGCTTTTGTCAAGGAGCGCCAGAGACTCACAAATGTGAAGTGAATAACAGTCTGGTGACAACTCCAATCGGTTTGATTCGCCACAGTATCAGCCTTGAAAGGGTAAAAAACTGGCTCCCCCGGGCAAAAATCGTCGAATACAATAACCCGGTTGAAATGGCCGAATCACTCAAAAGCGGAAAGTTACATGCATTCCTGTTGCCGCGCTACGGCGGAAGAAATCTGGTTGACCGTATGATCAAGCAGACCAAAATAAAAGCCCTGCCCCTGGCTGAGATCCATTATTATCTTGCCGCAAGCAAAAATAACTTCTCACTAATCAAAAAATTCAATCTCGGATGGCGACTCATCTCTCAGAAGGAAAAAGATCAGGTTATTCGTAACTGGCGGGGAGAAACCGCCAGTCAGGCTGATCCACCTGAAAAAATGCGCAGAACTTTAAAGGTAGCGGTGTGTACCGAGATGCCGCCGTTTGAATATGCTGACGCCTATAATAACATGCGCGGATTCGTCCCTTTATTCTGGCGAGAATGGGCCATGCGGACCGGAACTCCGGTTGAATTTATCCGCCGTAAAAATTGGCACGACACAATCAAAGCGGTCGAAAACGGTGAAGCCGACGTTCATTCCGGTTTATTCAAAAAACTCACCCCTTATAAAAACCTGATCTTGTTCGACAAAAGCTATCATGAATCAAAACTGTTCTTCTATTTTGACAGTAACCTTTTCGGATTGAAGAACATAACTGACTTGACCGGATTTGACGTCGGCGTTGTTTCAGAAAGTTTTGCAGAAAACTTTTTTCACGTCAAATATCCGCATATTACGATAAAGGCGTTTGAAAACGCCGAGAAAATGGTCGAGGCCGCCATTACCGGCAAAATCAAGGTTTTCGTTTGCGAAGCTGAAATAGCCAAGTTCATTATGCAGAAACCGTACATAAGAACCCGCTTCAGATATCATCCGGACCGCCCTCTGGCAACATGCAGACTATATCCAGCTGTCCGTAAAGGCAACGAGGCGCTTAAAGAATTGGTTCAGATCGGAATAATCAATATGCCGTCCACTCAGGCTATTGTCAATCAGGATCAACAAAAAAGCCTGGTTATAGCTCTGCCTCCATCCGGCGCGCCTTATGCAGTCACGTCGCCGGACGGAACCCTGACCGGACTTGGGCCGGCATTGTTCAGAGCATGGGCGGCAAAGGCAAAAGTCAACATCAAGATCGTAACTTCCGACTCCTGGGATGAGATGTATCAAATGCTCAAAGATGAAAAGATCGATCTTGCCGCAATCCCGGCTGACCCGGATGACTTTACAAACTTTAAAATGATGCCCAGTAATATTAAAATTGACTATTATGTTTATTATAATAAATATGGTGACGAAAGAGCCGCAAATTTCAAAGATATGCAGAATTTCCTGCTGGGTGTGGCGGTTCCGTTATTGCCTGAATTAAGACGCAAATATCCATATCTTCATTTCGTCCCATATCAAAACAGAAATCAAATGCTGCTTGATTACAGCCAGAACCGAATTATGGGCTTTATTGAGACGTCAGCCGGCATGCGCGGCGTTCTCACCAATTACGGCTTGTCCGAATACACGAGAAAACTGCCGAAACCAATCGCCAGCCATTGCGCCTATTTAACAGCCCGCCGCCGTGATCATAAAACGATTAATCTCTACATGAATCAAATGCATAAAAATGAACTCAGTGCTGATGAAGTTCGGCGAATTTACAGTAACTGGGTTGCATCCGAAGGCGTCAACTGGACAAAAATACTGATCTGGAGCGGAATAATTATGCTCTGCATCGTTGTACTGGTCATTTGGCTCCTGCTTCTCTGGCGGGAAGTAAAACTTCGCAGAGACGTTGAACGGCAACTGGTTGAACAAAATGAGTTTCTCGAAACCGTCAAATCAGTTGCCGGTGTCGGCGGCTTTGAATATGATTTTATCAAAGATCAAATGACCTGGACCAACGCCCTGTTCAAGGTGCTCGAGGCTCCGGAGGACTATGATCCTAAATATGATGACCTGAAAAGATTCGACAGCTTTCTGGTTATGGACCAGAAGATCAAACGGGCAGCCAGAGAGCGCGATACATCTTTCTGCCTGGTCCGCGAAGATATATTTACCTCGTTTGAGGGACGACGACGCTGGGCAAAAATCATCGTTATCCTGCGTGAACGCCGCATCACCGGACAGATGATTCTGATCGGGGTAATCAATGATATCACTACTTTAAAGGAAGCCGAGCAAATGCGTGAAGACGTGGACCGTATCATGCGCCATGATTTGAAAGGACCGCTCAGCGGAATCATCGGTATTCCGGAGGCATTGCTTGAGGACGACAATTTGAGCGACGAACAACGCGAACTGCTGTCCTACATTCATGACAGCGGAGCGAAAATGCTGCGAATGATCAATGAGTCTCTTGTCCTGTACAAGATTGAAACCGGAACCTTTCAGCTTAATCCGGAACTGGTCAACATTCGTGATGTAATCGAGCAAGTGGTTGCAAGTCTCGGCAACATATGTGAGTCAAATCAAGCTTCAATTGAAATCAGATTTACGGAGGCAATAACCGGACTTGGAAATGCGATGCTGTGCTACTCGGCATTTACTAATTTGATTAAAAATGCTCTGGAAGCAGCTCCTGAAAAAAGTAACATTTTGATAACCGGGGTGTCTAAGGACCATAAAGCGGTTGTTGCAATTACTAATCCGGGGTCGGTCCCGGATGAAATAAGACAATGCTTTTTCGATAAATATACAACTTCAGGTAAAAAAAGCGGAACCGGACTCGGAACTTATTCCGCCAGAATCCTCGTCGAGGCTCAAAATGGCGATATAAGTCTGGATACCTCTTTACCCGGAAGTGTTACAATTATCGTTGAACTTCCGGCAGTCATTCAAGCTGAATGACTGCAAAATTAAAATAAACTCTAAGTGCAAGGTTGAAACATGTCTATTATTAATAAACTATTATGTTCGATAATGCTCGCTGCAAGCATCAATATCTATGCGGCGGAAAAAACACAATCAGCCCCGGTTAAGAACGAAACAAAAACTGCGGCTAAATCCGACTCACCGGACGCAGCTTACGGCAAAATTGTTTTAATGATGAAAATCATGGAAATGATCCATGAGCGATATGTGGATGAGGATAAAGCAACCTATGACAAGCTCATTGAAGGGGCCCTGAAAGGAATGCTGCATGAACTCGATCCTTATTGCAGTTACGAACCCCCTAAAACAGCTACTCAAATGACCAATCGCGCCACTGGCAGCTACGCGGGAATCGGAATCATTGTCCTCAAAGAAAAACGCCTGATAAAAATCGTTGGAGTAATCAAAAACTCACCGGCAGAAAAAGTCGGACTGCACACTGGGGACGCCATCCTCAAAATTGATGGACAGCCGGTAGACCACTCCAGCTTGCAACAGTCTCTTGGTCGAATAAAAGGAGTCCCCGGCACCAAAGTATCTCTGACCATCAGACGCTACAGCAACGGCAAAATAGAAACATTAGAGGTTCCCCGGGCTATCGTCTACCGGGACCCGGTTTCATGTGTTAAAATTCTTAACGGCAACATCGGCTATATCAGGTTGAACACATTCACTCTACCAGCAGTCAAAAGCATGGACAAGGCGATTGCCAACCTGAAGAAACAAAAAGTAAAAGCCTTGATTATCGATCTCAGAGGAAACCCCGGCGGATTACTCAATGTCGCATGCCAATTGGTCAGCCGCTTCATTCCAACCGGAGAACTGATTGTCTCAACCAATGGTCGTATGACAGAGATCAAACAGGAGCTCAAAGCAACCGATTGTCCTAAAACACTCAACTTACCTGTCGCTATCTTGATTAATGGTTACAGTGCCAGCGCTTCAGAAATTTTCTCAGGCAGTTTAAAAGATCATCGTCGCGCAATCTTGATCGGCAACAAGAGCTACGGCAAAGGCTCAATCCAACGTATAATGAAACTTCCGAACAAAGGTTCATTGAAATTTACCGTCGGCAAATACCTTACTCCTTCTAAAAAACAGATCCATGAAATCGGCATTGAGCCGGACATTAAAGTAAAGATGCCGGACAATCTCCTTATGCTTTTCATGCACCAGTTAATGCGTCATCCCGGTGAAGTTCATCCCAAAGTAAGGAACGCTATTACGGATATTCAATTGCAGAGAGCAATTGACGTTCTCAGTGGAATTATTCTTGTAAACGAGGCACGAAACAATGGCTGATTCAGATATCGACATCATCACAAAATCGAAAAAGTATTGGAACGAGTTTTCAGAAGAATATTTTCAAGACACTTTCATCAGTATGAAAGACTTTCATTACGGCCCCTTGTTGCCTGGGGATTCAGCCCTGCACCTGCTTCCGGAAATATCTGCCGCAACAAAATGTCTTGAAATCGGTTGTGGTGGGGCTCAGAACAGCATATATTTAAATTTACGCGGAGCCCAATGTATTGCCCTGGATGTTGCGGAAGAGCAAATTGATTATGCGCATAAATTATGTATCGCCGGTAATGCGACGGTAAAACTTATGACAATGGCAATGGAGAATCTGAATACTATAGATGAGAATGAGTTCGACCTCATACACTCCACTTATGGTCTTTGTTTCTCTCCGAATCCCGGGTCGGTGATTTCTCAAGCATCTAAATTACTTAAATCGGGAGGAATCCTATTAATTTCCCTTCCTCACCCCCTAAGCGCGGGAGAGCCTTTGGAACTTGACAATGATTACGGAGTTTTCATAAGCAATGGATATATGCCAGCTCCAGATTGTCGTTATGACGAAAACGGAACAGAGCAAGTCCGTTCTTTTTTTCATTCTTTTTCGACTATGTCTGAATGGATGACAAAAGCGAATCTTGTAATCCAGTCTATCAATGAACCCAAACTTGCTAATCCTCCAGATTCAGCTCCGTTTCAATGTTCTCAGTGGGAAGAATACCGCCCTCTTTTTGAAAATATTCCCGGTACAGTAATCATCAAAGCCATTAAGTTGTAATTTTCAATTTAAATAAGTAGTTAACAGTCAATATTTTAATATTTTCTATTAAATTATATGCTACTTAATTTGAAATTCACAAATTCAGCCCATATATTAATCGTAACAATTCACCAGGAGGACCTTTTATGAACATCTCACGCATGAAAATCAGCGACCAAGGCTGCTACTACCACCTCTATAACCGGATCGCCGGAATCAAAGGCGTACATCCATTCAACGATCGCGATAAAGAATACGGCTTTCGATTACTCCAAAATCTGTCTGAATATTTTCTGGTTGAAGTAATCTCTGCCGCCTGGATGGGCAACCATTTTCACCTCGTAGTCTACGCTCCCGGTCCGGACGAACTGCCGGATACAGTCGACATCGCCGCTCGTCATAACTCCTACTACAACAAAATGCGTCGCAACCTGACCTATGCCGGCTCGCAACTCCCCCGCCTCGATCCGCACGATACAGCAAAGTGTCACGAAACCGGCCTGAAAATGATCGACATCAGTTGCTTCATGCGCGCTTTGCAACAACGCTACACCGTCGTTTTCAATAAAAACCGAAACCGCGTCGGACACCTCTGGGCCGACCGCTTTAAAAGCGTGATCCTCGATCAAAAAGATTCACTGGAAACCTGCGTCATGTACGTGGAACTCAACCCGGTTCGCGCCGGCCTGAAAAACAATCCGGCCGATTACCAGTTCACCACCTGGGGCCGCTACTGCGGCAGCGGCAAACATATGTTTTACGATAATTTCGTCAGACACCTGAAACAAAATATCCGCGCAGCCGGCGATCCTGCCCAATGGTCCGACAATGAACTCTTTGCGTATTTTCGAGGCGAGTTAGCCCGAATTATCGCGATGGAATCCGGCGCCGATACAGTGGAAATACACCAGGCGCAACAACAAGCCAGACGCGGCGAATCAATGCCGATCCGCTTTCTGCGCCGCACCCGACACTTCACCGATGGGGCAATTATCGGATCAAAACAGTTTATCCAACAAATTGGCAGTATGTTTGAAAATCCGGAACGAGTCAAACAAAAACAATTAAGCCGAGGTCTCAGTCCCACCGGAGATCCCATCTACTGCTTCCGAAAACTCCAGCGGTAATGTTAAATTCCAGCTTTTAACATTAAAAATATTTTCTTTTTTCGCTTTAGGTATTGACTTTTCATGCTTACAAGTATATACTTGTATATACTTGTTTACTATACATGGAAATTTTTGCACTATGAAGCTGAAAATAAATCGAAAAATAGCGACTCCAATATATCAGCAGTTATGTGATTCGCTGACCAGGGCAATCCGTGACGGAATGGCAGAATCAGGCGATCAACTGCCTTCGGAAAATGCGATATGCAAACGGGTCGGAGTAAATAGACTGACTGTTCGAAAAGCTTTATCCACTCTGGCAGCTCAAGGTCTCATAGAAAGCGTTCCAGGCAAAGGCTGGTTTGCCAAAAAGAAAAAAGAAACGGCAGCAATAAGCGACCGCAGGAAATGTGTTGGAATATACGGTGAAATTCTAAAATATATGCACAACAGCAGTTTTTTTTGCAGTTTCATGAATCATCTGATTGAAAATTCAGGGCAGCGTGAATTAGGCTTGAAGCTGCTTCCTTATGGAGAACCAGGTACTGCACCGAATATTTCCGAAGAATCTGAATACAGACATATAATATGGATACAGCCGAAAGAACATGACGCGGCGGCAATTCATCAATTACAAAAAGCCGGAATCCAGGTTGTTTCTGCACTTCGGGAACTCGAAGATCACAGCATCCCGTTCGTTGATATTGACCAATATGCCGGTGCTTACGAACTGGCTTGTCGATTAACTGATGCCGGGCATCGTCGAGTTGGGCTGATTACAATTGATAATCCCTTGAGCTATGCGTTGAAACGTGAACATGCCTGCCGCGATGCACTGTTGGAAACAGGCTCAGATTTACCGGAGAGTAATATTCTCCGAGTCGATCCTCGAGCAGATTGGACAAAACAAGCAGAGGAATTTTTGCATAAAGATATTACAGCCGTATTTCTCGCTGGAGATTCTTTACATTGGATATTCTTTAATCTCATCCTGAAACTTGGATATAAAATTCCGGCGAATATATCAGTGGCCGCATTTGACGAAGTTAAACACCCCAAATTTTCTAATTATATCACCTGTGCTAAGCAACCGTTGGAAAAAGCAGCGGAATGTTTACTGGATGTTGCCATCGAAGCTGCCGAGAGCATCTCGATTGATCCTGAAATAGTTACCGGAAAGTCTGTAAAAAGATTGACTATCCGTAAAAATGATAAAGAAATTGTTAACTTAACTTGAATAAACTAATAACAAGGAGTATTTCTAATGAGAAAAGAAAGAAGATTCACTCTAATCGAACTACTGGTCGTGATCGCAATAATAGCAATCCTAGCCTCAATGCTTTTACCTGCGCTGAACCAGGCCCGCGAAAAAGCAAAAGGTATATCATGCATAAACAATTTAAAACAACTTGGTCTTAGCATTGTTATGTATAAAGACGATAATGATGGCTATTATATGACTTGGGGTCCGACGACAAAGAAGTGGCACTATAAGCTTAGGGACGATTATAATGCACAAGAAAATATATTCAAATGCCCTTCAACGACAATTTTCCAGTTTAACGGTCAACTTCTGGGGTATGGCTACAGCTACCATAACATAGCAACAACCTATTATGGTGAAACCCCGCGACCGACGAATTATGCTGATTTGCCAGTGAAAGACAGCCATATAAAGAAACCAAGCAAAACAATCATTCTGGCTGATACCCGCAATACTGAAATATCCACTGGCACTAACGGAGGTTATTACGAATTATTATGCTACGACTATACAGGTACAAGTTCTCATGGATTGCCTTATGCCAGACATACAAATTCGATTAATATACTTTGGGGCGATGGAAGATCTTCGGCCACGAAGTGTCAGAATGCTCTTTACACATTCAATGAGCTGGGACTTGGCAGTGGTGCATACGTCGGCAAAGACAATAATTTATGGGATCGTTGGTAATTAGGAGTAATTAATGTTCAAAAAAATCTTTTCTGTAATACTATTAGCTTTTTCAATAAAGGCAGTCGCCACTCCTCCTGACTTTACCGTCAAATCGGGAAAATATCAGGTTGATATCAGCGGCAAGTACGCATACACCGTACGGGGTATTGTTTACGACGGAGTACAAGCGGTCACTCCGAGCGGGTTCAATAACACGGTAATGGCCTATTCAAAAGGGAAATACACCGGAGCCGGGCATACCGAAGGCGGCAAAGAAGAAGTTCTATCATTTGAAGTCACGGTAGACGGAAAACCGGTTACACCCGCAAACAAAGCGGTTATTTCCGGGAAAAAAGTCGTTCTGAATAAAGTATCGATGCTCGATAAGCTGAAGGTCTTTACTGAACTGGTCGTCACGCCGGAAGAAATATGCGAGAACAAACATTACGAAGCAACGGATGAGCAACCGGTGCATCTTATGTACGTTTATCTCTATTGCTGGAACAAAGCATCAAGCGGATGGATCGCCAAAACTGAAGACGGCAAGATGGAAGAAGGTCTTTTTGATGGCAAGTTTGATTCTAAAACCCGTTGGCACCTTGGGAATAATGTAAAATGGGCGGCAGTTCTATTCAAACCGCAAAAGAAAGGAATTCTGATGTATTTCCCTGAGCTGATCAAGGGAAAAACAAGAAAGAGCTCATTCTGGGAGGTCAAAGGCGCCTATAACAAATATTACCTCATGCTGAACACGCCCAGAAGCTATGAAAAGGGCTACAAATCACCTGAATACAAAATGATCATCAAGGGATTTGGCATAACATCGGACAAAATAAATACCGATATTGAAAAAACCGTATCAGGTATTGAAAAAAACAGTGAAGCTGCGCCCCCCAAAAGCAGCAAGCCCAAAAAGAAAAAATCCCTTGGCGGATATATGACATTTTCCGTCGACTACACCGAATCAATGGATAGTGCCAACGCCCAAAAAGCTCAGGGAGAAGCCGAAGCTAAAATTATCAACGGCAGCAAATTGAAATTTGATTTCGATACCATGGCCCATTCAAACCGCGGCCTGATGGTCGGCGAAGGCTGTCCGTCAGTTGTTTATAGCGCGGAAGACAACCTGAATGATTCTCAGGGCTCTTTGGAAATGGTAATAAAAGCGGAAGATTACCCCTGGAACGACCAGAAAGTGCATATCTTTGCACAATCTGTCAACAGCGGCGGCACAGAAGCCAAATTTTATGTTTACAAATACAAGACATCGGGGTTGGCCGTTTATTTTGAACCTGACCGTTCCGGAAAGAAGGCTTTTCTCAATCAGTCCGTCAAGAACTGGAAAGATAAATCCTGGCACCACCTGGTGTTCAACTGGAGCAAACGCCACGTAACGCTGTATGTCGACGGAGTTCTCAGTAAAAATCTGTTTATGGAAACAGATATTAAGTGGCCTAAAAAGTTTTGCGTGGGTCCGTTAAGCACCAAATGGGGGAGGAACGGCAAAAGCACGATAAGCTCTCTAACTCTTTTCAATCGTCCTTTGCGTGACTATGAAGTAACCGGACTGGCCAAAGAGCGGCTGCCGAATCTGAAAATAGAGGCCAATACCTACGGAGCTGACCGGGCTATCGGCAGAAAAAGCACATTGAAAGCAAGCCCGTGGTTCAGCACAAAACCCCGTCTTGGGCTTGACTCGCTTAAAGACGACGCAGTGTTGCCGCCATGGACTTCGATTAAGCGTCAGGGCGGAATTTTCGAGGTCTGGAACCGTAAGTACGACTTGACCGGTTCGGGCATTTTCAGCAATATGACCTCCGGCAGCCAAAAGCTGCTCGATTCACCGGTCGAGTTTATGATCGACACTAATGGCTATAAAGGAGCATTGACATTCAACGCTCCCAAAGTGATTACTGCCGATAAAGGCCGGGTAATAGTTGAACGCAAAGCAAAAGTTTTCGGAGGAATGAAAGCGGCGTTGCGTTATATGATTGAATTTGACGGTATGGTATGGTGCACGTTGACAATTGAACCAAACGGGAAACCGGTCAACAAACTGACGCTGGATGTCCCGGTTAATGCCCACACAGCCAAATTTATACATTACGTCGGCGCGCCGCTCAAATACGAATCCCAGGATCTAGTCAAAAACTCTTATTCCCGCGAACTCGGGTTGAAACCCGGCATCCTGTTTAAAAGTCCGCAAAAGACCAATGTCTGGCTCGGCGACAACGAGCGCGGGCTGCTCTGGTTTGCGGAATCCGATCAATACTGGTATCCGAAAGACCGCGATGATTATATAATCGTCAAACGCTCCAGCGACAACAAAGTCAACATGGCGCTGCATATGATTACCAAACCGTTACCGGTTAAAAAAGATATGAAACTGGAAATCAAATTCGGCTTTATGGCGACTCCGGTTAAACCGTTACCGAAGAGTTGGCGCGGCATGACATTCTCGGCCCAGTATGATTCGTTTAAAAACGAAACCCGCGGTTCGACGCTGATTTACTGGCCGAACGAATGGCGGGCCATGATGCTGGACCCGGAACCGTATCGCGCCGTGAATCCCAATAAAACGAAGGATAAAGTCAATGCCGACCGTAAAACGGGACGCAAGATTGTCCCCTACTGGACCCGGCTGCATTATGTCTCAAAAGACAAAAACAAAATAAACCCGGATGCAGATAAGGTCCACGACACCTGGGCAACCGAACCGAACCGTCCCGGCGGCGGCAGTCATCAGGTATTTAGGGCCGCATGTACCTCGCCCTGGCAGGACTATCTGGTTTGGTGCACCGACTCGTGGGCTAAGATCATGGGGCATATCGACGGGGTATATATAGATGAAACTCAGCCGATCCCGAACACAAAAGCGGCCTCCGGCGGCGGTTATACGGATGTTGACGGCAAACGGCGCGCCACTTTCGAGATTTTCGGCAGCCGCGACCTGATTAAACGCATTAACTGGAATATCTGGAAACGGAATAAAGGACAGGCCCCGTTTTCAATCGCGCATTGTTCTGCCACGCACACCATGCCGACCTTAAGCATGTACGGCGCTATGCTTATCGGGGAACAGTATTACTCGGGCTACTTTAAAGGACGCAATCCTGAACTGCTGCCTCCGAACGACACAGAGCGGCTGTACTACTACTCCTATGCACTGCCGATGGACCGGCTGCGGGCGGAATGCTACTGGAAACAGTGGGGTGCGGTAATGGTCTGGCTACCCTGTTTGAAAGACCAGAAAGAACTCATGAAAAATCCGATTCCGACCCGGGATATGCTGTCGCGCATCATGCAGGCGGACATGCTGGTTTGGCCTTTGTTCTGTGATTCAAGAGAAGTGTGGAAAACCTGGAAATTCCGCAAGGAATTCGGCATTGCTGATCCGGCGGTGACATTTACGCCGTACTGGGAAAACCAGGTGATTGTCCCAGATCGCAAAGATGTTGTTGCCGGGTACTACAAACACGGCTCAAAATACCTTGTCCTGGTATCCAATTTGAACCGTCAGGCTGAAAAAGCAACTTTGACGCTCAAGGGAATTGATGTGAAGTCGGTCAAAAATGCGGAGACTCTCAAACCGATACCGTTTGTGAACGGAAAAATCACACTGGACATGAAGCGCAACGATTATATTGCGCTAAGAATTAACTACTGAGCAAGGCATAATCATGTACACTATATCCAACGTGGAAGATTTTAGAATCTTCCGGGCCAGTGAACGCGCGATTGAACTTTTCGGGCCCAAAATTATTGAATCAGAAATATCAAATATTGAATTTTTATCTGCAAACCCTCAACCTGACCCCAGGATGCATATCACCGGTTCATTTATTTACGCCCACCCGCCAAATTATCGCGGCAGGCCGGCCCATCATTGGACGAAAGAACAATGGCGTGAAATGTTTGTTGAGTTCCGAAATTACGGTATTGACACCGCGATTCTTCAGGCTTCGATCTGGAACGAACTCGGCGAATGCTATTACCGTTCGGAATACTTTACTGAACTTAAGCAGTTCAATGTGGTTGAACCGATGCTGCAGGCCGCGGCAGAAGAAAATGTCAAGGTGTTTCTTGGCGGGTACGGGTCGGTAACCGGTTGGAGCGCCAATCTGGAACAGAATACCGTCGACCGGGAAAAAGCCCGCCAGAAGGCCTGCTTCAAAGAACTGCTGTGCTATCGCGATCTTTTTGACGGATTTTATTTCGCGCCGGAAACCGCGTATATGGGCCAGCGTGATCCTGATAAAGAATCTTTTCTCAATTCAATTTATCGCGACTTTTTTGAAGCCATCAAAGAAGCGGATTCCAGCTTGCGCATTCTGATGTCGCCGGCAACCAAATATTTTCCCGGAAAGAACGAGGAAATGACCGAAGCCTGGCTGAAACTCCTGGAAAACGTCCCGCTGGACATCATGGCACCGCAGGATTCCATCGGCACCTGCGGTACGTTCCTGAAAAATCAGGCGGAAACCTATGCGGTTTGGGATAAAATATGTTCACAGTTAGGCATCGAATTCTGGTCAAACATCGAGGTATTCCAGCGCACCGGCGGCCTGGCGGATGAAGATCACAGCGTTCCCGCCGCGCCGGAACGTGTCATAGCTCAAATCAACAATGCAGCCCCATACGCGAAAAAACTGATCTGCTGGGAAGCGCCGTTCTATTTGTTAAATGGCTCGGACAAAGCCGATGCGCTGCTTAATACATGTTGTCCCATGAAATTAAGCATTGTTTGACTTTCTACGGCTTTGAGTATAAGTTATTCTCTAATACGGAGAAAGTAATACTACTTTTATGGAGA
Organism: Victivallales bacterium; assembly: GCA_963676655.2. Taxonomy (GTDB): domain Bacteria; phylum Verrucomicrobiota; class Lentisphaeria; order Victivallales; family Victivallaceae. Next base: position 2,162,774 of record CAXXKX010000003.1, on the reverse strand, counting down.
GGATAACGATGAAAAAAGCAATCATTTTCCATGGGATCAGCCTGGTTCTAGTTTTATTGTTATGCTCTTGTGCCTCTAATCGGCGGCTGATGCGGCAAACTCCTTTTACCTCACAAAACCGTTTGAGAATGGACTATCCGGGCGAACAAAACCGCACTAATTTGTGGCCGCTATATTACCACAACAATGACTTTTACTCAGTGATGTGGCCTTTTTTTGACCTTGACTCCAAAGGCTGGTCGTTGCGACCTTTCTACAATCGGGACGGCAATGATTACAGCGTCCTATTTCCGCTTTGCGGCTGGGAAAATACTCCGGACCGGAATGTCGGCTGGTGCTTGAACTATCTCTGGAAATACAGGAGCGATGGAACAGTCGGTCATTTCCTGGTACCTTTTATCACTTATCAGCATACATACGCGTTATTATCGGGAAAAAAAGAATCAAAGGAGAAAAAATCCAAAACCGTCATTTGGGCCATGCCTTATTTTTATAAATCCGATTACAATGACAACGTGACAGAATCATTCCTGACGTATTATCGCAAAAGTTCCGGCTGTCGCCATAAATCGTTGCTATTGCCGCTATGGTTCTACAAATCCATGACGGCAGACGGCAATAATTACAAAGGGCAACAAACCTGTTCTTTAACCCTGTTTCCTCTGTTTTCATATTGGGATTACGCCGCTTCCGCAAATAAAGAATATATCAAGTCAAAATTATTTTCTCCATTGGTTTATTGCCAAAGAACTAAAACCCATTATAAAAATTCTCCAGAGCAAGAATATTCCAAGTTATGGGTGCCGGGAATTCCATTGTTTTGTTATTACCAACACTCCAATGAGTTAAAAAACAATCAAACTATACATCGGCATTGCCGCTTTTGGCTTCTGCTTTATTATCAAAGCAGGCAATACTATGCTTATTTCAGCACCTTGTTGCCTTTTTACATATATTCAAAACAAGATCCGGCTCCCGAAAGCAGAAAACTTTATGACAATACGATAACTGATTCATCTCCTAAAAGCAGTTCTCTGTATATCCCTCTATTATTTTCATGCTACATAACAAAAAACAATTATTTTCCCCGCGGAATAAATTCCGAAAAATGCCCTCGTGCTTTCGACCACGAAAAAATTTACGATTTATGGACCCCGCTTTACTCAACCAGGCATCAGGAAATGAATACTCACGATCAATTAACGAGTAAAATAACCAGAAGCGCCAATTGTAAACATGAGATTCCAGCATCAATCCCGTTTCTTTTCTATAATTCCCAAAGTTTCTACAATAACCGGGCTTTTTGTCCTCCTCATGACGGGCTCGAATCACGTTGGCGGAAAACCTCTTATCTTTTTCCATTTTTCTACTACTCGACCTTTTCGGACTCTTATAATAATATCGTTAAACGTAGACCGCTTATAAGAAAATCATATGCCACTCCAAAATCTATCTCATCCAAGCTGTCCACTCCGAAGACAAGTCCAGCCTCTACCATATGCAAAAAATTTATTCCAATCAAACATACCGTCTCAACCAATACCGGGAGTGAATTTTACTCACTGCCATTCTTCCGGACCAGCTCGCCTTATGCGTATTTATCGAATAATGCCTGGTCCCGGGGAATCCCGATCGTACCGTTTCTTTATTACCAGTCAGCAGATTTCAATGGACTTAATAAATTGTGGATATTACCTTATTATCATGAATCAGGGCCATGCAAACAAACTTCCAGCCTGCTCCCGTTATGGTACTATTCAAAACAAACGCCTGAACACAGGCGAATTTATGAAGCGTTGTTGAACGAGAAAAAGCCTGCCCCGGCGACATCGTTCATCATTCCAGCATTACTATCCGGATATATTGAAAAGTTCAAATATCTTCAGTTCAAAATCGGCATTGAAAGAGAAATACAATATGGCGCGTTGCTTTATTCCAAATCTGCTGCCTCAAAAACTATTCTTGACCGAATAAGCGGTAAAACTACAACACAGGAAAAATGGTCGCACAGTATTCCGGCATGGCTGCCGTTGCTTTATTATCAAGCCAAGGGCTATGACGATGAAAAAACGTTGTGGACCTTGCCCTATTACAGATATCGTTCCAAGCGATTTGATATCGATCTGTTGACCCCATTCTGGTATCAAGCGACAGTCAAGCAACTACCGGAAAACGCGGATAGTGAACTCAAACGCATTTTCCCCCGTGGTTACCGTACTTGGGCGATCCCCCTGCTCGGTTCTTATTTTCAACGCTCTTTGCCCGGAAACGATCAAAATGATCACAACATAAATTCTGCTCTGACAACTCCTTTTTTCTTTGAGAAAAAAACTGAGCGACATACAAATCAGGCAAATAAAAAGCAGGTCGCAAATGAACAAATATGGATACGAGGAGTCCCGTATATCCCGTTTCTATACTATCACAAATATTTTTCCGGGGACAATCAGCAAATGTGGCTTTTTCCCTATTACAGCGATAATAATCATAAATCATCCATGTCATTACTGCCGCCGTTGTTTTATTATCGGAAGTACCATCTCAACAATATAATCTTCATGCAAATATATCCTTTATTGTATTTTCAATATGAGTATAATCAAAGGCTTATATCTGTCCAATTCCCATTATGGTATTTTTCCCGTAAAGATAACAATAAATTTTTATGGGCCGGACCATGGATCAGCAGGACCAACGGTAATACAACTGACCGCTGGCTTATTCCGCTGTTCTACAGTTCGACCACCAAAACGAATAACATCCTGCTTTCCCTGCCGGGAGTTTTTTATCGGCACCACAAATTTAAAGATTATGAAAGCTGGACAACTCTGGCGCCGCTCTGGTACAGTGATTTTACACCTCATCGAGACACCGTTGTCGCCGGACCCTGGTTCTCCAGAACCTCCAAAACCAGAAAGAAACACGGCCTTATTCCATTATATTTTTTATGGGAGGATAAGTACAGAACCAACTTCCTCTCATTACCCGGATTTTATCTGCGCAATACGAAAAAAAATCAGGCATTCTACAGCAGTTTCCTTTGGCCGCTAATCAAGTATGAACAAGAAAGCAACGGCAAAGCATACTGGCGCTTCTGGCCCCTGATCTCACGGGAAAAAGAAATGGGATTCCCTGCAATATTTGACTATGCGAGCAACTATAAAGGCTCATCATGGCGTTTCCTCTGGTTTTTCGTCAATTGTGAGAAAGATTACTCTGGTAAATTAAAAAACTTCAGCATCTTGAACAGACTGTTTAGATATAATCGCGAAAGAGATGTTGTGAATATTGAAATTTTTCCCGGATGTTCTTATGACTCCTCAATGGGGAAAAGCTCTTTTTCAATCCTTGGCGGCCTATTTTCATATCAGAATATTCACGGGAAACGCAATGGAAAAGTATTATTCATTCCATGGGGTAATGATTAAGGTTGACTTTCTCTAATCACCATGTACAATAATAATTGTATGTTGATAAATATCACAAAAAATTCAAATTACTTGCATAGAAATATCCAGAAAGCATTATGAATAATAATCAATTTATTATCGGTTCTAATTTTCCCGGCGGCAATATTATTGTCGACGACATAACAGGTTGCCACGTCAAGTTGCGACAGGATTACCGCAACAGCAGTACTTGGTGGTTCTGGTGGTATTTTATGGTTGAAGGCACGTCCGGCCAGACTTTGACTTTTGAATTTATAGATGGTGATGTTTTTTCTTCACAGGGGCCGTGTTGCAACGATGGTTCAGGTTGGATCTTTCTTGGTCCGGATGTCGTAAAAAACAATTCATTCCGCTTCAAATTCCCGCAAGAATCCAAACGTTATTATTTCGCATTTACCATTCCGTATACCAATGTTGATCTTGAAAAATTTCTGCTTGACAATCCTGAAATAACCAGCGAATCATTAGCCTTCTCCAAAGAAAACCGCGAAATAAAATTAATTTCCCTTATTTCCGATAACCGTAAATATAATGTCCTGCTGACCGCGCGTCATCATGCCTGTGAAGCAGAAGCAAGTTTCGTGCTTGATGGAATATTCGAATTCTGGCTGCAAGATGCTGAGTTAAGACGCGATATCGATTTGCGAGCCATACCTTTAGCCGATACCGACGGGGTTTGCAACGGCGATCAGGGCAAGAACCGGACACCGCATGATCACAACAGGGACTACGGCCCTTTCATTTACGCTATGCCGAAAACACTGATAGAAAATATCTCCCAATGGCCTCCTACTGTCGTGGCCCTGGATTTACACGATCCGTACCTGAAAGAAAAGTCCATATTCTTTGTCGGGGCGGAACAGGGACAGGAAAAAATTGATCGTTTCACTGAAATACTCAAAAAACAACAAGCCGGTCCGTTATGTTATGACGGCGAGGCGGATATTCCTTTCGGCTCCGGCTGGAACACCAGCACTCTCAGTTTAAGCAACACAAGATATTTGCGGGACCATGAGCTGGCGGATATGGCTGTGACCATTGAAATTCCTTACGCGCAGGCAGGAAACACTGTTATATCTCCAGAAAAACTTCGAGCATTCGGTCATGATTTAGGCCGGAGCATCAAAGAATATATTTTAGGTAAATGTTAAATTTTTACATAAAAAAGCTTTTAATATCTATAGTAAATCACATGTGATTAATATATTTTATATATAAGAGCTAATTTCAAAACTATTTCGAGATATTTTTGATTTTTAGCGGCAAATTTAGCATTTGAGCTCAATTACATACCCTGCGGGTATGCTCATTCGCGCAAAAGACTAAATTTTCTCGCTAAAAACACTAAAAATAATACTCAAACTGGAGTTTTGAAATCAGCTCATAAAATAAGATTATTGTAAAACTATCATTTGCACCATAAAGATTATGAAGAAATATTTACATTTTCAGCTTAAGCTGAAAAATCAAAAAACTTTTTTCGTGACTTTTCGTGGTTTTCGTGGTTAATATTTGCATTTCACTCGACGAAATAACTATGGAGATTTTTTATGTCGAAAGTACCGAATTACTTATCTGAATACGCTGATATCTATCAAAACGATCCCAGACAAGCCAATCTGGAGTGGTTTAAAAACGCTAAATGGGGCTTGTTTATGCATTACGGTCTTTACTCCCAGCTTGAGCGCGGCGAGTGGGTCATGTATCATGACCGGATTCCGATCAATGAATATGAGAAACTATTCGATTCTTTCGACCCGAAAAATTTCGATGCTGATTTTATCACCGATCTGGCGCTGGAAGCGGAAATGAAATATGTCAACATCACTGCCTGTCATCACGAAGGATTCTGTCTCTGGAAATCGGATACCGAAGCTTACAACAGCTACAATTCCTGTAAGCGCGACCTTGTCCGTGAACTGGCGGAACAGTGCGATAAAAAAGGATTGGGATTTTTCACCTATTACACCCACATCTTGAACTGGCGGCATCCTTATTCAATTCCCCGCGAAATGATTGATATGGGGCGGCCGGATTATGATTTTGACGAACCGCGCTACCTGTTCGAGAATGAAGATGATGTAGCGAAATACTGGGAATACGCCCATGCCTGTATGAAGGAACTCTTGGAACTGGAATATCCATTAGCCGGAATCTGGCTGGATATCATTGCCGCTTATTACCTGCGGCCCGACCTGATCAGGATCGAGGATACTTACAAACTCATCCGGGAAACCCGCCCGGATATTCTGCTGGCTTTCAAACAGGGAGCAACCGGAACCGAAGATTACGCCTCGCCGGAATTCGCTTTCCACTCCATGGGAGAAAACATGCGAAAACGCGGCTGTGAATCCGGAGCGAAACTGGCCGACGACGCCTGGGAAAAGAATCGCACCAAACATAACGAAATCTGCATGACGCTGCAGCGTAAACAATGGGGTTACGCCGAAGGCATGTATCACTATGATGCCGACGAAGTCTGGGCCCGTCTGGCCTACTCACTCAAAAACAACTGCAACATGCTGACCAACACCGGGCCGCTGCCGGACGGTTCAATCCCTGAAGAGGACGTCAAATCCCTGCGGGAAGTCGGCAAACGAATCCGTGAACTCGGCTGGCCGACGCCGGCAGAAGCGATCACCCCGGAATCCTGGCTGGCCCCGAAAAAAGGCGAAAAAACCGCCGCAGCCGGATGATTTAAACAACTATTTAATGAAAACGAGTACGCGATAATGTACTCGTTTTCTTACATAATAGATTGTTAAGGAGTTATTTTTGAATAACTCCTAAAAAGTGTTAAATTCACAAATACAAAAATTTTATTTTCATTTTGATCATTCAACTTTCCAAGTAAATATCTTGACTTCATAGCCACTGAGTTCAAGATTAAGCTTTCCATTCAATAAATTAACTGTTTTACTTGTTCCAAACAGTGTTAACGTTGCAGGAACGGGTTTTGGAAACGTTATTTTCGCCTTAGTTGCACTCGACGAAAGATTAATGAACGAGACAACCTGTTCCGAGCTGTTCCTTGCGGACCAATACTGAATATTTCCAGGAATATCCAATTTTATTCTAGATCTGTCACCGACTAAATATGGCAATAATTTTTTTATTTCCAGGGTTGTTTTACAAATTCCTTTCCAGACATGCGGAGCATCATTTTTTATATGATAAGCACTTTTAGGACCCCAATACCAGATTAATCCATCAGAACCGGCTGCTAATAAAATATGGGCCATCGCTCTGGTTTGCAAGGGCGTCGGATATTTCACTTTATTAGTTTTTGCATATGGATATACGTTCAAATCGCTGCCTTGAACAACAGTCCAGAAAGGTAAACCAGCTGCGGCTTTCTTTGCTTTTATGTGCCGCTTATAATATTTGTCGGCATCAAAATTATCTGCTTTAACCGGGTAATAATCATACCAGAAAACATTCATCAGTTTTGAATCATGGTATCGTTTTATACCTCTGCCGGATTTTACCGCACTGGAGGTAAAAAGAATTGAAACCGGAGTATTAGAATCAACCTCTTTCAAGAAGCTCGATGCGGCCTTAATCTCAAAAAATGGCGCACGATGAGCAATTGGTTCATCATAAAGATACCACGAAACCAAAGCCGGGTAATTTTTTAATGATGAACAAAAATTCTGAATCCAAAATTTATCAACTACCTGTATCTTTTTTCGGTTTATTCCCATAAAAACTTTTATTCCATTTTGCTCCGCCCTGTTCAAGTACTCTTTGGCCTTTTGAATTGAAGATGCTTTTTCTTCAAAGTAATAAGAGTGAGACATATTAAATCCACCCTCTTTTACTCCAGTAAAAATAAACCAGTCACTTGGATCACGATATGTTCCTATCGGAAAGAAAGGCACATCATCAATAAGCATTGTGTTATCTTTGCGAAAAGAAATTTTGTTTTTTCTTTTTGTTGTTGAATAGACAAATCTTTCTGATTTATTATTCACCGCTATATCAATATAATAAACTTTATTGGCAATAGTTTGAACCGGTACAAAAGAGTAGAATCCATCACCTATACATTTTACAAATGCCTGTTTTCCATCAACTTTGACTTGTATTTTATTTCCTTCTCCTGCCGGAAATATTTTAAACTTTAATTCAGGCTTTTGAGAAGTGTACTGATTGTTCCAGAGCGTGGTGATTCTTACCGGATCAAGTGCAATGGTTTTTTTTATCACAAAAGAAGATTCTGCCAATTTTGCCATTGTCGGTCTGGCGTCCACAGTCCAATACCATTTTCCTTTAGTCAGAGCAAAATCCGGTTTGATTTTACCGCTTGCATTACTACTGTATAATATGAATGTTTTATTTTTCGGAAAAGACTGATCTTGAGAAAGTTTTATTTCCGCGGCCAATTTAGGCTGCCATTGCAATACAGGACGGTTGTCATTGATTTCAGCGTTCAATGCCGGGAATGCTATTGATATTTTTTCAGGCATTTCATAAATAACGACATCATCGAAAACTGCCGCGCCTATGGACTCCACTCCTATCGTCAAATTGATGTATGCTGCTTGTTTCGGCATAAGTTTAGTTTCTTTAACTTCATGAAGAATCCACGCTTTGCTTGTGCCTTTATATCCTTGTGGAAATGATCCGCCGTTCAAATGCTTTTTTTCCTTAGTATTAAGTTGGAAAAACATAACCGCACCGCGGTTACGCTGCAAAGCTGGATTGGTCAATTTCCGGTTTCTAACGTTATTGTAAGTCAATTTTACACTGCCGCAGTATCTTTTACCTGCTTGCACAGGAACAAGTATATTAGCATAATTCACTCCACCGGATATAACTTCAAGGCTCTGTTTCCCGGAAATGGGATTGTTCTTTGTCAAACCTGTACTTCCAACTTTATTCGGGTCGGGAATCATCCAGCCTTTGGCTTTTAATTCCTGAAGACTGGATTCAAAATCTTCCTTAAAGACAACTTTTTGAGCGGACAGACCGCTACCTGAAAACAACAATGCCGCCGCCATCCCATAATAATAATTTTTCACTTATTTCTCCTTAACTTGTTCGAAAATAATTTAAATATTAATTATCAAAAATCTGAGCGCAAATAATAGTTTGAACCACTTTTATACATGGCCGGATACCTGTACTTATCTTTGAAGAAGATGGTATCACGAAGAGTACTGGCAATATTTTGCTTTCCAACGTGGCCATCCCAGGCTAAAAAGTTTGCGTATCCGGCATGCCTCAGCTCTGGATGGTAACTTGTTGCGCTTGTCGTAAACTTTAAAACATGAAAGGCCGCATCGCTAAAAACAATTAAATTGGGAGAGTGTTTGATTTTATCAATAGCCGACGCCTTAACAGGCTTGCCTCCCCAGGTTTGGGTTGATGTATATATTGTGTAACCAAATGTATCAATATTCAAACCGTATGAAATTGAGCTCTGCATTCTATTCGATTCAATGGTACTGCCATTCGCTTTAAGATCAGTAAAAGTTTTGTATCCATAATCATCAGGTTCAGATGGACAGCGAACTAATTTTATTTCTTTTAAATAACCCTGATCATAAAGGTGAAGAGCCCATACGGAATAAAATTTCCATGAGACACGCCATACAGGTACACACCACCCATCATTGTCAAAGTCATACATTTTGTACGTCAACCCCAACTGTTTAAGGTTATTCGCACAAGATATTTCTTTTGCTTTTGACCTGGCTTTGCCTAATGCCGGCAACAGCATTGACGCAAGGATGGCTATGATAGCAATTACAACCAGCAGTTCGATTAATGTAAATTGTTTTGTTTCTTTCATTTTTTTGTCCTTTCTTATTTTGTTGATTCTCTTATTATTAGTTCAGGTTCTATTTTAATTTGCCTGTTTTCAATTTTTTTTCCGCCTTCAATCATTTCAAGGATCATTTCGGCAACAACTCTTCCCTGCTCTTTGATTTTCGGGTCAACAGTTGTCAGTTCAGGCGATGATATCTCTCCTATTTCAAGATTATCACATCCCGCAACCGCAACTTGGGCGGGAATATCAAAGCCGCGTTTTTTGAGATATTTTATCAGTCTGACGGCCCAGAGGTCATTATGTACCACGATTGAATCGACCTCCTGCTGTTCGACCAAATAATCGATAATATCCATGTAACCGGCTTCATCCGGAGCTTGATCTGCCTTGTAAAGCAACTTTTCATCATAAGGAATGTCATATTGTTTCAAACTTTCCTTATATCCTTCAATACGTCTGGTCATGTACATACTGCCACTGTTAAAAAGTAAATGTCCAATCCTTTTCCGCCCGGAAGCAACAAGATGGTCAATAATCATTTTCATCCCCGCCTTAACATCATAATGCACGTATCTCAATCCGGGTTTGCGCGGTTCGCCAAAATAAACAACATTATGGAAGTTTTTTAAGTCATTGACCGTATCAAACTCTGAGTAGCCATGCGCCAAACAAATAATGCCGTCTACACGACGTGAAGTAAAATCAGAAATATACTGCTTTAGAATCTCATAATTATCGTGCGTTTGCCCGACCATTATCCGATATCCATGCTGACAAAGAATCTCTTCCGCAACTGAAAATGCCATAAAAGCAGTCTGAGATGCATAACTGTCTATCAAGACTCCGATAATCTTGCTTTTTTTTCCTTTTAACATCCTGGCCGAATTGTCCGGGGCAAACCCCATCTCTTCAGCCAGACGCTTGATGAGCTCTGTTTTTTCCGCACTGACCCGGACCCGCCCCGCCCCGGTTCCCAGTAAAACCCGGGCGACGGCACCGCGCGATACTTTCGCCCGTTCCGCCACATCAATCAACCTGACTCTTGTTCCTGATTCTGACATTGGTTTACCTTTTTTATTCAATTTGATACCTCGTGATATCATATTTGACTTAATTATACTTCATGCTCCTGTTAATGTCAACCCCCTGTTGCGAAAAAAATCTGCATTTTTACTCTGTTACTATTTACAAATCATTATTTTTTGTTATATTATATACCCGCTGTTTGAGGCGGGTTTATTTTTATTTTTTATTATATAGTAAATAACAAAAAGACTTATGCGAACTCTTTCACCATGATTGGCGCAGTCTGCAAGGGTATTTACCCCCGTAAAAAGCCTGAGCCAGAGAAAGACAACGCGTGAATAAATAGTTTGAATTTTCTGCAAAGCAGAATAAAAAAACTCTTTTTTTCGTGTTTTTTCGTGGTGTTCGTGGTTAAAATTGCATTAGTTCAGAAACAAGAGGAGTAACTATGTCAAAGAAACGTCAGTTCAAAACTGAAGTACAACATTTGCTGGATCTGGTGATCCACTCACTTTACTCGAACAAGGACATCTTCCTGCGCGAACTGGTAGCCAACGCCGCCGACGCTATCGACAAAGCGCGTTTCGAGTCGCTGAAAGATGACTCCATGAGCCGCGACTGGGCCATCCGGGTCGAAATCGACAAAGAAACAAAATGCATCAAAGTCACCGATAACGGTATCGGCATGACCGAAGAAGAAGTCGCCAACAATATCGGCACCATCGCCAAATCCGGCACCAAAGCCTTTATGCAGGCGATCGAGGAAAGCAAAGCAGCCGACCTGCCGGAACTAATCGGCCAGTTCGGAGTCGGTTTTTACTCCAGCTTCATGGTCGCGGATAAAGTCGAACTGGTAACCAAACGCGCAGGTTCGGACGAGCCCGCCGTCAAATGGACCTCGACCGGTGAGTCCGGTTACACCCTTGACTCTGCCGACAAAACAGAACAGGGCACGGAAGTGACCGTTTATCTCAAGGACAATGCCGAACTCTATCTGGAAACCTGGAAACTGCGCGAGATAATCCGCAAGTATTCCGATTACATCGAATACCCGATCATTATGCCGGTCACCAAAAAAGAAGACGACAAGGAAGTTGTCGAGGACCAGACCGTCAACTCACAGAAAGCCATCTGGCTGCGTGACCCGGCTGAAGTGACGGAAGAGGACCATGAGCAATTTTTCGGTCATCTTTCACATTTTCAGGGCAAACCGCTGCGCCACATCAATATTGCCGCTGAAGGCACGACCGAATTCAAGGCCCTGCTCTATCTGCCGGAAAAATCAGCATTCAATGTTTTTATGCCGGATCAGCAGAAAAAAGGCCTGCAGCTTTACGTCAAACGCGTCTTCATCACCGATGAATGCGAACATCTGATTCCCGATTACATGCGTTTCGTCAAAGGCGTAGTTGATTCAAGCGACCTGCCGTTGAACGTCTCCCGCGAAATTCTCCAGGAAAATCCGCTGCTCGGTAAAATCAAGAAAAATATTACCCGTAAAGTCCTGTCCGAGTTGAAGAAAATGCGCGAGAATGAAACCGAAACCTATATTGCATTCTATAAAGAATTCGGCGCCATGATCAAAGAAGGTATCCACACTGACTATGAAAATAGCGATAAACTCAAAGATCTGGCAATGTACGAGACCATGAACGGTAAACCGGGTGAAATGATCGGCCTTAATGATTATGTTACCGCCATGCCGGAATCCCAGGAACATATTTATTACCTGACCGGGGAAAACCGCTCCGTTCTGGAAAACTCCCCCGCATTGGAATACTTCAAGTCCAAAGGTTGGGACGTCCTGTTCATGACCGATCCTATCGACGAATGGGTTCTGCAATCCATGCAGCAATATGAACAGAAGTATCTCAAGTCTGCCGTAAAAGGCGAACTGGAGGATGAAGAATCAAAAGAACAGGTCAAAGAAGCCGCGGAACAACACAAATCACTGGTCGAGTTCCTCGGTAAAACCCTCGAAGAAAGGGTAAAGGAAGTCCGCTTTTCAAGTCGCCTGACCGAAAGCGCCTGCTGTCTGGTCGGCGATGAAAACGATATGGGCGCGCACATGGAACGTCTGATGAAAGCGATGAACCAGGATGTTCCGCCCCAGAAAAAGATTCTGGAACTCAATGCCGGTCATCCGTTGATCGGCGCGTTCCAGAAAGTTTATGACGAAGCCCCGGACGCTGATCAAACAAAAGAGTATGCTGAAATGCTTTACGATCAGGCACTGTTGACTTCCGGCGGTTCGATTCCCGACCCGCTGAATTTCGCCAAACGCATCGCCAACCTGATGGTTGCAGGGATGCAGAAATAAGTTTTTCGATTAAACACGAAAAGCGCGAAGAGAGTTTGTTTTCCTGTATAGGAAACAAACTCTTTTTTTATCTATCGAATATTTATCAAGCTTGCAATCAATATAAGAAACTTTATAGTAAACCGATAATGAACAGACTTAAAATCCTATTTCATAAGTACACAAGATGTTTTTAAAACAACAGGAACTGTTTGGACAAGTCGCCACCATGCTGGATGCCGGTTTAAGCATCACAAAGGCGTTGGAAGTAGCGTCCCGACGTGGAAAAAATGAAATCCGGCAAGGCTGGATGCAAATCATTGCCGATATCAATAACGGTTCGACTCTGGCCTCGGCTCTGCGTGCTTCAACCCTCAAGTTTTCCCGAACCGATATCTGCATTATTGAATCGGGCGAGATGTCCGGACACCTCGCGGAATCATTCAAGCTGATAGCTGACTTGCATCTGATGAAAACCCAAACCTGGAACATGATTATTTCCGGTCTGGCGCAGCCGGTTCTGCAATTTCATATTATCGCATTTTTATTGCCGATAGCTTCGGTCATCTTAGGAAAAATATCCATTTTTCATTACCTGTTCAACGTGTTCTTTATTTTGTTTATTTTTATGTACCTGCCTGTGCTTGTCGTTATCTGGCTGGCGCATTATTCCGGTAAAGAAGGGCATTTTCGTTTTATACTTGACCGCTTGCTGCTCAAAATCCCACTACTGGGTCCGGCCATGAAAGACCTGGCGTTCGTCCGTTACTGTCAAGGATTTTACGCCCTTTACAATGCAGGTATTCCCATGCCGGTCTGCGCGGATTTATCACTCGATCTGTGTAATAATGTTGTCGTTGCAGCCATGCTCAAAGGGGGAGGACAAAGCGCCCGCGACGGTTATCCGATATCGCAAGGCTTTTCTTCAGATACGCCATCAGATTTTATTTCACTTTGGCAGACCGGCGAACAATCCGGTCGTTTGTCCGATACTTTGCAGCAATTATACACAAAGCAACAGGACCGGGCAAAAGAAAATTTAAAAGTTTTCGGGAAGCTGGTTCCTAAACTTATTATGCTTGCAATTATCTTTATCGTGGCATTACTGATCTTGTCGTCACGGGCCGCTTAATCTATCCATTATTATGTTAAATATTTCTTAATTATTCTTTTGCCAAATATCGGCAAAATTTTATGAATTAAATCCTAAAGATATCTATTCATTGCAGATTTCATTAATCACTTGACTCATTACCATTACCACGGTCTATCCCTCACGAGCGATAATCAACTAAAACCTTAACAGAAAAGTTATTACAAATTAATTAAAGTCAAACCGTCTGACTATTCAGACGTCAGAGTGTTTTCAATGTTTACAAATTGGCACAGAAGAATCCCATGACTTTCATGGATTATATTTTGGTTGCATTTACATATGACAGGTGTATATTCCAAATATCATTTATCATTTTATTTGCTTCTATCGGGGGAGTTGTTCCAGACATGAAAAAGTTCAAAAAGGAATTGGGCAAACCAAATGAATAAGATAATAATATCCGGTCTTAACGGGGAAAAGCTTGAATTCAGTTCCAGGATATTTCTTGACGGTCAATGGCGAAAAGTTGATTTCGCGGACGGGGCCGTTGTTGATGATTATCCGCAACTGCAAGTGTTATGGCAGGCTGAGAAATTGGATAACTGGAGCATCCTACGGGTAACGTTGGAAAACTGTAGCGACCAAACCGTCACGCTGGGAGCATTCCATATTTTAGAGGGAACCGGAATTCCTGATACTTCTCCTGACGATGTTATTTATATGGATTCCGGGTTCGGTGTTGCCGGGGCCATGCGGGTCAACGCCGCCAGTCCGGAATATATGGAAAAATGGCAGACATATTATCTGGCTGAAGAAGATATAGCCTGGGGCATAGGGTTTTGTCCTGATCTGGCAACCGGAGCCCACTACAGTCTGGGCGGAATGATGGTTTATTACCGCCAGGAACATCCAACCTGGATTTTCGGATTCATGGTCCCGTTGGAGCGTTGCTGCGCCTTACCGTTACTGATAGCTGAACCTGATACCGGCGAAGTCAAAAAAATTGCCTTGTCCAACAATTTTGCCGGATATGAACTCGCCCCCGGAGAAAAGATTCAAACCGAAGATGTTATGATCGGCTCGTTTGAAAATCCGTATGACGGGCTTGAAGAATGGGCAGCATTATGTGCGGAAAGACGCAATGTTGAGGTATGGGCAAAGCGTCCTCCGATGGGGTGGCTTTCCTGGTACGGCTACCGGTTGGAGCAAAATGAAATCGATACGCTGCGCACGGCGGATTTGCTCCGGGATGAATTTTCCGGGCTCGACTTCGAGTATATTCAACTTGACCTGGGTTATTTTAAAGATAATCTGCCGGGAGAATTTTTCGAGACTAACGATAATTATCCGCATGGACTGGAATATTTGAAGCACGAGCTGGATAATAAAGGCTATAAACTCGGCGTCTGGCTGTGTCCTTTCTTAATCGCTGCGGACTCGCAATTCGCCAGGGAACATCCGGAAGCGCTATTGGCATTTCATCCTAATGATGGCGACAAATGGCATTGGGAACCATTCTGCCGGATGTATCAGTTGGACCCGACCCATCCCGAGGGAGAAAAATTTCTGCATCGCACAATCGGCCATTTCAAATCTATCGGAGTAAAATATTTCAAACTGGATTTTTGCGGCCGCATGGGACGGGTGGATAAAGCTTTTACGCCTTTTGACCGCAAAAGTGTCAAAGGTGTTGAAGTTTACCGGCGCGGTCTGTCAATCATTATGGATATGATGGACGATGATGATTATGTTTACTGGTGTTCAAATCTGCTACATTTCGGCATCGGATACGGTGCCACCAGTATGGCCTGCAATGATATCGGGAATACCGGCTTCACGCAAGCTCGTAAAGTTGAAGGCAGAGTTGAAGATATAAGTTACTTCAAACGGGCCGCGACGACAATTGCGTCCCGCTATTTTATGCATCAGAAACTTCTGCTGCTCAATCCGGACAGCTTGAACGTCGCGCCGCCGGCGGATATGGCGGAGTGTCGGCTCCGAGCTACGCTGGTGGCGATGTCCGGCGGTCAGTTTTTCCTGGGGGACCGATTTGATTTGGCTGAACCGGACAGTATGGAGCTGATCAAACAAATTTGCCCGCCATACGGAATTGCAGCTCGTCCGCTCGATCTCTTTGAACATGTTTATCCGGAGGACTGTCCGCGCATCTGGCACTTGCCGGTGAATTCATGGGACGTTCGGGATCTTGTTGCGATATTCAATTATGGCGGTCCTGAAACATTGGATATTTCACTGGGAAAATATGGTCTGGATACTAACAAAACCTATCTTATGTGGGATTTTTGGAATCGACGCTATCTTGGTAAAACAAATGATGCGTTCAGTTATGAATTTTCAGGACAGGATGTATTGCTGACGGCAATTGTTCCCGAACGCAAGCATCCGTGGGTACTTGCGACATCATTTCATTTTACTCAGGGCGGGGTCGAGCTCAGTGAGGTCAAATGGGACGAAGATAGTCTGAAACTTACCGGTAAGATAAATCGACCGAAAAATATGCAAGGAGACCTTTATATCCACGTTCCGGATACTTATCGATGCAAACTGGACAAAATAGCTGAGAATATATATAAATTCCCGTTAACTGGACAGGGAAAGGCCGCCGACTGGAAAATTGCCTTTGCCCATCCCTGGCTGATGGTGTTCGCACCGGAACAGGCTTCGGAACCGGATGAACAAATCACGTCAGAAAACAATATAAAACTCTTCACTGAAAACAAATGGCCGCATAACCCCTGGATTTCAATCTGGACCAGGCCGCGTGCGACGATTCAACAGATCATTGACAGCGATCCGTGTAAATATGTTCTGCTACTGGCCGCATTGAACGGAATTTCAGACTCATTGCAACGAGCGAACAATAAAAATTTAGGTGAGACGCACACATTAATTATGCTTTTGCTTGGATGTATAATCGGCGGACCAATCAGTGGCATTTTAATAATTTATTTACATGGGCTGCTCATCAGAATTTCCGGTAGGCTGCTGAACGGGAAAGCTTCCTCGGAGGAAATACGGGCCGCTCTTGCCTGGGGATATTTGCCAGCTATCTGTGGAATGCTGTTATTGCCACCGCAACTCGTTCTTTTCGGGAATAAACTGTTTACTTCCTGGGTCCCTAATCACGAAGATAATATTCTTCTTTTCTCCCTGTATTATTTATTTTTTGTAACAGGCATTATTCTCGAGGGGTGGTCTGTAGTAACCTCATTAAAATGCATCGGCCAGGTTCAAGGATTTTCCGCCTGGAAAGCGTTATTGAACGAAATCCTGGCCGTCCTGTTGATTCTCATACCGATTTTTGCACTCATACATTTAGTTTCCCTACTCAAATAAATCAATCAGCATCTCATGTAACCCATTAAACAATAATGCCATATGTATATATATAAAATCAAGTATTGAAAAAAAAGCATAAGCAGACTGCTATATAAATATTTTATGGGTTAGTATTATTTAAATAATGCTTTTGAGTCTTTCCGCCAGATTAGCGCCCATAATGGCGTGACCGTAGGGACACGGATGAAGCAGATCGCCGGAAAGCCCGGTGAAATCATCCAGAACGTCGCTACCAGCCATAAAATGCAGATTTGCGGCGTTCTTCCTGGCGACCAACTCTTCGAGTATTTCATTGTAAGCAACTTCACAATCAGTTATTTCCTCACGGATAGCTACTTTGTCCGCTGATTTGTGATTGGGGAATAAACTTATTATCAAAACCGGTCTGCCGGTTGCAGTAAAACGGTCGATCAGATATGACGCGCGTTCGCCAAATTCATCAGGGGTGAAACCGCCGCGCATATTAATCCCCAGTTCACAGGTGGCAAAATCCCAATCACATTCGTCGACAAAATAGTCCACCAGTTCCTTTTCAATTTGGCAAGCGCCGCTGAATCCCTTGTTCTGGACCTGAACCCGCAATTTTCTGGCGGCAAAATGCGGATAGCCGTCAAGGTGCGAATTGGTAATGGATGATCCATAAGCCAGCCAGTCAAGCGCCGGTTTTTCCTCCGGTTTCGGAGGACGAATCTCATAACCGTGAGTGTCAATATCGTGCAGGACGATAGCAGAGCCGCGACCACAGATGACCCGCCAGACATTCGACGCAAATCCACCTTCATTAATTGCCTCTTCTGACGCCGAAGCAAAGTTTGGCGGCGGAGTCAACCGGATATTATGCACTTTGCCGGGCTCAAGTTCAACAACCTGACAGCGGAAGTTGCCCTTGAATATCCTTACTTCTCCTCTTTCCAGAAATTCAGGTTTATTGCAGGAGACGTAAATATCAATATTAGTGGCTTCGGTAACGAAACGAACTTCACAACCGACCGAGTCCATTGCGACAAAACGGGCACGGTTATTAAGGCAGTTCCTGACACCTCGCGGAACCCGCACCAGTCCGTTTTCACCCAGACCGGGTATTTTTTCACGATCTCCAACATTGTAATATTCCACTTTATCCAAATTCATTGTGATTCTCCTGTTTTTGCTGTTACTAAGAGGCGTGCGAAATGCAAATATTAACCACGAAAAGTCACGAAAAAGTCACGAAAAAGTTTTTTTATTTTTCAGCTTATGCTGAAAATTTAAATACTTCTTCATGTTCTTCATGCCCTTCATGGTGCAAATAATAGCTTTGCATGACCTATTACTGTTGCTATTAAGATATAATGATATAGACATTCAATCCGTCAAGTCGTCAATGACCCATTTATTAAAGGACTTCATGGCCATAAAACTTTCAGTTGAGACAATTCCGGGAAATTTTGTCAGTTCTTCCGCAATAAAGTCGATCAGGCCGGTTTTAACTTCAACCAGAACCTCCACAATAATATCATACCGGCCCGTGGTAATATAAGCAGCCTTAACTTGCGGCAGATCGGCAATACCGCTGGTCGTTTCAACCAGATCACGAGATGAAGATATCCTGATTCCGAGAAGAGCCAGTTCTTTTTCTTCGAGTTTTTCCGGATCGAGCAGCGCGGAAACCCGGAGCAATCCGGCATCATTCATTTTTTTGATGCGATTGCGAATTGTGCCTTCGGAAACATCCAGCTGCCGAGCGATTTCCAAACTCGAACAGCGACCGTCAGCATTTAAAACGCGGATAATTCTCCGGTCAAGTGAATCGGTTTTCATGGTCTTTCTCCAGAATTTATAAGCTCATGCCGCAGATAAATGAAATAATTTTGGCATCAATCCGGTCTCCTCTTTCTCTCGCTTCATTAATGAAGTTCGACAATTCAGCAGGTTCAACCAGAAAGGTTTCAATATTCTCAGAATCCTCGAATTGAGGAACCGGGTTACGGTTTTCTTGCGCCGACTCATCAACTGACATCATCACGGTTGTCACGGTTTCCCCGCTCAATCCCGGTGAATTCAGGGCCGGAGGAACAACTCGTTCGACCACTCCGTTAAAACCGGTTTCCTCATATAATTCCCGAACTGCGGTATTTTCGGGCGGTTCGCCGTCGTCAATCAAACCGGCGGGAAACTCAACGACAAAGCTGTCGGCAGGCGGCCGATACTGTCTGATTAAAATAAAGCGACCGCTCGGACGCAGTTGCACTATCATTATCACGGCGCCACGAGAGTTTACCCGGGTTGCGCATTCCCAGATTCGAGAACGTCCAAGATGATCGCTGTAAGTAAGATTTTCCAGTTCAAGCCAGTTCCCGCCTGAAACGCTTTTCCGCTCAATTACATAAGGTTTTTTAATCATTATCAGCTTTTTTTCAACAGTTTGCGGTTTTCAGCTTGCATTTTTGTTTTAATTATACTATATTAAAATAACATTGATAAAGAGTTATTTCAATTCGACCGGGTAATGATTTCCGATCTTTTAATTCCAATTTTCTGTCTATTTAGCAATTTTAACCGTTTTCAATCAATGTTCTTTTGCGAGAATAGATACTGGACGTAATCACATCAGGAGGCTGTTGTGGCAGTTGTCGCCGGACTTACAGGCGGATATGGCAGCGGAAAATCCACAGTTTTACAAATGTTTCAGGCCCTCAACTGGTTCACGTTGAGTGCCGATGAAATATGTAGAGAGCTGTATGACGCCAATGATTCCGACTTATCGAAGCAATGAGAGAACGTTGGGGGAAAAAAGTATTTAAACGTATGAGCGGAACCATCAACCGGGCCGTGATTGCGGATATTGTTTTCCACGATGAGGATGAACTGGTCTTTTTAAATGAGTTATTGCATCCTATGGTTAAAGAGAGGTTTATGGATGAACTGGAAAACCGCCGGGACCAGAATGTTATTTTTGAAGTTCCGTTGCTTTATGAGGTAGAATGGACCGAGGATTTCGATTATATCATAGCAGTATGGAGTCCGGCTGAAAAGGTGTTGGAAAATTTACAGGCCAGAAATATAACTCCTGAAGATTTCTCCCGACGCTCAAAACACCAACTTTCTCCTGATATCAAGTTGGAAAGGGCTGATTACGGGTTGATAAACTCAGGAAATATTGATTTATTAAAAAAACAAGTTGTAATATTGAATGAACAATTAATTAATGAAAGGAGCTAATATGCCTGCAAAAAAAGATAACATGGCTAATCCTGAAGACTCATCAAAAGTAGAAAAAGCGACTCCAAAACGTCGTGGCAGACCGCGCAAAACAGCAGCGGCAGAACCAACCCCTGCGAATGCCACCCCCACTCAAACAACGCCAATCGAAGCAGCTCAGGTTGAAAAAAAGGCCGAACCGCCTAAAAAGCGTCGTGGTAGACCAGCGAAAAAAGCAGAAGCGGCAAGAGCACCATCAAGTGATGAAGCAGCTCCAGTCGAGTCCGAATCGACCGTTGCCGAGGTAAAAGCGGAAAATAAACCCGCAGCTGAAAATAAAAATACGCCCGCTCCGAATGGGCCGCAAGCAGAATCTCAGGATCAGCAAGGGGAAAAGCGCATTCATAAGAAAAAACGGAACGGACGGGATGTCATCCGTGATAAAACCGCGACCAGCCTGGATATTGCCGAACTGCAAAAACGTTCAATGGTTGATCTGGCCGAGATGGGGCAGGAACTTGAAATTGAAGGTATCGGTTCACTTGAAAAATCACGTCTGGTTTTTGAAATTCTCAAGGCCAACGCTGAACGCAGCGGGGTTATGTACGGCAGCGGTCACCTGGAAGTCCTTCAGGACGGATACGGCTTTTTACGTTCTTCAAGCTATTGTTACATGCCAAGCCCTGAAGATATTTATCTGAGCCCCTCCCAGATACGGCGTTTTTCCTTGAAGACCGGTGACTTTATTGCCGGCCAGATTCGTCCGCCGCGGGAAAAGGAACGTTTCTTTGCTATGCTAAAGGTGGAATCCATCAACCACGATTCTCCTGACCGCAAGAAAAAAATTATTCCTTTTAACAGTTTAACCCCTTATTTCCCGACTGAAAGACTGATCCTTGAAAATGCTCCGGAAGGCATAGAAACCCGGGTTGTAGACCTGGTTACTCCGATCGGTAAAGGTCAACGCGGGTTGATCGTGGCGCCGCCACGGACTGGTAAAACCGTTTTACTGCAGAAAGTGGCTAACTCGATCCGGGCCAATGATCCGGATGTTGTCCTGATTATTCTACTGATTGACGAACGCCCCGAAGAAGTAACCGATATGCAGCGATCCGTTGATGCTGAAGTCGTCAGCTCAACGTTTGACGAACCGCCCGAACGGCACGTCCAGGTGGCGGAAATGGTTATCGAAAAATCAAAACGCCTGGTTGAGTACGGTAAACATGTCGTAATTCTGCTGGACAGTATTACCCGTTTGGCCCGAGCGTACAACACACTGCAGCCGCACAGTGGTAAGATTCTTTCCGGCGGGGTTGACGCCAATGCTCTGCATAAACCGAAGCGTTTCTTCGGCGCGGCCAGAAATATCGAAGATCATGGAAGTTTGACAATTATCGCGACCGCCCTGATCGACACCGGCAGCCGGATGGACGATGTTATCTTTGAAGAATTCAAAGGTACCGGTAATATGGAATTACATCTGGACCGTCATTTGGCCGACCGGCGCATTTATCCCGCCATCAATGTCGAAAAGAGCGGCACCCGGCGCGAAGAGTTGCTAATGCATCCTGACGAACTCAAACGCGTCTGGACGCTCAGAAAAGCTTTGAACAGTTCAACTCCGGTCGACGCCATGGAACTGCTGATCAGCAAACTGAAGCAGAAGCGTACCAATGTTGAATTTCTGATGTCATTACCGCAAAATAACGCTTGACGGAGAGTGTGAATCACCATGAAAGCCGGTAATAAAAATACTTTGATATATTTTATTTATCTGGTAGTTTTTTTGCTGATTGCATCGGCCGCGGTATTGTTATGGCCGGTTTATCGCAAATATCGTAAGAAAGAGATGGAAGTTGATAAACTACGGGAAGCGGCCGCCAAAGAAACGGCTGAAACCATCAGTTTGAAACGTAACGTGCATGATTTGATCATTTCCCCGGAGGCGGTTGAAAAAGTCGCCAGGGAAAAATTCGGTTTGTGCAAAGACGGCGAAACTGTTTTACGCTTCGATCCTAATGAAGCTAAAAAGAAATCACCGGTGGTTATTGCGGATAAAAAAGATAAAAAGAAATGAGATGTAAACGGCTGAAATAGTATGAGAGATATTTTACAAAAATATATTCCGCTTGTCTTTTTTCCCGGTTTAGCGTGTGTCATTTCTTGTTTTTTTACCCTGATTTGTATCAGAGTGATGCCAGGATTGGGCTTTATCGTCTATCCTGACGGCAAACACCCGCACGCGAAACCGGTCCCGAATGCCGGTGGTTTTGCGATTGTCATCTCGTTTATTTTGACGATGACAATTTACGGTTTACTTTTGCAGGAACTGGACGCCTCGTACAAATTTCTGCAGGGAGTCAGCGGCAGAATCTTTCTTCCAGCGGTTTTTCTTTGTGCGGTAGGACTGTACGCAGACCGGACAAAACTGTCAATCTATCTCAAGATATTTGGTCAGATTTTAGCCGGGGCTGCCGCCTGGCTGCTTAATGCCCGACTGACCCAGGTGCTGGGATATCAAATTCCGGACGTATTATCTTTCATATTGACGATAATCTGGATTATCGCTTTCATCAATATTTTTACGGCCGTCACCAGGATGGACGGTCTGGGCGGCGGACTTGGAATGGTTGCGGCCAGTTGCCTCTGTGTCTGGTTTTTATTCACAAAAGACCCGGAACTGGCGGTATTATCCCTCACTTTAGGCGGTTGCTGTCTTGGTTTTTTATTCTTCAATTTTCACCCGGCGAAAATTTATATGGGCCGGACCGGCAGCATGTTTGTCGGCTTCGCCATCGCGGTTTGCGGGATTTATACCCCGGCCCAGAGCGCGGATAAGGCGGCGGCTCTCAGTGCGGTAATGATTCCGTTGCTGGCATTCGGAGTCCCGCTGTTTGATGTTTTCATCGCCATCTGGCTGCGGGCTTCAAAACGAATATTCAAAAAAATTTCCAAAGTTCCGGGCTTTGACACCAAAATCATGGGAACGGAACGCGAACACCTGCATCATCGTTTACTGGGCCGCAATCACAATCAAAGCCGGTCGGCGCTATATCTATATCTGGCCGGAGCAATTTTCGCCATATCAGCAACCTGTTTGATGTTTTTTCCTGAAAATAGTCCTATTAAAGGTATGCCGAAGAATATTTATCCTGCCCTGGCTGTTTTGGTTGTATTATCCGCCTTTATCTATGTCATCCGACGCCTCGGCGCGGTTGAAATGTGGCAGTCAGCCGGCAATATTATAAATGGTATGAGACAGCCGCATCGCGCCCTGCTCATTTCGATGATTCATCCTTTTCTCGATATGTTTATTCTGATTGTTTCATATCTTGTCGCCGGACGTTTGTTTTTTTACAAATATGATGTTAATTCGGAATTTTTGATCACGATGATCTCTGTTCCGCTACTTGGCCTCCATCTTGGACGATGTTATCGGGTACATTGGGTCCGGGCCGGAATTCATAATTATCGAATCTTGATCGAAACCCTGGTTGTTGCATTTATTATCGGTGGTTTTGCCTCATATTATCTGGTCCCGAGAACCAAGCTCCATGTTAACTTCCTGGCGATGTACATGTTCTTTTCAGTTCTTGGTCTGGCCCTGATCCTGGGAGAGCGCTTCTTACTACGGTACATCGAAGCGGTAATGCTGAAAAAGATTTATCTGAACCGTTTCACCGGAACCAATGTTTCAAGATGTGTTGTATATGGAGCAGGAGACATGTGCCAGTTGTTCCTTGCCTATCTTTCAGTTAAATATATCGACCACCCAATGAAGGTTATCGGTTTGATCGATGAGGATCCAGAACTTAAAGAACTGCAAGTACATGGCCATCTGGTTTTTGGAGACAGCACTATGCTCGAAAAAATATACCAGAAACACCGTTTTGACCGTATTGTGATTGCCGCCGGGAACATGGACCTTCATAACCAGCGGAGGATAATTGAATTTTGCCGTCTGCATAATCTCTATCTTTGTGAATTCAGAATGACTCAGGATATTCTCCTGCAGCCGGAGAAAACTCATAAATTGAAAGTTCATCAAATGAAGTGACGTTTTTGTCGTTTTGATGCTCCTACATTTCATTTACCCATTATTTCTCACTCTTTGCAGTATTATTTAATTAATTACATACAAACTATTTATATAATAATAAAAAACTACATAATGATATAATATGATTTAAATGTTATAAGGAAACATTTCCGCGAGCTTGATTTGTTTAATCATAATTGAACCGTGATATTCCTTGTCTTTGCATCACAAATCAATTTGCCGGTAAAAAAAGTTATCTTCAATGGAAAAATCCCCATCATAGTTGTATATTGCTTAGGCTTTAGACAGAAACCATAACATAAAGAAGGAGTAACAATGTCTTTACTTGATTTTTCAAAAGGCGACGGTCTTATCCCCGCAATCGCTCAGGATTACCAGACAGGAGAAGTCCTGATGCTGGCATACATCAACGAAGAGTCATGGAATGAAACCTTGAAAACCGGCAATGCCACCTATTGGACCCGCTCACGGCAGAAACTTTGGCGTAAAGGTGAAGAATCGGGCAATGTCCAGGTAGTTAAGGAAATCCTGGTTGACTGTGATGCCGACACCGTGATTTTTAAAATCGATCAAATCGGCGGCGCGGCCTGTCACAAAGGATATCGTTCCTGTTTCTTCAGAAAACTCGAAAATGGCGAACTCAAGATCCAAGGCGAAAGAGTCTTCGATCCGGCAGAAGTTTACAAGAAATAAAACCATAGTCATATCATGAGCGACCCCGGCAAAAAAGACAGTCTCAAATTTGAGCTGCTGCAGCATTTTCCGGAACTGGAAATTTGCGAGGACAAAAAATGGAGTGACCTTACCACCCTCGGTATTGGAAAGAGTATTCCTTTGTTAGTCTCCCCTCCCGATGACATTATATTGGCGGACTTGCTTCGTTATTGCCATGAACACGGGATTCCGGTTTCTGTTCTCGGCGGCGGCAGCAATATTGTCGGCAGCGACATTGATTTGCCGGGAGTGTTCATCACCCTTGATCATAATAATTTCGGGCGTATTCGCCCGGGGCGTCGTCACCTCACCGTTGGCGCCGGAGTGCGTTTAATCACTTTGATCCGCAGCACCGCGACACTCGGGTTTGGCGGCCTTAGCCCATTGGCCGGCATTCCCGGATCCGTCGGCGGCGCGGCCAGAATGAATGCCGGGGCTAACGGAGTTTGTACCGCCGATTTTGTTTCAGATATGTGCGGGTATCGGCTTGACGGCTCCCCCTGGGCTTCGCGCGGAACCGAAATTGCCTGGAAATATCGCGGCAGCGACATCCCGGAAGACGTCATTATTACCACAGTGATTTTCAGAGTCACTCCTTGTGATCCGGTTGCAGAAAGTAAACTGATTGAAGAGCGTTTGGCCGAACGTGCCGTAAACTTTGGCGGACGCAGTGCTGGCTGCGCCTTCAAAAACGTCTGTAATGAGCTGCCGTCCGGCAAATTGATCGAAAATGTCGGATGCAAAGGCTGGACCGAAGGTGACGCAAAAGTTTCTGAGGTCCACGCTAATTACATCATCAATACCGGAAAAGCGACAGAAAAAAATTATTTACGTTTACTGACTCGAATTCGTCGCTTGATCCATGGAAAATTCAGCGTTTTTCTGCAGCCGGAAGTGGTCTTTGTCAACCCGGCCAGCCGCGATGAACTTTTTCACGAACCTGAACCTCCACTGGTTGCCGTTCTCAAAGGCGGTAATTGCAGCGAACGCGATGTTTCACTGGAATCCGGCGGCGCGGTCGCCAAAGCCCTGCGTAATGCCGGTTACCGGGTCAACGAAATCGATATTCAGGAACCCGCTGTGACTGACGAAATGCGTCAGGCCGACATTATTTTCCCGGTTTTGCACGGCGGGTTTGGTGAAAACGGCGAAATTCAAGCTTTGATGGAACAGCATAAACTTAATTTTGTCGGTTGCGGCAGCACAGCCAGTAAACTGATTATCGATAAAATCGCATCGAAAAAAATAATGCAGCAGTACGGAATCCCTACCGCCGATTGGGCAGTAGTCTCCCCTGAGAGGCGTGAATTTCCGGAAAACCTGACTCTTCCTGTTGTGGTTAAACCTCCATGTGAAGGTTCCACTTTCGGTATTGTTCTGGTTGAATCCATGGCGGATTGGAATAATGCGCTTGACCGGGCATTCAAATATGACGACTCAGTATTGCTGGTCGAAAAATTTATCGCCGGAAAAGAAACCACGGTAGGAATCATTAACGGAGAGCCTCTGCCGATGGTGGAAATTCAAATTCCCGGAAAAATCTATGATTTTGACGCTAAATATACCCATGCCCTTGGAGAAACCAGATACCTTTGTCCGCCCGAGACAATTCCGGAAGAACAGCAAAAGAAAGCCGCTGAAATTGCCATGGCGTTTTATCGCGCCAGCGGAGCCAGGGATATCCTCCGAGTGGATATAATTATTGCTGAAGACAGCAATATGTACGTGTTGGAAGGCAACAGTTTGCCTGGTTTTACCGCCAGTTCTCTTGTCCCCAAAGCAGCCGCGGCGAAAAAAATATGCTTTGAGGCACTCTGCTCATGGTTGGTAAATAACGCCCTGCTCGGACATTGATCATCGATAATTTTGCTTAACCGGAATATTCCAGATAATGAATCATTTTAAATTTTGAGAATGTTGATATTATGAAGTCGATAAAAGTAAACAATGTGGCCGTCATTGGACTTGGCCTGCTTGGCGGCTCCCTTGCAATGGCCCTGAAAAAGACCTCGTATAAATGTCTTGGCTGGACCCGAAGACAAGAAGTCAGGGAAAACATGCTTGCCGCCGGACATATTGACGAAACCGCGGATAACGTTGATGATATCCTGGCCCGGGCCGATCTGACCGTACTCTGTCTGCCTATTCCACGAATTAATGAATTCGTCAAGGATCACGCCCATGCCTGGCGTCCCGGTTCCATTGTCACAGACATCGGCAGTGTCAAAGAAGTGATTGTCCTCAATGGCGAAGCAACATTACACCCACTCGGAGTGAATTTTATCGGTAGTCATCCCATGGCCGGAACGGAAAAGTCCGGTCCGGAAAACGCCTTTCCGGAATTGTATAGAAGCGCTGAAGTTTTCGTTACCCAAACACCTGAATCAAATCCGGATGCGCTGGCGGAAGTCCGAAAAATGTGGGAATCCATTGGGACCACGGTTGTAACACTCGGCCTAAAAGACCATGATATTCTGGTAGGTCATACCAGTCATATTTCCCATATTCTAGCCCTGGCTCTGACCCAGGCGGTTCTCGATTGTGAAGAAAATGTCAAAGGACCGCGATATTCCGGATGTGCCACTGGATTTAAAGACACTTCTCGAATCGCATCATCCTCGCCGCTGATGTGGCGGGAAATAATTGAAAACAATCAACCGGCGGTTCTGGAAGTTGTTCAGGAATTTGAAAAACGCTGGCATCATTTAGTAGAAATTATCAAAAATCGCGATTTCAATTCTCTTGAGCAAGAATTTGCCAAGGGCAAAGAACTTCGCGATGATTGGATTAAGTACAAAAACACGAAACATAATTGCAACTGGTAAAAATGATTAGTAATGATTCTATAATTAAAATCGCCCATGCGGATGTATTTCTTGATGGTCATCATGTTTTAAAAGACATTAACTGGCAGGTTCAACATGGAGAAAATTATTTTATTCTGGGAGCCAACGGAGCAGGCAAAACAACTCTGGTTAAATTATTGATGGGTTATGCCTGGGCCAAATTCGGCGCCCATGTCGAGGTCCTTGGTGGAATATTCGGCCGAACCAACCTGGTCCAGTTACGTAAACGTATTGCCTGGCTCAGCCCGTTTTTAGCCCGTTGGACAAATGACAACACGACTGTGCTTGAAGTTGTCATATCCGGTCTCGACTCAGCCATTGGCCTGCATAGAGAAGCATTACCTGAGGAAATTGAAAAAGCACATGATATGCTCCGGCAACTAAATAGTGAAGACATTACTGACCGTGAATTTGTCAAAACCTCATCCGGGGAACAACTGAAAGCTTTAATATGCCGGGCACTTATCGGCAAACCTGATTTATTGATTCTTGACGAACCCTGTGTACATCTTGACATGTGCAGCCGTGAATACTTGTTATCAACAATTGAAGAACTATTACAAAGACCAGATGCCCCGACAATGATTTTCATTACCCAGCGAATTGAAGATATTACGCCGATATTTTCCCGTGGAATGATTATGCGGAAGGGTCAAATAATTGCGAAAGGTTCCAGAGAAGATATTCTGACAGAGGAAAATATTTATAATACTTTCAACATGAACATCAAACTTCACCATTCCTCAAACGGCAGAATCTGGCCCCAACTTATTTAAACAATACCATCATAATATATTTACTATTAGCATTTTAAGAAAATATAGTATATCACATAATACTTAATTGACAAATTCATTTCCAACCATTATATTAACTGTAAACTCGTCAACTAACGGAGGAAAAAATCATGTCAGGACGCGGAACACGCATGAAAGTCAAAGGAGAAGGCTGCTATTACCATCTGATGAATCGGGCCGCCGGCTGCAGAGGCGAAAAACCGTTCAATCGGGTCGACATGGAATACGGTTTTCGATTACTGCAGAATCTCTGCGAATATTTTTTGATCGAGGTGATCTCTGCCGCCTGGATGGGCAACCATTTCCATGTGGTCGTTTACGCTCCGGGACCGGACGAACTGCCGTCGATTGAAGACATTGCCAGACGACACAACAATTACTACAGCAGTATGTTAGACAAGTATACTTACGCGCCAAAGCAGATGCCAAAAATCAACCCGGCCAATCCTGAAACATGTCGAGAAGTCGGCCTCAAAATGATCGATATAAGCTACTTTATGCGCGCCTTCCAACAACGTTTCACCGTCGTCTACAACCAATGCCGCGACCGTATTGGCAAACTCTGGGCCAATAAATTCAAAAGCGTCATCCTCGACAGTCGCAATTCCTTGGAAGCGTGCGTTTTATACGTCGAATTAAACCCCGTTCGTTCCGGACTGACGACCAATCCCGCCGACTACCATTTCACAACCTGGGGACGCTACTGCGGAACGGGAAAACACATGTTTCATGCAAATTTCGTCAAACATCTCAAAGAAAATATCTGGCACCGCGACACCTCGGAATGGACCGACAATGATCTTTACAGTTATTTCAGAAGTGAACTGGCGCGAATCGTCGCGGCGGAGAGCGGAGCCTCCAGCGAGGAAATCTTTGAGGCGCAGGAACAGGCCAAACGCAAAGAATCGATGCCGGTCCGTTTTCTGCGACGCACCCGTCACTTCAGCGACGGAGCGATATTAGGCTCAAAACTATTCATCCGCGAAATGGGAGCAAAATTCGACAATCCCGACCGGGTCAACAAAAAACAACTAAGCCGCGGCCTCGGCCCCGCCGGAGCAGTTATCTATTGTTTCAGAAAGCTTCAGAGTTGACATATTGAAAATAAAAAAGCAAATTTATTCAATTATTAATTAAACCTTATCATAATCTTTCGCATTAACAGTAAAAAGAGTTGCTGATAATGAAATTTTCACAAGCGGATGACTGGACCTTGTTGACAGAATCAACTAATTCCAAGAACGCTTTTACCATTTTGTTTGACAGGCATTCCAGTTATGCTTATAGAGTGGCGGTGAAATTAACTGGAAATGAACATGTTTCTGATGATATTGTTCAAGAAGTTTTTCTAAGGATATATCAGCAAAAAAACAGGTTCAGGAAAAAAGCAAGTTTTAGAACCTTTCTTTACAGCATTACCATGAATGTGGTACGGGAACATTGGCGTACGGAGCGTCGAGATGCAAATCTGATAAAACAATATGAGCCGAATGAGCCGGATACTGAAAACAGAGATCAAAATATACAAAAACTGGGCATAGCATTACAGCAATTACCGCAAAAACAACGAGAAGTACTTGTGTTAAGATTCTATGAAAAACTGAGCGTAAAAGAAACCGCTGAAATCATGGGTTGCCGCGAAGGCACTGTCAAAAGCAACTTGCACTGGGCGTTGAAAAGTTTGAAGGAAAGTTTTAAAAATGAATAATCAGGACATTGAAAACCTACCCGAAGATTTAAAAAAAGCTTTAATTAAGGATCGGGATAACCATATCCAGTTAGAATTCCAGAAGAATTTTAACTGGCAAGAATGTGATCTTCAAATCAAAAGCAACAAGAAGTTTTGGATGCCTAAAATTACAGCTTTAGCAGCAAGTTTTTTTATTGCTTTGCTGATTATTCTCGCAGTCATAAATGCGGGAAACAGAGTCAGAAAGAAAAATTTTTTCAGAGAGCATCAATTTTGTATCACTCCCGGCGCAATAACAATTTCAGGACCGGGCAATATTCCATTTTCTGTTTCGAGCGGAATATCTAAAATCAATTTATATAACGCCGGAAGTGGCGTTTCAATAACAACAACCGGGCTCAAGCCCACAATAGAGGAGATGTTTCAATGAAAAACACAAAAACAATGGTATTGGCTTTAGCTATGCTGACTATTTTCGGAGGCATGAAGCTGCAGGCCGGCAGAATGGAGGGAGTCAAGGTTCAGCAGATAGTAATGATGAAAAACTTCATCGAAATCCTGAATAACTACATGACTGTATCCGAAAAATGGGTTACCATGCTGAAGAAAGAGGATATGGCAATTTATTTCGCGGCTGATTCGATTGCGGAAATTTACAAACAAAAGGGTGAGCCCCTGGGAGCAATCCCGAAACTCAGAGCACTGGCAGAAAAAAAGCCTGTGGCCAGAAAGGCTATTTTGTTTAAGATAAAAGACATCTACAAAGATGCACAAAAATATAATGACGCCCTCAAAGTGCTTGAAGAAATAATAGATTTACCCAAATAACCGATTTGAAAATCATGAAATGATCTCAGTCATTAATGACTGAGATCATTGCCATATAAGCTTCACTCGGAACGTAATACGGAATACTGTTTCCCGATCCAAGGGCATAAGCGCCACGGGATGCTGAACGTTCAAGCATGGCACGGGAACGTTCTTTAATTTCATCAAGGGATTTACGGCACAAAAAATCGACATCAATACCGCCTAAAATCGCGATTCTTGAATGATATTCCTCATAAGCTTCTTCAACCGGCTGGATTTTGTCTTCATACGAGTGTTTTCCATTATAACCGCAGACGTCAATAATGTCATCCATTACCGGACGCAAGTTGCCGCATGAGTGCAGAATAGCTGGATAACCTGCTCCATGAATAACTTCCACTATTTTCTTGTGCCACGGAATAATATACTTCCGCATATCATCCGGACAGATCATTGTCTGCCCCTGGAATCCCCAGTCATCATTTGAAATCATTGCTCCAAAGTTTTCAAATTCAGCTATTCTTTCATAATGACGAACCAGACGTGACCCAACCTGTGCGGCAATTTCCTGAACCAGTTCAGGATCGTCAAACAACATCATGCAAAGGTTGTCGTAGCCGACCATGGCAATCATATTTTCCTCAACCCCGCCGGGGCCATGACCGATCAACTTCATTCCAGGCGGCACTTTCAGAGTGCCAAGCTCAGAATAATCAGCGTCGTCAACCTCCGGCCAGACAAACTTTTCATAGGTTTCACGATTGTAAAAAAGTGAACCGTCATTCAGAGATGCGGACTTATCGCTCTCACGTTCGGGTCGGGGAAAATGAAACCCGGAAATAACGGTTGTATAATCATATCCTGCGGTATGATATGCATCAATTCGGGTTTGCATTGTGACTTCAGAGCCTTCAGGGCGACCAGCCAGCTTATTATAAAGGTCGACATTCAGAAAAAATTCGAACAGTGTCGGACGGTCCGGGGCTTCAAGATTCAATACTTTTAAAATATTGTCGAAATCAGGCTTTCTCATGACATGCTTCCTTTTAGGAGTTAATTAGCATAATTTAACTAAAACAATTTATATAGTTAATAATATACAATTATTTTACTCGATTTCTTTAGCGCTTATGATTATTTTTTAACATAAAAGATTTTATGCTTTAAAATATAAATGGGCATTGAATTCATATTTCTTGACATATCCACAATATTATGCTACTCTAACCGTATTCAGGAAAATATATTTTCCACGCAAAGAGAACCAAACTTATCGGAAAGGAAGAGATAATGAAGAAACTTATGTGTGGTTTTACAGCCGCAATTCTCGGTATGGGAGTATTTGCTGCAGAAAATGATAATCTATTGAAAAACGAAAGCTTTGAAAAACTCGACAAAAAAGGGAAAGTTGCCAACTGGGGAGCAAGCGATTGGAACGGTAAAGATATTCGAGGCAAAATCACCATTAAACAAACCGATGACGCGGTTGCCGGGAAGAAAGCGGCACTTGTTGAATCTGAAGCCGGCAAAGGGAATTTGCTGATACATCAGGCATTCAAGAAGCCAGTTGGCGCGGAGAAGAAATACAAAGTAACCCTGAAGTTCAAGGGACCCGCCGGGGCTCTTGTCAACACTTCCTTCCGGACTAATGAAGACAAGGAGAAGAAGTTAAAGCCGCAATACCTGCACTCTAAGCGGAAAAAATGTAATGGCAAGTGGCAGGATTTGACCGCCGAATATACGATCAAGCCGGATTACAGTATGGTCCAGATTTATGTTCGATTCAACAAGACGCCGGTACAGTTTGATGATATAAAGGTAGTTGAAGTTAAGTAACCAATTAAATCATTGCGTTTTTGAAGTCGATTCTGTTGCCGGGATCGGCTTTGTTTTTTGAGGGATCAGAGACATTTCTTTGATTTCAACCGGGGTAACCGGAACATCACTGTGACCACCTTTGCTGGTTGTCTCTACGCTTATTATTTTATCGACAACGTCCATTCCGTCAATAACCTTCCCGAAAACGCAGTAGCCGTAAGCATCAGGGCTTTTGCTTTTATGATCAAGAAAAGTATTGTTTTTTGCGTTTATAAAGAATTGGTCAGTAGCGCTATGAACCATCGAGGTGCGGGCCATCGCTATCGTTCCACGTTCGTTGCTGAGTTTATTATCGGCTTCATTTTTAATCGCGGATCGAGTTGATTTCTGCTGCATGTCTTTGGTAAAATTTCCACCCTGAATCATAAATCCCGGAATAACCCGGTGAAAAATCGTTCCGTCATAGTGTTTGCTTTTGACGTACTGGAGAAAATTATTAACCGTAATCGGAGCCTTTTTCGAGAAGAGCAGAATCTTGATATTACCCATCGAGGTTTTTATCAGGACTTCCGGTTTATCCGGTAAATCAGTCATTGGCTGCGATTCATCAGCCTCTTGTTCCGCGGGTTGCTGCGCAGCCAACGCCGCCGGATTATTTTCCGTTCCTAGGGTTGGAGCGGCAATATTCACAACAATCACCGCAATCAGGCAAAGTGAGAAAAAAATAAGAACGCCCACCATTGTTTTCATCAAAAAAACTCCTTTCCATCAGTCCAGGTTTAAGTAATCCAGCGTATTTTTCAGCAACGTTACGGAGTCTTATTCACATTCAAACACCGCAATTATCCGTTGTAAAAAGCAACAACTCATATCGATCATTAATCAATAATTTATCGACTTTTACCCAATTATCAAGTAATTGTCATGCTGAAAATTATTTTTTACCTGAAAAGGAAAATCCCCGGAAGCTGGTGATGCTGTCGGGAGGCAGGGTTAATGAATTGTTTTTGAGCGGAAAATGCAAAACTTGCCAGAACTTGCTTTGTCCCGGTTCTTCAGCCGTGAATATGCGCTCCGGCCTGCAGGTCATTTGCACCATATTTTTAAGCTCGTATTTGCTGTTTTTGAAATTGAAAGTAACAGTAACCGGGTGATTGAGCGTATTAACAATGATTCCTCCAAGACAAGACCGGTCTTTGCTGACACAAATGATCCAGTCAAGATCTCCGTTCTTTTTAACGTGTTTGTTAATATCCACCCCGTCAGCAAACTTAGCGGAACTCATCTTGCCAAGATCTGATTCATGCTCAAGTAAAACCGGACAATCCCGGATAAGTTCATTGAACATCCGGTTAACCGGGCCAAACGGCCCAATATCAAAAGCTGGTTTCCCGGCAGGATTACGCAATTGAGACCGCTTGCTCTTTTTTTTGCCGGGTTGATATTGGTAAATCCACTCATCTCCGACCATACCGGGATCGCCATTACCTTTTCCTGGAGTCCAGTAACCAAGGCCGCTGGTACACAAAAATTCGTGAACGGTTGAATAATCTATTTTGGGATGACTCAGCAAAAGCATCGCAAATTTCGCATTCCACAGCGCTCCCATTGCATAAGTGCGGTGATCGGTGCCGCCAACTCCGGTATACCGCCATTCAGTCACCAGAAACCTCAGATGTCCGGTATTGGGTATATCACTCAAATCAGTCGTCAGAGCAAGCCCTTTTGCATTAGCATTGTATTTGCTTTTGGCACCGTAAACGTGAGCCGTAACATGGGTAATCTTCGTAATCGAATCGCCCATGGCCGGAATCATTTTTTTGTGCCAGTCGAACCAGTTTGCGGTGTTACCTTTTGCTTTAAGTCTTTTAATGAAACTTTTGATGAAAGGATCATCAGTATCCCGGATGATTGCGGGGATGGAAAGTTTGATATCCGGCTGGAGTTTCAAGGCTGCATCGGCTATTTTTTTGGCGTACCGGGCGTATAACACAGGATCCCAGGAGGCAAAGGACTCGTTCCCGATCTCCCAGGCCACATACAAATCTTTGTAACCGTGATTCAAAACCCATTCAATCTTTTTCATATTGCTTTTAACCGCACCGTCAAAATATTCGGGACGGTCGCGAAAACAAACGACTTTGCCGCTTGCCGCATCATAATATTGCTCATCACTGATCGCCCCTATTATGCGAATTTTGTTTTCACGGCAGAAGCGGTGAAAAAGATCCGGATCAAACCACGCAATATCAGGATGATTACTTTTGACAACAACAGGAGACGCTGGCAACCGGTATTTTTTTACAACGGCGTCATAGTCTTCCGGCTGATATTTTTTCAAAGCTATTTTTCCGGCACTCCGCCATTTATTCAAACGGCTCATCTTAATATTGGCTTCGCGCAGTTTCAGACACTCTTCCGGACTGAACCAGCCGTATACTGATCTGCCGTCCATCCTGAGGACCGGCGACCCAATACTCAGCAGAAAGTCGCTGAACTTTTTTTGATTGTCAAGCATCTTGCGGATGCTGTAATGAGACCGGAACTGCTGGGCGTTGGCTCCCATAAAAGAATTACTGAGGTCTTTTTGTGGATTTGCCGGATTAACGGATATCAAGCGGGAATCGCGACTGAAACCGGATGCTGCCGTCAATAACAGAGCAACGCTGATTGAACGCCGGAACAATTGAGAAAAAAAATTCATGTTTTATCCTGTTTCTTAACCTTTAATTATTATAGTGCTTAAAGATCAACTTTCCAGAAATTTGTACTTTCTGTCGGGCCCAGCGGAGAAAATATATACGGATTATACCCGGCATCCCAGTCAAATCTGGACCCGTCGATGTTTATCCGGATGTTTTTGGTATGTCCATCCATATAAACCGTATTAAGTGATTTGTCATGACGGGCATCAGCGATACCCCAACTGCTCGATGAAGGATAAAAACTCATGAGGGTATATCTGCCGCGCTTCAGGTTGTCTTTAGCGTAAGTATCCATGCTTAATACTGTTTTACTCGGTTTTTTCACCTGAGTATTCTTCAGCTTTAGCAGAAAATGCCCATTACTGGTATCCCGATATGCCGCCTGCCAACAGTTAATCCCATAAGTCGGATAGCGGAACAGCGTATTATACGGGTGAAGAGCAGCCTTGGCAGGAGTCAGCTCCATAAAATGCTCGATGTCAGAACCAACCATGTTCGGGCACCAGAATGACTTGCCGGTAACATTCGCGTTGATGATGATAGCGGCATCCCAGAAATAATAATCTACGGAGGAAACTTTTTGGTGAGGCTGCGGAAAGTATCCTTCGTATGATTCCTGGTATATTGCGACTCCAAGTCCTATCTGCTTCAAATTATTAACACAAGTTATTGATTTTGCTTTCTCCCTGGCTTTGTTAAGGGCCGGCAGCAGCATGCTTGCAAGAATCGCGATTATAGCTATTACAACTAACAATTCAATTAACGTAAAAGGGGCGATTGATTGTGATTTGCGTGTTCTCATTTTTATACTTACTCCTTTTATGGTTGAGTTTTTGTTTTACATCATAAAGAGGCAAATTGGGGAACTGGACCGCTTGACTCGCGCTCGATAACTACTCCGTCGCAAACACCTTTCAATATTTGCAGCATCGGAATTTCCACCTTGTTATCAAGAAAATCAATCAAAGAGTCAACCGCTTTTTCAGCTATGGCTTTGAGGTCGTAACTGATCGAAGTCAGTGACGGGTTGGTCAGCATACAGATCAGGGTATCAGTGCCGCTGACCAGCGTGACCTCATCCGGACACTTGATTCCCCGGGCAAACAGCTCACGAGTCATTCCGGCCATCATCTGGTCACTGCCGAGAATAACAGTTGGACGATCTTCCCGGCGATGCGAGAGCCAATAGTTCATCAATGGCCTGGCGGCGTTAAGATCTATCAGACCATGGGGTGGAACAAAAATATCCAGTTCCATGTGACTGGTCTCTGATTCCTCTTTCAACCTGGCGGCGAATTGTTCTGCTTTATTGCGTGAAACCGCATTATCCGCAATGCACAGCAACATGTGGCGATGCCCGAGTCCGGCACAGCGACGAGCCATTTTCCAATAGCCGCCAATTGTATCAAAGGATATTATCGGCACAGCCCCCTCGGTAGAGATATTCGTGCCTATTTGCACCGCGGGGATATGCGCTTCACTGAACTTGTTGACCACTGACATTTCAGTCGGACCGCAGAGAATTATACCGTCGACGCTTTGCTGACCAATGCTTTTGGGAAAAACAAAACTTTCCAGGTTGGATAAGTTATACAGACTGATGTTAAGGCCGTATCCGCGCCGACGGGCAGCCCGTTCAGCCCCGGCCAGATAACTGGCAAAATACTGGTTGCTCCATCCGCCCTGGACGCTGTCGGAAAGAATGAACCCGATGTAACCGGTTCTCCTTGTGGCTAAAGCTCTGGCGGCTGAATTGGGCTGATATCCCAAGTTTTTGGCCGCTTCTTCGACCTTCCTGATCGTCGCTTCGGCAAATTTCATTGATGTCGAGTTTTTCCGGTTCAGAATCCTTGATACCGTGGATTCCTGAACCCCGACTTTCTCTGCAATGTTTTTTAATGTTACCATATATCACACCTTTTTATGCAAGCGATTTCATAATTAATGCAAGCGCTTTCATTAATAATACAACAAACATTAATATTTGTCAATAGCCTGCGATATTTTTTTTAATATTTTCAAAAAAACTGTAATCAGTCAGTCCATTTTATAACAAACTCTGCGTAGCAGTTATACCGCACCGCGTCGTACGCGGCCGTGGTTCAGCAACGAGATGCTGGTCGCCAAAGCGGCGGTCATGCCGTTCGCTACGAAGCGCATTTGTCATGCAACGCATGACGTAATAACATCATTTTGCTCGAAGTGATGTCATTGATTTCAAAGCTTAACATGTCAGGGGGCTTGACAAAATCAGTTTCACGTATTATGTAATTATTGGTTCTTTGATTACAATTATATGTTATAAGACCATCGTGGTACTTTAACTAAAATCGGAGCCTGTGACGTTATAGAAAAATAAGCTTGACCGCTTATACCATTTTTTAATTAAATAAGGAGGCCAATCATGAAGGTATCGAAACACACATTGCTGATTCTTATCGACAAACGCAAAGAAGCCGCGGTAAATGTCCAGAAAACCTTGACCGCATGGGGCTGTCTGATCAGAACCCGCCTGGGAATTCATGACGGCGTGTTGGATGATTGTTCGCAACATGGCTTGATTTTTTGTGAACTGGTCGGCGACGAGGATAAACGGGACGAGCTGACGAGAAAGCTCAACCTGATTAAAGGCGTTGTCGCCAAACAGGTTGAACTTTCACTGGAAGACTGATTGCTTTAATATAAAATGATTAAACATAATAATAGGCGAAATAAAATTTGATCATCTCTAATGAATATTTGAATACAAAATATCACGCATTATATTAATCTGTGTATTTAACAGTAAAAAAGGTTCATATAATGGCAGACAAAGGTAATCCTTCGAGTTTAAGAGAACTATTGAACAAACATTCTTCACTTCCTTTTCTATTTATTGGTGCTGGAATTTCTCAGCGTTATTTAGCATTGCCGAATTGGCGTGATTTAATCCGTAGTTTTGCTAATCAGGCTATGCCTGGAAATAAATTTGCATTTGAAGTTTACAAAAACATGATAACTTCCGATACAATTTCTGACTCAACTCTGTTACCTGCAATTACGTCAAATGTTGCCAAAGACTTTACAAATATTTTTTTAATCGATAGTGCATACGAGGAAATGCGAAATAAATATGTTCACGAGATTTCCAACGGAATTTCGCCATTTAAAATTGCTGTATCCGATTTTTTTATTAATTCTGATCTAAGCATACAAGATCAATCGTTGGAAGATGAATTCAGTAGTTTTAAAAGAATCGCAAGGCATATCAGTGGTGTTATAACTACTAATTATGATTGTTTTTTAGAAAAACAAGTTTTCAAAAACTTCGTGCCATACATCGGGCAAGAAGAATTATTGTTCAAACTTTCATATGCAGTAGGAGAAATATATAAAATACATGGATGTTGCTCTGTTCCTAATTCCTTAGTCATAGACAAAAAAGACTATGATGATTTCAATAGCAAAAACGCGTATCTTGCTGCGAAACTGTTAACAATCTTCATAGAACATCCAATTATTTTTATGGGTTATTCTATACAAGATTCAAATATTATTGAGATTCTTAAGGCCATTGCTTGTTGTTTATCTGAGCTTCAGCTTGAAACTCTTAAAGACAGACTCGTTTTTATCGAATGGACCGAAATACCTGATAAATGTGAAACCAGTTCGTACACACTATCATTTGCAGATGGACGATACATTGATATGCTACGTATAACAACAAATAAATTCACATCACTTTATGATGACATTGCATCATGTAATTCTAAATATAGTCCACGAATATTAAGAAGGTTGAAAGAAGATGTGTATGAACTGGTAAAAACAAATGATCCAAATAGCAAGTTACATGTCGTTGATTTTAATGATGAAACTAATATGGAAAATCTTGAAGTAGTTATTGGCGTCGGCGTATATAAGAACGTTGGAATTGAAGGATATAGTGGATTAAAGCCAGAAGATCTTTATAAAGATGTAATATATGATGATAAAGAATATAATCCCGAATGGGTTGTTTTACGCACCCTTCCAGAATTAATCCGCCATTTTTCCGGAAGTATTCCAATGTATAAATATATTTCTCAATGCCCTCAAAAATTACCTGAAGTTGTGAGTGAAAAAAAGAAAAATTCATTTGACGAATTCCTTAGTGCGACCATAATAAATCACAGAGCACGGAACTCGCTTTCTTTTCATTCGATACCTGAACTTCTGTTAAAATATGATATTAAAAACAAAGATGATTTAAAAAAATTTGTGTCAGATGTTGTTCTGCTAAAAGAAAATGAAATTACTTTACCAGAACTTGAAAAAGCAATCAAAAATATTTTTGAGTTCCATAAAGATATTCTCAATTCAAAACATCAGAACTTAAAAACAAATTTTAAAAGATTGATTAAAATATATGATTGGCTAAAATATGGACAATAAAAAATGGTGTCCTACAGTGCCTACAAAGATAGAGGCAACCTTTGTTGCCGCAACCCCCGAAAGAACTGCCCCACGGACACCACCGGCTATGTGACCATCAGCAATGCTGATGATTACAATTCCACCGCTTTTATAAGTATACAATATGAACGGTTAAAAGTCAAGTTTTTGCATTTATATTTGCCAAATTTATTTTATTGAAAAAGTTGTTTTCAGGGATTTGACCGGCTGGGCCGTCTTGACGTAGAGCACGCTGTGTTCATGGTATCTTTGGCGATACTTGATGGTGTGATCAACCTGAGTTCCAGTGGTTACGGTTACTGGCTGATCGGCGGTGATGCTGATGGTCATGCCGGCACTTTCATAAATATCCTTTTCCGGCTTTTTGCCCCATTCAGGATAGAAGTCGCCATACCAGCCGGGCAGAATTTCTTTGCCGGGAGCTACTGTGATATTCCAACCGTCCGCCGTCTTTTTGATTTGCGGTTTTACATTTGAACCCAAATGCCAGCGAAGCGTGATCGTATCGGCATTTTTCAAGCTGACGTTATCCGTTGCCGTTAACTGATCGGCATTCCAGATTACCTGACGGGTGTATTTTGCGGCTTTGTCGTAGGCTTTTGTCGCGTTAATCGTTACATTCCCGCCGGCTTTATCGAGTTTGGCGATCTTGAACGGGGCCTCATAAGGTTTTTTATTATTGAGGATATCATTGCCGATCTGCAGAACATTATGACCGCGCAGCGATTTGTAATCGTAGGTCATGCGTTTGTCGCTGTAACCGGTAGTAGCGGCTTCCAGCAGCATGATTTTGCCGTTTTTAATGTAGTTGATATGGCCGCAGTCGAAGTGGGCGTGAAAATCCTCGGGATCGCGGCCGCGCATCCACAGGCCGGAAGCGTTGTTCTGCCAGGAACTGCGCCAGGTCAGCAGCCTGCCTCGTTTGAAATGATTGTAAAGCGGCGGTTCCTTCATCCGCTGCGGCGGCATGGCACAGCAAAGCAGGCCGTAGCCATTCACCGGAATACGGGTATGCTGGTTGAAAACGATCCACTGCAGATACGGAGAATCCGAGATCGCGGCCAGTGCGGCAATATTATCCAGCATATACCGGTCGTACATATTACGGCAGCCGCCCCAGTAATCAAAGCAGTTGATAATATTTTTGCCGGGTTGATAGTGAGCGGCCAGCCATAACGGAAATGCCTTGAAAAAAGGTTTGGACGCCAAAGAGTCGTCACCTTTTTCCTGCAGGAAATAAGCGCAGGTATAGAGGGCGGGAACGGTCCAGCCGGTTGCATAGGCGAAACCTTCGCTGGAAGCGCCGTCATTACCCATTTTGCTCATGCTTGCAAGGATGTTTTTAAGACCCTGGGCATACTCTTCCGGGACCCGGTCCTTACCCAGGTAAGACGCGGCGCAGAGCAGTCCGGCAGACGGCACGACCCACTGATTTGACTGTGACGCCTGTTTTTTCACGTACCAGGGAACCTTGTTTTTCCAGTCTGAAGTTATCAGCTTGACTTCATACAACAGCCAGTCGTCGATCTTCTTTTTCAAAGCTGGAGGCAGCGAATCCGGGGGGAGCATATCTATTGCGACCAGCGCGCCGATAATGGTGAATCCGGTTCCAAGCCAGACTCCGCTGCGTTTGCCGGAATGGGATTTTGTCCGCATATTAATGGTCCAGCCGGTCCGCTGGATTGGCCGCCATGACGCGATTTCATCGAGTTGTTTTAGCAGGTAATCCAGCATTTTTTTATCGCCGGTTATCCGGTATGCCGCGGCGACCAGCGGCAGTTCCTTGTAAAGCAGCCGGGCGGCGGCCACGTCGGAAAGGCCGAGGCCGAATATTTCGGCCAGTTTCATTTTCTTATCTTTTACCAATAACGCGGTCCGGCCGTGGGCTGAAACTTTTCTGGCACCTTTGCGGCCGTTCAATACTTCGTCCAGAGTCCGGCTGCGACGTATCAGCGGTTGACCGCAGATGGTTTCCGCCTTTTTGATGATTGGATCGATCTGTTCTCGCATTTTCGGTTCGGACGGCAGGCGGTTCTTAAACTTTTCCAGTCGAGTGCCGAACGAATCGGCATTTGCGGCGACCGCGCACGCAAACAGCAGAAGAGAGGTAAAAATTTTCATTGACAATGTCCCCTTTAATATTTTTATTAATTTTTTACCGGTAACAGAACTTCGAAAATCATCCGGGATTTATCCGGGACGAATTTCACATTCCCGCCGATTATGGCCGCAAACTTTCGCGCGTCAAGATAATACGGGTCTTTGCTGAGATCGGCAACCTTATCGGTTTTGCCGGACCGGATAATGAATTTGATAAACTTTTTTCCGCC
This sequence comes from Victivallales bacterium, assembly GCA_963676655.2. Classification (GTDB taxonomy): domain Bacteria; phylum Verrucomicrobiota; class Lentisphaeria; order Victivallales; family Victivallaceae. The sequence continues at coordinate 2,120,384 of CAXXKX010000003.1, read as the reverse complement.
AACAGACATTTCCGAGGCGGAAATCGTGTCATCATAACGTTTGTGCTGGTAGATGCAGTACATTAAAGAATACAGCGTATTCCGGGCAAAACCGCGGTCGTTATGCATAGTCAATGACTTATCCGCCAGTTGATAAGTAAACAGTTTGCTGTTGTACATTTGCAGCGACAAGGTGGTGGCGTATTGCAACAGGTCATCAACCTTGAATGTTGTTTTATATAAAAACGGTTTAGAGGCCGGATTGTTCCGATCATAATAATCGGGTAATTGTTGCTTTTCCAGTTCAAGTTGAGTCTGTTTCACGGTCGAAATCCATGCCGGGAGTTTATTCCGCCGAAGTTTGAGTTGGGCCTCATACAGCGAATCCGGTTTGACCGGAGTTCCGGGAGACTCGAGGATTTCAAGTTTCTCTTTGACAAAACCGATCGGTTTGCCGTGGATTCCCGTGATGATCGGGTTCAGGAAACAGTTATTTTTGCCTTTTACCCAGAAATTATATTCGATCTGCTTGTCTTTGGTGTTTTCCATATTCCAGACAACCATGAACCGGAGATGCTGCGGATAATCGCGTTTTCCACCGCTGGAATTGAAGCCCGGCGCCAAAATATTATCAAACAACGTTACATAAGGGCGACCGGCATGGCTGTCGATCGGGGAATTCCCTTTACAGCGCCAGAAAACGGTTCCGGTACATCCCCAGTTAAGGCTCGGGCCATGATCGAAACCGGCCCGGTCCTCCATCAGTCCGGCAAAAACGCCGTAATTAAGAAAAGTACTGCGGGCGATGTGATGCCCTTTATTCCCGGCGACGATCAGGTTCAGGAGGGAAACGTTCAGGGACATTGCCACCAGAACCGTCTGATTACAGTTGATGAAGGAACAGCGCCGAACCCAGCCGTCATTCACGCCTTTCATTTTGATAAAGGCCCAGCCGCTGTCGTCATAACCGCTGCGATGGTGCTTGTAACGGTGATAGGAGTTCCCCATAAAACAGATATCTTCCACCCCGACATTGCTGATGGGCTGATACTGCCGGAGCGTCCAGCCGTATTTTGCCTTGATATCATAGCGCAGAGGTTCGAAAAACTTTACCTGGTTACCGTCGATGGCCTTTATCCGGTGGATTTCCACCGCATACGCCTTGTTTTGGGTGATTGTGGTCCAGATCGGATCAACTGAGTAAGGTTTAATCATTTCGGTATGGATCGCCTTGTTGAGCGCATAGAGGTAAACGATTTGACCGGGTTTAAGCGATTTGGTGTCATCGACATTCAAGGCAAAGGTTTCACGCGGAGCGTCGCCGGTAACTTTGGCAAAGATTTTGCGAGTTGCGATACTTTTGTCCTCGGGAACCGACCGGATCAGAAATACTGATTCGCCAAAATAAAGTCGCTTAGTCAAATGCGGATGCCCGCCGCCATAGGGTTCAATCGCGTGAATAATAGTGCCGCCGGCCGTTGATCCCGCGCCTTTAATGATAATGTTATCGGATTTGACTTTGATCATACCCCGGTTTGCCATAGTGGTGTTGACAAGGTAACGACCTTTCGGGAGAAATACGATGCCGCCGCCATTCTTTTCAGCCGCATTGATTGCTTTCTGGATGGCCTGACGGTCATCTTTAAAGTCATCCGGGAACGCCCCGAAATCAGTAACGTTGAATACTTTGCCGGTGGTTTCCGGAGCGGTTTCGCCACGCTGATATCCGGCATAGGAGAAATCCGGCAGCCAGGTTGTTTTTCCGGCTTTTTTTTCAGCTTCATATTGCTGCCAGAGTTTTGAAACCGGAGCGGCATCAACAAAACCGGCTGCGATAATTATCAATAACAGGACATTATATTTGATCAACATGATAACTTACTTCTTCTGTGCTTTCCAAAATGGGGTGTTTTCATCCGAAAGAGGGGCAAATAGATAAGGGTTGTAGCTGGCATCCCAGTCGTACCGGGTGCCGTTGATGGGAATTCTGATATTCCCGGCATGGCCATCCATATACAAGGTGTTGAGTGATTGGTCGTGTCTGACGTCGGCGGCCCCCCAGCCGGTACCGGAACCGTATTTACTGAGCAGGGAATAACGTCCGCGATTCAAGTTATCCTTGGCGTAGGTATCCATTGAAAATACGGTTTTACTGGGGCTTTTCACGTTGGAAACTTTCAGTTGCAGCAAAAGATTGCCGTTGGCGTCAGTTAAGCTGAAATCCCATAACCAGTTCATGCCGTAGCAGGGATAGCGGAACAACGCATTCTCTTTGTTTGCCGCCGCCTTGGCCGGGGTCATCGCATAAAACTGATCCATGACCTCTTTTCCGCTCATCGACGGACACCATAATGTTTTACCGCTGAGATTACCAGCAATCAACACCTCGCAGTCCCAGAAAATATACAAGGAGCCGACCTTGTGATATGGTTGCGGGAAATAGGCGTCATACGAATCCTGGTACATCGTCACTCCGAGTCCGATTTGCTTCAGATTGTTAAGACAGCTGATCGACTTGGCTTTTTCACGTGCTTTATTCAGCGCCGGCAGCAGCATTGACGCCAGGATCGCAATAATCGCAATCACCACCAGAAGCTCAATTAGAGTGAATTGTTTTGTTTGCTTTTTCATGTTTCGACTCCTTTAACTTTTGTTGTTGAATATATACTTATAAGGAAATTTAAAGTTTTCTATCGAGCAGTTCCCAGATTACGACACTTTCAATTTTCTGGCCTGGTTTCAAGTGCAATTGGGGACTCAGCGTTTCCAGTTCAACATAGTCCTGGCTCAAAGCTTCGGGTTGAGCGTTTGGAGCCATCGGCTTCGCAGTATTCAGCGCGGTCCAGAAAACTTCCACCGATGCACGGTCCGGGTAACATCCTTTCGGGTCATAACTGGTTGACTGCTTGAATACGCAATCGGCATATATTGCCGCACACCAGCGACCGAACGCGCACACCTTCAGGAAATTTACCGGGAGCATGCCGAATTGCAGGGTTCTCGCTTTGTTACGCTTAATCACTTCTATCGGCGGTTGATTAATTGTCCAGTAAAGCTGGTCTTTGAATGGCCGTTCCGCAGCAACATCCAACTGGCAGTAAAGCGGCTGTTTGACCTGGGTTACCGTCCATATATAAACCGGAAAAGGAGAATAGCCCATTCGTTCCATAAGATTGGTTATTTTGACCGTCGGTTTACTTGCGTCCAGCTCGATTGTTCTGGTAATTTTAAGGTTGAGATCTTTTGAGAGGGGACTTTGCATAACAATTTTAAGCGGTGATTTATGAAGAACTTTCCAGCGGGTTCCGTCGATATATGGATCCGGTATTTTGTCACCGTGAAATCTCCGCCAGAGGTTGATCTGTGAAGGCCAAACTTTGTCGCCGCCGTAATTGATCCAATTTTTATCGGCCTTACTTTGCTCGACCTCCGCCGCACTGTTGCGCCACAGCAGATTGGGGCCGCCGGCCTTGCCGAATGCGACGATTCGTCCTACTTCCGGAGCCACAGTCAGTTCAATCAAGTTGTTAGAGACTGTTATTTCGTTATTATACGCAACCGGAACAGCTGAATTCTGCATGACACATCCGGTCATCAGAATTAAGGACAGCAAGGTCGCCAAAATGGCCAGAGTCTTCACTTGCTTGTTGTGTATAATTTTCATAAGCAATCTATTCCTGACGATTTGTTAATTTACCGTTATAATAATTAGTTCTCAGCCCAAATTTTATTGTTGGGTCAATTAATCTTCTGTTCGATTTCCCGGGCGGCTTCAAATCCGGCGGCAATGACCCGTTCGCGATTGCCGTTCCGCATCCGCAGTGCGGGAGCCATGATACCAACCGCGGCCACTACTTTTCCGTTTTCACGGACCGGAATGCCGATCGTGGTCGATAAGTTCATCAATACCTGAGGATCATCGGTATCACTCTCCAGGATATAATAGCCTTTTTCGCGGATTTGCCGACACACTTTCAGCAAATCATCGACATTATCAACTCTATAACAATTCTTGCCGCTATGATAACTGTCCCAGTAGGCGATAATTTCCTCATCAGTTTTATGGGCCAGGATCGCGCAACCGGTAGCACTCTGAAGCAGGTTGCGTAATCCGGGATCAGGCGTGACGCGTAAAACGGCATTACCTTCAAGCCGGATCAGTTCATACCGGTTTCCGTTGTTTTCCGTAACCAGAACCACAAATTCATTTATCTTCTCTTCAAGTTTCTTCATGATCGGCATTGCCGGTTCCACCAGATGGCGCCGGAACGGGCCGCGCCGGGTCAGAAAGAAAGGCGTATCGCCCATAACAAAACCGCGACGTGGTCCAAGCGAGCGCAAATACCCCAGTTCGGTCATTGTTCTGACTATGTTAGAGCAGGCCGGGGCGGAAACATCGATTGTTTCCGCAAATTCAGATAGAGCGTGGGGCCGATCCGGTTCATACGAGACCAGCTCCATTATTTTATGAAAACGCTCTATTACTTGAATCATACGTTACTCCATTGTTCCAGCCGTTCCTGCCAGATTCGCTGCATGAATTCGGTCATATCGACAAATGCCCGGTAACCGGTGGAAGACGAATTTTTCAACAGCAGTTTGTATTCTTTGCAACCGTCATCCAAAACCACATTTAGAGCTTCAGCGATTTCAGCCCGCTTATTCAAGTTACAGTCCCCGAGCTTCATCAGCGCGATCAGGGTGTGGGAAAATTCCTGTAGATCAAGCTCTGGCGTCAGGATAAATTCCAGCAAGGCAGTTATTGCTTCAGAACCGCCAAGATTTCCCAACAGGTGAATTGCCCCGAGAATGCGCCGCTGGTTATGGCTGCGGCTGCTTTTCGGTTCAAACTGATCGTGGCTCCTGACAATTTCGATAAGTTTTGGAATTGCCGCCGGATCTTCGCCCAATCCCAGTGCAAGGGCGCTGTTGCGGGCAATATGTTCGTTTTCAGAATCAAGATTGCTTATCAGCATTTTACGATACCTGGCAAGATGGTTTCCGGCCTGCCAGATGGCGGTCCCGGGAGCGTCGGAAGCCAGAATTTGCAGCATCTCATCAGGATCCGAGGCAAATTTGTCGCCCTTGAGTCCATCTGCTTCATTTAATGCTCCGGATGTTTTCATTGCCGCGGCGATTTCATTGTGATCAACGCTTCTGATGCCGATATTGTCGCGAGAGGCGAGAGCGGCAATGTAGCCGGCGGCTTCGCCCAGTTTTTGAAGTGCGCGCTGCATTCTGATGGCACTGGCCATATCATGATCAATCGAGACATTACGGCCGGCGCACAAGAGATTGGAAAATCCTTTGACAAACATGATTTCTTTCGGCAGCGGGAATGAAAAGACAAATCCCCATAAGCTGGCGACAACCATCCAGTCTTTGACCTGGTCGCTCTCAAAAGCCCAGTCCTGAGTATGACTGTCAAAATTGCTGAATGCGTAGGTAATAGGCATGTCGCTTCGCTTGCCGTGAATAAAGTCCCTGAAATACAGGCGTTCATCGCATTCGATTAAGCGTCCCTCACGCGGTCCCGGCGGCAAAGTGACCCACAGCAGGCCGTCGCCGAAGTTTTCAAGGCCGCCGCGATGCAGGGCGTTTGCCGCCAGCAAACCACGTGTCAGATCTTCAGCGTCATTCGGAAGAACATATCCGGCATCGAAATTGGCCAGGCCCAGGCCTTTATCTTCCCGGACAAAAACCCTGATGCTTGAGAACGGTTGAGGTTTGCCGTCAATCTGGCGCCCAAGATTAAACCCGGCTCCGGCGGCGGCACTTACTTCACCGTCGCCGGTGCAGTCGATTAATACTTTACATGAGATATTGATTACTTCGCCGGCAGACACGGTTTTAACGCCGCAAACAGTATCTTCCTCCAGATATACGCCTGCTACAGCGGTTTCGTACATAATTTTTCCGCCGGCATTGTAAATGGCGCACTCTTCCGCGTGTGATTTAGCGTAGGGATGGCGTTGTTCCGAGACAAAATTTTCTTTTCCCAGCTCATAAGTTACTTTGTCAATTTCCTCGAAACGTCCACCTGGCAAACCGTAGTAGTAACCGAAAACACCGCCGGCGGTTGCGGTTCCGCCACACATTTTAATGCGTTCAATGCCGATAACCGAAGCGCCAGATTCGGCCGCGCTGACTGCGGCCAGTGCTCCGGCTGTGCCGAGGCCGGCGACGATGACATCGCATTCAAGTTCAAAATTAATATTCGCAGCTTCGTTTTTGACCGCTTGACCGTTTTGCAGTTCAGATAAATACATCATTTCACACCTCCCCGGAGAGGCCGGCGTCAAACGCGGCCAGCGGACACTTGAAAGCCAGCGGGTTTCGATAGGTCCAGCCCGGCTTTATTTCATAATAATCATTTTTGACGTCGTAGTCAAACTCGGTCCCGAAAGAGGCGATCTTCCAGTCTTTCATTTCAACCGGACGTTTTCCCCAGAAAACCAGCAGTTTTTGCCGGGCATCCATCATAGAGACGTCAAGCGACACCGGACATTCAACAATACGTTCGTCATCACTCCGACCGGACCTGATTGTCAAGCCGGCAAAATCAATTGTTTCCACTCCGGGTTGGCCGCAATTACGGACCAGCATATTAAGCCGTTTGCATTGGAGATTGTTCTTTCCCCAGTCCGGGCATGTTATTGCTTCGACGGTGTTGTCGACCAGTTCTTCGCAACAAACGACAAGAGGGCCTGATACAGTATATAATGTAAGTTCAAAGCCGCCGTCTGTTTCAGAAATGTTTTCAAGTTCGGTCCACAGCATGAACCGTTCGGGAACCTTTTCCAGAAATTTATAAAGCAGAATTGAAGTGGCCATCGCGTTTTCTTCCGGCTTGGCCAGTCCGAGTCTTGATAATTCACTCAGAATCGATTTCGTAAGAGCTCTTTCCGGAATAAATGATGTTGCATCTATTTTACGATAACTGTAGCTCCACTCGTCTCCGACAGAGCTGTTACGACCAATCACCAGAACATTTCCGCCCGGACTTAATGCTTGTCCGGTCGCGTAAAAGCTTGGCCCGATAATGATTTTATGTGCTTTTTTCATATGACCATATTAAATATTATTTAACTCGATTAATCTATATTTAATTATACTCTAATAATGGACAAAAGTCAACCCCATTATTAACAAAAAACAGTGATAGATCGTTTTGAAGCAAAGAATATGGTCAAAAATATAGTGATAAATAATCAGAATGTAATTATTTAAATAATTGTAAATAGTTAATATATAATATTATAGTGTATTTTTGAGGTGAGGTTTTTTTATAAAATAAGGCTCCGGCCTGTATCCAAATTAACCCTATACAAGCATAAATACAGGATAAAATATATCAACAGTTAGTTTTTAATATAAATGCAAGCCTTTGAAATAAAACAAATTATATTAATTCAGTGCAGGACATCCGTCGGGACGACAGTTGAGTGGAAGCCAGGCCATTTCGCAACTTGGGCAGGGCCTTCCGGTTCCGGGGAACAAGTCAGTTGTCCGTCTTTGATCCATTGACTTCCGGTCTTAACCAGAAAATCAAATAGTTGTTTTCGCATGACTTCAAGTTGGAGTGAATCAGCATCTGAATCTATCAGATTGAGCTGCTCTTTGGGATCGTTCTTGAGGTTGAAAAATAATTCACCGCCGCCGAGAGAAGTCCAAGTGTATTTGAAATCTCCCTCAATTACGGCATATTGTGTTTCGCCCGAACTGCCGTAGAATATCCTTTTCTGTTCCGGTTGAACGGCAAGTTCCAGTAAATCCTCTCCATCAAGGTCGTCCGGGCATTTTGTTCCGGTCAGTTTCAGAATGGTCGGCATAATGTCAGTCAGATTTACGACTGTGTCACAAGACACTCCTTGCAGATTGTTGGAATCCCAACTGCCGGAGGGAGGACGTACCAGCAGCGGAATATGAGCCGAACCTTCCATAAAATTCGTTTTGGCACCCATATGGTGGTCGCCAAGGTTGTCGCCGTGGTCAGCGGTAAAGATTATCCAGGTGTGTTCAAATAATCCGAGTTCCCGCATTCTTGCAAAAAGTAGACCGAGTTGATAATCAATCTGGGTGATACAGGCATAATATGCCCGTTTGTAATCCTTGAGTTGTTCTTTGCCCATCCGGTAGGCATTGTTCAGCATATAAGTAGACTGCATGAAGCCCTGGGGAATATCTCTAAGCTTTTTCGACCAATCGCCATAGGTTGGCAGCGGAACTTCCCTGTTCTGATAAAGCACCCAGTAGTTAGCGCAAGGATCGAGCGGCGGGTGCGGTTTTGTGAAACTGGTCCAGAGAAAAAATGGCCTGGTCTCGTCACGGGTTTCAAGAAAATCGATCGAACGTCTGACTGTCCAGTGCGTCAGACTCTTGCTCTCGTGTACAGTGGAAATGACCGGTTCGATTTCATTTTCCCCGACGCCGTGTTCTTTCGGCAGTCCTTCATGGGCGTTACAATGACGTTCCCGATAGTAGTCCATCGGCAGTTCCATGTGTTCGAAGCCGTAATTGGCGCGCATCGGGTGAAAATGCATTTTGCCTTGAGCCCGGGTCTGATAGCCGTCTGCGGTCAACAAGCCCGGCAAAGTGGCATTTTCCGCCAACGGAGTGACCTTAGTACTGTTACCGGTCAAACCATGGGTATAACCGTGCTTTCCGGTCATTATAGTGGCCCTTGCCGCCATACAGATCGGACTGTCGGTATAACAACGCCTGAAATTGATTCCCTGATCCATCAGCCAGTTCAGATGAGGGGTATAAATATATTCATTCCCCATCGCGTTGATGGTATCAAAACGCTGTTGGTCGGTGGTAATCAGCAGAATATTCGGGCGTTCCATAATTGTCTCCTTAGCAGCAGTTGAGGCGGCCGCCGGCCAGGACAATTTGAATGTCCTCTTCCGACATATTATGAGTCAGAGAAATTTCAGTTGTTTCACCATTGGCGTGACGGATTTTAGCTTTTACCGGACTTCCGACCGCCAGCTGGTCGCGAACATCATTGATCAGGATCGTATCACCCTCTTTGATTTTGTCATAATCAGCCTGATCGGTGAAAACCAGCGGCAGGATTCCAAAGTTAATCAGGTTGGCCGCGTGGATGCGCTCGATCGCGAATGCGATAACGGCTTTTACTCCAAGGTACATCGGGCAGATTGCCGCGTGTTCCCGTGAAGAACCTTGTCCATAGCTGTCACGACCAACGATGATGCCGTGATATCCAAGGTCGCGGACCGCTGCGGCACGTTCGGCGAAAGAAGGATTGTTTTCTTCCGTGAAGCATTCAAAAACGACTTGAGAATAAGCCGGTATATTGCTCCGCAATTTCAAGTGGATACCTGCGGGCATAATGTGGTCGGTGGTAATCTTGTCTCCGACTTTGATGATAACCCGGCCGTCGATGTCATGCGGCAGTTCACCGTTTTCCGGCGGTTTGCCGATTGTCGGCTTGCGGACGATCTCAATATTTGAACCATCTTCCGGCGGCGCGATAATCATCTCGTCGTTAATCAGGAATTCGTCAACTTCCTGAATATCAGGATAAGCCCTGCCAAGTTTCCGGGGATCGGTGAATTCACCGGTCAACGCGGCGGCGCAGGCGACTTCGGGACTGACCAGGTAGGCCTGGTCTCCGCGAGTTCCGGTCCGGCCGGCAAAGTTGCGGTTGAAGGTACGTAAGGTGACGGTGTCGGAAGCAGGGCTTTGGCCCTGGCCGATACAAGCGCCGCAACCGGCTTCAAGAATTCTGGCTCCGGCCGCAATGATGTCGGCCAATGCGCCGTTGCGACTGAGCATTTCCAGAACCTGACGACTGCCGGGAGAAATTGATAAGGTGACTTTCGAGCTGACGGTCTTGCCTTTGAGCATTGAGGCAACCAGCATCAGGTCGCGCAGACTGCTGTTGGTGCAGGAGCCTATGATGACCTGTTCAACGCTGTTTCCTGCCAGTTCGCTAATGGTTTTGATATTATCAGGACTGGACGGGCAGGCAGCCATCGGTTCGACTTCACTCAAATTGATGTCAATGACCTGATCGTATTCAGCGTCGGCGTCAGCCTGCATCGGAGTCCAGCAAGCGCCACGATTCTGGGCTTCCAGGAATGCCTTGGTACTGTCATCTGAAGGAAATACGCTGGTGGTAACACCGAGTTCCGCGCCCATGTTGGTGATGGTGGCCCGTTGCGGAACAGAAAGGGTTTTGACGCCCGGACCGAAATATTCGACAATGCAGCCGACATTGCCTTTGGTTGTCAGGATAGATAAAAGTTTCAGGATTACATCCTTGGCCGCGCACCATTCCTGCAGTTCGCCGGTCAGGTTGACGCCGATAACCTTGGGATAAGCCATTCTGAACGGCTGTCCGGCCATCGCCATAGCGACGTCGAGGCCGCCGGCGCCGATCGCCATCATGCCGATTCCGCCGCCGGTTGGAGTGTGAGAGTCAGAGCCCAGCAGGGTTTTGCCGGGAACCCCGAACCGTTCGAGGTGGACCTGATGGCAGATACCGTTGCCGGGACGGGAGAAGTAAACTCCTTTTGCGGCTGCTACGCTTTGCAGATATAGGTGATCATTGCGGTTTTCCGGTCCGTTCTGCATCATGTTATGGTCCACATAAGAGACGGAAAGCTCGGTCCGCACTTTTGGAATTTTCATCGCTTCAAGTTCAAGATAAGCCATGGTTCCGGTGGCATCCTGGGTAAGGGTCTGGTCGATCTTCATTGCGATGGGGCTGCCCGGGATTTTTTCGCCGGAAACGAAGTGGGCGTCAATAATTTTTTGTACAACAGTGCCTTTAGCCATTGTAAAACTCCTCTATATTATAATTATATATTGGTTGAAAATAAAAAAAACCGGCGCGACATGCAGTCGCGTCCAGTTTGTAATATACACCGGTTATCCGGTAAACTCAAATTAGCGATATGGATTTCAGCTCAATGTCCAAACCACCAGCGTTTGAGCCATTGCTGAGAAATCATCGTTCCGGGATCTTTCCAGTCCTTGGAGGTGATAAGCTTGTCTTTTCCCCATACTTCCAGATGGTAAGCGATGATTTTCCGGCTGTCGATCTTTGAAAGTTTGATCTTGATTTTTCGTTGTCCGCTGACATTGCCATGACCCATTCTGGCGACCCGGTCAAGATGAATTCTCGGACGTTTCAGGCTGTTTACCGATTCCATTATTTCGGCGGTATTATAATTGCTTTTTGACTTGATCTTGAATTTTGAAGGATAGGTATAACGGAAAATCGGGCGACTGCCGTATTCACTGCTGCCTTCAGTCAGAACCGCCAGGTAAAAATACGGGTACTTGACAATATCGCGATTAGTAGTATCATCTTTTTTGGGGAATGGCACGCTTAATGTATATTCAATTTCACAATAGGTTGTAACGTTCTTATTTTTTTTGCCGGTTTTTTTGTAACCGCTTTTCGGCATATCAACGTTCATGATCGTGACGCTGTATTCAGATGTATTATCAATATCCGCATTTCCGCCGCCAGTCTTAAGGTCCGTTGAATAAAACTCCTTAATCCTGCCGGTCGAGACGGTGCGCTGTTGACCGTCACTTTCTATAACCATAATTTTTTTGGAGAAGTTTATGCTGATGACTTTGACATTAGACATACTTTTGCCGTCACTAAGGATCAGCGTGGCAGCATTCACCGAAATAATCCCGGCAAGCAGAGTAAAGCATAAAAACAACGATAATTTTCTCATAATCAGAAACTCCCGGTAGTTTGTGTCTATTCAATATAACGACTTTTAACTCTGATTATTATATACCTGTTCTGGAAAAATGCAAATCGAGTAGGAGACCGCTCATTATTTGAACGGTCGTCCTCTCACACCACCGTACGTGCCGTTCGGCATACGGCGGTTCAGTAGCTTGAGTGTAGAAAATTGTAGCGTTTGTAAATATCTGTATACCCTAGTTTTTCCAGGTAATTATTAGTCATTGTAGTGCTCAATATCCAACTATTGGCTACGTGCCAATAGCCTTTTCTGGTATTTGCCCATTCCCACGATTTCTCTTTGGAGACGCCAAATTTCTGTAGATTCGCAAACTTTGTCCTTACTCGTTTCCACTGTTTCCAGATATAAGTTCGGATTTTGCGCCGCAACCATTCACTTGAACGTTGCATAAATGATTTCATATTAGCTATTGCGTAATAATTTACCCAACCATTAGTGTATTGGCGTAATTTCAGCAATACATATTCTACAGAACGTCCTTGATTTCTCCGGAGTAATTCTCGTACACGTCGCTTGAAGCGGTCTATAGACTTCTCATGAACACGAATACCAGCTTGCCCGGCATTTGTACTATGCAAGGCAAAGCCAAGAAACTTTAAACTCAAAGGACTTCCTGATTTACTTTTGGTTTCGTTGACCTTGAGTTTAAGCTTCGTTTCAAGGTAGTGTGTTACGCTGGACAATACTCTTTCGGCGCTACGTTGGCTTTTGACGTAGATATTTACATCATCAGCATAGCGAATAAATTTGTGTCCTCGACATTCCAGTTCCCTATCAAAAGCTGTCAGGTAAATATTGCTCAGCAATGGAGACAGGTTGCCCCCCTGCGGGCTTCCCTCGTCTGTGCGAGTGCGAACCCCATTTATCATTACCCCGCTTTTCAAATAGCGTTTTATCAGGTTGATCACACGTTTATCATGGATTGTATCGCGCAGAACATTCAGTAATATATCGTGATTAATCGTATCGAAATATTTACTCAAGTCAAGGTCAACCACTTGATGATAGCCTTGATTGTAGTATGTCTGTGCCTGCTTTATAGCCTGATGGGCACTGCGTTTGGGGCGAAACCCATAACTGTTCTCTGAAAATTCAAGCTCAAATATGGGGCTTAAAACCTGTGAGATAGCCTGTTGTACCATACGGTCCATGACTGTCGGTACTCCTAATAATCTCACGCCTCCATCGGGTTTTGGTATTTCTACTCGACGTACTGGCTTTGGTCGGTAAGTCTCATTGCGCAAACTTTCAAGAAAACTTTCTTTGTGCTCCTTTAGATAGGATAATAGTTGGTCTGTGGACATACCATCCACACCTGCTGATCCTCCTTTTCTTCTGACCTGCTGGAAAGCCTTATTGAGATTATTACGCTCAATTATTGCCTCAAACAAGCCAGTACCGTCTTCCAGGTCAGCTTCCCGTACAAACATGCTCCGCACTCCTGAGTTATCTTCGACTTCCAGTCTATCATCTCTCAGGCAGTTCCGTTTCTGGATTTTCTGCTCTCGACACATGTTTGACCTTTCACTATTGAAAGAACGACTACTGTTCGGTCCTTCCTGTAAATACTATACAGTACTATGACCTCTGCTGACTTCTCATTGCTCAGCCGCAACATCACTGCGCGGGTTGAACTTATCGCCTGTTGACAACCTCGTTCGTACCAATGAGACCTCCCCGGATAAGAACGATAACTTTCATCCCATATACCCGGTGCATTTACACCTCAAGGTTCGGGCAGTATTGGACTTTGCTTTGTTTAGCAAGCTCGTCCGCCTTGAATATGCCTTGTATGCACTTCCTGTTCGTCGGGCCGGGAGTTTGCATCCGACTTCCTTCAGATTCCACCTCGCGATGGACACCCTTGTCATTCGCTAACAGTTCCTACTGCCAAGCCTGTAACGGACTTTCACCGTCAAGTTATCGCCCATGCCGGGCGTACTAAAAAAACCGCACTATAACTCATGTTACAGTGCGGTTGAACAGTTCACAGATTTTCCAGAAATTTATTCCGTTTTCTCTGCAGCATGCTCGATAGATTCGTCCATCTCAAGATCTTCATCGAACTCCTCTCCAAGTTCCACGGAATGACCTTCCGAGTTCAATGCAGCTTGTTCTCTGGCTTTGGCTCTGGCCCGCTGATTCTTCGCACTTAACGGCGAGATTGTCGTACTGATACTCCGTCCAATAATTTTCGGAGGAGAATCAGCTTGGCCATAATCTTCCAATTCAGTAATAACATTCTTGATAAGTTCAAATCCCAGCTCCTTATGGGCCATTTCACGACCACGGAACTGCAGAGATATCTTCAGTTTGTAGCTTTTCCCAAGAAATTCTCTCGCATGATTTATCTTATATTCCAAATCATGCTTGTCGGTGCGCACATGAAACTTGATTTCTTTCAGTTTCTGGGTGTGCTGCTTCTTCTTCTGGGCTTTAAGGTTTTTCTTCTTCTCGTAGCGAAGTTTACCGTAATCCATTATCCGGATAACCGGCGGGTCGGCTTGGTCCGCGACAATCACCAGGTCCATTCCTATCGCGGCGGCCTGTGCACGGGCTTCTTCGAATGAAACAATTCCTACTTGTTCTCCTTCCGCACCAACCAGGCGGACATTTTTTCCTGCAAACGGACTATTATCAGGTTTAATCAGAGTAGCGATACGTGTATCCTCCACGTTGTTATGTTGTTTTATTATACCCTGCCGGCCACCTCTGACCGGTCTCATGATTGATATATTATATCAGACATAAACCACAATATCAAGGGCGGCAACCGGTTAAATACTATTAAAAACTAAAAAAAAACTATTTTTCAAGCTAAAAAACCATCTTTTCCGGTTTATTTAAATTTAATTTACATGTAAACCTGATAAGAAAAAACGGTTTGGAACTTGTATGACCTCACATAAACAAACATATTAATAACTAATTCAAACCGACAGATAACAACCCGGAACTGGAACTATGAACATTATTCAGAACATTAATTACAATAAGGATAATTCTCAATGGCAACTTGGCGATCTCTATGTCCCGGCTGGTCCCGGCCCGTTTCCGATCGCCCTGTGCATTCATGGCGGCGGGTGGTCTGCAATGGACCGTTACAGTTTTGCCGGAGTTGCGGAGTATATGTGTTCACAAGGCTTTGCCGCTTTTAATATCGAATACCGTCTGCTGGGCGTCGCGCCATGGCCGGCTTGCGGGGATGATTGCATTGCCGCCGCAAAATTCCTACTTGATGGCGGAATTAAGGATATTGATCTGAAAACTGACAAACTGTTCATTGTCGGCGCTTCAGCTGGCGGACACCTGGCTTTGATGACCGGAATGCGGCTGCCTGCAGAAAAAGTCTCCGGCATTGTCTCGATCTCCGGAGTAACCAGCCTGGAGTTATGTTTTCGGAAACCCGGGTTCAGAATTGATTACAAAACTTTCTGGGGATACGATCCTTCTCCGGACGAGATAAAAGATGCCTCTCCGATTGATTTGATTACAACGAGTCAGCCCCCGGTTCTCTGCACTCATTGTCCGGTGGACAGTGTTGTCGGCATCGAACACGCGGAAAGTTTTGTAAATAAATGTATAGACCTTGGCGTCCGGGCCGAACTGTTTAAATATTCACGACCGCAGGATGGTCACTGCATCTGGATTCCCGGCTCCAATCCACATAAATTGTTCCCGGAAATCGAAAATGCAATCATCAATTTTGCTCACAAATTTCATTGAAATCCGGCTATTGACATATGCCTTCTTGAGAATTATATTAAAGATTGTTTGACAGATCCCGATTACCGGCATCCAGCCGTTTTATCCGGGATCATCAGGAAATAAAGGAGATGCTAATGAAAATGTCGGCAAAAACCCGTAACGTGCTGATTCCGTGCGTAATCATATTGCCAATCATCGCGGGGCTTCTCATTTTTTGTTTTATGACTGACATGGAGCCTTTGACCCCGCAGGAAATGCTTGAAAAGAAGCAGTGGAATCGTGATGAGTTAGTTGACGGACTGGCCCGTACCCTCTCTCCGCAGGCTCATCGCGGACAGCGCCAGAAAGTTATGTCTCACCTTAAAAAACACATGCAGAAGTTCTCTCCCGACGAACGTAAACAGATCAGGGTGGAGGCAATGCGCCGGGCCATGCACATCAGCCTGGACCAGCTCCGGGCGGTCAAACCGGAAACCCGCAAAAAAATGATTGAAGTAATCCAGAAGCGGGCTGAAAAAAATTACAAACGGGTCGAGAAAATGAGCCAGGCCGATAAAGAACGCGTCAAACAACGGCTTAACAGCGAAGAAGGCCAGGCGGTTATTGCCGAAATGAACCGGATCATGACTTCCCGGCTTTCTGCCGATGAACGACGCGATTTCGCCCCGATTACTAAAATTTGGCTTAACACCCTTAATAAATTATGATTACTGCAAAAAAATATTTTACGCTGATTGAATTGCTGGTCACGATCGCCATCATCGCAATCCTGGCCGGGATGGTTATGCCCGCTATGCAGGGCGTTCGCCAGAAGGCAAAGAAAACCTCGTGCCTGAGCAATCTGCATCAGGTCGGCCTGGCATTCCACCTCTATTTACCTGATAACAACTATGTTATTCCATTCTGCACCATGCGCCCCAGCAGCCCGCCTTCGGGCGAAGAGTATTTAGCCGGATTCCCCGAGCTGATCAAACCCTACTTAAAGAACAATGACGCATTATGCTGTCCCGGCGACGTCAATCAGAAGTGGTTCAAAAAAGAAGGTTCCAGCTACGAGTGGCAGAGCCTGAACAACGGACTCAAAGTTGACCGGGACAAGTTCACGCTGCTGGGATATAAACGTTTTATCCTGATGGACTACGAAAACTTTCACGATAAAGAGGGCAAATCCCGCGCCCGTAACTTCCTGTATCTCAATGCCCGCGCCGCCGGTGAACCGGAGGGCAAGTGATGCCCCCGATCCTCGAGTGCCGCAACCTGATAAAAAAATTCGGATCCAGAACCGCGGTTAATGATGTCTCATTTTGCCTCAACGAAGGGGAAATCCTTGGTTTGGCCGGACCCAATGGAGCCGGAAAAAGCACGTTGCTGAAAATGATTACCGGTCTGATCTGGCCCAACTCCGGCCAGGTGCTTATCCGCGGTATAGATGTCCACCAACAGCATTCTCTCGCGATGCGGCAGGTCGGCGCGATCATTGAATACCCCGCGTTTATCGCCGACATCAGCGGTCGCCGCAACCTTGATATCATGACCGGCGGACACGGCCCCGAATATCTGGCCAAACGGGATGAGATCATCCGTTTTGTCGAACTTGAGGACCGGGTGGATGAGAAAATATGCCGCTATTCCACCGGGATGAAACAGCGCCTCGGCCTGGCTCTGGTCTTGCTGCCAGATTCTAATTTCATTATCCTTGACGAACCGACTAACGGACTTGACCCCGGCGGCATGGTTGAGATTCGCTCGCTGGTGCTGGAATACAATCAAAAATTCGGCACCACCGTCCTGATCACCAGTCATCTGCTCCATGAACTTGAATATGTCTGCACCACCGCCGCGGTCCTCAAAAGCGGTCGACTGGCGGCTTACGGCAAAATGGATGAATTATTGGAACGCAGAGCGCATATCCGGATTGTCTGCGACCGGCCGGAAGAAGCCGCCAAATGCCTGTCCGCCTCTTTCTCCGGCAATATCGAACTGCTGGCGGACGGCAGCATTGTAATACTGTCGGAAGCTGATCGCGCGGCCGGTTTCAACCGGTGCCTGGTCAAAGCCGGATTTGATGTGCACAGACTCGAATCCGACCGGCAGACCCTGGAAGATTTTTTCCTGACAACTTTACAGAAGGCGGAATAAGATGTGGCGCGATATTTATTATGAAATAGTTAAATTAAAATCCCAGAAGAAGAATTATATTGTCGCGATCGGCCATCTCTGCTTTCTCGGGATCTGTTATCTCGGCATGAAAACCTCAAACATGCATTTTATGGAACGCCGGGTCAAAAGATCGGCGGAACTTAACCTGACCGATTTTATGAGCTATGTTGACGGACTGATGTTCGCCCGGCTTGCCCTGATCCCGGCATTCGTGGTCATTATGCCGATCTTCATCTGCACCATCGCGGGCGATACCGTCGCCGGGGAAATTCAGGACGGCAGCCTGAAACTGTTTGCCGCCCGGCCCCGGTCCCGGACCCGGATCATCATGGCGAAGTTCTGGGCCGTATTCGTCTGGAACCTTATCTTCTGTGTATATTTCTCAGTTGTCGGACTCTTATTCGGGATCTTTCTTTTCGGTCTGCCAGGAACTCAATTAGTCTACCTCGGAGGCGGCACTGATCTCGGCACTATCCTGGTTATGATGCCGTTATGGAAAGCGATGACCGCCTATTGGATGACGACGGTTTATTTCTCAGTTTCGATGATGGCTCTGGGGTCCGTCACCTTGTTTCTTTCGACCATTTTCAACCGGATGACCGCCGCTTCCGTGGGAGGGATCGTTATCTACTTTGTCTGTTATATCGCGGAAAAACTGCCGTTCATGGAAACGGTCCGTCCCTATCTGCTGTCAAAAGTTATGAACGGAGCGGTAGTTTTCTGGCTGACCGATATTCCGGTCCGCCGTGTCCTGCTGAATCTCTCGACCCTATCACTTTACATCTGTGTTTTCACCGCCCTGTCCCTGATCATCTTCAATTCAAAAGACATCAAATAAACCTGACCTTAATGGGAGCGCAACGCTCCAACACAGCTATTTTCAGGTCATTTTGGAGTGCGCTTAGATTTAAGCGCTTTGGGTATCGAGTCTGACAATCGGACATATTTTTCCTATGGCAATATTTTGCCATAGTTAGATGACAAAGCATCAGCGACCACAACGTTGTTGCGGAACATTTATGTGTGACAGATGAATTACCCAGCCAAAGCGGCTTAATCAAGCCGCACTCCAAAAAATCCAAAGAAAGCATGCTTACTATAACCAGAGCGAAGCGATCTTACCTTGAAATTTGGGAGTTCCTTGTTGGATATTGCCCTGCGCAATGCTCGCGCTTATATATATGGATATTCACAGCCATCCCACAAACGGGATAACTGGAGTTGAAAGTTGAAAGTTGAAAGAAAAGTCAAATACGGTTCAAAAAATTGTGACGAGACATCTATTCACTTCTGCTTAGGAAATTAAAAAACCGGACAAAGGGGTCTCTGAAAATGAAAATCATAAGCTCAAGAAAAAGTAAAAAACGTTCAAATTTAAGAATTATGGGATGATAATGATGGATATTCAAAAAAAAGCGGGAGCTGCCGGTTGGCAGCTCCCGCTGTGAATAGCCTGGTTTTAACTCAGATTATGCCGCATTTTTGCAGTGTGGCAATGAGTTTTTCCCGGTTATCATCGCTGATCTCGCACAACGGCAGACGATATTCCTCTTTAATCATGCCTTTGATCGCCATTGCCGCTTTGATCGGAATCGGATTGGTATCGATAAACTGATCCCGGAACAACGGATAATATTTCTGGTGCAGGGAACGAGCTTCGGCAATATTGTCCGCCGCCATCGCCGCGACCATCGCTTTGACTTCCGCCGGAATGATATTGGACGCGACACTGATAATGCCTTTGGCACCAACCGACATCATCGGAATCGTCAGGGCATCGTCGCCACTGAGGACGGTGATGTCACAGGCGTCGAGGATCATGGAAACACGTTCGGTCGAACCGCCGGCCTCTTTGACCGCGACAATATTGGCGTTTTCCGCGAGTCTGGCAATCGTCCCGACCGCGATTTCACGTCCGGCTCTTCCGGGTACGTTATAGAGGACCACCGGCAAACCGGCCTGGTCGGCAACGGTGGAGAAATGACGGTAAAGCCCTTCCTGCGAAGGTTTGTTGTAATACGGGGTCACCTGCAGCGTGCAGTCCGCGCCCATTTCTTTGGCTTCACGGGTCAAGTCGACCGCTTCTTTGGTTGCGTTAGCCCCGGTACCGGCCATGATGACACAACGCTTATTCGCGGTTTCAATCACGGTCTGAATTACTTTGGCATGTTCCTCAAAAGACAAGGTTGGCGACTCGCCGGTGGTACCCATCGGGACCAGGCCGTCGACTCCGCTTTCGATTTGGAACTCGACCATTTCACGTAACATACCGTAATCCACCATGCCGCCGGAAAACGGCGTGACCATAGCGGTAAAAACTCCTGATAAATTCATAATATTATGCTCCTGTATAATTTTTCTTTGATTATTTGTTAACCTATATATAATATACTGCATTAGCCGTCAATTCAACTTTTGACGGGATTTTTTGCGGGGAAAGAACAGATTTATGCAGCCTCTCACTGTTTTCTCTTATGGTAAATATACATTTGAATCACTGGAAATTGAATTTATTAGAAGACTTTAAGTCTGGTCATTCATTTCTGGAGGGCGAAACTTGCAAACGGGGATGCATATCCCTGCCGTTGAACCGGACATGCCGCGCAGTCGGGCGGCTCGAGGGACTCTCGCCCTCCACAATACATTCGACAAGGGCACTCATATCTGGAGGGCGAAACTCTGTTGAGCCGGACATGCCGCGCAGACGGGCGGCTCGAGGGACTCTCGCTCTCCACAATACATTCGACAAGGGCACTCATATCTGGAGGGCGAAACTCTGTTGAGCCGGACATGCCGCGCAGACGGGCAGCTCGAGGGACTTTCGCTCTCCACAATACATTCGACAAGGGCACTCATATCTGGAGGGCGAAACTCTGTTGAGCCGGACATGCCGCGCAGACGGGCGGCTCGAGGGACTCTCGCTCTCCACAATACATTCGACAAGGGCACTCATATCTGGAGGGCGAAACTCTGTTGAGCCGGACATGCCGCGCAGACGGGCAGCTCGAGGGACTCTCGCCCTCCAATGGGCATTCGTCCTGATTATTCCGTCCCGAAAGGTCAATTTCCATAAGTGAGGTTAAATTCACCAAGAGAAAAAAACGATTACAATTCAAGCTTTGATAACCGCCAGAATTTGCGCTTCCGAAACCGGACCCGGTCGCAGAATATTCCAGCTGTTCTCCTTGATTTGCACCACAGTAGAGGCTTGCGCCTGTGACGATATTGCGCCTTCATCAACCACGATCTCCGGTTCGCCGTCCAGCATGGCCAATGCCTCCGCGACCGTCAGCGCGTTCGGTTCGCCGGAACGGTTGGCGCTGGTTGAGGCCAAAGGCTTGCCGTATTGCCGGAGGATTTCCAGAACCAGCGGATGGTCCGGAATCCTGAACCCAACGGTTTGTTTGTCTGGCCCGTCCACAATCATGGTGACCGGCCCCGGACAAAAAGCATTGAAGACTTTCTCCGCCCGCTCATCCAGAACCACCCCGGAAGTATCAAGCATAGCGCGATCAGCCGCGAACATTGCCAGCGGTTTGCCGTAATCCCGCTGCTTCAGTTCATATATCCGGTTGCGGGCAGCTTCATCATGCCAGTCGCAGACCAGTCCATAGACGGTTTCAGTCGGGACCAGCAGGACCGCACCGGTTTCACGCAAGGCAGTCGTACAAGCTGCGGCGATGACCGATAAATCAATATTTCCAGTTCGATAGATATTCATTTTTCAATTCTTTTTAAACATACTTGATGGGATGCGCCGGCAGTGAATCAAGAAACCAGCGGCCATAAAATTTCGAGGTAATCCGCCGGTCAAGCAGAACGATATAACCGGTATCGGTCTTACTGCGGACCAACCTTCCGACCCCCTGCCGGAATTTCAGAATAGCTTCCGGCAGGCTGTAATCCATAAACGCTTTGCCGCCGGATGCCTCAATCCGCTCACAGCGCGCCTTAATCAACGGATGCGACGGCACGGCGAACGGCAGTTTGGCGACAATTACATTGCTCAACGCCTCGCCCGGCACATCAACCCCGGTCCAGAAACTGTCGGTCCCGAACAGCACTGAATTTACATCTTCCTTGAACTCTTTCAGCAATTCGGTCCGGTTCAATGTCCGGTCATGAACCAGCAGATTTATGCCTTTTTCCAGGAAAAATCCCTGGAGCCGGTCGGCACAGCCGCGCAACATGGCGTGACTGGTGAACAGGACAAACGCTTTCCCGTTGGTCATCATAATGTATTCCTGCAATTTCTCCAGCAAGGCGGAAAAATAGTTGGAATGATTCGGTTCCGGCATCTCTTTCGGCAACAGTACCGTGACCTGTCTCGGGTCAAACGGCGAATCAAGGATCAACTCCCCGCCGTTGCCGTAACCAACCCGGCTGCGGTAATAGTTCAGATTGCGGTTTACTGATAAAGTTGCGCTGGTCAAGACCGTCGGAAACTCTTTGGAAAAGAGCAATTCGTAAAGCAGTTCATTTACATTCAGCGGAGCCGACCGCAATACAATATTTTTATTATCCTGCTCCGCCCAGTAAACGTGCGGCTGCAGGAGCATGCTCTGGAAATTTTCGAGAATATCGGCAAAAGACGAGCAGCGCTGATGATAGCCGGTTATTTCGGCCTTGAGCATTTTCTCCTCAAGTTCCTCATTGTATTCAGCCAGTTCATAACAGAATTTGATAAAGGCGTCGCGCAGCCCTTCCGGAGCGATATCCGGCGCGGTAATGCTGCGGATATCTTCATCGGTACGTTCGATATAATCGCGCCAGAAATCAAAGTAGGCGGCAGCCATGATCCCCAAATCCGTAACCATCGTGCGTAATCTCAGGGCTGCATCACCCGGCTTGACCAGGATGCCGCGTCCGGTTTTCGGGTTGAAAAGGCGATTCAAGGTGCTGTAGACCGCAATCGAACTCAAGCGCAAGCCAAGATATTCAGCCGCGCTGTTCTCCATGGTATGGGCCTCGTCAACAATCGTCCCGCAATATCGCGGCAGCAGAAAGCTGCCGGGATCGGCTTGTTCAAGTTCCTTCATTTTAAGATCGATAAAGAACATCGCGTGATTGGTAACTATCACATCGGCCTGTTCCCAGGTTTCCCGAACCCGCCAGTAAAAACATTCCTTACCGAACGGACATTTATGTTCACCGGCACAGCCGCCCGATTCACAGCAAACGTAGCTCCAGGTTTCCTCATCGACCTTGCGCATTTCGCCGCGATCCCCGGTTTCTGTAGTAGCGGCCCATTCGGCAATTTTCTCAAGATGGACCTGACATGAGTTGCGCGGCAGGTATTCGCCGCGGCCCTCGCCGGAGGCCAGATTGAAACGCCGCAAACACAAATAATTGCCGCGGCCCTTGGCCAGCGCGGCTTTGAAATCCACTCCGAGCATTTTGCTCAACAGCGGAATATCTTTTTTGATCAACTGTTCCTGCAGATTGATTGTCTCGGTTGAAATAACGACCGGGCGCGGATGCAGGATCGAATAAAGAATAGCGGGAACCAGATACGCCAGACTTTTGCCAACCCCGGTCGGAGCTTCGACACAAAGATTATGCTGTCCGCGAAACGCTTCAGCAATCTGATTGGCCATTTCAGCCTGTTGAGGACGATATTCAAACGGTCTGCCGCCGAATTCCTCCGAATTCTTCAACGGCCCCTCCGGCAGAAAAAATTCCCGGGTCTGGTTGACAACCGGGGTCAAATCAATAGGCTGGAACCCCGGCTCTTCCAGATCATCATCAAAATCATGGAGCGCCGGATCAAAACCGCGAACAGGGATTGCCCCGTTGTCTTCTTCAAATCCGTCATGCTCGGGGTCATAACGGAAACCTTCTGCCGGTTTGATCATACTACTGGTTCCTGTGAATGGTTAAAAAATAAAAAAACGGCCGGGGATTGTTCCGGCCGTTTTTTATGCAATAAAGCTGGCTTATTTCTTTGCCGGAGCCGCTTCTTTTGCCGGGGCCTTCGCCGGGGCTTTGGCCTTTAATTCAGTGCCGGTGCAGCAAGCCGCTTTCGGGGCTTCGCCTTCCGGAGACGTCGGTTTAACTTTCGGCATAACGATAGTCAAAACATTATCGGTTTTTTCAACTTTGATCTTATCGGTTTTTATCGCACATGGCAGCTTGACTTCGCTTTTGAACTGGCTATTGCTTTCAGAGATCAAAGCGCCTTCGGCGTTTTTCTCTTTTTTGGCAACTTTTACCGTACCGGTAACCGTCAGGACATCGCCTTTAACTTCATAATTAACTTTATAGTCTTTAAGTCCGGGAATAAACATTTTGTAACTAAGGGACTCGTACATATCGTCAAGTGAGGGGGCAATCCCGCGAGGGCTGCACGCAACATATTCCTGAGCCTCAGCCAGTTGCTGACCGACTTCATCCATCATTGTTACATTATCTTCATTGGTCGGAGATGACAGCGCCTGACGATAGAAAGGCAATTGTTTTTTTGCTTCTTCCTCAGCTTGAGTGATGCGCCAATTCTGAACTGCCCAGGCCAACAGGAGAAAGACCGTTGCCAGTTTCCAGAAATTAATTTGATTTCCGGTTTTAGCACAACAGGACCTTGGTTCGGCCGGTTCCGCTTTTTCTTCAGCGGCTTCTGCTGCCGGCTGTTCGGTTTTTTCTTCAGTCGCAGCGGGAGCTTCTTCAACTTTTTCTCCGGTTTCAGCCGCGGCTTCTGCCTGTTCCTCTACTTTTGCGTCGACGTTCTCTTCCGGCAATTTGTTTTCTTCCGACATTTGCGTTCTCCAATTATTGTACTCTACTCCTTTTGCTTGCCACCTGGTAACCCAAGGTTACTGGCGGGTAAACACTCAAAAATATCATGTTTTTCTGCGTATGTCCAATCAGGAAAGCTGAGTTTTATAAAAAAATAACAAAAAAAGGCGGTATTATGAAACGATAAAGGCTTTTTCGAGTTTGCAAAAGGCGGTTTGATATTTGCAAAAGATACTTCGGATGCTATTTTACATCCCGGATAAATATTATTAAAGATTCAGGAGCTGTTCAGAAATAACCTTGATATTTGCCTGGTTCTCGTGAATGATTTTTCCGGCAAATTGTCAAGTCAATTTCTTCACAACTCCTTACTGGAAAGGTTAAGACATTGGCTGAAATTATCTTAGTGACCGGCGGCTGCCGCAGCGGCAAAAGCAGTTATGCGTTGAGAGTAGCGGAAAGTCAGGCCGGGCGACGGTTATTTATCGCCACCTGCCCGGTTCTCGATGAAGAGATGAATTATCGTATCGAACGCCATAAAGCGGAACGGGAAATCGGCGGCTGGGAAACCCTGGAAGAAGAAATAAAACTGGCCGAAGCGATTCGCAGCGCCAGAGACTTTGACTGTGTTCTGGTTGACTGTGTCACTCTCTGGATCAACAACCTGATGTATCACACCAAAAATGAAATAACCGAAGATATGATAAAAGAAGAAACCCAAAATGTAATTGCGGCATGCAATGAACACTCGGGACAAGTCATTTTTGTTTCAAATGAAGTTGGATTCGGCATTGTTCCGGAACATCCGGAAGTAAGGCGTTATCGCGACCTGGTCGGACGGGCCAATCAAACGCTTGGAACAGCTTCCAATCAGCTTTACTTGATTGTCTGCGGGGTGCCGGTCAATCTGAAAGGACATTTGGACAATGAAAGTTTTATCTGAAACCCTTAATAAAATTACCGCTGCCGACGATGCCTATCGCCAACGCGCTACCAGTTATATTGAAACCCTGACCATGCCGCATTGGGCGCTTGGCATGATCCTTGATCTGGCAGTCGATCTTTGCGGAATGACCAGATCCATGCAGCCGCCAGTGAAAAATAAACGGCTGGTCGTTTTTGCCGGAGACCACGGCGTGGTTCATGACGGGGTGTCCCAACAGCCGCAAGCGGTAACCACCCAGATGATGATGAATTTCGCCAACGGCGGCGCGGGCGTAAATATCATGTCCCGCAACTGCGGAGCGGAAGTGACCGTTGTGGACATGGGCGCGGTAAACCCGGTGCCGGAATATTACGCCGACGGTAAAATTCTCGACCGGCGCATCGCCCCGGGAACGGCCAGCATGATGCACGGTCCCGCAATGAGTCGCGAACAGGCCGTTCAATCAATTGAAACCGGAATTCAACTTGCCTTTGATTTCGGACCGGAAACCGATATTTTCGGGGCCGGGGAAATGGGGATCGGCAATACCACACCCAGCTCCGCAATCGTCGCGGTATTGACCGGAATTCCAGTCAAGGATTTGACCGGACGCGGGGCCGGCCTGCCGGAAAAACAGCTTCCCCGTAAAGTTGAAGTCATTGAAACCGCGATCAGGGTAAATCAACCCGATCCGCAAGACGGCCTTGATATCCTGGCCAAAGTCGGCGGGTTTGAAATCGGCGCCATTGCCGGACTGATTCTCGGCGCCTCGGCTCAGCACAAACCGATGGTCATTGACGGGTTTATTTCCACCGCCGGCGCGTTGATCGCCCAGGCGCTTTGCCCGGCCAGTACCGACTACATGATCGCGGCTCACCGCAGTCAGGAACCCGGTCATATAGCAATGCTGAACAAGTTGGGGAAAGAAGGTCTGCTTGATCTGAAAATGCGACTGGGCGAAGGTTCAGGCGCGGCACTGGCCATGCATCTGACCGACGCCGCCTATCGGGTTATGACCGAAATGGCCACCTTTGACAAAGCCGCCGTCGCAGCCGAAGGTATTAATAAATTTTAATCCGTGCGATTAATATTACTTTCTTGAAAAATTTGAGCAAAATTGTCCGATAAGTGTTCAATTGGAGTTGAAAATAAAAGTAAAAATGCAGATTTCTACTTGACACGACGGCTGGCACCGTTTGCTCTTTGGGGCATAAAATACTTTCCCGTGCGCAGCTGGAGCTACACGCTCCCAGGAATGACAACGCACTGAATGCGGGTGACTTTTTTGATTGGCTTGCCACGCAATACGGACGGGACGTCCGCGCAGGAGTAGCAACGCACTGAATGCGGATAACGTTGGGATAGGCTTGCCACGCAATGCGGACCAGACGTCCGCGCTCCAGGGGAAGTTGGACGCCAACCGATGGGATTCCGGCTTTTATTATTTTAAATTCGATGTTCGATGTTCGATGTTCGAAGCATTGGCGCATCATCTCTGAGAGAAAACCGGGTTATTCGCCCAGGTGCTCGAGGATTCTTGCGCCAAGCGAATTTTGCTCGATCTTGACCACTTTCATTTCACGTTCGACACTTTCAGGTGAATCGGAAGCATGCGCAGTATTGACCATGATATCCGATCCGAATTCACGCCGCACGGTGCCGCCAGGAGCCTTGGTCGGGTCTGTTGGACCGAGAACCTGACGAATTTTGCTGATCGCGTCTTTGCCCTCGTAGATAATGATCATGCATTTAGCCTGCCCCGGATCGTTTCTCCGGTCTTCCGGACAGTTTTCCGGTCTGACGCCGGACATGAATTCAATAATATTTGAGAACTGATTATCGGCATAAGGAACACCGACATCTTCGGTGAGTTTGTCGACAATGCTCGGACAGAGGGTGATTTCCAGTTCATTTTCCAGAATATCCTTAGCCTTTTCACCAATAACCGGGGCCAGTTTACCACGCAGGGCATCTTTGACCGGACCGTAAAAATCCAGCGCGTCGGCAACCGGCATCCGGTGGATCTTGCATCCGACAATCCGCAATCCGGTCCGACTCAGCATATCGATAATATTACCCGGGCGGGTACTCGGACGACGCCAGTTATCAGGTTTGATAATAACCAGAGTACGCTCAGTGCCCTGTTCATGAGTTACGATATTATCCACGATATTAGGCTGTTTCATGGCAAATTCGGCAAAAGATTTCAATTTAGCCTTGGCCGATTCATAATCCGGAGGCGTCAAAACGGCAGGTTCAAAGTAACGGACCTTACCGAAAATACCGCGACTTAAAACATAGTCGGCATAGGTGTCCCGGATTGTTTCACCGGTAGCCATATCACGGGTGCCGCCCGGCCTGAAACAACCGGCAATGGCGGAAAGTTTGCGGCAGGCGTCTTCGCCCCTGAATAGCAGCATCATTACCCGGTGGCCACGTCCATCCGGGTCCGGGGAGAAGTTATCTTTGACATATTCCGCCAGCAGTTCAGCGGCTTTCTTATCTTTCGGGCCGATAGTTTCCTTCAGCATCGCGGCATACATTTTTGTCATTTCCTGATCAAAGGTCATGACTTGCGCGCCAATTAATTCCAAGTCGGTTCTCGAAAGCAGACGGGCGATTATCCCCCCGGTTCTTGACTTGCGCAGCGTGTAGGGCGTTATAAATAAATAAGAAATTTCAATAGCCATTATACCAATACTCCGTTTTTTGTTGCCTCTTGATAAATAATCCTGTCTTACAAATTTGCAATAATTAACCAGGATAAAAGGTAATTTACAACCGTAAATATCATTTCGCAAATGCAAAATAATTTGAATAACGTTTTTTTACAATAATAAAATGATTTTTTCGATTGATTCCAATATGGTTGTGCCGGGAGTTGCTTTTAACGGATATTGATGTATTTTACATGGTTGCAATTTTGAATTTATTAGTGGAAAGTTTTACGTTGAAAACTATCTCTGTATCTGTCAGACATGACTTTTGGAACCAATTTTGCGTGATACTGTTAGACAGAAAGCGGTTTTAGCGTCCGAATTTAAGTAAAAAGATGAAAATATAATAATGCGATTTAGAAATCTCGGCGAAAATATTGAACAATACTTTCTTGAATTGATCATCGGTAAACGGAAGTCGCCCCGCGATAAACTGATGATCGGCATCCTGTTTATCGGTTCGAGATTTTACCGGATGGCGATTCAGTTCCGTATCTGGATGTATGATAAACGGATAATCCGCAACCGGTCAATCGGTTGTCTGGTAGTCAGCATAGGTAATGTTTCCTGCGGCGGAACCGGCAAAACCCCGGTGGTTGAAATATTCGCAAAAACCCTTTCAAGAGCCGGACGGCGAGTCGCGGTATTGAGTCGCGGGTATCGCAGTAAGGAACGTTCTTTCGCAACCAAATTAAAACAAAAATTCGGCTCAAACAAACACAAAGTACCACCAAAAGTAGTTTCAGACGGCAAAAGTTTGCTGCTGGAATCCGACTATGCCGGAGACGAGCCGTACATGCTGGCCTCCAACCTGAAAGATGTTGTCGTTCTGGTCGACAAAGACCGGGTCAATGCCGGGTTGTACGCAATTGACGAATATGAAACCGATACCTTGATCCTCGATGACGGGTTTCAATATCTCCGTCTCAAGCCGCATATTAACATTGTCCTGGTCGACTCGACAACCCCGTTCGGCAATCATCACGTTCTCCCGCGCGGGATTCTGCGCGAGCCGATCAAAAATATTCGTCGCGCCGATTATATCTTCCTGACCAAATCAAATGGCGGCAATCATTTGAGACATCTCAAAACTTTCCTGAGAAAACATAATCGACGGGCGGAAATCATCGAATGCTGTCACAAGCCGCAGTACCTCGAAGACGTCTACAAAAAAGGCGACCGGATGAAGCTGGAAGCTTTGAAAGGTAAAAAGATAGCCGCGATTTGCGCGATTGCCTGTCCCGAAAGTTTTTATGAGTTCCTGCGACGTTTTGATTCAAATCTGGTGATTACCAGACATTTCGCCGACCATCACCGCTTCACTCAGCAGGAAATTATAGATTTTATCAATGACGCCAAGGCCGCTGGTGCCCAAATGATTGTAACGACGGAAAAAGACGCGGTCAGGCTTCCTCGTCTTGACCGGCGCGACATTCCGGTATGCTTCATGCGGGTTGAAATCGACATTCTCAGCGGTCAGGAAAGCTTTGACCAGTGCATCACCCGAATTTGTTTTGGTCAGACCGCCCGGCAAATC
Source organism: Victivallales bacterium (assembly GCA_963676655.2). Classification (GTDB taxonomy): domain Bacteria; phylum Verrucomicrobiota; class Lentisphaeria; order Victivallales; family Victivallaceae. Next base: position 2,090,864 of record CAXXKX010000003.1, on the reverse strand, counting down.
ACAGATTAGATATTTTCAATTTGAAACTTCCCGTGTTTGTTTATTCACATATTCTTTTTTTTGGGGCGCAGTACACTGATTATTGCTTTATCTGTGAGGATGCTCATTTTAATACAGCTTCACGCCACTTTAAGAAAGAGCAAGGACGTATTTCTGACCCTGCAAAAAATTTGATTATGTCCTTATGGCCCCTTGCAAAAACAGGAACAAATTATATAGTAGTTTAGAGTTGCTTACACTTTTCTTTTTTTGATCTGCAGGATAAGGCGGAATGCCGTTTAATTCATGCAGCGGAAGCGGAATAAGGATATATTTTAAACGCTTGAAAAATTAACTTTTTCATTCGCACAGGTCGTTTTTGTATCGTAAAAATACTGCCTGACGTTACTGTGCGTAATTGTGTGTCACGTTGCCGGTGGTGTTTTTCATAATCATCAATGGATGGTTATGTACTAATCTCAGAAATCTCATGTTTTTTAACAACAGTATAGAATGTTTTTCAGATTATGACGGACAAAACCAAAAACAGCAAATATCAATTTAGAAAATTCGTCAAAGAACATGGTGTTTTTGCCCGGGCAAGAAAACGCAATGTCGATGATGAAGAAAATAATGATTCAGACAAACCCCAAAAGGCTTTGAAATATTATTTTCGTCGGTACATCAATGAGTTTCAGGATCAAAAATCACGTCTTGCCTTTGTTCTTTTTGTCGGATTCTGTACTTGTCTTATTGGGGCGATAATTCCATGGACAAGCAAAGTCATGATAGATTATATTCTGCCCCAGAGAAATATGCCGTTGCTCCTGGTTGTATGTGTGGCATTGTTTACGATAGCGGTAATGCGCCATTTCATTCAGATTTTGCAGGACTATTCCATTCAAACGTTAATGGGCCGGTTTGTGATCAGATTAAAACATCGCCTGATGGAGCATTTGCATACCCTGCCGCTGGTTGAACTGCAGAAACTTAAGACCGGAGGAATCATTACCCGTCTTCAAGAGGATACCGAAGGCGCGGGTAATTTGATTTATCATGGCCTGGTTTCGCCATTCAACGCATTGATGATGCTTTTAATTTCCATGTCTTCACTTTTATTCATAAGCTGGAAGACAACTCTGGTAAGTATTTTTTTCGCATTGCTGATGTGCATGGTCGCTTATTTCTTTTTTTATGTCATGCGTCCGCTCCAACGGGCATTGCGGCGTGACAGAACCGTCATAAACGCCAGTCTTACGGAAAGTTTCGGCGGTATTCAAGTCGTCAAAAGTTTTCGCCGGGAAAATTCCATCAGAAAAGATTTTGGCATCAGCACGAACCTGTTATGGCGAAAGTCTCTCTATGGCGTCATTGCCGGAATGTTCGTTCACAGAACCATATGGTCGCTCCATTTTTTTGCGGAGATCAGTATTTGGCTTATCGGAGGATATTTTTTTATAAACGGCACTTTAAGCGTTGGAAGTCTGGTAGTGTTTATCTCTTTCCTGATGTGGATATTTCAGCCGGTTTTCATGATAATGTCGTCATTTTCTGAAACTCAAAAATGTCTCGCCTGTACGGAAAGAACTATTGATCTGCTGGACATGGAACCGGATATAGTGGATAAAGAGGATGCTGTCACGGTGGGAAGCTTTAAGAAAGGTATAGAATTTCGAAACGTATCTTTCACTTATCCCGACGGAACGCAGGCCCTGGATGCAGTAAACCTCTTTATTCCCAAAGGCAAAGTTACGGCCCTGGTCGGTCCAAGCGGAGGCGGAAAAACAACTCTGACTAATCTGGTTCTGCGTTTTTACGATGTAACCGAGGGAGAAATTGTCCTGGATAAACTGGATATCAGAGATATCCGTCTAACCAGTTACCGCAAATTGATAAGTCTTGTCCTGCAGGATGTTTTTCTTTTTGACGGTTCGGTTCGAGACAATATCATGTTCGGTAAAAAAGACGCGACACAGGAGGAAATTGAACACGCCGCAAAAGTAGCGCACTGCGCTGAATTCATTGGGCAGCTTCAGGACAAATATGATACGATTATCGGAGAACGCGGCGTCAAGCTTTCAGGGGGACAGAAACAGCGTATTGCCCTGGCCCGTGCAATTATCGCTAATCCCCAACTGCTAATCCTGGATGAAGCAACCAGCAACCTCGACTCTGAAAGCGAAAGCCTGATCCAGAATGCGCTCAAACATATTTTCAAGGGGCGCACTTCACTTGTCATCGCCCATCGGCTTTCCACCATCATGGATGCCGATAATATTATTGTGATCGATAAGGGCAAATTAATCGAACAGGGAAAACACGAAGAATTGTTGGCAGTCAAAGGGCGCTATTATGAAATGTACACCAAACAAATGGAAAAGGCCAGAAGCTCCATTACCCTTTGGAGCGATACCCCGGAGCCGCCAGGAGATACCGACGCGGCAAAAGAGGAAAACTCAATATAAGGCAGACACAATATGAATATTTATAAATTCGGCTGGATTCTGGTTTTAAGCTTTGTGTTTTTATGTATTGTCGCGGCACTTTTCATCATTATGGTTCCGATGAATTTTTACGTAACGGCCAACGGGAAGCTTGTACCCGCTCAAACACTGCAGGTTTCTTTTGTCGAGGATGGTATGGTTAAATACCTTGCTCCGGGACGGAACTTCGCTAAAGGCGATAAGCTTGCCGGACTCTCCGTTGAATATGAAAAACAACACCTCAGCAACCTTGTCGAACAAAAAAAATTGCTTCAGACAGAACTGGCTGTAAGAAAGCAGGAATATACACGGGAAAAACAGAAGCGGGCGCTTGAGTTGGAACAATGCAATATCAAACTGGAAGAATTGGAACAGCGCATTCCGATGCAGATCGGACAATTCAAAATGTTCTCCACGATCTCGCAGAACCTGCATAGCCAGAAAAAACTCGATGAAGAATTGAAAAAGCAGGAAGCCATTATTTTCGAATCCCTTTTTAAGAGACAGCTCGTGGCAAAAATAGATTTTCTGAAAGTCCTCCATGATAAGAAAATCGCGGAAATCATGTCAGAACAAACAAAGGTCCAAACAGAAGAAAAACTTTTTGATTATAAAATTGAACTCGGCAAACTGGAGGAAGAATTAAAAACGAGAAAACTTGAAAAAGCCTTCCTGGAAAAAGTGTTACTGCCGGATACGGAACAAATCCGCCTGGCACTGGCAATCCGGAAACTAGATGTTGAAATTACCGCAATAATGAAAAAAATTGAAAATCGAACTTTTTCCGCACCTTATGCCGGAACCGTCTTGAGGTATCATCTAAATCCTGGTGAATTTGCCGCCAAAGGGAAAGCTGTTATGGAAATTGCCGGAAACAATAAGATGATTTTCACCGCCCTGACCGATCAATCAGTCCGCAGCGATATTCAGACCGGGCAAAAGGCTGAAATCTATCTGGACAACTATCCATTTATGCGTTATGGTTTTCTGGAAGGAACTCTTGACGATATTCAAACCGTCTTAACGGAACCCAACTCGAAATATCTTATGCGGTTTTCCATGCCGATCCCCTTTGACAGGTTTCCTTCCGGCCTTTCCGGACGGGTGAAAATAGTTATTTTCCACGGTACAGTTCTGAACTATCTACTGCGGGATAGTTTTAACGGGACAAAAGCGAATAAATAAATGTTTTTACAGTCATCCCACTGAAAACTGAAACTCTGAAAAGGTATATTTGCAAAAAAAAGTAATAAATAGTTGACAAAACATCTAACGGCAGTATACATTATAATTGGGTAAGGCTGGTATTTTAGAAAGAAAAACCAGGGAGTGCATATGTCTATTACTGATATGTTCAAGCCGAAATGGAAGCACAGTGACAAAAGAGTGCGTCTGGAAGCCATTGAAAAGCTTGAGGATCAACATGTCCTGATTGAAATCGCTCATACGGATAAGAGCGGTAACGTCAGGGCAAAAGCCGTTGAGAAGATTACGGATCAGGAAGAACTTGCCCATATTGCCGAGGAAGATGAAAATACCAGCGTCCGCAAAGTTGCCGTCGGTAAAATTACGTTCGAGAATATTCTGCTCCGGGTCGCCCTCAATTCAAAAAATGTAAGTATTCGGGGTACCGCAATTTCCAAGATCACTGACCAGAATTATCTGGCCGAGCTGGTTCAAAAAGAGCAGAACAGCAACTTGCGGGAAATGCTGATCGCCAAAATCCATGATCAAAAGTTGCTGGCCAAAATTGCCCGGGGTGATTCCTACGACGAAGTGAGATGGATGGCAATAGAAGCGTTGAATGATCAAAAAGAGCTTGAGTATATCGCACTGCATGACATCAGTCCGGCTATCATGCGGGTGGCAGTCGCTCAGATTACGGATATGGAGCGGCTTCTGCATTTGTCGGAAGTGCATAAAAACGGCAGCATCCGCCATGCCATCGCCGACCAGATCAAAACTATTTCCTCGAGCCATAATTGCGCAAAATGCGGCAGCGCAACTTTGAATAAGAAAGAATTTCTCGCAAAGTGCCATGAATACGATATCGGGATGGTATGGGGTGCGAGACCGCAGCTCACAATCGGGGTTAATATTGCAATCGGATTCAAGGAAATTTACAATCTGCTGCTGCAATCCGATCCTGCCAAAGCAAATATTTTCAATCAGATTTACTGCTATTACGGCAAGATTAAATGCGATGTTTGCGGACGTGTCTGGTGCTGCCGCTGCATGGATGGCGGGGTCGACGGTTCAGTTGCGGTCACCCATGACAAACCATTATGCAACTGTCACGAAGGCTGACAGAGAAGCTTGTCAAGTTTTTGACTATAGAGGTAATTTCAAAACTATTTCAAATGATTTTTGATTTTGGACGGCATCTTGTAATTTTGAGCTCATTTACATACCGCAAGGGTATGCGCAATCGCACAAAAGTCACAATATACTCGCCCTAAACGCTAAAAATCAAACTCGAACCGGAGTTTTGAAACAACCTCAATAAGCAGTATTTGAACATAAATCGCTGTCTGTGATGTTATAGTTAAATAAGCTTGACCACTTATATGGAATCTATCACGTCCTCGAAATAATGTTCTCTGAGAATTTTTGGCGCATACATTATTTCTTCTATATCAAAACCCGCGTCATCGGCTTCATCCCATAATTTCTGTTCCGTTTCAAATCTTGTAATCGTTGCGGATGAAAAAATGAAAAGCAGATATTCTCCTTTCGGAGTGTTCTCATCATCTTTTTTATCATCATTAGCCGTCATTTTCGCGACCAGGCAGCGGTTATTGAAGTTTGCTTTTTCAATTCCGTTTATCAACGGCTTGAAAGAATTTGGACGGTCAACCGGAGCCTCTCCGGTATGAATTCCCAAGATTGCAGTTCCATCTTCCGGGTCCATCCGTAATTCATATGGGAAGACCAGCGGCAACCGGGGACTTGACGCAGTCCCGGCGTAAGTGGAAAAACGCGGGTCAGCGTCCGCCAGTGATTCCGGCGGGACATATTTTTGGAGATATTTTATCCGTTTTTCAAGCGCGGTCTCTGCCGGAGCCACAATTTGCTTCTCCTGACTTTTATTCCGCGTTTTTTCCGGTTCACGGTTAAGCAAGTCCATGATTTTCGAACCGGACAAAAGCGCCAGAAAAAAAGCTCCTGACACCAATGCTGTTATTCCAAAGATTAATTCAACCCGACTTGCATGCCGTTTTTTCCGGCGGCAGTCCCGGAGCAATGAAAGGCCGATCAATATCAATGCTATACTTATAATGGCTGAAATCATAAATTCCGCAACTCCTTTTTGAACTGCTCAAAATCAGTTGTCCGTAAATAGGGGTTTTCGATCTTTTCTTCGCCAAGAGTGGCGCTTGGAACATGGCCATAGTCATGCCCGGACCAGACAATCAGCGAATCCGCCAGCGGAAACAAAACTTCCCGCATGGTTTTGAACATAGTTTCAGCGTTGCAATATCCGCACCAGTCGATAAATAAAGTATCACCGGTAAAAATCCCCGAATCATCCATAATCCGAAAACAGACGCTATCCGGGGTATGTCCAGGCGTATATAAACATTCTATCCCGGTATTACCCAAAGGAAGCACCTGGTGGTTATCAAGCGCAACATCCTTATTAATTCCGGAATCCGGATGAGCCGCAACTTTGCCCGGAAAAAATTCCAATACATTGTCAATTCCTGAAATATGATCATGATGCGCGTGAGTCAACAGGATATATTGCGGATTCAAAGCGATTGGCGCATTTTTAAACGCCTCACGGATGGTAGAGACCGTTCCACAGGGATCGACTATTGCCGCGTCTCCGTTTTCCGCGTAGACCAGATAAGAAAAATTATCGTCAAAGCCGTGAACCCGCAGCTGTTGAACTGTAATCCCACTTTTTCCGTTCATTTTAACGCCTATTCAGGTTTAATATCCTTTGTAACGATCCCGCCGGGGCGGGTCGTGCCGTGGGGCCAGATCTTCCGGCCGGGATAAATGGAAGTATTGATGCCGGTATGGACGTCATCCCCAATAATTACCCCCAGTTTGCGCCGGCCGGTATCGATCATGGCATCTTCCACTAGCGAAGCGTGGCTTTTCCCGTCATGCCGTAAATTTGCGGTAATTGTCGCCGCCCCGAGATTTGTCCCGGAGCAAATGACCGAATCGCCGATATAAGAGAGATGACCGGCACTGACATTATCCATAAAAAGACTGTTTTTTACCTCGACGGCCTGGCCGATATGGCAATTATCTCCGATCGCGGTATTACCGCGGATATAGCAGTTTGGGCCAATTTTACAATTTTTACCGATCACCGCATTGCCTTCAATATAAACTCCGGGCAGCAGAACCGAGCCTTCTCCCAGCTCAATGAAACCATCTATTGAAACTCTTTCCCGGACAGTCCCCTCTATCTTACTTTCAGACAACCCGGCAATGATCCGGCTGTTCAACTCAAGCAAATCCCAAGGATAACGCAAAACCAGACTGCCGCGCAGGCCCTTCAGTACCGTCGGCACCGAAATATCACAGTCTTCAGGGACGAAAACAAGTAATTCCGAGCCGTCATCATCAATTACGACCGACGAACCGCACGGGTCCAGCGACTCAAGCAGTTCGTCCGACGGCCATAGCGCCGGATGAATCTTGACGGTTCCGGTTTGCGCTAACTCGGCAAGACGCTTTTTGAGCAAATTTTCCAAAGGTATTCCGGCTATCGGAATCTCCTGCAATTTACGACAGCATACAACCGGCTCAAGCGTCACCGGACTTCCGGCATTCATCACAGTAATTTTACAGTCGTCCATTTCAGTTCACCCCAATTCACGTTTGATCACATCGGTAAATTCATTACTCCAGCGTTCCACCGCCGCCGCCTCGGAAGCTTCAAGCAAGACCCTGATCTTGTTTTCCGTCCCGGAATAGCGTACAACCGTCCGACCGGAATTGCCGAGTTCAGCCTCACAACGGCGGATGGTGTCAGAAAGCCTCGGCAGTTTACTGAATGATACTTTTTCCGACACCGGTAAACTAATCAACTGCTGCGGGAATTCACGCATAAACCCGGCCAGTTCAGCCAGAGTTTTGTTGGTGCTTTTCATCAGTTTCAGAATGTGCAGCGCGGTAATAATTCCGTCACCGGTTGTCGAGTAGTCCATAAAGATTACATGACCGGATTGCTCCCCGCCGATATTATAATTATTCCGACACATTTCTTCAATTACATTACGGTCGCCGACATCAGTCTGAATCACATTAATCCCGAACGGGGTCAATGCTTCGGTCAGACCGAGATTGCTCATCGAGGTAACTACAACCGTATCTCCGGACAATCTGCCGCGTTCCTTATAGTCCAGAGCGCACATGCCGATAATCCGGTCGCCGTTCACTTCACGTCCCTGCGCGTCACAGAAAATAACCCGGTCGGCGTCACCATCCAATGCAATCCCGACATCAGCCTGATGCTCCCGAACCAGTTTTCCGACAAATTCCGGATAAGTCGCGCCACATCCGGCATTGATATTGTGTCCATCCGGAGAGTTGGCAACCGCAATGACTTCAGCGCCAAGCTCCTTGAAAATGAGAGGAGCAATGTGATATGCCGCGCCGTTAGCACAGTCCAGAACGATTTTCAATCCTTTGAGACTGCGATATTTGATCGTGCTTTTTGCGTATTCGATATAACGGCCCCGGGCATCGTCGATCCGGTATGCTTTACCGATCTGACTGGACCGGATATGCTCACTCGTGATCTCTCCACCAAGGACTTCACGGGCAATCTGGTCCTCCATCGCATCCGGAAGCTTGAAACCGTCATGTCCAAAAATTTTGATCCCGTTATCATCCGCGGGGTTATGGCTTGCGGTCAGCATTATGCCGCACGCCGCCCCCATGGAAACCGTAAGCAGCGCCACTGCCGGGGTCGGCATTGGGCCGACTGCCAGCACGTCCATTCCCATACTGACCAGCCCGCTGGTCAGGGCCGACTCAAGCATGTAACCGGAAAGTCTGGTATCTTTACCGACTATTGCTTTTTGTTCTCCCTTGCCCCGGGCCTCAAAAATGCGTGCGGTAGCTTTACCGACTTGAAGCGCAATTTCCGGAGTGATCGGAAAACAGTTGGCCTGTCCTCGTATTCCATCTGTTCCAAAAAGTTTTTTCATAATAAATAGTCTTTTAAATTAAATATGCGTTCCGTATGCCGTCCGCATGTCATATTAAACTACAGCTTAAGGCTTAAAGCTTAAGGGAAAAAAGTAATAATCAATTTTTCAGACTGGAGATTAATGCCTGAAGCATCTTTGATACTTTTTTTGCCTCACTAATAACCTTTTGCATATCTTCTGAGGAAATTTGCTTCAGCTTTCCAGCAATATAGACCTGGGTTCGCAATTCAGCAACAGAACCTTTAGCAATATAGAGATATTGGATAAACTCCTTTGTTGTCTGGCGTTCAGAGCCTTCAGCAATATTTGAAGGAACCGAAACAGCTGCTCTCGTAATTTGATTTTTCAATCCATAATCCTGACTCTGATCAAAAATCTTATACACTTCTATTACTAATTGACAAGACTTTTTCCATACGTCAAGTTGTTCAAAAGGAATTTTCATAGATCGATAATACCATCAACAGAAACAAATTACAATTTTTTATCCTTAAGCCATTCTCTTTTATCTTTAAGCCTTAAGCCTTTACCCGTTGTTTACAATTTCCGGTTTTTGTAAAGATAGTAGTGAGTCAGGGAAAGGTCCACCGCTACCATCAAGCCATTGAATATGTAAAGCCAGAACACATTGTCCCAATGATAATACAGTTTATGTAAACTGCCGGAAAGATATCCGAGTAACACCAGATACATGAACATGACACTCTTACCGGCCGGATTTTTCGCCCGGACGGTTTTGACAATGGCCAGCGGCCAGCTTGCCCCGAAGCACACCAGCATGATAATTTCAAAATAACTCATACGGCCTTTCGGGTTTAGCCGTTAAGCTGACTTTTGATCGCCGCTAACTGTGCTTCAAGTTCTTTAACTTTGTCCGTCAGACGCTCAACTTTTTTCGGCATAGCCCAGCGTTTGACATATTCACGCTGCGGCAGGGCCGGGGTTCCGACCGCGATGACGCCGGGAGGAATCGAATCCTTAACCGCTGAAGTAGCGGCAACCTGTACTCCGTCGCCGACGGTGATATGACCATTAATTCCAACTTTTGCGCCGAGAGCAACGCCGTTGCCGATTTTCGCGCTGCCGGCGATTCCGACCTGTGCGACCAGTAAACAGTGAGCACCGACTTCGACGTTATGGGCAATCATGACCAGGTTATCGATTTTGGTGCCGATATGAATTCTGGTTTTGCCGAAACGGGCACGGTCAATCGTGGTATTAGCACCGATTTCAACCGCGTCGTCAATCTGAACAATTCCGACCTGCGGCAGTTTCAGAATGCCTTGCGGAGTCGGGAAGAAGCCGTAACCGTCGCCGCCGATGACCACGCCGGAGTGAATAATGATCTGGTTGCCCAGAATGCAGCGGTGCATAATCGTGACATTAGGAGACAACTGACACTGTGCGCCAATCTGAGTTTCATGCCCGATATAGCAACCGGCGCCAATCACGGTTCCGGGACCAATCTTGACATTCGGCTCGATCACCGCATTGGGTCCGATATATACACCTTCGCCAATTTCTGCGGACTCGGCGACAACCGCCGTCGGATGGATGCCGGGCTCGAATTTAATCGGCTCCGGAGCAAATACCATAATCGCCTTGGAAAAAGCAACATCAACGTTCTGACAAACAATAATCGTCTGGTCCTCACGCGGCGTTACCTCTTTGACCATATTGGCATCCAGCAGAATGACTCCGGCCTGGGATTTTTCGAAAGCCGGCAAATATTGTTTATTTCCAAGAAAAGATACCTGTTCAGGAGTCGCGACACTCAAATCGGCAACCGCCTTCAACACAATTCCCGGGTTCCCCTTGAGTTCTCCCTCGACAAAAGCGGCTAATTCTCCTGCTAAAATAGTTCTTGTACTCATTTCATACCTTTCTTTTTTGAGTAAATATCAAAAGTTTATTGTTGTGGCACCGGAACAGCCTGGGTTTCCTCCGGCTGTTTTACGGGCTTCTGCCCGCGGTTCAGATCCTTGATAATGTCGTCAGTGAGATCAAAAGCACTGTTAACATAAACCACCGCGGATATTCCATTCAGGGTTTTACCGGATGAATCCAATACCAGAGTAAACCCTTCTACTGAACATTTTTTGGCAACCGCATCCTTGATGTCTGTAATAATTTCGGCGCGTTTTGCCTGTTCGAGCGCCTGGAACTGTTTGCCTTTATTTTTTAAGTAGTTTTCCAGCTCCGCCTTTTTCTCTTTCATCTGTAAGAACTTCTTCTGGGCGGCAAAAGTCTTCCGATCACGTTCGCCTGAAGACAGGGCTATATTCTGTGAAGCGTCACGCAGCACATTGAATTCCTTCTGCATTTTATCCAGAGATTCCTGCAGTTTCCGGGTCCAGACCTTATAGAGTTCGGCCTGTTTTTTCAAGCTGTTGTCAATCAGTTTTGTTTTGTAATATTTCTGGAAAACCAGATCCATATTGATTACGGCAATTTTCGTGTCTCCGGCTGTCGCGGATAAAGTGAACAGCATTGTAATTAAGCTCAGAAAATAAATTTTCATTGGGGAACTCCGGCGGTTTCAGTTAACGGTTTAGCGGTTTAAAATGATTAAGCATTTCGTTTTTTTACTTCAATCCGGGCCAGTTCGACAATTTCCAATAATTTTGCCTCTTGCTGTTCCGTACTCAATTCTCCGAACGCGTCAAGCAATATTCGCTCATCGCTGGTCAACTCAATTGCGTGTGAATTGTGCGGCTTTGAAGCTTTAGCTGCCCCGCGCTCACCAAGATACGGCTTTAAAACCGGGTACAATTTATCCCAGGTGTCACGCCGGATAACTCTGGTTTTTTGCGTCATATAACGGCTTAAAGTCTCAATACTGACATTTGTCCGCCTTGAAAATTCCGCGACGGACCCGAATCCGTCAATACAACTTTGCAATGCTTTTACTATATCATCTGTCATTTTCATGCTACGTTTACCCTCCGGGTTAAGCTCTTAAGCATTGTTCCACCTGAGACGCCTGATATGCTGCTGTTTCAGGTTTTATTAACATCGTAAATATAACCCGCAAAAAGCAATTTTTCCAATTTTCTCAAGAGATTAGTTTTTATCCTTAAAATTCAAGCAAAATCTTCTGGTGAACGGCATTGTTTACTGGAAGTTTTCAAGCTGAAAGTACGTTTGATAAATTGATATTATATCATTATGTAATTTATAAAAAATACATAAAACATTAATAACAAACATAATACAATAAAACCACAAGAGGGATGGAAAAGATGAAATGATTATTCAGGAATCATGACTGATGCGGAATGACCGGTTTTGAACTGATGCGGACTGATTCCCGTGACTTGCTTGAATGCACGGGAAAAACTGTAGATACTGCCGAACCCCAGAATTTCCGCGGTTTCAGATACCGTCATGTCCAGATAGATCAAAAGTTCTCCGGCCCGGGAAATCCGGCAGCGTTGATGAAAATCCCGCGGCGATATCCCATAGGTTTCGCGAAATAGTTTGCGAAAGTGGGAAGAACTCAAGTTGGCTTTACGCGCGACGGCTTTCAGGTCAAAAGGCTGTTCATTATGGGTACGCAGCCAGGTTGCCGCATCACGTATCCTGTTATCGATACTTGCAGTGTCATCATGCTGTTCCGTGGCCCGGCAAAGCTCCGCCAGAAATTGCAAAAACATTCCGGACAACGCCAGTTCTGAAGACGTATGGCGACAATGTTCCAGGCAAATTCGCCGCAGCAGAGGATAGAGTTTCTGAGGTTCTTTTACATCAAGCAATCCGCTCCATTGACTGATGACCGGATCACTTACCGGCGGATGTATAATATCGGTAAAATCGCTCAAATCAAGAGTTCCGGAAGGAATCTGGGCGTTCCAATGACTGCGTGCCGGATCATAGATCAGATCAAAGTGCAGATACATCAGCTGCATATCCTTGTTGCCCCGCATTTCAGTAACCGTATCCGGCGGAACCCAGACAATACTGCCGTCTTCAACCGGGAATGAATTTTCCCCGACGCTAAACCTCCCCGTTCCGTGTTCGACACATACCAGCAAATAATCCAGCAGTTTACGTTTGCCGATGTGCCATTGAGGTCGGGTCTGATTGCCGCTCTGCCGGATAAAAGGACGTAGTTCCACCATTCTCCGGGCTGTTAGCGCGTCCGGTTCAATAATAAAACTTTCGCCCGGTAATGGTTTATGCATCTTGTCTTACGCCGACGGTTGAAAAGTCGAGTTCCGGAAAATTTATCTTATGGAGAATTGAATCGGGTTTAAGGCTGAAATCGAATTGGTCCATATCAACAAAACCCGGCTCGCCGATCACCGAACATAAGTCATGCCGCAATTCCTTGCGCCACTGCTCGAGCGTACCGGTACGTTCATTTTCCTCGTTTTGATAATAGAAGAACGCATCGTAGTTCCCGTTCAAACTGTAAAGACAATTGCTTTCGCTGTAGAACTGGTCCTCATCTGTCCCTTCGGTCCAGGTCTTGAAAAATGGCAAGTCAGGGTTCGCGACGATCACGTTATTGCAGAACATCATATTGCGGGCGTAATTTTCTCCGGGCCAGGTATAACCGGTCTGACGCTGTATGCGGCCGGAGGAAATCGCCATACCATACTCGCCGCCGTAGGCAAAAACATTAAAACGGACAATGTTTTCACGACCATAATGCTGGTGATAGCCTTCACAGGAACAATTGAAACACGCGTTCTTTTCCAATACCATGTGGGCACTGCCCTCGTCGGTGTAGAGCCCCCAGCCGCCGTAATAGCGGCACTTCACGTCGTGGATCAGGTTATTGTAAACCCGGGTGCCGGGCTGAATACCGAGCAGATAAACTCCGCCCATATCGCTCAAGATCCCCTTGCCGAGGTCATGAATGTGGTTATACCCAATGCGGTTTTCCCGCGAGACCGAATCGCCGTATCCCCAGCACCAGCCGGCGGAGATGCCGCTGTAATAGAGGTCATGGATATGGTTGTGTTCAACCAGACAGCCGAACGCGTTGACCAGGATAACCCCGATGGCGGCATAATGATCAAGGCCGCAGTTACTGATGTGATTGTCGGTGATAACGCAGCGGCCAGTTAACTCGAGCGGAGTTTTCAATGCATGGTTGCCGCCGCTGACCTTGATTCCGCCGCCGCCTAGATCATAAATATCACAATGTTCAACCGTGATGTTTTCACAGCCGCCGGCTATTTCCATCCCGTACCATGAACTGTGGGCGATTGAGCATTGCTTAAAACTGCAATTTCTGGCGCCGCGCAAATGAATAACGCCGGGAACATGAACCGCTGCCTGCGGCGAGGAGCCGACTTCATTCAAATCAAAGCCTTGCCCCCAGTTATCTTTCACCCCGTAATTACGGATGACGCTTGGTTTGTTTTCACAAAAATCATAGTTGGAACCGACCTGCGGACGTTTTCCGCCGCCGAATTCAAATTTAATCCCGATAAAATTGATGTTTTCAATATACTTTTCCTGCAGCGGCTCACCTTCCAGCCGCAACAACGAACCGGGACTTGGAATAACGGCGCGAATCTCGTCAATTTCCTGTCCCGCTTCCGGCAGATAATAAATTGTCTGCGCGGCACCGTCATAATACCATTCTCCCGGCTCCAGCAGGGTCTCTCTGACGTTTTCCCAGGCGTATTCCGTAATCTTCGGGTCAAGTTCAAAAATCGCCAGCTTGGTGAAATAGAGATTGCCGGTTTCGGCGTCGAAAGATTTAACCGGCAGCAGCGCGTCCATCCAGCGGTTGAGGATTCTCACCCGGATATCCAGCGGAGCGGTCCAATCGGGATTGAAATCTCCCGGTTCAGGCTTAAAGTGATCGGCTCCATTGAAAAGCTCATTCTTAATCTCATAATCGGGTGCGGCCGGTCGCAGATATTCCTGTTTTTTGGGGAACGTGGCTACTGTTTTCCGCTGACGGTTCACATAGAGGCTTTCCAGGACATATTCCGGACCGATCAGCCCGGAGATATCACTACAGAACGCCTGCAAACCGTTAATTTCGCAGTTCCGCCAGTTGTTAACCTTGATTGCTCCGGTAAAAAGCGGATTTTCTCCTTCGACCGCCTGAAAAGTCACCGGAAAACTGTCTGCCGGACTTAAAATCACCGGTTCAGTCAGGTGGTAGCAGCCGCCCATGACGTTAACCGTGACCGGCTCTTCCGGCTGCAACTGCCGGAGCGCGGCCATAATTCCGCTAATCGTGGCCTTTGCCGTATCCGGAGAGTTTCCTGTATTTGCATCGTTTCCTGTCGGCGACATAAAAAATATCGTGTCAGACATTGTTCCATTCCCTTTGAGTTTGCAGAGTGTGACCGAAAAACTTCGGCTAATCTACCACCGGTAAAACTCAAATCAATGGGATAAAAGACTTTTTTCGCCAAAAATGCTTGCTGTAAATTAATCACTTCAAGCTTATTTTTGCAATTTTATGACGGTCCAGTCACCGGGACGCAAGTTTATTTTCAGGGTCGTTTGATCTCCGACAACTTTGGTTTTTACGGAAAGCCAGCCCGGAATAGTGACGTCACAAGCCCCGGGGAACGCGCCCTGAAGCGTTACGGTCGCCCGCATGTCACGGGAAACATCGGTGTTGTTGACCGCCAGCCAGTAAGAACCGTCTTTATCGACCCGGACGACAGAGCGAAACTCCTTGACGTCCGCTTTGACAAGCGGCCGCAGACTGCCAGTCAAAGCTTGAGTCATTTGCTTCTTCAAATCCGTATTCATATTGTAGACATGCAACGGGCGATTAAACAGGATCACCTTGCCCTGGCCGAATTTTTTAGTGACAATCCCCGGTGAGGTGTTTTTTGCCGAGATCGAAAAATCCCATAAATCTTTGCCAAGTACAGCCTGCGGCCAGAGCGTTTTCAGCAATGAATCCTGAGCGTTCAGCGGAAATCCGGCTGCATCGTAAAACGCGAAAGGCCCGATTGCCAGCAGAGTTCCGCCGGCGGCAACCCATTGTTTCAGCTCACGCGAAAACTTTCGGGTCATATACGGCGCGTACGGCAGCACAATTGATTTGAATTCACTTAATTTTGTCTTGCCGTCCAGCACCATTTCCTCCGGAACATATTCGTAATCGATATTGAGCGGACGCATGAAATTATTATGCAGATCGAAAGGAATAGTAACCGGCGGAGAATCATAAACGTTATAACCCTGAGAACCCAGGGCATAAACCGAGGAACAGGGTTGAATCACCGCGTTGGCGGATTTTTTCATTTCAGTATCGAGCAGCATTTTTTCCAGATTGAGCCCTTTCTGGAACATCACCGGCAGCGCGGTCGTCGACCAGCGGAAAATATACTGGTCATACTCCAGATAGTACGGACCATGATTATAGCTGGCCAGATAGGTACCGGTACTGCTCACAAAACGCAGCCACCAACCGGAAACATTGATATGCTGCATGAAGAGTTCGAAGAAAAATTTATCGACGTCGCGTTTGGCCAGTTTTTCATTACTCATATGCGCACGACGGAACATGCCCCAGTAATTTTCGTAATAGCCCAGCAGCTTATCAAAATGACGATTGATCGATGACATAAAGTTCCACATCGGCAGTTCGCGGTCAGGGCTGGAATGAAAAGAAATTATATCGGCGCAATTTTCCTTGAAAGCCAGATAAATATTCCCGTCCAGCAGGAAGTACGACATATCCTCCATAACCGGAATCTGCGGCGCGATTTTATGAAAAATATCTTTTATTTTGCCGATCCATTGCAGATAGGTCACCCGGCTCCAGCGTTCGTGTTCCAGACGCAGACCGGTTACCTTGAGTCGCGGTTTGATAAATTTATCATCAGGCGGCTCGATCGCGTCGAATGACTCGTAATTTGTCCGCCAGGCGGTATTCAGCTCTTCGATAGAACCGTAGCGCCGTTTCAGGTAGTTGCGGAAATCAACTTTGGCATCCGGGGTGTAGCCCATTGACCGGGTTTCCAGTTTGTTTTTGGCATTGTAGACCCGGAAGTTGTTTTTACCCTCCTGCCCGATCAGGAAAAGGTCTATCGAACCGATTGGAAACCGGTCGGTTACCGCCTTGACACAGCGGGTAAGGTATTTTTCGGAATAATCCATCAGGACTTTGCTGTGGATATTCGCGCCCCGCTGCCTGAGGAAGACATTTTTAGAATGAACTTTGCGTTTATCTTCACTTACCATGTAGACATCAGGGTTGTTTCTGATTTCCGAAACCATCGGAACGATCAGGTCATGCATCCCGAACCCGAAAGTACAATAGATGCGCTTCATAATGCCTTCATTTTTCCGCATGTCGATTCCTTCGGGCAGGAAGTCATAATTCCAGCAATCCGAGCCTTTTTGTTTTGGCGAAATAAAATTCGGATGCAAACTGTGAGCGCTGAACGGCCCGAGCTGCATCAGCGATTCCTCGTTATAAAGAAAACCGTGTGCGATAAAATCAAACTTGCGACTGTAACCGTATTTATTCGGATATTTTTTCTCCGGTGCAGCTTTCAGGCTGCGGGAAGACCAGGCTCCGGATTTATGCGCGGTCTGCTGCTGTTGCTGTTTTATCAACGCGGAACATTCACTTGCCAGTTTTTTGATACCGACAGATATTTCCGGGATCTTCGTTTGCAGATTTTTCAACATTAAAGCGTCGCGTTTTTTATTATAAGCCTTGCCGTACAGCTGATACATCCGGTTGAGTTCATCGTTTACCGCCGCGGATTTTTGCAGCAGCGACTGGAATTTTTTATCAGCAACTCCAGCCCGGTAAAGCATATTCAATTTTTCATCCGCGAAACTTTTTTCAATCATCAGGGCATTGAACCGCATGGCGGCGCGATAAAATTCCGGATAGAGCTTTTTAGTTTCCTGAGTCAAACCGCGTTTGCGCCATTTGACATCAGGCTTTTCACGTTTGACAAAAGGACTGTAATCCCACAGGTTCGGAAACGGTTTTTTCCCGGATATTTCCCGGGCAACCGCAATACCTGAAACATTGGTGCGGTCCATCAGGCCGGAGCGGTTGCTGTTTTCCCAGAAAGCCATATCTCCCTCGATTTCCGGATTTTTGTAAAAAGCCAGTTTGCCGAATTTGCTTTTCTCACCAAAAGCCGACAACATGGCCCAGGTGGAAATTTCGGCTCCGGCCGGATTAACCCGCCGGACCCTGACGGCATTGAAGCTCCATTTTGTATTATCTTTGGGATAAACAGTATTAAGAGCCGCAAAAGGAATCGCCATTTCAATGGACCATTCATCCGTACCGATATGGGACTTTGCTTTTACCGGTAACTTGACCCGGTGTTCCGACCCGTCATTGCTGCCGGTGTAAATATTGCCTTCGCAGTCAACAATGATATGACAGTAGCTTTTGGCGAGATCCGGAGCGATAAAAAATTCCATGCAATCCCCGGACCAGGGCGACTTCTTCGAGCCCCGCAATTTGGCGGTTAAAGGCTCCCGGGCGGAAGCGGCAAAATAGATGTTATCCCGGTCATAGCACATTTTCACCCGGGTATCAGGCTGCGCTGCTTCAAGTTTGCCAAGCCGGCAGAAACCATCGGCAACCTGCGCGTTTTTCCAGGCCGGATCATTGAGAATGCCGTCGATCAGCGGCGCCGGCTTCAAAAAACCGAACAGAACCAGTTTATCGCGGGGATCGAGAACTGTCACGTTAATATTATCGATCCGGATCTTTCCTTTAACTTTGTCAAACAAGCCTAATACGCTTATTTCCTTCATGTCATACGGAACTTTCATGGACCTGGAAAACAATGTCCATTGGGTCGCTGGCTTGAGGTAGACGGTCAGGTATTTTTTCTTTTTCTCTTTATCTGCCGGCGTCATTCTCAATTGTAAATACGTCTGCCCCTTGTTACCGTAGGTCAGATCATCAGTCTTAGCCATGAAACTCAACGTTACGGTGCGTCCGGCGGGAATCAACAGTTTTTGCTCCTGATGAAAAGTCGCTCTGGAGTTTTTCAGATCTGACAATTCAATCAGCAGAGAACGCTTGCTTTTACAACCGGTATCATCGAGAATAAATTTACTTCTGCCACGCCAGTCGTAAGTGCTCCAATTCGCCGGTTTACCTTGGCTTTGCGCTTCAAATCCGGTATTTTTGAATACCTCGGCCGAGAGTTGAAACGAGCACATCAGTCCCAGCACCATCAAGTTTCGCTTAATAAACATTTTGATTTTCCGAAATTATTTTTACCTGAAAAGGCTTTTTTGCGTATAATAATTGCAACCCATCTCTTTTAGTTCATTGCCGTCTTTGGAAGATACATGCAAATCAGCAAACAGCAAATTACCCTTATTACCGTGCCGGGTATGAATCAGCTTGCTGGTGGTGGAGCCGGTAATATCTACGTAATACCACTGGTTTACTGACGTAAGGCTGCCCTTGGAATCCGCGATAAACCAGACATAAGAAGGATTTTTCCAGGTACTGTAAGTGCCGTATTTATAGATATTGTTGCCGCTGAAAAGAGCATATTTGACCGGCGAAGCGCTGATCTTGAATGCTGTTTGGTAAGTACCGACCCGACGCATGCCGTAAGTATAACTTGCGTTCGAATATTTACCCCATGGCGCCATTGACGGGCAAACAAAAAATGTAGAATAGTTTGCATCCGGAATCGCGTTTGGAGTGCTTGGCGCATATTTGAAATACATTATCAAACGCGCCCACTGAGTCCCCCGGTAGTATGAAGGAATGGACCAGCTGTCATGATCATCGGCATAGTTGGCCATCACCAGTCCAATCTGTTTCAAGTTGTTGATACAGGCAATCGACTTTGCTTTTTCCCGAGCCTGGTTCAAGGCCGGCAACAACATGCTGGCGAGAATCGCAATAATAGCGATTACAACAAGCAACTCAATAAGTGTGAATTTCTTACTTTTGTTTGACATTTTTTTCCCTTTCTAGTTTATGCGTTTTTTTTAGTTTAAAAGACTCAATTTTCATAGACTTCCACCTCCCGGAGAAACAGATAATTATGGCCAAGTTTATAACAGTCTGTAAAAGCTATTTTGACAAATCTGACCGGTTGTTTCGGCAAACTGTAAGTATACACTTTGCCGTCCGATTTTTTGAAAACCTGTGTTCCGACTTCCCGGAACGTTTTACCATCGGTCGAAACACTTACGGTTACGGTTTTAGTTCCATATTTAGCCATATTATATAATAATACCCGGCTGACATCGACCTTCGACTCCAGGTCCAACACCACCGTTTTGGGAAAGTTGGCATCCGGACCGGTTGCATATCCACCGACAATCGTGTCGGCTCCGTCCACCGCCGTTTTCTTCCCGTCGGTCAAGCCTGCCTGCCAGCCGGATTTGTTGTTTCTTGACGAGCTGACGTAGGATTTACCCAGAGCGAGGTTGCGATTATCTTTTACGACCTCAGGTTTTACCTCATGATTTTTATTGGTCAAAACTTGCAGCATTACCGGCCCCATGCCGGCGCCGATCCTGGCGTAACCCGCCTCATTCGGATGGACCGCGTCAAACAGCAGATCTCCGACTTTACCGCCGCTCATACAATATTTCTCCCAATCGGCAAAGTTGTCCACCAGGGCAATTTTCTTAGTTTTAGCAATTTCACGAACCGCATTGTTATATAGTTTCAAAAAATGGTTCGCACCATGGAAACTGTAAGGATAATAATTAACTTTTTTATTATCAATCGGTGTAGTGGTCATAAGTACCGGCACGATCTTTCTTTTGCGCAACTCTTCAACCATGTAGTTCAGATTCTTTTTAAACTGTGCAAGCGGCAGTCGCGGACCGGTTTTGCCGTGATCAACATACGAATCATTACAGCCGAACATAATGACCACGAAATCCGGATTTTGCGCCAAAACCGCTTTTTGGAGCCTCGCCACACCATTACTCGTTTTATCGCCGCCGACACCCGCATTGACAATTTGCGCCTGAACACCCGCCTGCTGCAGTTTTTTGCTCAGTATCCCGATAAATGATTTTTCTTCAGATACTCTGGCCGCTTTGGTGATTGAATCTCCAAAGCAGATAATTTTAACCGGTTTCGCCGTCGCCCAAACCGCGGTCATCAATACAGATACGGTTAACAACTCTCTAAATAAATTTTTCATATTCTGTTTCCAAATGTCAATGTATAATTATTACTTCTTCAATCAATATTCTTTCATTCGATGTTTAGTGTTCGATGTGAGATATGCAATCTTACAATAAATTATCATATATCGCCCCAGTTGGCCGCGCCGACGGTATTCATCAGGATAAACGCTTTGAGCAGATCGGCCCCGGTTTCCCGCATCGCCGCGGCGTTCCGGCCGAACCACGGAATTTCCGGCAGCAGCGGAAAAGTATCGTATTTTTCATGGCAATAACCGGTCGGGAACGGTTTATGATCGTGAATCCGGGTTTTCCAAACCTTGCCGTATTTTATCTGGTCCGGCATAAACCGGAAAAATCTCTCGGCCTCTTCAACTGCCCGTACGTAAAGTTCATCCTGAAACTTGAATAGATAACTGTGCAGATTCATGAAATGGGTTGGCTGAATGGAATCCAACAGTCCGGTGTAAACCTTCAATGTGCTGTCCGACAATGCCGCCGGACAATTTTCCCGGTGCCATTGTTCAGTTTTATTTAAATCGGTCAGTTTATTTCCGGTGTGCCGGGCCATCCCGTCCGCCACGCCGTCCGGATTACTCATTGGAATAAAATAAAACTCATGCCGGCTCAACGCGTACAAGGCTAACGGATCATCGCTCAAAAGCCAGTGCAGCATGCCCTCAACGCAATAACTGCCGGAACTTTCATTGGCGTGATTCCGGGCCGAAATCAGAAATTTTTTCTCCGGTTTATTGATAACCGCAGCGGCTTTCAGAAGCCGGATATTCCGGCCCTTGTCCGTTTTGCCGGCGATTTTTGATTCCAAAGCCGGGTGATCCAGCGAAGCGACGAATTTTTCACAGTCCTCATAACCGTAATGCGGATGGAGCGACAGGATGCCGCAGCCTGGTGAAACCGCAAATTCAATAAAAGATTTGCCAGGAGCGGTTGACGCCGGAATCACAATCCACTCCCCGGATGATTCATGTTTCCAATAAAAGCAGTCACGGAGTTCTGAAAACGGTTCGGTTTTCCAGAATACGTCCAGTTTTATAGTTTTACATTCAGTTGAACTATTGGTAATTTGCGTATCAAGTTTAAAAGACTCGATGTCTGTTTCAGAAAAAGGCCGCAGAATATAATGATTTTCCGCGACCTTTTCAATTCCTTCCGGTCGTGGGTTGGCGCTGTCGAAATTGCCGGAAACCGTAAACATTTCTTTATCCTTCAGTTGATATAAAAGGTAATATGAACATCAAAATATCCGCCTGCATATAGGCGCATTCGGTTATTTCCTCGGTAACATCCTCCCGCATCAGCGGCAGGCCGTCACTGCCGAGCCTGGTTGAAATGAACTTCAGCAAGCGACCGGCAGCCGCTTCATTATCCGCACCGCCAACTCTTAAGAGGACGTTCAATGTAATGAAATAAGTCCAGATATTATATTTTGCGGTCGATGATTCCCGATCCCATTTGAGCG
The DNA here is from genome assembly GCA_963676655.2 of Victivallales bacterium. Taxonomy (GTDB): domain Bacteria; phylum Verrucomicrobiota; class Lentisphaeria; order Victivallales; family Victivallaceae. Next base: position 2,068,656 of record CAXXKX010000003.1, on the reverse strand, counting down.
AACCTTCCGCATTGATACTGCTGCGCAGATATGCGCAGGCCCGGTCGATCGCGGTCCGGCACTTTTCAGTTTCCGACCAGTAGGCCGATGAGTTTGCTCTCTTCGGCAGATTATCAAGCGCATTAAGCATACACCAGATTACCAGCGAAGTATAATTGATGGTTTCCCCACCGTAATCCCGGTAAGGCATACAGCCGTTTTCCCATTGCGACTCCATGGTCTTTGCGATTGCCCGCCGGGCTCCCTGCAGAAAAATATTGATTGTGACGTCATATACCTCATCGAGCGCGCGATAAATCAACATCAGAGCATCAGCGGCATGTGTGTTGGCGTTCAAAGTATTGTAGGGGGAGCGTTCATGGTGCGGAAAGATTCCCGATCCCTGCGGCCATTCTATACTCAAAAACCAATGTCCGGCCTGTTTCAGACTGTCCATATAGCTCTTTTTGGGCGGCAAACCGTCGATGAGGGCCTGCGCCAGACCATGAATCGCAAAACCGGTTGCGATTGTGGATAACTCGGTCAGCCCGGTTTGTTCCCAGTCGGACGGGTTTTCATTGTTCTGCACTTCGGTCCAGCCGCCGCGTTCGTGCTGCCGGGAAACCAGCCAGTCGAAAGCGGTCTCGGCCCGGTCCAGCAGTTCCTGCCGGTTTTCCGCCTTGCCGATGTTCCAGAGAGCCAGAGCCGCGGAACCGCAGCCGCGGTGGTGATGCGCCCCGCCGGCGTGCCAGTCAACCAGTGGACCGTGGTAGGCTTTAATGCTCCAGAATGAACCATAATATTCGCCCGGGGAAAAATCTTGAACTCTTAATAAATATCGGAAAATGTTGTTTCCAACGGTATCAAGTAATTCCTGTTGTTTGTCTACCATGAATTGCTGTTGTTTGTCTGCCATAATTTTATCCGTTTTTACTGAGCAGCGAATTGATTTTTGTTGCCGCTTCTTTTATTTCACCAATAATGTCCGCAAGCTCTTCACTGCTTTTACCGCCGTTTGTCGGGAAATATACGCCCAATGCCGCGTATAGATGAGTTTCCTTATTGTAAATGGGGACGCCAATGACCGTAATATCTCCTTTATCGATTACTTCATAGGCCTGCAATCTGGTTTGATTGAGGATATCATTCAACTCTTCGCGGTTTTTGGGACAAAAAGAATAATCTTCCAATAACGGAACTGCTTCCAATAAGTCATCAATTTGCTGTTCGCTCATACAGCATAGCATAGCGCGTCCGGTGGAAGTGGTATAAAAATTTTTATCAACAAAAGTATTGATCGAAATTTTTATCGGCTTTGAACTTTCCTCGACCAGAATAGTGTGACGGAGGTTTTGATCGAAAACCGTCAATACCGCTGTTTCCTGGACGCTGTTGACCAGCTCCCTGACAATTGGCCGCGCCAGATGGTTCAGATTGTTGCCGTTCAGTATACTAAGTCCCAAGTTCAAAGATTTCTGCCCCAGTCGGAACTTGTTCGTTTCCGGGTCTTTTTCAATATAACCCAACTCATGCAGCGATTTCAAAAAATTATGTACCGTCGGATGTTTCAACCCTAACCGCTTACTGATTTCGAGTCCGCCAAGCCCTTTTTTGGCACTTTCCAACGAATTCAAAAGTTCGAGTATTTGAAAAGCGCGTTCCAGTGATTGTATCATGTTTACCTCAATTTTTTATCTCTATCAACAATGTTGATATATTATCTTTAATGTTGATAACCTATTATACAAGACAACCGGGAAAATGTCAAGAGGTTTAACAATTTTTTTTAATTTTCCTGAACAACACTTACCGGAAAGGAAAAAAAACTGTTCCCGGTAATGTCTGTTCTTGTATTATTCAAGGTCTGATGTATATTCTTTATTTAAAAGACTGCATGAACAGGGATTAAATTTGGAGAAATCTTAATGCTTTGCCATATATGCCACCAGAATCCTGCAACTATTCATATTCAGGAATTTATCAACGGCGAAAAGAAAACCTTACATATCTGCGCCAAATGCGCGGCCGCCAAAGCTTCCGGCGATTCAGCTCTCAATCCCTTTAATCTGGCCGAACTGATCTATAATATTTCCGAAAAAATTCAAATTCCCGGCCTGGAACCGATTTCAGACGAAACCGATGAGGAAGAAGTTGAGCTCGATGCGTCAAAAATAGTTTGTAAGACCTGCGGCTGGACAATCGAAAAAATGCGCCAGTCAGGCGGACGACTCGGCTGTGCCGATTGCTATAAAGCGTTTGCGGAACTGCTTAAACCATCACTGGAAAAACTGCACCGAGGGACAATGCATGTCGGTAAAAAACCCAGCGGCGACCGTTCCGGTTCTCCTCAACAAATGCTGGAAATGCTGCGCCTGCAGAAAGAATTGCAGGAACTGGTCATGCGCGAAGAATACGAAATGGCCGCGGATATTCGCGACCAGATCAAAAAGTTGAAAGAAGAAATGGAACAGAGTTGACTTGCCTATGAAATCAAATCCAATCGATCATTTTCTCAACAGCAAAGTCAGTTGGCTGGCCGACACCGAAGCAAATGATATCATCATCAGCTCTCGTATCCGCCTGGCACGTAATTTGACCGGGGTTCCGTTTCCGGTCGCTGCAGACAACAGCCAGTTGCTGACTGTGTGCGACGCGGTAAAGGCCGCAACCGAAAAACTGCAATGTCCCGAAAAAGATCCGCTGATCTTTGTCCCACAGACCATGGAGGACGTGGACCGCAAGGTATTACTGGAACGGCGGTTGGCCAGCAGCGACTTTATTGAACGCGAAATCGGCACAATTCTTCTGGTCAGCCGGGACGAATCATGCAGTATCATGGTTAACGAGGAAGATCATTTACGCATGCAGGTCATGTGTCCCGGTCTGAATCTGGAAAAGGCCTGGAGCCGTTTGAGCGGAATTGATGACCAGCTGAAGCAGGAGTTGAATTTTGCCTGGGATGACCGTCTCGGCTTCCTGACCTGTTGTCCGACCAACGTCGGAACGGGACTGCGGGTCTCGGTAATGCTGCATCTGCCGGCCCTGGTTCTGACCAACCGGATCGCCGCCGCGGTTCAGGGCATCGGGCGACTCAGCTTTGAGGCCAGGGGCTTCTTTGGCGAAGGTTCCGACAATATGGGCAATCTCTTTCAGATATCAAACCGCAGCACCCTGGGGGAAACTGAAGAACAAATAATTTCCCAGCTGGCGGCGGTGGTCAAACAGCTGATCAACCACGAAAAACACTTCCGGATGCACCTGCTTGAACAGGACCGCCAACTGCTGGCGGACTTCGTCGGCCGGGCGTACGGTGTCCTCAGATACGCCCATGTTCTGACTTCCGGCGAAGCATTGAACTCTTTATCAGCGCTGCGCCTGGGAGTGGCTCTGGACATGTTTACCGCGCTTGAAATGCATACCGTCAATGAGTTGCTGCTGATAATTCATCCGGCTCATCTGCAAAAGTTTGAAGGACGGGTACTCGATGACCGTGAAAGAAATATTTTACGGGCCGAACTGGTGCGGGAAAAATTGAAAAATATAGAGAAAGCTTGAACACTGGACTGGAGAATGTAAGTTGGAAAGTATTTACGCGGTACTGCTGGCGTTTCTGGAAATGAGTTTCGTCTTTGTCGCCCTGATGCTGATGTACAGCGTCAGGAGACTGTTCGGCAGCACCGCTTTCTACATCTCAATCGGCCTGTTGTTCGTTTTCACCCAATTTGTCAGCGCAGCGGAACTGAAAATATCTATTCCCGGCGGTCTCGGCATGGATTTCTATATTGGCCCGACCGTGCTTTTTCTGCCTTATCTGACAATCCTTCTCCTGATCTATGTTTGTGACGGAACCCTGGCGGCGCAACGCATGATCATCGGGGCGATGACCGCACTTGGACTCTTTTTCTATTTAAGCAGTCTGACGATTACCCAGTTAAACTGGATGGGACACGCCATCTCTGACGGAACTTCCGCCGATTCGGTTGACTTTCTACTCCAGCAGTCGCGCCATACAATGGCCGGTTCAACGCTGGCGCAGGCTCTGGACCTGTTTCTGCTGCCAATCTTTTTTCAACGTCTGCGCAACTTGAAATGCCGGATGTTTTTCTGTATTCTCGGAGCGTTGATATTTACCCAGATGGTGGATTCATTCGTCTATTTGTCGGTAACTTACTGGAACCGCCCTCAATGGTGGATTTACGTTAACAGCTCATTTCTGGTCAAATCCGCCGCGACTGTCTGGTTGAGCTTGCTGGCCTCAATTTATGTATTCCGGATTGAACGGGAAAAACCGGGCGAACAACGTCGGGCGCTGGATATCGTTTTCGCCTTTTTCGGCAGCTACGGACGTGCTCAGACCCTGCAGCGCAATCTGCGTGAATGGGAAGGACGTTACCAGATGGTAGTCGAGAGCGCCGGCGAACTGATTATGCTGTTGAGCCCCGACGGCATGATCCTTGATGCCAACAAAGCTGCCCTGGCAACCCTGAAAGTGACATCACTGGCCAAACTGCCAAATATCTGCATGCCGGAACTTATGCGGGATCAGGACGGCAACCGACTGGAATGGGAATTTTTTGTCGCGCTTTTCGAGGACCAGAAAGAAGGACAAGTAGTCGATCCAATCCGTTTCAAGGCATTTTATGGTAAAGGAGAAGACCGGCGTGAAATCGATTTCGGGATTTCATCTATTGTTTTTGAAAACGTCCGGATGTTCCTGGCGATCGGGCGTGACGTTACCGAGGAAAGCCGCCTGGCCCAGGATAAAGCGTTATTAAGCGAACAGCTGGCCCATGCGCAGAGACTGGAATCTGTCGGACGTCTTGCCGGCGGTATCGCCCATGACTTCAACAACCATATCCACGCTATCCAGGGCCATGTGGACATTATCCGGCTGTTTTATGATGTGGAAAATGAAAAAGTGGCCGATCGTCTCAACAAAGTCGCGTTCATCACTGAGCAGGCCGGTAAACTGACCGAGCAGCTCCTCGGTTTTGCCCGGCGCGGTAAATATCAGGAAACCTATTTTGATTTGCGTGAACTGGCCAGCCGCAGCTCGGAACTGTTTAATCCTGGCAGTCATCACAATATTACATTTGATATCGAAAACCCGACTTACGATATGTACGTCAAAGGTGACATCATTCAATTGCAGCAGGTTATCATTAACATTCTGCTGAACGCGGCCGACGCAATGGAAGACACTCCTGAACCGCATTTATTGTCGATGCGGCTGTGTCATGCCGATGAGTTTTCCGAGGAATTCATGCCCCCGGGAGCCAAGCGCCGCATCAACAAAAAGCGTTATCACTGCATTGCTATCAGGGATAACGGCGAGGGTATGGACGAAGAACTTCTGCTGAAGATATTCGATCCGTTCTTTACGACAAAGCCGTTCGGCAAGGGCACCGGCATGGGCCTGGCAATGGCATACGGAACCGTGCGCAATCATCGTGGCTGGATCGACGTGTCAAGTACCGTCGGCAAAGGCACCACATTCTATATATTCCTGCCCCGGAAAAGTAAAAAAGTCGTTGAGAAAGCGACTCTGCGCCTGCAACGGGCAAAAAGTTCCGGTCTTTCCGACAGGCAAACCGGAACAGATAATTAATTGAGGTATTTTTTTCATGGATTTTTTTCCCGCTTTCAGTGAGGCCCAATGGGCCGTTCTCGCGCTTTGTGCTTTAATGGTTGGAATAAGTAAGACCGGGGTGCCCGGCATCGGTATAATGAACGTGCCGCTGCTGGCGATGGTTTTTGCCGCGCGCGGTTCCACCGGACTGCTGCTGCCGCTGCTGGCCGCCGCCGACCTGGTCGCGGTCGCCTGGTATCGGCGTCACGCCCAATGGAAACACGTTCTGCGACTACTGCCGTGGGCGCTGGTAGGAATCGGTTTCGGTTCTCTAATTGTCGAACACATAAATGACGCGCAAATGAAACCGGCTATCGGCATTATTGTACTGGTAATGCTGGGACTCAATTTCTATCGCGAAAAATATCCCGACAAGTTTGCCAATGTCCCGCATCATTGGGCCTTCGGCGCGTTTATGGGATTTTTCGCCGGCATGACTACTCAAATGGCTAACGCGGCCGGTCCGGTCATGGCGATCTATTTGTTGTCGATGAAGCTGCCGAAAAATGAATATATGGGCACCGGCGCCTGGTATTTCCTGATTCTGAATTACCTGAAAATACCGTTGTTTGTAATGGAAGGCCGGATCACGATGGATTCGTTCAAAGCCGATCTTGCGGTTCTGCCGGTGGTCTTTCTGGGGGCCGTACTTGGTATTGTCATCCTCAAGAAAGTGCCGCAAAAATGGTTTCGAATCGTAGTTGAAGTTTTTGCGGTTCTCGCCGCCATTAAGCTGCTTATTCCCAATGAGGTAATAAAAAATCTTTTATCGTGGTAACCCTTTATCCCCTGGCTCAGCTTTGCAATCCAGGTTATTTGCCGAAATTTCCAATTTTTAGGGATTCCCCTAATTTTTTAAATACAGATTCTGGCTTAAAATTGATATGGTGATACCGATTATTTTTTCTTCTTTTTCGTTAGTGCCGTCTCTATTTTTCGTGCCACCTCTTCTCCTAAAAAACGATAGCCTTTACTTTTGAAATGCACATTCTTTTGCATCTGATATTTTTCCAGTTTCGGGAAGACATAAGCATGAAGATCATTAATTTCGATGCCGTTCCTTTGCATAACCTCAAATGCGATAGCGTTATATCCCACTTCGTCTCCTTTGCGCCGGAGTTGAGACCCTTCCGGAATTGGCGTAGTGCTGGCCCAGATCAGTTTTGCCCCGGTCCCTTTCAACCTTTTTACCAGTTCTTCGAGATTCTTTTTATACTCCGCCTTTGTCGTCCCATAATTTTTCCTCAATGAAACGTCATGCAATCCCCAATTGAAATGTATAATGTCCCAACTTCCGGAACCCAGCCAATCCTTAATTCCCGCTAATCCGGCTTTGGTTGTTCCGCTATTTGCCATGGCCCGGTGAACATTCGCTTTATTGACCAGCTTTTCACGGACAATTGGCGTGTAACCAATTGAGATCGAATCGCCGATCAATAAGACTCTCGGCAAATCTTTTTTGTCCTTATAGAGTTTGAAAGCAGCTTTTTTCTTGAATCTGGCCTCCATTTTTTCCCATTGAACTTTTTCTTCCGAATATAATTTTTCCGGATCATGCTCCTGTTTACCCACCTGTTCATTGCCCCGCACCGGACACAATAAAAAAAGAAAGATCAAAAATGATACCTGATAAACCTGATTCATTAAATTGCTGTTTTCGATTAATTTTTTCATGAATACTTTCCTGTTGGTTTATTCTCGTTTTGCTTTTTTTGTTCAAGTTAACTTGATATATCAATTACCATAATTGAGTTATTACAAATCTCACAGTTAGATGTAGGCCTTGTCTGTAGTCTCCAGAGTGATTCCAAAGATCAACAGATCGTGCGGAGGATTGTAGGAACTGTGGATTTCAAAACGTTCAATTTTCTTTTCCGGATGCGGGTTGAGCCATTTCACGACAAAAATTTTGCCTTTTTCACCAGGGGCGTTGATCTTGATCGGCAATTCGAGCACCTGTTTTCCAACAGTCACTCCGGCATTGATGTCGCGAGCTGAATTGAGATGAACACCCCGGCGAAGCGAAAACTCCGCCGAAGTTCCGTCGCGGTAGAGCAGCCGGCAAACCGCAACAGTTTCACCTTTTTTCTTTTTCTTCAGCTTCCAGTTGTAAGTTGATGTTAACAGAAACCTGATGGATTCAGCCTGGTTCTCGGGCAGTTTGATACGTACGACTCCGGGATCGGAATTGAATTTATCCAACGGCGTATCAAAAACAACCTTGACATTTTCAGGCAACCTGGCATGTCCGCTGAAGCGCAGCATGGCATGCGGTGCGGCAGCGCTTTCAGATGGAATCCGGAAAGTTGTTCCATCCAGCACGACCGTACCGGTCGGAAAATCCGAAAAGATGGCGGATCGCGAGGCATTAGCGCTGCCAAGATTAACCGGTTTGAAACGCGACGCATCATTGACACGATTTCCAGCCATACGCATATCCAGTTTTGCACCGAGATTCGTCAGGAGTTTAGTCGTGAATTCGTCCCGCCGTTCTGCCTTCGGTACATCAAGGTGATAAGGAAGATTGAGAAACAGAACGGTTCCTCCCCGCGCATTCGATTTTATCGCGTCACGTCCACCAAAAATCGCGGTCTGCCAACCATTGCCGAACACAAACTGATAATCAGGTCGCCATGGGGAATCCCAGTTGAGTTCCGTACTGGTCAGTCCGGCGTAGAGCGGTAAATCTCCGGTATAAAAAAGCTCTGACACTTGTGATTTAGAAGCTGTTTTGATTGGCGGAGCGGTCCCGGTCAAAGCTTTACCCAGTTCGACCGCTGCATCGCGGGAAGGATTCAGAAAGACAACATTACGGTATGCCGCGGCAGTCTTCAATATCTCTTTACTGGGAAGTTCCGTACTCGCTTTACCAGTGACGATCAACAATTCGCCATCGCCGTTCTTCTTCGCGCCCAGTTGGATAAATTCCGACTCAGCCGGATCGTCTTTGGCGCCTGCAAGCAAACGAGGAGTAGTCAGAGTTTGAAGTTTACCGTTCTTCAGATAACTCAGGATGTTGTACAACAGTTTCTCCGCCTGCGGCAGACGCAGCCAATTTGCAAGTAGAGCAAGATGGTTGACAATGCCGATGCCGTCTCCGTATCGGAACTCCCAAAGGAACTGATTTTGAAGACCGGACTCTCCGTCAACCAGAGTGATTGTATTACCGGATGCGGTTTTGATCGCGGTCTGGCCCGTGACGGTTAAATCCGGGTTCCAGTACTTGAAGTCCAAATCATCCATTCCGGCCAGGGCCGGGTGCGTGGGATTCCGAACGAAACCGACGCATGAAAAGCTGTCCGCGGCCGTAAACCGCGCATTACCGGGAAGAAATGACTCATTCCAGCGGCGTTCAAACACCAGAAGCCGTCCTCCCCGCTTGATGAACTTTGAAACAGCCCCGGCTTTTGCCGCTATTTCGGCTTCCGGAACTTCCGGCATGACAACCAGGATGCCAGGGCGCGAAAGGGCCGGGTCCACCGGAACAGTTTTTATCCCGTACTTCGCGGCAAATTCCGTAAAAGCGGCATTTTCCCCCCATACTTGCACAGTCATATTCAACTTCTTTGGTTTCAGGGGCGAAACAACACGGACCGGGGTACGATCAATATAAATGACTTTACCGGTTTTATCCGCAAGCCGGGTGGTAAGATACTTCCGACCCGTGGAAACGGGAATCAATTGCAGTTCTTTTTCTTGAACCGTTCCGCCATCGATTTTGACCTTAAAATCAGCGAGTATCTCTTTCTGTTTTGATGTGTTTTCCTGCTCTAAAGCCACCGTAACGCGGCCTTCAAAAGGATAACCGTCATCTTCAAAAATGGCAAAACGGCGGAGATTTTTTTCGCCTTTGGCCAAAATCGGGATTGGAAAAATTGGATATGCGCCGGCGGGTCGATACTCCTGTTTAAGACAATCCGCGAAAACAGATTCAAGCCCCGCATAGAACACAATAGGCGGGGACATCCCGATATTTTGTTCACGCGCGGCCCGGATATGATACCGCCAGACCAACCCGGTGTCGAGTTGAGACTTTCGACTCTGTTTCAGGTTGGTTTTACCCTGGTAATAGTCACGAAGCCCGGCTTCTCCTGTAAACATGGAATGCAGATCGCGTCTTATATTCGGCATGAGCTCTTCACCGTAAAAGATGGGTTTTTTGCCAAGCGGATTGAAGGTCTTGAAATTGTGATTATAGAGTTTTCTGGTCAACTTAAGCGGATCGCGGGTCCAGTAAAGCAGCTTCGGGCGGCCCCCGGTTTTCTCGGCCGGATAATGGACGCTGTAGATATCAAGTTTACCGTTGGCATCGCCGAAGCCGCTGTGCTGCACCGGGCGGCGCGACGGATCGTTATCCTGGATAAAGGACCGGAGCCTGACCAGGAAGTCCATCGACTTCTGAGTTCGCGGAGTGAGCCAGATCTGATACTCATTTATCCCGGACCAGATGACGACGGAAGGATGGTTCCGCAACGACTTGACAAAGCGCTTGATATGGGCGAATACGGCATCATCCGGCATCAACGTATGCGGAATCGCGGATTCGGCAATAATCAGGTACCCTACTTCGTCCGCATCGGAGTAAAACGCCTTCGGAAACGGCTGCCGGTGGAGTCGTGCCGCGTTCATCCCGAGCTTCATCAACCGGAGGTAGGTCTTCCGGGGCTTGCCGGCTCTGTCCCGTTTGCCTGTGGCAATCGAAAGTCTTGGCATCAACCAGTCCGAGCGATGTCCCCAGGGCCCGCGCAAACGAACGTGGCGCCCATTGAGATAAAAGTCTTCGCCACGAATCTCCACATAGCGGTAACCGAAACGGACCTTCCCGACGGCGGGTTCGGCGTTGCCGTTTAACCTGAGTTCAGCGAAATATAGATTGGGGCGGCCGATATCCCAGAGTTTCAACTCATCTTTGACCACAAAAGTATGGCTGACATCAATCCGTCCTCCGGCTTTGACCCGGACCGGTTGTTCATGGGAGAAAATCTCTTTGCCGTCCGGATCTGTCACAACGAATTGTGCCTTCCCTTTAAACTCGCTTCCGGTTTGATTTACAATGCCGCTTTGCAGTTTGAGCTGTCCCTTGGTCGGGCTGGCCGCCAGGTCAACCGGCCGGATCGCCGAAACCTTACGTAAATGCGGGATCCCCGCCAAACCGCCGGTCCAGCGCCAGGCGGATCCGGTGGCATAACGCGGTACTCCTTTCTCGTCCAGTACCCCGGAGAGGTATCCTATGGTGCGGATCTGGAGTTCGGCTTCCTCTCCCGGTTTCAAGCTGTCGGTGATATCAGCTTCCAACGGCAGGAAGCCTTCGGTAAAGCGCGCGATTTCCCGGCCATTGATTAAAACAGTCGTGACAAAGGCGCCAATCGGAATATCAAGCATTATTCGTTCCCGTCCCGGCGTAAAATCCGCCAGGATCGCGGCCCGGTAAATAAAGCCGAGTTTAGGCTGTCCCTTGCGCTGACAACGGGTGGTGCCGGTATAGTTTACCGAGAGAATTTTATCCGACAACTTCACATTTCCCCAAAAGTCGGTAAATGCGACTTTCGACAATTCGGCTTCGTTCACCAATTGCCTAGCGTGAAACTCGGGCAGCGGCAGATCATCGTGTAAAAGCGCGTAACGTGGCAGCGGCTTCAGCGCAGGTTTATTAGGAGAAACGGCTTCGGACGCTTTACCGAACGATTCCGGAATCGGCTTGCCCGACACGACAAGTCCGACAAGCTGGATGTGACTGCTGCGTTTCAGCTTGGGGCTTATGGTAATTCTCAATTGTTGAACGGGAGCGGCAGTCATACCGTTTAGACGGTATAGCGCAAACCCGCCGGAGAGTTTTTCCGGAGAACTAATCCGTTTGAGCGGAAGCGGCTTGAAAGGTCCATTATCGGCGGAAACCCCGGCTGTCAATAAACTATCCAGCTTGGGAACCACATCGTCGTGCAGCAGCACATCAAGCCGGACATACCGGAAATCCTTAATTCCAGCAGCAACGGCGTTGAAATCGATCGTGCCGGCTTCTTTTCTATGCGACTTGTCCGAACGGCGGCAGAGCACCACCCGGAAACGGGTCCCTCCTTTGACCTTTTTGGGGGTGGTTCGCCATAAAGAGCCGAAGTTGGATTGACCAGGCCTCTGTGGCTTATGAACATAATGACCAACATTCTTCATTCCCAGCAAGTTTGTTTTCAGGAAATCAATCTTAAACAGGGATTTTGACGACGATATATCCTTAGCATTCAAAGCTCCCCCAACCATAACGAAAACGCCAACCAGAAATGCTATGACCAAATTTGTTTTGAGGAAATAGTTTCGCGGTAAAACATTTGTTGTTACCGAAAATGATTGGTTGTATTCAGAGTCGAAGTCTTGAATCATATTATGATTCATGTTTAATCTCCATATTGGGTTGTGGCTGATACATTATAGATCTCAGGCGTTTTCAGGCAGGGTACATGACCATATGCTATGACTGCAAATGGAACCGGCGAAAATTTTTTTAAAGAATATCCTCTACCGATCAATCATGGCAACGGGTTGCCATCTGCGTCAATAAGATTTTCTATTGAATAATCGGTAAGACCACATTCATTTCTGACGAAATAGGGCGAACCCGATTGAGCATGCCCGTCGAGCATAAGAAGATTGGCCATTCCACGGTGCCGCATCCCCATTCCGTAACTGTTGTTTTCGCGATTGAATATCGTTGACTGTTGAATCAAGCCTTTCACTATCGAATCCGCCAGAACAATTGTTCTGGATGGCTGTTTACGTGGAACCCAGTTTATCTGATCCCGGCCAATCACGGACCGCCTGGCGCACAACGGCCATACATTGGCCAGGGTCTTATGAACAGAACCATTGAAAGCCGTACCTGACAAAGAAGCATTCATTCCAAACACTTCAAAAGCATAACTGCTGTATCCGGAGCCGAACATGGTTTTACCAAAATATTTGGCGGCCGGACAGCTCATTACCTGATAGTTTTTTCGGTCCGTATGTTTAAGTCCCTGGAAGACGACGCACAACCTGGCCCAACCGGACGTGTAACTTCCACTTATGAACGGATAAGGAAAATATTCATCGTGGGCATCAGCGTAATTGTTGAGCACGAGAGAGCACTGTTTGAGATTGCTCAGACAACCGGAAGCTTTAGCGGCATCTCTCGCCTTGTTCAATGCCGGCAGTAACATCGACGCGAGAATGGCAATAATTGCAATCACCACCAATAACTCTATCAGCGTAAAGCGTTTACATTGTTTACTCATTGTTTGTCCTCCTGGAAATGTTGAATTCTTTTGTTTATAAAGTTAATTTCCCTTAAAAAATTGAATTTATGCAACAATGCTTTTTAGCATTTCTGTATTCCTTTGCTCGTTTACTTTGCCGCGCTTGTTTTGGACACGGCTTGATTATTTACTTGACAAAGGAGTTTTTCATACTCCGACAATTTTCAGTTACCTGTGCATGGTATATTTTTAGGGCTTTAAATACATTTACTTTCAGTAGTTTTACAATGATCTTCAAAAACCCGCTTTTTTGACTAAAAAATTAACGAATATTCGATTTTATTTGCGCTTTTTAATTGGAGCAAGCGTTTCTCCAGCCCTGAATTTTATCGGGCATACCCAGGCCGTTGGCTTGGTTATTAATTTTTCCCAGCGTTGCTTCAAAAGAGAAACAGCACTTCTTGCAACAAAGTCTGATTGTGTTACCATAGAGCTTATTTTTCTTTGAGCTAAATTCTCCGCGATAATGGTATCGTCAAAACATATTATACTAAAATCTTCGGGACATGATAAACCTTGACTTTCGAGCCAGATCATCAGGTTAGCCGCAATCCAGTCATTAGCGGCAACCCAGGCCGTTGGCCACAATGATCGATCCGCAGGTAGTATTTTTTGCGCCGCTTGACCAACCACCTCTATATTCAGAGGTTCTCTTTCATTCAACCAGACTTCAAAGTTAAGTTGTAAGTCTTTTTCTGCTAAAAGGCTGACAACTCCACCCCAACGTTTTCTGGATATACTGCGACTTCCCAGCGCGCCAACCCAGCCAATGTTTCGATGCCCCAGACTATACAGTTTTTCCGTTGCATCCAACGCACTGCTGTAATCTGAAATACAGACCCCGCTTATTCCTTCCTCCAGATAAAAACGGGAAAGCATTACAATGTTTTCCTTGAAATGCTTAGCCAATAACACACGAGCTTTATGGGAAACGTCTCCAACCACAATACAGCAGTCGGCGTTATGGTTAAATATGGTCGAAGGCCAATTGTCCTTTTTCTCCAGACTTGCAATCTTGTCAAATGGGACGGCAACCGGGTAGAATTGCCAGTTCAATTTCGCCGTCTCGTCGCCGATTGCAAGCATATAGCGCCCGGCCAATTCATAAACTTCATTAATCGAATTACCTGGCAATAAAAGTACAAGACCATGACTCGCGTCTCTCGCCGGTGCTTTGTAGCCTAACTCCTTTGCCCGTTTGAGCACTCTTTCCCGGGTCTTGCGATTCACCCCGTCACAATTTCTTAAAGCTCGACTGACGGTAGCGTTGCTTAAACTTAATTTCCTGGCTATTGTTTCAATATTCATATTTCTAAATATTTCCTTAACTATATCCTGAATATACATGATTATCTGAAAAAACGCAAGCTTTTCTATAAAAAATTTATATTTTTTTCAGAAAAAATTTATATATTTTTTCATTAATTCTTACAATATTTAAAACTAAACAACTAATAATAAATAATTTATACATTTATATTTTTACCTTTATAAGGTCGTAAAACGTCAATTATTCTGATTTAAATCCAATCATCAACGGCTATTAATCTATTCATAAAATAACATTAACTAGTTTTAGAAAACAACGCAACTAACTAATAGTAAATGTGTTACCCAAAGTACAACTTGATAGAAAACTGATTGATAGAGCTTGGAATATACAGCTATAACCGCGAGAAACTGCGGTTATTTACTGGAAATGGGATGGGTTACTTTTTTCCACGAAAGATTAAATTTTGCTAAATATTTTCGCAGCCGGTCACTGTCATTTGCAATCTTCTTCCCGATCCGGGATACGGAAAACAGCTTACGTCCAGCGTCAGACAACGACTTACTGTCCTGGCATACTTTGATCACTTCCTCGAGCTGCACGCGATCAAACAAATCCAGCTTTTCATAACCGTTTTCTCCCATAACCTCAATAATTGCCGACCGCGAAGAATCGTTGTCATCTAATCTCCAGTTGTACTGTAGACGATTAATTTCATCTTCCACTATTTCCGTATTTATCCTTCCCGAGCTGGCAAAAGTACTCATTCGGGTGACCGCGCCGTTCAGGTCGCGAAAATTGGCGCGCCAGACCGCTTCCGGGGAAGTCGCAAAAGCGAGGAATTTTTCCATGGCCTCCTTATTAAATGAAACCATCGTACCGGTTTTATCCGCAAATCGCTCAAGCTCATAACTCAGATTGGGGGCGATATCCTCGATCCGGTCACGCAAATCAGGTAATTTGAATGCCCAAAGGTCAATTCGGGCCAGCAAATCTTCTCGAAACGTCCCTTTGGCTATTTCACTCTTTAAATCATGATTGGTCCCGCATATCAACTGAAAATTACTTTCCTCCTCCATGTCTGAACCAACCGGAAGAAAGTGTCGATCTTCAATTGCCCGCAGCAGCATTGCCTGTTCGTCAGACCCCAGTTCGCCGATCTCATCAAGAAACAAGATGCCGTTATGCGCCGCACACAGCAAGCCTGGACGATCTTGAACCGCCCCGGTAAATGCGCCTTTTTTGTGGCCGAACAGCGTGGACATCGCCGCGTCCCCTCTCAAGGTGGCGCAATTAACTTCCACGAACGGTCCGGTTATTTTGTGATGCGCCTTCTTTAATTCATATATGCGTCTGGCTAACTGGGATTTCCCGACGCCGGTCGCGCCGGTCAGAAGAATCGGTTCAGCCGAGCGTACCGCGACTTTTTCAATCAGTTCAATCAAGCGGTTAAACTCCCGGTTCCGGGTCTCAATGCCGGACTTCAACAGTGATATATCATCTTTTTGGTCTTTCAGAAATCTGGCCGCCAGACGATCATATCGAGAAAGGTCAAGGTCAATGACCGTATGTGTCCCGGCAATATTGACTCCCTTGCGTTTGGAAGGGGAGGTTTGCAGCAATTTCCCCGGCAGATGGCGCGACTCCGTTAATAAAAAAAGACAGATCTGGGCAACATGTGTCCCGGTGGTAATATGGATCAGGTAATCCTCTTTATCGGTATCGAAATGATATTTCCTGGCATAATCATGCAAGACGCCATAGACTTCTTCAAAATCCCATGGATCATCGCAGGAAATCAGCTCCGGAACCACTTCGGTTTCAGGCGAAACAGATTTGATATCCTTACTGATCCGGTCTGACAGTGATTCCCATTTCTCCTGATAGAGCAGATGATAACGGTCAACCAGTAAATTTTCCTGCTGACAAATCGCAACGGAAGGCCGCCAGTTGCTCCAACGGTGATTACGCTTCCCCTGGTCCAGCGTCGTTCCCAATAAACTGATTACCACGGTCTTTTTCATAAACTATCCAGATTTATAAATTACGATAATATTATATAATAAAACATAACAACTAGAAATATCAATCAAAAACAAAAAACAATATCAATATTTTTATTAACCTCAAAAATAGCAACTTGTCATAAATAAACCGTCGTTTTACGAGTTCTGGCACAGTTGTTGCAATGTATATAATCACGTTCTGCAAAGAACGGGTTTTTTGAAAATGTTTCTAAGATCTGCCGGGCCGGTGGCGTGCGTTGCTCAGCATAAGCGGTAAGCAACGCCTGTTCCATGGACGGATTCTAACGAAGGAAAGACTTAGAGGCCCAAAGGACAACTCTGTCGGTAAAGTGCCAAATGATTATCATTTGGTTGTCGCAGGTTCGACTCCTGCTCCAACACCATTATTATGGATATGACACTTGCCGTCGGAAGGTTTTTCTTTATTTGCCGGTTCGCTGCCGGAAATCAATCAAGCAGGCTTGCCTGACTGATTGAAAGAAGTCAACAGAACAGCGTAAAAGCGACTATGCAGCACGCGGATACCGCTTTTTCCATTACTCGGGGAACAGGAGAGGAGAGTAAACGGAAAAAGCTCAAGCAGTGCTCCGTCGCCGGAACGCGGCAATAAGGAAAAAGCCTTCCGGCGGCTCTTTCAAGGTTCCATAATAATCATTCACAAAATTAAATTGAAGGGAAAAATGAAATGAGAATTAAAACTGAAAAAATCATGTCTTTCGAAAAAGGATTGTATTTTCGCAATGGCGAATTTATGGGTATACTGAATAAAGGACGTTACTGGTTCCTGAATCCGTTTGTCGAAACCAGAGTGGATATTGTTTCACAGCGGTCACCCTGGTTGTTTCACCGCGATCTGGATGTAATTATCGCCTCCGGCTCACTGAAAGATGACGCCAGAGTAATCGACCTCAAGGACGATGAACGCGCCCTGGTCTGGATTGAAGGACGTTTTGCACAAGTATTGACTTCCGGACAATACGTACTCTGGAACAAATACAAGGATGTCAAAGTCGAAATTGTCAGTACTGAACAAATCCGCTTTGAACACGATGCCGCTGAAGCAATTATGCACTCCTGCGGAGCATCTGAGTTGATCGAGGAAATCACCATCCCGGAAGGCCGGGTCGGGCTTTTCTTCATCAGAGGCGATTACGCGGAAACCTTGCTGCCGGGCCGTTACCTCTGCTGGAAAAACGCCGGAATGTTCAAAGTACATATCAAAGATATGCGTGAACAGGTATTCGATCTTTCCGGTCAGGATATCATTACTGCCGATAAGGTGACTCTGCGTGTAAACGCGGTGGTTACTTATCAGGAGCAGGACCCGGTTAAATCGTTCTCGGTCGCGGAAAATGCCATGCAGTCCCTCTACCGGGACGCGCAGCTGGCTCTGAGAACAACTATCGGCATGCATGATCTGGACGCGATTCTCGCGGATAAGAATTCTATTGTCAAAAATATGGAAGCCATTCTGCGGGAAAGGGCTGATGAGTTCGGCATCAAAATTGTTGCAATGGGCATTCGCGACGTTATTCTGCCCGGTGATATGAAAATTTTGCTGAATAAGGTGACTGAAGCGAAAAAAGTTGCCGAAGCAAATATCATCGCCCGGCGCGAAGAGGTCGCGGCGATGCGCAGTCAGGCAAACAGTGCCAAAATGCTGGAATCCAGCCCGACTCTGATGCGGTTGCGTGAACTCGAATCACTGGAAAGAGTCGCCGCCCACGCCAAACTCAGTGTGGTGCTTGGCGATAAAGGCCTGACAAAACAATTGGTCAACCTGCTTTAAGTTTGACATTGTTACAACCATAACTATTATAAAATAATAAAAGGAAACACTATGATTAAGATAGATGGATCATTCGGAGAAGGCGGCGGGCAAATCCTGCGGACTTCACTGGGGCTTTCCATGTTAACTGGAAAACCGTTTATACTTGAAAACATCCGGGCCGGGCGGCGTAAGCCCGGACTCCTGCGTCAACACCTGACTGCGGTGAAAGCCGCAGCCATGATCTCCGGAGCCGAAGCAACGGGCCTGGAAATGGGTTCTAAAAAGCTGAGTTTTATCCCCGGCAAAGTCAAAGGCGGCGAATATCATTTCGCGGTCGGGACCGCGGGCAGTGGAACCCTGGTTCTGCAAGCAGTGCTGCCGGCCCTGATAATGGCGGATGCGCCCTCAGAGATAACCATCGAGGGCGGCACCCATAACCCGTATGCCCCGCCCTTCGACTTTCTCCAGAAATCATTTTTGCCGCTCCTGAATAAAATGGGTTGCAAAGTTGAATCCGGAATTGAGCAACATGGTTTTTATCCGGCTGGCGGCGGCAGATTCAAAGTAACGGTTACTCCGACTTCCAGCCTCTCCGGGTTGGAAATAATTGAGCGAGGTGAAATTGCCGCCCGTCGGGCGCGTGGAATCAGCGCCAATATACCCGCGCATATCGCGGAACGTGAGATCAAGATGGTTCTGGATGATCTTTCGTGGCCGGAAGATTACGGCATGACAGAAGAAGTAACATCTCCGGGACCGGGTAATGCGGTCATGGTTGAGCTGGAAAGCGAGCATGTAACCGAACTCTTTACCGGTTTTGGCGAAATACAGGTTCCCTGGAAAAAGGTAGCGAAAAACGCGGTTAAACAGACGCAGCGCTATCTTGCCGCCGGAGTTCCCGTCGGGCGTTTTCTGGCGGATCAACTGCTGATTCCGCTGGCAATGGCCGGCTATGGAAGATTCCGTACTCTGGCGCCCAGCATGCATACAAAAACAAATATTGTAATTATTAAAAAATTTCTTGATATCAAGGTAAGCTGTGAAGAAATTCAGCCTGATGTCTGGGAAATTGAAATTGGAAAATAAGGAAAAACGAACAATGAAATGGATTAAAGATATTAAAAACAGCATTCCCGTTAAATCTTGGTGCGATCAAGTTGAGCCCGGCGCGCTGGAGCAGGCGGTCAACCTGGCAAAACACCCGGTCACCTTCAATCATATTGCTTTGATGCCGGATTGCCATGTCGGCTACGGTATGCCTATCGGTGGAGTTATCGCCTGTGAAAACGCGGTGATACCTAATGCCGTCGGAGTTGATATCGGCTGTGGAATGATCGCGGTTGAAACCGATTGTCCGGCGGAAAAATTTGCCGACATGCGGGATCGGCGCGCCGTCCTCGACGCGGTAAAACAGCAAATCCCCGTCGGGGAAGGAAACAGTCATAAAGAGTCCCGGACATGGGATGGCTTTGAGCGATACCTTGACTCGCTGCCCGGCGAAAACCGTTATGACTGGCCGGCACTCCTTGACCGTAAGAACCTGGGTACGCTTGGCGGTGGAAACCACTTCATCGAGCTTCAGATAGCTGATAATGGCAAGCTGTGGCTGATGATTCATTCCGGTTCGCGCAATCTCGGTTACAAGATTGCCGCCCACTATCATAAACTGGCGCAGAAGCTTAATGCGCAATGGCACGCCGAACTGCCGTCTCCGGATTTGGCGTTTCTGCCGGCCGACAGCAAGCTCGGACAGGATTATATCCGGGATATGAATTTTGCCCTTGAATACGCTCTGGAAAATCGTCACCGGATGATGGCTTGTTTCAAAAAAGCGGTAGCGGATTTTTTGCATAATGAAGTTGAATTTATCCGTGAAATCAACATCCATCACAACTATGCCGCACTTGAAAACCATTTTGGACAAAATGTGTGGATTCATCGGAAAGGGGCAACCTCCGCTAAAAAGGGAGAACTCGGGATTATCCCCGGCAGCATGGGAACCGCTTCGTATATCGTACAGGGACTCGGCGCGACCGAATCGTTCATGTCGTGTTCTCATGGAGCGGGGCGCAAGATGGGCCGGGGAGAAGCATCGCGCAAACTTTCCATGGCAGAATGCGATAAAGCGATGGAAGGAATTGCGTTCGACCGCTGGAGCAAGTTTCGCAGCAAGTGGAAAAAGCGCGGAGATAAAAACCTCTTTGACCTGAGCGAAGCGCCTTTGGCCTACAAGGATATTGAAGATGTTATCGACTCAGAGCTCGATCTGATTACCCCGCTGGTCAAACTTCACCCGCTTGGAGTTGTCAAAGGGTGAATTAATCACCAACATCCAACCGGTATTGTCTCGGCGACATACCGGTTATTTTTTTGAAGGTGCGGCTGAAATGGAATTCATCGGCAAACCCGGTGGCTTCCGCGATGAACAAGTTGCGCTGTCCGGAGGAAATCATCTCTTTGGCCAACTCAATCTTCTGTTCCATAAAATAACGCATCGGCGAATCCCCGGTAATCTCCTTGAAAAGACGACAGAAATACGATTTCTCGAGGCCGACGTGGCGACTCAATTTATCAAGGGAGATTTTTTCGCCAACATGGTTGCGCATATAAGCCTGGGCCTTTCGAATATACGGATTCGACGGCGGAGCCTCCCCCGCCCCGATCAGCTCGTAAATAAACGAGGTCAACAGAAGTTCAGCCGCCGCCCGGAGATGACTTTGACCACTGTTCCAGAGCCGGTCGGCTTCCGTAAACACCTCGGGCCCTTTATCTGTTTTTACCGCGCTCTTGAAATGCTTCCGCAGTTCCGCCTGAAGCTCCGTATTATCATTGACAAGCTCAAAAAAAACCATATATTGCAGAATATAGTCGCAATCAGCGGCGGTTTTCAAGTTATGGACGTCCTCGGGAAAAGTTATGATAAAATCATTTTCCTCCAGCGGACACGGGATGCCGTTAACGTCCATCGCACCTCTGCCGCGCATAATCAGGTGCATTTCCATCTTGCTGTGGCGGTGTGGTAAAACGTCTGATCCGACATTGATCCTGGTCCCGGTTCGATACAATGGGCTGAGCCCTGATATTTTAATTAAGTCAATATTATTCATGTTTTTGTCAATATATTTCATGGTTAATATATATATCTTAAGTATAATATAAACTGTAAACAATCCAGTTTCAACTCAAAGGGATATTTTATGAAAGCAATAATGGTAATGTTTGACTCGCTTAACCGGCATATGCTCGAATGCTATGGTGGCACCGAGGCTCAGACCCCAAACTTCAGCCGGCTGGCGGAAAAAACCGTGGTTTTCGACCGCTCATACGTCGGCAGTATGCCGTGCATGCCGGCCCGGCGCGAACTGCATACCGGCCGCTATAACTTTCTGCATCGCAGCTGGGGACCGCTGGAACCGTTCGACGATTCCATGCCGGATATTTTGAATGCGAACGGCGTATATTCGCATCTGGTCAGCGACCACTATCACTACTGGGAGGAAGGCGGAGCCAACTATCACACCAGATTTTCATCCTGGGAATGTCTGCGGGGACAGGAAGGCGATCCCTGGATGGCCGATGTTGCTGAGCTTGACCGCGAAACCATCGCGATCAGGAATCCCCGGGAGCGGGATCGGGTCAACCGTAAATATATTTCTCGCGAAGAACAATTCCCGATGCCGAAAACTTTTGCCGCCGGTCTGGAATTCATGCGGCGCAATCTTGACGCCGACAACTGGTTCCTGCAGCTTGAAACTTTCGATCCCCACGAACCCTACTATCTGCCGCCGGAATATCTCGAAAGGTTCGATATCGACCTGGAAGGCTTTAACGACTGGCCGCCGTACGGACCGGTCGACAACTGGGACCAGAATGAAATCTACCGCAAACTCAACGCCGCCCTGGTTGCCATGTGCGACGATTATATGGGCCGGATAATCGATTTTATGGATGCCAACGATATGTGGAAGGACACCATGCTGATCGTCAATACCGATCACGGTTTCCTGTTGGGCGAGCATGACTGCTGGGCCAAGTGCTGGGCTCCGTTCTATAACGAAATAGCGCATACGCCGTTGTTTGTCTGGGACCCGCGCTGCGACGTCAAAGGCGAAAGGCGCGGCAGTCTGGTCCAGACCATTGATCTGCCCGCGACCGTGCTGGGTTATTTTGGCATCGACCTGCCGCAAGATATGCAGGGAGTCGACCTTGAACCGGTGATCAAAGAGGACCTGAAAATCAGGGACGGCGCGTTGTACGGTCTGCACGGCGGCCACGTCAACTGTACCGACGGCCATTTTGTCTATATGCGCGGCCCGGCGTCACCGGATAATAAACCTCTATTCAACTACACCCACATGCCGGCACACATGCGAGTTCCGTTCTCACTTGAAGAAATGCGCACTATGCAATGGCACGAAGGATTTTCCTTCACCAAAGGCACTCCGGTCATGCAGATTGCCGGAGCCGCGTTCCAGGGAGTAAAAGCGGCAAATTTCGGCACCATGCTGTTTGACCTTGACCGTGACCCGAAACAGCAGAATCCGTTGAACGATCCCGAAAAGGAAACCGAAATGATCGACTTGATGGTCAAACTGATGCGTGAAAATGACGCACCCGAAGAACAATACGAAAGACTGGGACTTAATTAATTAGAAATTAGAAATGAAAGAGCGAACTATGAATAAACCTAACATCGTTTATATTCTGGCGGACGACATGGGCTATGGCGATGTCTCCTGCCTGAATCCGGAATCCAAGATCAATACCGTAAATATGGACCGCATGGCGGCCGAAGGCATGGCGTTTCGCGATGCCCATTCCAGTTCAGCCGTCTGTACGCCGTCGCGCTACAGTATCCTGACCGGACGCTACAACTGGCGTTCCAGCCTGAAAGAGCATGTTCTCTTCGGTTATGACGGTCCGTTGATCGAAGAAGGCCGGGAAACCATGGCGTCATACTTGAAAAAACACGGCTATGAGACTGCCTGCATCGGTAAATGGCATCTTGGCTGGAACTGGAAATTGAATAGTGACGATCCCAAAGATATTGATTTTTCCGCGCCAATCACCAATGGCCCGACCGACCGCGGCGGATTCGATTATTTCTTCGGCATCATCGGTTCGCTTGACATGGATCCCTATGTTTATGTTGAAAATGATAAAATAACCGCATTGCCGAACCGGATAACCGAGGATACGGATAAACGTTTCTGGCGCAAAGGCCCGACCGGGGCCGACTTTGTTCATGAGGATGTTCTGCCGAACTTTACCCGGCGCGCCTGTAAATTTATCGAGGAACATGCCGGTTCCGATGATCCGTTCTACCTCTACTTCCCGCTGCCGGCGCCGCATACTCCGATTTTGCCGACGCCTGAATTCCAGGGAAAATCCGGGACAAATGAGTACGGCGATTTCTGCCTGATGACCGATGACGTTGTCGGCCAGATAATGGCCGCGCTGGAAAAGGCCGGAAAAGCCGACAACACTATTCTGGTCTTCACCTCCGACAACGGCTGTTCGCCTATGGCTGATTTTGCTGAACTGGCCGCCTGCGGTCACAACCCGAGTTACGTTTTCCGCGGGCACAAAGCGGATATCTATGAAGGCGGGCACCGCATTCCATTACTGATTCGTTGGCCGGAACAGATTAAAGCCGGAACAGTCTCGGATGAAACGGTCTGTCTCGCGGATATGTTCGCCACCGTTGTGGATATTCTCGAAGACAATCTGCCTGATTCAGTAGCCGAAGACAGCGTCAGCAGCCTGCCGCTCTGGAATGACGAAGTACTGACTGAGCCGTTGCGTGAAGCAATCGTGCATCATTCTGTCAACGGTTCGTTCTCGATCCGCCAGGGACGCTGGAAACTGGAATTTTGCCCCGGTTCAGGCGGCTGGAGTTTTCCTCGTCCAAACACGCCGGAAGTAGACGGCCTGCCGCCGATTCAGCTTTACGATCTGGACGCCGACATCAGCGAACGAGCCAACCTGCAGGATAAATACCCGGAAGTAGTGGAAAAACTGACCGCTTTGATGACGCAATACGTCCGTAACGGTCGCAGCACTCCGGGCGCGCCGCAGGAAAATACCGGCCCCCAATACTGGCCGCAGCTTAACTGGATGCTGGAGAAATAAGGCTAAAACAAATACCCTTAAACCATTTCAGAAACGTTTAGCTTAAAGTGCTTTAAACAGGAGCGCTCAATGGGTAGCATGAAGAGTTCAATTACCGTTCCTTCACTTTATTGTGATGTTTACATTATTTTGCAGGTTTAAGTCAGATGTCTTAATTTGAGTCTATTTCAAAGCTTGTAACTGTAGGAATCTCGCGTATATTACAGAGTAACAGGAATATGGCCCAATTAAAGAACGCCTCGGCTGAAAGTACTTAAATTAGTTTTTTAGGCAATAAAAATTGATTTAAGAGTTTTATGCAAAAAGATGGAAATATCAATGGAGTGAAAGGAGTTATTTGAAATGTCGGCTAAATATTTTACGTTATTTTTTGTATTTATTATTAATATTTGTAATGCAGCCAATAGTGATATTAAAACGCTGGATGGAATTACTTATACAAATATTAAAGTTATCAGCAGGAATGCTTATGGAATAAAAGTACAACATTCTGGTAAACTCGTTAAATTTATTAAATATGCAGATATGCCAGATAAGCTTAAAAAAGAGTATGGATATGATGAAGAAAAATATCGTGCTTATATACAAAGTATAAAAAAGAAGCTGAATAAAAACTCAGAAAACAAAGAAGAATCGTGGGTAAAAATAAATTCTTCACCGGCACAAAATAGCCATACGGACCTTATGTTTTGGCCTGACATTAAACATTTAAGTATACCAAAATATAGAATAAGCGGTAAATATCTTTTTGGAACTGATGCGCTCACGGCAATAGAGGCATTTGCTGATAAAAAAAAGGTGTCTGTTGAGGATGTAGGTTGTGTTGGTCAAATAGGATCAGTAAGTGGACTTTTTCATTACCGCGGCACAAACAATGACAAGACACTTATAGCGACGCTTCTTAACAAAAATTATCAATCAGAAGGAGCTGTTAGTAACGACATGGATTCGGCCGCAGGCTTATTGGGCGTACCTAAAACACAAGTAAGAGCAATAGGTAAATTAAAAGGACAAAAAGCATTTTTTTATATTGATAAAAAAACTCGAAAACTTGTTGCTATTATTTTTGAAAAAAACATTAATAATATAAAAAGAGCTCAAAACATTTTGACTTCTTTTCAGCAAAAAACTAATTTTACGGCTGAAAATATTTTTTTATTAGGTCAAAGCAATGGAAAAATTCGTATGTGGCGTTTACCTACGGTAAAAAAATAGTATAATTTTAAAAATGGTAAAATCTAATTCTGTCTCTATTTGGAGTTCGTTACTTAGATCTTTCTTCACAAATTTAAATTATTTTGAACTTATACGTTTTCTGCCAGACCAAGGTATTACTTTGTTGTTTTTATCTTCTTCTAAATGCTTTTTCAAAGCATCCGTACCCCGGATATACCCCAAATACTGGCCTCAGCTCAACTGGATGCAGGAGGAATAATCTCCGGTTCGACCTGATCCGGACAATGCAGCAGCTTCGGCGCGGTAGTCCGGATCATGATCGCGCCCAGCGGCGCGGTGACGATGATCGAAAGCACGGCAATTGCCAGAATCACATCACCGGACGCGATCCCGACCGAGAGCGGAATCGCGCCGATAGCGGCCTGGACCGTGGCTTTCGGGATATAAGCGAAGACACAGAACAAACGTTCTTTGGCGTCGAGTTCCGACTTCAGTAAAGCCAGCAGCACTCCGGCGCTGCGGCCGACCAGGCCGGCGGCGATGATTACCAGACCGATCAAACCCGCGGAGCCGATTTTGGTAATATCTACCTGAGCCCCGATCAGGACAAAAAGCAATATTTCCGCCAACACCCAGATTTTATTGAATTTATCGGCGAGCCGATTCGCCAGGTCGTTGTTTTTCTCAAGAATAACGAAACCGATCGTCATGATCCCGAGCAAACTGGCAACCGGAATTTTGTGTTCAAGTCCCTGAAAAAGAATCGCGGCGGCCATGAAAATCAGCGCCTTGCGGGTATCCCGCATGTGAATCTTTTTGAACAGCAACAGTAATATAAAACCGATTAGCGCACCGATAACCACGCCAAGCACAATACTTAACGGCACTTTCAGCAGTTCCCCGGCTATTTTATCGCCTTTTCCCTGCCCCAGATTCAGAAATACGTAGAATATAGTGATCGCGAACACATCATCAAGCGAAGCCCCGGCCAGAATCAGGGTCGGAACCTCTTTATGCTCGCCGAAACGCTTTTCTTTAAGGTCCAGCATTTGCGGGACAACGACCGCCGGAGAAACCGCGGCGACGATAAAGCCCAGCATGCCAGCTTCCAGCCACGCCAAACCCAACAGACAGTGCGCGACAACAATGATCACGCCACCTTCGACAATCCCCGGAATACAGCTCATTCGCAATGCCGGACCGCCAATTTTGTTCAAGGTCTGTTTACTGATGCCGAGACCGGCCCGAATCAGAATAACGATCAGCGCGGCATTGCGCAGTTCACTGGAAATATGTTCCAGATCCGGAGTTATCGTGTTAAAACAATGTGGTCCGAGCAGAATGCCGACAAACAACATACCCAGCAGTCCGGGCAGCTTGATCTTTTCGCAGATCAGGCCCAGAGCCCATGCGAAAATAACAATGATTGCGATATTGATCAACAACATTCTACACCCGTCACTTTATCCGTCAATTATCCGTCAATTGCAATCAACCAGTTTTTCAGCATTACCATGAAATACTTTATTTTGAACCGTTTCCGGCAAATCAATTGACATTAAAAACTTGTAATGCTGGTCGTCAAAATAGTCTCTGGCAAATAGGACGCGATCCTGAAACTCGATTATGAACTCGCGCGCGAATTCGGGATCGCGAGAAAGGGCGCGACAACCTGATCCAGCAGAAATATCACAATACAGATTAGGATATTTCTTCAGCATTTCCGGCAACTGTCCACCCGGAACTGTCTTTGTATTTTCCGGCGGATAATTAGTGGTTTTGTAAAGGTCATCATTGGAGATATGAATCCAGAAGCCGGGGGCATGTCCAAGAAAATTGGTATCCGGGCAAGCCGCGACGGCACGTTCAAAAGCATCCATCGAACCGCCAAACCATTCTTCCCGTTTCCGCATACAGTCGTCGCGTTTATCCAGATCATACTGCAGGTGAATGGTCACCGGCAATCCGAGTTCCCCGGCCCGCCGGAAAAGACGTATCGCGTCCGGATTGTCATAACAGATGCGGAACTTGAACTCGCCGCAGATCTTGACATCATAGAGTGTCACCGCAGCGTTCAATTTATCCAGGGCGTCAGGATCGGAAGGATGGGGCGCGTAACCGAGGATAAATTTCTCCGGGGCACGTTCCTTGTAGTTGATACAGCGTGAAAAAGGAACCGGGCCAATACCGTCATTAACACCGAGAAGCGCGCCGGGGGTAATCGCGTCATAGTGATCCAAATATTCATTTTTCGGCAATTCCCAGGACAGCAGCCAGGTTTTTTCAATTCCGTTTTTCTCCATATTGGCAAGAAAACGGTCAAGGTTGTGGCCGTGCCAGTCCGGATGATTATGCGCATCAATGATTTTCATTTCATGATCCTTTATTTAAGCAATTTTGCAAGTTGTCCGGGGTAGGTATCTCCAGTGGCAGTTCCGGCACCCTTCATCCCGGCGCCGTAAGTAATGCTGTCACCAAAACAAACAATTCGGCCGGTCGGCAGATTATTCTTTTTGATGGTCTGGGCGACCGCTTCGGCAATAATTTTGTAACCCTCCATCCGGGGATGAACACCGTCTTTGATCTTGACATTTGCCAGGTTGCGCAGCAGGCTTGCTTTACTGTCCTGATCTTTCGTCACCGCGGTAAACATAGCGTAGACATCAACTAATGGAATCTTCCGGTCTTTAGCGATTTTTTTGATAATCGCGTTACCTTTTTCAATCCGTTTAGCCGGTGGTTCCGGATATTTTTCTTTCTTGTGCCGCATCAATAACAGAGTTTCGCTGCACGGCGGCATGGTCATCAGGATCACTTTTGAGTTGTTTTTTTTCAGGATGTCGAGCAGTTTATTGAGATTTGCTTCATATTTCTGATATGTCGCCAGTTTGCCCGAATTAAGCATATCATTGGTTCCCGCCATGAGAATGGTCAATTGCGGTTTCTGTTTCAGCGCTTTATTCAGCAGACTTTTGCCCAACAGATTAGTGGTGGACGCTCCGCCTTTTCCAGCGTTAAAGACTTCAGCGGTGGCATTTAACGCCAACAGCGCTGCCCCGGCCATGATAACAGTTGTTTTTTTACACATTTGCACTGTTCCATATTGTTATTGTTGCGAAAAGAAAAGCAAGGCAGAAAAAATAGCACTTCCGGCACTATTATTCAAGACATTCTTAGTCTATATTCACAGATTTATCACTTTTCGCAGGTAATCGTTTTTTCTCCGGCTACATCATTCATTTCAATGGCCGCAAATTGAATCTGCTGCAAAACGTTCGTTCCAGCCGTTCAAATCTGCAAGATGAAACGCCGTTGAGCCGGACGGCCTCCACCCCTCTTAAAGATCATCCGGAGCTAAACGAAATGCGTCAGGGTCGTCTGTCAGTGCACATTTTGTATAATCAGGGTGCTTATAGTTTTTATATGGCTTGATAATGAAAGTGTGTTTCCCTGCTGATAAAGCATACGGATGGTTTTTCTGTTTGCCTGATCTTCTCTTTAGGCAATGCCATGATTCGGTTCCGCTATACAGAGGCTTCGTCAAACTGCATGCTTCACCAACGCCGTCATCACAGGAAACTTCGGCAAGGGTTGATTTTCTTTTCCCGTTTTTAACAAATAGATAGTAACTTCCAGCTTTCGGCAAAATGAATTCAACAACGATGGAATCGTCTGAATTTTTAAGCGTTTTACCGAAAACGGCTTTTGAACGTGCGGCATGAAGCAGAACCGGATTTCTCCTCGAATCTGTGGTGACAGAAACCGGACGAGAAAAACCATTATTCAGCCTCACTGCAAATGCACCGGTATTTCTTCGGGCAATTGAAATATTATCCGGGCAGGAACTAACCATTAGAACAACAGGATTTCCGTATTGCAATATCCCTGATGATGGTTGAACCCTGAAATGACGTGTGGCTTCCGGCTGTACGACACGGAACTCCGATTTAAAACCCGGCCTGGTCGCGCTCAATGTAACCTGTTCGGATCTGACGGCATTATCTGTCTGCTCAAAATTGACAGTGCTTTTCTTTATGGAAAATCCAGCGGGACGACCGGGAAATTCTTTCGGCATCGCGGGAAGAAATGCTTGCGCGCTCCGCTTTTCGTTGATATCGAAACGAAAGGACTTCATCTCCTCCAAGCGGTATGGTTCAGAAGAGGAATACCTGTTCCCACGCGCATAAAGCAGGAACAATGGGGATTGTTGTTCAGGCAGCGGAGGAAACGAGATATCATTGCCGGGAATCCAGGATATATCATTATTAAGCAAGAAAACCGTACCCCATAAACACTTTATACCGCTTATCATTTTAATGCAGCTGCCACCAAGGTCATATTCGTCTCCGGGGTTAATGAACCGGTTCTGAAAAACATAGGAGGGCCCCCTCATGCAGGCGGCAAGGCTTACTCCACAGAAACAACCTTCCACCCGGTTATGGAAGAACCTGGCATTCATCTGGCCGCCGTCAAGTTCACAACCGTCATCATTGCCAAACGCAAAATAATTACCGCAGATCTCCGCATCGCGTTTCGCTCCTCCATTATTGGTGAAATTGGATCTGCTGCCGACACAATCATCCCAACGCTTCGAGTCACTGCCGATGATGTCATTATAACGTACTGTCAAAGATGAGCTGTTATTAACGCATATTCCGTTCGGGCCGGATGGATGCGAATAAAACCAGCTGTTTCCCAACGAGTCAGGATCATGAATGTAATTCCGTTCGATAAGAACGTCATCACAATCCAAAACATGGATTCCGGCATCGCGCCATATCGCACGGTTTCCCAGGTAATGTTTGCCATCGAGATCCGGACGAAACACTCCCTTCAGGCCATAAGCCGCAATATCACAATTGATAATTTGAATATGATGGGAATTTCTTATCATTATACCGTTTTTTTGTCCGCCGCGAATCGTCAATCCGTCGAGAATGATATAAGAACAGTTCTCCAGTAAAACCGCATCGACATTTTTTTTACCGGCAGCCAATACAAATCCGGGCGAGGCGGTATAACGGATATATCCGGTCGCCGAGCCGGACTCCGCTTTCAGTAGCGCTGTTGCACGTTCCGGCCCCAGTACGATTGTTTTAGCGACTGGAACAAATGCGTTTTTCGTCTGAAAACTACGGATTATTTTCTCTTTTCCGCCGCCATCTTCCACTGTCAGTTTTACTTCATAATCAGTATTTTCGCGTAAATTAAGCAGACTTCCACGCAAACTTTTCTCATGCCGAATATAGGCTGGAGCCAAAGCCGGCTGCCATGCCTTTGCGCCTTTCGCACGATAATAAATTTGACCGCTGATATTTGTATAATCTTCCGCCTTGCAGCCGTTCAAATAGATACTGCATACCTGGTATCCGGGAATAATCTCGACTCGAGGAGCCGGTTCAAGATTTGCAGTCAATTTTTTTTGCGGTTGCGGCGTGCCGAAATAGAAATTCTTCCAACGAACGGTTTTACCCAGATTCTCCTCGCGGCGGATAATGCGATATAACAATTCCATTTTATCACTTTTATCCGGTATTACCTCCAGTGACAGGGAAGCCTTCAACTGATTATTTAACCTGCTGTTTATTCTTCTGATTTCTTTTCCATTCTGATATAATTTCACCTGAAGATATGCGATAGCCGTTTTAGGAGCCTCCACATCGCAGCGGAATTCATAGCTTTTATTTTTCTCCCAGGTTACGGGTTCGAAACAAACCAGACCATCGATAACCCGGCCTCCAGAGAGAGTCTGACTCAGTATTCCGTTATGAAGTTTGGACGTGCATCCGGCTGAATACTTGAGCTTCTGTTCCAGCGTGTAATCCATGGCAGTTTTTAAGGAATATCCGCCGCAAAATCCCGGGAACGATATTGTGCATAGCGCCAACAATAAAGATAATTTCATGTTATTGAGAGGATAATAAAGATCTTGTTTGCTTATGGCCGCAATCTTCATGGAAGTCCTTCCGTCTGCTACAGTTTTTCAGATTATTATCGAGAAGCCTTTTCTCACGGTTTTTACAAACTGGTCTCACGATCGCATCAATACATGGTACCGACTGTTGTCGAAGGATCAAGCCAGAAGACATTCTTGCCGGGGGTTGCAAACGGCCCTTTGAGATAACTCACATGACCATCGCAGAACACCGCATTGGCTCCTCTGTCATGCCTGGTTGAGTTTATCATACCTGGAGGGTCGTCATCCAAATAATTGTTGGCAACGTTTGATGTCCAGTGACATCTATAGTTTGGATTCCCAGAATAAGTCGAATTTGCGTCAATTATAAGAGGAGTGGCAGTGAGTTTCTTTTTGGTTTTGCCGATCATTGAAAGCGTATTGACCGGATAAGATGCGTTTGTCCCCCACCCGATAACTTTGGTATTTCCGCCATAATTACAATAGTATTTAGTGGATATGCCGGTAAATGAATTGGTATAGGTTTTCAACCAGTAATCAGTCGCAGACGGGCACACGAAAACTCCTGTCCGTTTTCCTGTTTCCGGAAGATATTTGTATTGCTGTAAAATTATGAACCAGGCGGTACGATCCGAGACTCCGTTGTAATCAGGGGTGAAATATTCCTGGTAATCATTTGAGTAATTGGCAATGCCAAGTCCGATCTGCTTCAGGTTAGACAGACAGCGAACGCGCTTTGCAGAGTCTCGGGCTTTGTTCAGAGCTGGGAGCAACATGGATGCCAAAATAGCTATAATTGCTATTACGACAAGAAGCTCGATAAGAGTAAATTTCTTTCTCTGTTGTTGTTTCATTTGTTTTTCTCCTTGAACTGTTGTAATTGTTTCTCGACTTGAAATTCTTTATATTTAAAAAGCTGTCTTTACTTGTCACAGATTAAATTTGCCTGTCACTACTTCCAATTGACAGGGTTGGAATCAGCCTGATTTGTTTTGTTCCTTCATTATTTTTTCTGCTTTTAATATTCTCAAGAAGTAACTCCGCAGCTGCAGTACCAATCTTAAAACCATCTTGATGAATCATTGTCAGGGGTGGAGTAGCCCCTAAACATTCGTCCTTATCACCAAATCCGATCAATGAAAAGTCATCGGGAATGCGCATCCCGCATTTCCAGGCGGCAATTAACAGAAGTTTGGCAATCTGGTCGGAAACGGCAAAAACCGCGGTGGCTCCGTCCAGACCGGATAACAAATTTTCAGCGACCTCGTATGATGCAGTCACACTCCCCCCCAAGGACTCAAAAGTTTCAGAAAAACCATTTCTTCTCTGCTCAAAATCCGGAAGACGCGTCATGCTGCTCATGGCAATTACTACTTTTCGGTGTCCCCGCTCAAAGAAACGGACTGCGGCAATTTTTCCGCCCTCGTAATCATTTGTACCAACAAAATTGCAATTCTCCCAGCCCGTGATAGGCAAATTGACTAATACCACCGGAATATCGTAATGTTTAAACTCAATATAATCATTTATAGTATCTTTTTCTCCGGGAATAATAATCACGCCCTCGGCGCGATAGTTTAAAAGTTTCTGCACGATAGACGCAGTACTTTCCCTCCGGTCCGGCAATGGACATAAAGACACGGGAAGATAGCCATTCTTATCGATACAAATCTCCAGTCCACGGCGTACATTAGCAAAGAAACGAATCGTCTGCGAAACCCCAACCATTCCTATCAGTGAAGAACTACCTTTTACAAATGTTCGCGCTCCCATATTGGGACGATATCCAAGTTTCTTTGCGGTTTCGCGCACCTTTACAACCATCTCTGCATTATGTGCTGGCCCCGTTCCCGATAAAATTCGAGACACCGTGGATTTAGCAACGCCACATTCTCTTGCTATATCAACAATAGTTGTCTTCACAAAAAATAACCCTTCAATAAATACATTCCTCAAGCTCATGGAAACGTTTCCATAATTCATTATAGCACATTCAAAGTAAAATGTCAACCAGCAATTTTATGAAATTCAATAAAGTTAGGCAATGGGGGCAATGGGGGTAATGCCTCAGTAACCAAGCCAACTTGGCGTCGGCCTCAAAAGGAGGCGTAACCTTGGGTGTCAGCATGCCGGTATTCAGTGGCAAAGACAAATTCGCCTGGCTAATCCGACTCGCGAGTAGCTTTTCGTACAAAAAATCAGTGTTTTTTTACGTGGCGACCATGTATAATTTATAATATCGACAAATGCAATGTTGCGTTTGTCTAAACGATAAACCAGACCATATAGAAGCCGAATAGACAATGAAGACGGATCATCGCAATCCGGACCCGCCCTGATGATCGGTCCTGATAAAAATGATCGGCATCAGTTTTCTTAAAATTTAAACAATCATATGCGGCTGCTTAAGCTATTATTCTTTTTATTCAGCATTGGAAACTGCCGATTGATTTGAAATCTGCGTCCGCTCATTCGCGGTCAGGGACCAGAAGCGTCTCCAGGTCAAATAGTTTTGGTCATACAGATTGGCAACCATTATTCTTATGCACTTGAGAACCGGTTCGACAACCAGAGCGTATACATACCACAATGGGAAAAATAATAATGTAATGTTTCCATCACTGAATGATGTTACCCATTCCGGTTTCATGCCGGTATAGGTCCATGGCTTATACCCGATTGATCTGCAAGCCAGCCCAAACCCCCATTCAAAAGCATAAATTATAAAGACAAGACAAAACGCCCTGAGAAAACGATTGGTTATTTTTAATTTAGTCAGCTGCCTGAAACAAAATGGTGCGGACCAGTAAACTATCAAATATAATATGAACATGAGTACCGAGACAAATCCAAAGGCTTTCTTATCGCCATGTATCAAACGTGGCAGTCCGGTAATAAATACTTCCACCACCATTCCAATCGCGGCATATATCAAAGCCCCCGTGATTTCTTTTTTTAAAGTACCTCTGGCAAACATTTTATCGTCCTTTCTGTTCCGGTTTTGGAAAAAGAGTAACCAATTTTTATTTTCTTAAAAAAATGCGTAAAAAAGCAGTCACAGACAGAAAGAAATATACTCCGGATAATCTCGAAATGCAAAGTCCTTGATAAGAAGCGACATGGGTAAAAACAAAAGATTTAACTGCTATGTCTGAAATATTCACAAAGACCCGCACCATCGGAAAACGAGCTGAAAAATAATGTGTTTGAACTTGATTTAAGGTGAATCAGCAATTATAGTTGAAAGTATAATAAGTTTTTGATCATAATTTTTCATAACCGGATAATCGCGGTATTTGAACTAAAACACCGAAGTTTGTAAGGTTATAGAAAAATAAACTTGACCGCTGACAAGTGATATTATTGGAGCACGCAAATGGCAGACGGGATCGGAAAGAGTCCTGAAAACCTTGAACATACTCGGATTCATGACCGGGATGAGGTGATCAAAATATTGGTAGCCGATCCTGATCGTGAGATTTTTGAGCAAATTAAAGCATCTCATCCGGAAAAAAAGTATGTATTTTCCTACGCCGCCAGCTCCTGGAGCGTGATCGATACGCTGATGAGCCGTAAATTCGACATTCTGATTGCCGATATCGATTCCCGCGGCGAAAATTATCTGGAAACCATTTCTTACACCAAAAAACATTATCCACTAATGATTCAAGTTGTCACGTCTAAAAATAATGATGTCGAAGCGGCGGTTCTTGCTTTACGTCACGGGGCTTACGATTTTATTGTCAAACCATTCGCCACCGAACGTATTACCCGAAGCCTGAATGAGGCGGCGGAACAATCGCGCCAACTCCTGATTAGAAGCATATCCCAGAAACCGGACATATCTGAAATAAACCTCCATGCTTTGAATATATTACCCGACTATACCCCGGTCCGGGTAATCGGCAGCGGAGCTTCCGGGATTGTCATTCATCTGCGCCGGAACCGCATCAACTATGCCTTGAAGATTCTGCATCAGGAACTGGTTGATTCCAGTTCCGCGGCAGAACGCTTCACCCGTGAATCCGGCTTGCTGGCCCGAATTAATCATCCGAATGTGGTCCGGGTTTTTGAATCCGGGGTGGCAAAAGAGAGCGGGGCTCCCTTTATGCTGATGGAATTTGTCGACGGCTGCACTCTGGCGGAAATGATTCAGAGAAGGGATCTTTCAGTGCCGGATGCTTACTGGATCTTCAGACAAACGGTCAATGCGCTGCGCATGGTGCATGCCTCCGAAATAATCCATCGCGACATCAAGCCCGGAAATATCATGGTCAAAGAAAATAAACAAATAAAATTAATGGATTTCGGATTGGCCAAGACTATTGACTCCGATATTACTTTGGGGCAGAAAGCAATCGGCACTCCCGCTTACATGGCCCCTGAAGTATTTTCAGGGAAACTCGACTATTCGGACCGCTACGATATTTTCGCCCTCGGAGTAACCGCTTATGAAATGTTCACCGGACAAAAACCGTTTCAGGGGGAATCTTTCGCCGAAATCGCCGACGCAATTATTAAAGCGAGACCGGACAATCCACGAAATATAAACCCAGCTTTACCAACCGGCCTGGAGCATATCCTTGGACGTATGCTGGCAAAAAAACCTTTAAATCGACCCAACTCTGCAGAACTGTGTGTCCTGCTGGAAGAATACTCCGCCCACGGTGCTGAAATCCTTGACCGTTCCATTATGGAGAAACTCGGACTTTCCTCACCATGGTCCTGATTTTTGAATTTTCCCATCCATTTGATCCGTTTTACGGATTAAAATATAGTAAAACTTTCATTGCTTATTTTCCATAAAGAGCTTATTAAGGCCGAATAACGACAAGCGGGCTCCATGATAATATATAGCAAAAATCCAATAATATAGAGGATGCAACTGGTAATAAAACATGATATAATTTAGTTACAAAATTGACTAAATATGTTCAAATTCAAACAAATAACAAGCAAAAGGATGCAAGCAACATGAGCAGAACTTCAATCGTTGAAGCAGTAAAAAGCGGCAAAACTCTGGTATCGGACGGCGCCTGGGGAACGTTCTTACAGAAAAAGGGTATGCAGCCCGGAGAATGTCCTGAATTATGGTGTGTCGAGCACCGGGACGATGTCCTGGATATTGCCAAAAGCTATATTGACGCCGGCGCGGATATGATTGAAAGCGACAGCTTTGGCGGCACCGTTTTCAAACTGGAACATTATGAATTGGCCGACCGGGTTGCGGAACTGAACGAAGCGGCCGCGGCAATTTCCCGTGAAGCCGCCGGTGATGAAAAATACGTTATCGCCTCAATCGGCCCGACCGGCAAAATCCTGTTGATGGGAGATGTTACCGAAGAAGAACTCTATGACGCTTTCAAGGAACAGGCAATCGCCCTGGAAAAAGGCGGAGCCGATGCCGCATGCATTGAAACAATGTCCGCGATCGACGAAGCGGTTATCGCGGTTAAAGCGGTTAAAGAAAATACCAGCCTGGAAGTCATCTGTACTTTCACCTTTGAAAAAACCGTAAACGATGACTACCGCACCATGATGGGAGTTTCCCCGACTGAAATGGTTGAAGCCCTGATCCCGGCCGGAGCCGATATTGTCGGAACCAACTGCGGCAACGGAATCGACCGGATGGTTGAAATTGTCAAGGAAATTCGTGATGCCAATGCGGAAATACCGATTCTGGTTCACGCTAATGCGGGACTTCCGCAGAATGTAAATGGTCAGGATGTTTTCCCGGACACTCCGGAAGATATGGCCCGGATGACCCCGGCGCTGATTGAAGCCGGAGCCAACATTATCGGCGGCTGCTGCGGCACCTCACCGGCTCACATTTCAGCTATCAAACGAGTTGTTTCTTAATAAATAATCATCATTGAAGGAGCAGGAAAATGGCTAAAGGAAAATTCATGAGTTCCGCTATCGGCAGTATGCCGTTTGCAGACCCGGCCCACGCGGTGGAAGTTTCACTTAACAAACTCGATTGTCCGATCTGGCCGCAGTTGTCCCATTTCGGCCTGCACGAACAAATGGAAATCCAATATTCCGAAGGTATTCCCTGTGTCCAGATCGACCAGGTAAAAGGCCGGATGTTTCTGGATACTTCCGGTGATTATTCCGACGCTTTCGCGGAATTCTATGAAGCCTATATGGTTGCGATGGATGAAGAAGACGGCGACGGGGACTGCTCCGCAATGGCAATCAGCGAAGATTACTCAAAAGGCATTTACGCGCTGGAAGCCGCATTACAGACCAAAGGCGGAAAAGTGCCATGGCTCAAAGTCCAGACCACCGGTCCATGCAGCTTTGCTTTGACCATTGTTGACGAAAATAAACGTGCGCTCTGGTACAATGAAGAGTTTCGCGACGTCATCATCAAAGCTCTGGCTATGAAATGCCGTTGGCAGATCCAGAAATTCAACGCTTATGCCGATAACATCATCTGTTTTATCGACGAACCTATCCTGTCCGCATTCGGCAGTTCCACCTATGTCTCAGTCAGCCGGGACGAAGTGGTTGCGGCGCTTGAGGAAACGATTGCCGCGGTACACGCTGACGGCGCTCTGGCCGGAATTCACTGCTGCGGTAATACGGAGTGGAGCATCCTGATCGACGCCGGAGTCGACATTGTCAACTTTGACGCTTTCGAGTTCGGCGATACTATCGCGATGTATCCTGACAAGGTAAAAACACACCTTGAAAACGGCGGACTCCTGGCCTGGGGAGTAGTTCCGACCTCTGTCGCGATCCGCGAACAAACAGTCGATACGCTTGAAGCCAAGCTCGAAGAAGGCATGGACCATCTGGCGGCAACCGCGGGAATCCCGAAAGAACTGATCTGTGAACAGGCCATTATCACCCCGTCCTGCGGCACCGGGTCAATGGCTCCGGAAGATGCCGAAGCCGTGTTTGAATTGACCAGGCAACTCGCGGCCAGAATGAAGGAAAAATACGGTTATTAAGTTTACAGTTTACAGTTACCAGTTGCCAGCAAAAAACACAAAATGGGCAGCTGGCTGACTGCAAACTGAAAACAATAATTAATGAAAAGAGTGAGAACAGTTCGGGAACCCATCGACAATGTATCTGTAATTTTTTATTACTGGCAACTGGCAACTGGCAACTGTAAACTGGCAACTGGAGTGAAGCGACTATGAAAATAGCAATATCCGGCAAAGGCGGGGTGGGGAAATCCACTATCGCGGCAGTGTTGGCGCTGACTTTGGCGCAGCGCGGCGGCCGGGTATTGGCGCTTGATTGCGACCCGGACGCCAATCTGGGCGGAGCGCTTGGTCTGAGCAGCGGGGAACTGGATCAAATCGTTCCAATCGCCAGACAAATCGACTTGATCGAAGAGCGGACCGGGGCGAAAGTCAAACGTTACGGGCAGATGTTCAAGCTGAATCCGGAAGTTTCGGATATCGCGGATAATTACGCGACAAAGCATGCCGGTGTTGATTTGCTGGTGCTGGGTGCGGTTGAAGAAGGCGGCGGCGGTTGCGCCTGCCCGGAAAGCGTGCTGATCAAAGCGCTGGTCACGGACCTGATCCTCTACAAAGATGATACGTTGATTATGGACATGGAAGCCGGAGTCGAGCATCTTGGCCGGGCCACCGCACGGGGCGTGGATGTCATGCTGGTAGTTGTCGAACCCGGACAGAATTCAATCGACTGCGCCAAACGAATCATCAAGATGACCAGACAGATCGGAATCAAAGACGTTCGTTTTATCGCCAATAAGATTAACGACGCCGGAGACGAGGATTTTATCCGGGAAGCACTGGCCGGGTATGAGGTCCTGGCGGCACTGCCCTATTGCAATGAGATCAGGAAAGCTGATAGGTCAGGGCAGTCGGTCATCGACCATCTGCCAGATGTGATTAAGGCAAAATTCGCCGGAATATTGGAAAAACTTAGCTGAAAGGATTTTTACCATGAAAGATGTGCAACGGGAAAAGTTTGCCGCCTTGATGGAGCAAATCGATGAAGCCGAAGAAAAAATTGCCGAATGTGAGGCAAACGAGAATTTGACCGATGAAGAAAAAGCTAAGTTACTTGATCTCAAAAACAAACTGGCGGAAAAGCGTACCGAGTTGAAAAGGATCAGCGACGGATGCGGCAACACATATCATTAACTGTTAACAACTAATACAAACCAAAACATTTGAATTGCTCGAGCTTTTTAGCGTTGACGCAAAACTGGCAATCAAAGACGGAGAAATTATGAGTTTTTTAATTGCGGTAAGCGGTAAGGGAGGAGTTGGAAAAACCACGTTGGCGGGTTTGATCGTCTCCCGGCTGATTGCCCGTAAATGCAGTCCAGTCCTGGCGGTTGACGCCGACCCGAACATGTGCCTTGATGCCGTCCTTGGCGTAACCGTAACCGAAACTATTGGCCGGGTTCGCGAAGAATCCCGCAAAGAAGCCAGTAAAGGCTTGAGCGCCGGTATTTCAAAGCAGGAAATGATTGAACTGAAAATAGCTGAAAGCCTGGTTGAAGCGAAAGATTTCGACCTGA
The DNA here is from genome assembly GCA_963676655.2 of Victivallales bacterium. GTDB lineage: Bacteria > Verrucomicrobiota > Lentisphaeria > Victivallales > Victivallaceae. The sequence continues at coordinate 2,028,954 of CAXXKX010000003.1, read as the reverse complement.
TCGCCATGGGGCGTTCGGAAGGCGCCGGCTGCTATTGTTACGCCAACAATGTTTTGAAAAACGCCATCGGCCAAATGTCGGAATCGTATCCTTATGTCGTGTTGGACAATGAAGCCGGCCTGGAAAATCTGTCCCGCCGCATTGTCCAGAAGGTCAATTTGATGGTCATGATCGCCGATCCGTCGAAACGCGGCCTGGAAACCGTAAAAAGGCTGCACGAGCTTGCACTTGAAATGAATATTGAATTTGATAAACTGGCGATTGTCGTCAACCGGCTGCGCAAAGATGAAATGCCCGAATACGCGAAAGAGGTCCAGTTGGTGACCGGGGCGGATTATTTGATTGGCCTGCCGAACTGCGACGAACTGGCCGATATTGCCGAAACCGGCGGAACCGTTCTTGCGGTTTCTGAAAATAATTCCGTAGTTGCAAAAATCGACGAACTGCTTTCTGAGGTGTTATGAACTCTAATTAAATATTTAACATAAAACAAAACTATTAAAACATAACTGCGAACAATTAAAACGAGGAGTTGTTCATGGCTAAAGAACCACTTAGATCCGAGGAGCTGGTTTCTGACGCGGCGTCGATCGAGGCGATCATCAAGTCTGAAAAAGACTGCGTGGAAACCTGTTTCAGCCGGGCGGAATCACAAAGTATCACCTGTAAATTCGGGACCATGGGAGTCTGCTGTAAAATCTGTCACATGGGCCCCTGTCGCATTACCCCCAAAGCGCCGCGCGGCGTTTGCGGCGCCGATGCCGACACCATTGTCGCCCGCAATTTTCTGCGCGAAGTCGCCGCCGGAACCTCGGCTCACTCCGATCACGGCCGTCACCTGGTTCTGCGCCTGAAAAAAGTCGCGGAGGGCAAAGATCCCGATTACAAGATCACCGACCGCAAAGCCCTTTACCGTGTTGCCGGTAAATACGGCATTGAAACCGCAGGCCGCGAAGATAATGACATCGCGCTGGAACTGGCCAATCTGTTTATCGGTGAATTCACCTCACAGGAAGAGGAACTTAAGACCCTGCAGCTCGCGCCAGACAAGACCCGGGCGGTTTGGGAAAAATACAAGATTGCGCCTCAAGGAATTGACCGGATGGTGGTTGAATCCATGCACCGGACCCACATGGGGGTTGACCATGATTATCGCAACCTGCTGGATATGGCCTTCAAGACTTCACTCTCGGACGGCTGGGGCGGCGCGCGAATCGCCTCTCAGGTTTCCGACATCATGTTCGGGACTCCGGAACCGCTGCGTTCCGCCGCGAACCTGGGGGTTCTTGAAGAGAAACAGGTGAATATCATCGTCCACGGCCACGAACCGGCATTATCCGAAATGCTGGCCGCGGCGGTTAAAGATCCTGAGATCATCGAATACGCCCAAAAAGCCGGGGCCGAAGGCGTCAACCTGGCCGGCTTATGCTGTACCGCCAATGAAATCCTGATGCGGCGCGGCGTAAGAGTCGCGGGGAACTTCCTGCAGCAGGAACTGGCGATCATCACCGGCGCGGTCGAAATGATGGTCACTGACGTCCAGTGCGTTATGCCGAGCCTGCCGAATGTCGCGGCCTCATACCATACCAAAGTGATTTCCACAACCGACATTGCCAAAACAATCGGCGCTACCCATGTTGAATTTGATGAAGAAAACGCTTACGAATCGGCCAAAGACCTGATTAAGATCGCAATTGACAACTTCAAAAACCGCAATCCCGAAAAGGTTCAGATTCCAAATGTCAAACAACCGCTTATCGCCGGATTCAGTGTTGAAGCCATCAAGTATATGCTCGGCGGTACTTTTCGGGCATCTTTCCGTCCGCTGAACGATGCGATCATCAGCGGCCGGATTAAAGGAGTCGTCGGAATAGTCGGATGCAACAACATCAAAACCAAAACCGATTCTTACATCAATAAACTGACCAGCGAACTGATTAAACGTGACGTATTGATCCTGAAAACCGGCTGCGCGGCCCAGGCATCGGCCAAGGCCGGCAAACTGCGTCCGGAAGTCGGACTGGAAGAAACCGGAAAAGGCTTGCGTGAAATCTGCGAAACAGTCGGGATTCCGCCCGTTCTGCATATGGGCAGCTGTGTCGACAACTGCCGGATTCTGGAAGCGGCGGCGGAAATTGTCAAAGAAGGCGGGCTCGGCGATATGATCGGGCAGGTTCCCGCTGTCGGCGTCGCGCCGGAATGGATGAGTGAAAAAGCCGTGGCTATCGGCTGCTACTTTGTCGCGTCCGGAGTGGATGTAATTCTTGGTCAGCCGTTCCATACCGGCGGCTCCGAGAATGTTATGAGATACCTGAGCGAAGGAGCGACAGAGCGTTTCCAGGGCGGCTTCCACCAGATAGCCGATCCGATGGAGGCGGTTGAAAAAATCATAGAACTGATCAATAACGCCCGTGAAGCTTTGGGAATCAACAAGAAAGCTGAACGTAAACTTTTGGATATGAAAGACAGGAGAGAGTTAGGTGTCTAAATTAATTTGTGCAAGTGGTATAGATGGTGCTATTGGCTGGGTGGCCAAGGCAGAAGCCAAACTCGCTGAAGCGATCCGGGCCAAAGGCGCGGATGCTCCTGTCGGGTTTCCTGATACGGCATATTTTCTCCCGATTATCTATTCGTTTACCGGCAGAAAAATGGAGACGCTCGGCGATCTTCAGGATATGCTGAAATACACTAAAGACCTGCTGCCGGAACGGCCCAGCGAAGAAAACTGGCTGCCGTATCTGGGCAGTGCGCTCGACGCCGGGGCCGCGTCCCTGTTCGCCACCGAAATAATCGAGGCGTGCAATTACCTGATCGGCCCCAACCCGGTCGACGGCATTTGGCTCGGAGCCGCTTCCGACGTAATCATGCGCGAACGCGGTATCGAATTCGTGGACGGTTCCGCTCCCGGTTTTGCAGCGATTACTGGAGCCGCCCCGACCAATGAGATAGCGGTCAAGATCGCGAAAGAGTTGCAGGAAAAAAATATTTACGTCTTCATGGCCGGTGAAACCGACGGCAAACAATTTGCCGATCAGTTGGCGGAAGAAGGCATTCAACTGGGCTGGGAAACCCGCCTGGTGCCATTCGGCAAAGATGTTTCCTCTATCGCGTATATCCTCGGATTTGCCAACCGGGCGGCATTGTCGTTCGGCGGCGTAAAACCCGGCGATTTCGCGGCCAACCTGAAATACAATAAAGACCGCATCTTCGCGTTCGTCCTGGCGTTCGGCGAAGTCACGCCGGACAAATACGCGATGGCCTGCGGCGCGATCAACTACGGGTTCCCGGTTATCGCCGATACCGATATTCCGGAAATCCTCCCGACTGGAGTCTGTACCTACGAACACGTTATCTCCAACGTCGAACCGGAAGAAATGATCGAGCGCGCACTGGAAATTCGCGGCTGCAAGATCAAAGTCACGGAGGTTCCGGTTCCGGTCGCCTACGGTCCGGCCTTTGAAGGTGAACGCATTCGCAAAGACGATGTTCATTGCGAATTTGGCGGTAAACACTCCACCGCTTTTGAATTCGTCACCTCTGTCGATCTAGACGATATCAATGACGGGGAAATCGATATTATCGGCCCGGACATCGATACGGTCGAACCCGGTTCCGCGCTGCCGCTGGCAATCTGGGTGGAAGTTGCCGGACGCAAAATGCAGTCCGACTTCGAGCCGATTCTCGAACGTCAGATTCACCATCTGGTGAACGGCGCGGAAGGGATCTGGCACATGGGACAGCGCGACATCGTCTGGACCCGGGTGTCCAAAACCGGGTTCAAAAACGGCCTGCGCCTGAAACATTACGGCGAAATACTGCACGCGAAACTGCTCGGCGATTATCCGGCCATTGTCGATAAAGTGAAAGTGACCATGATCACTGATGAAGCCGAAGTTGAGCGCCGGGTGAAGGTCGCGCGCCAGATTTATAAAGAACGCAACAACCGTCTCGAGTCGATGACGGATGATTCGGTCGAGACTTTTTATTCATGTCTGCTGTGCCAGTCATTCGCGCCGGACCATGTCTGTATCATCACCCCGGAACGTCTGGGCTTATGTGGCGCATACAACTGGCTCGACGGAAAAGCGGCTTACGAAATCGACGAAACCGGCCCCAACCAGCCGGTCCTCAAAGGCGACTGCCTTGACCCGGTCAAAGGGGTCTGGAAAGGCATCAATGATTATGTTTACACCAACAGCCATAAAGCGGTTGACAGTTTCTGCGCCTATTCGATTATGGACCGGCCGATGACCAGCTGCGGCTGTTTTGAAGTCATCTGCGCTTACGTGCCGGAATGTAACGGCGTTATGGTGGTAAACCGCGAGTTCCTGGGCGAAACCCCGAGCGGTATGACTTTCTCGTCTCTGGCCGGCAACGTCGGCGGCGGTTTGCAGACCCCCGGTTTCATGGGCTGCGGCAAAGTCTTCCTGACCAGTAAAAAATTCCTGTTCGCCGAAGGCGGATTCCAGCGTCTGGTCTGGATGCCGAAGGAACTTAAAGAGCTGTTGTCCGAAGAGCTTAACCAGCGTTTCGAGGAACAGGGCATTTCCGGGTTCATGGATAAGATTGCCGATGAAAGCATCGCGACCGATCCGGTTGAAATCAAGGCTTACATGGAGAAAATCGGGCATCCGGCCCTCGCCATGAAAGATATGACCGAATACGCGGTACACGACGAAGAAGCTGAAGCCGCAACCGCTCCGGTTGAGGAAACTGTCAAGACCGCACCGGTTAAAGAGGCCGCACCGGCTGCCGGAGCAACCTTGACCGCCGATCTGATCGCGGAGATCAAGCAACAGGTTCAGGCTGAAATTGCCGCATCGCTTAAAACAACGATCACTCAGGAAATTGTCCGTGATATAATCGGCACCTTGAGCAGCAAGTTTCTGGGCGAAAAAATGCCTGAAAGTATTGCCTCGCCAGAGCTTGTGGAGGAAGTTGTCCAGGCCGGACCGAAAGCGGCGGAACGCATTGCCGAGATTATCGCTTTCAATCTGCCGCAGGAGAAATGCGACATTCCGGTCTGCACCGTCAAAGTCGGAGCGACCAAAGCGGAAGGCGGCACCCGCGGCGTCTCCTACAAAATCGGCGGCGCAACCTGTATGCCGTTCCACTTCTGGGAAGGCGAGATGCCTAACCGGCCGCTGGTGGCACTGGAAGTGTTTGACGTGGTGAGCCCGAAATATCCAGCGGAACTGCGTAAGTTCTATGGCGATTTATTGGACAACCCCGCCGAAATGGCCAAAGTATGTGTTGACAAATACGGCGCTGACCTGATCAGCGTACGCCTCGACGGCACTCATCCGGAAAAGGGCAACCGTACTCCGGAAAAGGCCGTTGAACTGGTCAAATCCGTTCTGGCGGCGGTTGAAGTGCCTTTGATCGTGACCGGTCATAACAACTTTGAGCGCAACAATGAAGTTATGAAGGCGGTAGCCCAGGCCTGCACGGGTGAAAATCTGCTGCTGAACTGGGTCGAACAGGATAATTACCGTACAATCGCCGGCGCGGCTATGGCTTACGGCCATACCGTTATCAGCCAGAGCCCGATCGACGTCAACATCGGTAAACAGCTGAATATTCTGATGGGCAATATGGATATTCAGCCCGAACAGATCATTATGGACCCGATGACCGGCGCAACCGGTTACGGGATCGAGTATACCTATTCCGTCATGGAACGTATCCGTCAAGCCGGGCTGGGAGGCGACCCGATGCTGGCCCTGCCGATGATCGCGACTCCGGGCTTCGAGTGCGCCAAAATCAAGGAAGTCAAGGCTTCGGAAGATGAATTCCCGGACTGGGGCGATCTGTCCAAACGTTACGCGGTTTGGGAACTGACCACGGCTCTCGGGTTGCTTTACGCCGGGGCCGACATCCTGATCATGTACCATCCGGAAGCTGCCGTACAGACGAAGAAAACCATCATGGACCTGATGCAGTAATCAGATTCGGGAAGTTTTATTATGGAAATCAAAATAAATAAAAATATGGTGGGTTTCAAAGCCGACAGTAAAGAAGAGGAAATTGAACTGGTCAAGCTGTGGCGTTTGCTGGTAAGTTGTACCGCTAAATCAAAAAGCCTGGCCCCGGTCGGGGAGTACATTCCCGGCAAGGAGGATTGCGCCCAGTTCTATATCGAGGGGCTTTCGGATCAGGAACTCGGAGCGCTTGAGGAAGCTCAGGCGACGGAAGCTTATTGCTGTATGGTCTGCAACAAATATCTGTTTATAGAACCCGGTGAAGCCGCACCGATGTGCTGCGGGGCGGACATGAAGCCGGTTGACTGATTTGAATGCGAATATTAATATAACGAGGAGTCAAGAAGATGGCTAAATTAACCGGGCTGCAAATACAAAAACTTTTGCCCAAAACAAACTGTAAAGAGTGCGGGTCCAACACCTGTCTGGCTTTCGCGATGAAACTGGCCAGTGGAAAAGCCGACCTCGCGGAATGTCCATACGCTTCAGACGAAGCCAAGGCGGTTCTCGGCGCGGCCGCCGAACCTCCGGTCAAGGGCGTTGCCTTCGGACCTGAAAAGAATATTAAAGTCGGAGAGGAAACCTGCTTTTACCGGCATGAAAAAACCTTTGTCAACCAGACCCTGTTCGCGATCAACGTCAACGACACTGACGCGCCGAAATCAATTGACGCCACCCTCAAAGCCGTGTCCGAATACCAGCTTGAAAGGGTTGGAGAGTTTCTGACAGTGGAAATGGTCGCGGTCACCCAGAAGGGAAATGACGCCGCCGAGTTCGCGGCTCTGGCTGAAAAAGCCTGGAAGACCACCAATAAACCGCTGATTCTTTGCGGGAAAAACCTTGAGGGTGCCGCCGCCGCGATCAAGGGTTCAAACAGCCTGATCGGCCCGGCGACGCCGGATAATTACGAAACCGTGGTAGAGATCGCCAAAACCAATGCGCACGCGGTTATGCTTTCCGCTCCGGACTTGAATGCGATGGTTGAGCTTACCGCCAAAATCAAAGAAAGCGGGTTCAACGACCTGGTCCTTAATTTTCAGACATTTTCGTTGGCGGAACAGTTCCAGGTTAACTCAATTGCCCGCAAAACCGCGTTGAAAGATTCTTACAAGCCGCTTGGCTATGCCAGCATTACTTATGTAAAAGCCGGCGAACTGCTGGAAACCACCGCTGCCGCGATTACCGAAGTATGCAAATACGGCGGTGTCTGTGTCCTGCCGGAATTCGACAAAGCCATGCTGGTCGGCCTGATGGCACTGCGCCAGAATATCTATACCGACCCGCAGAAGCCGATTCAGGTCGAACCGAAACTGTACCAGATCGGTGAACCGACCCAGGAATCCCCGGTCTTTGTCACTACCAACTTCTCTCTCACTTACTTTATTGTTTCCGGTGAAATTGAAAACAGCGGCCTGAGCGCCTGGCTGGTTATTCCGGAATGTGAAGGCATGAGTGTGCTGACCGCCTGGGCCGCCGGTAAGTTCTCCGGCTCGACTATCGGCAAGTTCTGTAAAGAGATCGAGCTTGACAACGCAGTCAAATCCCGGCAGCTGGTTATCCCGGGTTACGTTGCCCAGATCAGCGGCGAACTGGAAGAAAATATGCCGGGATGGGAAATCATCGTCGGCACCCAGGAAGCCAGTGACCTCGAAGGCTTTGTTAAACAGAAATTCTCCAATTTCCTCAGCTGAAGGAGCTGATTATGCCTAAAATTACTTTCCAGCCATCAGGTAAGACTATCGACGTGAACGTCGGAGCCGGCTTGCTGGAAAGCGCCCGGAAAGCGGGAGTTGAGATTGACGCTCCCTGCGGCGGCAAAGGCACCTGCGGCAAATGTATCGTCAGGATAACCAGCGGTTCAGTCACCCCCAACAGCCTGGGAACCTTGACCGCCGCTGAACTGGCCGACGGCTATGTCCTGGCCTGTAAAGCGAAACTTATCGACTCGGATATTACCGTGGAGGTCCCGGAACAAGTCGCCCGCAAAGGCGGACAATTCACTTCCGCGGATGAAGATTCCGGACTGATCCGCGAGGAACTGTTTCCGCGAGACTGGCAGTATGACCCGCTCGCGATCAAATGGCTGGTCACAGTCGATCCGCCGCAGCCTGAAGACGGTCTGTCCGACCTTGACCGGCTGGTCCGAGCCATCCAGAAAGACTGGGGAAACCAGCGGACGGTCTGTACGTTGGCGGTGATTCGTAAACTTGCCGACGCACTCCGGGCCGATAACGGCAACGTCACGGTCACCATCATTCGCGAACCGGGGCAGTACCATGTAATCGGGATCGAACCGGGAAATACGACCGAAGAACATTACGGCATCGCCATCGACGTCGGGACCACTACCGTAGCGGTACAACTGGTATTTCTGCCGACCGCCACTCCGGTCGGAACCCAAACCGACTATAACGCGCAGATTTCCTGCGGGCTCGACGTCATCAGCCGGATCAACTATGCCGCTAAACCGGGACATCTGGATGAGCTTCGGGATAAAGTTCTCGGGACGATAAACGGTTTGATCGACAAGCTGGCCCGGATGTATAATGTCGATATAAGCGATATCGGCAACGCAGTCGTTTCCGGCAACACCACGATGATGCATCTGCTGCTCGGTTTGAATCCTGAATATATCCGGCTTGAACCTTACACCCCGACGATTATGCAGGCGCCCTACCTGATCGCGTCGGAAGTCGGGATCAACATCAATCCGCAATCCTGGATCTATCTTTCTCCTGCGGTCGGCAGTTATGTCGGCGGCGACATTACCGCCGGTATCCTGTGTACGGAGCTGGCCGGCGAGAGCGAAGAATTGAGTTTGTTTATCGACATCGGCACCAACGGTGAAATCGCTATCGGCAATAATGATTTTATGATGAGCTGTGCCTGCTCCGCCGGTCCAGCATTTGAGGGCGGCGGGATAAAATACGGAATGCGGGCCGCGCTCGGTGCGATCGAACGGGTTGAAATCGATCGGGCAACCGGGAAAGCCCGCTACCAGACCATCGGCGGTGTTAAGCCCAAAGGCATTTGCGGTTCCGGGATGATAGCACTGACCGCCAAACTGTTTCTGACCGGCTGGCTGGATGCCGGCGGCAAACTTGACCGGGAGCGCTCCTGCGACAGCATTCGGGTTGATGGTCGGTTCGCCAGCTATATTATTGCACCGGCGGAAGAATCGGACTCCGGAGAAGACATTGTCATCAGCGAAACGGATTTTGAAAATATTATCCGGACCAAAGCGGCGATCTACTCGGCCTGCTCCTTGATGCTCGGTCAGCTTGAAATGGGATTCGAGGATCTTTCCCGCATCTATATTGCCGGGGGCTTCGGACGGTTCCTCGACCTTGAAATGGCGATAACGATCGGCCTGCTGCCGGACCTCGACCGGGAACGTTTCAAATATATCGGCAACTCATCGCTGACCGGGACCTACATGGTTCTGATATCCCAGGAATTCCGGCAGAAACAATTGGCAGCGGCTGAACGCATGACCTACATTGACCTCAGTACCGATCCTTCTTATATGAACGAGTACACCAGCGCCATGTTCCTGCCGCATACAGATAAAAACCTTTTTCCTTCAGTGAAGCCAAATGTCAAATAAAGCAACTGCAGTCAACGAAGCCATCAGGATGGCGCTCGAAAAACTTAAAGTCGTCAATATCCCGGCGGAAAAAACCGGAGCAATGCGGGTATTCGGCAAGGATATGATCCTCGACCCGTCCGACAATTCGCTGAAAACCCTTGACGGGCAGGATGCCAAACCGGCAGACCGGCTCCTGATGCTGCATTATCTTTTATGCGATCTCCCGGTCAAAGCGACCGGAGAGTTGATCTCGTTCCGTGACTTCACCGGCGGCCAGTTCTATTTCCAGCCGTTTGTCTCACGCACCACCAATCCGCTGCTGGGACGTTTCGGTAATAATCTCGATAGTTTGCGAAAAAATCTCGACCGCTTCGACTGGGAGAAGGTAAAAATTGGCGATTTCGCCGCAAAAATCAAAACTTTTGCCGAACTGGACCTGACTTTAGTGTATCATCTGGGCGATGACGAGTTTCCCCCAGCCGCTGAGATTTTGTTTGACTCATGCATCAAACGCGTCTTTGAAGCCGAAGACGCCGCCGTTTTGGCCAGCCGCGTATGCATTGGGCTACTTTGAAGAAAACCTATAGGACCTATAAGACCTATAAGACTTATGATCAACCGAAAGAATAAATAATGAACCTTTTTGTCATAGCCGGTTTTCTCGGTTCCGGAAAGACTTCACTGCTGCTGGCGATCGCCAAAGCAGTATCCGACTCCGGACGTAAACTGGCAATCATTGAAAACGAAGTCGGCGACGTCGGCGTAGATGACATTTTCCTTGCAGGCGAAGGGCTGCCGGTCAAAGAAATCTATTCCGGCTGCATCTGCTGTTCGCTGCGCGGCGATTTGATAGCAACCCTGCTGGAGATTGAACGTGAATTCGCCCCGGATATCGTGATCTTGGAGCCATCCGGAGTGGCTTCGGCACGACAGGTACTTTCCGCCCTGCAGGGGTACGGCGGCGAAATCGACCGCAAACATGTCGCGGTGATCATTGACGCGGAAAGATTTAGTAAATTGGAAAAACTGAACATCCCGATCATCACTGACGGCATCCACGCCGCTGACATCATTGTTGTAAACAAACTTGACCTCGTATCCCCGGAGGAACTGGAAGAAGTTTCCGGAAAAATACGCAGTATCAGGCCGGAGATCAACATCATCAATGTCTCAGCGGCTCAAAATGATAATGTTGAATTACTGGTCAAAGAGTTCATGGCCGTACCGGATTCGGAAAAGAAGCCGGATAAAGTCCTTCCGTTCATGCCGTCGCGCGGCGGGCTGGAGCCGGTTCCCTATGCGCATAATTTTGCGCTTTCAAACCTGTCTCATGGCGATGTCGGGACCGTTCTGGCGAATATTGTTCAAGGAATAGGTCATGATGTAATTAATGCCGGATGCGAGGTAATTGGCCACATAAAGGCGGTTGCAAAAACCGCTAATGGCGGGTATCTTATGGCGAGCGCGACTTCATCCGGTCAGAGGCCGCATCTGAAAGGACGCCTGCCCTCCGGACAAATCGATGAACTGAAGGTGGCTCTGAACGTGATTGTATACGGCATTGAGAAGGATACAATAGCCGAAATAGTTGAAATAAGGATCGCAAGATATGACTGATTTTAAGTGTCCCGGACAAGACACCAGATACTGGACGGCGGAAGATATATACGACGTCAAATGTCCGTTTTGCGGTCATGATATCGAGTTTTTTAAAGATGAACCGTTCCGAATCTGCCCGAAATGCGAAGAGGAAGTCCGGAATCCGAAGATTGATCTCGGCTGCGCCAAATGGTGTAAATTCGCGAAAAAATGTCTTGGCGTCGAAAACGATTCGGATATCATGCTGGCATCGATGTGCCAGCGGCTGGTGGTTGAGATGCAGCGGGTATTCGGCGAGGATAAAAAACGGATCGACCACGCTATGAAGGTCCTGCGCTATACGGAGCAGATTTCTAAATCAGAGCCGGGTGATCCGCTGGTAATTAGGGCAGCGGCGATTCTGCACGACATCGGCATTCAGGAAGCGGAACGCAAGCATGGTTCCAGCGCCGGTAATTTTCAGGAAATTGAAGGTCCGCCGATCGCGGAAAAAATTATGAAAAAGCTGGAACTTGAGCCGGAAACTATAGAACATGTCTGCCGGATTATCGGCTCTCATCACAGCGCGAAAGATGTCGACACCCCGGAATTCCGGGTAATCTGGGATGCCGACTGGCTGGTTAATATCCCGGAAGAATGCCCTGATATAAGCGAAGAAAAGATTATTAAAATATTTAAAACAGAGTCTGGGAAAAAACTGGCTCTGCAAAAATTCACGGAGAAAAGGAAATGACCGATCAAACCCTGCTTCTGACTACCGGCGCCGGCGCGGCAACCGTTGCCTTTCTGCATACAATTACCGGACCTGACCATTATTTGCCGTTCATCATGATCGGCCGTGCCCGGAACTGGTCCGCGTTCAAAACCGCGATGTTAACCCTGGGATGCGGCTTCGGTCATGTTTTCAGTTCTATCATTCTGGCGGGAATCGCGATCGCTTTCGGTTCATTGTTGACCAAGCTTGAATGGTTTGAAGCAATTCGCGGCGACCTGGCCGGCTGGCTATTGATCGTGTTCGGCTTCTGCTACATGGTCTGGGGCATCAAATGGCTCTTCAAACATCGTGAACATGAACACTGTCACATCCATGAAGACGGCAGTGTACATGAACATCCGCATACTCATATTAGCGTCCATGCGCACGTTCACGAATCAAAAGAACGCAATATCACTCCGTGGGTATTGTTCATTATCTTTGTTCTTGGCCCCTGCGAACCGTTTATACCATTGCTGCTTGCCCCGGCGGACAAAGGCGACTTCTTTGCAGTCGTTATGGTGGCTATCATCTTCTCTGTGGTTACTCTGCTAACAATGCTTGGCCTGGTCATGAGTTCCCTCTACGGTTTAAAGATGCTGACTTTCAAGAAGTTTGAAAAATACACCCACGCAGTCGCCGGCGCCTCGATTTTCGGCTGCGGCCTGGCCATCCAGTTTCTTGGCTTATAAAATTCCCTCCGGCAAATAAAATCCTTTGTTGGAAAATACCCGATTCCATAAGCCATTTTTTCTCCAAAATCTCAACTTGCTCGATTTACAATGAGAGCCGTTTTTTTACTTAAAATGCTTGCAATTACTTTACTGATATGTTAATCTATATATTAGAGAGTTATAGTATCCTTTTGTCTTTATGGATAAGAAAGAAGTTAAAATTAATTTAACACGGACTGCTGTTTTTACCTGAATCCGGCGGATTATAGCTGGACGCAAATATTAAAATTTAATGAAAAAGTTCCATTTTTATCAGGGTTACGCTATGACTGAAAACCCCGAACCTTTGTCAACTTTTGAGTTAAAGGAAAAATGGTTATGGCAATGTTATATGGTTTTATCATAAATTTTGCGCTATTGATTATTTTAATTTTCGGCTATTCACGGGTTTTTCGTTATTTTCATGATAACAATCTCTCTAAAACGTGCATAAACGGACTTCTTTTCGGTTTTATCTCCCTTGCGGTTATGTCGTTTCCGGTAATTCTAGCGCCAGGACTTATTTTCGATACCCGATCAATTATTATTAGTATTTCCGGGCTTTTCGGAGGACCATTTTGTGCGGTTGTAACAGCTGCCCTTGCCATCGCATACCGAGGATATATAGGCGGTCCCGGAACCGTTATGGGAGTAACCGTTATATGCGAATCTGCAATTTTAGGAGTAGTTTATTATTATTACAGACTAAAATATGTTGAGGCGTTGAAGCCCATATATATTTACCTCTTTAGTTTGACCGTTCATCTCTTGATGCTGCTGTGTATGTTTCTGCTTCCGTCTGAAATGGTTTGGAACACCATAGAAAATCTGGGACTGCCGGTTATCATTGTGTATCCGGTTGTTTCATTTGTGATCATATGCTTATTTAAGGGAATTGAACAAGAAATTATTCTTGAAGACAGTTTTCAGAAAAACCTGAATAATTATCAAAATCTGGTGGAGAATACCAATAGCGTTATCCTGCGTATGGATCCGGAGTGCAATATAATATTTCTTAATGAATTCGCACAGAAGTTCTTCGGGTATAAAGAAAATGAAATAATCGACAAAAACGCAGTCGGGACAATTGTGCCGGAAAAAGATTCCCAAAACCGGGATTTGGAATTAATGGTCAAGAAAATTGTAAAGAACCCGGAAAATTATCTTCAAAATGAAAATGAAAACATGCGCAAGGACGGCTCTCGCTGCTGGATGGCCTGGAGCAATACTCCTATTTATGATGAAAAAGGCACATGCATTGAAATTGTGGCGGTTGGAGTCGAAATTACCGAACGCAAAAAACTGGAATTTGAACTGAATAAAAAAAATAGAGAAATGGAAGCATTGAATGAACGTTTCCGACTGGCAACCCACTCTGGTAATATAGGTATTTGGGAATATGATTTACAAACTAAGACATTGATCTGGGACAGTTCAATGCTTACTCTATACGGTTTAGACGAAAAAACCTTTGAGGACAATTATGATACGTGGCGTAACGCGGTGCATCCTGATGATCTGATAAAAGTTGAACAATCGCTTGAAACCGCGATTACATCTTATAATGATTTTAAAGCCGAGTTCAGAGTGGTTCATCCGAATGGGGATATTAGATATATAAAAGCATACTCGCAAATTCATAAAAAGCCGGATGGCTCTTTGGTCTCTATGGTTGGAGTGAATTATGATATAACTGAATTGACCTTAGCAAAAATACGGCTGCAGAAAAAAGAGCAGCAGTATAAAATGCTGTTCCATAATATGACGGTCGGTTTTTCCAGCCAGGAAATGATTTACGATCAGGCAGGGATTCCTTGTGACTATCGATTCATTGAAGTCAACCCCGCCTTTGAAAGGTTAATTGGTTTTTCTGCACATGAAACCATCGGAAAAACGGTCAAAGAACTAATGCCTGACACGGAGTCGTACTGGATTGAAGAGTATGGGAAAGTTGTTTCAACCCAAAAGGCAGAGTTCTACATAAATTATTCGCAGTCGATCAATAAATATGTTGAGGTATGGGCATTTCCTGCCGGAGATAACCGGTTTGCGGCTATATTCAGCGATATTACCGCCCAGAAATTATTGGAACGGAAACAAATATTCCTCAACACTGTATTAACGGAATTAAACCATGAATACAGTAACGATGACGTGATTCAGAGACTGATTGACTTATTACAGGCATTTTCCGGCGCTGATGGAATCGGTATCAGATTTCATAGTAACGACGAATATCCATATTATGCTGCAAATAACCTTGAAAAATACGGGGAAAAGTTATGTATTCCTAAAAAAGCCGGGAAAATTGCCCGGGAAAAGGATGGATTTATTTCCTTTGAATGTTTATGCTGTTCAATATTATCACAGGAAATTAAATCTCTTAACTTGCCAAACGTGACAACGAAAGGAAGTTTCTGGTCAAACAATATGGCCGAATTAAAAGAAATAAGTCAGATTTGTATGAATGAAAACAAATGTTGTTTGAGCAGCAGTCAATCATTAGCGTTAATTCCGATAACAAAAGAAAAAGAAACTATCGGATTAATCCACTTTAACTATGATGAACCGAATAAATTATCGCTTGATTTTGTTGAATTTATTGAGTCCGTCGGGCAGGCCGTCGGAATTGCTCTAACACGTATTATTAACTACCGGGAGCTGGAGTCCGCTAAAAAGAAAGCCGAATCCGCAAATAAGGCAAAAAGTGAGTTCCTGGCCATGATGTCGCATGAAATAAGAACTCCGCTTAATGGAATAATCGGGTTCAATGAGTTGATAAAAGATGAACTGCATGAAAGGTTTAAGAAGCAGGAAAATGATGAAGTTTTCGAATATTTGGATACGGTGAACAAATGCGGTAATATTTTAACTGATATAATTAATGATATTTTGGAAATTTCCAGCATTGAGTCCGGGGAGTTTTCCATCCTGAATGAAGAATTTGAACCCAAAAAATTGTTTGATGAAACAATGGAGGTTTTCCATTTTGCGGCTGCAGAAAATAGCGTTTCACTCAATTTTACAGCCGATAATTTACCTGATATAGTAATCGGAGACTTTCGTAAACTGAAGCAGATTATTTTTAATTTAGTCGGCAATGCGGTAAAATTCACAACTAAAGGTAGAGTTGATGTAACAGCATGCTGCGGTCAGAATAGTCTGACAATAGAAGTCAGGGATACAGGAATAGGCATTCCAGAAGATAAATTGGATTTAATCCTGCAGCCCTTCACGCAAATTGACCAGACAGACACCAGGCAATATGGCGGAACCGGCCTGGGGTTGACAATTGTTTCAAGAATATTGGAAAATATTGGCGGCACTCTTGAAATTCAAAGCGAGTTGAATAAAGGCTCTAAATTTAAATTCACATATCCGGTTCAGGTAATTGAATCAATCAGTCCTGATCCCGTGCCCGAAAATAAACCTGTATTTAAAGTTACCGGAAAACATAACGTTTTGGCGGTTGAGGATGATCTGTCATGTGCTTTATATCTTGAAAAAATCTTTAAAACTTGCGGGGTGAATTATAAAATCGCCAATTCTTTTGCTCAAATGCAGGATATTTGCAATCATGGATTTATACCGAGTGTGGCATTTCTGGATATCTCCCTGCCGGACGCTGATGGAATTACCTGTCTGGAATGGCTAAAAGAAAAATTTCCGGGAGAAAAGATAAAATTTATTGCTCAAACCGCCCATGTCATGAATAACGCATCCATTAGATATATTGCCGCAGGCTTCGAAGACTTTATCGCAAAACCATACAGTAAACAGAAAATACTGGACTTGCTATAAACTTATGCTTTTTAACAGGCAGGAGTCTACTCCTGTAAAAAATTTCAGCCATTAATATTTGCCATATTGCCGGCCGGTTTCGACAAAAGCAAAGAGATTCTCTTCAGGAGCTTGCGCCGGAGTCTGATCTCCAACCCCGAGTATATAACCGCCATTCTCTTTGGCCGCTGCCAGGCAATTTTTTACCGCATTTTCAACGTCTGCAACACTGCCGGCCCCCATAACATGGATTGAATTGACATTCCCGCGCAAAGAAATCTTTTCCCCGAATACTTTTTTTACTTCCGCTAGGTCGACATTACCCGTTGGAGGACATTCCAACGCATCAAACCCGTCAACGCCCATTTCAGCGGTAATCGGCAGAGCCTCGCGGGATTTTCCGCACATATGGTATTGCACCGGAATATCAAAACGATGCGCGACTTGACAGATCTCTTTACCGAAATCCAGCGAAAAACGCCGATGCAGATCCGGCGAAATCACACTCATCGATGTCGTCGAACCGCCCAGCCCGACCGAATCAAATGTACTGTTCATGAGCGTATACTCCGTGACCGCCGACATATATTCCGTATAGATTTTAAAGACATCCGACATAAAGTCCGGCAACAGCATCAGGTCCATGACCATATTCTGAACTCCGCGCAATGAACTCCACCAATCGATTGGTGTGGAGAGCCATAATCCGACATGCCCCCGGTCGCCAATTTCAGCATAGGCGGCTTTGGCTTCATCAAGAACTAGGGTATCAGGATTTTTGAGCAATTCGGCAACTTTCGGGAAATCAGCTTCCGGGTTATTGACAAAATGCGTAACACTGCTGACCGGATTTTGTCTGCCGATCAAAAACTCCGCCGACAAATCCCCCTGGCTGGTATGATATGTCTCCCGGTAATATATTTCATCAGGCGTTTCTTTAATCCACGTAGTAGTTTTTTCGGGGGCGTGCGGCGAAGGCCCCGGAGCAAGATGCAGAAACGCGTCTCCGCCAAACTTATCATGCTCCAGTTCAACCCGGGCTTTCCAAAGCGGAATTTTATCCTTGATATGAAACCGGATGTAATCATTGCCGTAATATTTAACCGGAATTATCTCACTCAAACCAAGAGTAACTGGAACCTGGTCGGGCTTGCCGCATTTCATGGCGATGGTTATACGTTCTTTGGAAGTCACAATAAAATTCCTTGTTTTGTTGCTTTTTAAATTTAATTATATATATTAACATAACTGTTAAAATGATTTATTGTATATATTATCTTAACATAAAAATATAAAATCTTAACTTTATGTAATATGAACACATTTCCGGTAAAAATCATCAACTCGGGTTATTCGGAGTGTTCTCCGGCATGGTCGACCGCAGTGAAAATATCCTTGCCATTCTTCAGGGTATATTATGTTCAAAGCGGTTCAGCGGCGGTTTTTCTTCGCAAAAGGCGCTATGACCTCTTTTCCGGAAACGTCTATTTGATTCCCGGTCATCATCCATTCACCAACGAATGTCCGAAACGAATGTCGGTTTACTGGTTTCACGGCTTGCCGATGAGTCCGGAGGCCGATAACATCATCAGACAGGTCGACAGGGTTGAAAGCTGGAAAATAGATGAGCTGGATTTTTACCGGGACATCTTTCTTAATCTTGATTCCATAGATATTTCATCTCTGAATCCGGATCTTCTGAAACTGCAATCTTTAATGACTTTTCTGCTCGGCGGACTGATGGCAAGATCTGAGGATGGAAAAATCCCGGGTGAAATTTCACCGACCCTGAAGAAAAGTGTTGAATATATGGACGCAAATTATCTTTGGAATCCATCATTGCAGCGAATTGCGGCCCAGGCTTGTCTGGCGCCTAATTATTTTCATCGGATTTTCGCGAAAGCTTTTGGCGTCACTCCGCATGCTTACATGGAACGAAAACGAATGATCCTGGCTCGCGATTTACTCATTTCAACCAAAAAAGATTTAGTTGCCATTGCCGATGAATGCGGTTACGAAAATGCTTTTTACTTTTCAAAAGTTTTTAAAAAACATTTTCACACCAGTCCCGGGAAAGCAAGAAAGCATATATTGATTCCATAATAATTCATAAAAAAACAAAAATCAAATACCGGAAAAAATGACTATCGATGTAATCACTGTTTTTTCCGGGTGTATGTCAAACGGAACTCTCTAGGGGTGCAATTAAAATGCTTGCGGAAAACACGGCAAAAGTAAAGAGGATCACTGAAACCAGACCATAAAGCGACATCACAAATACGATATGTCGATTCAGCCAATAACCATTTTGCATTATCAAGTCTTGTATCCGTCAATATCTTGTTAAAACCTTTTCCAAATAGTTTTTTTATTTGCCTTGAGGTATATTCCTCACTTTGCCATCCCATTCTACGAGCAATATCCCCCAGGCCTATTTGAGCCCGGAAATTACCATTGATGAAGTTACGGATAAATTCTTTTTCCCCAATTTGAACTGATTGAGCATTTAAATTGTCAGAGGCATGAACCGCAAGAGCCATTGCAGACATTTCCAGTAAAGAAACAAGTTTGGTATAACGCTCGTTAGATAGTTCAGGCGGTCGGATACCATTTAATTCAGAAATATTGCACTTTTTCTTTTGATCTATTGTCAGGATATTTTCAGGCAGTTTGCCAGTAAGGGAAAATTCTCCTGCAAATAAGATGCCGCCGAAATAGCGTTTGTAATAAATCGGAGCAGCAATTTCAACTACTCCATAGGGGCATATTTTTGCGAACGCCTCCTTGTGTTTTTTACCCCATTCAACAGCCAGCATATTTTCAAAATAACGACAGGCCCTGATGTTTCTATAAGTTTTTTTTATGACGTTGCAAGATGGATTTAAATGAGAGGAGCGCAGTTTAGGCAGCAGGCTGCCGATTTGAGTATTAGTTGAATAACAAGTTTTGCACTCAAATTCATCCTCAATGTATTTGATCATTGCATATATTTTTTCTCTCGCCATAAAAAATTTCCCTGACACTCATCTGCGTTAATCATACAATAGACCGCATGTCAAAAATATCCAGTTAATTATCAAAAATATCCATAGATTTGTTGTTGTTTTAGTTATATAATACTAACAAATTTAAATTATTAAGCTTTATGGTTTACACATATATCCGATAGTTGATTATTAATTTAAAACAGAGGTATGAAAATGCAAAGTTCAATAGTAGAAAGCAAATCAAGAGCTGAAAAGATGTTCACATTAATAGAACTTCTAGTAGTAATTGCAATCATAGCAATTCTTGCATCCATGCTGCTGCCCGCTCTGAATCAGGCTCGAATGAAAGCCAAAGGAATGGAATGTCTCAATAAACAGAAGACATATGCATTATGTGCCACGCAGTATACAAGTGATAATTATGGGTGGCTGCCTCCGGCTTATGACGAGCGAATGAGTGGAAAGTTTTGGCGCGGCTATTTAGAGCCTTATGCAAAAATTCCAAAAAATGAGAATAAAAATACCGTTTACTGCCCGGCCTTTCCTCACGATAAGTATCTGCGCATTGGCTGGAACCGTTATCTCGGATACATAAATCCCTCAACAGGATTACCCGTTGTCGCGGATTGGACCTATCGTAAACTCAGTCGAATCAAGCGCCCGACAAAAATTATGATCTCTGCTGATGCCGATGGTTATGTTTTTGACGCATATGTTATAATGTACCCTCTTACCAATTCAAGTACTCATGTGACCACACCACATCACGACCGAACAATATCTTCATTCGTGGACGGACATGCTACATACCTGTCTTATATATATTTAAATATGAACAAGTCTGCAATGATAAAAAATATTTATGAATGAAGTTTTCTACATATTCAAAAACATATTCAAAGGAATTACCATGAAAATACTTCTGAACGCTTATGTTCTTATGGCATTGTCTGCAGCTGGAGCTGATTTTCAAAGCTATCAGCCAAAAACCCTTAATCCGGTAAAAATCACAGCAATAAAAAATGCCAAGACACTAGAGTTGATTAAAAACGGCAAGCCCCTTGCTGTGATCATTATTCCAACAAAAAAAAATGATGTGCATATTCCAGGCGTGATGTATTGCGGTAAAGGACCAGCTCCATTTGATAATAAAAACACTTTTGCAGCCGCATTTGCGGCGAGTGAACTGCAAAAATATATTGAAAAATCTACTGGAGCCAGACTACCTATTATCACTGAAGAAAATCAGCTTCCTGAAGGAATGACTCCTGTCTTTGTCGGAATAAGTTCTAAAGCAAAGTCCTACGGCTTCACACAAGATGGAATCAAACCGGAAGGGTTCCGTATTTCCAATAATGGAGAAGCCGTTGGAATTATAGGTGCTCCCAAAGGAAAGATGGGTAACTATGATGGAGTCGCAGCTACAGTATTCGGTGTTTATGATTTTTTAGAACGGTTTCTTGGAACCCGTTTTTATTACCACGGAGAAGAAGGCGTAGTAGTCAAAAAGGCAAAAAATCTCTTAATCCCCGGGATGCAATATCAGGATTATCCTCGTTACAATCAACGCCTTGCCTACTCATGGACCTGGAAAGATAAACCTGATAATATCGCCCAGGTTAGCGCTTTGCGATGGCGCAGCGGAAACCATGGATGGGGAAGTTTGCCTGTATTTCAACACACCCCGGCAGACTTAACTGTCATGTTTGATAAGAAGAATGATATCGATTGCTTCCAGCTTAATGAGGATGGGAAACGATCTTTGACAATTCCCCCCGTTCCCTGTTATGGAAACCCCAAAACAATGAATTATTTAATGCAAGTATACAAAGGATTTTACAACAATGATTCGCATGTCAAAAAGGCTATTAAGCATGCATATCCCAACCAATATGCGCTAGGGTTCGGACCTCCGGACCATCCTGTAGAATGTCACTGTAAATACTGTAAACAAATTCCTCCGGATAAAACCAGACATTTCTGGGAACAGAATTCCGAATTCATGGGGCAGTTTGCGGAAAAACTCTCCCGGCGTATTAAAAATGAATTTCCGGGGAAACGCTTTTACTATCTTCCTTATTATAACTATAGCGCTCCACCAAAACACGGAAAGTTTGCAGATAATACCTATATTCGTCTGTGTTTCATGTTTGGAACACTGAGCTATAATGACCCATATGTTCAGCAAAAATACCGAGAGTGGGTAAACGGTTGGATCAAGGCTTCCGGACACAAAATAAGCGGCTACCTGTATAACTGGCCTGATGTTGAGGATAATCTTGACATTCCATATCAGGTTTATCATGCTTACAAGAATTTTTTATCTGATATGCAGGATAAGGTTGAAGGTTTTTTTGTGTGTGGGCTATCACGCAATATCCGTTGCCGTTTGTTTTCAGATTACTGCCTTTTTCGTTTAATGTGGAATCCTGAATTCGATGTTGACGAGGCCGTAAACGAAATGTATCATAACTTATTTGGACCAGCGGCTCCACAAATGCAGG
This sequence comes from Victivallales bacterium, assembly GCA_963676655.2. Lineage (GTDB taxonomy): Bacteria > Verrucomicrobiota > Lentisphaeria > Victivallales > Victivallaceae. The sequence goes on along the minus strand of CAXXKX010000003.1, from coordinate 2,007,047 downwards.
AAATCTATGATTGTCTCACCAAAAACTTTGACAAATGCAAAGCAAGTGATTTCGCAAAAGGTCTCCATGGGGCTCCATATACCGCACCGAGTTTTTCGCAGGAAGAAGCGTTCAGCCTCATCCTGTCTGAGTCAGATCTGCAAATGATGAAAAAGAATGTTGCAATAGCAGAAAAAGCCGTGAAACAAGCGAAACCTGTTTATCGGCAGAGATTATCCTATTTCATTGAGCCGATCAAATTAATATTTAAGCGTCATGAATTTAAAAAACGAAGAATGAACAATTCTGAAAAGCAGCTTCTTGCCGAGCCTGTTGGCGTTGAGAGCATTAGCTTCAAAATAGACGGTAAACTCAACGAGAAGACCTGGAGCAAAGCACAAACAGCCGAGATGGAACGAGCTGAAATGGTTCTTGGCAATAGTAAAACAGATGTTCCTACTAAAATCAAAATATTGCGTTATTCATCTCGTAATCCCGCACAGTGTGGGCTCATCATCGGGATGAAAATGACCGAACCCAAAATGAGTGAACGCTTCCATAACGTACATGATAAAGAACTTTATCGTGGTGATTGTATTGAGATTTTTTTTGATGCCTTACCCGTTGATGGGAAGAAAAGCTCTAATTTCCTTCAATACATCGTCAGCTCCGATGGAAGATTGCTGTATTTTGATGGCAGAAAATTAATTCCGGGAAAGCAGCTTAAATGCGATTATGGAATTCACCAAGATAAAGATTTCTGGAGTGTAGAACTAAGAATACCGTACACTGAACTATACCGTGCAATTCCCTTAAAAAAACGTGCTGGGATAAAATGTCTAAAAGCAAATTTTGTAAGGACACGTGTTCTGAAAAATGCCAGTGGAATTGTTTATAAATTTTTATCACGTTGGCGCACAAACTTCACTCGTAATAATCATGACATCAATTCGTTCGGTGATGTAATCGTCTGGGAAGACTCCGCTCTCTACGGCGATACAGAGCAATTGTCCTCAACAAAAACGACTCAAATGCCAACCATTGATGGAAAATTTGATGAGGCGGCATGGAAGAATGCAACAACTTACAGGATGTCCTCATTTCCCATGTCATTTTCCAAGAAACAACCTACAGTTCCAATGAACTTCAAAGTGCTACGATATGACCACCCTTCCGATAATAAAAAGAGCGGTTTAATCTTCGGATTCCACATGGTGGAGCCAAGAATTAAAACAGCGGTGCTCAATGTTCCAGATAATCAGTTACATAATGCAGACAATTTGGAGGTATACATTGAGATGGTCCCTTTTTCTCCATATTTCATGCGCTATATCTTTCTCATGGATGGCAGAGCTACAAGATTTGGAAATCCAAAACCAGATTTTAAAATACACAAAGGAAAGGACTACTGGAATTTGGAATTATTCGTGCCGTTTAAACATATTTTTTCCTCTTACCGCCCAATGCCTGAAAGCTGGAATGAAATCCCCGGAGTTAGATTCAACCTCAAAAGACAACGGATAAATCGGGAACAAGGAAAAGCCATTGAACGTGAAGAGTCCCGTTGGAACGTCTCGACTATCAAGTCTCCATTCAATATAAATAGCTTCGGCCTAATGATCCTCAACCACAAAAAACTAACTAATATTTAATTGCGGAGAAAATCAAAAAAATGCAGTTAGATCAAAATTACCTTATCCGCAGGGAGCGGGTAATGAAATGGTATGCTACTTCGCGTATCGGACTTTTTTATCACTGGGGTTTATTTTCAGGAGGAGGAGCTACGGAACCGGGAGACAAATATGTACCTTTGAAATACCAAACAATTGAGGAATTTGAAAGTGCAGCTCAAGACCCCGGATGCATCGCTAGAAACATGGTTCGACTGGCACAAAAGTTCGGAGCAAAATATATTAATTTCACCTGCTGCCATGGGGCGGATGGTTTTGCCGTTATGTTTCCAACCAGACAGCCCGAATTCAGATTAAAAACAAAGAAAGACTATATTGGCGCGTTGATTGATGAATGTGATCGTTACGGAATAAAGCCAATTTTCTACTTGAGCATGATCTGTGAACCAGAAAACCTGCAAGATGGCCCATATATGAATGGCATTGATACTCAGGATAAAGCTCGTGAATTATATGGCAGGTTAATTGAAGAAATTGGCGAACGTTACAATAAAAGCAAAATAGGAGGATTCTGGCTTGACTGCGGATTTACTCCTCCATTCTTCGATTTTCCTGCTTTCATAAGAAAGATTTTCCCTGAGGCGGTCATATTAGTCAACAGTTCAACATTTATTCCGGTATCCAGTATGGATTTTAGCGTAACAGAATTTCTCGCGACAGATCCAGTCCCTCCATACAACCGTCCATCAGGACTGACACGTATAAATAATTATTCTATAGCTCCACCCCCTGATGATTTCAATGAGGATATACCATGCTGTGGAAGTTGGTGGTATTGGGAAAATGGAAGTAAGTTTGGCGACAGTATCCTCCAGAAAGAAAAAGCCTATATCGATGATCCATACTTTCTTCTGAAACAGATGATCTGTAGTCTTGGGCAATGTGGACAGTGGAACTTCAGTTTTGCTATTCCTGTTCGACTCGATGGTACAATTGAAGATAAATATATTCCAATGTTTGACAAAGTAGAAAATTTTTTAAAATGGGGCTCAGAAGCAATCTACAATACAACCGGGGGCAAATTTTCTCCGATTCGCCCGGGTTATGTACACGGTGGAGCCTTTTGCTCCGTAACTGTATCATTGAAAAATAAGAACATATGCTACGTCCATGTTACTGAGCTTCCTGAAGTAATAACATCCGAAGACTCTCTAAATACATTTGGGTCAGAACAATATGCGGCTTTTTTCTCAAGCGGATGTAAACCAGCCCGTATAAGCGATCTGCGTACCGGTGATATCCTTGATTTTGATATGTCAGGAGGAATGGGGTTTCTTTTACGGAATGTTGACTGGAGTGATATAGAAACTTATGGAGTTAAAGTCATAAAAGTGGAATTTTCCTAAGTAGGATACATGTCCTCCTACATTATGAAATAATAATGCAATCCCTCAAATTTAATCCGTTTAAATAGGTTAAAATAAACTTCGACCAGGATTGCTACCTGTTATTAACATAGCAACTCAATCCTAGTTCATTCCCTCAGCTGTCAAATTGGCGTTTTCTGTATTTGATAATGGTAAGCCGTTGTGTTTTTTCTAATCACTTATTCTAAAGTTGCATCCCGCATTTTTGCTTACTTTAATTTTATGCTTTAAAAACAAAATAGAACAAGTATATTATATACCTTTAGCCACTGACCATAAACTAAACCATAAGGAGGGATCGTGAGATATTCAGCCGTTGCAGTTCCATTTTTAAGCGTGATTTTAATGACCGGGTGCTTCAAACCGGATAATCCTGCAGAGACAACACCTGCCGCGCCTGACTTTAAGCAGGAATCAGCCTGGCTGGCAAAACCGGACAAAATTTCAAAATCGGTCGATGTATTTTACGTCTATCCCACGATCTACGTTGGCAAAAGCCCGAAAAACATGGATATTTCAAACCAGAACCTTCGCGATAATGCCAAAGGACTGCTTACCGCCCAGGCGGGGGTCTATTCACCCCACACCAATCTGTTCGCGCCTTTTTATCGTCAACAGAGCGCCGCTTCTCAAAGCATGGAGCCTAATAACGGAGGGCGCAACGCCTTTGCCGATCCTGTATTCCGCATCGGCTATGGCGATGTGGAAAGAGCCTTTGACTACTATATCAAAAACCTGAATCCGGACCGGCCGTTCATTCTCGCCGGACACAGCCAGGGTTCTATGGTTATCGTCGAACTTATGCGTCGCCGATTGAATAATCCTGATTTACAGAAAAGGCTGGTAGCCGCTTACCCGATCGGCTATTCGGTAACCAGGCAGGACCTGAAAAAATATCCGTGGATGAAACCGGCCCGGGGCGAAACGGACACCGGAAGAATAATCACTTTCAATACTCAGGGGCCTAACGCCAAAGGCTCCCCGGTTCTGCTTACAGGAGCTATCGCCATTAATCCTTTAAACTGGAAAACCGATGCAACCGCGGCTTCACGAATGAAGAATATCAAAGCGGAATTTTTCAATGACGCGACAGGAGAATTGTTAGAAACAATTCCACATTTTGCCGGCGCTTATATCGACACCAGGACCGGCGCATTGATTGCTGCAGACATTCAGCCGATCAAGTCAAAAAAAATTGACATCGTCAACATGGGACGCTGGCCGGCGGAAGTTTATCATCGTTACGACTATGCTTTCTGGTACAATAATTTGAAAGAAAACGTCAAGAAACGAATCGACGCATACCTGAAAAAAGCTAAATAAGCAAAAACTGGCAACAAGGCAAATTAATCTTATATAGAAAGTTACTACTGTCCGGCTGAAATTGAAAAAAGAAGCATGAATGGAAAAAATTTGACTCTATTGCTTGCTCAAATTAGCAATAAAATTCTAGCCAAGCTCCACAAAAAAGTTTGCCGGACAATTATATTACTCTGATAACTTTCTGAAACAGTACAATATACCGGAGGGGCTGGAGCCTCGGGAGAGGTGTTTTTTCTGAATTCTGGCTGGATCGTCAAACAGACTTCCGGTTTGGCGGATGAACAGTTTTGAACCTAAAATCGCCCCTTCGGTAAAGTGTCGGGTGCGTCTGAGGAAGCGTACATGCATCGATTCTTTCCGTCGTGCTTTATCACGCGCTGCATAGATTTCTTCGCTCGATGCGCCAGATTCCGCGTTGATTATCCGCGCCAACTCGCCACGAAAGAACGCAAACACTTCGGCTTCAGACCATTGCGATGTGTCGCCGGTGGTGATATTGGGCTTCATGTGTTTGACGAAATTCTTATAGAACATGTGTTTTCCGCTTCTGCAATAGCGCCCCCAGGTGGTGAAATTATAATCCGCCGGATCATTTTTCAGGCCTGCCCGGACCGGGTTGAGTTCGACGTAGGTTACGCAGGCAGCTAGGGCGTTTATTTTTTCGAGGATCACGCTTTTGAAGCGGCCGCCCCAGAGTTGTCCAGTACGGTCGCGGGTTTCGTTGTAGACGCAGGTGAATTGTCGTTGATAAGCCGACATAAACCGACTTATATCGATCATTTTGAGGGCTATTTCCTGGCATTGTACTTTGTTGTCGAGACTGATAACCGGGGTTCTCGGTCCGAATTTAAAGATTTTTTTCATGGATTTGTAATAGGCGTTGTGTCGTTTAACAATGACCTCGAGCGGCGGCAATTCGTCGGGGCCAGGAGCGTAGACTACGAGGTGAAAATGATTGCCCATCCAGGCGGCGGAAATCACCTCTATCAGAAAGTAATCGCAGAGATATCGAAGCAGTTTGAAGCCGTACTCCTTGTCTGAGTCGGAAAAGGGATGTTCCCCTTTGATGCAGCCGATGCGATTATACAGATGATAGTAGCAGCCCTCGCCTTTAACTTTCATTCGCGCTTCCATTTTGTCCTCCTATTCGTTGGTTTTGGTGATAATATATACGTTGAAAGCGGGTTTGTCAAATTGTCGGACTGTTTGAATTTATATAAATCATTATAGATTTATCATGAATGACTTACATGTAACAAGGGGAGGGGTAAGTCTTTACAAAGCTGCCTGGTCTATTGGCTATAAACAAGAAGTAAAATCTTGAAACCGCCAGATTGGAGAAATTTAAATCGTCAATCTGGTTTGTTCGGAGTTAGTATTTAAAAAGTTTACTGGACAGTAATGAAAGAAAATTACTTTTGCGAGGTCATGGTGCCGGCACGTTCCCGGGATACTTCGCCTTCCAGGGGGTGGCCATTGAAAAAGCGTTTGAACTCATCCAAAATGAATGGAACGTAACAGCCGCGACTTGGTCGGCCCGCATTATGAGGAGTAAGAATCACATTCGGCATCGTTAACAGAGGCGAGGTTTCCGGCAGCGGTTCCTTATGGAAAACGTCAAGAATACCCGTAAAACGGCCTTTGCCAAGTTCAGCATATAAGGCGGCCTCATCAACCAGCTTGCCCCGGCCGCAGTTTATCAGAACCGCGTCATCTTTAATTAAGGCCAATTGTTCCTGTCCTACCATCCCAGCCGTTTTGGGCGTCAACGAGGACAACAGCAGAATAACATCCGACTTAGCGAAAATTTCATAAAACTCGGTTTTGACCATACCGCGTGAAGCGGCATCCGCTTCAGAGAGATGATTGCTGTTGACCAGGATTTTTGCCGGGTTCAGCGGCTTGAGCAGTTCAATATAGTGTGACGCGATAGTCCCGAAGCCCCATATGCCAATCGTCGCGCTTTGGATCGATTTGGCCCGGCCATTCATGTTCCATTTTAAATCAGCTTTACCGCCGAATGACGCGTAATCGAGAAAACGCCGCAACCCGACCAGGGTCATGGTCAGGCACCAATCGGCCACCGCTTTTGCCATTAAATTGTTCGCAGTGGTTACTTTGATTCCGGCTTCAAAAACTTCAGGCGCAATGTAATCCGCGACAGAACCGGCGGCATGACCAATAATTTTCAAGTTAGGATTGGCGTCGAGGACAGCCTGGTCCATACAAGGAGAACCCCAGGTAGTGATAATCCCGTCACATCCCTTGAGAAACTCCCTGACGTCGTCTGACGGACCGGGAATATCAAGCTCCCAGTCATGCGCATCCAGCCAGGCTTTGGTTTCCCCGTTGACTAACTCGTAAAAAACATCCGATCCGGATTGTTTGGCAAAACATATTTTCATTTTTCGTTCTCCCCGCTTTCAGCTTGAAGTTTTTTCAGTTCCCTGACACTGCGCCGGCCGGCAAGATAAAGCAGCAGGCCGACACCGGCAATAGTACCGCCGACAAACAGAATTCCGCCGCGACCGGTAAAGCCCCAACTGTTCGGCATAAACATAAGCAGGCAGATCAAAATCCCGATAACAAGACAAAAGCAACCGATGATCAGCAGTTGACTGAGATCGACCGCTCCGCCTACTTCTTTCTCAAAATCAACCGGAGTACGCATATTGGTAAAGAATTTTTTGAGCCTTTCAATGTAATCCCGCGGTGAATATTTGTAAAACAGCGCCGACAATATAAACACGACAGAACCAACTCCGGCATTCAGGAAAAATCTGACATAGATCTTCCATGGCGAAGCCAACCACGGAATCGCCTGGATAAACTCATAATTTTTCCCGCTCAAATAACCGATAGTCGAAGGAATCGCGGCAACCAGAATGGCCGCCATAGCCGACCACGGTGGAGTTTTGCGAATAAACAACCCGAGCAACATCGGCACTCCGATCACTGAGCCGAAAATCGCTCCGAGTTCCTGCATCAGGCGAAATACCCCGACGCCTTTAAGTTGCGAAAAGTTAATCGCGATCATAATTATCGCAACCCCCATCAGCAGGGTCCAGCCCTGAGCCAGCAGCAGCAATTTTTTTCCTTCGAGCATTTTTTTCCTGAAGAGCTTGCACAACGCCGGATAGATGTCATTGACAAATACGGCGGCATTTGTATTCAGGCCGCTGTCCATGGAACTCATCGTAGCGGCAAACATCGCGACAACCATCAAACCGATCATGCCCTGCGGCAATAGTTTCATACTGATTACCGCATACGCGGTTTCGGCCGGTTTCGAGCCGCCGACACTCATAACCGCATCGGCAAAACGCAACCGCGCCACCATCGGCGGAATAATCCAGATAAAAGTCCCGCCCAGCATTAGGAAGAAGGCCAGCCAGGCCGCTTTTCTTGCCTCTTTACCGTCCTTGACCGCAAAATACCTTCGGGCGGCGCTGAGCCCCATGAAGCCACAGCATTTAAAGATCAGCAATCCGAAAGCCCACATCAGGGAAAAGTCGATCACCCGGTCATTGAATTCTCCGGTATTGAAAAGCTTGTATTGCTCAGTCAGCCCCTGAACCTCGATTTCATGGAGTAATCCGCTGATTCCCCCAATCTCCATCAGGGCCAGGATCGCAATTAATACTGTCAGCGGAAATAAAATAATCGCTTGAATAAAATCGGTAGCCATTACCGCCCAGTTACCGGACAGGCAGGAATAAAAAAGCACAACGCAGCCAAGAGCGCAAATAACGACCGTAATATTGAAACCGAAAACCGTCGAAGTAAAAACGGCCAGTCCGTACAGGGTGATCGCCGCGCCAATCATCCCGACAATAGTTCCAAGATAGGCGCAAAACTGCTGAGTCTGAGTATTGAAACGACCTCGAATCACCTCCGGAATTGAAACTGCGCGTAATTGCCTGAACCAGGGAGCCAGGAACAATGCCTGAATCAGGAACCCAACCGCGTTTGTGAAGAAAATTACCGTAAAGGACCAGCCGGCGTCAAACGCCGCCCCGGCCGCGCCCGTAAATGTCCATGCGCTGAACGCGGTCATGAAACTGCTGGACCCGACCAGCCACCAGGTGGCCCGGCAGCCACTGCGGACAAAGTCATCGGTATTTTTGTTGAAGCGCTCGAAGACTACCCCGACCAGGGCCATTGAAATAAGATAAACAATGATCACCGTATAATCGATGTATGATATATTACTCATAAAATTCCTGCATAGTTAATGTTTTATGTTATATAATAACCATTTTCAGAGTGTTTTGCAATGATTTTGAAACATGACTATAAACATAAATGGTTAAAATATAATCATAATCGGAAAAGCAGGTTATTTGACCGGCTTGATCTGCGTATGATCAAATTTCCCGGGGGCAACCTTGAAGTAGTCAGATTTTTCATTCCCGACATATATTTCGTCGAAAAAGAGAACTCTTTTGTCTTTCCCGTTGTATGAGTAAATACCCCATGAAGGATAGGGCCCGATGTCGTCATTATAACCGATGTTGATATTCTTCTGATCGGCCACAAGTTTGCCATCCATCCAGATTTGCAAAAGTCCCTGACCTTTCAAGCTGAGTTTTACATGGACGACAAAATCAGTCCACTTATTCCACAACTTTTGCAAAGGACATATTTTAATCAGCACATTGTTCTTTTTGATGTTGTCATTATGCGGTGAAACCTTAACCGGATCATAGCTGTGATGACTGCACAACCAGCCTTTGCGATGGACGATGGAAAATAACGGAATCCGGTATTTTTCCTTCAAATGTTTATCCGGGGTCGCGTGCAGCTGAAAAAAAACAATATTGTATTTGGGTTCGACCGGAAAATCTTTTTCCGGCATATACATGCTGAATCCGTACCAGCGTTCAGCGCCCTCGACTTTGGTAACCTTGCCGTAATGAATCATTGCTTTTTTGCTGGTATTGGTTTTGTTCAAAAAAGCTTTCCGCCACTCGAAACGAACAGCTTTTTTACCGGACCTGACCGGCGTATCGACAAAACTGACGGCGTGGTCGCCCTGAAATTGCGCCTGAGCCCAAAGCGGCCCGGTTTTCGGTCCTTTATATTCTCCGACAATAAAGCGGAAGCCACCGGTCTCAAAACCATCAAAGAAAATCAGGTTTTCAGCCTTAACGCTGCGATCTTTATTGATAATGCTCTGTTCATAAGTATTGCCATACGGTTTGCCGCCCGGACAGACGGTGCAAAACAGTATTCCGGCAGTAAAAGCAATAAGGTGTTTTTTCATTAGTAGCGATCCCAGTAGTCGGTTACGGAAAATGAAGATATTTTATTGAACGGCAGGACCAGATAAGGATCAGGCATTTCATCAAGAGCGCTGCCCGGAGCCATATTGCCGGAGCCTTTTTCACTGGTTGCGTGTCCATCGGCCCAGTGCACGTTGGCATAGCCCATGTGACGGGTTGCGACCGGTCCGATTGAACTAACTGCTCCTGAACCCGGCAATACGTCATTAACTACAAACCAGCCGCGTTTGGTATTCACGCCATGCATAGTGTCAACTGAAACAATCGTCTGCGATGGCCGGGCAATTTTGGTGTTCTTGACCGGAGGACCGTATTGCAGACAGCCAAGTGCGGTTGAATTAAAACCGTAACGCTTGCTTGAGCCGATATGATTACGATTATATCCGAAGTCGATATAGCGCCAGTCCCCCCAAATGGGATTTTCGAGATTCATGCTCGCTTTATGGGTCAGGTTCCCATGCATGTCATTGGCCGCATTTTTGGGGCAGAACAGGAATTTTGCGCTTTTTGCGTACCCTTCCTTCATCAGGATTCCCGGCCAGTAGGCATCGGAGCTGCCGTCATAATCAAGGCTCATAAAAGGAATGAATGATCCTTTGTTATCCTCCTGATAAAGCTGCATTACCATACCAAGCTGCTTGATATTGCTCAGACAGGCTATCTTCCGGGCAGATTCGCGGGCGTTTTGCAGGGCCGGTAACAGCATTGACGCGAGAATCGCGATGATTGCTATCACAACCAGCAATTCAATCAGTGTAAACTTCCTGTTCGTGTTCATAGTTGCTCTCCATTCTTAATTGCCATACGATGTACTATTTCTATTATAATCATTAAGCAACGTGGAAACAACTATTGAAATTACCATTATTGGCAAAATAGTAACCATAAACGGAAAAAAACAGGGATGGAATAGAGTTACTTTACCGGGATAACTTCGGCTTCCCGGATGGAATTGAAGTCGTTGGCCGTGTTTCCCCTTCCGATAATCCGGACATAACGCGCTTTTACCGGAGTAAAACTGTAAGTCTCACCATTTTCGGTTGCGCCGGATGATTTACCGGAAAAGGCGGTTCGCCACTGTTTGCCGTCCGCGGACGTTCTAATTTCAAAGATGGCCCGGCGGCTGGTTCCTTTATACCAGGCAATCCGAACACCCTTTAGAGAGATTGTTTGAGCCAGATCAACTTGAATATAACTGTTTACCCCGCGTCCGGCCCAATAGGATTTGAGATCGCCGTCGCAAGCATCAATAACCGGATGGGCCGCGTTATGACGGTTGGTCCGCACGGCTTCGTACCAGGGATATTTGAATCTGGCGTCCGGATATTTGCTGAGCACCAGGCAGCGTGACGCCCAATACAGAGTCGGGCGCATTTGCAGGAAAGAGGCAACCGACTCAACCGGCAGATAAATCTCGCCATTGACTTCTGGCGCATTCATCTTCAGATATATTTTGACGCCATTGATAAACCAGCGGTGGGTTCCCTGCTTGATCTTTAATTTTCGTCCTTTATATTCGGCTGTAAGCACTCCCTTTACATAATTACACTTCGCCCCGGCCGCTTGCAGAACAATAACACCTGGAATCCAGGTATTTCCTTCTTTTTGGAACATTGATTCGAGTGGAATAGTCTTGTTATTAATAATCACCCGGGGGCCGGGCAGTTTTTCAGCCGGGGGCGCGATATTGAATTTTTTCAGTGGCAGAGAACTTTTGACTGCGGGCGTCATTTTGACTTGAGTTTTTCCCGGCATTACGAAAAACGCAGTACCTGAGTCTGCTTTGACTTCGCAACTGAACTTGCCGTTGACACTCCAACAGCCCGGTTTCAGGCCGGTTATCAGAACTTGTACCGGTTTGTCCGCTGCCGGCAACGTAAAGGTTACGGTTTGATCTAAAACCTTAGCGTTTTTCGGGAAGATGACCAGGCGGTTGTTCAACGCCACCCCTAAAATATTCGGCTGATTTATCATCTTAACCGGCAACGCCTTTGCTTTTAGGTCCATAATCTGCATGACATTCAGAAATTCATCGGTTAATGCACTCTTTTCAGGACTCAACTGGGTGCGCCAGCCGTTACTGAGGTCGCTGTGCCGGGGAATCGGATAATTATGGCCGAAGACCCAGTTTTCCTTGCCGGGACCGCCAATAGCTTCAAGCTTGATATTGTTTTGTTCCGGTAGCAGAATAGTATCAACCAGTTTCCCGGAATTGCCTTTATCCGCTCTGGTCACGGTAATAGTATTACCCTTGAACTGCGGTTTGAACAGCGATTGCAGCAGCCAGATTTTGCGGATTTCCGGTTTAACGCAAGTCATCCGGTCAAAGACGATCAGCGCTCCTGGTCGGTTGTCGTCGGCAAAATTCAAAAAACAGAATGTCCGGGTGTACGCGGCCATTTTTTTCGCGCTGTAGGCTTCTTTTAAATCAACTTTCAGATAACTGTAATATGGACGAAGCTTGTCCGGCCCGAAGTCATGAGCAAGAACATGTCCATTTCGATAGCCTTTTGCCAGCAGTTCCTGCAGGTTTTTCGGTTCTTTCACATTATTGACCTGGCGCTGTCCGCCGTCGTTGTCGCCTTTGGCAAATTGTTCTTTCGGATCGTACGCCAGCATTCCGTTATGGGCGATAGTGCGTTTGTTATAGCTCCAGTCAAACGGAGTACCATATTTCAAGCCGGAATACGCCCCGCCATCGGTCGCCAGATAGCCTTTATAGTATATCTGGAAAGTCCCGGCATCCAAGTGCATATGGTTGTTAAACTGGTATCCGGCCCCCTTCATTTCAACTACCGCCACCGGACTGTCCGGGCCCATCTGCCAACCGGTGCGGGCGATCATTCCTCCGAGCGGTTCCGGAAAGAATTTGGTCCAGGGCAACTCGCTGTGCGGTCTGGGTTTGACGTCGGGATCATTGAACAGCAGATAATTGAGCGGGGATGTTCTGGCAAATTCCTCCGCGCCCTGGTAAAGAGATTCGTATTTGACGTAAGGATCGCCATAGAGATTAGCGATCATCAAGTGTCGTTGCGGAGCAATCCAGAACGCACCGGTTCTAGTGGTATCACCATCACGGAGCGTCTGGCCGTCCGGCAGCCGCATATAAATCCAGGAATACGGCACTTTTCCCATGTTTTGCAAAAAAACCATTTTCCCGCTCATACGCTTAAAGAGTACCGCGGACCATACGGCCCAATTAAAACGGTAAGTCCCGTATGAATCCCCCTGATGATGACGATGGGATTTATAGAAAAATTCCCGGGCGGGAACCATCTCGGCAAAAAAGCGGCTGGCACAATAATCGTAGATTTTCGGATCGGTATCATAAACGGCAATCCCGGCGGTCAATAAGTCGCGCAGCAACTGGGCTTCTCCGGCATGACTGGTCAAAGCACTCTGCCGCACCGGCGGCCAGCCGATCTCCATGCGCGGCGCCCACTTCATAATCCCGGCGACAACCGCTTTTTTATCGGCATCCGACAACAACGGGTAGCACCAGTCGTAAACAATTCCGGCGGTGTAAATCAGTTCGCCGTAACTTCTGCAAATATCCTGACGTTTTTCAAATTTAGCTTCTTTCAAGAGAACCAGAAGGTTGCGCAATGCGGCTTCGCCGTCCTGTTTCGAGCCGGAAAGCACATATAAAAACGCCTGACAGCGTATTGCCCGCGAGTATATCGAACGGTACATTTTATCCCGGCCGATTTTTCCGCCATTTTCCAGACCAGCAAAATATTTAATGCGTTCCAACGCTTCTTTATAGGTCGATAAAACCGCAATCCGCTGTTTCAATGTTTTGATAAATTCCGGATTCAGCAGGACGCGTGGACGGATGGACGGCGGATAAATCGGCGGAGCCGGCCAATCCGGCATCTTCAATTTTCCACGCCCGGCATGTCTGCCCTTGAAAGGAAGTATCTCCAGTTTGTCGATAATGCAGCCGTTTTCACGTGAATATATCTCAAATGTATGCGGGCCGTCAGATAACCTGACTTTTTTTCTCAGCCGGAAAACTTTTCCAGCTCTTACCGCCTGCATAAACAGCCGGCCGCCGTTTATCGAGTAATAAAAAGAGTCAGATCCGCCATTCTGAGCGAATCCGAGTAAAACCAGATTGTAATCACCGCCTTTGGGTAAGTTGAACTTAATTACCAATGCCGGTTTTGGCGGTTTGCGCATTTCATCCGGTGACAGCTTACGCCCAGCATGCAATGCAACCCCACTGCCGCCGGAAAACTGCTTTCCCTGAACAACCTTGGCGGAAGCCTGGTTTATCGAAGACTTTTCGGCCTCCGCCGAATCAATCTGTTCAGGTTTCGCTGCGATGCCTAAAACTGAAAAAGCGCAAAATATCCCGGTAATTAAGAGTTTATGCATAAATTATCCCTGTTTTTTTGTCTGTTGATGATTGTCAGTATGTAATCCACAAAAGGCGCGAATCATTGGTGACCAGTTCGGTGCTCGTAAGCCGCACCTTATCGGTATGCCCGTCAACTGCGACATAGGGCAGCCAGGCGCCGTGCCTCGGAAATCGCTCCGGAACCTGGCTAACCGCTTCTATTACGTCACGATGAGAACTCGAAGTATGACCCGGTATGCAAATTCGGTCCTGAAATGGAAAACAGGCCAGAAGCAGTCTTGCCGTAGGTTTTTTCAATTTCCTCGGGATCATAAAACGAGCGCTGTCGGCTCCATTCGCAATATTTACATAAGCGCCGGGACGCTTGCCGACCAGAGCTTCACATATTGTCGTGTAATCGATCGGAGCTTTGTATGAAGTATCGCTTGAACCCGGGGTCCGGAAAGCAATCTCATTGTGATCTCCGGCCATAACCGCCGGACATTTGAAGAAATTCGTCGTGCCACTGTAGGTATACATGTACTGATACCAGCCGCTGTTCTGCCCATCTACCCGGTGCCAGCCGATCGGAATAGCCCCCTGATACTCTCCCGCGTACATAAGACAGGACAAGCCGATCTGTTTAAGATTATTGGTGCAGGCTATTGTTTTTGCTTTTTCACGCGCCTGATTCAACGCCGGCAAGAGCATTGAGGCGAGAATTGCGATGATAGCGATCACAACGAGAAGTTCAATGAGGGTGAATTTCCGCTTTTGCATGACTGACTCCATATTTGATTATTGAGATTCTAAAAATAATTTTACAATCAATAATCACTTCTAACAAGATAAATTCGGCTCAAAAGCAATCCGAATCGGAAATATTATAACCATTTTCGGCAAAATCAGGATTTTGCCGAATCGCTATGCTTTTTCCGGTATTCGCCAGGGGAACTGCCCATAATCCGGCGGAACTGCCGACAGAATCCCTGAGCATTAGCATAGCCGGTTCGATAGGCTATCTCCTTGATCGAAGCCTGGGTATATACCAGCATCCGGGCGGCATATTCAAAGATATAGTGGAGCCGGTAGTCTTTCGGGCTCACGCCAAGATTGGAGTGGAAAATATTCCGTAGTGTTCTGGCGCTGATCCCCAGGTTTGAAGCAATATCCCTGATTGAAATAATCTCCTCCGGATTACTTTCCAGCTCTTTGCAGGCTTTACGCAGTAAACGCTTGTTCGCATCGTCTTCGCTGCCTTTGATCAGGTCGTTTATGTGGTCAAGATACCGTATTACATCAATCATCCAGGGCGCGAAATTATAATCATTTACAGAGGCCAGTGACTCAATCAGGTTGCTGGTCCGCTCATATAACGCGTCGCTCAGGACCAGTTTGGCGGCCACTGTTTTGACCGGAACAATTTCCATGTCCAACAGCGCCCGGTAGATTGTCTCAGGCAGGTTCAGGACAAATTCGCGGGATTTACCTTTGACAAGATCCCGCCTGATGTCATAAAGAATATTCGGCGGACGCAGCAGAACCAAACCGGGGTAAAGTTTCGTTGCACAGTCGCTTTCATCACTGTAAGTGCCGCCGCCTTCTATTACAAGAGTCAGGGTATACCGAAGCAGCAGTGAAGATTTTTTGACCCGGTGCACATATGTTTCATGGGACTGAAACCCGACAAAAAACTGTTTCTTGAGATTATACCTCGCGTTACGCGGACTGCGCGTACACATTGCTTTGGCGGTGGCCCAGTTACTCATCCGTCATTTATCCGTCAATTAATTATTTTGAACTTAAGAACATCCGTCATTCAACTATTTTAAGTTGAACGCAAATGGGTTTACCTATTGTGATTTGCTGTCCGGTTGGTTCCAATAATCCAGTCTTTTTATTGACGTTGAATACTACCACATTGTCAGTATCCTGATTCCCGACCAGACACCAGTGTCCGTCCGGAGTAAAAGTAAAATGCCGGGGGTTGTCTATCCCTTTGGTCTGGAAGCCCAGCAATGTCAATTTCCCATCATCATTGATTTTGAAAATAACGATGGAGTCAAAACCACGATTTGAACCATAAAGAAACTTGCCGTCGGCGGAGATTTTCACTTCCGCACAATAGCTGATTCCTTTGAAATCCTCCGGAAGCGTGGTTATATGCTGTATCTCGGACAAGGCCCCGGATGAAGAATCATACTTAAATACTGTGACCGTGTTATCCAGCTCATTGATAACATAGGCGAATTTACCATCGGGATGAAACGCCAGATGACGCGGCCCGGCCCCGGGACGAATCTTCGCGAAAGCGGGCTTGTTTGATGTAAGTTTCCCTTTAACCGGGTCAAATTTGTAAGCCATAACTTTGTCAAGACCAAGGTCGACAACGAAAACAAAACGATTATCCGGAGACGGATCGATGCAGTGAGCATGCGGCCCTTTCTGACGGCGGGTAACGCTGGAACCGGCATGTTGTTTTACGCTCGAAGCCGATTTCAAGCTGCCATCCGGGTTGATTGGAAAAACCGCGCAGCTGCCGCTGCTGTAGTTTGCGACAAGCAGATTTTTCCCATCTTTGTCCAGTGAAAGGTGACATGGCCCGCGACCTTCGGCCGACTGTTCATTTATAAGTTTCAGCTTTTTAGTTTTCGCGTCAATCGCAAACGCCTTGACTTTGCCTTCCTTGTTTTCGGCCACGGAATAAAGAAACTTGCCATTGGGATGAATAACGATAAAACTGGGATTTGAGCATTTGGCCGCCAATTTCAAGCCGGAAAACTTTCCGGTCTTTAAATCAAACACGGCATAATAAATTCCTGACGATTTGCTTTTCCGGGTATAAGTTCCGAAATAAACATCAATCTCCTGTGCCATGAGCGTCACCTGAATTAATATGATTCCGATTGTGATTAGTTTTTTCATATTAACAAATATGCATTGTCATTCCCAAGATTGCAAATCGAAATAATTTTTACATCAATTATTATCTAAAAAAAATAGTTTCACTTCATGAATTCTAATAGGTCTTATAAGTCCTATAGGTCTTAATGGGTATAAGTCTGACTTCATGCGCAGTTTTGCGCTAGGATATGCCTATGATATTTCAAAATATTAATTGCAAAAATCGGGTTTTGTGATACATTAAGTCAGGGTTCGAAATTTTTCATGCCGCAATAGGCATTGCTGATTTGCGGCGAAAGTAATTGACATGTGCAATATGGCTGCACATTTATCATTGTTATTAAACAAGCAAGGATTATCATGAAAAAAGAAAATTTCGACCTCTGCGTTATCGGCGCGGGCCCCGGCGGTTATGTTGCCGCAATCAGAGCGGGTCAGCGCGGCCTGAACACTGCCCTGATTGAAAGAGATCAATTCGGCGGAACCTGCCTGAACGTAGGCTGCATTCCCACAAAGACCCTGCTGGCGGCTACTGAAACTCTGCATACCGCCAGACATGCCGCTGACTTCGGCATTAACATTACCGGCGAGATCACTCCGGACTGGAGCGCAATGCAGAATCGTAAAGACGATATCATCGGCAAGCTGCGCGGCGGCATCGGTTCACTGCTCAAGGCGGCCGGAGTAACCGTCTTCAACGGAACCGGATCGTTTATAGACCGTAAAACGGTCGCGGTAACCGGCGGCAATGACGACGGAACCGTTATCACGGCTGAAAATACAATTATCGCTTCCGGTTCAGAAGCGCTGGTACCCGGTTTTATTCCGGAATCAAAGCGTATCCTGACATCGACCGGCCTGCTCGCGATTGAAAAGATTCCAAAAAGCCTGCTGATTCTCGGCGGCGGGGTCATCGGTTGTGAATTTGCCTGTCTTTTTGCTGAACTCGGCACAAAGGTTACGATTGTTGAAATGCTTCCATCAATTCTGCCGACACTTGACAAAGAAGTCTCGCGTGTCATGACCCGTAAGATGGAGGAAGCCGGAATCGAAATCCTGACCGGTAATCCGCTGCAGGATATCAAAGCCACCGCCCGCGGCGTCAGCGGCGTAGCTGACGGCAAAACTCTGAAAGCTGAATATCTGCTGGTTTCAATCGGCCGCAAAGCGGTCAAAGACGAACTTAATCTGCAAGCCGCCGGAGTAAAAACCAACGAACGCGGCTGGATTCCGGTCAATTCAAAATGCCGGACCAATGTTGCAAACATCTATGCTATCGGCGATATTGCCGGACGCATCTGGTTGGCCCACCTTGCCAGCGCAATGGGCATCACCGCGGTGGAAAATATCTGCGGCAACCGCGAAGATTTCAGTTACGATCTGGTTCCAGGCTGTATTTTCACCTCTCCGGAAATCGGTTGTGTCGGATTAACCCAGGAACAGTGCAAAGAACAGGGAATCGAAGTCAATATCGGTAAATTCCCGTTTGCCGCCCTCGGTAAAGCCATGGCAATAAATGATACCGACGGCTTCTGCAAAATCATTGCTGACGCGAAAACCGATCAGGTTCTCGGCGTCCATATTGTCGGACCGCACGCGACCGATCTGATCGCGGAAGCGGTTCCGGCCATGAGCCTGGAAATTACCGCCAAAGAGCTTGGCAACGCCATACACGCCCACCCGACTCTTGGTGAAGCCATGATGGAAGCGGCCCATGCCGTTCATGGCGAAAGCGCTCACGTGCCGACCCGGCGCAAGCGCAAATAAAAAGTTTCGTACATAGAAAACCCGGGAACTTCTTTCAATTCCCGGGTTTTTAAATTATCTGCCTCTGTTTAACAGGGGCTTTTTTTATGCAAGTTTCGCAATTCCCTCGATCAACTTATCTGCGGTATCAGGCGCAAAAGGGTTACTTCGGGGTGTTGTTTCATAACCGCCGCGGCCATAATTGAAAGCATTCGGAATATAACCGCCGAACAGATGTTTGGCCCCGCTGCCGGAGTGAGAAGCAATCAAAACGGTTTTACCGTAAAGAATATTTTCACGAATCTTCAAACCAACTTCGACAAAGGGTTCACATGGGAGAGAAACTATTGCAACCTGGCCCAGGAATATTCCGACCAGGTTAAATTCCCGTTCCATTTGGTCTTTGGCGGTTTCCAACAGCATTTCGGCAAAATATTTTAAAACTATCGGAGCCTTTTTAGCCAGGTCTTCCGAAGTCAGGGAGATATCGGAACTGCGGGCATCAAGTTCCGGATATTTTTCGATAATTGCCTTTGCCTCTTCCAAATCTTTATCGGAAATTTGCGACGGACCGGAATTAACCGCCACATTTTTTACCTGCAACTTATCGAAGCAAACTTTGCGCAGGGAAGGAATTCCCCCCATGATGCTTTCAGCATA
The DNA here is from genome assembly GCA_963676655.2 of Victivallales bacterium. GTDB lineage: Bacteria > Verrucomicrobiota > Lentisphaeria > Victivallales > Victivallaceae. The sequence goes on along the minus strand of CAXXKX010000003.1, from coordinate 1,987,750 downwards.
GCCTTCACCAATACGTTTGGCTTCGTCAGGACCATATTGCGAATTGTTCCATTTTACATCAAAATGATTAATGTTTCCAGCCGGAGCGATCAGCGTAAAACAGGCCGTATCTATACCTAAAAACTGCTCCATTTTACGTCGTGTAAATCCCGGCCAGTCGGCGGAAACTTCAGTGCCGGCAGTAGTGTCTGAATGGTTCGATATGTTGACGATCAGATATTTCAACTTACCGTCAACCTTCAATCCAAGCATTGGAATGGACGGATCGATCGGGCCTTCCGGCCGGTCAATTTCAGGATTCATTTTTCCGGGATTGGTAACAACCGAACCGTCTTTCATCCAGAAACGCCGGTTGAACGCGTAACGGTCATCAAATGCCTCACCGCCATAGACATCCACGGCTTCAAAATTAGCTAATGCCTCTTTGACCGCCTCTTCGGTTTTGTCCAGGACAAAGTTAACGTATTCCTCGTTACTGCCGGGTTTTCCGCAACGCACTTCCGGCGCGGTATGAGTATGGGTGGCACACATCAGCATATTCTGACGGTTCAAGCCTGAAAACTTGCTGCAACGTTCAGCAATTGCTTCAGCAATTGCGGTAGGAACCGAAACCAGGTCAAAATGAACTATTGCTGACAACGCCCCCTCCTGACGCAACACCAAAACCTGGACAAAGATATCGTCCAGAACTCCTGTCCATAAGCGTTTATTAAAATAACCGGCCAGAGATACCGGGACTTCAGGGTTGATACAACGGCGACCAAAACCGGCTTCAAGTTTATTGCAAGACATAATTGACTCTCTCATTTTAAAGTTTATAGAAAACTTCTATTAATATATAATCTATCATGAAATATGCAAGTTGCTAAAATCAAAGTTTATAAATTCTTTTGCCGTTTTGATAGAAGGCAAAAAGACATTTATGTTTATAACAAAAAATATATTACTCAGTGTTTGTGAGTTTCCGAAAACAATACAAAACAGTTCCGTGGGGGCTGAATCCTCGAGATAATTGTTTGTTCAAAGATCTTTCCGGCTCCATAAACCTGCAACCGGTCTGACGGATGAACATTTTCGATCCCAGAATCACCCCATCGGTAAAATGCCGGGTTCGTTGCAAAAATCTCACATGCATAGATTCTTTTTGCTTGGCTTTATCGCGTGCGGCATATATTTCTTCACTAGACGCGCCTGCCTCCGCGGTGATAATACGCGCCAGTTCACCACGGAAGAATGCAAACAATTCAGCATCAGTCCATTTCGAAGAATCGCCGGTTGTAATATTTGGTTTCATGTGCTTAACGAAATTATTATAAAACATATGTCTACCACTTCGGCAATAACGCCCCCAAGTAGTAAAATTATAATCCGCAGGATCATTTTTCAAACCAGCCCGAACTGAATTTAATTCCACATAGACAACGCAAGCAGCCAAAGCATTAATTTTCTCAAGAATAGTATTTTTAAAGCGTCCTCCCCAAAGCTGTCCAGTTCGATTACGGGTTTCATTGTAGACGCAGGAAAATTGTCTTTGATATGCAGACATAAACTGGCTTATATCGATCATTTTAAGGGCCATTTTCCGACATTGTTCTTTGTTATTAAGGCTAATAACCGGGTTCCTTGGGTTGAATTTACCACTCTTTTGCATTGATTTGTAATAATTATTATGCCGCTTGACAATAACCTCAAGCGGCGGCAGTTCATCGGGTCCGGGAGCATAGGCTACCAGGTGAAAATGATTCCCCATCCAGGCCGCGGAAATAACCTCTATCAAGAAATAGTTACAAATATTCTGGAGCAGTTTGAAACCGTATTCCTTATCTGAATCAGAAAAAGGGTGTTCTCCTTTGCAACAAGCGATGCGATTATAAAGATGATAATAGCACCCTTCATCTTTCACTTTCATTCTAAAATTCATTTTGATTCCTCCTATTCAGTTGATTTAAGATAATATATAACCCAAAATCAAATTTTTCAAATAATCATATCGTTTGATTTTAATTAATTTTTAAATGGTTGTAAATAATTTACTTGCAATAATTATAATGAAGTTGGCAGGGGCCAGTTCCGACGGTAATATTCGGTACCGAATTGATTGAGATGCTCCGGCAGATAGAACATTCCACCCACTCTCAAACGCTTTCCTTCATCAAAAATGCTTAACATCGCACGTCTAACTGAATTATCTCTCGGATATTGCGAAATGTCCCCATAATCTTTGCCAAAAATGAAGAACAGCCCATCCTTCCCGGTTGATAACATTGGAAAAAGATAAATTTGCCGCATGAATTTCGCCAGATTTGATTCCGGCAGCACGCGTTCCAGGTCGGGATTGAATATCCAGGAACCGCAGACAAAGGCTTTCACCATTTTTTGGGGAAAATATTGTTTGTAGAATTCATGCGCATCCGCCAGTGACTGCCTGCAAACTTCAAGCGACATCTTCCCTCCGCCGGGGATATGTATTCCGGGGGCAAAATCCCCCGGAGCCAGCACACATTCCCATTCCGACAGAATCAATTTGATGGTACATTCTAAAATAAAACCTTCAGGGGATACCGGGTTTCCGATAGCATAAGTCTCATCCTGAAAGAATGATGTGGTAAAAGCGGCTGATTCGGGAGCTTGATCAGCGTACATGACCAAACCGTCAGCAGAACAATCCACCCCTGCTCCCGCCAATGCGATAACCTGTCCGCTGATCCTGCTTTTGTATACCGATATTTTGTAATGTTCCGGGAAGCCCTGTTCCATGAATTCAAAACGACCGATTCGGAACAATCTGCCGTCGATATAGTGGCGAACCCAGTACAACTGGGATTTGGTGTGGCCGGGATAGCCGTCATGCGCGGACCTGTAAATACCGATTGTTCCTTTCAACCATCCGGCAGCGGCAACGGCATATTCTTCCGGAATACCCATGTCGCGATATGTTTGAGTAAAAACCGGAATTGCACTCAGGCCGATCATAAGGTAAAAAATGCCGCAGTTATCACCAAAAACATCTTCCAGGGCCGGCCATTTGGAAAAAGACGGAAGGGCGTCAAACCGGCAAAGATAGTGATGAGCATGCCAAGCCAGAAGAGACAACTCACAAGATCGATTAACCTTAGTCGCCACGTCATCCATCAGAGGCAAAAGGTCATCTTCAGCCCCGATCATCTCCAGATGTTCACGATAGAATTCCCGCTCCGTAAAAAAAAGACCGTGTGCGGGATAAGTCTCCATCGACTCATGCCATCCGATCTCAATATCCGGGGCAAAACTTCTATCAAGTTTAAGCGCGTCCAGTACTTCCAAAACAGCTTTCACGATATTTCCCTTTACATTTCATCCCTAAGATTATATTAAATCACATATATTCCTGGTAAAATTCGGCCGGGGCCAGTTCAGTGTTAGAGAAATCTTTGCTGTTCAAATAACAACGAATTTCAGTACACAAATCACACTTGGACACGTAACCATCCTCTTTCGGCTGCCAGCCGGTTACAGCAGCAAGCTCGACGAGTCCGCTTATTCCCTTTTCATATAAGGTAGACAGAATTGGATATTTGCCGTTATCCAGGTCTTTTCCAATATCCTCCAGCCGCACCGTCAATCCGGTACAAAGCCCCGGAATATAATTACCGTAGAGATCAATATGGAAGTGTGAGGTTTCTGTCAAGTTGTAACAAGGGCCGGAAGAAGCGCAAATATTTTCGCATGACTGCGGTGTGAACTGGTCTTTGAATGTAGCCAGAGCCCGCCCCCGCATTGTCAGAGAGTAACGTCTCCTCAAGGCTGGAACAGCATCGGAGCCAAACAACTCTGCATATTCCTGCAATGAGTGAGTCTGCTCGACGTCAAGCGCGGCGATTTCCCGGTAAAAATCGCTGATCCATGGAAACATCTGCATTCCGGTTGAGCGGCAGGCTTCGACAACGCCGTTAAATTTACGCAAAGGAATATACTCATTATGGAATGGGCTGACCGAAAGCAGCAGGCAGGAGACTCCGGCATCAAGCAGTTTTTCGAGTTTATCAATGGCATCCGCCCGGTTCTTGTACCAGGATGAATTGGTTTCGATATACTCAATCGCAATTCCGGCGGCAGCGGCAGTTTTGACGAATTCCAGCAAGCCTGAGAAGTTCAGGAAAGGCTCGCCGCCGCCGATATGGATCGCCCGGCAACCCTGAGATTTCAGAGTAGTAAAAATATTTGTCGCCATCGTGGCAGAAATATAATCACGCGAACGCTCCGGGCCGCAGTTATAAAGACAGTGAAGACAGCGGGAAGAACAATGATAGTTGGTGATCACGCCACCGGAATATAAGCCGTCAATCTTCATCTGCGGGTTATTTTGATTAAGAGAATTCCACCGCCTATCTGGTAGACCAGATTAGGAATCCACAAGATGTATTGCGGATAAATTTTAGGCATAGAGGTCAATGAATCGCAAATAATAACTGCAAGGAAAAACAGGCCGCCGAGAATTACGCTCAAAAACAGGCCAATAGAGGTTTCGCGACGCGATGTCCGAACCGCTAACGGCAGTCCCAGCAGTAAAAACGCAATTGATGAAAGCGCCATCGCAATACGCTGATTCAATTCGACCTCATATTCGGTTGTATCGCGATTCTGTTGCATCTCTACCCTGATGCGTCCGAAAAGCTCATACATATTCAAATACTTTTCCCGTTCCCGGATACGGCGGCGGTTGAATTCTTTGCCGTATTCAAATGGAAATTTTACGCTTTCGCTGAAAACCCGGGTTGGCGGGTTGGATTTTCGGTCAATCACCAGACATTTGTAAAGTTCAATCGTCAAGATCTGTTTGTCTTCGTCCACCGATACGCGGCCGCTTTCCGCGGTCAAATCCTGTTCGATTTCAGTACCTTCCTTGTTCATATTGATAATCTGCACATCTTTAATCGTATTATTTTCACCCTTGTCGTCGATGTGAATCGTCGTGGAACCGAATTTAATGGGTTTACCCGGCTCAAACAGCGCAAGCGGCTGGTTGATGGCTGTATCTTTCATCAGTGAGCGTGATTTCCCAAGCAGCGGCGGCCCGACAAAAAGCTGCACATACAAGCAGGCACAAGTCAACAGGAAAGTCAGCACCAGAATCGGCGAGATTATCTGCATGATTGAAACGCCGCAGGCACGCATCGCGGTAATTTCAGCATCAGCGGACAAACGGCCGAAAACCAGCATGACTGAAACCAGAATAGCCCAAGGAATTGTATAGGTCAATACCGTCGGCAGCATGTAACCGATAACATAGAACATGGTGGAAATCGGTATTCCCTGGGAAATCAGTTCAAATACTCTGATCAGCCGCGCCCCGACCATGACGAACGTCAAAATGCCGATAGCCATGCAAAAGGTCACCAGAAAGTGTTTTGTCACGTACCAGTTTAAAGTTTTCATCGTATCCTGTATAGCAATTACGTAATTTTTTCAACAATAACCCGGTAATATAATGCCGAAATCGCGAAATTTCTTCTTTTCCCGACAACAAATCCGTTTAAATAGGCAAGTTATTGTCAAATTCTGCTCAAATTTCCATCAGTCAATTTCTCTTTAACAATCCGGATCTTGCGCGGAATATCGATTCCGTACCGGCATTCGGAAAATTTGACCGCACCTGATTCACCAATAATTTCAGCAAAATTATCTTCATGTTCGGAGTAATAGGACTTTGCCCGCTCCCCGTTGCCGAACCATTTACATAGACGCTGCTGGAGGGCGTAGGTTCCGGCGTCAGCGGAATATAATGTGTTCATCTGACGGTCGAATTTACCTTCCAGCTCAAATAATTTTTTCAGCCGGATACCTTGACTTCCCGGTAAAACCGAACACTCCCGGCACTGGCGGCAAACATAATTTCCAAGCTCCGGCGCATTTTTCAACAGTTCGGCCCCCGCATCGTCATCCAATGCTCCACAACAAACGGCGGCCGCGTCGTCACGCAGCATCTCAACACTGTTGAACCCGCTAACGACGCAGGCCGGATTTTCCCGCAAGGCGTAACGGAAAGCACCATCAACTGATTTATGCAGAAAGCCGTCCGCCAGAGGCTTCATTATTAGGTGGCCGATGTCGTTTTGACGCAGAACCGGTAAAATCTCGTTCGGGATTTCCGGATAGTTGCAATAGTCCAGATAGTTTCCCCAAATAAGCACAGCCTCAAACGGAATAACTTTAATTGCGTCAAGCAAAATCAACGGCCAATGGGTGCTGAACGCGATATGTTTAATCATTCCTTCATCTTTTGCCCGGATGAACGCGGACAGCGCACCTTGCGCGGCGACGACTGCCGCCAAATCGTCAGCGGTAAAGACGTTATGCAGAAAATAAAGGTCAAGATGATCGGTCTGTAAGGCTTCCAGCGTTTCGTTGAGTTCGCGCCAGGCGCTTTCGGCATCACGTTTGGCGGTTTTGGAACCGAGAACAAGTTGGTCCCGTTTTCCTGCAATAGCCCGGCCCAATTTAAGTTCGCTGCCGCCCTGCCCGTAACTGCGGGCCGTTTCAAAATAATTTCCACCCATTGCGATAAATTCCCGGGCAACTTCTTCAACTATGCCGGAATCCACTTCACACTGATGAAATCCGCCCATTCCAAGCATGGATAATTGTAATCCGGTCCGGCCCAGTTGTTTTTTAGGCAGGATTAATTTATTTGCAGTCATTTCGTTCTACCTTATTTTTTAACCAAAGCAATCCCGTCGTCAGTAATCACTATCTTGCGTTCTTTATATAACATGCCGATAATTTGTTTGAAGACCTTTTTGCTCAGGTTAAATTCTTTTTTGATATCTTCAGGGGAGCTTTTCGAGTTGAACGGCAGAGATCCGCCGGCAGCCTCCAGTTTTTCCAGTACCGGCGACTTCTCTTTGACAACTCCTTTGAAGCCGGGCTTGCGCAGCGATACGTCAATTTTACCGTCTTCCCTGAGTTTAGAGATGAATCCCTTGTCCCGGTCACCCGGCTTCAGCGGTTTAAACACCTCGTTCCGATAAAGCATACCCTGATATTCGTCATTAATCAAAACCGCATAACCGATTTTCACTTCATAGCATACCAGAATATCGACTTCCTGTCCTTGTTTGAGATCTCCTTGCCCGGATTTGGCGTAATAACTCATACGGTTGGATCCCATGAGACGACCGCTGACCGGATCGACGATAACCTTTACCACGTATTCATGCCCGACAATCATCGGTTCGCGCTGCTCCTTGAACGGCACCAACAGTTCTTTTTCAAGCCCCCAGTCCAGAAACGCGCCAATCCGGTTAACATCCGTAACTTTCAAAAGCGCCATTTCGCCGGCAACCGCCTTTGGACGCCGGGTTGTCGCAATCGGTCGCTGTTCCGAATCGAGATAAACAAAAACTTCAAGGTAGTCGCCGACATCGACACCGGGCGGAACCTGCTTTAAAGGCAGCAGCACTTCATCTTCTTCGTCTGTCAAATATACCCCGAAGTCAACTTTGCGATATATCTCCAGAGTATTGTATTTTCCAACTTCGATCATATTATTTTCCAATTCAATTTGTATTAACTTAACATTACATCTGATCGTGGAAAATGCAATTCGAGCAGGCAAAGAAACAGGCGCTAATTTTTTCCCGGCGGGTGGCGATTCAAAGTGCTTGAAAAAAGTGCGGTAAAGTGGTATATTTATTAAATTGAAATAATCAAGGAATGATATGTCAGAAACACGATCCAGGGAACACCGTTACAGCCTGGGAGAGGAAATTGCCAACAGCATTACCCACGGGCTGGGCATGCTGCTCAGTTGCGCCGGATTGGCAGTACTGGTTGTCTACGCTTCATTATATGCCACAGTCTGGCAGATAGTCTCAGTATCGATCTTCGGTATCACCGCGATAATGCTGTTCATGTCTTCGACCCTTTATCACGCGCTGACCAAATCCCGGCACAAAAGGATTTTCAGGATTCTTGACCATGCTTCAATTTTTCTGCTGATCGCCGGAACCTATACCCCGCTGATGCTGACTGCGCGCGGCGGGACCGGCTGGACGATTTTCGGTATCATCTGGGGATTGGCAATCATCGGCGTGGTCATTAAAGCGCTATGGGTTGACCGTTTTGCCAAAACATCAACTTTACTTTATCTCTGTATGGGCTGGCTGTGTATTTTTTCCTTTCAAAAGATCTTTCCGATGATGCCGACTTCCAGTATCATCCTGCTGATCGCCGGTGGTATCACCTACAGTGTCGGGGTGATATTTTACCTGTGGAAACGGCTGCCGTACAATCATGCCATCTGGCACGTGTTCGTTCTGGGCGGATGTATTCTACACTATTTTTCAATCCTGTTTCTCTGTACCAGCGGTTGATCTGCAAATTGCTTATTGACTTTTACTCTTTCGCATTATAAAATAATAACAGGCATACCCCCTTATAGTATATCGCAATATTGATTTATAATAAGGCAATCGCAAATCAGAAGTCCATGATGCTGTAGCAAAATAAAAATTGGACATTTATTTTTTCGAGGAGAAGCAGTCATGATTATATCAAAGGAATATTCCAGAGACGGAGCTCGTTTTGAGCTTTCCGGTATCATTACCTCGGAAGAAATAATGGGATTGAATACCGCCCTCTATAAGCAATGGGATTTTACTTCCTATAAATATCAGTTATGGATATTTACAGCAGTTGAAGACTTTCTTTTAAGCTCGGGAGAAATGAAGATACTGGCCAGCCAGGACCTGCAAGCTTCAGAAATTAATCCTCATATGAAAGTCGCATTGGTTTCAGAATCACCTTTGGTATTCGGATTATGCCGTATGTATGAAGCGTTTTACGGAGACGGGCCGTGGCAAACCAGAGTTTTCAAATCTCTGGCGGAAGCCGAAAAGTGGATTAAATAAACCGGGAGTTTAAATATTTACAAAACCGGCAGTTCCAGGAAAAATTCGGTTCCGGCCCATTCACTACTGCTAAAACCAACTTTACCTCCCAGATATTTTTCGCCGAAAAGTTTCATGCTGTAAGTCCCCAGTCCTCTTCCTTTGCCTTTGGTGGAAAAAGAACGATTGAACAACTGTTGCTGGACCTCATCATCAATTACTCCCGGATTGTGTACCGAAAAACATGCGTATCTACCATTGAGCTTGCATGACAAAGTAATAGTGACTCCTTTGCCGGAGGCCTCCAGGGCATTCTTTGTCATGTTTCCAATAACCCGTCGAACCAGAGCCTGATCTGTTTTAACTTTCAAATTTTGAGCATTCGGGGAAATGACTATCTGCTTATTTCTTGCCACGTCATGTGACGCGTAAATCTGAATAACATCCTCCATCAGTTCAAATGCCCGGAATTCAGACTCATTTACCTCCAACTCGCCATTTTCCGCGCGAATCAACTGTTTCTGGGACATTATCTCTTCAATCAAGTGTTCCGAAGTAACAAATATCATTCCGGAAATTTCTTCAGGATTAATCGATTCAAACGACTCATGCAATAATCTGGCAAGACCATTGATCCCCCCGGCGCTATTCAGTATATCATGAAAAAAGACATGTTCGAGAACTTCCCGGCGCTTTTCTCCGCTGTTATCCTGCAATGCAAGTATAGTATAATTCTTGTTGTTTATTTTAAGTGGCGTTGCCCACACTTTAAGGTCAAAAGCATTATTGTCAACAGTTAAAATATGACATTCCTCTTCAGCGAATTTTCCCTGCTCCAGCGATTTTTTGACTGAATTGAATAAGCCGCAGTATTCGCAAGAGTCCGTTCTACCGCATCCCCGGCCACCGGGTTCCAATGCGTGACGGCATTTAAACAACTCTCCAGGCAGCTTTCCAATTGTCTCCTCACAGCTTTCGCAGCCGATAAATTTGAGCAGCTGCATATTGGAAAAGATTGTTTCCCGCTCAGAATTAAGAATGAGCAACGCTTCCGGAACAGAATCAATTAACTTGCGGACAAACTCCGATTCAGATAAAATTGCAATATCTTCATCTTGCGGCGACTCCAGCCCACTGCTGAGACTTTCCAGTAATTCTTTAAAACCCATGATCTTCTTCCTCGTACATCTTCATAAATAAATATAAGGCGTTAGTTCTATTTTTGCAACAGTAAAAAAATAAACCCTAACCTGAACTATTCATAAAAAATGGATGAGATGTGAAAATATGCTCAAAAAGAAAGTTTTTGATTATCCCGCAGGCGTAGCAGCGCTACGTCGAGGACATAAGCAAATGCTTTACTTTGAGCAAATTGTAACAGGCAGCCATAAATTTGTGAATAATTCAGGCTAAGTTATTGCTATTGCTCTCCCTCTACATAATACCATCTGCTCTTGTATTTTTTAAAAATAGATACTTCATGGTGCTGGTGCATTTGACCATTTTGCAAATAAAACGCAGTAAACTCGACTTTTCCGGTTTTATCATCGGCTTGTCCTCTTGCAGTTTTGATAATCTCAAGTTTTACAAAGCGCGCTTCCGCCGCCCAGCCAGCAATTGCTTTTCGTAAATCTCGTGTCCTTGAATCCGGATGAGTCGTCTCATATAAATAATCCAGTTCATGCATGACGTAGGCCGAAAAACGCGATCGCATCAACGCTTCCGCGGTTTCGGGAAGTATTCCATTGTGAAATTTACCGCAGCACAAATCATAATTTAACCCGGAACCGCAAGGACATGTTACACCATTCATGCAACTATCTTTCAAAATTATTTATTCGATGTTCAATGTCGATGTTCAACTTATTCAATTTTCGAGAAATTTAAGCAGATTTTCCGCATACGCTTCAGCGCCGGCTTCATTAGGGTGAACACAGTCAACAAAATAAGAGGAGTCATCAGGAACCAGTCCTGCTCCGTCGATAACCGTTACCGTCGCAAAGCCCTCAGCCGCCGCCGCAATGGTATCGCGATAATCCTGAACTGATAACCCTAACGAATTCGGCTCGGTCCGTTCGGCCCAGGGAATCGGGGTCAAGAGATAAATCTTTGCGTTTTTGCGTTTTGTCAGCGCGTTTAACATGCGAACCGTATCGGAGGTGATATCCTCAAGCGGACGCCCCTGATTAAAATCATTGATCCCGAACGCAATGATCGCATCATCCCAATCAAGCTCAAGCGCCATTTCTCCGACTTCGCCACGCATTGTGGCGCCGCCGACCGCGATATTACGGAAATTTACGTCAAGCTCCGCGGATAATAAAGCAGGATAAGTATCGGATCCGCCGTAGACTGTCATCCCCTGGGTGATCGAATCGCCTATGAAGATAATTTCGCGGTCAAACTCGGGACACGGCGCAACCATGGCGTCATCCGCCACGTCAAGTCCGGTAATAATCATTTCGGCGCAATGTGATAAATATATTTCAACTTTTTTATCGCCCTCCGGCAGTTCAGTTGAAAAAACGTATTCCTCCTGAAAAGCATCCGGAGCAAATCTCATACATGTCATGCCATCGATAACCACGTCAATCTGAAATATTTCACGACAAAAACGGCCGAATTTAACTCCAAATGCCAAAAGATTTGAATTAGTGACAAACCCGATGCGAATCCCGCTCGTGCAAGCGGCGCGGTTTGCGGCCGCCTCACTGTAATTGTAAAACTCCTCAAGCGCTTCAGTCATCCGTTTCAAATGCAAGCCATCTTCATTGGCGATTACTCGCGCCGCCCCGAAAATCAGTTCCGGATTTTCCAACAGGTTAATAAACATAATAATCCTCCGTCATTTATCCGTTAATTTTTTATTGTATTTACTATTAACAAATTACATCCGTCAAATCACACACCGAAAGAGAGATCCCAATCTTTAAAGACCGCTTCCAGATGGTGTTCTTTAAGGTCCTCTGTCACGGCATCGACTGAGGTCAGGTCGTTTACCGTAAATTGACCTAGTTCCTGCTTGCGGTCCTCCGCATCGCGATATCCGCCGGGGACCACTTGACTCCCGGCGCTTAAATGGCTGGCGCAGCATTGCGCCATGCGAGACCTGAAGACATGTGATTCACGGGTTGACACAAACAAGTCGGATTCATGGAAAAACAATCTGAATGCCAGCATCATTTGCTCGAGTTCAATTTCACTGACCGGACAAGGCGGATCAAAGCCGCCTTCCGTCGGCGTGATCCGCGGAAACGAAAATTGAATCCGGCTGCGCCAGAACTGCTTTTTTAAGTAGGTACCATGAGCCGCCAGCGAAACGGATTCAAGCCGCCAGTCGGAAAGCCCCAGCAAAGCCCCGACCCCCAGGTTGTAAAATCCGGCCCGGCCGCCCGCTTCAATTGCGGCCAGACGAGCATGATAATCCATTTTCGGACCGCGTAAATGCAATTTTTTGTAAAGATCCTGATCGTAGGTTTCCTGATAAATCGTCAGGCCGTGGACCCCGGCCTCAAAAAGTCGACGATAACCGGCTTCGTCCATCGGATAAATCTCAATGGAAATATATGCGAACATCTTTTTAAGTTCGTGAACGATCTCCTCAAAATATTCCACCGATGCACCTTTCGGGTCTTCGCCGCTGACCAGCAGCAGGCTTTCAATCCCCCAGGCGCGAATAATCTTCGCTTCGTCAATAACTTCCTTGACACTGAGCCGTTTACGTTTGTGGCCCCGGTATGAAGTGCGGAAGCCGCAGTAAGCACAATCATTGATGCACCAGTTTGAAACGTACAAGGGAGAGTAAACCCGAACCGTTTTCCCGAAGTGCATCCGTTTGATTACCGCGGCCCTTTCGCGCATCTCCTCAAGCAGCGCCGCGGCGGCCGGGGAAATCAGGTTCATGAAGTCAGTAAAAGTCTGCTTCTCACGGTAAATCGACTGTCGAACCGCATCAGTAGATACCTGATTGAGATAGTCCTGAACCATTTTTTCAGGATATTTGCATTTCGGAAACATTCGTTTTTATACTTTCATTATTTTGATAACCTGAATCCGTACGACGGATGGCGATATGCCGCTTCATACTTCGCGCTCTGCGCTTCGGAAGCGGAATAACAAATGACGGGTTTAATTCCCCGATCCTCTGGGTCGTTCCGCTCGAGAAAATTTTTATCGAATGCGCGCAAATAATTAAAATAGCACAATTCAACTTTTAATCAATTAAGTTTATAATCATAATTATCTATAACAAACCGCAATATTTAAACAAAAAAATCAATGTCGGTGATGTTATAGAATAATAAGCTTGACCGCTTTATTTTCCGGCTTTCAGCATTGCCAGGATATTATCGATGTCGCTAAGCAAAGCATCATTATTAACCGCTTCAAACATATCTTCCGACTCTTTCAGGCAAACATGTTCGGTCGGAAGCCGGTTCAGAAACGGAGATGGACGCTGAGGCGCCTCTCGACCTCGATACATCCGGCTGCCGGCGCAGGTAATGACCATTCTTTCCTGGGCTCGGGTGATAGACACGTAAAAAAGCCGTCGTTCCTCATCGACCGAACCTTCCTCTATCGCCCGTTCATTGGGAAATATATTTTTCTCCATTCCAATCTGAATGACAAACGGAAATTCAAGTCCCTTTGCGGCATGAACCGTCGTCAGGGTAACGCAATTGTCGCTTTCTTCATCTTCTTCGGTCCGGTCGTTTTCTTCCAGCAACGCGAAGTTTTCAAGGTATTCCAGCAAAGTCGGGGGAACACTCTGCCGGTTCTCATATTGAGCAGCGGCATTGATAAATTCCCCTATGTTCTCCGCCCGTTTTTCGGCGTCTTTCCGGTCACGATATATTTTCAGCAGTCCGGTCAGATAACCTACTTCGGTAAGGTAATCAGAAATTTTTGCAGCCAGGCCGCCGGGAGAAGTAAAAATCTCCTGATATTTCTTCATGATCCCGAACAGTTCTTTGGCCCCGGCAGCACCGGAAGCCCCCAGCCCGGTAATAAATTCTTCATGGCCCAGCAATTCAGTCATCGGCATGAATGCTGATTCCCGCAAATCTTTCAGACGCTTGATCGCCTTGTCGCCAAGTCCGCGAGGCGGAAGATTAATCACCCGCAGCAAACTCTGGTCCTCTTTGGGGTTTACCAGCAGTTTCAGAAAAGCGGCGGCGTCTTTCACCTCGCGCCGATTATAAAAATCCTGGCCGCCGACAACCCTGTACGGGACCTCGGCTTCGCGCAAACTCATTTCCATTTGCCGCGACAAATAGTTGGAGCGATAGAGAATCGCAAAGTCTTTGAAGGACCAATCCGGATTTTTCCGTTTTTCTTCATGAATCAAATCGGCAACGAATTTGCCTTCTTCTTCCGCGCTGTAAAGTTTGACCACATTGATCATTTCCCCGTCGCCTTTGGCGGACCACAGGCTCTTGCTGAAGCGATTCTGGTTTGAATTGATCACACAGTTGGCGGTACTGAGTATTCGATTAGTCGAACGATAGTTCTGTTCAAGTTTTATTTCCGTGGTTCCCGGAAAAAGCATCGGGAAATTCAAAATATTTTCAACATTAGCGCCGCGCCAGCCGTAAATACTCTGGTCATCATCACCCACCACGCAGATATTGTTGCGGGGCGTAGTCAGCAGCTTGAGAAACTCAAACTGGGCAACATTGGTGTCCTGGTATTCGTCTACCAGCAAATATTGATAGCGTTCCCGATACTTCATCAGGATCTGGCCGTCTTCTTCAAGGATACGATAAGCATACATCAGCATATCGTCGTAATCGATCATGTTCTGGTTTTCCAGTAATTGCTGATAGCGGCCGTAGATGTTGGCCAGAATCGCATCGCGATCGGCCACCGCCCGGCGCGACGCCTCCTGCGGACTCCAAAGTTTGTTTTTACAGTCACTGATATACCAGTTTGAGGCATCGACGCTGATATTATTATGGGCAAACATCGTCTCGCCCAAAGCCTGTTTCAGCAAGCCGTTCCGGTCGGCATCATCGGCAATTGTAAAATTACTGGTAAAGCCTAGATAACGAATCTCCTGGCGGAGCATCCGTACGCAGAATGAGTGGAAAGTTCCGAGCGTAACCTTTTCCGCATCGGACGGCTTGACCAGATCAGCCAGGCGCTCTTTCATCTCCCGGGCGGCTTTATTGGTAAAAGTCATCCCGAGAATCGATTCAGGGTTGATTCCCTCTTCGATCATATGGGCGATCCGGCTGGTGATAACCCGGGTTTTGCCGGTTCCGGCTCCAGCCAGCACTAAAACCGGGCCGTCAATAGTAGTCACGGCCCGGCGTTGTTCCGGGTTTAATTGGTCAAGTTGATTACGGGTCATCGTCAGATACTCAGGACCGCAGTATTAAAGCCATCGTAACCGGCTACCGCCGCGGCGGAAGTTACCGGATGTTCAAAATCGGCAAAGACGCCGCCGTCAATGGCGTATTGACAGGCTTCCGCGGCATTTTCCGCATTGAAGGCCTCGTCTTTGTAATGTTCGCAGGGAACATTTTTTTCATAGGTTGAAACATAGAAGATTTGTCCGGGCTCCGCATGGAACTCGCGTACGATCAAACCGTCATGACGGACAATTCCAAGGACGACATTGCTTGAGTTAAGCTCCGCCACCGCCGCGACGCGCGGGGTGTTGTAATCGTCTTTTTCGTAATCCATCGCCAGCAGGCTCAACGCCAGTGCGTCGCGGGCCGACATTCCCATCGCGATTTTTTCAACGATCGGGTCGGTGTGAGACCCGTTTGAAGCAACCACGCTGTTGCGGGCCATCCTGATGCAATTATAGGCAATATAAGGATTTTTGCTCAAGTCTCCTTCAAAACCGGGACGCGGCATAATCGATACGGTATCATTGATTTTACGGGCTTCGCGGTTCGGAAAAGACCGTGAAGAAACCCGGTACATGGCAACTGCGCGACCATCTTTGGTCTGCCCTGCGGCGACAATTCTTCCGAGATACATAATTTACTCCTTCATTACAGTCCGGGCCATAAACCTGTACACGCGGTCCCGGACAAGCTGTTATTTCAAGATCAAGACGCTAGGATCGTAGTCTTCCGGCGGAATATAACCGAGAAGTTCGATACAGGTTGCGGCAACTGAACTGATGCCGAGACCTTCGCGCAGTTCAGGACCATATTCACCCTGGTTCTGCGGGTCAAAAATAATACATGGAACAGGATTCAGCGAGTGACTCGTCTTACGGGCCGGAACGCCGGCCTTATCGTATTTCAGGTTACCTTTTTTATCGTGTTCCAGCATATCGTCTGAGTTACCGTGGTCGGCGGTGATTACCATCACGCCGCCGGCTTTTTCAATCGCTTTACGAATACGCTGCACACAAATATCAAGTCCGCCCATCCCGGTCAACACCGCCTGGAATATGCCGGTATGCCCGACCATATCGCCGTTGGGGAAATTCAACCGGATAAAGCTGTACTCGCCTTCTTCAATCGCTTTGATCACGTAGTCGGTGATTTCAGCGCATTTCATCCACGGACGCTGTTCAAACGGCACTATATCAGACGGGATTTCAACGTATTTTTCTTTCGTTTCATCAAAATAACCGGTCCGGTTCCCGTTAAAGAAATAGGTGACATGACCGAATTTCTGGGTTTCACTGATCGCCAGTTGGCGCTCATCGCTGGCACAAAGATATTCACCGAGGGTCCGTTCGATATCCGGCGGATTAACCAGGTATTTTTTCGGAGCGTGAGCGTCACCGTCATATTCCATCATTCCGGCATAAACGACATCCGGTTTCGGACCGCGATCAAACTTGTCAAAATCATCCTGTTCGAAAGCGGCGGTAATTTCCAATCCGCGGTCTCCACGGAAATTGAAGAATATCACACTGTCACCATCGACAATCGGGCCGATCGGGGTTTTGCCGTCATCAGAGATAACGAACGGCGGTAAATCCTGGTCGATAGCGCCGGTTTTTTCACGCAAATCAACAATGGCCTCATGAGCGTTCGGATAGTAATCGCCTACACCCTTGACGTGAATATCCCAGCCTTTGCGGACCATATCCCAGTTCGCGCCGTAACGGTCCATAGTTATGACCATGCGGCCGCCGCCGGAAGCGATCCGGTAATCCGCGTCAAGTCCGGCCAGAAATTCTTCAAACGGATCGACATAATCCAGAGCGGAGGTTTCCGGCACATCGCGACCGTCCAGCAGAATGTGGATCCGCGCTTTCTTAACACCCTGCGCTTTGGCTTTTGCAAGCATTGCTTTCAGATGGCTGATGTTACTGTGGACATTGCCGTCTGAGAAAAGACCGATGAAATGCAAAGTGCTGTCTTTGTCGATAACGTTTTGGGTCAGCTCGTGCCAGATTTCACCTTCAAACACTTTGCCCGAGGTCACTGAATCGTCAACCAGCTTCGCGCCTTGCGCGAACACCCGGCCGCAGCCCATGGCGTTATGACCGACTTCGCTGTTGCCCATGTCTTCATCGGAAGGCATTCCGACAGCAGTGCCATGGGCCTTGAGTTTAGCCATCGGACATTTTTCCATCAGTCCGTTTAATTCCGGCGTATAGGCTTGCAGGAACGCATCGCCGTCAGCATATTTGCCGAACCCGACTCCGTCCATAATAACCAGAACGACCGGACCTTTACGTCTGGAAAAACCGGGATTTTTTTGTAATGAGTTTACAGAAATCATGTTAATATCCTTATGATGTTACTGATTTTAAGCGCGCTTGCCCGGAGTACGTCCCTGATGGACGCCGCGTTTACTGGAATTGAAGAAATCCAGAAACTCCTGAACTTCAGGCAGCATCGGCAGTTCTTCCTTGATCTTCGCGATCGCGTTGGAAGAATTCAGCCCGCTACGGAAAAAGATTTTATAAAGATTCCGCAGAACCTTGATTGTTTCTGAAGAAAAGCCGTTGCGTTTCAAACCAACCACATTGATTCCGCGAACCGGACCGTTACGGCCTTCGGCAATCACAAACGGGGCAATATCCTGAGAAAAAACGGAACCGCCGCTGAGCATGGCAAAACGCCCGATCCGGCAGAACTGATGAATCCCGCTGTAAGCCGAACAAATGACATGGTCAAAGATTTCGCAGTGACCGGTTGCTCCAGCATATCCGACCAGAATTACGTGATCATGAATAATGCAGTCGTGGGCAATATGGGCACAGTTCATAATGAAGTTGTTGTTACCGACTTTGGTTTCACATTTATCGTGAGCGCCGGTGTGAACAGTACAGCCTTCACGAAAAACGTTTTTATCGCCGATTACCAAAGTTGTTTTAGCCGGGGGAGGGGAAATGTCCTGCGCGTTACAGCCAAGCGACGCAAACGGATATATCACATTTTCCTTACCGAGTGTAGTGCAGCCGGATACATGACACTGACCGATAAGCCGGGTGCCTTCTCCGATTTTTACTTCCGGTCCGACATAGCACATTGGTCCGACTTCAACACCGTCCGCCAATACTGCGCCATCCTCAACTACTGAACTTGGATGAATCTTGGCCATTTTTTTCGCTTTCTTTAAAATATTTAAGATTGATGATTCCATACATAAAATTATTGGGTAATATAGTCCCATCCGGACCAAAAAACAACAACGTGACCGGCAAAAGAGATAATTTAGTTGACAATCCGGTTATTACCACTGGAAAATGATGCCGGACAAGCCTTTAACAATGTTATCCCGCTGACAAATACGTTATTTTTTTAGTCCAAATCACTTATCAATTTCCAAAAACAGCAGCAAATAATAATAGTCATAACATTATAATGAAAAACTACTTATCAATTTTTAATAAATCAAGTGATGATATAATATATTAAAAACACGTAAATAGAGTTGATAACAGGAAGCTTTCGAAGCGTGAGGAGTTATATTCTGGCGGGAGGAATGCCGATTATCCGTTTGAACAGCTTTGAAAAATAGAACGCATCGCAAAATCCCACGGATTCAGCCGCTTCTTTAACGCTGTATCCCTGCTCTGTCAATAAACGATAGGCGTGATATATCCGCTGCCGGTTCACGTAATTGGTCGGGGTTGTATTCAACTCCTGGCGAAATATCGCATTTACATGTTCCGGGGTCAGATTAAATCGCGTTGCCAAATCTTTGCGCCCGGCATTCTCATAAAGATGCTGATCAAGATATTTCAGCATTGCCTTGGTTCTTTCCGAAAGCCGGCCTGCTTCGCCTTCGCAAGCGTTCAGCAGCGATAGCCAAATCGTTCTGGCTAATGACTTCAGCAGCTCGTCCCGCCATGGACTTGCTCCGGCAAATTCAGAGATGATTTGTCGAAACAAAACGGATATTGACGGCTGACTCCGGCAGCCGGTTATTTGCTCCGGCCGTTTGAGATCTTCGGGCGGATCAAGATGTACGCAGCTGATCAGCCCCTCTTTTCCCGCCGCCTCGCGCAATACATGTTCTGTATCCGGCGGAATCAGCAAGCATTGATCCGGCCTCAGAACAAGCGTTTTGGAATCTTCCTGATATGAAAAGTTACCCGATTCAATATAAACCAATTCGTAATCGAGGATTGTCCGGGGCCCCCACTGATTGCCGGGATTTACCGGGGTCAGGATACAAATATTAATTTCCATAGTATTCCTTTTGTTTATCTTATTATCATACATGTATTCTTTCTTTTTACCATAGATTTTATGTTATTTATACATTATATTTATTTAAAGTGCATTGTTTAATTTCTTATTTTCAAACAAAAAGGAAAATATCATGGAACGGGAAATGACCGCGCGGGAACGTTTGCTTGCAGTATTGAATTATCAGGATTATGACCGGATGCCGGTATTGCATTTCGGGTACTGGAGAGAACTGCTCCAAAAGTGGGCGGCGGAAGGGCACATCACGCAGGCAATGGCCGACGGGTGGAGCGACGGCAACGAAATCGATACGGAAATGGACCGGATGCTGGGCTGGGATCATGATTTCGGCGGTTGCTGTTTTTGTCCAAATGCCTATCTTGATCCCGGATTTGAGCGGGAAGTAATAAAAGAGTTTCCGGATGGATCAAAACATATTCGCGACGCTCAGGGAGTGACCTTGCTGCATACTCCTGACAACATTTCAATTCCGGCCGAAATTGAACACCTGCTGACTGATCGTCCGAGCTGGGAAAAATATTATAAGGACCGCTATCAATGGAATAAAGACCGGATATTGAATACAAAAGTTAAAATTACGCCGCAAAAATACCTGCTCTATAAAGAGGGCGGTCGTGAATTTATGGCCCAAAACGAACGTGACTTCTCGTATGCGATATGGGGCGGCAGTACCATCGGCTATCTGCGGAATGTCGTCGGAGTTGTCAATTTGAGCTATCTGCAGATTGACGATCCGGTACTTTTAAAAGAAATGATGGAAACGATCAATGAGGTCGCCTATCAGAACGTCAAATATACGCTTGAAGCCGGTTTTCGCCCCGATCTCGCGCACTTCTGGGAAGATATCTGTTTCCGCAGCGGCCCGCTGGTTTCTCCTGATTTCTTCGCGGAGCATTGCGTACCGGCTTATAAACGAATTACCGATTTACTGAAACAATACGGTTGTACACTGGCAGCGGTCGACTGTGACGGCCTGATTGACTCACTCGTCCCCCTGTGGTTGGAAGGCGGCGTTAATGTTATGTTCCCGATCGAAGTAGGCGTCTGGGACGCGAAAATCACGCCGTGGCGGGAAAAATACGGAAAAGAACTGCGCGGCGTCGGTGCGATGAACAAACACGCCGTCTGCAAAGACCGCGCCGCGGTCGACGCGGAAATCGAACGTCTTAAGGAACAGGTCGCACTTGGCGGCTTTATTCCATGTCCCGACCATCGCCTGCCGCCGGAATCAGATTGGGATCTGGTTCGTCACTATACTGATAAGATCCGGGAAACGTTCTAATTAATTAGAAATTACTAATTAGAAATGAAAATTTAGTCTGTGCTGAAAATGAGCAATCAGACATAGCCCCGGAGTAATCGAGTAAAGTGATTTAACTCCGGGTTTTTATTTCGTTTCAGACTATTGCATCTTTCTGATTTACCATGTAACTTACTTATAAGAACCAACGTATAAGGAGGAAATTATGAGTAAGCAATTGGCAATCGGCGACAACGCTCCGGATTTTACTTTGATCAATCAGGATGAACAGGAAGTCTCCCTGGCGCAATTTCGCGGTAAAAAAGTACTGATTTATTTTTACCCGAAAGCCTTGACTTCCGGCTGCACCACACAGTCCTGCGCGGTCCGCGACGCGGTAAATGACATTCCAGTCATCAAAGATGTCGTGGCGCTGGGAATCAGCCCGGATGAACCGGCAAAACAACGTAAATTCATCGAAAAGAATGAACTCAACTTCCAACTGCTTTGCGATACCGAACATAAAGTCGCTGAAGCATTCGGGGTTTGGGGCGAAAAAAGCATGTACGGCAAAAAATATTTCGGGATCATCCGCTCCTCGTTCCTGATCGATGAAAAAGGCAAGCTAATCGGAGTCTGGTATAAAGTCAAGCCGAATGATACGGTTCCGAAAGCCCTTGAGGTGCTTAACGGATAAAACCGGCGAAGTGACGGATTGAACATTCTATTATTCAATTAATTGCATAAAATGACGGAAATCTGACGGGTTGTTTTATCCGGTGCTATGACGGGCCGCTGACGGGGATTTTGCACGGTGCTTTTTGAATATCTTTGAAAAGTGGCAGACATCATCCCAGCCGACTCTTTCGGCAACATCGGCTATTTGCAGATTATTGTCCATCAATAATATTTCCGCTTCACGCAATCTTTGTTCAATCTGGTATTCGCCGGGCGGCAAACCGAACCAGCGTTTGAATTCCGCCGAAAGATGCGGTTTGGATATCGAAAATTTTCTGGCCAGTTTTTCCAGCGGAATGCTCTTTCGATAGTTATTTTCGATATATAGCCTTATCTCTTCCATTCTCATTGGAATCTGGACTGTTCCATCCGCTCCGGCTCGAACAATCTCCCGGATAAAGACCTCAAAAAGATTGCGGACAATAACCATATCCGGAACCATCCTGCTCATTTCCCTATCTATTTGCATCAACATCCTTTCGACTAATTCCATGGGCGGGGAAAAAACCTGAAACGGCCTCAAGCCGGCCCTGCGGACTATTTGCGTGGCTTCGGGGCCGTCAAAATGAATCCAGGTATGCATCCAGTTCTTATCAGTTCGACCATAGTAATGGCCGCATTTCTCCCAGTAGATCATCGAACCGGCCGGAATGTCTTTTTTATTTTTCTCCAGATTTACTGCTATATCATCATAAAAAAACATCAATAAAGAATCTCCGGTTCCACCGGGCCGATCAACAATTCCACTAAGCATCGGCTCACGAACCCCAACGCCATTAACGGTGAATTCCGGTTTCCTTTTAGATTTTCGATAAAAACGTTTAAATGAATTTTCCATAATATACTACAAATTTATCATAGCATTGTGCATTTACATTGAGCATAAAAATTATATATTAAATAATATCACTACAATCATAAAATACAAATACAGGGAATTGTATCATGAGTAAATTTAACGGTTTGGGGATGAGTCTTGGCAATCTTTCACGTTTGAGCGATGCGGAAACCCGTTCGATCTCTTCAGAAAACAGGTCCGGTGGTAAAGGTCAGGGCGGCATGGCTCCGGCCGCGCCGGACGGTCCGGCCCGCGATCTCGGCACCGGCTGGAAATGCCATGCCTGGGACCCGATAGAACCCGGTGAAACGTTTATCATGGCAGATATCGATGGTCCGGGAGCGATCCAAAGCATGTGGCTGACCGGCTCAATCTGCCGCGACTCGATTCTGCGGATATACTGGGACAATCAAGACACACCTTCGGTTGAATGTCCGGTCAATGATTTCTTCGCCTGTCCCTGGATGAACTCCCGGAAAGATCCGCGTTCGGTCGAGCATTTTCCCCGGGTCAACTCCGAACCGGTATCGGTAAATCCGAAAAACGGGATGAACTGTTTCTGGGAAATGCCGTTTCGAAAGCACTGCAAAATAACGATGGAAAATATCCATCCGACTGATAACGCCGGACTTTATTTCCAGATTAATTACACCTTGACCGAAGTGCCGGAAGACGCGGCTTATTTCCATGCCCAGTTCCGCCGGGTCAACCCGCTGCCTTACAAGGATGTTTACACAATCGTCGACGGCATCAAAGGGCAGGGACATTATGTCGGCACCGCCATGGGATGGGGGATCAACAACAACCGCTGGTGGGGCGAGGGCGAGATCAAGTTTTATATTGACGGTGACAGCGAATACCCGACCATTTGCGGCACCGGAACTGAAGATTATTTCGGCGGTTCATACAATTGGGATATCAACGGTTATCAGATTTATACTTCACCGTATCTTGGAATGCATCAGGTTATCAAGCCGGACGGATTATATGTGGCCAATCAGCGCCATTCAATGTACCGCTGGCATGTCATGGACCCAATCCGCTTCAAAAATGATCTCAAAGTGACGATTCAGGCTCTCGGCTGGCGCGACGGCGGCCGTTTTCTGCCGGGAATGCATGATATATGTTCAGTTGCGTTCTGGTACCAAACCATTCCATCCGCCCCGTTCCCGGTTCTGCCTGATCGTGACGGTTTGGAAATAATCTAACCTGAATTATTCACAAATTTATGGCGACCTGTTACAATCTGCTCAAAGTAAAGCATTTGCTTATATCCTCGGCGTAGCGTTGCTACGCCTGCGGGATAATCAAAAACTTTCTTTTTGAGCATATTTTCACATCTCATCCATTTTTTATGAATAGTTCAGGCTAAAAAGGAGACAATCATGTTGGATAATCTTACCCGCATCACTAACGCCAAAACCGGACGAGCGTCATCATGGGACACAACCGGGGGCAACAACGACCGATGGACTATTGCCGCTGGAAAAAGCGTTGTTCTGGCCGACATTACAGGTCCGGGAAAAATCACCCATATCTGGATGACGCAAGGAACTCACTATCGTGAATGTTTGTTGAAAATCACCTGGGACAACGCGAAACACCCAAGCATACTGTGTCCGCTCGGAGACTTTTTCGGCCTGGGGCATGGTATTGTCGCGTCTTACGAGTCATTACTGTTCACTGCTTCGGCCAATCATCCCAACCTGTATGGCGGGGGTTGCGCCCTGAATTGTTATGTTCAAATGCCTTTCCGGGAAAGAGCCTTGATCGAACTGATCAACGAAAGCAGTGAGGATCATTTTCAATATTTCTACATCGATTATGAAACCGGAGTTGATATCCCTGAAGATTGCGGTTATTTCAACGCGGAATTCAGGCGTACCAATCCATTCGGGGGCTGGGGGCCGGAAATCCAGGTCAACACCCCGGAAGCCAATATTGCAAATAAAGGAGAACTGGCCTGGGACTGCAACTACGTTATTCTGGATACCAAAGGCAAGGGCCATTACATCGGCTGCAATATCAGCGTATCCAACTTTAACGGCCACTGGTGGGGCGAAGGCGATGATATGATTTGGGTTGACGGTTACAAATGGCCGCCGGATCTGCACGGAACCGGATCGGAGGATTATCTGAACCAGGCCTGGGGCATGCAGGACAACGCTTATATGCGAAACGGAAGTTCAATTTACGAAGGAAACACGAACAAAGGAATTTACGGCAGACATGGCGGCTACCAAACCAGTTATGTCCACCACCTTGAAAACCCGGTTCGTTTTACAAAAGAGATCAAGGTAACGATTGAGCATGGACACGGCAATCACCTGGCCAACGAGATGTCGTCAGTTGCGTACTGGTATTCCGCAAAACCGGCCAAGGCAATAACTCCGCCTCCGGTCGCGAAACGGATGATAGTTCTTCAGGACACGATGGGAAACTGGATTTTTGATAAAAAGAATCAGTGTCCTGGCAAACAAATTGAACTCAATGCCGAGATGAAAAAGAAAAAAGCAGAATGGAAAAAAAAGCAGAAAAAATAATAAGCATCGTTGCATAGATAACCATATTCATTATTTTCCCGGAAATACAAAAAAAGAAATAGCAATGAGAATTATTTATTTCGATATTGATTGTCTGCGACCGGATCATCTTGGATGTTACGGTTATGGTCGCCCCACCTCTCCGACTATCGACGCCATAGCCGAACAGGGAATGCGCTTTAACAATTATTATTGCGCCAGTTCCCCGTGTCTACCCTCAAGAACCTGTCTGGTTTCCGGTCGGTTCGGAATTCGCAACGGGGTTATATCCAACCACGGAGCGGGGGCAAAATTCTTTATCGAGCAACGCACCTACGGCGGCCCGGTTGAGGACAATGACATGTTTCCAAGACGCTTGAAAGCCAGCGGATACGATCCGGTCTGTTTTTCTAATTTTGCCGACCGTCATTACGCGATGTGGTTCACTTGCGGGTGGAGCGAATTCCATACAATCAACCTCAAAGGCGGGGCCGAAATTGCTCCAGAAGTTAACGAAAAAGCATTGGAATGGCTCAGGAAAAACGCAACCCGAGAGGATTACTATCTGCATATCAACTACTGGGACACCCATCGGGCCTATCCGATGGACGAATCATGGTCCGACCGGTTCAAAGACTATCCGGTAACCCAGGCATGGCCCGACGAAGCGGCAATCGCAGAACATCAGAATGTCACCGGTCCGTTTACTTCACACCGGCAATTTGCCAATGATGACAGTCCTTATCCGCTGATGCCGGGAGCGATCAATAATCGCACGGATTTTGAAAAAATGGTTACGGGTTACGATTCGTCTATCGCCTATGTCGATCACCATGTCAAAGAAATTCTCGACGAACTGGACCGCCAGGGCGTACTCGACGATGCCGTAATCATTATTTCCGCCGACCATGGCGACGCGTTTGGCGAACACGGCATCTACTCGGATCACGTGAATATCGACGAATGTGTTCAACGCATTCCGCTGATTATCCGCTGGCCAGGCATTACCAAACCCGGCTCAAGTTCCAACGCTCTGATGTATAACGTCGATTACGCACCGACTATTTGCGATCTGCTCAACATTTCCGCTCCGGGTGAATGGGATGGCAAATCTTATGCCGGCAATATCACCGGCAAGACAGAAACCGACCGGGAATATCTGGTTTGGGACAGCGGTCTGTATACGGTACAACGTGCCGTTCGTACCAAGACCCATTTGTATATCAGGACCTTTGATTCATACGAGTACAACAACTGGCAGGACGAAGAACTGTACGATATAGTCAATGACCGTTTCCAGACAAATAATCTGGCAGAGCAGTGTCCGGAAATCCTGCAAGACTGCCGGGCCAAAATGGACAAGTGGGTCGAGGAGCAAAAAGCCAAAAAGAACTGGCATTATGATCCGGTCGATGCTATTCTTGAAGAACGCGGTCTGACAAAAAAATAAATAAACTCTCCGGTTAAGTTAACCGGAGAGTTGCAATATTAAATATTCCCGCAGCAAATCTTTACTTTTTGATCTTCATTTGCGGGAAGAGAATCACGTCGCGAATTGACTCGGCACCGGTCAACATCATGACCAGACGGTCGATCCCGATCCCCATGCCGCCGGCAGGAGGCATACCATGCTCCAGGGCGGTCAGGAAATCTTCATCAACCTTGTCGCCGACTTCGTCGCCTTCCTCTTTTTCGCGCTCGAACTGCTCCATGAAACGACGGCGCTGTTCGATCGGATTATTCAGCTCCGAATACCCCGGCGCAACTTCCTGTCCGTTGATCTCGAGTTCAAACACATCCACCAGAGAACTGTCGTCGCTGCACGCTTTAGCCAGCGGCACCAGCTCCGCCGGGAGCCGGGTGACGAAGGTCGGCTGGATAAGAGTCTGCTCGATCAATTTTTCATATACTTCATTGGTAACTTCAAAATCCGGGGTTCCGGGTTCAACATCCAGGCCAAGTTCACCGGCCCGTTTGATCCGATCTTCCGACGTAATGTCAAACCAGTCGTCACCGGCTTTCTCCTTGACCAGCTCATGATAAGTCGCCCGTTTCCAGGGGCGGGTCAGGTCAATGACTTTACCGTTGCCGTGATCGATCTGCAACGTACCGAAAACATTTTGCGCGACGGTGGTGACCAGTTCCTCAATAAGATTCATCATCGTCCGGCAGTCGCCGTAAGCCTGATAGATCTCGATCATGGTGAACTCGGGATTATGGCGGCGGCTCATGCCTTCGTTGCGGAAGTTGCGGTTCAGTTCGTAAACTTTTTCAAACCCGCCGACCAGCAGCCTTTTCAGATAGAGTTCCGGCGCGATACGCATAAACATCGGACTGCTTAAAGCCTCATAATAGGTTTTGAACGGATTGGCGGCAGCACCGCCGGCCAGCGGCTGAATCATCGGAGTTTCAACTTCGAGGAAGCCCTGGCTTTCCAGATATTTGCGAATTTCACGAATGATCTGGAAACGCTGTTGAAATGTCCGACGGCTGTCATCGTTCATGATCAGGTCCAGATAACGCTGGCGGTAACGCTGTTCGATATTGGTCAGGCCGTGGAATTTCTCTGGCAGCGGACGCATCGACTTGCTGAGCAGGGCATATTCTTTCACCTTGATCGTCAGTTCCCCCATGCGGGTCACGAACAAAAGGCCGTCCACTCCGATAATGTCACCGATATCGAGACGTTTGAAACGGGTGAACAATTCATCGCCCAGCTGTTTTTGATTCGCAAAAAGCTGGATCCGGCCTGAACTGTCTTTCAAATCGGCAAAAATGGATTTTCCCATTACGCGCATCGCCATCAGACGACCGGCGGCTCTGGCCGGTTGATCGGTTTCGTCTTCTTCCCGAAACCCGGCGCGGATATTGTCGATCAGGTCAGTACCGTCAAAACTCTGTCCGAACGGGTCGATTCCAGCTTCGCGGAGTTCTTCAACCTTGCTCATGCGTTGAGCAAAAATATCCTCCGGAGCCTGTTCTGTGTTTTCAATATTTTCAGACATACGTAGCTCTCCAGCTTTTATAATTAATTTATCCATAAAACGTAAACGATTAATTTAGCACTGAAACATGTTTTTTCAAGCATAAGGAAAGAAAGGTTGCAGGATGATTTCAGCCGCGACGCAACGAGTAAAGTCGTCCGGGAGCCTGGGATATGACCATTTGCAGTTCCAGTTTCATCAGGGCGGTCATAAGTTCGGAAGCGTTGATCTCAAGCTCGGCAATCAGTGTGTCAAACGGTTTTTCCTCTGACTCGAGCGCGCCGACGATCCGCTGTTCAAGCGGGTCAAGATTAATTGTTGTATGGTCCCCGGCGGTGGCATTATACCCGAGAGGTGCCTCGTTTATGTTCATACCAAAACCTGGTAAAAACTCAAATTCATTCAGGACGTCTTCAAAATCTTCCGTTAATCTGGCGCCCTGCCGCAATAGTTTATGACATCCCCGGGCCAACTCATTATCGGCCTGCCCCGGAACCGCGAAAACACTGCGTCCCTGTTCAGCCGCAAGATCAGCGGTAATCAATGCGCCGCTGTTCAAACCGGCTTCGACTACCAACGTCGCGGCACTCATAGCCGCGACAATCCTGTTGCGCCGGGGAAAAGACTGCCGGTTGACCGGGTATTCCATCGGAAATTCTGAAACCACCGCACCGCCGGATTCAACTATCGACCGGGCCAGCGGAATATTATCCTGCGGATGAACCCGCATCAAGCCGCCGCCAAGCACCGCGACAGTTATGCCGCAACAATCAACCGCGGTCTGATGGGCCACCGCGTCAATGCCGTAGGCCAAACCTGAAATGATTTTCCAACCGGCGGCAACCGCCTGACCGGTTAATAATTCAGTCATTTTACGACCGTAACGGGAAGGGCGGCGCGAACCGACGACCGCGACACAGCCGTCGCCGAGTTCCGGCAGCGTACCACGCACATAAAGGCAAAAAGGCGGATCATAGATATGGCGCAGGCACTCCGGATAATCCGAATCGGCCAAAGTAACTATTCGGGTTCCGCCCCGGCTTGCCAACTGATATTCATTCTGTAATTTAGCCGGATTGTCCGGGTCGGTCAAAGCTTCCGCCAGTTTTTGCGTTATTCCTTTGACTCCAGCAATCCGGGCGGATGTTTGGTTGAAAATTGCTGACGGCGAACCGAAAGCTTCAACCAGTACTTTATATTTCGCGGTCCCAACCCCTGAAATAAAATTTAAAAGGACATATGCGTCACGATCGGTCACAGGCAGCTCCTGACCGCGTCACGGACCAGGTCTTCAGACGCGCCGCGCTCAATTCTTACCTTGCCGAGTTTTTCCGGCAATACAACCGTCAACTTGCCGCCGGATTGTTTTTTATCCTTGAACATCGCCCGGAACACCGCTTCCGGATCGGCCCCGGAATATTGCTGCGGCAGTTCCAGCGCGTTAAGCAGTTTTTTCTGCCGCGCGGCTTCCGCTTCGCTGAAAATTCCCATCGCCACGCCCATATTGGCGGCCATATTCATACCGATAGCCACACCTTCGCCGTGACTCAAAGTAAAATCGGTGACGATTTCCAGAGCATGACCAAAAGTATGGCCGTAATTCAAGATCGCCCGCAAACCGCCTTCACGCTCGTCTTCGGCGACAACATCGGCTTTAAGCTGACAGCACCGGGCGACAATTTCTTCGTACAAAGCAAGATCAAGCGCCAGGAGACGTTCTGATGTTTCATCGAGAATTTCAAAAAATTCCGCATCCATGATCACGGCGTACTTCGCCACTTCCGCCAGGCCGCTGCGCAACTCCCGGGCCGGGAGTGTTTTCAGCAGTTCGGGATCGATCAGAACCAGTTGCGGCTGCCAGAACGCCCCGACCAGATTTTTGCCTTCCGGCAAATCGATACCGGTCTTGCCGCCGACACTAGAATCAACCATAGCCAGCAACGAAGTCGGAATCTGGACAAAATCAACGCCGCGCATATAAGTTGCCGCCGCGAATCCGGTTAGATCCCCGCAGACGCCACCGCCAAGAGCGACAAAACAGCATTTCCGGTCTAGTTCGCATTCCGCCGCGTGACGCAGCATGGCTTCCTGGGTGATAAAATTCTTATGCTCTTCGCCGGCTGGAAATACAAATGTTTCACAACGAGCCGCGCCGGAGTCAAGGACCATCGTCTTCGCCCGCTCCATATAATGCGCCGCGGTATTTGAATCGCCGATCAACAGGATGCTGCGTCCCTCAAAAACTTTATTCGCCGCCGGCCCCGGATTGTCAAGCAATCCGGATTCAATCAGGATATCGTAAGAGCGATCCCCTAAATCCACTTCTATTTTTTGCATAATATTCGTCTTCCGGTATTATATATCGTTATTTGTTAATCAAAGTAATCTATTATTCTTTTGCCCCGGTTGCAACCCCGGCGATGTATTTTTTTTCGTTGTCAGGTGTAAAAATCCTTCTACGGCGTTATATTATTAATATATTTATAATTTTATTTGATAAGTTTGACATAAATAATGAGCTAAACGGAGACGAAAAAATGGCTGAATATGACGGAAATGATTCCGGTATGAATAATTTCACCCAGCGGGCCAGGCACGTACTTGAACTGTCCCAGCGGGAAGCTGAACGCTTGAACCATGATTATGTTGGTACCGAACACTTGCTGCTCGGCCTCCTTGCCCTGGGCGAGGGAGTGGCGGTTGCGGTGCTGAAATCAATGGGGTTGAATCTTGACCAATTACGGCTGGAAGTGGAAAAACAATGCGGAATCGGCGGCAGCGTAACCCAGAAAGGCAGTCTGCCGCTTTCGCAGAGTCTGAAAAAAGTATTGGTACTGGCTGCGGTCGAAGCCAAAAAAATGAATTATAATTATGTCGGCACCGAACATCTGCTGCTCGGTTTACTGCGCGATACCAAAAGCATCGCGTCCCGGATTCTGGCTAATTTGAAAGTCGACGCGGCCAACGTCAGGGAACGGGTGGTAAAAATGCTTGACCCGAACTATCTGCCGGAAAACAACGACGAAGAAAGTGACAACGCCCCAGCCTCGCCGCCGGCCAATGCCAAAACCCAGTTGAACGCCCTGAACGCATTCGGGCGGAATTTGACTGAAATGGCCGCTAACGGCGACCTCGATCCGGTCATCGGCCGCCACAATGAAATCGAACGCGTGATCCAGGTGTTGTGCCGCCGGACCAAGAATAATCCGGTTTTGATCGGTGAAGCCGGAGTCGGTAAAACCGCCATCATTGAAGGACTGGCCCAGGCGGTCGCCAACAACACGGTTCCGGATATTCTGCGGGACAAGAAAATTTTTGCGCTCGATATGGCGTTGATGGTCGCCGGCACCAAGTACCGCGGCCAGTTTGAAGAACGCATCAAGGCGGTGGTGGATGAGGTACGCAACTCGAAGCAGGTAATATTGTTTATCGACGAGCTTCACACCATTGTCGGCGCGGGTTCAGCAGAAGGCGCGCTCGACGCGGCCAACATCATCAAACCGGCGCTGTCGCGCGGAGAACTGCAATGCGTCGGCGCCACTACCCTTGACGAATATCGCAAAGGCATCGAAAAAGACGCCGCATTGGAACGGCGCTTCCAGTCGATCATGGTTGAACCGCCATCACCGGAAGACGCGTTGGAAATCCTCAAAGGGTTGCGTTCGACCTATGAAAAACATCACAACGTTGTGTTCACCGATGCCGCGCTGGCGGCCGCAGTCAGGCTTTCCAATCGCTATATCACGGGTCGTTTCCTGCCTGACAAGGCCATCGACGTAATGGACGAGGCCGGAGCTCGGGCCAGAATCAGGAATACCGTATCCCCGCCGGATACTTCGGAGCTTGACGGTAAAATAGCCGCGGCCGCCTCCGACAAGGAAAACGCGATTGCCGAACAGAAATTTGAAGAAGCCGCCAAGTGCCGCGACCTGGAACGGAATTTACAGAAAGAAAAGGAAGATATTCTGGCGGCCTGGCAGGAAAACACCAGTCAGCCTTCGGCCAAGATCGGCGAACAGGAAATCACTGAAATTGTTGCTAAATTAACCGGAGTCCCGGTCCAGCGCATGGAAGAGGGAGAAAGTGCCAAGTTGCTGAAAATGGAAGAGGATCTGGAAAAAGTGGTGGTCGGACAGGATCTGGCGGTCAACACCATCGCCCGCGCCTTGCGACGCTCAAGGGCGGACTTGAAAAACCCGGCCCGGCCAATCGGCTCGTTCATTTTCCTCGGCCCGACCGGGGTCGGAAAAACCTTGCTGGCCAAAGCATTGTCAGAATTCATGTTCGGCAATCAGGATCACCTTATCCAAGTTGACATGTCCGAATATATGGAAAAATTCAACGTCAGCCGTCTGGTTGGTTCGCCTCCGGGTTACGTCGGCCACGGCGAAGGCGGGGAATTAACCGAACGCGTCCGGCGGCGGCCCTATTCCGTTGTCCTGTTCGACGAAATTGAAAAAGCGCATCCGGATGTCATGCACATGCTGCTGCAAATTCTGGAAGAAGGCAAGCTGACCGACTCGCTCGGGCGTAAAGTTGACTTCCGTAATACGATCATTATCATGACCAGTAACCTGGGAGCTGAAAAACTCGCTTCCGGCGGTTCGCTTGGTTTTGGCGGCGGCATCGCAGCTGATAACGCCAAGAGTCAGGATAAACTGATGGATACCGCCAAGAAGTTCTTCAAACCGGAATTCATCAACCGGGTTGACGATATCATTATCTTTAAACAACTCGATCAAAACGACCTCCACAAGATCGTCGATATCGAGATCGGCAAGGTGCGTGAACGCCTCCAGTTCAAAGGACTTGAGCTGCAATTGGATGAAAAAGTCTACGCTTTCCTGATCGAACGCGGCTATGAACCGTCATATGGCGCCCGTCCGCTCCGGCGCGCGGTCGAACGTTACATTGAAGATCCGCTGGCGGAAGATATTCTGCGCGGCATGTTTAAAGAAGCGGAAGTCGTCCGGGCGGAAGTGGATAATCAAAAGTTACTCTTTTTCCCGGAAAAAGCCTCTTCCGAGCCTGCCCCAAAGGCTAAAAAGACCACCACCAGAAAAACCGCAACCAGAAAGCGGACGACTAACAAGAAATGAGTTCTGAAGAACTTTTTGAAATCTTTGACGAA
The DNA here is from genome assembly GCA_963676655.2 of Victivallales bacterium. GTDB lineage: Bacteria > Verrucomicrobiota > Lentisphaeria > Victivallales > Victivallaceae. The sequence goes on along the minus strand of CAXXKX010000003.1, from coordinate 1,954,790 downwards.
AATGACCGGCCAATCGGTTTGGCTCCGCGTTCGGAATGTCATGGCAATCCGAACCTGATCCATCGTACGGCCCACGTGGTGGTCCGCCATCCCGACGGCAGAATCCTGTTACAGCATCGTGCCGCGGACAAAGACGTCCAGCCGAACAAATGGGATACCGCGGTCGGCGGCCACCTTGCTCCCGGCGAGTCGTATGAAGACGGCGCCCGCCGGGAAATGGCCGAGGAACTGGGACTTTCTCCCGATCTGGAATTAACTTTTCTGTTCACTTCACAAATAAGGAATGAAATTGAATCGGAAAATGTCGGCGTGTTTTCAGTGGTTCATCCGGGGCCGTTCGATTTTCAGGAAGAGGAAATTAATTACGTCCGCTTCTGGACCCGCGACGAATTACTCAATCCTGCTGAACAAGCAAATTTCACCCCGAACCTGATCAAAGAACTATCGTTACTGGAACAAGCTGGACTGTTGTAATTCTTCGCTTCCAGCGTCATTCTTTTCCGACGGCGCAAAGCGCCGGGAAAGATGCACGGCTATGCCGGCTTCTGGAGGCACGAGACGTGCCGGGAATGCGGACGAGACGTCCGCGCTCCCAGGGGAGGCCGCTTCCGTAGCACGAAGTGCGGAGTTTGAAGCGGAGTACCGCCGTCCATCGTACGAACCAGGCTTTATGTTAAATCGGTGGTTTCGCACCATTTATACACTTCATCCACATCAATTGTCGCAACCGACAAACAGCGGTCGCAACAACCGTAATAGACGAAGAATTTACCCTTGAATTCCACTACGCCGTTGGTATAAACCACATTGTCCAGAAATCCCTGTTTTTCGTAAGGCATTTCACAGGTTAAAATCGGTTCTTGCTGGAGCTTGATAATTTTGGTCGGATCGTTTTTATCCAGCAGCATTATCCCAAGCGCGTACTCACGTTGGTTATTTTTACCGTGCCAGAACAGGAGCCAGCCGTATGGGGTTTCGAGCGGAGCCGGCCCGATTCCCAGTTTGTTCTCGTACCAGGTTCCCGGTTCCACCTTTTGGATACAGGTCATATCGGACCATGAATGCAGATCTTCACTGAAAGAAACCCACATATTCGGCATCGGCCGGTGAAAAAGACAAAATCTTCCGGCTATTTTCGCCGGCAGAAATCCGCTGGTCCGTTGTTCCAGCTCCGGCATCAGGCGACGGAGAGGAGTAAAAGATTCAAAATCTTTGGTTGTCGAGTACATCAGCCAACCGCCATGATCGCCGTAATCGGTCATCGCGGTTAAAACAATATAATAGGTGTCGCCTATTTTTGAGATGCGTGGATCTTCACAGCCATACTTATTCCACAGGTCGGAATCGCTGCGATCAAAGACCGGATCGGAGTGACGGTAGGAAATATCGAATCCATCCTCCGAGACCGCCAGGCCGATTCTGGTTACCGGCCAGCTACCTGGTCCTCTGCGACGTTCTTCTCCTTCCGCCCGATAGAGTAAATAAACTTTTCCGTCATGGACAACTGCTCCGGCATTGGATACATTAAGGTTTTCCCACGAGTTGCCGTTTGCCTGCATAACGGGATTTTTCTCATATCTTTTCAGCTTAATAATCATAGTCTATTATATATCCAGTCCAAAGTGTTCGCAGTAACGGTTGTATAAGCCGTGGGCCTGCGGATAACAGGAATTCGGGCTCATAAAATGTGAGAATTCAAAGGTTATCGCCTTATGGGCGCCGGCGGCTTCAGCCGCTTTCAATTTAAGCAGGACTTTTTCCCACTTCAACGGCAGAAACTTAATCGGCATTTCCCGGTCAAAGGTTTCACAATTTGTCCAACATTCCATCCCGAATTTATCTGCCAGGTCACGATGAATTTCCAAATAATCGCTCAGTTCAAAAAAGTCGACATGCCCGTCCTGAAAAGCTAAAATATCAACGACATCCTTAATTCCGTCAAGGATATTGCTCCATTCTTTTTCGTGCTCAGATGGCATAACACTCCTGTTCCCGCTGTAGATGTTTGACGTCCACGCGGATGTTTTATTACCCTGAATATACGGCGAAATAAGAGTCGGCAGATTGCCGGAAACATCTTTGCAATGCCGGGCCATTTTCGCGTACAGTTCAATAACCTTGCCGGTGCGTTTGCTGACCTCCTGGGTCAGATACCAGCCTCCGAACGCCTTATAATGACCGTACATCTCCCATGCTTCATCAATAATTGGCATATTTACTTCTATTTCGTTGTCCCAGTCGCCGTTCATCCAGTAACGCCCGGAATCATAAAGACCAAAGAAAAGTTTCATGCCGTATTTCTCCGACAGGCGTAAAAAGAGATCGATCAGATCAAGCGGAGGAACATTTCCCTGTTCTTTTTTTTGCAGGACTTTTGACGGATAAGCCATCCAGCGTTTCCAGCCGCAGCGGATTACCACCACGGTGTCTATACCAATGGCCCGCATTGCCTGAAAGTCTTTTTCCCATTCTTTTTCTCCCCAATTCTGATGCGGGATGTCATGGCTTATTTCGTCGATAAAGGTAGCGGTGATTTTCATTTTTTTTCCTGTTTTATTTATCATTAAATATCATTACCGCGGCGAAAGCCGGCAGTTTTCCTTTAAAAACCAGATCGTCATGAGTTGCCCCTAATGAGAATACTTTTTGTTCAATTTGTTTCCCCGGAAATACCGTGAATTGAGTGCTGTTTTTCAATGATTGTATATCCCAGCCTTTTCCGGCAACCAGTTTCCTGCTCAAACGCAAAGAAGTATCACGGGCGACCGGAGAATCGTTGAAGATCACAACCCGGAATTTCTTTCCGTCAATCCATGCGCTGGCCGCCATATCCTTATCAGTATCGCTGCCGCCTGGAAGTTTTACCGCAAAGCTTTTAGTGACTAAAGGCAATCCGTTGGCATCTCCGGACATTTTCACCAGTGCTGGAGGAACCGGTTTAGTCTCTTCCAGGTAACCGGGACTTGCTCCGAATGCCAGGTCATACATGGACATCCTTAACTGGCACAGCCTGGCGGCTTCATTGATGTTTGATTTGAGTTCCGGGCGCTTTTCCAACAGATAATCAAGGTATCTTTTGTTGGCCGCGATTCCCGCTGGGGACAGCCAGGTTTTACTACCTTGCAGGTTGGCTTTAACCGCCAGCCGGAAGAGATTCCAGCGTTCCAGACAAACCATTGTGGTATTCTGCCCTTTTGATATTTCAAAATCATATTTACTTTTTCCGCCCAGCAGTCCGTTTTCGAGCAGGACCATGTCGGAATAGAACTGGGTCGGGCCTGAACTTTCATTGCTGACAACCTTTTTATCCGGATGCTGACGCCGGAGCCAGTTGAATATTTCGGCTTGAACCGCGAACATTCCCATGTGGTTGGGATGCCATCCCATATCCCAGCCAACAGCTTTCGGATTATAGAAGTTGACCGCCGCTTTGATCTCTTGCAGGTAGTGCTTTCTGAAAGCAGGATTATCGAAGTCATATGTTCCCCACGGAAGCGTATTGTATCCGATATCTTTAGCAGCATTTTCAGGCAGTTTGATTTTGTGACCGCCACCGTACAAATCAAGGGACCCTCCGGTGTTTCGTCGATACCATGCATTCGGTATTTTGTTCCCTTTCAACCGGAGGTTGGCAATTTGCCGGAAATAGAAAATCAAATTATGATGGTTCTTTTGCAGCCTGTCCGTATCGGCCTTGACCCGGTCCGCAGTCATCTTAAACTTCCAACTGTTGCCGCCGGTCCACCAGCTTCCTTTAATCGGATAATTTTCATTAATCCAATCATGCCAGGCAAAGAACCACACATTGCTTCCAGGAAACAGTCTGTCCTCACGACTCTTCATGAAATAGGGAGAACTAGCAAAACACCCGGGAAAAAATGTGCGGAAACTATGTGGTTTGTATGGCAGATAATTTTTGATTAAAGGATTTTCACTATAAAGGTTTTCACTATACCAGCGCCAAACGTCGCGCAGCAGATTCTCCTTTTTTGAAAAGAGCTTCCAGGTCAATTCAAATTCAAACTTTTGTCCCTTCCTTACCCGTTGCGGATTCTGTTGAACAGAAGGAATGTAACCCTCGGGATGATTAGGGGAAATAGTCACAAACCGGTCAAGGTTCCGGGAACCGACCAGCAGGAAAAAGTCTTTGTTTTCCAATATGGTGAACGGATAAACCGTGCGCTGGTATTGGTCGAGACGACTGAGGTTCAAGTCTTCTGCGCGATGGCCATAGGAAAAAATAGTCGGCTGACTACCGGAGATAATCCGCAATGGTCGAAGAGCGCAAAAGACTCGCTTCCAATCTTTGGAATTTATGCCGTGCCTGATTCCCAATTTAACCGGATAATTAATGTCAGCAGCAGCCATAAAAGAAACTTTCTCTGATATCCCTCCCCGGTTTAATGAATATTTCACTTTTACCTGAAATGGGACTTTTCCGTTATTCGGGCTGAGGCTCGCTTGAATCTTGCCATCGCGCAGTAAAATTTTATCATTCGCATTACGGGAAAATAAAACTTCGTCGCCGTCTTTTTGCAGGTATACGCAGGAAACATTTTGCGCATCCGGATGAATGACCAATCCTTGAGTAAACAGTTTGCACATTAAACCTGATTTGCGATCAACCTCCAGACTTAGAGGACAGGCATCCAATTTGATTTTATCGCGATTCGGACCAGTTTTCCCCGGAAGAAATTTTTTACTGCTGTCATCCAACAGTTTCAATGACAGATCATCAAAATATACTTTGTCTTCAGAAGACAATTTCGAGAGAATCAGATATATCTGCAATTGTACCGCATCTTTAGCAGGCTGAAATTGTTTGACGTAATACTGCCAGTCTTTTTTGCTCAAATCAATCGGAATTTTCGTATAGGTGATGCTTCCTCCTTTGGCATTGACCTGCCTTACCGCAAGAGAAACGTTTTTAATCGCAGAAGGTTTCACGTTCGATTTAACGAAACCCTGCAGTTGATATTGCTTTGTCGGCAATACTTTTGTATTTATCACTTGCGCCAAAGTTATGAATCCGTTATACTTATTTTTCTGGTCGCCATTGCATTTGAGCGCAAAACTTCCGCTTTTAGCGTCATTGCAAATTGCAAACAGTTTGACTTTTCCGCCTCCCTGCTGATTGGATACCCACTGGCTTAACGAACCATTATCAAACCCGCCATTGCTGATCAGGTTATCCTCTGCCTGGACGGATAAGAAGAAGGAAAATAACAGAAAATATATAATCAAAATACGCATTTCCTATCCTTTTTTAATAAACAATTTCGCTGCCGTCAAACATGATTACGGCATAGATTTCATACTTTATCAAGCCCCCGGGGGCTTCGGTAGCAACATGTCCGTCAAGCATACTCAAATTAGCCCGTCCAGAGTGCCTCGCATGTACTCCATTGCGGCTCAATTTGTAACTGAATATGTATGCCTGGTTGGGATAATTTCCGTCACTTTTACGAAAACAAGTATCAGCGAAAACCACATATTTTGTCGGATGCTTAATCTCTTTACTGTTACCGAACCCCGGCGTCGCGGCAACTTCCCCGAGCCATCCTTCACGACGCCAGTTTATCCCATACGATTTACTGTTAACCCATGATATCGGACTGCATTTTAAAGAACTGCAGCGCAATAATTTGGTACGATCCCCCTTGATGTAGTTGCCTTCGTAAAGAACGTCACTCCATACTTTCGGCCAGGTTCTTACAGGATAATAACCTGAGTTGTCATCTATATACATAAGGTTTGACAGCGATATCTGCTTCAATTTACTTACACAATCAATAGTCTTGGCTTTTTCCCGGGCTTGTCCGAGAGCGGGCAATAACATACTGGCCAGAATTGCTATAATAGCAATTACTACCAATAATTCAATCAATGTAAATGACTTTATTTTTTTGCTCATGATTTTTCTCCATATTCTGTTGAGATTATCGACTTTGATTTTTCTTATACTTTATGCGAGAAGAAATTTAACTTTATACGTGATGTTGGCGGATGCAGAATTTCTTTTTGTAAGTTTTTGGCTAGCAGAGCTAACCATAAATTTACAAGGAGCGATCCAGCGCCGTCAGGACACGAAAAAAGTTTATATTTCAAGCGTATAAAGTATAAAACCACAAATTGCACGGACAAAAAATTCTTAATAATTACGTTCTCCTTGTCGTTGATTTAGTATATTATATAAGATTTCGGCAACTTTTTCTTTTAATCAGCATCGGGTCGAAAATGACTGAATCTTTTTTCGACAAGGCATCGCCTTTGATCATCTGCATCAACATTTCCGTCGCTTTTGATCCCTGTTCCGATTTGGGCTGTGAAATCGTTGTTAGCGCCGGTGTCAACATTTGAGCTATCGGCAAATCATCGATCCCGATAACCGAGATTTCATCCGGAACTTGCACCCCGTTCTCCGCGGCTGCGGCAATAAATCCGGCTGCCACATTATCACTGTAGCTTATAACCGCTGTCGGTTGATTTTGTTTCGCGCAGATCGTCGCAAACGCTCTTTTTCCGCAGTCAAAATCAACGCAGTCCGGGATAAATAAATCCGGCTCAAAATGGAGGCCGGCTTCTGCAAGTGCCGCCTTATAGCCCCTTTCGCGCTCCGGGCAGGCTCCCGCGAGAAAAGCAATACAACGGTGTCCCAAACTCAAGAGATATTCCGTCGCAATCTTCCCAACCTTTACTCCGTCCGTATAAACACAGGGCAGGTTGTATTGATCGGCGTCTCTTCCAATAAAAACTGTCGGTCGGGAATTTATAAGGGAATCACATTCGTGGAGCATTTGCCGGTTATTACCGGGAAATACAACAATGCCATCGACTTTTTTCTGTTCCATTATACCAATTTTGGCTTTCAGTTCCAAGTCATTATGATAGGTACTTAAAATCATACTGTAATTATTTGCGGTCAAAACATTTTCTATTCCCTGCAAGACTTCCGGGATGAACGAATTAGTAATTTGGGCAATAATCACGCCAACCAGAAAACTTTGTCCTGTCCTCAGTCCTTGAGCCAACGTGTTAGGGGTGTAATTAAGCTTTTTCGCGGCTTCCATAACCCGCTCTTTCGTGGCCTGGCTGACCCGAACTGTTCCGTTACGGTTATTCAAAACTGCGGAGATTGTCCGATTTGATACTCCGGCATATTTTGCAATATCATTGATAGTTGTCATGTCTTATCTCTCATTTGATTCAACGTCGAATTAAAAATATTATACAACATCATCAAAGATTTGTCAATAGATGAAATTAAAAAATTATATATCTTTTATTTTTATTTTCTGTAATTTGAAAAAGTAAACGCACATACTAAAAAAGGAGTATGTGCAATTAGTTTGACAAAAACAGGTATGTGCATTTAGTATGACAAATCCATCGATAGTCACAAAGGTAGAGTTATGCATAGGATGCGCTCCGACGAGAATGGGTTACTCTACTCGTCGGAGTCGGAGCGCGAACTGTGTGTAACTCGGTTGCATCTTCGTAAAGGCGTGATACGTTGTCGATAGATAAATTAGGCAAAATATCAGGAGTGCGTTTAGTGTGCCCGAAAAACCGGCTGAGCGTAACGCCATGGGTATGTATTGTCTTTTTTGTCAGAGTAAACGCACAAAACAGATGCTTTTTTATTTCTTGAGAAGAAAAAATCAACCTCTTTTATTTTCAGTTTAGGAAATAAAAATTTAATTACCAGGTAGTTTTTTTTGTCAATGCAAAAAACGGCATTATATTAAATAACGGAGTTTATTTCTCCAGGACGACTACGGCACTTGCATAGTGCTGTTCGTGACTGATAGAGACATGAATCTGCTTGACGCCAAGGGCATCGGCAGTCGCTTTGGTAGTCCCGGACAAGGTGACGCTCGGGGCGCCGGTATCGAGGTTCATTACTTCAATCTCCTGCCATGAACACTTTTCTCCCATGCCGCATCCCAAAGCCTTGGCCATCGCTTCCTTGACCGCCCAGCGTCCGGCGCGAAACTGTGAAACCGCTTTGCCGCGGGTCTTGCTTTTCGCAATCTCCGCAGGAGTAAAAACCCGCTCTAAAGCGGCGGGGCCGCGACGTTCCACCAGTTTTTCAATTCTCGCGGTTTCAACTATGTCCGTACCTAAACCGATAATCATGAATCCGCTTCCTGTTTTTGCGCTTTTTTAAGTCGGGCCAATCGAAAAAATTCCTGCATGATAGCACGGCATTCATCTTCTAGAACACCGCCTCGGACTTCAACCTGATGCAGCATTCCTTCAAAACCGGTTACATTCAAGGCTGAACCGGCCGCGCCGCTGCGCGGATCAGGCATTCCGTAAACCACCCGGCGCACTCGCGAATTAACCATCGCTCCGGCACACATGGCGCAAGGCTCTTTGGTTACGTAAATATCGACATCTTCGAGCCGCCAGTCTTCAAGCCTGGCGGCGGCCTGAGTCATAATCAGAATTTCTGCGTGAGCTGTTGCGTCTTTAAGCATTTCCACCTGGTTTGCCGCCCGGGCTATGATCAAACCATTGCGAACCGCCACCGCTCCAACCGGAACTTCATCATTCTCAAATGCAATCTCCGCCTGACGCAGAGCGGCGCGCATGAAATGTTCATCATCAAAGATGATTAATGGAACCGCGTCGTCAGCGTTTTGGTGGGGGAGTGAGTTCTTTGGCACCAGTAGTTTTCCAATCGGTTTTTTCAACATTTTTTACAGGATTGAATGATTTGACCCTGAACGGTTTGTTGGGATCATAGGAATATTCATTTACTTTACAACCGGTTATCGTTGTTCCAAGAAAGATGAAGTTTCCTTCAATTACCTTGTCTTCCCAGGAATACTTGAAGACGAGTGATTTTGTTCCGCCATAAAGCGTTTTGCCGACGACATCATTAAAGCCGAATATCTGCTGAACGTCCTTATAGGTCCGGGCATATGAAAAATCCACATTATCGAAAATAACCTTTGCGGCGTCATATTTCAGTTTTGTATTCGGCTTGATTTTAGGATCTTTGAGAATCTCAATTTCAGTTCTGTATCGCTGAAATACTTCGACATCCCCGGCCGGCAACTTCGTTGAACTGCACCCGACTGCCACCATGGATAAGGCCAGCAGAAGCAAACAATTGATAATCATTCCCCGTTTCATATAAGTTCCATCTCTTTTAAATATTTTTCCAGTTTTTCAGGATTGAAGACTTGTCCCGGCCGCCAGGCTCCATTCAGTTCCAACGTCGGAACAACCCAGTCATCGCCGCCGTTGACTTCAACCAGCTTTGCGATAACCGCCGGAGATTGTTCTTCGACTTCAATATATTCGAACTCAACCCCTTTCTCCTGAAGAAAGCGGATAGTTCTCTGGCAATGAGGACACCATTTTGCAGCGTATACTTTTAACATAATAACTCAACTTATTTGTTTTAGTTAACAATTCCTTAAAAATAGCGGCTTTTCCACATTTTTGCAAGGAGTTTGCCAAAAAATCTTTCCGGGTTATTGCAAAAGTCACATCGGCAGTTTATTTTACGCTTTGTTTTTTTAACCAAATAAAAGGAAAAGATACCATGCCGATGATTGATATGCCCTTAGAGGAACTCAAGTTGTTTAAAGGAAAAAACCCCAAGCCGGAAAATTTTGATAAATTCTGGGATGATTCACTGGCTGAACTGGCTTCTGTCGATCCCGATATCAAGATCATCCCGGCGGAGTTCCAGGCTCCTTATGCCGACTGTTACGATCTCTGGTTCACCGGAACCCGCGGCGGCAAGATTTACGCTAAATTTCTGGCCCCGAAAAACCTTGAAAACCCGGCCCCGGCAATCATCGAATTCCACGGTCTTTCCGGCAGTAGCGGAGACTGGATTGATAAACTGCCTTATGTTGCGGCCGGTTTCTGCGTCGCGTCAATGGACTGCCGCGGTCAGGGTGGTAAATCTTTCGATCCGGGCGGCGCTGTTGGCAATACGCTTTCAGGTCATATCATCCGCGGCCTCGATGATGTTCCGGAAAAAATGTACTATCGTAACGTTTACCTGGACTGTGCCCGCCTGGCCCAGATCGTCCTCGATATGTCTGAAGTTGACCCTAACCGGGTTTGCGCTCGAGGCGGTTCTCAAGGCGGAGGGCTCACTTTGGCTTGCGCCGCGCTTGAACCAAGAATTTGTCGTGCCGTACCTATCTTCCCATATTTGTGCGATTATCAGCGGGTCTGGGATATGGACCTGGATCAAGCCGCCTATCAATGCATGCGCGATTACTTCCGCCGTTTCGATCCACGCCATGACCGGCATCAAGAGGTATTTCTCAAACTGGGTTATATCGACAATCAGCATCTGGCGCCGCGGATCAAAGCTGAAATAAAAATGGCGACCGGACTGATGGATACGATATGTCCCCCGTCCACCCAGTTTGCGGCATACAATAAGATCACTTCCAAGAAAGACGTCGTTCTTTATCCCGACTTCGGTCATGAAGGGCTGCCACAGTTCAGCGATATCCAGTTCCAATGGTTCTGCGAACTGCTTTAATCCGTACGACGGAAAACGGACTGGCGTCCCCCCCCCTGATGCATGCATCAGGGAAACTGTTATCTAAAGTAAAATTATTATTCCTGGTCGGCTTAAATAAGCAATTTAAGTCGGCCAGTTTTTTCAGGAAAGCATCAGGCGCCCCAAACTCGGGGCATCGGCACCGGTTCGATGCCCATATCCGCCTTGACCATTTTCAGCATCAGTTCTCCTTTGAGCAAGGCTGAATCAGGATTGTTCCAGAGATTGTTTATTTCTTCCGGGTCTTCCTGGAGGTCGAACAATTCGCCGTAATCACCCTGGAAATAAACGGTCAGTTTGTAGCGTTTATCAATATATGTTTTATGGAACATTGTCGTCGGGTTGTGACGGTTTTCCACCAGAACGTAATCTCTTATTGTCTCTGTTTCGCCATACCATACCTCTTTTTGATCAATTCCGGTCATGCAGCGCGGAATATTAATTCCGGTAATACTGAGAAAAGTCGGAGCCAGATCGACCAGAGATTGCATTGAATCAGAACGTTTGCCTTCCGGAACCGTTCCGGGGCAGCTTACTATATAAGGAATTTTCACCATATCTTCATAGTGGAATGGACCTTTGGCTCCAAGACCATGCTGGCCGAAAAAATGACCATGATCGGTAGAGAAAACAACAACTGTGTCCTGCTCCAAGCCGAGTTCTTCAAGTTTATCGAGTATTTTTCCGATATATTTGTCCATCATGCTGACCATGCCGTAGTAAACGGCAATTTTTTTGTTGATATCAGCCAGAACAACTTTATGGGATGAGCAGCCGTGAAGTCCATGTCCTTCCGGTTCGTCGTAAGAACTGAAGTCCGGATCGTCTTCCTGGGTCATCTGGAAATGCGGAGGATTATTATCGTGTTCGCCTTCGACCATTTGCGGAACGGTTACTTTTTCCGGATCATACATTGACGCCCACGGTTCCGGGATCAGGTAAGGAGGATGCGGGTCGGGAAAGCTGGCCCAAAGGAAAAAGTTTTCATCGTTATCATGATACTCCTGCATAAACGCGTTGGTCCGTTCGGCAATCCAGGCATCATAGTGATACTCTTCCGGCAATGTCCAGGTCAATTGATCATCGTTCCCCCCGAAATCCGGGAAAGTCTTAAAATATTTCCGCCACTCGGTCAAGCCTTTGTCCTCCATCCAGATGCCGTAATGCTGTCCGGCGTGAAACTCGTTAGTATGATTGCGACAGAGTTCTACATGATCAAACCCGTAAAAAGGACCGGAAAAATTACGCCAGAAATCAAGGTCCTGCTGCAGCGGATTCGATTCAATTGACGGATAGTCCGGGTGATCAAGCAATTGTTGGAAGTGAGCCTTACCGATTAAGGCTGATTTATAGCCGGCCTTATGAAAATCCTCACCAACGGTATGTACTTCTTCCGGCAATTTAGTTCCAAGCGAGTAAGCCCCGTGCTGACTGGGATATTGTCCGGTTATTATCGAGGCCCGGGTAGGAGTACAGGTGGGATTGCAGGTATAGGCACGTTCAAACAAGGTGCCTTTTGCGGCCAGACGATCAAGATTTGGAGTCTGGATTTCAGGGTTGAGAACGCCGAGGGTACACCAATGCTGCTGGTCACTGGTAATCAAGAGGATGTTTTTGCGTTTTTCCATCGGTAACAATTCCTTTCAAGATTATTAATTAGAACATTGTTGATATAATATAATATTTATTCATGTACAATCAACCAGCTAAAATTGATATATTATGAACAAAATTGATATTTTACAAATTAAAACGATTTATGCTGTATATATCTTTTTTTTCTGTCCTGCCAATATATGACTTTGCTTAAATAATTCTAAAAAGCAATATAAAGCAAAACCAAATACTTTTTATACGTGAAAACTTCATATAATACCTTTTTTCAGACAAGTTTTTTTAAACTACCGGGTATTTTATTATTATATTTGATGGTTGTTTAAAAATCATAATATGGTTTTGCAAACGGGAAGGAATGTGTTATATTTTCCTAATTAGAATTCATAACGGGTTACAGAAAGACTAAAATGAAAAATAATTATAAAACATTTTTTATTGCTGCGGGTATTATTGTTGCCGGACTCCTCAGTTCCTGTTCTTGGTATTCACAATTTACCATCGGAGAAAAGCTCAAACAACTCCGGGTCGGAATGACCAAACAGGAAGTTTTGAAAGTTATGGGCGAACCGCTCAAGGAAAAATACAGTACTCCGGACGTCTGGTACTATTTTGCTGATTCTAAATGGCATGACGGCATGAACACCCGGGATGAATGTACACCGCTGGTTTTCCAAGACGGGAAGCTCCAGGGCTGGGGAAATAAATATTATAACGAACAATTCCAGCTCGGTAAGATTCGTGATCTGTAACCTTTTCCGGTATATATAATGGCGGCTGAATCAAAAAAATCCAAAAAAGAAGCTTCGGAAACTAAAAAATCCGGCAGTTGCGGTCAAACTCTCGGATGTTTGATTATGATTACGGCGATTATCGCGGTGGTTGTTTATTTTATCATCAAACCTAAGGTCGATGAATCTGAATTCAGCTTCGAATCAATCGGCCAATGGTTCTCTGAAAAGAAAGATGACTGGTTCAATAAGGCGGAAGACATTAAGCAAAAAGCCGACGATCATCTGGAAAATGCCAAGGATGGGGCCGAAGACGCGCTTGACCGCTCACGCGATGCGGTTGATAACGTTCGGGAACAAACTGAATCCGCAGTAAAGAGTCCGCCGAAACTGATCAGCGATGAGGATAAGGATTCCTTGAAAAAGGCTAACATTAAAATTTATGAATAAGTTGCCGGATTGCTAATTGAAAAGCAACAATCTAACGGCAGCGACTGACTGATAACCACATTTGAAAAAGCGGGAATGAAAAAATAATATGGCAAAAAATGGTAAAAAAACGATTTATTTGAGCGGCCCGATCATGGACGAACATGCCGGAGTCGCCCGGGAGTGGCGTGAAACAGTGAAATCACTGCTGGGCAATGACTTCAATCTGCTCGACCCGATGCGGCGCAATTTTCAAGACCGCGCCGTCGACAGCGCAAATGAGATTGTAGAATTTGATCTGCAGGACGTGCGGGACGCGGATATTATTCTGGTCAATTACAATAAACCGAGTATCGGCACCAGTATGGAGGTCTTTTACGCCTCCCATGACCTGGGTAAATTTGTCGTGGCGTTTTCACCGTTCGAGTTTCAAGAATGCAGTCCGTGGATGGTTCGCTACTGCACAAAAATTGTCGGATCGCTGGAAGCGTCCGTTACCTACATAAAAAACCATTTTGTCGATGTGCAATGACAGGAATTAATTGATGCGGCTTGAGCCGGAAAAATTACAAAAAATCATTGGTGGTCTCGTTCTTGCCGCCGTAATTCTGTTGTTGGCATTCTTTATTTCCGACGATATTACCAATGCGGGTAACGAATCTAGTCGACTGGCGTTGGTCCAGTCAATGATAGACCAGGGCACTTTCGCAGTCGAAAAAAGTTCATTCAGAACCGTTGACGTCGGCAAGTTGAACGGTCACTTCTACTCGGACAAACCGATTTTGTTTTCGGCCTGGCTGGCCGGAGTATACGCTTTTGTCAAAAATGTGCTGATGATCTCTTTTCAACCGGTAAGGAACAATGCGATTTACCTGATCAACCTGCTGGGAGTTTCTATCTTTACGATTGGACTTTACTGGCTGTTTCTGCGGCGGTTAAAACGGGAAGCCGGCTGTTTCTATATTAAAACGGCGCTGGCTGCATCACTTATTTTCTGCACCTGGATATTCAGTTACACGGTTTCGATCAATAATCATACGGTGGCGGCGTTTCTGGTCTTCTGGCTGTTTCTGATGACGGAAAAAGCAACAGATCCCGGGGAAAAGAATCCATCTTTAATCGCGTTTTTCGCCGGGCTGGCCGGCGGCTTGCTGTGCGCGGTGGAAAATCCGGTCGGCGGAATATTTTCTCTGGCGACAATGATATGCCTGCTTGCATCCGGAGGCAAACAACGCTGGAAAATTCTTGGGCTGTTCTTCGTTGGCGGTCTGATCCCGGCGGTGGCGATGGCGGCATTAGATTACTGCGGCTGGGGCAATATCCTGCCGGTTTATCTGATCAAAGACGCTTACAGTTTCAAGGGCAACATCCATTCGACGGATTTCGCCGGACTGCGGCGGCCGGAAAATTATTTTATCTACTTCTTCAATATAATGCTAGGTGCGCGCGGCCTGTTTTCACATCTGCCATTTCTATTGTTGATCTTTCCGGCAATGCTGATTCCGAAAGGCTGTTTTCCCAAAGGCGCATTACGCTGGTTTCTGATTGCCTGCGGCGTAACAATCCTGTTCTATGCGTTGTTTACCGGCGACTACGGCGGCTGGGCTTACGGCTTCAGGTTCCTGATTCCGATCATTCCGATCCTTTATCTGGTAATCTGCAAATGGCTTCTGCAAGACGCGAAAAAATTCTTTATGATCATTGCCTGGCCGCTGCTGGCTGTCGGGCTGATAACATCGGCGATCGGGGCATACAATCCGTGGCCGGTCTGCGCGGAAGGCGCCTCTACCAATAAAAAGGCGATCGACGTTAAAATCGAAAGTCCGCTCAAAGCCAATCTGCTTTGCATTCTTTATGAATTCGGCGGTCCTAAACAAGCATTCGAGTCAGGCCTTTACGATCATGACACCGTAAAATATTATCTGCCGAAAGCGTTGATGAACATGGGGCGGTTACGCAAACCGACACCGGACAATCCTTCATTTATGAAGCCGCGTCAAACGAGACCGTTGACATTGTTCGCGGAAAATTATGTTGTCCCGGTATTGTATCTTGGCTTGTTCGCTATATCAATCTTTTATTTGGCGGGACGTTGCGGCGGCTGGTTGTTCGCGGAGTCGAAAGCCGGTCCGACCGAAACCTATATGTTCTATGTCATGGCAATGACACTGTTTGCAATGCTGGCGGTATTGCTGACCGGAACTCTCGGCATTCTCAGATCTTACTGTTTGACCGCAATTCCGGTGATTCCCGCGCTATGGCTGCTGGTACGGCAGCCGGGGCCGATCCTGAAAATGTCCCGGATCGAATTTAAAAAAGAATATTGGCTGTTCCTGATTCCCGGCATCCTGATTCTCTGCCGACTGGCGGTATTTTTACCGTTCACCCCGAACGCCTGGGATTCAATGACCTATCATCTGTTTATCCCGCTCCGCTGGATGCAGGCCGGGGAAATTTTTCATGTCCCGACAGTGTTCGGGGATAACGCCGCGGCCTATGCCCCGAAAAACGGCGGCTTGATTTATGCCGCGATAATGACTTTGATGCACCGGGATTTGCTGCTGAACGTGCTGTCACTGGCATATCTGCTTTTTGCCGCTTGTGCGCTGTTTGAAATATGCCGGGAACTCAATGGCAGTCTAACCGCGCGTTGCGGAGCGGCGGCATTGTTTATGTCGGCTCCGTTCATCATGGACAAAGCTTTTTCATCCGATGTGGATATCATGGCGCTGGCCTTTCTGTCCGGCGGGGTTTATTATTACCTGCGATGCTTGAAAGATAAACAGCTTTTGCCGGCGTTATGCGGCGGCCTGTGTTTGGGACTGGCGGTCGGAGCAAAAACGGCATATGCCCCGTTTGGCGGCATCGTTGCGGCAGCCTTGCTGCTTCTACTCTTATGGCGAAAACGCTGGACCGGGACTCCCGGCGTCTTAGGCCTGATGTTCATCGGCGGCGGCTTCTGGTACATCTTCAACCTACTGAAATACGGCAGTCCGCTTTTCCCTGCCGAGGTTTCGCTAGGGCGGATAAATATCTTTCCGGGAGCATATGGTGAAGACGCTTTGCGGGCCGGAGAATTTTACATCACCGATGTCTCGCTGTTAGCGCGACAGTTTTTCCATGATTGCGCTTATTTAACCGGAGGGGTATTGGTTATCGGTCTGATCGGCTTGCTCATTAACCAGTTTTCCGGCAAGACCGATAAACGGAACAATCTGATTGTTATGATTCTGGGGTTGATATGGCTGTTGGTTTATTATTTTATTATTCCGCATAATCAGCAAATCAGGTTTTTGTTCCCGACGCTGGCAATGGCGTTCCTCGGTTTAAGTCTGCTGCTGGACAAACTGCCTTTAAACGCACGATTTGTCGTTTACGCCGGGGCGCTGATGTTCTACTGTGGCGGCAATGCCGGCAGAATGTACAAAGCTCTGAACGGCCTGACCTGGTGGCCCGCGGTCTGGCTGCTGATACTTCTAGCCGCGGCGGTAATTCTGGTACTCAGGACCAAACGGTATTACCTGACCGCCATATTATTGTTAATCGCATTATTTTCAGCGATGCGCGAATCGGATCAAATGAGGGTTCGCTGTCTGGTAAAAGGCGACTTCGGAATGTGGTGGAAAACTTTCGCTCCGTTTAACACGCCTCGGCCAACTCCGCTGAAGATCGCGTACACCGGGCTGAATATTCCTTATACGCTGACTGGCCCGAATCTGGCGAATGAAGTTTTTTACTGTAATATCTCCGGCAATCAGGAAGACGGTTTTTACGAATTCTGGGAGAAAGACCCGAAGCGGTACAAATACCACAAACCGGCGGTATATCGCAAAAAGCCGAATCCGAAGCAATGGCTGGAAAACCTGTTTAATTCCGGCGCGGAATATCTGGTTGTCTTTGCTATGCATCCGGCCGAAAGAAGATATCTGCCGGCGACAAAAGAAGGTTTTCCGGTGATTGAACAGACCTTAATCGATCGTCTGCCGCAGTTTTTCAAGCTTGAACTTTCCTCGCCAGGCGGGAGGATTTATCGAATAGTCCCGCCTCCCCCGGCGCAGTAGCGTCAGGTTCTTCATCACGGTGAATCCGAATCGACTGTAGAATTCCCAGACAGAACATTGAACTTACCAGAAACGAGCCGCCATAGCTCAAGAAAGGCAGCGGCAGTCCGGTCACCGGCATCAGTCCGATCGTCATGCCGATATTGACGAAAATATGGCTGAAGAACAGCGTTGTAATCCCCGCCGCAAGCAGTTGACCAAACCGATTGCCGGCGGAAATCGCGGTTCGCAAACCGGTCAAGAGCAATAAAAAATAGCAGAAAACCAAAGCGCTGCATCCCGCGAATCCAGTTTCTTCGGCAATCACTGAAAAAATAAAATCGTTGTTGGAAACGCTGCGCGGCAGAAATCCGAGAGTGCTTTGGGAGCTGTTGCCGAAACCTTTCCCGGCCATCCCGCCGCTGCCGACCGCTAATCTTGACTGAAACTGATTATAGCCGCGCCCCAGCAGGTCTTTTTCCGGATTAAGGAATACTTCAATGCGTTTACGCTGGTAATCCTTCAGAAACGGATGAACCTGATATACTTCATTTGCAATTTCGAGTGAAATAACCCCAAGCAGGATTGAGGAAATAATCAACATGTATTTCCATTTCATGCCGGCAACAAAAACCATGACCGCGCCAATCGGCGCCAGCACCAGGGCGCTGCCGAGATCCGGCTCCAGCATGATCAGCAGAAACGGAAGAAAAATCAGCGCTCCGGCATATCCGAGATGGAGAAAGTTATTGATCCGAAACCGGGACAGCGCCATCATCGCCGCAACCAGAATGATCGTGGCGATCTTGGCCGGCTCCGAAGGCTGCAAACGCAAGCCGCCGAAGACCAGCCAGCGTTTCGCGCCAAATACCTCAGTGCCCTTGAACAGAACAAGAGCCAGCAGGGCCAGACAAACAAGATAAAACGGCAGAGCAAGCACTTTCAAGCGGCGATAATCAATCAGAGCCGCTCCCAGCCACGCCGCCACTCCAAGGATAAGCCAGCGCAACTGCCGGGACCAGAATTGTTCCGCGATCCCGCCGACCTGGTGTCCGATTGAATATATGAACAAAATACCCACCGTGATCAGCGCAAACATAAAGATTGCCTGGGGCCAATCAAACAGAAACAAATATTTCACGAAGACATTCGGCTTTTCAGGCTTCTGCCGGGCAAATCTGTGCAGGCTGATCATGATCGCGAACCGTCGTAATCAAACTCAGTCTGTGGCATTAGGATCAAATTTTGCGGTTTTATCTTGCTCGGGAATATCATTATTCATCAATTCGGTT
The DNA here is from genome assembly GCA_963676655.2 of Victivallales bacterium. Taxonomy (GTDB): domain Bacteria; phylum Verrucomicrobiota; class Lentisphaeria; order Victivallales; family Victivallaceae. Next base: position 1,936,141 of record CAXXKX010000003.1, on the reverse strand, counting down.
TTATCCGGCATCGCGTTTTTGGCTTTCAATCTTTCCAGCGGAATTGTTTTAGAGGTATTTTGAGTCGGCGGTTTGAGCGTGCGTTGTGTTTTACTGGAACTCAGTGAGATGGAAGGAGTTTTTTCCTGTTTGAAAAAATTCTCCGGCAAAACCATGGTTTTTTCCATTTTACCGCTGCCGGGGAAAAAGACCATAGTTTTCTGATCACGCTCCGGCATCCCTTTCATGCGCTGAGTTCCGGAAGATTCAGTCGAAATGATTTGGGTCTTGTCGTTAAGAGGCTCTACCTCCTGGGTCCTTTCCTTATCCGGGATATGAGTTGGCGTCAAATCATTCTGGCTGTATCCGGCGGAAGTATCAAAAAGCACCGGCATCTGTTCCCGCATATATTCTGATAGCGTGACAATAGTCGGACCGTAGCCGTCTTTATAGATATGATATTCCAGACTGCGAGCCAGCTCGGAAGTGTCTTGATAGCGGTCATCCGGATCGGTCGCCAACATGTTCGCAATAATTTCGAGCAGTTCCTCATCAACCGAATCCGGCATGAATTCCCAGTGAATGGTATTGGCCTGAGCTTCCCGCAAAATGTCTTTGACACCGACATCTGTACGCCTTGAGTTGCGTCCTGCCAGCATATAAAACAAAACGGTTCCAAGCGAGTATATATCCGAACGAAAATCCAGCTCTTTTCCTTTGGCCTGTTCCGGCGACATAAACGGCAGTTTTCCGGCAACAGAGTCATCATTACTCATGGTTTTTGCTTTAGCAATACCAAAATCAGTCAGCTTCGGCAGACCTTCTGTCGTGATCATAATGTTGTGCGGACAAACATCACAATGGACGATAAACAGCGGTTCACCATTGGAGTCGCAGCGGCTGTGCGCGTAGGCCAGGCCACGGGCGATACGGCTGGCGATGAAGACCGCCAGTTTTTCCGGCAACTGGATCCTGGCCTTGACCAGAAAATCCATAAAACTGTACAGGGAAATCCCATTGACAAATTCCAGAACGAAAAAGTATTCGCCCCGGTAACGGTCCAGTTGATAGATCTGGACGATGTTTTCATGCACAAGGTTCGCGACCAGTTTTGCTTCGGAAACAAATTTGTCGATGAATTTACGGTCTTTGGAATAGCAGTCCAGCAAAGTCTTGATAGCGACGGTTTTTTCAAACCCTTCCGCGCCTCTCTTCTGCGCTTTATAGACAGCCCCCATGCCGCCTTCGGCAATTTTGCTGACAATCCGGTAAACGGTGTTGCTTGTAAGTTTCTGCATATCTGTTCATTTCCCTTCGAGAAGTTTTTTTTCCGCTTTCAGCGAATTTATATAGTCCGCTTTTCCGGGTTCAAGATTTTCACGGGCATATTTAGTAAAAAAATGATGTTTGGCAAGAAAATCCAATTGAAAATCAAGCCATTGAATATCAGTAAAAGTCCGGTTAAGGACATGCTCCATCTCCCGGCGCAGGTTTTCCGCATGCGGCTCAATATTACCTTGTCCCAGATAGGCCAGATCGGCGTCACAGATGATTTCCTGCAGCAGGCATTTCGGATTTTGCGGAATTGCCGTCGCCAGGATCATCCCGTTAACCTGCTCAATCTGTTCCGGCTTGTACCCATAATCCGGCAAAATCTTTTTAGCCATTTCACAAGCCAGCGGCTCATTCAGGCAGGGACATTCGAGAAAACCGGAATCATGCAAAAGAGCCGCGGTTTTCAGCAGCGTCATCTCTTCTTCACTGATGTTTTCCGATTTCCCGATAATTTCAGCGTCAGCTACTACTTGAATAGAGTGTTCCGCCCGATGATAATATAACTCGCACGACAATTCCTGCCGCAGCTTTTTTATGATATCCTTTTCAAGCCTTTTGTAATCCATTTTGCCTAACCCGCATAGTCTTTGTATGTAATTCAATATAATCGAAAAAAATGGTTTGTGCAAGCCGTGTAAATATTTATTTATTTGTTTATGGTTAATCTCTGTAGAGAGCTGGATTAAAACGTCTAATTCTGTTTTAATTCCGGTTGACTTTTCCGGTTCCTGATATAACTTTTCTGATAAAGTAATCTCTTAAAACAAAAAAGGAATTAAGTATTGCAATGAATCTTGAAATGTTGAAAAAGTATGGACAGGAACAGGTCCTGCAGTTCTGGGATGAACTCGATGAAACCGGAAAAAAACAACTCTCGGCTCAGCTGGATGCCATTGATCTGGAACACCTGACGGAACTCGCTCAGGAATATGTCATGCAGAAACCGGAAACCTCAATTCCGAATGATCTATCTCCGGCTCCGTTTTTTCCGTTGCATCCCCGGAATAAAGAACAGGAAGAACTTTACAAAAAGGCTGAAAAAAACGGTCGCGATCTGATAGCAAATGGAAAAGTCGCGGCATTAACGGTCGCCGGCGGCCAGGGTTCCAGACTCGGGTTCGACGGCCCCAAAGGAACTTATCCGATCGCCCCGGTTTCAGGGAAAACTCTGTTTCAGTATTTTGCTGAAAGCATTGCCCGGATCCGGGAAAAATATGATACCGCGTTGAACTGGTATATCATGACCAGCGGTTTAAACCATCAGCAAACCGTTGATTTTTTCACCGAAAATGATTTTTTCGGGCTGGGTTCAGATACGGTATTTTTCTTTACCCAGGGAACGATGCCGGCAATCAGTTACGATGGCAAGCTGCTGCTGGCGGCTAAAGACTCGCTGGCCCTGGCTCCGGACGGGCACGGCGGCACTCTGCTGGCGCTTCATAACAGCGGTTGTTTGAAGAAAATGAAAGAAGACGGGGTCGAATATATCTCCTATTTTCAGGTCGATAACCCGCTGGTTTCCATTGTTAATGACCTGTTCATCGGGCTGCACGCGCTTGAAGGATCGGAAATGAGCGCAATCATGTTATCAAAAACCGGTCCCTATGAAAAACTCGGTAACTTCTGCATGTCAAAAGGACGTTTGCAAATCATTGAATACAGCGACCTGCCGGACGAACTGGCGGAACAGACCAACCCGGACGGTTCTCTTGCGTTTATTGCCGGCAGTCCGGCAATCCATGTCCTTAGCCTGGAATTCGTCGAGCGCCTCACCACGAGCGGACGCCTGGAACTGCCGTGGCACCGGGCGGACAAAAAAGTCCCGTATATCGACGCTGACGGAAATCTGGTGTCTCCTGAAGAACCCAATGCAGTCAAACTGGAAGCATTTATCTTCGACGCCCTGCCGCTGGCGAAAAAAACCGTGATTCTGGAAGCCGACCGCAACGAAGAGTTCGCTCCGACTAAAAATAAAACCGGTGTCGATTCTGTTGAAAGCTGCCGGGAAATGATGGTCGAACGGGATTGCGCCAGACTGGAAAGAGTCGGAGTCAAAATACCGCGTGATGCCAACTGCAAACCAACTTGCGCGGTGGAAATATCTCCTCGCATAATTATTGATGATGCCGATGCCGCCGCCTGGTGCGCCGCTTCCGGCTTGACGGAACTTGAAAACAGTCCGGAAGGTATCTACATAAAATGATCAGATGCATTGAATTCAATCTTGAAGAAATAGTCATAGACCCGGCCGGATATTCCGATGCCCTGAACAGAGCCTGTGCAAGGGAAAACGCCGCGGTCACAGGAATATGCGCCAATGAGCATACCCTGATTATCATTCTTGATCCCGAAATAAAGTTAACGGGCAAGTATCGTTTCGCCAGCTTTCCCGGCTTCTCCAAAGAAGAAATTACCGGCGAGATCAACAGTCGCTGGACCGCGGGTTTTTCCACTGTCGGCAGTTTTTTTGCCGGCAAATTCATCTGGGGACTTTTTATGACAAAAGCTGAAAGCCGGTAAAGGTGAAATGATTGATCTGAATGCGGTAAGAGATGGTGCGGCTCCTGAAGAACAGGAAGTCGTACACAATCCTATAAACAGCGCCCGGATGCTGTTGATTATCGCAGTCGGAATCCAATTGTTCGGGTTGACCATGCTGTATTCGACAACCAGCAGCGATCCCTCCGGGGCCGCGCTTTTTCACAAACAGTTGGTTTGGAGTTTTGTCGGCCTGTGCGCCGGGATCGGAGTCTTTGTCATCGGCTATCGCCGGTTTGCCGAATGGAGTCTCGGCCTGATGATTTTTTCCGCGTTTCTGCTGGCGTTCGCCGATTTTTTCTGTCGCGAAATCAACGGAGCGCATCGTTGGATTGTGTTTTCCATCGGCGGCTCCGGGTTCAGCATTCAGCCGTCGGAATTGGCCAAACTATCCATTGTCCTTTATCTTTCCCGACACCTGGCCCGAAATATCCGGTATGTCAATAATCTGCTGCTGTGGCGTCGCGGGCCAGTCCGACCGTTACTGTTTTGCGGAATAGTAGTCGGGTTTATCCTGATCGGTAAAGACCTTGGCGTAACCTTGTTGCTTGTCGCGGTCATCTGGCTGTTGTTGTTCATTGCCGGAATGCGTTTGCGCTGGCTCCTGCCGCCACTGATTGGCGGACCGCCGCTCATCTTTTGGCTGGTAAAACATTTCAGCCCGGTTCGCTGGGACCGCCTCACCTCATATATCGACCCGGAAAAAGTGCAGGAGACCACTGGTTATCAGCTCTGGCTTTCATTGTTGGCCCTGGGCTCCGGCGGCTGGACCGGACTGGGCTTTCTCGCCAGCCGGATGAAAGCTGATTATCTGCCGGAAAAACATAATGACTTCATTCTGGCGATTGTAGGTGAAGAACTCGGATTGGTCTGCATGTGGCTGCTGTTGTTGGCCTATGCCGGTTTTTTGTTTTACGCCGTCAAGATTGTTCTGCACGTCAAGGACCGTCAGGGAGTATTACTCGGCTCCGGCCTGACCTGCATGATAATTTTGCAAGCCCTGATCAATGTTGGAGTAATTTCCGGGGCTCTTCCAACCAAAGGAATGCCGGCACCGCTTATCAGTTACGGCGGCAGCAACCTGATTATGTGCATGATTTCGATCGCTCTGCTGGTCAATATCGCCCTTGAAGAAGCCATTCCGGGAATCAATCACGATATGCATACGGCGATTCTCAAGCGCTTTAAATTTCTTAATTTCAAACGGAAACCGGCAAATGGATAATGAATTAAAATTTGATAAGCTGCAGCGTCTGGTCATTTCATGTGGGGGAACCGGCGGTCATTTTTATCCCGGCTTGAGTATCGCCCGGGAATTTGCCTCGCACGGCGGCGAAGTCTTGTTCTGCCTCAGCGGAAAAGAACGCCTGCGACAAAGCGAAATAGTTTCAGGTTACGGGTTCAAGTGTTTCACCTTTAATGCGCCGAGATTACCGCGCAATCCCTGGCAGGCATTGAAATTTTTTCCAATGTTGATCAGTGCAACCCTCAAAGTCAAAAAAAATATTGCAGAATACCAGCCTGACGCGATTCTTGCCATGGGCAGTTTTACGTCATTCCCAGCTGCATTAACTGCTAAATGGATGAAAGTTCCTCTTTTTCTGCATGACGGCAACGCCAGAATCGGTCGAGCCAACCGCTTTATCAGCCGTTGGTGCCGTTTCCTTGCAACCGCATTTCCGGCGGTCAACGTCCAAGCGTGTAAATGTCCGGTCCACTGTCTCGGCATGCCGCTGCGACCGGAACTGATGGAAACGATTTTCTCCAAGGAAACTGCAATAGCTCGGATCAATGAAAAATACGAAGCGTCTCTGAATCCTGAACATGCTACCATTTTAATTGTCGGCGGCAGCCTTGGCGCGGCAACCCTTAATGATGTATTCCCCCGGTGCTGCCTGGACATGTCGGAGGGTTCAATCCAGATAATTCACCTCACAGGCAATGACAAGCTGGAACAGGTTCGTACTATATACAAAGAAACTCACGTCAAATCCCTGGCTTTGGCTTCATCTCCAGACATGGCCTTATTTTATGGAGCCGCCGACGCGGTCATTTGCAGATCCGGCGGCAGTACTGTAGCGGAACTGGCGTTTTTCGGCAAGTACGCGGTCTTGATCCCGTTCCCGCATGCTGCAGAACGCCATCAGGACGATAATGCCCGATTCTTGACCAGGACCGGCGGCGCTGAAATGCGTGACAACACCGAGTGCAACTATGAATGGGCGCTAGAGTTATTGCGGAATATTTCCGAAAATCCGGCGGAGTTCAGAGCCAAGGGAGAAAAATCGCATACAGCCGCGAAACCAGACGCCGCCAAATCTCTGCTCAAAGCGATTGACGTCAACTTTTCCGAAAAGCAGAAAGCAAACTAAAATTTTAACTTACAGGTACTTGTATTTTATTTATAATCATACTGTCTGACTATTTGACAAATCAACTTTCAGCGTATATATTATCATCAAACAGACAACTTTGGAGGATTGGACATGGAATCTAGAATGAAAATCAAAGGAGATGGCTGCTATTATCACTTGTATAACCGCATTGGCTGCCGCAAAGGCGAACACCCGTTCTCCGAAATTGATAAAGAGTACGGCTTCCGACTGCTGCAAAATCTATGCGATTACTTTCTGATCGAGGTCATTTCGGCCGCCTGGATGGGTAATCATTTTCACCTCGTAGTCTACGCTCCCGGGCCGGATGAACTGCCGCCGCTGGACTCCATTGTCAAACGACATAACAATTATTACAAGTCAATTACAAAAATTTCTAAATTCGGACCTCGAAATCCGGTGATCAGCCTCGAAAACGAAGCTCTATGCAAAGAAATCTCCCTCAAAATGATCGACATCAGCCGTTTTATGTCGGCCTACCAACGACGCTTTTCCTGCGTATATAATGAGACTCGCGACCGGTCCGGACAACTCTGGGGCAGACGTTTCAAAAGCACAATTCTCGACAAAGTCAATGCCCTGGCCGCGTGTGTAATCTATGTCGAACTCAACCCGGTTCGAGCCGGTTTGAAACAAGATCCGGCCGAATATAGTTTTTCTACCTGGGGGCGCTACTGCAAAAGCGGCCGACACATGTTTTATGGAAATTTTGTCAAACATATGAAACCGAATATCACGACCGGCGACACCTCGAAATGGACTGACAAAGAGCTGTTTGCGTTCTTCCGAGGCGAACTGGCGCGAATCATCGCGGCAGAGTCCGGTGCTTCCAGCGAAGAAATCTATGCCGCGCGCGATAAAGCGCGCCAGAAAGAATCGATGCACGTCCTTTTCCTGCGTCGCACCAGACACTTCACCGATGGCGTAATTCTTGGTTCCAAAATATTTATCCGTGAAACCGGAAGTTGTTTTGATAATCCTGAACGAATGCGCAAAAAACAATTGGCTAGAGGCTTGAGTCCCACCGGCACCGCCCTGTATTGCTTCCGCAAGCTAATAAACTCTTCTTGAGTTTCCTGCATCAACTTGAACTTCAAGCATCGTACTTGATACAAACGCCTTGATTTGGATTTACGTTGTTGATATATTTTTCAATCCATCAGGGAAGAGTTTGCAAACTTGACAATCATAGCAGGGAGGGATATATTACAGGTCTGTTCATAATCAAGAGAATCCCTTAATTTAATTTGATAAACCAAAAAAGAGGTAAACCATTATGTGTGGTCCAAGAAATCTTGAAGGTAAAGTTGCGCTGGTCACCGGCGGAGCCCGCGGCATCGGCAAAGCGATCTGTGATCGTCTGGCGGACGAAGGCGCCAAGCTGGCGATCGTCGATATTATGCTTGATGTAGCGGAAGAAACCGCCAAAGAATTTCGTTCACAGGGCGTTGAAGCTGCTGCTTTTGCCGCCAACGTGGCCAAGGTTGAGGATGCTGAAGCAACTGTCAAGGCTGTTCTGGATAAATTCGGCTGCATCGATATCCTGATCAATAACGCCGGTATCACCCGCGACACTTTGATCATGCGCATGACCGAAGCTGATTGGGACGCGGTAATCGCGGTTAACCTCAAAGGCACCTTTAACTTCATCAAAGCTTGTACCCGCCCGATGATGAAACAGCGTTCCGGTAAAATCGTCAATATCGCTTCTGTCGTCGGCGTTATGGGCAATGCCGGACAAGCTAATTACTCCGCTTCCAAAGCCGGCGTTATCGGCCTAACCAAAACTGCAGCCAAGGAACTGGCAACTCGCGGCATCCAGGTTAATGCGGTTGCTCCCGGTTACATCATAACCGACATGACCGGCAAGCTATCTGAAGCAGCTACTGAAGCTTTCCTGAGCGTCATCCCAATGAAGCGTGGCGGCACCCCGCAAGACGTTGCAAACGTTGTCTATTTCCTCAGCTGTTCCGACTCTGATTATGTCACTGGGCAGACCATAAATATAGACGGCGGAATGGTGATGTAATCAAAAAAAATCACACAAACTTGGCTTTATAATTTGATTTTTTTGAAATATGAAGCAAATTATATGCAATACAAAACGAAAGTTATCGAAAAGTTAACTACCTTAATAACAACAAACAAGAGGTAAACAAAATGTCTGAAGTTGCTGACAAAGTAAAAGAAATCATCGTCAATCAGTTGAGTGTAACCGAAGATCAGGTTACTGAAGATGCGAAATTCATCGAAGACCTTGGCGCTGATTCACTGGACCAGGTAGAACTGGTTATGGCTCTGGAAGAAGAATTTGGCGCTGACATTCCGGACGAAGATGCCGAAACTCTGACTTCAGTTGGTGATGCCATCAAATATATCACGGAAAGACAGGCCGACGCCTAATTAAGCAGGTCTTCTGAAATCCTGTAAATAAGATGGGCCACCACGCGTGGCCCATTTTTGCATATTAGAAATAGTTTTTCACAGTCATGGAGATTATCATTAGATGAGCGAAAGACGTGTAGTAGTAACCGGCACCGGAGTAGTTTCCTGTGTCGGCAATAATACCGCCGATTTTTGGCATGCTCTTGTCAACGGCCTTTGCGGGTTGGGATATGTCACCCATTTTGACGCCAGCGAAGGATACCGTACTCAAATTGCCGGTGAAGTAAAAGATTTAGACATCTCAGCCTATATCCCAGCTAAAGAGGCCCGAAGAATCGACCGTTTCAGCCAATTTGCGATCGCCGCGGCTGATGAAGCGGTACAAGCCGCGGGTTTACCATTGAATTTCAAGGAAAGCAATATCGATCCAACCCGGATCGGAGTTCTGGTTTCCAGTGGAATCGGCGGACTCGGCACCATGGTTCAGCAGACTTTGCTGTTGGATGAGAAAGGTCCGGCAAAAGTTTCTCCTCTGCTGATCCCGATGATGATCGGTGATATGGCAGCGGGCAATTTGTCAATGCGCTATGGCGCAGAAGGCCCGAACTTCTCAGTTGTTTCAGCTTGTGCCTCCGGTTGTCACTCAATTGGCGAATCATACTGGATGATCAAGCGCGACGACGCCGACATGATGATCTGCGGCGGTGCCGAAGCAACAATTATCCCGGTCGGCTTTGCCGGGTTCTGCTCAATGAAAGCAATGAGCCAGCGCAACGAAGACCCGATGCACGCGAGTCGTCCTTTCGATGCCGAGCGTGACGGTTTTGTCATGAGTGAAGGTTCCGGCGTTCTGGTGATCGAAGAACTTGAACACGCAAAAGCCCGCGGCGCAAATATCCTGGCGGAGATCGTCGGTTACGGCACAACTGGCGATGCGTATCATATCACCTCTCCCCATCCGGAAGGTTATGGCGCGGCCAGAGCAATTCAATCTGCCTTGAAACATGCCGGTCTCAAACCGGAGGATGTTGATTATATCAATGCTCACGGCACCAGTACTCCGCTTAACGACAAATATGAAACCAAAGCGATCAAGTCAGCCCTGGGCGAAGACGTTGCGCGTAAAGTAGCAATCAGCAGTACCAAAGGAACCACCGGCCACGGCCTCGGCGCCGCCGGCGGGTTTGAGTGTATTGCCTGTGTACAGGCGTTGATTAACGGAATCATCCCTCCGACTATCAATTATGAAAATCCTGATCCGGAATGCGACTTGAACTATACGCCCAATCAGGCAATAGAAAAAGACATCAAGATTGCTTTGAATATCAACCTCGGTTTCGGCGGTCACAACGGCGTTGTTGCGTTGAAACGTTACGACGGCTGATCTTTTTCACTTAAATATATAATTCGGCTTTGATATTTACATAAGGTAATGTATAATATCAAAGCTGTTTTTATTTTTTTGAATATATAATAAGGTATCAAAACCGTTATTTTCAGGAGGCGCAATATGAAATACCGTCAGATTTTGTTTGGTTTGGCCGTGGCGACTGTACTTGCCGGCTGTTCCCCGGAACTGGCCCAGGCTCCGCTTGGACCGAAAGAAAAGAAGTGGGCCGCTTTCATTGAAAAGCATTATCCCGGCTGGGAAGCGCCGAGAACGACTCCCCCCGGTTCTACAACCGACCCGGAATCAGCCAAAGACGACGGTTCTGCTCCGCCGCAAGTCCTGAAAGTGGACAGTGAGGTAACGAAAGATACTGTATCGATGACTCCCGGCCCGGACGGTTCCGAAGTAATCGTTGATAAACAAGACACTGTAATCACCGGTGAAATGACGCCGGCAACGGAATATGTTGTGCAAAAAGGCGACAGCCTGTATAAAATATCTCAAAAGGTCTACGGTTCCGGTAATAACTGGAAAAAGATCTATGAGGCCAATTCTGCTGTAATCAGTAATCCCAAGAAACTCAAAGTGGGAACAAAATTACTGATTCCGTCGAAGTAATTAATTATTTAATGGCGGCGAATGTCGGACTCAGACATCTACTATTTTGAAAACGGCTCTGACCTCAATGAGTTGTTTGCGGGGCATTTAATCAAAAACTTGCGTCTGGTTGAAGAACAGCTTGACGTCAAATTAACCGCCCGGGACTACTGGATAAAGATAGCCGGCAGTGAAGCCAACCGAACCCGCGCATGCTCTTTTTTTGAAGAACTTACCCGGATTTTTCTGTTGCGCGAACGCCGTCTTGACAGTCGCGATTTCAAACAGGCACTAGTCGCATACAGCGAAAACCGCGAAAGTGAATTAAAACAGCTTTTCGCCGAGCGCATCAAGGTCAGTCCGCGCAAAAAAGATGTAGTTCCCAGAACCCGGGCTCAGCTTGAATACTTGCGCCGGATGCGGGAAAAAGACATTGTTTTCGGCATCGGCCCGGCCGGTACCGGCAAAACCTATCTGGCCATGGCAATGGCAATCTCCGAACTTCTGGCCGGAAACTTCACCCGAATCATTTTGACTCGTCCTGCCAGGGAAGCCGGGGAAAATCTTGGTTTTCTTCCGGGCAACCTTGAAGAAAAGATCATGCCCTATCTGCGCCCGCTATACGACGCGCTCTATGATATGCTGGAGTTCGAGGAGGCCTCTGTGCTGATTGAAAAAAATGTTATCGAAGTCGCACCGCTGGCATTTATGCGCGGGCGCACCCTGAATAACGCGTTTATCATTCTCGACGAAGCGCAAAATACGACTGACGACCAGATGCTGATGTTCCTGACCCGCCTGGGTTTTGACTCAAAATGCGTGATAACCGGTGATCCATTCCAGACAGACCTTGACCGCCGTGAAACTTCCGGTCTGCAACATGCGGCAAAAGCGTTGAGAGAGATCGAAGAAATTGCCGTCTGCAATTTTACGACCGCCGACGTGGTTCGTCACGCCCTGGTGGAAAAAATAATAACTGCGTATGAAAAAGTTCGTTCCTGAGGATTCGCTGTGCAATTTATCAAAAACATAATTTCCCGCCAGAAGATGCTTAAAAAAGGATTGATCGGCTCACGTAAACGGCGGACCGGAGAGAGTCCGTTTGCCCAGGCTGCCGATTCTTCCCGCTTTCTCGGCTTGGCTGTGTTATTTTTTCTGTGGGCATTTCTGGTTTCTATGCTGCATTTTTCAGGTTATAACTCCAAGGTTTTTTCAATTGATTTTGTTCTTGGCCAGCATGCGCCCAAAATCATCTATTCTCAATTCGATTTTGTCTGTGAGGATAAGGTAGCCACTAAACAACAGCAGGATGAAGCGAAAGCAGAGGTACCGCTTTATTTCACGATATCCGGCACCTCAAACAAAGAGGTTGAGCAACGTGCGGAAGATTTTACAAATTATATTGAACTGCGGGTGGAGCAGCAAAAGAAAAATCGTGAATTCAATCCGGCCTATAAGTCGGAAATGGCAAAACTGGCATCCGGGCTGCCCGATAATATTACTAAAACTTTCTACTTTGTCGCCCACGATAAAGCCCAGCGCAAATACTTCGAAAACGCGTTGAAAAGGGAATTGAGCCAGGGGATCATCAGTGTCAACTTGAAAGCCGGATGCAAAGTTGGTCAGCAAGTGCGGATTATCGACGTCAAGGGACGTGATCGTATGCCGAAACCGGCAATCGAGCTCATTACCCCGGAAGAGGCGGCCGCAGCAATTGCCAAATCCACCTTGAAATATTATTCCGGCTCAGACCGCAAAGTTATGCTGGAGGGCTTTACAAATGTGATAGCGCAGATAATCGGAGTTAACGGCAATCTGGGAAAAGACGACGCGCTCTATCACCGTAAGTGTTTGGTCGCAATCGATAGAGTGAAGCCGGTTATGGTGAGTTTTAAGCGGCATCAGCCGTTGATTACGAAAAATCAGGTTATCGGAAAACGCGAACTCGACTTGTTGAATGAATATAAAATACAACTGGACAAACGGCAGACTCAGGAAGAAAAACCGTTGAAGATCACGGAATCAGTTGTTATCAGTCTGCTATTGATTATCTTTATCGGGATATATATTTATCAGATCCACCCCGATGTGGTAGCCAGCAACCGGAAAATATTGCTGATCTCCGTCATTATTGTGATATGTCTGATGTATTGCTGGGGTTCAATTCTCAGTTTTCCGTTTCTCAGCGGCGAGTTTTCGGTTCCACCACAATTAATGACCAATGCCATTCCGCTGGCCACGGCGGCAATCCTGCTTTCGGTCCTGCTCGGGTTGCGGATCGCCATTTATGTCGGCCTGTTTGTCTCGATGATTATCGCAATTATGCTGGGCTACAATTTCAATGTTGCGGTCGAAGGACTGGTATTAAGCTGTATCGCCGCGTTGGCGGTACGCCATTCGACCAATTACCGGTCATTTTTTATCCGAATTGCGGTCGCGGTATTCCTGACTTCATTGATGCTTGACTATCGTTTGGTTTTCCAGGCCGCTAAAGATCCGCAAATTGTTCCCTGGGCTATAGGCGTTATTGCCGCCACCAGCTTGATGACCGCGATCTTCAGTTTGCTGCTGACATTTGCTTTTGAGATGTTTTTCGGGGTTAGTACCAACATGTCTCTGCTGCTGATGTGTGATTACAATCACCCGTTGCTCAAACGTCTGCAGTTAGAGGCCCCGGGGACTTTCCATCACAGTCTAATGGTGTCAACTCTGGCTGAATACGCCGCCGGCGCTATCGGAGCAAACCCGATCAAAGCCAGAGTGGGAGCGCTGTTCCATGACATCGGGAAATTGACAAAACCGGAATACTTCATCGAGAATAACGCGGAAAGTCATGAAAAACACAAGGAACTGCATCCCAGAATAAGCAGTATGGTCATTTTGAATCACGTTAAAGACGGCATCGACCTGGCTGTCAAGTATAAACTGCGTCGTGACATCAGGGCCGCGATTGAACGGCATCACGGGACAGACATAGTATTATTCTTTTACCACCGCGCCCTGGAAGAAAGCAAAGAGAAAGGCGGTTCGGTGGAAGAACAGGAGTACCGCTATAAAGGTCCGTTGCCACATGACAAAGAGGTGGTGATTATCAGCCTGGCCGACGCCTGCGAAGCCGCAACCAGGTCGCTGCAGAAGCCCACCCACAATAAAATTGAAACCCTGGTCTGGGAAATTTTCCGGAAACGGATTCGTGATCGGCAGTTGGATGAGGCCGATATGACTTTTGCCGAGCTGGCGCTGATTCGCGACAGCTTTGTCAAAACCCTGACAACCATGCATCACAGCAGAATATCATATCCGAAAGATGAACTGGATGAAGACGATTTATTCGCGGAATCTGAAAAAAATGCCGCCGCCGAACCGAAAACTGATAAAGCGGATGGTGACAAGAGCAGCTGAGTTGTCAAGGCTCACGGCACCGGACAATTCCGTTATTTCAATCGCTTTTGTCGGAGACCGGACAATGGCCCGGATCAATTGTGATTATGTGGGGCATACAGGAACTACCGATGTGATTTCCTTCTGCTATTGCGAGGACGAAATGTTTGATGCGGAGGAAGAAGTGGCAGTGGAATTGTTTATTTGTGCCGACACCGCCAGAAGGGAAGGTTTGGTCAGAGAAGATTCCAGTTATGCCGCGGAAATGACTTTGTATATTGTACACGGCCTGCTCCATGCCGCTGGTGAAGACGACCTTTCACCGCTACCGCGCAAAAAAATGAGGCGACGGGAACGAGAGGTAATGAGGCAATTAGCTGGTGAATTTAATTTTAATGAAATATTTCCGGAATATAAGGATGATACTGATTTGAGTATTGGGGTAAATAAATGAGTATAGAGATTTTTTTCATTACTTCGGTTGTCTTTTTATGGTTGGTAATCGCGTCAGACGCCCTTAACAGGCTGAGCGGCGGCAGAATCCGCAGGATTGAAATGGATGATCGCCTCCTTGCGGAGCGACTTGAGTCCTGGAAGGATTATAAAGAAGATTACTATGTCGTTTTCAAGATTCTGATCTTTTTACTTGTTGCACTCATGGCGTTATCCGCCTACGGGGTGATCTTGCATTTTTATCCGGATATCACTCTCAATATGGGTTTGCTGATTGAACTTGGAGTGGTTTTTGTGATTACTGTAATCTCAATTATTGCGGCTGAATTCTGCCGGGACAAGTTTGATATAATGCTCCTGCGGCTTGCAATGCCTCTTGTGAAACTGCTCGCCAATACTTTATTTTTGCCGCTGCTGGCATTACTGCATTTGATTGAACTCGGGGTAAGAGAACTGGCAGACAGCGACTCCGGCTCCGACAGCGCAACGGCGGAAGATGAAATTATGTCACTGGTTGACCAGGACGACGACGAGGGGGAAAAAGGTTCTCTTGAAGAAGATGAAAAACGAATGATTCGCGGCATTTTTGACCTGAACGATACCCTGGTCAGGGAAATTATGACTCCGCGCGTCGATATGACGGCATTGAGTTCGGATACCAGTGTAAAAGAAGCCAAAAAAGAAATTATCCAAAGCGGACACAGCCGAATACCGATTTACGACAATTCAATTGATGAGATCAAAGGCATTATTTACGCCAAAGATTTTCTGGATGATGATAAAGTCTATGGCACCCTCTCCGACCTGGCCCATAAACCAACGTTTGTGCCGGAAACAAAAAATGTCGGTGATTTACTTGAAGAATTCAAAGAGGGCAGTATTCATGCCGCGATTATTATCGATGAGTACGGCGGAACTTCCGGGATCGTTACTCTGGAAGACATTCTTGAAGAAATTGTCGGTGAAATCCGGGATGAATATGATTCTGAGGAAGAAGCCGAAACCGGACTGGTTGAAATCGGCGAAAATGTCCTTGCGGTTGACGCCAGATACCTGATTAGCGACCTTAACGAAGAATATGAACTGAACCTCCCGGAAGATGAAGACGTCGATACTATCGGCGGTTATGTCTGCGGCGAATTCGGTCGCATCCCTGAGGGGGGGGAAGAATTAACTCTTGAAGACTCTACAGTAATAACTGTACTCAAGGCTGATAAACGAAAAATTCTGACCCTGAAAATAATACTTCCAGAAGAAAACGGCAACTAAGTTACAATTCATATTTTATATCAAATAACTGCGCCTGAAGGAGTAAAAAAATGTCGTTCAGAAATTTAAGTCCTCAGCAAATGTTCGCAAAATGGGCTGAATCCCGCAACCCTGAATACAGTTTTAAAACTTGCGGTATTACTGATTTTGCCGAATGGAAAAAACAAGCTTACCCGAAAGTAATCAGTTGTCTGGGCGACTTCCCGGAAAAAGTTCCGTTGAACCCGCAACTGCTGGCCGATTGGGAGCATGACGGTTTGCGCAAAGAACGCTGGCTGATCGATGTCGGACCGCATATTTCCGCAATCCTGTTGATAAACTATCCGCAGAAAGCGCAGAATTTGCCGGCCATCTTATGTTGTCACGGACACGGACCATATGGCAAAGAACCGGTTATGGGTAATGATTCATCACCGGAAATGAGAGACCAGATAAAAAAATATAATTACAATTACGGTCATGAAATGGCCAAAAACGGGTTTGTCACGTTTGCCATTGACTGGATCGGATTCGGCGAAAGAAACGATTCCTGCAAACCCAATCCCAAAACCATGCAAGGCAGCCGGGACTGGTGCAATCTTTATTATCTGCACGCCACCATGTTAGGATCAACCTCGCTGGCAATCAATGTGGCCCATGGTTCCGCCGCAATCGATTTTGCCTGCTCCCTCGAGGAAGTTGACGCAAACCGAATTGGCGTGATGGGACTCTCCGGCGGCGGCACGATGTCGACCTGGATGAAATTGTGTGATTCCCGCATCAAAGCGGCGGAAATTATCTGCTATAGCGACCTGTGGGCCCATTTTGGAATTCGCGACCTCAATTACTGCGGCATGCAAGTCGCTCCGGGTTTGTATAAACTGGTCGATCTGCCGGATTTGCAGGGGTTGATTGCCCCTGATCCATTGCTGATTGATATTGGGATCTATGATCAATGTTTTAAAGCGGACAGTTCAATGGAGTGCTTCAAACAGCTTGAAAAGATTTTCGAAGCAGCCGGAGCAAGGAATAAACTTGAACTCGACAAATTCCCCGGCGAGCATTCGTGGGGAGCTAACAAATCTCTTAACTTCTTCTCAAAATATCTGTAAGCCAATGGAGAATAACAGAATAAAAATCAATAAAAAATGGCTGTGGCCCCTGATTCCTGGCATAATCGGGTTTCTGGTTTTTATTTCCGGTGCCGCTTACCCGTTCTATCCTGAATGGGATGACGGCAATTTCGTCCTGAATAATGAACATTTGCTTCCATCATGGAGCAATGTCATTTACTGGCTCACTCATGATATGCAGACGTTGTATACGCCGTTGACGATGTGGTCCTTAATGCTTGACCGGCTGCTGTTCGGGCTTGATCATACGGGATATCACTTGCACAATATGCTGCTGCACGGCATTGCCTCCGCCCTGTTGTACGGTATCTTTCGGCAACTTAAGTTTGA
Source organism: Victivallales bacterium (assembly GCA_963676655.2). Classification (GTDB taxonomy): domain Bacteria; phylum Verrucomicrobiota; class Lentisphaeria; order Victivallales; family Victivallaceae. The sequence continues at coordinate 1,918,979 of CAXXKX010000003.1, read as the reverse complement.
AAATCGCTGGGCCTGCCTGGCCGCGGTTCTCTGGGCTGTTCATCCGCAGCGAATCGAATCCGTTGTCTGGATAACCGAACGCAAAGACGTCCTGGCCGGAGTATTCAGTTTCGCCGCATTACTGTTATTCATGCGCGGTTATGACCGAAAAAAAATATCATTTGGTGCAATCATCTGTACCTTGCTGGCGATGGGAGCCAAGCCGTCTTCAATTCTGCTTCCCGGCATCATGCTTGCCTACGTTCTCTACCAGAGGCAGGATCTCAAGCTGAAAAAATATCTCCGTGTTCTCTGGCCCTACTTTCTACTGGCAGTTATTTTTTACCCGGTTTTCAGCTATTTAAGCGCTAAAGGCGGCTTCGTTCCAAAATGGGATTCCTGGCCTCGTATGCCGCTGGTTCCGTTCTTCAATTTTTTCTGGTATTTGATAACCGCCATTGCCCCGTTTGAACTAAACCCGATTTACCCTAGAGTCTACCTTGACGCCAAAACCTGGATTGTTATCGCAATTGGAATTATGGTCATAGCCGGAGCATTATTTCAAACCACCCGAAAAATCAAAGGCAAACAATGGCTGTTCGACGTCGTTCCGCTGTTAATATGTTGGGCATGTCTGTTTTTGCCGGTTGCCGGATTGTTTCGCTTCAATAATACTGACTACTCTGACCGCTACAACTATCTTTTAAGTCCGATCATTATTCTGATCGTTGCGTTGTTCATCAAATTTTTATTACCGGAACAATGCCGCAAAATAACTCCTAAAGCCTTCATGGTGCTTACTATTCTTGTCGGAATCGGCTATTTTGCCGTATCAATGGAATATATCTTTGACTGGCGCGGATCAAAGACATTGTTTTTGCGGGCCTTGAGAACAGAACATCCGAATCCGAAAGTTTTTGTCGCCCTGGGCGAAGTCGCGTTGAATACGAACGATGCCAATTTGATGCAACAGGCTGGTTACGGCTTAATTCAAATCAGCAGGAAAAAAGACTTCTATCTAGTCGATTCGCAAACCAGCGCAAACACCGGAGCCATGCTTATGGGAATCGGCTATGCGTTAAAATCAGAATACAAAAAATCATTTCTGTTCCTTGAACATGTTATGACTGCATCCCCTAATAAAAAAATCCGGATTTACACCCCGAAAATTCTCCTGCCGCGCTACTGGTTAGTCCTTACCGACTGCTACTTGCAGCAACGAAACCCTAAAGCGGCAATCAACTGTCTGCGCCATTATCAGGCAATTAAATGGCTTTCCCCTGCGGACATTTACTTTGCCAAAGGCCTTCAGGCCTACTTGAGCCGGGATCTGAAAGGAGCGGTAACCGCCTGGAGCGAAGCCGCCAGACTGAAGCCCGGAGATACCAGAATCAATTATAATCTGCAAAGGGCAAAAGACCTTCTTAAGAAAAAGAATATGCCGTCCCGATAGCAGCGGTTTTTTGCGGTTATTTCTCAATACTTGCTTGAAAAAGAGATTTTCATAACGTACTTTAGTCTCGTAAATAATACTGCGTATGCGTGATAGTATTGCATAAACCTGAATTACGGGGGTGAAAAATGAGTGAAAAAGTAAAGTTGCCGGGGGGAAACGAAACAATTTTGATTGTTGACGATCATGAAACCATTTGGGATTTTTTGATCGAAGCTTTACAGGAATTGGGATACTCCGTCTTACTGGCTGAAAACGGCCTTGACGCCGTGGAAATTTATGAAAATAACCCGAATGAAATTGATTTGGTCCTGCTTGATATGATTATGCCGAAACAGGGAGGACACCAGACGTTTTTCAAGATAAGGCAACTTGATCCTGACGCAAAAGTACTTCTCTCCAGCGGCTTTGTTTCAGAAGAGGAAGTTCAGGATTTAATAAATCAGGGCGCAGCCGGTTTTCTGGCAAAGCCGCACAAAATCCAGGATATGGCAATTGCTATAAGGCGCATCCTCGATTAACCGCAAAAAATAAGGATTATACCATGAAATTAACCAGAACTCTTTTTGTCTTCGCGTTTCTGACGGCTTATGCCAATGCCGGCGATCTCAGCATCGCTCAACCCAAAAATAAGGACGCAACATATTTTAAGGCCGTAACTTCAAAGCTTGATCCGGGCGGAACCTCATATCTTTATTTTACCCCTGTCAACGCCTATAAAATGATCGGTGAAACCTTTGATTCTGCTCGAAAGCTTGTCGATACCAAAATGAAAGGACAAACTCATCAGAAAGAGGTTGACGCAATATTCAGCCTGGTCAAAAGTTTTACTGTCAACTCCGGCTTAACCGAGATCAAAGGTTGCGGCTTCAGCTCAATCGCCATAAACAATGATTTATATCGCGGCCGCGGGGTAATTTATGCCCCGATTCGCCAGGGGACCATCTGGAAAATAGCCGGCAGCAACCGGGATTTTTCTCTTTTGAAAAAATTACCCGCAAACACTGTTATGGCATATAACTCTCAAATCCGTCTTGATGTCCTGTGGTCCTGGTTGAAACAAGAATTAGCCGCCAGCAACATTGAAAATAAAGATGTTTTTGACTCACTCGAAGACGATCTTCTTCGTCGCGGCATTGATTTGAACAAACTGTTGCAGTCAACAACCGGAGAAATCGGCATGGTGCTTACGGTTGATATGGACAAAATACATGAAATTAATATTAAGGGACAACCGCTGAAAATAAGTAAATTCCAGTTTGCATTGATGCTTGGAGTAAAAGACAATAAGATTTTCAAACTTATTAAATCCCGCATTCCCCCAATGCCGCAAAAAAACGGGGCTCCAGCTCCTCAGGACAGAATTATCTACACCCTGCCTTTCCTGCCGGATTTTATCAAGCCGACCGTTGCTGATAAAGGCGGTTATCTATTTATTGCCAGCAACCCTGAACTGGTTGATATTTTGGCGGATGGAGCGAAAGCAAGATTGATTGATACTCCTGCATTTAAAAAATTATCAGTTGGCCTCCCAACCGACCGTGGTCTGGCCTTTTCTTATGCCAGCAAAAATTTTACAAAATTTGTAATTCAAATTCAGAACGCTTTTTCAAAAAACGATCCGGTTCAAAGCATATTGGCTGAAGTTCAAAAATTTAATAACCCAGTGGAAGTATTCAAGGTCGAGCAGTTGTATGATCAAGGCTTGCTGTCTGTCTTCAATTGTAATATTGACCCCACTGCCGATATTTTGCTCAAAGCAGCGGTTGTGCCAGTCGCAATTAGTGCCGGACTCCTGGCTCCGGCCTTAAACAAAGCGAGAGAAAAAGCCAAGTCCGCCCAAACTGTCAATAGCTTGAAGCAACTCGGTTTGGCCCTCAAAATGTACGCCATGGATAACAGCGACAAGTTTCCGGTTACATCGGGAACTGATAGTCTCAACCTTCTGGTTAAGAAAAATTATATACAGGCAAGCATCCTCAAAGATAAGTCTGGTTGCAAGTACTATTATATCGGAGGTCTTGGTGAAGCAATGTCTCCTGATTTACCGCTGATAATTGCAATTCCTAAGTCAAAGCGAACCAGAGTCCCGGTTCTCTTCCTTGACGGACATGTTGAAATGATGCGTGTATTAGGCATGACAGATTGCGTTGAGGTCGTCAAATATCTCAATGGTAAATATAAATACAAAGCTGAGGATTTTCGTCATCTGCTTGAACAAGCCAGAAAGCTTGATTCCGGAATGGTAAAGTAATAGTTGATCTTTATCGAGAATATTTTTATATCAATAACTTTCTGAAACAATAAATTGCGGTGCCTTTCGGGTCAAGGCCGCGACTGAGTTGTTTATTTTCCACCCGGTCGGGATCATCGAATTTGCGGGCGGTTTCACGAATGAAGAGTTTTGAGCCCAGAATAGCGCCGTCGGTAAAGTGACGGGTGCGCCTCAGAAATTTTACCGGCATCGATTCTTTGCGGCGCGCGGCTTGTTCTTCCTCTGCGATTTCAGCCGCGTTCGCGCCGCGTTCAGCGGCTATTATTCGGGTCAGGGAACACTTGAATTCCGTATAATAATCCGCATCGCTCCAGTTAGAGGTATCGGTATAATCAATCAATTTTTTGTAGTGTTTGATGAAGTTGGCGTGGTATGCATGTTTGCCGCTGCCGCAGTAGCGTCCCCAGGTCGTGAATCGGTAATCGGCGGGGGTTTCGGTCAACTTGGCTCTAACCGGGTTGAGTTCGACGTATTGCAGACACGCTTCGAGGGCATCGGCTCCCTCAAGGATGACGCTTTTGAAGCGATCGGCCCAGAGTCGACCGATGTGGTCGTAGGTTCGGTTGAAAACCACGGAAAAACGCTGTTGGTAGGCTCGCATAAAGTAGCTGATGTCGATCATTTTTTCGCCGACTTCGCGACAAATTTTTTTGTGTTTGGGCTCTATATAAGGCAACTTCTTTATCGCATAGGTTAAATCGCCTTCCATCGACTTGTAATAAGCGTTGTGACGGGCCGCGATTTCAGCCTCAGACGGCAGTTCATTTTTGCCTGGAGCGTAGACCACTAAGTGAAAGTGATTGCCCATCCACGCCGCTGAAATAACCTCGATTAGAAAATAATTCGTGAGATTTTGCAGTAATGTGAAGCCGTATTCCTTATCGACATCGTTAAAAGGCCAATCGCCTTTGTAGCCGGAGACCCGGTTCATCAGGTGATAATAGCATCCCTGATCCGCAACTTTCATTCGTTTCATAATAGCCTCCTTGGGGTTGCGACTTACAATAGAGCCGGTTTTGAAATTATTAAATAAAAATTACCTGGTATTAAAATTAATTCTAAAAAAAACCGGAATTTTTATATAAAACTCCGGTCTTACACTTGGAATTTATTCCATGGTAATGGCTTCTACGGGGCATTCGCCAACGCAGGCACCACAATCAACACAATCATCAGCGCTTACAACAGCAGCGCCGTCTTCCATGGAAATAGCTTCAGTCGGGCATGTACCGACACAAGCTTCGCAACCAGTGCACTCTTCAGCATTAACAACAGCAGGCATTTTTTCTCTCCTTGCTAGGGTTAAAATAATTTATCACGATTACCGTCTTATAACGGTCAATCTCAGCGTACAATATACATTTACAAACCCGGAAATTCAAGCCCCTATGTATTAAAAAAATATTCCCCCTCTATTTAATTGTAATTAGCCTTAATGATGTTATATTTTGGCGGTCGTTTTCATAAATGAATCATTTTGGAAAAATCAGTGGAAGAAGGCGCTATAGAAATTATTGAATCCGGAAATATCATCATTAATGCCGCTTTTTCAGAGCTGCTTGAAATAAATAATCTGGATACGATTGAAAAAATTTATAATCAGCAGGGAGAAACTGTAAAAAAAGCAGTTAAGCAACGAGGAACTGAAAGAGTGTTCCTGACTGATAAAAGTGGCCATCCAATTGAATGTTACATTAAGCGCTGTACAGCAATTCCATTCAAAGAAAAAATCAAATGCCTGTTGCAACTAAAACGCTGGAATTTTAATGCGTTAAATGAATGGCAAGCTTTAGTCCGTTTTCATGAGACTGGACTGAATACAATGTTACCCATCGCAGCCGGCTACCTGCAAGACGGATCAAATTGCCTATTGACACTGGGTTTGACCGGCTGTGTCAGAGCATCCGATTTCTTTAACGATGAAAGCATCTGTCAGGAAACAAGACTAAAAGCTATAGATAATATCGCAGCATTGACAGCAGCAATGCACAATGACGGAATGACACATCAGGATTTGTATATGGTACATTTCTTTATTCGTCCATCTGAAGACTATGCTGCTTATATGATTGACCTCCAAAGAGTAATTTTCAAGTCACCACCAAGGCGGCGCTGGCACATTAAAGACCTCGGGCAACTTACCTTTGCGGCATCAAAACTCTTGAGTCAGGAGGAAATGATCCGGCTGAAAAAGACTTACCGGCAGAATTGCACGATAAATATAGTGAATGATCCGGCTTTCATCAAAGCGGTAGAGGCAAAAGCCGCCAAAATAGATAAACATGATCAAGCACGAGCACGTCGTCGAGCGGCTGCTCAGAAGTAACCGTTGAAAAGGGACAACATGGAGCAGGAAAAAGATTTAATTAGCAACAAGGTAACGATTTGCATTATCAACTACAAAACAGAAGAACTGATCAAACTTTGCTTGCGCAGTATTCGCCATTTTACTAAATACCCTTATGAAGTAATTGTGGTAGATAATGATTCAAAAGACAGTTCAGTCGATTATCTGCGTTCTCTTGACTGGATAACTCTTATTGAACGGCATGATTTGAATATGAAAGGCGGGCAGGCTCACAGTACAGCTCTCGATATCGGGCTTGAAAAATGTAAGACCGAATACTTTCTTTCGATGCATTCCGACACAATTCCGCACTGTCACGGCTGGTTGCAGTACCTTGTGGATCATATGGAAGAAGACTGTTTTTGCACCGGATGCGGTAAAATCGATCTAAAACCGAACTGGGTTCTGAAGCTTGATAAGTTTTCAGACATCAAAGGGTTGCTGGGATTAAGAAAAAATAGCGGTTCAAAATATTATATCCGAACTATATGCGGGCTTTATCGTACCGAAGTATTGTTAAAAGAGAATCAGCATTTCATGCAGAATGGCAAAACCTCCGGCAAGGATTTATATCATACCTTAATCCAGAAAGGTTATAAAGCCAATCCGATTGATGAATTCGATATAGCCGAATATATTTATCATTTGTCACACGCAACGATGGTGTTGAATAAAGAGGAATTCAAGGTTCGCTTGAAAACCCGTTTAAAATATGCCAGGCGTCTCAAGAAAATTCTAAACTCCCCTGCAATCAAACAAATTCTTGAGGATAATTCTCTGGATAAATGATTATTACATCCCGTTTTTTGTGTTATCCAGTTCACAAATAAAACCCGATTCGAAAAAAAATTAACGATGTTTTATCTCTCCATGGGTTTGACAATCGTACTCTCAGGTTGTATAATTACCGTTATTTAATCGAGTTGGCAAAGTTTTAATAATACGGAGAAAATATGTACAGACAAGTTGGCTATGGAATAATCGGCACCGGGGCGATTGCAGAAATGCATGCAGCGGCTTTGAGTCTACTGGATAACTCCCGGCTGGTTGCGGTTTATGATAAAGTACCGGAGAGGGCTAAAGCTTTTGCAAAAAAACACAAAGTTAAAGCCTATGAAAATTTTGAGAAGTTCCTGGCTGACGAGCTGGTTCTGGCAGTAACAATTGCCACACCTACTGGAATTCATGGTGATGTGGCCATTCCGGCAGCTAATGCCGGTAAACATGTCCTGTGTGAAAAGCCGCTTGATGTTACTCTGGAAAAAGCGGATGCTATAATCAACACCTGCGAACAAAACAACGTTTTACTGTCAGCGGTTTTTCAGTCCCGATTCAGTCGAAGCGTCCAGGAAGTGAAAAAGGCTTTGGATGCTGGCCGTTTCGGGAAAATTGTCCTGGCGTCCACTCAGGTACGCTGGTATCGGTCGCAGGAGTATTACGACAGCGCCGGCTGGCGCGGAACCTGGGAACTTGACGGTGGTGGTGCTCTGATGAATCAATCAATACATACCGTTGATTTGCTGGTCTATTTAAATGGTGATCCGGCGGAGGTATTTGCTTATGCCGGGGATTTGACCCATAAGAACATTCAAGTGGAAGACAATTTGGTTGCCGCGGTAAAATGGAAAAACGGCTCTTTCGGAGTCATCGAGGTCAGCACTTCATGCAAACCGGGCTTCCCGCGCAAAATCGAGATATCAGGAGAATCCGGGTCAATAACCCTATTGGACGACAAAATAACCAGATGGGTATTTGACGATGAACGCCCGGAAGATGAGCTGATCCGGCGGGAAAACGCTGAAGGCGAAGGAATGATCGGCGGTTCAGGCAATCCGATGGCGATCAATTGTGAAGGGCACAGGAGGCAGATTAGCGATTTGTCTGATGCGATATTATCCAACGGCAAACTGTTTCTTTCAGGCCGTGAAGGAAGGCGTGCGATCAGATTGATTTGCGGCATTTATGAATCAGTCAAGACCGGAACTCCATACAAGTTTAAAAATTGATCCCGGATTATGTCTGGGAGACTCCGGCAATTTTGGAGATTCAAAAGAGACGGGGCAGTTATACGGATAAACCTCACTGCCCTCTAAAATTAACTTTGCTTTTTTGAGTTTTGATAGTTTCAGGTCAAATTCAAGATACCATAAAGTCTCAAAGGCCAGACAATGCATGACTGTGACCTTTGACCAAGCCGCCACCTCATCATTCAGTGCTAATCTTATTAAAATACTTCAGTTATTAACTTGACAAATTAATAATTGGCTGACTATATTATATCAATGGGGATTAGATATTAATTTTGGCGGGGAGTGTATAATTGTTTTACCAAAAAATACGGGGAGATCGTGCTTTGCCGGAGTCGTGGGACTATAAACCACCAGCAGGGATTGAAGTTATTGGAGCGAGGACTTTTGAAGAATTGGCAAAGCATTCAGAAGCTTGGGATGATTTATTTCTAAAAAGCAATCTTTCATTTTTTTCTTCATATCCATGGATAAATGCCTATTTTACTCACTTGATAGAAAACCATGAATCATGGATATGTCTGTTTGCGTATCTGGATGGAGAACTGATAGGCGTTTTGCCTCTGGTAATACGTCGCTCATACCGAATATTAGGGCAATCAATTATTCTATTCAGAACCCCTTTCTCACTCATGCATACATCGACAATCGATTGTTTAATGCCGCCAGACAACCACATTGCATTAGAAATATTTTACGACTTTTTATCAAATATTCCTTCGACATGGCCAATAATCAGTTTCAAAGAGTTGATTGAAAACTCTCCGGCACTTAGCTTCCTTAACAAGCACAAGGGATATTCTGTTGTTATTTCCGGAGCCAGCCAAAATTATATAGAACTGTCAGGTTCATATGAAGAATATCATGCCGGTATATCATCAAACCTCAGACGCTTAATTAAGCGCAGCAACAAAAAACTGCAAGAGTTGGACAAGGTGCGATTTGTAATGCGGGAAAGCCAAAGATCGGCGAACGAAAACATGAACCGTTTTATGGATGCGGAACATTCCGGTTGGAAGAAAGAAGTTAGTGGTTCAGTAAAGTCATATCCAAAACACGCGGCCACTTTATCCATGGCAGCGGAAGACCTGGCCAAGCGCGGTTGGATGGAATGGAACTTCATAGAAATAGATGATTGTACTACTGCGGCTCATTATGCGATAAGAGTCAACCGTATTGTCTATGTTATGAAAATTGCTTTTGTTGATGAATATAATTTCTGTTCTCCGGGAAATTTGCTTTTCAATAAAATGATTGAAAATTCGTTTTTACAAGGAGATGTGGATGAAGTCAACACGTTGGCGGACTGTCCATGGCATTATCAATGGCAAGTTAAGAACCGCAGACTCTATGATGCCTTGCTGCTGCCTCGAATACCAGTAGCTAGTCATATCATCAAGCTGATCTTTCGAGTCATGCGCAAAAAAAATGATCGAAACTTATATGCAAAATGCAAAGAAGAGGCTACCAGACAAAAATAATTCAGCGTTATTGCATAAAATAATTAGTGTCCATCCTGCCATTCATTGTGAGTTACATTATCGAATAGATTATTGTCCCTATACCAATTGATGAAAGAATTGGCAGCGCTTACGGGGATTCCGGCAACTCCGCAAATTCCGAAGGATCGGGATCATTCATTCGGATAAACAGCATTACTCCGCGAAAAGGCCCTACCCTGGTGAAGTGCAAATAGCTATTTGTCCCTCTCATCTCCTGAACAATACGGATAAGCCGATTAATTGAATAGTTATGCATTTCCATCATCGGGGTGCCGGGAGCGCGAAAATGCAGCATATTCACAATATTCAACGCCAATGGCACATGACACTTCATCCAGTCAATGACATTCCTAATAAGCGGCAAATCATTGGCATAGGTTACATGGATTACCGCGACTCCTCCCGGAGACAATTTATTCAGGAGGTATCGGAATAATTTGTAACCGCGTCGGCACGGGATATGCTGGAAAACATATATTGAATGAATAAAATCAAATTTACCTTCCGCCTGAACAAGCGAATCGTCAGACAGTTCGAATGAGACATTCTCAAGACCGAACTGCTCAGAATGCTCAATAGCTTTGTTCAACATTGATCCGGCAATGTCAAGCCCCACGGCAGACTCACAATGCTGCGCCATCGGCAGGAGGGTACGGCCGACTCCGCAACCGAAATCCAGGATACGCACTGGAGAAAAACCTGGATAAACCCGATGCCGGATCGTTTCATAGAGCGTTTTGCAATACTGTTCTCCTCCGGCAAAAAACTTCCGGAGTTTATCATGGTCGATTGAGGGTCCGCGATACTCTTTATTGGTAGTGACCCAGTAATATGGCTCTTCGTTCCCGAATTTATCCCAATGTTTATCTGATCTTTTCATATTTCCATCCCGACTGCAACTGCAATCCTAATATTATCATAAATTGTCATGTGGAAAAATGCAAGAAATAAAGTTGTTGAGTACTCTCCGATTTGCAAAACATGAGCAAGCATATTATAGTAGCTTGAGGTGAATGTGCCTCAATAAAAATGCGAAGATGAACGGGCAAATCAAATATGTCTGACAATGCGATTAAAATACTGGCGGTTGACGATGAGAAATTCAACCTGATACTGCTTACCGAATCCATGAAACGTTTTGGCTTCCAGGTCGAAGGAACCGATTCCCCGATGGCCGCGATCGAAATGATCAAGCATGGGGATTACGATATCGCGTTGCTGGACATTATTATGCCTGGCCTTGACGGTTTTGAGGCACGGCGAATTATTCGAGATAACAAACCACGACTGCCGATTATCTTTCTGACTTCGCTGATCGACACGTTTGACAATGACCTTATCCAAAAAATTTCCGACGACAACCACAGTTACTATGTGAAGAAACCTTTTAACGCCAATGAACTGGCAGCCCGCATTGAGAGTGTGGTTTCCGTGGTCCGGGAAGAGGCGTCTACCAAAGAAAGTTATTCTGAGATCATGGACGACTTGAAGCTGGCGGCTGAAGTGCAACAGTTCCTGATCCCGGACTGGCTGCATGTTGACGACAGTATTCTGATCAGCTCACTCTATGAACCTTCCCAGTTGATCAGCGGAGATATTTTCGATGTTATCAATATCCGGGAAAATTGTTATTTTTTCTTTGTCGGGGATATTTCCGGTCACGGCATCCAGGCGGCATTATACATGAGCGCGGTGCAGGCCATGGTGAAAATGATCGTCAGCTCGGGTTCTGGAGAAGCGGCTCCCTGCGATGCTTTAAATCAACTTAATTATATGTTCAGTTCGGAAATATCCAGCAAAAGTTATATGACCGCGATTACCGGAATCATTGATTTCGACGCTAATATAATGACTTTTTACAATGCCGGACATCCGGGGATTTTTGAATATAACCCGGTGACCAAGCAGATGCACGAACATAAAGACACAAACAAGGGCGGCTTTCCGGTCGGTTGGGACAGTTCTTTCGTATACAAAGAAGAAGATATGGAGACTTTCGGTTTCGCTGATGAAAGTATGTTTTTCCTGGTTACGGACGGAATTCTGGAGATCATGGACTCAGAAGACAACCAGATCAGTCAGGATACCATCACTTCTTTGATACAAAGCATTTCCGACGTAAAAGAACCAATTTTTGTGCCGTTTGTCTTTCGTGAATCTCTTGAGCAGATTGGATATACCAAATCCGGCGACGATATTACAATGCTGATGTTCAAAAAACTCTCGCCGCAAACCGGGGACAAACAGGTTTTTCAGCGCATGATGCCGCCAAATATCACTCAAGTTGATGGTCTGTGCCGGGATTGCGCCGAATTTGTGATGGCACAGGTTGAAGACAGTAAAATTGCGGCAAAAGTCGAATTGCTGGTCGGAGAATTTTTAAATAATGTGATTATGCACGGCCATAAACCGCATCAACAGGCCAGGCCGGGAATTCACATTAAAGTAGTCATTGAGGAGAAACATGTTCTGGTTAAAGTCCATGACAAAGGCGGAGAGTGGCAATATGAAGAACCGGACCGGGAAAAAGGTCATGAAGATGACCTTTGGAGTGCGGATGAAAAATACGCCACGGCTGGAAGGGGAATGAAAATAATTAGAGAACTGACTGCTGAAACCAGGCGGCTGCGTTCACACGGAGTTAATGAAACCGTCTTCACGATCAATCGATTTGATGCATAATGCGTAAGAGGAGCATTCTATAAATGGATTCTCAGGAAAAGAAAAAACTTCTTACTGAATTCAATGATTCGGCTTTTGCATATGACAAAACCCGGCTGATTCATCAAATCTTCAAAGACCAGGCTCAAGCGACTCCAGACCGGATTGCGTTGGTGGATGACACCCGCACCATGACTTTTTCCGAACTTGACCGGCGGTCAGACATCCTGGCAGCAAAAATCATGGCGCGTGGCATCGGTCCGGATCAACCGGTTGGAGTAAATCTGGAACGCGGCATCGAATTCACAATTGCCATTCTGGCCGCTTTAAAGAGCGGAGGTTGTTATGTTCCCCTTGATCCGCACTTTCCTCCCAACAGGCTGGATTTCATTGTGGATGCCGTTTCCTGCGCTTCGGTAATCACCAGTTCAAACTCTGAGTTGGCCAATATTGACAGTTCCGGTATTTTTATTGATCAAATTGACTGGCGGCAGGAAACCGTGCCGGATGATTACCGGATGGCGGCGGGAGACTGTCATAATCTGGCGTACATTTTATTCACTTCAGGTTCAACCGGAGAACCCAAAGGGGTGGAAATCGAACATTTTAACTTGTTGAACCTTTATCACTGGGAAAAGTTGCGTTTTCCGCACGAAGGTCATTATAATGCATCTCAAGCGGCCAGTATTTGCTTTGACGCTTCTGTTCGCGAGTTCTGGAGTTATCTGCCGGATGGCGCTACTTTATATTTTATTCCGCGGGAAGTCATTTTAAACCCTAAAGAACTGGTCAACTGGATTTGCGACAACAGGATTGTCGACTGCTATCTACCAACTCCGGCAGCAATCGGAATCATGAGCCTGCCATGGCCGGAGAAGTGCTCATTAAAATATTTCTACATTGGCGGAGAGCGTTTCACCCGTTTCCCGCCATTGACTTTTCCCTGTCCGATTATCAATCTCTACGGACCGGCTGAATGCACGATCGATTCGACCTATGCGGAATATCAGCCGGGGGAAGATGACGGACTCGGTTTTCCACCGATAGGCCGTCCCGTCGGGAATGCCAGAATACACATTCTCGATGAAGAAATGGAACCGGTCGCGGTTGGTGAACAGGGGGAGCTGTATATTGGTGGAGATTTGGTTGGACGCGGCTATGCCGGACGACCCGATCTGACAGAAAAAGCATATATCAGGAATCCCGGGCACGATATTCCAGACCCGGTTATTTATAAGACCGGGGATCTGGCAAAATGGCGTCCCGACGGTAATATCGATTTTATTGGAAGAAACGATTTCCAGGTCAAAATACGGGGATTCAGGATTGAGCTCAGTGAAATTGAAGCCGTTCTCAACAAGCATGAAGACGTGACCCGGTCAGCGGTAAAAGTGTTTGATGAGGGCAATGATCGAAAGTACATTGCCGCATATGTCGAACTCAAACGGGAAAACTCGACCATAACCGCCGCGTTATATGACCAGTGTACCCGGGATCTTCCCGATTATATGGTCCCGACCACTTTACAGGTTCTGGATGCGCTGCCGCTGACTCATAACGGTAAAACCGATTATAAGAATCTGCCGAAACCGCAGTTGGGATCCGGAAATAATTCAGGAGACATGATCCTTTCAAAATCCCAGCGGATTGTTATGGATGTATGGCAGGAACTGCTTCATGTTACACCGGGTCTTGAAGACAACTTTTTTGAACTGGGCGGCCACTCGCTTATGGCAATGCAGTTCTGTTCAAGAATTGAGGCTAAAACCGGGGTTTCTCTGCCAATAAATACGATTTTTGAATTCCCCAACCTTTCTTCGCTGGCCGCGCTTATTTCAGTTATGTCGGGAAATGCCGAAAGCATGATCCCATTTGTCAAATTGCCCAGGGACCGGGATCTTTTTCCGGCTTCCGGCATGCAGGATGCAACCTGGCGGCAGCATCAGTTTGATTCTTCCAGCATCGGTATGAACATTCCACTTGAAGTATCTCTCTATGGAAAAGTGGATGAAAGCATCCTGAGAAAAGCGTTGGCGGGCGTGGTGGTTAACCATGAAATGCTGCGCAGTTCGTTTGAACATGACGGCAATAATCTGTTTATCCGCATCCATCCTCCTTCCATTCCGGAACTGAATATGGTTGACTTGAGTGAGATGAGTCCGGCAGATATCGAATCCTCACTCAATCTGTGGCGGCGACAACAGGGAAAAATTAAATTTGCTTTGGAAAAATATCCTTTGTGGCAGGCCCGATTGATCAAGCTATCGGAAAATGAATTCAAACTGTTTATCAATCTGCATCATATTATTCACGACGGCTGGAGTTCGGGTATTCTGTTTTCGGAACTGACCCGTAATTACGAGGCATACACTCTCGGCAACGAGCCCCCCGTCTCTGACGAATGTGATTACGTTGACTACGCGCATTGGCTTAAAATGGTTTTGGAATCGGGAGTCAGGGAAAAACAATTCGACTTCTGGCGCAAGCAATTGACAGAGCTTCCACCTCCACTAAAGCTGTCTTTCCAACACGATCTGGAAAAACATCAAATCTCCCATGAAGGAGCACGCTGCAATTTCTTAATTGAACCTGAACTGACCCGGAGAATGAAAATTCTGGCGGAACAAAATGATGTAACTTTGTTTATTCTGTTACAGGCAATTTATCAAGCACTGCTTTTTAAATACAGCGGGCAGACCGATTTGTTGACCGGGGCTGTTACCGCCAATCGCCGGCATCCGCTGACTGAGAAAATAATAGGGGAATTCATCAATTCGGTTACCCTGCGATCCGATTTTTCAGGCGATCCGACTTTTTCCTCATTGTTGAAAAAAATGAAAAAGACCTGCCTGGAGGCGCTGGACAATCAGGATTTGCCGTTTGTCGAGATTAACCGGGAACTGTCCATGCTTTACGGCAGACATGATGCGGCATTTCAGTATTCTTTGATGCTGCAGAACTTCCCATGGCACCAAAAAGAATTTGCCGGAATCAAAATGAGATACCGGGAAATCGGCAACGGGTCAGCCAAATTAAATATCCTGGCCACTTTTATGGAGGATAATGGCGGACTTGAAGCCTTTTTTGAATACAACAAATCCCTGTATGATACCGCCGGCATGGAAACTTTCGTAAAAGAGTTTATAATGCTTTGTGACGCGGTTTGCCGTAATTGTGATGCGAAAATTTCCGAGTTGACCGGCAGAACCCGTGACGAAAGCTCAAACGCCAGATGTGTTGTTATCGGTGATACCGGCATGGCTTTGCTTTGCACCGAAAAATTACTGCGCCGGGGATTCAAGGTTCTGGCAGTCATGAGCAGTGACCCGGAAATGCAGAAATATTCACGGGAACACAATCTGCCGTTTTATGATCTTGACCAGACAAATATCTCCGAAACCCTCGAACAATACGAATTCGATTATCTTTTCAGTATCATTAACGGCAAGATCATCAAGCAGAATGTTCTGGATATGCCGCGTAAATTCGCGATCAACTACCATGACGCACCACTTCCCCGTTACGCCGGAATGTATGCTACTTCATGGGCCTTGATCAATCAGGAGAAAGTCCATGCCGTCAGCTGGCATGTAATGACCGCCGAGGTCGACGCCGGCGACATCCTGATCCAGAAAAAAGTTGTGATAAAACCTGAAGATAATGTCGATCTGCTTGACGCAAAATGCTTTCAAGCAGCTATTGAAGGTTTCGACGAACTACTGCAGATATTGATTCTCGGACAGGCAAATCCGCTGCCCCAGGACTTAAGCCGGAGAACGCTGTTTGGCCTCTATCAACGCCCCGGACACGGGATAGTTATTGATTGGACCAAACCCGGTTCTGATATCATTGCTCTGGTAAAGGCCTGCGCGTTCCGCCGGGTGGATAATCCTTTCGGGGTTGTCAAGATTCTTCTGGATAACGATAAGTTTTTGATTGTCCGTAATGCCGGAGTTGCCAGTACTGACACAGTCGACCAAAAACCGGGTAAAATTATGGCGGTAAACGACAGGGAAATGACGGTGGCAACCGGAGAGGGCTCCATAAAGATCACTGAAACATGCCTCCCTGACGGTTCAACCCCAACCTTTAATGACCTTGGATTGACGTCAGAAATACAGTTGCCTTTGATTGACGAAGGAACCGCCGCTGAATTGGATAAATTTTATCATGACATGGTCCGCAACGAATATAAGATAGTCAACCAGTTAAAAACTTCCGCCGCCCCGGATCTGCCTGTATATGCTGAAAGCTCCGGAGATTCAACCGGTAAAATTGAAATTGACACGGGAAGCTGTTTCTTCGCCATTTTCGGGGCGTCAACTCAGGTCAATGCCGCCGCCTTTGCCCTTTATATTGCCTGGCTCTGCCGTTCACCGCAAACCAATTTAGCCCTTAAAGCACCAGTTCAGGAAGAACGCTTTTCCTCTTTACTGGCCGACACGGTGCCGTGGTTGCTTGAATTGGATTTGCATCAGCCTTTCAGGGAATGCCTTCAGGAAACCATCAAATCCGGTGAAAACGCCTTGCTGAAAGGACGTTTCCTGAAAGATACCTGGATGCGGTATAGGTGTGTAGCCGCCTTGAACAATTCTGATTTTATAATTGCGATATCGGACCAAAAAGTATATTTACAAACCCGGACCGGATTTGATCCAGGGGAATTGCTGGCCGGATTTACATGTTTCTGCCGCAACGCCGCTCTGGTTCCTGATTCCCCGTTAACGCAATTGGGAAATATCTGTCCCCGGGAATATCTGCGCCAAATTATGGAATGGAACGAGACCGCCGTGGATTTTGATATGGATGAGCCGTATATAACGAAATTCAAAAAAACCGCAGCACGATTTCCCGAAAAAAATGCGGTCTCCTGTAACGATAAATCATTGACTTATGCCGAACTTGACCAATTGTCATGCCGACTTGCCAATTACATGCTTGGCCAGGGAGTCTCTCCCGGACAGTTCATTGCTTTGAGAGGCGAACGTTCCCTTAATACCGCCGTGGCACTGCTGGCAATCTTAAAGACCGGATGCGCATACTTGCCCTTGGACGCGAATTATCCTCGACAACGAGTTGAATATATGATCAATGATTCAGGCGTCAGGTTCTTTTGCTGGGATGACCAAGCCGGTTCCCCGAGCGACTTTAAAGCCCCCGGCGTTCAGGTTTTCGACCTGGCAACAGTCATTCCGCAACTGGATAACTCACCAACAAAAGAACCCGACATTGCGCTTTCACCTGACGATATTGCCTATCTGATGTACACGTCGGGTACAACCGGGGCTCCAAAAGGAGTGATGATCTCCCAACGTAATCTGGTTAATCACAATCTGGCGGTAATTCAGGAATTCGAATTGAGCGATCAAACCAAAACATTGCAGTTCGCCTCTTTGAATTTCGACATTTCGGTTGAAGAAATATTCCCGACCTGGCTGGCGGGCGGCCAACTCATTTTTATCCGGGAAGGCCTGATGGAAAACCCGCCGGAACTATGCCGGTTCATCGCGGAACATGGAATTACGTTTCTCGACCTGCCAACCGCGTACTGGCACGAACTGGTCAACCTGATCGATGAACTGCCAATGCCTGATTCGGTGAAGACCGTGGTTATCGGCGGCGAAAAAGCCTCCGTCGAGCATTACAAGCGCTGGCAGGCGCATACGCAAAACATCAGACTGCTCAACACTTACGGTCCGACCGAATGCACCATTATCGCAACGATCAGCGAGGATTTATCCTGCATCGGTCGCCCGCTGCCGAATTACCGGACTTATGTTGTTGACAAATTTCTCCGCCCGGTTCCAATCGGTTGCAGCGGCGAACTGCTGATCGGTGGCGCCGGCGTCGGCCCCGGCTACTTGAACCGTCCGGATTTAACGGCGGAAAAATTTGTTTCGAGTCCTTTCGTCAAAAATGATGTCCTTTATCACACCGGCGACCGGGTCAAATACCGTTCAGACGGCAATATCGAATTTATCGGCCGGGTGGATACCCAAATCAAATTACGCGGATTCCGGATTGAACCGGGCGGAATTGAGAATCTGATCAATCAGTATCCGGGAATAACCATGTCCCGGGTTCTGGTGTATAATGACAATCTGACGGCATACTTCACCGTAAAACTCGGCATAAGTCTTGACGTTGACGAATTAAAGAATTACCTTGCAGACAAAATGCCGAGCTACATGGTCCCGGCGTTCCTGATTGAGATTGAAGTATTTCCAACCACGCCAAACGGCAAAATTGACACAAAACAACTTCCTCCTCCAGGCAGTCAAGCCACAAAAAGCAGTCAAAAATCCCGGCATTCCGACAACGCTATGGCAAAAACGATTTGTGACATTTACGCGAAATTACTGATGATTGATCATGTTTCACCGGATGATGGCTTTTTCGAAATTGGCGGGGATTCGCTTAAAGCCATTCGCCTGGTTATGGAGATTGAAAAATCATTCGGCTATAAGTTGCGTATGGAACAGCTTTACTCAACCTCCGCCCCCACAGAACTCGCCAACTATATTTCAGGAGACTCTTTGATCGTTGCTGATGATTCAGGGGGAACCGAAGATAAACCTGTTGCGAATGTCCTGACGATAGATGGCTGGTCAGCGGTTGTTCCGCTCAAAACAACCGGTTCCAGACCTCCGTTGTTTGTTATGCACACGACCCCCGGGGACATTATGGGATACGCAAACCTGGTCAGCCACATGAATCCGGAACAACCAGTCTATGGATTGCAGGCAGTAGGCATGAAGAACATCTCTCTGGCTCAGAAAACCGTCCAGGATATGGCGGCATTTTATGTGGAGCGGGTAAAAGAAGTTCAACCGGAAGGTCCTTTCATGCTGGCCGGATGGTGCTTCGGCGGATTTCTCGCTTATGAAATGGCTTGTCAACTCCATGAAGCAGGCGAAAAAGTCGGCTTCCTTGGTATGATCGAAACCTGGGGCCAGCCGCAAAGAGGCTGGCGGTTTAAGCTGCATCGTTTGAAAAACCTCTTCCACTGGGGTCCTTCCGGCTGGATGGAATTTTTCTCAAGACGCCTGAAGAAACGTATTAAACAAGACCGTAATTTACAACAATTGGACTTTATCGGTGAACTGGCTGGAGACTCCGCCAGCGCCGCCGAAATTGAAACCATGAAACGGCTTTACCGGATTAACTTCACCGCCGGATGGAATTATTACATGAAGCCGTATCCCGGCAAAGTTCATGTCTTTATGGCCGAAACTATCATCGACAGTATTATCCCTGACCCACATTGGAACTGGGACGGACTGGCACAAATCGAACCTCACATTTTCCCATGCGACCACGCCAGCATCTTGAAGCCGCCGAATGTCGATAAAATGGCGGAAATCTTCTGCCGTGAAATTGAAAGGAACATTACTTAATGAAAACCGTCTCGCAATTTGACAATGCCGCACCTGAGTGGGATAAGAATCTTGAACGTCATCAATTTCTCGAAGGTCTGGTCAATAAACTTCTGGAGCACATGGAATTGACCGCCGATATGTCGATAATAGACTATGGCTGCGGCACCGGCAACGCATCTTTGCCGGTTGCGGAAAAAGTTGCGCATGTCTATGCCGTCGATGCCTCTCAGGGAATGCTTGAAGAATTATCAAATAAGTTATCACAGCAAAATATCAGCAACATTACTCCGCTGCTTCTCGATCTGTCTGTCAAACCTTTCCCGCATTCCGGCATTGATGCCGCTTTTACCATTATGGCAATGCATCATGTTCCCGATACGGATACCTTACTGGAAAACTTGGCGACAGCAATAAAATCCGGCGGCTCGATTCATTTAATTGATCTCTACACGGAAGATGGTAATTTTCACAAAAACATGGAGCCTGTCCCGCACCATGGTTTCAACCCGGAAGAGCTTGCAGATAAACTTAAGCAACGCGGCTTCACAAATTGCCGTCATGAATTAGCCGGAACAAAACAGCGCGAACATGGCAATTATCCCGTTTTCATCTTATCGGCACTTAAATCTTAAAGCACCTTTTTCAGTTTAAAGATTAATATAATGCCTGTTTTGATTCTATATTTTTTAAACTACCTGGTATTAATTTTATACACGACCATTTTATCTGTTGATTATAACAACCGTGTAACATTTTAGCAAGGTCCCTGGAAGAGTTATCTGATACCATCCTTCTGACAGTTTTTCAACTTTTAACGGCTTACGTCCGGTAAAGTCGGGAGATGCGGCGAAAACATTTTTTAATCCCGGCAGCTTGATTTTAAACTGGATATCCTTTTGCAATTTCGGAAAAGCCGGAGATGGCGAAGTTGATGGAACAATCTCGCCTTTTCGCATACTCACCCCGGTGGCATTAAGCAAATTAACAAATATTGTCTTCCCCTGACGGTAAACTGTGCATGGGACTTTATCCGGAATGTCGACCGGAGCGAAGCTTCTATCAGAATCAGTCATCATCCCGAGAATTTTGGCGTATAAAACAAATGCCTGTTGATTGGGTTCATAACGCCATTTGCGTTTTACAGTCATCTCATTTTCCATATTAACACTTCCAAGCTGTCCTGAAACATAGAATATTTTACCTTTACCATATGACGTTACAATTCCGGTGGAAAATTTACGGCCAAGTTTATCTTGCAGGGTCATAAAAACCTTTGCCTGGCTGTTCTTGAATGGATGAATCTGGACAAACCTTTGTTTCGTTTCATACCCGCAATGGCTTTCAGTCAGTTCCAGCTGTCCTCCCGTTACAAATCGCAGCGGTAATGGATTGGCCAGCCCAAGAGGTTTGGCAAAAGGCCAAATCTTGCGCGGATTACCAATTTGATCAAACATTCCAGCATGAGCGCTAAGGTAAAGTTTGCCGCCGTAACGGACATATTTAAGCAACTCATCTATTTGACTGTCACTCAAACATGACGCGCTTGGAATCATCACGGTCTTATAGTTTTTTAATTTTGCAAAATTGAGGGAAGGCTCTATTAAGGTGGTGTACTGAATATGCAAATCGTTCATACACTCCGCGGTACCCAGCGGATCCGGATAATAAGCCATGCGCTGACCCCAATCACGGCTCTGCAAAGAAAATAACAATGCGGTTTCCGCCATCGGTTTAGCCTCACGCAAATCCATATTGTCGGAAAATGCGGTAAATCGGGTTTTTCCGGATTCAGGAGCCCCGGAAATATACCAGGTTACCTGCGCGTTCATATTATTCAACACCCAGCCGAAATAGGCAAATTCCGGTACGTTAATAGGGTATATAAGCCCAAAGACCGGGCTGCCATAGGCCTCTCTGAAAGCGTTTTTGAACTTTCTATAGGCAAATACCGCACGGTAAGAGGCCATAACATTCCGGCTCATAATTTCAGTTCCGATAAAGTCACAGGCGTGTGCGGCTCCATTCAATGACGCCCCCTGGTTGAGGGTGGCGTAAGTTGTACGCAGGCCGTAATGCGTGGTGTAACGCATCATAGTAAAGTCCGGATTAATTTTATTAATTCGTTTCCTCAGATCAATCCACCATTTGGTTGTTACATCCAGACGCCAGTTCAACCATGATTTCCATAGTTTAGAGTTTTTATTCCTTAAGAGCGGTGAAGTTTCGTCGAGTGGCAAAGTTAGGCCGGTAGCGGCATGAAACTGCTGTCGACAATGGGAACAGCCGCAGAAATTAAGTCCGTGAAACGCGACTTCATCGATCATGATACCATCTATTTTAGTATCTTTGATGAATCCGACAACCCAGTCAAAGAAGTGTTTTTTGAATGCGGGATTGGCTGGACAGAGACCGCGATTCGGTAAATTCGCATCGATTGTCCGCTGCAGCCAGTCAGTGTTTTCGGTCAGATAACGGAAACCCGACCCCATATTCCAAAGCAAAGTCAAATCCCAGTGGTCGATTATTTTTATATTCAGTTTCTTTCCCTCTTGCGCCGTCAGCTTAACCATCTTTTGCACCCGGTCAAGGTGATTCGGATAAGTATGACGGGAAAGGAAGCCATTCAGCAGTACGGTATTGATTTTATGCTCTTTCAGCTCCGTCAATCGACGATTGATTAAGGCCGTTGTATTGAATTCGTCAAAATTGCCGTTATTGCCCGGCCCCATTGAGCCGATAGTGGCGTCAAAGCGCCATGCCAGTTTTTCATCCTGCTGATCAGGCAGGCAGGTACTGCGAGGAGGAAGAGCGACAGCCTCGACCGGATCCGTAATAGTCTCTCGCGGCAAAGGGGTTTCGGTTATTGAGGTTTTAAAAACCGGAGGCTTGGTGTAATGCGCGCTTTTATGCATAACCGACGGTTCATAAAGTCCGGCAATACGCCAGAAGCCGCGACGAAACCGGTAATCTTCCTTTGAATGCTGCAGCAACTGGAGCGAAATAGTTGAAACCCGCCAGTTTCCGCTGAATTTCAATTCGACGGATTTGTCTTCAAGCCATTGCGGCCAGGTTACTGTTTTTACCGTGTAAGGTTTGACTTTTTCCCGTTCAACTATTTTTTTCCCATCGCATTCAATCATAAACGGTCCGCATGATTTCTCATACGCGGCGGAGCGAACCGTGACCAAATAAAGGCCGGGTTTGGGGACCATGGATTTGAAAACTGCCGGAATATCAGAAAAAACTGAAGAATAAACCGCTCCGGACGGGCGAAATGTTTGCTTTTTTAGAGAGTTGCCGCTGTTCAGCCAACCGTAAGTTTTATTTTCAGAATAAGCTCCATTAGAAGCTTTAATAAATTGCCGACCGGCTTTAGGCGCTCCGAAACAGTATTGCAGCTCCGGCGGCAGTTCACTGAAATAACGATATTTTTTATGACCGTGACGTTTTGCATAATCGTCAAATCTACCCTCGAAAATAACCAGTTTACTATTGAGGGTCATGCCATGAGCCTTTTTTGTACGGCCAAAACTGAAACTGATTTCATCGCCGTCTTTGCGTATCTGCCACAAACCTTGGATCCGATTGGGACCAAAGTCGTTAAAGGTGGTTACGCCTTCCGGATTGAAGTCGAATACCAGTTCTTTTCCATTGCCGGCAAACGCCAGCCAGCGTACTCCGTCTCCGATAAAATTACCATCCGGCGTTGCACTGTTCAGTTTACCGGTTCTGGTTATCGGGTCATAACATCCTCTGCCGGTGATTGCCTTCCAGGTCATTCCCTGGAGGGTTTTCAAAGGAACCTTGAAAGTATAGGCAAATGAAGATTCCGCTTCCGGTCCTTTGTACGGCGGTTGGGTCATCTGAACATTAAGTTCAATAATTTTATTGTCAGGAGAAATCCCAATCTCTTTGCGGAAAGTCATATCAGGCGTTTTACCCCAGGTATTGACGACCGTCCAGTTATGCTGGTCTTTGTCTGTTTTACATGCCTCTGAGCTCTTCCGGAAATCATGCTCGGGCAAAAATGTAATATAATCCTTTACGATTAATTGATCGTCGCGCCATTTTATGCGGGTATCCGCCTTCTTGCTTTGTTCAAAAACTTTTACCGACGCAGTCGCACTTAACGCCAGGCAGGACACCAGTCCGGATATTTGTAGACATTGATTTTTTTTCATTTTTTTCTCGTTATTCAGGCAATAATATACCGGCCTGAAAAATTATTTTCCGGCATGGTATTAATAGATTGTAATTCAAAATCAGTAGCGCTGCCACTTGCTCCCGGCATTTGTGGCAATTCCAAGATTATAGGAGTCGTAAGCTTTGGCATAATCTGTAGCGGAGGTGATCATTCTGCTGTAATGTCCGTCTGTCCAAAGAACATTGAAGCCGCCATTATGCAACGGATATGGAATATATGCGGTTGAGGCATCATAACTGGCCGGAGCATCATTCAGAAGATAATATGCCCGATAAGACCCGTTCACGAGGGAACTTGACCTCCAGCTTAATGTGTCAGCGGCCAGTACCGTGGTTGATGAATGCCGCAATTGAGTAGCTTTTGCCGGTGGACCGTTGCCAGGGGTACCGCCGCCGTAACGCCGGGATGAACCAATATGATTATGATTGTATCCGTAATGCACATATTGACTGTCATATCGATCTGACACATGCGTCGGACACTTGAATACTTCCCAGTTCCCCAGATATATACTTTTCAGAACCTGGCTCCACATTTTTCCGCCTGCACTGTTATTGTATGTATCATAAAACGGGAAGAAATCATTATTATCCATCGTATACTGCATAAATGCGCTGCCAACTTGTTTCAAGTTATTGGCGCATTTAATGGTTCTGGCTTTTTCCCTGGCCTGGTTCAAGGCTGGAAGCAGCATTGATGCGAGAATCGCGATAATCGCTATCACAACCAACAATTCAATAAGGGTAAACCTTTCCTTATCAATCCTTTTCATTTTAATATCCTTATATTTAATTACGTTTTCACAGCCCAACTAACTGCCGTTAGCTATATTATAGATGCTCTTTGATTGAAAGTCAATAGTTCAAATGCTATTTTATATAAAAAAATAAAAAGGACAAATATCCCGATGGAAAAAAAACGAAATCCAAGCATGCAACAGATCGCAGACGCTTTAGGGGTTTCCCGAACCACTGTATCTTTATGTTTGGCCGGGAAAGACGCAAAATACAAGATTAATCCGGACACCCGGAGGAAAATTCTTGAATACACCCATAAAGTCGGCTTCGTCAGCAATAAACTTGCCCAGACAGTTGCCAGCGGCCTTAACGAGGATATCGGCTTGTTGTACGATTTCTCCCGGAAAGATGACAGCCGGGTCGATGGACTGTTTTATCTGGTGGAGCACCTGACCCGGCTCGGGCGCAGATTTCACATACATCATATCGATGACGACACTTTTGTCGATGAGGTAATCAGCCTGAAAGGTATGGGTATCGCCGATGTAATCGTGGTGTCAAGAGGAACCCTGACTCTGGAAGAAGTGGAACGCCTGCGGCCATACATGAACAATTTTCGCTTGTTCTTCAATAATCTGCTTCATCCTCCGGATATTGACTGCGAGAAGAATATTTACATTACTGAAACAGGCCGGGCGGAAGCATATAGAGAAGCATGCGAATATCTTTACAGTCTGGGTCATCGAATTGTTTTAGCCGATAATAATAATTTTAAATATATTCAGGAAACAGGTTTCTTTGACGACGTGGTCGTTCTCGACTTTTTGCGAGCTGACATGAAACGCTTTTATTCCAACTTTGCCGTCGGTCGCGAATATGGCGCAATGGTTATCGAGGCATTAAAACAAACCAGAGCAACCGCGGTTATATCGCACAACTATCTATGCGCCCAGGGAATAATCCAGGTTTTGTTTGAGGACCATATAAAAGTCCCGAAGGACATTTCCGTTGTTTGCTTCGGCGATGTAGAAAGCAATAAATATTTTTCCGTTCCGATAACGGCTATCAAGGTCCCGGTTTTTGAGATGATAGACGAAATAATCAACCATCTTGGGATGGACAGTATTGAAAAAAGCAGGCATATTTTTTATTCCACGCTGATCCCTCGCCAATCAACCGCCAGGGTTCAATAACTGCATTATTCCAAACCTTACCTGACACGTTCCAGTAACGAAAAAGCCGCAGTTGATTGAATCAAACTGCGGCTTTGATGGTTTTAATCAGACTTGAAGTTACTCTTTGTCTTTATCCTTCTCTTTTTCGTCTTCATCTTCGATGACGTCATCGTCGTAGTTGACTTGAGCTTCTTCTTCCAGGGCTTCTTTCTTTTCTTCATCGGTCCCCAGTTCCTCGGCGTCAACCAGTGAAACATGGCCTACTACCCAGCCATCGTCCAGCGGGTTGTTCTTGCGGCTTGCCAGATCCCTGAAGAGAGCACGCAAATCGACGATGCCACCGATCATAAACCATACGGTCGAGACGGAACCGACAATGATTCCAACGACAACGAGAGTGATGAAGAAATATATACTCCACCATTTCGCCGGCCATGGATCAAACCAATTCCAAATTACAACGGCAATAAACGAGATCACGAACTGGAATATGACAGAGTAACCGAATACGCTCCAGGCTATAACCTTGTCGCCTGTCGTATATTCGCTGTCAATACCAATAAGTTTTGAATAAACATTTTTCAAGGTCCACGGACTGGACGCTTTGCTTTCTCCATCGCTGTATTCGCCACGATGCAGCATCCTGTCAAGGTTGAACGGTTCACGATAAGTCAGCAATGAACCTATAATATATGCGCCGATACCTAACATCATTGCCATAAAATAAATTTCATAGGAGTTGATCGGAAACTTTACCGCACTCATTTCCCAAACAATATGCGGACCAAAGATCGAGGTAACCGTCTCAAAAACCGAGTTAACGTATTTGGCATAGCCGGTTTCCATCAGCCACGGGTAAACGCTGCTGCTCCAGGATCGTTGCATGATCAGCCCGAACAATGAGGTGCCGGAACCGAAAATCAGAGCGCAGAACGCACCGGTTGTGGTTCCGAAACGGGTATAAAGTCCTCCGACCATGATTGGTCCCGCAGCTCCCAGCCACAATGCACACATGACAGTGACAAACATCTGGATAAAGTCAATCTGTGCAAAAAACAATGATACGATCAGGAAGAAGACACAAACGGCAACCGACATCATGCGGAGCCAGAACAAATGCTGCTTAGGCTCGAACGGCTTCTTCCTGAACGGCATTACCACATCCTGAATCAAAGTTGATGAGGCATTGAAGATCCGGGAGTCATCGGTTGAGATCATCAGCATCACCATCAACAGGATGAACAATCCCATTATCCCGACCGGAAGCTTAGTACGCAGCAATGTCGGGGCCATCATCTGGTAGTAAAGTGTCCGGAATTTCTGGAATTGGGTACTGCCTTCAGGAGTTTGAGGCAGGTTTTTATGTGCCACTTCAAGATATTTCGTATCCGGATTGTGCTTGCGTGAATACGGTTTATCAACTCCAATTGTGTGTTTTGCCGCTGGAATGGCAGCAATATCACTAACGATTTTATTCCGGAGTTCCTTGTTCGGAATTGTTTCATCGGCAATTTTCGAAACCAGCTCGACTCGGATTCCTTTAGCATCATCGGCAAACCGGTTCCCCAGCATGACTGTGATCATGAAAAGGGCAATCAAGGTCAGCATCAGATAGGCAAAGCCGTTACGCCACGCACCAAGAATACCGGCCATTTTCTGTTCATGAGCGTTCCGCCCGGAACTGGAAGTATCGTTGCCGATCCACGCCGCACGGTTGAGGACTGAGCCGATAATGGTCACAACCAGAGCAAACAGATTGAAGTCACGCAGAGAACTGATGTCCATCGGGTTAAGAAAACTTTCACCGGGAGCGCGGTCCATCATTACCGGTGCCACATCGCTTGTCCACGACACTTCACTCAGGATAAAAACGGTGAAAATAACAAAGATCGGATATGACATTAAACCTTGGATCGCATCGGTAACCAGCAGGGAGATACGCCCCCCCGGCCAGATCACCAGCATGGCCATGGAAAGCACCAGAACCATTACGATTGCAAAGGTCGAAACCTCAAATCCAAATAAATTAACGGTCAAAGGCATACCGACAAAGTAGATAAAAAAGCGTGCCGCCACCGCGGGACCGATGGCATTGGTAATCATCTCCGCCACAGTTCGAATGAAAGCGGCAACAATACGGAAAGGCCGGTTGTATCTGAGCTCTAGAAACTGGCCGATAGAAAGACATTTTGTCTGGCGGAAGCGATATAAACAGTATCCGGTCAGAGACATAAAAATAGTTATCGGAACAATAAGCCTGCCCCAAAGTCCAACGGCCATCCCGCACAAATATTCACGCTCACACAATGACACGAGGGTAATAACCGAGAGTCCGGCCGACATATCTCCGACGCAGATAACATACCGGCCGGCAACACGCCCTGAAGCAAGAAAGTCCGCGACCCCGCGAACATACTTCCTGGCATAGACAGCTATTCCCAGGACAGTCGTTACCGGCACAATTACAATGAGCCAATCAATCCAATGCATTCATTTATCCTTCCTTTTTTTTTGTTTAATTAATGCAAGTTTTATTAAGCGAGGAAATTTCAAAACTCCATTCCAAGTATGATTTTTAGAGTTTCAGGCAAGTAGATTGTGTCTTTTGTGCAATTACGCATACCGTTGCGGTATGTAAACGAGCTCAAAATAACCAGACGCCAGCCAAAAACAAAAATCTGTCGAAATAGCTTTGAAATTATCTCAACTTGCATTGTTTCGAAAAACAAGGCGATCAATAAAAAAATCGACCTGAATTTCGATCTAAGCAGATAAGAATTTATAGCAAGTATCATTCGGCATTCCGAATGATTTCCCACTCAGTAATAACTTCCTTCTTAGCTCTAAAGACCTCTCTGCACAAGGTAATTTAGCACTTTTCTCACATTTATCAAATGTGCTAAGATATTAGTTTTCAGGATTAATTTGCCTCAATTAACTTTACAAACAGGATTAGCCTGCTTGCCTGAATAAAAAATCATGTAAAAAACATCTTTGTAAAGTTGCTTTACAAAGATCGTGTATTATATTAAAGAACTTTTGCGGTAAATTGTATAATGTTCAACATTATTCCCAATAAAAAATAAACAGGAGTGTGAAATGTCGAAAAAAGCGGACATTGGTCTCATCGGTCTGGCCGTAATGGGCGAGAATCTGGTCCTTAACATGGAAAGCAAAGGGTTTTCAGTTGCGGTATTCAACCGCACCGTATCCAAAGTTGATGATTTTATGAACGGACGCGGTAAAGACAAAAACATCATCGGCTGTCACAGCATCGAAGAACTCTGCGCCAACCTTGAAACTCCCCGCAAAGTTATGCTGATGGTCAAATCCGGCAAGCCGGTTGACGACTTTATCGAACTGGTAATTCCGCACCTTGAAGCCGGCGATATCGTCATTGACGGCGGCAATAGTCATTTTCCTGATACCATCCGCCGTACCGCGTATCTCGAAAGCAAAGGCCTGCAATACATCGGCACCGGAGTTTCCGGCGGCGAAGAAGGCGCTCTGCTCGGTCCTTCAATTATGCCCGGCGGTTCTCCCGGCGCATGGCCCTACGTCAAACCGATTTTCCAGGCTATTTCAGCCAAAGTCGCCGACGGCAGCCCGTGCTGCGAATGGGTTGGTGACAACGGCGCCGGTCATTATGTAAAAATGGTTCACAACGGCATCGAATATGGCGATATGCAGATGATCTGCGAAGCTTATAATCTGATGAAAAGCATTCTCGGCATGAGCGCTGCCGAAATGCAGAAAGTATTTGTCGAATGGAACGAAGGCGAACTCGACAGCTACCTGATTGAAATCACAAAAGATATTCTGGCGACTGAAGATCCCGAAACCGGCAAACCGGTTGTCGACATCATTCTCGATACCGCTGGCCAGAAAGGCACCGGTAAATGGACCAGCGTCAGTGCTCTCGACCTCGGTTCTCCGTCGCCGACTATCGCCGAAGCCGTTTTTGCCCGCTGTCTCTCCGCGATCAAAGAAGAACGTGTCGCCGCGTCCAAGGTACTGTCCGGTCCGGCTCCGTCTTTTGATGGCGACAAAGCCGAATTCATCGAATGCATCCGCAAAGCGCTTTACGCGTCCAAGATCTGTTCTTACGCCCAGGGTTATCAATTGCTGAAACTGGCCGCGGAAGAATACAAATGGAACCTGAACAACGGTGAAATCGCTCTGATGTGGCGCGGCGGATGTATCATCCGGGCCCGTTTCCTCGGTGACATCAAAGCAGCGTTTGACAAGAATCCGCAACTGGCCAATCTGCTGCTTGACGATTTCTTCAAAAATATCATTGACGACTGCCAGGCCGCATGGCGCAAAGTTGTCGCGACCGCCGCTCTTAACGGCGTTCCGACTCCGGCATTCTCAAGCGCGTTGTCCTATTATGATTCATATCGCTCAGCGGTCCTGCCGGCCAATCTGCTGCAGGCCCAGCGTGACTACTTCGGCGCTCATACTTATGAACGCGTCGACAAACCGCGCGGCGAGTTTTTCCACACCGCCTGGACCGAAAACAGCGGAACGACTACCAGTTCCACTTATAACGCATAAGGTTGAGGCGGGGGGTTCCCTGCCGAACTCGTCCGTGTTTTCTGTTTATCAGATTATTTGCAAAGACGAGATTCAACAGCTTTTTTCTGTTTTATCACTTGATAAGATAGAACTTATGGTTAATATTAAACCCGGAGCTTTTTGCTTCGGGTTTTTTAGTTATAAATCAGGAGGAACCTATATGAATCTTGTAAAAATATTCTCTATTCTGACAATTGCGCTGATATTTACTGCCGGCTGTAATTCTCTGCCGCCGCTGCCGTCCGAGGAAGATGTCGGCCCGGCAAATATCAGCCTGGATAACTTACAGAAAAGAATGAAGCAGGCAACTGATCCTAAAGGAACTTTCCGCAACGCAAGTTCATATTTGATGAAACAGCGGTTGATTACCAATGTCGACGGGGAAAAAGATCTCTATGTGATTATTACAAGGTTCCAGAAACCCAATAAATTGAGCATCACCAAACTTGAAAACGGCTCTCTTGTCAACGGTCAGATTATCAACAATAAACGAGCCTGGATGATTGATTACCAAGAGAAAAAGGTTTCACCCGTCGAGGGAAAAGTGCTCAAGAGCTTTCTTTTGTTATTTGATATTGGCAACCCCAGTATGACGCTGTCGGAAATTTTTAAAAATATCAAGCTCCAAAGCTGTAGGCTTGGAGACAAAAGGTTCTATAAACTCACCTGCAGTACCGACGACAAAGATATTCCGCCGATCTCCATCTATGTCGGGGAAAGTAACTTTCTGGTTAAAAGAATTACCTTCACCCGCAAAGCCGACGGCATGCAATATATCTCAAGCATAGACCAGTACAATCTTTATGAGGGAGTGATGGTCTCCAAAAAAATGACTGTGCGCATGAACAATGTAATGCAGTCATATGAAACAACCACCTATAAACTGAATCCGAAACTGAATACCGAAGATTTTATCCCCCCGAAATTCGAAAAACCGTAATTTTATGGATATTGAACTGATACAGGGAGATATAACCAGATTAACTGTTGACACAATCGTCAACGCCGCCAACTGTTCCCTGCTCGGCGGCGGCGGAGTTGACGGTGCGATCCACCGCGCGGCGGGACCGGAACTGCTACAGGAATGCCGCAAATTCGGCGGCTGTCAAACCGGTGAAGCGGTTATCACCGCCGGATACAATCTATCGGCAAAACACGTAATCCATACTCCTGGCCCGGTTTGGCACGGCGGCGGCAGGGGAGAGCCGGAACTATTGACAGCCTGTTACCGCAACTCATTGCTGCTGGCTCAGGAAAATCAATTATCCAGCATAGCCTTTCCTTGTATCAGTACTGGAGTCTACGGTTACCCCAAGGAACAAGCCGCGAAAATTGCAATTGAAACGGTCCGGAATTGGACCGGAGATTATCCGGAAAAAGTTGTCTTCTGCGTTTTCGGAGATGTTGATTACCAAATATACAGGAGTTTGATATGAAAAGAGTAGGAGCCCATGTCAGCGCGCAGGGCGGAGTGGAGAACGCCCCTTTGAACGCAGCGGCTATCGGCGCTAAAGCTTTCGCTTTGTTTACCAAAAACCAGCGGCAATGGTTCGCCCCTAAACTGACTTCGGAATCAATCAGGCTTTTCAAGGAAAATTGTGAAAAAGCCGGCATTGCCCCGGAATATATTCTGCCGCACGACAGCTACCTGATCAACTTGTGCCAACCTGACCCGGATAAACTGGAACAATCCCGCAATTCTTTCATTGAGGAAATGGAACGGTGTCAATTGCTCGGTCTTAAACTGCTGAATTTCCATCCCGGCAGTACTCTTAAGCAGATTTCCGAGACTGAAGGCCTGAAAATGGTGGCCGAAAGCATCAATATAGCGCTCGAAGCGGTCGAAGGCGTTACCGCCGTCATCGAAAACACCGCCGGTCAGGGCAGTAATATCGGTTACTGTTTTGAACACATTGCCGGAATAATCGACCAGGTCGAAGATAAATCCAGAGTAGGCGTCTGCCTTGATACTTGTCACTCGTTTGCCGCGGGGTTTGATTTGACCACCAAAGAGCACTGCGACTGGGTATTTGACCAGTTTGAGCGTCATGTCGGATTCAAATATCTTCGCGGAATGCATATTAACGACGCCAAGTCAACCCTCGGCAGCCACTTGGACCGGCACAACAGTCTGGGCCAGGGCAATCTCGGCAACACTGTTTTCAAGTACATTATGAATGATGACCGTTTTGACGAGATTCCGTTGATTCTGGAAACGATCGACTCGGAGCTCTGGCCCGAAGAGATCAAATGGCTTTATTCGTTAATTGAGGATTAATCCGGTATAGTATGCATATTCAAACTCATGTCATGTCCGGCTGGTGCATCGGAAACCTGTTCAAGCTGAACCGGCGCGAACGCTTTTTCTGCATGCTGGCTGCGTCCCTTCCGGATATTGACGGCCTCTCAATTCTTGGTGGCTGGGGTAACTATCAGGACTGGCACCACGTAATCGCCCATAACATCCTGTTCTGCGTACTTGTTACAGGAATAATGACCGGATTTTCCAAACACCGGTTAAAAGTATTTTTTATCTATATCGGCCTTTTTGCCCTGCATATGATTTTGGATATGTTCGGCTCCGGCATGGGCTGGTATCTTTATTTCTACTGGCCGTTTTCGATGGAAAAATTCTATACCAATTACGGATGGGAGTTTTTTTCGTGGCAAAACCAGTTGGCCGGTTTCTTATTCCTGGTCTGGACCATCGCCATTATTTTCTGCCGGAAACGGACGCCGCTGGAATATATTATGCCCCGGCTCAATCGCCGTCTGGTAGTTTTCTTCCTCAAAATAAGCCGTGTCAACCGGCAGTGTCGGGACGAAAAACCGTTTTAAGGGGTTTCATACTTCAGGAACAGAAATCCCGGCGCTTCAGGAATATTCAGACTTATTTTCCCATTCTCACTCAAACGTAATACTTGTACCTCATTGGTTAGCAGGTTTTTCAATTTCAGTTCCAATCCGGGAAGAAGATAGCGTAATCCCAGGCTCGCTTCAGATTTTTCATTGTCGAGCTCCCGGAACACGGTTAGATAACCGTTCCCGGATTGATGATTATGATTTTGAAACCCGGTCCACGACGCATCATCCGGTTTATCTCCTATTGGATAGGTTATACCGCTGAAAATATCTTTTTGCACCGCTTTGTAAGTCTTGATAACCGGACGCAGTTCTGCTTTCGCGCTTTCAGATAAATATTTCGTTTCCAGAAAAAACAACGGCGTCCCCATCATGGTAATCGCAAAACAATAAGCGTGATTATAGTATTTTGCGTTGCTCATCGTCACATCAACCATATCAATGTTCTGATATGAAGCCTGGAATTTACACAAATTCACATATTTACTGATTTGCCACAGATCTCGCAGCACGGTGTCTGGCCGGTATATTGCCGACCAGGGACTGACCGGCTTGCGGTTTTCCAAATAGATGGTACCGTATTCCCGCGCGAAAAAGTAACCGTAACGCGGACTTATTTCAGTAAGATCCCAGTTGACCCGGGTTTGATGCTCAGTACTCAAAATAAACGTTCTCGCCTTAGCCATCAAACTGTCTAGTTTACTCCTGGAATCAAGATGGGCAAAATCAAGTTTATATTGCACAAAACCGCCTTGTTCACGGTTTCTGATCAAATCTTCCAACGCAATCGGCTCCGCCGCCGCCCATAACCCAAGTTTGACACTATGTACATTCGCCGCCTGCACCACATTTTTCCAGCCTTCAGGATAGGCAGTTTCAGTCGGTCGCCAGGCTGAATAGTCCGACGGCTGCCAGCCATCGTCAATTTGCAGGATGTCAATCCCAAGTTCCGCGCAACACTTGATTTCCTGTAACACACTGCCTTCATAAGCGGCGGCTCGAGCGGTAGCGGTTGAACTTGTACTGCCCCAGGTGTTCGCCTGAATGTAGGTGTCGCGCTCAATATTTACAGGATAACGCAGCCGGTCAAAACTTTTAAACGCGGTTTGACGGTCGATAATCGACTTGTCCCAGCAAAACAGCCATGATGCCCAACTCTCTGCGTATTTCCCGTCAGGTATCTCATTCGGGTAAATACCCCAGCCCAGATTTAACAAACCTTTACCCGGATCGACAATAAACATGCCTGAATCATGTCCGGGGTGATTCACGCATTTGTGGGACTCCTTGACTATGGCAATCCCTTGATGATCATCCTCAAGACAAATTGCATTGGCCCAGGTAATCCATTCAGGGTAAACTTTTTTATTAACAGTTTCCGCTTCTTTCAGGATATCGAGAAACGGGTCGTTCCGGTTCTGGGTATCGGAATAATAACCGATGTATCTTCTTGCCAGAGAACCGGCATTAATCGGCAGATATTCCATTCTGGCCGGCGTAGGTTTGCCCTGTTTGGTCCATACCATGTTTTCCGAGTAACTCGTGGATTTTATTTTAAACTGAGTACGCATTCCAGCAAAATCATAATAAAGCCAGATAATATAGATTAATTCAATGTTTACCTGTGGATAATTGAAACAGCATTCCACCTTCAGGTGTCCGGAGGTAAAACCGTCATCATCGGAATCCTCCGCATGTACCGAGATCAAATTTCCAACCGCTTGATCGAATCCCGGCAATTCCCAATCGCTGGCAAAATCGCTTTGCAAATTGGTCCAGACCCGCCCCGAACTCAAATCACTTACTTCCGTGGTCAGAAAACCGCTGTCAGTCAACCGCCATCTGCGCCTCAGTTTTCCATTTGATACCTCCAGAAAACCGCTTTCAAAAGAAACCTCAGCCCCGTTAACTTTTTTTGTATACGAATTATTCATAACTAATCCTATATTGATTGATTTTTATTTGTCATATTGAATATAATTGCATTAAATGGTATTGTAAATAAGCAAATATTGATATTATTTTCCAAATATTGAGGACTAACGTGGATACACAGAAAAAACATTGGCGGATTGAATTTGAAGTCTTCCCCAAAACTGACTTCCTGTCAGTACCTCATTGCATCCAGCAGTCCACCGTTTACCAGGGCTACAGGGTGAACTACAGGGAAAGAGCGCCCCATTCGGTTTTTAAATACACCATTTCCGGTTGCGGGATACTTGAGGTAAAGGGCCAAAAATACAAAATTCCAGCCGGATCAGTTTTTTTGACTAATATCACCAGTCCTGATATAAGCTATTACCATCCCGGCGACAGAGAACCATGGATTTTCATTTTTTTTGCATTCAACAATGCCGAAGCCCTGGTTACAGAAATCAACCGGCACTACGGTTATGTCTATGAGATTCCGACTCGATCCCGGTTGATAAACAGCTTAAACGACTATGCCGATAAAGCCGGAATCAAACTGCTTTCTCCGGGGCAAGGTAATATAATGGTCCAGTCAATGCTTGGTGAACTGGTTGATATAGCGACTGGACGTGAACGGGATTTCAGCACGAAAACACTATATATGGACATTTCCCGCTTTGTCCAGAGCAATCTTGAAATGAAATTGTCCCTTAATGATATTGCCGGCCATCTCCATCTCAGTAAAGAGCATTTATGCCGGGTATTTAAAGAAGAAACCGGCATGACAATTGGTGAATATATTCAACGTGAAAAGATCCATCATGCCCAAAATCTGCTCCGGAACAATATTTTGAATATTAAAGAAATCGCCTATCGACTCGATTATTCCAGTGCATCCCAATTCAATCGACAGTTCAAAAAGATCAGCGGCCTGACTCCGACCGAGTATCGCGAGAAGATCGACTTATATATGTAGACATCCATCCTCCGCATAATTCTTGAAAAACTATTACCCCAAGCCTGTTCTACAAATCCGTCAATCTGTATTTTTCGACGGAGTATTAATATTTATTTTAATACCAGGTAGTTTTTAATACTTATTTTAAAAACGATACTATTCTAAACTTTAAAGCGTAAAATAACAACATATTATACATAGCTTTTTATATGATTTGTTTGTAAAATTCTATTAAAAAAGCATCCGTCACTTATCCGTCACTTATCTTTGTTTTCAAATTTTATTGAGACCATACAGCGAACATTGCATAACCGGATTTTATGCGGTATATTATACGGTGATGAATTAATAATAACAAAAGGAAAACTAAAATGCCTATTTATGAATACCACTGCGAAGATTGCGGCAGCGATTTTGAGTTGCTGGTCCGTTCCGCTTCCGATAAGCCGAATTGCATAAAATGCGATTCCAATAAGGTTGACAAGAAATTATCCGTCTTTTCTGCTTCTGTGGCAACTCCAGCGTCAAAATGCGCCATGAAAGACGGCTGTCCTTCAGCCGGATCACATGCCTGCGGCGGTTGTCCCGGAGCCATGCAGTGAACAAAGCCGAATTACTCGAAATCCTGCATGAATATAATTTTCATCCCGGCCGGTTTCTCGGCCAGAATTTCCTGCTGGATGCAAATCTGCTAGACTGGATTGTGCGTACTGTCGATCCCCAGCAGGGAGAATTGATCCTCGAGGCCGGTCCCGGCTTCGGCGCACTGACCCGCGGTATGCTGAACGCAGGAGCTGAGGTTCATGCCATTGAATTTGACCGCAGGATTTGTGAATACCTGAAAAAAAATATGAATGATGAAAATTTTCACCTCTTTGAGGGTGACGCCTGCCGGGTTGATTTGGATGAAATAACCGGAGGACGCGACTTCCGCGCCGCAGCTAATCTACCCTATTCGATCAGCAGTGTCTTCATCGCCCGGCTCGTCAATCTGGAAAAACCGCCGCGTGAAATGATCTTCATGCTCCAGAAAGAAATGGGAATGCGGGTTGCCGCCGACACCGATACCCGCAATTACGGCTCCCTGTCGGTACGTGCTCAGGCAGTGTATGATATCAAAGTTTTGAAAACAGTCCCGCCACAGGTATTTTTTCCGCCGCCGGATGTCGATTCGGCCATTGTCAGGTTTACCAGGAAAGCGGGAATTCCGTCAGTGGAGCGACGGCGACGACTTGACCGGATCGTTAAAGACGCTTTTTCCCAACGCCGGAAAAAAATGTTCAAAGTTCTGTCCAAAGGGCGCGATGCCGGAAAACTTGAATATGCTTTCATGCAAACCGGAATCAGCCTTGACGCCAGACCGGGCGGACTTGCCGTGGAAAAATTTTTAGCTCTGGCAGATGCCCTTGAAGAAGCTGGCGCACCTGGTGACGGAACTTGACATTAGTTGTTTTTACAAGTATATTAATTCCCGGGTTTTTATTTCACTGAGCAAAAAGCTTACTTAGAAAGATCACAAAATGTCTAAACATGATGACAATATTTATCGGGCGCCAGTATGGTATCACGACTTGGCGGCATTCACTTTTCCGACGATGTTCGTAAAATTGACAAAACCGGAAATAGAAGCGCTGGCAAACGGCGTTACCTGCGGCAATCAGGTTAAAGAGATCATCCGCCGCATGAAACAGCCAATGCACATGCTACCCGGCAACTGTTTTGCGTTTGTCGACACGGTCGCGCCTACAGATACAGTTCGTTTTAAAGACAAAAGAGGTGCGGTCCATTCCGCCGCCAGCGGCTGGAAATTTCTTGCCAGAAGCCTGAAAGTCAGGGAAGCGGCCGCCGCCGGTAAGGTCGAATATGTCTGCCTGCGGCCGTTCCGGCGAATGAACAGCACCCGTGAATTCAGACTGTTCATCTACAAAGGCGAACTCAGGGCAATGAGCCAATATAATCTGACCAGACATTTTCGCCGTCTTGAAAGCATGAAAGAAGAATATTGGGATATGGCGAAAAAATTTATGGATCGAGCCGGCTGGCTGCTGCCTGCCCTGGATCTGGTCGTGGATATTTATATAACTTCGGATAATAATGTCCTGATCCTTGATCTTAATCCATGGGGCGGCGATACCGATCCTAAAATGCTTAATACCTGGGATCGTGACTGGGAAGAGGAAATCGGCATTGTTCTGATGCCGCCGCCAACTCGGATTAATGGTGACGTCAACGTCTCTTTTTAAATAATAATGGCCGGGACTCGTGCCTTGAACCAGAATCATAAAATTATTCTCGGCGTAAAATCATCTCTCGCTCAATATGCCGGGTGGCAAATCTATGTCGGATTCAGCGGCGGGGCTGACAGTTGCGCCCTGTTGCTTGCATTGCAAAACGTCGCGCCGGAACTTCATATTGCCCTTAAAGCGGTTCATTTTGAGCATGGTATTCGCGGGGCTGAATCACTTGGTGATGCGGACTGGTGTACAAATTTTTGTCTGGAGCGACAGATTGAATTCCAGAAAATATCCCTGAATACACCTGAAAATCGACTTCCGGGAGAAAATCTCGAAGCCGCAGCCCGCCGATTAAGGCTCCATCATTGGGCAAAGTTAGCCTCCGCCCCGGATTGTGCGGTTGCGCTTGGACATCACGCTGATGATGTTATGGAAAATGTAATGCTGCGGCTGTTTCGCGGCGGCAACACCAGCAGTCTTTCAGCGCTTCGCCCGAAACGGATTGTCAATGATGTTGTTTTCCTTAGGCCCTTACTTGATTTTTCACGGCGGCAACTGCGTGACTTTCTCCGGGAAAATCAGTTGGATTCATGGTGTGAAGACAAGACTAATGAAGACACCTCAAATGCCCGGAATTACTTGCGACGGGAAGTCCTGCCGCAATTGAACGCAAAATTCCCTTTTGCCCTGCCGGGGATCCATGCGGCGGCCGAAGCCCTGCAATGCGATGCCGATTACCTTGAACATGCCGCACATGAGGCCTTTAAGTCCATTCAAGTTAAAAAAAACACTTCGGTCGAATTCTGGCAGAACCTGCATCCGGCTCTTTGTCAAAGAGTTTTAAAACTTTGGCTTTCATTTCGACTGAATCGTTTTTTCGTTCCCGACAGCCATTTTATGCTGCGTTTCAATGCCACCATTGATGCTGACCATAGCGAACCAAAAGAAATACCTGTAGCCGGAGGCGGAAAAATCCTTATCCAGCATAATTCGATTTCTATCTCTAAAAAAGTAACTCCGCCGGAAGAAACGCGCTGGAACTGGCAGGATACTGCATCTGTATCATACGGGTTTGCCACTATTCACTCGGAAATGGTTGATAAGATTCCGGCTGAAATTTCCGTCAATGAAGCATATATGGATGCCGAGTTACTGCCAGCTGAGCTGCTGGTCCGAAACCGTCGCGACGGCGACCGAGTCGTTCCTTTCGGGCGGGAATCGGAGGTTAAATTGAAAAAAATTTTTACCGATGCCGGTGTCAGCTCCAAGGAAAGCCGTATTCATCCTCTTCTGTGCCTGCCCGACAATACCATAATCTGGGTTCCGGGTGTTCGTCAAACAAATTTTGCGCCGGTTTCTTCATCAACTAAAATCATTCTGAAATTTTCTCTTGTCACCTTTGACTCCATCGATATTTAAAATCAATTAGTTTCTTTCCAAAAAAATAAGCATCTTTTACACTTGGCGACACGAGCTCCGAGTGCTTAATATGTATAAATAGTCAGACAGCTTGATTTTAAATAAGTTTTAAAACAGTTATTACAAACCACTTAGCGACATATAAATCTTGCGGCATAAGAATTCTGGTGACTTCTCGAAATGGTTTAAAATATTTCAAGAACAGAGAGCTGGAGAACAAAAATAATTTCAAAAAAAATGCTTTAACTACTTGACTTTTTAATAGTATTTGGCTATATTGCCAAATAGACAAATAAGTTGAGAGTTGATTGTATGAGCAAAAAAATTGATCCAAAATATAAAGTTCGAGCTGAAATAATGAAGGCCCTGGCCCATCCGACGCGATTGTTCATAGTTGATGAATTATCGCAGGGAGAGCGTTGTGTTTGCGAATTACAGGAGATGATCGGTGCGGATATGTCAACAGTTTCAAAACATTTAACTGTATTGAAAAACGCCGGTATCGTTACGACAGACAAACGCGGACTGCAAGTTTATTATTCTTTGCAGACACCATGTATTTTGAACTCTCTGGCTTGTGTGGAACAGGTCCTGAAAAATAAATTGGAACGTCTGGCTGGCTAAAAAAGCCGCTGACGTCGGGGCAAATGCTCCAATTACGTTAATGATTTAGAAAAAGTTTTTGATAAAAACAATTTTAATTTGGATGTAGAAAATGAACTGGAAAAAAGAGTGGAAAACTCTAACTGTAATGCTTGGCGTCTTTCTAGCCTGCTTTTATCTGCCGATGAGCTCCCAACGCTTCACCAACGCGGTGTTAGAATCATTGCATCTGGTAAAATGGTATGCACGGGAACATGTCTTACTGTGTTTAGTGCCGGCATTCTTTATCGCCGGGGCAATCGGGGTATTTATCAGTCAGGCATCGGTTATGAAATATCTTGGCGCCGGAGCCAAAAAAGTAACCGCATATGCCGTGGCCTCGGTTTCCGGAGCGATTCTGGCAGTCTGTTCCTGTACGGTTCTGCCGCTGTTTGCCGGAATTTACCGGATGGGTGCCGGACTTGGTCCGGCCACGGCCTTTCTCTATTCAGGCCCGGCAATCAATGTTCTGGCAATCATTCTGACCGCCCGGATACTGGGTATGGACCTTGGTGTGGCGCGAGGCGTCGGGGCGATTTTATTCAGCGTATTGATCGGACTGGCTATGCATCTTATTTTTATTCGTGAAGAGCGCGCCAAAGCGGCCAACGCGGTCAATATGCCGGAACCGGAAAACGTCCGCCCGTTATGGCAGAATATTTTATGTTTCGGCACCATGGTCGGGATTCTGGTCTTCGCCAACTGGAGCGGAGCCAAAACCGAGAGTGATATATGGAAAGGTATCTATCAGGTTAAGTGGTATATCACGGCCTTTTTCGGGCTTGGCCTTGGAGTCATCCTCTCTTTATGGTACGGCCTGAAGTGGTGGAAGACAGTAGTCACGGCGCTGGCGGTTCTAATCACCGCGATTTTTTCATCCGGTCATCCCGAACTGCCGTTCTCAGTTGGAGCAATTGGACTCTCAATTTTCATGAGCACCAGCAAAGGAGAATGCAACGAATGGTTTGAATCGAGCTGGGGCTTCGCCAAACAAATCCTGCCGTTACTGCTGTTCGGGGTTCTGGTTGCCGGGCTTCTGCTGGGTAGGGTTGGACAGGAAGGCTTGATTCCGTCCGGGTGGGTCAATAAATTAGTCGGCGGCAATTCAATCGGGGCAAATTTTTTCGCGTCGATTGCTGGAGCGTTTATGTATTTCGCCACCTTGACCGAGGTTCCAATCGTCAAGGGCCTGATCGACAATGGTATGGGCAAAGGCCCGGCGCTGGCCCTGTTACTGGCGGGACCGGCCTTGAGTTTGCCCAATATGCTGGTAATCCGCTCGGTTCTCGGCTGGAAAAAGACTGTTGTTTTTGTCCTGCTGGTTGTGATAATGGCCGCTTTAAGCGGAATGATTTTTGGTTGTTTTTACGGATAATTCGTAATTGTAATGATAAACGTATATATTAAGAAAGGTTGAACCATGAAAATTCAAATTTTAGGAACCGGATGTCCCAAGTGTACTAAATTGGCGGAGAATGCCGAAGCCGCGGCAAAAGCCCTCGGCATCGATTATGAAATTGTAAAAATCACGGACATCAATGATATTATGGCATTTGGCGTGATGATGACCCCGGCCCTGGCGGTGAATGATAAAGTCCAAATTGTTGGAAAAGTACCGTCTGCCGAGGATATAAAGAGTCTTCTGTCTTAACAACTAATCGGAATTAAGGAATTATCATCATTCCTAATTTCTAATTCCTAATTTCTAATTAAAATAAACTGGGAGCAGGAAAAATGTCAGGAAATTGTAAATGTGAATGCAGTGCCGCGCCAAAATTGATTTTTGCGTGTTCTGGAGCGGCAGACGTTGGAGCTCTGGCCGATCAGGGCGCACGTAAATTGAATCGTGACGGTGATGGCAAAATGTTTTGTACAGTCGGCATCGGCGGCCGGGTCAGCGGGATTATGAAAACCACCGAAGCAGCTGATGATATTCTGGCGATTGACGGTTGTCCGCTTCATTGCGTCAAAAACTGTCTTGAGGAAGCCGGTTTTACCAAATTCAAGCATTTAAAACTTGCCGAGCTTGGATTGAAAAAAGGCGATTCCGAAGTTTCAGAGGAGAATATCGCCAAGGTTGCGGCAAAAGGACGTGAAATGCTGCAAGGCTGCTGCGAATGAAACACAAAGATTCAATCACCTTTTGTCTGCTGCTGTTCGTGGTTTTCGCCCTCGGCTTCATGCTGGGGCGCGAAACCCAGCCGAGAACTGTGGCAGGACAAACAAAAAACGTTCCGAAAAAGGTTGAAACCCGTTATGTGGTTTACTATTTTTTCAATGGCAAACGCTGTGTCACCTGCCGGAATATTGAAAACTACACCCAGCAGGTTGTTGTCGAAGACTTTGCGCAGGCGCTAGCGGAGCAGCGCATCACTTTTTTCCCGGTCAATGTGGATGAAGAAAAAAACAAGCATTTCATTGATGAGTTCAAGTTGACCAATAAAAGCGTGGTCCTGACGGAATATAAAAAAGGTAAATGTGTGAAGTTCAAAATTCTTCAAAAGGTTTGGGAACTGGCCAACACAAAAAATCTTTTTGAGCAATATGTCCACGACGAAATCACCGCGTTCTCCGGATTGAAAAAATGAACGAATTGCTTCCGGCATTATTAACCGCGTTATGGCTGGGGATTCTCACCTCCATCAGCCCATGTCCGCTAGCCGGCAACATTGCGGCGATATCCTATATCGGACAACGTCTCGACGCACCACGCAAAGTAGTATTGACCGGTCTTTTGTACGCACTGGGCCGGACCGTCGTTTATTTGATATTGGGTATTTTGCTGGTCTACAGTCTGCTTGCGGTTCCGAACGTTTCTTTTTTCCTGCAGCACTATATGAACAAACTGCTTGGCCCTGTCCTGATAATCGTCGGAATGTTCCTGGTTGAACTGTTGACCCTGCCGGCAAGCGGTATCGGGATTTCTGACAAACTTCGTAAGCATATCGACAGTTGTGGCATGTGGGGAGCGTTGCCATTGGGAATGATCTTTGCCCTGGCATTTTGTCCTATTTCCGCGGCGCTTTTCTTCGGCAGTCTATTGCCGTTGGCGCTGCAAAGCCGGTCTGCGATTCTTCTGCCCTGTTTTTATGGTATTGGTACCGCTTTACCGGTCCTGATGTTCGCGTTTTTATTCGGACTGGGCGCTGGTGCGGTCGGCAAGGCATTCAACAGACTTGCTTTATTTGAACGTTACGCCCGCGCGATTACCGGAATTATCTTCATTCTAGTCGGCATCTACTACTGCCTGGACTCCATCTTCGGCG
Organism: Victivallales bacterium; assembly: GCA_963676655.2. Taxonomy (GTDB): domain Bacteria; phylum Verrucomicrobiota; class Lentisphaeria; order Victivallales; family Victivallaceae. The sequence continues at coordinate 1,875,370 of CAXXKX010000003.1, read as the reverse complement.
TCCTGTAAAATTTTTTTTAACCACGAAAATCACGAAAAGACACGAAAAATAATCAAAAACACTAAGTGTTTTTGATTATGGATTTAATGATAAAAAATGATTTGCAGATGACTTATTTTTAATTATCTAAATTTTTGCTTCAGCAAAAAAAACCTTTTCGTGTTGTTTCGTGTTTTTCGTGGTTAACTTTCCTGTATTTCTGAAAAAAATTCGCATTTTTTTTGAAAAAGCTCTAAGAAGATGGCATCTTATTCGTTATAACTTTCAGAAACACCAATTGAATCAGGAAATAAGGATCGATCCGCATGGAAAAGGACGGCTTTTCCCAAATTGAAGAAATGTTCCTGGCCAACCAGCGTCCGATGATGGCGGTGGCGCTGCGGATGCTGCATGATCGCGAGGCGGCACGCGACGCGTTACAGGAAACATTTATAAAATTTGTCAAATTCCTGCGGGAAACCCAAACTCAACCTGATCACAACTGGCACCGGGCCTGGTTGTTCCGGACCCTGAAAAACAACTGTATCGACCGGTTGAGAACCAGGCATAGGCATGGTGAGGTAAACCTGGATGAACACGAAGACTCGCGCAGTGTGCCTGGACCTGACGCTGAGCTTATCAGACAGGAAAAGGTCGGGATTGTCATCGCGAATATCGCGGAACTGAACAGCCGGCAGCGCGAGGCGCTGTTATTGAAATACAAGCACCACAAAAGTTATCGGGAAATTGCCGAACTTTTGGAAACCACCGTCGGCAATGTGGGATTTATCCTGCATCAGGCCCTGAAATCGCTGAAAGATCAACTTGCAACGGAGTATAAGTCAGATGAATTGTTATAAAGCAAGACAAATGATGGTTGATCGTCACTCCGGAGAACTCGAACCGGAAGCGGCGGCCCAGCTCGAGCAGCATCTTGCCGGTTGTCCGTCGTGTCAGGCCGAAGACGCCGAACTGCGCGAGATTATCAGCCTGACCGAAGAAGCCGTTTCCGAATTCCCCGACTCGGCGCTCAATAGCGCGGAAAGTTCCGCCATGCTCGAACAGATGCGCGAAGAATGGATCAAACCGGCTTTAGTCAAGCCGCGCAAAATCAGCGTATGGCGGCGGGTAATCGAATACGGCGCGGTCGCGATGCTTTTGATTGTTCTCGCCGGAATGCTGCTGCCGGCGCTCAATAGCGCCCGGGAAAAAGCGCGTAGAATTTCTTGTTCATCCAACCTGGATCAAATTGACCCTTCATTAAAAGCATATTGTCGAGATGCTAGTGATGATGAAAGAAATATTATCCCGAAGCAGTTAGGCTTAAATAAAAAATATCGCGGTAATGCGCGGGGACTGGATTCTTCGTCTTTCACAGAAGGCGAAACGGCAAAATCAGAAGAGGCGGAAGTTGTATCCTCGCTGGGAGTCGCTGACAAGGTTTATTCCCAACCCGCATCAAGGCCCACTCCGGCGATGAAGCCACGTGCGATGCCCATGCCTGCATTGGCTGTCGACCGCAAAGACTATGACCGGTCAGAGGTTAAACCAAATGCCTGGGGAGATACCAGTGCGGCGATGGCTCCACCCCCACCTTCACGCGTCCGGAGATCAAAATCTGAACTTGCCCTGGGTAGAAAGGAAGACAATTTACAAATATCGACCTGGAATTATGAGGCGAAAAGAAAGCAAGCGGCCCGGAAAGAAATGGTAAGTTCAAAATCTGGCGCCACTTATGGTAATGTCTTGTTTCAGGGTAGTCTGGCTCAGTCAAGGCTGTCGCCGGAAACCGCAAAAGAGGTCAAAAAGATAATGGCGGATGAATTTAAGGGACAGGTAAAATTCAGGCGTCTCCCGAAAAACATCAAAAACCTGTTTCTGCTTCCAACGTTGCGAAAACCGGTCTCTACTTTTTCGCTGGATACCGATACCGCCTCGTATACCATGGCCCGGCGGAAGATTCTGGCCGGCTATAAACCGAACCCGAAAAACGTTCGGGCGGAAGAATTTGTCAATTACTTTGATTATCACTACCTCAAGCCGAAAGGGGAAGAACGTTTCGCGGTCTATCTGGATGCGGCGCCAAGCCCGTTCCGGCCGGAAAACACTCTGCTGAGGATCGCGGTCCAGGGGCGCGACCTGGGACCGGACACCGCCAAGGCCAACGCCTGGACGCTGCTGGTTGATGCCAGCGGTTCGATGGCCCAGGACGACCGGATGAGGCTGACTCGTAAAGCGCTGGAATTATTGCTCAAACGCTTCAAGCCGCAGGACCGGGTCAGCCTGGTGCTGGCAGCCAACGAGAATATCCGGGTCATCAACAATGTCCCGTATAAAATGTATGCCCAAAAACTGCAGCGGATTATTGCCGGAATCGAACCGGACGGGGTTTGCGACTTCCGGGCAGCGGTCAAACTGGCTTATGACACCGCGGTGAAGAATTATCTGCCGGGCAGCGGCAACCGGGTGGTCATCTTTACTGACGGCATCGTCAAAGAGGGAACCGGCAAGGCCGACCCGATTCTCAGGGATATCGCCGAGGCTCGCAAACACGGGATCACCAATACCGTGATCGGAGTCGGGGGCGACGGCAATGACGAGTTGCTGGAAACGATTGCCAACAAAGGCGACGGCTCCTATGTCTTTATCGATTCGACCGCCGAAGCGGAAAAAGTCTTCAAGCGCGATTTTGCCGCGCGTTTCCGGGAGCTGGCCCGTGATTTCAAGATTCAGGTCGTTTTCAATCCTTCGGTAATCCTGGCATATCGTCAGATCGGCTATCGCAACCGTCAGCTTACCGCCAAACAGTTCCGGGATGATAAAGTCGACGCCGGCGAAGTCGGTTCAGGCCAGAGCGCAACCGCTCTTTATGAAATGAAGATCAGCAAAAAAGCCCTGGATGAGGAAGTAGGGGCAAAGGTTTATATCAGGTACAAAACGGCTCACAACCTGGCGGCGGAAGAACGGGTATTCACGATTACCGCCGGAGAACTTCGGGCGGAAAATAAACTGTCGCCGGGATTCCTGTTGGCGGCATGCGCGGCGGAATTCGCAGAATATCTGGCGTTCCCCGGAGAGCCTAACAAGGCAACCCCGAGCCGGATTCGCGAAGTTATCGCGCCATCGGCAAACCTGTACGACCCGAAAATCACCACTTTCCTCAGATTACTCAGAACATGTAAGTAAGTTGAAAGATAAAAGTTGAAGGTTGAAGGTTGAAAGATCGGTTCTTTTCGCTCTTGCGTCTTTTGCGTTGGCGGAGGTTGAAAATGATTATTTTTGAAAGAAATCCCTGGGAGCGCGGACGAGACGTCCGCGTTTTCAGGATGGGACGCGGGGGACTTTGGGTGACGGGCAAACTTTCCGCTTCCGGAGCGCGAAGCGCGGAGTTTGAAGCAGGATATCGCCGTCCGTTGTACGGACCGGGATATCGCCGTCCGTCGTACGGACATTTACAATGTTTTTACATTTCTTTTACATGGGTTTGACAAATTATTGATATTTCAGTTTAAATTTACAATTACAAACTTATTAATAAACAGAAGGGGTTGAAAATGTTGAAGTCGATCATTATCATGCTGGCGGCGCTGGTTGCGACAGTACAGGCAAAAGAGCTGAAAACGGTAACTCCGGCGGCGGAATATTGTGATATTTCCGGGGGAATCAACCTTTCCAACGATCCGGGGAAAAAGACCCAGTCCTCTTTTAGAGCCGTACTGGAAGTGAAGTTGACAAACCCCGGAACAATCAAACTGCTATCCGGCAACCTGATGATCACCAGTTTGTCAGTAACCCAGAAAGACCTTGGCTGGTTCCAGTCGGAACCAATGAAAAAATTGCGTTTCCATGACAAGGCCTGGCATCTTCACCTTGACCGGACCGGCACCTTTATTATCCATATGACTTTCAATGTCGCGGTTGAAACCGACAAGGATGGAGAAAAGTGCTCGTTTCAAATTCTGCCCAGTGTCGTCAGCCGTTTACAGAACCTTAATTTTAATCGTCCCGTCGATCTAAAAATCCCGGGCGCTATCAATTTGACGGAACAAACAATAAGTTTATCTTCTTTCAGGCTTAAACCTGAATCAACTCCGAAAAATCTGCCTCAACTGCGCAGTTATACCGCGGTTCTGCCGGGCAGCGGCAAATACAGTTTTGAATGGCAGCGCAAAAGCGCGGCGGCGCAGGCGGCGCTGTCGATCAGCGCTGAAAGCGTGGTCCAGGCAATGGTTCGCAGCGGCGCGATCAAATTTAACGATACGCTGGAATTCAAAATATTGCAGGGCAAAGCCGCCGGATTCCGGATCAGGCTTCCCGATGGCTTTAATGTACTTGAAGTCAAAGGCGAAAACATTCAGACCTGGAATGTTGAGAAAAACAAAGACTCCCGCACCCTGGTCATGACTTTGTCCCAACCGGTCGAAAAAAGTTACGCTTTGAAATTGGTCGGGGAAAAGATTCTCGACAAGTTTCCGTCCGAATTTATGCTGGCGGCGCCGACAGTTGAAGGCGCGTTGCAAATGAACGGGTTACTGCTGGTCAACAACGCGCCAGGAGTTAAAACCACCGTCACCGCGATTTCCGGCTTTAACCAGCTGGCTCCGCGTTCAATAGGTAGAATCTGTAATATAAAAATTACCGTACCGATGCCGGCGTATGCCTTTGCTTTTGGCGCAAACCGGGGAGAAGTCAAAATCAAAGCTGAAAACGTCAAACCGGTCTATTCTGTCCGGGAAGTCGGGGTGGTTGAGTATAACGGAGAAAACGCCGTGTTCAACGTAAGTTGCGAACTGGATATTCGCGACGCACCGTTGCGCGAACTTTTGATCAGTTATGCTCCCACTCTGGCTTTTAACAGTTTGAGCGGACGGCATACCGCGCCCGACAGTTATGAACTGTTCCAACGTGACGGAAAGAAATATTTGAAAGTAATTTTCTCCTCCGCCACTATGGGCAGTTCCAGCTTTAAGCTGTCGTTTGAACAAAAAGCCAAAGCCGGGGCCAACGCGGAACTGCCGCGCATCGAGATCGAAGGTGCGCGCGACGTCAGGGGCTGCCTGGTTCTGGCAGCGGCCGAAGGTTTAAAACTGGAAACGGCGGATTTACAGGGATTGCGCCGGATTCCGGTCGGATCGGCCCCGATCCGGGTAACCGGCAGCGTCAGCGCGATGCTGTTTAAAGATGAGTCATGGCAGGGCAAAGTAAAAATCAGCCGGATCAAAGGCAGTATTGTTTCGGAAGTATTTCACCTGGCGTCGGTCGGCGACGGCTCGGTTTACGGCAGTTCACTGTTTTCATACCACATCGCCGGAGCTCCGGCGGAACGGCTCCGGTTCCGGGTCAGCGACAAACTACGCAATCTGGAATTTCGCGGTGCGGAGATCATTGACTGGAAAAAACTTAAAAAGCTGGAAAACGGTTTTTCCGAATGGGAACTGCACCTGCGACGTAAATATATCGGCGAACTGAATCTGCTGGCCGCCTATGAAATTCCGCTGCCGTCCGGTCAGGGTGAAATTTCCGTCGGCGTTATCGACACGATCAACGCCGACAGTGAAAACGGCTTTATCGCGATCGCCAGCGGACGCAATATCAGCGTCACTCCCGGCAAACTGCCGGAACAAACCGCCGTGATCGAGCAGATCGAACTGCCGTCCGAATACCGGGCGATGGTATCCAACCCGCTGCTCAAGACTTTCCGATGCGTCAAACGCCCCCATACCACGCCGATTGTCATCAGCGGCTATAAACAGGCCCAACCGCCGGTTTCTGTCATTGATTTTACGGAACTGAAAACCAGTATCGACAATAACGGGGAAGCGGTAACCGAAGCAACCTGCCGGGTCAAAAATGTCAACGGCCAGTTCATGGCGGTAACCCTGCCGCAGTCAAGCAAACTCTGGTCGGTCAGTGTTGACGGCAAACGTAAACGCCTGTCGATGGACAACGGAAAATTGTTGATTCCGCTGCCGCGACACTTGAACATCAATCATCCGATAGCGGTATCAATCGTCTATTCCCAGCAGGTTCCGGAGCTGAAACGCCGGGCTGATTTCAAACTGGTCGCGCCGGTGACCGAAGCGCAGTCGATGATGCGCCGCTGGAATATTTCCGTGCCGGACGGCTGTACAATTATTTCCGCGTCCGAAGAAGCGAAATCCGGCAGTTTCTCCTTAAATGATTTTCTGAGATCGATTGAACGGCATTTCGGGAAAGCCTTGTTTGCCGGGGTAATGCTGATCGGCGGTTTTCTCCTGCTGATCGCCGCGTTCCATTATCTTGGTTCCGGACGAAAAATTCCGGGAATTGTGTTCATTGTCATCGGCATCGGCGTCGGAATTCCCGGACTGCTGGCCGCCGGAATTTTTGTCATGAACCTGAGTCTGCCGCTGACCCGTCAGATGGAATTCATAAAACTTTTCAGCCTGGGGTCGGAGCCGTTTCAGATCAATATGACGGTTGCCAACTGGAAACAACCGGTACCGGATAATATTACCGCGTGCATTATTTTGCTTGTCGCCGCGGTCGGAGCAGTTGTCGCCGGATTGAAAATACCTCAACGCCAAATCAAAATCCTGTCGGGAGGCGTAGCCGCCGCCCTGTTCTTCGCGGCCGTCATGCAATGGCCGGTCATAAGCAGCTGCGCCCCGATTGTGGCTTTGGGAATCGCCGGATTGATAATTCCCTGCGGCATTCTGGTCGCGGTATTCAAAAGCGGACGCCGACATCGCAAAGTCCTGACCTCGTGCCTGATTATCAGCATCATCGCGCTGTTCGGTCAAACCGCCGACGCGAAAAAACATCGAAAACCGGTTGCCCAACCTTATGACGCAGCCGGTCCGGTCATCACTCTGGTCAGATATAAGCTCAAGGTAAACAAACAGGAAAACCCGGACAACGCGTCCGGTAAATATGCCGTAACCGCTGAAGCGGAAATCACTATCGAAGCGGAGAAAACCGGAACGGTCAGCATGGACCTGCAGGGAATGCTGCTGAAAAAACTTGATTCAGTCCCGAAAGATGTAACCATCGGCGACGCCGGAGGCCGCCTGTTGATCTCGCTCGAAAAAACCGGAAAAAAAGTCTGTCGGCTGGAATTCGCCGTTCCTTTGGACAAATATCGGGAAATTTACCGGATATTCCTGAGCGTGCCGTCATGCAAAAATGAGATCACCATCAGCGTCGGTGACGATAAGCTCAGGGTAAAATCACCAAACGCTATTTCGGAAAATGGCAAAACCGGACAAATGCAATTTGTCTACGCGCCGGACACCAAAGCCTGTCTGCTGCTGGTTCCGATCAGCCGAAACCGGCGCGATGAAAAACCGATGTATTACGCCTCGGTCAACAGCGGCTGTATCTTCGAGCGGGACCGGATTGAAGTGCAATCCCGGATAAACCTGAACGTCGTACGCGGCCAGATTGAGACATTCAAAGTCCAAGTTCCGGCTGATCTGCGGGTATCTTCGGTCACTGCCAGGGATCTCGGCCTGTGGCGGTTCGATACGGCAACCCGGACCCTGACCGCGACTTTCAACCGGCCGCAATACGGTTCGGTCAACGTTTCAATGGTCTGTCTACGCAGCCGGAACGCCATGCCCCTGGAATGGATCGTTACTCCGCTGCGAATCGAGGGCGCAACCCGGCAGAGTAATTCAATCGGGTTGTATTCGGATAACGAGGTACAACTGCTGGCCTCGGCTCAAAAGAGTTGCGGAGAGATCAATAACGACGGCTTTACCCTTGGCCGCAGACTCAAATATTGCATCCTGAAAAAAGCGTTCCGCTGTTTCAATGATTCTGCGGAAATAAAAGTCAGCGCCAAAGCCGTAAAACCGGAATTGCGTCTGAACGAATACAGCACCATTGTGATTGATGACGAGAAGATCACATTATCATCAAAAATGTTTCTGGAGATTTCCCGGGCCGGAATCTTTTCCGTGGCGCTGAATCTGCCGGCCGGATTCGAAATCAGCAATCTCCAATGCGCAAGTATCCGCGACTGGGACGAAGTGAGCAGAAACGGCAAGCGTCAGGCAATCCTGAATTTCCGGGATCAGATGCTGGGCCCGGTTAAACTGCATATCGAACTGACCAAAATGGTCAAAATTGACTTTGCGCAACCGCTGGACACGCCCGGGATCTATATTCCGGGAACCGCCCGGACCACCGGCACGCTGGCGATCAACGTGGAACGCGGCGTTACGGTCAATGTTCTGTCCCGTACCGGGATCGCTCCGGAGTCCAGCAGCTCGATCTCGAAGATCCGCAGTACTTTGAGCAGTTTCAAAATCCTGCAGCCGGACTGGAAACTCAAACTCGGCTTCAACGTGACCGCGCCGTGGATTCAGTCTGAAACACTCTACACGGTAAAACTGGCCGACGGAGCCGCGACTTGTTCCGCGGTCATCAATTACACCATCGAGAATTCCGGGGTCAAACGTTTCCGGGTCAGACTGCCGGCCGGAGCCGAAACGCCTGAATTCAACGGCAAAGGCGTAGCGGAAGCGAACCTTGATAAAAACGGCGACTGGAATGTTGAACTGTTCAACAAAGTCATGAAGAAATACCGCCTCGACGTCCGTTTCAGGCTGCCGCTTGGCAAAGGAGACTTCCTGCTGCAACCGATAGTTCCGCTGGACTCCGCCGCCGGAACCTGCTATATCCTGGTCAGCTCCAAGGATGCAGTCCAGTTGCGGGAAAAAGAACTCAAGGGCGCGGCATCCGCGTTCAGTCAACGGCAAATTCCGCATAACTTCGGTACTCAACCGGCTTCGGACGCGGTCTTATGCTACCGGACGGTCGGTTCCGACGGACGCATTCTACTGGAACTAATCCGCCATCGCGCCGCGGCCCAGCTGGACGCGGTCATCAGCAATTTGACCTTGGAATCCCTGGCGGTTGAAGGACAGCTTATCAATCGTGCGACTATTCAGGTGGCAAACAGCAATGAGCGTTTCCTGTGGCTGAAACTGCCGGCTAAAAGCGACTTGTGGACTGCGTTCGTCGATGACATGGCAATCGAGGCCGGGTGCGATAAAGATCAGGTACTAATTCCGCTCAAACAGGGAATCAGCCGCCGCCGGTCGCAGAAAGTGGTAATTCTTTACGCCTCACCCGAATCAGCCATGTTCAAAAACGGCAAAATGTCCTACATTGGACCGGAATTGAAACTGCCGGTGCGGAATCTGCAATGGAAGCTCTTTCTTTCGGAACGCTATTCATGCAGTGATTTCACCGGAACACTTGAATTCAAGCGCATCGAAACCGCAAGGGGCGAAGAGGCGGTACACCTGAAGTCATACGACACCAGTTGGAGCGAAGCCCGCGACAAAAACCGGAACATGGTTCAGGCAATGATGCGTAAAGCCGCAGGTTACGCCAAAAGCGGCAGGCGCCAACAGGCATTCGAAACCTATAACAACGCGCTGCAGATGTCCGGCAGCAACCAGGCCGATATCAAAGGGCAGATTTTGCTGGAACAGCGCAAGGGAAACATCAAAGCAATGACCCAGAGACGACGCAGCGTCGGCAAACGTTTTGCCCCGAGCAAGAGTAAAGAGATCAGCCAACAGGAAATTGTCCAGCTCAACCGGATTTCCGACCGGATTTCCGAGCAGCAGCAGGCGGCAGTCAACCAGGCTATGCCGCTGTCAATCTCGGTACCGTTCGGCGGCCAATGTCTGGTCTTCGAACGCGCCTTGCTGCGCGGCAATACCCCGGTCGCGGTCCAGTTCAAGGCGACAACCTCAGACTGGAGCAAATACCTGGCAACCGGATTTATTTATCTGATTATCTTTATTGCTGGAGCCGTGCTGGCGCTGTTGTGCTGTGGCCATTGCGCTAAACAGGATTGATCTGGATATTTGAACTCGACGCCGGGTGGCGGATGAACCATTGTGAATTCAGGACTGCTCGTTCATCCGCCTGACCGGTCAAATTATTTTCCTGAGGCAAGATGGGTTTTAAGATTGTCGATGAACACCCGGGCGGCCTTGGAAACAGGACGGAACTTATCCCACAATACACCCCAGGATAAAGGTATTTCCTCATCAAGTTCTATTTTAGAAATTCCTTCCGGATTCATCAGGTCTACAATATAATCCGGGGCTAAAGTCATTCCCATATTGAGCTGCACATACGGTATTATAGTCTCCGTATTCATCGCTTTGAGTTTAAAATTTCTACCTGCAGCAGTCTGTGAAAGTTTGCTGAGAGGACTGCCTTCAGCTTCTTTTACCCGGTGAATCAGGTTGAGTTTCGACAAATCCCGTATAGATACAGATTTCGCTGCACTCAATTCGCTTTGCGAAGAACAAATCAAGACAACCCGTCCCGTCATCAGTTTTTCAGAATAAACTCTTTCGTCATACTCGTTAATCTGCCCCAATCCCAGTTCGATTTGCGATTCAACGATTGATTTCACCAGGTTGTTTGAATGGATTTCAAAAATGGAGAATGATACTTCAGGGTAAGTTAGCAGCATATTGGAAACAACATCAGGCAAAAGCTTTTTACCGATTACCGGTCCGCACCCTATCTTAATTTTTCCAACTACTTTTTTTTCTCTGGATTTCAGTTCATCCGGAAGCCCTTCCATCTGCGTTATGATGTTTTTTGCCCTTTGATACAAAAACTCTCCTTCAGGAGTCAAATGCAAAGAACGTCCTCTGCGGTAAAACAGCTGACATTCCAGTTCCGTAGCCAATAAACTGATTTGCTGGCTGACGGCAGACTGGGTCACAAAAAGTTTTTGAGCGGCCCCCGTGACGCTCATTTCATCCACAACATATTTGAAATAAGTAAGTTGAGTCGTATTCATAAGATCTTCTAATAATATCTATAATTAGATTTAATTTGACTAATACAATATTGGCATTTATAATAAAGTCAAGCAAAAATTCCCAATCAAACATTAAAAAAAACTATGCAGAATGTAAGTAAATATTTAGCTTGCCTGCTAATCGCAGAAACAAACTTGGTATATTCAAGCACTATTTCTATAACCGGAGAAAGCAATATGGGAAATAATAAAAAAGATAATACTGCAACCTGGCAACATGAGGCAGTCAGACGCGCACGAATTTTGTCACGGGTAAAATGGACACCAGTTGCGAAAGGAATGCCGGTTAATAAAGGGAAAAAATATTTTGAGAAAGGAGTTGAATATACCGGAGTTCCGTATTCAAGCGTTAAATATGTTGGGCGATATATTGGATTTGATATTTATTTAAAGACATTTCTGGCTGCAGTCCAAAACCCTTTCAGCGTTTTATATACTGAAAATCTTTCCGGCAAGATAAAAAATGCGGGGCCTTATTACGGAGTTGTGTGCTCGTCATATACCAGTTATGGTTTGGGATGCGCAATATGGTATATCAGCTACTTTCATAACCCGCCTTATCGTGAAGGAGTTTCTCTTGTCGATGCTCAATCTACTCAAACAGCCCAAATCGGCGATATTATTTACACTCCCCGTTCAATCGGTTCCCATGTTGAAATGATAACTGATTTGACAAAGGATGATACAGGTAAAGTTACCCATGCCAGGGTGGAGGATAGCTGGCCCGCAACCACAAGAAATATTAATTATAACGAAGAAAAATTCAATGAGCATTTAAAAAAAAGGAAACTATACCGCATTTTTGATCTATCCGCCTGGCGGGGAAAAAACAACGCCGAATCATTTTTGTTTCCCAATTACCTTGAGGATGCAACAACTCCAGTAATAAACCGTGTTTTACTACTCGACCGTGGAGACTGGGTTCCTTATGAGAGAGGGCAAGTTGTCAGAATCAACATTATGGACAGAGATGCTCAAGGCGTTAAAAAGCTTGTGATTAAACGCGGTAATAAAATTATTGAAGAAATTACCAAACCTGGTAAAGGGGTTATTGAGCGTTCTTTTCCAATCTGCGGCAACTATACTGCTTATTGCATAATGGAAGATGGTTCTCAAAGTCAGTCCTGTGAATTTGCGGTTTGCGACCTTGATTTCCAACTTTCCAATGAACAATCCGATCAGGGGAAACCACTGGAAATAGAGTTTTCCTCTAATAATATGCAGATCATAATTATATATTTGTACAGTGATTCAAATCCGTTCGGGATTCACAACGTATTTGTCACTGATGAGGACCGGAGAAAAGGAAAAATCATTATTCCCGGCAATTTACTGCAGGATGAAGGGAATGTGCAAATTTGGCTGATTGGCGAAAACAAATACGGCAGATTGAAAAAACGGCAGGATATTTTCATAAAAAAATAAAGTACATTTTGCCATAGTTTAACTCTGTTAAATCAGTAAATATTTTTACTCTTACCCGCCGTGTACAACAATCATTCATCGTTCAAAAAAAATCAAATGATTAAAAAAAGTAGTTTATAATGGATTGGAAAAAAAATTTAATATTCGTCTGGATTGCGCAATTTCTCGCAACTGTCGGTTTTTGTTTTTCGACTCCGTTTATTCCATTATATATGCAGCATCTCGGGGTAAAAGATCCGGAAGAACTTAGCATGTGGGTGGCTCTTTATACAGCGGCAGGATATTTATCTTTTTGTTTTGTTGCTCCGGTTTGGGGCTTCCTCTCCGATATTTACGGACGCCGGTTAATGATGCTGCGGGCTAATTTCATTTGCGCAATTTGCCTGGTCATAATGGCCTTTGTTCCCGGCGTCAAATGGCTGGTGCTGGTGCATTTTTTCGTTGGAATGTTCAGCGGTACGGTTACCGCCTCGATGATTCTGATCTCATCCAACACTCCGCATCAGCATCGGGGATTCGCCATGGGTACAATCAGTTCGGCCGTCTTCTCCGGAATGATGGGCGGGACTTTTCTGGGAGGGATAATCGTGGATAATTTTGGGTTTCGAAATGCATTCTTCGCCAGCTCATTAACTTTAATCATCGCCGGACTTATAACCCTTTTCGGAGTCAGGGAAAAATTTGTGAAAACTTCCGGAATAAGAGAAAAACTGAGAAACGTAGAATTCCAACTGCCTCGTTTCGGAATGGTTTGGCTGATTCTGCTGCTGGTTTTGCTGGTGGGTTTTGTCGGACGCTTTACAAATCCGTATCTGCCTTTGCTGGTTGAAAAAATCAACGGACCGGATAAAGCCGCCAGCTGGACCGGGATCATCGCCAGTCTTTCTGCGGTCGCGGGAGTTCTTTCCGGTTCGTTTCTCGGCTGGCTGGCGGACCGTACTTCGGCGTCGAAAGTCGCGATGTGGTCGGCATTGTTCGCCGGACTTCTCCTGATCCCGCAAGGTCTTGCAAACAACTTGTTAATGCTTGGCGGAACGCGTTTCGGAATGATCTTCTTTGCCGGTGGACTTGATGCGATATTCCAGATATGGCTGTCAAAATCCACTCCGGATGATAAACGCGGTTTGTTTCTGGGCTGGGCGTCCAGCGCAAAATCATTAGGCTGGGTTCTTTGTTCCATCAGCGGCGGGGCTGTCGCTATGTCTCTTGGGGTTCGCTGGGTTTATCTGGTTGCGGCCGTAATGTTTTTGCTTTTGATCCCGATCATAAAGCTGGCCAGTATTCTACTGGAATCAAGAGCAAAACAGGCCTCCGGTATAAAAGACAGTTTTTCCCGGAAAACAATTGGTGATAGCGCCGGAAACACGGCGGCCTCCTTACGAAGCTAAGTCTGTTTTTCCGGCGAAGCAGCTAAGCACCGGGAAACCGGAAACTTTCAAAATAGAACTTTACCTTTTCAGAAACCCGGTGTTCAGATTAATGTATCAGTTCCTTATAAAGTTTCCTTTAATTCCCGGTCTTACCAATTTTGTTTTTAAAAGCCTTTATCCGCCTATTATTCCGCCGGAATGATATTGAGATCCGCCGCCGCGGCAAAATCAAAGCCGCCGTTGGTGGATAATATTTTCAACTTGAGATAGCGGCCTTTGGCACAATCCTGGAACACCACTTTTTGTTCAATCGGATTATTGACCGTATTGCTGAACTCACCAACATAAGCCGGGTTGTTGAGAGTATCGACTTCAGGCGCCAGATAAATCTCAAAATTCAGAATATGCCCTTCATCGCTGTTTTGCACCGGTAGATAAGTCAAAGCTTCTAGCTCGATCATTTTTCCCATATCGATGATAATTTCCTGCGGCATACCGGTATTCCGGGTTTTCCAGCAAGTATCCGGATTGCCGTCATACAATTTTTCCGGTTCGCAGCCTTCGACATATGATGAAACATCGGCGATCCGCCACTTGTTACGGTCCACCGTCACATGACAGCCGCTCCTGTCATCGATGATTTCCGGCAGCAGATAGAGGCCAAGGAATTTCAATGTCGGACAAACCCGTGAACCGGTGATCCGGAGTCTGGCCCGGGTAGTTGTAACCACATCAAATTCCAGAATCTTTTTGTGACCGACGGTTTTTCCGGCGGCGCATTCCACCCATTCCGCACCGTTAAAGTAATCGACCGCGAAACTTGGAATGCGCTGTCCGACCATAATCTGCTCCTGCAACATAACACTGTTAAACTTCACTTCCGCCGGAAAATCAAGCGTTATCTCCGCGGTGTCCGTCCAATCTTCGGTGGTCCAATATCCATTGTCGTCTAAAACATTCGTGACCGGAAAGCCGGGTTTTTCCGCTGATGCCGAAAGCTTCGCTCCGGATACCAGGTTTTCAGTAAACGCGTTGTCCAGATATTGTTTCAGTTCAGCCAGTCTTTCAACGTCCTTTTCATGGAACAGCCCGCGGGTGTCCGGCGGAATATTAAGCAGCAGCACCGCGTTACCGCCGACCGAGTTTACGTAAATATTGAAGAGCTTTTTCAGGGATTTGACTTCGTCGTCCTCTGAATCGTGATAAAACCAGCCGGGGCGGATCGACGTATCCACTTCAGAGGGATACCATTGCAAATGCGCTCCGTCACCAAGTTTTTCCAGACTGCCAAGATCCTCAAGCCGGGCATTTTCCTGGTTATATGCCAAAATTGATTTATCGACGTTCAATACGCTCCATTCCGCTTCGCGGCCGTTTCCGGCCTCGTTACCGCACCAGCGTGCGTCGGGACCGACGTCGCTGATCATCGCGTTCGGACAAAGTTTGCGCAGCAAGCCAAAATAACCATCCCAGTCATATTCCTGTTTTTTACCATTCGGTCCTTCGGCACAGGCGCCGTCAAACCAGAAACAGGAAATTTCACCGTACTGGGTAGCCAGTTCCGTCAGTTGGTTCATAAAATATTCATTGTATCGTGGGGAATCGCCGTAAGATGGCTCGTGCCGATCCCAGGGGGAAAGATAGATTCCCGCCTTGATCCCGAATTCCCGGCAGGCATCGGTAAATTCGCGCACAATATCGCCCTGCCCGTTTTTATAGGGGGAATTTTTGATCGAATGATCGGTGTAAGCGCTGGGCCAGAGGCAGAAGCCGTCATGATGCTTGGCGGTCAGGATCGCCATCTTGAAACCGCTCTCTTTAAGGACCCGGCACCATTGGCGCGGGTCGCATTCAACCGGATTGAATATCGCCGGAGACTCGGTACCGTCCCCCCATTCCTTATCGGTAAAAGTATTGACGGTAAAATGAATAAAAGCGGTCAGCTCCATTTCCTGCCAGGCCAATTGTCGTGGCGCGGGCGCCACATGAGCCGCGTTCCAGATAAGTTCTTTATTTTGCATGTCCAGTGCCATTCCTTTTTATGTTGGTCTGGAAAACTATAATTAATTATGGTATTTTCAAGCTCGTTTCAATATTTTTAAGGTTTTTTCGTGCTAAGGGGGGTTGACAACTTCGGCTTGATGCTATATACTGATAAAAGTTGATCAAACGTTTTCGCATTTTTTTTACAAACATTGGTCAAACGTTTTCGCAAAGAGATTGAAAGGAAATTGATGGCGACCTTAAAAGATATAGCGGAGAAATCGGCCTGCTCCGTTTCGCTGGTATCGCGCGTACTGAATCCGAACGCAAGTATTAAAGTGCGGGTATCCCGGGAAAAACGGCGGAAGATCCAGGAAGCGGCGGAAGCATTGGGGTTTATGCGCAATGTCAACGCCCAGTTTCTACGTCAGGGCAAAACCGCCGCAATCGGCGCATTTCTGTTAAAAAACCGCAACAGCCTGATCTGTGATCTGGGAATCGGCATCAGCAATGAAGCCTGCAAACATAATTTTCCGATAAATTATTTTTACGGAGAAAGCCCGGAATGTTTCGCAAGGTTTCTGGAACATAACCTGTCCGCTTCGACTACCGGAATTATCACTTATCCTTATCTGCTGACCTTTGACTCATCCGGAACAAATCTTAAGTTGATGCGCCGCTACCTCGATAACGGCGGACACGCGGTTTTCATCAGCTACCTTGAACCCCTGCCGGAAGTTCTGGCGGATGTTCCGGTTATTAATATCGACAATAATTACGGCGGCAAACTGGCCGCCGAGCGATTGGCTTCACAGGGCTGTAACGAGTTTTTTGCCAATATCGACAGGATCGATCTCGGAGAAACTTACGCCGCATTGCGTCTCGACGGATTCGCCGCGGAGTTAAAAAAGTCCGGTTATAAAAAGGAATTGCTGGATACTGCTCAAATACCCGGCTTGATAAAGCAGACGGTTGACAATAAACGTGTTCCCGGCGTTTTTTCCCTGGCCGACAAAGCGGCGGTGAAAGTTATGAACGCATGTTCCAACCGTTACGGGCTTAAAGCCGGGCGCGATTATAAAATTGTCGGATATGACGATTTGTTCATGTCGGACCTGACAGATCCGCCTTTAACGACAATCAATCAGAATCTTGAGCAGCAGGGAACGCTTGCCGTGGAAAAACTGGTCAATATGATATGTCACGGCAAAAAAGAACAGTCAGTAGTGATCAAGCCGTCATTGATCATCAGGGATTCAGCGTGATGTTTTTTGAGTGATATAAGGTCGCACGATGGATAAAGAAAGTGGTGAGAATCTGAATTTTGGCGAAATTGTTTATTTCGTTTTATTTATATCAACCTTCAGAAAAGTGAGGTAAAGAATGAAAAGAAACCAGGACAGGGCAGGCATATTCACATTAATTGAACTGCTTGTAGTAATCGCAATTATTGCAATTTTAGCCAGCATGTTGCTCCCGGCCTTAAATCAGGCCCGCAGTAAAGCGCATCAGGCGAATTGCTCCAACAACTTGAAGCAGCTGGGAAATTATTTCCAGTTCTACCTGGACGATTACATGGAATATTTTCCAAAACATTACGAAGCAGCCGCACCTCAGCTATGGGCTCAGAAACTGGCATATTTGTATATGGGGGAAAGCCAGTTTGTCGCTATTACCGATATGCCCAAGACTTTCAGGTGTGAAGCCGTCCGGGAGCCGCTTTCCGGGTGGGAAACCAATGACTGGACCAACACAAAAGACATCTCCTATGGCTACAACTACAACGTTCTCGCTTATGATTGCCGTCTCAGCCTGATCAAATCACCCGCGGCAACGGTGAATCTGGCTGATATCGAAACGCGCCCGGCCGGTTATTTCATTATCTATCCGCCACTGGTCAAACCAATGATCGGAACCGGCTATTACAATAACTGGGGCGTGGCCGACTGGCATAACGGTGGCCCTAATGTCCTGTTTGTCGACGGTCATGTCAAGTGGATGAAAGAACAGGAATTATACGACCATCGCGATTATTTTGACCGGGATTGAAAGAGATTGTTATGTTAAGATATATCATATTGCTTATTGCCGGATCTGGAATTTCACTCTTCGGCGAAACCAAATCGCTCGAGGTGGTTCCGGTCACCGGAAAAATCAAAATCGATGGAAAGCTCTCTGAAGCGGCATGGAAAACGGCAAAACCGGTCAGCGGCTTCAAGGGTGTCCTGGGCTCCAAAAAAGTTTCCGAACAAACTGTGGTCAAGGCACTTTACGGACCGAAAGCCCTTTACCTGGGAATTGAGATGAAAGAACCGAAAGTCGCGGAACTGGCTCCCAAGGGTGGAGTGATCTGGGGTGATGACCGGATCGAGTTTCCTTTGTCGGTCAAAGCGGACGACCCGGCTTATTTTTTGTTCGCAGTCAATTGTGCCGGTAAAAAAGAGGAAGGCTGCTTCGGCGGCGATTACAGCGACGAAATCGCCGAATACAACAAACCGTGGGAAGCGGCAGTTTCAAAAGACGCCAAAGGCTGGTTTGTTGAAATCAGAATTCCGTATAAATCACTGAACGCAAAACCGGTCAAAGGCAAATCATGGAAAATCAACTTTTGCCGTCAGCGCAGTCCCGGCAAAATGAAGGTGGAGTATTCAGCCTGGATCACAAAATTCGGCGGCTTTCATTACGCCGGAGGCATCCTGAAATTTAAATAACCTGGAGCAAATCACAATGAAAATAATGTTCTATATCCTCCTCTATCTCAGCGGAATCATCGCGACTGGTGAAGTCACTGCCGAGTTGAAACTGGACGGGAACCTGAAGGCGGGCGGCAAAATGGCACCGGATAAAATAACCCCTCTCGGTAAACCGCAATATGTTCCGGGGATATCAGGTCAGGCTCTGGTTCTGGTCAACAAGCCCGGGCAGGGAATTGAATTATTCCTGAGCAAAGGATTATCCGGGGACAAAGGGGCCGTAAGTTTCTGGCTTTGTCCGTTGAACTGGAATTATGACGATAAAAGTTTTCAGATTTTCTTAGGAGGATTTCTGGGTAAACCTGGCGTAAAAGCGGAAGAAATTACCATTAAAGCACCAAATCAGTTTTGTTTTTACAAGTACGGTAATCCGCACATGGATACCGGCGGACTTGGGATGCCATGGCTGTTCAAGGTAAACAATAAACCGGTCCACGGCTGTTCGGTTGACGGGAAAAAGCTAAGCGACTGGAAACAGGGAAAATGGCATTACGTGGTACTGTCCTGGGATAAAACCGGCACTAAACCGGTCCGGCGAATCTGGATAGACGGCTCAATAAAAGGCGGCAAGATAGGACAGTTTGACCTGTCCGGCCCGATCAAGCTGCGTTTCGGCGCGTTCTGGGGCAAAAAAGACGGTCGTACCGCAATCGATAACATTCAAATCTGGAACAATCCGCCAAACGAGAATCAACAGACTGAAATCTATGAAAACGCAATGGAAAAATTCTATACCCGCAAGGAGAAAAAACAATGAATAAACTCTACACCTTATTGACAACGGGGTTGGTAATTGCCGGAAATACGTTCGGAGCGACTGACGATCCCGGCAAAGTCGATGATAAGGTCTGGCTGAACAATAAACTCGGACTGGGACATGAGGTGCCGCCACCCTGGACCCCGTTGCAAGTTAAAGATAATACCGTCAAAGTCTGGGGCCGGGAAATCATTCTCGACGGCAGCGGATTTCCAAGTCAGGTCATCAATCAGGGACAACCGATGCTGTGCGCCCCGCTGACCTTGAAAGCAGTAATGAGCGATGGTAAAACCGTGTCATTCAAACCGGACCGGGTAAAACTGGTAAAAAAATATCCGGATGAAGCGATTTTTGCGGGTAATTCATCGGCAGCCGGAATTTCCGCCAAACTTAAAACAACGGTTGAATTTGATGGGTTCATGAAGTTTGAACTGACTCTCGGCGCGGCCGATAACGTCAAGGTCAAACAATTATATCTGGATTGTCCGCTGCGCCCTGATCAGATGAAATATTATATCTCGCCTTTTCGCGGCTATTCCCCGATGCTGATCATGGATACCTGGGGTACTCTGACAAAACAACGGAAGTTTAAATTTTACAATACGTTTTCACTCATGGGTACGGATGTTTCATGGAACTGGTCCTGTGACGCCCCGGAAAACTGGCGGTTGCAGCGCCGTTCCAGAGCCTTGGAAGTAATTCCGTCCGAAGATGAATTTACTTTCCGGGTCAATTTCATTGACGCCTATGCGGGAGTAAAAGTCGGAAAAGAACGCAAAATCGTCTTTGCTTTACAGCCGGGACCATTCAGGCCGCCTCTGAAAAATTATCGTCGTTACACTGCGTTGTGGTGGGAAGCCAAACCCGCCTTGCTGAAAAGAGTAGCCGCCACCGGACTTAAACCGATGGTCTGTCTCTGGCCATTTTCACTGAAAGGGACAGTCTATCAAAATCGTCCTTTTGAATATGCCCGTGCCAGTCGGGTCGGGTTCAGCTATCCGTGGCCCGAAGACCCGAAAGCATTCAGAACATGGATGAAAGAAACCCAGGCAGCGGGCGGGTTGGTCTGCCCTTATATCAATACCGATAATTTCAATCTGGACTGGGGAGCCGGGAAAAAATACCAGGCCGAGTGGGCCGGAGCGCCAATTCCTGAAAAACGACCGCCAACGAAAAACGGGTTCCGTCCGAAATACGGACAGGCAGTATGCTATCACGCCAAATCCCTGCAGGATTTTTATGTCTGGCTGCTGGTCAAGGCAATGCAGGAGTTTGGATATGACGGCTATTACAGCGATAACACCTGGTCCAAAGCATGCAGGAATCCGGCGCATCCTGCTTCACATCAGGGTTGGACCGATGAGGACGGCAGGAAATGGCCGCGAATTCCGCTGCTGGAAACCCGGAACTATTACAAACGCATCTATAAAGCGATCAAAAAGATCAAACCCGACGCCCTCTTTTTCGTCAATGGCGGCGGTTCGCCTTTGAGCTTCTGGGATTTTCGTCTGACGGCGGAATACCTGTCCCGGGTGGCCGGAGCGGAACAGTTGTGGAGCGAGTTTGTCAAACCCGAAGATATGAAAGGCGGCTTTTTCCGCGGACATCAATTCGGGACCATGCCGTTGGCGTTTCCGCAATGCGCCGGCAAGAACCTGAACGCCGCTGGAGCGCGTTCGTTGTTAAGTATTCTGGTCATGGGCGACACCATAACCCAGTGGGAGGTCACAGCCCATCAGTTAACCCTGGTTAATTTCGATAAGCTCAAAGGGGCATTCAAAATATGGGAAGCCGGATGGGTCCCGTTCTGGAAGAGCGGTTCCTACCTGAACTGCGCCAGTAAAAATGTTTACCTGACGCTCTACAAAAAACCGGATGCGTCCTTGATTTTCGTATCAAATCCCAATGGCGGCAAAACCACGGAGGTAAAAGTCAGTGTCGATCTGGCAAAAGTCTTTCCTCGGACCGGCAATTATTCCGCGTTTGATCCGGAATCCGGCAAGGCCGTACCGCTGACATCGGCAATGGTCTTGAATGATACCATGCACATGTTCACAGTTCAAGTAAAACCGCATGATTTCAGGGCGGTTGTAATAACGAAAAAATAAGGTTGTTAATATGAAAATTTCAGGAACATTTTTAGCGGACAGCTATACCGACATACCGGATCTGAACTACGGTCCGGCGGAATGGGATCGCGAGTTCGCGGTAATGAAAGCATTCGGCATCGACACGGTTATTCTCCAACGCTGCGGGATCGAAGATTACAGCGGAGGGTTCGGCTGGGCGGTGTATCACTCTGAAGTCCTGCCGCTGGTCTTTAATGAAATTTATGAGGACCAACGGGATATGATAGCCCTGTTTCTGCGTCTGGCGGAAAAATACGAAATGTCCTTTTTTATGGGCATCTACCGGTTTTTCCGTTTTCACGGGGACCCTGAATGCAAAGAGTTGATCTATTACGGGAAAAAGATTATTGACGAACTATGGAGTAAATATGGTTCCAGTCCGGCATTCAAAGGGTGGTATCTGCCGCATGAAATTGCCCGCAACTGGCAGCCTTTGACACATTTTCAGGAACTCGGCAAACATTGCAAAAGCGTTTCAAACAGCTTGCCGGTTATGATCTCGCCGGGCAACCACGGCATAAAAAACGTTCCGGCTCATGAGTCGAGGATTCGTTATGAAGAGTCTCCAACCACGCTCGAACAACACATTGCCGACTGGACCGAAATGATGCCTCAATTGGTCGGGAGTATCGATATTATCGCGACTCAGGACGGGCATGTGGATTTCCATGAACTGCCGGCCTTTACCGCTTTCAATCGCGAAAACGCGCAGAAACACGGAATTCATTTTTGGAGTAATGTCGAAAGCTTTGATCGTGACAAGCCGATAAAATTCCTGCCTATCAGTTTCCAGAAACTGCTGCTGAAACAGGATATCGCGGAAAAAGCCGGTGCGGAAAAATGCATCACTTACGAATTTCCGCACTTTATGAGTCCGTATTCATGCTGGCCCCAAGCTGCTAATCTTTATCAGCGTTATTGTGAAAAATTCGGAATCGAAGCGAAAAAGAAAAACCTCCGGCCCTTGACGAACCGGAGGGAAGTTGCATTAACCGTTTGAATCAATCTTTGCCGATGCTGATGTTGCAGAACGGGAAGAACGGAATAGTACCGCCCTTGATATAATTGATCAGGCCGAACTGGAAACCGGTCTTCTCGGCAACGTTGATCAGGCCGAACTGAACGCCTTTTACTTCTTTCGAAATATTGACAATGCCGGCTTGCACTCCGGTCAACGGACCGTCATTCTGGCACAATGCGCCGCCAACCAGAATGCCGGTCGCGCCTTTGCTGAATGAGAAAAACGAAGCCTGCATCCCGGTAACTTCATCGGCAATCCCGACCCCGCTGGCCTGGAGTCCGGTGAAATCTTTGGACAAGGTCAAAAAGGCAGCCTGCAATCCCATGAAATCTTTCATCGCCTGGCAATAGGCTAATGAGCCCTGGACTCCTTTAGAGCTGTCATCAACGATAGAGACAGCGAAAGTTCCCTGCGCTCCCATCATTTCACCCTTGGTGCGACAGAAAACAAAGGCGGCCTGCAAGCCTTTCAAGTCTTCAGAGTAACAGGATATCCAACTGGCTTGAATTCCGTAAACGTGATGAGTTCCGGCGTAAATCCAGGCCGGTTCAAGTCCATAAATGCGGCCTTTACCGTCACAGATCGGCCAACCGGTCTTGAGTCCGTAAATATTGGAATATTCCATTGAACTCGGAACATTGAAGAACAATCCCAACTGGAAAAACGCCCAGTCTTCCAGCGGACGAAGTTCGGCTTTTTTATCGGTTGTATTATCCGCTTTAACCGCGAAAGCGCCAACGGTCAGGCAGAGCAGCAGTAAGATAAATTTTTTCATTTTATATTCTCCCTTATTTTACGCTGAAATTAATGACCGGGAACCACGGCAGAAAGCCTTTTTCATTCACATTGATAATCCCGATTTGCAGTGAACTATCTTTGGCATAATTAAAAATCCCGAGCTGAAACCCGCAAACCATTTTAGCAATATTGGCTATGCTGAATTGAATGCCGTTCATCTCTTTGACGTCGGACCATAAAATGCAGGCTGAAAGTCCGTCAACTCTGCGGGTCGCGCCGCAAATAACCGCGGTTTCAATCCCGGCAACCCGGGCATCCCCGGAACAGATCGGAGCACCGACCTTGACGCCGAAGACATCGGTGTATCTGGTTTCGCTGGGCTGGTTGAACCACAAACCGATTTGGATCAGGTCATAGCCGTCAGCCTTTTTAGTCGCCGCAATTTTAGGGGCGGGCTTTCCGCTCTGCGGCACTTTTTTGTCCGGAGCAACTTTGATCACCTTAACAGCCGGTTTTGCGGAAGACTTTTCGTTCGCCGCAAACGCCGGAGCACTCAGTAATCCGACCGCAACAAACAGCACGAGCATTTTCTTCATCCTGGTAATCTCCTCATTTGTTAGGATTTTGTTATACGAGGAACGTAAACAATAATAAAAATAACCTCGAAAAAAGATTATTTCAAGTGAATTGTTTCATTTTTGTTAGATTGAGTCCAGGCTCAACCTCAAAAAATTCTTCAGTAATGATTTTTTTGCAATCTTCCGCACTTTGTGACACAAGTACTAAACACTGAAATCGCGGCATATATCCAGCCTGGGGTGATCGTAGGAGCCGGGCTTTTTAACGGGGGGTGCATACCCCTGCCAAACGGCGGACCAGCGCTCAAAGCGCGAAATATATAAATGGGAGCGCGTGGCTCCAGCCGCGCAGAAAAAGCGCATTAATAAATTAAGCGCTGAAAGCGCGAAATATACCCAGCCTGGGGTGATTGAACAACGCGAATGAACCCCAGGTATAGTCAAAAATAAATAAAAGCCCTGTAAGGGCGGCATATAAGTCTGACGCGTAGCCTAGAGTGCTGGACAATACATATCAATCAGGCTGGAAGTATTGAAATTGTTTATTGGGGGCGCCGCAGGCCACTGCGGCATTTCGCGAAAGACCGGCAAATAATAAAAGATATATTATTTCAAAATAAACGTTATCCCCAATCGGGGAATAAAATATGCCTTAATAAGCTTTCATGCCGCAGTAGCCTGCGGCGCTCCGAAAGAATACATTTCCCGCAGTAGCCTGCGGCGCTCCGAATGGAATCTTTTCCTCAAAATTTGCACTCTCTAATATTGCGCAGTATATTTAAATTGAGATGACACTGGAAAATGTTTAAATCAAATTTTTTGCGTCAAAAAATCAATCTAAGGGGGGTTTTGGGTGATTTTATGATTTTTTTAAATTCAAAAAACGGTTCGATATGGGGTCCGCCCCCCACGAGTACCCCCACGAGACCCCCACGAGCCAGGAGGCAGTTATGGTAAATAATCTCATATCTAATACAAGAAGAGCTTCCTGTTATTTCATTATGGTTGCTTGTAGTTTCTCATTAATATTTACTTCATGTAACAATACAACACAAGATGAAAAAAAACTGGAATTATACAAGATAAATAGACTTTCAGAACTAGATCCTTTTTTGGGAAAGAGGATTCAAGTTAAAGGGAAAGTTGTATATTCACATAAACGTAAAGAATTACCATATTTTTTACTTGATGATAATCCCCTGTTAAAAATTGGGCTTGGGGGAAGAAAAGTTATGTTTTTTAAAAAACTGAATTTACCATCATTTGAAAAAGATTCTCAAAGAGCAATAATAGATGGCGTTCTCGTATATTCTCTTACAGATTTTTCTCTAAAAAAAAATCAGCAACTTAAACTTGATATAATTCGTGGAGATATATGTCTCCCACTTCCTCCAAAGCATGGAGAATTTATTCTAATGTATCCGAGTGTAGTCAAGTTGATTAGAAAAAAAACAACAGAAAAATATAATATGAGAAAAGTTAAATCAACAGCAAAAGAGAAAGAATTGCTCCCTTGTTATATCCATGATGGAAATGTTGATAAATTTAAGCGATATATTCAGCACCTTCGGAATATTGGTAATTAGTTCGTAGTGAAGATGTTCAGTGAGTTCCTGTTCTATGCAAGAACACTATAATAGTGAAAGAAAAGAATCGGTGGAGTAAAACCACCAAAGACATGCTGGGGCGCCATGTTAAGACTGAAAAATCCGGATTTAACGGCACTGTAACGTCTCAATCATATTATAACAGCAAAAGTCAACTAATAAAAGTATCTACAACCGGACAGGCTGATACGTTGTTTGAATATGATGATATCGGAAATCGAATTCGTTCAGGTTTGGACGTGAATGCTCCCGCTGGCTGGTATAGCCTCCAGAGAAAAAAATTTATACTTTCAGTGCCAGGTATTAATATCAATGTAAGAAATGGAGAAAGGGCAACTCCATTGATAACGGCAACCATTCAAAAGGATTTTGAATATGTCAAACTTTTGTTAGAAAACGGAGTTAATGTTCATGCTAAAGACAATAATGGCATGACTGCTATGGATTTGGCAAAAGAATTGAAGCAAAAACAAATTATTTCAGAATTATGTCATGCTATGCAAAAAACGCGTCCTATCAAAAAATAGTATTATTGAATTTTAAGGGAAGAATAGAAAGATAAACTCAATCCACGTTCGATTTTGCCGCAAACCGAGTTTGATGATATTGATTAACGAAGACTGAAGTATATAAAATTTTTTGTAAACGGTCATGAGGTGGTAAATTACTCCATAAGGGAATTAAATCATGACCATTGACGACTAAATAGTGGAACACGGGTTAACACAGGGTCATCCAAAGAACTTATACCACAATGATTATCAGTCACCAATGGACCAGTACTCATTTGGAACATCGTGAATATGATTAACTGGTACATAAAAATAGTCTATTACAAAACCGTTATTCTCAAATAGAACTCTAATTTCATTCTTTTTCTTAGTTGTAAGCATAACTTTAGAATAAATGCGTACAGATATCTTGTTTGATGACTTATTTGTTAATAAAGATTTATACAAATTTCCCAATTCGTTTAATTTGAACGATGCACTCGCATCATGGCAGCGAATATAATAATCATCATCATAAAACAATATTATTTTATATGAATTTTTCATGCTTTCAATTTTATCAATTTTACTTCTTGTTTGAAAACAGAAACAACCGCTTACAGAAATACACATTATTAAGACAATAAATACAAATAAGCTATGACATTGCATTATAAATCCTTTAAACATTAGAGACTTACCAGGATGCTGGCAAACCCATGTTGAACAGTTTTTTGAGCTTAAAATAGTCATAAAATCACTTAGAAACACCTCTTGAATTAATTTTTTAAGGCCCCAAATTTAATTTAAGCTTTTTCCCTTTTCCGGTGTCATCTCAATCAGAATATACTGCTTATTCCCTGGCATTGCAAATGATGCTAAAACCTCCTGCAACTTCCTCTATTTTATTAAAATTAATAAATTACCTTAAAAAGGTAATTTTAAGACCATAAAAAACCAAATTTAAGTTCAAATTTAATAAAAAAACAAGGTCAGGCTCCTAAGAAAAGCAAACTGTAAGGAAGAGACCTAAACTGAATCATTTCATCTGCCAACACTTGGGAATAAAAGAAAAAAGGTGACCAACATTAAAAAAATTATTACCCCAATAAATATATATAGAACCATTTTCTTTTTTTCTTTTAAGTATTTATAGCTGATATATATCGTGTATATAGGAACACCCAAAAGCAAAATGAATAAAGGAATAGAAATAATTGCGGATGTAGACATAGGCATTAAAAGATTTGCCACAATTATTATTAATGTTAAAGTATAAAAAAGGACAATTTTCTTCATTTTTTACATTTTCTGTTCAAATGGTCCATCATTTTTTTTGATTTTTATTGTTAGATAGCATGTTTTTTTTCAATAAAGATAGTTTTTTTTCGATTTTTATTTTAAAACTCTCATTATCTTTAATCATCGTTAAAGCCCGTTCCCATTGTTTTCTCGCTTTATCCAATTGATTAGTCTTGAAATATGCGTCTCCAAGATGGTTAATAACAATAGGATTGCTAATATTTGGGTCTATTGCTTTTTTAAAGCATATAATTGCTTCATAGTATTTTCCCTGTTTATATAATACCCAACCCAGAGTATCTTGGTAGCTTTTGTCATTGGGTTTTATGTTTACTGCTTTTTTTATAAGTTTTTCAGCCATATCAAGATTTTCATTATTTTGAGCCCAATGATAAGCTAAATTATTATGGGAGTCTAAATGCCCCTGTTCTGCAGCCTTGCAGTACCAGTTGACAGCTTCTTTGTAATTTTTTTTAACTCCTTTACCATAGTAATAACAATTAGCTAATTTGTATTGAGCAATTACATTTCCCTCTTTTGCAGCTCTTCGATACCATTTGTACGCTTCAGTATAATTTATATCCCCCCCTCTACCCGTAGAATAGTAAATAGCCAAACTTAATTGTGCATTTGGCAGACCACCTTCAGCAGCTTTTCGATACCACTTAATCGCTTCAGAGTAGTTTTTCTTTACCCCTCTTCCAAAATTGTAACAAACTGCTAAACTATACTGGGAATCCAAATTGCCTTGTTCTGCAGCCTTACGGTACCATTTATACGCTTCAGGATAATTTTTTTTAACCCCTGTTCCATTATAATAGCAATTTGCCAAACTATATTGAGATACTGACAGTCCTTGTTCAGCAGCTTTTCGATACCACTTATACGCTTCAGTATAACTTTTTTTAACCCCTTCTCCATTATAATATCGATTTGCTAAATTATGCTGAGCTTCTTGTTGTCCTCGTTCAGCAGCTTTTCGATACCACATAGCAGCTTTAGCATAATTTTTCTTAACCCCCCTGCCTTTTGCATACATTAATCCCAAATAAAAAAAAGCATCAACATTATTGTTTTTAGCTGCTTTATTATAATATACAATAGCTTCTTTATACTTTTTCTGTTTATATAGTTTAGTCGCATTATCATATGGAGAACATCCACAAACGAAGAATAGAATAGTAGAAAATATAATTTGCTTAATATTAAAAATACTAGTTTTTTTCATTTATCGAACCTATATTAAAATTTATCTTGTCTTACATTTTGTAATTTCAATTTAAGGACATAGGGAGGACATAGGGTCACCTCCGCTATTGACTTTTCTATTTCGTTAATTTCCTTGCATATATCCGAATCAAAAAACAGATTTAAGCTTTTTCCCTTTTCCGATGTCATCTCAATCAAATATACTGCTTATTCCCTGGCAATGCAAATAGGTTGATGTGGAGTTTCTTATGTGCCGCCATTACAGGGCTTTTTTTTATTTCTGACTATACCTGGGGTTCATTCGCGTAGCTCAATCACCCCAGGCTGGGTATATTCCGCGCTTTCAGCGCTTAATTTTGGGAGGCAAGTTTTAATGCGCTTTTTCTGCGCGGCTGGAGCCACGCGCACCCATTTTTATATTTCGCGCTTTCAGCGCTAATTCGCCGGTTGACAAGGGTATGTCGCGGATGTACTTCCATCACAAAGAACACTTTAAGAAAAAAAGCCATATCCCGTAAGGGTGCGCTGATAAAATGATGAATTATCTTTTGGCAGCAAGTCAGGTGGTAAAGCGGAAGGGGTGCAGGGGCACGATGGGTGCCCCGCCAAGCGATAGCGCAGAAAAATACTCTGCTTTGAGTTGTAACACAACTCAAAACCTGTAAATAAAGGTCAAGGATGAAATCCTTGCGCTGCCAGCGTAAGGCGCGGAGGGAATTTGAGGGGGCAAAGCGCCCCCTCAATTAACATCATATCATCAGCACGCCCTCCCGAAAAGAGGATATGGCTTTCAAGCGTTCTGTTTTACGCTGATCAGATCTGTTTTTTAATGACTATTTCAGGTTGCGCCATCAGGCCGCACGGAACCAGATTGTACTGACCGGTGTACTGATGGTATTGTCCCGGTCCGGTCCACGACGGCCACGTTTCATCCTGGTACAACGGACCATGTGAATTACGGCGGCTGCCGAATACTTCAATTTCGATCCGGTTGGCTCCCGGTTTGACATGGTCGGTAATGTCAAGTTCAAATGGAGCCCAGGCAACATTGCCGGCATCGGTTCCGTTAACCAGAATGCGAATGCATGGAGCGCGAAACTCAGGCATCCGGATAACACAGCGTTCCCCGTCAGTGACCGTAACGTCGCACTCGGAACAATATTTCACCGTGCCGGAATAGAACGTAAGCCCCTGCCCGCCCCAGTCGCCAATGGACAGGCCAGTCGTTGGAGCAGTTATCGTCAGGTCTAAACCTTTCACCTTAGTACCGAAATCCCCCAGCAGATAGATGCATTCCAAACCGGGATTGTTGCCGTCGTAGCGGCATTTCAGAACAATCTCGTTGGCGCCTTCTTTCAAACAGGCCGGATCCAGAGGCAAAGTAATCAGCGACTTATCGCACCACCAGCCGTCACCCGATTCAACCGGAATTTTTACTCCGTTAACTGCTATTTCCTGATATAACTGCGGATTTTCAATTCCCAGTTTCAAGCAGCCTGAAGGCAGATATTCCGCCTCGAAAACATACTTGAGTTCAACATCCGCAACCTGATCGGTCGTTTTATTTCTCCCGGTCCAGGGCTGATACATCTGGCCGCCGCGCTTCTTCGCCTCGATCGCGTCGCGAACAGCATCATCGACAAAGATGATATAGTCTGAAGCATGGAGCTCGCCGCCATTGATCCGATATTCGGGCCGGTCCAACGGCAGAACATTCTCTTCCGTCAATTCAACCGGGTAACAACTATCCGTCAGCGGCACTACTTTGGTTTCAGTGTATTTTTTTGCCGGTTCAACAGCAGCGGCAACCGCGTTCGGAACAACCGAGAACAGTCTGCTGCCAAGGCGCGGCAGAGAAGTATTGATGACATAAATCCCATCCTCAAACCGGGCGTCAGCCAATGACATAGCCCCGGTTTCCGGATTCAATTCGATAACAGTTCCACGCACAGGAGTACTCAGTTTCACCGTCACTTCCGGGAATTCCGCCGTCAAATCACGGGCCAGCGGATTTGCTTTGATGCCAATATCAACCGTTCCAGTATTGCAGATAAAAAGATTGGCAGAATCTCCATCTTCACGCAACAGGTAGAGTACCTCGCCAATTTCGCTTCCGCAAGGTTTAACCACCGATACCCGGCGACAAAGTCCTTCAAGTTCCTTGACCAGTTCGTCACAGGGCCCGGCAAAGCAAACACATTGCGCCGCGAAATCAGCCGCCGCCGATGATGCTTTAACATCAACCAGCGGAGAAGCGGCGGCCGCGAATACCACTTTGCCGCCTTTTGCCTTGAACTCTTTCAACAGCTCAAGCGTGGAACTGCGCATGGTCAGCATTTCAGGTAAGACCACCGCTTTATACACCGCTTTGGCAATACGCAGAACCGGAACCCCGTCCTGCATTTCCACGCTGCCGTGACGGGACATAATATCTTCATCACCGTAGTCAAAATCCAGATGCGATTGCAGCAAGCAGTCCCGCAACGCGACAAACTTGTCGTTCAACGCAGTCAGTTTTTTATTATTGTTATGATCCCGGCTGAAAATAGTCCAGGCTGATTCAATCGGATGGACATAGAGCAACTCGCGAATCTCTTCCCCCTCAGTCATTGCCAGATTTATCCGGGCAAAGTAGTCTTCAACCATTCCATATTGCTCCCACCACGGAGACTGATAGAAGATCGATGCCGGATAATCCCGTTTCGCCTCTCCCCGCATGGTGTACCATGAAAGGTGCTGGCAGCGAAAGTTGATCCCTAATGCCGCCTGCCAGTCGCCAAGCGCTTTATGTCCGAGGAACGGGAAATCCCAGCCGGTGCAGCCGTAAGTTTCCGTGAGACGCCATTTCCGGTCAAACTGATGCGCGGCAGAACTGACCTGTTTGGCGGTGTCATAAACGCGCCAGTGTTCAGTCAAAAGGTCCATCCCCGGAGCCTGCATATATTCATAAAAACGCATGGCGCTGCCGACGCATAGCGTCTGTGACCCAAGATCATCCTCACACAATAAATGGCCGGTATGCAACAGATTGTTGGCGTCGCACCATTCTCCAATCTGGCGCGCGAACGCATCGACAAACATTGTAGTAATTAAATCCAGATAATAAAATCTGGTCCGGCAATCCGCGCCCTCCACATTATAAAGCAGTTCAGGCAGGTGGTCCATGATGTCATAGCCATACCGTTTCATGAACTCTTTCTGAAGAGAATCGGTCCAAACAGTATAAGTTCCTTCCGGACATTCATTAAAGACCCGGTTATAATTAGGTTCATCCGTGAAAATTCCGGGGACGATTCCGGCAAAATGTTCCGAAACCTCCCGCCTGTACGCCTCATGCGTAACTTCAATGAATTTCTTTACCGCGTCTTTGTTCAGCGTATCCAGATAAGTTCCTCCGTTATACCACGGCGAACATTCCCCCAGGCGGAGGCTGAACCGCAGCAGAGTGTCTTCCTTTGCCAACTCAGCCGGAAGCTGTTCGATCCGGCGCAGATTTTTAACGTCGTCGCCATCAACCTCAGCCAGATACAACGCCGCCGCTTCAACCGATTTGTCTAATCCGGTCAAGTCGTTAATTTCCTCGATCACCAGCCGGCGCTCCCGGTATTTTGGATCACTGGTAACCAGTCCGCCGGCCGCACCGGAGGGCCAGCGGTCCTCGTCGTACAACCAGGCCTGCATGTCAAGTTTGCCCGCTTCGTCAATACATGCTTTGATGCAGTCGAACCATTCATCGGATAAATAAGCGGTATCGAGGCCGACCCGGGAGTGCATGAAAAAACCGCCCAGTCCCATTTTGTTCATAACCTGGATTTGCCAGCGTAATTCCTCCGAGTCGAGTTTCCCGTTCCAGGCCCAGAACGGCGCTCCTCGAAATTCGCTGGACGGGTTTGTAAAGTCTTTAACTATCCGGTCATTCATTGTATTTCTCCTGTTTTTTAGAATTTAAAGACTTATTCTAAAATAAATATTTTGTCCGATTCTTCAAATAAATTACCTCTTTTTTTTAAATAAACCTTGACAATCTATGCAAATAGTAGCATTATTTTGTCATGAAGAAGAATAAAGTCATAAAATTAGACCACTTTGCTGAAGGCAGCGTGCCAATTAAAGTTGTCTGGATGAATCAGCAGAATACGCAGGAACTTCACGACCACGCGTTTCATGAACTTGTCATCACTCTTAGCGGTGAAGGCGAGCATTTGACCGTCAACGAGAATTACAAAATCAGCGCGGGAGACGTTTTCCTGCTGAAGCCTGGCACCCGGCACGGTTACAGAAACACTTTTGGACTGGAAATCGTCAACATCTTATATCAGCCAGGAAGACTTAAATTACCGTTATTCGATCTGACTGACTCTCCCGGTTATCATGCGTTTTTCGAACTGGAACCGGCAATGCGTATTCAACACGGCTTCCGCAGTAAATTGCAGGTTTCCAAAAAACACCTGGTCAATCTTAAAGAACTATCCGAGAACCTGGAACGGGAATGCCGAAGTGAATCACCCGGAAAATTATTTCGAATGGCCACGATCCTGATGCAGTTGATCAATCTGGTTTCAGAGTATTATTCAGGCGGAGACCCGGCCAACCGGGCCGAAGTGCTGCGCCTCGGAAAAGTCATCAGTTACATTGAAACACATTATGAGAAAAACTTGAAACTGGACGATCTTGCCAAATATGCGGCAATGTCCCCGAGCACCCTGCATCGCGCCTTCATCAGCGCCATCGGCGAATCACCGATAAACTATTTGATCTCAGTCCGCCTTGAGCGCGCTAAAGAATTGTTACGTTCAAGCTCCTGGAGCATGTCCGAAATCAGCTTGCAGACCGGATTTCTGGACAGCAATTATTTCTCACGTATCTTTAAGAAAAGAATCGGCAAATCACCCAGAGCTTTTCGCGGACAAATATTATAATTCAACAGAATATGACTCTATCATATAGTCAAATTGGCAATAAAAACTCTACTGAATCTCCAAAAAGTTTATCTGGGAGTAATGTTACTCTGACAGCTTTCGGAAACAATACAATATCCCGGAAGGACTGATGCCTCGGGAGAGATGTTTTTTCCTGATTCGTTCCGGATCGTCAAATTGACTTCCGGTTTGACGAATAAAGAGTTTTGACCCTAAAATTGCTCCTTCGGTAAAGTGCCGGGTGCGTCTGAGGAATCGTACATGCATCGATTCTTTTTGTCGAGCCTTATCACGTGCGGCATAGATTTCTTCACTAGACGCTCCAGTTTCCGCTATGATTATTCGTGCAAGTTCGCCTCTGAAAAACGCAAACAATTCGATATCCGTCCATTGCGAAGTGTCTCCAGTGGTAATATTCGGTTTCATGTGTTTGACAAAATTCTTATAAAACATGTGTTTCCCACTTCTGCAATAGCGTCCCCAGGTGGTGAAATTGTAATCCGCCGGGTCATTTTTCAAGCCAGCCCGGACCGGGTTGAGTTCGACGTAAGTGACGCAAACAGCTAACGCGTTTACACGCTCAAGAATCACACTTTTGAACCGACCTCCCCAGAGTTGTCCGGTTCGATTACGGGTCTCATTGTAGACACAAGCAAATTGTCGTTGGTAGGCCGACATAAATCGACTGATATCGATCATTTTAAGGGCGATTTCCTGACATTGCTCTTTGTTGTCGAGGCTGATAACTGGGTTTCTTGGACCGAATTTAAAGATTTTTTCCATTGACTTATAATAAGCGTTGTGTCGTTTGACGATAACCTCAAGCGGGGGCAATTCATCCGGTCCGGGAGCATAAACAACTAGATGAAAATGGTTGCCCATCCAAGCCGCTGAAATGACCTCGATCAAAAAGTAATCGCAAAGATACCGAAGCAAAGTAAAACCATATTCCATATCAGCCTCAGAAAAAGGGTGTTCGCCTTTGATGCAGCCGATTCAATTATAAAGGTGGTAATAGCAACCTTCGTCTTTGACTTTCATTCGCGAATCCATTTTTTGTCCTCCAATTGGTTGGTTTATGATATAATATATACGTTGAAAACAGATTTTTCAAATATTCATACGGCCTGACTATAAAAAAATCATTAGAAATTAATCATTAATCACTTACGAGTAAATTATAGGTAATCTAACGATGACGTGTGTAAATCTCTGCATGAGCAGAAAAATAAAAGATGATCTGATGATTAAAATTAATCTGATTTAATTTTTAGCGATGACAAAAGGTAAAATTCTGAAATCACCATTGACTGGCTATAAAAAAATCAAAACAGTATTGAGAATATGAATCCTTTTGAATGATCCGTCATTTATCCGTCACTTTAACTATTTGAATTTAAAAAATCCGTCAAATTACATATTCAGGGTTCAAGCCAGCGTAGCTTGCATACCCACAGACCATAGCGATTCAAAGCCTGAGGATCTTCGATGCCGCATGACGTCATATAGGTTTCTCCATCAATCTCAATGAACTCAGCAGCATGACTGAACAATGTCGTAAGCTTATTTTTGACTGAAAAGCGATACGGGCCATCGGACACCACAACAAAAGTCTCATAGTAATGCCGATGTGAAAATCCGATGAAGAGATAATAAAGAGAGCCTTTTTTCAAGACATACGGGGACTCGAATACGCCGGAAAAAATTTCATCCTGCAATTCCTCGATATAACAAGGTTCTTCCGGCTTCCATTTTTTCAGGTCATAAGATGAAGCCAGCCTGATCGTGTGGCGGTCAAGCGGATCATCCCCGGCACAATACTGCAGGAACTTGCCGTCATCCAGTCGGATAATACAGGGATCGCGGTGGCCGCCGGGACCGAAAACTTCGGCATCCCCCCATGCCGTCGCGTCTGCAACCGATGTCCAATTATTAAGATCTGAGCTGGTGTATATGCCGGTCGAGCCGTCTCCGTCCTGGCCTTGCGGCTCGAACATCCAGTACTGGTTGTCGTGTTTTATGACATAGGGAGAACCGTGATGAAACCGACTCTCTCCACCGTCTAAAGCCGCCGGCTGCCGTGTCCAGGGACCAAAAATATTTTCAGCTACCGCGTGTCCAACCATGTAATGAGTCCCCG
The DNA here is from genome assembly GCA_963676655.2 of Victivallales bacterium. GTDB lineage: Bacteria > Verrucomicrobiota > Lentisphaeria > Victivallales > Victivallaceae. Next base: position 1,840,126 of record CAXXKX010000003.1, on the reverse strand, counting down.
CCCCATAGAGGTGACGGTGTATAACCCGGTGTAAAGTCTTGATGAAAGGCTGATCGGAGGGTATTAGGAATTCCTTTGTTCGCTCCATACCGTCGGCTGTCGTCGGAAATGGATTTTCGATTCCGAAGTAATGAATTAGCCCTTCATCATCCCGAATCAGGCAATGATCATTTACCATCCAGCTCTTAGGATTGGCCGGATCCGGTTCGTAAACCAGTTCAAAAACTCCGTCAACGACTGGAATAAATACATCGGGATACAATTTTACAACATCATCAATCATTTCTCATTCTCCACAAAAGTTAACTGTTAATTTATCCCTAATTGGCTTAGAGATCAATATATTTATCCTGACAAGACCTGAATTCGCGGGGAGAAATCCCCCGGAATTTCAAAAATTGCCGGTTAAAGCTCGACAAACTGGAATAACCGACGGCGGAAGCAATTTCTGATATTGGGGTGTTAGAGTCTTTAAGCATGAGTGACGCCATCTGAATACGGATAGTATGCAAATAATTCAGCGGCGCACTATCGATGACCGCGTTGAAATGACGCCGAAACGACCCCGGACTCATACAGCACAACTCAGCCAGCCCCGGAATATCAAGCGGCTTACGATATTCTTCCGCAATCCGGTCAAGCGCCGGAGCGATCAGGCTGATGTCGTAAGAAACTGGCTCTTTCGAGTCCGTTTCCACCGGGAATCGACGATGCATCTCACTCAGTAAAACCCACATTATACCGCGCAATGCACTCAGCCAGTTGGATTTCCGGTTATTAAACTCTTCCGCCAGGAGTTTTCCCATGGCGCAGATCAATGGAAAATCTTCAGAAAACAGAATATTATTGAAATCCGGCCCGGCAAACCGGGAGCAATCACTGATCTCAAGTTCCTCCGCGTTACCCGGTCGAAGCAGTTTCGGTAAATCCATATAAATAAAGGTCCAGAGGCTGACGGTTCCCGGCGTACTTTGAGCCAGGTGAAACTCGCGCGAGGTAATAATGCATACCGAACCGGCGGTGTAAGGCAGAATTTTATTCTCAACGGTAAAGAGTCCGCTGCCGGAATGACAATACCCGATCTCAAAAGAATTATGCGCATGGAGAAAGCTGACAGGATCATCCCCCTGCTTCTGAAAAATACCGGTTACCGGCTGGTTCTCTTCAAACTTTACTTCATAAAACGTTAGAGGGACACTCTGCTCCAACTTAATTGTTTTTGATCGTTTCTGCATAGTATATGGATTTTTTTGCATTGAATAAAGTTGTTTTATCTAATATAATAGTATCTGACAACAATAAAGTCAACAGGGAAAAATTATGATTGATGATTATATAAAGTCGGTATATGCGGGAGTACTCGGTAAGGTCATCGGGGTTTACATGGGGCGGCCGTTCGAGGGTTGGACCAAGCAAAGACTGGAGGAAAAATGGGGCCTGATCGACCATTACGTCAATGACGACGTAAACAAACCTTTAGTGGTTGCGGATGATGACATCACCGGCACCCTGACATTTATTCGCGCGCTCGAAGATTCCGGTTTGTACGCAAAAAACCCGACGGAATTTTTCGGTGAAACCTGGCTTAATTATATCATTGAAAACAAGTCGATACTCTGGTGGGGCGGCATGGGTATGTCAACCGAGCACACCGCTTTTTTGAGGTTGAAAAACGGCATAAAAGCGCCGGAATCCGGTTCGATTGAGCTTAACGGAAAAGCCGTGGCCGAACAGATCGGCGCCCAGATATTTATCGACGGCTTCGGCCTGGTGTGTCCGGGACGGCCGGAACTGGCGGCGGAACTGGCCGGACGCGCCGCCCGGGTCTCGCACGACGGCGAAGCGGTTCACGCCGCTAAGGTAGTGGCGGCGATGGTCAGCGCGGCCTTCAATGAAAAAGATATGGCTCGTCTGCTGGATGTCGGAATTTCGGTCATCCCGTCAGACTCGCTGATCGCGGAAATTCACCGTAATGTCCGAACTTGGTCACAAATCGACGGTGACTGGCGGAAAACCTTCAACCGGATTGACGCCGAGTACGGTTATCATAAATATCCCGGCGGCTGTCACGTTGTCCCGAACCATGCTGTTATGGTTATGGCGTGGTGTTACGCCCCGGACAACTTCCGGCAGTCACAAGCGATAATTAATACGGCCGGCTGGGACACTGACTGTAATGCGGCTAATGTCGGCTGTGTAATGGGGGTCAAGCTGGGCTTGGCGCGTATTAATGAGAATTATGACTTTCAGGGTCCGTTTGCGGACCGGCTCTACCTGCCGACCGCCGAAGGCACCCGCAGTGTTTCCGACGTGCTGCGCGAGGCATTGCATCTCATTCAAATCGGCTGCAGGATTATGGGGTGGGATATTCCGGCTGCGCCGAAAAAAGGCGCGTTGTTTCATTTCAGCCAACCCGGAGCGCAACACGGTTTCATGCCGGAAGATCAAACGGACACCATATCGTGTAGGAATGTCCTGAGTAAAATGACCGGCGAACGCTGTCTGGAAATATCATTTCACGGATTACCGGGTGGATACGGCAGGATTTCCACTCCGTGTCTGGCTTCAGAAACGGTAAAAGGAACATACGATGTTATGGGGACAAGTATTTTGTCGCCAGGAATGAAAATCCGGCTTGAGGGTTCGGTTGCCGAGGTTTGCGAACCAATTAACATCAAAGCGTTTTTAAGGCATGGCGACAGCAATTCCGAGCTGAAATATTCAGATATAATTTCCCAAAACCGGCAAGGAGATTTTTTCATTGAACTAACTATCCCTGACCCGGGCCAACCAGTCAGAGATCTTGGACTTGAAATCGGCGGAGCGGAAAAAGCATCGGGTCGAATTTTGCTGGATGCGGTCCGGCTTTCCGGTCAACCGCAAATGACAATAACCGCGTCAAAACTGCTGGAAAACCATGATTTTCCGGGCTGGATCAAAAACTTTGACGCAATGCGGTCCGGGTTTAAGTCCGATGTTGAATCAACCTTGTATCTGATCAAAAACAGCGGGAAGGGGACAATGGTTACCGGAACGAACCGTTGGCAGGATTATGTTTTCGATGCCCAGGTAAAAATCCACATGGCGGACGGCGGCGGCATTCTGGTCCGGCATCAGGGACAAAGACGCTATATCGCCCTGATACTCAGGAAAGACCGTATTCAGCTGGTCAAAGAATATTACGCTACTTCGGTTCTTATAGAACAAAAAGTCGATTTACCGCCCGGAAAAACCGTCAATCTCAGCTTGCAATGCATTGGCCCCGACATTGCCGCTCTTCTGGACGGCAAGCAAATAGGTCAAGTTAAAATCCCGGAACTCGTTTGCGGCGGCGCTGGTTTTATCTTTGAAAACGGCTGCTTCGGCATAACAACGGCACGAGTTGGAGGAATTATTTCATAATAAGTTCCGAAAACAAAAAATTTAAATCAAGGATAAAATTATGGAAAAAATTCGCCTCGGGATCATCGGCCCCGGCCTGATCTGGGAGAAGAGTCATGAACCGGTTTTGAAAGAAATGAGTGATTTTTTCGCCATTTCAGCGTTTTCAGCCACCAGTCAAAAATCTGAAGAAAAGGTTAAGAAAAAATACCCTGATCTTCCTTTTTATTATGACTGCGGCGACTTGTTGGCATCTCCTGACATTGATGCGGTGGTGATTATGACTCCGATAAAACTGAATGCGGAGATTGCTAAAGCAGCTTTACTTGCCGGAAAAATGGTATTCGTTGAAAAACCTTTCTGCTTGAATGTGGATGAAGGCATTGAAATTGTTTCCATAAGCAGACAGGCAAATTTACCAGTTTTTGTGTTGGAACAGGTAGTATATGATCCCGCACTCAAACAGATTAATAAAGCAATAACAGAAGGCAGCCTGGGCACCCCTGTTTCTTTCGATGTAAAAAGTCATTTCCGTATGATGAACAGTTCCGATCCAAGCAATTTCTCCAGTACTGGTTGGCGGCAAAATCCGGATTTTCCGTTAGGCACGCTCACGGATGGCGGAATTCACGACCTTGCAAAACTTTCCACCATTTTCGGCTCACCTATGTCAGTCACCGCTACCGGACGTAAACTACGTGAAGATTTCGGAGAGTATGACCACGTACTGCTGCTGCTTGAATACGAAAACGGAATATCCGGGACATTGAGTCATTCAGGTTTTATGCCTGCTTGTTTCGGGATGAGTATTTATGGAACCGATGGGACCTGCCTTATTTCCGGCGGCAAAACAACGATCAAAAGACTCGAGAAAAAGGAAACTGAGTTTGAATTGACTTCGGTTGACAGTCACCGGTTGATGTGGCGGCATTTTAAAGAGTGTATCCAACTCGGCAGAGAGCCGGCATACCCCGCAGAGCAGGCTTTAGGAGATGTCAGACTGCTCAATGCCATACGAAAATCAATTCATTCAAAGCAAAAAATTACCGTTTGATCCATTTAGGAGAATATAGAGGGATTGCTATATTCTCCTTAGTGTCAGATATTATTTATATGAGCAGACATATTCGGCGATGCCATCGGCAACGCTGATCTCGAAAGAGGAATTGGCCGGAACCTTAAAAAAAGTACCGCCGGTATAGGTCTGCCATTCGGTTTCACCCTTGAGGCGCACGGTACAAGTGCCGCCAGTAATTTCCATCGTTTCAGGTGTGCCGGTATCAAAGCAATAATCTCCCGGATATATGATTCCGAAAGTCTTTTTCTCGCCGTCCGGCATGAAAAAAGCATGACTGACCACTTTGCCGTCAAAGTAAACATTCGCTTTGGTTTCGACTGAAACATTATCAAATTTCATAGCAATATCCTTTGGTTATTATCTTTAATCTTTTTCGAGCATCGCCATTCAATGTTCAAGGGTAATATGGCTTAAAACGGAAAAAAAACCAGTTGGATGAACAAAAAAATAGATAAATAGAAAACCAGCCGGAAGGAGGATGAGGGCTATTTATTTTTTCCGTAACGAGATTTTGGAAATTTTACATTTTCCGTCATTCATCAACTGCCAGGAAAAATCTGCTAAAGAAGCGTTCGCAGGGATGTCAAAGTCCCATGTGCATTTACCGTCTCCGCCTTTCTGCAAAGAAAAAGTCTTTTTTAGAGCAGGGTTATTTGTTTTCGGAAATGAGATAGAAACCTTGATTTGGCAGCCGGTAGCGGTATCAACCGAAAAAGTCAACCGGTTCTTTCCCTTATAGAGGCCAGCCAGATTTTTCACAGCAAACATTTCTCCACGTCTGAGACCGGTGATAATCTGTGTTTGGCTATCCCATGATGCTCTTTTAAGCTGAAAACCATCCGGGCAACCATTCCCGTCACGGTCGATTTTGAGCGACGGAAAGACATCAAAGTCGTTATCTTTACTATTTGCAGCGGATGAATACAGCAAATCCGCCCATTCTGCCTGGGTGCGGACCGGGATTTTTTCCGCGACGCACCATGCGAGCAACTGATCAAGCCGCTGCAGATATTTGTCCCATCCGTCTTTCGGGTGCATATGGGAATGACCAATCGCGACATGATGCAGGGCCACTAAGTCAGCAATGCGGGTTTTATTCCATTTCAAGTCATGCTTTTCCTCGTCGAAATTGCCCCACATCATCCCGAACGCGCAAGTTCCATTTGGATTATACTCTCTAAAAACCTTCAACGATTTGTTAATATATGTCGCGGCGGATTTATAACCAAGGCGTTTGCCCAGAACATTCGCGGCCAAATCAGAGCTGACCGAGCTGACACCGCCGCCGGGTTGGATCCAAGTGTATGGACGCTTCGCGCCAATAGAGGCAAATAGATCCAGTGCATTACGCCCGAGAAGTTCAATCGCTTCCGGAGTCATGGAAAAATTTCGATCTCTGAGGAAACAGGCTTCCACTTCATGGACTTTTTCGTTAACATTTTTTTCATCCCAGATGCTTTTAAGTTTATACTCAAGGGGATTCCGAGTGCGGGAAAGTTGCAACACCCGCTTTTCAGCCGGAATATACAAGACTCGTGCATTGCGTAATTCCCGGGCAATCTTCCCATCGGGCTTGTCAATCAATGTCAGTGTATCTTTTGCCAAACGGACTTTTAACCGGATTTTACAGTCACCGGGAGTTGGCATTACATAGCTTAAATAGACGTTATTATCGACAATATGATCGACGCCCGGCAAATCCTGGTAATCTTTTGCCGTTTTTCCGGGCGCAAATTTTATTTTTGTAACACAGTGCAGCGGGGAATGATCCATCACTTCATGCCCCTCGAGCTGCAAACGTTTCAACATTTCAAAATGAGGTTTGCCCATTCTTCTGATATTCAAGGACGCGCATAACTTTAACTTATGGCGGTTAAATACCGCGGCAACATCCTGCCATTTTTGCGGATTTTGATTGTCGTCCATCCTGAAACATATTCCACCGGCCTGGTATTTCGGCAGTTCACCGGTCGCGCATATTCCAGATATTCCAGCTAAAAGGGGTAGTATTAAAAGTATTTTCATTTTATCTTTCTTTGATTATTTGGTTTTCTTTAATTTGGTACTTATCAGATACGCATGGGCGGCTATCGCTTCACTGCCGGCGCCTATCGGATGAGTTCCGTCTCTGGTAAAAACAGCCGGAGAACCGTCCCGGTCGGACCACAAACTGGCGGAGTCTTCCCAGTTATATTCAACATAAGAACATAACTCATGAACGTCGTCAAATCCAACTTCCTGCGGATGGAATCTCAATATTTCATTCCAGCTTCCCCTGACAGAAGTCTTTCCCTGGTTCTGATAGCTCGGGGTCTGCCCTTGCAAGGTCTTGAATTTATCCGTCGATTTGGAATGAGGAAGAATTGTCGAGCCCACAACAACAATGGCAGGGTCAAGCTGTTTAATCATTTTGACGATTTTTTGGCAATCTTTTTTCATCTGCCGAAGCTTGATGCGACCGGAAATATCGTTGCCGCCCAGAGCGACATGAACCTTGTTCACGCCGCATATCTTCAGAATATCAAGTCTGGTTTTAAGTTCTTCGGCACAGTAACGTAATTTGTCAGAACCTTTCGAGACATTAACCGAAGGTGCGGACAGCTTTGTCGATAAAAGTTTATCCGCATAACCGAGATTCGCATTTTCATCGCCATACTGATTCCCGAACTTATCGTAGTAGCCTTCGGGGATGCTGGAGCCTATTATCCCCCAGACATCGCCTTTGTAATCGGATTGGGCGAGAATCGCGATCGGACAGTATCCCATTTCCCAGTTAAGGGAAGGTTTGATGAGACGTATTTTTTTCACGTCGCGGATATAATTATCCTTGATCAGCGAGGACTTAATAGAAGTATTTGTTGATTCATATATTTGCTGTTTTGAACTGCCGATCAAACGGGAAAGCGGAACCATCTTGACGTTATCAAGGTTTTCCAACGCAACCCAGATCCCGAACCAGTCGCCTTTTTTGATTACCTTGTCGCCAAGATCAATGGTAACGACCTTATATAAAGAGGTCTCTCCTTTGAGGTATGTCACCGGTTTACCGACGATTCGGGGAGAGTCGCCAAGATTTTGGTTGCTCATTTTGTATGAGGGTTCAATTCCTGCCTGAATTTCAACATCATTCGGAAAAGGAATTTCCCTTATCGGCTTGTCGTTGCTCATGTAAAAGACCGGAAAGACCAGTTTGAGCTTGCCTTTGAGCTCAACCATCGCTTTCCGGCGGAAGCGGGAAAAAATATGCGGTCTGGTTGATTTATGCCATTTCAACGGCAGGCGAAAGCCGTTGGAGACGCAACGATAGCCTTCCTGCTCTTTTGTTTGAGAATCTCCTGCAACTATGGATACCACAATCAATCCGAAAATAAATAATATGATAAATTTTTTCAATATGAGACTCCATGATGAATATTATTAGTCGTATTACTGATAAAAGAACTCACGGATGAAGCCGGCTTTATCCATGAGTCCAGTTTTATGCCAATTATGGTTATCTGGCACTTCTGTAAAAGTAGTCTCGATCCCCTTCCATGCCCCCGAGCAGGAAAATAGTCATTTTTCGAGATGCGTGGCCATCGGCCCAGGCTATATTCATACCATTATCATGTCTACTCCCAACAAGATCAGTACCGTATGATGGCGGATAGATAAACTGATGCTTCCATGTGGTAAGGTCTTCCAGAGTCGCGGTATCTCCGCAGAAACCTGATACTGATGGCTTTCTGACATTACTCAATTTGACTCTGGTGTCTGCATCAGTACTGCCGAAGTAGGTACGGTTCCAGCCAATACCGCCTTCCCAGAAGTACTTCGTGGAAAACTGTCCGTAAGTATATGACGGGCAAATAAAAGCCCCGCCTCGCAAATCGGTATCCCAGCAATCTGTTACAGTTTTCCCCGGGACAATATATTGGGCGATTTCGTATCTCCACTGTGTCGGCTGTCCTGTAATAATACGGGCTCCCGGAAACCAGCCGTCATTATCGTTCGCATACATTATCGATGCTTGTCCGATCTGCTTAAGGTTTGATATACATTTTATTCCCTTGGCCTTGTCTCTTGCTTTGTTAAGAGCCGGAAGCAGCATAGACGCGAGAATAGCAATGATCGCTATTACAACGAGGAGTTCAATCAATGTGAACCATTGTTTCTTTTTCATTTTTTCTCTCCATTTTTTGTTGTGTATTCAAATCGGTCGTTTTTTTATCTGTAAAAACTTTTGAATTAAATATTCTAAAAATTTCTATTCAGGTCCAGCTCGATAAATTGTTATGCTCAATATAAATATATATCATCAAACACGTATTATATTTTCTTTACAGTATTTCCGACGACAAAATCAGGTTGAAGAATAATGTTCCTTCTGGTGGCACCATTATCCGCGATATCGTTAAGCAGTTTTACCGCCGCTTCCCCAAGGGCGGTCATATCATCCTGTATTCTGGTCGGATCCATCCCGATCAGGTTGAAAAACGGCAGAGAATAAGTTGAGTAGGTAATGACTGATACGTCATCCGGAACAGTTTTATGTTCCTGTCGAAATTGCTTGATCGCTCCGTGAAGCATGTCATCACCATAAGTGAGTACCGCAGTAAAATTCGCGCCTCTCTTGTAAAGCTCCCTGATGGCGACGTCTCCGGGAATTCCCGGTTTGTCAGCCAGAAAAATTAAATCAGGATTCACTTTTATGTTCGCTTCAAGGTGAGCGGTCATATATCCTTCCAACCGTTCCCGGTGTGAAGGTGTATGCAGGTTTTTCTCGAGCAATGCAATGTTTTTGTGACCATTGTCAAACAGATATTTGACGGCCTTGTTTACGACGGACGCGTGATCCATATCGACATACGGAATAAGTGATTCTTCGTTGGGCTTCCCTACTGAGACGACCGGAATGTTTGCTTCCAGCAACGGGGATATATCATTAGAATCAATGGAAAAACCAGCCAGAATAACCCCGTCTTTCGGAGCGTCGCGGAACAATTTGGAATTTAGTAATTTTTCAGGAGTATCCTCGGTAAAGAGATCGACACACACACCACAGTTATATTCTGTACCGCCCAAATGGATTCCGCGTAAAACATTATTAATAAAATGATCGCTCTTACCGCATTTGAATGTATCCCGGCATATCAGGCGAACAATCCTGAGTTTATGAGCTTGAGCCGGGGGAGTGGTTGAAACAACAAATGTTCCCTTGCCTTGAATACGTTTAAAATATCCGTCGTTCACTAACGTGGAAATGGCTTCCCTTACTGTATTTTTACTGATCCCGAGATTTCTTGACAGAACATTGTCAGAGTCTACCCGGCAGCCGACTTTGTATTTTCCCCGCTTCAGCTCGTTAAGCAGAATGTCGCGGACCTGGTCGCTTTTATTTTTTACAGTCAAAGTGTTCATTTGCGTTTTCTTAGTTGTTAGGTTATCCTACAACCTATTTTAACTGATAATGACGATTTTGTCAATAGCAAAAATAAAATTATTTAAAAATAATATGGTTTTTTATGAATTTAAGCTATATTTAAAGCATCCCCAATTAAGGCCAAAAGATTCAAACATTAGCCTTAAAAGCGTATATTTTTCTTTCAATCTGATTTATTATTATACTCCAAAACAGGAAATTCATTAAAAATAAATTATAAGCATATTGACATCGAGCGAATCGGGAGTTATTTTAGTTGTAGGATAACCTAATAACATATAATCATTGAGTCCGAACAACGGATGGCAATGTTCCTCACATTGCTCTATATAATTAAAAATGGAAGATCAAAATGGTTAAAACAATTCTTACAATTCTATTTATCTCCTGCGGATTTATTACTTTTGCCGCAACAAACATTATTCAAAGCGTCACTGTCGATGAGAACGGCAACCTGAAAATTGATGATGTCTCAGCGCATCTTCGTCATTTTGACGGCAAGTGGAACCTTTCGATCCCAAACCGGGAGAACATCAAATATTTACCGCAATTTCCGGTTATCGGCAACGGCAGTTTTGATGGACAGGCCAAATGGACATTACGCAATAAAAAATTTTTTGATCTGCACCAACAAGTCAGAAAAATCAATGCTTCGAGCTTTACATACAGCATAGACTTAAAATCGCCAGAAAATATTCCAACTAAAACTCTTTGTCTGGACTTGATTTTATCGGGCCGGATTTATGCCGGAAAAAAATTATTACTGGGCAATGAAAGTTACACGCTGCCGTTGACCGCCGAAAAAAAATATCTTGTCAGCCGCAAAAACTTAAACCAACTGATCATCAACGGCGGCAAACGACCAGTCGCAATCACAGGAAAGAACATCGGAATTTTCATTCAGGATAACCGGAAATCGGGCCGAAATGAGTTTGAACTGAGAATAATGTGCAACCCCGCCAACGGAAAGATTTCCCATTCCCGGCTGAACTTGACGGTTTCTCCCGGCGTGACATCTTTGCCCAACATCTCCCGCCCAGTTTCCAGAATCAAGGTCGACTACAAAGGAATCGTTGAGTTTAACGACATTAATCTCATTATGACTCATTATAACTCCAAATGGCACAACTCCACTCAGGGAAGAAGAGAATTTGAAGTTTTATCAAAAAAGACAAACCGCGAAGACACCCGCATTATAGCTAAATGGGTTTTAACGCCTAAAAATGACTTTTTTAACGTGACTGAAAATGTTCAAAAGACCGGACCGGGATCATGGAATTATTCCGCTATGCTTGAATCCGCAACCGGCATTAAAACCAATAATCTATGCGTTTCAATGAGCATACCCGCGAATATATGGGGCGGACAAGTAATTTCGATTGACGGGCAGGATTTTACTTTTCCCGTCAAATACAAGAAAATGACCTTGCTGAGGAAAGTCAAAGTCAAGAAGATAATCCTTTATAATAACTCGAAAGGAATGCTTTTCGAGGGAAATCTGGATATTCTGCTTCAGGACAACAGAAAATTCAATTCGGATATGTTTGAATTAAGAATCATGTTTTCCCCGGACCACGGGGATATTACCCGCAGCAGCATAAGTTTCGACATGAAGTCAATATCTTTTAAATCCGAGCCAGTTGCGATTCGAAAACAGGTAAATATGGGATTCCGTGATAAAACAGCCGATGATAAAAAAGGCGGCTGGACCGACCAGGGGCCGGAAAATGACCTTGGAATGATCAAACCCGGAGTCCGGAACATCGGCGGCGTTACTTTTGATATTATTGACCCGAACTCGAATAACGGCAAGTCCTGTATGGTTTTTTCCGGCAAAAGTCGAAATTATTTTCTGGATTCCACCGAAATAAAACCGGAAACCCAAATGAACCGGTATCTCTATCTGCTGCATGCGATAGCCTGGGCGCCGCGGGAAAAAGTGGCGATCGGAAAAGTTCTGGTTGAATACGCTGATGGCGACCAAAGCACGATTGACATTATCAATAAACGCGATACCGGCAACTGGTGGGAACCGGTTTCACTGGCAAACGGTATTGCCGCGTGGACCGCTGAAAACAGGAAATCCTATGTCGGCCTCTATCTCTCAAAATTCGCGTTAAAAGGAAAAAAGATCAAAAAAATCTCACTCCTGCCCAGGAAAAACGCCGTATGGATGGTTGCCGGATTATCGATGTCAAACGACGATATCCCAATCAACAACTCCCGGCCGCCATATTATATCGTTCCCTGCAGGAACTGGACAAAAATTGCCGATCCAAACGCGGAAATTATTCCCGGCAGTCCACTGGATTTTTCATCCATGCTCGATGCCCCGGCCGGAAAATACGGAAAAGTAGTCATCAGGAACGGCCATTTTGAATTTGAGAAAGCCAAAGGTAAAAAAGTGCGTTTTTACGGCAACAACCTTTGCTTCTCAGCTCAGTATCTTGACAAGAAAACCTGTGAAAAAGTGGCGGCGCAGTTTGCCGCGATAGGTTATAATTCGGTTCGCTTCCACCATTATGACAATAACCTGATCGACAAAAAAGCCGGAAACTCAACGACCTTGGATAAGAGTCTGATGGATAAACTTGACTATCTGTTTCACTGTTTTAAGCGGAAAGGAATTTATATCACCACCGACCTTTTCTGCAGCAGGCGTTTCAAGGCCGGGGAAGTGACGGGGTTCGGCAAACTTACGCATTATGAAATGAAAGCCTTGGCCCCGATCAATGAAGATGCGTTTAACAACTGGAAAGCGTTTTCCCGCAAACTCTTGACCCACAAAAATCCCTACACCGGGATGAGCTGGGCTGAAGACCCTGCTCTTTTCGCTATTTCCGTTGTTAATGAAGACGCCATATATCACGTCTGGCAGCAATACCCGGCCATTAAGGAAGCCTATTTGAAAAAGTTTGACAAATATTTGCAGAACAACAATATCGACTGCAAAAATGATCAGGAGAGAAGCCGCTCTTTATCAAAATTCCTGATTGATATTCAAATAAAATCATATTTAAGGATGAAAGATTTTCTGAAAAATGAACTCAAGGTCCAGGCACAGCTTTCCGATGCCAATTTCACCAACCCGGTTCTTCTGGCATTTCTTCGGGAAAAACTCGACTACGTGGACAATCACGCTTACTGGGATCATCCCTCTTTTATCAAAAGACCGTGGAGCCTGCCGCACCGCTATAAAAATATAAGCGCGATAAAAAGGTTTGCCGAGGTTCCCAGACACATGATGCCATCGCGAATTATGGGTAAGCCATTTATGGTTACGGAATTTAACTACTGCTTCCCGAATAATTTCCGGGCGGAAGGCGGAGTGCTTATGGGCGCTTACGCGTCTTTGCAGGACTGGGACGGGCTCTACCGCTTCGCCTATTCACACAACATTGAGGGAATTATATACAAGAACCCGATCCGGGGATTTGATCTGGTTTGCGATCCGTTGAACATGCTTTCCGAAAAGATGGGAATTCTCTTGTTTTTACGTCAGGATGTAGCCTCCTCGCAAAAATCAATTCCTTTCCTGTTCGGAGAAAAATCCTTTGATAATGTAAACAACATGAATTCGCTGGGCGGCGGCGCGTTCCCGGAACAATACAGCCGACTTGGCCTCTTCGCCAAAATCGGAACGGCGAAAGCGAAAAATTCCGAACAGCACGGTTATGACGAACAAATCGACAATCCGGATATTACCAATGATGCAATCAAAAGCTCTACCGGGGAACTGTATATCAACCGGGATAAAGTCGGTTTTTCATCTGTTACACCTCAGAGCGAAATCTTTATTGCGGATCGCGCCGGAGAGTTTTCCGGCAAAAGCGTCAGCGTTATAAACAAAGGCGGATTCTGTGTCGCCGGAGCCGCATCAATGGACGGAAAAAAACTGAATTCAAGTAGAAAATTTCTGCTCTTTCACTTAACCGATATTCAAAACAGCAACATAAAATTTATGTCATCCGCCCGAAAGATTCTGCTTGAATGGGGAAAACTGCCGCTGTTGATGAAGCGTGGAGAAGTGACATTCCGCCTGAAACATCAAAATTTCAATACCGTCAAGGTATGGGCTCTTTCATTCAATGGACGCAGAACCGCTGAAATACCGGCAACCGTGAAGAATGGCGCTATCATTATAGATTGCAATAACGCCAATTCACAAGCAATGGTTTATGAAGTTATTATCAATTGACCGTTTCAAACATTCTGCTTGAAGCCAGCTTTTCAGGCCAGGGTCAATTGACAAGTAGCTCCGGCCGGAATAGTCATTTCCAGAACTTTACCGGCTTTTATCTGCTCGACTCCGTCGATGACTGCTTTCACCGGCTTGACGCCCCATGGATTGCCCAGTTTGAGGATTCCGCCGAAGCGACTGTAAACCTTCACCGGCATCAGGCGGCAATTTTTGATTTCGGCACTGATCAGGAAACCGCCTTCGCACAGCATTTCGGAAAATTTGACATTTTTCCAGGTTTTCGGAATGCCCGGAAACAGATATATTATCCCGCGGCGACTGTGCATCAGAATATCCTGAATGGCCGTAACCGCGCCCATTCCGGCGTCTAACTGCATCACATCAATCGTGCCACGGTCCGGTTCAAGTTCAACCTCACCAGGGTTTTCTTTCAGTTTCAGGCTTCCACCCATAACGGTAAAGCCCGGAAAATTGAAATCGTGCAGAGTACCGTATCCCTCGTTAATGAAAACCCGTTTGAGAATTTCCAGCAGCATAACAGCCATACCGCCGTTATTCAAACGGGAATGCAGCATCGAGGCCCAGGGCATGCACCAGCCGGTCCAACGACCCGCGCCAGTCTCAATCCAATGTTTGATCGACCGAAGGACCACTGAGGAATGCTCTTCGCCATGAATGTCGATCGTATCAAAAGGACAAATCCCGCCAAGATGCGAATGGTGACGATGACTTTCCTCCAGGTCGGTTTCTTCCCACAATGCGATCCGCGCATCTTCGCCTTCGCCGAAAACGCAATATTCCGGTAGGTTATCCAGAATATCCCGCCAAACCGGATCAGGAGTTTCGGCCAGCATCATTGCAGCTGAATTGAGAAATTCGGCCAGTGAGCGGATAGCCGCCAACTGGAAACTGGCGTTTTTTCCCCATGCGTCCATATCGCAACCGCGATATTCGGGAGATACGCTGACCGGTAGCGAATACCTGTTGTTTTCGTCTTTTTCCATCATTTCCTCGTAAACCCGCATCGTACCTTTCATAAACGGGAACGCCACCGTTTTCAGGAATTCAAGATCATTGGTATATTGGACATACTGGAACATCATCTGAGCGATCCAGGCGGCACAGGCATGATCAATGGTTCCGGTCCAGAACGAGCCCATGCAGGTGCAATGGTCATCCACCGCGTGCGGCAGCATAAAACCGTCATCGATCCCGACAAACAGTTTCGCATTACGGGCTAACTGATCGCGCCAGGACCAGACCAGATCGAAAAGCGGCTTCAAGTGATCAAGCCGGTTCGCCTTGTAAGCCGGCCAGTAACACATCTGGACATTGATATTGAAATGATAGTCACTGGACCACGGCGGCATCCGGTATTCCTCGATCCACGGTCCCTGCAGCGTACCGGCCACACCGGCCGGATTGGTCAGGCCGGCAAACTTGAAAAGACCAAGATAATAGAGTTCTTCAAGGTCACGGTTCGGGAGGTTTACTTCCGGAATATCCTTCCAATACTCGCCCCACCATTCACTATTGGCCTGCGCAATCGGTGCAATTCCGGCTACAACGGCATTATCCAGCGTAGTTCCAACCCGCTTTTCCAGCTCTGCGACACACTCGTCCCGATCAGTCAAGGCATAAATGGCATTGCCCTGCTTGCGGCAACAGACGCAAACCGCCGGATCGACCGGACAATCCTGAATCCAGCCGTTCAGTTCGTTTTCCGTCAAATATTTTGGCGGCTCGAAGCTGATGCTTGCGAGGTAATCACCCTGATAATCCCAGGAAGTCACACATTTTATCCCGCACTCCTCGCCGTCAGCCAGGCGTATGTAGAACAATTGCTCCAGCATCGCCAGTTCAATTACAACGGCAAATGTTTGTCCGGCTCTTTCATAGTCGACCACGACTTTGCCGTCGACAAAACTTATTCTGCCGCTTTTGAGAACGGAGGTTTCCGGCAGCTCAAGATCGATCCGGCCAAGCGGTAACACGCTGGGACGTTCCGGCTGCCCCGGAACGTCTTCCGTATCAGTTTTGAACAAAGCCCGGAGTCCCGGTTCGTCGTTGGCTTCGAGACAAGCGCGGATATCCGTGAAATTCTGTTTTTCTGTCCATTCCAGTCCGCCGCGATGATCCCACAAATCGGCCCGCGAAACCGTAATTTTAAGGGTCCGGCCTTCGCCCCAGATTAAGAGTCCGGTTATTGCATTGCCCAGAGGGATGCCGGTGTGAGTGCGCGGCAGTGGAAAATCCCAGAATAATTCATTTAACATGGTAAAACCTCTTGTTATATTTTAATTATTGATGTACGTTATATATAATATAAAGTTATGTTTATATTTAAGCAATTCCAATTTTGATGCACAGGCGGTTTAAAAATGAGTTCGGAAGAAAATGTTTACGAATCCCGTTTCTGGTTTTATGACCCCCTGCCGGAATACATCGGTGTATGGCCTTTCAAAACCAACTGGGTGAGAGGACAAGGCCATTACCATTCTTTGCAGCCGCAGCCCTCCGGCATAACTCTCAGGATAATTACTTCCGGACACTGGATCGTCAATATGCACGACAAAACTTACGAGGTAGTGAAAGGCGACATGTTTTACGCGCTGCCGAGTGAAAAAATTGAATTCAGCCAGACCGGGAAAAGCACCAGTTGGGAGTGGCTGGAAATTCAGTTCGGCGGCCCGGCCGCCGTGGATTTCATGCGGCAGTTCGGCCTGACCAGAACAAAAGCGGCGATTACCCTGAATGACCCGGCTTTGGCGGAGCAGACTTTTCACTTGATGCATAAACATATTGCTGATCCGGCCAGAACGGTTTCCCGTCAATTGGAACTGATGTTCCGGCTGGTTGGGGCCGCCGGCAAGGAACCTTTGCGGGAGTCTTACATCAGAAACGATACACATCAGGCTCTGGTGGCCTCGGTCATAGATTATATCAATTCTCTTCATAGACTGGACAGCAACGTCAGTCAACTGGCTGAACGTTTTGGAGTTGACCGCACCACTTTATGCCGGGCTTTCAAAAAAGTAACCGGAATGCCGGCGCATGAATTCATCGATCAGCAGCGTTTCATGCTGGCGCAAGACCTGTTGTCCTCCACCTCCATGCCGATAGACAACATCGCTGCTATCGGCGGTTTTACTGATGTTAAATACTTCACAACCTGGTTTAAAGGAAAAACCGGAATGCCTCCGGGCAAGTGGCGAAGCAGGATTAAAAAATCATAATTTCCATGCCATATCTGATATTGTTAACGGACCTGCTAAACATGACGGGACCGAAAGTAGATAACGCCGAATTACCGCGAATTACGCCCTGCGTTCAACGCTTTTGAAAAACTCTGAATTGTTTTTCAAAACCATCACTTCGTGCGGACTGAACTGTTTAACACGTAACTTACTTTCGCCGCAAGCGGCGACCAACGCTCCTGCATTGGATCCAGTCCGGCAACGTGCCGGGGCGGAATAATTTAAAATTTTTTTTCTTTTTTACTTTTATCGGCAACGTCAAACATATCCGGGGAAAAGGTTTTTCTCTGTTTTTTAAATAAAGGCATTGACAAAATTAAAAACTTAGGCTATAATTAGGTTAGTTACTAACTCAATCTTAGCCTAAGGAGTAATTGTGTTGGATCTAGGATTTGCACCCAAGCATATATTGATAGCGGATAAAATGCGTGAATATATATTGTCCGGGAAAATTAAACCAGGTGAACGTTTGAAAGCGGATACTGTTCTGGCCAAAGAATTCAAGGTAAACAAACGCACCGTCGCCAACGGCCTGTCCATATTGGCTTCTGAAGGTTTAATTACCAGGGCTCCGGGACGCGGTTCAGTAGTCTCCGACAGCGAAGAAGATAAATATATCGGCGCTGTAGGGTTGCTATTGCTCAGCGAAGGCGATGTTTTTGGTACCATAGGCGCTGTTATCGCGCAATCTCTGGCAGAACGCAATATGTATCCAGTTCTTTTTAATAACGATATTTTTGTCCGCGCGATTTCCAGGGTTGACAAAAACATACTTGTTAAAATGGTTAAAAATATGTTGAAAGATAACCCTTATGGCCTTATTGTTGACGGAGATGAATCGGTGCCGTTCAATGTTTTGCGAAACAGCGCCAAGAACCTGAGGAATTTAGTTTTTATACATCGCTATCAACATGAATCCAGAATTGCCGGGGCAAAATACATATTGGTTGATTATGTTGAAGGGGGGCGGCGCCTTGCCTGGTATTTTATAAACAGGGGTCATCGCAAATTAACTTTTTTCCCGGGAAAAGAACGAACCAAAATAGGCATCCTGGGATCTCCTCAGCAACAAATGATGAGAGGGTTTGAAGAAGTTTGTCTTTCTGAAAATATTAACTTTGACAAACAAATCCCGGAACGCTTAATGGCTGGAGACGATGTGGAAACAGTCCTTAAACAGTATATAGAACAGGGAATCCTACCGACTGCGGCCGGGACGGCATACGACTCACATGCTTGTAATAGTGTTATTCCCGCTTTGCAAAAATTAAACCTGTCTGTTCCGGCAGATATTTCTTTAGTTGGTTTTTTTAACACACCCTGGTGTAATAAAGTTGTTCCACCGCTTACTTCTGTGTCAATAAATGAATCTTTTATGGCGAAAAAAGCGGTTGAAATGCTGACTGATGAAAGCAAAGAAAAAGAAATTATTATTTGTCCTCACATAATGGAGCGTGATTCGGTAAAAATTTTAAATCAATAAGGAATGGAGATGGAAAAATGAAAAAGTGTAAAAAGATGAGCATCTTTACATTAATAGAACTACTTGTAGTCATTGCTATTATAGCAATTCTGGCCAGCATGCTACTTCCCGCTTTAAACAAGGCTCGCGACAAGGCCAAAGCAATAGCCTGCACGTCTCAACTCAAACAGCTTGGCCTTGCAATAAAAATGTATATGAATGATTACAAATCTTTCTTTCCTTCTTATACCAGCGCAGGCTCGTTAGAGTTAAAAACATTTGACGGGAAACTCAATTCCGGAAATTATGCAAAAGTTGCCAGCAGAGTGTTTTCCTGTCCCAGTGCAAACCCGATACATACGACCGTTGGGGGCATAGGTTCAGGCTATGATTGGCGGACCGATAAGAACGGCAATCGTGTCGCGGTAAACTTACAACTTGAATGGCGTTTGGGATATTTAAACGCGGGAACCGCATATGTTGCGGTTCCAAGGAATGAAGTCCATATCAAGAAACCGTCAGTCACCGGAATTATCGGGGATACAAAGGTCAAAAAAGACGATGGCAGCAAAATTACTATGGCTTATTACTATGGGATTACGAAACTGAAAACATATGCTGACGCTTACACGGATTTTCGTCATAACGGGCGCTTTAATATCGGTTTTGCAGATGGTCATGTCGACTCTTTCAACAGTCAGAGTCACTATGATTATATATGCGATACTTCATGGTGGAAATATGGACTTTAACTAAAAAGATAATTTCAAAAACAAGGTTTTTTCATGAAAAGAATTATTTTTACATGGGGGCTGGCTGCAGGAGTAATTTTTACTACAGCCGCAGTAGAGTATAGCAATGATTTTTCCCGGACAAGCATGGGAAGCTGGAAAAGTAAAAAATCTGTTGGGAAGTTTTTACATAACAAAAACGACGGGCACAATGCCAAGGGATGCCTGGAGATTATTACCGAAAGCGATAATCCGAAAAAATCAAGCTTCTGTTTCCTGAAGCACTTCGCAGTCAAGCCGGGCAAAACCTATAACGCAATTGTATGGATAAAAGTGCTTAAAACAGATCCCGACAGTAATTTTTATTTAGGGATTCAAGGTCAGGACAAGAAAAAACATTTTCTCGGACTCCCTCCGGTCAGTGTCAAATTAAAAGGAGAGAATGCTCCCGAAGACTGGAAGCGCATGGTTTTAACCTTTACTGTTCCATCAAAAGGAAAATGGGCGGAAGCAGCTTACCTTTTATGTACAATAGGCATGAATAACAACAAGGACGGACAGGTTTTATTTGATGATTTCAGTTTTTTTGAAAGTGAAAAAAAATAAACATAAAACTAATTTACTTCTCCCGTCACAGACTGTGTCTGGACTCAAATTTAATAATTATACTACTATAAATATTCATAACTCAAAACCTTTTTGGAGGGTCGATAAATGATTTTACTTGTTTGTTTGTTAATGATGGCATTGTCTGTTCATAGTATTTATGGTTCCGAATTTCGAAATCTGCCGCTGAAAGAAAAAATTAAAGACAGGGATTTAACTTTTTGCGTAACTTTTGACAACCGTGACCTTAACGCGGACTTCGCCAAAGGCGATGCCGTTTCAACCACGTTGAAAAATGTTAATCTTGGCTTGAGAGGGATAATTGGATTTGACACCCGGCAGGCTTTTCAGGCTTTAAACGGGGAAGACTTGAAGTTCAAAGTAGACAAGAATGTGGATTTGCGTCAAGGGTCTTTGACAATGTGGATTTGCGGGAAAAACTATAATCATGAAGATAAAATTACAAACGGGAAAAAACGCGGAAATATTGCTTTAGCTGAAATTCATTTTGTTCAAGGAGAACAGTTTGTAAATTACAAGCTTTACGAATACGGTGATGCAGTTTACTTTGATTGGCGAAGCTCAGAACCGCCACATGGCTGGGGTACTGTTGGCAGAGTTGCCGCGTATTTAAATGGAATAAAAAAAGAACAATGGTTCCAAATCGCCGTCACCTGGTCGCCCAAACAGACCGCGATATTCCTGAATGGTAAAAAAGCCGCGGAAAATATGCTGCCGGTGAAAGTTGGTAAAACCTTGGGGTTGAAAGCTGATAATTCCAAATCATATCTTGGAATAAGAAGCGAATTTTATAACGATGTTAAATTATGGCAAAATGCCGTAGATGACGTAAAAATTTATTCGCGGCCCTTAACCGACCTGGAAATTAAAAATAACTATTTAAAACTCTTAAAGACAGAAAAGGCGTTACAAATAGAAAATTTCAGCCTTGAATTAAACGGGGTTGATGAGGGAAACAGCAAGCTTGACCGCATGGAAATCATCTTTGATTTCACTGCCCTGAATGAGAAACAGAAAAAACAGCTCAAAAGCGGCCAGTGCCTTCTTAATTATCAACTCTGCGGGCCTGATAAATTCAATAAAACTGGCGCATGGAAAGTCAAAAATATTATCGAAAATCGAATTCTTTCCGGGATAAAAAAATCCGGTAAATATACTTTTAGCGCGAACCTAAAGTTCCCCGATGGAAAAATTGAAAAAGTTACAAAAACAATCAATGTCCCCGACCTGTCTTATGCTAATAACGGAATTGGCGAGGAAGACATCGTTCCGAAGCCGTGGACGCCAATGGAGATCAGCAAAGACCGCACGGTGAAGATTTGGAATCGTATCTATAAATTCGGGGCTGGCCCATTCCCTGAAAAAATTCTTGTTAAAGGTCAGCCTTTGTTTGTTTCTCCGCCTGAGATTGAGATTGAAACCGCTAATGGCAAAGCCGGGATAAAATATGAAAAAACCGGAATGAAACTTGGAAAATCATGGGTTGAATTTTCCGGAAAAGGGCAGGCCTCCGATTTCTCTTTGAATTATACAACCAGAGTTGAGTTTGACGGATTTATAAAAACTGATTTTACAATCAACAACAGGCCCGTAATTAATTCAATGAAGCTTCGCTGGCAGGTAAAACCGAAGTTTTCCAAGTATCTGATGACCCCGGTATTACGCAGGAATCGTTCCGGCGAATTCAGCTTCCCATTTCCAAAAATTTCCAGCAATGAAAGCGTTACCGAACTATGGCTGGTTTCAAAGGAGGGCGGTTTTTGCTGGTCGACCCCGAATGATGGCAACTGGAGGTATGGCGATAATGAAAAGGTATTAAAAGCAAATACAAAAACCGGGAAATGTGAAGTCGATATGATCTCACAAAAAACCCAACTGCCGGAAGCGGTACCATATCAAGCCCTGTTTATCGCCACTCCGACTCGACCGCTGCCGGAGAAAAATCGTTTATTAAGGATTCATGATAATAGTCGCCCCGAACCAACCAAACTGCTCTGTTATAGTGGTGAAGGTTTTGACGGAGTCGGGACTTATTGTCCTTCCGAAGGATTTGAGCGCTATATGCGCCGCAAGGCACCCGGATCTGTCGCCGTCTATGGCTTTGCGGATGCCCTGACGACGGCATCGCCGGTAGCGGTTTATTTCAACAAATACTGGAACGTGCCTGGAGCATATATTTATAATTTCACCTATAAACAAATTAAAAAAGACGGAAAGGTAAACCAAATCAAATGTTTTACCGCCAGTGCTTGTAATAAAACGTCGTTTAACGACTATATAATCAACAATATTCAGAAATTGTTCAATAACAAATATGGCGACAGGGTCAGCATGATTTATTATGACCTTTGCGGGAACCGGCTTTGTGCGAATCGGCACCACCATTGCTTGTTTAAGGACAAATTCGGGAGAGAGATCAAAACATTCAGTATTCTCAATAAACGCGAACTGATCAAAAGAACGGTTAAGCTGTGCCATCGAAATAACCGCCTGGTGTGGCTGCACGCCCAACGTAGTTTTTTCCCAATGCTCTCCGGCCTGGGCGATTACTGGTATCCCGGCGAACAGCATGGCGGCATGCTCAGGCGTAATCCTTACGGCTATACTGACGAACTTCCCGATGTGCTTTATCGTACTGAATACAATCGCAGAATACTTGGAACCGGAGTACTTTTTTCGCCCGCGCTGGGCTACGCTAAAATGGAATATTTCAAGAAGCCGGAGTATACTGAGGCAATGATGTGCATGTTGTTGGCCAATGATATTGAATCCGTCAAATTATGGGCGGCCGGCAAGGTGATGTATAAAATCTGGAATGCTCTGGAAAAATATGATTTTGCTTCGCCTGAAGTCAAGTGCCACCTTTACTACGAACAGTCCAGGATCAAATCTTCCAACCCGAACGTCCATGTTACATGGTATGAATGCCCCAATGCCCATTACGTTTTAATGCTGACTAACAAAGACCTCCGCTCTCATGACTCCACGATTGATTTGAATGCCTTGAAAAAAGGAAATTATATTGTTCGAGAAGAATATACTGATCAGGATATCCAAACCAGAAACGGTTGTTTTAAGATTACTGTACCGGCACGCGGCTTCAGGATAGTAGCTTTTCCGCCTGAATCAATCAAAACAAATGATGATTTCAGTTATCGCAAATGGAGCAGTTGGCAAAGCAGTAACTCCAAAGGTGAATTTCTGCACAATAAAAAACAGGGGCACAAAGCCGGCGGCTGCACGGAGATAAGAACTGAACAATCAAATCCGAAAAAATCAAGTTTTTGTTTTCTAAAACGTGTTCCGGCCGCTCCCGGAGATAATTGTATTGTAAAAATCTGGGTGAAAGTGTTAAAGTCGGAGCCTGATAGTGTTTTCAGTTTGGGAATTCAAGCCCAGGACGAAAAGCGTCATTTTTTAGGATTACCGCCAAAATCGGTCAAAATAAAAGGTGCAGATACGCATGGTAAATGGCAGGAATTGACTTTGCAATATACCATTCCGCAAAAAGGGAAATGGGCAAAAACAAAATTTTTACTCTGCACTGTCGGCATGAGTAATACTGGCAACGGGCGGGTATTTTTCGATGATTTCAGTTTTGATAAAAATTAAATACTTTATAGTGTTGCTTTCACCAACTCATGCTCAGACTGCGCTAATCATAGTTAAATAATAGTTCTGCACTAGTCTTACGTATTATAAGTAATCGGCCAGTTGAAATTAAAAAAATTCTGCAAAGCAGTATAATGTCACCGCCACCTTGGCGGACGTGGTCCAGCGCGGAAGTCATGCCGTTCTCTATGATCGCCATTAGGCAAAAATTAAGAAATGAAACGGCATACGTTCGTTGCGTTTACTTTTTCAATTTTCAAAAACGTAATCGGTCAGACCATTTTATAACAAACTCTGCGTAGCAGTTATACCGCACCGCGTCGTACGCGGGCGTGGACCAGCAACGAGATGCTGGTCGCCGGAGGCGAAAGTAAGCAAAGCGCATTTGTCATGCAATGCATGACGCAGTAACATCATTTTGCTCGAAGTGATGTCATTGATTTGAAGCGCGTAGCTGCTTAAATCAAAGACGTTGAACGGGGAGCATGAGTTGCTGGCCTGCCGACCGATTACTCAAAAACATCAAATCCTTACATTTTTTCAACCGGGATATTGACAAATAAACCATTGTAATGTATACTGGAGAAAGTTAATTATTCCGTTTATTCCATAGTGCATTATTAGGAATATATAAAATGCTGACAGATTTAAAAGTAAAGAAGACACAGACGAAGCAGAGCCAGGTTGCAGAATATATTCGCGAGAAAATTCTGGCCGGAGAGTTCAAAGAAGGCTCACGTTTACCGTCAACCAAGGAGTTGTCTAAACAATGGGACATGCCGGAGGTTACAGTACATCGGGCTCTGACAATTCTGGTGAAAGAAGGCTTGATGACACGAAAGCCCAAAATGGGAACAGTCATCAATCCACTGAGTAACCAATTATCAACAATTGCGATATATGTCAAACAGGATTTGCGCCATCCGGTTTCAGAATTTTTAATGACTCTGATAAGTTTTGTGGAACAGGAATTGCAATCAAGCAATATCGCCAGCAGAATAATTATGGAAAACAATGAAGGCAGCGCCCTGCAGCATTTAAAAGAGCTGGCGGAAAAACGGCAGATTCAGGGAATAATAGTTCCCGTAATGAATCAGCAAATATATGATGAAATAAATAAGCTCCCGGTTCCGTTTTCCTGTATTTCCAGCATGAAGATAAAAAACCGGGTTCCTAACTACAATAAAACATTCATTGATAAGGCAATGGAAGCGTTTAAGCAATCCGGATGCAATAAAATCGGATTGCTTACTTCATTACAGGATTTCAGCAACCCGACCGGCAGCGTTGAACGCGAACAGCATGAATTTCACAGCTATTTTAGAAAAAAATGTGAAGAAAATGGATTTGAGTGGAAAAAGAAATGGATATATTCTCCAGATGTTGAAGTGGCCGGTAGCCGGGATGCGCTACCTTCCGCTTATGACTATTTTGCATTCAATGGTCTGTACAAGATATGGAGCAATAATGATAAACCGGAAGGTTTACTGGTTTTTACCGAAGATTTAATTACCGGTACTTTGCTTGCCGTCATGGATCAGAGAATTAATATTCCCGAAGATCTGACCATTGTCTTTCATCATAACGCGGAAAACCATATTTTATGTCCTGTCCCCTGTTTTTTTGTGGAAAGCAGTATTAAAAAGATGGCAAGCGACCTCATCGGAATAGTAGAAGAGCAATTTTACGGCAAAGAAATTGAACAAAGAACACAGATTTATATGCTAAAGCGACATAATGAAAATATATCAAAAGGAAGATGACAATGTCTGAAAAAGATTTTTCCCCTGATTATACCAATATCGTCAATGCCGCACTGAATAAAACTTCAGGACGCCTACCGTTATATGAACATGCCATAAGCGGCGAAGTCATCAAGCTAATTAAAGGTGAGGACTATCTCAAAATATTCCATGCTCAAGAAACAGGCTTCAAGGATAAAGTTGAGGCTTTCAGAAAATATTGTGACTTTTGCATAGAATTCGGCTACGATGTGGTTCCATTTGAATGCTGCGTCAATGCATTTGTGCAGCAGGGAGCGGCTATCAGAGGACTTGCCGGTAGTATTATCAACAATATTGATGATGTCGTGAATTACGACTGGGAGGCTCTGGTAAATAATTTTAAAGAAGGCACTGAAGATTATTTTGTCGCTTTAGCAGCAGCGCTGCCGCCCGGGATGAAGGCTGTCGGCGGAATTGGCAACGGCGTTTTCGAAGTAGTGCAGGACTTTACTTCTTTTACCGGGTTGTGTATGCTTCAATACGATCAACCCGAGGCCTGTTCCCTGTTATGGCGTAAAGTCGGAGACGCCTTGCTTTCTATTTGGCAATGGTTTATGGAAAAATATTCCGATTCTTTTGCCGTATGCCGGTTCGGGGATGATCTGGGATTCCATTCTTCAACGCTGATTCCCCCGGAAGACATCAGGACAAACATAATTCCGCAATACAAAAGAATAGTGGATCTCGTGCATAATTACAACAAACCTTTTCTGCTGCATTCCTGTGGTAAAATCTATGAAGTTATGGACGATCTGATAGAAACAGTCGGAATAGACGCCAAACATTCCAATGAAGACTCCATAGATACTTTCGATGTCTGGCTTGACAGGTATGGGAACAGAATCGGCAATTTTGGCGGCATTGAAATGAATGTTCTTTGCCTGAACACTCCGGATGAAGTTAAAGCGTACGTAAAAAATGTCTGTAGCATGAGTGAAGGCAAAGGCGGAGTAGCCATCGGCTCCGGTAACCAGATTGCCAGCTACGTCAAGCCGGAATGTTTTATCGCAATGACCGAGGCCGTGAGGGAATACAGACAATCAAAATAACCCCAAAAAGACCGGTGTGTGCAACTGAAAACTGGTTGCGGGAAAGCCAGATTAGTTTATTATCGTCACTTTCACATCTTTGTCCGGGTCGAACGCCATTTCAGGAAGTGGACAAAACTCCGGCTGCAAACCGGCAGGATAACAAAGCTCCAGAGTTGTCCGGCCTTCTTCTGTCTGCCATTTTACTTTTATCTTTCCGGCGGGAGTAACAACTTCCCCCTGAACCGCGGATAAATCGGCAGGAAAAGGGGCAATCGTAAATTTACGGAAACCCGGTTCTACTGGTCGAATTCCCAAAATCCAGACGTGACACAACCAGGCATGAATGGCGGTCCAGCCATGGCAAAGGCTACCGGCGAGGTTGAATGCCTCCGAGCCTTCACACATTTCCCATAATGTACCCGCTTTGTTTTCGAGCATGGGATGAAGACGGTCCATAATCAGCTTCCAGACCCCGATCCTGGCATCGACGTCATACTTGAACAAGGCTTCAGCAAGGTAAAAAAGACTTCCCGGCATCATTTGAATGAACTTGCCTCCCTCCAGAATATCCGCGATCAAAGCCGACGCCCGGCTATCCGGAACAAGTCCGTGATACAACATCAGTGCCTGGACGTACTCATAATCCCCCATCAATTTACCGTCACAAGTCATGGTCGCGGCATACGATGAAGTTTTTTCATTCCAGAATCCTTGTAACGCTTCTCTCAAACCACTGATCCGTCGAGTCAATTCATGGCAATCCAGACCAAGGCTGCTTTTTATCCTGACCGCGTTTTTCAGCAGTTCCAGATAATAGAGGTTGAAAGCGGCATGAAAATCTTCCGTGTATTCATGAGAATGCATCCCGTCGGTCCATTCATAAAAATGCCAGAGTTCATGTCCATTTGGAATATGATAAAGCCCGGTTCCCGGATCAAGGTTTTTATATTGCGTTTCAACTATCCGGTTTAACGTCCCGAGACTTTTCGTCATCAAGGCCGGGTTGGCGCTGTACAAATAATGCTCCCAGAGTTGATTTACCCAGGCAAAGGTGAAAACCGGAATCGTCATCGGCATTCTCCGGGCCGGGGCACAAAGTTCAAGCAAGCCGTCCTCTCGCTCCCCGTCACGCAAAAGACGCAGCGACGCAGCGGCAAAATCATAATTCCCCCAGACCGGATATCCGAACAGCATCTGCATCCTTGAATCATAAGCGTAGAGACTCTGTTCCCGCCAGGGACAATCCTCATAATGTTCATGCATGCACAAACGCATTGTTCTCATGGCGGCCAGACGTAATCCAATTAATTGATTATCACTGGAAGCAAAGTCGGCAGACTCAGGCAACGGCGGTTCAACCGGCCTGATGGAGAAAATTTTGATTGCAACCGGCTGTTGCGCCTCAGTGATATGCAGTTCCAGAAAGGTGCAGCCCAGCCGCCGGAAAGGCATTTCAAATGTGTTCTTCCCTTCACGGCAAATGTACCTGTCGGCAAAATTACGATTGCCAATGTGCATTCTCACCCGCCCGTCATCCAGATGTTCGCCGTGGGCGATATCCAGAATGGTTCCTTCTGCCGCTTCAAGTTCAAAATACAACCAGCCGGCTTGTTCGTTCCCCAAATCGATGAAAAGATAACTACCGCCACCGGATTCAGCGACAAAAGGAAATGATGATGTCCTAAAATCTTTCGGTATCAATTTCCGGGCAGCCATAATTTCAGCGACACTATTACCCTGCGGCTCTCCTGATAAATTCCCATATTGTACAATTTGCGCCGGAACAGGCGGGTTTACCGTCAAAAGAGGAAGCGGACGCTCCGCAACTGGTAATGAGCGTTTAACCGCAACCGCGTTTTGCCAGGACGAACAATCATAACCACTCTCCTGCCACGCGGTGTCCTTTCGGGCATCATAACAAAAAGTAAAACCCAGCTGTAAAGTAACTTTTGGAATATTTCCGGACTGAAAAGCCGGGTATTCCTGACATTTCCAGGTCTCATCCGTAACGACATTTCCCAGGCGGACAATAATTCCGGGGTCGCCTGCGGCATAGGTAAAAAAATCCTCCCCGCGCCAGTAACCCAGTACCGCAATAACATTCTTTCCGGGTAAAAGACAGGCTGAAACATCGAAACTGCTCCAGGTCTTCTTTTCAGGCCAGTCGCTATACTGTCCAGCTCCAACCTGTCGTCCGTTTAGATAAAGAACAAAGTCGGAATCCGCCGATATGTAAAGGGTTGTATCATCAATACCCCCGGCGCACTCAAAAACCTTTCTGAAACAAACATACTGATTAATCTGCCTGCTTTCAATCCAGATCCATGATGCATTTGCAAAAACACTCATAATTCTTCACTCCAAATTAATTAGTCTTTCTGTAAGCTTGATACACCAATATAACCGGGCGGGATAAATATAAAAGTGAATTTTCAAAGCTTATGATTAAAAACTAATTTTTGAGCAATTAATATATTTTTTCTGGCATTGCGAACCAGTCTTCGCTCCACTATAATTATTAATAGAACGCCGCAAATATACAACAAAATGGAGATTAAGGAAATGTCAACGCAAAAACTCAAACAAGGGTTCACACTTATCGAATTGTTAGTAGTCATAGCGATTATAGCTATTCTTGCTTCAATGCTTCTTCCAGCATTGAATAAAGCCCGGGATAAAGCAAAATCAATAAAATGCTCCGGAAACTTAAAACAGCTGGGCAACGGCTTTGCTTTATATGCTCAGGACAATGAAGATGTTATGATGATGTCATATAATCCTACCGGCGGTTTTCATTGGCAGCGATACGCAATGTGTCCTTATTTGAATTACGCGGAAGTCACCAGCGGCTCCGGTAAACTGCCTGAAATACTCCATTGTCCGTCTGATCTGAATTTTTTCAACTTGAGCGCGGCCGGAACAACGGACGCCGGAGAACCGTCATACGGGCATAACTATATTTATATCGGCGGCTCAGCCGGAACATGCCACCGGATCACCCAGATGAAAAAACCGTCGACAACCCTGGTATTTGCCGATAGCGGCCATAATGGAGAAGACGCTTATCCGGCGATGTTACTGGCCATCGGCCCCGGGAAAAAGCGTATATATGACCGGCACAGCGGTAAAGCCAACATCTGCTGGGTTGACGGACATGTCACCCAAAACCAGATAGACGAGGCCCAATGGACCACTGCTTACTGGACCGGAAAGTAAATTGTAAATTCAAGGTCCATTCTATCAATAATTTTATTTTCGCGTAGAAATTTGTCTTATACATCTATTTAAAAAGCATCTTAACATGAAAAAACATAAGATCGCCTTTATCGGCACCGGGGGACGGAGTGTCTCATACGCTCTCTGGTATTCGGATCATCCGCAGCTGGAAGTAACAGCTGTTTGTGATCCTAATGAGCAAAATCGCAAGGTCATGATTGAAAAATCAAAGCTGCCCAACCAGCCGCTTGAGTACAGTGATTTTCATGATCTGCTGAAAGAGCAGAATGATCTGGCCGGGATCGTTATTTCCTCCCCGAATCACTTGCACGCCGAACATGCGGTCGCCTGTTTTGAAAAAGGAATACCGGTTGTTCTGGAAAAACCTCTGGCAACAACAATGTCGGATTGCGAAAAAATTCTCGACGCGGAAAAAAGCAACAACTGCCGCTGCATCCTGGGCTTTGTTTTGCGCTCAACTCCTTTTTACCGGAAGATATATGAACTGATCAGCTCCCATGCCATTGGAAAAGTGATCGCCATACAGGCCGATGAACTGCCCGGCAGCATGGTATCGTCAATCCTCAACCGGGGTTTCTGGCGCAGAAACACGGCTACCAGCGGCGGCTTGATGCTGGAAAAATCATGCCATGATATGGATATCTTCAACTGGATGACCGGCAGTAGACCGGTTTCATTGAACAGTTATGGCGGCAGAAGTATATTTTGCCCGAACCCGAATTTACCGGAAAAATGCGACAGCTGTCCGGTCGGTGAAAAATGCCGCTACTATATCAAACCTGAATCTTTCAGCGGAGAAGATCCCGGCGAAAAAGCCTTGCACGATTTTACCCGGCAGCATGACAAATGCATCTATAACATTGACAGTGATAATTTTGACCATCAGGCCGTATCTATTCAATATGCCAATGGCGCTGTTGTAAATTTCATGCTGAGCTTGAATTGTGAAGGGCAGCGCGCCGGGAGAACGTTCCATGCGGTCGGACTCAGAGGACAGATATGGGGAAATCATGAGTCCGGCAAGGTTTTCATGCACGATAATCAGTCCGGCATAACCTCTGAATTCGACTGTTCCGGAGATGGCAGCGGCCATGGCGGTGGCAATCGAATTCACGCCCTCGAACTCCTGTGCATGATTGAAGATCCGGAGCATAACCCGGAACAGAATATCAAAGCCGGTTATCTTGCCGCCGCAATGTGTTTTGCCGCGGACCGGTCAGTCCTGGAAAACCGCCGGGTCAGTTTTCATTATGAAAGTGATGACCGGATAGTTATTACATGATAAAACCTGAAAAAAGAAACAACATGCATAAAGAATTTATTTTTAAACAGTGTCCCGGTTTCGCGGGATGCCATGCCGCAACCATTGCTGAAGCCGGCAACGGGGATTACCTGGCGGTATGGTTCGCGGGAACCCATGAAGGCAACGACGATGTCGGTATCTGGGGCAGCAGACGTATTGGTAAAACCTGGCGGGAACCGCGACAAATTGTCAAGGTATCGTCCGAACCGCATTGGAATCCCGTCCTGTTCAACGGTAAAAACGGAAGCCTCCATTTATTCTTCAAAGTAGGTCGTGACATTCCCACCTGGCGGACCTGGCACATGCTTTCTTTTGATAATGGAAAAAGCTGGCTCGCTCCTAAAGAACTGATTACCGGAGATCAAGGAGGGCGGGGCCCGGTAAAAAATAAACCGATAATCCTTTCAAACGGCAACTTTCTTGCTCCGGGATCAGTTGAAAAGAAAAAACTCTGGCAGGCGTTCGCCGATCTGAGCCGCGACGGCGGCAGCACCTGGACCAGAAGCAATTTAATCAATCTTCCCAACCCGGAAAAAAACGGACAGGGCGTAATCCAGCCAACACTATGGGAATCTGTGCCGGGCCATGTGCATATGCTGCTGCGAAGCAGTTGCGGCAGAATTTGCCGCAGCGACTCCGTGGACAGCGGCAGAACCTGGTGCAGCGCTTATCCGATTTCATTACCCAATAACAGCAGCGGAATTGATCTGGTGAAAATACCGGACGGTCGTTTGGTACTTATCTGTAATCCGGTAAGCGACAGTACTATACGAACCCCATTGAGCATTATGATCTCAGCCGACAACGGGAACAGCTGGGAGAAATTTTGCGACGTTGAAGATGATGACGTAAAGGTTGGAGACATTGTAAAGCAGGACGGAGGAGAATTTTCCTACCCTTCCATTATTTACAGCGAAGGCAGAGTCTTGGCGGTATATACATGGCATCGCCGCCGCATAGCGTTCTGGGAAGCCGGAGTCGGGGAGTTGAGCGAGTCATTGTCGGAGCAGGCGGTATTTGCCGGGCGATAAATTGTATTTCTTTTTGAACTCTGCGATAAAATATGAAGTGCTTATATAGCCGCACTGTTCAGTGACCTCATCCACTGACAAATCTGTCGTTGTCAACAACAATGCGCCATGCTGTAAGCGCAGTTCCCGCAAAAAACCAATGAACCCTTCAGGTTCCTTCTCCGCAAAAAGCTGCGAGAGATAACTCGGCGACATCCGGAATTCTTTAGCCACGGAATTCCGGTTGATCGGATAGTAAAAATTATCCTGCAGATAGTGCTTAATGCGAACCCAGGTCGCGTTTCTCTTGCCGCCCGGAACGCTGTGATCATTTTTTAAAACATCCCTGGTGATTATTAAAATGCTTTGCAGCAGGGAAGGCAGCACTTCCAGAGAAGACTCCTGGAATATCTGCAGATCAAATGCCTTCAGAACATGTAAACCCGCTTCATGTATCGGGATATATGTATGGTAAAAGGTGTCGGCCGCATGGGTTTCATACGAGACGTTGTTAGCCGGATTGTAATCAATATAAGTCACCCTGATAAATTCTGGGTAAAATATAATTGATGACATTTTATGATGGTGCTCATGTCCCCATACCGGCCTTTTCCAGTGTCCGGCGGGACAATAGTGTACATCCCCGGTATGCATCAAGACATCCCGGTTCCCCTTACCCGGGAAAATCATCCGTTTCGTTCCCGCCAGCACAAAATCAAAACTGGGACTGCTGACAAAATTCACTTTTTTCCCCTCCGGGGGAGGTTCATTTTGTGAGATGTAAATTCGGCGGGGCTCCATTGCGATCAAGTGATCGAGCAGTTGAACGAATGAATCGCGTGATAAATGTTTGACCTGCATATTGGATGAACCGTTCATACTATTTTATCTATTTTTTACTGTATCCGGCAATATAGTATATAGGGTAAATATTGCGTTGTCAAGGTTATATATGTGAATTTTACCGTACAAAAAAAGACATTAAAGCATAAATATCTCTTGCGGTCACAGAAATATATATAATATAACTTTAGAGCAATTAATCTTTTTTTTCTACTATTGATTTTATATAAAAGCAAACTTATAATTAATTATATGATTAATATTAATTAAAGCTGCCGGTGAGATTTCCGGCTTAAAAAGGAATGATGTGGTAATATGAATACTCCCGACTTTAAATTTTCCCGGCTGATAATTACAAGTGTTATTATGGTATTAGCGGTTTCAGGATTTGCCGCATCAATCGAGCTTCCGGCCGTTTTCGGGGATAATATGATTCTGCAGCGCGAGAGCCAGGTCCCGGTTTGGGGCCGGGCAAAGCCTGACATTAAAGTTGATGTTTCAATCGCCGGACAAAAAGCTTCAACCCGTGCCGGGAAAAGCGGATTCTGGAAACTGAGCCTGTCGCCGCTGCCGGCCGGTGGTCCGCATAAAATGATAATTCAAGCCGGTAACGAGACGCTGACGTTCAAGAATGTACTGATCGGTGAAGTCTGGCTTTGTTCAGGTCAGTCAAATATGAAATTTCCATTGAGCAGTTGTGATGGCGGAAAAGAAACGGCCGCCCGGGCGTCAAATCCGCGCATAAGGTTGTTTACCGTTCCGTTGAAATCAGCTGATAATCCCCAAGCCAAAATGGCGTCAACTCGCAGAAAAGATTACCGGCGCTGGCTTGAATGTTCCCCGAAAACGTCAATTAACTTTTCCGGACTCGGCATATTTTTCGCTTTGGACCTTTATAAAAAGTTGAATATTCCAATCGGTATAATTGACTGCAGTTACGGAGGGACCAAGGCGGAAGCATGGACCGATCCGGCAAAACTGAATACTCCAGCCCTGAAACCGATTATGCAAAGTTACGCAGTCGAGTTGAAGAAATTCCCCGGACTGAGAAAAGAATACGATTCGCATATGGCCGCATATCAAAAACTCGGAAGATTAAAAAGAAAAACCATCGCCAGCAAAGATACTGATTCAGGCAATGATCCAAATGGCTATTCAAAAATCAATTTCAACGATAATACCTGGAACAAATGTATCCTGAGATATACTCCGCGAAGAGAGGTCCGCTGGACCGGCGGAACTGTAATCTGGCTCCGCTTCACAACCTTTATTCCCAATGATTGGAAAAATAAAAAACTGCAACTGACAAATTTATCCGTACCGGGAAATGTCGTCATCTTTTGCAATGGGATTAAATTAGCACAATACAGCGGCCCTGAGTATCACAAGATCAACGCCGACATCCCCGCACAAGCCACCGGTTCAAACAAGGTGGTTATTACTTTGCGCTCGTTCACAAATGCAAAATGCGGCGCATTGCTTGGAGTACCCAGACTAATATGCCCCGGCAAAAAGGCCAATGTATTTTTGAAAGGAGTATGGCGCTGGCATGCGGAAAAGTCGCCTGAAAAAACTCAAGTCGGAGTCTATCCCTATGTATTTCCCCCAGTCGGGCCGGGACACAAAGACGCGATCGGCGGACTATATAACGCAATGATCTTTCCGCTGGCGCCTTACGCGGTTCGCGGGGTGCTGTGGTATCAGGGCGAAGGCAACCATTCCAAGCCCCGGCAATACCGGGAATTATTACCGGCAATGATTAAATGCTGGCGTGAGTTATGGCACGATTCCAGGCTGCCGTTTATTGTTGTCCAACTGCCGAATTACGGGCAGCCGGCCAGCAAACCGTCGCAAAAATCATATTGGGCCGAACTCCGGGAAGCCCAGCAGATGACAGCCGCCGATGATCCAGATACTTCACTGGTAGTCACAATCGATGTGGGCGACGCCAACAATATGCACCCGAAAAACAAAAAAGATGTTGCCCGGCGCGCATTGCTGGCAACATGGAAAAACGTCTATCACAAGACAAAAGATGGTGACAGCCCCGTTTATAAAGACATGGAAATATCCGGCGGCAAGGTCATTGTAAAGATTAAGAATGACGGCAAACGCCTGCTCTGTAAAGGCGACAAAATAAACGGATTTATGCTTGCCGGGAAAAACATGGTATTTTACCGGGCAAACGCTGAAATGCTTTCAGACAACCGGTTAGCTGTATCCAGTCCGTCGGTCCCCCAACCGGTGGCGGTAAGGTATGCCTGGGCCGACAACCCCGAAAACTGTAATATCTATAACAATAATGATCTGCCGTTAACTCCGTTCAGATCTGATACCCCAGAAAAGGAAAGAGCTAAAAAATGAAATACAATGTAATTACGGTACTTGCGGATCAACACAAATCGGACTTGATGGGATGCGCGGGACATCGACAGGCCATAACGCCTAATCTGGATGCTTTTGCCGCCGAAGGAGTACGTTTCAGTGACGCGTACACTCAAAATACGGTCTGTACTCCAAGCAGAATTTCTATAATGACCGGCCAATACTGCCACAACCACGGCTACTTCGGGCTGCACGGCCCGGCAAATTTTTCGATTGACAATATCTTCCGCCATTTACGCAAATCCGGTTACCGGACCGGAGCATTCGGAAAACTCCACATGCCGAACAGTCCGCGCAACTTACTGGCTGACGACCTTGATTGCTGCTGCGACAGCTATGAAACCGCGGACGGACGCTATAACCGTTCCGACTACCTTAAATTTCTCGAATCAAAAAACATGCGCCATCTGGAAGATTCATGGTATAACGACAAACATTATCTGGGCAAAGCCCAATCCCCTCACGACGCCTGTGTTTCCGAGCTGCCATATGAATATACCCAGGAGATGTATGCCACAACCAGAGCTATTGAATTTATCGAACAGGCTCCAGATAAACCGTTTTGCATAAATATCTCTTATCAAAGGCCACACTATCAGCTGCATCCCCAGAAACTGTTCTGGGATTTGTACGATGAGAATATCGAACTGCCGGAAACATTTTATTTTTCACATGAATTGCGTAATCCGGTCTTTCGCAAGTCGGCCTGGGACCATGATTCCCCGCTGGATTTTCGTTATGCAGCTGACAACGAAGACCCGGAAGCGGGATTTCGCAGGATCTGGCGCGGCACCCTTGCCTGTATCAGCCAGATTGATGATGTATTCGGCCGTTTGATCAGGTTTCTCAAAGAAAATAATCTTTATGATAATACGATCGTCATTTACGGGGCCGATCACGGAGCTTATCACGCGGAATACGCCATCAGGGAAAAAGCTCCGGGCATTTGTTCAGCCGCCGTCTGCAAGGTTCCTTACATCTGGCATGTGCCGGGCGGCCTTAAAGACGTTGTCCGCGACGAACTGGTCGAAAATATTGACATCTGCTCTACCGTACCTGCGCTCTGTGGGCTGGAACCGATGAATTCGGTTGACGGTAAAGATATCAGCACCTTGCTTAAAGATCCTAATGCCGGGGCCGTCCGCGAAGTCGCGGTAACTGAAAATGTCTGGTCGAAATCAATCCGGTTCAGACAGTTCCGTTTTGTCCACTACAATATCAAAACATTCGACAATCAGGACACCGGTGAGTTGTACGACGTTGAAAACGACCCGCTGGAACGCTATAATCTGTATTACGACAGTGAATTTCAGGGGGTAGTAAATGAGGCCAGACGCCTGTTGCTGGACTGGCTGATTGAAACCACCCGGGCCGTGACCTGTATGCCGACCTATAAAGTTCCGGCCATCCGTGATGCTCTTTGCGAAAGACACGAATTCCCGATTGCCGGCGACGGCAAAGCGCTTAATGAGCATCAGATGATAAATATTAAGGATAAAAACCTCAATTACATATAAACTGGGTGGAAAATGAATAATCGTCAAAGATTCCTTAACTGTCTGCTGTTCAAGGAAACCGACCGGCTGCCGCGTTGGGAGTGGGCTTTTCTACAGGAAAATGCTAAGTCCTGGCTGTCTCAGGGACTGCCGGAGGAAGTATTTAATAACGAAAGCTGGGTAAACTTTTTCAAACTTGACCGTGGTTGCGGTTACGCGAATGCCTCAATGGCTGAAAAAGTCGGGGTTAATGTCGACTTGCGCCCCGATTTCAGCGGAGAAATTATTAGCGAAGATGATGATTCTATCACGCTGGTATCCAAATGGGGAGGTATCGTCCGGACATTGAAGTCCGGATGCAGCCTGCCGCAGTATCTTGATTTCGGAGTCAAAACCTCCGCCGACTTTCAAAAGTATAAAACAAGCTGGAACCCCGATGCTCCAGAAAGGTATCCTTCCGACTGGACTTCCAGAAAAGAGAAGTGGAAAAACCGGGATTACCCTGTTTGCATCTGGGCCTACGGCTGGTATGGACTTTTACGGGAGTTGATGGGCGTGGAAAATCTTTCTATCGCGTTTTACGAAGATGAATCTCTGGTCTTTGAAATCCTGGAGTTCTGGTCGGATTTCCTGATTCGAGTCTATGAAAAAGCACTGACGGAAGTGGATGTGGATTACGTCCTGTTCTGGGAGGATCTGGCTTTTAAAAACGGTCCATTGCTGTCGCCGGATACATTCAGAAAATTCTTTCTTCCGCAGTACAAGAAAGTAATCTCAAATTTCAAAAGCCACGGCATGCAAATATTTATGGTCGATTCCGATGGCAGGATTGATGATATCATCCCGCTCTGGATAGAAGGCGGGGTTAATGTCCTTGCGCCGTTTGAAGTCGGTGCCGGGATGGATATTGTAAAAGTACGCGAAAAATACGGTAAGGACCTGGCCATTGTTGGCGGAATAGACAAGATGAAGGTTGCCATGGGCCCGGAGGCAATCAATGAAGAGCTTGAATCGAAAGTGAAGCCGATGCTGGAAAGCGGGGGTTATATACCAACTCTCGATCATGCGGTTCCATTTGAAATGTCTCTCGGCAATTACCTTTGCTATCGGAATGAATTGAACAGACTTTCACCTTAAAACAGGAATATATAATGAAACGTTCCGCGCTGACAATAATTTTTTCCGGGCTGCTTCTGAACCTGTCCGGCGGCGACCTGTCGAAAAATATAATTTTCCGGCTCGATTTTGAAAAAGGGTTGAAACCCGATGTCGCCAAAGGAAATGCGGTTCCAAATTATCTCGGCAATAAAGAAATGCTGAAATTCGGCCGGGGAATACGCGGCAAAGGACTGGTAACCGGCATTGCCAAACAGGCGGTACGCTTTAAAGCTCCGGGTAATATCAATTCTCAAAAAGGAACCGTTTCATTCTGGGTCAAAGGTTTCCCGGGCGTCAGATGGAATTTGCGGGATCGTAAATTCTATCATTTTTTTCAATGGATAAACAAAGACAATATCAGGATATACAAATATTCCATAAATAGTTTCACTCGCTTTTATGAAAGAAAAAAGATCCACTTTTATCCTCCATACAAGGAGGATGAATGGAATTTCTTTGCCTTCACCTGGAACGGCCCCGACCTGAAATGGTATTTGAACGGCGAACTGGTCGGGAATGTAATCCGGGAAAAACCTTTTCCGCCGGTATCGAAAAACAGTTTCTTTGAAATCGGCCAGTTTCAGGGCGATGGCGGCACGGAAAACCGGGTTACTGATGAACTTGTTATTTACAATCGTCCTTTGACCCGGACCGAAATATTTTCCCTTTACGCCGCCGGAACCGGCCTTTTGACCAGACAAATTGTCAGGCTCTCCAAAACCGCGGAAAAGATTGAAATAGACGGGTCAATATCGCCGGGTGAATGGCGGGACGCTTCAACCGTGATCATCGGCCTTGATACCAAAACCAAAAGCGTTGCTGAAACAGTCTCGAAACTATATCTCACCTATGATGATAAATATCTCTATTTCTATCTGAAATCACCGATCCCCACTTACGCCCTCGATGACAAGCAAAATACCCTGCTGCATGGTTTTTATACGCGGAATGCCAGAAAACATGATGCGGTTATGGATGACGATGCCCTGGAATTCAGGTTAAAACCGTACAAACAGGCCGAATGGTATCGCATGATGGTGAATACCCTGGACGTCAAGTACGACAGCAAAATGAATAGTTCCCACCGGCAAGTCGCCTGGAATCCTGGCTGGATCACCAAAACCGGCATTTCCGATGACGGCTGGGATTTGGAGGGAAAAGTACCGTTTTCAAGTTTTTCCGGACCTCCCGCTCCCGGCACGATCTGGCAAATGAACATATACAGAATCTGGAAAAAACTTAAAAAACAAATCGATGCCTGGAACAACGATAATTATGATAATAACATCTGGAAAAGCAATACCGGGGAACTGGTGTTCGGAGGTCAAAACAATGTGTCGGTGGCCATCGACAAGCTGACCGTCCTGAGTTCAAATATGGTTGATTTGGAACTGCGTTTACGCGGCGATATACCCAAACCTGAAAAAGTTTCGATTGAACTGCTTTCCGGCGATCAGAAAGTCCTGTTCAAAAAAGAGATGATGATTGCTCCCAATAAAAATATGCCGTTAAAACTGAACTGCTCTTTGAGCGAACAGCGGCCGGACCGGGTAATCCTGAGGGTCACGAACATAAACCGGAAGCTCATATACTGGCAGGCCGATATTCCTGTTTTCAAAGTTAAAGACATGGTCCTTGACATAGCTTACCTGCCGCTGAAAAAGTGTTTGTCGGTCAGCGGCGAATTCCCGCAACTGGAACTGAATACGGCCAGAACCATCGCGGTCGTTTCAATAAAACAAAATAACAAGGTTCTTGTCAGGAAGAAAGTAAAACCGGCAAACGCCAAATTCACGACAATTCTCGATACTGCCAAACTCCCGACCGGGCAATACTCCGCTGAAGTAAAATTATACGAAAACAATCAGGTTGTCGCGACTGAATCATCCGAGTTCAAGATCGCCCCGCCCCCGGCCTGGCTGGGCAATAAACTCGGGATCACCAAAGAAGTGCCGCCGCCGTGGACCCCGGTTAAATACCAGCCGGATAAAATATCCGTCTGGGGACGCGAATATATCTATCGCAACGGTTTGTTCCCCGCCCAAATCGATGCCGCCGGCGATGCGTTGCTGGCCGCCCCGGTGAAACTGGATTTCGGCCGGAACATTTTCGCCGGAGCCAGAGCAAAAGTTAAAAAGATATCCGTCGATGACACTCAGGCAACCTTCCTGCGTACCATAACCCTGCCGCAGTTGACCGTCAGGGTCAAAACCCGGATCGAATTTGATGGCATGATGTGGAACTCGCTGGAGCTGATACCCCGGAATAAAAAATACGAAGTCAAAAAACTGTCTCTTGACATTCCAATGGCTGCCCGCAACGCAACCTTGATGATGCCCCACGATTATTCATTGAAAAATACCGGGCATATCAGAAAGTGGCACGGTTCCATCCGTCCGTTATGGGTCGGCAACGAGGAGCGCGGCTTGTGTTTCTTCACCGAACACAGTTATAACTGGATCGTCAACGACCGTCAAAAAGAACTGGAAATCATTCCCGGCTCGAAAGAGGTATTATTGAAAGTTAACCTGATCGATCATCCGGCCGTAATCAGCAAACCTTTAAAGCTCGAATTCGGCCTTATGGCCACTCCGGTAAAGAAGATGCGCGCAGACCAGCGTTCCTGGCGGATCAACCACTTTACCAACCAGATGACTCCGGAAAGAAACGCCCGGTATATCCAGATGCCATTCCGTAAATGGGCGAAGAACCCCTATTACGAGACCTGTTATCCGGTAGCCGACCCGAAGATGCGTCCGGTCCGTGGTGTCAGGAACCGTTGCAAATGGGAAGGACTGCTCTATCACCAGTTGAAACGGAGCTGGGCCGAATCCCCGGAAGCTAAGATGTTCGCGTATGAATGGACCTCCGAACAACGGGTGGTGCCGACAGTTGACGCGAACCCGGACAACCGGCAGATAGAGGTATGTCAGGGCTCAAAATCGTTTCAGGACTTTCTGGTCAACGGGCTGGCAAAGGTACAAAAAGAAGTTAATCCCGGCGGCTTTTATTTTGATGTGGCGAACCCGAAAAAGTGTTCCAACCTTAATCACGGCTGCGGCTATGTGGTCAACGGCGAAGTTCGGCCGACATTTAATATTTTAGGCGCCCGCGAAATGATCAAAAGGATTTATATCGCGACCAAGAAAATCCGGCCCGATTCGATTATCGCCTATCATGTCAGCGGTCAGGTCTGTCTGCCGGTACACAGTTTCGCCGATCTGTTGTTCGAGGGGGAAAACCTTCAGTCAAGATTAATCGATAACCGCGGGTACGAGGATATTTTAACCCTTGATACCTATCGAGCGGAACACATGGGTCACAACTTCGGGCCGGCGGTAACCCTGCTGCCGGAGTTTAAAATGAAAAACAAGTGGCTCAAAAATACTAAAATGGCAAAATCGAAACAGATCAGAACTCATAGCGTTGAAAGGGTCTGGAATCAGCGACGCAAAGCCGGCATGGAAACGCCGGAAGAAACGGCGTACTGGCAGGAACTGGCAGGACATACCAACTATTTACTTGGACTGAGTTTACTGCACGACAATCCGTTCTGGGTCGCCTCAATATACAATATGCAGCCGGTACGCAAACACTATCATATCCTCGACAAATTCAATTACGCCGGTGGCGACAATAAATTTATGCCTTACTGGAAACAGCAAGCGGCAAAAATCGTGTCACCAGAGAAAGCAGTGGTTAGTTTCTACACCGCAAAAGACCAGGCCGTTGCCGTGATCATGAATATGTCGGCAAAAGAAGCGGACGTCAAGCTGCAACTTGATTTTGCCAGGCTTGGATTGAACGGCAATATAACCGCAAACGGTCTTGAATATAAAAACCCGGTAACCCTCAAAGGCGATCTTTTGACGGTTAAAAGTATTCCGTCACATCAATACCGGGTGGTAATGTTGAAAACACAATTATAAGAAGGAAAAATTTATGTTAAAAAGAGCTTTAATGTTGTTGCTGATATTCATTTCAGGTACTGCGGTCATTGGCGGAAAATTATCTGATAATATCGTATTCAGTTTAAGTTTTGATAACGGCAAAACGCCTGAAATAGCCAAAGGAGACTCCGGGAACAAATTCCGCAAAAGTCAGTTGCGATTGGTTCCGGGACTGGGAAAAGAACTTAATCTGGGCCTGGCGAAAGGCATGGTTATCGGCGGAAAAGACCAGGCTCTGAAATACAACGCCACCGGCAATCTTTATGCGGACAAGGGAACAATCGTTTTCTGGCTCCATGAACTGCCGGATTACGAGCAGGGAAAATCGCATGATTTGACTGTTTTCAGTTGGGAAGGAAATGAACAAATAAAGTTGTTCGTTACCGGAAAAAAGCAGTTGGCGATAATCAGTCAAGGGAAAAAGTACAAACTCCCGGCTCGCTTGCGGGAATGGGATTTTATCGCGATATCATGGAACGGCAAAAAGCTCAGTTGGTACCTAAACGGCAACCCGTGCGGCAGTATCCTGCAGCAAAAGGCTTTGCCGGATAAGATGTCGACAAGTTTTTTTATGCTGGGAGAGCCGGAAAAAAACAGCAAAACAAGGCTTATCCTTGATGAACTGGCCATTTACAAAAAACCGCTTACCGCAACAGAGATACTGGCGCTTTACGCAAAGGTTTCCGGGCTGCCGACCGAACAGAAAGTCAGCTTGTCCGATACATCTGAAAAAATTGTGATTGACGGCAAAATGGGACCGGATGAATGGCGGGACGCCGCGACTATCCTGATCGGACTGAATACCAAAACAAAAAGTATTGCCGATACCATATCGCGTTTGTATCTGACGTATGATAAAAATTTTCTGTACTTCTACCTGAAATCCCCGATCCCCACTTACGCCCTCGATGACAAGCAGAATACTCTGCTGCATGGATTTTTCAAGCGTGACACGACGGTTTTCGATACCAATGTCGACTTCGATGACGCCCTTGAATTCAGAATCAAAACCGCCAAAAAACAATTCTGGCACCGTATGCTGACCAATACTATTGATGTAAAATACGATTACCGGTTCAATAAATCCCGCCGTGAACTCAAATGGAATCCGGACTGGATCACCAAAACCACTGTTTCCGACGACGGCTGGGACCTTGAAGGCCGAATCCCTTTCAGCGTTTTCCCCGAAACGCCGAAAACCGGCACCGTGTGGCAGATGAATGTCTACCGGCTGTGGCGAAAACTGAAAGACCAGGTTGACGCCTGGAACAACGACAATTATTTAACTTTCAATCCGAAAGACGCCAAACCGGGGCTGGTTATGTTCAAGGGGCGTAACAATATCGCGGTCACAATTCCCGAACTGACGCAATTGAACAACCGCGCAATCGACATGCAGTTCAAACTGCAAAATACCGCCGGAACGACCGGGAAAGTGAAACTTACCATTACCAATCAGGATAATGCTGTTTTACTGCAAAAATCGCTATCGATCCCGGCCGGTAAAAATGAGACTGCCAAAATCAGTAAAAAGTTTAAAACACCGCAACCCTCCAGATTAAAGTTTTCCGTCACCGATCCAACGGAAAAACTGGTCTACTGGGAACAGGACTTCCCGGTTTTTAATATTGAGGAAGCAACTATTGACCTGATATATTTTCCGATTCAAAAAAAGATTAAATTCAGCGGCAAATTCCCGCAGCTGGGCCTCGATATAAATAAAACGGAAATCAAACTGGCGCTTAAACAACAGGAAAAAACGATTTGGGCGAAAACCATTAAACCGAAGAAACCCGGTTTCGATGAAGAAGTCAAGCTGAATGATTTGAAAAACGGGACATATACAATGGAAGTCAACTTGCTTGAAAACAATCAGGTTGTCACGACTGAATCATCCGAGTTCAAGATCGCCCCGCCCCCGGCCTGGCTGGGCAATAAACTCGGGATCACCAAAGAAGTACCGCCGCCGTGGATCCCGGTTAAATACCAGCCGGATAAAATATCCGTCTGGGGGCGCGAATATATCTACCGCGACGGTTTGTTCCCGGCTCAAATCGATGCCGCCGGTGACGCCCTGCTGGCCGCCCCGGTGAAACTGGATTTCGGCCGGAACATTTTCGCCGGAGCCAGAGCAAAAGTTGAAAAAATATCCGTCGATGACACTCAGGCAACCTTCCTGCGTACCATCACCCTGCCGCAGTTGACCGTCAGGGTCAAAACCCGGATCGAATTTGACGGCATGATGTGGAACTCGCTGGAGCTGATACCCCGGAATAAAAAATACGAAGTCAAAAAACTCTCTCTGGATATTCCAATGGCTGCCCGCAACGCAACCTTGATGATGCCCCACGATTATTCATTGAAAAATACCGGGCATATCAGAAAGTGGCACGGTTCCATCCGTCCGCTGTGGGTCGGCAACGAAGAACGCGGTTTGTGCTTCTTTACCGAACACAGCTATAATTGGATTGTCAACGACCGCCAGAAAGAACTGGAGATCATTCCCGG
This sequence comes from Victivallales bacterium, assembly GCA_963676655.2. Lineage (GTDB taxonomy): Bacteria > Verrucomicrobiota > Lentisphaeria > Victivallales > Victivallaceae. The sequence continues at coordinate 1,795,650 of CAXXKX010000003.1, read as the reverse complement.
CTCGAAAGAAGTCATGCTGCGGATAAACCTGATCGATCATCCGGCCGTAATCAGCAAACCTTTAAAGCTCGAATTCGGCCTTATGGCCACTCCGGTGAAAAAGATGCGAAAAGATCAGCGGTCATGGCGGATCAACCACTTTACCAACCAGATGACTCCGGAAAGAAACGCCCGGTATATCCAGATGCCATTCCGTAAATGGGCGAAGAACCCCTATTACGAAACCTGTTATCCGGTTGCCGATCCGAAGATGCGTCCGGTTCGTGGCGTCAGGAACCGTTGCAAATGGGAGGGACTGCTCTATCACCAGTTGAAACGGACCTGGGCCGAATCCCCGGAAGCAAAGATGTTCGCGTATGAATGGACCTCCGAACAACGGGTGGTGCCGACGGTTGACGCGAACCCGGACAACCGGCAGATAGAGGTATGTCAGGGTTCAAAATCATTCCAGGATTTTCTGGTCAACGGGCTGGCAAAGGTACAAGAAGAAGTCAATCCAGGCGGCTTTTATTTTGATGTGGCGAACCCGAAAAAATGTTCAAACCTCAATCACGGTTGCGGCTATGTGGTTAATGGCGAAGTTCGGCCGACATTCAATATTTTAGGCGCTCGCGAAATGATCAAAAGAATCTATATCGCGACCAAGAAAATCCGGCCCGATTCGATTATAGCCTATCATGTCAGCGGTCAGGTCTGTCTGCCGGTACACAGTTTCGCCGATCTGTTGTTCGAGGGGGAAAATTTCTGTTCCATTCTGCATGACAACCGGGGCTATGAAGAAAACTTGACCCTTGATACTTACCGGGCGGAACACATGGGTCACAATTTCGGACCGGCCGTAACCCTGCTGCCGGAATTCAATATTACCAGCAAATGGCTTCAGAACACTCCTTATGCCAAGGCCAAAAGAGTCAGGAAAGATAAAGCGGCGGCAGCATGGCTGAAGCGGCGCAAGGCCGGCAAGGAAACAAAAGCGGAAGCAGAATACTGGCGCGAACTGACAAGTCATATTAATTATTTGCTGGGGTTAAGCTTATTGCATGATAACCCGTTCTGGGTCGCGGCAATGTACAATATGCAGCCGGTACGCAAACACTATCATATTCTCGACAAATTCAACTATGCCGGCGGCGACAATAAATTTATTCCCTACTGGAAGCAGCAAGCCGCGAAAGTAGTGTCTCCTGAGAAAGCGGTGGTCAGTTTTTACACGTCGAAGGGGAGGGCCGTTGCCGTGATTATGAATATGTCGGCAAAAGAAGCGGACATTAAACTGCAACTTGATTTTGCCAGGCTTGGATTAAGCGGCAATATAAGTACAAGCTGCATTGAATATAAAAACCCGGTTACCCTCAAAGGTGATCTTTTGACGGTTAAAAATATACCTTCACATCAATACCGGGTGGTAATGTTTAAAAACTGAGGATAGTTTTACATGAACGATAAACCGAATATATTATTAATAATGACCGACCAGCAGCGTTGGGATTCACTGGGATGTTACGGAGTTGACTTCGCCTGCACACCGAATTTGGACAAATTAGCATCTCAGGGAACGATATTCGAGAACTGCTATGCCTCGAATACCGTCTGCACCCCGTCCCGGGCCAGCATGATGACCGGAAAGAACATTTACGGCCACGGGGTCTATCGCTTATATGACACTTTGCCGGATGATGAAATACTATTTCCAAAACATTTGCAGGGGATAGGCTATCAAACCGCGTTATTCGGTAAACTTCATGTATCAACTCATACCGTCGAGCGTGATTACCGTCATCCCAACGATGGTTTTGATGTATATGAGATGTGCCATGAACCCGGTTACAACATGGAAAGTAAATATCAATCATACGCGCGCTGGCTGAAAGAAAAGTCTCCGGAATATTACCAACAACTGCAAAAAAATGTTCGTTTACCAAACGTGCCGGAGGAATATCACATGACGCACTGGGCCGCGGAACGGACTATTGACTACCTTGATAACTATAACGGGGAAAAACCATTTTTCTGTATGATGAGCGTATTTGATCCGCATGACCCTTATGACGATTGCCCTCCGGTATTCACTGATCTGGTCAAACCGGAAAAAATTCCGCCGCCGCAGGCCCGTATCAGCAATAATGAACCGGCGGATATTGATCGTGACCGGCGCGGAGGCTGTACTCCGTGGTATGAACATTCTATGGCTGAAATCCGTGAAATGCGGCACGGCTACCATTCCTCCATCGCATTCCTGGACCATGAAACCGGCAAAGTGCTTGAAGCTCTGGAACGGAATAACCTGACAGAAAATACACTGGTGATTTTCACCAGCGATCACGGCGACATGCTTGGAGACCACAACCTGATAGCCAAAGGCGCGTTTTTTTACGATCCATGCACCAAAGTCCCGTTAATAATACGCTGGCCCGCCAGGATCGCTCAGCATCAAAGAGAGCATAAGCTGGTCCAGAATATTGACCTCGCGGCAACCGTTCTCGTTGCGGCCGGAGTTAACAATGAAGAGATAAAAGAACTGATGCCGGAAGCATACGATTTTTTTGATAATGATGCCCCCCGGAAAAGCGCTTTCTGCGCTTACCGGAATACCGGGACCTGTCGATATTCTGAAACCAGATATTTCGCTCCCGAAATCAACGCGACAATGGTAAGGAATGAAAGATTCAAGTACAACCTTTATTACAATGCTTCAAGTGGAGCGCCTGCCGGAGAGGAGTTGTACGATATGGAAAATGATCCGCTGGAATTTGACAATCTGGCCCTGAAACCGGAGTATGCCGGAATAAAAGAACAACTGGAAAAGCAAATTGAAGAATTTATTGCCGTTGAAAAATCATCCCGCGGAAGAAACATATAAACAGCAATCATTCAAAGCATAGAAAAAATGACAGGGAAAAATGAATAATTTATACATTGTTTTCGCTATGCCGGTTGACAAAACATCATCGAAGCCATATAATAGTATACAGCTGGTATACCAGTGGGTTTTCAAAAAAATTCAATTATTAAATGGAATAAATGAGATGACAAATAATTTATCTACCGCGGCCTATGACTATATTGTCGACGCGATACGAATCGGCAAGCTTGAAATCGGTTCGACCATATCGGAGCATTCCCTGGCGAAGGATATGAAGATCAGCAGAACCCCGGTACGGGAGGCGGTTCGCCGCTTGAAATTCGAGGGTGTTGTCGAACAGATTCCCCGTTTCGGCACGATAGTGCGCTCCCCGGATCAGGATGAGCTGCGTGAGTTGTATGAATTACGCGAAGCCCTTGAGTGTTTTGCGGTGGAACGGGCCGCGGAAAAGGTTACCGCTGAGGATATCGCGGAATTAAAGGAATTGACCGGAAAAATCAAACAGATGGCGCATGAGTTCCGCAAGAATGATCGTGAGTTTTTGAATGGCAAAGAATTGAAGCAATTTTTGGATATCGATATGTCATTCCACATGCGGCTGATTCAAATAAGCGGAAACTGCCAGATAATGAAAAGCGTCAGGGAATCAAAAGTATTGACCGGCATTTTCAGCACTCCCCGTCAAAAACATTCTCTGAACACACTGGCGATGGCATATCGCCGCCACTCGCAAATACTGCAGGCGCTCGAGAAAAAGGATAAAGATAAAGCCAGAAGTTATTTGGAGCGGCATATCAGGGCCAGTTGTGATAAAGCATTGGCTCATTATGCCAAAGAACGATCTAAATCATTCAATAAATCCGCATTTTAATTTTTTACGCAAAAGGGAAAGGATTGGTAGAAAAATAAAACAAAAACTATCGGTTAATGACAAATTTTCAAGGGAGCAAAAAATGGAAAGCAAAAAGAAGTCATTCACACTAATTGAACTGCTTGTTGTAATAGCGATCATCGCTATTCTCGCGTCAATGCTGCTGCCGGCACTGAATCAAGCCAGAGATAAAGCGAAAGCAATAAAATGCGCGGGAAATCTCAAACAGGTCGGGACCGCATTTCTGGCGTACTCAAACGATTATGACGGCGTCGCCATGATCTATGCCAGTGACGGTAAAAACTGGCAAAGCCATTTTATGGCGCCATACCTGAATTTCCCGGAAGCGGTAGCCAGCACCTCAAAAATATCTCCTACCTTATACTGTCCGTCAGATTCAAAACGGCTTTTCAACTGGAATGTCGCTTTGGACCGTTATTTCACGAATGAACCGTCATACGGGTATAATTATAATTATTTGGGCCGGGGCGACACCCCGAGAAAACTGGTTATGTTCAAATATCCTTCAACCATGATGGCATTTGCCGACAGCGGGCATTACACTGAAGACGGCTATGCCGCAATGACAATCACCCATAATTATGCCGACTCCCTTGGCGGGACTCGCCGGGTTTACGCACGCCACAATAACGACAAAGGCGCGAATATAACCTGGGTCGACGGTCATGTTTCCGGAGTTCAGGATGTCAGATATATAAATACAGTAAGCGCATTATGCAATAAATACTGGCGAGGACTTTCCCAGTAAAAGGAGAATATTTTGTTGAAAAGTTGTTTTATTTATGAGGAAGAATCGGCCCCGACAAAATCATGTCACGCCCCGGCTGTGGTCGAACTGACCAACGGCGACATTCTCTGCGCCTGGTTCGGCGGAGAATATGAAGGTTCGCCTGATTCATCCCATTACTACGCCGTTTATTCTGTCGAATCACAACAATGGAGCGATCCGGAAGTGTTGTCGGCAATCCCGGACCTCGGCGCCGGCAATCCCCGGTTGATCTATGACGCCAAAGGCGTTCTGTGGGCAATCCTGCCGATCAATGACGGCGAATGGTGCAACGGCGGAACCAAATTTTATTATCGCACGTCTCCGGACAATGGGCAGACCTGGTCGGAACCGGTACATGTGCCGGAACTTGATCATCTGTTGGGAAAAAACAAACCGCTGTTGTTGACCGATGGCAGAATCCTGACCCCGACAACCCACGAGATGACCAAAGCCTCTATTCCATTGTTTTTATATCCTGACAGAGCCGACTGGATCCAGGCCGCCCCGATTACTATTCCCGGAGAAAAACGCTGCATCCAGCCTTCCTTCACTCCTCTGCCCGACGGACGGCTGCTGGCTTTCCTGCGCAATGGCACCGGCCGTATCTGGCAAACCTGGTCGGAGGATAATGGAATGACCTGGCGGACACCGGAAAAAACCGGTTTGAAACATAACGACAGCGGGATCGATCTGCTGAGCCTGCAAAGCGGTAAACTGGTCCTGGTGTTCAACGATACCGATGAAAAAAAGCGGACGCCGTTAAAGCTGGTTATCTCTGAAGACAACGGTCAAACCTGGATAAATGAAATTGTCCTGGAAGATAAAGAAGGCGAATTTTCATATCCGGCAATCATACAAACTAGCGACGGAATGATCCATTGCGTCTACAATTATATCGACCGCCCCCGCGACTTCTGGGGAGCCAGCGGTACGCACATCAAGCATGTAATCCTGAAGGAGAACGACTTCTATGTCTGAAAGCAAGCCGAACATAATTTTGATCATGACCGACCAGCAGCGCTTTGATACGATAAACGCTCTGGGGTTTGATAAAATTATAACGCCCAATATAGACCGGCTCGCGGCAAACGGGGTGAGTTATGAACAGTGTTACTGCACCGCGCCGTCATGCGTCCCGTCCCGGGCTAGTTTTTTCAATCTGCGGTATCCGCATGAAATCGGGGTGTATCATAACTTTTGCGAGTGGAACACCTCGTGGGTCGAAACGCTTAACGCCGGCGGCTATCATACCGTGAATATCGGCAAAATGCACACTATGCCGATGGATGTCCCCTGTGGGTTCGATCAGCGGTTTGTGGTTGAAAACAAAGATCGCCCATTGCGCCTGGATCGTCCGCATGGCAACTTTTATGATGAATGGGATAAATTTTTGAATAATTCCGGCGTCAGGAAGCCTTCGCGTTTCACTTACCGGGACGAATACGATAACTTCGACAGTGTGATCGGGTCCTTTGAATGGCCGCTGGAGGAGAAATATCACCCGGATATCTTTGTGGGAAATATGGCAAAATGGTTTATTGAACAACGCGAAGCCGACAGCCCGTTCTTTCTGCAGATCGGTTTTCCGGGACCGCATCCGCCGTATGATCCGCCTAAACGTTTTCTGGATATGTATGAAAATGTCGTCTTTGATTTTCCCGCGGCTAAAGCGGATGAACTGGCAGGTCAGCCGCCGCCGCAACAGGCATACCGGCAGATGATGATCGACGGAATTCATGACGCCACCCGCTGGTGCGCCGCGCCATCTTCCGAACAGCTCCAGAACCTCTATAAACATTATGCCGCCAATATGACCCTGATCGATGAGCAGGTCGGGGAAATAATCAGTATTCTACAGCAAAAAGGCTATCTGGAAAATTCCGTCATTGTTTTCACCAGCGACCACGGCGACTGCCTGGGAGAACACGGCCATATTCAGAAATGGACCATGTACGATTGCATAACCCGGGTCCCGGTAATCGTCTCCGCTCCGGGACGGCTGGACGGCGGCACCAGATGTGACGCGCTGATCCAGCAAATGGATATTGTTCCGATGCTGTTTGAATTCGCCTCAATCCCGCTTGATCCGGGTTCAGCCATCTCAGCCTTGCCGTCAACTATGGGAAAAGGGGCTGGACGCGACACGGTCTTTGCCGAACATGCGGGCGACAACCTGTTGCGCGGGGTTGATTTAATGACCATGGTCAGAACCCGCGACTGGAAACTGGTTCATTACTCCGGAGCAGAATACGGAGAATTATATGACTTGAAAAATGATCCGGGAGAGATATCGAATCTCTGGAACAATTCAACGTGCCGTGAAATAAAGCAAACCATGTTGAAAAAACTGGAAGACTGGCGCAGTACTCGACAGACGGTTGTCCCCGATGTCTCAATCCCGACGGATAAAACCGGCAGACACAAACCTGCAAAAAACAGAAAGAAGGAGGAGTTGTATGTATAAAACCGCCGGAAAATTATTATTTTTCTGGATGGGCGCTTCAGTGGTTTCGGTCGGAGCCGAACTGAAAACATTTCCCGTACCGGTCCCTGAAAAATTACCCGAAGTATGGAACCTGAAAAAACTTTTTCAAGCGCCGTCCTGTACCCCCGCCCCGTATTACGACAAAAAAAAAGACCCTGAAATCAAACCGGTCTTTTACAGCGGGCTGCCATATAAAGGAAAACCGACAAAAGTATTCGCCTGGATTGGTATCCCCGCAAAACGCAAAGGCAAAGTGCCGGGCATCGTTCTGGTTCACGGCGGCGGCGGCACCGCGTTCAAGTCATGGGTGAAAACCTGGGTCGATCGCGGTTATGCAGCAATCGCCATGGATCTTGACGGGATGATTCCGGTACTTCCGAAAGGCGCGAAAAAAGGTTGGCAAAAACACGCAGACGCCGGCCCGGAACTTCGCGGCAACTTCCAGGCGGCGAATGACAAAAAAGAAAACCAATGGGTATATCATGCGGTCGCGGATGTAATTCTGGCGCACAGCCTGCTGCTCTCCCTGCCGGAAGTCGACAAGGATCGGACCGGAATAACCGGGATTTCCTGGGGCGGAATATTTACCAATATTGTTGCCGGGCTTGATGACCGTTTTAAATTTGCCGCCCCGGTTTACGGCTGCGGTTTCCTGGGCGAAGATTCATTCTGGCAGGAAACAACATTCCAGAAAATCGGCGACGATAAAGTAAAACGCTGGTTGACGCTTTGGGACCCGAGCCGTTATGTCGGATTTACCCGGCTGCCGATGTTATATTGCAACGGCACCAACGATAAACATTTCAGACCGTCTTCATGGCAGAAAACATATCGACTGCCGAAAACTCCGGTCACGTTGGCGATGCGGGTCCGGATGCGGCACGCGCATGCTCCGGTGGGAGATCCCAAAGAGATTACGGTTTTTGCCGATTCCATCTTGAAAAACGGTGATCCGCTCCCGAAAATCACCAGCCAGGGGATCAAAGAAAACAGTGCCTGGGCAACCTTCAAATCAAAAGTTCCGGTTGTCAAAGCTGAATTGAATTACACAAAAGATTCAGGCCCCTGGCGAAAGCGTAAATGGCTCACGACGAAAGCAACCCTGTCTTCCGGGCAGAACCGGGTTACGGCAAATCTGCCGGCCGGCACCAAAGCCTGCTACTTCAATATTTATGACAAACGCGGCTGTCTGGTCAGCTCCCAACATATTTGTCTTTGAATTCCATAATTACCGAGAAAGAATAGTTGCATGACAAGAAAACGAGTACATTTTATTGCCGCAAGCCTTATGGCCGTGACTTTATGCTGTGTCACCGGATATGCAAAAAATAAAAAGCCGAGAAGCTATGTCATTCCGCGAAGCCAGCTGAAAAAGAAAATCGCCTGGATCAATAGTACAACATTTAAAACCCCGGCATACACAATTGCCCCCGGTTATTCCAGTTCCTCAGGAGAGGACATAAAGCCGATTCTTTATGACGGAATCCCGGTTAACGGAAAGCTGACCAAAGTTTTCGCCTGGCTTGGAGTTCCTTCTAAAAAGAATGTTCCGGGAGTGGTCCTGGTTCATAGCGGGAACGGTTCAGCCAGCAAACTGTGGGTGGAGAAATGGCTGAAACGAGGTTACGCCGCTATCGCGATGGATTTAAATGGCTGCGTTCCGGTAAAAAACGCCGCCGGAGAGATCGTTTCCAAACGCCATGAAAATGCCGCGCCCGGCACCTGGAACGGCTTTGAAAACAGCGATAAACCGTTCGAACAACAATGGATGTACCACGCAATCAACGCGGTCATCAGGGCAAACAGTATATTAAGGTCCCTTCCGAATGTTAATCCGAAAAATATCGGCATAATCGGTTTTTCCTGGGGCAGCGTTGTCGCGCTGGACGCAATGGGGGCGGACAGCCGCTTCAGAACCGGAGTAATTATCAACGGCAGCGGTTTCCTGGGGCAGAATTCGTCAATTTTCATCAAAAAATTCCAGACAATGGATACTGACAAGGTCATGAAATGGCTGTTGAACTGGGACCCGGCAATGTATATCGGTAAAACCAGATCACTTTTGATGTTTTGCAACCCTTTGGACAGCACCTGGTATCCGTTCAGTTCCTGGCGGCAAACCTGGCGTACGTTCCGCGGGCCCAAAGTATTGTGCGACCGGGTGCCGACACCCCCGACCGCGTCATATCCGGAACTTGAAAAAATGCCGGAAGTGCCTATATTTCTGGATATGCACCTGAAAGGCGGTCCGCAGTTATTGAAGATCAATAAGCGCGGGGTCAACCGTTTTGGCTATTTCTGGACATTGTATGAATCGGGAGCGCCGTTGCGGAAAGTTACTCTTTGTTATACGACGGACAGGTCCGGACCTCTGCCAGGTCGAAAATGGCAGCGGAAAACCGCGACCATCAAGAGGAAATACGTGACCACGCTGCTGCCGCCCGGAACCGCGGCTTTCTATTACGAGTTTTATGACGATCGCGGCTGCGTCATGTCCGGGCAGATGCAATTGGTCAATTTTTCCGGAAAAAAGAAACAATGATGCAAACAACAGGAATTATCTCAATGAAGAACAGTATTTTAAAATCATCTGGTTTAACCATCGCATTCCTCCTGTTGGGCGCTGCCGTTACTGCGGGAGAAATTGTTGAAAAAAAATTCGCATCGGTTGCCGATATGCAGCAAGCTCAGAACTTGAAAACTGGCTGGAAAATTAAGACGTTCAGATACAATGCCCCGGTCATCTCCAACTGGGAAGTTGTGCGCAAACTGGAAGATAATGATTTCGGCGTCAAGCTCAAAAACGGCAACTATGCGAAACTGATGATCGAAAGAATCAACATTCTGGCCTTCGGCGCGAAACCGGGCGACTATGACAGTCACAAGGCGATTCAGGCCGCGGTTGATTTTGCCGTTGCCAGAAGCAGAAAACATTATATGAAACTGCCGAAAACGACCGCGTCCCCGGCGGTTGAAATATTCTTCCCGGCCGGAAACTACAATATTTCCCAACCGGTCTTCAATAAAGAATGGGGTTCCCTGTCATTTGTCGGCGAAGGAAGATCGACTATATACCGGAAAAAGCCGCTTAACCCGCCCAGATTTTTATTTGAATTTGACGGCAAGGGGTTCAATCTGAATTTCCGCGACCTGCACTTTATCGCCAGTCCCAAAGGGTGTATCGACCTGTGCAATCTGAACCGCTCAAGTTCAATGATCGAATTCCTCCGCTGCCGCTTTACGCACAATCCGGAAACTTATGGCGCTACCGGGGTGGTTATTGACAACCAGAGCGCGAACGTGGAATTTAAACATTGCCTTTTTCAGAACATCAAGCATCCGGTACATGTGGTAAATTGTGATTTTACCTGTCTTGACGGCTGCTGGTTCGGTTTTCCCTATAATTCGGTTTACAAAAACCGGGATGCGCTTATCCTGCATGACGCCGGATTTATGAAAGTAACCAAATGCCTGTTTGCCGGTGGGCCGTCCCACGGCAAAGGCGGCGCCAAGGAAGTGGCATATTTTAATGTCGGAGTGGAAAAGACCGATGGTCCAACCCATTATCCACTGCTCCTGATCGAAAATACCAGGATCGCGTTTGAATGGGGCGCCGGCGCTATCGCCAATTATTTCGCCGATAATAAAGGACCAACCGGAACCGGGTTCCGGTGCGGAGTGATCTTCCGGAACAACCAGTTCGCGCCGCGTGAAGAAAAAGTCAGAACCATCGACAACGCCTGGGCGGTACCGATGATCCGGTTGTTTGAAATGCCCCACATTCTGATTCTGGAAGATTCGCTGGCAACCGAGCGTTGGGCGCTGGTTGGCGCCGGTTCAACCACAAGTTTGAAAAAACTGCGGGAATCCGCCGGTGTAAAATTCAATTACAACAGCGATCTGGCCAATCAAAATTCGTCGTCCCCGGCCTACGCTTTCAGATGTCAGGGGCTGGTCGGCACCGCCGGCTTTGTCGCCGCGACAAAGGATTATATGGAATACAACCGCTGGGCCGAGATGTTCCAGGTATTCAATTATTTCTTCAAAAGCAAATCCGGAAATACGCAGTCAGACAGTATTGCTATCGACACCTTTTTCAATGATTTCAGCGATATTCGCGGTTCGCTCTACAATGTCTCGCTCGGCGTTCAAAGTGATGGCGCAACCAATATGGCAACCGGAAAACTGGTCATCCAACGAAACGGGCAGCAGATCAGCGGAACGTTCGTAAACCAGATAAAAAACAACAGCAATGATTTTTTTAAGGTTGTCCCGGTTTTCGTTGTAAAAGGCAAAGAATATGCCTCTATCGACCCGAAGCAGGCGGCAAATGCGGTTTTACGTCTGAAAATCGTCAGTTTGACCAAAGGACTCAAAGTCAGCTGCACCGGCGCGGTTATTAAACCGATCGGCGCCGATTTTCCCGCCGCCCCGTTCAAAGGAACGCCGACTTTCTCATATCCGTTAAACAGGAACAAATAAGTAATGGTTAAACCGAATATTCTTATCCTCTATATAGACCAGCAGCGGTTTGACACGATAGCCGCATACGGTAATTCACACATGATCACACCCAATCTCGACCGCCTTACCGCATCGGGATGCCGATTCAACAATTCCTACAGCTCCTCGCCGGCCTGTATGCCGACCCGGCACGACCTCTTGACCGGGTTAAGCGCCCGCCATCACGGATATTGGACCAACGGCAAAAAAACTATGTCTGACCTGAAAGACTACAAAACAATGCCGCAACTGCTTAACAAATGCGGATATGAGACCATTGCGATAGGCAAGATGCATCATTATCCCGCACGCGAAGACCACGGCTGGTCCAGTATGCGGTTGATGGAGGAAATCCCGGTAAGTCTCGAGGAAGATGAATATTTGCAGTATTTACAAGCCGCCGGCTATAAAAATGTCATGAGTCCGCACGGGGTCAGGTCGCTGTTTTATCATTCTCCACAGGCGGCCCCGATACCTGAAAAGCATCTGGGGACCTGCTGGGTCGCTGATAATATCATCGAAACAATGCGGGACAAGCGGGACAAGCCTTTCTGCATCATGGGCGGCTGGATCGACCCGCATCCGCCATACAGTGTACCGCAAAAATATCTGGACATGTATCGCGACGCGGAACTGCCGCCGCCATGCCCGCGTCCTGACGGCGACTCAAGACAGTATCCGTTTGATGAAAATAATTACCCGGATAAACTGCATCTGCAACGGCTGCGGGAAGCATACTTTGCCGCCTGTACCTTTGTCGATGAACAAATCGGCCGGGTTCTCGATTTTCTTGAGGCAAACAACATGCTTTCCGATACGGTCATCATTTTCACCAGCGATCATGGTGAAATGCTTGGGGACCGTCAGGCGTTCCAAAAATTTACGCCGTATGAGGGTTCGGCCCGAGTTCCCCTGATCATCAGCGGGCCGGGATTCGCTCCCGGTTCATCCTGTGAAGTGCCGGTTGTAAGCTGGGATCTGACTATGACCATTCTGGATATTGCCGGAGCCGCGCCGCCGCCTAAACAGCCTTATGCCGGAACCAGTTTGCGCAGGATATTGACCGAACAGGATAAGTTCGCAAGCAGAATAATTTGCTTCCATCACGGCGGTGACCCGGACGCGCCGGGATCTCCTTTCAAACGTTTTGTCGCGGCGGTCGGTCACGGTTTCAAGTTTATCCATTACTATAATGGCGGAGATGAAGAATTATACGATTTGCAGAATGATCCAGACGAACAGAACAATCTGATTGGGGACAATCCGGCATCTCAAGAGGTTCTAATGGAACTGCGCCGCGCCTGCATCGATTTTGAACTGCAGCACGGTCAGCCGGAGCGCATAAGCGCGGATTCAGGTTTTGTTGACGATGAATATCATGAACCCCGATTTAATGTGGCAGGATTCTTTGGTGCCAGAATCAAGCAGATCCCGCGCTGGCCCGGTAAAATCGGCAAGACGGAGAGAACCCATCTTCTCCGTGAACTGTACGACGGTCTGAATATGGAAAGCGTCTGTATTCCCGGACACGCAAATCTGGAAGACGAACTGCGGTCCGTCTGGCAGGAACTTGGCGGAGAAAACGAAGATATGAATGAATTTATCAGCGCAATGCGAAAGAAGCTTGCAGGGGAGAAAGAATGAACTTGCGACTCATTATTATTTTATTTATGGCCGCGACCAGCCTCTATTCCGCCGCCGACAAAAAACTGCGGCTTTATGGCTTGTTCACCGACAACATGGTTTTTCAACGCGATGTCGAAGTGCCGGTATGGGGTTCTTCCGCCCCGGACAGCGAAATAACGGTATCTTTCGCAAATAAAAGTTTTCACACCAAAACAAACCGGCAGGGAAACTGGGAACTCCGCCTGCCGCCGATGAAAGCCGATACACGACCGCTTGTTTTAACGGTAACCTGCAAAGACGAAAAAATTGTCCTGAAAAATATCCTGATCGGGGAAATCTGGATATGCTCCGGTCAATCAAATATGTTCCTCCCTCTGTCGCGCACCTCAGACAGCAAAACGGCAATAAGCACCGCCAACCAGCCGGAAATCAGGCTGCTTCGCCTGCCGCCATCGTTCGGGCCTGAAAAAAAGGGATTGGCCCCAGGCTTGAAATGGGTGGTGTGTTCTTCCGGTTCGGTCCAAAATTTTTCTGCGGTCGGGTATTATTTCGGCCGTGAAATACACCGCGAACTAAACGTCCCGGTCGGCCTTATCCAGGCTGCATTCGGCGGCACGAAAATAGAAGCCTGGACCCCGGTTGACACGGTTAAGCAATATTCACCGGAAACATATCAGCAGTACCTGAAATTCCTGAAGGCAATGAAGCAGGATGAAAAAGCCGAACGCACCAGATTTGCCATGAAGCTCCGGAAAAGCAAACAATTGCAAAAATACTTCGTTAACGGCAAAGTACGTTCTGACAAAGCATTGGAAATTCTTTCCAACCGGCTGATTAAACAAACTCCTTCATGGGTATATAATCACATGATTCTGCCGCTGGCGCCTTTTGCCGTCAAAGGCTTCATCTGGTATCAGGGCGAGGCAAACGCCGGAAACAAGCTGGCTTATTGCGAAAAACAGCAGGCGATGATTCATTGCTGGCGCAAGCTTTGGCACAATGAAGCAATGCCGTTTTTATTTGTCCAACTGCCCAATTACCGGAAATACAATAAACGTCCCGAGGGAGGAGACGGTTTTGCCGGAATTCGCCTGGCTCAATTGAAATGTTTGCGGTCAACCCCGAATACCGGAATGGCCGTTACCCTGGACATCGGAGACGAAAACAATCTGCATCCGCCGAATAAACTCGACGTCGGGAAACGCCTGGCATTATGGGCTCTGGCAAAGTACTACGGATTCGACAAATTGGAATATTCAGGTCCACTGGTCGAAAAAGCCGTCTGGGACGGCAAACGGGTTGTAATCAGCTTTTCTCACAGCAAAGACGGACTGATTATCGGCAAACGTTCCGGCAGCAAAGATAAATTGCGCGGGTTCGCAATTCAAAATAAGAGTGGGGAATGGAAATGGGCGGATGCCGCTCCGGACGGCAGCCGGGTAGTTATTCCGGCCCGGCAGGAACCCATTGCGGTAAGCTATGCCTGCAGGTCAAATCCCGTTTATGCTAATTTATATAACCGGGCCGGACTACCGGCTTCAAGCTTCCTTTGTCCGGTTATCAATAATAAGGAAAAACACTGAATATGAAAATAACCGATTTGCGCTGCGAATATTTGAAAAAACCGATTTGCGTCTCCCGGCAAAATCCCTATTTGTCATGGCGCTGCACGGAAAATCAGACCGCCTGGAAAATTCTGGCGGCAAGTTCGGACAAGCTCCTGCAAGACGATAAAGGCGACCTGTGGAACAGCGGCTGGATTGAATCAGCCAAATGCGTTGCCGTCGAATACCGGGGCAAAGAACTGGCAAGTCGTCAACCGGTCTATTGGAAAGTCAAGTTGTGCGATGATCGTGGAAAAGAAAGCCAGTGGTCGGAAGTCGCGTCTTTTGAAACTGCCCTGTTGCGTGATGAAGCCTGGCTCAACGCACAATGGATGAGCCTGAATCCGGCTTCCGAGGCTCATGCAAGTATCATTCTGCGGCGTCTTTTTTCGATCGACAAAATGCCTGTCAGGGCAAGAGTTTATCTTGCCGGGCCCGGTTATTCTGAGCTATATATTAACTCGCGGAAAGTTTCCGAAGATCTACTCAGCCCCGCGCCCTCGGACTATTCTCAAAACAGCTATTATTGCTGTTACGACGTGACAGAGTTCCTGCAAGCCGGCAAAAACTGTATTTCAGTGCTGCTCGCCAACGGCTGGCTTGGAACCAAAAAGATGCGTTTCCAGTTGTATATGCTCAACGCCAACGGGACGGAAGATTTTATCATCAGCGGTGAAGACAAACACCGGGTTGACTGGCATCTAGCCCCCGGTCCCATGACCCGGGCAAGCATTTATGACGGAGAAACTTTTGATGCCGGGACGCTGGAAGAAAATTGGGCAAGCCCGGCATTGACAAAGTTGAAATTCCAGCGACGTCCCGACATTCAACCGCACAACCGCAATATCAAAATGCTTCCGCAAACGCACGAACCGGTCAAACTGCTTGAAAGTTTTGACGCCGCCGCTGTCATGGAACCGGAACCCGGTATTTACGTGGTCGATATCGGGCGGAATATCGCCGGTTGGATTCGACTTAAAATAAATGAAGCGGCAGGCCGGAAAATTACCATGCGTTACGCGGAAACCCTGCGGGAAAACGGCTTCGTCAATCAGGACAACCTGCGCAGCGCGAAAAATACCGACGAATATATCTGCTCCGGCGGCACTGAAAGTTATGAACCGCGTTTCAGCTATCATGGCTTCCGCTACGTCCAGCTTGAAAACCTGAGCTCAAAACCGGTAACCGGTGACATTCAGGGACGTCAGGTCGGCAACGCCTTTGAAACAGCCGGACACTTTGAATGTTCCGAGCAACTGCTCAACCGGATTCAGCAAATGGTCTTCAGGACGGAAAGGAACAACCATCACCATATCCCGACGGACTGTCCCCAGCGTGATGAACGGATGGGCTGGTTGAACGATATGACGGTCAGGAATGAAACCATGGTCTACAACTTCAAGGTCCGTAACTTTCTGGCAAAACATATTTCCGATGTTTGTGAAACCCGTGACGGTCAAGGCAGAATCCACGATACCGCCCCGCGCGGCCTGGGGCTTACCCCGGCCGACCCGATCTCCGTCAGTTTTCTATCCAATGCCTGGCTGCTGTATCTTCATTACGGCGACATTCACACAATTGAGCAAAACTTTACCGCTTACGTCGTTTGGGTGGAATACCTTTTATCCAGAGCTGAAAATTTTATTCTCGGCTACTCATATTACGGTGATTGGGCGCCGCCGGCCGAATACGCGGTCAAAGGCAGCATCGGGGCCAGTGCCGGCAATGCCTATGCCCCCGGAGATTTTATCTCCACCGGTTGTCTGATCATGTATTGCGACTATCTTGCCAAAATGGCGGCGGTACTCGACAAGCCGGACTCCGCGGCAAAATATGAAACCCTGGCAGGAAAAATCAGAACGGCCTTTCACGCCGCTTTCTGGAATCAGGAGAAAGAAGCATATAAAGTCAATTACCAGTCCACCAACGCTTTCGCGTTACATTGCGGGGCGGTTCCAAAAGATTTGACAGCTCGCGTGGGCGCACTGCTCCACGAAGCGGTGATCGAAGCGGATTTTCATCTGACAACCGGGAACATTTGCACCAAATATGTGCTTGAACAGCTTTGTGAATATGATTATGTCGATGCCGCCTTCAGGATCGCGACGCAAACGACCTATCCCTCCTGGGGATTCATGCTGGAAAACGGCGCGACAAGCCTCTGGGAACGCTGGGAATACGCAACCGGCGGCGCGATGAACTCACACAACCATCCAATGTTAGGTTCGATCAGCGCGTGGTTCTTCAAATATCTTGGCGGCATACGGCTCGCCGATGACTCCTGCGGAGCTGACAAGCTGATTATCAAGCCTTGCGTTCCGGATGGTCTTGAAAACGTAACGGCAACTTATGACAGCCCGGCCGGAGCGGTTAAAAGTTCATGGAAAAAATGTGACGCCGGAATCGTTTTCGATATTGAAATTCCAGCCTGTACCACGGCGGAAGTAATTCTGCCGGACTACCACGATAATGTTCAAAGCGGCAAATACACCATAACGTCAAAAATATAAGGAGCAAGCAACAATGGGCAACAACAATTTTTCGGTTATCCTCGGTAATCTCGGCAACACCTGCGACCGTTTCCTTTCAAGCGGTTATAAGGACGTTCCGCCCAAAGACGAACTTATCAAACAAGCCGCGTCAATCGAAGGAGTTTGCGGCATTGAACTGGTCGGCACCTGGGACATCAACGCCTCAAATGTCCAGGCGATGAAAACGGCGCTGCAAAATTCCAACTTGCAGCTCTCTTCCATAATCCCGGACCATTTCGGGCAAAAAAAATGGGGGAGAGGCGCACTGGCGGCGAAAGACAGCGCCATCCGGGCCGAAGCAATTGCCGAAACCAATCAATGTGTTGATTTTGCCGCCGAACTCGGCGGCGACCTGATCAATATCTGGCCCGGACAGGACGGCTACGATTATCCTTTAAGCGCAGATTATTTGCAGGAAAAAACCTGGCTGATCGATTCTCTCGGGGAATGCAACGACTATGCAAAAAGCAAAGGCGTCCGCCTGGCGCTGGAATTCAAAGTAAAGGAACCGCGCAATCATTCGTATCTGGCCAGAACCGCCGATACGCTTCTTGTCGCCAATGCCCTCGGGGAAAACGTCGGAGTCACCATCGATACCGGCCATGCTTTCATGGCTTATGAGAACGTCGGCGAATCAATCGTCCTGCTGAAACAATTCGGCGATAAGCTGTTCCACATGCATTTTAACGACAATTACACCCACTGGGACGACGACATGATCGTCGGATCGATTCATCTTGTCGAGTATTTGGAAATTCTGTTCTGGCTGGAAAAAACCGGTTATCAAGGCTGGTTGTCAATGGATCAGTATCCATACCGTGAAGACGGTTACGGCGCGATTCGCTCCAGCGTCCTTTTCCTGCGGCAACTGAAAGATATTCTTGAAGCAACCGGTTTGTCGAAAGTGGAAAAACTTGTCTCCAGCCAGGACCCGGTCGCGACATCGGAATTTATCAGGAAAAACCTTCTGGCTTCAGCTATTCGATAAAACACTATCCCCGATGCTTGCATCGGGGTATTTTAGCCTACCTAGTGGTCATCCGTAAAATAAGTGAGGCCACATTCTCATCCGTTGTCCGGATTAATTATTTGCGGTTTCTCGCCTGGTCAATTGCGGTTTTTATTCTTTTGGCGACAAGTTCATTGCCTTTTTTATTCGGGTGCCGATTTTCACTCCAGTAAGGGGCGGTGCCGTTGGGCTTAATATCCACCTGCATAACCGGGATATAAATACAACCATAGCGGTCGGCAAATTCATATTCCATGGCGGCAATGCCCGAAGCATAATCTTTGAGCGGTAATCCGGCACGGCTGGTGTCGATTTTCCGGGTTTTGTCATAGTCGGCTCCAAAACATCCGGCTATGACAATTTTTATTCCCGCGTCATGGGCTTTTTTTATCATGTATTCATAATCTACCTTCAAGTCATCAAGACTGCGTTTCCGTCTCCAGTAATCGTTGGCTCCAAGCTCGAATACCAGAATATCCGGTTGCAAGTTCATAACATCCTTAGTAAAACGCTTTCTGCCGCCGCCAAGCGTATCGCCGCCAATTCCCCGGTTGATGATTTCACAATCCGGAAGCGTTTGAACCAGCCAGTCGGAATAGCGTCCGCCCCGTCCGCCGCATGATGTCAAACTGTCGCCGAAACAAACAATTCGTGTCTTTTGGCCCGATGCCGCCGGCTTTCCGTTACTACATCCGTTTAGCGCCACAGCCGCTAATACGGCTGACAACATCGCTGATAAACAAAATCGCAATTTTGAACCCTCCTGATTAATAAAATTCATTTATTCTTTCATGGCTGTATTTCCGCTTCCTGAGCGCATAGTTTGAAGCGGTACACCGGCGTACGGATTAATATTACTCCGGCTGATAATTACCTTGCTTTATATGTCGCCCCTTCAGGGCTTTAAATGTTTTCTAACTGTTCCCGGGGTTCAATCGCTACGCTCAATCACCCCGGGCTGCTGCTATGTGCCGCGCTTCCAGCGCTATTCAACAAATGCAATATGATTATAGACCGGACTAATAATGATGGTAAAGATACAACGAAGTAATGAATAAATCAACAGCATCGGCAAAATTCTTTAGTTCTAATCCTGCTTAATGCCCTGAAAGGTTCCGGGGGGATTTTCAAGGAGAAAATTATTTGGGAGAAAAGATTTGCCTATCAGTCCCCTTGATTCTCTTCCAGACGGTCCACCAGTTGCATTGTCTTAACCGCATCGGCAAAACAGGTAACCGGTTGTCGCCCGATTCTGATTGACTCAAGAAAATGATCGGTCTCCCGGGCGAAACCGACTTTGTTGAGATATTCATCGCTGCCGGCAATTTCGGCCGGGGTATATCTCTTTCCGTCAGGATAATCGTGTGAATACAGAATTCCGTGGGAATCCGGATCGACGAATACGGATATTCCGTGGCCGTGAATTTCGATGGTGAAAAAACGTCTTCCGGCACCCCAGGTTGTCTGCATTACGCCAACCCGTCCACTGTCAAACCTTGCGATAGCATTGCAGCTGTTAACATAATCGGTCCCGATACAACGGTTGTAATTAGCCAGCTCAATAACCTCACCGCCGAGGTGGCGCATCATGTCAACCGCATGGATCATGTCACAGCGCAGCATTCCAATAGCTCCACGGTAATACGGGCTGCTGTCAATCAAGTTCTTATAGTAGCAGACTGTAAACTGAGTGATTTCACCTTTTTCCTCGACTTTTTGCCGAAGAAACTGTAATAACGGAATATGCCGCCGCTGAAAACCAGCCATTGTTATACATCCATTAAGACTTGCGGCTTTTGCCATGGCGATTGTCTGAACCGTGGTAAGCGCCGGCGGTTTTTCAATAAAAACATGACGTTTTGCTTCAAGGCAATCCATAACCGGATCAAACAAAACATGCGGGGGTAAAATAACATATACCGCATCACACTCAAGCTGCTCAAGCATCTGCTGGTGGTCATTATAGATTTTGGGAATATTGAATTCCTGCGAGGCAATTGTTGCGGTCTCAGGATTCAAATCGCATACCCCGACGATTTGAACGTCGTTACGGGCATTCAGTACCGGCATGTGGACGCTTCGGGCAAAAGTCCCGGCCCCGATGCAGGCAATTTTGAATTTTTCAGTCATATTTTCTCTTTATTCCTTCACGGTTATTTTAAATCAAATTGAATGATTTTTTCGGATGTTAATACGGTAATCAGGTTTCTGCCGGAGATTTGGTGTGACGACATGTCAACAATTCGCCCTGTAAATTTCCGGGAAGCGATTACCCTGCCATGATAATTCAAAATAAAAACCTCATTCCCGGTCGCCGCCAGCAGTTTTCCAGCTTCTGTAAGCCGCTTGAGCAATTTTACAGGATTATGCAGGTTTGTAAACCATAACTGCTTTTTCTTAATGCTGAACGCATTAATAAAGCCGGACTCTGAAGTTACCACAATTATTTTTTCGGTACCGTTTTGTATTATTACCGCATCAGTTGCTTTGCGGCCCAAATTAACATTCCAGCGCAACTGCATTTTGCATAATGAATCCATGTAGTACAAACCCAACGCGCCGCTGGAGGTGCCGACCAGCAAACCATTATCGACCTGCCGTAACAGGGTGATTCCAGTACCGGGCCCGGAGTTTTGCGCACGGGTTTTGCCCAGTATCTTTCCGGCCGGTGATATTACATACATTTCCGGGGTCGGCGAGATAATTCCAGTTCCGGCGATCAAATATTCTTTACTCTTTACAATCTGGGCCGCCACTCCCCACTCGACCAGGCGGTTCCACAATAATTTACCGTTGGAGTCAAGCGCCTGCAACGTACTGTCGCCCATTCCGGCGAGAATTAACGATTTCCCATTAAAATCCGTACTGAACAAGGTTTTAACCCTGGGGCCTCCCAAACTGAACCATGGAACCCGGAAGTTCTTTTGCGGAATGCTTGTCTGCCAGCGTTTGTTCAGGGACCGGTCGAAACAATAGAGGTTTCCGCTTGCAGTTCCAGCCAGAATATTTTGTTTTTTGTCAATTATCAGGCTCAACACCTCACCCTTGCATTGGAAAGAGTTTTGTTTTTTCAGATTCGAGTCGAAACAGATCAACTCTCCTGTCGCAGTTCCGACTACATATCCTGTGTTGGTTTTCAGTAAAGCAGTCCCTGCTTTGACATTGTTCGTATGTAAAATGCCGCCTGATTCAGGAAGATACGATATTCCGGGATCCGGCTTGTTTATACTGTGGCTTTGGTTTCCCGGCAGGGCATCAAAATCCTGGCAATCAATGGTTATTTCCCCGGTGAAAGGCGTTGCTTTATCGATAAGCTCTTTTCCATTTATGGTAACGGAAGACGCGTTTATTGCAAACATAACCTTGTGCGAAAACGCGACAAAGTCCGCAACCGCTTTTATCCGGCCAAAGGCGCAGGCCTTTTTTCCAGGGACCGGTACCATTATATAGTAGCTTTGCCTATCAAAATCAACCCGGTAACACATTGCATTATACTGCCTGACTTGAGGCACTAAAGGTTTACGGTCCCGCCATGAAGAAAGTAAGGTGAGCATTCCGGCCGGGGCGTCCGGCCCGGCAGTTTGATTCATGATGACAGAATAAAACTTTAACTCGGGAGAGATTACATAGATTTTTTCCAGAATTTTACGGCGTTTGGCGTTTTGGCTTACATACATACCTGCGTCAGCCGGAGAATGACTCAGGAAAAAACCGACGGTGTGCTTACCTTGAGTTCGTTGGCCATAAAAACTGTTTTTTTCAGACAATTGTCCTGAGCCCAAAAAATGCCAGTTGAAGTTTGCCAGATAATCGCCCGGGATATTATCTTTCAGAGCCAACAGATCAAGCACGGCAAACGGGCCTTTGTTTCGAAAAAACAGAACATACCGATGCCATTGAGTATTTCCATAACCAGGCAGACAGGTATGTGAATACGCAAAACTTTTCGTATTACAGGCTTTCTTCAAAAGGGCTTGCGTGGGAACTGATTCCGGGGCAAGGCCGTTATGGTAAAAAGTAACTGAGTTGTGTTGAGACATTTCAGAGAAGGAAAACGCATCAGGCTCACAGACCCATATTTGTCCGTTCTGGGAAAACTCGGCAATCGAATTTTGATCCATGTATGAATGCGACATCCAGCCACGGCCGTCAATCAGAAGAAACGGGTCCAAAACTTTAAAGCCGCCGCGAAAAGAAAGCTTGTCAAACGAATCAGGCACCGGTTTTTCAGGCCAGATTGAAAACGGTTGCAACGCAAAGGCGCCAAGATGTTTTTGAGGTTCAACCGGTTTCAAATCGGTCGCAAACCCCCTGATGGGTTCATCAGTCGAAACCGCCCCGCTCCCGGCCTTCCCGGCCATAAATAAATAACTGCCGTCGTTATATGCGTAAGCCAGCTTTGAAAAGAGGTTGGCCGGAGCAGTGATCCCGCCGCCGTCGCCCAGGACGGCCATTTTACCCAAATTATTAACGCGGGAAAAGGCATAATCGGCCATTTTCCGGGCGATATTCTTTTTGAAAAATTCTTTGCTCCATTCCGGTTCGGCTAATGCTACAATCAGGGTATTGTCATGGGACCCGCCAAAACCATGCTGCGAGTATGATTCGTCAAGGTTGCGATAGCACTTGAAAAATGAGGTCCAGAGATTTTTCAACAAGACCTCCCAGCGTTTGAGTTCGGCGTCCGGGATTTCCCCCCGGTAATATTTGCTGAAGTAGCGATTCCCGAAATAGAACCCCAGCCCGGCCCGGGAAACATGATTGCCCAGGGTCCGGTTGAAAAACTGCTTTGGCCTGCGTTTTTGGGCTTCCGGAATAAAGTATTGAAAAAAGAAATATTTATAGCCTTCAGTCCCCCGCATAAATGCAAGCTGTTTATTCACTATTTCCAGCCTCTCGGCATCACTGAATACTCCGCTTGACTCCATCACGTCCCATAACATCAATGAATAATACGAATAAAGATGGCCCGGATGCTTGAAATACCGGTTCAGTTCCTGTTTATACTGCTTCGCATATTTTATATCGCCGGCCCGTAAATAACTTACAGCGGCCCGCAACGGTCCGCGCCCGGCCGTCATCCGGTAAGGGAAATAATTAATGTCTTTGAAGCCTTTGCCCCATTTCACCAGTAATTGGGGTTTAAAGAAAGAGTGTTTATTTTCTATATTGATTTTTTGCAAAAAAAGCCGGGCGGCACGGGCAATTCCCGCTTGATCTGATCCTCCCAGAACAATGATATTACTACCGTTGCCAAGCGGATCGAGCAATGTTCTTATCACGTATCCATCATTCCCCGGAAAGTAACGGTCCTCATAAGTATACAGGTTGCGGTATAAAAAATCACAGAGCTGATTTGTGGCAAGATTACCCATAACGATAAGATTATTCCGGAATTTTAAGATGTCTTTTGCGGAATCGGGCAGAACCGGTAGTTGCACTCCCGTTTTTCGGGCAATCGCCTTTTGGAGAAATTCCGCGATTTGCTTGCTTTCCCGACCGTAAATTATAGTTGCGGCAGGTTTTCCGCCAAGGGTAAGGTTAATTTGCGCGGCCAGGGGGCGCGGCGCCGGCAATCCCCCTCCTGCGGTCGCCTGGAATGTTAATCCCGCAAGTAAGATCAATGATAATATAAACGAGTGCATGCATTAAACTTTCTATGTTCCAGCGCTGATTAACCGCTGTTTTCCTTTATGTAATTACGGAACCAGTCGTAAATATACGGGTCCACATCATTTGCGATTGAGGCCGCTCCAAGGACAATGCCACCTTCCCTGGCAAGCTCAAGCAGAGGGTTGACATGAGCCGCTATTTCTTTTTTATCACCCCGGACTAAAACATCCGTGGCGCAAATTCCTCCGAAACAGACAAACCGTTTACCATATTTTTCCCGCAATTTAACCAGTCCCAACCCGCATCTCGGCTCAAGCGGATTAAATCCCTCAAAACCGGCTTCCAATAGTAAGTCAATCAACGGACCAATGTTACCGTCACTGTGAAAAAAAACATGCCGGCACCCGGCGTTCCGTATCGTTGCAATCATTTTTTTATATCGCGGCAAAAGATATTCGGCAAATTGTTCCGGTCCGAACATCGGCCCTTTCGTTGATGCCATATCATCATAGATGAATAGGCCGGTTTGATATGTGTTGAACCTCCGGAGTCCTTCAAGCGCCATACCGGTCAAATGTTCCATTGTCCGGTCAAACAAAGCATGGCAAAAGACGGGATCAAGCAACATGTCCATCAGCAGTTCTTCTTCACCTCGCAGGAAATGGGTACGACAATACAATCCTCCGATTTTCGAAAAAATGCAGCGCCCTGCGGCTTTTTCCTGTTCATAATAGAGAGCGGCTTTGCGATAACGGTCATCCAGATCTACCGGGTCGAACCGCAATTTATCCAGATCGCTTTTGTTTTTCAGTTTTCTGTCAAGATACTCTGATAGATATGTGCCCGGTTTGCGTCTTACGGTTGCCCCCCATCCATCATTCAGGATAATCCAACCGTCTTCTTCTCTCAATGTACCCTTTTCCCGAAAGAAAAACCCTTCTTCCGGGCAAACCGGGGCAATAATGTCATTGCCGTAAAAATCGTAGGGGGATACTGCTTCGGAAACGTTAAGTTTTTGATGCCATGCCGCATCGAACTCCGGCCAGATGCTGTCCCAGTAAGGTATTGTGTCAGGAGGGTTGAAATTAATCGCTGATATGACTCTTTCAGTTGAAGTCATGTGATTTCTCCTTCATTACTCACGATCCCAATAGTTAACGGAATCCTGTCTGGCAGTCAGGGCGCCCTGAGTATAAATATTAAGCGGAATCTGGGCTTTAATACTGGTTGAGTGACCATCGATCCATAAAATATTCGCCGCATTGCTGTGCCTTGGCTCAACTACCGGCGAAGTTGCCGGAGCATAGTAGTCCATGACGTATGTCCCGCCGCGTCCCGGTTTTGCATCGGACCAACGGGTATCGGCCATGAGAACGGTTTCTGTCGGGTGTTTTATCCGGGAAAGCTTAGCGGTGCAGTCATAACGCCAATCATCGAGATTCATGTAATTATATCCGTAGTCGGCATAAGTTTTATTCCACATCCCGGCACCATCGCGAGGCCATGGCTTTGAAGGACAGGTCAGTAACGGACGCCATTTGTAATCCTGCAAATAGTTTGCTTTAATGAACCTGTCGAGCCATAATTCGGAATCGGAGAAAAACTCCTCGTTGTCATCAAGGTAGTTCATCCAGATCAAACCGATTTGCTTCAGATTGTTCAGACAAGTAATCTTTTTTGCCTTATCCCTGGCCTGGTTAAGGGCCGGCAGCAGCATTGAAGCAAGGATCGCGATAATCGCTATCACAACCAAAAGTTCAATGAGCGTGAAATATGTTTTTTTGTTTCGCATTTTTATTCCTTTGTTTTCATCGATTTAAAAGTTTTGTTTTCATCAAACATCGGAGTTGAATAATAATTGTTATTATGCTATTTTCGTTGATACAGGACTGTGCTTTTTGTACGGTTCAAAGAGGTGCCGGTGAACGAGGGCCGTTACTCATCGTTCTCAGGCATCTCTTTTCTTTTTGCAATCTTCCATTTTACCTCCTTTCATAATTATGTTTTTTATTCGGGATCGAATATGCACTTATTAATTTTTTGAGATGTGTTCAGACATCCATCCCGGGGCGACTGGAACCCCATCCAAACCTTATTCATTTCAATTTGCATGATTTGCCTGATTGCACCAGTTTCCGGGTGATCGGAGAATAACACGGAACGTTTCAGAATTTCCGGATCCAGAATTTCTGTCAGATGAGTTTGAATTCTCGGAGTCAATTTCGATACAGATGTTTTCAGCTGCGGACAGGCAACATTTTCTTCCGCCAGCAGATCCTGAACATCCCGGGAGAGCATGTATGTCAAAAACTGTTCGGCCCCATCAACGTCGGAACAACTCTTTGAAATACCGAATCCGGTAACCATTAACATGTTCGCAACCCCGGTCGACGGCGTTGGAATTGGCAGTACCTCCCATTCCAATCCGGACACGAGATCAAACTTATTGAGCATGTACAAACTGGATAAGAGGATCGCACCCATGCCCTCCATAAATAACTCGGTTGAGTCCGGACAGAGACCGGCTGTGACTTTCTCGCGATATAAAAGGTCCTGCAGCCATGATATGGTTTTGATAGCTTCGGGGGAATCCATAAAGCATTTAGCATACTTGCCTTTTCCCCCTATGATTTTCACTCCGTTTTGCAACAGGAACAACGGCCAGCGGTTGAGAGTTTCATAAGGCAGAAGAAAGCCGTAACCACTGGAATTTATCTTTTGAATTTTTTTTGCTTCAGCAATCAATTCTTTCCAACCTGCAAACGCAGTTATCTCTTTCGCATCAATAAATGCTTTATTGACAAACAGCGCCAATGGAGAAAAAATGAACGGAACCCCGTAAAGTTTACTTTTGTTTTTACTGAACAGTTCAAATGGACGACTGAAAAAGCTCCCCCCTTTTCCTGTGAATTTACCGGTATCCAGCTCCTTGAATATTCCTCGAGCAACCAGATAAGGTAACTGTGATTCGGAAAACATAAATATATCCGGACTTGATCGACCGTCAAGATTACCGGTCAGGAAATCACAGTAGTCCAGACTGTCCGCACAAAACATCGGCTCAATCTTCAGTTCGGGATAACATTTTTCGAAACCCTTGTATATCCGGTGCTGGATATCCAGATCTGGATTGCTGTAGTATGAGGCTATTTTCAATACCCGGGTATGAATCCTCGGAATATCAGTTGAGACAA
Organism: Victivallales bacterium; assembly: GCA_963676655.2. GTDB lineage: Bacteria > Verrucomicrobiota > Lentisphaeria > Victivallales > Victivallaceae. Next base: position 1,768,561 of record CAXXKX010000003.1, on the reverse strand, counting down.
AAGTGCCTCTGCCGCGATAGCTCCTGATAAGGCCTTTGTTTTTTAATTCGGCCATAGCTTTGCGAATGGTTACACGACTGACATTCATTTGCTCACAAAGTTCTTCCTCGGTGGGCAGACTTCCCTGCAAACTGCCGCTGAGAATTTTTTCCTGCAATAACTCTGCTACCTGCTGGTAAAGCGGCCATCTGACTATAACTGTTGTATTCGGCATTTTATCTCTCCGATATATTGATCAAATATAAATTTTTCTCACACATAACTAATAAGGTATTTTTATCAATAGCATCAAGCTGGCGAATTTCATCTTCAAAATGAGCTTTTCCAAGTAAATTTCCTGCGGAGTCAAGGACGATTACCCGGCGGCGGTTCAAAACTGCCGCCGCAAGCGGCTGTTGCGGAAAACAAACAACCGAATTAACCGGTTGTTGAAGATATTTCACCCACTTCTGTTTCCCGGCCGGACTGAATCCGTGAATAAAACCGTTTTCCGATCCGATTACGAATATGTCTTGTTTCGAGGGGTTGGAAAGCCTTGCAATGCCGTTGATTTTCTGATCCAGGTTTTGAATCCAGACCGGTTGAATTGTCCCGTTTTTGTCCCCATGATACATTATTAACAAACCGGAACTGGTTCCAACTAATGACTCCGCCAGTGCTCCCGGCATAAAGTGTCCGGTTAACATCGCTGTTACGGAACTGCCGTACCCGGCAGGAATATTAACACAGGATTTTATTTCACCGGAAGCATCAAATAAATAAAGTTTTGCGGACATGGAAATAATCCCTATACCTACAGCTATTTGATTATTTTTATCCGGTAAAAATTTGCCGGCGGCAAGTTTATTTGCCAGTCCCCATTGCAACAGCCGGTTCCATAACCTTTTCCCGTCCGCTGATAAGGCCTGTAGAGTTTCATCTCCCATTCCGGCAAATATAAGCGGGGCCTTGCCGTTCAAATTAGCTACGGCCAGGTTGATTACCTGGTTACCCCGCATGCTGTACCACAATGCCTCCTGGTTTTGTTGAGGGACACAAGTTTGCCAACGCAGTTTGAGATTGTCTGAATCCAAAGCGCAAATCCAACCCTTCTCCGTGCCGGCAAGAAGCTCCGGGAGGCCGTCACCGTCGATATCTCCTGTCGTCAAAGATAAAAGTTGAGGTTTGACTTGGGTTGTTTTCAATACTTGCAAGGAATGATCGAGCAGGGTAATACTTCCATCATAGGCCCCGACTGCAATAACCGTTTTACCGTCTCTATTTACAAAAGACGTAAATTGCTTCGGGTCAGTAATTTTAAATCGTTTAATACTGGAGATTGCCGACACCCCGGCTATTGCGTTCTTAATGGACGGAACAGCTTGATCCTTCATTTTGGTTTTTGCCAATCTGTCAATCGCCTGCTCTATTATCTTTTGATACTTTTCATCCGTGATTTTAATAACATGCCCGCCGGGTTTCGGTTTCGAAATATAATTATACCCGCCAATTACAGCCGCTTTCGGGTTGGCAAGGAACAACTGCTTATCAGTGATTAAAGCAAAATCAGCTTCAATACATAACTTATCTGCCTTGATCTGACCACTCTTGTCCGGAATGGCGATAATGTATTTTTGTCCCTTAAACTCCAACATAAACGATAAGGCTGAGAGTTGATTTATTGTCGCTTCTTCAGGCATTTTTCGATCACTTCTCAACATTGACAAAAAACTGGTTCTTTCCCCTTTTTTCAATTCGGCTTCACGGGATAAAACTATCGCGTTGAATTTTGTCGCAGCATTCAATATTATACTTCGCTTCATCAATTTAAGGCGTGTTTCATCTGTTTTATGATGCATTGAAATGCCTGCATTTTGCGGATAGTCAAGGGAAAATCCCGCCTCGGCTTTGTTATTGCGGCTGCGCTGGAAGGCTCTTATATTTCCTTCTCTATACTCTGCTTCTCCCAGAATGTGCCAGTGAACCGCGGTGCGAAACCCGCCGTCTTTATGCGGCTTGATGACATCCAGCACCAGAAAAGGACCGCTTTCCCGGAAGAAAAGAACATGGCGATACCAGTCAATATCTCCGTATTCAGGCAGCTCCGTCAGGGAATAAGAATACTCTTGTGTATTTGCAGTCATAAGCAGTTTTGCTGCGACTGGAACGTTTAAAGGCCCCAACCCGTTTGTCGTGTAGGTCAAAGAATTGTGGCAGTCAATTCCGGAGTAGGAGAACTGGTCCGGCTCACAAACCCAGACAAAGCCGTTTTGAGAAAATTCCACGATTGAGTTTTGATCCGAATAGGCATGTGAAAATCCGCCAAGGCCGTCAATTGCCAAATAGGCGGAATCCTTTGTCAGCCCCCCGCGAAAACTTAATTTATCAAAACTTTTATCTCCAAACTGCTTTTCAGCATAAGAAAGCAACACCGTGTGATCTTCAAACGGCTCGACAGCCAGGTTTGCTTCTACCGGAGCAATCGCTACAACTCCAAGGTGCTTGATCGGGGGGATCGCTTTCAGGTCCGAAACAAAACCGCGTATCGGTTCGTCGGTGGATACGCCGCCGGCCCCGGCTTTGTTGGCAATATACAAGTAGCGACCGTCATTATAAAGATAAGCCAGTTTGCTGAACAGGTTTGCCGGAATTGTGATGCCTCCGCCGTCTCCATTGACCGACATTCTGCCGAGGTTGTTGCACTGTAGGTAAACATAATCCGCCATTTTACGCCCGAGTCCCGAGCTCAAATAGTCTTTAAGAAGATCTGGTTCGGCAATCCCGATTACCAGCATGTTATCCAGAGTTCCTCCAAATCCGTGCTGGGAATGCGATTCATCGAGCGTACGATAGCTGGCAATCTGACAATTCATAATGTCCTGAACCGCTTTGTAATATGCAGCCATTTCAACGGAGGGCATATCTCGATTGAAATACTTGTTGAAGTAGCGCCAACCGAAATACATCCCCATTGCCGCCCGGGTCTGGTGGTTGCCGATAACTCTTGGACGGCGCAATGGCTTGGTTAATTGCTCCAGATAGCCCTTAGTAAGATAGCCGATCCCTTGTTCGCCACGAAAAAAATTCAGGAGTTTATTACAAATCTCAAGTCTTTCCTTATCGGAGAATGCTCCGCTTGATTCCATTGCCTCCCACAGCATAGTTCCGTAATATGATTGCAGATGCGATGGCTTCTGCAGATACTGATATAAGCCTCTTTTATACTTTTCCGCATATTGAGGGTCACCGGTCCGCAAATATCTTACTGCCGCATTTAGCGGGCCGCGGCCGGCGGTCATTTTCCAGGGAAAACTTCTGTAATACTTTCCAGGCTTGCTGCCCCAGACAACTTTCAATTGCGGTTTTATAAACAGAGAATTATCATCTTTGATCAACTGTTTCAGAAAGTACTTCTCAGCATTGGCAACCCCATCCGCGCTTGAGCCGCCGAGAATTACCAGGTTGGTCCCATTGCCGAACGGATCGAGAACGGTGCGTAGAACATAACCCTTTTTTCCGGGGAAATAGCGGTCTTCATAAGTGTAAAGCCGGCAGTACAGATATTCAGATACTTTATTCGAAGCAAGGTTTCCCAGGATAATCATATTTTCCCGGTTTTGCTTCAGGTCAAATTCCGTATCCATTATTATCGGACATTTTACCCGGTATTTTTTCTCAATTGATTTCTGCAGCGTTTCGGCCGTTGCCAAATCTTCTTTTCCGGTTATGATTAAAGCTTTTGCCTTCCCGTTTTCGGAGATAACGATTTTTTCAGCCAGAGGTCTCGGATGTTTTAGCATTTTTTCTGAACTTCCATCTGCCTTTATATTTATCAAGCCGGCGGCTATCAACGTTGCTGTCAACAATACGGATTTCAATTTCATCAATCAACCTTTGTCTTTTAGCTCATAGACTCGAATATTTCCGATCCAAACTTCTGAATCCCTGATGAAGTTCCTGAAACCCAGATATCCTTCATCAGGCGGAGTGAAAAACTTGCCGGTTGCGTTCGAATCATGCTCGACGTCATGAACTATTTTACCATCGACAAGAAACTTTATCCGGTTTCCCTCTTTGATCGCGGAAAAATGATAAATTTTGCCGATTTCCGTACAATAATCATTTTGACCTGAAGGCTTCGATTCAACTTCGTATTCATTCCAGGCTTTCTTATATTCCTCCTGCGACTTCCAATGCTTCGAAAACTCTTTTGTGCCTGAGTGGAAGGTCAGATTGCGCCATTGATCTTTGATATTGCCGCCCAGATAGCGAAAGTTCGATTTATCGTTGTCCTTTCGCAAATCCCTAAGAAAACCAATTGAATAAAGTCCCATTATACGGTCCCATGCATAATCGCCGTAAAAAGATGTCCGGCTTCCGGAAAAAAAAGGTTTGCCGTTAATCGGACAAGCCATAAAAAACAATATCGGCTTGGCCCCTATATCTTTGACATAGGCATCAAATTCAACCTTGACATCCCCTTTGAACGGATATTTGTACCATATTACATTAGGTTTAATCGTTTTGATCATCAAAAAACCATTTTTTGCCACTTTCAACTCTGGTTTACCTTCAATTATCCAATTCTTTTCCCAACCTGACTTGAAATTTTCCTGCATCTTACATTTCCATTTTTTTTCTTTAAAACTTGCGCGGCAATCACATGTAATGGCCCATAAAACCAGAATTACCAGAAGCTTACTCATCAACAACACCTCAAATTACCCATTCTATACTAATGCTTTATGAATTATTTGTATTATTTGTATTAATCTGTAATTAATAATACTATACCTTCCATGAGATGTCAATATGCTATGCAAAATTTTTTTGAAATTAATTTCTGTTAAAAGCAATGCAACACGATTTTTTTAAGTTAATGAGTCAGACAAAACCAGCAGATAAAGCGGGAATCAATTTTTACAAAGAAAATGATCTCATCCGGCTGGCGGACGAGGTACCAGCAAGGTTTATCTTCAAAAACTCTTAACTGCTTATTGTGGTTCTCTTATTCAGAGTGCTCTACTTTTTAACTTTTTTTCACATTTATTTTGTACTAAAATTGGTTTTATTTTTGACTTTTTACGACCTTAAAGCTATTTTTAAAGATAATTTATAAAAAATCCATAGAAGGAATTTATAACATATGAATAAAGAATTAGCTGCTTCATGCGGTAATTGTCCTTTTCCCTTAGCTGAACGGTTTTGTCGAAACTCGTCCGGAAAGGCTCCGGCTTTTTGCCCGACAAAAAATAAGCGACAACTGGCCGACGACGCTGGAAAAGAGTATCTGAAACCTGATATTCGGGAGTTTGCATATCAGGCGTCAGTACAAGAAGCGCAAGGGTATATTAATCGCGGTAGCGGGTATGAAAATCTTGCTCCGTGTAAGCCGCGTTTACTGGAAACTATTGAATTCTCTAAAAAGATGAAATATAAACGATTGGGACTTGCTTTTTGCGCAGGACTCAGGAATGAAGCTAAAATTATTGAGAATTTATTCAGACAACATGGGTTTGAAGTAGTTTCCGTGATTTGCAAAGTCGGAAGAAGCGACAAAGAATCTATCGGGATAAGTGATGATCAGAAAATTGTGCCCGGTCAGCCGGAGTCAATGTGTAATCCGATCTTGCAGGCCATGGTCCTGAATGACGCCGATACAGAATTCAATATTTTGCTCGGACTCTGTGTCGGGCACGATTCAATGTTTTTCAAGTATGCTGATGCACCATGCACCGTTCTGGCGTCCAAGGACCGGATGCTGGGACACAATCCTCTCGCGGCCGTATACAATATTGATACTTATTTCCGGGCTCTGAAACAACCGTGAAAATAAAATTAAGATAGAAAAATTCAAGATAATTTTGAAGGACAACAGTCGTTTTAATCGGAATATGGAAATATAGAAAGGGATATATATGCCAATTGATCCACTTACTCCTTATGGAAACCGTCCAATGGTGACTCCGATAGTTAATGCCGTAAATTACGAATATGCCTCTTTTGAGGTTTTACGGCAGATTACCGATGGTGAAATAGATGGTTATACCTACCATCGCGACGATAATCCCACTGTAAGGGAAGTTGAACGGAAAATCGCGGCACTGGAAAATGCGGATGACTGCATTGTCTGCACCACCGGGATGGCGGCTTGTTCCATGGTCTATTTTACTTACTTGAGCGCCGGCGATAATCTGATTATTTTCCATGACACCTACGGCGCGAACTATAAAGTATCCCTGATCCTTGAAAGAATGGGGATTGAAGTAACCTGGTTGGATGCCGACGATGCGGATAATATTCAAAACGTCATAAAACCAAATACCAGAATGGTATTTCTGGAAACCCCGAGTAATCCCCTTTGCAAAGTTGTCGATATTCAAAAAATCGCCGATGCCGTCAAGCCGCACAATATAATGCTGATCGTCGACAACACGTTTGCGACGCCGTATCATCAGAACCCGTTGGATTCGGGAGCAGATCTGGTGGTCCACAGCGCGACCAAAACACTGGCTGGACACAACGACATCATGGCTGGGGCCATTGCCGGTTCCAAAGAAGATTATAATAAACTCTGGTTTACCCGTCAAGCCATCGGAACGACGCTGGACGCGTATTCAGCGTTTTTACTCGATCGAGGGTTGAAAACATTTGAATTGCGAGCTGCCGCTATGGCTGATAGAGCGGAAAAAGTGGCTGAATTCCTTGATAAACATCCCAGGGTTTCCAGACTGCGTTATCCCGGACTCAAGTCTCATCCCGGACATGCGGTCGCCATGAAGCAGATGCGATGCGGCGGCGGCAATATCCTGGCTTTTGATGTTGGTGAAACTCAGGAACACGCCATGGATTTTATCAGCAACCTGGAAGCCATTTACCATGCGGTCAGCCTTGGCGCGACCGAATCACTGATTTGCATTCCTTATTTGACGACCATGCTCTATTTACCGCCTGAAAGAAGGACTACTTTTGGCGTCAGGGAAAATACTGTACGCCTGTCAATAGGCATCGAGCCGCACGATAAACTTATCGATGATCTGGACCGGGCTTTAAACACATTTTAACGGGAAAATCGTATAATCGTTTGGGCGGAAAATACCGTAAGAAAAAGATGATTGCCTGGTGACCATGGTTTCGTTTTGTGGCCTGAAACCTGCAATAAAAACTTTCATTTCGATGTGATTGTATGAAGTCATGATCATTACGATCATACCGGCGGTCAGTATGCCGTCGGTTATACAGGGAATGCAAGTTAAGGATTAAAAAAAACAAGATATTTTCTCTAATGTGTCTATTGACTTTTAGTGTTATAACGGATATAATAGATATATCAGAGATCAAAATTTCATGAGGATTTAACAATGAAAACGTGTGAAGAAATGGCATATGATCGGATAAAGGACCTTATTCTTAATAATAAATTACCTAAAGGAGAATTCCTGTCGCAACGCAAATTGGCGGAAGCCGTCGGTGCTACGCTGATGTCATTGCGGAGCAGCTTACGGCTATTGGAGAATGACGGCCTGATAGAAAATGTTCCCAAATGGGGCGTCAGAATTCCAGTGGAAAATGAGGAGTCTGTTAAAGAACGTTATTATGTCCGGGAGTTGCTTGAAGTTGGAGCCGTGGATAAAATCCTGGAATTGAACATTCCGAACGCACGGGAAATTTTGATGAAAAAAGCCGAAGCTTGCGACATGGTAAGTTTTTCCGGGCCGGAGTCATTCAAGGCTTTTGCCAAAAAACATGCTGATCTGCATCTTTCAATCACTCGGTTGAGCGGCAACAAATTGCTGCATAAGGAGTTGACCCGCCTCAACTTCAGGAGTATGATGCTGGAGAATGCAAAATACGGTTGGGAAATGCAGAATGCAAACCAGTTTAAGCTTCATCATCGTAACTTCATCAAAGCTATTTTTGACAATAATCGAAATAATGCACTGGAGGCAGTCCGTGAACATATTAGAGAAGGGTGTATTCTGGAACTGGCAACTTTGCAGAATCTAAGCCTTAATAAAAAGGAAACCCTTTCACAATGAAAGCGTCTTTTAAAGTATTGTACAGTAACGACCTCACCAATATTTTATCATGTATAAGTCCTTATCATAGCAAAGGTGAAAAATTCACCAGGACCATGTTGGATGCATCTATTGATGAAACCGCCGATACCGGAGTTGACGTACATATGCTGCAACCCGGATTTAGTTGGGTTCCGATGTGGCAAAGTAAAATTCTGCCTCCTTCAGAACATTGGAACTGGTTACAAAATACTTATAATAAGACCGAACCGGACAGTTTTCTGGAATATCTGCTTGAGGGTGGCGATATTGTGGCTGATTTCACTAAACGCTGCCGGGAAAAGAATCTGGTTCCGTTTGTCTCTTTCCGGATGAATGATACTCACCATCTGGATAGCGTGAACAAGCAAAATATCGGCGGCGGTCAAATTAGTGTGTGCAAATTTTATCATGAACATCCTGAATATCGCTTGGAAACAGCTGCAAATTCCTGGCGCGACCGGGGACAGAACTGGGCAATAGCTGAAGTCAGAGAATACAAATACAACTTCATTCAAGAGCTCTGCAATAATTATGATATCGATGGTTTCGAGTTGGATTTCATGCGCGCGCCGTATTTGTTCAGACTATTCGAGACAACAACTGAACAACGTGAACAAATTATTACAGATTTTATTGTACGAATTAGGAAATTACTGGATGAAACAGCATGCGAAGAACAACACCGATGGCTTTCTGTAAGAATCCCGGCAAACAGCGTAATGCTGGATTCGCTCGGATTGAATATTGCCAGGCTGGAAAATATTGGAGTTGACATATTCAATTTGTCTCACAGCTTTTATTCTGTCCAAACTGGCGACTGGGCCTTGTTCAGGCAACAAGCGAAAAACTCAGCAATTTATCTTGAGATGACAAATTGCGTATCCGTCGGCAGGCCAGTTGAAAAAGCGGACGGTGATACATTTGAATTTATTAAAACCTCACCAGAGCAGTTTTATACTACTGCATTAAGCGCCTATAATACCGGTTTAGATGGTGTAAGTTTATTCAATTTCGTATATTATCGTGAACATGGTTCCGTTCTTAAAAAGGATACGACTGGTGAACCTCCTTTTAAAAACGTCAAAAATTTTGCTGATAGGGAGTTTCTTTCCAGGCAGAATTCCAGTTATTTTATCGGTTCGCATTGGGAAGATGACGGTCCATTGCCCAAAGCAATGATGTTATTAGGACAATATGCCTCTTTTACAATTAAAAATGTTTCATCTAAGGGTACTGTTAGTGCGGAGCTAAGGATTTATATTGATAACGTAAATTGCGGAGACTGGGAGGCATGGTTCAACGAACGTCCGGTAAATATAAAAAAGTATCTCGAAAGAGATAAAAGCAATGGCAAGATTCTGGTTTGGAATATTCCGCCTGAAATAATTGTTGAAGGCGATAATAATATACTATTCAGGAATAAAGATACAGAATTGTCCGTAATAGATTTTATTGAACTTAAAACTTGGAGGTAAAAATGAAAGGCCGTCTATCAGAAACCAGCTTCACACTAATAGAACTCTTGGTTGTTATCGCTATCATAGCAATACTCGCCTCAATGCTATTACCCGCACTTAACAAAGCGCGGGAACGAGGCAAAGACATTTCTTGTAAATCCAACCTTAAGCAGCAAGGAGTAGGAGTAACTCTTTATTCGGACAGTTACAATGACTGGCTGCCAATAATGGGTCTTCCTAATAAAGAAAACTGGAAAACTGAAATTCTTACAATAGTTTCCCAAAAACCTGTAGATTCAACAGCAAAAGAATACTGTAGCGGGATTTTTAAATGTCCGACAGCAGTAGCAATTCCAAACGTAAGATATGTTGCTGGAGATATTAATAATTTTCGCCGGGGAGGCTATGGCTGGAACTATAACTGGATAGGCTATTATCCCGGTGTCAGTGGCAGGGACCGGAAAAAATTAGTTCAGGTCAAAAAACCGGGGCAAACAGTTTTTGCCGGTGATGCGGAATCGCCGGAGGCAGGAGTTGCGATTGGAGAACGCTGGCAGGGGTTATATTATCCAGGCATAGCCGACATGCAGGGATTACGCCACGGGCATGGTATCAATTTTCTTTGGGGAGATGGTCATTCAGCATCCCTATCTACGGGCGAATGTACTCTTAATTATGGTAGGATTAACGGTATAAATTATTACTATTGGGAAATTGACAAGTAATTCTCCTTAAACGTAATATATTATCCAATCCACCATTGGAAGCAAGACTAAGATATTATACTTATAATAATGAAAGTAAGGAAAAGACAAGGACTTTCTAATGAATTTGCCTGATATTATATTTATCATGACCGACCAGTGGAATGCACGCTTCATGGGGAGTGCAAAACATCCGGATGTAAAAACGCCAAACCTTGATAAATTGGCAGAAGAAGGGATTTCCTTCAACTCTGCCTATACCCCAAGTCCTGTCTGCATGCCCGCACGGGTTTCCCTCGCAAGCGGCTTGTATCCTCATGTCCATAACCATTTTATGAACTTTTCTTCCAGACGCTTTCCTCTAGAATTTATAACCCTCTATAAACATGTCAGGGAGCAAGGGTATTATACTGCTAAAATAGGGAAATTTCATTTTCATGCACCTGGCTGGGGAAGTAGCCATGAAAAAGATAAAGATTATTATATTGGAATGGGTCTGGATCATCCGGAAGAAACCCCCACTCCTTTTTCAGCCTTTTTGACCACGGAATATTCCCGTTTCCTCAAAAAGCACGGACTGCTTGACGAATATCTTAAAGACATCGCATACTGCTACGTTCATGGGCAATATACTCCGATTGTCAACCGATTGCCTGCGAACATGACCCCGGACGCATATACTTTTTCCCAAACGGTCAAGTTTCTGGAACAAAGTCAAACCGATCAGCCTTTATTTCTTACTGTAAGTTTTCCCGGTCCACATACGCCATTAGACCCGCCGGAACAATATTCCTGTAATTATGAGGCAAATAAAGTGCATTTGCCGGAGAATTATAATCCGGGGGAATCTGACTTTAAGGAAAACGACTTAAGGAAAATAATGGCATTTTACATGAGTAAAATATCTCATTTGGATGAAAGAATAGGAGAAATTATTAATGTACTGAAAAAACGTGGGAACTGGGAAAATACGATTTTTATTTTTACGAGTGACCATGGTGATCGTATGGGGGAACATGGCATCGTCTCAAAGACTGGATTTGAAGAAGGCTCAGCAAGAATTCCCTTGATAATCAGAACTCCTGAAACAATAAAACAGCGTCAGGCTGGAATCAATGACACTCCCGTATCACTTCTCGATCTATATCCCACGGTAATTGAAGCAGCTGGAGGGATAATTCCCAAAGAGATTCAAGGCCGTTCACTTATGCCCATCATATCTGGGAAAGAAAATAAAGTTAATGATGTTGTCTTTTCAGAAATAGCGGCAAGAGGACATTTCAATTATATGGTGCGTACGCAGAAGTGGAAATGGTATGTAGATGCTGGAATAGAAAAACTTTTCGATATGGAAAACGATTCCTGGGAAAAAAACAATTTAGCCAACAAAGAAGAATACAGCGAGATTATAAAACAAATGAAATTTCAACTGCTTGATTTTTTAATGAATACTCAGTTGGATTATGCAAAATTGGAAAACAGTAAAAATCTTTTTGACTTCTTAGAAGAGAAATTTGAGGGCTTTAAAGATTTCGATAACTCTAAAAAAGTCTCTTTAATTTTAGAAGAACTTAAAAATATTCATAAGAGCTGATTTCAAAACTCCAGTTTGAGTATTTTTTTTAGTGTTTTTAGCGAGAAAATTTACTCTTTTGCGCGAATGAGCATACCCGCAGGGTATGTAATTGAGCTCAAATGCTAAATTTGCCGCTAAAAATCAAAAATATCTCGAAATAGTTTTGAAATTAGCTCATAAATAATAATTAAAACAGAAGATAACATATGAATAAATTATTTTTTACTTTTGCAGGCATTATAGCTTCAGTATCTCTTTCCGCGGCAACATTGTATGTCGATTCAAATGTAAAAACTTCAGGGGATGGTTCCCAAACGAGGCCATTTACAACGATTCAGGCGGCGGCAAATATAGCAAAACCGGGAGACATTGTGCTAGTGCATCCGGGTATTTATCCGGAATGCATCAAGGTCAAAAATTCCGGTAAACCCGGGAAGCCTATTGTGTTCAGGAGTAAGGTTAAACATCAAGCGTTAATTTATGGGGCGAAAGTTATCCGTAATTGGCAGATTGATCGACCGGGCGTATACAAATCGGCGGTCCCGGAAATGATAGGCGAGCAGGAAGAAAAGACTGCAAAAATGACAACGTTTGGTGATTCACCGCAGAAGGGGTACTGGCTATTTATAAACGGTTCGCCACTTCTTCGTACTTATGATGTCAATACGCTTCGCCCTGGGTGTTTTTTCACTGATTTAAAGACAAAAAAACTCTACTGGATGCCCGAACAAGGTGAAAATCCTGAAACGGAGTTGGCGGAATTTCCTGTCAGGCGGCGGCTTTTCGATGTGCAAAAGCTTAGTGACATTACCATTGATGGTTTTGCGTTTAAATATAACTGTGCATGGTCTCGCAACTCTTTTGGTCAGGGGGATGCGGATATTTGTGGAAGATACGCCAAACGCCTGACTATTATTAATAATTTATTTGAATTCGGTAGTGATTCGGCAGTAAATATTCTCCTTTCAACTTATTGCACAGTAAAAAACAACACTATTCTTTGGAGTGGACATCTCGGAATAGCCTTTGGTTTATTTTGCAGTCATATGGAAATCTCTGGAAATACGATTTATTACTGCAACTGGCGGAAAGTTAATATCCATTGGGAAGCTGGTGGAATTAAATCAGGAAGATGTGTTGCCACCAATATTAAAAATAATACCCTCGCCTGGAACTATGCTTCCGGCTTTTGGTCGGATGTTAATGAAGCGGAACTTATTATTGCTAATAATATTGTCCATGATAACATAGGGATTGGGCTCTATGAAGAAGCCGGATGCCATCAGACCTTCAAAAACAACATCTGTTGGAATAATGCTGATGGAATCAAAATAACGGTATCTGCTGATACGCTGGTCAAAGATAATCTTTTATTCAACAACGGTTGTGGCATAAGACTGCTCTGGGCGCCGCAATATGCCAGGCAGCGCAGCGCTGCGACAGCAAAAGCTGGAATTCCCCGGGATCTGCTGCGCCGTCTGGAGTGGCCGGAAGATACCATCGAGCGTTATGAACGTGAATATTATTCAACGGAACCGATTACTCACGATGAATATATTTTAAACGGTAATAATATCATTGGTAATGTCATGTATGAAAATACGAAGAATTACAGCGAAACCAGAAATTATACGAAAATGCCGAAAAATTATTCGGAACTCAGAGAAATGTGTATACATAATAACTTTTCCGATTACAACACTTTTATCTCGTCAAAAGAAAAAAATATTTTTTCTCCCGCTGGCGTCTACTCAACGGAGGAATGGAAAAAATGCAGTAAGAGGGATTTGTTTTCAACGTTTTCAAAAAAAATCAGCGATGTAAAGCTTCCCGACTGGATGAAAGGTAAAGAAAAATACCTGAAGATGAGCTTTACTCCATTCGCGACGGTAGAGGCATTGAAGCCAGGCTTTGTTGAGAGTCCAATGACGGCAATTGCACGCGGGTATCTTCTTCGCTCTAAAAAAATAACGAAAATGATAACGACTGATAAAGAGATCAGAGCATATTATATAGACCTTGAAGGTAAGCCTGCATTACTTGTGTGGAATACTCTGGCAAACAGTCGGAAGAACCTGCGTCTGAAACTGGATAAAGATGAAATTATTTTGCGCAATGGTTATTTGCTGGAGAAGAAATTAAGGCTTGACGATGGCATAATTGACTTGCCGGTAACAGAGGTCCCGGTCGTATTGCTTGGCGTCGCATCGGCAAAAGAACTTTCTGATATTGTATTAGAACCGGGAAAAGGAGGAGCAAAAACCGTTGATTTTAAATGCCGTATTAACAATAGCAGAGGCAAAACGGTAAAAGTCTCCGGCGTTTTCACGGTTCCTGGCATATGCAAGGTTGAACCGGCATCTTTCGAGAAAACGATTGCTCCTGGAAAAAGCATTACAATACCGGTAAAGGTTTCAACTGTAGCTAACATTATTCAGCAAAAAGCATATCCGCTGGTGCTCTCTCTGCAACTCGGAACGGAAAAGGTAAAATATATTTCTCCATTCAAGTTCAGCCGCAGCAAACCGATATCTATCAGGAAAATCAATGGAGTCAAACTTGATGGTAATACCTCAGAATGGAAGGCGGAAAACAAAATTGCTACAGTTGGCAGCTTCGGAGATATCATAGGGGATATTTTCAAAGGAGATAAAACCAGTTATCGTGGACATAAGGATTTTAAGGCAGATATTTATGCCGGATGGACAAAAGACGCGATTTGGTACTGTGTTGACGTAACTGATGATAGTGTAAAAACCGGTAGCGATACCTCTTACTACAATTATGACAGTGTAGAAGTTTTTATTGACGGGCGTAGCCCGGAAGGACAGAATAATGCAAAAATTTCATCCGGATGCTATCAAATTGTCGTGCCGGCAACATCCACGGGCAGCCATACAAAACGACTTGTGATATCATGCGGGAAAAAATTACCCGATGCTGAATGCAAGGCATTCCCAACTGTTGCAAAGCGTACTCTAAAAGGCTACAGCATTGAAGGAAAGATTCCTTTCGATCCCAAATTTTTCCCGGCAGACGCTTTTACTACGGGGCGGATTGTAAAAATGTTCTTTCAATTGCCGGACCGGGATATTGATAATATAAAATCAGCGGAATTCATTTTTGCCTGGGGCAATGAGAAAATGATAAAAGTCCGGAATTTTGATAACACCACAAACTGGAGAAATATGGTTTTGCAGGGAAAAGAGAAAAACATCCCTGGAGAAGCCCAAATTTTTATTAGTGGCAGACGCCAGAATATAAAGTTAAATGATGCATCTGTTTCCGGTAGTGGCGTAATACTTAAGTCTTACAGCAACGACATGTTTTGTACAGCATGGATGAGAAAAAAAGCCACAGACTGGCAGGAAATGACCCTTTCATTCACCCCTGATAAGGACGGTGTCGTCTCCCTGGTTCTTAATAATTTTGTTCGTCGTGTGAACGGCAAGATTCCAAATTCATGGATTTGGCTGGATGACTTAACAATCGAAGGTGCCGCAGAGCCGTTTACAATTGGCACTTTTGAAGATGATTCTCTTAAAGGCTGGATTCGTCGCGGTGAAAAAAACAGCGTTACCACTAATGAAAAAAACGGCGTCCTTAAAGGCAAACGTGCATTACGATTGTTCGGCGACAGCCAATTAGCATGCTGTATCAAAGTTAAAGACAGACAGAAAGTCACGGTCAAAGTAATGGTCAAAAATCCGGTGATTAAATAATAATTATGAAAAAATACATGATACCTTGTGATATTCAGGGGTGGTCATCTGTTTTATCTAAAATACCGTAATAATCCGGCAACCTAACCTTAACCAATGAGGTGTTTAGTGAAAACCATTGCAGCAATATTTTTGATAATATCACTGAATGTATATGCGGATTTATCCCGCGAATTGAAACAATACATCAGTAACGAAAACAAAAAAGTCGAGTATAAAGAAATCCTTGGATTTTGGTATGGGAACAAGGCAAAGAAAGTGCCTGACTATATCAGTAAACAGCAGGCTCTTAAGGATATAGACATGCTGGAGTATCTGCTCGAAACATCATACAGCGGTAGAAAGTACTGGGGTAATAACGGAGTTGACTTTCCAGGCACATACAAAAAACTGCGGGAGTTCGTCAACAAGCAGGATGAAAAGGTTTCTGTTCTTGAATTTGAAAATATGATAACCAAATCCCTGAAGGGGATATTCGACGCGCATTTTGCCATTAAAGGCAAGAAATCACATCTTTTTTATTCGCATCAGGACGCTTATTTTACAGGAATCCTCCTTGAGAAACAAGGCGATGATTATGTTGTTATTGAGTCTGGGAATAAGCAAGTTCCCAAGGGCGCAAAATTCATCACAGAAGAGAAGGATAAATACCTGTTCAAGACATTGGCGCCGACCGGCAAGGAACACTTTCTGGTGGGGATTCTCTCATTTGGCGAAATCACGTCTTTGGATCTGGCGTTTGATTCCGGAAAAGTTACAGTTCCGTGTCATATCTCACTATTAAATTCGAATAAAAAACATAAGGGAAAAGCCATTTCTGTCTACCGAAAGGATAACATTGCTATTGTAAGGACTTCAAACTTTTCGTCAAGATTTGACCAAGAACTGAAAAAAATTGAAAGCTATGGCAAAGAATTGAAAAATCAAGAGAAGTTTATCTGGGATTTGCGCTGGAATTGTGGAGGGTGCACAAACTATCCGATGAATTTTGTGGAAAACCTTAATAATTTGGCCGAATGGAAAGCCTATGGCGCGCGATTGGCTTCACCGGGAACTTTACAAAGCAGGAGATTATATACTCGTTCTGAAAGAGGAGAGAATAAGAAAGGAATTTTGGAGGCAATAAAAAAAGAACCATTAAGAAAATGGAACATTATCAAATACTCGCCGGATAACTCCAAAAATGGAAGTTATAAAGGAAAAATGATTGTCCTGGTAAATAAATATGTCGGATCGTCTGGAGAAGCCGCAGTAGCATATTCTTATTCGGTAAAGAACAGCCTTCGAATTGGAGAAAATACCGCCGGGGCCGGAACATTCGGGAATGTTTATATTTACTATTTACCTAATTCGTTAATAAGATTATGGCTGGCATCCGCGGTAATATTTACGCCCGGCCTGGTGGAAGGAAAAGGATTTATGCCGGATTACTGGCTTGACACCGATAATCCGATAGACGAGATTGTCCGCTGGCTGAATACCCCGGATAAGTATCGTTTCAAATTTTCAACAATTCAGGAAATAACAAATGATGAATAGTAAAATGGCCAAGTAAAGCAACTTTATGAAACTAAATAATTACAAACCTTGTTGGTGTTCATAAAACGTTTAGCGAATTAGGTAAATATATTGATTTTTAATAAATAAAGAAAAGGAAATCTATCAAATGATTTGTGACAAGTTTGAAAATTTAAGAATGTACTTCCGGGAGGTCGATGCGTTATACAAGGCAATTGTTTATGCGCGGGATTTCGACCGTTCGCTGCCGGACGGCGTACATGAAGTTGATGGTCGTAACATGTTCGCCAAGGTGGCGTCCTATGAGACCAGCCAGGCGGAGGAACGTAAGTTTGAATCTCATATACACTATGCCGATGTTCAGGTGCTCCTCTCCGGCGAGGAACGTATGGACGTTTCGTTGGAGCAGGATTTGGAACCGCTGGGCGATTACCGGGAAGATGACGATGTTGTCAAAGTGAAAGCTCCTGCCGTTTATTCCTCGCTATCCATGACTCCGGGAATGTTCGCAGTTTTCTTCCCGCAGGACGTCCACCGCCCGAATTGCAGTCTCAACGGCAAAACCAATAACCGAAAAGTATGCATGAAAGTGAAGATAAAATGAAATTCATGATTCGAAGTGATATTGAAGGCGTCACCGGGGTGACGACCTATGAACAGGCCGAAGGAACCGCCTTTGGCCGGGCGATGCTGGCCAACGACCTCAACGCCTGTATAAACGGGCTGCTTGCCGAAGGCGAACATGAGATCGTTATTTATGACGAACATACTGACGGCAGGAATGTAGATTTGACAGATTTACCGGACTGCGTCAGTGTGATTTGCGGCAAACCTCCGTACCGGCCTGATTGGGGCGGGATTGATTCCAGTTTTGACGCTATGATCATGGTCGGTTTTCACGCCCGTAGTGGAGTTAAAGGTGCGCTTTTACCGCACAGTTATTCACGTAAAAATCTTGACATCAGGATCAACGGAACGGTTGTCGGGGAGATCGGCATGGAAGCAGCGATAGCCGGGGATTTCGGCGTACCCTTGTGGCTGGTGACCGGGGATTCGGCTGGAATGACTGAAGCCGGACAGGTTGTATCTGGCGTCAGGACAGTTACGGTTAAAGAATCCATGGGAGAGTTTGCCGCCAGATGTCTGCCTCCCAAATTTACCAGCCGCCTGATTTTTGAAGCGGCGCAAAATATCGTCAAATCCCACCCGGAAGTCAAGCCATTGAAATTCAACGGACCAATAGAGATTCAAATAACTCTTGCAATATCTGACTATACAAAAAAATTGAAAGAAAAACACCGTGAATTGTTTGTCGATGATTCCAGCATACTGATAAAGGGCGGAACCGTAACAGAAACCTGGTCAAAATATTGCGGAATACAGAAGGAGGTTAAGGCTGAATGAAACTGCGCGACTATATGAGACTGGGCTTGAATCAGCATCTGCTTTACGCCGACGTGATCATTGATCCGGCGGAACATCTGAGGACGCTCAAAATCGCCCTGACTGATCCCCGGCTTGATATTCTGGATATGTGGTATCCCTGGGAAATCAAGGATGAGATTTTGCCGGTAATCCGGGATTCCGGCAAGACTATTTACTACAATATGGGCAACCGGGCTGGACAGCGTTCGCTGGCTCCGGCGGCTATAGACGACGAGCACCGCGGCTATTCCATGAAAGTCTATAAAGATGAACTGGAACGCGCCAAACTGTGCAATGCCGCGAAGATCATCACCAATTCCGGGCCGAACGATGTGGAAAACCGCAGTCAGAGCATGGATTATCTGGTTGATTTTTATATTGAACTGTGCAAATGCGCGGAGTCAATGACGGTCATGATCGAGCCTACCGACTGGGATACCAGCAAATGCAAGCTGATCGGATCTTCAGCCGAGGCGGTGGAAATCTGCAAGAGAGTGCGTGCGGCGGGCTGTGACAACATGACCAGCATGATCGACATGTGCCATATCCCTTTGATGCACGAAACGCTTGCTCAGGCCATGAGCGATACCGGCAAGTATCTGGAACACATCCATCTCGGCAACTGCGTGACCGATAAAGATTCGCCTTTTTACGGCGACAAGCATCCCGGCATAGGGATTCCCGGCGGGGTTTACGGCGTTGAAGATTTGGCGGAGATTTTCAAACTTGGACTTGATAGTGGTTATTTCAGCAAAAAAAACAAAGGCTCCGCCAGCATTGAAATGCGGGTTCTGCCGGGTAAGTCCAGCGAGGAATGCCTGGATGAATATTATGCTGCGGTCTGCCGGGCATGGGAAGTAGCAACAAGATAAATTTAAGATAAAGGATTATTCAACAATGGCAAAAAAGAAAATTGTCGGTTTCGGTGAAGTTTTAGGGGCAATTCGTCCGGTAGGGTTCGCCGCCTGGGGCGACAGCAACGACATGGTTATTCTTGCCGGCGGCAGCGAAGCAAACGTGTTAGCTAAGGCGGGCGGACTGACCAAAGGCATTAAGACAGAGTACGTAACTAAAATGAAAGACGATTTGATGGGGCGGCTGTTGCGCTATGATATGCAGAAGTATAAGATAGGCATGGATTATGTGGTCTGGACGGACAAAGACCGGAACGGGCTCTGTTTTGTCGAACAGGGACTGGGACCGATTACCGCCGAAGGCGGCTACGACCGATCAAATTCGGCTATAGCGAATGCGGAAGTCGGTGAATTCGATTTTTCCGTCCTCGAAAACGCCGACGCGTTCTTCACTTCTGGGATAACCACTGCGTTGAGTGAAAAATGTCTCAAAAACACGGAAATAGCACTGGATACAGCAAAAAAATATAATATCCCGACTTTCATTGACATCAACTACCGCAACAAACTCTGGACACCGCAACAGGCTAAGACCGTCCTTGAAAGAATGGTGGAGAAGGAATTATTCACCTGTCTGATTACAACCGAAACCGACGCCCGTGTGGTTTTCGGGGTCGATCGCGGTTTCGATGATGACAAATCAATGGATGAACTAATAAAGTGCAGTGAAGATATTCTCCGTGCTCTTAATGAGAAATTCAACAGCAAAGTCCCTATCCTGGTAATGACGGTGCGTAAACGCATCAGCAACGAACGCGGCGAATGGACAACTGTTGCTTTGATTGAAGGCGACAGGGTTATAGTTGGCGACCAACTGGATTATGTGGTGCTCGACCGCTACGGCGCTGGCGACAGTTGTTCAGCCGGGATTATCGGGGGCTTTCTGGGCATACAACCGGATGGCACGATCAACGATGCCGCACCACTAACAGAACGTATTCAAAACGGGCTCAATCTAGGCAACCGAATGTCAGTAGTTGTGCAGAAAACCGTTAGCGATCTCGGGCCGCAATGGCCAGCGAAAGAATATTTTAAACGGGTCGGTAAATCAAAAGAGATCGCCAGATAACTCAGGAAAGTGAAAAATGACAAATAATCCAATACGCAAAGCATTGCTTGAACGCACTCCTACTTTCGGTTCATGGCTGCAAATCGGGCCGTATCCAGCACTTGCGGAAATCTTGGCTAATGCTGGTTACGACTGGCTCGGGGTCGACTGCGAACACTCTGATATCGATGTCGAAGGCTTCACCGCATTGATTCGTGGCATGTACGGACGCGGTTCCGTCCCACTGGCCCGGGTCCGTGAAAACGATACCCTGGCGATCCGCCAAATGCTCGACGCCGGGGCACAGGGCGTTATCGTCCCGCTGGTCAATACCGCCGATGCGGCGCGAAAAGCGGTTGCGGCAGCCAAATATCCGCCACAGGGCATTCGCGGTTTTTGTTTTTCGCGTATGAACGATTACGGATGCGACTTCGATGATTATGCCGCCACGGCCAATGATAATATCGCGGTAGTAGTGATGATCGAATCGAAACAGGCGGTAGAAAATATCGATGCTATTCTTGCGGTTGACGGTGTTGACGCAGTATTTATCGGCCCCTATGATATGAGCGGCTCATATGGCCTCACCGGACAGCCGGATCATCCAGTTATCCGGGATGCCTGTCGAACTGTTATTGACGCATGTGCCACCCATGGGAAATCTGCGGGGCTGCATCTAGTCAAACCCACCCCGGAAAACATTGCTCAAACCATTGCCGACGGCTTCACATTCATTGCGCTGGGCGTGGATATGGTATTCCTTGACCAGGCGGCAAGATCGGCTTTAACAGCAGCTCATCATGCGACTAAAGTAAATAAAAAACTTTGTGAATATATTGCATGAACGTGGAAACCCCTTTAGTCGTAACCATCGGTGAAGTACTCTGGGACTTATTGCCTGATGGACGTCGTCTTGGGGGAGCTCCAGCTAATTTTGCCTATCACGCAAAACAGCAGGGAATCGAAGCATTTGTCATAAGCGCGGTGGGGGATGACATCGACGGTCAGGCTGTTTTTGATGAAATTGCTTCGCGCAACCTGTCGACGCGATATCTTGCAACTGTCCCAGAGTATCACACAGGCACGGTAGGCGTTGAATTGGCTGACGGTATTCCGTCATATATAATTAATGCCCCGGTCGCCTGGGATTTTATTCCATGGAGTGCCCAACTAAAACAATTGGCACAACAAGCTGATGCGGTGTGTTTTGGAACTCTTGCCCAGCGTAAGACAATATCCGGCACGACGATAAAGCGCTTTCTGAAGCATACCCGTTCAAGTTGCCTTAAGGTATTCGACATTAACCTGAGAAATGATTTTTACAGCAAAGATATCATTAAATCTTCTTTAGAGCTTTGCGATATGCTGAAAATCAGTGATGAAGAACTCCCGGTCGTCGCCGACATCTTCGGTCTTACCGGCAATGACGATTCAATTGCAGCAGAATTATTGAGACTTCACCATCTTAAATATCTGGTTCTGACAAAAGGCAAAAAAGGAAGTACCCTCTATTGCGGTACCAGAATTATTCACGTTCCGGCTTATGATTATGGTCCCGTAATTGACACCGTCGGCTGCGGCGATTCTTTTACCGCCGCCCTAACCGCAGGTCTGCTGCTTGAGCTCTCACCCGAGACTGCCATGTTTCACGCCTCAAAGCTTGCCGGCTTTGTTTGTGCCAGTTCCGGCGCTATGCCGAAAATCCCCACTGAAATGAAAATTACAAAATAAACACGTAAAATATCTCTTGCCAGCATTGATAACGGGGATATTAATTGAAAATCTTTCAATTGCCGAAAATTTCGAGCGTAAATCAGCTTTGAGTTATCTCATCCGTCGATGAGGCTTAAAATGGGGCTTCAGGAGGTAAAGCAGGTTATAAGCAAAAAACCTCAAAACAAAAGTTTTGAGGCTAATAAGTAGAGAAAATTGGTCGGGGTGAGAGGATTCGAACCTCCGACCCTTTGGTCCCAAACCAAATGCGCTAGCCAGACTGCGCTACACCCCGACAACCCTTTTCAGGGGGCATATAAGATACTCCATTTTTTGCGATAAGCAAATTTTTTGTAAAAAAAACTTAAGTTCTTTATGGGCAAAGTTTGAGAATTTTATTATTTTTAAGGAAAAAATGCATTAATTTGAAAAAAAGGTTGACAATATGCGGGTGAGAGGTTAATTTAATAAAAATATATTAATAAATTGCTGACTAATTGGGAATATTGGAATGGAAAAAGAAACCAGCAAAAAGATTTTAAGGTTACCGACAATCAAGCGTTTACCGATCTATCTGCATATTCTCAAACGACTTGAAGAAGAAGGACAGGAATACGTTTCAACCACAACTCTGATTGACGAACTGGATTTTGAGCCGGTATTAGTCAGGAAAGATTTAGTCTTAATGGGCATTCCCGGCAAGCCTCGCATGGGTTATTGCCTGAAAGATATGATTATAGCTATCGAAAATTTTCTTGGCTGGAACCGGGTGGATGACGCGTTTCTGGTCGGTGTCGGTTCTCTCGGCAGCGCTTTGATGGGCTATGCCCCGTTTGAGGAAAACGGCTTAAAAATAATCGCCGGGTTCGACGTAGATAAAACCAAAGTCGGAACCAAGGTCCACGGCAAGCCGATATATGACCTGAAAAAGTTGCCGAATCTGGTCGATCGGATGAAAGTTAAAGTCGGAATTATCACCACGCCCTGGCAATATGCTCAAGAGGTAGCCGATATCATGATCGAAGCCGGAATCGTCGGTATTTGGAACTTTTCGATGTTCAAAATCAAGGTTCCGCCGCATGTGGTGACTCACAATGAAAGTCTGGCCGCAGGCCTGGCGGTTTTCTCCGTCAAACTCAAAACAATGCATCCTGAGTTCAGTAACCAGAATTAATCTTTTCTCGCCGAACGCAATTGACCGCATGCTGCCGAGGCGGAATTACCTTTTTCAACCCGGCAGGTTGCCGGAATTCCGGCTTTTTCCAGAACTGCAAGAAATTGCTTGATTTTTTTCATTGAGGGACGGCGAAAATCATTATTCGGGGTTTCATTATAAGGAATAACATTTATTTTCGCCCGCTGACGTTTGGCCAGAACGGCTAAATCATGCGCGGTTTCCGGCGCGTCGTTTATCCCATCGATCAAAGTATATTCAAAGGTGGGAATGCGTCCGGTCTTTTCCAGATAATTACCGCAGGCGGTCATGATTTCCGCAATCGGATACCTGACCGCGTCCGGGATAAGGACCGATCTCATGGCATCATTAGGAGCATGCAGGGAAACCGCCAGTTCGAATTGCTTACCAAGGTCGGCCAATTTAAACATGCCGGGAACATAACCGCTGGTCGAGACGGTAATGCGCCGCTGGGCAATCCCGTAGCCATCCTGATCCGACAAAAGCAGCAAAGCGTCACGAAGGTTGTTGAAGTTCAACAATCCTTCTCCGATTCCCATAAAGACCAGATTATCCGGCTTACGACCAGCATACGCAACCCCGTGGAAAAGCTGTTCCACTATTTCATGCGTTTCAAGATTGCGGACCAGACCGTCGGCGCCGCTGGCGCAAAAGCGGCAGCGCACCGGGCATCCAACCTGGGTACTCAGGCAGAAAGTGACCCGTTCCGGGGCATGAATAATAACCATTTCGACCGCTTCGCCATCAGCCAGGCGCAACAACAATTTCGCGGTTTTATCAGGGGAAACGGACTCCGTTTCGACTATGGAAGAGCAGCTGGTATAATAATCAGATATTTTTCCCCGCAAAGAATTTGGCAAGTTAAGCATTTTTTGAGGGTCGAGAACCAGCTTGTTTCGGACCCAGTCGTACAGTTGCTTTGCTCGAAACTCCGCTTCCCCGCAGAGTTTTACGGCATGCCGCATCGCTTGAAGATCCGCCAGACACAAAGGCGGTTTATTTTCAGTCCTGATAGGAGTCATCTTTCAATTCTCCCTGGAACAGGCTGACCTTTTCCTTGAAGTTGTCTTTATCGTTGTACAGCTCAGTCCACTTCCGCTGGGGATGGTCCACCGGATAATCAGTAGACAGTAGATAGACAAATTTTACCTCTTTGGGCAATTCATCCAGAGAATATATTTTCTGGACCTTGACATCGGCATAGTGCATGGCGCTGTATAGCCCGGTTATTTTGAATTTATAAATCATTTTTGAACTGGGCTTGCCTTTCAGGACATTTTTAACCTGTTCTCCAAGATTACGCTGAAAATCCCCTTGAGCTTTGTATGGATGGATCGTCGACCAGAAAAACATCATTCCGACACAGGCCAACAGGCATATATGCTGCCATATCGGCAAAACTCCTTTACGGGAGAGAACCAGAAAGATTCCGATAACACACACCAGGCCGCCCCTGGTGATCCCGCTCCAGAAATAATAAGGTTGTTCTTTGAAGCCGATACCTTTGGCCACACTGAAGATCGGGCTCCACCATTCCGTCGGCATTAAATAAAAACCAAGCACGACACAGCCGCAGCCGATCGCCATCCAGTTGAATGGATAGAGCAGGTTGAAAATATGCCCGCCATAGCGCCGGATAACAATCCAGTAGTATATTCCGGTCAGAATCGCCGCCGGCGGAACCAGTAGAGAAATATCACGCGGAGCGGAAAACGGACTCAACCATAACAAAAAGAACAGCGAAAAGAAGATAGTCCTTAAAAAACGACTGAAAATGGGGTGCGGGTCCAATGGATGCAGACCGACACAGAACGGCGCCCACATAAAAATCGACCACGGAAGAAGTCTGAAAATGACGCCAAACGGAAACAACAGCAGGTGCTCAAAGTATTTTTGCCAACTGGAAGGCCAGTCAAGCGGCAAAACCCTGGCATCGCTGGTAATCACCGGCACCGCCCATAATAAAAGGAAGCTGAAAAAGATTAATAACCCTATCGCAAAGCCGCGGCGACGCAATTTACTCCAGATCGTCAGCGGACGCCGCATGAAGATCAAAGGCGTTATAAAAATGATCACAGCTCCGAATCCGGCCGCATAAAACGCCAGCCCGCAAAACAAAAAAGCAAAAATCCAGGCCCGGCTCCAGCCGCCGCCGCCGGCACCGAAGTAAAACCAGATCAGCCAGCCGGACATCACCAGTAACATCATCATGGTATTGGGATAGCCTTCCAGACTCTTTTCCAAGACGGAAATGGTACTTATCATCACAGCCGAAGAGACAATCCCGGCCCGGAATCCGTGCTGTCTTGAAGCGGCAAATCCAACAACAACAGCTAACAGAAACAGACACGATATGGAAATAAGCCGCAGAGACAAAACAACAGGAATCCCGCATTTGATCAATCCTCCGGCGATTAAATGAAACAGAGGGAATTCCTGGAGAGAGATAACTCCGTGGGCAGTACAGGTGGATTTTTGGAAAGAGATTTCCTGGGCAATCACTGCGTGCAAACCCTCGTTCCAGTATAGTTCCCGATCACCAATCTGCAGCATCGAAAAGAGAAAAAAGAAACACGCCACTAAAAAAAGAACCGCCAAATGCGGCTTGAGTTCTTTTTCGGTATATATTGCCATCTATCGAATCTCCATGATCATATACTCAGCAATAATGTACACATTCCCAGGTAGATGAGGGACGCAGACAAATCGTTGCCCGTTGTCACGAATGGACCGGACGCTACCGCGGGGTCGATCTCCAAACGATTAAGCATGATCGGCATTATGGTCCCTGAAAGGGCGGCGAATGACATTGCCACAAACATCGAACCTGAAACAACCAGAATCAACCTGGTTATTGAAATCGAAACTTCATGCTCTGAAAAATAAACCAGATTGATCCAGACCCCGGCTGATATCAAGCAGGCACAAACAATACCCATCATCGCTCCAACCAACAATTCACGCAAGAAAACAGTAAACAGGCTTTTAAAGTTGATTTCACCAAGCGCGATTGATCGAATGGTTACCGCTGATGCCTGCATTCCGGTATTTCCGCCCATTGCCAGAATCACCGGAACGAATGCTGCCAGCTGAGTCGCGTTTTGCAAACTGACAATCTGCTGAACCACAAAACTTACCAGAGTCCCGGCAACCAGGGTAATCATCAACCACGGCAAGCGGAGTTTCACGATCGCAAACGGTGAATCAATCTTGAATTCGATGTCAGGCGCCCCGGACATACGAGCCATATCTTCGGCGGCCTCCTCGTCAAAAACGTCCATAACATCGTCAGCGGTAATCCGGCCGACCAAGTGATTCGCTGAATCAACAACCGGCATTACGTAGAGGTCATATTTCTGAAACTTTCTGGCCACATCCATCTGATCATCAGAGACCTGAGCAACCGTCACGGGTGGTTCGATTACATCACGCACCAAAGATTTTCCCGGTTTGCTGATCAAATCCGAAATATGAATACATCCGGTCAATTTACGCTCACGGTCAACCGCAAAAATCATGGTAATCGGGTCGGAAAAATCGACTTCCGCCATGGCGTGTATGGTCTGCTGAACGGTTGCGTCCTGGGATACCGCGCACACTTCACTGGTCATCTTACCACCGGCCGAATCTTCCGGATAATGCGTCAAATCCGTAAGTTCTTTACGTTCGGGGGGCTTAAGAAAGTGCAGAACCTTGGTCTGATCCTGGGCATCAAGCTCATTAAAAAAGTCCGCCGCATCGTCAGGAGCCATTCCGCGAATAATATCCGCGATCTTGGAAGGAGGAAAATTTTCGACAACTTCATCAATTTCGTCTGATTCCATTTCGACGATAATTTCAGAAGCGGTTTCATTATCGAGTATTTTGAAAAGTTCTTCGAGTTCTTCACTGTCCAGTTCATCAAAGGTATCAGCCAAATCAGCCGGATCGGCCTGGGCGAAGTGCTTTCTGATCTGCTCGAAGGCCTTCTCTTTCAGAAGTTCACGAATGGTTTGTACTTCCATATCAATAGTATCAACCATTATGAGCTCCAGGTTTTATGAGAGTTAAAGATAAACTACGCAACCCTCTGGAATAGAGAGTCCCGTAACAACAGAAAGCCGGAAAATTTTACCGCAATTCAAGGGCGCTGATTAAAAATCGTCTTCTCTGAAATCAATCATAATCACGCCGCAAAGCAAATCAGCCACTTCAATAAGATGAACATCAAAAGAAACGTTGAAAAGCCATCCAGCGCGGCCGCCTATGGCGAAATAATCCAAATCATTATCCCTGAAAGCATCCTCGTTCCAGGACAAAGGAGCAAATCCGGGGCTTGTCAAAATAAAATCTTTATAGGTCCCGTATGACTCTTCCCCGACGATATTCGCATTTGCTCCAACCAGCATACCAAAGCTGGAACCGTTCAGGTAACCACCACCGAATTGCCGGTTAAAGCCCTTGCCGATGAAGTAATTTCCGCCATTCCAGCCGCCAAGCTGACATCCGTAGGTCAGGTGAACTTCCGCTGAAAACTGACTGCCCATACCAAATGTCACATCAACGATATCCAGTGTATCCATCAGCAGGTTGGGTATATAGTACAACGATTTATGACCAAAGCGCGTCATCGAGTTTGTTTTCGAAGCGGGATCGGCAACCATTGATTTAGTTCTGATATTATTATCAGCGGAGACAGTAACTGCAAAAACAAGCATGCAACCCGCAGCTATCATTGAGGTCAGCTTCTTCATAAATGAATTTCCTTTCCAAAAAAGTATCTTCAGTTCTTTTGAAATAAGCAATTTAGCTTAAAATCACCCGGATATCCTCTTATCCGCGAACTAATATAGCTTCTATATGGAAATCTGCAAGCAGACAAGACAAAAAACCCATCGCCTTTTTTCCACGCATTGAAAAAGCAATAATCCCGGGCTATATTAAGGCTGAAATCAATGTATTGTTGGGAGTTTAATTTGAAAACAGCATTGCTGAAAGAGTTTTTGTTCAAGCCTGTTACTGTCGGAACAGTTTGGCCCAGTTCCAATGCCCTATGCCGGGAGATGATTACTGATGTCAATATCTCACAAGCAGGCCTGATAGTTGAGTTAGGACCGGGGACCGGTCCGATTACCCGTTATATTCTGGAAAACAAGAAGCCGGAAGCTCATTTGGTGGCAATTGAGCTTAGCAAACGACTTTGCGATCATCTTTCAGAGACTTTGCCGGAGGCTGAGTTCATTAATGCCAGTGCCGAAGAATTGCCGGCGCTGTTGAAAGAACGCAATTACGGACAGGCGGATTTAATCGTGTCCGGCTTGCCCTGGGCGTCTTTCTCCGGCGATCTGCAGCGGCGCATACTCGACCAGGCCGTGGCATCTTTGCGGCATGGCGGTTATTTTACCACTTTCGCCTATATTCAAGGCAAAATGCTGCCGTCGTATCACCGTTTCCGGAAGTTACTGGAAAATGAATTTGACGAAGTTATTTTATCGCCGATAGTCTGGAAAAACTTCCCTCCGGCCTTTGTTTACCGCTGCCGTCGCAACGGCATTAAAAAATAAAATTTTTGCTTCCTGTTAAGGCTATACCCTATGCAAGCCTCGGGGTATTTACCGGGGTATTTACGCCAAACCTTATATCCCCGCTTCCGTAGCACAAAGAGCGAGGCTTGAAGCGAAACATCATACCGGGACGTTCACGAAACTATCCGTCGTACGGATTAAACTCTATCTGAAAATCCTTGTTTGCAAAAAAAATGCGAGAGGAAGAATTCCTCTCGCGAATAAGGTTTTATGGTTGTATGATCAGATGAACAGGGTCGGCCCGCTCTTTTCCGCCAAAGCGGCAAAATTGGCGACGCCAACCGACTCTATTCCGTCCAGCAATTCCTCTTTGCCCAGGCCCATGACATTCATTGCCATTTCACAGGCCAGCAGATTAACTCCCATCAAACGGGCCTTACTGATCAAATCAGGCAGACTGTCAACGTTTTTGGAGTTCATGACATACTTCATCATGGCGGTCCCGCAACCCATCATATGCATTTTGGACAAAGCCAGTTTTTTCGCGCCACGCGGCATCATCATCCCGAACATTTTGCTCAAGAAATCTTTTTTCACCGGTGGCGGATTGTCTTTTCTCAGAACATTAAGCCCCCAGAATGTGCAAAAAATTGATACTTCGTGACCGAGCGACGCAAAGCCCGTTGCGATAATAAACGCGGCCATCGCTTTATCCAGATCTCCGCTGAACAGAACGATAGTTGTACGTTTCTTGACCGGATCATTTGATACAGTTGTCATTTCCGCAGCTCCTTTGCTGACCATTGCGGTTATAATTCCATTTTCTTCATTTATCGTAATCAGTTTGTTACCGGTCGACGAGCACCAGGCCGGCAGATCATGGGCAAATCCTGAGTCACTGGCTGTAATCTTCAAGACTTCGCCGTCCGCCATCGCGTCAATGCTGTTTTTAACCTGGACGATCGGCCCCGGACATTGCAGACCGCAAGCATCAATCTCTTTCGCGGCCTGAATTTCGTTTTTCGGAACCAAAGTATTCGGGCTTTGCAGACAAGCACCGCCGACTGATGGGGAAACCGTGATTTCATCCCGGTTGAAAAGCTTCCAGACCATATAGCCGCCGCTGAGATTTCTAACGTCAAAGCCCTGTTCGCGCAGATAGCATTCCGCCAGATAACCGCGGAGACCGAGTTTGCAGGTGGTGACAAGAATTTTGTCTTTAGGAATTTTATCCAGATTATTGCGCAATGTTCCTAGAGGAATTTCAAGCGCGCCCGGGAAAGCACCGCAAGTAATTTCTTCCGGTTCGCGGATATCCAGAATCAATGAATTTTCCGGCATTGCGTCCGGATATACCGGCAAACTTACTCCGTTGATAATATTACCTGCAACAAATCCGGCGTAATTAACCGGGTCCTTGGCTGATCCGTAAGGCGGCGCATAGGCCAGTTCAAGTTCCGCCAGGTCATCAATCGTCAAATTGTTGCGGATTGCCGTGGCAATAATATCAATCCGTTTGTCCACGCCGTCACGTCCGACGATTTGCGCTCCGAGAATCTGACCGTTTGGCTCAAAAAGCAATTTTAGAATCATTGGTTGAGCGCCCGGATAGTACGACGCGTGGGATTGCGGGACAATATAGGTTTTCAAATATTCTTTGCCGGCCTGCTTCAAGCGTTTCTCATTCGCGCCGGTTGAAGCCGCGTCAAGCTCAAAAACTTTACAAATTGACGTTCCGAGGCTGCCTTTGTACTCCTCTTTGGCACCGAAAATATTATTCGCGGCAATCCGGCCCTGACGATTCGCCGGACCGGCCAGCGGAATCATCGCCGGCTGATCCATAACCAGATCAGTTACCTCGATAACGTCGCCAACCGCATAGATATCCGGGTTGGAAGTCTGCAGAAAACTGTTTACTTTGACTCCTTTACGCTCTCCAAGTTCAAGTCCGGCTTCAGCCGCCAATTGACTGTTCGGGCGAACTCCGACGCTCATAATTACCAGATCTGTCTTGATCGGATCAGCGTCTTTGATTTCGACTTGTAGCCCGTCATCGCCGCGGGAGATGCCCGTCACCGCACTATTCAATTTAAGTTGAACACCTTTGACGACCAATTCGTCTTCAAGCATTCCGGCCATTTCCGGATCGAGCGGCGGCAACACCTGCGGCAGCATTTCAACCAGCGTGACTTTTACGCCACGCTCAACCAGATTCTCCACCACTTCCAAGCCGATAAAACCGCCGCCGACAACAACCGCATGTTTGATTCCGGCATCGACTTTAGCCTTTATTTTATCCATGTCAGGAATTGTCCACAAAGTCATGACATCAGGATCATCAAGTCCAGGTAATGAGGGCACCAACGGACTTGATCCGGTTGCCAGAACCAGTTTATCATAACTCTCGACCATACTTTCACCGGTTTCAAGGTTCGCAACCGTTACCTGTTTATTAATCGGATCAATTTGGGTAACTTCCTGTTTAATACGGGCGTCAATTCCGGTACGGCCTTTAAATTTTTTCGGAGTCATGACCATCAGGCTGTCCCGCTGTTTGATCACATTCCCGATGTGATACGGCAACCCGCAATTCGCGAAAGAAATATATTCTCCGCGTTCATACATGACTATTTCCGCGTTACAATCCAAACGCGCCATCTTTGCCGCAGCGCTGGCACCACCGGCGACTCCGCCTACTACGATAATCTTCATTTTTTGCTCCTCTTATTCCTACTGTTTTTGAATTTAGGTTTATGTTTAATAATTTTTTATGTATTGTATTAAATGATCAAGGTTAAATTTTCAACCCCCGTCATTTATCCGTCAATTTGCTTTTTTGAACTTAAATGCGTCCGTCAATTTGCTTTTAGACCATCAACAAACAAACTGACAACCAGATAATATGAATCGGCAGCTTTTTCGCTGTTAAGTTGGAAGCCTGGAAGCATTCCATCAAAATCCCCCCAGATTGCAGCAGCAATCTTTTTCGGTTCGACATCCTGGCGCAAAGTTCCATTGATTTGTCCCTGTGCAATCATATCAGCGAAAATTTTTGTAACTTTCGCATTGTCTTCAATCACCAGATTCAAATAACTGCTGTCAACACCGCAACCGCCGCGATGATGTCTGTAGCTTTGCAACGCACAATAATATTTAGGATGCTGCAGAGAAAACTCCAGAAAACCGTCTGCGGCGGCCTGAATCAATTCGGGAGTCCCGCCATAACAATTTTCCACCGCCGCTTTAATCATGTGATAGGCCAGCTTGACTCCTCGCTCCACAATCCCGATGCATAGCTCATTCTTATTTTTAAAATAATTATATACACACCCTTTGCTTAACTCTGCCTGGGCCGCCACATCATCCATGGTACTGTTTTCAAAGCCTTTCGCGAAAAACACTGATTCAGCGGCGTCAAGAATTGCTGATGCCCGTTGCTTCTTTTCCCGTTTTTTTCGTTCAGTTGTTCCCATTTTCAGGTTCTCCGTTTTATACAAATGTGACTAACAGTCTAAAAGTGACTATTGGTCATTTTTATATATTATACTATCTGAAAATGATTTTTCAATCTTTTTTAGGATTTATTCTTATTTTTTTCTTATACAGGAGAATTAGCCATTAGACTAATGAAGGAGGATAAAACTTATATGATTATAAATGTTTTCCGGTACAAATATCAGAACATTGCCTGTTTGCGATATTTGCCCGGGGGAAAGTTATGATGTTTTTTGAAAGTTTTGCTAAAGTGGTAAATATCTTCAAAACCGCACTGTTCGGCAATTTCAGCGATTGTTAACCCGGTATTGACCAGCATTCCGGCGGCGGCATTCATTTTTTCCGCAATCAGAAATGCATTAAGCGGCTGACGAATACCGTCATGAAAAAGTTTTCGCAAATGGGAATAAGACAAATGCAGTTTCTCGGCTTCATGCCGGAAATTCCAGTCCTTATTCGGGTTCTTCCTGACCTCATCGGCCAATTTTTTTACCCTGGAGTCCATACGGTCAAACTGCATTTCAGCATCCTGTTCATGCAATTGCAGCAAAAGCCCTTCCAGCATGATCGCGGCCCGGTCATAGCCCAGCACCGGATCTTCCAGATAGTTTAAAAGATTATCGAGCGCCCGGACAAATCTGGGCGCATTGTAAATATTAATTATCGGATAATGCATCGGAAAAAGTTTCCAGCGCAGGATTTCCTCCGCAAACGGCCCGTGAAAGGCGACATACCGATGATTCCAGCGATAGCCTTTTGCGTCCAGATCTCCAAACCTGAAATGCATACCGGGAAAAGTAAGCCAGGCAACCGGGCCCGACAAAACAACCGGCGGCGCATGATCCAGGCTCAGTTCCAAACTGCCGCTCAAAGCAAAGTCCAACACGTAATAATCAAAATATTGACTGAGTCGCGCATTACATTCAGGAGAGTGTCCCCAGCGCAGAAATTTAATATCAAACAAGTTCGGCATAATAATTAAATATGACAAAAATTAATTTTTTACTGCATTTATTTGAGTATAAAAAAACGATATATTATAAACAAATTATTTCAAGTAAATTTTACAAAAAGAAAATAGAAATGACCGCTATACAGGATTATTTAAAGGTTGATGACGCAATTCTGAGTCATGTTGAAGATATGCGGAAACGCTACAAGAAATTATTTACATCTCCGGAAGACTGTGATCCGATGATCATCATCAACACCCCTCTCAATCTCCCGAGCTGGGAGGAAATATTAAGCGACCCGATCATTATGCTGAAGTCGGAACTGGACCGGCTGCGTCCCCATTTTGCCATGATGGACGACCATGTTCCAACCGTCAGGGTTCAGTTCGGCACCGCGCAACCGGCGTCGGCTTATGGTTGTGACATATATATCCCGCCGAACTCCCTGCCGGCCGCGGCAAACCATGTTCTGCCGCGCATCGAAGACGCTTACGACCTTGAAGTCCCGGATATCAACGCCGGCTGGTACGGCAAACTGCATGAGTGGACCGATATCTGGCTGGAGTCGCTGCCGGAAGGAATAGAGATTCAGCATCCGGATATTCAGAGTACGTTCAACACAGCTCATTTAGTCCGCGGTAATGACATTTTCATGGATTTCTATGACAATCCCGACGCGCTGGACGCTTTGCTGACTAATGTGACCGACTTTATGATCAAGATCACCCGCGTCCTGAAAAGCCGGATCAGCGACGATACGGAATATTTTTACGACTGGGGCGGCCTGTGGAAAGGCACGGCCAGAATCAGCAACTGCACCATGCAGCTGCTGCCGCCGGAATTTTACGCCGACCACGTCAAAAAGCATGATACCAGATTTTTCCGGGAAATCAACGGCGGCCGGGTCCATTACTGCGGAAACAGCCGGGAAATGGCTATGAGCTTTATGGATATCGACAACGTGTATGGCTGCGATTTTGTCGCACCCTACGAAGACGCCCCGTTGGAGATTTGCAATGATCTGCCCACCGATAAAGTCCCCTGGCTCCTGACGGATGGACGGGATTCTGAAATCTGCCAGGCTATTTTAAACGGCACGTTCCCGAAAAAGCGCAATTTCATCTTAAATACAAGCGCACCGGATATCGAGTCCGGCAAAAAACTGCTGAATGATCTGCGGGAAGCATTCAATAAATAATTTTGCCGAAAAGGATATGTTAAACTCCGAATAATGCATTTAATTATACAGCGTTAAAGTATATATTGTTTCCGAATTGTATAACCTGAAATAAATACGGGAACAAGTATCATGTCATTGTCACATCGTGAAAACCTGTTAAACATCTGGCATCGCAAAGGTATTGAGTTCGCGCCGGTACATATCATTTTGTGTCCGTCGCTGATCGAACAGTTCAAAGCGAAGTACGGGGATGATTTTGTCGTCGAGGAATGGGCCGATTTTTCCTTCCGCTATATCGACGGCCCGACATCTGAACACGCTCCGCCTGAATTTTTCCTGCAATTTTATAAAGACGTCGAGTTCAGCCCGGATTATACCATCGGGCCGCTGGGAATCGTCCGGGAAAAGCAACCCGGCTCGATGCATATGCATCGGATGTACCATCCAATGCGCAACTTTGACAGCCTCGAACAGTTTCAAGCCTACCCCTACCCGATTTTCCGTTGGGAAGACAACGTGGATACATTGTCCAATGCCAGATTGAAAGTTGCCGACCTGCATAAACGCGGCTACGCCAGTATCGGCTCCGCCGCCTGTTCCATCTGGGAAAGCGGTTGGCAGATGCGGGATATGATGCAAC
Source organism: Victivallales bacterium (assembly GCA_963676655.2). GTDB lineage: Bacteria > Verrucomicrobiota > Lentisphaeria > Victivallales > Victivallaceae. The sequence continues at coordinate 1,733,478 of CAXXKX010000003.1, read as the reverse complement.
TGATGATGGACATGGCGACTGAAGATGAAAAAGCGGTATATCACCTGGACAGGATGACCGAAATCGGCTGCTTCAAGTCAGAGTTTGTTGCCAAAGCCGGCGCGGACATCGTCCACATGGGCGATGACATCGGCATGCAGGATACGATTATGATGTCGCCGGAAATGTATCGCGAATGGCTGAAACCGCGCCAGGCCAAAATGATCCGGGCGGCCAAAGCTGTCAAACCGGATATTCTGGTAGCTTATCATTCCTGCGGCTTTATCGAACCGTTCATCCCGGACCTGATTGAAATCGGAGTGGATATCCTGAATCCGGTCCAACCGGAATGTATGGATTTTGTCAAACTCAATGCCGAATACAAAGATGTTTTATCATTCTGGGGCACGATCGGCACCCAGACCACCATGCCGTTCGGCAGCGTTCAGGATGTCCGTGACTGCGTAAAAAGAAATCTGGATATCGCCGGACCGGAAGGCGGCCTCTTATGCTGTCCGACCCACCTGCTGGAACCGGAGGTGCCGTTGGCCAACATCGAAGCCTATATTGACGCTTGCCGAGGATATCGGCCATAAATCGGATTCTGATTAGGAGTTGTGAAAAAATAAATGGAACTTTATCCTGAGAGTATCAGGGAAAAATTCCGGCTTTGCCGGCGAGGCGCATAGCCTTGGCTATGTAACGAACCGGCGGAACCGAAAGTTCCCCTGAGACGCCAGTAAGAAGTTTCAGTTATTTTTGAATGACTCCTTAGTTTGAAATAATCTTTTCTTCCAATATATTATTCATCTATTACTCGCATTTGATGTTTTTTGAACTTAAAGGAGGAATTGATGCGTAATATTCTTTTTATAACAATGGACCAGCTGCGGAAAGATGCTCTGGGATTTGAAGGAGTTTTTCCGGTTAAAACCCCGGTGATTGACGAACTGGCCGCTAAAGGCACCGTTTTCGACAACACCTACTGCACCAATCCGCTATGCGTTCCGGCGCGCGCCTCGATCATGACCGGCAAATATTCCTGTCAAATTGGAAATTATTACAATGACCAGAATTGGGATGATTCCCTGCCGACGCTGCCCGGCGAACTCTCGAAAAACGGCTATTTTACAATTTCAGTCGGAAAAATGCACTTCCGCCCCGGACGGAAGTATTATGGATTTGACAAACGCGTCGCCGATAACGATACCGATTACAAGCTTTATCTGCAACGCAATAATATTAAACCTGATAAGCCGAGCGGAACAAGTTGGGAGGAACTGGTAAAACACAGTTTCGGCACTAAACCGACAAATATTCCGATGGAACATTATCTGCCGACCTATATTACCCGGACCGGGTTGCACGAACTCGACTTGCTGGCGCAAAGGCGGGAATGCAAACCCGGCGGCAACGAACCGTTTTTCATGTGGCTGTCATATCTGCTTCCCCATACGCCGGTGAACCCGCCGGAACCGTATTTCTCAATGTACGCCCCGGAAGATGTGCCTCCTCCGGTCAGAAGCGAATCAGAACAGGCCAGATACTCCAATCAGCTTAAATACTGGCGGGATCAATGGGTCTTTTGCGATGACGAATGGACCGCGAAGATCCGGGCGCAATATCTTGGCTGCATAACCCTGATTGACGACCAGCTCAACAAAATTATCGCAAAACTCAAAGAACTGGATCTTTATGACAACACCCTGATCGTGCTGTCATCCGACCACGGCGACTACATGGGCGATCATTACATGATGCAGAAATCCTTCTTCCATGATTGTTCGGCCAAGGTCCCTTTGATATTCTGCGGTCCGGATATCCCCGCCGGCCTGAAAATCAATGAACTGGCCAATCACGCCGATTTGATGCCGACCCTGCTGGATTACTGCGGCCTGATATACCGTCCTCACGACGACGGAACGCAAACCGATTACGACGACGGCACCGGAACCGGAATAACCGACAACATCAGCCTGCTGCCGTGGATCAGCAACGGGCAGGGCGACGGCGAACGGGCCATGTTATGCGAATCAGGAATTGGCGGCCTGAGTATCATGGTGCGGCGCAAAAATCTTAAAATCAATTACTATGACGATACTGGCGAAATAGACTTTTTCGACCTGGAAAAAGATCCGGGTGAACTCAATAATGACCATAAAAGGTTCTCGTCAATAGAAGAATTGCCGGCTGAGTTTCGTGAAGACTTGCAGGAGGTCTTAAAAACTCTCGAAGAACATCGTTCAAAACAATATTTCTTCAAAGGCAGACTACGGCCGATGTTCACCTGATCGCCTGACTGCTTATATTACTTAAATCGTTCATTTTTACCGTTTCTTGCGGAGGCTTCGTCCTCCCCGTAGACGGTATTTTTTTTCATACTTTGTAATTTTCCTTTATAAAGTAGTATACAAAATCTATCTTACATTATTTTTTGCTTCAATCTCTCATTCCCTCTCCCTGTCAGCGAAAAGTTAATCCTGAATAATGCAGTTTACATTGGGAACTTTGTTGATTTATTAAGTTCACTTTTAGCGTTTAATCAAGCAGTTATTGGCTTAAAATAATATAGCTATATTATTTTTTTGATTTTTTTTCAATAAAGTATTGACAAAAAAGAATAAATCCTGTATAATAGTAGTACAGCTATATTACTTTAATAAAATAAAGAAGAAAAATATGAGCAATAAAGAAACAACCACAGTTAAAACCCGGCAACGCACGTCGAAAAAACAGAATCTTGTTCGGCGTTGGATCGTGGAAAAGATTGATCGCGGTATCTATACCGGAAAATTGCCCGGAGTGACAAAACTGGCGGAAGAACTTGAAGTGAACCCGTTAACAGTAAGCCGTGCCTTGGATACGCTTTATAAAGAAGGTATTGTAGATAAAAAATCACGGGTCGGAACTTTTGTCATGAATAAAAAACGGCTGGCCCTCCTGGCTTTTGAAGCTAAAGGGGAATTAAACAATGATCATGGTTTCAACGTTCCGAGCATTTACCACGCAATGCTTGACGGTTTGGAAACCGCGACCGGGCGGCATCAGATATCGGTAATGCCATACAGCACCCGGGTAAACGATACCGACTTCATTAATTTCATAAAGCGGGAAGTTGACGGCGTTTTGGTTTTGCTCGGGGGGGCAACGGAAGCGGAAGTGGAAGCGGCACTAAGCGGCATCCCCTGGGTGAAGATCATGGGAGAAGCCTCATATCCGGTCCGGGCGAATGTTGTCAGCTACGACAACAAAGTAATCGGCTCTATCGCCGCGGACTGGCTGGTTGCTCATGATTGCGACGAATATTACTACTTTGGCGGGAATACCAAACCATTGTTCAAAGAACGCTTGAATATGTTCCAGGCCCGGATGCAAACTCATGGAAAAGCGGGATGCCATCTTGATATTGATATTGCCGTCTACAAACTCGAGGAACTGCTGAAACTGGCCCGGACGGAATTTGAAAAAATTATCGTCCCCGGTAAAAAAATCGGACTGTTCCTGTCCGCGGACATCTACTGCGTACCGATTTATCAACTGCTGTACTCGATGGGGCATACTCCGGGACAAGATATTCCGATTATTTCATGTAATAACAACAAATTGGCCTTGCGCGGCCTGTATCCGCCACCGGCGGTAATCGACATCAGAATGACGGATATCGGCTCCCGGGCGGTAGATTTATTAATGAGCATGATAAATGATAAAAAATCATATCGCGGAGAACATATAGTTTTAACCCCGCAAATTGTTTGAAAAAATGTAAGCTATTAATTAAAACAGGAGAAAAAATCATGAAAAGAACAGCTTTTACACTGATAGAACTTCTGGTTGTCATCGCGATTATCGCGATCCTCGCAAGCATGTTGCTGCCGGCCTTGAACAAGGCCCGCGACAAAGCAAAAGCGATCAAATGCGTTAACAACCAGAAACAGGTTGGACTTGCCACACAGTTTTATTTTGATGACAACGATTTCTACTTTTACTGTCCGAGTGTCGCAACTGGAACTGTAAACGGTGACGTTAATGGTTTCAGGACTTGGGGAGCCCAGCTGGTCTACCACAAGTATGCCACCAACGGAAATATCTTTTTCTGTACCGGAACTAAATATAACTCACTTGAGACAGCCAAAGGAACTTACTGGAAAACTTACGGAGCACGTTATCAGGACCTGAATTCAAAACCTCCGGCATACTCGCTCAAGAAAAAAGCGATCATGGATAAAGCCGGATTCAGCGCCTATGCCCTTTACGGCTGTTCATTCAGCGTCAAAGATAAGGCACCGGTTTATAAGATGATCATGGATAGCAATGTCTCTTCAGAAAACTATGGCAGAGCTTATCTAGTCCATGGTGACAGAGTAAATCTTGGCTATGCAGACGGACATGTCGCGCCGGCCTCAAAAGGAGAACTGCCGACAATTTATTGCTACGACTACAACGGCACTCCGCGCACCTTTGGTTCAGCTTGTGATGCCAGCGGAGACTTTTACTACTCATTATAAAAACCCTCCAACCTCCTTATTTCTTCGCGGCGTCCGGCCACCCTCCCGGGCGCCGCACCTTGTACGGAAAAAGAAAAAGGGCCGACCGTTGTTTAGCAGTCAGCCCTGGAATTTGAACAGAATATTTATATTCAGTCGACAATACGCCAGTTAACAAAGATCATAACCGGAGCAAGTTCTTTCGGGAAATTTTTGAACCATTCGGTATTTTCTCCGATCACATTGATAAAGCCAAGCTGTACCGCTGCTTTGGCATTATGAGTAAAATTGAAGAAACCGAACTGTACCCCGCGCAATCCGTTATTGACATTGACCATGCCGAACTGAGCGCCTTTATACCGGTCGGCATAATTGACGAAGAACGCCAGGCTGGCTCCAACACTGTCTTCAGTCATCCCGTTGACAAAACCAAGCGCCAGCGACTCCTGCGGATTTTCGCCCCAAACACTCAAGGTCACGCCTTCAATCTTCTGGGCGTTGTCATAAATAGCAATACTCGGGAACAAGCTGGCCTGGAACGCTTTGGTTTCAGCGGATACATTTGAGGTGACCACAAACGCGGCCAGGCAAAGCAGCACAAGTTTAATCGTTTTTTTCATGTTTTTTCCTTTTTTCATTGATTTTTCAAAATACGATAAAAATTAATATGTCACGGAAAGAAAAGTTTTCAAGCATGGATCTGGCTTATTTCAGTCGGGATACTGTTCTTATCTCCGGGATGAGGTTCGAATTGATCCTGTTGCCGGTCTGCCATAATACCGTTGATAGATCTTCCGGGCGGTTTTATCAATATCATATCCGAGCCGTTTCCGGAACAAGTAATATAGAATAAGCCAAAACACCTGTAAAGAATACTTTGTAAAAGATTTCTCCTTCCAATGCCGGGATGAAATAGTGAGAGCCGGCGAGGTCGCGGCAGCCGGAAACAGCGACATTTTCTGGGATAGCTCCACATCCTCCATCAAAGGAATCTCCGGCATTCCGCCAACCGCCTCCAGCGCATCTCTTTTGATAAAAATACCCTGATCCCCCAGCGCGATTCCAAATCCCCTGAAGCGTAAAACATTAACCATCTGAACCAGTCCCATGCGCACATCGGCCGTGTCGTAACAGTGCTGCATCACCCCCCAGGCTACGTGCGGTTTTTGGTTTAATTTTGCCAAAAGCCTGGCAAACGCCGTTTCGTCAAGCCTGGTTCCGGCATGCAGCATTACGATCAGGTCGCCATCCCCCTGACCAATCCCTACCGCAAACTGCCGGCCTCGACCGCCACCGGACAAAACAATGCGTCCTAACCCGCTTGCATTCAGCAAATCAACCGTATCATCCGAACTGCCGCCATCTACGAAAACAATCGAAAACGCGGAGCGGAACATGCATCGTTGATGATCGCAGTACTCGATCGCGTTATTCAAAGATGACAGTAACTTTTCCAAGTTGCCGGCCTCATTCAAAACCGGAATAACAATGTCGCACGAATTGATTTTGCGATATGTTCGCTGCCACGGCAGCTGTGCGCCCATACGGTCGCAAAGCAGAAAAACAACCGGCGGCAAATAGGTCGCCGGCCACAGCCAGAGGAACTCGCGTCCAATCCCGGTTGCCAACAAGTTATGCCGCACAAAAAAATCAAATCCGGCGGTCAGCATCAAAAGCAATATAGAGCGCGAAGGCCAGCGCAGCATCAGTACCGCCAGCGGGATCAGATAGCAGGGGTAGAAAGTCGGCAGACATAACAGACTCCAGAAAAAAGCATACAACATTCCGCGTTCGCGCGGCTTTTCCTGAAAAAACAGCCAGATCAAAGTCACTCCGCCAAGGCATATAACCATATCCGCGATCCTGGCCCAGGTATTTCCAAAAATCTGAATAAGCGGATTCATAAAAAAGCCGTTATATGACATCTGCCATAAAAATGTCCAGAGGCCATTGAACATCCCCGGATCAATGAACCATAAATACGAAACCAGCGGCAATAAAAACGCCCAACTGAATCTGGCGTTTTTCCTGGTCATCAGGAACGGCAGGAGAATCAGCGACAGGAAGGAAACCATCACCGCCAGCCCCAATGCCAGATAAGCCAAAGCCGCAAACCATTTTTTCCCGCTTGATTCAGAATGATTGAAACATAATAACGCAACCGCCAGATAGAGGACCATCAGAACATTGACATGCGCGTCGCCGACCCCATACAGCAGAACCAGCGGGTTAAACGCGTAGAGCATCAACAACCGGGCTTCGAGTTTCCATTGTCGGAGCAGCCCCCACAAGCATACCAGCGTCAGCATATCGCAAATCAGAAAAAATACTTTATAAGAAACCAAACTGTAATGAACAGACGATATCAAACGGAACGTCAATAAGGCCACCGGCGGACGGATTGCCGCTATATCCGGATTATTGATCCCCCAGTAAATCATATCACGAATATATTTCTCTTTCAACTCCGCCGGAGCCGTCAGATATGGATTCACGCCGGCATTCTGAACCAGACCTTCCCAGGCGTAACGGTTAACTTCGTCAGATACCGGATAAGCCAGAAACATTAGCCGCAGTAATATGCCGGCAATAATTATGAACACCCCTGACTGCAGAACTTTCGGCAAAGGCAGTTCCTGAGGATTGAAAACAAGGCAGTAGAGCAGGCAGAACGCTGTGCCATAAAACAAGATGGCTTCAAACGGAATCATCGCGGGATCGATTTTGAGCCCGATAATCGCTAATATCGCAATCAGAACCGCTAACAGAAAACTCGAAATAATCTTTTGCTCATTCATTATTCTCTTCCAGGTTAACTTGAAGGCAGTTACAGCACTACATTTCCACCTGAAAATTATACTCCTTATTTAATCTTAAATGGGTCTTGAAAAATAGTAATCTGGCAAGAAAGTTGAAGGTACTGTTAAAGATTAATGCTACCATATTAATCCTTAGTAATAAATGCATTACGTAAAAAGCAAATAATCGTATATTTCCTGCTTTCAACTTTCAACCTTCAACCTGCGGGCAAAGCCTTGTATTTTGCATGATTTTTTAATTTCAAAAGTCTCTATTAATAGATTAATACCTGGAATGCAAAAAACCAATACCGGAATTAAAGAAAAACATATATTAGATGGGTAAGCAGTAATCCGACGGGACCGCGAAAACAACGTTACTTGAAAAATGGGACGCTTGAGAGATTTTTGACGGTTGAGATTTGAGGTAAAATTTAAAAGTCCCATCTGTCCCAATAGTCCCATACAATGAAAAAGGGATTACAACCACGCTAATTACCTGACTGAAAAAAGAATATGATTTTTGATATTTTGATTTGCAAAAAAGACAAAATGTGGTATTTTATCAGTTCTCTTTTCGTTGAAAGCGACAGGCCCCATATAAAAACAGGGCTTGACACCTGTCGCCGGAGAAAAAAAACTAAAAAAGATAGAGTCAGAAAGGGATAATCAATGGCTGGTATCAGAAGTCAAGCAAAACACAAATTTTGCCGTCGTATCGGCGCGTGCATTTGGGGCAGCCCCAAGTGTCCGAGCGTGAAGCGTCCGTACGCAGCAGGTCAGCATGGCAAGACCGCGCGTCGGAAGAAACTGTCAACTTTCGGTACTTTGTTACTGGAAAAACAGAAATTGCGCTATCATTACGCAATCAGCGAAAAACAGCTGCAGATTGCTTACGCCAAAGCCAAAAAAGGTGAAGGCCAGGCTCATGAAAAGTTGTTCCGCAACCTTGAACAGCGCCTCGATTCACTGGTTTTCCACAGTGGTTTCGCCCCCAGTATCTTCTCGGCCAAACAGTATGTGACCCATGGTCATATCCTGGTTGACGGAAAACGGATCGACCGTTCTTCCTACGTCGTCAAAGAAGGTCAGGTCATTTCAATCAATGCTGAAAAATCACCGTCCATCGCCGACGCCGCTAAAAAGAGCAACACAACCGCTCCGGGTTACCTGGAAGTGGACCTTGATGCGCTCAAAGTAACTCTGACTCGCGCTCCGGAACTCGAAGAGATCCCGGTCGACGTGAACATCATGAGTGTTATCGAATTCTACGCTCGCTAAGCGAACGAATATCGACTTATTCAAAGCTCCAAAGCATTTCGCCTTGGAGCTTTTTTTTTGTATTATTCATTTTTGACCGATTTTTGACTGATTTAAAAATTTTTTCATTTTTTTGCATTTTTTCTAATCAAAGTATTGACATTTTCCAGCAAAAAACCTATAATATAAAAAATGACCGATTAAATGAGGAGCCTCAAGTTATATCATGAATTATGAAGAAATAGCTGAACGCACCGGATTGTCCACGTCGACAGTATACCGGATCAGGAACGGTAAATACCGGGCCGGCAACAGCCGTCATGAAGAGGCTCTGAAGTTATTACGTGCATACAACAAAACGAAAGTACGACGTTATAAAGAAAAAAATATCATGTGCCTGTATCAGCCGCTTGGCCATTCCGAGCTGCTTATGCATGAACTTGAATACCTCAGCGAAAAATCCGGCTGTCGTTTCACTTATGTCAATGTAGATGAAAACAAAGAGCAGATTGATTACAAAAAGTACGACGGCTGTTTGTTAATGCATTTCTATAAAAATATCAGTCTTCCACCGGTGCCCACAGTCGCTGTCAACCATGAAATTCAATACCTCAATATACCTTCCGTCTCCAGTGATGATACGGCCGGGATGATCAATGTCTTTAAATATTTACAACAGCTGGGCCATTCCAGAATCGGTTTTTTTGATGATTATGCGGGAAGGCTTGACCATTTGAGTTACCGCCGGGCTTTGATTCCCTATTTTTATTCATTATCGGGCCTGGAATATGAACCTGAGCTGGTATTCTCCGAACGTGTGGGGTTAAATACTCACCCGGGGGCCATTCGTCGTGCGGTATCTCACTTTTGCGACCTGGAAAAACGGCCGACGGCCCTGGTAATTCCGGGGGATCCCTACAGTGCGGTATTTTATGAACAATTGAAATTACGCGGAATCAGAATTCCGGAAGATATCAGCATTATCGGTTATGACAACCGGGAAATGGGCCAATTCCTTGATCCGCCATTGACTACGGTTGATAAAACATTCAAAAAAATGACCAGCCACGCCCTGGCGCTTCTTCTTAAAGTGATTGAAAATCCCGACCGTCAGATCGAACGCATATTGCTGGAACCGAAATTGATTATCAGAAAATCAGTTGCTAACATTAATTGATAAGTAAAAATTTAAATTCAAGGAGAGAGCTATGAAAAAGAGTTTTTTTACACTGATCGAATTGCTTGTCGTCATCGCGATTATAGCAATCCTCGCCAGCATGCTGCTGCCGGCATTGAATAAAGCCCGGGACAAAGCTAAAGGCATCAAATGCACCAGTAACTGCAAACAGCTCGGAACCGGCTTTGCCATGTATATCAATGATAATCAGGACATGTATCCCCCACGACAATGGAGCCCTGCTTCCGGAGCCGGAACATGGAAGCGCTCATGGTTGTATATGCTGACGCCGTACATCGGGCAGCAATTTATCGAAGATGACTCTTCAACGTACGCGCCGTTAAAACAAAATTCCGTATTCCGATGCCCCTCTTTGTCACAAACTCAGGCTAGCAGTTATTATTCATGCGGCTACGGGTACAACAGCAACGCCTTTGGAAATACCGACTACGGCGCAGCTTATACAAATTACGGGCACACCCATCCGGGATATCCGGTCAAACAAGGAAAATTACGCAAAGCATCACGCCAAATGGTCGCAATCGACGTCGTTTACAATCAAAATACCCTGAATGACGGGCGCTGGGACATATTATACCATGTTTATACCGGATTCCGTCATTCCGATCGAGCCAATATGGTCATGGCTGACGGGCATGCTACAAATACAACTGCCACAGCTTTAAAGTTCGGGGAATCCACTTATTACATCGTTTCCGTTTATCCGTTCAACTGGTTTATGGAAGATAAATAATTACATATTTACGCAGTCTAAACCATTTTCCAATTTTCCATACAAATTCTATCCGGAGGGATTTTTTATGCTCAAAACGCTCTTTTTGTCGGGAATCACACTTGCGTCAGCCGGCTTATCCGCGGCTCTCAACGTACAACAGAACCAGGATTTGATTGTTCTTGAAAACAATTTCATCCGAGCGGAAATTAACGCGATTGGCGGTAAATTGACAAAGCTGCTGGACAAACAGACGAAACGGGAATATGCCGCAACTTCCGGCCAAAAACCCGGAACCGGGCTTGGTAAAACCAGAATATGGGAAAAACCCGGCTGGATTGAGCATTATAAAACCAGATATCAGCTCGAAGTCATCCGTAAAACGCCGACGGAAATAGCGGTCAAAGCTTCAGCCAAAGCCGACACCGGCCCGGGAAAAGGCATGGACTTCTCCCGGACTTTTATCCTTCGCAAAGGGGAATGCCGCCTCAAGGTTGATTTTAAAATCGACGCCAATGAACACTGGGCGACTTTTTCCCCATGGCTGCACAACCTCGTCACGCTGCCCTCTGAATTGCAGGACAAGAAACAAACGGTAGTATACTGTCAAACAGAACAGGGCGTATACGCCGATACTCCCACCAAACCAACTTTCGGGCAGGCTGTAATCGGCAATCACACCAGCCCGTGGATCGCGGCGGTTTCCGAAAAAAGCAAAACCGGACTGGCGATAGTCTCTCCGGGGAGAACCCTCAGTCATTTTTACTGCTGGTACGGTTCAGAGTATTTCTTCACCATGGAAACCGTTTTCAACAAGCAGAAATTAGCTCCGGGCGGTTCCTGGAGCGCAACGACCTGGTATATCCCGTTTAAAGGACTGGAAAACTGTATCGCCGCCACACCGCAGTATGTTGCCGGAATCTCATCGCAGGGAATAACCTTTTTCCAGGCATCGCCGGCAGTCAACGAGAAACTGAAAATAACCACCGGAAAACAGCAAACGCAAAAATTTTCCCTGGCAAAAATACCCGCCGGAAAAAACTTTTCTTTGCCGCTGGCGGTAAAACCTGAAATGCAAAGCATTACCATTTCCGCGAATTGTGACGGAAAGGAAACTGAAAGCACCGGCCGCGGCAAACCCGGACGCAGTCTTTGCGAAGCCAAACCGCAAACTAAAATAGAAGACGCCGGCAAAGGGGCCAAAAATACCGCATTCGCCTCTTACAGTAAAGACACGCTTTACATTTCCAGTGACCTTGCGGTCGCGGCTCATTTTGCCCTGACGGATAAATTCGAGAAAAAAAGCAATCGTGTGAAAGTTATTCTGGAACTGCCGCATGGCATCAGAGTTAATGGCGTCTCCAGGCAGACTCCAATGAGCAAAAAAGATATTATGATCAACGGAACGCCCTATACCCAATATACCTTCTCCGGCCGCGCCAGAAGCTATTACGCCTGGACCTTCATGTTTCTGGAATCCGACTGGCCCGCGGATAAAACCGGAACCGGATATATTTACGCAACCTGGCAGGGCGGTCGTCAAAAGGCGGAAAAATTTAAAATAAAAGCCATCGAGGTCAAGGCCTGTAAACGCATTCCCAGGAAACTTCTGGCCGGTCTCGGTTTTTACGGAATAGAGGTCAGTAATCTCTGGCCCGGTTTTTACAAAAGCTTGAAAAGAGTCGGGCTGAATTGCGTCTCGCTCAGCGGCGGTGACAGTAAAAATATTCCCGGTATGAAGGAATATATTAAAAAAGCCAGAGCCGAAGGCATGTTTGTCAACGGCAACTATTCCCCGTTCTGCCGGGTTAAGTTGTTGAATACGGACGAAAACGCCTGGGTCCGGTCGATTGACGGAGAAAAGCGCAAGTTTCTATGTCCGTCATATCGCGGCAAAATTCTCGATGAGGAAGTATCCGCCGCTACCTCATACGCGGAAGCCGGAGCGGGTATTGTCTACTGGGACGCCGAAGCATGGCGCGGGAGAGAGTTCTGTTTCTGTGAACGCTGCATGAAAAACTTCACCGCCTACATGCAGGAAAACCATGCCGGGATGAAGTTTATCTCACCGAAAGTTTTTGAGAAAGATTTCCGCAAATATCCGGCCTATCACGACATCTGGCTGAAATTTCGAATCCATCTCGGTACAAAACTTTTCGTGATGCTGAAGGATGAGTACTTAAAACGCCTCAAAGCCAGCGGCGTCAAATGGCCGCAGCCACAGCCGATAATCGGCAGTTACGACGTCACCCCGGGCAAGATCTATCATCAGTTCATCCGGTTCGACGAGCAATACAAAGCCGGGGCGATAAATGTTTGTATGCCCAGCCTCTATGTTTCCGGTGATGCCGCCAAAGTCGGGCGGGTGGTCCGTGAAACCCGCGCCTTCATCGGCTCTAACCGCCTGATCCCGTGGTTTACCGGGGGCTGGAACACCAGCGGGGAATGTGACGGCATCGACCAGAAATATATCTTGCTGGAAAACTTTCTCAACGGGTCTATGGGCTTTACCACCTGGCCATGGATGGCCTGGGACGCGGATGATTTGCGATACCTTTCGCAGGTTATGAATATGGTTATCCCGCTTGAAGATATCATCGTCGACGGCAGAGTCATGCAGGGATTGACCACTTCTGATAAACATGCCAAATTCATCGGTATGCAGTTGGGAAATGAAGCGGCCATGCTGATCAGCGACTATTATCATGATGCGCTGCCGGAAGTCACGTTAACCTTAAATGCCCCTGCCGCCTGTAATCTTTATGATGTCGCCACCGGCACAATGCTGGCAAATCTCAAAGCCGGCGAAAACCAGGTTAAGCTTTCGGCCTATCCGGAAAAAGCACGCTTACTCAGTTTTGGTCAAAAGGCCCCGGACATTTCCTACAAATGCCCTCCTATCACGACCGTCGTAAAGCAAACGACAAAAGCAGTTGACCCGACGCTCTCCGGGGATTCCTTGAAAATAGAGAAAAAAGGCTCCCGTATCTGGGTGGAAAATCGCTTTTACAAGCTCGGATTTGTCTCAAGTAACGGAACTCTTTGTGATGCTTTCTGGAAAAATGGCAAAAAGCATATTGTCACCGGCTGGCTTGGCGGCGAATCTGTCGGCGATGCCAGAGCCGGGGGCTTCCGCATGAGCGGACCCGGAGTAAAGGCCGATGTTTCCCTGCAGGACTTGAAAGACGGTGCAAAACAGATGACCGTGACAACCGATTACGGGACCTCCGCCAGTAAAATGGTCAAACCGGTCAAAGCAAAGTTCACCTACACATTTTATCCCGGCAGACCTGTTATAAAACTCCAAATTTCAGCAACAAATCCGAATGGTCAGACGTGGAGTCACTGCCGGTTCAACCAATATAATTTTAAAGACAATAAATGGAAAAATGTCATTCTGGGCGAAAAAATCACTACCCGCCCGCTGGCCCTGGCGAAAGGCGACAACAAAGCCCCGCCTCGGCGTCACGGCTACAGCTGGTGGGGGGTTGCGGATGATAAGGACGCATTGGCTGTCATCGGTATCGGAACTGAGCCTCGCGGATTTGTTTATGTTTATGATCCGACCCGGATGTATGTCGTCGGTCGTTACGGAGCCTGGAAAACGCCTGAACTAAACATGACCCAATATCTTTATTTAGGACCCGCCGACCAGCAGAATATCCGGAAATGGGCCAAATATCTCCGACAGTCTGAAGGTTAATTATTGCATATGACCGCTATCTCTTTTTGAAATAGACGAGATATTTGCGCAATACCGGATACCGGCCGTAATGCTGAAGACATTTTACTTGTAAATTCCTGGTTGATATCTATTAGAAACGTCATTGCGATTCCAGCCGCCTGCGGAATTTGATAATCATCGCGAAAAGAATCGCCTATGACAGCCAGGTTTTCCGCTCTGATTCCGCTATGAGAAATTATTTTCCGCCAATAGTTTGTTTCCCATTTCATATCCTGCATTTCTGTGGCCCCGAACAAATTAGAAAAAAGTATAGACTGAGTTTCAGGGGGAATATTTGCCAGACGTAATTTATGCCGTATGCCTTTATTGGGATTATTACTGGTTATAAACAATTTTAAGCCAATGCTCTTTAAAAATGTAAAACTTTCCACCAAATCCGGTTCGCTTGGCTCTAAATATTTGCGTTCCACATTATATGCATAATCCCAAAAGAACGCTTCGTCAAGTTCGAGCTTTTCTATAAAATCAGCCCAACACCACCAGTTAACATTTTTTTTAACCCAGATAATGCGGTATTCTGCTTCTTCCGGCGTCAACCCGCTAAATTTCTGTCCTGCTTGTTTTAGCACATTAAGCAAACTGGCCGTATCATTATTTACTCCCTGGCGGAAGCGTATCAGCGTATCGTCAATGTCAATCAATAGTCCTTTAATATTCATAAAATACCTTTTTATGGTAGAGTTTCTGCCAGTATTTCAAACGCCCGCCAGTTAGCGATGGTGATATCCACACTTTTTTCATACATTTTCAGCGAATTGCGTTCCGGATGATTTGTGAAGTTCACGCCCTCAAAAATCACCGGTTTTTTATATTGGACTTCGCGTAAAGCTCGAATAACACTGACCCAGTTAATCGTTCCAAGTCCTACCGGCAAATGCAGATCATAACCGGAAATATCAGCACAAACCGCGGTTTTTTTAAGATTCCAGTCCATAATACCGTGATTATCATGAAAATGGGTGTCATTAAGTAACATTCCGGCTTGCAATATGGGTTCTGCCGGAGGAGTGTTGCTACACCATGCATGACCGATATCATAAATGAAACCAAGATTCGGCTGATTTTGCTTTTTAATAAAATCAATGATTTCACCGCAGTCCAGCGCCCAGCTGAAAAAAGGCATATTTTCAAGGTTGATATTAATACCGTGTTTAGCGGCGTACCCGCAAGTCTCTGGAATGACGCGGCCAACAATGGCATCGATTTCATCTCTAGTCATTTTGTCCATAACGGAAGTATCTGCAAAGTGCGTATCTCCGGTATAGGCTCGGAACCAGCGGAAATGCCAGACAATATTTTTTGCACCCCATGCGGCGGCTAAATCTATTATCCGGCGATTGTCTGCCAAACTTCTTTCCAAGTCCTTTTTATCGGTGAAACACAATCCAAACGGAGAGTGGAAAGAGTGCAGATTGACCTCCGCTTTTTTTATAAGTCCGGCTATTTTACCAACAAAGTCGTCATCTTCCCACTCTCGAAAACCATCAGTTCCAATGTTTCTTATGCCTCTTTCCTGCAAGACTTCAAGCTGCCAGGGTAATGCCTTCAGAGATGTGGTCAAATAAAAACCTAATTCAAATTCTTGCATGGTCATATTTTTACTTGTTAGTTATTATTGCGATAAATAAAGGTTCGTCTTTTAAAAATGATATTTTCCCATTAACCGGAACCGTCCGGTAGCAATATCCGGCAAAGTTATAACAACGCATAACTTTACCGGCAATCGGCACTGTTATATCCGCCTTGACTCTTTCAACAATTACCGGAACTGTTCCCGGCTTGACAACTCCTCTGATATGACCAAGAGTCGAACCTTTTATTTTGTCCGGGTTAAATTTGAAACCAGTGTTATATGATTTACTGACAATTGTAAGGATTATATCTTCAGATTGAGCTAAATTTTTCCCGTCACGACTGCTTATGCCGAACATTGCGAAATCCCGGTTAATCGGACTCAACGTTATTCCGTCTTTGAAATTATAGCCGTCTTTGAGAATACCAGTCACAATCTTTGAGTGCGGACAGTCCAAAATAAAGCGGTTTTTTTGCGGCTCCCAGATAATATCCGGCGAACTTGTTAGCTTGTCTCGATCTTCATCCAGTCCTGAAGTTTTTTCAACAAGTTTTCCTTTTACTTTTATCGGCGATTCCTGCCGCTCGTCAAATGCCAACTGAAGGCGTTTTCTAACAGATGTATGCATAAATTTACGGTAAATATTCGGCATCGAATACCATTCAGTTTCTCCACCGGCTTTATCCCGGTTGGGAACTTCTGCCGCGGGGCCGCCCGGACTGTAATTTTTATATACAGGATTATGAATTGCCGTTTTACCATAAGTTACTACGGTTTCTTCGGTGTTCGGCCTGATGCCGTTGATAAATGCTTGAGCGCTGATTGCCATTGATGCCATCATGATTTCATCATTGCCGTGGTGAAAACCATAACAATAGCCGTCATGTGTGACTTTTGTTGGAGTCTTCAATGCTTTGGACATGAAACCCAATCCCGTGAATTTTTGATCTGTTATCGCCCAGGCCTGGCCGAAAATATAGTAGTATATCGAATCCCAGCCGAGTCCAGCTCCCAACAGGACCATTGCCGGCATCCATTCCACACGATATGCGTATGGGCGAAAAAAAGAATTCTCATAAACAACAAACGGCTTGTCCTTGATTGTTTGGAAGTTCAAATTATAAAAATACGGCCGCTCAGAAAAAATCGGACGCCAGGGATAGAATAGTTTTTTCTTATCTACCGTGAAAGGGGTCTGATAAGTTCCGACCGAAACAAAATCACAGACCGTATTGGCAAACTGAGCATGCATGTTTAAATCAGCATGAGTATTTGCCACAATCGGAGCAATATTGATCCCGATACCTTTTGGCGCGCAAGAGCGTGCCGCAGCTTCAAATTTTTTGCTCGCGTTGATAAATAAGCTTTGAACACATGTTATGAAGTCAACGGCTCTTTGTTCCGGATAGCCGGCTTTTTGCCCGTAAGTCGGTGCCGGGTATATATTTTCTTTGTCAAGGTTCTCTCCCGCGGACAGTTTCCCCCATGCCTTGACTAATGCGGTGTTGTTTTTATATTTTTGCTTGAGCCATTCGTTCCAGCGTTTCGTCAGGATTTGCTTAAATACCTGGGGCCATTTTTCAAAACGACCATCAAGAATATAAGCGACGGTGTGATTTTCATTGGCCAGCTCCCAGGACGCGAATACAGGCATTTCCGCATATCGCTGCCCGGTATAAGGATTGATACGGTTTAAATACATTTTAATGTGAGCTATCCTGGCGTCCATAAACAATCTATCGAGATATGGCATAATGGGAAATACATTGTAATAATTGTGATCGTAATTTTTATTTTTACGCTTCAGGACAATCCCATTCCCCGGCCAATACTGCATGGGAGGAGTATGTGATCCCAGAGAAGTGCTGTGGACAAAAATACCGGCATCCTGAAGTTTGTATATCAAATAATCATAACGGTCAAGCTTTGAGCCGTCACCTTTCCTTGAGGCAACCATTTTGCCCTGCCGTGTTGATTCCGGGCTATAGAACGGATGACCGGTCGCCCACAGCCGGATTGCGTTTATGTTCATGTTACGCAATCTCAGAACAGCATTGTCAATTGCCTCGTAACTGGTCATGCAGCCGGCGCCAACGTTAAGACCTATTAAATGAATTGGTTTGCCGTCATAATAAAAATCTGCTCCATGACGAGTTACATAGTGTCCTTTGCGGGGACGCACATAAGGATGAAGGTCAAGTTTTGCAACTTCGCTCTGAAAAGTAATATCCACTCCCATTACCAAAGATCTATATTGAGCAGGAGCTTTATAAGAGTATAAATTAATTTGAAAAATTGATGTTTTTCCATTCGGAACTAATTTCAATAATAAGCCTTTGCTCAAAGTTTTAATTAATTCTCCGGAGTTTCCTGCTGGAAGCTTAATCGTAATTTGTTGATAGCGTTTCACTCCGGTTGGAATTTGATATTTAACCAGAGCTTTATCAGAGTAATCAACTCCTGCCCTGAGCTGAAGATTCGAGCCCGCTTGATAATTGTTCAGATTTTTCAATAAAGGATATATCATCAACGACGGAGCTTGACCGCTGCCGTCTTTGCGCTGATTAACATATTGCGTTCCCAGATTCAATACTGCTTCACTAATTTTGAATTTAACCGCATATTTTAGCAAATCAGTATTAAAACTGACTAATGTCTGATGCCCGCCGACTCGCAACGCGACAAGTTGCTTGCCCTCACTCAGTGTATTGGAATAGCTGGTGTAGCAGGCTTTCTTAAGAGGCAGTTTTACTTGCTCTGCAACAAGTTCAGTTGCATTTATGATCAGTGAACTAATGAAAAGTAATAGCGCCTGTTTTTTTTGAAGCATAGAATTCTCCTGATAATTTTTTTGTAAACTAATAAGTTATAAAGAACGCAGGTATTTTACAGCTTTTGACATTGCCTCTACCGCCGGAATGTCGCTGCTTTCGTATTCGATATTGATAAATCCGTTGTAGTTACAGTCGCGCATGATATTCCAGCACGCGGCAGTATCAATGTCTCCTTCACCGATCAAAGCCGGCCTGAAGTATTTACCGATGATGGAATCAAGACATCCTTTTTCAGGTTGGGTGCTGATATACCAGTCTTTAAAGTGGGCATGAACCACGTCTTCAGCGGACAGCCTGAATGATTCGACCGAATCTTCCCCGAATGCGGCATTCCCGTTGTCATAAGTCAGTTTAAGTTGCGGCAATGCTGTTTTAGCTTTATAATAATCCGCCGCGGTAATAAACGCGCTGTCGCTTCCGGGGAAATTTTCAATTGTCAAAGTTATCCCCGCGTTATCCGTGATCGGCGCAATTTTTAATAACGCATCTATCCAGAAGTCTCGGGAAGAATCGCGATCCAGTCCGGGCTTGCAGCAGGTTGGAATCATTACGATGGGGGCATCAAGCATTACAGCGTCTTCAACTGATTGTTTAACTTCATCCAGCCAATCGCTTTCTCCATTGGTAAGCTTATCGCAAAAAAAAGTATGGCAAACCACTGTCAAGCCCGCGTCAGAGGACATTTTCCTAAGTTCTTTTGCAGCGTAACCATAAGTAGTTACCCAATCAATGCCTTCAAGCTCAAGGTCAACTGCTGTTTGAATAATATCCTTGAGGCTGAAACCTTGTCGACTCATCGTGTATGTCATCATACATAATTTCATGTTAAGACCCCTTAAATAGCAATATAAAAAAGCTTTTCAATCAAATAAAGCTGCCGGACGTGAACCGCTGCTATACTTAATTACAATTCTGGCATCGAAAAATTGCCATGCAGACCCGGTCCCCATAAAGAAACGATCCTTTGAAGCGACATGACCATCCACAAATAAGTAATTTGAACGGTTGTTATGGGTGTCAAATGTAAAATGAGGTTGTGTTTGCCACGAACCAAATTCCGTATATCCCTGATTAGCCAAACCCGATTCCACCAAACTCACCTTTGCGGTGGGATATTTTATCATTGATCCCTTGGTAAATGTCGGAATCGTCGCCCAATTATTGCCGCCGACACCAAAATTGCCACCAGTAAGAGGGTAGGCATAAGTCCTGTAGTTGCCCATTCCCGCTAATGTGGGACAGTACAGTTTACAGTTAGTGGTTTTATTCCAGCCTGAAGCTGACCATTCCTTGGCATAAGACACTCCGAGCTGAGAAGAAATTAAACCGGCATCATTCAAACATTTACGCCAACTGATACTGCTGGTTGCGGAAACTTGTCCTTTTGCCATAGGCCAGTAGCCATCATAGTCATCAGTGTAATTCTGGAAAATCATTCCGATTTGTTTCTGGGTGTTTGTGCAAGAGATGGACCTGGCTTTTTCCCGGGCACTTCCAAGCGCCGGCAATAACATACTGGCGAGAATTGCAATAATAGCAATCACAACAAGCAACTCAATCAATGTAAAAAACTTTTTCATCTTAAACCACTCCGTTTGTTTTGATATATTAATAACAATTTGTTATGATATTAACTATAATACATGCTTTTTATTTTGTCAACCATTATTTTCATGTTTTGCAAAAATTAAATATTTTTGAACTTAAAATTGAATTTTTTACAAAGTGTTATTGACAACATAACAAAACAATATTATATTAACATTGAACTAACATAAATAAAAGGAATTAACAATGTCAAAAATTCTTACAAAAACAAGCCTGATAGAACAGGTAAAGAACTTGCTTAAAGAAGAAATTGCCAGTGGGGCATTGAAGCCGGGACAACGGATTGAATCAATTCGAGCCTTATTGAAAAAATATAAAGTTTCGCATATTACTGCGGCGACAGCACTCAAACAGTTGAAAGAGGAAGGGTGGATAAATTCAAGAACCGGTAGCGGATCGTTTGTCAGCGCCGCTCCGCCAGTTTCCAGTTTCAGGCCGGGAAAGGCTATAGTAAACAGTGCGAATATTATTTATTTTGTCATAATGGGAGGCAGCAACCTGGAAGGATATCACTCGAAGGTTCTGGAGCATTTACAAGAGCTGGTCACGGAATATAATTTGCAATTAAAATTCATTTCAGCTGACGCACCTGAGGCATTGGCGCAGATAAGCACACAGCCAACAAGTCTTGGTATAATTTGTCCTGCGGAAATGAAGCCGTTTGTTTTCGGTATTCCGGTAGTTAATTATGGCATGAGTCCTTTCTATTTTGATTCTTGCTTTGTTCAACCGGACAATTTTGAAGGCGGCATTTTAAGCGGAAAACTGCTTTTGGAAAATGGTCACAGGAAGATTTATTATGTCTCAAACCGCTCTATTGATGAAAATAAAAAAACTGATGTTAATTTTGAATATATGCATTTTCGCCAACGCTATAACGGCTTATGTGCAGCCTGTGAGATGAACGGCCTTGCCCTTCCCGGATTCGTTCGCTGGCATATAAAAAATCAGGAAAGCCGCCAGCAAGTCACAGAATTGTTGGCTCAAGTGAAAAGCAACGCACCAAAAGCGCCTACCGCTTTGGTGATCGGAAATAAGGCGATGGCTTCAGAAATATATATGATTGCAATCGGAATGGGAATACGCATCCCTGAAGACCTGACTTTAGTTTCATTTATTGATCGCGCCGAAAAAGGTGATGATCATATTTCAACAATTGATTTTTCCAGGAAAGCGATGGCAGAGCAACTTCTCACAATTATCCTCAGCGCCAGAAATTCTACTGCTGCTATTAATCAAAACAAGCACCTTCTTCCTATGTTTTTAACCAACTCTGATACGATAAAAAATATTAAAGAATAACATACGGCTTTTCATGCTGTCGAGGATGAAAAATGATCTTCAAATCTTGATATAACTTTTGTCAAAAATTTGTGTTCCGTATTTCCTGCTTCAGAAAGGCCAGCAAAAACCGCAAATCATATCGCAGACAAAAGATTGCTTCCGCTCATCATTCGGCTGGTAAAAGGTCTCTTTTGGTGCTATATTAATCGGATATTCTTAAGCAATAAGTTTTTGGTCATAATTATCTATAACAAGATAACCGCAGTATTTGAGCATAAATCGAAGTCTGTGATGTTATAGAAAAATAAGCTTGACCGCTTATCTGTTAATATAAACCTGAAGGTGAAATCATGAGTTTTGAGAAAATTAAAGTTCCCTGCTGCGGTGAAAAAATCACTGCGGAAGCTGACGGCAAGTTGAATGTGCCGAATAACCCGATCGTCGCTTATATCGAAGGCGACGGTATCGGTGAAGACATTACCAAAGCCAGTATGGCAATCTGGAACGCCGCGGTCGAAAAAGCTTACGGCGGCGAAAGGAAAATCGCCTGGATGGAGATCTTCGCCGGAGAAAAAGCCGTCGCCACCTATGGCGAAAACGTCTGGCTGCCGGATGAAACGGTCGAAGCTATCCGGGAATATCTGATCGCCATCAAGGGCCCCCTGACCACTCCGGTCGGCGGCGGTATCCGTTCATTGAACGTGGCGCTGCGCCAAATGCTTGACCTTTATGTCTGCCTGCGTCCGGTACAATATTTCCAGGGCGTACCCTCCCCGGTCAAATCACCGGAAAAAACCGATATGGTCATCTTCCGGGAAAACTCCGAAGACATCTACGCCGGTATCGAATGGGCCGCCGGAACTCCGGAAGCAAAGAAAGTCATTAAATTCTTCCAGGAGGAAATGGGCGTCGACAAAATCCGTTTCCCGGAAACCAGCGGTATCGGTGTCAAACCGATTTCCCAGGAAGGGACTGAACGCCTGGTTCGCGCCGCCGTCAAATACGCGCTGGAAAACAACCGCCGCAATTTGACGCTGGTTCACAAAGGCAATATCATGAAATTCACCGAAGGCGGTTTTAAGGACTGGGGCTACGACCTCATCCGCAAAGAATTCGCCGACTGCGCCGTTCCGGCCCCGGACTGCAACTGGCAGGCCCCGGAAGGCAAACTGCTGGTCAAGGATTGCATCTGCGACGCTTTCCTGCAGCAAATCCTGACCCGTCCGGACGAATATGACGTGATCGCCACCATGAACTTGAACGGCGACTACGTATCCGACGCCCTCGCCGCATGTGTCGGCGGCATCGGCATCGCGCCCGGCGCGAATATCAACTATGAAAAGGGTCTGGCCCTGTTTGAAGCAACCCACGGCACCGCGCCGAAATATGCCGGCATGGACAAAGTAAATCCATCCTCTCTGGCGCTTTCCGGCGAAATGCTGCTGCGTCACCTGGGCTGGACCGAAGCGGCCGACCTGATCATCAAAGGAACCGAAGGCGCGATCGCGGCCAAAACCGTAACCTACGACTTCGCCCGCCTGATGGAAGGCGCTACCGAACTGTCATGCTCCGGCTTCGCGGCTGAAGTCATCAAAAATATGGATTAATCCATATTTTTTGTATAAAATATAAAGCCCCGGAAGCATAAATTTCCGGGGCTTTTTTATATTGAATGTGACCCAAACCGGGCTCACAATTTTCATAGAAATCAATCGCTTGATTCAGTTCGAACTCGGCTTGTTCATGAAAATAAAATTTCATTACTGTCCAAAACGTTTCCTGATTTTATCAAGAACTTCGTCTCCGGGAATTAAACGTGACTTTCCTGATTCTAAATCATTGGCTCTGCGTTCAACTTCCAAGGCCCAGGCGTCATCTATATCCTGGCGGGTCGGTAGATTTGTACTGTGCAACAGCTTATCGATAAGCTTAAGCCTGTCATCAGTCGGCAGAACTAAAGCCTGCTCATAAATCTTGTCAGCCAGGACAGACATTTCAAACTCCTGTTTTATACCATTAATTTTATTACAGTATAATGCTTAATATAACAAAAATCAAGCTGTTGTCGCGCGGTGGCGTTTGAGCATATCGACCAGGACGATTGCGCTCATGGCTTCGACAACCGGGACAATGCGAGGACAAATACAGGGGTCGTGACGCCCGAAAACTTCACATTCGGCCGGCTGGCCCTCTTTGTCTATGGTCAATTGCTTCTGAGAAATCGAAGCGGTCGGCTTGACCGCGGCACGGAAGACGATTTCCTGTCCTGAAGAGATGCCGCCGAGAATACCGCCGGCATGGTTGCTCATAAAACCTTCGGGGCGAATCGGGTCGTTGTGTTCTTTACCGGTCATTCTGGCACAGGCGAAGCCGGAACCGAATTCGATGCCTTTGACCGCGCCCAGCGACATGACCGCTTTACTCAACTCAGCGTCGAGTTTGTCGAAAACCGGTTCGCCGAGACCGGCGGGAACGCCGGATATCCGGCATTCGATAATGCCGCCGACACTGTTATGGTCCTTCATCGCGGCCATTATTTTTTCTTTCATAATTTCCGCCACATCGGGATCACAAGCCCGGACGTCGTTCGTTTCGATGCATTCAGGAACAAATTTTTCACATCTGATACCCGCGATTTCCAGCGCGTAAGCCTGGATTTTTATGTTCTCCGCTTCCAGCATCTTCATCGCAACCGCACCGGCGGCCACCCGGGCCGCGGTTTCCCGTCCTGAAGAACGACCGCCGCCACGGTAGTCCCGGAAACCGAATTTACTGTGAAAGGTGTAATCGGCATGACCCGGACGGAAAATGTCTTTAATATCATGATAATCCCGGCTGCGTTCACTGGTGTTGCGGATCAGCACCATGATCGGGGTTCCGGTGGCTTTGCCCTCGAAGACGCCGGAAACAATTTCACACTTATCTGCCTCAAAACGCGGCGTTGAAACCACGGATTGGCCGGGGCGACGGCGGCGCAACTGGATTTGAATGTCCTCTTCCGTAAGCTCCATCCCGGGTGTCGCACCGTCAATGATAACACCCAAACCGGGGCCGTGTGATTCGCCGAAAGTCGATATAACAAATTCTTTACCGTAACTGCTGCCGCTCATTTAGCGCCTCCTCTGTCCGTTCGATTACAAGTTGCAGATTGTCCTGCACGGAGCCTGAAGGCGGAAGTTCAATGATCAGGTCCGCATGTTTAATATAATATGGTTCGCGTTTGTTGTATAGCCGCATAAAACTGCCGCGGGGATCATCCAAATCCAAAAACGGCGGCAATCCTTTACGCAGAATTCTTCTTAAAAGTTCATCCGGTGAAGTTTTGATATAGACGAAAAAACCCAGGTCTTTCAACAACGGTTCGACATGCTCATTGGTCGGCAGGCCGCCGCCTAAACTAATGACCCGGGGAGAATCCCCGCTTTGTTCGCGCAGCAAGTCTTCAATGATTTCCGCTTCCATTTCCCGAAACACTACTTCCCCAAGTTTATGATAGATCTGGCGAACCGACAGTTCCTGACCGTTTTTCGCGGCGTAACGCCGTGGAATCAGATCATCCGTATCAATGAAATCCCATCCCAGATGTTTCGCCATATTCCGTCCGTGGGTAGTCTTCCCACAGTGTTTCATGCCGCAAAAAACTAAATCCATTAATAAATCCTCAATGAGTAATTTCAGTCCCGATACCTTGTTTCGTGAATATTTCCAGCAGCAAGGCATGAGGAGCCCGGCCGTCAATCATGTGAACTTTGCCGGTTCCAGCCTCAAGCGCATGCAGACAGCTCATAACTTTCGGGATCATGCCGCCGCTGATGACACCGTCTTCGATCATCTTGATCGCCTCGTCATGCCTGACGCTGGAGATAAGGGTCGATTCGTCCGACGGGTCGGTAAGGATTCCCGGAACATCACTGAGGAAAACCAGTTTGCGTGCTTTCAGCGCCTCCGCGATCTTACAAGCCGCGATATCCGCGTTGACATTATAGACCGCACCGTCCTCTCCGATGGCCAGCGGCGGAATAATCGGCATAACATTTTCCTCAACCGTACTGAGAATCGGGGCGATATCAACCTTTGTCACATTTCCAACGAAGCCAATATCAAGGTCTTTGCCGGTTTCCGGGCATTTCGAGTACATCTTTTCAGCTTTTAAAATATCTTTCCCGGAAATCTGTCTGGCGCTGCCGCCATATTTTTTGACATGCTCCAGCAGCGAGGCATTCACCTGGTTATGCAAAACGTCATCAACAACTTTGACTGAATCTGCACAAGTCTTCCGCAGCCCATTGACAAACTGGGTTTCGATTCCCCGGTTTTTCAACTCGGCGGAAATCGCTTTGCCGCCGCCGTGGACCACTACCGGACGCATCCCGATAGCCTCTAAAAGTACCGCGTCCCGCATTGTCTGGGAAGTCAACTCCGGATCTTCCATCGCACTGCCGCCGAATTTGATAACGACCAACGCGCCGCGAAATTGCTGGATATAAGGCAACGCCTCAACCAGAATTCTAGCTTTGCCAATCAGTTCGTCCATTTTATCTACCTCTTATTTAAATTAAAAGCAATTTTTTCGCCTCAGGTAAAATACATCAGACAAGGGATATTTACAAATCATTCACTCCGGACATTTTTAAAAACATTCACAGCCATCCCGCAAGCGGGGAAACAGAGGTTGAACGTTGAAAGTTGAAGGTTGAAAGCAGTTCAATAATTCCAAAGATTATCAGCATTCGGGTAATGGGGAAGGACCCTCCATTATTTTTTCTTTATCAGAATTTACTTTTAAACTGTTAATCATATAATTGAAGTAAAAAACCGAGAAAAAAAATGTCAATCCTCGATTGAGACATTGGTTTTGGTTTGAACCGGAAAGAATAAACTCATTAATTCTATTTCAGGCAATGAGAACCCAGGTTATTACGAAAATGAACCTTAAAAGGCGGAAATGATCCGCCTAATTTATTGATTTAATTTTTTTGTCCTACTAGACCGGCTTTAACCGGAGCGATTACGGTGAAAGGCACAGTAATTGATTTATAGGCCGTTTTCTTATCGGCGCCCCGGTAACGGAGAGTAAAATATAATAAATAATCTCCCGCTGGCCACTTGTTGACAGCTAACGAAGATGAAGCTTTTCCGGGTTTGAACAATTTCCATGGAACCAGCATATATGAATTCCATGTTTTTCCATTTTTACTGATTGTTAATTTGAACGCATCCTTGCATGCCAAAGGAGCGTCTCGTACATAAACATAAATCCGAAACGCCTGCAGTCCCGGCGGGGGATTGCAAACGTTAAAATTGAATTGTTCCGTCTGCGGCAGCACGTTATTTGTTATTTTGATCGTCTGGGTGAATGCTGCAGTTAAGGAAAAGAACAATATTATTGCTAGTACAAGCTTCATTTGTATACCTCAATTTCACTGATCGCCGGATTATTGTTGGCTATTTCGCTTTTCCGTTGTTTTAATATATTGATACGCAGTTGAGCGGTATCTACCGGAGAGAAAGTTATTTCGATTTTCTGTTGATTTAAGTTTTCCCGCCTCGCCAATTCTTTCCCCCCTGAGGAAACCGAAAGCGCACTGATACGATATGGTTGGTTCTCTGCATGTGTCGCATAGACTACAACTTTTGAGACGCGTTGTCGAGATGGTAATTTAATCTCAATATAAGGCTGCTTATCATCCCTTGATGGAGTCCACGCCATATAAAACAGGGGAATATTTTCAATAATGCCATCGGTAAGAAAATACAGGCCTCCTGTTTTAAGGGTATAATAATGCTTAATGTCGCTCGAAGCCGTCAGGGTCGGCAAGTTCGCCGGTTTGTTACCCTTATTAAATTCCATATGTTGCTGGTGGGTTATTTCGCCGATATAAAGCAGATTGTTTTTGAGTTTCGGTGCGGCTTTGAGTTCAGCAAGTTTTTTTCTGAAATCCACGATGTCACAGGCGGTCGCAATACTTTTATTGTTTGTAAAAAGTTTGGTCTCAAAAGGCTCGAATCTTTGAGAAAACCTTGAGCCGTTAACGCTTTTTCTTTCACTTAAGATGTACAACTTCTTGACCGGTTGTTTTAATTCAAAACCAACGGTTATGGGTTTGTCTGATGTATTGACGGCAATAATACAAATATCATTGCCAAATCGTTTGAGAGCGCTTTGGAAGTTTTTGTCCGGAGAGTTGACCTGAAGCAGCGAATTGCTGTTTGAAGCTAATAATAAGTCCTTATTAACTTGAAGTTCTCCAGCCAGAAAATTAGGACCGACACGCAAGTCGCTAAACATCTGGCTCCAATGCGTGTAGCTGTACATTAAGATGCCTTTGCCGTTATTGGCAAAAACCTGGTAAACCTGATTTCGCAATTCGCGGAAAGTTGGAGGACGGGTTCGATGCCCTTTCCTCGCCCAGTCAAATGCATGGATCGTGATCCAAGTTGGACGTAATTTATTTGCCGTCCTGGTCCATTGAGAGATTGCATAAATTGGTTTTAAGCTTGGCCCGTCGATAACGAAAGATGGATAGCAATCCGGCATTAAAATATCGCAACCCTGGTAATATTTGTTAATTCCCGCGATGCCCCAATTCAGCAAAATTGTCGGGTGATAAGGATCTACTTCTGTCAGCAGTTTGCGCAATTGCTCGTACCATAACGGATTATCGCCGGTATTTTCCGGTTCATCTGACACATACCACCCGAGAATGCCGTTATACCGCCCCACCGTGCCGACAAACTTACGAATCTGGCTCTGCTGTGATTTAGTCAATTCAGACTTTCGTTCCTTACGCGCGAAATTCTTCATGTCCCATGCCCCGGAACCATCTGAATAAGGATAAATAATAGCATATTTTCCCCTCTTTAGATTCAGATCAAGAAATTTTTTCATGTCCTTTATGCTTGAGTTATGCTGGTTTGCCTGCATGGCATTAATCCCTGTTACATGAGAGTTCGGCCCTACCCGGAACCAACCGAAAGGAAGAAATTTTTTCCCATCAATATAAGTAATGCCATCGGCGTCAAGATAAATTTCGCCTTGCCGATACGGAAGTTTTCGGATTTGAACAGTTTTCACAAATTCCCCGGATTCCGCTCTTAGCATATGCTTGCCGTCCGGGAGATTCTCTACATTAAATTTAATTGTTTTTGGCAATTCGCCAGGGGAGATCGTGTGAATGTTTGCCCCATTGGGAAATGAGATCTTCAGTTCCTCCTTAATCAAACCTTTTTCCGCATCCACTTTTACGATGACTTCTTTGAGTTTCATACTTGCATAAATATTGTTGCGATATGCGGGTGCAATGAGTTGCAGTTTAATTGGAGCGTAATCTATTTTAAAATCGAAACTGCGCGTATGCATAAGTTGCCCGGATGCGCTTCGGAGTTGCAGAGTAAAGTTATTAAGCGCGTGGTTCTTTACAGGTATATTCATGGATACGCGCTTATACTTCTTCGCCTCGACATAACTGGAATTCTTCTTATTTCCACATTGTGCAACAAAACGACGAAATTCCCGATTGTTATTGCGAACATCGAATGCCAGCGTGAGAGTATTTGCATTAATAACTTTATTCTGAATATTTTCAATTTCCCAAAGATAACCATCAGTGGAAAAGTTAAGCATTTTCACCTTGATGAAATCCCACGGGCGTATGTGGGAAATGCCATAGAGGCGAGAGTAGCTGCTGTGTACAGCCTTGCCGCCCGCATAACGGTTGCGAGCTACGTTGATTCTCCATTCTTCCAGTTTGGCAATATCCATACTCCCAAAAGGGACTTTTACCTGAAGATGCCAACGGTTATTGCTTTTTCTCACTTGAGCCGTAGCGAAACTGTCCCAGGGCTGCCCGATAAATGTTCGACTCCCGGTATTGTCATCAACCATTTTTAAGCCTACGACTGTGCCGCAGTTATCGATGAGGATTTTGTAGTATTCCAAAGTATTTCGACTAAGACAGAAATTCAGCTCAATGCTGTCGTTTTGCCAAATCGCATCGGAACCATGCGCGTATTTTGCAGCTTTGAGTGACGACATATGAGACTCGTATGCTTCGATATCAAAGTAAATGTTGGCATTGTCATGACGCATCTTGAAACGAGTCTGGTTAATGGCGGGTGTCTGCGTCCCATTTATGGTGAAATTACTGAGCCATCCCCCCCAGGAGGCGTCAATCTTATGTTCGGTCGCTATTAATGATGTTCCCAGAAATAACAGAATATAATAGTTCAGTCTCAAAAATTTTGCTGCCTCTGAAAAAAACAGATTATTCTTCAGACCGACATCCCAAATAGCGTTCCAATTCATAAAACCTCCGCCGTCCATGGCTGATTTCCTGGTTATTTTTATTCAAAAAACTGTTGACCTTTTATACAAACGTTACTACAATGGTAAAAAGTAGAACAACAAGATGCTCTGCATCATGGATATGCACCTACTTTAGTTTGATAATCCTGCAGAACAAATGTCCAGCCGGAGTTGGCTCTTGCTTCATCGTTAAGCTCTGCACCGGTAACCGCGCAGACATGCCCGTCACCATAGAGAAGGTTGATCCTGTTCGAGTGTCGGGTATGGGGCAGGCCTAGACCTCCTTGTCCCGTATTGTTATCATCCAACCTATAGTGTTGTGAAAGGTTGGATGTACCAATACTTCTGTTGGTTATGGAGTCTCCGGCTAAGATCATTGTTGAAGGTTTAGCCCAGCGACGGATAGCTCCAAAGCGAATGGGGCTGCCAAATCTGATTGCTGAAGTCGTACTTTGTACACAGGTTCTTAAACCGTAATTACCCACCTTCATTTGTGGAACAGGACAGCTCATTATCTTGGAATGGTTGCTGTAAGCAATTATAACATCTTTCCAGGCCTCGTTGCTGGATACAACAATTTTGGGTAAATATTCCTGGTAATCATCCGCATACATTTTCAAATCCGCTCCCATCTGTTTAAGATTTGATACGCATTGCGTTGCAATCGCTTTCTCTCTCGCTTTATTCAAAGCAGGAAGAAGCATTGAAGCCAAAATAGCAATAATAGCTATTACTACAAGTAATTCTATTAATGTAAAAAATCTGTGCATTAATAACCTGTGTCCTTTACTCGGCATCGGTTTTATCTGATTGACGACCCCGTGAATGAAGCTTTCTCTCTCACGGCTCTTCTCTGGAAATTCATAAGACAGCATTTGTACACCTCCTATCTGGTTTTGATTGTGCTGCTTTATACATCATTTGTGTTGATTAAAGACGCTGTTTTGCCACTTTCCCGTATCTCGAATATCCTTATAATAACAGTATAAACTTAAAAAGTGGCTTACACTGAAAAAATGAGATTTTTTCAGTCCGGATCGTTTGCTGATTAATTCTACCTCCGTTGTTAATGGTTGATTTTGACGGTTTTTGAAAAAACTTTTACCTCAAAAAAAGTTATTGATTCTTATCGCTTTATCTATGGCGATATCCCAGGCTGATAAAATGCTACAGGGAAAAAATTGTTAGCACATTCTTATTCAGAAAACAACTTTGGGACATATATCGCAAAGTTCCACAGGCAACGCCGGGATAATCATGACCATTATTCGATAAAAACTAAACTTAAGTGTCATCCTTAAGGGAAAATCATATTTCTTTGCACCAGGATGCTCCAAATCATGGTATTGTCATATGAATATTGTATAAGGCCTTTGAATATCAGCATGCGTCAATGATTTTTACGTCAACAATAACTGAATTTCTCTCAACCATTTCTAAAAAATCCTTTCCTCATTTAACTTATATAACGTTCAATGCATCTGCGCCTCCACTGGACGCGCGTACAATCAATTCCACCGGAAGCAGTTTGCTGTGGAGAAAATTATCATTGTCAAAAAGCATTTCCGCCGCAACTCTTCCAAGTTGTTGGCGGTCAACCTTGATACTGGTCAGAGGAGGAGTCATTTCGGCGGCAAATGGCAAGTCATCAAACCCGATGATATAAATATCTTTGCCCGGGCGCAAATTGAGTTTTTCCGCAACTTGATAAACCACTCTGGCAACATGATCACTTACCGCAAATATAGATATTGGGAATTCTTTTACCTCGCTCAGAAATTGCTCCAACATGTCCGCTGTGGCTTTCAGAAAATTATCAGACGCATATTCTATTGAAAAGTTTGTTGACGCCAGGTCAATCAAAAACTCGTCTGGCTTACAATAACCATAATGACACATTGTATCGTACCAGCCCATATAGCGCTTGTAGGTGGAACTTTGTTCCCGGTAACCACAAAAATACACTGGTTGTTTGTGTTGCGTCAACAATAACTTTACCGCTTCGACTGCTCCGCTGTAATTGTCAAATGCAACTTCAAGAGACGGAGTACTACTAAACTTGATACTGCGGTCAACCTGAACAACTTTTATTCCTCGCTTCACAAGCTGATTAAGGACGACTGCAAGATACTTGTCACTACTAGGTAAAATAATTATTCCCTTGATGTAATCCGGAATACTGGTAAGTATACTTTGTTGCAAGTTGGCGTCACTATTGATATCTATTGTAGCCACATTGATATTGTGCTCACGAGCACATAACTCAAATCCGCGACCTAGCTCCTGACATAAAATGCTGTCACACCAGCGGATGTACAAATATTCTTCGCGTTTTTGTCTAAAAGCAGCCCGTGGCTGCGGGACGGTAAAGCTGTTTTTTAAAAATACTCCCTTGCGCGGAATGATTTTCACGCAATCATGACTCTCCAGAAAGTTCAAAGCTGTACGGATGGTGGTACGGGATGTATCGAAACGTTTTGCCAGACTTATTTCATTCCCCAGAGATTCTCCTACTGGAGGCAACTGCTCCATTAAATCGCAAATTACTTGTCGCGGATTTGGACTTAATTGGTTTAATTTTAATTTTACTTGATTCATAATCTTTTCATAGTTGTGATTTGTGTTTTTACATAATACTATAAAAATCAGCAAATGTCAATAGCTAAAAACATAAAAAAACAAAAAAAAACAAAAAAAAGCAAGAAAAATACCAACGCGCTATTTTATGCTGTTTTCCCGCAATGATCCAGCTGTGTATTACACTAATAGATATTCCATATGGTTCAGATATTTTTGATAATACTCCGTTTTAGGCCTTATCTTTATGTATAAATATTGTTTTTTATGAAAGTTGTATGTACTAATATAAAAACAATGGTTTTTTGATTTGCTTAAACGCGAATTAATTAGGCAAAGCATTGAATTGCAAAATTAGAGCCTCTTACAACGAATGAACGGGCAAGGGATATTTACAAATCATTCGGCTCGGACATTTTTAAAAACATTCACAGCTATCCCGCAAGCGGGGAAACAGAGGTTGAACGTTGAAAGTTGAAGGTTGAAAGTAGTTCAATAATTCCTAAAGATTATCAGCTTTCAGGTAACGGAGGGACTTTCTCCATTTTTTGCTGATTATCCAAGTTATTGTTTATGAAGTTAATCATATAATTGATATAAAAAACCGAGAAAAAAAATGTCAATCCCCGATTTAGCCATTGGGTTCGTTTTGAACTGGAAAGAATAAACTCATTAATTTTTCTTCTGGCGATAAAAGCCCAGCAAATTATAAGAAGCACCCATATTTTATTCCAAAGATCAGTTACATTTTCATTTATAGGCCATTGCTCCACAAAAACGGGAGATATTAACATAATAGCTCTCACGTATGATAACAATAAAATGAAATAAACAAAGATAATAGACATTTTCTGATCTTGATCAAGATATTTATTAAATATGCAGGTTTGACGTTTGATATAGTGTGCGGTATAAATTCCAAGTGTTATGATGCTTAATAAAACCAAACGCCAGGTTCCCTGGCTTTTCAAATGGGTTATTATTTTTTCCCGGTCCATATCTCCACCTCAATCTTTCCTGATACGGTTTATAAGCTATAATATATGGACTTTGAGATAGATATCAAACATTTTTTTGTTTTATTTATCAATGGAACACCTTGACAATTATATTATGACGCGGTATACTTGCGAAAATCAGGAATTTATATAAAAATGGTTTTTAATTCTGACAATCAGGCTTTCTGGGCCAAATCTTATTTCAACTACTGCGACATCTTAGCCAAGCAGGGTTGATTCTTCCTGTCTACATACTTTTCTGTTACTTTTCCATCTTTTTATAATTTTTATTTATAATTCCAATCAGGAGCAGTGCTTTATGAAAGCGTGTATTATCGAAGAAGTCAATCAACTGGTACTGAAAGAAATTCCGGATCTGCCGGAACCCGGCGAATATGAGTGTTTATGCAAAAATCTCTACGCGACAGCCTGTACCGGGACCGACAAAAAAATTATTCACAACAAACTGCCGTGGGGCAGTAAATATCCGGCCGTGCTCGGCCATGAAACTATCGGTGAAGTCATTGCCGTCGGCAGCAAAGTGACCTCGTTTGAAGTCGGCGACCTGGTTCTGAGAACGGTTTATACTCTTCCCGGAACCACCCGCAACGGCTACGGCTCGGAATTCGGCGGCTTCTCAGAATATGGTTTTGTTAACGACATCAAAGCGGCCGAAGCAGACGGGGTACCGGAAGAGGAGATCCCCGGCTACTGTGTATATCAAATGAAAGTTCCGGCGGAATGGAAAGAAATGCCTGAAGCGGTTCTGCTGATAACCATGAAAGAAACCTACAGTTTCATCAAAAGCCAGCCGGACTGCTTCGGCAAACGTGTCGCGGTCGTCGGCGCGGGCGTGGTCGGCATGTTCTACATGCGCTTTGCCGCGATGTTCGGAGCCTCGGAAGTCGTCGCGATCGCCAACAGTATGTCCGGGGCGGACCGCGCCCTGGCGGTAGGCGCCGACACCTTTGTCGCGCTTGGCGCTGGAATGAAGCCGGAAGGTCAGTTTGACCTGGTGATCGACGCCGCTGGAATCATGGACCAGATCAATGATTATATCCCGCTGGTAAAGAAAAACGGAACTTTGGCGATCTACGGCGTCAGCGCCGGGATGGGAACGCATATCGACGGATTCGGCTCCGGGATCAACTTTTCCTTCAAAAGCCCGGATGAAAGTAGCCAAAAAGTTCATGATGTATGTGTTTCTCTGGTCGAAAAAGGGTTTATCGACCTGGAAAAATATCGTTCTTCAATCATGCCGTTCGACCAGATTGTCGAAGGTTTCAAAGCCATTGAAAACAAAACCGAATTCAAACCGATATTTAAATTTGACTAACTATTAAATTAACCACTGAAAACACGGGAAAAAGGATTTTTACCATGTTAAAAAAACGCATATTGGGCCGGACCGGTCTTGAAGTATCTGAATTGTCGCTGGGCGGACTGTTTATCAGTTCATACGGAGCGGAACGCGCCGCCGCGTGCGACGTCATCAAACGAGCCAAAGAACTGGGAATTAACTATATCGACACCGCGCCCGGTTATCTTGACAGCGAGGAAGTGCTGGGAGATGCCTTATCCAAAATGGATGAAGATTTTATTATAAGTACCAAGTTCGGTTACAAACCGGAACCGTTCAACGTGAAAAGCGCGGATTTCCTGCGCGGAGCGCTGGCGCAGAGCATGAAAAACTTGAAACGTGATTCCGTGGACATCCTGATGATCCACGAACCGGACCGCTGGATGGAACCAAACTTCTGGCCGTGGTGGGACGACACGGAAAATTACACCGGTCCGATCATGGAAGTGTTGGCCGAAGCGGTCGAAAAAGGAATCACCAGATTTACCGGGCTCGGCGGTACGACCGCGGATGAAATGCCGCTGGTCATGGATACCGGTAATTTCGATGTGGTATTGACCGCATTCAACTACAATCTGCTGTGGCGCGATGCGGAAAAAGGCATTCTCGACACCGCCTGCAAGCATGAAATGGGCGTGGTCTGCGGTTCCCCGGTACATCAGGGCGTGCTGGCAAAGATATATCAGGTGGATGTTATCAACAACCCGATTCCGGAACTTGACCCCAAACGCAGAAAACAGTTTATCGAACTCTATGAACTGGTTCATGACACGGGAATTCCTCTCCCTGAATTGTGTATTCGTTTCCTGCTTTCAGACTCACGCGTCAGCACAGTTCTGACCGGGGTGAGAAACATTGAAGAACTCGAAAGCAACGTCGAATCCGCCTGCAATGGCCCGTTGTCGCAGGAAATCCTCGACAAGTTGACAGCGATTTATCAAATCCTCCCCGACAAACCGGAAGGCGAACCAATCGCGTTACCATTAAAAAACTAAAGTAATTTTTCTCTGCTTTGTTGTTAAATATCGACAAAGCAGAGTTTTTTTGTGCTTAAAGATAACAAATAAGATACAAATATTGAAAGTTTATAAAAAAAGGCTTGACTTGTATCTGTTTTGTCACTATAATATAATAAAGTTAATTTATCAGAAAGATGATTTAATCGATGAACGTTAATCAAAAGCTGGAACATCAGGCCGGGCAAATTGCAGATATCTATTCCAAAGCAATGCTTGAGCTTGGACCTATGCATATTTCAATTAATTTATGCGGAGCCGGCTATCTGCATTCTTTTCATATTCGCGGCCTGCTGGCGCATTATCGGCATTTTGGAACCCCGGACTATCTTGAGGCAGCTAAAAGCTGGGCGGACTGGAGTGTCAAAATGCAAGGAATATACGGAAATGAAGCCGCCTTTAATATGGGATACCGTTACGAAACCAATCGCGGCATCCCGTTAAGCTGGTTTGTGGCTGACACCCTGGATCAGGCCTACGCGTTACTGCATGTAGCGGCAGAATTACCGCATACCGATAAACTGCGCGACAGGATTTTCCAGGCAGTCTTAAAATATGATGCTTATATTCAGCAATGGTTTCTCGGGGAAAAGGGCTTCGCGCTGGGCTACATGGATGGCGAAAAACTCGACCGGGAAATTTATCATACCGCAACGACCCGAGGTATTTGCTTTTACAGTGCGATGTATGAGCTGTTTCATGATGAAATTTACCGGCGTAAAGGATGGCAGCTGGTTACAGCCTATATCCGTGATGGAAATAAAGAATCAAAATACCACGGTTCTCCACTGCACAATCGCTGTTATGCCTCAGATGCAATGGTTTGCGCTTATTATATTTTAGCCGGAAATGAAACACAGCGCCAAACAATTCTCAATGTGGTAAGCCAAGTCATCGTCAGCTGGGCCGTAACTCACCAGATGCCGCAGGGCTACTGGGTGCATGATCGAAACAGAGGAGACCCGGGCAGCCCCAACCCAATAGACCGCAGCGAAGTTGGCCCGTATTCCTGGGGACTGCTGCTGGGATTGGAAATTTTTTGTCAACTACTCAATTCAAACCCGGCCCTGGATCTGACGCTTGAACGCGGATATGGTTTTCTGGCGAATGTTATGGAACCGGGAGACAAGAATCAATGGGGCTATCACTGTTGGGCAAGTGTTGCAATAGCAGCCAGACTTTACCCTAAATATATATTCCCCTGGGGGGAAAAGTTTGCCGAAACAAAAACAAAAAAGGAAGAATATGCCGCTGTATACTGAAATAATGGATGAACTGATAACCGGAATCCGGAACGGCAAATATCAGCCGAATTCGGTTCTTCCCAGTGAAAAGGAAATCTGTGAACGCTTCAAAGTAAGCCGGACAAGTGTGCGCAACGCCTTGAAAGCAATGCAGGAAAAAGGCTATATTGACCGGCGCCAGGGCAGCGGTTCATTTG
This sequence comes from Victivallales bacterium, assembly GCA_963676655.2. Lineage (GTDB taxonomy): Bacteria > Verrucomicrobiota > Lentisphaeria > Victivallales > Victivallaceae. Next base: position 1,696,306 of record CAXXKX010000003.1, on the reverse strand, counting down.
TTCTGGAACAAAAGGCCAATTCAATTAACGGAATCATCAATCTTGGAATAATTCTGAATCAAAACCCCAACCATTCGGCCAGCGCGATAACCGGCAGCGCTTATTTTTCAACCATATTAAAGGGCATCCAGAGTTCCGCGTCAGCATTTCGCGCCAATCCGAGTATGTTTATTTATGATGATTCCCGAAAAATTACCGGGCAGGATTTTCCCGGCTACCGGATTGACGGCTATCTGGATGTCGGAAACACTATTTCGCCTAATCTCAATCAGTATTTCAAAGAACATAAATGCAAGGTTTGTTCGATTTTCAATTCATTTCATGAACATGAATACAAATATGACTGGCCGGTAGTGATAAATGACTATTTAAGCGGAGTCAGGGATGCGGTCAAATATTACAAATCTCTCGGAATAACAAAATTCGGATTCTTTGCCATGGCCAAAATGGGCGTAACCACCTTTGATCAGTTTCGCAAGGTATTGCGTGAGGAAGGTGTTGATTTTGATCTCGATTCAGTTGTGCTTTATCCGGACACGAGCGCTCAACTAAGCTATATGCGAGAACGGGCTGAATATTTTTATAATAAATTATTTGCCTCCGGAACCCGACCGGAAGTTCTCTTTTCTGACGGTTTTTTCATTGTTGACGAACTAATGCGTTTATTGAACGAGTCAGAACAGGGCAGAAAAATACTTGAAGAAATACATTTATGCGGAATTACCGATCCGGGGGTCGAAAAAATCTCTTATCCGGAAAAACCAGATCTGGTCGTTCCAAGCAGAGAACAAGCCGCCGTTATGGCAACCGAAATTTTAGTCCGGAGTATCCGGCAGGGAACACCCGGTTCGGGTTATCGCACTTATGCGCCAAGCAAATTTTTCGCAGCCGGAACCTATAAACGCGAAGATTGATTATAGATATATTTTTGGTGAAGAAATTTATTATCAGCAGGTTTTACAAAAATAACAGCAGAGGAGAAAAACATGAAAAACCATGTAAAACTATTTACATTAATCGAACTTTTAGTCGTGATTGCGATCATCGCAATCCTCGCCAGTATGCTTTTGCCGGCCCTTAACCAGGCACGGGAAAAAGCACAAAGTATCAAATGTGCCAGCAACCTTAAGCAATGCGGGACGGGTGCGGCGGTTTACGCCAATGACAATAGACAGATCATTCCATATTATTTGAACGATCAATCCATCACCTGGTCCGGCTTTTTAATGGATGCCAACATTCTAAAGGACTGGAAGGTTATGACGTGTCCAAAAGCGGAACACTCGCGTGGAACCAGCCAAAGTAAGTATAGTCGGCTTTATACCTATGGAATGCGCCATGCGACGAGCCTGACTTATTATCCTGACACGCTGATTGATAACTGGAACAGCACAACATTATATTCCATCAATTTGAAAAAAATACCGGAAGCAACTGCTTCAATCCTGTTAGCTGATTCATGTGATGTGAATAGCGGAAAGGAAACCGAATATTATCGTATCAAAATAAACACCAGTGACGGAGACGGAATTATGGCCCGGCATTCAAATTCCGCGAATATAGCTTATGCCGACGGTCATGTTAAATCATCAAAAGTCTCGCAAATCGGAACCGTGTGGCGCAAAGACCGTGCGGCGGCACGCAAAATAAGAAATGTGTTCGGCTATGTTTCAGTTACCCTTGTCCCCGGACAATTCGTCAAATACAACTATCTCGGTGCTCCACAATAAATTAATCAACAATCCAGTAAAAACAATGATAAACAAAACTTTTGTATTAGGCCTGTTTTTAACATTTTTCAGCCAAATCAGCCAATGTGAAAATACAGACTTCGACCTTGAAATAAAACCTGGAAAAGATGGGCTGCCGCTAGGTTGGAAGCTGATGAATAAATCGGTATCCCCTTCTGACTTCAAAGTCATCAAACAGGATAACGGTTTCATTATCAAAGCAACCCCTAAAGCAGGAAAAGGCTCAGTCAGCTTACTGTCTAAAGCTTACTTGGTCAATGGAGCGAGTGAGGTGCAAATATCCATGGATTTCCATGGCCGGGGCATTGCCGCCCTAACCGTCTGGCTGATGGATAAACAGAAAAGGCATTTATCATCTTTGTTATGTGTAAGTTCCAAAATAAACGGTCAACATCGCAGCCGCACTAAAAAAGCAATTATCCCTCCTAAAATTAAAGGACTCGTCCCAACCTACATCATCCTGAGACTCTCTGTTAACAGAGGAAGCGATATAACGATCACTGATATGAATATAGTGTTGAGTTCCGGTAAGCAAAAAGAGAAAAATGTAGAACCGGCTAATACGTTGGCAAGCCCTGTCAAGGCTGTTTTCAATTACGGCAAGGACTGGGAAACCGGAGTTTACTGGAAAACCAAAACCATCGGAAAAAGAAATTTTTATCTGGCTGAATCAGGCAATTATCTCCGGGTAAATCCAAAGGGGCGGGAAATGCTGTATCAAGTTGGTTTACTGGATCGGATTATTCCGGGACACTGGAATTTAAAATTTTTTGATCCCGCCGTCTATGCCAAATCGTCTCCTGAAATCAAAAAAACAGTCGATGAGATTTTATGCGAAGAAATACCTTTGCCAACGGTTAATTATCAGATGATGAAAGGCAATAAAGGCCCCAACCAGGCAAGTCTGAAAAGGGTCGGTCATTTATGGATTGGCGACGGACAACCGGAGGAGCCAATTTACCGGACGGAGCCGATTTTCTACTTTATGAGCACCGGAAAAAAATGGCAGGGATCATCCGCACATATCTGGAACAATAAACACAGTATCGGATACTTAAAGGACAAGTTGATGCCGGCGCTTCGTAAAGAAATTCCAGGCTGTGACCGTCCCGACTTCAAGTGGACAAGGGAAGCCTACAAAAAAATGTGCGATATCTATGTCAAAACCTATCTTGAGATAAATCCCCGGCCCATGGGATTCACCATGTATCTGTCCCCATATATGATTGCCGCAAAGCCAAAGGTAAAAACCGTTGCGGCAAAGGCCGGGGACGCCCGCAATCTGGCAGAACAGCGCGGAGCCTTGCGCCAGGCCGGCGGAAATAAATTTACCTTGAACTGGCGCGGACATGAACCAATGGAAAGATTTGCCTATATTTACCATCCCGCCAGAATGAATGACCCCAATCGCGATTGCTGGGGTTATTCCATTTCCCACTTGAAACCTTATCTTTATCATCCATATCTTTTGGGAATTAACTATGTTTCTTACGAAACTTTCGCAAAAACCTTGATAAGTGATATCGAAAATGACGGCAGGTATCGTTTGTCAACTCTTGGTAATGAAGTAAAGAAGATGCTGGATTTGACTGAAAAAATAAAAGATCGCGGAATTGTATACACCCCGGTTGCTCTGATTCGGGGGTGGGACCGCGAAGGCTGCAAACGACAGCGGCCTTACAGTGGCCGCATTATGCTGGATGATGCGGACAATATGAATAATGCGCTGATAAACGATTTGCTTTACCCTGAACACTGGGCCTCGGCAAATACCGGGGAGTATTCCTGTTATGCTCCGTATGGCGAATTATTCGACATTCTCCGCCCTGATTATACCAAACCGGTTGACCCGAATATTTTTGACGGCTATAAATTATTATTCATGCTTGGCGGAGTTAAGCTTTCTCCACAATATGCCGATGCCTTGAAACAGCAGGTCAAAGAGGGTAAAATTCTGGTAATTAACGCCGCTGACGCGTTAAACTTAAAAAAATATCTTGGCCCTGATTTGCTCGGAGTTAAAATTGCGTCTACGGCACAAACCGGCAACACTCTAACTGAAACCGCAACCAATCATACTTTTAAAGAAGGTTCTTTCAAGTGGTACGAATTAACTCCTGATAAGAATACAAAAATACTATATCTTTGCAATAAAAAACCAATCATCTCCTTACATAAATACGGAAAAGGAGCTGTTGTCGTTGTCGGCGTCAGGTATATGCAGAAGGTCAAAAAAGAATTGCATCTGGACCGACGGCATAAAGAGCGAATCATGCGGAAAAAACTGCTTAATTTCGTTCCCCATTTTTTGGAAAGCTTGACACAAGGAATTACTCCATTTGAAGTAAAACTTACTCCTGAAGCCAGAAAAAACCTGGCCTGGCTGGTAAAAAAGACTCAAAAAGGCTGGCGCGTAATCGTCTTCAATTATGATGTGGAACGTGATAACAAACTTCACCGGGTCGGAACAGCTTGTTTCCATGTTTTGCATCCTTACAAGGAAACTCCGTTTGAAATTATCTGCAATGCACCGATGAAAGACGTTGTCGAGCTTACAGAAGGACGAGATGTAAACTTGAAAAATGAAAACAACAAAATGGTTGTCAGGGAAAAAGTTGCCGGAGGACAGATTCTGATATACGACTTTCAACCGGGAAAAATCAAGCTTCCACCATATAAACGTTATGTAAATTATGCCCTGCGCAAGCCGGTCAAGGCCTCGTCCAGCGAAGGAGATTTAGTTCCCTCTCTCGCAGTGGACGGGGATGAGTCCAATGACAATTACTGGGCCAGCGGTTACAGCGGCGGGCGCTACGGCTATAAACTGCCGGCCTCTCTGGAAATTGATTTAGGAGGCGTCAAAACGATTAATCATATCTGGATAAAGTTTCATACCTGGCAATTTCGGAATATTGATTACCGCAGAACAATCTATAAATACATCATCGAAAGTTCGCTTAACGGTAAAAACTGGAAAAAAATTGTTGATGAAAGCGGGAACTGGGATGACGCGGTCCCCGACGGGATAGAAACCTGGTTCCAGCCAGTAGAAGCAAAATTTGTAAAACTGACAGTATTGGACAATACGTCATATGCCGGAGCTAGAATCTGTGAAATAAAGATCATGGGCTCTGAAAAAGAACTCTTTCAGCCCAAACGCAAGTCTATCCGCCCGAAGTGGCAGGTTGAATTTCCCGACAAAGTAAATCAGGCAAAGCGGATAAGACTTCTACGTAACCTGGAACCCGCGGCCAAGCCGGAAATCGGCTGGATGCCGTCCGGCAAAACCTGGAAACAACTTAATGGCTGGGTCAAACTATATACAAACCTTAACGCGGAAGATGGTTTAACCTGCCCGCAAAGCCTGTATGCCGAAGCCCCAAGTGAAATCGTCTACACTATTCCAAATAACGCAGAATACTTTGCAACCGTTCCGGGGCTCGGAAATCGTCATCGTCAAGCTTCTGTTGAATTTAGAATTTTTGTCGATGGAGTAAAAAAATATGACAGCGGCTATTTCAAAGTTGGCAACCCGCTTGACGCAGTCGTCATCAATGTTACCGGGGCAAAAAAGTTGAAATTAGTTGTTACTGACGGCGGCAACGGCCTGGCTTATGACTATTCCTGGTGGGGCGACGCCAGGTTTATTTTAAAATAAATAGGATTGATCACTAAAATGCACAGAATGCTTTTGATCGGCTGCGGAAATATGGCCAGACATGGACATTGTCCGCAATTGCGGGAAATTGAAAATTTACAACTGGTTTCTGCCTGTGACGTTTCTCCGGACAAGGCGAAAGCGTTTAAAAAAGATTTCGGTTTTGAGCGATTCACAACCGATTATAAATCCGAATTGGCCAAAGCGGATATCGACGTTGTTTTAGTAGCAACGACCTGGCAGCCGCGATTTCAAATTATCAAAGACTGTCTGCTGGCCGGAAAACATGTGCTGGCGGAAAAACCCCTGTCTTTGTATCTGAATGAGATTGATGAGTTAATCAGACTGACAAAGGAAACCAACGCTAAATTACGGGTCGGATATATTCAACGGGCCTCCGCCATGATGGGCAAAGTCAGGGAACTTATCCAGGCCGGAACGATTGGTACGCCGCAGGAGTTGACCCTGATTCATCACCAGCGCGGATTAAAAGAGGATTGGACGATAACCCGTAATCTTTTACGCGGCGGAGTTACTCCCGGCATCGACTGCGGAATCCACATGTGCGACGTTGCCAGATGGTGGTTCGGAGATGAACCCGAATCAGTATTCAGCGCAGGTTGCCGACTTGAAGAGGAGGTTGGTAGTAATACGCTTACCCATGATTGTTATATTATGCGTTCCGGGGGTAAAATATTTCTGGAAGAATGTTATTCCAATAACACCATGCCCTATGTGAAAATGCATGTTCTTGGAGACAGGGGAGCAATTATTCCGGCATGGGCAAGCAAGGGATGCAATGATCACATGATAATTTGGAATGGAAATAATTACGAGGAAAAACGTCTCGACTTCCCGGCAAAAGGCAAACCCACCAGAGAACAAATGGAAACATTCCTTTCAGATATAGATAATAATATCAACCTCGACTCCCATCTGCTGGATGTCAGGAAATCAACCGAAATGGTCCTCGGGGCTTTGTTATCCGGTTCCAGACGGGATATCGTTAAATTTCCCTTGTCGGAAAATGATATTACTGAACTGAAAAAACTGATAAATCGCATTTGAAATAATAGAATTGAAAAGAGTTAAAGCAAAACTTTATATGAGATTATTGATTATGATTTTTTAAAACCGTGATGTTCTGAGTGTTTCTATCCAACTTAACTTCAATAAGGAGAAAAAGGATCATGAAAGAAGAAAAAAAGATTAAATGGATGCTTTTTTTGTTAGTTGTCCTGATTTCAAACTGCGGATTGGCGGCCACCTGGTACGTACGTCCTTCCGGCGGATCCTACGGCACAGAAGACGGAACGTCCTACGCTAATGCGTGGAACGGATTTGACAATATTGACTGGGCTAATATGGGTTCCGGGGACACGCTGTATGTGTGCGGGACCCATTTGGACTGTTATCTGGATGTCGGGCAGGATAATATTACCATTAGGGGCGATTATTATTCAGATCCCGGATTAATTGATGCATCGACAGATATCAAAGGGACAACGAGTGACTGGTCGTTATACAGTACAAATGTTTGGCGGAGAAGTTTATCTTACCTCGGGTTTTATACCCTTTACTATCGCGGTATATACCTGGACGGGGAATGGGCTATTCCCGCTCAGTATTTCGCTCATAACGGCGGATTGAATGAACTTGACAGTAATGGAGACTGGACTTCCGGCGGCTCTTATGTGTATATTTATTCCGACTCAAACCCGGCATCAAAGTTTTCAAGCATCAGACACGCATTGAAATATTATTGTATCCTGGTCGATGGTTGTACAAATGTCCTGATAAGAAATATTGAACTAAAAGGCTGCGGAAGTCAGCATCAAGTGGAAGAACAGGAAATGTCCGGAGGAGTTTTTATTACTGATTCCTCATATATTACTGTTCAATCCTGTGATATTCATCATTGCAACTTTGGCGTAAGGCTGGAAAAAAACAGTGCCACGCATCACTGCACAATACAATATAACGATATATACCAGTGCCAAAATCGCCATCCATCGACTAATTATAAATATTATGGTTGCGGAATAGAAATCTCAGGAAATGATCATGTCGTCAGGTATAATGACATCAGCGGAGCTCTTGAAACCTACAATGAAGGCTCCATTGATTATGGTGGTAACGGAATTTGCGGAAAAATATATGACGCAGACGGAGATGATGGATGCCACAACCTGGTCATTATGGGTAACGATGTTGGATATATCGGGTGGTATGGAATTAATATAACAGACCTGGACACGACAACATCGAATTACAATGTAAATGTTCGCATTTATTCCAACTATGTTCATGACGGCACGACTACATGGATTGGTGACCAGGATGGAATCAGCGCCGGCTGTCAGGCCGGAGCTAATGATGTTACTCCGTTAGAAGGTATAGTGATTTTCAACAACTTGATAAGCGGTTACGCAAATAGTGGCGTATCTCTTGTCAACGCATGGACAAATTGCCATGTTTTCAATAATATTATATCAACTTGCGGCACAACAACTGGAGGGTGGGGTGGCATGCGAATATATAATTATGCGAGAGTTTATAATAATACGATTGTTGATATTATTGGTTCAGGCATTGTTTTTGATGCCGGAGAGGGCTCTTTTATTGCCAATAACATAATTTATTTGGTTCAACAAAGAAACGGTGGTTCTGGATATGGTATTTTTACATATTCTTCAACCGCTGATACCGTTTACAATAACAATATTTATGCAACTCAGGGAACAGCGGTCTATCCGGCCAGTGTCACCCATGACAACCCGGTTGTTGGAGATCCTAAATTTGCAGACTACTTAAATGGGGATTTTCACATTCAATCGGACTCTCCTTGTATCGATGCCGCCAGAAGCGGAGCGCCTAGCTATGATTATGATTGGGAAACCAGATCTGATCCTGATGTCGGCGTGGATGAATATATCTGAGCCATAATAATATGAAAAAACTATTTGTTATCGGCGACAGCATTTCTTGCTACTACGGAAAATATCTTGAGCAAATGCTCTCCGGAATTTATCTATATGACCGTAAAGGCGGAACTCATAAACTTGATAATCTGGATGATTGTACTGATGGAATCAACGGCGGTGACAGTTCTATGGTATTGACCTATTTGCAATCAGTCATAAATATGGATTTTTTTGCGCCGGATTTTCTTTTGCTTAACTGCGGTATTCATGATACTAAAATGCCTCATGGCCAACTGCAAATTCCCCCTGAAGAATATCGGAAAAATCTGCAAAAAATAATTGATCTATGCACGAAAAATGGAATAAAAATTATCTGGGTGCGGACAACCCCGGCTAATGAAGAAAGCGACCAGGTGACGTCAGAAGAATTGCGGCGGCGTCAGGATCATATTGATGTCTATAACGAAATCGCCGACAATGTTATGGGAAAAAACAAAATCCCGATCATTGATTTACACCTCTTTACCCTAAATCTGGGTCCGGAAATCTATTTGAATGAGGTCGATCTGGTTCATTTCAACGCTGAAACCGCCAAATTACAAGCCGCTTTTATTGCCGGAAATATGTTTTCAATTCTTTAATCCGTCGTACGGATTAATTTATCTCCGGATTGGAACATTCCTAAGGAATTCTTTTATTTCGTCTGGAGTTTTTAGAATGACAACCTCTTTTCCTGCCGGAAGTTTTTCAAGCTTCTCCATAATTAGCGGAGTTGTGTGTTCAGGGAAGTTCCAAATCCATTGAATGAACTCAAAATCGACTTTCTCGGGACAACCGGGAGTGAGGTCCGGCCGGGTTTTGCCGCGATGTTGAAAATATCTTTTGAAGACGTTATACAAACAGATAAAGCGGGAAAAATTCAAAAATATAATGGTGTCACACAGGTCCAGGCGAAGATCCATTGTACTGCCGTAATTGCCATCAACAATCCATTCGTCACCACTCAACGCTTCGGTTTGCTTAACCGCGAATTCTTCCCCGGGAGTAGCAACCCATCCCGGTTTCCAGAAAATAGCGTCAAGATGAATAACCGGCAGATCGAGAACCTGCCCCAGTTGTCTGGACAATGTGGATTTTCCCGCTCCACCGGAGCCTATTATCATAATTTTTTTCATAAGAGGTGATTTCAAAACTCCAGTTCGAGTATGATTTTTAGAGTTTTGGACGAGTAGATTATGATTTTTTAACGATTGAGCATACCTTTACGGTATGTAAATGAGCTAAAAATCACCAGATACCGGGCAAAATCAAAAATCGTCCGAAATAGTTTTGAAATTACCTCGTAAACATAAAAAAAAGCGGGTCAAAATGACCCGCAGTACCATTTTATATTCATTTAAACTGTTGAATGAACTTCTCTATCCGATTCATTGCCTCGACTATGTCACTCATCGAGGCGGCGTAACAGCAGCGGATAAAGCCTTCGCCGCATTTGCCGAAAGCTGTTCCCGGAACGGCGGCAACGTTTTGTTCTTCAAGCAGTCTTTTCGCGAATTCCATTGAAGACAGGCCGGTCGATGTGATGTTCGGGAACATATAAAAAGCTCCGCCCGGCATGACACAATGCAATCCCATCGCGTTAAAACGCGAATTCATCACATTACGCCGCTGCATGTATTCGGTTTTCATGCTCAACATGGCGTCTCTACCGTGTTTTAACGCTTCCTCCGCCGCTTCCTGGGCAATAATTGGTGCGCAGAGCATTGAATACTGATGTATTTTCATCATCGCGTCAATAATATCCGCCGGACCGCAACCGTAGCCAATCCGGAAACCGGTCATGGAAAACGCCTTGGAAAAACCGTGCAGAAACAAGGTTCGTTCACGCATGCCGGGAAGTGAAGCAATGGTCGGCAGACGCTCACCATAAGTCAATTCCGAATAGATTTCATCGGTAATAACCACCAGATCATGTTCTATTGCAATATCAGCGATTTCATTCATCTGCTCTTGCGTCAATACCGCCCCGGTCGGGTTGCACGGGAAATTAAGCAGGATAACCCTGGTTTTATCCGTAATTGCCGCCCGGATGTCAGCCGGACTGACCGCGAATTTATTTTCCTCCCGACAGGCGATCGGCACCGGGATCCCGTGCGCCATAATAATTTCGCTGGCATAAGAGACGTAGCACGGCTCACTGTAGATAACTTCTTCGCCCGGATTGATCAATGCCCTAATCGCTATATCCAAAGCTTCACTGACGCCGACAGTAATAATACACTCGGTTACCGGATCGTATTCAGCTTTGTAATCATTTGCCAGATATTTGCAAATTTCACGGCGCAGAGACAACAAGCCGAGGTTTGAAGTGTAACTGGTGTGGCCTTTTTCAAGGGAATAGAGCGCGGCTTCGCGAATACTCCACGGGGTCGGAAAATCCGGTTCTCCAACCCCAAGCGAAATAACATCGTCCATCGCCATAACAAGTTCAAAAAAGTCGCGTATGCCGCTTTTGGGCAACGCTTCAATATGTGATGCAATCCGTGATTTACGGGGAGATTTTAAGTCTTTCATAATCTTCATCGATTTCCAATAATGTTCCTGATTCCTTATACTTTTTCAAAACGAAATGAGTTGCGGTCGAGATGACGCCCTCGATAGTGGCCAGGCGACTGGAAACGAACATGGCTATTTCATGCAGGGACTTGCCCTTGATCTCCAGTTTCAGGTCATAACCGCCGGAAATAAGGTAAACATCAGTAACTTCGTCAAAACGGGCAATGCGTCTGGCAACTTTATCGAAGCCGCCTTCACGCTGCGGAGTTATTCTCACCTCAATGATGGCTTTGACCGGAACCTCTTCAAGTTCGTCATCATTTATAACGGCTTTGTAGCCGCGAATGACCTGGCGTTCTTCCAGTGATTTGATCGCAGTTTCGACCTCATTCACGGTAACTTCCAGCCTCGCAGCAATTTCCTCCACACTAATGCGCGCGTTATCACGCAGCAAATCGATTATCTTTTCTTCCATTATATCCATCCTGATATCGTGCCAAATTTAATCCGTACGACAGATCGCATTAATCCCGCTTCATACTTTGTACAACGGAAGCGGAAAAAACAAAAATTTTATTCTTTGCATAAACTTAATTAATTTAGCATATTCAGCATATATATCAAGTTTAATATTATTTTCCAATGTATCTTTTGCATCATATTTTTTATAATAACCAATCCGTCACTTTTCAAAATATCCGTCTTTTTTTTGATTTTGTGCTTAAATAAACCCGTCATTTTTTCTAAAATAAAAAACTTAAACACTTCTCTGCGTTTCTCCGTGTTCTCCGTGGTGCAACTCATATTTAGTAAGAGTCTATCGGAAAATTAAAATTTAAGGAATTTGCTGTATTGAAAAATTTATTTGAACGTTTATATTTAAAAAAGCTAAAACGTTTATGCAAAAATTTTTGAGTTTAAATTTATGGTAACAATAAAAGATATAGCCCGCGAAGCGGGAGTAAGTTACGGGACCGTTTCCTGTGTCTTGAACGACAAAGCAAAAAAAGTGCGGATAAGTGACAAAACGATCCAAAAAGTTCTCGCAACCGCACAAAAAATGGGATATCAGCGAAATGATCTGGCCCGTTCAATTGTCACCGGCAAAAGCCGGGTTATCGGCTTTCTCAGCACGGAGACCACCAGTGAACATTGCGGGAGAATTCTTTCCGGAGTAATGAACTCCGCGGCAAAGCATGATAATTTCATCAAAGTAATTCACATCACGGAAAACAGCAGTCCTGAGGAAATAGCCGGTATATGCCAGAGACAGCGTTTTGACGGAGTAGTCTGCTATCAGTTAATCATGGCCGGTTTTATAGAAAAACTGCATGAACTTTTAACCGGGATAAAAATTCCGATGGCGGTTGTCGGAGGAAGTTATCGCAAAATCCAAGGAATACATATCGCGGCAAATAATAAAATGGGCGGCAGACTGGCTTTTGAACATTTGTATTCGCTGGGGCACCGGAATTTCTTCGTACCTTTTGAATACTCGGAAAATAACTGGGCGATTGACAGGAGTAATGGATTTTTAAACGGGGCTAAAGCCGCCGGAATCTCTATCCCGGAAAAATGGCGGCCGGAATTCCAAGGCAGCTTTCAAAATAGCAGCCAATATTTGAGAACAGTTTTTTCAGACCAAAATCATCCAACCGCCATTTTTTGCTTATCGGATTACACCGCTCTATTTATTCTCACACAATTATATAAAATGGGCTTCAAAGTTCCTGAAGATATTTCTCTGGTCGGATACGGTAATTTCACATTCGCATCCAACTGCTCTCCAGGTATCACCTCAATTGAGGAAAGGTTGATTGAGCTTGGAGAACGATGCGTGGATATTTTGCTGGAAGATATTTCACGGCCCGTCTGCAAATGTTTTACCGAAGATATTTTTGAACTGTCGAAAGTTGAATTATCCATCAAACAATCAACTGGTTTAAAATCAAAATAAACTTTTAAAAAGGGAGTTATAAGAATATGCATACGCCGAAATATTGTTTGTTTTTTGATAATCACACGATGAAATCATGTCCGGACGTAGGTACCGGGTTTGAGGCGGAAAAATTCACTGATCTGGTTAAAGAATGCGGGGTTGACTACATGACCTTTCATGCTCGCTGCAACCAGGGATTTGCCTATTATGATACGCAAATCGGTATAAAACATCCCAGTCTTGAATATGATTTATTCGGTCAGCTGGCCGAATCATGTAAGCACAAAGGCATTGCGCTGACGGCATATTTAAACGCCGGTATAAGCCAGGAGGAGGGACGCCTGCACCGGGATTGGACCACATTGTATTTTGACGGCCGTGAATATCGGGAAATACGCCTCAATCCTTATGTCCGCACCATGTGTTACAATTCCCCTTACCGTGATCATCTTATCGCAATGATTAAAGAAATTGCCGTAAAATATCCGGTAAGCGGCTTTTTCCTCGATTGTATGGCGCCTTATCCGTGTATCTGTCCCATTTGTGCAGCAAAAATGAAAGAGTTGGGAATTGATTGGGAAAATAAAGAGGAAGTTGAAAATTTTTCCAGCCTTTCCATTCTCAATTTATGCAAGGATATAGACCAAGCCGTCAAAGAAATTATACCTGAACCATTATTGTATTTTAATGGACCCGGTTACGAGGATCAGATTAATTCCGCCACCTATCTGGAATGCGAATGCCTGCCGACTTGTCCGGGATGGGGTTATGATCATCTTCCGGTATTATCGCATCATATGCGAACTTTGGGAGACATGCCGGTTCTCAATATGACTGGTCGATTTTACGATTGGGGAGACTTCGGCGGATTACGTACTCAAGCCGGAATTGAATATGATCTATTTTACGGTCTGGCTAACGAAATGCGGCCGAATATCGGAGACCATTTCCATCCGCGCGGCGATATCAATTATCCCGCCTTTGATATGGTAAAAAAAATCTATAATAACCTGCACCGATACGAGAAATGGTTTGACGGCGCAAAAACTTTTGCGGAGGTAGCAGTAGTATTTCCTAAATCCGGACCAGAGATTCGACGAGACAAGGGACTTCGCGGAATAACCAGAATGCTTTCCGAACTTAAAATACAATTTGACATTGTAACGGAAGCATCAGACTGGAGCAAATATAAGGTTTTGCTTCTGCCTGATTCAGTTACTCTTTCATCTGAAAGCGCCAAACGCATCAAAGCCCACATTAAGGGGGGTAAAGGAGTTATTTCAAGCGGCTGGTCAGGCTTGGATACGGATAAAAAACATTTTGTTTTAGAAGACGAATGGGGAGTAAAATTTATTAAAGACAGTGACTGTGATCCGGCCTATTATGAAGGAGATATGCCGCTTGCATTATATTGCAAGGGTACTGAAGTCGCGGCTATACAGAAAACCCGGATAAGAAAAAAGATCATAAAACCTTACTACAATGCCCATTGGGACGGCGAACATGCCTTCTATTATTGTCCACCCGACAAAGTAAGCGACCTGCCTTTATTGACAGTGAAAGAAAAAGTCGCCCATTTTTCATTTCCAATATTCAGCGGCTATCATGAGAAAGCGGCCAAACATCTGCGGGATCTTTTTTCTGAGGTGCTTGACGAATTTTTAACTGATAAAATACTGGTAATTGAAAATGCTCCTTCGTTTTTGAAAGCGTTTGTCACAATTAAACCGAATCATAAAATTGTTCATTTGCTGGCATATTTACCTGAACTTAGGGGGGAAATACAAATTGTTGAAGAAGAACTTTTATGTAAGGACGTTAAAATATGTTTACAGGATAATGAAGCAAAAATATCCAAAGTTTACCTTGCGCCGGACAAAACACCATGTCAGTTTGAACGAAGGAATAATTACCTCGAATTGAGATTATCCGAAATAAAAGGTTATGTGATGCTTATTTTTGAAATGGATAAAGATCTATTATGACAGGGATTTTTTACTTACCGTTATATGGCATTAATGTGTAAAGTATCCAAAAAACTGTAAAGATAACTGAATTGAGTAACATACTATCTAAAAAATCAAATACTCCGCCCATTCCAGGTATATAATTAGCGGAATCTTTAACTCCGCATATGCGTTTTAAAACTGATTCAGTTAAATCGCCGCAAAATCCGCCTATAAATAATATTATACCGCAAATCAGCGCCATAATTGAAAATTTTTCATCCGGATTTTGCGTCAATGGGGTATACGGCCAGAGACAAATTGACATTATAATTGAACAAATAAGGCCGCCTATAGTACCTTCCCATGATTTTTTCGGACTGATTGATGGAACAATTTTATGATTTTTACCTTTTAAAATAATATTTGATGTCATTCCTACACAATATGCTCCGGTATCGCCTATTTTAGTAACTGCAACAACAAAGAGCAATAAAAACGGATTTATACGATATATAAAAACTAAAAAGATAAGAGGTAGAACAAGGATGGTAAAAAGACCGGCTGAATTACAGAACTTTTCAAAATATTCTTTTTTATCTGCCGACTTTAAAATACCGAACCAGAAGCAAATACAAAAAAAACTGATTGCAAGAACGCCTATCATAAAAATATTTACGCGTGAAAAACAAAAAATTAAAACACTGCTAAAGATAGCAAAAGCATATTTAAAGGACTTTTTATCTATTTTTTCAAGCATTGACGAAGCTTCATACATCACCATTCCGGCAGCGGAGGCGGCAAATGCAGAGAATATCCACCCTGGAACCTGACCATTTCCCAATACGCAATAGAGAAACAATCCAACCAGTACAATGAAACTTGCCAATCGCAATACAAACATATTATTTTCTTCCTCCATAACGGCGTTCTCTGCCGTAATAATTATTAACCGCCTTCATAAATTCATCAGAATTAAAATCCGGCCACAAAACATCGCTTATATAAATTTCCGAATATGACAGCTGCCACAATAAGAAGTTACTCAATCTTAATTCTCCGCTTGTCCTTATCATCAATTCAGGATCAGGTATTTCAGGTTCATAAAGATATTTTTTGAACAGCTCCTCATCAATTTTATCAGGATCAATTTTAGCTTTTACCGCATCACGGGCTATTTTTGCCGCCGCGTCAGCTATTTCCGCTCTACCGCCATAATTAAGCGCCAGAACCAAAGTAGCTGCTTTGTTTGAAGCTGTCTCTTTAATTGATTTTTTTAATTTATTAGCTACATACGCCGGCAGCTCGGAAATTCTGCCAATAGTTTTGAGACGGATATTGTGTTCATGCAAAACCCCTGTTTTTTTATCAAGAAATTCACTAAGCAACTTCATCAAACCATTAACTTCATTAGCGGAACGTTTCCAATTTTCCGTACTGAAAGCATATAAAGTCAGATATTCCAAACCTATTTCATTTGCACAAATAATGGCCTTTTCCACCGCCTCTGCTCCGGCCTGATGTCCTTGAAGACGCTCTTTATGATGTTGTTGAGCCCAGCGTCCGTTGCCGTCCATTATAATCGCAACATGACGCAGTTTCTGCTTATTTTTCACCATAAAAATAGTCCTCTAACATCAGACAAAGAGTATGGTATATCGGCAGATGCAATTCCTGGATCTTATAAGTTTCCTCTTCCGGAACAATAATACTTATATCAGCTATCTTACCACATTTACCACCGTCACGACCAGTTAATAAAATAGTTTTTACCCCTTTTACGGCTGCCACCTGGAAACATTTATAAATATTATCAGCGTTACCACTGGTTGATAAACCGATAACTACATCACCTTTATTTCCAAGAGCATACATCTGTTGAGCAAATATAAGAGATGCTTCAACATCATTGGCGAAAGCAGTTGACAAAGCCGGATGACCAGTCAAAGATACCGCTTTAAGTCCGCGTTGCAGACGTTCACTTATAAATTTACCTTCCTCACAAAAACGTTCTACAAATTCGTCTTTCACATCTTCGGGTATTTCTCTTTTCAAAAGAAAACCCTTTAAAAGTTCACCACAGATATGGTCGGCATCGGAAGCGCTGCCGCCATTACCGCAAGTGAATAAAACAGCGTTATTTGTAAAAGTCTGACAACATAAATCAAATGCTTTTTCAATGTCATCGACACATATTTTAAGGGAAGGATACCTCGATAGCATATTTTCCAAAAAAATATTCATAAATTTACCTTAATGTAATTTGATAACTTTAATCAAAGATTGTATTATACTATAATATATAAACGGGGTGGTTTAAAACGGAGTAAGGAATTTTTATATAAAAAATAATGTTAACAAGTCTGATGATAAAAAGATAAAAAGACTGATAACAATTATTTGATAAATAAAGGTTGTTATTAAGTGACAGGAAAAATTAAGAATAGTATCAGCTGATTAACAAGTAAAAAAGTCAAAATCAAGTAGGAAAAATCAGTTATTAACATTATAAACAACCCATAATAGTAATAAAAATTTATATATAGTTTATAATATAAATATCAAAAAGAAAGGGTAAGCTAAAAGATGAAATTCAATGTCAAGCGTGAAACTTTTTTGAAAGCTGTTCAAAAAGTAGCCAATATTATCGGGACCAGATCAACTATACCGGTAGTGGCAAATATACTTTTGGAAGCAGCTGAAGGAAAATTGATGCTTACTACCACAGACCTGGAAATAAGGATATCAGCAACCATCGAGGCGGCAATTGAGGTAGAAGGCAAAACTACGTTACCGGCTAAAAAACTTCAAGCCATGGTTAGTAAATTCTATGGTGAGGAAATATCATTCAATGTAGCTGAAAACGATCATGCCGAAATTAAATGCGGCACCTCTAATTTTAAACTGCTCGGTCTGCCGGCGCGTGATTTTCCGTTATCCAGTGAGTTTCCGACGGTTCGGACAGTTGTTTTTGCGGAAAAAGATCTTTCCAAGATGTTTGATTATATTTCGTATGCGGTCAGTCTGGATGATTCACGTAAAGCTTTGCATGGGATTCTCTTTTCCGTTGTGGAAAACACGGTTACTTCAGTAGCTACTGATGGAAAACGCCTGGCCCTGGTTGAAAAGATTCCGGAAAGCTTTAAAGGTGAAGAAGGCGATACGATTATTCCTTTGAAAACTGCCAATGAAGCAAAAAGATTGTTTGACGGTGATGGTAAAGTAAGTGTTATGATCGGTGAAAAACAGGCTGTTCTGCAGAGTGATTCGCTTATTTTGACGACTAAACTGCTGGAAGGTAATTATCCTAATTACCGTCAGGTAATCCCCGCTTCGTTTTCCAATACGATTGAAGTTGACAGCTCTTTATTTTTGTCAAAGCTTGAGCTGGTTTCTCTGGCTCTTTCAGATAACAGTGCTTATATTATTCTGGATTTTGAAGATAAACTTATCAAGTTCCAGGCTTCAAGCACCAGTATTGGCGAAGGCTCTGATTATATTGAAACTGATTACGCCGGTGAACCTTTGAGTATTTCATTCAACCCGGTTTTTCTGGCTGATCCGCTGCGTCACATTGACAGTGACAAATTTACGATTAAAGTTAATCAGGGATACAGTCCGGTGGCTCTTGAAGGCGGCGACGGCTTCCTTTATGTTATTATGCCGATGCGCAATCGCTGAATTAATTATACTTTAACTTAACTTAAAATCATAATCTATCCGTTTTGAAAATAAAGCGGATAGATGTTTTATACTTATATATATTGAGATAAATATCATAAACAAAGGATTCGCTATGAATAAATCAATCGATGAATTTATGAAACATTACAGATATGAGGGCTTGACCTTCGATGACATTTCTCTTATTACTAATTATGCTGATTTTCTGCCTGATGATGCTGATATATCCACCAAATTCACCCGCAATGTAAAACTTAATATCCCGTTTATCAGTGCGGCTATGGATACGGTGACAGAAAGTAATATGGCAATCGAAATGGCAAGACTTGGCGGTATCGGGGTAATTCATAAGAATTTGAAAATAAGAAAACAGGCTGACGAGGTAAGAAGAGTAAAATTTCACCTCAACGGAATAATTAAAACTCCGATTGTTTTTAATCAGGAATTGACTGTTGAAGAAATGTTGGATGAAAAAAATAAACGCGGATTTTCTTTCAGCGGATTTCCAATTGTTGACGAGCATGGCGCATTGGTCGGAATAACCACTGCCAGAGATATTAAATTCATTTCCAACTATCAAATTAAAATAAAAGATGTAATGACCAGGGATTTTGTAACTGCTCCTGCTGATACTTCACTTCAGGATGCTTACAAAATTATGATTAAACATAAAGT
This sequence comes from Victivallales bacterium, assembly GCA_963676655.2. Classification (GTDB taxonomy): domain Bacteria; phylum Verrucomicrobiota; class Lentisphaeria; order Victivallales; family Victivallaceae. Next base: position 1,677,173 of record CAXXKX010000003.1, on the reverse strand, counting down.
TGGAAAACTGCCGATAGTGGATGGAGATGGTAAAATCGCCGGGCTTTACAGTTTCCACGATGTAAAGACGTTGGTTGAAAATGATGAACCGGACTATAACCGCGATGACGATCATCAATTGCGGGTGGCCGCGGCTATTGGTCCTTATGATGAAGAACGTGCTGCTGCTTTGGTGGAAGCCGGAGTTGATGTATTGGTTATTGATACGGCCCATGGTCACAGTAAAGGGGTTATAGACACGGTCAGGATTATTAAAAAAACATATGGTGATCAGGTTGATCTGGTGGCCGGGAACATTGCCACTGGTGAAGCGGCCAAAGAACTGGTGAAAGCCGGAGTTGATGGTGTTAAAGTTGGTATAGGACCAGGTTCTATTTGTACTACTCGAGTAGTTGCCGGCGTTGGAGTACCTCAGGTTTCAGCTGTGTATAATGTTAAAAAGGCTGTAGGTGCGGATATTCCGGTTATTGCTGACGGCGGAATAAAACAGTCTGGAGACGTTGCCAAAGCTATTGCGGCCGGAGCTTCTTCTGTTATGATGGGGTCAGCGCTTGCCGGAACTCAGGAAAGTACCGGTGAAGTAACTCTGCATCATGGTCGCCGTTACGTTATCTATCGCGGTATGGGGAGTCTTGAAGCAATGAAAACCGCTAAAGGCAGCCGCGAACGTTATGGTCAGCGTGATGTTAAAGATGAAAAACAGCTGGTTCCCCAGGGAATTGAAGGCCTTGTTCCGTATCGTGGTCCGGTTAAAGATGTTATTCATCAGTTTGCCGGTGGTCTTAAGTATTCTTTCGGTTATTGTGGTGCAAAAAATATGGATCAGTTCCATCGTTGTGCCAGTTTTATTAGGGTTACTGCCGCCGGTTTGCGTGAGGCTCATCCGCATGATGTTACCATGCTGAAAGATGCGCCTAATTATATGATTGATTAATATGAAGCCGCGTTAAGCGGCTTTTTTTTACTGCAAAAATATTGAGGGGCTGTATTATGAATGATACTCAACAAAAAGCGATAGCTGTAATGACCAGCGGCGGAGACGCCCAGGGAATGAACGCGGCTGTTCGTGCTGTGGTTAGATGCGGCATAAGTCTCGGTATAAAAGTTTACGCTATATATGAAGGTTATCAGGGACTGGTTGACAATCATATTGAAGAAATGTCCTGGGATTCTGTCAGCGGAATTCTTAATCAGGGAGGAACCATGATCGGAACTGCCAGATGTAAAGAATTCAGAGAACGTTCCGGCAGAATGGTTGCAGCAAAAAATATGGTAATAAACGGAATAGATAATCTGATCGTTATCGGCGGCGACGGCAGTTTAACCGGAGCAAGCGAATTCAGCGATGAATGGCCTGATTTACTGCAGGAATTGATTGATAAAAATGAAATTTCGTCAGACTCTCTGGAAAAACATCCTCAACTCAAAATAGTCGGATTGGTCGGATCCATTGACAATGACATGGCCAATACTGATATGACGATTGGTGCTGACAGTGCTCTTCACAGAATTGTCGAAGCAACCGATGCTATAAAAAGTACCGCGGCCAGTCATCATCGAACTTTCCTGATTGAAGTAATGGGACGTAATTGCGGTTATCTGGCGCTGGTTGCGGCGATTGCTTCCGGTGCGGGATGGGTTTTTGTGCCGGAATATCCGCCTCTTGAAGGATGGGAAAAGAAGATTTGTGAAGTTCTCAAGAAAGGTATAGAAACCGGCAGGCGTGATTGTATTGTGATTGTGGCCGAAGGTGCGAAAGACCGCCAGGGCAATCCGATAACCTGTAAAAGCGTCGAGAAAATTTTACAGGAAGGGATGAGTATAGAACCGCGCATAACCATTCTCGGCCATGTTCAGCGTGGCGGTACTCCAAGTGCCTATGATCGTTATATGAGTACGGTGGAAGGTCATTATGCGGTCCATGAAATTTTAAAAGAAAGTCCGAACAATGAAGCCAGACTGGTTGTTATGCGTAAAAACCGGATCAGTTCCGCTCATTTGATGGATTCGGTAAATAAAAACAGTCAGATTACTCAACTTATCAAGGATCATAAATATAATGAGGCAATGGAACTTCGGGGAGCAAGTTGGAATAATCTGATGGAAATGTACCGGACACTGTGTTTGTCTCTGCCGCGCGGCGATGAAACTACCGGTAATTACAATATAGCGGTCATGAATTGCGGCTGGCCGGCTCCGGGAATGAACGCGGCGGTCAGGGCGGCAGTTCGTATCGGACTTGATCATGGTCATAAAGTTTATCAGATCAAGAACGGTTTTGAGGGGATGATAAGTGGTGACTTCCGCGAAATGAAATGGATGGATGTTGAGGAATGGGTTTCTCTGGGTGGTTCAAAGATAGGATCTAATAGAATGGTTCCTCGGGAAGATGATCTTTACGATATAGCCAATAATCTGGTAAAATATAATATTCAGGGGATTATCATGATCGGAGGCTGGGCCGGATATCAGGGAATGCGGATGTTGTATAATAAACACAATGCCATGAAACCGTTGAAGATTCCGTTTGTTTGTGTTCCGGCTTCGATCAATAATAATTTACCTGGTTGTGAAATATGTATCGGTACAGATACCGCCCTCAATAACATTGTAACTGTGGTCGATATGATAAAAAATTCCGCCGACAGCGCTCATCGTGCATTCATTGTCGAAGTTATGGGGCGTTATTGCGGATTTCTGGCTGCCATGAGCGGATTGGCAACCGGAGCCGAAGAAGTCTATTTGCATGAAAACGGTATTGACCTTGACAAACTGCGCCGGCATGTTAAACGACTGGTGAAAAGTTTTAAAGGCGGCCGCAATGTAGCTTTGTATATTCGTAATGAATATGCTGACGATATTTATACGACTGACTTTATAGGCAAGCTTTTTGAGGCTGAAAGTAAAAAAATGTTTGATGTCAAACAGGTCATTCTGGGACCGCTTCAGCAAGGCGGAAAACCTTCGCCGTTTGATCGTACTTTGGCTACGCGATTGGCGTTTGACGGGATAAATCATTTAATGTCCTGTATTGAAAACGGTGATAAGAACGGTTATTTTATGGGATTTGGTGGAATTGGAAATAAAATTAATGATTTTAATAAACTGGAGGAGATGAGCAGCGAAGAACATGAACGACCGCTTGAACAATGGTGGGAGGAACTGTTCAAAGTTGCCGCGGATTTAGCTCATAACCCTTCTGAACAAGTAAATTAACGAAAGAACTGACATGAACGAAGAGTATAACCAACCCAACAGTGACTTTGTCAAAGAACAGGTTCCATCTTTTTCACAACAACAGCAGGGACCATCGATAAAAGACAATTTTATAAGAGTTAATAATCAAACTAAAGATAAAAGTATGAGTTCCGGATGTTGTCTCGGGGCACTTATAACTATCGGGGTTATCATCTTTTTGGCTATAATTGGTTTTGTCGGACTTTTCGTCATTAAAGCAATATTCTCCGACGGGATAAAAAATATTACCGAAGTGAATACTGATGATCAGTTTGAAGAAAAGAAAATTGGCGGAGCATCGTTTTCCGACAACAAAATTGTGGTCATTCATATTAACGGGGTAATCATGGGCGGCAGAGCAGATTCGAGCTACGATTCTGCTTCAGGCGGCGATGCCGCGTCACTGGTCCGTCGAATCAAGAAACTTGAAAAAGATGACAATATGAAAGCGTTAATTCTGTATATAAACAGTCCGGGAGGAGAAGTAGTCGCTTCCGACCGGGTATACAACGCGGTAATGCAGCTTAAAAAGAAACGTAAGATTCCGGTTGTCGCCTGGTTTGACACGATGGCGGCCAGCGGCGGTTATTATATTGGTTGTTCCGCCGACTGGATTGTTTCGCATGAATTATGCACAACCGGCAGTATCGGGGTTATTATAAATGCCTATAAATATCATGAACTCTTCAAGAAAATCGGACTCGAGAGTGAACCTTATACATCAGGAAAACTTAAAGACATTCTGAGCGGAACCAGACCGACTACTCCGGAAGAAAAGAAAATAATAAAAGAATACCTGATGCTGGTTTATGATCGTTTCCTTGATGTGGTAGTCAAAGGACGAAAAGGTTTGACGGTTGAAAAGATCAGAAATTCGGAAATAGGCGACGCCCGGATATTCCTGGGTATTCAGGCTAAAAAATTGAATCTGGTTGATCAACTCGGCTATTTTGAAGATGCGGTAACGAAAGCGGCTGCTCTGGCAAAACTCAAAGATTACAAAGTTGTCGTCAACCGGCCGAAAGTCTCTCTTTTCAGTTTGCTTGGCATGGAAAGCAAAGCGCCGCAAGTCAACGTCAATCTGCCGGGGTCAACTCAAATACCAAATTCAAAATTCAAACTTGAATCCGGTAAACCGTATTATTTAATGCCGCAGTAAAAAGGAATAGAAATGAGCTTGAAGAAAACTAGTATTCGTGAAAATATTGAATGGACTAATTTCCGGTGGTTTAATGCCCCGGATTTGAAAAAAACGCGAATTTTGCTGATCGGAGATTCCATTGTAGTTGGACATGGGGATCTGGTGCATAAATTGATTGAGGAAGATTTTTGTATTGACTATATGGCAACGGCAAAATGCGTCAGCGATATCGAATTTATGGAAGAACTCAATTACATGCTCAGTAAACGAGACTATGAACTGGTTATTTTTAATAACGGGCTGCACGGCTTTGATATTGAAGATCAGGTTTATATAGATCATCTTCAGGCGGTATTAACGGAACTGAAGTCGCGTGTTAAAGAACTGGTTTGGCGAAATTCCACCCCGATTCGTAAGAAAGAAGATCTCAATTTATTTGAAGAGCGCAACGATCGGGTGATTCTCCGCAATAAAGCCGCCAGAGGCATTGCCCGGGCACTGGATATACCGATTCTTGATTTGTACACTCCAATGTCTGAAAAGGTTGGATTTTTCTCTCCGGATGCTATTCATTACAACGAGGATGGAAGAAAATTCCAGGCGGAAATGGTTGCTGATTTTATAAAAAAAATCTTATCACAATAAATTTTCCGCTGTTTGTATTTGAATTGAGGAATAAAAAATGGATATAAGACGAATCGCGGTAATTTCACTTTCAACTGAAGATTTTTCTTCTTTCGAGGGTAAGCTTGAAGACGCGGCAAAATGGGTAAAACATGCAGCCGGTATGGGAGCGGCACTAGCGGTTTTACCGGAGTCGATTAATCTTTATTGCGGAGACGGGCCTGGAAACCCCAACCATCTGCATATCCCGGATATTGCGCTGCATGATTGGAAAAAAGACTGTGAAATTCTTATTGAAACAGCAAAAAAAAATAAAATTGCGGTCACCATTCCGGTTTTTAACTGGAATAATGGAAAATTATATAATTCCTTTTTCCTGATATCTGAAACCGGCGAATGTCTTGGCGAATACCGAAAACGTTTTCCGACCCCCGGAGAACTGGAACTGGGTGTTGTTCCCGGAAATACTGACTTGCTGAACTGGAACGGTCTTGAGATTGGTGGTGCCATTTGCTTTGATTCAATGTTTCAGGAAACTTTTTTCGACCAGACTGCAGCGGGCGCCAGACTTTTTCTGATGTCTTCATTATGGCCAGGCGGCAGTCAGCTGAACCACTGGTGTCAATGGCTTGGGGTTACTTGTGCTATGGCTTATCCGGCCTGGAGCAGAATTATTGATATTGACGGAAAAGAGTATGCACAGGGCGGGTATCGTTATGAAACTTTGCGTTTCGGTTTTGGTGCCCCGGTTTATTGTGCCGATATTAATTTTGACCGGGAATGTTTTGATTGCAATGGTACCCAGGAAAAAATAGTTGATATTGATAAATTTTACGGCGAACGTATTAAAATTGTTTTTGATCAGCAAAATACGGTCTTTTATCTTGAATCATGTGATCCGGAATTAACTGTTGCTGATATAAAAAATCATTTCGGGATTATTTCCGCCCGTGAATATATCAGTAATTGCCGGAATTTGGTGAAACAGTATCAGACATAGATATAAGTCTAAAAAACTGTATTATTTGATTATTTTCAGCAGTATAGATTGCTGACATAACACTGTTTTCCTTGAAAAATTACGTTAATAATAGAAAATCGGGTACTGTAATGAGATTAACGCCGAATGTCCCGCTCAGATTCAATATTCTTACAATTTTCATAATGCTGCTGGTTTCAACCGTCAGCTTTATTCTCTATTTCTCCTATGTTCGCAATGCAAAGGCATTTTTAAGACAGTCGGAAAACGCGATGTGGTCAGCCGGCCGGTCATGCGTTAATAAAACCCATGACTATTTGACTCCGGCGGCCAAGCTGTCCTCTATGGCTTCATGCCTGCTTGAACAGGATACCATTTCTCTGGGAGATTGGAATAAAATCGAAGCGATGGCTAAGGATATGGTTGGGCAGTACCCTCAGTTGGCGATGTTTAATTTTGGTGATACGCAGGGAAATTTTCTGATGATCAAAACCATGCCGGATAAAACCCTGGCGACCAAGATAATTGACCGGCGTAAAAAAATCCCTACTGTAACCTGGAAATACCGTGACAAAGCAGGGAAAATTATCAAAACGGAAACTTCAACCAATGTTAAGTATGACCCCAGGATACGTCCCTGGTATAAAAGCGCATTCAAGGATAAAAAACTTTGTTGGAGTGATCTCTATTTCTTCTTTACCGATAAAAAACCCGGCATAAGCGCGTCTTATCCGGTTTTCAATAAGAATGGTAAAACAATCGGGGCATTAGGGTTTGATATTACCCTGGATGAACTTTCTCATTTTTTACAGTCGGTAAGCGTGAGCGCTAACGCCAGAACAGTAATTATCAATGGAAAAAGTGAGGTTATCGCTTATGTTGACGCTGAACGTGCTGTGATCAATAACTCTGGAAAATTATCTCCGGCAAAATTAAGTCAACTTGGGGTTAAATGGCTCGATCAGGCTTTTACTTTATATCAAAAAGATAAGCAGGAAAAACTTACTTTCTCTTACGGTGGAAACAGGTATCTTGCTTCGTTCATGAATTTTCCCAAAGACATCGGAAAAGACTGGAAATTAATCATGGTTGTGCCGGAAAGTGACTTTATCGACACTCTGGTTACCAATAATCGTATTTCGATGATAATTTCGATTTTGATTTTACTAATAGGAATTGTCCTTGTGACTCTTTTTTCTAATTTAATTTCGCAGCCGATGACCAAACTTACTCTGGAAACGGTGAAAATAAAAGATTTTGACCTGAGCGACGAATATGAAATTGAATCACACATCAAGGAAATACGCGATATGGCGGAAGCTATCAAAGCCATGAAGAATGGTCTCAGGGCTTTCAAAAAATATGTTCCGTCGGCCCTGGTGCGTGATTTGATTAAATCCGGTAATGAAGCGGAACTCGGCGGTGAAAGCCGTGAAATAACTATTTTTTTCTCTGATATCGAGGGGTTCACGCCATTTGCGGAAAAACTTTCTCCTCAGGAATTGATGCTTAACCTATCTGAATATTTAACCCGAATGACTGCGTTCATTCAGGATAATCGTGGAACAGTGGATAAATTTATCGGTGATTCAATAATGGCGTTCTGGAATGCGCCGCAACTCATGGATAACCACGCAGAATTGGCCTGTCGGACCGCTATCGGTTGCCGCCGGATTACCGATTGTCTGAAAGAACAATGGATCAAAGACGGCAAAAAGCCGTTGCATACCCGGATCGGCCTGCATACCGGTAATGCAGTTGTCGGAAATCTCGGTTCAGCTGACCGGATGAACTATACCGCGATGGGTGATTCGGTTAATCTTGCCAGCAGGCTTGAAGGGGTAAATAAAATTTATGGAACGACGATCATTGTCAGTGAAGATACCTATCTTAAGGCCAAGGATAAATTTATTTTTCGTGAACTCGACTATGTCGCGGTTAAGGGCAAAAAAAACGGCATCAGGATTTATGAATTGGTCGAAGAGGCCGGCGTGGAACTTTCGCCAGAAGAGTTGACTTTTATCAATGATTTCGGACGCGCGGTTAAGTTTTACCGCGACCGGGAATTTTCCCGGGCCTGTGATCTTTTTGTGGAATTGGCGAAGTCCAGACAGGATGACCGCTGTCTTAAATTATACCAGGAGAGATGTCGGAACTTTGTAATTACTCCGCCTCCGACTGATTGGGATGGAGTCTACCAGATAAAGACAAAATAAAAAGGCTGTTGATTACTAATCATTTGCTAATAATCAGATTGATTTTTACAATAGAGGTGGTAGATTTAAATTCGATTTTAATGTAAACATAAACCAGGTTGAGTTGATGAAAATAAATTTTCCACTGAGGTTCAACATCCTCTCTATTTTTATTTTTGTTCTTGTTTCAACCGTTGCTTTCATTCTTCTATATTCTTACAGCAATAATTCAAAAGTCTTTCTGTTGCAGTCAAAAGCTGCTATTAATACCGGCAGCAGATATTGTATTGACCGGACCAGGAGTTATTTGAATCCGGCCGGAAAACTCTCTCTGGTTGCTTCAAGCCTTATTAGTAAAGACATTGTTTCATTTGAAAACTGGTCGAAAGTGGAAACAATGGGGATTGATTTCATCAAGGAATATCCGCAATTGGCGATGTTTAATTTTGGTGATAAAGATGGTAATTATTTAATGATAAAGAAAATGCCGGACAAAACCCTGGCAACCAAAATTATTGACCGTCGGCAGAAGCAGCACAAAGTCATTTGGAAATATCGTAATCTGGATGGCAAGGTCATTAAAACGAATATTTCCACTGAACTGAAATACGACCCCCGGCAACAGACGTGGTTTAAAAATGCGGTTGAAGATAAGGCATTAAGCTGGAGTGTTTTATATTTTTTCGATAAAGATAAGAAACCGGGTATTAGCGCATCTTATCCGATAATTAATGAAAAAGGTAAAGTTGCGGGGGTTTTAGGCTTTGATATTACTCTTGAAGAGTTGTCAGAATATTTGAAGAGCGCAAGTATAAGTCAGAATGCAGAGTCGCTTATCATCAATTCCAGAGGCGTGATAATTGCCTGTACAAACCCGGAACGCGCGATTATCAACAAACAGGGAAAATTAACTGCGGCCAGAATTGATCAACTTGATAATAAATGGCTTACGCGCTCATATGTTCTCTATATGATCAACAAACTTGAACGCTTTGATTTTATCTGTAAGGGGAAAAAGTATCTTGCTTCATATATGAATTTTCCGAAAATAACCGGGGACCGCTGGAAGTTGATTATGGTTGCTCCGGAAAAAGATTTTACCGGATCGCTTGAGAGTACCACCACTATCTCAATGATTGTTTCGTTGATTGCTCTGGTTTGCGGTATTTTTATGATGGTCTTTTTTTCCAATCTAGTCTCGCGTCCGTTGACGGAACTTACTCAGGAGACTGTCAAAATTAAAGATTTCGACCTCAGCCATGACCTGAAAATAAAGACTTATGTTGCTGAAGTATATCAGATGGCGGAAGCCATAGAATCAATGAAACGGGGATTAAGGGCATTTCAGAAATACGTGCCTTCATCCCTTGTACGGGAATTGATCGGCTCGGGACAGGAAGTGGAACTGGGTGGAGAAAATCGTGAAATAACCTTGTTTTTCTCTGATATAAAAGATTTTACTCCTTTATCGGAAAATTTTACTCCACAGGAACTTATGTTGCATTTGTCGGAATATTTGAATGCGATGACTTATTATATTCAGGAACACCGGGGTACTGTGGATAAATATATAGGGGATTCCATTATGGCGTTTTGGGGTGCTCCTGTCAAGCAGGATAATCATGCAGAACTTGCGTGTCGGGCCGCAGTTGGATGCCGTAACATTATTGCGGTGATGAATGAAGGATGGATAAAGGAAAACAAACCGCCATTCTACACCAGGATAGGTCTTCATTCAGGCATTTCCGTTGTCGGAAATCTCGGCTCAGAGGATCGCATGAATTATACCGCTATGGGGGATTGTGTAAATCTGGCCAGTCGTCTCGAAGGCGTCAATAAAATTTACGGAACCTCAATTATTGTCAGTGAAACAACTTATCGTAAAACGGCTGACAAATTTTTATTCCGCCAGCTTGATACCGTTGCAGTTAAAGGTAAAAAACGCGGGATCAAGATATATGAACTGATTGATGATATTGATGTGCCGGTTGAGCAGGAAAAAATTGCTTTCATCCATGACTTTGAAAAAGGAGTGCAACTTTACAGAAAACGCGAATTTCAATCCGCTTTTGATCTTTTTGAGCAGCAGCAATATAATCACCCGGAAGATTTGAGTATTAAGCTGTATATCGAAAGATGCGAAAATTTCATTACCAATCCTCCTCCGGCTGATTGGGACGGCGTCTTCCAGATTGAAATAAAATAACCCTGCCTGCTAAGTTCTGATTTCCTTTTTCCGGTTAATGAAAGAGCTGTTCTTTATACTCTTTTGAATAAAAAAAAAGGGTTTTTCAACCGGGGTGGGAAATATCTCCTGAGAAACCGTCAAAAAACTCGGTTTTCTACTGGAAAAATAACTATTTTGTGTTAAGTTTAATCTAATGTATTTATAAGAGTAAGTAACAGTATGCAATAATAGTATATTAATATAACCTGCAGGAGTAAAACAGCCTATGTCTGAAGTTGAAAATGTTGAAAATACCAACAAGGGGAAGAGTCAAGAATACGGAGCAGGGCAAATTACTGTTTTGGAAGGATTGGAAGCGGTTCGCTTGCGGCCGAGTATGTATATTGGCGATACCGGACAGCGCGGTCTGCACCACTTGGTTTATGAAGTTGTTGACAACAGTATTGATGAAGCGTTGGCCGGATATGCGACAGAAGTCACAGTAACCATTCATCATGATAATAGTATTTCCGTTGCCGACGATGGTCGCGGTGTTCCGATTGATATGCATGAAGGCGAAGGAAAACCGGCAGTAGAAGTTGTTATGACCGTACTCCATGCCGGCGGTAAGTTTGATCATGACGCATATAAGGTGTCCGGCGGTCTTCATGGGGTCGGGGTTTCCTGTGTAAACGCGTTGAGTGAATGGCTGGAAGTTGAAGTTCACCGGGACGGTTATGTCCATCACATCGCATTTGAACGCGGAGCTACTTCAAGCCAGCTGACCAAAACCCGGGCTACTGACAAGACAGGAACCCACATTACTTTTAAGCCTGACGCTCAGATTTTTCCGGATACTATTTACGTTTGGGACATTCTGGCCAAACGGCTTCGTGAACTGGCGTTCCTCAACCGTGGAATTACCATAACACTTACCGATGAAAGGCCCCAGGAAGACGGGCTGGAAAAAGACAAGGGCCGTCGGGAGGTCTTTTATTACGAGGGTGGGATCTGTGAGTTTGTTGAAATGCTTAATGAGAACAAACAGGCGCTTCACTCTGAGGTAATCTATTTCCATCGTGAAAAGGAAGATATTGAAGTCGAAGTAGCCATGCAGTATAACGACGGGTTTGCGGAAAACATTTTCAGTTATGCCAATAACATTAACACGTTTGAAGGAGGAACTCACCTCTCCGGGTTCCAGGGGGCGCTGACGCGTTCCATTAATACCTATGCTAAAAATAACAAAATGCTGAAAAATGAAAAAGGCATGACCGGAAATGATGTTCGTGAAGGTCTTGCCGCTGTCATCAGCGTGAAAATACGCGATCCGCAGTTTGAAGGGCAGACCAAGACAAAACTTGGTAATGGTGAGGTACGAGGGATTGTCGACTCAATCGTTTATGAAGGCCTTAGTACCTTCTTTGAAGAAAATCCTGCTACGGCAAAAGAGGTTATTGCCAAATCAATGACCGCGGCCCGTGCGCGTGAAGCGGCGCGTAAAGCCCGTGATCTGGTCCAGCGCAAAGGTGCTCTCGATGGATTTTCTCTACCCGGGAAACTGGCTGATTGTTCCAACCGTGATCCGGAAAAATGCGAATTGTATATCGTGGAAGGTGACTCTGCCGGCGGTTCCGCCAAGCAGGGCCGGGACAGCTCTTTCCAGGCGATTCTGCCGATTCGCGGTAAATTGCTTAACGTTGAAAAAGCCCGACTGGATAAAGTTCTCCAGAACAAGGAAATCCAATCACTGGTAGCCGCTATCGGCTGTGGTATTGGCAGTGATGATTTTGATGTTCAGAAATCACGTTATCACCGCATTGTAATCATGACGGACGCTGACGTTGACGGTTCGCATATTAGAACGTTGTTGTTGACGTTCTTTTATCGTCAGATGACTCCGTTGATTGAAGCGGGTTATGTCTATATTGCCAAACCGCCTCTGTTTCAGGTGCGACGTCGTAAAAAGGGCCGCTATATTGAAACAGAAGAGGAATTGGATAATTATCTGATCGAGCTTGGTTCTGATGATATCGAAATAGTTGACAGTTCAAACGAACAGCTTACGGCAGAACAGATAAATGCAATGACCGACGCGTTTATTGATGTGCTGCATTCCTGTGAAGGACTTCATCGTGTCGGAATAGAACCAGAAGATTATTTCAACAAAGTGAATGTAGAAGGAAAATTCCCGATTGCCAAGGTGATTGTGCGTGAACGGGATGGTATCATAACAGAACATTATGTTTATAGCGACCAGGAGGAAGCTGAAGTTATTGAAGCTGCCGAAGCGCGGCTGGCGCCTACAGAGGAAGAGTTGGCTAAAATGAAATCCGACGCGCTTGGTGAACCTGATTCTTTTGAAGGTGAAGAAGAACCATCAATGAACCAGAATATTGAAGTTGTCAATGTAATGGAAGCTAAAAATTGCGCAGCGATAAACGTTAAATTGCAAGGGCTTAATGTTGATGTAAATAATATCTTTTCAGGACAGAACACCATCTTTACCGTTAAACAATCTTCCAAAGAAATTGAATTAAAATCCCTGCAGGACCTTTTCGAAGCGGTTAAGGATAATGGGCGGCAGGGGCTTTACATCCAACGTTACAAAGGTCTTGGTGAAATGAATGCGGAACAGCTTTGGGAAACCACAATGGACCCGGCATCCCGCAAAATGATCAAGGTAACGATGGAAGACGCGGTTATCGCGGAAAAAATGTTCACTCTGCTGATGGGGGATATTGTCGAGCCGCGCCGCAACTATATTGAAAAATATGCCGCCAGTGTTAAAGACCTGGATATTTAAAAATTTTACAACTGCCGGGGCGGTAAATCCGCCCCGCTCAGTTTTTTGACAAACGATCTGATATTATTAAAATAGGAGAAACCTGTTATGGCTGCTTTTAAGAGTGCTTCTAAAAACCAGAATTCCATACCCAAGGACGCGAGCCTTGATGTTGTACTTAATCAAATTGAAAAAAGCTTTGGTAAAGGCTCAATTATGCGTCTTGGTGACGATGCGGCCAGGCCGGATGTGCCGGTTATCAGTACCGGAGCTCTGTCTCTGGACCTGGCGCTTGGTATTCGCGGCTTGCCCCGCGGCCGTATCGTCGAGATATTCGGTCCGGAATCATCCGGTAAAACGACTTTGTGTCTGCACGTTATAGCCAATGCCCAGCGGGCCGGCGGAACCTGTGCGATCATCGACGCGGAACACGCAATCGATCCGGTTTATGCTGAAAAAATCGGTGTTAATACAAAAGACCTGCTGATTTCTCAGCCGGATTGCGGAGAAGATGCACTGAATATAACCGATATGCTGGTTCACAGTAATTCAATCGACGTATTGGTGGTCGACTCAGTTGCCGCGTTGGTGCCGCGGGCTGAACTTGAAGGGCAGATGGGCGATTCCCATGTTGGTTTGCAGGCTCGTTTGATGTCTCAGGCTTTGCGTAAGCTGACCGGAGCGGCCAGCCGCAGCCGTACTTGCGTTATCTTTACCAACCAGATTCGTGAGAAGATCGGTGTAATGTTCGGTAACCCGGAAACCACCACTGGTGGGAATGCGCTTAAATTTTACAGTTCCATCCGCATGGATATTCGTAAAGTTGGCGTCATCAAGGATGCCTCAGGGGAAATTACCGGAAACCGCACCCGGGTGAAAGTCCTGAAAAACAAGATGGCCCCGCCGTTCCGGATTGCTGAATTTGATATCAACTACAATGAGGGAATTTCCCGTTCCGGTTCAATTCTTGACGTGGCTACTGATCTGGGGGTTGTTGAAAAACGCGGTTCCTGGTTCGCCTTTGACGGGGAGCAATTGGCTCAGGGACGCGAGCAGACCAAGGATCTCATCAAAGCGGATACAGATCTCCAGCAGCGTATTTTGACCCAGATTGTCGAAAAAATCAATCCTCCGAAGGAAGTGGATGAAAAGGAAGCGGGCGAAACGCCGGCTGAGGAAGAAACCAGCAAAAAATAACAACAAAGGCATTGTGGATATGCGGTTGTGCATATTGTTATCCAGTTTTAACGACTGCGATTTAAATTTAACAACTACGATCTGTTAATATGAATATTTATGCAACAATGCTTATTACGTGCAAAATCCTGCTTGTGCTTGCTTTGACAGTGTGCGGTGGTATGATGTTTGCCGCCGAAACCCTGTTGACCCAAAGCCCTTCCGGAGAAAACCCGTATACAGTCAGGGTTCTTGGAGAAAGGGCTTTCCGGCATAAGCTTTATGACCGGGCTGAAAACTTTTTCCAACGCTATAAAGTGGAAGCTGCAAATGATAAGCAGGCGCTTAAAGATGCATGTGAATGCTTGATTTCAACGTATATCAGGCAGGCCCGTGCTGATGCCGCCCAGAAGGAACTTGACAGTCTTGGCAAGCAATTTCCCGATTCGGACCGCTTGCGTCGGTCTTTGTATCAGGCGGAAATCTTTTTACTGAAAAAGCAGCCGGACAAGGCGGAAACAACCTTACAAAAAGCGCTTGCGCCAGGACAGCCGGTTATCGGTGATCTCTATTTTCAGATGCTTTCATGTCAGGGATTTGCTTTAGCCGAACAAAAAAAATGGGCTGCCGCTTCAGAAGTATTCGGATTGCTGCGTCGAGTCGCCGCCGGAACCGCATGGGAGAAAAAAGCGTATCTCCAGGAGTTGAATAACGCGATTCGCAGTCGGGACTACAAGCTTGCCGCTAAACTGCTGGATGATTCCGGTAAGTACCGGAAAGATCGTGATTATCTTGAAATCCAGAAAATGCGGTTGCTTCTTTATTTGGAGGAGAAAAAACTTTCTGAATTCAAAAAAGCTTATACCGCCGCCAAATTTCCGGACACTCCCGATGCCGGCTTATTCAACCTTGATATGATTGCGGCAAAAAATTTTATTGCTGCACAGAAACTTAAAGATGCCATTTTCTTCATGGAACGGGCGGTTAAATATGCTCCGTCTTCAGCTGCCAGACGTGATTCTTTGTTAAGCTTAACTTCGCTCTATGAATCGGCTGGAGACAAAAAAGCCGCCGCAAAGACGGCCCTTGACTACAGTGACTTATTTCCAACGGCGGAAAATGCTTCTACCATGCGCATCAAAGCGGCCGATTTACTGGCCGGCAGCGGGGAAATCGATAAGGCTATTAAGATTTGTTCTGAATTGACTTTTGATTCAAAAGTTAAGCCGGAGGAACAAGCTGCTGCCGCGATTGCCGCGGCTGAATTCAGCGCGTCACAGAAAAAATGGAATGAGGCGGAAAAATTTTGCCGTTTTGTTGATAAACTGAAATGTTCAGCGACAATTACCGGCCAGGGTTTGTTTCTGATGGGGGAAATGCGGCTCAAACGTCAATTGTATCGTGCTGCTGCAGATGTTTTTCTGGAGCTCGCTAATAAAAATTCTGATTGGGAGGCCCGGGCCAGATATGAAGCAGCCAGAGCTTTGGAAATGGCCGGAGAGCCGGTCATGGTGCTGGCAGAAGTAAAAAAATTGCTGGTTATGCCGAAATTACCGGTGGAATTGATTCCGGGGATCCTGTATATGGATGCGGCTGCTCTGGATCGACTTGACCGGGATAAAGAGGCAATTGGAGTATTTGCTGAAATGGCCAAAAAATATCCAACCCATAAATTAGCCGATGACGCGATGTTCAAGGCCGGGAAACTGGCTTTTTCTTCCGGTGATTACACTTTAGCCGCCAAGTGTTTTGAAGAATTTGCAACCGGAGCTTTTGCTAAAAGTGAATTTGCCCCGAATGCGCTCTACAAAGGGATATATGCGGATGTTTTTTGCAAAAAAAATGATGCCGCCGCAAAAAAACTGGCCGTCTTGCGCAAACAATACCCGGAGTCAGAATTTACCGCCGCGGCAATGTTCAGGCAGGCGGATGAATTATTTGCCGCCGGCCGCTATAATGCAGCGCTCAATATTCTTGCCGACATGGAGGAAATGTTCAAGAAAAATAAGAGTATTAGGCCGCGTATCCTCTCTGCTCAAATGTCGGCGCAGGCCAAGTTGGGAAATACCATTAACGCCTTGAAACTTTTAGATCTTACCCAGAAAAATTATCCTGATTTTACCGGATTGTCCGAAATGCTGTTCCTGGCTGGGGATTTGGCTTCAAAAGCAGGAGACTATGAAAAGGCCAGAGAGTATTTTCAAGCCGTTCCGCCCTTACGCCCCGGCAGTCTGCTTGCCGCTGCCGCTCACGGTCGGGCCGGAGACAGCCTCTTCGCTTTGTACAACAAGACTTTCAGTAAGCAGTATCTTAAGGCCGCTGAACTGGAATACCTGGAAATTCTTAAAATAAAAAATATTCCTTCGTTGATCCGGGTTCAAACTGATTACAAACTTGGACGCTGTTATGAAATTGAATATCAACAAATTCGGGTTACGGATGAAAATGATGAGAAGATCAAAGCCCAGCGCCGCAAAACTCTGGACTACTATAATAGCGCGGTTTTTGCCGGGGTTCCGGATGTCGGCACCGTCAAAGAAGCGGAAAAGATTTGGATGGTTAAAGCCGCTTATGCTGCGGCAAGAATTTATTCCGAACATAAAGAGCGAAAGAAGATTGCTGAAAAAGATATTCAGAGTGCAATCGGTATTTATCAACTGCTTCGCAAGCTGCAGCTTGATACCGGAGAGGATTTTGATACTCTGATCATCGAATTGAAGAGAAAAGCCCGCCGGGAATAAACCAGTGTAATATTCCCTGTATATTCAGGGTATAATAATAGATAAGAATAATCTTGAAGGAGATATTGAAAAATGTTTTATATTAAAATGCTGCGCGATGGCGGACCGGTAATGATTGTGATTTTAATTTGCAGTCTGGTCGCAGTCTTTGTTTTTTGCGAAAAATGGTTTCAGTTCCATCGTGAGCAAATCAATATCAGGGAACTGGTCAAGGGGCTGATTAACGTTTTAAAGCGCGACGGCATGGTGGAAGCGGTAACTTTATGCGAAAACACCCCTGGCCCGGTCGCCAGGGTTTTGAAAGAAGCCATTCTTGCTTATGAACGTGGAGAAGAGGATATTGAGCAAGCAATTGAAGATGAGAAGCTCGTTCAGATTCCTGCGCTGGAAAGACATTTGGATATTCTCGGGACAGTTGGCTATATCGCTCCGCTGCTTGGTTTGCTTGGAACCGTACTTGGAATGATGCGTGCTTTCCAGACCATTTATTCCGTTCGGGAGTATTTATCCGCGGCCGACCTGGCCGGGTCAATCAGTATGGCGCTGGTTACGACCGCCGCCGGTCTGTGCGTGGCGATTCCGTGTTATATCGCCTATAATTACCTGGCGGCCAGAGTTAACTCAATGATCCTGGAAATTGAAAAATCATCTTCAGAGATAGTATACTTTTTCAAACATCACAAGAATTCGTCTCACAACCACACCGGAGCGAGTAATGATTAAGTCTTTTTTCAAAAGAGATCATCGCATGAAGCCGTTTCACGGCCGGCCGGACTTGACGCCGCTGGTCGATGTGATGTTTCTTCTGCTGATCTTTTTTATGCTCAGCAGTTCTTATGTTGAAGTGTCGGGCTTTAAGGTCGAACCGCCTCAAGTCGGGACGGTAAGTACGCTTGGAATAGAGAAATTTGTCATTACCGTTTCCATGCAATCCGGCAAACCCGAGGTGTTTTTTAAGGACAAGCTGGTATCAATGGATGAATTAAAGCAGGAACTGGCAAAGGTAAGTACCTATTCCAACTCCGGAACCATTATCATCCGGGCTGATAAAAAATGTCCTTTCAAAGATGTGGCGGAATTAATGTCTTTGGCTGAAAAAGCCCAGTTGTCGGTATTTTTGGCGACAGCACCCCCGAAACGTGAAGCAGATGCGGATTTAAGGCAAAATGAGTAAATCACCGGCACAATCCAGGGACCGGAGAGCCAGGATAATTATCATTATCCAGGCTGCGGTGCTGGCGCTGGTTTTTCATCTGGTGCTGGCTCTGGGGTTTTATTACAAAACTCCGCCGCAGGCTGTTTCAAAAGTTAAACCGCTGTTCAATTATATGGTTTCTTTGGACAGTTCGCAAAAGTCTGTATCCCAGTTCAATAACTGGTTGAAATATCAGGACCCTTCGGTGTTTATTAAGCCAAACAGCAAATACGGGTTCAGTGCGACACCCCATCAAAGTAAGTTTGATTCCGGCGCTAAAGATGGAAAAACAATAGATTTTCCTGATAAATTATCGCGGCCCGAATATAAGTTGGCAAACTCCAGGTTGTCGCCTGTTGCTTCGACTTCTTTTGCCGGATATATCCCAACGCCGCCAAGACCGGAAAAAATTTTCCCGGTTCCTTCCGCTCCTTCAAAATATCCGGTCGTTCTTGACGAGCGCAGAAAAATCATGTTGATACCGGAATTCAAAAACTTGAAATTGCAAGATGTCAGCGGCCCTACTGCCTTAAAGTTGATTGTCGGCGGGGATAAATTCTTTCCCCGGGTGGTTCTGAAAAAGTCCTGCGGGAGAAAAGATCTTGACCTGCAAGCGGTTGATCAGGTTTTGCGGGCCTGCGTTACGGGAAAAATGAAAACAGGCGAAGAACAGGATTTGTATATGTTCTGGGTCGCCCCTAAGCAGGGAGCTGACAAATGATCGGAGTTGATTTCAGTGACGGCTGCATTTTATATCTTGGCTGCTGGTTGATTACCCTGGCGATTCTGTGGGGCCGCGAATTATGGCGCTCAACCGTATATCAGTGGCATCCTACCCGGCATTTGCTGTTCCGTTGTGAAAAATGTCAGCATTCGTTTCTCGATCGTGGCGATACAAATATTACGAGGTGTCCAAAATGCAATTCAATGTGCATCTATCGTTACCGCAAAGGTTTCTAAGCAAAAGCCTGATAATATTGTTCATGTTTTTTGCTGCAATATCCGGCTTTAGCAAAGTATATACTTTGCGCCCTGGGATTGACGGATCCTCTCCAGGTCCCATTGACCAGGCTCTCAAAGCCAAAGGTATTTGGAGTGAACCGGTAATCATTAACGGGGTGAAAATGCAGTTGAAGATCGGCCTGATCAATCAGCGTATTGATTTGTTTATGGAAAGTTTACGCAGCCTTTATCCGGGTGCGAAATTTGCCGCCAACAGCAACAGCCTGCTGATTCGCCAGAAATTTAAAGACGGCTCTGAAAAACGGGTTTTATTACTGTATTTTGGCGGCGGCATGCCGCTGGTGCAGTTTTCGATTGAGATTCCACATAAATTGCCGGAGAAGTTTGTCTGGCCCGCTGAACTCCCGAAAACTTTCGATGCCAAACCGAAAAAATATATCTCGCTGCCTAAGCAGAATGTCGTTTACGGTATTTTCCGGACAGAGGCATATCGGGAAAACGCCATCAGCGAGATGGGGTCAAAACTTCAGGCGAGTGGCTGGAAGCCTCTGTCAAATTCTTTGAAGTCCGGGCAAATTGGCAGCGGGGAGATGTTCTACCGCAAGGACCCTCCTGGAATTATGTTGATAAATTGTAATAAAAACGGCGTCGCGACATGTTTTTTTCATCCGGTTGCAAAAAAATAAAAAACATCATGACAAGACATTTTGAAAGGTGATAATATGTTATTGAAAATTTGTTCGGGTATTGCCTGTATGATCTTTTTGGCCGGGTGTGAATCATCTATGTTTCATGAGATGTATCACGGTAAAAAGAAGGATGAAACTCGTAAAAAAGTAACCAAGACGCTGGCGCGTGAAAAATACAGCAGTGAGAAAAATGTCGAATGGATGTCCAATTCCGAAATAAATTCACGGGAACGGGCAATTCTCAGCAATGAACACCGTCAAATGGATTCTTCCCGCGATGCCCGCCGGGAAAAAGTTTTCGGCGGCTGGAACCCGTTCAAGAAAGATGAGTAAAGCAAGGTGTTAATCACGGTCTTTTAAGCAGGCCCAAACATTCCGGAAACGCTGATGGTAATGTTTCGGGATATCTTCAGAAAAACATAAACGAATTCCCTCATGAGTGCTGATGCCGTAAACATAGCCGCTTTTTATATTGTATTGACGGCACAGCTCAGAGCACTCATTTAGAAATTTTTGTGTAAGCTTTCCTTTTTTCGCTTTCGCCTTTCGGTCTGAAATAACAATTACGAATAAAGGATCATTTATAACTCTCCAGAGATATTCCCGTATCCGGGTGAAAACTTTCTTCATTTAGTCATGTATCTGGTTAATATCCGGCCGATGATCTGTTTGCCGCGGTCATTGGCGTGGACCCGGTCACGATGGAACCAGTGCCAGGGTTTGCCGGAGGCTCCAAGGTAGATCTGCCAGGGGGATTTCATATCGAGAAATTCAATATTGAATTCTTTTGCCACGGCAGCCAGTTTTGTCGGCTGCATTCTTTTTTCGGGAATCATTTTGTGAGTCCAGCTTTGTATTTTCAAAGGAGCGTCCGGCTTGTTTTTATCATAAGGACGCCAGTCTTCATTCATCGGGCCGGTCATCAGCATAATTTCACAATTGAGTTTTTTCGCCATGGAAATGACCTTTTTAATTGCCCCAATATCATTACGTTGTGAGATGCCGCCGATAATCAGCAAATCCGGTTTCAAATCGGTTACGTATTTTTTGAACTGGACCGGATCCTGATAGTACCAGCAGCCGGTACTGCCGCGGACGGAACAAATAAATTTAAGATCTGACTTCGGATAGTTCCGTTTTAATAACGCTTGAAAGTTGGAGTTGAAGGTGTCATTGATAATACTGTCGCCAAGCATAACCACGCGCCACGGCCTACCTGATTTCATCGCTTTCATGGTTTTCGGCAATAGTTTCATCCGATCCTGCGGCGGTTGATATTTCAGCGGGGGTAATGTCGAGTAGAGTTGGTCGCACCATTTGGCGGCGGCGCAAGGAGAAATTTCCGATATTTGCAGATTTGCCGCTTCCACTCCGGTTTTGGATTGGAAAATTAATTGCATGTACTTCATGTCCATCCGGCCATAAACGACTCCGCTCATCGGAGCCAGCTTGCCGCTGCGATAAACGGTTGAATAAGTGTCGGCAACGATTGGCTTGCCGTTTTTGTCATAGTAGAACATGGCCCAGTAACTCAGGCCTGAAGTTTTAGCATCAAACTTTGCTTCAAAAAATTTGTATTCGCCATCTTTTACCGGAATCTTCGGTCCGACCAGCTTGCCGCCCTTATCGAGGTAAAAACCTTCAGATGGAATATAAGAATGTTTTTTCTTGCCGGCGACAAAGTATTTCCAGCCGTCAACCTTGTTGGAAATTTCCCCTTTTTGCTCGTAGATAGTTTTTGCACATCCGGCTAATCCGGCGATTGCGACTGCCGCGGCCAGTCTCGAAAATAACATTCCTGCCTTCATCTTTACTTCCTTTTTTGTTTGAAAACGCAGTAAAAAAGATAGCATGGCAAAAAAAATATTCCAGAAAGAATAATTACTTTCCAGAATATTTATATTCATCAATCAAGATAAATAACCACAAATAAATAATCATCACTTGTTTTTTTAAAATAATATAACATATTAGTTGTTAATGTATTAACTTTGTGATATGGCTTTTAAAAAAACTGGTTTTACTGCAAACTTCTTAAAATGTCTTCCCCGGCGATTACGCCTTTGATGTTGCCAGCTGTATCCGTGACGATGACTTTATACTTATGCAGTCTTTTCATCGTTCGGGCAATTTTTGAGACTGGCTGATGAACCCCGGCAAGCGCGACTGTTTCAAGCTTAATTTCAGATAAAGCAGTATCCAACGGAATATTATCCGCAATTTGATCAATGACATTGTTCATGGACAACATCCCGACAGGGCGGTCCTGATCATTCAGTACTGCTAATGAATGAATACCTTCTTCGCCAAGCAGCATAATGGCTTGTTTAACAGTGTCCGTTTCATGCAGTGAAAACAGGCCCTCATGCATAATTTCCGCAGCTTCCTGTTCGGGGGCCTGACCATAAATTTTATCGGTCAATTTAACTACCCATGCCGCCAGCTGGACTTGAATTATATATCCCAAAGCAATTACAATCGCAATATCCGCTCCTTCTTTACCAAACGCGGTGATGGCAATCGCCAGTGCGATTGAAAGATTGCGCATTACGGTACCGTACAAAAGCGCAATTGCATTGTCCCGTTTGAAAAATATTTTTCCGATGATTATGCTTGCAACAACGTTTAGAATGTAAAAAAGAGCCAGCGGGATTAATATTTTCAGCAGAATTGAAGGGTTATTGGTGATTCCTTTGGCTTTAAGCGCCATAGCGACAAAAACAATACCCAGTACTCCCAGAGTGGAGAAAGGAGGAAAACGTTTTTTCAATTTTTCCTGATAATGAGCCATTCCGTATCTGGATATAATGACTTTTCGAGTCAGAGTTCCCAGAATAAGCGGGACAATTACAATAGTCCCAATCTGCAAAAAAACTTTTAGAATGTTGATCTCGATTTCGGTCCCCATTAACATCTTGATGTAAAACGGCGCAAGAAATGAGCCTAAAAGCAAGCCGAATACGGTCATTTTTACCGCTGCTGGAATATTTCCCCTGGCCATTCCGGTCCAGGAAATGGTCATTCCGGATGTCGGGAGCAGACCGACGAGAAGAAGCCCCAGGGCCATGTAATGGTTGTTCGGAAAGAAAATACGTCCAAACCCGTAGGCCGCAAACGGCACTACCATGAAATTTATAACTTGAGTGAACACCTGGACCTTTGTATCGCCGCCTTCAAGAATTTTTTTAAGTTGAAGGTTGACCATCATTGGATAGACCATCAGGAACGTCAACGGCAGTATTGTTGTGGTCAGGAATTTTGCATCAGTGTTAATCCCAAAGAAAAACCCCAAAATCATTGTGACGGGAATCAAGATAAATAAATTTTTTTGCATAAAAAATAAATATTTCATATTATTACCTTTCAGTTTTAGATAAACGGTTGAGTCATGCGATACATCGCGCTTAGCCATTGTCGCCCTTTAGTTAATTGAACAACTCATCAACCCATTGGATCATAACTTTAGTTAAATCAGGATTGGGGGCTTCCATAAAAGAAATTGTAAAATCCATATCGGTTTCGCAAACTCCTATGGAACGTGGTCTGACCGACAGCATTCTGGGGTCTGGCAGTTTTTTCCCAAAGCAGAACATGATGTTGATTGCGCCAATAATATTGTCGGCGATTTCGCCATCAATATTCCGGGTGTGCTCGTAATGATCGAACATCCCGATATAAGTCGCGAACGGATGTTGCCGCACCTTGTTAATGAAGAAGTCCCGGATCTCGTAGAGATTTTTTGTTTTAGGAGCCTCTTTCACATACACCTGATAAATTCCGCGATAATTAATTTGTTCCATTTTTCACTCCTTGGGTGCCGTTCAGAAATAACCTTGACATTTATCCGATTCTCGAAAATCAAAATCACGATCTTTTCCGGCAAATTGTCAAGTTAATTTATTCACCGCTCCTTAGCTATTATTTGGTTTTTCTGTAAACCAGCGTATAGGCCGCCGGCAGGAAAAGCAAAGTCAGGACTAACGAATATATTAGTCCGCCAATAACGGCGATGGCCATTGCCACCAGCATATCGCCGCCTTCGCCCAGGTTGAGCGCCAGCGGAAAAAGACCGAGTACCGTAGTGAATTGGGTCATCAGGATCGGCCTGATGCGTAGAGGGGCGGCCTGCTGAATCGCTTCCAGGGCTGCTAATCCTTTCTGGCGGTACTGTTCAGCTGAACTTAACAAAACCACTCCTTGCGAAGTTATTCCGCCCATCATAACCAGCACCCCGATCTGAACCGTTACATCTATCGGCTTTCCGGTTATGAACAAGGCCAGGAACACGCCGGTCAGAGTCAAAGGCACATTGAACATTATCAGTAACGGAAGCAGGAATGATTCAAACTGTATTGCCAGTATTACATAAGCGAAAAGCGCCGCAAATCCGATAATCAGTGTCATGACGTTTCTGCTTTCGGCCATAAAACGCGCTTCGCTACCCATGCTTACCTCGACTCCGGCAGGCGGTTTAAGGTCCATTGCGGCTTTATGTGCCAGCTCAATTCCTTCTCCGACGCTGGTACTGGAGGCGTCGGCCCGGACGATCACGCGCATGATCTGGTCTTCGCGGGAAATTTCCACCGGACCCACTCCACGGCGAATATCGGCAATGTCTTTCAAATATATTGGTTCACCGTTCCTGGTGTCGATAATCAGGTTTTCCAGATCGGTTTTGTTGGATATACTAACTTCCGGAACCATCACCCGAATAGGGTAATATTCCGAGCCTTCACGAAATAGCGTCCCGACTTTTCCCTGGACCATGGTACGCATGGTTCCGGCTACTTTATCGACGGAAATTCCCATGGCGGAAGCCCTGGCCCGGTCGATGTTGATTCGATATTCCGGTTTCGTCATATCCATTGAAATATTGACGCCGGAAAGACCGGGGGTCTTGCTCATTTTCGCCGCCAGGCGTTCCGCGAATTCATAGAGCAACACTGCGTCACTGCCTTTGATGTTAACCTCGATATCTTGTTCGCCGACTTTCCTCAGGCCTTTTATCGGTCTTGCTTTCACCGGCAGCTTGGAGCCGGGTTCACGAGCTTGTATTTTAGTCACAAGAGGTCTGATCTTTTTGATGAATTGTCCCGTGGATATTTTTCGTTTGCTTCGGGGAACAAGCTGGATATTCAAATTCCCCTCGTTGCCGACCTCAAGCGTGTAGAGCCCGAATACCCGGCCGCCTGAAAGCCTGAAGACGCTTTCCACTTCCGGGAAATCCTTAATTTCATTTTCGACTTCACCGAGAATGCGGTCCACTTCGCCGACGGAGGTTCCGCTGGGCATTTTCAGCTTGACCATGACGCGTCCATCATCAAGTTTGGGAAGAAACTGGGACCCGGCAATAGCCGCCATGACGATTCCAACGCCTAACAGACAGAACGCTGTCGCGACGACCAGGATCCGGTATTTTACACAGAGATCAAGGACTTTCCTGTATCCTTTAATGCCGGTATTTATTGCGTTGTCAAATTTCCTGACCAGTCCGGAAACATTTGTTTCTTTTTCTTTTCTCAGCAGACGGTCAGTTAAAAGCGGGGTCAGGGTTATTGCCACCAGCAGCGAAATCACAACGACTCCGGCAACAACCAGAACAAGTTCCTTAAACAGTATGGCCGACATGCCGGGAACGAAAACAAAAGGCAAAAAGATTGCCAGAAAAGCCAGGGTCGATGCAATGATCGCAGTGCCTACTTCGTTTGTTCCACGCAGGGCATATGCCTTGTCGCCTTCCGCTTTCAAGCGGGTTATGTTTTCCAGCACCACAATCGAGTTATCCAGAATCACCCCGAGCGCGACAACCAGACCGCCAAGTGAAAAGACGTTAATAGAAAAATTGAATGCTTTCATCAATGCGAAATTTGCCAGTAAAGTAACCGGGAGCGCCACGACCATAACGATAACCTGCCGCCACCTTCCCAGGAAAAGATAGATGACGATGATCACCAGAATGGCAGAGATGATCGCGGAGCTTTCAACGCTGTGGATTGCCCCCATAACGTAAATGCTTTCATCCTCGACAAAACCAAAATTGATATCTTTCGGGATGCCGCCTTCTTTCTTGAGTTCTTTCAAGCGTTCCTTGATCCCGTCGGCAACGGAGACGGCGTTTGCGGCATATTGCTTGAGAACTTTGAATTCCACGCAGGGCTTGCCCTGAAAATAAGTTTGAACTCGCATTTCTTCATGCGAATCCTCAACGGTGGCGATATCTTTAATGTATATTTTTTCTTTGTTCGGGCCGAGAGCAACCACGACGTTTTTAATTTCATCAAGATTTTCAAATTCGCCCATAGTCCGTGCGATGATTTCCCGGGGTTCTATCGTGACGCGGCCGGCAAAAATTTCCCGGTTTTCTTCATAAAGCGCCTTTGTCACCTGGGACGGGGAAAGTTTATATGCCTGGAGCCGTTCGGTATCCAGGTGAATACGAATTTCACGTTCCATGCCGCCCACGATTTCTGCCCCGGCGGTTCCTTTAACGGTGGCCAGGCGGTCGATCAGCCAGTTTTCGGCCCATTCGCGCAGCCAGACCAAGTCGTGTTTTTCGGAGGTGATCATTACCTCGATAACCGGCAGTTGCGAAGGATCGGCCTTAATTACAACGGGTGGTTCCATATCTTTCGGCAACTTCTTTGTGACCCGGCCCATTGCCGCGACGACATCCTGAAATGCTACTTCCACTTCCACGTCATAGGAAAAATTAATCAATAAAGTATACATGCCTTCGATACTGGAAGATTCCAGATAATCCAGGCCGTCCACTGTGGCAATGATTTCCTCCAGCGGGTCCGCTACATTCGTTTCAATGTCATCCGCCGTTGCCCCGCGCCACCAGACATGAATTTTGACCATCGGATAAGATATATCCGGCAGATAGTTGACGTCGAGCTTGCTTAGACTGAAAAGGCCGGTAAAAAAGGTTGCTACAACCAGTACGGTTACCGCAACCGGACGTTTCAGCGATAGTTCCGTGATTTTCATTTTTTCTTTCCGTCGGATTTAGTCTTTTGATTTATTGCTATGACGGGAGCGCCGTCTTTTAAATTCAGGTTCCCGGCTGTAATGGCCATGTCTCCTGCCTTGATTCCGGAAATAATTTGCACGAGTTTTCCTTTTTCAATGCCGATTTTAACTTTTCTCATTTTAGCCCGGCCATTTTCCAGTATGAAAATTACGTGATAACCTCGCGGAGTAGTGATAATCGCGGAGTCCGGGACAAGCACCGCATCGTCGAATTTTTTCCCCTGAACGGAAATTCTGGCAAACATACGCGGGAGTAATTCGATTTTATCAACAATTCTGGCTTCGATAATCCGGGTCCGTGAATTCCATTCAATTCTGGGATGTATCCGTTCGATAACCGCATTGAATTTTCTTCCTGGATACGCATCAAGTTCTACTGTGACCTTTGTCCCTTTGGTCATGAATGCGGCCCGGCTTTCCGGCAACCCGGCACGTACGACCAGAGAAGTCGGATCTATTATTTTCAGCAACGGCATCCGGGGAGAACTCAAATGTGTCAGGTCTCCGGGGCGCACATAAACACTGGTAATAATTCCGGAAAACGGAGCTTTTATAATACATTCGTCAACCTTAGCTTGAGCCAGTTCAACATTCGCCGCGGCTTTTTTGACTGCGGTGCGAGCGATAATGAGTTCCGTTTCTTTCGTTCCCTCTTCAAGCATTTTCAACTTTTCTTTCGCACTTTCATACTCGCTTTTGCTCTTTGTATAATTAACATAGGCTTTTTCTTTTTCCTGTGCGGAAACAACCTTTTTCGTGGCCAGCTTGCTCAACCGGTCCCAATCCACTTTTGCGAACTTGGCGCTGTTCTCCCAATGGGTGAGTTGTTCTCTGGCCATAGCGATCTCTTCAGGACGCGGGCCAACAACAAGATCATTGAGGATCGCCTTCTTGACTTCCAGCTCAGCCCTGGCCACCGCCAGTTCCTTCTGGTACAACGGACGGTGTATTTCTATGACCTTCTGATCTTTCTTTACCTTGTCGCCTTCACGCCACGGACAATACTTGATCGGGCCTTCAACCGCAGCTCGTAAAGTAACGGTATTGACCGCAACAACATCTCCGGTGGTTTTAATTGATTCATCGATAAAGCCTTTTATTACTTTGGCTGCTTTAACGCTTTTCTGCTTTACCTTCTTTCCTTTTTTTTCTTCAGGACCGCATCCGGCAAGGAAGGCTCCAATCATAAGCAAAGCGATTACCAAAGCCGGCCGCGAAAACTTCTGACCAGAGTTTTTTGCCGACGATGAATTTGTCTGTGCCAATTTATTAGTCGAGACGGATTTCACGCTAGTTTTTATGCTTTTTTTTGCAGGAATATTCATGATATTTCTTTCAAATGTAATATTCACATTTACTTTGTTCCGGCATCTCTTATTGACGTCTTCCCGTATACGGCCACATCAGGATGCCACCATCCATTACTTTTACATTTTTGAAACCCCGGGATTTTAGTATTATAGCCGCCTCATAACCACGCAATGATATTTTACAGAAAACAATTACTTCCCGTGTTTTGTAATTTTCCAATTCATTTATCCGGGAGCGCAGTTTACCAAGAGGGATATTTAAACTTGATTCAATTTTCATTGCAGCGACTTCCTGGGGCGATCTGACGTCCAGCAGCAGGCAGTCTTCTCCTGCGTCGACTTTGGCTTTCACCTCAGTCGGGGTTATGCCTTCCATCAGGCCGTCAAGTTTGTTCCTGATGATATTTGCCGCGACAATGAAGTTATCCATCGCCGGAGCGTAAGGAGGAGCATAGCACAGGTCGAGATTTGCAACTTGGTCCACGGTCATTCCTGCCGATATCGATGCGGCAGCAGTATCTATCCTTTTATCCCCGCAGCCGGGGCCGGCCGCCTGCAGACCAAGTAGTTTTCGGGTCTTTCTGTCAGCGATCATTTTTAAATATAATAATTTCGCCTCCGGCATAAAATGAGCGCGGTCAGGAGAAGGGGCAAGACAGGTTACCGCATCAAAGCCGACCGCTTTCGCTTCTTTTTCGCTAAGCCCGGTTTTGCCGATGTTGAAGTCGAAGAACTTACAGGTTGTCGATCCCAACACACCGGGAAATGAATCCTTGATTCCGCAGATATTATTGGCGACGACTCTGCCTTGTTTATTGGCGGTTGAACCGAGAGGAATATAAACCTGCTTACCGGTGACCAGGTGGGTTGTCTCCGCACAATCACCGACTGCATATACGTCAACAACGGAGGTCTGCATTTTTTCATTTACATGGATTGCTCCGGTGCTGCCGATGTCTACCCCGCAGCCTTGCGCTAACGCGGTATTTGGCCGGACCCCGACGGACATGATGACCATATCCGCACTTATCGCGTTATGCGTGGTCAATACTTTTTCCACCGTGTCACGCCCCTCAAACCCGAGGACTTTGGTTCCGGTCAGGATCTTGATTCCTTTTTCTTCGAAATATTTTTCCATTAGGGCAGCCATTTCCGGATCAAACATTGGCAGTATCTGGTCCTGCATTTCAACAATGCTGACTCTACAGCCATGCTTGCTCAAGGCTTCAGCCATTTCAACTCCAATCAGGCCGCCTCCAATGATTACTGTATCGATGGCCTTGCTGTCTGAGACCAGACTCTTTATCCCTTCAGCATCTTCTACCCCGTGCAGGGTAAAAATATTTTTAAGCTTAATTCCCGGCAGTGGCGGAATCAAAGGAACTGCTCCTACAGCCAGTACCAGTTTGTCATAGACCAACTCAGATGACGTTCCGTCTTCTTTTAAGACGCTTACGCTTTTTTTGCTCGTGTTGATAGATGTCACTTCTGTATGATTAAGCACTTTGACATTTTTTACATTATGGAAAAACGTGCTGTCGCGAACGGTCCCAATCGGAGTTGCCATGAGTTCCTTCTGCTCTTTCACTTCTCCAGAGATGTAGTAGGGCAACCCGCAGCCTGCATATGAAAGGAATTCTCCTTTCTCGATAATAGTTACTTCTGCTTCAGGATTATTCCTGATTATTTTGGATGCTGCTTTAGGACCTGCGGCAACTCCGCCGATTACAATTACTTTCATTATTTGCCTCCAATATTTTATGTTTTTTATTTGAATAGAGATATTTCGTTTATTTAAAAGTAATTCTGCTTTTTTCTACGCGGGATTGTTTAACTCGGGCATCAAAATATCCCATGAGAACCGTAACTTGCTATCACAAATCAACAATTCTTTATTATTGATGAGTTCAGAAACTGCGAAAGACTATGATATCTAATTATTTTTTATGTTTTCCTCCATGATGTATGTTTTTATATAGCTTTGTAAGTTTTTAATATATTTGCAATTTAACTATTTAACTAAATTGCTAATTATAGGGTAAAAATAAAACTAATGACAAAATAGCGTTTTTCTTATTCCTCCACTGAATTAATGCAGTTAAGGGTATCAATCACACAACTACAGTTTAAACGATAGAACACATTGTTTCGATCTTTTCTCGATGCGATAAGCCCGACATTTTTCAAAATTGACAAATGTTTGGATATTGTCGGCATTTCCACCCCGATCATTGCGGTTAATTCATTGACGCAATGCTCTCTTTCTATCAGTTTCTCTATAATGAAAATCCTCGTTGGATGAGATAGCGCCTTGAATCTTTCAGCCTTTGCCTGCAACCTTTGTAACTCGTCTTGATACATGATATTCTTTCATGGTTATTTGTTATTTAACTATATAGCTAAATAGCTAATATGTCAACCCCCTTAATAGAAAAAAGAGAAATTTTTAACATTATCTATCATTGCATAAGTGTAAATAAAATTCACAGCAGCTAATTATTAAAATTATTGCAAGAATATTGTAATATGCTGAGTTTTTTGGGGAAAGTGACGGATTTTTCCGTCACTTTCTTTTAAGATTAAATGTTTTCGCTTAAAAACGATATGAATTTTGACGGATAACTTTACTTCTGATGTAATTACCCTTTAACGCCGCCGCCGATGTTAATTCCGCGAATCAGACGTTTCTGCAGGATGATGAACATGACAATCAACGGAGCAATACAAATAACCGTCGCCGCCATCAACAATTCAACCTGATTGCTGTATTGCCCCTGAAATGAGAGCAAGCCGATTGGTACGGTCCGCAGATATGATGATTTTATCATAACCAGAGCCCACAGCAGGTTTCGATAATTACCGAGAAAGGTAAAGATTGCCAATGTAATCAAGCCGGGCTTGGTCAGCGGCAGGATAACATCGAGATAAATTTGCAGCCAGCTGGCACCGTCAATTTCCGCCGCTTCGTCATAGCTGAGAGGAATCCCCAGCATGAACTGGCGCAGCATAAATGTCCCGAATGCGGAAAACGCCATTGGAATTATCAGCCCGGCATAAGTGTTGACCAGGTTCATCGATACCATTACCTGGAACCGCGGGATCGTCATAACCATCGCGGGAATCATCATCGTGGAAAGATAAAGAATAAAAACTTTATCACGGCCCTTCCACTGGATTCGGCTGAAAGCGAAAGCGGCAAGGGAACTGGTGGTTACCTGAAGCGCAGTCACCCATGATGCGATGAATACGCTGTTGAAAATCCATTTGAAAAGATTCAAATTGAGATATTTGCCGGAAAACGGTTCTTTCAGCAACCGGGTTACATAGAGAAAGTTTTCCGGCTGAGCCACGTGCGGGATGAAATTAATTTCTTCTACTTCACTGGACGGTTTGAATGCGGTACATACCATCCAGATGAATGGGATGAACATAGTTCCGGCCAGCAGCGTGACAAAGAAAAATTTAAGAAATGCCATTCCGGCACGCCATTCTGTTGATTGCCTGAAGTTGTTTTTCATGGTAGTTGCTCCTGTTTATGTCGCGCTTTCCATACGCCGGTTGCCGTATTTCCAGTTAATTAAAGTAAGCCCGAAGATAATGGCGAACATTACCCAGGCAACCGCTGATGCGTATCCCAGCTTCAATTCTTCAAAACCGGCAACGTAAATATAGTAGGCCAGCGTTGTCGTCATTCCGGCTGGACCGCCTTGTGTCATAATCTTGGCAAAGGCAAATCCGCCCTGAAGACCGGCGATTGTCGCCATGATGGTGATAAAGAAAGTTGTCGGAGCCACTGATGGCACGGTAATGTGCCAGAACTTGGAGAAACTCCCGGCTCCATCAATGTCGGCCGCTTCGTAAAGACTGCCGGGAATATTTGAAATTGAAGCGATGTATAAGATCATGTTGTTGCCGCCGATGCCCATCCAGAATCCCATGAACATAATCGCTTCACGAGCCCCCAGGCCGAATCCGCCGTTATTAAAATGTGCAGGTTGGGGGATAAAGCCTAAAAGGTTTTTGCTGCTGGTAAGCCAGGCCGGTCCCTCGATACCGAAAAGCAGTTCGAGCAAATTATTGGCCAAACCCGCCTCCGGATTGAAAATCTGCATCCACAGAACAATTGTCGCGACGCCGGAGGCGAAACTGGGAATATAGAACATTGTCCGGTATGTCACTGAGCCGAATAAAACCCCGAAGAATGCCGCCAGAAAAACAATTCCAACCAGTAATGCCGCGTCATACCAGCCGACAATAGCCATGAATCCACTGGTCAGAATTCCGACAATCAAGGTTGTCATGGCCAGGGTATACCGGGTACTGTCAACTTTGATTCGCATCTGGTCGACCAGAAGGTTGGCTAAGAACAGACTGCCGCAAACCGAGAACGGAATTCCGAACATAAAATAAAAAGTATTGTAAAGGTAAAACCAGAAGTCGCCGTCTGTAAAGAGGTCTTTGTAGTTTCTTAGTCCGACCCATTCCAGCTCGATTGCCGGTTTTAAACTCCAGTTGGTGAAACTCATGTACAAGCTAAGTATTACTGGACCTGAGGTAAAGATCAAAAAACCCAGTAAATTAGGCGCCAGAAATCCCATTGCCGTCTTGAAGTCGCGTTTTTCACGTAAACCGTTCCATAGTTTCATTGCGTGACCTCCTTGTCATATTTTATCGGCTCACAGCCATGTTCCCGCATTTTGTTGTAGAATTGGCGCAATTTTTTCTGACGCTGGATATTTCGGAGAATTTCCAGGTCAATTTCTTCGTCCGTCCGCCGGGCGGCGGCGGCAATTTCTTCTCTAGTTATATCCTCGTCCGCAACGATTTTTTCATTAAGCTTTTTTAATATCCGGGTAACTTTTGCGCCGGATATGAAAGGGCTGGGAACCAGATAACGACCATCTGGAATTGCCTTCAATGACATTTCATGAACTTGCTTTTCTCCGTCGTATTTTGGATTGATAAATTGATCGAGAGAAATATATTTTTTATTTCCAGGCTTACTGTCTGCTCCCTGGTTGAGGATATCGCTGTACTGTTTGGAAGCGAGGTACTGTAAAAATTTCAATGCTTCATCGCGATTTTTGCTGGCCGCATTAATTCCGGCGCCGCGGCAGCCAAAGTTAGTAATCCGCTTTTTTCCCTTAAAACGCGGAACCAGACACGCTCCGATCCGCAATATTTCCGGCGCTTCGCTTTCTTTTCCCGGATTCTCTTTGAGGAATTTTTTCCGGGCTTTCTTCTGTTCTGCAATAAACCGCCGGAACTGAATCAACATCCACCTGGCGCCCCAGATTGTTGCGATTTTCCCGCTGCCGAAGAACGCCATATTTCCACCCCAACCGCCTTGCGCGGCCATTCCGGATTTTTGCGAAGGAGTTGGCGTTACCCGATATTTGTAATATAAATCGTGGTAAAGCTGCATTGCGTTGATTGCTTCTTCAGTTGACAATTTACTTTGTGTCCGGTCTTTGTTCAGGATATCTCCGCCATTCTGCCAGATCATAAGTGTCATATCCGCGCCGGTCAACCCGAACGCTTCAGGGTAATTGTCTTCTCCATCTTTGTATACCGTTAATTTTTTGCAGATTTCAAGATAGTCTTCCCAGGTTAAGTCTTCCTTGGGATAAGGAATTTTATACTTGTCAAAGAGGTTTTTATTGTAGATCATTATCGTGTGAGCTACGTTACATGGATAAATATATTGCCTTTCAACAATATTTCCGTTTTTATCAAGCTGCTTCATCATGACCAGGGGGCGAATTTGCTTCGGCAGCGTTTCCGGGCCGAAGCCCATCTTTTTTGCTATCTCCGTAACATCCCAGAGAATCCCCGCCTCAGTGTAAGTCTGATAAGAACTGTTCGGTGCGACATGCCCGATAATATCTCCACCCATTCCAGCGGAGCTTTGGGTTACGACTTTCATGGTGCCGGAGTTGTCAGGGTCTATTGTAAGGTCCAGTTTTGGGTACATTTCATTAAATTTATTAACCTGATCATCACGCTGTGGATTGGCATCAGTTACCCAGATCAACGGGGTTTTTCCATCGGTTCTCGGGGGCGGAGCTAAACTCCAGGCGAGCAGCGACAGCAGCAGGAGGCTGCCGAAAATTATCGCCATTGTCCAACGCATTGTCATAGCGTTACGACTCCTTTCTTTGATTGATGTGTATTTTATGTATAAATAATTATCCGGTTTAACTTTTGAAATCCCCAGTTCGGATTTCAGTTCAGGTTTTTCGAGAATCCTTAACATCTTTTGATAAGCGGTTTCTGCTATCTGTGCCTGATTTTGACGGCATACAATAATGTTGTCCAGTTCGTCCCGGTCGCCGTTCCACTGATCGAACACTCCTGCCGTCAAGCAGCATGACGATGGGTAGCGGACAAAATATTTACCAACAAATGCTGCCACTTCCTGCTCTGAACTGGTAATGTATGCCAATTTCTTTTTTCGCAATTCCTCGTAATCCAGTTCATCCACCCGGTCCGCGTCAATATATTCAATTTCAAGCTCCCGGAGAAGCTCAAGCAATCCGCGACGACGTTTCCGGTCAACATCACTATCTCCGGCAAACCCCACAATCACGATGTCAATTCCACTTTCGACACAGCGTTTTCCAAGTTCTTTTGCCGCATTAAAATTATCTGTCATAACCCCGGTCACACCGGTGGCCGGAGGAACATTGTCCATAAAAACCAAAGGGCACTTGCAATTCGAAACCGCAGTCATGTCATCCGGCAGCACACTGTCATCTCTTGGACCAATCACAAATGCGCCGTCAGCGGCATTTTGATCCAGACGGTTAAGCAGACGTTTGAAAACCACCGGATCATCGTGATAGGTCAGGATCATCAAATCGTAATCGTCAGATTCCAAAAGCGCGCTCAGGTTCCGGGCCGATTGCTGTTCCGGCTGGCGGAACAAATCTGAAATCAACAACCAGAACGTATTTGTCCGACCGGATGCCAGGTTGCGCGCCTGAACATTTGGACGATATCCGATAGAATTGGCATAATCACGTACTTTCTGTCGTGTTTTTTCGTTAACTCTCGGATCATCACGCAATGCCCTGGATACAGTCGACGCATTTATTTTCAGCGCCTCTGCAATCCCGTATATTGTTTTGTTAACAGCCATCTAATCCTAAATTGCAACCGGTTGTATTATGATTTATATAATACATGTCTGTAGATATTTTGTCAACCCCTTGTTTCAGGTTTATTATGATTTTTTTACAACCGGTTGTATTTATTAATAATAAATAACTTATAACTTTTTGCCTGTTGCTTGAAAATGGTTAAATGACGGATAAAGACAGGGTTGATTCGTCAAAATATCAGTGTTAACAGACATGGTTCACGGTCCGTTATGGTCATTGTTTCCCAAGATAAAATATATTTATTTTTTTAGAAATATATGTTGACAAATACACTCTTGAAGATTATTATATAAAATAGTTTATATTAAATACTTTATTTAAGAGAGAATGAGTTCTTCAACCATGCGAGTTAAAAACAGGAAACCAACGCTGAAAGACGTTGCCCGTAAAGCGGGAGTGTCGGTCTCGGCGGTGTCGCAGATCTTGAATGACCGGACTGTTAATTTTTGTTCGGAAGAGAAAAAAGAGCTGGTTAAACAAGCAGCAAGAGAACTGAATTACCAACCAAATTTCGGTTATCGGGTGATGACTGGAATGAAAACAAATACCGTCGGTATGGTTTTTGCCCTTGAACGGATCAAGAACGAAGAGCATATAACCCGCCTGGCAATGGCTTTGACGTCAAAACTCGATGATCGCGGTTTCTCGGTTTACATGGCAACAATGGGGCCTGAATCTACTGATAACTTTAACAAAGTCCTGGATTTGGTTAACCGGGGATGTTCTTCATTTATTTTTATCGGCTCTCCGTTTGGCTCTGAAAAAATGGAAAATTATTTTGAGGCCCACGATATTCACTATATTGGTTATAATGCACATGAACTAAAACGAACTATCGATGTGGATTCCAGCATAGCCGTTAAAGCTTTTATTGATAGATTCCTGGAACAGGGACGGATAAATTACAAGCTCATGATGCCGGTGGTAAATCAGGGACATGGACGTTTGGCAGGTTTGTTTAAAGCTTTTCCGCATGAGAATGAAGATGAGCTTATAAAAAGATACTGTGTTTCAATTCCATCAGCGAAAATTAACGAGTCTTTGGATGAAATTTATTCTATCAGCTATGAGTATACAAAGCAGATAATGAAGGAGGATAATTCCATAGACGGGATAATTTACTTGTCGGATTATTATGCGTTAGCAGGTGCTAAATGCCTGTTGGACAATGGGTACATTGTAGGAAAGGATGTAGCGGTTTGCGGCTATAATAACACTAATGCGGCAAGATTTTTTCCTTATCCTGTTTCGACTGCCGATCACAATATTCCAAAGCTTTGTGATGGGTTGATTGCTGAATTGGATTCCCAAGGCCCGTTAAAACAAAATTATGAACCAGAAATAATATTAAGATAATTATTAAACAGAAAAGAGGAGAATAGGCAATGAATGAAAAAAATAAAAAAATGCGTTACTCTTTTACATTAATAGAGCTGCTTGTCGTGATTGCGATAATTGCTATATTGGCAGCCATGCTGCTGCCGGCGCTCAACAAAGCACGGGACAAGGCAAAATCAATCAGCTGTGCCAACAACTTAAAGCAATGGGGTTTGCATTTTGCCTCATATGTCAACGATTCAGACGGTTATTATCCGTTGCATGTCAATAAAATGAATGCTGGTACCTGGCAATACTGGAATTATCAGATGAACGATTATTTAAATTTGGACGAAAAGAAAAATAAAATCCAGAAATGTCCGGCGGACCCGGAAAACCGGTATTTTTCTTATGGAGTTGATTACCACTGGGGCGAGAGAAAATCCGATGGCTCATATTCCTATGTAGACAAAAATATCCGGAACACCCAAATTAAAAAACCGGCATACCTGATCCTGGTAATCGATGCGGTCAAAGCACCTTATTTTTCCGGTTATTACTCGGGCTGGGTAGACAATATTGCGATCGACCGGCATGACAACTCTGTAAACCTCTCTTTTACGGACGGACATGTCCGGAATATGAAAGCAAGGATCTTCGGACTGTATAACGGCGCGGTCGACGGCTGGTTTAAAGACAATGAGCGCTGGAAACAATGGTAAACTTTAATCCGTACGGCGGATGGCGATGTAACGCTTCAAACATCGCATTATGTGCTCAGGAAGCGGAGATAGCCAGGGCCGAAAGCAAAATTTTAAATATTTGTTTATTGACTGAAGATTCACAAAAAATAAGGAAAGGTTCATGACTAACTGTAAAGAATTGGGTGTGGTAATATTGGCTGCGGCAGCCTTGCTGGGGCTGGGCGCTGTCGCCGTCAAAAGAAACTCGGAGGAATGGAAGACCCGTAAGTGTCAGGACAATTTGCAAAAAATTTACCGGATGGCGGCAAAATATCAAAATGACAACAATGGCGCGCTTGTTCCCTATGTTGATAAAAGCAATAAAGGAAGATGGAAATTCTGGTATATGTTCATTTTGAAATACGGCGATGATCCGACAGTATTTTATTGCCCGGCAAATCCTAAGGCCGCGATGTTTTATACGGAAGAATCTGATCCGTTGGAGCCGAAATCTTTTTCCGAGACGGCTCAAAGTTACGGGATGAATTATTTTCTGGGGAACAACAAACATGAGTTGAATATTAATAATATTACTAAACCGGCCAATATTATTTACTTTGCGGATTCGAATACTCCGAATTTACGCGGGACAAAATGGTGCTGGAAGACTGACTGGGCTCCGCGTCATCATAAAAAAGCTAATTTTGTTTTCATGGACGGATCCGTCAAATTACTGGGTCCGGATACCCTCGGCATTTGTCAAAAATGGGAAAACTGGAAGCAGGACCGGACCAATTGGTTCGGCTGGAAAAAATAAAGATTCAACTACAAAATATAAAAAGTTTTACAAAGGACGGATCATGATTGGAAAAAGTCTAATTACAGCCGCGATTATTTACGGGGCGTGCAGCGTTGATGCCGGAGTTGTCGCCAAAAACCGCGATACGGCTTTGGATTTTGGGCCGCAAGGGGAATTTACGGTCAAGGGGGTGAACCAGGGGGCGTTGTCCGCCTTTGGCGAGTTTTATTTATACGACGGCAAGCAAAAAAAGAATGTCAAACTGCCTGCTCCGAAAATTACCGGAGACAGTCTTGGACTCTCCCTGAAATATGATCTTGGAACTCTTGTCTGGACGCTCAAAGTAAAGCCTGAAAAACGTCTTATTCTGCTGGAGTCGGAAATTAAAAATACCGGTAAAACAGAGCGGCTTCTGGAACCCGGGATAAAATTAAAATTGAAAGATGTTTCCGGAGTTAAAGAGTGCTGGACCGGTTTCGGTTTCAATTATCCTTTCGGAAAAAAGGATTGTGCCAGGAAAGGGGTGAAGGGCAGCGTTGAAAAGCATACCGGTGCATCGACCAGGCCATTTCCGGCGGCGGCGGTTTTCGGGGATAAATTCGCCCTGTTTGCCGGCGGAGTGCCTTTTGATCCGGTAAGCTACAATGCCGCCGGCATCAGCAAAGTCAGAAACGGAGCAAGCACAATGACTTACTCGATACGGAACGCGGTTTTGCCGGGAACGTCGGTCAAGTCACGTTATACCCTTGGAGTTGTGCCGCAGGAATTCGGCGGACGGGAAGCGGTTGTTCAGGCTTATTACGACAGCATGCCGGAACTTTGGACTCCGGTGGTCGGCCAGGATAATCCTTATATCTGGGGAGCTCACGGCCAGTATATTTTGTGGTGGAAGAAACCGGAATACGAAGTTGCAAGACGTCTTTATGTGACCAATGAGTGGACTTATTGTCCGTATCGGCGCAGTGGTGACATGCAGGTTCGGAAAGAGCTTTGGGATTACAAGCCGCTGGGAAAAGATAAAAAAGCTTATTTAATGTGTGGGACCAAGTACAATTACCAGGGCATGACCCGGGAAAAATTTATCGAAATGCGGCGTGACATATTCCGAAAATACGCCAGGCAATTCGGCTTGATGTTCTATAATTCAGTTATCGGCACCTGGTGCGAAGCGCAACTGGCAAAACAAAAGTATCCTGACGCCATTGTTCATGACAAGAGTGTGCCGTACTATCTGAAGCAGTGGTCGACTCATCATGATCACGAAGTACGGGTTTTTCCGATGGGAACCAGTTTCGCTAAAGCGTTCGAAGAAGATACGGTATATGTGACCAAAGAACTTGATTTGCCCGGCTTCGCCTTTGACTGCGCGTACGGCGGCGCTTACTACCGCGGCCCGGCTATAAAGAAAAATTTACCGGGCCGGGCCTGGGATGACAAGGGGGTGTTCATTGACCAGAGTGTGGCGATCAACCATATTGTCGACTTTACGCATAATATAATCAAAACGAAGAACCCGGCTGAAAAACTGGTGGTGTTTTCAAACGGTTACCTGAAAGGCGATTACATCATGGTCGAAGAGGAAATCCTCGGTGTCGCCAAATATAAAGAATGGATGCCGCTGCTGCGCTATCATATCGGACCGCGTCCGTCTACATCACACGGTCACGGATTCCGATTGAGCAAGATAATAACAAACTGGCGGGAGAAAACAACAGAGGATTTCAAAACGTTTCTGCCCAAGTTGGCCGATTACGTGATTTTCAATGAATTCAAGTACGGCTTGATAACCAACCATTTGATTGGTCACGGCAATCCGCAGGTGGTTTATTGTTTTCCGGAAGTAATTGAAATGATGCGGGCCGGCTGGCAGGCCGAAGTTCCGTTACGCTATGACAGCAACGGTAAAAAAGTCTATCAGGCTCGTTACGGCAAGGGGCAGAATACTTTTTTCTTCATCGGCAATCCGTATGAGGAAGAGATGCCGCTTGACGTCAGTGTCGCTAATAAATATCTTGGAGATGACACTTACCTGTTTATCCGGAAAATGCGCCGGAGCGCTTCCGGGCAAAACACCATTCATAACGGGGAAACAACGTTTCAGCTTGCATTACAAAGCCGAACTCCTTACCTGTTTGAAACGGTTTGCGGACTCTCGAAAATTGCGGACGGAACGGTGTGCAAGCTGGAGAGCCGGAAAGATATAAACCGGCAGGAATATACCGTCAAATTCGATAAAACATCTCCTTTTTTGACGGAATTAAAGTTGCGTCAAATCCGTCATTTTAAGCTGGCAGAGGTGCAAATTGACGGACTCAATGCAGGTTTTTCCTCGAAAAGTGACGGGTATTTGACAGGCCCGGTCAAAGTGGCTGAAGGTTCGCAGATCAAGTTGGTTTATACATCGGATAAGTATAAGATTTCTGAAAAACAATTTCTGAGCTTCGGTTTTATCGATGCCGCAAAGAACGTGGATTTTTCAGTAGTTATCCCGGCAAAGCCGTCAAAAGAGGAAGTACGTGCCGCGAATATGCTGCAGGAGTATTTTGCCTTTTGTGCCGACAAAAAAGTAATCAACAAACGCAGTCCGCAAGTGAAGATTGTTAAGTCGGATACCATTCCGGCCAAAGGAAATGTCATTGTTATCAACGGAAAATCATGCCCGGTTGGGGTTACTATGCCGTCTGCCCGACTGCTGATGGTTAAATCGGCGGACATTGTGCCGCTTATAAAGGATATGGAATATGTTATGGACAGGCGTTTCAAATATATTATGCCGTTTGTGCCGGTGATGGGGCTTTACAGTAACCAGTTGACCCATTTCAAAATGCACGGAAAAAGCCTGCCGTATCGCAAATATTTTGAAGCAAGTAAATGAAAGGACCAGGCATGCAGAAGATATTAAAATTATCCATTCCGGCCCTTTTCATAACGGCATTGGCCGGTTGTGTCAGCGAGAAAATAGTTGAGACTAAAGCGTATGGACTGCCCGCTTATGAAATGAGTAACCAGTTTATCGCCATGACGGTTATTCCGGGGTCTAATGGGCGAATTGCCGATTTGAAATATGATGGGATCGATTTGCTCTTTCCGTATCAGGAAAAGCGGGTTATGGAGGATCCGTTGCTGCCGGAAATGGTGTTCAGTAACATGTCCGGATGGAAAGAATGGTTTTGGGGCAAGGTTCCGCTTTCCAACTGCACCATGAAAGTAACTTCCGTTATGAAAAAGTCGAATCTGGTTGAGCTTAATCTGGTTGGACAATACTACCAGTCTCAGGATTTCAGCCTGCGCCGCAGGTTGATTCTGGAAAAAGGAGTTAGTGCGGTTACGGTTGAAACAACATTGAAGAATCTGGCTAAAGAGTCTGAGTCTGCGACGTTGTGGGTTAACATAATTCCCAATAATCTGCCCGGAGGCGGCAAGGCGGTCTATCCGGTTCGCGGCAAGTCCGATTATGCGGCGGGAAGAGCAGCTACACGCTATCCAGAGGATCAGGTTATCACGACTGAAACCCAGATGGGGAAAAATAATTTTCTGGTTCCGGGCCAGCCCTGGACGGCCAGAGTTTATCCGCAGCAGAAAATAGTGATGGTTTTTGCGACTGATATGGTGAATCTTACTCCTGGCGGCGCGTTCTATTCCTGGCACGGACCAAAGGACGGGGAGGAGATTCGCACGATGGAGATTATATATTCCCCGATCGAATTAGCTCCCGGAAAAACCAGGACAATGACCAGTCGGCTTCTGGTTTTTAAAGGCTTGTCCGGGATATCCACGCTGTGCGGCGATATCGCCCTGGACAGTAAAATAAAAATTACTTCGCAAGGGTTGAATCTTGTCCTGGATTTAAGTTCAGTCAGGCGCTATGCCTGCTTGAAAGTTAAAACTTGTCTGGTCAAAGCCGGGACCGGCAAAACTGTACCGGAAACAACCCGTGAATTTGCGGTTTCTGAGTTGAATCCGGGACAAAGCAAAACATTGAAATATACTTTGTCTTCACAACTGGCCAAAGGAAAATATTTTATTTCAGGGACGATTAACGGCAATAAGTTCCTGATAATGAAAATGATTGAAATACATTGATTTCCCCGGTAATACTTCCGGCAACTTGATTTTTAACGAAATTCTGCTATATTATTAACAGTTGAGGCAATATTAAAAGTCTCTCACGGCGGCTTGTAACGTCCTTGCGGCGATTGACTAGGGTGCGTTTAAGGCCGTTACCCGACGGGTAGCGACCTGAAACTACCCGGCATCACTCATCCGCAATTGCATTTCAAGCCATCCGGATTGGATTTTAAAATTACCTCTTTTTGTAAAAAACAAAGCCGGACAAAAACCGGAAAAAGGTAAAGAAGAGTTCGGTAAATTTGTTTTTTGTGGAACTAGTGCTATCAGGTTCCGGGAAAGTTTTCCGGGGGGTTGATAATGCGGTTCCGCAAATTTCCGATTTTACTACTCTTTCCTGATTCGTTTCTGTCCGCACCGGTTCCGAAGCACAGAGATTGTGTTTCGGAAAAGTATGCGCATCTGCGCACAGAGTGTGTAAATAACGACAGGAGAAAAATATGTCGGAACACAAAGTATCATTTGAAATCGCCGCAGGGAAATCGATGGAGATTTCCACCGGCAAAATGGCCAATCTGGCCGCCGGTTCCGTCCTGGTCCGCCAGGGCGACACCGTAGTTATTGTCGCAGCTTGTACTGGACCCGCCCGTGAAGGCGCGGACTTCTTCCCGCTGCAAATCGATTATCGCGAAAAGTATTGTTCAGCCGGTAAATTTCCCGGCGGTTACATCAAACGTGAAGGTCGTCCTACTGAAAAGGAAATCCTTACCTGCCGCGTAACCGACCGTCCGATCCGTTCAATGTTCCCGAAAGGCTTCTTTGACGAAGTACAGATTCAAGCCCTTACCCTCAGTACTGACGGCAAAAACGATCCCGATGTTCTTTGTATGGTTGGTGCTTCCGCCGCGTTGGCGATTTCGTCGCTGCCGTTTATGGGCCCGATCGGGGCAGTTCGTATTGGTATGATTGACGGTCAGTACATCGCCAATCCGACCATTCAGGAAATGAAAGAAAGTTCACTTGAGTTGATTTACGCCGGTGTCCCCGGTAAAGTGATCATGATCGAGGGTGAATGTGAAGAGCTGACCGAAGATCAGCTGCATGAAGCTATGCTGTTTGCCGACAGTGTTGTCAAAATTCAGGTTGAAGCTCAGCAGAAACTGGTTGCCGAGGCCGGTAAAACCAAGATTGAACCGAATTTGAAACTGGTCCCGGCTGAAGTAATGGCCGCGATTGAAGAATATTGTGCAGCCGGCATGGCTGAAGCTTGCAGAGTTCCCGGCAAAGCAGAACGCGGCACAGCTTTGGACAAAGTCGCTGAAGGCATGGCAGAAGCCCTGGCGGAAAAATTCCCGGAACAGGAAGACCTGGATTTCTACCTGACAATTGGTTTTGACAATTTAGTCCAGAAAACAGTTCGCAAAGCTATTCTGGAAGAACAGTTCCGGCCTGACGGTCGTGGAATTGAAGACCTCCGTCCTTTGAGCGCGGAAGTTGGCTTGCTGCCGATAGTTCATGGTACAGGTCTTTTCTCCCGAGGTGAAACTCAGGCCCTGGTTATTGCCACTTTAGGTAATGAAAAAGCTTCTCAGGAATATGATGATCCTAGCGGTGAATCTTATGCTAAGCGTTTCTATCTGCATTACAATTTCCCGAACTTCAGCGTTGGCGAAGTCGGCCGTATCGCCGGTCCCGGCCGTCGTGAAATAGGTCACGGCAATCTGGCTGAACGTTCTGTTTCTAAAGTTATTCCGAAAGATTTTCCGTATGTTATCCGTTGTGTCTCCGAAGTTATGGCTTCAAACGGTTCAACGTCGATGGCATCGGTCTGCGGCGCAACTCTGGCGTTGATGGATGCCGGCGTGCCGATCAAGGCGCCGGTCGCGGGTATTTCCTGCGGTCTGGTAACCGGCGATAACGGCGAAGAACTGTTGCTTACCGACATTCTCGGCGCGGAAGACCACTTTGGCGATATGGACTTTAAAGTCTGCGGTACTCGTGAAGGTATTACCGGTTTCCAGCTTGACTTGAAACTGCCGGGTATTTCGATTGATTTGCTGGCCAAAGCTATGGAACGCAATAAAGTTGCCCGCATGAAGATTCTCGATACCATTCAGGAATGTATCGCGGCTCCGCGTGAAGAGCTTAACGCAAATGCTCCGCGCATTGTTGAAATCAAGATCAATCCGGAAAAAATAGGTGCGCTGATCGGACCGG
The DNA here is from genome assembly GCA_963676655.2 of Victivallales bacterium. Taxonomy (GTDB): domain Bacteria; phylum Verrucomicrobiota; class Lentisphaeria; order Victivallales; family Victivallaceae. The sequence continues at coordinate 1,632,692 of CAXXKX010000003.1, read as the reverse complement.
GAGGCAAACATATCCGGGCGATTACCGCTGAAACCGAATCCGACATCAACGTCGAAGAGGACGGAACCGTCAAAGTCATGGCTGCTGATAAAGAGCACATGGATGAAGCGCTGCGTCGCATTGGCGAACTGACTGCCGAAGTTGAAGTTGGTCAAGTCTATCGCGGTCTGGTCAAAGGCGTTCGTGAGTTCGGCGCGTTTGTCGAAATCCTGCCGGGCCAGGAAGGCCTGCTGCATATCTCGGAAATGGCGAATTATCGGGTTCGCGCTGCCGAAGATATCTGTCAGGAAGGCGACTACGTTACGGTTAAAGTTCTGGATGTTGATCAGGGCGGTAAGATTCGTCTCAGCCGTCGGGCGGCTCTGGAAGAAATGGAAAACTGAGTTTCAGCTGACATCTGTAAAATACAAAGCGGAGCTGAAAAGCTCCGCTTTTTTTGTGGGTAATTTTTCCTGTTCGCAGTTTTTTATGACTGCGAAAAAACGCTCAAATTTATTTAAGGAGTTTCAGGAATTGTTTCTGTTCTTCGCCGCCGATATTTTGCTTGGAGGCGGTTTTAATCAGATTAAGAGCTGCGTCGCTGTTGTCACAGGCAATCGCTTCGACTGCAGCTGACCGGATATTTCCCCAGGTCGAATCGGTTTTGTCGGATGGAGAGCTCAGTATGTCGGCTACCATGCTTGACATTAACCTGACCTTTAATGTGTTTTCATCCATATCCGGGGATGTTCCGGCCGCTTTTATCGAAAAGTTGCCAACCCCTAACAGAGCCCACGGAAACAGGGTACTGAACCAGACCTGGCGTTGCAGAATAATGGTTTTGGTATTGATTGTTTTGCCGCTTTTGTCAAGCACTGTCACACTGGCGGCACCGTAGCTGCGGGATTCAATCGGAGATAGGATTGATGCGGTCAGCAGAAAACTCGCGGTCAACCAGGGGTTGACTTTTTCCGGCCGGATAAAGATTACCGCACGAACGTTGACCGGTTCGCCTTGATTGAGTTCAAATAATGTTGGCGCGAAAGTCCGGGTATTGAGCTTCCAGGCTGAAATTTCTGATAGATGAAACTCATAGTTGGCGGGATTCTCCTTCATTTGGGCAACGGTTTTATCCCATTTTACGCTGAAACTGTTCCCGGGTTTGTTGTTCATCGTCATATTCAACAATTTCAAACCGTTTTTTCCTTCTGATGGATTGAGAACGGTAATATACTCAGCGCTTGCGACCTGGTATTTTTTTGCTTTGGGTTTGCGAAGATCAATTTTCCCGTCGTATGATGCGTCGTAATCAACGACAACACAACCGGCGATAGATAAGCCCGTTAACACAAGAACGGTCAGTTTCGGCAGCATTTTCAACATTTTCATTTTTACTCTCCTTATTTGTTGTATGAGTATTCGTTAAACTAGCATGTGCTTTTCATTTAGTCAAACAGTAAATTGTTCAAAAGTGGTTAGTAATTGGTCAGGATTTGTTGGCTAAGGTCTGTATTCTTTTATTAAGAATATAAATGCTTGTGATGAAAAACTTGTTGAAAAATATATAAATTTATGACATATTGAAAAAATTGACGGGAGTATATGTGAGTAATAACAATCAGCCAAAGAAAATGAATGCAGAAAAAGCCAGGACGGATTTGCCGGCTAATACTGCCTTTTTCCTGACCGCGGTTGTTGTAATATTGGGGAATAACCATTGCTGCTATCTTGAGTCGACCATCCTGAACTGGTTTATTCCGGTTATTGTCATTTCAGGAGCATACTTCTGGACTCTGCGGGCTGTTTCCCGAAGCGAAGCATGGAAACGTGCTATAGCATCTTTGGCTTTGGCGGTGTTTATACAACTTTTTTATCTCTCATGGCTTCACTCGCCGCTTTTTCCGGACTTTCTGCTTTCCAGCCGAGCGAAAGAGTTACGGAGTAAATTTTATGAGAAAATGGAAAAAATTAAACAAATTAAATCGAAAAAAATTATCAAAAAGAACGAATAATCTCTGTAATTCTGATTCCGGGGCCATTTGATTACCGCAATATTGTTTATTCCTAAGAACATTTTTGTAAATCGGGCTGTAATTTTAAAAAAACCGTGCTATATTGTAGGTTAATTGTCTTTTATAAAAAGTAATGAATTCGCCTGTAATATAACAAAAACGAACAGAAGGGAGTCACATAGTGAGCTTTACCGTAATCGTGTTTGTCAAGCAGGTGCCGGACACCCAAAACATTTCCGGAGAAGCGATGAAGGCTGACGGTACCGTCAACCGCGCCGCGCTTCCGGCGATCTTCAATCCGGAAGATCTTAATGCTTTGGAACTGGCACTTGAACTCAAGGATCGCTATGATGTGAAAGTCGTAGTCGGAACCATGGGCCCGCCCAATGCGGCGGAAGTCCTGAGAGCCTCGCTGTATCGTGGCGCGGATGAATGCATCCTGCTGACCGACCGGGCTTTTGCCGGTGCCGATACGCTGGCAACCAGCTACGCGCTTAGCTGCTGCGCCAAGAAAGTTGGAAAGTTTGACCTTATCCTTTGCGGTCGCCAGGCTATTGACGGTGATACGGCTCAGGTTGGACCGCAGTTGGCTGAAAAACTCGCGCTGCCGCAGGTCTGTTACGTTGAAGACGTAGTAAAACTGACTGCTAAAAAAGTTGTTGCCAAACGTGCGATCGAAGGCGGTTATGAAGTCCTTGAAGCTCCGACTCCGTGTCTGTTGACTGTGACTGAAGGTAACGAGCCGCGTCCGGCCGCTGCCCGCAAGATCATGAAATATAAACGCGCCCGCACTCCTTCCGAACTGGCCAAAGAACATGCCGACGCCAATTACACTGACGCCGAAATGCTGGCTGAAGAACGGGACAAGCTGGCCGCCCGCAATCTGCTTATTCACGAATGGTCCGCCGAGGATGTCGGCGCGGACAAGGGGCGTATCGGTTTTGCCGGTTCTCCGACCAAAGTTAATAAGATTCAGAGCGTGGTCCTGACTGCTTCTGATTCCAAGAAGATTGAGCCGACTGATGCCGGTATCAATTCGCTGATACACGAACTTATTGAAGATCATACTCTGGGGTAATCTGCTATGACTGAAAAATTAGGAAACGTCTGGGTATTTATCGAACAGGAAGGCGGCGTCATCGCTGAAGTTTCGCTTGAGTTGGTCTCAAAGGCCCGTGAACTCGCCGACCGTCTCGGTACCCAGGTAGGAGCCCTTCTGTTGGGCGATAAACTGGAAAAATGCGTTGATACTCTTTACAGTTACGGTGCCGATATCGTATATCTGGCCGAGGATTCACGCCTCGAGCCGTTCACCGTCCAACCTTATTCCAAGGTTATCATGGACCTTATCCTCGAACACAAACCGAATATCCTGCTGTTCGGCGCCACTTACAAAGGCCGTGAACTCGGTCCGCGCGTCGCGTCAGAAAAACTTGCCGGTTTGACCGCTGACTGTACCGAACTGGAAATTGATGATTTCGATGACAAAGTAAATAAGAAATCCTACACTGACAAGCTGATGCAGATTCGTCCGGCGTTCGGCGGTAACATTATTGCTACCATCGTTAACACTTGGGACGATCCGCAGATGGCTACGGTTCGTGAAGGCGTTATGAAACTGAACGATCCGGATCCGTCCCGCACCGGCAAACTGGTCAAAGTCAAACCTGCCCTCACCGATGCCGAATGCGTGATCAAAGTTATCGAACGCGTTCGCGAAGAAAAAGAGGTAAACCTCAAAGCCGCGCGCATTATCGTTGCCGGTGGTTACGGTGTCGGCAGCAAAGATAATTTCAAACTGATCTATGATCTGGCGGAAGCCCTTGGCGGCGAAGTCGGCGCGTCCCGCGCCGCGGTTGACGCGGGATGGATCGACCATGACCATCAGGTCGGACAGACCGGCGTAACGGTTCGCCCGGTTCTTTACATTGCCTGTGGTATCAGCGGTTCGGTTCAGCATCGTGCCGGTATGGACGACAGCAAAAAGATTATCGCCATTAACACCGATCCGGACGCCCCGATCCTGTCTGTAGCCCACTACAGCATCGTCGGCGACCTGAACGATGTTATTCCGAAAATGATTAAAGCCTTCAAGGCCAAAGTTTAAGGAGATACATAACAATGCCTAATTTCTTTACAGATAATAAAGACCTTATGTTCTCGCTTGATAACATTGATTTGGTCGAGGCCGTCAAGCTCCGCGAAAAAGATTATACTGAAGCGGAAAAATATGATACCGCCCCTGTCGATTACGCCGATGCCATGGACAACTTCAAACGTGTCATGGAAGTTATCGGCGGCATCTGCGGCGACAACATCGAACCCCGGTCCCGCACCGTTGACCGTGAAGGTCCGCATTTTGAAGACGGCGTGGTGACTTATCATCCTTTGACCCAGAAAAACCTGGCTGACCTCAAGGCGGCTGATGTCATGGGTGTTATGCTGCCGCACAAATACGGCGGTCTGAATTTCCCGGTTACCATCTACTCGATGTTGACCGAAATGGTTTCCCGTGCTGACGGTTCGCTCCAGAACCTGTTCGGCCTGCAGGATATCGCGGAAACTATCTGCGAATTCGGAACTGAAGAGCAGAAAGACGAATTCCTTCCGCGTTTCGCCACTGGTGAAGCTGATGGCGCGATGGACCTGACCGAACCCGACAGCGGTTCTGACCTCGGTTCTGTTCGTCTTCGGGCCTGGCAGGATGAAAAGACCGGTCAATGGTATCTGAATGGTATGAAACGCTTCATCACCAATGGTTGTGCTAAAGTGCACCTGGTGCTGGCTCGTACTGAAGAAGGTTCAACCGATGCACGTGGTCTTTCCATGTTTATTGCCGAAATGGGACCGAAACTGGTCGTCCGCCGGATTGAGGATAAACTTGGTATCCATGGTGTTGCCACTTGCGAACTGCAGTATAATGACGTTCCGGCTCAGCTTTGCGGCAAACGTCGCTTCGGTCTGTCCCGTTACGTTATGAGCCTGATGAATGGTGCACGCGTTGCGATCAGCGCCCAGGCCCTGGGTATCGGTGAAGCCGCATATCGCGACGCGCTCAAATATGCCGGCGAACGGGAACAGTTCAAGAAATCAATTGATCAGTTCCCCGCTATCTATGACATGCTGACCAAAATGAAGGTCAAACTCCAGGCTGCCCGCTGCCTGCTATACGAAACAACTCGTACAGTTGACCTGCGTAACGGCTGGAATCACTTTGTTGAAACCGCTGATAAAGCCGACATCACCAAAGAAATTTTGGATACTTCCAAATATTACAAAAAACTGGCAGCGGTCCATACTCCGATGTGTAAAGCGCTTTGTACCGAAGTTGCCAACCAGGTTGCCTATGATTCCATCCAGATTCACGGCGGTACCGGTTTCATGCGTGACTTCAATGCTGAACGTTTCTATCGTGACGCGCGTATTACCAACATCTACGAAGGTACTACCCAGTTGCAGGTTGTCGCGGCCATCGGCGGCGTCATCCAGCGTGTCAATGACCAGCGTATCTCCGAGCTGCAGCAGGTTGAACTCAATCCTCACCTGCAGCGTCTTCGCAAATTGCTTGACAAAATGTATGCCAAGCATCTGGAAGCGGTAAAATACGTTGCCGAAAAGAAAGACAGCAATTATCACGACCTCATGGCTCGCAGCCTGGTCGATAATGAAACCTATGTCTTTGTCGGTTATCTGATGCTCCGTGACGCGATGAAGGATTCCTCGCGCGAGAATCTGGTCGAACGCTATATTCTCGATGCTGTTCCGGAATTCGAAAAACGCTATATGACCATCATGAGCGGCGATTTCACGTTGATTGATAATCATCGCAGCATTATCGATTACTAAAATATCCGTACCGGGCGGATCAAACCGCCCGGTTTTCTTTTCAATTAATCAGGGAATCTTGAAAAATGAACAACGATTATCTGAAAAAAGCCGAAGCAGTGATTAAGGACAAGAAAGTATTATCTGTGGTTGCGGCCAAACGCGCCCGTCAGTTGGCGCTGGGCGGACGTCCCATGGTCAAATGCAATGCCAAAAACTTTCTTGACGTTGCTCTGCTGGAGATCGGCGAAGGATTGCTTGATTACACGCATCCTGAGTTTGGCACAATGGGCGATCCGATGCCGGAAGCGCCTGTAGAAGCCGCGGCCGAAGAGGCCAAGCCGGAAGCCTGATAAGCTCCTGGAGCCAATGAAAAGTCTACCTGCCGCAATGAGCAATCATCGCGGCGGGTTTTCTTTTTATAAAAAGTCCATCTTCCGTAACCTGCGTAAATATGTAGATCCGGAAAAATTGAGAAATTCGGAGCGCCGCAGGCTACTGCGGCACCATAACATATCAATCGTTCCGTAGTTTTCTTTTTATAATACCTGAATGTTTGTATTCCGGAGCTCCAAGCGTTAAATTCAGATAATATTGATGCCAATTCATTTGAATCAGGAGCTTCACAAATGACAGAACAGGATAAATCCGTTGAACAAAATAATATCTGGCTTGACTGGATAATTGAACTTCAGTTTATCGCGCAGGCGGGCCAGACATACTCAAAAGATCCGTTCGACCTTGAACGATTTACCAGGATTCGGGAAATCGCGGCGGAAATGATGAGTATGAAATCCGGGCTTTCAATGGAGCGTGTCAAAGACCTTTTTTGCAATGAAACCGGCTTCCAAACCCCTAAACTGGATACGCGCGCGGCAATTATCGAGAATGACAGAATTCTGCTGGTAAAAGAAAAAAACGGTAAATGGTCTTTGCCCGGAGGCTGGGTTGATGTCAATCAGTCAATAAAGGCCAATACCGAAAAAGAGGTTCTGGAGGAGGCTGGACTAGACGTTGTGGCTGAGAGAATTGTGGCGTTGCATGACCGCAATCGTCATAATCATCCGCCTTATGCATACGGCATCTGCAAAGTGTTTGTGCTGTGCCGCAAACTTAGTGGAGAATTTACCGCCAACACTGAGACGACCGAAAGTGCTTTATTCGCGCTTGATGAGTTACCTGAAGTTGATGTCGCGAAAAATACTGTGGCACAGATAAAACTATGTTTTGATGCCTGCTATGATAACAACTGGCAAACCATTTTTGACTGATTATTTTGACGGTTTTTCAACGGGCTAACCTTATATTTTAAAATACCAGGTAGTTTGAAATGAATTTTTTAAATACGGTATTATTTTAAATATAAAAGCATTAATAGTGATAAATAAGACGCTTGGTTATAAGGTGGCATTTTTGCTCTAAACCTTTATATGCAGCATCCGTCAAATTATCCGTCAATAATCCGTCACTTTTTTCAGTCATTATGTATCAACTTGACACAATTGGGCTGGAACTATCGTATTGTTAATTTCAATAATAAAGCTCCCAGATATGCAGACTGATGATAGTCAACGATCGCTCCGCGGAGGCTTTCCGGCTGTACCCTGATACCTTCCAGGTTTGATTCACAAAAATTTGTTCCGTTCAGCAAGGCAAAAGAAAATTGAGCTTGGCGTAAATCGCAATTTTGAAATGTTGCTCCGCGCAGATCCGCTCCCTGAAAATCTGCCTCGCGGAGATTACATCCCTCAAAAAATGCTCGTCGAAATTTTGTTTCCCGAAAATCTGCGAATTGGCAATTTGCACGAATGAAGGAAAGATCGGCACCGGTGGAAAAAGCAAATGATGCGCCCAAAAGTTTTGAATCATTGAATTCCATTCGCTCAAGCTTCGAATGATTGAAATCAGCATTGGCCAATGAACAGTTATCAAATTTATTATTTCTGAATAAGGCGCTTGTAATACGTACACGGTCAAGAGTACACTGTTTAAAGGCGTTTTGGATAAATTCTGCAGTTACAGCTACTGTATCAGACGGAAAAAAATATTTCTGGAAGAGTTTTCCTGATATAATACAATCATCTGTTATAATGTTTTCGCCCTGACTGGTTATTTCCTCCAGATTTTTTGGCAGGAAAGGCTTCCTTATGTTATTCGCAAGCTCGTTTTTCATCTTTTTCCGGGTGTGTAATGGAATTTGTATGCGGTAAATACAATAAGATACCAAAATATTTGTTTTTTTCAATTAAGAACGTTTAATAGTTAGTCCTGAATATAAAAAAAGCCATTCTCTTTATTATTTTGGAAGCCACCAAACTTCAGAACTCCACTCTAACGCACCAGCATGGATACGATCCAAATGTTCTGCGACCGGGATTACCGGAAGTATGGTAGATATCAAGAAAGTAGCGGCGATACAAAAAGAGGATATAGAAATTTTTTTAAAACGAAGAGGATAATTCCAAGAACAATCATGCCAATTCCGACAGGCAATGTCAAGTTTAAGATAGATGAAATGCATTGAATTTCAAAGTGATAATCTAAAACTATCTTATTCTCGGTATATAGATAATAATACAAGAAAACTGCAAGAATCAAAGCATTCCATGTCGAACAAAGTACAAGAAAAATAATGGACAGAATTCCGGAATTTGATACAACATCAGACTTTTTTCCTCTGGTCTTGTCAGATTGCTTATTGATCATGACTTCTTTATTATGAATCTCCTCTTCTGTGTCATTCTTAGAAATTTTATTAAAAATCTTTTTGCAATGAGCTCCTCTAATGGGATATTCAGATTCGATCTTTCGGCATTGTTTTATGATATCAGGTAGATAACTTTGATCAATTTCAATTCTGAAAGTATGTTTCTGTAAAATATGGTCTGGAGTTATTTGAACAGTCATTTCAAGATGACCTAGGGGGTCTATCTTTTTGATTTCAATATTTAATTCAGGGTCAAGAGGTTGAATCCTCGCAATATCTGTTTTTCCTGCAATGAGTTCTTCACATTTCTCTGTAAAACAGACTATATCCGTAATCATTATAAATGTTCCTGATACAGTCACAGATGCACTCTTATTGCTATAGAAAGCAGTAACATTCAACCAATTCCCATCATTGTAGTCAAACATGTCAGGATATGCTCGTTTATGTATCCACAATTGAAAGCCTTCTATTTTTAAATCCGCCGGAGGTGTGCTATGAGGATCAAATAATACTTCCATTTTAAGATAGCACCTTTGTGCCTTTCAAAAGAGGCAGGATAAAACCTGTTAAAGATAGAAAATACAATATTACTTCAATAATCAGCATGATTAATGTTGCGTTCAAGATTTTACTTCGTTCTATTTTAAATGATAAAACAAACAATATTATTGATATGATGGCTATGGTTGGAGGCCAAATCATAATTGCGGCTAAAGTGATTTCAGTCACAAATGGAAGCGGTTCCCCTTCGAGTAGCTGATGCCAAAGAAGCTGCATCATTCTTCCTGAGATGACGGTAAGGCATGCCCCGACAACATTTACTGCAACTATTATGAGCAAAATGGTTTTATGTTTTTCATTTTTCATAATTGATAATACAATCTGTTTTATAAATATCAAACATTCAAAATTATTCCGTATTCAGTAAATAGCGGCAGAGACCTTGTACGACCTGCTTCATTCGTTTGAAATCCAGCGTGTTAATAGTATCGGTTGGTTTGTGGTAATTGCGATTGCGGTAAAAGGCGGTATCGGTGATCATGACCGCATCATAATCGAAGTGCCAGTAGTTGCGGTGATCCGAAAAGTCGACGCCGGTTATCGCTGACGGAGCTTTCAATGTTTCAACCTTGATGCCGGTGGTTGCCATTTGGTCGGCAACGGCATTCACCAGGGACCTGCTGCTGAAATTACCGATAATACTGATGAAATCAGCTTTATCCGGGAAAAACCAGCCGATTATTTGCAAGGGGTATTGCTGCGAGTCCTCCTTATCACAGAAAAAGCCGATCATATCCAAGGCGATCATGCCGTGGACCTCGACCTTGTTTTGATGGAGCGAGTCGGCATGAATATAACTGCCCATTTGAGCGGTACCGAAAAACGGCGGCTCTTCCAGGCAATAAGCGACAAAATCCACCCGGTATTTAAGTTTGTCCTTATTTTTTTGAGCATATTTAGCCATTTCAAGCAGTCCGGCGATGCCGCTGGCGTTATCATCGGCTCCAGGCTGATCGCCGCAGACATCATAGTGCGCCCCGACGATTATCCTGGGGCCTTTTGGTGGACCAACGGACGCGATAACATTTTTATATTCGTTTCCGGCTGCTTTGAATTTTTGAATTGTCGGAGCCAATCCGCATTCTTTAAATTGGTTGACGATATATTGGACTGCTTTTTCAAGCGAGGCATGGTTTTGGTAATTACGAGCCGGCTTGATGTCGCAAAGATATTTTACCGTCCGCCGCATATTGACAGCACTGACCGGGGTATCCGGATGAACATATGCTGGAGCTGCACAGCCTGACAGAATAAGAGTTCCCGCAATAGATAATAAACCTGATAATATACATTGACTGATAATTTTTTTCATATCCCGACCTCAAATGTTGCTGTTAATAAAATAGCAGCATATTATAATAATGCAAGACAATTCTGACTTTGGTTTAGAAAACGAAGCAGCGCTTTGGGTTATGAGTCTTGAGCGTTGATAGTTTTATATAGTGTCAGACGGTTTGACAATTCATAAGACATAAGTAATTAATGATCAGTGTTTTAGGTAAAATATTTTGTGAAAAAACATAAAAGGAGATGTCGCCAGTCTCAACTTTTTATGCCTGATAACAACTTGACTGCATAAAGATTCTGACTACTTCTCAAAATGATTCATGTGACAAAGATCCGAAGAGCCGAAAAAATACTGGTCTTTTTTTGATAAAAAGGAGTTGACAAAAAAGAGGTAAACACGTATATTGGTTTATATAAGATATTAAATTGGTATAAAACAACAATATAATTGGTCTATATTTTGCAATGACAAAAGTTTTTAGAACAAAAGAAATTCTGACAGAATACATCAACCGTTTGAGCGCAGCCAATCAAGAGCGTTTACCGGCGGAGAGAATTCTGGCGGATGAACTTGGCTTTTCGCGGGCCACAATCGGTAAAGCGCTGGGTGTACTCGAAGGAGAGGGACTGGTTGTCCGTAAGAAAGGCTCCGGTACCTACATTGCCGATAATGGCAAAAAGAAAAGAATGACTATAGCCCTGGCAATGCGTAGAGCTTATCATTGCACTGACCCGCATTTCAGGCTTATTGTAAATGAAGTATCAAGATTTGCCGAGCAAAATAATATGTATGTTCAGATCTATGATCGTTTACCTGACATGTTTAAAGAAGATCCAGAGGATAATAACTTGATGGACGCGATCAGAAGCGGCCGGGTTAATGGAGTACTCATAACCAGTAGAATGCCGTTGAGCATTATCAGCCGTATAAATGCGGCTTGTCCGGTTGTCTCAATCAATAATATTTTCGGAGACGGTAATGAGGTGCCATGTATATCCTGTGATTACTTTTACGCGGGATTTCTCGCCGGAAAATATTTGTTAGATAAAGGACACCGGAAGATTGCGTATGTTACAGAAAACATTAATCATCCTGAATCCGCTTTTGATTTTTCCGGGTTGAGAGCCGCTGGTGAAATGGCCGGAGTTAAAATAACTCAGGATGATGTTCTCGACACCAAAATTTATATGCATATTTTCAATAAACGGATAGGAAAGTTTTTTAAGGGAACGGACTATACGGCTTGTTTCGTCAGAAGCACAACATATGCAGCAAGAATGATTGCCGCCCTCAATCAATACAACATTAAAGTGCCGGATGATTTGTCGATAATTGCCGGAGGAAATTATTGCAATGCGTCAGGAGAATTGAAACTTTCGGTCATTGACAACCAATTAAATGAAATGTGCCGTTGCGGTTTGGGATTATTGTGTGATTTGATAAGCGGTAAAAACTCAAATGGAACTCCGGGAATCAAGCTTTTGAGTCCCAAATTAATTGAAAACGGGTCATGCCGGAATATCAATAAATAATTTGGTATTGTTTACATATAATTTCGCATAAAATTAACAAACTAGAAAAAGGAAAAAAAATGAAAGCAAATTTTAAGCAAAAAACCTTCACGCTAATCGAGCTTCTTGTTGTGATTGCGATTATTGCGATTCTCGCAAGCATGCTTCTACCAGCTTTAAATCAGGCTCGTGATAAAGCTTTGCAAGCGAACTGCCTGAGCAGACTGAAGCAAATAGGTACTGCGACGATGCTCTACGCAGAGGATATGAATGACTTTAAGCCATGTGCATGGAGAGACTCTTCATGGAGCTATGTCTGGTATTATCAACTAGGCTGTAAATCAGGAGACAACAGTTCAGCGAATGAGGATTCTTATCTTCCAAATCCTCTGAAGTTTGCCAATTCTTATGAAAAATCGTTTTATGTTTGCCCTGCCTACAAGAAATCAGATGCATATAATCAATCAACCAGGTCAACCTACGGAATGAATGCGCATCAAGGGTATACAAGGAACCTTAAGATGGACCGCAGCAATATTCTTGCCGGAGGAGTGCCTACCCCGGGCAATGACCGCAGAATGAAAAATTTTTCAGGAGCGTTTTATATGGGATGTGCTATATCGCTTTATGTCCGCCATCATAATGACCCGCAATTTGGAATATTGACTGGAACCGGTCTATTTCCGGTCCATATGAACAGAAAAATGATTCCGCTTTTATATATGGACGGCCATACCGGAACAATCAAAGTTACCGAATACATGAGTCATAAAATTAATTACGGAGCTGCGGCCTCCGCTTCCCCTCAGGCAAAAACTTTTTGGGGTCTGGACTACTAATCAAACAATTCAGGAATAATAATGAGAATACCTTTTTTAATCAGCCTTTGTTTTATTTTTTGTTTTAGACTCGGGGCTATCGACATTGTGAAAAACAGCAAAGCTTATAGTGCGATTATCATCCCGGAAAATGCGCTTTGGGCCACCCGTCTGGCGGCGAATGAGCTGCAATATCATCTAAAACTGGCAACAGGTGTCGAATTGAAGATTTGTTTCGAACGAGAAAAACCGGATAATTTTCCTGGTTTGATATATGTGGGGCCATGTCGTGCGACACTTTCTGCGGGGATCGCTCCACGCAAACCGGAAGTTAACTGGTTTGCCGCACGTACGGTCAAATCGGATTTATTTTTATGCGGGGACGACCAAGATCCAAACCCGCAGTTAAAAACGTTTCGGCAACGCATGCGTTACTCGCATACCGGGTCGGCATTCGCGGTTTACGAATTACTTGAACGCGAGTTGAATGTGCGTTGGTTATGGCCAGGTAAACTTGGCACCATGATAAAAAACAAGTCCGATCTGAGCTTTCAATCAATCAATTTTTTCGGGCGACCCAAATATATATCAAGCTGGTTTCCAACAAGGTTGAAAAATTCTAATATAAAAGGCTGGTCAAGTTCAGAGTCCAAAACCAGGTTTGAAAAAGAAACTTACTTGTGGCTTCGCCGCCACCGTTTTAATCTTGCCAACTGCATCATGCCTGACCATTCCTATGGAGATTATTGGAAGCGTTTCGGCAAAACTCATCCGGAATGGTTTAACCTGCTTCCGAATGGTAAACGCCAGCCTTTGTCCGGGGATTCATCCGGGCACGCCGTTACCATGTGTATATCCAATCCGGAGGTCATAAAGCAGAAAATCGCTGATTGGACCAACCCCCACTACTTGAACTGGTTTAAAAAGAAACATCCCGGGTTACGTTACATCGTTGCCAGTGAAAATGATTCGCCGGCTATGTGTACCTGTAAAAATTGTCGTGCCTGGGATACTCCAGATTCCCGCTTCGACAGCTCAAAATATTGGGCAGAAGGAAAAATACCTACTCGCAAACAGCGCTTTCATGATCCGGATTTGAGTATGAGACTGTTCTGGTATACACGAGCGCCGCAAGTAAGTGATCGTTATGCCAGATACTATCTTAATCTTTACAATGAGGCAAAGAAGGTTAATCCTGACGTGATTTTGGCGGCATATGCTTACAATAACTACAGTCCTCCTCCGCGTAAGGTCAAGCTGAATGATCACATTCAACTGAGCTATGTTCCAAGGGAAATGTATCCGCCAACAGAAAAGGGACAGAAAGTGTTTGAAGCAGATTGGCGCGGATGGACCGCAACTGGTGCTAAACTTGTATTGCGCCCCAACTTGACTGGCAACGGTCATAACTTGCCGATTTCCTATGTAAAATGGGCCTATGATTCAATTACTTTTGCCAACAGATATGATAACATGATAGGAATAATGTTTGATTCTCTGCTGGGTGAATGGGGAACACAGGGCTTTTCCTACTATGTTATTGCCAGGCTTAATGTTGATCCGAAAACCCCGCTCAAACAAATCTTCGCCGATTACTGTGCCGCTTTTGGTCCTGCGGCAGCCGCGGTTGAAAAATATTGGCAATACTGGGAAAACGTCAGTCGCCAGGTTGATGTTAAAGCATTTCGCAAATTTGAACAAGAAAATTCTATCAGCTGGAAAAAATGGCTGCCGATTGCTCCATTGGTATTCACTCCGCAGATAATGCGCGAGGGCCGTGCGTTATTGGAATCTGCTAAAGCAGTCAAGGGTTTGAATAAAGTACAACAGCAGCGTCTTGATTTTCTTGAAACAGGATTGCAAAATGCGGAAAAAACGCTTGAGACTCTCAAGCTGTGGAATGATTATAAACTTAACAAGTCGACCGTTAATCGCAACCACTTTGCTGATTCTTTAAAGGACTTATATGCTTTTCGCAGAAAAATTGATATTAATTGTGTTTCAGATGTTGGTTATCTGTATCTGCGCGAAGGCTGGACCTGGGATAAAAAAATGCTCAGATATGCATCAGTCAAACTTCCTGAATCAGGAATGGTAGACTTTAATTGCCGTGACAGTTTTCCAGCCGGTCGCCTGAATTCAAAAGTGTCCGGATGGGCTTTGGCGCATGATGACGGCAAAAAATACCGTTTGCTCAAACTTGGAAAACAGCAGGTTCTGTGTCTGGCTGCTGATTCGCGTCCCAAAACAAATTGTCTTATCTCGTGTAAGTGGTTCAACGAACCGGTAAAAGATTTTACCGCTTCTGTCAATATGGCTTGGTCGGCCGATACCGGTAAAAATGAGGTTCTCAGCCGGATTTTGTTTCATAACGCGCAGACATTATGGAAAGGTATCGAGATAGGATTTATCTCAAAAAACGGCAAAGTTTTTCCCGGTTATCGCCATGGTTCAGCCTGGAGGTCCCTGCCGGTGGAAATGAACCCTGATGAGCTTTACCGTTTCGCGGTTAAAGTCCATGGCAAAGGAAAATTATATAATTTACAAATTTACAACGCAAAGGGTAAGTTAATTGCAGGAAAGGACAATATCATACCTCATGGGCTAGCTGATGTTAATATGGTTTCAGCCCTTGTTGCCTCGCTTCAAAACGGAAAAAAAAGCAATGTCTTGTACATTAATAGTATTATCATGAAAAAAAGCAGCGAAGCCAATAATGAATAAAGGAGAGTTATTTGAGACTTCATTAAGAAAGATCCTCAAGGGCAAACTGGAAACTCCATCATTAGATCCGGTTGATCTGGAACAACGTGGTAAGATTGTGGAAACGGCGAAAAATTGCCTTGGGTTTACAGACGACCTGATTCCGGCGATGAAATATCGTCAGACAGGAGTTTCAGGAGGAGACGGCTATAAAGTTGAACATTTGATATTTTCCTCCTGGGCGAATGTTGCTGGTGCGGCCAATCTTTATTTGCCGGAATCTCAAAAAAACGAAA
This sequence comes from Victivallales bacterium, assembly GCA_963676655.2. Classification (GTDB taxonomy): domain Bacteria; phylum Verrucomicrobiota; class Lentisphaeria; order Victivallales; family Victivallaceae. The sequence continues at coordinate 1,616,989 of CAXXKX010000003.1, read as the reverse complement.
AACCGCTGCCCTGGGTGTTATTGTGTTGCGGTCATGGCGGTGGCTGCAAGCTCAACCCGGTTTATCAGGCGATGGCTCAGCATTTGGCGCGAAACGGGATTGCGGTACTGGTCCCGGATAATATCGGCCAGAGTGAGCGAATTGCCATGGGGCACCGGAACGAACCGGCGCCGTTTGTGGCCGGATTATGTCTTCAAACATTGATTTTATACGAAGATTGCGCTCACATTAAAGCGGCGCTCAAAGATTCCAGATTTGAACCCGGAAAACTTGGGGCAATCGGAAATTCCGGCGGGGGGTTGGCAACGTGTTTCCTCTCTATTTTGGCGGATGAATTGTCGGTTATCGTTTCGAGCGGTTATCCGTCGACTTTTGAATTCATTGCCCGCAAAGAAAAAGCACATTGCTGCTGCAATATCCTGCCGGGAATCATCGGTCGCCTGGAGATGTATCAAATATATGGCTGTTTTGCCCCGAAGCCGCTTTTTCTGTTCCAGGGGAATGAGGATCATTATTTCCCTCAGGATTTGTTCCGGAGTACTGCGAGAAGAGTTGGAGCGGCATACCGGAACGCCCCGGAAAACCTTGTTACGGAAGTTGTGCCCGGGGGCCACAGTTGGGATGAGCACCGGATAAAAATTTCCGCTGAATTTCTTTGTCTCCGCCTGGATTTACCTACGCCGGCATCAGCGGTAAAGATGAATGACAATTTGATTGACAAGCGGAATATTGATCAATGGCGGGACAAGTATCTCAGTACGAAAGAATTAGTCAGGTTCTTAACAGGAATTGACTGTAAAATAGAATCAATATACGAGATATTTCCATCAGCGCAAGATATTGATGATGATACGTCCCGGGCCTTCTATGCACAAACAAAATTATTTACGGAAGTCAACAACTTTCAAGCATATTAACTGAAAATAAAACAGGAAGATTATTTTGAACCATAAGATGATAAATTCCCTCAATGATGCGATTAACTGGCTGACGGAAATCGCGGTCGTTAAAAACAATGAGCCAATTGGGGTTCATGGGAAAGAAATGCCGGTGAGTTTCTGGAATGGCGCTGTTAAAGGCGAGTATAGCATTGCTGAAAGGCAATGGGACTTTTTCTGTCCGATATGGCATACCGGGCAGGCGGTCAAGGCGCTGGTTATGGCCGCTAGGGCTCTTAATCAGGATGATTTGCTCAAAAAGGCTGAATTCAGTGCTGAGTTTATTATGTATAACCGGGTCACTGAAGGCAAAGATGAAGGATTGATTCTGGCGTATGAAGATTTTCCAGATAAAGTTAATATTTCCGCGATCCTGGAATGTCTTGACGGTTTGTTTATGCTGTCTGCAGCAACCGGTTCAAACAGATATTGTGAAGCGGCCCTGGAGGCTTTAAGATGGATTAAAAATAACTCATGGCAGCCGGAGGAACAGCTGTTCAACGATATCTATGACCCGGAAAATAAACGCTTTCTGTTCGATGTCAGCGTTTCACAGGGAAGGCCGCTGTTGGATGACGCGGTTTTTCTAAAAGGCTGGCGGCTTACAGGAGACTCTTCATTTAAAGATGTTGCCGTGGCAACTGCGGAAACCCTATTGCGGAACGAAAACCCGGAGGGAAACTGGATAAAGTATATTCCCTGCAATAAACAGAATGGGAATATTCATCCGCGTCATGCTTACTGGTGGGGAATGCCGATGCTGTCACTCTACGAAGCTATTGGAGATGAACGTTTTCTGGCCTGCTATCTCCGCAGCGTGGAGTGGTATAAATGCGCATTGCGGACGGATGGTGGCTTTTTCAGAGGGACCTATACCGACTTTAAAACTGACAGCTTTGGACACGCTACCAGCGGGACCGCTTGTGCCGTAATCAGTTTTCTGAAGTATTATGAATTTACAAAAGATGAGAAAATAGTTGAATATATTGAAAAAGGCCTGCAATTCTGCATGAAAATGCAGTTCACAAAACCTGCTGATCCAAATCTGAATGGTGCAATTCTTGAAAAGATATTGCCGCCGGACGGAACCGAGCGTTCTCCGTATTACATACGTGATTTGGGCACAATATTTTTTATTCAAGCTGCATCTCTTTATCTGCAAATTATAAACTGAAAGATTTGATTATGACTGTTATGACACGAAATTTTTATTCAGATGAACTAAATAACCCGGTAACCGCATCTGAATTAATAAAAAAACAGGCGCTGGCTCTTGGTGCTGATGCGGTTGGTATTGGTAATATCGAACGCTGGGAAAATTGTCCAACTCAAATGGACCCCCGCCAGATAATGCCGGAAGCAAAATCTATTATCGGGATGGCCTTTCGAGTTAATCGAGCCAGTTTACGCGGAATTGAAGAAGGAACCTTTTTCAGTAATTACTCAGCAATGGGTTATGGTGGACTGACTTATCTCTATATGCCAATGAATGTTATTAACCTGAGTAAATATATAGAAGACTGCGGCTATGAGGCGTTGCCGTATGGACACCAAAGCGACTGGCGGGGCATTGGGGCAACAGGATATCTCAAGGAAAACAGTGTTCCGGTCGCCTCGGGCCGTGCCGCACCGGACGTGATGGTACATCTGCGAATCGCCGCTTTTCTCTGTGGTCTCGGCGAGATTGGCTTGAGCAAGATGCTCCTGACTCCGCAGTTCGGCCCCCGTAACCGGGTTGGCATCGTTATTACCGATTTGGAGCTTGAACCTGACCCGATCTATGATGGGCCGCAACTTTGTAACAAGTGCGGTGCATGTGTTCGGGAATGTCCGGGGCAGGCGTTTAACCCGGATAAGATGATCAGGGTTAATCTGGCCGGACACGAGGTGGAGTGGGCCGATATTGACTGTGAAGCTTGTGATATTGCTTTTCGCGGGGGGCAGAAAGTAGACGAACAACTGACTGCAGAAGAACAATATATGGACTATCATGGTGAAAACATAAAGCCGGGAAGCTGGAGTCCATTCAAACAAAAACCGCGAAACGTTTATGGTTCAGGTCAGGCTATTTGCGGTGCGCGTGGTTGTACAAGGGCTTGTATGATCAGTTTGGAAGCTCGTGGTGTGTTGCAGAATAAGTTCCGTGAAAAATTCCGGCGGCGTCCGAAATGGAGTGTTGATTGGGAAAATCCACCGGCCTATCCTGAAGATTCCATGATTTGGCAAGGAGATGGCGAGGATAGTGATGCGGATTAACTTTTTAATATAGTCAGATTAATATATTAATATAGTCAGACAGCTTGAATATAAATAAAAAATAAATTGTTTGTTTACAATGACTTAGCTGAAGTTTTTGTAAATATGTGTCGGATGGCAACTTGACTGTGAAAAAGTTTTGACTAGTTCTCAAAATGATTCATGTTATATTTTATACACTTGAAATATAAACTTTTTTTCGTGTCCCGACGGCGCCGGATCGCTCCTTGTATATTTATGGTTGGCTCTGCTAGCCAAAAACTTACAAAAAGCAATTCTGCATCCGCCATCATCACATAAAAAGTTAAATTTCGTCACGCATATAGTATACAAAGAGCAAAAGCTTATTTCCCATGGGAAATCGAATTTTTTCGGACCTATTTCTGCATAGACTTATTTTATAAGCATCATTTAATCATTGATTGACACGGTCGTTAAAGGTGCTACATTAAGCGATAAGAGGCGACAAGTTCGTTTTTAAGTTAAGGAAAAAAGGAAGGAAAAGTATGTTCAAAGCAATGGTGAGCATTTTTTTAGGGGGGGCGGCAATTGCGATAATTGTTGCCGGTTGCAGCGCGACAGGTTCTTATACCTCAAACGAAAAATTTTCCGATGCCATTGAGGGGCCGATCGAGAAAATGGAAAATAATTACCAGGGGATATATCGCAATCCGATTATTATTGTGCATGGATTTCTTGGCGCAAATTTGATTGATAAAAAAACAGGACAAAACGTCTGGGGTAAATTCAGAGGCATAAACGGTTTTACCGTGTCCGATGAAAGAATGCGCGGCCTGGCGGTTCCGATGGCGATCGGTAAGCCGTTGAAAGATCTTAATGACAATACCGTGCCGGACGGCATGCTCGAAACGGTGACCATTAAGATCATGGGAATCAATTTTAGAGAGAATGCTTATCTTAATCTGATCGATGTGCTTAAAAGCGGCGGGTTTCAGCCGGAAGGTTTTCCGCTGGCTCCCGGCAGAACCTATAATACCTTGTTCTTGTTTGCCTATGACTGGCGTCGCGACCTGCAATGGAACGCGGCAAAGCTGCATAAATTTGTCCTTCAGAAAAGAAAATATATGCAGGAACAATACCGACTGTGCTATGGTATTAAAGATTATGATGTCCAGTTTGACCTGATCGGTCATTCGATGGGGGGACTTGTGTCGCGTTATTATCTTCGTTTCGGAGCCGCCGATTTGCCGCCTGAAGGTAAAAATGCGAAGATTACCTGGGCCGGCAGTAATTATGTTGACCGTGTAATTATTCTCGGAACCCCCAATGCCGGATATCTCGATACGATTCTGGAAATGCAGCGCGGCATTCCCACGCCGCCTCTGCCGCCGGCCGTGCTTGGAACCTGGCCGACATATTACCAGATGATGCCGGTTGCGGCAAGACGCCCGGTTGTTTATGCCGACGACCAGAAAAAGGCGGTTGATTATTTTGATGTAAATATTTGGAAAAAATTTAAATGGGGTCTGGCCGACCCGAAACAGGATGGCAACCTGCAGATATTATTACCTGACGTCAAGGATAAGAACGAAAGAAGGCGTATAGCTCTTGACCATCTTGACAAATGCCTTAAACGCGCAAAAAAATTCATCGAAGTGATGGCAGTCAAGGCCCAACCGCCCAAAGATGTCAGGCTTTATCTGGTGCTTGGTAATGCGGTCAAGACAACACGCCGGGCTACTGTGGACCCAAAAACGGGTGAATTGAAAGTAGTTGAGTTCGCTCCCGGTGATGGCAAAGTCACTGAATCAAGCGCGCTGTTTGACGAGCGGGCCGAAAAAGAAGCGCCTTACTTCAGCAGTCCGATTGACTGGCGAAGTATGATCCAGTTGCGAGCAGCCCACATGGGAATTACTACGGCTCCGCCATTTAAGGACAATGTCTTGTTTCTGCTCAACGCACTGCCGACCCAGCGTCAGCTGGAGCAGATGAACGCAAAAAAATAAAACCGGCTTATTCCACGGTGACGCTTTTTGCGAGATTGCGGGGCTGATCTATTTCGCAGCCCCGTGCTTTTGCGGCATAATAGCTGAATACCTGTAAGGCAACGACTGTCAGGATCGGCGCGACATATTTACTGCACGGGGGAATCCAGATTACTTCATCCGCCAAGGCGGCGATTTCACCATCTCCGATCGTGGCGGTTACGATTACCGGGGATTTTCTGGCCTTGCATTCCTGAATATTGCCTATAACCTTGTCACGTCCCGGAATATCATTTGCCAACGCGATTACCGGCACGGTTTCCTCAAGCAGTGCGATGGGGCCGTGTTTGAGTTCCGCCGCATGATAACCCTCGGCATGGATATAACTGATTTCCTTGAGCTTTAATGCGCCTTCAAGGGCGGCTGGATACAAATAGCCGCGACCGATATAAAAACAGCTTCTGACATCTTTGAATGTTTCAGCGATTTTCGCGATATTATCCGCCTGTTTCAGGGTTTCTTCTATCAGAGCCGGAATTCTGGCGATTTCTTCGGCTATTTCCAGTCCGGTTTCACAGGACATTCTTCTGCCACGGGCAAACTTCAATGCCATCAGGAGCAGGACCGCTGTCTGACAGGTAAATGCTTTGGTTGATGCTACACTGATTTCCGGGCCGGCGTGGAGATAAATCCCGCGTCCTGCTTCCCGGGCGATGGATGAACCGACGACGTTACAGATTGCCGCGACTAATGCGCCTTTTTCCGCCGCCTCGCGCAATGCGGTTAAAGTATCGGCGGTTTCGCCGGACTGGCTTACCGGGATTACCAGCGTATTGGGTTCGATTATCGGATTCCGGCAGCGAAATTCCGCCGCTTGTTCAACCTGGGTTGGAATGCCGGCCATGTCTTCAAAGTAGTATTCGCCAACCATTGCGGCGTGCATACTGGTCCCACAGGCCGGGAGAACAATCCGATTGATCGCTGCCATTTCCCGGGGATCAAGGTCGAGTCCGGAGAATATTCCTGATCCGCGTTTAAGGTCAATACGTCCTCGAATGGCGTTTCCGACCGCGTTAGGCTGTTCATTGATCTCTTTAAGCATGAAATGTTCGTAGCCGCCTTTTTCAGCAGAATCCGGGGTCCAGTCGATATGGGCTATTTCCCGGGCAACCGGGACGTTGTTCAGGTCCCTGATGTCGATATCGTCTTTGCGAATCAGTGCAATATCGTCGTCATCCAGGAAAATAACCCGGCTGGTATAAGCCAGTAGAGCGGAGATGTCGCTGGCAACTATTACTTCATTATTGCCGACTCCGATAGCAATGGCGCTGCCGCGCCGTGCTACGATCATCAAGTCTGGTTCCGTGGTGGAAATAACCGCCAGCCCGAATGTGCCTTCAAGCTGTTTCAATGCCGCTGCAGTGGCTTTAAACAGGTCGCCCTCATAACATTCGGCAATCAGGTTGGCGATTACTTCAGAATCGGTTTCCGAAGCGAAGGAGTGTCCTTTGCCGATCAGATGGCTTTTCAGCGCGCCATAGTTTTCAACAATCCCGTTATGCACAATCGCAAAGCGTCCGGACGCATCGAGGTGAGGGTGGGAGTTTTCAGTGGTCGGCGGTCCATGAGTAGCCCAACGGGTATGCGCAATTCCAGGAGAACCGGCATTGGTATATTCCGGCCATTCACTTTCAATTTTGGTTTTAACGGCGGCAACTTTACCGGATTGTTTTACACAGCGGATATTCTTTTTATCGAATACCGCGATGCCGGCTGAGTCATAACCGCGGTATTCCAATTTTTCAAGGCCGCCGATCAGGACTTCAACCACGTCCCGACTGCCGATATAGCCAACTATTCCACACATAAAGAAATACTTTCAATTGTAAATAAAATTTTGTTCAGGAGATCAGTAAAGAAATTCCAGGAGACGAAAACAGAAACGGCAGAGGTTTTAAAACTCCATAACGGGAATATTGCCTTTAGGCGTTTTTTCCGTTTTCGGGGTTTTTGCCTTATCCTGTACTGAAGTCTTTTCCGGCGGAGCAGTTTTCTTCACCGGAACAACCTTTTTAGTTTTTACCGACTGAATGTTCTTTTGAACTTTCTTCCCGGTTTTTTGGGCTTTTATCGCCTCGGACATTGCCAGTTTGTGTTCTATCGCCGCCCGTTTCTTGATGGCCTCATTTTGTTCTATGAGTTTTTTGCGATAACGCATTGCTTTTACTTCCAGCAGCATTTCCGCAACACCGTCGGCATCATGTATCGCGGCATATTGGATCGCATTCAGTTTTTTGAAATCGAAGATATCGATTTTTGCGCCTTTTTCGACCAGCTTTTCCGCTATATCTTCATTATCCCTGATTGCCGCCCAAATCAGAGGGGTGCGCCCGGAATAATCGGTTAAATTGACATCTGCTCCGCAATCAATCAGAAATTCCGCAACATCATCTTCTTCAAAATAGATTGCGGCAATCAGTAAGGTCCAACCTTGATCCTCTTCGCGCCAGTTGATGTAAGCTCCCTGCTTGATTGCCATGATAGCGACGTCCTCCTGTTCCCGCTGCACGGCCAGAAAACAGGCTTTTGACAACTCCCGGCGTTGCTGGTCTGTCAAGTTTCTATTGGCATAGGTAATGGTTTCAAGCTGCGGATTGGCACAGCCGGCGAACATGACAACCAGCAAAAACAAGAGGCAGATTTGGTATATAATTTTCATCATATTATTTCCGAATCAAAAAGTTTTAGTCTTTAAGAGTTTATAACAATATACCAATATTTACCGAATTTTCCACAGCAGGCACAATAAAATTTACTGATCCTGATATGTTTTATTGGAAATCGGTGCGTAATTGCCGGTCTTTCGGGGTCCACATGATATCGTCAGCCAGACCCAACGGGAATTTATGAACGTTCCGGTACCGGTTCGACAAGGCAACCAGACTGTCCGGTGCGAACAGAAAGGTGTACGGCTGTTCTTCGTGCAGCAGCTTGTGGAACTGATGAGCAAGCTCGATTCTTCTTTTGCGATCGAAGCATACCCTTAATTCTTCAATTATTTTGTCGGCCTGTTTGTTGCGGAAGGATATATGATTACTGGATTTTTTCACATCAGCCTGTGATGAGTGCCATAGTTGATAAGGGTCGCTTTCGTAGCTCATGCCCCAGCCCAGGGAGCAGGCTTCAAAACTGCGATTATTCAGTTTTTCAATATATACCGCCCATTCAACACTTTGGATTTGCATTACGATACCCGCCTTGGCCATGTCTTCCTTGATGATCGGGTGCATTTTAGGTTGGATTTGACTACCTGATATTTCCATCATGGTAAATTCAAACTTTTTGCCGTTGCGATCCAGAATGCCGTCTCCGTCGGTATCCTTCCAACCGGCCTCGGCCAGCAGTTGTTTGGCTTTTTTCACGTTGAAATCATACGGCTTGATAGCGTTGTCGTAATACGGGCTGTCGATAAAAAAAGGTCCGGTGGTGATTCTAGCCAGGCCGAAATAAACGTCTTTCATAATTCTTTTCCGGTCGACAAGGTGAGTCAAAGCGGTGCGCACACGACGGTCTTTGAATAATGGATTATTCAGGTTCCAGCCAAGATAATAATAAGCTCTGCCGACATATTTGAATTTTCTCAAAAAACCGCCTTGTTGGAATGCCGGCATATTTGTGTGCTGGTGCCATTGTGATGGTGTAAGTCCCAGTCTATCAATTTTTTTTCCTTGCAATGCCTGAAAACGGGTGTTAGGATGTTTTATAAGGTCGAAAACCAGATGCTTGATGGGCGGCATGGCACCGTAATTTTTGCCGAAATATTTTTCCCAGCGTTCCAGAACGATGCGCTGTCCCTTCTCCCATTTGACGAAACGATACGGGCCGCATCCGACTATAAGTCGATTACGTTGATGGTCCTCGTTAAAGAGTTTGCCGTTGAACTCGCCTTCATAGGAGTGATAGAGATGCCTGGGGAGCGGAGACATTCCAAGGGTAATGGATTTTGAAAGGTAGTAACGTTTTTTCCAGAAAACCTTGAACTCATACTTATTGATTACTTCAATCCGGTCAAGATCAGAGAGGTAAGACCGGGTTGGCGCGCAGTTGACATCTTTGTTCTGGACAACATCCACATAGAATTTAAAATCATCGGCGGTGACTTCTTGGTTTTTCCATTCTTTGCCGCTGACCGGGTCCGTAAAATCGTGCCACATGATGCCGTGACGTAATTTAATCGTATAGACCAGTTTATCCGGAGAAATCGACCAGCTTTCCGCCATCAGCGGTTCAAATATGTCCGGATTCTGGTAGTTCCGGGCGGCCAGGGATGAATCGGTCAGGCCGTGAAGCTCGCTGCAGAAAGCTTCATTTGTGATAATGTTATTCATGTTTTTCGTATCCGCGCTGAAAGCCCGGATCATCCGTCCTCCGGAGACGGCTTCAGGATCGAAAAACTGTACGTTTGCAAATGGCTTTTCATCAGAAGCCAAAGTCGCCGGTGCAACTTTATCCGGTTGAGCTGTAGCCAATCCTTTTTCGGAAATCATTTGCAAAGTATCATTCAACCGCTCAAGAGCCTTGGTGCTTTTCGCCGTTTCTATTTTTAACCGGTCGATTGAATTGATGGTCTGGATTCCAAAAAAACAAACCGCAATCAGTAATACAACCATTGCGGTATTGATAAACAGATTGCGATTCATATGCACCCTCCATTTGGCTCGCATGTAACTATTCGCACTGAATAAAGCATGGGTGCGAATTTGTAAATTTGCCCTGCGCAATGCTCGCGCTTATATATATGTAAATTTGTAAATTTGTAATTATAACAAGTCATAAGTTTTCAAATCGTTTTTGAGTTGATATTTTAATCTTTCCAAGTATTTTCAACTGTTATTCACAATCACTGATTATTCTTTCATCTTGCATCTGCGTGAGAAATTCAGATTCCCTCAAGAGGCGCAGCCAGTAATGAGTTTCTCTTGCCTCTTTATATGCAATCGTTATTTTAGAGAGAAAGTCTTTATCAGAATGAGCTCCCATTGCTTCTTCAATATTTGCTCCAACAGACGTTCCAGCCCGCAATAGTTGTTTAGATAATATAAATTCTTTTTTTTCTGCACTGAGATGTTGATACAATTTAATTATTCGCAATGCAAAGGAAAAAGATTTTTCACAGATAATATTATTTTTCTGCATAATATTGAATGATTTTACTATTTACAAATTTACAAATTCTTAATTTACAAATTATCAGTTTCAGCCGACAATTGCGTTGTCCTGTCCCAGGAAAATGCCCTGGAAGTTCATCTTCAATTGTTCCGGGTTGTCTGAGTTGTCGAGCGCGTCTTCTTCGGTAATCTGACCGCTGTTGACCAGATCCAACAGGCGTTGATTGAAGGTCATCATCCCGTCTTCTCCGCCGGTGGAGATCGCCGCCGGTAGCTTTTCAAGCCGGTCTTCCATCAGCAGTTTGGTGACGATCGGGGTATTGACCATGATTTCATTCCCGGGAACCCGCCCTTCTCCAAAAGCTTTCGGAATCAAACGCTGAGAGATAATTGCCCGCAGGTTGAGCGCCAGAGCTTCGCGGATGGAATCCTGTTCGGCCTTCTCATAAAAGTCAAGGATACGATTAATTGTCTGAGAGGCATTGGACGAGTGCAGGGTTGTCATAACCAGATGTCCGGTGTCAGCGGCCTGCAGAGCCGCTTCAAAACTGTATTTATCACGCATTTCCCCAACCATAATAATGTCCGGGTCCTGACGTAAAACATGTTTCAGAGCGCTTTGGAATGACTCTGTATCAAGCCCTACTTCCCGCTGCTCGATAAAGCAGAGATTATCCGCGAATTCATATTCGATCGGGTCCTCGATCGTGATAACATGCTTGCGAAATTTTTGATTGATATGTTCGAGCATCGATGCCATGGTGGTTGATTTACCGGAACCGGTCGTGCCGCTGAGAATGATGATTCCACGATGCGATTCCGCAACTTTTTCTATGACCGCGGGCAGGCCGAGGTCTTTAAAGGTCATGATTTCGTTTTTAACATGGCGCAGGGTCATTGAGATCAGGCCGCGTTGACGGTGAACATTGACACGAAAACGGCCGACATCGTCTTCGACGTGCGACATATCGAGGTCGCCGGTATTTTTGAAAAAATCCAGTTGTTCTTCATATTCGATCATTTCGTTGATAAACTTCATCAGCATATCATGATCCGGGGTAAAATCGCTGGACAGCATTTCTCCTGAAATACGGAACGCAACCGGAGAGTTTTCTTTGACATGCAAATCCGAGGCACCGGAATTAACCGTCATTTCGAGCACTTTATGGAAAATACTTCTGGCCATGGAATCAACCTCCGTTATATTGTTGCATCAAATCATACATTTCGCGAACCGCGACGCTGATTCCGACAATCACCGCCCGGGCAATAATACTATGACCGATATTGAGTTCCTGAAGATGGGGAATAGTTAAAATCCCGTCTATATTAACATAGTCAATGCCGTGTCCGGCATTCACTTTCAAGCCGGCCTGATGCGCGAATTCCGCACCCTGAACCAGGCGTTCAAGTTCTTTTTTTTGAGCGTCACCCTGATTATTGGCGTAGGTGCCGGTGTGCATCTCAATGTATTCCGCTCCGGAGTCTGCCGCGGCCTGAATCTGGGTTTTGTCCGGATCAATGAACAAGCTGACGATGATGCCTTCAGCCTGGAGGCGTTTGACGGACTGGTTAATCCAGCCGGCGTTTCCGGCGACATCCAGGCCGCCCTCAGTAGTAAGTTCCTGGCGTTTTTCCGGAACTAAGCAGCTACTGTGCGGATGCAGCTGGGAGGCGATCCTGATCATTTCCTCGGTTGCGGCCATTTCCATATTCAAGAATTTGACCTTTTCCGCCAGGTTTGTCATGTCCGCGTCATTCATGTGTCGGCGGTCTTCCCGGAGGTGAGCGGTAATACCCCATGCCCCGGCTTTTTCCGCCAGAAGCGCCGCTTCAACCGGATCCGGCGATGTTACTTTACGGGCTTCACGAACCGTACAGACGTGATCAACATTTACACCGAGTCGCAACATAAGGAAATCCTTTCAATTAAGGTTATCATATTTGAACTGGATAAGCTAATCGTTGTAACCCGAAAAGTCAAACTGCAAAGGCAAAAAAAAACTTCACCCCGTCAAGGGGTGAAGTTGGAAATACTAACTCAGGAGAACTGAATTATTTGAACAAATTCGGGTGTTCCTTGGCCATCTGCTCAATATTTTTGGTAGTGATCAGCAGGAAGCGAACTTTAAAGGCTTCGTTCATATCATCCGGAGCGGGATCTTCAGTGAATTTTACACCGGGTTTGAATGATACGGCGGCACAAATTTTACCGTCTTTAATCAGATATTTCTGATCGAATATATTCGCATTCAACATTGCCAGATGTTTGTTTTTATCTTTCAAAACTTTCAGTTTGTTTTTATCACGGGGCAGGCCGATCATTGATACGATAATCGGGCAATCTGCGTGCTTGTCGACAGTTGCATCGAAATCTTTCGCGGTCATAACTTCTTCAAGCGGCATGACCAGCTCGCCATCGGGACCCTGCATGTCCTTGGAGGCTTTTACTGTAATGGTATCAGCGACAACGCTGTCAGGAGAACCAAGACCTTCGCCGAGGGCAGCGATAATTTTCTGGGTACGCTTGTTTTTCTGATATCCCTGATCACAAATGATCAAAGCTTTTTTGCCAGGATATTCTTTGGCAAGGTATTGACCCAGAACATAAGCTTTAGAGCATGCGAAACGGTTTTCATTTTCCATGATGCCGCTGACGCCGCCACCACCGAAAATGCCCATTTTGTACATGACAAAGCCACCGCAACCGATAACTACTATCAACAAAGCGACAGCAATAGGTTGAGCGTTCGGGTTTGTTTTCTGTTTCTTGGAGCAAATGATCATTCCGATCAATGCTGCGAACATGACGATACCAACTAGTATAACCATGTGTTCCCCCTTTGCAGGTTGGTTAATATTTTGATAACAAAAACGGTTTGTAACGACAAACTAACTAAAAAATACATGTACTATAACCATTGTCAAGAAAAAAAATCGAAAAAATTTAATTATCATGCAAAAAAAAAGGCTTATTACCCCTTAAATTCAAGAAAAATGCCGGTTATACCCTATTTTTCTTTAGTTGGAAACCATCCTGACCGCGGCGCACCCGGCTCCGAATCCATTGTCAATATTGACTACCGTGACCCCGCCGGCACAACTGCTAAGCATCCCGAGCAGTGCCGCAAAGCCGTTCAATGATGCTCCGTAGCCGACACTGGTCGGAACCGCGATTACCGGACAATTCACTAAGCCGCCTACCACGCTTGGCAAGGCGCCTTCCATCCCGGCGCAGACAATGATTACTTTGGCGTTTTGCAGGATTGGCAGATGCTTTAGAAGCCGATGCAGTCCGGCGACTCCGGCATCATTAACCAGTTCACAGCCGATTCCGCATAATTCCACCGTGTATTTGGCTTCCAATGCAACCGGCAGATCGGAAGTTCCGGCAGTAATAATCAGAACTTTAGACTCTTTGTCTGTCGGAGGATTGGTGGCTGCGGTTATTACTCTTGCCAGGGGATCGTATATTGTGTCAGGACATTTTCCGGTGATAATTGAAGCTTTGTCTGCATCGACTCTGGTGGCCAGAACCGGATGCTTTTCCGCCAGCATACGTTCAATGATTGCCGCGATTTGCTCGCCGGTTTTGCCGGCGCCGTAAATTACTTCAGGAAAACCGCAGCGTTCCTGACGGGAACGGTCAATCTGGACACCTTCCGGATTATTTTCAGGCGGGACGGCCGCTGCCGTCACCAGGGCATCGTGCAACGTTATTTCGCCTTTTTGGAGTTGCTCCAGAAGTTCTTTGATATCCATAATATTTTCCGGGGCGGATCAATCGCCCAACAGTTTGTCCTGCGCGCTGTAGTTGCGGATATAATCATCAATTGCATCGTGCAGCGACGTAATTTCACGATCATAACCCAGGTTTCGAAGCTTATTCATTTCCGCTTTGGTGTAATACTGGTAGCGGTCTTTCAGGTGATCAGGCATTTCAATATATTTGATTATGACCTCCCGGTCAAGCGCGGCAAATGCCGCCGCCGCCAAAGAATTCCAGGTTTCCGCCCGGCCGCTGCCGATATTGTAAATTCCGGCTCCACCGGGATGGTCCATCAGGAACAATACCATATCAACCGCATCCTTGATATAGAGAAAATCGCGTTTTTGCTCTCCATCGGCATATTCCGGCCGGTATGACTTGAACAGTTTAAGTTCTCCGGTTTCGGAAATCTGTTCAAATGCCCGGCGGACAACGCTGCGCATTTCTCCTTTATGATGTTCATTGCAGCCGTAGACATTGGAGAATTTTACCCCGGTAATCTGTGAAAGCAGACCCTGACGTTGGGCCCACAGGTCGAACATGTGCTTTGAGTAGCCGTACATATTCATCGGACGCAACTTGTCCAGCTCATCTTCATTGTCGTCGTATCCGAAAGCCCCGTCTCCGTAGGTCGCGCAGCTTGAGGCGTAGATAAAACGGATATTGCGTTCCGCCGCGAACATGGCCAGTTGTTTGGTGTATTCAAAGTTATTTTCGATCAAGTAACTTGCGTCGCGCTCGGTTGTTGCCGAACACGCTCCCATGTGAATGATTACTTTGGTGTCGGCGGCAATATTTTCCAAATCTTCAAGCAACATATCTTTTTCGAGGTAGTCTGCGTATTTCAAGGCACGGAGATTTTTCCATTTGTCGGATAAGCCCAGATGGTCAACCGTAAGGATATCTTCCTCTCCGCGTTGATTCAAGCCCCAGACAATTCCGCTGCCGATTAAACCGGCGGCTCCGGTTACAATATACTTCATGGGTTACATCCCTTTCCGGCTTTTGTCTGCGGTTTTCCAGACTTGACTCTGGACCTTTTCCAGCGGGGAACTGGCTGTATTTAGAGTTAAAGTCGCCATTACATTGTGGTTCCAGTCTTTATGCCCTTTGCTGTTACGATCCCAGTCGGCATAATATTCAATTCCGACGGTCCAGCAGTGCAGGTTACGCAGGATCTGGACTCGATAGTTTTCAATGCCACCGGCTTCAAAATCATAATTGACCGACGCGTTCAGGAATGTTTTGCGGTCCGGAGTCAGCGGCATTTTGATCCCTGCGGTTACCTGCTGTGTCCGGTCGTCATAATATTTGTCGAACATTCTCCCGGCGTTTATCTGAGTAAGGGTACTGCCCATTGAATAGGCCGCCTGGGTTCTAAAACGATCCTGATAGGCGTAAGCAATGTTCGCTTCCATGTCTTCCATAAACTTATAACGCATTTCAACTTGAAGCTGATTAATTAAATTTGAGTTTATCCCCGGGCGTCCGGCCAGGCGCCCATGATTTCTGACCGCCTGGGCGTTGTGAGCGCTGTTTTCGCCGACATCAAGCGACATTTTTCCATTGACCTGCAGATTTGAGGTAGGAGTAAATCGCAGCAGGGAATCAAAATTACCCATGTTGTTCAATCCGTCCTGATTCACAAGATGGACATCAAAGTAATTTTCCATACTTATCCATTCACGCAAGCCGGGATCCAGAAATGAATCGGTCCGGGTCTGCAACCGGTTACGCATCCCGAACCGGACAAAATGCACTCTCTGTATGCGGTCAACTTCGTCAAAGTAGTAAAGTTTGTTTCGATGGACTGTCGGCTCTGGAATATAAGTATAATTAATATAAGGTTCCAAAACATGGCGCAGGCCGTCCATCTCAAAGAACGGGCTTTTAATATCCTGCCAGGTCCGGTAGATTTTGGTATTGACTTGAACCCCGACTTCCCCGGCCAGACGGAATTTGGCGCCGCCATTATCGTCATAATCGACCAGTTTTCTGGTCGAATAACCTACGTTCGGATCATCAGCCTGGAACATCTGATTAAGATCACCGCTGGACACCCTTTGTTTGGATGACTTGCTGTATCCGGTCATTCGGCCGCCGATACGCGGTACAATGGTCAGATATTTAAGGTCAATCGGGTAATAGAGGAAGTGTGTCGAGTCGAAACGTGCGCTCTCATAATCTTTGGGGTCGGCAAATGCCGCCATACTTGGTATCGGCTTGCGGTCGTAGGTTCGCCAGGACATTTTCAGGTACTCGAAACTTGATTGGCTTTGATAATAGATATTTTTGAACAACTCCTGGCGCGGGATATCGATTCGAGCTTCAGGGAACTTCTGTACCACGGTGAAAAACGAATTGATTTTGGGTTTTACCATGAGCGATACGGACGCACGGTTGAACTGATATTCCAGACTGCCGAAAGTCTCAGGTTCAATTTCAGAAGTGCTGCGGCCGTAAAAGAAATCGTTAAGCATATAATAGTCGCTCAGGAATTCCATAGTCCCACGGAAATCCAGGCGGGGAGTTACGTGCGATAGATGACTTAAGCGGAAATCATATCTGCCATGGGGAATCGCGATTCGGGTATTTTTACTGTGCTCTTCATACGGACTGTTGTCGTAAATGCTGAATGCATTGAACTGAGTTCGCGAATTTGGCGTAAAAACATCAACGTCAGCTCCGTAACCGAAACCGCGTTTGGACATCAACACGCCATAAACATTAGTCCATATATTGGGTTGATCTGACAGTTGGAATCCTTTGCTGAATTCCCACCAGGCGCCCCAGTCGCTGTCATAACCGCCGCGAGTATTGAACAATCCCGGACTTTCCTCTTTCGGTTTGTAGATAACCGGTGACCAGAGAATCGGTACGCCAAAGATATTAAACGTACAATTAGAGGCCCAGATGCTGTGTTCGCCCTGATCCGGGTTGTAATTCCTCAAGCCCACGCCGCTATATTGGTGCGGATAAATTTTTGCGGTTCCGCACTTGATCGAATAATGGCTGTGATCTTCCAGCAGATAGGAACACGATGATATTTCAGCATCCTTGACAACAATTTCGCCGCCCGGTTTACGAACGCCGCTTTTGGCCCGCATGACAAACGTCTTATAGCGACCGGACAGATTTTTAAACTGCATGAATCCGGTCGCCAGGTTCCCGACAACTTTTTCCGCTTCCAGGGCGTCGCCGCGAGAATAAATCCTGGCTTTGATCCGGCGATACCCCAGCGGGTCGACTTCATACCCGGTCGCGATTGCCAGCGCATTGGGATCGGCGGACACCTTGGCAAATTTTTCGGGCGACAAGGTTGCTTCTTCCGACCTGGTCGCGAAAAAACGAATATGACCGCTGGCTTCGATATCCTTGCTTTTGATATTGACTATTGCCTTGTCGCAACTGATCGTGACATCGCCGTAGGGAATAAAAACGTTTCCGTTGGCGATAATGTTGTCACCGACGATTTTCCAGGAGTCGGCCCGGGTATTGGCCAGGCTGGCTCCCGGTTGTTTTAATATCTTGTCGAAATCCCCGGCTGAAACCAGTAGTGAGCATAGACTCAATCCGGCTCCGATCAAAAAAGTTGTGATTTTTCCCGGCAAATTATACCTCTTTGCAAAAGATTATTTTTCGTATTTTTCCAATAATTTCTTTTCAGTGGCCATCGTGTAGAATCCGGCGGCATCGAGCGTTTCCGCCGCATCGTCGATTAATTCTTCCAGATGTCCGATCGGCTTTAACGGCATATCTTCGCAGTTCGGGAAAATAACCGTTTTTCCCGGGAATTCGGCGTTGATAACCGCGTTCAGTCCTTTTTTCAGGTCTTTCATGCCGCCGATGCCCGCCAGCGCGGTAACCGGGCGCAGTTCGCCGCTTTCAGAAAGTTCAATAACATGGCGGAGGTGGAAAGTGCGGCTGCCGCTTGAGCCGATATAGCGCATGCCCTGATTGGCGATCCCCATAACATTTAACGATGCTTGTTTTCCGGCCGGAATTCCGGCGAAGACATTCATCAGTCCATCGGTTTTGAGGAAATCGGCGGCGTCATTTACCACCGGAACAACCGGGACCAGCATTACGATATCGTCAAAGCCTTGCGGAGCGAATTCGCGAATCGCGGCATTATATTCCGCCGGTGACGCAAAATCTTTCGGGTTTATCGCTTTGAATTCGATTCCGCGTTTGGCAATATCGTCCGCCAGCAGTTGTTTAACATTTTCAATCCGTGCATTATCCATGTCAGTTACCAGAATACGTGATGGCCCGTCCGGAGATTCGACCGCCAGCTGGGTGTGCATCTGGCCCATTGCGCCGGCTCCGCCGGGCAGCCAGCAGGTGCCGCCTTTTTTCAGTTCGCTGCGAACATTGTGGTTGAAGGCGTCGGACATGACGGTTGAATCGGCTCCCTGGCAGAACCAGCCTTTATAGTGAATTGAACCGATGTCAAAGTTCCATTTTTCATCCGGATATTTTCCAATAAAATTAACCGTTGCGCCAATTTCACCTAACAGGCTGGCGGCTTCCGCGGTTTCACGGTCAAGTGCGCACAAGAAGATGTCGTCATATTTCAACCCGACCGGCAGGGAGTCGGATCGGCACAAATCAGTTCCCGGTAATTCGGCTTTTATCGCTTCAAACTGGTCTTCGGATGCGTTGACCAGAACGACTTCGGCCGGCTCGGCTTTCTGCAGTGCGGAACCGGCTGCATAGACAATATCACAACCGGGCTGGCAAACAATCAGCACTTTGCCGCCAGCTTTCGGCTTGGTCCGGTTTTCAATCATGTAACTGGCTTTTACACAGGTCCAGGGTTCCATCAGTGCCGCGATTGCGGCCGGAGTGGTGTCTTCGATCGGCAGCAGGTAACTGCCTTCATCGCCGTTGAGAACGCGTTGGTCGAGCACGCTGTATTGTGCCATCCCGCCGTTGATCGCGTAACCGTAAGCATAACCGACGCCATCAACATAGATGTCAGCCTGGATGATATAGCGTTTGCCGACCGGATATTCCGCCGCGACATTTTTCCCGGCTTTGACGATCTGCATAACCGCTTCGTGACCCGGGATAACCGGATCGGTTTCAAGATTTTTAGAAATAACCCGCGGATGATCTTCGCCGGCGCGAATTAGTTTTACATCGGAAAAGCATAGTCCGATCGCCTCTATTTTTACCAGTACTTCATCGTCGCCCGGCTCTGGAACCGGAACTTCGCAGGGTTGATCGTTTTTACCCAGTTTTTCCATTCCCGCTCCGAAAAGCGGCCAACACAACATTTTTTCAGGAATGTTCATAATTACGTATTATTTTTCGTTTTCTTAGCCGAACCCTTTTGTAAAAAAACTATATCTGAATAATATGCCCTGTTTTTAATAAAAATCAAACCCTGAATAAATGGTTTTATCTTCACGGGTGCGCTAATTACCAAAAAGCAGTCAAATTATTTGTCCGGAGTCCGGATCCGACACAAATAATAAAGCCTTAATGATTAGCTTTTTTCAGGAGAAAATTAAAATACAGACCGCAGCATTCCGGGGCCAGTGACGGTAGTGTTCTTGATTTGACCAGTTGATACTTTTTCAATGCCGTGGAACGAACCTGACGGTGGTTCGTAACGTGGAAATCCTCAATATTGTTGAAACCGATCAACCGGAACAAAACCGGCATTATCGCGCTTACCCGCGGCATCCCGATCAACAGTTGCCCCCCGGGTTTCAGGATTCGGTACATTTCTTCAAGGATCGGCTCAAACTCCGTAATATGTTCAAAGACTGAAAACGCGGTTATCAGATCAAAATAATCATCAGGATAGTTTTCTTTTAATATATCGTTCTTGCGCAAGTCAGCCTTGATCTCAAGTTTTTCCAGAATCGGCGCGAGTTTTTCAGTGTCGGACAGAATATCGATACCATGGAGTTCTTCGGCGATTTCATTTAAAGAAGGAAACAACAGGCCGCTGCCGTAACCGAAATCAAGCACGCGTTTGTAAGGCGGGGTCAATAACGAAAGGCCGTCGGAAATACGTTTGCGATAGAGCGCTCCGACCAACGGTTTGTAATAATATCGTAAGGGGTCGTCATAACGGGTGACCGGAGCGAAAACCTCCTCATCATACAGCACAAACTTGACTTTATCGCTCAAGATCAGCCTTCCTCCTTTGTTTCCCGGGGCTTGCTCCCGTCGTTGATAAAGAAAAACAACCCGGCGAAGAGATTTGAACACAAGACCACCGAAGTAAACATGATTGCCGCCGATTCAGCTTTATCAAGAACTATTCCGCCGGCGCTCAATATTTTCAACACAGTATAGTCGCGGAACCCGATACCGGATGGCGTGAACGGTATCAGTCCGGCAATGTTCCCGAGAATAACTCCGGTAAACAGGGCAAGCATTGGCACTACGTCAACCCCGAGCCCTTTGAGCAGGCAATACATGACCGCTCCCATATTCAGATGGATCAGAAAAATACTTATCAATGTCATCCAGGTCAGCAGCATTTTTTCGTTGCGATAGATATCCACAGTATTGCACATGCGGGTCAAAGCGCCGTGGGTTTTGGCGTCGAACCAGTCCATCAATTTATTGATTATGGATATTTTTCTGAATTGTCGATGAAGAAAAATAACTCCGCATGCACCCAGGCCTGAGATGCACAAAAGCAGAACGCAGGCAATCCCCCCGGCCTTGAAATATTTTATAATTTCCTGAGAGGTGTTTATATGCATGAAGTCGCTAAGAGCTTTGTATAGTTCTGGCATATCCACATTCATCAACAACGGGATTGACAGCAGCGTTAAAACAATTGCGGTTATGAACAAGGCCAGCATTCCGGTAATCCGGTCGATCAAAATAGTAAAGATTCCTTCAACTTTGGTGCCCTTAGGAGCTCGGACCGAGATAAAGCCGATCTTGGCGAGATCGCCGCCGATTGCTCCGCCAGGAATGACCAGAGAACAGAAATAGGCTTTCAGGGTCAGGCAGATAGCTTCCCACAGTTTGATTTTGAATTTCAACACTTTGAGCAGCATATACCAGCGCCAGCCGCCGACGAACAAATGGAAAATATACAAGATGAATGCGGGAATGATCCACCGGTAGTCGAAGTGTTTGAAGTTTTCCGCGATCTTATCGGCATTCCCGCGCACGATCCAGGCAATGATCAATCCGGCCAACCCGAATTTAATCAGGAGGCCAAGTATTTTTTTCCAGAGCGGTTTTTTCTTGACAATAGCTTCTTCGGCAGTTTCCGGTGTGCTCATATAGTTTCCTGATTATGAATTAAGTTTCTGTTCTGCATAATATAGCTCAAAAAAAACTTAAAGTCCAAAAAAATTTCACCAATTCCGCCAAATAAGTCAAATTAAACAAAGGCCCTGCATCCAGGAGTCGTATATGTGGGCCAGGTATGTAACAGCAGATGCAGCCTCTCTGTTCTACAGTGGGAGCCGGGCTCCGACCGGCGATTGTTCCAAGTGTAGCAATGTTCAGCAACTGCTTTGTTAAAAAGTCATAAAAACATGAGAACAAACAACAAAGTTAAATGTGCGACGTTCATTGCTGAATTAGAAATTATTCATTCGATGTTAAATGTTCGATGTTCGATGTTCAATCGTTTTTAATATGAACATCCCGTTGGGGGAACGGTATTTCAATATTCTCTTTGTCAAAGGCTTTCTTCATTTCTTCCTGCAAAGAAAAAAACACATTCCAGTATTCATCAGCTTTCACCCACGGACGTACCGCAAAATTTACTGAACTGTCGGCATGGGCTTTTACTCCGATAAAATAAGCCGGATCTTTAAGAATCCGTTTATCATCATCCAGAACCTGTGCAATAACTTTTTTGACATGGTCGATATTGGCGGCATAGCTCACCCCGAAAACCAGGTCCAGCCTGATTTCATCTGTTTCGGTAAAATTAATAAT
Source organism: Victivallales bacterium (assembly GCA_963676655.2). Taxonomy (GTDB): domain Bacteria; phylum Verrucomicrobiota; class Lentisphaeria; order Victivallales; family Victivallaceae. Next base: position 1,594,980 of record CAXXKX010000003.1, on the reverse strand, counting down.
TTTATCAGCGGTAAGCTGGGCGTTCGGGACGATCACGGTCTTATTGTCCGGAGTTACCATTTTTGTCGTGAAAAGTTCAATCTCTCTGACCTTGCCAAGTTCGCCGCCGGCCTGAATCAGGTCGCCGACCTTAAACGGGCGGAAAATAATGATCAGACATCCAGCTGCGAAATTTGCTAGCGCTCCCTGGAATGCCAGACCTATCGCCAGGCCGGCCGCGCCTATGACCGCGATGGCGGAGGCGGTGTTGACTCCAAGTTTGTTCAGGGCTGCGACGATGACAAAAATATATCCGACGAATATCAGCAGGTCCTTGGTAAAAATGATCAAAGTTTCCTCGGTCCCGGACTTGGTCATTGCTTTGCCGGTTATTTGAGCTATCAGTTTAACCACCCACCTGCCGATAATGAAAATGATCAAGGCGGCAATAATGTTCATCCCAAGATTTTTAGCCCAGTCATAATCAATGTTTTTGGGGTTGAATCTACCCAAAAAATCGTCAGTTTTTTGTACGCTTTGCGCTTTTGTTTGAGTATTTTGCGCCGCCTGACTAGTTTCTTTAGACATATTTGTATCCTTGTTTTTTTGCAGTTTCTTTGTTTTGTTAAGGTTATAGCAAAACTATAATCCTCTTTGAGATTAATGTAAAGCGCTATTAAGTTAATTTTCCGATAGAATTGAATCTTATTAATTAAATAGAGGACTTCTCTGTTCGCTTGACTTATCAGTTGGGTCGAGTTAAATTAGTAGTAATTGGAGATGTCAAAATGGGAAAGCGCCTTTGATTAAGTTTCAGGTTATTTCTGCAATAAAATTAAGTTTGTAATGTACTACTTAACGGAGAGGAGTATTAGATGATAAGCAAACCTTCAGAAGATGGTCAGAAAATAGAAAAAGAGGATTCCGCGCCAAAACCAAAATCACTGTTTAAACGTATTTTCAGTCGGCGCAACCGGCTGATTGCCCTGGTTTCGAGTATTGTTGTTCTTCTGTGTATCCAATTTATTCCTGGAGCCAAATCCTTTGTCAAGGAACTGGTTTTTAAGGTTCTGCCGGGAGCTGGAGCTTCGACCGTTCGGCTGCATGGAACTCCGGAGGAAATGGGCAAGCAGCATGGACGGGCCCGCAGCTGGTCGATTGCATTGTTGATGAAGGTTTATGTCTATCAGGTTATTTGTCGCGGCGATGATGAAAAATATAAGATTAGAACAGCAAAAGCCCAAAAATTACTGGAAAAAATCGATACCAGGTGGATGAATGAAATTACCGCCGCCGCCAACGCCGCCGGAGTCAAGCCGAAATCTTTGATGCTTGGTAACACCTTCCTTGACCTTGGTCTTTATCTTGCCGGGTGTCGGCAGTTGATTGTCAATACTGACAAAGGGATGCTGCACGCTCATAACCTTGATTGGGATAATCTTGCCGGAGTCGGCAATTTTCTGGTGACCATTTTTAGAACCTCCGCCGCCCCCGGGCGCTATGCCACGGTCTATCTGGGATTTCCCGGGATGGTTGGTGCTTTGGATATTATCAACGAACATGGCATTGCTCTAAGTTTTGATCAGGTTGGAGTCGCGGGCGGCAAATGCGAGATGCCGGTTTTCATAAAAATGCGGGAAATTGCCGAACGCAGCGATTCATTCGAAACTGCGGAAAAAGAATTGTTGAACATGCCGCCGGGAATGCCTTTTTGCATTGGCCTGAGCGATGCAAAAAGCGGAAAGGCCGCGGTCTATGAACGAGGCCGCGGCAACGGAGTGAAAAAACGCGCGGCTCGTGACTCAATTCTTACTGCCGATAATAATCTCTGGTGTGGAACGAAAATGGCCGGGCGTTGCGCTATTGACGATTTTGCCCGGAAAATCAAGCCGAATAATATTGCCGGAATGCAGCAAGTGCTTCGCAACGAAAAAGTCCTGATGGAATGCAATATTTACAGTGTAATTTTTGATTACCGCAATAATAAATTCTATCTTGCGGCAGGCAATATTCCTGCCGCGAAAGCCACCTACAAAGAATATGAACTTTTCAGCAAAAAGTAACACTAAGTTATAACTTAATTCGTTACAACATAGAGAATAATGGAGAAAAATATGACAATTTCCGCTGGTCGCAAATTGAACATCTGGTGGAAGCTTGCTTTTGTCAGTGGAATAATCACGATTGTAACATTTCCTGTATGGTTTATTGAGACATTTGGAAAAATCTTTTTAACTTTTTCTGAAGATTTATCGTTTTTCTATAATCATTACAGCTGTATTTTATTTGTTTGGATAATTGCTGTTCCAATTGCCTATTTTTCAATATTTTGCATATGGCATTGGAAGGTCAGGTATGCGGGAAATCATCATCTCGCATGGGCGGTGTTTTTCGTTTTTTCATTTTGGGGGACGAATGTTACATATATTTCCGGTTCAACATATATAGCGGTTCTTTATTTTTTCATGCATATTATTCCAGATATAAGAAGTAAAGGACTGTATGCTGATCATCCGGAAGTCAAGGTTGTCCCGCCGGCGTCTTCGTTTCCTGGAACGTACAAATTTGCAAAATCGGTATGCCTTGCAGCAGGATGGGGGTTGATTTTGGTCGGTTTGTTTTGGGCGGTTGTAACATGTGCTGCTTATTTTACTGTATGGGACGCGTTTGCCGAGACAATTCCTGACCTTGAGGGAGAATTAATAACAAAAAAAGTTGCTTCAGCCCTTTTCCTTGCGGTTGATACTGGAAAAGTATCGGTCGTGTCAAGTCTGGTTTGTGCTTTGTTTACTGTCTTTGGGGCTGTCCTGATTCAAATTAGCAACACGATATCCTTGAGGCTTTTTGAAGCAGAACAAAGCAAGAATAATTTATCAGAAGAAGCTGACAGTACCCGTGCGACTATCAAAAGTGACGGGCAAGTGACGGATAAATGACGGACAGGGAGTGATGATTTGATTTGAGCTTAAAACTCAATCCCTTTCTGGGCTTTTATGCCTTGCTGGAACGGGTGTTTTATTTCCTTGAGCTCTGATACCAGGTCGGATGCCTCTATGACTTCCGGCAATGCGCCGCGCCCGGTAATTATCACATGCATCCAGGCTGGACGCTGTTTCAGAATTTCCAGAACTTCCGATACATCGACGAGTTTCTGTTTTAACGCAATGTTCAGTTCATCGAGGACCAGCAGATCGACTTCCGCTTTCGCGATATATTCCTTAGCCAGACACCAGGCGGCTTCGGCGCATTTTTTATCTTCACCGGTTTCAGCAGCTTTGCGCCAGGTAAAACCCGCGCCCAGCGGAATAATCTCGAACGGTAGATCGGTATTGTCGGCAAATTGTTTTTCACCGGTTTTGCCGGCATTTTTGATGAATTGCAGGACGCTGACTTTCCAGCCCCAGCCCAGAGCGCGCAACGATGTTCCGAGTGCGCTGGTTGTTTTACCTTTACCGTTGCCGGTGATATTGATCAGCAGACCATGACGTTTTTCACGGGATTCTTTATCTATCATTTTCCAACTTTATTTTGAATGGCATTTTGAGTAAATTATCTTATAAACATGGCAAAAGCAAACAGCCCCTGCCATTTTTTAACTTATTTATTTTAAACAGCCCCTGAATAAAATCTTAAACGCCAGCGTGTGTCTATTTGATTGCTAATTAGATTGTTATATATAGATTATAATCAAACTGTACGACAATTAAGATTTGGGAAAAGAAGGCAAATCATAGTGCACTATCTTTGCAATCCATGATTGCAGATGTAAATTAGTTGCAGGAAATGAAAGAGTTTATTGCATGAATACATACCCGGTTAACCTGCTGCTTGCAGGAAAACGTTGTTTGATTGTCGGAGGCGGCAAAGTCGCAGGACGAAAACTGGCGGCTTTACTTAAAGCCGGAGTTCTGGTAAGCGTGGTCGCTCCTGCTCCCACCCGTAAAATAAAGACTCTGGCGGAAGCCGGAAAAATAGAACTCTTCACCCGCAAATTCAAGTATCCGGATCTTGACAGTGCCGATATTGTTTTCCTGGCGACTGATGACCGGGAATTGAACCGTTCGATTATGCTTATGGCCAAATCTAAAGGCGTCATGGTCTGCTGTGTCGATGCCAATTGGCGGGATGGTTCTTTTATTACCCCGGCCAGCGTTAATCATAATGATATTACTATCGCCGTCTCCAGCCAGGGAGTTGCCTGCCGTAAAACAAAGCTCATTAAAGATAATTTATCACGCCATATTGATGCGATTGAAAATACTGAATTACTGGTAATCGGTACGGATCATAATCACTTGGTAATGGATTTACGTAAAGATATTCATTTAAGTGGAAAAAGGCTGGATAAAGCCGGAGAGCTGGTGATGACTCTGTTGGGAATCCACGAGTTTATGTTGTTGAATACTTGCAACCGGGTTGAGCTGATTGCCGCCGGTCATAATAATCAGGCGGTTATTGACATGTTGAAGATGGTATTGAAACTCAACTCCCTTGAGCCGGAGCAATATTATGTTAAAACCGGATTTGATGCATTTCGTCACATGTGTCTGGTAACTTCCGGATTGCTTTCACAAACGCCTGGCGAAAACCATATTTCAGCCCAGTTTAAAGACACTTTTGAATACGCGAAAGATAAAAAATGGTCCGGTAGTCTGCTTAAATCGCTGCGCGACAATATTCTGCATGTTGCCAAGCATATCCGGACCGAGGTTGTTTCACAACTCAGGGTTTTTGAAATCGAAGAACTGGCAATGGAGTTTATAAAAAGCCGAATATCAAATCTTAAAGACAAGCGTGTTATACTGGCTGGTACCGGAGTTGTTGGCTGCTCTTTAAAAGAATTATTGCTCACTGATGGTTGTTCCATTGACTGGATTTATTATTCAAATCAGCCCAAAGAAAAAGATACTGGCGTTAATATTTCAAATATTGACACGCTGGATGAAAAACTGCCGGCTGCGGATCTGGTAATTACCGCTATGTCGGCTGAAGAACCGGTTATTTCAGTTGAGATGTTACAGCGGCTTAAGCCGGAAGCTGTTTCTATTGACCTTGGCGTTCCCGGCAATATCGCCGGGAAACCAACTGCCGATATGGAGGATTTGAAGCACTGGCATCGCCGCAATAATTGTGATATGAATGAGATCCTGGCTCAAACCGACCGGATTATTGATGAACATAAGGATGTTTATGAACGTTTCAGAAAAAGTTTTATTGACGGGCGCCAGGGACAGTAAGCTGTCGCTGTGGCAGACCCGGCAATATATCGAAAAACTGTGTCAGCTGGTTCCGGCTTTGAAGTTTGAGGTAACTCCGATGTCATCCCCCGGAGACCGTGACCGGCAGACTGACCTACGGGTTTCCGATCCGGATTTCTTTACTCGCGATCTTGACGACGCGGTGCTGGAACAAAAACTTGACTGCGCGTTTCACAGTGCCAAGGATTTACCTGAGAAACTCCGTGACGGGCTCGATATGCTTTATCTGCCGTGGGTCGAAGATCAGCGGGATGTGTTGGTTTTTCCATCTGGCAGAGCGGTTCCGGCCAAGCCGAAGATCGGTGTCAGCAGTGAGCGCCGGGAAGCCTTTGCCATGAAAAAATTTCCCGACGGGGAACTGCGGAGTATTCGCGGGAATATTGATAATCGCGTTGCTCAACTTGACGCGGGGAAATACGATGTCCTGATCATGGCCGCGGCCGGTTTGAAACGCTTGGGGCTGGCTGATCGGATTTCCGAATATATCAGCCTTGAAGAATTGCCACCCCCTCCGGCTCAGGGTTGGATCGCGGTAACCTTTCGCAAAGGAGATCCGGTTTTTACCGTGTTGCGCAGACTTTTTGTCAAACCGGCGGTGCTGGCCGGGGCCGGAATCGGCTCGAAAGCCAACACAACCTTGGGAGTGATCGAGGCCTTACAGTCATGTGACATCTGTCTTTACGACGCGCTTTGTCCTCATGATCTGCTGGATTATCTGCCGGATTCAGCTACCGCGGTCTATGTGGGTAAACGTCAGGGAGAACATTCTTTTAAACAATCAGATATATGCGGGATGCTGGTTGATTATAGCCGTAAAAATAAAAAATTGGTCAGACTGAAAGGCGGCGATCCCGGAATTTTCGGCCGCTTGGCGGAGGAAACGGACATTTTCGACGAATTTGAACTGCCTTACACGGTATTGCCCGGAATCAGCAGCTTAAATATGGCGACTACTGCAACCGGATTGTTACTGACTCGACGCGGGGTTAATCGTGGATTTACCGTTGCCACACCCCGCAAGTCCGGTTCGCGTGCGCTGGAATGGTTTACCGATGAAGAATTCAAGGACTTTACCCGGGTTTATTTTATGGGCGCAAGCGAGGTAGAGGCTATCTCAACTAATTTACTTGCGTCGGGCTATACCGCCGATCTGCCGGTGTCGGTCGTTTACAATGCGGGAAGTCCTGATTGTCAAATCATCTCAGGCAGCCTGTGGGATATCGCGGCTCAACTGCCGGAAACCACCATGCCGGGCATCATTCTGATCGGCAAAGCGGCTGATGCAAAGTTTTTGTATTCCAATCACGGGCTTTTGGCCGGACAACGTGTCATGTTTGCCGGAAGCCGTAATTTGACGGATAAAGCTGAACACGCCATCGGTAATTTTGGCGGAACCGCGCTGTCAATGCCGATGCTTGAGCTTGAACTACAACCGGATATAGAAATCAACCGGATATTGGATACGGATTATTTAATTGTGCCGTCACCATCATGTGCCGGGTTGCTGCTGGACTTACTTAATAAAAAGCGCATTGATTTACGCCGCCTTCCGAAATTGGCGGTTTGCGGCAGCGGCACCGCAGGGATTTTTGAACAAAAAGGGATTATCCCGGAAGAACAAGCGGAAAAATACTTTGGCGCAATTGGGTTGATTGAGGCTCTCAAAAAAGTTTTGACCGGTAATGAAAGAATAACTCGTCTATGTTCTGATAAAGCCGCAGCAACCTTATCTGAGGCGTTTGCGGGTATGATTGAAATTGAATTTTATACCAACCGGCCGGTTCATTATGATGTGATGCCGGAATGTGACTGGGTGATGTTTACTTCGCCTTCTTCGGTCGAGGCTTTTATTGATAATTTTTCAGTAACGCCATTGTCAAAACTCCAAGTCTGTGCTATTGGTGAACCCACCCGCAAAAAACTTGAAGAATATGAAATAACCGCGATCCGGCCGGAAACCGCGACGGTTGAAGCAATGGTTGAGATGATCGCGATAAAACAACTTGATAAACAATTGAGGATGATAAAATGACCAATATTTCAGGTTTTCCCGCGCTTAGATTAAGGCGTTTACGTTCCACCCAGGCGGTACGGGACATGTTGGCGGCTCCTTTGCCGGGACCGGAAAAATTTATGTGGCCGGTGTTTGTAGTCGAAGGCAAAGGTATTAAGCAGCCCATTGGAGCAATGCCCGGGCAATTCCGCTATTCGGTCGATACCCTGATCGAAGCGGTGGGGACCGTAATGGCGATGGGGATAAAATCAATTATGCTTTTCGGGGTGGTTGGGGAAGAACGCAAAAGTTGTTGCGCCGAATATGCCTTTTCGCCTGAAGGAATTGTTCAGGTTGCGATTCGTGAATTGAAGGCGGTTTACCCTGAACTGTTGATTTTTACCGATGTTTGCGTTTGCGAATATACGTCTCACGGTCATTGCGGAATACTTGATGATCGCGGTACGGTTTTGAACGATCCTTCGCTGGAATTGCTGACCAAAATGGCAGTCAGCCATGCCGACGCCGGTGCCGACGCGGTGGCCCCTAGCGCGATGATGGACGGTCAGGTCGCGGCAATTCGGGCCGGACTTGACGCCGCAGGGCTTGTTGATACGATCTTGATGAGTTATTCCACCAAATTTGCTTCCGGGATGTACGGGCCGTTCCGGGAAGCGGCGGATTCCGCCCCCGCCGCCGGAGATCGTAAAGGTTATCAGGCCGATTACCGGAACCTGAGAGCCGCGTTGCGGGAATCAGTACTGGACGAGCAGGAAGGAGCGGATGTTTTGATGGTCAAACCGGCATTGTTATATCTCGATATAATCTGTCGGCTGCGCGAAAATACCTTGCTGCCGCTTGCCGCCTACAACGTCAGCGGCGAATACTCCATGCTTATCGCCAGCGCGAACAACGGTTGGGGGGACCTGAAATCAATGGTGCGTGAATCGATCAGCGCCCTGTCCAGGGCCGGAACCGATATTTATATTTCCTACTGGGCCAACCAGTATGATCAATTATTAAAGGACTGAATTACAATGATTACTTCAAAAGAACTTTTTCAACGGGCCTGTGTATCTATTCCGGGCGGGGTCAACAGTCCGGTCCGGGCGTTGAACTCGGTTGAGTCTGAACCGGTTTATTTCAAACGTGGCGCCGGCTGTCGGCTTTTTGATGTCAATGACAATGTATATATTGATTTTTGCATGTCATGGGGGCCGCTGATTCTGGGTCATGCCGATCCGGAAGTGATCGGTGCGGTTATCGACGCGACCGCTGACGGGTTGAGTTTCGGAACCTGTAATCCGTTTGAGGTTGAAATGGCAGAATTAATCAAGCAAATGGTTCCATCGCTTGAAATGGTCCGCTGTGTGAACTCCGGGACCGAGGCGGTTATGACCGCCGTGCGCCTGGCTCGGGGAGTAACCGGAAGAAAGAATATAATCAAGTTTGACGGTTGTTATCATGGACACAGCGACAGCCTGCTGGTTGCCGCCGGGAGCGGTCTGCTGACTCACGGAATTTCCTCATCTGCCGGGGTCAATGATTCGGCGGTGTCTGAGGTTATTGTTTTACCGTACAATGATCTTGATGCAATTGAGAGAGTATTTAAACAATTTCCGGATGATATTGCAGCGGTCATAATTGAACCGGTTGTCGGCAATATGGGATTAGTCCAACCGTGTGAAGGTTATCTGAAAGAATTGCGCCGGATCACGGCTGAATACAGCACCATGCTGATTTTTGATGAAGTAATTACCGGTTTCCGGTTCGGGCCGACGACTTACGGAGAAATGATCGGCGTTAAAGCCGATATCACCTGTCTTGGCAAAATAATCGGCGGTGGCATGCCGGTTGGCGCGGTGGCCGGATCAAAAGAGATCATGAGTCATCTTGCCCCGGTCGGTCCGGTTTACCAGGCCGGAACCCTGAGCGGCAACCCGGTCGCGTTGGCTGCCGGGATTGCCACTCTGCAGAAATTGCGTCAGGAGAATATTTATCCGGAACTGCGGCGACGGACGGAAATAATAGCCGAAACCGTAACTTCGCTGGCACAAACGCATTCGTTACCTTTATGCTGTGCCTGGGATACCGGCGTGTTCACAATATTTTTCCGTTCAACCTGCCCGGATAATCTGAACGATGTTAAGACATGTGATTTCAAAAAATACACGGCCTTCTTCAAAGCGATGCTTGGACGTGGTTACTATTTATCGCCTTCGCAGTATGAATTGAACTTTGTCTCAATAGCTCATTCGGAAGAAATAATAGAGCAATTCTGTACAGACTTGAAAACAGTTATCCCCGGTCTGTATTAAAGACGCTTATCACATTAAATGCCTCTTTGTGAAATTTGTAAGTTTTTGATAGTCAGTTTTTAATATAAAAACGATAGTCAAGCCGTACGACTATTTAAACAGCCCAAAAATAATTCCATGTTTGCTTTCCTGGAAAAGCTTTTTTACCAGTCTGCGACAGCGCCGTCGGGGCGGAAGAGGCGGGGCATGGCGATTTGAATTTCCGGATGCGCGGCGCAGAGTTCCTCGTCCAGTTCGATCCCCCAGCCAGGTTTGTCATTAAGTTCCAAAAAACCGTCTTTGACGACCAATGGCTCGGTGATAACTTCATTGCGCCAGTCATTCAGGAAGAGGCGCTCCTGAATCAGAAAATTCGGCGCGACTGCATCAAGATGCAGGGAAATGGCAGTAATAACCGGACTCATCGGGCAATGCGGTGCAATCCAGGCCGAGTACGCTTCAGCAAGATGGGCGACTTTCAGGCCCTCGCCAAAACCGTGACAGTGCGCCAGGTCCGGCTGCAGAATCGCCAGCGCTTTTTTATCCAGAAAGTTTCTGAACTCACATTTCAGGGAAAGGCGTTCGCCGCCGGCCAGCGGCATCGGCACATTGTCCGCTACCTTCTTCATGGCGTCAACATCTTCAGGTTGTACCGGTTCTTCAAAAAAGTAGAGATCGACATCCTCAAGCGCTTGCCCGATCTTGATTGCCAGATCGGTGTCGTAACGACCGTGTCCGTCGAGCATTAGCGGGCAATCCATGCCGACTGCTTCACGGATGGATTCAGCGGCTTTGACGATTTTTTTGATTAATACCCGGTCGTTGACCGGCCAACCGGTTTCGGCCAGACTGAACTTGAATGCCTGGTAACCGGCGGCTTCGGCGGCATAAGCTTTGTTTTTGATTTCAGCCGGATCGGTCGCGCCGCCGCTCCAGCCGTTGGCGTAGACGCGGATTTTGTCACGACAGGCACCGCCGACCAGTTTGTATACCGGCAGACCGACGCTTTTACCGAGGATATCCCATAAGGCGAGTTCAATTCCGGCGACGGCGGTTCCCTTGAGTACCCCGCCTTTCCAGAATTTCTGTTTGATCATCACTTCGGTCAGATAGCCGATTCGGGTTGGATCTTCACCGATCAGCAGACTTTCGATATCTTTGAGCAATCCCTTGATCGTCTGGTCATATCCTTCAAGCGTGGCTTCGCCCAGGCCGGTTATTCCTTCGTCGGTATGGACCTTTACGAAGATATAGTTGCGATTTGACAACAGACCGCATCCGGGGGTGGGCGCGCCGACTATTATCGGTTCTATTCTGGTAATTTTCATATTTCAATCTATCCGTCAGTTATCCGTCAAATTAGTTTATTGTGCTTATTTCATCCGTCATTTTGTGTTATTCGTCACAGTCTGCCGGAACCAGTTGGACGGAAGTCCCGCCGTCTACCATCAACCGCGTTCCAGTGGTTCTCGGGGAGTCGTCGGAAGCGAGGAACATGATGCTTTTGGCGATGTCTTCCGCCAGGCATTCGTGCCCGAGCGGGATATTTTTATGGCGACGATCCACGGTGCTTTGCGGTAGAACGGGCCAGCGGTCGGAATAGATGTAACCGGCGGCAACCGTGTTGACCCGGATATTGAATTCGGCCAGATCAATAGCCATAGCCCGGGTTAGCGAATCGACCGCGCCTTTGCTGGCGACGTATACGGTCCGGCCCTTGACCGGACGTTCCGCGGTGTTGGACCCGACATTAATGATTACGCCCCCGCCATTGGCTTTCATAATCCGGGCGGCGCGCTGTGAAAAATGGAAAAGTCCGAAGACGTTTATTTTGAACGTTTCGGTCAGCATATCATACGGCGAGTCGATAAACGAATAGCCGCAGGCCTGAACTACCGCGTTATTGACCAGGACGTCAAGTTTGACGCCATCGGCTTCAAGCTTATCAAAAAACTGGTCCACCTGCTCCGGTTGGGCAATATCCACTGTTGCTTCGATGACTTCTGTGCCGTATGCGTCCCGGATTTCCTGCGCTACACGTTGAGTATCGGACTCTTTGCGTCCGTTGACGACAACCCGGGCTCCGGCGGCGGCGAACGCTTTGACGATGCCGAGACCGGTATTACGAACCGAACCGGTCACCATAACTGTTTTACCTGTAAAATCCATTTATCGTACCTTATTTTGTATATTATTTAAATTACTCTGGTTTTCTTTAAAACTCTTTTTCGCCGTTTGGAGCCCGGCCCCACAATAAATTCGCCGTTCGGAGCCCGGCTCCCACAATATGACTTCGTGGCTTCCACTGGTAACTGGTAACTGGCAACTGTAATCACTTCTTGAAAAATGATTCAGCATTGTCCGGGCGGATGTCAGTCAGGTCGCCGCGAAAATGCCGTAAATCGCGTTTTTGATATGGATGTTCCGCAATCGCATCTTCATTTAGGTCTACACCCAGACCCGGCAGCTCAGGAATTGTCATCATGCCGTCAACAAAACCAACCTGTTCGGTGCATATATCTTTGCGCCACGGGATATCGACCGCCATGGTTTCCAGCAGATGAAAATTCGGGGTGGACGCGGCAATCTGGAGCGTCGCGGCGTTGGCGACCGGGCCGCTCGGGTTATGCGGGCAGATCGCGATGTGGTTAGCCTCAGCCTGGGCCGCGATTTTCTTGACTTCGCCGATGCCGCCAACGTGACTCAGGTCGGGTTGGACGTAATCGGCGCATTTCAGTTTGAAAAATTCCTGATACGACCAGCGGCTGAACATGCGTTCCCCGGCGGCGATCGGGATTCTAACCCGTTGTTTGACTTCCGCCAAAGCGTCAAGATTTTCCGGCGGAACCGGTTCTTCGAACCAGGTAATATCAAATTCTTCCAGCGCCCGGCCGATGCGGATGGCGGTGGCCACATTGAAGCGCCCGTGTCCTTCCACCAGGATTTCCACGTCGTCACCAACAGCGTCAACAACCGCAGCCACACAATCCAGGGCTTGATGCAATTCTTTTTTGCTGATATTCAAATAAGCTGAACCGAACGGATCCCATTTTAGTCCGGTAAAGCCGTTTTGCACCGCGACTTTCGCTTTTGCAGCGAATTCTTCCGGAGTTTTTGCCGGGGCGAACCAGCCGTTGGCGTAACACGGAACTTTGTCCCGGACTTTACCGCCGATAAGCTGGTAGACCGGAACTCCGAGTTCTTTGCCTTTGATATCCCACAGCGCCATTTCGACGCCGGACAGCGCGCTCATATTGACCGGTCCGCCGCGAAAATACAAGCTCCGGTAGCACTCGTGCCAGATTGCTTCAATATTGCGCGGATCTTCACCTCGCAGATTGCGGTCCAGTTCCCGAATTGCTTCCATGACGGTCTGTTCACGATATTCCAAAGTGGCTTCACCCACTCCATGCAGACCCTCGTCGGTCATAACCTTGACAAAGACCCAATTGGTCCGGTAGCAATGGCAGATCAAAGGTTTGATTTCGGTAATTTTCATTTTTAATCCTTTCCAGCCACGAATTGCGCGAATTACACGAATTTAAAATTTCCGCTTTGCGGAAAAAGAAAACCCTCCGTGCTCTCTGTGTCCTCCGTGGTGTAGTATTTAGATTATTTCAATAAGCGAACGATCGGTCATAATTAGCGGGCTATTGCAGATCGGCAGACCGGTAAAATGACGCACACCTTCGGCCGCTTCGTCCGGGAACATCCATGATTCGCCGCAGGTGCGTTTGTCCATTTCACATTTTATCTCGTATACTTCCTGCGTTACCGGGTCGATCATGACCGGATTATCAAGTTTCAGGGCGCTGTCCATGTAATAAGTCATTTCCATCTGTTTGACAACCGGATCGTCCTCAACCGATTCCGGGAACCACCAGGCGTGAACCGGGACATTGCCGCAAACAAAATTGGCGTGCCAGGTGGTGGCTTTGGTGGCGCGCGGATCGTCGGTATCGTCCGTTACACTCAAGTGGCAAGCGGTACGCCCGCCGGCCTGCTCCATCGGATCGGCCAGAATGGTGCATAATGACTGCAGCGCGTAATACGCGGGTTTCGGGGAACCGTCTTCCAGCCTGACCAGACCGTAATGGAAGGTCTGTTTGAAAGCGGCGTAGTGGGCGAAGTCGGCCATGTGGAAATAGCTGGTCATGGAACAGCCGTTATTGAGTTCAAGCAGGGTCCGGCGCAGGAGCATTCTGGCCTGGATATCCTCACTGAATTTCATGGTGGAAAGCGCGCCGACGCCTTTGGCCGCTTCCGGCACGTATGACTGGACTCCGGCTTCGCCCTGCCAGTATTGCAGTGACGGCTTGTACTTATTGACAATATTGGTAAAACCGGCGATTTCCTGGGTACTGTGACGTTCCGGGACCGATTTATAACCGTGATATGAGATGATATCGATATATTTATGGATACCCGCCTTCATGCAGTCGTCAAGGTATTTGAGACTCCAGACCGTCATGCCCCAGGCTATCGCGCCGCCGATAAGTTTGGCGTCAGGCTGTTCTTCCCGCAACGGTTCAGAGGTTAGCCTGACCAGTTCGACGTACTCCGCGGCCTTTGGCCCGGACTGCCAGAAACTCAGCAGGTCCGGCTCGTTCCAGACTTCATAATGATCGACCCGGTCCCGGAAATGCTTGACCAGTTCGCGCACGTAATTCTGCCAGGCGTCGCGTTCCGGCTGGGTCTGGATCGGTGGAAACCCGACTCCGTGTTCGTTGCAGTCTTTATAATTGGGTGAAATGCTGTCGCCGGAATTCATTTTTTTAGTATATAATTTATTTCCGTAGCTGATACTGAGCCACGGAGTAACTCCGCGAGCCAGCAGTTTGTCGACAATCTCGTCGAGCCAGGCAAAATTATAGACGCCCGGTTCTTTTTCGGTTTTGGCCCAGCCGGTTTGGACCCGGGCCCATTTCACGCCGAGATCATCAAGGACTGGCCATGCCTGGTCGGCGTCCCACATATCGCGGTCAAGGCATTCGAAGCCGACGCCAAGTTTTGAAGAGCCGATTTCCGTGCTCTTACGGTTTTTCATTTTTCCCAGATAATTCAGTCCGAAATCTTTTAAAGACATTTTCATAACCTTTCAATTAATTCTTTTACTGCGTTATAGTCAGTGATAAACATTGGATAATCTTTTAACGGAACATCATGAACCACCAGCTGCCGGGCAATATCCTGCCGTTGATTGGGGTCAATTTCGCTTTCTGGTTCATATACCTCCCCGGTCAGGGGATCGATTACGACCGGCTGCTCGATATTTTGCTCCGGAACCCAGATGAACAACTCAATGTCGCGGGTCTGGTATGGCTCATTTCCGGCATAGGACGGAAACAGATCTTCCGGCAGATACCATGAGATCAGCGGGTAACCCTTGCGCACGAAAGCGGTTTTGCGGGAATTCAGAATTTCGACCTGGAACGAATAGAGTTCCGGCGATTTGCTCATATCGCTGATCGCCATATCGATTTTGGTGCGCGGCGCCCGGATTGTGTCATTATCAAACAAGGAGCAGATGGTTTGTAAAGCATAGTATGCCGGTTTCGGTTGAGGCGGACTGTCGTAAGTAATTACCCCGAAATGGTTCGGAACCTCGCAGTAGCCGTTGCGATAATAAAATTTGAAGTCGGAAAAATGGAAATAGCAGGTGTAATCGACCCCCATGTCAAGATCGGTCATAATGCTTCGGCACAGGACTTTTGCCTGCACCTCTTTAGTGACCGGCGTGTTGGCCAGCGCCTGGGTCGTAGCGCTTTGTGAAGGACAACCCGATTCGGCCTGCCAGAGTTCGACATGTTCACCGCCGTAAGCGTCAAACGCCGCCCGCAAATGACGGAAATCGTCAACGCTGTAAAGTTCCGGGACCACGCGATAGCGATGGTAACTGTAAACGTTAATGAGCTGCGCCATTCCCTGTTTCAAGTATTCTTCAAGCACCCCGAATCCGGTACTTGAGAATCCGGCCGCGGTGGCTCCGCCAATGATCTTAGCACTAGAATTGTTTTCCCTGATCACCGGAACCGTCATTTTCAGCAGATCTATATATTCGCTGACATTGGAGCCATTGTTCCAGAATGGATTTATGTCCGGTTCGTTCCAAACCTCATAGTGGGTAATCCGGCCTTTGAAGTGTTTGACCAGTTCGGCTACGAAATGCTTCCATGCCTGCCGGGATTCTTCCGAATAGATCGGCGCCCAGCCGACCGCGTCGGGTTCTGTCGCTTCAGTATGGTGAATATTACCGTATCCAAGGTTGAACCAGGGTTGAATTCCGCGTTCGAGCAGCTTGTCAACGATCCGGTCCAGCCAGGCAAAATCAAGGACGCCTTTGTCGATTTCACAACGATTCCAGCCGGTTTGCACCCGGGCGTGTTTGACCCCAAGCTCCCCGACCAATCTATAGGCCTCATCGTTATCGTCCCACATCTGGCGGTCCAGACATTCAAACCCGATACCGATTTTCGATCCGGCTATGTCGAGCGACTTTTTCGCTTTGAATTTACCAATCTTTTTCATTATCAGATCCTTATAGGTTTACCCACAGTAAGTTCAAATGATTTAATTCCGGCTTGATTGCAGTTGTTGATGAACGGCTGCGGATCGGCGGTATTTTCCGCGAAAAGTCCGTAATGCATCGGCAGCGCGGTTTTCGGCTTCGCCGCTTTTACGACTTTTACCGCGTCTTCGTACGGCATATTGCCGAGCCGTCCGTTGATACAGATCAGAATGACGTCACAGTCTCTGGTGAATTCGTTGACCAGGGCGTCGTCGTACAGTGAGTCGGAACTTAGGTAGACTTTTTTGTTTTCCGCTTCGATGACGACTCCAACCGCTTCCGGATCGGAATGAATTGCCAGAACCGGGGTGATTTCCAGATCTCGGAATGAAAAAGATTTTTCCCTTTCAAGCAGTTTGACCTGCTCCTCTTTGATTCCGAGTTCCTTAAAGTGATTGCAGCAGCTGATCGGACCGGCCATTACGCATTCAGGATACATAGCCGCGATTTTTTCCACGGTTTCCGGGTCAAGATGATCCAGATGGTCGTGGGTACAGATCAGCATGTCTGGTTTCAACTCTTCAAAAGACAACGGGTAGGGGACCATCCGCTTGATGCCTTTAGCTTCCAGACAATCACTCATATAAGGATCGACCAGAATCCTGGTTTCATCGGTTTCAAACAAAAAACTGCCTTGAGTCAGCCAGGTGATTTCCATTATTTTGCTTCCTTTTCATAAATTACGATTGCCAGGCCGTGACGTTTTATTTCGACCTGGAAAAATTGATCTTTTTTAATTACTTCAATACCATTCACACCATCGGCATCAACATATTTATATCCGGGAACGGACAAATTGGTCGTCGCCGATTTCAAATGACTCTGGGTCAGAACCACTGCCAGTTTATCGCCGTTGGTGAAACATCTGGCCTCGATCTGCTCGTTGTCGATAATGAAGTTTTCAGTATCGCAATACCGGCCCTCAAGCAGTAAGTCGGAATATTTTTTACGCAAATGAGAAATTTTGCCCAGGTATTCCTGATAATGAGGAGTTTCCGCGATTGTCTTGCGGCAGCGATATATCTCGACGTCGTTCCGCAAGCCTTTCAGCACGGTATGGTTGACGCGGCGTTCAATATCCGAATCATCCCGGATCTCCCGGTCGGAGATAATTATTTCCGGAAAGATATAGCGGAACCAGTCGATAAAAAATTCATGTTCCGGTTTTTCACCGGTTTTCTCCCAGTCGTTCATTGCCTTGCAGAAGCCGCTCAGGGAGTGGACATAGTCCGCCTGACAAGCTGTAACATCAGTGATGATTTCCACGCCGATCGCCATTTCCGGCGAATGGCTTCTGGCGCGTTTCCGCAGCCGTTTGATCTGCTGTCCGCGCTGCGCTCCGCCGCCGAACGCCGGTACCGGATGCCCGTGATTCGGGTCACAGCAGGGCATCGGCCCGATTCCCAGTTGATCGAAAAAGGCCGATTGACAGCCGTACGCCGCCGCCGTATCGACGACTCCGGCTAAAACTTCTTCCCATTTTTTGCTCCAGGGGCAGCCGTGTTCAAACGAGCGATTAGCGATATTGCCGTAAAAATGACCGGTTGAACTGAAAAGATAGGCGTCGCGCCGGGCATTGCCGTTAAAATCCTTAATCGTCACTTCCGGACCACATTTTTTGTAGAAATCAGAATTCAAGTCGATTAACTGGCCGTTGGAATATAAAATAACCTGTCCGTTGTGTTCCGTGAAGTCTTTAACTCCGACTTTGAGCTGTTCCTCTGTCCCCAGCTCCGGATCAGGGGTATAGTCCGGATAGTTGTTATCGTGCCCGCCTTTTTGCCAGCCGAACATAAACAACGTGTCGATTCCAGCTTGCTGACCGTCTTCACGCATTTCGGGCATATCGATATATTTATAATGGATTTCTCCGTATTGATGTTTCATAATAATCCGTTGCCAACCAGGCATTTTCCGGACCCATTCAGGAATTTCATGCAGTTCGAACCATTCACATTCCGGACTGTCCAGCCAGGACCGGTATTTTTTTGCCGGTACGTGCCAGCAGCCGTTGTAAGGAGAGATTACATAGCCGTCCAGACTCCATGTTTCCCTGCAACCGCAGCCGGGATAGCGTCCGAAACTGATATCCAGGGTATCCCCGTACATCCGGAACGCATGGACTGTTTCTTCGTTGTTGTTTGTATGCAGTCCGCAATATAAGCCGTCTTCCGCTCCAGCAAAGGTAAAACAGTTGGTTGCCGCCCGGCGCGGATATTCATGTTTCCACTGAATAAAAATATGATCTTTGCCCTTCCAGTAGGAATGCTGTTTTTTGATATGGCTTTTGATATCTTTGAATTTCTGTCCGCCGGTAAACGGGTAGATCAATTCCTGCTTTTCGGGTAGTTGCAAATCATGGATTACCGGGAAAAGCAAGTCGCGAATAATGCATCCGGGTTCGTCATTGCTCAACTCAATACTCCATTTTACGTTGTCGTCATCCAGACTTACTGAGATTTTAACTCCGAGTTTGACGGCTTTGCCTTCGAAAATATTTTTATCATAGGTCAAAACGATAGTTTTTCCGGATTTTTCTATCGATGGTTCTGTTTCCGGTACGACTTCGCATTCAAATCTTTTGCCTTTCTGAAGCAGCATGCGCCAGACCGGATAGCCGCCGGCATAATTATGCCCGGTCTGCAGATTTATCAGTTCCTGCAGGTTTCCCGCATTGTCGAATGATACCTTGACTTTGTCGTTTTCCAGGGAATACATGATGTACTCTTTCATTTTTTATCTTAAATACATACCGCCGTTGACGTCAATGGTGGAACCGGTAATGTAACGTCCGCCTTCTCCGGCCAGATAGGCCGCCGCCAACCCGATGTCGCGAACCTTGCCCAACCCAAGCGGAACTCCATCCGCCAGTTTCGCCACTTCACTTGCTCCATGTGTCTTGAACAGCAGTTCTGTCTCAATGATTCCGGGTGCAATGCAGTTGACCGTTATCCCGAGTGGCGCGGCGGTTCGGGCCAGAGTCTTGGTAAACCCGAATATTCCGCTTTTGGTGCTGGCGTAGTGGACGTGTCCATATAATGCCCCGCGTTCTCCAACGATCGAACTGATGTTGATGATCCGCCCTGATCCTTGTTCTTTCATCAATTCCATAGCGGCTTTGGAACAGAGAAATACACTTGTCAGATTGGTTTTAAGGATAAATTCCCAGTCAGATAATTCAGTTTCGAAAATATCCTGGGCTTTAGTGGTTCCAGCATTGTTAACCAGAATATCCAACGTGCCAAACTCTTCCCGAATCCGTTGGAATAATCGTTCAACTCCGGCTTTCTCGCTGACGTCAGCCCGAACTGTAATGGCTCGGCGGCCCATGGTTTCGATTTCCTCTTTGACTTTTTCCGCTTCAGCGTCGTTTGAACGGTAGTTTATTACCACATCCGCGCCTTTTTCCGCCAGTGCAAACGCAATACCCTTGCCCAGGCCGCGAGATGCGCCAGTTACCAGCGCAACCTTTTCAGCCAGTTCCATTCTTCCAGTTCCTTTTTTGTTGATGAGACCGTTTTGATCGCGGACTTAATGTCCTGATATCATTTCCGGCCATATCTTTATCGCAAGTTTTTTTTAACCGATACTCGCGATATGTGAAATTCTTTGATTGAGTTTATCTGTGGCGGCCTTAACTTCCCTTATAACTTCTGCCTTGTGCTCTCCATGAAAACTATTTTGAGGGACAGATGCTCCTACGACCGCAATATACTTCCCGTTCTGGAACACAGGAAAAGCCACGATCGCCAGACGATTTTCTCTGGGCCCGCCATATATCAAGCATTTATCATCCCGGATCTTTTGCCGGGCCCGCTCAAAATCTTCTCTGGAATGGACTTCTTTCCATAGCGTCAGGCCACACGGGATTCCGTCGCGTTTCACTATTTCATCAATTTCCTGATCTGAAGCGTAAGCTATTGACATAGCACCGGTGGCGGTAGTATATAGATCATTTATGGATAAATAATCAATGACAACATTCAGGGTGTGGTTGTAGTTGTAATGACAAAGAATGTATCGTGAAAGATTATGCATCTCGGCCATTAACACCGATTCGCCTATTTTTTCCGCGCAGGCCTTTATGATGGTCTTTGCTTCACGCACAATCGCTTCTTTATAAGATACCTGTTCGCCAAAAGCATATGCCCTTGGTCCGGCAACATATCCTTCGTGCCGCGATTTTTGTACCAGATATCCAGCGTCGACTAAATCACCGATAATTCGCGAGCAAGTTGCTTTATTAAGGTCAAGTTTTTCAGCCAGCTTCCCCAATGATACCGGTTTGGGAGAGGCAACCACTATCTCTTCAAGAATCGCAAATGTTTTTACCAATACTTTAATCATGTTTTTCACATTGTGAAATATTATTTTATATTATATACTAATATACATATATAATGAAATAAGTCAATATGTCTGGAGATTAAAAATATTGGTTTTTTGATTTATTTATTGACTTTTCAAGTTTTTCACAGTAGTTTTGCAAATATCATTTACTTGAAAACAGTTAAGAATGCAAGGAGACACTGCAATGATCAACCGCAAAATTATTGTAATGGGAATGGCTCTCACAGTCGGTTTGAGTATTTACGCAAAAAGTTACCGGATCAGTCTCGATCGTGATTACAAGACGGGAGATAAATACATTTACGAAGTTAACTGTACAAATACCCGGGATACTGTCGTGAAAATTAAAGGACGGGTTGTAAACAAAGGATCAAGGTCGCTTAACGCAATATTAGAAAGTACTGCTACGGTGATGGCGGTCGACAAGTTGCAACGACCGTCCAAGCTTAAAATCATCATTTCAAAATTTGCCATAAGTATGCGGGGAAAATCAAAAAATATTTTGCCGGCAGGAACTGAAATTATAGCAGAACTGAAAGATAATAAAAAAGTTTATTTGGTAAATAACAAACCGGCAAATGATCAAATAACAAAAATATTGGATCTCGTTGTGACAATGTCCAAGGCCAAATACCGGGATAATGATATTTTCGGGACAAAGGAACTTAAAAAACTTGGAGATACCTGGCCGGTAAATACTGAAAAAGCCGCGGATGACTTATCATCTGCAAAACTGAAAGTCTCTCCTTCCTCAATCAAAGGAGTGGTCAAGTTTTCAAGAATAAACAAAGTAGAAGGTAAAGAATTTCTTGACATTACCGCCAAAATGACCATTTCGGATATGCCGGCTCCGCCGTTTCCTCCAAATATGAAAGTTGTCAAAACCAGTATGACATTGGAGTTTGGCGGTGAAGTTCCGGCGGATGCCGATCCAAGAACGATGCAGCCGCTCATTTCAAACGGAAAAATGGTTATTGAAATTGTAGCTGAAGGTAAATTAAAGCCGAACTTGCCGGTATCAACTTTAATCATTACAACGACAAAAAATGTTAAAGAAAGTAAAAAGTTTTTGAAATAAACCTATTTAAGCGATTATTTTTTCATTCTTTAAGCTTTCGGAAACAATACAGGATTCCGGACGGACTGAAGCCTCGGGAGAGGTGTTTTTTCCGGATTCTTTCGGGATTGTCAAACTGGCTTCCGGTTTGGCGGATGAATTGTTTTGAACCTAAAATAGCTCCTTCGGTAAAGTGTCGGGTACGGCGCAGAAAGCGCACATGCATCGATTCTTTTTGTCGGGCTTTGTCGCGCGCGGCGTAGATTTCTTCGCTTGAGGCCCCGCTTTCCGCGGTGATTATCCGCGCCAACTCGCCACGAAAGAACGCAAACACTTCGGCTTCAGCCCATTGCGATGTGTCGCCGGTGGTGATATTGGGCTTCATGTGTTTGACGAAATTCTTATAGAACATGTGTTTTCCGCTTCTGCAATAGCGCCCCCAGGTGGTGAAATTATAATCCGCCGGATCATTTTTCAGGCCTGCCCGGACCGGGTTGAGTTCGACGTAGGTTACGCAGGCAGCTAGGGCGTTTATTTTTTCGAGGATCACGCTTTTGAAGCGGCCGCCCCAGAGTTGTCCAGTACGGTCGCGGGTTTCGTTGTAGACGCAGGTGAATTGTCGTTGATAAGCCGACATAAACCGACTTATATCGATCATTTTGAGGGCTATTTCCTGGCATTGTACTTTGTTGTCGAGACTGATAACCGGGGTTCTCGGTCCGAATTTAAAGATTTTTTTCATGGATTTGTAATAGGCGTTGTGTCGTTTAACAATGACCTCGAGCGGCGGCAATTCGTCGGGGCCAGGAGCGTAGACTACGAGGTGAAAATGGTTGCCCATCCAGGCGGCCGAAATAACCTCAATTAAAAAGTAATCGCAGAGATATCGAAGCAGTTTGAATCCGTATTCCTTGTCCGAGTCGGAGAAAGGATGTTCGCCTTTGATGCAGCCGATGCGATTGTAAAGATGGTAGTAGCAGCCCTCGCCTTTAACTTTCATGCGCGCTTCCATTTTGTCCTCCTTTTGGGTGGTTTGGAGATAATATATATGCCGAAATTGGGTTTGTCAAATTGTCGGACGGTTTGAATGTTTATATATTACAATATGTTATATAGTAATATTTTATATTAATCTAGAAGCCCTTGTGTTTTATGATTAACAACAGTTATAAAAAAAAAACTTTTGCATTCTAAAATAAAACATCGGTTAAAGAACATTTGTTTCATGTTATTAAAGATTTGTTTTAGTTCAATATCATGCTATATTATTTTTGCTAATATTCAAGGTAGTTTATTTCATTCTAAATGAATTAAATTGCACGACGTCTGAAAATTACATACGGAAACAGGTGTTATGAGAAGAAAAATACTGATTACCGGAGGTGCGGGGTTTATCGGGAGCTATCTGACTGAAAAATATCTTGCCGCAGACTGCGAAGTTTATATTATCGATGATTTGTCAACTGGCGATATTAAAAATATCCAGCCGCTTCAGGATAACCCGGAATATGTTGGTCGTTTACATGTTGTCATAGATACTATTATGAATTATGACAAAATGCTAGAACTGATCGGGATTTGTGATACAGTTTTTCATATGGCTGCCGCAGTTGGGGTTAAATATATTATCGAGAATCCCTTGCAATCTATTACCACTAATCTGCGTGGAACAGAGATAGTTCTGGAGCTTTGTAATAAATTCCGGAAAAAAGTGTTGATTGCATCAACCTCGGAAGCTTATGGCAAACAGAATCACGCTCCCCTCCGCGAAGATAACGATACCGTTTTCGGACCGTCCCATAAGGCTCGTTGGAGTTATGCCGCGGCTAAACTGATGGATGAATTTAACGCGATTGCTTATTATCGCAAATATGGATTGCCGGTGGTGGTGGTTCGTTTGTTTAACACGGTCGGACCACGACAAACCGGTCGGTACGGTATGGTAATTCCGAATTTTGTGCGTCAGGCGCTGGCCGATGAAGAAGTGACTGTTTTCGGAGACGGTACTCAGACCCGTACGTTTACTCATGTTGGAGAAGTGTGTGAAGCACTCATCAAACTAATTGACACACCGGCGGCTTACGGCGAAGTGGTAAATGTCGGCGGTATCGAAGAAGTCAGCATGAAAGAACTGGCTGAGGCAATTATTCGCAAAACGTCGTCTTCGTCAACGGTAAAGTTAATTCCTTACGATCAAGTCTATACCAGTGATTTTGAAGATATGCCGCGTCGGGTTCCGTGTACGGAAAAACTGAAATCTTTGATCGGCTTTGCCCCAAAACAGAATCTTGATTCCATTCTGGATGATATTATTTCCAACTTCAAGGCTGATTGAGCCGAAAAAGTTTCACGAGGATTGACAACGCTTATGAAGATAATAATTACCGGAGGCGCTGGATTTATCGGATCAGCTTTGATCAGACATTTGATCAGAGCTACGGATCATGAAGTGCTCAATCTTGACAAGCTGACATATGCCGGAAATCAGGAAAGTCTTCTTGAAGTCGCTAATAATCCGCGTTACTCTTTTTGTCAGGTTGATATTTGTGACCGCCAGACTGTAAGCAAGGTGTTTACTGATTTTCAGCCCGATGCAATTATGCATTTAGCTGCTGAGTCACATGTCGACCGGTCGATAGACGGTCCGGCAGAATTCATCGAAACTAACATTATCGGAACCGCGAATTTGTTGGAGATTGCGCGTGAATACTGGAATCAACTTTCCTCAGACAGGAAGCGGTCATTCCGGTTTCAGCATATATCAACGGACGAGGTTTACGGTTCTTTGGGGGCTGATGGCTTATTTGAAGAGACTACTCCTTATGATCCGCGGTCACCTTATTCGGCCAGCAAGGCCGCATCGGATCATCTGGTAATGGCCTGGTATCACACTTATAATTTGCCGGTTCTTATTACCAATTGTTCAAATAATTACGGGCCGTATCATTTTCCGGAAAAACTGATTCCATTGGTTATTCTGAATGCTTTGCATGGTCTGCAGCTACCGGTTTATGGTAAAGGAGACAATATTCGCGACTGGCTTTATGTGGAAGATCACGCCAAGGCGTTGACGCTGGTATTGGAAAAGGGATTGCCTGGCGAAACTTATAATGTCGGCGGTAATAATGAGCGAACCAATTTGGAAGTGGTTGAGACGATTTGCGATATCCTGGACGAACTGGCTCCAAGCAGTCGCTCCCACCGCGAACTTATCACGTTTGTTGACGATCGCCCTGGCCATGACAAGCGTTATGCCATAGACGCGACGAAACTGCGGACTGAGCTGGGTTGGCAACCTGAAGAAAACTTTGATTCCGGCATCCGCAAGACCATCAAATGGTATCTTGAAAACGAGTGGTGGTGGCGTCCGATCCGGGAAAAGAAATATGCCGGGGAGAGGCTTGGAGAAGCTAAATAAAATTTGAATTTTAATAGAAACATATAACAACAATAACAAGAAAGGTTATACGTATGTTGCCCTTTATCGATTTAAAAACTCAGTACAAAAGAATTGAATCTGATGTAGACGCCGCAATAAAAAGGGTTCTTGAACACGGACGTTATATCCTCGGTCCGGAAGTCGGAGAGCTGGAATGCCAGCTTGCGGGATTTGCCGGATCCAAGTATTGTATCGGCTGTTCCAGCGGTACTGATGCTTTACTGATGCCGTTGATGGCATATGAAGTTGGCCCGGGAGACGCGGTTTTTACTACACCGTTTACGTTTTTTGCAACGGCTGAAACTATCGCGCTGACTGGCGCGACTACGGTTTTTGTCGATATTGATCCGGATACCTACAATATTGATCCGGTTAAGCTGGAAGCCGCGATCAAGGAAACGATAGTCGATGGTAAATTAATCCCGAAAGGCATTATCCCGGTTGACCTGTTCGGTTTGAGCGCGGATTATGACAAGATCATGCCGATCGCGAAAGAATACGGCCTGTTCGTTATTCAGGATTCGTGTCAGGGACTCGGAGCTGAATATAATGGTAAAGTAGCTCCTTCAATGGGAGATGTTGGTGCGACCAGCTTTTTCCCGGCCAAACCGCTTGGCGCTTACGGTGACGGCGGCGCGGTGTTTACCGATGACCAGGAATTGCATGACGTGATGCGTTCGATCCTGGTTCACGGTCAGAGTTCCGACAAATATAATAATGTCCGGCTTGGTTTGAATGCCCGGCTTGATACTATTCAGGCAGCTATTCTGCTTGAAAAACTCAAATTGTTCCCGGAAGAAATTGAATTGCGCCAGAAAGTTGCCGCTACTTATGCGGAAATGCTTGACGGAGTGGTCAAAACACCTTACATCCCGGAAGGCTGTAAATCTGTTTGGGCTCAGTATTGTGTTCAGTCTGACCGCCGGGCTGAGATCCAGGCGGCGCTTCAGGCCAATGAGATTCCGAGTGCCTGTTATTATCCGATTCCGCTGCATTTGCAGACGGCGTTTGAAAAACTTGGTTATGTCAAAGGCGATATGCCGGTTTCTGAAAGCGTGGCGGATAAAATATTTGCATTGCCGATGCACCCGTATCTTGATACCGACTCTATCAAAAAGATCGCTAATGTGATTGCGAGCGTTTAACAGAAAGAAAGCTGGAATAAAAAGTGAAAAAGGCATTGATAACCGGGATAACCGGTCAGGATGGTTCTTATCTGGCGGAGTTTTTGTTGGAAAAGGGCTATGAAGTACACGGCATTATTCGTCGTTCAAGCTCGTTTAACACCCGCAGAATAGACCATCTTTACAAGGACCGCCATGAATCCGGGGTCAAGCTTTTCCTGCACTACGGTGATCTTACCGATTCCAGCAACCTTAACCGGTTGATCGAGAAAATAAATCCTGATGAGATTTACAACCTTGGCGCCCAGTCTCATGTTCAGGTTTCGTTTGAAGTGCCGGAATACACGGCTGAAGTTGACGGAATCGGTACTTTGCGGCTGCTGGACGCTATTCGTGAATCAGGATGCAAGGCGCGATTCTACCAGGCATCTACTTCGGAGCTTTACGGCAAAGTTCAGGAGGTGCCGCAGTCTGAAACAACTCCGTTCTATCCGCGTTCCCCGTATGGCGTGGCTAAGCAGTATGCCTTCTGGATCGTGAAAAATTATCGTGAAGCGTATGGTCTGCATGCCAGCAACGGGATTTTGTTCAATCATGAATCGCCCCGGCGCGGCGAGACTTTTGTAACGCGCAAGATCACGATGGCGGCGGCCCGGATTCATCGCGGTTTGCAGGATTGTCTTTACATGGGTAATATCGATGCATATCGTGACTGGGGTTATGCTCCGGATTATGTCAAGATGATGTGGATGATGCTGCAGCAGGAAAAACCGGATGATTACGTTGTCGCCACTGGGGAAATGCATACGGTACGTGAGTTTATCGAGAAGTCGTTTGCCCGGCTTGGACACCAGATCAAATGGGAAGGCGAAGCTGAAAAAGAAATCGGAATGGACCGGGCCAGCGGTGAAACAATTATCCGGATCGATCCCCGCTATTACCGGCCGGCGGAAGTGGATCAGCTGCTTGGCGATCCGTCCAAGGCTGAAAGACAACTGGGCTGGAAGGCCGAAGTCAAATTTGACCGTTTGGTGGAGATTATGACCGATGGCGACCTCAGGTTGCTGGATGACCCGAACTATGAAACAGGTTTTTGAGACAAATGGAAAAGAATGATAAAATATTTGTGGCCGGTCATCGCGGTATGGTGGGCAGTGCGGTTGTCCGCAAACTTGAGCGCGAAGGCTTTACCAATATTTTGACCCGGACGCACTCGGAACTGGATCTTTGCAGCCAGACGGCAGTCAAAGAGTTTTTTGATGCGGAGAAACCGGATTATGTGGTGCTGGCCGCGGCAAAGGTCGGCGGAATTATGGCTAATAAGACTAAGCCCGCTGAATTCCTGCTGGAAAACCTGCAGATTCAGAATAATGTGATTTACCAGTCTTATCTGCATGAGGTGAAAAAACTCTGTTTTCTTGGCAGCAGCTGTATTTATCCCTGTGAAGCGCAGCAGCCGATCAAAGAGGAATATCTGCTGACCGGGCCGCTGGAGCCGACAAACGAGGGATATGCCCTGGCCAAGATCGCCGGATATAAACTGTGTCTTTATCTGTCCAGGCAATACGGCTTTAAAACGGTCAGCCTGATGCCGTGTAACTTGTACGGAACAAATGATAATTACGACCCGGTTAACAGCCATGTTTTCCCGGCCTTTATCCGTCGTTTTGTGGAAGCGGTCGAAAACAATACCCCGGAAGTTGTTGTTTGGGGATCTGGGGGTTCTTTGCGCGAATTTCTCCATGTTGACGACGTGGCGAACGCGGTCTATTTCTTTTTGCAGGAACGGGACGACCCTGAAGTGGTCAATATTGGTTACGGCAGTGACATCTCGATCAAGGAATTGGCCGAAAAGGTTTCGAAAGCGGCCGGCTATACCGGGAAAATCATCTGGGATACGTCAAAACCGGACGGAATGTATCGTAAATTGACCGACAGTTCGCGGGCTGCGGAGCTGGGGTGGTCCCCGGAAATTTCATTGGACGAGGGGATCGCCAGAACAATTAAAGAGTTTCGTGAATTACATAAAAACGGTAATGTAGATCGATAAGGAGTATATACCGATGACAAAATCAATACTGGTAACCGGCGGCAGCGGCTTTCTCGGATCATTTCTTTGTGAAAGACTGCTGGCGATGGGAAACGAGGTTATCTGCCTGGATAACTTTTTTACCGGCGATAAACAGAATATTTATAACCTGATCGACAATCCCCGCTTCGAAGTGATGCGTCACGATGTAACGTTTCCGATATATCTGGAGGTCGACGAAATCTACAATCTGGCATGTCCGGCTTCACCGATCCACTACCAGTTCGACCCGGTTCAGACGGTTAAAACCTGCGTTCATGGCGCCATCAATGTCCTTGGTCTGGCAAAACGGGTCAAAGCCAAAATATTGCAGGCTTCAACCTCTGAAATCTATGGCGACCCGGCTGTGCATCCGCAAGTCGAGTCATACTGGGGAAATGTAAACACGATAGGTCCGCGTTCCTGTTACGACGAAGGTAAACGCTGTGCAGAAACCTTATTCTACACCTATAACCAGCAATTCGGGGTTGAAACCAAGCTGGTTCGAATTTTCAACACCTATGGCCCTAAAATGCATCCGAATGACGGGCGTGTCGTCAGTAATTTCATCCTGCAGGCGTTGCGGAACGAAGATATAACGATTTACGGTGATGGCTCGCAGACTCGCAGTTTCTGTTATCGCGACGACTTGATTGACGCGATGATCCGGATGATGGATACCCCGAAAGAGATCACCGGACCGATCAATATCGGTAATCCCGGCGAATTTACGATTAAAGAGCTGGCTGAATTAACGATCGAACTGACAAATTCCAACTCAAAACTTATTTATATGGACCTGCCGCAGGATGATCCGAAACAACGTCAGCCCAATATCTCCAAAGCGAAAGAAGTACTGGGTTGGGAACCGACTACTCAACTGCGCGAAGGTTTGTCACGCACAATTGATTATTTTGATAACTTAATCAAGCAAAGCTGAGGTAATGGAGTCTTTGATAACACAATCTCGCGTTTTAGTAACGGGTGGAGCCGGTTTTATCGGTTCAAACCTTGTGGAAGCATTGCTGCAACAGGGAAATCAGGTTGTTTGTCTGGATAATTTCAGTACCGGGAATAAAGAAAATATAGTGCCTTTCATTGATAATCCCGCATTTACGCTTTTAGAGGGAGATATCCGGGATTTTTCCACCTGCGCCGAGGCTTGTGAAAAGATTGATTATGTTCTGCATCAGGCCGCGCTGGGATCGGTTCCGCGCTCGATAGAGGACCCGATAACGACGACCGAGGTAAATATTGGCGGGTTTGTGAAAATGCTGACGGCGGCCCGGGATGCCGGAGTCAAGCGTTTTGTCTATGCCGCCAGTTCCTCTACTTATGGCGACAGCAAGGAATTGCCGAAAGTCGAAGACAATATTGGAAATCCACTGTCGCCATACGCGATTACCAAATATGTCAATGAACTTTATGCGACGAATTTCAGCGATATTTACGGGATTGAAACGATCGGTCTGCGGTATTTCAATGTTTTTGGTCGCCGGCAGGACCCTAATGGTGCTTACGCGGCGGTGATTCCCAAATTTGTCCAGTCTTTGATCCGGCATGAATCTCCGGTCATCAACGGCGACGGCAGTTACTCCCGGGATTTTACCTACATTGATAATGTTATTCAAGCCAATCAATTAGCCGCGATAACGAAGAATCCAGCTGCCGTCAATACTGTTTACAATGTTGCCTGCGGGGGACGTACAGACTTGAATGACCTGTTCGAAACGATTCGGACGGCATTAAGTCAATTTGACCCGGAAATTGCTAAAATAGAAGTCGTCCATGGAGATTTCAGAAGCGGAGATATTCCCCATTCTCTTGCGGATATTTCTAAGGCCCAAAAACTGCTTGGCTATAAACCTTCCCATGATTTCATTTCCGGCTTAAATGAAGCTGCCGAATGGTACTGGAAAAATCTGACTTAATTGAGTTCCTAATTAATCATCAGGAGGAGAGATATGCATCTTACTGAACAAGATAGAATTATAGCGCTCAAAAAAATCCGTAAATATGACAAACTGATTGCATCCTTCAAGAAAAAACGTATAAATTTATTTGTTTTCGCGGTTTTCTGGTTTTTTATTGGATTATACAATTTTAACCGGGGCTTTGAGTGGGTGAATGAAAAGAAATCTTATGACCTTGAGAAAGATTTTAAAAAAGCGGTGTATGCTCCCCAGGAGGAACGAAATATTCATCTGCTTGGTTGTATGTTGAAAATGCGGGACATTCAGGAAGCACGTTTCGACATTAAAATTTATGGCCTGATTATGATTAATCTTGGTGTCTTTCTCTCATTAATGGGATTGACAATGATAGCTGTCGGTATTCTTCGCTGGCGTGAGGATGAGGATTATATCCTTATACGGTTGGCCCTGAAAAAATTGCTGGAAGAACCGGATACACAACCCCCTGAACTACCCCGCTGAATAATTCATAAGTTTTTAATATAAAGCTTATTGTAATAAAACTAAAGTCAAACCGTCTGACTATAAAATAGATCACGGTCCTTGATGTCGGTCAATGAAATATTAAAAGATTTATCAATCGGCTTGACATTGCGTGATTCCCCGCATATTATTAATTGTTGTTCAAATTTTAATCGGAATTTTCTATGGCGGATTATATAAACTGGAAAGAATTGATTACCCGGGGTATTGAGTCGGATGAACTGGATTATAAGGCGGCCCAGAACTTTAAAGAGTTGTCTTCAGCCGGAAAAGCCAAGTTTGTCCGTCACTGTCTGGCTTTGGCAAATACAAAAGGCGGTTACTTGGTTGTCGGAGTCGGAGAAGACCGGACCGGGCGTCCGTCTGTTTTGACCGGACTGACTGATGCTCAGGCGCGTTCATTTGATCCTTCTCTGGTCGGTGGTTTTATCAACGCCCATGTTGACCCGCCGATTGAGTTTACGATCGAAAGACCGGTGGTTGACGGTAAACAGTACGCGGTTTTCGTTATTCAGCGTTTTCGCAATGTTCCGCATGTCTGCAGCAGGCCCTGTGATCGGGAATTACAACAGGGTGTATTTTATATTCGAACTCCGGACGCGTCCAGCCGGGCCGCTCACCGGGCCGGAGAGATTCACGCCCTGATTCAGCGGGCGCTGAGAAATCAACGGGAGGAACTGGGCCGGATGCTGCGTGGTATCCTGTATGAACAGCAGGATCAGCCGACAGACGAGAACGGCGTTACAAAATTCCGTGAACAACGGCAGAATGCCCGGCAGGCGTTTTATCACAAATTCGGATATAACGAAGATATCCTGGCGGAATATTCCGCCGCGCCGGCAACTTTTGACCCGCACTTGTTCAGTGATGACCAGTTGCGCAGCGCTTTCGACAGCGCGTTGCATCTGTTTCCGGGCAGTCCTTTTATTGACAAGGCCGTGATAAATGATCTTTATCCGACGAATGTCGGGGTGCGTTCGCTACATGAGGAAGGAGAGCGGATGTGGCAGTTTTTCTTTACCGGAATGCTGCATTTTATGCGTCGTTTTCCGAAGGAACCCGGATCTATTGATTTTAATCTGATCGTTAAACTGTTAGCCGAAGCGGTTTATTTTACCGCCAGATTTTATGTTGAGCTTGGCCTGACAGATCAGATTATTAATATCTATTGCCGGGTTAATGGCCTCGATGGAATTGCTCTTGACGGTTTGCCGATCAAGACAAAAACTCCGGTATTCCAGGGAAAATCTTTGTCTATTCAATTAGAGCGTTCCGCGGCGGACCTGGTCAGCAGCCCGGAAAGCCATGCCGAAAGGCTCCTTACCATGTTTTTTGAGCGGTTCGGCCTTAAAGCCGACAAGACGCCAAACCTCTTGAAGATTATTCATAAATTCCAACGCCAGTAATTATTGTAATTACTTGTCTTTTCGTATCTTATGGTTTAAATATAATCAATGTGTCTGACTATTATCTTTATTGATAATATGATAAAAAAATATTTTCGCTGTTGACAAATCCGGTTTTATCGTTTATTATATACCTAGTCAGTCTATGTATATAAGCAACGGAGGTATGAAATGGCTATCAACAGTGATTTAATGCGCGGAGTAGCGGAACCGGTAATCCTGAATCTACTTAGTATCAAAACAATGTACGGGTATGAGATTATCAAACTCGTCAACGAAAAGACTAACAACGCTTTTCAATGGAAGGAAGGGACTCTGTATCCCTGTCTTCATCGGCTCGAAGCGGCTAAACTGATCGAGAGCAGTTGGCAGATTGCCGACAACGGCAAACGACGCAAATATTACGCCCTGACCAAAAAAGGTGCTGCTGCTTTGGCCGAAAAGAAAGAGGAGTGGAATTTATTCGCTGAATCAGTCAATGTCCTGCTGTTTGCCTGACCGGTGAAAATAATGTACCGTGATAAAATAGACATATTGCTGGAACAGGTTACCGAAGGCTTGGGGGCCGACCTTGAAGTGCGTTTGGATGTGACTAATGAATTGCGGTCGCATTTTGACGACAAGGTTGAGGAATATCAGGTCACTGGTATGTCGTCCGAAGCAAGCGAAGAGGCAGCGGTGAAACATTTTGGCGAGACGATCCAGATTGCGGACGGTTTGATCGAAGCTAATATGTCACGGATGAAACTCAAAGCACGTTTGCGAATTCTGGCGTGGATAATTCTGATGCCGGTGATGGTTTTTGGTGCGCTGTATTCATTTGATATATCCTATGCCTTAACCGATATTAGAGCTTTAATGTTTGGAGAATATTTATATGGGGCTGCGAACCTTAAAAATCGCTTAGGACTTGCAAAACGAAAATTGACCAAAAGTGAAAACATGGTTTTATTGGGAGATAAGTCCAAAAGCAGCTTTATAGATCAGCAAAAAGCGATATGGGAAAATCAGCCGGAAAATAAAATTTTTTATGCAAACTATATTTTGTCGATGCAAAACGAAGCCCGGCAAAGTACTGCGGTAAAAGAAAGAATGTTGCGAGACCTTGAACTGGCAAACAAAATTGACCCGGACAATGCTTTGTACAATTATCTGCGTGCTGAGCTTATACTTAATGATGCTTGTTCATTTGAGAAAAATCCGGCTTTGCTAATTAATGACCAAGCTTGCGTAAAAGATGCGGATTTAAAAGAGGAAGATATATGGGTTGACAAAAACCGGAAGGAAACAAATGATAGAGATGATTACAGGAAACCGGAACCTGAATATCGATGGGTATTTAAAAATCAAGAACAAATGGAGAAAGGTATTCAGGAATATCTGAAAGGAACAAAAAAGAAATTTTATAAAACATACTTTAATGAACTTGCTAAGAGCCGGGCTAAGATTCTAGGTCCAGCTAAGACTAGGATGGAAAGTTTGTTATATTTACAAATGAAAAACAATAATTATATGCTTACAGCTTATGCTTTGGGAGTAATTAATAATGGTATTTGGGATTATGCCAAAGAATTACAGCAGCAAGGCAAAGAAATAGAGGCATTAGCAATAATTGCTCCCTGGAAAACTCATCTGAAGCAACTTACGGCAAATTCCAGCACTTTTTTGGAAGTGATGTCAAATTTTAATGAGACGCGTCATGCTCTTGAGACTATTCCAGAAATATATCGCAAAGCGGGAAAATGCAAAACTGCGAGTCAAATCGAATCCTGTTTGAAAAAGATATCCGAGTTTGAGCAAAACAGATCAAGGGAAAAAGCTGATGAAAACGTGATCAAGAAAGCAGGTGTATTGGCGTGGATAAGTTTACGGCAAGGTTACGGTAAATTAATTAAATATAAAGATGAAGATTATGCTGCAAGCCGAAAAGTTGAATATATATCACTCGAAAAACATGCCATGTATTTTTTGAATTATCTCTTCTTGATATTAATTCTTTCCTCCCTGTGCATAAGCATACTATGGCGGCATCGCGCAGGTATGCAGGCACTGCTTCTTGTTCCATCTTATTCTTTGGTTTTGAAAATATTTGTTCTTGGTATTGTCGTTCCCCTCGCTGGTTATTTAGCAATAAGTGCAATAGGAATAATTGGCGGTCATGGTTATAATACACTTATCAGTTCCGGTAATTTTTTCTCACAAATAGTCCTAATGAGTATATTAATTCCTTGGCTGATTTTTGGGTTGACGAAAAAATATGTTTCCCGTAAATGCTTTTTTTTGGGTGTGCCTGTTCCGGATAAAAATATGAACAAGATATCTCTGGCTATGGTTTATACAGCTTTGGGAATAATTAGCTGTGGATGTTTTATCCCGGTGGGAATACTTTGCGATATAAAGATGATATATTTCTTTTGGCTCACATATGGCATCTTTTTGCTTATTGCTTTAACGGTTATTATCGGATTTCTCTTTATGAAATTGGTTTGTTCATTGCAGAATGGTAATAAATTCGCCCTTTATTATGGAGCGCTGGCGAGAGCTTGGGTTCCTTCGCTGGCGTTGGCTATGATATTTATGACGACTTTTGTCAAACCCTATCTAAATTGGCGGGAGGCGGATCTTGTTCAAAAAGATAAATTCATATATGGCCCGTCAAATGCTTTTACCGGGTTTGATCAAAAAATTACTCTTAAGTTAAAAAATTATATATTGAAAACCCTTGATGAAATCCCGGACGAATCTGATCAATAATAATAATGATCTACTTATACTCAGAGGCAATAATGAGCATGCTCTGTATTACAGAGCGCTTGCGCGTAAAAAGAAGCAATTGGAGAAATCAATGAATAATAACGCCAGGATTGAGAAACTGTTGGAACAGGTTACCGAAGGCTTGGACGCCGACCTTGAAGTGCGTTTGGATGTGACGAATGAATTGCGATCGCATTTTGATGACAAAGTGGAGGAATATCAGGCATCGGGAATGTCTGACGGGGAGAGTGAAGAAGCCGCTCTAAAACATTTTGGTGAAACTATTCAGGTTGCGGATGGGTTGATTGAGGCTAATATGTCGCGAATGAAATTTAAAGCGCGTTTGCGGAAGCTGGCGTGGATAATACTGGTGCCGGTGGTGATTCTTTGCGTTGTACAGCAACTTGGTAGTTGGAACGGAGTGTCGGTTTTTCAACTGCTTACGGGAGATTCTAAACTGTGGAATTATGCGGAAAAAAATCGCGATAATGATGGATGGTTTTTAGACAAGCGGTATACGGACGAGGAAAAGTTGATTTTATTCGGGGAACGCTCCCGTAAAACCAAGGCGGATCAGCAATATGCTTTGGTTGAAAGATATCCAGATAACAAGATGTATCGCGCCAATTACATTATGCATATGCTTGGTTTTGACAAAAAAGACCGAAACGCTCAACAGAAAGTATTGAAAGCATTGAAAGAAGCGGAACAGGTTGACCCGGATAATGCGTTGTATAACTATCTTGCGGCCGGGATTCTGCTTGACCAGGCATCGACGCTGGATTCAAAAAAAATCGGTATCAAGGAAAAAAACAAAAAGTATACAAGATATAATTATGAATATACCTTGAAAGTCAAAGATCCGGAGTTGATGAAGCAGGCGGTTCAGGAATATTTGAAAGGGACCCGGAAGAAATATTATAAAACCTATATTATGCCATTACTTAAGAAACGGCTGGAAATCATAGGAGAACCGACAACGGTTGTCCAGTGTATTCGCCAGATTGCCCTTGCCGCAAGTACTTTGCTGCCCAATGAAAGCTACAAACGCAGTGTAGCTAGAGGCATGTGGCTTTATGCCGCACAACTGCAAAAAACTGGTCAGGAAGCTGAAGCTCTGAAGATTGCGGATTCATGGAAAACTTATTTACGCCAGATTTCTCAGAATTCACCTTTTTTAATCAGTGTCCTGGTCGATTATGCAATTGCCGGGCTAGCGGAAAAGAAAATTCCAGGAATTTACCGGAAAGCCGGAAAAATAAAACTCGCGAACCAAACTGAGTCCGAGCTGAAATCGATAACCGCAATTATTTCAAGCTGGAAAGAAAGAAAAAAAACGGAAGGGCCCGATTGGGATACCCTGAAAAAATCAGGTCTTCTGGCAGCAATGCTGCTTCCGGCCGTTGGGCGGCACAGTAAATTTAAAGCAGAGGATTTTGAGGTAAGTTCCAAGGTGGAATATACAGTTGCGGAAGAAGGTCTTCTGCTTGTCTTGAACCAGATCTTTTTCTTTTCAATAATAGGCGCTTTGCTGACAGCTTTATACTGGCGCTTCCGTACCCAAAGAAAGGCGTTGCTGCTTGCCCCCCCGCTAAAATTAATAGGCAAAGTTTTCCTGTCGGCAATATGTTTACCTTTGATGGCCTATCTGATCATCAGTTTACTTGGCGGGATTGGCGGGCACCGTTACAATTGCGCGATCAGCATGGCCAATCTGGCCGCGCAATTTGCGCTGTTGCTGCTTATTATTCCGTCGATATTATTTATTCAGACCAAGCAGTATGTCAGGCAGAGATGCATTGATCTGGATGTCCCCGTTCCTGAACAAAAAAGACATTTGACC
The DNA here is from genome assembly GCA_963676655.2 of Victivallales bacterium. Lineage (GTDB taxonomy): Bacteria > Verrucomicrobiota > Lentisphaeria > Victivallales > Victivallaceae. Next base: position 1,558,388 of record CAXXKX010000003.1, on the reverse strand, counting down.
AAAAAAGTTCTCATTTGGGGAAGTCTTTTTATATTTAGTGTTATTGCTCTCCTCCCGGCTGAAATATTCAGTACAAAAAATCAAGTATCGCCATACTGTCTGGTCTGCGTTATGATTGTTGCGGCTTTACTGGCGACAATTTTTATAATGTTCATTATCCAATATTTTTCCATGAGAAAGCCATACGCGTTATATTACGGCGCTTTGTCTCGGGCCTGGGTTCCGGTCCTGGCATTGGCGATGATCTTTATGACTTTGTTTGTCGGACCGTATGTTGGCTGGCGTCAAGCTTCGCTCATTAAACAGGACAAGATAATTTACGGGAAAGCCGCCTCTTTTACCGGACTGGAAGCAGCGGTAACCAAAGACTTGAATGATCAAATGCGCAAGGAGCTTGATAAATAAATAGTTTCTTGCCAGCTTATTCTGCTATAATATGTGACCATCCTTGACGTTTTTGCGCGGTTTTTTATACTTTGAACTTTCCTGAACCGGGAAAACGTGCTAAATTATAAGGCTGTAAATACATTAATGAAAAAGGAATAAGTATGTCGTCACATAACAGTTATGAAAATCCGTTGACAGGGCGTTATGCCAGTAAAGAAATGAGCTTTAACTGGTCGGCCCAGAAGAAACACTCGACCTGGCGCCGCCTTTGGCTGGCTCTGGCAAGAGCAGAAAAGGAGCTCGGTCTGGATATATCCGATGAGCAGATCGCGCAAATGAGCGCTCATCTGGACGATATTGATTTCGAGATGGCCATCGCCAAGGAAAATGAATTACGTCATGACGTGATGAGCCATATCCATACTTTCGGAACCCAGTGTCCGGCCGCGATGCCGATCATCCATCTTGGCGCGACCAGCTGTTTTGTAACCGACAACACCGAACTGATTCAGATTCGTGACGGTTTGAAGATCGTCCGTGGAAAACTGCTGAAAGTGATCAGCTTGCTTGCTGATTTGTGCGATCAATATAAAGATATGCCGGCATTGGGATTTACTCACTATCAGCCGGCCCAGTTGACCACGGTCGGCAAACGCTTCACCCTGTATTTGCAGGACTTTGTTTTTGACCTTGACCGGCTCGATCATGAACTGGCGGCGCTGCCGTTTCGTTCGGTCAAAGGTACAACCGGAACCCAGGCCAGCTTCCTGGCGTTGTTCAATGGTGATCACGATAAAGTAAAAAAACTTGCCCGGATGGTTGCGGATGAAATGGGTTTTGAAAAGATCGTCGGCGTCAGCGGCCAGACTTATACCCGGAAGGTTGATTACTTTGTTCTGTCCATGCTGTCCGGTATCGCTCAGTCCGCCTACAAGATGTGCGGCGATATCCGGTTGCTGGCTAATTTACGTGAGATAGAAGAACCGTTCGGCAAGAAACAGGTTGGTTCCAGCGCGATGGCTTATAAGCGCAATCCAATGCGTAGTGAACGGGTTTGTTCGCTGGCGCGTTACGTCATGAGTCTGCCTGCCAATCCTGCCAACACCCATGCCAATCAATGGTTCGAACGTACTTTGGATGATTCCGCCAACCGGCGCATTTCATTGCCGGAAGCGTTTCTGGGCGCTGATGTGATTTTATCGCTGGTTGCCAACATTATTGACGGAATTCAGGTCTGGCCCAATGTTATCGCGCGCCGGGTTGCGGCGGAACTGCCGTTTATGGCGACGGAGAATATTATGATGGCCGCGGTTCAGGCCGGCGGTGACCGCCAGGCTTTGCATGAAGCGATCCGCGAACACTCAATGGACGCAGCCAAGCAGATAAAAGAGGACGGCGGCGATAATGATTTGCTGGATCGTCTCAAAGCGGATCCGATTTTTGCCGCGATTGCCGACAAGATTGATGATCTGGTTGATCCGGTCGCTTTTGTTGGACGCTCGCCGCAGCAGGTCGATGATTTTCTGAATGAAGAAGTCCGGCCGATTCTCGAAGCCAATCAGGAATTTCTTAACACCGAAATGGACGAAATAAACGTATAAATTATTTCACCGGAGGTGATCTAATGACGTCTAGAGAAAATTTTATTGCCGCGTTGGAACGAAAAATCCCGACAGGCAGAGTGCCTCATTTTGAATTGGTGTTTTTTCTGACAATGGAAGCTTTCGGACGCATTCATCCTTTACAGCGCCATTACCATCAATGGGATCAAATGTCTGAAAATGAACGTGTCTTGCATCGGCGCGATGTGGCTGATCTTTTTGTCACATCCGCCAGAGAATTTGAGCATTCCGGTCTCATGTTTCATTCTCCTTATGGTTGGCATGAAGAAGACACACGGCTTTCAATTGAACATCTGCGCGAGTTGTCAGGTATGGATTATTTTATTTCTATGCATGGAGACGCTACTCGTGGTTTGCCCAGTGGAGAAGATATGATAGAGTTCTCTGTTCAACTGGTCGAAGAGCCGGACAAGCTCAAGGATGAGTCTCAAAAACGGGTGGATGAGGCACTTGCCAAGGCAGAACGAATCAAAAAATGGGGTACGCTCGACGGCTTCTGTTTGTGTTCGGACTACTGTTTCAACGATAACCCGTTTCTTTCTCCGGATATGTTTGACGAGTTTGTCACTCCTTACTTAAAGCAGTTGATTGCCGGGTATCGCGAGATGGGATTTTACGTGATAAAGCATACCGACGGCAATATTATGCCGATTCTGGATTCGCTGGTGTCATGTAAACCGCATGCTCTGCACAGTATTGATCCGCAGGGCGGGGTTGACCTGGCCGAAGTCAAGAAACTGGTTGGCGACAAAGTGTGCCTGATCGGGAACGTCAACTGCGCCAAACTGCAAACCGGCACAGAAGAGGAAGTTGAACGGGACGTTCGCCGGGCGCTCAGGGATGGCATGCCGGGCGGCGGCTACATCTTCGGGACCAGCAATTGTATTTACACCGGTATGAGCCTTGACCGCTACAAGCTGATGCTTGATATCTGGCGCAAAGAAGGCGTGTATAAATAAACAGTGCCCTGCTTGCAAAATTTTTATTGCAGTAAAATTCCTTTCAAACCGCGGACCCTGGTTCCGCCGCCGAGGTTTTCGGCCAGATCCAACAGTTCCCGATCAGAGTATGTCGGTTCTTCAAGCAGGGATTCGTCAATAATGTCGGCCGGGTGAAATTGCTGGAGAACCCAGTCTTCCTGGCCCAGTTTGTCAAGCTCTTCGCGCATTATACGCAAGTCTTCCGGGGAGAGCAGTGAGCGATGGACTGTGGTGCGGACATCTGTTTGAATTTTGTTAGATACGGCGAAGCCGATCAGATCGTGAACGTTTTGCGCGATATTTTCATCGGTGCAGTTGGTAACGTGCGGATATTTGGCCACCGGGGCCTTGTAGTCGATGCCGAAAGCGTCGATGCCATGATCGATACATATCTGCATGGTTCGACTGGCGTTGGTCCCGTTAGTGTCCAGTTTAACTTGAAATTTACGGGATTTTATTTCACGAATAAAATCTTCCAGTGCGGAACGCAGTGACGGCTCGCCGCCGCTGATGACAACGCCGTCAAGTTTGCCTTTACGACGTTGCAGAAAATCGAAAAATTCCTCTTCGGAAATTTTTGGCTGGCTTTCCGGGTCGAAAACCAGCGCGGGATTATGACAATAGCCGCAACGGAAATTACAGTTACCAACAAATACCACGCAAGCCAGTTTGCCCGGGAAATCAACCATTGTAAATGGATGTAACCCTCGAATATTCATGATTATTAATAATTGATTAGGGAATAACCGGATAATTATTTTAGCCGGAGGTGACGTCATTAATCAGGAATTTGCCGTGCGGGACCGGCAAACTCCTGTCCTGTCAGTTATGCCACAGCTTCTTTCTGATCAGCGTCAGGCTTGTAGCAGCGGCGGTCTTTGAATTCTTCTTTCTTTCCTTTGTTCCAGTTTGCCACGGGGCGAAAGTAGCCGCAAACGCGACTGTATACTTCTGTTCTTGCTGCACATTTAGCCATAGATTTTTTCTCCTGCATAGGTTGCGATTTTCGCTTCGGCACGGGGTGGGTGTGGGGCATGCTTAAGCGGGGTTTGTTTTTGGGGTTCAGCTTACTATTTTTAATTCGGGGCCTTCTTCTTTTTCCAGCGGACACTCGGAGTGTTCGCCGGGAATATATCCGTGCACCGGACAGATGCTGAACGACGGTGTAATAGTAAAATAGGGCAATGCATAGTTTTCGGCAATCCGCCGGACCAGCATTTTTACTTGTTCCGTATCATCAATACGCTCACCGATGAATCCGTGGAACACCGTGCCGCCAGTATATTTTTTCTGCAGAGGCTCCTGCAGATCCAACGCTTCAAACAAGTCGTTGGTGTAACCGACCGGCAGCTGGGTTGAGTTGGTGTAATACGGATTGGTGTCACCGGCGCAAATGATCTCCGGATAGAGTTTGCGATCCAGACGCGCCAATCTGAAACTGGTCCCCTCCGCGGGAGTGGCTTCCAGATTGTAGATATGTCCGGATTCTTCCTGATAATCGGCAATTCGCTGCCGCATGTAGTCCAGCACTTTCAGGGCGAATTTATTGCCTTCTTCGTCACAAATCGAGCAGCCCAGGAAATTCAGGCATGCTTCATTCATTCCGACCAGGCCGATCGTACTGAAGTGATGGCTTAAACCGGCGTCGCCGAGATAAGTTTTGGAATACGGCAGCAAATCTCCTTCAAGATGACGCTGCACGACTTTCCGTTTGATCTCCAGCGATTCCCGGGCCATATCCATTAAGTTGCCGAGCCGTGCGAAAAATTCTTTTTCATCTTTCGACACGTACCCTAGACGAGGCAGGTTTATGGTTACAACCCCGATTGAACCGGTTTGTTCCCCGGCGCCGAAAAGACCGCCGGTTTTGTTACGCAGTTCGCGAATATCCATTTGCAGACGGCAGCACATGCTGCGGACATCGCCGGGATTCAAATCGCTCTTGATGAAGTTCTGGAAATACGGTAATCCGTACTTTCCGGTCACCTCAAACAACAATTGAGCGTTTTCGCTGTCCCAGTCGAAATCTTCCGTGATGTTAAAGGTCGGGATCGGAAAAGTAAAGATTCTACCGTCACGATCACCTTCGCTCATAACTTCAAGGAACGCCTTGGTTATAAGATCTACTTCTTTCTGATAATCTTTATAATATTTGCCTTCGATCATTTTGCCGCCGATAATGATATTCTGTTCCCCGAGGTCTTCCGGGATGACCCAGTCAAACGTCAGGTTGGTAAACGGGGTCTGACCCCAGCGGCTGGCAATGTTCAAACCGAAAACAAATTGTTGAACGTTTTGTTTTACCTGGAGATAATCAAGTTCGTCTTCACGCACAAACGGAGCCAGCAGGGTATCAAAAGAACTGAAAGCCTGAGCCCCGGCCCATTCCGTTTGCAGAGTCGAAAGAAAATTGACGATCTGCCCGAGAGCGGTGTCAAAATGTTTGGCCGGCGCCGCACTGGCGCGCCCGCCGCGTCCTCTGAATCCCTCGGACAGCAATTGCCGCAAACTCCAACCGGCGCAGTAACCGACAATTCCGGCGGAAAGGTCATGCAAATGGAAGTCACCGCTGCTGTGCGCTTCGGCAATCTCTTCCGGATAGATGTTGGATAAGGTATAACGGGCGACAACGGTGCCGCTGACGTGGTTCAGTAAACTTGCGTAGGAATAACCGGCATTGGAATTTTCATTAACGCGCCAGTCTTCGCGGTCGATATAATCGGCCACTAAGCCTTGAACGTCCATCATTAATTTGCGGCTTTCACGGACCTTGCCGCGTTGGGCGCGATAAAGGATATATGATTTTGCCGCTGCGCTTAATCCTCTTTTTATAAAGGATTTTTCAACCAGGTCCTGGACCATTTCAATGTCCGGCGGATTTTCTTCTGAATAGCCATCCAGAATCAGACATTTAATCACGTCATTACAGATTGTTTTGGCAAGCTTGTCATTGGCGGTTCCAGATGCTTTCAGGGCTTTGCCGGCGGCGAGAGTTATACGGTCGGGGTCGAATTCAACTAGACGACCATCACGTTTTTTGATCGTCTTCAACAGGGCAGCAGATTCTGACATGGCGTTTCTCCAGGGCACGGTAACATTCGATTTTTTTACTTCGCAAATCAAGGCACAGTTTACCTGATGGCTATTCTGTTTTTCAGACTGTCCCTCATTTTCTTCTAATAATACTATAATACACAATGTAGCCGTGTCAATGCGAAAAAACACAATATATTGTGTTTTTTTTAATATTGTTCTAATGTGCGTATTTTGAGCAAATTACAAAAAAATGAATCATTGTAAGTCGTTGTAATTTAAAAATTCGCTAATGAAAATTTAACTTTTTTGCAATGTTTTCAAAGCTTGTTAATTAGTTGCTGAAAACTTGAATGCGAGTGCTTGTCAGTGTATATTAAATCCCATAAAACATATAGCGGAACATAAACTTGAAAGTCTGGTTATAATGGAAAAAGTATGGTTGGATAAAATCAATAGTCGCGATGTCAGGATTGCAGTGATAGGATTGGGGTATGTCGGGTTGCCGTTAGCGGTGGAATTTGGGCGCCATTATAAAACAGTCGGATTTGATATTAATGAAAAACGCATTTCTGAATTGCGTGAAGGAAATGACCATACGCTTGAAATTACTTCGGAGCAATTAGCCGGTTCTGAAAAGTTGGATTTTACCAGTACATTGGATGATTTGCGGGGATGCGAAGTATTTATTGTGACGGTTCCTACCCCGATTGATAATCACAAACGTCCTGATCTGACACCGTTATACAAATCCAGTGAAACAGTCGGCAAGGTTTTACAGCCGGGATGTTTTGTTATTTACGAAAGCACGGTTTTTCCGGGATGTACGGAAGAAGAATGTGTGCCGGTTCTGGAAAAGTTCAGCGGTTTGAAATTTAATCAGGATTTTTATTGCGGTTACAGCCCAGAGCGCATCAACCCCGGAGACAAAACCCATACTTTGACTCAGATTAAAAAAGTCACCAGTGGTTCGACCCCGGAAGCCGGCCGGATCGTTGACGCATTATACGGCAGCATTATTACCGCAGGGACTTACATGGCTTCCTGCCTGAAAGTCGCAGAAGCGGCCAAAGTGATTGAGAACTCTCAACGCGATTTGAACATCGCGTTCGTTAACGAACTAGCAAAAATATTCAACCTGATAGGAATCGACACCATCGAGGTGCTTGAGGCAGCCGGAACAAAATGGAATTTTCTCCCTTTCCGCCCCGGTCTGGTTGGAGGCCACTGTATTGGCGTCGATCCTTATTATTTGACCTACAAAGCTCAGGAGCTTGATTATCATCCTGAAATAATTCTGGCCGGTCGTCGTTTGAATGACGGGATGGGGCGTTATATCGCTTCAGAAATAATTAAACTTTTGATCCGTAAAGGACACCAGGTCAACAAGTCCAAAATTCTTGTTCTGGGTATTACTTTCAAGGAAAACTGTCCGGATATCAGGAATTCGCGTGCGATCGACGTCGTTCGTGAGTTGGAAGATTTTGGTTGCGGGGTAAGCGTTTATGATCCATGGGCCGATGCCGGCGAAACATATGAAGAGTATGGCTTGAAGTTAATCGACCAGGAAAAAATCTTTGATCTGGCGGAAGAATGGGACGGAGTTGTTTTAGCTGTCGGGCATAAGAAATTCAATGAACTTGATTTTACCAGATTCAAAAAAGACAATGTCGTGATTTATGACATCAAAGATTTTCTCCCCAGAAATCTTGCGGACGGCAGACTCTGAATCACTCAGCATTTGCCTAACAAGAAAAAGAAAATACCGCTTTCTTGAATTTCAATGAAAAAGAGTTATATTCTTTTTTATGAAAACGCTTATAACAACTTTATTGATGGCTATGGTATTGGTGATCAGCGTTGCATCCAATGGGGCGGAGCTGAAATTCAAGCGCTTTCGCCTTGGGCGCATTCTGAATGCAGAGATTACAACCAAACCGCAGGCATTCAGTGAGCTTAACGATGCGGCATATCCCCAGAAGTACCGGAAAAAAGCTTTTGCAGCGGTTACAGTCCAGCTTGATCCCAAAAGAAGCCTTAGTAAATATGATTTTGTATTGAAAGCCGATGGTAAAGAATATCCGTGTGTCGGGGTGCGTAAAGACAACGGTGTGGAGAAGTGGAAATTCGAGAATACAGATCCTCAATCGCTGTATACGATATATTTTATGGTGGAAGGTGCTGGCAGTCCAACCGATTTTGATTTAGTTTATAAATTAGCAACGCGCGGTCCGCAGAAGGTAAATCTCAGCTTTAAAAATATCGGCAGCCGGGAGTTTACTCCCGCCAAACAAGTTTCCCGCAAGGGAATGCTGTAAATTTTATCTTTATCACTATCCGTTTTTCTTCCGCAAACATTCGACGACAAAAGAAAGAGTACATATTGTTATGCCTGGATATACCCCGGAATTTATTCCTATGTCCCGTAAAGAGCTTGAGGTTCTCGGCTGGAATGAAATTGATGTTCTGCTGATTACCGGTGACGCGTATGTCGATCATCCGTCATTTGGTGCGGCATTGATCGGGCGCATGCTGTTGTCACAGGGATACCGGGTTGGAATTGTGGCGCAGCCGGACTGGAAAAAGCCGGAATCGCTGCAAGTTATGGGGAGGCCGACTCTGGCTTGTGCGATAACTTCAGGGAATCTTGATTCGATGGTAAATATTTATACAGCCGGTCGCCGTTTCCGAAAAAAAGATGCCTATTCAGTTAATGGGGAAACAGGCAAGAGGCCTCCGCATGCCTTGGTCGTTTATACGCAGCTTGCCAAACGGGCTTTCCCGAAATTGCCGATTGTTCTTGGCGGCATCGAAGCCAGCTTGAGGCGAATTGCGCATTATGATTACTGGCAGGACAAAATCCGCCCCGGAGTACTGGTTGACAGCAAAGCTGATATTGCGGTATACGGACAGGGGGAACTGCCGACTCCTGAGATATTTGACCGGTTACGTGACGGCCGCGATCTGGCCGGAATCCCCGGCAGTTTTCGTCTTTTAGGTAAAAATGCCGCGGAAGAGTTCAACCCGGAGCCGGATTCATTTGTTGAGCTGCCAAGCTGGGATGAAATGCAAGCTGACCGCGATGCGCTGATGCGGGCAACAATTATTGTCGAACAGGAGATGAATCCGTTGACCGGGCGTATGTTGATACAGCGCTACGGCGACCGTTTGCTGGTGCTGGAACCATCGCCGCGGCCGATGACGACAGAGGAATTTGATGCGGTTTGTTCTCTGCCTTATGCCGGACGCCCGCATCCGGTTTACAAAGGGCCTGTTCCCGCTTATGAAACAATTCAGGATTCTATTCCGGCGGTTCGGGGATGTCCCGGGGGATGTGCCTTTTGTGGTCTGGTCTCGCATCAGGGCAGAACGATTATTTGTCGATCCGAAGATTCTATTGTGGAACAAGTCGAAAAACGGGCGAAGGATAAATCATACCGGGGGACAATCAGTGATATTGGCGGTGCCGCCGGCAATATCTACGGCAGTGGAGTGCATGATGTAAAAAAGTGTCGCGGATGCCGGCGTTCTTCATGTTTGTTTCCCAAACAATGTCCGAATTTCAGAATTGATGAAAAACGCCTGACTGATTTGCTTCGCCGGGTAAGGGCGCTGCCGGAGGTTAAACATTTATACGTCAATTCCGGTATCCGGCTTGATATGGCCAACCGGCAGCCCAATTTGATGCGGGAACTGGTTAGACATCATGTGTCGGGGCATTTGAAAGTCGCTCCGGAACACTTGAATCCAAAAGTCTTGCGGTTAATGCGCAAGAATCCTGCAGAAGATTTTTATGAGTTTAAAAAGTTTTTTGAGGCGGAAAGCCAGGCGGTGGACAAAGAACAGTATTTGATTCCGTTGTTTATATCAAATTTTCCTGGATGTACCGAAGAAGAGATGAAAACGGTCGATGATTTTCTTGACCGCAGCAATTGGAGTCCTCAACAGGTACAGGATTATATTCCACTGCCGATGACGATGGGCGCGGCAATGTACTACACCGGCAAAGATTCCAGCGGCAATCCGATAAAAGTGAATCGTGGATTGCGGGAACGCCGGGAACAGATTGATATGTTGAAAAAGGTTCGTCGCGGCAGCCGGCGCAAATCCAAATATAAGTCTTACAAAAAGTGACGGGTGATTGACGGATTGTTTGACGGATGTTTTTAATTGATTTTTTAAGAAGGAAAAACTTTCCATAACAGGTTGTATATATACCGTGAATCTTACATGAGTGCCGTATTTTAAATGCCAATTTTAAATTACATGGTAATTAAAAAATATCAGTGTAAAATTGGATTGACGGATATTTTTTTGATGTATTTTGCACGTTAATTTTAGATTGGTTCTTGCTAAAATGTTCAATAGAGATTCAAATTCTTTGGCTGTAATGCTATCTTGAAACTCAATCTTGTTTTTTTGTTAAAAAAAGCTCTATATGGGGTTTTCAACGCTTGAAATCTGATATATCAGTTGTATTATTCTGATATAACAGGGGGTAAATGTTGTTATGGAAAAGACTAAAGCTGAAGTAATCAGAGATGCGATTGCGAAGGAGATAAGCAGCGGAAAACTGCGTCCCAGGCAGAAGATGTATGGGATGCGTGAATTGGCGGCGCGATTTAATGTAAGCTTTGCGGTTGTTAATTCCGCCTACAATCAATTGGCCGGAGAAAATTTGATAATCAGGAAAAACCGTAGCGGGACTTATGTGAACCCGTCACCAGCGGTAAGACCGGCAAAGGCAATTGCGTTGTTGACAACCTACCGGATTTCGACAATAGAAAATTATTTTGAACCAATGCTGGATTTGGCCGGAAGAAATAAAATAGTGCCGATTATCGGGCCGCCTCTTGGAGAAGATGATTTCGAGTCGATTTTGAACAGTGTGATGTCCCGCAGTCCGGACGGAGTTCTGATTGACTGTACCTATAGAGATGAGCAACATCTGGCGAAAATATTTGATTACATCAAGGATGTTCCTTATTGTTTTGTCGACCGGTGGGAGGCGGAAATCAGCCCTCCTGCAAACTCTGTTCTGATCGACTATGCCGCGGGTTATGCCGATGCAATAAAATATTTAATTTCATGCGGCAATATGAACATATGTGTTGTTGGTCACAGCAATGGCATGCCAAAAACTTTTTATGAAAAACTGGAATTTGCTTTCAAGGCGAATAATTTAGAGTTTGATGAGTCTTCTTATATTGGAATTCATTCTCCGAGGACAACTCTCGAAGGAGTTCTGGATTTTTTCCGGCGCAAGAGGCCGGATGCGATATTGGCGACGACGGATTATTTAGTGGAAGTCTTGAATTTGATTCTTAAGGATGCCAGTCCCATGCTTAGTAATATGAATATTATTGGAATGTACAATCTGCATTACTCAAGAGTGCGGGGACGGGAATTTTCATCGATCGCGCCGGATTTTCATACTATGTGGCAACGCGCTTTTGAACGGTTGGACAAGCCCGCAAATGGCGTTGAATACGTCAAACCTGAAATCATATTCAGATGAAAAGGCGGTCAAACATATTTTTATCTCAAATGACTCCGTTTTGAGTTCAACGGCCGCGATTAATTTAATGGATATATATATGATAAAGCTTGAGTTAGAAACAAAAAAGGAGCAGAAAAGGTCATGAGTCACAAAACAGTTGGCCTGTTGAGTCTGCTGATGCTGTTTGCGATAACGGTTCAGTCAGGCTCAGTGGAAAGTGTGGACGGAATAACCAGAGTTAAGGTGGTAGTTTATCAACTTCCGGACCCGACCAAAAACAGTCCGGATGACCGGGCCGGGGTGGCGGTTATGCGAAGTTTCATCAAGGATTATCCTGAGATAATCAAAAAACGCTACCGGGCAAAATATCTTGCCGACCCGGAGAAGTATGGCAAATTCAACTGGAATAATATTGAGATAGATCTGGTGCCGTTTTCAGCCTTGAGAGTAGAGGGCGTGGAGACGGACCTGCTGGCAATTGCCGGTGGAATGGCTCCGGATATCCTATACATAAACTTTCGAAAATCTGATACATATATCAGAAATAATTTTCTTTATCCGCTGGATGAATATGTCAGGCAGGTTCCTGAAGCCGAATTGGAGCGCTGGGTCAACCCGAAAATATGGCCGGTAATCAAGCGCAAGGGGCCGGAAGGGAATAAACATATCTGGGCCATGCCTTTCGGCGGAGCTCTCGGAAAAGTGCTGTTATATCGCAAGGATCTTTTTGACAAGCATAAAATACCTTATCCGGATAATAACTGGACCTGGGAAAAAATGTTTGAAGCAACAAAGAAAATAACCGATCCGGCGAACGGTATATACGGGATGGCTTTGGGGCGCGGTAAGCATGAATCATTCAACTGGATGACTTTTCTGTGGTCAGCTGGCGGCGAGGCCATGCAATATAATGAGAAAACTGATGAATGGCGCTGTACCTTTGACACGCCGGAAGCGGTTACCGCACTGGATTATTATATTCGCTTAAGCGCTGAAAAATGGCATGATGAAGAAGGCCGGATCCGGCGTGGTTATTCCTCAAAGGATGCAACCGACCGTGACCAGAAGTGGGAAAGAGGCGAAATAGGAATGAAATTTTTCTATATTGACGAACGTTTGTTTGCCACGATCAACCCCGATGTGACAGGTATGGTGCCGGTTCCGATCGGTCCCGGAGGTCATCGCGGCGCGGAACTGAATTCCCGGATGATGGGGATATTTTCAGAAGTCAACAATCCGGTGGTCAGGGATGCCGCCTGGGAATATATGCGTTATATCAATTCACTTAAAGCGATGAAGATCAGAACCAAAATCATGGTTGAAGGCGGACTGGGGCGCTTTATCAATCCGAAATACCTGAGGATGTTCGGATATTCCGACATTGAAAAACTGTCGCCGAAAGGCTGGGCCAAAACTTTTGATATCGCTATTGCGACAGGGAAACCGGAACCATACGGGAAGAACAGTAATCTGGCTTATGATATGATGACTTTTCCGATTCAGGAAGCGGAAAATCTGGAGCGGAGCGACGAATTGCCGCAGGACTCTGAGGCCCGGCGCGCGGTGCTCGCAAAAATTCTGAAAAAAGCCTGTGACCGGGCTAATGAAAAGATGATTGGACTCATAACTCCTGAAGAGCATTCAAAACGCAGGATAGTCGCCTGGATTGTTTTGAGCTTTATTGTTGTCGGCTTCGCTTTTGTTTTTACCCGGATATTCAAAGCATTTTCCGGACCGGAGGAAGTGCACAATCCGAAGTCAAAAGGTATGCTTATGCGGAAAGTATGGCCGGCGGTGTTGCTTATTCCGGCAGTCGCTCTCATCTTTACCTGGAAATACATTCCGCTGGCGCGCGGCTCGGTAATGGCGTTTTATGATTATAAGATTATTGGAGATTCAATTTTTACCGGGATTGACAACTTCGCCAATGTACTGTTTGATGGTGACTGGTGGGCCGCGGTATACAATTCTCTGCGCTACAGTTTTCTGATGATGAGCATGACTTTTCTGCCGCCGATAATTCTGGCGGTTTTACTTCAGGAAGTACCCAAAGGCAAGATTTTGTTCAGGACGATCTATTATCTGCCGGCGGTAATAACCGGAATTGTGACGATTCTGTTGTGGAAACAATTCTATGCTCCAAGTGAGAGAGGCATGTTGAATTCGATCATGCTGTCGGTGCCGGCGGTCGGATTCATTGCCCTCGGATTGGCATTTTTGATCATCTTCTGCATGTTTGCGGCGCGGCTGAGATTCTACGAGCTGCACTGGCAGATGGGGTTGCTGGTGCTGGCCGGACTGGCGATTTGTTATGCCTGCGTCAGTATGACTTTCCCGATCCTGGTTCATTCAGATGAAACGGTTGTTCAGGCGGCGCCGCATTTTATCAAACGGCTTTTTAATGTTTTACCGGAACCTTACAATTGGTTGAGTGATCCGGATACAGCCATGACCGCTTGCATCATTCCGATGGTCTGGGCGGGAATGGGGCCGGGATGTTTGATCTATCTGGCGGCACTGAAAGGAATTCCGGACGATTATTATGAGGCGGCCGACATTGACGGAGCCACATTTATCGACAAAATTTTGTTTGTTGTGTTTCCGACTTTGAAAGCGCTGATCATTATCAATTTTGTCGGAGTCTTTATCACTTCCTGGTACAGCGCCACCGGCATGGTGCTGGCGTTGACCGGAGGCGGTGCCGGGACCGAGGTTGCGGGTCTGCATATCTGGAAGAATGCTTTCACTTATCTCAAGATGGGGCCGGCCGCGTCAATGGCCTGGCTGCTCGGTTTTATGCTGATCGGTTTCACCGTTCACCAGCTGCGTATTCTGTCGCGCGTCGAATTCAAAACAACGGGAAAGAAGTGAGGGCCTGAACAATGTCAATAATTTCAGAAATAGGCAGAAAACACATCAAGGTAAGGCTTTTTATCTATGGCATTTACGCGTTGCTGATTACGGGCGCGATTTCAATGATCTATCCGTTTATGATGATGATAGCGGGAACCAGTAAGAGCGGAGTCGACAGCCCTGATGCTGAATTGATTCCGAAGTTCCTGGTTGAAGAGACGGCTTTTTACCGGAAGAACGTGGAAGCGTTCTACAATGAAGAGCAAAATTTTATGCAGGCTTGTTACGGGATCAATGATCTCGGATTCCGTAATATCGATCCGCTTAAAAAAGTAAATACCAGGCTGGTCGAACACTGGAGTGATTTCGTCAAACAGCACGAAATTCCTTTTTATGCCTACAATATTGCTTTCACCGGATCTAAAACATCCAAGAACATTCAGCCGTTTATTCTTCGTCGTTTCAAAGATACCATGAAAAAAGAGTTTGGCGGGTCCATCAGTAAAATGAATACCATTCTGAATACGGATTTTATTTCCTGGAACAATGTGGTAATCAGGCAGGTGTTATTTGTGCAGCGGCGTCAAATGCCGGGCCATACTCCATACGACCTGAAGTGGCGTGAATTCAAAGTCAAACAGGAGCCGAAATACCGGTTTTACGGTAATCCGGACGGTTTTTTCCGGACGGTCTATCTCAAGGCGCAATATACCAAGGATATCGAAGCCTATAATGTGGCGAACAAGACCAGTTACAAAAGCTGGGATGAGGTTGTTTTGACCCGGACTTACCCGGGGAAAGGGTTTACGGACCGGCAGCGCAAGGATTGGCTGGACTATGTCAGGACCATTTTAAACCTGTTGTGGATCCGGGCCGATGAGAAGGCGGCACCGCTCTATCAGGCTTATCTTAAAGCCAAGTACAATAATGATATTGCCTTTATGAATAACCTTTACGGGACCAAATACAAATCATTTGCGGATATTCCTATTGTCAAAGAAATTCCGCTTGAAGGGGTGATGGTTTCAGACTGGAATTCATTTATTCTGGGTTGGACAGACCCGAAAAACGGAAAAAATCATATTCTGCCGGCGAAAATGATTCATCTTTACAGTTTGCAGTTGCAGTTCCGGGATTTCACTATAAAAAAATACGGTTCGCTGCAAGCTGCGAATGCCGCGCTTGGGACTGCTTATACCGATATCATGCAGCTGGAAATCCCGCAACGTGACAGCAATCAATTGTATTTTAAACAGAATTCCGGCGCTTTGAAAAAGGAATATCTGACCCGCAACTTCGCTGCGGTGATTGAATATATTGCGCTTCAGGGAAATGCGATCATGAATACGGTGATCTATTGTTCGCTGGCGATTTTGTGCGCGTTGATAATTAATCCGCTCGGAGCTTATGCATTAAGCCGCTACAAGCCGCGCGGAACCTATAAAGTGTTGCTTTTTCTGATGCTGACGATGGCTTTCCCGCCGATGGTGACCTCAATTCCGTCATTCCTGATGCTGCGTGAGTTCGGGTTGCTCAATACTTTTGCGGCGTTGATTCTGCCGGCGGCGGCAAACGGGTATTCGATTTTTCTGCTGAAAGGGTTCTTTGACAGCTTGCCGCAGGAGCTTTATGAAAGTGCTGAACTGGATGGCGCCGGGGAAATCCGTATTTTCTGGCAGTTGACCATGAGTCTGAGTAAGCCGATTCTCGCGGTAATCGCATTACGTGCGTTCAATATGGCTTATGCCAACTTCATGATGGCGCTGCTGATTTGTCAGGATAAAACAATGTGGACTTTGATGCCGTGGCTCTATCAGTTGCAGCAGAAAAGTTGCGACGGAATCGTTTATTCATCACTGCTGATCGCGGCGATTCCGACTTTTATTGTTTTTGTGTTGTGCCAGAATGTGATCATGCGCGGTATTGTCGTGCCGGTTGAAAAATAATCAGAAACAAAAAAGGAAAAGTTAAATGAGCATGTTGTATGAGTTGAACGGCGAAATCAGCCCGGCTTGTGATGGGTGGGAATTTATTCCGTCCGAGGCCAAAGACGGAATGACTTTCAATCCGGCGGAGGGCTATTATCCCGATAAAGGCGGAAAGCTGATGGGGCCGGTGATTCCGGGAGTCGAGGAGTTTCAGCATTATTCGTTGTCATTTGAAGCGGAGAGTCGTGACGGCGGCCATTGGGCGGTGTTTTTCCTGAATGACGCGGGGAAACTTATTACCGCGGATGTTTATGCTTCTATCTACAACGAACAAAAAGATTACAAGGTAGTTGTCTACAGTCGGCATGACGCGGTTTCCATGCAGCCGTTTTTTCAAAGCCTGCAAGGGGTCAGAGTAGCCAATCTGCGAATTGAAAAGATTTCGGTTGAAGAAGCGGCAGCGTGGTGTGATGAAATCTATGACTCTCTGCCTCCACTGGCATACACTCCGCCGGAATCCGCAATGCAACTGCTGCCGAAAACAGCCGCCGCGCTGCGTGACGGGACGCCGTGGCGGGTGGTCATGCTGGGCGACAGTATTATCAACGATACTTTTAACGGTAACTTTCAGGCGTTGATCAAGCGTTCCATGCCAAATTCCAACTTCAATTGGATCTGCTCTGTACGCGGCAGTACCGGCTGCTGGCATTACCAGGAACCGGAAAACTATCAGGAATATGTTACAGATCTTAAACCAGATTTGTTAATTGTCGGAGGAATTTCCCAGAAAGACGATTATGACGCGGTTAAAAAAGTGCTGTCAATGACGCGGGATCAACTTGACTGCGAGGTCATGCTGTTGTCAGGTCCATTCGGTACGTATGAGGCAATGACCAAACTGCCGTTGTTTGCCAGAAGACTGGAACAACTGGCGGAAGAAATGAATATCGAGTTTATGGACTGCTGTGATATTTGGGCCGGGTATATGGCGAAAACCGATATTCCCATGGAGTATTTTTACCGTGATCCGGTTCATGCCAACGACCGCGGGAAGCAAATTATCGGCCGGGCGATGAATCGGTATTTTTCTTCTTAATAAATAGATAATCATGCGGTGAAACAGCCAATTAAAAATATGCAATTTAACAAAAAAGGGATCGTATTATGAACATAGTATTTTTAGGTGGCGGATCTTTAAGGATTCTTCCGATTGTCAGGGCTCTTTTCGCTACACCGGAAGTTTTTGAAGGTGGCAGTATCAGGCTGGTTGACTTGAAACTGGACCGGGCTGAGGCGGTTGGTTGCTTGATCAAACGCTGTCCGGAATATCAAAACGTCAACTGTGATGTGATTTGGACTGATGATCTGGACCGGGCGCTTGACGGGGCTGATCTTTTCTATTTGACCACCGCGGTTCACCGGGAGCCGTCAGATACGTTTGCTTTGCAAGCGGCGGTTGAATACGGCTATCTGCATTCCGATAATCTGTCGATCAACGGGACATTCCTGGGGGCTCGCGCCGGAGGGATGGTTATGAGTTTTGCCCGGAAAATGGAAAAATACTGTCCGGACGCGATGATGCTGATTTTCGCCAATCCGGTTGCCTCTTTCGCGGCGGCGGTTTCAAATTACACCAAAATAAAGGCTCTCGGTATTTGTGCCGGATTTGGTAATCATCGCTGGGATTTGACCCGTTTTTGCGGAGAGGACCGTTTTGATGGCGACTGGAATGTTGATTCAGCCGGAGTCAATCATCTGGCGTTTATTCTGCGCGGCGAATACCATGGTCGTGATGTTTACGATATCCTGCGGGAAAAACTGACTGCGGACTGGGATCCGATTGAAATCACCTCTTATGAAAGAGGGGTGCAGATTCAGGAAGGTTTGCGCAAAATGGTGGAAGTCTATCGCCGTTTCGGGTCAATGATCTTTTCATCTGAAGGTGATGGCATGTCACATATTTTATGGGAATGGGCGATGAAAAAACAGGCGGAAGGATTGAAAAAACATTTACAAAACTTCAATCCGGACACTGTCGCAGCTGAAAATATGGCGGCAATCGACAAAAAATTTGCTAATTTTATTGAAATATCGGCCTCGGAAAATGAAATTGACTGGGATGCCCCGATTTATGACAACCCGTTGTTCGGGGTTGACTTCAGTGAAATATCAGTACCGATTATCCGGGCGATGGCCGGGATCGAGCCGATGCGGATCGCCGCCAGTCATCCCAACCGCGGGGCGGTTGCCGGTTTTTCAGACGATACCGCGCTGGAATATACGATGACGCTTGACGGGAAAAAAATCATTCCGGCGGAAAAACTCTATATACCAAAGCCGTTCAAAGGTTTGATTTCCTCCCTGGCGGAGCATCAAACCCTGCTGGCGGATGCTATCGCACAACAGGATGGCAGGATTTTTGCCGATGCCCTGGAGGCTTACCCGATGAATCAGTTTACAGCTCAACGTGTACCGTTCTTCAAGAGAATGTTTGAAATCTTCTCCGATATTTCCCCGGCGTTGGGTGACGGAGTTAATTATTTAAACTGGTAAGAAAGAGAAAGCTCATAAAAATGTGTAACGACAGGGTAAAGATGGTTCTGGTCGGACTGAATTTTGGTCAACATATAATAGCCATGCAGCTTCTGGCGGGGCTCGGAAAGCAGTATATTGATCTGCTTGGGGTATATGACCTCGATACGGAAAAGTGTGCGAAAGCGGCCGAGAAATTCAAAATCAAACCTTACACGTCATGGGATGAGGTACTAAATGATCCGGAAGTTGAGGCGGTTGGACTTTTTACCGGTCCTAACGGCCGGGCCGGGTTGATCCGGCAAATCATCAATGCCGGAAAGCATGTAATGACCACCAAACCGTTTGAACTCGATCCGGATGCAGCGTTAAAAGTATTATTAGATGCTCGCGATTTGGGTAAAGTGGTGCATCTTAATTCTCCGGGTCCGCTTCCTTCGGTCGAAACGGCTCAAGCGCTGGAATGGGTTAAAGAATATGACCTTGGGCGGCAAGCCGCCGTACACTGGGAGACTTATGCCGGCTACAACGAAAAGGCTGACGGTTCCTGGTATGACGATCCTGATAAGTGTCCGGTCGCGCCGATATTTCGACTCGGCATATATGCCATTAACCAGCTTATCCGGCTTTGCGGTGAAGTCGAACAGGTAAGTGTCATGCATTCGCGCATTCGCACCGGACGTCCGACTCCCGACAATGCGGCGTTGTCAATGCTCTTCAAAAATGGCGCGATCGGCAATGTTTATGCTTCATTCTGTGTTCAGAACGGGCTAGTCTATCCGAATTCGCTGACACTCCACTATGAACGCGGCACAATCATGGTTCGCCCCGGCGAGGATGCTGAAACTGTCGAAATGACGCTTCGAGCTATTGACACTTCCGGTAACCGGATTGACCTGGTCGAACATTTTGCCCTTGACCAGGTATCCGGCAAGTATCAGTGGGGGAATTTTTTCAATGCGGTGAGATCGGGTCCACTGTCCGGGGAAATTGCTCCGGAACAGATTGTTAATGCCATTCAGGTCATTCAGGCTATGTCGAAAGCTGAAAAAACCGAAAAAAACGTATTCCTTGAAGATTTATAATTTTATCAATAGATAATTTGGTTTCCTGCAATCAAAGCCCGAGCATATATGCCTGGCAGGAAAAATATTCTGTTTTTTGAATTAATTGAGAATAATCGTTCTTGCATAAAATTATTATATGATACCTTGAAATAATTCGGTCAACCCTATATGTTATTTTGTATATATCTATAATGCGTGATAAACATATTATCATTTGAATGAGAAGGATGGGCTGTATGGTTTCTCGCCTTTTGAATTATCTGCTTGTTTTTTGTCTTGTTTTCCCGGCACTGGCTGTAGCCGGAGAAGGTGACAAGATCACTCTAACGCAAAAAGAAAAAGAATGGGTCAGTAAACATCCGGTCATTAAAGCGGGCGCGGAAGAAGACTGGGCTCCGTTTGACTTTGTTGAACTGGGTGAACCATCCGGTTTTTCTAATGAATATCTGGCCCTGGCAGCAAGGAAAGTCGGTTTGAAATTAGATTATATCCACGGAAAAAAATGGGAAGAACTGTTGGATATGATCAAAAAACGCGAAATTGATGTTCTGCCTGCGGTGTGTAAAAATTCCGACAGGGAGTCATATATAACTTTTACGCCTGAATATTGTAGAAACAAATATGGAATAGTTGTCAGCTCAAAGAATCAAGGTCTATATAAATCTCTTTCCGGCCTGACCGGCAAAAAAATAGCGGTTGTAAAAAATTACGCGATATCTTTCTGGATCCGCAGCAATTTCAATAAAATAAAGTTTATGGATGTTGATACGGTTATTGAAGGTTTGGTGGCAGTCAGTAACGGTTCGGCAGACGCGTACGTGGATCAATTAGCAGTCGCCAACTATATCATTAATATAAACCAGATTCCCAATCTGAAAGTTGCCGGAGTAGTAAATTCACCGACTTTGATTCAATATGAGGCTCTTCATATCGGAATTCGTAAAGGTTCCCCGATTTTAGTCGATCTTATCACTAAAGGGATGAAAAAAATCAGTTCGGATGAATACGACACGTTGAAAAAGAAATGGCTGGTGATGCGTAATGCAACGGCGCCATGTATAATGAAATTTACTGATCAGGAACGTGAATGGCTGAAAACCCATCCGGTTATCCGGGTTGGTATAAATAATTCCTGGGCGCCGATGGATTTTGTTGACGCTAATGGAACTCCAAGGGGAATCGGGGTTGATTTTCTGAAGGAGATGAATAAACACCTTGGAGGAAGACTCAAAATCATTCCTGGACCCTGGACAAAGATTTATAATGAGGTTAAAGACCGTAAAGGGATTGATATCTTGTCGGGGGTTACTCCTTCTGATGCGCGAAGGGCTTTTTTGGATTTCACACATCCATATATTGTTATTCCCCATGTAATTGTTGCGCTTAAAGATGGTCCATATTATAATTCACTGGCTAGTCTGAAAGGAAAATCGCTGGTTATTGAAAAGGATTTTTATCTGCTGGATTTTATCAAAAATAAATACCCTGAAATCAATCTTAAAACAACAGAAACGACCAGTGACGCGCTTGGAATGGTCGCAAAGAAAAAAGTCGACGCTTATGCCGGCAGTCGCGCGATTGCAAATTACTATATAAGCAGGGAACTGCTTGGAGATCTTGAGGTACAGGGAAGAGTGGATTCTCCAGGGTCCGTAAATTGTTTTGGAGTCAGAAAAGACTGGCCGGAGCTGGTTGAGATATTAAATAAAGCTTTTTCTGATATAAGCCCTGAAAAAAAGATGGCGATATATCGCAAATGGGGGGAGTTATCCAGTTTAAAGCATAGTGATAACCTGGGGTTGAGCGATGAAGAAAAGGCGTGGTTGAAAAAGCACCCGGTCATTCGCTTCACCGGGGATCCCTCCTGGATGCCTAAAGAGGCTTTCACCTCAAACGGGGATTATGTCGGGATGGCGTCAGATTATTTGCGCCTTATACAGCAGCGGCTCGGAATAACTTTTGAGATTATTCCCCATGAAAGTTGGCAAAAAGCATTTGAGATGGCAAAGAAAAATCGGGTTGACATTATTACTATAATCAGTTCAAAAAAATCACAAAAGATGTTGAACCTGACCAACGCGGTTTTTGAATTTCCTTTTGTTTTAACGACTCGCAAGAGTACTTCAATGCAGAATGGAGCTGCTTCTTTTGCCGGGAAAAAAATTGCTGTTCCCATGAGATATGACATTCTTGATACTGTTGTTGAAAAATATCCGAAAGCAACAATTACGCGAACTGATACAGTGAAAGACGCTCTATTGCATCTTTCCGCCGGAGACGTGGATGCCGTGGTCGCTTCGACGGCTGCAAGCAGATATTATATATCCAAGCTCAGCTTGGATAATTTAACCATCAATCATGTTTTTGATATTACCTCTCGATTATTCTTCGGGGTGCGTAAAGACTGGCCGGAGTTGGTTGGAATTATTGATAAAGCCCTCAACTCGATTACTGAAGAGGAACGCTTGATAATTCGTAATAAATGGATTCCAGAGCTTAATACTTCAGCTGTAAATAAAACGGGGAATAAAGAATTGGTAAAAACCCTTGGCATCGCGATTGTTATAATCATTATTCTCGCAGTTGGGGTATGGATTTTTATTAAAATCGCCGGTGAGCGCATTCATTTTAAAAAAGACGCTTATAGAGTTAGAATTATGACGATATTAACTATGTCAATATTTTTGTTGACAGTAATTGTCGGCAGCATTCTGGCTCTGGATAATATTGAGAGACGTGAACGTAAATGGGTTGTTGATTCGTTGCAGGAAACAGTCGGGAATATTAAAAATAATCTTAACGACTGGGCCAGTGTGGAGATGAGTGAGCTGGATAAAATATCCCGGGACCCCCGTCTGATCAAAATGACGGAGGAACTGCTCAAAGTTCCGCGTAACCGGGAAGATTTGATCAAGAGTAAGCCGCAACAGGAACTTCGGCAATTTTTCAGGGAGAAAAGTCACCTGAATAAGACCAAAGGTTTTTTCATTATTTCTCCGGACTACATAAACCTGGGGTCCATGCGCAATACGAATATCGGTTGGAAAAACCTGATATATGAGCAACGCCCGGAACTGTTGAAAAAAGCTTTCAACGGAAAAGTTGTATTTATATTGCCTGTAATGTCAGATGTAAAATTAAAAACCCGCAAAGGGGAATTTATGGAAAAAGTTGCGACAATGTTCATTGCCGCTCCGATTTTCAATAAAAAAGGAGAAGTTATCGCGGTTCTTACTCTGCGTTCCGATCCCCAGATGGATTTCACCCGTATCTGCATGGCCGGCCGCTTCGGAAAAACCGGGGAAACCTATGTATTTGACCGCAAAGGAATGATGTTAACGAACAGTCGTTTTAATAAACACCTGGTCCAGTGCGGGCTTCTAAGAAATGACCAGCAAAGTATTTTGCATGTTAAGATAGTTGATCCCGGTGGAAACTTGCTGAAAGGATACAATCCTGGAAAGAACCGCTCTGAATTGCCATTGACTAAAATGGCTAAACTGGCGACAATGGGACAACCGGGATATTCTCTGACCGCTTATCGCGATTATCGTGGAGTCAAGGTTTTGGGCGCATGGCTGTGGGATGACGAGCTTCATCTGGGGCTGACAACTGAAATGGATGAAGATGAAGCGCTCTCGGTTTATGACGATAACCGGACTATTATTTTATCTATTCTGGGAGTAATTGTTCTCCTGGCGCTATTGATGACCGGATACACCATTTGGAGCAGTGAACATGCTAAACGTTATTTACGCTTGGCCAGGGATGAATGGGAGCAATTAGCCGAGGAACGCATGTTTGAGCTGCGGCAGCGGGAAAAGAAATTCCGGACTATCTTCAGTCAGACTATTCAGCTGATGGCGGTGCTTGACACCGAAGGGACACTGCTTGAAGTAAACCGGGCCGCCTTGGAAGCGGTTGATTTCAATGAAGATGACTTCATTGGCAAGCCTTTTTGGGAAGGCGGCTGGTGGAAAAATGCTTCAGTGGATATGCTGCAAAAAATTAAAGATACGGTAAAAAGAGTTGCCGCCGGAGAGCAGGTGCGTTTTGAATATACCGAAAGTCTTGACGGTAACACTATGCATACAATTGATTTTTCAATGACCCCTGTTTTTGATGACGACGGAAAGGTTATGTTGCTGTTGCCCATGGGCATTGATGTGACTGAGTTGAAGAGAGCTGAACACTTGGCGATAGAAGCGGAAGAGCGCAGCAGGCTGCTGCTGGAATCTGCTGGAGAGGGGATCTTCGGAACCGATAAGGAGGGTGTGCTTACATTTATTAATCCGGCGGCGTTGCGAATGCTGGGTTATGAATCTGATGAATTGTCGAATAAAAAAGTTCATCCAATAATTCACCACTCTCATAAAGATGGCAGTGTTTATAAAATTGAAGATTGCCCGATGTGGAAGGCTTATACCCATGGCAAACAGGCCGATGTGGATAATGAAGTGTTGTGGTGCAAAGACGGTTCATATTTTAATGTTCATTACAGCAGCATGCCGATAGTTCAGGATGGAGTCGTCAGCGGCGCCGTAATTATGTTTAGTGATATCACGGAACGGATCAAGGCTCGTGAAATAGCAGAGAAACGGGCTGAATGGGCTGCCGGCCTGCAGGATGCCGGCCATAAAATCGGAATGTGCGATTGTCTCGAGGATTTATTTCAGGTTTCGGTTGAGGCTGCGGTCAAAAACCTTGGCTTGCTAAACAGTTGTATTGACGTAATGAATGCAAAGGGTCAACTTATACCAACAGCGTCCTACGGACTTCCCCTCCAGGGGCCTCATCATGATCCGCCGAATTGTCAGTCCAAGTCAATTGCCTCAGGTGAAATTAATATCATAACTGATACAGTTGGTTGTCCTCCCCATAAAGGATGCGATGAATTTGCAAAAAAATGTAAATTCGGTAGTTGCGGAGTATTTCCGATCAGGGTGAATAATAAAAATATCGCAACTTTGACGATAAGGTCGGCGGATTCCGGTGAAAATAACATGATCTCACAAGCGGCACCGCTGTTGAAATCATTGGTCAGGCAGATAGGATATGTCTGGGAACGCTGTCTGGCGGAAGAGGAAATGAGAAAACTTTCCAGTGCGATCGAGCAAAGTCCGGCATCCGTTGTTATTACCGATACAAACGGCAAAATTGAATATGTTAATCCGCGGTTCTGTGATTTGACCGGATACTCCGCTGATGAAGCTATCGGATCAACGCCCCGCATTCTTAAGGCTCCGGGAGTTCATCCGCCGGAATTTTATGCTGATTTGTGGAAAACAATTACCTCCGGCAACAGGTGGCATGGAGAAATTTGCAATCGCAAAAAGGACGGAACTTTATTCTGGGAGTCCGCGTTTATATCTCCGATTATAGATGAACAAGGAAAAATTCAAAACTATCTTGGTATAAAAGAAGACATTACCGAGAAGAAAAAACTGGTGACCGAACTAGAAGATGCGAAAAAAGCCGCTGAAGAGGCGACGGAGGCAAAGAGTAATTTCCTTGCCAACATGAGTCATGAGATTCGGACTCCGATGAATGCAATTATCGGTTTGTCCCATTTGTGCCTGAATACAGATTTGAATGAACGTCAGCATAATTATGTGGAAAAAGTTCACAGTTCGGCTAAATCGCTGCTTGGGATCATAAACGACATCCTTGATTTTTCCAAAATCGAGGCAGGTAAACTGGAGATTGAGTATGTTCCTTTCCGTCTCGATGATGTGCTTGACAACCTTGGCAATCTGATGGCGATGAAAGCCCAGGAAAAAGGACTCGAGTTGTTGTTCGATACCAAATCAGATGTCCCGAAAACCTTAATCGGGGACCCGTTGCGCCTTGGTCAGGTACTGCTTAACCTGGTGGGTAACGCAATAAAATTCACCGATGAGGGAGAAGTCATTATCAAAACCCACCTGGTGAAGACAGAAAATAACTCCGTGGAATTAGAGTTTAGAGTAACAGATACCGGGATTGGGATGACTGAAGAACAATGCGGCAAGCTGTTTCAATCATTTACCCAGGCTGATGCCTCCACCACAAGAAAATACGGTGGAACCGGCCTCGGCCTTGCAATCAGTAAGCAATTGGTTGAAATGATGCATGGCGATATCAAAGTCAAAAGTAAAAAAGGCAAAGGAACAGAGTTTTCGTTTACCGTTGAATTTGAAGTCTCAGATAAAGACATTGAAGAAATCCCGCAAGTTACGCCGGAAGAACTGAACGGTTTGAAAGTCCTGGTGGTGGATGACGTTGAAAGCGTACGGGAAATGTTACATGAGGTTTTAGTAATTTTTGGCTTCAGGGTTACTTGTGTCGAATCCGGTTATCGAGCGATTGAAGAAGTTAAAAATGCTCCGGATGACGATCATTATAAGCTGGTGCTGATGGATTGGAAAATGCCTGGTATGGACGGACTCGAGGCCGCGGTGAAAATCAAGTCTGTAATGAGTGATATTCCACCAATGGTGATAATGATCACATCGTATGGGCGTGAGGGCATTATGAAGCAGGCTGAAAATGCCGGTTTGCAGGGATTTTTGGTCAAACCTTTTAACCCGTCGACTCTTTATGATACAATTATGAACGTCTTCGGGCGTGAAAAGGCCAACAAGATGAGAATCAAAGCAGATCAATGGGACCTTGAACCGCCAGAAGAACTGAGAGGCGCAAAGGTATTGCTGGCAGAAGATAATGAAATCAATCAGCAAGTAGCAGTGGAACTTCTGGAGGAAGCAGGTATTTTGGTTGCTGTTGCCAATAATGGACTTGAAGCGGTTGAACTGATTGATAAGGATAATTATGATTTGATTTTGATGGACCTGCAAATGCCTGAAATGGATGGGTTTGAGGCAACTGGAATAATTCGCAGTAAAGAAAAATACAAGGAAAAACCGATTCTTGCCATGACCGCAAACGCATTGTCTGAAGACCGGGAACGTTGTCTGGATGCCGGGATGAATGACCATATAGCCAAGCCTGTTGATCCGGATGAACTTTATGCGGCACTGCTCAAATGGTTGCCGAAAATGGATGATGAACGAAATCAGGAAATTCCAGTCAGGTCTCGGGAAGAAGTTGTGTTGCCTGAGAAACTTGCCGGTATCGATATCAATAGAGGGCTAAAATCCGTTCGCGGCAACAAAGCGCTTTATTTGAAGTTGTTAAAAGAGTTTGCTGTTGATCATAATGATGACATTGCAGCGATATTTGAGGCGGTTAACAAAGAGGATTTTGTTTTAGCTCAACGCCTGGCCCATACCCTGAAGGGGATTGCCGGAACGATTGGATCGCTTTTGCTGGCAGAAGCGGCCAGGAAAGTGGAGGAAGCGGCAAAAAGCAAGTCGGCCAGTAAAATTATGAATGCAGCTAATCAACTGGCGGCACCGTTGAATGTTGTCATGGATGGGCTGCGGTCTCTGGAAAAAGAGAAACAGACAAGTGATGTGGAGAAGGCTCAAATTTCACCTTCAGAGTTACTTGAAATACTGAATGAGCTTGAAGCTCTGTTGCTGGATATGGACCCGGAATCAGAACAGAAGGCGGAAGAGCTTGCGGTGAAAGCGTCTGGAAGTAAATATGCCGATCTTGCAAAAAAGATATTGCGTGTAACTGCAGATTTTGAGTTTGAAGAAGCAGGAAAGGTTTTACATCACCTCAAAGCAGAATTGATGGAATAAATTTGCGAATAAGATAATGGGTGGAAGATCAAGACTTTAATTTACTTGTTATGTTATTGTCAGTGTGTGATATGTTGCGGTTGCTTTGATTAGTATCAGGAGAGTTCATGTTAATAATATGAAATAAAAGTTCAGTAAATAAAACTCAGGGAATTGACATATTCACCGCGAACACTTAAATTAGTTAATGACAGTTTTTTTGCATGATAATTATTTAGTTATTCATTTCATACCATTATTTGGATTTTTAGAAATATTTGCGAGCTTGAATTGTTCGTATAAGTTTCTCGATATAACAAACAAGGAGGACCTGATATATGATATTAAATGTTTGCAAATGCCTTGTTTTTTGCAAAATCCATTCTTATACAGCATAAGTTCCCTGCATTTCAGGGACTGTTTAGTGCTCTGCCGGCTAGAGATCTGAAGTTTTAAGGTTAAAAAAGGGAGGTTATCATGACTAAAAAACAGTTTGACGGCGAAATGTGCATGTGCGTTCTTCAACAAATTCCAGCCCCGGTCATGGCGATTGACACCGATTATAATGTCATCTTCCTGAATAAAAAAGGCCTTGACATGGTAGGCAAATCGTTCGAAGAGGCTAAAGGCAGCAAATGTTACGATTTATTTAATTCAAGGCATTGTAACACTGAAGAATGCCTGATGAAAAAGGTTATGGTTGACGGATTGACTTATTCCGAACGTAATGATGCCCAGATAAACGGCCAATCCGTTCCTGTTGAATATACAGCAGCTCCGCTGAATGATAAAGATGGTAATATTGTCGGCGGCGTGGAATTTATTCTGGATATCACTGAAAGGGTTGAAAAGGAACGAAGACTCAAAGAGCAGAGTAGAACGATTGCCGAAATTTCGACTCCGGCTATCAGATTGTGGGATCGGGTTGTAATCCTTCCGGTCGTCGGGGTTGTTGACTCATTACGAGCTCAGCAAATGATGGATACGATGCTGACAAAAATTGCGGAAACTTCATCCAAAGTAATAATTCTGGATATCCAGGGGGTTGCCGCGGTTGATACGGCTGTTGCTAACCATCTTATCAAGATTGCTAAAGCGACCAGGCTCATGGGCTGCCGGTGCATCTTGTCCGGAATATCTCCGGCGGTCGCTCAGTCATTGGTCGAGTTGGGGATTAATCTGGGAGATGTCACAACTAATTCGACCTTGAAAGACGCGCTTTCAGACGCGTTCGATATTCTCAATTTGCAGGTTACTGAAAAAGCTTGATAAGATAATGCGGGTTATTGGATATGCATGAAGTTGATAACACCCTGTTTGTATCGCTGGATGCGAATGTAAACGAAGATTATGTGCAAAAACTGGGTAATGAAATTTTGAAAAAAATCGCATCCGATTCAATCAGAAATGCGGTTATTGACTTTTCAACCGTCATGGTGCTGGACTCATATAATTTTTCAAAACTGAAAAAAATCGCGCAAATGATCTCGACAATGGGAGTTAGCGTTGTTTTAGTGGGAATCCAGGCCGGCGTGGCTGCGGCGTTAGTTGATCTTGATGTCGATCTTGATGATATCTGTACGGCAGTATCAATGGAAGACGGAATCGCTCTTATTGAAAAGCGGAATAATTTATGATGAATGAAATTATTGAAGAGATTAATATCCCGTTAAGCGAATCATCGGATAATATGCGGGTTGTTTATACCGTAAGGCATATGACGGCGCAAATAGGATTCGATAAAGTGGCCCAGACTTTGATTGCGACTGCCGTATCTGAATTGTCGACCAACGTTATACGTCACGCCGGTAACGGGGTTGTGATTTTAAAACATATTAAAGATGGTTGTCGTGACGGATTTGAAGCTGATGTTGAAGATAGTGGGCCGGGGATTGCCGATATTGAACAGGCAATGGTCGAAAATTTCAGCACCGGCGGCGGTCTGGGTATGGGGCTTTCAAGTGTTAAAAGGATAATGGATGAATTCGATATCTATTCCGCAAAGGACCATGGCACCAGGGCTGTTGCCAGAAAATGGAAAACTAAAGTTGCGTAAAATCGATTATTATGCAATTGAGCGGGCCGTGACCGGTGCTGATGATGAATGCGGAGATTGTGCCGTCTTAATTAAAAATGACAATACCTGTTGTTTTGCATTGATAGATGTTCTGGGTCACGGCAAAGTTGCGCACGATGTCGCAGTGATTGCAAAAGCTTATGTAAAGGACAACAGTGAAAAATCACTGGTGGATATAATGACCGGATTACATGAACATTTGAAGAGCAGGGGCGCGAGGGGGGCAGTTGCGGCTATTTGTCGTCTGCAAGTTGATACCGGGCTGCTTTGCTGTACCGGTATCGGGAATATCAATGTCAGGATTATGGGAAATCAATCTGCAAGACTGATTTTCAAGGGCGGAATAATTGGTTATATGGTTTCTTCTGTAAAAGAACAGCAGATCAAGCTGGTTTCCGGAGATATCCTTGTTATGACTTCTGACGGGGTCAAAGAGAGCTTTTCCCTTGACGAATACCCGTTGCTGCTGCAAGGCTGCGCGAAAGATATTTGTTCAGGATTTATTAATCAGCTTGGTAAAGAAAACGATGATGCTTCGTGTATTGTTATGAGGTATGGAGTATGATCAGTCTTGGAACATTAAAGATTAAGCGGCTTGAAGATTTAATTGACAGCCGGGCCAAGGTTTACGAACTTACCAGAACTCTTGGCTACAGCGATATTAATTCATCAAGATTGTCTATTTTCTTTTCCGAGCTTGCCCGAATTGGCTGCCATTGCCGTAACGGAGTAACGGTAGTGGTGAGCATTACTCAGGAACAAGGCCGGAACGGGCTTGATTTTAAATTCAATTATGGCGAGAAAGTGACTCCGGTGCCGAACGGCGCCAACTCTTTTGATGTATTTCTGATTAGTGACAGCCGCAACGGGGAAACTTCGGTTCGTGGATTCAAGGCGTTTTCAGGGAATATGGATATTCCTTCCGAAGATGTTCTTGAAAACGTAAGGCGGAAGCTGGCGCTACCGTCAAGAGAAAGCATGTTTAAGGAACTTATGGCTCAGAATGAGGAACTCAGCATAGCAAGAAAAGAGGCGGAACAGGCAACTAAGTCCAAAAGTGATTTCCTGGCTAACATGAGCCATGAAATAAGGACGCCGATGAATGCGATTATCGGCCTTTCTCATCTTTGCTTGAACACTGAACTGAATGAACGGCAATATGATTATATCGAAAAAGTTTACAGTGCGTCAAAGTCGCTGCTTGGAATTATTAATGATATTCTCGATTTTTCAAAAATTGAAGCAGGCAAACTGGAAATTGAAGAGGTGTCCTTTAATCTTGATGAATGTTTGGACAATCTTAGCAGCATCATGGTTGTAAAGGCTCAGGAAAAGGGTGTGGAGTTGATGTTTGATATGCATCCTGATGTTCCCTGTCACATTGTTGGAGACCCTTTGCGTCTTGGACAGATTCTCCTTAATCTGGTAAGCAATGCCGTTAAATTTACTGAAAAGGGCGCGATTATAGTTCATATTAAACTCTTAAGTCAAACCGCAGATCAGGTCGAGCTTGAATTCCGGGTAAAGGACCCGGGCATCGGGATGACTGAGGCGCAATGCACCAAATTGTTTAAATCATTCAGTCAGGCGGATTCATCTACTACAAGAAAATATGGCGGAACGGGACTTGGCCTGGCCATCAGTAAACAGTTGATTGAAATGATGCACGGCAATATCAATGTAAAAAGTGTTGTTGGAAAAGGAACGACCTTTACTTTTAACGCGAAGTTTGACCGGGTTGATGATGACACGACAAGGACCGATGTTTTACCGCGAGACCTCGAAGGGTTGAAAGTTTTAGTTGTTGACGATCTGGTCTGTACGCTTCAGATGCTCAAATTAACCCTTTCATCATTTTCTTTTGATGTTACCACCGCCAAGTCCGGTCGTGAGGCTATTGCTGCAGTCAAGCAGGCTGATACCGCCGGGGAGCCTTTCCAGTTGATTCTTTTGGACTGGTTGATGCCAGGGATGTCCGGATTGGAAACTGCTTCGATAGTTCAGACCCTGAATTTGCAGCAAACGCCTCCGATAATTATTATGACCGCCTATGGCCGGGAAGAAGTTCTACAGCAGATTAACAAAATTCATATTGAAGAAGTATTGATGAAGCCGTTCACGCCGTCAACCCTGCTGGACTATATTATGGGAGTCTTCGGTCAACATAATGATATTTCTTTGACCCGGGGCAAGGCAGACAAATGGTCGCTGAAACCTCCGGACGAAATTTCTGGCGCCAAAATCCTTCTGGCTGAGGATAATTTGATCAACCAGCAGGTTGCCGAAGACCTCCTTTGTGAAGCGGGAATTGAGATTGTTATTGCCAATAACGGGGTTGAAGCTGTTGAATTAGTTGAAAAAGATAATTTTGATTTGATTCTAATGGATATTCAAATGCCGGAAATGGATGGCTTTGAAGCGACAAATATCATAAGAGGAAAAAAAGACTACGCTGATTTGCCGATTATTGCAATGACTGCCAACGCGCTGAAAAAGGATTATGACGAATGTCTTGCAGCCGGAATGAATGACCATATCGGTAAACCGATAGATCCGGAAAGTCTTTATCAAACCCTGCTTAAATGGTTGCCGGAAGTTAAACACGGCAGCGTTGAATTATCTGATCCGGTAAGCTCGGAGCAAGTGGTTGAAAGGCAGGAGTCGAACACTATCCATGATGATGCTATGGTATTCTTACCGGGAATTGACATGGAAATCGGTCTGAAACCTTTGCGCGGCAATAAAAAGCTTTACTTCAAACTTCTTAACGATTTTGTCACGGACCACAGTGAAGATACAAACATAATTATTGAAGCGATTGCCTGGGGGGATTTTGAACTGGCACAGCGTACCGCGCATACAATTAAAGGAGTCGCCGGAACCATCGGAGCGGTTGAACTTGCAGATGTTGCACGGGAAGTTGAACAAAATGCGGCGGCCCAGGATGCGGTCAAGTTGGCTGACAGTGCGGGACAACTGGAAGATTTCCTGCGTATTGTTATTGATGGATTGCGTAACTCATCCCTCCTGACAACAGTAGAGGAGGATGGTTCTGAAGAAGAAAATTGCAATATAAATACAGAAAATATGATTTCTTCTATTGACGAATTGATTTCTATGCTTAACTTAATGGATGCGGAGTCGGAAAAAGAAGCAAAACATCTGGTATCAGTTACGCAAAAAAGTAAATACGCTGGAAAGGCTAAAAAAATATTGCGGGAAACTGCTGATTTCGAATTTGAAAAAGCTGTAGAACTATTGTGTGAACTTAAAGATGAACTTGTCAGGAGTGATAAATGATTGAAAAACAAAAAATTCTGGTTGTTGATGATGAACGTTTTAATATCAACGTCCTGGTAGAATTGCTCAGAGATAATTACAAAATGATTGTCGCCAAAAACGGCGAGCAGGCTTTAAAGGCTGCTTCGCTGCAAAATCCGGATTTGATTTTGCTGGATATTATGATGCCGGAGATGGACGGATACGAAGTCTGCCGGCGCTTGAAGCAGAACGATGCTCTTAAAGAAATTCCGGTTCTTTTTATCAGTGCCATGGACGAAACTCTGGATAAAGTTAAAGGTTTTGAACTGGGCGCGTTTGATTATATTACCAAGCCGATTGACCCGGAGGAAGTCAAATCACGGGTTAAAACCCATTTGAACTTGTATTATTTGAAAAGGCATTTAGAGGATTTGGTTGACGCACGCACGAAAGAGCTGGCAGAGGCGCATCAACGCCTGAAAGAACTTGGCCAGGCGAAAAATGAGTTTCTTCATATCATCAGCCATGAAATGCGGACACCGGCCAATGGGGTTCTCGGGCTCTCTGATTTGATTCTTGATATGTGTCCTGATTCAGAAGATAAAAAAGAAATTATAGATGCATTGAAGGTAAGCCGGGAGCGGATGCTGAAGCTTTTGGACCACACCATGATATTATGCAATCTGGAAGATGAAAGAATGTTTGCGGCTGACAGCTCGCCGGAGGCAATAAGTGAACTTTGTGCCAAGTATGGGCTTAACGCCGATATCAGCGCTGATACTTCAGGTTTAAAATTGAAAGGCAGTCCTGAAGTATATCAAATCCTGCTGGATGAAATAATGATGATTGCCGGGAACCTTGCCGGCACCGATTTCAGCGGAACTGCCTCAATAGCTCCAAATGAAACGGTTGAGCTTCGCATTTCTCTCAACAGCTTTTTAAGGCCGAATCCGCCCTTGACAAAACTCTTTTCAACTAATGCGGATGTTCACAATGCCGTGGATGTGGACGCTTTCGGCCTGGCGCCGGTTGTTGCGAAAAAAATAATTAATTTGGTTGGGGGCGATATTTCAGCTTCACAAATATCTGGCGATTCCGGTGTAATATTGGTTGAACTGCCTCTTATACACGATGATGAGTGAGGTTGTTTACTAATGGATCAACAACGTATCTTAATTGTCGATGACGAACGCTTCAATGTAAATGTCCTGGTCGATTTGCTCAGGGATGATTACAAGATGATGGTGGCTAAAAACGGGGAACAAGCCTTAAAGGCGATAGAACTTCAGCTACCTGATATGGTCTTGTTGGATATCATGATGCCGGGAATGGATGGTTATGAAGTTTGCCGCCGGCTTAAAAGTGACGACCGGACTAGAGATATTCCCGTTATCTTTGTTTCAGCCATGGGCCAGGAGCTGGATGAACAAAAAGGTTTTGAACTCGGAGCGGTCGATTATATTACCAAACCTATATGTCCGTCTATCGTTCTGGCCAGGGTCAAGACTCATCTCGAGCTACGCAATGCTTACAGAGTAATTGAACGCCAGAAGAACCGGATGCAGGAGGAGCTTGATGTCGGACATCAACTTCAGTTGAGTATGCTGTCGACAAAATTTCCCGAGCATCCGGACCTTTCATTGTTTGCCGCGCTGCGACCGGCCAAGGAAATGAGCGGGGATTTCTACGATTTTTATTTTGTGGACGATGAACATATTTGCTTCTGTGTCGGCGATGTTTCCGGCAAGGGGGTTCCGGCCGCTTTGTTTATGGCCCAGACTAAAATATTGTTGAAATCATATTCTCTTGATGTGAAAGCAATTGCCGAGATCATTACCCATGTCAATAATATGCTTTCCGAAGAAAATGATGCCGGCATGTTTGTAACCTTGTTCTTTGCTTGTTTGAATATTAAAACCGGGACCGTTGATTATGTCAATGCCGGCCATCAGCCGCCTTTGATAGTGCATAAAGACGGCGAAATCGAACGGATGTCAAACCCCGAGGACTTGATTCTGGGAGTAGTTCCGGAGTATCAGTATCACGGAATGAAAATGGAACTGGCCAAAGGGGACTCGATTTTTATTTATACCGATGGGATAACTGAGGCTGTTGACGCGCAATGTGAGATGTATGAGGAATCACGACTGATCAAACTCCTTGACAAATCCCGCAGTTTGGAACCGAAAAAGCTGGTCGAAAAAATTATTACCGAAGTTGACGATTTTGCCGGGGAAGCCGCCCAGTTTGATGATATTACTGTCATGGTCCTGTCCAGAAATTCCTGATTACGCTGAATTTCATTGTTTGAAATACCAACCTTTTTAACCGACAGTTTCTTGCCCTTATGAAAAAATAATCACTTCAGAATATAAGTTTTTTGATCTACATTACATCACACTATTGATGTAATGCAATATTGATGCTATATTATTCTTTGACGAATATACAAATAATTAGCGCGGGATAATAATGAAGAAAGACTTGCTGCCGACAACAAAACCAAGTGAAACATATGTTCAACTTGGACACATGATAAAAAGGCTGTCACCTGGTGACAGGATGCCGCCTTTCAGTAAATTGTTGAAACAGTTGAAGATAACCCAGCGTTCTCTGGATATCGCGTATAAACGGCTTCAGGAAGAAGGGGTTTTGGAGTTAAAAAAGCAAAGTGGAGTATATGTCAGGAAGCCCTATGCCGGAGGAAAACTTTTATTCATTGCGGCGGAAGATGGTTTTTTAAGTCATAAAAGAGGGGAAAACTTACGTCTGTATTTTGCTGAATTGCGGAGAAGGCTCCACCATTATTTTCCGGAAAGCAGCATGGACATAATCCTGACCGAGAGCCCGGATACGCAACATTACGACCGGGAGCCGCAATTGCGGCAGCAATTAGTCCGGGAGAATAATCAGAAGCGGATTATTGGAGCATTTGTCAGTTATCATGTAACAGAGCAGGAGACGATAGATACATTTGATGCCCTTGATATCCCATTTGTGGATATTGAAGGGAATTGCTTAAAAATAGTTAATTTATATAATGACGCAACAGTGATGATAAAGCATCTGGCGAAACTTGGATATAAGAATATTCTTGTCATAAGCGGCTTGTCATTTGATTCCGTGCAATTAAAGAAATGCCTTAAATCCGATCTCAAATTGACTTGCCATTCGCTTGACAATGAGAAAACAGGAGTCGACTTGATTGAGTGCGGAATTACCTTCATAAAAAAATTAATTGAATCAAACGAGATGCCGGACGCTTTCGCGGTGCTCGATGATTATTTTTGTCAGGGAATGCTTATCGGGGCATATATCAAAGGCGTGATATTGGAAGATGAATACGGCCTGATATCAACTTCTCAGCAGGGAGAGCCGATTCATTCGAACCACCCCATTATGCGGCTGAATTACTGCTGGGACAGAATTGCCGATGCGGCGTCTATGATTCTTCTGGATAGACTGCATGGACAGGAAATAAATGAACCGGTAATAGTCTCTCCGTCTCTGGAAATTTAAAAAACTTCACTATCATCCCATATTTACCTGAGTCAAGTGATTTTCATATCATTTTGAGCACCAGACATTCTTTTTGTGGTATACATTTGTTCGGCTCTGCATATTTTAAACGCCAGGTTTTTTTGCTGAATTTTTAACTCCTCAGTATTTTCTAGAACTCGAAAAAAGAAAAAAATCTGCGAAGCAGTATAATCGCCCCGCGTTGTACGCGGACGCGATCCAACGGCGGAACGTTGGTCGACGCAGTCGAAATTAAGCGAAGCGCGTTGGCGAACTTGTTCGCCGCAGGAATTTCCTTTCATCCGGAGCGATGTTGTTTAAAAAAGCGATTTTGAGCTTTTTAAACAACGGTTGAGCGAAGGATGCAAGCAGGATTAGCCTTGAGAAAAGACTGAGGCCTTATGCTGAATTTTCTGTTTTTTTGAAAAAAAATAGAAAAAGTGTTGAAATTACATCAGTTTTGTGATATAATAGTACTGGCAGCCAAATAACTCACGGATTAGTTTAATATTATTTAATCGAGAGGAAAGTCAAAAATGAAGAGAGACAACAAGAGTTTATCAGCAGGAAAATTCACTCTTATCGAATTGCTGGTTGTAATAGCGATCATTGCAATTCTCGCCAGCATGTTACTGCCGGCACTTGGTCAGGCCCGGGAAAAAGCAAAGATGACTCAGTGCTTGAACAATGAAAAACAAATCGGTTTGGCCGTATCATTTTATTCTTCTGATTTTGCGGATTACATTCCCGGTTTTGCTGTCAGCAGCGCTTTAAATGACTACACCTGGAATATGGTATTGGCTGCTTACCCCAACAATAAACAGATCTTGCACTGTCCTTCACATCAAAGGTTTTTTAACGGGCAGGCGGCCAATACGGTACAATATTGGACACAAGGGTCGTATGGTATCACTGGCGCTCTATATGATTATCACGGTTCAGCGCTCAAGGTGAGCCGGGTTAAGAAGCCCAGCGTTTGTTTATATGCAGCGGAATACAATAATGGTGTTGGTGGAGGCTCCGCCTGGGACTATCCGGTTGTCAGATATACCAGCCCGGGGACGCAGTGGGGGCCGGCGGATTACCATAACAATAACAGGAACAATGCGCTTTTTATGGACAGTCATGCTGAAACATTATTTATTGCCAGGGATATGATTAAACCTTATCCGGCTTATGCCGCTGAATGGCCGTGGAATTATCGCCTGATTCAACCGCATTGGGTAAAATGGTAAAATCAGGTCAATTTCATATTTAAGCAAAATTTAAAGTTTTAAAGTTTCAAACATCTTGCTCTATTCAGGAATCATCACATGAAAAAAGTAATCATTTTGCCGTTACTGCTGATGTTGTCATTAATTGTCAATGCGGCGGAAGAAATCAACATTCTTGACTTTGTCAAAAAATACGGCAAACCCAAAGACCATACCGCGGCGTTTCAAAAAGCTTTTGAAGAAATAGGAAAAAAGCGAAATAGAAGTATATATATTCCTGAGGGGACCTATTACTTGAATGAAACTATTAGTCTGAATGCGGTTTCTTCCGGTGAGATATACGGCAAAGGGTATCCTGAAATCGTCATGAAGGACTCACAAAAAGATATTTTCGATTCTGATTGGGCCTGGAAACTGAAGATCGAGGGCTTGTGCTTCCGCGGCGGCCGAAGCCAATTGGTGCTTGGGAACAATAACATTGACCAGACCAATATCATAATCAATAATTGCCGTTTTCGCGATGCCGGCGAATTTGCTATAAAGATAAAAAAACGCGCTGTCTCCTCTCATATTATTATTGACAAATGTTCTTTCAGGAACAACATGCAGCTTCTTCAGAATTATTCTGACTGGGCAAAGCTTTCCAATTCCTGGGTTACCACGAACCCCAAAATGCTGGATAAAGCGGTGATTGTGAACTATGGTTGCCTGACCCTTGATCATGTGCTGGGGGTTCCGCTGGTGGCTCCGAAGACTAAAAGAGATGTGGCGAAACAGCGCTGGATTGACAATTATGGACTCAAAGTCACCTGTCGGGATTCACGTTTCGGCGGCGAGGGCGGCGGGTTCCCGATTGTCTATAATTTTCGGAAATATGACCTTAAATATCCTGTTATCCCTTCGGCGATCGTGCTTGACGACTGCTGGGTTTACTGTGTCACTCAGCCGGCAATATATTGTTACGAAGTTCCAAACCGGATATTTGTGACCAAATGTACGGGGATGGTGGACGCCTGGGTATTGCAGTTCCGCAAGGATATTGACTTTAAAGATTTGAATTCGCAAAGCCGGAAAAATCATATTTCAATTAACTTTGACGGGTCGAACCCCGTTAGAAAAACAAAATTGCCGAAAGCGCTCAAATCCCGGTATACCGGTCCTGAGTGTGAAATAATAAATTAATTAACCTGCCAGATTGAGAGTAAACAGTGAAAAATCGTAATATACTAATGTTTTTTTGTGCTGTAACAACATGTTTTGCCGCGGTTGCCGGACCGCTTAATGTTAAAGATTCCGGCGCTCGCGGCGATGGGAAAAATGATGATACAAGCGCAATTCAGAATACGTTTGACAAGGCCGCTAAGTCAGGCAGGAGCGTCATATTTCCGACCGGAAGGTACAAGATCAGTAAAGCCCTGCAAGTGAAAGTCTCAGAAATTACCGGGCAGGGTTACCCTGAACTCATTCAGGCCTCGCCCGGGGAGGATATCTTGTACGCCCCTAACTGCTGGCGCATAACCATCAAAGGATTATCGTTCCGCGGCGGTCGGGATCAGATTTCTTTAGGCAACACAAATATTGATCAGGGTTTTCTGATTGTCAGCGATTGCCGGTTTAATTATGCCAATGGGTTTGCCGTGCGTTTCAGGAAAGGAACACCTTCGAGTTTCGGCCTGGTTGAAAAAAGTGCGTTTAGGCAATGCCGGCAGGCATTATTCGCGGTCACGGATCAACAGCATTTGCGTGATTGCTGGATTACTTCATCCAAAAAGATGAAAAATCAGGCCGTGATTGAAAACTATGGCGTCTTGACATGTACAAATATTCTTGGGGTTCCACTGGTTAACGGAAGCGATCAGCGCTGGATCGATAATTATGGTACGCTGACTTGCAGAAAATTTCGTTTCGGCGGCGAAGGCGGTGGATTCACGCCGGTTCTGAATTTTGCAAAGCTGCGTTCGATGCTTTATGGACCCAGAATTTTGATTGAAGATAGTTTTATTGGCGCGCTTGGCAACAATCAGCGGGCATGTGCAGTCTACTGCAAAGAAATCCCCAATCAGATAACAATATGCAACAACTCTTTAGCCGGAGTGTCGGCGGTTATAGTTGATCCGGCCCTGAATTTAAAAACGTATTTCAAAGGGGTTCGCCCCGGCATGTTGTTATACGATGTGTCTCGCAACACGGGGGAATTTTCCGGCAAACTTCCGGATGATATGATCAAAGCGGCAAACAATCGCAGTTTTAAGAGCAACTACGGAGATAAACAACTGTCGGCGAAGGAAACAGAGCAGGCAATGGTTAAGGCATTGAAAGCAGCGGAAAAGATTCAATCCGCTCCGCCGTCAACTATGACCGCCAAAGGCAAAAAAATACATAAGCAGCAAACTGATAAAGATAAATTTTGTGAAATAACCCCCCAAAATTATAGCTGGGATTCGGCTGATTATATGGACGGAACCAGTGAGCCGAATAGTGAATACCTTGCGGTCAAACAGGCAAAAGACGATGTTGTTATTTTACGCCGTATCGGCTCGGGCGGAAATTGGCCTCACGTTACAATCCGTAATATCAAAGTCGATTTGGACAAATACCCGTATCTTTCCTGGCGGATAAAAGATAACGGAATAACCCCTGCCGGTTATGCCGTCAAAATCATGGATGTTGAAACCCGGAAATTAATTTTGCTGAATGAAATGCACTGGCAGCCGTTCTTTGATTATCGCGCCTATGATTTGCGCAAAGCATTAGGCGTCAAAAACGGCACCCGTACTGTCAACATAAAGTTCTATTTTCTGGGCATCTGTTTTAAAGACGCGAAAAGCCCTGTTTTAGCGAAAAAAGGCGACAGCCTTTTACTTGATTTCATGAGGCTGGAAGCGGAATAATGACTTATGCATGATGAAATTAATCATGATCAAAAAAGCAGTATAAGAAAATGAGATAAAAATGCTTGAAATTATCAGTCAGAAATCATGGAATTACTACAAGCGCTGGTTGTTGAAAAATAATGGGCGGTAAAATCATGCTGAATACACATAAACCCGAAGTGATGGCTATCTATTTTCCCAGCTGGCATCCTGACAAACATTATGAAAAATGGTACGGTGAAGGCTTTTCGGAATGGGAACTGGTAAAAAGCACGAAGCCTTTGTTTAAAGGACACGAGCAACCCAGGGAACCATTATGGGGATATTTTGATGAATCCGACCCGGCCTGGATGGAAAAACAGATAGATTTGGCCGCAGATTATGGCGTTACAGGGTTTCTTTTCGACTGGTATTGGTACAGCGGAGAGAAATTTTTGGAGAACGCCTTGGAAAAAGGTTTTCTGCAAAGCTCGAATAGGGAACGACTCAAATTCGCGATCATGTGGGCGAATCACAACTGGGGTATGTGGCCCGCTGTTGACGCCACAAATCCTGGTATGAATGGCAACGAAAATCAAGGAGCCGCGCTGTTCCTTGAAATAAAGCATTCGCCTGAGGATTTGATTGCTGTGGCCGAGTATTGCTGCAAGCATTACTTTTCATGTGAAAACTACTGGAAGATTGCCGGCAAGCCGGTGTTCAGTTTTTATGACCTTAGTATTATGATTGAACAATTTGGCTCTATTGAGAAGATGGCTGAAGGTATCAAGTTAATGCGCCAGACAGTGCGTCGACATGGTTTCGACGGCTTGTATCTGCTCGGAAATATCGGCTGCTGTAACGACAACGAGTACTGTTGCGGTTGGGGCCGAGTAGAATGGGCCAGGCAGCTTGGCTTTGATTCCGTTTTCGCTTACAACATAGTCAGGACAAAATCGTATAGTCATATTTCTGAAGAAATGCCGATTGTCGATTACTGTGAAGTTATAGAGTCGCACCAATACTGTTGGGGTAAAATTGAGGAAGGTGGGCTCATGCATTTACCCAGCGTTACTACCGGTTTGGACGTGTCTCCCCGCTGGAATCGTAACATCAGGCCGCCAATGGATTTCAGGTCCTTAGGTTATGAGCCGATTGTTGTCAATAATACTCCTGAGCGTTTCGGAGAACTTTGCCGGATCGCTTTAGACAGAGCTGTTGCTCAGGGTCGTGAAGCGATTATCATCAACGCCTGGAATGAGTGGACAGAAGGCATGTATTTATTGCCGGAAAAGAAATATGGCGATGATTATTTGAAAGAGTTAGCAAAACAGTGTTATGAAAAAGGATGAATGTTTAATGTACGAACCATCATTTAAAATACGTGGATTCAATCTTTGCGAGAGCATTCTCAGGCACACGCCGGAGCAGCTTCGCGATTTCATTCGGAGAATGAAAGAATTGCGGATGAATACAATTATTATTCACTATGATTACGGCTGGCAGCGTTACAAGGACCTGATTATTGAGGAAACCCGGAAAGCCGGAGTTGAAATAATCCTGATGACATTTGGTCCAAGGACATTTTTCAGCTATACCGACTGGAAACCGGAATGGTTTGCCAAAAAGCAGGACGGTACTCCTTTCACCAGCAAACTGGAGTGCGAGACCCATCCCTGTCGTTACCAGCCTGAAGCTTTGGAGGCATTTGCTTTCGGGGCGCGGCAATGGTTGTTGAGTCTGCCTCCGCAAATTAAGCATGTTCACATGCGTGCCGCTGACGGTTTGAATTTTTGCCGCTGTGAAAAATGCCGGATTCTGCCGGACCATGAAAAATGGCAGCCTTTTGTCGATATCTTTGTTGACACGCTTTGTGAAACCCGTTCCGAGCTTGAATTTGAATGTGACTTGTATGTGAAACGCTATAATCTGCCGCAAAATATTTCCAGTTATCATAAGATGGACCGGATTATGTATGATACATTTTTCCGCCATCCTCATACCCCGATCGGGGAAGAATCGCCAAATCATGCGTCGGTATTTTATGCCGCGACGGAAAAAAATCCTGACGCGAATTCACCGAATCAATATCATCGCAACCGTCTCCTTGACTGGACGGAACAAACCCCGGGGAAACTTTATATTCATGAAAATGCGATGGGGCAATGTTATCAAGGCGTCTTTCAACATAATACCGGTACCATGCTGAAGGATCTGGAATTCTATAAACGACTTGGTATTCAAGGCGTTTGTTATGAAGCTTATGAGCCAGGTTATGCAGGCTTTGCAAGGCATTTTGAAGTGTTGGCTGATGCCATGATAGATCTGAGTGGAGCAAAAGATTACAAAAGCAGCCGGCTTGAACAGGAGCTGACAAATGGTTGTAAAATGGAATGTTTTTGTGATGATCTTGAATTCCCGCTGGAACGCTATTTTAAAGATTGTACGATGGTGAAACACGTTGATTTTTTTCGTCGTAACTGGACGGCTCCCGAAGCTGGAAATTATCGTAAATATATCGATTTCGCTTTTGAACATGAAAAACGGTTTGACCCTCTTTTTATCGGGTTTTTCAATGCTAAATGGGGGATTGACAAAGGCGCCCTCGACTTTTCCCGAGCCTCGGAAGAAGCTCAATACATGCTGAGTCATCATAAGTTATGGGACTTTATGGAAAAAATTCCATTAAGCGATAATCCGATAATGAAGTGCAAACAACTTATTCTTAATTTGAGTGAGCATGTAAATTAAAATATCCATAAAGAAAAGATTAAATAGAAATGAAAGCTTTTCAAGGAAACAATTTTGAAATTGGTAAACAGTATGGCCAAACGTACAAACAAACAATCCTGAAAAATGTAGATATTCTGGTAAAACGCACAGGACATCCTGATTTACCTCTAAATGATCCGGATTTTCAGAAATGGGTTGATGTCCAGAAGAGTTTAATCAGAGATAAATGGCCATGGCTGATAGAAGAAATGCAGGGAGTCGCCATTGCAACCTGTTTGGAATTTGATGATATTTTATTTTTAAATCTTCGAGTTTGGCAATATGACTTGTATTCCGGACAAGCTCCAAGTGCATGTTCCAGCATGGTAATCAACCTCGCCAATGGCACCGTAGCCAATGCTGGAGCACTTGATGATTGTCGGGATTACTATTGCGGCCCGGTGAAAATAATTCCGGAGTTAGGTTTTCGCTTTATTACATTCCCGATAGCCGGGACGAGCTGGGGGAATCGCGGGATGAACAGTGCCGGTTTGATTATAGGAGAATCAAGTCAAATCCTGCCGGGAATAGAAAGAAATCCCAATACTATTTGTGCTGATTTAGCCATCCGGGTAATTCTTCAGACATGCGAAACTGTTGCAGAAGTAAAAGAATTTTGCCTACAGTTTCCATTTACTTTAAACATAGTGTGTTCAGATAAAAACGGAAATGTTTTTTGTGGACATCAAACGAGTAATGGCTTGCATGAATTGGCAGTTGCTCCGCCGTATGCTATTACCAACCATATTGTCAGTGACGAATTGATGTTCAAACTGTTTCAAGGCGGAGTTAAGGAATTTCGCGAGAGTGCAACTACCAGATTGCGCCGTGGAAGGCTGATGGATTTTGCTGCAAGGAGAAATGAAAAATGTGATGGCGAAGAAGTAAGGAAATTCATAGCCTGTCGTGCGGATGGAGACTCAAGTTCTATCTGTCCCAGGCATAATGTTTCGCTGACTTATGCTAACTCACAGCAGGAACCAGGCATTTTGTGGATAGCTGATCCACAAGGTGACGGACACGAAAAATGGACCCCCTGCGAAGTCTGATTGTAAAATAAATTATGCCATCATATTATATGAGGCTTAAGTAGTGCGCCAATCCGTACCGCTTGCTAAGTAATAGTCCGTAGTGAAGTTCAACTTGGTCTGGATTTAAGCGACCATGTCACAACCATAATCTGATATTTTAAGCATCTCACTTTCAATTTAGCTTACCCGGTAACATACCCAATTGATTTACCGTTATATTCTTTTGGCATGGCGTGGAAAAAGACTTTTGAGGTTGTATATTAATAAGGTTTGCAGGGAACTCAAAAGTCTCTCAAATTCCTGAATCCGTGAAAAGTTCATAATGTTACAGATACGAGGCATCAAAATGCCGCTGTATTGACATACTGCAAGTTAAAGATAACGAAGTAGATGTGACATTATGAATTTTCCAGAATGGTAAATTTGTACGGATTTTTTACGTCACCCAGCGGGTGAAAGTAAAAAACCACGTTAATTATTAAAAAACAATACATTATAACGAATAACAATAAATTTATCACGGATTCAGGAAATTGTTAATAGAAATAATATAATGTGCGGTCAATGTTTTTTGACCTGTTACCGGAAAGTGGGATTTATGCTGAAAAAAGGCTTGGTTGCGGTTGTTGGAGTTT
Source organism: Victivallales bacterium (assembly GCA_963676655.2). Taxonomy (GTDB): domain Bacteria; phylum Verrucomicrobiota; class Lentisphaeria; order Victivallales; family Victivallaceae. The sequence goes on along the minus strand of CAXXKX010000003.1, from coordinate 1,513,458 downwards.
TAGTTTTAGGAACGTTCTTGTCGGGATGTGTTTGCGGGTCGGGTAATTCTTCGGATGTGAGGTACCCGTGTCTATCCGCGTTTGAACATAAAATGCAGGAAGGAAAGCATTTGAGAGTTGCCTATCTCGGCGGTTCAATTACCTGGGGCGCCTGCGCGTCCGATCAGGGCAAGACCTCTTATCGCGCCCTGGTTTCGGAATTCCTGGAAAAAGCCTACCCCGAAGCGCATTTGAAATTCATCGACGCCGCTATCGGCGGAACCCCTTCAAAACTTGGCGTTTTCCGGATGGACCGTGACGTTCTCCCGTATAAACCCGACCTTACCTTTATTGAGTTTGCCGTAAATGACGGGGGAAAAACAAAGGACTCGGTTGAAACCATGGAAGGGATTATTCGCAAGCTCAAGAAAAGCAACCCTGATATGGCTGTCTTCATTATCGTTCTTGGTGCCGGTCGCGGTAATAAATACGGCACCCCGCGTTATCAGGAACATATTAAACTGGCCGAATATTACGGCTTGCCGTTCGCGGATGTTTGCGGTCCGGTCAAAAAGCAGATCAAAGCCGGCAAGCTTGATACTGAAGTGATCCTGGCTGACGGCTGTCATCCCTGTGATGCCGGGTATCGCATCTATGCGGATATTATCATTGACACCCTGAAAAAAGATTTTAATGCCAAAGGCAAGGCCGTTCCGTATCCGAAACCGCTGACCGCCAACCGTTACGAAAGCGCGCAAATGCTGGAATTGTCCAAGCTCAAAAATCTGGGCGAATGGCAAAAAGGTAAAGTTGATACCCTTGGGACCTGGTTCGATCATCAGCCCTCCCGCTGGATATCCTCGGTGATTGTTCCCAAAAAGGATGGCGCAAAAGTCAGTTTTGATTTAACGTGTTCAGGCGTGGGACTGTATTACGAGATCATGCAGCAGGGCGGCAGGATACTGGTCGAAGCCGACGGTAAAGATATTTTGAATATCTCCACCAATATGAAGCAGCACTATAACCGCGTCGCCTGGCAGTTCAAGTTGCTGCAAAACAGCAAACCCCGTAAGATTATCCTTGTCGCTCCTAAAAAGAAAAACGTTAAAGCCGCTTATTTGCTCTACACCCGATAAAGTTAAGTTTAATTATGAAGCCTGAAGTTCTGACCCGGGATTTACCCCCGATTCATTTGGTTCCGAGTTTTCACTATGATGTCGTTTACCTGAAATCATATCAGGAATATCTGGAAATGTCCCTGGCGATCATCGACCGGGCACTGGATATTCTGGAGGCCGACCCGGATTATACTTTTACCATGGAGCAGGTTATTCTGCTGGAGGAATTCTGGTCCCGGCGTCCGGAAAAGCGGGAACTGCTGCAAAAATTTGTCGATGCCGGGCGCTTTGACGTTGCTCCGGCGATGTACGCGATGCCGGATATGAACATGATCGACGGCGAATCGATGTTTATGCAGGCAAAGGTCGGCAAGGATTGGCTGTTGGAGCATTTGGGTATCGAACAGGATTCATGCTGGATTGCCGATTGCTGGGGACACCATGCGCAGTTGCCGCAGATTCTGACTCAGGCCGGCTACAAGTATTATTTTTTCTGGCGCTGCATGCGGCGCAATGTGATGAAAAATGAATTCATCTGGCAGGGCATTGACGGCACCGGCATCAAAACCCATTGGCTTTCGACCGGCTATGCCGATCTTTCATTCCCGGATGACGGGGTGATTGAAAACGCGCTCGAACTTGATTTCAAAGGGGTTTCCGCCGATGATATCAATGCGCTGTATTTCAAAAGATCCGAATACGGCGTTCCCACCGGAGCGGTTCTTATGTGCAACGGCGGCGACTTCCGGGTTCCGCAGGCTTCCGCACCCGAAATTGTCCGGCGCTTGAATGCGGGCGGCAACACGCCCCCCATTAAATTTTCGACCCCGACCAAATACATGGAAGCGCTGGACTGGAGCAAAATGGATGCCTGTGACGGTGAATTCAATACCGCTTTTCAGGGAACTTTTACCACTAATATCAAGATCAAGCAGTACAGTCATTATCTTGGAAACCGGCTCCAGGCGTTGGAAAAACTTGCCGTCCTGACCGGGAACCGGCTTGATCTGCTGCCGGAATGGAAGATTCTGCTCAAACAACAGTTTCACGATACGATTTGCGGGACCATCTGCGATGCCGGGTTGGCGGATACTTATGCCGAGTTCCGGCAGTTGGAACAACAACTTGACGCGAAATTTGCGCAATTGAACAGTGCCGGCCCCGAAGGGGTTTTCAATCCGTTGTCTTTTGCCAGAACCGAATATTTTATGCGTTCCGGGCGCGGTTACAAAGCGACAGTTCCGCCGATGGGGATTGCCAAACTGGAGGATTGCGAAAGTATCGACTGCGCAGCGGCTCCGGTACAATTGCCTTGCTCTTTCACCAATGATTTCTATTCCGCCGAAGTTGACGCCTCTGGTTACATTTCCGGTTTGATTGAATCACAGAGCGGACAGCAGGTGGTCAACCCCGATCCCTGTCCGTTCGGCGCGCTGGCGTTGCAGATAGATCATGGTGATTCCTGGTTGAATTTTGACTGCCCCCTGACCGGCGGCAGCGTCGAGGCCGCGTTGAACCAGAATGATCACGATCCGCTGTTTCGAACCGACGAAAAGGCGCTGGTTTTTCGGGGAACGGTTTTTGCCAACATTGAAGAAGCTGTCGCGGAGGAATCTGAAACTGGCTTGCAAGTGGTGCAAAAAGGCCTGTTGCAATTCTGGGCGATCAAGGTGCCGTTTGAGATCCGGATTGAATTTTCCAGAATATCTCCGGTAATCAAGTATACCGCTAAACTTTGTTCTGACAGTAAGGGCTTCCGGATCAGGGCCGCTTTCCCGACTACGCTGCCATATGGTTCGATCACTCAGGAAATCCCGTATGGCATTCAGGAACGCGGCGAAAGTGAGTTCCCGGTTCAAGCCTGGATGAATCTTGCTTATGAGAATACCGGCGCGGCTTTGTTCAACCGGGGCATTCCCGGCAACAATGTCGATAACGGTACTATGCTCTTGACCCTGTTCCGGTCGGTGGCCATGGAATACAAGACTCAAAGCGCGGACTCGTTTAACCAGGGTGTTCCGCAGGAATTCGAATATGCTTTTATGCCTCACGCGAATGCACCAGCGGATGAGATTGTCCGGCGAGCCCATGCTTTTACCAACCCGTTGATCGCGGTCAATAATCTAATCGACCGGGAATATTCACTCTCGGGCGACAGCAACATCAATATTTCAGCCTTGCGCTGGAGTGATGATAAAATCTTTATTCGTTTGTATGAAGCGACAGGTTCCACCGGAGAAGTGAATTTATCCCTGCCTGATCAAGTTGCGGAATATTGGCTGGCGGATGGTCTGCAAAGGCCGGTTTCAGAGCAATTTCAGGAGTCAGGAGGCTCGATAGACCTGTCTTTCAAACCTTTTGAGGTAAAAAATATCCTGCTAAAATAATCTTTTACTATAGAAATTGTTTTTGCCGGTGGTATAGTTTATAAGTTTTCCAACGTCAAATAAACGGAATTTTTTCAGTGAACCAGGAGACGACACAAGAACCGCTTGACCTGTCCGGCCCGGTCAGGCAAGGTCCCCCGCCCCCGTCTTTCTGGCGGGCGATCTTCAAATTGAGCCTGCCGTATAAAAAGCCTCTGGCGTTTGCGGCTTGTTGTTCCATTCTGACCGGGGTAGCGGTGGCGTTTCAACCCATCTGCATCAAATGGATTGTCGATTCCGGTATTTCCAGAAAACTTCCGGACGGACGGTTTGCGCCGGATTCCGAACGCATGCAGTACGCGATCTTTTTTATTGCTTTGTACGCCTTTCTCAGTTTATCCAGAATGGGCTTGTGGCTGCTTGGCTATCGCGGGTTTATCCGGTCTATCGAGGACATTTTGTGCCAGTTGCGCGGTCGTTTTTTCCGGCATGTCCAGGGGCTGTGTTTCCGTTTTCACGATCAGGTTTCAAGCGGCGAACTTTTCAGCTACATAATGGGGTCGCCGATGTCCTCCCTGCGGATGTTCCTGCATCAGTTTACCATGCTGGTGCCGTTCCAAATCGTTTCTTTGTGTATCGCGGTTACCGCGCTGGCAACGTTCAACCTGCCGATGACCCTGATCACACTGACGATGATCACTACTATTGTTTTGGTCAACAACCGTTCCCGGCGCATTATCAAGGAAATATCCGCTGACTTCATGAAAACCGAATCCAATGCCAGCAAATATGTCTCCGACATGCTCAGCGGGGTTCGCGCGGTAAAAATTTACGCGATGGAGGATCAGGTCAATATGATCTTCAATTCCCATGCCGAAATGATGCGGAATATGGGAGTTAAGCAGACCCGGCGCCAGCAGAAAGAGCGTATGAAACCGGAAGCCTTGAATTATATGGGCATGGCGGTTATTTACCTGTCCGGCGCGTATTTTGTGATTCATGACCAGATGGAACTCGGTACTTTCTTCGCTTTTGTCAGCAGCGTTAATCTGCTGATGGGACCGATCATGACCATGATGCAGCTTAATCTGATCCGGGGTAACGCGGAAGCCGGACTTGAGCGTATTCAGCGTATTCTTGCCGTACGTGAGTCAACGGTTGAACCGGCGGATGACCAGACGGTCGATCTGGACCGGCAGATGGAGATCGCGAAAGCGCAAAACCTGCCGGCGGTTGAGTTCAAAAATGTCTGTTTCGGTTATGATGATAAAAGTGATGTGCTGAAAAATATAAACTGCAAAATCAGGCATGGCGAAAGCATTGCCCTGGTCGGTCCCAGTGGTTCGGGCAAGTCTACTTTTGTTTCCCTGCTGCTGCGGCTGTATGATCCGACCGAAGGCGAAATTCTGCTCAATGACGCCGATATCCGCAAGTATAATTCCCGCGAACTTCGTTCCCGTTTCGGGGTTGTCCCGCAAAGTCCGTTTCTCTTTCAGGCTAGTATCGCCGACAACATCCGGGTAACGAATCCCACTGCGACCAAACAACAGATCAAGCACGCTATGGACATCGCTCACGTTACCGAGTTTGTCGATGAAATGCCGGACGGCATCGAAACCACCCTCGGTGAAAGCGGCTTCAATCTCTCCGGCGGCCAGCGTCAGCGCATCTCGATTGCCCGGGCCGCGTTGCAGCAGTCCGAATATTTTGTCTTCGATGAAGCCACTTCGGCGCTTGATAACACTTCGGAGGACCTGATCATGCAGACAATGAAGGAATTGACGGAAGGGCATACCACTTTGATTATCGCACACCGCCTTTCCACGGTCAAGGATGTTGACCGCGTTTTTGTTTTTGAAAATGGCCGGATCGTCCAGACCGGGACCTATCAGGAACTCGCCCATACCGAAGGCTTGTTCAAAGAACTCCACCAGCGCGGCCAGGTCGTTACCTGAAATACGAACCGGATGCTTCAAGTGCTTTTCTCACATTTTCTGGACTTATGACAAGTCATGCTTTGTATTCAATAGGGCTTTTACCGGTTAAACGGCAATTAGGTTTGAATTATTTATTGTACACTATATATTGATCAATATCAATATATAAACAAGGCTTTTGTAATGATCACATCAAAAATGAAATGGCTGATTGGCGGCTTGACATTAATCGTCTTCCTGGCGGGCGGCTTGTTTTATTTTATCGCTACAGCGCCAACTGATGAAAGCATTAGACAACTACAGGCGGATGCGGATAAACTTCGCCGTCAGGGAAAATATGATCGGGCCGAGGAGTATTATCGGAAATCAATCAAACAAGCCAACCAAAAGTACGGGGAAAACAACATTGCCGCCGCTTCTGCTTATACCGGACTTGGCGCGCTATTCACGCAGAAAAAAGATCACGCTAAAGCCGCTGACAATTTATTACTGGCCGCGGATATTTATCAACATTCAGCCGGAAATGCAATATACCCCGAAAAACTGTTTGCATTGAAGTTGGCCGCTACTCTTTCTTTGGAAAAAACCAGGGACTATAAAAAAGCCGACTCAATCTATAATTTTGTTGAGAAACACCTGAATGGACTTCCTCCGGAACTTCAGTTTAAATATTATCTGTACCGGGGACGATCATATTATAATAGACACGAGTTTAAACAATCTCTCTTTCTGCTTGAAAAGGCCAATAAAATAGCTTGTTTCAAATCAACGGAAAATAAAATGGAATTATATGAATTACTTGGAACTTCATATGGTTATATTGAGCATGACAGGAAGTCAATTTTCTTCCTTGAAAAATTAATTAAATTAACAGAAAAAGACAATATTAATACTTCTGCAATGCTTGCTTTTTACTATCATTGTCTGGGGAGATCATTAATTGGTGTTGGTGAATTTAAGAAAGCGGAAGAAAAACTATTGAAGTCAATTTCACTAATAAAAGCCTGCTCTGATCAGGATAATCCATATCCAAGTTTACTATTTCATAATTATTTATATCTGGCGCATATTGCGATAGCAACAAAAAACAAGACTAAGTGTTCCAAATACTGGAAACATGTTGAAATATTAAAAAAACAAGCTCCAAGCTTAAATTTAAAAACTTATATTTTAGTAAAAGAAAATAAGGATAAACATGAAATGTAATACATAATAGTCAACAACCACCCGTGTTATTGAGTGATTGCTGACATTATTTGCAAATTAATATTTGTCAAGATTCCTGCTTTTTGTGAATGCATCGGGATGTTCAGCTCTATAGTTGTGCACTCCAACTTGTTTCCACGGAGAATTATTTAACCGCTCAAGCTCGCCAAGGAAATGCTCAATATTCGCGGCATATTGATTGACAATATCGAACCCCTTACTGCAAGCTTGAAAAGCCTCCAGATTGAATTGCAGATATGCGCCCATGCCTGGCGGCGCAAACTTGATCAGTTCCTGACTCAATTTCATCATTGACTCCATTTGATATTGGGCCTTACGGAATTCCCGCCGAATCTGGGTAGCGCGGCTGATCTTGTCTTTTTGAGCTTTGATATTCCGGGATGACACTTGACGCAAGTGTTGCAGTTCGCAAATTACATCAAAGCTTTTACCGGTTAAACGGCAATTAGGTTTGAATTATTTATTGTACACTATATATTGATCAATATCAATATATAAACAAGGCTTTTGTAATGATCACATCAAAAATGAAATGGCTGATTGGCGGCTTGACATTAATCGTCTTCCTGGCGGGCGGCTTGTTTTATTTTATCGCTACAGCGCCAACTGACGAAACCATTAGACAACTGCAGGCGGATGCGGATAAACTTCGCCGCCAGGGAAAATATGACCGGGCCGAGGAGTATTTTCGGAAATCAATCAAACAAGCCAACCAAAAGTACGGGGAAAACAATATTGCCGCCGCTTCCGCTTATACCGGACTTGGCGCACTATTCACGCAGAAACAAGATCACGCTAAAGCCGCTGACAATTTATTACTGGCCGCGGATATTTATCAACATTCAGCCGGAAATGCAATATACCCCGAAAAACTGTTTGCGTTGAAGTTGGCCGCAGTTTACCCATTGGTTCACGTTAAAGATTATAAAAAAGTCGAAGAAATATTTAATTTTGTTGAAAAACATTTACAAGGACTTCCCCCGAAACTCCAATTTAAATACTATTTGTATCGGGGGCAATTATATTATTACAAAGATCATGACTACAAAAAATCTCTCCCCCTGCTTGAAAAAGCCTATAATTGTGAGAATTTCAAATCTCAGGAGGATATAATGGAATTATATGAATTATTAGGTACTTCATATAATTCGCTTAAGCAATATAAAAAATCATTGCCTGTTCTAAACAAACTACTTGTTATGGCACAGTCGAAATATGGCAAAGATTCATACAAAACGGCGATATATCACTTTTTTCTAGCTGAATCGTTAACAGGTAATAAGCAATATGTAGATGCAGAAAAAAATTTGTTACAGTCAATTAATTTAATAGATCACTCTTCTGAAAAAAATAACCCATATTCTTTTTTAACATTCAACTCTTATTTGCGTTTAACAAGTATTGCTATAAAAACAAAAAATAAAAAAAAGTGTTCTCTCTATTGGAAGAAAGTTGAAGCATTGAAAAAACAAACTCCAGGTATCGATTTAAGAATATATAATATTATTAAAAAAGATAAAGGAAAGCAAATACTGTAAAAGTAAAACTTTAATTAAGAAACATAAAAGCTGGAAATTTACTTTTTTAAATCAACAAATTTCCAGCTATTCTTATTATATTTAATAGTTGTCTAAATTTTTCTGACTATTGTAACGATCCGGGTCACTGGTTAAATATTTGTGAGAACCAACTTTTTCCCACGGAGAATTATTTAACCGCTCGATCTCACCGAGTACATGCTCGATATTCGCGGCATATTCATTAACTATATCAAACCCTTTACTGCAAGCTTCAAAAGCCTCCAGGTTGAATTTCAGATATGCGCCCATGCCTGGCGGCGCAAACTTGATCAGTTCCTGGCTCAATTTCATCATCGACTCCATCTGCTGTTGGGCTTTACGAAATTCCCGTCGAATCTGGGTCGCGCGGCTGATCTTGCCTTTTTGAGCTTTGATATTCCGGGATGACACTTGACGCAAATGCTGCAGTTCGCAAATTACATCAAAACAGGATAAAGCTCTTTTCGCATATTTGTCCGCGGCCTCGATCATCGGGAACGATTTGGTCATTTTTGAGCAAAAATCTTTTACTTTGCTTCCGCTGTTAAAAAACTTCTGCATTTCTCCGGGTGAAAGCATTGCCTTGTATTTACTGTTACTGGATATTTTCTGATAGTGATTCAAATAAATATCCGCGGCCTCAAGATAGTTCCGGTTGCTGATTGCCCGGTCAATCTTCTGAATGTAGTACTTGGATACTTTATATGCATTTCCGACCGTAGCCAATTGTGCAAAGGTCTTCTTCAATTCATATTTGTCCCTTCCTGCTTTATGAATTGTATTATTGTAATCTTTTTGGGCTTCTTCAATCTTGCTATACTTCTTATTCGGCATAATTATTCCTTATTTAATGGTGTTTTAAGCTTGCAGATACATTTCGGCTTCAAGCATTAACTCGAAACAGTCATCATCCTGCTTCAAGTCAAAGGTCATTGTGAACTCCAGCTTATCGATTTTACCATCGCTAAAAAACGCATCCACCACCGATGCGCCATCGGGCGACTGCAGCGCTGTACCAACGACATCTGCAACCGCTTCACACTGGCTGCCGTCAAGATCACTTTTGCCTTCAGTCTGAGTCGTCAGCTCCAGAATACATTGATACGGACTTTTCATTCCTGGAATCAATGGCTTGATGTTTTTGCAGGCGACCACTACGCGTGGGAAAACCGCGTGGGTTGCCGCGGCATTACCTCTGACGACTTCCACGCTTTCCATGCCGGTTTGTGATTCAAGGGCGCTGATTACCGCTTCCTCGACTTTTTTCGCGATGCCAATCATATTGCACATCCTTTCCTGTTTGTAGCGCTAATTTCTTTTGCGACTGAAATACCGTAGCATTTCCAGATTGTTTTCGCATTTTTCATGTAAAAACCTTTCACTTTATGTTTGAATACGCTGATCCTCGTGATCACATGCGTGTTTACAAAAGGAAATATTGTCAACCACGCACCATGCAATAAGTTGATCTGATACTCCGTTGTTCGGTTTTTACTTTTGGGGCTGAAAGGAATTGATGTCAAAATATAACTTTTGCAAGTTTTTCCTTACGTTGCCCTGCGCAATGCTCGCGTTCACTTCGTTGTCAACATTCAACTTTCAACTATCAAAAAACATGCTTTTTTTAAATAATTAACAAGACTTTTCCGGCTTTTGCGTCTATTGTATGTAGAGTTGATGATATTCAATTTGACTGCTGCGAAATATGAATTGCACCACGGAGGACTTGGAGCAGGATTCGCCCGCAAGTTGGAATGAAATGGCAATATCCAGATGAAGTGAATGCGTGAATGAGTCAATATGTTTTACTGTGATCTTATAGACTCATGCGAAACTAATATTTACACCATGACTAGCGCAGTCTGAGCCTGAGCTAGCGAAGGCAACACATGAAGACGTATTTAAATTTTAAGCTTTGGCTGAAAAATTAAAAAACTTTTTCGTGATTTTTCGTGGGTTTCGTGGTTAATATTTGCATTCTGTAAGACTCTTGATAATCAGTTGAATGAAAGATTAGTTTTATGAACCCGTTTGTCATCCATTATGTTTCCGGCTGGGCATTTTTTGTCGGCCTGCTGCTGTTGGGATTGGGGATTGGCATGTCTTTTTGCCCGTGGTGGTTCGTTAAAAGTTATCTGGCCAGGATTCTATGCGTTATCGGCGGGTTGAATATCTTTTTCTCGGCCGCGCCGCTGCCGTTTTCATTGTTGTCTTTGATCTATTTGTTTATCGCGGTTCAGGTTTCAGTCGGCGGGATTGAGAAGATCAAGCTAGTGGCTCGCGCGATTATCGGCGGTCTGCTTGGGCTGCTTTTACTGACTGCGTTGTTTATGGAGCTGCCTTACTGGATATCGCCCGAACCGGTTAAACTGGAATCGAACCGGATTGTCGTGCTCGGTGACTCGATTAGCGCCGGGATCGGGTTTTCCGGCGAAAAGACCTGGTCGGAACTCCTGATTGAAAACAACAAGCTAAATGTCGTCAACCGTTCAGTCGGCGGCGGCACGGTTCCGACGGCCATCAACTCCCTGTCAAAGGTCAAGGTCGGTTTCAAAGATTTGATCATTATCGAGATTGGCGGTAATGACTTTTTCAAGGGTACACGAGCCAAAAATTTCCATAAAAACCTTGACGAATTATTGACCAAAGCCAAGCAGCGTACTTCGCATGTTATTATGCTGGAACTGCCTTTGCCGTTTTTGAAAATGTCGTTCGGGCGCAGCCAGCGGCAACTGGCCGCGAAGCATCAAGTGGTATTGATCCCGAAACGTAACTTTTCCCATGTCTTTTCCGGTTACGAATCAACCGTTGACGGCCTCCATCTGACCAATTACGGCCATCGCAAAATGGCCGATATGATTCTCCGGCATATATCTATGCCAGAGAAAAAATAATCGTGGAACAAGGTTTGTTCAGGACAAATATTCTCGTATTATATTCCCGATTCGCAGGGCTTCGCCCCAGACGTTTTCCTGGTCCTCCGCCCTGCAATACGGATGATCAGCGACTTTCATTCCCCGGGCGCGGAGGCCGCTTTTTTTACATTCATCCCCAACCCCGCAAGTCGCGCACGGAATATTGCCGGCGATGGTGATTTGACCTAGCAGTTCCATGCTTTCATAGTCACGCAGTTCCGCGGCGACGGACCGGTTGACCGCTGCCAGAGACTCGGGATTCAGACCCGTTATGACAGTTGCGCATAATTTGTTTGCTAGAACGTTATTCAGGTGTCTGAGAGACCACAGCCTTTCCAGGAATGATTTAGTGAATGCATCGATTTGCGCATAAGGAATATAGCAGCCGAGAATTATCGCTTCAGCTTGCTGTAATTTTTCAGATAAGCGCGGAAAGTCATCATCCACTTTACATATATTATCATTAACACACCTTTTACAAGCCAAACATGGCTTGACGTTGATGGTACTTAGTTGAATGAACTCTGTTTCAAGTCCCGTCGCGCTTAATATTGCTTTGACGACTCTGTTGGTGTTGCCGTTTTTGATGGGACTGCCGGAAATTCCCAGTACCTTGATTGTCATGCTTTCTGTCCTCAACCTTCAATTAAATGGTTCCAGCCCTGACCGAAATCGGCAACAGGCCTGATTTCATCAATTGTAAAAACAATTGCCGCATGCATCATTTTTGCGGCATCCTCACCTGCGGCCTGTGCCACTTTTGCGCGGATATTATCCAGTAATTCACCGGAAGTCTCACAAGCCTTCAGGGTGAGATACAACCTGACACCGTGCCATTCCGGAGGAGCTCCGCCCGGTTCCATGATCATAAAGACCGCGTTCGGATTTTCCTGGAGGTTCGCAAACGTACGATTGTTGCCGACTCCCATAACGATAGTTTTTTCATCGGTCATCTGAGGTGTGCCGAAATGTGCGACATTCACTTTCCCTGCCTTATTAGCGGTGCTGAGAGTTCCTAATCTTGCCTGATTGTTATTGAAGTAATCCATTAATTGCGTTGACATGTTGACTTTCCTTGTTTAGTTTTTTTGTCTATTAGGTTTTGGACGACTTGATTTATTATATATCTTTAGTATATTTATGTCAAGTACTACGATTTTTGATACATAGTATTGAAAATCATACTATTGCCAGAAAAGGAGATTAAAAAAAATGGAAAAATATTTTGCAATATGTCAGGAATGTGATGTTGATAGAGATTTAAAACCTGAATTATGCTATGTTTGCCTGACTCAAAGGTTGTTGAACGGAAAATGGAAATTGGTCATTATTTACCTGTTGAAAGACAAGACGTTGAGATTTTCGGAAATAAAGAGGTCTATCCCCAAAGTAACTCAAGCTTACTTGAGCAGCCAACTAAAAGAACTTGTCGAGGACGAAATCATAATAAGGCATTCATACCATGAGGTTCCGCCGAGAGTGGAATATTATCTTTCCGAAGAAGGCAGAAAAATTATTGACGTTATTGACAGTATGGAAAATTGGGGTGCGGATTATATCAGCAAGAGAATGAATTCATGATTTCGTTTTTGTGACTGCAGTGTCCTGTTTGGTGATTGCAGGCGTGTACCTGGTGTTACATTACGTTGCTTTTTGTTGCTCTAAACTTGATTTAAAGCTGTTTTTGTGCTAAATTATCGGTTGATTATAAATAAAAAATTTAACTTTAGATAATAATACAATATGGAACTTGATTTAATACGGAATTTTTCGATTATCGCGCATATCGACCATGGTAAATCAACCCTGGCCGACCGCATGATGGAGTTGACCAGTACTGTTTCCGAGCGTGACGCCCAGGAACAGCTGCTTGACGATATGGATCTGGAGCGCGAACGCGGCATCACCATTAAATCGCATCCGGTCAGGATGTTTTTTAAATCGGAAGATGGCAAGGAATACGAATTCAACCTCATCGATACACCTGGACACGTTGACTTTTCTTATGAAGTCAGCCGTTCATTGTCCGCGTGCGAAGGCGCGTTGCTGATTATCGACGCCACTCAGGGGGTGCAAGCTCAAACGGTGGCCAATGTCAATCTTGCGCATAAGCAGAAGCTGACCATTATTCCGGTCATCAATAAAATCGATTTGCCCGCGTCGGACCTTGATATGTGCTATGAGCAGATGGAAGAGATTCTGGCGATTCCAAAGGAAGAGGCATTGTTGATCAGCGCGAAGACCGGCGATGGCGTGAACGAATTGCTGGAAGAAGTGGTTAAACGTATTCCGCCTCCGGTTAAGCGCGAGCAAGATGGAACCAGCGCCTTGATCTTTGATTCCATGTACGACTCGTTTCGCGGTGTTGTAATTTATGTCCGGATGTTTAAAGGTTCCTTGAAACGGGGGGACCGGCTCAAACTTTTCAGTAATGAAGTTTCCGGCGACGTCAAAGAAGTCGGGGTTTTTCAACCCCGGATGCAGGCAACGGATTCGCTTTCCGCCGGGTCGGTCGGTTATATTATCCCGAACATCAAAACCACTGCCGACACCCGGATCGGTGATACCGTTACCGATGTCAAGAACCCTTGTTCGAGCGCGCTTCCGGGATTCCAGACGGTTAATCCGATGGTCTTCAGCGGAATTTACCCGATTGATTCGAGCGATTACGAACAACTTAAACTTAGCATGGGCAAACTTCAGCTTAATGACGCCGCGTTTGAATTTCAACCGGAAAACTCGGTTGCCCTGGGCTTCGGTTTCCGCTGCGGTTTTCTCGGTCTGCTTCACATGGAGATTATTCAGGAGCGCTTGCGGCGCGAATACGATATGGACATCATCGCCACTTATCCGAGTGTGATCTATCACGTATATATGAAAAGCGGGGAAATGATCCCGGTCGATAACCCGATCCATTTACCGGACCCGACTCTGATCGACCGGATTGAGGAGCCGATTATCAATGTCAGGATTATGCTGCCGAATGACTATATCGGCGACGTGATGAACCTTATTATGCAGAAGCGCGGCATCTGCACCCATACCGATTCGGTCGATCATGGTCACGTCATTATCGTGGCGGAACTGCCGATGCATGAAATTCTGATCGACTTTCATGATAAACTCAAATCGATTACCCGGGGTTACGGCAGCATGGATTATGACGCTGCCGGGTATCGTCCGGATAAACTGGTTAAGCTCGATATTCTGGTCAACGGCGAACCGGTCGACGCCTTTTCATCGATCGTCCACGTTGATCACGCTTACAATCGCGGCCGCAAGCTGGTTGAGCGTTTGAAAAACGTTATTCCGCAGCAGATGTTCCAGGTCGCCCTGCAGGCGGCGGTCGGCGGCAAGATCATTGCCCGTGAAACGGTTCGCCAGTTGCGTAAAAACGTTCTGGCCAAATGTTACGGCGGTGATATAACCCGTAAGCGCAAGCTGCTGGAAAAACAGAAAGAGGGGAAAAAACGTATGAAACAGGTCGGTAAAGTTAATATTCCGCAGGAGGCGTTTGTCGCGGTCCTGAAATCATCGGACGAGACATAATATGTTTTATTTACATCTATTCAGCAGTAAACTGCGCCGCAAAAAGCATTGGAAGGACTTGAGCAAATATGTCAAGCACCGGCTCCATACCGATGACGATATTATGCCGGACAAGCTCAAAAACAGCTTGAACAAAGTCAAAGACGAATTGGTGGAAATTGACTATAAAGATTCGGCATCCAAAGATAAACTTGATAAGCTCGAAGCCAAAACCGCCTCCCTGTTGCCGTCAAAACCTCACAAGCTGGTCCGGGAATGGGTCGATGTCTTTGCCGTGGCGCTGGCCGTCGCGTTCGGGATTCGCGGTCTTTTCCTGCAGCCGTTCAAAATTCCTACCAGCAGTATGCAGCCGACGCTATATGGCATCCACCATATCAGTTCAAACGCAACTCTGGCAAAGACCCCTTCATTCCTGCTCTATCCGCTCTTTTCCGCTCGAAAAGCGGATTTGACGGTGAAACAGGCCGGGGTGTTCGATCCGAATTCGATCCGTTACTATACTGAAGACCTAATATTCGATTTTACCTCTTTCAGAATCGGTTCTGAAAAATATGCCTTGCCGGGAACTCCCGAAAAAGTCCTGCAGTATTGCAAAATGTGGCAATTTTTCGGGCAGGATGCGGAAACCAGAAACACTATTCTGCGTCCCGGTCTGCAATTGGAATTTAAAACCGGAGATCAGGTGAGTAAAGGATGGCTGTCGCTGGGTGATCATCTGTTTGTCGACCGGGTCTCTTTTCATCTGCGTGGACTTCGGCGCGGCGACGTGACGGTTTTCTTTACCGGTGGAATTATCGGTCCGAATGGACGCCCCCTGATGGACACAGGTCCTTATTATATTAAACGCCTGGTCGGTCTGCCTGGAGATACGTTGCGGATCACCAAAGGCATGCTCTATGTCAAGCCGAAAGGCGCGACGGAATTCAAGCCGATCACGGACTTTGATAAACGGTTTGAAAAACTATATTCCGGCAAAGGCGGCTATCAGGGGCATCAGGGTCTCATTCGCGATCTCGGAACAGAAAGCGGATATTCCGCCACTCCCAGCCTGGGGTCCGACGAGGCGTATATCGAAATTCCCGAAGATCATTATTTTATGCTCGGGGATAATGTCGCGTTCAGTTCTGACGGGCGTTTCTGGGGAACGGTTCCGCGTCGCAACATTGTCGGAACCGCCTTGTTTGTGTTCTGGCCGTTTTCCCGGCGCTGGGGCATTATTGACAACAAGCCGCCGCTGGATGTTCCGACCGGCAAGCCCGGGGCCGCGACTTTTGATTCCATGAATTTACAATAATTTTTATATCGAGGGAGCAAGCATGAAAAACGCCGTATTTTTGATTCAGACCGCGGACTGTAAAGGATTGATTTCCCAGATTACCTCATTTTTCTTTGAGAACAGTTTAAATATCGTGCATTGTCAGCAGTATACCGCTGAATTGAGCAGTCACTATTTCATGCGGATCAAGATCGATTTGACCGATATGCAGATGTCCCGGCGCGATTTGGAAGGCAAATTCGGTGCCCTGGCCGAAGAACTGCAGCTTGATTGGCAGGTGCACTATTCCGATTACGTGCCGAAAGTGGCGATCCTGGTTACCAAGACCTCGCACAATCTTCATGATCTGCTGGTCAAACATCAGGAAGGCGAACTGCATTGTGAAATTCCGCTGATTATCAGTAATCACCCCAATCTTGAATACATGGCCGACTGGTTCCGGATTCCGTTTTATTGCCTGTCGGTCACCAAAGATACGAAACAGCAGCAGGAAGCCAAAGTTCTCGACCTGTTGGAAAAACACCGCATCGATCTGGTCATCATGGCCCGTTACATGCAGATTCTTTCGGAAGAGTTTATCGCGAAATTCCCGCTCCGGATCATCAACATCCACCATGCGTTCCTGCCGGCGTTCGAAGGCGGCAATCCTTACGTTCGCGCATATGAACGCGGCGTGAAAATGATCGGCGCCACCGCCCATTACGCGACTGCTGAACTTGACAAAGGACCGATCATCGAACAGGATGTCGTGCGAATCGATCATGAAAAGACCCCGGACGATCTCAAACGCATCGGCGCGGAAGTCGAACGGGTGGTTCTGACCCGAGCGGTTAAAGCTCATCTTGAACATCGCGTCATGGTCCACGGCCACCGGGTGATCGTCTTTAATTGAACTCTTTGAATATCGAACATCGAATGAAAAACAATTCGGATGGCACAAAAGGTTAAATAAATAATTAATAATTAGCGGTGAAAGCGCGAAACATAATGCTGGATAGCGTAGATGATGCTAAAACAATCCAGGCCGTAGGCCTGAAACAGCAAAGCCCCGGGCAACGCCCGGGGGGGATAAGATAAACCCAGGTGAAGCAGACTGTAAGTCTGCAATATATGGATTGAAATGTATGTCAAAATCATTGTCGCAAATATATTTACATTTGATTTTTTCAACAAAAAACCGACTTAAATTGATTGATTCTGAACTTAAAAAAGATTTGGAATCATATATTGCCGGAATTTTAATTAATTGGGAATGTCCTTGTATCGAAATTAATGCGCAACCGGACCATATTCATATATTATTACGACTGTCGAGAACTATTTCAGTCTCTAAAATAATTGAGGAGATAAAAAAGTCATCATCAAAATGGATAAAGCTTCAAGTTAAAGAATTGCATGATTTTGCCTGGCAAAACGGATATGGCGCATTTTCTGTAAGCAATTCACGGTTGAAAAAAGTAAAACGATATATATTGTTACAAGAGGAACATCACGCGACTTTCTCATTTAAGGAAGAGTTTATACGTTTCCTTGAAAAACATGAAGTTGAATATGATGAACGCTATTTGTGGGATTGATCCGTTTATTGCAGACTTACAGCCTGCTTTGGGGTTTGTAAATGCTATCCCCCGGGCGTTGCCCGGGGCTGTGCAATTTTGCCCCTACGGGGCTGAACCTTAAACAGTCTAGTTTGCGCAGAAATGTCAGCAATTAATATATATCGGCAGGCCGTAGGCCTGAAATTACAAAGCCCCGGGCAGCGCCCGGGGGTAAAAATAGGATAAAAAAGCAGGCTGTAAGTCTGCGACAAAAAGAACAAACCACTTTAAAATAAAAAACAAAAGAAGGAAAAAATATGAAAGCATTTTTCGTATTTTCAGGACAAGGCGCGCAAGCGGTCGGAATGGGTAAGGATCTCTACGAAAGCAGCGCCGCCGCCAAAGCAATTTTTGACCAGGCTGACGCCACGCTCGACTGGAGCGTTACCGATGTCTGTTTCAACGGTCCGGCGGAAAAACTGACCGAAAGTCGTTACTGCCAACCGGCCATTTATACCATGAGCTGTGCCTGCCTGGCCGCGTTTCGCGAAGCTAATCCTGGCGTTGAAGCCATTGGCTGCGGCGGCTTGAGCCTGGGTGAATATGCCGCGATGTTTGCCGCCGGTGTTTTCTCTTTTGAAGACGGCCTGAAACTGGTTGCCCAGCGGGCCGAACTGATGGATGCCGCCTGCCGCGCCACTAACGGCGGCATGGCCAGCGTTCTCGGCGGTGATGAAGCGGTTATCGCCGAAGTTTGCGCCGAAAACGATATAGACGTAGCCAATTACAATTGTCCCGGGCAGATCGTGATCAGCGGAGAAAAAGACAAAGTTGAAGCCGCGGTTGTCGGACTTAAAGAACGCGGTTTGCGCAAGGTTATTCCGTTGAAAGTTGCCGGCGCGTACCATTCCCGCCTGATGGCTGAAGCCGGTACGCAGCTGCGTCCGGTCCTCGAAGCAACCCCGATGAATGCGCCTTCGATCCCGGTTTACCAGAACTTTACCGGTGCGCCAGCTTCCGATGTGGCGGAGATTGTCAATAACCTGGAATCACAGGTGGCGGGCAGTGTTCGCTGGGAAACTTGTGTCCGGGGCATGATCGCCGCCGGCGGTGAAAAAATGATCGAATTCGGTCCCGGCAACGTCCTGACCGGCCTGCTCCGCCGTACTGACAAAGAGGTGCCTTTCTGCAATGTCAACAGCACCAAAACCCTGGCGGCTGTTTCGCTCGATTAAGCAGAGCTCTTGAATCGTTACCCCAAAGCCGTAAGAATGGTTTAAAATCATTTTTACGGCTTTTTCTTTTGTAAAATTAATTACAGGGTGATATTTTACTGTTATATAAACCGTAGGTTAAATACCGGGAGGAAGATTATGGCAAAACGTTCGGATAACATTAAAGAATTTCTGCATCCAGTTGAAAAAGAAATGGTTGAAAAAGCTGTTGCTGATGCCGAGAAAAATACCAGTGCGGAAATCAAGGTTGTTATTCTGCGCTATTGCTGGGATGATATCAAACGTAAGGCGATGAGCTTGTTTCGCAAGTATAAACTTCACAAAACCGCGGACCGCAATTGTGTCATGATCCTGCTGGTGACCGCCAATCGTGAATTCCTGATTTACGGAGACGTCGGAATCAATGAAAAGACCGGACAGGGGTTCTGGGACGAGGAACGCGATTTGATGGCGCGTAATTTTGCCGCGGACAAATTCGGTGAAGGCATTGCCGCGGCGGTGGAAAATGCCGGTAAAAAACTGGCGGAGTTCTTTCCCTGGAAAACTGATGATGTCAACGAGATAAGCAATGAGGTGGGTTATGAAGAATAAATTCTTATGTCTGTCTTTACTGTTTATCTTTTGTGTATTTGGAACGCCCGGATTTGCCGCGCCTGATACGGAAAAGCCAGCGGCGGAAAATACATCGGAGCCGCAAGAAGCCCCATCTGCGTTTCAGCCGAAAAAAAGAGTCAAGGACTACAGTCCATATCCTCAACCCGATTCAGGATATGTTACAGATGTAGCTAAGCTGCTGAATCGAGAGCAGGAAGAAACCATTGAGCAGATTCTGTGGAAAGTGGAAGAGAAAAGCAACTGCGAAATAGTGGTTGTCATAGTTAATTCAATCAAGGATTATAAAGGAACGGCAAATGGTTCGATCGAAACTTTCGCCACCGGATTGTTTGATAAATACGGCATTGGTAATTTGCCGAGAAATGACGGGATATTATTGTTCGTCGCCTATAAGGACCGTAAGGTAAAAATAGAACTTGGAAAATTCTATGGTCATGATTTCGATTACAAGGCAATGAAGATCGTTCAGGAAACGATCATCCCGAAGTTCAAGCAAAGCAAGTTTGCCGACGGGATTTATGACGGGACCATCGCGATTGTCGAAACGTTTACTCCACTGCAGGTCAGCCCCTTATGGCAGCGCTATCTGCCGGTCATTCTGGTCTCGATAGGAATTATCGTTTTATGTTTTATCGCCTTCAGTTTGTTCAAAAGCGGCAAAAAAGGGTGGGGTTGGGTTTGCGTCGGGGTTATTTTCATTCTGTTGCTGGTTCTGATGCGGTTGATCGTAGCGATTCTTAGCAGTGCAAACGATGTGACCGGTTCGTCCGGCCATTCTTCCAGCTGGAGTTCCGGTGGTTTTGGCGGCGGCTTCGGCGGCGGATCATCCGGTGGCGGCGGCGCGACTGGTAGTTGGTAAATTAAGGCAGGAGAAACCACTATGTATTATTGTCCTAAATGCAAAAAAAATTCTTTAAAGACAATTCCGGTAAAAAAAACGTCAATTACCATAGAACGGTGTTCGGAATGCGGCGGCTACTGGTTTGATGCGGGAGAACTGGAAAAAATCCTGAAAGACCTGGCGATAAAAGGCCTTGCGGTTCCGCAAGAGAGTCGGGAATCACGCCGGAACTGCCCGAAATGCGCAATCCCGATGTTTTCATTCAAGTATCCGCAAACTTACGCGACAATTGAAATGTGTAAAAAATGCAAGGGTATCTGGCTTGACGCCAAAGAACTTGAAGAAATCAAGATTGTCCGGCAAACCCTTAAGCGCAAGGGGAAACTCGAAACCATAGCTGATCCGGAAGGGATAAAAGGAACAATTCTCAAAGCAATTAATTCCGCGATAGACAGTCTTTTGTCGATGTAATTAATATCTTTAAATAGATTTCTGGGTGGAGTGTTTGTTTTATCTGCGTAAGCGATTACGCAAATATGGTTGTAAAGTTGTTTGAAAACATCTTTTTTTGTGAAAAAAACAGCGTAAAGCCTTGCGCAAATGTTCAAACAGTAGTATATTTTCTACTTGAGATAATGATTATAATTCAGACAGGAGAAAATAATATGTCACTGAAAATCAATGTAGTTGCCCCGACAAAACCGCTGCTCGATCCGGAGTTTGTTCCGGCGGTTTTATGGAACAAAGAATATCAGAAAATGGTGGCCGAAGCCGGTAACGGCTGTGATATCGTAATCGCACTGGAACGCGGCATCGGTACGGTTTCCGTTTTCAAGACCGCGGTTTTTCCGCATGAGGAAACCAATCGCGCGGTTAATATCAAATATGTCGAACGTCTGATCAAGACTCTGCTCTGGACAAAAGGCGGGTACAAGGTAACGATTGCCGGTTGTGAAGCGTTGGCTGACGACATAAAAAAGATCTACTCTCCTGACGGTGTCCGGAAATTCGATTATGAATTCATGGGCAAAAAAATTTACGGCAAGACTTTTGAGGTGGTTTCATGCAGCCTTGAAGATGCCCCGGAAAGCAATGAAATCCAGGTCAGTCTTGGCGGTAATATGGACGGCTGCCGTATCGGTTTCGACCTTGGCGGTTCCGACCGCAAATGCGCCGCGGTCATCGATGGCGAAGTGGTCCACAGCGAAGAAGTAGAATGGGATCCCTATTTTCAGAGCGATCCGCAGTATCATTTTGACGGGATCATGGACTCCTTGACCCGCGCCGCGTCAAAAATGCCGCGGGTCGATGCCATCGGCGGCAGCGCCGCCGGGGTTTATGTTGACAACTGTCCGCGGGTAGCGTCTCTGTTCCGCGGCGTCAATGATGAAGATTTCCAGAAACATGTCATTAATATGTTCCGCGATATTCAGAAAAAATTCGACAATGTTCCGATGATTATTGCCAATGACGGCGACGTCACCGCGCTGGCCGGCGCGATCAGCATGGAAACGGTCGGGGTTCTGGGTATTGCCATGGGAACCAGTGAAGCGGTCGGATACGTGAACGCCAACGGCAATATCACCGACTGGCTCAATGAACTGGCGTTCTCTCCGGTTGATTACCGGGACGATGCCCCTGCGGATGAATGGTCCGGAGACATTGGCTGCGGCGCGCAGTATTTCTCACAGCAGTGTATTGCCAGGCTGGCGCCAACGGCGGGTTTTGATTTTGAAGCCGGAATGCCGTTCCCGGAACAGCTGATCAAGGTCCAGGAAGCAATGGCCGCCGGAGATGAGCGGGCCGAAAAGATTTACCGGACGGTCGGTACATATTTCGGTTACGCTATTGCATTCTACGCGGAATTCTACGATATCCACAATCTGCTGATCCTGGGACGGGTGACTTCCGGCAAGGGCGGTGACCTGATTCTGTCCGGCGCGGCCGAAATCCTCAAACAGGAATTCCCGGAGTTGGCTGAAAAGATTACTTTCCGTACTCCGGACGAAAAATTCAAGCGTCACGGCCAGGCCGTTATCGCCGCCAGCCTTCCGGCGCTCGGATAATTACCTCAAGCCTTTTTCAGGACTCCAGGCTGCATTACACAGCCTGGCGTCAATTTGCCTTGAGACCGCATCGGAAGTTGTCAGATAGTGGTCCAGGAGCATTTCTTTCAATCCGGCCAGTTCGGGACTGTGTTTCATCGCGTCATGGCAATTGATGGTTTCAGTCGGGTCATTGACCAGATCATAAAGTTCGTCCGGGGTGTTTTGCCGGCGGACATATTTCCACTTATCGGTCCGCAGGCAGATAAAGCGGTCCATATATTCGGGGTGCTGAGCCTCCCATTTCAAGCGGGGGCCGTAAACAGCTTCCGGGTCGTTGACATAAGCCGAATCTTTCATGATGATGCCGTTCAGGGCGAAGTGGTCATTTGCCCCGTAACCACCTTCGATTATCACCGCCTGTTTTTTCCGGTCGGCCTGATTCCGCATCAATGGCACGAGTGATTCGCCGAACTGGTTATGACGCAATTCGATGTTATGCATTTCCAGCAGAGAAGGAAGAATGTCTATCGTTTCGACCAGATTGTCAACCCGCCGATTTGAAGCGATATTCAAACCGGAAGCGGGTTTAATAATCAGCGGGACATTGACGATACAGTCCTGAACCATCATCTCCCCTTTTTCAACCAGACCGTAATCGCCGGTGAAGTCGCCGTGATCCGAAAGAAAAATAATAGTCGTGTCTTCGTATTTACCGGCAGCCTTCAAGGTATTGACAATTTCTCCGACATAGTGATCGGTCAGGGAGCACATGCCGTAATAGATGGAGCGAATCTGCTTGATCGTTTCCGGGGCAAGATTATCTACCTGGCATAACTCGTGCCAATCCCGCATGTAGGGATGTTTATCAGCATATTCACAATGTACCGGTTCGGGCATATCGGCCGGGTCGTACATTGAAAACCACGGTTCCGGCGCGCCGTATTTCGGATGCGGAATATGGAACGCGCAGTAAAGAAAAAACGGTTGATCCGTGGTTTCCCTGATAAAATGCAGCGCGTTTTCCTTGATCGACCAGTTGCGGTCTTTGGCCTGCTCCTCTGACAAGAGGCCCGCCATAAAGGCGAAACGCTTGACCGGA
Organism: Victivallales bacterium; assembly: GCA_963676655.2. Taxonomy (GTDB): domain Bacteria; phylum Verrucomicrobiota; class Lentisphaeria; order Victivallales; family Victivallaceae. Next base: position 1,490,156 of record CAXXKX010000003.1, on the reverse strand, counting down.
TCGTCCGATAAACTGCCTTTCATACTGTCGCAGGCGCCGCCATGAGACTCGAGCCATTCGTCCATACTGTCCGGAAAGCAGTCTTCATGCAGACAGTCATTAGTCCCGACCGCCTTGACCAGATAGTTTTCGCGTTTAAAATATTTCAGGAGATTTTCCTCGTCCGGCTGAATATGGTAGGTAAAAGTCCGGTGGCCGCGCACATGCGGATACCAGCCGGTCAGGATCGCGGACCGTGACGGCGCGCAAACCGGATTTTGAGAAAAGCAGTTTGAAAAATTGGCGCCGTCTTGGGCCAGTGTCTGTAAATTAGGCATGCGGCAGATATTGTTGCCGTTCATCGGCAGAACATCGGCCCGCATTGAATCACAGATAATAAAAAGAACATTTTTTGTGTTGTTTTTCATGAATGATTCCTGTTAATATTGTGTTGTCCGCATTGAAAAGAAAAAAGGCGGCTCAGTTTTTCTGAGTCCGCCGTGACTTGTTAATCAATCTTATGAGTGCAGTTGTCGTTCGAGTTGAGCAACTGACCTTCGCAGTTTTTCATTTTTACCGCAGAGTTTCGGCACCTGTTTCACGGCGTTCATAACTGTGGCGTGGTTTTTGCCGAATGCCTGGCCGATTTCCGGGAAAGAATGATCAGTCAGATTACGGCTTAAATACATTGCCACCATGCGTGGCTCAGCGATATTTTTGGGACGCTTGTTTCCGAGCAGATCGTTGAGGCGAATCTCGAAATGTTCCGCGACCCGGCGCTGAATTACATCGATTGTAATCGTATCGCAGCAGCTTTCTTTTTCCAGCAGTTCGCGAAGAAGTTCTTCGGCTTTTTCCACCGTAATGGCTTCCTGCATCAAAGAGCTGTAGGCGGTCAACTGGATCAGGGCGCCTTTCAACGGGCGGATACTTGAGACGATCCGGGTCGCCAGAAATGAAAGTACCGCTTCGTCCAGCTGGACCAGCTGTCCTTCCTGGGCCTGGCGCAGGATTGCCAGCCTGGTTTCGAAACCGGGAGTGGTAATCTGGGTTGTCAGCCCGCTTTCAAAACGCGAGATCAGTCTGGCTTCCAGACCGGCAATTTCTCCGGGCTGCTTATCGGAAGTGAGAATGATCTGCTTGTTTAAATTATACAGGGAGTTGAAAGTATTGAAAAATTCTTCCTGAAGATTTTCTTTATTGGCCAGCTGGTGAACGTCGTCAACCAGCAGATAATCAACTTTGCGCATGGAGTTTCTGAACTCGGAGTGAGCCCTGCCGCGCAGTGAATCGACGTATTTATTGAGGAATTCCTCACAGGTGACGTAACGAATTTTCAGCGACGGGTTACGTTCGTGTACTTCATGAGCCACGGCTTGCAGTAAATGGGTCTTACCGGTTCCGGTTCCTCCGTAAATATATAAAGGATTATAAAAACCTGGAGTCTGAGCCGAGGCCTGTGCTGCCGCATGGGCATAGCGGTTTTCTTCTCCAACGACAAAGTTGGAGAACGTATGACGCGAATTACAGTTTGGCGCCGGGGTGGCCGGAGTGCATGAAACATTCGCGGTTGACCTGGCCCGGTCCTCTTCTATTTCTTCTTTGAAGTGACCGGTCTCAAGTGTAAACGTCATAGATTTATTATCGGTAGCATCGATCAGTGCTTCGGAAAGAATATCACCAAAATTGGTTGTCAGCCAATCAGCAAAGAAATCATCCGATACCCCCAGGATAATTTCATCCGCATTCAGTTTTATTGGTATAATATTTCCGAACCATTGATCGAAAGTGGCCGCATGAACCTGGGTCTGCAGGTATTGACAAGCACTCAGCCACACTTCATCGCAAGTGTTAACCCCCTGATGCATTTTTTTCTTTTATTCCATTTCTTCCTTAAAAAGTTATCAACAAATTATCGAATCGTGCGGGATACCACATTTGCGGTTCGTAAAAAAGACACGAAAGTCCCTTCAATTCGATGCCCCCTAACAGTTTTCAAATATTTTTGACGCCAAGCTTACAATTCCGGTTTTAAACTCAAAAAACTGTCGTATAATGAATTTTTATATGGAATCATGCCAATATTTTTCTAATATTCAGACAAAATGTCACAAGTAGCTTGAAACATAAACAACTTACAACTTTATGATGATTTTTTCATCAACTTGTTAACAAGTTATTAACAGGCTGTATCGTGTTTTTCGCGTGGCGACTATAGGTTTGAATTTACAATCTTTTAAAGATATTTCAAATCAATTTATCAAAAAAAAACGAATTTTTTTTCGATTGAAGTCAGACGATTTATCACATCGCAAAATATCATCAAAAAAGCTTTATATATTATACCTTTTGATTGAAATTTCAAGAAAAGCGGTTCATATTATTCATAGAAAATTGATTAATAAGCATTGCATTAATTAATTGCGGTCTTTAATCTCAAGTCGAAGCATGTAAAACAATATAAAAATATGCATGCCCGCTAAAAGTTTAGACGGTTATGCCGGAAATCATATTCCGAAAAATTTGGCCGTTGAGATGCCTGAGGTTAATGAGAATCTCAAAAATTTTAAAATAATCCGGCAAATCGGAACAATGATTTACGGCTGGTTGTCAGATAAGAGCAGAACAATAGTTTTGCAAATTTCTATGTAATTAATAAATAATGGAGTTGAAAAATGAACGGCAAACAAAGAACTTTGTTTTTGGCCGACAAGTGTCTGACTCCGCAAAAGCAGTTAAAACAAACTGGTATTTTATGTGAAGGCGAAAGGATTCTGGCTGTTGGTGGCGCCTCAGCATTTACGAAAGAAGAAGAATTGACGGTATACCATTTGAAGAACTGCTATGCGACTCCGGGTTTTATCGATTCACATATCCACGGCGCTGGAGGTTTTGATTCCTCCACCGCGGCGGAATCCGGAACTTCAATTGAAGACATGGCTCAGATACTGTTGGCTCACGGGGTAACGACATTCATTCCGACGGTGGTGGCTGCCGCTCCGGAGAGGATGCTTGCCAACCTTAGCATGCTGGCGGACCTTATCGACAAATCGGAACTGGGAGCCAGGCCGGTGGGAATTCACGTGGAAGGCCCGTTTGTCAATCCCAAAAAGGCTGGATCACTCAGCAATCTGTGTGTGATTGACCTGAAACTGGCGGAAGACATTCTCCAGGCGGGAAAAGGATATGTCAAAAAACTGACTTTTGCGCCGGAGCTGGAAAATTCTGAAAAATTGATTGAATTGATGCTGGTCAATAATGTCCAGCCATCCATGGGGCACAGTATCGCAACACGTCAGGATACAACCCGGGCTATTGACGCCGGGGCCAGGAACTGTACCCATTTGTTCAACGGCATGCTGCCGCTGCATCAGCGGCAAATTTCCCTGACTGCGGTGGCTTTGATGGATGACCGGGTAACGGTGGAACTGATCCTTGACGGTCGTCACCTTGACCCGATGATAGTTGATCTGGCTTGCCGTTGCAAGCCGCATGACAAAGTGATCGGGATCAGTGATTCTAACCAGGGAGCCGGTCTGAAAGACGGGGAATACCATATTGGTCCGGCCACTATTCTGGTTAAAGACGGCATCTCGATGACTCAGGAGGGAACCCTGGCCGGATCGACGATGTTTATCGACCGGGGCTGGCGTTCACTGATGGAATACTCCCATCTGCCTGAAACTGATGCCGCCTGTTGTGTAACCCGCAACGCCGCGATCAGTCACGGGCTTGAAGACAGAGGAGAATTATTACCCGGAAAGCTGGCGGATATAGCTTTCTTTGATTTGAAAAATCACCGGACGGTCATGACCGTCTGCGGCGGTAAAGTTGTATATAATCCGGAGAACCGGGAGCAGTTGGTGACATGACCCTTGAATATCGACTTTTAGATAGCGGTAATTTGAAAAAACTTGAAGAGGTCGGACCCTATCGCTTGATTCGTCCGGCCCTTAATGCTTTCTGGCTGCCATCGCTTGACGAGCAGGAGTGGCAGCAGGCGGCCGGGACTTTTGAGCGCAATTCAAGTGGCGGCGGTAAATGGACCTGGCATCAGCGGATACCGGAAAGCTGGACTGTCAGCTACGGTGGATTTGAACTCGAAGCGAAGCCGACCAATTTCGGCCATCTCGGTTTTTTTGCGGAGCAGTACCGAAACTGGGACTGGATAAGAAACAAGGTCCGGGAATATCTGGCTAAAGGAATTGCAGATGTCCAGGTGCTGAATCTTTTCGCTTATTCCGGGGTTGGATCAATGGCTGCCGCGGAAGCCGGAGCCGGTGTTTGCCATCTTGATGCGGCCCGGGGAATGATTGACTGGGGCCGTGGCAACCAGCAGATTAATCCGAATGTCCCGGATAATATTCGCTGGATTGTTGACGACGTAAAAAAATTTACCGCTCGGGAACTGCGGCGCGGACGCCGTTATCACGGCGTGGTTCTCGACCCTCCGTCATTCGGGCGCGGCGCAAAAGGCGAAGTCTGGAAAATTGAAGAGGACTTGCAGAAATTGCTGGAAAACTGCCGCGACTTGATGGTACCGGGGAAACCTGGATTTATGATCTTAAGTTGTCACTCTCCCGGGTTTTCGCCGATGGTGCTTGAACGCTTACTCAAAGATTTACATGGCGGTAAAGGCTCTTCTGAAAGCGGGGAAATGACGGTTCCCGAAGCCGACAGCGACCGCGTATTGTCGGCCGGATGCTTTGCCAGGATAACTATAAACGAGTGAGATAATAATGCGGAATCTGGTTTTTCTCGGTGCGAATACCTCTTATTCGCACTCGATGCTGTCTTATGCCATGATCCGGTCATTCAATACAGAAAAGCTGCCCGACTGGCAATGGCGGCACTATGAAACCGTCACGGTTGCCGATCCGATGAAGACCGCCATTGAGTTGTCTGATATGAATCCGGATATGCTGATGGCTACCGCTTATTTATTCAATAGAGAATTTCTTCTGCGGATTGTTGCCAGATTCAAACGACTGCAACCGGAAGTCCCGGTGTTTCTAGGCGGACCGGAATTTCTGGGCGACAACCGGAATTTTTTGCATATTCATTCCTATCTCTCCGGGGTTATCCGTGGCGATGAGAGTTCGGTGTGGCGGGTGTTGGAATATCTCAACGCGCCCGAACAGTTGCGAAAAGTTCCGGGTGTGTGCCTGATTGATGCTGACCGTCATTACCATGACAACGGGTCCGCCTGGTTTGACGGCGAACTTGATGAGATGCCGACCCCGTACCAGAGCGATTTACTGCCGGTTGGTAAAAGCTTTATTCAACTGGAGACTTCCCGCGGTTGCACTGGTGGCTGTACTTTCTGTGCCGGGCCTACTGGACATTTGGTGAAACACCACAGTCTGGAACGAGTCAAGAGTGATTTGCAGAATATTCATGACGCAGGCTTTAAGGAAGTTAGAATTCTCGACCGGACTTTTAACGGCAATAACACGAGGTTTGAGCAACTGATAAATCTTTTCAAAAACGAATTCCCGGATATGAATTTTCACCTTGAGATAAATCCGGCCCGGCTCGATGGCAACCAAATTGCATTGCTGATGACTCTCCCGGATAATCTGCTGCATGTGGAGGCTGGAGTGCAAAGCCTTGATGACAAAGTGCTGCATGCCGTAAAACGACCAGCGACGGCGACAAAAACCATATCCGGCCTGAATGCCTTGTGTCAGCTGAATAACTTTGAAGTGCATGCCGACTTGATCGCCGGACTGCCGCTGCAGGATTTAGCCGGAATTATTCGTGATGTTATTGAACTTGTAGTGCTTGGCCCGGAAGAAATTCAATTGGAGACGCTAAAGGTTCTGCCGGGGACGCCGCTGCGGGAGCATCTTCCTGATCAAATGGTTTACAGTCCCGATCCGCCCTATGAAGTTCTGCGCACCGCGCATTTCTCGTCGGAGGACTTAATGACGGCCCGGCAGATTTCCAATCTGCTTGAAGCATATTATAATACTCCGGTATTGCGCCCGGTATTTCGTTTTGCGGTGCTGCAGCGGGAAGATTTTCTTTTGCGTTTTCTTGAAACTGCGTCAAAGCGGTTCACCGATTTTGCGGCCCGGCCCGCTATGACCGTGCGTTTCAACACCCTGGAGGAATATGCCGCGGATGATCCATGCCTGCTGGAACTGATCAAATTTGCCCATCTGGCAACCGCCGGTTCCCCGGCAAAATATGATCTGAAACTGCATAAATCGCAACCTGAGATGTTTGATACAACTATTAACGCATCTTTTCCAAAGCGGTATTGCGAAGCGGATTTTGCCTGGAATGTGGATGAAATATATCGTGAGCAGACCTGTCGTCCTGAAATGAAAGTATGCCGTTTTCGTTTTTTTCGTTACCAGAGTGGGCATCCGGGCGACTATCGGAAGGTTTAAATAATGAATATGTTAAGCTGCCAGTTGCATGGACCGGATAAATGCACGGTTGAGTGGCTGAAAAAGTCTGTGGGGATGACTGCTTTGATGGGAGCGGCGCTTGGGCTGCTGGTTTACTACAATACCGTGTTACTGAATGCTCTGAATGTTATTACTTATGAAGTTAGCACAACTACATTGAGCGGGCTGTCATTTTCGATTTATGCCTGTTCCGGTGCCGCGCTGCTGCTGCTTCTTCGATATTATTTGAAATCCCGGCAGTTGGAACCTCTTACTTTTAATATTGCTCTAACCCCTTTGTTGTTGTCGGGGTTTGTAATTATTTTTTCGGTTGGTTTCTATACGCCGTTATTGACGGTTGCCATTCTTGGTTGGAGCGTGTTTCGCCTGACCACGGTCTGGCCGGGAAAAGGATTCAGGTTTAAAATTAAGGAAATATACGCCTGGTTGATTATTTTAGGCGGCTTTGCGTTATTTAGCGGCTACGGTTTTCTGCTGCAGATAAGGTCGTATAATTCTCTGGTTCTGTGTCACAGCGACTGGGGGTTGTTCCTGAATGTCATCGACAATACATTAAAAGGAAACTGGTTTCACAGTAATGAGATCGGCTATAATTTTCTCGGACGCCATTTCATTCCTGGATCAGTCTTATTGCTGGCCCCGTTTGTGGCGTTGTTTCGCAATGTAAATGCTTTTTTTCTGATGAACTCGGCAGTATTATATTCATGTGGACCGATGATCTATCTGCTGGCACGGAAATTGAAACTCGGGCGCGGCGCGGCCCTTGTTCTCGGGTTCTGTATGATGCTTCATCCTTCGCTCTCGAATATGGTAATGGCTATTTATTACGGATTCCATGTAATTTATCTCTTTATTCCGTGCCTGATTTTGTTTTTTCTGTTTTTTGAACGGGATAAACTGGTGGCGGCAGCTGGTCTTTTTCTTTTTTCCCTGACACTGAAAGAGACGGTTGCCGTATTTTGGCTGGGAACGGCGCTGATGATGTTTATTCAGGGGCGGCATCGGCGTTTTACTGGAGCAATGGCAGTTATCAGTTTGCTCTATTTCCTGGTAATCGTAAAAATAGTTATGCCGTCTTTATCCCCCGCAAACAATTACGACCTGATGTACCGCTACTCACAACTTGGAGATTCGATGACCGCGATTGCGTTGTCACCTTTTACCCGGCCGGAAGCGTTTTTCGGCACTTTGTTCCAGGTTAATAATTTCTATTTGTTCTTTTTACTGCTGTTGCCGCTTTGCTGCTTGAATTTGAGTCGTCCTTTGCTGCTGCTTGGTGCGTTGCCTCTTTTGCTGTTTGTCTGCCTGCAAAAAAACCGGGAACTGCAAACCATAGCGCTCTGGTATCCAAGTACGGCATTGGCCCTGATTATGGCTAATGCGGCGGTTGCGGCCCGGCGATTGCATCCGGGCAACCGCTGGTTTCAGCTGCTGCGATATGATCTTGAGGATAAGATTTCACGGCGGAAATTACGTACCGCATCATTGACCGCGACTCTCGTGATGTCGGTTCTGGCCTGTTTTTTCTGGGGCCTGGCAATTTCCGGGAAAAATTCCGCTCTCCCATTGCTATCCGCGCCGGATTGTTCCGCAGACAAAGAGATTATCGAAGCTAAACTCCCGCCTGGAAAAACTGTTAACGCAACCCCGCGCATCGGCGGCTGGTTTGTCTTGCGCAACCGGGTATTTCAGACTTCCAATGATCTCCAGGAATATGCACTTTTTGATATCAACGACCCGTTGGGGGTAAACGCTCCGGCGGAACAGTTCCGGTACAAAATATTAAGTTCAGGGAAATATCGCCTTTTGCTTAACTATAAATCGAATGGACATCAATACCTGCTTTTTCATCGCGAAGACAAAGTTCCGGTAATGAAGCCTCCGTTCATTCGTATTCCTGAACAGAAGTGGAAGAAGCTGGGGCGAAATATGCCGGTTCAGGATGTTAATTTTTCCGTCAGGGGCGGCTTGAAGTCAAAGTCAGAAGCAGTATTTTTTATTCGCTTGAATCGCAAAGTCAACTATGACGCGGCGTTTAACATCCAACTCGGAAATGCACAGCGTTCCATCGTTGAACGGATAGTTTTCGGTGATGGAGTATTCCCGGCTTATAATGCAAAGCCGGGAGATGTTTTCCCGGTAATCATTAAAATTCCCAATAATCTTCATCCCGTCACAAAAGTGACGGTTGAAGATATTAAATTCGGGGAAATAGTCAGATAATTATTTGCCGAGAGCCGCTTTGACTGCTTCAAGCGTCGGCTTGATGACCACCGGCTTATTGGCGTAAGTACCGCGAATCCCGAGTTTGCCCAGTTCGTCTTTGTGGTAACCGACTACCGCATCCGGATCTTTGAGGATATTACCGGTCAGGATACCGACTACTTTTTCCTCTGGATCGATGATTCCGGCGTCAACCAGCTTTTTAGCACCGGCAACGGAACAGCAGGACGCCGGTTCCGCACCGATTCCGGCAGCGTCAACCATGGCTTTTGCATCCATGATTTCCTGTTCGGAAACTTCTTCAACCACGCCGCCGCACTGTTCCAGGCCGCGCAAGGCTTTTTCCCATGAAACCGGATTACCGATTTTGATTGCGGTAGCGATAGTTTCCGGGTCGAGGACCGGAGCGAATGGCGTTTTATTTTTCCACATTTTATAAAGCGGATTAGCGCCATCGGCCTGGATTATCGCAATTTTCGGCAACCGGTCAATAATGCCGAGTTCCAGCAGTTCAGTCAGGCCTTTGCTGAGAGCACTGTTGTTGCCAAGATTACCGCCAGGGATTACGAACCAGTCCGGCACTTCCCAGTCTAGCTGCTGCAATACCTCAAACCCGATGGCCTTCTGACCCTCGATCCGGAACGGATTAATTGAATTGAGCAAGTAGATATTCAGTTCACGGCAAACGTCCTGAACCAGGGCCATTGCATCGTCAAAATTACCTTCGATCTGCAGGGTCTTGCCGCCGAAAGCCAAAGCCTGGGCCAGTTTGCCGTAAGCGATCTTGCCTTCAGGGATAAAAATAACCGAATCCATACCTGAAACTGCGGCGTAAGAAGCCATGCTGGCGCTGGTATTTCCAGTACTGGCACAGGCGACAGTTTGAGCTCCGTACATTTTAGCGGCAGTTGCGCCGCAGGTCATCCCGCGATCCTTGAAACTGCCGGTCGGGTTTTCCCCTTCGTGTTTCAGCAGAAAGTTTTTCAATCCGGCATATTCTCCGGCCTTGCCGGCCTCATACAACCGGGTATTGCCTTCCTGCCGGGTAACGATTTGGTCGTCCGGCAGATTCAGAATCAGTTCTTTGTAGCGCCAGACGCCGGACGACATCGCGCCGCGTTTCATTTTCCAGCGTTCTTCCCATTTTGCCTTGAGGTCGACACCGTCCATGGCAGCCAGATCATGTTTGACATCCAGCGTGCCGCCGCAGACACAAGTATAGCGAACAGCTGACAGATCGTATTCAAGTTGACAACGGTTACATTTTAGTTTTACATTCAACTGCATAAAAATATTTCCTTAATGTAATATAGTAAAAAATTGAAAAGCTGATTATACCACCTAAACCCCGATAAGTCAAACTATTATGTCAAGAAAAAGCGATTGGAAACTTAATGATAATATAGCAGTAAGTAATTTTTTATTATTTTGTAATCGATTAAGAATAAAATAATTATGTGAATTTTTATTTGCTGTGGATGTTGTTTCTTTTCAATAATTCCGATGCGTGAAATTCGAAATAGTCTAAGAATTCTCAGGTGAATTCATGCATTCGCGGATAGCTGAGATATTCAGCCACTTCAGAGCTCGAGGGTGGGCTTTAGCTTAACTATCGATCTGCTTGATTATAAATAAGTTTTAAGTAATTAATCACTAGTTACTTACTGTGGATGCGCAAGTGGGGGCTGGTTTACATTTTTCGATATGCTGTGGGAGTCAAACCGGTTTTGCGTTTAAACATGTTAGCAAAATAATATTCATCAGCAAAGTTAAGGTCCGAAGCAATTTCCTTAACCGGCTTGGCGGTGTCGCTGAGATATATCCTGGCCAGCTCAATCCTTTTATTAAGCATATAATCGTATGGAGTCGTGTTCCAGTCGCGTCGGAAAATTCTGACAGTTTGGGAAATTGATTTGTTGATTTGTTCAGCCATCTCCGTTAATGACAACGGAGCATGCAGCCGACTGTCAATATAGCGTTTGAGTTTCAAGCCATCCTCGCTGACAGCTAAAGGCTTGTGTGTCTCCATTCTTTCCGAGACGGCGCAGATTATCTTATGGACGATAACCCCGATTATGGTATGCGCCCTTTCCGGTGTTTGAAGAAGTTTTTGCCGTTCCTCCCGGAACAGCTCTTCAAGATTGCAATCCGGAATATGCCAGACATTGTTCAGACCATAGCATTCGATCAGCTCTTTGATAATCCGCCCGCGAGCGTTAAACCAGATTTTTACCCATGGATCTTCAGAACTGGATCCATAAGTGTATGAGGCGCCGCAGTGAAGAATGTAAACATCACCGGTCGCCGGTGTGAATACTCCAGCAGGGGAATTTATGAATCCATGTCCTTTTACAACATATTCGAACACATATTTATTGGAATTTCGTCGAGAGATTCGATAAGAGCCGTCACAATATGAAATTCCGGAAGTTTCAATAACCGCAGCTGGTTCCTCACTTGAAGACGGAAGCGGAAAATGTATTATATCTTCATGCATTGCCATTTAAAATATTCCTTACTGTATTATAAATTACGGCGAATCTCAATTTGTACTCATCCAGCAGCATAGTTGGTTCACCACATGGCTTTTCTTAAAGGCAGGGGATCCGCGGTATCCGCCATTCTGTCGCACAATTTCAACAGCATTGCTGATTTCGTCTTGGAATATTTGGGGTCGTGCCATAAATTGTGATGTTCTCCCGGATCGTTTTTAAGGTCATAGAGTTCGCCCTGGCCGATCCGATGAGCGACGGTAAGTTTGAAATTTTCTGTCCTGACCATAGTGGTAAACGCATGCGGTGTGTATGAAAAATTTGCCCCGTAAAATTCACAATACACACTGTCACGATGCGTGGTTGTTCTACCGTCAAGTAAAGCGGAAAACGATTTAGCCTGCATCCTTTCAGGAATTGGCACGCCGCAGAGATCAAGAATAGTTGGCGCCAGGTCAAACAATTCAGTGAGTGCGGATACTTTCAAGCCGGGTGTAATGCCTTTTCCCGCGATAATCAGCGGCACCCGGGTAAGACAGTCGTAAAAATACGGGCCTTTCAGATATATGCCGTGATCTCCGAGCATTTCTCCGTGGTCAGAAGTAAAAATGATCACGGTATTGTCAGCCTGGCCGCTATCTTCGAGACTCCTGAATAATTCTCCGAGCTGCCGGTCAATTACCTCGACCATTGCCCAGTAGGCCGCGCGGATCCACTGATGGTCCCGTTCCGACATGGCATCGTATGCGAAACTGCCCGGGGTGGCGTAGGCTCCGGCGTGATCGATACGTTGCCAGACCGGTTTGCCGGCAAGTTCTTCCGGACAGTAAGCCGGTAATGGGATATCTTCAATGATTCCGGCAAATTTTGCCAATGCGGTTTCGGGCGGGTTGAAACTGTGATGGGGATCAAACATATTTATAGAGAATAACCAGGGAATGTCGCTATGAGACCTTTTATTGATAAAATCTTTGGCTTTTTCTACACACCATCTGGTTTGGCCGAATTCTTCCGGCATGCCGTATTTGATATATGCGCATTCAGGGTGTGCTTCTTCCTGGTATTTAAGCTTATTTTGCGACAGCCACCGCCAGTATTCATTATTCAGGCCGAATCCGGCGCCGTCATGATGCGACCAGTGAAAATCAGTATATCCGTCATTTATACGTGGTTCGATTTCTCGCGGCAAAGACGGGTTGCAAGCAGAAATATGCAATTTTCCCGATAAACCGCAACGGTAACCATGATTGGCCAGTATTTTAGTAACCGGCACCTCTGTTTCCGGAATATCCTGTCCGTTTTGACGGCAGCCGCAGGTAACCGGATAACGTCCGGTTAAAAATGCCGCACGACTCGGGGAGCACACGGGGCTTTGCGAAAAACAGTTCTCAAAAAAAGCGCCGTTTTTCGCTAATTCGTCAAGATTTGGGGTATCAATAAACTCATTGCCGGCACAGCGGAGCGTGTCAAATCGCTGCTGATCAGTACATATCCAAAGAATATTTGTTTTTTTATCCATAATTACATATCCTCAAATTTTTGGATGCGTTTCACTGTTTGCTGGAAATAATTATATAATATAAGCATTTTTCACGATATTCAATGTGATAATTGGGCATAATAATGAGTTATATGCGCATACAATGAAACTTTCCGGACAGTTAAATATAAAAATAAATAATCAATATGTGGTTTTATATTTTTATTTAAATGGTTAATTGTCAATACTTTAGTAAGAGGTTTCAGCTGTTTGGGTTTTGAGGCTTTTCCATCAAAGTTGACGCAGGATATTTGTAATAACTGGAAAATTCGCGGGAGAATTCATGCATTCGCGGATAGCCGAGATATTCAGCCACTTCAGAGATATTGAGGCCGGAATACTCAATATGTGGTTTTATATTTTTATTTAAATGGTTAATTATCAATACTTTAGTAAGAGGTTTCAGCTGTTTGGGTTTTGAGGCTTTTCCATCAAAGTTGACGCAGGATATTTGTAATAACTGGAAAATTCGCGGGAGAATTCATGCATTCGCGGATAGCCGAGATATTCAGCCACTTCAGAGATATTGAGGCCGGAATAAAGTAACAAGGCCTGAGCCTCTGCCATTCGTATTTGCCGGACTCGTTGTGCAACAGAAGTTTCAACCGTTTCCTGACACGCACGCAGCAATGTCGCGGCGCTGACATTGAAATAACGGCAGATTTCCCTTGAGCTTGTCCGATACTTATGATTTCTGCTGATCCAGGCCTCTACTTCAAGCCAAAGCTTTTCATGTGCGGTACGGTATTCGCGGATGCCGTAGCCAGTGAAGCCGATTCGCGGCAGCAGGGATAACAACATGGAATAAAGCTGTATAGCTGCGTTCGGAGGATTTGAGGAATATACTGTATAAATATTTTTAAAAATATCGACTATATCCGGCTCTACTTTAAATACTCTTTGGTTCAGCGGGAGCGGAGCCAGATTCGGCGCCTGGAACGCAATTGAATAAAACATGATATCATCGACAAAATAATTTTTCACCTCTTCGAATTCATGATAATAGATAACTGAATTCGGCATTACGGTATAATTACGGCCGTTTGCCTGGAGTTCTGTTGTCCCTTTAAAGTGACAATGCAGCAAATGTCCTGGTGTCGAGCGGGCGGTTGTGCGTTGTCCGCCGCTACGTTCAAAACGCCAGACTCCGGAAATTCTTTCAACCGGACAACTGAATCCGGTCATTGAAACGGTTTGAATTTTTTTTATCATATCAAATAAAATACACGCAGGAAGCGATAATGAAATAGCATTTTTGATTGAATTTGCGAAAAAAATTGAATTTTACGCTAAATACAGATAGTTGTAAAAATGATATATTATGCTTAATAATTGAAATTATTATGATTATTTGTTATGATTGAATATTGTAAATTTTAACGAGGTTTTTATGAACCGCAAAGAACGTTTGGAGCGTACGTACGCCGGAAAAACGGTTGATCGACCATCCGTCAGTTTTTACGAAATTGACGGATTCACCCAAAATCCACACGATTTTACCCCCTATAACATCTATAGCGATTCTTCCTGGCAGCCGTTGCTGGAGCTGGCACGGGAAAAGACCGATGTGATTGCATCGACTCATGTTCCGGTCATAAATAGTAAAAGAGAGAATATAAATTTGATTCCAGATGAACTGGCAGAAGTCAGCACGGAAGACGATGGCAAATACAGGATTACGAAAACCACGATCAGGCATAATGATACAGTTCTGACTTCCAGAACCATGCGCGACAAAGATATCGACACTACCTGGGTGACGGAACATTTGCTGAAAAATTCTGATGACTTGAGATCATGGCTGGATTTGCCGTTTTCTGAACTGGCTGGAGAAATTTGTCCGGAAAAAGTGATGGAATTGGAGTCCCGAATTGGAAATGCCGGCGGGATCATGCTGAATACGCCCGATCCGCTTTGCGCCGTTGCCGCGTTGTTCGAAATGGGGGATTACACGGTAATTGCGATGACCGAGCAGGATTTGTTTACAAAAGCGCTGGAAAAGGCGGCGGTGCTGATTGAGTGGAAAGTTGAGATGGTTGCCAAAGCTTTTCCGGGGCGTCTGTGGCGCATATTCGGGCCGGAATATGCCAGTGAACCGTATCTGCCGCCCGAACTGTTTAACCGCTATGTGACCGGATACAATAAACGGTTGGTTGAGATCATTCATCGTCACGGCGGTTATGCCAGGCTCCATTCACATGGAAATTTGAGAAATGTTTTAGATTATATTGCCGACACTGGTTGCATGGGACTTGATCCGATCGAACCGCCGCCGCAAGGCGATGTTGAGCTTGCTTACGTCAGGAAAAATTACGGTAAGAACATGGTTTTATTCGGCAACCTTGAGGCATCCGATCTGGAAAACCTGCCTGAGACCAAGTTTCGTGAAAAAATTAAACGGGCGATCTCTGAAGGAACTGCTGGAGAAGGACGGGGTTTTGTTTTGATGCCTTCGTCGTCGCCATACGGACGTAAGTTGTCGGTTACAGCCATGAAAAACTATGAAGCAATGGTTGATGAAATAGAAAAAATCTAATATTCTTTTACTATCTTCTCCTGCTTAAAAAATTTTAAAGTTATATCGTACCGAGTCGTACTCGGACGCGATCCAACGGCGGAACGTTGGTCGCCGCAGGCGAAATTAAGCAACGCGTGCAGGCGAAATATCATCATTTCATTCGGAGCGATGTGATTGGAAAAGCGATTTTGAGCTTTTACAATTACTTTTGCGTAGGATGCAAGCAGGATGATCATCGAGAAAAGCGATGAAAAAGAAAAAATCAAATTCTTTTACTTTTTTTTTGATAATCATTCTTGAAAATTGATATCAGGTGTAGTATTCTAAACTTATTAGTGCGCACTAAGTGCATATTTTTTCAATGTTATTTTGTTAATAAGTTTGGGGATATATAATGTCTGAAACAAAAAGCTGGGTTTGTACCGTATGCGGATACGTTCATCATGGGGATGCGCCTCCTGATGGGTGTCCGATCTGTGGCGCACCTGCGGATCTGTTTATTGAGAAGGAATCAGCGGCTCCTGTTGTCGAAAAAGAACCTGCAGCCGAATCATGGCGCTGTCTGAATTGTGAATATATTCATCAGGGGAGTGCGCCTCCGGTAGACGGGTGTCCGGTTTGCGCGGCCAAACCGGACCGTTTTGAAGTTATGCAGGCAAAAACTGCGGAAATGACCGGGCCGGATGCTGGAGCCGGGGAAAAAGTTGTCATCATTGGAGCTGGTATTGCCGGGGTATCCGCGGCTGAAGCCATTCGGGAAAAATCCGCCGCGGCCGGGATTGAACTGCTTTCCAATGATTGCGATTATCCATATTACCGGTTGAACCTGACTCGTTATCTTGCCGGGGATATTACCGATGATTCCCTGTTGCTGCAACCTGAGAAGTGGTATAATGAAAATAAAATTTTAATTCGCCTGAATACCGAAGTTGACCAGATTGACCGGGAAAGTAAAAAAGTCCATTTAAAAAACGGTGATGTGGTGGATTACACAAAGCTTATCATTGCTTCCGGGGCGCATGCTTTCATGCCGCCGTTTGTCGGCAGCAACAAGAAAAATATTTTTCTGTTGCGGCATAAGCGTGATGCCGATAATATTTTCAAGTTGAGCGGAAATAGTCGCAAATGTGTTTGTATTGGCGGCGGAATCCTTGGCCTTGAAGCGGCTGGAGCATTGGCCGCTCGTGGATTGGATGTCACAGTGATTGAAGGTCACGGCTGGCTTTTGCCGCGACAACTCAATAAAACCGGTGGAGATATCCTTGAGGCGCATGCTGAAAAACAAGGTATCAAGTTTATTAAACAAGCCCGGGTCAAGGAGTTTGTCGGTGACGAATCGGCGCATGAAGTTTTACTGGATAATGGAGACACAGTCCAGGGAGACTTTTTCATTATCAGTACCGGCATTCGTTCGAATACCTACTTTGCGCGTAAATCCGGTTTGACGGTCGACCGCGGGGTGATAGTCGATGATTATCTGCAGACCTCGGATGCTTCAATCTGGGCAGCCGGTGATGTATGTCAGCATCGCGGGACGGTTTACGGGATATGGGGACCGGCTATGTTTCAGGGTAAAATTGCCGGACAGAACGCGCTTGGCGAAGGTGTGGAGTTTGAAGGAATTGCCCGTTCAAATATGCTTAAAGTATTGAATTTTGATCTTTTCAGTATCGGATTTATAAATCCGGAAGACGCCGGATATGAGATTTACGAAGCAGTGAGCGGAGTTGATTACAGTTATTTTGTCTTCAGGGACAATCATTTGATCGGCGCGATTACTTTGGGTGATACTTCACTTTCCGCCGAGATTAAACATGCAATTGAGCAAAAAGTAGATTTTTCCGATATTTTGAGCGACGATCCGTCGGCGCAAAAAATAATCATTAAACTAAAAACCATAAAACATTGACCTTGCTGAAATATCTTTTTCAACAAAGTCAGTTCAAAAAGGAGAACAATCATGGCTGAATTAAAAGGAACCAGAACCGAAAAGAATTTGTTGGCTTCATTTGCCGGGGAATCCCAGGCTAGAACCCGTTACACCTATTTCGCGTCTGTCGCGAAAAAAGAAGGTTACGAGCAGATTTCCGCGCTCTTCCTGGAAACCGCTGAAAATGAAAAAGAACATGCCAAACGCTTTTTCAAATTTCTTGAAGGCGGCCCGGTGGAAATCACCGCGACCTACCCGGCCGGAGTAATCGGAACCACGCTGGAAAACCTCAAAGCCGCCGCGGAAGGTGAAAATGAAGAACACACTATTCTGTATCCCGGTGCTGGCGATGTGGCGGAAGAAGAAGGCTTCCCGACTATTGCCGCCGCTTTCAGAATGATCGCCAAAGTTGAAGTTGAGCATGAAAAACGTTACAACAAATTGATTGCCAACATCGAAAACGGTGAAGTCTTCAAGAAATCAACGACGGTTCGCTGGAAATGCCGCAACTGCGGATATGTTCACGAAGCCGCTGAAGCACCGCAAATGTGCCCGACCTGCCTGCATCCGCAGAGCTACTTCGAAATCAAAGAAGTCAATTATTAATTATTATTTGATCTAAGTATTCATGGCGCGTCAGCAGTGGCGCGCCTTTTTCGTTTTGTATGGATAGACGCGGAAATGTATTTGAATGGGAGAAGTGGGAGCGCGACGCTCCAGCGCCGCATGCTGAGCGGAAGCAATAAATATAGAGCATTATCCTTGTTTCAGGAAATGCGTTGAAGTTGTTTTATTATCGTTAGTGGTTGGCTTGTTTTTTTGTTGCGGCGCTGGAGCGTCGCGCTCCCATAATGCAAAGATTAAAAATTCCCGATAAAAGTAATATGTGTTTTGTTTGATAAATTGTTGAAGGGTAATATATTATTAAATAAGTTATGCTGATTAATTTGCAATGGGGAAGTATTAAGAAAAATGAAAAAACGTGCAATTATAATTACCGCATCAGTAATTATTTTACCCGTTCTCCTCTTTATTGTCTGGCAGTTTTATCCTCCTGATATGAATATACGGGCAAAATTGACTGCGGATAAGACTGAGTTGATTTTAGAACCGAATTTTCGGGCAAATGCGATATATATGTTTGAAATCTATGCTGGCGGCAAGTTAATATATTCTTCAAAGAACCTTAAACGGCATCCTTTTAACGAACCGGTGGAGCTTGTTTTGCCTGCAAGATATGAACAATTAAAAATTTTTGCAGATATTCAATATGATTATGGCATCGTGGCATGTATTACTACTAAAGAGTATTTAATACAGCTGAAATAGACGTGAATTTATTTCCTGAATATATTGTATTCCATCGGAAAATACACCCTGAAATATCATTGATTTAAGAACTTACATAAAAGTGAAATAAGTCAGGTAAAAACTTGTAAAATATAGATTTGCAGAGTATATTATTTCTTCTACTATATCAGTTTAAACTTGAATTACGAAAATTCATTGCTAATAATTAAATAAAGGTGTGCTTGCTATGGCTGAGAAGCTTGATGGATTATTGAATAAGATCCGCGAAGAAGGCCTGAATAAGGCGGAACAGGAAAAAGAAAAAATTCTGAATGAGGCAAAAGCTGAAGCAGAAAAAATTCTTAAAACCGCAACCGCAGAAGCGCAAAATATCCGCCGGAGCGCGGAACAGGACGCAACGGCCTCCGAAAAACGGGCTGAAGCCGCGATTAAGCAGGCGTCTCGCGATATTCTGCTCTCACTGCGTCAGGAACTTGAAACCAGACTCAAAAATGTCGTGCTGGCCGCGGCTGAAGAAGTTATGACCCCGGAATTTATGGGTCAGATTATTATGGAAGCGGTCGGCAAGTTTGATGCCTCGGTGGTCGATCAGGGACTCGATGTTATGGTCAATGCCCGCAACCTCGAAAAAATGGATAAACTGTTCAAAGGCAGTTTGCTGGAAAACCTGAAAAAAGAACCCGAGCTTTTTGCCGGTCATGATTTTGGCGGCGGCTTGAAGCTGGGATTCAAAGGCAACGATATCTTTTATGATTTTTCCGACGAAGCCCTGACCGAGTTGATCTGTGCTTATGTCGGGCCCCGCTTGACTGAAATCATCCAGGGCAAAGCTTAAGGTTGTAAAATGGCTGATTTTTACTATCTCCTCAGTTCACTGCCGATGCTGAGGGTTAATCAGGGAATCCCGATGAGTACCGGGCAATTCATGGAATTGTGCCGACCCCATCTTTCCCCCGGGCAGTTTGAAGTCTTGACGGCGGTTGCGTCCATCCCGCGTGAGGACAGCGACTTTAAAGCCGGCAGCGCTCCGGCTGAATGGGAAATTTTTGAAACCTGCATGCGCAACCAGATTGTCAAATCGCGTCCCGCCAAAAATGCCGATTCCGGTCAATTCCTGAAACCGGAAAAAGATTATTTCTCCTCTATTGAGCGTGGCGTCCAGGAAGCTTTCAGCCGCGATAATCCGCTTGAGCGGGAAAAACGCCTTGATGCGATCCGACTTGAATTTCTCGATGATCTTGAAAGTTCTCATATCTTTGATTTTGACGCACTCTGCGTCTATAAACTTAAATTGCTGCTGCTGGAAAAACAGTCCCGCTGGGACCAGACTCACGGCATGACCAATTTTGACGCGGTTATTGTTGCCGCGTCCACGATCAATACGGATTACAAGTAAATTTATTAAATATTGAAAAGGAGCAACGAACGTAATGCTTGACAGTAATAAAGGCAAGATAGTCGGCGTCAACGGCAATATGCTGACCGTCGAATTTGATACGTTCGTCACCCAGAACGAAGTGGCATACACCATCTGCGGTGAGGAACGTCTGAAATGTGAAGTGATCCGGGTCAGGGGTAAGCGTGCCGACCTGCAGGTCTTTGAAAGCACCAACGGACTCCGGGTCGGCGATCCGGTGGAATTTACCGATGAACTGCTGAGTGTGGAACTCGGTCCGGGCCTGCTGACCCAGGTTTACGACGGACTGCAGAACCCGCTGAACGACCTGGCGGAAAAGACCGGGTTTTTCCTGAAACGCGGTGTTTACCTGCCGGCGTTGGACTATGAACGGGAATGGAAATTCACTCCCGTCGCGAAATCCGGCGACAAAGTTATCGCCGGCGACTGGCTCGGACACGTTCCGGAAGGGATCTTCAAGCACTATATCATGGCTCCGTTCAACCTCAAGGGCGAATGGGAAGTTGTCGAAGTCAAACTGGCCGGTATGTATAAGATCAATGATACGATTGCGGTGATCAAGGATAAAGCCGGTGATACCCGTGACGTAACGATGGTTCAATCCTGGCCGGTCAAGGTTGCGATCAACGCTTATCGTGAAAAACTGCTGCCGGAAAAAACCATGATCACCCAGCAGCGGATTGTCGATACCTTTTTCCCGGTCGCGGTCGGTGGAACATTCTGTACTCCCGGACCGTTCGGCGCGGGTAAGACGGTTCTCCAGCACGCGCTCAGCCAGTACGCGGAAGCCGATGTTGTGGTTGTCGCCGCTTGCGGCGAACGTGCCGGTGAGGTTGTGGAAATCCTGCGTGAGTTCCCGCATCTTGAGGACCCGCGGACCGGCCGGACCCTGATGGACCGTTCGTTGATCATTTGTAATACCTCGTCGATGCCGGTTGCCGCGCGTGAAGCGTCGGTTTACACGGCGGTGACGTTAGCTGAATACTATCGCCAAATGGGCTTGAACTGCCTGTTGCTGGCGGACTCCACCAGCCGCTGGGCCCAGGCGCTACGCGAAATGTCCGGACGCCTGGAAGAAATCCCAGGGGACGAAGCGTTCCCGGCTTATCTGGAATCATTGATCGCCGGTTTCTACGAACGCGGCGGTCTGGTCAAGCTGAACAACGGCGAAACCGGTTCGGTAACGATCGGTGGTTCGGTCAGCCCGGCCGGCGGTAACTTTGAAGAACCGGTGACCCAGGCGACTTTGAAAGTGGTTGGCGCGTTCCTCGGTTTGTCCCGTGAACGTTCCGATGCCCGGCGTTTCCCGGCGATCCATCCGCTTGACAGTTGGAGTAAGTACAACAGTATCGTTCCGGTCAAGCAGATTGAAGACGCCAGAAGTTTTCTCCGGCGCGGGAACGAAGTCAACCAGATGATGAAAGTTGTCGGTGAGGAAGGCACTCATATCAGTGACTTCCAGATCTATCTGAAAAGCGAGTTTCTCGACTATGTTTATCTGCAGCAGAACACATTTGACAGCGTTGACGGCGCGACCAGCGAAAAGCGGCAGAATTACGTCTTTACCAAAGTGATGTCAATCCTCGATACGGAATTCAGCTTTAAGGACAAAGATATGGCTCGAACCTGGTTCCAGGAATTGCGTCAGATGTTTGTCGACTGGAATTATCTGGATGACTCCAGCGAGGAATTTAAAACCCAGGAAGCGGCTCTCGACGCTAAAATCAAGGAGCAGGCCAATGCGTAAAGTATATCATAGAATTGTTCAAATAGCCGGTAACGTTATTACCGTTGAAGCTGAAAACGTTGCTTACGGCGAACTGGCGGAAGTTACCAGTTCACGCGGCGTTTCCCTGGCCCAGGTCATCAGGCTCAACGGCGACCGGGTTTCGCTGCAGGTGTTTTCCGGCAGCCGCGGCGTCAGTACCGGCGACGAAGTAAGATTTCTCAATACCCCGATGCAGGTTTCATCTTCAGAAAATCTGCTGGGGCGTATTTTCAACGGTCGCGGCGTGGCTCGTGACAGCCGTCCTGAAATCCGCGATAATCTGGTTGATATCGGCGGCCCGTCGGTCAATCCGGCCAAACGTATCATTCCGAAAAACATGATCCGGACCGGGATTCCGATGATCGACGTATTCAACACTCTGGTCGAATCCCAGAAACTGCCGATCTTTTCGGTCGCCGGTGAACCCTACAACCCGTTGCTGGCTCGAATCGCCCTCCAGGCGGAAGTCGATGTGATTATTCTCGGCGGCATGGGACTGAAATTTGACGATTATCTCTTTTTCCGCAATACTCTGGACGAGTCCGGCGCGTTGTCGCGTACCGTGATGTTTGTTCATACCGCGTCCGATCCGGTTGTGGAATGTCTGCTGGTGCCGGATATGGCGCTGGCCGTGGCTGAAAGCTACGCGATCAATGGCCAGCGCGTACTGGTGCTCCTGAGTGATATGACCAACTTTGCCGATGCGATGAAAGAAATCGCGATCACGATGGAACAGATCCCGTCCAACCGCGGTTATCCCGGTGACCTCTACAGTCAGCTGGCCGCGCGTTATGAAAAAGCGGTAGACTTTGACGGTGCCGGTTCGATTACTATTCTTGCCGCGACTACGATGCCCGGCGATGACGTGACCCACCCGATCCCCGATAATACCGGTTACATCACAGAAGGTCAGTTCTATTTGCGTAATGGCCGTATTGAACCGTTCGGTTCGCTCAGCCGTTTGAAACAGCAGGTCAACTCCGATACCCGAAGCGACCACCGCATTATCATGGATACGATGATCCGGATGTACGCCGATTTCAAGGAAACGCTGGAAAAACAATCCATGGGTTTCCAGATGAGCGGTTGGGACAACAAACTGTTGAAATACGGTGAACTCTTTGAAGCACGAATGATGGACCTCAAGGTTAACATTCCGCTGGAAGAAGCCTTGGATCTGGGCTGGAAAACCCTGGCCGAGTGTTTCGAGCCGACCGAAACCGGAATTAAAACCGACTTGATCGAGGAATTCTGGCCTAAGGACGAAGTCGTGGCTGAAACAGAAGAAGTCGAAGCGGACGAAGCGGCAGTTGAAGCAAAAGACGCAGAATAAGATTTCCTGGAGAAGCTTAAATGGCTAAAATAAAAATGACCAAAACCGAGCTGAAGGCTCAACGGGACGCACTCAAGCAGTTTACCCGTTTTCTGCCGACTCTGCAGTTGAAGAAGCAGCAGTTGCAGGTGGAAATGCGCCTCAGTCAGGCCCGGCTTCGGGAAAATGAAAAGAAAGTCGAAACGCAGCGCCGGAGACTGAATTCCTGGCTGTCGCTGTTTGGCGACGATCCTTCCACCGATAAGCTGAAACGCATCATCAATCTTGAGGAAGTTATTGCCGGTGAATCCAATATTGCCGGGGTTACGGTTCCGGTGTATGAGGGCGTCAAGCTGCATATTCTGACCTATGATCTATTTGAAGAGGATTCCTGGTTCGATGACGCGATTGAAGCGGTCCGCTCGATTCTCGAGTTGAACGCCGAACATGAAATCATTCAGGAACAGTACAATCTACTGGCGGATGAATTACGTTCGACCACCCAGCGCGTCAACCTGTTTGAAAAGGTCAAGATTCCGGAATGCAAGGAGAACATCCGACGCATCCAGATTTATCTTGGCGATCAGGATACCGCGGGCGTGGCCCGGGCCAAAATCGCCAAGAGCAAGAGTCAGGAGGTCGCTGCATGATTGTCCCGATGAAAAAAGTGATAATGCTCTGTCTGCGGTCGATGCAGCGTGAAACGCTGGATAAACTCGCCGAACTTGGCGTTATGCATGTTGAGGCGGAGAAGCTGGCTGATTCCCATGACCGGACAGAGCTTGAACAGCTCAATAACAATGCCGGTCGTATCAGCAATATGCTGAAAGGTATCGAATCGCCGCATGTTGACGGCGAAGTGATTGAAGATGGCGCCGCAGTGTTCAAGAAAACCGCGGCGTTGTTTGATGAGCGTGACAAGATTGCAAAACGCCTTGACCAGCTTTTCCGCGAAGAGGAACAGTTGCGGCCCTGGGGTGATTTCAGCCAGAAAGATCTGCATGAAATGCGTTCAAAAGGGGTGTTTGTTTATCTCTGTGCCGCTACTAAAAATATTTATGAGGAATATGCCGCAAAGGACGATATTCTGGTTGAAGTGATTGAAGAATCCAAAACCGTTGTTAACTTTGTGATTGTTTCAAAAACTCAACTGGAAGAGGCGGAGTTACCGCTGGCATCGATTCCGTCTCATATTTCATTGAGCGAAGTGGAGGAAAAGATTGTCCGGTATCAGCAGCGCGATGACGAAGCGGTCGCGGAACTCGCGAAGCTTAAAGCCTCGGCTCCGGCGCTGGAAAAATATATTGAGCAGGTCGCATCAGATCTGGAATTCGCGACGGTTCGCGACGGAATGGACGATCACGGTGTGGTTATCTGTTTGACCGGTTATGTTCCGGTTCCGGAAGTCGCCAAACTCGAAAAATACGCCGATGAACACGGCTGGGGCTTGTCGATCGAGGATCCTGATCCTGGTCAGGATCAAATTCCGACATTGTTGAAAGTGCCGAAAATGTTTCGGATTGCCAAGCCGATTTTTGAATTTATTGGAGTTTTGCCGGGATATTATGAACAGGACGTCAGCGTTTGTTTCCTGTTTTTCTTTACAATATTCTTTGGAATGATTGTTGGGGATGCCGGATACGGCCTGTTATTTTTGATTACGGCGGCGATATTGAAATATAAATTTCGTGACAGCCAAAAGGTTAAACTGCAGTTGAATCTTTTTATTGTTCTAAGCTTAGCCACGTTTATCTGGGGAGCGTTGGGAGGCAACTATTTTGGTATTCCAAATAATAAATTACCGGAATTTATGCGTGGTATTGATGCTTTGACAAATCCGGCAGTCAAGGATAAAAATGTTCAATGGCTCTGCTTCTTTATCGCTGCAGTACATTTATCAATCGGTCGCGGTTGGCAGGCTTTGCTGCATATGCGCACTCGCAAGGGGCTTGGAGAAATTGGCTGGGGAATGCTTATCTGGGCCAATTTCCTGACGGCAACAGAGCTGATTGTATTCCCCGGCAGTTTTCCCAAAATACTTGGAACTGTCTTGTATGTCGGCGGGATCGTGCTGATTCTTGGATTCGGTGTGAACTACAAGGAAATCGGAGAGGTTTTCAACTTGCCGTTTGGTTTTATCGGCAGTTTTGTTGATGTGCTTTCCTACATTCGTTTATTTGCGGTGGGGATGAGTACGTATTACATTGCGTCGAGCTTTAACAATATGGCCGGAATGTTGATGAATATTCCAGCTCCGGCATTACTTGTCCCTCTGCTGATCCTGTGCGGCGTAATTGTCATAATTTTTGGACACGCCTTGAATATCGCTTTGGCTTTCATGGGCGTTCTGGTGCACGGCATCAGGCTTAACACGTTGGAGTTTTCCAATCATATGGGCCTGGGGTGGGCTGGTCAAATGTATAAACCATTTAAAAAAAATAACAGAGAAAATTCACAAACAACTCAAGGAGAAAAGAACAATGACTGAAGAATTAATGAAAGCTTTGTGCAATGCTGGTGCGTTTGCGGCGATTTCATTTGCGGCAGTAGGCTCTGCGTTGGGAACCGGGGCCGGTGGATCAGCGGCTATCGGCGGCTGGAAAAAATGTTATGCAAACAATAAACCGGCTCCTTTTCAGCTGGTAATTTTTGCTGGAGCTCCGCTCTCACAAACAATTTACGGCATGATTCTTATGTTTATGATTCTGTCGTTTGCAACCGCTGCTATGTGGCCGGTTTACTTGACTATGGGGATCGTTGGCGGTTCCGCGATCGGTTATTCCGCCTGGATGCAGGGCAAAGCCGCCGCCGGCGCATGTGATGCCTTTGCGGCAATTGAAGGCAAAGGATTCGTTAATTATTTGATGATCCTCGGGGTCATTGAAACGGTTGCGATCTTCGTTTTAGCTTTTGCGATTGTGACGATATTCCTTATCAAATAAGCGTCGTCAATACAACCGCTTTTTCAAAATACAGGATGGCTTAAGTCGTCCTGTATTTTTTTTACCTTATTAAATTATTGATTTTTATGATGTTGCATATAAATATAAAACCAAGTATTACTATAATATGCAGGTTGGTATTTGAGTCAAAATTCAATGGTCTCATTAGTCACAAGAGTCCTAAACAATGCAAAACTTCGATTTTTGTCGGAGTGTTCTAAGAATGGATCGATAAAAGATTTCTCTTTTATTAGGAAAAGATGAGTTTGCCGGGGCAATTTTTACCGTATATCTGCGTTATTTAAGAAAGTGGCATATTTGCCGCATATTTTTTTTTAATGAAATGTTTTTGTGCTATATTGATCAGATATGCGAATTAATTAAAAATAAACTATTTATGATTTTTGAGTCGGTGTTCTGCAAATGCTATTTGAGAACCGGGGCGAAGACGGCTTGTTTACTGGTGTCTTTCCTGGTTGCTTTGTGTTGCGCCGGAAATGAAAAAATCAATCAGTCAGCCTGGTTTTCGACCGCTTCGGGAAAACCGCAAAAATTGACTGCCGACAAAGCCGGTTACTATGAGACCAAGGCGAAATTTCCCGGCAGTTTGCTCTTGTATCAGGAAAAAGACCGCAGAACCTTGCGTCCTGATAAAAAATTCTTTTTCTCAAAAAAACTCTCATTCAAAGTCACAGTTTCCGGCGGCAGTGTTCGCGGCAACATCTTTATGAAAGATAAAGACGGATTCTGGTTTCAGAGTATGAAAGACTTTACTTTCCAGCCGGGAACGGAACAGACCGTAAGCGTGCGTATCCCTGCTAAGTACGGGGATTTGCAGCCGGTCGGACACCGCGCGGCCTGGAGCAATCTTTTTGCGGCCACCATGCAGGTAGTTGGCCTTTCGCTTTACAGTTCGGAAGATGAAGAAGTGACAATATCCTGTTCGCCGCCGATTCTGGAGGGAAAAAGGGAGATTGCGCCGTTAGAGGTGCTTGACTGGCAGATGCCGTCCCATGGCGAGCAATATAAACGCCTTGACAGCCGGTTCAATCTTTCGCGTCAATACTTCAATCCGTTCGACCCGGACGAGATCGCGATTGATGTTGAGGTCATGGGCCCGGAAAAAAGACATTATACCTTCCCCGCTTTTTATCGGCTGAAACATGTTTTTGAGTATCATTTTACTCAGGAGATCATGAAACCGGAAGGCAGTCCGTTCTGGGAATTCAGACTCAATCCGCGTTGGCCGGGCAAGTATCGGGTCCGACTGGTGATCACTGATAAATCCGGGGAAAAACCGGAGGTGTTGAAAACGAACTGGCGTGAGCTGGAGGTGGAAAAATCCGACCGTCGCGGCTTTGTCCGGGCCAGTAAAAAAGATCATCGTTTTTTCGAGTTTGACAATGGGCAGTGGTATTTTCCGTTCGGTCTGAATATCCATACCAATATCGACCGGCGCAGTGAACGCAGTTTTAAGCATGGACGGATGCCCGACCGGGGCGTTCGTGACTATCAGGACTATTTCAGCTCCATGCACAAAAACGGCATGAACGCGGCGGAAGTCTGGCTGGCGGCCTGGAGTTGCGCGATCGAATGGAGCAGCGCGATCCGTTTCTATCATGGACTGGGACGCTATAATATGGCGAACGCGGAGAAGTTTGACCGGATTATGAAGGCGGCCGAGGACAACGGCATCTATCTGCACATAACGCTGGACAATCACGGCAAGCTTTCCGCCAGCAGCGACCAGGAATGGTATGTTTCCCCGCACTATGACGACGGTGAATTCGCGGTCGCCAACGATGCTTTTCTCAAAACCCCGCGGGGGTTTTTCTCTAACCCGAAAGCATTGCGTTATAACCGCAACCGCAACCGCTATATCGCGGCGCGCTGGGGAGCGGAAACCAATATATTCGGGGTGGAACTGGTCAGCGAAGTTGACCTGGTGACGGAGTTCCGGACGCTTTATGAAGACGGATCCGGTCTCAAATGGCACCAGAATACGATCAAAGAGTTTCTCGGTTTCGATCAGGGTAAGCATTTGATGACCTCGCATGTCTGCGGGGATTACAAACGTAACCTTGAGTATGAAAAAATGTTTGCGCTGCCGGAATTCGATTATGTGGTAGGTGACGCTTATCGCAGTACAAAGGTGCATTTTGTCGATCAGATGCGGGGGCAGACTGAAATGCTGCCGAAGTTTACGAAGCCGATCATGATCACTGAATTCGGCGGGACTTCTCAAGCCGGAGCCGGCGCGCTGGTGGTTGGGGATATCCACTGCGGCAACTGGGCCGCGCTGTTCAAACAACAGGCGGGAGCACCGCTGCTGTGGTGGCATGACTTTGTTCATCTGAATGATTATTACGCACATTATTACGGGTTCAGTCAATATATCAAGGGAATTGATCCGCGTGGGAAAAAATATCAATACAAAGAGCTTAAAGCGGTTGATTATGTGCTGCCGGAAGCGCTGATGGAATTGGCGGAGGAAGATAATAATGAGTTTGCAAGTACAAAAGAAAGGTATGAAAAACGTATTAAGTCCTATAAAGAGCGACTGGTAAAAGAGCAGGATAATATCAAGGCAAGAGTCGCGATGGCTAAAAAGCATGAGGCTGAAGCAATTGAACTGTTGGGCAAGGGAATCAGGGATTATATGATAAAAGCGGGTAATTTGACGACGCAAGCGGCATCGGCAAAGGAAACGGCTCTGACTAAAGGCGACGAAAACCGGCGTGAAAAGCTTAATACCAGAAATTCTGATCAAAAATTAGCTGAAGTTGCCAAGGCTTATGCTGATGCCAAAAGAGCCGCTGATAATTTGTCCTCAAAAGCTGAAAAAGCGAAAAAAGCGCTTGATAAATATGCCGAACAACAGGCGGTAAAAGTTTTTAATCACACTCTTGCAGAATGGAAAAAATCCGCCGCCGCAGCCGCGGAGAGCGACAAGACGGCTAAGGTTGGTGCGGAAAATCTTAAAAAAGCCGTCAATGCCCTGAAAACTGCGACCCGTAACATCTCCAAAGCGGTTAAAGCAGTGAAAATCGCGGAAAAAAATTTGAAGAACAAAAATACCGAGGCGGAGAATGCGAACAAAGCAATCATGCGGGCGGTCAAGAACCGGACGATTGCCGAGATTGAACTGAGTGAAGCAGGAAAAGTTACAGTCAGTCGGGACGCAATAGCTCCGGCTGAAGCGAAAATCGTTAAATGTGTGAACGCGCGTAAAGTTATAGAAGATGCCCTGGCAGTCGAATTGCAAAAGACGTCAATCGTCACGATCAGCGACGAGGACAGAGCAAAGATTAAGTCTCTCCAGGATAAATCGGAAGCGGCGCGGAAAGCGATAGTAGCCGCAAAAGCTAAATTGAATTCAATAGAAATGGAAATTGATGCTCAATCAGCCCGTCGCAAGAGCAATATAGAAAAATGCCGCCAAAAACTGACCGAAGCCCAAAAACAGGCTACCGTATTGTCAGTTGCCGGGAAAAAAGCAAAACAGGCTGTTGCCAAAGCTGAAAATAAGGTTAATCTTTTAAAAGAAGCGCTTAATAAAGCCCAAAAGGAGAAAAAAATTGCTGAATACCACAAAGCTAAAGCGTCAGCGGAAAATGGCCGGTTAAAGCAATTTGACAAGGAAAAAAAGGCGCTTGCGGACAAAGCGGCGGCTGAATTGAAAAAATTGATTGGCAATAAAAACTTCAAACTGATTGCGACTGCCGCCGGAATTGATCGGGGCACCAGTGATTCACTTAAGAAAAAACAACTGGAAGCCGCAATGAAGGCTGTAAAAGAAGGTTCTGAGGCGGTTCCTGCCAATATCCGTCAAATAATCGATCTATATATTGCATCGGTTAGTGCGGTGGAAAGTGCGAAGAAGGCGGTGGAAACCAGAAAAGATAATATTAAGAAAACTGAAGAGAGAATGAAGAGTGCATTACAAGGTCAGACTGCTTCCAAACCGGAGGTGGAATGTCTGTCTATGGGTAATGAAAATGAAATCTACGGATGGGTGTTTTCCCGCTCAAGGATTTATGAATATCCGAAAAACGAACCTGAATTAAGGCCGATTAAGGGTTGCCGGCTGATTTTTGATTACAAACTGAAACCGGGCAAGTATGATCTCAGGTATTTTAATACCATGACTGGACAGGAATATGCGCATCAGATTCTTGAAGCACCCTTGAAAGACAACAAAATCAAAGTACCCGACTTTAAAATCGACCTGGCATTCAAAATCTTACCGGTCAAAGAACAAGGTATGACAGCGGCAAAATCAACGGAGAAGAGTAACCCGGCGAAATGAACTTTTTAAAATACATAATTATCCTCTGTGGATGCTTTTTAACCTCCGTTTCGTTTGGCCAGTGGCATGAGCCGAAGGCGAAGTTCCGGCTCGAGGTGGTCAGTGAAATGCCGGAAGAATACGGGTATGTTGATTTCAGCCGTATCTGTCTGCCGGTTCAGTTGAAAAACGGGGTCGCTGTCTTTGATGAATCCGGACAAAGAATTCCATCGTCGCTTGACCTGGAAAAACGCGGGATAACCTTCGCGTCGGACGCCAAAAACAAAAAATCTTACATTTACTGGGGTTTTGATACTCTTCAGCCGCCGGATCATGAGGCGGAAAAAATTGGCGCGGTCCCTGTCAGAACCCCATTGGAATTAACCGTTGTCCCCTGCGGAATCCAAAACGTTTCGCTTGAAGAATGGATAGATGCCAAACAGTCGAATATCATCCGATGGAATGATCGATCGATCAGGAGCGCCTGGGAGCGGATTCCAATTTCCAAAGAGGAATTTGATAGCGCGGAAAAAGAATTTGGTCCGAAGCGTGATGAAGCGGCAGCGAAATCAAGACGGGCTAAAGCCCAAATAACCAGGATCAACCGGAAAATCAATCAAGAGAAAAAGAAACTGTCCGATGCCTCCAGGAAATTACGCAACATTAAACGCCAACGTAACGCAAAAGAATTGCGGACTCAGTATCAGAAAGATATTCTTGCGGCTCAGAAAAAGATAAGAGAACTCTATCGCAGCACAAAAAAATATTATAATCAGATTCGCTCGTATGATAAGCAGTACCGTCAGCTGAAACACAAGGTTGACCGAACCAGGTGGCGTTATGATTGGTCGCAGAAAAACTTGGTAACAACAGAGGAACGAAAAACCAAAGCCCTCAAAGACCTGATGGTAGAGGCTAAAGAAAAAAATGGACGGGAACTGGAATTTCTGAAATATTTTGCCACAGACCGGAAAATCCGAAAAATTGGCTCATGTCTGCCTGAAAAAATTTATTTGACTAATATGCCGTTCGGTTACCGAAGCGGTTTTGCCGCACGTTTCGCTGGAAATTTGGTAATTGAACAGCCCGGAGAATATGAGTTTGCAGTGGATTCCACCAGCAATATTCTGCTTTATATCGACGATGAACTGGTCATCAACTGGTACGGTGATCGCGACCCGAACCATGACTGGTCTAAGAAATGCAAAGTGAAACTTGATCGTGGGCTGCATGATTATAAAATGTATTACAAACGGGCGCAGCGCAGCCAGGAGGCCTATGTGCTGGCCGCCTGGAAAAAACCGGGAGACAAGGATTTTCAGGTTTTAACGGAAGACGTTTTTGCCCCAGGCTATCGGGTTAAATTCGTTGCTTTGTCAGATCGCGAAGGACATGAATATCCGGTGATCAAAATCGATAAACACATCTCGATTTTTTCCGGTAAAAAAGAACGGCTGCTTTGGGTCAACTGCGAAAATGTTCTGGGCGGAGATGTCGAATGGTTTATTGCCGGTAAAAAAGTGGCCGAAGGCAATGCGACAGCATTATTTTTTAAAGACGGCGAGTCGCGTGAAGTGGTTGTCAAACAAAAAAATTCACCTGAAATAAAAGTGGAACTGCCTGAATATGAAACCGGCTGGAAAGTGCATACCGCTGCTAAGCTTGACTTTAAATTCTGGCTGCCCCAATTCATTTACGATGATGAAAACCTTGATATGTATATGGAAATGGCCTCAGGTCTGCCTGCTCCCATCAAATGTAATTTAAAGGTTACCGCGTCAAATCCGGAAAATCCGTTTATCCGGCTGGCCAAAGCTTACAAAATCCCAGGAGCGCCGGAAGATCCCCGGGAAAAATATGCGCCGTTGTCAGCATTAAAATTTACGGTTCCGCTTAACGGGGCTGACTTGAAGAATGGACTTGATGCGACGTTTACTCTGGAAGCCGGGGGAATCAACTTTGCCGAAGCCAAACTGCGCTTTATTAATATTGCTGAGTGCCCTGACCTGAAAACCGGTTATGAAGGGTTGACAGATGCCGATGGCGCCATAGTGATTCCGGTATTGCATCGTCCTACTCTGGGTGATTTGCGGCGCTGGCAGTTGCCGGGTATTGTCATGAACTCATTTGTCGATCCGCAAAAAGTTCTGGTGATAGCCGATGATTACGGCAGTGGAGAAAACGGTTTTTTCGCTGTCTTGAAAAACAAGTATTCGGAGCAGGGAATTACCGCTGAATGTCTGCCGTGGCGCCATAAAGCCGCAGCCGCGGACAGTCTGGCTGATTTTGTCAAACCGATCAGGGAAACAGACGCTCAGGCCGCGATTATCATTCCACCGGTTCTCGATCCGATCTCAACTCCACGCCAGACCCGACGGACGCTTTCAGCGGTGATTCAACTATTGAAAAATAACCCTAACGTCAAAAAGATCAGGGTTGCGACTCCGTATCCCAGTTTAAAATCAGCCCGGAATCAGTTGATTTCCGATGTTAAAAAACTCGCCCGTGAACACGGGGTCGGAATTATTTACCTGAACCGTTACGTTTCCGGGCTGAATTTGCCGTCAAAACTTGGATCGCAGACAGAAAGCAGTTATTTCCCGGACCGCAATGCAAATTCAATCGCAGACTTTATTTGTGATGATGATTGGTAAAAGAAGCAACCAGAAAGATTTGAATATAGATTATGAAATTGGACCCGATAACCCGGCAGTTTGTTGAGCAGCATCCGAAAGACTGCTCATATATTACGTTGTCTCCGGCTCAGAAAATTTTTTATTTGATTTGTTTCGCGTTGCTCCTTCTGCTGATTTTTTATCGCTGGGATTATTTTATCTTCCTGGCGACCGCGACCATGTCGTTCTGGTATTTGAGTACGGTCATTTTCAGGACCGTTGCAGCGGTCAATTCTCTCAGGGGGCGCGGGGTCGACAAAATTCCCCGGGAAAGACTTGAACATGTCGAAGATTCCGCTTTGCCGATGTATACGATATTCCTGCCGCTGTATAAAGAGGCGAATATAGCGGAAAAGATCATTTACAATATTGAGCAGCTTGATTACCCGCCGGAAAAACTTGACGTCAAACTTTTGCTTGAAAGTGATGACCGGGAAACTCAGGCCGCGGTAAAGAATTGTACTTTGCCTGATTACTTTGAAGTCATCGTGGTGCCAGATTTTCAACCCAAAACCAAGCCGCGCGCCTGCAATTACGGTCTGGCCAAAGCAAAAGGCGAATACTGTGTGATCTATGACGCGGAGGATCGTCCTGAGCCGGATCAGCTTAAAAAAGCGGTTATTGAATTCCGCAGTTCGCACGACGACCTGGTTTGCGTTCAAGCCCGGCTGAATTATTACAATTCCCGCCAGAATCTTCTGACCAGGTTTTTCACGATTGAGTACAGTACCACGTTCGATGTGCAAATGCCGGGCATGGAATTGTTCAATGTGCCGCTGCCGCTTGGAGGTACGTCGAACCATTTCCGGACTGCGGTCCTGCAGGAAATCGGCGGCTGGGACCCGTTCAATGTCACTGAGGATTGTGATCTGGGTATCCGCATCTACAAACGCGGCTACCGGACATGTATGATTGATTCAACCACCTGGGAAGAGGCCAACTCCCGCCTCGGTAACTGGCTGCGCCAGCGCTCACGCTGGGTGAAAGGCTTTTTTCAAACCCATTTTACCCATATGCGGCATCCGTTCCGGACTCTGAAAGGACTTGGTTTGTACGGAATGCTCGGGTTTTACATGAGCGTTGGAGCCAGCTCACTGATGATGCTGGTCAACGTTTTTTACTGGATTGCCCTGACTGCTTATGTGGTGCTGGTGGGACATGCGATGCATCATGGAATCGGATTCTGGCAAATCATTGCCGGGCCGCATAAGTTTGAACATTATAAAGGCGTCGCGGTGGCCGGGATGCACCTGAAAGCCTGGCCGCTGTTTTATTACGGCCCGACTGAAAGCGGTTTCTGGTCAACGCTGTCTATCGTCTTCTGCGGGATGAGTATTGTCCTGTTGTCCGCCAACGTGCTGTTTATCGGCTGCCATGTGCTGGCTTGTGTGAGGCGTAAATATTATCATCTGCTGCCATTCTGTCTGCTGATGCCGTTTTACTGGGCCATGATCTCTTTGGGGGCCTGGAAAGGCTTCCTGCAGTTTTTCACCAATCCGTTTTATTGGGAAAAAACCGTACACGGCTTTGATAAGGGGCAGGATTTTTCGGAAAATCCCGTGACAAATGACCAATCGGCGGCTATATTAGACGACATAAAGCAAACTGAAAGTGAGGGTTTGAAATGAAAACACTGAAAAAACAATATTTTACCCTGGTGGAAATGCTGGTGGTGATCGCGATCATCGGGATTCTGGCCGGAATCTTACTGCCGGTTTTCAGCAGCGCCAGGGCCAGAGGACATGAGACGAATTGCGCCAATAACTTGAAACAATTAATGGTTGCTACAGTTGCCTACCGACAGGATTACGGAGATAAAGCGTTGCCGCGTTGGCTCTCTGGGCTTTATGGGAGCTATCTGAAAAATAGTGATGTGTACAGATGTTCTGCTGACGGTAATGAAAAAAATACTCCTCCTGAAAATTGGAAAGCCAGAAATGATGATCATTGGCAGGAAATATATGATCGCCAAGGTAATGTCGGGTATGATCATGGAATAATTCAATATTATCCTAATGCAGCGGTCGGAAATGTGAGTTACTTTTATGAATTTCCGGATGTAAAATGTGATTGGTGGCATCGGGATAAAACTTCCATTCCAACAATGAATCCCAGTTCAGAAGGAACTTGGTTTCAGGTTAAAATGGAACAGCTTAGAAAAGGTCAAAAGATTACTGAAGGAGGCGTTGACAAGATAAGAACCTATTCTCCAGACCGATTTCCCGTTATACGCTGTTTTTGGCATGTTGATGATGTCGAGGATTATGATGCGGATCTTGATAATAGTTTTAGAAATTACTGGGAGACAAGTATTTCAATTCCTGATAATGCTGAAAAAGTAATAAATGCCAGTTTTAATGGAAATATTTTTTACTCAACGGCAACCTGGGAGAATAAAACCTGGACTCCGTAAGTCAAACCTGTAAGGGAGAGGATATAATGAAGCGACCCGATTGGGATAATTATTTTATGGATATCGCCCATGTGGCGGCCAAACGCAGTAACTGCAGCCGACGCCAGGTGGCGGCGGTGATCGTTAAGGACCACCGGATCATTTCAACCGGCTACAACGGCACGCCGCGCGGCATAAAAAACTGCTGTGACGGAGGTTGTCCGAGATGTGCTTCCGACGCTCCTTCCGGCACCGGACTTGAGGATTGCATCTGCAGTCATGGCGAGGAAAATGCCATAGTTCAGGCGGCTTACCACGGCATTGCGGTCAAGGACGCCACGCTCTACACGACATTCAGTCCATGTCTGCTCTGTGCCAAAATGATTATAAACTCCGGAATTGCCGAGGTGGTATATCATCAGCGTTACAGTATCGATGATGTTTCAAGCCGTTTGCTGAATGAGGCCGGGGTCAAATTGCGGGCGATTGTCACGGAGGATGACGCGTGAACCGGAATCCAGCTGATTTGATAATGTCGCTTGAGCAAGCGGCCGCATGGCGTCAGTCGCTCCGGGCCGATAATAAAAAACTGGCCGTGACCAACGGTTGTTTCGACCTGCTGCATCGCGGACATGCCGATTATCTTCACCGGGCCAGGAATGAAGCCGACGCGCTGTTGGTGATGGTGAATTCCGACGCTTCGGTCAGCTCCCTGAAAGGGCCGACCCGGCCGCTGGTTGATGAGTACAGCCGGGCATATTTGCTGTGCGCGCTGGAGTGTGTTGACGCGGTTGTTATTTTCGGCGAGCCCCGGTGTACGGAATATTTCAAGGTTTTGCAGCCGGATGTTTACGTCAAAGGCGGCGATTATACGATCGCAACTCTCAATCCGGAAGAGCGTACAGCTTTGCAGCAGGCGAACGCAAAATTCTGTTTTATTCCGTTTGTCAATGGATTTTCAACCACCAGTATAATTGAGAAAATAAAAGCTTAGGGCTTGTATGAAAAAGTTAATTATAATTGCCGCCGCGATGTTATCCGCAATTTGTTTCACCGGATGTGTTGAATGGACCAATTATACAAATCTTGGCCCGCACAGTTCCTTGACCCGGCTTGAAGAACCGCGGGTCGCAATTGTCACTCCGGTTGAAGTTATTCCATCGGTGCCGGAAGTCTCGCCCGATGCGAAAAACGCTCGTGAACGTGCATTATCGCTGCGCTATCGCCCGGCCAAGTTGCGGCAGGATGGAATTATTGACCGGACGCTTGGACGTAATATTTCCCATGATCTGTTCAGGAAAGACGTTTACCGGGTTAATGACCTGACGTTGGTTTATGGTTTGAGTGACGTTGAGATCGAAATAATTAATTCGCTGTGGCGTGATATGGAAAGCCGGACAGAGATTGAATACGCGCTGCTGACCGGAGCGATGAATGCGGTTTTTGACGCAAAATCAAAGAAACTGCCTGCTGATTTGGCGCTGCTGGCCGAATCGGGTCTTCCCCGTGGAGATGTCAGGGAGATTCTGAAAAAACGGATTGACGCACTGATGCTGCCGCTGACAAATATTGCCCGGATGCGTCTTTCAGATACGATTTTTGCCAAAACATTGACAGTCGAAACAATGGATAGAGGAATTACCCGGATCAGGCGCAGTTACGATTACGCCATTTTTTCTGAGGCCGGGACTAAAGCGGAATATGGAGAGTGGACCAGGAAACTTCCCTGGTATTCGTTCGGAATCATCCCGTCGATCCGCGGTTGGGATTTTCTCTATCCGCTGCGGGTGCTGGATTGTCGCAAAGGCGTTTACTATGATTTTAACATGCGCTGCCGGAGAACCCGGGTGGTTAATCTGCTGATGATTCCAGCAATGTTCTATATGCATGAAGGTCTGGAAAAATATCATAAGGTCAGAGCCACGCGTGACTATGGCAGTCAGGTTATGGAACTGATTTTTGAGGATATGTCCACTGCTGAGAAAAATTATGCCTGGTGAAACGCTTGAGATAATTGGTCTTTCCCTGATTTTTCTGCTTTTTATCGGAGTTATTATCGGGATACCCCTGCGCCAGCGTTATCGCAGGAAGCTTATGGAGTCGAAAGGACTGGAAAACTATCAGCGTAAATATTTAAAAGAAAACTCGTCATTATACAGGATGCTGCCGAAAGCGCTGCGGTTGGAATTGGCCGGATATATCAATATTTTTCTCGATGAAAAAGAGTTTGAAGCCTGCGGCGGTCTGGAGGAGATTTCAGATCAGATGAAACTGTTGATCGCGTCACAGGCCTGTATCCTGATGTTGCAGAACAAACTTGATATCTTTCCGAAACTGCAAAGCATTCTGGTCTATCCGAGCGCGTATATTGCCGACGGCGGTAAGGCTATATTTGCCGGCAGCGTTGTTGACGCGCCGCCATCGGTCCGGCTGGGTGAGTCATGGAGCCGCGGTAATATCGTGCTGGCCTGGGATCAGGTTATGCGCGATGCCGCATCATACGGCACCGGGCATAACGTGACAATCCATGAGTTCGCGCATCAGATTGCCCAGCAGGACGGCAGTCAGGACGGCTTTCCGTTCAGGCACGATCCCGAAGAACAGCGGGAGTGGACTGATATTCTGTACCATGAATTCGAACATCTCCGGGAAGAAACCGAACATGGTCAACACGAGGTAATCGATTCCTACGGGGCAGTTAACAAGGCGGAGTTTTTCGCGGTCAGTACCGAGACTTTTTTCTGCGCTTCAGCTAAAATGAAGAAATATCACCCCGACCTCTACCGGGAATTTTCCGAATATTTCGGTTCCGACCCGGAAACCTGGGAGTAAGTCATTAAAGTGACTATATTTCTACTTTTATTTTAATCCGTCACTTATCCGTCACTTATCCGTCATTTTAATTTTAATAATCAGACGGTTTGATTGTTAGTTAATTGCAAAATGTTTAAAATAAGCAATCTATGTTGTATTGTTTTGATGGATGATATGAAATACAACCAATTGTCATTAAAAAAATAACATGTTTGATGTATGATGTCAATTAGGAACAAAGTTTGATGAATTCGTTAGTCAGGAAAGATGGTTTTCGTTTATTGTTGAGCAGCATATAAAATTCGCGTTCAAGCTCAAGGCCGGGAATCTCGATGGTTCGCAATTGCCCGGCTTCAACTTCCCGGATAATCGTTTTTTCCGACAGACATGAAATTCCGATGCCGCATTCCACCGCTTTTTTGATCGCTTCAGTATGCCCCAGCTCAAGAAAGATTTTTATGCTTTTTCCTGCTTTGCTCAAAGCGTTTTCAAAAACTGTCCTTGTTCCGGAGCCTTGTTCGCGCAGAATCCATTTTTTCGAGCTGAGCTGTCGCCATGAAAACGGTGTACGGCTTTCAGTGCAAAAATCATTGCCGCAAAATATTCGCAACCGGTCATTGCGCCAGGGAACTGTTTCCAACTCCGGTCTGAAACAAGGTCCTTCAACAAATGCCGCATCCAGTTGATAGTTCACCAATTGTTCCGCGATCTTTTCAGTGTTGTCAACGGTCATAGTTAACTGCGCGTCCGGAAACTGTCGCATGAAACGGCCGATGATTTCCGGCATTACATAGTTGCCGATTGTCGAACTGGCCCCGAGCTTCAATTGTCCGTCAAACTCGTTCCGGTCACTGAACGCGCTGTTTATATTGCCGTAATCCGTCAGCATGTTCAAGGCGAGCGGATACAATCGCCGGCCGGCATCATTCAACCTCAGCCGATTCCCGGTGCGCTCAAAAAGAGGCTGTTCAAACTGTTTTTCAAGTTCATTCAGGGCCAGGCTTACAGCCGGTTGGGATAAATATAGCGCGGCCGCCGCCCGGGTTACGCTGCGGTATTTGACAACGGATGCGAATACCTCCAACTGCCTCAAAGTGAAATCAAGCTTCATTATAAGTATTCCTTATGATTAGTATTAATATAATTGATTTTACTTATTGTTTCAAGCCGGTTATATTCATTGACATTTAGAAATCACAAAAATCACTAAAATTAAGGACTGTCGAATATGAAACTAGACAAACACTTCATTTCATCGTTATTAATTTGCGCAGTTATTGCCGTTGTTGCGGAATTGCTGGCCAAATTTATTCCGTATATGGGGGGCGTGACCCTCGCCATAATCACCGGCATCGCCGCTAGAAATATTTTTAAGATTCCGGAAAAGCATGACGGTGGTTTTAATTTTGCGGAGAAAAGAATTCTGCCGCTGGCGATTGCGCTGCTTGGCGTCCAGTTGGATCTGCATCTGCTGGCTAATCTTGGTTTTCGGGTCTTTGCCGGGATCTGCGTAATAATTATCACTACCCTGGTTACAAGTTTTATACTGGGGCGGCTTTTCGGGTTCAACCGGGATTTTTCAATGCTGCTCGGATGCGGAAACGCAATATGCGGCAGCTCCGCCATCGGCGCTGCCGCGCCGGTATTGAATGTTGATGAGGATGAAGTAGGTCTTTCGGTCGGAATTGTCAATTTGCTTGGGACAATCGGTCTGGCAACGGTGCCGCTGTTGGCGTTTACTCTGCATCTGGACCATATCCGGGGAGGCTTTCTGGCTGGCGGCACCCTGCAGTCAGTCGGCCAGGCGGTTGCCGCCGGTTTCAGCATCAGCGATGATACCGGGCAACTGGCGACCGTGGTAAAGATGGGGCGGGTTCTGATGATGGGACCGGTGATTTTGCTGCTGTTGACGGTAAAGCGTTTTGGGGCTAATACCTCCGGCGAACAGAAAAGCGGCTTCAAAATACCACTCTTTATCGTTGGTTTTGGGATTCTGGCCGGGTTAGCCGCATGTGGATTCATCATTCCAGTGCTAAAAACTGGTATTTTATTTTTAGCCAAATATCTGTTGTTGACTGCGATGGCGGCCATCGGCATTAAAATTCACCTTAAAACGCTATTTGCCAAAGGACCGCGCGTTTTCTTCTTCGGTTTGGCGATTGCTGCCGTGCAGATGGTTATTGACTTGATTTACGCGCTTTGTGTGCTTAAATAAATTTGTTTGGGTTGCCGCATCAGCGGGACCGGTATTTTTTTCTTTTTTTGAGGATGTAAAAAAAGTGAGTCAGGGCCAAATTCAGTTTAATTATTGTGATATCTTTTTATATTTTATTTGTTTTTTCAGGGATAGAAACTATTTTATAAATTTACCCCCTTACAAATAAACACGGACGAAAATCATGCAGGAAATTATTAATAAACTGACGGATTTGCTCAAACAGCCTGAAAAAACCCGGATCCTTGCTTTCGGGTCTTCCAATACGGAACGTTTTTTGCCGGGGATGCACTGGTTCGACTGCCTTGACCTGGCAATAAAGAATTCATGTGAAGGACGTTTTCACACCTGTATCAATACCGGCGTCGGCGGCAATACTTCTTCGCAATTACTGGAACGATTCGCGGATGACGCTGAACGTTATAATCCTCATTTGGTTATTATCACCATTGGCGGCAATGACTCAAATCCCGATCCGGAACGCAACCACTCTCTGGAGCTTTTTGCGGCAAACCTACAGGAACTTTACGACCGTTTCACCGCGATGGGTTCGCTGGTCGTGTTCCAGACTTATTATTCGCCTGATCCCGATACGGTTTCTCCCGAACATTTAGGGAATTTTTACGCTCTGATGGATGTGGTCAGGGAAGTTGCGGCAAAAAACAACGCCGGCCTGATCGACCATTTGAAACGCTGGGAAGCGTTAAGAATCGCGGAAACGGCCCAATATAAGGTCTTGATGCGCGACGGTTTTCATGTTACTCCGCTTGGAAACAAGGTTATCGGCCTGGATCTGGCCAGGGCCTTTGGTTTCGCGATCGGTTCCGAGTTTCCGGAAGAACTGGCGGAAGCGTATCGCATTCAGAAAATAATGGACAAACATTCAAAATAACCTGTTAGAGGCACGGCTATGGCTCGACCGAACATCTTAATAATTAACTCAGATCAACATCGGGTTGATTCGCTTGGTTGTTATGGTCATGATATTGTTAAAACCCCGAATCTTGACCGGCTGGCGGCCATGGGAATGCGGTTTGACAATGCGTTCACTCCGGCCCCGTTGTGTTGTCCGGCCCGACAGTCACTGCTGTGTTCGCAGGTGCCGGAAAAACACGGTTGTCTGTGGAATTACGGTGCCGGTTCGGGCCATGCCATGGGCGGCTTGCCGCCGGAAACCGATGTCTGGCCGCGCCGCCTGCGTCAGGCCGGATACCGGACCGCTTACTTCGGGAAATGGCACGTTAACCCTGACGTTGATCCGACCGGATTCGGCTTCGAGAAATATTCCGGCCTGGAAAATTATCCGGGGCGCCGTCCGGCCAAAAACAGCTGGAACGACCTGACAGATATCTGCGGAGTAGGAATTTA
Source organism: Victivallales bacterium (assembly GCA_963676655.2). Classification (GTDB taxonomy): domain Bacteria; phylum Verrucomicrobiota; class Lentisphaeria; order Victivallales; family Victivallaceae. The sequence goes on along the minus strand of CAXXKX010000003.1, from coordinate 1,448,553 downwards.
TGACGAAGGCGGGACCGAAACCTCCCGGACTCACGCCAGCGCTTATGACTGCATTGCAACAATCAAAGAATATGCCGAAGGGGATGCGCCGTGGCATGTCAGACTCGATTATACCGAACCGCATCTGCCATGTTTTCCGACCCGCGAGTTCCTGAATATGTATGATCCGGACGAGCTTCTTCCATGGGGCAGTTTTGACGAAGAATTTGCCGAAAAACCCTACATTCAAAAACAGCAGCTTGACAACTGGAACATCGCCGACTGGACCTGGGACGACTGGAAACATTATGTTCATCAGTATTTTGCCGTGATCACCCAGATGGATGACGCGATCGGCAAGGTGATAGCTTATCTGGAAGAATCCGGCCTGATTGAAAATACCATCGTCATTTACACGACCGATCACGGCGATATGGCAGGCGGGCACCGGATGATGGATAAACATTATATCCTGTATGAAGATGTCGTTCATGTGCCGATGATCATCCGTTGGGACGGCGTGACCCCGCCCGGTTCGGTTGATGACGACTTTACCAGTCACTATCTTGATCTCGGTCCGACTTTGCTGGAAGCGGCGGGACTGGAGATTCCTGATTGTTATGACGGAAAATCCCTGCGGCCGCGGCTGCGCGGCGAACCGGTTGCCGGAGCGGAAGGTATAACTTCCGCATACAACGGCCAGCAGTTTGGCCTTTACACCCAGCGGATGTATCGCGACAAACGTTATAAACTGGTCTGGAACCTGACTGATATTGACGAGTTTTATGACCTTGACAGCGATCCTTACGAACTGAAAAACTTGATCCGCAAGCCGGAATGTGCCGGGTTGATCGAGACTTTCCGGCAAAAGCTGTATCATGAACTGCTTCGGCTAGGTGACCCGTTGGTGGAAAGCGTCTGGATGCGCGAACAACTTCTCTATAATCGCAAAAAAGCCTGACTGCTATTTAATGTTGAATGCTGAACATCAAATGTTTGCTTGCTGAAAAATTGTTCTTATATTAAAAGAAAATTCTTGAAAATACGGCTGACCAGGAATGCGCCGGCCCCGATGGCCGTACTTTCCTCTTCGGCGCTGGAACAGATGATCTTGAGATCTTTTTGAAAAACAGAGAAAGAACTGGTTGCAATGGTCTCCTTGACAATCTGCAAAAAACGATTGCCGAATTTCATCAGCTCCCCGGTCAGGACAATTTCATCCGGCGCCAGCAGATTAATCTGATTGGCGACCGCGATACCGAGCCATTTTGCCGCGGTGTCAACTACTTCCGTTATAGCTGCGTCACCGGCGGCATAGCCTGCGATCAGCTCTGGAACTGTTAACGTTTTACCGCATTGGAGCGCAACTTTTTTGCGGATGGCGCTAATGGAACAGAGGGTTTCCAGGCAGCCGTGTTTACCGCATTTACACGGTTCGCCGTCAAGCTGGTAGATTGTATGGCCGAGTTCGCCGCCGTGTCCGTGTTTGTTGAAAACAATTTGGCCGTCGATGGCCGCGGTGCATCCGATTCCGGAACCGGCGATTATCACCAGTAAATTTCCGTTGACGCCGTTATGGTTGAACCAGATTTCATTAAAAGTTTTGGCAACGGCGGTATTGGATACTTCCGGTTCAATCCCGTATGTTTCCTTGAAAAATTTTTTCAAGTCGAATTTTTCCAGCTCCGGCAGTTGCACCACGTTTTCCAGAACCCGGTTTTCGTCAGAAAAGGTTCCAAACGCGGCAATGCCGATACCTAAGAGTTTTTGCCGGTCACAAGCAGCCAGCAGACGATTGGCCAGGGTGATCAACGCATCCAGAAAATCCCTGCCGCTTTGAACTCCTTTAAAAATAATCTGTTCCCGGACGATAATCCGGCCTTTAAGATCAATGATAACTCCGCTGATATAATCCGGATCAAGCGCAATGCCGATGGCGTGTTTCCAGTCGGCGTTCAGATCAATCAGTTCCTGCGGCCTTCCTCCGGTGGAATTGTCAAGCCCCAGCGTTTTAACCAGTTCAAGGTCGATCAGGTCTTTAATAATACGTGTAACCGTAGTACCGTTGCAGTGGAGTCGCCGCGCCAGTTCGGCCCGCGACATAGGTCCATCTCCATTCAATATATTCAATACCGGCAGACTGTTTTGCCGCCGCATGTTTTTAAGTTGTAGCATTTTTTCTGATTATCCATTATTTACACTAGGTAAATAATCTATGTGCTAAAACCAGAAAAGTCAAATATAGCTCTTGACAAATTCACAATAAGGAGTTAATATATATCTTTATATACGAGTGTAATTAAGTATTGGAAGCAGTGATGATAAAAGCAAATTCAGAGCCTGAACCGCAAGAACTCTACCGGCGAATGCTGACAATTCGCCGTTTTGAAGAAAGAGTCAAGCAACTGTATCGCGCCGGCGAGATTTTTGGGGCGATCCATCTCTATATCGGCGAGGAGGCCATCGCTGTCGGGGTGTGCTCGCAGTTGCGGGACAGTGACCGCGTCTTCAGCACGCACCGGGGGCATGGACATTATCTTGCCAAAACCGGTGATGCTGCCGGAGCAATGGCGGAATTGATGGGCAAAGCCAGCGGTTGTTCCCGCGGCTATGGCGGCTCGATGCACATGTTCAATCCGGAAAAAGGCTTTATGGGGGGTAACGGGATTGTCGGCGGCGGCATTCCGCTGGCGCTTGGAGCGGCATTTGCGGCAAAATATCGGAATACCGATGATGTAGCTGTTGTTTTTTTCGGGGAAGGTGCTTCAAATCAGGGAACTCTGCACGAAAGTCTGAATCTGGCGGCTTTGAAACGACTGCCTTTGCTGTTTGTCTGCGAAAACAATCGCTATGCGGCAACCACCCCCGTTGCAGCTTCTACCGCCGATGAAGACATGACCAAACGGGCCGCGGCCTACGGTATTCCGGCGCAGACGGTTGACGGCAACGATGTTTCTTCGGTAATCAAGGCGGTTAAAACCGCACTCAAAAAAATACGTGACGGCAACGGCCCGTTCCTGCTTGACTGTAAAACCTATCGGGTGGAACCGCATTGTGGAATAATCGCCGATACCCGGCCGAAAGGGGAAAGGACGAAATGGCAGGCACCGGAAAAAGATCCGCTGAATCGAATTGTCTCGGAATATCCTGAATTTTTCACTTCCGATTGTTTGGATTCCTGCGAACAGGATGTAATGAACTTGCTCGAAAATGCGATTGCTGCCGCCAGAAATGCGGAATCGCCGTCCGTTAACACCTTCATCGAGGAGTTTCAGGTAAAATGAGAGAAATCACCTATATTGACGCCATGAACGAAGCTTTGGCGGAGGAGATGGAACGCGATCAGGATGTTTTTATTATTGGAGAAGACGTTGATATTGACGGCGGCGTCTGGAATGAAACCAAAGGACTGATTGAAAAATTCGGGCGCGAGCGGGTGATTGGCACACCGATTTCGGAAGCCGCCTTTTCCGGTCTGGCCGCAGGGGCGGCCATGTGCGGGTTGCGGCCGGTTTTGGAATTCATGTATATGGATTTTGCGGGAGTGGCAATGGACCAGTTATGCAACCAGATCGCCAAGTTGCCGCTCATGTCCGGCGGTCAGGTCCGAATGCCGGTAACGATCCGCATGTGCGGAACCGGGACCGGAACCCGGGAAGCAGCCCAGCATTCACAGAGTCTGGAAGCATGGTTCGCTCATATTCCGGGATTTAAGGTTGTCATGCCGGCAACCGCTAAAGATGCTAAAGGGTTGTTGAAGTCGGCTATTCGGGATGACGCGCCTGTGGTATTTATCGAAAACCGCAATCTTTACTATGAGAAAGAACTGGTCCCGGAAGGCGAATTTATCGTTCCGATTGGTGAAGCCGAGGTAATACGGACAGGCAGAGATGTTACCGTACTAACAGTGGGCTATGCTCGCCGCAGGGTAATGGCGGCATTGCCGTTGTTGTTGGACGCGGTCGAGGTGGAATTTATTGATTTGCGCAGTGTTGACCCGTTGGATATGGATACGGTTCTGGCATCGGTGGCTAAGACCGGTAAAGTCATGATTGTTCAGGACGCGCCGGTCGAATGTGGCATTGGTGCGGAAATTGTCCGCCGCATCGTTGAGGAAGGATTCGATTATCTTGACTGTCCCCCGCTGGTTATCGGCGGCAAAGATATTCCAACCCCGTTCAGTCCATCGCTGGAAGATTATATTTTGCCGTCGCCTGAAGCCATTGCAGCGAAAATTGCGGCTTTGGCTGAATATAAAATTTGATGGCATGCTTTGATGCTTAAAACTTACGGGCAGAATATTGTATTTTGCACGAATCTTGAACATACTTGAATAACGAGGAATTAGAATTATGGCGTATCAAGGAATTATTGATGATCTGAAAAAATGCGTTGCCCTGGAAAAGCCTTACAGAATACCCTGTTTTCCGTTGGGAATTGATTTTGATGTCTGGCAGGCTGGAGTAAGCCATAGAGAATACCGGAACAATCCTGAAACCATGATAAAAACCGGCATAAATGCGGTGGAAAAGTTCGATTACGACTGGTTTATCCTGTTCCCCGACGACCTGGTCGAATGGGAATATACGGGAATTGAGGTTACAGACGACGAAATTGTTCCTCCAGCCGTGCTGAAATATCTCAATCCGTCACGTTCCACGCTGAATCGGTTGCAAGTCCCCGAGCCGGAAAAATTCGGTAGAATGCCGCAGTATCTGGAAGGACTTCGGGGTTTAAAACGTCATTTCGGGGATTCGATCTGCTTGGCCGGTAGAATTGCCGCGCCGTTTTCCGGGGTTGCTCTTCTGATCGGGATCGAAGCTATGTTGATGATGATGCTTGAAGACCCCGGACTTTTGCATGACTGGATGAAATACATTACGAAGTGTAATCGGATCTGGGCGCAGGCCCAGATCGAGGCCGGCGCCGATGCGCTTTGGCTGGGGGACTGTTTAGCGACTTCAAACTTCATTTCGGTCGATGATTTCATTAATATTGCCGCTCCGCATGCCAATGAAAACGCTCAGATTATATCAGCTTATGATGCGTTTTCATTTTATCATGGCAGCGAGTCGTCGTTGGAGCATCTGCAAGCGGCAATCAAATATGTCGACGCTAGTGCGATCAATCTTGGTGAAAAAATAAACGTTGGTGAAATTGCCGGACTGACGGGAAACGAAAAATGCCTGATGGGGAATATAGATCCTTTATCTGTACTGGAAAACGGCAGTTGTGAAAATGTCATCAGGGAAACGGAAAGAATTGTCAAATCAGGCATGGAAGAGGGAGGATATATTTTCAGTACCGCAGAAGGTATTGCCCATGATACCCCGCCGGAAAATGTTAAAGCGTGCGTTGAAACCGTTCATCGCATCGGAGTTTATAAGTAACATGGAGGTAATTTCAAAAATGCGTTTAAAAGATAAAATCTGTGCAGTTACCGGCGCCGGAAACGGCATCGGTCTTGCCGCTGCAAAACTTTTTGCCCGGGAAGGGGCAAAGGTGTTCATCCTGGAAAACAATGTCAGCGCCGGGAAGGCGGCAGAAAAAGGAATTTTGGAATCCCGGGGACAGGCCTGTTTCATTTCATGCAACATTGCCTGTAATGAAGAGGTCAAGGCGGCATTTGATCTTATTCAGCACCACGCCGGAAAGCTGCATGTATTATATAATAACGCGTCGGTTTATCTGGGTGGAAAAGACGGTATGATTTCGGAAATAACACCTGCAATCTGGCAAAAGGTTATTGAGATTAATCTTAACGGTTTATACCATTGCTGTCACTATGCAATTCCACTGATGTTGAAAAACAATGGCGGGTCAATTATCAACACTGCTTCCAGTGCGGGGGTTGTCGGGATACCGAACTGTGACGCCTATACCGCAACCAAAGGGGCAACTGTTGCCCTGACCAGATCAATGGCGGCAGAATACGGCCCGCTTGGAATCAGGGTCAACTGCATTGCTCCCGCAGCTATTATGACTGACATGGTAAAGCAGAGTAATCCGCAAAATAGTGATTTTGATGAACGCGCGTTTTTGCAATTGCGGTCACCCCTGCGCCGCTGGGGAACCCCGGAAGAAGTTGCCGGATTAGCTGTTTTTCTTGCCTCGGACGATGCTTCATATATCAATGGTACAATCATCCCGGTCGATGGCGGCATTACCATTAACGGCGATCTTTCAAAAGTTCAATAAACTTTCATATATTGCTTCTTGCGAAAGCGGGAAGTCGGTTCAGAGATTGTCCTTTTTCGTTACTATCTTATGATTTCTTTCTCTTCGTAGATTGTTCCTGAAATAACTTTGCCTGTCACGTCGGTATACCGGTAGTGACCTTTTATATAATGTGGCTCAGCCCTGGGATTGGGTATGTAGTCACAAAGCAGTTCATACCTTAGCTGCAGATATTTCCTTCTGCTGTTTACATGCGTTCTGAACCACAACGTATTAGGCAAAATATTCTTTGCTCTGGTTTGTGCATAGTCTTTATCCGACAGAACATGATAATTCCCGAGCGAAACTAAATAATCTATCGGTATTTTTGATATGCCGGCAATATTAATGATATGCGTATAAGAGATATCCAAAATCTTTAACCGCTTAAGCCCGGAGAGTTTCTCCAGGTTTTTTGTTTTTAATGGGCGCTTAAGACAAACATAATCAACCTTAGTATTTGATATTTCAGATAAAACATTATCATCTGCGTGGCTTATTGTAATAGCCTGTAAATTTTTGAATTTTGATAGGTAATTAATATTTATCATCTTGCAATAAAACAGCTCAATACACTTCAAGTTAGGATTTATTTCATAAATTTTCTTCAAATCAGCTGTTTCCCTGATCAATTCCAAACTAATTAAATTTGGCGCTTGGAGTAGTTCCTCATAACCCTGTCCATGTATTGAAAGTAAAACTAAATTATCAATAATACTTTGCTTAAGTTTTCCTGATATATCCACATTGCTTAAACGCAATTTCTTGAGATTCGGATATTTATTAAGTAATGAGATATCAAATTTCTCCCTGCTGATAAATGATAACGTTAAATCTTCCAGGTTAGGAAAATCAGGCAGGCTCCTCGAACTAAATTTATTCTGACCATATATAAATCTTCTCACATTTGCATTATTTAGTGAACTGAAATCAAAGTCAATATGCCTGATTATGGCTAAAAGATCAATTTTGAGTCCGGAAACAAAGGATAGATTATTACAATCAGGCACACGCAGAGACAACCCGGTAATATTATTATCCTTTATATATTCTTCCAGAAAGTTTAGATTTATGATTTTTCCCTTATTAGCCTTCATTGCCTGATCATCAAAATATATTCTTATGACTTTTTCAGGAAAGTAATTATATCTATCGACATAAACTGAAATATTACCTTTCTTTATGATATTTTGATTATATTGAAACAATTTTCTTTTTAATAGATAACCATTCGTCTTTGTATAGATCTCTTTTGCTTGACTTGGCAGGACAAAATAAATATTGACATAAAGCAGTAATAATATTTGCATCGCTTTTTTACAATGAGCAATATTCTCATGTATTTTGTAAACATTCTGAAATATTCTTTTAGTCATTGTCTGTTTTTCCTTTTTATCGCTTTGATAAACAAATACTACTGCATTTTATTCATATATTTGAGACTGAGCCAATAATAATATATCTAATTCTGTTACATCCGTACTCTATGTCCAAATAAGTACAGGTATAGGTCACACTAGCAAACCAGTCTATACTGTGACTAATAAGCATTATTGCATAAATAAACAAACAAATTAATCGCGGTCTCTAATCTCAAGTCGAAGCATGCAAAACAATATAAAAAATATGCATGATCGCATATGACCATTACATGCGCAAAATTATTCCAGCCATTGGGGTAGCTTAAGGCGGCTTTAGTTTGCCCTGTGCTCTGCGTTGCTCACGCTCCCTGGTGTCCCGTCAACTCGGAGTGATAGGTGCAGAGCAGGAATGCATAACCTAAGCCATCCTCTTTGGCTGTCTATACAATTAATGCCAGTCCGTGCTATGGACCCCGTGAAAAAAGTATACTTGTCGACTTTGCCGTTGTCAAGGGGGTTCCCGATAAGATTCAGTTTTGAGGAAGTGTATATGTCATTGTTGTTTCCCGGGGGGATCCGGGGGCTGTTGTTCATGCGAACCGGCGTTGTTCGGTGTGCTCGTCTGAACATTCCTCGATTTTTATATTGAGCATGATTTTTATCAATGACTATTATTCCCTGACTTTTGATTTTATCAATAAATTCTTTGCTTGCTTCGTCAAGTTTCAAATTTCTTATGTCTATGCCAACCAGAGGCATTTTTTGTAATGCTTCCAGATTCGTTACATGAGTAAAATTGATCCTCAAAAATTGTAATGGCATATTTTTCAAACAGGATATTGAGGTGATTTTGGGATTGTAGGAAATATCCAGGCTTGTTAGTGGCAGGGACGCAATTTTTTCAAGTTTTTCATTATTCAATTTTCCTCCGACAATAGACAATATCCTAGGGTTTTTCATTTTTGTGATGATCGCCAGCAACTCGTCATCTATAACATTTAATTTCAAATGAAGAGATTCCAGAGGGAGGGATAACAAAACATGAGAGTTGATAATACTGCTTGCCGCCAGTTCTAAATGTTTAATTTTTTTATTTGAAAGCGCGGCAAGGTCAAAGTCCACTTCGTCAGAGCGCCATTTTTTAAGCGACAATTCCTGTAAAGGCATTTTAGACAGTAATTCCATGGTGAAATTATTTTTCTCAACAATTCTGCTGGATGGGAATGCGATGCGCAAGCTCTGTAGTTTATCGAGAGTTTTCAAGGCCGAGTAATCAGACAAGCGGCATTCGTCCAAAGTCAGTTTTTTTAGTTTTAGATTTTCTATATCCTTTAGCGATTTTATTGGCCTGATTTCCGCTAATTTTAACTCATCCAAGGGGATTTTATCAATTTTTTCAAGTGATCTGACCGGACATTTTATTATTTCAAGTTTCCTGAGCGGCAAATTCAGCAGAGGGTCTATTGTGGTCAAATTACAGTGGTTGACTGATAATTCTTCTATGTGTTTGTTTTTCAAGGAATTCATATCTAAAAAGTCTATGTCTACTAATTTCAAATATCTGATATTACAACTTTTCGGCAACGCTGCGGTATAATCCGGTTTAGTTATGTAGTGTTTACGAAACATCGGTTGTTTATTGTCTTTATCGTATATGCTGGGATTCAATTCAACTCCAAGCAGTTGTAAACTTTCTAATTTTTGATTCTTAAGAAAATCTAAATTTGTTATTGTGTTTTTAGCTAAGAATATTTTTTTTAATCTGTAGTTTGATAAAAGCTGTAGATCAGGAATATTTGTTGCTCCTGCATAAAGTTCTTTTAAATAAGTATACTCATGGATTTTCTTCTGAAGATAAAATCGTGATATACAATGCCCCAGTGAAGTGTTCTTCAAAAAAGGTTCAAGAAAGCAAATATCTTTTATAGGGACATTATTACAACGGTTGAATAATTTTTGACAGTAAGCTTGGGCCAGAAAGTTGTCTTTCAAACTTTTTGAATTATTTATCTGAAAAGAGTTTCGATTTAATGACAAACTACCAATAAACAGACGTGTAATTTTCCCTCGAGATCTTTCTACCTGAAAAGGCGCAATGGGATAATTAATTGCGGTGTTTTTTCCTTTGGCGAACAAGCCAAACATCTGTATCGAAAATAACAATACAACGCAATAAGTTTTCATAATTAATATACCATCCCCATCGTTTATATATGCTGTCTTATTTCGGTCGTCGGTGCTGCGTTAAGGGGTTTAATGTCGGCAGTTGTCATGTTAAATGTTCACACTCAGACTAGATCCACGCCCAGGTACACAGTAAAATAATTATACTGGCCGGCTTAGCCGTTGTCAAGCTTTTGGTTGAAAAGATTCAGGGTAGAGTCAGTGTATTTGTCCTTGTCCGTTGTTCCAACCGTGTAACCAGGCATGTCGTTGAACAATCCTTTGCGATCTGATTACCGTCGGGTTAATCTGAATTAGGTTGATGGTTTTGCTGTTTTTCATACTTCTGAAGATCCTTCACACACTAGTTGAATCATCTTTGTTCGTGGCGGTATAATCATTAACAAAGATCTATTATAAGTTTAACAAACTTTCAGGCTGAGCGAGAAGGGTGACCATTTCCTGAAAAGATTCATGTCAAAAAAGACTGAACATGTGAAAAAAAGCCATCTCTTCAGCACAAATTGACTTGCGAAACGGCCGATGTTGCAGTATATTACACGCTTTACCGTGGCGCGGGCCGCGGTGTATAGTATTAAGTGACAACTTTATCTTATTAACCAATAACGGAGAGAAGAAAATGGAGTTTACCTCTGAAGTTGCAGAAATGATGTGCGTGGCAAAAGGGCCAAACAACGGTCCGTCACCCATCCCGGAAGAAGGAAAATGGGTTCAAGCCAGAGAAGTTACCGATATAAGCGGTTTGAGTCATGGTGTCGGTTGGTGCGCCCCGCAGCAGGGTGCCTGTAAGCTGACCTTGAATGTTAAAGACGGTATTATCGAAGAAGCCCTGGTAGAGACCCTCGGTTGCACCGGTATGACTCACTCCGCCGCGATGGCCAGTGAAATCCTTCCCGGCAAAACCATTCTCGAAGCCATGAATACCGACCTCGTTTGCGACGCGATCAATGTTGCCATGCGCGAGATCTTCCTGCAGTTGATCTACGGCCGTACCCAGACCGCTTTCTCTGAAGGCGGACTGGCTATCGGCGCCGGTCTCGAAGACCTTGGAAAAGGCCTCCGCAGCGTTACCGGTACCACTTACGGCACCAACGCCAAGGGCGCACGTTACCTGGAACTGGCCGAAGGTTATATCACTGAAATGGCCCTGGATGAAGACGATGAGATCATCGGTTATAAATTCGTCAAACTCGGTGTTATGCTCGACCTCATTGCTAAAGGCGTAGACGCGAACGAAGCACTGGCAAAAACCACCGGTACTTACGGCCGTTTTGACGACGCCGTTAAGACCATCAACCCGAGACACAAGTAATTACTTGTACAGGAGATTATAATCATGGCACTTTTTGAAGGATATGAAAGAAGAATCGCGCAAGTGAACGCGTTTCTTAATGATAACGGTATTGCCTCGATTGAGGAAGCCGAAGCAATTTGTAAAGAAAAAGGTCTCGACGTATATACGCTGGTCAAAGAAATTCAGCCTATCGCGTTCGAAAACGCCTGCTGGGCTTATGTTGTCGGCGCCGCCGTCGCGATCAAGCGCGGCCAGACTGTCGCGGCTGAAGTCGCTTGTACTCTGGGTGAAGGCCTCCAGGCTTTCTGCATTCCCGGTTCTGTTGCCGACGACCGCAAAGTCGGTGTTGGTCACGGTAACCTCGCTTCCATGCTGCTGCGTGACGAAACCAAATGTTTCGCGTTCCTTGCCGGACACGAATCTTTTGCCGCTGCTGAAGGCGCTATCGGTATCGCCATGAGTGCGAACCGCGCCCGTAAAGAGCCCCTGCGCGTGATCCTGAACGGTCTCGGTAAAGATGCCGCCCAGATCATTTCCCGCATCAACGGTTTTACCCACGTTCAGACTGCTTTCGACTACGCCACCGGCAAACTTACCGTGGTCAAGGAAAAAGCCTACTCTAAAGGCGATCGCGCCAAAGTTAAATGTTACGGTGCCGACGATGTTCGCGAAGGCGTAGCCATTCTGTGGCATGCCGGGGTTGACGTTTCCATTACCGGAAACAGCACCAACCCGACCCGCTTCCAGCATCCGGTTGCTGGTACTTACAAGAAAGAGTGCGTTGAAGCCGGTAAAAAATATTTCTCAGTCGCTTCCGGCGGCGGTACCGGTCGTACCCTGCATCCAGACAACATGGCGGCCGGTCCGGCTTCTTACGGCATGACCGACACCATGGGCCGGATGCACTCTGACGCCCAGTTTGCCGGTTCCTCATCCGTTCCCGCCCACGTTGAAATGATGGGCCTGATCGGAATGGGTAACAACCCGATGGTTGGCGCGTCAGTCGCCACCGCCGTTGCGGTTGAAGAAGCTATGAAATAAGTTGAAAGTTGTTTTTAACTTAAGCTTTTAATATTTAAAGGCGCGGATGTAAAAGTCCGCGCCTTTTTTTGTTCATCTTTTCACCGCAATCAGCCGCTTGTTTAATCGTTTTGCCAACAAAAAAAGGAAAAAAGTGACGGATGAATGACGGGCAATTTGACGGATGAGTTTTTATTCAGTATTTTCAAGGAAACTTGATATTATAAACACTGTTATACTGATTGTATTAATACAGTAATCATTAAAATAATGACATTTTTTACAGATTTAATTTAAATTACATGGTATTTAAAAAATAAATACTTTATCCGTCAAAATAAGTATTCCTTTTGGACGATATTTGGGTATCAGATAATGACTTTCCCGGGGTGCAAATTATTACAATATCCTCTTTTCAAAATCCCCTCTTGAAAATTTCTTTTAATCCTGTATATTCATTAATAATAAATTATTAAATCAATATAGTTGAATTAATGGGAAAGAATAATGAAACCGATTCAATCAGTGGAACGTGCTTTTAAGCTGCTGGAGATACTGGACAATGAGAATCATGCAGCTTTGGGAGTTCTGGAACTAAGCAGGATTACCGGTCTGAAACAGCCGACAGTTCACAATTTTCTTCAGACGTTGCTGCATCTTGGTTATGTCCGTCAGGATGGCGAATCCAGTAAATATATGCTGGCGGCGAATACGAGGTATTTAGGCTGGAACGGCGGAGCGAAGAAAAAATTGGCCGAAGTCGCCCGTCCGGCTGCTCAACTGTTGTATGACCGGTTCAATGAAACGGTGGTGGTGGCGGTTGCCTCCGGTAATATCCGCATGGGCTTGTTTCATATCAACAGTTCCAGGGCTTTATCCGTCAGGTCCGATACCAGTATGGACAGCAAGTTTTACAGCAGCAGTACCGGACGCTGCATGTTGAGTAAAATGAGTGACTCTGAGATGAAAAAATTGCTAAGGGTCAATGGTTTGCCTTCAAATAATGAATGGCCGGAAGCCGGGACGTGGCCGCAACTGGAAGCGGCCTTGGAAAAAATCCGGGATGACGGATATGCTGTTTATCGTAATGAGGGGATTGTCGCCGTCGGCACGCCGGTTTTTGTGCCGGAAGCGAAAATAAACGCGGCGTTGGGGATGTTTTTACCCGAAACGCGCTTTCAAAAAGAGTACGCGACAGAAATTATCAAGGCGATTGTCGAGGCTGCCGTTGCAATTGTCAGGGAGTTTAAAAATGTCTAAAGAAGAATCTGTTTATGTAGTACCGTTTTCTCATCTTGACCTTTACTGGGCCGGCGCTCGCGAGGAATGCCTCTCAAGGGGTGGTCACATCATCAACACCGCTTTGAACCTGTTGGAATGTTATCCCGAGTACCGCTTTACGATTGAAGCGGTCAATTTTATGGATTATTATCTGGACGCGTTCCCGGAGGAACTTGAAAGAATAAAGAAATTGCTCCAATCCGGGCAGTTGGAAATAATTCCGATGCGTTCGATCACTTATACCCAGCTGCCTTCGGGCGAAACGCTGGTCAGGAACCTGCTGTACGGACGTGAATTTTGTATGAAAAAATTCGGCATCGATCCTAAAATTATCACAATGTCCGATATTCCCGGAATAACGCCGCAAATGTCGCAAATCGCGCTTCTTGCCGGAATGAACGCGCTGGTGCTTTCTCACGGCTGCCCGCCGCATACCGATCAAATCAAGTATTACGCGTTGGACGGCCGTGGCATTGACGCCTATGCGCCGCCGCATTACGGACGTTGTTTCCATTTACTGGCCGATGGCCGGAGCTATGATGAAATGCTGGAAAAAGAATCTGCTTTTGAAGCGACTTTCGGGGCGGTCGATTACAAACAGCTGTGTCAACTTGGTGTTGATCTTTGCGTAATCACCGAAGGTTTTTTGAAAGATATAATGCGCTGGAACGAAGATGGCCATAGAAAAATTAATTTTACGACCTATAAAGAATTTTTCGATAAGCATATTCCGCCGATTACCGACCGTATTTCAGGTGAAATTCCCAGTCTTTGGCCGAATGTGGAAAGTAGTTGGCCCGATCTCTGGCCGTTGGATCTGCCGTGTGAAAACGCGATGTTTAACACTGAGTTTTTCAGCGCCCTGAATATTTTGCAAGGTCGGGATGGGGTTCCGGCTGAACAATTCAAAACGGCCTGGAACTGGTTGTTGGACGGGGTGGATCATAACCAGAACGGCATAGGCGGAGTTTATGCGGACAAAGATAAATTAGCTTGTAAGATGAACGCTAAGGGCTTTGCCGGTCAATACGTAAAAAAACTGGCCTGGAGGTTGGCCGCAAGAGCCACCTCTCCCCGTGCTATGGCGTATCCGATCGTAATTTTCAATTCACAGGCCTGGGAACGCAGTGAAGTCGTCAAAGGGCGCACGGTTATTTATGGCGACATTTCGGCAAAATATCTGGTCCCGAACAATCTGCCGTTCAAACTTATAGACAGCGGCAGTAATGACGTTCCGTTCAAAACCGTAACCAGGCTTAATATGATCTCTGATTCGATTGAATTGGAGTTTATGGCGGATAAAGTCCCGGCTTTTGGCGCGAAAGTCTACTACATTGTCCCGGAAGAACCGCAAAAATTCTTTCATTCAGTGAAAGTGATCGACGGGGAGCTTGAAGATAAGATAAATCCACAGCGATACGCCGGAATGAACAGTTATGAAAATGACTTTTTTATACTTGAAATCGACCGGGTAACCGGGGAATTGAATCTGTTCGACAAGGTTAACTCCCGGCAATTGTTTAATAAAGCGGGAATCATCGGACTAGAGGAAAAACGCGGCGACTACATCTGTAATATGGACTTGACCGGTCGGGTTGTTCCGGGATTGTTGAAGCAGATAGAATTGGTGGATAATAACGCCGTACTGGCGCGGATAAAAATTACAGGCAGTGTCTACGGACATGATTTTGAACAAATCGTCACGATGGAAGCGGCACGACCGGTTGTGGGAATCGAAAACAAAATCAACTGGAGGGGCGGCAGTTACGTCAGGCTGGAACAAACCTTTCCGTTTGTTTCACAGGAAGATGCGGAAGTACGTTACGGCGTGCCGTTCGGAGCGGTGCGTTATCCGGAAACGATCTACACGAATGAACTGGTTTTCTCGGAAATCTGGACCCCGGAACGCGGCAGTGAACCGGACCGTGAAATTGAAAAAATCCGTCTGGTTTCCAAATGGATAAGTATTGGAGACTCCCGGAGCGGAACGGTAATCGGCTGCGATCACCGGATGTGGGAAATCGAAGATAATACCCTCAGAAACTGTATGCTGCGCGGCATCGGGCAAACCTCCGGCGGCAGGCGAATTATGGATGACGGCACGTCTGAATCGGTAAAGAGGCCCCCGGCCGGGGAATATACGTCCCGGTTTAAGATTACTCTTACAGGGCCGAACGAAATCCCGGACGGACGTTGCGGTTATGAATTAAATTCCCCTCTCTATCCGGTTGGCGTCGGCGCGGTCAGGGTATCGGAAAAATCGGGCTTGGAGCTGCCGGTTATGCCGGATTGTACCGGCTCCAGTGTGTTAATTACGAATGTCAAGCCGTCTGAAAAATATCCGGATGGTTTGATTTTCCGGGCATACGAGGGGCTGGGTGCTGATGGAATGATCTCTCTGCCGCAAATAAACGATCGGCAATGGCTGGAAGTTGACTTGATGGAGGAAAATGAGCGGCAGCTTGAAAGTCTAACCGTCAAGTTCAAACCGTTTGAGATTAAAACCCTGCTTTGGAAGAAGCATTAATAATCATTGATTCTCAATGCCAGCATTCGCGCCGGAAAGCGCTTGGGCTGGTGTCGGTGTATTTGCGGAAAAAACGGTAGAAATGCAGTGGATTTGAGAAGCCGGTTTGCTCCGCCAGTTCACTGATGTTCAAGTCTGAATATTTCAGATAATTACAGATGATGTTTACTCTTTGGCGATCGATAAAATTCTTGGTCGATTCCCCGGTTCGCGCTTTGACCAGAGTCCGTAAATGTCCGACGGAATAGCCCAGTTTTCTGGCGGCGTCACTGACTGTCAGCGGCCGTCCTCCTTCGGCGTTGACCAACTCCCGCAGCCTGAAAAAAAGTTCTCCGTCCAGTCGGCTTTGCGGTTTGATGAAATAGTAGAAGCGCAAAATGCTCCATAACAGGTCTTCAATCGGCATCAGCATGCTGGAATCGTCTCCCGGACTGAATTGCTGATTGGAATTTGCCATGATCAGCGGGCAGAAACTGCGGCTCAGTTCTTCAAGCACATTGATCCAATGACGGGTAAACTTATCCTGTCTGACCAGCAGAAATTTGTCGGAGCTGGAATGATAGTCTTCAGTCAGGTCAAACTTGAAAGAGAGCATTTGCAGATTTTCAAGTTTGGAAAAATTGATGACATGCGACGAACGCGGCGGCAGGATCAGAATATCCCCGGCTGAAAACTGCATTGTTTCAGTCTCATTATACAGCTCAACTCTACCTTTCATAACAAAACTCATCTGCCAGTAACTATGGCGATGGATCTGCTTTGTACATGGTAGCGGCTTCTTACTGCTGATTTCCCCGCAAAAGCGGATTATCAGGTTGCGCCGAATAAAAATATTATTTGGGGTCGACATAAATCACGTCCTTTCACAATCAATAATATCTTATTATTTTCACAATGCAATATTAAAAACAGTTAAAATATGCGATTTTGATATGTTTTTCCCTTTTTTTGGCAATTGTGATAACGAAAAAATGCGATTATTATATAAACAGTACCTTTAATGCAATAACAAAAAATGAAAGATTTTGATATGAACAAAGTTAAAACCGCGGTGATCGGTTTGGGCCATGCCGGACAAGTTTATCATTTGCCCGGCTTGAGCCGGTTTGAAGATGTTGAATTAGCGATTTGTGATGTCAATCCCGAAACACTGCAAAATTGTGCTGAGAAATTCCGGGTGGCTCCGGACCGCTGTTATTCCGACTGGAAGCTCATGCTTGCACAATTCGATCCCGAGGCGGTTGTTCTGCTGCTGCCGCAATATTTCCTGAAGTGTAAGAGCAACACAACCGATATAGGTAAAATTTATCTTGAAATTATTCAGGAGGTTTTGCGCCAGAAACGCCATATTATGGTTGAAAAACCGCTGGCGATGAACCTTGCCGACGCGGAAATGTTGACGAATGCCGCTGAAGCGGCGGGAGTGATAAATATGGTCAGCGTCAATCGTCGTTTTGCGCCATTGATCACTCATTGTCTTCAGGAGCTTGATAAAGTCGGCGGGGTGCTGAATTGTGACTGTCATTTTTATAAATGCTGGAGACCGGAAAAAAATATTCCCGGAATTTATCTTGACCGCCTGACCAGTGATATGATGCATGCCCTGGATTTGCTCCGCTATATCGGCGGGGATATCAGAAATTTTTATCCCAAAGTGCAGCGTACTGCCGAGGATGAGGTTCCGACCGCATTTTTTGCGATGGCGGATTTTGCCAGCGGAGCGACCGGATATTTTTCGGCCAACGGCCGGGTTGGCGGTCGCGTCCAGCAATGGAACCTGCATGGCGACGGCGTATCCTGTTACATAATAGACGAATTTGATCCCTTTGACCCGAAACAGGCAACCGGGATGAGAATGCGTGCCAGAATTGTCCGGCGCAGTTCGTACGATGTGGAAT
Organism: Victivallales bacterium; assembly: GCA_963676655.2. Classification (GTDB taxonomy): domain Bacteria; phylum Verrucomicrobiota; class Lentisphaeria; order Victivallales; family Victivallaceae. The sequence goes on along the minus strand of CAXXKX010000003.1, from coordinate 1,430,793 downwards.
TGATTCGGGATATTGATCTGGTTGATTCAAACAATCTGGCTGATTACTGCGGTTTTTCAGCGGCTGACCGTTATTTTATCGATTGCGTTAAAAGCGGTCAAATGCCTCATTGCAGTTTCGCGGATCAGTTGAAAACTATCCGGTATTGCTTCGATATCCTGAAATCTCCGCTTGTCGTAACTGGAGAAGATTGAATTCGGGGACGATCCCGGATATAATAATAAAAAAGTCAGATAGATATTAAAAGGAGAAGAACCGATGAAAAAGAGCTTTGATTTCACACTCATAGAGCTCCTGGTTGTGATCGCGATCATCGCGATCCTGGCGTCGATGTTGTTGCCGGCCTTGAATTCCGCCCGGGAAAAGGCGCATGCCATATCATGTACCGGTAATTTGAAACAGCTTGGAGTCGCTTTCGGACTTTACAGAGACGACAATAACGAATGGTATTTACCATGCACCACTCCGGGCCCGGCCGCGGGACAATACAGCAAATGGCCTGGAAAAATCTGTAAATATCTCGGACTTCAGGAAAATATTGACAGCAAAGGTCGGACTTACATTAAAATTAATTCACCGTTTACCTGCCCGAAAGTCAAGGCCGGACTGCTTCAGGCCGGGAATGTGCTTGGAACTGTCAGGGATACCTACGTCAGTTATGGCTACAATACGACCGGGATGATAAACGGCACTTTGGGATCAACCACCACAACCAGCGGATCGGTCAAAAAACTACCGTCATCCCCCGGCAGTACAATGCAGCTGATAGACAACGGGACCATAAGTTATCCATACGGCTATTTTTCGGCCCAATGTCATACCGCCTATGCCTTTATTCGCCATGGTCAGCGCGGAAATCTTCTGTTCTGTGACGGCCATGTTGATAGCTGGACTCTCTATGAAATTGTCCCTCCGGGAGCTTCCACCAGCTACGACGACAAGCCGTGGTTCTATGGTAATCGGACCAGTTTCAGTGTCCGCTGATTCCGTAAAAAACATTTTGGAGAAAATCTATGTTGAGAATAATCACGTTTGCCGTCCTGTCATTACTATCATTGAAAATATACGGCGCCACCGATTCAGTCAATCTGAAACACGAAAAAAGATTGCTGGAGTTTGCTGAAAATAAAACAGCATTACCATTTTACAGTATTAACAAATTAGCCAATCCACCAAAAATAGACGGGAAAATGTCTCCTGGAGAATGGAACGACGCGGCTGCGATTGTCGGAATGCGCAATTTCCATACCGGACTGTTGGTGCCCAGAAACAAAAGTATTTTTGTCCGTGCTTGTTATGATGATAAAAATCTCTATTTTCTCCTGATAATGCCGTACGCCCTTCCAGCCGCTCCAAAACGCGCCGATGACAATCTCCAGATTTTTCGCGATAATGCGGTGACTGAATTAATGTTTTTTTCTCCCGGAGATGCCGGTACCCGGCGTTTTGCGGTATCTGCGTCCGGCTCAAAAGTTGATATGATCGACAATAAAGCCGATTTTAACAGCGGTTTTATCGCCAGGGTTGGTACTTATAAAGACGCAACTGCAAGCTGGGTTAAAGGAATAGGTCTATATCGCCGTTTTCATTTCATTGAAATTTCGATTCCCCGCGATAAGATAGTCATGAAAAACAACGAATGCAAGTTCAATATTTTTCAGATTGCCAACGGTTATTTTACTCTCAGCCCGGTTGTAAAAGCGGCTAATGAACCTGCCGGGTTCGCCACTCTCCGGTTACTGGAACCGGGAACGCCGGTTTTTGCCAGTTGGGGCTTGGGCAATCCCTCAGACGGGGATTTCCGGGTTGCCGGAACGGTGGAAAGACCCGGTAAAAAGAATGCCGAGGTTGAGGTTGATCTTTTTGTCTTCAAACGCGGTACGCATTTCCGGGTCAATACCGGATATGATGAAGTGGTCGGAGCATTGGAAACATTTAAATATCGTTCAATCAATAAATTTCGCCGCCAGAAATTCCGTCCAAAGAACCGGCAATGTGATTTTTTTGATCTGCAAATAAAAGTCAATAATAAATTATCAATGCGCATTCCGGGGCCGATGAAAGTTTCTCCTCCGCTTGAACTGACCATTAAAAACTTTCCCGGCGCCAAAAAAATTCAGCTTAATGTTGCAAGCTTTTCAAAAGAACCGGTTCAGCTCACTTTGAACGGGCCTGACGGTAAAACGATATGGCGGAAGAGCGGTCAAAAAGGCATTAAGGAAATTGATTACACAAAATACACCCCGGGACTTTACCGTATCGATGCGGTTCAGGGAAAATTTTCGGCAAAAACTAGTTTCCGGGTCAATCCCCGACCTGAGTGGCTGAACAACAATCTCGGAAAAGCGGATGTGGTTCTCAAGCCTTTTAAGCCGCTTAAGCTTGATAAACGTTCCGTTTCGATGTGGAACCGTCGCTATATCTGGGACGATTCATCCGTTATTTTCAATTACGAAAGTGCCGGCGTCAAGCCGTTGCAGCAAGCACCCCGGCTGGTCGCAGTTTGTTCAGGAAAGCGCGAAGCAATAAAATTAACCGGCTTTAAGGTAATAAAGAATAGCAAAACGGTTGTCGAACTGGCTTTGACAGGGATAAGCGAATCATTCAATGTATCCGGTCAAGTAAAGCTTGAGTATGACGGTCTGGCCTGGTTTGATCTGAATGTGGTCTCAAAAACAGGTTCACCGGTGAAGATTGACTACTTCGGGTTGGAAAGCTCCTTTGTTCCCGGTGCAGCAGCATTATATCACGGAGCGCCGGACCGGTCGCTCAACGGATATATTTCCGCCGGCTCGAAAAACTATCCTTGGCAGGTATACTTCTGGATCGGCACTCAGTCCGGTGGTCTGGGATTTGTCAATGAATCCCGCCAGATGTTCAATACATCTTCCGCTGCCGCATTCACCACTGAGGCGGGTGCAAAATCAACGCTTTACCGCGTGAATTTTTTGCAAAACGTTTTCCGAAAAGAGGTAAAATTATCTTTCGGGCTGCAGGTGACTCCGGTCAAGCCGCTGCCGCCGGATTACAGCTCAATGGTAACGGCCAATTACAGCCAGCAGGGTGACTCATATTTCAGAAAACTGGCGAAATATCTGCTCTTTTCCACAGTCTGGCGCAATAATTGCAACTACATGAAATATATATGTGACCCGGGTGGAATCGACTACCGGATATTGAAAAACGCAGTGAACTACAGTCATAGCAAAGGAGTACAGGCCATCCCGTATTTTGCGCCGATATCTTTTTCTGAAGGAGTCCAGCCGGAGTTTGTCGATTACTATGAAGAATGGATTCAAACCCCGGTTCGACAATGGAAAGCGGAATCATCGATTCAAGTGCGCTGCTGCGTCAACAGCGGTTATCTGGATTATCTTATCTGGCAGCTCAATAAAATTCAGCAGAAGACCGGTTGCGATGGGTTTTATTTTGACGGAGCCTGGCCAGTGGCCTGCAGTAATCCGTTGCACGGTTGCGGTTATGTGGATGCCGCTGGTGTCCGGCAGCCGACCTATGCCGTACGAAAAATCCGCGAATTTCTTCGGCGGGCTGCGGTTGTTGCGATGACCAACAGCGTTAAGCCGCAGCACTGGAAGTCGACAAGAGTGTATTCGGGATTTCCTGAATATCAGGTTTGGATTCATGTGTCCGGGTCGATAGCCCCGCCGATGCACAGTTTTTCAACGGCCATGTTTGCCGGGGAATGGTTTAAAAGAGCAATCCGGGATGGCGCCAATTATGATAAATTGCTGACAATTGAAAAATTTATTCCACGTTACATTTCCCAACCGTGGGGTATTCCAAATTATTTCCTTGCGATCCTGAATCCCCGGTCGGATCAGGCCCGTTATACCGATGTAGCGCTTTCCTATATTGTGCCGTTTGGAGTACCGCTTTATCCTCGCTATTTAAATAAAAATATTGTGATCAAGGTTCTTGGAATCAAAGATAAGTTTGGATCAAAACAAGCGGAATTCTATCCCCCTGGCCGGGTTCCCGCAGGTATCAGCCTGGAGAGTGACCCGCGACAAGTAGCCGCAGGTTTCTGGCACCGTGCTGATGGCGCAATACTTATTGCACTGGGCAACTGTTCACACTCTACACAGAACGTTATTGTGAAAGGTGATTTCAGTAAATTTACGCACCCGTATGGTTCCGGTAAGATTAATGGCACCCAGGGTAAAATAACCGTCAAACTTCCGGCTAATACCTTGAATTTGCTGGTTATCGAGCGTAAGTGATTAATAATGATGAAGTCAATCAGCCTTTTAGAGCCATCGGTAAAACCTGAAAATGCGGCAACCCAGGTCAGAAAAGCGATTAATTTTGAGACGCCGGACTATCTGCCTTTCTGGGACAATTTCTGGGATGGGTTTCCGGAGCTCTGGCAACAGCGGCTTGGAATGCCTCACGGGATGTTCCCCGATGATTATTATGGACGCTGTATCCGGGTATTGAGCGGGAATGAAACTCTGTTTCCGTCTTTGGATAAAAAACTTATCAAAACAACCGGAGAATATGACATACGCAGTGATGGTTGGGGCCGGATCGTCAAGGTTGCCAGGAATGGTTATTTTTCCCAAACCTTATCCAGGATACTTGAAAGAACCGCAGATCTGGAAAAGCTTCAACCTGAACCAGCCGGGTTGCGATTTCGTTATACCGGACTTCAGCAACAAACGCTTGAACAGCAGGAAAAAGGAGTCTTCTGCTTTGCTAAAATCGGCGGCTTGTATTGCCGAGGGCATTTTATTCGCGGTGAGGAAGCGTTGTTGATGGACATGATGCTGGAGAAAAATTTTTGTCATGAGTTTTTTGATCTGCTGACCGAGCACTTTACCCAGGTGGCGCTTGAAACATTGGAACGCACCGGTTTGTGGCGAAACGGCTTGATAATCTACGATGACATGGCTGGGAACTCTGCCCCGAATTTTGGCCCTGATACTTTTGCCGAATACCTGCTGCCGCGTTATCAGAAACTGATTGCAACAGTTCGGCAGGCAGGTTGCGTACGGGTCTTTTTCCATAGTGATGGAAACATTGGACCGTTTCTTGATTTATTACTGGAAGCTGGATTTTCCGGATTCAATCCACTTGAGCCGCGCTGTGGTTTGGATTTGCTGAAATTACGGGAAAAGTATGGGAGAAAAATGGTTTTTTGTGGCGGCGTCTGCAACACTGTTATCTTGCCGCGCGGCGACAAAAAGGAAATTGAGGCCCATGTTCGCCCGTTAATAGAACTTGGCCGCGATGGCGGTTTAATTATAGGACAAGCCTCTGTCAGCACTGACATTGCCCCGGAAGTATACGACTACTACATGTCTCTGATCAAAATATACGGCAATTACTCTAGTTAACTATAGCTGTATTAATATTGTAATTAATAGGTTATAAATTTTTATAAAATCACATAATGCTTAAATTTGACAAAACCGTTTCCACCCACTATATTAACAGCAAACTCATCAACAAACGGAGGAAAAATCATGTCAGGACGTGGAACACGCATGAAAGTTCAGGGCGAAGGCTGCTATTATCACCTGATGAACCGGACCGTCGGTTGCAGAGGAGAAAAACCGTTCAATCGGGTCGACATGGAATACGGCTTCCGTCTGCTACAGAATCTCTGCGAATATTTTCTGATCGAGGTGATCTCTGCCGCATGGATGGGCAACCATTTCCACGTGGTTGTTTACGCTCCAGGACCCGACGAACTGCCGTCGATCGAGGATATTGTCAGACGACATAACAATTACTATAGCAGTATGTTAGATAAGTATACTTACGCCCCGAAACAAATGCCGAAAATCAACCCGGCCAATCCTGAAATATGTCGCGAAGTTGGCCTCAAAATGATCGACATCAGTTACTTTATGCGTGCCTTCCAACAACGCTTCACCGTAGTTTACAACCAATCCCGCGACCGCATCGGCAAACTCTGGGCCAATAAATTCAAAAGCGTCATTCTCGATAGTCGCAACTCCCTTGAAGCGTGTGTTTTATACGTTGAATTGAATCCCGTCCGCGCCGGACTGACCACCAATCCAGCCGACTACCATTTCACAACCTGGGGCCGCTACTGCGGGACAGGAAAACACCTCTTCCACGCTAATTTCGTCAAACACCTCAAACAAAACATCTGGCATCGCGATACCTCGGCGTGGACCGATAACGATCTATACAGCTATTTCAGGAGTGAACTAGCGCGGATAGTCGCCGCTGAAAGCGGAGCCACCAGCGAGGAGATATTTGAGGCGCAGGAACAAGCCAAACGTAAAGAATCGATGCCGATCCGTTTTTTGCGACGCACCCGCCACTTCAGCGACGGAGCGATATTAGGCTCAAAACTTTTCATCCGTGAAATGGGTTCTAAATTCGACAATCCCAACCGAGTAAACAAAAAACAACTAAGCCGCGGCCTCGGCCCTGCCGGAACCGCCATCTACTGCTTCCGAAAATTACAGAGCTGACATAGCACTCTTGTGAAGACCAATGAGTTATGCAAATATTAAAACTTATTTTGCAATTGCGGTGACGACTGCGTCGGAAATTTTTTGATAGCCCTTTCGGGTCAGGTGCGCTTTGCCGCGTTTGTCATAATATTTATCTTTCAGCATTGTTTTCTGGGAAACCAGTTCAGGCAGGAGAATGCACGACGCGTTGTCCATGGTTGCGGCCAGTTCGCTTGCACCCAGACGATATGAGACCAGTTTTGGGTCGTCCGGGGTGGAAATCGGATGGCTCGGCATAAACGCAAAATGAATGGTTTCTTTGGCTCCGCCGGCTTTGATCCAGCATCTTTCCAGTAGAATGGTTAGTCCTTTTAAATTGTCTTTGTAACCGTCTTTAGTGTTGGCCAGGGCTTTCTTTTCCGGGCCGGATGACTTGACACCGCGATTACGGTCGTTCAACCCGGAATTGATCATCACAACGCAGGATTTGTCGCCATTGAGGGACTCGCGGATAAAATTCATATAAGAAACAATTTTGCCGTCACCGGTTTTTCTGAGATTCAACAGCATATCTCTCAAGGCATGTCCCCCGGCGGCATAGAGAGTCTGGTAGGAACAGCCGGTTTGTTTTTCGTTATTTTCAATTGCGCAAAATTCGCCGAGGAACGGTCCGTTGATTATACCGTTGATCGGTGAGATTGAAAAAAGGATTGGATATGTTCGCTGCGGATCGGCTTTGACGGTCATCACGTATTCTGCCATCGCGTTCTTCTCGCTTCCGGTTGAAACCGGTTTATCCGTCTGAAAAATTTTCCATGGCGCTTTGTTTATTCGGACTGAAGGCCTGAACGAGCCTTTGCCGTCTTTGAAAATGGCATATTTGATACGGTATTGCAGTTCTCCCTTTATATCCATCGGATGATCAGCGGCAATGCCGTAGCCAGTGATATTCCAATTAGCCTTTTGTTTTTCTCCGGCCGGCAAATACCAGTATGAAAAAAGATCCGGAGCCAATTCGACCGGAGCTCCTTTATTTATTAAACCTTTAGCTTTGGCCCATGAAGGAACCCGGCCCGCGACCTGGATCAGGCCGGTGCCGTAGGATCCGAATTTTTTTAGAATTGCCTCGGACATGTATTGGGTCCAACCATGCCCGCCAAATTGCTGATTGCTGTCGCCCAGGGCGATCACCGCAATACGCTGTTTTTGGGATTTAGCCATAAAATTTTTGAGCTTTTGATCGACCCCGTTCGCTCCGGCGCAAACGGCTGATGCCGCAAGGATTATTGCCGCGGTTTTTTTCATCTTTTTGTCCTTATTGATGTTATCGTTAATAGTTGTATTATTGACGGTTGAAACTTGAAAATCGTCTATGAAGATCCGATAGCCTCTTTTGTTGGGCCCGATACAGAGCATCATCATGCCGAATTTTCCTTTTGGGAAATTTATGAGGTTTTTCACTGTCTTCTTATTTTCCGACTTTTCCTGAGACGTCAGGGTGGCTTCGACATATTTACCCGCGGTGGGATTTGAGGGGAATTTTAAGGTCAAATTGTACCATTTTGCCGGTTCGTATCTGCCGAGTGACACCACCTGTTTTTTCCGGGGCAGCGGAGCATAGGAACCGAGCAGAATGTTCCGGTCCTTAAAGGTGATCCGGAAGATTTTTTCCCGCCCGTCCCGGTTCCTGAATTCAAAGGTGAATGACGCCTGATTGCCGGGACCGAAAACCATGAAATTGAAACTCAGTTTATAGGTCCCGGTGGTAATATGCGGAAAGCGCGTACATAAGCCCCATTGCGCCTTATTTTCGCTGGACAGCCGGTCAAAAAGCATGCTTTGCTGCTCGGAAACGGCGTATTCTGATGAAATACGGAACAAATCGTCGCCCTGATTTCCCCAGGCCCGGCTCCAGCCGGAAGGCACGCTGCCGGAAATCTGGTTCTCGAAATCCTGTTTAACGAGAACTTTTTCCGCTCCGTTGAGTGCGAATACCAGGCTGATAACCAGTGATGTTATGAACTGTTTTATCATTTTCTTACCAGTAATGATACTCATAAGGATCACGCATTTTGGTTTGTGGGTCGTACAGGTCCACCAATTTTGACTGAGATGCAGCTCCATCGCGTTGAGCAGTACTTGACGGTTCGGACATGTTGGCCCAGAAGCCGAATCCTTTACTGCCGGAGCGTATTTTCAAGGTAATGATATTCAGACCTTTGTTCATGTGAACCTTAACGATATGCCGGTTCGCTTTTGGGGAACTGTGCCCGCTGTTGACAATGTGTACCAACTTGCCGTTAACCCAGACTTTCATAAAATAATCAACCCCGAACCGCAGGGTAACATAACCGGCGTTGTCGCAATTAACCTCTTTTACGGCATAGGCGATACTGTTTTCGCTGGTGGCTTTCAAAGCTTTACCCACGTTGATAAAACCGTCATCACCGGCAACCGCGGTGGTCCGGAAGTCAAGCATTTTGCCGCCGGCGCCTTTGTAAAGCAGATTGGGATTGGTATCCCCGGCAATGGCATTCTTTTCGCCCGGATAGACGGTGTCCAGTCCTTTGTTTTTGGCGTCTTTGGTTACCGCGAACGGGCCGAGAACATACCAGTAAGCCAGGTTTTTATATCCGGGACCGGAAGACAGAGTAGCCATCCGTTTAATCAGTTCAGGATCGGGGATACATCCGGCATTGGTCAATACCGTTGCCGTCAGTCGGTTGAGCGCAGCAATACTGAGCAGAATATTTTCCCGTTTGTCTTGATTTTTCAGGTAGCGGTTGCACAGCATTTCCGGGGTTACCTGGACAAACAACCGCCGCCCTTCGGTTTTGAATATTCCGCCGTCAATGGTGTTGACTTCAAGGGCGTCGCGCCAGCGCAACAGATTGGCAGTAATACCGCTGATGTCAACAGCCGGGGCTTTGTAGAGTTTTTGTTTTGCCGTTTTAATACCAAGGCTGGACAGAATTTGCGGGGAAAGGTCAAAGCTGATGCACTGACCGCCGGATTTTAGGAAATTATTCAGTTTTGCCTGAGGCAGTTTGCATGTTTTGTAATCGACAACCACACTGTTTTCCAATTGATTGGTAAAGGCGCACTGGAGACTTTCCAGCATTTTTTTGCCTTCGGGGCTGCCGTCATAATAGATTTTATGTCCCGAAGCATCAAAATTGTCGGCATATTTCAGCATATTCGACGCGATTACAGTCGGCACCGGAGAGACGCCAACCCGCCCGGTCAGGTCCAGCGATGAAAAGATGATCATGCCTTTGCCGGTTTTAAAAGTAAGCAGCGGAGAATATTCCAGTGCGAAAGCCCCGGCAATAACCGGCGTAAATCCGATTACTTGCGGAATTTGCAGAATACATGATGCCACGGTGTTGCGGTTGGTGACTTTCGGGGCGCGCAGGACATCGTACCCCCGGGCATGTTTGAATTCCGGCAGCAGATCCGGCGACCCGCGCCAGTAAAGCAGATCGGCTGGTTTGAGTCCGGCAAGGATAGGATGTTTTTTGTCGGCCATAAAAGTGTAACGGGGCGCGGTTTCCAGCGATTTGAACCCGATGCCTTCCCAGAGTTTGGGCAGTTGTTCCAGAACGATGACATTCAGGCCATTTGCCAGATCTTTAACTGAATAAGGCAGTTGACTGCCGGGTTTGAGCGCTTCGCGCCCAATCACCAGAATATCGTTTTTACCCAGAATCATATTCTTTTCGTACATGACGACTTTTGGGCCCAGCTTGTTGAGCCAATTGGATTGCCGGGCCGGGTCGAAAAGAACAATTCTTTTTTTCAAAGACAAAGGTTTTTGCCGCGGAAAAAACTGAACTGGAAACTCGTAGGTTTGAACAATTTTACCATTGTCTTTTATCGTCAACTCAAGTTTGGCCTCGGTTCGCTTATTGACTTCCGGAGCCTTGAAGTTAATCGGATAAAACTTAATGTCACCGGCTTTAAGTTCAAGTTTATATGCGCCTTGCGTCATGGTTTTGCTGTTGCCGGTCAACTTCCAGGTGGCGTCGAGAATGCGATTGCCGGGACCGTCCCAGACGACTGCCAACTGTTTTTTGACTTGAGAGCCGCTGTAGAAGCTGTGATCTTTATCGGTATGAACGGGGTAACCGGCAATGTAAGCCAGTAAAGGCTGCATATTTTTGCGATAGGTATGGAATTGCGGATTGACCCAGTCGGGGATTTTGGTGACTTTCTGTTTCAAACAGGCGTAACGGTTGAATGGGCGTTTGCTTTTGAACTCCGGCGGGTCGCCGTAGCCGATGCCGAAGTTGAAGTAATGCCAGCCCTGGACGCCCCAGGTGCGCCAGGCCCGGTCGGTGTTGACCACATGAATCCGGTTGAGATCCCAGAAGATCGGGGCATAAGGCAGAATGCTTTTCAGATTGTTGCCGTGAGAACGGTGCTGCAAGCCGGTTTCCATGGTTTTTTCAAGCTGCTTGACCGGTTCTTTTTCGAAAGCTTTTTCGCCAAAATAGATAGCGGCGAATTCCGTCAGTAAAATTTGTTTGCCTTTATAGAGGCTGCCATTGTAAAAAGCCGCGAATTCACAGGCGAACCACGGCATATTGCCTTTTTGAGCCCAGACCGACGGCCAGTCCTCGTATTCCTGGACCGGTGCGAAGTTCGGGTAACAGTTGGCGGTGGCGATATCGCCGAGATTGCCGTCGGCATGACTGTAACCTAGCCGGGTCGGGTCGTTCTGCTTGACGATATCTAGCGCTTTATTAATAACTTTTGCCTGACTATGATTATAGTCGCTGCGTTGACCCATCGTTTCCGGATGGATGGCATCTCTCGGGTTAAATGAGTTCATACCGACAGACCAGGCGATCAACGCGGGGTGGTTGCGGTATCTTTTGACGTAATCGGCCACTTCCCGTTTATAATCCGCAATGGCTTTGGGATTGTTGAGCAGTGCGTCACGGATCATGGAACAACCGGGGGCAGGCATTGACAACGCGATGCCTTCACGGTCAAGAAGCTCAATTAGTTTGGGTTCGTTATACGGTACTTCCGGCCAGTCGCGCCACCAGGCGGTAGGATTAGGTTGGATGTATACGAAGTTTCTTCCCATCATTTTCAGGAACGGAATCGAGTTTTCGGTAATCCCGAACGAGGTCCACTCCACCCGCCAACGGGCGGGATGACCGTTCAAATAGACCGTCCTTCCTTCGGTCCAAACTTCCCTGAAGCCAAATTTCTGAGTATATGAATCCAGGATTTTGCCGTCTTGCTTCAAAGATACTACGGCCTTATAAATATAGCCCTTTTCCATTTCCCAGGGAATCGGGTTTTTCCAGACGGAACAGATTTCTGTTGTAGATATTCCAGGAGAAACTTTGTCCGGTTTGCCGGAAAAACTCAAGGCTTTTTTGCCGCTTTGATCATATATTTGTACATCAATGGTTGCTCCGGTCAGTTTGCTTGCGGCATCAATTTCCACTTCCAGACAGATTTTCTTTTTACGCCATGAGGTCTTGACGAAAACATCGGCGATTCCGGCCGGACGTGGAATTTCTATCAGGTAGACCGGTGCGGTCACACCGAGCCCCAACCTGTTAATTGCCATTTTCTTGCGTGAAATATAACGCAAAGGATCGTCTTTGGCCCCGCGTGAAATATTAGTATAATCGCGGGTTAAGAACATAAGCAGTTCGTTTTTGCCGGTTTTTACGGCTTTGGTAATGTTGATTGCACCATACGGACGCAGCCGTTCACCGATTTTGATGCCGTTGACAAAGACGATTGAATCCCCCTCGAGCCGCATAAAGTCCAGCAGTATTTTGCTGCCGGACCATGCTTCCGGGACGTCGAATGAGGTTTTCAGCCAGATTGAATTCACGCTTGAGGTTTGTATTTTTGACCACGGCACGCCTTTGGGCGGTCGGCTCCAGCGCCAGTTGCGCAAACCCCATGTTCCCCAATCACTATTTACCGGTTGTTTTTTTACGGTCATTGCCGGTTGAACCTGCCAGCTGCCTTTCAGCTCAATTTTCTTGTCGGCATATGTTGTCAGACAGATGATAAACAATAAAACCCCTGTTAATCTTTGCATCATATTCATTTCTTATTTCTAATTTTCAATTGCCAGTTAAATAATCAATACCAGGTCTTCGACCATGGAAAATCTTTATAGAGGTATGTCATTACGGTTTTGTAGTCGCTGCCGTTGGCCCCGCAGACGGTTCCGGTTGGGATAACCATATTAAAACCACTGAAAGGTTCGACATGTCCGTCAGCGAAACTCATATTGACCCCACGATTATGCCGGATATGGAAATACTGGTTCCATTGCCGGATTGTGTGATTGACGCCATCGGTCATGACAAAAGCCCGGGTTGGTTTTCTGATTCTGGTCTTGCGGACCTGAGGCAGGACGCCGTTAACTTTGATATCGGTAAACATGGCAATGGACCCGGAATAACAACTGAAGATATAATAATTCGAAGGGTATTCCCGGACCCCGGTTATATTGGTATACACGGTTTTAGCCGGAAGCGGATCGGAATTAACGCTGTAGGGACGATACTCCGGACAATGCAGCACATTGCCGATTTGCTTGTTTGACGGAACCGGAATATTACAGTAGCGGGCTACCACGCATAGATAATAGCCATCCCCTGAACCAGCGGCCGGATCTTCCCGGTAGCAAGGAAAGAAACCGTCGTAATCATCATTATATAGCATCATTGCCATGCCGGACTGTTTCAGGTTTGCCGCGCATTTGATGGTTCTGGCCTTGGCTCTGGCCGAGTTCAGCGCCGGCAGCAGCATACTGGCAAGGATTGCGATAATAGCAATCACAACCAGAAGTTCGATCAATGTGAAAATTGGACTTTGTTGATGATTTTTTCTCATTTTTCATACTCCTTTTTTGTTAAGGAGCTGTATAAAAATAACCTTTACATCTGTGCGTTTCTCCCGGTTGCTTTGTGTTTTGCCGATTCGTTACATAGCTTAGGCTATGCGCCCCATCGGCAACTTCCCAAATCATTCCGGGATAATTCACTCATTTTGTCAAGTTTATTTTTATACAGCTCCTAAGTGATATTTTTAATACTTTTGCGTTCAATCAATTGCGGTTTAATGGAGATGTTTACTAAAGAGTCTGAATTGTTGTTAACCCGTTTAATGAATTTTCTTGTTGCTTCCGCGGTAGCCTCCGCAAATGGAAAGAAACCAGTTGTCAGATCATAGCTTGAACAGCGCGGGTCGTTATCAAAAGCAATTATGGATATGTCATCCGGTACTGAGTAACCGCGATTTTTCAATTCATCAATAGCGCCTTCAGCCATCTGGTCATTATAACAGATTATGCAGGTCAGAGAATCGAGTATTCCGCGATCAGCCATGATTTCAATAGCCATTTTTCCTCTGGGCTGCCACAGGTTGATCGATGGATCATCCTCAATCGTTACTATACTTGCGTCATCGATTTTCAGCCCATGTTTCAGCATTACATCGGCATATCCCCGATAGCGGTAATACTTCAGCTGATCGTCAAGTTTTGCATACATGTAGCCGATTTTTTCATGACCCTGTTTGATCACATGTTCCGTAAGCAGTTTGCCCGCGGCATAATTGTCCAGAAAGAAGTAGTCCAGCCTGTCATGGGGGGCCAGCTCGGTAAAACACATGACCGGAATTCCGCAGTTTCTTAATGAACAGAGGAATTCCGCAAAATCTTTGCCTGGTCTATAGGTGGGATGACAAATTAATGCGTCAACATTACTGTCAAGCACCTGTTGTAACAATGAGAGGCATTCCCCAATACTTTTTTGTTCTCCAGTCAGATATATCGGAGTCACATCAAGAGAATTACAGGCTTCATACACTCCGCTCTGCCATTGAAAAATATGTCCTGGCAGATTATCTGGATGATTTAAATAATATTCAATGGAATGTGAATCCATGATTGCCAGACGCTTGATCTTGTTGGCTGACTGACGGGTTACAGTACGTCCGGTCCCGCGTTTGTTGACTACCAATCCGCGTTTTTCGAGCAGGACAAGCGCCTTTCTGGCATAGAACCTGGTAACTTTGTACTTCGTGGCCAGATCGTTTTCGGATGGAATGAAATCGCCGTGAGAATATTTGCCGTTGGTGATGCCGGCATGCAGATCATTATAGATCTTCTCAGGAATTTTACTGCTTACTCGAGGCATGAATTGCTGGCTTTCTATTTTAATTTACATGTTATTTACATGTAGATTATACAACATATTTTCCATTTATGCAATAATTAACAAAGAAAAAATAAAGAAAAAACGGTTCTCCAGCATTGTGTGACATGAATCATTCCGTGATATGTAGTCAGAGCCTATAAATACAGATTTAAATTAAGTCACTGGTAACAAGTAGTTTAAGATTTATTTATTATCAAGTTGTCTGACTATTCTTAGTCTTAGTAAGCACAATTAATTGATTTATGTTAATTCAATCAGCTTTTTTTAGAAATAAATTGCAATATCCGTTTCAAGGCTGTATTGTTTTTGAAACGGTACTAAATTCCAGGAAACTATGTTTAATCTACTTGGAAAAATATTCTTCTTTAAGCACCCTCTGGTCAAAGCAGCCCGGTCCGGTGATTCGAAAATGTTGATTGTCCGCCTTTGCGAAACTCAGGTATTTGTTTACACCAGTGGAAACTATGATGACGGCCTGCCTGAAGACCTGTCTCAGGATGAGGTGCTGAAAATTTTGGAGCAGGAGGCGGAAAGAGCTGATAAAGAGGAAAGCTTTGAACTATATACTTATTCCAAAGCGGGGATTGAGTATCTGCCGTTTTTCACCAGCCGCAAAAAAGCAGAAAATTATTGCCGTGCTTTAGTTCATGAAACTAATCGGATTTATTCCCTGCTTTCGGTTGAAATATCCGGCTTGCATCTGATGGTCCTCGCGGACGACAGTTTACAGTTGATTATGAATGACATGTCCGATGACGCATATTTGTTCAGCGATGAGGACCGTGCGGTTATCAAGTCTCTGAAACCTGAAGAAACTTAGGAAATGTAAGATGTTAAGTTCTTTGAAAAATTTGTTTTCTCAACCTCATCCCCTGGTGAAAGTTGCCCGGGGCGGCTATTCCGAGCCGTTTATTCACGAACTTTGTGAATCTCAGGTTTTCGTGATAGCCCAGAGTGATTATAACGAGGGATTACCGACAGATTCTTCTCATACGAAGGTCATGACGATTCTGGAAAATGAAGCCACCCGTATCAAAATGCGGGACACTTTCGATATTTATACCTACAAAAAGGGAGATACCTATCAACTGCCATTCTTTACGGACCAGGAATCGGCACAGAAATTCTGCAACGCAATGGCGGAGGAGCACCATAAGATATTTCCGTTTACAGTTGTCGGCGTCCCCGGGCGCAAACTGGCGAAATTTGCCGAAACTCAAGTAAACATCATCATGAACGACAAAACCGCTTCCGCCTACGAATTGACCGAAAAAGATCGCATGCTGCTGATTGCTCTCTACCGGGATAAAAATTAATTGATAAATTCAGATTTGTCTTGTGATTAATTTGCTCTTTTTCTACGCAATATTTCAATCGCTCCAGCAAAGACAGGATTTCACCGGTAACGGAATCGTTTCAGGGCCTCTGATGGAGAAACTCCATGGGTTTTCTTGAATAAGGCGGAAAAATGTGAAAGATGCGTGAAGCCGCATTCATCGGAAATATCACTTATCATCAGGTTTGATTTACACACCAGCTCCATCGCGTACATCATGACATTCCGAATCCGGTATTCCTGCGGTGAAATGCCATATTTTTGCTTGAAAAGAACCCGCAGATGGTCTACTGAATAACCGCATTTGCGACTCAATCCGGAAATGGGACATGACATGTTACCAGGAGAATCAATTAATTTTTTCAGCTCTTCCGCGGGACCGGGCGCAGCCGATTTCATCACTGCTTCAATATAATATTTGAACATATCAATCAAATAAATCTGAGTCAGCATCCGTTCGTGCGGGGTCGGATTGCGAAATGAGGAAACAAGACTGGAAAATTTCTTTTCCCAGCGCAATAAATCACTTTTGGGTGGTTCGATATGAATTGGAAGCTCTATACTTTCTTCGCCCAATGTGAAACTGAATTTATCATTTGCGATGCGCTTTATATCTGAACAGCTGAACTGAGCCACCCAGTTTTTCCGGCCTTCTCCATATTCGAATTCAAACTTGTCGCCGGGAAAGTGCAAAGAACAAAACGGTCCGGGATTTTTAAGAACAGTATTTCCATCCTTGTGAAAAATCAAGCCGCTCAAATGAAAGCATAAAAACAGATGCTGCACTTCCTGGATATGATGTTCTTTTTTATTATAGAAACCGACGTGATATATTTTTAAAACCTGCATATTAATCTCTGAAATATATAAATATTCTATGATATATTAAATCAATTTACGTTGAATTATACATCATAAATATTAAAATATCAATACAATCAATCTCGTTTAAATTAAAATAAATTTAAATTAGCGTATGGGACGGCGGCGGACGACATCAACAATGCCTTGACACCGATCCTTGAACCGCCACGTAAAAACACAAATTAATCAATAAAAGGGAATGTATTCTTATGGGTATCAAACTCGGATTAGTAGGATTGGGTCGATTCGGAGTCGCATTTGCGGATTTATTTAAAAGTCATCCTTTAGTCGATGCGGTGGCATACTGTGACATGGAGAAAGATAGAGTAAAAAAATATGCCGAATCGAATTTTCTTGCAAAAAAATTCAACCCTGAAGACTGCTATTACAGTCTGGAGGATATTTGCAAAGCGGATGATATCGACGCGCTGGTGATCATTACTCAACCATGGCTGCATGCTCCGCAATGTATCCAGGCAATGGAAGCGGGAAAACATGTTTACAGCGCGGTTCCGGTCATCAGCCTGCCGTGCGGCGACGAAATGCTTGACTGGTGCGACAAGATTATCAATACTTCACAGAAAACCGGGATGCGCTATATGCTTGGGGAAACAACCTTTTTTCGTCCGGACGCGCAATATTGCCGGCGTCAGGCGAAAACGGGAGCATTCGGGGATTACGTCTATGCCGAAGGTGAATACATGCATGATGTAGATGGAGGATGCAATTTGCGTAATGTCATGCAAATGCGTACTTCCAATACCATTGGACAAGGCTGGTTTAAAATGATTGAGAGCTATAAGCGGCGCGGTATCCTGGACGGCCCGATGCATTATCCGACACATTCAGTAAGTGGCCCGGTTTGCGTTATGGATACATTTGCGGAAAAAGTAACAGCCTACGGTTATCGAAACAAGACTAATGATCCGTTTTTTAATGAATATGCTTTCAGTAATGAGTTTGCCCTTTTCAAAATGAACAATGGCGCGACCGTGAGAATCGCTGAAACCCGGGAGGCCGCCGGCCATTTGGGAAAAGACAGCGAAACATTCCGGATTGTCGGAACAAATGGAACATATAGCGAAGGTATTTGGTATAAGGCCGCGCGGGAAGGTGATTTCTCAGGGCGTTTCGGCAACGAAGCAATTACTACGCAGGAAATGTTTGAAAAACTGCCTCAGGAGGTTGAGAATGCATTCAAACAGGCTATGAACCAGGAGGCAGAGGATATAGAGGCTCTTGATTTCGTTCCGAGCGGCCATGGGGGATCACACCCGTATCTGGTCCATGAATTTGTTTCAGCGGTAGCGGAAGGAAGGCAGCCGGCAATCAATGCGTGGGAAGCGGCGAGATATATGGCTATGGGAGTAACCGCGCACAAATCTGCGCTTAAAGACGGCGAAACCCTTTCAGTTCCGGACTGGGGCAATGCTCCGGAATGAAATCGCAGTCATATTACCTGGGACTTGATTTGGGAACCACCGCAATTAAAAGCGTGGTCATAGATGAAACAGGATCATTTGGCGATATCATACAACGCCGATGAAAACATCCTTCGCGATTTTGCCGCTTTGACGGACTGGGAATTTCATGTGGTAAATTAAATTGCAATTTCTACATAAAAAAGCAAAATGACGGATTAATTCAAACTCAAAAAAAAGAAATGACGGATAATTGACGGATTTATCCTTTTGCCGCGTCCGCTCTAAGTATTTCAAGATTACGGATGCGTTCGCCGTCGTCTCCATGCTCCGGATCGTGAGAGAATGCAATCAGGTCGTCACAGGGAAAATCATCGCATTGACTGCAGTTGTCAAATTTTTTCTCCTTGCAGCAATTGGCGATTTGACAGGTCCCCCAGAACATTTCTCCGTCGGCATACAGACAGCTTGGACAGTTCATAGCTTCACGGAAAGTGCATATGTCACAATGCAGTCCGCAACGCGCAATTTGATGTTCGTTTATCATATATTCCCTCCGTTTCATATGATGATTACGAGCCGTAATATAAATTGTCTGTTATGAATATAATACGTCATTACCAAAAGAGCAAGTAATTTTTATGAAAGCGTTGTAATCGCGTGAAGAAGTCATATATTCCAGTATTAATCTTCCTGAATATGCAATTAAGGAAACAGGTTTATGAAAAAAAGTCTGATTATTTCTGCGTTTTTACTGATGACTTGCATTTACGCGACGGATCGGGATGGTGATGGAATTTATGATGCTGAAGAAAAAAAGTTAGGTTCAAATCCTGATGCCGGGGAAATGTTTCAAGTAATTCTTCAGGACGGACAGGAATCTGAATCAACCCGCAGGAAGAAACGTTATGAAGCTTCCAAAGATGTTATATCGGTGGAAAATGCACATGCCGGTGATAACCGTTTTTTATGGCGGGTGAATTTGGCAGACGCACCGAAACTGCAAGATACGGTGCTGCATTTATATGTCGATGCCGATGCAAATCCTCAGACCGGGCGTAAAGGTTTGCTCAAATCCCCGTCGACCGGGACAGATTATATGGTTTCCGTGGTTAAAGGGCAGGGATATTACCAGCAATATGGTTCTGATGGTAAAATTATAGCGCGTGGCCCGGTTTATTTTTGCGTTAATGGTAAATCAATTATTTTATCAGCAGACATCAATCTTAAATGTCATGCAGGGAATGCTGAATACGCGCTTTATGTTTTGTGTCATACCACTGGAACCGGTTCAAAGATGTCTGATTCGACAAAAAAACAGCCGGTTAAAATCCCGTTGGTTAAACGTAAAAAAATAATGCGCTTAACGGATATTATAAAACCTTTTGGTACACAAAAGACTTTCGGATTGGAAGCAATTCGCGCAGTTATACGGGATAAAAGCGTTATCGCTGTGCCTTATGATAAGCTGAAAACAGATGGATTTGCGGTCGATAATCAAACCTCGCGCCGTTTCGGTCATGTGTCAAGAACCAGACCTCGCGATGCAAAAGTCTGGACTTTCGCTCCTGCTGGGAAATATTATGTCGGCTACCTGATGTATGATGATTCTGCAAATGATCGCATGGTTTTTAAAATAGGTGATACGGTCAAAGGAATGTCGGCCTCTGACGCCAACAATTCCCGGCACTGGCTGCATTGGCTGACTGAGCCGGTCAGCTTCAAAGGCGGTGAAAAAGTCGAACTGGTTGCGACCGGGGCGACGGGAAAGCATGGGGTCTGCTATATATTATTTATGTCGAACCCGCCGCCGACCGGAACTCCGCTTCATGCCTTCAAACACCTGACTGCCTATACCGCGGTCGGGGATGACGGGCAAGCCATTATATCATGGACCTCGCAGATGCCGACTTCGACCTGTTTCGAGTATGGAGAGACGAACGCCTATGGTAAAACAATTAAATCAACGCGCCCGATGCTGGTCCACAAAGTTGAATTGACCGGTTTAAAGCCGGAACAGAAATATCACGGCAGAGCTGTCGGCAAACGTCCGGACGGCAGTTTGTATTACAGTCCGGATTTTGTTTTCACGGCAAAAGCCAAGCCCGTGCCGCCGACAATAAAAGGCGTTCATGAAGTTCCGTTGACCGTCAGGAATCCGCATAAATCCGCGGCTGAACGCTGGCCGATAACCACTGGCATCCCGTTTCCGCAGGGAGTGCTTGGTTCAATCAAACATGTCAATCTTGAGATTCCGTCTCAAATAAAGGTGACCGCGCGCTGGCTGGACGGCAGTATAAAATGGATTCTGGTGACTTTCATGGCGGACGTTCCGGCCGGAAAAAGCCGGGTTTACAAGCTGAAATATGGACAGGATGTCATCTTCTCTCCGGTACGCTCCCCCGCTCTGGTTCAGATGATCGGAAAAGATTTGCTGATATGCGGTAATACCGGCGGGTTCAGGATCAATTCGGCCGGAGAACTGGTTCTGCCCTCCGGACTGCCGTGTCGTACCGCGATATTCAATAAAAAGAATCAACGTTTATCGACAAAAGATTGCTCCGGAGAAGTTACTATCGAGGATAACGGGCCGCTGCGGGCCGTTATTAAAACTCAAACCGATATAGCCGGGGAAATGAGGATCGAGAAAAGACTGGAATTTTATGCCGGTCTGCCTCTGGTCAGAATCCGCCATACGTTTATTGTTATGGGGAAGAATGATCAATGCGAAATCAATGAGATGAATTATAATGTGCCTGTTTCAAATCAATCCTGGAATCTGCCTATGGTCAAAAATAAACCGCTGGAACTTACCTCTGAAAAAGGTAGAATCCAGCAGCGGTTTGATGATAAATATATCTTTACCGCTCATCCGGATAAAATGTATAAGGGACGCATCGTCGGTAATGCAATTGGCGGAAAATGTTTTATCGGCCTGCGTCATTTCTGGCAGAATTACCCTAAATCTTTTGATACTGCCGACGGCTGCTTGAAAATCGGCCTTTGCCCCGATTTCAAAAAAGGTCTTTATGATAAGTTCCCCTTTGAACGCGAAGGACATCATCTCTATTTTTATCTGCTTAACGGGGTTTATAAATTTCCGCGCGGCATGGCCAAAACCCATGAAATGATGATCAGCTTTAATGCTTCCCCGCAGCAGGGTGCAGTTGCCTATTTGTTTCAGCGGCCGCTTTTGGCGATTGCCCCGCCGCAATGGTATTGTCGCAGCAACGCTTTTTATGCCGTTGCCCCGAGAGATAAAAGCAAGTTCAAGGTTTATGAGGAAAATATTGACCGCAACCTAAAAAATTACGTTAAATCACGGGAAAAAGCCAGGGACTACGGTTTGATGAACTTTGGCGACTGGTACGGAGAGCGCGGCGCAAATTGGGGTAATATTGAATACGATACCCAGCATGCATTCCTGCTCGAGTATATCCGTTCCGGCTACGAGGCGGCTTTTTTCCTGGCGGATGAAACGGAAAAACACAATCGGGATGTTGACACGGTACATTGGAACAAGGACCCGGAAAAAGAGGGTCTGGTTTATGTGCATCAGATGGGCCATACCGGCAGATATTATACAAAATCCGTACCCGGAACTCTCGGTTTTCCACGGGCAGGTGGTTCGGTTAGCCACTCATGGGCCGAAGGACACTTCAACCACTATTTTTTGACCGGAGACCGGCGTTCTTATGATACTGGACGCCTTATCGCCGATTATTATATCCGGAAAATGCTGTCACGTCCATACGAGTTTACCAGTTGCCGTGTACCCGGCTGGCACTTGATCATTAACGCGATTGCCTATGCTTCCACCTGTGATCCGTATTATCTAAATGCTTCCCGGGTGATAGTTGACCGGATTCTGGAAACCCAGGACAAACAGCCGAGACTGTTGCCGGAATATCAATGTGAGCCGGGCCGGACTTATCAGCTTGGAGGTTGGTCCCGGATGATGGTGCCGGGACATTGCCGCTGTATCCCAAGGCATCGGGGTAATGCCGGTTTTATGGTCGCGATCCTGCTTTCCGGCCTGAAATACTTCCATGATGTAACCGGTGATCCGGCTGTGAAAAAAGCGATAATTATGGGCGCTTACAATATGCTGGATGAATGCTATTCACCGGAAGTTCATGGTTTTCGCTACACTTCCTGTCCCAACACCGGTTATCGTACCGGTTGCAGCCCACTGATGGCAGAAGGTATCGCCCGGGCCTATCGCTGGACCGGCGACAGCCGCTTCAAAGATGTGCTGACCGAGTCATTGCCACGGGGAGCCGGGGGCAGTGCGTACGGTAAAAGTTTTTCAATGTATTACCGGACCGCGCCCCGGGTCCTGGCCGATATGGCGGCTGCCGGGCTTACTATGAACGAGAAACTTCCCCCGGTTCGGAAACCGTTCAACCCGCCAGTTTGGATGACCGGAGCGAACGCCAAAGGGCAGATTTTTTTGCAGGCCGAACAATTTACCGGAGAAGGAATTGGCCGTTGTCGGAAACGTGCTGACCGTCAGGGAACCTGGAACGAAATAATTACCTCATGGCACGCGATGCCGGGACATTGGCTTGAATGGACGTTTACGGTTCCGGTTGACGGCAGGTATTTTATTCGGTTTCGGTATGCCACTGATGCGAAAGATACGTTCAGAGATTTGAAAATCGATGGTAAGTTGCCTTCTCCCGAGGCGGCAAAGATTGCTTTTCCATGGACAGGTGGTTACGGTTACAGCGAGAAAAACTGGAAATTCATGCCATTAAAAGATAAAAACGGCAAGGAAATACCGGTAGCGTTGAGTAAAGGCAAACATAAACTTCGTATGAGTAATCTGAATGATGGGTTGGCCCTGGATTTTATTGTGTTGGTTCCCGCGAATAACTAAAAGTTTGCTTTATTATAATTCAAGTCTTATATTAAAATCTAATAACAATGGGAGGTTTTATGAAATCAGCAGCACCAATGTGTTTTAAAATCGGGCTGATATGGCTGGTTTTTGCCGCGGTAATCTGGATTGTTCCTCTTACGCTGGTTGAGCCGGCGGCGCGAACCGGTGCGTTTTACTATCGGTTGGGATGGTCAGAAGTTCTGAATATAATTTTCTGGGTAAGTTGTATGATTCCGGTCATGCAGATGCTGGTCGCAGATAATAAATCTTTAACATTCAGCGCCGCGCCGTTTATTATAATCTTAGCATTTATTTATGTTGTGTCCAGTTTTTCCCTAATGATGCTTGAAGCTTACGCGGGAAACGCTTTTATTACCCGTTTTCACCTGGCCGGACAGATTGTTCTGTTTGCGCTGTTTGTCATTATAACGGTTCTCTTGTCAATTGTTCCCGGGGCTGACTCTGATGTCCCAGACGAACTGGAAGAGGCCCAAACGGATTTTGTTAACAGAGATGCCAAGCCCAAAGCAGAAGACAAACACAAGAAGCACGATAATAAAAGTTACTGAAATAAACTTATTTGAGTAATGATTTTTTATTCTTTAAGCTTACGGAAACAATATAATATTCCGGAAGGGCTGGAGCCTCGGGAGAGGTGTTTTTTCCGGATTCTTTCTGGATCGTCAAATAGGCTTCCAGTTTGACGAATGAAGAGTTTTGAACCTAAAATCGCTCCTTCGGTAAAGTGTCTGGTGCGGCGCAGAAAACGTACATGCATCGATTCTTTTTGTCGAGCTTTATCACGTGCTGCATAGATTTCTTCGCTCGATGCGCCAGTTTCGGCCGTAACGATCCGAGCCAACTCTCCTCGAAAGAACGCAAATACTTCGGTATCAGTCCATTGCGAGGTGTCGCCGGTGGTGATATTGGGCTTCATATGTTTGACGAAATTCTTATAGAACATGTGTTTTCCGCTTCTGCAATAGCGCCCCCAGGTAGTGAAATTATAATCCGCCGGATCGTTTTTAAGACCTGCACGAACCGGGTTTAGTTCGACGTAAGTGATGCAGGCAGCCAAGGCGTTTATGCGCTCGAGGATCACGCTTTTGAACCGTCCGCCCCAGAGTTGTCCGGTCCGGTCGC
Organism: Victivallales bacterium; assembly: GCA_963676655.2. GTDB lineage: Bacteria > Verrucomicrobiota > Lentisphaeria > Victivallales > Victivallaceae. Next base: position 1,406,485 of record CAXXKX010000003.1, on the reverse strand, counting down.
GGGTTTCGTTGTAGGCGCAGGTAAATTGGCGTTGGTAGGCCGACATGAAGCGGCTTATATCGATCATTTTGAGCGCGATTTCTTGGCATTGCGCTTTGTTTTCAAGCTTGATAACCGGAGTTCTCGGACCAAATTTGAAGATTTTTTTCATTGATTTGTAATATGCGTTGTGTCGTTTAACAATGACCTCAAGCGACGGCAGTTCATCCGGTCCTGGAGCGTAAACCACCAGATGAAAATGGTTGCCCATCCATGCTGCAGAAATCACCTCTATCAGAAAGTAATCGCAAAGATATCTCAGCAACGTGAAACCATACTCCTTATCCGCATCTGAGAACGGATGTTCACCTTTGATACAGCCGATGCGATTATAAAGGTGGTAATAGCAACCTTCGCCTTTGACTTTCATTCGCGCTTCCATTTTGTTCTCCTTTTGATTGGTTTGGGAGATAATATATATGCCGAAATCGGGTTTGTCAAATTGTCGGACGGTTTGAATTTAAATAAAACATAAATTGTTTAAAATTAATAAATTAGATATTAATGCTTTCGGTATGCTCGGTGTTCACGGCGACGCTGACTGACGTATACTTCGGAAGTTCCGGCACTGATAAGTTCGTATAATACGGCTTGCTTTTTTCCAGCTGCACGCAAAATGCGCCCAAGTCGCTGCACATGTTCACGGGTCCCGGCACTGCCGGAAACGACGATTCCGACATTCGCTTCCGGAACATCAACGCCTTCATTTAAAACCCGGCTGGTTACCAGTACCGGCCAGTCGCCGGAACGAAATTTATCCAACATGACTTTGCGTTCCGCCGCTTTAGTACGATGGGTTATTACCGGTAGCAGGAACTGTCGGCCGATCTCATAAGCAGTATCATTTTCCGCCGTAAAAATAATAATTCTGGCTCCACGGTGGTGTTGGATTAATTCCCATATTTTGCGCAGTTTGGCGCGTCCGCGTCGGGCAATGCGGCGTTGTTCCTGATAAGCTTCAAATACCTTCCGTCCACCGGGCCGCATTGCACAAAGTCCGAGAAATTTTTGCCAGTCGCTGCGCTGTCTGAACGAGATACCGTTGCCCTTCAGGAAACCGGTATAAAGCGCTCTGGCCGCATTATAACGTTCCTCTTCATCCGGGTCCAATGAGAGTTTGAATTGTCGGGTTTGATAAGGAGCGAGGATATGACCTTCGAGTTCGTCAATATGGATTTCTTCGGCCAAAGGTCCGATCATGTTCCATAAGACATCATTCTCTCCATCCTCTCGTTCCGGGGTGGCGCTGAGGCCGAGTCGGAACGGGGCCAGGCACATTGCTGCGGCCTGTCGGTTTACCGGTCCCGGCAGGTGATGACACTCGTCATAAACCGCCAGTCCGAATTTGTTGCCGATGAATTCCATGTGGATGACGGCTGAATCATAAGTCGATACAGTGATGTTGCGCACTTCTTTGCTGCCTCCGCCAAGCATTCCGACTTCGATTTGAAAGAATTTTTCCAGCACTGAAGCCCATTGCTGCATCAAATCAATGGTCGGAACAACAATGATGGCCGGGCGTTGCAGCATTTCAATCGCCATTACCGCCAGATAGCTTTTTCCGGACCCGGTCGGCATTGAGACGACTCCGCGACAATCCTGTTCCCGCCACGCTTGCAAGGCCTGTTGCTGGTGATCACGCGGTGGAAAGCCATGGTGGATTTGCAACTGTACCGGATCATATCCTCTGGCCTGGTCACAAACTGTGATTCCAGCTTTTTTCAGACTGCGCATAATTGGTGCGTAATCACAAGCCCGGGCTCGGAAGAGTTTGACACGATCATCAAATTTTATCATATCGACGACAGCGATAAGCTGTTCCGGCTCGGCCTTGATCAGCAGTGTTCCCTGCGAGAAATTGATTGTCACAATCCGGGCGGTCATTTTGGTCCTTTGTAAAATTAAATTCATGGAATATATTAAGCAACTTAATATTAATCAAGCAATAATGAAGAGTTTGTATGGAAAAAAGCACTTTAGGTCTGATAAAGAACCTGTTTTTTGCCAAACCCAAACCGCTGTGTGAGGAAGATGCGGTACCTTCCCAGGTGTTTTTTTACCGGGTGCTTCCTTTGATGCTGATTGTTTATTATGTTTATCCGGTTTTGATCAGGGAATTCAAGCCCGATGTCTTTTTACGGCTGATGGAACCTGAAATCTTTTTTTTACTGTTGATTCTACCCAATATCATGTTGGCGGTTGGACTTGGGGTGATCGTCTTTTTTACTGCCGGAGATATTCCGTTTCTCCGGAAACTCGGCATGCTGCATTGGCGTAACGGTTATGTGTGGTCCGGGGCGGCTATATGTTTTATTTTGCTGGTGGTCAATGGCCTGCTTAATCTCATGATGGAAGACCTGGCGGCGTATTGCGGGATAAAGGCTCCGGCTCCAGCGATAATTTCCCTGCTGAACGGAGCTTCGACGATGCAGACGATCTGGCTGGTGTTTATGGTGCTGTTCATCGCTCCGGTGCTGGAAGAATTAATTTTCCGTCGCTTTATCTACTCTTATTGCGAATCAACGCTTGGAATGCTGCCGGCCATTCTGATGACATCCACCTGGTTTGCGATCATACATGATGCCTGGATTCAATGGCCGGGACTTTTTATTCTCGGGGTCGTTTTTCAGTTATCTTATATTTTCAGCCGCTCGATCTATTTTCCAATAACTATTCATTTTTTCAACAACCTGATTTCGATCTGTATTTATTTTCTCTGGATGTAAAATTTTTATGAAACAATTTCAAGTTATTATATGCGTTCTTTTGATTCTTTTTTGCAGCGAAGCCATTGGCGATAATGTTCCGGGAAAAAGTGATTTTGCTCCATATCTGCCTTTTGATCCGCCATCGAATAATGAGTTGAGCAAGTCTCCCAAAAAAGTTTTTGCGCATTACTTTCCGCCGTTCCCGTTGTCGATGGATAACCTTGATCCGGCTAAGGATCAGTGGGTGAAAAATATCATGAATCCTGCAGGATTCGGAAAACAATATATTAAAACCGGAGGTAAATGCCGTCAGCGACCGCTACCGCGCCCGGTCCGAGCAGAGAAAAACTGGTTGCTGAAAGATATGGAACTGGAGGTTAAGCGTGCTTCCGATTTAGGGTTGGACGGCTTTGCCTGTGACATAGTTGCTGATGCCGGGATCAATTGGCTCAGAGTTAAAACGCTTCTGGACGCGGCAAATAAGGTTGATTCGTCATTCAAGATCATGTTGATGGCCGGGATGCCGGCATTATTCCGGGAGTCAAAGAAGGTAAAAAAAGACCAGTCGCCCGAACGCATGGCAAAGATACTTTTGGAATTGGGTAAATATCCTTCCGCCTATCGGTTGCCGGATAATCGTCTGGTAGTTTCGGCTTTCCGTGGCAATGACAAGTCGCCGGAATGGTGGAAAAAAGTTTTTAAAATCCTGAAAAATCACGGCGAAAATGTAGCATTTGTGCCGTTAATTCAACCCTGGTGGGACAAGGAAAAAAAATGGAAATTGGAAGCGGAAAAATTTGCCCCCATCAGTTATGGTCTGGGGACTTGGGGGCCGCGCACTGCCGGCGAAGCTAAATCCTGGAGCAAGTTTCCGGCATGTGTGCATCAATTTACCAGAATTTGTTTTTTTCCGGTTGGAGCGCAGGATTTCCGGGCTAAAAGCGGGATATTCTGGGAAGCGGCGAATACTTTAAGTTACCGTTCTTACTGGAAAGCAGCCATTGAAGGAAATGCTGACTGGGTTCAGATCATTACCTGGAACGATTATTCGGAAGGAACAGAAATATCACCCTCCTCCGGGACTCAATACAGCCTTTATGACCTGACTGCTTATTATTTAACCTGGTTTAAAACCGGACATCAGCCGGCTATAAAGCGTGATGTGATCTACTATTCCCACCGGATTCATTCAATTCATGCCAAACCTGATTTTACTAAACAGAGAAAGTTATTCAATCCCATCACCAGTGAGCCGTTGCGGGATGAGATTGAACTTTTATGCTTCCTTAAAGCATCTGGAACGGTCAGCATTGAGATCGGCGACAAAGTCTATAAACGGCAAGTTAAGGCTGGTCTCAGTGAGATAAGAGTTCCGCTGCAAGATGGTGTTCCTTGTTTTTTGCTGTATCGTCAAGGGAAAGAAATTCTGAAATTCTCCAGCAAGTTCCCGATCAGCAGTAAAAGCATTACTTATCAGGATCTCCTCTATCGTGGTGGCTCAAGTTCCCGTGTAAAATAAATTATTTAAATGTTGTGACCTCCTCGAGCACACCGCCAAAGGCAGAAACTAATTAATTAGTTATTTTTGTTATTAATTCAATTAATACAATGAAAGTTTATGTTGTTTAAGTCGTTTAATAATAATCTTATGTGATTTATTCATAGTCAAGCTGTCTGATTGTTTTATATAGCTGCTTACCGTATCATAGATACAAAATTATAAACTAATTTGCATTTCCCGAGATATGGGATTAATTTTATTTTTCATACATGGGAGTCCAAAAACAAGACTTTTTTCGTGTTTTAAGTATTACAACTGAAGGAGAAATATTATGGAACTTATGCAGGCGATTAAAGAACGTAGAACTGTGCGCCGCTTTAAGCAAATTCCGCTGGAAAAAGAAAAAATGATTAAGTTGATCGATGCCGGACGTCGTGCTTCCTGCGGCGGCAATATGCAGCGTTTGCGGTATATTGTGGTACAGGAAACGGAACTTCTCAAAGGTATTTTTGAACAAACAGCCTGGGGTGGCCATGTTCAGCCTAAGCGCAACCCGGTATTCGGAGTAAGTTCGCCAATGGCTTTTATTGTTGTTACTTCTTTACGTGGGGACGCCGCGATTGACGCCGCGGCTGCGATTGAAAATATCCAGTTGGCAGCCTGGGAGGAAGGCATCGGCTGTTGTTGGATTGGTGCTTATAAAAAAGATCCGGTGAACGAGCTGCTCGGTTTGACCGGGGATATTAAGTCGGTCTTTCTGGTTGCTGTCGGTTACGCGGATGAGTGTCCGATTTCTGAGGATATTGAGCTAGAAGATGATCAGAGATATTATCTGGACGATAATGATCGTCTGCACGTACCAAAGTACACAGTGGAATCAATTACGGAATGGCGCTGAAAAAGATAATCAGGCGACTTAAAATAAGTTGGCGAAAAAATTGGCGAAAACGGCCTTTTTTCACTATCTTTTGCCTGATTACTATCCCGTTTATTGTTGGAGTTTCTGCTGTTTCCGGAGTGTGCCGCCTTGCGGTTTATCTAAACAGTTCCGGGCGGATTTATGATCGGGCGGAACTAGTGCCTGAAACATCTGTTGCGATGGTTCTCGGAACCAGTTGGATGCAGCGACGATATGGTGCGTTTGGAGCAATTGAGCCCAGTAAAGTCTTTTACAACCGGATTGACGCGGCTGCGGAACTTTATAAAAAAGGACGGGTCAAACACATTATTTGCAGTGGCGCAGCCAGGGCGGAGGACGGTTACGATGAAGGAACCACCATGCGGCTCGAACTTTTACGCCGGGGTGTCCCTCCGAAAGCGGTATCAGTTGATAATTACGGCTGGCGGACGCTTGATTCGGTGATTCGTTTGAAAACCATTTGGGGCGTGAAAAAAGTTGTCGTGGTTTCTCAAGGCTATCATGTTTCGCGGGCAATATTTCAGGCTGACCATTACGGAGTTGAGGCGATCGGCTATTGTGCGAAACCCGGACCTTTCCTACAGCGTCTGAGAGGTAACTATAACCGGGAATCTCTGGCTTTGATAAAATTAATGATAGATATTTATATAACGGACAAAGGGCCGATAAATCCGAATAAGCCGGTTGACCCGGGAGAATTGCAGCGGGTGAGGGACATTGTTTCACAGTCTGGAAAACATTGGTCGAAATGTAACTGTTTTTAATAATTAAGCTTTATTGAAAAGTTTACGGTTGTTAATGGTTTTTTCGCGATTTTAGCTCATTAAAAAATTTGATTTCAAATTGATCTATATGAAGTGCAGTAAAAAATGCAACAACTTTTTTGAGTTTAATTTTTAATGGTTGACAAATTTTTTATAAACAGATCGAAATTATGCTATTGATATTAGTTGAAAAAATGGTATATTGATATAAAAAATATGAATGGAGAAAGGTCATGCATACAAATGAACATAAATAGCGAATTTCAGCTTGCTCCTTTGCACGATTTGCATATTTTGGCCGTTGAAGATGATATTGTTTCTGCCAAATATTTAGAAAAAATATTAGGAAAATCCGGCGCAGACTTCAGAATCGCCAGTGATTTTGATGGCATGAAAAAGTGTTGTCAGGATGATTTCTTACCTGATGTTGTGTTACTGGATATTGCCCTGATTGGCGCGAACGGTTTTGATTGTCTGAAATGGCTGAAAGAGAAATTTACGAACCGGAATGTTATATATATAGCTCAAACTGCTCATGTGTTGTCGGATGAAACGTTGAGTTATGCAGAAGCAGGTTTTGATGATTTCATCGGCAAGCCTTATAAAAGAGAAGAACTGGTTAATGTAGTTTTGGCTAATCTGTAATATGTCTGTTGCAATATTTCCCGGTACAAAATTGCATTTCATTGGCATTGGCGGTATTGGAATGAGCGGCCTGGCAAAGATGTTTGCCGATAACGGCTGTATAGTCAGCGGCAGCGACCGCGGCTGGGGACAACCGGAGAATGACCGTATTTTGCGTCCGCTGGCCGATGCCGGAATTCAAATTTTTCTTCAAGACGGTTCATATATTGATAATGCTATTCCTGATTTTCTGGTTTATTCAACGGCTATTGAGGAGGATAATCCTGATTTTGTTGCCTCCCCCGATATTCCGCGCCTCCATCGTTCCGAAGCTTTGACTGCGGCGATGCTTAATTTTGCATCCGGCGGCCTGACTGCGGTGGCTGGAACTTGCGGAAAAACCACGGTGACTTCATGGCTGGCGGAAACTATCTATCTGGCCGGAGCGGACCCGTCTTTTTTGACCGGCGGACTTGTCAACCGTTTTATAACGAAATCGCCGCCTGGTAATTACCGGCACGGTCATGGACCATTTGTTTTTGAGGCGGATGAAAGTGATAAAAGCTTGCTTAATTATGATCCGGAAATCTCTCTGGTACTGAATCTGGGCGCTGACCATTACAGCAGGGAAGAATTGGTGGAAGTTTTTCAACAGTTCCTCAAGCAGACGCGTCGCGCGGCAGTGGTTTCTGACGAGGTGTTGCGGGAGCTTGGTCCTGACTGTATGGCGCATCTTGAGCTAAAAACTTTCTCACTGGAGTCAGATTCATCCGTGGACTGGCGGTTGACGGGGTACAGTCCGGATGGAATCGAGGTTAATGGCAGTTACAAAATCAAACTGCCGATGCCAGGACGGCATAATGCCGCCAATGCTTTAGCAATTCTGGCTACCGGTGAGCTGTTGGGAATGACTGCGGAAACAATGATTCCTTCGCTTGAGAGTTTTCAGGGCGTCTGGCGGCGAACCGATTATCACGGGAAATTACCTTCAGGCGCTGTTGTTTACGACGATTATGCTCATAACCCGGAAAAAATCGCTTCATGCATCCAAGCCATCAAAGAAACAATTTCAGGGCGGATAATCTCGCTGTTCCAGCCGCACGGTTTCGGACCGCTTGGCTTTATGCGGAATGATCTTTTTTCCGCAGTTTCCGAGTGTCTCGATCCAGAAGATATTTTCGCGTTGCTGCCGGTTTTCTATGCCGGTGGTACGACTTCTTTCAAACCCTCCAGCGCGGAGGTCGCGGTAGACTATTTTCAGCGTGGAGGGGCTCAATATCTTGACTTTGCCGACCGTAATTCAGCGGCAAAATACCTGCATGAAAATGCCGGACCAAATGACGCAGTCCTGATCATGGGAGCCAGAGACAATTCCCTGTCCGACTGGGCCGCAGCCCTCATTTAAACAATCCTTAATTCATTTTATATCTTCATCATGTAACTGGAATACTTTGTTCTTGCATGTCTTGCTGCAACATAAAATGTTCTGGTAAGCTATCCTGATTGGGCTCAAAAATTCAGCCAGTATACGTAATTCTTGAAAAAAAATAATATTGGACTTGACAATTGGTCTATTTTGATCTATAATATACGATATTAATGAATCAATTAATAAAAGATTGGCATCAACTTATGAAAACAGCTGATAAATTAAAATTGATGATAAGTTATCTTCAAGAGAAAATTACTTCTGGAGAATTTGCTTGCGGAGAGCGCTTGCCGACGATACGGGAGTTGATGGAAAAATTTGATATTACGTATGGAACAGCGACTCGTGGGATTAATCAATTATGTGAAATCGGATTGGTTGAAAAAAAACCTGGAAACGGTATTTATGTAAAGCGAATGCCGGATAATATAGAAAGTAAATTATGCAAGTACAGGCTTGCAATAATTCTTACCGGGGTTGATCGCTGGGAAAGTCCCGGTATTTATTCGACGGTATTCTTAGGGGTTCAAAAAGCCGCGGAACAAAATGATTGTTCTTTATCAATCAATTACATTCCGATGGATAAATTTAATAATGATACTCTGGCGCAAGCTGGAGGGGACGCTGATGCGGTGATTTTGCTTTCGGAATATGATATGGCGGTCAAAAAGATCAAGTTCAAGGTCCCGGTAACCGGTGTTTGCATGCATAGTCTTGATTCAAGTATTTCTTATATAGATATAGATCCCTACTGTGTTGCCAGGAATGCAGTTGATTATTTTTCTTCAAAGAATATTGATGTGGTTGAAATATATACCAATGATGCGCCTGCTTATCAAGCGCGAGCGATGGCTTTTGCGATGGAATGGCAGTTTGCCGGAAAAAAATTTATTATGAACCGGATTGTTCACGGATTGTATAATAAGCCGTTTACTGGTTTAAATACAGATTACGGTCATTTTTTTACAACAGGAGCTCTTTATCAATTATATTCTGAGAAATATGAGCAACACAAACGTGAACCTTTGCATGAGGCCTGTACGGTGTTAAGTGTTGACGGTAAAAACCGGATTGATCCGCATCTCAAACCTGGAGCGTCCATTGCAATTGATTGGCAAATAATCGGAAAGTATGCGGTTGAAGAGAGTCTTTATAGACTTGCCAATCCTGGCGCGCTTCCCAAAAAAATATATATCCAGGGCAAACTTTACACCTGATAACAGGTGAAAAATATTTAAAGTAACAATCCAAACCGGTTAAAATTTCGGATGGACCAGGAGTAGAAAATGATATTTAAAAAAACGTCATGGGCTATTTGCCTGATGAGTTCAGCATGTTTTATTGTGGAATCAGCTGATACGGTGATACAGGGAAAAAATAAAAGTTCGATTGCTTCGGCCTATTCAGCTAAACCCGCTCGTGATAAACTATATTCAGGTAAATTCATAGTCTCAAGAGCAAATGTTTGCTACAGAGCTTTTCTGCGGTTTGATATGAAAGATTTACCTTTGTCAAACGTGAGAGATGCGGCCATTATGCTGTACTCGACCAAACAATATTACAAGCGTCCATGTCGAATAAACTTACATCAGATCACTTCAAAATGGCATGAAAAATATCTCACATATAATAATTGCGGCAAAAATACAAAATGGAAAAAACCAGGAGGAGATTACAAAGAAATTCCGGTTGCATATACTGATATCCAGGCTGAATATATAAATGGCTGGGTTTGTATAAAAGGAGCAAAACTGACTGAACTGGTAAAGAGTTGGCTGAAAGACCCCGATAATAACCACGGTGTAATGTTGTGCTCAGCTTTTCATTGCCGGGGGCAGACAATGAAGTTTTTCGCAGGTAAACTCTATAGCCATGAAGATAAAATGCCGAAATTGATTGTATCTGACAAAAAAATTGATCCGGCTGCTTATGGCGTTATTTCGCCGTTGGAATTGGTTAAAAATCAACTTTCAAATAAACTTGGGCACATAGAGAAAACTGTTCCTGCGCAAATATGCCAAAAGCTCCGCGGCGATTTCAGCAATATGAGCAGAAGGATCAATTTGCTCCAAACCGCTTCTTCTTCTCAAATCAATGTGATTTCTTCAGATATTGATAGATTATACATCAAAGCATTGACGGCCGGTTTTTCCGGGCGTAATTTTACCGTCTGGAATTTATCTCCATGGCATAGACTGGACAAATTTTCCTATCCTGATTCCGGTAAGCCGACCTTATCTGCCGAAATGTTGAACGACGAGTATTTAGAGCAAAGCCTGGCGGTGACCAATACGGGGTCAAAAGAGTTGGTTTTGGAAGTAAAAGTGACTACCGGGAAATTTCCGTCAAAAAATATTACAAAACGCGCGAGTTATTGGGTAAAAGGCATAAAGCCGAAGAGCGAACGAAAGCCTGATCAGGATAATTTTGTTTGGATTGACGATGCTTTGCCGCTACTGCAAAAAGATAAGTTTATGACTTTAAAGCCGGGGGAGACCAGGCGTTTGTGGTTGACTCTCAACTCTCACAATGTATCAGCTGGACTCTATGAAATGAAAATTCAAATTGCGGATGCATTTGGCGATAAACGCAATATTCCGCTAAAAATTAAAATATATTCAACCCGGCTGGAAAAAGATTCTGAGCTGCATGTATATACCTATGCGTATTTGAACAGGAGAAGTACCTCCGATTATATGAAAACAGCAATTAAGGATTTGAAAGAGCATTACCAGAATACTTTTGTATTGAATCTTATTCCGCAATATAACCCGGAAACCGGTATAGCCGATTATTCCCATATCAAAAATTATGTGGAAAAAATTCCCGATGCGAAGAAAATCCTTTTTTTCTGGAATTGTGAATCGGGAAAAATCCCTTTCTGCCCCGCCAAAAATTGGAGATCGGAACAATGGAAGAATACCCTTAAAAAAGTTATTGAAGGCTGGTATACGGAACTTGAGGCTGCCGGTTTCAAAAAAGATCGGATTGTCATGTATCCATTTGACGAAACCTATGACAACAAATGCTGCGGCAGAACTGAATATGAGGCACTTGGTGATGTTGCCCGGGAGTTGCACCAAATTGATCCGGCTATTCTGGTTTTTGCCGACCCTGTCGGGTTTAACAGAAAAGATATGTCCGCAATAAATTCTCTGAAAAAAGATATAAATATTTGGGCTCCTGTTCAGGAATTGTATCATCCCGGCAATAAAAAAAGCTGGCCTCATCCTTACTCGTTTGACGACAAATTACAGGCGAGAAGTTTTTTCAAGGCTGAACAGAAAGCAGGAAAAGGGTTATGGACTTATCAATGTGACGGACCCAATAAATTGCTGGATGTTAACGGGTATTTTCGCCAATATCCCTGGCGAGGCTGGTTCTTTGGAGTGACCGGGCTTGGAATATGGAGTTATAATGACATTCGCGGGGGAACCGGCTGGAGCGATGCGGATAGTGGCGATTTTTCGATGATTTATGAACTTAGAGACGCCCCGGCGGATATAACAACAGATCCGTTTGAACCTCTAATTCCATCCCGAAGATGGCAGGCTTTTCGAGCGGGAATTCAGGATTATTTGCTTTTGAAGATGCTGGAAAGAAAAGGAGTTCCCAAGTCCAGGCTTAAGGATATTGCCCGGGAAATACTGAAACAATCTAATAATCCTGATGCATATCATAAAGCACGACAAGTGTTATTAAATAAACTGAATGCAAACTGAAAGGAACCGATAATTTGAATAGATTTTACAAATGCTTGACCGATTACGAACCTTTTTGAATACACCGTATGAACTTGAAAGGAAATAAAACATGAATAACGCAAAAGGCATTTTACGAAAAGTAAAAAACAAACATTTATTTACATTGATAGAACTCCTGGTTGTGATTGCTATCATCGCGATTCTCGCGGCAATGTTGTTGCCTGCTCTGAATAAAGCCAGAAGTAGGGCTAAAAGGGCTCAATGCCAGAATAATTTAAAACAAATCGGCACCGCTATATACATGTATGGTGGAGATTATAATGACTGGGTGCCATATGCGACTGTTGATAAAGTTATCTTTAAAAGCAGCTGGGTATCAACTTCCGGTTGGGGGGCGACGGGATCAAACAGTTATTTTGTTACACCGTTGCTTCCATATGTCAAAACTGGTAAAATATGGTACTGCCCCGAATCGGTATTGGCTTCGTATAAAACTGATTGGGCTAATCTTGGCATTTTGAACACCAGTAAAGCATTCAAGATGACTTATATGTTTGAAGTGTGGCGGCGGCGTTTATCTACCTCCTGCCGCAGTAATTATGCTAAAAAAATGGGCAGTTCGAAAATGCTTGGAGCGGATATGACTTCAATGTCCGGCAATTATCAACCGAACCATATTGACAACTTACGTGTTTTGCAGAATCAGTTGCTTGGGGACGGCTCTGTCAGGTCGGTAAATCAGACCGAAAGTCGTTTTACAAGATATGACGATTATGCAAAATGGTGGTAAGAAGACAATATTCACAAATATATTCGGCATGCTTCAAGGCTTTTTGATATGACTAAAGAATGGAAATGGCAACCTTTTGTTCCGGAAGCCAGGGTAAACGCCCAGGTAGTAACAGATACCGACAGCGGGGCTGCGATTGATACTGTATTTGCCGCGGGAGTTAAAACTGGAGAAAGACTAAAATATGGTGAAGTGTTTGCAGTTCATCCGGGGCACAGTAATTTTGAAATGGATCACTACATTTACAGTCATGTAATTGTCAATGAAGTGGAATATGATGAAATAAAGCCTTACTGGCGCTATGAAATTCTGGCCGATAAACAAGGCGATAATTTGCTTCGTGTTGAATTCGTAAAATCCAAGGACCGCCAGATGCTTGTGAAACTTACCGCGATAAATCAGACCCGGTATGATGCCGAATGGGTTTGTTCTTTTCTTGCCGGTCCAAACCGATATTGCCGGAATGTTGATTTATCTGAAAACTTAATCAGGATCAACCATGATAAATTTTCCATGTCGTTTGACCACGAATGGTTCAGTATTCCGTTGATTAGTCATGATACGCCGCTTCTCGGGATGTTGTTGCAATGGGGAAAGCCTTGTCCCGCCGATAGAAAGTATATGAATTTTTTCCGCCAGTGGCGTATTCCTGCTGAAAAGGAGCAATCATGCTGGGCGATCCTGGGGGATATTGATTCCGGGTGCAATCCAGACTGTTTTAAAGATGCTGAAACGCGGTTTGAGTCATTAGCTGGTCAACGAACTCCCGCAGCTACTTTTCAGCCGGGAGATGATATGGCTGGAATGATAGAGCATTTGGCTAATCAGCTTAAGTTTAACCGGGTTTATCCGCCTTCGGTAAAATATGCCGGAAAGCCAATGCCGGTTTATACTCCAGCCGCTTCGTGGGATGCCGAGTTCTTTTGGGATGCCGGTTTTATTGCTGTCGGGCTGGCGGAAATATCGCCGGAGATGTCATTTTCATGTATTTCTCAATATTTGCCCCGGGAAAACCCCACTGTTTTTCCGAATTTTATCGGTTCTCTCTCTTTGATTCAGGTAACCGCTGCCTGGAATCTGTTCCAGAAAACTGGAGATAATGAGTTTTTACGAAAACTTTATCCAGGTCTCCACGAATTGTTTATGTATTGTTCCGGGCAGTTGGCATGGCCTTCCGGAGAGCATCTTGACGAATCTGGCGATGGCTTGTTATCTCCGATCGGAGGAGGCTCCGGACTTGATGATTCACCTTCTCAAATATGGACTCGCGGATATGGCGTGGAGTGGTCTCGGCAAAGTGGTTACTGGTGTATTCCTTTTGATGTTAACCCGACTAAAAAACTAATACGCGCAGCATCGGTGAATATGACCGCCTTTGCTTTGCTTTCAGCAAAATTGTTGAAGCAAATTTGTAACGTAATTGATATTAATACTCCTGAAATTTATGATGAATTCATCGAAAAAAGCGAAAATTCATTGCAGAGATTTTCTTGGAACAATACAACCGGTCATTATCACTGGACAATTAAAGATTCAAAAAACCAATGTCCTTTTTATGATATCAGCGGGCTTACTCCCCTTTTCAGTGCTTCGTTTCAGACTGAGGTGCAAAAAGATAAATTATTGGATAAACTCCTTAATGTATACTTGACGGAATATGGCCTTACAACTGTTGATCCTGATGCCGATTTTTATCGCAGCGGTTACTGGTGCGGGGCTGTTTGGATGCCGTTTCACTGGTTTTTCTGGAAAAGCCTGATTGGACTTGGCCTTTTGGAGGATGCGGAAAAAATTGCATTGAATGTTCTCAAAAATTACGCACGAAACCATCGGGATTTTCCGGTTTGCTATGAAAAATTTGATTTGGAATCAGGCAAAGGATGCGGAGATTTTTCTTTTAGCGGACTTTCTTCAATCATATTGAATCTTTGGGCCGGATACCGCAGACCCGCTTCCGTAACAACCGGTTTTCTGGTTATTCCGCGCAAAATTGAAATAGCGGAGAAACTTGACGCCGCAACGCTGGAACTGCTGTCTGATGAAAAAACATTGCATACGGGAGTGATATTGGTTCTGAAACCAAATACCGGCTTTATAATCGAATCCAAAGATTATAAATTCACTGTTTTGAGTGATGAATTTGGTCGAATAGAGTTTAAAATTCCCAACGCAAAGCATATCAAACTGCGCATCGTCGAAAATAAGGAACCAGTATTTCAATCGGCGTAATATGTCGCGCCGGAACCGGGTGATTCGCAAACCCTGACCCGGTCGACTTTGATGCAGCCGTCATTGAGGCAGGCTGAGAGTTTTTCAAAGATGACCATTGCCAGCACTTCGCTGGTGGGATTGAGTTCCGCGAAAGCTTCATGATCTGAAACGTTGGTATGATCAAATTCGTCAAGAATCGTATCAAGTTCGGTTTTCAGTTTACGGAAATCCAACGCGATACCGATTTCGTCGAGCTTTGGTGATTTTACGACCGCCATTACCGTCCAGTTATGTCCGTGCAGTTCGGAGCAGTTGCCCTGATAGCCGCGCAGGCTGTGCGCAGCCGAGAATTCTCTGGTTATATCTATCTCAAACATATTTTTTTTCCTTCTGTTTATTATCTTTATAATATACACTCAAAACAGAAGGACTGCAACCGCTCAGTCAAAGTGAATCATGGCTTTGACAACACCGTCGGTGTAACTGTCGACCAGGTCGAAGGCCGCTTTGCTGTCGGTAAAGCTGAAACGATGAGTAACCATCGCATTGACGTCAAACAGTTTATTGTCGATCATATCCAGCGCCGGCTGGACGCAGTCGCATTGGCGGCGCACGTTCTGGACGCATAATTCCTTGCGGCGCATATCGTCCATGTGGAAAGAAATGTCATCGACTTCCGGGATGCCGATCATCATCAGTTTGCCGCCGGGTTTGAGCAGTTTCATCGCGCTGTTGACCGCGCTCTGTTCGCCGCAGCATTCAAAAACACAGTCCAGCAGGCCGGGTTCCTGAGCGATGATCGCCTGTTCGATATCTTCCTTATCCGGATTGCCGGTCCAGACCGCGCCAAGTTTGGCGGCCAGGGCCAGGCGTTCCGGGATCGGATCGGTGATGTAGACTTTTTCCGCCCCTTGGGCCAGGGCCGGGAGCAGGACGCTCAAACCAATGGGCCCGGCTCCGAGAATGCCGATTTTCGCGCCCTGCATCGGGATCGATTGTTTGACGGCATAGACTCCGATGGCCAGCGGTTCGGAAATAGCCGCTTCCTCGTAGCTCATGCTATCCTTGATCTTGAAACAGCATTCTTCCGGCATAACGATATATTCGGACAAACAACCGGGGATCTGCCCGGGGCAGCCGAGAAAAACCAGGGTCCGGCAGGTATGGTGCCGACCCGCTTTGCACTGATCGCATTCGTGACAGCAGATCGCCGGTTCAACCGCGATCCGGTCTCCGACTTTGACATTGGTCACATCGGTGCCGACAGCTTCTACTATTCCCGCGCCTTCGTGTCCGACCGCGTAGGGGTATTCCACTACCTGGGAGCCGATCTTTCCGGTGGTGTAATAATGCACATCGGAACCGCATACTCCGATACAGGTCATTTTTATGAGTACGTCTTTAGGCGATTTTATTTCAGGAGTTGGAACTTCCATCATTTCCATTTCCCGGATCCCGGTCAACATCATAGCCTTCATTTTTCATACCTTTCAGGTTTAAGTTTACAGTTGCCAGCAAAACTGCCGGCGGCATTAATCCAAAGAAGATACCAGACCTTGAAGCATCTTTGAAATTTCTTTCACATCATTTATCAGGTTGTCAGCTGTTTCCTTTGGTATAATATTTAATTTTGCCGCGATATATAGTTGTGTTCTCAGTTCCGCCGCCGATCCTTTGGCTATTGTCAGAAAACGCTTGAAATCAGGAACGGTGCTTCTCTCCTGACCCTCCGCTATATTAGAGGGAATTGAGATAGAAGCTCTCAGCATCTGATCCTTTAATCCATAATCATTACAATTTTTTAAAGCATCATAGATATTTACCGCCAACTGGCAGGATTTTTTCCATACCAGTAAGTCTTCAAACGAAAGATTCTTATCATAGCTCATTTTATTCTCCTGCCCGGTATTTCCCATATCTTACTGGCAACTGGCAACTGTAAACTGGCAACTAAAGTGTCAAACGTCAAATATCTTGCCCGGATTCAATATATTATTCGGGTCGAATGCGCGTTTAACCGAACGCAGCATATTAATATACTCCTCGGATACCACCTGATTCAAGTATTTTTTGCGTTTACAGCCAACACCGTGCTCGCCGGAGAGGCGACCGCCCAGTTCCCGGATCATCGCGTAGATGTCTTTCAGGATGATCGGCTGCATTTCGGCCCATTTTTCATCGCTCCAGTCTTTACGGCACATTGCCCGGGCGTGAATATTGCCGTCCCCGGCATGTCCGAAACACGGAATCTGAATCTGGTACTTTTCCGCTATCTCCTCAAGTTTGGCAATAGCCGCCGGGATCGAAGCCGGAGGAACCACGATATCATCATTGAACTGGCGTTTTTCAATCAGGCTGAATGCCTCGGCAATATTACGCCGGACCTTCCAGATACGCTCGGAAGTTGACGGATTATCCGCTACATAGACTTCAAGCGCACCGGCTTCCTGACAGAATTTGCCGATCTGGATATACTCTTCTTCGATCAGCTCTTTATTATTGCCGTCGACCGAGATCAGCAGCATCGCGCCGCAATTCTCATACGGCAGGGATTCATTCAGGTATTCACACGCTGCCTGCACCGAATGTTTGTCCATGAACTCGATCGAGGTCGGGATGATGCCGCCTTCAGTCATGATCTTCGGTACTGCGCTAATCGCGTCGTCACTGGTTTTAAAAAGGCACAACAGGTCGGCCTGGTATTTCGGCAGTGGAATCAGTTTCAGGACGATTTTGGTAAAAATTCCCAATGTTCCTTCCGAGCCAACCATCAATTGAACCATGTTATAGCCGGTAACGTCCTTGACCAGTTTGCCGCCGAGTTCGACGATTTCACCAGCCGGAGTCACGACTTCCAGACCCAGGACATAACGGGCGGTGACGCCGTATTTGACCGCTTTACCGCCGCCGGCGTTTTCCGCCACGTTGCCGCCGATAAAACAGGTTTCCAGGCTCATCGGGTAGCCGGCATAAAACAGGTCGAACTGCTGCAAATGCTCATTGATGTCGTTTGCAACCATTCCTGGCTCGACTACGACCATCATATTTTTCTGGTCAACCTCGATAATCGAGTTCATGCGGTCGACGCTGAGGACGATTCCGCCGTAAAGCGGCACCGCTCCGCCGGAGAGGCCGCTGCCCGCTCCGCGCGGGGTGACCGGAATATTTTCCCGGTTCGCCAGTTTCATGATCGCAGCTATTTCCTCTACGGTCCGGGGCCGGACCGCCGCCGCGGGCATGGCAACATAATTGCCGGGGGTTTCATCGTGGGAAAATACTTCCAGACGTTCGGGGTCGTCATAAATCACATATTGATCGCCGACAATCTTTTTCAACTCCTGAACGATGGCCGGAGTTAACTCATTGTAGGTATATTTGGTTTCTTTCAGCATGAGAACTCTCCACTCTTGATTTTTTCGATCAGGGCCGGGACCACTTCAAACAGGTCCCCGACAATGCCGACATCGGCTACTTTGAAGATTTGCGCTTCGGGATCGGTGTTGATCGCGACAATATTATCGGCGGTCTGCATCCCGGCCAACTGCTGGATCGCGCCGGAGACGCCGACCGAGACACACAGCTTAGGATTAATTGTTTTGCCGCTCAAGCCGACCTGATGCGGATAACTCAGCCAGCCGCGGTCAACCACGTCACGCGTCGCGCCGAGCGCCGCGCCGAGTGCCTCGCATAATTCATGGATCAAAGGCAGGTTTTCCGGACGTTTGATGCCGCGTCCGACGATTACCACCTTGTCAGCGTCCTGAAGCGAGAGT
This sequence comes from Victivallales bacterium, assembly GCA_963676655.2. Lineage (GTDB taxonomy): Bacteria > Verrucomicrobiota > Lentisphaeria > Victivallales > Victivallaceae. The sequence goes on along the minus strand of CAXXKX010000003.1, from coordinate 1,388,023 downwards.
TCATCGGTCTGAGGTTCAAATCCGACTACTTTGGTCCGGGATTTAAGTTTTTCCATATCCGGCTTGATGCGGCGGAATTCCCCATTGCGCCCAGGTTGCGGAGTTGCCGGTCGACCGGAGTGCGGCCGGACCGTCGCCATCTGCGGACGGCATTCCGGTGTCTTGATTGTCGCCATGATATTACCGCCGATAGCGGGACGGGTCTGCAGTAACAACCCGGTATCCGGTTCAATGTCCAAAACCGTACAGTCGGCGGTCAATCCGGAATGAGCGATCATCGCTGCGTACGGCATGACCGTGCGTCCGGTCGTAGTCGCGGCGGCGATGATTATTTCAGGTTTATGTTCCTCGATCAGGTCAAGCAGACAGGCGGCATAGGCTTCCGGGGAAAAATCCGCCAGTTCATCGGCTTCAACCGCGTAGACGACATCGGCGCCGCATTCGATCAGGCGGCTGAGTTCGTCATCGGCCAGCGCCGGGCCGATCTGGACCGCGCATAAACGGCTCTGCTTTTTCGCGGCCAGATCGGCCGCGCGATTCAGTAATTCAAACGCGACGGTTTCAATCGTCCCGTTAAACTGTTCGGAAAGTATCCATACATCAGACATTATATTACCTCTCTTTCACGGAGGAACTGGCAGATTTTTTCGGCCGCAATAATAATATCAGCTTCTTCTTCCGCCGTCGTCATTTCACATTCCCGCGCCACTTTCGGGCGGAATATCTTGACCACTCTGGTCGGCGAACCTTTCAAACCAAGATTACTGACTTCGAGTTCCAAATCATCAAAAGTAAGTACCGGCAGTTCGGTTTCCCGCGCCCTGATTTTGCCGTCAAGTGTCGGCAACCGCGGATCGCTAACCTCTTTGACCACGGTTAACAATCCAGGCAGCTGCATGCTGACAATTTCCTCGCCATGTTCAACCAGCCGGGTAATGGTCAATTCGTCATCGGAAAAATCATTAACGCCGTTGACGTAGGTTGCGACCGGCAGATCGAGGTAAGCCGCCATTTCCGGGCCGACCTGACCGGTGTCACCGTCAGTCGCGCGTTCGCCGCAGATTATCAAATCGAATTCCCCCACCTTTTTAACCGCTTCAGCCAGCACATAGGCAGTCGCCCAGGTGTCGGATCCGGCAAAGGCGCGGTCACTGACCAACACAGCTTCATCCATGCCCATTGCCATCGCTTCTTTCAACGCGGTTGCCGCCTGCGGCGGTCCCATGCTTAGGGCGACAGTTTCCCCGCCGAAGCGTTCTTTTAAGATTAACGCCGCTTCGATCGCGTACAAATCCAGCGGATTTACGATCGACTCCACTCCGTCCCGGATCACGGTCCCGGTCTTTTCATCCATTTTGACCGAGCGAGTTTCCGGTACCTGCTTAATCGGTACAATAATTCGCATTTTTTATCCTTTTCTTACTTTAGCCACCAATCACACGAATTTCACTAATTATTTTCCGCTTTGCGGAACAAAAAAAGTTTCATTCGTGTAGATTCGTGCAATTCGTGGCCTTTGATATGTATCCCTTTATTTAAAAAGCCATCTGGCCAGGCCAGCGATATGTTCGCGCATCAGATTTTCCGCCTTGACCGGGTCGTCTGATACCCTGGCCAGTTCAGAGTGAGTTACAGTAATTTCACGCCGTTTGACGCGTGGCGCGACCGCGCTCAAATCCGCGCGGATCAGCGAGGTCTGGAAATTAAACCTGGCCAACTGTTCCCGCAAAGTCATGCTGCCGCAGCGATCAATAATAAACTGGTGAAAATTTTCATCGGTCTTGAATGCCTGGTCCCACTGTCCCGCCTGACGGGCCGCATCAGTGACTTCGGCCAGACGTTTCAGTTCCGTCCGGTCGTCATCGTCAAAACGCTCGACCGCGTTGCGATAGGCCAAGCCCTCCAGTACTTCGCGGATCTCAAACATCTCCCGGACATCGGCCAGGGAAAAACGCTTGACGAAAGTCCCGAGATTGGGTACGGATACCAGCAACCCTTCGCTGGCCAGACGGCGGATCGCTTCCCGGATTGGGGTCCGACTGACTTTGAATTCCGCCGCCAAATCCTGTTCCACTATCCGGCTTTCAGCCGCCAGAGAACCGTCCTTCAATTTTTCGCGCAGTTGCCTGCAGATCTCGTCGATCCGCGTTTTCTTGGCCATTATAACTCTCTCTTGATAAAATTACGCATAGCGTTAAATTGCACCGGCACATTGCCGGTTAATTGTATTTTGATTGTATACAATAGCCTGAAAAAGAATAATTGTCAAGAGAGCGTCCAGAAAATTTTCGGCCAAAAAAGTTGATCGAAGTCAGCAAATAAGCCTTATGGGACCTATAGGTCTTATAGGTCATATATAGTCAGACGGTTTGACTAAAAATAAATCTTAAATTATTCGCGGCCAATATTTTATCGTTATGAGGTTTTACAAACGCCAAGTGCGGAGGAATCTAAATATCCGCGAACTTCCAGATATTCGAATCGCGATATTTGCCGGGGGCGGTTCCGTAATAACGTTTGAAACAACGGCTGAAGTGAAACTGATTGGCAAAGCCGGTAGCGTCGGCGACGTCGGCGACTGACAACCGGGAATCGCGCAGTAATTCGGCGGCATGTTCCATTTTCAGCCGGGAAATGAACTTTTGCGGGGTGGTTTTGAGAGTCAGGGAAAAATACCTGAATAGGGCGGGAGGCGACATTGAGCAAGCCTTTGCCAGATCGGCTACTTTGATATTACGTTTCATATTGCGACTGACATAACTTGTTGCCGTTTGAACCCGTCCGCTCGAATTTAACAGTTCGTTCAAGTTGGTTTCAGGGATGGAAATGGTCAGCAGTCGCCTGATAAAGCGGAAGCAGAGTTCATTTTTTTCCAGAATCGCAGGGATGCAGTCATCGTCAGCCAGAATCCGCAGTCGTTCCAGATCCGGGGCCGTTTTTTCGCAGGTAGCGGCATCCACCCGAAGCGGAATGTTGAAGAAGGAAGTGATGTCGACGCCAAGAATAGAAGCATTGAAATGCAGCCAGCGTGCGCTCATTTTTTTCTCTATCGGATTGATATGATGTACGATTTTCATATGAGTATCCGGCGGTGTGAAAAAAGCTTCGCCCTGGTCCATAATTATGTGTTGTCCGTTACAGGTTATCTCATAATGCCCGACTTCTGCCCTGGCAAATATCAGATGCGGGACGATTTTGCAATGCACCCGATTGTCGATTGCGGGTCCGCGATCAAAGCCCCCTGGCGATATATCCGTTATTTTTATGTCTGACAGTTTTAACATAATTTATTCTCAATCATTTTTTACGCATAATATTCCGATTGTAATATAACTAACCCTCAAGGAGATGGTGCCGCGCTGAACGCGGGTAACGGCTCCGACATGCATACTTCATAATGCGGACGAGACGTCCGCGTTCCCAGGGTTGCCGCGCTGAACGCGGGTAACGGCTCCGACATGCATACTTCATAATGCGGACGAGACGTCCGCGTTCCCAGGGTTGCCGCGCTGAACGCGGGTAACGGCTCCGACATGCATACTTCATAATGCGGACGAGACGTCCGCGTTCCCAGGGTTGCCGCGCTGAACGCGGGAAACTGCTTCCGACATGCATACTTCATAATGCGGACGAGACGTCCGCGCTCCCAGGGTTGACGCGCTGAACGCGGGAAACTGCTTTTGTTATGCTGACTTCACTATGCGGACGAGACGTCCGCGCTCCCAGGGTTGTTATTATGATAATATATATATTATAGCATGAAAAATAAAAATATGATAGTAATAGATATATTTTTGTAAAATTTTGACATTCTCAATTGAGGCCTGAAACAGTATATTCCAATATCAATTTCAAGGATGTTTAAGAATGATAAAATTGCGAGATAAATTCAATCCGTTGTGTGGGAGCGGGATTCAAAGACTCTGCGAGGAGACACGGCAGCTGGCGTGGCGCTATTTATCCGGAGAATTTCGCGACTCGATCAAACCAGCCGGTTTTGCTTTGTCAGATCAGGCAAAAATAAAACTTACCGATAGTATGATCTATGCCGAAACTGTGAAATTGATTGCGGCACAGGCTCCATTGCGGCTGGTTTCAGGTGAAAGGCTGGTTGGGGCCGCGACGCTGGAAGAGGCAACAAGACACAATGTTCCAGCTTGCAATTACCGGGCGACCAGTCATGTGACGATTGGTTTTGACCGGGTTCTGCATTCCGGCACTGCGGCGCTGTCCAAACGCATTGAAACACGGCTTGAGGATGCAGATCTTTCTAATAAACAGCGGGATTTTCTGCAATCGATGCAATTGTGCCTCGAGGCGATGAATATATGGCACTGTCGTTACCTGAAAGCCCTGGAAGAACTGATTGCCTCGACTGTCGGGGCTGAACAGGAACACTGGCTACAGGTACTTGAATATGGCCGGAAAGTCCCGGTGAATTCCCCGGCTAATTTTGGCGAGGCGGTGCAGTCACTGTGGTTCCTATTCAGTTTTCAACGGCTCTGCGGTAACTGGTCCGGCCTGGGGCGGGTTGATGAGATGCTTGGGCCGTATCTTGAACAGGATTTGGCGGCGGGACGGATTGATATGGCTGAGGCGCGTGAATTGCTGGCACATTTCTGGATCAAGGGGACCGAATGGAACGGTGTCGGCTTCGGGGCCGGGAGCAGCGGCGACGCCCAGTTTTACCAGAATGTCATTATCGGAGGGCGCGACGTTAACGGCAAGGACCTGACTAATCCGGTTACTTATCTGATCCTCGATATTATTGAAGAATTGCATATCAGCGATTTTCCGGTGGCGGTACGGATTCATTCGGGAACCCCGCCCGACCTTTTGCGGCGGGTTGCGGAAGTCATGAGTCTGGGCGGCGGGATTGTTTCCATTTACAATGAACCGGTGGTGCTCGAAGCGATGCAACGGTTCGGTTATCCGGAAACGGAGGCGCTGGCATTTACTAATGACGGCTGCTGGGAGACGATTGTTCCGGGTAAAACGGCGTTTACTTATTTGCCGTTCGATATGCTGCAAATCCTGCAGCAAACTTTGGATTCGACTGATTTTGCAGGTTTTGACGAGCTGTATAACGATTTTTCAGCACGGTTAAGTACATTTTGCCGGGAACAGGATCTGGCCGCCGGACGCACTTTCAGCAACGGTTGCCGCAATGGTGTTGATTCAATATCCCCGACTCCGCTCTTGTCGCTTTTTGTTGACGACTGCATTGACCGCGCGGCGGGCTATAATGATCGTGGAGCAAAATATTCCGTCGCGGGAATTCACGCGGGAGGTATTCCGGACGTGGTCAACAGTTTGTTCGTAATCCGGGAACTGGTCTATAAACGTAAGCGGTTCGGTTTGGCGGAACTGGTTGCCTTGCTTAAAAATGACTGGCGCGGCTATGAGCCTTTGCGCCGGGAAATCGCGGGAGAATTTGAGTTGTACGGAAACGACAGCGCCGCCGTCGATGCGTTGTTCCAAAAGGTCTTTGACGATTATACCCGGATTGCCGGGGAGACCCGGATGATTAACGGTGTATTGCGTCCGGTCGGGATCAGTACTTTCGGTCGCGAACTGGCTTACGCGAAAGACCGCCGGGCCACTGCGTTCGGCAAATTCGCCGGGGAATATTTGGCCGCGAACCTGGCGCCGACGCCCGGCACTGATCATAACGGCCCGACCGCGGTTATCAAATCATTCTGCAAAGCCGATTTCCGGCAAACCCCGAACGGCTGTCCGCTGGACCTGAAACTGCATTCCGCCGGCGAAGCGACTCCGGATGTAGTGTTGTCGCTGCTCAAAACATTTCTGGAGCTGGGCGGATTTTATCTGCAACTGGACGTTGTCGACAACGCAATGCTGCGCGATGCCCAAACGCATCCCGAACTGTACCCGAATCTGGTTGTGAGAATATCTGGCTGGTCGGCCCGGTTCAATACTTTGGACCGACACTGGCAGGATATGGTCATCAACCGGACCGAGCAATGCGGAATGTGAAATTAACCGGTCCCGAAGAAACGGAACCGGCTGGAATCATCAGTTACTGCTTTTTTCCGGTCGGTACGGGTAGGTCCAACGGGCAAACGGCGCAACCTGGCGCGATTGAACCCAGACCTTGCCGTGTCCGCTGAAACGGCAGATCAGTCCTTCGCCCGACAGGAAGAACGATTTATAGCCGCCAAGTTTGGTTACCTTGTACTGTAAACCCTCGGTAAACGCGACAATGTGGCCGGTATCGACGATATATTCGCCGGCAACGTCTATTTCAATGATCGCGCCGTAACTGTTGAACCAGAGGTCGCCGGTCCCTACGCACTTGATGAGAAAGAGTCCTTCCCCGCTGAAGAAGCCTTTGAAACCCTGCCATTTGGTTTGGAGTTCAACACCCATCGAAGAGGCCACATAAGCGGAATTCTGGAGATAGATGGTTTCGTTCTCCAGATAGACGTGTTCAACGTCGCCCGGCGCGGCCGGAGCAATGCCGATTTCGCCCGAAGCGCCGGGGGCGGAAAATTCGTTGATGAACAAAGATTCACCGGTCAGGAAACGGCTGAAACCGCCGCCCATTTTAGTTTTCATTTTGAGATGCGGGTCCATCGTCGCCATGGCGGAGGCTTCCACTTTCAGCGTCTGCCCCGCCGGGATCTGGACTGTGACAAAGCCGAAGTCCGGCTTGCAGTCAAACCTGAATTGAAATTCGCTTTTTAATTTATCCATTATATTATCCTCAATTTATCCTTTCTCAATCACTTACCGCGCCCGGAGCATGGGACCCAGAGTGCCGCCAAAGCCGGACGCGTTATGCGACTGGCACCAGACATAACCCTGGCCACTGAATTTGCAGACCAGTCCTTCGCCGCCGAGATATGAGGAAATCCAGCTCTTGCCCGCTTTGGTGATGCTGAAGCTTAAACTGTCCTGAAACGCCACGATATGGCCGGTATCGACAATGTAATCGCCGTTGACTTCGATCGGATAAATTGCGCCGAAAGAGTTGATGATGACGGTTCCGTGTCCGGAAATATTCAGCCAGAAAGCGCTTTCGCCGGACAGGAACGATTTAAAGCCCTGCCAGCCGAAATCGATATCTATTCCCGCGCCGGATGCGACATACGAACCAGCCTGCACGACCAGTTTATGCCCCTCCAGTTCAAACGCCTGCATATCGCCGGGCAAAGTGGTTGCCAGCAGGATTTCGCCGCCGCCGGGACCGGCGGTATAATGATTAAGGAAGAAATTTTCTCCGGACAACATACGTTTGAGTCCTTTGAGAATTCCGCCCTGACCTTTTTTATGCGTCGTGGTCTGAACGTCGAAGCCGCCGGTCATCGAGATCATCGCGCCGCCCTCGGTGGTCAGCACTTCGCCGCTGTCGCAAACAACCCTGGCCGCTGAATTGCCGGGACCGAACATAATTTCAGTTTGCATAATATACCCTCCTCAAAGATAGCGGTTGAGCCAGCCGGCCAGGCCGCTCATGCTTCTGGTTTGGACAATGATCTTGCCGTTGCCGATAACCCGGGTCACCAGTCCTTCCCCGCCGAAAAAGCTGGAGAAAATACCGCCGGCCAGACGCAATTTCAGTTTCATTTGCGGTTCATAAGCCACCAGATGGCTGGTATCGACGATGTACTCACCGTTGACTTCTTTCTCGATCAGGCCGCCGTAAGCGCCGTACCAGACCCGCCCGATTCCGGTAACTTCCAGCTTGAAAAGCCCTTCTTTAGCGAAAAATGAGGTGAATCCGGCCCAGCGGACGCCAAGCTTTATACCTGAGGTAGACGCTACATAAGCTCCGGGCTGCAAACAGAAACTGCCGCCATTGAGATCGATGCATTGAATATCGCCAGGGACGGCTTGAACCAGGGTCATGGTCTTCGGTTCGCTGGTGTTGTTTCTGAACCGGTTGACGAACAGGCTTTCGCTGCCCAGGTATTTTTTCAGCAGACCTGAAAGAAAGCCGCCGTTGAATTCCGCTGACATATCCAGTTCCGCCGCCATGCTGGACATGGCGTCCGATTCGGCGATGATTTCTTCGCCGGGGTCAAGCACAATTTGAATATAGGCAAATGAGGGTTTGCCCATGATTGCCGATTGCATAGTCTCCTCCTTAATGTTAGTTGAAACAGCTTCAGACGAATAAAAATATAATTACAGCCCGATAAAGCTCTTGTCAAGAGAGTAAAAACATTTTTAAAAGATTTACTCCATTGAGCCGGACATGCCGCATAGCCGTTTGGCTCGAGGGCCTCTCGCCTTCCACAAAACACTATGAACATCGAATGATTTAAATCCGAAAAAACTTCGACCCGCGCGTTTTTTTCTGGAAGGAGAAACTCTGTTGAGCCGGACATGCCGCGCAGACGGGCGGCTCGAGGGGCTCTCGCCCTCCATCAGACTTTAGATCTGGTTATTCCTTTCCGAAAGGTCAATATCCGTAAATAACGAGTGGATTAGTCCTGAGAAAATATTGAGTCCGCACTTCTGTTTAATTGTGCTTTTTGTTTTGAAAACGCCGGCAGCAATGATAAATTTAAGAAGGACACCAGATTTATTTTAAGGATCACTTTAGATGATTGAACAATTGGCTAGAGAATTTATCGAAAAAAACGCTTATATTTCAGCCGCGGAGGCTATTGACCAAAGCGTTGTCGGATTAAAAATATATGACGCTCCGGTTGTCTGCTATGCGGACGCGAAAGATGAGCTTTTTGAGCAATTCAGATCAGTGTACAGCGCTACCTATGGGCACTTTCTGCCGCCGCATGAATGGCTGAAGGAAGCCGTGACCGTTATTTCGATATTTTTTCCTTATACTGAGGCGGTCCGCCGGGGCAATTCAAGGGATATGCGTTTTCCCGCGAAAGAATGGCTGCACGGCCGGGTCGAGGGGCAGGCAATAATCAATCGCTGTACTCAATATCTGCTGGATAAACTGCATGAACAGGGTTTTCAAGCCGTCGCTCCATGTCTTGATGAAAGATTCAAGGCGTCGAGCGGACAGGATGCTGAGGACCAAAGTACATTGAGCAATAAGGATTTTTACAGCAACTGGTCCGAACGGCATGTCGCGTTTGCCGCCGGACACGGCACTTTCGGTTTGTCTCACGGTCTGATTACCAGTCATGGCATGGCCGGAAGGTTTACCAGCATCATTACCAGTTATACGCATGAACCAACGGTAAGAAATTATCAAGGGCTTTATGAATATTGCACGATGTGCGGAGCTTGCGTCAGGAATTGCCCGGTCAAAGCGATATCCCCGGAAAACGGTAAAAATCACGTTAAATGTCGTGATTTTGTCGGTTATACCTTGAAGAAAAACGGGGCCAGATTCGGTTGCGGCAAATGCCAGGTGTGTGTGCCATGCGAGTTCAGCATTCCAGAAAAAAAAGAAAATAATTAAAGACGAGTAACAAGAATAATATCCAGCCGTGACACGAAATAGACGGTTTATTTCTTCTTAATTAACTGACGCGCTTCAAGTCCCCGCTGCATTGCCTGATAAGATTGTAAAAGCAGCTTTTTAATTTTTTTCCAATCCGCTTGCTTTCTGCCGATATCACGTAAATGCATTGCCTCGGCTCGCAACATACCGGCGTCAGTGAACCCCTGATGATTATAGCCGTAAATAAGTTCATAAAGATGAGCGATTTGAGGGCCGATCACCGCTGGTTTTCCGGACGATGCGCGACGGGAAATCCACCATTTCAGATCGGCTTTCGCAACTTTTTCAGGATCATACTTCAAATCGGTATACTTTTTAATACTAGTGTATGCTTCTTTAAGCGGCGGCAGCGATGCTTTATATTTGCCTTGCTTAAACAGGATGGCAGACGAAGTGAACTGATAAGCGATCCCGACAGCTTCATCCGGTTTCAGGCCGAATTGATCCTGAAGCAGTTGAATAAGCAGCTGCGCAAGTTTGATTTTCCCCTTTAAGCTGTCTTTACTGTAATATGCCTGCCACATCGCGGTCTCGGCTGCCGCAATACGTTCGGGGTTGAAATTCTTTTGGCGCTCCGGCGCGGTCTTTTTCAGATTTTGTTCCGTGCCGTAAGTCACAAAAAAAATTCCGTTCAGGACCAGAACTAATAAAGTTTTTGCTAATTTCATTGTAAATTACTCCTCTACTGGAAAGTCTCTTAAATCGCTGACGTTTCCGCCCGCGTATAATACATTAAACGATATTTTTTTCCCGGGTCTTCCATGATAGGCTCCGGCATCAACCATGATGGCGAAATGCGCGGGAGAAACCATTTTGGGGGAATTGCCGGATATGTCAATATTGTATTTTAGCGTGCCGATCTTATCATTGCCGCTTACCCCGGTTATCATTTCCCAGTTCCAGATGTAGCTGGTGCCGCCATCGGGTGATTCATACATTTTTTCCCGGTCATCAGGACAACGATATACTTTATCGGATTTCAGATTCAAAGAATCAGGCAGCCATTGCAGATTAGGGATGGCTGTCGATGAAAGGTAGACTTTCTGCGAAGTTGCATAGGGAAAGTAGTCCTGGTTATCCTGGCCGTAGGCGACAACCCCGATTCCTATTTGTTTCAAATTATTGCGACAACTGGCCATTTTGCCGCTTTGCCTGGCTTTTTGCAGCGCGGGCAGCAACATTCCCGCGAGGACAGCGATGATCGCCATCACAACCAACAATTCAATGAGTGTAAAACCAGTCTTCCTCATTGCCGGGTTATCATTCCAATTTAAAAATAATTTCATTTTAATATCCCCCTAATTTATCTGTAGGTTTTGTCAAATGTTTCAGTGTTTATTTGGGAAACGCTTCGTTTCCTAATCCCTTTTTGCGATTCACGCATAACTGCTTTTGCCGGTTGCGCCTTGCTCATTCGCGCATCACCTCAATCCACGGATTGAGCCAATGCGCAGTTGGCCATCGTTTTTTCAGTATGTTTTGTATGAAAAGCCAATCTCAAGTGACTGAAAAAATGAAATTTGCCATTTCCAGGTAGCCATATACAGAATGTGATGATCGCAGTATTTACATTTATCCTTGTTTTTTGTGATTATTATGGACCGTGGAAAAAAAACTCCGTCATTTCTTCCGTCAATTTTCTAAGGCCCCGTCATTCTTCCTGAAAAATAGCCGTCAATGTTGTTTTCATATTCATCATATCATTTTTGACAGAACCTATCCGTATTATTTATCCAGCTTTATCCCTTTGGACTGTTGACGCACTACTTTATACATTGCCGTAGTCAAAGGAGCAAGTTCCGCCTTCTGTTTACCGCTTAAATTAAGCAGAAAATATTTTGAAGCACCTTTGAGGGCCCCATTCCCGGCCGGGCTCTCAAAAGTGGCGATTACTTTGTCAGGATGTTTCCTGGCCGTGGCCAATAAATGATCCGCTGACATTTTGATGATTTTTGTCCGAACCGGTTTGGGCAGATAAAATAGCGAATTGAACGATTTCTCCAACTCTTTCCCGGTCGCTTTAGCCATATATTTTTCAAACTGTTTACGATCTTTCAGAATATCGTTCTTTTTTTCTTCCGGAAGATTTTTGAAGGAGCTGTCAAGAGTATTCAGGAATTTTTTCGGATCAATCTTTTGCGGGTTCATAATAGCTTCCCTGATGATTTCGGCATTACGCCGTCGATTGTCAAGCCAGAGAGCCAAACAGATTGAAACCGTTATGACCAATATCAATGAAATTATACTGGAAAATATAACGATCTTTTGTTTTTTACTTAATTTCATGGCCGTTTATCCCGAATTATTGTATTACAGGTTGGATAAACAAAACGATCCCTGAGGGGTGTCTGCCGCGAATACCGGCAGATTTGTGCCGGAACTTCATGAACATTATCCGCAATCATATTTATGATACTCCTTATGCCGTTAATTATAAAATAGCATCTACAAAGAACTTTACAATGCAAAGAACTTTAAAAATATCATTTTTTTTCAGGTATTAACTTCCTCTCAGTGTTTTTAAACCTATAAAAAGCAGTTGATTTTTATTTTTTGATGGCGGCATTATTGTATCTTGTTGACAAAATATAAAATATGCGGCGAGTAATAATGCAGCAGGCATTCATCCAATGAAAACGAGATTTTTTAATTGCCGATATGCTATTTAAATAAGCGTATTGATCATCAGTTCGCGGACAGTAGCGCCTGCCTCGATGAGGCTGGCGAAGAACATAAGCATCAGTTGTTAACGTTAATCAGTGACTGAATAATTCGTCCGTGGGAGGGATGTTTTCTCATCCCGGCGCTTTCATCGAAAGCTATCCTACTGAATACCCTCACCTGTTTATAAGCATTGAAAACAGTATGACGTCTAAATAGTCTGATAAATAGTCTGACAGCCTGACTATAATTAAGTCTCAAAGCTCTTATTGTTAAGGTCTTGGTTAATTAAAGGTCGCTAGGAATAGACCGTTGAAATAAGTCAAGCGATTAATTAAATCTCCAATGAATAAATATTTTTACAGTATAATTTCAAATGCGTTTTTTAGGTTAAAGCAGTAGCTTTATGTCTTGTAAGTTTAGTGTTCCCGGAAAAATCAATGAAAACAATTTAAGAGGATTTATAACCCGGATGGAATGTTTTTAACGGTTGGATGCGATCAACCAAGCAACTGACAGGATGAAAATCCAGCCACCAAGTCCAAATAAGTCTTTGACACCTGCTTTCAGGCTGAGTATTATCAAAACCAGACCTGCAATAATACATAAAACATTCAGCAAATACACAAAACTGAATTTTTTTTCAGGCATTGACTCCTCCCCAATACTTCGATGCCAATTATGAAGGTTTATTATTCCTTATGATAAGCCGCGTGAGCTCTGGCCAGTTCATCCATGATCTTGAGATTCTGAGTACACTTTTTCTCGCACTGGCCGCATTTGATGCAGGCGTCGGCTTTGACTTTGTTGGCCCAGTTATTGGCGTAACCTTTGACCGCGTTCTCCTTGAGGCCCAGAACATTGTCCTCATAGAGCAGATTGAGGATGTGCGGGATATTGATTCCGACCGGACACGGCATACAATACTTGCAGCCGGTGCAGAATTTTTCTTTGGAAAGTTCTTCAAATGAGGTATTGATCAACGCGATTTGATCCGGGGTGAATTTTTCGCGTTCGCATGAAGCGATGGTGTCGTCGATGTCGGATTTTTTGGTAATGCCGCAGATCAGGGTGTCGACGTTCGGGTTGGAATTGACATAACGGATTGCCAAATCGGCTACGCTGACCGCGCCGACCTGATCGGCTATTTTCATCAGGACGTCGCTTTGTTCGGAAAATTTACCGCCGCCGCAGGGATTCATGACGATGGTGCCGATGCCCAGTTCGTGCGCTTTGGCCAGAACCGGTTCATAATCGCGCTGCATCAGATGGAAACTCAGCAGGATCGACTCGATCCAGTCGGCTTCCGGCAGATATTTGAGCAGATCTTCCGGCGGTTGATGCGAGGTCAGGCCGATATGTTTGACCAGACCCATATCACGGGCCTTTTTAATACCGTCAACCATACCGCCTTTACGGGTGGCCAGCTCCCAGTTTTCGTCGTTGAATACGCTCCAGACCTGATAGAAGTCAAGGTAGTCGACGTCGAGCCTGACCAGAGATTCCTCGATGCGCCTGACGATTGAATCGGCCGAACCATCGTCGGTATCCTGGATTTTCCGGTTCCAGGGTGATGATTTGGTTGAGAGGAAGACTTTTTCGCGATAGCCGTCTTTCAGCGCCCGGGCCAGTTTCAGTTCGGATTCTCCATAGCAGCGGCAGGAGTCGATATAGACCATTCCCGAGTCGATTGCGTGCCGGATTAATTCGACGGACTCGATCATATCCTCCGGAAAGCGCATCGCGCCCATGCTTACGGGGTTAACTTCAAGACCGCTGCGCTTACCGAATGGTATTTTATTCATAATAAATCCTTTATTTTTAATTATTGAAAACTGTAAACTAATATGCGGTTTCAATTTATGCAAATAATTCTAGGTATTTTTACGTTCGTTTTTCAATTCCCGGCGATAGGCTCCGGGAGGAACGCCAAAGTAGTTTTTGAAAACCCGATTGAAATAATAACAATTTTTATAGCCGATAGCTTCGGCAATTTCATCAAGAGTATTGCCGGTTGACTGCAGCAGATAGCCGGCGCGCAGCATTCTCTCCTCCTCAATTAATGATTTGAATGAACGATTGGTCAGCTCTTTGACCAGATGGCGGGTTCTTGACGATGACAATCCGATCGCCCGGCTCAGGTCGGCAAGAGAAATATCCTCATGCGCATGATCTTCGATAAATTGATAGATTTGCAGTTTGCGCCCGGTCAACTCCTTGCGGGCCAGGGCGTTTTCTTTCCAGGTGATCATGCCGTTGCCGATCAGACGCAGGACATAGCTCAGATTTTCCATTTTTTCCGGTTCGAATAACGGCAGTTGCGCGTATTCTTCATGGAGCCATTGCGGCAGCTCGGCATTCTCCGGAATTCCGTCCGGATGCCTGAATGTTCCGGCCAGGATGGTGATCATGTGTTGCTCCCGGACAAATATTGGAACCACCAGTTCGACAATTCCTTTCCAGCAGGATTTCAAAAACGGCTTTTGCAGAATGTTGGCGGTTTCCTCTGTCTGCCGGAAACAATCTTCGCCGCAGTTGGTGTTCCAGCCGGGGATATCGTCGCGCATACGCATGCAACATACATGCTGGTGGATATTGCGGCCGGGCAGCAGCGGCGAGCCGTCGCCGTAATGGAGGCGCCCGCGCAAGTCGTGGACCGTCAGGAACACCCCGAATTCCTGTTCGATCTTTTGCAGCGCCGGTTCAAGCGACGATTCGTAGTCAAGCTGCTCTATTTGCGATAGTAATTTCATAAAATAGACCATTTTAGCCGTTTTTTATAAAAATACAGCCATTTCGTGAATTGTCAACCCGGTGATTCCGATATAAAATATAGAAAGTGATTTTAACACAATTATCAGGAATTAAAAAATTATGGAATATATTAGAAATATTGATGTGCCGGTTGCGGCGGATGCTGATGTAATTATAGCCGGCTCCGGCCCTGCTGGAGTTTGCGCCGCGATAGCCGCGGCCCGGACCGGAGCAAAAACCGTATTACTGGAAAGCGCCGGTTGTCTGGGCGGAACCTGGACCGCCGGACATCTTGGCTGGATAATCGACTTTCATAACAAGACCGGGATGCTGGTCGAGCTGGTGGATAAACTGCGAAAACGCGGCTCAATCACTGAACGTTCCACGCGTTCCGGTTCTATTCCGTTCAATCCTGAAGGCATGAAGTGTCTGCTTGAGGATTTGTGCGAAGAAGCTGGCGTTCGGATACGCCTGCATACAATGGTTACGGATGTGATAAAGCATGTTGACGGGACGGTCGCGGCGGTTGTCACGGAGTCCAAATCCGGTCCGGAGTGCTGGCTCGGTAAAGTTTTTATCGATGCGACCGGCGACGGGGATCTGGCCGCGTTAAGCGGTTGCGGTTATTCTCTGGGCAACGGGCAAAACCGTACTCAGCCGATGTCTCTGCTGGCGCTGGTTTGCGGAATTCAGCCCGGCGATGTTGAAAAATATACCAACAATTATACGCCGCGCATGGAAGCGATTGAAAATTTGCTGGTGGATTTTGCCAAAGTCGACATCAGCCCGAGTTACAAACATCCTTCACTGTTTCATCTGGTCGATGACCTCTTTTTTCTGATGGCAAACCATCAGTACGGTTATTCCGGGGTCAATGCCGATGACGTGACCAGGGCCACAATTGACGCCCGCAAGGAAATTAACCTCCAGATTGACGGATTACGCAGTCTTGGCGGAGTCTGGAAAAATATTCAGTTGGCCTCGACTGGACAATATATCGGAGTTCGCGAAGGTCGCCGGATCAAGGGACTTTATGAAGTTACGCTGGATGATTTGAGGGTTGGAGCCCGCCATGATGACGCAATATGCCGTTCAACTTTCGGGGTGGATGTGCATGCGTTGGACGCCGCTCACGGGTCAATTGAAGCCCCTCCATGCAAAGCGAAACCTTATGATATTCCGTTACGGGCGCTGATCAGTGCTGACGTTGATAATATGATGATGGCCGGACGCTGCATTAGCGGCGATTTTTACGCGCACGCCAGCTACCGGGTTACCGGCAACGCCGCGGTAATGGGCGAGGCGGCCGGGGTTTGTGCCGGACTGGCCGCTCAGGCCGGAGTTAAACCGAAAGATTTGGATCTGAGCAAATTTTTTGCGAAATATCCACGGATAGAAGAGTTGCGAGTGGTGAGTGGTGCAGTATAAAAGAGATAATTGGTTTACAACTGATATAATTCCAAAGGTAAAAAGAAAGGAACTGGATCATGAGCAAAAGACGGTTGGATTTCACATTAATTGAACTTCTGGTGGTCATCGCGATAATCGCTATTCTCGCGTCAATGCTGTTGCCGGCCCTGAATCAGGCCCGCGAAAAAGCCAAAAAACTTTCATGCATCAACAACTTGAAACAACTGAGCAATACATTTTTCCTGTATATTGACGACAACAGCGGCTTTTTTCCGCATTGCGGCAAAAACAGTACCGGCCTGGCGGTCTGGGATACGCTGGTGCTGCCGTATTGTTCCAACACCCGTAGTGTAAAAAGCGGCGCCGCCAAAATGTTCGGCTGTCCGAGCGATACGATAGCAAGAACATCCGCCTATACCGCCAAGCGCAGTTACGGCATCAACAGCGGCCGTTCGATGAACGACGACCGTTTTGCGGGAATTGCCGACTCCCAGCCGAAAAGCACCAAACTTAACCGGATTCCTCAACCGACAAAACTGCTGGTATTAGTTGACCGAATAACCGCCTCCAGCACGGTTATCGGCGGAGACAGTCGACAGAATGTTTCCTGCAGCCCCTCTTCCAGTACGCCGACAAATGAACAATTGGCTTTCCGGCATGATTCCAACTGGAAAAGAATTAATATGTATTTTGCCGACGGTCATGTGGCTGAAGTCAATTATTATTCTTCCCCGATCCTTGGCGTCCATTCTCTGGCAACCCCGGCAATGCCGTTCGGCGTATTTACCGTTACACCGAATGATTGAGGATAAAAACCGATGAATTTACGCATGATCTCCCTGGTCGTTTGCTGCTGCCTGTTTTCGATATTGAGCGATGCCGCAAATATTAATCTTGACCTTAGCAAGCGCAAAATCGACGCGGTTGATTTAAAAGACTCCCGGGTTAAACTTATTGACAAATCGACCATCGAGTTTTCCGGAACTCCGGAAGCGGCGCGGTCGGCATTGTCAATTAAGTACAAAAGCTCGGACTGGAGCGTGTTTGACCGGTTGATTGTGAAAATTAATCCGGGAGAGGATATCAAACGTAAATCCCTGTTGGTCACACTGCGCGACAAGAAAAAATATCATCGTCTTGATCCGGCGGCGCTGCTGCCTTCGACTGCACTGGTTAAAGCCGGACAATGGACGGAATTGACTTACGATATTTCCGGAACGCCGCGAACGGCTAACCGGGAAATCCGGGTCTATCTGAATTATGACAAAGCCTGTACCGGAAAAAAAATAACCGGAACGATCAAAATTCTTTTAGGACGCAAAAGCCGTAAATATACCTCTTTGTCATTCGGAAAACCCCGCAAACGTGTATTTCCACTGCCCTATCTGGCGGCTCGCGCCCACATTAAATACGCCCTGCATATCAACTGGTTCTCCGATCCGGACTATTATGCCGAACGCATCCTGATGCTTGATCGCTCCCTTGAGAAAGGAGCGGAAAAAAATGACCCTTATGCGGTAGGCGGCAAAGCCAATTTTCTGCGGACGGTTGAGTTGATGAGAATGTCCGGCGCGGATGGTATTGCAATGCTTAATATCGATATTTCTCAGACTTATTTGAGCCGGACGTTGAGCGGTATCAGATATTCCGACGCGGTCGGATTGAAAGGCGTGATCGTCCCTGAAATCAGTATTTTTACGCGCGGTACCGGCGAGGATTACCTTGACAAGCAGATAAAAAATCTCGGGACCAAGGCGATTGGGGCCGACGGCTTGTTGGACAAACTCTTTCCGGCTGCGGTCAAGTCGGATTCCACTTACAAATTTAACGGCAGGACTTTGATTTCCTCGTATAACGCGTGTATTCTGCCGCCGGAATTCTGGAAGGAATATTTGGCGCAATGCCGGAAGCGGGTTGGCGACAAAATTCTCTTTATCGTGGAAATACGCAAGATATTTTACAGCGCGGTAAAGCGTTATCACGCTAATGGCGGCCTTTCGCAGGATGAACTGGATGAAATCCGCGCTTTTTTGAATTCCTACCTGAAAGTATGCGACGGCATCCTGTTTGCTGGTCAGAACCATATTGTCGAACCGCCTAAAACCAATCGTTTCTACTATAAATTCTACCATGACCTGTTTATTCCGCTGATTAACAGCGTGATGAACGAACCGCAAAATCACGGCAAACTGCTGGGCCTTGGCGTATCCAAGGGCTATTTGAATCACATTGCCGGTGATATCCAGTCCGAAGACGGCACCCGCAACCTGCGTTCGATCATGGAAGATGTGCTCAGGGTAAACCCTGATTACCTGATCCTGGTTGAATGGAACGAGATCAAGGAACGGACCAGCCTTGAACCGACGATTTGCGACGGCAGGAGTTCGATGCGGATTCTGCGTTATTATTTCAACCAGTTGAAGAATCAACCGAACAAGCCGTTACCGGGGGATAACCCGGCGGTTCCTAACATGATCCTCTCATATCGGCCTCAGGTGGCACCGGGCGAGAATCTGGAATTTGAACTGCTCAATGTTCCCGATACCGCCGAACCGGCCAATGCCGTTTATCAGGTTCAGTTGAATTTGAAAAATCTCAAGGGCGAGATTGTCAAATCGTTGCCGGTTCGCAAACTTGACACAAAAAGCATTGCGGAGACCCGTTACAGCGTCAGTGCCGACTCCCGGCTCTCTTCCGAATTCATTCTTTTGCCGGAAGTCATTGTAACCTGTTCAGGTAAAAAACAGGTGTTCAACGCTGGTTTTCCGTATCTGAATATTTCTCCCGGCGAATTGCGCGACGGAAAATATTACAAAGTGCCGCTGCGCGACCTTCCGGCCACAGACAAATGTATGTTTTCCGCAAAACTCAAGAACAATACCGCGGTTGTTTCAGCCGAAATAAAGGACCGCGACAATATTGCTTTTGTCGAAGTTTTGCGCAATCGCCGTCCGGTTTACAGCGCGGTCACTGATCCTGATTACAAACTGACGGGCGACCAGATTCTCGTCAAGCTTTCCTGGAACGCCTGGAAAGAGGCGTTCAAAGATTATCTGTCAATCCAGATCAAAGCCGATGGCGGCAAAATCTACCGGGCGAAACATTCAAATCGCGGTTGGGGCCGGGATTTTTCAGTTAAGTTGAATCAGCCTGACAGTGTTGAAATCAAGTTGCAGAAACTGACCCACGGCGCGAGACGCGGGGTTTATCTGGTCATTGATAAATCAACCCGTGAACTGACGGTTTCAAGCGGCAAATTCAGCCGGAAAATCTCGATCCCGCAGTTGCGGACCAACGGATTCAACCGGATGCTGCCGGGTAACGGCTTTAATATTCTGGTCGAGGATTTCCGGCGCATTGCCGATCTGCCACCGCATCTCAATGCCGATAACTGCAAATTTACCCGAACCATTCCGGATGTTTCACCCCGCGACATCATGTGCCTGCGCTATATTACCAAAACGGGCCGGATTTTCCGCTCAAAACCGGTTGTTTTTTCCGATATTTCCAAAAAAATGACAGTATCGGCCTGGAACGATAAAACCGGTAAACCGGAGCGCATCGAAGTTGCCGCCCCGGCCGTACAGCCGATTGTCTATGACTTTGATCCGGCTTGCGGTGCAATGCTCAAAGCGCCGGGCTTTGATTCCCGTTTCTTTGCCCAGCTCGGCGGCAGTACCAATTACGGCGATCCTTTTTTCAATCGGGATAATTATGCCCGGAACACAGAGACTTTGCAGCCGCAGTGGGCAAAGGATGCCGACGGTAAATACATGCTGCATTTTGACGGTAAAGGCAACAACCTGATAATCCCCTTGTATGCGACTCCGGCTCGCGGCTTTACTTATGAGTTGTCGCTCAAGCCTGAATCGACCGCGCCGCAAATGCTGCTGCGTTCTTACAGTAAAACCGCTGGAGCGGTCATGGTTGTACTCGACGCGGGGAAATTAAAAATCCGGTTTGTCCGGCACGATATGCTGGATATATCTTTTACAACTCCTAAACTGCTGGAAACCGGGAAATGGCAGCAACTGACTATTGCGTTTGATATGGGTAAATTCAAGATCAGGGTTGATAACGGCAACATCTATGAGTTCACCTGTGTCGGAAAACCGTTCAAAATGACCCAAATGGTTTTCGGCGGAGTCGGCAAAGGCATTGGAATCAAATATTTTAAAGGCTGCCTGAGAGCGTTGAAAGTGTATCCTTATTCAACATTGTAATATCGTTACTTCGTCATGTTTTTCCCCGGGAACGTTTTAATGGAGGTGCCTACCCCTACGGACTACCTGTCCGCATCAATAATCCGTCTCGTGTTCTTTCCAGTAAAAAAAGGGTCAAAAATAGTCAGACGGTTTGACTGTATTTTAATTGTAAGAGTTTTGTTGTTAAGGCTTTAGTTGATTGTGTTGTCTTGGGTTGACACGTATGCCTTACATGGCTTCGATTTTTTTCTTGATTATCCCGGGTGCCAATCGCAAATTTGCCGTTCGGCCCCCGGCTCCTACGATCATTCCGGGCTGGATATATGCCGCGCTTTCAGCACTAAAGACAAAATATTATTATGTAAAGTTAAAATATGTCTGTATAACTGAAAGATATTTCTTGCCTCTCGTAGCAAAAACAATTTATTTGTGATATATTGTTTAAAATGGTTTATTACTGAATTTTTTGTTGAGAGGGGAATTGGGAATGAAAGAAAAATGCAGGCCGCCACGCTATCTGGTGCAGCTTCCTGATGGCGAATGTGAACTCGATGCGCTTGAGTTGTTTAAGTTATTTGAGGCTCATAAGATTGATTTTCAGACTCAGATCCGTCCCGTTGATGGCGGTGATTGGCGCAAATTCGGCGAGGAGCCGGAATTCAGCACGATCCTGCCTGACTTGTGGCAGAAAGCTAGAATACGCTGGTGGTTACCGGCCTTTATGCTATTTATGATAGCTCTGATGCAGGCCTCTCTGGCCTTTGGTTTTCCCAAGGCAATTTTCGCAGTATGGCCGGTTTGGTTTCTTTATTTTATCTTCTATCCGATATTTTTCTACCAGGCGCTGATGGTTACATTATTGGGCTTTGATCCCACGGATAAACGGCTTGATCGAATGCTGATTACATGGTGGAACCTGCTGGAAATATATCGATTGCTTCGGGACTGCGCGTGTGAGTTGCCAAAAAACTTCCGGTGCTGGTTGAAAATGACTGCTCCACTGATTTGCATTACTTATACCGCGCTTTATTTAACGTTTTGTTTTGCCCCGGCAAATTATACTTGGGGTATTTGTGTATATTCCCTGTTTGGGGCGCTTTTGTTTTTTCAATTAATTTGCACAATTCCCATTACGGTGGAATTGAAACGCCGTTCCGTGGCGTGGTTCCAGGCCAATCCGAACCCTCCGTGTAACAAGCAGAAGCCGCCGTCATGGTATAAGTTTGACTGGCCCCAATTTTCCAAAACTTGTATTGTGGATTTACCATTCAGGATTGGTTGTTTGATCTGTGGAATTATCCTGTTATTACTTCCGTATTATGTGATAGGTGAAATCCGTTGGAAGATGCTTCCACATCATAAGTTGCAGTTTTTTGAAGGACCCTATGCCGGGCTGGAACTGGAAAAAATAAATCTTCCGGAGATTCCTGAACGATTTATCCCGATGTGGGAAGCTGAATGCAAAGTCCCGGATGATTTTAAAACTGAATTTAAAAAGGTTGCGCCGCAGCTTACGGCGATTCGAAAAATCCTCCGTGCGTATCCTCATTTAGGACTGCGCCGGGATGGTTATGCAGAAAAAGATTTGCCGATCGACAAGTGCAACCAAACGCTCAGAAGATATCGGCGCTGGCGCCAGGCGGAGTTGCACTGTGGAGGTAGTGTTCTTGAGCTTCTGCATGACTTGACGCGGATGACGCAATATGCTGCGGAAGATCCGGTTTACGGAATATACTACTTGAATTGCAATCTTCGGATGACCCTGGTTGAACGTTATTTGACCCGGTTTACAAATGCGGAGCTGGCCCGTGAAAAAGCTTATTGGAAAGACATGTTGGTCAAAGTTAACAGCACCGTCCGTCAGCATATTTTACAAGATAACTTGGCTTTGTTAAATTGGGGTATTGCTGAGTGCAAGGAACGTATTTATCTAAAAATATTATTGCTGCTATTTGAAAATGGCTTACGGGCGACGATCTATGAAGATTCGGCGGAGTTGTCCGACATTGTATCGCGTGACGTCTGGCAGAATCAAGCTGAATTCAATGATTATCAAGCGAAAATGCGACAGAGTGCAATCCATTTTTTTGTGGATAGTATTTCTGATAACTTTAATAGCTTCGTCTCCCGTTGTCGTGCCGTTTGCCTGCTGACCCCGGCCGGGATCGAACTTGAAGAATATCGTCGTAAACACGGCAAATATCCGGTCAATTCTGTTTTGCCAATTGACCCTTTTTCCGGCAAGACCATGCTCTATAAACCGGGTAAAGTCATCTACAGCGTCGGCTCCAACCTGCAAGATGACAACGGGTCCATCAATATAGATAAAGAGTGCAGTGATATTGTTTTCAGACTACCGCCAGAGTAATAGTAATAAGCGCTTTAATATGCTTTCATTGTGTATTTGGAGTAATAATCGTGAAAGAACTAATGACAATTGAGGATTTTTTCGAGTTAGGCAATCGCAGATTGTTTGTTGTGCCTTCACTTCAATTACCTGATGGGTTTATACCGTTCTCTGATCAAATCACAATTGTTTTTGAAGGAACTGAAGAGTCTTTTGATGCACAATTCACCATTCAAAATTTGAGTTTGGTTGGGGGAGGACATAAGAGTTGCCTTGCTTTGATAATTATCGCGTGCAAAGGCGATATCCCTGTTGGCGGCAAGGTTTTTGTGGATGATGGTGTGTTTGAAAAAATATATTAATAATTTTAAATATTATCGCCTGGGGTGATGGAGCGAAGCGATTGAACCCAAGGGACGATTCCTCCAAATCAAAAAGCGCTGAAAGTGCGGCAGATAAAAAATATCCGGTGCATGTAAATGTCTTCAGAATTTCAATTTGCGATCTGGAATTAATATCCAGAAATTAAAAGCAAAATAATGCCGAAAACCTTGGGCTTTTCTAACTTGATTAGAGATTTAAATTTACTGGCAACTGGCAACTGGTAACTGGCAACTACAGTCATCCCATTAACGGGATGACGCCCATTTGTTATTTTTTTATTAATTTAACTGCTTGGGGTTTTGACATTTGGCGGTGTCGGTTATATATTATCAATTCATTTGTAACTGAATGAGTTTTTATATTTATAGACCAAATCTTTAACCCAAAAAAGGAAAAGTAAAATGATCAAGATTGGTATCAACGGTTTTGGCCGTATCGGTCGTCTCGTTTTCCGCGCTATTCAAGAACGTGAAGACGTAGAAGTCGTAGGAATTAATGACCTGCTGGACGTAGATTACATTGCCTATATGCTGAAATATGATTCAGTTCATGGCAAATTCAAAGGCTGCGTCAAAGTCGAAAACGGCAACCTGGTTGTCAATGGTAAAACAATCCGAATCACCGCTGAACGCAATCCGGCCGACCTGGCCTGGGATGCTGTTGGTGCTGAATACGTTGTTGAATCAACCGGTTTGTTCCTGACTGATGAAAAAGCCCGCGCACACATCACCGCCGGCGCTAAAAAAGTTGTTATGTCCGCTCCGTCCAAAGACGCAACTCCGATGTTCGTTATGGGCGTTAACTGCGACAGCCTGACTGCTGACATGGATATCGTTTCAAACGCTTCATGCACCACCAACTGTCTTGCCCCGATCACCAAAGTTCTGGATGACAACTTCGGCGTTATCGAAGGTCTGATGACTACTATTCACGCTACTACCGCCACTCAGAAAACTGTTGACGGCCCGAGCATGAAAGACTGGCGCGGCGGCCGTGCTGCCCTGTCCAACATCATCCCGTCTTCCACCGGCGCTGCTAAAGCTGTTGGTAAAGTTATCCCGAAACTGAACGGCAAACTGACCGGTATGGCTTTCCGCGTACCGACCGTTGACGTTTCAGTTGTCGACCTGACCTGCCGTCTGGAAAAAGGCGCTACCTATGAAGAAATTTGCGCGGCCATGAAAGCTGCTTCCGAAGGTCCGCTCAAAGGTATCCTCGGTTACACTGAAGAAGCTGTTGTTTCTCAGGACTTCGTTGGTGAAGTTTGCACCTCTACTTTCGATGCCGATGCCGGTATTGCTTTGACTGACAACTTCGTCAAAGTCGTATCATGGTATGACAACGAATGGGGTTACTCCAACAAGGTTGTTGACCTGATCTGCAAAATGGCTTCTCTGTAAGTCTGCGGCTTAGATAGACGATTCAAGCCCGAAGAGCCGCTTTAATGCCTCTTCGGGCTTTTTCTTTAACCGTGAAATAAGAAGGATTAAAAGGAATCCCTTCCTTTTCCAACATTTCTAATTCCTAATTCCTAATTCCTAATTTCTAATTTAGATAGGAGACAAAAATGAACCTCAATAAAAAGACTGTCAAAGATGTCGACCTGAACGGCAAGAAAGTCGTTATGCGCGTCGATTTTAACGTGCCGCTGCAGGATGGCGTCATCACTGACGATACCCGTGTCCAGGCTGCATTGCCGACCATCAAATACATTCTCGAAAACGGCGCTTCACTGGCTCTGCTTTCGCACCTTGGCCGCCCGAAAGGCGAAGTCAAACCTGAATTCAGCCTGAAACCGGTTGCCGAATACCTCGGTAAAGTCCTGGGTAAAGACGTCAAATTCGCTAATGACTGCGTTGGTGAAGAAGTTCAGGCCATGGCCGCCGCCCAAAAGCCCGGCGATATCATGGTTTGCGAAAACACCCGTTTCCACGCCGAAGAAGATATGAAATGCAAAGGCGACGAAGCCAAAGTTGCCGCCCAGCGCGCGTTTGCCGCTGAACTGGCCAAGCTCGGCGAAGTCTATGTCAATGACGCCTTCGGCACCGCGCACCGTGCCCACGCCTCCACCGCGATCATCACTGAATTCCTGCCCAAAGAAAACTGCGTAGCCGGTTTCCTGTTGGACAAAGAAATCAAATATCTCGGTCAGGCTGTCGCCAATCCGGAACGTCCTTTCGTCGCGATCATCGGCGGCGCTAAAGTTTCCGGTAAACTCGAAGTTATGGTCAGCCTGATGGAAAAAGTAAACACCATCCTGATCGGCGGCGGTATGGCTTATACTTTCTACAAAGCCCTTGGTTACAATATCGGCGGCTCCCTCTGCGAAGACGAACTGGTTGATACCGCAAAAGAGATCATGGCCAAGGCCAAAGCCAAAGGCGTCAACTTCATGCTTCCGACCGATAACGTCGAAGCCGATGCTTTCTCAAACAGCGCCAACACCAAGGTTGTCGGCACTGATATCGACGAAGGTTATCTGGCCCTGGATATCGGCCCGGAAACTGCGAAAGCTTATTCTGACGTAATTGCTTCCGCCAAAACCATCGTCTGGAACGGCCCGATGGGTTGTTTCGACATGAAATGCGAAGCAGGCGAAAAATGCAAATTCGCCGCCGGCACCATGACCGTCTGTCAGGCGGTGGCCGACAGCGATTCAGTCAGCATCATCGGCGGCGGCGATTCAGTTGCGGCGGTCAACCAGAGCGGTCTGGCCGACAAGATGAGCCACATCTCCACCGGCGGCGGCGCCTCCCTCGAATTCCTCGAAGGCAAAGAGCTTCCCGGCGTCGTAGCCCTGGCTGATGCGTAATAATTAACTTATAGTTGATATTCAAAGCGCCCGGATAACCCCGGGCGCTTTTTTTAATATCCAATATCGAACACGGAATATCCAAATTTCAAGGAAAGATCGCTTCGCTCTTAAAACTGAAAGAAATAGTGATTGCAGACTTTCTCTGGGAGACTCCAGCTTGTTCGAAAAATGAACTCTTGCAAAGTTATATTACTTCATCCTTGGATGTTCCGTGTTGAATATTGGATATTGCTTCCCCCCATCTTTCTTTTACAAAAACTTTTACGCTCCATAATCGCTTGAAACAAGCGATTATGGGGTGTTTTTATATTTTTTTTGGAGTGCGGCTTGATTAAGCCGCTTTGGCGGGGATGTATGCCAATCGACGAAGGTGTTCCGCGACAAAGTTGCGGTCAAAAAAGCTTCAATCGTGCAGCTCTGGCAAAATCTTGCCAGGTATAAACTGATTTAATTGTCGAACCCCGCAGCAAAGCGGTTAAATCTAACCGCATTCCAAAACGACCAGAAAAATATCTATATTGGGGCGTTCCGTTCTCTACTCATTTCATTCCGGCTTTTTGCTGGTCTTTACGCTTTGCTCTTTTCGTGTTTGATATGGATATTGATGTAGATATTTTATTCTTCTTTTTTGTTAATCATCAACTTCGTATATTTTGGGTATTTTATATTTCCTGCAAACATCATTCCATTCTTCTCTTTTCACCATAGTGACCCTCCCGTTGGTAAATGCAATATTTGCGTATTTTTTGTGTTTCTCTAGAGGTTCAAAAAAGCTTACAACGTCACCATCACCGCCGGAGGTATCACATTGCAAACCACTTCCCATATAAACAAATTTTTTCATCACATTGAAATTGCAATTGTCGGGAAGATAGCCCCGCTTATATAGTGTTATAAGGCCATTCAATGGAAGATAATCATTGTTATCGTCGGCATATTGCAACATGGCATAATTGACTGATTTTAATTCTGATCCAATAACCATTGATTCCTGCATATTTCCGGGAGTTGTGGATAATTCAGGCATTAACATCCATATCAGTGGACAGAGAATGGCTGCAAAAATCAAATATTTCCATAAATTTCTCTTTTTCACCATTTTTTCTCCTGAGTAAGTTTATTCAACAATTTCCTTGGATGAGTCGGCTGACTTTGTTTTTTTTAGTGTTTTTGGGGAGGAGGATTTCTTCAGTAATTTTTCATGCAGGAACAACCCGGCCATGCCGAGTCCTCCGGCAAGCCAGGCCAGAAACGGATTGGCAAAAGGCAAAAGCAACAATGGACAGCTAATTTTTATCTTTGATGGAGGTTGCTGCGGCAGTTCGTCCAAAGGCCCGGAATAATCCTGCTTTGCAAGAATTTTGCCATCAGGCTTGAATATTAGACGATAGCGGGTAGTATAGGCTTCAAGGTTGCCATCTTTGTTGGTAAGGATTGTTAGTGCTTTGCCGCCTGACTCTTTGACAAACCAGCCGCGGATGAAAGCGCCATCGCGGCCATAAACTTGAATTCTGGCAGCGGAAACAATTGGAACATAGGTTCTGCCCTGTGAGTCCGTTACTGAATCCGTGGTTGAAAATACCGGCCACTCAAACGATTCCCCGATAAACGGCAGGCCGTTGCATGCGCCCAGTATTTGCCCGAGAAAGCCCAGCCAGCCGCAGGCGAACAAGACAAAGCAGGGAATCGCGGTAAATAAAAACAGCTTATTATTTTTCAAGATATCCATCAGAAAGGCAATTCCGCCTAACAGCCCAAGTATTATCATGCAATAGATCAGAAATGCGCCCATATTGTCCCTCAGGTTATCTATAATTTTCTATAAAATATCCAAATCTATGAAATAGATTGCGCAGCAAAGTATTTCGTAATAAGGTCAAGGACGAAGTCCTTGCGCGGCCCGCGGAGGGCGCGGAAGGGGTCCGGGGAGCGAAGAGCTCCCCGATTACTTAACGGCCCAGACCTGGAAATTGCGGTAATCGGCGACGGTCCAGCGCATGTGGCGGAGACCGATGTTGCCATCGGTCCAGGCCTTGCCGTAACGGTCGGTGCCGGGATCGGTCCAGGAAATAACAGATTTGCCGTCGACCAGCATGTTAACGCGGTTCCTGACCTTGATCAGGGTTATTTGGTGAACTTTGCCGATTTCCGGCGGAATGCCGCATTCTCCCTGGGCGACCAGGAAAAATTTATTGTTTTTCCGCAGATTAGTCTGGGGGCGGCCCGGATTCATCGGGGCGTTGGTGAAATAGGAGATGTGATAACTGGTAATATCACCTTTGGTATAGTTGGTAAAAGTCCCGTCACGCTTTTTCAGGCTTTTGTCGAAAACGTTTTTCCCGTTGACGCCTTTCGCGGCAAAGAAGACGATGCAGAGACCGTGATCCTTGAGGATTTTGACTTCCCACTCGGCGATAAAGCTGTCGGGGAAATCTTTGGGGCACCACCAGACGATATGGCCGTCACGTTTACTTATGCCTTTAAGGTTGGACCAAACTTTGGTCCAGCCGTCATGGCTTGACATCATAATATGACCTTCTTTGATCCAGTCGGTAAACGGCTTTGCCTGCCCTTTGTTGGAATAAAGCAGTTTGCCGCGCATTTTATCAATCTGAGCTTGCGAAAACAGCATCTGCTTGCTGCCGAAAGGATCGATTCCGGTTTTGGGGACGAGTTTGGCAACTTTGGACTGCGGGGTGTATTCCGGCAGCGTTTTGACGTCGGAAATGCTGAACGGACCTTTGAATATCTTCAACTGATTGATCGGTTTGACCTGCCATGGTCCGAATTTTGAGCCGGGTATGCGGACCGGCCAGCCGTTGCAATAGCAGTCGAAATAGCCTTTGGCGGCGTCCCAGGTGTAGAGCATCCGGCATTTTTCGCCTGGCACAACTTCCGGGACCAGCAGGCGCATGCCGGGGAAGTTTTCGCGGCCTTTGGCCCATTTGATGCGCCAGGTCCAATGAATGCCGGCGAAAGACTCGTTTGAGTAGATCTTGCCGGAGATCTGGGACCCGAGAGCGTACATCGGATACTGCTGATTTTTTTCGCCGTAGCCGTTGCGGAAAGGTTTGGTAACTTCCAGTGTAAAAATAAAAGTTCCGGAATTGCCGAGAGGTTCAGTTAATTTTACCTTGCGGGCAATTTCGGGAGCCGCACCGACCGTCGACAAGCAAATGCCGACGGTCGTGAATAATAAAACAATAATCCTTTTCATAGTAAGAATATACTTGAAATGACCGGATTATTTCATTTTTTTGGCTTCTTCAGCGGCAGCTTTTGCCGCGTCGTCTTCCGCTTTGCGTTGTTCGGGAGTCAAGGCGGCGCGACGAGCTTTTTCTTTGGCAATGCCTTCATCGATCTTGGCTTTGATCAAAGCTTTGATAGTGGTCATTTCCGCGTCAATTCCTTTAGCCATTTCCGGATCGATGGATTTGTCGGTCTTATCTTTTTTCAGTTGATTAAGGATGGAACGCAGTTGATGGATTTCAAGCGCTTTCGGGTCAACGGTGTAAGCCTGACGGTAGAAAACAACAGACTGCTGAACATTGTTGCTTGGCTGTTCGCCTTGTTCGATGATAACCCGGACCAGTTCCTGTTTGCAGCGTTTTTGCAGATGGCCGCTGCTTTCATTCATCAACTTACGGAATCCGGCGGCGGCTTCGGCCAGATTGCCTTTATCAGCCATTTCAATCAGGCTGTTGAATTTAGCATCGCGCTGATGTTTACTCCAGGCGAACCAGGCAACAGTCAGCAGAATTATCAGCAGCAGGAAGCGTAAGGTAGTTTTAGGTTTTGCTTTTGCTTCTTCTTCAGTCGTTTCTTCAGCCGGAGCTTCTTCAGTGGTTTCCTCTTCTTCGACCGGAGCCTCTTCAGCCTTTTCTTCTGTTGTTTCTTCGGCCGGAGTTTCCTCCGCTTTTTCTTCAGTCGTTTCTTCGGCTGGAGTTTCTTTTGCTTCAACAGCTTCTTCAGCCGCCGGAGCAGTTTCTTCGGTTTCTACTTTAGCTTCTTCGTTTTCCGCTACTTTTTTTGTTTCTTCCGACATGTTTTTCTCCTTATTTTAATTAGGAATTAGACTTAAAAAGTTATTCAAATTTGCCATGTTTCAGATTAGAAAACAAAAATAAAAAAGGCGGACAAATGCCCGCCTTTGAAATTTATTCATCTTCAACTATTTCAGCTTCGACAATTTCATTTTCATCGGATATCTCGCGGCCTACGCGCTTGTGCCACACTGCGACAATCGGGCTGGCAACGAAGATTGACGAGTAGGTCCCGACGATGACCCCGATCAACATAACGAAGACAAAGTCGTTTACCGCTATACCTCCAAAGAAGAACAGGACCAGCAACACAATCAGAGTAGTCAATGAGGTAAGGATTGTCCGGCTCAATGTCTGATTGATACTCATGTTGATAATCTGGCGGTAAGTCTTGCCCTTGACCAGGCCGAGGTCTTCACGGATGCGGTCAAACACAACAATCGTGTCATTCAACGAATAACCGATGATCGTCAACAGCGCCGCAATAACCGGCAGTGATATTTCCGCGTCACAGAGCAGTAGAATACCGGTCGCGATAATCACGTCATGCATCAACGCGATAATTGACGCGATAGCGTAGGCGAATTCGAACCGGAACGAAATGTAGATGACGATACCCAGCAGGGCCAGGCCCATCGCGATCAGGGCGGATTTACTGAATTCCCAGCCGATCAGACCGCCGAGAGCGGTTTCCATACTGACTGAATATTTGGCGTCGGTGTATTTTGAGTTCAGCAATTTTACGATATCGTCACCGACCGCTTTATTTCCTTCTTTATTTGTCTTGCTCTCGCGGAGCAGGATTTCCATTTTTTTGGTGTCTGCTTTAGACAACGCGCTGGTTTTGTAGGTTACCCTGCCGTTATATCCGGCATCGGACAATACTTTACTGACATCTTCCTGCGGAACCCGCTTGGAGTAGTCGAGGATTACCACAGTACCGCCAGTGAAGTCAATTCCGAGGATATTGCTCGGGCCACGGTAGATAACCGTAGCAAAACTGAGAATAATCAGGGAAATTGAGATGATGGCGGTAATCTTGCGTTTACCCAGGAAATCTATTTTCGGATGATCCAGGAAATGCAGCATGTGCATTTTTTGAGCCGGGAGCCAGCGATGCATCAGATCGAAGATCAAGCGGGTCAGGAACAGAGCCGTGAACATACTGGTCAAGATACCGATACTCAAAGTTACCGCGAAACCTTTGATAGCACCCGAACCGAAGCGGTACAGGATGATCGCGGTGAAGAACGTGGTCAGGTTGGCATCGACAATCGTGACGAACGCTTTGCTGTAGCCGATATCAATTGAATTTATCAGGGATTTGCCTTTTTCCAGTTCTTCTCGGATACGTTCGAAAATAAGTACGTTGGCGTCAACCGCCATACCGATGGTCAATACGATACCGGCAATACCCGGCAGGGTCAGAGTGGCGTTGAACGCCGCCAGCGCACCGAGAACCAGAACTATATTGACGCCGAGAGCTACTACCGCGACAACCCCGGCCCGGAGATAGTAGGCCATCATAAACAGCATGACCAAACCGAGAGCGATAAGTCCGGCATTGATCCCGTTGACAACGTTAGCTTTACCCAAGGTCGGGTCGGTGTCGAAAATAGCTTCGATCTGGATGCCGACCGGCAGACTGCCGCTGGTCAGCGCATCAGAGATGTTCTTGGCTTCGTCATTGGAGAAGCGACCAGTGATCATGGCTCTGCCGTCAGGAATAGGAGAATTAATTCTCGGAGCGCAATAAAGTTGCCCGTCAAGTACAATACCAAGCTGCCTGCCGACATATGCTTTGGTAATTTCCCCGAAGCGCTGGGCTCCGGCGGCATTGAATGACAAGCTGATTTCCAGCTGGTTGGTCAGGTCGTTACGATAGGGATAAGCACTGATAATGTTTTTACCGGTCATCAAAGGATGCCGTTCCACGAAGAAAGTGTTTACTTCCGGTTTCTTGCCCTTTCGGACATCAACCGTAGTCATTTTTTCCACATCGTACGGGATAGTAAAATTTTTCGGATCGCTTTTGTAACGTGCAAGAAGTTCGCCATTTTTTTCACTGACCAGACGGAAACGCAATTTTGCGCTCATCTGAATGATCTTTCTCAGTTGATCCTTTTCGTCTTTTGAGACGATTGGCGCTTTAAGCGAGATCATGTTCTGGCCGATCGGCGAAATTTCTGATTCAAAAATATTCTGGGTTTCCAGGCGTTTACGCAGACTTTCAATTGTCAGGTCGCGCCAGCGCTGGAAGATTTCCGAATCATAGGTGATTTCTTTGCCGTCGGCATCCTTGCGTACCTTACCGTTTTCATCTTTGTCGATGATCAGCTTAATGATAAATTCAACTCCGCCGTTAAGGTCGATCCCGAGGCGGATCGAACTGGCGGCGTTCTTGCGGACTTTACTGATAACGTCACTGTTATCATTAATGTCACGAGGGTCCTTGAGGAAGTCCTTCAGAGCGACGCCGTCGTTATTGGCCGCTTCCAGCAATGCCACCGACGAAAGGAGCTGTTGTTTTGTCTCCAACTCTCCAGCGTTCGCGATGACTTTGCCGACAACCGGATCATTCGGGTTTTTGACCAGTGATTTGAACGTCTGGTAGAAATCAAGCGGGGTCAACGGCGGAATAGAAACAGCGAAGATCGCAATAACTACCAGCGCGATAAATATTCTCAAAATAACGGGACGTTTATTCATGTTCAATGATGCTCCGAATTATTTCTTTTCGTCTTTGGTGTCAACTTCAGCTGCGGAATCCTGGGTAACAACATTTCCGATACCGGCTTTGGTGATTTTTACCGTGACTTTATCGGCAATGTCGATTTTGACAAATTTATCCTGAACTTCGCGAACCGTGGCGAGAATACCGCCGGAAGTGATAATCTCATCGCCTTTTTTGACCGCGTCGATCATTTGCTGGCGCTGCGCGCGCTGTTTCTTCTGTCCACGCATCATGAAGAAAATCAGAAAGCCGAAGATCACGATGTAAATAAGCATGATCGTTCCGGACCCGCCGCCTTGTTGTGCTGCTTTGCCGCCTTCCGCTCCGGCCTGGGCCAGAATCAATAAATTGTTCAACATCTCTCGAATCCTTTTTATTTAATGTTTATTAAACTGTTGTACATAATTATTTTAAAATATATTCCGGTCATCAAGCTTCAATTGAAGCTCTTAATAAATATGCATGACCGCATACACAATAATCCAATATAGACATGAAAGATTTAATGTACACTCATTTTTAGAAATATCAAGCCCGAATCAAGGAAAAGAAAATCCAGCGGAAATGTGCCGGGCTTCACTCAACCCGGTTGTTCATTCCTGGAGGGCGAAACTCTGTTGAGCCGGACGTGCCGCGCAGACGGGCGGCTCGAGGGACTCTCGCCCTCCACAAATCTTTCGACCAAGTCACTTATCCTAAAAACTTTCGTCCTTACATTTTAAGGGAATTAATTACGCCTTGATAGGGCCATTCATTGGATGATTTAACAAGTCCTTTCCTAACCGGATTGTTTGCAACATACAACAGTTTTCTATGATAATTATCATTTGATCTAATTTGAGTATCCCAAAAATCATTTTGCCAACAGCCTTTTAAATCAGGCAATGATCTGCTCGCTGATCTTTTCCAATATGTAATCCAGTTATGAATATCGGGGGTTTCATATTGGGTTGGGGAGCAGAATAAGTGTATATGATCTGGCATTAATAAATAATATCCAACAGTCCATTCAAGCGATTCGCTCCAAACTTTAACAAAAAATTCATGGACAGCCCTATTGGACAGTAATGATTGAGAATGTGAAACCATATTTACGGTCAAAAAAATTATTATTGGACGATTATGTTTACGAACAGGAGGAGGATGGGCTGGAAATTTTCTGTTTGGTTTTTCTGGAATACCATATATCGGCATAATGTAATTGAACCCATTTTTATAGATTATATTTATTTTTTGAGTTGATTGTGCCGCGCAGCCGTTCGGCTCGAGGGACACTCGCCCTCCACAATACCTTCGACCTGGTCGATCATCCCTGGAGGGCGAAACTCTGTTGAGCCGGACGTGCCGCGCAGCCGTTCGGCTCGAGGGACTCTCGCCCTCCACAAATCTTTCGACCAGGTCGATCAGCCCTGAAGGCCGAAACTCCTTTGAGCCGGACATGCCGCGCAGACGGGCGGCTCGTGGGACACTCGCCCTCCACAAATCTTTTGACCAGGTCATTCATCCCTGGAGGGCGAAACTCTGTTGAGCCGGACATGCCGCGCAGCCGTTTGGCTCGAGGGACTCTCGCCCTCCACAATACCTTCGACTGAGTCATTCACCCCTGGAGGGCGAAACTCTGTTGAGCCGGACATGCCGCGCAGCCGTTTGGCTCGAGGGACTCTCGCCCTCCACAATACCTTCGACTGAGTCATTCACCCCTGGAGGGCGAAACTCTGTTGAGCCGGACGTGCCGCGCAGACGGGCGGCTCGTGGGACACTCGCCCTCCAAAAACCTTTGACCAATGTTATAATCAGCTCACCGAGAAATCGGTAAATCTGGTTTTGATGATTTGAGGGACAGCCGCTGTCAGCAGAAGGTTGCCCGAGTCATCATATTCCGATTCCAGAATGCGGGTCTTGTCGTGGGCCAGGGCGGCTATATCATGGCGTTGGGGAGGAATTTTCAAATGCATGATATTGATTTCACGGTTGGTCATGCGCATGATCGCTTTGTGCAGATTTTCGATACCTTGACCGGTTACGGTGGAAATAAATATCGCGTCCGGGAACAATGATTTCACCCGGGCCAGAACGACCGGGTCTTTCTGCAAGTCCATTTTATTGAAAACCGTAATGATCTTTTTATCATCCGCACCAAGTTCACGCAAAACCGTCAACGTTGTTTCCCAATGTTCGTCGACATGACCGCTGCTGATATCCAGCAGCAGAACTAGAAAATCGGCCAGAACCGCTTCCTCAAGCGTTGATTTAAATGCTTCGACCAGCGAGTGCGGTAGTTTGCGGACAAAACCGACGGTGTCGGTAAGCAAAACGGACTGCTTATCCGGCAGATCCAGTTTCCGGGTGGTCGGATCCAGAGTTGCAAAGAGTTTGTCCTCCGCCAGAACATCAGCCCCGGTCAGACAGTTCAGAAGAGAAGATTTGCCTGCGTTGGTATAACCGACGATTGCCGCATGTGCCATTTCATGGCGGTCACGTCCTTTGCGTTGAGTGTCGCGATGCCGCCTTACCACGGTCAACTCTTTCTGCAGAGAACTGATACGCTGCTGAACCAGACGGCGGTCGACTTCGATCTGTTTTTCCCCTTCGCCGCGGGTTCCTTTGTTCCCGCCGCGCTGGCGTGACAAGTGGGTCCAGGCGCGGGTCAGGCGCGGCAGCGAATAGCGCATCCTGGCCAGTTCCACTTGTAAAACCGCTTCGCGAGTGGAGGCGCGTTGAGCGAAAATATCCAGAATGACTTCCTGCCGGTCAATTACGCAAATTCTGGTAAGGCGTTCCCAGTTTCGCTGTTGGGACGGCATCAAGTCGTTGTCGAAGATCAGGCAGTCGGCTTCCTGCTCCTTAATCAGCTCGAGAATTTCTTCAGCTTTGCCGGAGCCAACCAGAAATTTGGGTTGGGGTTGTTTAAGTTTTATGGTGATTTTATCGATCACCGGAATATCCAGGTTGGCAGTCAGTTCTTCCAATTCATCCAGATGCTCCCGTGCTTCGGCTTCGCCATCGCGATCTTCAAACACCCCGATCAGGATAGCGCGTTCGACTAACCTTCGATTATCTTTTTCAGTATCAAGCATATTTTGAGTTATGAGTTGTGAGTTGTGAGTTATGAGTTTATTGATTATTCTTCAATTTTGCCTGGTTGACGCTGTTGAGCAGGGCGTATACGGTCTTTAGATAAGGTACTGGAACGTTATGGACTTCGGCGATATGAACCGCGTTACCGAGAATTACCTCGACTTCCAGCGGTCGGTTGTTTTCATAATCGACCAGCATACTGGTTTTGTAAGCCGGAAAGTTGTGAGTATAATCCAACATGTTCCGGACGTGTTCCGGCGGAACTTTCACGCCGCAAGCCGCGGCTGCGGCTACGACTTCACGCATGATATTCTCAGCCAACTCTTCCAAGAGAGAATCGTTAATAAGCTGTTGGGTATCGATGCAGCCGGCTAAGACCGAGATTGGATTGAACGGAGCGTTCCAAACCAGTTTGCTCCAGCGCTTAACCCTGATATCATCGGTGATATCGCAACTGACGTTTGCCGTTGTAAAGAGTTCACAAAGTTTTTGCAGTTTAGGCGACACCGGTTTTTCCGGCGGAAACATTCCAAAAACAAGATGACCGCTGCCCTGATGATCCAGATTGCCGTTACCGGTCCGGGTCACTCCGATATAGGCGATGCCGCTGATAAATTCAATATCCGGAATTTTCTGCCGGATCGGTTCTTCGATCTCGACGCCGTTTTGAAGCAGGACAATCGCCGCATCAGGATGCAGGGCGGGGCTGACCAGTTTGACAACTTCAACTTCCGGCAATGCTTTAACCGCGACAATGATATAATCCGCCTGTCCGGTATATTCGGAGGCGCTGCGACAAACCTGGTGCGGTTTGAATTCGAAATCCCCGGCAATGCTTTTGACCCGGTAGCCATTTTTGCTGACCGCGTCATAATCGGACCGGCAGACGACTGATACTTCCGCTCCGGCCTGGGCCAAACGGCCGCCGAAATAGGCTCCGACCGCGCCGGCGCCGACAACTAAAATTCTGGTTTCACTCATAAGTAATTCCGTTGTCCGAAAATGGCCGATCCGACCCGGACAAAGGTTGCTCCTTCTTTAATCGCGGCTTCAAAGTCACCGCTCATTCCCATTGACAATTCCGGCAGTTTCATACCGGTTTCATTTTCCAGACGATCCCGCAGCTTGCGCAGGCCGCTGAAAACCGCGCGCAGTTCCGATTCTGACACCCCGAACGGGGCCATAGTCATCAGGCCGACGACGCAGGCATTTTCGCAGGCCGCCGCCGCGTTTGCCAGTTCCATGATTTCGCGGTCTTCAACGCCGAATTTCGATGCTTCGCCAGAGACATTTATTTCCAGCAGCAACTTGGGCGATTTATTCAGTTCGTCGGCAAACCGGTCAAGTCGGTTGAGCAGTTTTACGGTATCGACCGAATGAATATAATCCGCCAGTTCGACTGCCTTGCCCGCTTTATTGCTCTGCAAGTGTCCGATCATATGCCATTGAATATCCGCCGGCAGCGCCGGAACTTTTTCAGTCAGTTCCTGAATCCGGTTTTCACCGAAAATCGTTTGCCCGGCTTCGTAGGCGGCTTGAATATCCGCGGCAGGAAAAGTTTTACTGACCGCAACCAGGGTGACATCTTCGGGTGAACGCCCCGCTGCTTCTGCCGCGGCGGCAATACGTTCTTTAATATCGGCAAGCTGCCGTGGAATATGAGTCATGAAAATACCTCGAAAATACGCTGGTTAAAGGCCGGAACGGACTTTGATTTTTTGTTCCGGCGGCGCCATGGTAATCTTGGTTCCTGGTTCCGTACTGTCAGTCAACCAGACGTTACCGCCGATGACCGAGCCGCGGCCGATCACGATATCCCCGAGGACTGTCGCGCCGGAATAAATGGTGACGTCGTCTTCCAGAGTAGGATGTCGCTTGGCCCCTTTAATAATCATGCCGCAGGCGTCTTTCGGGAAACTCAACGCTCCAAGGGTAACGCCTTGATAGATTTTGACATTGTTGCCGAGAACCGCGGTTTCGCCGATAACGACCCCGGTGCCGTGGTCGATAAAGACGCCCTTGCCCAGGTGAGCGCCGGGATGAATATCTATCCCGGTCAGACTGTGAGCGTATTCTGTCATCATGCGCGGGATCAGCGGGACTTTGTGATGGTAGAGAACATGGGCGAACCGCTGGATCGTAATGGCCCGGATGCCGGGGTAACTGACAACGATCTCATCCAGCGAAGACGCGGCAGGGTCGCCATCGAAAGCCGCGACGATATCCTGTTTCATGACTTCACGGATATCCGGAATCCTGTTAAGCAGGGCGGCAACCGCGTCCCCGGTGATTTTCGGCAGATCACAATCCTCACACTTTCCCATCTGGCAGTTATAGCGGAAAGCCCGGAAAATCTGATCGTAAACTTCATCATGCAGTTCGGTCAGGGTATTGCCGATGGTATAGGTGATCGTTTTAAGGCTGTAGGTCTGGATTCCGGAATAACCGGGAAAAACAATTTCCAGCAGTTTCTGGATAATATTGAGGATTTGCTGCTGCTGCGGCAGATTGAAACCTTCGATATGGTTGATTCCCTTGGTGTCGTCGTAGGTCGCGCAGATCCTGGTTACCAGATCGTCGAGATAGTCGCGATTGCCGTGGTCCAGGGCGCATACGCCGCTGCCGCCGCATAATTTTTTATTATCATTATCATTCATTTTTCACTCCACATTCTGCGCTTGTTCGCGCATTTTTTCCAGTTCGGTTTTCATGGCGACGACCAGAGGTGAGACCTCGCTTGAAGCCGCCTTGTTGCCGAGAGTATTGATTTCCCTGAACATTTCCTGAAGCAGGAAGTCGATACTGCGTCCGACCGGTTCAGAACTGTTGTCCAGATATTTTTCCAGTTGTGCGCAATGACTGCGCAGCCGGGTAATTTCCTCCGACACGTCGCTGCGATCGGTGAAAATTACTATTTCCCGCAGCATGCGTTCATCATCCATGGAAATTCCATCGAGTTCAGCTTCCTTGAGCCGGCTCATTAATCTTTCGCGCTGACGTTCCGGCAGTTCCGCGGTCAAAGGTTCAAGTTTTTCAATCACGCCCTGAAATAACAGGACGCGTTCAAGTAAATCTTTTTTTAATGCCGCACCTTCTGTTTTACGCATAAGGACAATACCTTTAAGGGCCTGTTCTATTGCGTCTTTGAAGGCGACCAGCAAGGCTGAATCCTGAACGTCCGGCATATTGTTATCCACAACTCCGGGAATAGTCAGTAAAGAAGCCACGTCAAAAGTAAGATGCTCATCGCGGCAGGAATCAAGCATAGCCTGACACTCTTTAATCAATTTTTTCAGAATGCTGTGGTTTACCCTGGTACCGGCATCGGCGTCTTCGCCAATGACCAGACTGACCCTGATATTGACGCTGCCGCGCTGGATCCGGGTTGAAACCAGGCTGCGCAGCAAAGGTTCGTAACTGCTTAATTCACGCGGCAGAGATGGACGTATCTCTAATTGTTTGCGGTTAACCGAGGAAATTTCAACTTCAAATCCAATGCCCTTAGTCGGACATTCGGCGTAACCCCGTCCGAATCCGGTCATGCTTTTCACGGTTTCACCTCTTTTTTATTGTGTTTCCGGCAGTCTGAACTTTCATTTCAGCTTTGATGGCATTTTTGCCGGTATTTTCCATCGCGATCTTGCCCGGTTTGTTGATGGTATGCTTGAGCAGGTCGTCCGCATTCATGAAAGATGCAGTAGCGGGACTGAATCCGGTCAGGTTATTTTGTTTACAAAGTCCGGTAACGACGATACGGGAATCAACATCAGCCGGATCGATCCAGAAAAACGAAACCTGAATAAGGTCTTTTTTAGCCGCTTTTGCGGATTTGACATTGCCGCCGGCGCCCGCGGCCAGCAGTTTTTGCCTGGCGTCGGCCCGGTCTTCAAATGGTATTTTGCCTTTGCTGAGATCGAAGTTGGTGAACACCTGCTGCGGAACTGTGAATCTGACGCGATTGACCTGTTTCCGATTCATAAAAAGCATATTGTTGATTGCGTAAACTGCGACTTTGTCCCGGGTTTCGATCAGTATTTTGTTCGGTTTTTCGTAACGTTTCCAGAAGACGCGGTTCGGATACCAGTCATTGAAATCGCCGCTGCCCCAGCCGAAGACGACCAGAGCTTCCTGGCGGTTGGGGATCATCCAGGCAATACAAATTTGAGAAAGCGGCATCCGTTTACCCAGGCGGTTGGCGTTGAAGCCAATAATATAATCGGTCATAACTACCGGTTTATGGTAGCGAACGAACTCCAGTTCCTGCTGGGAAAGATAACGGCATTTTTCCTCGACAAAAGTTCGAGCCCGGCTGACGGCACGATCTTCGTACCACGCCCGGCTCTGGCAGCCGACGGTAATAAAAAGCATCAAAATTCCGACCACGAGAAAGGCTGTTTTACCTGAAATAAATTTCATCTGAATTTTTTCTCCAGCTATGAGTTCATTATCTTAACTTATTATATTTAAACTAATATAACCCATGTAACGGGATTTTCAATTGCCGGCTGAAGAGGATTTTGAGGAGGATGCCACTGCGGGATGGTCTTGGAGTTTTTTCGCTTTCGACTTCGGGATAAATTCAATAAAATCGACTTCAGCCATTGTTGTCGAGCCGGTGTGCTGTCCGTTCCCCGCCACGCTGACCGCAAATCTTTTCGGGAGAAAACCTTTGTATGCTTTTTTGAGATCTTCGGCGATGTTACGTTCTTCGGTATACCATTGATTCAATTTGTCCTTTTTATTGCGGACGGCATACCAGGTGCATTTAATAAAGCCCGCGGCGTAGGAAACTTTCCCGGTGGCGCCTTTCGGAGTGTCGGTTGCCCATTGATAGGCGATGTTTTTTTTGTCGACCCAGCCATGATATCCGACATAAATGGCGATTGCCTGGTCGTCTTTGCTCGGCTTACGCACATCCCCGCCTTTGGGCAGATTCTTCACCCGCCAGCGCCAGCGCATGATCGGCAGCTTTTTCAAGTCGACCGCGACTGTGCGGTCGGTAATGAAAAGACCGGTTGATTTATTGACTGAAACCTGTAAGACATTTTTTTTCAATTCCGGACTTTTTACTACTTTAAAGCCGGTTTTAGGAACCCCCGGCAACGTGGCGATGATTTTCCATTTTTGCGGCCATTGCACGCCATCAACGGTAACGACCTTTGAGAAGTCTATCTTAAAAGTCGTTGCCGGTTTGTCGTCACTCGAAGCGTTGATCACGGCAAACCCGCAAAACACCAACAATATCATTAAATAATTTTTCAAACTCAATCCTTTGTGCGGCAATAGTATTTGTAGCGCTTCATGATCCGGGTCACATATTCCCGGGTCGAAGGAATTGTTATGCGCTTTACCACGTCTCCGCTTTTTTGGGTCGGGGCCCATTTGTCCGATCTGCTTTGGCCCGCGTTGTAGCGGCACAGAGCTAATTCAAAAGCGTTCTTGTATTGACGGTATTTCCATATACCGCGACTCAAATACCAGGTCCCGATCTCAATATTTAATTCAGGCTTGAACAGCATTCCCCGGCTTGGAACCTTTACCCGGTTTACGCGCGCCCAGTCCACTGCGGCCTGATTCGGCATGATTTGCATCAAGCCCACTTCTCCATGACGCCCGACTGCGTCAGGTTGAAAACGGCTTTCCTGCCAGATCACCGCTTTGATCAGCCGACTGTCTACACTGTATTTCGCGGCTTTTTCAAGGATGATCCGGTCGTATGACCGTTCGCCGTCACTTTCGAAGATACTTAACCTCCCGCATCCGGACAACCCTAATGTCAGAAATACCCCGGTAAGCCTCGTCATTAATGATGGCGATATTTGCTTTATACAATTCATTACAAAGGAAAATATACTTCTCTTAACCGTAAAAGTCAAGCGGGCTCCCCCCGGCTTTGGGCAGATCATATAAATGGCGCAATACTAAAAGATACAGATGTTTTCCGGAAAATATTATTTTTTAATAAAATATTAATATATAGCAAGAATTAAACAATAAGATACAAGAAGATGTTCAGTTAGATATTATATTAAAGATAGAAAAAAGCAAATTTTCTTTTATTTGAATTAATTAAAACAACACAGGATTGACAAAATGACCGGACAAGAATTAATACTCGCCGCAATTGAAGGCAAAAAAGTTGAGCGTATTCCCTGGGTTCCGTTTTGCGGGGTCCATACCGGGCATCTGCTGGGAATGGATGCCGAAGAATACTTGAAATCAGTTGATAATATTGTGGCTGGGCTGTCAAAAGCGGTCGAATTGTATCAACCCGACGGTCTGCCGGTCATCTTTGACTTGCAGGTTGAAGCCGAGGTTCTCGGCTGCGACCTGGTTTGGAGCAAAGACAACCCGCCGGCAGTGGTATCCCATCCGCTGGCGGACGGTTCCGCTACCCTGGAGGACTTGAAAGTGCCGGCTGCTGAGGATGGCCGTATTCCGTTATGTATTGAGGCGACTGAAAAAATGCGGCAAAAATTTCCGGACCTGGCGCTTTACGGGCTGATCACCGGTCCTTTTACTCTGGCGCTGCATTTACGCGGAGCGGATATTTTTATGGATATGTTTGATTGTCCCGACAAAGTGCATGAACTGCTTGCTTTCTGCGTTAAGGTCAGTAACGCGATGAGTGATTTCTACATTGCGGCTGGAGTCGATATTGTGGCGGTGGTGGACCCGATGACCAGTCAGATCGGCCCGGAACAATTCTCTGAATATTGCCATGCCCCATGTTCTTCCGTTTTCGACCATATCAGGATGAAGGGAGCCAAAGGCTCGTTCTTTGTCTGCGGTCACGCCAAGAACAATATCGAGGTAATGTGCGACTGTCGTTGCGATAATGTTTCGATTGATGAGAACATTCCGCTGGATTATGTTCGTGACATCTGCCGTAAAAAAGGCGTTTCGTTCGGCGGCAACCTGCAGTTGACCGCAGTTATGCTGCTTGGTTCTGAAGCGGACAATAAAATCAATGCGGTGGAATGCATGGATATCGGCGGTTATGAAGGATTTATTCTGGCTCCCGGATGCGATATGCCTTTTGCTTCGCCGCCGGAAAATGTTCAGGCGGTTGCCGCGGTCGTTCACAGCAAAGACGAACAGGCGATTGCCCGTGAACTGGCCAAGACCACCAAAAAAGAGGTCGAGAGAATTGATATGTTCGGTTACGGCGACAGTAAAAAAGTCAAAATTGACGTGGTCACGCTGGATTCCCAGGGCTGCGCCCCGTGTCAGTATATGGTGGAAGAGGTCAAGCGGACCGCGGACCCGATGGGCGATGAAGTGGAATGGAAGGAACATAAGATCAAGGACCCGATGTCGATAGTCATGATGAACTCGCTTGGTGTCAAGAATATTCCAACGCTCTGTATCGACGGCGAGATCGCGTTTGTTTCACGGATTCCGTCTTCGAAAGAATTGGCTGAGACGATCCAGCGCCGGATCAACCGGAAACGGGCCAAGGGCCTTATGGATTAATCAACAATTTAAAGCGTAACACCAACCCGGGATCTTTCGCAGATTCCGGGTTTTTTGTAATTTCGTTATTTCTTTTTACCGGGAGTTGCTCGCTCCCGGATGGTTGTATAGAGTCTATTTTACAACTTGTAACTGTCGTAATCCGGCATATATTAAATGTTAACAGGAATCAGGAGGCCTGTCATCCAAACAAAAGAAACTGGAGATATAAAGTTTAAATCAGTTTTGTTACGCAAAAAATCATTGTGGAAGCGTTATTATGGAGTTGCTTGGGTATTTGTTATTATATGTGGTGATTCTGCTGTATGCATATGGTATAACTATATGTGTATATAATGCCGTCAAATCAAAACGGTTGATACTTTTAACTTCTACTTTATTTGTATCAGCTTTATCTATATTGTCCTGGATTACGCTTCAACTGCGTGATTCAAGAATTTTTGATACTACTGCCTTTATTTTGATCTCACTTTTTCTGGTCACAACTGTAATTGCTTTTACTCTTGGTCAAATTGCACAAGAATCAGCTAGTAAAAATAAAAAACGTTCCATTCAAAATACTACTCACGAAACAGATGTGAATTTGAAGGAAAATTAAGCAGTAAATGTAAATTTATTTTAATTCTCCGGTAATATTTTCCGCTTTTTCAAAGCTGGCCATTTTCAACTTGATAATCTTGTTCGAATCGAGTTTGCATTTCATCAGATTCAGCACTTTAATTCTTGAGTTGTTTTCAGTTCTGTAATAGAAACATTTGTTTTTCAGGTCACATGCGGTTGTCCATTGGGTACGGTCGTAAGAAGTCACTTTGTTATCGCTGGAACGAACCGTACCAATTGGGATGTCAAAACTGTGCAGGATGTGAAAAAGATGATAAACCGCTTTTTCTCCATTTTTTTGAGGTAATGAC
The DNA here is from genome assembly GCA_963676655.2 of Victivallales bacterium. GTDB lineage: Bacteria > Verrucomicrobiota > Lentisphaeria > Victivallales > Victivallaceae. The sequence goes on along the minus strand of CAXXKX010000003.1, from coordinate 1,343,757 downwards.
GATGAGGCAAAGAAAAACGCACGGACAAAGCGCGAAGGCGGAGTGAAGTCACCGGGCAGCCCCAGCATTCCAGAACCTTCTCCCAAAGAGCTGATTTTTATTGAATTCAACTTCTTATCCGGCGAGTTTTGAGGAGATAAATTGAGATAATTTCTTAAATTGGTTATATGCCATGGAAAGTCCGGCGAGTTTGTCAACACTCCAGCCGGGTTGTCATGCAAATGCAAATTGCCCTTGACGTATTCAATAACAATACTACGGCCTTTTGAGTCAGTGATAATGTAGTGAAGAGGCAGTAGAGAATTCCAGGGTTTGAATATCGTTTTGCACACAACGATTTTTTGTACGGCATGCTTGACTTCGTCCAAATCTTTAAAAGAGGCAAGAATCCAGGTCAATAACTGCCAGGGGGCCATAGTAACGCTTTCGTACTTTTTATCGAAAGCCTGAAATCCGGCAAAGCCGGGAAAGTAAAATGTTCCCCCGGATAATCCGACTTCATTCACCCCGTCAACCAGATATGGTACTCCGGCGAAATTCGCGCCGGCAACCGCATATTTATTTTGCCATTTCAAGCCGGTATCGCCGTTAGGAGTAGTTCCCCGGTAATGAAATTTCCTTGGAATTACCACTACGTCCGAATTCATATCCATGGCGAATTCGAGCGTGCGGCCCCTGACCACCGCTCCGTCCTGTGCCTTGATAGTTATTCCGGTGCAGGCTGAAACTTTGATACTCGACATCAGGATGAGTCCCGATACAATAACTGGAATAAGATATTGACGCATATAAAAATTCTCCTTATTTTTTTGGGTGAGTCCCTCTGTATCATACAATTCATTCAGCTATAATGCAAATTGTTATATGACGATAATTACTACTTTTATGAAAAGCAGAGTGTCTTACGTCTTTAGTCAGACGGTTTGATTTAGTCAGACGGTTTGACTGTAAATAAATATTAAATTATTTGTTACCAATTACTTAGTTGGATTGCTTAGATGTGGATAGCCCCCTGGGAGTGATGTCGCCTGTCGCTGTTTTTATGCCGGGCTTTTTGACGGGGGGCATCCCCCTGCCAAACGAAGAATTAAGCGCTGAAAGCGCGAAATATACCCAGCCTGGGGTGATCGTAGGAGCCGGGCTTTTTAACGGGGATGCATATCCCTGCCGAACGGCGAATTAACGAATGAACCCCAGGTATAGTCAGAAATAAATAAAAGCTCTGTAAGGGCGATACATAAGAAACTCCACATCAACCATATTTGCATTCCCTGGAAATAAGCAGTATATTTAAATTGAGATGACACTGGGTAAAAAGCTTAAATCAAATTTTTGGCGTCAAAAAATCAATCTAAGGGGTATTTTGGGTGATTTTATGATTTTTTTAAGTTCAAAAAATGGTCAAACATGGGTCCAGACCCCTTAGGTCCACCCCTTAGGTCCACCCCTTAGGTCCTCTTTAAAAAAAGTAAGGGCGTCTACCAATTCTGGAGCAGGTAATTGCTTGGATTTTGAAACTAGGGTAGAAAACGATACAAAACAGTATCTTATGATGGATTTTGTTACAAGTGGAACGTCTCATAATTGGAGCGCTTACGAAGGTTGTTGTAATACAGCTGGAAAATACTATGCAATTACACCTAAATTAAAAGCTACTGATGATTATGCCATGCTGACAGCAATAAACTGTAGACAATACTGGGTTGAGGCATATCGCATAGGTGGTCCTTGGATGATTACAAGCTTTTATGGGCCAATTCCTAAACCGTAAAGGAGATCGTTATGAAAAGATTTTTAGTAGTATTTATTACTCTTTCTGTCGTAAATTCTAGTGTGGGTGCAAAACTCATATCTCTTTTAGAATTTACAAAAGAAATTAATACCAACAGTACCTTTATCCATCCTCACAAAAGGATGGTTTACATCCCTTCTGTCTATTCATTACAATCCATATTACTAATGAAGCAAAAATCAAAAATAATAAAGCAAAAAACAAAAGTGCCGAAGGACGTAGTAAATAATTTTATTAAGTGGAATGGTATTATTTTAAAAAAACAGTATATTAATACTGATATAAATAATAATGTACTTGCAATGCCAGATGTTGCTTTGTTTTCATATAAAACAAAAGATAGTCTTCCTGTTTTTACTTGGAAATCTGATATTCTATTCATACAAAATAACACCAGAATAAAATCTTATACTTGGGAAACGGGTACTTTTTTTGCAATATGCATACTAGATAGCCACGATAAATTTGAGGATGAAAAGCAAGTATTATTACATATTAAATCGCTTTTATGGAAATATACTAACATTAATAAGAATAATATAAAAGCTTATAAAACCTCCGCAAAGCGAACAGGAAAAATATGGCAAGGAAAGTTTAGTCTTGATACGAAAGATTATCATTCATGGCAAAAAAACATTGAGTTTGTGATAGGAGATGATTTTAGTTGTTTATTTTTTTATCAAATTTTGGACGGAATCCCTCCAGCACAAAGAGCTTATCCTGGAGACTATAATCGTTTTTAAATAAAGTAGTTGATATGAGAAAAATTATTACAATAATAATTGCTGTACCAATTTGTCTTGTCAGAAGCGGTCAGAAGCGGGGTCACACCTCCGCTATTTCAGAAGCGGGGTTCAGAAGCGTTCAGAAGCGGTTCAGAAGCGTTCAGAAGCGGGGTCATCAGAAGCGGGGTCACACCTCCGCTATTGACTTTACTGAATGAGAAGCGGATGAGAAGCGGGGTCACACCTCCGCTATTGACTTTACTGAGAAGCGGGGTCACACCTCCGCTATTGACTTTACTGAAAAAGTGTAGAAGCGGGGTAGAAGCGGGGTCATGTAGAAGCGGGGTCACACCTCCGCTATTGACTTTACTGAAAAAGGGTATTATATTGATGTATATGCTTAATATACATGGAGGAAATAATGTCAAGACCATTAAGAATTGAATATCCCGGCGCATTGTATCACGTCATGAATCGTGGAAATCAGCGACAGGATGTTTTTCAGAGGAAGATTGATTGTGAAACATTCCTTGAGAAATTAGAGTATTTTGCAGAGTTGTTCCATGTCGAAGTATATTGCTATTGTTTGATGACAAACCATTTTCACCTGCTGCTTAAGACCAACGAAGCTAATCTCGGACGTTTTATGCAAAGCTTTCTGACATCCTTCACAATTACCTTGAATCGTCGCAATAACAAAAGCGGACATCTTTTTCAAGGGCGCTACAAGGCGCATTTGGTGGAAAATCAAAAATATATATCTGAGTTGTCACGTTATGTTCACTTGAACCCCATAAGAATTAAGCAACATGAACATGCTTCAATTGAAACAAAGAAAAATATCTTGATCAATTACCAGTGGTCCAGTTTCCCCGATTACCTTGGCTTGAGAGAACATCCTGAATTTTTGAAAACAACAGTCGTTCTGTCGACCAGGGGAAAACAGTTACCGGAAAAGATTAAAAATTATCGTCAATATGTTGAAGGCGGACTGTATGAAAATGTGAATAATCCTTTGGAACTGGCGCAGCGGCAGCAGATCATTGGAAGTGAAAGTTTTGCTGAAAAGATATTGCGAGAGAAAATCCTCAAAAAAGCAGTTAAAGATCCTCGCGAGGAAAGGGAGTTGATTCATTTTAAACAGTCAATATCTCCGGACAAGATCATTGACGCTGTTTGCCGACATTATGAAATTGATAAGCAAAACCTCTTACAAAAACGCAGTACATTACGTATCGCCAGAAAATTGGCAATGTATCTATGTTGTCAACATTGCTTGGGCCACACGTCATTAACTGACCTTGGGCATCTTTTTAATGTAAGTTTAAGTGGTTTAACCCGGTCAAGAGACAGGTTGGACATAAGTAGAAAGAATAATAAGGATATATGCAAGGAAATTAACGAAATAGAAAAGTCAATAGCGGAGGTGTGACCCCGTGGCCTAACCGTGGCCTAACCCGTGGCCTAAATAGAAAAGTCAATAGCGGAGGTGTGACCCCGTGGCTATACCGTGGCTATATGCAAGGAAATTAACGAAATAGAAAAGTCAATAGCGGAGGTGTGACCCCGTGGCCTTAGGAAATTAACGAAATAGAAAAGTCAATAGCGGAGGTGTGACCCCGTGGCCTTCAGTGGCCTCAGTGACCCCGTGGCCTCATTGCTGGTCTTATGGATTTACAAATGAGATTGCTTGGGTATGATTTCGGTTCTGTAGGTTATGTGTATGCCTCTACAGATACGACGTGTTACAGTTCCTCCAGTGCCGCTAATGAAGTAAGAAATTGCGAAGAACATGGAGAAGAAAGACTTTTATTTTATGCTGGGGGGTGGAATCAGTATCAATCAGTATACAAATTGCCTGGATTTTGGTCAGATACTTGTTATGCGGTAAAAGGAGATAAGGGTAGCGCTATAGAGATACTGAGGGGCATACTAGGGAGCAATTCAACCAGTGGTAATTATCAGGCTTGGTGTTATTGGGATAGTATAAACCAAGCTTGGGTTGTATGCACAAATCCCGGACCATGTCCTGTTCCAAAACCATGAACTTATAAAGGAGATTTTGTCGTGATCAATTTTGCACAACAGTTCATTTTATTTACAATTTTTCTAGTTATTACAGGATATAATGTTCATGCTGTAGAAAAAAAAATTGTAACAAAGCGATTGACCAAGGATTATATTTTTATTAGCAATAAAAAGTTAAAACGATTTCCTGTTTTTTGGCAAGATATAGTTCTCTGGCCTACCGATAAACAAATATCTGAAAATAAAGATATGATTGACGAAAAATCTGTTAAACAACCAATAAAATCCTCAATACGATGGGTTAAAAATATTTTGCGTCAGGAGTGGGTTCCAGAGTATTCCAATATTAATATCTATCCTTTAAAGGCATATGCTAACGGAGCTGATGCAATTTATTTTAGATATCAAATCAATAACTATGCGATCCAAATAGTGCAAACAAGTTGGTGCATTTTTATTATAGTTAAAGATCGAAACAAAAAAGCTTCTTTGGGCAATACAAATATTACTGAAGCCTCAAAATATGTTTCTGAAATACTCGACTTGTTTTTTCAAAAATCAGATAAAATAAAGGACATTTCAATGACTAAGGTCAATAAGCTCGGAGCAGGTTTTTGTGGGAAACCTGCTATAAAATCAGCTTCTTCTAGTTATTGGTGGGGGCTTATGAGCTGGTGGACAGATGGTCAAACAGTTTTGTTTGGGACTGGAAAGCAAGATGGAGGTGCTTGGGTTCCATCAATAACAAAAGAATGGTTTGCAAAAAAATCTATAGCCAATAATAAGTAAATAAGCAAATATTTATCCATAAAAATACTGAATACATTATGAGAAAAGTTTTATCATTGACATACATTGGTGTTTTTTGTTTGCAAATTAATATTCAAGCAAATCAACTTACTCCAATAGATAAATTTGCTATGATAGTAAATTTAGAAGCAAGAAAAGAATATGGATCGGCGCAAAAGAAGCTTGAAAAGTTAGTTCGTGATAAAAAAAATAAGAATTATGTGCAAGCCTGTTTTATGTTAGCAAATTATTATTTTGAAAGCAGAAGAGGAATAGAAAGGAATAAAATAAAGGCTAGAAACTATTATGACAAAGCCTTAAAAGCAGCTTTGCCTAGAGCGAATGCAGGAGAATGTAAGTATCAATATATCACTGCCATATGCACCCGGCGTTCTAAATATGATTCAAAACAGGCATATGAATTGTTGGTTAAATCTGCAACACAAGGCTATGCCCCTGCACAAGCCCAACTAGCTTTCTGGAGTATGAAAGGAATTGGGATTGACAAGATTGATAAAGAAAAAGTAGGAGAATGGGCTCGAAAGTCATCAAGACAGGGAAACATGCTGGGACGAGCTCTATTAGGAGCATATTACCTAAATGTAAAAAAAGACTACCAAAAAGGATTCAAGTTAATCAAGGAATCTGCTGATGCAGGCAATAGAGGAGGACAGTACATGATGTATTACTGCCTGAGATTAGGCAAAGGAGCAACAAAGGACCGCATCAAAGCAATGGATTTTTTACAGAAAGCAGCAGATCAGGGACTTGAGGATGCAGTGGGTAAACTTAGAATAATTAATTCAAGAAAAACTAAGAATAATAAGTAGAATATATGCAAGAATCCAACAACTTATTTCTCGAAGTAATCTTCAACGGCGGCTTTTTGAGTGTGCTAATCTGGCTGTTGCTGTTTGCTACCAGCACGGCGGCAGTAGCTATCAGTATTAAGATTTATATGTCTATCCGCAAAGGACGGTTTATCTCAGACGAATTGTCTAACGACATAAATATTCTTTGTCGGCAAAAAGACCTGAACGAGGCGTATAATGGCTGCCGGGAACGTTCTGACACTTTCTCTCTGGTAATGACCGAGATATTCAAACATTACAACAATGCCAATAAAACCCACGAAGAATCCGCCATGACCATTATCGACAAATCCGCCCGTGATCTGTTGCGCCGCATCAATACTCTCCAAATGTGCGGCAACATCGCCCCGATGCTCGGACTCCTCGGCACCGTCACCGGCATGGTTTCCGCCTTCATGGGCCTCGGCACCGCCATGGGCCCGGAAAAGGCCTCTGTATTAGCCGTCTCGATCTCCCAGGCATTGTACACCACCGCCGCCGGACTCCTGATCGCCGTCCCCTGCCTGGCCTTCGTCAATTATTTCCGCAACACCCTGGAACGATGCCTCCAGGAAGTAACCGACGCCATCGACAACATCATCCTCGAATTAAATAGATAACATTGATGAGCCACGAATCGCACAAATTACACGAATAATTCAAATTCTTAGTTTTCTTTTTTTCGCAAAGCGGAATTCAAAAATTAGTGAGATTAGTAAAATTCGTGGCTAAAAAATGTATTTCCGCGAAGCGGCAAAATAAATCTATTTCGTGTTTTTTCGTGTATTTCGTGGTTAAATGCATTTTCAGTGTTATTCAGTGGTTAAGAAATGAATTATAATCTAAATTCTGAGGATCAAGCCTTAACCTGAATTATTCACAAATTTATGGCGACCTGTTACAATCTGCTCAAAGTAAAGTATTTGCTTATGTCCTCGACGTAGCGCTGCTACGCCTGTGGGATAATCAAAAACTTTCTTTTTGAACATATTTTCACATCTCATCCATTTTTTATGAATAGTTCAGGTTAATTTTCGTGCTTACTTGACAAAGAAATAAAAATTTTTGTTTGATTTGCTTTTTTGCATTAGTGTGGTATATTAAATTTTGCGTTTCATAGATTTGGAGCGATTTTACAATTGATAAACATGTCTTAATCCATGACAGGATTTGACCCGGTTGAGCCGGGCGCACCCAAAAGACTTAAATAAAATCGAAAGATTTTTGACTGGAGTATTTTGCTCCGGATGGGCCTCTGTCGTGGATACCGGCGGAGGCTTTTTGTTTTTCCCCGGAAATATGAAACGATGGATTGATAATATATTAAAAGGAGTAGGCAAAAATGTTTACAGACATTTGTGTGGTGGCAGGCAGCGCCCACCCGGCCCTGGCAAAGAAAATTGCCGATTATCTCGGACGCCCGCTCGGGAAAGTGAATTTACAGCGTTTTCCCGATGGCGAGACTTTTGCTCAATATGAAGAAAATATCCGTCGGGCGGATCTGTTCATCATTCAGCCGACTTGTGCCCCGACCAATGAAAACCTGATGGAACTGCTGATTATGCTGGACGCGGCCAAACGCGCTTCCGCCGGGCGTATTACCGCGGTTTTGCCTTATTACGGGTATGCCAGGCAGGACCGTAAGGACCGGCCGCGAGTTCCGATTTCAGCGAAACTGGTAGCCGATCTGTTAACGACCGCCGGTGCTCATCGTATTTTGACCATGGACCTCCATTCGCAACAGATTCAGGGCTTTTTTGATATTCCGGTGGACCACCTTTACGCGGCTCCGGTACTGGTGCCTTATCTGCGGGAAAAACTGGGGGAAAACGGTCTGGTTGTCGCGCCTGACTCCGGCAGTGTGAAAATGGCCCATTCCTACGCGGATATGATGGAAGCGGGTTTGGCGGTTGTCGCCAAACGCCGGATTGACGCCACTTCAGTCGCGCTTTCTCACCTGGTCGGTGATGTTGAGGGCAAAACCTGTGTTATTACTGACGACTTGACTTCAACGGCCGGAACTCTTTGTGCCGCGGCGGAACTTTTGACGATGAAAGGCGCGGCGAAAGTATTTGTCGCGGTTTCGCACTGTCTGCTCAATGAAGTAGGTCGTGAGCGCCTCCGGCACTGTGAATCGATTGTTGAAATGGTTACCACCGACTGTGTTACGGTTCCGGATACTCTGGATGGAAAAATTAAAGTGTTGTCGACCGCGCCGATTCTGGGTGAAGCGATCAAGCGCATCCATGAGGGCGAATCGGTTTCGTCGCTGTTTAAAGTACATTAATAAATAAATCACAAGACGCATAAAAACATAAACAAGACTCACAAATTCGAAAAAAAATCGAAAGGAAAAGCATGAGCAAAAACAACAAAGAGTTGCGTGCGCAGCTTCGGACCGCAAAAGGTAAACGAGCAGCAGCACGTGCCCGCAAAGAAGGCCTGATTCCGGTCGAGGTTTATGGCAGTCACTCAGACAACCAGTCGTTGCTGGTGGATGCGGTTGAATGGGACGGATTGACCCGTGCCGATCATGACATCAACCTGATGGACCTCGTTACCGACAATGGAAAAGTCACCGTTCTGGTCAAGGAAATTCAGTACAGCGTCATAAATCGCGACCCGATCCACATTGATTTCCAGGCGGTAAAAATGGACGAAGAGATCTCTACCGCAGTTGCGATCCACGCATTGCCCGGAGATCCGGTTGGACTGTCTCACGGCGGTCTGCTTGAACAGATCATGCACGAGGTTGAAATCTCCTGTCTGCCGACCGACCTGCCGGAATCGATTATGGTCGATATCAGCAGTCTGGATGTTGATGACAGCTTGCTGGTCAAAGATCTGCCGGTTATTAAAGGTGTGACCTATAATCACGATGAGATCGGTGTTGTATTCATGGTTGCACAGCAGGCTGCGGCCGTCAGTGATGAAGAAGCTGAAGAAGTCGAAAGCGCTGCTCCGGCTGAAGCTGAGGAAGAATAAGTTAAATAACAGGTAAACTGCTTTTTTACGCGGCTGAAGCCGCGAGTTGTTTGAAAGCGATTCAGGAAAATGCATTATGGCAAATAACAGTGTTATCAAGTTGATAGCAGGACTGGGAAATCCGGGAAGAGAATATGCCGGAACCCGCCATAACGCAGGATTTACGATTATTGATCGACTGGTCAGGGAACTGCCGGGCGAATATATCCGCTACGACAAATTCAGCGGTGAGGTATTCGAAGGCCGTTTTCGGGGCCGGACAATCCGGTTGCTCAAACCCATGACATTCATGAACCTGAGCGGCAAATCCGTCGGTAGTTTGATGCGGAAGCTGGAAATCCAGGCCGACGAACTCTTACTGATTTATGATGAGGTTGATTTGCCTTTAGGCCGGATCAGGGTTCGCAGCGGCGGCGGCAGTGCCGGTCACCGCGGAGTCGAATCGGTCATCAACGAACTGGGTTCGAACCAGTTTGCCCGGCTGAGAGTCGGGATCAGTGGTGACAAGTCACGGCAGATTGATCATGTCTTAGGTCGTTTTAATCCGGACGAAGAAGTGATCTTCGATAAGGTTGTCGCCAGTGCGGCTGAAGCATCGATTGCATGTCTGGCCCGCGGCGTTACTTTTGCCATGAATCGTTTTAACGCTCTTGACCTGACGGTTGAGGAAGAAAGCAAAGAAGAATTGAAACAATCCAACAAGGAGGATTAAGTTTTGAAAAAATACGAAGCAGTATTCATTCTGGACATTCGCAGAGTTGATGACGAAGGTAATGCCTTCACTCAGGAATTGACCGAATTGATGAAAGGCTGGAAAGGCTCCATCAGCGAAAGCATTTCTCTGGGCCGTCGCCAGTTCGCCCGCGAGATCAAAAAACGCAAAGCCGGTATCTATTGGAAATATATCTTTGAAAGCAATCCGGAAGTCATTGAACAGATTCGTGATAAGTTCCGTCTGGATGATCGCGTTTTGCGTGAAATGGTAATCGCCTATGATCGCCCGGAAGGCGCGATTGAGCCCAAGTTGGCCGCCCCGGCCAGAGAGCCCAGAGACTGAAGAAGCATAAGCAATAGACACATAAGACTGAGATAACACCGGAGGATAGAAACATGGCTTCTCTCAACAAAGTATTTTTGATGGGTAATCTTACCCGAGATCCCGAATTGCGCCATACCAACAGCGGCATGGCGGTTTGTGAAATGGGCCTGGCGGTAAGTCGCCGTTTCGTTTCGAACGGTCAGGAAAAAGATGAAGTCTGTTTTGTTGATATCGTGGCCTGGGGTCGTCAGGGCGAAACCTGCCAGCGATACATCCACAAGGGGGACCCGATCCTGATCGAAGGTCGACTGCAGCTTGACCAGTGGCAGGATAAGCAGACTGGGGCCAGCCGCTCCAAATTGCGGGTTGTCGCTGATCGCGTTCAGTTTCTGTCCCGGCCCGGACGGTCGGAAGAGGAAATGTCCGATGGAGATCAGTATGGCGGCTATCAACAGCAGCCTCAGCAGTCTCAGCCGCGGCAGAACAGCGGTTCCTGGCAACAACAGCAGAACAACGGTTCCTGGCAGCAGCCTCAGAATAACAGTTCCTGGCAGCAGCCTCAGAATAACAGTTCCTGGCAGAATAATTCCAAGTCACAGCAGGGACATGGCGGCGGAGCGCCGCCGCAAATGCCCGGAGGAGCTTTTGACGTGGATGGAGCCGAGGACGATATCCCGTTCTAAGCCAGTTGTGTACAGTCTATAAGATTATCAATAATTACAGCATGTAAATAATAACAACCAAGAGGAAAATCATGCAACAGAAAAGAAGACGTAAAAAACGGACAATGAAACCGAAAATCTGTCGTTTTTGTGAAGAAAGCGTCACATACATCGATTATTTGAATGGTGACATTCTCCGCAAGTTCCAGACTGAAAAGGGCAAAATCCTGCCGCGGCGTACCACCGGTACTTGTCTGAAACATCAGAAGATGCTCAGCGTGGCGATCAAACGCGCCCGGATTTTGAGTATCACCCTGTAAGAACGTTGAAATTGACAGTTGGAAGTCGAAGGTGATGTTAATCCTGTTTGCGACTAACAGCTGACAAAGCAAAACAATCCAAGGAGAATATATTATGCCTCAGGTTAAACTGATTTTACTTGAAGACGTTGAAGATCTGGGTCTGGCCGGCGAGGAAGTCAATGTGGCTGCCGGTTATGCCAGAAACTACCTGTTGCCCCGCAGCCTGGCCGCGAAAGCCACTCCGGGCGCACTCAGAGTTCTCGAATCACGTCGTGAAAAAATTGAAGAACAGCGTGCCGCTGAACTGGCAAAAGCCAAAGAATTGATTGACAAGATTGCCGCGTTGGAAATTTCTATCCAGATGCAGGCATCCAATGACGATCAGCTCTTCGGTTCTGTTACTGATCGCGTTATCGCTGAAAAAATGGCGGAACTGGGCGTTGAAATCGACCATAACCGTATCAAGATTGCCGAGCCGATCAAGACCCTCGGTGAATACACCGTGGAAATCAAACTGCACCAGGACGTTGCCACTACCGCAAAAGTCTGGGTTGTTCGCGCTTAAGCGGTCTTATGGCGGAGAAGCAGGATAAAAGAAGCGCCTCGAAAGAGCGTAAAATTATTCCGGGGCTGTTCGGTGAAGAACGGCCGCAGCCCCATAATCTCCAGGCTGAACAGGCGGTTCTTGGAGCAATGCTCAAAGAACCGGAAACCTGTATCGGGCTGGTAATTGAAGAGTTTGAATCGGACGAGGTTTTCTATTCGCAAATTCATCGTGAGATATTCAACACGATTCGTTCCCTGCACGACGCCGCTCCAAATAGTTGTGATGCTATTTCCGTAGCGCACGAACTGAAAAAACGCGATAAGCTGGAAGAAGTCGGCGGTGAGATCTTTTTATATGAGCTCACCGAGACGCTTCCAACTACCGCGAATCTTGAAAACTGGTGCCGGATTATTAAAGATCTGTCCACCCTGCGTAAAATGATCAATGCCTGTGCTAATTCGATTACCCAGTGCTATGATCCGGAAATGAATGTCGCCGATCTGGTCGACCAGATTGAACAGGATATTTTCAATATCCGCCACAGTACCTCCAAATCTGAGATTATCGACATTAAAGATGGGATTATTGAATCCTTCGAATATATTCAGAAGGTCCTGCGTAAAGAGATCGACCCGGCGATTCCGACCGGTTATCCCGACCTTGACCGTCTGGTTACTGGTTTCAGAGCCGGTGAAATGTTTGTTCTGGCCGCCCGGCCCTCTATCGGTAAAACTTCATTCGCGCTGAATCTGCTTCACAAAGTCGCGCTTACTCAGAAAGTCCCGGTTGCGTTCTTCAGTCTGGAAATGACCGGCGAACAGTTGATCAGGCGTATGTTGTGTACCGAAGCCAAAGTAAGTGAATCATCATTTTACGATAATTCTTTCCGACCTACCGATATGCAGAAGATCACCCAGGCGGTCAAAGCTCTGAGTGAAATGAAATTTTATATCGACCCCACTCCCAGTATAACGATCTCTGAGCTGCGTTCCAAGGCCCGTCGTCTCAAACAGCAGCATGACATTCAACTGGTTGCCATTGACTACTTGCAGATTATGCGCGGCAGCCAGACTTCAAGACAGGACAACCGTCAGCAGGAAGTAGCGGAGATTTCCGGCGGTATCAAGGCCCTGGCCAAAGAACTGAATGTTCCGGTTTTGATTCTGGCCCAGCTTAACCGTGAAGTTGAAAAAGGCTCCGGAGCTGCAACGCAGCCGCGCCTCAGTCACCTTCGTGAATCCGGGTCGATTGAACAGGACGCCGATATTGTGGCGTTTCTGCACCGTGACCGTGATGAATCCAAAGAGGGCAATTCCGAAGAAATTAAAAAACACGGGGTTGAAACCAAGCTGATTATCGAGAAGAACCGTAACGGACAGACCGGGATTATTGATCTCCGGTTCCGTCCCAGTATCATGTTGTTTGAAAGCAAGAGCCGTTATGACGAAGATGACGTACCGCCTAAATTGGACTCTTGAAGATTTAAATTATCAATATATATTACAAAAAATTTTTTTTATTAAATATGAATGAAGGGAACTGTTGTGACTGAATATAAATCCTGCATCGGTCGACGAAAACGTCTGATATGTTCGTCAATTCTTACTTTAAGCCTCCTGGGAATAGCATTTGAAGCAACTTCCGCGACTAAAATAGTCTTAAAACCGGATAACGTCAAAGAACAGCCAACTGCAACTCGTAAAGTGAAAAAGACTGTTCCGGTTAAAGTTTCAAAGGCGTCTGACCAGGACATTAAAGGACGGATCAGCAAAATTACTTTCATTCAGTCCGGTTCCTATCGCTTCCCGATTAAACAGCTTGATGCGAACATTATGTCGAAAAAAGGTGATTTGTTTAACCGGCTGACGCTGAATAACGACATTAAACGTCTTTATGAAATGGGTTACTTTGAGGACGTCAAAGCTCCCACCAAAATCAATGCTGACGGCAGTATCGACGTTTCATTCATTCTCAAAATCCGCCCGCGCATCGTTTCCGTCCGGTTCGAGGGTAACAAAAAATTCTCCACCAAAGATATTATGGACAAAGTTTCCATTTCCGCCGGAGAGCCTCTGAATGACCGCAAATTCCGTGAAAGCGCCAACGCGCTGCGCAAGTTTTACGATGATAAGGGTTACCGCGAAGCAACCGTGACCGCTGATTTAAAGCAGCAGGGCAAAGATGGTGTTATCGTGATTTTCAAAATCGTTGAAAAACTGCGTTACAAGGTCAATGATGTGGTTTTCAAAGGCGCTACGGTCTATTCCCAGTGGAATCTTAAATCAAGCATCGCTAATCGTTATTCTTTCCTGAGCTGGCTGCTCGATATGGGGCTGTTCACGCCAAAAGAGCTGAATAACGATAAATTGCGGCTGCGTGAAATGTACTGGAAAAAAGGTTATCTGGATTTTAAAGTCAAAGACATCAAGGTTTCTTACGACAAGAAAGACCCGGAAAAGGTCAATCTTACTTTTATTCTGCATGAAGGCAAACCATATAAAGTGGGGAAAATTACCATTACCGGTGAAAAGGCCGTGAGCCCCAAGCTGCTGCGCAAAGAACTGAGAATTCGTTCCGACGAGACTTTTGATACCGATAAAGTTAAAAGTTCTTTGAAAAATTTTGAAGAGGAATACGCCTCGATGGGTTACGTTGATTACAACTGCCGGGTCGAGCGTCTGCCGAACTTTAAAACCCATATCGTCGACCTTGAGTTCAAGGTTTATGAAGGCCGTAAATATTTTGTTCAGGATGTCAATATTTCCGGTAACCGGATAACCAAGGATAAAGTGATTCGTCGTGAACTGGCTATCCAGCCCGGTGACCCGGTAGACAAAAACCGTATCGACGCCAGCAAGCAGCGGTTGATGGGGATGGGCTATTTCAAGAAAGTTGACACTGTTACAGTCAGTACCGATAATATAAATCAGAAAGATGTGAATTTCACAGTTGAAGAGAAAAATCCCTACAGCTTTAAGATCGGGGCCGGATTTTCCGATACCGACAGTTTGGTCGGGATGCTTGAATTGAGCAATAACAACTTTGATCTTACCGACCCTAAGAACCTCTTTTCCGGCGGTGGACAGCGCCTGAGAATCCGTGGTATGGGCGGTCTGGACCGTAATGACGTCAGCGTTGATTTCACTGAGCCGTGGTTGTTGGATATGCCGTTGCAGCTTGATGTTTCCGGCTATTTTAATAATGTAGCATATGAGTACTGGGACGAAAGCAGACTTGGAGTAAGAACCTCACTGACCCGCAAAATATTTGACGATTTTACTTCTGTTTCTGCTGGGTATAAGTTTGAAAATGTTCACGTCTACGATGT
This sequence comes from Victivallales bacterium, assembly GCA_963676655.2. Taxonomy (GTDB): domain Bacteria; phylum Verrucomicrobiota; class Lentisphaeria; order Victivallales; family Victivallaceae. The sequence goes on along the minus strand of CAXXKX010000003.1, from coordinate 1,328,709 downwards.
GGAAAGTAAACGTTCCCGGGAAATGCGTGATTTGCAGGGATGGAGCAACGTCAGCCAGATTTCCGCGTCAATCACCCGTGACACTCGTGACAATCTGCTGTCGCCGACCAGCGGCTATTTGGTCAATTTTTCCACCGCGGGTGCGTTCAAACCCATTGGTTCAAGCAATAATTTCTATCGTCTGGAAGGTAAAGGTATTTACTTTTTCTCATTCTTTGATAAGTTCCTGATCTGTCATGTCGGCGGTAAAATGGGAACTGTTGCCGACTTTGACCGTTCGAAAGCCGTACCGGTCTATGAACGCTATTTCCTTGGCGGCGGCGACTCTGTTCGCGGTTTTGAATACCGCACGATATCTCCGGTGGACAATCAGAAAAAGGCGATAGGCGGCCAGTCGATGGCTTTGGCTACCGCGGAGATCACTCATCCGATTTACAAATTTATCCGCGGCGCCGTCTTCTGTGATGCCGGTCTGGTGCAAATGCAGTCGTTCAGCTACGGCTTGAGCCGATTGAATATTGGCGCCGGTTACGGTTTGCGCATCAAGCTGCCGTATTTGAACGCGCCGGTTAAACTAGACCTGGCTTATCCGGTTTTGAACAATCAGAAGGGTGTTAGAAACAGACTGCGGTTCCACTTCAATATGGGATTTACCTGGTAAACAGAAAAGGTTAGTAAAGATGAGCAAAAACGAAAAATGTCCGTGCCCCTATACCAGTTGTCCGCGTAACGGCGATTGCGAAAAATGTCAGGCCTACCATGCCGCGAACGGCAGTAAAACCAGTTGCGGAAAATAACTCTTAGATTATGACTGAAGAATTGAAATTTCCGGTTGACTGGCAATACCATGTCACTGTTTTTGCCGATGCCCCGAATATTCCGGACGACCTGATACAGGTCCTGCGAATACATGGTTCTGACGCCATGCCGGTCAAGGGCAACGTCTCCAAAACCGGAAAATATGTTTCCTGGAAAATCCAGGTAACTTTCCAGGACCGTGAAATGATGGAAAGCCTGAGCCGCTCCCTCGCCGCGGTCCAAAACGTCAAATTAGTCCTCTGATCAGCATTTCCCGAGCAAAAACGCTCCGATTATTATTTTAAACTCTTCATTGCGGAATCAAGATGGGCGCAGGCTAGAATGAAAGGTCCCGCGTGAGCGATATACGGTTCTCCTCCATATGGGAACGATGGATAATCCACCAGTATGCCGCAAATTGGAAAATCAAAGGGATGGCCCAGATAAAGCGGAGTATTAGTGCTGATACGTCGTTTGGCGATATTACGGCATCCTGAACCGGGGACTACAGAGTGATGAGTAGCTCCCGGATATTGCCCGTTTTCGTGTCCGACAAACTCCGTGGCCCCAATATTGAATGAACTCTGTTGCCGCCAGCCGATACCCGCTATAGCTGAAATATTGGCTGGATTGCAGCCAAGTCCCCAATGAATCTGGGTTTCAGCCAGCTTGATGTAAGCTTGATGCTTGAACACTTCCGCCGCATAGGCAAAAATGACTGCCGCGCTGTATTTATAAGAAATATCGTATTTGAGATTTTCCACAAAACGGCGGCGGTTTGGGCGAAGTTCCTGAATTTGTCCGAAAGGAGTATCTGTGGTTGCCGGGACCATTACTTCGTCAATAAAACCTCTGACTTCTTTGTTAATTATCCCGGTCAGGTGATGATTCGGGTTGAGTTTCGCGAATTCCAGCAAAGCGTATAAATACATAAAATCAGTTCTTCCGGTTATGGGCCAGCGCCCAAGGCAGGAACGGTCCCGAACCGTTTCCAGCAACGGTTTGATTAAAGCTTCAGTATGTGTTGTTTTTTCTTTATTTGCCAAGGCGATCAGCACTTTCCATGGCAGACAGGCATAGCCTTTTAAACAGTTATGCCGTTTCAGATAGTTCATTCCGGTTTTGGCGAAGTTGCGGTATTTTTCAGCCTTATCCGGGTTGGTTTTGTCCAGCAGTCCGGCTGCATTATAAAACCCGATAATTGCCGACATGTATGACTCTGTATCCAGGGAACCTTTGAAAATCCTGTTATCAGGCGTTTTGGGGTTTCCGTCAGTCGCTTTGTCCGGTCGCATAAAGGGAGTCGCTTCAGGATATCCCATGATTATATGGGGCATTGCGCCGTTTTCAGCCTGACACCGGACAAGGTGGTCAAGCCCCCAGCAGGCTTCGTCAAGTATTTTTTTTTCTTTCAACAGGCCGCCGCAGTATACCAGAGACATCGCGCATTTTGCGGTATTGGTTTCAAATATGTTCATATCACCGGCGTCATGCCAGCCGCCGAAAACCGCTTTATGACCAATTCTTTTGCCTTTCCGGTCAATGAAATCGGCGTCATCAGTATGGCATGGGGGATGCCAGCCGGGAACATTGGTGCCGCAGCGGATAACCGGGAAATAGGTGTTGGATACATAGCGGCTCAAGGAGCCGTACAGACCATCTTTAACCGCAAATACCGGACTTAACTGTGTTTCCCCATTGTTCAGCACAACTTCCAGCGTGTAGCGTCCTGGTTTGTGGATTTTACTGAAATCGGCAATCCAGACATCCCGGTTCCAGCGGCTTTCGGCGATAGTTAAATTTTCATCATGATACTTCCACGGATAAGATCCGATATATTTGAGCTTTTGCCGAGTAACAATATCATTAGACGCTTTACGGAGAATGAATATCCCCGATTTGCATTTATTATCCCGCTTTGAGAATACTATTGCGCGTTTTATTCCTTTTGAATCATAGCCGCCTTGACTAAGAATCAATTCGATCGGGAGCGCTCCAAGTCCGTCAAAAAACATTTCATCTATATATACATAACCGTTTCCGCCTTCCCAGTCAAAACCGAAACTTACCGTATTGACTCCACGTGGCGGAATTGTACGAAGGGTCACTTTTTGCCAATTACCGTTTGATGAGCTCCATTGTCCATGGGTTGCTCCAGCGACTTCAATTTGTTTCCTTTTTTTCGCTTCCCGGTAGCGCTTGATTTGATCTGCTCTGTATTGAACTTCCCAGCGATACCAGAGCAGCTTGGGCCTTACTCTGCATTTTCCGGTTGTCCTTATCCAGCATGTGAAGGTATACGGTTTATCGTGACAGACAACGCTCATGGTATCGGCCCGGACGGACCCGGGAGAATTGCCGTTCAAACACAGCGAGGCTTTTCCTGTATAAGCGTTACCGGTTACTTGTTTTGCGGCCGAAGGCGCAGCCGTGGATACCCATGAATGCAATTTACCGTTTCGGTCAACCAACTCAAATCCAGGGTTTGGAACCAGATTAACCGGGGATTCAAAGCAATGTTCCGCCGGATTCCATTTTATTGTTTTGGTGTCCTGACCCCTGATAAACTCATAAGTCTTTATGCATTTGTTATTCTGCAAAATTCTGACCCGGCTGATTCTGGCAAGGCCTTTTTTGCCTGCCAGACGCAGAACTACCTGCTTATTGTAAACATTCACGGGGAAACGTTCCACTCCCATTCTTCGCTCCGGGAATTTTTGTAAAATATCATAATTTTCCAAAACCTTTTGCCCATTGATATATGTATCAAAAGAACGCATGCCAGCTTTGGAGAATAAACTTTCTCCATTCAGGTCCACGCTTTCGGAAAAGCCAAGTTCAAACTCGTATTTTCCGTTCGGCAAATTGAAAATTATATCAAAATCCGTTCCCTCCAGACTGCCGAACCCCATCGCTTTTTTGACGTCAGGCCGCTTGACCATTGGTTCACACCAGATTCTATGTTTCACTTCTCCGGAGCTCCGGTCAAATTCATGCGCCTGATAGACCGGACGGCAAGCTCCCTGCAGCAAGGCAATGGCGTCAAAGGCAATCCAGTAATATTTTGATTTCGGATTTTTGTAGCGAAGCGTAATACTGTGGTTTCCTTGATTCAGCTTCATTATTTGGGCAAAACGGGCCTGAGTATCATTATCGCCGCGAGGGTTGTTGCCTGCTACTGTATATTCTCCGGTCTTTTTCCCATCAAGATAAACCTCAAAGGTATTTAACAGATTTTTGGCGTCAGTCAGAGCCAATACCAGGGTGTAGGTTCCGGCATGAGTTATTTTGAACTTTATGTTGACTGCTTCCGGGCGTTTGTAAGGTTTTTCTCCGCCAATGGAAGAAGGGAACAGCAGAGACCAGTTATCTTTACCAACATTAAAATCCCAGGTTTTCTTTTTGCCATGTGCCTTGATTGAGTCGGCAAATTCTTCGCTGGAACGGTTCAGACTGCCGGTCTGCCATATTATTTTTGCTTTCGGATAAACGAAATTGAAGCTGACAAGCTTATTTGAATTCATTCGATCCAGACTTTTTATTGTCGAAGCTCCGCTAATCTGATGTAATGGGGCGCATATAACAGCTTCAATCAAAAAGAACAGGCAAAAAATTATTGATATTTTATTTGTCAAAGTTGAATTTTTAAATAGATGGGGCCGCCAAAATAAACAAGCAAATTTATCTTCCATGTTCAATAGTTTCTTTTTGTTCCTGATTTCTTAATGTAACGGAACCCATTTAAAAGCTGAAGATTCGATATACTTAACTCCTGATACATGTCCGTCAACCCAGGCCGTATTGCAGATATTATCGTTTCCATGAATAAATCCAATTGATTCATTTGCATTTACTGCATAAGTTGGAGGAATGGAACGATAACTGATTGTCGGACAGCAGTCGCTGGCGTCGGTCGTTGAGCTTCTGTCCCCGGCGTCTGAAACCATAACCACGTCGGAAGCTTTTTTAATTTGGGTAAGTTTGGCGGATTTTATTCTCCAGTTATGATTCTTAAGGTCGAGTTCTTTATTATATACGTAATTATTATTATAACAATCCAGCCGTGACGAAGAATAGCCGGTGTAATTGATGACTACCTTATTTGACATGCATCTGAATAGTTTTTGTTTGGGGCCAGGTTCCGGCAGATAATGCAAATCGGACAGATCCTTGTTCCAATAATTACCCGTACCCAGATTATTCCACCATTGAGGGAACACGGCTTCAAAATCGCCGGTATACATTAAAACTCCCTGGGCAATTTGCTTTAAATTGCTGGTGCAATTGATGCTTTTCGCGCTTTCTCTTGCTTTCCCCAGTGCGGGGAGCAGCATCGATGCGAGGATCGCTATGATGGCGATCACAACCAGAAGTTCAATGAGGGTGAACCGCTTGCCGGATGGTTTTGTATTTCTTGCTTTCATTTACCTTATCTCCTTCTTTTAATTTAATGGTGTTTTTACTATTTCCAATATTTTTCACGGTTTATTAATTGTTTATTATGATTATAATTCCATTTTTGATTTGAAACAATGGTAAAATCGATATATACATATGATATGCAATCAAAAAGATTGGAAATAAAAATTTTGCTTTCGGTCAGGGCTATCCCCGATGCAAGCATCAGGGTATTTACGCCCGACCTTTCACTCCCGCTTTGCGGGAGGCCGCAAAATTAACGAACGGATACGCCCCAAGGGGCGGGGAATTAAACCCTTTATTTTTTTGTATCATTTCCGCTTCCGTAGCACAAAGTGCGGAGCATGAAGCGGTATATCGCCATCCGTCGTACGGATTAAAAACATATATGCAAGGGAGCCGGAAAATGCTTAAAAAAATTAATTCCTATTCTGCGGATGGAATTTCCAAAACCTGGCGCACGCCGGTCAATCAATATTATGTACGCACCTTGTATGACGATTTGCAGCCTGAATTGTCAAAAACCTTTCCGTTGCGCCTTAAATTTGTCAATGATGAACATTGTTTTAAAAAATATTATCGTCACCGGGAGGCATCGGAAACATTCTCCATCGAGTTAATTTTAGAAGGATCAATGAATTTTGTCCAAAATGAAAAAAAGTATAGGGCCATGCCGGGAAGTGTTGTTCTTATCCACTCCGGCCAGAATAATGAGTTTACGACTGGACCGGAAGGTCATTGCCATCGCCTGGCGTGTTCTTTCGGTGGTCCTGAGTTGAATGGCCTGCTGCATACAACAAGATTGATCGAATATGATGTCATTAAGCTTAATAATCTGGAAACAATAGAAAATACCATGCGCGAGTGTTTTAATGAATTAAAGCAGAAAAAAACCGGTTTTCGACGGCGCGCATCGGTTTTGGGATACAGGCTTTTGTTGGAGTTGGAAGAAAATCTGGATTATATAAATACTGCTTCGAGCCTGTTGTTCCGCGCCGTGGAACTAATGGAGCTTCATGTATCACAGCAGTTGAATGTTAATGACTTCACCGAAGCGCTGAAAACTACTCCCGCTACGCTGAATAGAGTTTTTCGGCAACATTTCAATATCTCAACCATCAATTATTTTATTGACTTGAAAATGAAAACAGCCAAGTCTTTATTGCTCAATACCAATATGCAGATTCAGGAGATTGCGCAGAATACCGGGTATTCCAACCCATTGTATTTTTCTGCCGAATTCAAAAAAAGAGTTGGCATCTCTCCGCGTGAATTTCGCAAAAAAGCCTCTTGCAATCCGCATTAAATACGGTATTTTGAACGCTGCCCAACAAGATAATCTTCCTTGCACCAGGATAATATTGTAACATATTGCACCTCGCTACCATCGCCGGACCTCCCATTTTCCGTCATTCAATATTAATTTTTATGAACAATAATTTAAAAATATTAATTTTCATGAAAATTGATATAATTTTAATATTATTATTTGCAGTTATTTATGACTTTTATATTATGGGGTATTAGTTTTTTATCACAAGGAAAATGAAAATAATAGTTGATTTTTTATTTATTGTAATGTATAATATATTCATCAGTTGAAAGCAAAGGGATACAATGAAAAAATATACTATAAAAGATGTCGCGGAAAGAGTTGGGGTATCAGTAGGAACAGTAAGCCGGGTACTGAATAAGGCTTCGAATGTTGATGAAGAAATATGTGAAAGAACTTTGCGGGTAGTTCATGATTTGAATTACAAGCCGTCCGGCCGGGGAAGAAAAAGAAAAATAATATCAAATACCGATAATGCTTCAGGAGGCAATGGCAGAAGTAATACACTGGCAGTGTGTTTTCCTGAAATCAGTGAGAGATGGCGCAACAATGATATATTTTTAGGTTATATGTCCGGGATTGAAAGCGTTTGCCGTGAACGCAATTTTCATTTAGTCTTGTATATGGGGGAAAAGGTTCCAAGCGGAGCTGCTGTTGAAGACATGAAAGAACGCTTTTCGGGCTTATTGGTCAAGGGGCTTAACGCTGATATTGAATGGATAAGCGAGCTAAGGAAATATTTTCCTGTGGTTGGATTGGGAATGAATATCCCATCGTGTCCGATTCCGCAAGTAGTATTTGACGACATCGGATCAGGAATTATTGCGGTTGAGGAACTGTATAAAAAAGGACATAGAAAAATTGCCTTTATCAATATTCACCCGTGGCATAAGATGTTCATTTCCAGAAGTCTTGGTTATATGCAGGCGTGCAAGCAATTAGGGATATACAAGCCTGATTATTTGATTGAATTTCCTGAGCAGCCGGCGTATACGGAGCCGGATAAAGTACCTCCAAACTGTGAAGCTTCTCTTGATTTACTGCTGTCAATGCAGGAGCGTCCTACTGCGGTGATTTGTGCCAATGACTGGGCTGCGGCAGGATTTTATCAGGCGTGTAATAAAAAAGGAATGGATATTCCCAGTGATATCAGTGTGCTTGGATTTGACGATATTGGAGATCTTTGTCATGTTCTGACTCCTGCTTTATCTTCAATTGCAATGCCTTTCACGGATTGTGGAAAAGTTGCGACATCGCTTTTGATTGATCTTGTCGAGTCTCAGAAGAGCTTTATATTAAATACCGCATCAATACAATGTCTGGCCGGAAGGGTAAAGATCAGGGACTCCGTTGTCAGTATTTAATTTGCATACTCATGAGAATTTTTAAATATTAATACTTGAACAATAACAGAAATAAAAAAGGAGAGTCGAGACGAATAATTAATGGAAAATATTAGAATAGTTTAGGATTTTGAGTTAACAACATGAAGAAAAGGAGAATTGAAAATGTTTATACGTGATAAATATAACAGGAGTCACCGGCAAATCATGGTTTTTACACTGATAGAGTTGCTTGTCGTTATTGCTATTATTGCAATTCTTGCTTCAATGTTACTGCCGGCATTAAATAAAGCCAGAAGTAAAGCCAAAGACATTAAATGTGTAAACAATCTAAAGCAGATAGGGCTAGGGGTAGGGTCTTATGTTAATGATTACGACGGTTGGCTTCCTCCATATGCGGGGAATTATCCGGAAATAGGTGTGGCAAGCGCTCAGGTATACCTTTCCCCGTATCTTGGCAAGAAAAAATATTTCAATAAACAAATATCGGAGTTGTTCTTATGCCCCCGTGATCCCGCTCCAAGATATTTGAAAAGTGACGGCACGTATGCAACCGTTCCCAACAGCAGTGGTTTATTCGGTTACACCTCTCAGGGCAGCTATGGAACTGAAATTAATAATTTTCCCTACAACGGTGGTTGGGGAGCCAGGCATCCGGGAGGCTTGCAGGGGTATTGCAAACTTAGTCGGATTGCGGGGAATTCAATATTAATGTCAGACAACACGACAAGGGGACTGGAACTTCGCCTCGGTTCGTTATTTCCTAAAGAATCCTGGCATGACGGCGCGGTCAACACATTATTTGCGGGATTGAATGTACGGCGTATACAACTGACGGTTCTTACTAGTTACTGGGGTATTTGATCAATAATACATAAGTGAATAATTCTTATGTATATTACGTATCATATATCAATAAAATCGATATGCAACAGGAAATACACATGAAAAAAATACTAATTCTACTGTTTACTTTTGTCTTTTCATGCGCAGGGATTTGCGGTGACGGAAATATAATCGCCGCAAAGGCGGCAAAGGCGGCAGATAAATACTGGCGCGGAGACCATTGGGGTACAAAAGAAATATCAATCCGGGACCGCAAGTATCTGGAGCCTCATATGTTTGCGCTTATGGCCTGGACTGTGGTTGATGCCAGGCTGAACGGGAAAAAGGATAAGTTTGATCGGGTATTCAAGCATTTCAATTCCATCGGGAAGCAGTTTTGGAGCGACAAATTAAACCACTATATGACGGGATATGATTTTTTAAGCAACGCAGTGATCGGTATATCTCTGGCATTGAGTTATGAGCATGGAAATGACTTCATGTCTGAAAAAGAAAAAAAAGATATTTTAAGCAAGCTGCAGGGCATCGCAGACTATCTGCCGCCTTTATCCACGGCATCAAATGGCCTCAGGCATGATCCCGGGGCGCTTCGGGCATCTAATCAGGATGCCTTTCAAGCCTATGCTTTAAGTATCATCGCCAAGGTTTTAAAAGACCCCAAAATCCGTAAAAACGCGTTGATGGTTTTTCGTCGTATTTTGAACTGTTCCGAACAGTCATTCTGGACAGAAGGGGGAATTGATATTGGTTATCAGGGGATTGGTGAGCCGGCTTTTGCCGCTGCCGCTGATATACTTTGGGACGACTTGACGCGTGAAGAAAAAATTAGAGTGGCCGACTTGATGATGCGGCCAAGAGTTTCCGGGGGGTTTGCGCTTGAAAATTGTCGTTCGCCATCTTCGTTGTCGCCGCAATTACAATCAGGGGCCATGGCATATTTAAATCGTGTCTCCAATCCTTTTATTGCGAAAGATGTGGAATTCCATTGCCGGATGGTCGTTAATAGAGGCTTTCCGACAAAATGGTGGCTGACGGATTCATCCGCAGTATCACTTATGATTAATGCCGCGACAAACAATAAGCGAATCAAAGAAATATCCAAGCTTCCAGGCGATTACGCATGGGGCAGTTTGGCCAGACTCATAATGCCGGTTGATGAATATAATGGAAAAAACGGCGGTATGGAAAAAGCTTATCTGATCGGACAAAGCGGGATGACCGCTATTTTTGGAGATAACAGACGCGTAAACCCGAAAACGGCTCTCAATCTTTTCGGTCTGACGGAACCGCAAAAATTTTATAACCCGTCAGGGCTGCGTTATTTAGGTTGGAAAAGCCACTGCTTTATCTGGCCGGACGACAAAATGGGGTATCCCAGACTTTGCGCCGGGGCGATTAATGCAGACGCTCAAGTTGATTTTCGTAAAATGTATCCCGGTTTTTGTGCCTCGATTTATCAGTTGCGGCAATCAATCCCTGTAAAAAATGGCATATCCAGCGAAATTAAACAGATTTATACGGTGATCAACCATGTGTTTCTGGCAATATTTATCGGTGATGAATCAAGTAAGCCGCAAATGTCATTTGATATAACGCTGCCGGTTGAAGAATTTAAAGTAGCGGAAAATACAGCCTGGGTTAAGGAAAAGAACCTGGTTCCTCCTCATCAAAGCTTCAGGAGGCTCGGTATTGTCGGTTTCAGCAGTGGAAAAATGACCATGTCCAATGAAACTTACAAACCTTATTTGAAAAAACCGATCATTTTCCTCGGCAACAAAGTGAATCCTCCGAAGGAACTGAGAAAAATTTCAATTCCATTCAATAAAAATTCAAGCATAATCGCCTTTCTGCATGACTTGCCGAATAATGCCGTGCAAAGGTGGTTGAAACAGGCGGTTTTTGAGGACAAGCCAGACTTTCTTTCATTACGTTATCAAATTGCGGGAAAGGAGTATTTGGTCTTTGTTCCCAAAAAGGAAATTGCCTCGATAAACCTTTCTCTGAAGAATAACCGTAATGTAAATATCATCAAGCCCAAACCTTTTTTCGCTCATGTTTTTTGTTTTCAAGGAAATAAACTACAGGGAATGACCTCTTTGGCTGATGCCGTATCGTATAATCAACAACAAGTATTTTATGGCGGATCCGGGACATTTGTTTCATTTTTGGATAACGGCAGTTATCAGTTATATGAAATAAAAGGAACTGCAAATATCACAATGGCAAAAGGCAAAAAGGCGATGAGCCTGATTGACAACAGTACGGTCGTCATACCCGGTCTAGTCAAAGATGACCGTTTGATTGTCCGTTAATTCACTGTAAAGTCCTGATCTGCACAGACAGCGGGTAAATGGTGATTTTGGGTTGATTGCACATATCCTTTCAGTATGTAAATTAGCCAAAAATCACCAATTTTTTTTAAAAAACTTCCGAAATAGTTTTAAAATCGCCACATCTAATCAATTTCAAGGTTGAATATTTCGGCCTCCCGGATTTCCCATCATCCAATATCACATTCAATTTGCATTTCTGCCAAAGCTGCGGCATATTAAAAATGGCCAATCATTTTTGTAAAGAGTCGGGGATCAAAAGATGAGGTTGGAAGCGGAAAATAAAAAAAGCCGACAGGCTGAAACAATTATAAAGACGATAGTATTCGGGGTTGTTATTGGAATTGTTTCGTTGTCTATTGAGCCGAAAAACGCCGAGATATATGATATTCTGGTTGGTTTGTTATCGCTTCCGTTTTGTACAATTGCCGGTTTGATCTGTAGTAAACTTGGTATTCCTCTCCTTTATCACGATTTTAACGATAAGATGATTTTCCTTTTTGTTCAGGGTTTGGTATATTTGCTTATCGGTTATTTAATCAGCAAGACAAGTTGCAGAAAAAAGAAAAATAAAGAGAGCGTATCATAGCTTTTTGATATTTAATAACATTTGGGAGGTGTGATGCAAACTATGAAAATTTATTATGCGCTTTGTATTTTATTGGTCCTGGCTGGAACTGCTTGCCGGCATTCCGCTGATTTTTCCGGGACAAAAAATGTAAACATAACTATAGCGAGCTCAAAAAAATATTTCATAATCTCGGACATTGGCAACTATAATGATGCCAAAAGTCTGATTGTAAAATTAAAGCAATCTCATGTGTCCAGAGTTAGCATTATGTCGGAAAGAATGCTTGTCAGTCAAACAATTGATGCGTTGAGTAACGCATTCAAAGTTGCTGAAATTGAAATTGCAGCTTTTATCGTCCCGAGCAGTTCTTACATTTGCGGTGCGATCAATCTGGCAAATGATTCCCCTATATTGAAAATCTGTCCACAGAAGAATAAAACCACATATTTGCTAGGGTATAACAGGTCAAGCCATAAATATTATGAGGCAAAAGACCTTAATTTGATAATCAGCTTCATGAAAAAGCGAGACATTAAATCAGTAAATATTATTTCAGATGAAGAATTACCGCCGGAAACAGAGAAGTATATATACGCATGCTTTGTCAATGCAAAAATCAAGATGGACTCTTTTATTTCATGCAAAGACTCCTCTGTCGGGTTTTCAAATATTGTCATCGACGGAAAGCTCCAAAACAAATAATTGGCCGAATATAAACAAGTATGGAGAAGATTTTATGCGGAAATTATTATATTTTTTAATATTTCATTTTCTGATGATATCCATATGTGCCGGTACTGACAGTGATATCCTGGATGAGGCGCTGTTAAGGTCTTATTTACGGAACAATGGACCGGTTGCGGCTCAGGTTGATGCGTATGAAAAAGCCTTTGACCCGGAACAACTTTACAAGCAATTTACGCAGGGAGCCGCAAGTCTGGACCTCCGCCAGTTGGATTATATCAGCAAAATTATTATGAACAGAGGCTCAGGTAAATTAAAGCAAGCATTTTTGCAACAACTATATAAGTGTCAACGCAGGTCTTTTTTCTGTAAATTTGAGCTGGGAAAGATATTATATTACGGTAAGGGTTCCGGGAACAGGCAGGAAAAGCAGGGATTGAAAATAATCGGTGAACTCGCGGAAGCAGGTATGTTTGATGCCATTTATTTTTTGATAGATCATTACGAAAAGCGAAAAGATAAAGACAAGGTCTATTATTATTTGGAGAAACTTGCCCAAAAGGGCGATGTAACTGAAAAACTGGTATACGCAAGCATTGAGCGGAAAGACTATACAAAAGCCCGAAAGTATTTTTCGCTATATATCAAAAAGTATCAGGATGATCTCAACAAGCTTGAAACATATGATAAATCAGTATCGATAGATAATCCTGCAAACAGACCGATATTTATCCAGACTTATAAGGAAAGAATGAAGCGGGAAAAAGAGAAATTCAGTAAAGCAATAAATAATGCCAAAACCAATTGAGCATCCACTTATAATTTCAAATGGTCTTGATTTTTTGGCTATAAACTCTTCATCCCGGCACAATCTGGTCGAAAGATCAATGGAGATCGAAACTTGTTAACGGGGATGCATGTCTCTGCTGTTGATCCTCTTATGTCACACAGCCAGTCAGCTCGAAGGATTCTTGCCCTGCAAAGTGTTGTGAAAAGCTGAATATTGGGCGATGGGCGCATTCATTTCTTCCTGCCGGGGTGGATCATTTGAACATAAATTTACCTTTTTAAAAACTTTTTGTGACTCCGGTATTGACATTTTTGTAAACATAATGTATAATTTACTTTAACGATAAAGTTAAGGATAAATATGACGGTTACAACGAATCGGAAAACCAGGCATAATTACACGCTGGCGGATATTGCTTCCCGGATGGGAATATCATCGACCGCGGTGTCGATGGCCTTGCGCAATTCCGGCGGCGTCAGTGATAAGCTCAGGGAAAAGGTATTGAAAGTCGCGGCGGAAATGGACTACAGTCCGGCGCTGGCGGCCCGGATGCTCAGGGCTAAGAATACCGGTCAGCTTGGACTTTATATTCCGGTGGAAAAAGTGGAACAGGTTGAAATCAGCGGCGGCTTTTTGATGCCGGTAATGGTTTATTTTGTCAATCAGTGTGAGGAGAACAAGTACTCATATCATATTGAATTTGGTCGGAATTCGGGCGAATTTGTGCCGCCGTCGCAGTTGACCGGCAGAATTGTCGACGGAGTTTTGCTGATCGGGGCACTGCGCCCTGAACTGACGGAATGGTTTGCCCTGCATCCGGAATATAAATGGGTCAGTGTTATCGAACAGGCGGAATATTGTGTTCTGTCGGATAACCGGGCCGGAATTTATCACGCGGTTGAGTATTTGGCGGCGATGGGGCACCGGGAAATCGGGTTTGCGCATTGTGACGTCAGTTATGCGGCCCATTCCACGGCGTTGGCCGGATATTGGGACGCGGTAAAAGATTTTTCTCTCGGTTCTGCCGAGCATTATGTTCATGAATTTGACAGTCGCAGCGGCGGGATGGATTTGCAGCGGGTCGATCATTGGTGTGATTTTATTTTAAGTCATCCGCGGCGTCCAACCGCGCTGATCTGCAATGACCAGAAAATTGTCAGCGTATTGATGGTCAATGCCGCACGCAAGGGAATCAGAATTCCGCATGATTTGAGTGTTATTTCCTACGGGGGCAAAGATTTGGCTGAGAGGGTGTTTCCGAAGACTACTTCGGTTGAACCGGATTTTCCGTTAATTATAGAAAAAAGCCTTGGAATGCTCATTAAACGGGTCCAGAACGAACCGCTGCCTGAAAAACAGGTCCTGGTTGAAACCCTTTTGGTTAAGCGTGACACCGTTGCCGCCCCGCCCGCGATTTGATTCGTACGACGGATGGTGATAAACCGCTTCTCCGCACTTCGTGCTATATAAGCGGCAGAAATGAAAATATAACGGATAGAAGGGTTAAATTCCCCGCCCCTTGGGCGTTCTATTCTGAATATTAAACATATTAAAACAACTCAGGAGAATAGTATCTTGAAAAGATTTGTCTTGTGTGTAGTTATGGCCGTTGCGCTGACCGTTCCGGCGGTTGCCGGAAAATTTTACAACCCGGCCGAATATCGCTGGTTTCTGGAATCAGTTGATTTGACCGCCGGCCTAAGGCCCTCGCAGCCGGTTTGCCGGGTCATTGATACCGGAACAAAATTTCCGGCGGTGCTCAAGCCGGAAATCATGTTCAAAAAAGCCGCCGGAATTAAAGATTTGCGTTGCGTGATGATCTTCCGGCGCGGTCTGGTCGGCGCGGTCTCTGCTACGGTTAAGTTCACTCCTGGTGCGGACTGGAAACTGCCTTATCTGCCGGCCGATTTCTACAGCGTGCTGGTGAAATGCTTTGACAAGACAGGAAATATGGCTTACTCTTCGCGTTTTTGTTTGAATATCGTGGAGGATTCAACAACGCAGACGATCCGGGTTGCCCCGACCGTCGATAAAGATATTTTTACCGCGACTGTTTCTGGAGGAAAACTCGCAGTCAACGGCATTGCCGCTTCAAAAGATCCGGCGACGATTCATGTTATTGCCCGCAATTCTTTCGGGAATAAATTGTTTGAACAACTTTTCAAAGTCGCGCCGGGGGCGCGTGGCGGGGAATTCCAGCTTGAAGATATCCGTCCAGGGCAGATCATGGAACTGGATGTCCGGCTTGAGTCCCCTGACCGGGTCATTGACCGGACCGGGTTGTTTTACTTCAAGCGCGGCAGCTACCCGGCCGTGGTTCCAAACTGGCGCAAACTCGCTCCCCCGCAGTCTCCGGCCGGAGGTCTCGTGATCGAGGAAAATCAGCTTATGATGGGACCGTTTGAACAGAATCTGCCGGGGTTGACGGCATTGGTCAAAGGGATGAAAGCGCGCGGCAGCGATATGATCAATCTGAACTTCAAGTGGTTTCAGGTGGAACCGGTGACCGGAGTTTATGACTGGAGCGAATTTGATAAGTACGTTAAATTTTTTACTGAAAAAGGCATTCGCTTCGGGATGATTGTCGGCGGCGGGATTTTTGACAGTGCGCCGTATGATATCTGGGGGGATTGGATGATGGACGACCAGGGCCGGTGCCGGGTCTGGCGTAATCTGGGCGTCTTCAGTCCCTCTTCAAAGAAGTATCGGCAGGCAATAACCGGCCTGGTCCGGGAAGTGTACAAACGTTACGGCTCCAACCCGTATTTTATGTCATGGATGTTCTCCGGGCAGGGCCTTGATTCCGGCATTTTTATGGATCATTTCGACCGGGTGACGGATTATTCACGCTGGGCTAGGGCGGACTTCACCTGCTTCCTGAAAGATAAATATAAAACGCTTGATAAGCTGAATCAGGCTTGGAATAGCTCATTTAAAACGTGGGGCGAGGTCATGCCGCCGCTGCCGGACTGGAAAAAAGAGGTCGATATCAGCCAACCATGGTTGGATTTTAACGCCTGCAAATTGAAAATTTATGCCGATTCGAATACCGGAGTTTATGACCCGACCGTCAGAGCGCTGGATAAAAAACGTCCCATCGTCCACTATCTCACTTACACCGGGCCGATTGAATATCTGTTTCCGGCCTTGAAGCGGACCGGATCGCATCTGTGTGACGGCGGCGGCGAATCGCATCAGATGGTCAGGCTCTATTCCATTATCAATAACTGGGACATCCGGCGGCGCCCGGAATCGCATTACGTACCGGCGGACAAACGGCGGCAATTTCAGGACCTGGTGACCAATACTATGCGTTACGGACTAAAAAACAGCGATATCGGCATGGTCTGGAACTCTATGGTCAACGTTCATGCCAATGTCTATCCGAAAAATGCTGGACTGAAGGATTCAATGCGCTTCTGGACTGGAGTTCTGCCGACCTTGCGGGAGTTGTCCGACTCGCAGAAAGTGGCGCCACCGGTCGGGTTTATTTTGTCATGGGATGATTTGTTTTGCCGGACCCGGGCCTGGCGCTGGTATGCTTTGCCCGGCGACGAACTGCAAAGATCCGCCGCCAAAGCCTCTCTCGGCAATGTCACATGGTTGAGCGGAATTACCCCGGAACGGGTTTACGACCGCCTGAAACTGATCGTTTGTGATTATGACAACCGGGTATTCAGTCCGGAATTGCTGGACCGGTTGACTGGTTTTGTCAAACGCGGCGGCAGTCTGGTTATCTGTGCCGACGCGGGTGAGTACACTGTCGGCAGCAAAGAGAAATATTTGTGGCGGAAGAGTTTTAAGGCTCCTGCTGATTTGACTTCAGGCGGGGTTAAAGAATGGAAATTTGGCCGGGGCCGGGTTATCTACAGCGACAAACCGGTCTCGTCGCAGCCGGATGGAAAATTCCTGTTGGAGATGATGCGGCGTTGCGGAATAAAGCGCCAGGTGGTTTCCGACAATCCGGCGGTACAGGGTTTC
The DNA here is from genome assembly GCA_963676655.2 of Victivallales bacterium. Lineage (GTDB taxonomy): Bacteria > Verrucomicrobiota > Lentisphaeria > Victivallales > Victivallaceae. The sequence continues at coordinate 1,311,614 of CAXXKX010000003.1, read as the reverse complement.
CTGCTGAAAAACGGCTCGGACCTGATTCTTGTGGTGTCAGCTTTTAAAGGCTTCGACGCCTTGCGGCAACTTAAAAATACCGCGACAATTCTGGTAACCATCACTATTCCGGGAATTCCATCGGGCAGATGGGAGCAGATTCCGATGTATCCGGCCGGACAAAAAGCGGTGCTTGACGCTGAAACATTACATAAAAAAGGTTTGAAATTCAATATCGAGCCTTCCGGAATCATCATTATCAAGTTGCATAAAATCAAATAAAGACAAGGAGCGCAAAAATGACAAAATTTATTATCCTGCTGATGCTGGGTATAACCGTATCTCTCACGGCGGCGGAACAATTGCTGTTCACGGACAGTTTCAAGGACGGTAGTTTAAGCGGCGGGACCAAATGGAACCCTGCAAGCGCCAAACAGCCATGGACCGTTAAGGACAATTTTATGTGTCCGTCCGGAAAAAGAATCTTTGATTCGGTTGGAACCCGTGATTTCAAACCGATTGACGGCAGTGGTTTTACTCTGAAATTCAGTGTTAAATTTGCCAGTGATGAGAAAAACGGCAACAACCGTTTTTCAGTAATGATGCGCGATTCGGCCAATTCCTATTCCGGATATGCTGCAACTATTGCCCAGGGAACCTCTAACAACTCCAACATTGAAAAGATTACCAAAGGGAAAAGAGCTGAAATAGTCCGTTTGCAGGCAAAGAATGCCTGTCTCTTCCCGGTTGGCAAAGCAGTTGAAGTGGTCTTCGCTTTGACCGGAGACGTGTTAACCGTTACGGTCGGAGGGAAAGTGATTATGGAAGTCAAGGACGGCAGCTTCAAGCGCTTCGATACTATTCAGTTTCAGGAACGCTGTAAAACTCCGGCGCAAATTCAGGAAATCGGCAAAATATCACTTTACACCAACCAAAAATAATCAGGGAGAACCAAAAATGCAAACCGCAAAACGTTATTTCACCCTCATCGAACTCCTCGTAGTGATCGCGATCATCGCAATCCTTGCATCGATGCTGCTGCCGGCGCTCAATAGCGCTCGCGATAAGGCCAAGACTATTAAATGCCTCAACCAGCTCAAACAAATCGGTAATGCCGTACATCTCTATACCTCTGACAACGACGGGGTGATCCCCGGTTTCCAGATGGGAAGCTCAAACACGGCGGAAAGCGAACGCTGGGTTGCGGTTCTTGTTCAGTATACATCTTTTATGCCATGGCTCTGGATCTGCCCGAGTTCTCCCCAGGCGAATAAACTTGGGCCATTGGGTTATTTGAAACAGCGGCGCTACAATGAAGGCATCGGGTTTTACTCTGAGCTGCGTAAAGTTCAGGGGATCGGTATCAATAGTACCAACTGGGGCGATTCCACGACCGGTTTAAAACGGGTGGCGTTTCCCTATTCCAAGTTTAAGAACAGTATGATCAAAAATACATCAAAAGTGATCTACAGCGCTGACTGCGCCGGCGAAGATCTCGGCAATACTCAGGGGCAATTGCGCTTTGAGGTTTATGTTGTTCCGGATACCAATATCCTGCGGATGCAGCCTTATCATAACGGACAGAGGACCATTAATACCCATCTCATAGATGGTCACTGCGAATCAGTGGAACGCGGCGAAGCCTATCTCTGGTCGAAGGTCAGGAATAATTACGCTGATGTCGGGGCGCCGCATTTGTTCGTCAGATAAGTAAGAATCAGGATGTCAACAATCATTGATGCTTGCATTGGTGATAGCCCTGAACGAATGCAAAATTTTTATTCTAACGCACAATTTTTAAAAAAATTTCTCAAATATAACTTGAATTTTATTCATCCTGATGTATTTTATCGGTCCCTGAATGAAAATGGGGGTGTAGCTCAATTGGTTAGAGTCCCAGACTGTCGATCTGGTTGTTGCGGGTTCGAGTCCCGTCGCTCCCGCCACTTTTTTCATTCGGAACCGCTTTATGCGGGGGTGTAGCTCAATTGGTTAGAGTCCCAGACTGTCGATCTGGTTGTTGCGGGTTCGAGTCCCGTCGCTCCCGCCACTTTTCTTTATAAATTCCGGCAAATTCCTGATAATTTTTCTATTTTGAATTTGAAATCCGTGCAATTTGTGGTATTTTATTCATTCTTTTGATGCCCCGATAGATTTCCCGATCACTGATCGGCGGCGGAAAGATGCAGCAAAACTGCTTAAAAGCAGTCCGCGGTTGAGGAACTGCGGTTAAGAAGACACAACGATTATAAAATTAAATGAAAGAGCAAACAAGCGATGAAAAGTTATCTCGCAAAACCAGGTGAAGTTGAGCAAAAACATTTGCTGTTCGATGCTTCTGAAGCACCGCTCGGTCGCCTTGCTGTCGTTGTTGCCAATGCTCTCCGCGGCAAAGACAAACCGACTTATACCCCGCACGTTGATACCGGTGACTATGTTGTAGTCATCAATGCGGACAAAGCGGTCCTGACCGGCAACAAAGAAACTCGTAAGATTTATCAGGATTTCTCCGGTTATCGCGGCGGACAGAAAGAATATACCGCCGAACAGATCCGTTCAGCCAATCCGGAACGTCTCGTACAAGATGCAGTATGGGGCATGATGCCGAAAGGCCGTCTGGGTCGCGCTCAGTTCCGTAAACTCAAAGTTTACGCCGGCGCCGACCATCCGCATGCAGCCCAGAACCCGGTAAAAGTGGACCTGTCCAAATAATCTTAAGGAGATTAGAATACAATGACTGCTAAAAATGAATATACTTGTGCCACTGGTCGTCGCAAGAGCGCGACTGCCCGTGTTCGCATTAAAGCCGGTACTGGTAAAATGACCGTTAACGGCAAAGAAATTAAAGCTTATTTCCCGGATGAAGCAATGCGCGGTTACATCAATCAGCCGATGAGCGTTACCGATTCAGTTGGTAAATTTGATGTCGACGCCAATATCCAGGGCGGCGGAACTGCCGGTCAAGCCGGTGCGCTGCGCCACGGTATTGCCCGTTCGCTGATCAAAGTGGATGAGTCACTCAAATCAGTTCTCAAGAACTGCGGAATGCTCACTCGCGATGCCCGCGTCAAGGAACGTAAGAAACCCGGACAGCCCGGCGCTCGCAAACGTTTCCAGTTCTCAAAACGCTAAGCTTATCTGGTGTTTTTGGAAAAGACTTTTATGCAAAATATCAAAGTTGCAATTGTCGGAGCTGCAGGATATTCCGGAGAGGAACTTCTGCGGCTCCTTTTTTGTCACCCGAATGTTTCGGTGGAAGTGATTACCTCACGCCAGTACGCCGGACAACCGGTTGGCACTGTATTCCCGCGTTTCACCGGACAACCGGTCTGTTTTTCCATGCCGGACGTCCAGCAGATCGTGGATACCTGCGATGTCGCGTTTCTGGCCCTGCCGCATGGTTTGGCCTCGGAATTCGCGATTCCTTTGCTTGAAGGCGGCGTCAAAGTTATTGACATCAGCGCTGATTTCCGGTTGAAAAGCCCGGAAAAATATAAAAAATATTATAAAGAAAATCATCCTCAGCCGGAACTGCTGAAAACTGCGGTCTACGGCCAGCCGGAACGCTACCGGGAACAGCTTAAAACAGCCGACCTGATCGCGTGTGCCGGATGCTACCCGACCAGTTCTATTCTTCCGACCGCGCCGCTGCTGGCTGCCGGTCTGGTTAAAACGGATGGTATTGTGGTTTCAAGCATGAGCGGAGTCAGTGGTGCCGGACGCAAGGTTGACCTGCCGTATATTTTCCCGGAATGCAATGAAAGCCTCAAGGCTTATGCTGTTTCCGGACACCGGCATTTGCCGGAGATCGAACAGGAAATGGCTGCGGCCGCCGGAGTCGACGATATCGCGATCAACTTCTGCCCGCATCTGGTTCCGGTCACTCGTGGAATTAACTCAACGATTCTGATGTATGCCGCTGATGGCTGTACTGAAGAGAAAGCGCGGAAAGCGCTTGAAGACGCTTATCGGAACGAACCGTTTGTCCGGGTTCTCCCGGCCGGTCGGCTCGCTGATACAAAATATGTAACGATGAGTAATGTTTGTGAAATCGGACTTGTATTTGACGAACATACGAATAAAGTAATCGTTACCAGCACGATCGATAACCTGACCAAAGGTGCGTCAGGCCAGGCGATTCAGTGTATGAACATCCGGTTCGGTTTACCCGAAACGGCGGGACTGTTGTAAGTCCCGATTTTAGTGCGCTAGTAGCTCAGAGGATAGAGCAACGGATTTCTAATCCGTGGGTCGCAGGTTCGATCCCTGCCTAGCGTACCATTTTTCTCCCTCAAATTCTACTCAAAACAACTTCTTTGCAACAAACTGCAAAAACATGCTTTTTTACGCACATCAGTCATCCAATTGGAATATTTTTGGAACATTTCTGGAACGCCGAAATTTAATATGTCCGGTTCAAATATTTCAATATTATTTATAACAAGAGTGAATAAATGCTGTATGTTCCGTATGTTTTTCCGTTTTTTTTTGCACGGATATAAAGCATCCAAGTTTGTTTTTTGCTAAATTGAATGAAATTATTTCCTTGAGCGCTCCCTCTGTTTTATATTTAATATTGGTTTTTCATTAAATCTCCCTGTAGTAAGCATCCGTCAAATGATCCGTCATTTATCCGTCACTTTTCACAAATCATTATCTATCTTTATGCATGATATATTTTTATAATCACACGTTTTGGGTAAATTTTAGGATGTATATTGCTCTAATTTAGGCAAGAGAAAAAAATACTTAAAAAAAAATGTTTTTTTTAAAAAAAAGCCTTGATTTATGTATTAATATTGTATATAATAGTCGCAATGTCTATAGATATTGCCAACTAGAGCAATTAGAAAGATCAATCCAAGACACCCGAAACCGTCTTTTTTTTCAGCCATTATTTTTCTCCCATTTTATAAATATGATCCTTATTTTCCTTTTATGCCCCTCGTAATGACCTCCTTCCTTATGACGTATGTGGCCTTTTCCGGGCAAAAGAAAAGGACACGCCCAATTACGTGTCGTTCGAAGCACCGCCAGGAGCTCTACAGATTACGCAAAAGGGTGTGCCCCAAATGGAGCACATCCTCTTTCGTCACAATCTGTATGATAGAATATTTGGCGGTTTCCGAAACGACAGTGAAAAAAGAAGTTGTGGTTAAACAACTATATGATTGTTATGCTATAATGATTGTTGTAATGGTAATCCTTCCAATGGTTTTAGTCACTAATATAAATATGCTGCTTGAGAAAAACATTGCAAGTGGAATATTCTGAAAAAATCCGAAAAATATCCCGGCTTAAGAAAAAAATTTTATATGGAGTTATAAAAGGGCGTATGTTGTGTATGTTTTACAGGAAATTATCAGCAAACATACGGAACATACGGGTAAATGAAAGTTGTAAATCAAATTTTATTGAGATAATTTTTTCATATTATATTGAAAAACGCTCACACACTATATATATTGTATGAGTAAAATTAAATGGATATGCGTCATGCAAACTCAAATTGACAAAATAATAAGAATGGTGAAAAAGCAAGGTACGGTATCTGCGGCCACCTTGACCAAGGCCGGTATTTCTTCCGGCATACTTTGTTATATGGCAAACAAAGGGATGCTGCGCCGAGTATCTCGCGGCGTTTATGCACTTCCTGATTATGAGCCGGTTCATGAAACATTTTCCTCTGTTGCTTTGAAGATCCCTAATGGAGTAATTTGCCTGCTTTCCGCACTGCAATTTCACGAACTGACAACCCAGATGCCGTATGAAACATGGGTTGCAATTGAAAAAGGCAGCAATTATCCACGCAACCTTAAAATTCCGGTAAGAATAATTCAATTGACTGGAGAAAACTTTTCCACAGGTATCCAAACGTTTACAGAAGACGGAATAAAGATCAAAGTCTACAATCCGGCAAAAACTGTTGTGGACTGTTTTCGATTCAGAAATAAAATTGGAACAGAGGTCGCTGTAGAGGCCTTGCGCGACACCCTTAAACAGAAAAAAGCTACCAGCGATGAAATATGGGAATATGCCCGTCGTTGTCGAATTGCAAGGGTTATGCGCCCTTATATGGAGGCTATCTGATGCAACAGGGAATAGTTATGTCAGTTCGCCAGAAGTTGCGTAATTTACAGGGTGAAACAGGCGAACCGTTTGAAAATATTTTGATCAAATATGGATTGGGTCGCTTATTATACCGACTTGAGTATTCAGGAAATATCAACTTTTTTGTTCTCAAGGGGGCCATGCTATTTTCTCTTTGGCCGCAAATCCCGCGCCGTTCAACACGTGATATTGATTTACTCGGATTAGGCGTTTCTACTCATAAACGATTAAGGGAAATTTTTACTGAAGCCTGTAAAGTGGAATACAATGAAGACGGCCTTATTTTTGATCCGGACAGCATTATTAGCGAAGATATTCGTGAAGACCAGGAATATCATGGTATTCGGGTAAAACTTACAGGATACCTGGGAAGATCCCGTATTCCGGTCCAGGTTGACGTTGGTTTTGGCGATGCTATAGTTCCGGAACCCGAAACAGTTGAATATCCGAATATACTGGACTTTCCCTCAGCTAAAATAAAAGCATATCATCCTGCAACAGTAATTGCTGAAAAACTAAATGCTTTGGTTGTTCTCGGGTATCGCAACAGTCGTATGAAAGACTTTTATGATCTTTATATGCTCTTGGGAAATATGGATTTGTCAGACGAAGAATTATCCATTGCAATAAAAGCAACTTTTGAACGTCGAAAAATTGCTTTACCCAAAGATATTCCGGTTGCTTTTACTTCAGGATTTACCGAAGATGGAACAAAAGATATTCAATGGAAAGCATTTCTCAAACGTAACTCACTTGACCTGTCACTTGAATTTACAGAAGTATTAAAATACATCGAACAACGTCTTTTACATATCCTGGCTGATACTGCTTCCAAATAAAATGAAAGTAAAATTTATAATGGAGGATTTTTATAAACCCAAAATTATATGGAAAAGAATTGGTTCAATAATTAGGTTTTGCTACTGTGAAGAAGATATGATGTGTCTTGATAGCACTGTTATTGCGACAGGGAATAATGTTAAATACTTAACTGCCGTACTAAACTCAAAATTACATATATGGGACCTGTTAATAAATTCTCCAAAAAACTGGAACTGGAGATGTTATAATAAGTGTGCAAGCTCTATCACCGTTACTAGTTATGCCGCCAAATAAAGAAATTCAGTGTGAAATGGAGAAATGTGTAGACTCCATAATTTACAAAAAAAGCGATGGGAAAAAATATGTAAAAGATGAGGCCTTTTTAAGTAAAATGATATACGAGATGTATGGTCTAAGTGATGAAGAGATTGCATATATAGAAGATATAATCTAGTTAAATAAAGCCAATTACGCCAATTTCCTCAATAGATAAGTCATATATTTGGGATATATACATGTCAACGTCTTTCTCCATTGCAGTTGTGCATTCTCCATTAAGTTTTTTATTTTGAATTTTGGCAATAATATTTTCAAAGATTTTTTCTTGTTCTTGATTAATTTTTTTAACGGGGATTTTATCGAAAAAAACTTTACTAAGCTCTCTTGTTCCACCTTGAAGTTCTGGAAAATTATTTTTAAAGCAAAATTTAAAAATAGATGAATTGAAAAAAGCTGTCAAATATGCAATGCTACTTCCTGTTATAATAAAACATTTTTGGTTTGTCATATAATTATGTGTATCATATACAAACGGTAGATATTTCGTCATATTGGGATATATAATTTTTGGTTTATAAAAATCCTCCGAATAACTTATACTATCCTGCGTTTCAAACCATTTATTGCTAGTTTTTTTCCTTGAATTTTTGTCTCCAGTTTGTTTTAATCTATCATATCCAAATGCCAGTAAGTGTTTTTTGACAGCAGGATATGCATTAATATCATATTGTAAGCTTGGGAAAGTTGCTATTAGATAAATATTTGCGAAATCTGCCTTGTATTTTTTTATATCCCTGCCTCTTAAAATCGGTCCAATAAAAATGGCGGATTTGCGTAGACACCTTGGGCTCAGCGAGGATCACCTCAACCGTCTTTTTAAACAAAGCGAACATATCTCGATCGGACAGTTCATTACCAAAATAAAACTTGAAAAAGCATCAAAAATGCTGGTTGCCTCCAACCATGACATAAAAACTATTGCTTACGAAAACGGTTATTTTGACGTCAACTATTTTTGCAGTGTATTCAAAAAACATATAGGTCAAACACCTTCAGAATTTCGCAGAAAGAACCGTAATCATGAGCTTTGAATTTAAGTCAATATCTCTTAAATAAAAAATGCAGATGTGTCAATAAACAGGAAAAAACTTCACTGCCCAAGCGGAAAATGTTCCGACATTTATGCCATTCAGTACCTAACTCACAAAAAAATAATTACTAAAACTTCCTGACAAAACTCCTGTAATCGCGTTTAACTTAAGCCGATACGGAGTCCCCTTGAATGAGATTTTATAGATGCGGAATCCGGTCATAACTGTATTTTTCAGAATTATATCGCTCCGCTTCGTACGCGGGCGCGGTCCAACGGCGGAACGTTGGACGCAGTAACATCCGTTCATCCGGAGCGATGTTATTTTAAAAGTGATTTTGAGCTTTTTAAATAACGATTGAGCAGAGGATGTAAACGACTTTGAGCTAGAGAAAACAGTGAGCGCTTACAGAGCCAATGCCAATTTTATAAAAAAAAACAGAAATGCTATTGACAAAATCTCTGTGGAAACATATTATATAAACAGAATGTATGCCTATTAAGCATAGTTTTAAATAAATTAATTTGATAAAGGTATGAGATGAAGACAATAAACTTCAATGAAAATATTGAAATAGTAGACAGTCCGGAAATTTTGATAATTGGAGGGGGGCCAGCCGGAGTCAGTGCGGCATTGTCTGCGGCCAGACTGGGAATGAAGGTGAGTGTTGTTGAACAAACCAATGCGCTTGGCGGAATTGCAACCTCCGGTTTACATGGGCACATATGCTCTTATAACGCTTACGGGCGGCCGGATGAACGGGTTGTGGGGGGGATTTGTCATGAATTGGCCGTCAGCACCACGAAACGCGGCTTCGGGGTATACGAAGGCCGGGGCAGTTTCGATTTTGAAGCGGAGGGTTTTAAATTGATTCTTGAGGAGGCATTTCAGGATGCCGGGATCGAGATTTATTACTATACACAATTTTCCGATGTGGTTGTTGAAGACGGCCAAATTAAATATGTTATAATCCAAAGCAAAAGCGGTCGTCAGGCCCTTGCCCCGAAAATGGTTGTTGACTGCAGCGGCGATGCCGATGTGGCGGCCCGTGCCGGAGTTCCCTTTGAAAAGGGACGGGCTCAAGACGGAGCCACTCAACCCATGACTTTGATGTTTCAACTTGGCGGCGTGGATGTTGAACGCGTTAATCAGTTCCGATATCATGACTACTCGGAAAAATACAACGCCAATGACAACTATAAATTGAGTAAAGTCTGGAAGGAGGCTCAAGCCAAAGGCGATATGGAGCCGTTCCAGGACGGAATCATGGGATGGTGGTTTACTCCGACCCGGCCGGACCAGTTGGGAATTAATTTTACTCATATTTTCGGCAAAGACTGTACCAAAGTGGAAGATCTTACTTACGCCACAATTGAAGGACGCCGCCAGGCGTACCATGCGGCTGAAGTCTACCGGAAATATATTCCCGGCATGGAAAATTGCTGGGTGAGTCATTGCGCCGCGTTGATCGGAACTCGTGAATCACGGCGCATTAAAGGTATGTATAAGATTACAGAACAGGACTTGATGGAACAGAAAGAATTTGAAGACAGCATCGGTTACGGTTCGTTTTTTATCGATGTTCACAACTGTTCCGGACCGGGGATGGACCAAGAAACCTGGGTTCCCCCGAACGGCTTCAAATACCAGATTCCACTGCGGGCGTTGATTCCTCAGAATATCAGCAACTTACTGGTTGCCGGACGCTGCATTTCCTGTTCGCATGTCGCGCTCGGTTCACTGCGGGTAATGCCGCAATGCATGCTGGAGGGAGAGGCCTGCGGAGTGACGGCAACATTGGCAATCGAAAACAACATTGCCAATCATGACGTCAAATTTCGCCAGGTTCAAAAAATCTTAAAAGCTCAGAATGCGATTATCAGAAATGAAGATATCGTGTATAGTACAAAAAGTCAACGCAGGCATATGTCTGCAAAAAAGGAGGTATTAAATGAATGTATCTGACCGGAAAATAACGAGATTTACGCTCATTGAGCTCCTCGTTGTGATCGCTATCATCGCCATCTTGGCTTCAATGCTGCTGCCGGCCCTGAACAAGGCGCGAGCCAGAGCAAGAAAAATATCCTGCGCAAGCAACTTGAAGCAGATTGGTTTGTATGAGGGGTTCTACAATAATGACAATGACGGTTTCTTCTGTCCGGCCTACCGGTATCATAGCGACGGCTGGCCGGACTTACTGCCGATACCAGCAAAACTGCAACCGAAACTGTGGTGTTCGTCATCATTGGGGCTGGTAACCAATGCCAATTATAAAAATCTTTTGTCATTAAGTTACTGCGGCAACAGAGATATGTGTCCGCTTGACAAAGCTCCGATAAATAAGATTACCGGGATCAAGCAAGTATCAAAAACGCTGCTCCGGGCGGATAAAAGACAGAATGACTGGGGAGTCGGGTTTGGAGTTGATGCGGTTAAAACAACCCTGAGCCTTTTTTATCCGGACACCGGGGCGATGGGCTATATCCATAGCGGAAAAGCCAATATTTTATTTGCGGACGGTCATGTTTCAAGTATGTCACCGGTACTGACGGTTTCCGAGATTATGCCGATAGCTGCGATCACCACTTATTCATGGGGAGCCGGCCAATATTTGTACAAGAAATGAGGATATTGCCGCTTGTTTCATTTTTCTCGAATATTTGAGTATTCGAGCGAATTTTGAACGGGGTTGAGATTGCATTATTTTAAGATGTGCAAATACTGCTTACCGAATGTACGGTTTTATATTTTACTGAGTTTCAAAAATTCACAGTCAGGATAAATGAAATGTATAAGACAATGTTAAATAGTATTCTATTACTGGTTTTATTTACAGTATTCAAAGTATATTCCACCGATATTCCCAGTGAATGGACTAACTCTACAGATACGGTTTTTGCGCTTGTTCCAAACAATGGCAGTCCGCTAATGACAGATTTAACGGGAGTTTATACCCCAAACGTTAATGGCGCTACTTTCGGAAACGATCAGGAGATCGGCGACTATATTCAGTTTGCCGGTGACGGGACGACCGGGATATCTTTCAATTATACTGGCTCGGATGAAGTTCTGAAAGGCCACGGTTTTACCATGGAGGCCTGGATCAAACCGGAAACAGGGGCTCTGACCAGTGGGGTTTTCGCTACTAAAATCGGAACTTTCGCCCTAGGGTTTTCGAATGATAATCTAAATGTTTCCTGGTTGGTTTTACCCAGTAATCCGATTTATATAGAACCAAATTCAGGGCGGTATAACTATTATCCGATGGCGTTGGGTTTCAGCGGCGCTTCTCCTCTGACGATGTCGGTATGGAATCATATAGTACTGACCTATGATGAAGATTTAAAAGTTTTGCGAACGTGGGTTAACGGAGTGCTGGACCGGGATTACGATGTTATGTACGATGGACAGCAATGGATAAAAGTTCCGAGTGGTTCTTTCTGGCTGTTCTCCAATCTTCATAATTGTAAAGTTGCGGGAGTTCGTTTACTGGCCGGAGTATATAATCCAGCGTCTCCTCCGGCAATAAAAGCTTACCTGAATCAGTTGCCCTGGGAAAATAAAATGGTCCTGACCGCCGATAAAATCGATCCATCCCTGGATTTTCCCGTTACAATTTCGGCCGTACTCCCTGGCGTCGGTACCTACACAACAACTTTGAACTCCTGGCAGGAAACTGTAAATCTTAATATTCCCATGCCCGGCGGTACATCCTCAATTTCCAGTTTAACGGTTAATGTCAGTGCAAACGGGACGCAAGTATTCAGCAAGGAATTGTCTTACTGTAATCGGGTGCCTTCAAGTCCGGTGCCAACCGGCGGCGTTACTGTTAATTCAGATAAATCTATTTCCAAAGACGGGACAAAAATATTTCCGCGAATACTGTACCATTCAATGAATTCCGACCTGGATCTTTTTACCGCAATGGGGTTTAATCTGGTTACTGGCAAAGACCCGAACGGAACCTTCAACAGCTTGCCGGCGTCAAATATAAGTGCTTGCGAAGCTTATGCGGAAGAGGCGGAGGAAAATGGTTTATTCTGTACAATCAGCCCTCATCATACCGATGCTAATTTCGACAGTTATATGGGGATTTACCCGGATTTTTCCAATTTATTGTTCTGGTATTGCGCTGATGAGCCATGGAATAACTGGGATACTTATATTGCCAGATACAATAATATTCGTTTAAAAGATTCCGATCACCCGTCACTGGTGGTGAGCAATAACGCTATTCATATGAAAAACAGTGCAGTAATGACCGATGTCCTCGGGTGTGATCCATATCCGCTTCCGAACGTTGCTCTCCGGCATGTATTTGAGTCGACAAAGGATGCGGTAAAGGCTTGTTTCGGATTGAAGCCGGTATGGACGGTTCTTGATGCCTATAATGGCAAAATGCCAACGGTTACGGAGCTGCGTTGTATGGCTTATCTGGCGTTATGCGGCGGAGCTAATGGTATTGGTATTTATTCGTGGGACGACAGGCTTTTCCGGAGTGGCGTCTGGACCGGTTATTATATGCCGGACGATTATCCTGACTCAATAAGCGTTATCTCGACCGTGATGCAGGAGCTTGCATTGCTGGAAGATATTCTGGTCGCGCCTAATGTCGCAGATGCTGTCAGTGTCAACTCGGAACAGCTTGCCATTCATGCGGCGATAAAACGCGTAGATGGGGTGGAGTATTTACTGCTGGTCAATGATTCCCGCCAGGCGGAAACTGGAACAATTACTTTGAGCAGTGGAAAAACGGCTTTGGCGCAACCGCTTAATGAATCTGAGTATACCGGTTCTCTGCAATTTACAAACGGCGCGTGTCAAGTAACCATGCCGGCGATGGGCAGCGCGATATTTGAAGTTCCGGTCGGACAATGTCCATTTTACGGTATTCCGGCGCAGCTTCCCTGTGTTATAGAAGCGGAGGATTACGATCTCGGCGGTGAAGGCGTAGCCTATCATGACACAACTTCAGGAAACTATGGAAACCTGTATCGTAATGATGACGTGGACATCGGTTCCCTTAGCGGAGGAAATTACCGGGTTGGCTGGTTCTGGGCCAATGAATGGCTGGAATATACCATCAAAAATCCGGAAGCGGGTACCTATAATATCATTTTATGGGTATCCTCCGTCTGGGATACTGCTAATGTATCAATTTCTCTTGACGGAAGTTCAGTTGGGACGCTTTCTGTTCCCAATACCGGAAGTTATGTTGTTACCCAAAGTATAACCTTAAGCAACGTGACCGTTAACAGCGGAGTGCAGGTGTTGCGGATAATCCAGGCCGGCCCCACCGCATTTGACCTTGATAAGATTGAGTTTGTAAAAACTCAATAATTATATTATTTCAATTATATTAATACGAAAGAAACGAGAACCCCCTGATGAATAAATTCAAAGTAGCCGTTATCGGCACCGGCGGACGCAGCTGCAGCTACTGCAAAGCATATGCAAAGACCGAGCAGGTTGAAATTGTCGCTCTGGTTGATTCCGCACCTGAAAACACAAAGATAATGGCGCAAATGTGCGAGGTCTCCAATTATGCTTTTTATACAGATTGGCGGGAAATGTATGAAAAACATCGGGACCTTGATGGAGTAGTCATTGTAACGCCTAACTATTTGCATCGTGAAATGGCTATTCCTTTTATTGAACGCGGCATTCCGATTGCATTGGAAAAACCGATAACCACGACGATGCATGACACCGAGGAAATATTGCTTGCGGCTAAAAAATATCGCTCAAGATTATTAATCGGGTTTGTTTTGCGGTCCGCCCCATTCTATAAGAAGGTTAATCAGTTAATCAGTTCCGATGCGATCGGGCCGATTTTGACCATGCAGGCGGATGAGCTTGGCAGTTACGGGGTTTCTTCAATCATCAACCGTTCACCCTGGCGGCGTTATCAAGCAACCAGTGGCGGCAGTTTGATGGAAAAATCCAGCCATGATATGGATTTACTTAACTGGTTCAGCGGAAGCCGTCCTTTGGCGGTTAACTCTTTTGGCGGAAGATTGCTTTTTACTCCCAATGCTGTTCTGCCGTCTAAATGCATAGATTGTCTTCATAAAGAATGTCCATATTACGGTGATTCGGAATTCAGTCCTGCCGCTGGTGATGCCGTTCTCCAGAATTTTGCTCAGCACAGCGCCGCGGAACAATACTGCATATATAATATAGATAAAGATATTGCCGATAACCAAAGCGTATCTATTGAATATGCCAACGGCACCATCGCCAATTTTATGTTGAGTTTTAATTGCAGCGGAACGCAGTCCGGTCGTAATTTACATCTTGTTGGAACCAAAGGGCGTATTTGGGGAAATGTTGAAGCAAACGAGTTGTATGTTTTTGACAATCAAGCAGCAAAACTGAACAAAATTTATTTGGGAGTCATTGAATCAGGCCATTCCGGCGGGGATTCCGGGCACGCAATGGAACTGGTAAAAATGATGGAGGACCCCGATTATCATCCCGATCAGGATGATTACGCCGGATATTTAAGTAATGCAATTTGCATTGCCGCGGACATGTCGCGTATCGAAAAGCGACGTATCAGTTTTCGCTATGACCAAAATGATTTTATAACGTTTTCATAAGAAATATGAGGAATCGTCGAAATGAATTACTTGATAAAAAATCCATTTTTTTATATTGTTGCCATGTTGTTGTCCAACTTTATGTTGTACGCCGAAAAAAACGATAATCCTCCTCAGGTGAAGGAAAACCGGGTGGCGTTGCCGGGCAATGAATCCATAATG
Organism: Victivallales bacterium; assembly: GCA_963676655.2. Classification (GTDB taxonomy): domain Bacteria; phylum Verrucomicrobiota; class Lentisphaeria; order Victivallales; family Victivallaceae. Next base: position 1,296,568 of record CAXXKX010000003.1, on the reverse strand, counting down.
TGCCACGTTGTACCGGCAATGAGTTCCGTCAAACGTCTGCCGGACAGGATTCCCGCCGCAAAGCAGGATTCCATCTTGAAAATTATCGCGGCGAAAGGAGAATTTGAGCCTGCCTCCTTTATGCTTTTCTCCCGGCGTAATATTGATGATTTGCAACTGGAGGTTTCAGAACTGCGCGGTAAAGCGGGCAATATTCCCACAAAGAATTTGGATTTGCGGGTGGTCAAGTGCTGGTATCAGGCCGGGACCGCCTGGCACAGTTATTTTGCCGACCCGTCGAAAAAAGAGCTGGTGCCGGAACTTCTCCTGCATGATGAAACGCTGATAAAGGTTGATCACCAAACTCGGGAAAACTATTTACGGGTTGATTATCCGGGCGGGAGCGAATACCGCTGGATAAGTTATTCCACGAAAAACGATCCTGGCTATTTCAGCCATGATAACATGCCGGTTGCCGATGCGGAGAAACTGCAGCCGGTAAAACTGGCGGCCGGGAAAGGCAAACAGTTCTGGCTGACAGTGAAAGTTCCGGAAAATGCCGTTCCCGGGCTTTACTCCGGACAGATAGATATGTTTGTTTCCGGTAAAAAAAACGGAGCTATAATGATTAAGCTCCGGGTCCTGCCGTTCTCACTGCCGGAGCCGTCGCCGTATTACGATCTGAACACAAAATTCTATGTTTCCTTATATAACCACTGTAATCTGCCTGAACGACTTTCCCTGAACGGCAATGATCTGAAAAAAGCGGAACGCAAACTGGCGGCTGAATATGTCAATATGCACGAGCACGGTTGCGACTATCCTTTGGTCAGCACCTGGGGAAGAAGCAGCCCTGATCGCGAAGTAGTGATTCGAGGGCTTGAACTGATCAAGGAAAGCCCGTTGAAAAAGGATACCGTCTTCGGGGGAATCAAACTTACAGACTGGTATGTGATGGTGCAGAAGAAAGCTCACCGCAAACCTGATGCCTGGGATAACTATAAAAAGAGATTGGATGAAGATTTGAAGATTTATCGCAGTATCTTTGGTGATAATCAACTCTATTGCGTTGGCTGGGACGAGCCTTCCATCGGTATTCTCAAAGGCGAACGTCAGGCCTGGAAGTATGCCCATCAAAAGGGAATAAAGGTCATTCAAACCTGCAAGGACAAACACTTGCCGATTTCCGGATACAATGAGGATTTCAGCAATTACGGCGGTAACGTTACGCCTGATTCGGTCAGAAAATGGCACGCCATGGGTGGCCGGGTAACCAACTACGCCATGCCCCACACCGGCCCGGAAAACCCGGATTTCATTCGGCGTACTCACGGCATAATCCCATACAAGAATGATCTGGACGGCACCTGCAATTATACCTATTACGAAGCGACAAATAATATCTGGAATGATTTCAGCGGCGCCGGATTCCGCTGCTTCAACCTGGTCTATCCCGGCCGGGAAACCGTTATAGACACTCTTGCCTGGGAAGGTTTCCGCGAGGGCGTCGACGATATTCGCTACGCGACTAAATTACGTCAATTGGCCGCAAAAGCGGTTAAGTCAAAGAATATCGATACCGTTTATACCGCGAGAAAGGCTTTGCAATGGCTCGCATTGATGGACGAAAAAAATGTCGACCTCAATGCCATGAGGCTGGAAATGATCAATTATATCATGAAAATCAATCGAGCGCTTACAGGAGAGAAAAAATGAAAATATCTGCTTTTAAATATTGCCTGCTTATTTTATTCAGTCTGGCAACAATAACAGGTTTTGCGGTTAGAATACCCCGAGGCGCTGAAGGAGACATATTCAGAGCGAAATCCGCGATTATCGAAAAGGATTTTAAAAAAGCGCGCCAATATGTCGAAAAAGCCGCCAGAACAGCCAGAAAACAGGCGACAAAAGCAGAAATACAATTTCTGAATGCGGTTATTGACGCTGGAACCGGCAATTATGAAAGTGCGGGCACGAGGCTTGATGCTGTTTTCAAAGATAAAACTCTGAATGTCGCAATCCGTTTCGAGGCATTTGCCGCCGCCCGGGCGTTGAAAGCGGTCAAAGATAAGGCTCCGTTAAATAAAGAGGCGCTTGCAACACAGGCGGGGAATTTTAAGGACGCGGGATTGACCGCAGCCGGCGAATATAATGCCTTGAACAAGGCCGCCGGTTTGATGATAAGTATCGGACAGGATAAAACCGCGCGGGATATGATAAATCTGGCGGATCGACTGTTCCAGCCTGAAAATAAAATTTATACCTGCCGTTACGTTGAAAATCCTCCGGTTGGAGCCGGCGGCTGGTTGACATCGAATATCCTCGAAGACAAAAAACTTCGAGAATCCCGCTTTAAAGAGTATAACAGTGAATCGGCGGCAATGTTGTTTGCCGATATAACCGCCGGCAGAAGTACCGCTCCCGGAAAAAAGGCTCAGAAAGATTATTATTTGCAAAATACTGCTTTCTATATGGTCTACAACGATAAGGGGTGGCATATCTTTTTTCTATCTGGAGAAAAGGATATCGATAAGATCCTCGCTGAAGGTAAAAGTGCCGGAGCATTGGAAGTATTTTTCACACCCGGCCTGCATGGTGAAAGCTATTATCAATGGATCAGTCAGCTGCCGGAAGGAAAAACCAGCATTTATGATTGGAATTCTCCGCATCGTGGTTACAGATACCTGCAGGACCGTTTAAAAACGAACTCCCTGATTTCTAAAAACAAGATAGGAACCTGTGTGTTCATTCCGTGGGAAGTCCTCTACGACAAACTGCCGCTGGACGGTGAAACTTGGCGGTTCAGTATGATCAGATGGTCTCCGGGAGGAGGTTTCACCTGGGGCGGCAGAGTCCATGAAACCGGACAATGGGGGCGCATACAATGGCAGAAACCGTCGCGGGAACAGGCTCTGAAGATAAAGAAGAATATTGTTATGCGGGCCTGGGCTGAATACAATAAAACCAAAAAGAAATTGACTGCATTCTGGACCGACGAAGAACTGGGCGACTCGGATTTTTACAACAAAAAATTAAAACAGGAGGTAAAGCGTCTGGATGGCCCGGAAAAACTGATGAAGATGCCGGAAAAGCTTACCGGAAAGCAAATAAGTGAACTGTACAAAAACTATGTTCCGGACTGGATGGAATTCGATTTTCTGGTTTCCGAATTGCGTCGCGCATATCTGGAAGACAGATTGATTGTAAACTAAATATAATCGAAAAGGAAATTATGAAAGCAGGGTTGATAAATACAATAATTTTTACCGGATGCTTCTTGTTAAGCACGATGGTAAGCGCCGGTGAAACATTGGTAAAAAAATTTGCGGTCGAACCGGATACGGCTTATCGTCTAAGCTTTAAGGCTGACAGCGATTCTTCCGACGCACGTTGGTTTCTGCGGATTCGCAGCCGCAGCAATGAACTGCCGGTCAGCGGCTGCTATCAATATGCCTGGCAGAAAATTACTCCGGGAGAAAAAACTTACAATCACCTTTTGTCTACGACTCATGAGGCGCATGAATTATCTTTCGGCATAAAGTCCCCGGATGATAAAGTGAAGATCAGTGAAGTTTCCCTGACCAAAATCACTCCGGATAAACTGCTGATCAACTGGGATTTTTCAGCCGGTCCGGATAATTACTCGGGCTGGAACGAAACTTACAATGTCAAACTTGTTCCGAGCGGTTCCGGCAATGCCTTGCACCTGAACAATAACGGTTACGCTTTGAGCGACCCGATACCGGTTGCCGGAGGCGGAAAATATGAATTTTCCAGCGGTTCTTCACGCCCGACCAATCTTCTGGTTCTGGATAAAAACCTGCATTTGGAACAAGTTATCAATCCAGATTATAAGAAGCCTGTAATGCAATTGCCTGAAAATGCGGCTTACGTTCGTTTTTTCTATAAAACCTGGTTTGACCATATCCCGGTATATCGCGAAATTACGATCAAAAAAGCGGGTCTGCGGAAGGTTGACGATACCCCGCGCCGGCTAACGGAGTTTCCACGTTTCGCCGGAGAGATTATTCTCGGGGCGAATAGTGATCCCCGGGAATTGCGTGCAGCAAGGGAGTTGCAGTACTGGATCGGCCGGATCAGCGGGAAAGATATTCCGGTACTGGCGGAGCCTTCAAGCACTCCCCGAGATAAATTCTTTATCGGCTCCCGGTGGGCAAAAAAATATAAAAGTGATTTGCAATATCTAAAGGATTCCGACGGCTATGCAGTGCGCCGTGACGGCAACCAAATTTATATTTTCGGAGCCGAACCGCGCGGGACGCTTTTCGGCATTTACGCCTTGCTGGAAAAGAATTCCGATATTATCTGGCCGCGGCCGAACCCGGAAATGAACGCGGTTTTCACCAAACAGCCTGACCTTAAATTTACCAAAACTGATTTCCGCTCACGCCCGGTTTTCAAAGTGCGCATGCTGCAATTTTCCGGCGGCCATGAGAAGCAGGCTCATTATCATCAGGACTGGACCGGTAGAAACGGCTGTAATACTCCGTTTAAATTTGACCGGGGATTCAAATATCTGCAATGGCGGCAGGGAGCATTGCTTGGACATGGCGGTTTTATGATTTCCAATTTTCTGGGACTCAAGGATAAAGATCTAGCGATCTATCCGATGATTGACGGGAAACGCATGGTCAACCGCTGGCGGCAGCCTTGCTATTCCAATCCGGCGGTACCGGAAAAAATTGCGGTCAAAGCCAGGCAAATGCTGCAATGTGTACCCGGAAAGAAGATTGAATATTTCAATATTAATATCGGCGACAACTGGGGCGTCTGTTCCTGTTCGGAATGTATGAAACCGATCAAGCTGGCCGACGGCAGTGTGCTTACTCCGAAATCACCTAAAAGCACTATCGATCCTTTGTTTTTTTCCACCCGCCATTTTATGATGCTCAATAAAGTGGCTGAAGCGTTGGCCAAAGATTATCCCGACCTGAAAATAGATACCCATGCATATATTTTTACCGCGGAACCGCCAAAAGTGAAAATTAATTCGACCATCGTGCCGGAGTTCGCGGCTTACCCGACCAGTAATGAAATGTATCCGATAATGGAACAGAATACAGTTCAGTCCAAAATCTGGTCGCGGAGGTTAAAACAATGGATGCGGAACTATGACAATTGTCTGGGATGTTTCGGTTACTATTATCCTGATGGCTTCAACTTGATCGCGGATACGGCGGCGGCGGATTACCGGGCGCTGGCAGATAATAAACCTTATCAGGTGCATACCGAAGGAATGTATTTTGATTATGACGAACGTCTCACCAATTGGGATGCGGATGCTTGTGAAAAATGGATTATTGCAAAGTTGATGTGGGATCCGCATCAGGATCCTGAAAAACTGCGGGAAGTTTACATCAGCCGTACCTATGAAAGCGCGGCGCCGGAGATGCGTAAATTTTATGCTCTGCTGCGCAATGCGTGGGAATTACAGAAAAAACGTAAACTTTTCATTAACTGTCACACCCCGTCCTCCACCATGTTTGAGAAGTTTATTGTTGACAGCGGAATAGAGAAACCGGCCAGAAAACTCTTAGTCCAGGCTTCCCAGAAAGCGAAAAATCCGGTTTCAAAACGAATAATCGACCGCATGCTGGCCAGGTTTGATTTTTACGCCAAGAGCCTCAACCGCAATAATCTGCCGTTGGTGGAGGAAGCCGGTGCCGAGTGGAGCGATTTTGCCTCAACCCATTGGGAGAAAGCTTTAGTTTTTAATAAGTTCAAAGTCTTGCCGGACTGGCGGGCGGTCAAAAAAGGTACCCCTGCTAAACACTACACAGAAGCTGCCCTGATGCATGACGGGAAAAATATCTATATCAGGATCACCGCCGGAACCAGGAATCCTCCGGCCAATATTTCTTTGGCAATGAACGTCTTTCCCAAAGGGGACCGGGTCGCAATAGTATTCCGTTCAGGCAATAAATACTATTATTATGCGGTTGGCGCTGACGGCGGCGCTTATGCGGTGGAAAACTGGGGGGCGAATCATTCGTGGAAAAGCACCTGGCAGATAAAACATAAGATATTGAAAGACGCCTGGGGCGTTACGCTTAAAATTCCGATGTCGGAATTGAACCTGAACCCGGACAATGCCGACGTGGACATAAAGCTGTCACGTACGGTCGCGGCGGGAACCGCTGCCTTTGAGAACAGCACTTTTAATGGCAGGTCGATTTTTAACAATAAAAAGCTGTTGCGCACCCCGCTGATCATCAATTCAAAATAAGGAATCCATCATGAGTAAATCGTGTTTATATGTTTTAACTTTCCTGCTGGCGCTCGAAGTTTTCGCGGAAGCTACGGCGGATATTAAGTTTGATTCAAACGCCGCCTTGGACAGTATTCTGAAAAACAGTCGAAAGTATGTAACGATATCCAGTCAGTCCGGAACGTCGCATTTGCTTATCGGGCCTAATATCGGCTATGTAAAATTCAATACCGTTCCATTATCGCCGAAAACGAAATACAAACTGACGCTTCGGGCTTATACCGATCGGACAGATTGCGTTGAAAGCAACAATACCGCGCTGGAATTTGCCAGAAGTTCTTACGGCAGGACCTATCCTGAATATGTGATCAATATTTTTGATAAAGCCGGCAAACCGCTGAATCTGATGCTGTACGGTAAAATTCCGATTGTCTACTCAGCTCCGATCATCTCAAGAGACGCAGTCGATTATGTTTATGTGTTTTATACGCCGGATGCGGCGGCCGGCATGCAACTCGAACTGCGCCTTAACCGTAATAAACTTTTCATCGAGCGTTTCAAACTGGAAAAGGAATGCAGTGAAGGTGCGATCAACTGTAACCCTGACTTTCGCTATGGACCGCTGAATCCGAACGGATGGCATACCCAAACCCGTTTTTTTCAAACGCCGGAGGGAAAAACCGTAGCTCAATGTGAGTATTACAACGGCAGTCCGTTTTTCCTGCTCGATGAGCATAATCGATATTCATTTTACTGCAAAGGAATAGCGTCCGGGGTTGGCGCGTCCAGCGCTACAGTCAATTTTTATAATGTCAAAGGCATCAAAATTGGAACCACTCATCTTTTTCATGGCAAAGATATGAAAAACGGGGGAAAAAAAAGTGGTTTGAAACTGCCGCCGGGAACATTCCAGGCCCAGGTTGTGGTGACCAATACAATCCTGTCCGAATGGCGGGTAACCAAAGACTGAAAGGAGGTTGCGTGTAATCGAAAACAGGTTGCATCCGGAAGTATGACCATGCGATTGCTGAAGAGAGATTGTTCCGGGTAGAGACATCGGCTCAGAGGAAATTGTAATATCGGCTTTTCAGGCTATATTACTGAAGATGAAATAATATAAGCAGGATTGTGATAAGTGAACGGCAGACAGTCTTTTAATCGTGGCATAGCTATAATGAAGTTGCTTGCCAAAAACGGCAGCATGACCGCCTCGGCATTGGCCCGTGAACTTGGACTTAACCAAAGTTCGGTTTCCCGTCTGCTTCAATCGCTGATTCAGGCCGGTTTTGTTTACAAACCCAGCTTTCAGCAATTCAAACTCGATTATGGTATTCTGACCTTTGCCGGAATTGCGTTGGATCATTTTCCACTGGTTTCAATCGGGGCCAAATGCTGTAATTCAATCCATGATCAGTATGGCTGCGCGGTGACCGTGGGGGTGCTGCACGAGGAACATTTGCTCTATCTGGCTCTGGTCGCAGAACATGCGGATAGTCAATTAAGGGTAGTGAACGGCTTGGATTTTCCATTGCATATATCCTCCCTGGGGTTGCTGCTGAGTTACGTTAATGGCAGAGAATTCTTTTTCCGGGCGATATCCAACAGTTTGAAACAGCTTGATACGGGTAAAACCGTCGATGAACTTTACGATCTGGTGGATGATATTGTCCGTAACAATAATTTTATGTTTTTGCCATCCAATCTCGGCAGGTATAACAAATTCAATGCGGCAATCCCGTTTGAATATGACGGGCAGTTGGCTGCTTTGGCGATATACAGCGAAGAGAAGGATTTTTCAGCGAAGAAATGTCAGAAGATTCTTGAAAATGGTCTGACAATGATTGGCGTTTCCAACCCTTTGAGCAAATAACGATACCGGTATTATCGTTTGGTCAATTCCGTAATCAGTATTTTCATGCTACTTACCGCAATTATATTATCCTGATTCATATCGGGTTCCATATTTATATTAATTAAAACCATTACCGTTTAATACGCCCTTTCATCCAAAACTGTTTATAGAAGTGAAGTTGTTTATGAGTAGAAAAGAAAGATTCAAACTTGAAATCATTGATGGGCAATTCGTTATTAAAGACAAACCGCTACAGTTGATTTCCGGTGCGATTCATTATTTCAGAATACATCCGGAACAATGGCAGGACCGGTTACTGAAGCTCAAGGCCTGTGGTTTAAACTGCGTTGAAACTTATGTTCCCTGGAATATGCATGAACCAAGCCCGGGTGAATTTAATTTCTCCGGTTTTTATGACCTTGAGAGCTTTATTGAAATTGCCGATATGCTGGGATTATATGTAATCGTTCGGCCCGGACCTTATATTTGTTCAGAGTTTGAAGGCGGCGGACTCCCCTGGTGGCTCAATAATATTCCGGGAATGGTCATCAGATGCAGTAATGCCGCTTTTTTACAGCGTTGTAAAATATTCTATGATGAACTGATGCCTCGTCTGAAACCATTTATGTCATGTCACGGCGGCCCGGTCATCGCCATGCAGTTGGAAAACGAATACGGCAGTTACGGTAACGATAAAAACTATCTGCGAAAGCTGCAACAAATTTTTGAATCCCATGAAGCAGACGTCCTCTTTTTTACCTCTGACGATGCGGCGGCATGGGTTGTTGACGGCGGCAGTCTGCCGGAAATATTCAAAACGATAAATTTCGGTTCCGGCGCGGAGGATAAGTTTGCGCTGCTGCGCGACATTCAACCGGATAAACCACGAATGTGCATGGAATTCTGGTGCGGCTGGTTTGATCATTGGGGCCTTGATAAAAGTTCCGAAAAGGGCGAAAAGACCAGCCAGGATGACGATATTGAGTATATTCTTGATTCCGGTGCTTCATTGAATTTTTATATGTTCAGCGGCGGAACCAACTTCGGCTTCAATAACGGTGCCAATTTGAGGGAAAAGTTTGCCCCGACGATAACCAGTTACGATTTTGGCGCCCCGATAACTGAATGCGGCGACCTGTCTGAAAAATACTATGACATCAAAAGATTAATCGCACAGCACCTTCCGGGAAACGATATTCAAGTGTGCGAAAACGAAAAATTAGCCTACGGCAAAGTGGAACTGTTACAGAGCGTATCGCTATTTGATACTTTGGATAATTCCGCATGGATTGAAAGTGCGAACCCGCTCTGCATGGAAGAACTCGAACAGGGATATGGTTTCGTTTTGTATAGAACCCGCCTGACCACCAATTTCGGGAAGATTGAACCGGATTTGTATATCAGCGGCCTGCATGACCGGGCATGGTTGTTCCTGGACGGTAATTTCAAAGGGATTTTGACCCGGGAAAATGCGGAACAGGGAATTTCCATCGGGCCGGTTAGTCCCGGGATGCAACTGGATATTCTGGTCGAGAATATGGGACGGGTCAATTTCGGACTGGAGCTGCTCGACCGCAAAGGGATTACCGGGCATGTTCGTTTTGCCGGGGAACGCCATTTTGGCTGGCAGATGCGTTCTCTGCCGTTGACGGATCTGAGCACAATAGATTTTGATCGGAAAAAGCCATCGGATAATCCGCATCACCCCCGTTTTTTCAGAGGAACATTTAATGCCGGGAAAATCGCGGATACTTTTTTGTCGACTGACGGCTGGACCAAGGGAGTTGCTTTTATCAACGGTTTCAATCTTGGACGTTATTGGGCGATCGGCCCGCAGAAGACGCTTTATATTCCGGCTCCGCTGCTTAAGGTCGGCGAAAACGAACTGATCCTTTTTGAGCTGGAAGGAAATCAGCATGACCGGATAACATTAACTGATAAACCTGTTCTGAGTTGATCATAAAGAGGAGGATTTAAATATGAGTCATAAAAATTCTATTAAGCTGCCGGAATGCGGAATGTTCATCGGTTCGCCGGTGTATCTTGATCGCGCCGATTATATATTTCAACATTCCGGCTTGTATTACACCAGTTGGGTCTCCGAAGACCACTCGTCGGAATGGTATCTTGAAAAAATCAAGTCGGATAATCAGGGCAATCTGGCGATCATCTGGGATGGCGGCGTTACCCGTACCTGCCTGAAAACAATGGCCGATTGGCTGGACCTGAAAAGTATCGGCTATTCCGTACCGGAACCGGATTGGGAAAATGGAAAATTCCTCCAGCCGTCCGACTGGCCGGTTATCGGAGAGCACATGGATCGCGACGGCGCCGGGTTTTATCGCTGGACGCAAAAGGCGGCCCGGCTCGGTTTGCATACTTATTCGATTTATGCCGATGCTACACCGGAATGGGCTGAAAAAATATCTTCTGAATCCGCGTTTATCGGCGTAAATATCGGGGAAGTATTTTCTTTTGATATCGAAACCAATAAAAAAGCCGAATTCCGGGAAGAAAAGATCCCAATCGACACCAGTGTTAATTTACAAGTCATTGCCGACAGATTCGCCGCGAAAATCGGTGATTATTTTATCGGCAGGAAAAAGACCGGCTGGAAGCGTTTTTTGATCACGAGCGCTTCGTTCCACCTGGATTTTGAAATAGCCGCGGCCGAAGCACCAGTTATTCCGCATATTGAAGGTTTCGCTTTTGCCAACCTCAACTTCGGCATGTCCTTATGTCGCGGCATTTACAAACAATACAAACTGCCGCTTTGGGGAGAATATCTGGCCCATGAACATTATGCGTTTCTGCCCTATCGCTCCAAATATCGTTTCAAAACATTGGATGCGGCATTCTTGCTAAGTTACATGAACGGCTCTAAAATAACCGTATTGGAAAGTGGTAACTGGTGGCAGCAGAGCGATCATGTTGATGATGCCCCCATGCATGAAACTCCTAAAATTGATCTAGGACCTATTTCAAACAAGCTGCCCACCGCCTACGCTCATCTTGTTCCGGAAGCCCGACGGCATTATCCGGAAATCAATTATACCTCGACCGCCTGCCAGAAATATCGGAAATGTCTGTCGGATTTTTATGATTTTGTCAAAACGAACGGTACTCCTGAGGGCCAGCCGGAGATAAATATGGCAGCGATCAAGGGGCGGTATGATTTCTGTTCACAACAGTTTTCCCCTAATCAGGCGATTGCTTCCGCGTATAAAATCGCGGAACAGAACCCGCTCTGGTACGAAGGCCAACCGGAAAGAAGCTGGGAGATATTCCGCAAAGTATTTTACCCGCTCAATAATATTCTCGGTCAGTATAATAATCTTTATTTATCCGGCACTCCTTACGGGATGACCGATATAGTCAGCTTTTCCGGCGGCACACCGGATTTGGCTCTCTTGAAAAAATACCGGGCTCTGGTTTTTACCGGCTGGAACAGCGCTTCTGAAGAACAATATGAATTATTGAAAAAGTATGTTTATGATGGCGGCATCCTGTTTGCGTCCATTGCTCATTTTTCAAAAAATCTGAATAGAAATTATGTCGCTTATGACGTTGACGAATTGATAAATCACGGCGACTTCACTGAATTGTGTGGCGTAAAGGTTAAGAAACGCGGCACTCAGCTATATTGGGTTCTGGCAAGCGAAAACAATAAGCTCGGCCTCGACCGGCACGAACGTTTCGGACCTTTCTATTCCCATATGGGAGAGTTGGAAATTACCGGAAATCCTCACGTTGCGACGGTACATGATGAGAGTTTCAGTCCTTTCCTGTTAATTAATAACTATGGAAAGGGCAAAGTCTATTTCTTGAATTCATGGGAATATCCGGGCGCGTTGGATGTCAACCTGGCTCCCGGGGCCAGTCGTCTGTCAAAAGGTCTTGTCGGTGAAATATACAAAACAATCGCTAACGAAACTCGCGGTACTGTTTATATCAGCGATGATGGCAGGGCTTCCGGCAAAAATTGTGAATATATCACATTTTCATACTTTCCGTTGTCAAAAACAATTTGCCTGTTGAATATTGATTTCAACCGGAAACGCCGCTTCTTCATTCATTACAATGAAAAGCAGGAACAAATAACGCTCAAGGCCGGCGAATTCAGATTGATTAATTTTTGAAATCCCAGCTCAGGAGCTGTGAAGAAATTAACTTGACAATTTGCCGGATAGATCGTGATTTAATTTCAGGGCCGCCGACGAGTCGCATACCCCAGGCATGTAACGAACCGGCGGTACGAAAAGCATTTACAAAATGACTCCAATTGCCTGAAACCGGCTGTTCTTATCAGCCTGCGGCCTTTTTACATCCTGCGTTCGTTTAGAATCGATGTCACACATACAGCTACGCTGTTCTCAAATCCTGATGCTTTCCGCAGCCGGGCATTATGTTTTTTGTATTTCCACTCATTGTTTTTCATTTATTCCTCAGTGGAACTTCGTTCTTAAAAAAGTTGTTATAGGCAATAAGCTAATGACATATGTATTAATACTCTTAGAGATATATAAAGTAACCTGTTTGATATTCAGCATTGAGAGAGTATTTTAAATAAACCGTGATAAAAAGATGGGAGCCTGACTAATGAATTTTACATTTAAGCCGCTTTTAGTAAAAAGGATCAGTGAAATAAGGCATAAAGGAAAAGGTCTGAATTATACGCATCCATTGCACAAACACCACCACAAATGTTTTGAGATGATATATGTCGATTACGGGAATATAACCTTGAATGTTAATGGTGAAATCTTAAATTTGAAAGCTGGGAATACAATATTTATTTCAGGTAGATACAGTCATTCTTTTTACGGACTTGAAGGAGCTCCTTTTGATTATCTGAACATTATGTTTCGAGGAGAACTGCCGGAGCAGATTATTAATAAGGTCTTGCCGCCAAACCGTACTTGCGCCGAAATCATGGCACTTCTCAAGGAGGAAAGCATTCTTGAGTTACCCTATTGCAATGACTTAGTTGCCTGCAAGCTCACAGAATTGATTATTCTTTTTTTCCGTAATATAAATACCTCTATTCCGGGAAAGCCGATAGAACCTGCATACCGGGTTCGCTACAAGTCAGAAATTATCAATAAGGTTATAAATCTGATTGCCCAGAATTATTCAGAACAACTGACCCTCAAGAAACTAAGTACCGCAACCATGGTGAGTATTCCAACTTTACGTGTTTTAATAAAAAAAGAAACCGGAGAAAGTTTCACAGAAATTTTGTTGAAACACCGGGTCAACGCGGCCAAATATTTATTGAAAGAAGGCAATATGTCCATTCAGGAAATCGCGAATGCCGTCGGCTATTCCTCTTCTCCATTCTTTTTCAAAATGTTCAAAAAGATGACCGGCATGACTCCCCAAAAATATTCGTTATCATTGGGAGACCCTTCTGAGACAACCTGATAATATCCAAAATAATAAATATTGACTCTTCGTGTGGTACAACTCAAAATTGCATCTGATTTTTATCTTAAAGGATACTTTTTTTATCTAATAAACTATTGTTTTACTGATGTTTTAGAATTATACTAATAGCATGAACTGAAATATTAAAATGGTAAAAAAAGAGTATGTTATTATGAAAATGCGTCAAGAAGAAAATAAAGTCCTTATTCCCAGGAAAAAAAGCTTCACACTCATTGAACTCCTTGTTGTGATAGCAATTATAGCAATCCTCGCGGCGATGTTGCTGCCTGCGCTCAATACCGCCAGGGAGAGAGCCAAGCTCATTCAATGTCTGGGCAACATGAAACAATGCGGTTTCGCGCTGAATATGTATGAAGGAGACTACCAATACTTCCCTCAGACCCGGAATACTCGTAAGACCTGCCCCGATGTGTGGCATTATAGTATGAGCGGAATCCATGAATGCGGAATCGGCCAATACCTCGGAGCCAAAGAGAACCTTGGGTTCATCACCAGCACCAACAGGTCAAAATATACCTGCCCGTCGGCATTCTATGAAACCGGTTATTATTACACGCTTGGTGGAAATACCAACATGCAGGATAATATTATGCCGGGCAGCAAAGGATTCAAAGGGCTTATTGAAAGCTGCTATTCGTAATGATTCACCGGTAGTATTCATCGGAAACCGTAATTTGTATTATGAAAGGGAGATTGTTCCAGAAGGCGAATTCATCATTCCGATTGGCCAGGGAGAAATCGTTCAGGCAGGAACAGATGTTACAGTTATCGCCGTGGCATATTCGCGTCATAAAGTGATCAAAGCTCTTGAAATGACAGATGCAAGTGTAGAACTCATCGACCCACGAACAGTCGATCCGCTGGATATGACTTGAATCCTGAATTCAGTTGCTAAAACTGGAAAATTGCTAGTTGTTCAGGAAGCAACCACTGAATGCGGTATTGGTTCTGAAATCGTCCGTCAGGTAATTGAAAAAGGTTTTGATTACTTGGATTGTCCCCCTATGGTTCTGGGAGCAAAAAACATCCCAACCCCTTTCAGTGCTCCCTTATAGGATTACATCCTGCCACAACCGGAAGATATAGCAGAAAAAATAACAGCTCTCGCAATGTACCAGATATAAAAGAGAAACGTAGAAGCAGTCGAAATATGATAAGTATCTCATAAATACTACAGAAAAGTATCTGCATGCAATTTTATTCTGCAAGCTCCACATGAAAGTCAATCAATGAAGAAAGTTCAAGAAAAATCAATCTTTTTTACTCTTCCGCCTTGACGAACCACATATCTGTTCTGTATCTAAGCTAAAAAATATTGATAATTCGTTTTGAATTACTTACTAAACGTTTACAGGTTATGAATGTTGTATACGTTTTACAAGTTTTGGAATTTTAATTTATTCCCCGTCATACAAAATCCAAAACTCACCTTCAAAATTACCAGCTGGTCCCGTTGGCCTCACTCTAATTATAAACCCCTATATAACCTAATAACCTAACTCCCCCCTTATATACATTTGTACGCGAGCAAAACCTGAATTTATTAAAAAAAATAGGTTAATAGGTTTGTATATACTTTAATATAAAGGTAGACCGGCAGGACCACTGATCTGAAAATTTTAATTCTCATATGGACTTATAAAAGGGCGTATGTTGCGTATGTTTTACGGGAAATGGTTAGAAACATACAGTTCATACGGGTCCAGAGAACTCTATATTGAAATTAAAAAACTAATTCTCAGAACTTGCAAAGTGTATGCAGGTTTCATTTGCTGTAGACACTGAACAAGTTTTTAAAAATAACTTTTATGGCAATTTAGCCTCAAATAACCTTTTTTGTCAAAGTTGTCACACTTACATCTATATTAATGTATATAACCTAAAAACCTAAATCTATATCCTACCCCCCAATATACATTTGCGCGTGTGAAAACCTAATTTCCATAAAATAATTAGGTTAATAGGTTATTTTTATACATATGGATACAGCCCTGACAGCTTTTGACAACATCCTGAAATACAGCTTAATTTTCCTCTTTTTTGCGGTATAATCAAATGGTCGGACGATATTAGGTCGTTCGAGGCACCGCCAGGGCCTGGTAGTTAAAAACTATCGGGCCCTTCTCATTTAACAACCACAAATGAAAGGGTATTGTTATGCAAGTAACTATCGCAATGAAAGAACTCAAAGACGCGGTTAACGGTCTAGCCCGGGTTGTATCCGGTAAAACGACATTACCGGTTCTCTCAGCAGTAAAGATCAGCTGTATGAATGGAACTGCGAAGATTACTGGAACCAATCTGAATGAATACCTGACCCGTGAGCTTAATGGCTCTACCGGTGAAGGTAATTTCATTATTGACTTCAAGGAACTAAGGGAATTCCTCAAAGGAAGTCAGAAAACCGGTGAAGTGAGATTTAATATTGCCGATGACCGGGTATCAGCGCATTACCAGTACAAGGATAAGCCGGTGGATCATGTATTCGTGCGCTTACAGGACAAGGATTGGCCGACTGAACCGACGTTTATTACTCAGCCGGAAAAGATCACGGCGGACGCGTTGGAAGCGATTATGCAGGTAATTCCGTTGACTTCAAAAGATGACTCCAGACGCACGCTTAACGGCGTATTATTGGAGCCTGGAGCCATTGTTGCCTCTGACGGAAAACAACTGGTTAAGTTCCATGAACAGACCGGGGTTAAGGATAAGGTTATTCTGCCTACAACCAAGGTCTTGACCTGCGGAATGTTATCTGATCAAAACGGTACGATTGCTCAGAACAAATGCTATTGCCAGATCATAAGCGGTCCATGGGAATATGCCGTCAAAGGCATTGCCGGAAATTATCCGCAGTATCAGCATGTGATCCCGAAAGAGAGTGAGTGTTCGATTGTCATCAGCAATAAGGATGCGCACTATCTGAAGTCGGCAATCCCGTTATTGGAATCAACTACGGAACACAAGGCGGTACACTTGTACGCTGACAATGGGGATGTCCGGTTTTTGTCGGAGAATCTGAAGTCGATCCATGCTAAAATCGATGCCAAGTTTACCGGAGAAGGCGAAGCGGTCATTCAAATGAACCGTGAACCATTGCTCAAGGCGCTGCAGTTTGGCTTCAACAAGTTCAGTTTCAATTCAGGCGGAGTAAATCCGATCCTGGCGACCGGTCGTGGAGATGACGTATTTGTCTTTATGTCGTTGCATGGCGGATTGCCAGTGGATCAGGTAATCAAAGCAGTCCATAGCACATATAACCAACCAAAGGAGAAACAAGAAATGCCAAAAGAAAACACAGAAAATGAAGCCGGACTGAAAGTTGTCAATGGCGAAACATCTGACCCGTTTGAAGAACTGTTCAATGGAATCGCGCAACTCAAGCAATCTGGTAAGGACATGATCAGTCTTGCCAATGAGCTCCAGCAGAAAGCTAAAGTTGCTCAGAAGGCAGTAAAACAGCAGGAACGCGACTATAAGTCCACGCGGGACATTCTGGAAAAACTCAAGAACGTATCCGGCTTCTAAGCGGGTACGACCCGCTGCGATACTTCACTTCATACGCACTACGTGCTACGGAAGTGGGGAAGATTATATAAACATACAGCTTAACATGCCGTTACCGGGTTGCTCTGGTAGCGGCTTTTTATTGAAAGGATAAACAATGCTTAAACTAAACGCTTCATTTTCAAAGAAGGTTCCGGCTGAACAGGAATACAGCTCCCAGAGTTATCACGCTTCGGTTGAGGTTGAACTCCCTGACGGCTTGACCGAGTTCCAACTGCGTGAACGTATCCACAACACCTTTGTGATGGTTCGCGATTCTGTTGAAACAGAGCTTAATGAACTCTGTAACGGAAATACTCAACCGCCAGCACAGATCGAATATGCCAGCAACAAACAGGTTAAATATTTGCTTGACCTGGCGCGGCAAAACAAGTTTTCGATCCGTGATCTGTTAAAGCGATACGATGTCCGTGACGCCCAACAGTTAAGCAGGCAGCAGTGCAGTACGCTGATCGATGTTGTCAGCGGGAAAGCAGCTTGACCATGGTTACCATGGCAGACTTGCGAAAGGAACCGCACTGGTCATATTCAGCAATGAATTGTTATCTGAACATTTGTTCGTTGCAGTATTATTTCCGGTATATCGAAAAGGCTGAAGCTGAACAGATTTCAGCGGTGCTGCCGTTTGGCCGGGCGTTCCATGCGGCAGCTTCTGAACAGGCGATAAAAGCCGGTAACGGTGAAGGCCTGACCAAGCCGGAGATAGTCGATATCTTCGCGTCGTGTTTCAAGGTTGAATGTGATGAGACTGAAAACCTTAAGTTAAAACACGGCGATACAGTCGATTATTTGATAGACAAAGCCGCTGATATGTTGGATGAATTACTGGCTCGTTGGTGCGATTACAATAATCTCATCGGCGTGGCGGTTCCGTTCAAAATTGAGATAACCGGATTAAGCAAGCCCCTGATCGGTGAGTTTGATCTTCTCATTCGAGAGCAGTCATATCCGGTCATTGTGGACTGGAAAACAGCGGCCTGCAGTTGGAGTCCAGGTAAAGCGGACCGTGACTTGCAGGCGACCTGTTTCTGTTATGCATATAACAAAGAACATCAGGTCAATCCGTATTTCCGGTTTGATGTGATTACCAAAACCAAACAACCGAAATTCTGTCAACTTTATACTGAACGCAATACTGATGCATTCGCCAGATTTGAAACGATCATTCTGGCGGTGGAAAGAGCAGTCAACGCGGGGATATTCCTTCCGGCTGAAACTTCATATTTTTGTGAAGATTGCCCTTATGCAAGTAGATGTAAAAGTTGGCATCACAAACAAACCCGGTCAATATCATTACCATTGGCCGGTTAGAGACGGTCAAGGAAGTTGAATGGTTCACGTCTTACGTGTACCACAGCAATTACTTCGAGCGAGTGTGCATCACGAATTCGGTAGAAGATATTGTAATTGAAACGAGGGACGGAACAACGCCGGATATTTTCTCTGATACATTGATGGGATTCAGGAAAATTGGCAATACCGTTAATGGCATTTTTAAATTCACAGAGGAATTCTCTTCCCAGTCCGGATTCTTGCGATTCCAGATATAAAGCGGCTTGCAAGTTGTCATCATGTGCTTCGTCAAAAATATAAACTTGGTACACGATCAACCCTGTTTGTCAAGTGCTTTGTGAATTTGCTTCAAAGATGTGTCAAGGTCCATGAAAGAACCTTTTCCCGCATCAATTTTGCGAGCTCTCTTTAATGCAATATCCAAGCCGACCGAATCATCGTCAGTGACAACATGATGCTTGATGCGGTTAACAAGCTTGAGTTGTTGTTCAAGTGGAAGCTGATCAACTTCCTTCTCAATCTGTGTAAGTGTCATAGTCATTACAAAACTCCTGTTTCATTTCACCAATAATTATACTTCATAAACATTTAAAAATCAAACCCAAAAGAAAGGAAACTCATCATGAGTAATTTATTATTGCATTGCGGGGCCACCAGAGTCAACCGCAATGAGTTGGCCCTTATCCCGACTCCTAAAGCCACCAGCAGTTGGAAACCGGTGCCGCATCGACAGGTAGCGGAACTGGTCTGTGAAGAAACCGTCAGGCGCGGTTATGAAGTCGTATCTGAAGAGTACGGCCTTAATCCAAGTGGAAACAGGATGTTCGCGGTATTGCGATTTCATCCTGAAGGTCATCCGGAATATTCGCGCTGTATCGGCTTCAGGAACTCCCATGACAAAAGCATGGCTGTAGGCATTACAGCGGGGCTAAGCATTATCTGTTGCGATAATCTTGCATTCGGCGGGGAAACCACAATTCACCGTCGTCATACCAGCGGCATTGAGGTAGAAGAACTCATTCCGGCAGCTTTCGATAACCTGGCGCACCAGTTCCAGCGATTAGAGGATAATGTTGCGGAAATGAAGCTGCGCCCGATCTCCATAACCGGAGCAAAACTGCTGACCGTTCAGGCGGCGGAGGAAAAAGTTATCGCCAGTTGCGATATCCTGCCGGTGCTTAATGAGTTCCGGGAACCCAGGCATGAGGAATTCAAGCCGCATAATCTCTGGAGTTTGTACAACAGCTTCACAGAGTTGGCCAAGAAATACTCCCCGGCCAGGGCTGACCAGTGTTATCGCGGACTGGGTAAACTCTTCGCGCTGACCTAAACCATACACAAAGGAAAAACAAATAATGAATGAACATGAAAAAACTGATACCGGGAAAGACAATAATTTGTTCGATTGGCTCATCAGCCACGGCATCTCCAAATTCCTGGTGGAAAAAATCAGAGCTATTTGGCGCGGAACCATTGACTTCGGCAGGAAAATCATTCTGCTCGGTGAAACCATTGTCGTTGAACTGGTTAAATTCGCCCCGAAACATCCATATATGACAATTGGCGCGTTAACCGGCTTCTGTGCTGCGGTTTTGCTGAATCAAATTCCGGTAGTCGGTTGGTTAATCGGACCGGCTGTATCGTGCCTTACCACCATTGTCGGAGCGTATCTTGGACATCTTGCCGATAAACCCGACGGCAATATCATCTCGTTTTTCTACGTGATTCTGGATGTAGTCTACAGGATTTTCAAAGAAGTCAGCAATCCCGAAAAAAACGAAGAAGCAAATAATTGCGTTTTCGCAGAGTCAACCGGATAAAATTGAAATGGAGTTTAATTACCCCGTATGAAACGTATGTTTTGACGATATTTCGTCATTCACATACGCAACATACGGGTATTTTTAATTCCTTTGGGGAATTTTTTTAGCCGTCACGATTCTATGACGAAGAACCTGATTGGTTCATCCGGTATTATTAATTATCCATCAAGCATTAAGCATATCCTAATCGACACAATAATTTCCCCATTCAATTTGCTTTGCCATTTTATTCTGATATATTTTATTTGTGTTGCCTCAGTTGAACAACACGGAAAATTAAAAATGACAAGCCTGTTAAAAAAAGAATAACTATGATAAAGTACAATGATATTGAAATAGCTTTTGAGTTTGTCAATTCAAGCTCTTACGGAATGAACCAGGCTGTTCTGAACAAGAAAACCGG
This sequence comes from Victivallales bacterium, assembly GCA_963676655.2. Taxonomy (GTDB): domain Bacteria; phylum Verrucomicrobiota; class Lentisphaeria; order Victivallales; family Victivallaceae. The sequence continues at coordinate 1,275,974 of CAXXKX010000003.1, read as the reverse complement.
AGAGATTCTCTGGCGGTCGTCTTATGGGGAAGACGAGATTACCCCTGTCGAGAATGACCTTGATTGGGATAACTGCGTAGATATACCACATAAAAATGATCTTGACTTGGGAAAGCCGTTAGTTCTTGAGTTTGTGGAAAAAAATCTGCCAAAGAAAATGGTATTGGTAGATAATTATTTCCAACATCGCGGAGCCTATTCAAATTTCAAAGCTCTATTGGAAACAGAAGGTCTCTTACAGCAATGGTATAACTTTGAAAACACCCGTCAAGATGAAGCCCTTCGTCAGTGGTGCCTGGATAACGAGATAGAGTATGAAGACTAATCCCGCATGAAGACCTTGGAGGATTTACTCCCAGCGAGGCATTTTTGAGCAAGGAAAAATTAGCAATGAAACGAACAAGAATTTTAAATGCCGGTAAAAAATGAATTTACTTTATAACAAAAATCATCGGCTAAGGAATCGACTATGACATACCAGCCACCTTTTAAAGTGAGTGCAACAGCAATCAGCATGATTGCGGAGATTTCCGCTTTAATTGAGCGATATGTTATCCGCATGGAACAGGAAGACAGTCTGCGCTTACGCAAGGCAAACCGCATCAAAACCATTCACGGCTCACTGGCTATTGAAGGCAATACTCTTTCGGAGGACCAGATTACCGCAATCCTCGAAGGGAAGCGAATAGTTGCACCGATACGGGAAATTCAAGAAGTAAAAAATGCTATTGAAACTTATGATCTGTATTCATCGTTAAACCCATATTCTATCGAAGACCTTCTGAAAGCACATGGAATTATGATGACGGCCTTGATTGATGTTCCAGGTCAATTTCGCACTTCAGGAGTAGGTGTGGTTTCTGGAACGCAGGTTATCCATATGGCTCCTCCGGCGGAACGAGTTCCAGAATTAATATCAGACCTCTTCGGTTGGTTGAAGCGATCTGAGGATCACCTGTTGATTCGCAGTTGCGTTTTCCACTATGAGTTTGAGTTCATTCATCCCTTTGCGGACGGAAACGGACGTATGGGACGACTCTGGCAATCATTATTACTGGGGCAGTTGCATCCGATCTTTCAGTATTTGCCGGTTGAAAACATGGTATATGCGAATCAGCAAGGATATTATCAGTCCATCAACCTCAGCACAAAGAAAACCGACAGCGGGATATTTGTTGATTTCATGCTCGATGAAATTTTGCTTACCCTGAAACGTCATCTGGACATTTCAGATGTCGGAGTAAATGTCGGAGTAAATGTCGGAGTAAAAATTCTTGAGTATATCCGGCTAAATCCCGGATGTCGGGCAAACGTTATCGCCGAAGCAGTCGGAACAACCACCCGGACGGTCGAACGCCATATCAGACAACTGCGCGAACAGGGGAAAATTGAATTTCGTGGCGCACCGAAGACAGGAGGATACTATATTTGCGGAGATATAAGCTGAAAATTATGGATAAATCTAAAAAATGGTGGAGCCAAGAGGCAAGGGTAAATCTTTAATTAATTTCTAAATCAATTCAACAAACCTCATATGTCCCATATGTTCCCCTCAAATACATACGGCACATACGCCTCTTTTAAACTTCGATTAAGGATTAAATAACTCCATATAAGGTTCCACCACTTTCGTTATACCACACACTTCGGCAGCTTCCTGAAATTGTTCGTGTTTGAATATTAATGCTCCGGGTCTGTCGCTGAATGTGCATAATCTCTTTTTAAGCCCGGCTTTAAGGGCATTTACCGCCGTTTCAAGTCCAACTTGTTTCCGGAACTTAAAGCAATCGGCAATGGTCTTTTCCATTGAATACGCCCTTAAAACGATGTCATCATAAGGATGATTCTCCACGCCGTACTCATAAGCATCGTCTGAGAACAAATGAAATTCAACCGGGGGATAATCCACTTTGGGAATCCTTGTCCCGCGTTTTAAGGCCACATGCATTACATCCGGAGCCGTATCTATTAAGCCATGAAGCTTAAGCGCTGAGGTTAAGCAAAGTACACCATGTGGTACTGCTTGCGCGAGGATTTGATAGTCAGTATAAGTTTTAACCGGTGTATCCGAGTGGATATACACACCTCGGGTAACGCGTTTGATTTCTCCGTTACGGGTAAGATCGACCAGAGCCTGAGATGGAATATCCCAATATTTTAAAATAGAACTTTCCACCGGTTTACCGGATCGGAACATTGAGCGTAATTTAGCATATTTATTCATTATAATTTTCCTTGTAAAGTGTTGACATAAATTAATATATGTCAACACTTAGCAAGTTGCAAATATACGTTTATTCAGGCGGAAAATGCGATAGCTGTATACAGTTAGCAAGTTTTTAAAATTAGTTTTTAAGTTCAAATCATAATACCTGTATACGTTGAGCAAGTTTTTAAAATTAGTTTTTTGACAAGCATAATTCTCAAAGGGAGTTTGATTTACCCGTATGCCGGAAAGAAAACATACAGAACATACGTCTTCTTTGAAGTCATAAGAAAATTCTTACTTAAGGCTATGCCAGGAATCAGCGGCTGTCCATTGTGAATCTTCAGTAATATCATTATCGATTAATGGCGAGATAAATTCCCTTATTCGATTAATTGCCGCCTCAAAGCTGGCCGGGGCTTGTTTCGGAGTGGTCTTCTTCAAAAACGCTTTCCATTGAATTTGTTTATTATTATCCTGGGCAAACTGTTTTGTTAATGCCGTGGGTAATTCTTCCGGAAAAACGGTTTTCCGTCTTTCAAATGTTTTTATAACTGCGGACTTCAAAGTTAAATAATCGAAGTTGAACTGCTCTGTAAGCAACCACAGATCATAAAAATCCTTAAGACGACTGTTCGCCATATCCAGAGTGACCATTGCTTCAAACTTTTCCGCAATGACTGTATACACCGGATATGCCCGTAATTCAGGCTTATCCATATCCAATATTGTCGGGTACTCAACAGTCTCAACCCCTGGATAAATAGAATCTCCAAAACCAATATCACACTGTATGGGAATGCGAATCTTTCCCAGAAAGGCAATCATCATTATACAAGTTCCACCGTACTGAAGTCCCCGGCGAATATCTTTAGTGCGGATAGAATCAAGATCAAATATAATCCCGTCATCTGATTCAATTTGGCAAATTTCCTGAAAACATTTCACCAGATACTCTGGATCAGAATTTCCGTTACATAGAAAGTCAGCATCTTTTGTTGTCCGGAATGAAGGCCCAAGCCAGACCGTAAATAAACTGGCTCCTTTCAGAACATAATTATTTTTATAGGCAGAACAACTCAAACGATACAGAAAACGTTCAATGCCGTACCGGGAAAGTATATAATCCAGGTTAACTCCTTCAGTTTTGGATACGTTCTTTAATCTGGCCTGAATTGATGCTACGATATTTTTCTTGATATTGGAACTCATGGTCACATTGCCTCCAGGTAGGGCATAATGATTTTATCTACCCGGCATATTTTCGCAGCAGTAAGAATCTGTGTATTAGTCGCTTTCTGTTCAGACTTAGCTTCCCTGAGAGCTTCCAAGGCAACTTCAAGGCCAATCTTATTACGAAACTTAAAACAATCAGCAACCGTCTTAGCTACTGAATAGACCTTGATAGATACGCCATCAATAACATGTTCCTCAATGCCGTAATCATAACTGGATTTTGTCAGTGAAATATATTGTATCTCCGGATAAGTAATCGCCTTACGGCGTCTCCCTTGAGGAACAGCCAGCCATACTTGATGCGGAATTTGCGTTGTCATATTATGGAATTCAAGCGCGGAAAAAAGACATACTACTGCATAGGGAACCTGTTTAACCGCCAGCTTTATATCGTTATGTTCAGACATCTCACCGTTTGGGATATTATACATCCCCCTGGCAATTCTCTGTATAACTCCTTTACGACACATCCTTGTCAGAGTTTGACGCGGAATACCAAGCGATTGAACTTCAGCAGTAGTGAAAGGCTGCCCTTTATCAATTAGCTTGTTCAGTTTTTTATTACTGTTCATTCCACTCTCCAGTTACTAAATGACTATAAATATATATTATTAAAGTCAATTTGCAACATTACAGTAAAAAATAATATTAAAAATTCTTATACTGACTTTGATTTACCCGTATGTCTCGTATGCCGGGAATGAAAACATACAGGACATACGCCTTCTTTGAAGTCATAACAGGAATTTATCAACGCGTTGTAGTATCGATGCTCATTCTTCTTGGCGAGGATTCTTCAGCTTCGGCAATGGACGTTTAAGCCGTTTAGGGCGCTGTAACTGCTCCAGCATCACTTTAACGGCGTCCAATGGAATTACCTTAACTAATTCCATTAACTGTGTTCTTTCGGGTTCTATTGGGGGTTCCTGCAGTTCTGTTTCATTTGACTCAGCCTGGGGTAATCCCATTAGATCAGGCATCTGCATTAATTTCTCGCGCTTCATACGGTTATCTGCATGACGTTGGTATAGCTCCGTCATCTGTGGGGAAACGTGTCCAACTATGTCTTTGACGACAAGGAATGGAATGCCATATACTCCGGCGTAATAACAGAAAGTATGACGGAGACTATGGACATCTTTAATACTGGCGGAACGGCTTCTTCCAAGAATTTTTTTGGTAGTTGTTATGCCAATTGATTCAAGAAATTTTTTTACACGCCAGGATATTCCACTGGGATTCTTCATATACATTTCAGCGTGTTCCGGGAGAACATATTGATTGTCCCCGGATTTTTTATGCTGTGTATTTAAAAAAGCTTTCAAGGGAGGAAGGATTGGAATCTCTACGGTTCTTTTTGTTTTTGACATTTGTCGTTTTATCAGATTATGAATCAAATCAACATCATCCCATTTTAGTGTACAGATATCACCTTCCCGTAGGGCAGTTGCAATACCTATTGTAAAAATAGCTTTAATAAAATCATCAGCTTTTTCCGCAACCAGTTTAAGCTCGTCTTCGGTAAAGGCTTCCCGACCTTCTGTTTCGTTATTGAGTTTTTCGATGGAAGCAAATGGATTTTCAATTAAACCTGCATCACTTTGGAGTTTACTAAAAACTTCATTTAAAACTTGTTGTATTGAATTACATGTCCGATTTGAAAGTTTTTTTTCAGATGAATATGTTTTGGTAATATTTCCTGACTTATACGAAACTGTTTTATTAAACCTCCCATTTTCACGTAGAGATTGAATGTATGCTTCAGCGTGTAATGTTGTTACACTAGCAAGTTTGATTATATCAGGATATGTTTCTTGCATAAATTCAATAAAGTCCCCCCATGATGAAATTTTATGCTTAAGGTTACTTCCACTTAACTTTTTTTTCCGAGGCTTTTGAAAAAAAGCGTCCAAAGCATTTTCCAATAAAATGTCATTGCCTCCCGTTATTTCTGCTCTGAAATTCTCTACTAAAGCTTTAACATTTTTCTGTTTTGCAAGTTCATCTACTTTCACTCTAATATCTTTTTCATATACCAAAGCATCTTTCTTCTTGGTACATCCTTCGCAAACGCCAGTATAGTATTTACGATTGGCCATGAACTTGTAATGATAAAACGTGCTTTCCCCTTTTGAAGTTTTTCTTTTAAAAACAGCCATAATAGTCCTTCTCAATAATGTTTTACTTTACTTGCTACAATATGCCCTTAAAATAATAAATCAATAGAGAGATTAGAACATTTTTGGAACATTTTTATTTTTTTGTGCTTTTAGCAACGGATTTCTAATCCGTGGGTCGCAGGTTCGATCCCTGCCTAGCGTACCATTTTTTGCTTTGACTATCAATGGCTTACATCTTCTTGCCGCAAGTTTTTTAAATGCGGAATTTACCGTGTTTTACCTTGTTTCAGGCTGTTTTACTTGCTATTATTGATACATGTTTTTTACGCCTTGTATGCTTTGGTAAGCAATCGCGTTTTGCTCGGCGAGATTCGCAGATGGTCAAATCCGGATTCATACAACATAGTTTTGCAGGTCGCGACGTCACGCCCGCGATTGCCTGAAGTATCCTCTTTCTGGTCTCTTGGATTTGCCCCTGATTCAGCATATACGACATTGGCTCCGGACGTCAGTCCGATCAGATTGGGTTCATGTACCGCGATATTTTTCGTTTCCGGGCAACCCAAACTGGCAAGGGCGACCACCGCAGTAACCTGAGCCAGACGCAATTCAGTGATTTGACCATATTCTGCCAGCGGAGAGTGTTCCATATACACCCGGCGCATTGCCGCATGTTGAAAACAGCCGTATTCCACTCCGAGAAATATCTGTTCCGCCAGTTCTTCCGTACTATGTTCCGGCCCGACCGGTTCGCAGCAGTAATACCAGTCCAGCCCGGCTTCTTTAATTGCCTTGATCGTTTGTTTTCTCTCTTCCGGGTTCAGTGCGGTGTCCACCCCCTCCCGCAACCGGCAGACATGATAGGCACCATCAACACCGGCTGACTTCAGTTCTTTGGCCTGTATTTTATCGAAATCACCGATATTGACCACTATCTGCGGCTGGTCCGGCATGGACTTCCTGATCGTTCTGGCATTTTCAAGCAGCCGGTCGAACTTGAACTCATGCATTGTCATCAGGAACAACGCGTAAAGATCGCCGGACGCAGCAAAATTTGCCGCATATTCCATTATTTCCGCGTCCGTCATTGTTTTCGGCTCAAAATGAGTATGCTCCTCCCCGAAGCTGCAGAATTTGCATTTACCGGGACATGCGGCAATCTCGATGCCGATCTGCCCCAGAATTATCCCCTCGTTGCCGAATCTTTTCCGGCATACGGCATCTGCCACTCCGCGAAGCAATGCCGCTTCCGGACTGTGAGGAACACATTCCAGTAATGCGATGCAGTCGTTTTTTGACGGAGCAACGCCAGCTTGCGCCCGTTCCAGAATCGATAATATATTTTGATCATATTTCATCATAACATCTCCCGATATTTAACTTTGATGTAGTTTATCATCCGTATTTTAATTTCCCGACAATATAATTTAATTACCATGTCCTATATTGCAACCCGTTTTCAAGGAATGATTATACCAGTTATCCACCACCATGGGGTTTGACGCAAAATGCAAATGGATATAGCCGGCCGCGATTTTACCGTTGAAAAAACCGCACTTGACCTTTTCTGAATTTTTTGCAGCACGACGGGAATTCCATAGCGGCGTGAATGATTCTTCTCTTATACTTGACCAATGGAACTCATGACCCCGCAAACCGGTTCCAACCGGACCGAGAAATGTATCATGCAGCAGCTCCACCTGACGATACCCCAAAGACCTCAGACGATTGTTCATCGAGGCTTCGGCTGGAACGATGCCGCACATCGGAAACCGGTCTATCGCTCTGGAAAGATACATATAACCGCCACATTCGGCCAGGATAGTTCCCGGAAAAACCTTGATGGCATGGCGCATTGCCCGATTGGCGGAAAGCTCCGCCGCGAATTCCTCAGGAAAACCGCCACCGATATACAAGGCATCACAGCCGTGTGGGAGTGCGGTATCTTTGATCGGGGAAAAAGGAACCAGTTCAAACCCTCGGTCCTCAAGTATCTCAAGGTTGTCGCGATAATAAAAATGAAAGGCCTGGTCCAAGGCTAGGCCAAGACGAATTTTGGAGCGGTCAAAACCCTGAGCAGTTTTCTTCTCCGGGCGCGTTTCGGAAGTGATCCGCAGCAACAAATCGATATCAAAGCATTTTTCGGCCGCTTCCGCCAGTTCATTAAACCAACACTCACTTTTTTCATTTTCCAGGAACGGGACCAGTCCGAGATGGCGTTCCGGCAGTTGCCAGTCCTCGTTACGCGGCAGATATCCGAGCAAGGGCGGCAAACCGGCCAATTTTAATGATTCCCGTAAAATATTTGCGTGATTTTCTGAGCCGACCTTGTTGGCGATAACTCCGGCGATTTTAAGCGCGGGATTAAATTCGCAATAGCCTTTGACCATCGCCGCGATACTGTTGGCCATACCTCTGGCGTTAACCGTCAAAACAACTTGCGACCCGGTCAATTCAGCTATTTGCGCGGTACTGCCGTCAAGTGACCCCGGCGCGGATGAATCAAACAGCCCCATGACTCCCTCGATCACCGCGCAATCGGCGTTACGGCACCCTTGCGCGAAAGAATTCCTGACGGCATCCGGGCCCATCATCCAGCCGTCAAGGTTGCGGGAACTCCGGCCGGCGGCAATACGGTGAAAGGTTGGATCGATGTAATCCGGCCCGCATTTGAACGGCTGCACATTCAAACCGCGGTTGCGTAAAGCGCGCAGCAGCGCGATGGCGACGGTGGTTTTGCCGTCGCCGGAAGACGTTCCGCCGATACAGAATGAACTGAAATTATCTGCCATACTTGTCAATGTATCCTCTCCGTGTGTACATCCGGTTATTCCTGACGATTGTATTTGAGTTGCCGATCACCACCAGGGTGAACATGTCGATAATATCAAACGGGAACGACCCCAGGGTGGATATATCGAAGCTTTCGTCGTCGCGACAGGCATTGCGCACAATTCCAACCGGAGTTTCCGGCGGCAGGCATTCTGAAAAAATATTTATGGCCTCGACAATCAATTGACGCCGCTTGATACTGGCCGGATTATAAAGGACCGTGACCAGATCGGCGGACGCGGCGGCTTTCAGGCGCTTGATAATTACGGGTTCCGGGGTCATCAAATTGGATAAACTCAAGACGCAGAAATCATTCATCAGCGGAGCGCCGAGGATTCCGGCGGCGGCGGACGCGGCGGTAATGCCGGGTACGGACTCTACCTCGATTCCGGCATATTTTTCTTCTTCGATCAATTCAAGCAGCAAACCGGCCATCGCGTAAATCCCGGCGTCGCCGGAAGATATTACGACAACAGATTTACCCTCAAGCGTCGCATCCAGCGCCAGCCGGCAGCGTTCCAGTTCGCCGCGCATACCGTTACAAATAATTTCTTTCTCCGCGAACAATTCAGGGAACTGCTTCAGATACGTATTATATCCGGCAATGACGTCGCATTGCTTTATAACTTCCACGGCCCGTGGGGCCAGCAGGTCCTCTGCCCCGGGTCCGAGTCCAACCGCGTAGATTTTCATGATTGTTCCTTTCCGGCAATGGCGACGGTTACCGCCGGGTATTTTTGTTTTTCAAGCAGCAAACGGTATTCCGGGTTGACCGCCAGCGCCGCGGCTTCAGCGACCGAATTCACCCCGAATTCCTGTTGCGCCCTTGGAGTAATGTTGGGGGTTTCAAACCGGTTGAGAATTTCCGCCGGATAAAATTTGACCCTGATACGGTATTTTTTTACCAGTTCCAGCAAGCTGGCTTCATTGCGTTTGGCATCGAGCGAAGCGATACAATTTACGTCTTCCGGTTTCAAATCAAGCTTGTCCAACGCGTCGAGCAGCGCCGTTTCGATATCCGCCGTGGCGGTATCGCGCCGACAGCCGATACCGACATTAACGCCGTGATCAGTCAAGCTCAATGTGTATTTCGCGAGATCTTCGTCATGGTTGAAACAGACGACCGCGTCACTGCTTATCTCGTTCTTTGACCGAATCAGCTTAAGATTATCTGTTCCGGAATAATATTTCAAATAAAATTGTTCCGGCACCAGCAGGTCAACCGATTCATTTTCCAGCAAGCGCCGGTTAAATTCCTTGATCATTGATGGATTGGCTATTCGATAATTTTCCAGCATTGCCGCCGTGTCGAAAGCGGTAATTTTATTGACATCGGTGGCGGTGGTGACAACCGCTTTGCCTCCGGTAATCCGGGCAACGCGCTGCGCCAGCAGATTGGCCCCGGCAAGATGTCCGCCAATCAGGCTGACCGCGAAATCACCTTGTTCGTCACAACAGACAACCGCTGGATCGGAAATCTTATCGATCAGCAAATGGCCGATTTTACGAACCACAATACCGGTAGCCATAATAAAGATATGGGCATCATAAAGGTGCCAGGATTTTTCGATTATCTCAGCCAGTTCACCGGCAGGAAAATAAACCGCGTCACTGATCCGGGGGCCGCAGGATTCGGACAGCATAATCGTCGTACCAGTCATACCGCAGGCGATTTCCGAAGCTTTCAGCGCACCCTGCCGCGTCAGCGCGTAAATCGCGGTCTTCTTGTTCTGCCAGACTTGAACCCCGGCGTCACGATGCCCGTGCGCAAAGTTGACATTGTACAAATCGGAGAGTTCCCCGCTCCGGTTCAGGGCTTCACCGACGATTATCATCGACTGTCTTTTAATCCCGGCTTCGGCAACTTTACTTGCGATATTTCCAAGAGTCCCCCGGACAATCTGCTGATTCGGCCAACTGGCCCGGTAAACGACCGCAGCCGGGGTTTTCGGTGAACGTCCGGCCTTGTAAAAATCCTCGACCAGACCAGCCATATCCGCAATACTCAGGAAGACAGCCATGGTCGCGCCGCTGGCGGCCAGAGCCGGGATCGCCTCTTTTTCCGGGACCGGGGTTCTACCGGCACGCCGGGTCAGGATAGCCGATTGGCTGACGTCCGGCATGGTCAGTTCGCATTTCAACGCGGCGGCGGCGGCAAAGACGCTGCTGACTCCCGGAATGATTTCATATTCGATCCCGAGTTCGTCAAAAGCGTTCATTTGTTCTGATATCGCCCCGTACATAGCCGGGTCGCCGGTGTGGAGCCGAACGACCTGTTTATCAGCCGCCACAGCGTTTTTCACCACTTCCACCACTTCGTCCAGATTCATTCCGGCGCTGTTGTATTTTTCCGTTTCAGGCCCGGCGTAAGTCAACAGCTCCGGATTGACCAGGCTGCCGGCGTAAATAATTATATCGGCGGTTTCCAGGGCATTTTTCGCCCGCAGGGTAATCAGGTCCGCCGCGCCGGGACCGGCCCCGGCTAAAATTACTTTCTTCATTAACTCATAATCCTTGTTTTGTATAACAGTATATCGTAATCGGGTTTTCCGCCCGCATCATATTGGAACAGGCGATACGCTGGGACCGGCTGATATTCATACTCACGGCAGACCAGCCAAGGTCATCGAATAAACCGTTAAGGACGGTATGGGATTCCAGAGTGACCGCGGTAACGACGATGGTTCCGCCGGGCAGCAGTCGCGCCAGCGCTCCGGTGATTATCTCAGCCAAATCCTTGCCGCCGCCGCCGATGAAAATTTTATCAGGGTCCGGCAGAGAGTCCAGCAGTTCAAGTATTTTACCATGATAGGACTGATAATTTTCCAGTCCGAGTTTGGCGGAATTGGCGCATATCTGTTCAAAACGGTTTTCTTTTTGCTCAACCGCGTGAACGCTCAGACCTGCGATTAATCCAGCCGCTTCCAGCCCTACTGAGCCGCTGCCAGCGCCAAGATCCCACATCACACCGGGCGTCAGGCGCAGTTTAGCCAGAACGACGGCCCTGACTTCGGGATGAGTTATCATGTTGTTTTCGTGTTCATAATAATCGTCCGGCAGCCCCAGCGGCAACGGCGGATAACTGGAGTGCGGTTTAAGCAGCAGCATGGACAGTCCGGAACACTCTTTTCCTGAGAGTTCACTCAGGGAGCCGGTTATTATCCGCTCGTCCGGACCGCCTAGACTGTCGCCGATCACCGCTTCCCGCAAGGCGGATTCAGGATGAAATTCCGCGAGCCGGGCGGCCAGCAGACTGGCTGGACATTTGTTGTCGCAGTAAATGACCGCTTCGGGCGAACTCAGGATACGGCTGAAAGGAATTCGTGATTTGCCGTGAATACTGAACAATTTGACATTTTCCCACGGCATCCCGAGCGCGGAATACAAGTATTGAAACGCGGTGCAACCGGGAATGACCCGGAAATCAGCCGGCGGCCTCAGCCGCCTGATAGTGCCGCCGATACCGTTGTATAACGCGTCGCCGGAAGCCAGGATAACGATATTTTTTTCGGCGGCGGCGGCAATCAGGTCAGCAACTGTTTTCACTGCATCCGCGCCGACGATCACCTGTTCGATTCCGGCTGGAGCGTATTGTTCCAGCAGACGGCGGCCTCCCGCGACAATATTCGCGTTATTCAAAGCGGACAACGCCGCTTCCGGCAATGTTTCACGGCCATTGCCGCAGCCGATCAAAAACAATGAACCTCTCATGTCATCTCCTTTCGCGTCAAAACAAGCTCCCCGTCGGTTGAATAAAGCGCCAGTACGATATTGAGTCCGGGGGCCATGTTCTTCAATTCTTGATAAGCGTAATCCGCCGTTTTATCGAGAAAATCATTATAAACCGCATCATCCAGATAAGCTTTGATTTCCCCCACGGTATCGCTGTTGTTTACTTTATCCAGCATAGTCGCGGGTTGATCGGCAAGAATCTTCAGGGCCAGGTCGGGTATCAGTTTAACTTTGTGCGCGTGGGTGTTATGATAGCCGCAGGCATATTTATACAATTTTCCCGGCATGCAGCCGATGATCAGCAATTTTACCCCGGCCTGCTCAGCCGAGGCCAGCGACTCGCCGATAAAATCGGCAATCCGGATCAGGCGCTTTTCCTCCAAAGCCGGAAAATCACGCAACAGAGCTTTGCCGGTCCGGCTGCCGGTCGAAAAAGCCAGTACTTCGGCCCCTTCCGCGACGGCGTTCCTGATATGCAAATCGATTGTCCGGATATAAGCGTCATTTGAATAAGGGACCACGATGCCGCTGGTTCCGAGAATCGAAACGCCGCCGATGATGCCAAGGGTTAGATTTAAAGTTTTTTTCGCGATTTCCTCGCCGTTTTCAAGCGAAATTGTGACGCGCAGCGATCCGGACTCGAATCCGGCGTCAAGCAGATTATCGACAATCATTTTGCGGGGCGAAGGATTGATCGCCCATTTTCCGGGAGGAATATCCAGGCCGGGCCTGGTCGCTTTGCCAATGCCCGGTCCGCCGCAAATAATGATCCGGCCGTCAGCGGCGTCTTTACAGTAGTCCTCAGGATCGACCCGGTCCGACTCTTCAACCGTAACCGAGATCATGGCTTTGTCGGTAACATCCGGGTCGTCGCCGGCGTCCTTAATGATCCGCGCGGTTGTCCCGTCCAGTTCAACCGGCAGCATGACCCGCGAACCATCCGGGAACAAGGTATCGCAAACCCGGCCGCTGAAAGCGGCTTTTGCCGCCGCCGCCGCGCAGGCCCCGGTCGTGAATCCTGATCGCAATTCTTTCGTCTCTTTTGTCAAAGTCCGTTCTCCATAATAGCGTGCAGGGTCGCGACAGCCAGGGTGCTGCCACCGCGCCGGCCCTCAATCGTTATATGCGGCACGTCTATCTCTTTTAATAATTCTTTTGATTCAACCACATTTACGAACCCGACTGGCATACCGATAATCAACCAGGGGCGAATGCCGTCCTCGACGATCATCCGAATGGTTCCGGCCAGCGCCAGCGGGGCGTTGCCGCACATGAAGATGCCGCCGTCGATAATATCTTTCGCTTTGCGGATGCCGGCCAGCGCCCGGGTGATGTTTTCCCGTGCCGCCAGTTCGGCAACATCCGGGTCGGCCACGTAACAATGGATCGATTCGCGACTGTAAGCGGAATTAAACTTTCGGAGTTTCGGCACGGATAAACCCGCCTTGATCATATTCGAATCCGAATAGATCGGCACACCGCTCCGCAACGCCTCAAGTCCGGCCTCGATCGGAGCGTGACGGAATTTCAAGGTATCCATAATCGTAAAATCCGCCGTGGTGTGGATCAGCCGTCTGGCAACCTGCCATTCACGCTGATCATCGGGCCGGTTAACCGCTTCCTGTTCAATCCGCCGAAAACTTTCGGCTTCGATCTCCAGTCCGGCCATGTCCCAGGTTATTTTAGAAAAATCCATATTATCAGTTCCTTATATTCTGGATAATCAGGTTTATTGCAATCCCATTGCACGATATATTCCAGGCATATCCACCGCAGCCCGGACGTATTCCGCCAACTTATTTATGGCGTCTTCAGTATTGTATTGCGCCGTAATCCCGTTCAATGGCGTCAGACCTTTACCAAGTCTGATCGTATTGATGAACTTACGCCGGAACCGGTCATCGTCGAAAACACCATGCAGATAGGCACACCAGACCCGGCCTTTGGCATAACCGATTTCACGTCCGTCCGTGTCCCGGATTGCGACTGTGCCGGGTTCCCGGCAGGTTGTAATGCCATGATGAATTTCATAGCCGGATACCGTATCTCCACCGGGAATCAGCGTGCCGGTAGTCCGGGTCAGTTGTTTATTGCGTTCCATCACCGTGTCCAGCGGCAGCAGGTCCAATCCCCGGATTCCGGTTATTTCCGACTCGACACACCACGGATCGGCGATCGAACTGCCGGCGATTTGCAGGCCGCCGCAGATCCCGATATACCAAGCCCCGCGCCGGAGACAATTGACAATCGAATCAGCCAGTCCGGATTCACGCAAATTGACCATATCGCTGATCGTGCTTTTAGTTCCGGGCATAATGATAATATCGGGATTTCCCAATTGTTCCGGAGAATTCACTTTTCTGAGTACAATATCCGGTTCGATTTCAAGTGGGGCATAGTCTGTGAAATTGGCGATGTGGCCAAGGCTGATGACGGCCGCGTCAAGCGGTTCGTCAAGTTTGTCCTTCCGGTGGTTGAATTCAAAGCTGACCGAGTCCTCTTCCGGCAGGCCAAGACGCCCCAAATGCGGCACGACGCCCAGAACCGGTTTTCCGGTGAAATCCTCGACATAATCATGCGCGGAACCCAACAGCGAAGCGTCGCCCCGGAACTTGTTGACGATAAATCCGTGCAGTAAATCACGTTCCCATTGGCTGAAAGTGGCGAAGGTCCCGATAAACGAAGCGTAAACGCCGCCCCGGTCGATATCCCCGGCCAGCAGGACCGGACTTTCCGCGTAGGCCGCCATATTCATGTTGACAATGTCGCTCTGTTTCAAATTGACTTCGCCCGGACTGCCCGCGCCTTCCAGAATAACGGCCTGATAATCGGCGGCCAAAGAATCATAAATCTGTTTGACCTGCTCCCATAGTTCCCGTTTATACGCGGCATATTGCCTGACGCTCATCATCCCGACCGGTTCGCCATTGAAGATAACCTGGCTGCCGGATTTCCCGGACGGTTTGAGCAGAACCGGGTTCATCCTGACATCGGGATCAAGGCGGCAGGCTTCAGCCTGGACAACCTGGGCCCGGCCCATCTCGCCACTGGCAGCGGTAACATAGGAATTAAGCGCCATATTCTGGGACTTGAACGGCGCAACGGCATAACCGTCCTGCAGCAGAATCCGGCAGAACGCGGTGGCAAGCATACTTTTTCCGGCATTGGAACAAGTTCCCTGAAGCATCAAGGCTGGGGTTTTACGTTTACGGGTCACGTGAAACGCCGCACCGGAGTTCAACTCCCGGTCAAGGGCTTTGAGCAACTGGTTATTTTCATCTTCCGTTTTCACCGCGATCCGGAAGAAGGAAGAATCGAGTCCGCGATACCCGGCACAGCTCCTTAACGCAATTTTATATTGCTTCAAAAAACGGTTGGCATCCAGACCGGCTGTTTTCAGCAACAGGTAATTGGCGCAAGACGGATATACTTTGATGCCGCCGATAGCCTCAAGACCTTTGATCAGGTCGTCTTTCAGCAGCGCCATTAGTTGACAAGAATCCGACTTGAACGAGCTTGTGTCTTGAAAAATTCTGATCCCGGTCTCAATTGCCGGAGAACTCAGCGACCAGCACGGCTGTAACAGCTTCAACGTGGCGATGATTCGCGGTGAAGCGACGCAATATCCCAGACGCAAACCGGGAATCGCGTAAAACTTGGTCAGCGACCGCAAAACGATAACATTTTCCGGCACATCCGGCAGCAGGGTCAATTCCTCACAATAATCAATAAAAGCCTCGTCCACGACAAAAAACGTCTCAGGGAATCCGGCAACAAGCTCCTCTAACCGACAGGTGCTGCCGGTCGGATTGACCGGATTGCCGATGAACACGAGATCACCGGGACGCAAAACCGCGCCGAAAGCATCCAAATCAAGTCTGAAATCGTCCTTATGGCTCAACTCATGGCAGACAATTTCAAGACCGGCACGCAGACAACTGGTCTCGTATTCCAGATAGCCTGGACTTACCAGCACCGCGCGTTTTACATCAGGCACCGCACGCGGGATCAGATGAATCAGTTGGTTGGAACCGTTGCCGAAAAGAATCCGGTCAACCGGGATGTTTAAGGATTCGGCCGCAACCGCGGTCAACTGTTCCGCATAGGGTTCGGGATAATTCCTGAGCGCACCGAAAGACCGGTTCAGGGCTCCTGCGACATATTGCGGGGTTCCGGACGGATTGATGTTTGAACTGAAAGCGATGATTTCCTGTTCCGTGCATCCGGCCAGATCCGCCAGTTTACGCAGATTGCCACCGTGTTCGTTGTTGATTTTCTTACTCATAATATAAAGATATAGATAATTATTGCGGTTATTACACTTACAATCAACCTGATCACGCTGATGATCAAAGCCAACCGTAAACCATCATAAAACTTGAAAATTCCCGCCATAACCGGAATTCCGGTCCTTAGCGTTCTGACCGGAGTCATGATAATTTTGCCCAGCAGCAGTGAAAAAACTATCTCCGGGGTAGTCAGCCGCTGAGCTCCGGCCATCTCCGCGACTACTCCAGCCGCACTGAACATGCCGCCCAGTCGCGCCCCGGTTACAAGCAGCATATCAGGCGCAATCCGTGCCCGGCAGAATTCCGGGAGCCAGTTGCGGAGGTCTTCCTGAAATCCGCTCCGCAATGCCAAAGCGGTCAGCAAATAACACGGAAGCGCCACTTTCAGGAATCTAAAACTCAGCGACATTGAGGTTTTAAGCGATTTGTCCATAACATCATTCCAGGACGGTTTTTTTATGTTACCGGTCAGTTCCGTTCGGTGGATATCGGCTGATTTACATGTAAATCTCGCGTAAAAAACTACCAGCAGCAAGATTACCAGTTCAATTCCGTAGACTGACAAATAATAATATATACCGACCAGCCCGACCGCCGCGATTACCGGGAAAATAATCCGCAGTGAAGATGACAGCATGGCTGGAAAACGGGTGGCCAGTACGCTTAAATACATTTCACGCCGGGTTATATTCCCGGATTCGCGCGCATCCGCCAACATCACCGAAGCCGCGGAACCGGAAAATAAAGCGAGCAGCCAGGCTCTGCCCGTCACATCCGGCAACCGGGCATAACGAAGCAGCGGCTTGACGATCATGATCAACCGTCGGCCGTCGAGCCTGGACTCCAGTGCCACGCCGATAAAACCGGCCACCGCAACTCCGACCAGCAAAACGGTAAAATTCAGCAGACAACGCCGGCATTCCCTGAACGGCAGCAGCGTCAGCACAAAAAAAGTCAGCGACAGGGAAATAATCCAGCCGCTATAAAGAATAAATTTTTTCAAATCGTTTTTCGAGATTTTAATCATAACTGTCTCAGCCAGGAGCAGGTTGACGTTTCCTGACGATCAGCATCGAAAGATATTCCGCTTTCCGCGCGGTGATTTCATTAATATCGGTGCTGATAAACTGATTGTCCATGCCGACATTGGCTCCGTATAGAATGTCTACGGGAAAATCCCGCAGCAACTCAATTATCTCGTTTCTTGAACGATACGTTTTCAGGAAAACGACAGTTTCACTGCCGTCGATGATGCTGGCAACAGTTTCCCGGTCCGGGGTGATGTATCCCGGAATGATCGTCAGCTTCTCCTGGTCGGAAACCAGCGGCAGGGCCGCGTTGGCGGCGGTCAGCGCGCTCCATGAATTAACGCCGGGAATGATCGATGTTTCAAGCTCAGGTAGCAATTGTAGCAGGGCATCCAGCAGATAGCCGCAGGTACTGTAAGTTAAAACATCGCCGATAGTGGCGAACGCGCAATTATTGCCGTTTTTAAGTTCGTCTGCGATATCGGCGGCATGCCGGGAGATTGTCGCCATCCGGTCATCCCAATCCTGATTCATGGCAAAAACAAGTTCACGCTGTTCCGCGTGCACGCCTGGCTGCGCCGTCACGATCCGCCGCGATTGACTTGAAGAGCCCTGGCGCGAAGCTACCGTATAAATGATATCGGCATGGCACAGCGCCTCCCAGCCTTTACGGGTGATCAAATCAGGATCGCCCGGGCCGAGGCCGACTCCCAAAAATTTACCTTTCACAGGCATAATCTATCTAATCCTTTCCGGTTTCCGCCGGTTTATATTCAATATTCAATACCGGCACAGGGTGGAACTCCCTGTTCCGCGGGATGTTTGACGTTCCCGATTTCAGAAACCAGGTCCGCAACTTTGATGATCTGTTCCGGGGCATGCCGCCCGGTCAGGATAACGGTCATACCTTCAGGTCTCCCCGTCAAAAGCGGCAGCAGATCTTCCGGAGCTATCATCCCGTGCGACATCATAATATTTATTTCGTCCAGCACCAGCAAATCGATAGACGGGTCCGTCAACATTCGCCGGGCCAGGTTTTCCGATTTTTCGACCAGTTTGTTTTTAACATCGTCCGGAACCGGGTCGAACCAGCGTTTATCACCCCAGACCGGAATAATTTCAACCCCGATCTTTTTGAAAAAGCGCAGTTCGCCGGTTTCCCAGCCGCCTTTGGCAAACTGGACAATAACGCATTTCTTATCCCAGCCGAGATTTCTGGTCACCATGCCAAGGGCCGAGGTGGTCTTGCCTTTGCCGTTACCGGTAATGACAATGACCAGACCTTTTTGTTTTGCTTTCGTCATGACATCATTCCGACCGCGAAAAGTCGCGCGATTCTTTCGTATTCACCAAGACCTTTCAGTACGGTATGACATTCAATCCCGTCTGAGGAGAGCATACTTTTCCAGGAGTCGGCATCGTCTCCGGCCAGGTCGTTGACGGCATGGTCCCCGGCAACAATCATAAACGGCAGCAGCCAAACCCGCTTATACTTGCGTTCCAACAATTCATCTCTGACATCAAAAAAATCCGGGACTCCCTCGACTGATGCAAGATAAACATTACCGTCCAGCCGGTTAAGTTCAGCCGCCGCCGCAAGATAATGCATATCGCACCGGCCGCTTTCATTGCCGTGTCCCATAAACAACACCGCGTCTTCCGGCTGACGCGATCCCGGCAGTTCGTCCAGCAGAATTTTGCATATTTCCTTAAGTCGGCGGCCATTTTTCAATAATGGGGCCGACAACTTGAGACTATTAAATTTCAAGGCTCCGTTATGAAACGCGGCAACGTCCGATGCCAGTTTATGATATTCTTCTCCGGGAACCACGTTGGTCGGCACTACCGTCACGTCGGTAAAACCGTCTATCAACATCTCATTCAAAACGTCCGGCACGGATTTCACTTCGGCCGCACCGCGTTTCTGGCGAATGTCCCGAACCATTTTCGAGGTATATGCCCATCGCAGTTCAACGCCTGGATTCTCGGTTCTGAGTTGCTGCTCGATTCCGCAATAGGCAGCGGCAGCTTTTTCCCGGGTCGTCCCGAAAGACGCCAGGACGATTCCGGATCTGAGCTCCAGAACTTTGCTACGGGTTGGCGGATTGGAAACTTTCTTCCAGCCTTCAGAAAAAATTTCGATAGCACGTTCGAAATCATTCGCATCCGGACGAGTTTCAGCGGCATCGATCCGCCGAGCCCGTTCTTCGTTCCAGCTATGAGGTCCGGACGCACGATTTTTCATCCGCTCGATCAAGGCGGGATCAAGCCGGCCGTGACACATAAAGCGTCCCCGGACCAAACAGCTTTGCAGCAGGCCTTCGGCCCGCCCCATACAGGATTTCGCATGATCGGAATCGGGGTACGCCCCGAGGGTCAGGAAAAGTCCGACCGGGACCGACTTGCAGCGCCGCATAAATGCCCGCATATCACCGTCGGGCCAGCCATGATAGATGCCGAATCCCATAATTACATATGCAAACCCGGACGGATCGGGAGCATTCCCGGCGGAAGATAGCACCGCTTGTTCTCCGAAATGGCCAGCCAGCGCTTCCGCGATTTTTTTACTGTTACCAGTCGCTTCACGACTGGAATAGACGATCAAAATGTTTTTCCTGCTCATTATTGCTCCCTGGTTGAATTCAGTAACATGATTCCATTGGTATAAAATAGGGTCGTCCCTGATAACTGATGATATGGGATTTTATGTTGAAGACTTCCTGCAAAACCTCTTCATTTATCACTTCCTCAACTTTTCCCTGGCGATAAATCTTCTTGTCCTTCATCGCGACGATACGGTCCGAACAGCGCGAGGCCAGATTAATGTCGTGCAAAACCATGACGATCGTAATATCGAGCCTCCTGTTCATATCCCTGATCAGGTCGATCACCTCAAACTGGTGACACACGTCGAGATATGTAGTCGGTTCGTCCAGCAGCATTATCGAGGGTTCCTGGGCCAGACTCAGCGCCAGCCAGGCCCGCTGCCTTTCGCCGCCGGACAGGGAACATACGGGCCGGTCGCGATATTCCGTCATCCCGGTATGATGCAGCGCCTCCTCAACAATCTCATGGTCCCGCCCGGACATTCCCTGCAGGAATCGCTGAAACGGGAAACGCCCGTAACTAACCAGGTCAAAAACGGTGACGTCATCCGGAGATGAGTTGCTTTGCGGCAAAACTGACATGTTACGGGCCAGTTCCTTTCGGCTGAACGAATTCAACAATCTGCTGTCGACATAAACGCTGCCCCGGTCGGGCTGCAGGGCTTTCGACATATTTTTCAGCAACGTTGATTTGCCGCAGCCGTTGGCACCGATCAGCGAAACGATCTCCCCTGAACCGATTTCCAGTGACAGGTCGTCGAGCACCAGATTGCCGTCATAGCTGAAGCTGATATGTCCGGTTTCAAGCCGCATGATGTTTTTTACTCCTTAAAAGAAACAGAAAGAACGGCGCCCCGAGAAAGGCCATAATAATCCCGACCGGCAGTTCTACCGGGTCCAGCACCAGCCGTCCTATCGTGTCGCAGAACATCATCAGCCCGGCGCTGAACAGGATACAGGCGGGAAACAGAAAACGATGATCCGACCCCACCACCAGCCGCATGATATGCGGAACCATCAAACCGACAAAACCCAGCAATCCGGCCACGCTTACCGCCGCTGCCGCCAGCAGGGCGCTGATCGCGATCAGAATCATCCGGCTGATTTCGACATTCACGCCCAGGCTGCCGGCCACTTCATCGCCCAGCGACATAATATTCAGACGCCGGGCCATGCCGAAGACTGCAACCGAACCCACGACAGCATAAGGCCAGATAATATTGACATGCCGCCATGAACGCGCGGAGAGACCGCCGATCATAAAATCAATCGTCCCGGCCACCCGGTCCGGAAAAAAAAGCATCAGACTGCTCATGACCGCCCCCAGCAGGCTTGACACGGCAATCCCGGCCAGAATCAGCCGCATCGGCTGTACGCCGTGTTTCCAGGCCAGCAGATAGATAACTATTGTCGTACACAACGCTCCGATGAACGCTCCCGGCACCAACAAATGGATGTATTCAGGCAGGACGATCAGAATAATAATCGCGGCCAGACCGCCGCCTGACGTTACGCCGATCAGGTTCGGCCCGGCTAACGGATTGCGCATTACGCCCTGCAATACCGCCCCGGCAAGCGCCAGGCAGATGCCCACCAGCGCCCCGGTTACGGTACGGGGTATCCTGATGTTCCAGATAATCTGCCGGTTGACGTTATCGACCGGCTCAATGATCGCCTGAACAATTTCGCAGTAAGATATTTTAAGCGATCCGCAGCTCAGACTGAAAAAGAACGCGGCAAGCATAAAAAGCGCCAGAACGCACAACGTTATAATCCGGCAGCCGGTCCGGTCACGCAATTGAGCAATATATCCGAAATCAATCAAGAGTCCCATTTCTCCTGTGGATAAAGCAGTTTTGCCAGATAGAGAAATGCCTGGTCGTAATGTTCGTTCGCCTTATACAAAAACAACTCGTTAGGCAGAAAATGAACGTTGCCGTTCTTCACCGCCCGCAAGCTTTTCCATACCGGGTCCGACATGATTTCCTTTTTCATTCTGACCCGGAATTTGGCCGAATTCCCCATCGTCGTTACAAAGATAATATCGGGATTCTCCATGACCAGCCGTTCCATGCTGAACGGCAGCCGGTTGCCGCCGATATTATGACCGAATTTCTCTACCACGTTAACTCCGTTAAGCATCGCGGCCATCTGGGCAGTGTTGGCCTTGTTAAGCTCAACGGAAAAAGCCCGTCCCGACATGAAAATACTCGCAAAACGCGGGGATTTTAACTTCCGTGTTTTAGTGGTCAGTGTTTCAACCCGTCTAAGCATTTTTGCCGCCTGATCAATCTTGTTTATATCGACTCCATTGATCCGCGCGAACAAATTCAGCAGTTCCAGGAAGCCGGCATAATTACCGTAATATACGGACAAGGTTTCGATTCCAGCCGCTTTGAGCAGTTCGGATTTATCTTTCAAACCGCGACGACCGGAAAACGCCGAGAGGATAACCAGATCCGGCTTCAGCTTGATGATTTTTTCCATATTGAGATGCGAGAAACTGCCCACTTGAGGCAGTGCGGCCAGTTTTTTTTCAAGGACTTCGGTTCCGGTCCGTTCGTTGCTGGGTATAGCGATAACGTCGCCACCGGCCAGGGTCCAGACACTGACCATGGAAAGATAACCGACAATCACCCGTTTCGGTTTTTTCGTCAGCGTTACTTCATGGCCGTAAAAATCACGGCAGGTTATCGTTTTTGTGTCTTCACGCAGCACTTTCTGCCCTTTGGCCCCTTTGATCAGACCATTCGTTTTGCGCATACGTTTCATCTTCTGCTGCAAAGTATCCTGTGTCGCAATCGCCGCAGTCGCAGTTACAAGGCAAAGTATGATCAGCATAACGCTGCCAAGTTTATTCATAATCATTCCTTTCAGTGGGCGGGACGCTGTTTTCCGGCCAGGTCGAAGCAATTGTTTCCATCAAATCCGGAATCAGGGTTTTATGTTTGAACAAAGCCCAGCTCGACAGGCGGTACCAATCATGCCAGCCGGCAGAGATAAGTCCCTTTTCAATCCAGTTATCCAGTAACGGGCGGCATTTTTCAAGAATACGATCCCGGTATTGCGGAGCGGCCGCGGCGGCGGTTTCAAGATTGAAACCGCGCCGCCGGGCAATCTGCCCGGCGATCACGCTGCACACCCGGAAGTCTTCCGGCATTTTCCTGGCTTTTTCAAAAGGTTTGATTCCTTGAGAAACCATTTGATGATATTCCGCTACATCGTTGGTTTGATGGAAAAAGTATTGTCCAAGCCGTCCTCCGGCATGAACCCCGAACGGCAGACAAATATTTTTTTCACCGGATATTTCATTGTTGGCGTTGCGTTCACGATAATCGAAAGCATAGTGTTTCAAAGACAGTCTGGCCGCCCCGGCATCACGCATTATATCTTCGCCCAACTGATACATTCGGAACCTTGTCGCTTCGTCAGGCCGATCCGGCATCCTGCCTTCGGCAATGGCCTGTGACATCGGCAAACCGGAATGGAGGCCCAGAGCATAATGATCGCACCCGGAAATTTTCACCTCTTCAAGGATTGTTTGCTGGTCGTCAACCCAGTCATCAATAGTTTGTCCGGGCAAACCATACAACAGATCAACGACAACGGCAGCCTGATTAAAGGCGATCAGTCGATTCAGCGTTTCAATTACTTCCTCACGGTCGGCGCTGCGCCCGATTCGATGGCGAATTTGCGTATTGAAAGTCTGGATGCCAAGGGAAAAACGGTTTACTCCGCTATCCATGCAGGCTTGCATTTTATCGGAGGTAAAACCTTTGATGCGGCCTTCCACCGTTATTTCACAGTCATTTGTCAGGTTATACTTCTCATGGATCACCTGAAGAACCCGGGCAAAATGCTCCGGGGTCATATCCGTAGGCGTACCGCCGCCGAAATAGACTGCGTTAATTTTTTCTCCGCAGATCCCGGGTAATCCGGCGCTGGTTTCAAGTTCACGGACCAGGGACGCAACATAGCGGTCAAATTCATTTTCATCGGCCGCCCCCATGTAAAACGGGCAAAATGAACAGCGCGTCCGGCAATATGGAATGTGCAGATACATTGTTCGTTTCGCCGCCGGATTGACTTCTTCCCGCAACGCTTCATTCCAGGCTGCCTGCGGGTCGGAAACAGCAAGGCCGGGGAATCCCATCATTCCCCGGCGGATCGGACGTATTTTTTTTGCCTGGTCTTTCATTTTTTGAGTAGGTTCATTCTCACAGAACGCTCCAGCAATCATAGAGCGACGAATCCGGAGGTCCAAAATAACCGACATTTTTGAAAGGCAGTCCATTGCGGCAGCGGTCAGTCATTTTTTCATTTGTCACATGACCGTCGGCCCAGGTCACGGGAGTCGAATTATTATGACGGAAATGGGTGTTTTCGCATCTGTCAATATAATCACCGCTAACTACGGCACGCTCTCCGCCTACCGGTTTACAGCTTGGATAAGCCCAGGAGTATCCTTTTATTTCCGTGGTGCCCGATTTGCTGTCGACCACATCAGTAAACATGACAGTTTGAACCGGAGCCTCTACCCTTGAGAGTTTGTTGCCGGTGCCGCTGTAATAAATGCTCGCACCCAGACAATGCATGGACCCGACTCCATATACGTTATAACCGTAGCCGGTTCCACCTTGAACATTTTCATAGTCGGTGGGTTTAGGAACCCAGCTGGGGCAGGTCATTGCTTCCGGCGGAATATATTCGGAAAGAAATCCTTTTTTCAAGTTCATTGTCTTATCCGCATTGCGATACGCGTTCCATATAGTTCCTGAAGCAGTGGACATTCCGGCATCGGTGCCGTAGGCCGGAATAAAATGCTCGCAATCGTTAGCGTAGAGCATATTACCGGTGCCCATTTGTTTTTGATTACTGGTGCAGGAAATGCCTTTTGCTTTTTCTCTTGCCTGGCCGAGGGCCGGCAATAACATGCTTGCAAGTATTGCTATAATAGCTATAACTACCAGAAGCTCTATAAGTGTAAAAGTTTTAAATTCGGATTTCATCGTTTGGATTCCCGGTTGATTTGGATGATTAGAAAATTATAAATGGAAAAATGGGCTTAATAAACTAATGCGGCCATATAAATCTCCTCTTGTTTGTATTACGCGTACAACGAACGAACAGAAGAGTATTCTTTCGGGGAAAGACGACAAGCGATAAGATCATGGCCTTTAACGCGAAAGCACTCTTACTGATTGACAGGCGGGTTCTGACTCATTGATCTTCAAAAGATCATATCACAGTTGCGCGACAGTTTCCGATTCTCACGGAATTCACCGTTCTATCAACGTCAAGCAATATACTATTATCATGATTATTTTTCAATGCTGCAAAAAAAATAATCGAAAAAAACATTTCAGACACCGGGAAAGTTCGTTTTTGTTTTAGCGATATCAGATCGGCAGGCGTGTTTTTTATGAGGGATTTATTTATCCCGTATATTTTGCCGGGGCGGATGATTTTTGAGCTGAAATGTCTTAAAGACGGGTATTGCCGGGTATTATAATATGAGATGCCGTTTACTGTTTGGGTAGGCGGCTTTTTTTGTCCGGAAAATAAAATGAAAGGGTTTGAGGATGAAGATGGTTATTTCTCTCAAGGAATTGAAAAAGGCTGTGACAGGATTGTCGCGGGTGGAAACAAGTCGGTCAGCTTTGCTAATAGCGGGTGTGGTCAGAGTCAGCGGTATTCCCGATTTATCGGCTGATTTAAAAGCCCTGCAATACTTGACGTATGGGAGGTAATGCTCTTGAATGCCGGCTCTTTTAAAGTCTCGCTCCGGCGGTATTCAACAATCCGGTGGTAAGGTGGATGCAGTACCGGAAATTTAAAAGACTCCGGTGCAGATTTAAGTTTCTCAATCGCCTGCACCGCCGCCGCATGAATGACTTTACGCGCTTTCACCGGAGATAAATGCGCCGCGCTCAATTTTGCGGCCTTATATTCCTCCATTGAAACATCCCGGAAACCATTGTCCGGCAGCAAGCCTTCTTTTACTGATGCGGTGATAACTCCGGGCGTCAACGCCTCAGCTTCATGAGTCAAGGCAAGTTCGCCGCACGCCAGCATCACCGGCACACCCAGCTCCATTGCGCAAAGAGCAAGTCTGCCGTATTCGCCGATTGAAATACCGTTAACCGTATCCTCAATCACCCGGCAGTTGCCGGAATGGGTCAGATGTGAATACGGAGTTCCGGCCTTGGCGTGCTGACCGACAAATACCACTGCGTCATAAGTCTTATCAAGTCCACACGGCCAGATATTTTCGCGATGCCCACGAACCAGAATGGCGCGCTC
Organism: Victivallales bacterium; assembly: GCA_963676655.2. GTDB lineage: Bacteria > Verrucomicrobiota > Lentisphaeria > Victivallales > Victivallaceae. Next base: position 1,249,622 of record CAXXKX010000003.1, on the reverse strand, counting down.
GTCAAGCAATTCCGGTTCGATCGCGCCATGTCCATGACCGTCAATGACGGTAAATTCATCTGCGCCTCCTTCGGCTAAACCGGCAATAGCCGCATTTACTTCACAAGTCAACAGCCGTTTTGCTTTCTCATAATAGCGGGATTCGGGATTGGTCCAGTTAACAAAATCGAGTACTCCGGCACATCCCTCAACGTCAGTCATTATAAATATTTTCATATTACGTCCAGTCTAAACGGTTTATTATTTACTTAAAGCACATGACTCGCTCCCGACAGGCACAACCATATCCTGCCGTTTTTTTGTCTGCGACTACAGCTTTTATATTTGCATTTTGCACGTCTCTTTAATGTTCCAGATAAACAATACTATAGCATTTGAGCAGGTTTCCGGGAACCGCTACTCTATAGCGTCCTTTGGAAATCCGCTTGAATGATATTTTACTCCTTCCTTCACGATCCGGTGATACAATATAAGCATTTTTTACTCCAGGCAGGGAAATATCAAATATTATATCCTGTTTCAGTTCAGGCCATGCGGGTTTTGAGGGAGGAATGCCGGGAACGACGGCATTCAGTTTCATCGTCGAACCTCCGGCGTTGAGCAAATGTACCAGAGTCGAAGTTTTATCTGCAACCGTCTGGCGATACACCGACATCAGGAGTTTTTCCGGAGTCCGGACCGGTGTAAACCGCAAAGCGCCTTTACCGATAACCAGATCAATCATTTTGCCGTTGAATGCATCGACTTCCTTGTTCATGCTGTAGGTCCACTTACGCATATAAGTTGTTTCCGGTTCGTAATTCGCGGCTCCGAACGCGGCTGCACAATAAATAATTCTTCCTTTACCGTATCTTCTTTGGACCGCCAGCGGTTGAATCACTTTTCCTTTGGCATCAACTACTTCGGCAATAATTTCAGGTTCATTGTTTTTGACGGTGGCGATACGTATTACACCGGCATTATACCGCACCGGTTTTTTACCGGGGAAACGCAGCAGCGGCTGTTTTAGAAAACGTACCCGGTTACCCGGCAGTTCAACTCCGGCAATCAGTTCCAGCGGCCACACTTTGCGATTATTGCCCATCTGGTCAAGCAGCCCGGTTGTTGCGGTCATATACAAGGTTCCGCCCTGTTTCACATAAGCCAGCAGAGAGGCTATATGCGTATCGCTCAGGCAGCAATCACAATTCAACATTACCACGCGGTATTTCTTCAAAAAATCAAGTGTCAACGAACGTTCCATAAAGAAATCATGCATGATATGCCGGTCAGTCAAGGCCTGGGACATCCCGATTTCATCCGGGACAACCGCCATATACTTTGGCCAGTCACGACTTTGGATCGAATACATTATTGCAATATCCGCAACCGGTTTTGCCAGGCGCAGGTTCATGTTTTCTTTAAAACTGGTAAACGGGCTTTTATCGTCATTGCGTCCGATCATCATCCAGGTAACCTGGCTGTTCATATTATTCATTGCCCAGCCGAAATATGCCAGATCCATGCTCTGAAGCGGATAAACCAGTCCGAAAATCGGGCTGCCGAATGCAAAACGCAGTGCGGTTTTCGCCTTGCGAAACGCAAATACCGCACGATACGCGGCCATTACGTTGCGGCTCATAATCTCAGTGCCGAGGAAATCGCAGCTGCGTGCCGCGCCGGACAGAGTCGTACCATGCGACAGCGAAGCATAAGTGGAAGCATATCCGTAATGAGTAGTATAACGCATGATTGTGAAATACGGTTTGAACGGCATGATCTTCCGTCTCAATTCCACGCTCCAATCCGCGGTGGCTTTCATACGCCACTGCAACCAGGCTTTCCAAAGCTTCGAATTCTTGTTATACAGCAAAGGAGAAGTTTCATCGAACGGCAGCGTCAAACCGGTATCGGCAGTGAATTTTCTGCGGCAGTCGACACAGCCGCAGTATACGGCACTGTGATAACAAGCCTCGTCAATCATAATCCCGTCAATATCAGTTTCCCGGATGTGCTTGATAATCCACGGATAATACCAGTTATTGAAATCCTTGTTGGTCAAGCAGAAACCGCGAGTCGGATAGTTGCCGTTTATGGAGCGCTGAGTCATGCCAAGCCGTTTGGTCATCACCCGGAACGCGCCTCCCATATTCCACAGCAAAGTCAAATCCTGATGGTCAAGGATTTTCATATTCAGATCATGCCCTTTTGCAGCAATCAGCTTAATATTTTCCCGAACGCGTTTATCCTGCACCGGGAAAGTAAGGCGCGAAAGCAGACCGTTAAGCAAAATACTGTTAATGTTTTTTTCCTTGATCTGTTTCAATCTGCGCTCAACCAGAGCAGGAGTGTCAAATTCAGTAAAAGTACCATTATTGCTGGGACCGAGAGAGCCGATCGTGGCATTATAGCGCCACGCCATTTCAGGTGCATTCTGGTCCGGCAGGCAAATATCGCCAGCCGGAACCAAAGGTGTTTCATCAGGATCTGTTATCGGCTTTTCGGGTAACTTGATGCCGGTAACCGCAATGCCATATTCCGCAGGAGCGGAAAACGCCTTATTGGAATTAACCGGGTGCGGTTCATAGCCGTCAACAATCCAGAATCCACGCCGGAATTTGAAATCTTCGCAGCGATGTTGGAGCAGTTGAGCGCCAAACACTGAAATGGTAAAATTTTTGCCGGACAGTTTAAGTTCAAGTTTGCCGTCATCGATCCATTGACTCCATGAAATATTCTTTAAAGTATAAACTGGTATGTTAAGATCTTTTACAATTTCTTTGCCGTTGGAACTGATGGAAAAAGCTCCGTCAGGAGTTTTATAACCGGCACAGCGTATCGTAAAAACGTACAACCCGGGACGCGGCAGATCGTAGCGGAATACTTTGTTTCCACTGCCTTTAGCTGCGGAATAAACCGCGCCGGAACTGCGCTCGGATGAAATTTTCATTCCCAGTGGTTCAAGCCAGCCGAAGCCTTTTTGGGGGGAATACTTTTCCAGTCCGGCATTGGTGAATTCTTTACCGTGTTTTTTCGCGCCAAAGCAGAACTGTTTCTCGACCGGCAACTCACTGAAATAGACATATTTGCCATAAGCGTGACGCTTCGGGTAATCACTCATTCCGCCTTCAAATATCCTGACCTTTCCGCTCAAGACACCGCCATATTCAGTGTTTCTGATTCCGATTCCGCATTCAAGGTAGTCGGGAGTTTGTCTGACGCTCCATAAACCGATAATCGCGCCCGGGCCATAATCGCCGAAACTCTGAACGCCTTCAGGATTGAAATCGATCACGATTTTTTTGCCATTACCTTCGAGAGCCCAATACCGCGCCTTGGTTTTAAATAAACTTTTCTCTTTACCGTTAATCACTCCACTGACTATTCGTGGTTTGCTGGTACGACCTGTTATTGCGGTATATTTCATGCCTTTTACAAGGCTCATCGGTATTCTGAAATAATAGCCGAAAGAATCGACGTCAGGCTTCTGGTGGTACGCCGGAAGATCGGCTCGAATATTTAACTCAACTTCCTTGCCGTCAGCGGATAAGGCGACCTCTTTTCGAAACGGCAGATCTTTCGCGTTGCTCCATATATTTACAATCCTGCGCCATTTATCATTCTGGCCGGATTCAACCTGTTGAGCTTTTTCGGCAAAACCTTTTTTATCAAAAAAAGTAAGATTATCACCGCTTATCAAATGACTGCCGCGCCACTTAACCTTCGTTTCCGCTTTGTCGTCAATCGAAAACACCGGCCCGGAAGCAACTACCGACGCTCCGCAACAGAAAAACAGTGAAATTAATAGAAAATTCTTCAGTTTCAAAACAGACATAATAAAAATCTTTCAGTTTGATTCAGCTATTGAATGGATACAAATACCCATCTGGAGGGAAAAATATAATAATTTTCGCGTTCGAAATACCGGAAATATTTTACACGGGATGCAACTTTTAAATTAACGCTTATCAATGGCTTTCAAACGGGCCGTCCAGTTACCGTCGCTGAGTTCAAAATATTGCATGGTCCGTACGTGACCGCCAAGCGCCAGCATGTTACAGGCATTTTGAGAATGGTTGGAAGGGCCAGTGCCCCCCTTGTAAGGTATCTGATCAGCAAAAATTATATTGTTTGCTAAATGTTTACCAACTCTACCGCGACAGGCCTTTTCGCCGCCAAATCTGGAATCCCCGGTAGCAATGAAAAACATGTAGTAGGAAATATAAGCTCCAGGGGTGGCTGGCGTATTTATATCTTTGTGGGTCCACCAGAATTCATCGCCGGGACACCAAAAATATTTTTTATACGCACCGGTTCCGGCAGTCGCGGCTGTGGGAGTTCCAAAATAACCATTCAATACCAGCACGCTTGGAACAGTCCTGCCGCTTGTTGCATTATAAGTACCAAATGAAGTATAACTTACTGACTGGGGATCCTGCGGCAGAAAATCATTGTTGTCGCTGGCATACATCAGGCAGGCAGTGCCTATCTGCTTAAGTTTATTGACACAGGAAATCGATTTTGCTTTTTCCCTGGCCTGATTCAATGCCGGCAGGAGCATTGACGCAAGAATCGCTATAATAGCTATTACTACTAATAATTCGATTAGTGTAAAAAGTCTGTTTAGTTCAAAAACGCTGCTTCCCCTGAAAATATTCTTACATTTTTCAGGCCAACTGGTCTGGACGCACAATCTCATGAAATTGTCCTCTTGGTTAATTTACTATTCATTAATTTCTGTAATAAGAGCGATTATCGCAATTTCTTATTTATGCCCTCTTTTCAATCTCCTTGTGTTAAATTTAATATTATATATTCCAAGTTAAAAATGAGAAATCACGGGTTTGGATGATCTCCTTGACTTAATACTTAAGTTGATGCAAGGTAACAGTCCGCCTGGTTCTCGACCGGCAATTCCGGCATGAAATTATGATTTACAAATGATCCGGCGCCTTTACGTGTAGACTCTCGCTCGATAATACTGGCATTAAAAACAGTCTCTCCGGGAGTAAACTGCTCCCGGTTAAAACATTTTACGATTTCCTGTCCTATTTGTACCCAGGGAAAATCAATGGCTGAAACCGGCACTTCTGTTTCAAGATAATCAGGATGGTCGGAGAAAGACATCAGTGCAACGTCATCCGGAATGCGTAATCCAAGTGTTTTTGTCAAAGAATTATATACTGCTTTAAACATATCGGCCTGGCCGATTATCAATGCGTCAAACCTGGAACGATTCCAAAAGTCAATCATTTCCTCTTCAATTGATATATTACCATATATACGCCGTGTTTCACAATAAAGCTCCTCCTTGAATTCAATGCCAAACTTTTCATAAGCAGAGATCATTCCAAGCCGGTAGGGGTGTAAGGGTTCATTTTTATATTGCTTTATCACTCCAATTCGACGGCGCCCCAGCCCTAAAAGATACTGCACCGCCTGTTCGGTTGCACTCATACGGTCAACTCCGAAACGATACCAGCCGCAGTTAAGGCAGTAATCAAAAGCTTTCGGATATTCCAAATGTCCATATTGGTCCATCCGCATTATCGCTTTAACTTTTCTTTCCGCCAAAAAAGGAAAAAGTTCTCTGAACCAGAAACCTCCAACATAAACTCGTGCCCCTTCAGGTATCTGGTTTAACGCGACCCAGTCAATGTTTTCAAGGTCGGCCTCCAGTTTCCTCGATACCGGAACTGTTTGGATCAGATTTCCTTGTCCCGCCATGGAACCGCCATATATAAGCCGGCGTTCGACAATAGAAGATTCAAGCTGTAAGGTTATGTGAATCGGATGCGGAATCAGAAAATATATAATTTTGCTTTCCTGATTACTGGAAGTCGCCGGACGGTTACAGACAAATGTGCCACTGCCGAGCCGGCAGTCAACCAGTCCCTTTCGATCGAGGATTTCAAATGCCGACTGGACTACTCTCAAGCTTACTGAAATGTTTTTAGCGATAGTACGCATTGCCGGTAAACGGCTGCCGGGAGCAAGTTTGCCTGAAAGAATCTCTCGCTCTATTCTCTGGGCAACTGCGTTGGATTTTGTCTGTGGTGCTTGTAAATCGATCTCCATACTAAACTATTCTTTGTTGCATGATACAATTTGATTCAATTATTTATACCATTGTAATACAAAGATGCAGTTTTGTCAATAGGACAAAAATAAAAAACCGTCTAAAAATTCAAAAATTTTTTTACGGCTTTATTTTTTGCCCGGGATTGGAGCAACATATAAAAGTGGTGATATTGAGGATTAAACCTTTGTCGAAATTGGTCTTGACAAAAGAGGTTTCATGTTGAAAAAGCATTCGGGCAGAAACTCTGTAAGGTCAGAAAGTTTGAATTTGGCATGCAGCACCTGACGCATTTCATGATCGACAAATAAATGAAGATTGTCGCCGTCAACCAACAGATCGGCATAACTGACCATTGGAGTTTGGCCGCCCCATTGATTCAAGATCGGCGGAAATCCCGCTTCGGCCATGACGAAGCGGGGTTCACTCCAGGTACGGCCGCCGTCGTTTGACATTACCATCCACAGTTCGGCCCTGATTTCATGAGCAAATTCATGGAAGGCATTCGCGAAGTGACTGCGATTATGGATAAAGGCTACCAGAGTCTGATCAAGTTTGAACAGCATTGGCGGAGCTTCAAGATGTTTTAATCCGGTTGGTTCAGGAGTAGTCCAGGTCCGCCCGTTGTCATAACTGCGAACGCTCCAGAGGTGTCCTTCTGAAGACCGGATAAGCATGAAAACTTCATTATTTCCCAGATAGCACGGGCGTCCTTCGTGTAATCTGCCACCGGAAATTCCCCACCCGAGACTGCCGTCCTGATGGGATGGCTCAAGCGTCCAGGTCTCACCGCTGTCACGGCTGACTAGAAGGTACTGGCGGCATTCGTGGTATTTTCCGTTAATCATGACTGCATCGTGGGTGCCGAGGAGCCAGGTTCCGTCGCTGGTTTCGGTCATTCGCATTGCGGACATGCCCATAAAGCCGGGAGCATTGACCGGATTGATAAAACGTGGCTTACTCCAAGAGTGACCATCGTCATCGGAAAAGCGGAAAGCAATAGGAGAATTTTCTTCATTTGTATAACCATGATCAGGATCAGGTTCGGTCCCGAATACATAAATCCGGTTGCTGTCACGTGGAATGAACGGAATAGCGGCATGTTGGGAGTAGGGAATCGACCAGGCTATTTCCGGAGGCGACCAGGTTCTGCCGTGATCACCTGAGCGTCTGATATACATATTGTTACGATCCGCGACGGACGAATGATGCCAGGCGTAATGAATGGGACCGGCCGGATAAAAAAGGATGAAATCGCCTTTCGGGGTTATTATTGAACGCGGGTGACAGGTAAACTGATCAAGATAAATTCTGCTGACTGACAGGCGGCGATCCGCGGCGATTCCGAGTTTCTCATGGATTACAAGCGGTTCCGGTAAATCAATAAGTTTGAATACGGAACTGCCGATTGAAATACTGTCTTTCAGAATAATGCGTTTATCTTTCGCATAATGTTGCATTTAATATCTCCGAAGGTCGACTGGGTTAAAGATCATTTAAAGGGTTAAATGATGTAAGTAAAGAATAAGATGATTTTTCAGCAGATTTAGAAAACGTCATCTTCTTTCCACCATAAATAAGCACGCCGCGGCAGTTGAATCCATTGCTTTGCGGCAGCGTGTCCATCCATATACTGGACGTTCATCCTGTCATTGTGCCGCCAGGTTATTCCAAAGCCTTTTTTGGCGTTGGAGTAATCGTAACCACAGGATTTGCCTGTCGCGCTTGTGTCTACCGGGGTAACGTTCTCACCGTCCATAATGAGAGAGCGTTCCGTCGGTTTTTTGACTACCACCGCTTTGGTCCCTGAATAGTTCAGCATGAAATCGCTGGGCGTACTATTGTTAGCCTCGCCGAACCGTGCGTTGTAGGCGTAGTTGGTGATTTTTATTTTTGCGGAACCGTATGTATAAATCTGGTTGACGTCCGAAGGGCATAGTAAAGCTTTGTGACCTTTTGTCCAGGTATCCTGCTTAAAACCGATTAACGTTATGACCCGGTACCACATGCGCGCTCCCAGATTGACCGAATCCTCAACTGTCAGGCCATGAGACTTATACGGCATTACCCATCCGTCATACTCATCCTGATAGGTCATCCCGGCCAATCCCAGCTGTTTCATGTTGTTGAGACAGGCTATTGCCTTGGCTTTATCTCTCGCCTGGTTCAGCGCCGGCAACAGCATTGAAGCGAGGATTGCGATAATTGCGATCACTACAAGCAATTCAATAAGTGTGAACTTTCTTGCCGTTTGTCTTTTTTTCGTCATTTCAGCCTCCGTTCTCTTGTTTTAAAGTTGTGATAACTATTTGTCTGATTAATGTTAACACCTTTGTCAGTACTGTTTGATTCTGATATAATGATAACTGATGCAAGGGCGTTTGTCCATATAAAACATGTTACATTTATTGTAATATTATGACCTTTCGTGTGTTCTCCGGAATATTAACAACATAGTGATCGGCCCGGGGAACTGCTTTTAATATGGACGTGCCGTTTTTTGATAAAGCAGTAATTTTTGCGGGGTTGTTTTTGATTTCCAGTTTTATGGAACTGTTGAGAGGGACCGGGGTAATTTCGATTTTTCCGGAATCTTTTTTCAAAATTGCCGATCCGTCCGCAATGATGCCTCCGAAATCAATTGACTGTCTATTGACATTCATTCCGACATAATATTCTTTCGGAGCCGAACCGGGCGGCATAACCGGCTTTGCATCAGCGAATTTAAGAGATATGACTTTGCCGTTTTTGTCGCGTTTCACAAACAGTTTTGCAATGCGAACTTTGTTCATTGTCCGGTAGACCAGCGGGCGCATAGCTTTGCCGGTCGGGTGGGTAAGGCCCAGAACCAGGTCATATTCTTTTGTCTTGCCGGCGAGTTTCAGTCTGTGAGGTCCGTCGTAATAGACTCCACCGATTTTCCAGGTTGAAGTGGGAGGAGATTTCATTTTATGCGAGTTGAGGAACACCGGGCGGGATTTTGTTGTACCGGCATCTTTGAATTCCCAGAATGAATTGAAATCATGTTCAAGTGTTCTTTGCGGGCGCCAGATTACGGTCAATTCAAAATCACCGTTGCCAAGGTCTTTCCAGGCTCCCAGTTGCGGAGACAATGCCGGAGGCGGCTCCGGCGGGGTCCAGATGCCGGATCTGGCATCCAGATATATATTGTTGCCGAATTCCGCATAATCGACAATCTGCCCGTTGCGTAATGCGGTATAGGCAAAGCCGTTTTTACCGCGGCAGACAAAACCCCATCCGGGTAAAGTGATCCCCTGCAGTTTCCACGGTTTCTCATTATAATTAACCAGCAATTCGGTTCCGTTGACAAATGTAATGCGTAATCGGGCGAATTGCTTGAATCTTGCGGCTCCGGCTGCATCCACCCAGCCGTTCCAGCCTTTCCGGTTGATATAATAATTTATTGTCTTGACTTTGCTGTCGTCGATAGCGGCCTGAACCGCCCGCATCAAATAATACTCTTTGACTGCGGCAGCTATATATGAGGCGTTTTTGACCTGGCGTCCAATGAAACCGACGCGCCCGAATGCCAGCTCCATTGCCCGGTAACGATCCAATTCGCGGGGCGTCAGCACCATCCGGTCCCAACCGGGGCGATATCCCCACGGGCTCCAGCGTTCATAGTATCCTGCGCCATGATTCTGAGTTTTCGGGCGAACTTTCAGCCATTCATACGCAGACAGCGGTTTACGGTTCAGCATATTGTTCATATAAGCGTTGCAACCGGAATCCCAGGCGCCGGCGAAACGACTGTCGATCATTTCAGTGACAGCCGGTCCCTTATATAGTTTTCTGACGAAAGCGAAATATTCGGTCTGGTATTCGAAACTGCGGCGGACCAGTCCGGCTCCAGGCTGGCCGGCTTCGTAATCGACTTTGGTATGCGGCATAACGTCATGAAAACAGCTGTTGCAGCCGTAACGACTGCCGGCATCAGTGGAAAATTTCTTGACATAGTTCATGTGCCTGGAGGGTTTGACAAATTGACCGTGTCCACCGAGCCGGGGAACATAGCTGCCATCGGGGTTTTTTGCTAAAAAGCTTTTATGGTAGTCGGGGTTGCCGGGAACAATATCATAGTAATTCTCATGGATGCAGAACCGGTGCCCCAGCTTCCTGGCGGTCTGTGCCAGTTCGGCCAGGCCTTTGTCTCCGCCCAGCCCGGCGTTAGCCGGCAGCATATTCGGATTGGTCCGGTCAAAGCCCAGGTTTTGCCAGATATGCGCGATAACCAGCAGCGAATCCAGACCGTATTCACGCAGCTTCCGCAGCCAGAGTTGTTGATTTTGGAAATCGCCTTCCCACAGGTCCATAACGATTCGGTTCTGAAGTTCGCGACGGTATGGAGATGCCTGATAAGGAGTATTTGGAAACAGGGATTCAGGATATCTGGACGCGGTTATGCAAAAAGTTTCTCTGAATGGAAGGTGCGAGCCGTCTGTTAAAGGCGGATATACTGCACCGTTCCGGGGTAGTTTTGCGGCGTTGGAGAAATATCGCAGGGTAAAAAGTCCGATAAAGACGTTTGATGCGGGAAAATAGCGGGGAAAATCGCCGACATAATATTCGTAAAAGATAGTATCGCCACTATTGACTTTCAGCAGGAGCTGGGTCAGGCCCGGTTTGTTGTTGGATATTTCCGCCAGAAGACTGCCGCGTTCCAGTTTCAAGTTTATTGCCAGGTCGAAAAAGACTTTATTATCTTTTTTTGAAGTATAACGGTAAACAGATTTAACAACCAGTCCCTGTTTTTTTACCGACAAAAGTTTTTCCGCAAAATCGCGGTTGTTCGGCTTCATTTTTCCCTTGTTATACTTTTCCGGACCAACAGTTTCGTCATCAGATTGCCTGTCGGTTGTTTTAATGATATTTTTGTCATAAGTAAATGATATTCCAAACAGTTTTTTCCCCTTATTTATCAAACGCCGGTTTTTCATGAGGGACAAACCGTCCGGGAATCCTTTGTCCGGTTCAAACTGAAAAGTTATCGTGTCTAATTTGCCTTTCAATTTGAACAAAAAGATGCCGTTTTTTTCCGTGACTTCTTTTTTTAGTGCAACAAGCGGAGTTGGTATTTCAGTCCCGCTTTCGTTGCGGCTGTCGACCGCTGAAATATCCTGTCGCGCCCTGAAGACGGCAGTACGCAATTCCGGGGGAGGAGAGCTTGCAGTTGCATCAATTGGGTTGAGATTTACGGTTTTAAGATTGCTTTGCCAGGTTTCCTTCGATTTTTGTGGCCCGGCTGCGATGTTTATTTGGAACGTCAATGCCATTATTGCCGCCACGCTGAATAAAAATGGTGTTGCTGTGTTAATTCTGTTCATTAAATTGCTTCCTGCTTGTCAGTTGGTATATATTATTTTGCGGATAGATATTGCTCGATTTCCGGGGCCGGGTTGACTTGACTTCGAATGAGTTTCAGTCTTTCCGCCAAATCGGCTTCTTCCAGCTTGCCCGGCGAAACATCCTGTTCCAGGCTCAAGGCCGCTGCGGTTCCGGCTGCTTCTCCCAGGGCCTGGCAGGTTTGCTGAATGCGTAAAGATGATTCAGCCAAATGAGAGGCTGAAACACACCGGCCGGCAAAAAGCAGATTATCTATTTTTTCCGGCAGCAAACAGCCGTAACGGATGTTGTAAAATGCTCCATTTTTCAAGGCTTCAGCCCTTTCAGTCGCCGCTACGGTATCTCTTTCGACTGAAGCTGCGGTATAACTGTCCACCGGCCAAATATCAATGTCCCATGACGCATTCGCGACCGCATTGGGATATTTCCGGAAGTTCAGCACATCGTCGTCGGTTACGCTGCAAACACCTTTGAGGCGCCGCGATGAGCGAATTCCGATATGCGAGGCGGTGTCGAGCAAATAAGCCTGCTCGAATCCTGGCATGTGACGACAGTAGAATTCAGCGCATTGCCGGGCCTGTTCTCTTCCTTCGCGTTCCGCCTGACTCAGGTCAAAAGGATCGAGTGGATTGATTTTGAGAACCCGGCTCATCACGCTCATCAATTCTTTGCGTTGTGCGGGCAGTTCCCAGCAGCGGTATTTCATATAGTTGATAATGCGGTCGCTGGTGGTTGCCACCGGATGAGTCAGCTCGCCTTCCGCTACGGCTTTCTCCCAGGATGAACGAAGTTGCGCAAAGGCGTTGTCATTCGGCCAGTTGTCCGGCCATTTGAAGCCTCCCAGGCGGAATACTTTGGTCAGCGCCATAGCATATTTTTTGCCATTAGCGCCTTGCTTGAACGGAACTCCGGCTGCCGCCGCGACCGCACCGTCTCCAGTGGCGTCAATGACTCGCTTCGCCATAATCACTTTTCGACCGGCGCAGGTTTCCACGATTACTCCCGTGACCCGGTTATCTTCAATAACCGTTCCTGCGGTCAACACCCGGTGCAGCAGTTTCACGCCGGCTCGCGACAACAGATTATCCCAGGCATATTTGACTTGCTCAGGGTCAACTGTTCCCTTAAATCCGTCATGATCGCGATCAACTTTTCTGACCGCGTTCAAGCGCTTCAATTCGTTGTACCATTCGTGCCATACTCCCTGGAAGTCGACGCCGTTTTTACTGAGTATCACCAAAACCAGTTGATTTACGGTGGCTCCGCCCAGATGGGCTTCCCGTTCCACCAGTAAAGTATCCGCCCCGGCTCTTGCCGCGGCTAACGCGGCGGCGCATCCGGCCGGACCGCCGCCGCAAACGACGACATCATGTTCCGCGATGATTTCCAGATTTCTGGCGGGTTCCTGCCAAATTTTCATTTACCGGCCCTTTCTATTATGTATGAAATTAATTTTTTGTTTTGCATGTCAGGTCTTTTGATAAGTTTCCAGATGACTTTATGGCGGATGCTTTCTCCCGGCTGGAGGTGCACTTGCGGACTTAGAGTTTCGAGTTCATAAATATTTGCCGCCGCGAAAATTTCCAGTGACGCACCGTCGCCATAACACTTTTTCAGATTCAATGGACTTTGCTGAATAAATATCAAATCTTTATAAACTGCCGCCAGCCACTGCCCCAGCGTTCCAATTTTAGGTTTCGGTTCAAGACTGACAGGAGCGAACTTTATAGTGGATCGGTTGATCTTGCTGACAGCTCCCTGGCAGGAATCTATCCGCAAATCATTCCACAAGGTATCATCAAAATATTTTTTGCGGGTGTCGAGAAGAGCGAAATCCGGCTTTTCCACCAGCGATATGGTCCAGATCATAACCGGAAAAACTGTCGGCTTGACCTGTTCCATAATATTAGTGATACTGAGTGTTTGCGCATTTGCCGGTAACTCAATTATTCTGGTCATGCGAGTGCCAAGGTATTTACTTATTTCGCTTTTGATGACTATTTTTTCATGACTCTTTTCTATCAGCAGCCAGGGTTTTCCGTCAACGTATTCATCCGGAGGCCAGCATGGACGGCGCATATTAAAAAACCAGTCATGATGCTGTGAATTCAGAACCTTGTCTCCTCCGTGGTTGCGGTATCCGGTCTTTTTGTATTCAGCAGTGAAGTTTTTTTCAGAATTGATCTTTAAAATATTTCTTCCGCCCTTCAGGGAAAACCCGGTGATTCTTCCGGCTTGCGGCGATACTGAGACGGTCAAATATTTGTTCTTAAGGGTTATTACGTCTTTGAAGGTAATATTTTCTGACAATGCGCCGGTGATTAATGTAAGGCACATAGCGCATCCGAAAAAATTTTTCATAATACACTCCCGGGTTGTTCATAATTCCGGATCGGTTATTTATCGAAACGAAATAATCATCAGGAATTACTGAATATTTATAACCTTTTTGAATTTGTTCTTATGAATATAATATGTTGCAAGAAAGCATTAAGCAATATTACAATAGTTACATTTAGTGTACTTTTGTGACCTTATTTATTGCCGCCGCGATAGAAACCCGGAGTTGTGCCGTAAGCATTGGCGAAGGTCTTGATAAAATATCCGGTTGAATTGAATCCGCAACGATAACTGATTTCATCAATGGTCAAATCATGCTGCTCCAGCATGTGTCTGGCTTGCTCAAGTCGAAGACGGCGCAGATATGTGTTGAAGCCCTCGCCGTGTTTCTGAAACAGGCGCGACAGGTAGCTTGGATTAAGCATGAAATGGCTTGCCACAGACTCTCTGGTAATCTGCATGTGACTGTTTTCCCGCATGAAGTTGCGAATGTTCTGCCAGGTGTTATGGGCTTTGCCGTTATCTTCCGTTTTGTCGGACTTGAACTGATCTAGAGCTATTCTCACCAGGGCGGTCAGAATCTCGATCCCGGCAAGTTCATGTTTGTTGTATTCGGCCCCAAGTGAGTTAAGCGCACTTAAAAGCATTGTTCCGGTTCTGCAAAGGCCGTGTGAAGTATGATACCAGTATCTGGAGTCGGGACCGTGCGGCGACTTAACAAATTCCGGAATGTTTTTTATGTACAAAAAACGGATGTGATTATGGTGGAATACAATTGAAAGAAATGTATGCTGTTTAGTCCACAACGGGTTGGTCCAGCCATACGGTTCAGCATAAAGAACATCTCCAACGCCCATTTCAGTATCAATAATGTCTTCGCCGTTGGTATAGCCAATGGGTTTACGGCCTGACAATACCGCAATTATACGTGATGAAGGGATCAATGAATAAGGCTGATATGGCGGCATGGGAAACGGCCTGGCAAATATCAGGGTCGATTCCGGCAGTTGTTCAAGCACCTTTTCAGCTTGTTGCTGGATCAGAGCCTTGTAATCATTTGCCATGTGTTGTAACCTCTCTATTTATTAAGGTCATTTTTCTTGCATTAAAGTCACTTTTTTAATATTGTTTTCAGTGATTTTACGATAGATATTATTATAACTTGAATGAAACAAAATTTCAACAGCAAGAGGAAAAAAAATTATGCTGCCATATAGCGATCTCCTGAAATTGAAACGTTGGAATACCCCGACTATTTACAACGGCTGGGAACAAATCACCAAAAAATCCGACATTGCCCGTGACGGCTTTAATCTGGAACCGACAGTTGATTATATGCCGCAAATGGGACCGATGGTCGGTTATGCCGTTACGGTTAAGTTTGAGCCGGGCAATCCGGCGCACCCTGAAAATAATCCGGAAGCGTGGAGCCAGTACCGGGAATACGTCGCAAGTATTCCCGGACCCAAGATCGTTGTGGTTCAGGATCTTGATAAACCTGACTGTTACGGCGCGTTTTGGGGCGAGGTCAACAGCAATATGCATCGCGCGCTCGGATGCGTCGGAACAATTACTGACGGGGCGATCCGTGATACGGACGAGATGAACAATGCCGGATTCAAGGCATTGGCCCGCAGGTTGTGTGTCGGCCATGCCTGGTCCTGCCCGGTTGAGTGGAACTGTGAAGTTGAAGTATTTGGAAGAATTGTTAAGCCGGGACAGCTGATCCATGCGGACAAACATGGATTTCTGGTGATTCCTTCGGAAGACGAAGCTGAGTTACTGGAAGCTGCCGTTTTTATGGACGCTAATGAATGTGGGACGATGATTCCGGCAGCCCGGACGACAGCCGGATTATCTACGGATGAGATACTGGAAAACCTTAACAAGGCATGCAAACAGTTTGGTGATAATGTAAAAAATAAATTCAATCGCCAGGGCGAATGGTAAGAAGTATGGACCGAATGAAAAAGATTGTTGTACTGGATGGATACACGCTTAACCCCGGGGATCTTTCCTGGAAGGCTCTGGAAAATTTCGGGATTTGTCAAATCTATGATAGAACGCGCCCCGAAGAAGTTATTTCACGGATTGCCGACGCGGAAATTGTTTTAATCAATAAAATAATAATGAGCAGGGACGTAATTGCGAGATTACCGCGTGTAAAATACATTGGAGTTCTGGCTACCGGATACAATGTTGTTGATGTAAAAGCGGCGGATGAATTTGGTATAACCGTTACAAATATTCCGATCTATGGAACTGAATCCGTTGCTCAGATGGTTTTTGCGCATCTGCTCAATTTGACTCAGCACGTTGCTTCTCATGCGGAAAGCGTATCGCATGGAAAATGGAGTTCCTGCCCGGATTTCTGTTTCTGGGATTTTCCGTTGATTGAATTGCATGGTTTGACCATGGGGATTATCGGCTGCGGCAGGATAGGGCGTTCGACCGCCCGCCTGGCTGCCGCATTTGGAATGCGGGTTGTCGGTTATGATAAATTCGCGAATAAAGATGATCAGATTGAACTTATGGCGCTTGATGAGGTTTTCAAGCAAGCTGATGTAATCAGTCTGCATTGCCCGTTGACCGGTGAGACCGAAAAATTGGTCAATCAGGAACGTTTGGCCTTGATGAAGCCGACAGCCTTTTTGATAAATACCAGTCGCGGTCCGTTGATAGATGAAGTAGCGTTAGCGGAGGCGTTGAACGCCGGAAGACTTGCCGGTGCCGGCCTCGATGTCGTATCTGAGGAACCGGTCAAACCGGATAATCCGCTGATGAATGCGCGCGCTTGTCACATAACGCCGCATATTGCCTGGGCTACGTTCAGCGCCAGACAGCGTCTGTTAAACACGGCGGTTGAAAACGTCAAGGCATTTCTTGAAGGGGCCCCGCAGAATAAAGTAAAAGACGCTTGATAATCTTTCGGGCATTATAATCAGTGAGATGATTATTCGTAGCGCAAGGCTTCAATCGGGTCGAGCTTGGAGGCTTTCCAGGCGGGATAAAAACCGAACAGGATGCCCACGGTCGCGGAGGTGATGACCGCCGCCACAATCGCTTCGGGGCTTGACTGGATCGGCCATTTCGCGTAACGCTCGATCAGCAGTGACGCGCCGTGACCGAGTATGATGCCGAGAATTCCACCGGAAATACATAATACCACCGATTCGATCAAAAACTGCTTCAGGATATCCCGGCTGCGCGCGCCTACCGCCATGCGCAAACCAATTTCCCTGGTCCGTTCCGTCACCGAAACCAGCATGATGTTCATGATGCCGACGCCGCCGACGATCAGCGAGATCAGGGCAACACCCAGCAGCAGATTCGTCATCATGCCGGTCGTCTGGTTCAGCATCGACATAAAATCGGCTGAGTTGCGGATGTGAAAATCATCATCGTCTTCAACTTTCAGTCCGTGACGTTTACGCAGCAGGGCCGTCACTTCTTTAACCGCATCACTGACTTTGTCGGAGTTGACCGCGGAAAAAATAATCTGGTTGATCTGGGTAAAGCGCGAATAAAAAAGATGGTTGCTGGTAACCGAGGAATCCTGTTCCGGATAAAGCGCAAGGCCGCTGACGGCAAAACGGTCGCCGGGATAACTGGAAACGGTGCTGGTGGTGTTTGAGGCCGTTCCCATTTTGAGGCCGGTCACCCGCATTCTAAGCGTCGTCCATGGAGTAAGCACCACGTCGTCCTCGTCCATTCCCATCATATTCGCGCCCTTGCTTTTGAGAACGCCTATTACTTTAAAAGTCACCTCGCCGATTCGCAGTTCGCAATTCAACGGTGAAGCGCCTTTGAATACTTCGCGTACGATAGTCGAGCCGACAAGGCATACCCGGGCATTTTCATCGACTTCCTGATCGGTAAAACAGCGTCCTTCGCCGACAACCCAGTTGCGGATATTCAGATAAGCCGGGGCCACGCCGTAAAGGTTGGACGGCTCCCAGTTGACGCTTCCGAAAATTACCTGGGTGCTGCCGCCGCGTACTACCGGTGAATAGAGTCCGACACTCGGACAATCGGTTCCAATCGCGACGGCGTCAGCGGGAACAAGGGAGACCGCGCTGCCGGCGCCCTGGCGCGCGCCGCCCGGCGGCATCATTGCCCCCGGCATGACCATAACCGAATTCGCGCCCATTTTTTCAATCGAGCTGCGAATGGAATTTTTGGAACCGTTGCCGATTTCCATCATGGTGATAACGGCGGCGATCCCGATCACGATTCCAAGGGTTGTCAATAAGGTCCGGGTTGGATTGCGTTTGAGGGATACCAGGGAGGTTCTGAGGGTTGTCATGGTTCGCATGGTTAATTCCCTCCGTAGTTGCCCGACACCACCTGGCCGTCGCTGATATGGATGACGCGTTTGGCATAGCCGGCAAGTTCGTCTGAATGGGTTACCAGGATTACGGTTATGCCATCGTCGTTGAGCCGTCCGAACATTTCCATTACCTCGACGCTCGTATGCGAATCAAGGTTTCCGGTTGGCTCGTCGGCAAATAACACCGGGGGACGGTTGATCAGCGCCCGGGCGATTGCCACCCGCTGCTGCTGTCCGCCTGAAAGTTGTGACGGGTGATGGTGGCTCCGGTCGCTTAATCCGACCTGCGTTAAAGCCTCCATACCCCGCTTCTGACATTCTGAATTCGACAATCCCTGCGCGGTGTAATTCAACGGCATAATAACATTTTCGAGTGCGCTGGTGCGTGGCAGCAGATTGAAGTTCTGGAATACGAAGCCGATTTTTTTGTTGCGGATCTTGGCGCGGCGGTCGCCGGATACGCGCCCGACTTCCTCGCCGTCAAAAAAATAATCGCCGGAAGTAGGCCGGTCAAGGCAGCCAAGAATATTCATCAGAGTGCTTTTGCCTGAGCCGGACGCTCCCATCAGCGCGACATATTCACCGGCGCCGATCTCAATTGAAATACCATTCAGAACCGGGACGTCAATTTCACCCAGAAAATAGGTTTTACTGATTTTTTTCAGTTCAATCAACTGCATTTTATTTTCCGCCATTACGTTTCAAGGCTCTTTCGCGCTGTCCGGCGCTGCCGCGGGACGGGCGTTTGGGCATTTTCGGTAAAAAAGGATTCTGGACATTGTCGGAACCGCTCGACACAGTTACCTGCCTGGTGCCGGTTACGATCTTGTCGCCTTCGCTAAGTTTATCGGTGATGATTTCCGCCAGCAGTCCGTTGTTCAAGCCGGTCTTGACGGTTACCGGAAGCAGGCGTCCGGTTTTTTCAACCCATAACACCGCTTCACCGTCTTCCGGATTCGGCGCTTGCCCCCTGATCAGTTCCGCCGGGGGGGTATAACGCAAAGCGCTGTTCGGGACACTCAGTACGTTGCGGCGTTCGGCCCGGATAAATTTGACATTGGCGGTGAGGTACGGGACGAGTTTTCCATCCTTGTTATCAACATTCACTTCAACAATATAGGTGACGACGTTGCTTGACAAGGTGGCGTTCAGACGCAGACGGAAAACTTTGCCCCGGAATTGCACTCCGGGAAAGGCGTCGCAGCCGAAGATTACCGGCATTCCAGGTTTGATGACTCCGATGTCCGCTTCATTGACGGAAACCCATACCTGCATTTTCTTGAAATCCGATGCTACCAGAAAAATACTTGACGCGGTCTGATTGGAGACTACTGTCTGCCCGATGCTGACCCGGCGGTCGATGATGATGCCGTCAACCGGCGAAACGATTTCGCAGTATTCAAGGTTGCGTTTCGCCTTGACCAATGCGGCCTGGGCAATCGTCAGCGCGGCCTTTGCCTGGGCCAGATCGGCCTGGACCTTGGATATTTGCGCTTTTGAAGAATAATAGGTTGCTTCATAGCTGTCGTAATCGCTTTGGGTCATGGATTTTTGTTTAAGGAGTTTTTTGGCCCGGTCAAAGTTATGTTTGGCTAAAAATTCGTCAACTTCTTTGACTTTAATCTCAGCCTTCGCGCTTAAAATATTGGCCTGCGCCTGTTCGACCTGAGCCTGGACCGACTGAAGTTCCGCTTTGTACGTTACATCATCGATTTGCGCCAGGATCATGCCTTTGGTTACTTTTGAGCCGAAATCAATAGTATGGCCCGCAACATCTTTGCCGAAACTCATGATCAAACCGTTAACCTGTGCCCCGACATTGATCAGTTCTTCAGGTTCGACCGTGCCGGTGGCAGAGATCGAACGGATAATATTGTTCCGGGCAATGGTCTCGGTCTGGAATACGGTTTTGCTGGTCTCCGGCAGATAGCTCCGGTACATTTTTACTCCGGTATATCCCAGGGCGGAGAGCGCCGCTATAACAATAATAATTTTTGTAATTTTCACTTTTCTGCCTCATCTTTACTTAAGGTTTGGGGCGCGTAAACCGCCGCGTCCAACTGCGCTTTTGCGTTTTCTATATTGACGATCGAACTGGCGAGATTGTTTTGCGCCTCGACCAGATCGCGTTCCGCTTCATTGAGCCGGGTTACCAGTGCGGTTCCGGCATTGTATTCATTCTCGACCAGCTCCCTGGTTTTTTTCGTCAGTTCGCAAATTTCTTTGGACATTTTTGCCTGCTGGAAACTGGTAAGATAATTTTCGTACGCGCTTCTGACGTCGGTAATAACCGAGATCCATGTTTGAGCCAGCGCCCAGTCCGTTTCAGCCACACTCGCCAGGGCCGCTTTGACGTTGTAATAGTCGTAAAAGCCGTTGAACAGGTTCCACTCGGCATTGATCCCGTAACCGAACGCGCCGGTCCCTGAACTGCTATGGCTGCCGCCGCCGCCATGAGTGATACTGCGGGACCGGTTGTAATCCAGACTGTAGTTTCCAGTCACGGTCGGGCCGAACGCGCTCCATGTACCCCAGTATGAATATTTTGCCGCCTGCAGTCTTTCCCGGTATGCCTTCAGGTCCGGACGGTTGGCCAGCGCCTGATCGATATACATGGTAACGCTGAGGATTTGTTTGTCCTGCGGCATTTTGACTTCAGGAAACTGTACGGCTTTCGGAATTGTGCCGTCAATCAGGCCGAGATATCCGGCCAGAATATATTTATTTACCTTGATATTGTATTCTGCTTGAACCAGCTCGAGCCGCCCGTTGTCCAGGGTGATACGGAAATTCAATACGTCACTGAGCAGGACGCTGCCGGCATTGTATTTGTTTTCCGAGTCCTGCAGCATTTTCCGGCTGTATTCTATTTTTGCCAGAATGATCTTTTTCTGGGTTTGCGCCAGCAGAACATCATTATAGGCGTATGCCACCGCCCGCAGCAGCAGGCGTTTCGCGTCATTAACCGTTGCTTTGGTTCCGGCTAATTCATACTTTGAAGCCAATAGATTCATTTCCCGCGCAAGACAGTCAAAAATCAGGAGCTGCCCGGACAGTGTCGGCCGGTATGATTCCGATTGCGAACGCGTCTTGAGCCCGTTGCTGTAAGAGTGCATCTTGCTGAATGTCTGGCTTATCGACATTCCGGCATTTAGGGTCGGCGCATAGGAAGAATAACCCTGGTAATATCGTGCCCGTGCCGCGTCAATGGTAAATTGGATGCTCTTAAAGTCCGGGTTGTTGGCAATAGCGATTTTTTGCGCCTCATCCAGGGTGAGAAGCTTTAGCCCGGCTGGAATAAGGGTCTTTTCCTTTTCCTGAAGTTGGGTATACGAATCCCGGGTAACTGCCACCGGCGGTTTGACATAATTCATGCACCCGGAGAGGAAAATGCAAACAAAGGTTGTTCCGGATACAAACAGCGCTTTCATTTTTTAATTCCTTTTAAAAAGATTTCAACCAGCGGCTTTACCTCCGGTTCAGTGTTGGTGAATGTGGAATGGATGCAAATTTCATGCAAACCACCGACTAATAATTTTGATGCCGCGTCCAGGTTGATGTCGTTGAATTCACCGCTTTTTACTCCATCGGTAATAACTTCGCCAAAGACTTTGGCGATCCGAAGCGGCGGCGGATTCTTTTTGTGACGGCGCCTGTTGGGCGGCGGCATTTTTTCCATCAGCGTACGGTGCATTTCCCGCTGGTTTATAAAGTGGGAAACATTGATTTGAGCCATTTCCAGAATGCGTTCAGATGCGCTTGTTTGTCTGTCGGCGGCGGCACGGAGTTTTTCAATCATTTCATCGAATGCGGTCATGATGATAAACTCGGCTATGTCTTCCTTATTTTTGAAATAGTTATAAAGCACGCCACGCGATACTCCGACTTTTTCCGCTATTTTTTCAGTTGTGAAAGCGTCCCAGCCATGTTCGCGGATCAATTCAATCGCGGCGTCATGGATGTTGCTGCGGATTGTTTCCGCAATCATTTCACGCATTTTTTCAGGATACTTCGGCATAACTACCTCCTGGCTTTTTTTACTTATGGGAACCTCTTAAAATTGAAATTTCCGGTAAAAATTGCTTATTTACTCCGAGCGGGCTTGGTTTGTAAAACCGCTGCATAGCGCTGCTATGCGTGAACTTACAACCCGTCGCCGCGTCGGGCAACTAAACAATTTTTCATCTCGGAACCAATTTTTAGAGGATCCCTTATTTTTCGGTTCTTGTTAATAATATACACGCTTTCAGTTATAAAGTCAATAGGTTTTTATGATGACAGACTGTTTTTTATAAAAACATTCTTTTTTTGAGGAAAAGAAATGGCAAAATAAGTTAAATGGGAGAATGGTTTTCAAGCTTAAAACTTAAAAATTTAGGTTCTTTCGGAGTTCCCGTGGATGGGGCTTTACGAATTCGTTTTATTGCAGACTTACAGCCTGCATTTAAGGCATAAATCAGATCCCCCGGGCGTTGCCCGGGGCTGTGATATTGCGCCCCTATGGGGCTGAAGAAGATAAAAGACCACCAGGCCGCAGGCCTGAAAGAACAAAGCCCCGGGCAACGCCCGGGGGAAATAATAAAAAAAAACAACAGCAGACTGTAAGTCTGCAATAAAAAACATGGAAAAATCATTGAATTATGGTATATCCATGAAAACACCGAAAGAGCCAAAATTTAACAATAATCGCAAAGCGTATTTGATGAATTATCCGGGGAATTATATTACATCGGGTTTGAATGTATCACGGACAATCAGAACGGAGTCAATTTTGATTGAAACTCTGCCGCGATACTTGCTGAGCCACGATTTATCACAGATCAAATTTCCAACAACCCGACCGACTTCCTTAGTGGGAATTCCGAGAGAGGTAAGTTGATAGGCCTTGTAGAGAGGATTGTCGTCAAAGGTAATAAGCTGGTAATCTCCGGGAATCTTCAAATTATGTTCCGCGGCGTAATCAATGAATTTCGCGGCGAATTCATTATGGGCGGGGACCACGACAATATCCCCGTTGGCGGCCTTGATTTTCTCAACAACCTCTGCGAAGCCGGATTCGAATCCTTCCACGTCGGTAAAATCCAGATCCGGAATCCGATTGCCTCTTTTCAGGCCAAGTTTAACCCCTTCAAGTCTTTTGATACCCCAGAATGAGTCGTACGAGGTAATCATGGCGACGTTGCGGCAGTTGTTTTTCCGCAGCAGGGAGCCGACTTTGGTGCCTTCCCCGAACGGGTCCATTGAGACAAATGAAACCATGTCAAGCGGCATGGGTTCGCTGCTGCGGTTCAGCATGTAAATCGGAATTTGTAAATCAAGCAGCAAATCGGCATTATCGCGCAGGAACGCGGAGTCTTCCATGTCCGGAAAAATAACCAGGGCGGATGCTTCCTCCTGAATTATTTCATCAAGTAACTCCTGGTATTTTGACCTTTCCTGTCCGGTTGGAATATTGCGGTAGGTGATAGCGTACCCTTCAGGGCCGACTATTTCCTCGATTCCGGCAAAAGATGCTTCGTTCCAGTGAACCCAGTGCGGAGTCATGGAGTATAAAATATAAATGCTGCGGTTGGTTTCCTTCAGTAAAAGATCTACCGTTTCCAGGTCGATATTCGGATTGATCTTTGTCCCGACTCGTTTTTTTCGTTCCAGCAGACCGAGCTTTTCGAGTTTTTTGACGGCGAAATGCGCGTTCATCCGGTTTGTTCCGAACTGTTGAGCAATTTTTACTTCAATCGGCAGCATGCTGCCTGGCGGGTATTTGCCGTCAATTATGCCGCTTAAAATGCTTTTATATATTTTTAATGTAATGTTATTCATATGTTATACTGTATAACATATTCTTAAAAAGTCAAATTTTTAATTTTTTTTTATTTGGGTCTTGCTTATTTAAAATGAGCGATGTATAATATGTTAAAGAAATCTTAACATATAAACTAAATTAAAAAAACAATTGCGGAGGCTGCAATAAATTAAAGAGAAGGAGATAGCTTTATTTAAAAAAAGGGTATAAATGTATAGTTAACAATTTGCCG
Organism: Victivallales bacterium; assembly: GCA_963676655.2. Taxonomy (GTDB): domain Bacteria; phylum Verrucomicrobiota; class Lentisphaeria; order Victivallales; family Victivallaceae. The sequence goes on along the minus strand of CAXXKX010000003.1, from coordinate 1,225,495 downwards.
AGAAGAGAAAATATTAATGAGGAAAGTTAAAATGCAGAAAAAAAGAAAAGGACAGTTTGGAGTTTTCACACTTATTGAGTTGCTGGTTGTGATTGCGATTATAGCAATCCTCGCGTCGATGCTTTTGCCGGCCCTGAATCAGGCGCGCGAAAAAGCGAAAAGTATCAAATGCATGAACAATGTCAAGCAGTTGGGTTTGGGATTTAACATGTACCTGACGGACTCGGATGACTTCTTCCCGCAGTACTATAATGCCGGGCAGGGTTATTGGAACGGCCCGTTGATCAGCTTGAAATATGTCCCGATCGCAGTCTTTTCCTGTCCGTCACTGGTTGTGGGACCGGCTCCGTGCCGCAAACAGGATTTTTATCCCTCAGTTGCAGGTTTGGGACAGCCGGGTTACAGCTATAACATGGATGGAGCCGGCAGTACCAGGTTGTATAATACCAGCTATGCGGGATATATGAAGTTGTCAAAAGTCCAGGTGCCTTCAAAATTATTTGTGGTTATGGACGCGATACACGCAACCGCGCAGGAGGGAATGTACCGGATGCCGAGTTTGCACTATGAAGCTATAGCCAATTATGCCAATCCAGATCCCCGCCATAGCGGTTCGCTGAATATTCTGTTCGGTGACGGGCATGCGAAGAATGTCAAGACGAATCCGCGACCACTGGAGTATGTCGGGCTTGACCCGAAGGGCTGGGCCGGCAGAAAATAAGCGTATGTTGAATCGCCGCGGAATCCAAATGTAAAAAGCCTTCTGAAAAACAAAAGTTGAAGTTATGAAAATCATATTCAAGGAAAACTTGACAGTAACAGTTTTGCTGCTGCTGGGTATTGCTTCCGGCAACCTGTATTCAAATACCGGTTACCCGGGGCGGGCAATTGACAAAATAGCGGTTAAGAAACAAGGTGACAACGTATACATAAGAAGTTGGTTTTCTTCTGCGCAGGATGTTGTTATCACAATGAATAAAGGATATAACAGACAGGTTAATTTCTGTACTGCGGCAGTAATCCCCGCCGCGACTCCTTTAGCCAGAGTAACCTTTGCGAGAAACGAAATTTTTCATTATTGCCATGATGATACGCCTCCGACAAAGATAATTTCAACGTACATCGGGGCCAATCACGGTTGCAGCGACGCCAGGAACCTGTTAATTCCTGATCACGGGTTGTCGACTAAAGATATTGGCAAGGCTTTCAAAGACAGTCGCGGGGATATTTACTATCCGATAAAAATTGTCAGTGACTCAAGTATCTGGGTGTTAGGTGAGGACAAAGGACAGAACGGGGTTTGGAAGTTCAACCGGTCAATTAAGCCTGGCCCGTTCACCCGCGTTTCCGATGGCCGGAAACTGGATGTCAAAAAGGCTTCGCTGGTGCAAATGACTCCATCGGTCAGGCTGGAAAAACAGCTGTATCTGGCAGACGGCAAAACACCGCTGCCGGATAACAAATGGGTGATCTGTGATTATCTGGATATTGTAGAGGAGTATGATGTTGTTGCGCCGGATGCGTTGCTGCAGACTATAATAAAAAATGCCGGTCGGGCAACTGATTTTAATGGAAAAGGAATAGAAGCCTTATATACCAATAAAACCACATATCAGTTCCAGCCGCTCGGCGCGTGTTTTATCGATAACCAGTTGACTCCCCATCGTGATTTCAGGGCTTATTTTATTACTCCCGTAATGACCATGCAGTTGAACAAATTGGAAAATTACGCCACGCTTGAGTATTACATCCCCAAGACCAAACCCTTTAAAAATGGGGGAATAAATTACGATTTTAACGCGATTCAGGATTTTACCGTTCCGATAAAGTTTTCTTTGAGCTTCAAGAAAGCTGACAATAACATTGACCCGGATAATCCGCCGAACCGCTTTATCCAGTTCCTTGGACAAAAAGAAAATGGTAAAACCGTTCGGAAGGTCGGTTACATGTTCGGGATCGTCAATGATTACGGTTTGGGCCGTTCCGCGGAAAGAGTTAAAAACGTCAATGAGATGCTGTTTATTTTCCGGTCATACAAAACCTATCCGAAAGTTATCGGCATGAAAGCGGGAAAACTTAAACCGGAAGTCAGCCTTAACAGCCGTGGGTTCCGGCAATACTTTGATCCTCAAGCCTTCAAAAAGCCGACCAGTGTCAACTGGCACCGGGAAGGCGATAAAATACGGGTTTATATCGACTACCATCAGGCGGTCGCGAAAGATATTATCAAATTGCCGGCCGCTTTTACCGGGAAAAAGATTGCCGTCATTGAAAAATCGCCGTCTATTGAATTGAAAACCAAAGGTCCGGTGCCGGCACAGGGAATTGAGGTTTCAGTGTCCGGGAATCAGGCATATCTGGTTTTGCAGTTGAGCAATTAATAAAGGATTCTTATGAAAATTATAACATTAGCCGGGAGTCTGTTGATTTTCTGCAGTATGCTGGGAGCGACGGCAAATGAAAAATTTACTGTCGTCTCGAAAAATATGATAAAAAACCCGGATTTTTCCAAAGGTACGGATTTCCCGGACGACTGGAAATTGACTTTGATGGCCAAAGAGGTTTTCAATATCAAATTGATCAAGCCGAAAGACGGGAAAAACTATCTGAGTATGGAGTCGCTCGGGCCTGATTATTCCGGATATATTACACAGAATGTCAGGGTCAAAAAGGATGCCTGGTATCGTATTAAGATACGCTTGAGTCATTCGATGGGCCGGGGGCTGATATGGGTTTATGGTCTGGATGAAAACGGCAAACCGGTGCTTTTTGACCGGCGGAAGTATTTGAGTTCATTTGTCGGTAACCCTCTGGTCCCGCGTTTTGTCCGTAAGGAATTAATGAGTGGTACCGATAGTGACGCCTGGCGCGATGTTACCTTCGATTTCCAGAATAAAGGGAATAATAAACAACCTGCTCCGGCAATCCTGCGCCTCTCTTTCGGGATTTATTTTACAAATGCAAAAATCAGGTTCCGGAAGATTGAAATGTGGGAAATTAAACCGGAAGGAAGTAACGCAAAATGAAGAAATTTGTTATTACATTGTTATATACAGCCGGGATTGTCAGCATATTCGCCGCAACCCCGACCCTGACGGTTTTGCAATTCAAAAACAATAAGCTGGCGCCGTGGCCGAAACAATATCAGCTGTCCCGTAACGGGATGATGAAACAAGCCGGAGTCAACGTCAAGATTTCTTCGCGTCAAGCGGGAAAGCTGCAGGAATGGAATGTTGTCGCTGAGAACAAAGGAACCAAAACGGCGAAATTGTGTTTCAGGCTGTCAGTTCCCGCCGGGAAGTCTGGAGGCGCGTTCTGGGACGGTTTTGCAATCAAGGACAATGTCACAAAAACATTCAAGCCGGAGACCAAAAGGTATATTTTCCCTGCCGTGACTTATGTGAAAGATGGAAATTTAACCGGAATCGGCTATGCCCCGGCAACGGTTTCCAGCCGGTTTGAACGATTCTGCACGGTTGGCCGGGATGGCGTAACGTTATTTTTTGATTCCTATATGGTACTGGAGCCGGGACAGCAAGATAAAGTTATTTTTATTAACTGCGCGGTAAAAGCGCCTGATTATACGGAAATGGTCGAACAGGTTTACAATGCGTATCCTGAATGGTTCAAACCCGTTAAAGGCGGCGATCCCCGTATTTTCGGGGTCGGCGGCTATTTTTTCTCTTCGGAAAATCAGCGGGATTATCAAATGGAGGAGGCCAGGCGCTTTGGCTTCAATTGGGAGTGGTACTACAACGTTTACCAGAAAGCCGGCAACCACTATCCGCTGCAAAAGTTCTGGGAGAGTAAAAAGGGGATCAAAACTGAAGCGGGCTCCCTGTTCGGCAAGTGTGACCGTCCCGGTACGATCAAAGACTGGGAGGAGTATAATATGGAACGCATTTCCAGCGGCAATAAAAACGCGGCGATGCTTTACTATTATCTTCAACAATACTGCAACTCCGAGTTGCTGAAAAAATATTATTCCGATGCTGTCTGGCGCGATAAAAACGGTCGTACCGGATATGTGACCTACGGTTGGGCCGAAGAGGGCAAAGCCGAATATGCGTGGTTCCTGCACTCGACGCTCGGTGACGCCATTCGGGAACAGTTGGCCATGTTATGGAAAAAATTCCCGATTGCCGGTTTTGCGCTGGATTGTACTATCGGTGATACGAAATACTATGGTCCGCTGCTGAAAAAAGAAACCGGAAAAGCCTTTGATGATAACGGGCAGGTATTTGCGACTGAAGGTATCGCCCTTGCTTACAATATGGCCTTCACCCACCAACTGCCGGCTAAACCCGATGGCCGCAAAGCGGTTTCGGTTATCAATGAATTTTATACCTGGCTGCCTATGCTCTATGCCGACGCGGCGATTCACGAAATGACCCCGTTCGACCGGGCTGATCTGCTGGCTCCGCGTCGTCTGATAGCCGGACAGAAGCCTTATTATTTCTGGAAGGGATTCCGGGCTGATGCCTTGCTGAAATGGGATGAACTTTCAAAAGCCGAGGCCCATGAAGGTATTACCGGATTTATCGATTACACCATTCTTTCAAGCCTCCGGTTCGGGATGATTCCGGCAATTTTTTATTCAAAAGGATTTCAAAATATATATGACCTTGAGCCGGTTCTTAAACAGCTGGTGGCTGCCGGATGGCGCGCCGCGAGCTATGTCAAAATTCAGGGAGCGAAAGATCCGGTCGATCCTTATGCCCAGAGTGAGGATATCTGGATTTCCCGTTTTGGCGATGGTCGGGACAGCTACATTGTTCTGGCCGCGCCGGATAAAAAAGGCCGTACCGGCAAAGCGCGTATCCTGACCGGTAAATTCGGCGCTGCCGGCGCGATCTATGCCGACATCAGCGGCAAACCGGTTGTCAACAAGGTAAGCGCCAATGAGACGATCATTGATTTCAAGTTGCAAAACCGTGATCCGCTGATTCTGAAGAAAGTCGGAGCGGTCAACCCGCTGAAAGATTGTGTTGTTGAGGCATCCTGTCCGGCAGTTAAAAACGGCTTTTCGCAGTTAGCGGAATTCAAATTCCTGCAAGGGACCGGCGGCAAAATAGACGTTCCCGGCTGGACGCGGAAAAGTGTCTCAGATAAACAGATTGTCTTTGTGAAAGCACCGGATTTCACCTTTGTTCCTAATGATAAATTTATTGCGGATATTGATCTGGTAACCGATAAGCAAGTGAACGCGGTTATCGCGGTTTCAACAGCAGACCTTGCCCGGAACCCTGACGCAGTCAAACTTCTGGAAATCTATTATGACTACTACCTGTCCCGCATCCGGCGGCCGGTTCACCGGTTGGCGCAAATGAAACCTGATTACTGGAACAAGCAGTTGCGGTTGCCGGTTCTGGCTCCCGGCGATAAAAAGATCAAAGACGCGAAAATTGTCTTTGTCGTGGGTGATGCCGCTCGTAAAGCGCTGCTGCCGAAGGCTGAATATCAGAATGCCATCACCGGAATAAAAAATCACGGACAATTGATCGTCGGCTTTTTTCCGGGTAAAAATAATTCCAATCTTGAGCTGGTCCAACAACTGCTTGCCCGAATGGATGAAAAATATCCTTATATCGGCGGCATAAAAAACCGCTGGGCGCTGAGGATCAAAATGTACGGTAAAACTTTCGATAAAAATAAACCACCAGTAAAATAAAAAACCATAAGGAAACCAAAAACATGGGATATTTAATTCAATCAGAGTGCGATCAGCGAATCGCGAAAGTCCGGCAGTTGCTGGAAACCAAAAATCTTGATTTGGCGCTGGTCTATTACGACGAATTCAACATCGGCAACGGCTGGTATCTGACCGGCTGGTGTCCGCAGTTTGAAAGCGGCACGGTGCTGGTTCCGGCAAAAGGCACGCCGCTGTTGCTCGGCGGACCAGAGAGCGAACCGTTCGCCAAACTCGACAGCACGATCACTGAAACCCGCAATTTCCCGGTTTTCATGGTTCCGGACGAAGAATATCCGAACGCGACGATCATTGATTTTCCCGGCCTCTTCAGCGAATTGAACGCGACGATCGGCCAGGTCAAACGCATCGGCCTGGTCGGAGCCGGACGGATGCCGGCGGATTGTTACCGGGGCATCGAGGAAGGTTTCACCGGAGTTGAAATGGTCGACATCACCGAGGAATACGTCAGTCTGCGGTTCGTCAAATCAGCCTGGGAAATCGAACAGATCCGGTCGGCTTTCGGTCTGGCCGATTATTGTTACGACGCGATGAAAGCGGCCACGATGGCCGGTGCTTCGGAAATCCAGATCGCCGCCGCTGGCGAATATGCCGCCCGCAGCCGCGGCGCCAGTGGTTTCGGTTTCAGCGCGATCGTCGGCAGCGGCGCGCGCTCCAACGCGGTGGTACCGACCGCCAGTTCCAAAAAAGTTGAAAACGGCGAACTGGTCATGATCGGGCTGGCTCCGAAAGTCAACGGTTATGCCGGGGTTATGGGCGACGCGCTTCCGGTGTCGGGCGAGTACACCGCGAAACAGCAGGAATGCATGAAATATCTACGCGAGGCGTTCTGCCTTACCAAAGAGATGCTGGTTGTCGGCAAAACCGGATGGGAAATCGACGCTCCGGCCCGCGCTTATTTTGAAAAACACGGTTTCAGCAAATATCTGGTCTGCCCGTTCGTCCATACTATCGGCCTGCACGAAGCCGAATCCCCGTTCTTCGGTCCCGGCAGCGATGACGTGCTGGTTCCCGGTATGACCGTCTGTGTCGATATCAGTTTCTTCGGACATCCGGAATTCAACGGCGTCCGCATCGAAACCGGTTATGAGATCACCGAAAACGGCGCAATCCCGTTCAGCCCGAAAATGGATAAAATCCACACCACGATATAATGAAAACGGCATTTGATATTTTACTGGGAATCGATATGGAAACCGATATCGGTTCCTTTACCAGCGAGTACGAAGGGGTGCGTCACGGCACGCCCCGGCTGTTGGAGATTATGGCGGATCATGACGCCAGGGCGACTTATTTCTGGACCGGACACGCGGCCGAACACAACCCTGATACGGTCAAGTCGGTCCGGCTGGCCGGACATGAAACCGGTTGTCACAGTCTGGTCCATGAGACCCTCGGCGATCCGCTTTTTCCGCTGCCGAACAACTGGCCGGTATTGCCGTGTGAGGTTGAAGGCCGGATTCGGGAAGCGACCCGGCTGGTTGAGGAAGTTTCCGGAGTCAGGCCGGTAAGTTTTCGCTGCCCAAGGCTCTGGGGCAGTACCCATGTGACCAATGTGCTGGAAAAACTCGGTTACAAGGCCGACGCCACGCTGCCGCTGTATTTTTACCGCAAGCTTTACTATCCGTATCATCCTTCTAAAGACAACTGGGTCGAAGAGGGCGAAATGAAACTGGTTGAGATTCCTAATTTCTGTGATCTCAGCATGGAGAGTAATGACCCATATCAGCGTGACCGTGATCAATGGCCGCTGTTCCGGACCGAATCGGCGGCCGCGCTGATGCGCAAGGTGGACAGTTTTATCGAATACGTGAATGCGCGCGGAGTGCGTCCGGTGTTGGCGTTTTATTTTCATCCGTGGGAATTTCATGCCATGCCGCAGAGCTCGATCGACTACGGCGAGGCCAGCGTGACCCCGCTGCCGTTCATCACTAAAAATTGCGGCGAGGTCGCGTGCCGGGAATTCAATAAATTATTAATCGAACTCAAGCAAAAAGGCGGAGTCTTCAAAACCGCCGGGGAAATTGCAGATGACTGGAAATGAACTGATATCCCTTTTCAATAAAGGCTGTAAACGCTGCCATTTGACAGGGACGGTCGAGGCCGGAGTTATTGTCGGCCTGGACCTTGAAGGCCGGCTTTACACGATTCTTAACGGAGAAGTGGTCAACCGGGTCAATACCGATGCGATCACGGGCATTACAGATCGCCATGGATATCTCAATCCAGGTGGAGACGGACTTTGGCCGGCACCTGAAGGTACCTGCATGGGCTATGAATATGCGACCGGAAGCTGGCGGGTTCCGCCGGGATTGACCGGAGCAAAATACAAAGTCGTGGAAGAAGGGGAGAAAAGGGTGGTGATCGAGGCCGAAGTTGATTTGATCAATGCTTCGGGACGCGGCGTTGCGACTGTCTTCAGGCGGGCGGTGTCAGTTATCCCTGCTCCCGGTAAAATCACGGTGAATGTTGTGGAAACAATTAAATATATTGGTGCTGAGACTTTGACGCGGCAGGAATGCCTGATTGCACCCTGGACGCTCTGTCAGTTTGACTGCGGACCGGGTTGTGAAGTAGTCTTTCCGGAGGTTGCGCCCGCCGAAGTATGGGACATGTATGACCCCAGTGACAGCCATCGTTATATTGAGAACGGTTTGTATCACGCGGTCACTGATACGACTTTGCGTTACCAGATTGGACTCAGCCCGACAGTTCCGTGGATCAAGCTGGCCATCCCGGATAAAAAATTGACAGTGACGAGGAGTGCGCAGTCGTTACCGGCGGGTCAAAGCTACATTGACATTGTTGATGCTCCGCCCGAAGTAAAACCGTCGGATAAAGCTGTGAGATACAGTGTTTACAGCGATACTAACGGATTCATGGAAATTGAAGCGGCGGGAGGCTGTCCCGAATCATTAAAGACCGGGGCGGATATGAGTGTTGAGGTTACAACCGAATACAACATGGAAAATTAATTTTTAAAATGAACAATTTAACAATAGTACCAGATCCTCCGCGTATGTCTGACTGGGCATTTATTGATCAATTCAAAAAATACCCCCGGACTATCAGGCAAGGCAGGGAAATGAAATGCCCGGTTGATCAGGTTGACCTTTCCGGGGGCATTCAATTGTCGAAATTCGCCGAAGATACCGGCGGTTTGCTGGATACGGCATATAATGACTTTTCCCGGTTTCTTACCGATATACAACTGCCTGCCGATACCGGACATCAGGTAAATTTTATTCTGGCTCCTGATTTGCCGCGGGAAACATTTATTCTTGATGTGCGGCGGACGGACAGTGTCGTTAAAGTAGCCGATATTGAAGCGGCCCGCCGGGCAATTTATTTTTTAATGAATGAACTGGTCAGCTCCGAAGGGACATTTTTGCCGGTAAAGACTTTCCGTCGGGAACCTTTTGTGAAAATACGGATATCCCGCTGCTATTTCGGGCCTAAAAAGCGGCCCCCGTTATCCAAAGTTGAATTGATGACCAAGCCTGGCTATAAAGCTATTCTGGCGAATGATCCGGAATACCGCGACGAACTGGTTGACGGGTTTGATTATTTTCCCGAAGCTTACTTGAGTCGTCTGGCGCGTGACGGCATCAACGGCATCTGGTTGGTCGGTTACTTTAATGAGCTTTGTAAAAGTGAAATAATTCCCGAGTATGGTGAGGATTCGGATATCAGGTTGAAAAGGTTGCGGGAGATTGTCGAAAAATGCGGTCGTTACGGCATCAAAGTCTATATTTTCTGCATGGAGCCAATCGGTTTCGGAGAGCGAGTTCCCATCGAAATACTTCACGCTCATCCTGAATTGAAAGGCAATCATGCCGGCAGCGCTTATTACTTCTGTACCAGTACCGAGGCCGGGCAGGCCTACCTTGACGAATCAACCTATTATCTGTTTTCTCAAGTACCGGGTCTGGGCGGACTGATAAACCTGTGTGTCGGTGAGCGCCCGACAAATTGCTGCAGCGGTTATATAGTTGAAGGTTACAAGAATTTTTGTCCGCGCTGCGGTAAGCGTAAACCTTCGAAAGTGGTCAGCGAAGTTCTGGCGATCATGAGAAAAGCCATGCAGCGGGCAAACCCGGAAGCGGAGCTTATCGCCTGGCCCTACAGTCAATATCTGGCCTGGGGTGAGCAAAATACGGTTGACGCGGTCAAGGATATTCCTGAAGACGTGATCCTGATTCATAATTTTGAATCGCGGGGGCGGGTGAGACAGCTAAACCGGGAGCGGATTCTGGATGATTACTGGCTGGCCTATCCCGGCCCCAGTCAATTGTTCAAGGACTGCGCCAATGCCGCGATCAAAAACAATATCAGGTTCGGAGCGAAAATCCAGACCTCATGTTCTTACGAACTGGCTACCGTACCCTTTGTTCCGGTTCCCGGTATCTTGTACAAGAAATACCGGGCGATGCACGAATTGAAGGTCGGTACGGTGATGCAGAATTGGCTTGTCGGCAGCTGTCCGTCCGTGATGACCCAGGCCGCGGGCATTCTTTCCTGTGAACCTTTTCCGGCCAATGAGGATGAATTTCTTTTAAAACTGGCGGCGATAGATTGGGGCAAACATGCGAAAGTTATGGCCTCGGCCTGGAAATTATTCCATAAGGCCTATGAGAATTATCCCTATGCCAGGGTTTTCTCTTATTATTCGCCGATGAATGCCGGGATTGTCTGGCCGCTCTTCCTGTTTCCTCAGGATAAAGAATTGTATCCGCCTTTCCGGGCGAACCGTCCGCCATGCGGCGACCGCATAGGTGAATGCCTGATGGATGAATTCACCCTGGAGGAGGCGATAACGTTGTGCGGGAAAATGACCGTGTTTTGGAATCAGGGTCTGAAATTGATTGATGATATTTCCGGCGATTTCCTGAACGATGCGGACCGGCAGAAAGATATTGGCGTCGCGAATGCCATCGGCATTCAGATCCGTTCGGCATACAATATTCTGACCTTTTATTATCTGCGTGAAGAAATGGCCTGGTGCCCGTCGTTTGCCAAAAAACAGAAATTGTTCAACAAACTCCGGGAAATCGTCAACGAGGAAATCCACAATACGAAAAGGCTTCTGGAATTGTCCGAAAACGACAGCCGGCTTGGTTTTCAGGCCGACTCGGAATGCCATGTTTATTATCCGGCGAAAATTAAATGGCGACTGCGGCAACTGGAACAAATCATGGCCGAGGAGTTTCCGGTTGTTGAGGCTAAAATATCTGTCGGGGAAGAACTGTTCCCTGAGTACACCGGTAAAAGTCCCGGAGAGAACTTCTCTTACAGTAAGCGTTTGTCGCACTCTCCTGCAATTAATGATGAGATATGGTCTGGAATTACGCCGAAAACATGTAATAAGCCGTACTTTGACAGAACCGCGGATACCGGATTGACGGCAAACCGGTCCGCTGAATGGAGAAGCTGTTATACGGCCAAAGCGTTGTTTATCAAAGTGCAGTGCGTCGAACCTGATATCGATTTGCTCCACCGGCAATGGGAGCTGCCTGATTACCAGCTTGCCGACTGTATTGAACTGGTAATTGAAAAGCAGCGACTGTGGACCCCTCAGAAATTTGTCGCGAATACGAGCGGGGAAACGCTCTATGTAAAACAGGAGAAATCGAAAGATTACCAGTGGGCGGTGGAAGTGGAAATATCGGAGAACCAATGGAGCATATTATTTTGTCTTCCGTGGGAAGTCTTCGGATTCAGCAATCCGCCGTCCAGACCGCTCAGGCTGAATGTCAAAAGAATCATTCCGGATCGTGAGTCCGGCGGCTATTGTGCGCAGACCTGGTGCGGCTATCATCCGATGATCCATCGTATCCTCCAGCAGAATGATAATCCGGCCGACTTCGGCTGGTTGTTTCTGGCAGAAAAGTGACAGGAGCAAAAATGCTGAAAAAACGTTTATTGGGTCGGACAGGGCTGCAGGTGTCGGAATTATCCCTCGGAGGCTTGTTCATCAGTTCATTCGGAGCTGAACGCAAAGTGGCGATCGAGGTGATCAGGCACGCGCATAAGCTGGGCATAAACTACATTGATACCGCACCGAGATACCGGGACAGTGAAGTCGTGCTTGGAGAAGCGTTGTCCCGGATGGATGAAGATTTTATCATAAGCACTAAAATCGGCTATAATCCGGAGCCGTTCAAGCCGAAAAGTTTTGAGTTCCTGCAAAACGCTTTATCGCAGAGTATGAAAAATCTGCGGCGTGATTCGGTCGATATCCTGATGATTCATGAACCGGATCGCTGGCCCGATCCCAATTATATGGATTGGTGGGACGATACAACTCGCTACACCGGTCCGGTTATGGATGTCCTGGCCAGCGCCCGGGATAAGGGAATTACCGACTTTATCGGACTTGGCGGTACGACCCCGGACGAGATGCCTTTAATCATGGATACCGGAAAATTCGATGTTATCCTGAGCGCGTTCAATTATGATTTATTGTGGCGTGATGCCGAAAAAGGAATCATTCCAACCGCACGGAAACATAATATGGGACTGGTATGCGGTTCGCCGCTCCATCAGGGAATGCTGGCGCGAATTTACCGGAAAGACGTAATCGAAAATCCGGTTGTACAACTTCATCCTGAACGCCGAAAACAGTTAATCGCGCTCTATGAATTGGTCCATGATTTAAAGATTGCTTTACCGGAACTGGCAATCCGTTTCCTTTTGTCCAACCCGGAAGTAAGTACGGTATTGACCGGAATCAGAAATATCGCGGAACTTGAAAGCAATGTCGATGCGGCGAATAAAGGTCCTTTGCCGCCGGATATTCTGGACCGGCTCCAAGCCGTATTTATGATCTGTCCGGAAAGACCGGCGGGAGAACCGGTCACCATCCGTTTTGCCGACTGACAAACCGACCGGGTCGGTTACTTTGCTTTGCCGTTATTACCCGGTGCGGATATTTTCAAATTGCCGGTTCCGGTCAGGATCACTTTCATCCAGTTGGCGGCGGAACCGCCGTGATTTTTGACGATCAGAATATTGTGACCTTTTTTCAGGTCGATAACCGCCGCGGTGTAATCGTGGGAATTGAATTCCGCGCCGTCTTTGGCAACGCCTGACCGTCCGCGCTGACTGATGATCTTTTTGCCGTTGATAAAGGCGTTCGCCCACCAGTCGGTGGCAAGCATCAGTTTGACCCGGCAGGGTTCCGGACTGTAAATGTCGGCGGCGGCATAACAAACCGAACCTTTCAGACTGCCGTTACGGATGCCGAAATCAACGTCTTCGCTGTCTACGAAAAACGGTTTGTCCGGATTTTGCCATTGTACGGAGCCGTTCTCACCACTGTATTTGCCATTGATATTGAATGGCAGGACCGCGGCTTTTTCATCCATTGCCTTCTTGACATTGTCAACGGTCGTATTGACGTTTTTAAAATAGGTTCTGAACGGTCCGATCGTACTCCATTTCAGGTTGGTCAACGGAATATAGACCGGTTCGAGAATAATTCCGTATACACCCAGGCCGTCAATTCCTTTCAGGACAATATTGATTTCGCCCCGTTTGAACGGTTGAGCCGGGATAAACAGGCTTCCCGGTATGCTCGTTACCGTTTCCTCCCCCGCTTTCCGGCCGTTTACCAGACAAACCACTTTGCCGGTTTTGCCTTCGGGGGCGACCAGTCCGATATTGATCTTGAAAAGGCCGTCGCAAGCGAGCTTCAGCTTGAATCCGGCTTCGCTGCCGGTAATTTGCGCAACCTTATCCCCGCTCCAGAGCGGATTGAATGAGTCGGACGTCACCAGTTTGGCCTTGCCTGATGCCGCTTTCAACAAGGCTTCCGGGTCATATACTTCCCCGGCCGGGAGCTGGTCGGGGCCGGTTTTAGAGAGGTCGAGCTTGCTGCCCATGTTACGATGATACTGTCCGTCCGGAAATTTGCCGGTATTCTCGAAAACCTTGACCATTTCCGGGTACATCAGTTCGATCCTTGCCCGCCAGTAGTGTTTGGCGGCAAGCGCTTTTTTACTGTTTGCAAGGCGGGTAAAGAAGGCTTGTTTGTCTGTTTCAGGCATGGCCTGCTGCAAATCGCCGGATTTGATGCGTTCCGCCAGTTTAACACAGAAGTTGATCTGGGATTTCAATAATTCAAGTTTATCTTTCGGAATTTCTACTTTGGTTCCGGTTATCACGGTGCCGACGTCGGCCCGGAAAGATTGCAGATCGAATGGCGGCAGCGTGAGCAGTAGCTTTCCGTTTGTCAGTTTTTTCGTCTGTTGCGAAGCCAGATAAGTCAGGGCCTTACAGTCTTTCAGGTTTATTTCGCATGTTACCGGATACGCTTCCCGGTTGACCAGATAGAAATAAAAGCCGTCGGCGCAGGTCCGGCTCCACAATGCGACCGGGTCACTCATCGTTTCCGAGCGCTGGAACGGCAGGGCCGGCAGTTGTTTGTAGGCGGCCAGCCATTCGCGGCACCAGTCATCCTGCAGAAACATGTATTGGGCTCCGCCTTCGATAAAGAAGCTGGTATCCTGTTCGGCCAGCGGCAGCGCCAGTTTTTCCAGCGTATTGCGACCGACCGCCTGAGCCGAGGCAAAATGAGAATATTTCTTTGATTTGGTCAGCCCCAATTCCCGGACCGGAGCTGCGCCGTGAGCCTCAAAATAAAGATTGGAGGTCTTAAACGCCCGGGCCGAATTATTGCCGAGAGCGATATGGTCACGGTTGAACAGCGACCTTAAATAGGTCTGGTCGGTGTAGCGGGAATAACTCTTGGCCCGACTGAAACCGTGTCCCGGTACGTAAATAACCCCGGCGGTTCCGCGCAGCAGATCAAGGTCGATCCCGACTTCCCGGAGTCCTTCTTTTTCATTTGACGCGAACGACAGGTTCCGGTCCAGGGTGTAGGATTTTTTATCAACTCCGCCGTCAAGGTAAACATTCGCTGCGGGTTGATATTGCCGGATCAGGTCGCGAATTTTGACGAAAAGTTCAGTCATCCTTTTCGCGCGCCAGGCCAGCCATTTTTCCCGGTTGGCCGCATTCTTGGCCAGGAAATCGAAACGGGTTTGGAAACGTGAATCGCCGGTTCCCGGAACCTTAATGCCGGTATCTTTTTCAAACTCGCCGATCATCCAGTCCCCATAGCCCCAGTTGAGACTCGGGAACGCGTGCCAGGAGTTGTTGTACCAGGTCGACAGCCGGAAGCTGAACCCGGCAAACGAGGGAGAATCGCCGACTTGATCGCAGAGTTCTTTAATCAGGCTCAAATAGTATTTCTGAGTGGTCGGATGCAGCGGGTTGTAGCGTGGATGGTATGAACCTCCCGCGCCCTTCTGGCCGGTCCGGTGATAAATGGCGTTGTCCGGATGGTTGGTCATCTTCGTCATTACCCTGGTTTCAAACCAGGAATGCGGATGCCGGACATGGAACTGCGGAATGTATTTGAGACCGTATTTTTCGCACATCAGGGCGTTGATACGGGGTGCGTTGTAATGGTTGTCGTAAAAGAAATTATATAGTTTGGACCGGTAACTCAAGCCGCCGTAGATCAGTTCGGTTGGATTGACCGCGGTATAACCGTGATATCTGGCAAACCGGAGCCAGCGGCTCAGTCCGACATATTCTTTTTCGTAGCCGTTGTCATTCAGCAGGGATGTCCGGAAATATTTGCGCCAGCGGTACATTTCCTCAAACCAGTTGATCAACTGGCGTCCGTCGGGACGTGATGGTGGTCCGGCGGGGAAGCCGTCAATCACTTGGTAAATCTTAATTTTTGAAACTGCCGCCCGGAGGCCGCTGCCGAAGCTCATAAGCTGAACCCGCAAATCGCGTTCACATGGATAAAAGAACATCCGCAAGGTTTTCATTTTCATGGTAAGCGGATACCAGTCGCCCGTTTCATAGCCGCCGTGGGAATTGGAATGGTGATAACCGTGGGCGGAGGTGCTCCTGGCGGAATCGGCAACCAGCCCGACCGTTACGGTCCGGCGGTCGTCATCGGGAAAAGTCACTTCCAGTAAATATGGTTTCTGGAGTTCATTCAGGGTAAAACCGTAGCCGATACCTGAAATGATTCCCCACTTTTTATGTTTGATGTCCGGTGCGTTCTGCAATACTTTGGAAGGCGCGCTTTCCCGGTAGGTTCCCGCTGCGGTTTTTCTGACCCGGCTGGGGCCTTTGGCTTCCCAGAAATTTACTCCCTTGACCAAAGGCGTGCCGTCGAGTTTCTGGTTTACGCAGTCAATCGTATGGATCAACCGGGTTTTCAGCGCCTGGTCTTCGGCCATGCTTTCCCGGGTGTCGACCACCGCGAAAGAATCCATTTGCATGACTGACGGCGGCAGCTTCTTATCGTCGTGAAATAATCTGATACTGAAGGTTCCCTCTTCATGACAGGGGATTGAGACTTGTTTGACGATCGGGAAACTGGTGGCGGGGAAATCGACAGACGCCACCTTGACCCAGTCGTTTTGACCGGCTTTGCGGGTCATGACCGTGTAGCGGGTTTCCTTCGAGCCGCCGCCGGAAAGCTGCAGGATCAGGTTGTTCCCGGCCCGAACCACGTCATGCGAGATCAGGCGGCCCTGAATGGAGGTTTCAGGTGTGGAACTTGCGGTCAAGGTCCACTTGGTCGGGAACGCGCCGGGAAAGCCCATGCGCTGCAGCCGCAGAACATGCTTGCCTTTGGACAGGAAAATATTAACCAGCGGGATAACTTTTTTACCTTTTCTTGTTTCATTGCGAATGGCCCATGAAGTCACCTGGGTGCCGTCAACAAAGAATTCATACCGGAGCCAGGAATTGCGCAGGTCAATTGAATAAGTGTACCAGCCGGATTCCGGTACTGTCACATCGTATTCCAGCCAGCCGACATTCCGGGTGATTGGCTTCCGGCTTTTTTTGTCAACCGGATTTGAGGTATCTGACCGGTCGAAACTCTTAACGGGTCGGGACAATTTAAACGGCGCCGCCGCCGCGCTCAAGGTTGACAGCAACAGCAGAACCGGAATAATACGACGATAAATATTCATGTTAACATTTCCTCATATAGTTTTATTATTTGTTATCTTTACGATGAAATTGTCCGTCCGGGAATTTGCCGGTTTTTTCAAAGACCGTGACCATGCCGGGATACATAAGTTCGATTCTGGCCCGCCAGTAATGCTTCAACGCAAAAGCTTTTTTGCTGTTGCTCAAACGGGTTAAGAACTCTTGTTTCTCCGGTTCAGTCACCTGAGTTTTCAGGTCGCCGGTTTTTAGTCTTGCTGCAAGCTTTTCGCAAAACGCGATCTGGGTTTTCAGCCGTTGCAGTTTTTCCGGAGGAATAGTAATTACGGTTCCGGCAACTGCCGCGCCGACCGGCGCCCGGAAAGATTGCAGTCCAAAAGGCTGTAATGTCAGCTTGAGTTTGCCGTTGACCGGCCTTTCTTTATGCTGCGAAGCCAGACATGTCAGTTCTTTGCAGTTCTTCAGGCTGATTACGCAGTCAATCGGATAATTTTCGCGGTTGACCAGATAAAAATAGAAGCCGTCGGGGCAAGTTCGCTGCCATAACGCCACCGGATCGCTGATAATACGCTTAAACGGCAAAGCCGGCAATTGTTTGTAGGCGGTCAGCCAGTCCCGGCAGATGTCATCCTGCAGGAACATATACTGAGCGCCGCCTTCGATGAACATGCTGGTATCCTGTTCGGCCAGCGGCACGGCGAGTTTTTCAAGCATATTGTGTCCGGAGGCTTGGGCGGAGGCGAAAAAGCTGTATTTTTTCGATTTCGTCAAACCAAGTTTCGTCACCGGCACGGCGCTGTGGGGTTCAAAATAGCCGTTGGAAATTTTGAAAACCCGGCCATCGGCAGATGAACCAAGTTTGATATGTTCCGGTTCAAACAGCGGCAGCAGATAGCTTTGATCGGTGGTTCTGGAATAACTCTTGGCCCGGTTGAAGCGATAACGTGAAACATAGGTAATGCCGGGAATCGCTTTAAGCCGGTCTATATCGATACCGACTTCAAGCATGCCATCCTTATCGTTTTTAGCGAAAGAACGGCGGCGGTCAAGGGTATTGGTCTTGCTGAACATCTCGCCGTCAAGATATACCGTGGCGTTTGGCTGGTAACTCCGGACCAGATCCCGAATCTTTTTGTAGAATTCAAGCATGCGTCCGGCCCGCCAGGCCAACCACTTTTCCCGGTTTTTCGGATTCCCCGCCAGGAATCTGAAGCGGGTGATAAAACGCTGTTTGCCGGCCCCCGGAACTTTAATGCCGGTATCTTTTTCAAATTCCGAGATGATCCAGTCGCCATAGCCCCAGTTCAAACTTGGAAACGCGTGCCAGGAATTGTTGTACCAGACCGAAACCCTGAAACTGAAACCGCCGAACGCCGGAGAGTCGCCGACCAGATCGCAGAGTTCTTTGATCAAGCTCAAATAATATTTCTGAGTCGCCGGATGCAGCGGATTGTAACGCGGCCTGTAAGCCATTCCGCCGCCCGGATTACCGAGACGGTCATAGATCGCATTGGCGGGATAACCCATTTTCCTTTTTTCAAACCAGATATGCGGATGCCGCACATGAAACTGCGGAATATATTTCATCTTGTATTTTTCGCATAACAGCACATTGATGCGAGGCGCGTTGTAGAGGTTGTCATAAAAGAAATTGTAACAATTGGACCGGTAGGATATACCGCCGTAGATCAGTTCGGTCGGGCTGACGCCGGTGTAGCCGAGATACCGGGCGAATTCCAGCCAGCGGCTGAGTCCCACGAAATCTTTTTCGTAGCCATTGTCCCACATCAGGGTGGTTCTGAAATATTTGCGCCAGCGGTACATTTCCTCAAACCAGTTGATTAGCTGGCGGCCGTCGGCTCGCGACGGCGGTCCGGCCGGAAAACCGTCTATCACTTCATAAATATTTATTTTTGCCGCCGCCGCCCGTAACCCTTTTCCGAAGCTGACCAGCTGTAAGCGCAGATCGCGGTTGGCCGGATAGAAAAAGATTCTCAGGGTTTTCATTTTATTGCTCAGCGAATACCAGTCGCCGGTTTCGTAACCGGCATGGGAATTGCCGTGATGATAGCCGTGCGGTGAGGTTCGCCTGGCGGAGTCTCCGATGATCCCGGCGACAACGGTCCGTCGGTCGTCATCCGGGAAGACCACCTCAGCCAGGTATGGTTTCTGCAATTGCGGGACCGTGAACGCGTAAGCGGTTCCGGTTACAAATCCCCATTTGCGCAGCTTGACATCCTTTGCTTTAGGCAGCAGTTGTGACGGGGCGCTTTCCCGGTAGGTTCCAGCCGGAGAAGTCGTGATCCGGCTCGGGCCGCCAGCCTCCCAGAACGTCGTACCTTTTTGCAACGGTTTACCGTCAATCTGTAATTTAACACAGTCGATTGAATGGATAAGTTTAGTCTTAAGTTCTTTGGGTTCGTCCGGATTCAGTTTAGTGCTGACTACCGCAAAAGATTCAGCCTGGAGCGCCGAAGCCGGCAGCATCTTATTCCCATGGAACAGCCGGATCGAGAACGCGCCCTGTTGTTTGCAGGGAAAAGATATTTGTTTAATCAGAGGCCTGGAAGTCGCGGGAAACTGGACAACGCCGACGTTGCGCCAATTTTTTTCACGGGCCTGCCTTATCTTAACATTATACGAGACGGCTTTTGAGCCGCCGCCTGAAATTTCCAGAATCAGTCTTTCGCCGACACGCACTACATCTTTTGAGATGATCCGGCCCCGGACGGAAAATTCCGGTGAGTTGTCGGCCTTGAGCCGCCATTCGAGCGGAAAGTTATTCGGGAATCCCATTCGCTGTAAACGCAGTGTATGCTTACCGGCGGTCAGAAAAATATTCGCCAGCGGTGAGAAATTTTTATTTCTGAAATTTTCACCGCGAATTGACCATGAGGTGATTTCTTCGCCATCAACAAAAAACTCATAACGTAGGGTCGCATTGACTTTGCCAAGTTCAAACGAATACCAGCCGGTCGCGGGAACTGTGACGTCGAACTCAACGTAGCCGTGATTTTTGGTAATTGGCTTGCCACTTTTACGGTCAACCGGTCTTTCCAGATCAGCCCGGTCAAAGTCCATGACCTTTTTGGTGATCATAAACGGTGTGGCCCCGGCGGTCGTTACCGTCAGCGCCAACAACCCGGCAAGAATAAGACGATTTTTTTTCATTTCAGGCTCTTGTTTTTATTTTTTTGATGGTTAATATTTTAATCTGCCATTCCCTGGGACGCACGCACTTCCCCTTGGAACGCGGACGTCTCGTCCGCATGTATTACCCCTGGGAACGCGGACGTCTCGTCCGCATGCAGGCGTCCCCGTCTGCAAAATGGGGTTGGAGTCAGATAAATCAACGCCATTAAACGGCGCCAGCGCCGGTAAAGAGACATGATTAACCAAACTCCTGATGCGGACGAGACGTCCGCGCTCCTAGGATGCACGCTCGCGCGTTCATTTGCGGACGAGACGTCCGCGCTCCCAGGATGCATGCTCGCGCGTTCATTTGCGGACGAGACGTCCGCGCTCCCAGAGGATTCATTCTGATTGCTTGATTTTTTAAAAAAGTTCATTTTGTTGATTGCCACTTATCCGTACGGAAAGGAAACATCGGCAGCCCTTTGCGGTTATATAAATTCGCGCCGCAGCGTTTTTCCGACCACGCATATCGTATCGCAACCGGAACTTTGACTTTATCACTCCGGATAATTACTTTATTACCCTGTATTTCCGCGTGTGCCGGTACGAACTTTTTATCGGCCCCGGCAATAGTGAATCCGCCCGGCGCATTGTCGCCGTCCTTGATTTTTAAACCATTGTCGGCATGAGTGAATTCCACGGTTATTTTATCGCCGTTTACCTTGCAGTCCTTATAACGCGGCCCGGAGTAAATATTCTTCCTGCCATATACTTTGTCAAGTGCGACCAGCATCAAACGGTTGCCGACCGGGAATTTATTTTTATAGTGAATGTCATCGCCTTTGACCGGCAGGTCGCAGGTAGCGACGATTTCCGCGTTCTTATCGTTTTCCGCGACAATCTGCTGTGTTTCCATCAACCGGCTCCAGCCGGAATCTTCCGGTGATTTGAGTTCCTGCCCGTTCCTCAGAGCGAGCTGGACGATCATAAAATACATATCCGGTTTGCGCCACAGCTGCCGCCACTCGGCCATCATATCGGACAATTGACTCTTGTACAGTTCCGGCCTTCCGGCGTCATTTTCACCCTGATACCAGATCACGCCGCGAAGATTAAAATCCTTCAGCGGATAAGTCATGTTATTAAAGATCATGGTCGGCCAGGCGCTTTTCCGGCACCAGTGATGCATTCGCGGCCGTTTCGGCGCTTTTTTCCCGGCTGCCTGAGCAGCTTTTTTATCGTCCTGCCATTGTTTCATGGCTTTTTCATATTCAGCGGCTTTCGCTTTTTTCTGTTCGATATTTTCAAAAACTCCGGCATATTCGGGCTTTGCTTTAAGCGTTTTCATGCCCATGTAAGTGCTGATTGGTACGCCGCCGCGGGCGTTCTGGATAATTCCGACCGGGACTTTCAGTTTTTCGTATAAATCAAGTGCGAAAGCCATGCCGACGGCGGAATTATTTTTGTAGCCTCTGGGGGTGGTTATTGGATACCAGCCGCCTTTGATTTTGGTTTGGGGCATCCACTGATAACCGTTTTTCTCAAATACCTTAAAGAAACGGATGTTGTTGTTTTTGATTTTTTCCGCCATGTCTTTCCAGCCCAGGGACGAACCGGCCGGCATCGCTATATTGGATTGTCCGGCGCATAACCATACTTCCCCGATTAAAATATCTTTGAAAGTAATTTGTTTGCCTTCACCTTTGATTATCAGTTGGTGCGGGCCGCCGTACTGGTCACACGTTAAAGTAGCCTGCCATTTTCCGGCGGCATCAGTCTTGACGGTTTCTGATTTCCCGTTGAAATCAACCGTAACGGCTGTTCCCGGTGAAGCGGTGCCGCTGATTGAGGTATCGGAGCCTTTCTGCAAAACCATTCGATCCCCGAAACCGGCGGCAACGTCCAGCTTTCCCGCGAAAGAAGTATTCCAGACAAACAACAACAAAACAGTACACAGAGACAAAATGCGCATTCAACAGCTCCTTTATATCTAATTTGTAAATATGTAAATTTGTAAATTGCAAATAACAGTAAAGAACATAGTCTCAAATTGGCAATAGTTACTCGAACACATAAAACAGGGATTCCGGCGACCCGGGAATTTACAATTTTACAAATTCTTAATCGGTAACGTAATATTCAAGATCGTCGATATACATACCTTTTCCCGGAGACGTAATGATCAGGAGTCCGCTCCGGCTGCCCGGAGGGATAGTACCCTCAAGTTTAAGTTCCTGATAATCGCCGCTGATTTTCGGGGTGCTCAAGTTATATTTAAACGGTTTACTGCCGTTCCAGTTGATTTGCAGCCGGGCGCTGCCGCCGGCCGGATCGGCACTCTTGAACCAGCCTTTCAGCAGGAATTTTTTGCCGGCGGTCCCGGGAATTCCTTTGGCAATATAATTTTTATCACCATCAAACACGTGAGCCGCGCCTTTGCCGGAACGCTGAAATTTTCCGCTGGTGTCAACATAGGCCTTCCCGGTAAAATGGAACCCGGCTTTCTTTTCAAATTGACCATAAACGCCGAGCAAGTTGCCGGTTGCTGCCGCCTCTTTTGACACCGGAGGTTTCCGGTCCTCTCCCGGCAGTCCCCGCCAACGCGGCCAGACAGGAAACTCGACCGTATCGGATGACGCGATGCCGCCATCGACGTCTTCGGCGTTTACGTAAGCTACCATTTGCATTTTTGCCTTGTCAAAAACCGGCAGATCAACGTTCCACATGCTACCGGATAAGTGCATCGGCTTGCTGAGCCAGCGATATTGCTTTGTTGCCCTGTATTCAAACGGCAACGGCATAAGTTTATATAACAGTTCGACCTTTTTGAGTTTTTTATTTGATTTAACGGTGGTTGATATTGTGATTTTATCTTTTTGCTCTTTCAGCTTTGGAACCGACAGTTCCGGCCAGCCGCTCAGGTTGCCATCCATCGCTTCTTTGAAGAACTTAACGGAGATTTGCTCCGATCCAACCAGTTGGTGATTGTCGTTCGGGCGCATCAGCAGGCGTTTTTCAGAGGGGATTTCGCGATAGGTTTTGAAGACCAGCGGCATCCAGAAGAAAATATCGTTGGTGCCGGAGATAATCAGCACTCTGGTTTTGTAATCTTTAATAACGTGTTTGGGATCGAAATAAGCCAGCCACTCGTCCTGCTGTTTTTTGGGACACAATGTCAGGGGACCGAAGTAGCCGCCGTAAAAACCTCTGATGTCGCGGATATACGCGTTGCCGTATTTGACTACAGCGGCTTTGATGTCAGGTTCCAGGCCGATCAGGATCAACGACAGATGAGCCCCGGCCGAAGAACCGACGGTGAAAATGTTTTTCTTGTCGACTTCCGGCTTACTGCGCAGGAATTCCAGAGCGCGCCGCG
This sequence comes from Victivallales bacterium, assembly GCA_963676655.2. Classification (GTDB taxonomy): domain Bacteria; phylum Verrucomicrobiota; class Lentisphaeria; order Victivallales; family Victivallaceae. Next base: position 1,202,288 of record CAXXKX010000003.1, on the reverse strand, counting down.
CAAAAATGCCTCCGAAGCGTATCCCGTCTTGTTCGACGCCGCTGATCTTCCATTGTCCGGTACGTTTATCCGCCATGTTGCCGTTGGCTTCAAATTCGGAGTATGGCGGCTTGCGCGGCACTTTACGCTGTTTGGCCGGTCCGGCCCAGTCGATAGAGAGACAGACAAACCCGTGTTTCGGGTAATTTTTGTCCGGATTCAGCACCTGCAGTCCGGCTCCGTGGATGTTTAATACCGCCGGATAGACGCCTGGTTTAACCGGGCGGGTATAGTAAGCGTAAATCCGGGTCGGCTTGCCGTTGATTGTGCCGCCGTCGAATTTCAAAGCGGTAATACGCAGGCCGTCTTCCTCTTTTTCTGAAAGGATTTTGACATTGGGCGGCAGTTCTTTAATTGTCTTTACCGCATAAAACTGTTTCAGGTCAGGATTTCCGGCTGTTAATACAGTAAATAACGGGAAGAGTAGAGTTACAATTAATTCAGCTTTCATTTTCTCTCCTGATTTTATAAAGCCTGGTTTTCAAGCGTAAACAACCTGTTTTTTTACAGGTGGTCATCTCAATAGATTTTTCGTCAGCTTATAACGAAACATGTTTCAATAATACATGCCGTTTACAAATATGTCAATAGTCAATATGGAAAAAACTCTTAAAAGTAACTGGAATTCAGGTTTCATGTTGCTGGTAAATACATGATTCTGACAATTATTGCCGTAGAAAATGCTTTTTTAAATACTTTTTTATGCTGGTTTTTCAAGTCAAAACACAGATTTTCGGCCCTTTTGTTGAAAAAACACAAAACAGGGGGTTGACAAAGTAATGACAATTATGTATAATAGTTTATGCAACATGTTTCGTTGATGATGAAACGGTGATTATATAAAATTAAAATAGAAAATCAGCCAATTAACCGAAATAAATACAGGGAAAGCATCATGAAAACGTCACGACAACGAAAGATCAATGAACAATGCGGTTTTTTTACCTTGATTGAACTCCTGGTAGTGATCGCGATCATCGCTATTCTTGCGGCAATGCTGCTGCCGTCCTTGAATAAAGCGCGGGAAAAAGCCCGGTCGATCGGTTGTATAAATTCCTTGAAACAGCACGGTCTGGCGCAAACCCAGTATCAGGCGGATTACAACGGTTACATCATTTCGACTTATCAGACGACTAACGCAGCTTACGTCTGGACGGAAAAAGCGGTTCCCTATCTGGGACTAAGTGGTACTTATCAGGCAGATCACAAACCAATGAAAAAACCGGGGAATATATTTACCTGTCCGGCCAACCCTAAAGGACAATTCAACGGGAATTATCCTTCATGGCACTGCAACCGGCATCTGTCGGAGGCTTCGACATCGGATTCTCCTTTCAAGATTGTCAAAGTGATGGACCCGTCGAAGAAAGTTTATCTTGGCGATGCCAGCGGCGGTTCGTTTTTTCAGCATTCCAATTTTTATCCCAAGATCTTTGGCGGTTATATCGATACCGAGCGTCATGGGATGACGGGGCGGGCAAATATGAATTTTCTTGATGGCCATTCCGACGGCTTCAAGGCGCCGCCGCTGCCGGTGGCGGTTGTAACTTCCTACTATAGAAGATGGCTTTTTCCGAACTATTCCGGCTATTGATCAAAAGATATGCGTTTAACTTCTATAACAACCATGCTGCTGTCGGCAGTGTCGTCCCTTGCCCTGACCGGTGTTTCAGCTACGGTTCCTGAAGGAGCTTTCAACTGGAAGGATCTGCAAAAATCGGCTGAGTTTGAGGCTGTGGCGGTTAATTCTCTGGTTCCCGGCCTGGATGACGATATCGTTATGACATTCCGGCGGGTCCGGGACGTTTCATTCATTCTGCCGATTGACTCTCCAGGTGTGCAAACGCTGACGATTGCTTATATCAGCGGCGGCGGGTTCAAGCCTTTTACCATATATATGGATGGGAAAAAGCTGGGGATGACAGAAGCGTCAGGCCGGAAATGTCTGAAAATATTGAAAGTAAATACCCCGGATACATTGGGTAAACCGGTTATTAATCTGAAATCAGATGATTTGAACAATATCGGTATTCTCTATATCGATGCCAAACCGGCCCGGTATTTCAAAACAAACGCGAAAAACTGGAAAACAGCACCGGTCCCGGTCAAGTTCGCAAAGTCGGTATTGGAAAGCAAAATCGAGGAAGAACAACTTGACCTGCCCGCAAAAGTTCAATGGCATCCGGAGACCAAATCAGGAGAAAAGCTGGAGGTTATCGCTCCAGTTGGTCAGGTTGCCACCGCCGGAACATTGTTCTTCAGTCCGCGAAGGTTTTCCGCTTACTGGTTTAAATTGACCGCTTCGACTCCGGCGGTAATGAGTGTTAACGGTAAAATTGTTGTGCGGCTGGATAAGCCCGGCAGCAAAACAGTAAAGTTGAAATGGAATCAGTTCCGCTACCGGGCGACCCGGGTTATCGTGCAAGCCGAAAAACCGGGGCAGCCGCTTCGGTTTGAGTTGGCGACGTCTGCTTTGAAAGGGGCCGGTTTCCTGACCGATGCGCCGGAATATTTGAAATATGAGACAACACATTTGAATGGTTGGCCGCGTGCGACCATCGGCAACGGCAAAGTTACGGCTGAAGTGGCACTTCCCGATTGGCAGCGAGGTTATTGCCGGGGAGATCGTTTTGATCCTTCCGGCATTCTTACTGCCGTCAAATACAATGGACACAGATATTTCTATATTAATCCAACTCCGGATAAACGCCACCCGAAAACCGATGACAGCGCCGGCAGTATTGCCGGGGAGTTCAGGGACCCGATTGCTTATGACGACGCCAAACCGGGAGAAGAATTTATCAGGGTTGGAGTGGGAACATTTGTTAAAACGGAAGAACGCAAACCATTTTTCAACAACCCGTACCGTCCGGTTGTAAAATTTCCTTTTACGACCAAAGTTAATAAAGACAGCGTTGTTTTCAGCCAGAATGGAAAAGCTCCTCGCGGTTGGGCCTATAAATATGAAAAAACCGTGGCAGTTGACCCGGATCTCCCGATAGTCAGGGTAACTTATAAATTGACGAATACCGGAACAAAAAGAATTCAAACCACTCATTACGCCCATAATTTTTTCGCGATTGACGGTGACAAAGTGAATAAAAATTACAAACTGGATTTTAATTTTCCGGTTTCATTTGTGAAAAATATCAGACGCGGAGTTGAAAAAAAGAGAAATTCATTATATTTAAATGGTAAGACAATTTTCAGTGAATTGAAAGGGTTCAGCCGCAAAACCCATAATTATGCTGATGTCTGCCATATCCCGAGCGGACGAGGAATTAAGGTTACAGGAGATTATGCTCCGTTTAATTATTATTTATTCGTAAATAAGAACGCGGTTTGCCCGGAAATTTTTAAATGGATAGACATCGCGCCGGGTGAAAGTTGCGAATGGACCTCTAAATATATTTTATATTGATTTATTGATAAAGGTAAAAAATGATATCACTGCGTAAATTTTCAAAACTGGCGGGAGTTTCACCGGCCACCGTATCCCGGGCGTTTTCCAATGCCAAAGGGTTGTCGGAAGAAACGCGCGAGCGGATTCTGGAGATTGCGGAAAGAGTTGATTTTCGCCCCAGCGCCATCGGTTCTGTCGCCTTCGGCGGCAAAACACGCAGCGTCGGGGTCATTTTACCGGGCTTCAGGGTTTCTTATTTTATGGATATCGCCTGCGGGATTCAAGAATATTTGATTGCCAAAAATCATTTGCCGATTCTGTTGGATTCCTCTGTTTCTTCGATGGCTGACTGCCTCAAAAGGATGATGGATCATCGCATAGACGCCCTGATCATCAGTATTATCAACGAAGAAACGACCAAAGAGGATTTTGCCGACTTGATAAAGCTCAATATTCCGATTATGGTTGTCGGGCCGGTTCTGGGCGGACTGCAATGCGATTCAATTGATACTGACGATACAATGGGCGGCAGACTTGCCGCGGAGCACCTGCTTGAACTGGGTCATAAAAATTTGGCGTGTACCTATTACGGTGCCGGAATGTCCAGTTGCGACAACCGTTTGCGAGGCTTTACCTCCGTTCTTGACAAGGCGGGAGTGGAGTTGCAGAAAAAGAATATTGCCAGGCTTTACCCTTTCTTTCCGTCGGAAACCAAGTTCAGGGAGAGCATCCGTAACATTCTTTCGGCTCCTGACCGGCCGACCGCGTTTTTTGCCACTACGGATTTTCACGCGCTTGAAGTTTTTTCCGTCGCCAAAGAGATGAAGCTCCGGGTTCCGGAGGATCTCAGTATCATCGGATATGCGGATTTGGTTTTCAGTGAACACCTGCTGCCGGCTTTGACCACGATCAGACAGGATGGCAAAAAAATTGGACGTGAAGCCGCAAAATGTGTTTTCAAGCATATGCTGGAAAACCCCGACAGCATTAAAACAAAGAAGATAAACCATGAATTAGTCCCGGTCGAGCTGATTGTCCGTGGATCGACCGCCAAAATATAATCCGATTAACATTTTCCCTTGCACAGTTTTTCCTGCTGTTTTCAGCGGCAGGGTCTCTATAGAAATATATTCAAACAGGATAAATCATGAATAAAAAAATTCTCTTCCAGGCAGTTCTGCTTTTGTGGACGTTACCGATGCTGACGGCATGGGAAATCTCCATCGATCCGGTTAAATTTGATAAAGCGCTTACTTTCGCCGGCATTCAGGACAAAGTTCGACAAAAGGGCTCCCTTGACGGGGTAAACGGCAAATTTGAGTATAAATTCACCGTGCCGCAGGATGCCTGGTACCAGATACTGTTTTCCGGTGGAGTCTACCACTATGAGATTATGGTTGATGACCAGTATGTCTTCCGTGCTGTAAACACCAAAAAAGTCGGAAATTTTTTCCTCAAAAAAGGCGAACATGTGCTGTCCGTTCAGCGTAATTTGTGGTTTTTGAAATTCAAGGATTTAAAAAAAATAACGGTCAGTACCGCGCCTTCCGGATTGCTTAACCGGGTAAATATCAGAATCGGCAATCCCTTTGTCCGTAATGCCATCCTGCGCAAAGGCGATGATTTTTTGCTGGACATAACCGCAGGAGATTTGGCTGCGCCTGCAACGCTGAAAATTGAGGTTGTAAACGCCGCAACCAATCGGAAGACCAATGAATATAAAATAGCCGTACCAGCAGGTAAAAAGTTGATTCGCCAACGCCTGAAAATTCCGTGTCAGGAGACCGGGCGATTCTACACCAGATTTGTCATTAACGGTAAACTTATTTCAAATAATGAGTTGCCTTATGAATATTTTTATGTGATCGACACCTCTCCCATGGCCCGGTCAAACGCGCCATTGCGGCGGGAACTGGTAAAAGAGATTGATTGCGTCAAAACCTCGCCGGACTATGTTTCCGGCGGAAAGACGGAAATTGTCAACAAGCCGTTCGGCAGTTACCGTGAAACCGGCAGCCTCGGCTTTCTGCCGTTTCGCAGGAATAAACCATCCAGCTGGTACGCCTATAAATTCAAGGCCCCGGAGAAATACGTCCTGTATCAGGTTGAAGTCGATTATCCTGATGATGAAATGCGGGTTCAATGTGTGGCCGTAAGAACCGAGGAGGATAAAGCATATCCGCCTTCCGACGGCGCCGATTGCGGCGGTGAATTCGCTTTATCGAACCGGATGCAGACGTTGTCGATCTTTATCCGGCCTTCCGGCTCCGAAATGCGGGTGGTGGTCATGAACGTTAAAGACAAACTCCAGGCGGCCGCGTCAAAAATCCGAATCTACCGGATAAAAGACAGGGTCGAACCGATGGATATTCCGGTTTCCGGCAAGACCAGGCGTTTCGGCAACTGGTATGAAGAGGGACGTTCTATCAGACACGCTTACGGCGGTTTTAAGTCCAAAGGCTCCGGGATTGATAATTTTATCCAATATACTGAAAACTGGGCCGATATGATTTCATACTTTGGCGGGAATATGCTTTGGCATACGTTATCGGTATATCAGGTAAGTTTATATCCGGCAACTTTCAACATTATGTTCGGCGGCCGTTTTTCCGACGATTATGCCGCGATCACCTTACTGGTGGCGGAAAAGTACGGTATGTCATGTGTTTTCGACTTCCAGCCGGAAGCCCGGGACCTGATGCCGCTGGACGGTCAGCCAAATGATTACTTCCTGGTCAATAAAGACGGCAAGACAACAATGAAGTATCCCCGGATGTATGTTAACCCTATTCATCCGACAACGAAAGCCTGGTACAACGGTATGCTGCTGGAATTTGCCGAACGTTACAAAAACTACAAGCAGTTTGACGGCGTCAGCATCAGGACCTGGACCTGGATGAACTTCGGATTGAACAATTTCCGGGATATTGACTGGGGATATGGTGATTATACGATCTCAAAATTTGAATCAGATACCGGCATCAAAATTCCGGTCGAGGGTGACGATCCTCAACGTTTCAGCAAACGCTATCAGTGGTTGATGAAACATAAGCGGAAAGCGTGGATAGAATGGCGCTGCGAGGCGATAGCGGACAACATGGCCGAACTGGCCGGCGCACTTCGGAAAATCCGAAAAGACCTGAAACTGTATTTGTTTGTCGATGATACAATGCGGGAAAAAGGTTTAGCCGCGGAGGCATTGAAGGGAATTCCCGGAGTGCAAATGGTTGTCGGCGCGACTTATGGCCGCAATCCGATCAAACCGTATATCCGGGATCGATTCGTGGAGGCTATGATGAATAAAGTTTGCGCCCTGCAGGGGCAGGCTTTGTTCAGGCACAGCCAGTGCTACTTTGAGGACCCGGAGGGCGTAATGTTTCCGAAGGATCTTGGGTACGGTCCGAAAACAAAATGGAAATGGTTGAGCGGTACGGTCAATCCGGCTGGACGCAATTATCTTGAACGCTGGTCGCTTTCATTGGCGCTGCACGACGCGGTTATGCTGGCAGACGGCGGCAACGCTTATACGGTTGGGCAACCGGTACTGCGGGAATTCACCAACGAATACTGCCGTCTGCCTGCGACTCAGTTCAAGGTTTGTGCCGATGCGGTTGATCCGGTAACAGTGCGCGGCCTGGAAACTGGCAACAAGTACCTCTTTTACGTCGTCAACACCCTCAGCAGCCCTGTCAAGGTAAAAATCACCTTTAAAAGTGTTAGCGGACTCGAACGTCTGGCTGCCGCTGGAAAATTAAGCGGCAAGCCGCTGGAACTGGAATTACAAGGCTTTCAACTGATGACTTTCAAAGCCGATCGCGGTACCGGAATCGATAAAGTTACAGTCGATATTCCGGCGGCGGTTAAGAAAAGAATCGGCGACCAGGTTGCCTGGTTGAAAAAGCTCAATGCCAGTTCAGGCCAGTACAGGCTGAATGGCGGACAACGCCGTAATCTCAATAATCTGACAAGGGAAATTGAGCAACTTTGGCGTAAAGGTCATCTGACCAGAATCCGGCTGCTGCTGGAAACCGCGATGATGAAACGTTTATTTAAAGCCTGCAAAAGCTATCCGCCGGAGTATGAAAATTACCCGATCGTTTATTAAGATTTAAATTTCTTCATAAAAAAACTTATTTTTCTTAAAAAAAGGGTTGACCTGTCTATAGCTTTACAGATTATACTTGACAATAGCCATGGCTGGTATATTTAAAAAAAAGTAATATATTGGAGGTTAGTCAAGATGACAAAAGAAAAAATCAAAGAGGTCTTTAAGGCAGCGGGTCTGAGTGAACAACAAATGTTGGAGTTTCACCGGCATTTCGAAGCGAAATATCCGGAAGATCACCAGGCGTTTCTTGAGTGGTTGAATATTCCGTCGGCTGAAATTGCCGTGATCCGCAAAAACTCATAACCTGATCCGGAACGGGAGGACGCTTCCGTTCCGGTAAATTGTTTATCATGAAATTTTACACCATCAGTAAATTGGCCGGAGAGTTCGGATTGTCCCGCAGTACTTTACTCTACTATGATTCGATCGGCTTGCTTCGACCGCATTCACGAAACGATGCCGGATACCGTAAATACTCTGAACGGGAACGGGACAGATTAAAAGAAATCTGCCTTTACCGCAATACCGGGATGTCGCTTGACGCAATCCGGCAGATAATTGCCGGGAAAAAGAACGGCAGTCTTGAGGAAACTCTGCGAAAACGTCTGAAAACAATCAATGCCGAGGTTATAAAACTGCGAGTTCAGCAGCGGGTTATTGCCTCAATGCTCAGTGATGCATCCAAACAGGAAAAAACGGTCATTGATCGTGAATTCTGGACTCGAATATTCCGGAATACCGGAATGAGTTCTGAGGATATGAAAAACTGGCACCGGGAACTTGAGCAAAATTCACCGGCGGCACATCGTGAAATCCTGACCTTTATCGGCTTGTCTCCTGAGGAGATTGAAAAAATCTGCAAATGGTCCATCAGCTGAATTTAGTTCTGATTTGTCTATGCAGTTCCCGGTTGGCGTCCTGTTTGTAATATATTTCTTTGAGATAAAGATAAAACCCGGCCCAACTGCCGACGCCGGCAAGATTGGCGTTTTCCATCTGATACATGCCGTGGGTGGAAGACAAAGCTTCAGGCAGGCATCGGTATTCTGTCCATGACTGCAATAGGGCATTGAAGATGTTTGTCGCAATGCACCGGGAGGGCGTGTGCAGTTCATAGGCGTTCAGGCCCTGGACCACCAGCCAGTTGGTCATAACCCATATCATTAAGCGTCTCTCATCCATGTAGTCAGGACTGAAATCGGTGGTAATAGCCGGGTATTTACCGTAATAATCACTGCTGAGCAAATATTTTTCCATGCTGGTTGCCCGTTCCTCCGGAACAAAGCCACCCAACAACGGCAGCAGATTATCCAATCCCAGGAATCGGTTTTCCGCAACCGTTTTGAAAATCTCTTTGTTACGAGCGTCATAATCATAGTAAAATCCGGTTTCATCGTCCCAGCAAGTTTCGTTGATCCGGGTTGCCAGACTGTCGTACTCCTGCTGATATCCGGCGGCGTCAAGGCCGATTTCCGTCGCAAAAATTGCCATCAGTTTCTTTTCCAGCGCGATCAGAGAGTTGATGCCGATTCCGGCAACCCGATCATGTATTTTGGGACCGGAGGAATAATCATTCCAGTAACCGCCGGCACCGACGAACAGGCCGTTCCGCAGTAAAGTTTTATTAATGTAATTATTATGCAACTCAAGAAACGGAAAGATTGATTGCAATAATTCAGGATCCCGGCATTTATTGTAGATTGCCGCAATCGCCGGCATCCAAACCGGATAGGTGGAGCCGATCATGTTTTCAACTTTTTTTACCGGTATTGCGCCGGCGTCGGCACCATCAAGCTGCATAAAAAATATAAAACCGCCGGCCAGCATCTTACGTGCGGTTTCTAGGTCGAAATCAGCCATTGCCAGAGTATTGAGAAAATGATCCACCGACCATATCGGATAATAGATTGTCGGGTCGGGAGTAGAGATGATACCACTGTATTTCAGCCCCTTGAATTTCGCTTTTACCGGCTCGGCCACACAGCAGTCCCGTAAATAGATATATTGCTGTTCCGCGATCTCTTTGTAAAGATCATGATTGGCTCCGGCCGGTATTTTTACGTTTGACCCGGAATATGATACGATATTTTGTTCCGCCTTCCAAAATGTTGGCTGGATAATTTCCGGATTCGGGTAACCGATGATTTCCGGCAGCTTTTGCCTGGGAGATATTTTGTGTGCTTTTCCTGCTAGAAAATCGCTTTTGAGTTTTTCGTATTCTGCGAACAATGCATTCAGGACTAAATCGGAAATCTGGTTGGCGATCCTGATATCGTGCCGCATGGTTCCGCTGATTTTAACCGTTTTCCCGAAAGCATATAGCAAAAACGGCATTGACAGATTTCTGAATGCGCCGATGTCATCTCCTGAGATGCCAAGTATTTTCAGCAATAACTTTTCTTCGGCTTCGATTTCGCAGGCCTGCCGGAACCTGTCAACTATCATTTGCATTCCCGGCAGCTTGATGTGCCATTGATAATCCCTTATCTCAATTTCAGGGATTTTTCCGGTAATTTTTTCGGCCTGTCCGAGCAGGGTTTCGACAAAATCGCCGGGATGATGAATGGTGTAACTTCCGGGAGCTTCTTTTTTGACCGGGAATACCCCCATCGGTTCCGCCAACAGGTATTTCAACAATTTTTCCCGCCGTTTTTTTAAGGAGTTGGTTAGCCGCCCCTGCTTATCTATTTCTACATCGCCAACATAGAGCCCGGATAACACGGAATTTTGGGCCTGTGGCTTGACTTCATTCAGCAGCCTGATTCTGGTCATCGTCGTTTCGTCGGGCAGGAGAAAGCTCAAGCGCCGGAAAACGGCTATTTTGCGGTTGCTTTTCCAGACAAAGCTGAAATGATTCTTGACCCCGGTCAGTTTGGTAATGTAGTTTTCAACATTGCTCATACCGGCGGCTTGTAAATTAGATGCTTTTTTCATTTATTGCCTCTCCCGACTTGTTTTTTCCAGAGCAGTCATTTCATTTGTGTTCAAGATTGAAATGAATCCGCTATAAATTCAGGTTTACGTCTGGGAATAATGTCCTCATATTTGTGAAATTCCAATAATATATCTCGAAAAAAGGCGGAGTCAAAAAAATAAGTTTTAAATTACGGCTGCGGCTTTTTCGCGTTTGAATTATTGATTTCGCAGTGGTATCATATTGTCTGTTTTTCTCATTCGCCAGTAGAATTTAAACCATGAATACCGGGAATCAGTGTCATGTATGCAATCGGCAAAGAAGAAGTTGACGCAATCAGGAAAGTTTTTGAATCAGGTAAGCCGTTCAGGTATTTCGAAGGCGGTCAATGTGAAACTTTCGAAAAAAGGTATGCCGAATTCATCGGTTCGGAATATGTCCATATGACCTCCAGCGGGACCACCGCAATTACCGCGTGTCTGGCCGGATTGGGCATCGGGCCCGGTGATGAGGTGCTGGTGCCGGCTTGTACTTATATGGCTACTGCGGTTGCGGTGCTGGCGGTCGGCGCGATTCCGGTAATTATCGATATCGACGAAAGTGTGACGATCGATCCGGGCGAAATTGCGAAAAAGGCCGGCCCGGCGACCCGGGCGGTAATCCCCGTTCATATGTGGGGTTTGCCCTGCGACATGGACCGGATCATGGATGTGGCCGACCGATACGATTTGCTGGTCATAGAGGATGCCTGTCAGGCTGTCGGCGGCGGCTATGAGGACCAGATGCTCGGATCGATTGGTGATGCCGGGGCATTCAGCTTCAATTTTTTTAAAAATATGACTTGTGGTGAGGGCGGTGCCGCCGTTACAAATGATGAAAAGGTTTTCAAGCGGATAAAGTGCATGATCGATTGCTGCGGCATGTACTGGAACGGCCGGTCCGACAGTGTGGATGACGTTTTCAGCAATGCCGGGTCAAGAGCTTCGGAGATTGAAGGCGCGATCATGAACGTGCAACTGGACCGTTTGCCGAAAATCATTAAAACTCTTCGACACAACAAATTCAAAATTCTCGAAGCGACCGTTTCCGGCGACTTGAAGCCCATTCAGCATAACAGCCCGGAAAGTGAATGCGGTTCGCACCTGATGTATCTTTTGCCGGACAATGAGCTTGCAGTGAAGTTCGCCGAATTGATCGGCGGCTGTGTCGCCTCGCAAACCGGCAGACATGTCTATACGGAATGGGATCAGATATTATCGAAAAAGGGTGCGCATCACCCGCTGATGAACCCTTACAACATGCCCGCCAACAAACATTGCAGGATGAATTATGACAAGCAGATGTGTCAAAGATCGCTGGACATCCTGAACCGGGTGGTTTTTATCGGCATGCAGATCAATCATTTCGATACGGACCTGAAAGAAAAAATCAGCCTCATAAACTCCGCCAAAAACAAACTGGACCTTTAAGTCTGTACGAATGACGACGATGAGTCTCTTCAGATTTAATACACTGCGCAACGGAATTGAACAGACTCCAATTAAGAAATAGCCTCCATTTCACCACTGCCCGGTAAACTTCTAACCCTGATATATTACTCTCATTTGGCGGTTTCATAATTTTCTTCTTATGGTAAATAATTGAATCAGATTAAGTTTATTCATCAGGTCATCTTTTATTTTTCTGTTCATGGAGAAGTTTGCACACGTCATTGATCGTAAGTTATTCATAATTAATTCATAATAATTTTTTTATAAACAAGCCGTATGACAATTTGAAAAACCTGCATTCAACGGTTATATTATCTCCAAACCAATCAATAGGAGGACAAAATGGAAGCGCGAATGAAAGTCAAAGGGGAAGGCTGCTACTACCATCTATACAATCGCATCGGCTGCATCAAAGGCGAACATCCGTTTTCAGACGGGGATAGGGAGTACGGCTTCAAACTACTTCGATACCTCTGCGATTATTTTTTGATCGAGGTCATTTCCGCGGCTTGGATGGGCAACCATTTTCACTTGGTTGTTTACGCCCCCGGCCCCGACGAATTGCCACCGCTTGAGGTAATTGTTAAACGGCACAACGGCTACTACAAATCAATGAAAAAAATCTTCAAATTCGGCCCTCGAACCCCGGTTATCAGTCTCGAAAACAAAGCGCAATGCAAGGAAATTGCCCTCAAAATGATTGATATCAGTCGATTTATGTCGGCCTACCAGCGACAATTCACCTGCGTCTACAACGAAACCCGCAATCGTACCGGACAACTTTGGGGAGGCCGGTTCAAAAGCGTCATCCTCGAACGCGTAAACGCCTTGGCCGCCTGTGTCTCCTACGTCGAACTCAACCCGGTCCGGGCAGGCCTGAAAAACGATCCGGCGGATTACAATTTCACCACCTGGGGGCGCTATTGCAGAAGCGGAAAACACATGTTCTATAAGAATTTCGTCAAACATATGAAGCCGAATATCACCACCGGAGACTCCTCGCAATGGACTGATATCGAACTGTTTGCATTCTTCCGGGGCGAGCTGGCACGAATCATCACGGCGGAGACCGGAGCCTCAAGCGAAGAAATCTATGCTGCGCGCGACAAAGCCCGACAAAAAGAATCGATGCATGTACGTTTTCTGCGACGCACCCGCCACTTTACCGAAGGGGCTATTTTAGGTTCAAAACTCTTCATCCGCCAAACCGGAAGTATATTTGACGATCCTGACAGAATCCAGAAAAAACACCTCTCCCGAGGCTCCAGCCCCTCCGGAATATTATATTGTTTCCGAAAGCTGTCAGAGTAACATTACTCCCCGGCAAACTTTTTAAGGAGCATGGGAAGAGTTTTTATTGATAATTCGAGTTTTATATTTGAATTTCTAACTATTATAATCCTCTTTCTCAATAATCATCTAGGAAGTCGAGATCGGCGCCGGGCATGGTTTCGAGTTTCCAGATGTCGACCGGGGCGTCGTTCGACTGTTTTTCGCCGGGAGTGCTGCGACCGTCAGCGACCAGTTTTTCCAGTTTTTCCAACAACACTTTGACCTTTTCCGGGTGGGTGGCATGGAGGTTGTGCTTTTCGCCGGGATCAGTGGACATGTCGTAAAGCTGAACCATTGGCAGGCCATCATTGAAAGCGGCTTCATCGTTTTGGGTCCAACCGCCGGAGCCGGGACAAAGAACCAGCTTCCAGCGTCCGTCGCGAATCGCGAATTTGCCGTTGATCGAATGGCTGACCACATGATCTCGTATCGGTTGTTTGATGCCTTTCAGCAACGGTAAAATACTGAAGCTGTCTTCTCCCGCGTTTTCCGGAAGTTCCGTTCCGACGATTTCGGCGCAGGTCGCAATTAGATCAGACAGGCAGATCAGTTCATCGCAGGTTGTCCCGGGTTCGACGACTCCCGGCCAGCGGAGAATGAACGGCATCCGGTGACCGCCGTCCCAGGCGTCAGATTTATAACCGCGATATGGTCCGCTTGGAAAATGGCCCTGAGCTTCCATTTGACTGATCCCGATATAATGGGCGCAGCCGTTGTCACTGGTAAAGATGACCAGTGTGTTGTCATCCACGCCATAACGTTCAAGTGATTTCAGGATCCGGCCGAAGACGTCGTCAGTTTCCATGACCAGGTCGGCATAAAGGTTGTTGAGGCCACTTTTGCCGATCCACGGTTTGTTTACGCAGATAGGAGTATGCGGCGAAGTCATCGGTAGATAGAGGAAAAACGGTTCCTGCGCCTCGGCGCGTTCTTCAATGTATCTGTCGGCTTTTTTGGCCCAGGTCGGGAGCAACTGATGCATATTCCAGTACGGAACCGCCGGTCCGGAGGTGGCGGCGATATTGTGTCCGACCATCCGGGTTGGGAGAAATTCCGAGGGGATACCGACGGTATGGTCGTTTTCAATGAAACAATACGGCGGCCAGTTTGGAATGTCCACACCGAAATAATAGTCGAAACCACGGGTCGTCGGTCCGCCGGTTGTCGGTTTGGAAAAAGCCTCTGCCCACAATTTTTTCTGTTCCGGTGTTGCTTCGAGATCGGGATCGGCCTCCATAGCTTCCGGGTCATAAACCGGGCGGGGACGAAAATTCTCTATGTCCGGTTCAAAATCCCAGCCCATGCCAAGATGCCACTTGCCAATGCACGCGGTATGATAACCATGCTGCTTCAGCATTCCCGGAACGGTCAGCTGATCCGGTTTTATCAGCGGGTCGCCATAGAAGTCGACTATCGATTTTTGGAGAGTCGAGCGCCAGTTGTAACGGCCGGTCAGCAGACTGTAGCGCGACGGCGAACACACCGACGAACTTGAATGAGCGTCCAGAAAAGTCATGCCTTCCCTTGCCAGACGGTCAAAGTTCGGGGTATTGATTGTGCCTTCCGGGTTCAGGCATGAAACATCGCCGTAACCCATGTCATCGACGAAGAAACATACGATATTCGGGCGGTTCGGGATGGTTTTTTCCTGTGACATAGCTACTCCTTTTATTTGCTTTACTGGTTTTTTTTATTGATTGATAAAAATTATTTTACTATAAAATATGTATGCTTTCAATTGTTAAATATCATTATCAGTGGTACATTTTAATTATGAAAGCGATAATCGACAGAACTGGTGAAATTGTCTTGAACGAATGTCCGGAGTTTACCCGGGCAGGTTTCGCGGTGCATAAGCGGGCGGACAGCAGATACTGTTTGTTCGATCTCTGGTCGTTGATCTTTTTCGACTATGAGGCACGGGTGGAGCTGGATGATATAACGGTTCGGGTAAAACCCGGCTATGTGGCGCTGCTGCCGCCGGGGGTTACCAAAATTTTTCACTTTCGTACGGATTCACTGCATTATACAGTTCACTTCAAGGCTGCATCGCCGGAAAAAGGCGGAAGTCCGGTTCGGATACCGTGGTTGATTGACGCGGCGGACCAGCGTAATTTGATTTTAGGATTGTTCCGGGAGATCATGACTTGCTGGACCGTGAATCCCGCCCGGGCGACAATGCGGCTCTGGGATATTTTGTTCAGATTGTCCGATGTTCCGCCGCCTGGCGATGACTCCACCGCACTGCATCCGGCGGTCAGGACCGCGATGCAGTTGATCGACAGTCGGCTGGAAGAAGTTTTCACTGTAAAGACATTAGCTTATGAACTGGAAATATCGCCAAATCATCTGACGCGGCTGTTTAAAAAACACCTGGGGCAGTCGGTTGCCGGCTATATCCGGGAAAGGCGGATGAACCTGGTCAGGCATTATCTTACCCATACGAATAAGCCGATCAAGGAGATCGCGATTGAAGCCGGAATGCCGGACTTGCAGTTTTTCAATAAATCCGTCCGCCGGTTTTACGGTATGTCTCCACGCAAACTCCAGGCGGAGTGCCGCAAAAACACATTTTCAAGTTGAAAGACTCACTTGCTATCTGTTATACCGATTGACGGTATGAGGTTGGAGAGCACGCGTGCATTTTTTTAAAGATCCTGATAAAATATGAAGTGTAACGATAGCCGCATTTATCGGCAATCTCGTCAACTGTCATGTTGGTCTTTTGCAACATGCGTTCCGCTTGTTGCAGCCTCAATTCGTTGAGATAGGTGTGAAACGAACAATCGGCATATTGTTTGCAGAGGCGTGAAAGATGATTCGGACTCAGGATGAAATGATCAGCAACGGATTGCCTCGAAAGAGAGTCCAGTTCAAGATTATCCTGCAGATAATGAGCAATTTTCTGCCATGTCAGAAATGATTTGCTGTACTTCACGGTTTCGGAAATCCGGAGTTCTTCAAGGGTCAAACGCAGCAGGCTTTGAGCCATCAACGGGGCGGCCTTGCGTAGAATTGGGGTATCGGTCAGTCCGCTGATTGACCGCAGCAGCAGTTTGCCCACATGGCTCATGGGGTGAGGCGTATGGAAATAGTATTTTGCCAGCGGCCCGTTCCGCTCGCCCGGAACGTTCCAGACCACGGTTCCGCCGGGGCATTCCAGATAAAGGACGCGAATATAGTTCTCGTGATAAACAATTGAGATCATTTCATGTTTTCGAAGCCATGACGGACGGGTCCAGCAGCATTCGTCACAAAACAACATCGTTCCCGGCGTCATGGAAAAAAAGCGCTCATTACCGGCGTCATCCGGAATGGTTATTTCCTTGCAGCCGCTCAGGGGAATGATGATGCGCGGAACCGGCAGCAAGTGGTCAAGTTCCTTCATGCCGGATAAATCACGTCCGGTGAAGATGACATTACGGATTTCCTGATGGAGCAGTCTTTCCAGTTGTTTAACGGTTTTTTCCTTGCTGAATTCCATACGATGCAATTTATGTTGTTATAGTATAACTAATGGTGCGCCGGTATTATTGCTTTATGACGTCAATTAAAGTATCATAAGTGATATTGAACACAATTGCAACTCCAAAGATTGACAAGGTGAATAAAATGCAAGAAAAAAAGTTGTCAGAACTTGAAGACTATGTTTTTTTGTCCGACCGGAACACGCAAACTAACTATGTTGTTGAACGTGACGGCCGCATCTGGTTGTCCGATGCGTTTCCACTGCCGTATTTCGAGCGGGCGGAGACCGGAATAGTCCTGAACTGGCGTGATTATATTCAGGGAAAGGTTAGCTGGCGCTGGCGCAGAGGTTATTTGCCGGTGCTGGAAATCCTTGATAACGAGAACCTGTTGGAATTGACGGCGGACGGCGATGAACTGTTATTACGTTACAATGAGGAAAAGTGTTTCAGCTACCCCGGTCGGCAAAAGATTGAAAGTGAGAGATTCGTCCAAATCGTTGAGGATAAAGATGCTTTCTGGAATAGTTTTTTTTCTTCCGGATGGCAACCGCCTGAGAATCCGCAGTTTCCGGATGCCGCCTGGCGGGCGTGTTTCGTAAAGGCGATACACTCTTTTTGCGGGAGCCACCCGAAATATGGCGTCGGCTACTATAACCGTAGTTATCACGACGGTTTTCCGCCAACAATTATCAGCATGGTCGATGCTCTGCTCGATTATAATCATCCGGATATCGCGTTGGAATATCTGGGTTATTATTTTGACCGGTTCGTTCTGGCTGACGGATCGATTGACTACTATGGACCGGCGTTGTCGGAGTACGGAATGCTCCTTGATTTGAGCAGCAAAATAATCAGGTTTCCTAAAGGCATGGCGTGGCTGGAGAATTATTATATGGTATTTCATCGAATAGCGCGTTACCTTTATCGGATTCGCAACCCTTTCATCTATGGCACGGACCGCCGTTACCGGCTGCTGGCAGGGGTTCCGGAAGCCGATACCAGGGATGCGCCGGCGGTATATGTGCATAACAACGCCTGGGGGTGGCGTGGCTTGACTTCCTGGGGGAATATCGCGGCAAACCTCGGTCGGATCGAGGATGCGGAGGAAGCGAAAAGAGAAGCATGCGACTTGAAGATCATGCTCGATAAAGCAATTTCGGAGAACCTGATGCCGGATGGCCTTGTTCCGGCCCGGCTTGATCAAGTGGATACAATCCGGTCTTTTACCGATTCCAGGGACAATGCCTATGCCAATAACCGTTATTATCTTGAGTTGCTGCACAGCGGATTTCTTTCGCGTAATGACGAAAATAAGCTTATCGAGGCAAGAGAATCGCGTAACGGGGAATTGGCGGGGATGACGTATTTTCATTTTGCCGCGGCCTGGGGAGGTTTACCGACCGCACCTTACTGCTGCAACAACTGGCCGATCGCTTCATACGGAGCCGCGCTGGCCCGGCTCGGAGAAAAGGCCCGCCTTGAACGAGTAATCAAGGGACATTTGCACTATCATCTTACTCATGATACGTTCACGGCTTATGAAAATGTCGACGCGCAAGTTGAGGGTGTTCGACACGCGTTTACCGACTGGTGCGTTCCTGCTCAACTGGCATTTCCGCGGATGTTGAAATGGTATGTTGAAATGCCCGGTTGAAAAAAGTTGCTATAGTATAATTAATGGTGTTCCAGTGCTATTGCGCAAAATTGAATTATCGGTTATGATATATGTAAACATCATGAAAACAAAAACAGGAAAGGCGTTTATCATGAAAAGACAAAAAAATTTCACTCTTATTGAACTCCTGGTCGTGATCGCAATCATCGCAATTCTTGCGAGCATGCTCCTGCCGGCCCTTAACAAAGCCAGGGACAAAGCCCACACTATTTCATGCTTGAATAATTTGAAGCAGATTGGGGTCTCCATGGCTCTTTACTCGGATAACTATAATGGTTATTTTCCGAAACTATATGGTTTAGGGCTTCCGTCCTGGAAAGATTCATGGGCACAGTTCATTCTGGAGTCAATTGGTGAAAAAAGCGGAGTTTTGACCTGTTCATCGGCCAAACGCCTGGGAATGGCTGCGAGTACCGGGTTTTATCCTCATTACAGTATTAACCGTTACGTCGCGGGTGACATTAATAAAGTTGTAAAAATTCCGCCTAAAACCCTCTTATGTGTCGACGTAAAGGATCAGAATAATTTACGCGGTTATTATTATTCAACCAACTTTATCAGCAGATGGGGCTCTGACATGGTTCACTTGCGCCACAATGGAGACAGTGCCGCCAACGCCCTTTACTGTGACACTCACGCCAGGACCAATATTTCTCCATTTTACCTGGCACCAGGGCAGATTGTGTCAAGTGACGTACATCCTTTCGGCACCTTCAAATGGTATTAAAATTCGATTTTTTAATCTTGGATAAATAAATGTCCTTTTTTAAAATCACTATGTCTCCGCAAGAATACTATATCAATATAAAATGATCCACTCCCTAACGAAAGAGAATCCAAAGCAATGCTGCGATATATAATTTTAACCTTAATGCTGATTTCCATGAGTTGCCCGGCTGATTTGACAATAGCGAAAAACGGGAAGTCGAATTATGTGATCGTCCGTCCTGAAAATAGTTCATTGTCACAGATATATGCTTCAAAAGAGCTGCAAAAATTTGTAAAACAGATGACTGGGGCCGAATTACAAATACAAACGGACAGCAGTCCGCTTCCCGCGAAAGCGATTCTGCTTGGAAACGGCCGATATACTTCTAAAATCCTTGGACAGAACGTAAGCGTTAAAAAATTAGGGACCGATGGTTTTCGGATTTGCACAAGCTCCCCGTATCTGCTGGTTATCGGCAGTAAGCAACGCGGAACCCTGTATGGGGTTTATGAGTTACTGGAAAAATATGGCGGCTGCCGCTGGTACTCAAGTAAATTCAGTGTAATCCCTGAAATATCAACATGGACAATCCCAAAGATTGACAACACTCAAGTTCCGGCTATCCAGTCACGCGACCTGTATTATTATGATCCCATGAATAATCAGGATTATTCCGCGCGAATCCGCAATAATGGACATGGTTCACGGTTGGATCAGAGGCATGGCAGCAGTCTTTATTATGCCAAGCGCTGGATGTGTCATACATTTTATCACTATCTGCCGCCGGAAAAATATTTCAGCGAGCATCCGGAATACTTCAGTGAATGGCATGGAAAGCGGAGGCAGCAGCAAGGGTCGCTTTGTCTTAGCAACCCCGATGTAGTGAATCTCGTTGCGGCTCGTGCCAAAGAAATACTGCAGGAAGACCCCGATGCGACATTTGTCGATTTGAGTACCTCGGATGGCGGGACGCCCTGCACTTGTATAAAATGCAGAACTTTTAACAAACAGGAAAAAACAAATGCGGGAACGATGATTCGCTTTGTCAATCAGGTGGCGGAGCGGCTGGCAAAAGATTTTCCGAATATTTATATTGAAACTCTTGCCTATAAACCGACTTCTACTCACATACCTCCTCAATCGGTAAAGCCACACGGCAACGTGATCCCGCGTATGTGCTGTTCAAAGTGTGATTTTTCAAAGCCGTTAACCCAAAGCAGCTATCCGGAAAACATTGCATATGTCAAGAATCTCGAAGGTTGGAGCCGGATATCAGACAAGTTACTGATTTGGGATTATGTGACCAATTTTCGCTACTATCTGGGACCGCATCCGAACTTCAATTCTCTGCAGGCAAACATCAAATTATTCCGCGACCATAATGTTTACGGGATTTTAGAGCAGGGTAATTACAATAGCCCGCATGGTGAATTTGCGGAGCTTCGCACCTGGATTCTGGCGAAATTGATGTGGAACCCGGATCAGGATATTAACAAGTTGTATGATGATTTTTTTAATGGTTATTATGGAGCTGCCGCGCCATTTGTGCGTCAATATTTTGATGAGCTTCAAGCTCTTGCCAAGCCGGACAAGAGCATTGTAACGATTGTCACTGATGTAAAGTCTCCGATGTTTCCCAATGGTTTCTTCAAGCGGTCCAGGCAATTGTTTAACAAGGCGGAAAAAGCGGTGGCGAACGATCCGCAGCGGCTTTATAATGTTCGTATGAGCTCCATCCCGGTTTATTACGCCCTGATAAGACGCTGGCCTGAATTTAAAGTCCAATGGGAGTGGCTGGATGATGGAACGGTGAAAGCCGTCGGTGTGCCGCCGGAATATGCCGAACTTGCCAGGGAAATCCTAGCCAGGATGCAAGAGGGAAAGGTTACCCATACGTCCGAAAGTTCTTTAGCCAGCGCTAAATTTATTGGCAGGATGCATAATATGTCGGACGGCGGACGTTCACTTGTAATTAAGTCAGGAGCCGCGACAGCCGGAGTAGCCGCGGGGATGGGTGGAAGGCTGTCAATGTGGCGCCAGGGCGGCTGCTCGAATCTGCTTAATCCCCGGTTGGGTGGAGTATCCTTTAATTTCAATCCCTTGAAATGGGATAGTTTGGACCACGAGGCATTTGTTGTAAAGCAGAAAAACACTTCGGAAGTCAACCTTAAATATCGTCGTAACTGGCACTATGAGATTGAACGAAGCATATCAATATCTCCGGACAGTTTGACTTTTAATACTGTTGTGTCAAGTATTAATATCAGAGTCGAAAGATTTACGCCAAGCATAACAATTGCTCCGGTCCTCGGCGGGATAAGTTCATTATTTATTCAAAACGGACAGGGTAAATGGCGTAAAATAGGTATTCCGCAAAATCGGACTTTTATCAACACGATCATTCCGGGGCGGGAACTGGTTTCAGACAAATTAACCATAGCCAACGCCGGGAATCGGCGGGGAATGCGAATAGAACTGCCGGATATCAAACAGATAAATCGGATATGGATAAATTGTAATACGACAGACAATGTTCCGCGGATTGTCATTATGCTTAAAGCTCAAAAGCTGGGAGCAATGCTTTCAAGTGAAGAAAAACTGAATTTCCCGCTTAAATTGATTTCTTTAAACAATGTCAAAGGATTACCTGCAGCAAAGAAACCCGGCAGGCATTATGCGGAAATCATTGAACTTGATGATCTGATGCTTCCGCTGGTTTCAAAAGCATGGGGAAATTATGCTGCCGATCCGCAGGCGGAAGACGGACATGCCCTTCGCATAAAAAATCATCCGACATGGAGCATGCAGTGGAATGTCGATCCCTCACTTTTTATTCAGGGAACCAAGTATAAATTGCAAATACTGGCCCGGGTGGACAAAACCGGGGAGCCGGGTGAAGTTTTTTTTGCCGGGGTTTACGATTATAACACACGCAAAAGTCTGGGAGATATCAAACCGCGGGCGTCTCAGGTCAAGAATGGCTATCAGTGGTATGATGTCGCAATATTTACTCCCGGCACGAAACAACGCGTCTGGGCCGGTCCCGGAAGATATGATCGCAAAGGCGGAAATAAATCCGCGGTTAAGCACCTCTATATTGATAAACTTCGCTTTGTCCGGACCAATGAAACTGAAATCGTGAAACCGGGAAACAAACGCCCTCCGGCTGATCTGGTGATTCTCGAAGATTGCGACTTGCCGTTGAAACCCGGATGGTGTAAACACGTCAAGGACGCCGGCGCCGGGGATAAACGCGCATTGCAACTGACCACATATCCGACATGGAATATGCAATGGGATGTTAAACCCGCATGGTTCAATCCGGGCAAATATAAGGTTCGTATGAGGATCAGGGTTAATAAGTCAGACGTTCCGGGAGAAGCCTTTTGGGCCGGGATATATGACTACAAAACAAAGCGCGGACCGCAAATATCCATGAAAGCTGAAGATGTCAAGGACGGGTATCAATGGTACGAGATCGGCAGTTTTGTGCCCGGAGCAAAACAACGCGTTTGGCTGGGTTCCGGGCGTTATGACCGCAAAGGCGGCGGCAAATCCGCGGTAAAAGGGGTGTATGTCGACCGGGTAGAGTTGAAAAAGGAGGAAAATTGATAATGCATCAGGACAATTTCCTCATCAAACCGGCGCTGATGCTGCCGCATTTGGAAGATCATACATTTATCGGTCAATCTATCGTGAGACTGAAAGACGATTCGTTGCTGATGCTGGTTCCCTCAGGACTGTCTCCGGCAGATTTTGAGGGTAGTGAAGTTATACCGAAAATGCCGCGTGCATTGCGTTCGAAAGACAATGGCAGAACCTGGCTGGATGAAGGCGAGATCAACGTTGAATGGAACGCGCCGGGGATTCCCTGCGGCGGCGGAATTAATTTTTTATGCCTGGATAATGGTGTCTTACTGCTGGTAATGCATCACAGAGTCAAAGGCAGATACGGTGGCGGAGTGCCGGTGATTACCCGCAGTCCGGATAATGGTCGTACCTGGACGCCGGTAAAAACTCTAATTCCGGATGACGGTGAAGTATACTACGTGATGAACGACAGTCTGGTTATGCTGCGTTCGGGCCGGATGATTATTCCCGCCGCTGCCAGATCATTGACCATGAAAGACTATTTTGAAGGCGGAATCTGTGACGCCTGCTGTTTTTACAGCGATGATTCGGGTGAATCATGGCAATTGACTCCGGTTGACAACCGGGTGATTTTACCGGATGACCCCAGAGGGATGGCCGAACCGGGAATTGCCGAGTTGTCTGACGGTTCGATTATCATGCTGGCCCGGACTGGTAAAGGCTGTCTTTACAGTTCATATTCCACCGATGCCGGGATGACCTGGCGCCGGCCGGAACCGACCAGCCTGATTTGTCCCTGTTCATCATTCACTCTGCGGCGCATGAATGACGGACGCCTGATTGTTTTTTACAACCATGCGGAGCCGATGAAAGCAGGAGCTTTTTTCCCCAGAAACCCGTTGTCCTATGCCATTTCCGCAGATGACGGTAAAAGCTGGTCGGAGCCGGCAATGATTGACAATGAAGGTTGTGAGCTTGATGGCGACCATCGTCAGCATATATATCCGTCGGTGTGTTTTACCAGTGAAGGATTGCTGCTGGCATACACGACGCATCCGGCTCCGCCTGACGGTGTTTTCAGAACCTTTCCCGGCCGGAAACCGGGCGGTGTAAAGGTAGCGTTACTGGCAATTTAATCCTCACGACGGATGGCGCCGGGGATAGCCTGATCGAAAGCAAAATTTTTATTTTGCCGGAATGACGGCGATTTCGTAAATGGAAGTAAAGGAGCTTGAGGTGTTGCCGTTTCCGGTAAGTTTGACATATCTGGCCTTTTGCCGGGGGAATTTATATGGTTCAAATCCCCTGGTTGTACCGGAGCTTTTGCCGTCGAATACTTTTGCCCAGTTTTTTCCGTCACGGGAGAGTTCCAACTGGAAATTATACTTTCGCTTGTCTCCATGAAGCCAGGCGATTCGAACTCCTTCAGTTTCGTATTCCCGGTCCAGTTTCAATCTTAATATGGCGTTTTTACCGCCTCCGGCCCAGTGGCTGTCAAGGTTGCCGTCGCACGCGTTTTCAACCGGATTGGCGCTGTCGTTACGGTTGGTATAGATACTCAAGTACCACGGATAATCAAATCTGCTTTCAGGATATTTGGAGAACAATACCATATCGGCATATCCAAGGTACAAGGCATTCATCCGCAGGAAGTTTTTATAGACTGCCAACGGTAAATATATTTGACCGGATTTGCTGACAACACGATTCTTAAAAAAATATTTTTCTCCATTCAGCAGGACATATCTTTTCCCGGTAAATGCCTGTATTGTTTGCCCGTTCCCGGTTGCTTTCAGGCCGTCTTTTGTCGTGGTTACTTTTGCGCCGCAAGCTTGCAGCAATTTGTTCGCCGGTATTGAAATTTCACCTTTTTCATGCTCAATAGAAGTTACCGGAATGATCCGATTATTTATTACGATGCGGGGACACTGTTGACTTATTTGTTTCGGACAAAAGTCATTAAAATCATGGCTTTTTGCCGTTTTGAATTCTTTCCGTTTTGCGGTATATTTTCCCTGTTCAAGCAGAGAGAACGCGGTTCCGCTTTCACTGGAAACATTTACCTTAATGCTCTTCCCTTTATCGGATTGAATCGTCCATTCGCCCGGGGCCAGATCAGTAAGGAGTATTTGATATTTGTTTCCGGGAACGGTGAAGCTGAATTCTTTATCGATATTTTTGCCGCTTTTTGAGAAAAAGACTATACGCTGATCGATTTCCGCGCCGATGAGGTTCGCATTGTTTACCAGTTTGACCGGAAGCGGATTTTTTTCTTTGGCGTCCATAATCTGAAGAACGTTCAGAAAAATATTTTTTCCAGCGTTTTGCTTTGGACTCAACTGGGTGCGCCATTTGTTGCTGAATATGGATTTTTTTGTCGTATCCGGAAAGTCATTGCCGAAAACGTGATTAAGATGTTTCGGCGGTCCGAGCTTTTCCAGAATGATATTGTTTTTTTCCGGCAGCAGAACGGTATCGATCAGCTTGCCTGAATCGGTTGCCTGATTGCAGATAACTGTAATTTGATTATCTTTGAATACCGGTTCCTGAATGCTGTGCAGCAGCCATATATTTCTGATGCCGGGTTTTGCTGTTTCCGCCCTGTCCAAAACGATTAAAGCTCCCGGACGCGATGAATTATCAAAATTCAGGAAGCAGAAAGTACGGGTATAGAACAGGACGTTTTTTCCATAGCCCGCTTTCAAATCAACTTTCATATAGCTGTAATAAGGTTTTTGTTTGTTCGGCCCGAAATTGTGTCCAAGAATATGCCCGTTGCGGTAACGTTGTTTCAATGCATCGAGATCACGCGGTTCCCCGCCGGGATAACGCTGGCCGCCGTCATATCCGCGCCTTTTGAATTTTCGCGGGATTTTAAAATTTTTATCATAAAAAAGCATGCAGTTATGAGCGATGGAACGTTTTGTATATGTCTGATGGGCTTTGGTACCGTACTTGTTGTATATGCCGGAATCAATGGCGAGAAATCCCTTGTAGTAAATTTGGAAACTGCCGGCGTCGAGATGCTGATGATTGGCGAAATAATGTCCGGCTCCGGTCATTCTGATTACCGCACTGTCGGAATCGATTCCGAATTTCCATCCGGTTCTGGCAATCATTGCTCCGAGGGGTTCGGGAAAGAATCTGGTAAGAGGCAAGGAAGAAAAATCTTTTGCCGGTTGTTCAGGATTTGCAAACAGCAAATATTGTAATGAACTTAATCTGGCGGTAGACTGCACGCCCTGCAGCAATGAATCATGCACAATATAAGGATCATTGAATAACGCCATGAATAACAGGTTTTTATCACGAACACCGGAATACAAATACATCCGGCTGTTCAGGCCGTTGTCTCCCTGAGGCATGATGTTGCCGTTAGGCAGGCGCGCGTAAATCATTGAATATGGAACTTTGGCCATATCGGCCGAATACAGCATTTTTCCGTTCATTCTATGTATCAGCAGCGCGCTCCATACCTCCCAGGCAAAGCGATAGCTTCCATAACCCGAGCCCTGGCTGTGGGCTCCGGATTTGTACATGAAATTCCTGGCTGGAACCATTTCGGAAAAAAGCCTTCTGGCGCACACATCATATATATACGGATATTTGTCGTATACGGCAATTCCCGCCGCCAGCAGATCCTTGAACAGTTGTGATTCCCCGGCGTGCCCGACAACGGAACTTTGTCTCACCGGCGGCCAGCCGATTTCCATTTTTGCCGCCAGTTTCAGAATGCCGGCAATGATGGCGTCTTTGTCAGCTGCTTTAAGCAGTGGAAAACACCAGTCATAGACTACTCCTGCGGTGAATATGACTCTCCCATAGGTCCGGGTAACGTCTTTTACGGGTTTGTATCTGGCTTCAGCCAGGATCGTCTTTATATTGTTTATCGCATTTTCACCGGCGCTCCGGTTATGATCATAGATGTAAAAAAAGGCCTGGGCTTGAATTGTCGTCAGGGCGATATGATTCAAATATTTATCTTTATCGAGCTGCGCGCTTTTATTTTCCGATGCGATGGCTTTAATATTATCAAAGGCCCTGTTGAATAACGGATATTGTTTTACCCGTTGTTTGATTTTTTCCAGATATTGCGGATTAAGCAGGACGCGCGGATGATCGGCGGGGGGATAATATGGCGGCGGCGCCCATTTGGATATGACCGCGTTGCTGTCTACTTTTTTCTCCGTTGCTTTGCCAATTTCCACCTTATCAATTACAATGTTATTTTCTCGAGTGAAAATCTTCAACGTGTGCTGACCGGCTTTTAAACGATAAGTTTTCTTGACACTGGCGATGACTTTTCCGGCCTTAACCCCTGCAAATTGCGGCTTTGAATTGTCTATTGCTACATAAAAAGAGTCGCAGGAACTGCTGGCCGCCAGCACGAAAAAGGTAACGTCATATTTACCCGGGGAGGTGATTTTGAAATTCAAAATTATATACGGCTTCGCGCTGTTAGTGTTGTCCTTATTTAACCTGACGGCATTTTTAAGCACGACCCCTTTACCATTCGATAAAACTTTGTTTTCGGCATAACTGCAATCGGAGGGAACAATACCTTTTTCCGCTTCGAGGATCAGATTTTTTGCCTGGATTTGACCGAGTGTGAGAAGGATAAAGTAAATTAGAAATTTTTTCATAGAGTCCACATAACGGTTAAGGTTTTGAATATATCATGAAGGTAATCATATCAGACAATAGTATCAAGGGCATAACGGATCATCCATCATATCCTGTGATATTTCATAGGGGCCTAAACTATCGACATGTCCATCCCCGAAAAGGCAGTTCATAAGTTTTTCACTGTGGAAGAATCCATGAGTGAGCAGTTGGGAATACCTGAACTGGTAGCCGGATGAACTCAGAACCTGGGTCGAAGTATCGGTATCATACTGTTGGCTTTCTCCGAGCAGCATTTGTTTTGAGACCTTTTTGACTCTTTTCAGTGGATAAAAAGCACTTGTCCCGAGCCAGGTTTTGCCGCCATACCAATCGGCGTACCGGTAGCGATTGTGGCCAATGCGTGCATATGTCATTTGACCTTTTTCCTGCGGGGCTTTATTTCTCGCTTCAGGACAGGACCAGCAAGTGTTTTTACCGCTGAATCTTATTCCGTAGTTGAGCATCTCCATATTCCAGAACCATTGTGGAGATGGTTTGTAACCGCTCTGGTAAGAACGAATCAGCCAGCCGTTGTTGTCGTCAACATATAAAGCTAGGCCGGTCCCGATAGTTTTTTCATTATTTACACAGGCAATTGCGCGTGCTTTGTCTCTGGCTTTATTCAATGCCGGTAAGAGCATTGAGGCAAGGATTGCGATGATTGCGATCACAACCAGGAGTTCAATGAGGGTGAATTTTTGCTGCTTCATGTAACTGCCTCTCTGAAAATTATCGTTTCTTGCGTAAAAAATATATTATGTTTATATCTTGCTTACCGTAACCTGTCCGAACCAAAGCCAGGTCCTGAAGGTGCGAAATCCCCAATAGCCGGATTTAAACGGTGTCTCATCGCTCGCTTTCAAGTAGATTTTTCCGTCAACCGCGATTGAGAGCATTTTATCCCTGCGAATGATTGAAATATGATATATTTTATTTTTTTCAGCATGATAGTCATAGGCCTGGGTTAAAAGATTGAAGCCGGGACAGCGCCTTATCCTGAACCGCGCCTTTGTTGAGCCGTCGTTATTGACCGGGCCACGTTTCTGCGCGTCATTCAGGTAGGTAAAGATATATCCGTTCAAGTTATGATAGAGCGGATAGTCCGCGCTTTTCCTGGAGCCGGCGCTGCTTTGCAGGTCGGGTCCGGTCGGATCGGAAAAAAACAGAAAAAGGTTGATATTGTTTACATTTGTTTTCGAACTGATGACGCAGACATCAAAATCAATTTTTACATTACCTGAAACCGGAATTTTGTTCCAGACGGTGCAAACGCCGCCGTTTTTTCCTTTATCGAATGTGACCGGGTCGGCTTTAACGTAAAGTTTGCCGTTTCTAACGGTTACTGATTGTCCGCCTTCTATCCACCAGTTTTTTAAGTTTTTGAAATTATCCCTGAAGATGACTTGCCATGAATTATTTTTATCGCCGGCAGCCGCCTGAAGATCATGGTCACTTGC
Source organism: Victivallales bacterium (assembly GCA_963676655.2). Taxonomy (GTDB): domain Bacteria; phylum Verrucomicrobiota; class Lentisphaeria; order Victivallales; family Victivallaceae. Next base: position 1,173,435 of record CAXXKX010000003.1, on the reverse strand, counting down.
CGCTATTTGCAGCCCGGTGAATATGAACAGTAGTGCCGGTAATAATTTCATACTGATTCCTGAATTGACATTGTATTTAATATAGCGCCATATCAACGCGCCGGAATTTAAATAACGATTTAGTTCTCGTTATATTATATTTGTTCGGAAAACAGTATGCAATATTGCTGTCAAACAATAATAAACATTTTCGGAACAGGTGAAAACATTTTCGGAATAATAGTATAATCAGTTGATGCGATGCATTCAATGACGACAAGTATGAGTCAAAGGAAAAATTGTTTTGACTGCTTAACCATAATCATGTTAAGGTTATTTTTGAAATACCTGTTCGACGTGTTTTGAGTGATGTCTTTCAGATAATAAATATTCTTTCCGGGCATTGAATTTTTTCCTGTCCGCGATTATAGTCTTAACATAATTTCGCTATCATCTTGTTGTTTTTTCAGAATCATAAAGGATAAAATGGCTAATACTGACTGGAAAATTTTTAAAGAACAACATAAACCGTTTTATTATTCCCGGGTTATTAATAACGGATCCCGCCCTTTTTATGACTTCGTTGCGGCTCTGTTGTATTATTCGCCGGGGAATGTGAAAGCTGTTCTCAGACGATATACTTTGTCGATAATCGTCTCAGGCCGGGGCAGATATTCTGACGAAAGCGGTAATGAAAAAATTTTAAAACCGGGGACGGTTCTCGAGCGGGTTCCGGGTATTGCCTTCGCAATGCAGCGCGAGAACGATGATGATCGGCCTTATATCGAGGCGATGTTCAATCTGACCTCCAACATGTACCGGTGTTTTCACGACACCGGGTTTTTGAAAGCTAAAACCAGCATTTACGAAGTGGATATCAACCGGGAATTGTTCAATGATATAATAACTCAAATAAAGTCTCTGGGATACGATAATGAAGATTGTTTGACTGAGTGGTTGTGCGGATTTGTTTCCATGATAAAAAAACTGCGCTCGAATAACCAGTCAAACAAACTCGATTGGCGGGATGAGCTGGTTTCCAAGGTGCAGAAAGCAATGAGAATGAATCTGGCGGATATAGAGGATATTTCATCTTTTGCGTCTGATTTCAACTTGAGCAGCCGTTATTTGAGAAAGATTTTTCAGGAAAAAACCGGAGAGAGCCCCAAAAATTATTATCTGAAACTGAAATTTGAATATGCCTGCCGCCTTTTGATCGAAGACAAATTATCGATCAAAGAGATCGCGTTTGAACTGGGATATTCTTATCCTCAAAGTTTTTGCCGCCAGTTCAAAGCATTTATCGGTTGTTCTCCTTCCGATTACCGGAAAAACAGCCATGGCGAATAATCAGGCAGCCGCTGAATAGTTTATCAATGCGTGGTCTGTGAACGGCGCCAGGAGCCGGGGCGTTCACCGAGATGATTCCTGAACGCGACATACATGGCATTGCTGTCAGGAAAACCCGCTTCATCAGAGATAGCGTCGATTTTTAGCGAAGTCCCCTGGAGCAGCCGGCAGGCGTGTTCCAGCCGGAATCCGGTCAGGACTTGTTTGGGGGAACGTTTCAGGTTTCTCATAAAAAGTTTATACATTGCTGATTTTGAGAGTCCGAATTTCAAAGCAAGCGATTCGATATTGATATTTTTACTGCTGTTGCTGCGCATGAAACCGAGAATGGACTTCAAGGTCTCGTTTTTAACGGAAAAGATATCGCTGCTTTTCCGGACCACAACCCCGGGAACCGGATTGATAAAAATGGGCGCTCCTACTTTCATTTCGCCATTCATCAGTTTGTCCAGCGTGGCCGCGGCCTGGTAGCCGACTTCCTCAAGATTATTGTCGATACTGGAAAGCGTCACCGGGGCGGTTTCGCAGATCAGCGGGTCATTGCCGACCCCGATAATGGCAATATCCTCCGGAATATTATAGTTAAGAAAAAACGCCGCGTCGATGATATCATGCGCATGCAGATCATTCTCACAGAATATTCCGCACGGTTTGGGAATTTTGGCCAGCTCACGCCCCAGTAGAATGAGTTCCTCTTTCGCGGTTTCGGCATGAACTTTGGGTATCTTATGATGCTTCATGCCGTTTTCGGCCAAAGCCTGCATAAAACTTTTTTCCCGCATATTCATTTCTATCGCCGGGTATTTCGCGAAATTCCGCAAGCCGCGTTCGATGAAATGTTTGGCCGCCGTCCGGCCAATATCATAATCGTTTTCCCGCACCAGCTGATAGCCCATTGACTCGGCGGTGTAACTGGCCGTGACAACCGGCAGATCGACGTCTTTGAGCAACGGATCAAGGTTGGCGTAGCCGCAGGAAATTACGCCGCTGCCGTGCCATTCTTTCAGTGATAGCAGTCGCAGATGATCGTTGCGGATAACCAGGTGCCAGGAGTGTTCCCTGGCGTATCTGGCGACGCCGCGGTGCATCGCGGTCGAATACCAGCCGAGTGCCATCAGGACATTTTTAAATTCAGTTTCTTTCATAACTATATAATAAACTGTAATGTCACTTTTTCAATAGTTAAAATAATTATTTCGATATTGACAGTATGCGAATCATCCGATAAAATATAATAAAGCTGCCGATTTTGGGGCCTGGATTTCGCGGATAATTTTAATGATGACGGAAGTTGTGATGCAGAAAAAAAATATTTTATTGAAAAATGAGTTCCGACCGATATATATCCGGGACAGTTTTCAGGAAGACCCGCACAATACTTATATTTTTTTCAGGAAAGAACTGATTTTGCCGGAAACGATGTCCTGTCGGATAATGATTGCCGCTGAAACCCGGTATGAGCTTTATTTGAACGGCAAATACCAACGATTCGGTCAGTTGCAATGCAGTCCTCTGTTTAAATATTACGATCATTTTGAACTGAAAATGCCCAAAGGCCGTAATTGTATCGGGATAATTGTTCATTGTTCAGGCCATAAAAATTATTCTCCGCCTTCACTGGCTTTTGAACTGCGGGATAACCGGGGTCGCACGCTGCTGACAACTGGCGATAACTGGAAGTGTCATCGATCAGAGGCCTGGGCTCAGGAAACTTTTTATTTTCACATGAACAAGTATGCCCCGTGGCAGGAGCATTTTGATTCGAACAAATATGATCCAGCGTGGTGCTCCTGCGGTTACGATGATTCCCGCTGGAACGATCCGGTTTCCTGTGCCGCTGATAAAGTACCTGAGCGCCTGTTGCCGAGAACGCTTGAATATTATAACGAGCGCAAAGTTTTCGCGGAAAAAATATACCGGATTGACGAGTCGATTTGGCTGGCCAATCGGGCCGGTAAAGATATTTGCGTGGAGCTTTCCGCACCGGGAAAAGAACTTGAAGACGCGGTTCTTGAGTGTCCTGAAGCGATCTTGACAAAAAGTGGAAAAACAGTCGTTTCATGCAGTACCAGACATTTGACCGGGCCTTTTGACGGTGTTTATGAACCGACGGTGGTTCTGGATTTCGGCCGGGTGATCAGGGGATTCGTTGAGTTTGAATTTGCAGGTCTTAAAGGTGGAGAAGAAGTTCTGATCGGTTACGCCGAAAGACTGATCGATGGCTATTTTAATAATGCGATTGAGAGTAATTTTGCGACAAAAGCGACATTGCGCGCCGGTAAAGACGCTTTTCGGGCCAGAAACTGGCGCGCGTTCAGATATATCAAAGTGCGTTTCAGGAAATTTTATTCCCCGGCAAAATTAAATTATTTCAGGATCAATGAACTGAATTATCCGTTTGAGCAAAGAGGTTCGTTCAAGGCGTCTGATGAGAAGCTCGAAAAGATCTTTGAAATATCGCGCAGCACGGTTAACCTTTGCGCTTTGGACGGGCTGTATGATACCCCGCAGCGCGAGACTGCCCAATGGCTGGGGGATGTGGCGCTGATCGGGGTTCCGGCCATTTATGCCTGCTATGGCGATACCGTGCATCCGGAAAAATTTTTCCGTCAGGCGGCCGCCAACCAGTGGCCCGGCGGGATTCTTTCCAACTTGTCCAACCTGGCTGCCGCCCACGGTGGAATAACGGACTACAGTTTACACTGGTTGAACGCCTTGTATGAACACTATATGTATACGGGAAATAAAAAAATCATTCGGGATTTATACGCGACCGCGGTCAGGATTATTGATAATGGTCTGGCGTTTTTGAATAGCGACGGGCTGATTGAGGAACGTTCCGGCTGGGTTTTCATCGACTGGGCGTATGTTGATAACAAAGGGATTTCCGCATCATATAACGCGTTGTTTGCCGGAGCGTTGCTGTCGATGGAGAAAATTGCCGAAGTTTACGGTGATGCTTATTACGCGAAAAAATGCAAAGAGGTCTATGACACGATTAAAAAAGTCTTTGATAAAACATTCTATGACGCTAAGAAAAAATGTTATATTGACGCGGTTTATCGCGGTAAACGAAGTGAAAATTTGTCCGAGCACAGTAATTATACGCCAATCAGGTACGGTTTGTGTACTAAGAAAAGGGCAAAGGAAATTATTGATACGGTTTACGGTTCAAGGTGGCTTAAATTCAGGGAAGCGCAGCCTTTTTATATGAAAATTGTACTGGAAGCCCTGCAGTTGAGCGGCCGGATGGATTTGGCGATCGAGCTGATCCGTGAACGCTGGGGCAAGAGGATGGTTGATAGAGGCCGGACCTCATGCACGGAGGAGTGGGGAGAAAACGGTTCCTGGCGCGGCCGGGATTATTCCGGATTTTTAAGGACGCATTCCCATGCCTGGAGCGGCTGCTGCGCGGAATTCCTGATCCGGCATCTGGCGGGACTTGAATTTGTCAATCCTGGCGGGAAGACGCTTAAAGTCGCGCCATATCAGGGTGACTTTGATTATGCGATCAATTATCCAGTTCCGGCGGGACTGGTTACGGTCCGAAATCAAGATGGCAAATTAAGTTGTTATGCCCCTGACGGTGTAACTCTGATTCAAGACAAGTGAAATGAAGTTATTTCTTAGGACATATAACATTAATCAGAAAAGAAGGAGTGTTAGATGAAAACCCGTAACGTATTTACACTGATTGAATTGCTCGTTGTGATAGCGATCATTGCAATTCTTGCCAGCATGTTGCTGCCGGCCCTGGGGAAAGCCCGGGAAAAGGCCAAGCAGACTTCGTGTATGAACAACGAAAAACAGCTTGGGATGGCGTTGCAGTTCTATACTGACGACCATGACGGGATACTGATTCCGACGGTTATGAAAAACAATGCTTTCTGGCCCTGGAACCGGCAACTGGATACCTATGTGGCCGGAACTCAAACCAGAAACTTTTGGGATCACCGGTTTTGCCAGTCAGTGATAACTTGTCCTTCAGATACCTATTATGCCTTGAAAAATGAAAATACAGTTGATTCCGGCAATCCGAAAGATGTTCAATGCAAACGCAGTTACGAGATCAATACGACCTACAAACCTAAATTCGCGGATAACGGCGTCAACAATAATATTTTGTTTACTATCAGCGGAAAAAATGTATACGCGGCCGATCAGAAGATTTCCAAATTCAAAAAAACTTCCTCGTTGATCTACCTCGGGGAGTTTCATTGGGGCCAGAATGCCGGTTATTTCGACTTTACAATGGACTTCCACTACGGAAAAGCCCAGTGGCAGGCTGACAACCCGACCAGTTGGCCGCACGACTTGAAATCGAATGTGCTGATGCTTGACGGTCACGTTCAGGATGTCAATGCGGCTGAAACCATAATGGAGAACCTCTGGTTCAGAGACTGAAAAAGAAGATAGGGAAAACTATAGTGTTGAAAAAATTTTATATCATTTTGCTGCTTTCCGGGGTGACCGCGACGATGGCGTTGGAGCCGCTGGTCAAGGATATGAACCTGCTCAAGGTCTCCGGAATGGAACATGGAGTAGGCAAGTCCTGGTACTGGCGTCCGATGAAAAAAGTTCCGGACAATTGTAAACTTGAATGGTCAATGGTCGGAACCAAAGAGTCGGCCCGGTCCTTGCGGATTGATTATAACGCTGAAAAAGGGCCGCTTGCCAGATGGTTTCAACGGGCGGTTTTATGCGGAGATTCCGGCAGTCTGACGTTGAGTGGTAATTACCGGGCGGACCGGGGAAATAAAATCGGGCGGATCGTCCTGAATTTTGCGGTCTATCGGCCGGGCAGCCGCAAACCGGTAGAAAAGCTGGTTACCGCTCTGGTTATTTCCGGCAGCAAACCCGGTAAATGGTGTTCTTTCAGTAAAAAATTCAAAATCCCTGAAGGAGCGAAGAGTGTCTATGTCGTACTTGAAGCGTTCCCCGGCGCCGATATTTATTATGACAATATCCGGCTTGTTCAACAAAATATTGACTCGGAAACGGCTCACTACAAGTTGAAGAGTGGTAAAACGCTGGTTGTTCCCAAAGCGACCGGCAAGATCATTGTCGACGGCAAGATCGATGACTGGCAGTGCGTAACCTTTACCCCGCTGAAGTCGGCTGAAACTTATGATTCGGCTATGAATATTGTTGAAAGCGGGACTTCTAAATCTGAATTGAAAGGTTTTAAAGGCCGGTTTGCCTGTCAGTGGACGCCAGACCATTATTATATTTGCGCTGAAATAACCGACCGGAAATTTCCGTATACGGTTAATGGCCGGAATAAGAAATATTGGATGACCGACAGTGTTCAGGTTGCTTTTTCGCCGGGAGCGGAGCGGTCCGTGAAAAAATTCGGTAATTCGGATAATTCAATCGTTTTTATGCCGGAAGCCCAAGGAACGAAGCGGGAACTGGCGTTTGAAACCGCAGCTACGTCCAAAGTAGCTGCCGGAAAAATCAAGTTTAAGTTTTGTAAAACTCCAACCGGATATATTTTCGAGGCGGCAGTTCCGGCGGAACTGGCCGGGGGCAGCGCGCAAATCGTACCGCAATCCGCAACCGGATTCAATATCGTCATTAACAACAATGACGGTCGCGGGAGGAAATGGCTGGAGTGGGCCGGCGGTTTGTCCCATCCCAACTGGCGCTGGCTGACTACTTCCCGTGATCCTTCAAAGTTCGGCGTAGCCATTATGGCGAAATCCCGCAGTGACTATCTGGCGGGTTATTTTCTCAAACCAAAAGGAATCATTACAGACGAACAACCCGCCGATCTAAATTTTGTCGTGGTTTCGGCCAGGGACATCGGTAACATCACTGTCAACGCGGCGATCAAGCGCGCAACCGGGGAGAAATATCCCTTTACCATCATAATGCCGGTCAAGACCGGAGTTAACCGCAAGCAGATAAGTCTTGATGTCCCGGCACTGGGCGACGGTGATTTTACGCTGGAAGCTGAGTGCCAGGCGGGAGATAATTCTTTCCGGACAAGCTGCGGTATGTCGGTTGTACCGATTGCCGCTAATATCAAAAAAGTCATCGCGTTGAGTAATGTCGTCAAAGGGCAGCTTCAGAAACTTGCTTTGCTGCTTGATAAATGCCGGGCCAAAGGTCATGATACCGCGGTGCCGGTTGCCTCCGCCGCTGTGGCTAAAGTGTTCATCGATTTTGCCAATTATGACGTATTTTCCCCGGATTACAGCAAAAAAGCCGTAGGCTACCTTGAGTTCTGCCGCGATTTGCTCGACAAACGTATCACTCAGGCGGAAAATGTCCTGAACGGTAAAGAAAAGTATCCGGTCGTTCCACATTGGAGTATGAAGAACATAAGCCGGCGTGACGGCCGTTTGTGGAGTGGAAACGAACCGGTATTTTTGAACGGCTATTGTGCCGGTCGAAAAATAGACTATCCTGAAATCTTTTCCGAACTCGGGGTTAATGTTGTCGGCTTTTCTCTCTCTCCGCGCTTTGGGATGCTTGAGGTTGATAAACCGGCGGAGAATTATTATCCGGATACCATCAAACCGTTTCTAGACCTTTGCCGTAAATATAACTTTACCAGTTTCTGGCTTCTGAACCACTCGTTGAAAGGTCAATTGAAAAAATCTCTGCTGAAACAGTTTCCCGGCATTACCTGGGGAGCCGGTAATTTTTGTGATTATGATATTGATCATCCGGCGGTCAGGACTCTTTGGAAAAATTTCCTCAAGGCTAACATGCCGAAGGTTGCGGATAATCCCTATATTTTCGCGTTTGACTTGCAGAATGAGGCGGGTTGGAAAAACGCTTCGGGCAGAACCATCACAAAATTCCGCAAATGGCTCAATGGTAAATACGCCGGAAATGTGGCCGAGATGAAACGGAACTGGGGCAAAAGCGCACCGGCAAGTATTGCCGCAACGGCAGGCTATCCGGCCAACGGGGATAAGAGTCCCGGCCGTTATTTCGACTGGTGCGAATTCAACAATGACCGGGTTTGCGAGCATCTGGCGTTCCTGAAAAACGAGATATCGAAGTATTTGCCAGATCGTGGTTTCTCCATTAAAATTGCCGGAGAAAAAGCTTTTGCGGGCTCCAAAACCCTTCATGACAAGAAGAATGAGAGAACGCAACTCAACGACGGTCTTGATCGGGAAAAAATCGCCCGGATTTTGAATATGCACGGCTGTGACGTCAGACCAATTGCTAAAAGCTGCTGGGGATCTCGTCAATATGCGTTTGCCTGGATGGGATCGGCCATGACCTTTGATTTTATGAAGTCGCTAGCCCCTGAACAGCCTATTATGGATAATGAATGGCATGCGGTGGATACGGTTTTTTATCGCAACCGGAACATTGATCCGGACCATATAAAAGGCGCGCTCTGGCACGCCCGGCTGCACGGTCTTTCCGCCTGTATCCTGTGGTTCTGGGGGCGGGGAGACAAAGTAGTCCCGAATCCGTTCTTCTTTGAAGGTTCTATCCTGGAACAACCCTGGCTGGTTGAGGCATATTCCCAGACTAATCTGCTGCACAAGCGCTTTGTCAAAGAAATTTCAGCTTTCGCACAGGCGCCCAGACCGCTGGCGATCCTTTATTCCGAAGCTTCCGCGGTACACGATAAAAAGTATCTTGACGCGTTGCAGCAGGCTTTCGAAGGCATGAACTTCCTCGGCCTGCCGTTGCGTTTTGTGACCGCGGATCAGTTGAAGAACGGCAAAGTACAAGATATTAAGCTGATTATGTTGCCGAATGTCCGCTATGTCAGGGATGAAACTCTGAAAGCGCTTGATACATGGCGGAAAAAAGGCGTAAAGATTTTGGTTGCGGGGGATAAGAGTTTTAAATACGATCAGTGGGGAATTCCCCGGAAAACTCAGGCTTTCGCGTTTGAAAAAATATCCTGCGCGAGTGCGGATGATTATTACAACGCAGTGGAAAAATGGCTTGAAAAATCTGCATTGCCCAGGGAAATGAAGGCTCTGGATAACGCCGGTAAGCCGGTCTGGGGAATAGAAACCAGAACCGTAAAACTGAACGGCAAAAGATATGCGTATGTGCTGAATCTTCTGCCGGATAGTTCAGAAATACAATTACAATGGAACTATCGCGACGCGAAACCGGTCGATCTGTTGACTGGCTTCAGGGTGGATGCCAAGGTCAAAATCCCGTCGCGCGGAGTTCTTCTTATACAATATTAAAAACAACAGGGAAAGAATATGTTGATAAACTGCTACTATTACGCTCCGCATAATCATACAATGCTGGCGGAGCATATGGCTGCCGACCTTGATAAAATGGTTGAGATCGGCACTGATATTGTCTCTTTTTGCGTCCAGGAGAGTCAGCTTGAAAACTGGCACTGGAAGCGTATAGAGAATTTTATCGGACTGGCGCACCGGGCCGGTTTGAAGGTCCATGCGGTCCCCAATCGCTGGGCCGGACTGTTTGCCGGATGGCTTGACGGCTTCAGTTCGTTCAGCATGAAGAATCGGCATTTGCTGGCAGAGGATATTAACGGTAACCCCGTTGTCCAGGGTGAAATGGCCTGCTGTGTCAATAAACCCGAGGTCCGAAAGTATATCGAGGAAAAACTTACGGAAATGTTTGCCCGATATGCTTTTGACGGCATAATCTGGGACGAGCCTCACGCCGCCTGGTGTCATTGCGAGCATTGCAAAGCGAAAGGAGTCGATTCGTTTACCGCGGCAAACCGTTCTTTCAGTTCGTATCTTGATGAAATAAGTCTGCTGGTGAAAGCGCAGGGGCACGAGGTCGTTACTTCCGTTTTTATTCAGCCGCAAAATAATGTCCTGCTGGATACGTTGCTCGAGACGGACAATATTGATTATATCGGCTCGGACGGGCACCTCCGCTCACCGGATCACCAGATGCACCGTATGAAAGGCACTATTTTTGAAGTCTATGATAGAATTGCTCCAAAAATCAAAGCGTCCGGTAAACAGACTTTTTTCCTGATCGAGGGACAGCGTCATCGCGATGAGGATCTGGACAATTATCTGGAAAACCTTGACCGCGCGTTCTGCCTGCCGATGGATCAGCTGATGTATTATTTTTCCGCCCATGAAATGTCGCTGGAAAACGAAGAAATCTTCAATCAGGCAACCTGGAACGCAGTCAAAAAAGCTAAAACCGTGAAATCAGAACCGGTTACGGTCAACTGCTGAAATCTATACAATAATTTAATTTCAAGAATTGATTAATCGGCTTTTTGCGCTATATTAATTGTTAACAATTAAATATTAAATGAGAACAATTAATCATGGAACTGCTTGAGGCTTTCAAAAAATTCCTGTTGGAAAAAGGGTATAAACCCGGAGAGAAGATTGCAACCGAACACGAACTGGCGGCATATTTCCATGTCAGCCGGGGCAAGATTCGGGAGGCGGCCAATACATTGGCGCAGCTTGGCATTCTGGAGAAAAAAGCGCGTCGCGGCACGGTGCTGAAATCTCTCGATCCGCAAAGTGTCTGCGACGATCTGCGTTTCCGCTTTTCGCTGGTTGATTTCAATCCGGCGGATTTCAGGGAGGCAAGGGAAGTTATCGAAACCGCAGTTTTCCCGCTGGCGTTTAAACGCATTACGCCGGCTCTGCTGAGCGAACTGGAGCAGGCGGCGCTGGAAACGCTCGAAAATATTGCCGAACCGGTTAAAGCTGACCGGGCCGACCAGAAATTTCATCTGACTTTGTTGAAAGCATGTGGCAATCAAACCTTGCAGGCCTTTGGCCAGGTTATTCAGATTCTGTTCAGCGAAGAACACCGGCAATATTGCTGGGACCGCGAAAGAATTACTCAGGCGGCCAATGAGCATTGCCAGATAGTTCAAGCTATCCAGGATTCAAATTATCAACAGGCCGCAGATATTATGGCCAAACATCTGAAACACTGATACGGAAAACAAATGAGTGAATTTATCAATATTACCTGGACGTCCGCCTCTATTGTCGGAATTTTACTGTTGACCGCGATGACCGGTTATTTTTTCAGCAAGAGCGCGGTTTCGTCGCCCGAGTTTCCCAAACTGCTTTCGCGGCTGGTATTTTATATTTTGCTGCCGTGCCTGCTGTTTACTAAAACCGCGACTTCCATTACCCCGGATAATTTTACCCGATTATGGATTTTTCCGGCCGCCGCGACCGTGTACGTAATGCTGGGTTTGCTGGTCGGAGTGATTACCGCGAAAATACTGCGTTTAAAGCAGGAGCATATCCGCCCGGTTATTGCGGTTTTGACTTTTCAGAACAGCGGCTATCTGCCGATCGCGTTGACGGCTACGGCCTGTACTGTATTTCCGGCTTTTAAAGCTGATCCGCAGGCGGAAAGCGAGGCGATTGCGTGTATTTCCTCGTATCTGCTGGCGTCCGCGTTGCTGGCTTGGTTGATCGGCCCGCCACTGGTTGCTGGAACCAAACTCCGCGATTTCAACTGGCGTAACGTGATTACCCCGCCGGTGATCGGATTGTTTGCCGGAACCACGGTCGGATTGATTGAGCCGCTCCGTTCTCTGCTGACGACTACCAGCAGCCCGCTTTTTCCGGTTTTCGGGACCGCGGAACTCCTGTCAAAAGGAGTGATCCCCTGTGTTTTGATGTTATTGGGCGCGAGCATGGCCGGGGGAACAAAAGAGCATGGAGTAGGGGCAGGAACGGTGATCGTGTGTATAATCCTCAAGCTATTTGTCATGCCGGCGATAGTTATTGGCAGCTTGTATTTTTTAAGCAAGGCGTCTTTGATTAACCTTTCGTTGATTTCGATTCTGGTGCTGGTGATAGAAGGCGGCATGCCGCCGGCGAACAATCTTGTCGTGATGTCTGAACTGGCCGGAGGCCGGAGTCGAACCGAACTGGCGGTTCTCATGTTCTGGCATTACTTAGCCTCAATCATCTCAATAACTTTAGTTATTGCAACCGCCATGTATCTTTTCTGTGAGTAAATACTTTCGGTCAAACCCGGCATTTCCGAAGCTTGAGTAGATATACCGCGTCAAACTTCAGTCGCTACGCTCCTAACGGACGAGAGTCCCTGGAAGCGCGGACGTTCCGTCCGCATTGCAAAACCCGCCAATCGCAGCAATCAACCGCGTTTCCGCACGTCAATCCAGGGAATGTATAGATGTCTCGGATGTCTGTTTGATATATCATATTATATCATCACTCGCTTTTATAAAAATACCTAAGTGCTTAATCACAAGATTATTATTTAACGTCAAGTAGCCACCTCGTATCACCCATTGTACATCAAACTGGAACATCCTTCCTGACATCATAAAATCCGAAAAACAGGTCACCTTATTTTCCCTGAGTCAGGAGTTCCAGAAACGGTTTTTTCAGTTTGCCGAATTTCCATCTTGTCGCTTTGGGAGCGGCAATAAACACTTTTACGGGTTTGGCCCGATATCGGGCCGGAATGAGGATGGTCAAGGAATCGACGGTTTTTCGCATGGGGGAACCGTCCATATTAAAAACAGAACCGACCGGAACAGCCCAGCGGGCGGAGCCAATGACGGTTCCATCCGGAGCCTTAAGCATAATGCCGAAGGTTTTGCCTTCTTCACTAATAATATTTTTCTTTCTCCATTGCAAAACAACCGTCAATTGATCAGTGGGGATTGCGGTGAACTCAAAATCCCGGGAGGTCAAAGGCGCGGTTCTGGCCGCGAAATATTGATCGGCCTTTAAAAATACTTTTCCGTTTGATACGCTGACCGCGCCCCAGGCATCATTTATGAATTTCAAGTCAAGCTGGTATGTTTTTGTTGTCTGTGGCAAAACTATTTCCTTATCCGATATCGGTCTGGGACCGGAAAGAGTCCCGAAACTATTTTTTAATGCATTCGGAGGAACAATTTTATATTTAATGGTGTCTTCGCCTTTGCTTTTGATACTCTTCCAGTAACGGAACGGCCTGGCTCTGTAGATATTAACAGTCGCGTTCTTGCCGATCGGATCTATTATCATGTTCAAACTGGAGCAGTAACAACCGGTCATTCCGGCAATTCCCAGTAAATTTCGAGGCGTCATTGGGTTTTCTTTGATTCCAAGCTTTTCGGCTGATTTTAAAAAGCAAGATCCTTGAACCGCGTTAATTGAGCTTCCGGTCGGATGAATCATATAGGCGACCATCCAGTCATAAAAGGTCGTAATATACTGCCGGTCTCCGGTCACCTCGGCGACTTCCGCCATGGCTTGAAACAAATACCAGTCCCGGCCGCTGCCGACGGCATAGTCCGGGGCGTCAAAACTGGTTTTTCCGTATTTGCTCTTTTTACGGAGCTCGAGAATTTCCCTGGCGTCTCTGATAAAACGGTCCAGATATTTTTTTTCACCGGTTACGTCATACCATTTCTTCAGACACAACAAACCAATGCCGATATAGTAATCCCCTTTGGTCGGACTTGGTTGTCCGAAGTTGTAATGGGTCTCATAGGCATGGCGAAAACATTCCAGATGAGTCAACTCATAAAGCTCCGCCAGATGCAGCAGCATTCTGGCCCGTTCACGCCCTTTGTAGTGTGAGAGACGGTATTTCAACAGCAAATTGGCGCCAAGGTCCCTGGCCACGTTGTACGAACGCATGTCCCCGGTCAGCAGATAATGCCAGATCAACCCCGTTATCCAGAAATGTCCGGTATGGAACATATACGAGGTATTGATCAGGGCGCAATGGGTGTGCATAAAACACGCCCCTTCTCCGGCATGGCATACGTCTACTTCACGCTGATGCTGCGTCATTGCCTGCGCCAGATTGAAAATATCCGATTCGCCGCTGCGGACATACTGCAGCCACAAACTCATATTTATCACGCTTTCATTGTTCAATCTTTTAGTCGATCCGCCGAATTCCCCGTAATTGATCGTACCGGTAAAGTCCATGGTTGCGGGGAGATGAGTTATGCGGTTGAAAACGGCCTGAAGGTAACGGTGATAGCGCGGATATTTCAATTTCGCCTCTTTGGGAACCAGAAAATTACCGAATACTTTACTTGCCGCGATCCACTCGGGAGATGCTTGCGGCAAGGGAGTATGATTAACCAGCATATTCGCTTCGGGTGCATTGCCGAAAGGAGCGTAGGCGATAGAAATGCTCGAGGCCATGCCGAATGGTAGATCGGCATATTTCACTTCCCGTTCCGGCCAGAGATAAACCGATATTTTGTGCCGGTTGATGCTCACTGCTAATGGATTACGCTGCCAGAAATCTTTAATCGCCACGGCACTTTTACCCGCCTGGAAAACGCCGTTAGCCCTGGAGTTATCAATCGTCTGACGACTGCCGTTATTGATGGCGATGCTGTATTTTCCGTAACCGTATTCCTCATGCAACTGCGTCAGGTCAACACCTTTATTCCCCAGTGATACCGCTTTGCTGCCGCCGTCTGTCAGTTGGTAAACAACTTTATCCGTTTCAGGCAGCGGCAGTTCCAGGCCAATGGCTTTGATCAGGGTATTATATTGTTTTTCGCGGTTTTCATAAGTTATTTCAACCAGAAAATAAGGTTTACCTGCATAAGCGTGGATTCTCACTATGTAATGCAGCAGTTCTTTTCCGTCAGTTGAACGGTGTACTCCGTCTGCACGAATGACCGCGTGTAAAGGGCCGTTGCGTTCAATGACAACATTTCCACGGCTGTGAAATGACGAATAAATTTTGTTGTCAGGGGTGATTATGAAGCATCCTGAGTCTGGCCCTTCAATGACCTGGTGGTTCTGTTTATTGCTTATACGCGAAAAACCGCGAAAGTTTTTGCGGTCAATTACCGCCTGTACGGCTCCAGTGTCAATAATATATTTGTCATTCCGAAGACAAACCAGATCGGCCGGATGCTCCTTTTTAACGATTTTGCCGCCGTAATGCAATGAATACGCATTGCCGGCATCAGCTTGAAAATTCACCAGCAGGGAGATTATACTGCCGTCGCGGTGCCGCCGGGCAAGCGCGGCGGATTGTACCGGGACATTGCGCCCTGAGCAATCCTTCAGTTTGACCGCATCCGGATCAAATAATTCTCCCGGCGGAAAAGGAATTCCGGTGGAGACGGGAAATTGCTGAAAAGATTTTGTTCCTGGATTGGCTACCGATAACCTGACAATTCCGGTTCGTGATTGTTTATTGCGCCATTGCGGCGTTGATGCCGGACCCTCGACCTTTTCATTATAAGCGAAAGGCTGTTTGCTGCCTGCACTAACCGGTGAATATGCCGAAGTGGTCAGGCCCGGCTCCAATTGCGCTGCATCGGCCCATACTTTCTGATCGGACAGTGGTTTTATCCAAACCCGGTATAATTGTCTTGACGAATATCCTGATAACTTCTTTTTCAATTTAAAAGATATTTCATAACGTTTCCATTGCTTTGATACGTTGAAACTTTTTTTCACGGTTTCAAGCTTGATTCCGCCCTGAGTATGCAGATATACCGGTTCCAACCCGAGTTCCACCCGGGCGTTGCCATCAGACTTCAGATAGACAGAAAAAACACATTCGCTTGATCGACTGTAAAGAACATTCCAGGTGTAAGCGGATTTGCCTGACATCAATAGCGATTGTTTGCCATCATAAGCGCAATCTCTGACAATTTGCCATTTTGCTGTTGTATTACGGCGGTAATCACCGGTAAACGCATAAATCTGACGGGCTTCACGTCCCATTTCGAAACTTGAATTAGGCAGTAAATTTTCTACTGATCCCGGAGAAGTGCGGCCGGAGAGACCTGCGTCGATCAGGCTCAGTTTTCTAAAGCTGCAGACCGTACCCTGATTTTTTTTTGAAAAAGTCATCCTGCATAAGATAGTTGCTTTATCGCTTGAACCGGTTGAAAAATTGATGGACGCCGTTTGCCATTTAGTGCCGGGAACGGCCGCGTTATATCTCTTTTGTCTAACCTTTACTTGCAAAAAAGCGACTCCGGGCTGCGAACACTGGACTTCTCCGGTTAAACGATAGATATGGCCGGGGCGCAATTTTACCGTTTGCGCAATATA
Organism: Victivallales bacterium; assembly: GCA_963676655.2. GTDB lineage: Bacteria > Verrucomicrobiota > Lentisphaeria > Victivallales > Victivallaceae. The sequence continues at coordinate 1,157,125 of CAXXKX010000003.1, read as the reverse complement.
GCCCTGCATCTTCTGCACGGAATTTATTTTAACATTCAACTGTTTGTTTGTCACGGTGACATCTGAAATAAAGCGGGCAATACTCCAGTCGAGGGGACGCCCTTTGGTATTTGCTTTACTGAAGTCGCCATTCTTCAATAACACATCAGCTGTCGCAACCTGATCTGATACCGTGATTCCCAATACCAATAATAATATTAGCTTCATATTTTTTCCGTTTGCTTTGTTCATCGTCATCAGTTGTCCGGATCAATGGGTATTCAAGGCGTTTGCTCCGCAGTCAGGAGCCTTGCCTTTGAAATATCCCGGCTCGCAACCCGGCAGCGGTTTACCGAAGAAGCTGGATAAATCAACCCCTTTAGCAATGTTGTTGACACCTTGGAAATTATGTCCGTTCTTTCCGGTTTCAGCAATTGCCCGGAGCGGATCTGTGAGATACGTATTATATCCGGCCTTGAAGTTGGGGATCGTCTTTGCCCGGCGCACGGCGGAGGTTCGACCATAAAAGTCGCCAAGAAAATGGTTGTTATAGACGTAAGTGTTCGGGGTTCCGAAACTGGTTACGCCATGATATCTGATACCGTCTCCGCCGATAGTGGTATTATGATAAATATATATTTCCATGTTTGTATCCTGCATAAACCTGATATTATCCTGACGGCCGTGAATAAAACGGTTTCCGTATATATACAACGGGCCTTTATTGTGCGGGTTATTCCAGTAACGTAAACAGGCAAACGCGTTGATGATCGTATTGCCATACCATTCCTGCCCGGTATCGCCGTAAATGGTAAAGCCGTCATCACAAATATTGGCAATGTAATTGTGATGAACCTTAATTCCGGGGCCCTTTTGTCCGCCCACTGAAATCCCATCCCAGTGGTCATGGATATAGTTACTGAACACCTCGCAATTCCGGCACTCCGAAATGATAATGCCGCAACGGTCATAATAGCCGACCCACTTGAAGGCCCGCCAGACATCGGCCTGGTACCGCAAACCGTTTGGCGTACTTATCGACTGGCTTTGCGGCATCATGGCGTGGTAGGCGTTCAGGGTCAGAACACAATTGGCGACCTTGACTTCGGATGAGAATTTTACCTTGACGCCATACTCGACGGTGGTAAAGCTGCAATTGCGAATGATGATATTTTCAGAACGCCTCACCCCTATGCCTTTGACTGAACAGCGCAGCTTCAGGTTTTCAATTATAACGTTTTTGATTCCGTCAAGATCAATTAACTGTGTACCTTTTACCAGCCGGAATTTCAGTTTGTTCGGGTTCGTGTTATCTCCGAAGCGAATGTAAATATTTTTGTCTTCAGGGTTGTACATTGCCACAGCCTGCAAAACATCAAATCCCTGTCCGGGCCGTTTCTGTTCTGTCATGATTCCGTCCCTGAAAATATTTCGGTAATGATACACGTCATCCTTCTTACGCTGATCGTCGCCGGCGCGTTCATATCGGATAAGCGGCAGCTTCAGCCCGTCCTGCGAACGTTTTTTGTTTACATAAATCCCGCGGATAAAACCTGTCGGGCTGGCTGTTTTATAGACGCCATTCCCCCAGGCCGGAACCGGAGTCCATTTTAATGAAATCGCCCCGGCTGCCTGGATATGGACATCCGGTCCGCCTTTCAGGACCAATGGCGCGTCCTTACTGCCGCCGCGCCGGAAACAGAATGATTCAGTATAAATTCCGGGTTGGAGGAAAATCGTGGTTCCTGCTCCGGCTTTATCCAGTGCTGTTTGGATCAATTTGAACGGCTTGCGTTTTGAACCGTCTCCATCAGAAGAGGCTTTGGCGTCGACATATATTTGCGGAGGAAAAGGGCCGTTTGCCAACGGATCAATTTTTACGTAATCCGCTGACGCCAGTTCCAGACCGTCAAACCAGGTTGTGTCGTTCAGGAATTTCGGGTCATTTTTCACCGCGCATGCCACCCGGATCTTATCGCAGTTTTCCGGGGTGAAAGTCGTGGTATATTTCAGCCAGCATCCTGAACCTGTTTGTCCTCGTCCTTTGGACTCGGTGTCCAGAAAAATATTTTTTATGACTTTACCGTCTTTGAGCAGATAAATCTGGAATGCACCGCCTCCCTTATAGTTCTTCATCCAACCCGTAAACCGATATTTCTTGTTCTTCTTGAAGCGGGAAGCGGGAATCTCCTGGTATATTTCCCAGTTTCCTTTTTTCGGGAATTCCAATGAATATATTTTTAAACTTTTGTTGCCGAACATATCTTCGGCGCTGTCCTGACGTACTACCGCCTTAACCCTGCCTTTGACGGTCCATCCCGGCACGGTTGTGTCAGCCCGACCGATATTTTTGATCTCTTCAAATCCGCTGTTCGTAAGCAGGTTTCCTTCCGCGTTAACATTGAAGGGAAGAGCCATCAAGCCGGAAATTATTCCGACGGCAAAAAAATATCGCATAATTTTCCTCTTATTAAGTTTTAAAATTTTTAATCGATAATGCTTATTACGGTGCGTAACTATGCCAGAATGGCTCCGAAGAGACCCGCGGCATATTAATTATCGGGTTGATAATGCCGTCAACATGGAAATCCAGGTAAAGCACATTAATCGCATTTCCGTGTCGTGCCGCCGCCGCATAGTTGTAAACCACATTGTCTGCAGAGTTATCCAGCCTGTAAGGCCTGCCGTCAAGCGACCCGAATAATTCGGCCCCGTCGTCTTCCGCATCAACAAATACTGCAGCTTTTGACGGCTGTGACGCCCGCTTTACCGCCCGGGCCAAAGGATTGCTGTCTGAAGTGATATATATATTTAAACCATAGCTGTAATTCAAATTGGAGTTGTCGATATTAAACGGTTTAACATCGGCCGGGCAAACGAAAAGTTTTCTATTTGAGCTGTCAATATAATTGCCTTTGAACAACTCCCCGTAGTCAGACCGGTACCATGGCCGGGAGCCAGGCAGGTATTCAAAGATTATACCATTATGGTCATCAACATATTCATTGACCATCAATCCTATTTGTTTCAGGTTGTTCACGCAGGCAATTTTTTTTGCGGAAATACGTGCTTTGTTCAACGCCGGCAGCAGCATTGAAGCAAGGATCGCGATGATCGCTATTACTACCAAAAGCTCTATTAGTGTAAAAGCATTTGTTTTTTTCATGATTTTGTTTCCTTTTTTATTGATCTTATGTTGCAATTCTATGTGATTGTCTTTTCATTAAGTGATAGGGCAGCATTCGCAGTCTGTCCCTGGTTCTGTCATGGATTAAATCCAGTAAAAATTTTACCGCTTCAACTCCAGCCTGTCCCATATTAATGTCAACGGTTGTCAAATATGGCTCCAACATCGTGGCTATGTTCATATTATAGAAGCCGACAATTCCGATATCCTCCGGAACCAGCATATTATGTTGTTTTACTACTCGTAAAGCTTTTGCGGCTGCATGGTCATGTGAGGCGATAATGCAGGAAGGCCGTGAAGAACCGGTCAGGTATTTCTGCAGGGCATTGTAAATCAATATATAATGATTTGTGTCGTGGAGAAAGTTGTCCGGGCTCATGTTTTCAGAATAATCTACCAACTCAGGTAAAATGAATCCTTTATTTTTGATGGCTTTTTTAAACATTTTCAGTTTGTATTGACCCAGGCTGGTGATCCCGTTATGCAAAAAAATTGCATTGGCAACTTGCTTCTTGCCCAGCAGACTTATCATTTCACCAAAGGCATTTTCATAATCAGGGACAATGCAAGGAAGTTTTGTCGATTTCGGGTCAGCATTTAAAACAACGGTATGCGGAGTTATCCGGATAAAGTCATCCACATTGAAATTATAGTCCAGAAAAGCCCCGTCTATAATCAGACCGTCAACTTTATTTTGTTTTACTTCCAGTAAATCATCAACCGAATTGAGTACACCGCTGAATACCTGAAAATCAATTTTATGCTTTGTTACCTCGCCTTCCACGCCAAAAATGCAGTCCATATAATGAGTGTCGGCTATGTCATATTGCAAGCGCCTTGAATGGTGATTGACCAGGCAGATGCAATTATATATCAAGCCGTGACCGTTCCCTTTGACAAATGTTCCGACTCCCTGCTTGCTGACCAACAGGTTTTCTGCAACGAGCTGGCGAATAGCTGTTCTGACCGAAGTCCTGGATGCTTTGAATTTTTTACACAGTTCAGGCTCGGAATAAATCGCTTCTCCTATTTTCAGCTTGCCACTGGTTATTCCTTCTTTTATTGAAGCAGATATTTTTTCGTATATCTTGGTCTTTTTACTTGGAATGCTGTTTGCCATAAAACGATTAATTCTTGTTGTATCTTTTTTTTTAAACTAAAACAATACATGTATTATACATTTTTAAAATTAAAAAGTCAAGTTGGCATGAAAAAAAATATGAAACTCTATTTGTTATTGGATATTCTCTCCTTTACTAAGACTAAAGAATCAATTTACATAGTCGTAAATTTGAGCCTGCCATAAAACTTTCGACCAGGTTGTTTAAATGATAAATAATCATTAACTGCTTTTATAAAAAACTATAACAGTTTTTAAATAAATAACTTAAGTTTTGTAACTTGGGTTAGAAACGTGATGAAAATTTGTAGCTCATTTTGATTTTTGTCGGTCCGTCACAGTATGTTCCTGACATGAAACGCGTTATTTTTTTATTTATCCGGTTGTAATTTGGCAATTTGTGAATAGTTTAATTAGATTGCCTTGAAATTTTGTGCTTGCCGGACCGGAATATTTTCTGTCATGCCGGTGGAAAACTGTACACGGATCGCGGCTGTTTGCGGTCCATTGAGAAAAATCAAATGCGAGGAATCTAATGAAAAAGCAAAATATTGTCATGATCCACGCCGAAAGCTATGACGGTCGACTGATCGGGCGTCTCGGCCAATACCCCGGAATCACTAACGCTACCCCCAACATCGATGCACTGGCCGCGCGCGGCGCGTTTTTTCCGAATACCTATTCCACGCATCCGATCTGCTGTCCTTCCCGCGCCAATATGTGGTCCGGTACTTATTCCCATAAATGCGAAAGCTGGAACAACTTCAAAGGGCTGGAAACCGGAATGTGGGCTTATCCCGACGCGGTTACCGCTACTTATGACGTTTCCTATCACGGGAAACGGGATTATACCACCGGTTACCACAGCGTGATGAATCGTATCGCGGACTTTCTCGAACCTCTGAACACCCGGCATCTGCCGGTAATGAATGCCGATCCGGCCCAACGTGTTATCATCAGGGAAGATCGTGATTTCCGTTGTCATAAAGGTGACTGGGATATGATGGACAATGCGACTGCTTTCCTGGAATCCCGTACTGATAATGACAAGCCTTTTTTCCTGGCCCTTAATTCCGGTCTGGTCCATGCCGCGTTTATCACCAACCAATACTGGCTGGAAATGATACCGGAGGAACTTGTAGATATTCCGCCGGTCGATGAGAGTGGTCATCCGGCCCTGAAATATCAGCAGGCATCGAAAGCCTGGCGCAACGGCCTTGATGATGAAATGATCCGCAAAGTGCGCCGGATTTATTTTGCGATGTGTGCCGAAATGGATGCGATTGTCGGTGCGATCGTCAATAAAATCGATGAACTCGGGCTGGCCGATAGTACTACCATAATTTTCTCCAGCGACCACGGCGAACTTGCCATGGAACATCAATTGTACTATAAAATGAGTATGTATGACGGTTCCGTCCGGGTTCCGTTGATCATGGCCGGTCCCGGCATAATCCCCGGTAGGCAGTATGACAATATTGCCTCCCTGATCGACATCGCGCCGACGTTGTGCGAGCTTTCCGGCATGCCGCCGCGTGAGTGCTTTGATGGAGAATCCCTGCTGCCGCTGGTCCGGGGTGAAACCGATATCAGCCGTAACTGGGCCTACGCCATGTACAGCGGTGTGACCTCGAATACAAGCAGTTATATGCTGCGCGAGGGCGATTACAAATATATTTCTCATCGAGGGATGCCGCCGCAATTGTTTAATCTGAGTGAAGATCAGGATGAATTGGTCAATCTGGCGGCCAGCGAACCAGAAGTTGCCGCGGCAATGGACAAGCACCTTTCCGAGATTGTCGACCGTGAAGCCACTGACGCTATAATTGAGGATTATCGTAAATATAACTTCAAACAGTTCCGGCGACAGGCGAAAAACGGGCTGTATTTTGACAGCAGTTACAGTTTGAGTGAAAATCCCTCTTCGGATTACCAGACCTTGATGAACAACGCTTTTACCGGTTGGAATGAAGAAGATGAAGCCCGGGTCGACGAGTGGCTCAACTCTTAAAAATCACGCAATTGCAATCCCTTTGAAAAAGGTGTAGCAGAAGACACCGTCGGCTTCCGTGGTGCGATAAAGCGCCTTGATCCCGGAGTCAAAGGTCTGCGCGTCAATCAGTCCGCTTTCGATGGCTGGTTGACGTATCCCCTCGATCATTGCGGTGAAAGTCTTTTTCGTAAAGCCTTCGACCAGTTCCGGTCTGTTCGCGTCTACATAAACCATTCGCGGAGAAACCCGGACTGCTCTGAATCCGGCCTTAACCAGCAACGGATATACTTCGCGGCCGATATTGGCGTTGCCTCCGGCTTGTTTTTGCAGCTCCACCTGACAATGGATCGCCTGGAGCGCGGCTTCGTTGTCGGGGTGGAAATAAGTTGAGCCGTGATCGCCTTCGATCACCGTGATCGTACCGTTCTTTTTCAGTAATTTTTTCAGACAGGCCAGTGCCCTTACCGGTTCCGCCAGATGTTCAAGCACGAAACAGACGAAAATATGATCAAAAGATTGCGGCTCAAATGATAAGTTGAAGATATCGCCTTGCTGAAATATCACATTAGTGCATCCGGCTGCCTCCGCTTCTTTTTTGGCTGCCGCCACCGAGCTTTCAGAGATGTCGACAGAAATAATTTTCGCGTCGGGGCTGTTGCGACACAAGGTGACAGTTTGGGCTCCGACTCCGCAGCCGGCTTCCAATACTCTGCTTCCGGCCGGATAATGCGTATCCGAATGCAGCAATTCAACCAGGGTTGAGGCCTGGTCCTGCAGCCGGGTGTTTTCTTTCTGATCGTAACCGTGAACGTACTTTTTACTCATTCATTTTCTCCTTTCGCTTATACTTTGAGCAGGAAGAAATTTAACTTTTACTGCGATGATGCCAAATGTCGAATTGATTTTTACAATTTTTTGGCTACCAGAGGTAACCAGGGAGTTGTAAAGAGCAAAAACGGCGTTGGCAGGGCACAATAAAAAGTTAATATTTCAAGTGTTTAAAGTATATTTCCCGGTCAGGAAATCACCTGACTCAATTCTTTTGAGATTCTTTGTCGACCAGTTGTAAATATACACCCAGGCAAGCCATTTACGACCGTCTGACAGGATAACTTCTTGTTGCTCCCTGATATACTCGGTCGGTTCCGGGAAACCGGGGCCGCATTCTTCGTACTTGTCCAGTTGGAGCAGTGTCGCCTCCGGTTCATGCAGAGCGTATACTTCACCCTTGACCCGGTCTGCGGCATTATTTGATGGAACCGCGCCGGGATAGTAGTCAACTTCATAAAGAATTCCCTGCCAGGCGGCTTCCGCGACAAAGTCCGCATTTTTCGTCAGGAACCGGTACATATCGCTTCCGGTCTCCTTCCGCAGCGTTCCGTATACGAAAATATAGTTATTGGTCATAAGTCCCATCTAAATCAACAAATTTTCAATCTGCGTCTAAAAAATCATGAAATTCGAAACCGTTTTGTTCAAGCCATTCCCGGGCTTTTTGATCGATTTGGATTATTGTGTCCCAACCCAGTTCAGTAACAAGGTCTGAAACCATAGCTTCATTCCTGAAGTCGCCGATTGGCCCGCAGTAATAAGGCGGGTCCAGGTTTTTATCCTTGAACCCTACCGAATAACCATCCTGGCTGAATCCAATGAAGTAATAGTAATAAGCCTTGCCGGGGTTCTGGTAAACTTTTGATAATGCGAAGATTTCTCCAAGTTGCTGTCCGTACTCACCCGGATTATTTTTAAGGTTGGTTTCGACCATGTTCAGCGCTTTTTCAAACACGGAATCTTTAATGTCGTAATCATTGAGCATAAGGAACTCAGATGCTTCTTCAGAATTTGACGGATCAGTAAGTTCAGATTTTCTTTTAGCCAACTCTTCCTTATGTTTTTTTGTGAATTCTTCGAGTTCTTTGCTATTTTTAAAATATGGCTTTAAATGGGAAGGAAGTGGTGGACCTTTGCGAATATGATACAGAATGAATAAAGCAATCGTAATAATTACTATCAAAATGATTCCGGTAATAATTCCTGGAAACATGCATTCCTCCTTTATCCCATGACAGTGATTATCAATTCAATAATATCAATTGATACTATATTTCAATTCCAAAACAAAATCAAGAAAATAATGAAAAAGAGAGCTTTTGCATCTCTTCTTCAATCCTCCGGGCTGCCCTGTTTCGCGCCGATGCTGCGGAGGATATTGCAGAACTGCTCCGCTTTTTCGGTCTTGAAACGAAATTTCATGACGCCTTGCCAGTCGGAACGGAACGCCGAAGATTCAAACGCGACTACTAACAGATTTTCTTCGGGAGTTTCAAAATAGAGTTCGGAAATTTTAGGGTCATCGACCGCCAGACTGATCTGGCGTCTGCTGTAAGTATAGCAGATAACCCGTTTTTTGGTGATTACCAGACAACCGGAAAAACCCTCGGCCCGATAACGATATCTTTTATGAGGACCTTTGACGTTTTTATAGATCAGCCAGCCGCCCATGCCTTCATCGGCGATGACGATGCCTTCCTGCTCCAGCGTCGGCAACAGTTCTTTGGGAATAGAGCCCGCTCCGAAGAGCCGGTATAACAACGTCTTCTTCACTTGTGGCCTCTCTTTCCTGTCCGGATGAGCGTGCTTTACTGCAACCCGGCGGATGAATGCTGCCGGGGAATAGAGATTATTTACTCAAAAACTATTTCGCCGAAACAATCCGGCAGATGAAAATTCTTCGCGGAAACCGGCTGCCATGAGGCCCAGTGGGGATGACTGGTGCCGTCGCCGCATTTATAGAAATTGGCGCGCCAGGTTGTCCCTGATACATCGCCTTTGGGTTCTTCGCAATATTTGGTGAACAACGCTAACGGAAGTTTAGCCGCCAGGTTCCAATGGGTATCTTCGGTAATTTCCGGCTCCACGACAAACGGCATAGTGGTGGATACCCGCATCGAACCTGCGTCTTCAAGCGTCAGAACGTCGAATTTCATACCCGAACCGGTCCGGGTCGGGTCGATGATGTGATAAACCAGGAATGAACCGCCGCAGCTGAATTCAAAATTAAGGTAATCACTGCGGCCGGGAGGCTGACAAAAGAATTCCACACAACTGTCGCGGCAAACGCTGTTCTGGTATCCGGTGTTGACGCTGCGGACATATTTGTCCTGAACATCGAACAGGATATAAATGTATTGATTGTCATGCAGTACTTTTGCCCGGGCAACCGGATGGTGTTCGCTGCTTTCAACCCTGAAATTGTCGATTTCAACAATGTTTGCGTTTTGCCAGTCTGCGCTGTCCCAGCCGGCGTTAAGAGCCGGTGCCGAAGCTGTTTTTTTAATGATGTAACTCACCGTGGATTCATTCCTTCTTTTGCAGATGTTGTACGGTTTATAATAACTGTTTAGGGATTCATTATTTTGACCAGTTTGGCTTTTACATTCTTTTCGCCGCTGGGAACGTATTTACAGATAAACACCGGTTTGATGGCATTCCCCTGCGCGTTGAATGTGGTCGGGCCGGTAACTCCGGGATAATTTTTGATGGCGTAAAGCTGTCTTCTGAAATTGGTTTTGGCTCCTTTGGCTTCAATCATCGCGGTAATGACAATTCCGGCGGTGTCATAGCCCTGGGCCGCTGACATTGTGGGGGCCAGCTGATATTTATTTTTGTATTCGCCGATAAACTTTTTAACCTGCGGCACCGGATAATCCGGGGCGTACATGGTGGAAAAGAAATATCCGGTCAACTGACGTTTCAGCAGACGCGGCAGGATCGGATGGTTCCAACCGTCTCCGCCGAAAAATATTCTATTATATCCCAGGTCCTTGCCGTTTAAAATCATGCGAATCACATCCTCCGGGTAACCCGGCAGCAGGATGCCGTCGACTTTTGAGCCGATAATCTTGATTAACTGGCTTTTGAACTCAGGCTCTGAAGAATTATAGCCTTGTTTGACAATTACTTTCCCGCCGGCTTTTTCGAATGCGGCTCCAACCGAAAGGCCAAGCATTCTGCTGTAAACGCTGTCTTCATCAATATCGAGCATGATCCCGATACGTTTAAGGCCGCTTTCATAGGCATATTTACCGAGGGCCGCTCCTTGGTACTTGTCACTGAAACAAGCACGGAAAACGTAAGGATTCCGTTCGGTTATCAAATCGTTTGTCGCTGTCGGAGTGATCAAAGTTGTTTCCGATTTGAATGCTTCATTTTTCAAAAACAACGTATTGGTTGAGGTATAAGCCCCGATAATGACCGTCGGTTGATATTTTTTAACCAGGGCGCGGAATGCGAATAAAGAACCTTTGGTCGTGCTGCAGTTATCCGCGGTTACCAGCCGGATTTTTTTGCCGCCGATGTTTTTGCCGGAAGCATTGAATTCATCAAACTTCAGTTCGATCCCTTGTTTGATGGCTTTGCCAAACACTGAATAATCCCCGGACAACGGAAGAACCGCGCCGATGGTTATGACGTTCGGATCGGCCGGAGGCAGTTTGTCGGCAATTTGCGGTCCGGTACTGCATCCGGTCAGGAGCACGACTATCAAACTGAAAAAAGAAATAAATATTCTCATTATCAAACTCCTTTTTCAACCTATCGGGGGCGGAACCGGCGGCGGGGTTGCTCCGAATAATGAAGCGATTTCCGGTTGGGAGTCGGCCGCGGCCCAGCCGCTCATGCCTTCTTTCCAGACCATGGTTTCACGGGTTATCGTACCCGCGCTGATCTGGGCTTTTAGCTGATCAATCGTAAAAGGACCGGCCTGTTTGCCGTCGAGGACCGCGAAAAACTGGGATTGCTGCGGCACTGGCGGTGGAGTGGCTGGAGGCGCCTGTTGCTGCTGGTGCAAAGCTCCGCCAACGCCTCCGGCAAGTTGTCCGCCGACCATCATGCCCATCATATTGCCGGCGCCGCCTTCGTTTTGGGCGGCGTCACGCAATGCGTTAGCGGCCTGATATTGTGAATAGTTGTTTAGATTGCCGACAGCGCCCATTGAGGCCCGTTCGTCCATGGCTTTCTGGACATCTTCCGGAAGGGAAATATTGGCAACCGCGAAAGACAAAAGTTCTAGCCCAAGGCCATTGAACAACGCTTGCAGTTTATTGGTCATAGCGTCGCTGATCTCGTCATATTTGGCGGCCAGGTCAAGCGCCGGAATCTTCAATTCGCCCAGGCAATCTGAGAACGAGGAGATCAACTTGACGCGAACCTGATCTTCGAGATTGTCTGCGTAGTAATCATCTCTGGCACCGACAAAACGGGAGATCATATCTTTAGATATCCCGACTTTATAGGCGAAGTTGCCGAACGCCCGCAGTCTGACGATTCCGAAATCCGCATCGCGCATCATTACCGGCTGCGGAGTTCCCCACTTCCGGTCAAGTTGTTCGGTTGTACGGATGAAGTAGACTTCCGCCTTAAACGGGGATTCAAAATTGTAAGGAAGACTAAGCAGATTTGTGATAATCGGCAGATTTTTGGTGGTCAGGGTATAGGTCCCCGGTTCAAAAGCGTCAGCAATCTGCCCTTCATTGACGAATACCGCGCGTTGGCCGGGCCGGACGATCAGTTTCGCCCCCATTTTGATTTCGTTATTATGACGTTCAAAACGATGCACCAGAACATTCGGATTTTCATCCGGATATTCGACAATGTCAATGAACTGCCCCTTAAAAACATTGAACAATCCCATAACACAACCCCTTTCGTATTAGTCTAAAGTAAATCCTTAAAAATGTCAGTGACTGGCGAACTGTCTTATTAGTTGACAGTCCACTTAGTCTACTCAGTCCACCCTGTCAACAGTAATACCTCTAAAAGGTTTGACATGTGAACCTTATTTCGCATTTTCAACAAATTCTGAATTAAGTTTATCCGCAACACTTTTTATATTTTTTGCCGCTGCCGCATGGACACGGATCGTTCGGGCCGACTTTCGGGTCCTCACGACGGTAGGTGACCTGGACCGGTTCGTACATATCCTCTTCATCATCGCCGGGATAAAAATCTTCATCGTCTTCGTCCGGCGGAGTCAAAGCGATCGGCATTTGCCGGATCACTTCGTCAGGAATTCCTTCCGCTCTGGCCTGCGCCATGACCTGTTCCTGAACTTCCGGCGGCAGATCCTTGAAGAATACCACATTCTCCGGGAGTTCCTGGGCCTGGCCGCCGCCCATGCCGTCATAGCCGACGTCGCCGAATTGATCAAACTGTTCATGCACCAGTTCCTGCGGCATATTTCCAAAGAAGTCTTCAAACTCTTCAATACTCTCAACGGAAGCGGTGAACATGCTTTTTACTGTTTCCATATGAATCCTGGTCAGCAGCGATTCAAATACCTTATATGCTTCATTCTTGTACTCAACCAGCGGATCTTTCTGGGCATAGGTACGCAGATAGATGCTCGAACGCAGATGATCCATCTCATAGAGATGTTCCTGCCAGAGCCGGTCCAGCGGTTCCAGTGCGATCCGGCGTTCCAGCCAAACCTGACGCTCCGGATCTTCGTTATCAGCTTTCGCGTCATAGGCCTGTTCGATCCGGTCGACGATCTTTTTCAGCAGACGTTCTGGGTCCGGCATGCCGGTCTGGGCGTCAAGCACAACTTCATGTGCTTTAAAGTCAATTGGGAAAATGGTCTGGACTGATCCGACCAGTTTTTCGGCGTCAAACGGTTTGTCGGTGTTTTCACCAATTACCGCACATTCTTCGATCATATTGTCCACTACTTCTTCAACAATCCCGAACAGGATATCTTTCGGATTGTCGGTGAGCAGGATATCTTTGCGCTGACCGTAGACGATCTGGCGCTGTTTGTTCATGACATCGTCAAATTCCAGCGTACGCTTACGGATGGCGAAATGGTGTTGTTCCACCCGGCGCTGTGCGGTTTCAATTGACTTGGTCAACCACGGATGCTGTAATTCTTCGCCTTCTTCCATCCCGAAACGTTCCATGATCTTGACGATCCGGTCGGAACCGAACAGGCGCATCAAATTGTCTTCCAGTGCCACATAGAACATCGAAAGACCGGGGTCGCCCTGACGCGAACAACGTCCGCGCAGCTGCCGGTCGATCCGGCGCGAGTCGTGCCGGGAACTGGCGATCACACACAAGCCGCCTAAGTCAGCCACGCCTTTGCCGAGTTTGATGTCGGTACCGCGGCCGGCCATATTGGTGGCAACCGTAACGCCGCCGCGTTGACCGGCCTGAGCGATGGTTTCGGCTTCACTCTGGTGATTCTTCGCGTTCAGTACGTTGTGCGGAATATTCTTTGATTTCAGCATGCGGCTGAGTATTTCGGAATCGTCAACGGAAATCGTTCCCAACAGGATCGGCTGTCCGGTTTTATGACGGTTCTCCACTTCATCTACCAGCGCTTTGAACTTTTCGCGCCGGGTTTTGAAGATAAGGTCCTGATTATCGATCCGGATACACGGCTTGTTGGTTGGAATAACGATTACGTCCAGCTTGTAAATCTGATGGAATTCGTTAGCTTCGGTTTCCGCCGTCCCGGTCATCCCGGAAAGTTTTTCATACAACCTGAAATAGTTCTGAATGGTAATGGTCGCCAGCGTCTGGGTTTCGCGTTCGATCTCGACTCGTTCCTTTGCTTCGAGCGCCTGGTGCAAACCGTCGCTGAAACGGTGTCCCGGGCGCAGGCGTCCGGTGTGCTCGTCAACGATCATTACCTTGTTTTCCTTGACCACGTAATGTACGTCTTTTTCAAACAGACAATAGGCTTTCAGTAATTGTGAAATGTTATGCAGACGTTCGCTTTTTTCCGCAAAATCTTTCTGGAATTTCGCTTTGGCTTCCACCTTGCCGGTTTCATCCAGCGTGGAATCGTTTTCAATCTTATGAAGCTCTTCAAGCATATCCGGCATAACGAACATCTCGGGATCGTCCGGTGAGATGGCATTGCGCCCTTTCTCGGTCAGGTCAGCTTCGTTCTGGCGTTCGTCCATGACAAAATACATGTCTTCCTGAACTTCCTGGAGCATACCGCGATTGTTGTCGCTGCGTACTTCCATCTCAAGTTTTTCAACCCGTTTCAGGATATCGCTGTCTTCCAGCACCCGCATCAACTGTTTATGGGTCGGCATGCTGAAGCGGACTTGCAGCAGTTTGATCAGAGCGTCACGTTCCGCCTCGTCAGAAATATTTTCCTTGCTCAAAGTTTCTTTTGCTTCACGCACCAGACGCGCGTTCAACGCGTTCTGTTTGACGACCAGGCCGTCAACCAGCGGTTGCATCTTATCAAATTGATGGGTCGAAACCGCGACCGGACCGGAAATGATCAGCGGGGTTCTGGCTTCGTCGATCAGGATACTGTCAATTTCGTCGATAATCGCATAAAAATGGTCGCGCTGTACCATCTGGTCGGCTTCCAGCGCCATCCCCATATCGCGCAGGTAGTCAAACCCGAATTCGCTGTTGGTGCCGTAAGTAATATCGCAACCGTATATCTCGCGGCGTTCCGCCGGACGCATTTCGCTTTGCAGGCAGCCGACGGTCAGGCCGAGGTAACGGTAGATTGTTCCCATCCATTCGGCGTCGCGCCGGGCCAGAAAGTCATTGACCGTGACCAGTTGGCAGTTGCGTTCGGACAGCGCGTTTAGATACAATGGCATGGTGGCGACCAGGGTTTTTCCTTCACCGGTGGCCATTTCAGCGATATTGCCGCGATGCAAAGCAATAGCCCCGAGAATCTGAACGTCATAAGGGATCATGTCCCAGGTCATTTCCTGCTCGCATACCGTGATCGGTTGGCCCATGTTTCGACGACAGGCGTTTTTTACTACCGCGAATGCTTCGCACATAATATCGTCAAGAGTTTCACCGTCTTTCAAACGCTGTTTGAATTCGTCGGTTTTGGCTATCAGTTTCTCTTCCGGGAGTTTCTGATATTCTTCCTCCAGTTCATTGACGCGCGCAACCAGCGGTTGCATCCGCTTGAGGTCGCGTTCCGCCTTGGAACCGAAGATTTTTTTAAATATTGCAGTTATCATGATTGTTTTTTTAATCAGCAGAAAGATTAAAAGGAATTCTTTCCTTTTTCATCATTTCCATCTGATTATTCATTTCTGATTTTAATTAAAATTATGATTTCGAGCCGGGACGCTCAATCTCTTTACCTTCCGCGCACAGCGGACAGACTTCCGGGTCCCAGGTTTCAAGTTCCAGTTTCAACAAACTCTGGTGTTCGACATCAAAAGAGGCCTGGCCCCCGCTGCGGTCAACGATCACCGCGATACCGGCTACTTCGCCCCCGAGGCTCCGGACCAGATCGACGGTTTGCTGAACCCGGCCGCCGCGAGTGATCACATCTTCGGCCACCAATACTTTTTCGCCGGGTTTGATCTTGAAACCGCGTTTCAGGATCAGTTCGTCATTTTCCTTGTCGGCAAAGATTGCCCGGACGCCCAAAGCCCGGGCGACTTCCTGACCGACGATCAAACCGCCAACGGCCGGTGAAATAACACAGTCAATTTCAGTGTTTTTGAATTTTTCCGCCAGCGCCTTGCAAACGGTTTCCGCCCGGTCCGGCCATTGCAACAGCAGTGCGGCCTGAAAAAAACGGTTGCTGTGCAGACCGCTGCGCAGTTTGAAATGACCTTCCAGCAATGCGCCGGCGTCAAGGCATATTTGTACTACTTCTTCCTGTTTCATCGTTATTCCCTTCCTCTCGATTATCTGAACGTGTTGGCTGAAGCCGGTTCGACCCACAGGTGGAAGTCAACTTTTTTACCGGCCATTTCCAGAGTGATCATTGTGTTCAAACGAGTCAGCAGCAGCGCGTACGGAATCTTCTTTTCGCCGCCGGCCACGGTTACGCAGACATTGACGTCGCCGAGGATATCTTCCGCCTGGCGCACCGCCACGATCATGTTGAACAGTCGTTTGAGTTTATCGCGCAGTTCTTTGTCAAATTCAAAAGTGGCATGACATTTTTCACATACCGCCTGGAAATTCGCTTTCATCACATCCTGCAGGTCAAACTTAACTACGCTGTCGCAGCCGTCCTGAATACATTGAAAATCAATTTGCGCCTTGGCGGTAATTGCGTTGGAATCAGCAGCCATACTAGTTCTCCGTTTCTACTTTTTCTAAGTTATTAATTCTGAATAAAAATTTCTACATCAAGTAATATATCTTATAAAAAGCAAAATTAAAGCCCTCTTCAAGGAAAATTTACCCTCAACGAAAGCGATTGAATAAGGTGACAGCACTGATCAGAAGTTCCGTTTCTATGTGATTTGGGACTCTTGAGAGATTTGGGTATCTTGAATTTTATCAGGCCACATCAACCGTCCCAAGCGTCTCAAATGTCCCTATTTTCGAAATACTGAATCTGTTGAAAGCTATCTCTCTTGCAACCATCAACACCGCCTCTGCCTTATTTTGCCAGATTTGACGTATGATTTAAGGTACTTGTAATAAGTTCTTTATAGCTTTATAACAAATTACATACTGCTTTTAAATTATACTGCTATAAATTTATGTGGTCACTGCGGCGCTTGTACATTATAATTACGGCTTTTCACAATAAGTCTTGATATCTGGAATAACCTGTAAAATTCCAAAGATATCAAGGCTTACATTGTGAAAAGAAAAAATGTGTAGTACGGTAATTTGACACGGCAGATAAGATAAGTTACTTTAACGTAATATGATTCGGATATTGATAATGGAGGATTACAATGTGGAGAAATATCTTATCACTGGCTTTTTTTGCTTTTCTTTTACCTTGCATTCTGTTCGGGCAACCAATTATTCCAGAAGGTCAACTAACTATATTATTACTAGGAAAGTAAGGATGAAAACAATGAAAACTTCATTAGTTAAAAAAAGACTTTGGGAAATTTTAACTGGCGAACATCGTAAGGATATAGTCTCGAGAATCTTTAATGGTTTTATAATAATCCTTATCATAGTAAATATCATAGGCTTTATTCTTCAAACAGAAAAAAGTATTAATGCTAAATATGGACAAGAGCTTTATTATCTGGAAATAATATCTGTTATTATCTTCACAATTGAATATATTTGCAGGTTGGTTTCTTGCTCTTATGTTGCTAAATATAAAGGTTTTTCAGGATTCGTTAATTTTATTTTTTCACCTATGGCAATAGTTGATTTAATGGCCATCCTGCCTTTTTATTTACCATTTCTTGGGTTGGACTTGAGAATCGTCAGAATATTACGCTTGTTTAGAATTTTCAGGATATTTAAAATCGGTCGTTATTATTCGTCTTTGAATATGATGAAAAATGTTTTGGTGAAAAAGAAAGAAGAACTGGTTTTAACAACAGTGATAATGTTTACAATGTTGCTTTTATCTGCAACTTTGATGTATTATGCGGAGAGGGATATTCAACCTGATAAATTTTCAAGCATTCCAGATGCGATGTGGTGGGCTGTTATCACCTTAACTACAGTTGGATACGGAGATGTTACTCCTCTGACAATTGCAGGAAAAGTCTGTTGTTCAATCGTTGCAATATTAGGTATTGGTTTCTTTGCCCTTCCTATAGGTATTTTAGGAGCTGGCTTTGTTGAGGAAGTTGGAAATAGAAAGATTCAAAAACTATGTCCACATTGTGGAGGTCATATTCATTAATTTTTATGAAAAAGTGCATTATTTATCATTTCGGTATGTTTTTCTGTTCCCTTGGGCGCCGCAGGCCACTGCGGCATTTCGCTAAAGACCGGCAAATAATAAAAGATATATTATTTTAAAATAAACTGTACCCCCAATAGTGGAATAAAATATGCCTTAATAAGCCTTCATGCCGCAGTGGCCTGCGGCGCTCCGAAAGAATACATTTCCCCGCAGTGGCCTGCGGCGCTCCGAAAGAGAACATTTCCCGCAAAATTTGCAGTCTCTATTATAACGGAGTATATTTGATTGAGATGACACTGGAGAAAACTTAAATTAAATTTTGAGCATCAAATAATCAAATTGCAGTGTTTACATATGGTTGCGGGGGACGCGACGCTGAATTTGTAATGTGGCTTAAGCTGTAATTTGATTTAAAAAGTCAATGCTAAGAGGTAAGCGCATATCATGAAACAAATTAATTTTGGCCAATGGTTCCGTACTGAATCAAAAGAGAAAATATCATATGTGATAAGAGATGGTGGTAATTATTTGCATGATTTTGTATATTTTGGAAGTTATATTAACGATGCGGAATGTTTTATAAAACAAATAAAACTTAAAAATGGAATAATGACAATCCCAATTGAAAGAGCGCGTTGGGAGATTTTTGATGGCACTAATTTACTTACAATAAATAGTATAATTACAGTATCAAATGTCTCAGATTATTTCTTTCATTTTCCTAAAGAGATTTTTGCACTGGATAGTCTTGAAATAAGAGATTTCTATCCGGATAACGATACCGGAAATATTGTTATTGCAAATAATGTTACCAGATTTAAAATTATTATTATTATCAAAAAAAACAAAGAAGCTATTATTAGTTTAAAAGATATATAACTCCTTTGTTATCAAATCAGCATTGTAAACAAATATAGATTGAAAATTTATGCTTGAGCCACAATGTAATAATAAATCTTCCTGCTGAATATATTAGATTATTCTGGAGATGACGACATATCCCTCTTCAGGCATTCCGGAAGGCGTTAAAGATGGCAGCCGCATCGTGGGAGCACAGAATAAAGGAAGGAAAGTAACTACTTTCTTTTTTGATATCTCTTTTTAGGGGACCACTTTTTTTTAATATTGAAAAATTGGTCGAATTGAATAACAGGATGAAAAATATAAAATGAAAATATGCGCTAAATCAAAGAAAAGACAAAGAGGGAAAAACATTATGGATATATTTCTGAATGCGGCTTATGAAGAAGCCATGACCGGGCTCGGCGAGGGCGGCATTCCCATCGGCGGCGTGCTTGTTCACAACGGTGAAATCGTCGCGCGGGGACACAATCGGCGCATCCAGCTAGGCAATCCGGTGCTTCATGGTGAAATTGACACGCTTGCCAATGCCGGACGGCGTCCGGCGTCATTTTATCGCGAATGCACTTTGTATACGACGTTGTCGCCATGCATCATGTGTTCCGGAGCGATTGCGCTTTATAAGATTCAGAATGTGGTGGTCGGCGAGGATATGAATTTTCCCGGCGAACCGGAGTTTCTCCGTTCGCGTGGGGTGACCGTGACCATCGTCAACGACCCGGAACTCATCGACATGATGAAAAAATACATCGCGGCAAATCCGGCGATCTGGAACGAAGACATCGCGGAATGATTCCTGGACGGGCCCGTAGTTGATCAACCTTCTGGTCAACTCTCCGCTATTGGCATAGTTGATTTTGGCATTTGCACTTTGTTTGCATTTTACGGCATGAACCAATATATTGCCAATGAGGAAATCAAAAAAAAATCATATTAGTCAATAGCGGAGGTGTGACCCGATTGGGCCTCAATAGCGGAGGTGTGACCCGATTGGGCCTCGATTGGGCCGGACTATTAGTCAATAGCGGAGGTGTGACCCGATTGGGCCGTGACCCGATTGGGCCGACCCGATTGGGCCGGACCCGATTGGGCCGATTGGGCTCGATTGGGCTCTTAACGGATGACCCTATTGGATTCGGAGAATATAATGGTGATAATGATGGATATATTGCTTCCTATTGTTGCTATAGTATTGATAGTTGCAATACTTTTTATGCCTTTCTTTGTCTGCTTAATCATCAGCTTGATATGCAGTAATTTAAATATGATTAAGTATTCGCGCCTAATTTCTTGCATCTCGTTTGCGGCTATGATGGCACGCAGTTCTATAATGTCTGGTAATAAGCCAACTGAAGAACTTGTAAATTTTTTAAACAATTATTTTCCCTGTTATATTTCATATATTACATTATTATTACTAGCATTTATAGCTTATTATATTCTAGGAAATTACCTTGCGAAGCTTGGAATTTATTTTGCGGCTTATCTTAAGAGAGACTTACCCCCCAAAAAAAAGATTTCTGAGTAATGCGCGGTTTTTTTTCAAAATGGGGACTGCCCCGAATGGCACACCTAATGACTGCTAATGGAGGTACTTGGTGATGAAAAAAACATTAATTTATATCGGTTTGGTAATTTTATTATCCGTATGTCTAAGTACTTTATTGATGATATTAACATCTGAAGGAAAAACTGGGAGAAAAACACCTGAAGAAACGCATATTAATCAAATATATTCCGATGCAGGAATAGCTTTACCGCCTGATTCAAAAGCAGTGTATTATGGAGAAAAAACCGACTATGAGCCTGAATGGATCATTAAAGTTAAAATTTCAGAAAAAAAATTAGATGCAGTTTTAAAACAATTAAAATCAAAGATAACTCGAAATCAGTTACAAAAAGGCCCCATAGCGATTGCAAAGTCAGCTAAGTGGTGGAAACCTGTTGAAATCATTATAAATAAATATTACCTTCAAGATAAAACAGGGGCTTTAATATATGTTGTCATTTCAAAGGAAAATGATGGCGTATATATATACATACATCATATGATTATGTGAAGTTAAGATCTGTTAGGTTGGCGTATATGTAATAATTTGTGTTCATATGGGACTGTTTCAGAGAAAATTGTGGTCATGGAGTTTCTTATAATGAAAGAGGGGCGAAAGTTAATGTTATTATGAGCAAAAAACATCCTCCGAAAAAAAACACGGATCAAAAACAAAAAACAGAAAACAATCTTGTCAGGGCCTATCTTGTGATTGTTGGCGTGATTCTGATTGTGTTCTTTTTTATCCAGCCGCCGGTTAACCGGTATGTTTTGAAAAAAATCTCTCCTTCTTTGTATTTTGGCGAAGAAAGGGCCCGGAAGGAAAATATTTCCGTCAGGAAAATTGAGCGGCGGGAAATATTTTTTTCAAACGGGAGAGTTGTCAGGACTACCGATATTCCCCGGAGATCTTCCATTATGTCGCTGGTTAACTTTTGCTTCATGGGACCCTTATTCGGAATGCTGGCCTTTGTCTGCTGGAAATTGAATAAAACCGGCTCTTCAAAATAAGATAAAAATATCCGGAAGAATTTGTGATGGTCTGTAATTAAATATTATACCTCTTTAATATATACATACTTGCAAAACGATTAAAGAGGGTATAAATTACGAGTTCCGGCAAAATTTTGTGTGCTTATAAAGAGGGCGATTGCCGGGGATGCAGCGTTACAGCTCAAAAAAAAGCAAAAAAAAATGAAATTTTATTGGAAAATTGCCCTGATTGGGGTTATTTTAAATACTCTGTTTGCCGCTTTGGCGAATGGAGACCCGAAAGGGACGCTCAAAACACCGGGTGTTTCCGACACAGAAACCGGCCTTCGGGCTGTCGTGACATTAAAAGATGCTGATGTCCGCAGCCAGTTGCATGTTCTGCGTCAGGAGTTAAAAGGAGCCCGGAGTGAAAAGCTGGCGCTGGTGCGGGATCGCGAGATGCTGGACCGGAAATGGCGCAAGTTGAGCAAAGAGTTGATTGAAATACAAGAGGAGTACCGTAAGCAGAACGCGAAACTGCGAAGGATCCAATTGAGTGCCGCGGCGGCCATGGCAAGTGGAGATGCGAACGCCGTTGGCAACAGGGAAGCTCAATTGACCTATGATCTTCGTATGCTTTGCGAAAGTGGGCGCAAACTTGCCGAGCGCTCAAATGATCTCTGCACTCACGTTGATTTGTTACTAAAAAAGATGCCACTTGGAGCCGTTGAGAAAGCGAAGATTCGCCTTCGTATCGATGAGCTCCGTAGTGAATCGCGTAAGATGAGTACTCTCTCAGGTCTGGAGCAGAACAAGCGCAAGGTGGAAAGATGCAGAATCCTCGCTGTGAACGATCAGCTCCGGGTCGTTGTATTACCAATAGGATTGGTACATGGAGTTGCCAATGGACTGATCCTTTATACAGGGAAGAACCATGACTGCAAGTTGCAGGTGATAGCGGTAAGACCGTTTGTCGCGGCGGCGGAAGTTGTGGAGGGCAGCATTAATGGGCTGTCACCGGGAATGGTGGCGGCATCCAGTAAAGAAAAGTTGAAAAACTAACACAAGAGTTTCAGAAATGGAAGTCAGAGCAATAACAAGAAACGTCCGCATTTCTCCGGAAAAAGCGAGACAAGTAGCTCGTTTGCTTCAGGGCAAATCAGCTGTGGAAGCGCTTGCGATGGTCGATTTGATCCCTCGTAAAGCAGCCCGGCTTTTTGGCAAAACCCTGCGTTCAGCGGTGGCCAATGCCGAAAATAATTTTGAACTGAACCGAAATGAGTTAGTAGTCAGAGAAGCAGTTGTGGGTCCTGGACCGACGATGAAGCGCTGGCGCCCGAAAGCTCGCGGTTCCGCTGGGCGGATACGCAAGCGGACCAGCCATTTCCGTGTAATTTTGTCTGATGATTAAAATAAAAGGGAATGCACTGTGGGTCAAAAAGTAAATCCGATCGGTCTGAGAACGACCATCACTAAAAACTGGGAATCACGTTGGTTCGCCCGGAAGGATTCTTTCGGTGATTGGCTGCATGAGGACTTGAAGATTCGCGATTATATTAAGAAGGAATTCTATTCCACCGCAATCTCCAGAGTTCAGATTGAACGATTCTCCAGTCGCATCCGTATTACTGTATTTTCCGCACGTCCGGGAATGCTGATCTCAAAGAAATATGGCCGCCTCGATCAGATGCGCCAGGCTATCTCCAAGATCACCGGTAATAGTGAAGTTTATATCGATATCGCTGAAATACGCAATCCTGATGTCAACGCCCAGCTGGTCGCCGAGAATATCGGCATGCAGTTGGAACGTCGTATCGGGTTCCGTCGTGCAATGAAAAAAGCTATCCAGGTCGCCATGGAACGTGGTGTTGACGGGATCAAAATTCATTGTGCCGGCCGCCTTGGTGGTGCGGAACTGGCGCGTTCAGAACAATATAAGGACGGCCGTACTCCGCTGCACACGCTGCGGGCTAATATCGATTATGGTTTTGCCGAAGCGAATACAACCGCCGGCATAATCGGAATAAAAGTTTGGATATGTCATAACCAGCCTACTGAGGAGCAGGAATATGCCGTTAATGCCAAAAAGGGTAAAGCACAGAAAGGTGCAGCGCGGAAGTAACACCGGTATCGCCGCCAGCAACAATAAACTGGATTTCGGTGATTTCGGTCTTCAAAGTTTGTCTCGTGGCTTTGTCACGAACAATCAGATTGAAGCCGCTCGTATCGCGATCAATCGCCACCTGAAGCGTCGCGGTAAAGTTTGGATTCGTATGTTTCCTTATAAACCTATTACCAAGAAGCCTTTGGAAGTGCGTATGGGTAAGGGTAAAGGTAACGTCGAAGGCTGGGTAGCGCCGGTTAAACCGGGCCGGGTACTTTTCGAAGTAAGCGGTTGCACCGAAGCCGTCGCCCGCGAAGCGCTTTCTCGCGCCGCCAATAAGCTGTCATTGCGCTGCAAGTTTTTGAGCCGCTAATGACGGGTAATAAGTAAAGGTTACGCAACATGAAGATAAAAGATATCCGCGAAAGAACTGATGAGGAACTGACCGGGCTGTTGCAGGAGTTGCGCGAAGAGAAGTTCAAGCTTGTTATCGCCTCCCGTACCGGGCAGTTGGAAAATAGCGCCAGGTTGCGGACTGTACGCCGCGATGTTGCGAAGGTATTGACTGAGCTCAATGCCAGAGCTGCCGCCGCTAACTAATCTTTCAGGTTAACTAATTCTAAGCAAATGGAAATTATCATGAGCGATAATAAAAGAGGAAACCGGAAAGAGCGTGTCGGCATCGTCGTCAGTGATGTTCAGAACAAGACAATTGTGGTTGAAGTCACCAGGCGTGTAGCCCACAAGCTCTATAAGAAAGTTATTAAACTTAAAAAGAAATATACTGCGCACGATGAAGCTAATTCAGCCAAGGTCGGCGATACTGTAAGAATCGCTGAAACCCGCCCGCTGAGTAAGAGTAAACGCTGGAGACTTGTTGAAGTCGTCAGCAGTGCTGCGGAATAAGTCTCGGAGGATATTACAATGATCCAGATGCAGACTAGACTGGAAGTAGCCGATAACTCCGGAGCAAAGGAGATTAAGGCTATCACCGTACTCGGACAGCGTCGTCGCTTCGCCAGAGTCGGTGATGTAATTACTGCTGCCGTACAGGTAGCACTGCCGGACGGCGCCGTCAAAAAAGGCGACATCGTCAAGGCCGTGATTGTCCGTACCGCCAGCAAGATTCGTCGTCCTGACGGTTCATATCTGAGCTTTGACCGCAATAGCGCGGTAATCATCGATGCTCAGAAAAATCCTGTCGGTACCCGTATTTTCGGACCGGTAGCCCGTGAACTGCGTGAAAAGGATTTTATGAAAATCATTTCACTTGCACCGGAGGTACTCTGATGCAGAACAAATATCACGTCAAAAAAGGTGACAAAGTCTATGTCAACGCCGGCAAATGGCTGGGACGACAAGGCGAAGTTGTCGCTGTTTTATCTAAGAAGGACCGTGTTGTCGTCGAATTAACAGATTTGACTGACAAAGACCGCAAAAAAATCAGTATGCGGACGGTAAAGCCAAACGCGCAGAATCCGAACGGCGGCCTGGTCGCCCGTTCAGTATCCGTGCACGTTTCAAACGTTAACAAGCTCCGGGATGCGAGCGCCGAGTAACCTCGGGCAAAAATGGAGAATCTATTATGCCTGATATGCTGAAAAAGTATAATGAGGAAGTAAGATCGGCGCTGCTCGAAAAGCTCGGTCTGAAAAACGTCATGCAAGTGCCTAAATTCGAAAAGATCGTACTTAGCGTTGGAATCGATTCCGCCGCCGAACGCGACACTTTCGGAGAGGCCAGAAAACAATTGTCATTTATCACCGGTCAGATGCCAGTCATCACCAAGGCCCGTAAAAACGTTGCCAACTTCAAATTGCGTGTTGGCATGCAGAACGGTGTCATGGTCACGCTGCGCGGCCACCGGATGTACGATTTCCTTGACCGCTTTATTCACAACGCGCTGCCGCGTGTTCGTGACTTCCGCGGTGTTCCCAAGAAATTGGACGGAAGAGGCAATTATAATGTTGGTGTCAGCGATATTTCTGTTTTTACTGAAATTGACCCTGACAAGTTGAAATATCCGCTGGGTTTGAATGTCACTGTCGTCACTTCCGCAACGAATGACGATGACGCCCGAGAGCTCTTAACCATGATGGAAATCCCGTTCGAGGATTAAGGAGAATATTCAATGGCCAAGAAGAGTCTTATCGCAAAATCGTCCCGCGGCAGCAAATTTCCGGTTCGGAATTACAATCGCTGTCAGGCCTGTGGACGCCCGCGCGCATATATCCGTAAATACAAGCTGTGTCGTATCTGCTTCCGTGAACTTGCCTCTTCCGGCAAGATTCCGGGTGTGGTAAAAGCCAGCTGGTAAGCAATAAGTAAGGAGATTTAAAGCTATGAGCATGCAAGATCCTATTTCAGATATGCTTACTCGTGTACGTAACGCAGGTGCGGCTAAACTTGAAGTTGCTTCAATGCCGGCTTCGAAAATGAAGATCGCGATTGCCGAAGTCTTTAAGACTGAAGGTTATATCGCCGGATATGAAGTCACTGGTGAAGGTGCCAAAAAAACTTTGACTGTACAGCTCAAGTATTATAAAGGCAAACCGGTTATCGAAGGCCTCAAGCGCATCAGCAAACCCTCTTGCCGCATCTACTGCGGCAGCAGCGAAATTCCGAAAGTCCGCAATGGACTCGGTTCGGTGGTTCTCTCTACCGCTTCCGGGATCATCAGCGGAAAAGCCGCGAAAGCTAATAACGTCGGCGGTGAAGTTCTCTGCTACGTCTGGTAAACCAAGAAGGCGAGGAATTCTAATATGTCTCGTATAGGAAAAAAACCGATCACTGTTCCGAGCGGCGTTAAAGTTAACATCGCTGACGGGGTTGTGGTTGTAGAAGGTAAAGCCAAGCTCTCAACCAAGATTCCACCTTTGGTGGCGGTTGAACTTGAAGACAATAATATTGTAGTCAAACGCCTTGATGAAGATCGTTCATCCAGCGCGATGCAGGGCCTGGCCCGCAGTCTGATTAACAATATGATCGTTGGTGTTACTGAAGGTTACAAGAAGCAGTTGCAGGTTATCGGCGTCGGTTTCCGTGCTCAGGTCAGCGGCAAAACTCTGACTCTGAACCTCGGTTTCTCACATCCGGTCGAATTTGCGATACCGGAAGGTATCTCTGTTTCCGTCAACAATAACACCGAAATCATTGTCGAAGGCGCTGACAAACAGGCTGTTGGTCAAGCTGCCGCGACAATTCGTGCTTTCCGGAAACCTGAACCGTATAAAGGCAAAGGTATCCGCTATGCTGACGAACAAGTCCAGATTAAGGAAGGCAAGTCTGTTGGTTGATAACAGGAGTTGAAATATTATGACTACTTTCAAAACAGTTAAAGAAAAGCGGCGCCGGCGTCAATTGCGTATTCGCAAGACGATCAGCGGCACTCCTGATTGCCCGAGAATGTGCGTCAGCGTTACCGCTAACAATATTTACGTACAGTTTATCGACGACGTAAACGGTTTGACCCTGGCTTCCTGCTCCACTTTGGACAAGCAGTTTAAAGAAGCTGGCGCCAAGACCAATGTCGCCGGAGCTCAAGTACTCGGAAAACTTGCTGCCGAACGTGCCCAGGCCGCTAACGTTTCCAAGGTTGTTTTCGACCGTGCCGGTCGGACCTACCATGGCAAAGTTAAAGCGATTGCCGAAGCCGCTCGCGAAGTTGGACTTAAGTTTTAAGAGGTAAATTATGGCCAGAAAATTTGAAGAAACTCAAGAAGTCAGCGAATTTGATGAAGCTGTGATCAGCATCAATCGCTGTAGTAAAGTTGTCAAGGGCGGTCGTAATTTCAGTTTCGGCGCGCTGGTTGTTGTCGGTGACCGTAAAGGTCGCATCGGCTACGGCTACGGCAAGGCTAACGAAGTCGCGGATTCTATCCGCAAAGGCAGTGAAATGGCCCGTCGCAACTTGATGACAGTCCCGCTTAACGGAACAACTCTGCCGCATGCGGTTGAAGCTAAATTCAGCGGCGCTAAAGTGCTGCTGCGTCCGGCTTGCTCCGGTACCGGTTTGATCGCCGGTGGTGCGGTACGTTCGATTCTCGACCTGGCTGGCGTTCATGACGTTCTTGCCAAGAGTCTCGGCGCCAGCAATCAGCTGAACGTTGCCAAAGCCACGTTCAAAGCGATTGAAGCTCTCTCTTCCAAGGAAGATGTCATGAGCAAGCGCGGAGTCGAAAGTCTCTAAACAGTTAACCTATAAATACGGGTAATAATAATGAAACTGCACGAACTTAAAAACACTCCCGGGGCCAGAAAGTCCCGTCAGCGGGTAGGTCGTGGCGACAGTTCCGGTTGGGGCCGCACCGCGGGTCGCGGCGAAAAAGGCCAGAAATCTCGTACCGGCTCATCTATCCGTCCTCACTTTGAGGGGGGGCAGATTCCGCTGTTCAGGCGGTTGCCGAAACGCGGCTTCAAAAGCCGGAACCGTGTTGAATACAATCTTATCAACTTGAGCACGCTTGCAAAAAATTTCGCAGCCGGTGACGTCGTTGACGAAGCCGCTCTGAAAGAAAAGCACCTGCTCGGTAAAACTGAACTGGGACTGAAAATCCTCGGTAACGGCGATCTGGACATTGCGCTGACCGTCAAAGCCGTGAAATTTTCCGCTACAGCTCAGGAAAAAATTGAAAAAGCCGGAGGAACTTGCGAAGTCGTCTAATGACGACTTTGCCGTTTCCAGCGGCAGGGACAGGTAATATTATGATTAAGGCATTTTTTAACATTCTCAAAATTAAAGAACTGAGAAGTCGTCTGCTGTTTACCGCCGGAATTATCATTCTGGTCAGAATGGCGGCGAATATCCCGTGTCCGGGAGTTGATCCGAAAGCTCTGAGCGAATATTTTGGCAGTCTCTCGCAGACCGGCGGTTCAGGCATGCTTGGAATGGTCGACTTGTTTACAGGCGGCGCATTGCAGAAGTTTGCTATCGCTACCCTCGGGATTATGCCTTATATCACCTCTTCGATCATTATGCAGTTGCTGGTTCCGGTCGTTCCGTCTCTGGAAAAACTTCAGCGTGAAGGCGAATCCGGACGACAGAAGATCAACCAGTATACTCGCTATCTGACCGTGGTTATCTGTTTCTTCCAGGGAACTATGGCTGCGTTGGCGATGATTAATCCGGGGCGTCTGGGTATGACCCCTCCGGAATCCGCTCTGGTAATTGAAAACCAGATGCTGTTCATTCCAATGACGGTTGTTGTCCTGACATGTACGACAATGGTATTTATGTGGCTCGGTGAACAGGTCACCGAGCGCGGCATCGGCAACGGTGTTTCGATCATCATTACCATTAACATTATCGCCCGTCTGCCTGCCGCCTGTTTTCAGCTTTATGATATGGCGATCAATCGTACCACGATTGGCGGTCAGACCTTTAAACCCGTCCATCTGTTGTTGCTGGTGATCGTCTTTATCGCGGTTACTGCCGCAACGATTATGTTGACACAGGGGGTACGCAGGGTGCCGATCCACATGGTTCGCAAGACCATCGGCAACCAGATGCAGGGCGGTACCACGTATATGCCGTTGAAGGTGAACTTCTCCGGGGTTATGCCGATCATTTTCGGCGGCGCTATCATGATGATTCCCGGTGTCGTTTTGAATTGGCTCGCACAGAAACTGGACTTTCCGTTCCTGTTCAAAGTAGCGGCGGCAATTCGTTACGGATCTCCCGGATATATGATCTGCTATGGTGCATTGATTATGGCTTTCGCCTATTTCTGGGTAGCCAATATGTTCAATCCGATTCAGATTGCTGACAATTTGAAACGTGAAAAAGCCTATATTCCGGGTATTCGTCCGGGTCAGCCGACGGCTGATTTCCTTGACAATACCATGACCAGGATCACTTTCAGCGGCGCGATTTTCCTGACCGCCCTGGCAATTTTCCCGATGTTCCTGGGTAATGAATTTAAGATTCCGATGATGATCGCGTCATTTTTCGGCGGCACCAGTCTGCTGATTATGGTCGGGGTTGTGCTCGATACCATGAGCCAGCTTGAATCGCATCTGACGATGCGCAATTATGACGGCTTCATGAAAAAAGGCCGGATTAAAGGCCGTAGAACGGGCGGAGTCAGCGGACAGTAAGTTCTGTTCCCGAATATATCGAAAAGGGTCGCGTATAAAGCGGCCTTTTTTGTTTATAAACAAGTTTGCTCCGACCTGTTTATTTATTCAGTTTTTTTACTGATTTGCGCTTCTTCAGCTTCATTGGGATATTTACAGTTCGTGACAGTGTTTTATCTGTAAGCATTTTTTGCAGCAAGCCGATCGTCTCGGATGCAACACGCTTATGATTGAGCATAAATGTCGTTTGGGGAGGATTTAAAAATTCAGAAACATGTTCCACTTCCCAGGTGATTAACGATATGTCATCCGGTACTGCGTAACCAAGTTTCTGCAGGATGGAATGAACCTTGATACCGTTTTCAAAGTCTACTGCCAATATTGCGGTTGTGCCTTGCTCAAGCAGTTGTTTGATTTCGTTTTCCGGTTCCGGATTGAAAACGCACATCGGGGCGGGCTTGCCGGTATTTTCATAGTTCATCGCTTCCAGGAAAGACAAATATCGTTTGCTTGGCATGTTGATCTCACTTTCGAGCGGCCAGTTTGAGACATAGGCGATGTTCGAGTGTCCCTCCGCGACCAGATACTTAACGGTTTCATGCATACAGCTTCGCGCATCAATAATTACACTGCTTACATTGCGGAAACGTCCGCGCGGCGCTCCTATCCTGACCAGCGGAATATTAAAATTATCATCCCAATATGAATTGACAATATCCTCTCCGCAAATACTGACGGCACCGCATATTGCGCGTTCGGAAAGCATATTGATTTCTTCAACCGCTATCAGTTCTACATGATAACCGTTTTTAACTATTTCATGATACATTGCCCCGATCATCCTGTATGAATAGAACGAGTCTCCATAGCGCCGGCCGGAAAAGATGATCGCGATATTCCTGCGGGCGTTTCTGGCATCCATACGGTAACCGCTGTCGCGAATTATCCTGAGAACTTTTTCCCGAGTCTCAGGAATGACTTTGGCGCTGCCGTTCATAACCCGGGAAACGGTGGCGGTTGAAACTCCAGCGTATTTTGCAATATCCGTTACCTTTACAGATTTCACTTGAAAATCCTTTGTTTTATATCATGGTGACGACTCAACTTGAATATAGTGCAATTTTGTCCGGGTACAAATTTTGTTACATTTTTTTACATCAATTAGCGGTTGCGATCAGTTGCGTATAAATGACATGCCGAGTATAATTTTATTTGGTTAATATGTAATATACATGTTTAATCCATTGATTATCACTTAAGCTGAAAGGAGTTGAAAATTGAACTGTATTGACTATAAAGTTTTTTCTGCCCGGCTGGAAGATGAATTGATCCGAGCCGGATTCAATTCTATCGGACGATTGCGCTCCCTTGATTCACTGAAAAAAGATCATTCCGGGCGAATATCTATCGGTATGGAATGCCTTGATCGTGATCTCTGGGACTATCGTCCGGCTTTATCGAACCTGGCAAAACTCGGTGTGAACAAAGCCAGATTGCAAAGCGGTTGGAAAAAAACGGAAAAATGTAAAGGAACCTACGATTTCACCTGGTTGGATGAGGTAGTAGACGCGTTGCTGGCTATCGACATTGTCCCATGGTTGTCATTGTCATACGGCAATCCGCTGTATGCAGACCCAGGGACCGAAGTCGGAATAGGCGGTCTCGGCCATGCCCCGCTTAATTCTCCCGAGGCCAAATCAGCCTGGATCAATTATGTGGAAACCGTAGTTGCAAGATATCGCGGCAAAATTACAAATTACGAAGTCTGGAACGAGCCTGAATGCCCGGTCTTTTTTCCATACGGAGAGCAATGGGCTGAAAAATATATTGAACTGGTAAGTATAACCTCAAAGGTTATTCGTGAGACCGACCCATCAGCCAGGGTTACTGCGTGTACCGCCAGTAACATCGGGGTTCAGTCGGGAGCGGCCGCAAAACTTTTGCAGGCCGGAATCGGTAAATATATTGATGCCCTTGCCTATCACGGATACCGGAGTTTGCCGGAGCAAATGAACTATAATTCCCGCAGAGCTTATCGGCAAATAGTTAAAAAGTTTGCTCCTGATATTGAAATATGGCAGGGAGAATCGGGGATTCCGTCGTACAATGCCCCGACCAGTTTCGGTGCCTTGAGCAATATGACCGTATCCGAGGAGATTCAGGCAAAGTGGCTGAGTCGGCGGGTGATAGGGGACCTTGCGGATCCGCGTTTAAGTTTGATTTCATATTTTCACCTGTATGACTTTAAACATTTCACCTTGCAGCATGATTATTATTATGGGATTTTGCGAAAGGAAGATTATTCCCGCAAGCCTGCTTTCGAGGTTTTGCAATTGCTTTGCTTTCTTTGTGATCAACAAACGGTTCCGGACGAAGCGCTTTGCCTGGAATTCCGGCCGGCAAAAAATGGAACCGGGACCCTGAGCGCGGCAGATGCGCTAAACTGTCAACAGGCTTGTTTTAAGCGTCGCAATCAACCGTTTTTTGCTTATTGGTATCCGGAAGTATTAGATGCTGCATTTGTTCCACGCAGGATTGATATAGGTTATTGGTTGGGAGAGCGCGGAACTCTTTCAAATCCGGTAATTATAGACAGTATTACCCGTAAAGTTTACAGTGTGTCCACCGGAGAGAATAATTGGATCAACCATGCGCCGGTTACTTCTTATCCGCTTATATTGACGGAATACGAGGCGATAAAAGAATTTACGGAAATGGAAAACGAACCGGTTTTCCAGAAACATCCTGTAAAAAATTCTTTTCAAATAAACGGTGGTTAAACGTTTATTGGCGAATATTTCTTGCAAAAAAATCATAATTAATTAAGTAATTTTCTATAAAAAATAGAAAATTAATGTCTTGATCTATTGCTTTTTTATTAATTATAGTATATAGTTATATACAATAATTAAAATATTAATAATGTTTTGCTGATAGATATGTACGTTACAGCTGAAAATAAAAGAAAAATCATCCCCAAGGTGAATCTGGATAGCGACTCACCAATCCCCTTGCACTATCAGTTGTCATCTGCCATCATGAATCATCTGCGGGACCGCCGGGTAAAGGCTGAAGCTCAATTGACTTCGGAAACGAATCTGGCAAAGTTGCTCAAATTAAACCGCAACACTGTAAATAAAGCATACAGCCGATTAATTGCGGACAATGTTCTGCGTCGCAATCCCGGTGAACGGAGAATTGTGGTAACGCCGGAATTTGTGGCTTCCTGTCGCAAGGAATCATTTCCCACGATCGGGCTTGTGCTGCCTGATAAGCTTAATACCCTGATCAGTCTTAATGCAATAGGGCCATTGAACTACATATCAGGGGTTATCGACACTGCTGGTGATTTCGGGTTTGCCACAACAATTATTTTGCTGCCTGATCTGGATACCTCCCGGGACGACTTACATAAATGGTTTGACGGGGTTCGTGAGAAACTGTGCGCGCTGGTCTATATTGGCGACCGGGCCGGAGAATCGCACGATCAGGCTTTTGAAATCATGCTGTCAGAAGAAAATATTCCTCAAGTCGGAATGGGGGTAGAGTCGCGGATGAAACATTTTGCCGGCGTTGTTGTTGATGTAAAAACCGGCATGATAGCCGCTTTCGAACACCTGATCAGCCTGCAGCATCGGAAAATCGGATTGATATTCAGCCACGTGCCCAAAAGAAAATTCATGCAATTGCAGAGTTATTCCAGATTTTCAGACGCAATGGAGGCAATTGACCGCCTGGGCCTCGAAAATCGTCCGGAGTGGACGATCAGGGATTTCAACGATATGGAGTCTTTGCGGAGACAAATCATTGCAATGACAAAGTTGCCGGAACGACCCACCGCCTTGTTTTGTCATAATGACCAACTGGCCAGGTCCGTCATTGATATTTTAAACTCAATCGGACTTAATGTGCCGGAAGATATTTCAGTTGTCGGATATGATGATGATCAATTTGCCGTTTCGTCCAGTCCGGCCTTAACGACCATTCATCATCCGCGTTATTTGCTTGGCAAAGAAGCGGTCAGGATGATTTATGAAGATTACAATGGTAAAACATCAATTTACGGTCGGGAAAAGGTCATCCCGGCAAGTCTGGTTGTCAGAGGTTCAACTGGTCCCGTCAATATTAATTTGCCGGAATTTCAATTCTGAATTAAAGTAAAAATTAATTTCATAAAAAAGACTTGCTATGCTTAATTTGCGTAAAATTATGGAGTCGTTGATTGTTGTGGCTGTTTTGTCCGCAGGAACACTTGTTGCCAATGATGTTGATACTGTTCTCAATGATACTTTTCAGAAAGGATTGGAAGGATGGGGATTAAAAGGGAAAGTATCGTTTTCGAAACCTCATTATATTGATCTTGATTGTAATGTTAAAGGTAAATTCACAGCCATTCAACGCAGGTTAAAAAACATCCGGGTTGGAGACGTTCTGGAGCTATGTGTCGAGATGAAGAGCGACAGCACCGGGGGCCAGGCGATTATTTGTGAAGGCGGCAAGTGGGGCGAAAAGCAGGCTCTTTTTTCATACAAAAAAGGATATTATCGCAATAAAGGGCAATGGCAGAAGGTCATCGTACGAAAACGGATAACTGCTCTGCCGGTTTATATCGGAGCAGGCTTGTATAAAGCACCTGAGCAGGTTTTGCAAGTCAAATCAATCCAGGTTGACAAATTGAAGAAAATGGACTCTATAACCCTGCGTGAAGCGGCAAATCCATGGAATACGACATTTATGCCGCATAGTGATATTTATGATAAAGCCATTTTCAAGCCTTACGGCGCAGTGAATGTTTATGCCGCAGGGAACGAATACGCCGTTGCCGCGATTATGGCCTATAATCCGCTTAAAGAGAATATATATGTTACAGCTCGATTGCAGCCGGAAAACGCTTCAGCAACAGGAATCGGTATGAAAAATATCTTTATCAGAGAGGCTTTGCACATTCGTGCCCGTCTTGGTCAGTTAACGGCTGACCCGCTGCCGTTAATATCGCGTGACCAAATAGTCTCTCTGCCGTCCGGAGAATGCCGTCAGTTGCTTGTAGAGTTTTACACAGGAAATCTGACTCCAGGGACCTACAAGTACAAATTGAGTATAAAAGGTCTTGACGACCATGAAAGTGTGGAAATTCCGGTCAATTTCACCGTCTTACCGTTCTCCCTGACGCGCCGTCACCCGTTGGATATTATGACCTGGGACTGCAGTTTGGCCAACAGCAAAGGGGATTTGCAGGTTAAAATTTTGGATATGCTGCGTTCGGGGCGGGTAAATACATTTCATGTTCTGGCAGAAATGAAAGCCCGGTTTAAAAGCACAGGAGCGATGGTTGGATCGCCGGATTTTTCTGAATTGGACCGCTTATTGAAGGTCCTGGGTACTGAAAATATTCAAGTATGGCTCCGGGGTGGAAGGTATTTCCGCTCCAGAAATGATAACAAGGTTTTAAGTACTGTTGATGGAAAAGGGATTAAAATCTATTCGCCGGAATGGCGCCTGGCATTCAAAAGCTGGCTGATTGCGGTACGGGATTATATGGAGGCAAAAGGATATAAAAAATCGCAATGGTGTTTCTATCCCTTCGACGAGTATTTGGGAAAGCACTATCTGAAAATTATGGATGAGATCAGGAATGTTGACCCCGGTATGAGAATTTTTGCCAATCCGGCTGATCCACGGAAAGAAAATTCCAGCTTTGAAAATATAATG
Organism: Victivallales bacterium; assembly: GCA_963676655.2. GTDB lineage: Bacteria > Verrucomicrobiota > Lentisphaeria > Victivallales > Victivallaceae. The sequence continues at coordinate 1,121,950 of CAXXKX010000003.1, read as the reverse complement.
AAAATGGCTGAGAATAAAAATTTCGATATCCTGTGTCCGGTTTTTGGCAAATATTATCCGCGCAATGGATATGATAAAGTATCTGAAAAACTCAAGCAACTTGGAATCAAACAATATTTTTACTATTGTCCGGTTGTTCAAAAACGATTGTCCCCGATAAATTTTTATCGCGAAATGGGATGGAGAATGTACCATTACGATTTTGACGGCGGCGGCTATTGGACCAGTACCGGGATTGGGACGGCGCGTGGGAAAGGTGATTGGGGTGGCAACCCGTGGAATGATTTTGACGCCAAGACCGCCAGTCCGGTGACGATCTACAACTTTGCGACAGAGGTTGTTCCAAGTAGACGCTGGCTGGCGTTCAGGGCGGGGCTGGAGGACTATTGTTATATTGCCATTTTGCAGCAACATCTTTCTCGCGTTGAACTTGATAAATTACTGGGCGAGTCGTCCGGCATGCCTCGGCGCAGTTATTATGACATTCAAAATTTGCGCGAAAAAATGATTAACAAAATACTTGGGGCCAAGCGGAAATCTCCGATTTGCTTTGAGAAACCGGATATGGTTGCCGACAACTGGAAGTGGAATTATTTGGTCGGTCGTGACCTGAAAGAATCAATGCGTCTTAAATTAATGCTGGAAAATTATTTGCAGGCTGCGCCGGGTCATTTACATTTGCCGATTCACATGCAAAAAGAGGTAACAGAAAACTCAAAACTTTGCAAAGAGTTGCTGCGGCGGAAAAAAGTGTCTGCCGATATGATGCCCGAAGGTCTGGAAAAGATCGGGGTTGAATATAATAAAATAATAAATCCCGAAAACATTACCGTCGACAAAAACGGCAAGGCCGTCATTCGTTTGAAGCTATACAATCTAGCGGTTCCATATTCGGTCTGGGCGGCTGTTCAGATGACAGCTGACGGCAGACCGGTCAATTTACCGCTTGAAATCTTGAACGGGAAAAAGAAGTTCAAGACAAATGAAGCAGGAATGGTGCAAATTCCGGCTAACAGTTCCACTGAAATCGAGATAACGATTCCGGAAAAAAATGTGAGGAGTGATTCGTTGGAATTAATTATTTTTCCATTGGATCATTTAAATAACGGAGCCATCAGGGAAATCAAAATTAAGTCAGAAAGGAAGAAGTAAAATGAAACAAAGTCGATTCACACTTATCGAATTGCTGGTTGTGATCGCGATCATCGCAATTCTCGCAAGTATGCTGCTGCCGGCGCTGAACAAGGCAAAAGAGAAGGCTCATTCCATCAACTGCATCAATAATTTGAAGCAGCTGGGAACCGGGTTTCAAATGTATGTCAGTGACAGTAACGAATATTTCCCTCCTTATGCCAACAGTACGGGAACGGTAACCTGGGGAAATCTGTTGATTAACGGGAAATACAGCATAATAAAGTCATTCGTTGATCCGGCTTTAAAAGTAACCGGAACCAAGTCCCAGGATTATAATGGAATGTATGGGGTGTCTTATACCGGTTACGGGTATAATTATCGTTTTATCGGCAGTGCTCTTGGAGACGGTTTCAGTGCTGGAACCGACACAAAGGCTCCTGCCAGGTTGTCGCGTTTAAAATACCCGTCAAAGGGGTATCTGCTGATTGATACTTGTTATAAATGGGATTTAAACCAGGGATACAGCAGATGTTATGATAAACAGAGCACCGGGAATGTCGGTCAGGCGGATGCCCGCCATGAAAATTCAATAAACGCTTTATATGTTTCGGGCCATGCCAGCAGCCAGAGGGTGAATAATCGTTATATTCCGTATACCGATATCGGCTTTCAGGTTGATGTTCGCTGGACTGCCGGTCGTAAAGAGCTTCGTCCGGATATTTTAGCACGTTACTGAGTGGAAAAAAAATGATAGAGAAATATGATCCGCAAGAATTTCGTAAAGAACTGTTTTTAGACCTGGCCGTGATTGGCGGCGGAGTATCCGGCGTGGTCACCGCTATTGCGGCTGCCAGGCTGGGTTTGAAAGTGGGGTTGATGCAGAATCGGCCAGTTTACGGCGGTCCGTCAAGTTCGGAATGCAACAGCGCCAACGACGGTGACCGCTTATGTGTGAACGGCGCGTCCGAGTACTATAACCGCAATGCCCGGGAAACAGGTATTATCGAAGAAATGAAACTGGAATTTTTCCGCCGCGTCGAAGACGGCTGGTACAATCATTGGAGTCTGGTGCTTCATGATTTCGTCAAGCGGGAAAAGAATATCGTCAGTTTCCGCAATTGCGAGGCTTATGAGGTAACGGTTGCGGACAATAAAATTTCTCAAGTCAAAGGACGTCTGGTCGGATCTGAAACAACCGTCATATTCAATGCGCCTTTGTTTGTCGATGCGTCCGGGGATTCATTTGTGGGGGCGGCCGCCGGAGCTGATTTTCGTATGGGGCGTGAAGGGCGTGATGAGTTTAAGGAACCACTTGCCCCTGAAAAAGCGGATAAATGCACTCAGGGAAATACTATTTTGTTTCGGGCCATTGATACCGGAGCCCCGGTGAAATTTGTGCCTCCCGCGTGGGCAATGAAGTTTTACGATGACAAAGATTTACCTCACCGTCCCCATCGCAGTCCGGTTAGCGGTTACTGGTGGATCGAAAGCGGCGGGACTGAAAACACTATTTCCGACAATGAAAAAATATATGATGATTTGCTGGCGGTGTTGTATGGAGTTTGGGATCATCTCAAAAATCACGGCGATCACGGCGCTGATAACTACGTGATCCACTGGGTCAGTCCTTTTGTCGGGAAACGTGAGTCAAGGCGTTTGCTTGGGGATTATATGCTGACCCAGGGCGACTTGACTGAAAGCCGGTCATATCCGGACCAGGTGGCTTATGGCGGCTGGCCGATAGATATCCATGACGTCAATGGTATTCGCGGTAAAAGTCATCCAGGTAGCACTCCGCCAATGACTTTTCCCGGCATCTACGCTATTCCGTTCCGGTCGCTGTACTCGAGAAATATTGAAAACCTGATGATGCCGGGAAGAAATATCAGTGCCAGTCATGTCGCACTTGGTAGCTCCAGGGTCATGGCTACCTGCGCCACCTGCGGTCAGGCTGTCGGAACCGCCGCGGCTTTATGTCTGAAATACGGGAAGTCTCCACGCCGGATTGGTCAGGAGCATATCCGGGAATTGCAGCAGAAACTTTTTGAAACTGATCAGGCCCTGCCGGGAATGCGTTTTGGCGGTTCTTCTCAATTTGAAGTTTCAGCGACCGGTGCCATGCCGTTGCGTTTTGAGTCATCTGACGGCATCATGCCGCTGGTTGCGTTGCCGGTCAATACTTACGATCCCTGCGATATTCCTCCGGAGGATCGCACCCGGGCACAACTGTTGCCGGTTTCGGAGAATTTTATCGAGTCGGTTACGGTCATGGTTGATAACGGCAATTCCGGTGAGACTACGCTCGAAGCAACGCTGTTTACTCCCGCCGATCAGCATGATTTTGCCGGAAAAGAGATTGCGGTTGCGCAAAATGTGATCCCATCCGGGAAAAACATTCCGGTAAAGTTTGAGTTTAATGTGGAACTGGAAAAAACGCCGCTTGTCGGGATAAAATTCTCCCGGACCGCAGGAGTCGATATTCATACCACCAGCTGTGCTTTGCCGGGAGTTCATCTCAAACCTGACGGTTGTTATATCAATGACATAAATATCTATTGCGAAGTTTTACCTGAACAACGGGTGTTTGAGGCGCAAAACGTGTTCAGTGGTTTGAACCGTGCCCATGTGAAACCGGAGATGTGGATCGGTGAAGCAACATTCCCGCAATCGCTGATCTTTAAAAGCGAAAAAACGCAGGAAGTCAATGAAATCGAAATTATTTTCGATACCAATTTGAACAAAAATCCACTGCCTGGCTGTGTTCCACAGTGTGTCAAAGCTTATGAGATTTTAATAGACGGCAAAGTTGTGGTTTCAGTGGAAGACAATTTCCAGCGCAGAAGACTCCATAAGCTTGCCGCTGAATGCACAGATATTGAAATCCGGATCACCGCGACAAACGGCATTGCCAATCCCCGGGTATACGGTGTGTGTATCAGATAAGTAAACTGGAGCTTTACTGCGGTATTTCCGCCGCGAAAACGAACCGGTGATCTTCCGGAATACAAGGCGCTACATCCAATCCGGCCAGCCACCCGGTCAGATAGCGCCGATGGGTGTGCAAAGTGTCTTGATATTCCGGTTCACTTGCCAGATTGACGGTTTCGCCGGGATCGTTTTCCATATCGAACAGCAGCTCAATCGGGTCATCCCGGAAAACAATATACTTGAACCGGGAGGACCGGATACACTGGCCCTTGCCGCCGTGTCCCTGGACGCTGACATATTCCCGGTCCAACGGAGTGCCGGCAGCCAGAAAATCCTTCAAGCTGAGTCCACAGGAACCTGAGGGTATCGGCAGATCAAGGCAGTCGTAGACTGTCGGAGCGATATCCAGCAGCGAAATAAGTTCTTTACTGATTGAACCGGGTTTGACATGATTCGGCCAGCGAATTACCAGCGGGACGCGCGCGGCGGAATCATATAGATAATTTTTAGTGATCATGCCAAGTTCCGCCAACCCTTCACCGTGATCGGATGCAAAGATGACCAGCGTGTTTTCCGCCTGTCCCGAGGCATCAAGCGCTTGTAGAATCCGGCCTATTTCCGCGTCGAGCATCTCCACCAGGCGGTAGTAGCCCCAGAGATAGACGCGCCATTGATATTCGCTCCATTTGCATACACTTGACGGTCGGCCTCCCCGGTAAAAGGCGAGGATATCCGGTTCGGCGTATTCCGCCCGGAAATTATCCGGCAGCGGCGGCAGGTCAGTTTCCGGAATATGAAACCTGCCTTCTTCAATGCCGCAGCAATAATGAATCCATTCACAGATGTCATGCGGCTGGGTGTACATCGCGGCCAGAAAAAACGGCTCCCGCGACCTGCGGTTGCGCAGAAAACCTTCACAAGCCATGGAAACCGACGCATCCGAAAGCTGGCCCTGGCAATTGATGCCGCTTGCCAGCATATCGAAGCCGGGAACATTGGCCGTATGCGGCTGCCGGACGTGCCATTTCCCGGCATAGACGGTCTGGTAAGTACTCCCGCAACGGTGCAGCCACTGGCCGATATTGGGAATATTCGAACGGATATTATGTCCGTTTTGATAGACACCGCATTCCGACGGCATCCGGCCGCTGAAGATGGACGCGCGGGACGGCCCGCAGATCGGTTCGGTGCAGTAACAGTTTGAGAAACTCATGCCTTCGGACGCCAGCCGATCCAGATTAGGGGTGTTTACAAACTGTTGTCCCAGCGCTGAAATCGTGTTGGCGTGCTGCTGGTCGCTGACGATCAGCAGAATATTCGGGGTCTCAGTATTCATAGTGATGGCCCCCCTGTACCAGTTCTTCGATCAAGGCGTCGGTTTTGCCCGGTGCGTCTTCGTCCAGGATATACATTACCGTGCCGCTGAACGCGTAAAGGACGCGTCCGGCGGTGTCCTGCCAGTATTCCCACGGTAATAACCCATGCCCACGTTGAACAGTCAGTGCAAGTGTCCCGGCGGCGTTGGTCGCCTCGGGCCGGACCGGCTGCGACGGGATCAGACAGTGATGCGGCTTCAGTTTCATGCCGTGTTCAAGTACGGTAAAATCATCCAGGTGTTCACGTTTGCGCTGGATACAGTCGCAAATCAGCCATTGACTCAGCAGAGGACGCGTAAGCGGATATGTTTCGGTTGTGCCGTTCACTGTCATTTGTACGGATTCAGGTGATACTGTTCCGGTTATTTCCAGATCCATATCGGCCATCGGACATTGCGCGGTATCGTAAAAGTAAATCCGGGTCTGCCAGTTTTGTACGGAGCCGGGAGTATCGTTGCTGCAATTAATTTCAGCTTCGATACGCTGGAACATTCCGTCCTGATTGACGATGATCTGTCTGACCTGGAAGTTAACCGAATCAGTTTGTGCGTTTCTGGCAATCGAGATATGTCCGGTGTTTTTGTTCTGGGCTTTGCAGTCGCCGTGATTGGTCCAGACCCGGTAGTGATGCCGCCAGTTGCCGGACGGGTCGAAACCCGAAGCGTCCGGGAAAAAGTTGCCTTCTCCCATAATTTCAATCAGTCGCGGCGAAAGCGGCGCGGTCAGCATGCCCCCGGCTTCCAAAAATGAACAGCCGTGGCCCTTGATTCGAGGTATCCTGAATTCTTCAAGTTTTATGTGGTTCATAATTTTATTTTGCCAAATGAATTATACCAAAATTAGATGCGTTCTGTGAATTGTTGGAGTTTCCGAACAACATTAGTTGGGTTTTACGTTTACCATCTTTGGGGTCTGCCCCGTCAATGCCAATATCAAAGCCGATAAAATCGTGTTTGCTTCCATATTTTTTCACAAAAGACCAGGGAATGAACATACCGATGTAATAGTGTTCCTTGTCCAACTTTTTACTATATGATCTAATTCCTGATTCTTCAAGTGATTTTATTTGCGGACAGAAAAGTTTACAGCCGTTTTTCGGCGTAGCCAGGAACTGAAATACTCCACGGCCGTATTCGGCGTTGCCCAAACCTTTGTTCTTATCACGGAAATCAAAGAATATTTCAACACAGGCCCCGTGAATGGTCGGCCATGTTCCGGGCATAACCATATGTGAGTCCTTAACCTTGATGCCAATAATAATTCCCTGATCGTTATGGGTGATCGCGGCTTTTCCGGAAAGCTCGTTGCTTCCCTGCCAATAGCCGGCCTGCTGGATCGATTCGGTTACCGGCGGCGCTCCCAGTACGGCTTGTTCAACGGTGTCGATCGCCATTCCGGCCGGGAACTTCCTGATATCGCACTGTTCATAAGCCTTTGCGTTCAGGTTGGTTTTTTTAGACCGTTGGAATTTTTTCAGGCGGACAGTAAATTCCACTTCATAAGTGTTATTGGCGTTTGTAATTTTGAACGGCGTGAAAATATGATTTTTGCTTCGATGCAAAAGCTGCCAGTGAAAGGTAGCCTCGCCACGCATTTTCGGCGGAATTGTAACTTGACGTGACTTCTCAACAAATTTCAGGTTGCTGCCAGTCGGTGCGACTAAAGTATATTTCGCCGGTTTATCCGTACTGTTGAGTAATTTGATGGTCAAAGTTCCGGCATTTTGAGCGGTATTGGCGCTGATGCACCCTTCTATTGGACTCGGCAGTACTGTGATGTCGCCCCGGGAATGAACATAAACGGGCGCATTCCCCAGCGAGAGGGTATAGACATATTTTCCATTTGATGCTTTGTTTAAATCAACCAGTTTCGTTTGTCCGTACATGTTGACAACTTCAAGCCGGGGTTGATTGGTCTCGAAGACACAAGTACTTTTCTGCTGGTTGCCCCAGACAACTGCCATTTTTCCGCCGTCGGCTTTGGAGAACACGCCGCCGGTGACGCCGTAGTTTCTGACCCGTTTATAGTCGTCTTTTTTTAGCGTAACTCCCTCAAACTGGGTCGTCAGAACCGCGAGGGCAAGCGTGTATTGGGAGGGAGTTCGTTCGTTTTTTGCCGATATTGAAAAAACGTTGAACCCGGGGGTTTTGGTGGTGTTTATATTACCTTTTGGCCAGGAGGTGGTCCAGCCGAAGAACGTAAATGCTTTGGCTCCGGCCAGAAAATTGATCACGGCGTTTTTGACCATGCCTCTTCCAGCATCATATTCGCTGTGACATTTGCCGGGCCAGGCTGCTTTGGAGACAAATGCCGGGTGTTTGAGTTTATTCTGGCGGTCGACATATTCCTGTGAAAGCGGTTTATCAACCTCAATGCGCAGTGCCTGCAACATACCGGTTTCAGAGTTAAAGGTCCGGTTATGAAATCTTTCCGGCATCTTTTTAACCGCGTCGTCAAGAAAGTCAAGCAGCAGAGTAGGCTGGGCATTGCCGAAATACGAATGGTATGAAACCCGGTCCATATACTTGTCCCCGCCCAGTTTGAAAACCGTCTGCATCCATTCCGGCCATTTACTGGTTCCGCTGATCCCGAGGATCGTTGATTGCGGATCATGTTTTTTGATGACCGTATATACGGTTTTTGCGAGGCCGACGTATTCCGCCGGGCGATTCCCAAGATGGGTTCCGGTGTTCGGTTCATTTTCAACTTCCCACAGCCTGACTTTGCCTTTGTAACGTTTGATGACCTGTTCCAGATATTTACCATATCGTTTGAGATCGGTTTCACCGCCCAGCTTGCCCCAGGCGAGCTTCCTCATATGTCCAACTTCGCGAACCCGCTGATAATCGATGGTCGGGCCGCCTTGCACGCAAACAAACGGTATCAGACCCGGCTGACGCACAATCGCGTCGATCCTGGTGTTCCAGACCCATTGGTCTGGTTTGGCGTCTTTTCTTAATCCCCAGGTCTTATCCGGATTCCTGAGCCAGGGATATGATTCGGTCCACCAGCGCAAATATTTGTGCGCGTAACGCATCGGCAAAGCTTCCGGATAGTAACCGTATTTTTTCTCATTTGAATCATGGATGCCGAATTTCATTTCTCCGGGCTTTTCAGCGCGACGTTTTGCGTACATGAAATGTTTGTATTGGCTGAATTTTCCAGATTTTATCTTCAGGTGGTAAATGTCGGTTTTCAGATTTGCCGGGAGCTTTATTGCCGTTTCCTGCCAGCTTCGTGGCGGGAGCTTGATCGTTTGAGAATAATTTTCTTTAAGTTTATTGACTTCCGAGTGGAGTTCATAGTCAATTTTGATTGACTCCGGTTTGTCGGTGTTATTGTATAACACAACAAACGGACAATCCCGCTTTGCCGGGTCAAGACTGATGACCATCGTATCAAAACCAAAAGTTTTAATAAACGGTTTTTCATTTTGATATTTAGTTTTGATTTTTGCCGTATAATCTTTTTCCCAGTTCAGGCTCAGTTCACAGTTCTTTTCCTTGATAGCCAATTGATCAACAGAGTAGGCCATGCATTTAAGAGTGATTGGACTAAAATTGCGGTCTATTTTTAACAGTGCTTTGCCGTCAAAAATTACTTGTCCCTGGTCTATGCTTATCCGGTGTTTTTTCCACTCAGGGTCGTACGGAAGTACAAGTTTTGTTTTGTTACGGCCATATGACAGTGTCAGCCACCGGGTTTCGGCATATTGCGATTCCGTAAGGGCCATGGTTCCATTAGTACCAATCAGTTCGATGACCGTTCTTTCGCCCGGATACCGGCTCTGCCGCAGATAAAAATCAATATCGACCTTCGACTTGAAATCCATCAACTTGGAAATGTCGTATGTAAATAAAAGCTGCTGCACATTGATGGCTTTTGAGTTCAAGGCCCCTCCCGGTTCGGGTAATAAGAAAGGGCGTCTGGCGTTCAGCACTCCAAGATTCCCATTTACATTATCATGCCCGCTTTCCGGATATATCGTGTATGTTGCGGTATCAGTTCCGGGCTTGCATATTGGTTTTGTTATCTTTTTTTTTTGCGAAGAAGGCGTTGCGGCTGTTGCGGCGGCGTTGACTTTGCCGCAAATTATTTTGAGGGTCGGAGTATAGACATTACCATATTTCAGTCCGAATTCACTGGACCGCCAGGTCCACATTTTCATGTCTTTCCCTTCTGGCTTCGGATCGAGGCGGAAGGCGATATATTTGGCTTGTTTTTTCAGCGCTTCTTTCACAAAAGTTGAAACGTCAAGTTCCAGGTAGCGTTGCTTTTTCAGGGTGTGATCACGTTTGACCGTTATATTCAGACTTTTGCCAGTTTTAAAATCATTGAGGGATATTTTGCCGTCGGCGTATTTATCGTAATAACCCCATAATTCGAGTTCCGGTCCACGACCTTTTTGTTTTTTTTCCGAGTCAAAGGCCCAGTTGAGGCATACGCTGAATATTGCTTTGCCGACATTTTTATTCTGTAGTTTTTCGGGTATTTTGAACTCGAATACTGCCTTGGAGAGCGCTTTCCCGTCGAAACTGTTTCTGATACTGAGAACCTGATTCGGGTTTGAGGCATCAGCTTCTGCCGCGACGGCCTGATCGGCGATTTTGTCGTTGTTCTTGTCCATGACATAACCATCGGACGCTGGAACTGTTTTCAGATTGAATGTTTGCGCATGGATACAGCAGGAGCATGCAAATAATACCAGGGTTATTATTAGATTTTTCATACGTTCCTTTTATTTTAATAATTACCTGTTTTAAAACGCGAAATAGTATTTTGTTTTTGCCGCATCGCCGATTAATTCAGCCTGGCTTTTGTGCGCAACATGGCCGTCTACCCATAAGCAGTTTGAACCATTGCGATGTCTGATATACGGATATGCATTCGACCAACCGTAATTGATATAGTGTCCGTATCCTCCTTCAGCATTACTGTCAGCGGAGAAAAGGGTACTGGCAGGTTTTTTGACTTTTCTCAGGCTCCAGGTTTGATGCCAGGTACTGTAGTTGTTTAAATAGACATAATTCATGCCGTACATTGTCCAGTAGATGGAATATTTCGCGGCGTATTCAGACACGCTCATGTTCTGCACCGGACATCTTGCCAGCATATCTCTTTTGTATTTGTAAGTTTTTTCGGCGGTTACGAAGTCACTGTTGAACCTGTAAGGATACAAAAGGAGATAAGCGTAATTTTTATTCCCGTATTGGGCCGGCGGGAAAAATTCCTGATTGTCATCCAGATAAAACTGCATGAATGTACCTATTTGCTTTAAATTATTGGTACATTTTGTTGCCTTGGCCTTGTCCCGCGCTTTATTAAGTGCCGGCAGCAGCATACTGGCAAGAATAGCAATGATTGCTATCACAACCAAAAGTTCAATCAGTGTGAACGTTCCGACTTGGTTTTTCCGGCATTGAGTATTCATTTTGTTCTCCTTTCAGAGTTTGTTTAATTCGCAATATACTATATAAATCCTTAAACATTTTCTAATTCTCCGCAAGCGGAGGTTTCTTCAATAGCCTGGTCCGGGGCTTGATTCTCCTTCAATCAGAGTGCCTTTTACTTCTTTATCGGCATGCTTTAACAAATTGCTGAAATTATTTTCAATAATATATTCCAGCGTTTTCTTTGCCGCGACTTCCGGATCATATGATATTCTGGTCAATTCAACCGGTCCGATGATATCATAACCTTTATTATGATGAGTAATTAAACCGATATCTTTAGGTACGTTGAGGCCTAAGTGCCACAGGGCCATAAGCACACCATGCAAAGCATTGTCATGATTGACGAATATTGCGTCAGGTTTTTCCAGGCAATGCGTCAAATAGTCCAAAACCTCGGTGAAAACAACTTTTGAATCGGTTCTAGATAGCATAAGTGGTTCGGCAAATTGCTTTATTCCGGCGTGAGCTTTCCGGTATGCTTCACATTCACTATTATAAAGGTCGTTGTGATTGGCGTAATGGAATTTCTCGCGACTACCCATGGATATCATCAAAATTTTCCGGTATCCCTTATTGATCAAGTGCTTCAACGCAGTGAATGAACCTTGATACAAATTATTTCCAATCCCCTGGGTCCATGGAATATTCATCATATTACTCAGTTGATGGTCAAGCGGGTCCGAATTATGAATAACGACGAGCGATCTCAGGCGATTATTAGCATAGTCACTTTTTAGATCATGAATCGTGCGCGATTGATTATTTTCAAAGTCAATATAGGTCTTAATTTTAATGTTGTAGTCGCCGGATACTTTTGACAAGGCGTTCATCAACAGTTTTGGATAGTTTGTACTTAAAAAATAAGGATTCAGCCCGAAAACCACGCCAACAGTATTTGTACATGATGAACTGCGGACAAAAGTACCTTTGCCGGGAACCCGCTTAATCAGGTCGCGGGCAGATAAAACCTGCAGCCCTTTTTGCATCGTCACCAGGGCAACATTGTACTGCCGGGCCAGGTCGGGAGTCTTCGGCAGCAACTGATTATTTTTCAATAACCCGTTGTTTATGTCCCGTTCGATCCGGTCGGCAATATCAATATAAACAAAACGCTTCTTTTTCGATTCTGTTGTTTTGACGCTCATAATAATAACCGAATAGTTTTGTAATTATACCTTTATTATATATTATATAGGTATAATTTAAAAATGTCAACAGTTAAAAAAATAATTTCAAAGATTTTCATTTGCCTATCCTTAAAAATGAGATATATTCAGTTCAGGAAACTAAGGGCGTGCATATGATGGACTTTGCAGCAGCTAAAAAAGAACTTGCTAATTTACTAAATGAAGAGGGAATTTCGTTCCGTGATTGGGGCGATGCGGTCTCTATCCACTTCAGCGACGGCTGTGATGATCTTTATTATACTCCGGAAAACAGGGAAACCCCGGTTGCAGTGTTGCAAACTTATCGGGAACTCGATCCGGTCCGGTCGCGCATTCTGAATGCCCTGCGTCACGCGGCGGTTCGCCGTGGATTGTATCTGGAACTGGACCGCAGTGGCAGCTGGTCTGTCGGCACGGAGGACGGGGCGTCCTGGACGGTCGAGGTCGGCACCGAATTAACCAGAATGATCCGGGAGCAGGGCGAGGCAGAAGCCTTTCGGGCAAAGCTCAAGGAGCTGGTTTCATGGGAATCTGGCATAGGCTGTCTGGGCGCGGTGATTACCGGCGGAATTATGATCTATAAAAAACAGCTTTTTCGCGGCGCGTTCAAGATTGCCAGTGGAATTGTCTGCTCAATTGCCGGCTGTCTGGCGAAAAATCTTGCCAAATCAGTGCCGGTACATGGCTGTGACGCGGAATTGCTGGCCTACATTGATTCGCATGCCGTGCCGCCGGAGGCGGAGAAGTCATGGGAGGATTTTGAAAAAATTGAAGATGAACAGGAATGTATTGAACTCTTTCCGGAAACTGAGGGCGGAGATGACGGCAAAGACTCGGGCAACCTACTCGACATGTTCTCCATCAACCATAAGGCCGGACCGGAACTTGTGACGCTTGATCCTGAAAAAATAGCTCAACTTGACCGGGAAACCGCGGAAATAATCAGCAAGTTTCATGAGTCTGTAAAATCAGAGATGATGGGATATGACAAGCTGTCTCTGCCGTGGCTGGATCTCGATCATGATGATTGGATTTCACGTGAATATCTGGTCGGGGTCTACGAGGATCGTGCTCTGGAAGCACGCCGGAAAGATGATTTCTGGATGGAAATCAATGCGCTGGAAACCCTGCTGATTCTGGGGTGCGACAAATACCGTGAACGCACCCGTTACCTAATGGATGAATGGTGGCGCGGCGGCGGGCATGACATGCAGGATTATATTCATCTGCTCAATGCCTTTCCCGATCACCCTGCCGCGAAAGAAATGCTCGAACCCGGAGACCTGTCGCCGGAACACTCGATGGAGGCGCGGCGCCGGATCGAAGTGGACCTTTACCGGGAATGGGTCGAGTTGAAACAGACCGATGAAGTTGCCCGAGGTTCGGAACTCAATGATATTCTTGAGATATTACACCGGCTTTCGCCGGAATTGATAAAGCTTTTTCTGACGGAAGAGCAAACCCGGCATATCCATGACTTTTGCATCAATGCCGCCAAAGGCGCGAAAACCGAAGACTTGCAGTTTTCGCACGAGCATATTTTAAGTTTAGCCTGGAAGATGGGCTGGCCGGAAATCGCGAAAACCCTGCGACAACGTGATGACTACACCGCATTGTTGATTGGTTTTTGTCTTCCTGCTGAGAAAATTGAGGAAATGGCCGGCAATCTTTCCGAGAAAATATCAAATGCAGTTGGAGTCGAACCTGACATGCAGAAAGAAATTCCGGATGTTTATGATACCTGTTATTTCGACAAGACACTGTTGGTATGGAGCTTGTTTATTCCGGATGAGTTTACCCGCCGCTTAATCGCCACCGCGCTGGCGAAACTGGATAATGGTCGCGGCAGTCGCGACGATTACCTGGCTTGTGCCGTCGCCTGGCACAGGTGTCGTGACAAATGAATTCCAGCCTATTAAATGTCGCGTATATTATTCTGAAATAATAACTCTTGGCTATCTTTGTAAATAACGATCTGAATCCAGTTTTTCCATAATCCGTCACTTTTGTTTTTTTGACGGAAATGATATTTTTTAACAAAAAAAAATAAATACCATGTAGTTTAAAATCAATCCTCTAAAACAATCATTATTTTAAATATTTCAACATGAATTGACATTATATGGAATGACATGTTAAGATTGATTTTCTTTGAAAATCCTAATAAAAAGAATATCCGTCACTTTCCCGTCATTTTTCAGAAAGGACGATTTATATTTGTTCGTTGATGTGCTTTGCCACAAAATCACGGACGCTCTTGGCGTGGTCCAGTGTGATCCTGGCTTCATCCGCCGGAATCGGCTCAGTGCTGTATTCCAGCTTGGAAAAGAAGAAGCAGACAACCAGCATGCTGCGGCTTAATTCATAATCCACCTTGTTCAGAACCGCGCAGTATTCATGTAATTCCAGATTCCGGATGCGCGGCAGGTCGCTGATTACCAGCAATGCCCTGGCAGCTTGATACGCCAGCAGGACCGCTTTGCCCGGAGCCTGTTCCACGATCTGTTCCGCCTGTCTGAATTTCAGGCGGCATTTTTTCAGCAGGATTTTGCGGTGGATATAATACAGCAGCATAAAAGATATGACTTTTAATGCCCAAAGGACAACCAGAATTACAACAATTGCTGGCCAGTACTTCCGGGCCAGGCGCACGGTTTCAAAGAATCCTCCACGGAGCCGCATATAGATGTGTTTCAACCGGTACTTAAATTCTTCGTACATCGAACGTTTTTTGTTTTTCTCGTTCTCGTCTTCATTTTTTCCGAAGAACTCGTCGAACTTGGCCTTGAGTTTATCCTGCATTTCAACCGTCTTTATCAAAATCTGGTCCTTTTTCGAGGTGTCATCGCGTTCTCCGCCCATACGTTCCATCTTCTTGATAATCTGATTGCGGACAACTTCCTGGGTTTCCTCTGTCAATTCGGGCGGCTGGACCCGCCAGGAGTCCCCGAACGGATCTTTGAGGGACGCAAAGGTCAAAGGCGTGGTTCGCGATTCGACAGAGCCCGGAGGGGCGGCGTCGAATGTCAGCCAGCCCATGCCTTCAATAAATATCTGGGTCCAGGCGTGAGCGTGGTATTCGTGAACCTCAAAAAGTCCGGTGATAACATTATAGTTGCCGGGAGAGAAGCCAGTTGCGACTCTGGACGGCAGATGATTTATTCTGGCCATTACCGCGAGTGCAGCGGCAAAATACTCGCAATGGCCTTCTTTCAATTCAAAGAGAAAGTAGTCAGCGGATTCCCTTCCCTCCGGCAACGGTTTGGACTGTTGTTTATAACCGTAGTTCTTGCGCAGGTAATTCCTGAGGATCATGGCTTTTTTGTAGGGGTCTTTTTCGCCGCGAGTTAAGTCAAGGGAAAGTTTACGCAAACGGCGGGATACTTTTCCCCGCGGCAGTTTCAAATATTGCCACTTGCTGGTATTGTCAATAAAGTAACTGAGTTTCACCGTTTTTTTCCGGCGTCTGGTTTGGACGGTACGCGTTGTCGTTTTGTTGACGTCGTGAGGTTGATAAAGTCTGGATTGCGCAGTATAGACAAACGGTATATGCGGCATTTCGTCGTTATTAGCCAGAATCTCAGCGCCGAAGTAACTTTGTTTGACCAATGGTGCCAGTTTGGCGTTGACCGGGGCCAATGTAACTTTCTGAAACGCTGAATAAAGTTTTTTGGAAAACCATTTTTCTATTACGAATTCCTGTTTGATGTTGGACGAGAAATAGTTCAGCATGGAAGCCCGCTGATTGTTCGGACGCGCTCTTTTTAAAAGGTAATCAGAAGTATACCATTTAATCCCGTCATAGTCGTCATACAACTGGGCCAGCCAGTATAGTTTAACCGGAGATTTTACCCGGAATATCAATTCTTTGCCGGGCATGCCGGATCCGCCCTGGCCATCCGCGGCCATGGACGGGTTGTTTTTGACCGCAACCTTAGGGCCCTTCTTCGCCATGATCGTCGGATTTTTTGTGCCGAATTTGACTGTTTCCCCGGTGGTGCCGGTTTTTTTACGGGTCTTGGCGCTTTTTATCCAGCGATTGAAATTAGGCGCAAGGTTCTGATTTTCATTTTTGAATGATACGACAATCAGGCCCGAGCCTTCTTTATCCTCTCCCCTGTTGGGCAGCAACAGGAAAAAGTAGTAGGTAAAACCGAGAAAAATGCCGAAATGAATGAATATCTGCGGCCAGTTTCTCCTGAGAAAGCGTTTCGGCTTTCGTAAATTAGCTTTGTTGAAAAGTGCCTGAGTCCGGGTCATGTATAAAAGTAATGGTAATAATAACAGCGCACCGCCGCCGAAAAACAGATAAACGGCCCGGGGAATTAATGAACCGTAAAGCAGCAGGATTATTGATATCAGCAGCAAGTATTGATAGTCTCCCCGGCTGCGGGCGAAAATGAAACAGAAACCGAACATGCTGATCGCTTCAGCCAATACTTTATCCGGCGGAACTCCCTGGTCAATCCGGTAAGCGCCCCAGGCGCAAGCGCCGAAAGCGGCGCTTACCTGCAGTATAACTTTCGGCCAGTCATTCCAGATTCTTTCCGGTAGATACGCCAACATGCCGACCGGGAAAATTGAGCCCAGCAGAATGATTGAAAACATCGGATCGCCATGCTGCCAGAGCGCTGCTCCGGCTGCGCCGAAAAAGAATATCAGCCACAGAAAATGTGAAGCAAACCGGTTTGGAATCGGGGTGTTGTCTTGTTTATCAGCCATTACGCAACATCACTCCTATATTGATGTCACGAGTGGCGACAACTGGTTGGACTCCGTGGAATTCCTGTTCTTCAAAAGGCTCCGGCGGCAGACTGGTCAACGGCATATCCCGTAATTCGTCCGGAACATACGGAAAATATTTTTTTGGTGCGCATATCCAGCGAATATCCACTCCGCGTTCGCTCAAGATCTCAAACCGGTCCTGAAGTTCCTCCGGTGAAGACATCGTCAGGCAGTAAAAAACCGAATCCGGGTAAATATTATCGGCCACCGCATCCAGCAGATCAGCGGCGGCAGTATCCCCGGGATCCATTGTTGCGAGTGCGTTGACAACCTGATTCCGGATTCCGGACGCCCCGCCTTCGAGTCGGATAATAGAATTGTTCTTTCCCCCGGCGAAGAACTGCATCCGGCAGTACATTTCCGCCAGACAATCGGTAATTGACGCGGTAGTGTTGATGATAAACTCAAAATTATTTTCAAATTCGTCTTCGCCGATCATCCCGGATTCGGTATCCAGTAAAATGGTGATATTTTCCACGCTGTCCACTTCAAATTCCTTGACCATTAGAGTCCCTTTTGCGGCACTGGCTTTCCAATGGACAAAACGAAATTCATCATTGTTGCGATATTCCCTGACTCCGAAAAATTCCTGTCCCAGACCGGATATCCCCAGCGGACGGCCGTTGGCGTCGGGTTGGAATCGACCGCGCCGGTGCAATGGCAGTGATGAGATGGGCACTGACGCCGGATAGATAGTGATTTGACCTGGAAGTTTAAAAGTTTTACGTCGACGGAACAGTCCGGCCGGGTCGCCGCCGTTGATATGGATCTTGTTGAGTTCAAAATGGCCTCTTTTCAAGGGGGTGACCATTCGGGTCAAGGTTCTAACCTCCCCCGGCGCCATCGGGTCTGCCTGGGTGCA
Source organism: Victivallales bacterium (assembly GCA_963676655.2). Lineage (GTDB taxonomy): Bacteria > Verrucomicrobiota > Lentisphaeria > Victivallales > Victivallaceae. The sequence continues at coordinate 1,104,246 of CAXXKX010000003.1, read as the reverse complement.
AATGATTTTTCCGGCAACAAATTCACAGGCCTCTTCAACCACAATGGTCTGCCGATAATAGCGGGAACGGTTGCTGAGGCGCAGCGGCAGCCTGACGCCGTTGCCGCGCTGGCCGTCGCGGTGCGGCTCACGGTCCAATTGTAGACCGTGCAGCGAAAGGACAGCGGTAATGAAGCTTCCGGCCACCATCGCCAGTAAAATTGCGGCAATCATTGCGGATACCGGACCGGGATTGACCATGGCCGCCCCAGCGGCTCCGGCCGCCGTGAGAATTATAATGATTCCGCGTCGCGTCGGCAGGGGCAAAATCATAAGATATCCTGATCCTCGTTTTCGAGTGAAATTGATTCAAGAATGTTGTCGAGAACAATGCCTGTATTGCGCCATTCGCCCTGATAGCGAAGCTTGATCTTGAGACGGTGCGACAGTACCGGCTTGACCATTTCACGCACGTCTCTCGGAATAACGTATTCGCGCCCATGATAGGCGGCCAGACTCTGGCTTACCCGCTGCAGCGCCAATGCGGCGCGCGGACTGCAACCGCCAGCCAGAGCCGGATGATTACGGGTGGCGTCGGCTATCTTGATAATGTAATCACGCACCGGTTCGGCAACGTGAATTCCGCGAACCAGTGCATGGCAGCGTACAACATCCATTGCCTTGATAACGGCGGAAATATTACTCAACGGATGCACTTTCTGCTGGGTTTGCAGGATTTCATGCTCCGCTTCCTGGCTTGGATAACCGATCGACAGTCGCATCAGGAAGCGGTCAAGCTGCGGTTCAGGCAGCGGATAAGTTCCGTGATAATCATCAGGATTCTGGGTCGCGATAACGAAAAACGGTTTTGAAAGTTTATGGGTGCGTCCATCAATCGTTACGGCGGATTCACTCATGCATTCGAGCAAACTGGACTGGGTTCTCGGGGTTGTCCGGTTGATTTCGTCCGCGAGAATAATATTCCCGAAGATCGGTCCGGGCATAAACTTGAAATCCCGGGTCTTTTCATCAAAGATATTCATTCCGGTAATATCCGACGGCAGCATGTCGGGAGTAAACTGGATGCGGCGATAGGAACTCTGGATTGATTTTGCCAGAGCCTGGGCCAGAACGCTTTTGCCGAGTCCCGGCGCATCTTCGATCAGGATATGCCCGTCCGCCAGCAAACAGATGATGATATTGCGGATTACCTCCTCTTTCCCCTTGAATACTTCGGCAATATTGTGCTCAAGCCGACCGACGACAAACTTCATAAATTCAAAAGAACAGTTGGCCGCGGACCCGTCCTGGGTTGCCGAGGGGTCGAAACGCGACGGCGCCAGCGCGTCAGGATTGTTGAAAACCAGCATGCTTGATCCGATCTGGATCACGTCCATATGCTTGATCTCTGTCGGTTCGGTGATCGGCACAGTATTGACAAAAGTTCCGTTGAAACTGCCAAGATCCTCGATGACATAGCGTTTGTCGCGAATATTGACCCTGGCGTGAACGCGTGATACATCGTTGCCGTCAATGATCACATCGCATTCGCTGCCGCGCCCGATATTCATAACTTCCTTGGTCACCGGTATTTCAACGCTTCTTCCGTATTCTTCCTGAAAAGTAAAAAATGCGCTCATAATTAACTCCTTTACGCAAATATAATGATTAACATATCACTTTAAGTAAGAATATAACCCGTTCCGGACTGCTTTTCCAAGTCCAAAACAGAAATATTTGTCCGGAAATCAAATAGCGGGACCGCCTGAATAATCTATCGCACAAAAACGGCGCAGCTCGCTGATGAGATTTTTTTTGTTCATAACGGATTCACTGATAAAATAGATATTTTTGACATTTGCCTCCGGTTTTATTAGTTCGAATGGATGTTTCAATGTTTCGTTAAGGCGTTTTTCCAGTTTATCAATTGTTTTTTCGCAACTGCTGCTGGTTCCAGGATCTTTGCTTAATATTTCATCGAAAAGTTTAAAGCCAGCTTCATAAATTCCGTCTGAAACTATTAATGATCTATTCTCGTCTGTCAGCAAAGATATGGCTTTTCCAATGCAGATTGACATGTCGTCGTATAAAGTAATCAATTCAATTGAGGAATAATATTCATTTGCGTTGATTTCGTTGTATCTGCGAAGCTGCGTAAGCAGGGACAAGGAGCTTTCAGCGGAAATCCGCGCCGGTGCGGCCCTGTCATGCCCGGAAGTTAATATTTCCATGGCGCGATCCAGTTTTTCCATCAGTTTATCTCTGAGGCCATTGAGCGATTTAAGAAAACTTTTCGTCATATCAATCGGAAAAATCACGTTGTTAATCAGCCACAGACATGATATAGCGATCAATATCCCGGTAAGCCGTTCAAGTCCTGAACTCAGGGTTGCGGCGGGGCCGGTGGAGCTCATCACGCAAATAACGAAAGCCAAGGCCCCTTGAAGGCCAAAGTAGGCCGATCCCGGTTTGCCGCCCCAGACATACGCAAAACAATAGACCACGCAGAAAAGGATAATACAGATAAACAGCGTTGATTGGATACCCAGCGCCAAAACAAATAATCCCGCCGCGGCTCCGGTCAGGCATCCGGCAAATCTTAAAATGCCTTTGTGATGCGTACTTAAAAGATTTACCTGAAAAACCGCGATAATCGATATCGCCATATTGGCCCCGCCGCCGGGAATCTCCATCCATAGCCAGAACCAGAAGACAAATAAGATTGAAAAAGCTCCGCGTAACGCAATTTTTAAAACAGGGACATTTATCGGAATATTTTTCAGGGATGCAACAGCGTTTTCAGTTCCAGCCAATTTTGCCTCAGATTTTTTAATGCCGGATATTTCCCCGCAAAAGATTACACCGAAAAGTTTCCTCAGGCAGCCGATAAATCCCAGAAACAGGATAAGTTCATGAGTCCCATATTTTGAGCTTTTGGGATGTTCCTGTTTCAATATGTCCTCAAACTTGTTCAACGCGTTACGAAGTTTCTGCTCTGATGAACGGGACTTGTTTGTCAATGCATCCAGGAAAAATTCCGGCAGCTTTTTCAGTGGTTCACCAAATTCGCCAGCCAGTGATGACCCGGTTTGTTCAAAGTTCCGATATAGACTTCTGATATCCTTTACGCATCTTCTCAAATCTACGGCTCGTTGCGGATCCAATGACAGCTCTTCATCGAAAAAGAACTTTCTTTCGACTTTACTTTGATTAAAAAGTGCAATATATGAATCAATTCCACGGACTAACTCAGAGTATTTTTTTTCAAAATCTTCATCATTATTTTTGCCGTTCAGATAACCCGTTACGGCCGCATCCAGAAACTCTTTCAACCCTGTTTTCAGTTTACCGGCTTTATCACGGGCAATGTCAAAAGCAAAATCCGGTTTTATCAGCAGGTTGACAACAATCGCGACGATTACTCCGATTGACACAGCGGCGCCGCGATAAAACGCGATATGTTCGGGGATCAGGCTGCCCGTAGTTATGTCTGCCGTTCCAGACGGTCCCATGATTGATAAAATGCAGATTATATGCAGATGAAAAGTCATGTATGACCAGAAATAACCGAATTTTTGGGTGTTGCCAAGGTAAATTCCGGTCGTTACTAAAAGAATAGTCAGAATGGAAAAAAGCAATGGTGATTGAACCACCAGCCCGGCATAAAAGATTCCGAAAAAACTGCCGATGCATGCTCCTCCGGCCCGCTGCCAGCCTTTCATTAATTCCGCCGAAACATTCGGCTGCATCATGATCAGCACACTGATTCCTGCCCAGTAGGCATGGGGAATTCGCAGAAAGTCAGTCAACATGACGGCGATGACACAACTTAGGGCAGTTTTCAGGGCCGGTTTTGCCAGGGACGGCTCCAGTGGAAAACCGGAAACTGTATCGCAAAAATCATCATGAAACAATCGCCAATGAGCTTCAAATGACATATTAGAATACCCTCCCTGATATAGCGGTTAAAACCATGTATTCAGGATAAGCAACAGAAATACCGAAGCGACAAAAAGTCCTAATACCAGAAGTATTATTTCTCCTTTGGTGAATTTATCGGTTGATTGGTCGGACATCATTCTCACCATAGAAAAACGAGGGTTCTGGCATCAGCCCCCATGAATAACTTATACTTATCAACATCCTCGTTAAACTTGATCCTCACCTGAAAGCGACGTGATAGTCTGATCCAGTCGGTTGTCGGGGATACGTAAGGCAGGATCGATGATTTTGTATCAGTACGCCGGATTGCCCGGTCAAAATTTTCCACCTTTCCTTCAAGAACAGTAAACGGATAAAGATCTGTTACAACCCAGACTTTTTGACCCTCTTTTATTCTGTTAAGCACATATTCCTTGTAATTGGATTCCACCCACCAGTAGCGATTATCCAGTAACCCGAAAAGTGGTTCTCCCGGTTTGACAAAATCTCCGGGACGACAATTTATATTTGTAACATAACCATCGACCGGGGCCACTACTTTTGTCAGGGAGAGATAATATTCCGCCAGAGCCAGTTCAGCTTTCTGCGAATTGATAACCGTCATTTGCACGTCGACCGATTGCTGCCAGTAAAGCACTTTTTCCTGGGCTTCCGAAAATTCCTTTTGGACGGTTTCTTTAATATTCAAAATGCTTTCATATTTTTCTTTCGAACAGGCTTGCTCGAGCAATAAAGTTTTGTAACGTGCCTCATTGATATTCGCCAACCTATATTGTTCCTCAACCGCTTTGAGTTGTTTCTGGGCGGTTTTAAAATTGATTTTATAAATCTTCAGTTGGGTTTGCTGTTCAAGTAAAGAAGCTTTTTTAACATTTCTCTTTAATTCATAAGGATACGATTCAATCTGCAGGAGAAGTTGGCCTTTTTTCACATAATCATTATTTTCAACCAGAACCTTTGTCAGGTGTCCCTCTACCCGGGGGGCAATTTCCGCCACATGTGCCCGGATATATGCGTCACTGCAATATGCAAAAAATATTCCGTTGAAAATAAACCATATTAAAATTATTGATCCCAGGACGGATACAAACCACAAAAGAACCTTTTTACGTTTACGCATACAACATCTCTTTCGCATTTACCCAGTAAGAATATAATGAATATACATGTTTTATATTATAAGGCAACCGGGGAAATCAGATTTTGTTCACTGCGCTAAAATAATAATGTATCACTTAATTTGATAATAATGCATCACTTAATTTTATAAAAATGTGTAATGCTTTAATAGGCAATGTGTTGATGGATATTTGATTGAGGCGTGGAATGGAGATGTTACAATTTGAATGAAGAAAAATGTTCGGGAGCTTCGGCTGCAGCCGGGCTCCCTTAACAGGGAAGAATATGCCGGAGACACAGTTATTTAGGCTAATCCGGCTTTTAAAAAGTTTATCGCGGCACTGATGTCGCGAATAGGGTCGGCTCCGACTTCGCGTTCGATGGTCAGGAAACCGTTAAAACCGATAGACTTCAGAGCATCGAGATAACGCTCCCAGGCCACCTGGCCTTCACCCAATGGTGTTTCGGCAAAGAGTTCGCCGGTTTCGGCGACCAGTTGCTCAAAACCGCCTTCCGCGAACGCGGCGTAAACCCGGGCCGGGTCACAGGCACGATAATGAACGCCGTCTTTGGCATGGGTATGGACAATATGGTCTTTCAAGGTCATTACCGCTGCAACCGGGTCGGCATTCTGGACCATGACCAGATTTGCCGGGTCCATATTAACCTGGATTCCTCGGTTGCCGACTGCGTTTTCGATGAAAGTTTTCAACGCGGTTGGGGATTCAGGGCCGGTTTCTATTGCCAGGCAGGCCCCGGAAGCGGCGGCGTATTCGCCGACTTCCCTTAGGGCCGCCGCCATTTTCCCGTAATATGGATCACTGGTATCCTCCGGCACTACTCCGATATGCGTAGTCATGATTCGCGTATCCAACTTCAAACCGACATCGATGATCTGTTTGCTCAGGGCGATTCGTTCTGAATTGCCCTGAGGTTGACGGAAGCCATGCCCGCCAAGGTCGCCGCAAATCGCGGATACCACCAGATTGTTGTCCTGGCAACGTGATTTCAGTTCTTTAAGCTGCGTATCGGAATATTCCAACAGGTTGTGGCTGTTATGCGCAACCGCGTAAAGCTGGACGCCATCCGCTCCGAGTTCGGCGGCTTTTTTCAGGCCGTCGAACAAGGGCAGCCGGAGCGATTCAACAATAATGCCGATCTTCATGCGAAAATGCTCAACAATTTTTCCGCGGTTGCTTTTGCCAGTTCCGCATCAGGCATGACCAGGTCCGGAAGACGGCAGAACGGGATCATTTCAACTGAGATCGGGCCGGTGAAATTGATCTTTTCAAGTGCGGCAAGCACTTTGGGGAAATCAACCAGACCGTCAAGCAGGTCATCACCAAAACCATGCAGGCCGCCGCCGCAGTCTTCGCTTTTCCAGTTTTTGAAATGGACCGCTTTGATTCGTTTGCCCAGTACTTCGATCCAGTCCTGTGGATAACCGTTGAGCAGGCAATTGCCGACGTCAAAATAGCTGCCGACTTTATCCGAACCGAACTGGTCGATAAACTGCTTCATCTCCATTGGGGAATAGAGGAATTTGTTCCAGACATTTTCCAGCGCAATATTTACATTGAGCGTTTCGGCAGTCGGGATCAGTTCACGTATTGATTTGGTTGCCTGATTCCAGCATACCGTGTATGGGACGACCGGACGGGACGGGTCCCAGGCTACATCTACCGCGCCGGGAACCACCAGGGCGGTTTCCGCTCCGAGCCAGGCGGCGATCTGTAAATATTTTTTGGAAAATGCCAACGCGTCGGCGCGTTCCTTTTCATCAGGAGAACCGAGGGAACAACCCCAGTAAAAACCGGTGGCGACTGAACGCAGTCCAATATTATTCTCAGCCGCAAATGCTTTGATTTTCGCGCATTCCGCTTCGGAGGTATCGATTGACACGCAGTCACCCACGGTCAGTTCGATTCCGTCAAGTCCGAATGATTTGGCGTCGTTAATTGCTTCGTAAGGAGTTTTTTCACCGCCGAAACCGGCGATGACCCATGAATTTATCGCTTTGTAGAAAGACATCTTAAATTTCCTTTTATTTATATTCGACGGTGATTTTGGCGCCGTTGTTATCGACAGATTTTTGTTCCGCTTCGGCAATACAAAGGCCGTCAACCGCTTCCGGGGGAGTTATGTATTGGGTGGCCGGAACGCCGCTTTGGATGGCGTTCAGCAGATTGTCAAGTTCCGCATGCCAGCCGGTCGGGCCGGGATAGCTTGATACGTCAGGCTTGACTGTGGTTCCGTCTTCATAATATTCGTTCAAACCGGCAGCATTGAAGATGACGGTGGCTTTTTCACAAATTAATTGGAAGCTCATCTCAAACGGGGCGCTGCCGTTAGCGCTCCAGCCGCCTTCGGCAACCACCATTTTCCCGTCGGCAAAATCATAAAAAGTGAAAACATGATCGACGGCGTTGTCTGAACGCGTCCCTTTGCAGCCGGTGGAGGTTACCGCGGTCGGACGTCCGAACAATGAGACAATCTGGTCAATGTCGTGAAGATGGAGGTCAAGCAGAGCGCCGCCGCTGCGTTCATCATTTGAGAACCAGTCTTCCCAGGCTTTGCCCTGCATAGTTGGTGAGAAGCGTTTGAAGAACGCGTTGACCAGCTTGCCGTATTTACCGGCTTTAAATTGTTCATAAACGTAACGGTATTCCGGCCAGGCGCGGACACACATGCCGACTGTAAAGCATTTGTCGCTTTTGGCGGCGGCGTCAATAATTGCTTTGGCGTCTTCGCTGGTCCGGCCGACAGGTTTTTCAAGCATGACATGTTTACCGGCTTCGAGCGCCGCGACCGCGTATTTGCGATGCAGAAATGTCGGAACGCAGATATCTACCAGGTCCACATTCGGATCATTGATCAGGTCAAGTCCGCATTCGTAAAGTGCCATTCCCGACAGGTCCAGGGGAATGGAGTTGTCCCCGCCGCCGATATTGGCGAAAACCGTGCTGATATCACCGGCGAGTTTTGCCGGGTTGACGTCTGCCACCGCCACTACTTCCGCTTTATCGTTTGCTTTGTAAATATCCAGATGCGTCGTTCCCATGAAACCGAGACCGATAATTCCTACTTTAACTTTTTCAGCCATGATTTTTCTCCTGTTGGTTGAATAATAATTGAATATAATCCGGCTGCCGCTTAAAAAAAATGGAAATTTACGCAAAGTAATGGACTTTTGTGCAGTTGCGCTGTATATTTATCCAGTAATTTGAAAATTTTACCTATTGAGCTGATTTCAAAACTCCAGTTTGAGTATTATTTTTAGTGTTTTTAGCGAGAAAATTTAGTCTTTTGCGCGAATGAGCATACCCGCAGGGTATGTAATTGAGCTCAAACGCTAAATTTGCCGCTAAAAATCAAAAATATCTCGAAATAGTTTTGAAATTAGCTCTATTAAGTATGAAGCGACTGAGATGGAAAATGCGATTGAAATAGTTCTGGATGAAGAGATTCAAAAGATCTTTGACCACTTCGCGGCGGGATTTGGTATCGTCATGATGTTTTTTGCTCCGGACGGAACAATCTTGCGGCGCGGACTCGACAGTCCCAACTCAAGTTACTGTCAATTGATCCAGGATGAAATTTTCGGAGCCGAGAGTTGTACCGGGATGGATGAGTCCAAGCGCCTGGAAAGCATCGAAAAACAACAGATCGTGAATTATCGTTGCCATGCCGGAATCGAGGAAGCGATCGCGCCGATTTATGTGGAAAAACAGCTTGCGGGGTTTGCGATGATCGGCCAGTTTCGCTCAACAAAAGCCATCTGCCCGGCGGTATACAAAGCGTGTCCGCCGCAGTTGCGTGAACAGCTTGAAAAGGCGTTTTACGCGCTGCCGTATTTTGAACCGGAGCGGGTCAAGGATATTCTTGGCCTGTTTTCAGTTCTGACCGATTACATTATCACCAAGGAAATTGTCCAGGTGCGCGGGGACCGGATTGTCCTGCGGGTTTTAGCCTGGATCGAAGACAACCTGGAGCGTCGGATCAAGCTTGACGATGCGGCCAGATATGTCCATCGGAGCCGGTCCACAATTTCCCATTTGTTTCGCAGTGAACTGAAAATGTCTTTTCAACAGAGTGTTATTGAAGCACGGCTCAACCGGGCCGAAAAGTATTTCCGAGATACTCCCGACGCGACAGTGGCGGAAATCGCCATGAGGGTGGGAATCGAAGATCAGTATTATTTTTCCAGATTATACCGCAAAAATCGCGGCAAATCTCCAACGCAATATCGCGATGCCTTCAAGAAAACCGGCCGGCTCTCGAAAAGTTGATATTCTTAAGGTCTATTGATCTTCTCTGCTCGAGAAAAAGTCATATTTAACGGTTTATCTTAACTAACAGTTATTTCCCTCAATTGACTTTTACAGCCTTTTACTTACAATATATTTAAAGAATGTTATTTTTATTCAGCGTTCTATTATGAGTATTTAATTCCATGAAATATAAAATGTATTCATAAAAAAGCAGGAGGAACACAAACAATGATCAGAATTTGGAAAACAAGGCAGAAAACAGAAGCCAGGAACAAAAAGCATTACGTTTGGTTGATTATTCTGAGTATGGTCGGGTTTTTACAGCCGGTTTTGATTGGAGAAGAACAACATTCAATCAAACAGGTTCCGGATAAAGCAAATGCGGATTTTTCAAAACAGGCGACCGGAAATGAAAAATGGGTCAGGCCGACATTTTATGTGTCTTTTAATAATAATACCGGAGCCGATATTGCGCGGGGAATGGCCTGTGCCGGCGGTTTCGGATGCGATATCGTACCGAATGGCGCAGACGGATCGGCATTGGAAATTAAAAAAACCGGTGGATACGTTCATTACAGAGGAGCTCATAATATTAATGCCCGGCAGGGAACGCTCTCTTTTTACTGCAAAGGGGGAGCTATTGCGGGAAAAGAGGGAATTGCCTGGCTTTGGCAGACGAGAAACAGGAAATATTCATTAGGCATAAAAGTGGATGAAGGTAAATTACATTTGATATGTATTGATTTCAGTACGTCCGTATGGGATGATCAGGGGAATTTGCACGCTAAAAAAGTTATTTCCGATATTAGTTTGTCTTTAGGAAAAATCAGCCCGTCCGAATGGTATAAAATCACGGCATCGTGGGATTCGCTATTGCGTTGTGGCAAATTAGGAATTAATGACCGCAGTGTTGAAAATAAATTTATAATCCCGAAAGATTTCTATAATCCCTTTATCTTTTTTATCGGAGGCAGCTGGGAGGTCAGGCTTAATCCCGGCGGGATGCTGCAAGCCGGTAATATGTTTGATGAATTTATTTATTGGAATAAAAGCTGGAAACAGCTTGAAAAGGCAGTTCCGTTGAATAAAGAGACAAGAAAGTTAATGGATGCCGTTGAAGACGGAGTATACCTGAATCTTGGAACTATTCAAAAACTTCAATCAGATGGCGGATGGATGGCTGATTATACCTGGCCGACAATGTTCGGCTCGTTTGCCCAGGGGCGAAAACAAATAGACTGCCGGAGTGCGGTCAGCCTCGGCAAAATGAGAGGAACCGCACTGGCGGCTTCGCGCTTTCTGTATGCATATGATGTCTTGAATGACGAAGCCTTTCTTGCGGTTGCGGAAAAAACCGGTGATTTTTTGCTTGCCGCCCAATCAGAAAAAGGTTATTGGATGAACCAGTATGATTGCGAGCCGGGAAGGATAAAACCGCTTGACCATGCCAAGTCTCGCGCAAAACCCGAATATCAGGACAGTGTGCAAAGTCATGCTCTGGCTTTTTTACTTGCTTTGCATAAGGTCACTGGAAAGAAAAAGTATTTTGATTCAGCGATGCGATGTGGAGAATTTTATTTAAAGACTCAGAATCCTAACGGCAGCTGGTCACATCACTATAATCCCAAAACCGGAAAAGGAGAATCTCATACCGGGGTGGAAGGCGCAGGCGAGATCAATGATGATAATATGAATGATGCCATTGATATTATGGTACTTCTTTACCATGTGTCAGGTAAAACTAAATTTCTGAAAGCGATAAAAAAAGCCGGGGATTGGTTGATAAACGTCAAGTTGAGTGGCAAAGTCCATGGATGGTGTGGTCAATACGGTCCGGATAATAAGCCGATTGCGGCAAGGCATCATGAGCCGGCATGTTTTGTCAGGAGAGATACTGAACAGGTTGTTAAAGCCCTGATAGAAGTTTACCGGCTTTCCGGAGACCAGCGTTATCTCAAGCCTGGACAACAAGCTGCTGACTGGTTGAAGCAGAAATTTCCTGATGGTAAAATGTATGAATATTATGACCATGAAACCGGCCGGCCGATAGCTCGCTGGAAAAAGAAAATATATTATCTGGATGATCCGGAGCAAATGAAGATTGCAAAACAGTTTCCTCTGGCATCCAGAACTTGTAACCTTAATCCGATTCCTGATCTGGAAAAATTGCTGAAAAATGCCAGGTTGCCTGAAAAGAATGCAGTTAAGTCTGATAAAAAAATATTGGCGGCGGCAAAGCGTGCGCTTTACTCACAGAATGAAAAAGGGCTTTGGATTTCCGGACAGGTCGGCAGCGTCAAGAACTCTATCGGCAAAGGTTTCAGTACTGTAAGTGTTCGATTGGTTCATATGCTTAATTATTTGGAAAACAATCTGGATTCTGAAAATCTGACTCGTTCTGAAGTATATAATCATGGGAATATATTTAAAATGGTCGTGCCTCCGGGGCGCTGGTATAAAGTAAAGTGGCCTTAATGATTGCGATATCAGTTATGATTCCTTCGGTATGCTCTGGGCGGACAACCAAGATGACGTTTAAAGGCCTGGTTGAAGTATTGAAGTGAAGAAAACTCATGTTTTGCGGCGATTTCCTTTATACTCAGATTGCCGGTTATCATTTCAGAAGCGCAATTTTCCAGGCGGCATTTCTCAATATAAACTTTGGGTGATGCATTCATTTCCTGTCGAAACAAAACTCTGAAACGCGAAGGACTTAAGCCGACTGTTTTAGCTAATTCCGTAATATCGCGCCAGCGATTTGGATTTTGTAAAATCATTTCAACGGCCCGGTTAACCCGGTCGTCTGTCCGTTCCATGATCATGGTTTCGTGGGTGAAGATTAAATCCACCAGTATATTCCGCAAGATAGCAGCCCCTAATCCTGAACCAGTATCCTGAGGATACAAGTTTGAGACGGCGGTTAAGCGATTAAGTTGTTCATAAATGTAATCCGGATCAGGGAGGTTCAATACTTGATCAGCAAAAAGTCTGGTATCCGTGCGATATCCGGGGAGTTGCCAGCGAAAATGAATACCATATGCTTTGAAAATATTTCCTTTGATATTTACTGCCGTATGGGTTTGCCCTGCCGGCATATATATTGCCTGTCCGGGACCAACTTTTTCCACTCCTTTTTCCGGTGTGCAAACCGTGATGCATCCGGTATTGACAACATAAAGAAAGGACCTGTTCATGGTTCTTTTATCGAATATCCTGACCGTGTCCTGCTTCCAGAAAAAGCATTGGAGGAGGCGTATGGATGATTGTTCGCTGAATAATTGCGCAAACTCCAATTTATTCCGCTCATACCGGTCCTGAAACTCTTCTTTTTCTTTCATGGCCAACCTGTTCAATGCAAAATGATATTAATGATAATAACTGTCTTTTTGGGGGAAAGATAATCCGTTTTTGCTTGTTTATCTTAAAAAACAGTCATTTTTCTTAATTGACTTTTTTGTTGTTTTTACTTACAATATAGTATGGAAATATTATTTAAACAATAGGAAGGTGTGAAAAATGAAGCAAAAACCTCAACTTTTTACTTTAATTGAATTGCTGGTTGTGATCGCGATCATTGCAATCCTCGCATCCATGCTGCTGCCGGCGTTAAACCAGGCCCGGGCAAAAGCTCAGGCGATTAAATGTGTCAGCAACTTGAAGCAATGGACCCTGTCTTTTGCCAATTATTCGGATGATAATAACGATTTTTTCATCCCGATTTATCAAAAAACCCTGGACTCCTCTCCCAGACAGAAACACTGGTTGTACTTTGCCTCCCCTGTAGCACAATATTTTCTTAACGGCGTGACTTCCGGAACGGTTGAAAAATGGCGCCGGAGCGGAACCGCGATCAATGCCTGCCCGAGCCATTCCCCGCATAAAGTTGAGCTTGGCGGCGATATCAAGTCGTGGCGTTATTACAGCTTTATGGCCAGCGGCATGGTTACCAACAATACTAAAATATCGTCCAACAAAGACGGAGCCAATGACGAAGCCAGATCATTAAAAATGCCGCAGGTGAAATCTCCTTCAAAAATTGTTTACATTTCCGATACGGTTGATCAAGTTGTCGGCCAGTCGAACGGTACATATTACAGTTTAACCAGTTATCCCAGCCGGATTGGCGGAGTTCATAATGGTCGGGCCAATATCATGTGGTGCGACGGTCACGTTTCCCCCAAGATGCCTGAACATGTTACCCGGGAGGACCTGGCCGGGAGAGACGAGTATTTGAATAACGGATAATTTTGCATCTCATCTTATCTCCGTTCATTCGTGAGCGGAGATTTTTTTTTGATTATAACATGGTGTATATTAATAAACAAAAATAGGGAAAAATGCAATGTACAAGATTTTTACGTTATCACTGTTGGTGAGCATTTCATTAAGCGGAGCGGATCAAAATTTGCTGGTCAACAGTGATTTCAGCAAAGTAAGCCGGGGAAATCCCGTTGGCTGGATTCTGATTGACGGCAATAAAAAATGGGGAAAACAGGGAACAATTAAACTCGTCCCGAGCGAATTGCGTAAAAACGGTAAAATGCTGTTAATCAACCGTACTGCCACAGATGGTTATTACCCCCAACTGCGTTCCGGTTCGGTTAAAGTGAAACCGGGCGTTTATACTGCTAAACTGTGGGTTAAATGTCCGACTGGATGGGTGTTCCGTTATTTTCTCAGTGCTTCCGGCAAGCAGAAAAAAGAACGCAAACCAGGAATTAATTATAAGCCGTTCAACGACTTTCAGGAGGCTGTTGTCACAATCAAGGTTCCGAAAGGATATGACCAGTTGGCAATCGGAGCCTATACGCAGGCTAAAGCTCAACTTATGGTTGACCGGGGGACTTTGACCAAAGGAGGAGATGTCCATAAATCGGCCACCGCTGAGGCCGATGTCGACCCGATCCACGGGCTTCGCGAATTTGCTTCCCGAACCTCTTTTGTGCCCGAAAATCTCCGTGGCAGCGTCAAGGAATATCCTGCTGAAAGGCTGGTTTTCCGGGATACCGATACCGGAGCTGAAATAATTAAAATGACCCGTTATCCCGGCAGTACCCGCCACGTTTACTCAAACGCCCTTACCTATGACGCCGACGGCGGCAATGTTTTCATCCGGAGTACCCGTGGCGGCAGTATGAAAACGCAGTTTTTCTCGTTACCGTCAGATGGTTCAAAGCTGGTTCGTCATAATCATGCGGGGCGGATTTTTGACGCCAAAAAGCCAGATACAGTGTGGTGCCGCCAATGGCCGCCGGTTGATGGCAGGATGAAGATTTATTCTTATAATATTAAAACGGGTGAAAAGCATGTATTGCCGGGAAATTATCCGACCGGAGGCATTGGAGTGCCGCATCCGGACGGGAAAAAACTGCTGGTAACCAGTTTGAACCAAAATAGAACCGCCCGCCGTTCCAGTGCCACAATTATCGATATCGCGACCGGAAAAGCAATAACCTATCCGTTCCCCTATACCACACATCAGGTCTGGTTTACCAAGACCCCTGATTATATGTTGTCTTTCAATCTTGAAAAACGCAACAAATACGTGGCTGAGAAAAAGCTGGAGGGATCTTTTCTGGCAACGCTCGACGGTAAATGGCGCAAAGTGCGGGATAAACACATGAGTCATCGCGGTTTCAGCCCTGACGGAAAACGTGTTGCGTTTCACCACGGCGGCATCAAAATAATGAATATTGACGGGAGCGGTGAACGTTTGGCGACTCGCCACGGCGGCGGTCATTTGAGCTGGATGGTAACGCCGGAATGGTTTCTGGTGACCGCAAAAAATTCTATTCGCTGTATCGGCGCGAACAAGCAGGAGTATGATTATATTATCTGTCGTCCCAACACCCAGCTGTATTTCAGTGAATACAATACGGAAGCGCAGCTTGATTCAAGCCCTGACGGAACTAAAATCGGCTATGCTTCAAGTATGTTGCAGGATACGGATTTTTATCAGGCGATATCGCGTTTACCGCTGCCGCCCCGCGGTGTTTTCGCTCAGGTTCATGGGGAAGAGGTTAAGCTGACATGGCAGGCTCCGGCCAGAGCCAAAGAGGTTAAAGGTTATTTCATCTATATGGCGGATTCTCCGAACGGACCATTCAAACAACTCAATGCCGAACTGGTTTCCGGCAATTCCGCTGTTTTCAAATTGCCTCCGGATAAGGATCATGCCTATTATTATGTCAGTTCAGTTGAAAATTCCGGACTTGAAGGGCAGTCTTCTTATGTGGTATGCGCAGCCGCCGATGGTAAATGGACAGGGCCTTTCTGCCGTTATTTTGAACTTGAAACTGAAACCGGACATCTACCGTTGCGCGAACAGTTCGATCCGCGAGCGCTTGAATTGTTGGCCCTGCTGCTGCCTGCCGGAAAAGCGCAAGTTAAAATCCCGGTTGAAGTACCGATGGCCGGTGAATTTCAGCTATATTTACGGGCAAAAGGCAAGGGAGTGCTTAATCATACAAAAGTGTCTTCCTCAAGTTTTAAATGGTTCGACTGCGGAAAGGTTGCATTAAACCAGGGCAAAAATGAATTGTCAGTGAACGCTTCTGGTTCCGGTCTGCTGATTGATGCGGCTTATGTGACCAACGCAAAATGGCCGCCGCATCTCCGTGGCATATATGACGCAACCGCGCCCCAAACGCCGTCCGGCTTAAAATCCACTAAGGCGGCGCCTTATGATATTACCCTTGAGTGGAGTCCGGTAAAAGAACTGGACCTGGCTTATTATAACGTGTATGCGTCTCGCAAACCGGATGTCAAATGCGTTCAGGCGCAGCGTATCAGTTCTCCTTTGACAAATAAAACCCGGGATTGGGGACTGACAAGCAATACTGATTATTATTACCGGGTGACCGCGATTGACCGGCGCGGCAACGAATCACTGCCGTCTTCGGAAATCAAGGTCCATACTCCGCAAGGCGGTAAAACCGTGATCCGCCAAAAGGTCGGTAAGTCGCGCCTTCTTCCGTTGAAAAGCTATAAATTCGGCGCTCCCGCTTTGAAAAAATTCAATGGGGATACCGGGACTTTCTATAATATAACCAAAGCCGGGCCGTTGAAACTTCAGGTGAACATCCCAGAAACGGGTAAATACGTAATTTGGCTCAAACTGGCTCTGGCGCAGCAGCGCGGCTCCAAAGTCCGGGTCGGCAAATATCCCTCGCTGCGAGTGTCTGTCGGCAAAAAGACGGTTAACTGGAACCTGGGATTGAACCGGGCATCTCTGGGACATGGCGGACCGGTGCCGGGGCTTTTTGTCTGGGATCTGGTCGGTCAAGCCGGCGACAAAAACCAGATTTTTGAATTGAAAAAAGGTATTCAGGACATTATAATACGTGATGTGGTCAGTGACGGCGCGGTCAATGTTGCGGAAATTATTGTTACTGATGATTTCGGTTTTGAACCGGAAGGCATAGTCAACTGGATGTCGCCCGGAGAGATTCTCGGTAAAATCAAACTCGATTGAATGGCGCGGGATAAGCGTGTTATATAAAGTCAATAGCGGAGGTGACCCATGTAAGACTTGGAGGATAAAAAATGAAAACCAATAAAGATGAATATAAGTGGGTACCGTTGGAGAGAGTAGGAAAATTCTTCCTTGATACTCCTTGTGCCAATTACGATATAGAAAAAGTAATAACTCCGCTTGATGACCCTGTTACTGGCTCTGGTATTTATGAAACAGATATTCAAGGGATATATTTATTTGAAGAAGATGGTATAATAGGAAGCATTGAATGTGATAAACAGTTTTTTTTCAAAAACTTCAATTTTATTGGAATGAACATAAAACAAGCTATCTCCATATTAGGCTCTGAGCCATCTACTATTGACAAACTAATATTGTATGGTGACTCTCCTAATGATGATAAACTTAATATTATATATTATTTTGATAATGTAGGCTTAGAGTTATGGTGTGTGGATGATCAAGTTGATACAGCAATTGCAGAAGGTAAATGTGAAGATGAATAAGGGGCTGTAGTATATTACCGTTAACGAAAAACCAACGACAGGAACCTTAATGGATGAGCCCGGTGACTTATCTTTATGGTATAATGCTATAAACTCATTGGCATCAACTTCCTTTTTTTCATATCATTACATCCTGCAACAGTAAGAAATAATACCATCAGCAATAAACCTACGTAAATCCAAAGACTAGAATTTGCCATTCGAGTCAGCCCCCTGTTGCTTTTAGACCCCAAAGGAATATTTTTTTTTTCAGATCAATAGGATTTTTGTAGTTGAAAAGGAAAAAAAATCACAGTTTTCATCAATCCTGCCAACAACCAAAATGCTGAAAACACCGTGAGTATGGCAGAGCTATTTACTGATAGTAAAAGAATACACATATATATAACCATCATAAACAAATATATGCTCACGCAGTACAATCCATATTTAAAACTTTCTCGATTTCTGCTACTTTTTCTTTTTTGAAAAACAAGACCCAGTCTTGGAAAGAAAACATAAGGCAATAATAAAGAAAAAAATATTGCCTCAACAGATTTTAAGACACAAATAATGGCTAATGAGATTACAATTATTAGAACTGGTGCAAAAAATTTATAATGCGTGCTTATTTTCATTGAAAACATCAAGCCATCATCATTTTCCCAGTTCAATTCCTTACGATATTTTACCTGTTGGTATAGTGTGACACAAGCAAGAATTATCATTATTATAAAATTAATGGGATAAAGACCTCCTTTACTTATTGAATCGTTAGATGATAATAAAAAATATTCAACGGTAAAGAAAATGAAACCATCACCATATAAGCATAAATAAAAGCGGTATTCGACATTTTCCCGGATTTTATACAGAACAGAAAATACCTTTGGCCAAATAACAGTTATTAAAAGCGCGTAAAGTGTAAAAAGTATCCCAGAAGCAGATTCACTGATGGCCCAATACTCGAAGTAAACCGACACCATGAAAAAAAAGGCTATATATATTACTATTCCCAAAAAACGCCCCTAATGGTTTATAAGCTTTTTTCGTTTATTATAATATTATTCATCAAATATCCCATTATAAAATCATTTGAAAAGATGTAAAAATTAAAAAGCAAAATACTTAATTGTTAACACTTGATCGTTGGGGTCATATACTGCAGTCAACTGTTGTCCATTTTCAGCAAATTTACTTTTGAATGTGTTTTCCGGTTCTTCTTTAAGCTTATATTTATCCACCCATTTTTTCAGGACATCAGGAGAGACTTTATATTTTGCATCGAGATATGAATAACAAGGCTTATATTCAATGCAAGTTGAAGGTTCTGGCATGTCATGATTTTGCGCTTGATGAATATTGGTGAAAATTCTTTGACCCAAAGTTTTATCCAAAAGATTACAGCTTGGGACAAATAACAAGATAGCAAGCCCTAAAACCAAAAAAATGTTAAATCTTTTCCTCTTGATCATGAATATTGAAAATAATATAAAAAACAATAACAGCACAACAAAAATAACTAATGAAACATAAATTTGCATTTGCCCTAAATTTAAATGAGGAAAGTATTCCATAACGTTTTTTTCTCCTTTATTTCAAATCCAGTAAGCCATTCTGGTCTGTAAGCCATTCAGCCCCCAAAGGATAAAATCATTCAGATCTGACCCCATATTTGACCCTTTTTTGAACTTAAAAAAATCATAAAATCACCCCAAAATACCCCTTAGATTGATTTTTTGACGCAAAAAATTTGATTTAAGCATTTTCCAGTGTCATCTCAATTTAAATATACTGCTTATAGACTGACATTGCAAATGACGCAAAAAAACTCCCGCAACTGCCCCCAATTTTCTTAAAATCAATAAATAACCTTAAAAAACAGTTCTAAGGCCATAAAAAATCAAATATAAAACCAATTTAAGTTCAAATTTAATAGTAAATCAGTGTCAGACCCGAATGGCGAGGAGTGACCCCGGAGACTCTCAATCTTTCTTTTTATGACAATCAGGTTTATTTTTAGATTTCATAACTCCATTCTTGTTCTCAAGCTTTTTATCGTTGCCAAATATTGATGAATAAAGATAACATGATCCATCCCAAAATACTTTTTCAACAATGTAAAAAGGCAATCCAACAGTTAAGTAACCCACATGTGCAAAGGTCAAATGGGAAACCATACAACATTCGAATAATGAAAACAATGGTTTCCTAAAACCTCTACCTACAATCACGACAGGAATAGTGATTGCACATCCAATAGGATAAAGACAATAATAGCCTATGCCCGCAGGCCCTTTAACAAATATACTTGAGCTCTTATAACACCAGTGCTCTTCCGGAACGAAACGAATACCTTCATCAATAGACATCCCATGTATATTGAATGATAAAAGAAAACAAGACCAAATTGCAATAATACCTGCTTTCATCAATGAACACCTTTCTTGCATTATTATTTATAATTGCCACTTGGAGGAGAATATGACGGGTTGCCCGCAATAACGAAAAAATACCAATATAAAGTAGAAGAAACTCCGTGAAACTCCGGGTCACCCCCCCCCGCTATCGACTTTTCAATTTCGTTAATATCCTTGCCCATACATCATAGAATGCTCTTTTCCTTTGTAATATGATTTTTAATTACCTGATCATTCTTTATTATCCTACACTCAATCTGAGTTGAACGACGATAAACTCTACCTACAAAAAACTTGTTTTCATCCAATTGATCTTTTAATACAATTTGCCAGGCAATACCTTTGGAGTCTAGCATACCTTTTGGTGAGTAATAAAGCTCATGAAGAGATTTACCGTTTTTAGATAAATTCCTATGTAACGTCTCATTGTTTGGAAATATTCCTGATTTATTTTTATTAATATATATCATCATTGTTGCCTCTTTAACAAGACTCATATTTTTTATATCATTTTGCCGAGATTCATTCCAATTCAAACTTCCGAATCTCTGAAAAATCCCACTTATACATAAGAGAAGAGTAATAAAAAATACCCAAATAAACTTTCTAAGGTAATATTTTATTTTTTTCAGCGTTAAAAAAGGCATTATTTATTCTCCTTTTTAAAAACTCTCTCTACTAGGGAAACCCTTGGGGGGGCAAACCTTTGACCCTACATCTTCTCTACATCTTCCTTTAACCTAATCAAGTAAATATTGCGTTTAGTATTGTGTTTAGAGCTATTAACATCCATAAAAATATTGCTGTCAAAATGAACCCAATAAAATATAAAATGGGTAAACTGGCAAGCAAGACACCAATCCTCGCGCTCCATCTCTTTCTAACTGCTTTACGTCTTCCAAGTATAAAAGCCGGTATTGACCACCAAAAAGCCCAACCAAAAGCAAGCTCAGCTGGTGCTGATGCATCATATAATATTACAATCGGCATGATAACCAACAAGGGGACATATGCCGTTATTGCAAATAAGAGTGAATAAAAATGCGATCTTGATTTTTTTATATTGTCATTCACACCAAGCTCCAATATTTTTTACTCTTGTATTTAATGTGCCAATAAATACGTTAAAATCAAATGGATCACTAAAAGAACAGCAAAGGAGAAGGGGGATGACCCCATATTTGACCGTTTTTTAAACTTAAAAAACCACCCCAAAACACCCATTCGATTGATTTTTTGACGCAAAAAATTTGATTTAAGTATTTTCCAGTGTCATCTCAATTTAAATATACTCCGCAATATTGAGAGTGCAAATTTTGTGGGAAAGATTCCATTCGGAGCGCCGCAGGCTACTGCGGGAAATGTATTCTTTCGGAGCGCCGCAGGCTACTGCGGCAAAAGTATTCTTTCGGAGCGCCGCAGGCCACTGCGGCATGAAGGCTTATTAAGGCATATTTTATTCCCCGGTTGGGGATAACGTTTATTTTGAAATCAGCTCATATATCTTTTATTATTTGCCGGTCTTTCGCGAAATGCCGCAGTGGTCTGCGGCGCTTCCAATAAACAATTTCAATACTTCCAGCCTGATTGATATGTATTGTCCAGCACTCTGGGCAGAACTGGCAACGCGCCAGACTTATATGCCGCCCTTACAGGGCTTTTATTTATTTTTGACTATACCTGGGGTTCATTCGCGTTGCTCAATCACCCCAGGCTGGGTATATGCCGCGCTTTCAGCGCTGATTCGCCGGTTGGCAGGGGTATGCACCCCCGTAAAAGCCCGGCTCCCACTATTGGGATATGTCGTGCTTTCAGCGCTTAATTTTTTAATGCGCTTTTTTGCGCGGCTGGAGCCACGCACTCCCAAATGTGAGTTGAAGGTTGAAAGTTGAAAGTTGAAGGTAAATAATCGCTACCTGGCAAGATTCTGTTTTTCAAAGCGTCAGCTTTTTCTGCGCGGTCGGAGCCACGCGCTCCCATTTTTTATATGCCGCGCTTTCAGCGCTGATTCGCCGGTCGGCAGGGGGGGGGGCGTGAAAAAGCCCGACTCCCATTATCACCCCAGGCTGGGTATATGCCACGCTGTATGCAAATTTTTCATAGCGTCGGGTGCGATATATTATCAATTAACCTAAACCAGCATAGACTGAACCAAATAAAAATTTGCATGACCGCATATCAATTGACAATTCCGTTGCCGGAAACCAGATTTTCGAATTGAAAAAAGGTATTCAGGACATTATAATACATAACGTTGTTGTTCAGATTACGAAAATTATTGTTGCCGATTATTTCAGTTTTGAACCGGAAGGCATAGTCAACTGGATGTCGCCCGGAGAGATTCCCGGTAAAAGAATGGAGCGGGATAAATGAAAAGTATAAGTGTTCAGCAGATGCGCGAACTGGATCGTAGAACGATTGAAGAATTCGGTACACCGGGATGCGTGTTGATGGAGCGCGCCGGAAACCGGGTGGCGGAAATCATGCTGGAATGGTGCGCCAATCTGGCTCCGCGCCATGTTAAACGCTTTGTCTGTCTGGCCGGAAAAGGCAATAACGGCGGAGACGCTTATGTCATTGCACGCTACATATACGACAACACGGATTTTGACGTGATAATTTATGCTGTCTGCCCGGTTGAGGCGCTGCCGACGGACGCGCGCCACCACGCCGGACTGCTCCCGGATGATGTTCCGGTGATTATCAAAGAGCAATTGTCCGGGGATGATTTTCAGGCTGGTGATATTATTGTCGACGGTCTGCTCGGAACCGGAATTTCAGGCCCCTTGCGTGCGCCTTACGCTCAATGGATCGCGACGGTCAATGCAGTTCAACTGCCGACGGTTGCGGTTGATATGCCCTCCGGCATGAACGGAGACAGCGGTTCTTTTGAGACGGATTGCGTCATGGCGGATCTGACGGTGACGATCGGGCTGCCCAAATATGGTCTGGTCAAAGACCGGGGGCCGGATTATTGCGGCCAACTGCGTATGGTTGAAATCGGGATCCCGCAATCGTATATTGCCGAAACGGAATCGCAACTTGAAATGATCTTTGCTGAGGATGTCAGGAGTTTTCTCGGTCGCTTGCCGATGCGCAGCTATAAAAATATTGTCGGTCGGGTATTGATCTGCGGTGGCTCGGTCGAGTATCGCGGCGCGCCGCTGCTGGCGGCGGAATCCGCATTGCGCAGCGGCGCGGGAATGGTCTATCTATTGTCTGCCGGGGGCGGCCGCTTGCCGGACGGGCCATTGGCGTTGATCTCGAAACATCTGAATGTTCCATATCTCGATCACCGGGCAATTCATGAGTTGACTTCTTTAGCAAACTCAATTGATGCTATGGTCTGCGGTCCGGGCATGGGACGTAACGGGGCCTGTGCCGACTTTGTCATAGCCTGCGGGAATACCGGCAAAATTGTGGTTTATGATGCTGACGCCCTGGCTTTGATAGCCAATGATTTTTCACTTCTGGTAAACAGCAGGAACGCTATTTTGACGCCGCATCCCGGCGAAATGAATATGCTGCTTAACGGTTTTGACCTGGAATATATGCGCCGGGAAAGTCCGGAAAATCAGGCGGCGGAGCTGGCTAAAGTATCCGGCGCGACAATTGTCCTGAAAGGACGCAATACGATTATTGCCTCGCCCGACGGCAGGCTGGTCATGAACAGCAGTGGTTCTCCGGCGTTGTCCGGGGCCGGCAGCGGGGATTGTCTGGCCGGTTTGATCGGAGCGTTTATTGCGTCTCCTCAAGGCCGGAAAGATATTTTCAGGGCGGTTTGCGCGGCGGTCTTCATTCATGGTCTGGCCGGGGAACTTAATCCAAACGGTGAGCGCGGGGCTATCGCGGACGACTTGCCGCTATTGATCCCGAAAGCGATGCGTCAGGTCGCCGCGTTGGCCTGATTTTTGGTTTTGTCCTGATCCTTTTCATCCTCTTCGGACGGGGTTTGAGTCTGGACAAATACCTTGCATAACGGCAGGCTTTGGCAAATCTTTTCAATATCGGAAAAATGGTATTTTTTTTCACTGCTCAGATAGACAACCTGAAGATTGCGTATTTTCATCAACGGCAGGATGTAAAAGACATTATCGCAATCCTTGAGATCCAGATAGCTCAAATGTTCAAGCTTTTCAAGCGGTGAGATGTTTGCCAGCTTTTCACACGATTCAAGTTTTAACGCGTTCAGGAACGTCAGCTTTTCCAATGCGGAAAGATCGGTTAGATTATTACAGTTCGAAGCATTCAGATTCTGCAGGAACCATTGATTGACCACCATTTCCAGGTTTTTCATTTTGCCGCCGCTGATGTCAAGCGAATGCAGCGCGGGCAATTCCGGTATTGGCTCCTCGGGAAAATTTTCCCAGTCCATCATTTCCAGTTGTCCCAGTGATTTCAACCCGGACAAAGGACTCAAATCGGTGATCAGGTTGCAACAGCTCAGGTCCAGAAAAACCAGTGATGCCAGTTTTTCCAGCGGGGTAATATCGCTGATTTTCTTGCAACCGGATAAATTCAGGTATTTTATATTGTAGCGCTTTGCTAATGGGGAAAGGTCGGAAATCTCTTCGCCTTCAGTCATATTGATGCCGAACAGGTCCGGCGTATCAGCCAAAGCTGAAATATCCTGCAGCTTTTTGCAGCCGGGAATAATCAACTGGTTCAGGCATTTCAGATTGCTCAAGGCTGAAATATCGGTGAGATTTTCACATTGGTCCATTTCCAGGTAATTCAGTTTTTTCAGTGCATTGAAATGTTCGGCTGTAGCCAGATGTTTACATTTTTCAAGTTCCAGATACACCAGATCTTCAAGTGGGGTAATTGCCGCAAAATCTTCATCCTGAATATTTTCAGCATAAAACTGCAGGACTCGCAACTCCGGCGTATTTTCCAGCCCGGATATATCGGTGAGATTTTCACATCCCAGCAGACTCAAATGCTGTAACTGGGATTGATGCTCCAGCCAGGCAAGATCTTTTATGCCGGACGAACCGTTGCATACCAGGTTATACAGAACTGGCAGATCAGGCAGGGCGGTAATTTTGTCAAAATGCTCCCAGCCGTTCATTGTCAGTTCCCGTAGTTCCTGCATTGTTCCAAGCGGGGTAATGTCGGTCAATTCATTGCATTCGCTGATATCCAGCGAAAAAAGACCGGACAAAGCCAGGTCGCTCAGATCGTTCAGGCTGGACGCTCCGGCCAGATTAACGTGACGTAAACCTTTGATATACGTCAGGACAGAAATATCCTTGAGAGTCGAACACTTGATCAGAGAAAGATATTCCAGTTCGGGCCTTGCATTGAGCGCTGAAATATCCGTCAAGCCGTCGTTTTCAATGATTTCCAGATGTTCCAAATTCTTCATGCCTGACAAATCAGGTAATTCAGTCATGTTATGGCATTTTTCAATACTCAAAAACTCAAGCTGTTTCAAATTGGACAACAGTGAAAAATCTTCAACTTGATCGACGATGATATCCAGAACGATCAATTTCCGGCAGCGGGAAACAAGGGTTTCAAATACAGCAGTTGAGATTGGGTTGAGAACGATTATCCGCTTGATCTTTTTGCGATTTATTTCCGTCGCGTATTGTGTGACGTTTTCCTCCGTCAGCTCTTGAATCAGGAAACGCCTCCCCCGGCACGGCGGAATCTTCACCTTGCCTGGAGTTTCCCCGGCAACAATGACTTCGCCGTCATCATCGGTGTATTTAATTTCAAAAGGCAATTTGCTGCGAAATGACTGGGCACGGAGCGGGAGATTCTTCCTGGGATCCTTGTAAAATATATAACAGATTGCCGCGATGATAATAATCATCGCGGCGGCGCCGAAGATGGAGTCATGTTTCGCGGTCATGGCTCCGGTTCCGGCCAGAAAGACTATCAGCATTGCAAATAAAATATTTTCTCGATTCGACATTCAAACCCTGAGGTTAAATCTAATTACCTTAAACAGAAAACTAAAATAGTCTGGAATACCTCAAAGTCAAGGTTTTTTCCAATAAATATAAGATCTGTTTTTTCTTCGTTATTACTTGCAATCACGGTTAATTACATTAGATTTTGTCTGAATTTAAACAATTTTAACTAAAACGGACGATTTTTCATGGAAATATTTAATTCATTTATGTCCTGGTGGCAGGAGAACCACCAGAAATTCGAAGCGGTTTTGTTCGATGTCGACGGAACTTTAATTTCGGGGACCAACCCGCTCCCAGGCAACGCGGAGATTATTGATTGGCTGCGGGAACATAAATTTCCGTTTTTTCTGCTGACCAATGATGGTAATCATTCGCCGCAGCAAAAGAGCAGGCGGATTCAGCTTGGCGGAATCGATATCTCTCCGGATGAAATCATTTCCTGTGCCCATGCGTTAGTCGAAGCCGCGGTTGAGAATGATCTGGTCGGGAAAAAGGTTTTTGTTCTCGGGAGTCTCGGAAAACCTTGTTTTGGCGAAGCCGCCGGGATGAAGGTTGTCCGGGAAGTCGAAGAGGCGGATGAATGTGCCGCGATCATTGTCGGGGAGGGCCAATATGACTGGCAGAAATACATGAACATCGCCATCAATATGCTGATTAAAAATCCTGCTTTACCAATGATCGTACCAAATCCCGATTCATATTGGCCGAACGGGGAACATGGTGAAATTGGGGTCGGTGCCGGTGGTAAGACCCGGTTCATTACCGGCCTGCTGGATGAAATGGGTATCAAAGTTTCACCCTTATACCTCGGCAAACCTTACAAGGCGATCTTCCATCATACCCTTGAGGAAATGTCGCGGCGTTTCGGGTTGGACGAAAATCCTCACCCGGAAAAAGTGATCATGCTCGGCGACTCCTTGGCCTCCGATATCCGCGGCGCGAATAACTGCGGCATGACTTCAGCGTTGTTTTTGACCGGAATTACCAATTTGGAACAGGCCCGGAAAGCGGAAAAAGAATTCAAACCGGATCTGGTTTTTCACTCTTTGGCCTGAGCCTCATCATTCGGTTCGATATGGATCAGCACATCGACAATCCTCGGTTCTTTTTCAAGGATCATGTGTCGCAGTTTGCCGCTGATGTTGTGCCCCTCTCGTACCGTCATGTCCGGCGGTACAAGAATGTGCATATCGGTAAAGACCGAGCCGCCGACTTTCCGGGTGCGAATGGCGTGAATCTCCGCGATGTCATTGACTTCGGCCGCGGTTTGCCGGATAATGTTTTCAAACTCATTACCCGCTCCGGTTTCTGTCAGTTCGAGCAGGCAGGGGACCGCAATATCCCATGAAGCTTTCAACAGCATGGCGGAAACAATTACCGCAGCTAAATGGTCAAGATATTTAATATCCGGAAAAATCATACTGCCGATAACCGCCGCCGCAACCGGGAGAGAACTCAGTGCGTCTGAACGGTGATGCCACGCATTGGAGACCAGTGCCGACGAATGCAGTCTGCGCCCGATGCCGATGGTCCAGCGATACAGCCATTCTTTTGACACGATTGACGCGATGGCTACCGCCAGCGCGGGCCAGCCAGGCAAGGTTACCGGATGAGGCGTGTTGAATCCTTTTATAGCCTCCCAGATCATGCCGATTGCCGCTGCGGCCAGGACTCCTCCTATAGCAGTTGAAACCAGCGACTCCAGTCTGCCGTGACCGTAAGGGTGTTTTTTGTCCGGCGGTTGCGTCCAGTATCCGGCTCCGACTATCACAACCAGGTCCGTTGCCATATCAGAAATACTGTGAATGCCGTCGGCGACCAGCGCCTGACAGGCAAAAAGTATTCCCACCGTCACTTTGGATATTGAGAGGCATATATTGAGGATGAGGCCGAACCAGGTAATCCGGCGTATTTCATGAACGTCCTGGGCAAAATCTTTCATTTAGACTCCGGATATTCCGTGCATAAAAGGTAAAGCGGGGTAGTATCTTCAACTATTTCCGGAAAGCGGCCTACTGCTTCATAAAAGCGGTTATCGGTCCGGTCATCGTTGGTTTTCGATACTTCTCCGATCATACAGGGGGCATCTTCAGCCCAGAAAGTATGGTAGACCTGGGGCATCAGCGTAATGCTTTCGCCCGGACCGAAACTTATTTTCTCGCCGGCGGGAAATGTTCTGGTT
Organism: Victivallales bacterium; assembly: GCA_963676655.2. GTDB lineage: Bacteria > Verrucomicrobiota > Lentisphaeria > Victivallales > Victivallaceae. The sequence goes on along the minus strand of CAXXKX010000003.1, from coordinate 1,076,447 downwards.
ATCCCGTCGACCTGGGCGGTTATCGGTTCATCGGACAACTCCTCGTCTTTGGTAGCCATCCACAGTTTCATGACCAGCCGACCTCCGCCGCGGTTGATGATGTCTTCGGCCTTGCTCCAGTGAAAATGAATCGGAGTAACCTGACCCGGCTGGGCAATCATGATTTTTTCCGCGTAATTTTTGGGATCGTCGGGGTTTTGAGAGCCATTTCTAAGTGTAAAAAGGAACAGGCCGATATTATCGAAGTCGCCGCTGCCGAAATCCGTCAGGTCCCAGCCGAGAAGTTTTTCCCTGATCTCGTTGCATTCCGCCCCGGCATCGGACCATTGTTCCGGACTCCAGAAAGCCCATTGCGGCAGTTCAAAACAATGCTTTTTAAAAAAATCGCAGGCAAAAGTCAAATGACGATTTATTTCAGAACGTTTCATTATTAACTCCTATTTTTATCTCAGAATCGACCCATGCGAAATATGAATTGCACCACGGAGGACACGGAGAGACACAGAGAAATGTTTAAGTTTTCAGCTAAAGCTGAAAAATAAAAAAACTTTTTCGTGACTTTTCGTGCGTTGCCCTGCGCAATGCTTGCGCTCATTTCATTGTTCGTGGTTAATTTTTGTATTTAACGCGACTCTTTTATTTCAGAAGTTAAATTTAACCCGCATTCGGCTGAATTTCAAATAAAAAAGCGACATCCGCCAACGAGGAAACGCGGATGTCGCTATTGTCAAAATCGATCTGTTTTAATTGTAATCAAACAAATCGTTATTGTCTTCTCCAAACCAGCCAAGTTTATACAAAGTGCTGCACTCAAATTCTGAAGGTCCCTTGTAGTGAGAATGAGTGAAAGTCATCGATTCGCTAGAAACGTGATTGTCGACCCAGGCTATATTGGCCCGGCTGCCGTGGCGAAAATGTATGTCCGGGGAAGCATTGCCTCCCCAATATCTGTATTGCGGCGGAGAAACCGAATATACTTGTATCTGCTTAAGGCTGCTATCAAGACCGCAAGAATCTCCGAACGCAACCGTTTTTGATGTCTTTTTTACTTGAGTTACCCTAACCGGATAGTAGTATGATGCAGCCGTCCAGTCGGAGGCTTGTTGTTGTCCAAGGAAAGTCCCATTATAACCGTAACCGCCGGAGCCGGCATTTGTGGAGCCGTCCCCAAATCCGTCCGTAGCTGAAATTTGCGGAGAGCTTGGGCATGATTTTACTTTACTACTGTTTCCTAAATATCCGGTGATAAGTCCCCCTTCCGGTTCAAACGGGTCGCTGCTTGAAGTTCTCTTTCCGCACCAGGCAGTCTTATTATCAGAATATGCATTGGGTGAAAGGTAGTCTTTATTGTCAATCGCATAAGAATTCAATGCGGTGCCAAGTTGTTTAAGATTATTAATGCACTGTGCGCTTTTTGCTTTATCCCGGGCCTGATTCAGCGCCGGCAGCAGCATGCTTGCCAGAATGGCGATGATCGCGATCACTACGAGCAATTCAATGAGCGTAAAATAAGACAAGCACGGTTGAAACGCAAACCGGCGTTTCCCGAAATTTTTTTGCGACAGAGACATTTATTTTGAAATTCCATTTTTATTTTGTGTCATGCGCACTATAGGAATTTCAGTGGAGAGATCTTGTGAAGCTGCAGCTTAACGGCAAAAAAACCGTCGCCCTTCGGTTCACAGTTTCTCAGCGCGGAAACTCCCGTCGAACTAGTCAACTCCAGGTTCCGGCTTACGTTTTGAAACGTTCACGGTTGCGCGACAGCCCTCGATTTTAACGAGATTCACTGCAAGGTGACTAACTTTAATTTACAGCAAATTTCAAATATTGCAACCCCCGCATCACGGAAATGTCGAGAAAAAATTTATTGTAAGTATTTTAAATATAATAACAATGAGACTTTTGAGCATTCCCGTAGGCGGGAATTTTCAATAAATGAGAATATTCTGAAAATAACTTGCAGCGTTGAATCTTGCGGAGTATATTCAATTAAGGAGTTCCCGAAAAAGCTTAATTTGATTTTTTCATATCAAAAAATCAATCTAAATATTGTTTCAGGAGATTATATGATTATTCCAGATTTGAAATCAATAAAGAACTAGCAGTCTGTCGGACTTATGTCTCCTACTGCGAAAAATCCCCGACTTTGCTGGGAAATCAGGCGGAAAAAGCTTAAATAGCGTTGCTATTCGTCCTTTTTCGCCATTAATTCCAGCTTTGCCGGATGATTTTCTCGTGACAAAGCCCTAAGTCCGACAGACTGCTAGGGTAGAATCGAATTAGTATAGCTTGAAATTAAGAGAGTTATGGTGAAGGATTAATGATATTATGAATAAATTTTTTAAAAGAAGAGTTGACGTAGGCTCTGATTCATACGCATCTGATATGCAAAGCTATTTTGATTACATTAAGTCAATAAAAAACTATCTTGAGCCTGTCTTAATCAAGTATTTTCTCTATGATTTCTTCCATGATTCTACTGTTTGCAATGAATCATTTAATTATTTTGACAGCTCTTTTTCTATGACTATCAACTGTGTAAGTTTTACAGACTCACATGGTGAAAATTCTTTTAATGTAGATTTTAATATTCAATTTTTTGGTGTAAAAAAATTTATTTTTGAAAATAGTACAAATTCAACCCTCGGAAGTACGCGTACTTTTTTATGCTCAGAGATAGGAGCAGTCATTGAGGAGGACGAAGACGGAGATGAATATGGTGAGAACCAGTTTATAATAATGGAATTAATGGGTGAAGATGATGTATATTACCTTTCATTTACATTTTCATCTTTGACAGTACAACCGGTAGAGCCTCTGACTTTCAAAATGCTTACTGAAATGAATTTGATCAAGCCAACATACCCGGAATGTTTGTCTGACTAAGTTTGTCTGCGCAGATAGGCCTTATTGACATGTTACGGCTATGTGGCCTTAAAACCGCGTTTCGCATTTAATTTGTGTTTTACGTCATAACCTAATATATTGAAAATGAGAAAATCAAGGACTCTGAGAGAACTGGTGCTGATCTAGTTTTTTGCAAAAGGGAAGCAGATATGACAATACTGGAATATTTCAACGAAGAGATGGCAATTAAGAGAAAGCAAATTAAAAAAGGATTGTATCTCATATCAGCTAGTTTCTTAATCTTTATTATCGCTTCTATTTTTTATATTTTAAGTGCTTTGTTTGATGTGGAATTTATCAAGGTCATTGCAAAGATAATACAAATTTTTTGTATTATTCTTTTTGCCCGCGGAGTTTGGTTGTTTATAAAAAGCATTTTATCATTGAAAAAAGTTCTCGTATGTCCAAATTGTCGCAAAAGTTTAAGTTATTTTGTAACTGATTCTAATTATACAAATAAAATTATTTGGTGTATCCCACCGCAATTTCCGGAGAACGTAAAAAATTGTTCTTACTGTAAAATATGTTTAGATGATGAAATGACCTTTTAAAACGATACTCAGGATGTATAAATTTTATAGTGTTATCTTTTTGGAGAAAAATATAATTAAGGGAAATTCTAGCTTGATAGGCCTTAAAAATAACATTTTGAAACTGAAAAAAGTTATTATGGCAAGACTCATTAAAAATTTGCTTTTAATAACGATTTATAATGTGTGACAGGAGTGATACGTCCCGGAACTGAAATTTACTCACTGATCTTTTTATCCGGACGGCTGGCCCAGAAACCGGCGAGGATGGCACCGGAAATATTGTGCCAGACACTGAAAATCGCCGCGGGCAGCATTGCTTCCGGCATCGCGGCAAAATGAATTTTTGCCAGTGATGCTGCCAACCCGGAATTTTGTAATCCGATTTCGAAAGAGAGCGTTCTGCACTGTTTGGGGTTATAGTGAAATACTTTTCCGGTACAATATCCCAGGGTCAGGCCAAGTAGATTGTGCACGATTACGGCAACGATACAGATGATGGCGACGCTTTGCAGTTTTTCCGCGTTCAGCGCTACGACGATTCCAACTATAAACGTTATGGCGGACATGGACAGCAGCGGAATATATTTTTCCGCCAGCCTGGTGGCTTTTCCCGCGTAACGGTGACAGAGCATCCCCAGCAATACCGGAATGATAACGATTTTCAAGATTGAGAATAACATACCGATGACATTAACCTCCAAAGATTTACCCGCCAGGAGCAGCGTCAGGACCGGCGTTACCAGCGGCGACAGCAAGGTGGAGCATGCGGTCATCGATACCGATAAGGCGACGTCTCCTTTGCCGATATAAGCCATCACGTTGCTGGCGACGCCGCCGGGACAGGTCCCGACCAGTATAATGCCGATGGCCAGCGCGGGGGAAACCCCGAAGGTTTTGACTATCAGATAAGCCAGCCCGGACATGATGACATATTGCGCAATCAGGCCGGTGATAACGATTTTGGGTGCTTTCAGTACGACTTTGAAATCATTCGGCGACAGGGTCAGGCCCATTCCAAACATTGCGATCCCAAGCAGCGGAACAATCAGGCTTACGGCCCAGATGAAGATTTGAGGAAAAAAAGCGGCTATAACCGCTGCGATAAGTACGGTAAGGGGAAATATAAGCCTCACAATTTGCTCCATTTCATGATTTGCATGATTAAATATTGCTGCCTGAATAATCATACCGGTTAATCGCGGCCATAAAGCAATACAAAAATACAAATAACCGCATGATCGTATCAATATAACTCTAAAGTTGTTATTGTCCAGTTGTGTCTTGCAACAAGTGACGGGCTAGTCGATAAATAAACAATATGTGCTTTTATAAAAAATTATAAAAAACTGGTAATAAAGAATTTAAGTCTTCAATTAAATTCCCGCTTTCCACTCGTAACTCATCACTTCTTCAAAAAAAGAGAGTGCCCGGACGAATCCGGACACTCATATGGAGGGGAGGGGTTATTTTCAGATTCCGCTGATATTGAAGTTTTCCACCAATACCGCGGTTACGCCGGGTGACAGGAACGCCGGGAGCGTCGGGCCGAGTTTGATATTTTTAAACCCGAGTGCCAACAGCGCCAGCAATACGGTCACGGCCTTTTGTTCGTACCAGGCCACATCGAATTCAAGCGGCAGGTCGTTGATGTCATCCAGTTCAAAGACTTCCTGCAATTTCATGGCGATAACCGCCAATGAGTAGCAGTCGTTGCACTGGCCGGCATCGAGAACCCGTGGAATGCCGTCGATATCGCCGAGCGCGAGTTTATTGTAACGGTATTTCGCGCAGCCGGCAGTCAGGATTACCGCGTCCTGCGGCAGATTTTTTGCGGTTTCGGTATAGTAGTTGCGGTCCGCGTGTCTGCCGTCGCAGCCGGCCATGACCACAAATTTACCGATTTTACCCGCTTTAATCGCTCCGACAACTTTATCCGCCAGCGCCAAAACCTGATTGTGGGCGAAGCCGCCGACAATTTGTCCGGTTTCGATCTCGGTTGGCGGCGGACAGGTTTTGGCCAGCGCAATGATTTCCGAGAAATCTTTTTTGTCCGAGTCGGGAATATGCTTGACGCCGGGATAACCGGCCCGTCCGGTGGTGAACATGCGGTCCTTGTATTCACTGGCGACCGGAGTGATGCAATTGGTTGTCATCAGGATCGGGCCGTTGAATGTTTTAAATTCCTTGTTTTGTTTCCACCACGATCCGCCGTAATTGCCGCGCAGATGTTCGTATTTCTTCAACTCGGGATAATAGTGTGACGGCAGCATTTCGCTGTGCGTGTAAACGTCCACCCCGGTGCCTTCGGTTTGTTCGAGCAACTGTTTGATATCTTTCAGGTCGTGACCGGATACCAGGATGCCCGGATTGGTTCCGACCCCGATGTTGACGGTGGAAATTTCAGGATTACCGAAGGTCGAAGTATTGGCCTTGTCAAGTAATGCCATCGCTTTGACAGCGGTATTTCCGCATTTCATGACCAGGCCGACCAGCTCGTTTACTTCAAGGCCTTTCGTCGTTGCGGCCAGACCCTCGATCATGAACTGATAGATTTCGGGATCTTCATAGCCCAGAACCAGCGCATGATCGGTATAGGCGGCAGCGCCCTTCAAGCCGTAGATAAGCAGTTCTTTGAGGGAACGAATGTCTTCATTTGCTTCGGCATCCACTCTAACTTCGGTCGCGGTCGGCTCACAGGCCTGGCCGGGAGCAACTTCCGCCAGCAGGGCTTGGGCCTGGTCGGTGGCTTTTTCGACTTCCGCAGTATCAAACTGCGCATTGGTAATAGTGGTGAACAACGCTTTGATAATAAAACGTCCAAGTTTATTGACGTCGGCATTCGGCGTCTTTTCAGCCGCGACCGCGATTTGTTTCAGGACATAAATCAGTTTGTCCATTGAATTGGCGGTTTCAGCAGATTTGCCACAGCATCCCTGTACAGTACAAGCTTTGCAGCCAGCGGCTTCCTGGCATTGGAAACAGAACATGTTACTCATAATTACTCTCCTTCTTATGGTTAGAGTTGTTTGCTTATGTTAATCGGTTATTTTTCCGTCAAGGGTAACGACAATCCGTTTGAACGGGATATCCGCTCCGGAACGGTTCAGGGCTGCCTGCACCATATATTCGACTCCGCCGCAGCAGGGGACTTCCATTCTTACCGCGGTTATGCTTTTGATATGTTTCCGGGTGAACATTGCCGTCAATTTTTCGATATAGGTTTCATGGCACTCGTCCAGTTTGGGGCAAAATACAACCAGGGTCTTTCCCGCGAGCATAGTTTCGTGAAAACCGTTCAGGGCAAAAGGAACACAGTCGGCGCATACCAGCAAATCCGCGCCCTCGAAGAATCCCGCATCCGGGTTGACCAGCTGCAACTGAACCGGCCAATGGGTAAGCCTTGAAGCTCTAATTCCGGCTGATGAATCTTCCGCTCCGGTCTTGTTGTGCGCGAATTCACGACTCATTCCACCGGGACAGCCGCATTTTTCCTTTGCCGGCTCATGACGTTCAAATACTCTGCTCAGACTTCCTGGACAGCCGCCGGAAACAGCCGGTTTGGCTTGTTCATAGTCCGGAACCGGGATGTTGTTTGCTTTAAGATAACCTGTTGCCTGTTCCAGAAGCTCTTGTTCGTTATGATCGCGCAAATGCTGCAAATGAGCTTTGATTGTGTTCTCGCCCTGAGTGGCGATTTTGGCCATAACGGTTGCTTCATCATAAGGTTCCGCTTCGCGCTCGACCACCTTGATCGCGCCCAGCGGACATTCGCCCACGCAGGCCCCGAGCCCATCGCAAAACCGGTCGCTGATCAGGCGGGCTTTTCCGTCTATGACCTGGATCGCACCCTCGGGACAATTCGGCAGACACGCTCCGCAGCCGTTGCAGAGCTCTTCATTTATTTCTATTATTTTTCTTTTCATTGTTTTTAATCCCTATGTTTGTTAACACTAACTAACTTTTTTCTTTGTAAAAAAAATGTCCTTAAAACGGACCGGTTATTTAACGATCATCAGCCTCATGCTGTTCCAGAGTTTTTCGCCCTCGGTTTTCAGGTCAAACGCGAATCTGCTCAAACACCACTGTTTAATGAGCAGTCGGACCGGACCGAAGATCATGCGAAACATCACAATCGGCTCGACATCCTGCCTTATTTCACCTTTCTGCTGGCCTTCCTGAACAATCTTCCGCAGTTTGGCGCCATGCGAATGCATTATATGCAAAACTTTGTCCGACAGTCTTTCGTCATCCTGAAATATTTCTTCAGAAAACATGACTCTGGCCAGATGCGGATTATTGCTCATCCGGGCGATTCTATCTTCAATGAACATTTGTATTTTTTCAAGCGCGGTGATTTTTTCATCCGCCAGTTTATCCAGAACTTCGTCCGAAGTATCTTCAAAACAGTCCAGCAATGTATCCAGAATATCGAATTTATTTTGAAAATGACGATAAAGTGCTGGTTCGCTGACTCCGACCGCGGCGGCTAAACGTCGAATCGTCAGGTTTTGAATTCCTTCTTCAGAGATCAACCGCACTGCGCAGTTAATTATCTCTTCCTGACGTTTTGTCAATTCTTTAACCATTACTTTTCCTTGTTAGTTAACATTCACTAACATACATGTTGTAAAGAAAAAGTCAACCCCCTGTTTACAAAAAAATCACTTTTTTTGATTATTTATATCTGGAAGAATATCCTATTTTTAATGATTGATAATAAATCATTATGTAGTTTATTTTTTATTTGTAAATCATTAATAAATAATATAATATGTGTGTTTTGGTGCTGGATTGAAGTCTGAAGTGCAACACCTGACCCGGGAACCAGGATTCATAATATTTTAAAAGCAAATTATCCAGGAGTTGGTCCGGTTGACCCTTTTACGATAAGGTCAACCGGAATTCTATGGATAACAGGAGAATCAGGAAAACCGTTTCTTATGAACCTGTGAACCTCTCTCATTGCCAGTTCACTCATTTGTTTGAGCGGCTGGCGGATGGTTGAAAGAGCCGGTAAACTGTAACAACCGAAGAGTGATTCATCATATCCGGCAATTGAGATGTCGCCAGGGACGGCAACTCCGTTTTCAAGACAGGCTTTTAAGACTCCGAAAGCAATGGAATCACAGTTTGCGAGGATCGCGGTATAGGATTTGTTTTGATTGAGCATCTGAGTCATGATGGAGTACCCCGCCTCATACATATTAGGACCGTATCCGGAATGGGGATGAACGTGAGATTGAGGGTCTTTGATGCCTGCAGAGATCATTGCGTCAATGAAGCCTGAGGTTCTTTCTCGGACGTCACTAATGGCTGTCCAGCCCTGAAGAAAAAGGATTTCGCGATGCCCCATTTGAAGCAGATACTCCGTCATTTTCCTGGTTCCGTCATAGGCGTCAGCCAGGACGCAATTGGCCTGGCCGTGCATATTTTCATTAACCAGCATATATGGAATTTTATGATGGTGTAAATCATTGACGTAACCTGATTCAGAAGTTGCGTTCAGAACAACAACGCCATCAATATTGTTTCGTTTCAACTCCTGGATAATATCCACGCGGCCGGCAATAGTGGTATTGAACGGCAAGACTCCAAAGTTCAAGCTGTTGGAAAAAGCATAATTCCCCAAACCACGAATCAGCTGTCCGACATACCAGTCGGAATCCGTATCTGACGCCCACGGAATAATGGCACAGATATTCGGGTCATCGTTCTTTCTGACCATTTTTGGAACATAATCGTATTCATCGATATATTTGCGGACAAGAGCACGGGTTTCCGGTTTGACGCCGGGTTGCTTATTCAACACCCGGGAGACCGTTGCCACCGACACTCCTGATAATTTCGCGATTTTTCTGATACTTGTATTCATAACTGTAATATATCACGGCTTTATAGTTCAATAAAACATAAAATCAGATTTTATCACAAATAAAGATAGTAAAACAAGTACTTCATCGTGGCTGATTCAGCCGGAAAGCTTTCTGAAGAAATGTTAAAGCGGCGAGATCGTTTTTTTGTCCGGATTTGCAGTCCTTGAGGCGAAGCAGTTTATATTCTACCTTGAACTGCTTAAGCTTTTTTTCCAGTTCAAGATAAAAAATCACATTATGGACAAAACGGGCCTGCGGCATATCAGGAAATACCCGGTCTTCTCCTCCACGACAAAGGAAAACCGCAACTTTGTCATTCTGATCAACCAGGTCTATGGCGGAAATGCTCTTTCGAATTTGTTTAGATGCCGGCGATTTCAAATACCCCGGTCCCGCCTGAAAGAGTTTATCAATCCATTTGATTTTATAACCGTCATAATTCATTTCACGGCTGATATATTCCTGATCGTATGTTGTCTGGGCATAAAGAGCGACAACACATAGAGGTTTTGTCGATTCCCGCCCGACCGGGTCGTCAGACCGGGGATCCGCCAAATCATTATGGAAACTCAACCACAAAGCAATTCCGCCGCCGGCAGAACCGCCTGAAACCGCCAAACGCTTTTTATCAATATTATATTTTGCCGCCCTGGATCGGATAAACTGAACAGCCCTGGCGGCATCGGCAAATGGCGGGGGAAAGGGAGTCTTGTCGCTGAATTTGAAATTATAGTCTTTATCGCTGCTTAAACGATAATTTATGGAAACTACTGATATCCCGTTTTTCAGACATAGCATGAACAGGTTTTTCGGAATAGCTTTGGTTTTATCTCCACCGGAAAACGCGCCACCGTGAATGAAAATCAGCACCGGTGCAGGTTGCGCCGAGTTTGACAGGTAAATATCGAGTTTATTTTTTGCATACGGACCGTAAGCGACATTCTGATATGCCGGCTTCAATTCCTGTGCCGTCACCAGAGATGCCGCCAACAGCAAAAATGCGTAAAGATAAAATATTTTGACCATGAATTACCTGTCTTTAAAGAAAATCTTATTCTTAGCCCAATATTTTTTCAATACTTTTAGTTGAGGGGTTTCAACCCCGCCATCAGGTTCGTTGCTGCCTTTTGCTTCCGGCGGGAAAGTCGGATTCCAGCCGTTCCAGCCGGTATAGCTGTGATAGGTCCAATCAACTTTATACTCTTCAAGCAAGGCGCACATATCTTTGACCCATTGCTCTCTGCCCGGAGCCCAGCGAACCGCACTGAATTCCCCGGCAAACATTTTGACATTATATTTTTTCTGGAAGTCAAATGCCGGTTTCATATATTCGTACAAAGCCTGTTTGTTCCACAATTTCAGTTTACTGCCGTCAAACATTTTCAGCATACCGGGGTAAACCATCCCGTTAGCCCGTTTCTTAATACCTTGATGAGTATAATTATGCGGCGCGTAGGGATGATAACCGTACAAAAGTTTGCCGGCCGGATCTTTAAACGGCTTTTTAATCTTATCAAAACATGGAAAGCCCCACAAGCCGGGAGAAAAAATCAGATAAGTATTGTTGTCAACCTGACGAACTGTTTTAATAGCTTCAGGAACAATTTTGGTCTGCCAGTTGGCGACGATCCATGGAGTATGCGGTTCCGGGATAAAATTATATGCGATAATAACCGGCTCGTCTTTGTATCTTTCGGCGATGTGCTTCAAGAGAGTCAGTGCGTTGGCCAGATAAATTTTTTCAGCACGCTCTTTCTGATCTTTGTTGGCTTTGGCGGTCGCCACATTCCTGGAGTCATCGCCGACGGCGCTCTGGATGCAGAGATTGATATAAATACCGTATTTCCTGGAAAGAGCAACTATTTTGTTCAATCGATCAATGGCTCCGCGATATGGCGCCATTTCCGGCTCCACCTTCGGCAAGCCGGAGACAGGAGGTAAATCCTTCAGCCGTTTGTCAATGTCAAAGTTAACAGTGATCACATTTACTTTCCAGTCAGCCATGCGTTTAAAGGTTTTTTCCTGAGTCATTGCCATACGCGGTTTTCCAACGCATAATCCGCGCAGACGGCCCGGCCATTTTTTGACGACTGAAGAATCGGCGGATAAAAGAACTATGCCGCCGGTTAACAGTAATCCTGTGACGAGAAGCTTAAAAAATTTAGAGTTAGTTGTGTTTCGCATTTACATATCCCCTTTTCCGGTTGTTTATATTAATTGGTTCGATTCAGAATGTGTCGGCATAATATGTGCCGTAAAGCAGTCTGGCCTGATCTCTGTCCAGATAGATCGGGTTGAATGCATCAACGTGCCCGTCAACAAACATCATATTTGCTTTATCTTTATTGTGCCTGAACATGTCGATTTTGTTCGAAGCCGGACTCCAGCTGACATAAGTATCTTCAAAACACGGGTAGCCATTTACCGGAACCGCGCCATAGGGAGAAACAACTGTATTATTAGTTAAAACATCTGTCATAACCAGTGCTTTTGTCGGTTTCTTGAAACGATTTAGTTTCTTACAATTGGACGCGGCTTTACCCGTTTTGGTTGTCGGGTTCCACTGCCAGGACGAACTGGTCCCAAGAATTCCCATCAGTCGATTGTAGCCATAATTGGTTGGAATAACCAGATTCATTCCCTGGCCGGCGATCTGAGTTCCATTCTTATCGCCGGGGCAAATAAAGATAGGCACTTTAGGGAAAAAGGTTCCGTCAATGTTTTTAGTATAGCCGACATATGGGGCAAATTTCCATTCCCAGTTTCTGATCAACTCATTTCCGTTGAGTTCAAAATCATTACGTTGCGGACATGTCCAGCCTTTATTGTCAAAACAGTAGTTGCTGAATGCCAGGCCGAATTGTTTCAAGTTGGAAACGCAACTGATACTTCTGGCCACCTCCCGGGCTTTGTTCAAGGCCGGCAGCAGCATGCTGGCAAGGATTGCTATGATCGCGATCACTACCAGAAGTTCAATAAGGGTAAATTCTGATTTTTTTCTCATCTTACTTATCCTTTCTCACCTTTTTCAACGTACAGCTTGCAATATTTCTTCTTTATTAGAATATACACTTGCATTGTTTTTATTCCGTCCGAAAAATCTATCCAAATATTTATTTCTAACAAAGCAGGAGTCGACTAAATCATCGAGTCTGGCCTCAGCCAATCCAATGCAGCTATCGGCTGCTCCATAATAAATTTTTACCATTCCATCCTCCTCCAGCAGAGCATTCGCGGTAAAGACGACATTCGGAACCCGTCCATTCAATTCGTAATCAAATTCCGGCCAAAGGATAGGACTCTGCCCCCGGGCCAATACCTTAGCCGGATTATCAAGATCAAGCAGCATAACTCCAAGGCGGTAAATAAAACCGTTGCAAGTGCTGTCCACTGCATGATAAATCTCAAGCCAACCGTAATCGGTTTTGATTGGAACCGCACCGGCCCCGACTTTGTGGCCATCCCAACTCCCCCGCCTTGGAGTGATAATCGTTTTGCTGCCATACCAGTTTTTCAGATCATCCGAATAGCTGATACACATATCAGACGGATCATGGGCATGACGATACATCGGGCGGTCAAACCTGGCAAAACGACCATTGATTTTTTCTGGAAACAAAGCCGAATTCCGATTATCCAAGTCTGTTTCAGCCTGTTCAATACGTTCAAAATTTTTAAAGTCATAAGTCCTGACAACTCCGGTTCTTACCCCTCGACCTGCAGCCTGACTGGCATACATTATAATATACTCATCACCAAACCGGGTGATACGCGGATCATAAACACAGCATTCAATGACTCCATCAGACCATTGCGGCCACTCCGGAGGTTCCGGATCAACCGTAAAATTCACCCCGTCGTAACTTCTGGCCAGCCAAAAAATAATTGGAGTACCAAGAGTTGCCGCGTTCATCATCAACAGATACTCTCCATTAAATTTAATTGCGCCGGGATTGAAAATATACATAATTTCCTCCGGCATATCTGATGGTCGCAAAACCGGATTTTCGGGTCGTTTCATGCACACACGTTTCATCTCATCGTGCTCCTTCAAGTAATATTACTATAAAATGTAACTGTTACGTATCTGTTACTTTTATAAAAATATAAGTGATGGATTCATTTTTGTCAACACTTTTCCAGAAAAAAAATCAATGGATATTGATTGTATTGGTTTGTCATCCAATGAAATGACAAACAGGATAAGAAACTTAAAGACTGGATATCTTAGATAAAAAGACTGGAATTTGATTTATTCTGATGCACTTTGAGCGTGAATATATTTATTTTTTCATGTGATGAAGCCGAATCCCAGTCCAACTTTCATAAGGCTGTCATTACCGGACGCTTATAAGTTAAACAACTGAGGTAGACTGCTATAGGAAGTTGATATTTCAAGCGTTATTAAGTATAAATCAGATCACTTAAGCGAATTGCCCCATTGCTCGGAATAAGCTATTTGCTCCAGCTCCATCCGGGATGCCGGGTCCGAGGATTCAACCGGATGACCAAGACTCAAAAGCGAAAAAACCCGGCAGCTTCGGGGAATTCCCAAAATTCGCTTCACCGCTTTTTCCCGGAACCACCCGATCCAGCAGGTTCCAAGGCCTTGCGCCTCAGCCGCCAGAACAAAATGTTCTCCGGCAATCCCCAGGTCAACCAGACGATAATCTACACCGGACAGCATCGGGGCAACTTTATGGGTAACGAACGATGTTTCAGCGCATAGCGCGACGATTACCGGAGCCTGATGCAGCCACGGCATCGGCAGGCCGGGCAACAGCCCTTCATCACATAACCGCGCCCTTAAGCGCGGCTCGGTGACAACCACAAAACGCCAGGGCTGCTTATTACATGCCGACGGCGCCAGACGGGCTGCTTCCAGGCATTTATGAATCATCTCAGATGGTACAGGAGTATCCTGATAGGCCCGACAACTGAAACGGCGGGAAACCAGTTTAAGAAAATTATCGATGTCTTGTGAAAATTCCATAATAAAATCTGTTTCGCGGCAATTTACTTAAGCAAATTCCGAGGCATTTCAACTTGCTTATTTTGATTTTCATATTCAAACTGAGCTTTCAGCATCGGGATTTCCCGGGCCGGCTGTGATACCAGATCGGAAAGCAAGTCGAACTGGGCCATGATCTTTTCCCGTCTGGCCATTTCTTTTTGCAGCTTGCGGCGCTGGGCCAGTCCTGTGTTCAACGAGGACGCAAGCGGATATTTTTTGATGAGTTTATCAATCCGATCCAATTGAAATTTGAAATCTTCGGCGCCTTGCGCTTTATCCACCGCTTTAACCGTCTCGTCAATCTCAAGCAAAGCCTGGAGTTCCTTTGCGGCGGCATCTAGCGCCAGACTTTCACCGCGACTCCGGACTGCGGCGGTTATTTCATCAATAGCCGCCTGAATATTACCGAGGTCAAGTTGTTTCTGGGCCTTTTCAATCGCAATGTTATCCATCTCAACCCGATACAACTTGGAAAGTCTTACATCATTGGGTAAATGCACTTTCAGTTTTTCAATCTGCCTGGCCGCGCCAGTGTAATTTTTAGCTTTGCCGGCCTGGAAAATTCCGGAAGTCAAACGATTCATCTCATGCGGAGATTCCGCCTGAGTGGATTCCTCTTTGCCGCAGCCGACAAACAGTACCGCGGCCAAAACAGCCGCCGTATATAATAATTTTTGTTTCATTCAGTTTTCTGTATATTAGTCTAGCCGGTTGTATAAAAATCGAACTGTATAAAATAACCCCGAATCCATGGATGCGCCAGTCCGAATTGATAAAAAAAGCCTTCCAATGCTCCGAACTCCTGTCCGGGCAATTAATAAATCATGGTTTCCGGATCAATTACTTCCGGCAGGGACGACCATATCGCATACCCGCATACCAGGTAGTAAAGCAGACCAATACCGAGAAAAATGAAAAAGTATTTTAACCTGGAAGCATAGGTGGCGGATCCGATCATACCGAAAAACGGCAGACATACAAAAACATACCGGACAAAAATCTCATCATTGACCATATGGAAGAGAAACAGGTACGGTCCCCATAAAATCAACAGTGGATTATCGTATGACTGAGTATAGCCGCGAAAGAGCATGGATTGGACCGGCAACGCACCAAGCGCGTATACAAACATAAAGACAATCAGGATAACCGTTCTAATTTGGAATGAACGAGAGGCTGTATCCATAACCGGCCCTAATTAAACTTAATTATTTGTAGTCTCAACTTTTTTACTGAAACGATAATTTGTTAAAATACCGCATTTTTTTCTGGCCCTGGCCCAACTGCCCTGACCCAGCTTCTTCATCGCCGCGGCCAGTAAATATTGATAATTTCGGCGCATGTTGGTATATGACAGGTCCTGACGTTGACGATAAAGCTCCATGATCGCTTTCCGAATATCCTCTTCTGTCATCGTCCGGCGACGACGTACGGTATCATAATCAATCCCGGCGCTTTCGACCGCGTTGCCCCAGTTTCCGAAACGTTTAATCGCAGCCATATACAAAGCTTTATAATTTCGTTGCGCGTTTTGCGAATGGATCATCTCATGTTTTGAATGCAAGTCACGGATTTCTTTCAAAACTTTGCTGCGATTCCATACTTTGTATTTGCGAACCTTGCTGTAATCAATCCCGCACGCTTCGATTGCGGCTTTCCAGGAACCGAACAACCTTTCCGCTGCAGCATATACATCCGGATAATGTGTTGCATAATAATGAGCATTCAATGGTTCTTTGTCAACCCTTGACATAATATGCCCCTGGATCATCTCCGGGTGCCAAATCCTTTTAAACATTTTATATTTTAACTCCTTGGTTCCCTTATTATTTAAATCTGCAGTACAATAAACCGGAAATCAGTTTTTTTCAAGTCCATTCCATGATAAATGCACTTCTTTTAATTCTTATAACCCGTGCAACCCTGAATTAAACCGCAACTTTGTTAATTATTTAATGTGAATTGAACAAGCGGAAAACATAAACATGTGATGGAAAATCTAAAAAAAAACAATCAGCAACTTGAAAAACTTTTATCCGGGTATATATTAAAATTCTCTAGTTTTAAGATTATGAAAAATCACATAAATATTTGAAGGAGAAATAAAATGTCTCAACATCCAAGTTTGCGGGTTGGCGGAAAAATCCGTAAGAAAAGAAATGTCCTCAAACGTTTTGAACGTATTGACATCCTGAAAGAAACTAATCGCTGGAGCGAGGACAGCAATGTTCTGGGTCTGCCGAAGACCAAAAGCGAATCCTGATTCGCAGCGAAAAGCACCAATTGAACGGACACTGCTAGCAGTGTCCGTTTTTTTTAGTATGCCCGGCATGGGCGATAACTTGACGGTGAAAGTCCGTTACAGGCTTGGCAGTAGGAACTGTTAGCGAAAGACAAGGGTGTCCATCGCGAGGTGGAATCTGAAGGAAGTCGGACGCAAATTCCCGGCCCGACGAACAGGAAGTGCATACAAGGCATATTCAAGGCGGACGAGCTTGCTAAACAAAGCAAAGTCCAATACTGCCCGAACCTTGAGGTGTAAATGCACCGGGTATATGGGATGAAAGTTATCGTTCTTATCCGGGGAGGTCTCATTGGTACGAACGAGGTTGTCAACAGGCGATAAGTTCAACCCGCGCAGTGATGTTGCGGCTGAGCAATGAGAAGTCAGCAGAGGTCATAGTACTGTATAGTATTTACAGGAAGGACCGAACAGTAGTCGTTCTTTCAATAGTGAAAGGTCAAACATGTGTCGAGAGCAGAAAATCCAGAAACGGAACTGCCTGAGAGATGATAGACTGGAAGTCGAAGATAACTCAGGAGTGCGGAGCATGTTTGTACGGGAAGCTGACCTGGAAGACGGTACTGGCTTGTTTGAGGCAATAATTGAGCGTAATAATCTCAATAAGGCTTTCCAGCAGGTCAGAAGAAAAGGAGGATCAGCAGGTGTGGATGGTATGTCCACAGACCAACTATTATCCTATCTAAAGGAGCACAAAGAAAGTTTTCTTGAAAGTTTGCGCAATGAGACTTACCGACCAAAGCCAGTACGTCGAGTAGAAATACCAAAACCCGATGGAGGCGTGAGATTATTAGGAGTACCGACAGTCATGGACCGTATGGTACAACAGGCTATCTCACAGGTTTTAAGCCCCATATTTGAGCTTGAATTTTCAGAGAACAGTTATGGGTTTCGCCCCAAACGCAGTGCCCATCAGGCTATAAAGCAGGCACAGACATACTACAATCAAGGCTATCATCAAGTGGTTGACCTTGACTTGAGTAAATATTTCGATACGATTAATCACGATATATTACTGAATGTTCTGCGCGATACAATCCATGATAAACGTGTGATCAACCTGATAAAACGCTATTTGAAAAGCGGGGTAATGATAAATGGGGTTCGCACTCGCACAGACGAGGGAAGCCCGCAGGGGGGCAACCTGTCTCCATTGCTGAGCAATATTTACCTGACAGCTTTTGATAGGGAACTGGAATGTCGAGGACACAAATTTATTCGCTATGCTGATGATGTAAATATCTACGTCAAAAGCCAACGTAGCGCCGAAAGAGTACTGTCCAGCGTAACACACTACCTTGAAACGAAGCTTAAACTCAAGGTCAACGAAACCAAAAGTAAATCAGGAAGTCCTTTGAGGTTAAAGTTTCTTGGCTTTGCCTTGCATAGTACAAATGCCGGGCAAGCTGGTATTCGTGTTCATGAGAAGTCTATAGACCGCTTCAAGCGACGTGTACGAGAATTACTCCGGAGAAATCAAGGACGTTCTGTAGAATATGTATTGCTGAAATTACGCCAATACACTAATGGTTGGGTAAATTATTACGCAATAGCTAATATGAAATCATTTATGCAACGTTCAAGTGAATGGTTGCGGCGCAAAATCCGAACTTATATCTGGAAACAGTGGAAACGAGTAAGGACAAAGTTTGCGAATCTACAGAAATTTGGCGTCTCCAAAGAGAAATCGTGGGAATGGGCAAATACCAGAAAAGGCTATTGGCACGTAGCCAATAGTTGGATATTGAGCACTACAATGACTAATAATTACCTGGAAAAACTAGGGTATACAGATATTTACAAACGCTACAATTTTCTACACTCAAGCTACTGAACCGCCGTATGCCGAACGGCACGTACGGTGGTGTGAGAGGACGACCGTTCAAATAATGAGCGGTCTCCTACTCGATTCCGTACGACGTTCCAATTTTGCGGCCGCCAGCAAAGCTGGCATGCGAAATCAGGCGTAAATCCCCCGATGCTTGCATCAGGGATAGTAATGACCGAAAGTTTAATTTTTATTTAAATCACCAGTTATTGCACAAGTGGGATATTTAATTACAACATTATCATCAAATATGTTTGAAACATGCAATGCCGAACAAAAGGGTGTCAAAAAAATGAAAGCCTTGAGCTCAAGGCAAAATAAAAATTGCTTAATATAAAAAGTTATATGATGATAGTGATTAAATAATAGTATGATTGTAGCAAAATGAGTTGCTTCATTGAGCTTGATAATTTTGTTTTCCGGAGATTGACATTCAGGTAAAGACGTAGTAGATTTTACTGATTGGAAGAAAAATTAATACAAAGGTGCCCAGCCGCGGTATGAAGCAGGAAGAATTACTTTTTTTTGATGTTGGTGAAGCCCGATGTGCAATTCCGGTACAAAGTACGGAACGAGTTATACAGGCAGTGAAGTTGACCACCTACCCGGATATGCCGACTACACTTGAAGGAATGATGAACATCAGCGGAGAATTGCTGCCGGTGATGAATATACGGGAACTGCTGGCCTGTACACAGTTAGACTTGACTCCTGAACATTACTTTATTATCTTTAACACAGACCTGGGCCGGGCAGCGGTCAGGGCGGAGTCACTGCCATATACCGACCGTGCGGCGGTTGACGAAAATATTGTTTTTGATATTCTTGGTAACCGTCCGGAACAGATCTCAAATCTTATAGGGCGGGGGAACCAGACTATACTGGTACTGGAGCCTTCCGGCCTTTATCCGCAAGCGGTGGCAACTTATATTCGCGGTATAATCGAATCGCAGCAAGCGTAGGATGAAAGGTGAACTCAGGCATGGCAATGTCCTTTAAAGACAAAAGAAAGATCGCATTACCTCCTGACTTGTTACAGCGGCTTACAGCTTTTATTAAAGAAAAACTCGGTGCATCATATCCCAAAATTAAAGCCGGTGAATTCGACTCCATTATCAGTAAGACCGCGGCGTCAAGGGGGTTTGCCCATACCGTTGATTATGCGGAATGGATACTTTCAGATACAGAGAACCATAATGAGGTGAATCATTTGGCGTCTCATTTGACAGTCGGGGAAACTTATTTTTTCCGTCATGCCGAGGTATTTGACGTTTTTGAGAACGAAATTATACCGGAAGCTCTGAATGCCCATCCGGCAGATTTGCAAAATCTGAGAATCTGGAGTGCCGGCTGTTCTTCAGGAGAGGAACCTTACTCTATTGCTATTTCACTGGAGCGGTGCCGCCGGAAGCACTCTGCTTTCAATAGCGTTGTATACGCATCGGATATCAATCAGGCATTATTGACAAAAGCCCAGAATGCGACATATACTAAATGGTCGTTTAGAGATACCCCGGACACGTTGCGGGAAAAGTATTTTTCCGAGGTGGACCAGCGTTATTATAAATTAAATCAGGAAGTAGCGAGGCAGGTTTCCTTTTCCTCCTTGAATTTACTGACGGACGATTTTCCGTCACATCAACACCCGTTCGGGGAGATGGATGTGATTTTCTGCCGTAATGTGCTGATTTATTTTGACGATGATCAGATTCAAAAAATCGTTAAAAAACTTTATAACTGTCTGAGGCCTGGAGGATGGTTGATAACCGCGCCCGCTGAAGCCCCGGTATTGCCGAAGACATTATTTGACGCGATAAAATTCCGGAATAATTTCTTTTTTCGCCGCCGTAATCCGAATGCGGTTGTCCCGCTGGACCAAGTTGAGCTTCCGCTGCCGCAGTATGACCCGGTGAAATTTGAACCGGAAATAATACCACAACCGGTCAAACGCTCCCCCAAAGCAGTTGTAAAAGAAAGAACAAAAGCTCCGAAAATTAAGGTTTCGGATGCTCCGATTTCCAGAGGCAGCAAAATAAGCCCGAAAGCGGCTGATATGCTCCATAATGAAGCGATCAAATTATTCCGCGCCGGCAAATATCGCGAGGCTTTAGCTGCGGCCGAAAATCTCGATACAAGCAGTTCGAGCCAACAGCAGGCACTTGAACTTGCGACCGCGTTCGCGAATGTCGGCAACTTTGAACAGGCCAGGCATTGGCTGGACGCGGTATTGCTCCAGGATAATTTATGTGTAATGGCTTATTATCAGAAATCATTGGTCCTGATGGCTGAAGATGATTTTTCTGGAGCTCGAAAAGCCCTGCAGCAGGCACTGTTTCTGCAGCCGGATTTTGCGGCCGCATATTTTACCCTTGGCTCTCTTTTGCTGAATAAAGGAAAGAATCGGGAGGCCGGTCGCGTTTTTCTTGCGGCGCTTAATGAACTGGAGAAAATTCCGGATGACCTGATTGTTGCCGGAACAGAAGATATGACTGCTGGTGAAATGAAAATGTTAATTAGAAATTTGCAGAAAAATTGCAATTAAGAAGGTTGAACTGTAATGAATATAAATCAGGGAAATGTTGACTTAACCCTCCGGCTAAGAGCCGAAAAACTGGCGCTGGACAATCGTCAGGAAACAAAAGACGTTATTTATGAGATCGTTGAATTCCGGCTCGGAGACGAACGATTCGGAATTGATGCCGGATATGTATCGGATATTAATAAAAGCAGTATTTGTCCCATATCTTCGGCTCCGGGATATATTGCCGGGGTTGCAAACATCCGGGGAAGAACCGTTGACGTCGTTAAACTGACGGAACTGCTTGGTATAAAACAACCGGACAGCAGGATTGATTTGGTAATGACTATTAGCGGTAAACAACTTGAATTTGCGTTTCCGGTGGATGAAGTTTTCGGCATCCGGCGTCTTTCGGCCGCGGAAATTCAGGACTCGCCGAACGCGGCGTCGGTTCTTGACCGGCGGCATTGGCTGCAGGCCGTAACCATAGACGGGGTTCAGGTAATGGACGGAGAAAAAGTTCTTTCTGATTCGGGTCTGGTGGTTGAAGGAGAGGGATAATTGCATTAATAAGGTTCTCAATGATTGGTTTCTAACTTGATTTTTTAGAAAAATAACCATATTTTAGTAGTTATGCAGATATATTATAACAATCTATTAACAAAAATTTAATCAAATAGAAAGATAACTGTATGTCATTCATCTCCAAAAGTATTAATCACAAGCTCCTTTGCATGTTCATATTAATTGCATTGGTTCCCCTTGTCGTAGTTTCAATCTTCGGTTTGACCGAAACGATTGACACCCTGAAACAGGAGGCTGTTTTAAACCTTAAAACGGCCCGGGAAGAAAAAGCCATAGTAATATATGATTATTTTAATAATATCAAAAAACATTTATTGTTCCTTTCCCATCAAAAAGACATTATCAGATTAATCACGGGAGAAAAAGCCGCAGATGCCGGTATTCACCAATCCGACAATGATATGAACTTATTTTTAAAGACATATGATTTTCCCGGCATGGCAGTTGTTAAAGCAAAAAATCTGGAGCTTGCCTCATATGCGGATATGGATGAAAAACAGGCAATGGATCTGGTCGCGAATCCAGCAGTGAGAGATTTATGTCAAAAAGCGTTGAAAACCCGGCAAACACAAGCGACCGACTATATGCAATTGGGTAATAGTAAAGAAAACAATATGTACGCAATTGCCCCTGTTTCCTATGAAAATAAGGTGATTGGACTTATCCTGCTTCAACTGAACAAAAAGCATTTGGACAAAATTCTTCAAACAAATTTGGGTCTTGGCGACAATGGAGAAGTAACTTTAATCGGTAAAGATAGATATACCCGCAGTAATTGCCGTTTCTCAAGTGAAGATACTTTGAAAAAAATTAAACTGGACGCTCCGTATATATCAAAAGCCCTGAACGGCGAAAATTTAGAAGATATTGTTGTTGGTCCTCATAAATGGAACGCCTTAATATCATGCGCTCCTTTAAGCTTGAAGAAAGAAACCGGATTTGATCTTGACTGGGCCATTCTCGCCGAATGCAGCGAGAAAGAAATCATGGCGCCAATCAACCATATTTTTAACGGTATTGTAGTTGTCGCGGTACTGGCTGTTGTTGGAGCCATTGTCTGTGGAATATTGGCTGCGCGTTCGGTCGCATCACCCGTTTCACGTCTGACAAGAAATCTGCAATTGCTTGCCGAAGGGGATTTGACGGTAGAAAGATTGCCGGTAACAGGCAAGGATGAACTGTCCAAGATGACCAACTCATTCAATACCATGCTTGATACTTTACGTAATCAGGTTCAGCAAATGCAGTCAGGAGTGCAGGAACTTTCCGCCGCGATTGCCCAGATCGGCGGAGCTATTGCAGAGTTGGCGGCCAATTCTGCTGAAACGTCCACTTCCGTCACTGAAATTTCGACGACGATGGAAGAGGTAAAGCAGACTTCCCATATGGCCTCGGAAAAGGCCCAGAATGTTGCTGAAATGACTCTCCAGGTCAATGAAGTTTCAAAAGAAGGCATCAATGCCACTATGGAATCAGTTGATGGAATGAATCATATCAAGGAAGAAATGGGTTCACTTGCCGACAGTATTATCAAATTGAGTGATCAGACCCAAAGTATCAGCGATATTATCTCCGCGGTAGGCGATATTGCGGAACAGTCAAATCTGCTTGCCGTTAACGCCGCGATCGAAGCGGCCAAGGCTGGAGAGTTTGGAAAAGGCTTTGCGGTGGTAGCCCAGGAAGTGAAGTCACTGTCTGAACAGTCGAAGAATTCAACTCGCCAGGTCAATGGCATTCTGAATGAAATCCAGAAGGCAACCAGCAGCGCGGTTATGGCAACGGAGCGCGGCTCAAAAGCAGTCGATTCCGGTGTGAAACTTTCAGAAGCGGCCGGCAGCGCGATTAAAGCGCTTTCAGAAAATATCTCCAATTCATCAAGAGCCGCGTCGCAGATATCAGCTTCGAGCCGCCAGCAGCTTTCCGGCATTGATCAATTGGCTATTGCGCTGGAAAGCATCAAGGAAGCGACCCAGCAGAATATTAGTGGCGTTGAGCAGCTTGAACAGGCGGTTGAAAGTATAAGAACCCTTAGTGAAGACATCAGAGAAATGACCGGGCAGTTTAAAATCAACTGACCCGAACTAAATCAGAACAGGTAAATAATCGCATTATGGAAAACAACAATTTAATGGCCCGCTTGAGGCAGGCTTTTAAACTGGAATCGGAGGAACGTCTGCTTTCCATCACTAACAAGCTGATGGAAATGGAGCATGCAGTCGGGACTTCCCGTTTGCCGATCCTCGAAGTCATTTTCCGGGATGCGCATAGTCTTAAAGGTGCCGCCAGAGCGGTTGATTTTAATGCTATCGAAACGTTTTTTCAGTCAGTGGAGGATGTCTTTGGCGCAATGAAATCTTCTCCGGACCTCTTTTGTCCGGAAATTGCGGAGATACTGCACCAGGGAGTTGCTACAGTCGAAAGAAGGATTGCCGAACCGGATAACGATGATTTGGTTAATGACTTGAAAGAGCTCGGCAGTCATATTAGTCGCTTGCTTTCCGAGCTTTGCCTGGCGGCTGAATCGCACACTGAGGCCGCCGATGAACATGATGCAGAGCTCCCGGATGATACATCACTGCTGGATGAAGGTGTCGACGATGATGAGCAGATTCTTTTTGAATCTGAAGACGCCTCTGATGAACATCGCGGATCGGAAACAGATCCGATTCCGGTATCGACTTCATCAACTCCGGTTCAGGATTCTGTCAGGCCCGCTCCTGCGACCGGGGGCAGTTCGGTAAGAATTGCCCGTGATAAATTGGATGGCTTGTTGTTCAATGCAGAGGAGCTGGTCACATTAAAGCAATTGTGCTCCGTCAATTCCCGTTTTTTACAGGACTTGATCGAGGAAGTTCAAATTATAAAAACCGCTAATTTTCAATTATCCGGAGTGGTAAACTCTATTAACCGGGATATTCGTTTTCTGGCCGGACAGTATAATTCGCAGCATATTCCAGTTGAGGATATCGACCTGGCCTGTGATATTTTATCCGTATCGCGAAAGCATTTCAGCCGCTTTGAGAGTAAAGTAACTGAATTGATCCGCCGGGAGGAAAGAAACAGCCATGAGATAGAAAAACTGATCGATGACTGCCTGGATAATGTCCGGGATATAGCTTTGCAACCGTTCTCAGTCCTGGCCGAAACCTACCCGAGAATGATGCGCGACCTGGCGCGGGAAACAGGTCATGAGATTAATTTTGAAATCAAAGGTGGAGAGCTGGAAATAGACCGGCGTATTCTCGACCAGTTGAACTACCCGATCATTCATCTTTTACGCAACGCGGTTGATCATGGAATAGAATCTCCGGCTGAACGGGAGAGCAGAGGCAAAACCCGTTGCGGCAATATTTCTCTCGAGGCAAATGCCATAACTGGAAAAAAAGTTCAGATTATTGTGGAAGATGATGGCCATGGAATGGATATCGAGTTGATCCGCCGGGATATTGTCAGTAACTCGACTTTGTCGGTTGAAGAGGTGGATGCGATGTCGGAAAAACAGGTGCTTGAACACATTTTCACTTCCGGTTTCACCACCAGTAACATTATTACTTCAATTTCCGGCCGCGGTCTCGGCATGAGTATCGTTCAGGAAGCGATTGAGGATTTGGGCGGTTCGATCAATATCGAGAACAGGATTGGCTTCGGTACTAAAATTACCCTGGATATTCCGGTTTCTTTGTCGTCACTCAAGGGAATATTTGTGGAAGTAGGAGAGTCATCATTCGTTTTTCCGCTGATCTTTGTCAGTTACGTCACCAGGATAAAACATCAGGATCCCGGTTTGATAAATGGCCGGCCAACCTGGAAATACCGGGACCGTTCGCTGCCGCTGGTCGAATTGTCCTCATTGCTTAATCTGGAAGCGTCATCCGCTTCTGAGAATAATTTGCGGTCTGTTTTGATTATTAAGGCTGGTGACGCAGAAGCGGCTGTTATTGTGGACCGGGTCGTTGAAGAGATGGATATTACGGTAAAACCAATGGGCAGCCTGCTGAAAAAAGTACCAAATTTTTCCGGAGTAGCGGTTACTGGCGCGGATGAACTCGTTCCGGTGTTGAATATTAGAGATCTGCTGAAAACCATCTTGCGCGGGGGAGGGTCTGTTTCAGTTTCAAACTCCGCAGGAACCGGGGAAAAGTCGAAGATTCTGGTTGCCGAGGACTCGATAACCACCCGTATGCTGCTGGTCAGTATTCTTGAAAGTGCCGGATATGAAGTGGAGACTGCGATTGATGGACAGGATGCTCTGAATAAATTGCGCTCAAACGATTATGATTTGCTGGTTAGCGATATTGAAATGCCCCGGATGGATGGCTTTGTTCTGACTGAAAACGTCAGGGCTGATGACAATCTCTCGGATTTACCGGTCATTCTTTGTACTACTTTGGCTAAACGAGAGGACCGCCAGCGCGGAGTTCAGGTCGGGGCCAATGCCTACTTGACTAAAAAGAATTTTGAACAGAGCAATTTACTGGAAACTGTTGCGAGGTTTATATAAAATAAGGAGAAATGCTGTGATTGACGAAAAAACATCTCCCGAACGTAAAATCGGCATTATGATTGTCGATGATTCGGCAACGGCCCGACTTCTTCTCAGAAGCATCTTTGAAGAGGCTGGTTTTGAAGTGGTAGGGGAAGCTTCTAACGGAAGAAACGCTATCAAACTGCTGAAATCCGTAACTCCTGATATTATCACCATGGATTTGATGATGCCGGACATGGACGGATTTAAGGTCACCCGGCAAATCCTGAAATCAATTCCGGTGCCGATTATTATTGTGTCCAGTTGGGCCGATAATCATGAACGCGGTCTCAAGGCGCTTGAAGCCGGAGCCCTGGCGATTGTTGAAAAACCCGGTGCGCCGGAATCCCCGCGTTATGAAAGTATGAAAAGAACTCTTCTGCAAACGGTTCAGGATATGTCCGAAGTCAGAGTGGTGGCCAGACGTTCCATTGGCGACTTCTTTTCATTTAAGCAGGCCAAGAAAACCATTCGCCTCAAACCTCCGGCCCGGAAAAAACCGATTATGCTTGATGAATCTGAAATCGTTGTAATCGGAATCTCCACCGGCGGGCCGCCGTTGCTGGTCTCGATGCTCAAACAGCTTCCGGTAGATTTTCCGTTGCCGATATGTATTGTTCAACATATCCTCGGGCAGTTTACGGATTCGCTGGTCTCATGGCTCAGCAGCCAGTGTAAAATGCCGGTGGAGAAGATTTCTGAATACACCAGCATGCGTGCCGGTCATATTTACGTGGCTCCCGGCGGCAAATGTGTAAAACTGAGAAACCGCCTGCAATTTGTCATTACCGCGCCGCTGGACAACACCAAGCCGGCGCCGTCGATCAATGAGTTTTTTGATTCGGTCAATCAGTTCTACGGCAGCGCCGCGGTTGCTATGCTTATGACCGGGATGGGGCGTGACGGTGTTGACGCGCTGAAACGGCTTTCCAGGGCCCGGGCCTGCACCATTGCCCAGTCACCGGAAACCTGTGCCGTCAACGGCATGCCGGGTGAAGCCATCAAAGCGAATGCCGCCAAGCTTGAGTTGACGCCGGATGAAATTGTCAAATTCCTTTTGGATGTCAGAAGGTTCTAACTCTCAAAAAAGTCGCGACTGCCAAAAGTAAAAAAGAAAATTTTTAAATTATTACGCCCCGGCACGTTGCCGGACTGGATTCAACGCAGGAGCGTTGGTCGCCGCTTGCGGCGAAAGCAGGTTACGCAATTTATTGCGTGTTAGGTAGTTCGGTTTGCAGGGTGTGATGGTTTTGAAAAACGATCCAGAGTTTTTCAAAAGCGTTGAACGCAGGGTGTAATTCGCGGCAATTCGGCATTGCCGACTCCTGTCGGTCCTGTCAAATAAAATTGCTGAATACAAAAAAATTGCAATTTTTTTTGAAAAACGGTTTGATGATTTGAGGAAATGAGCTATTTTACAGTCCGCACATTTTTTGCAATGCGGAGAGGTGACTGAGTGGCCGAAAGTACAGGTTTGCTAAACCTGCGAACGGGAAACTGTTCCGGGGGTTCGAATCCCCCCCTCTCCGCCATTTTTATGCTCAAAAAGCTTCAAAAAGGTGCCGTTTGGTACCATTTACGACTTTCAAAGCTCTCAATCGGGTCTATATTAGCTATATCGGATATTTACGATTAGGAGGCTCATTATGGCAGGAAAAGTTGTAAAACTTGAAATCGGCACCGTTTATCAGAAAACCGAAAAAGGCACCTACTACTTCAGGTATCAAATCAACGGTCAACGCAAAGCGGTCAGCTTGAAAACCAAGAATCAGAAAGTTGCGGTCAAAAAGGCTCACGAACTGGTTCCGGTTGTGAAGTCGACGACTACTGAAATGATTTCCGCGCACGTACAACACGCCAGGGGATTGGTTAAACACAAGAAGTCGTTATTGCTGGCCGATGCCTGGGAAGTATACTCAACACATCCGGAACGCGCTACTCCGGCCACGGTAAGCGAACAAGGCGCATATAAGGCTACTTGGAAAGAGTTTATTGAGTTTGCCGGTTCAACATTGGAAATAAACGATATTACCCCGGAAGTCGCAGACAACTTCGCTCAAAAACTACGGGTAAATGATTTAGCTGTTGATACTCATAATCGTAAGATCAGACGCATAAAGAAAGTTTTTGAAGTTCTTACAGATTACCGTTCGGAAGATAATCCATTCAGAGCAAAATCTCTTTTCCGCAAGGAACGTGAAGAACAGGAAAATATAGTCAGGCGGCTCTCTTTCACCCGTGACCAGGAAGACGCGTTGTTGCAGGTATTGGAAGATAAGCAGCACAAGGTGATGAACAAGCCTGAAATCCGGGTTGTTTATCATCTTGGTATGTTCACTGGACAGAGGCTTAAAGACTGTGTTTTGTTGCGCTGGGATAAGGTTGATTTGAACCGGAAGCGGATATGGGTTAAGCAATTCAAGACCGGGAAAGAAGTCACCATTCCTATCGCGCCAAAGTTACTGGAAGTTTTGCTTGAGGCGAAAGACTGGAAAGTTGATCAATATGTTAGTCCGAATGTTGCAAAGCGGTATAATAAGCTTGATAATAACGGTAAAAATACCGGCAACAATCTGGTTAATATTGACGTATTGCGGGTTATTAAGTGGATCGGGCTGGAGCCATCGGTAAAGGTTCCTGGAAGGGCAAAGAAAGTAACGGTTTACGGCTTTCACTCATTGCGACATAGTTTTGCTTCTCATTGCGCGGAGGCCGGGGTTCCCAAGGCGGTCGTCCTGTCTATTCTGGGAACAAATTCGGAAATTGTCGATAAGCATTATACTCATATTGGTGAAGAAGCCCAGGAGAAGGCGATTATGGCAATTGCCGGGAATTATTCAGTAGCATCAGACCGGGATAGAATTGAAAAAGCATTGAAAATAATTGACGGAACGGACGATAAAAGCGAAGTTATTCAAGAAATTGAAAAGGCATTACGTTCCTGAATCCTCTGCCATAATATATTCAATTATATCAACATTGCGATAACGGACAGCCGAGCCAACCATACGACGGGAAAAAGGGAATGCGTTCTCTTTTTCCAGTTTTTTAAAATTGCTGTATCCCAGTCCTAGCATTTCGGCTGCTTCCCGCTGATCTATCAGCTTTGGAACAATAGCAGGCATCAGCTCTCCCTTGCTTGCCAGGTGCTTGAGATTGGCGTGAATCTCCTGTTCTTCCGAGACAAAAATTACGCCTTCCTCGACAAGCGGCCTCATTAACCTGGCAAGCAGTTTTACAGTTTTCAGTCTGATATTGGATTTTGGCATTTTCAATTTTCCGTATTATGGCAAAATATGGTATTTATTATTTTCAGGGACATCGGGGCGGAGAACTACTTTGTCTTCATTCTGGGCTAGGTGCAGGTAGCCGGTCATGGAGGCGCCTTCGGGGGTGTTGGTGATGGCGTGGGTATAGGCCTGGTTGAGCATGCGTTCAACGATGTCGCGGATTTCACGGGCGCCGTTCCGAGTAGTATTTGTTTGCAATAAGGCAAAGTCAACGACTTCCGGGGAATAGCCCAGGACGATCATGTTTTCGGGGACAAAAAAGCCGTGAGATTCCGATCTGGATTCCCGGATGGTCTGAAAATATTTCAGTTTATCGTCGATGAATTTACGGGTGATCAGTCGTAGGTGTTCGGGTTTAAGGGCATTAAAGGCGAAAATGCCGTAATTGAATTTGCCGAAACGGGCGACGAATTCCGGGGAATCGAAGATCATGACCAGACGTTGACAGGCGGCTTCGCATTTGCGTTCGATGGACAGATGATTGTTTCCCTGGAAAATTTCCGCGCCGACATTGCTGGTGTAAAAGAGCAGGAAACGCGAAATATCATAGGTTTTATTATTCCACAACGTGACACGTCCGGCATCGATCTGCTGGAGCATGTATTTGGCCATATCCTTATGGGCTTTTTCAAATTCGTCGTACAAGATGGCACCTTCGCCGTGGCGTTCCAGGAAGTCGTGGAGCCGTCCGGGCTCCTGTTCAGAGTAGCCGACCAATTTCTTGCCGACATCGGAACCGGCGGTTTCGCCGAATTCGGACATATCCAGCCGCAGCAGCTTGCTTTCATCGCCATAGAGATAATGAATGGTTTCCCGAATGATTTCAGTCTTGCCGGTCCCGGTGGGGCCGAGGAAGAAAAATACGGTCGGCCGGGTGGGATTGCTGATGCCAAGATACCAGTAACGGAGTTTTTCGGCAATGGCTTCGATGACATGATCCTGACCGATGATCCGGGTCTTGAGGTAAGGCCCGAGCCCATCGAGAAAGGTGATTGCTTCTTTAGTTGTATTGAACATAATTTGCCTCATTTGGTGGATTTGACTTCCTGTTTGCCGGAAGAGCGCAGGAAGCGGTAGAACAGACACAACCCGAACCAGCATTCCAGCACGAACGCAGCATTTTTCAGGTCGTAAAGATGATATTGCAGCCATAATGTCATACCGACGCTGATGGCGTAATACCCCAGCACCACATCCTGCCAGATGATGGATTTCTGATATTTTTTCAGGTTGCGTGGTTTGCCGGTAAGACGGGGAATAAGGATGGCCGGAACACGTTGCAGACAGTCGCAGAGCAGATCAAAACTTACGCTCAACATATAAAAACATAGCGTGCTGGCGCAGCAGTAAAAAATATCATTGAAATAGCCCAGCATGATGTCGTAATTGGTATGGACAAGAATGATTCCAGCCACGGGAAAACCCATTGAGAGTAGAAACGCGGCCAGATAGCCGTAGTCGGAAGGGATCATGATACGATGTTCTCCGATGTATTCGCCTTTATTTCCGGCGATGATTGGGGTTTTCGGGCAATGTCGAATTTGTTTTGCGCCGCAGACGAGTTTGCATTCCTGTTCAATGGTCGAACGGATGAAAACCGTGCCGTTATTGAGGATACGTCCCGACTGCCAGAAAATGAATCCAACCTTGCACTGTCCGCGGGGGCCGCCAGTGTGCAGGATAGAAAAATCGGCGGGATCGACACGATAATCTTTCTGTTCCGAAAAACCCTCGGAATGCGATAAGGATTTATTGTTATCGCCTTTCATCGAACTGGATTTAGAGTCGCCAAAAGACTGGTTCCGACGCAGGACGATCTCCTGACCGATGGATTTCGCGGCCCATTCATTGGTTTCGTATTCGCCGTTCTGACAGAAGATCTTCGTGCCAAGATTCCCGAGCAATGAGGCGGCTTTTTCCTTGCCGTAACCGTCGTAAAGATTACCGAGATTCTGGGTGGCATAAACGGTCATGGTGCGAGAAGAGCGGGCGGTGGTCTGGAATTTCTGATCGTAATCAAGCGCGAAAAACTGACATTCGTCGGCCCATAGAAAACAGGGCACGGCGTAGGGCTGTAAAATGTCTTCACGACGTTCGATCATCATTTCAAAACAGTATTTGATGATCCCGGCAGCATACTGGCCAAGTCGTCCCCAGGACTTTTGATCGTAATCGACGATCAGGATTTTACCTTCACGGTAAATATCTTCGAGATGCAAGGTGGATTCTTTGGCGGAAAAACATCTCGCCAGCTCCCCGCGCTGCATCGCGTCGGCGCTGACGCTGAAACTGGAAATGGTGTTGGACCGGGTCCGGTCGTCCAGATGCGCAAACTCCTCGTAAAAAAAGGTCCGGGCCAACTGATATTCCGGGGTATGCCATAACGCGTTCGGGATGCATACGTTCATGACGTCGGCACAATAGTTCCCCTCCTGATGATTGCGGTTTCCTGACGGCGCGGTGATGATGACCTTGTAGATATTTTCAATCGAAATAACTTCATTGCCCATCTGGAGAATCGTGATGGTATTGCGCAAAAGCTGTTTGACAGCCGCCTGCCAGTATTCGTCGTTGGTGCCGCTCGCGCCGCGTTTATCCTTCCCCATATTGACGATTTCCATGTAGAGATTTACCATATTTTCAATCTGCCCGCCACCGATGCCGCCGCGTCGGGATTCGTGTTCCAGATAGTTAAATGTGAGATCGCTCAGAAAGAGCAGATCATCACGACGGTCAGCTCGGAGCGCGTACTCCTTCCAGGTATCGCACTCATCGGGCTTGGCGCAGAATACCACGCCGCCGTAACCCAGCTTAAGCAGGCGATGGGCGATTTTATGAAGCGGCCCGGAACTCTTACCGGAACCGGTCATGCCGAAAACGATCACGCCGGTACAGGCATCGCGCACGGTCCAGGAATTGCCTTCGATATTAAGAATGACCTGATCTAAAATGTTCTTCCGCTCGGGCATGATTGCTCCTTGTTTGATGGTTGGGAATTAAGTTCAATAAACGGGGATGAAACAGGATTTCCTGTCTCCTGAACCGAACGGGCTGGTAAGCGTTTTTTCGGTAGTACCGTCTCCTGGATGGCCCGGTAAACGCCGCCGAAACGCGAGAGTGTGGACGCGGCTGATTCCGACTTGAGCCGTTGCCAGGCCACATCGTCCGAAACCTCTATTTTGTTCGCCGCCAGCAATAAGCGGAGCGCATATTTTTGCATGGGAGTTGGCTTCATATCGTGCTCCATCAACGTTCCGGCGCGGCAGGCTGCGGAGCGGGCGTCCGGGGATTTTCATGGCTTTGCGACGCGAGGCTTCTGCGCTGTTCTTCCGGCACGGAGGCGATCAGTTGCGACGCTTTTTGTAAAGTTAAATCCTTCCATTCGGCATACGGCATCGAGGAAACGAGCTGATTCGCAACCAGCGCTTTGATAAATGCCCGTTGTTTGGCGGTTGCGGGAGCATTGGAAGTGCGCGATGGAGCATTGCGCAGATTCTGCTTGATCAACTGATCAGCGGCTTTGAACGTGAGCCGTTCCAGATTGATTTTCCGAAGATTGATCGAGCCGCGCGCCTCCATTTTTTGCAGCAGTTCTTTTTGTCCTTTGGTGGCCCGTGATTGATTTTTAAAACGTTCGAGTTCCGCATTTTGAGCGATAATCTGCATGGCTTCCCGGACTTTTAGCTGTTTGAACTGGTCATCATCCAGATTGCCTATTTTGGCGTCGTTGATCAGGTCAAAAATCCGGGCGCGGAGATTGCTGCCGGCGGGAACGTCGCCGTATTTGCCGATCAGTTCGGCATCCTGCGCGGCGGTGGTGAACTTGACTTTTGCCAGACCGTCGTCGGTCCGGATATAGCCGCCATCGACCAGGTCGCGCATGGCAGCTTTCATATCAAAATCCAACCCGCGATGGGTTTGATAGAGCTTATAGACATCGGCGATGGTCGCGATATTGCCGGGATTGTGGATCTTTCCGGAATCGATGTAAGCCTTGCATTGGGCCATCAACCCGGAACCGGCCGGGGTTTCAAAGTACGGTTCGATCAGGTCTTTGGCCTGGGATGAGGTAATCAGTTCGAGTTTATCCAGCAGTTCCGGCAAGGTTTCCGGGGTGGCGATATGGCCTTCCGCCGCCAGGTCGCGAATAATCGAACGTTGCAGATAATCGGCCTGTTCCTGGGAAAATAAATTGGCTTTCTTGAATTCCGGGAACGCCGCATCCTTCGTTAATTTAGTATGTCCCGGATAGACTGTAGCCTCAAAGGTGTTTTCGGGATTGTTTTCATTTTCCTGAATGTAAGCGGCGGCATCCTTGTTTTTAAGGGACAGATAGGCGTCACGGTCGATTTTGGGTCCTTTGCCAGTCGCTTGCAGCGCTTTGATCATGGCCCGCTGTTCCGGGGTGACTTTGTTGATCGTTTTTTCTTCCAGTATCTTCCGGTGTTGAAGATAAAGTTCGATCCGATCCTCGCCGCAGTATTCGAAGGCCAGTTCCAACGCGGAGAATTTAGTTTCATAGACCGGAGCCGGGGGGATTTCCGGAGTGCGGCAGACCAGTTTCTGGGCGTAAAGAATATCCTGATTAGAGATCGGTTTTCCGGCTGCCAAATCTGTCAAATCCGTCTCGGAGAGTGGCTGTAAAGGGCGGTAAAACTCCTTCTTATAGGTCTCCTTGACCGCAAGATGGCCGAGACTGATTTCCGGGGATGAAAACTTATTATCTTTGGCGTAAAGTTCGAGCTCGGCGGCCAGTTCCTCGGGCGTCAGACGGCGGAAGACCTCGATGTCCTGCGAATTGGTGTAACCGAGCAATTTCTGGCCCCGCAGTTTTTCCGGATGCTGGAATATCCCGGATTCGAGTTGATCCAGTTCCTGATCGGAAAGTTCGGTCACGAAAGAATCGACCGCTTTATCCGACTTGCTTTTGATGCCGTTGTCATGGCCGATGGAAATGCCGCCGCGGAAGGTTCCGGTCTCTTGAAAATGCTCGATCTCCTGCCGGATTTCAGTTGCTGACAGCCGGGCAAAATAAGGCTTGACCGAGACATCGGAGTTAACGGTATTGACCAACTGTTGTCCGGTCAGGTTTTCCACCGGTTTTCCTTCCGACAATGATTTCAGTTCCGCCGAAGCAGGCGGGTCCAGCGGCGACAAAAAGGTGTGAAAAGTCGTATCATCCTCAAAGGTCATCAAATCGCCGGGAGCAAAGCCCAGCGAGACGTCCGGGCTGAGTCCCTGACCGGATTTCAGGTTTTCCAGCTCCTGCTGCAATTCAGCAGGAGACAACCGCTGATAGATGGCCTGTTCCGCTACTTTTGGTTTGTAGTGATCGATCTTCTGCTGTTCTTTGGGTACCGGAATTTGCGGAACGGAGATCTCCCATTTTTTGAACAGGTCTTCCAGGGCTTTGAGATTAACGGAACTCATCGGCTGCGAAAAATATTCGAGCCACATTTCCCCGGTCCCGAACTGCGGATTGGGCTGCTGGAACAAGGTCAAGTCCTCTCGTTCCAGCCATTTTTGCATCTGCGTTCGGCAGTTGTTTTCCGATACGCCAATAAAATGCGCCTCCACAAATTCATGGTTTTTATTTTCCCCGACCGCGTTGATCCATTCCAGCGGCGGCAGATTCATCCGGAAAAAATCGCTTGCCTCGTCTTCGCCCATATTCAGCGGATTAACCGAAGCAAAGGCGGGGATTTCCGCCATTTGCAGTTTATGGAGCAATCTGACCTGCTCTTCGTTCATACAGTTCATGATGTTTCATCTCCTTCAATTTGGGTAGGTTCGTCTTCAGCGTCTTCCAGGGCATCAGTTTCGCCCCAGCCACTGACGTCGGCCACCGGGATATCCGGAACGGCATCATCCTCGATTTTCGGCGGGAGCGGTTCGATATCCGAATCAAGATAATGGTGGGTTTCATCGTAACTTGCGGACTTCCAGAGACTGCGCTTGAGGTACTCTTCAAGTTCCTTGAGATCGTCATCGTTCTTACAAAGTTTTTTCATCGCAACCGACGTTAAAATGATTTGCAGCAGCAACAGCATCACGAAGATCACGGCGGCGGTAACAACTATCCCGATCATTTCCCCGGAGCTTAATTCCGACAAATTCATAGCCCATTCATTTTCCTTTATATGTTCAAGTTTTTGGTCCCAATAGTGATTGATCTGCTGAATCTCCCGGGCGCTGGAAGCGGCCGTTGACGTTGCCGTATGCTCCCGAATGTTGGGAGCGATTGAACTAATCTGGTAAAGCCCGAACGCCCCCAGCATAACCTGAATGACCAGGAGCGCAATTGCCGCAATTTTCCACCATGACCGGGAGTGTGCTTGCGGTGAAACCGGCAGCGGTTTTCCGGTAGAAAGCGCCATGCGCAGCTTGCCGACTTCGTCAGTCAAGGCATCGCTCCGGTCAACCAGCGAATCCTGCAAAAACAGCAGAAAAAGGATGATCGGGAAAAGCGGATCACTCGAATCGCTGAAATTACAGCGCAGTAACAGCAACTCGTAATCGCGCCGTTTCGCCTCGGGAAAATATTTCACGAAATCCTTGATTACCAGATTTGACGAGGATTGCGTTTTCATGTTCCCAACTCAGTTCGACGGCTCATCCGTTTCCAGGCATTCTGGAGCACCGTGTTACGTTCATCGTTCATTTCCTCCAGACACAGTTTTTCCACAAAAAATTCAACCAATTGATCGGTGAGTGCAAAATAATGTCTTCGCAACCGGGATTTCTGCATGACGGTTGTAAGGACCTCTGGCTTGCCGTTCAGGTGCTTTCTTATGGTGAGATTATTTGTGTTGAGCGTGTTAATGTATTCCTGTTCGATTGCGGGAAAGACGAATATTTTGTAATTAACCTTAAATTTTTCCATCGCCGGTTCAAGCAGAGAGTAGTAGGTGAATAAGTTGTCCCCATCCATCAGATTTTTAACAATCAGAAAGTTAACCGTTAAATTAATATCCCGGAAATAAGTCAGCCATGGAACAAAAGTCCGGACGGAGTCTGGATCGGAAGTAACGCAGCCCACCACATAAACATCAATATCGGCATTTTGCAGGTCCTCCCAGGGCACGGATAAAAACCATCCCTGGGTCGAACGGCTGGTCCCGGCCTTCATATCGACAATGGTCACATCCGAAAGGGTATCCGAAAAGCAACCGTTTATAACCCCGTCAAGCGGGTATTGTTCCCGGGTTTCGTCGAGAAAAGTGCTCTGCTCCGGCATCAGTACGCCCAGCGTCCGGTTCTCATTATCGGTATCGTAAACGGTCAGGGACAAGCCCAGATCCATGGCGGCCCCGGCCAGCATGATTGAGGTAAAGGATTTGCCGACTCCGCCTTTGGTTCCGGCGATAAAAATGAGCATTGGTTTCATGGTTGTACCTCCATTTCGTCTTTGAATAATTCTGAAAAATTTTGTCTGTCACGTTCTGCTTTTTCATGTTTCAATTCATCGATTTCCCGGACCGTATTACGCAGGATTTGCTGATAGATCACCATCAACGCGGTTCGCTTGAGTTCGATTTCTGATTGGGCCTGAAAGGTCCGGGAAAACTCCCGGATTTTCCGGTATTCCCAGATGTGGCACGCGGCGCTGGCGAGCATTCCAAGCGTCAGAAAAGCAAAAAATAAACGTTTCATTTGCGGCCTCCGAAATTTCTGGTGTTGCGGTCGGAAATACGCAGTTCGAGCAGCTCGATGTATTTCCGCATTTTCTTCATGCTGTCAAGCAAATTGGTGATATTGTCGTTTTGCTTTTGCAGTTCCTTTTTGAGCTGAGCATTTTCCCCGGAGAGTTGCTCAATGCTCCTGCCGGTATTTGCAACCTCCTGCCGGACCACGTCCAGACTGTGCCTGACTTCGCGGGTTTCGGTCAACGCATGGTTCATCTGCCCGGTCATGCTGTCGGCATATTGATCCTGAAGCTGTTTCCTGGCGAAACTTTCCGGGTTGGCGTCATACTGCGGAATCAGGTTCCACTGCGGGGCGGCCTCAATGCGGTAGACGGTTCCGGCCTCCCGCATGGTGCCGCTGCCGGGATCGACCAGACGTCCGACCGAGTACATTTTAACCTCGGCATTGCTCAGATACTTTTCCTGGGAGTCGCCGGGTATCTGCTGTCCTGCCATATACAATGGAACCTGCGCGTACTCTTTTGGTTTGGGCTTTGAGTTAGGAGATTTTGATCTACAACCGGTCAGACATGTTGCCGTTATGACCGTCGCCGCCAGAAAATAGTTGAGTTTTTTCATTTTAATTGATTCCTTTCAGTTCGCGTTTTAGTGATTTGGGTAAAGCGCTTCCGAGCGCGTCGTGAAGCTTGGAAGCTTTAGCGACCGTATCATCGGCAGTGCTGGCTTTTTTATTTTGAGAGAGCTTTAACTGTTCCAGATTATTGAGGGTTGTATCCGCGATCGCGGCTTTGGAAATATCCGTAACCTGCTCGATGTAGAGATAAAATTCGGTCCCGGCCGCCACCCGGATGTAGTAGGATTCTTTGGATATTTTGTCGGTAATATTTTCCAGCGCCACATCGGACAATGATTCGATCCCGGACGCCAGGGCATTCTTCGTCGAACCGTCACTTTCCGAGATGATCGTGCTGCCGTTGTCATAGGTAGTGGTCGTCTGAAAACCGGAGGCCAGTCCCTGGGCGAAGGCCATCGTGTATTGCAGCATCTCGTTCAGGCTGTCGTTTTTCATCACTCGGCCAGGAATTCCCGCCGCCATATCGGTGATCGTGGCCATGCCTTTATTCCCGGCCTGATTGGATTTTTCGAGAATACGCCCCTGCAACTGAAGTTCCATTCCGACCTGATCCGAGGTGATCTGCCAGATCAACACAAAATTCCCTTCGCACATCATCCGGTTGCGTACGCATGAACCCATTTTTCCGTGGACTTCGGTTCCGGCCGGAATGATCAGTTTGCGTTCGCCGTTGGCGTTGGTCCACCATAAATCCTCAATGACCAGCGCGATCAGCGGCGTGCCGTCGGTATTGCTTTCCAGCGTATTGACCAGTTTACAGTCCAACATCCGGCCAAAAGGTGCGTAGCGTTCCGACAGGAATACTTTTTCCTGCGAAGCGGCGGCTGAATTGCCGGAAGTTGCGCTCATAATAAAGATGCCGGATTGCGCGTTACCTCGGTCCCGGTTCCGCGAACTGCGTTCATTCCGATTGTTGCGGCCGTTTCTGCTGGTCGGTGCGGACAATTCACGGGTTCTTACCTGGCGTTCCCCACGTCTATCCAGGTTGCGTTTGGCAAGTTCCAAGGCATCGGGACGATCAGGTCGGTCGGGACGTTTGGCCGCAACCGGAGCTTTGTTTTCATTGATGACCGGCGGCGGCGCGTCATCCATGCCGGATACCAGTTGTTCCACTTTGTCGGAACGCTTATCGAGTTTGAAGCGCGGGATGCCGGTGCCGATTTCCAGCGGCGCTTTTTCCTCCTGCTTGAGTTCGGTTTCCTGTTTTACCGAATCGGGATTGTCGTCCCGGTTCAGCATTGGGATCAGGATCAATGCCCCGCCGATCAGCAGCGTGCCGAATATCAGCACTTTGGAGGTCGGCGATTTGATAATATTGACAAGTTCAGTTCCGGTCATGGTCTCTTCTCCTGATTATCGTCGCTCTTGCGAAGCTGCGCTTCCGTCCGCTTGCGGAGTTCATCGACATGTTTCCGGGTTTGCAAACACATGGCTTTGATCGAAGCAATCGCTTCAGCTTGCGGTTTGGTCAGAGTAGGTTGTGGAGAAACTTTCTTTTTCACTTCTTTCTTCTTTGTCGGCAGGGATTGCAGGTTGGCAAGATGCATTTCCTGGGTAGTCAAAGCAATCAGCCAGTCGTTGTCGGCGGTCAGGTTGTTGCGACCGCCATGCGAGGTCGAAGTAATCCCGAACCAGGCGTAGGTTTGGGACTTCGGCGGCATGATCCCGGAGGCGTCCGACACGCTCATGTAGTAGACGCTATTTCCGGCATGGGCGGAAAATGAATGCTTGTCGTACTTGAGTTCTTCAGAAGTCAAATTGTCCAACCGCAGCTTAAAAATAACCGTATCCTCTTCCTCGAACCGAACCGCTTCATCAAGATAAATATCGTATTTACCGCAGCGATAACGATTCTTGAATTTAACCTGTTCCACGCCGCTGAGCGTTTCCGGATAAGTCTTTTTGAGAACTTCATATTTTTTCGCGATATCGATCAGTGACACCAACCGCGCCGGGGTGACTTTCGGGGTGTTGGTCACGATGTTGTCGCTGAAATTACGCCGCCCGGAATTTTTACTGAATACTACCGAAGCAAAAGCTTTTTGTTCCGACTGAATTAGATACAGAATATAAAGCTGGCGATTAAAGGTCACCGTCAGCGTGCCGGTCGCGCCCGGTGCCATTGCGGTAACGTTAAAATAATACGAACCCGGCTTGACCGCGATCTGGAAATCGCAGCCTTTGCCGTCGGCTGAGATGTTTTTCCCCGCGATTTCGGTAATGGCCGATGGGAACTGGACGGTTGTGACACCATCCGTCATTTTGACGTAAATCTTATAGATTTCGCCCTGTTCCAGACGGTATTCGACGTACTGGTTCTGTTGCATAATTTCTTCCTGAGGGGGTTCTTCAGCAATGGTTGTCAGCGTCCAGAACGCCCCGGCCAGGAGCGAAAGAATCCGCCATATTTTTTTATCAAAGAAGCTCATTTATCTTTTTCCTTATGTTCGAGTTGAGAGTATTTCATTTTGGTGATGACGAACGGGTAGCGACTGCTGGTGGCGGTATCAAAGTTCACCTGGAGTTCGACGTTCATTTCAAACTGAGCGGTGAAGGTCTTTTGCTGCTGGTTCTTGCTCACGTAGTAGCGGATAAGCTGACCGTCCACCCGGGCGAACGAACGGCGGCGGTCGGCGCGGAGAATCCTGATATTCAGGATTTCCACCTTCTGATGCATTTTGTATTGCTTGAACTGGAACGACTCCGCAAGCTCCTGTTTCATAACCTGCTGCCGGGCTTCGCCGACAAACATCGCGTCAAGCAGTTCCTTATTGTCGAACCCGAGCGGATTTCGCATCAGGAACGCAAACACCGCCTGTTTGACCTGGTACTCGTAGAGCCGCCGCAGATTTTCCTCCGACGTATACTCGGTAATGTGGTAACTGTGGGCCTTGTCCATCACGATCAGCCGGTTGTTGTCGCGCCACTGATACATCAGCAATGGCGTCAGGAACGACAGCGGAACGTACAGGACAAAGCTCTTTTTCAATACTTCATAAAGGCTTTTGTAACTCATTTTTTCCTTTGGAGTCATTCAAAAATAACTTGAACTTTTTACTGGCGTCTCAGGGGGAACTTTCGGCTCCGCCGGTTCGTTACATAGCCAGGGCTATGCGCCTCATCGGCAAAGCCGGAATTTCTCCCCGATACCCTCAGGATAAAGTTCTATTTATTTCTTCACAACTCCATTCCTTTTTTGTTGTCGAAAATTGATCTTTCTTCATATCTCATGCGTAATACCCGCAGCGGATAAGTCTTGATATCCGGCGAGCGCATCAAGCGTAATCCGAGCGTGAATTCCAGCTTCTGGTAATAGGGCAGATTCAGGTAAATCCCCGTCCGGTGCAGGATGCCGCTGACGAACGCCAGACATTGGTCTGGTTCAGTTGCCGGCAGCAGTTCGATCTTGTCGATCACCGGGACCTGACGGATTTTCTGCTCGTTGAATTCGTCCCGGGTCAGCGATACGATTGAACGCAGGGATTTTTGCGCGGAACGGCCGAACAACGCTTCGCAGGCGGCCCGGTGATCCTGCTCGAAACTACGTTCGAGAAAGGCGACCGTCGCCCGTGACGCAATATCTTCGGCGGTGGCTCGACAGAGCACCTTACCGCTGGAACCGTAGTAGAGGTTTTTACCCTCATCCATGATGAGCACCCGGTCCGGCAGTTGCATGTAGGCGCGGCAATAGTAGATGCCCGCCGCCAGGCAGATCGCCGTGACTACATGCATCAGACTCCAACCGACTACCCGGCTTTGTTCCCGCGCCACAGTCTGTTGTGGTTTGTATTGTTTATTCATAGTTTTTTTCTCTTTTAAAAAGGACCCGGACACAGGGCTTCGGGGTTGATTGGGGTGTTAGTGAAACCCTGTATCCAAATCCATAAAATCCGTACGACGGATAGCGCCGGGAACGTCCCGGTGCGATGTTAAGCTTCAAACTCCGCGCTTCGCGCTACGGAAGCAGAAAATATTGATATTTTCATTGGTTTCCTTCCATGGATTTGTCGATTTCTGAGGCGGCAGTTTGACTGGAGTCTGTTCCTGATTGAGTAACTTTGGCGGCGGTCTTCGCCGCCTGGGCTGCTCCACTGCCGGATGACGTAGTTGCGCTTCCGGCCACAACCGGGGCGGCGGTGCCTCCGCTGGCCGCCAGCGTCCCGCCGACAACCGCGGCATTGAGAACCTTGCCGATCGCCGATGCCATCAAGCCTACCGGGGAACCGGGACTGCCGGTGCGGAAGAGTTTCATGTACAAAAACGGCAGCACGATATAGACGAGGGCCGCGATCAGGGCATAGATGATGCCGAAAGCGATATAGCCCAATACGGTTCCGATTGGACTAGCCATCGCCTGACCGCTCCGGGCTAAAGTCCAGAAAGTACCGTTTGCCCCCAGTCCCAGGCTCGACCACATGTGTTCCGCCAACCAGATGTTGCAAAGATCCCCGAACAGAAAACACAGCGGCATCAGCGTAAGCCCGATACAGGTCACGATAAAGTTGACGCCGATATGTTTGGTTTCGGGGATCAGCAGAGCCGCGAAAAAAATCGGGGTTAAACAGAGCGCACCGTTGTACAGACACCGGAAAATGAAGTAAACGATGTCCCGGATGCTTTTGCCGAGATAAATGCCGTTGACATAAAAAATATTGCACATCGCCGCCTGAATGGAATGCAGCATTGATTCCGGAAAATGCGCAATTTTCTGGGCAATGCTCATGTCGGTAGTGGAAGTTCCGGCGTTCGGCTTCTGTTCGACCAGCCAGCAGAACATATTTTCCATGGTCGTGGAAGTGCCGGTCGAGTAATCGGCGGTGGCCTCCTGAATGCTGTCGCAGATTTTCGGGAATGAGAAAATCACCACCAGCACCACTAACAGCGAAGCGATAAATTTCACGCCGACATGCTCACCGAACTGAGTATAGTTCCGCACAATCGCCAGCAGAAACAGACAAAGCGACACGGTCAGCGCGAAGTAATGGATACTAGACATCGCCGTTGTAATCAACTGCTGTACGCTGCTGGAGGAGGTCAAACTGACTACACTGCTGCCAAGCCGGACGCTGGTGTTTACTGTTGTTGCAATAAGCATCAGAACCCCCGGCAATTTTCAAAGACACTGTCGATCCGCTTCCACGAATTTTTCTGGCTGGAATAGCCATTGCCGCGCGTGATGGCCTCATCCTCCAGTTTGTCGAAAGTCGCGGCTTCCTGCGCCTTGTTCATTTCGTTCTGGCCCTTGATCTCCAGCTCCTTGGCGGCGGTGCGGTTGATCGCGGAAACATTGCTGTTCATCCGGCTGAGTTCCTCCGCGATGAAAACCGTCGTCTGCTCGTTGGCATGGGCAATTTGCATCAAATCCGCCGAACCTGAGTTTACTTTCGCTTCCAGTACCTGGTCCTTGGTACGCAGTTTGGTCAACATGATCTGCGAGAGCGTATCGCACTTATCGGCGACCTTTTCGGAGGCCTGGCCGTAATTCTGCATCTCGATCCCACGCTCGGCCGAATCCTGCAACACGCTTTCTCCGCTGATCCGGTCGGCCTGCTGAAGCAAGGTCGAATCATAATCGCTGTTGGTGGAGGTCGCGGTCTGCCGCAAGGTCGTATTGACCAGCGAGGTCAGTTGCTGCAAGTTCGTGGTATTGGAAAAACCGCAGGAAAGAAAGGTCCGCAGGTTCCGGGCATTGCCGACATTGGTATCGATCCAGTCGTACATTTCGACCGCCTGGTCATAGATTTTGACGCATTCCTCATACTGTTTGACGCACTCCTCGAATATTTTGACCTGTTCGGCATAATCCTCTCTCGCCTGCCGGATCAAGGTCGCCATATTGGCTTTCTGGATCGTCTGGAAAGCCGAATCCATCGTCTTCTGCAAGGTCGCCAGAATGTTATTGGTCGCGTCAAACACCGCATAAGTCGCCCAGCTTCTGGCCGGAATCAAAATGAACCCGGCTATCAGAATCATAACGAAAAATTGCTTGTTTTTAGGTGAAGTCAGTCTTTGTTTGTTTCCCGCGACGGCGGAGCCTGGAGCTCCCGTCCGCAGGACGGTATTACCGCTATCAGTCGTACTGATCATGAGATTCCTCCGTCAATTGCGTGTCCGATTTGTTTAATTCCGTCCTCGATACTCCGTCCGATACTGCGGACCAGGCCCCGGTCCTGATATTTTTTCGGCTTCTCTTTCAATTCTTTTTCGAGCTCGTCGAGCTTTTCCGGCGGCAGCGCGGCCAGCATGTCTTCCGCTTCCGCCGCCGTGAGTTTTTCCCAGCTTTCATAGTTACCCGCGAAGGTATTCGGTTGCAGGTAGTCTTTCCGGATCGCCAGCCGCAGCAGCGCCCGCTGTTTTTCCGTAGCCGGAAGATCCGCAGTGATTTTCGGGAAATTCGGCGACGGTTGGGTGTTTTGGTCTTTTTCATAGTTCATCATTTCAATCCTTTATTATTTATTATTCTGCACAACCGGCATGACGACGGAACCGGGTGTGCGTTTCGCGCCGTCATCGGGATAATCGGCTGGTATCTGATAGTAGACGACCTTTGAATCAGGCTGATTTTGCGCCTCATGAAGCTTCTGGATATTCCAGTACAAACTCTTGGTCGCGTTAGACTGCCCGAGCTCATAACCGGAACGGAATTCCTCTTTTTTCTCGGACTTTGCGCCTTCGGTGAAAAAAAGTCCCGCCAACCAGCCGACCAGACCGCCGCCGGCGGTTGCCGCCAACCTCGTTCCGCTGTCCTCATCCTCGGTTGCGAACGCCCCCAAAGTGGCCCCGCCGACCGCCAGGCCCGGAGCCACTAAATCCGAACTGGTAAGATTGCCGACCGTACTGCAGCCGGTCAACCCGGCCAGCAGTAATATGAAAATTGCTGAAGTTAATAGTCTCATAGTATTCTTTCTTATTGTTTTACATAAATTGCTTTGCAATTTCTGGCGTACTCTTTGCGGAATTCGAGCTGGCGTCAGCCGGCCGAATACCGCAAAGTAACATGGCACCGGCGCCTCGCCGGACGGGGGCCAGCGACGGAACGCTGGTCGCCGAAGGCGAAATCGCCTTTGTGTCAGAAGTCGAGGGCGGTCGTGTCGCTGGTCCGCAGATCACGGTCGTCCTTGAGGTCTTCGCTGTTGGTGCCGGAATAATCGTTGGAACTGTTGTTCCCGGTCGATGATGAGTTCCGGCTGGAATAAGAACTGGTCGCCAGCGTGGTGACATTATCCCGCAAAGTTTCCACCTGGG
Source organism: Victivallales bacterium (assembly GCA_963676655.2). Classification (GTDB taxonomy): domain Bacteria; phylum Verrucomicrobiota; class Lentisphaeria; order Victivallales; family Victivallaceae. The sequence continues at coordinate 1,031,544 of CAXXKX010000003.1, read as the reverse complement.
CCGTCAACTCGTCAATGACCGTACTAAGGTCCGTGACGTTATCATCGACATAGTCCGTCAGATCCGATTTCAACACGGCGATCTCTGCCTCCAGCGCCAGTTCGAGATTGGCGATCGAGGTTTGCAGTTCCGCAATCGTCTCCGCCTGCTGCGCGATGGTTTCACTCTGTTCCGACACGGTGGTTTGGAGCGAAGCGACCAGTTCCTGCAACTCGATAATCCACTGCCGATGCAGCGCCAGTTCGGAACTTGATCGCAACTCTATGACATACTGAATATTGGTCAAATCATTACTGGCATCATAATATTCAGCGGTCAGGGAACTAAGCTGTTCAGCCAGTTCGGACGTATCCTTGCCGTCAGCTTCGTAGGCTTCGATAGTGAGATTCAGCGCGGCAATCTGGTTGGCCAGAGAATTCACGGTTGCTTGTTTGGCTTCAGCCTGGGTTGCCAGTTCCTCGTCGGTCATCAGCGAATAGGTCAGACGGTTTTCCAGAGTCTGAATTCGCTCCTCCAAGGCGGTCTGCAACGCGGATATCGTCGCTTCCAGAATGGAAATGCGATCTCCCAGCGCATCTTTCAGCGTATCACAGTAGAGTTTCAATACCACCTGCATATTGGCCAGCGCTTCGGCATTGGCCGCGTCCCCGGCCTGGATTTGATTGATGATGTCCTCGATCGTCAAATCCCCGATGGCTTCAAGCGCGTCAAGCTGGGCCTGCAACTCGGCAATTTTCACTTCAAGCGACTCAATATCCTCGGATTCACTGAGTTCTTGCCCGGCAGTCAGGGCGGAAAGCTTGTCGGCGTAATCCGTGCTGTTGATTGCGGCTTCGACAATATCACGCTGCGTCTGCAGTTCGGTCAGTTCCGCGAGTAGTTCCGCAGCGGTTTTGGTCGAAAGCTGACGCAGTTGACTGTCGATTTCCAGAATCGCTTTCTGGTAAGTCAGATTCACTTCGGAAATCTTGGACGCCAGTTCGGTTTCCAGTTTTTCGATCTGCGCATTGTAGAGATCGGCATTATCCGTGTCGGTTGCTGCCTGTTGTTCGACCGCCGCAATCTTTTCGGCGTAACTGCTGTTCAGATTGGCAATCTCATTGGCGCATTCCTGGAGCAGCAAAGCGCGTTGCGTGGTAAGTTCAGTCTTGGTATCGCTTTCAAGGTCCGCAATCTGCGCCTTGACCGTTTCAATCCGGCTGTCGTATTCGGCCAAAATCACCTCCAAACGTTCATTGAAGGCCCCGGAAAGATTATCCAACTGAGCCTGTAAAATTGCCCGGTTTTCCTCGTCGGCCGTTGCCATCTGTTCCTGCAACGCGGCAACATAGGTCTCCATGGCCGACTGCAATTCCGCGTCGGCGGCATCGGATTTTTCCTCCAGCGCGTCAATCTCGGCGTCATACTGCGCTTTGAGTTCCGTAATTTGAGCGTCATACTCTTCAGTCAGGGCATCAATCTGTTCCTGCAAATTATCGGTGGTCGCCTTGGTCGTTTCCTGCAAATTGGTAATTTGCAACTCAAGATTTTCCTTCAGATAACTGATCTCAGTTTCGTAAGCGGTTTTCAGCGATTCCATTTCCTGGCGTAACGCGGCGGCTTCACTGGACAAGGTCTGACTCAGGGCATTGATCTGGTTTTCATAGTCCTGCTGCTGGGATGCAAGGGCATTGGTCATCGCAGTTTCCAAGGCCGAAATCTCATTCAATGCCTGCTGATCCGCCGCGCTGAGCGTGGCCTGCAAAGTAGCCATCTGTTCTTCGAGACTGCTTTTGACATTAGCAATCGCGGTCTCGTAGTTGGACTCTAAAGTGCTTATTTCAGTCCGAATAGATGCGGCCTCAGTTGATAGCTCGTTCTCCAATGCCGCAATCTTATTTTCATAATCCGTTTTGAGCTCCGCGTCAGCGGTGTTCATGGCGGTTTCGAGGGCTGAAATCTCATTCAAAGCCTGTTGATCGGCCGCACTGAGTGTTGCCTGCAAGGTTGCCATTTGTTCTTCAAGACTACTCTTGGCATTCGCCAAAGCTGTTTCATAAGTGGATTGAAGATTACTCATTTCAGTCCTAATGGATGCAGCCTCGGTTGACAGGTCGTCTTCCAGCGCGGAGATTTGATTTTCATAATCCGCTTTGAGTTCGGCATCAGCGGTATTCATGGCTGTTTCAAGCGTGGAGATTTGGTTCAATGTCTGTTGATCAGCCGCGCTAAGCGTGGCCTGTAATGTCGCCATCTGCTCTTCGAGACTGGATTTCGCATTGGTGATCGCAGTCTCATAGTTTGACTCTAAAGTGCTGATTTCCGTACGAATGGATGTGGCTTCGGTTGAAAGATCATTTTCCAAAGCCGCAATCTGGTTCTGATAATCCGCTTTGAGTTCGGCATCAGCGGCGTTCATGGCCGTTTCAAGCACAGAAATCTGGTTTAGCGTCTGCTGATCTGCCGCACTTAATTGGGCCTCAAGAGTCGCCATTTGTTCTTCCATGCTGGACTTTGCATTGGTCAAAGCAGTTTCATAAGTGGACTGAAGATTTGACATCTCCGTTCGAATGGAGGTCGCTTCGGTTGACAGGTCATCCTCCAGCGCTGAGATTTGGTTCTGATAATCCGCCTTGAGTTCCGCATCAGCCGTGTTCATGGCCGTTTCCAACGTGGAAATCTGATTCAATGTCTGCTGATCGGCCGCGCTGAGCGTCGCTTGAAGCGTCGCCATCTGTTCTTCGATACTGCTTTTAGCATTAGTGATCGCAGTCTCGTAGTTTGACTCTAACGTGCTGATTTCCGTGCGAATGGACGCGGCCTCAGTTGAAAGATCATTTTCCAATGCTGCGATCTTATTTTCATAATCGGTCTTGAGTTCGGCATCGGCCGTACTCATCGCTGTTTCCAGCGTGGAAATCTGGTTCAAAGTTTGCTGATCGGCGGCGCTTAATTGAGCTTCCAGAGTAGCCATCTGTTCTTCCAAACTGCTCTTGGCATTGGTCAAAGCGGTCTCGTAAGTTGACTGGAGATTTGACATCTCAGTCCGAATAGACGCCGCTTCGGTTGACAAATCATCTTCCAGCGTGGAAATTTGATTCTGATAATCAGCCTTAAGCTCCGCATCGGCGGTATTCATCGCCGTTTCCAACGTGGAAATTTGATTCAAAGTCTGCTGATCGGCCGCGCTTAGTGTGGCCTGCAAAGTTGCCATTTGTTCCTCGAGGCTGCTTTTCGCATTGGCAATCGCAGTCTCGTAACTAGACTCTAAAGTGCTGATTTCAGTCCGAATTGACGCGGCCTCAGTTGAAAGATCATTTTCCAAAGCCGCGATCTTATTCTCATAGTCTGCCTTGAGTTCCGCATCAGCGGTGTTCATCGCGGTTTCGAGGGCTGAAATCTCATTCAAAGCCTGTTGATCGGCCGCACTGAGTGTCGCCTGCAAAGTTGCCATCTGTTCTTCCAGGCTGGACTTGGCATTTGCCAGAGCTGTTTCATAAGTGGACTGGAGATTACTCATCTCAGTCCGGATTGAAGAAGCCTCGGTTGACAGGTCGTCTTCCAGAGCCGCAATCTGCGTCTGATAATCCTCCTTGAGTTCCGCATCGGCGGTGTTCATGGCAGTTTCCAACGTGGAAATCTGATTCAAAGTCTGCTGGTCAGCGGCACTGAGTGTGGCCTGCAAAGTCGCCATCTGTTCTTCGAGACTGGATTTTGCATTGGCAATCGCGGTCTCGTAGTTGGACTCCAAAGTGCTGATCTCAGTTCGGATTGAAGCCGCTTCGGTTGAAAGATCATTTTCCAACGCCGTGATCTGGTTCTGATAATCTGCTTTGAGCTCAGCGTCAGCAGTGTTCATCGCCGTTTCAAGCGTGGAGATTTGGTTCAAGGTCTGTTGATCAGCGGCGCTTAATTGGGCCTCCAGAGTTGCCATCTGTTCTTCCAAACTGCTCTTGGCATTGGTCAAAGCCGTTTCATAAGTGGACTGAAGATTACTCATTTCAGTCCGAATAGAAGCAGCTTCGGTTGACAGATCGTCTTCAAGCGCTGAGATTTGATTCTGATAATCAGCCTTAAGTTCCGCATCGGCGGTATTCATGGCCGTTTCCAACGTGGAAATTTGATTCAAAGTCTGCTGATCAGCCGCGCTGAGTGTGGCCTGCAAAGTTGCCATCTGTTCTTCGAGACTGGATTTTGCATTGGCAATCGCAGTCTCGTAGTTGGATTCCAAAGTGCTGATTTCGGTCCGAATGGATGCAGCTTCGGTTGACAGGTTACTTTCGAGGGCGGAAATTTGATTTTCGTAATCAACTTTCAAGGCTGCATCAGCGGATGCCATTTCCTGTTCCAGCGTGGAAATCTGACTTAACGTCTGCTGATCGGCGGCGCTGAGTTGAGCTTCCAGAGTAGCCATCTGCTCCTCAAGACTGCTTTTCGCTTTTGCTAACGCCGTTTCATAGTTCGATTGCAAATTCGCCATCTCGGTCCGAATAGAAGCAGCCTCGTCTGAAAGCGCATCTTCGAGTACCGCAATTTGATTCTCATAATCACTTTTCAGACTGCTGTCGGCATTCTCCATCGCGGTTTCCAGAGCGGTTATCTGATTGAGAATCTGCTGATCGTCATCGCTAAGCTGACTGCTTAACATTGACAACTGCTGCTCCAGGTTTTCCTTGAGCGCGGCATCGGCGGTCTGATAGGCCGTTTCCAAAGCGGAAACATTGTCGGCCAAGGTGGAAGCGGCCTGTTGGAGCAAAGTCTGTAACGCCGCCAGCTTGGTCGAATAGTCCTCAATCAGCGCCGAATCCGCCTCCTGGTAGCCAGCAGTCGCTTCCGCAATTTCCGTCAGCAGATCGGCTTTTAATGTGGAATTCGACGCCACCAAAGCCTCATATTTTTCCGCCAGTTCCACCGCCAGATCGGCGATATTGTCGGAATTTTCCGCAATCGCACTTTGCAGTTCCGTCTTTAAAGCATAGAATTCGGACAACAAATCCGACTGTTGGGTTTCCAGCGAATTCATCTGGCTTTCCAGATCGGCTATCTCCGCTTCAAGAGAATACCGAAGATCGGAAATATCCGTTGAAAGCGCGGTCGAAAGCGCATTGATCTGATTCAAGATGGTGGTCGCAAGTTGACTGTCCGCCTGCTGATAAGCGGTCTGTAATTCCGTAATATAGGCTAATAGTTCACTGCGAATCTGATCGTCAGAAGCCGACAAAATACTTTGAATCTCAGAAATGTATGAAAACAACGAAGTAATCAAAGTATAAACCCCGTCATCGGTTCCGGTGATAACCGTAACGTTGGTGGAACCGCTGGAGGTATCATCACCGGACGTATCATCCGGAGCGTCCTCAACGCCATAAACCACAATGTAAGCGGATTCGACGGCAAGATTGCTGGTCGTTGAACCGGAACTTGAATCGATATCGTATACTGAGGGTGCGGTGGTAATTGTCGAAGAGGGCGGATAGGTATTATACTGGGCATAATATCGCAAATCGGAAAGGGTTTCTGCGTCCGTTGCCGCCCAGTAGTCCTGATACAACCGGTACTCCGTTACCGAGTGCGACGTGCTCTGCCGGACTGTCACTGTATAACTACCTTTTTCCAGGGAAGCCAAAGAGACACTGCCGCCATCTAGGGTCGTTTCGGACGGAGTCGTTAAACTGTAGGAAAGCGCTCCGTAGCTTGACGTCGATTTCGAGACATACGCCCAGTTTCCGCTGATGTATGGTTCGCTGTAACCGCTGGAGGTCGAATTCGATGATGATCCGGTCGCGACGAACTGTCCTTCTTTGCCCTCGTATTCTTCTGGCATGACGATGTAGGCCGGGTTTGTTCCGGTTGTCCCGGTGACGGTTACACTTCCTGCTATGGCGGCGCCGCCGCACCAGAGGCACAAGCCCGCGACCAGGCTTTGGGTTATTTTCCTAACACTTCTTTTTCTTTTTTTCATGCTGTTTTTCTCCTTGATTTTGATGGATTAGGCTTGTGCAAAATGTTATTTTTAACCACGAAAAACACGAAAAGTCACGAAAAAGATTTTTAATTTTTTCAGCTTGAGCTGAAAACTTAAATTCATCTCCGTGTTTGCCCTGCGCAATGCTCGCGCTCACGTTGTTGTCTCCGTGGTCTCCGTGGTGCAATTTGCATTTCGTACGAATCCTTATTGATGTTTTTTTTCTTGATGGATGCGTTTTTCTAGTTCAGCCGGACTGAAGCCAGCTTGGTTTAAAGAGAGGCGGATGATCGCTTCGTGCAGTTCATCCGTGCCGGAAAAATCCTGATCATGCAGCATTTTCCGGAACATCCGCAACGCCGGATTGTCGATTTTCTGCCGGTTGAGATACTCGATCAACAACGCGCCTTCATCGAGTTGCGGGTAGAGAACACGCAGTCGCCGGAGCTCCTCCTCGCGTTTGGTGAAGGCGTCGCCGCTGCTGGATGCGACCGCGATCGTCAGCGCGTTGGCGTAGTGCCGAACCACCCCGACCAGCGGATATTCGCCGTTGTCCACACAGTAGACGAAGGAAGAATATTTCTTACCGGGAATATGTTCCGGAGCCGGAAACGTCATAACCGCATTGACCGTATCCTCTGATAATTCCACAAAACGCCGGAAGAATTCCATGTTTCCCCGGTCTTTGTTTTTCAGGAAATAATACTGCTTGCTCTGACCCATGATAATGGTTCCGACGCTGGACCCGGCGTCGCTTTGCGTGATCAACTGTCCGGCCTCCTGGGTAATGGTCCAAGCCCGGCAGTTGAACTTGCGGAACTGCGCGTATGACTGTTTCATGATTTCGCTCGCGCCGGGGATCATCAGGAAGCGCGGCGCTTCCTCGAAGATGTAGAGCTTCCACGCCGTTCGCGGCATATTGACGATCTGGTTGCGCACCATATTGCCGATTACCAGCCCGATCATCGCCTTGAAATTTGCCGAAGCATTCGCCATCTTCCCGATTTCGAAATGAATCCAGCGCGCTGATAAATCGATATTGGTCACGCCGTCGAACAAGCCGCCGCGCCCGGATTCCACCGTATACTGCGCCAGCCGGGTCGCAATTCGGTTGGTGTCCTCGCGCCGATGAACCGGATCGGGCGTAGACCGGATCATTTCCACTATCTGGGAATGATACGGCATGTCCTCCGCCTTCATGTGGGCATAGGAGACGTCCCGCAATAAAGGCGGATTTTCCACAATGTACTCGGTGATCTTTTCCCGGGAAATATCCCAGTAATAACTCAACAGCTCTCTTTCCACCGTCGAAAGTTTTCCCGGCGCTTTCGTCAGGGCTTCTTCCAGATCGGCAAAGCAGTCCAACAGCGTATTACGGCCCGCCGGCTGCTTGGGCAGCATCCAGGCCAACGTCATGCACTTCCGGGCAATTTCCTGCCGCTGCCGGGTATTGCGTTTCCACCATTCCTGCCACGACGCATCATAGATTTTCGTGACGTAATGCGTTATAATCGCCATCCGGTCCTGCACGATTTCATCGTCTTTCGACTGGCCGCAAATGTTGGTCAGGAAGTTCGCCACAAAATCCATCTGCCCGGCATTCAGCGGCGAACCACAGGTATCGAAATAATTCAACGTCAGGTTGTTGTTGAGGTCGATCTCGACAAACTGGCCGCCGAAAATCCGCGTCGCCATCAAATAAGATGCGCCTTCCTCGATGATTACCACTTTGCGATAGTAACCGTAGGTCTGGAGCAGTTCGCCCAGAGTATTGACTGATTTCCCAGAACCCGACTGACCGAAGGACGCCGCATGCTGCGGCGTTCCACCGAGAAAGCCGTTGAGACAGACGATATTATGATGGTCGCCATGAAAAATCGCCTGAAAATCCTCCTCGCAGCCGACAAAGGTGCTGTTGAATGGGATCATTGCCGCAAAAGACCGGTGCAGTGTAAACAGCGGGTCCCACTTCTTATAATAGAGATTGCCCGGCAAAGTTTTCAGGAATTGTGCGGCGACCTGAACCGTCAGGTCATGCATCATCAGTTGGCATTGCAGGTTGGTCGCAACCAGCCGGAGCTGATCGGTGTCCTGCTGAAGTTGATCGAGATTCCGGTTCCATACATGGATCAGATACTCGACCTCAAACGGACAATCCTCGCCCGCGCCCATGCGGTAGATCATCTTGCCAAAGGCGTCCACCTCGGAACGATAAGCAATCGCACTCGGGTCCGCTTCCAGGTCCCGTTGCGCCGCCGCCTGTCTTGCCTCCAGTTTTTCGATCGTCTGGGGCTTGTTTAGCGGCCTGAGATTAACCGTTACCGAAAAGTTGCCGACGTTGCTTTCCAGCAAAATATTGCCGTAAAACGGGTTCAGATCGAATGACGGCAGTTGCCGCATCACCAGGATATTGTGATACATACTGTCGCCATACATCCCGTAGCCTCGAGAGCCTGCGCTTTCGTTGCGTCTTAACTCCGGCGCATGATCCTGACTGCTGAATTCGTTCAGGAATAGATCGCCAAGATTTGGAGAAAATATCTTTGCATAATCGATATCTTCGGTCGTCAGCGACTTATTCACCGCCGCAAAATACTCGGAAAATAACTCAACCGCATCCAGTTTTTCGACCTGAAAAGCAAAGGCGCTTTTCAAGAGCAGATACTCCGACTCGAAATAGTTGCCGACTTTTTCCTGAAAAGCCTTTACCGCTTTCTCAGAATTAACGTTCAACGCCCCGGCAATGAAATGTTTGGTCGGACGCGCCACATAGACGGTCAGATACTCCCGCCGCAGTTCGTGGTTCTCCATCTGACGCCGAAATTCTGCTGCGATCTCCTGACGGTATTTTTGCACGAACGGAACATCCGCAAAGCGTTCGGTATCCTCCTCGTATTTATCCAGAATTTTACGGTAGTTCGAGTCCTTGCTGTAGCGGAACTGTAGCCGTTTCCCGGAATCAAAACGCGAAAGATAGGATTGCAGATGTTGGCAGATTTCATTCTTCTGCGCCCAGCCTGAATTGGACAAATTCGGCACTTGCAATCGGAAGCCCTTCGCCACATGACCGCTTGAATTAAGTTCACCATAGACCAGAAACGCATTGTCCGGGTTGTCCGTCTCCATTATATAACCATTGGGATAATGGATCATTGCGACCTCCTGGCTTTTCGCCGTGCCTTGACGCAAAGCCGGTCGCCGAAACGCTCATTCAACCAATAATCGAAGTAGTATTTCGGGCGTCCCCGGACAAAACGGAAATAGAACCAGACGGTCAGCGCTAGCGGAATCCAGGACACCCCGAGCGCCAGCAGCGCTGAGGAGTCCATCAGGACAAAAAATAAAAACACCGTCCCGATAATCCCGGAAAAGATGATATAGATCGCGTCCCCGCGCACCTTCAGATTCCGTGACAGCCGGAACTGTGATGGCGGAATCTGCGACGGATTGCGGGGAATATTGAGAGGGATTTCTTCCTGCATTGGATATCCCTCACAGACTGCTGGAAGAAGTCAGGCTGATGCCCAGCGTCCGGTTGAAAATGTAGAGAATGATCGCGAACAGCACCGGAATCAGGATCGTCCCGATCAGTTGCGCTTTGGCGTTGGCCGCGTCGTTCTTGAACGCGAAACCGGTGGAGATTCCCATAATCAGCGTGAAAACCAGCCCGATCGCCATAATGATCCACTGGACATAGCCCAAGCCGCTGGACGCGTCCACGCCCGTCGTCGCCGCAAAGCTCCGGGTGGTCATGAACATCGCCAGGAACGCCGTCAGCAAGAGTTTGCTCTTTTTCATTTTTCCATATTCCTTATTTTTTGAGACGGCCGCCGCCGATTTTTTCAGCGACTGTAAAAGCGCGTCTCTTTATAAGGAATAAGGCCATAAATTTCATTTATGATTTCATAAATTTCGTTTATGATTTTTACCTTTTGAGCTTATTTGAAAAAATATTCATAAAAATTTTTCAAAAAAAAAGCCGAATTCGCGATTATGTGGGAAAAAATCGTGAATTCGGCAATTGTTAAAAAAGAAAAGTTATAGGAGCCAATCAATAGGTCCAGATGAAAAATAGCCTGGCGTTCGCCCGTACTTGATGCATTCTTTCAAATGTTTAGCCAACGCTTTATCATGAATGGCAATTTTATTTATGGAGAAATTAACGATGTTCCGGAAAGAAGTCACGATCTTATTTATTTGATCGCGGATTTTCTTTTTTTGTCCTGCCGGGCTGATTATTTTATTGATTTCATTGCTCAATAGTTCCAAATCTTCTCGCAATACTTTAGCGGTGGTGGTATCGCCGGTATCAATCGCATGATTGAGATCATGGAGCAAATCTTTCACTTCTTGCTTATATTGTTTTATCGCTCTATCATCAGCTTTATTTTCGTCATTATTCCATGGCGTGTCATTCAAAGCATAACCATCGGCAAGTCCGTTTTCATCCAGCCATTCGGTAAAACGGTCCGCAGTATCGGCTGAAAAGCCCCGCATAATCTCCATAACCGGCATCGCCTCATTCGGGCGTGCAAGCATGAAATGTAGATAACTAGCCCCGGTATACCCAGTAGTCAGAATGAATTTCTCTCCGCCTTCAAAGCGCATTTCCCAGGCATCGCCGCAAGGCCGAAAGATATTTTCCGGTTCCGACAGAGGTTTCGGCTGAGACCGCCCAAGCAAACTCGGCCAGTCAAAACTATCAATTATCTCTAATTCGGCATTGGTCTTGAACGAAAGAATCTTATTAAGCGGCAGTAAATGTGCGCCGACATCTTCAATCATAAGCTTGGCGGACGCACTAATCAGATCATCGTGCGTTATCAGCAGAATATATGGACCTTTTACTCTGTGATTGAGGTAAAAGATCAATTCAAGCATCTGATGTTCCCATTTGCATAAACCTGCATAAATCGGAATTGTCAGATGCCCTGGTACGCTGCCAAGTTCCCACGCTGTATCTTCCATACCGGGCATCCCCAGCACCTTGATGTCAATATTCAACGCCCGGGCCGCATTGGAAAATAATTCCCTGCTATTTAATTCATTGATTAAAATATCCCGGTCTTCAACCGGAAACGAAGTTAGCCGTTCCCGACATACCGCCTCCCGTTGTCCGTTGTACGGTTCACTGATTTCCCGAAAACGGCAACCGGCTCCGCAAGGTTCCGGACAAAAAATACTATCGGCAAAACAATCTGTCGGCAGCAGGTATTTCTTTTGGAATGTTTCAAAATCGACTTGATCGCCGAGAACTGTCCGCCAGTTCCAAAGCGGTGCTTCCGGCTCCATTAAGGCAGAAATGTATTCCCATAATTCCTGCGTACTTGTATTTTTATTGTTCATTCTCATCTCATAACACCTAATTTTTTAAGACCTTTTTTTAAGTTCCTGGTTCTTTGTCTTGCATTTACTGTAAACTGTTAACCGTGGACTTAAGCCATCCTGCTTGCGGGATGGCGATGATTTTTGTTCATGCTTGAATCCCCTCAGCGCCAGCCATCGCTCAATCAGGCGCCCATCGTCATCGAATTTAAACTCTGCCTGATTGCCTTCTCTAATTGTTACAATCCGGGTATGTTTCGACTTGGAAAACTTCACCCGGAATTTCGCACTAACGATCTGTCCCCTACTCAAAAATGACTTCCGGATTTTTTTCAATACCTCGATTGCGTTTTTTCCCTGGATCGTAAGCTTGTTTTCATTTGGCATCAGGATTTTACATTGTATCATCCTGATGCTGGCCAGTCCGGAAATTTCCCGACATGACAACGCGGCACGTCCCTGTTCCAGCAGCGGTTTCAGGGTAAAAACCGCAACTCCGCAGAAATACTCAGGGTCTCCATATAAAATTTCCCCGAACTGTGTCCGGTAATTTTCGACCATCCATGCCGCTTTTCCGCAAATATTCAAACGAATCTCCGAAATAACAGGGCGAACCACCGCAATATCGAAACGTTCCGGTCGATAATATACCGTTTCACTTCCTCCTTCTGATGAAATCGCGCTGTCCCGGGTCATCGGCTCTCCTTTGCGCAGCATGAAACAGAACTCATCCGATTCTTCGAATACCATAATCTTGATAGTCCGGCCTCGCCGTTTCTGTTGAAAAATCCGATTCAACATTATGGTAAGACGTTCTTTTTTTTCTCTGGTCAGGGAAAACGCCTTTTCTTTGTCGAGAGTCTGCCCGTAAAAATAAATAAATGAACGCGGGACATTGTGACTGAATTTAGTCTGTAGTTGCTCCAGGATGTGCGGTTCGTTCAGCCAAAGCAACAAAGCCAGATCGCCCACGCTGGCCTGATCGTCAAGAACTGCGGAATATGACTTGTTACTGATCGCATCATGCAGCAGGTCAAAATTCCGGTCAATGGCCATTTCATCGACCAACGTCAGCGCATCAAAGATGTCTGTCTTCATTCCTACCTCGGGAGAGGACAATTTACGGCATAAATCATTGTAATTGATTTTTTCGTCCGGACTTGTTTTATATTTAAATTCAGCAAAGCGGTGTAAAAATGCCAGCAGGAGTTTTTCCTCGACCTGACGTAAAAATTCCGGTTTGGAAAACCGGTGCAAGTGGTAAATTTTCATCGTATCAAAGTTCACTATGATGTCGCAGTATTGCCCTGTTTTATGGTATACAACGACAAATATTATGGTTACTGGTCTCAAAATCTTACAATCAATTCATCTTAGCGGGATGTTTGTCTGTAAGACTCATGGATATTGTGTTTGAATTAAAACAAAAAAACGCATTCACCTGAAAGTAGTAAAAAAACTACCGGTGAACACGTCTTACTTGACTACCTGCCATGATTGCGAACTCCACCCCGAAAAGACAAAAACACTTACCGTTGAACTCCAAACTCAAAGCCATACGGTTCGTATTATCAATAATTCACGAAACTGCTTTTACATATTTCCCTCCTCCATCATCTGTAATGCTACATCAGTATATAGCATTCAATATAGAATGCTGGATCGAAATTGGTAACATTTTTTCCATGTTGCCCAATGATGATATAATCATTGACATGGAGTCTGATTTGCGTGTGTTTATGCAAGTAATTTACATTCCTCCAACACCTTAACAATATTTCCCCCTTTTTAAGTCAAACGAGAGTCACAATAGACTTAGAAACGTTAAGCGGTCAAGCTTATTTTTCTATAACATCACAGACTTCGATTTATTTTTAAATACTGCGGTTATCTTCTTATAGATAATTATGATCCAAAACTTATTATCACTTAAAACTTAAATTATTATACATTGTTAATGTTATTTCTGTATTTTTGTTTTGTTAGCTTTTTACCAGAGTTGTTGAGAAATTGACTTTGTGAGTTTATTTAGCAGTGCTTCGTCTTTTTGGATGTTTGCAGACGATGTAGCTTGCTTTGAATGGGTGGATTTGGGAACGGGCTGGATGTCTTTCTACATTGTATTTGAATTTATCGGCTTGCCATTGGCATGCACCTCTTTGATCTTGCGGATTACGTTTTCCCACGACCACTTTTGGTATCTTCGGATCTTCGAATAATCCAGTCCCGCCGCCTCGATCACCGCTTTCCAGGAGCCGAATAGTTGCACCGCGCGGCATGCACCTCAGGATAATTCACGGCGTAGTGATGTGGATTCAGTTTATTCCGGACATGACGAGTCGGAATATGTTCTATGATCATCTCTTCTTGCCATATTCGCTTGAACATTATCCTATGCCTTTCTTTTTTAGGTGCGATCTCTCTCATGCGACGAATAAAGTTTAAAACAAGGCATTGTGCGGGGAGGCTACCATAAAATCTTGGTTGTGTCTACTTCAATATTTTATGTTAAAACCAGATTTTCTTGTACCATAAAAAAAATCAGGCGAGTCTACGGTCCTAACTACATTCTTTTTATGAGCTTGTAAAGCTCGATTGCATCTTGCAGGATAACGGGAATTTCCTTAGGATACAATTTTTTCTTCTGTTTATAATAAACGCCGTGTGCAAGTTTTTTTTAATGAACAAAAAACCATATAAGATTTGAAAGTTGAGCATGAAGTGTCCATATTATGGACATTACCATTTTTTAGATTTGGATAACTATGTCTAAATTAAAAAAGGGTTATCCAACATGCTCTCCGAAGAATATATCATCGAAGTTTACTGTTTGGTAGATGAAATGCTGAAAAAAGTCATGAAAAAATAAATTGAGGCAACGAGGAACACAGCCTAAATTGTCTGACGCTGAGGTAATTACTATGGAAATAGTTGGAGAGTCCAAAGGATTTGATAAGGATAAATATATTCATAGTTATTTCATAGATCAATGGTTGCATTTGTTTCCCAAGCTAGGAAGTCAAACAACATTTCTGCGTCAAGCGGCAAATCTTTGGTCGGTCAAACAGGAAATACGAAAAAATATTGTTCAAAAACTTTTACCATCTGGTAGCAAATTGAGCATAGTTGATGACTTTCCCATTCCTGTTTGCGGATTTAGAAGAGCGCATTTTCAAAACTATTCAAGGAAAATGCGGATTTTGGATATTGCGCGGCAAAAAATTTACGATATTTTGGTTTTAAAGGACATTTGCTAATTGATCAGAAAGGACTGATTCTCGATTGCACGGTTGCTGCGGCAAATATTGATGTGCGGGATATGATTTTTGAAATGAGTTCAAATTCTGGTTCTGATTTACTTGGAGACAAGGGCTATATCTGGATTCTTCGACGGTTTATGACAGGATTGAGGTGAAAAATCAATAAAACATAATGCATGATTAGCAAAAGACCGACATTGTTCCTATTTTTGAATAGCTAAAAACCAAAGATAGGAGAAAGCAATGTCGGTCAGTCTTTACCATACTCAGCGGATTCGTGGATTTCAATCTATAAACGTAAAATACATAGGCAGAACAATGTTTTGCCAGTTGAAAAGAAAGCGTTTTAACTGTATTCGCTGCGGTTTTAAACAAGTTACAGTTACTCCAATAAGCCGCCGTCAGGTACACGGCGAATCGGTGGGGTATTGTCGAAAAGTCCTGCTGGAATTTACCACTCACCGTCTCTACTGTCGTAGTTGTCGCTGTCGCGAGATGGAACACATTCCATTCCTGTCACATCCCAAAGCCAGGATTACCCGTTCACTGGAACGTACGATCCTTGAACTACGCCTGCACATGAGCATCCGAGCTGCGGCTAACTATTTTCAGTTGCGCTGGCATACGGTCAGGGATTTGGAAAAAAAGCACTTAAAGAAGAAATATGCTCGCATCCAGACCGCGCATGTAAAATCGGGATTGATGAGATCCATGTTGGCCGCGGCCAGGAAAACTCCTAGTTTCTGACTATCGTGCGGGATCTTGAATCCGGGGCGGTTATTCATGTCGGCAATGGCAAAGGGATCAAGGCGTTAAACGGCGCACCTAAAAAATTAAAGAAGAGTAAGCTGCGGATCGTCACCATGGATATTGCAAATGCCTACTATTCATGGATCAGTAAAAACTTCCCGGAAGCAAAGATCGTATTCGATCACTTTCATGTAATAAAACTGATGAATGAAAAAGTCGATAAGGCCAGACGGAGAGTAGTCTCGAAACTTGGCGACGCCCAGAAGAAACAGCTCCAAGGTTTGCGGTTTGTATTCCTTAAAAACTATGAACACCTTGAAGAAGACGGTAAAACTATTTTGCGGAATATGCGAGGTGATTACCAGGACTTGGGCGATGCCTATATGTTCAAAGAAAGTTTGAGGCAAATCTATATACAATCTAAAACGTCATATCATGCCAGAAGAGCTTTCGCACGTTGGTGCAAGGCCGCCGATAAAACAGACATTCCGGAATTGAAGAGCATGGCCAATACTATCAGAGACAAAATAGACGGCATTGTTACTTACTGGACATTTCGAGGAATATCCAATGCATCGATGGAAGGCATCAATAATAAAATCAGATGGCTGATCAGACAGGCATACGGGTTCCGGGATCGCGAATACTTCAAATTGAAAATATTTCAACTACCCGAGATTTCGAGCGTAAGGGAATTATGATTTACGGCATAAACCGTCGATGAGGCTATATCTGCTCAAAAAACAGGAAAAATGAACTCGAAGACTCAGGCATTGAGATTCATACGCCGTTACGGCGCAACATGAAAGACAGAAGACCAAAAGAACTTGTAAAAATGATGAATGATAAGAGAAGACTGGTGGAAACTGTAATAGGACAATTGAGTGAAAGATTTAATATTGAGGAAGTCAGAGCCAGAGATATGTGGCATCTGACTGTTCGTATAGGACGGAAATTGCTGGCGCATACGGTAAATTGCTTTATCAACCATACGCTTGGCAATCCCATCCTACAACATGAAAAAATTGTGTTGTGAAAAAACTTGCACACGGCGTTAATAAGATATCAATAATATGTTATTAATATTTTGCATAGGCATGTTTACTGTCTCTTGCATTAAATTGCTTAATTTTTCGAAAGTTGTTTTCCAGTATTGTTTATCAAACACCTTTTCAGTTTTCTTTGATACTATTTTTCAACCTCAATTTTATAAATATAAACATTTTACCAAGTTTTCGACATACAAACCCCTAATGTCCTGAAGATTTATAACAGAATTTTCATTACAAAAAAGAATCCATCATTCTTTGCATTTTTATGAGATCGCGGGATTTTTTGTGCCTGACTGTTATAACTGCTTGTATTTACGGACTGTCCAATCAATTTTTTTATTCGTTAATACTAATTCAATATTTTCAGGCTGACTAATTTCTCCTTTGTAAGTTTCCCCTGTTTTCCTCCATGAGATTTGGATTCCTCCATATGGCGTGGGAATTATTCCTGATGCCGAATCCATAACCGATAAAAATGGCATGGCCTGAAAAGTTTTAAAACCCGGACTTAATGGTTTCACTCCAAGTAAATATCGTTGAAATAGATAAGCAGGAATTGCCGACCAGCCATGGCATAAACTTCCGGCATATGAAAAATCGGCTTGTCCCTTAAGGGTTTCCCAAAAACTTGTCGCCCCGCTGTAAAGCATAGTTCCCCAATCATGATTGATTTTTTCAAACACCTTTTCTGCAAAAGTTTCCCCGCTTAATAGAACTGCTTCAAATTTATAAAGTGATTGGCTAAGAGTGGTGGCAACTAAACCATTGTTATTTTGTAGTAATTTTTCCTGTAATGAACGGACCGTCAATTCATCAGGAATATTTGCCAATATCGCGAGGGATTGGGTTAATTCCGCAAAATGTTTGTCAATGCCCTGGGCTCCAATGTAAGTCTGATAAAGGTTTTCAGATTTTACCCAGAAATTTTCATTGATTGCATGAGCTGTAAGCTCTGCTTGTCGTTTAAAACGCATCGAATTAATTTTATCATTGCAAATCTCCAACAGCTCGGCAGCAGCCTGCAATGCCATCACAAAAAACAGATTTAGCGGAGCGTCAAATCTCTGCCCGGATAAACCATTTTCCTTATCTACGGGAATCTTTCCGCTGAGTCCGTCTGCCCAATCATAAAAGTGCCAGTAAGCCTTACCTTGAGGTGCGGGCAATAAATCTTCAACCAGCGTTTCAAAATAAGTATCCAGCATCCTGACGATCATAGGTAATTGTTTCTGAGCAGCCTTAATGTCTCCGCTGAACAAGAGCTGATCCCTGATTGCCAGAAACCACACCATGGTAAATGACGGAATCGTAAAATCGAACCGCATTGGCGCGCAGAGTTCCTGATAACCGTCATCTTTCAGCGTTTTTGCCAGCATATCAAAGGATACGCGAGGGACATCATATTCACCAAAAGTGTAATACCCGGTCAAGGCCTGATTACGCGAATCATTGGCATAAAGAGCCTGTTCTCGCCAAGGCGTATCTTCGTAATGTTCATGAATGCAGAGATGCAGAGTACGACAGGAAATATCATAAATTTTATTGAACAGTGAGTCGGGACAGGTGAATTGTCCTTTGACTTTCAAAGGATATTCAAATGGGAGAAACCCAATATGATGAATGGTCACATCTGATGCCATATTGGTAAAATGCAACTGCATGTAACGCCCGGAATATCTATTGGTGAAATGTGTAAAACGTTGCTTCCCGTCAATACTGATGTAGCGCGATGCAAAATTTCTTCCCCCGACAGACGCTCTGATACGGAGATCTGCCAGATGCTCTCCTACCGCTATATCGACAATCGTTCCTGATCCGGCTTCCAGTTCCAAATCGACAAACCCGCACTCTTCGCGTCCCATATCCACGATAACATAAAATCCGTCTGCTCCAGCTATATTCCCAGGATTTACAGTGAGAGTATCGCTTTCAAACAACTCAAAATCTCTCCGTGCAGATAAAAAATCATGCTGCATAAAATCCGCAACGGTTTTGTCTGTTATTTCAGGAAGACGTTTCAATACTCCTTGTGCGGTGATATTGAAAGGCGTCTTTTTTTTTAAGCGGCACTGCTTGAGCGGCCTTTTGACGGGAGCTGGCGTTTCCGCTATTTCTACAGACGCTTTCCATTCATCAGTACAAATATAATTTAAGGATTTCCAATTATCGTCTTTGCGCGCATCGCATTCGAAGACAAAGCCCATTTGAGGCGATATTTTTGTCTGTTTGTTTTGCTTATATGACGGTGAAAGCCGCGCCAGACAGTTGCCGTCACTTCCGATGGCGGCGTTTCCGCTTTTTATGCTATACCACAGTCTGGCTTTTCCTGGAATATAAGAATGAGTGTCCACTCCACAATAATGAACAAATACAGCCAATACATTTTTACCGGTAATAATTTTGTCGGCAATATCTATTTCTGAAAAAGTTTTATTTTCAGGAAAATCACCAAACTGTCCGGTTCCGACAAACTGCCCGTTGATATAAGCCGCAAAATTCGTGTCAGCACTGATTTGCAGTTTTACTTTTTTATCCAGGGTGTCCAGATAAAATTCTTTGCGGAATTCCACATATTGGTCTATGACACAGTTATGGTCAAGCCATATCCATTCAGGAGATGTTGTCTCTTTAATCATTAACTTTTTTCCCATTCATTTTTATTTTTATTGTAACGCTTAATGACTTTAGCCGGAATGCCTACCGCTACACTATATTCAGGAATGTCTTTTGTTACTACGGAATTGGCTCCTACGACCGAATGTCTACCGATTGTGACGTTCGGCAGGATAGAAACGTTTTCTCCTATCCAAGCCTCGTCCTCTATCGTTACCGGGCCGGGGTGCTTGAGCGGTTGTCTGGCTACCGGAAGCGAAATATCTTCAAAGCCGTGGAGATTATCTGATATATAAACCCCGTCGGCGATCATGACGTTTTTGCCGATTTTCATCTTACCGCAGGCAATGATATGAACCCGGTGTCCTATATAAGCATTGTCACAAATCTCAAGATGAGGAGAATAGTCCTGGCCGACATATTGTTGAACACAGTCAATCCATCCAAATCCATAGATTACGCAGTTGTCTCCCAAAAAGAGCTGACTCAGATTATTGCTGTGGAAAGGCGGATGTATCAAGGTGTTTTTGCCCCATGCACCTGCGGATTTCCTAAGCAGACGTGAGAATAAACGCGCCCGGTAACCTTTAAATTGGTTCTGTAATTCTAAAAAATTCATCATTCAATCCGCAATAAGGTTATCAAGAATAAATTCGGAGGTCGCAATCGGATTGCGGAGCTGAAGCAGTTCTTTGATTGAGGTTATTCCAACCCGGTCAAGAATCGTATGCAAACGATAGAGGAACAGTATGCTTGCCCGGATCGCGCCGGCCCCGTTTTCCCGGTATGGATACTGGTCCATTGAGAACCAGCCATTATAACCGGTTCTCTCCAGCCAGTAAAGCATCTCGAAATATTCTACCAGCCGAACTGAACCGGCAATCATATCATCATCCCATGAGGAATGGTTATCATTGAAGTGCATATGAAAGAGCCGGTTTCCGAACATATTAAGCAGGGAAACGGATTCCCCGACATTTTCATAAGCCAGAAACGCATGTCCGGTATCGATTGTGACGCCGACGTTCTCAAAACCGCTTTCCCTGGCGTACAAGAGGGTATCTGCCGTTCGCGCCAGATACGAATGGGTGCGCGGTTCCTTCATTTTGAATTCAAGTCCTAAGCGGACGTTTTGCGACGCGGCGTATTTAGCGCACTCCCTGATTGATTCCAGCAGATTGGTCCGGTCTTCAAGGTAATCGGTTGCCATAGGGTAGTCAAAACCATCCTGCCCCGGCCAGAGATTGACAAAATCACAATCCAGAGCAACCGCGGCGTCAATCATTTTCACGCATTCTTCGACCGCCTGCTTGCGGATATCGGCATCCGGCGAAGCCAGAGCGCCGCGCCCCCAGCGTTTCTGTGCGAAATGATCAACGATGATGGAAGAACACTTCAAGTTATTCTCTTCCAGCAAATCTTTCATTTCGGCGGTATTTTCAGTCGTAATATCCCAGGTACCGACCAATTCAATACCGCTTACATGTTCGATAGCCGCAGCTTTTTTCAACATCTCGGCCTTAGGCGGCTGCTCTTTATAACCGCTTGATAAAAAACGGTCACAGGTATTGCCAAGATTACCCAGAATAACAGAGTATTTGCGCTTGTTCATTTTTAAATCCTTTTATGTTTTTTAGTTTCCAAATAAGTTTATTATTTTTAACTTCAATAATGCCGTTGTTTTCACGAGAGTTCCATACCACTTCGTAAAGCAGCAATCCGGTAACCCGTGAATCGTTTTGTACTTTATTCAGAAATGACTTTCGCCAGTCGTTACCCTGCTGAAGATAACAATGTATCCACAAAGGTTTACCTGATGCAGCCGCATAATTTTTAATTCCATCCGCTATTTCGGGGTTGTATTCACCAAAATTATAATCTTTCAAGACCACTTCATCCGCTTCCTTGATTAGGTTGCGCCAATCCGGAAGTATTTTGGGATTGGCCCAGAAGCCAAATTCATGAAAAGTCGGTGCAAATGACGGGCTTTCCATAAAACCATGAACCTGAACAAGTAGTTTAAGATTGTGTGCGTGCAGTATTTTTCTTGCTTCATGGATGAACAACTCGTAAAACCTCCCTCTGATCTTCATCAAGTCGAAAGGATTAAATGGTTCACTTAAAATATTTATCTGATATTCTTTGTAAAAGGCCTCGACCAACGGAGGATTGAAACCGTAGTTGACAAAGTCCGTCACCCCGGAACAATGACTTTGCAAACGGATTTCCACCCCGGCTATTCCCATTTCAGCAAAATCATTTATCTGCCGGAGCCAGTAATCTCTGACTTCAGGATAAGCCTCACACAGCGCCCCGGGAAGACGCTTCAGCTTACCTCGAGCAAACCCGAACAATGTACATGGACGCATACCGCTATCCCAGTAATATGGGCCTAACTCCTCAAACTCAAAGCCGATTTCATCGAAAGATAATTCCCGTCCATAAAAATCATGCCGGACGGTAGGGGATACCGTAACCGGAAGTAGTTCCGATTTGCTGAAAACCGAACACATTGAATAAGGGATCGTATCGAATTCATGAACATCTCCGTCAAAATCAACAGCAAAAAACGGTTCGAAAATTTGCAGTCCGGATATTTCAACAATCCTGCATTTAAGCGGTTTATTGAAAACGCTTTGGTTATTTGCATCTTTTACTTCCCGCTCTGCTACGTACTCCGTAGCCGTCACCGGGCCGGAATAAAGCTTATAACCGGTATTGTCTCCGCTTGTATAGAGCCGCAAGTTTTCAAGCGGACACGAGATAATCTTATTTTCATCATATTCAAAACAAGCCGTATCTTCAGCATTGTCATCTTCATGGATAAAAACTAATTCAATTGAAGTGACCGGCTGTTCCAACCGCTCGTCAACCGGTTTGCGTTGCAAAAGGAAATCGGGATGCCTGATGATAAAAGGGTCGAGTCCGACCGCCAGACCGCCGAGCGTCTCCAGATAATTCACTCCGCAATGAGGCTCCGAGCCAGTCGGAATTGTAAATGTTCCACCTCCCTCATATGGCTTAAAGACAATGAATACCTCCAATCCGGCTTTTTTTGCAAATTCCACGGCCTGTTTTAGTGGATTGTCCCCCATTGCCGCTCTGGATTGCCGCAGGAAATTGGGAGGTCCGTTCAAGGGCATTACCCTTGCAGCATGGCTGTAATCCGGATTACCCGGCGGCGGCGCGACGATGTGCAACCGCTCGAAGCCATGCTCCGCCAGCATTTTAATTTTTCTCTCCAGAATCTCCGGCGTATGAAAAGCGCAGCAGAGATCATAATCCAGGTCCATAACCGGGGCGGATTTTTTTGAATAATATTTATTTGTCAACATGGAATTTCCCTTTATTTTCTCAAATCAAGTTCCGGTCATGATTATGAACATGAGTCTCAATAAGATCACAGTCTTTGAGTTTTAATTTCAGTATATAATGCTAAACTTTCAGAGTTGGACGTTTATTATTTGGTATCTTCGAAGAAATTGATATCATCAAAAAATATTCGGCCTCGTGAAGCCTTTTTTATGCCTATTGAACAAAGTATGAATACCGCCTTGCCCCATATTCCATCTTTGGGAATAATAAAAGTCAGAATACGTTCGTTCCAACCTCCTCCGATTTCCGAGCTTGAAATGGTATTCGATATTAGAGGAGTCCCCAGGAATTTTTTATCAGTTCCCTGTCCTTGAAAAGTAATAATGAGTTCAGATAACGGAGCAAGGTTTTGCGCCTTCACCCAGACTGATACGGTATAAGTCTTTCCGACCGATACAGGGAAACGCTTGAAATAGCAAAATGTACTGTCTAGTGGCGTATGCCCGGCAATGGAAATTTCCATTGCTCCTTTGCCTCCATGTCCATCATTTTTGCTCCACGAGAATGCTCCCTCGGCCATTGGAGATTTCCAGGCGGACCAGATATCCGGATACGAAAAATCATTTACATATTCTCCTGAACGGTTATTATCAGCCGGGCGACTTTCAACCCAATAAAAATCGTCAAAAAATATTTTCCCCTGAGTTGCTTTGTTAACACCTATTGTACATAGCAAAAATGCGGTTTGGGACCATTTCCCTTTTTCCGGAACGACAAAAGTCAATATTATCTGCTGCCAGCCGTTGCCGGTTTTCAAATCAAGAACACGCTTCGAGATTACAGGAGTTCCCAGAAATTTTTTGTCTGCTCCCTGTCCCTGGAACGCAATGGTAATTTCAGTGGCAGAAGAAACATCTTTGGCCTTTATCCAAACAACCGCGGAATACTTTTTTCCGGGAGCAGCCGGGAAATGTTTCAAATAACAAAGGCTTCCTCCTCCCCCGGAGCCTTTTGTAAGTGAAATTTCCAATGCCCCCTTGCCGTTATGGCCTTCATTCCGGTTCCAGGAAAACGTTCCTGAGGCGTTCGCGGATTTCCAGCTTGACCAACTCGGCGACTGCGAAAAATCATCCTCATATCCGCGTTTTTCCGATACTCCGTTTTTTACCTCCCGACAGAAAGCATTTACAACGCAAAGCAGACAGCTTACCGTGAATAAAAATTTCATGGTTCTTAAGAATCCTTTTTCTTGATTAACAAAACAAATCGTTACAGGCTTATTCAATCCTGTCCCACTAAAAAACGACATCATAAAAAGTCCAGTCAGCAGATTATCATTCACGGCGAATTTTTCATCCTGAAATCATCAAACCAGACGGTTCCGTCTCCGCCACTCAGAGTGATCAGCGCAGAACGGCATTTTTCCCATTCTCCGGACTTCGGCACAATGAAGCACAATTCCATTTTTTTCCATTTCGCATCAACATTTATTTTGGTTGTCCGCAAAGGAATCAGAAACCTGTTTTTATCATCCCGCCCCTGGAAAGTGATACTCGCCCAGCCCGTTTTTTTTCGTTTAACATAAACTTCGACACAATACTTATTCCCGGGCTTAACCGGAAAATGCTTCATAAAACAAGCAACTCCCTGTATTTCAGCTTTCAGGCTGCCCGGATTATTATGTCCGGTCAGCTTATCTTGACAAAAGCTGCATTTGCTTCCTTTTTTGATCCAGGTCCCCCACATTTTATCCATATTGTCGTTGACCGGATAGAAAGATTTCGGCGGGAACGCCACAATGCGGAATGACCGTGACGGGACTCGTATGCGAAATTTGCCGTCAATTACTTTTATATCATTACCGATATATTCTTCTCTGGCAGTGAAATTTCCAGACACAACTTTTCGTATATCAATGACCGCCTCACTGGAACGGGCGGTTTTATTAACCAGGATCAGTACATATTTGTTTTGCGGGCATTGATACCAGGTCACTCTGATGCTCGGGGAAGAACTGATAATTTCATTCTGTTTGTAGTAAAGATGTACTTTGGTTTCCGGCGACTGGACGTCATATTTTTCCAACACGTCCCAAACTTTCCGAATCGGCGGTCCGGCGGTCCACTCCTGACATGTTTCAACATCATGAGACAACAGCATAGCCATCATTGCCTCGGTGTAATGGAAAGCCGGAGGTTTGAAATATTCCCTGCTTGCCACGCCCAGCGCAGGGAGAAAAATAACTCCTGTTCCCAGAACATTGCGATTGTATTCACTGCGATAGATCTCATCCGGCACTTCATCTGTATAACCATAAGGATTCCGCTTCAGCAGCGCACTATGCTGTTCGCCGGGAAACCAGTAGTCGGCCAAGCCGCAGATGAAAGGCGAAAATTCGCGTTGAGCATGCAGCATTACAGTTCTTTTCTGCTTTTGACCATGACAAAACCGAACCGTGCGTTCAATAAGTTTTCTCTTATGAAGTACGGCAAAAGTCCTGATGTCACGTCCGAATTTATCCTTGAACCCGCAACCATGTTTTTCATTATCGCACAGGTTGTTGTCACAGAGGTCATAATAAATCTGACACACCCGATCCCCGTAAGGATTTTCAAACATTTTTTTTATGTTATACAAGAAATAATCATTGATCAAGCATGCATTACAAGCAGGAACGGTATAATGATATTCCGTTTTATATTTACCATTTCCCAGCGGCTTCTGATAGCCCATCTTATAAATGCATGCGCCTGGAATATTCCAGTATTCCCGGAAATAAACGGCGGCCTCGCTGCCGTCCGTCAAAGCATTTGCCGTGGCGAATACTGATAAAGTATTTGGAACCCGGTTTTTCATACGGTATTCGAAGTCTGTGGGATGTGGCTGGAATGAAGAAGTACTGACCAATCCTTCTCCTCCCGTGGCTATTCCTTTGCGCGGAGTATCGGTCCGGTTACTGTCGCCAAAACGAATGACCCGGTTTTGAAGCGGCAACGGCCGAGTCGGAGTGGCAATGAACAATGCCTGATACGGGGTGTTTTCAGGTATTTTCACCGTCCTGGTTACCATTGTGACTGAACATATTCCGGTAGATTTATCAACAAAAAAGACCGGTTTGTTAGCATCATAAACCCAGTTTGCGTCATTCTGCATGGAATAAGCAAATCCGCCTTTGCCATCCGAAACCAGCCAGAGCAGGGAAACCGCCTGCCATCCACTGACCGGATAAAGGAATTCAAACTGTTTTTTATTGCTTTTCTGCAACAGCGGGGTCATCAAATATTCGCAAAACTCAGGAACAACCTGCCATTCCAGCCGCATAGAAGTTATCTCCGGTTCTCCTTTGATACTGAAATCAAACTTGATCATTCCGTCAAACTCCACCGTCGTAGCATAATTAACGGAAAAACCATCAGCTTCACCCTTTCCGGTAAACGTTACCGAACTGCGGCGGCGCTGCGTAGCAGTTGTTTTATAGCGTATATTCGCAATGCCTTTGGGGGTTTCAATAATCAGCCTGGGAGCCTTTTTCAACAAGGGCCTGCCATAAGCCTTGATGTTTTCAGGCAAAGGACCGTCTCCGAAACGGTATTCGCGGTTCCATAGATAAACTGTGCGGTTTTCCACCTTAAAGCCGTTCCAGATTTCCGGAACAGTATCTTCCGCTCCAATACCAGTGCAGGCAAATGACAAGTCGGGACAAACTATTTCAGCATCTACTTTTCCCAGGTCTTCCAGGTCGGTCTTAAGAATATAACGCCCTGGCTTTTTTATGTCTTTGATGATTCTGCTTTTATCCTTCCCGGACAGCGTCCATTTACCATCAACAACCGTTTTGTCAGGTAAAATTAACCGGTAGTTCATAGTTAATTCGCCTTTATTCAAAAGAGCTTTTCCATTCTCAGGCAAAGCTGAAAAATCAAACTCGGCTTCAATGCTGTCCGGTTTAGCGCCACTTCCGGTATCCACTCCATTCAATTTTACTGCATAGGCTTGAATCTTTTCGCCTTTCTGATCAAGCAGTAAGCTTTTATACTGATTTTTGATTTCCAACGGAGATAAGACCCGAGAATAAATCTTAACGTCGTCGACTGCCGCATTCCAGACATGACGATCATCATAGAAACGGCTTCTTATCCCGATAAATGAATCCTTCCGGGGTACCAGTCCGACAGTTTTAGACGCTTTGAACGGCAATGCGTTTTTCTGCACGAATTCACCATTCAGATAAATCACTAATTCTTTATCATTCCAGGTAACGGCAAGCTGGTGCCATTGATTTTGTTTTATCCCCTTGCGCGATGCCTGCACTCTCCCGTTCTGCCCCCAGCCGTGTGGCGGCTCAGAGCTCCACCAATCAAAATAAATCGTATCTCCATATTCATAGAGCTTATATTCAATATATCGATTGTCCTGCTTGAACATCATCTGGAACAACGCAATATTGCCGCGCTTTTTGCCATCTGTCTTTTCGTCACCGGGGACGTAATCACGCGCATTCAGCCACATGATCAGAGTCCCCTTGTGAGGGGAGGCATTACCCACCGCTTCAAATTTTAAATCTTCGCCAGGATTCGGTCTGAATGCGGTTTTTGTATCAAAACCAATACACCCTCTGAGCATTAATCCGACATCTTTCATTGTTGTGGAAATCGGATTGCCTTTTGCAAAATCAGCATTGACACTGTATTCATCAAACGTTACGGCAAAAGTCATATTTTTATCAGCCAACTTATCTTTAGTTGCAATCTCCCGGTACGTCTTACCGGCATAAACCGACGCAGGCAAATGCAATAAAATCACAACCATTACCAAACTTTTGCGATATGCTTCCATCAAAAATTTAAATTTCACAAGAAAACCTTTGCTTTTCTCAAACCGAGCATCTTGAGCCATACTTTATTCCTCTTCTTTTATTCTTGTAACTCTCTTTATAGATTGTTGTTGACCAGAACGCCTTTTGAACGTTATCGAACTTAGAGACAAGCTCTCTGCCCAATAAAATATTTTATACCGTTCCGGTTATCCCTGGTTCCAGGCATACGGAGTATTCTCTCCGAATTTCCACGCCCTGACTGGCAAGCCGACAATTGTTCCTGTCGAAACGCCCCAAAGAAGTGTGGAATTAAATCCGGAGAATAAGCTTTATACTATTTCCACTGCAGTGGCGCATCACTCCAGTTGTGCAGCTGGCTACCACTATCCGTCCTGCGGATTAATTTAATCACCTTGCTTTCCCGTTATATGTCCAGGGATTGTTGTCATAATTGTAACTTGCCAGCGGCATTCCCTGTTCATACATGCTTTGTGACCAGGTCAGAAAAGATCCATTAGTACCGAGAATAGTATCGACATGACCGTCGACGAAACTGGAATTACACTGCTTTCCCACCTCATGAGGAGGATAGGCAACCTGTAAACTACCGCTTCCATATGAAGAATATACCCAATAATGGCCATATGCAGGACTAGTTCCGTAAATAGACTCAATAATATCGATCATAGTGCTGGGAGTTTTAATCAGGGATAGTTTTTTTGCGGGATTTGGCGCAAATAACGTTTCATAATTAATCCCGTAATCAATGCAAAACCACCTCCAATCGCTTTCGCTCTCCGGCATGGTCCCGGCAACCAGAAGCGCTCTTACCGGAGACGATTGTTTAGTCCCCATACGGGATGGACAAGCCAGTACGCTACTGCCGATATATTTTTTGTGCACCAGCAATGCGGGCCAGTATGGAGCACCGGAAGGCAGCATCGCGTCATTATAATCATCTGAATACATAGCTCTGCCCAAACTGATTTGCTTTAATTGACTGGCACAACTGATTGTTCGGGCTTTTTCCCGGGCTTTGTTTAAGGCCGGCAAAAGCATCGCGGCCAAAATAGCTATAATGGCGATCACGACTAAAAGCTCGATCAGTGTAAATATTTTTCCGTTTTTTGCGATTGCAGAGGTCATTGTTGTCAGCTCCTTGTTTTAACGTTTTTAACTGTTTCACGAATGATAAGTTTTGGGATAATCTCCTTTTGAATTCGATTTGTGTTTTTGTTTGCAGCTATATCCAATACTGTTTTTACTAATTCTTTGGCCAACTCATCTTTAACCCCACCAATCGTCGTCAAAGGCGGTTCGGTCGAACAACTCTCCTCCAGGTCGTCAAATCCGATAAGTGACACGTCATCAGGCACCGACAACCCGGCACATTGGATCGCCGTCATCGCTCCATAGGCTACGTTGTCATTGTGACAGAACAACGCGGTTGGCAACTCACTCAACGGCCTTGCCAACACTCTTTTCATTGCTTCATATCCGCTCTTTCGCGTAATTCCTCCCATGATAATGTCTGAGCCTATTAACGGGAAACCATGTTTGAACATCGCCTTTTCAAACCCTTCCCGCCGGGTTTTACCCATTTCCTGCAAATCCCCCTCGGAACTGCACAAATACCCGATTCGCCGGTGTCCCATCTCGACAAAATAATCTACTGCCAGCTTAGCTCCCGCCGCCATGTTGAGAGCAACATAATCAACCGGCATCTCCTCCATACAGTTGAATAGAACCATCGGCAATCCGTGATTCAACGACTGCCAGATGTTTTCGAGATTGCGTTTATGGAAAATAGGCCCGATAATCACTCCGGCAACCCGTCCGCCGCGAAAAGCCTCCAGACAGTTACGCTCTTTTCCGTAATCGTTTTTTCCCAAACTGAGAACCATGGTTTTCCCCCGCTTGGAGAGTTCCGATTCAATAGAGCTGACCAATTGCGCATACCATGGAATGGTAATATCCATCGTAATCAATACGCCAATCGAATCGGTTGATTTCTTCCTGAGATTCAACGCGGCAATGTTCGGCTGATAATTTAATTCGCGCGCCAAATTATTGACTTTTTTTACCATTTCAGTACTAATCCCGGGTTTTCCACGCAATGCCTTGCTGACGGTGGCGGTGGTAACATTCAAGCGGGCGGCCAGTGTTGCCAAGGTTACTTGATCGTTTTTACTCATATTTTTAATCGCCATTAGTTAATCGTTTTCTTTTTAAGTTTACGCTATATATAATAACCGATTATTATTGCTTTGTCAATAGCAATAATAAAGAATTAATCAAATTAGTTAATCGTTTTCGTAAACTAACAAAATTAACTAAATATCGTTTATTAAAGGATCTAGTAGTTGATCTCACATCTGTCCTAACAATTTCCAAAACGCCGTTATTTGACGGCATCTTCGGTTCTATTTCTTAGATTTTGTTCGTTTTCTCAAAAGCAGCCACCTTGTTTCTGATTATGCTGTCCTAAAATCGAATTTGAGTTGCAGCGATACCGGTTCCGGCGGTTTCGTGAACGGTTGATCCAACACTGTTGCAGATCACAGTAGACGAACAGGTTCCACTTCAGGAACGTTACCAGTGCCGAAAAGTGCCATATCGCACTCGACATGAACTTCAGGGATTTCAACAACAGGATCGCGATTAATGCTGTCCAAACTTGTATCTTGACCGCATTCTCGCTAGTGCTGACAAAAGTTTTGATCTTGAAGTTCTGTTTCAGCACCTTGAAAAAACTCTGCCGGGTAAAGGACTGGCGCGGTGCCTTTCGGTCCGTTTCCAGCCCCTCCCCATCAGAACCGCTCGTGAAGTTTTCCCTCAAGCGGCTCACCCAATGAGATTCATCGTAAGGGTTATGTGTCTCGCATGTTATGGCCTTAGCTTTCATTTGTACGCATCCACGTTGTTGAGAGGTTTCAGCCTCCAGTCCCAGTATAATCCAAGGACTCCATAGAGATACTCATTACTCCATCTCTGCCAGCCTATACTTTGCTTTTGTCTTCGTTTCTTTCTACTCAGGAGAGATCTAATTTTCATCTCAAGATAGTCTCTTACTTCGCTGAAAGCACGGTTTGAGTTGCCTACGCGGAAATAATTTACCCATCCGGATAATACCGGATTCTTTACTTTGGCCTTTTCGCTACAATTATCTAGATAAATAAATTTCTTCATTTTTTTCTGTATTTTTTTATTTCAGGCTTGATTTTTTGCTTATATCTAGTTTATTAACTAGATATTAGTTAATTTAACAACCCGGAGGTAAAAAATGGGTTACAAAACGAAAGTTCAGTCGATAAAACGCAAGACCAGCGAACAGTGGTACATCAACTTTCCAATGGCATTGGCGCATGCGCTGGAATTCGAGCACAGTGAGGAAGTCGAATGGGTTATAGCTGAGGACGGTACTTTGATGTTAACGCGTCCCAATGCGCCTAAACGAGCCAGGGTAAAAAAAACGACTTAAACCTGGTCAAAGAGTTTCAGCGTTTATGGGAGCTCTGTCGTCCGGCATTTTCTCAAAAGCGATGTTGGGAAAATGCCGGAGAGTTGATTCTGAGCAATCTGATCAATTTCGGACGTCATACGATTGCTGGAGCCTTGAGTTCTGCCGGGCGTACCGAATTGGACTGGAGCGCCGCTTATCGTTTGTTTGAACGCCAACGATTTGATGTCGGCAAGCTGTTTGATGTGCCGCGGCAAATGGTAGTTGAAGAAATAAAAGGAAATGCACCAATAGTTGCTGCTATTGATGATACTCAGTTGCGCAAAACAGGGAAAAAGGTACACGGGACTTCATGGCGGCGTGATCCGCTCGGACCAAAATTTACGACAAATTTTGTCTGGGCTCAACGCTGGCTACAGATATCGCTGTCTTTGCCGGATAATTCCGGACGCAGTCGGGCAATTCCAGTGGATTTTTATCACTGTCCGGGAGTCAGGAAGCCGGGTCGAAATGCTGGAGAAACAGAAATCATGGAGTGTAAAAAACGTCGGAAAGAACAAGCGTTGCCGCTTCTGGCAGCAGGTAGAATCGCACGTCTACGGACTCAGCTTCCGGCTGATCGCAAACTGATAATCAGCGGCGATGGCGGCTATACGAATCAGACAATCTGTCGAAACATGCCGGAGAATACGGTCTTTCTTGGCCGTATCCGCAAAGATGCAAAACTCTTTGACCTGCCTGATGAAAATGAAGGGCGGGGGCGTAAACGTGTTTACGGTAAATCCTTGCCAACGCCTGAAGAGTTTCGGCAGGATGATAGTATTCCATGGCATGAGGTCCAAGCTGCAACCGGCGACAAAATGCATACCTTCAAAATTAAAACGATCTCGTCTTTCCGATCAAAGCTTTGCGGGGTGAAAAACTTAAAATTGATTATCGTCCAGTCTTTGCGTTACCGCTTGACACGGAACAGTAAATTACTGTATCGCAACCCGGCTTATATCATCTCTACCGACCCGGATTTAAACGATGCCGATATCCTTCAATGGTACCTGTGGCGTTGGGAGATCGAGCTTGATTTTCGGGATGAAAAAAGCATTGTCGGAATTAATGAAGCCATGATTCGAACTCCGAAAGCGGTTGAATCATGGGTGCCGTTTGCCGTATGTTCTTATTCCCTCCTGCTTCTGTCTGGACATGCTATGATTGCAAAATCTCAGGTTCAGGAAGCTCTGCCTAAATGGCAAAAGACCATGTCATTTTCACGACCTTCCACCAATCACTATCTGTCGATCATGCGTCAACAAGTTATGGAAGCTTCCTGGGGAAATAATTTTAACGGCTTCAGGGATCAGCATTCACAGACCCAGAACACTATTTTATTCATTCCAAACATGAAAAAGGTGGTGGCTTATGCCAGAACTTAGCTCAAAATTTATTACTGTATATGTAAAGCCAGGTATACCCAAAAAGCCAAAGTAAAGCATCCGGATAATACCGGATTTATTCGGGCGGTTATTTCTTGTGCGGTCAGAGCTCCGCTGTTGGCGATAATTGTTCGGATTTTCGCTTTGATTGCTTTTCGTGCTTTCTTCTTCGGAGTCATGAGAATGAAAAATCCCGTTCGCTTGCGATTGGATGTCCGCCTGTAATCGAAACCGAGAAATCCAAATGATTCACTATTGAGCATATTAACGATCTTTGACTTCTCGATGTTAAGTGAAACGCCGAGAGGAATTAGATATTCTTTGAGTCTTTTCAGCGCTCTTTCAGTCCATCCATTCTTGGAAGAAAGTTCGCTCACCGTGATCACAATATCATCCGCAAAGTGGTGATAGTTTACGGCTTCGAATCCTCCTTTGGAGGTCATTTGACGGATACCGTCAAAATACCAGTCTAGGTCGTTCAGATAGATATTAGCAACTAGTGGACTAAATGGGCCTCCCTGTGGCACACCCGTTTTCACCGCGGCTTTTATTATCTGTTTCACCAGATGCATAACATCTGGATCTTCAACTCGTTTTGCTATTTTGTCGAGCAGTATTGAATGCCGGACCATATCGAAATATTTCGTCAGATCCACATCAATCACTCTGGTCATCCTCCGCAAAATGCTTCGCCTAACTTCTGCCAGGACACGTTGCGGGGACCGCTTGGGACGAAACCCATAGGAATTAGGGCAGAAGTCAGCTTCAAATATTGCCTCAAGAATTAATTTCAAGGCTCCCTGAACCACGCGCTCACGGATGGTCGGGATCTGAAGCATTCTCACCTTGCCGTTATCTTTGGGGATTTCAACCTTACGATTCTCCTGAGGTTTGTAGTTCCCTGAAAGAAGTTCGTTTCGTATCTCGCTAAGAAATGTGTCAAGGCCTTGCGATTCTATATCTGCAAAATTCTTGCCATCGATGCCGGGAGCACAGCCATTTCTTCGTGTAAGCAGATACGCTTCTTTCAGTGTTTCGATCTTTGTGATATGCACATAGATCCCCCAAAAGCGATGTTCTTTGTCAGACTTCGCCTTACGATATATCCGGCGTCGCAGATCCTGTAGATTTATTGACGTCTTTATCATCTCGCCACTACCTCTCTTTGAACATACGGATTTCTCATCGGTCCGGGCCCTTTCCTACTGGCGCGTTTTACTGCACGCCGATCATTGGTACTACAACCCGATCCGCCACCCTGATATCTGCTGCTCCATTTCCCATTCAAGGTTATAGGGACAGCCTCCTCGACGGGATTTCTTCGCCGGATATCGAGGGCTTCTCCAGTTTCCACATAACCATTCACACCATGCCACCGCTGATACCCCGCCGGTGAGAACTGCCGTTTCAGATTCTTTTCGGTCAGTTCTTGTTGCCTTTGCACATAATCGACAGTCTCGGCCACCGGATTTACGTGTAACGAGGCTACATCTACGTTCACTGTACGTTGCAGCCTGGAGTGTTGCATGTTTTCCTTTGAGAAAACGTTGTCGGAGGGCTTCACCATCTTGATTTCTCGCAATGGCACCTCCCAAGCTACGGGGTGTGAATCTCTTATCCCCGGTCGGACTTTCACCGACTTGGTTATGTGTCCTTGGCTGGACACGCCGATTTTCCAGCGTTCCTTGTAAATGTCGCCGATCGTCTGAACATCCAGTTCAAAGTTATTGGTCAGCAAAGTCAGCGTCTGATGATTCGTCATATCGCAGACCACAACCTTGCGCAGTTTCTCCGGATACTTTTCCATTGCCCCGCTAAGGTAAATGGTTTCATCACTAAGTACATTGCCGTCATATTGCTTCAAGTCATATTCCGGCACTTCGTAGAGTGCGTTTGATTTCAGTCTTGAAACAAACTGAACGCCGTTTCGGTGTCAGTTATACAGCATCGGATAATCAATGTACTCACGGTCGCAGGTAATCATGCTGTCTCGTGGTATATCCATGTGCCTAGCGCTGTTTACCTCATGGACATTGCCTTTTGTAAAGTCCATGAAAACCAGCAGATAGACATCATGATCAAGCAGCATATGCAGCTTGACCGCTCCTTTGGTCCGGCGATATATTGCCCTGGGAAAAGACTTGACGCACAATTCAATTAATGTGGCATCCAGACTGTATAGTTTCTTTTTAAAGGTAAACTTGTGTCCTGGCGCATTGGCAGTGCTTCAGCAACATGAAGAATAAGTCTTTGAAAATCTCCGGGGCTTTATGTTGATTGCCGTATGACAGGTTGGATTTTGACGGAGCGCAGTCAACGCCAAGATGATTTAACTTGCCGCCGCAGGTTTTCAAGCCGCCGCAGATTTCCCGTAAACTGTTGGCTTGCGCCAACTGACAGAAGATCATTGAAACGAAATGGGACCAACTGTCAAAGTTTTGTTTATGCTTGTCTGCTTTATGATTCATGATTATTTCTTCAAATTCATGCTTCGGGATGATATTGAGCACTTGACGGAATAGACTTGTTGACGTATTTTTCATTACGGAGCCTTTCTTTGGTTATAGCCACCGTAATATAACGTTACGGACAAAGAGGCTCCACTTTCTTTTTCAGCCTTTCAAAAATTTGTTAGGACACATGTGGCCCAATATATAAATTTTGTTTGAAATATGGACAATACATACCTGAAACAAGTCTCTCTTTGGGGAATTCAACATGTTCTATACGTTTTAAGCTAGAAATAAGACTTTGGATATCGCGGACATAAATATCAAGGCGCATGCGATATTCAAATAGTTAATCGATTCCGCAAGAAGTTGCCGGAATCCCTACGCCACTGGTGGCGACGAAGATCTGCGATAGAACCGGTCATCGGTCACGCCAAAGCGGAAAACCGTCTGAATCGTAATCGTTTAAAAGGCAAAGAAGGTGATGAACTAAATGTCATCTTTGCCGGATGCGGCTTCAATTTTAGAAAGTTACTCAGGTCATTCGACCTGCTTTGCGCCTTGATTACAGAAAGCTTGATCTGTTCTTTTATACAGTACATAATCAGGTTTGGAAAAGGGAGAGCGCGAGAGGGAAAGAACCTTTCCTCAAAAGGTTTTTCCCTCTCGTGAAAAAAGACCTTTTTCAGTATCGACTAATATATCATGGACATTATAAGGCGAATGGAGATTTCCACTCGCTGGCTTTTTCAATTCGGAATAAATATCTACAGGTTTAGTTGTTAAATTGCTTTAATTTGTCAGAATTAAGGGGTGTAAATTTCTCGCATACTTCGCCAGTTGCAGCATGAACACGGAGTAAATCCCGTTTAATTTTTCCGCTTAAAGTTTTAGGGAGAGTCCTCACAAACTCTATTTCGCGTGGATATTTATAAGGCGCAGTGTGCTTTTTTGTATATTCCTGTAATTTTTTCACCATGCTTTCTGTAGCTTCAAAATCAGAATTAAGAACAATATACGCTTTAATGTGAGCTCCACGAATCGGATCTGGAACGCCAATGACACCAACTTCCTGTACTGCAGGATGAGTCATCAAAGCTTCCTCAATTTCTAATGGTCCTATACGATAACCACTGCTTTTTATTATGTCGTCACTACGACCAAGAAACCAAAAATAACCATCATCATCATATTTAGCTTTATCGCCGGTATAATAATAACCGTTTATAAAACTTACTGCATTAGCTTCATCATTATCCAGATAGTTCATCAGCAAACCAACCGGTTTATTGGTCAATTTTATCGCAATCCGTCCTTCAACACCAGGAGTAACAATTTCGCCATTGTCGTCATGTATTTCTATATTCCATCCTGGAGCAGCTATTCCCATAGAGCCAGGTTTCTGCGGGACATGCCGGAAGTGTCCGATTATGCAGACTGTTTCCGTCTGTCCATAGCCTTCATAGATTTTTATACCGGTTTCTTCTTCCCATAAACGACTAGTTTCAACGTGCAGAGGTTCTCCTGCTGACAGACAATGTTTCAATTCTTTAAAATCAAACTTCTTTAAGGCACTTAAAACTAACATACGATAGATCGTCGGTGGCGCACAAAAAGAAGTTATTTCATATTTTTCAAGAATTGGCAGAATTTCATCGGGATGAAACTTACCTCGAATATCATAGACAAAAACGCATGCTCCAACATTCCATTGACCAAAATAATTCCCCCAGATATTTTTGGCCCAACCAGTATCAGAAATAGTAAAGTGCAAATCATTAGAACTGACATTATGCCACAATTCAGTTGTCACCCGGTGCCCAAGTGGATAAGCATAATTATGCAAAACCATTTTGGGATATTTATTAGTTCCTGAAGTGAATAAAATTATCATCGGATCGGAATATCTGGTCTTTATCAAAAACGGAGTCATTACTTTATGACGTGAATAGTTTTCAGGGCAGGATATTTCACGTGAATAATTTATCCAGTTTTCACGCTCCCCGTCAATCAGCAAACGGAAATTTAAAGATGGGTAATGTTTATCAATTCCATCGAATTTAGCAGCATTTTCCGAGTCAGTTATTACTCCACAAAACCGACCTTGAGATACCCTTTGTTTAATATCATATGGAGTCAACAGACATGGAGCTGGATATATATTTTGGGCTTTTCAAGCCGATGATGATTACCATTAACAATGGGAAGCTGATAATTATCC
Source organism: Victivallales bacterium (assembly GCA_963676655.2). Taxonomy (GTDB): domain Bacteria; phylum Verrucomicrobiota; class Lentisphaeria; order Victivallales; family Victivallaceae. The sequence continues at coordinate 994,911 of CAXXKX010000003.1, read as the reverse complement.
AGTCAAACCAGCTCATTTGAGCTCCTTATACTTAAAAATTTTTTCAGTAATTTTATAGACTATTGCTCCGAACTTTAATCAGCTTGCATATTTGACTGATTCCTTTTGGAAAAGTCCCATAATGTGCTGAGGGCGTTTTTGAACGCTACGCATGTGCGCCTTGGCGTTTTTCTCCAGTTCACCTTTTTGTTTTGATTCAGGCTTTTTGCTCAGGTTGCTTTTCAAGTCGCTGTTGAGCAACTCGTCCGGATTTAAGTCCGGGCTGTAACTCGGAAGGTAAAATACCTCAACAAAAGCTTTGTTTTCCTCCAACCATTCCTTTAAAACCTTACTGTGATGCACCCTCAAGTTGTCCAGTATCAAGAATATTTTCCACTCTGAACTTCGAATCAGGCGTTTGATAAACTTCATCAGCAGTTGAGCCGTCATGGTTTGTTTATAGAACATAAAACGCATTTGACCTCTGTTGGTAACTGTACTTATCATATTGATTTTTTCCGGTGTTCCTTTAACTCGCTGAACAGGCGTTTTGCCTTTCGGAGCATAACTGCGTCCGTTAACATCATCGCTACGCAGACCAGTTTCATCTCCCCAATGAATTTCTGCCTCTTCACGCTTGGCTTTGGCGGCTATCTCCGGGTACTCTTCTTCTAGCCATGCACGAACTCGTTCATCATTGCGTTCATAAGCTCGAAGAATCGGTTTTTGAGGCGTAAAGCCCCAACTTTTTAAATAACGACCGACTGAAACTAAGGTCATATCAATATCAAAGCGCTGTTTAATCAATTCCTGAACTGCTTGCCGAGTCCATAAAGCAAACGGTAATTTCAGTTGATCAGGACACTTATCTATCAGGCAACGTTTTATTTCTGCTTCCTCATGTGGGTAAAGCTTTCTGCCACTTCCTTTCGGTCGACCACTGGATTTTACTTTTAATGCGGCTTGGCCTCCTTCTTTCCATGCCTTAATCCATTGACCGACAGTGTTGCGACTTACCCCAACTTTCGGGGCTATTTCAAGGTGTGTCATGCCGCTGTTGTACAGCATAATCGCCTGCTTCCTACGCTCATAAAGCGCAGCCGAATCGATTGTTCTTGCGTCTCGTAGTACCATGAATAAAACATAGCACATATTTCTAAAAATGCAAGGTGATTTATGTTCTTGTCAACAACCAACTATTCCTTCGAACTTTAATCACCTTGCACTTGCATGCTAAAATTTGTTATCCAAATGCAATCTAATTTTCGTTCTGTTCTATAACAATGTTACAATTTCAAATGTTTTTAGTCGCAGTTCAATGAAATTACTTTGAAATTCTTGCGGCGCTTTTTCTGTAATGGCGGCATTAGTTTTGAAACACGATTGAATTTTATAATTCAAAACGCATTTGATTTTGCTGTTTTTGCCACGACTTTCTCATAGTCGCAATAACAACCCGTCGTTTTCTTTACGTGAACAGCTCAATTTCACACCATTGCCGCGCAGTTCCAGCAATAGAATGCCGTTAAAAAGCTTATCCGCATCAGTTTCAACCAGGCAGATTTCGCGGTTGAATAACTCCACAGCACGGGCAGGATTAAATATCATCTTTTAGGCTTTCGAGACGGTTTTCGTAATATTCACCGTGGAGTCCGCGGGAACCGATCAGCCAGGAATTTTCAAACGAGACGCATTCTTTGGTTTGCCACGGGAAAAACGGAAAATTACGTTCCACGTTTCGAGTCATGAACGGCAATGAATCCACATCGATCTGATTGCTTTCATACATCGGACGCTCTACCGGGCGGCCATTGATGCTTTCGGTTTGAATCCCAAACGGGTCAGGCGTGTAAACCAGTTCAAAGTCAACGTCATCACGGAAAAATTGCAGGAAGCGGTGTTTTGAGAACAGATAATCGGTTAAACGGAAATCGGATTTTTCCGCATGAAACTCTTCCAGTGAAGCGTATTTTGATTTTGATTCCACCGTCATCACGTAACCATTCAGGACATGTGATAGCTCAATTTCCGTAAATTCGCGTTTTTCACCCTCATAGTTAATCAATTCGAGAACATCGAAAGCATTCTGGCGGCCGAACCGGATCGCGACTTTGCGCGGCAGATTGGTCGGCAGCAACGGCACGATATGGATGTAGACTTGTCCGGTCTCAACCGATACCGGGCATACTTCCTGTTCCTCCGTTAAATCTTTGCCGTTGGCGATAACCCGGGTGACCGAGCCGTAATGTCCGGCAAACAGAATGCACAGTTTCAAGGTATCGGTGTTAAGCGGCGCATTGACCAGATTGGGAATACAGGTCATAAGCCCGACGTTGTCCTTCTGCATGGTATAGACCCAGCCCTGATTTTTCTGGAACATTTCGCCAGTAAAATTGCCGTCGGTCGATGTTTCATGTTCGCCGATAATCGTGGCATCGGTCAAATATTTATATAGCACGGTGGCTGAATCGCGGAAAGTCTTGACTTCCGGATTGCGTTTGTAGTTGACGAATAGCTGATTGGTTTGTTCGCCGCCGCAGAGCGGAATGGTCGAGGTTCCGAGCGAAAAATCCTTTTCCATATAGGTTTTAGTATGGACCGTGCCGCCGCATCCTCTGAAATGAGACATCATCTCACTGCGGCCAGCGTGACGGACCGGATAGGTTTTGTTTATCGCCAAAGAAGCAAGTTCCCTGGGCACATGCAATTCAAAATCAAACATCTCAGTGTAGGAAGCGATGTTCTGTACGCAGTTGCCGCAAAAATGGACCACTTCTTTGCCGTCATGTTCGTAATACGATTTGATCGGATTACGGCCGGAAATTTCCTCGCCGAAAACCAGCCAGTAGATGACTTCGAGCGAATGGGTGTGGTTGGCGTTGTCGATGCAGTAGGCCCGGCAATGCGGTCCGGCCTGCATCTTAACTTCGGGGTGAAAGTGCAAGAGCAGTTCGGCCCAGATACGGTGTTCGATGTCGAGCGCCAGTTTACGCGCCTCCGCCGATTTCGCGTGTGAGGCGATCCGTGCCGCGCCGCACAGGGTAATCGGGGTGTAAGTCGAGGAATTGTATTCGCTCAGCCAAGCATAGCGGGAAAAGTGCCTTCGCAACTGATTAAGGTTCCAGATGCCGTGTTTGACCGCTTGAGTGTCGCCCATGGCTTCGCCGCCGAGAATCAGGCCGTAAGTGGCCATCATCGGCATATTGTCGTTAGCGCCGTGGAATTTGTAATCCGGCTGGGCCGAGCCGTTGAATGTTTTAAAGAGGGCGTTGCAATGCCATCGGGCCACTTCAACTGCGCCCGGCGTCATCAGGTGTCTGAACGCGTGATAGAGCGCCGCGATAATATTGCTTTGAAAAATGCCGAATTCTCTTCCTGAATGTTCTCTAAGTTTCTTGTAGTTTACCTTCGGACCGGAGTTATAGCGGGCCAGCACTCGATTGGCCAGGTCGATATGCTTCTGTTCCCCAGTGTAAAATGCCGACAGTATCCACAACGGTTCGCGCCAGGGCGGGTCCATTTGCGGAATGACGCCGGAGCCGTCCGGATTGAAAAAAATTCCGATATTTTCACGGATTTTCGCAAACCACTCTTGGCGGCGTGCATTCTGTGATCTCTGATCAATAAACATATTGTACCTTTTTTTGTTGATTGCTTTTATTTGTCAAGCTTTTTTTAATTTGACTTTTTCAATTCGATGTTATCAAATTAGATAGTTCCGATAGTGAAGCGCCATATTGCTTGTCCAAATCTACTTTCAATTTCTATTTTGTTGATTCATCTTTTCGCACAAGCCTCAAGTTTGTCCCGGGTTTCATCTGTAACTTTTGGATGGCATCCGGACAGTCTATGAGGGCTGACATGTTGTATAGACAAGCCCAATTGGGATTGATGGGTAATAAAAAGAAGTTTTTTAGGAGAGAATGGTTACCATTATTGCTTTTCAAGTTCCCATAAGTAGGTTGTCAACGGTGTCAAATCAGTTTTGAATGTACCGTTTGTTACCTTAGTCTTCTTGCCACTGAAAACTTCCTTAACTCTGGTTATTCCTTTCGGGACATGAAATGTCCTTTTTCCCCCGCGTTGTCCGATGTGTACTCCCAGCCAGCGGTCATTCACCCATAAAGCATCAAACTTACTATCGTAGATAGTGACCCCAGCGTCCCGACAAATTTCACGCAAAAACTCGGCTGGCAGATAATTGACCGCAGAATACACAGATGTCCAGTTTTTATAACGACGCAAAGCGATTGCTGGTTCGTCATTTTCTTGAAGCACTGCCAACACTTTTACATCATTTCTTTTTAGGGGAGTAAACAATGGTACTTCAGGAGCTTTCCCATGAAATTCTCCAATACTGGCAAACAGGATGTCCTTTCCTTTCCGGTTAAGACAGTTTGGCCAGTATGGCATATGCTGACCTAATTCAGGCGAGCGTGGTTCTGCATTCAGTAAACTTTTAGTAAATGAATCATCAAAATTAACGATCCTGCAGGTCTGCGAATATATTCCGGCATATTTAACCGGTATGCCAGTCAATTCAAAAGCCCGTTCGAGGTTAATACCATTTTCACTGATTACTCCCGGAGGATAAATCCAAATCAAAGTATGATTGTCTCCTTCGAAGCGTTTTTTAATAATGTCTATCTGATTATCTGTTAGCGGCATATTCATATAAAATAGAATTACGGGATAATCAGGCATTATTTCCAAGTCGTCAGGATCATAATAATCCACTTTGCAACCTGTAAATGGAATTTCACAAACCATTTCTCTGCAAGGTCCCCATGACGTCATCTGCGAAGTGGCAGAAGCTTTAGCAGTATAATAATTAAGGCGATTGTCCCAAATAACAGCTAAACCATCTATTGTATGCGTTTTCTTTGCCTGACAATTATTATCGATTTCACGTTGTTCAAGGTCTCTTATTTTTATGATTTTATTAAGTATGTTCGGAGCTGTGTATGCTCCGTCGCGCTTGGAAATGTCGTACAACTCAACTCCGGCTCCTTGCACAAAAGATTGCACCATATCACGCTTTATGAGTTCCTCGCATAATATTGAAGCACCTTCGTGAGGAACCGGGATTTTAAGGAATCTCAAATTAATCGTATGATCAATCTCACTAACAAAAAGTTTATTATGCAGGTTCACTGAGGTGACAGAATGCCTTGGAACTGATGCCCCTCCAGGATATAAACTGAAATAACTGAAAGTCGAAGATATAAAATCAAGCTCCGGCAAGCGCATTAAATCTGCGAAGTTTGCATGCCCTCCTTCGACATCACTTAAGCCAGCACAATTATATGCGGCCATTACCCCAACGATATTCTTATGGTCCGATTCCTTTTTAACAGTATGGGTGAACGCCTGTATCAAATTAACGACCACCTGATTATGGCATTCATCATAATCAATAATCCGAGAATCTGCTGTCGGTTTTCTGAAAATACCAAAAACTGTTCCTGATTTTTTCCTGGCTTTTTCTGAAGGGATTTCGGCTGTTTCAAAAGTTATTTCAGAGTCTCGCCATGCATGACGCAGCCTGGTTACATTGTCTCCGTATTTTTGCTTGAGAAACTTTTTGAACGCTGCTTTCATGGCATCACTGTAATCAATCATTTCCGGATAACGTCCCGGTAATGGAGACGACGTATTCATTGCATGATGCCAACTTTCTCCGCTGTGTCCCAGCATTACCCAATAACCAATAATCCGATCACCAAACCGCCCTGCTCGAATATGTTTCACTAATGCCGCCAAATAACGCTTGGCGAACTCCTGATATTTTTCAGACGCTAAGGATGGTCCGTATTGGTCAGTTCGTGCGGTTCCTGATAACCACGGACCTTTTGCGGAGGCCACCCGCTCTCCCGGATTGGAGTCCAACCACCATTTCGGGGGAAGTAGCTGTAGTCTAAACATGACGAAAGCCCTGGGATTCGCCCTGAATATTCGTCTTAAATATTCATCCAGACGTCTGAAATTATTGAAGTCATGTTCACCCAGCCAATCTCGGTCAGCAGTTACCTGCGCCAAGTCAAAACACTCGATATTGATTCCACCGGAAGCATATTTGGGTACTGCTGCTTTGACACAATGTATATCGCCAGTATGAAATACCGGTGCAATTGATTTTCCGTTAATACTAAAGATCATTCCATAAGGTCCACGAATTATTTTTGCGTCAACATCTTTCCCGCGCGGGCCGCATAACGCGATGTCATTGGAAGTTTTTATATTATCCGCATTTGCATAAATCTTATACTTTCCGGGCTTTTCTCCACATATTTCCCATTCCAAGATTTTTTCCGGGACTTTGATTTCAAGTTCAGATTTATCTCTTATCGTTATTTCATCAGCATAGTAATCACCCTGACCTTGAAAGAGGAATCCAAATCCGGTAATTTCTGACAGTAATAATTTAGGGCTTATCGCAGATGGCGAAGTTTCCTCAGGAAATGGAATAAATGCCCTAAGTGGAATAGAGAATTTTTTCCAACCTTTAAAGTCTAATTTTATCGCGTCTTCCATGATTCCCTCAAGCACTCTGGTGGATATATATCCTTGATGCTTACCTTGTTTAGGAATTAAATCAAAATTGCTGTAGAGGTATTCCTTACCTAATTTGGATTTACCTTGTAAAATCAACTTAACTTGTTGTTTGGACGCCATTCCGGAGCCATAGAGATAAACACTCAAGTAATCCCTATTGGCATCAACGCGAACAGAAGCCTTGAGGTTACGAAGCGCTTTAGCGCCTGCCCCACCAAGGTAGCGCATTCGAATTGCGCCGCCACCACTATATTTAGGGCCATCATCATTAGCCGTATTGGAAAGTAGCACTGACTGGTACCTGCGATTACCAACTTCCCAAACAGGTCTTTTTAATGAAGGATAGACCGAGCCAAGATGCATCTCAGGAATTCCCGGCAACGATGGATCATTGAAATCATCCAAAAGGCGTATGGAATTGGGCGTTACTGGAACTGTGCCGCTGAATAATTCATTTTCCATCTTACTTTCAGGAAAAGCTTGTTTTTCACTGATAACAAGTTTTACAATTTTCTTTTCCCAATTGTAAAAACGAGCTGTTATTTTTACTGGACCATTGCGGTATACATCCAAGTTTGTATTTAATGTAAATTGGGGCTTTCGACCTACTTCAGACGGTAGACAAAGGGTCCCGGAAAAAGTAATTTTTAAATCCCGTACAAATTGAATTTGTTTTTCGCCGTAGTATCGCCAAAACAGCCGTACCATATCAAAATTCTTTATCAATGTGTTCGGAGTAGTTTTTATCAGAATTTCATTATCCTTTTTGAAAGTCCAAATCCCATCTGGAGAACGGAGTAGCGTGATTTCTTCATATTTTTCAGTTGAATAGTTAACGGGTACAGAACTTTGAGCCAATATTTTGCCACTGCCAAGACGGAACCATGCTTTCTGACCTTGAGGCATTTCTAAAACATAACTGTTGTTCCAGTCGATACTTTTATTTCCCTTAGGCCCTATCGCAATAGCCAATTTGTTTCCTGCGGTTTTGTCTTCTCTATCATAACGCACTTTTATTGTTAGATTTAAAGTCCCTGTGGAAACATCATTAATGGAGTTCGTGAATTTGTAATCAATAGTCTGAGGTGAGTTAGAAATTTTGCTGAATACTTTTGTGGTTGGAATCAATGCCATTACCGGGGGCTCAACAGTTGTGTCTTTAATTATCTTTGGACCAGTTGAATTCCTTGCATTAGTCAAAATCCATCCGTTTTGCTTCCAGGATTGTCCTGGCTGATCAAAATGGCTATCCAGAATGATTTTTTCATTAGCCATTACAATGACATGTAGTAACATAAAACATACTATAACATATAATTTCATACTTGACAATCCTTCATATTATCCTGAGTGTGTGGTAACCTTAATATAATTAACTCAACAAGGTATAATAGTTTAACCTTAAGGGTTCCTCTAAAAATTAGTTCATGACCTGTAATTGGTCCGATGTGATATATATTATTTGCTGTATTTTTGAAAACCTCAGCAATTTGATAAGGGATTTATGATGCTCAATGGATTTTTCGACATAGATTTTCGCCTGGAACAACTTGATCAATGTGGCGACCCGCTGACTAAACTTAATGAAGTCATTCCGTGGAATGCTTTCCGCAGTGACCTCGAAAAGATTCGGGAAAAGAATCGCAAGAGCAATGCCGGACGAAAATCGTTTGACGTGATTCTGATGTTCAAAATGCTGATTTTGCAGTCGCTGTATAACCTCAGCGACGACGCGCTTGAATATCAGGTAAGGGACCGTTTGAGCTTCATGCGTTTTCTCGGACTTGCGCTCGACGACCGCGTTCCCGACGCCAAGACGGTTTGGTTGTATCGCGAACAACTCGGGGAACTTGGCCTTGAGAAAAAGGTCTTTGCCCAGTTCGACCGTTATTTGCGGGAACAAGGTTTTACCGCGAAAAAAGGGCAGATTGTTGATGCCTCGATTATTGCCGCGCCCAGGCAGCGCAACAGCCGCGAGGAAAACAAGCAAATCAAAGACGGAGAAGTTCCCGAAAAGTGGAGCGAAAACAAGCAGCGGCAAAAAGACACCGATGCCCGTTGGATCAAGAAAAACGGTAAAAATCATTATGGCTATAAGAACCATATACAAATCGATGTCAAGCACAAATTCATTCGTGAATACGCCGTCACCGACGCCTCTGTTCATGACAGCCAGGTGTTTGCCGAACTGCTTGATGAGAGCAATTCCAGTCGTGATGTTTATGCCGATTCGGCCTACCGGTCTGAAGCCCGGCTTAACGAACTTGGCAAGCTTGGCTACCGCGAGCATCTGCAGCGTAAGGGATGCCGGAACCGCAAGCTGACCAACTGGGAAAAGTGCGGAAATAAGACTCGCGCTAAGGTTCGCGCCAGAGTTGAACATGTCTTTGGCGTTCAGTCGCAAAAAGCCGGAACTTTGATTATGAGAACGATAGGAATTTCGAGAGCCAAAGTAAAAATTGGCTTGCGAAATATTGCTTTCAACATGGACCGTTTTGGTACTTTGAAAGCAAAAGTATGAGGATATGTCAGAAATGGGACCGAAATCAGTAAAATCATCAGAAAAAGCCATCCAACTATTGCCATTTGGGACGGCAATAGAGACTAATTGCTTATTTTGATTGACTGATTTCATTCTCTATTTCCAAGTTTTAATTTTCAAAGCTTAAAAAACGTATTTTTAGAGGTTACCTTAAGTTTTAATTCAAGGGTTCCTCTAAAAATTAGTTCATGACCTGTAATTGGTCCGATGTGATATATATTATTTGCTGTATTTTTGAAAACCTCAGCAATTTGATAAGGGATTTATGATGCTCAATGGATTTTTCGACATAGATTTTCGCCTGGAACAACTTGATCAATGTGGCGACCCGCTGACTAAACTTAATGAAGTCATTCCGTGGAATGCTTTCCGCAGTGACCTCGAAAAGATTCGGGAAAAGAATCGCAAGAGCAATGCCGGACGAAAATCGTTTGACGTGATTCTGATGTTCAAAATGCTGATTTTGCAGTCGCTGTATAACCTCAGCGACGACGCGCTTGAATATCAGGTAAGGGACCGTTTGAGCTTCATGCGTTTTCTCGGACTTGCGCTCGACGACCGCGTTCCCGACGCCAAGACGGTTTGGTTGTATCGCGAACAACTCGGGGAACTTGGCCTTGAGAAAAAGGTCTTTGCCCAGTTCGACCGTTATTTGCGGGAACAAGGTTTTACCGCGAAAAAAGGGCAGATTGTTGATGCCTCGATTATTGCCGCGCCCAGGCAGCGCAACAGCCGCGAGGAAAACAAGCAAATCAAAGACGGAGAAGTTCCCGAAAAGTGGAGCGAAAACAAGCAGCGGCAAAAAGACACCGATGCCCGTTGGATCAAGAAAAACGGTAAAAATCATTATGGCTATAAGAACCATATACAAATCGATGTCAAGCACAAATTCATTCGTGAATACGCCGTCACCGACGCCTCTGTTCATGACAGCCAGGTGTTTGCCGAACTGCTTGATGAGAGCAATTCCAGTCGTGATGTTTATGCCGATTCGGCCTACCGGTCTGAAGCCCGGCTTAACGAACTTGGCAAGCTTGGCTACCGCGAGCATCTGCAGCGTAAGGGATGCCGGAACCGCAAGCTGACCAACTGGGAAAAGTGCGGAAATAAGACTCGCGCTAAGGTTCGCGCCAGAGTTGAACATGTCTTTGGCGTTCAGTCGCAAAAAGCCGGAACTTTGATTATGAGAACGATAGGAATTTCGAGAGCCAAAGTAAAAATTGGCTTGCGAAATATTGCTTTCAACATGGACCGTTTTGGTACTTTGAAAGCAAAAGTATGAGGATATGTCAGAAATGGGACCGAAATCAGTAAAATCATCAGAAAAAGCCATCCAACTATTGCCATTTGGGACGGCAATAGAGACTAATTGCTTATTTTGATTGACTGATTTCATTCTCTATTTCCAAGTTTTAATTTTCAAAGCTTAAAAAACGTATTTTTAGAGGTTACCTCAATTCTTAACTGATTCAAGATTATGTATGATTTACCATGAACAGTCAGCTTGTGCATAAATTCCACCACCAGGCCAATGAATACCAGGGGAAATTCTTTGTACATGTCCATCGGTAAAAAGTAAATTGGCCCCAGACGAGTGTCGGCCGGCCGTATCATAATCTGTATCTTCTCCACTGTCATTTGGAGAAACTCTCAAACCAGTGGATGAGTTCATCGTTCTTAATAAGAGATAATGACATCTCTCGTGATAATGATATGTTTGTGAAGTCAATAACGTCCAATCATCCGTTGGGGGACTATCTCCTCCCCAAACAATTGAACTTGGCATTTTTAAACTATTGGTTTTCCGATAACCGCTGTTGCTGCCAGTATTTATAAAAGGCAGAAGCTTGTAGTTCAATCCATAATTGATGTAGTGGTAAGTCTTCCGATTATTGATAGTGTCAAATGGATAGTATATTCTGTTACTTGCAGGGCAATGAGTAATTACCTTGGCTGAATTAGAAAAATTCATAGGAATATTTTGTGTGTCATTCAAAGTATTATACCAGGTTTTCGAAGTGTTTGAATTAAATGCTGGAATCATATATCCATTATGATCCATGCTATAAATCATCAATCCCTGCCCCATTTGTTTGATATTGCTCGCACAAGTAATTTGCTTTGCTTTATCTCTGGCTTTATTCAGAGTTGGTAGTAGAATTGATGCCAAAATTGCAATAATAGCAATAACTATTAAAAGCTCAATCAATGTAAATCCTTTAAACAACAAACTTTTATAGCAACCTGTTTTTCTCATCGGTTTTAACACTTCAACTAAACCGTGCATGAAGTTTTTCTTCATACGGTTTCCCATCGGAAATTCGTAAAGCTGCATTTTTACACCTCCTGTTTGATTTGATGAACTTTAGGCAATACAATAAATTGTGCGTGTAGCAAAAGCTGTTTGTCCATTATCCAATCATACGTTCTATAAGAACGAATCTTGATATCTTGTGAAATAAAGATGAATTTAAAACAATAGTCTTTGAAGATTGCTTTTATACCTTAAGTATCCTTCTTTTATTTATTATTTTTATTACATATCGAGCCTCATGCAGAAAGACTTTTACTCTTCCATGCAAGACAACTGATATTGATTACATATTTTTTACCAATCTATAACCATACTTGATTTTTTCGATATTTTTTCCGCTAAACTGAAGTTGGATCTGTTTAACCAAGCTTCGAGCCATTTCATCAATATCATTCTCTATAAAATAGCAAGGATGCGGACATAATATATCATTTCCTGAATTTCTGTGCATAATTAGCCTTAACTGTTCTGGCACGAGAACTCGGTTTGCAGCAATAGCTAGCAATGTTCCTGTAACAAGATCATCTGTATAAACGAACAAGCTATCCGGTTTTTCTTTCAATTTCCACATATTGCTAAAACATTCATAGGCGTAATGGGTATATTTGGAATTTTTAAGAAAATCATTTGATTTTATAAAATTCCATTCTGGTCGATTTTCCAAACCAGATTTTTGAATCGCCTCAAACATTTTTATATAGAAGCCATGACGCTCTATTTGTGCACTATCTTCAGGTTTTGTATTATCTGGACTGGAACATATTAGCCCAAGCCTTTTTCCTCCCTGACCACGGACAGCTTCAATGACCTTCTCTATTAAATCATCCGGATTGTATTGCACGCTATTTTTTATTCTGCTTTCTGTTAAACACGAGAAAGGGACGGGCAATTTTTTTAGTTGGGACAATAAGGCGTGGTCTATTGCCTGGGTAATAACTCCTTGGATTTTTCTAGATTTAGCCATTTTAAGCAACTGATCAAAGCCACTATTTTCAAAGTTTTCAAAAATGAATCTACATTCAATGCCTTCGGAGAGGAGAACCCTTTCAATATTTTCGAGCAGTAAACGAGAGAAAAAAGAAGCAGGAGCCCGTAATCCCTGTTTCACATAAACTGCTATTACCTCAAGCCTGTGAGGTTTGGCATTAACTATTGTCCCTACCCCTTTCTTACGAGTCAACAACCCTTCTGCAACTAAAGGTGCCAATGCTGCGTGAATATTTGCCGCTTGTGTATTCCACTTTTTCGCTAGAAGCATTGTTGCTGGAAGTTTCGAGCCTGCCGCAAGCTCTCCGGTCAATATCATCTCCCGCAAATAGTCACTTATCTGCTGGCGAATAGTCTTTCGTTTTTCTATTTTAAGTGTATCTAGCATTGCTGTTAAATCATCCTGTTTAAATAGTGAATTGAGTGATTTTCCATGCCTATTATACATTAAAAATCCATTAATGTCAAGTCTGTAAGTCATATTTTTAATTTATTTTTCTGACGTTCTGACGTTGAGAGTGCTAGAACACACGTACACTCAGTTGTTGAAAGTAAGGGGAACCGTGTTTACCCTAAGTAATGCGCCATGACATATTTTCAAGACTAAGTAATATAGGATCATATATCTTAACTTAATTTTTAACTGTTCTATGTAAAAAATGCTCCATCGGTCAAATACTCCGTTCAATCGAACCTCTTGATTTAACAGATTACCCTATCGTTGGAATTATGGACGTAAAAATGCCTTTTAGTTCTATCGGTGATACGGGTATTATTACCTCTGTAATTAGACGGTTCATTTATTTTGGTGGTTCAGGATTACAGATTAACATAATTTCTTCCGTTGGGCCCCCAGAAAACACATGACTTTTTTCCCATCAGATGGCGTTGCAAACGATACCACTGATAATTATCGTGCCAGGGACCGCCTTCAAGTATCGTGATGTCCACATTGCGGCTCAAATTGTAATCGGCAGGAGTGTTAGCCGAGAGCATGCAGGCTTTTCCCCGGTCATTTTTAAATGATTTGATATACTCCATGATACCGACATGAGAGATCGCGGAAGTACAATATACTTTGTCATTGATGAACGCCCGGGACCGGCATCTCTTCGTCACCGGCCCGAAATACATCCTGGGGCCACCGGCATTATCAAAAATAAACCCCTGTATCCCCAGGGTCAAAGCTTTATCAATCTGTGATTTCAGAGGCGCCATGTAGCTGGTATTGTTCGCGAATAACAAGTACAAATCTCCGCCTCTCGATGCCTGGTTACGGCGCAAATGAATACGATTGTCGGCTCTGATCCAGGCACTGTCCAAAAGGTCATACGTAAAAACATTCTTTTGGGTTGCATGTTCAAATTTAATTCCCCCGCAGGGACGGGCAAACCCGGACAATACGGCATTGCCTCCGCGCTGTTTTTCAAGGATTCCGGCCAAGACCCACCCCAAAGTGTCAATCAGCAGGCGAGTCGCGGCCTCATAGGAAGAATCCGGAATATCTTCAAGCTTGGTATGCAAAGCCAGTTCTGAAAGAAACTGGCTGTAGGTCATATCATCAGTTTTTTCATTTATCAAGAATCCTTTTAACCTCTGAACTAAGATATGCGTAACCTTTTTCAACCGCGTCGCGGCGTTCCTGCTGACGTTTCAGGTTTTCCGCAACAACTTTTACACGTTTCGCATGCAGCCGCATTGTTTCCTGCGGCGCCACTCCGCCAATATGGATATGGGTTTTAAGAAATTCTTCCGGATCTAACGCCTTGACCAGTTCCGCGGTCGTCACTTTAGGCGGTTTGTCCTCGACTTCAAGGGCGGCGGCATCCAGCATTTCACCGGTGCATTCATACGGTTTGAGTCCCTGCTCTTTCGCATGACGGACCATAGTCGCGACAATGCGGTGGGCGCGACGTCCGCCGTAACCCTTTTCCGCGATCAACAGAACCGCCAGTTCGGTGGCACATGAATAACCGTCCCTGACATATTGCAGCATACGGTCCTTATGGACCACCAGATTGCGCATCGCGCCTTCAAACATGCGAACGCAGCCGGTCGCGTCAAAGGTATTGAAGCCGTTACACATATTCAGCATGGACATAACATCACCATGGAATTCACCTTTGTAGAGCGAAACGGCTTCCGACATCTTACCGATGACTCTGGCGGTCATAACCCGCATCCATTCGTAAACCGAACCGGCATGACTTTTCTGCGGCATACAAGAGCTGACGCCGTGCCAGGAGGGATCGAGGTCCACCATCCCGATCTCGTCAATGCCCCAAATCTCAAAATTAGTCGCGGCCTTACTGATCAGCATACAGATATTGGACATAGCGTAATGAGTAGTCAAGGTGTGATCCTGACTGGCTTCACCCTCATAAGCCGGCTCGGAGACCTCCTCGAACCCGAGCAGTTCTGTCAGCAACTGGCGATCGACGGGCCACGCCGTACCGGAAGTCGCGCCGCAGCCGCCGGTATTGCGGTTGGTGTCGCGATAGGCATGTTCCAACAATGACAAACCGCGATTGAGTTCATCAAAGACGCCCAAAAGGAAAGAACCCAGCGTAATCGGGTTGGCCTGAGAGAAGTGAGTATGTCCCGGCATCAGCGTTTCAGCATGTTCGGCGATCATATCGAGCAGAGTCTGTTCAAGCTTGAGCACGTGATCGGCAAAATCAAGAATCTCGTCACGGGTCGCCATCCGTGCCATCGGCTCCTGAAGCGTGCGGCCAAGATTAACGGTGCTGCCGGAATCCTCATCTCCATCCAGTTCCGGGATAAGCGAAACTTCACCGCCCCAGCCTGAACCGGTCTCTTTTATCCTTTCGAGCGCATTCAGAACTTTTTTAGCCATCGCGTCATCAACCAGCCCGGCTCTTTCCAGACAGACCATCCAGGCCTCGTCGGTCATAGAGCGATGAAACGGCGCCGTACGTTTGCTCTTCTTCTGGTTGGCGGTTTGCAATATATCCAGCCATTCGTCCGAAACCCAACATCCGGGCGCGGTCCGCCAGTTGCCAAAGTCATAAGGGTTCGGGTAAGTCTTTCCTGGTACGATCATTTTAATTCTCCTTGTTTTCTAGCATTTATTTAGTTTAAAAAAGTTTGTTTTCCTAAAAAAAATAATTTTTTTTAGGCCATCAGTTTTGATCTTCCATGTAACATCCTTTCATTTTGCTATTTTTGTTAAAACGAATATAGACATCATTCATAACCATAATCAATCTAACATATATGCAATATTTAAAACTGATTATCCATGCATTAATCATGGATAATCATTAGAATAATAGAGCAATTACTGCTTATTTATGGTAATATCCGTGAATATATATTTGTCAAGATTGTCTATCCTGATCTTAGCGTTTTTGGTTATATCTTTTTCGAAAGGGGCAAATTTGCGGTCCACTCCGACAGCCTTTTCAATCTTTTGTGACTTAAGAGTCAAATCCCCTTCGGCATGTGAATATACCCTGATACGGGATGCTTCAGTCAAATCTTTGTTGTCGATGGCAAACACCGCAATGTAATAACTTGTTTTATTGTCTGAAGGCAAAAAGCTGAATTCTTTACAGGCGAAAGGACCTTTGCCAAGATAGAACTTCCATTTCTTCTCATTAACTGTCAGTTGACCGTTTTTGAAGTCAAGTGTAATAATGCCTTTCTTGAAAAGATCGGCATACTCGCGTTTGAAAGTTGATTTATAATCGACAGACAATGCTCCGGTTGTTTGGGCTCCTTTTGACATAATAGATTCAAATGTTTTTGTATTAATGCATTCGGGGATTTTTTCCCTGAACATTTGCGCTCCGGCCATAAACGGGGCAATACGTTTTCTGATCGGAGATGACTCATAGTTGAAGCCGAACCAGTGGTTTTTTCCGCCAACGGGATTAGTACTGTATATCCACATGCTTTGACCATCTCCACCTGTTAAGGCCAGGAACAGGGTATGTACCGGGAAGATTTCCCATGCGTAAATATTGTCTGCATGGGAGTTGAATTCAGTTACATAAAACGGTTTTTTTATCCCGTTATATTCTCTCGCGGTCAACATGCTGCGCAAAATAGTCGGTCCGGCATCACGACTTGGAGACATTTTGTAAGGATTTTCACTGCGTTTTCTGGACCCGTGCGGCCAATAGTGCTGAAGGTCGTTTATGTCCAGTTTTTCGTGTGCTGTTTTACGGATCAGATCATTGCCGCGAATCCAGCCGTTGTCTGAGATGTAATGATTCTTGTCTCCGGCCAGATTGCTTATGGCGTCACGCATTATATCGTGGAAACGGCGCTGCATATGGTCCCCGAAAAGTACCGCGTCATGTTCTCGTGCGGTCGGTTTTTTCGGATCGTCCCAGCGGGCATACCGGGGATTTGACAGTTGGACGGTTCCTTTATCGAGATTTTCTCCTGCTTTGAGGCTTGTCCCCCAACTATTTTTTAACGCGGCCTGATTTTTATATTTGTTTTTCATAAAAGAATTCCAGGCATCTTCTATCTCTTTTCGGTACGGCCCCTGCATTTTTTCCCATTTGCGCCACCCGGGACGTGAGTAGGTATGTTGTTCATTTCCAAGTTGTAGAGAGATGATGCCTGGTTCATCCTTGTAGGCCAGTTTTGTATATGGATTAACATGGTTGAGGAGCTTGTCGGCAAATATTTTCTGTGGTTCAATGAAACATTTGTTCATAATTAAATTGTGCCGGTTTAAGCCATACTTTTTATTGACCTTGTAAGCTTCTCCTAATTTTGGCCATTTTTCAGTGCTGCCGTTGCCGAGATTCAGGTTTAGATGCATATAGATGCCGCGCTTTTTCATCTCATAGAAAAAACGATCAAAATTGTCTATTGTAACGGGCCGGAATTTCCCGGCTTTGAAATCATAAAGCTTTCTTGCTGTGATTTGGTTGCGAATCATATTTACACCCATTACAGTCAGGCCATCAAGCAGGCGCTCCATCTCCTTTTCCGGAACTTTTTTGCTCCAGTCATTAAAGTAAGCTTTAAAGCAGACCCCGTAGAACAGGGCCTTTGTCCCGTCTTCAAAATAAAGTCTTTTCTCTTTAGGTGAAATCTTGACAAAACCGTGCTTTCCGGCCGGGGCGTCAAGCAGGTATTTTAAGGTATAATCATCATCAGCCGGAATTCTATTAATTTGGGCTGAAACCGTTGTCGCGAAAACGGAAACTAATAAGCTGATTGCAGCTATTTTGCGCATTTAGTAATCCTTTCTATTTATCCAGTTCCTGGGGACTGGATTGTTATTGTACTCCATTCCCAGAAAAATGATAATTTTACCAGGATGATGTAAGTGTTTTAAGATACCGGTTTTACGGGCAACGTATTCTTTCGGCTCCAACGTCGAGCAGTACATAGTAGAATGAGCCAAATTTGCCGTCGCTATAATATGTTTTTACTGACGTTATTTTGTTATTGGGACTGTAGTCGCGGAATACAGTTCCCCATTTGACTGGCGCGGCATGACCGTCGCCAAACCAGACGTTGCATCTGCCGTTATGCCAGAAGATCGGATAGGAATAGCCGGACGGAGTGGCTGTCCCGAGCATTATTCTGAAATCCAGGCGGTCACGACTGGAATACCTGATGCCTTCTGTTCCGCCGAAAAGTTGCGAGGGAGTGACTACCCGGTATGACGGAAATTTCCAGGAAATGGCCGCTTTTGAAGAGGTGCTGCTGCCGGTGGCTCGTTGGCAATATACCCGATAGGGTTCGGAACTGCTCTGGTTGGTCAGGGCCTGGGCCTTCGGACAGCTAAGGAATTTATAATTGTTGATATAGCCGATCTCTTTCCATTTACTGGCATAAGAGATGTTAGTGGCGGCCCATACGTAGCCGTCATAATCACTCAGGTATAGTTGCTGGGTTGCTCCTGCCTGTTTCATATTGCTTAAACACTTCAAGGCTTTTGCTTTGTCCCTGGCTTTGTTAAGTGCAGGCAACAGCATTGACGCAAGAATCGCTATGATGGCTATCACTACGAGAAGCTCGATTAGTGTGAATGATTTCTTCATGTTCACTTCTCCTTAATTAATTGGTATTCCTTTAGTTTGATAAAGTTAATTTCCCTGAAAAAATCGATTTTTTTTTCAGGCCATCTGTTTTGATCTTCCATGCAACATCTTTCTTTTGTTATTTTTGTTAAAACGAGTATTGACATAATTCATAACCGATATTATTATATTGTATCCCACCCATTCGTATCCGAAGTTTTCTCCAAATATGCATTATTGTATTTACATAATCAACTATCGATTCGGACATTTTACATTGGGATATCAGGGAAACAACGACCATTTCAACTCTCGCAAACGCGTCAGTAAACCGTATTGTCCATTCAAACGGTTTTGTATATTTCTTCATGGCGAAGATTCGGACAGCGTGCTTACCGAAAGGACTTATCTGCATAAAAGAGTTGATGAGCTTGAGTTCGGGATGGATTTTACCAATCACCAAGTCCGGGGACTTCAAGCCAGGATTAAAGAGCTTGAAGAAACCAACTCTCAACTTAAAACAGAGCTTACCGCAGCGCTCCAGGCTCCTTTCAACAGATATCCAAAGAAAGAACCGCCTGAAAATCCGAAGAAGCTCGGCGCTCCAATTGGTCATCCGGGATGGTTTCGCGGCAATCCAGATCATATTGATAAAACCGTCGATGTTTACCTTGATATCTGTCCGCATTGCGGCAGCGAAAATATTTCTCCATGCAACCACACAACGGAACACATCCAGGAAGACTTTGAGTACGGTAAACTTAAATCCACTTGTTTCGTGCATTGTTATTTCTGGTGTCCCGATTGTAAAAGCATCGTTCACGGTTGGAGCGAAAATGAAATCCCCAACGCCTTTATCGGCCCTGACGCCAGAGCCAAGGCTTCGTTTATGCGCTATGAGATCAAAGCCTCTTATAACGGTACGCGACTTGCCATGCAATGTTTCGGGAACTTGAGTTTGTCTCCGGGTGCGTTGGTCGGATTTGACAATAAACTTGCGAAAAAAGCCGAACCAATTTACGATGGACTTAAACAATCCCTGCGGAAAACCCGGTTCATTCATGCTGACGAAACCGGTTGGAAACGTGACTGGCTTTGGATTTTCATTAATCCTAATATCGCCTTCCTTCATATTGAGAAAAGCCGTGGCTCCTAGGTGGTCATCGACCGCCTCGGGGAATACTACAACGGAGTACTTATTACCGATTTCTGGAGCGCCTACCTCTCCAAGACAAGCGCGTTCGCCAAGCAGAAATGTCTGGCGCACCTGCTGCGGGATATCGACAAATTGCTTGACAAAGAACTTCCCGACCATCCCGAGGCGGAAGAGTTTCTCCGGGTTCTGAAACAACTTATTAAAGATGCTATTTCCCTTCATCATCAACACCCCATACTTTCCGACGAAGAATAGTCTCGAAAGAAAAGACATTCTTAAACGATTCCGTAAACTGCTTGTCCATGATCCGCTAACCCTCCATAAAGCCGACAATATCCGCAAACGACTGGTTAATTTTGAAAACGAACTGTTTGTTTTTCTCAAGTTTCCGATTGTTTTTCCGACGAATAACTTTACAGAAAGAACTCTCAGAAATGCGGTCTTTTTCCGTAAAATCACCTTCGGGAATACGACAAATCGCGGAAAACACAATGTTTCAATCATCATGACCATAATACGAACCGCAAAGCTGCGAGGCTTTGATCCGGTCAAAGTTCTTAAAGAAACTTTGACCGGATGTTCAACTATATTGCTGGAATAATCTGAACAAGCTACAGCAATGGCAGTCACTCCGTGATTTTTTACAAAACCAGACGTTACGCCATATTTTTCATCAGAGACATTAGTCACAAAGAATAAGCCGATTTTTGAACCGGCAAACGCCCGTGTGTCATGATGATTTGTTTTAGCTGTTTGTTTCATTTTATTCCAACTGTTTTTAACGTTTTCAAGCCAACAAGAAATTGTCTGATATGCCGGAAAATTCTTCTCGGCTGATTTTGTCAAACTTATTTTCTGTCTTTATCAATCCCATATTCGAGTTCAACTTTACCAAGCTAAATATTTACGTTTTCTATAATAACTCGTGCGAAATGCGTTTCGGCTACGCCGCCCAGCGTTCCGACGCTGGACCCCGTCCGGCGAGGCACCGGTGCCAAATAATGTAATGAATTTGATAGCTGACAAGCCAGCAATAAAATTCATTGCATGAGTCACAAATTGCAATGCAATTTTAAATAAACATCAATCAGTCTTAGCAACCCGCTTCCGTAGCGCACAGCGCGAAGTATGAAGCGGTATATCGCTGTCAGTCGTACTGACATTTGCAATATAATATCCAATGCGTTATATTAATATAGATAAATTTGCTGTTTAATTGTTAATATTTTGACATATTATAAAAAATGAACGAAGACAATAACAAACTGCTGGAACTTTTTTCGACGCTGGAGGAATTGACCGGACTGGATATTTGCGTCTATCCTTCCGATGAGACTTATGCCCTGCGCGGTTGCGGCATATTTCTGCTGCCACACAGCTATCACCGCCACTATGGCGATTTCTGCCGGATCGTCAAAACCAATAAAACCGGACTTGGCTGCGGCGGACATGACATCAGGCTGACCAGGAAGAAGTCTGCGGAAATCGGAGAACCGTTCGTCAACACCTGTCACGCCGGTTTAACGGAAGTGATCATTCCGGTTTACGGGATGGAAAACAATCATATCGCCACAGTTTTTATCGGACAGGTCATACTGCACGAAGACGACACATTGGGATTCCCGCACATCATGAATAAAGTTGCACCCCTCGGAGTGGATAACGTAAAATTGCTCGCGGCTTATAACAAACTGCCGCGCATGAGTCGGGAAAAACTATTAAAGATCGGACGTCTCGCAGATCTGGCTTTTAAAGGACTGGGGGATAATATCGATCTTGGTTCTTTTGAAAATATTGAAATGCTTAAACATTATCCGCAGATTTCCCGTGCAGTAAAATACATTGTCGAGAAAAACCATAACGTCCAGGAGGCGGAAGTGGCGGAAACAGTGAACCTGACTCCGGCTTATTTCAGCCGCCTGTTCAAAAAGGTTATGCACTGCAACTTCCAGAATTATCTGGCGGAACGGCGCATCAATCACGCCAAAACCCTGTTACATCATACCCGTCTGCCCATCTCGGAAATAACCGAAAAATGCGGCTTCAGCCAACAAAGTTATTTCACCCGCAGATTCAAAGAAGCAACCGGCACCACTCCAACGCGATATCGGAAGCTGAATAAATAAAACTTATTTCTTTGAGAAACTGCCGTATTTGCTCAGGATTTTAGCTGTTGCGACTACATCCACTTCGAGCCTCCAGGCTTTGTCGTCGACAATTATCGAATTGTGGTCATGGATCGAGTTTTTCCGCTTTGACTCCACCACTTTAAACGCTCCGGTCTCATAACATTCGGCTATCGCGATCAGCGCATTCTGCAGCGACGGAAAGAAGCAGAACAGGAACGGTTCCGGGAAGCCCATGCCGTAAGCGCTCCGGCTTCCTGCGTAAACCATATTGCAGCCAGAGACCGTTGTTGCCGTAAACCGGCAGCAGGTATCCGGTGAAATAATCTTTCGGTAATTTATGCTTGTCGGCGAGTTTCTCATTAAGCGCGCGCATTTTCTCCAGATGCGCCATGCCGCCCTCAAGCAAAGTGAAGAAGTGTTCCGGCCGCGCGGTGGTCCCTTCGGACGGCCCCTTGCTGCCGTCGTGCCACATATAAAGCTGCTTCATCGGCTCGGGTATGGACATGCCATATTTTTTGACCAAGGCGTCAATATCCCCGGCCTTCAGTCCGGGCTTCATTTTCATACCGGGACATTTTTTGTCGATTGCCGTCTGGAGACGTTTCAAGGTGTCGGCCATCGAAACCTTGACCTGAACCGGCATCATCTTCGCTTTTGGATATCCCGCAGTACTGGCAAATTTCTTCAGCTTATTCTTATAGATAATCCCGATGCCGATAGCTACAACCAGAACAAATGCCATAATCAGTGTACCGTAGTGCAAAGCTATGTCAACTTTTACAACACCAAGAGATACCATTCGGCATTGGCATATCAAACACCCGATAAAGTCTATATGCAAACTTGTAAAGAAAAATATTAATCCTATAGGAAATGACTTTTGAGACTGCCGCCATAGAAGATATATTAATCTAATCGGTTAAATTATTTTTAATAATTACTTGACATAAGATGATTTTTATTGTATAATATACTATAGTTACAAAAAATAAATATAATACTAATCGGTTAGATTTTATGACACAACGACAAATAGCAAAAGAATTGGGAATTTCAGTGGCTACAGTTTCTATGGCGCTTAATAATAGTCCCCGTGTTAAGGAAGAAACCCGTAAACGTATAAAGCAACTGGCAATAAAAAGCAATTATCGAATAAACGAAACTGCACGCAGTTTATCATGCGGCAAAACTAGGACAATAGGAATTCTATTTCCTAAATTTCAGAACAGTTTTTATGCGCATCTTGCTGACGAAATTCATGATCAATTGATTAAACGGGATTATATGGGGATATTTCTTTCGGTGAGTGACGAAAGAAATATTAACAAATGCATAGATATGTTGATTCAGCGTAAAGTTGATGGAATTATTGCCAAGCATTTAAAGTATCCGTTTTTAGCACGCCTTACCCAAGAGTCAATTCCAACGGTATTTTATTCAGTTACAGATGCAGGTGTTGATTCAGTCATTGTTGATAGCGGCAGCGGTATTTGTAATGTTTTGAAACATTTACTGGAACTTGGTCATCGTAAAATAGGATTTGTTGGTAGAAACAATGAATTTGAGGAACGCTACACTGCATATCGTCATGTAATGGCAGCAAATTGTCTTGAAATAAAAGACGAATGGATTGCTAATGGATATGCAAATCATAAACAAGGATATGCTGGTATGCTACAGATACTTGCTGGAGAAGATTTACCAAGTGCTGTAGTTTGTCATTCAGATCTTGCTGCATTAGGTGCGATGTGTGCTGCCTTTGAAAAAGGACTCAAGGTGCCTGATGAAATTGCAATAACCGGTTTTGATAACATTGTCGCGAGCCGATATGCAGCAATACCTCTGACTACCTTGGATGTAAATATTGAAAAGGTATCGGAAAGTTTGCTGGAAATACTATTTTACAGGCTCAGTGGGAAGCAGCATAATCAAGCATTGCATACCATCATAACTCCAGAATTGGTAGCTAGAAAATCCACTATTCCTAACTAAATAATCATATATATGGAGGTGAAAATATAAGAAACCGTAACAAAAGCTGACCACACACATTAATCTAAAAAGATGGAGACAAAAGATGAAAACTAACAATATATTTACATTAATAGAACTTCTTGTAGTTATCGCTATAATATCAATACTTGCCAGTATGCTTCTCCCCGCCCTTAACAAGGCCCGTGAAAAGGCCAGAGAAACAGCTTGTAAAAACAATCTTAAGCAAAATATGATTCTCATGAATATTTATGCAAATGACTACGATGCGTATATACCTTTTTTCAATGCGCTCACTCCCAACTATCTTAATGATAAATCGTGGGTAGAAACTTTGCTATATACGGGGATAATGAAATCCACCGGTACAGCGGTTTGTCCATCTGTTCCTACAGCGTCCCGATATGTACCTGGAAGTAGTTACGGGTGTTGGCGCAATGGTCCTCTTGATATAGGAACAGCTGGAGTAAAGTATGATAGTGCGAGAGACTTTGAAGGCGCAATATTAAAAAAGGTTAAGCATGCTGCTCGTTTTATAATAATGGCAGACAGTTACTATCCCACCACCGAATCACAATTTTATGTAATAAACTATAGATCAAATATGAGCTACGGGACTCATGCAAAACACAACAAGCGTATAAATGTGGGATTTGCGGGAGGCAATGTTTTGTCTCTTCAACCTACCGAATTTAAAAAAACATATAATCAAATGCGTACAGATCATGGTCTGGCAACAACGTCATTTTACTACTATAATGAGGGAGGAGTCAAGAGATCCACGCCTTAATAACCGCACTGTTGTAAATATGAGGCATGCATAGAACATTGTATGACTCTATGAACATTATTCCGATTGCAAATAGACTTGTTTTTTTTAAGCAAACATAATTCATTTCGGGTATACAACCGTGATTTATTTGGATTATGCAATCAAAACAAACAAAAACAAATTTCAGGAAAAAAAGATGATATTGAACCGAATATTCTATGATAAACGGACGATGACAAGAAGGTTTATTGACAAAAATACAGTATTGGCTTTAGTGGTTTTACCTCTGTTGTTTTGCAATATTTTACAAGGCAAAGAAAAATCAATAATGTTTAAAAATTGCAAAACAGATTGGAAAATCTATATACCTGAAAAGCCGAGTGAGGCTGAAATATATTCAGCAAAAGAATTGCAGAGGGGATTGAAAAAAGTTTCTCAAACTTATTTTCCAATAATAAAAAGTAACCAAATCCCCGCAAAACAAGCTATTGTATTAGGTTCGCTGGAGTCATCTCCGGTTATGAAAGCTAAAGCTCAGATTTTGCAACTTAAAAAATCAAAGTTGGAACAAATAGCAATTTATACACTTGATGGGAATTTGTATATTGCCGGAAATATGCCCAGGGCTGGCCTGTATGCGGTATATCGATTTTTACAGAAAGAGCTCGGTGTACGCTGGTTTTGGCCAGGTGATGACGGAGAATATATGCCGTCCATGGATGAATATAAACTGCCGTTACTGGCAATAAATGACCAGCCGGCATTCTCCATACGTGAGTTTTTTATATGTCATGAAAAACGCAATATTTCGACACAAATTTGGCTTGGACGTAATCTACTTAATGGCACCATACGTACAAAAGATCTTCGTAGGCAGATGGGAGTCAGAAGCTATGATAAAGGACATGGTGTCGGGACAAAGGGATTGCAATTTGAAAAATTCCCCCAAGCATTTTCCTTTGTCAATGGCAAAAGAAGTCCTACGTCTAGAGCCGGGTGCTGGTCAAATCCAGATTTCACCAAACACGTTGTCGATAACGCGGCACGTTGGATAAGAAGTGCGGAATTTGATATTTTCAATATGTTCCCTGCCGATGTTACTCTTCGATGTGAATGTCGTGAATGCAACGAAATGGATAAGAATGACGCAACCGGGCGCTGGTATAAATACTATCACAAACTGACAAAAGAAATCAAAAAAGATTTTCCAGATCTTAAATTTGCCGGGCTGGCATATATGGAATACAAAAAGCCACCGAAATTCAAAATTGACTGGCTTGAATATGTTGAGTTCTGTCAATATGACCGCTGCTATTTCCACAAGCTTAATGATCCTAAGTGTCCTTTAAACAGCATTTCACTCAAAGAGCTCAACACGTGGTGCACTAAGGCCCCCATGGTTATATACGGATATGAGTTTGACATTTACAGACCCGATTATATGTATGTCCCTTTCTGGAATATGTTAGCTGACCAAATGAAAACTTACAAAAAAATGGGGATAAAAGGGCTGTCCACAGAATTACCAGTATATTTCCCGCCAAACACTGATAAGAAAAATATCTGGACCATACGCATGCGACTCCCTATTTATATCTATGGCAGGCTACTGTGGAATCCGCATGAAGACATCAATACCATTATTGATGACTGGTGTAAATACGTTTACGGTCCGGCAGCACAAGACTTGGCAACGTATCATAAGGCAATGGCAAAGGCGTGGGATTCCTTGAATATCCACATCACCTACTTTTTTGCTTCGCCTCTTGGGACTGCCAAATTTTTAATATCCCCGGAGCTTATCACCCTTGCGAAGAACCAATTCAAGAACGCGGAGAAAAAAATCAAGGATATTCCGAATGAGAAAGTAAAAAAAAGATGCCTGGAAAACCTGAACTTGGAAAAAGCATTTTTCAAAAAGTGGGAAGAGTTTTATCAGAAAAATAAAAATAATCCTCAGGTATGTCTGATTCCCAAAGCACAATCCCCTGCCGAAGTGTCAATCGTGCAATTTACAGATAGACGAAAAGGAAAAGGGTATGAGCCGACAAAAGGGAAAGTCTATTGGGATTCGCAGATGCTTCACATTCAGGTTAACTGCAGTATGGCTAACCCCAATATCAAGCGCAATGGAGAGATAGGACACGATATTGCACTGTGGTATGATGATGCAGTTGAAATATATATTGACCCGCTTGATGGCAAAGGGTACCGCTTGCTGGCAGTCAACCCGGCGGGAGGAAAATATGACGCCATCGGTAGTGATACCTCATGGTCCCCGGAGTGGTCGAGTAAAAAAACTGTAAATAAAAACGGCTTTACTATCAATATAAGCGTTCCTCTGAAAGAAATTGCGCTCAAACCAAAACATGGTACACCATGCCGCCTGTCTGTCATAAGGCGTTGCCGGGGGCGTCATTTAAGCTATCCTTTCTCCATTCAGGATCTAGGAGCTGCGACAATGTTTTATCTTGTCGATAACAATAAAAACAAATAAGAATAAAAGGTATATTATGCAAATCCAAGGAATAAAAATATTAATTATCAGTTGCTTTTTACAACTTGCAACATTCAGCGATGCTGAAAACAAAGTTATCTGCAAATTTGATGCTGAAACAGGAAAAAGGAGTGATTTGAAATACTCGGAACTTTATACAGACCCCATGTCAAAAAGAAAATGTTATCGTGTAAATGGAAGAAGATATATCTTTTCTACTAAAATATTTAACGTTCAAGCTGATAAATACTATATTGCTTCGGTGTGGGTCAAATCCATCTCAGATTCATCATCATATGCTCATTTAGGAGTTGAACCATTGGACGAAAACGAAGAACTTATAAAATATCGTCATGTGGCTTTCGTCAAAAATTCATTTACCGAACTTGTTGCTTCATGTAAACCTTTTGATACAATTATTAAAATTAAAAATGGAGCATTCTGGAAAAAAAGCAATAGATGCGTTGTTGCTTTTGACGCGAAAAAAGATAAAAGTGATATACCCAACCGGAATGTTTCTGCTCCAATTAAGAATATAGAGAAACAAGAGAAATTCTATGAAGTGACATTATCTTCTCCAGTTGCACGAGTGTTGCCATCCGGCACAAAAATCAGGGAACATTACATTGGAAGTTACCATTACTTAATACACTCATCAGTTCCCGTTAAATGGACAAAATTACAAAGTAAACCTATAAAAGGAAGTGAGTTCCGCGGAGGAAGCAAAGCAAAGTTGCTTTTGATCTGCAATTCCAAGGACAAAAAAAAGTCTATGTTATTTGATGATTTCATGCTTAAAGAGATGGATAGTTCTAAATGAATTTGCTCGCAGACGAAAGAATAGTATTTGAATCACCAGATGCTGCAAATATTTATTGTTACAGCCCGGGACTAACGTGCTCTAAAAGTGGCAGATTAATTGGTACATGTGATTTAGGTGGTCCAGGTGTTAAAAATATAACAGGTATAAAGAGCAATTATGGTGACCATCCAGGTTCATGCAATCAGTGCAAGATTTTTGTCTCGGATAATCACGGAAAAACTTGGCGCCATACTGCTGACCTGCCAATATTACATGCAAGACCGTTCTTGGCGGAAAAATCGTTGTATGTTATAGGTCATAATGGGTGTTTGTCAATATTTAGAAGTGACGATGAAGGTGAGACTTGGAGTGATGCGACTATTTTAGATGATTCTGAAATATGGCACCAGGCTCCATGTGCTATTGATTATTTTCATGGGAAAATATATTTGACAATGGAAGCCAAAGTAAAAGGTGCGCTATGGCCAGGAGTGGCTCCTGTATTAATGAGTGCCAAGGTTAACAGTGATTTATTACAACGAAAAAATTGGTTTTTTTCCAACAAGCTTGTATTCTCCGACTATTTCAATAACTCAAATTTGATCGGCACTCCTTTTTATCCAACTAGAGACTTAAATAATGACGTTATGTGCGGTGACCCATGCTGGTTGGAATCACACGTGGTAAGGATTTACGACAAAAATCATAACTTCTATGATCCGGAGAATAAAACTGTATATTTGTTGATGCGGGCGCACACTGGAATGACTAACATAGGGGCAATCGCGCTCGGCGAAGAAGCTACAGATGGCGGTTTAAGCTTGAAGATTGCCAAGTCCCCGGTGGGGACGCCGATGATCTTTATCCCTCTTCCTGGTGGGCAAATGAAGTTTCATATTGTTTATGATAAAGAAACAAAGCTTTATTGGCTTTTAAGTACACAGGCAACAGACAGCATGACACGGCCGCACTTGCTACCGGATGATCGCTACAGTTTACCTAACAATGAACGACAACGCTTACAGTTACATTTTTCAAAAAATCTTTTTGACTGGTGCTTCGCAGGTATTGTAGCCGATGGCGGTTCAGCAAAACAATCTCGTCATTACGCAAGTATGATTATTGACGGTGAGGATTTGTGTATTTTGAGCCGCTCTGGTGATCGACGTGCAAAAAGCGCCCACAATGGCAACCTTATCACATTTCACAAGATCTTGAATTTCAGAGACTTAATTTATTGACATGAAACAATATTCTCGGCCTTGATACATTCTTCCCTGAACAGATGCGTTCCTGTATTGAGGTATCCCGGAAAGTGAGACTTGAACTTGGATTACGGACTCCGAACGATCACACCATGCCCAGGTTCAAAATGCCGGTCGAGGATATCACTCACGAGCAATTCCGGGAGAAGTATGGCATCAATCCCTATTGCCGGGCAAATGCTAAGCATAAACGCAAAAATATATTAAAAATAAATCTTGTTTTTTATTGTATTCGTGATAGACTATCTCCAATGTAAAAATGGAGATATACAAATGAAAATCATCAAGATAAACCTAGACCATGATGCGAGAATGGAATTGGAACGCATCCGCCGAAGCTATAATGATTACCGTAGCGAACGAGCACTGGCGGTACTACATTGCTCGAATGGGAAAAAGGCCACGCAGATAGCCGAAATGTTGAATCGCACGGTTCAATCGGTGTGTAGCTGGTTGAACGCTTATCAGCGAGATGGCATCCAAGGTCTCAGTCGCAGTTTTTCTCCCGGCCGTCCAAGTATTCGCCGGCAACAACTTTTGCCTCGCCTTGAAGATTATCTAAGCAAATCGCCGCGCGATTATGGTTGGGGCGAAGAGGTATGGAGTACCAAAGTTATGATGGCTCAGTTTCATAGAGAGACTGGCCTGAAAGTAAGCCATGACAGTGTGGAACGTGCCCTGCATGATGCTGGATATTCCTTTAAACGAGCCAAGAAAGGGACTCCGATTACTGCGCCGAGCAAAGAGGATAAACTGGCAGCAGTGAAGGAGATTGCCCGGCAAATCACTGAGTTGAAATCATCAGAGAATGTTGAGGTGATGTTTCTTGATGAATCACATTTTTCAAGCGACCCGTATGTGACGCGTGGCTGGCACAAACGCGGCGAGCCTTTTTTCCCTGCCGACACCATCAAGACGGGAAAGTTGCACCATATTTGGGGCGTATGCACCGGCAAGCGATTCTTTTTACTGGAAGAGTTCGAGCAGGAGTAACACATTAATTTTCAAACAGTTTCTCCACCAATTGCGCATTCATGCCGCATGAAAAACCTTGGCATTGATTCTTGACAATGCCTCTATCCATAAAGCCAAAGTTATCAGGGAATTTGTCGAAAAATATCCCGAGATCAGGATTTTCGCGTTGCCGACTTACTCTCCGGAATACAATCCGACAGAGCAAGTGTGGAAGTGGATTAAACCTTTGGTTCATGCGGCAAAATCCATATCTGGCGGAATCAGGGAACTCCTGAGCCGTTTCCGCAAAATCATGCATGCAAAGATTAATCATAAACTGGCCAATCCTCCCAATATTGGACTGGGAATATGGAAAACTATATTGTGATTATTTTTGCGTTTATGCTTAGTACCATGAGTTACTACAGGAAGTTCTATTCTTTCAGGAAGGTAGTTTAACGCTTTTTTCTGGCTTTTATGAGAAATTTCCGAACAGCACAGTATTTAACTGCGCTTCCTGCAGATGAAAAATCTCAAGCCAGTACCATGTTTCGATCTTATTAAAAACGTCATTGCTGTTGGTTAAGAAATCAGGCTATCACAACATCGCTCTCTAGCAGGGGGAAAACATAAACACCGTAAAGCGTATCATTGAATCC
Source organism: Victivallales bacterium (assembly GCA_963676655.2). GTDB lineage: Bacteria > Verrucomicrobiota > Lentisphaeria > Victivallales > Victivallaceae. The sequence goes on along the minus strand of CAXXKX010000003.1, from coordinate 964,294 downwards.
ACTCACCCCAAAGCTGTTTCTTATTACTTCGAGTGATTAGAAACATGTTTGTAAACAATTTTAATAAGTTCGTTACGAGAATATGGTTTACCAATAAAATCATGGAACCCGGCTTGTTTATATTCACATACTCTGTCCAACATTACGTGGGCGGTTTGAGCAATATACTTAATGCCTTGGTTTGGAAGATTTTCCCGCAGCCAGTCAAGACAATCAAATCCATCGTTACCGGAGAGCGAAATGTCCAACAATGCCACATCCGGAATAAATCCAGCATCACTACATATTTTCTTCATGGTATCAAAAGAGTCCGCAATCTGAGTTTCGGCTCCGGCCCCCTTTAGTATCCGATTCAGATACATAGTAGAGGCTGGATCGTCTTCCACAATCAGAATATTAATTTCAGTCAGAGAATTTTCCGACTGGACTTGTGCTGGTAAAGCAATAGGCTTAACCGACATCGGCACAATGGCCGGGAATGCCACCTTCACAGAGGTCCCTTTATTTAACGAGCTTTCAATTTTTAAAGATCCACCGAGTTTATCAAGCATTTTTGAAACAATTGTTAACCCCAGTCCGGAACCGCCGTTTTTTCTCGTTGAAGATTGATCTGCCTGATAAAATGGTTCCAAGATTTTCCCTAGTTTATCTTGAGTAATTCCGCATCCGGTATCGGCAACCGTTAAATACAATTTATTTTCATTGTATTCAGCGATAACTTCAACTTGGCCTTCTTCTGTGAATTTGACGGCATTGCCTATAATGTTGAATAGAATCTGTTTCAATCGACGGCAGTCTCCTGACAGGATATTGGGCAGATCTTGCGGAACAAATTTCAACTGAATTTTTTTCTCCTGGGATTTGAAATAGAATACTTCCAGACTATCCTTGATAAGGTCTGTAGGAGAAAACTCTTCAATGCTTTTATTAAACTGGCCGGCCTCAATACTTGACAGTTCAAGCACATCGTTGATTATATCAAGCAAAACGGAACCGCTTTTCTCAATTATCTCAAAATCTTCCTTTACCTCATTTAAAATATTTATTGGTAATGAATCCTTGAGAATGGCGGCGAAACCAAGTATTCCGTTTAACGGCGTACGTATTTCATGGGATATTGTGGCCAAAAACTCTGATTTTGTTATATTGGCGGCTTCCGCGTTAGCCAATGCGTGACTTAGCCTGTTTTCCGCAAGTTTGCGTTCGGAAATATCGAATCCGTAAATATTAACATACCCCATTTCCCGGATTGGATTTAACACTAAAGAGTAGTGAGAACCAAAGCATTCCACTTCAAATTCTCTAAGATAATCCTGTTCTAATACCCTTTTTACTCTTTCCAACCATGGTTCTGGCAGAAAATCGTCTACTCTGACGTCCCACAACGTCAGTAAGGGTTGTCCGCTCCTGTTTGAGTACAGTAACCTCCCATCGCTTGTTGCCCTTATGACCGGATTAGGGTTCTCATCGGGAAACTTGGCCAAGCTTTTATTCTCCAATTGGATTAATTTTGACTCAGTCAAGTCGTTAATCATACATAGCAGTCGCGGAGTGGTCTCCTCTTCAAAATTTATCATTGTAATAGTCATTTCAAGCCAAGCAATAGATTTATCCGGTTTGACATAACGTTTATTCATGGTAAACACGCGAATTTTTCCGGAATTTAGCTCAGACAGTTTGGCTTTCTCACGCCTGACCTCATTAGGATGTGTGGCGGAAAACCAGTTGTCGTTTGCTAATTCCTGGCGAGTTCGGCCACAAATCTCTACAAATTTCTGGTTCATTTCCAAAATATAACCACTGTCTGAATCAACTAAAGCCATACCTGCCGGAGATTGCCTAAATATAGTTTCAAAACGGATTTCGCTTGCACGCATTGCTTGTATTAATTCATATTCCTCAGATACATCCCGAAACACCAATACAACTCCCGAGAGGCTACCTCTTTCGTCCAAAATAGGAGAAGCCGAATCAGCAATATGGTATTCAATTCCGTTTTTTGCTATGAGTTTTGTATGATTTGCCAAGCCAACAATCTTTCCGGTATTAATTACTTTTTCGACCGGATCTACTGCCGGCTGCCTGGTTTTAGCGTTAATAATATTGAAAATATCAAGCAGAGGTTTTCCCATTGCATCCTTCAGTTGCCACCCGGTTAGCGACTCCGCCACCGGATTCATTCTAGTTATACGGGCTTCAAGGTCGGTTGCTATTACCGCGTCTCCAATTGAGTTTAACGTTATGCGGAGATTTTCTTCACTTGTACTCAAAACATCTGTAGTCAGTTTAAGCTTATCACTCACTCTATCAATTCTATGACCAAGATGACGTGAAATTGTAAGTGCAAAAAAGCCAGCTAAAATGGTGGCCGTCACAATGAGGAAAGCAGTTACAAGAGCAGGATTAATTGCACTAAAGTGGTAAACTCGAAACACCGCCAGTCCACCAAGAATAACTGATAAAGCAGAAAGCGGCAACAGATAGCAAAAAAGATAACCGTGCGTTTTGTCCATGTTGAAAAATTTCATGGGAAATTCATATTTACCTGAATTTAACATTATACTAACTGGCAATAGAATAAATCCCAGTGCGGTTGTCAAGGCCATAGGAATAGTTGAACCATAGCCGTAAAGTAAAGGGGTTCCATAAAAATAAGCCAGAGAAAAGACAAGACCGATAATCCATGCAGTATATCCTAGTAGGCCTGCAATATGTTCAAGAAAAGGAAAAGATGCTTTGCTGTTGTGCCTTAATAAGATAATCAATACTGACATTCCGGATATTAAAAATCCTGTTCCTGTAGCCGGAGACATCAGTCCGATCGGGATTTGATTCAGATGACCGATATGAGGCATAATTGAACGTTCAAAGTTTAAATCTGCTCCACATAGGCTACCGATGACATTCAAAAGACTAAACATCGTGATAAAGGACACTATTGCTACAAGAATATAACGCTCGAATATGGAAAAATCTTTTTTCTCCATAAGGAGCATGACGCCTCCGAGAATCAGAAAAGAGACGGCGGTACTCGGAGCCATTGGAATATAGTCTCTACTAATGCAAGCCAAAACATTAAACCCCGGGATATAGCCAATTAGCCCCATTATGGCAAGAATAATTGCACTTAATGCAAAAATGACCGAAGCCCTTATTGGAAGCCGAAGTTTCATTCTCATAACAAAATCCTCTGTTTTTTATTGCATGATAAAATATATTGCGTAAAAAAAGATGTGTCAATAAAATTGATGGAAAAAGTGTTTAAAACTGTTTCGAAATCATTCCCCTGCGTCTTTCGGCTTTATCGGAACGGCCTTTTTGCTGCATCAGATCGTTGACGAATTTATGGACTTGTTCAAGCTCGGAGCGCGTCAGGGCGTTGGGGATGAAGGAAAGACGAACTCCGTCAAAGAGTTCGGCTTCACGCCAGGTTGCGGTTTCAGTGGCATCATTGTCGTCTAGAGCTTCCGACTCGGAACAATCGAGAGTCTTCATCATAACGACCAGCGGCACACCCTGGGACGCAAGTTTATTGATCATCAGCAAACGGTTCAAATGCATCTTCGTATAATAGGAGCCGCGCTTGCTGCCGCATGGCGGCTGGAGTAGTCCGCGATGAATATAATACCTGATCGTTCTGATGTTGAGCCCTGCCGCTTTAGCCAATTCTACGATTCCATACGTTTTTGATATTGTCTCATTCATTGCAGTTTCCCTTTTGTAAAAGATTCTCCACACAGGTCGAAATCATAATTATATATAGAAATAACCGACCTGTCAAATTTACATCCGACTATAATCAACAATATATCATATTTTTAGTAAGTTAATAATATAAAAAGCCTTGAAATGGATGCTAGATCCTGTTAGATTACTTTGACATAGAAATAACCCACACAGAAGGAATCATATCAATGACTAAACGTGATATTGTCGTTAAAATTGCTAAGGAAACCGGAATAATCCAGAAGGATGTCGGTGGAATAGTTCAGTTGACACTGAATTATCTGGCAGAGAATATTATAGCCGGAAATACGGTCGAGTTGCGCAATTTTGGGGTATTTGAAACCGCAGTTCGTAAAGCGAAAAAGGGCCGCAACCCCAACAAACCGAAAGATGAAGTGTTAATCCCGGAACGTTGCTCCGTCAAGTTTAGGGCCGGGAAAACATTGAGAAAAGAGGTCGAGAAACTTGATCCGGCGGTATTTAGGAAATAATTGTCAAAGTGGCGGAAAAAAATGTTCAAGCTCGTCTGGCAGCCTGAAATGATTATCAAGCACATTTTAGTCTATAATTGACAGAAACATGTGAATTTAGGTTACCTTAATATTGGAGACAATTTGTATTATACATATTTAAAGGCATTATCCTGTCAAAGGCAAGAGTCTTCAGGCTAACGAGCAAATCTCACGTCCCATCAACCGAGTCAGCAAAACAAACGATTATAGAAGTCAAATGATTATTAACGTTGCTTGTTAAATAACAATCTGAACTTCTTTTTTTGAAACAGCGGGCATTGTCAACACTATACTCCATTCTTGATTGTCATTTTTATTAATAGCTACTTTCCAACCTAATATGTTAGCTATTTTATTAACAACTAGCGGAGCAAGTCCAAGAGATTCAATGTGGCTTGCGTTGTGGACAGCAGCGGACTCTGAAAAAATTGAATATAGATCCTGTTCTGGGATTAGACAATTACCAAGAAAAATCTTTAACTCTAAATCAATATTATTATTTATGTTAACTTCAGCATAAATTTTATTCGATGCTATATTTTCTGCAATAGCCATCAATTCAGTTAATAAATTCTTAAAAACCTCTTTGCTCCCACGCAAATTAATCTCTTTATATTTACCTTCAACAGTCTTCAATGGAAGTTTAAGTGATTTACAGGCATTTATTATAATTGTGCTGGATGATTCAGCCTGCTGAACTTCATTTTCCTCCAAATTACACATCATTAATGTATGATCAAGCATTTGCAGCAACCGGTTTCGACTATGGTAGAAAGCATCTTTCATTTCTTTTTTTTGATTAGTCTCCGGACAAAGGTCTATTATCATTTCAGCAACCCCAAGAATACCATTCACCGGAGTTCTCATTTGATGATTTATAATGTGGAGAAACTCGTTTTTAATTTTGTGAATATCTTTAAGTTTTTCGTGCGCTTCAACAAGTTGCCGGGTACGGTTGTCCACAAGATCTTTAAGGTGCTTTTGCAAGTAATACAGTTGCAGATGTGTTCTGACTCTCGCCTTAACCTCATCGGGTTGAAATGGTTTGGTAATATAATCAACTGCCCCGACCTTGAATCCATTTATTTTATTATTTGAATCATTCAGTGCGCTAATAAAAAGAATTGGAACATCCTTAAGTGAATCACTATTTTTGAACCTTTTACAAACCTCAAATCCATCCATATTTGGCATCATTATGTCCAGAAGAACAAGGTCTGGAGCATCATTATTAGCAACTGATATAGCCTGTTCTCCACTTTTAGCTACAATAATTTTATATTCATCATTAAGTAGCTCAGCTAGAATATCTATATTTAGACTTTCGTCATCAACTACTAATACGCGCTGTTTTCCATTCATATATCCATCTCCATTTTTTCCATGAGGCTATTCAACAGCCCAAATGCATCATCATATTCGTAATCGTTTGCTAATTCATAAATTTCACTGGCCAAATCAACATAACAACTTTCCGAAAGCATTTTCAACAACAGTTCAGCTTTTTCTCCAGCTTCAGAGTCTCTTTCTCTTAACAACACATCAAGTTCTTTGACTACAATGGACAGTGAGTCATAAGAAAAGGAATCTATCGGAGATGTGGAGGTCTCCTCTTTTGTTTTCAGATTCTGTATTCCATCTATAACAATATCAAGCGCCAATCTAAAATTGACTAACTCGTCATTAACTATCGCTTTTTGTCTATTTTTAGCTGCTAGCTCAATATCTTGAGCCGCATTGAAAAGTTCTATTGCTCCGACTGTCCCGGCTATGCTTTTAATTGTATGTGCTATGCGTTGTGCGGCATCAAAATCTCCTTTATCAATTAGTTCAACTATTTTCTGGGCATCATTACAGTGTTTGTAACAAAACTGCTTTAACAGCTTGAAATAAAGTTTTTTATTTCCTTGCAATCTACGCAGGCCAATATTAATATTAACCCCCGGAAGTGATTCGCAAGATTCAATATCTTCATATTTGTAGTTTATTTTTATTTCGGGCAACCATTTTTCTAGTGTTTGATATAGTCTTTCCGGATCAACCGGTTTTGAGACATGGTCATCCATACCTGCCTCAAGACATCTCTTTCTATCATCTTCGAATGCATTAGCAGTCATTGCAACAATAGGAACAGATGGATAATCAGTTTTAATTATTGATGATGCCTGATAGCCGTCCATTTCAGGCATTTGCAAATCCATAAGAATCAAATCAAAATGCTCTTTTCTATTCATCTCAATGGCTTCAATACCATTTTTCGCGATTGCAACTAATACCCCTGCCCCGAGAAGTAAATCTTGAGCTACTTGTTGATTGATTTCATTGTCTTCAACCAGCAAAATCTTTGCTCCGCTAATAGACGCGGGATATTTTATGTCCCATTTTTTTAAGTTATTATCAATTTTTTTAGCATCAACTTTATTACCTAGTATTGACATGATTTTATCGAGCAATAATAATGGAGTGAAAGGCTTTAATATCAAATGATTTTCTAACCCATTTTTAGTCGCATAGTCAATTATTTTATCATTTCCACAAGAATTGATTAAAAGAAGCAGCGGGAGCTCAACATCATTTTCCTTTAAGCATTTAATATACTCTAATGAATTAACCCCGGCCAGGCAACAGTTTACAACAATAATCTTATATTGTTCATCATCGAATTCATCATAAATTTTATTAAGGTTATTTTTGTCAGGTTTAACACATACCGGGCAGAAAGAAAGAGATTTTAGTGTTGATTCCAAGACCTAATGTAGCGCCTTTAGCGTTACAGAATGAAGCATCCACTTCTGGATTATTGTTTACCAACGAATACATGGTTTCCGAGATTTCAGAAACAGAAAAAGCTCCTTTCTGACACCATCTGTAAATGGGCAATTACTAATATATCATGGACATTATAAGGCGAATAGAGATTTCCACTCGCTGGCTTTTTCAATTCAGGATAAATATTTACAGGTTTAGTTATTAAATTGCTTTAATTTGTCAGAATGAAGTGGTGTAAATTCACCGCATACCTCGCCGGTTGTAGCATGAGAGCGGAGTAAATCCCGTTTAATTTTTCCACTTAAAGTTTTAGGGAGAGTCCTCACAAACTCTATTTCGCGTGGATATTTATAAGGCGCAGTGTGCTTTTTTGTATATTCCTGTAATTTTTTCACCATGCTTTCTGTAGCTTCAAAATCAGAATTAAGAACAATATATGCTTTAATGCGAGCTCCACGAATCGGATCTGGAACGCCAATGACACCGACTTCCTGTACCGCAGGATGAGTCATCAATGCTTCCTCAATCTCTAATGGCCCTATACGGTAACCACTGCTTTTTATTATGTCATCACTACGACCAAGAAACCAAAAATAACCATCTTCATCATATTTAGCTTTATCGCCGGTATAATAATAATCGTTTATAAAACTTGCTGCATTAGCTTCATCATTATCCAGATAGTTCATCAGCAAACCAACCGGTTTATTGGTCAATTTTATCGCAATCCGTCCTTCAACACCAGGAGCAACTATTTCTCCATTGTCGTCATGTATTTCTATATTCCATCCTGGAGCAGCTATCCCCATAGAGCCTGGTTTCTGAGGAACATGCCGGAAGTGTCCGATTATGCAGACTGTTTCCGTCTGTCCATAGCCTTCATAGATTTTTATACCGGTTTCTTCTTCCCACAAACGACTCGTTTCGATGTGTAGAGGTTCCCCTGCTGACAGACAATGTTTCAATTCTTTAAAATCAAACTTCTTTAAGTCACTTAAAACTAACATACGATAGATCGTCGGTGGCGCACAAAAAGAAGTTATTTCATATTTTTCAAGAATTGGCAGAATTTCATTGGGATGAAATTTTCCTCGAATGTCATAGATAAAGACACAAGCCCCAACATTCCATTGACCAAAATAATTCCCCCAGATATTTTTGGCCCAACCAGTATCAGAAATAGTAAAGTGCAAATCATTAGAACTGACATTATGCCATAATTCAGTTGTCACCCGGTGCCCAAGTGGATAAGCATAATTATGCAAAACCATTTTGGGATATTTATTAGTTCCTGAAGTGAATAAAATTATCATCGGATCGGAATATCTGGTCTTTATCAAAAATGGAGTCATTACTTTATGACGTGAATAGTTTTCAGGGCAGGATATTTCACGTGAATAATTTATCCAGTTTTCACGCTCCCCGTCAATCAGCAAACGGAAATTTAAAGATGGGTAATGTTTATCAATCCCATCGAATTTAGCAGCATTTTCTGAGTCAGTTATTACTCCACAAAACCGACCTTGAGATATCCTTTGTTTAATATCATATGGAGTCAACAGACATGGAGCTGGACATTGTATTGCCCCTATTTTAATCAATGCTAATGAAAAAATCCACCATTCGGGAATCCGAGGAAGCATAAGAAGTACTCGATCACCCTGTCTTATGCCGTATTTTAAGAGAAGGTTGGCGGCTTGATTTGACAGGCGGCTGAAGTCATGAAAAGTATAGCGTTTTTCATTTCCCTGTTGATTAACCCAGATCATAGCCATCCGGTTGCGGTCAAATGCGGCGTGTGAATCAACTACGTCTCGAGCAAAATTATAATATTCAGGAACATCTATTTTAAAGTTATCGAACTTTTTTCTATCAGGCATAAAAGATACTTCTTTCCAACTCACTAAACCAATATTTAAAATTATCTCTAAGGGGACTAATACATTACAGACTCCTATATTTTATATGCACTTCTAATCTTTTCAAGTGAATCAGTATATTCTATTGAAAATGCAACCGGTCGTTTTGTAAAAAGGCCGGAGTGGCATTGAGAACTCAATGGACTAAAGCCATCTGCCTGCAAACCAATTCCAGAAAATGTGTCCCCAACAGGAGCTGATTTCAAAATCATTATCCCGGTACAATAAACGGTTCTTTCTTTTGCATGAACTTGGCTTCGGCCCTCACCATAATTTCGCCATTGACGACAAACTCTGCCTCTGTTATAAACAAAGGCGGATGTTGAGAAACAATTCTGGCTTTTACCTTTGCTTTTGCACAGAATGGTACCGGTTTTTAATATCTGATACGCAGATCAGCGGTCAATGCTTCGACTCCGGCATGGAACAGGCAGTTGGTCATCACCGAATCCAGCAGAGCGGATATTACCTCGCCATGCAACAGCCCTTCATATCCCTGATATTCAGGTTTTCCCTGAAAATCTGCTGACACTTCTCCCTTGTCATCAGTATAAAATGTTATCTTGAACCCGGATTGATTCATTGAACCGCACAGCCGACAATAGCTATGGCTGATAAAATCGTTTGGTTTAGCAAAAACGCATCAATAACGAGGCTTTTCTAACTTTTTCCGTGAGTTAATACAGGAGGTTCGCTTTTTCCGGGAAATAGATTTAACGCTTTTTCCGGGCTTTTATGAGAAATTTCCGAACAGAACTATGTTCTACTGATCTTCCAGCAAATGAAGGTACTCAAGCCTAATGAACAAAAGGTTGAATTATGATACTTAATTTTAATGAATCACTACGTGACAATGTATTTTTATTAGAGTAAGAATTTGACATCTTTTTGTTGTAAAGACACAAAATAAAAAAACGAGAGTAAACCAGTAAAAATCAGTCAAAAGTAGTGGTGAATGTGGGTTTTAACTTTTTTGTCTCAATCAAACTTTTGCAACATATGCCCGGAAAGCATGTTTACGGGTTTCATCGCCTTGCACGTAAACAAAAAATTCCAGCGAATCAACCAGTTCCATATTATGGTCATCAAACAGTTTTTTAATTTCATCATAATTATGGTTATACATATTTGAATGATTACATTTACCGGCAGTCTTTTTAAGAGAAGAATCATGATGGTCGGCACAGACAAAAGCAAAAATTCCACCTGACTTGACAATTCTTGCCACCTCCTGAAAGATCATGCTTATATCTTCAAAAATATGCATAACTCCGCCGCAAACGATATGATCCATCGAATCGGCGGCATACGGGTATGGCTGATTCCTCAGATCGTGTTCCTTCAATTCACAGGAAATTTCCTTGTGATTGCAAACTTTAAGCATTTCTGACGAAAAATCCATACCATAAACCTGCAAGCCCGCCTTATGAAAAAGCTCAGCAATCAATCCCGTCCCAATTCCAAGGTCAAGAATTTTGTCTCGCGGCTGTATGTGCCGAAAAGCAAGTCCCAGCAGAATTTCAGGGCCCAGCCAATTTGCTCTTTTAGTTTTCTGTTCATAATTTGCCGCGTGTTCAGGTAGGTTAAATAGCGCTTTTATTTTGTCCATGATTTTTCCTTTTATTTAAAGAATCAATTTTTAAAATTATCATTTTTATTTGTGATATTATTCTTTTTTTGTTTAAACGTTACCCGGTATTCTTGAAACTCTAGAATCAATTCTATTCCTTCTCTTTCCTTATGCCTGATAAAGGCTATAAAATCCGCAAGCCGGGAACAAAAATGAGTATCGACAATATGCTCGACCTCACAAGCTATTTTCTGGCCTTTTAAAAAAGGACAACCGAGAATTTTACAAAAAAAATCCGCAAGAATATTGTGTCGGGCATCAAGTTCTTTGGCTATTTTCCAGCCGGTAGATGTTAATGAAATATTTTTACGAACATCGTAATTTATCAAATTCTTGTCAGCCAACTTACGCATTACTTCAGTTACTGAAGGCATGGTTCTAGATAGTTTTTCCGCTATTAATTTGACATGGGTATGTCCATCATTTAAACATAAATCGTAAATGGTTTCTAAATATGTCTGCTGTTTCAAGGTCACTGTTTTCAGTATTCGACTCATGATTTTCCATCTGTTTTGTATATTCTGAACAAAGAACAGTAAAGAACAGGAACGACAACCAGGGTTAAAACAGTCGCAAATGTCAGGCCTCCCATAATCGCTACGGACATCGGCGCAAAAAACGCGTCCCACAACAGAGGAATCATCCCAAGTACGGTTGTAAATGCCGCCATGCAAACCGGACGCACCCGGCTTACGGCCGAATCAAGAACTGCATTATACGGCGTTTTCCCGCCTTTAAGCTCCAGGTTAATCTGATCCAGCAAAACAATTTCGTTTTTTATAAGCATTCCAGACAAACTTAAAACTCCAAGCATTGCCATAAAACCAAAAGCTTTATCCGCCAGCAGCATCGCCGGAGCAACTCCAATAATAGCCAAAGGCAAACCGAGAAAAATAATCGTCGGGTGGCGCAGAGAATTAAATAGCATTACGGAAATCATAAACATAGCGGTAAATGCCAATGGCACCTTTGACATAAGTTTTTGATTGGCTTCAGTTGCGGCCTCATATTCGCCTCCCCATTCCAATCTGTAGCCAGGAGGTAATAGGATCCGCTCAATTTTGGAGCGAAGCCGACGGAATAAAGTGTCAGTAGTGCCATATAAAGGTTTGCACGAAACAGACATGGTCCTCATCCTGTTCAAGCGGCGAATAACTGGATCTTCCCATGAGAGCTTTCTTCCGTCACTGATTTGTCCCACCGGTATCCAGCAGCGGTTTACTCGGCTCCATATCTGAATATTATCCAGATTATCGATGCCGAGCCGTTGTTTTTGTTTTGGTCGCAAGATAATCGGCAGTAACTCATCTTTTTCCCGGTACAGCCCTGCGGTTGAACCGGAAAAGTTCATTGCCATCGATGAGGCAATTTCCGATCTGCCCACAGTAATCTTCCACGCCTGGGCTTCAGCCATATTCAACACTTCCGTCTTGACCGGGCACCCCCAATCATTCCTAATGCTTCTGGCTGATTTTTCAGTCTGCATAACAGACTTGATCCGGCCTGCCAGACCACGCAGCGTGTTGATATCCGGACCAATCAGACGCGCCTCAACAGCGCCGCCTCCCGGCCCGAGTTTAAAAGTATCGACGCTGCTGATAACGCCAGGATGTTTTGCGTTTATGAATTCTGTGACTTCGGGAATAAGCAAAGCAATCCGGCGAAAATCATTCACCGTAACTAAAAGTTGTCCATAGGCACTATTCGTCATTTGAGGCTCATAGGTGAGCAAAAATCGTAAAGAACCACCGCCGACAAAACTTGTTACACCGGTTACACCATTCAAATTACGGATATATTTTTCGATTACCTGCATTTCTTTTGAAGTCTTGTCAATATGCGTCCCCTCCGGCATCCAGATATCAACAGTAAATTGCGGTCGATTCATGTCCGGCATAAAATCCTGTTTAACCAGGCTGAATGACACCATAGCGGCAAACAGCATAGCGGCAATTACGGCCAGAAAAATCCAGCGATGTCCGATGCATAGAGCTACAAAGCGCCGATAATGACGGTAAAAAACGTTATCATGAAACTTACTTTCCCTCTTTCCGTTTTTCACTTCCAAACAGTTGACGCAGAGATAAGGCGTAACTGTTACGGCAAAGACCCAGCTTAACCCCAGCGACAGGTAAATAGTCTGAAACAGACTCTTCAACCATTCTCCGGTCATGTCATTTGAAAGGGAAATTGCGGCGAAAGCGAGAATTGCAATCAGAGTGGCCCCCAGCAGAGGCCATTGAGTTTCCCTCACCGCCTGTTCCGCCGCGTCATTCGGCCTCATTCCGTCTCTTGTTTTTGTCACAAATCCTTCAGTAACCACGATGGCATTATCCACCAGCATCCCTAACGCTATCACCAGAGCACCTAAAGATATCCGTTGCAAAGTTATATCCATTGCCAGCATGCAAACCAAAGTTCCCAGAATAGTCAGTACCAATACCACGCCAATAACAAAACCCTCACGAATCCCCATAAACACAACCAGCAGCGACACGACGATGAGCGATGCGGCTAAAAGATTGAAGACAAATCCATTAACCGCTTCTCGCACAGTTTCAGACTGATGTGCGATGGGATGCAGTTCTATACCAACCGGGATTCGGGATTTCAATTCCGCAAGGCGTTTCTTAATGGAATCCCCCATTGCAATTACGTTGCCACCCGATACCGTTGATATCCCGAGACCGATAGCCGGCTTTCCGTCATGACGCAAAATTAACTCCGGCGGTTCGAGAATACCGCGTTTAATCACCGCAATATCTTTTATCCTGATAGTACGGCCTTCCGAGCCGCCGGGAATCAACTGCTCGCCCAAATCATTGATTCCTCCGTAATTGCCGGTTACTCGCAAAGAAACATATTCCGGCCCAACTCTCACCTTTCCTGCCGCGGTCACTTCGTTCTGGCGACTGATTGCGTCAAAAACAGCTTCCGGAGATAATCCAAGACGACTTAGCTTCATCCGGTCTATCTCAACATAAATAACATCGGTGGGAGCACCCCAGAAATCAATCTTACCCACATCTTCGCACAACAGCAACTCCTTTCTCAGGTCTTCGGCTACTTCATTTAAATCGTGCAGAGAATAACCATCTCCGGTAATTGCGAACAATACGCCGTATACATCTCCAAAGTCGTCGTTCACAACCGGATTTCCACACCCCGGAGGCAGTAATTGCGCCGCCTTGCCGACTTTTCTCCTTAATTCGTCCCATACCTGGGGCAAGGTCGCTTTATCGTAAATTTCCTGCATTTCAGCGAAAACGATCGATAGTCCGTCACGGGATATAGAACGTACCTCTTTCAACTGCTTTAACTGTTGAATAGCGGTTTCCAACGGTTCAGTCACTTCAAGTTCCACCTCCTCGGCTGTCGCGCCAGGATACGAAGTAAAAATAACCGCCTCTTTTATCGTGAACTCTGGATCTTCCAGACGTCCTATTTTAAAATAAGCGAACAAACCGCCGACTGTGACCAGCACAATAGCGACAAGTATTACGGTTTTATTCTTTATTGCATATTCCGCCGCATTCATCCGTCAAGCCCGTCCTTCCCCCGGTTCATAGGACGCGCATATACGTCTTCATGCAACGAATGAAGCCCGGCCGTCGCGACATGCTCTCCTGTCTTTATCCCTGAAATTACTTCAATACCTTCATTACGTAAAGAGCCTGTTTCAATTGACCGTTTCCGGACTTTCCCGCCGGCCGGAGGAATAATCCACACGAATGATTTACCGTTCGACTCATGAAATACCGCTTCAGGCGGAATGATTATCCTGGAACCGGACTGATTAATATTACCGTAATATGCAGAGGTTTCTACCAGTACGATAGCCGTCATTCCCGGAAGGATTTTCATTTTCGGACGTTTTTTTAATACAACCACCGCATCGAAAGTACCGGTCACACTATCGGAGCAAATACATGATTCCCGCAGGGAAGCGGCAAAACCGCATTTATTGCCGGAACCGAAGCAAACTTGGATTTTTTTCAGATTCTCAACACCGCCACCGCGCATAATTATATTTTCAGGCACCTGAATGACTACTTCCGTAACGGAAATATCCTGAAATGAAAGAATCGGTTCTTTTGCGTTAATATGTTCATAGTTTTCCACAAACCTGTTAGCCACAACTCCATCAAACGGAGCCAGTAAAACCGTATCTGCCAACGCCTTCTTCCGCATGTTAAATTCCGCCAGAGCAATATCATATTCCGCCTTGATCTTTTCATATTCAGAATCACAAGCAATATTCTTCGACCGTAAAGCGTCAATCCTTTTGAAGGCCAGATGTGCTTTCACGTACCTTGCTTTAGCTACATCAAAAGTATTTTGAAAGTCTCTAGGATCGAGGCGTGCCAGAACCGCCCCCTTCTTGACCTCATACCCCTCCAAAGCATTTATTTCCATTATCAGGCCGGAAACAGAAAAAGCCAGCTTCACACGGCGGCTGGCCCGGACTTTACCGGGAAAAATACGTATTTCAGTTCGATTCCGTGCCTGCACCTCAACCGTTGGAACAGGACGCATATATCGAACCGGAGATTGTTCTGCCTGCCCGTTCTGTAATTCGGATAAACAGTATGAGCACATAAGAATGATAATAATTACAAAGCCAAAGATTATATACTGTTTTCTCATTTTATATGTTCCTGCATTATAATTAGCAAAATAGTTAAGAAACTTAACCATAAGACCAAAAAAATTATTTATTTCCAATTAGTTCGGAAATTCGCTTATCCATAATATCCTCAATTATACCAAGTAAGTCGAAAGCCCTGGCTATTTCATTTTTTGTAAACTCGGAATTCAACCGTTTTATTAAATCCTCCATATGCTTTCCATGAAAACATTCATGAGCCCTGAAGGCTTGCCGACCAATTTCCGTAAGGGTTAATTGCAGCTCTTTGTTGTTATATGTCGGGTTTTCTTTCCTGACATAACCCTTTTCCACAAGTTTAGCAACCATCTGTGATGCCGCGCTCTTGGAAACACCAAAATAATCTCCGAGTTCTTTGATGTTTATGCGTTCATGCTCTCCTATCGCCTGGATTGAATGTATTTCCCTCGGCGTCAGTACAACCGTTTCATTAAAACGAATCGGTTGTTCTTCAAGTGACATGTGCTTATTAATTATCCGCATAAGACGCAATGATAAATTTTCAATTGTCTTGTCTTTTGTTTTCATAATTGATATAGTAAAGCATCTTTACCATTTTGTCAATAGCAAAAGAGAGAAAATTCGCGAAATTTTAAAAATTTAAATTTCGCACAAGCAAAGATTAAGATAAAGCTGACATCCTATCATATAACTTTTTTTCGCACGTCAGATTCCAAGTTGTTTGAGTGCATCATTCCAAGATATTTTCTCCATCTTATACAGGAGTTTACATCCTTAATTTTGCTCCCATCATTTGAATCTGAAAGATCGATATATCCGTTGGCGTTAGCTCGTTCATTGCAGTTATCGACATGTCAAATTGATATTCAGCCTGGCTCAATCATATATTGGATTTTTTGTAAGTTAATAACGTAAAACGCCTTGAAAATGCGGGACGCTTCTGTTAGATTACCTTGACATGTAAATAAACCCACAGGAGGAATCATATCAATGACCAAGCGTGATATTGTTGTAAAAATCGCCAAGGAAACCGGGGTCATTCAAAAAGACGTCGGGGAGATCGTTCAGTTGACGCTGGACTATCTGGCGGAAGATATTATCGCTGGAAATACGGTTGAACTGCGCAACTTCGGAGTATTTGAAATTGCCGTAAGACGTTCGAAAATTGGACACAACCCAAACAAACCCAATGATGAGATCATTATCCCGGAGCATTGTTCGGTCAAATTCAAGGCTGGGAAAACTTTGAGAGAAGAGGTCGAGAAACTCGATCCGGCGCAATTCAGTAAATTATAAAAATGAAAACATTACATACTCTTCTGAAAAAATTAGAAATAGCTTCCAATGAAGATCTAAAAGCATACGGCTAATTACAAAACTGAAAGAGAATGTGATTTTCAAATTATCAAGAGAAAAGATCTCAACATTGATGATGAAAATCGAATATATGAAAAGGTGGTCAAATATGAAAAAACCATCTTCGATATAGACTGTTTACAAATCTCAAATCCTAAAAAAAATTCATTTTGTTGATTGTATATTTACCGGAAAGTTGAAGATTGGAAATAAGGAGAATGATCCTGTAAGTATATTTATGGATCAAGTTTTAATTGCACATTCTCTTTCAATCGGATGAGTAAAATCTCATTCGATAGAACTAACTTCAATAAGTACTCCTGAAATTAATATTAAAAATAATGATAGAATAGATTATCTCAGGATCAGTTCATCCTCTATTGGTAGCTTTATTCTCTTCCACTCATATGGTAATGAATTTGAAGCTTTAGGGCCATCTTGAGCATTGCTCTTAGGGATAGTTGCAAACCGGCTGGTCTCTTCATCACGTAAGTTCTTGACAGCCCACTTTGGGTAAATGTGAGAATGTTTTAATTCTCTATTTTTAAGGCATAGCTTGCATTGGTTATATATTTTGGGGGTCATTTATTTTTGCAGAAAAAGTTAGTATGTTTTTAAGTTTTTTTGTACCGCAACAGAACTCAAACTTATAATAAAGATGCAAACAACAATCGTTCAGGGGCATTGCCTGGAAAAACATCGTCGCACATGAGTTTTTCCAATGCCAATGAAAGATGTTGAGCAGTCTGTTTCTCTTCTTCATTGGTGTTAAGCAACAAAACGCCACCGCCCCATAAACCGGAATTTTCAGGATAAATGAATGCTGCGGGTACCTGAAAATCTCCGCACCAGTGACATCCATCGGGCACTTTGTCAGCAATAGAATCGCAAACCCAGCCGCGCTGTTTGATATTATCGTAACCGTACCAGTAAAACACCCGAAAACCAGCTCGTGCCAAAGAAATAGCTAATTCTACGGAATTCGGACTGTTTTGCACTGCACGCTCAAACGGGTCATACGGATCAATGCAAACCAGAATGTTGCCAGGGGCTGTTGTTACGCTTGCTTGTCGGCAAATTGCTGTCATCCCGTCTTCGATCAAAATCTGCGCATCCAGAGATGCTGATTCCTGCTTAAGATTTTCTGCGCTGGCGGGATCTGTATCACATAGAGTATAACGGGCATGGTTGCCAATAATACGCATTGCAAGTGCAACCGAACCGGGATACTTCCCTGGTAATGATTGCAGCACTTTCAAGTATGCACATTTGTTGAGCGGCGAAAAATTGCCGGCACGTTTTATAAATTGAATAACGCCATGTTTTCGAGTAGAATCTGTAATTAAATCATAATACGCCGAACCGGCATGAGTTTCCCAGTACTGCCCCGGAGGGTTGTTCTGTAAAATCTCGGCAAGAATCAGGTGTTTCCAGACATCTCCCAGTTTGCCGAAATGTCGATTAGCCATATGTTTTTCCTGTATGTAATCTATTAAATTTTATAAAATAACCGATAATGATTTACTTTTCAAGAAATCGACTATATTTTATCCACAATTCCACCCAGGATCATCTGAGCAGTTTTTACAACATCTCTTTGGGTAAGGCCTGCTACTTTAGCTGCTTTTATCGCCAGATCGTGCTTGGTCATTGACATAATCAGAAATTTCCTTTTATAATTTATAGATAATTCGTCTCATATTTTTTCCGTTTCCCGGAATCTTCGAATTTCTTTATAAAACCGGATTTGAGAAAGATATTCATATTACGGAAAATCGTTGATTTTGCATGGATGGCATCTTGTTTACGCGCTTCCCGAAAAAGCTCGCTTATGGAGTATGGCCCTTCCATGGAGTAAATAATATTTAACAGATTTTCCCGTTCTATTGTGTAGACATGCCCGAGTTCTTTTAGCTGATCCCGCAGGCTTTCCACGTTAACTTCTGATTGCATCTTTCATTTCCTTTGTAAAATTAACCATTAGTAAATTAGCAATATTTATGGCTTCGGCAAGAAGAATAGATTAGTAATTGGCAAAAAAACGGCACGAAAAAGTCTTCCTTTTTGTTAGTGGAAATAATATAGCGATAAATACTTGACAATTGGCGGCATAACAAATATGGTTACAATATTAATTCTGAAATAACGAGGAATCCAATATGCCGGACATCAAAAAAGTTTTAAACAGTGAAATTTGCCGCCTTGCCAGGAAAGAAGCCAAAGCCGCATTAAAACCGCTCTAGCAGCCTGTCGGACTTTGTTCGAAGCGCCAAGTGCATAATTAGCCAGGAGTGGTATATTAAGGTCAAAAAGGATTGATTGATGGCAGCGAAGTTTGTGACGGTAGACCGGGATACGCCGATGATGTTCCCGCCGGATTTGCGGGAATGGATTTCAGAAGACAGCATGGTGCATTTTATCGTGGAAGCGGTGGAAATGCTGGATATAAAAGGATTCGAGATTAACGAGCGCGGCAGCGGCAGTGCTCAGTACCCTCCGAAAATGATGCTGGCGTTGTTGATCTACTGCTATGCGACGAAGCGTTTTTCCTCCCGTGAAATCGAACATGCCAGGTATAATGATATAGCGGCCCGCTATATTTGCGGCGGACAATGGCATCCCGATCACGACACGATTTGCGCTTTCCGACTGAAAAACCGGGTTGCGTTCAAAGAGGCGTTCGCTAAAGTATTGATGCTGGGTCGGGAGCTTGGGCACCTTAAAAAAATCGGCGGCATCAGCATTGATGGCACCAAGATCAAGGCCAATGCGAGCAAGCACGCGGCGGTGAGTTACAAGCGGGCCGACGAGATGATTGCCGAGCTGGAAAAGGAGATTGAGGCGCTGGTTCGCAAGGCGGATGAGGCCGACAGCGCGCCGTTGGACGACGGTCTGTCACTGCCGGACGAAATCAAGCGCCGGGAGGATCGGAAAGCGGCGCTGGAACGGGCGCGCCGCGTTATGGAAGAACGTTACGCGGAAGCAAGAGAGGAAAAACAACAGGAGTACGAAGCGAAAAAAGCCAGGCGGGAAAAGCAGCGGGAAGCCGGAAAAAACCGAAGGGCAAAGACCCGCAGCCGCCGTCGGGAACCCCGTCGGACGATATGCAGTTTAACTTTACCGATGAGGAAAGCCGGATAATGAAAACCGGAAACGGCAAGCATTATGAACAGGCCTAGAATGCCCAGGCGGCGGTGGATACGGAAGGCAGCATGTTGGTTGTGGGGCAATATGCTACCGCGCACGCCAATGACAAACAGGAACTGGTGACCGGGGTGATGAGCGTCGATCCGGCCATCCGTCAGGTCGACACGGCTTGCGCCGATACCGGCTATTTCAGTGAAAAAGCGGTATCTGAGGTCGAGAACGCCAATGGGCCGATGGTTTACTGCGCGGTGGAAAAGCAAAGCCATCACCGAACCGTGGCGGATCTGCTGAAAAAAGCGGAGCCGGTTCCGCCGCCGGAAGACGCTTCGGTCAAGGAGATAATGGCGTACCACCTGAAACCCCGGGAGGGACGCGCCATCTATAAAAAGCGCAAAGAGACGGTCGAAACGACATTCGGAATCATCAAAACCGTACTCGGATTTCGAGAGTTCTTATTGCGGGGGCTGAATAAAGTATCCATCGAATGGGATTTGGCGACCACCGCATACAATTTAAAACGGCTCCATAAACTTTCAGGCGGAAGTCCGGCCGGATTGGCGAAAATCCGGACGCAAAACAGCTGAAAGATGGTTATGGAGAGCTGTATTCAAAAAAGTACGCCGCATTGAGATTGGTATTTTTCAATTCCGGGCGCAAGCGATAGAAAAATTTAAAACAAATGTAATGCAGTCATCGGAATATTGACGAATTTTTCAAAGTGGAAAGTCTCAGTTCGACAGGCTGCTAGGCACAGGTTTCCACACTCAGGAAAACCATTGCGGCACAGAATGCGAAAATCAAAGTTTTGGAAAAACGCATTCCTGCCGCAGTTGCACCGAAACTTAAAACCGAATCATTGCCTGCAACTAATCGCAAGGTACGTATTTCCACCGAAAGTATCATCAAACTGCGTCGAAAACTGGGGCTTACGCAGGCACAACT
Organism: Victivallales bacterium; assembly: GCA_963676655.2. Classification (GTDB taxonomy): domain Bacteria; phylum Verrucomicrobiota; class Lentisphaeria; order Victivallales; family Victivallaceae. The sequence continues at coordinate 943,666 of CAXXKX010000003.1, read as the reverse complement.
TGCCACGTTGTTGGGAGTCAGCAACTTCTCGGTCAGCCATTGGGAACTTGGAAAAACCTCGCCACGTGATGCCTTTAAAGGCAAAATTGCCGCTTTACGTGATATGGGTAAACGTGAGCTGAAACGGCTGTTGAAGGAAAAGGGAATCAGCCCAGTGGTTAAACCGGCTGGGGTAAAAACGTCTGCTTAAACACCTTAGAACTTTGAAATATTACAATCCGGCGATTGAGTTTTCACGGTAAGCATTTATTCGGCAACCACATTGTAAAATAAATTCCCAGCCCAGAGCAGATATACGCCTATCCACTTTTTCTGGCGATAATAACTTCCACAGGGCCATGAGCTTCCAGGTCAATATTGGTAAGCGTCCGTTGTTCGGTTGAAACAAATCCCGCATCCCGCATAGCACGGGCGATCATGCCGGTTTCAAACGACATATCGTTACCTTGCAACATAGTCGGCAACCAGCTTATGACGCTTGCCGCCGGCGCGGTTTTATCCTTGCTCAGTCCATCGGAAGTGACCATAAAAATACCCTTGGGTTTCAGGGCGTTGAAGATTTTCCGCATAATTCCGTCAAGATGGTCTCGGTAAAAATTCAATGTAAAATTCGCCATGATAAAATCAAAATCCGTTCCTAACGAATCTTTCATATAATCGCCTTTCATGGTCTTAATTCGGTCTTCCATGCCGTATTCGGTAATAACTTCGTCCGCAACTTTACAAACCGCCGCCTGATCCAAAAGAACGCATTCAAGTCCAGGATGTGCCGCAGCTACAGCAATACCGATAATGCCCGGTCCCGCACCTAAATCAAGCATTTTTGAAAATAAAGGAAATTCTGGCATGGCAGCAACAAGCTCGGCAATCCTCTGCGCGCGTCCGCAACGGCTGAAATTTAAACTTGCGCGTGCTCCTTTTTCCCAAATATCTTCACTTCCGATATCCTGTTTTTTCGGCGGTCCGTTATGCAAACGCTCTCGTATTCCTCCGTTCAACACCGGTTCCACCCAGCTTCCCATGAACAATAATGATTCGCCAATGGACGTATCGTTCCCTTCACAAAAAAAAGATTTCGCGAGCGACGAATTACTAAACTTGCCATTTTCCTTAACAAGGAGGCCCAGGGCGGCAAGGGCGTTAAGGAAAAATTCCGTGTTTGCCGGGTGCAGGGAAAATTTAGCGCTTACTTCCTCTGAACTTGAGGGTTCAGCAAGAAAATTGAAAATTTTGAACTCCAGCGCGGTCTTGATCAGTTCCCATTTCAGTGCCTCATAGGGTAATTTGAACAGCCCGTTAATGCTTGAATCAACTTTGGGGAGATATTTCATCATGTTTTTCCTTTTTTTATGATTGATCTTTCGTAAATTCAACGTCTAAATTTGACATGTACAATACTTGAGGATAATTTGCGTCTTAATAGCGGCAGCCTGGCAATGTAACCAAATAATCCCCAGCGTTTCTTATAATAATTGAAAAACTCCCATTCCTCAATAAATTCTATTCTATTGTCAAACTTCTCAATCTCTTTGCCTCTTGCAAGTCCCCATTTGAATTCTGGTGCCGCTTCAATTGTTTTCAGAGAGTCGTGTTTTTGGGCTTTGCCAACTAAAAATGGACCAAGTTTTTCAAAAAGGACTTCTGCATCTGGAAAGCGGTCAATAATCTGAATTAACAGATTTTTAATTTCATTCTCGGGGAAATACATAAATAACCCCTCAGCAATAATTAAAACAGGCAAGTTTCCGGTTTTTACATCATCCATCCAGGTGTAGTCGAACATCGACTTGGCGATGATCTTATTCTTGTTGCCTTCGGGAACAAATTTCTTTCTGAGTGCAATCGATTCCGGCACATCAAGATCGTACCAGCAGTAAAAATCTGAATCTCTTAAACGTTCACACCGTGTATCCAGTCCGGCGCCAAGATTTATGATAACAGCATCAGGATGTTTCCTGAAAAAGTCATGTGAGGCTTTGTCCAAAAGCATTGTTCTAACGCTTACGCCAACTTGCGAAAGACAAGATCTTTTGAATTTCGCAAAGTCATAATCTATTTTTGAAACCATTTCCACAGCTTTATAATCTCTAATAATGGCATCAGTCCTTTCTGTTTCAAAAGCCCTTGCCCACAATGGGATCAAAAGAGTTTCCGGTATTCCTGTAAGTTTGTTTTGCATATTATCAATTCCCTTTAATTATTTCATCTTCCAGCTGCCGGCTTGTTGTTGGGCCAGCCAGAGTTTGCTGTATAATCCTTTATTTTTTATCAAAGAATTGTGGGTACCCCTTTCAACGATATGCCCATTGTCCAAAACAAGAACCTGTTCGGCTTTTTCAATAGTACTGAATTTGTGTGCAATTACGATCACGGTTTTACTCTTAACCAGATTGTTGATAGCCTCCTGGATGTCGTTTTCATTTTCAGGGTCAAGTGATGCTGTAGCTTCATCCAGCAAGATGACCGGAGCATCTTTTAAAATAGCCCGGGCTATCGAAATTCGCTGGCGCTCACCGCCTGATAAAGTTTTGCCGTCCTCACTTACAACGGTATCATACGCATTCGGTAATTCCATTATAAAATCATGGCATCGGGCAAGCTGCGCCGCCTCAATCACCTGTTTATTAGTGGCGTTTTTATTCCCGATCCTGATATTGTTCGCAATGCTGTCGTTGAACAAAAATACGTCCTGAAAAACTATTGAAATATCAGCTAAAAGTTCTTCCGGATGTATGGTCTTGACATCAATTCCGCCGTAAGTAATTCTACCGACCTGAACATCCCAGAAACGTGACATCAAATTGGCCATTGTAGTTTTGCCTGAGCCTGACGTCCCGACCAGTGCAGTCATTGAGTTTTCAGGAATTCGGCAGTCTATTTTTTTCAAAACGTCTTTATCTTTGTATCTGAAAGATACATTTTCAAAGCAGAAATTGTGTTTATCTGGCAATTGCTGAGCAGGCTTAAATTCAGGTTCAGCAGTTTTAAAGACTTCCTCAATCCTGTCGGTCGAATTCGCCGCGTGACGGAGCAAAACCAAATTGATTCCAAGCTTCTTGATCGGTTCAAAGAAATAAAATCCCAAAATTGCGAAACTGAACATTTGTGGGATAGTGATGCTTGCCGCCAGACACATTTTGACTGCAATAAACAGCATCGCGAGGTAGCCAATATCAAGAATCATCATTGCTATCTGGATTGGGATAGCGGTCCAGACTTCCGAATGAAAACTGAGTTTCTTCAGGTAAAGCATTGACTTGTCAAGCTCGTTGAAACTGCTGCCCGTCATATCGAATGATTTTAAAGTCTTGATGGTTCTGGAGTATTCAAGGATTCGCGACGAAGCATGGCTAATGGCTTCGAGGTGCTTCTTGCCTAAAACTTCAATGATCTTGCGCGAAGCCATGAAAAACAGCATCGCAAAAACCGTTATTCCCAATAGAATCATAGACAGCTTTAGGCTTATGAAGCAAAGGAATATTCCCAGCAGCAACGGTACGATTACTGCCGACACCAAATCCGGCAGATTGTGCGAAAAAGTTTCTTCAGCCTTATTCACGTCATGCAACATGCGCGAAGTCAGGTTGCCCGGGTCGTTTGTTTTGAAATAACCCAGAGACAGGCGGCGCAACTTTTCACCCAGCTTCAACCTGACATCGGGGCCGATAGTGTAGCTCTGAACAAAACTATTGGCCTGCCCGATTATTCCGAGCAAAATATACAACACAAACGCCGTGGTATAATACCAGTAATATTTCCAGAGCAAATCAAAATCATATCCTGACTTGTTCAGAACAGGCACAGCGAGATTCAGTATTATCAGGTACAATATCCCGTTGAAAGCGCCCCGGGGAAAATTCGCGATTATGTTACCCGCAATGATGCTGGTCATCCTGCCTTTGTAGGCATTTAACAAAGTCCAATTTTGAGTTTTCATTATACAGTCTCCATTTCGCTAAGTTTCCAGCCTTTGGCTTTGGTGTGGGCCTGCCACATCTTGCTGTATACGCCATTCCTATCAAGGAGTTTTTTGTGGGTTCCCTGTTCGATGATCCTGCCCTTGTCGACCACCAGGATATTATCCGCGTGGACGATTGTCGAGAGCCGGTGAGCTATGACGACAACGGTTTTGTTTTTCATAACCCTGGAAAATGCTTTCTGAATATTGGTTTCATTTTCAGCGTCAGCGTAACAGCTTGCCTCATCCAGCAGGATTACTGGGGGATTTTTGAGAACGACCCTGGCAATGGATATGCGTTGTTTTTCGCCGCCGCTCAGGTGAACCTCGCCCCCCTCGCCAATGACAGTATCGTAGCCGTTCGGAAGCGACATGATAAAATCATGGCAACATGCGGTTTTAGCGGCATTGATAATTTCATCCATCGAAGCATCAGTCTTGTTCATGCAGATATTTGCCCTGACTGTGTCGGTCAGCATCTGGACATTCTGAAAAACCATTCCAACAGTCTGGTTTAGTCCCGCTGTTCCAATAGATTTTATATCAGTCCCTCCTATTGAAATACTGCCCTGTTCCACATCCCACATCCTGGCAATCAACTGCACCATTGTGGTTTTGCCCGAACCACTCGCCCCGACAATTGCGGTAAACGAAGCCTCAGGAAGACGAACGTTGATATCCTTCAAAACCTCAGGTGAATCCGAGCTGTAACTGAATGTCAAATCCTTGATCTCGATGTCATATTCAGCAGGAATCACCGCTTCTTCGGGCTCCGGCAAAACCTTTTCATTGAGGATCGTACCAATCCGGTCCCCGGCTGCAAAGATCATTTCGCAGTGTCCGGCAATCGACATAACCTTGACAAACTGGCTGAAACACCCTGTACCCAGGATTGCAAATAACAACACCGTAGCCAAATCTGTCTTCCCGGTTTGCAGCAGATAATAGGCAACCGGAAAAATGAACAATCCACCTCCCAGGACTATCGCTGTAAAAACCACGAAAAACGGAGCCTGGCTCCATGATAGCCTGACCGTGAAACGCTTGTAGCCCATCACTGCGTTTTTAAGTCTTTCAAACGAATCGACACTGATATTAAAGGCTTTGACCACCGGCATTCCCTGCACGTATTCGACTATAGTCGAATGCATCGCTTCAATTGCCTTGTGGTACTTTTCCCAGCTTGATTTGCGGTCTTTTTCGCCTGAAGCGACACCGCTGAACATAATTTTGACCATCAGCCAACCGATTGGCAACGGCAACAGCGTCGCCAAAGCCATCCGCCAGTCATAGAAGAATAAAACCGTTATGGTACACAGCGGCAAAACCGTCCCCGAAATCACGTCGGGAATATGGTGCGCAACGAAATTTTCAACTCTTTCTACATCTTCATGAATGGTCTTTCTAACCCTGCCTGAGCTGTTTTCGGACCAAAACCCCATGGGGAGTTTTCCCAGGTGAGTCGTGATTTTTGTTCTAATCATATACAGCAGATCAAAGGCGGCGATATGGCTGAAGACAAAAGAAGATACTACAAAAATATAGCGTAGCAGAATCGCTGCCATTGCCCACAATAATATTTCAACGATCAGCTCAATTTCCACACCAGGTCCCTTTGCGACAAATTCATTGATGATGTAGTAAATCAGCAAATACGGCACAATCGCCATTACCGCACCGATTGCCGCCAGAATTGTCATCGCGGTGAACTCTTTTTTTTTGACCTTGATCAAGTCAAAGATCACATTCATTTTTAACCTCCGGGTTGTTTATTTATCAATATTCATTAACGAACATTGTTCAGGATTGTTCAAAAAAATTATTGACCTAAGGGTTTGGGCTTGAGTTTGGAAAAGTCATACTCCGCCAAGCCTTCATAGCCGTAGAACATGAACAACATCATTTCTTTCAGGAACTTGACCATTTCATCCCGTTTGACATCATGCATCAGGATTTCAGTAATCATATTCAACCACAACGAGCTGATATTATGGATAAAAAATTCAGACATCCTGAGCTTTATTTCAGGCCGGATTTGCTTGATCAGCTGCATTCCCTCCCTGGTGATCTTTGAATGCCTCTCTATGAGCTTTTCCTTGTATTCCTCAATAGATGAGCCGGCGGATTTAAAAGCTATGAGCTTAAGTTTTTCGCGGTGCTGATCAAGAAAATCTGCAAGGATTTCAATTGCTTTCAGGTGGGCTGGATAGCCCCAGCGTTGAGGATTTTTATGCTCGTAGCCGCTTCCCATGGCAATAAAATATTTGTCAATGCCCTTGACGGTCGGAGCGACCACCCTGCAAAAAAGCTCATCTTTGTTTTTGAAATAATTATAGATATTACTGGTCGAAACATTCGCCTCAGCCGCGATTCTGCGCATGGAGGCTTTTGCAAATCCATACTTGCGAAATTCATTTTTGGCTTCTTTTAGTATATTTTTTTCAATTATATCTTTTTGAACTTGCATATTAAAAAACTCACGTCAATTAGGGTTGCCTAATTAATATATTGCTATTCTGATTTTTTGTCAAGCGGGTTATATTTTTTTAGATAAAAATTTATAAAAACAACTTGACAAAAAATCGTTTAGGTGCTAAACTATATATATGAACAATGAATCAGACATCTTTAGAAAAATAATCGAAGACATAAGCACTTTGAGTAAGGCGTATAGTCACCTTGAAGCCAAGCCCCGTTGTTTTGGCACGGATGACCTTCTCCACTGTGTTGAAATACATATTATTGAAGCAATTGGGAACGCCGGGAAAATAAGTGTTTCTTCCCTGGCTGAAAGGCTGAGTGTTACCAAGGGAGCGGTTTCACAAAAAATATCCAAATTGCTGGCTTGCGGAATGCTGGTTAAAATACCAGACCAGCAGGATCAGAGGGCATTTTTTTTGGCTTTGACGCAAAAGGGTAAAATTGCCTATGAGGGACATAGGCGTTTCCATGATGATTTTTTCCAAGTTTTTGCCCAGGCTAATAATGGAGTTTCATTAAAAAAGCTTGTTGAATTTGAAAAAACGCTTTCGCAAATGACAAAAACAGTGGAAGAGATGAAGTAAAAAATTTTTAATGTTAGTTTAGTATCTAAACTAGATAACGAATTGCCAATCAGCAATAAACAGGGAGTTGCCTATGAAGCACAATATTTTGTCGATAATTAACCGTTAAATTTAAACAAAAAGGACAAAGAAACAAAAATGAAAGTATTGAATTTATATTACTCCGGCACAGGGAATACTGCTCGAATAGCGGAACAAATCGAAAAAACGGCCATAGAAAACGGTCACGAAGTCACAAGCGTTCAAGCTAAGGGAAATCTGCAAATCGAATTTCTTGATTATGATTTCATTTTCATGGGATCGGGAGTGTATCATTGGCTGCCCGGCAAACCGCTTATGAATATGATTGACAAAACCTGTACCCGCTACCGGGAATCCGGCGATATGCCGCGGAACGCGAAACGGCGGGAACACATCAAAGCCATAACCTATTGCACTTACGGAGGAACCCATACCGGAGCCAATGAGGCTTATCCGACAACGCTCTGGATGGGGCAGTTTTTTGATCATCTTGGAATTGAGGTTCTGGGTTCCTGGTATGTTGTCGGAGAGTTTCACGGGAAATGGGAGAATCTTTCCGTAAACGGGCGAATGGGAGATATCCGCAATCGCCCGAATGAAGCGGATTTGGCTGATATTGCCCAGAAGACCAAAGCTATCCTTGAGATGTGATCATTCTAGATTAAAAAGTCATTATAGAGGCTCCCATAATATATTTTTGATAAAAAATAACACAAAAAGATCGGAGAATACAGTTTATGCGTGATAAGTATATAAAATTTTTATGTAAGTGGTCATGATGAAGTATATTATTCCAGAAAAGGAAAAGAATCATGACCATTCCCGAAAAACTATTGGACGAGTTTGCCGAAAAATGGGATCAGTAGTATCCCATCATCAGCAAGCAGTGGCGGATGCATTGGGAAAGTGTCATTCCGTTTTTTGGCTTTCCCAAAGATATCAGGAAAGTAATAGACACAACCAACGCCATTGAATCAATAAATCGTTCTTTGCGTAAAGCCCTGAGAACTTGAGGAGCATTTCCCAATAACGAGGCGTTATTCAACCTGCTCTATCTGGCCTTGGGCAACATCTCAAAATGGTGGACCATGCCGATTCGCAACTGGAAAGAAGCCTTGAATCAATTCGCCATCCATTTTGAAGGGAGGTTTCCGCTATGAGGACATGTAGCCTGAAGGCTGTTCCGGCTCTGCGGTAAGCAATCTGACTATTCCTTATCCTCGGCCCGGTTTCATCTCCTACGGAGGTTTTTATGCGCATTTTTTAAGAAAGAAGCTGACGCTTCTAAAGAAAAAGCAAATAATCAAAGTGTTGCACTTGTATTTTTAATCTGCGATGGTTGCCCGACATCGTAAAATTTATGTTGCATTTTTCACCCCTTAGCTATTATTTGGTTTTTCTGTAAACCAGCGTATAGGCCGCCGGCAGGAAAAGCAAAGTCAGGACTAACGAATATATTAGTCCGCCGATAACGGCGATGGCCATTGCCACCAGCATATCGCCGCCTTCGCCCAGGTTGAGCGCCAGCGGAAAAAGACCGAGTACCGTAGTGAATTGGGTCATCAGGATCGGCCTGATGCGTAGAGGGGCGGCCTGCTTAATCGCTTCCAGGGCTGCTAATCCTTTCTGGCGGTACTGTTCAGCTGAACTTAACAAAACCACTCCTTGCGAAGTTATTCCGCCCATCATAACCAGCACCCCGATCTGAACCGTTACATCTATCGGCTTTCCGGTTATGAACAAGGCCAGGAACACGCCGGTCAGAGTCAAAGGCACATTGAACATTATCAGTAACGGAAGCAGGAATGATTCAAACTGTATTGCCAGTATTACATAAGCGAAAAGCGCCGCAAATCCGATAATCAGTGTCATGACGTTTCTGCTTTCGGCCATAAAACGCGCTTCGCTACCCATGCTTACCTCGACTCCGGCAGGCGGTTTAAGGTCCATTGCGGCTTTATGTGCCAGCTCAATTCCTTCTCCGACGCTGGTCCCGGAGGCGTCGGCCCGGACGATCACGCGCATGATCTGGTCTTCGCGGGAAATTTCCACCGGACCCACTCCACGGCGAATATCGGCAATGTCTTTCAAATATATTGGTTCACCGTTCCTGGTGTCGATAATCAGGTTTTCCAGATCGGTTTTGTTGGATATACTAACTTCCGGAACCATCACCCGAATAGGGTAATATTCCGAGCCTTCACGAAATAGCGTCCCGACTTTTCCCTGGACCATGGTACGCATGGTTCCGGCTACTTTATCGACGGAAATTCCCATGGCGGAAGCCCTGGCCCGGTCGATATTGATTCGATATTCCGGTTTCGTCATATCCATTGAAATATTGACGCCGGAAAGACCGGGGGTCTTGCTCATTTTCGCCGCCAGGCGTTCCGCGAATTCATAGAGCAACACTGCGTCACTGCCTTTGATGTTAACCTCGATATCTTGTTCGCCGACTTTCCTCAGGCCTTTTATCGGTCTTGCTTTCACCGGCAGCTTGGAGCCGGGTTCACGAGCTTGTATTTTAGTCACAAGAGGTCTGATCTTTTTGATGAATTGTCCCGTGGATATTTTTCGTTTGCTTCGGGGAACAAGCTGGATATTCAAATTCCCCTCGTTGCCGACCTCAAGCGTGTAGAGCCCGAATACCCGGCCGCCTGAAAGTCTGAAGACGCTTTCCACTTCCGGGAAATCCTTAATTTCATTTTCGACTTCACCGAGAATGCGGTCCACTTCGCCGACGGAGGTTCCGCTGGGCATTTTCAGCTTGACCATGACGCGTCCATCATCAAGTTTGGGAAGAAACTGGGACCCGGCAATAGCCGCCATGACGATTCCAACGCCTAACAGACAGAACGCTGTCGCGACGACCAGGATCCGGTATTTTACACAGAGATCAAGGACTTTCCTGTATCCTTTAATGCCGGTATTTATTGCGTTGTCAAATTTTCTGACCAGTCCGGAAACATTTGTTTCTTTTTCTTTTCTCAGCAGACGGTCAGTTAAAAGCGGGGTCAGGGTTATTGCCACCAGCAGCGAAATCACAACGACTCCGGCAACAACCAGAACAAGTTCCTTAAACAGTATGGCCGACATGCCGGGAACGAAAACAAAAGGCAAAAAGATTGCCAGAAAAGCCAGGGTCGATGCAATGATCGCAGTGCCTACTTCGTTTGTTCCACGCAGGGCATATGCCTTGTCGCCTTCCGCTTTCAACCGGGTTATGTTTTCCAGCACCACAATCGAGTTATCCAGAATCACCCCGAGCGCGACAACCAGACCGCCAAGTGAAAAGACGTTAATAGAAAAATTGAATGCTTTCATCAATGCGAAATTTGCCAGTAAAGTAACCGGGAGCGCCACGACCATAACGATAACCTGCCGCCACCTTCCCAGGAAAAGATAGATGACGATGATTACCAGAATGGCAGAGATGATCGCGGAGCTTTCAACGCTGTGGATTGCCCCCATAACGTAAATGCTTTCATCCTCGACAAAACCAAAATTGATATCTTTCGGGATGCCGCCTTCTTTCTTGAGTTCTTTCAAGCGTTCCTTGATCCCGTCGGCAACGGAGACGGCGTTTGCGGCATATTGCTTGAGAACTTTGAATTCCACGCAGGGCTTGCCCTGAAAATAAGTTTGAACTCGCATTTCTTCATGCGAATCCTCAACGGTGGCGATATCTTTAATGTATATTTTTTCTTTGTTCGGGCCGAGAGCAACCACGACGTTTTTGATTTCATCAAGATTTTCAAATTCGCCCATGGTCCGTGCGATGATTTCCCGGGGTTCTATCGTGACGCGGCCGGCAAAAATTTCCCGGTTTTCTTCATAAAGCGCCTTTGTCACCTGGGACGGGGAAAGTTTATACGCCTGGAGCCGTTCGGTATCCAAGTGAATACGAATTTCACGTTCCATGCCGCCCACGATTTCTGCCCCGGCGGTTCCTTTAACGGTGGCCAGGCGGTCGATCAGCCAGTTTTCGGCCCATTCGCGCAGCCAGACCAAGTCGTGTTTTTCGGAGGTGATCATTACCTCGATAACCGGCAGTTGCGAAGGATCGGCCTTAATTACAACGGGTGGTTCCATATCTTTCGGCAACTTCTTTGTGACCCGGCCCATTGCCGCGACGACATCCTGAAATGCTACTTCCACTTCCACGTCATAGGAAAAATTAATCAATAAAGTATACATGCCTTCGATACTGGAAGATTCCAGATAATCCAGGCCGTCCACTGTGGCAATGATTTCCTCCAGCGGGTCCGCTACATTCGTTTCAATGTCATCCGCCGTTGCCCCGCGCCACCAGACATGAATTTTGACCATCGGATAAGATATATCCGGCAGATAGTTGACGTCGAGCTTGCTTAGACTGAAAAGGCCGGTAAAAAAGGTTGCTACAACCAGTACGGTTACCGCAACCGGACGTTTCAGCGATAGTTCCGTGATTTTCATTTTTTCTTTCCGTCGGATTTAGTCTTTTGATTTATTGCTATGACGGGAGCGCCGTCTTTTAAATTCAGGTTCCCGGCTGTAATGGCCATGTCTCCTGCCTTGAGTCCGGAAATAATTTGCACGAGTTTTCCTTTTTCAATGCCGATTTTAACTTTTCTCATTTTAGCCCGGCCATTTTCCAGTATGAAAATTACGTGATAACCTCGCGGAGTAGTGATAATTGCGGAGTCCGGGACAAGTACCGCATCGTCGAATTTTTTCCCCTGAACGGAAATTCTGGCAAACATACGCGGAAGTAATTCTATTTGATCAACGATTCTGGCTTCGATAATCCGGGTCCGTGAATTCCATTCAATTCTGGGATGTATCCGTTCGAGAACCGCATTGAGTTTTCTTCCGGGATACGCATCAAGTTCTACTGTGACCTTTGTCCCTTTGGTCATGAATGCGGCCCGGCTTTCCGGCAACCCGGCACGTACGACCAGAGAAGTCGGATCTATTATTTTCAGCAACGGCATCCGGGGAGAACTCAAATGTGTCAGGTCTCCGGGGCGCACATAAACACTGGTAATAATTCCGGAAAACGGAGCTTTTATAATACATTCGTCAACTTTAGCTTGAGCCAGTTCAACATTCGCCGCGGCTTTTTTGACTGCGGTGCGAGCGATAATGAGTTCCGTTTCTTTCGTTCCCTCTTCAAGCATTTTCAACTTTTCTTTCGCACTTTCATACTCGCTTTTGCTCTTTGTATAATTGACATAGGCTTTTTCTTTTTCCTGTGCGGAAACAACCTTTTTCGTGGCCAGCTTGCTCAACCGGTCCCAATCCACTTTTGCGAACTTGGCGCTGTTCTCCCAATGGGTGAGTTGTTCTCTGGCCATAGCAATCTCTTCAGGACGCGGGCCAACAACAAGATCATTGAGGATCGCCTTCTTGACTTCCAGCTCAGCCCTGGCCACCGCCAGTTCCTTCTGGTACAACGGACGGTGTATTTCTATGACCTTCTGATCTTTCTTTACCTTGTCGCCTTCGCGCCACGGACAATACTTGATCGGGCCTTCAACCGCAGCTCGTAAAGTAACGGTATTGACCGCAACCACATCTCCGGTGGTTTTAATTGATTCATCGATAAAGCCTTTTATTACTTTGGCTGCTTTAACGCTTTTCTGCTTTACCTTCTTTCCTTTTTTTTCTTCAGGACCGCATCCGGCAAGGAAGGCTCCAATCATAAGCAAAGCGATTACCAAAGCCGGCCGCGAAAACTTCTGACCAGAGTTTTTTGCCGACGATGAATTTGTCTGTGCCAATTTATTAGTCGAGACGGATTTCACGCTAGTTTTTATGCTTTTTTTTGCAGGAATATTCATGATATTTCTTTCAAATGTAATATTCACATTTACTTTGTTCCGGCATCTCTTATTGACGTCTTCCCGTATACGGCCACATCAGGATGCCACCATCCATTACTTTTACATTTTTGAAACCCCGGGATTTTAGTATTATAGCCGCCTCATAACCACGCAATGATATTTTACAGAAAACAATTACTTCCCGTGTTTTGTAATTTTCCAATTCATTTATCCGGGAGCGCAGTTTACCAAGAGGGATATTTAAACTTGATTCAATTTTCATTGCCGCGACTTCCTGGGGCGATCTGACGTCCAGCAGCAGGCAGTCTTCTCCTGCGTCGACTTTGGCTTTCACCTCAGTCGGGGTTATGCCTTCCATCAGGCCGTCAAGTTTGTTCCTGATGATATTTGCCGCGACAATGAAGTTATCCATCGCCGGAGCGTAAGGAGGAGCATAGCACAGGTCGAGATTTGCAACTTGGTCCACGGTCATTCCTGCCGATATCGATGCGGCAGCAGTATCTATCCTTTTATCCCCGCAGCCGGGGCCGGCCGCCTGCAGACCAAGTAGTTTTCGGGTCTTTCTGTCAGCGATCATTTTTAAATATAATAATTTCGCCTCCGGCATAAAATGAGCCCGGTCAGGAGAAGGGGCAAGACAGGTTACCGCATCAAAGCCGACCGCTTTCGCTTCTTTTTCGCTAAGCCCGGTTTTGCCGATGTTGAAGTCGAAGAACTTACAGGTTGTCGATCCCAACACACCGGGAAATGAATCCTTGATTCCGCAGATATTATTGGCGACGACTCTGCCTTGTTTATTGGCGGTTGAACCGAGAGGAATATAAACCTGCTTACCGGTGACCAGGTGGGTTGTCTCCGCACAATCACCGACTGCATATACGTCAACAACGGAGGTCTGCATTTTTTCATTTACATGGATTGCTCCGGTGCTGCCGATGTCTATCCCGCAGCCTTGCGCTAACGCGGTATTTGGCCGGACCCCGACGGACATGATGACCATATCCGCACTTATCGCGTTATGCGTGGTCAATACTTTTTCCACCGTGTCACGCCCCTCAAACCCGAGGACTTTGGTTCCGGTCAGGATCTTGATTCCTTTTTCTTCGAAATATTTTTCCATTAGGGCTGCCATTTCCGGATCAAACATTGGCAGTATCTGGTCCTGCATTTCAACAATGCTGACTCTACAGCCATGCTTGCTCAAGGCTTCAGCCATTTCAACTCCAATCAGGCCGCCTCCAATGATTACTGTATCGATGGCCTTGCTGTCTGAGACCAGACTCTTTATCCCTTCAGCATCTTCTACCCCGTGCAGGGTAAAAATATTTTTAAGCTTAATTCCCGGCAGTGGCGGAATCAAAGGAACTGCTCCTACAGCCAGTACCAGTTTGTCATAGACCAACTCAGATGACGTTCCGTCTTCTTTTAAGACGCTTACGGTTTTTTTGCTCGTGTTGATAGATGTCACTTCTGTATGATTAAGCACTTTGACATTTTTTACATTATGGAAAAACGCGCTGTCGCGAACTGTTCCAATCGGAGTCGCCATTAGTTCCTTCTGCTCTTTCACTTCTCCAGAGATGTAGTAGGGCAACCCGCAGCCTGCATATGAAAGGAATTCTCCTTTTTCGATAATAGTTACTTCTGCTTCAGGATTATTCCTGATTATTTTGGATGCTGCTTTAGGACCTGCGGCAACTCCGCCGATTACAATTACTTTCATTATTTGCCTCCAATATTTTATGTTTTTTATTTGAATAGAGATATTTCGTTTATTTAAAAGTAATTCTACTTTTTTCTACGCGGGATTGTTTAACTCGGGCATCAAAATATCCCATGAGAATCGTAATTTGCTATCACAAATCAACAATTCTTTATTATTGATGAGTTCAGAAACTGCGAAAGACTATGATATCTAATTATTTTTTATGTTTTCCTCCATGATGTATGTTTTTATATAGCTTTGTAAGTTTTTAATATATTTGCAATTTAACTATTTAACTAAATTGCTAATTATAGGGTAAAAATAAAACTAATGACAAAATAGCGTTTTTCTTATTCCTCCACTGAATTAATGCAGTTAAGGGTATCAATCACACAACTACAGTTTAAACGATAGAACACATTGTTTCGATCTTTTCTCGATGCGATAAGCCCGACATTTTTCAAAATTGACAAATGTTTGGATATTGTCGGCATTTCCACCCCGATCATTGCGGTTAATTCATTGACGCAATGCTCTCTTTCTATCAGTTTCTCTATAATGAAAATCCTCGTTGGATGAGATAGCGCCTTGAATCTTTCAGCCTTTGCCTGCAACCTTTGTAACTCGTCTTGATACATGATATTCTTTCATGGTTATTTGTTATTTAACTATATAGCTAAATAGCTAATATGTCAATAGTATTTAATAATTTTTATTATTTTTTTGCAATTTTGATATAAGCATCTTGTCGGATATTGCAAATTGTTGTACACAGTAATATTTTTCAGTTTGATATTTCTCATCAAAAAGTACACGATATAAGCTATTTTAGTAGTTAATGAAAACTAAGCTTTGATTCTACTTTGAAATCATTTCACTAGAAAACGGTTTTATGTTTAATTAAATTATCCGAGTGATTCGTTACATTCCGGGCAGTAGCCGCGGATGATGAAGCTACCAGATACCGGAGTAAAGTTGTTTTGATCGCAGATTTTGTTGAAGTAATCCTTGTCTTCCGCTGAAAGAGGCACCGGCGTGATTTTGCCGCAGCCGCTACATATGCAATGGGCGTGCTGCTTTGATTCGACATTTGTCTCGTAGACAACATTCCCGCCAGGCAGACGCAACTCATTGACAATGCCGAAATCGACTAAAAGGTTTATATTACGATAGATGGTCGAGTCAGCCCCAATTCTGCCTGACTCGCGAGCAACTCTGCACAAATCTTTCAATGAAAAATGGCCGTCAAGTTGCAGAACTATTTCCAAAACCTCTTCACGTTCAAGTGAATATTTCTTGCCGTGAATGGAGAGACTTTTTCTGAGTTTTTTTAGTTGTTTATCGAACATAAGTTTTTCTTGCTTCATTGAGAAAATCCCGCCGATTCAGCACAACGTTGAATCGGCGGGAAAGAAATAGAGTGCAAAATCAGATCTTGGCGGCGGTCCATTTGTCTTTGGAGACGAACGCAGTCAAGTTGCGGCCATCAGCGGTTTTGGCCTTGAAGGCGTAACGTTCGTTGCCTTTCTTACCGTAGGTTACTTTTTCGGTAACTTCGGCGGTGACTTTGGATTTGGCCTTTACGTCGTAAAAATCATGTTTCATTGATCTACTCCCTGGGTTAAGTTATTAATATACCGCGATATGCGGCGCGACAAGACATTTAAATATACCGTTATCCAACCTTTTGTCAAGCTGAAATTTTGTCATTATTTCAAATCAGTACAGACTTTTCTCTGACACCGACATCATGTTTTCGCTGAACGGCGTGATGTATTTATTCTTTCGCAGCGGCTGTACCGCCGCATTCGCTTTCCGGTTTGCCGCTTTTGGGGCGAAAAGAATACCATCACATAGGAGGTGAATATGGTTAAAAAATCAAATCGGATCGTGAAGCTGGAAACTGCTCACATGAAGCGTCTGGGAACCCGGACGGAAACGGCTTATTCCGTGATGTTCGCGGATGACGGAGTCAAAGGTCTCGGAGACCCCGAACAGAATGTCTTTGACATGGTTCTGGAGGCTCCCGGATGCTGGACTTGCGGCTGCGTTACCGGCTATCCCTATTTAATGTTCAACTCAACCGACCTCGAACAGCTGCGGCTTCACGGGACCGGCAAACGTTTTGCGAGGTGAAAAATGGCGCTGCACTGGTCAATTTCCGAAGTTCCTAACTGGAAAGAGAAGCAGAAGGCCGACGACGGCACTCTGAATTGCATTATCTGGGCGACAATATCCATCGGGATGGACAAGCTCAACGCGGAAAACGCGAAAGAGTTTCTTTATCGAATGAACCGTTTTACCAATGAAGTGTGCTCGCTAGGCATGCTGGACGGCAAAGCCGTAATCTGGACGATGGAGATGCTTCAACCTTGGTTCGGACTGCACACAAACGCAGCCCCGATGTCAAATGCCGCGTTCGATAAACATTTGAGAAAACTTTCCAACAGATAATCCGTACGACGGATGACGGTATACCGCTTCAGACTTCGCACTTCGTGCTACGGAAGCGGGGAAACAAAGCAAGTATATGCGGGTTGAAATGAGTATTGGAATATATCATGAGATTGTGCTGATTACACAACTCTTAAACAAATAAATGGAGGACATTAACATGGTTATGATGCGTATGAATTGGAAGAAAGGCGGTTTTGAACCGGTCAAATATCCGGAACTGAAACGTGGACAGGTGATCCATTCCTGGTCTGGAATGGGAGGATGTTGTCGTACTGAATCCGTACTGGTCAGTGTCACGAAGGACAGATGGGGAACTCATTACCTAGCGATCAATTTGGAGACTTATGATTACGCCCGGCCTCACGCGCCGCAGCCGATCGAAGAAAAGAACGCCCTCGGCAGTTATTTCCAGCAAGGCGAAATTTTGTCGGAAGACGAAGTAGCCCGTTACGAAAAACTGGCCCTTGAAAAGAAAAAACAAGATGAAGTCCAAAAGGAACTGGAACGGATCACGGCAGAAAAACGTCAGGATGCTGGACGCGCCATTTTTGAGGCGGCGATCAGGAAACACGGGAAGCCGAAAGCGCTGATAATTGCGGAGTTTCGTGAGGACGAGACAGACATCCTGACTGATTATTTTGGCTCTAAAACGGTACGGAAAGTGGTACTGGCGTTCTCGAAACATACCCGGAATAATTTTAAGGAGTTCCGCAAAGCGGCATTGAATTCAGACGTCCCGGAAATCCGGGCGCTGGCGACTTCTCCGGCAGACTGGGAACATCGCGAAAACTACACTTTGGGCGGAGGATATTACCTTGGGCGCTTCCGTCATTCCGGCTGGCAGATCAGCAAAGAAATCATCTATCACGAGCAGGATATTGAACGTTACTACGGAATCGCCGGAAAAGACGGCGGATTTTGTATTAAATAAGGATAATGCGATTATGGGTATGAACAACAAGATAAAAGAACGGATTACCGAAATGCTGGAAACAATCTGTTTCAAGGATAAAGACGGATGCTTCTATGCTGAGATTTACGCTGATTACCGGGATGAATTTCCCGAGGAAACGCTTCGGAAAATCACCGCTGCGGATGATCCGCAGGCAATGTTCGACGAATGTCTTTATGAGGCATATGAGGATGCGCAATGGTGCGCGGAAGACGAAGTGATCAGCAGCGTCAGGGCGGATGCCAAGCTGCAAGAACTGATTCAGGCTGACGGCATGACGGATGAAGATTTTCGCGCGGTCATGCTGGAAATGTTTTATGTGACAGTTCCATACGATCATTATCTACGTCAGGATGTGCTGATTGACATTCTGGTTGACGCCGGAGACCTTAATTTCGATTACAGCTCAAACTGTCTCGGTCCGCATTACGCCGCCAGAGGCCATAAAATCCCTGAAGAATCCGGGATTTTATGGCTGGTTCGTCAGCAGGGATATAAGAAATCGGGATTCAAAAAGTTTCTGGATGCTCCAGTGAAAGCTCAGGAATTTCTTTACTCCGTATATACTGAATTGGAGAATTGTACGACTTCCATGAATGTTCTGAGTTTTCTGGCCAAGATGACGCTGGAGGAGTATTTCAAGCTGCAAAAAGCGATCGGCATCGAGAAGTCGAAAAACAAATCATGCTATCCGACGGAGCGTAAGGGGCGCGGCTACATCACGCTCTCAAAGACGACGACCTGCGGACTTTACGATCCATTCAGCGGGGCCGGAAGCCTGCTGGAAATCCAGTTGGACAAAGACGTCCGGCTGCCGGTCCGGCTGATCGAATCCGCCAAACAGGATGGCACCCGGGGATACTCCATTCAGGAGATTTTCGGTGTCACTTCCGCCTTGTGGAAAAACAATGCCATTAAAGAAATTCATGGCATGAGTACGCCGAAAATAGCGCTGTAATTTTAAATGAATAATCAAGAGAAGTTATCATGAGTGATTTGATGAAACAATTTGGAATTTGGAATGTTCGCATTGTGAGCCGAAGCGAGAGCTATGGTCGCAACGACTGTCTTTGTCATGATGAAGACAAGGAACTGGTGGAGTTCTACGATACTCGATACCGGAACGACAAAGAATGGAAACGCGGGCAGTTTGTTTCGCGTTATTATCTGGAAACGCTGCTGGAAGACGCGAACCGGCTATATCGAATCGGGCTGTCGCTGGATGGCGGCATTCCGGAATGGACGGTTACAGCGGAAGACATGATTAAGATCATTGCCTGGTTACGGAAATTCGATGCTCAACGAAAGGAAAATAGTACGATGAAAACAGTAGCTTCTGAAAATAAATTGCAAAGCAATTTCGGCCATCTATTGCGTTAATTCGAGGTGAAACTTGTTTCGACCGAATTAACGCAATTACATGCCACCGGCGGCTCGCCGGATGCCTGCCCGGCAGCGGAGGGCGTCGCGTCAGCGACATAGATAACGGGATTGACATCCCCGGCAATGAGCAAATGCAAAAACAGTTGAATTTGTTCGCCCAATTGCGTATACGGAGCGCCTTAATCAGGGCTCCTGCGCAATTTTTTTATGTCCGAACAAACTCAGAAAAGGAGGTTGAAAGAAAATGAATCTAGCGAAATTATGCAAAATCGCGGCCCACACGTCGACGATCCGGATTGCGGTTTCCTACTGCGGTGATGATCGATTTGCGGTCGGGATCGGCGACGGGGTGACGTCGCCGATTGTCGCCAACGGCACGCCGGAGGAGATCGAGTCGATCCTGACCGGGCAACTGCCGGGTTATCTGGAAAAAGCCGCAACCGAAGCGGCGGAACGCAAGGCAAAAGCCGACGAGGCAAAACGTCAGGCGGAAGAACGAGTCGCGCTTGCGGAACTCAAACGCAAGAATAACGAACGGAAAGCGGCGGAAAAGAAAGCCGCCGAAGCCAATAAAGAAAAGCAAATGCAACTTGATCTATTTTGAAAAAAAGGAGAACCTGAAAGTGCCAGAATCAACTGTAACTGCCCCAGCCGTCCCGCGTCGTAAGTTTGTTTACAACGGAATGGAACTGGATGATCCCGATCCGAAAATGACGCCGGAAAAAATCTGTGAGTTTCACGCGCTGTTGCGAAGCGAACTGACCAACGCGGTCGTGAAAGGTCCGACCCGCAATGCGGACGGCGTCGATGAGTATAAAATCGAACTCAAAGTCGGTAAATTCGGATGAAAAAACTGCCGCCGCCGAGTATCTCGAAGGTCCGGCTGATGACGCATTTCAAGCAGATTCGGCCGGAGGAAGCCATCTATTGCCTGGAAATGCAAAGTGAAAGTAAACAGCCATGCTGCAACAAATTCATAAACGCCGTACACGATGCGCCGTTGGTGCCACTGGCCTCGGCACGACTGCCGCCGCTCATCTGACGATTCCGAAGCTGAAGTTTCCCGTCAGAAAAGTGCGTTCCGAGGGGGATCCTGAAGAAATCGCCGCCATCATCAGCGAACTGAGTCGGCGGTTGCGGCTTGACGATATTCTCGCAAATCACCACATCCCATCCGAAGCGCTGGAACAGAGTTTTCGCAAGTGGTTTTCGGGCTTTATCGTTCCGGAAATCGACGCCCTCATCGACGCCGACGTGACCTTTTTTCCGGTCGGGCGCGATTGGGACTGCGACGACGAATACGGCGATGCGTTCCCGGAAAACGGCTGGGTTTTCCTGTTCACGCTGCTTTCCGTGGACTACGAAACTTTTGACATCACCCGTCAGGTCTGCGAGTACGAAAAACGGGTTCCGGGCCTCGGCCAGTACCTGTTGCAAATGATCGATCAGACGCCTTATGAATTTGCGACCCCGGCCTACATGAAGTCTATCATCAGCTATTTTTTATGGAACGGACTTGATGATGAAAAGGAGTTCGCGGAGGATTATTCCGGGGGCGACGAGGAGGAGTACCAGGCCATTCTGGAATCGGTTCCGGTCAAGCTAGAAGACTTGGAAAATAATATTCCGGCGTGGGCTCTGGTCCCGCGGGAGATTTGTCCGGCTGAAATTCCCGCCGAGATCGCCGTCATTAAGACGTTTGCCCCTGAAACAGAGCAATTCAAGCACATGGTATATCCGTACAACAACCTGCCGGCGATCCTGCTTTGGGAAGAAAAGCGCGATCTCTGGTATGACACGCTGGTGGGCGCTGAGACTGACGCGATGGAGGCGGGAGTTGACATCCGGTTCTGCGGGCGTTACTGGCCGATGCCGCTGGATAATCCCCATCTGTTGCAGGAGGTTTTCGATGAAATCGAAGCCTACGTCTCCGGTTTCTACAAAGTTTTACAGGCAATCTACAACATAAAAAAGATGGTGACGAAATGAATATTTCCATAGAAAATGAACAGCAACTGGCGCCGGGGGCCGCTATCCTCGTCTATCAGAACAGCAGTTCGGCGGCGGCGATCCTGCATGAAATCAAGGATAACGGCGAACTTTCAGTAGGCCGCAATCTTGACATGGCGATGTTGGAGGAGATATTCCGCAGCGCGAACGGGAAGAGCCGTCTGGGTTATCTTCCGGCCAACATCTTGGCGCTGAAACACAATTCCGTCGTCTGGTTTGAAAAAAGTCGGAAGCGCCAAATTTTCTTTGAAACAACTGAGTCGAATCGCCGGAAACTGAATAAACTTTCCGGTCGGGAGGTCATCTGGCCGACGCTGTTGTTCAAGGTGCAAGGCGGCCAGCTTAACTGCTGGGCGCTGCGGAGTAACCGGCGTCCGGAACCGAGAACAGAACTCTATGTCGCGCCGCTGACGCACATCAATGAAACGGACGGACACGTCTGTCTGCCGTCAGGCATGCGCTTGCGGCATGGGGTTTCGCCGCTTGAAAATATGAGTCTGGTTTCGGAAAGTTTCTACAACGGCGTTTTCGGTCACGGTACCGGGAGTATGCGGCAGATCAACCATCCTCGCGGACACGACGGCTTCTGGCTGGAGCATCTGCGGAAACAGCCGGATAAGTTTCCGGCAGACAGGTTGAAAAAAGCCAATTGCAAACTGGAGGATATTTTGCGATGAAACATATCTGTACAAATACCTTACATAACCGGCTCATCGAGGTTGAACTGGTCGGCTGCGGCGGGACCGGTTCGCTGGTTCTTTCGGGCCTGGTCCGGCTGCATCTTGCCATGAAAAGTCTCGGTCATCCTTACGGCATGAGAGTCACGGCCTGGGACCCGGACCGGGTATCGGAAGCCAATATCGGCCGCCAGCTTTTCACGACGGAGGAAGTCGGTTTGAGCAAGGCCGAAGCGCTGATCCATCGCTACAACATGCACTTTGGGCTTGACTGGTACGCCTATCCTGAAAGATTAGCCGCAACCCGTCATAATAGCCCGGAAATGATTATTTCGTGCGTCGATACCACGAAATCACGCGCGAAAATTAACCTGCTGCTGCCGCAGTTCTATCGAACCTACTGTATTGATGGCGGCAACGATCGGAATACCGCTCAAGTTTTGATCGGGGACGGCTCCAAAGAACTGCCGTATCCCTATCAGCGGCTACCGGAACTGATTGATCCGAAAGTGGACGTGACGAACCGTCCGAGCTGTTCGCTGGCGGAGGCGCTGGACCATCAGGACTTATTCGTCAACCAATGGGTTGCCACGGCAATCCTCCAGTTGTTCTGGCAGTTATTCCGCAAGGGCGGACTGGACATCGCCGGTTATTTCATTAACCTGGAAAGTGGGCGCATGAACCCGATCCGGATCGATTAAATCCGTTCGCCGGATGGCGATATACGGTTTCGGCTACGCCGAGCAACGTTCCGCCGTTGCATCGCGTCCGGCAAGGTGCCGGAGCCAAATAATGTTATGAATTTCACCGCTGACAAGTCAGCAATAAAATTCATAACATGAGTGCGCCGAAAATTGCGATGCAATTTTAAATAAATCAAAAGGAGTACGTACTATGAAAGCAATCGTTGAGATGGTCATTGAATTCAATGACGAAGCACAGGACTTTGAAATTGAGAGTTGCATCCCCGATGCGTTGACCGAATTTGCCGGCAACTGCGTCGAGTTTTATCATGCCGAAATCACGGATCTGAAACTCGGACTGAAGAAATTTACCCAGGACATCCGGGCCGTTGTCGCGCTGGAGACTTTTGAGGCAAGTTTCAACAACTACATCGCCGGAAAAACGGTCAGGGAGAGCAGGACATTCCTGAAAGGAGTCATATATATCGCCGGCGCCTGGCGGTCGGAGGGAATGCACATCGACGGTTTCTTCGTATTCCACAAAAACGCCGGAAAATTCGCGCAAACCCGGTAACCCCCAAGGAGGATTTTATCATGGATACCACAAAATATTACACTCCGGAAAACGACGCCCTGACTGCCCGTTGTTCCGGCTTCACATCATTCATGGAACTGGTCGAGCAGAAAAATTACGCCCCTACGATTCTCATGGATACCTCCGACCGGTTCAAACTGGCGGAACTTTATGACGAATATATGGCACAAGCCGACTCAAATTGCCGGGCACAACGGTATTATCCGCCGATGAAAGCATTATTGCCGCTGCATCCTGACGCTGTCGAAGAGGAGGGTTTTAAGCGGTTCAATAACAAGTCGCATTTGCCGGTTGTCGTCCCGGTTGAAGGCGGGACCATCACCTGCAAGCTGCCGGACGGGAAACGGATTACGTTCTCATTTATCAAGGACGGTCATGGCGGTATCGAGTGTTGCGACATCCACGCCGAGACTGGCATCAGGTGCAAAGCATATCCGGATCGGGAAAAGCAGCATGTCGTCGCGTTTTCCTGCGGTTCAAAAGCCTTCCGGTCAACCGATCAAAACGCAAAGGAAGTCACTTTGACCACCATCCTGCTGAACGACAAATATTACGGAAAGTCAGGTTAAACCTTTTGTTCGAGTGACGCTTTTTCCCGGCGCGCTATTCGGCTCCGGACGCTTTTTAAGTTGCTCGAACAAAACGTTCCAAACGGATAATTCAGAAAGGATATAACCCATGAAATGCACGGTTGAAAAAGATCTGCTGCTGACACATCTGCAAAAAGTCTGCAATGCGGCCGCGGCCAAAAGTACGCTGCCGATTCTCGGCAACCTCCGGCTTGAAGCCAGGGACGACGCCCTGACGCTGACCGCGACCGATCTGGAAATCAAGATCGATACCCAACTCAAAGCGAACGTCAAACGCGCCGGCATTACCACGATCCCAGCCAGAAGTTTGGCGGCGTTAGTTTCCCGCCTCAAGGATGCCGAACTTACATTTGACTGCGGCAAAAACTTTCACACCGCCATCCGGTGCGGCAATGCCGAAGTTATCCTGAAAGGGCTTGATCCGGCCGGGTTCCCGGACGCGTTCCATTTTGAGCCGAAACGCAAACTTTCCCTGCTGCAGGCAGAGTTGAGCCGGATGATTCATTCGGTTTATTATGCGGTTGACCTGGATGATTCCCGCAAGGTGTTGCACGGAATTAGTTTTTCCGTCAAAGACGGCAAGCTGTCAATGGCGGCCACAGACGGCAAGCGTCTGGCGCTGGTTGAGGACCAGACGGTCGAAAGCAGCGGCGACGGCGACGTCATTCTTCCGTTGAGAACGGCCCAGGAGTTGCAGCGTCTGCTCGGCCAGGAAGGAACGGTCGAGATCGAACTCAGCGATATCGGGATTCAGGTCAGGCTTGACGATACGCGAGTATTTTCGAAACTGCTTGAAGGCAATTATCTGAACTATCGTCCAATCATTCCGGCAGAAAGCGCCATGGAATTGAGCGTGCCATGTGATGACGTCCGGGAGTCGCTGATGCTGTTGGCGATGCCGCTGGCGGCGAAATCCGCCAACATAAAACTGTCGTTTCGTCAGAATGAACTGGAGTTTTTCTTGCGCAACGATAACACCGGAGAAGGAAAAGACCGGGTAAAAGTCGATTACGACCAAGATGAGGCAATCGAAATGACCATCAATCTTCAGTTCCTGCTTGATCCGTTCAAAAATCTTGAAGACTTGACGTTTCGCTTCAAAATAAATGATTCCGTATCGCCGGTCATGCTGGAAAACGACAAAGGTTTTCGTTACATCATCATGCCGATACGAGTTCAATAAGCGGCTGGAAATTCACATTTTTATAATTCACAACTTGAAAAATAACTTATGCCCTGTAAACTAAGTTTGGGGTGTGGAAGGATCGTTATGCTTCCCGCAAAAACTGAATTTCTTGCTCTCGTGCGTCACGGGCAGCTTTGTCGTACCCTGATGGCTGAATGGCTGGGGCTTACTTCCGAACAACAAAATGACCTGATTTTCAAAGGACGAAATACGCCGCCGCTGACTTACGCCCCGGTTTCGCTGGAACGCAAGAATCTGCTGCGTTCCTACATGTCGCAGGGATTGCTGCCCGGATTATTTTCATCAGACCTTAACGGCCTGACGGCTAATGACGCGGAATTTTTTATTCGCTGTGCCGAAGACAACCGCTGGACGGGCACCAAAAGTCTGTTTGATTATTACCAGCAGACGGATATCGACACCGCTCCTGCAACTTCGCGACAGTTGTCCAGGATTATCGCGCTGGAAAACGCCGCCTGTCTGGACCGTTCGTCGCCGGATGTGCTGTTGAAACTCAGTCATCTGTGCGCCGACTGGCTGATCATCAAAGGCGAGCTTAATCGCCGGGGAGGACATCATGTACTTAACGAGAGCTGAACACGAAGCGTTTGTGCGCGGCCAGGCCGCCGGGATCATTCCGCTGGACCGGCCATTGCCGGTCAATGCGGATGAGATAGCTAATCTGATTTTCCATGTTGGCGTGCTTTTTAACGCGAAAATCGCCTGCCGCCGACATGACGGAACCCTTTGCGTGCTGGAGTTGACGACCTTCACGGCCGAATATCTGGATAAGCTGATCCGGAACCTGCCGCAAATTCGCAGTCGCGAGATTTTGGCCGTGACGAGCTATCGTCAGGATACCGAACCGAACATGCTGGAAGGGCTGTACAATTATTTTTCTTTCGGTCGGGACATCGTTGCGGCGGAAGACCTGGCCGGACGCCTGACGATGAACCCGGCGTCCCTGACTACCGAACAAATCCTGAGAGGATTTGAGATAGAATACGTTCCGGTCAAACGGACCGGACTTGCCACGCTCAGACAGAGAGCGGTACTGGCAGAGATGATTTATGCGCAACGGCTGCCGACGATCGCCCGTCGAGACTGGGAGAACATGACCAAAGGCGAAGCCACGCGACTCATCACTTCAGTACCGAAACCGAAAGCCGAACTTCCAAATTCAGTCTCGGTGTTGTTGAACGCCATTGAGAGACTGAATGTGGAAGACCGGCAAATACTGAGTTCAATTATTCATTATTAAGGAGGAATCTATGCAGATTGTCAACGACCGAAAATTCGCATCTTTAAATGAAATCGCCGCATGTCTGAACCGGCAAATCGACGATCCGAAAAAGCAGTATCGTCTGCCGGAACTGGCCTGCGCCTGGGCCGACACCCGCGCGCGGTATTATCAGTCAACCGGCAAAAAAGTTGAAGAAGGCGTCCACTATCTCAGCTCCGGCGAGGAGCAACTTCTTTCCGAAGAAGCCTGTCGCCTGATCGAAGAGCTTGCGACGGTCGACTCTCACAACGTTCCGATCATGCGCGACGGTGTCGCTGCATTATTCATCTAATCTAACTGAAAGACTTCGGCGCGGCAGATTTTAACCTCTGTCGCGCCGTCGATTATCAAAATGTATTTTTTAATTCCGACCCCGATTTTGATTTTTTTCATCATCTACGGCATCTACAAATGGTGTATGCTCCAGTCCGACAAAGAAAAGGAATTCTGGTGGGACCAGAAAAATTTGCGCGGTGGCCGCGGCCTTTCGATGTACAATATCGCGAAAGGCTTCCTGCTGCTGGTCGCCATCGCCGGAGGCATGCTGATCCTGGTGTCGCTGATTTACGGACAGGTTCCGACCTGGCATGACTTAGGCAACAAGAAATTCCTCTGGGCCGTTCTCGGCGCCGGTTTTCTCGGCATCATGCAGTTCGGCTTTTTCGGCGTAATTTTCCTGATAAAATACGCCTCAAAACATAATATCGGTAAAATGGTTCTGTTTTTTGTAGTCGTCTTAGGAATCGCAGCTATATTGACCATCGGCATCTGTCTCGCCGCGTTTTAAAGTAATCTATCGTATTTTCTATGAACATTAGTTGCAATAACAAGGTTTTTCGAGTAAAGTAACATTATCTGAAAAGAAAGCATATGACATGAAAAAATTAACGAGCAGCATTTACACATTTGAAAAGTTGATTGAAAACAATTTTCTCTATGTGGATAAAACTGAATATATCTGGCAACTGGTAGATTCCGCGCCCGCTTTATATTTCATGTCGCGTCCGCGCCGTTTCGGTAAATCGCTGAGTCTGTCTACTTTGGAAGCGGTATTTACCGGCAGAAAGGAACTGTTCGAGGGCTTGGCAATCTACAACAAACCTTATGACTGGAAAACATACCCGATAATCCATTTGGATATGGGTAACTGCGATGCGAACAGCCCGGAAACATTAAGAAAATTTTTGGTTCGCCTGCTGGAAAGCAAGGCGGCGAAACATAATGTTAATATTCAAATCCAAGAAGATAACTTGGCGGCCTCATTTGCCGCATTAATTGCTGAAGTTGCCAAAACTTCACCTGTAGTTATTTTGCTTGACGAGTATGATAAACCGATCCTGAATAATTTGAATAGCCCGGTAATTGAAGGAATCCAGTCAGTTCTGAAAGGTTTTTATGCAACGATCAAGACCTGCGAAAGTATGGAACATTTCGTATTCGTTACCGGCGTAACCAAGTTCTGTCATGTTTCACTGTTCTCTGATCTGAATAATTTGACCGACATTACCATGGATATAGATTATGCAACCATGATGGGCTATACTCAATCCGAATTGGAACATGCTTTTGCTGATCGGATTGCTGATGTCGAGACTCAACAGTCTACCCTGCATGATGACTTTCTCGACAAAATTAAAAACTGGTATAACGGCTACCGATTTCATGCGAAAGCAGATACCGTGTACAATCCGGTTTCTATTGCCAGTTTTTTTTCTAAAAACGGGGAATTCAACAATTACTGGTTTTCAACTGGAACCCCGACTTTTTTACTGAATGTAATTAGAGATACTGATTTTGACTTTGAGAATGCCTTAACTCATCCTGTTTCCGGGCTTGCTTTTGCTGCTTATGAAATTGATAAAATAGAACCGTTGGCCCTTTTGCTTCAAACTGGTTATCTGACCATAAAGAGTGCGTTTGAGGACTTCGGAGTTACTTTTTATCATCTTGATTTTCCGAACTTTGAAGTGCGTTCCGCTTTTGACACCTATTTGATGAACGCGTATACAACCGTATCAAAAGATGAACTGGAAGGTGTAGCCGTGACTCTTGCCAGATACGTTCGCAGCGGTGATATAGATGGTTTTATGCAAAATCTGCAAAAGTTCTTTGCAACCATTCCATACGATATCCAAATCAAACAGGAAAAGTATTATCAAACGATTTTCTTTCTGCTTTTCCTGATGCTTGGCGTTTATATCGAAGCGGAAGCGAGAACCAACCGCGGTCGCATCGATGCCGTTGCGTCATGCGGCGAATGGGTCTATATCTTCGAGTTCAAACTTAACCAGACCGCCGAAACCGCTTTGTCGCAAATCCGCGACAAGGAATATTTCAAAAAATATCAGAATTCCGGGAAAAGCATCGTCCTGATCGGGGCGAATTTTGACACGGAATCTCGCCAGCTCAGCGATTGGAAACATGAAGAATTAAAGGGATAAATTTCCTTTAACACCTCATGATTTTCAGCCGGTTTCCACTATCATCCATCTTTGATTTTCAAAGGAAAATACTATATTTTTGCTTTGAATTTTCTCCTCCTTTTCCATCGATAATTTCATTCCCGCTCGGGAATGAAAAAGGCCATTATTCTTCTAAAATCAGCATTTCATTCCCGCTCGGGAATGAAAAAGGCCATTATTCTTCTAAAATCAGCATTTCATTACCGCTCGGGAATGAAAAGCGCCTTTTCGGATTGATTTATTGGATTGTCGAAGCAGATGACTAACGCATCTGTTTTGCTTCGCCACTCCTTTTGGCAAAAAATCAACCGAAAGGAGATCATGATATGGAAGCAATACAGATGGATTTATTCGCGTTTGCCGCAATGCAGACAGCAGCCCCCGCAGTTGAACAGGAAGCCCCTCGGAAAGTCTTTGTTCCGAAAAATTTCAAAAACGACGGCAAACAACCGCTGCCGACCGGTAAAGCGGCCCGGATCGAGGCGAATTTCAAAGCGATTCGCCAGCTCAACGAACTCGGGGCGGACGCGGCGGAGTTATCCCGCGACGCTCAGGTTACGTTATCACGCTACAGCGGCTGGGGCGGCCTTACTGAGGTTTTTCTGCCGGATAACCGTCATTTCCAGACGCTCAAGGAACTACTTTCCGACGCGGAATACCAGACCGCGCAAAATTCCGTCCTGGACAGTTTTTACACCCCGGAATATCTTATTGATTTCATGTGGCAACTGGCGCGACATGAACTAAACATTAAATCCGGCAAGGTAATCGAACCGGGAGCCGGGACCGGCAATTTCATCGGCCATGCCCCCGGACAACGCGGCTATAAATTTACCGCGGTCGAGGTTGACAAGGTTTCCGGCGGCATCATGAAGGCGCTCTATCCGGAATCGGATATCCGTATTGCGTCACTCGAAGAAGTCAACCTTTCCGGCGATTACGACCTCGTAATCGGCAATGTGCCGTTCGGTCAGACCGGGCTTTACGACCGCAACTACCGCAACTGGAATCTGCATAATTACTTTATCGCGCGTTCGCTGGACTGCCTGAAGGATAACGGCTGCGCCGTTCTGCTGACCTCCTCCGCCACGCTGGACTCTAATGACACTACCGCACGGCAGAATTTCGCATCAAAAGCTGGGCTGGTCAAGGCGTTCCGTCTCCCGAAAAACGCGTTTGCCGGAACGGAAGTCGTAGCCGACATTCTGGTATTCCGCAAGGGCGTCAGCGCCGAACCGTTCGTCGAACTGAAAGAGGCGCCGACCGGCGGCGCTACCGGAGAAATGAAGGTCAACGAATACTTCGCGTCCCATCCGGAACAGGTCTTGGGCATCCTTTCCAATACCGGCAAAATGTACGGCAAAGTCGGTACGCCGACCGTGTTGCCGGGTGACATCCCCCTGTGCGAACGTCTCATCAGTCTACAGAGCGTTGCTCCGGCTGAACCAGTGGCAAATTTCGATTTATTCGGGGCTGAAGCTGTGCTTGAAGTCCCGGTAGTCGAAAAATCCGAACCAGTCGAAATCCCGGAAACAACCGACGTGCCGGAACATTGCCGCGAGTACAGTATTTTCACTTCTCACGATACGGTCTATCAGGTGATCGACGGCATTGGCGGCCGTATGAAAGACACTAAGGGCAAGGATCTTACCGCAAATGAAACGAAAAAGATCAGCTCTTTTGTCCGCATCAAGGAGGCGTTGAATAAGCTGATCGACGCGCAGTTGGATTTTAACGCGACGGACAATTACGTCGAATATCTCCGCTCAGAACTTCGCTGTCTTTATGACGTACATGTCAAGACCTATTCCGTACTCTCCAACAAACGCGTCCACAAGTATGTGACTGAGGACCCGGAATACTTGAAAGTTGCGGCGATTGAAAACTGCCGCAAGGAAACCGAGGTCAACACATCCGGCATCAAAACCACGAAAAAAGTCTATGAAGCAGGCGACATTCTATTCAAGCGGACCCAGTGGCCCTGGAAAGAGCCGGATAAGGCCGACAATGTTATCGACGCCGGGCTGATCTCCCATGCCTACCGCAATAACATCGACTTGAATTACATCGCCAGCCTGGTCGGCAAAGATAATGATATTGTCCGCGAGGAACTTTTAAGCAGCGGCGAGTATTTCTACAACCCGTGCAACATGCACATCGAACTGAAAAGCCAGTATCTTTCCGGCAATATCAAACAGAAAATCGACTTGGCCCAGACTAATGGACTGGATCGGAACGTCGAAGCACTGAAAGAAGTTCAGCCCAAACCACTGACGATCGAAGACATCGATTTTGCGCTCGGGTCCTTCTGGCTGCCGGCTGACATCGTGGAAAAATGGATCGTCAAAGACCTGAAGGGCCAGGCGAAGATTCATTATGATTCAGACAGCGACAGTTGGAAAGTCACCGCCGATTACAACAACCGCCAGTTGGTCAACCAGTATAATATTGATTCGATGAGTACCTTCGAACTGATCGAACTGATTCTGAACCTGAAAGACCCGGTCATCAAGAAACGGGTCTGGAGCGAAAGCAGCCGCGATCTGGTTGATGTCGTTGACAAGGAAGCGACGCTGACAGCCAGGCAGTATAAAAACGAAATTCAGAATCGTTTTCACGACTTTATCATGGACGATACCGAGCTGGCTCGGGAACTGGAAGCGGTCTACAATGAGCATTTCAACAACCATGTCATCCAGAGTTATGACGTGCCGAAATTCGACGTTTATCCCGGCGCCTGCTCGGTGATCGACGGCAAGCCGTTCATCCTGCGCGATCATCAGAAACGGGCCGTCACCCGTTGCGTGCAGGGCAATACGCTGCTGGCCCATGCGGTCGGCGCGGGCAAGACCGCGGTCATGTTGACTGCAGCCGCCGAATTGGTCCGGCTCAAGCTGGCCACCAAAACGATGATCGTAGTCCAGAACGCGACCTTACAGCAGTTCGCGGAGTTTGCCCCGAAGCTGTACCCGACGGCAAACATTCTGGTCGCCACAAAACAGGACCTGGTCAAAAACAAACGCAAGCGTTTTCTCGGCCGGATCGCCACCGGCAAATGGGATATCATTATCATCGCTCAGAGTTCTTTCAATATGATCGAGGACAACCCCGAGCTGATCAGGGCAAAATACCAGGAGGAACTGGCGGAGATGGAACGGGTTCAGGGGGCTCGCGATGTGGCAATGCTGAACCGCCGTGCGCTGAAAGCGGAGCAGCAGCGCAAGCGTTCGCTGAAAATGAAACTGGACCGGCTTCAGGACCGGCATGTCTCGGAAGACATCGTCTATTTCGACCAGTTGGGGGTTGATTGTTTGATGATCGACGAGGCCCATGAATATAAACGGAACTTTTTCGTGACGAAAATGACCCGCGTGAAGGGCCTCGACAGCGGAGCCAGCCAGAAGGCGTTCAGTTTGACCTTAAAGATCAATCAGATCCGAGAAAAGACTGGCGGTCGCAACATTTACATGGCGACCGGGACGCCGGTGACCAATACTCTGGCTGAGCTGTGGAACATGGTCCGTTACGTCTCACCAGATACTCTAAACGAGTTCCGGGTGGATACCTTCGACCGCTTCGCGTCGACCTTTACCCAGACCGAAACCGCGCTGGAAATCGACGCGGCCGGGCGCTTTAAAATGGTCTCCCGCTTTGCGAAATATACCAACATCATGGAACTATCCAAGATGTTTAGAAGCTGTTCCGACGTGATCCTGACGGAAGATTTAACCGACATCCCGAAACCGCCGATCAAAGGCGGGCATCCGGAGCATATCAGCATTCCGCGTTCGGAAAATATCTCGAAGTTCATGGATTATCTCGGCGATGTCTACCGTTGGTTCGAGCATCTGGACAACTCGGTGAAAAAGCAATACAGCCACATTCCACTGTTGATCTACGGATTGAGCCGGAAGTCGACCATCGACCTGCGGCTGATCGCGGCGAACGCGGCCGATGATCCCAGTTCCAAACTTAATATCTGCGTGGCAAAAATCATTGAGAAGTATCACGAATACGACTCCATCAAGGCCGCCCAGGTGGTGTTCAGCGACCTTTATAAACTTTCCTACGGGAAGTTCGTGCAGTTTGACGTATTTTGCGAAATCAAGCGAAAACTGATCGCC
Source organism: Victivallales bacterium (assembly GCA_963676655.2). GTDB lineage: Bacteria > Verrucomicrobiota > Lentisphaeria > Victivallales > Victivallaceae. Next base: position 910,688 of record CAXXKX010000003.1, on the reverse strand, counting down.
GGCGGCATCCCGGCTGACGAAATCGCCGTCATCAACGACTACAAAACCGACAAGCAGCGTCAGAGCGTATTCGACATGGTCAACCGCGGCGAAGTCCGGGTCATCATGGGCTCCACCCGCAAACTTGGAACCGGGGTCAACATGCAGGAACGACTGGCGGTTGAGCATGATCTGGACGCGCCGTTCCGGCCATCCGACTCGGAGCAGAGATCCGGACGTTTGGTTCGTCAGGGCAATATCTTGCCGGAAGTCGAAATTATCCGCTACGGCATGGAGGAAACCCTCGACGCCGGGATGTACCAAATCCTTACCCGGAAACAGAAGTTCATCAACGACGGACTGAAGGGACGTCGCCGCAACATGGAGGAACTGAACGACGCGGCGCTGGATTACGCCTCGTTCTCCGCCCAGATCAGCGGCAATTCGCTGATGATGCGCAAGGTCGAAGTTGAAACCCGATTGCGTGAACTTCAGGCGCTGGAATATCAGTTTCGCCGCTCCATCCGTCGCGACGCAAATCTGAAAGACGACTTGGAACGCGCTATTCCCCGGATCGAAAAAGACATCGTCCGGCTGAAAGAACTGGCGGCCCTGTCGTTCGACAGCGCCAATCCGCGGATTGAAATTAACGGCGTCGCGCTGGACGGCACTTCGGAATATCAGGTAAAACAGTTTGCGCAGCATCTGGCCAACAAAGGACTCTACCCAGCGATCTTGCAGGCCCGCAGGGAATACGATACTGCCGTCATCGATCTTGGTTTTGCCAAAATCAACGGTATCGAAATAACTTTGCAGGCGATTTGTCCATGTGAAAACTTCCGGGTCCATGAAGATAAAGCGGCTATCCGCTACAAGCTCGGCGGCGATGAATTTCAGAATCGCAAAATCCGGGTTGGGAGTGAGGTCACGACCGGCAGCGGCCTGATCACCAGTTTAAAATCCGTCCTGGAACACAAAGCGGTAGAGGTCGTACAGGAGACGGAACGCTTGGAACTCGACCGCCAGCGTCTGCGCCAGTTGGTCGAAACGGAAAACAAAAAAGAGTTCAAGTTCGCCGACGAACGCAATGAGTTGCAGAAGGAACTGGCAAAGATCCTTTTTGAGCTCGGTGAAGCCAATCTGTTGCATGACGACCGGATTATCGATGCGATGCCGCGTTTGTCGGACTATCTCGACCTCGGCGTCGAACTCATTGAGGACAAAGTCGAAGACGTCACCGACGCCGCTGACGATCCAGAAGAAGAGGAGGAGCCTCTCAAAAAGAGCGCCTGAGGCATATTAATTAAACTAAATATGAGAAAAAATGCTCAGGTTAAGTAGTCCTGCAAAATGCTGGTCTAAAGCTCCAAATATTACCGATAAAAATATCTTCATAATAAATGGAATTTTCAATGAAATCGCATTATATTGGGGATATATGACATTGTTTGTCAACAACAATGAGAGGTATTAATTTTAGATATCAATATATTCTAGTCTTATTATAATGATTTACCAGAGACAATAAAAAGACTATTCTAATTATCAGTTAACTCTTGGGGACTAATATTTAATTTATAAGGAATAGGTTATGCAGCATGATAGATATTTAGTTAATGACATTTCTCCATTCATTGTTGCTAGAAAAATACTTGCAAAATCAAATCCTGATGGAGCTGACAAGCAGTCTGTAGAGTTAAGTCTAATAGACTTTTATTCAATCTATCTGAGTTTAGATTTGCTTGAAAAAGAACTTTTAGATATTGAATTTGAGGTTTTTAGTAGTTTAAATGCAGAATTAAATGAAGTTTTATCTTTACTTTCTGGAACTGAATTTAGTCCTCCGACAAAAAATATCCCTGCTATCGAGTTTTATAATGACTTTTTAGAAAAAAAACTAGAGTTCATTAAAGATGGTCTCAGATATATACCTATTTCCAATGAGTGTCCTGCGTTACCCGGTATACATGGTTATGATATAATTCGAGACCAAAATTTAAAAGTGTTCAAAGTATTCTTTTCTGTAGCTAGTTTAAAGGAAGTGTTAAAAGTTTTTAAAGAAGATTTTAATAATCTCCAAAACAAACTAAGCAAAGTCTATCACCATTCAGTGCCAGGAAATGCCCCATCAATTATAAAACAGGGAGAGTTATTTATTGGTGAAGTGAAGAATCAACAGAATTGCTTAGGAATAGAACAGGTAAATATTAATTTAAGAGGATGGGGAATGAGAATGACCCTCTTTGATCTTGAAAATACTGGGCTCATGCTGCATCCTTTAAATATGACATATAGGAATAAAGCGGATCTTCCAATTATTCTTGAAGTTCAGGGATGCATTGATATAATAGATATTTCTTTTGTCAATTCGCCTCAAGATTTTTTAAATGCAGATGTTCAATATACGGTAAAGTATCCATGTTGCAAAAATATTTTTAATACAGATAACACTTTTATACCTGCCAATTCAAGGTCTTCATTGTCTGAAACAGAAATTTCAATTATTATGAGGATTTTTGAAAAACTTAACTCTTCGTTAATTTTTTCAGATAAACCTAATTTAAAACAGTCTTTTTTCGATATAATTATTTGGTTTGTAAAAAAAATATCAATTTGTTTGACCGAAGAGTTCTTCCTAAGAGAACCTGCATATAGATTTATCAATGAAAATACTAATACATATCTACAAATGGAAGATAGATTTTTTCATCCTTTTATATATGAAAAGTTACTAGATCATTTTGGACGAGAGAGAGTCTTAAAAAAGCCAGAAATGTTTCATGGGGAAATTGATATTCTTTTTGATAGTATCATTCCTATTGAGCTTAAGGTTTGGCGTAATCAACAAGTGAATGTTGATGATATTGTTGATGAAAAGTTTCCCCATATAAACCAAGCAGCTACATATGCTAGTTTAGACCGTATATGCCTTCTTGCCATTTTGGACATATCATCTCCGCGATCTGGAATAAATAACATTGAAAGTTGTTGGCGAGTTGTATCTAAGGTGTATGATGAAAATCAATTAGACACCAAAGTAGTAGCTTTAATTTTTGACTGTAATCATGTTGCTCCGAGTCGCCTTTAAGGAATGTTGCATTGTACAATAATGGTCTAATTCAAATAGATTGGCTTTTTATCTGAGTAACTAAGTTGTTATAATAAATGTATTATTGTTGTTTCTCAGCATTCCTCTTTATTGTTGATTTGTACCATAAAATTCTACCAGAATTCTCCTGCATGCTATGAGGAAATAAAATATCTGCGATTTTGAGATTTATATAAATCTTGTTAAAGAAATATATTTCCCTGAAATGTATCAGAATTTCAGTATCATGTGAGAATAATTATTCTTTCTCTTCAATGTGCAACTACAACAGCAACCAACAGCCACATCTGTTCTTGCGCCGCTGGACCGGCAGGAAAAGTCTTTCCTACCTCGCGGCTTCTTTATGAAAGAACAGAGGTTCTCAAGTCAAAATAATAATCAAATTAAAGAGGAGAATGAGAAATGGCTGCTTACGCGAGAATATACGGGTTCTTGGTTTTTTGCTTCAATGAAATCAAAGAAAATGAAGAATTTTATACCGAAATCGATGATAATTGCTTTATGGCAAATGGTGATTACGCCATGCTTGAAGAAATTCTCGAAAAAGATCTCTAATAGATTTGAGGTTTTTCCGCTTCCGTAAGGAGCGTCAGCGACTTGAGTTTGAAGCGGTACCAACGCTGTCCGTCGTACGGACTGAACTTTGTTCTTCGTGCCGCTTGACCGGCAGTTGAAGTCTCAACTGCCTCGCGGCTCCCTTACGGAAGAACAAGAGTTCTCCAATAAATAATAATCCAACAAAAGGAAAAGGTCAAAATGAAAAAGACTGCCAAGAAAACCGCCGCCGCTAACGCTGAAACCGTCAACATTCCCGTGATCACTGATCCGGAAGCTCCGGCAACCCGCGCCCAGCGCCAGTTGATCGGACATGCGATCAAGCAGGATGAATATCCCCGCTTTTCAAAGGAAGACTGGAATGCGTTGACCAAAGGTCATGCCTCGGAAATTATCAACGAACTTCGTGGTGACCGTGAAGATTTTCCGGCCAGCGACGCCCAGAAGCAGAAGTTGTCCGAACTGATCCACAGCGGACATCTCAATGGCCTGAAGCGCGATACCTACAAGAACCTGACCAGCACTCAGGCCAAACGCATGATCTTCAAAGGCATCGAAAACGAGAAAGCCGGAATCATCGTTGAAGGGTTCGAGCCGCGTGAAGCGCTCCCGCCCAACGCTCCGATGACAGACCGTCAGAAGGAACGTCTGTCCCAGCTCGTTTCAGACGGTTATCTCAACCGTTTCGCCAACGGCTATTACCGCAAGATGACCCACGAACAGGCCAGCAAATTCATCGGACTCGGCAAAGCCCGTGAATCCGAAGGCGTTAAAGCTGAGCCTTACGTCCGCCCGGAAGTTGCGGCATAAGATGGGGAGTAATCGGGGAAAACCGCGAAAACTTTTAGGAAAGTTTTCCCATTTTTCCCCAAACCCCTTTCCGGTTCTTTCAAACCTTTTTGTGTTCCCTGCGGCTTGCCAGGCAAGCCGCAGAGGATGTTCAGGAAAAGTAAAAACTAAAAATCAATACCTCTTGATCGTCCCCGGAACGGGGGCTCGTGACGGGGCGGTTCCGGCTTTATCAAATCCCGGCGTACTTTTTCCGGCACCGTCTCGATCAATCCGATGATATCCTGGACGCTCATAGCGCTGAACACCGGATACGGAATTGCGTCCAAATGTTCGGCCGCAATTAAAATACTTAATTGTCTTACCGCTTCATAACGCTGTTTCACTGGATCAGTCTGACCGGTAAACTTAACCGGATCAGTCTTGGAGACCGGCGCTTCGTTTCGGACAATCTTCGGTTTGACCTGCGCTTGCCGGGGAACTTCCGGTTCCGGATGTTTCCTATCTGACATTTCAGCTTTGCGGTCGGAATGTTTCGGTTTCATTGGCTGACTGAGCTGGATTTTACGGGCAAGCCTGTATTCAAGGAATTCCTCATGATTCAGGTCCATACCATCTCGCAGTTTTTGTTTCAGATAAGCAATTCTCTCCGCACCAGGCGGTTCAACCGGAACGTTTTGTTTCGACGCAGGTTCCGGCTTAACTGCCGGTTTTTCAACAATTGTTTTCGGCAGAACGCCTTGCTTGTCAGCATTGACTTTGGGAGAAAGAGACTTTTCTGTAACGGCGTCTTGCACTTCAGTATCCGGTCCTTCCGGCTCTTCTCCCAGATACTCCATAAGCATTCTATAGGTTTCATAGACCGGCCCTCTTGTTACATTCGGCCTTGCAAGAGTAGGCTTAGTCTTTTTAACTGGAGTTTTATCTGTAACTTCAGGTTGAGCCGTCTGCTTTTTCATCACAACTGGCGAACTGATATCTTTGTCTTCCGCATCCGCATCCGGGCCTTCCGGATCTTCGGCAAGCATTTCCATAAGCATCTTATAGGTTTCATAGATCGGACCTCTTGTTACATTCGGTTTTTCAAGTGTCGGCTTTGACTTCTTAACCGGATTTTCAATACCAGGCTCCGGTTTAACTACGGATTTCGTCTGGCTTTTTTCCTCTTTCGTCTTGAGGCGAGCACTGCGGGCAAGCCGATATTCAAGAAATTCCTCACGGTTCAGGTCTATGCCCTTCGCCAGCTTCTGTTCCAAATAAGCAATCCTTTCCTCCGTAGGCGGTTCGACCGGAATATTTTGTTCCTCTACCGGTTTCGGCCGGGCTTGAGCTTTCTGTTGACTGACCGCAGGCTTCGGCTTATCAGCCTTGACTACAACTTGAGAGTAGGACTTGTCGATAACGTTTTCCGGTTCTTCCCCCAACGCTTTCATTAACATGACATAAGTTTCATATATTGGTCCCTTTGTCACATTCGGTTTTTCAAGTGTCGGCTTACTCTTCTTAACCGGTGTTTTAGCAGCCATGTTAGGCTTAACGACCATTTTTTCAATACTGGATTCCGGCTTAACCGCCGGTTTTTCCGTAATCGTTTTCTTACTCTGTTCGTTAGCCACTGTTTTCGCCGGTTCTTCGGTATCTACTTCCGGCTCTTCGCCCAGCGCTTTCATTAACATAAGATAAGTTTCATATATCGGCCCTCTTGTCACATTCGGTTTTTCAAGAGTAGGCTTGGTCTTCTTTTCCGGCTTTTCAACTGCAACATCAGGCTTATCAATGGGAGCCTTTGCCGCCGGCTTACCTTGCAGGAATGCCACATCTGCACCAGCGCCGGCCGGACTAATCCCAGCCGCCTGCAAGTCAGGCGTCAGAGTGTCTGCGACATATTCGGATAACGCTTCAACTTTTTCCTTGACCTTACGGGCCAGCTTTGCAAAATTCTGTTTCGTCCATTCCACCATCAGAGTTAGCGGATCGGGACGGCATTCTTTCTTGAGTTCCTCCGCTGGCGGAACGCCCGGAGGATTCCGGTGTTCCGGAACCACCGGTCCATCAATCTCATTTGCTGCGAGCAAGTCGTGAACCGACAACCGGTCGGTCGGAATCCCCATCAGCTTTTTCAGAAAATATTCCTTCTCCGGCACATGCAGCGACAGCTTGTATTTTCCACGGGAACAGGCCACATAAAAGGCCTGCTTCGACATCTTTTCAGCCGCCACGACCACATTCTGCGCGGTCATTCCCTGCGCAACATGAGAGGTCATGACCCAGCCGTATTTGATGCCTTTGAAGTTTTCCGGCAAACGAATCTCCATCAGTTCGCGCCGATTCGAGTTCAGCAGAATATATTCATTCGGCACCCCGGTCGCGATTGCCAGACTGCCGTTGTTGATCTTGTAACCGGGCATCCGCAGATTGACCGTGAAACGGACCATATCACCTTGTCCGACCGGTAGCGACGCCGAGTCTCCGACGTCGATTCCGCTCCGGATTAACGACGGCTTGATTGCTTTGCCGTTACTCAACAGCAGCCTGCCATCATTAATCTCCGACACTTCCGCCATCTCTCCGGCCCGGGCGATTCCCCTGATCTTGGTATTGAAAAATACCTTCGTGCCGATCTGATAGTTGTCGATATTGGCCAACTGCGGCTTGGTCCAGCCCCAGGAACGGAACGACTCGACCAGATTGTTTTCGTCGTTGATGATTCGGCTCGCGGCCTTCATCTTTTCCCGGATCATCGTCGTCAACACATCGCATTCCCGATTGGTCGGAGATACCGCGATGCAGTCCAGTGGCCTGCTTCCGTCATCGGTAAATCTCACAAAATCCTCAGCCGCTTGCTCCAGGTATTTGTCCTCATCCTCATGGATAAAACCATGTTCGTCCAGATGCTCAAAGCCTTCCTTGCTGGAGCCTGCCGCAATCAGCTCAATTCCCTGGCGATATTCCGCCGTCTGCTGCCGATGAATCTGCGACAGCGAAGTCTTCGTGATCTCCGAATGCTGCTCCAGCAGACGGAAAAAGTCCCCCGCTTCGACCGACGAATGCTGTCTGGCGTCACCCACAAACAGCACCCGGTATTCATTTTCCATTGCCAGGCGAATCACCTCGGACCCGTGCTTGAGCGAGTTCAACCCGGATTCGTCAATGATCAGATAAGACCCCTTCGGCGGCAGCTTGTCCTGATTTTGCAGGAACATCGCCACCGTCTGAGCTGAATTGAAGTTTTCAGTGCGCAATACATCTACCGCACTGTTCGTCGGCGCAACCACATGAATATTCCTCACTCCGCCTTTGCGCAGACACTTGCAGAGTTCCTGCAAGGTTGAAGTCTTACCCGCACCGGCCACGCCGCGAAAGACCATAAACGGATCTTTCGAGCTTATCAGCGTCTCGATCACCTCTTTCTGAGCCGTATGGTCGTGACCGTCTTTTACCTCGGAAAAAGGAACATAATCGCTGACAAAATCCCGGCAAGAATCCTTGGTCTGATTGACCGTCTGTATCGAATAATTTTCCCGTTCGATATTTTCTTCGGTCGTAAAATAGGGATTTACGGCCGGTTTTCCAAGATTAATTAGTCCCGGCACCGCTTCAATAGCGGCATGGAGATCCTCCAGTCGCGTACTGCCAAGATTCTGGTTCTGAACTTCCGCCAGAATTGCGTCCCCGCGTAACACGCTGTGCCGCTCAAAAAGCTGATCCATGACCTTTTTGACTTGAACAGCAGCGCGTTCTTCATCAATTGGCGGCAAGCGTAGCGCCCCCATCAGGATTGCCCGGTCATGCAACTTATGGAAATGGTCTTTTTCCTCCCTGGTGAATAATGCCATCTTTATGTCATCTACTTCTCTGGAAGTTTTCTCCAGCATCTTGCGACTACGGGTCTGCAAGGTCATTACCTTGATCTCATCCGTGGTTGGCTGACGCCCTCTCTCCGACACAAATTTCTCGATTTCCTTGTCGATCTGTTCCCGCCGCCTGGAACAGCGTTTCAAAATCTCATCGTCAATCCCATTTAGTTCAAAACCGGTGATGAGCCCCTTGTCGGAACGCTTCATTTCGATGTCATAGCCCAGCCGGATACACTCACACGCCAACGCATTTTGGTAAGATTTCCCGGCATAACGAATCGCCCGATACATTTCAGACGCATCCAGTGCCTTGAATGAACCGTCCTCCTCCTGCGCAACATTGACGATTACATTGTGAGTATGCAATTGCGGATCAAGCAACCTGCTGTTTTCATGATGATACTCCGCATAGACGAATTTTCCGGTATAAAGGAAGTTTTTCGTACCCCAGTTATCGCCTTTGCGAACCCTAACCGCCGCAAAGCGTTCCAACTCCTTCATGCCGATTTCCACCGCTTTGCGATGCGCCTCAGCCAAACGCTTATCGAACAACGCCATGACCGAAACCGACTTCTGAGCCGAACATTGAAAATCATAAAAACGAATCGAATGAGGATTATTTCTTGGTGTAAGCTTTTCTTTTGTTACAGGATGAATATTCTGTTGAAATAACGAAAAGACTTCCTGCGTTACCGTTTCCCCGGATAGCCCAAACGCAGATGCAAGATTCCCTTTCCAGTGACCTGTGACTTTGTCTTTCTCACTGTAGTAATCATTACTTGAAAGATGTTTACGGTAAAAGTCCGCGCCTTTACCATGACTAGCTTTTATCTTCGCCGCTGTGTACAAGAATATCCTTACACACCCCGAAAACAGTCTATCATCAAAAATATGAAAAATCAACCCGTTTTGACAAAAATCAGAAGGTTTTATAATTCCGCCGTTACCGGCAGACGCAATTTCCCATCAGTAGATGGGCTCTCAAAAATCACACAAATTTTACGCACGAATCCGCCACGCAAAAAACGCACAATGAGAAAAGTTTACATAACAAAAGAAGGCAAAAAATAGCCGATACATCTGCATTTCTCAGCTGCCTGATTCCGACGACAAACTCCTGGCAATTGAATTTAAAGAAGACTGACAATTCATGTCTTGGAAATAGCACAGACGACAGTCATGCGTTTCATCAAAGTCCGTAAATAACTGGCTAAAACTGACAAACGCCCTCCTACAGTGGGCACCAGCCACTCTAGCTACAAGCCCACTAAGCCAAAATTAAGAAATAAACAAAGATAGCGAAGAGGACGATTTTTTGACCAACCGTTATTCAGGAAAAAGTTATTTGGATTTGGCCTGTAAACTAAGGGAAGGAGTGTCTACGAAACTTAATACTCAAGAACAGTTAAAAACAATGGTTGGAATTGAACTTGAAAGTTATAGGAAAAGTAGAGGGATAAAAAGTGAACTTGAACCCAAGCACCGTTGCTGGCGTCTTGAGTATCAGGATGAATTGAATTTTCACATGGATATCGTTCCGTGTATTCCAGCTAATCAAGAAATGCAGCAGCACGTTTTTGAAGCAATGAGAAGATATTACAGCTTAAATGAAAACTTAGCCAGGAAAGCGTCTGGAACCGCAATATTAATAACCGATGATCGGCATATCGGGTTTTATAAAATATGTGATGATTGGAACATTAGTAATCCGGAGGGCTACTCTGCTTGGTTTGAGTCTCGTATGCATGTTGAAGGATTAAAATTTGCAATGGAGGCCGCTCAAGTGGATGAGGTTCCTCTTTATAAAAGAAAGACCCCTCTCCAGCGGTGTGTACAAATATTAAAACGGCATAGAGATGTAATGTTCAAAGGGAAGGAAGATTTAAAGCCAATATCAATTATAATAACGACATTGGCTGCCAGGGCTTATCGCGGTGAACAAAATATAGCTGTTGCTCTGGAAAATATCTTGAAGACGATGGACTCATTCATCAATAAGTCAATTCCCCGGGTCCCTAATCCCGTTAGACCAGAAGAGGATTTTGCCGATCGCTGGTACGGCAAAGACAGCTCTCATTTACGACTGGAAGACAATTTTAGATTTTGGTTGACCCAAGCTAATTCTGATTTTTCGCACATACTTTCTATTTCTGATGCTGATTATATCAAAGATCTAATCGATCGCAAATTTGCTTTGGTGGTTAACCGCAATAAATTAGCCGAAAAGCTAAGAATCAATGGAGGAGCTCCGGAGATTTATATTCCCCAAAAACACTCTATTGATAAATCATCAACTCCTCAACCGTGGCAGATTTGAATGACTATTGGAGGGGACGACATAAAGAAATTTCTGGATAATTATCCATATATTTCTATTGTTCCTGATTGCAGGAATGGGGTGTTGTTCGCCGGTAGGTTTGATTTTATCGTGAATGAGCAAGATGGTAATCCATTGGTGAATGATAGTTACGAACTTGAAATATACATTCCTCACACTTTCCCTCGCAGTCTTCCCGTTGTAAAGGAAAAAGGAGGGAAAATACCGAATGATGGTAAGCATCATGTTAATAGAGGGGAAAAATCTTTATGTCTCGGATCCCCCATTTCTTTATTGAGAATTTTATATTCGGAGCCAAGTGTCGTGGGGTATGTGAAAAATTGTCTTATCCCCTACCTTTATGCTGTTTCGTTGAAGATTAATCACGGAATTGACTTCGTTTTTGGTGAATTACCGCACGGAAACGAAGGAATTCTCAAAGATTACTCTAACCTGTTTGGAGTATATGACGCAGATGAATTGATTCGGATTTTGCGGTTGCTTACAATTAAAAAAAGGTTGGCAAACAAGAAAATATGTCCGTGCGGGTGTAAAGGGCGACTGGGGAGATGCAATCTTCATTATATCTTGAATGATTTAAGAAAGATGGCACCCAGATCATGGTTCAAGTTTCAATTGGATGAAATGCAAATTAACAATATATAGGAAATATTTATGTATACTATTCATTTTTCCGATATCATTTCTGTAATAAGTCTTGCTGTCTCTATATATGCAGTACGCGAAGCACGTAGTAATCGTAATCTTAACTACCGCAGCTTGAAATCTGATAAACTGGACCGCTATGGAAGGGAATTGCATAATATAAAAGAATGTACCGAGGAGCCTATAGAGCAGTTGAAATATGAGGCTTTTATGTCCTTTGATAAAATAGGGAAATACATTGATAATTATTCCGGAGGAGCGACAGGAGGGCGTCCTGCTAGGCATATTCTATATGATTTATGTTCAGCGTTCTTCGATGATTTAATATTCAAGGTTGGTTTAAATTCTCCATTTCTATGGCATAAGCTTGAAGTCATTAATAGAATTGATGATCCTACTGCATTTTTCAGACCCAACGAACAAATGCTAAGAGCGTATGAAATACTTCAGACAGCGATTCCTGAATCAGAAAGGCAGGCTGTTGTTGATACCGCTCTTGACCTTTCTAATGAATATCGTTGGATTCATAAAGGTCTAATGAGCCTCCTGCAAGAAAATATAGAAAAGATTGATCTTTTTATTAAAGAAAATGAATATGAAGAGTTTAAGATAGATGAATCTGATGCAGGGAAAAAGCTTATTGTTGAAAAAAATAAATATCAGGAAATATTGGAACTAGGCTTAATGGATTCCGAAAAATTCATTATGAACTCGAAGAATAAACCTGAAAATTGGCAACTTAATGAAACTATTTATATTGCTGTTGTTCTTTATATAGTTAGCCAATATAATCATTGGGGGCTATATAGATGAAAAGTAAATGGTTTACTATTAATTTGTGAGCTGTAGGATTGCAAACTATGGTAAATTGAATATATAAATTTCAGTTGTTTTTTAAGAAAAGAATGGAGTTAAAGATGTCTTTATTTAAAAAGTTAATTCAACAACGGGAAATGGCCTATCGTGGGTTGGCAAGTGTTTGTATTTTAACTGTGATGATGTTTTCAGAAGGGTGTACTCAGCTTGCATTGACCGGTAGCCAAAGTAACAACGGAGTATCGGAATTTACGAAGGAGGAAAAAATAATATATCCTCAAAGAGGAAGTGATACTGTTTATCGATGTTTTTACTCCGATAAACTATGGAGTACTTGGGATAGAGAAAAAAGTATAAAAGGAGTTGGTTTATACGAGGTCAGGTATCATACTAATATGCTTTTTGCCCTGACAACAGTCTTGAGCCTGGGGATTGTTGTTCCGCAGGGTGTCGAGTGGGAATTGCAGGATATTCATCCTGCCAATAATAGTGGAAGCGAATGGGGTGGAGATGGTAAAAGTGCAACAACAAAGTCGAAAAGGAGTAGGTAAAAATGGCCAACAGAAATTTAATACTCCTTTTTGACGGAACGTATAATTCAGTTGACAAATGCGATAAAACCGGCCAGCCTCTTTTATCCAATGTATATAAAGTCGAACAATGTATGCTTTTTACCAAGGATGTTGAAAACCTCGTGCCTGAAGTTAAATATGTAACCGGAGTGGGAACCTGTTACATGGATGAAATCACAATGACAAAAGCAACTGGAACGGATATCCCGGATCGAATGAAACGGGGTTATGACATATTATCCGACTGGTTGAACGATAATAAATGTAAACCAGAAGAAAATCGTATTTATCTTTTTGGATTTAGTCGTGGAGCGTATACTGCGCGTCTATTTGCTCATTTGATTGATAAATGTGGAATCCCTCATGATAAGAGGAAATGTGATGAAGTCATTGATGCTTTCTTGGACCATGATACAGATGCTGGAAAACTTTTATCTAATAATCAGGCTAGACGCATGCCGATAACAGCTCTTTGTGTATGGGATACAGTGAAGGCAGCTTGGATAGATGATTATGATGACGAGGCGTTGCCGGATATAGTGGAGAATGCTTTTCACGCAATGTCGATTGACGAAAATAGAGGCAAGTTTAAGTTGACACAGTTCAACAGCGATAGAGCGGTTCAGCGCTGGTTTCCAGGAGTTCACTCTGATGTTGGAGGAGGTTACCTCGAAGATGAAAGCGATCTTTCAAATATTGCTTTGATATGGATGCTTGGACGAGCCAGGGATTGCGGTATGAAATTCGATGGAAAAAAGGTTTGTGCTCTTTCAACTATGGCTGATGGAAAAATGCATGACGAAATGAATGCTTTTTGGGCGTCACCAATTGGAGGAGGAATTGGATACAGGGATATTGATGATGGTAGTCCTATTGACGATTCAGCATACAAGCGAAAAGAATTAAAGCCGGATTACAGACCTGCGAATCGTGGTGACCTTCCTGAATTGCCTGTATAAAATTCTCAAGAGAATGGCCTTGGTGACAGATGTATCAGTATTCCGACAAAGCTGAAAGACGCCCGGTACTGGTTTGATCAGTTGTACCTCAAAAAGCGGAGTGTTTTAGGGTGATCGAAAACAAATTATCCCATGAGTAATCTTATTTGAATTTGTTAGTTGTAGCTGTAGTTTAAAGTTGTGAAATATTATTTTAAAATCTAGGTTAAATAATGTCAGATAATAACCCTCAGAATGTTAATGAGTTATTGCATGAATTCATTAAAAATATAAATAATAATCAGATAAAAACTCCACTCAGATTCAAAGATTTAGATAGCCCAATTGAGGACATATTTATAAATACTATAAACAAGTATTTAAGCTCAGATGTTTGTATTATCCCACAATATAAAGTAGACGTTCCTATGGAATTCAGGCTTGATTTTATTATTAAAAAATTTGAGAGTTGTATTGGGATTGAATGCGATGGAAAAGAATACCATAACTACTATAAAGACCAAATTCGAGATGCTTTAATCCTTGATCGATCTTGTGTTGATACGATTTTTAGATTTCCTGGAAAGGCAATATATTATTCTATTTATAATTGTATCTATTTCATTTATGATTTTTTCCCTGATTTATTTAATCAGGATTATGTTGTGAATTTGATAACTTTGACTGATCCTACATTCATAGAGCAACATGAGAAAATCAAAAACTTCTATGAACAATTTAAAGAATTTAAGGGCCCCTTTGATGATGCTACTTCATTTGAATATGGCCTAGAGCTACCTGATGATAGATTGGGAGAAAGATTTAATTTTTTTCTAAAAAGACGAACTAAACAGCAAGTTAAAAAATTTGATTGCGATTGGACGGAAATTTACCAATTTTTCCACGAAATAAAAGATGTGACTTATGAAGATATGCAAGAGTATTTTCAAGGATTTGCTCCGTTTAGTGGCTTTTAATAGTGTTTTTTTCTGCAAAATTAATAAATCACTTTGGTTAACATTCAGCTTCAAGCACAGCCGAATTTGTCTCTTGGTTCAAGTCAGTCGTTCGGGATGTTGCTGCTACGTTGATTGGTTGCACTGTGCCGTTGATAACGTTTTCCTGAATGTCAGGGGCAAGGTTTACAATTCAGTATTTTATTTGTTAGGTTGTAGATAATTTATTTGCCGGAAGATCAGTTGAACGTTGTTCTGTTCGGAAATTTTTTGTTAAAGCCAGAAATAAGTGTTAAATCTCTTTCCAGAAAAAAGCGAACCTCCCGCAGTAACTCACAGACAAAGTTAGAAAAGCCTCATTATTGACGTTTTTTGCTTAAAAACAAGTGACTGTAAATCGAATCGGGAAATGTTTTTAAACGATAAAATTGCAGTTAAGTCATTGATAATAAGAGGATAATGTCTGCATCGCGAGTTCTGGTCGCGACCAGAAGTTTCTGAGAGCAAGCTCTCAAATAGAGAGAATACCGCTGATATATGTGTTTATGAGAGAGTTGGCAGGTTAGGGTGTTGATTCGTATATCTATTTGGTACAACGGGATATGTAATAGTTGTAGAAACTGCTTTTCTTGGGTTAGTAAAGAAAAAATGGTACAGCACTCGGCGCTCCGGATAAATAGGTCTTAGCGAAAAATATCAATGGAACGTGCTCATGGATCATCGGTTAAGTTGAAAGAAGGATTCTTTGATAGATTTCTTTTATATGAAACTGGAATTAAAACTATGAGTGGTGAGAACTGTATTTTACCATAAAAAAATGACGAAAGTCATCCGTCAAATTCCCAGATTGAATATTTACAACATACAGAGTTCAATTGAGTTGTCAAGCTCAAATGCTTCAGGTAATAAAAGTGAAAAAGATTAATTATATTTAATGGTATCTTTGTCTGTTCAAAACAAGTATATTTTTAATAACGGGAAAATCAATGAAGATAAAGAAATAAAAAAGAAAGAAGAAAGAAGATACCATGCGTGATTTTATCGGTTTGGAACAATGTGTTGATGACGGATATGCAAAAAGGACCGACCATCGCTTTCATGCGCTCGGATGCGAAATGTCGCCTGATATGTTTGCACCATTACGTAAAACAGGAAAAGAGAAGAACAGGATGAGTTTAACTCAGCCGTGGTCAACCCAGGTGGATATTGCTTGGACTATCTGCTTGTACCGGTCCGGCTGCATAGATCGGAACAAGGTTCAAAAGTTGTTGCAAGGACTTGATCAGATCTGGAATGACAATACCGGAGTATCGGGCGAGGAGAGACTGGCAAAAGTTTTCGACGGCGATATGGATCTGGCCAGTATCGTCAACTATGGAAGAACCCTGCAGGAGCCGATGTACCGTTTGAAACTCCGTGATAAAATGCTTGATGTTTTTGACGATACTTTGCACCTGTTGCGGGTTATTCATCAGATTTGTCTCGAAAACCTTGATACCGTTATGGTCGGGCATACCCACATGAATCACGGGCAGCCGATTACTTATGCCCATTTTATGATTTCGGCTTTCGATGGAGTCTACCGGAGTCTGGAACAGCTTGAGCTGGCCTATAAGTTTACAAACATCAACTCGGGCGGATGCGGCTCGTGTTCCGGCATTACCTGGCCGATCGATCGCGAATTGATGGCTGATCTGCTGGGTTTTGACGGAGTTATGGAGCCGACTTATGACTGTGAAGCATCCCAGGACCACTCAATGGCAATTATGTTCGCATTGTCAAATATGGCAATACACCTGAGCCGTTATGCCATGAGCCATTATATTTGGGCTTTTGATGAAATCGACATGATTCGCACCCATCCGTCCATGTGTGGCGTGAGTTCATATATGCCGCAAAAATGTGATTCCGGCAGCAATTATGAGCGGGTCAGGATCAGTGCGGCCGATATAATGGGGGAAACGATAAAGGGCTTGATCCAGTTGAAAAGCGAGCCGCACGGAGATGTCCTCCAGGCTTTGTTTCTGCCCGATTACGCAATCGAGACGATGATACAAAGCCAGGCATGCATCATGATGTTCGCGGATATGCTGAAACATCTCATCCCGCAGAAAGAACGGATGTTAAAAATCGTTAAAGCGGGCTACAGTTGCGCGACGGAAGTTGCCGCTTACCTGATCGGAGAACTGGGATATGGCGGACGGGCGGCTCACAGTATCGTAGCGACAATGGTTCGTGACGCGAGGCTCAATGGAATGAAAAGCTATGAATGTACGGGAGAAATGCTTGATCAGGCGGCATTGTATTTGAACCTCGATCTTCCCGGCGTCAGCACCCATGTCCTGCAAAAGCTGCTGGACCCTCAGGAATTTATCAAAAACCACAATCACCTCGGCGGCACATCCCCGGTGGAAAACGGACGGCTCTTGGAAAAACGTCAACTAAGCCTCGATGATGCATTTCGCCGTCAGGAGAAGCGCAAAGGTAAAGTTGCAGACCGTTTGGCTGCTTTAACCCAAATCGCCAAAACTGGAAAATGTGATTGAGGTATGGCAACGAACCGGCAAAACAGATGTTCTTTCCGGTAAAATTTGGGGAAGATACAGACAACGACGCCGACGGCAAACGATGTGTTGGCGTTACAGTCCAGCCATTATGCCCGGTTATGCTTATTTCTGAATTCGCGTGGCGTCATGCCGGTCATTTTTTTGAACTGCCTGGTGAAAAAACTTTGCCGGCTGTACCCGCATGAGTCGGCAATCTCCGAGATCGGCAGATCACTGTGGTGCAGCATTTGTTTTGCTTCACTGATGCGGTAAAATTTGACATACTCCTGGAAGTTGCATTTCATTACTTTAGTAAACAGCCGACTGAAATATGACTGGTGCAGATGTAGTTTCCTAGCAATTTCCGTTTGAGTAATCGCAAATTTACTCTGATGCAGGATATTTAAAGCCTGTCGGATTACCGGGTACTGATTGAAATGTATCTGGTGCATAAGGCTTTCGTAATCAAGCGTTGAGTTGATGCCTTTCAGCGCCCAGTCAACCATTTTACCTATTTTCAATAATTTTTCCTCACTCATATGCGGAATTTTCTTATACTCAGCCTCCAGTTTCTCCATATCTACACCGAGATTTTTAACCCGGCGAATTATCTCGGAAAAACCCTGTCTAACAACTTCTTCAGTAATTACCTGACCGATGAATATAGTTGCTATATGAGTGTCGTTATGCCCATATACCGGGATAATTACTTCACTCAGACCGGCGTGGCACACATTGACAAAGGGTTTGCCGATTTCAGTAGATTTAGCGACCATTTTCAGACTGTCATAGCCGGCGCAGCCCAAACCGGTTTTATTGTCCTTGACTGCTCGACAAAAACCGCTGAAATGACTGAAGTATGAATGCGGCAGGCGGCTTACTCCGGAAGACGTGAACATGTTGGAGTCATACGCCGGATATATGCACACCTCCATGGCAAAACACTCTTCAATTGTGGAAAATAATTCCATTAATTGACTGTAATATTCATTATATTCGTAAATCTTAGTCATAAAAGTGAAAAAAAATAGTTAAAAAAAATAGTATTAAAACAATGAATATAAATATATAATATTAACAGATTAAAGTCAAGTTAGCGTGGAACATATTATGAAATGAAGCAGGAACAGCAGGTAACGAAAGTGACAAAGATAAAAAATGACTTATAATAGTAACGAAAGGAAAGGATTGAAAATGAAATACCAACATGATGACAAACAGTTCACTTTGATTGAACTCCTGGTCGTGATAGCGATCATCGCGATTCTGGCGTCCATGCTGCTGCCGGCGTTGAACAATGCCAGGGACAAGGCAAAACAGGCGGCATGCTCCAATAATCTGAAACAGATCGGGACCACGATGGTGCTTTATTCGGACAGTTGGAACGAATGGATCTATCCTTGTAGAGAGAGTTCCGCATTAGCCGAAGGACATTTCTGGTTTAATAGATTGAATGATGACTATATTAAGAATGAAAATGTTTTCAAATGTCCCAGCCACCCGGATTTTTCCTTTAATTATAACAATATATCTTACGGATTCAATTTCGGGGGGAAAGATGGGTCGGGAAATTATACTGATGGCCCTGATGGTTTGGGGCTGTACTTTGGAGTAGGCGGCGGCGAGCCGGCCATTCGCCTGCCGCAAATCAGGAAACCCTCAAAAACAATTGCTTATGCTGACAGCGATGGTGATGGTAGCCGGGGAGAGATCATTTATCCGGTTGGAGCATTCAATTCTATCGGCAGATACATTGGAACCCGGCATAATGCAGGTACTAATGTCCTTTGGGCCGATGCGCATGTTTCCTGGGATAAGTTCATTAATTTGAACAACAATTTAAATTATTGGAGCCGGCACTATTAACAATATGTGCAATAAGAAAGGAGGCGGTTATCTGAAACAGATTGTTTTTATTAGCGATGCATCATGTATTGATAATGCTTATATTGACCAATAAACCGTTCTGAAAAAGATTAAGCATCTGTGTTTCGCGAGACTAAACTTTTCGCGATTATTTTTCTGACAAATAGAAATCAGAAACTTTTAATTTGGATGATCAGACTATCAGACTGATAACAAGTAATTCAATAATCAGACTTATATAATATTTTACGCTGGACCGGTGATATATATAACTAGTTTTAATTTAATGATTCTTAAGGAGACTTGATGAAAAAAATATTGACATTTCTCATTATGGCGATTTCATATATTGCTTATTGCGGACTGCTTCCATCTTTTAAAATAAGCAAACAGGGAATTTTAGAATTTCCGAACGGTCGTATTCAGGTTGAATACATGGGGAGAAAGTGGACTCCCAGTAATAATAAAAACATCACTATAATTAAAGGGTATCCACGAGAAAATGCAACTAGTTGGAATACTGCCGGAATGTGGAATGTGAATACAGGCGAATACTTAAGATTCTCTCAAAAAATTATCAAATTATCTGCAATAAAATATCTTTTGGAAGCCAACATTTCTTCAGAAGAAAAAGTTTTTCCCAATGAAATATCTCTTTCTGTGGTAATGTCGTCTAGACATTATAAAGGGAGCATGTTAAGAGTTGATGAGAAAAACATCTTATTGCCTGAAAAATACTCGCAAGTCCGGCTTGGGGGCCGTCACAAAGCAAAAACGCTCTCAATACCAACACCTGCCGGGACGCTTACTTTTTCCGGTAATATGAATTTAATTATTCAGGATAACAGGAAATGGAAACACGATGAATTTTCAGTGAGAATTCGCTTTTCTCCATATCATGGAGAACTGAAAAAGTCAGGGATAAAAGTTGATTTTGAGTTGAAACCTTATTCAACTACTCCCATAAATATTTCAAAACAATGCAATATGGGATTTAAAGACGAATTTCCAGGAGATAAAAAAGGCGGCTGGACGGACCAGGGAATAAATGACCTTAGAATAATGCGTCCCGGGAAAAAGAAATTTTTAAACGTTGGATTTGATGTGATAGATCCGGCCCAAAATGAGGGAAAGTCATGTATGGTTTTCAAAGGCAGGGAAAGACCCTATTTTCTGGACCAGGCTGCTGTTGATGCCCAGAAGGCCAGTTATCAGGCTATTTACTTGTTACATGCTACTGCATGGAGAACTGATGCTGAAACTTGCATTGGTTCTATTCAAGTCAAATACTTGGATAATAGTGATGAACTTATTCAGATTATAGCTAAAAAAGATGTTGATGACTGGTTTAATGGGGATAATAAGCCCAATGGACGAAATGTGTGGACAGGAAAAAACATGACCCATTCCGTCTCTCTTTATCTTTCTAAATTCAAAATCCAAAATAAACCAGTTGATAAATTTATTTTCAAAAGCAACAATAATTCTGTATGGATGGTTGTCGCAATGTCTGGAGGGGATGATATTCCAATCCCCAAGCTATATCCATCAGCGATTATTACAGGCAAAGATTGGACCCTAATTCAAAACGACCGATTTATCGAGCCGGGTTCCGCTTTGGATTTTTCTAAAGTCATTCCAAAGCATAAACCAGCGGGAAAATTTGGCTTTACAGTTATAAAGAACAGCCGTTTTGAATTTGAAGGTAGACCGGGGGTCAGGCAGCGGTTCTATGGTGTCAACGTGATTCCCCCTTATTACCGTAAATATGACTATATTGATCAGATGGCGGAATATGTATCTTCCATGGGGTACAATGCGGTCCGCTTACATCACTATGATAACGATGTTATTGATAAATCAGCTTCGTGTTCCACGAAGCTTGATGAAGAAGGGATGAAACAGTTTGATTATATTTTTTATAAACTGAAAGAACGCGGCATATATATCTCGACAGACCTCTACAGCAGAAGAATGATCAAGGTCAAAGCGATAAAAGGAATACAAGGGACGCTCTCGATAGCTGATTTCAGGGCTCTAGTGGCTGTAAACCCCGATGCATGGCAAAACTGGAAAGAGTTTGCCTCAAATGTTCTGGAGCATACTAATGCATATACAGGAATAAAATTGAAAAATGATCCGGCGCTTTTCTCAATATGCCTTGTAAATGAAGATAATATTCATCATAATTACAGTGTGAGCAGTGCAATGGTGAAAAAAATATTTATGAACGCCTATAAAAAATCTGGAAGCAAAAAAGACTTTTATTCGTACCTGACTGAGCTGGGGATTAAGTTCTATAAAAAAAGCAGCGCTTATCTAAGGAGTATTGGGGTAAAAGCTCTGTTGACTTCGTGCAATGCCCACTTACCGGGAATGGCTAAAAAAAGAGAAATTATGTCCATGCGCAATCAATATGACTATGTGGATAATCACAGCTACTGGGATCATGGAAAATATAATAAAAAGACTCAGCGATGGGAAATAAGAAATAATAGCGCCCTTACAGAAAATGCGGATACACCGCGTAATATCATGGGGACAAGGATTTTTGGAAAACCATTTATGATTACTGAATTCAACTATTGCTATCCCAACCATTATCGAGCTGAAGGAGGTCCGTTGGTCGGCGCATATTGCTCACTTCAGGATTATGATGGTATATTTCGCTTTAATTTGGTTCATTTCCCTAGAAAATATCATTATATATCTCATTTTTCTTTCGCATATGACCCTATTGCGGTCTTGTCTGAAAGAATAGGGTTGCTTTTCTTTTTACGTGGAGATGTTAAAGAAAGCAAAAATAAAATTCCGGTGGTATGTAGCATAAACCATGGCAGTTTTCCTGCTCGGTTCAATCTTATTGGACTTGTTTCGCAGATAGGAGGTCTTTATGCTGGCTCTAAATTGCCGTCGAACGTCTTGTTTTATACCGGGTATAAAGAAAAAATATATAAGGAAAAATATCTTCCGGCCAAGGGTAATATTATAAATGCTGCGATTAGTAAACAGCTTCTTGACAAGAATCATATCAATCTGGAGACAGGAGTCTTTATGAGCGACACTAATCAACTCAAATTATCAAGCCGAGAAAAATTTTTCAGTGCGATTACACCTAAAAGCGAATGTTTCATTCTGAGAGACGGACAGATTGCCGGAGGGCATGCTGTTTCAGTCAACAATAAACTAAATCGTTCTGTAATATTCGCAGGGTCTCTTGATAATAAAACGATAGCTAGCTCATCCTCGTTGCTTATATTACACCTGACAGACGCCCAAAATTCCGGCGCTATATATACAGATCAGTTCCATACTTGTCCAATCAAAAAAGGACGTTTACCTGCAGTAGTCAAGACCGGTGAAGCTGATATTGTAATCAAAACCAATATAATTAAGCCTCAGGTATGGGCAATAGATTTAAGCGGAAGACGGCTGGGCGTTATTCCATCGGAAAAGTTGAGCGGCAAACTTAAATTTACGCTAAAAACTAAAAATAACATGTTTAAACAAGCAATTATGGGATATGAAGTTGTGAGTAAGTAATGTGATATTTAACGTAAATCAAGACGGTCTTTACCCGCAGCCCGGTTTAAGGCAGAGCGGTAAAAATGTTTATCAAGCAGCGTCAATTTCTCGAAACGCGTGATAAATATGTAATTTGCAGGTAAAGCATTGAAAAACAAAACATTAAATGTTCTAATATTATGAGCGCGTTTATGACTATTGCTCCGAAACAAAACAACTTGTATCTATACCTATTGTTTGAGGCTATAAAATTACAACTACTTTAGTTTCGGAGCAATAGGAGCGAACAACAAAGCCGCTGAGAGAAAAATATAACTATAAATAAAGGTAATAAACAAGTTTGGACACTAGATAACAAATAAAGTCCTGGTGAACCATGTCCATTTATGACAATGAAAAAAGAGTCTTTATTAAATTGGAGTAGTGCTTGATAATACATCAAGGAAAGGATTGAAAATGAAATACCAACATGATGACAAACAGTTCACTTTGATTGAACTCCTGGTCGTGATCGCGATCATCGCGATTCTGGCGTCCATGCTGCTGCCAGCGTTGAACAATGCCCGGGACAAGGCAAAACAGGCAGCATGCTCCAATAATCTGAAACAGATCGGGACCACGATGGTGCTTTATTCGGACAGTTGGAACGAATGGATCTATCCTTGTAGAGAAAATTCTTCATTCGATGGTCCTTTCTGGTTTAATAGATTGAATGATGACTATATCAAGAATGAAAATGTTTTCAAATGTCCCGGCCACCCAGATTTTTCCTTTAATTATAACAATATATCTTACGGATTCAATTTCGGCGGCCGGGATGGCTCCGTAAATGGAGCTGAAGGAGCCGACGGCATGGGATTGTATTGGACTCATTCAACCGAACCGGCCATCCGTTTTTCGCAAATCAAGCGACCGACAAATACAATCGCTTGCGCCGATAGCGACGGGGACGGCAGCCGGGGAGAAGTTATTTACCCCAGTACCGCGGCCGGCTCCTCCGGTAGATATATCGGAACTCGTCATAACGCCGGATCAAATGTCCTCTGGGCCGATGCGCATGTTTCCTGGAATAAGTTTATTAATTTGAACAATGATTTAAATTGTTGGAGTCGTCTCCATTAATAATTATAGGATATTCAATTTTATTATGAAAAAATTCACGCTAATCGAACTGCTCGTTGTGATCGCGATCATCGCAATTCTGGCGTCCATGCTGCTGCCCGCGCTGGGCAAGGCGAGGGATAAGGCAAAACAAGCCGGATGCGCTTCGAACCTTAAACAAATAGGGAATGCAGTCGGGATGTATCGTAACGACTACAACGACTGGCTTCCCGTCGCGAGCAATACTGGGGGCATTCAAGTGGAATGGAAATGGGAACTGAGTGAATATGTTGGCTTACCCAGGCCTGATTTAAGCAAGCTGTACGGACAATTGCTGTGTAATAAGAAATTCGGAGTAAGTGGTCCGTTTGGATGTCCGGGGTTTGTCAAAACTTCCAACGAGGATGAGTTAGTTCAAGTTGGCAAGTACGGCGGTCTTGCCTGGACCAAGGTGCTTTATCAGGATACCCCGACGCTCTCTTACAGAGTGAAGGCAGGCAGGGTTAAGAATCTGAGTTCGAAAGCCTTGTGCGGCGATACAATAGATTTTATCTCTGGTGCAAGTGATTCTGATTACACTTATCTGCTGAGACCTAATGGCAGCCTGATACCGAGCAGGACAGTCAGCCGCAGGCATAACGCCGGCCTGAACATTCTGTGGGGCGACGGGCATGTTGTCTGGAAAAAACAACTTGAAATGTATCATAATGCTAGTAAGTATTACGACTTTTAACCATTATTTTTATTTGATGAGGATGATAATCAATGACTTTTTTTATTTTTTTTATTTTTGTAATATTTACCGGTTTTACAGGGGTTTCAGCTTTACAAAAGCCGGCGGCGACTCTGTTTTCTGATACGGCTTCAGTTAATAAATATGGTTCCTGGCTTGACAGTGATGGCAAAGGCAACAGGCCGGAAGTCATATCCGAGTCGGGTAAAAGGATCATCTATTTGAAAAATGATGATAATTTCCGCTCAGGATTTAACCGTCACTCACCGCTGCCCTTGACATTTAAGCACGGGACGCAGTTACATTTAGAGATCAAATGCAAAAAGCCCGGAATCAACAATAGAATAACCTTTTTCTGGGAGTATGACGGTGGAATTTTTTCGAAAAAAACGACGACCGATTTCATAACAACGACAGGTTGGCGGAAAATCAGCGTGCCTCTTCCTGATCCGGTCAACCGGAGCGCGGTCGCTTTCCGGTTAAGATTAAAACGCAAGGATGATTACCGGATAACAAATATTCAGATAATGACTCCTGCCCGGATCGTATTATATCCGCTTACGGAACGGGAATTGATTGACGGTGACACCATCAACATATCCGGCAGAGTGGATGCGGACATAAAAAGAATAGCGGCGAAATATAATAATCGCATAATTGCTGAAACAACTTCGGATAAAGGCGGTTTTCTGTTGGAATTACAGAAAAAAGACTTAATTTTTTTTAAAAAATGCAACATAAACCTGGTGTTGTCGAAGGTCAATGGCGAAACCTTAAGCACAAAGCTGGAGCTTTACGTTTTTCCGGCTCTAAAAAACACAAAACTGCCGGCAATATCCGTAAAAGACGGAAAACTCTACCAATCGGGAAAGCCTTATGCCTTTATAGGGATTAATTATACCGGATTTCAAACCGGATTAAGCATTCACAAAAAGAAAGGTTACGCTTACATTGCCGATTCCGTCAAAGAAATGTCCGGCTGGGGAATTACCGCAGTCAGAATTCCACTCAGTATCGCCTTGCTGCAACCGGCAGAAAATGTCTTTCCTGACAGCGCTAATTATACAAAAATAATGCTCAGGCATAAACTGAAGCCGGATTTTTTCAAATACCTTGAATATTTCATTCAACTGGCAGCTGATCACGGTATATACAGTATTATCGAGTTTCACGACCTGCCTGTCGATCCATATAACTATTTCGCCGGGGGGAATTCGTCCCAGATGAAGCATAAACTCCCTGGTTCGGCTATCTCATGGCTGGTTGAAGACAAAAAGACCAAACGGGTATTTCCCGATTTCAGGAAGCGGCGTGAGCTTAAGGCAATTTGTTCGACTTTCAGTTGGATGGCCGGGCATTTTCGGGGAAATTCCAATATTCTCGGCTTTGAAGCGCCATACAACGAACCCCATGACAGCTACATGTCGGTCCAGAAGAACTTCCTCAATGTCACGGCCGCAACCGCAAACGCCATCAAACAGCAGGATGCAGAACGTTTAACGTTTCAAGTCCCGGCGGCGTGGGGACACGACAACTCATCATGGGACGCAACCTGGCTGCTTGCCCGGGGCGTATCGGGACTGGCTCCTCATTTTTATGTTGCGAACGGTCCGGTTTCGCTCAGGCCTGATGCCCATGCGCACAAACAGCGCTATCCCTGGTTGTGCCGGGATGTCAATAAAACTTTCGACTACAGTATGGCGGCCATGCTGTTTCCATTTTCAACCCAAAGCAAGCCGGTTTACAATGGAGAAGGCGGGGATCACGGACGAAAATCATTTCTGCCGGGACTCTCGCGTGCAAAGGCAACTGAATACATGATTGACGCAACCTTGACCCAGTGTTATGCGGCCGGATTGTCCGGTGCATTGCAATGGATGCTTTGGGGAAATCGAAAAGGCTTTCTGCCTTTTATGGAAATCTATCGACACTATCATCGGCGGTTCAGTCGTGTTTTTGCCGCCGGCCCGGTTGACTGGTCCAAAGCTGAAGTTGCTTTTATCCAGAATGTTGCCGCAGTTCCAGTCGATAACGGCTATAATCTCTCATGCGTTCCTTTTGTTAAGATCATGTTGGATTTACATCTTGCGCCAGTACATTATCTGACGGATGATGAACTGATATATTCAAGATTAAGCAGCGTTTCAAAGGGGCTTGAACAAACCTCGGATGCCTCATTCTCGTCGTCATATAAAGCCTTGATCGCGGACCGGCGCAACCTTGACGCTAGAATCGAACGGGTTCTGAAAAAAAGCGGTATTCCGGTTTTATGGCTCGAGCGTCCTCAAGATCTAACCTCGCAAGCGGTGAAAAGTTTTCTGGACAAAGCAGGAGTATTTGTCAATGCCAAATCGCCGCCGGAAATACAAATCATCAAAGGGCCGGAGCATCTTATTTTATACCGCAGGCGTGGAAATGACAAAAAGCCCGTAACCGTTTTTCCTCACTTTACCGGAAATAAAGAAATTATTTTAATTGATGAAGTGGGCAAAACCGTTTTCTCCGGTTCAACAGCGCAACTTTATGCCAAAGGGATCAGCGTAAATGTGCCCAAATGGCAAAGCGTCATCTATAAAATAAAGGCGGCTTCACATTAATATCAGTTACAGATTTCAGTCATTTTTACACAATCAGGTTATGCTAAGTTTTTGACCATAATTATCTATAACAAGATAACCACAGTATTTGACCATAAATCGAAAATAAAACAGATATTGAAAATAACCAGAGCGGCTGATATGTATTGTGAAATTTATTTAATCCGCACAGCACAATTACTTCAAGGTCTTCGCTCTTCGTGTTACGGAAGCGGAGATGAAATAACCATATGCAAGTTTGTTTCTCTGTTGCTTAAATCAGGGATAGCCCTAACCAGAAGCAAAATCTTAAGGCAACCTCTTAAAATTGAAATTTCCGGCAAAATCGCTTACTTGCTCCGAGCTGACTTGCGTTGTAAAACCGCTGTATAGCGCTGCTATGCGCAAACTTGCAACGCGTCGCCGCATCGGGCAACTAACCTGAATTATTCACAAATTTATGGCGCCCTGTTACAATCTGCTCAAAGTAAAGCATTTGCTTATGTCCTCGACGTAGCGCTGCTACGCCTGCGGGATAATCAAAAACTTTCTTTTTGAGCATATTTTCACATCTCATCCATTTTTTATGAATAGTTCAGGCTAAGCAATTTTTCATTCCGGAACCAATTTTTAGAGATTCCCTTAATTATTATTGTTTTTAAGGTTTCATCTCGTCAGCTATTCCGAAATACAAGATTTTTGTTACGGTAAGACAAAGGGCTGATACCATAATATCTTTTAAACAGCACGGACATTCTACTTTGGTTGGAAAAGCCGCACTCTTCGGCGATTTCAGCCATACTCAGCCCTGTTCCAAGTAACAATCGCCGTACTTCTTTGATGCGCAGCCGTTGAAAATAGTCGCTGAAACTCCGTCCGGTATATTCTTTAAATAAATGTAAAAAGCGCGACGGGCTCAAATTACAATAATTCGAAATTTCAATTATGGCAATATTTTTACAAAAATTTTCCCTGAGAAAAACGAGAGCTTTTTTTATACGGTAATCAGTAACCTGTTCCGGCTCAATCAAGTCCTGAGAATCTTTTTCCTGTGGATTTACGATAAAGTGAGCTTTTTTAAGCACTATAGTAAAAATTTCCGCCAGAGAGTCTGCCCGGGATTGAGTCAGGAATGGCAGTTGACAATATTCTTCTTCAGACTGGAGATAGGTACAGTTTCCATTTTGACGACGAAACGGACCACAGAAAATAACTCCAAGGTAACGCGAACCGCTAAAAATAGGAACGATCAATTCCGCTACCCCGGCATGGCAGACATTTATAAAGTGAGAACGTTTTTTCAGGGCAAGACCACTGACGTGAATCATATCATTACGCATACAGCGCATTTCACAATCATTACCCACTTCTTTGACACACTGGCAAAATGGCTGGACGTGAATATGGTGGCGTTCCGGCAAAGTAAAATCCACCAATAATTCTGATGTGGCCTTCCATATCAGGTTAGTACCAGTCGCACTTTCCAGACAATCGAGCAAATAGACGGTTTGTTCAACGTTGTTGTTCATGGCGCTTGATCAATTATAATTATACTGTTTATGGCATAATATAGCATGATATATAAAAAAAACAGCCAATAATGAATAGAAATCTAAAAAATTAACCATTACATTGTATACGTAAATCACAATGCAAGACAATCCGGAAGGAATAGAAATGTCCATAAGAAACAGCTTTATCGAATCAATTAGAGTGCTAGCCGAAAGCGATATTGTTATCGGCGGTGGAGGGCCGGCCGGCGTTGCTGCCGCATTAGCGGCAGCCAGGACCGGGAACTCTGTTGTTTTATTGGAACAGACAGGTTCTTTGGGTGGAATGGCCGCAGTGGGACTGGTTCCGTGTATGGCCAGCCTTTCTGACGGAATAAACAATGTGGCTGCGGGTATTTGTACTGAAATAGTTCACGAAGTATGCCGCCGGATGGGGATCAAAAAAGTAATGTCCCTATGGCAGCCGATAGACGCGGAAACCTTTAAACAGGTTTGTGATGAGAAAATTAGGGATGCCGGGGTTAAGGTCTATTTTGCGCAAAAAATAGTTGCGGTAGAGTGTCCATGCGGCAGCATTACCGCAGTGGCGGCGGGAGGGCCGCAGGGATTGAAGCAAGTTCGCGGCAAAGTTTTTATCGATACCACAGGGGATGCGGCGATGACGGCATTCGCCGGCGGTAATTTTGTAATCGGCGATTCCAGTGGCAAGACCATGAGTCCAAGTCTGTGTGTTCAGTATGCCGGCATCAATTGGACTAAGTACTACAATTCTGCGGCACATGGCCGCAGCGCGCGCCGCATCTGGCTGGAGTTGCTTGAGTCCGGACTGGCCCCCTTGGAAGAACATCATTTCATCGGCATATGGGAAACCGGAGCAACGACGGGAACCGGAAACCTGGGACATATTTATGGCGTAAATGCCGTTCAGGAAAATGACCTTACCAAAGGTTATTTTGAAGGACGCAGAATTGCCAGAATTATCCATGATTTTTTTCGCAAGCATGTTCCGGGGTTTGAAAAATCGGAATTGGTCAACACCGCGTCATTATTAAGTGTCAGGGAAACCAGAAGAATTGTCGGCGATTACATTCTTTCCTTCGATGATTACCTCAAACGCAATAAATTTCCTGATGAGATATCAAGATACTGCTATCCGATTGACATTCACTCTTCATCGCTGGATGCAAAAGAACAGAAAGCGGTTGAACAACGTTTGGAAGATACTCGATATCGTCCTGGAGAGAATTATGGTATTCCATATAGGACCCTTTTGCCGTTAGGAATAGACAACCTGCTGGTAGCGGGGCGCTCAATCAGTTGCGATCGGGAAATGCAATCATCAATACGCGTCATGCCTTCATGTTTCCTGACAGGGCAGGCCGCAGGAGTAGCTGCCGCATTAAGTTTGGAGTGCAATGGCAGAACCAGAGACATTG
The DNA here is from genome assembly GCA_963676655.2 of Victivallales bacterium. Lineage (GTDB taxonomy): Bacteria > Verrucomicrobiota > Lentisphaeria > Victivallales > Victivallaceae. The sequence continues at coordinate 880,840 of CAXXKX010000003.1, read as the reverse complement.
ACACAAACCAGTTACGTACTTTGTTGAAAAAAGATTATAGTGCATATTTGCCGGAATTATAAATAAAAATAAAAAATGGAGGTCTATTATGAATTATAAAAGACAGTTTTTTACACTGATTGAACTCTTGGTCGTGATTGCGATCATCGCCATTCTGGCGGCTATGCTTTTGCCGGCACTTGGCAAAGCGCGGGATAAGGCTCATGGCTCAAGCTGTTTATCCAACATTAAAAACATTGGCTTGAGCTGGATTATGTATGCTCAGGATTATAATTCTTTTTTCCCGCAAAATACAAATTGGGACAATACCTGGCAGCAGAAAATTTATGATGGATATTTAAAAAACTACAAAATATTTACCTGTCCCAAAGACTCACTAAAACGGGCGGTCAATCGTAAGGTCCTATCTTACGGGGTTCCCGGCACCCAGGACTGGGGATGGAATACAGAAGCCAGCGGCAAAAAAATTACAACCTTCCGAAAACCCGCAAAATGTATTGCATTGCTTGAACGCCATGATTCAGGTAAATCATTCGAAGGAGGTAATTGGCAATATCCGATAAATGTCGATCTTTACCCATTGTCGGCAAGCGGTTCCTCTTTTCCTCATAATAATGCAACTTCAACATGGTTGGTGGATGGTCATTCAGAAGCGATTCGCTTTGTTGAAATAAGAAACTACAATTACAACCATGTCATGGCGACCGCGGATTAACACGACAATCCCACCGGTAAATTGATCTGCCTTTTTCATATGACATAAATCCGCATGTTATGCTAATAAAAAAACAACTGGAGAATTACTGATGAAAATATTAAATCCGGCGACCTGGCCGCTGATTACGATTTTATCCTGCGCGGCTGCAACAGCCATGGCTATGAACTTAAAAAACGACTTCAGACTGATTGTGCCGGATGAAGTCAGAAGCACATGCTTTACCCCGGCAAAGATTAAAGACTTCTGTGTCGTTCGCCATGGCAACGGCAAGGTCGGCGTCAAGGTCAGTGCAGCCAGGACACCACTTGACGGGGCGGCATGCAGCATAGACTTTCAGGCCGGGAAGAAAGGATTGCAACTGTGGCTGCGCACCGATCATATAATTCCGAACGGCACAAGTCAAATCTCATGGTGGATGTATACCAGAGGGCTCACTTATTTGAACTTTGACGCCGTCATTGAAACGCCTCAAGGAAAACTGCAACTGTATAAGGTTAATGGCAGAACCGATGATTTCTGGAGCCGTGGCATATGGGCGTTTATCGATCGCAAAAAGCCGCGAAAAGAAATCGCTCAGATCAAACCTACCGGCAAATGGCATTTCAGGGGGTGGCTGCTGTGGTTTCCGGCCCACTCACGAGGCAAATTCAAGTGGGGAGAAGTGATCTTTTCAAAAAACCGTGTTCGGCAACCGTCATTCAGTTGGTCTCTCCGTGATGTGGATTTATCCAAACGTTGGATGGGGGCATATTCCGGCTTTCGGATTGCGTACGAAGCGGCGGAAAATTTACCGGCGGCGCCGCTTGGAGCTTTTTTGTACCTGAGCAAACATCCCAAGAGCCTGAACTGGCAGATCACCACCGGATCTGGAAAAGTGATTGATGCCGGCCTGGTCAAAATTGACGAGGTAAAGAATGTTCGACAAACGTCTCTGAAACTGCCGGAACTGCCGGTCGGCAATTATTGGATGAGGGTAAAAGTATTTGGTGAAAACCGGAAACTGTTGAATCAATTTCTCCTCTCATATTTAATTCATCGAAGTCCCGTCTGTACAGTTCCGAATATTCCATCGCAGAATAATTTCGATATCTTCGAGCCGGATAAAGGTAATCTCTCAATCAATGTAAACTCAGCCGACAGTGATATTATTCCAATTAAAGTCAGGAACACCGATGCGGACGAAATAACCTGGGAACTGAAGGATGGCGCCAACCGCTCCGTCGCAAAAGGCGCCATGACCCTGCCGGCGGCCAAAAACGTCGACGCAATTTCCGTCAGACTGCGGAAACCTTTATCCGGACCGGAATGCTACGAACTGGTTCTTGCCGCCAGAAAAGATAAATTGCTCCTCGATGAGCGTACTTGCACGATATATGTTAATGCCCCCTTTGTCGACTCGCCGAAATTCCGCCAGGTCAACTATCTTGACGGCGCATTCGAGTTACGGGAAACCGATTATCGCAGTTTGTTTGCTTCTCAGGATAAGGGATTTGTCTCTTTTGTCGATTACGCCAAAAAAAATCATGCGCAAATTTTTCTATGCTGCTACTGGGATGACATCGAACCGGCTCCCGGCTTTTTTCAGTTTCCCATACTGGACAAACGCCTGGCGATTGCGGCTGAATATCAGACTCCGGCTATTTTAACCATATATGGACACATGGACCATCTGCCTCGTTGGTTATGGTATGAACAACTGCTTGACCAGGGAATCCAAAATCGTCAATTTTGTTCAAGTTATCTCCGCCGGTTTTCTCCCGCGTCCACCCGGACTCTTGATAGCTATGCCAACATGATTCGTCATATTGTCCGGCGCTATAAAGATCAAAGTGTGATTGCCGGCTGGAACTTTTCCCAGGGTATTGAAAGTTTCTGGAGTGATTCGTCATATAACAAACTGGTTGTCGGCTACAATTCAGAGATGGCTAAGCGGTTTGGCGGGGTACTTCCGCAACCGCTATTTTCCAATAAACTTGATCTCAGATCTGACTGGCTCAGATTTGAATCAATGAAGCAGGATCAGGTAAAAAAAGTCCTTGAACAAACATTTAGTGCGATCCGTGCAATAGACCGGGAAAAACCCATCTACCAATATACCGTTAATGGCGCGGGAGACCCGAATCAATACCTGCCTATTTTCAAAAAATACAATGCGACGGCATGTTTCGGTGCGGGAGAATCCGTCTTCAGCCCATTCATTGAGTCCCTTTGCCGGCAGGCAGGGGTCGCGTTGGACGGCGAGAGTTCCGGCGTCCCGCCACAACTGCCGACACTTATGGTTACATTGTTCAACCGGTTAGCCTATGGCGCCTGGGGCGGAGGCATTAATATTCAATGGGGACGCTTTTTCAACCATAACCGCCACCGGGAAATAAAAGGCGTAAAAGAGCTGGCGAGGTGGTTCACCCGGCTGAATAAACTTCCTGAAAACAGCCCGGATTCATCCGGGCTGGCTATCGGGGTCGGGGTAAGAAGCCAGATTAATCTCTCCCGGTCCTTTATGTGGCCTGATTGGGTAAAGCTCAATACTTATCTATTTGGGGATGCCTTGATTCATGCCTTGCGAGCATCAGCTCAGGTCGGCTTCGTTACGGAAACCAGTCCTCAGGAATATCTTGCAAAATGGCCGGCAATTATTTTTCTGGAGTCGCCGATTCTCAGTCAGGCTGCAAACCGCAATCTGGTACAATACGTGAGGTCCGGAGGCAAATTAATTCTTCAGGGAAATACGGGGCGTTACGAAATCAATGGCAAGGAAACATGGCATCTTCGTAAATCCTTTGACGTACCTTTCGCCTCGGAGAAGCCGGTGAAATTCGGTAAAGGCTGGGTACAATGGTTAAAAAAGCCGATAAATTTCAGGGCGTCGGATGATTTACTAAAAAAACATCTATCTTGGACCGGGTGCATACGGCCGGTGGAAGCCCTGGACAATACCTCGACAATATGGTATGCACTCCGCTCAACCGGGAATAAAAATAATTATTTTCTCATATTGTTGGGCAAAAACTGGCACGGAGGGCGCCCGGCAGTTGACTCTGAACAGAAAAGATTGACGACATTAATTCGATTCAATAAACTTCATCCCGGCAGCCTATGGCAACTGACAGATATCGCCAGCGGCCGGATAATCGGCAAAATGAGTTCTGAACAACTGGCATCCGGCTTAAAGGTCTCAGTCGCCCCAGTCAGCTTGAAGATTATAAGACTGGAAAAGCTCCCAAGTTCAAAACCTGTTCAAAACGACCCGAACATTTGAGCAATGTCAGTCACGTCCTGATGCCTGCGTTGCTCAAGTCTTTTCCAGGCATGGCCTTACAGGATATCATGTCGAATTGATGACTATTGTATTTTGTCTTAGATATAAGTTTCTGGCGGGGCAGGAATGTTCTGTTATGTGATTCTTCATAATAATATTGGAGCTTTGCTTCCGACTGGTTGAGAGCACCATTGGCGCATTGCCTGCTGCATTCCAGGCGTTGGTTCACAGCCGATATAATGGCCGTCCGCCAGATAATAGCCCGGTCGATGCTGATGTTCATCCCACTTCCACCATATGCAACCGTAAAACCAGTCTTCCGCCGCTAGAGCCCGGTAGGTCGACAGATAATAATCCGTTTGTTCCTGTTCGGAATAAACCGCGCCGTCGACCCAGAAATCACCGGTTATCCCTCCGGCTCCGACCATCGGTCTGGCTCCGGTTTCCGCAAAAAACAACGGTTTGCCCAGCCATTTGGAGAATGCTTGCAATTTTTCTTTCCATGGTTGCCAGCCTGCAACCATTTCTTCCAGTGAACTGCTGTGATCATTCGGGACCACTTTGAAATAACCGCTGACCCCGACGATATCCAGTAACGACATCCAGCTTCTGTTGTCGACAAAATCGGTTATATTCATCGTCAGGTTATACGTAATCGGGCCGGTATATATATCGCGCGTCATTGCAATTGTCTGCCGCCAATGCTCATCATGGCATTCCATCCCGTCAAGTTCGCAACCAATGCAAAACATCTCACAGCCTGTTTCCTCTGCGATTTCAGCATATCGCCTGATCATTTGCCGGTAGGAATCGAACCACGCTGATACCGTATCCGTTTTCACTTCGGCGATGATATTGCCGGTATATTGCCGGATAAATCCGCGCCAGATGCTGTCCAAGGGTTCGACCATCGGCTTGAGCATTACTTTTATTCCGGCATGATGCAGCCGCCCGATCTGTTTAACGAGTTCACGGTCGGACACGGTCCGGCGGTTGTCGGGGAATATCCTGGTAGACGCAATATTTTCTTGAAACTGGTTGACGCAGAGCGCCACCCAGTTGATGCCGAGTTCGATGATCTCCCGGGTCTGGGTCTGGCCCTTGCACGTAAAAAAATGCCCGCGCGGCGCTAAAAACCCCTGAGTCATGCCGTTTATTAATTCTTTAATGTCAAATGAATTCCGTTCCATGTCGTCATTCCTGTTGCGTTATTATTGACTATTATTATGATTTGGGCTTCTCAATGATTCGGCCCGGCATCTCATCTAGTAATTCCAAAATAGTTCTACGGTGCTCTCCCTTATAGCGATAAGAGGGAAGGTAAGTTCCGACTGCGGCAACTATTTTATTGCCGTCACTAACCGAGACGACAATAGTGGTAAGTTCCACATTGATATCCACAATTCGTTTCTGTTTACTGATCTCGGACAGGTTACGCATCAACTGTGCTTCATCGGTTATTTCCGGCCAGAACTCTCCCGGCATACCATTTTTCCTGACATAACCGCGTTGTTCTTCAACCGTCAGTCCAGCCAGCAGCATTCGCCCGGAAAGACTGCGGTAAGGCGTCTCAACGTGAACAATCGGACCGTAGACCTGTACCGGTTTGGTTGATAAAATATAATGATAGATCACCCGCTGTCCATCGCGCAGTCCGGAAATACAGATATACTCCCCGGTACGATCGGTAAAATTCTCCATCAGCGGCTTAGCCGCATCCACCAGCGGCAACGTAAAATCATTCCCCTCGGTCAGGCTGAACGCCATCCGTCCGAGCACATAACCGGTTTTCCGGCCCAGTTGCTCCAGATAACCGAGATTGCTCAGGGTCCGGACTATCCTGGCCGCAGTGGCGGGGTTCAACCTAGAAACCTGGACCAATTCACTTAACGTATGGGGGCGGGACGTATCCTGCGCCACTGCTTCGAGAAGTTTGAATGCCCGTTCAATTACTTGAATATTATCCATAATTATTATTTCACTATAAGAAATTAAGGTTTTCCATTAAGAAAATATAGGTTATTTTCTGCATTTGTCAACAGAAATTACACATATTTGTCAAAAAAAAACTCCGGGTACTTGACATTTCCCGCTACATGATGTATTATTTTAATATGAAATTAAAGTTTCACATTATGAAATAATTAACTTTTATATACAAACCCTATAAGTCAAACGGGCAACCGGCGCAAAACGCATCAGCCTAACGGAGGAAAACATTAATGTATACTTCGGAAAAAATCAAAAAATTCGCAATGGACTATGGGGCCGATTTAGTCGGCATCAGCAGCATGGACCGCTATGAGGAGGCTCCAGCCCAAATGGACCCGCGCTATATCCTGCCGGAAGCCCAAAGTATGATCGGCTTGGGATTCCGGCTCCACCGAGGGTTGCTGCGCGGGATTGAGGAAGGAACGTTCTTCGGCGGCTACCCGCATATGGGGTACGACAATATCAATGACGTTTTCGCCCCGATGGTGCTGTGTCGCGTAGCCAATATGACCGAAGATGCCGGTTTGATCTTCTCCAACGGCAGCGTCCGCTACGGGGCGCTGGGACGCGGTCGCCCGGTATCGGCCGGACCGCTCCCGGCCAGACGTATTCCCATACTTCCGGATATCCGGTTGGATACAGGAGAACATAAAAAAAAGGAATCGAAGATGAAGACGAAAAGCAACAGTTTCACACTCATAGAGCTCTTGGTGGTGATCGCCATCATCGCTATCCTGGCAGCTATGCTGTTACCAGCATTGAGCAAAGCTCGTGATGTAGCACAAGGGGCAAGTTGTCTGTCTAACGTCAAGAATATAGGCTTGAGTTGGACTATGTATGCCCAGGACTACAATGCGTATTTCCCCGAAAACACCAACTGGAACAATACCTGGCAGCAGAAAATCTATGGAGATTACCTGAAAAACGATAAAATATTCACCTGTCCAAAAGATGTGCTGAAACGCACGGGCTCTACAGTTGGTACCACCTACAGGCCCCTTTCCTATGGGGTTCCCGGAACGGAGGACTGGGGATATGACACCGAAGCCAGCGGCAAGAGACTCACCACATTTCGCAGGCCCTCGACATGTATTGCACTGGTGGAACGGCACGATTCCGGGAAATCATTTGAAGGCGGTCGCTGGCAATATCCGGTTACGGTCAATGTCTATCCACTATATTCAGATGGAACATCATTCCCCCACAATCAGGCCACTTCCTCCTGGTTCGTCGACGGTCACGTGGAGGCAATCCGCCACAAAAGTATAAAGGACTACGAGTGGCATTATAATTATAATTAATGCAATACTTGGATTTTTCCCGTCATAACTAATAACGGATTGTACGGCTTCTGCCGTTCCTGGTCGGCTTGTTTCTTCGAACGATAAGGGATTTTCAGACAAGCATCGACGTAAGCTTTCAGCTTGAGAAAGTTGAGGCTGAATAAGGATGGCTGGAAACACGGAAAAACAGCCCGGGGGATGTTGACGGGAAAAATTCCCATACGGTCCGGTCTGTTTTCCGCCAGCCATGAAACCGTAAAAACGCCTGGAACAATACAACCGAAACCAGAGATTTTGTCAATGAATAACGGCACGCAAAACAATCAGGACAACAGGAACGCTTCCGTGGTGAAGAACGGAATGGTGTCTTTCTGCCGTGATTTCGGCGGGCGTTGTTCCGAGTGTTGATTTGTCAATATAAAAAAATTCAAGGAGGTCAAAAAAGAATGATGAAACACGAACAACAAAACAGTCGGTCCGAAAAAATGTCGAGTTTTTTCGGAAGAAACAACTTTTCTAAGCTAAAAGGTTACGCATCGACTTCCACTGCTTATCACAAGGAGACTATCTGTATGATTACCAATAAATGCAGCCTACTGCTTATTGTCTTGAATATGGTGACCTTATGCCTCCAGGGAACCGCCGACACAGACCGTTCCTCTGCAGTAGTTACTTCGCACTGGCAATATCATCCCAGTTTCAGGAATACAGATAAGGTATTCTATGCCATTATTTCCGGAAGCGGAAAGGTTGACGCCAGGCTATTGGAAAACGGCAGTGCCATGAAAGGTAATGCATGGGATCTCAGATTTTCAACCGGTAAAGGCATGACAGTCTGGCTCAAGACGACTTGTACTATTCCCAGTCAGGCAACCAGTCTTTCATACTGGCTGCTAAGCAGGTCCAGAGTAAAAAAAGTCGAAGGCGTGTTTGAACTTCCTGATGGTAGAATATGTTCCTATCCAGCGCCGCGAATTTGTTATGACTTTTGGACAAGAAGAGCGCTAGCTCTGCCTGACACCGGAGACGCCGCAAGAGAACTGGGGCATAATCCAGCTAGTGGAAAGTGTATTTTCAGGGGATGGATATTGACATTGCCGGCAGGATTCGACGGAAAGTTGTGTTTTGGTGAAATTGGAGTAAATACGACCCACAGCGGCAATGCAGCCTATAGTTGGTCGGTACGTGATGTCGATGAAACCAATAGTTGGCGAGGATCATATTGCGGCTTTAGAGTCTCATATGAAGAGGTAAGCGAAGTTCCCTCGGTCCCTATCATGCTGTTGACGAATCAGGATAAAAACCCGGCAAAAATGGCTTGGCAGATTACCGACGAGGAGAACAAGATAATTGACGGTGGCAACATTGATCTTTCAAAATGTATGACCAGTAAATACTCCTCCCTGGCATTACCAGTTTTACCTGTAGGAAATTACTGGCTGCGAATAAAGACCTTTGGAAAAACCGATGACTTGAGAAGTTGTATGCTGTTATCTTATTTAGTGAGAAAAAATTTCAAGGCATGTCAAATAAACCAATATTCCGGAGCTCCCTTCGACAGTTTCGGACCCAATGAGGCCACATTAAACGCAGCATATAACAAATCCGACGGAACTATTGTAATAAAGGTGAAAAATACCGGAAGGGCAAAAAATATTAAATGGAATCTCATTAATGCGCTGGGAAAACACGTTGAAGACGGTAATATTCCTTTCCCCCGGAGCAATACAAGTACAAATATCACCATCCCGGTCAAATCAGAGTTGAAAGGGCCGGAATTATATAAACTGAAATTAAAGGCATCAGATGGCGATATTGTAAAAGATGAACGGACTTGCCTGGTTATGGTTAACGGGAAATTATCTCCACCGAATCTCGGGGGCAATTTTCCGCCAATATCCGCCGTATGGCTTAAGGAAACCGATTACAGAAGTCTGTTAAGTTCACAGGATCAAGGGTTCAACAGTTTCATCAATTATATAAAAGACCACGGGGCCAGTGCATTCGCCTGTTCCTACTGGGACGAACTGGAACCGCTCAAGGGATTTTACCAGTTCCGGATATTAGATCGTCGACTAAAAACGGCAGCCGCAGCAAAAGTACCGATATTCCTGACATTATGGGCCCACATGGACCATTTGCCGTCATGGTTATGGTATGATGAACAAATTGACCAGGGCTATATGGCGCGACTTTATGACTATTCATATATCCGTCACTATACACTGGCGTCCAAACGAACCGTTGATGCATATATAAAAACCATCCGGACGATTGTCGCCCGCTATAAGGATGAAAAAGCAATCGCAGGCTGGAACTTTTCACAAGGAATAGAAACCATGTGGAGCGACTCTGCGACAAACAGATATATTTGTGATTACAGCGACAATATGGCAACAGTTTTGGGCGCACAGCCTCCACAGCCAATCTTTTCCGATCAGTTGGACCTGCGCCCCGCCTGGTTGAAATTCGAAGCGGTCAAACAGGCACTGGTCGGAAAGACATTGGAACGGACCTTCCGCGCTGTTCGCGAACTGGATAAGGTCAAGGAAATATGTCAATATGCAGTCAACGGTTCGGGGGATCCGAATCTAATTCTGCCGTTATTCAAAAAATATAAGGCTACAATATGTTTCGGAGCTGGAGAATCAATGTTTTGCCCTGTAATGGAATCGTTATGCGCACAGGCCGGAGTTGCAATAGATACCGAACCGTCTGGAGTACCTCCGCACGGACACGAAATCATGACGACGCTTTTCAATAAATTAGGTTATGGGGCCTGGAGCGGCGGTATCAATATTCAGTGGGGACGGTATTATTCAAAACATCATATGGCCACGATAAATACGGTGAGAAAAGCAAAAAAACTGCTGGATATATTCAACCGTATCGGAACCGGAAGCACTGTTGTCGAATCAGGATTAGCCATAGGACTGGGAGTTAAGAGTCTCATAAATCACTCCAGGTCGTTCATGTGGGGAGACTGGGCCCAGATGAACACATATCAATTTGGAGAAATCTGGCAGTTTGCGGCAAAATCATATCAAAATGCATTTGTTACGGATTCAAGCTCGATGGAATCCCTCAAAAAATATGCCGCAATATATTTTCTGGAATCTCCTGTTATGAACAGAAACGCCTGTAAACGCCTTATAGAGTATGTACGGAGCGGAGGGAAATTAATTCTCCAAGGCAAAACAGGCAAATATGATTCCGAGGGCAATGAAACATGGCTGCTGAAAAAGACTTTCAATAGGGCTTTCGGAACTGGAGCGCCGGAACCTTATGGTGCCGGAATGGTCCAGTGGATACGGGAACCGGTTACGGGGAGAAATATAGGCGACTTAAAAGACATGATTGCCTGGACCGGATGCAAGCCTCCAGTAGAAATAAAAGCCTCGCCGCAAGCAAAAAACATCAAAGTGGCGCTGAGGAGACTGGCCGACAAAAAAACATTATGTCTGGTTGTTTACTGGAAGGATAAATCACGCTTCATACCAGATAACAGGAGTAAACGGAAAAAACATTTGGCATCAATCATGTTCAGCAAAACTGGATTGAGGAAAAAATGGAGAATTACTGATATGACTGATGATGCCTCGAGCGCTACAGCAACTTCTTTACAGTTGTCTACATCGGGGTTGAATGTTTTACTCGCTCCAGGCGAGATCAAACTAATCCGTCTAGATGCAATTCCATAGAACCCGCGCCAGAGACTCTCCAGCGGTTCGACCATCGGTTTCAGCATAACTCTAACACCAGCCTTATGCAGCCGATTGATTTGAGTCATCAGTTCACGATCGGAAACGGTCCGTGAATTATCCGGGAAAATCCGGGTGGAACCGAAGGTCTCCTGAAACTGATTGACGCATAATGCAACCCAGTTCACCTTGAGATCAATCATTTTGCCGGTTTGTTCTATGCTCTCGGCGCAATTGAAATAGCCGCGTGGAGCAAGAAAACCTTGCGTTATGCCGTTGATCAGTTCATTAAGGCCTGATGCCGTGTTTTTCATCTCAAAATACTTTCTGTTAATTTTTGTTTTGTCTACTGCCTGATTGGCAAAATAATTAGTCGACACTGAAAAAGCTATTAAATAGTTTACTATAAATTTGTTAAGCTTGAATTTTATAATATATTATTGCAAGGTAACAATTTAATAGTATAGGTTTTCTTGCAAAATGATGACGAAAAACAGCGTTTCAAACAGCAGTCAGGGACATTTATTCAAACCTTTTCTGCGTGATATCGTATCCGAACGGCATTCTTTGGTGAAACTGGCCGATGCAATTAACTGGCAAAGTTTTGATGAAGGCTTGGAAGAATGTTTCTGTTCGGATAACGGTCGTCCGTCTTTACCGACGCGCTTGATGGTCGGGCTGCATTATCTGAAATATGCTTATGACATGAGTGACGAGGGCGTCCTTGAAGAGTGGCTGGAAAATCCATACTGGCAGTATTTCACCGGCGGCGAGTTTTTTGAACATGAATTGCCGCTGGATTCGTCAAGTATGACGCGCTGGCGTAAACGTCTGAGTAAAGCCGGAGCGGAAAAAATGCTTGAGGAGAGTATTAAAACCGGATTGCAGGAGGGTTTTATCAAGCGTACGGAGCTGAAACGGGTGAATGTCGATACCACAGTTCAGGAGAAAAACGTGCGTTATCCGACTGATTCTCGGCTTTACGACCGGATGCGGGAACGTTTGGTCAACGCAGCCCAGGTTCGCGATATCAAACTGCGTCAGAGTTACAAGCGCAACGGCAAGAAAGCGCTGCGCAAACAAAGCGGTTATGCCCGGGCCCGTCAGATGAAACGAGCAAGGAAAGAGACCAGAAAGCTCAGAACATATCTCAGGCGAACTATGCGTGATATTGAGCGGAAAGCTGATTGCATCGACCTTGAATTAAGAGAGCTCCTGACGCTGGCACAACGTCTCTTAGAACAGAAAATAACCGATAAAAATAAACTTTATTCGATCCATGAGCCCCAGGTTGAATGCATCGCCAAAGGCAAGGCTCACAAGCGTTACGAGTTTGGCTGCAAAGTGGGATTCGTAACCGCATCGAAAAGTAATTGGATAGTCGGAGCAATGGCTTTTCCCGGTACGCCTTACGATGGAAATACATTGGGTCCGGCCCTGAAGCAAACAACCAAACTGATTGGACGGGAGCCGGAAATGGCAGCATGTGACCTTGGATATCGCGGTCATAAATATCAGGGCGCATGCGATATTCAAATAGTTAATCGATTCCGCAAGAAGTTGCCGGAAGCCCTGCGCTACTGGTGGCGGCGAAGGTCTGCGATAGAACCGGTCATCGGTCACGCCAAAGCGGAAAACCGTCTGAACCGTAATCGTTTAAAAGGCCAAGAAGGCGATGAACTCAATGTCATCTTTGCCGGATGCGGCTTCAATCTTAGAAAGTTGCTCCGGTCATTCGACCTGCTTTGCGCCTTGATTACAGAAAGCTTGATCTGTTCTTTTATACAGTACATAATCAGGTTTGGAAAAGGGAGAGCGCGAGAGGGAAAGAACCTTTCCTCAAAAGGTTTTTACCTCTCGTGAAAAAAGACCTTTTTCAGCATCGACTAATTATTAAAAACCTTGATGGGCGCAAATGCCTGATAATTTGGGGAATTTACTTAAACGAAGAGTTAAGGAGCTGTATAAAAATAACCTTTACATCTATGCTTTTATCCCGGTTGCTTTGTGTTTTGCCAATTCGTTACATAGCTTAGGCTATGCGCCTCATCGGCAACTCCCCAAATCATTCCGGGATAATTCACTCATTTTGTCAAGTTTATTTTTTAACAGCTCCTAAGAATTAACTTGGTCAAGATTGAATTCCAATTATCGGTCATCCCTGTTTCTTTATACAATTTGTTTGAATTTTTTCATCACGTAAATTCTGTTTTTCATGGATGTCGTGTAAAGAACACTCATAAAAAATCCGCCGTGGTTTAAGGCTCGAAGGTTATGACCTTCTTGGATTTTGATGTATACACAAATCTTTTCAATATATTAATATGATGACCATTGATTTATTGATTTATTACAGTTCCGGAAACTGTTATCTCATGGATAATGATTGGTTTGGCCCCCCAGTTGGATGGTCTTAACTCAAATGTGTCAATCCGGTTTATCTGCCGTTTGCCGGCGCCCTCAGCCAGGAGACGCTTTTTGCCGTCGACCGCAACGAATAATTTAAAGATCTGAGTAGCCGGGTCAAAATGTATGATTAATTTCTGTAGTTTTCTATTGGTTAAAACATGGTCCCCGGGCTTTCCCGCCGCAACCGAGAACTTGCCGTTATAATCCATTAGTATATACCCGGTTTTTGTCCCGTTCCTAAGGCCGAACATATCATTTGACGCCATCCAGACGGCATAACCGTCCTGTTCGGCATTGCCTAATAGAGTTTTAAGGCAAAAGCCGCTATTGTTTATCGGCGATGCCTGAATAATCATGGATATGGTCACTGGCGTATTGATTTTCATAGCTGGCAGCTTGAGCTTCAGCGAGGCGTTTTTATGTTCTCCAAGTTCAAGCACGTTACGTTTGTTTTTCTTGACAATTTTGATTGTGCCAGGAGATGAGTTGCTCCAGCCAACGGACGGCTCGAGCTTACCACTGGAAAAATCGTCACGGAATATGTATGATGATGAGTTTGGCGAAAGAATCAGTTCGGGGTATTCACCAGGATTTTTGCTACAGGCAATCCCTGGAGACCATTCCAGCCATTTACGCTCACCGCCGTCACTGTCATTTACAATGAAACTTAGCCTGAAGCGGAGGTTCGCCCGGTCTCCGATAGCATTCATGGAGCCTAAGTCAGCCCAGGATAAGAGTCCTTCGTAGACAGTAAGATTTCGTTTGTTGTCCCGAGTTATTGCAATCTTACTGGCGGATGAAAGTGTTTTTCCGGTGGACGATGAATAAGTTATTGAGCCGGCTCCTTTTTGTCCGAGAAAAAATCCCCATTCAAAGCGATTTGTGTCAAGGCCGGAGTTATTTTGATACAAGGCAATTTGCAAACTGTCCTGTTTCCAGGCCAGGGCCGGACTCATAACTTGATGGTGTTTTTGATCATGCACTTCTATCAGAAAGCATAGGCCAAAATCATTCCATAGGAAGCGAGCTTGCGCATCAAAGTCTTCTGGTGAAACTTTGATCGGCATTGTATGGGAATTATCTGAAATGCAATTCATGTCTTTGATAACAAAAGCTTTATCCCATTCGCCGGATTTTTTATTGCCGTCAATTACTATCGGAGCATCAGCTTTGATAACGGAATATATTTTTCGTGCCGGCTTTGGATAGAACGTCAATATTGCTTTATCCAGTTCTGTGCCGTTGACAGTTGCATTAATTATCGCGAGGCAGTTGTTTTTCTTACCAAACTCACGCAATATATTCATTTTCCAACATATTGGCTTCGCACTGTGTGGAGGAAGATGCAGGACTGTTTGCTTTTTTTCGGTTCCGTAGCTTAAAGTCACGGTTGCTTTCATCGCTTGCCGGGAAATATTGTTAATATAAGTGGTCAGAGTAAAATTCTCCGCCTGAGCTGAATTCAGATAATATCCGTTAAGGGTTGCGGAAGAAACAGTCTTTTTAGCTATTACCGGTTGAACTACCAGCTTTTTGATCTCCTTTGCGGGAGTTGCTTGATTCAGACGGTACAACTTCATTGCTTCCGTCTCTTTTTCAAGTAATCCGGCAACGTTATTCCGCGGCAGTTGCATGTAGACTATGTGATCATTGAGTTTTATTGCTTCGCCAACTGACAGTAAGCGTCCATCAATTCCATGTATAGCCGTAACCGGAAAGTTCAGTTTTATGTTTCCGCCTTTTTTACTGTACAGGACCGCTACTGTTTCTTTATCATCACCAAATACTCTGGCGAGATCAATTAATTTATTGTTAATAACCAGATCTCCAAGATATTTTTTACCTTGCAGGCGCTGGGCGGCATACAGCCAGGCGGCCAGGGAGCGCAACGGAGTGCCGTTTCCAGCAGTCATGCCCCAGCCAATCGTACCCTCGACATATGGTTGCAAGTAGAAGGCATAATATGAACAGACGCCACATGCCATTGCTTCAATACCTCGCATTGTCTGAATTGCCGAGACTCTGGTTGCTTCCTGATATGATGGGAGTCTGGCTGCATTGGTCATCCATGGCGTACCGGATTCTGAGATACAGACCGGAAGGCGTTCTGAATGATATTTCTTTTCCCAGTTTCTGAAAAATTTTATGATGCCAAGGACTTTTTCCGGCTCACCGTAAAGATGCAGGCTGACTGTATCAATGACCTTGAAAAAACCATTCTCAGCGCAACTCTTAAGATAGGAGGTTGGAACACTGGTACTAAAGCATCCGGCGACAATCCTTGTTTTCCCGGTATTCTTTTCATTTAGTGCGGCGGAGATAGTTTTTAATACCGGCAAATATTGGTCCGCGGGAACCGGAACGACATTAAAGGGCTCATTCCATACTTCAAATGCATGCCAATATTTACCAGTTGACGTTTCCATTTTATTCCAGAATGTCCAGGCTTGCGGCAAATTAAGCGAGAATTTCGCACCGGGTATCCGGTATAAAAATGATGGAGCATCTTGAATCAACTCCAAAACGCGGGAGCCGGATGCTGTGCCATAACCTTCGCGGCGTATTTGATCATAAATACTGTTGCTAAAACTGTTTTCTCCGTTAGCAGGGTTGATGTCCGGCCATGACAGGCGCTCCCTGAATCCGCTGATGCCTTTGGCAAGGAGTCTTTTAATGATGGTCTTTCGAGTTGAAAGAGGCCATTTTGACCATGACAGTCCTCCGTCAATACAGAAGAAGCCGTCAGGAGGACTTTGACAGTTCGGCAAGCAAACTATACCGAAAATGTGAGGGCAGGCATCAAACTTCAACTCGTAAAACCCGTTATCCAGGCCAAGTTCCACTTGCAACGTGCCATCAGTCGCGGTCGCGGCCTGACCATTTTTAATTTTATTACCGGAATAGTTGTTAATCTGATATCTCAAAGTTTGTCCATTATTAACCTGCTTGGCTGAGAACTTCAATATGGATTTTTTCCCCGGAGACAGATAAAACTGTGTTATATTTGCCGGTATTATCTCCACTGCGCTTAATGTACGGCAGGGCAAAAAGACGGCGAGTATCAGGAAAAAATTACTTAATAATTTGATAAACATAATTTTGCGTACTCCTGGATCAAAGATTATTGAAAGCTTTTGGGAAACCGCTAAACGGATTGCTGTATTGCAATCCGACTGGTGAAAATACGGCCGATCGCAGCCATTTTACATGACAATCCGCATATAATACATTTAAACCCCGCCCCTCATGATTATTGGTTATATAGGGAGTATGGCTCCAGACACTGGATGGAGACGTGTAAAAATCACATGTTCCAACTGCGGTCTGAGCGGCTTTTTTCAGCTTGGTCCGGTTCGGGAATGGATAAGTACTGCCACTTTCCCAAGTTGGAACAGTGGTTGTAAAAGTCAGGATATAGTCAATATTCAAAAAACCATTTCCTCCTGACGGTCTGGGATTTGATGAGGGACAATCAAATGGTCCGCGTCCACCAGACGGAAAATTCCAGGTAAAATATTTTCCGTACGGATATCCGGTCGAGGTTGGCGAAACATAGGGCCCCAATCTGGCGAAATTGCAATATTTCGAGTCGCCGCCAATCATGCAACGGGGATCATAATTATTGGCCCCAGGCGGATACCACCCCGGGTAATCTGAAGTATATAATTCCATGGCAGTTCCAATCTGGCGCCAGTTCGAAGTGCATTTTATCTCTTTGGCTTTCTCCCTGGCCTTGTTCAGCGCCGGCAGCAGCATTGACGCCAAAATGGCGATAATAGCAATTACGACCAGCAATTCTATTAGTGTGAATTCTTGTTTCCTGGTTTCCATTTTCGATCTCCTTTTTTTAGCCTTAGTGGTTACACTTTTATCAATCCAATATCACTAATCAAAATAATACAATCAGTTTGTGTGCCTAAGCTCCAATTTTCCGGCAACGGAACCTTATAGGCAGTAATACCTGTATTTCATTGACTTTCAACTAAAATGTTTAAAAAATTCTTCTTCCCAGATTATATCCGCCCAGACGATATCCCGGACAAGTCCTTTTTGGTAATCGGAGATTCGCCTGACGACAGAGCGGACCAGCGCCGCAGTATCGATCCCCAAGCGTTCAGCCGCCGGTTTAGTACCGATTTTGTGGTGCAAGTTGCAATGTGATACAATATGGACATCTTTACCTGGTACAAGGTTTAGGTCTTCAAATGTTGCCAAAACCGGCTCCAACAGGTTTTCATTCATGATGACCAGGCCGTCAGGAACCCTTTTTTGTTCCGGATTGAACATAAGCCTGATCAGGTTTGGGGTTGTCGCAAGCGAAGCGGGGCACAAGCAGATCGATTGAATTCTTTCCGGTGGTAAATTAATACCTTTTCCAGCCAGGTATCCGGCAATGTCTCTGCCGACTTCATTAAAGACTATTGCGGTATTTTTCAATACCGCAATATCGGTACAGCCTTCAGTCTGGAGTCTTGACGCTCCGAGTTCCAGCATTCTGGAATAGTTGATGCCGATCGGCAGAACATGGGGATAATTGAGTTCCTCAACCCCAAGCAAAACGGTCGGGGTATTGCCGAATTTCTTGAAACAATCTGCCGGCAAACTTAGATGCTCCAGAATAAATATCCCAGCCAGTTGATCATCGGCAATATCATTCAGTAGGCTTGGCATATCCCCGGGGTATGTCGCACTGGTATAATAATATTTAAACTTATATTTTCCGTTGGTCCGGGAAAACGATTCGGCTTCATGTATAAATGTCTCCCAGAAAGAATCCCAGGTTTTTCGCGGTGAATTGAGACGGGCCGGAATGACGATGCCGATTTGATATAAGCTTGGAGGAGTGGAGCTGACAAACGTACCTTTGACGCCTCTGGAGGCAATAAATCCTTCACTAATCAACTGGTTGACACATTTTTGGAACGATGCTACACTAGTATTATAATGATTCAATAGCGCCTGACGCTTGGGAAGCGCTCTGCCGGGTTTGAATTCCCCTTTGACGATCCGTTTTCTCAGATTTAAAGTTATATCGGAAGTACGCATATATGACCTTGTTGTTATGAAGTTTTTTATATTATACATTAAAATTATAAAAAAATCAACATATAATTAAAAAATTAAAATATATTTTCTGAAGTTTTCTGAAAACAGCTAGTTTAACGTCACGAAAGTATGCCGCGTCAGAGTTTCCATTCTGAGCGAAGTTGTGGTTTTCACAGCGGGCTCAAAGGAGGAGTGCTGACATAGTGCAATGGTTGCCATGGAGGATTCTCCGGAACAAGTAAAAAATAACTTTTAGTGATATTAAAAGTCTCATCTTTTTATGCTTTGACGTATCACTCGGCTCACTTCATGTGTCAGCGTTAAATTAAAATTAAATATTTTTACAAAAAAATTATTTCACCGATTGACTTATTGCTGAATAAATATTATATTCCTTATAAAGAAATTTAAATTTCATATAATGGAATAATAGATATGGGTAATATTCAAGTATTGGAACGTGCCTTTCAGTTGTTGGAAGCGGTAGCGGAAGATTCTAGCCGCCCCCATACTTTGACGGAACTGATTCAGGTTTCCGGATTGAAACCGGCGACGACGGCCAGGATTGTCAAGACCCTGGCACAACTTGGTTACCTGGAGCAACTCGGCCGTAAAACCGGTTACATTCTTGGCCGGATGTCGTTTGAGCTAACCGTTGGATGTAATTACACATTACCGCTGGTCGAAGCGGCGAAACCGCTGTTGCATAACTTTGCCGATCAGACCGGGGAATATATCTGTCTTTCTGCCATGCGCGATGACCAGCGCGTTATTCTGCATCAAATTCTCTCATCCAGGCCGGTTCAGATCAGCATTCCGATCATTGAAGCCGAAACCCCGTATCGCAGTATTTCCGGTCGGGTTTTACTGGCCGGACTGCCACCGGAAGCCCAGCAGGAGTATTACACGAAGCATGGCCTTCCCGGTGCCTGCTGGCCAGAAATTGACAGTGAAAAGGAACTGAGACGGCAGTTGGCCGCGATAAGCGGTAAGGGGCGGGCAGAACGACGAACCGAAGAGCTAACTTCAATAGCCGTTCCAGTCAATGCCGGGAATGGCCTGATTGCCGCGCTCGGAGTATATTTGCCAACTTACCGTTATAAAACGGAGCATCGCAGAACTATATCCCGATTACTCGATGAGATATCACGGCAGATCACGGAAGAACTCAGCAGATCATAAGATATATGACCTCGTAATGTCGGCGTCAAACAAAAAACAACTATTTGCAATAAAAGAGTTTTTTATTGTTATTACTATAGTAAAATTAAAACACATACAGGAGTATATCTATGTGTACGTCACGGGAAATTAAGAAATTCGCTAAAGAATACGGAGCAGACCTGGTTGGTATCGGCAGCATGGACCGTTATGAGGGTGCGCCGGCCCAAATGGATCCCCGCTATATTATGCCGGAAGCCAAAAGCATGATCGGCTTGGGGTTCCGTATCCACCGCGGGTTGCTGCGAGGAATTGAAGAAGGCACTTTTTTCGGCGGATATCCACATATGGGCTATGCCAATATCAACGATGTTTTTGCTCCGATGGTTTTACGACGGGTCGCCAACCTGATTGAGGATGCCGGATACGAGGCGGTGATCTTCTCCAATGGCAGTGTGCGCTACGGGGCGCTGGGCCGTGGTCGCCCGGTTTCCCCGGATCGACCGCGACCCGACGTATTTCCGCATTTCCGTATTTCCGGTACTATCTGCGGAATGGGCGAAATGGGTTACAGCAACCTGTTTTTGACCCCGGAATTCGGGCCCCGGCAACGTCTGGCGTTCATTATGACCGATATGCCGCTGGACCCTGATCCGGTGCGTCCGGCGCAGTTATGTGACAAATGCATGCTGTGCGTCAAGAACTGTCCCGGCAAAGCGATTCCCGCTGATAAGAGACGT
Source organism: Victivallales bacterium (assembly GCA_963676655.2). Lineage (GTDB taxonomy): Bacteria > Verrucomicrobiota > Lentisphaeria > Victivallales > Victivallaceae. The sequence goes on along the minus strand of CAXXKX010000003.1, from coordinate 860,531 downwards.
ACCTATACGATTTGCGGGCATACCTATGAAATCGCCCAGCTCGACGACATCCGCTGTTCAGCCGTATTCCAGGCCGGTTCGCCGGAAACCAGTCCGTTCATTTCCAACGAAGTGGCCGGGGTTATCCAGGACATTATTGATCACGGGGAACAGGCGGATTTTGTCTTTGGCGACGGCTCGGAAGACAGTTTCTGGGCACACAAAGAAGCAACCAATTACTGGACAAAAGGAACTTTGCATGATTACCTCAACGGCAAGGTCGAATTCATTCGCAACGGTACCCACAGTTTCCATCATCCCGGTACGATATGCGGCGCACGCGGTTGTATGCAGGCTTGCATGATACACCTGGAACAGAAAGGAGTCATCGGGAATAAGTTCAAGGAAAAATTCAGAAGACGGCCCAAATGGCAACTCGACTATCCGCCGGAAGACTGGCAGGACGAACTTCCTCCCAGTATCATTTAAAGTCGTCCTCAACCGGATTGCTAGTGTTATCCGGCATAAATAACAAACCCTTTTAATCGGGTTTTACTGAGCAGTTTTGAGGTTATTAGAGCAGTAAAATTTTTTAAATTTTACTGGCCGCAATCATTTCAATTTTAAAATCCCTAACCTCAAAATGAATGAAATGTGAAAAAAGTCAAGTCTGGATTATTATTTATCCGCATGTTTTTACTGGCTACTTTTTTGAACTTTTTTTGAGCTCAGTCAAGCTCAAAACACTCAAGTTAAATCCGTTTAATGATTTTTCAAATTCCAGAAGTTACTACAAACACTCTGGAGCGTCAGATCCAACTTGATAATTGGATATTCCTTGTTGGATATTGAAAAAGGGGGTACGCCACTTGCGCCGGGCGACACTAGTGGAATGTTCGTCTTTCACCGATAGCAGCGAAATTTTTTCGGGGCTATTCGGTGAAATTTATTTATCTGTAACTGCCAGTTTTTTGAATGTTAAAACTACTTGCAACCGGCAGTCGTTCGTATACAAACTCAACCGTTACTGCGAGTTTTGATACTGTTATTCAGTTATAAACACCTGACACGGAGCCGCAGCTGACTGCCGAATTATCAATTTGGTCGGGAGGATTTCCTGCGGTAATCGCGTTTCCGCTTTTTGCGGGTTGAGCAGGCATTCGTGGATGCTTTTCGCCGCCAGGAATCCCGCTTCGCGCATCGGATGGTTGACGGTGGTCAAAGGCGGGTTCTGGTAGGCGGTCTGGATATAATAACCGGAGGAGAAGATGGAATAACCGAAACTATTTTCGAGAGCGAAATGCCGTCGCCAGGTTCCAAGTCTGACATAAAGTCAATTCCCATATCATTTTCACTATGCTTGGAAATTATTTCCCGGCGTTGGTTATCAAATTTATGTTCTGTCTTTTTATCCATGATCTTTTGAACTTAGCTTTTTCAAGCCAAAGGTTTACATTAGTCAAACTAGTGAGCTAATTTCAAAACTATTTCGAGATATTTTTGATTTTTAGCGGCAAATTTAGCATTTGAGCTCAATTACATACCCTGCGGGTATGCTCATTCGCGCAAAAGACTAAATTTTCTCGCTAAAAACACTAAAAATAATACTCAAACTGGAGTTTTGAAATCAGCTCTAGTATTTTGGCATTTTGGGTTCATAAAAATACTCTCTGAAATCAATTCTTGAAATTCGGCAGGAATGCACCATTGGCTTTAAGATTTTTCTGCAATTTAAATACATCAATGTTGCGGGGGCTTTGCTTGTCATTGCTTGCTATCGCCGCCGCCGTTCCTGAAGCCATCCCTGTGATAAAACAACCAGGCATTACACGCAGAGAAGCCATAACGAAGCGGTCAGTACTTACACAGCGTCCCGCAGTCAGTAGATTATCTATTTTGAGAGGACAAAGTATTCTGTAAGGAATTCCATAACTTTCCCCTTTTTCATATTTTTCCCCGATGAAGTGTTTTTTATGCTCTGCCAGTGCTGCTTCTCCAGGGACCGAAGGGTGAATATCTATGCCAAAGTTATATCGTCCGATCTCATCTTCAAAGCTGGCTCTCTGCCTGTAATCGTTGGCGCACAGCACATAACTGCCGATGATTCTGCGGCTTTCACGCACTCCCAGTAGAGAGCCGCTGGCAATGAGTTCGGCATCCTCGAACCCGGGCACGTATTTACGATAAAACTTTTCATATTTTTCGAGAAGGACACGTCCTTCAATCAGGCCCTTAGTAAGCGAAACTTCATCTACCGGGTTAATCCCAAAGCAATGAGTTATATTTCCACCAACGGCATGTTTTGAACGCAATGCCATTCCTGTGTGATGATAATCCTCATCGTTTAAATCTCCGGTAGAGTTCGCCTTCTTGAGCAATGACAGCATTTTTTCGTCGTTATGATTGTGCACACCGCCTGCTTGATATTTATTCCAGTCCACACCAGTCCATGAGCTGCAAAGCGTTGCCGGCATCATTTTTCCGTTGTCATCCCCGATTTTATAAGGCGCGCCGGCCATAAATGACAGATCTCCGTCACCGGTGCAGTCGATATATATTGTTGCTTTTACCGCGAATACCCCGCTTTTCGCGGCAAAAATAACTGCATCAATTTCTGATTCCGACATGATAACGTCAATTAAAACAGTCTGATAACTGATAAACACTCCGCTTTCCAGAAGCATCTTCTCATAGAGACGTTTTAGTGGTTCCGTATCAATAGCGGTCCAACCATCATGACTTATAGTGCCTGAATCTATACCACGGTCGTGGATCTCACGTCCGATTCCGCCCGCAAGAAAATTTACTCCATCGGTAAACGGCATGAAGACAGGCAACAAACCTGCCGTTCCCATTCCGCCGGCCATCGTATGGGCATCGAAAAGCATCGTTTTCATTCCGTTTCTTGCAGATGCAAGAGCTGCGGCTATTCCCGCCGGACCGGCTCCAACCACGCAAACATCACACTCATGCTTGACATTCAGTTTCTTTGAATAATTCAATATTTTCATCGTACTCCATTTATTTATGGGAAGGTTTATGGTATTAATGAGGGTATGATTCCCTTAAAATAATTGTCATTTTTTTCAAGAACTCTGTTTTTCTCCCAGTATTTATTTGTATCTTTAATCATTTGGCCTCAACTCCGCAGTTCTAAGATTATATCCCATGGACAATTACTTCAAGCAGCAGGCTCCGCTCTGAATTGGTTTCAGTGAAAACGTTAATCCGGTTGTTGTTTTAATATGGGATATCTTTACATCGGCGGTACCTGAAATCGGTGTTATTTTCGTAATTCCTTTGGGAATGCACCGACTTAGATCCAAATTGGCAACAATGGCTTTCATCGTAGTGTTGGCGTAAAACAAATAGTAATTGTCACCATTTTTCCACAGTGAATAGATTAATTGCCCCTGTTTTCCGTTCATTACTTCATAAGCATTAAGGGAAATAGTCAGATTGAAAAACTCACGCAACTCTTTACTCAGCAAGCGCATTGATTCCCAGAGACGCGGTGACATGGGCTTGTATATCCAATACATTAAAGAACGTGTTCCGCAGATGAAATTGACATAACTCATCCAGCGTACCTCAGTTGGAGTGGGTTCACGACTCATATCCCAAAGACCTTGCATTTGCAGGTAGAAATTTGTCGGTTTGTTGCCAGGAGCAGCACAACGGTTGATTTCTCGGGATTCATCCAGGACAATTGCCGGTTTAAAGTCAAAATTATCATAGTGGAGTGGGTAGCGATCCACTGAGGCAATATCGGTAGCTTTAAGAGAGCCATAAGGAGGATTGTTAAAAAAACACCAGTTTATGACCGCCGGACGATAAGGGTCTTCAGCTTTAATAGCATTGTACAGGTCTAACAGGTCTGCTTCTTTACGTTCTTTTGATTCCCACCACAAATCCGGTTCATCTACAAACCCCCATGCCAGTATAGCGGGATGATTTTTTAGTTGACGGACTACTTCCAATGTCCGTTTTTTTATTTTTGTGTAATTAAACTTGTGCGATCCCTGATTAAGTGCTAATAGCACCTTTAAATCTTTCCTCTGGCATTCATCAAGAAACATTTTGTATTCATTGGGCTTGGCGCTCAACAGGCCATCTGTCCACATGGCATTAAATCCATGTGATTTGATATCGTCCAACTGCCAATTGTTTTCTTTGATGCCATAACGCAAACACATGTTTACACTAATACATGACCCAAACACGAAAAACGGCTTGTTGTTAACTGATAGACAGCGTTTGGGTTTGTTTATGCGAACTTTTACAGGATTTTCCGGTAGTTTATAAAAACAGTCCTTAACTGTAGCCGCGATCCGGCCGTTAACTATTGCTTTGAAGGTGATTTGATATTGGCCGTCTGCCAGTTTTTCCAATGGAAACTTGATCCATGAACGAGATGCTTTGCTGATTTTAATAGTCTTATTCAATGGATGCAGAACTTTTCCGGTGGATACGTCATTTAATTTCAGTTTTATCTCTGCTGGTATGCTTAAAGACCAGTCGATAAAAAGATTGGCGAACTCGTCGTTTGTGTAATAGTTGTACTCCGTCATTGCTCGCAACTTAGGCCGGGTCGGAATATCTGCTTTTGGAGACGCGACATTTCTGGATATTGCCGCGATACCGGTCAACCAGCCAAAACAATCAGGCGTATGAAATCCCCTTGCCTCAATAGGAGCCCATGAAGAATACTCCACTTTTTTCCCGGCGCGGCGGGTCCGGCATAAATTGATCCGCCATGGCAATTTTACAGGAAAACGATTGAGGAGCCTGATTGGAACAGCGCATTCTACCGACCAAAAATCCTTACCTTTGGTGGTGGCGCATTTCCAGTCGGTATTTAAGCCTTTGAACGTAGAATAACGCACCGCCATGGGATTAACAGCCATATGATAGTAGTTGTCTGCGTTCGGATCGGTCGACAGAAAAATCTCAATATCGTCATCATTGTAAACGGGACCATTTTGCCTCTTTACTTTTGCCTTCAAATTATTTATTTCCGGCTCATGGCATTTAAAGGCAATATATAGGTTTTTCGCGTCATGACAAATCCAAGCATCGGTACCGACCGCTGTAGGAGTATTTGATCCCAGTAGTTTGAAGTTACCTAGTTTATGAACTTTTTGCCAGCAGGTGTCGTCAAGTTTGCCGTCAATGACAGGAGATGTGTTCACAACTGCGCATTCCGCCTTTGGCAAATTCACGTTAACTTTGTTTTTTCCGGTATTTATTTCCATATCGTTAGGGCGGTATGGAGTAGCTTTCATCCCATATTCAAGCTGTGGCGCCGCCATCCAGACAATCCCCTTTCCTCCAATGTCAACATGAATGCCTTTCATTACTGATGAGCCCTCACGATATCCATTCATCACATAGCGTTTCCACTCTGTAGTCAGATGGACTGTTTTAGCAATTTTCCGTTTTTCCTTGGAACTAATGACTCCAGAGATTGTTGCGATGATTCCGGGGTTGTCGGCCTTAAGGTACACGGAAAAGGTATACTCCTTGCCGCCGGGCTGACGTGTACGTGTGGAGGTAATATCAAATTTTCTTCCTGTCCCTGCATCCCATGGATTTTTAATGCGCAGGCATTTGACTCCCGGAACCGGAGGTGTCATGGAGTTATCAATACCGTACACGCCTTCCCAGTCCCTCATCATAGCTCCCGAATATGTTCCCCACCAGTCCGGGATGCCTGGATTAGCGCACTGCTTGAATGTCGTGTTGAACAGGAGGTTAGACGAGGTATTACTACTAATGGGTTTATCCGATAATGGTTTGTACTGTCCTCGCGGTTTATCATCATTATAACTGGCGTTGATTTCTCTAACAGAGAGAGCCCGGTTATATATTTTTACTTCATCAATCAAAGTATCTCCGGCTTCTCCCCACGGCGAACCAATCCAAAGAGATTTTTTTGACGCACCGACAACCGCTCTTGACTCTCCTTTAGAAACATCCAAGCGGCCGTTGACATAAATTTTTACAAATTTGCCGTTATAAGTGGCAATTACATGATAAAACGTGTTGGGTTCAATCTCTGTTTTGTTATCGACAAAAGCCTTATGCGTATCTCCAAAATTCAACCATAGACGAAGATTTTTATTTATAGAGAGATTATATCCACGAAAAAATGTCTTTCCTTTTGTTCTCGATTTGCCGATTAGAGGAATTAGTTTGCGTATGTTCTTTCCTGTCTTAAACCAGATTTCCAGTGTCATTTCGGTCCCGGACAGGTCCAGTTGGGGTGATTTCCCACAATTTACAGCATAACTCATTGCTATGGCATAGCCGAAGTTCTGCTTATTAAAAGCATCCGCCATTGTTACCCATTGGGGAGAAGAAGGTGAATTCTTTTGTCTTGATACAAGTTTGCCGTCATTGTTGTTCCCGGAGGAATCCCTGACGACATACTCTTTTCCTTCGTCAAACTTATAATGTAGCAGTAAGCCATTTACACTCCCTTTGGCGAATAGTAACATTCCACCAGCATAAAACATAAGAATTGCTGCAAACAATATTTTTTTCGCGGAAATAGCACAATGCCAGTTGCCAATACATTTGGTTCCGTCAATTTTCTGTAAGATCATAATTAGCCTTTCAGTAATTATACTAAACATACTTTTTTATCCTGTTTTTTGTTCATACATCCTAAAATTAATATCAAATTATTAAATGAAACATTTATTGTGTTGGTATTAATAGTAAGCTAGAATCATTCATCCTTTTTGCTATTTTAGCTATAAAATTATTTCATGTTTTACTCAAGCAAGTTGTTCAGTCTCCTTTTGCACGAGTCCACATGCCCAAAGGAGCTGACAACGTTCCGGTATAGGAAGTCCATTTCCCGGTCGTCTGATAAGGTCGGAACGTCGCAGCATGGCCGTCTCCGAACGCATAGTTTGATGCATTTGAATGAGGCAAAGGAACGTCAGTATCGACAATTTGGGTCGGCCCATCAATCATACATTTAGCTTCACTGCCGATTCGATTGGCGTTTGCCGTATCCATTGCACGATGTTGTTCTGAGTAAACAATAGTTCCAGAGGGATCTTCAAAATCAGACAGCTTAAGCGTCCAGTAAATCCCACTTGAAAAATTTTCATAGGCAACACCATATATATAGGTCTGAATATTTGCAGGTAAATTCCCCATTCCCCGTCCTCTAGGAGCTCCCCACTTAGCTCCATAGGCCCGATTCATTGAATATGAGCGCGGTAACATATGACCTATAGTGGTTCGTGGGATTGTGTCTTTGGGGCAATGAAAAGTTGCTACAGGCATTTTGCCCGGTACCGAGATTCCTTTCTCGGTTGGGCTGACATTGCGTAGAAATGTATCAAACGCCTTATCTCCATTCGTGCCGCGATAGTATGGTACCGGAAGATTGCCATTATAACCGTCTGCGTAAAGCACTGTAGCCATCGAAATTTGCTTAAGGTTATTGAGGCAGCTTATTTTTTTTGCTACTTCCCGCGCATTATTCAGCGCTGGAAGCAGCATTGACGCCAATATTACTATGATAGCAATTACAACGAGAAGTTCAATGAGCGTGAATGCTTCAATTCTTTTTTTTCCTGCTTTCATGATTCGAGCCTCCTTTGTCTGTTTGTTCATTTTTGTCTTTCTCAATTTGATGATTGTTTAGGTGTGCATGTGGACTCACGTATTATCAGCTTTGTCGGAAGTATTTCCTGTGGCAACTTTTCAGTTTTAGGATTTTTCAAAAATTCATGAGCGCTTTTTGTCGCCAAAAAACCTGCTTCTTCGATTGGGTGGTTCACTGTGGTCAATGCCGGAGAAAGAAATTTTGTTTGCCGGTAATTATCAAATCCAATTATAGAAACATCTTCAGGCACTTTCCTGCCCATTTTTTGGGCACCTTTTATCGCCCCCATAGCTACGTCATCGTTTGAAGTCATTACCGCAGTAATTTCAGGCGCTCTTTTGAGTAATTCCTGCATTTTCACAAAACTATTCTCAATCAGACAGTTAGAATCTATATCAGTCTTGATGACCCAATCGGGTTCAATCGCTGCATTCGCCTCTTTCATTGCGTTTTCATAGCCTTTGAAACGTTGAATGTGATTTAAAGTATTGTACCCGCATTGAATGTATCCAATTTTGCGATGTCCGAGATTCAATAGATATTGTGCGGCTTCTCTTGAACCGAAATAAGAGTCATGATCAATAAATCCAATGCCTTCTTTATAGACTGCTTCATCAACAAGTATGACGGGAATATCTGATGCTGCAAGATCATCAAGAGCATCATTAAACTCTGCAGGCATAATTACCACTACTCCAGAACATTGCTGATCGCGTATTTGTTCCAGCACTTTTTGTTTAGAGTGACCATTTTTGAAAATGATAGTAGTGTTCAAAGCATTTTCAGTAGCATATTCGTATATACCGGAAAAAACTTCCGACACATACTCGGTGAAGCTGGAGCTTCCTGCCAGTAATGCTATTTTCTTTTCTCTTGGACGCGCCGGCGTCAATGTGAAGTTATATTTTTTAATTATTTCATTAATTTTTTTTCTGGTTGATTCGCTGACCATAGCACGGTGATTCAATGCCCTGGAAATAGTGGATTCAGAAACCCCGACTTCTTTGGCAATTTTAGAAATATTTATTCTTTTGGGCTTTCTTCCCATAATTCAATCCTTCTTTATTTTTTTCATAAATAAGGTTTAACAACAGTTTTATTATTTACTTGCACAATTAATTATACAATATTAAAACTATTTTGTCAAGCCATACTTGACAAATAATCATAAAAGATTATATTTATTTGTGCAAGCAAATAATAGTTTGCAAAATTCACACCAGAAAAGGATGCTCTCTTGTGAAAATATTACTAAACGGAAAATGGGGTTTGAATTATCGTAAAAATGAAAGTGTTTCGCAATGGATAAGCATAGATGCTGAAGTTCCCGGTAATGTTGAACTTGACTTGATGCGGGAAGGTTTGTTGCCGGATCTGACCAAGGGAGACAATATTTACGCGGCGTTGGAGCTGGAGCGGAACGAGTGGATATACTCACGGTCGTTCAGTATTACGCCGGATTTCGACCGGCAGGATGCGGAACTGGTATTCGAAGGCATTGATTGTCTGGCGGAAATCAAGCTGAACGGACAAGCCCTTGGCAAAGCGGATAACATGTTTATCGAACATCGTTTTGCGGTCGGAGACCTGCTTCGTGCCGATAGCGAAAATTTGCTTGAGGTCCATATCAGTTCCGCGGTAAAGGCTGGAATGGCTCATGAACTGTCGCCGGATACCTTTGCTCAGGCGAATAACTGGGAAACGCTACGGATCCGCAAAGCCGGGCACATGTACGGCTGGGATATCGCGCCTCGGATCGTGTCCGCCGGATTGTGGCGCGGTGTCCGGCTCGAGACGATCCCGGCGAACCGCTTCAGAAGCGTCTATGTCGGTACGGTGGAAACTGATGCGGTCAAACACACCGCCAAACTCATGGTCGACTGGAACATTTCCGCAAACCAATTAATTCATGACCTGAGTGTTGCTGTATCCATCACTGATTCAAGTCGGGATATTCACACATCGGTTTTTCCTTGTCTGGGAACACATGGTCGGCAATATATTGATCTTAATGAAATTGAGTTATGGTGGCCGCGTGGATACGGGAATGCAAAACTATATGATATTACACTGCAAATCCTCGACTGTAACGGCGAAGCACTGGCGGAGTATCGGGAGAAACTCGGGCTCAGAACCGTCAAGCTGCGGCGCACAGAAATCACCTCGGATGCAAAGGATGGTGATTTTTCATTTATTGTCAACGGTGAACGGATCTTTATCAAAGGGACCAACTGGGTGCCGTTGGACGCGTTGCATTCCCGGGATAAACAGCATTTGGCAAAGACTATGGAGATGGCGCTCGATCTCAACTGCAACATGCTGCGCTGCTGGGGCGGCAATGTCTATGAGGATCACGACTTTTTCGAGTTGTGCGACCGGAACGGTATATTGGTATGGCAGGACTTCGCGCTGGCCTGTGCCGCTTATCCACAGGACGACGAATTCAAAGCACAGATTCATAAAGAAGCTGAAAGTGTAATCAAGAAACTGCGCAACCATCCATCTCTGGCGCTATGGAGCGGCAACAATGAAATAGACGAGCTATACGCTGAGTGGACGCCATTGAAACGGGACCCGAATGTCTGCGACAGGCTTAGCCGGGAAGTTCTGCCCGCCGCGGTCAGAACTTTCGATCCGTTACGGGATTATCTGCCCAGTTCTCCTTATTTTGGGCCTGAGCTGATGGCACTGGGAGTTCCGCACAGCATGAAACCGGAAGCTCATTTATGGGGGCCGCGAGACAACTTTAAAGGTCCGTTCTATATGAGCTCCAACGCGCATTTCGTCAGTGAAATAGGCTATCACGGCTGTCCAAATGTGGAGAGCATGAAGGAGATGCTCGATACCGACAAGCTCTGGCCGTGGCGGGATAATGATCAATGGTTAACCAAGGCAGTGCGCCCGCTGCCAAGACAGGAGAACTACAATTACCGGATTCCGCTGATGGCGAACCAGATATCTGTTTTGTTCGAAGATATTCCGAATAACCTGGAAGACTTTATTCTGGCATCTCAAATCAGCCAGGCCGAGGCGTTGAAGTTCTTTATCGAAAAATGGCGTTCGGAAAAAGAATTCCGCAGCGGCATCCTGTGGTGGAACCTGCGCGACTGCTGGCCGATAATTTCAGACGCTATAGTCGATTATTATTATCGAAAAAAATTGGCCTACACATACGTCAAAACATCCCAGACGGATATTAGCGCCATGATCACCGAAGCGGAACGCGGTAACCATAAGCTGATGGTGGTAAACGATACTCCCAAGTCGGTTTCTGGACGCATTTCGGTTTATGACGCTGACAGTAAATCAGTTTTATTTCAGGGAGCATTCGAAGTGTCGGTCAACGGCGTCTCGACCGTATCGGAAATTTCGGCGGTGGATATTGCATCAATGTGGCTGATTAGAATGGATATTGACAACAGTAGCACTGAATATGTCAACCACTATCTTGCCGGACCGCGTCCGTTTTGTCTGGAGGTATATAAGAAATGGTTGAAACAAATTATTGATTGAAAGCATAATTATGAGAAAAATACTTTTAGGTTTTGATATCGGCGGGACCAAATGCGCAGTATGCTTGGGTGATATGACCGGCATGCCGATCGACAAAATTAAATTCCTGACCACGCCGGGATTTGAGTCAGTCTGGCTCAACCTGCTCGAACAGACTGCGGCACTGCTGAAAAAGCATGATCTGAAAACCATTGATATCGCAGCAGTCGGGGTTAGTTGCGGCGGACCGCTGGACGCCAAACGCGGCGTGGTAATGTCCCCGCCGAATCTGCCGGGCTGGGATGATATCCATATTGTGGAAAAAATCGAATCCGAGTTTAACGTGCCAGCTTTCCTGATGAACGACGCCAATGCCTGCGCCCTGGCGGAGTGGCGGTTCGGGGCCGGGGAAAAGGGCGACAATATGATCTTCCTGACCATGGGGACCGGGCTTGGCGGCGGTGTAATTCTAAACGGGCAACTCTACGATGGAGCGTCCGGGATGGCCGGGGAGTTCGGTCATATTCGACTGCGGCCCGATGGGCCGCGAGGCTTCAATAAGGAAGGATCATTCGAGGGCTTCTGCGGTGGCGGCGGCATTGCCGATCATGCCCGGATCATTGCCGGAACATATCCGGACCAAGCCTCAGTGGAGGAGTATTGCCAACTGGTTGGAGGCCGGGATTTCGCCATGAAGAATCTAGATGTCGCCCAAGTCCGGGGAAATGCATTTGCCCGGCACATGTTTGAGGTTACCGGAGAAATGTTGGGACATGGCCTGGCAGTGTTGATCGATTCCTTCAATCCCGACCGGATCGTGATCGGCAGCATTTTCGAACGCAGTGAAGTCGAACTGCGCCCGGCCATGGAAAAAATACTGCGAGAAGAAGCGCTGCCGGAAAGCCTGGAACAATGTCAAATCCTGCCGGCGAAACTGGGCGATCAAATCGGGGATTACGCCTGCCTGCTGGTGGCAAAACACGGCTTGGACAACCGTGTATACAAAATAGCGATGAATTCGAACAATAATCAGCGAGTCGATGAAGTTTTTGAGGAACTATTTCAGGATTATCCGCAATTAGAGAGCTGTCGCGGAGACATTCGAGCTTTTTATGAAAACCTGGTAAAGGTATTTGCGGCCGGCGGCAAGCTACTGATCTGCGGCAATGGCGGCAGCGCGGCCGACGCCCAGCATATAGTCGGCGAACTGATGAAGGATTTCGCGATCCGCCGCGGGATTGCGCCAGAAGATGGAGCTAAATTGCGTAAACTGTTCCCGGATGGCTCCGGTGCGTATCTGTCGAACAATCTCGCCCGGGCGCTGCCGGCTATCTCGCTATGCAATGAACAGGCATTGAATTCGGCGATCGCCAATGACGTGGACGGAGATATGGTCTACGCCCAACAGGTCTACGGTCTTTGCTCATCTGCGGATGCCTTACTGGCGTTGTCCACCTCCGGCAACTCGCTCAATGTCGTCAACGCCGTAAAAACGGCAAAAATAAAAGGCGCGATGACACTAGTCATAACCGGAGAAAGGGAATCGAAACTTTCCTCTTTGTGTGATATGACATTGCGGCTTCCAACATCTGAAACTTACCGAATTCAGGAATATACATTGCCTATTTACCATGCTCTATGTCGCATGCTTGAACTTTATTTTTTTATACCAGAAAAGTGATTTTTTTTAAACTTATATAACATTTACTTGGCAGAGATTCTGTTACTATTAAGAACATTTTTGCTAACAGTATGCACTATTCATAAAAATGGAAGAACTGCCTGGACAGCTTAAAAAAGAAACCTCTTGTTCATCTTGCAGGCATAATGGTCTTGCTTTATATAGGTAGTTTTCTTATTGTTAGTATTTTGCAATTGTTATTCATTGATTTATGAGTAATCCAGGAGTCAAAGATAAAAAAGAAGTGCATCATTTTGCCAATGCATTTGATCCAGCAAATATTGGATCGTGCATTCATGAAAACTTATCCTGCCTATTATTCCTCAACATTATAACAGCCCTGTATCAAAAAACGACTTTTACTCTTTGAATACTTATATCCTTCAGTAAAAGGAGGCCGTATCCCGGTATTTGCCAGGTGAAGTTCCGTTAATTTCTCGAAAACGGCGGACAAAATGTACATAATTTTGGAATCCGACGTGATCAGCAACCTGATATATTGGAAAATCTGTTTTTTCTAAAAGTTCACGCGCATATGCCATGCGGCACTGTGTAAGGTACTCATGAAAAGTACTATTATTATATTCTTTGAATAATTGTGAAAGATAGCCCGTGCTTATTTTGAAAACTTTGGCGGCCAGTTGACGATCAATATCATCCTGAAAACTGTTGTTAATCCAGTTTCTAATTCGGTTAAACAATAATTCCGGTTTGCTCATACTGCCCTGAACATTTCTTTGGCATTCGTATTCAGCGAGACCGATGAGCGAATGAGTTAAATTTTGCATCAACATCATATCCTGGACTTCCATCGCAGAGTCCAGTGTCCTAAACATGTTTCTTAGTATTTCATGATAAGGGTGACCAGTATGATAAAAAGTAGCATTTGGTCGAATGTCCCTATTCGAATCCTGCTTGTAAAGCGATATACGCAAATAATCTTGGCGAGGAACAATACAGAGCATTTCGTAACACCCGCTCCAATCATGCTTTTCCCAAGTACAGGGAAGGCAATACAACATATCTCCAGCCTTGAGCTGCAGTTTATTTAATCCATTTTTCAAAGGCAATGTAGCTTGCTTGGACCCTGAAATAATTACCACTAACCTGGATGTTGGTAAATATTCAACGTTTTGCGGAATTGAGTCATACGGAACAACAAAGTACAATTGCCGTAATGTTAGATTACGCGCTCTTTCAAGTTTTTGTAAAATAAATTTTTTATCTTCCATAAAAATCTTAATAAAAAATCAATAATCTAGAGTGACATTTTTAATATTTTATAAAAAATAAACTATAATTTTAAATTTGTCAAGTTGCCTTAAAAGTTTATTTTAAGAATATTAAAATATAACTATATAAATTCTTATTTGGATAATTATCTGTCAATGCAGCGTATTTTCTATTTTAAATTAATGGTCCATTTTTAATGGAGCTTAGCTAACTGTATTTACTATATTGTATTTTTATATAACTAAATAATAATTAGGATCTTCACCTAAGATAAAAATTGTATTCAATATTGTTAAATAGCTATTTTTTAATAAATAAAAAGCAAGTAAAATTATGAAAAATAATTTGTTGTTTATCCTGATATTGTAAAATAATTTCACGTAAATACATAATAAATATTTATTATAAATATGACTATCTGCATATATATATTAACAATGGTATATTGCAAAAATAAATTATTCATATTATAATAGTTATACATTTGCAATGCCCTAACAAAACACGAAAAGGAGTAATAAACAAATGAAAATTTTGAGGAACGTTTTTACACTTATCGAATTGCTTGTAGTGATCGCAATCATCGCAATCCTCGCGTCAATGCTGCTTCCGGCATTAAATAAAGCGCGGGATAAGGCAAAGCAGATAAAATGCATTAACAATTTGTCACAAATAATGCAAGCCGAAATATTATATGGGGACGATAATGATGCATATATATGGTATGCGGCTTATCCCAACGCAACCGCAGTGTGGCAGGAAGTTCTGCATGGTGGAGCATATTATAAGCATACTACATACATTCAGAACAATGACGTGTTTGTTTGTCCTTCGATGATTTATCCCAAACCTGTTTCAAGGTGGAAAGTTTACGGAATGTATAATGGTTACTATGATGACGATTATAAAGCTAAAGACTATAATTTTATGATTGCCCAAAGTCCGTCTTTTGTATTTTACCGGCTATTTCGCTTTCCCCAGGCATCAAAATTTATTTTGTTTGCTGATTCGGTTGACTTGGACACTTTGAATCCCAGCTACCAGTTTTCTCCCAGTAGATATAGAGAAAACGCCGGAGTTATGGCTACGCATAACGGGCTTGCCAACTGTGGTTTTGTTGATGGACATGCCGCAGGTCTGAAAAGGACAGAACTTAGAAATTCATCAACACAGGTTAAAGCTCAGTTTGGAAAGAATTGCGATCAGCTATGGACGCCATAATTTATCCGTTAATCATAATCAACATATTATATAATCAAATTTAAACATTGGAGCCGGATGATAAATGTATAAAAAAAGGATATCCATAATAGTACTGGTTTTAACAAGTATTTTTTCCCCTGCAGTTTATTCAAAAAACATTGTGTTTGATAATAAAAATCACATTTTGACATGGAAAAATTGTCATGCCGGTTCTTCCGGAGCGGGAGCTTCAGTTATGCCAATGGAGGGCGGCAAGGTCACTGTCCGTTATGTTCTGCCAGGAGCCGGGGATAACGCGACAATTAATTTGTCGCCAAAATTTGCCGGCAATATTAATTCTTTTATGACTACCCTGAAATCTGATGCTGATTGTATTGTAACAGCGAAAGTTGAGGATTCCAGCGGGAATGTCTTTTGTGGAAAGTCTATAGTTTTAAAAAGAGGTAAGGCAGAAACAATCATTTGTAATATAGTTTATGATAAAAGATTCAAGGAGCCGCAATTTTTATTTAAATCCTTTGTAATTCTTGTCAGTAGAACCAAGAGCCAGCCGGCAACCGGAAGTTTGGAGATTATAAGGAGTGAGGTTGATGTCAACGGGAAAAACAATACAGATTTTTCAGGGAAAGATGCTGCAACGACGGCATGCGGCTGGGATATTCATACTACCTGGATAGGATCAATTCTCAAAATAACTGCTGCAAACAAGTTGGCTAAAAACGCTGTTCTCAGTTTGACATTTCCCCAAGCGGCACGTAATCCGGTTTCTCGTTGCCGGTTATCGGACAAGAGGCAGAAGTATGAACTATACTACAATCCGCCGCTGGATAATAACTCCAGTACTTTGAATAAGTATCGGATTTTGATGCAGATTCAAGCTAAAGACAAGACTCAGACATCAATTGTACTTCCATTACTGGGCTGTAATTCTAAAAAAAATAATCTTGGTGGCCCGATATCCAGTATCAATATAAAATCTTCTTCTGTCGGAACTAATACGCACTTCAGTTTTGCTGCAGTTCCCATTAAAGCTTTCAGCAGATGGCGGGACTATAAGAAAATTATCAATTCAATTTCGGCGTGTGGCATTAAGTGGATTCGAGACGGATGCAGGGTTGTAAAAGATGAAAACGGCCGATATCAAGTTAGCCGCAAAGACCTGGAGTGGATGAAATATGCTGTCAGTAAAAAACTTAATATCATCCTGATCGTTTACTTTAATGCGAATATGTCCATAGACGAATGTAAGGCTATTGCCGAAGCAATAGAAAGAGATACACTTGGGCTGGTCAACGTGTTCGAACTTGGCAACGAACCCCATAATGCAAATTGGAGAAAAAAATATCCCGGATCATGGAATGGCTGGGAAAAAGGGGGAACTGTCAGTAAATGGGTCAAGATGCATCTCAAGTATACTAACGCCCTTGCCGATCATTTTAGAGCCCTTCGTCCTAACGCCGTAATTATTGGTCTTGGAGCATGTTCTCCAACTAATTTTCATTACTTGAATCTTGGCGTTTCAAAAAATCTGAATGGTGTTGTTGATCATCCATATTCCTATGCCATACCCCCGGAAAAAATTCCATATGGACATAGTTTTGTTAAACGCGACGGCATAGTGATTGGAGATAAAAACTGTACTTTTGCCGGGTTAATAAAATCTTATATGAAACATTTCAAGAAAACTGGAACAATGCGCTCATTGTGGATGACGGAATTTGGCTACTCCACTTTTTGGTTTGATAATAAAAATTATACTAAAAATGCCGCCGGATTCAGCGAAAAGGCCCAGGCCGTATACCTCATTCGTCGTTTGCTGGAAAGCTTTACTCTTCCAATTGAAGTATCATGTCAGTATGATTTTATTGATGATTATCAATTAAACCAATTTGCTTTTGAAGCGAATTTCGGGCTTTTACGTGCTGACTTTAGTCCGAAATTGTCTTACTATGCAATACAGCGCTTGAATTCCCTGTTTAATGGCTATAAGTATGCATCCGATATTACGGCAATTGTTGAAAAAGCCCCTTTGCATAAAAGTTGTATGCGCTTATTTATGAAATGGTCACGCATAAATATTGTTGCTGATAACTCAATTAAAGCTTTTATCTTTGAGAATGCCAACCTTGATAATGAAAAAATATTGGCGGTCTGGTCTGTTCAGCCGTATAATACGGAGTTTAATAATCGAAGTTGTGTGATAAGAGTGAAAGGATTAAGTGAATTTTCAGGGAAGCCAGTGGCTATTGACCTCATATCCGGACTCAGTTATGATTTGACTATGCAAGTTGATGGAAATGATTTATTATTTAATAATTTGATTTTGAAAAACCACCCTATTGTAATCAAACTTTTCCAGGATAAGTGATTGTC
Organism: Victivallales bacterium; assembly: GCA_963676655.2. Classification (GTDB taxonomy): domain Bacteria; phylum Verrucomicrobiota; class Lentisphaeria; order Victivallales; family Victivallaceae. The sequence goes on along the minus strand of CAXXKX010000003.1, from coordinate 842,943 downwards.
CGGTTTTATCCGTATAATTTTTGACGCTTATCGCTTGTTTTGGAGAGTAGATATAAACAAATGTAATACCTTCCGACAACAAAATATTTTATTGTAAGCAGAAGAACTGTATAAAAATGAATTTGACAAGATAAGTCAATGATCCAGAAATGATATGCGACATTAACGGAAAGACGCATAACTTTAGTTATGTAATGAACCTGAAAGTCGTAAAGCAACCGGAAAAAAAAAGCCCCAATGTAAAGTTTTTTCAAAACCTTGAGATTCGTTTATCAACCTTTTTGTGCAGTTCTGACAATAAACTACTTGGAGTAGTGTCAATTGATGCCGGAAAAATAAAAAAATGAAAAATTATATAACAAACAATAACTGGGAAAATCAAACATGTCTGCATATAAACCGGCTACCGGAGCGCGGCTGGTTTATTCCATATAAAGATGAAGTCGAAGCATTAAGTGATAAGCGTGATGAATCAGAGTTCTTCCAGCTTCTGAACGGAACCTGGAAATTTTACTGGGGAGAGAGTCCACGTGCCACTCCGGCTGATTTTTATTGCGATGAGTATCGTTGCGATGACTGGGACGAGATTCCGGTGCCTTCCTGCTGGCAATGTCTTGGTTACGGTGTGCCGCGCTATACCAATATCTATTACGCGATTCCGTATGATCCGCCGTATGTTCCGCCGGATAATCCGACCGGACTTTACAGACGCAGCTTTTCCGTACCGGAAAACTGGCATGGCCGCCGGAATATTCTTCACTTTGACGGCGTTGACTCCGCCTTTGAAGTATGGATCAATGGAACGTTTGCCGGTTTTTCCAAGGGCAGTCGGAGTGTCTCGGAATTCGATGTCAGTGACCTGCTTAAAGTCGGAGATAACAATCTCAGTATTCGCGTCTACCGCTGGTCCGACGGCAGCTATATAGAGGGGCAGGACATGTGGTTCGTCAGTGGCATTTTCCGGGATGTCTATCTGATGTCACAACCGAATATTTCCATATGGGATTACCGGCTCGAATCATCGTTTTCCGATGACTTTACACAGGCCGCAATGGATGTGCTGGTTTCATTATACAACAATCAGGCCGTCAATGGAGTTTTTGATGTGCAGTTGCGTCTGCTTGACGCTGAACGGAATGAAGTGGTTGAAGTCAGCCGAGAAATAACCCTGGATATGGAAAAAAAACAGGATGTGACTTTTTCATTCGCTGTTCCTGAGCCGACACTCTGGTCGGCCGAATCTCCCTGTCTTTACACGCTGATGGTCAACCTGCTTGACGCTTCGGGTGAGGTTGTAGAATCAGTGCGCCAGTCATGGGGATTGCGCAAGGTAGAGTGGGACAACCAGAGTTTGCTAGTCAACGGCAAGCCGATCATGTTGCGCGGCGTCAACCGGCACGAATGGGATCCTGAGCTGGGCCGTACCCAAACGCTGGAGCTGATGCACAGAGATTTGCGGATGATGAAGGAAAACAATTTCAACGCGATTCGTTTCAGTCACTATACGCCGGACCCGCGTTTTGTGGAGTTATGCAGTCAATACGGTTTTTTCGTGATGGATGAAGCCGACCTGGAAACCCATGGGGCTCAGCAAAGCGGTGACCAGGGAGATTTATCTCGTAATCCGGCGTGGCGGGATGCCTATCTTGATCGGGTCTCGCGGATGTACTATCGCGACCGCAACCATGCCTGTATAATTATTTGGTCGCTGGGTAACGAGTGTGGCCTGGTCCCGAATCTGCCTAATATCGAATACTGCTTCGAATGGATAAAGCAACAGGATTCAACCCGACCGGTCCACTATCCGCAGGACCATCCGGAAGATGTAAAAGATCAGTTAACCGATTTCAGTCTTAGCGGCTACTGCAAACTGGAACGGGTTATCGAGATATTGGAATCGAATGCCATGGGGCGTCCTGTGGTTGCAACTGAATACGGGCATGCAATGGGTAACGGTCCTGGCGGGATGCAAGAATATTGGGAGGTCTTTTGGAACAGTAAACAGATGTATGGGGGGTTTGTCTGGCAGTGGATCGATCATGCCATAAAAGTTAAGCGTGACGGCAATGATTTCTACGCTTACGGAGGTGATTTCGGTGAACCGCTTTCTGATGAGTGTTTCTGTATTGACGGGATCGTCTTTCCCGACCGCACCCCACAGCCGGCGTTGTTTGAATTCAAGAAAATCATGCAGCCGATCATTGCAGAGCCAATTGATCTGCAAGTTGGAACGATCAGAGTTGTAAACCGTCACGACCATATTTCACTGGATGACTTTCTGCTGAACTGGACCGTTACAGCCGATGGTGAAACGTTGCAAACCGGCTCAGTTGAACTGACTGACGTTCCGGCGAAAAGCGCCAAGGAGATAAAACTGGAATATAATGTCCCCTCAGCGCTTCCCGGGTACACATATCGCATTGAACTGGATTTTATTCAGAAAACGCCGTTTCCGTGGCGCGACGAACCGTTAATACTTGCCTGGGAGCAGTTCAAACTTCCAGTAGCTTCAGCTCCATTGGATATTATTCCAGTGTCAGAGTTGCCAAAGCTTTCATGGCAAAAAAATGATAATGAAGTCATCGTCGAATGCGCAGATAGTTCAATCGTTTTCGACATAGAGCGCGGCAAAATGAGTTCATGGGAATATCGTGGGCAGACGTTATTGAAACATGGTCCGGTCTTGAACTTGTGGCGCGCCCCGATTGACAATGAAAGAAGCACCAGGCGCAAACTCGGACAGGGTGAAATTTGGCAAAAAAGAATTTTATGGACCATGGGGTTCATCCCGCGAGAATTCAGTTGTGAGGAACCAGCGGATAATGTCCTGGTCATTCGAATAAAGGGTCGCTGCTCCCCGGAAAGTTTTGACTACGGTTTTGACTGTGAATACATTTATTCCATTTACGGAACCGGAGAAGTGTGCATTGATCTTCACGGTATACCGTACGGATCCCAAATGCCGGAGATGCTGCCGAGGATCGGCTTGCAAATGTTGCTGCCGGAGGAATTTCAGCAGGCGGCGTGGTATGGTCGTGGCCCAAATGAATGTTATCCGGACAGCAAAGCAGCCGGGCGTATTGGAGTATACGGGAAAACTGTTCCTGAACTGTTTACCGACTACGTCAGACCGCAGGAAAACGGTACCCGGGTGGATGTTCGCTGGGTCGCGCTTAACCGGGCTGACGGCCCCGGCCTGCTTGCGGTCGGCGAGCCTTCGCTGATTTTCAGCGCCCATAATTACTCCCTGGAGAATCTGACACAGGCGGCTCATCGCGGCGACCTGGAAAATGCGCATGAAGTGACTTTGAATATTGATTACGCGATGCGCGGACTGGGTAGTAACAGTTGTGGACCGCCACCGGAAGAGCCGTATGAATTACGTCCGCATGAATTTGTCTTTACCGTGCACCTGAAGCCGTTTTCCTCGGGAGAGAACGAGCCGATGGAACTTAGCAGGCGCAAACTGGAACGCGTGGCGGAACGGCCGGAAGCTATTTCAGCAGAAGTATTTAACTGCACTGGCGCTTCATTTCGTCAATTAGATAAAAAACTGGATCTTTTTGCTTGTGATTGACACTGGATAACATGTTTGATACTTTTATAACAGCTGAAAATAAGCATGTTTTTTAAGTAAAAAACTTCTCTTGTTAAAGGAGTACGTGAATGAAATTCTATTATTTTAATTCGACACACTGGGACCGTGAATGGTATCAGCCGTTCCAGCACTATCGCAAATATCTGTTGGACACCACGGAAGGATTGTTGCATGTACTTGAGAATAATCCAGAATTCGAAAAATTCACTTTTGACGGTCAAACCATTGTTCTGGATGACATTGTAGAGATTAGACCAGACTGGCGCGATAAATTGAAACGGCAAATTGCTGCTGGTCGTTTGAATGTCGGTCCGTGGTATGTCATGCCCGATGAATTTCTGGTTTCAGGCGAAGCACTGATCCGCAATTTGTTGGTGGGACACGAACTGGCGGAGGAGTTCGGCGCAAACGCCTGGCCGGTTGGCTACCTCTGCGACATGTTTGGTCATATCGCCCAGATGCCGCAGTTGCTCAGAGGTTTTGATATTTCAACCGCGGTCGCATGGCGCGGTTTCGACCGGAAACTTCCGCCATTTCTGCGATGGCAGGCCTTGGACGGTTCGGTCTGCAATCTGATTAAACTTAGTCCAAGAGACGGCTATGCCGCATTCTCCCTGCATTGTTCCAGTTGGTGGGATCTTCCGCATGACTCGGAGAATTTCAAGACGAATTTCAAAAGGTACGTGGAAAGCACGCGGGAATATTTTGGTGAAACCTTTATTCTTTCCGATGGGCTTGATCATGCCCATGTTCATAGTCAAGCCCCGGATTTTTTGCGCTGGATCAAAGAGGCTTATCCTGAAGCGGAGGTTGTCCATACCGATTACCGTAACCTGCCGGAATTTAACGAAACCGAATCTTTGCCCATCATTTGTGGCGAACAAATTCATACTTGCGACGATTTGAGTAAATCCAATAATTGGCAGATCCCTTATACTTTGTCGTCCCGCTACGATTTGAAAGCGGCCAATGATCGACTGCAAAATGCGCTGGAACTCAACTGGGAACCAACGGCGGCTTATCAATCAATGTCCGGGAGTGGGAATAACTATCATTTGCTGAAGTTCGCCTGGAAAACGCTGCTGAAGAATCAGGCCCATGACTCGATCTGCGGTTGTTCCATTGACGCCGTGCACCGGGTGATGCTCACCCGTTTTGACGAAGTTGCACAGATCGGCGATATGCTTGTCGAAGATCTGGTACTTCAGGACCGTCGTGAGATCACCGGCAAAGCGATTTTTACCGAAGCCAAACGCTACGTCTCCGATGATTTGTCCGGTTTGGAACGTTCAGATGATGGAACCTATACGCTCCGGATGTTCAATCCTCTGCCGTATCCTTGTCATAACGTATTAAGCGTGGAAATAGCCTTCCCTATCGGTTATCCGGCAACTTGGCAGGAACCGTTCGGGACTGAAAAGATCAACGCATTTCGGCTTTACGACGAAAACGGAGATGAACTGGTTTACGGGATAATGGATATCAAACGCAATCAGGTCCGGCGTTTTTACCGCCATGACGCGCGTAAATACGATATCTATACCATCACCGTAAAACCGCGACTACGCCCATCAAGTTGGATCAGCTTGTCTATTCGCCCGTCTGAGACTCCGGTGCGTTGTTTCTCGTCCCTGCTGACCGGTCTTCGTCAGGCGGAAAACAGTCTGGTCAAACTGCGGATCAATCTCGACGGTACTTTTGATCTGACCGACAAAATATCCAGACGCGTTTATCAAGGCTTGAATGATTTTATTATTGATCGTGAGATCGGTGACGGTTGGGGTCATGTGGCCCCGGTCGGCAATAAGGCGGTGATTGGAGTAACGGATTCATGTTCCGTGGCCGTCATTGAAGACAGCCCGTTGCGTACCTCATTCGAGATTACACGTTGTTGTCACCTACCGCGGGAACTTGATTTTAACGGGACGGTTGATGGTGCATATGCTGGAATAGTTCCATCTGAAAATATCGACGAACTGAAAATCATTACTTCAGTTAGTCTCGAAACCGGTAGTAGCCTGGTAAAAGTCAAGACCATACTCGATAACAGGATCAAAGACTATCGGTTGCGTCTGGTGGTGCCGACCGGGATTACGGGTAAATATTTCACAGGGCAAAGCTTCGTTTGTCTGGAACGCAGTCCGGGACGGGAAAGTGGTTGCTCTTCCGAAAACTATGCGGAAGCTGAGCCCATGGAAAAAAACTTCAATGGAATTACCGGCAAACGTGATGCTCAGGGAGGAATTGCTTTTCTATCCCAATATGGATTACATGAGATTTCCGGCAGCAAATATGATTCGGGAGATTTGTTCGTGACTTTACTGAGGGCATTCCAGCGCACAGTTGCCACCAATGGCGAAAACGACGGACAATTGCCGGGGCAACTGAAATATGAATATGCCTATTCCCTGTTTGATGGAAGAACCGGTTATGCCGGTTTGTATCGCCAATGGCTGCAATTGCGCATGAATATTCCGAGTTATTTGATTAAAACTGAACGTATAACCGGCAAACATAACCAAAGTATCCTTGAACTCTCCGGAGAGCTGTCTTTTGCTGCATTTAAGCCGTGTCATGCGGATGATGGAAATGGAGACATGATTTTGCGGCTGGTTAATTTGACGGGAAAGGAAACTCAAGGCACAGTAGGACTGTCGACTCCTGTTCGTGAAATATCCCGGTGTGGCTTGAATGAGAAAGAAGAATGTGTTTTGGCGGAAAACGTAACTGAACTGGATGTTAAAGCTTCCCCATGGCAGATCGTCACGTTGAAAATAAAAGTGAGATGAATAATTTGTCATCTGAAAAAACTCAGAGGAAAGTATAATTAATGCATAATCAGTTAGTGATTGGCATCGGATATCTTTTCTGGGAGGATTTCCCAAATAGATGATTTATCGGTGAACTTCATCAAATGTCGTTTACCATGCGGCTAAACCGGGAGTCGATTCATATCTGATCAGTGCAGTCAAAAACTATGTTGATGGTTATGAGTTATGGAAGGCATTTGAGCTTCTTGGAAACATTCCGATAATCCAAAAATCCGATTTTGCAGACAGGCTCAAATATAAGTTGTATATGAATAATATCTTTCCTCTTTTTGTTCAAGATTTCATTTCAGTGTCTATAGGGATACTTTCATTTTCTCGGCCCCAAAAGCTTTTCTTTTGAAAAACTAACTTGCTATTTTATTTGTTGGGTGTTATTATAATTTTAGTCTTCATTTCGGAGGACATTGTTAATCAAATATGGAGGAGGAAAACTTCAAGATTATTTGAGTCGCTGGATTTTATTCGGCGCAACTACAATTGCAATTATTATCGTAATGACGATGTCTGTGCTTTAGCAAAACGCCAAATTTACTATCAGGTACAAGAAATCGGACATTACGCTCATATTTTGGGCGTATTCTGTCTGTATGTACCTGGAGGTATTGGCGTACCTGCTAAAGCTACAGCGGAGTGCGCCCCTTTTTTATTCGGGGTGATTGAATGAAAAATTGAAAAAAGGAATTTAGGATGAGGAGATACATAACCAGATTCGCAAATATGCTATGCCCAGCCTTGGTAAGTGGTTGCGTTACCGGATATCCCTATTCAATATTCAACTCTATCGACCTAGAACAGTTGCGGCTTCATGGGACCGGCAAACGTTTCGTGAGGTAAAAAATGGCGCTGCACTGGTCAGTTACTGAAGTTCCCAACTGGAAAAAGAAGCAGGAGGCCGACGACGGCACTCTGAATTGCATTATCTGGGCAACAATATCCATCGGTATGGACAAACTCAACGCAGAAAACGCAAAAGAGTTTCTTTATCGCATGAACCGTTTTACCAATGAAGTGTGCTCACTGGGCATGCCAGAAGGCAAAACGGTCATCTGGACGATGGAGATGCTCAAGCCATGGTTTGGCCTTTACACAAACGCTCCCCCGATGTCTAACGCCGCATTCGACGAACATTTGAGAATACTTACCCGTAGATAAAAACAGGAGGACATTGACATGGCAGCAGGTTAGCGAGGAAAAAACACAAACGACGATGCAAGTGGAAAAGCAAGCTCCGGGATTGTCGAAACCCCGCTGGGGTTGTCTCAGCCGGAAAGAAAACCTGACAGAAAAGCAAAGTTTCAAATTGTAGGAACTGCTTAAAATTAACCTACAGACGGTAAAAGTTTATCTGGCTGGGGAACAGTTCCAAAAATTTTGGACATATTGGCCTCCGGGGTGAGCGGGGCGTTTTCTTGATAAATGGTGTCACTCCGCTACTCACTGCCGGATTGAACCGATGAAAAATCTGGCGAAAATGCTGCCACCGGAAGTCTATACTGAATTATTTCCAGACAAAAAAGTAGTGTAACAGTGAAATTGTCGAGGTGATGAACCGCAAAATAAATCTGACTGTTAGAAAATCTTTTGGGTTCAGAACCATTAAAATAGCGAAAACATGCTTATATCATCAGTTGGGAGAACTGCCGGAGGTGCAGTTTACTCATAAATTATGGTAAAGAGGCACAAAAAGACTTGGCGAAAGAAGCCAGGTAGGATGAATTGTGCACGGATTCACCCAAAAACAACCCAAAATCGGTAGTTCCGAATTTTTTATACTTCTGAACAGAAATTTTTCGAGTCAAATTTTGAGGGTTCATCGCAACATTCAAAAATTCCAATTTTGCAGACAGGGTTTAATTATACAGCATAACTCAATCGATATGTTGTTCAAAACTCATATATATGTCTACAGATCGTAACTACTACATATCTTTGGCATAGAAGCAGTTTTATGAAATGCTCCTCTACATTGACAGAGACGAGGAAACGAACAGGGAAATAGAATGTCTATATCCCAAACCGGTATTGTTCTGATGTGTCAAAGATTTCATCATTAAATACTGTGAGAATTTATCCGAGGTTCAGATATTCGATATTTTTCTTATCCTTGGCGTAGCAGAGAGGATGTCCAATCGCAAAAGCGTCGGAATGAAGTCTTCAATGGATAAATTGACAGTCGTATGATTTTTTAACACCTTAATTTGGGCTTTCCTAATAATTGCATCAGTGTTTGTGTTAAAATATTGATGTGAAACAAAAATACTTTTAATTTTATCAAGCCGGGATTATATTACCGTCATGGAAATTCAAGATGCCAGGAAAATAACACCGGAGGCGTTGCTCGAACGCCGTAAGTAAGCAATCATGATTTTTAAAAAAGACATGAAGCGCTATGAAATTGCCGCAATTGTCAGGGTGACAGCTTATACGGTCGGACAGTGGATTAAGGCTTGGAAAGAAGGAGGTCAAGCCGCATTGAAAGTTAAAGCCAATGGTCGACCGAAAGGCAGCGGAAGAAAACTTTACCCTCATGAGGAAGCAGAAATACAACGTTGTTTGATAGATAAATGTCCCGATCAGCTCAAGTTACCTTTTGCCTTATGGACCCGTCAGGCGGTACTACAGCTTATTGAACAGAAGTTCTCTGTGAGTATGACATTGCAGGGAATTGGCAAATATTTGAAAAGCTGGGGCTTCACTCCTCAAAAGCCGGTTCGTCGAGCTTATGAACGCAATGATGAACGAGTTCGTGCGTGGTTGAAAGAAGAATACCCGGCGATAGCAGCCAAGGCTAAACGTGAAAATGCGGAAATACATTGGGGCGATGAAACCGGGTTGCGAAGCGATAATGTTAATGGACGCAGCTATGCGCCAAAAGGAAAAACGCCTGTACAACGAGTAAAAGGAACACCGGAAAAAATTAATATGATAAGCAGTGTTACCAATAGAGGACAAATACGTTTTATGTTCTATATACAAACTATGACATCTCAGTTACTGATTAAGTTTATAAAACGTCTTATACAAGGTTCAGACAAGAAGATTTTTCTAATATTGGACAATTTACGGGTACACCACAGTAAGGTTTTAAAAGAATGGCTTGAGGATAAAAAAGCTTTTGTTGACGTCTATTATCTTCCGAGTTACAGCCCGGACTTAAATCCGGACGAGTTGCTCAACAGCGACTTGAAGAGTAGCCTGAGTAAAAAGCCAGAATCAAGGCAAAAAGGAGAATTGGAACAACATGCTAAAGCCCATATGCGGGGCATCCAAAAACGCCCTCAACATATTGCGGGCTTCTTTCAGAAGGAATCGGTTCGATATGCAAGCTAAAATTACAAGTAATTAAGTTTCGGAGCAATAGTAAAAAAGATAATATACCGTTTTTCCTTTGTCAAGACGACTTTGGAATTAGTGGACAAAAACTCATGCCATTGGCTCTGGCCTGGCATATTTTTCTCTTTGATGTATTTTGCGGCGGAACACTGATGGCGACATCCTTGCTCTCTACTTTGATGAATACTCCAACGAGCGACGCATAGAAGCATTTAAGAGTTTTGTCTTGCCGCAGCCAAAATTGGCTTACAGCCAAAACTTATTTTTCGTAATATTATACTACAGGCCGATGATTGCGTTCCCAGAAGTTGTTTTCGAATGGAATATCCGGGATTTCAACCCAGAGGAACAGTTTATCCTCATTTTCTCTAAATATATTTTGAATCCCATGGACTCCGGGATTATTGGCGTCTTTTTACAAATTCTCATAATCTCTTTTTTGATCTTTTGGCTTCAGAGATATATTTTTTGCGGCTAAGCGGTTTGCTTTTAAGCTTCATTGCTTCTGTCAGCTGATTCATCAAGTCATCACAAAAAGCACAGACTTGTTTATCATCGGAGAATTCGAGTTTTAGTGTTTCAACATCTCTCAGCAAATGGGCATAGCAGAACCGTCGTTTCATTTTAAACGGGGAATAACCGCAATAACGGTCTACAATCAAAATAAGCCTGGCTTCCCATTCTCCGAGTATCTCCTGGGGAACAATCAAACTGCGTGTTTCACGGAGCGCGAATACTCGAAAAAAATCATTTGCAAATAACTACGCATATGCTTTTTTACCATCCATGGTCCATCCAGTTTCATCCGCATGCAGAAATAAAGATTTGCGCATTTCAGTAATGATCTGGTGATACAGCAGTTCAAGCGCATCGGCATATCTGTGAGCCATGCCAAGCAGGGTTCCTTTGTTTATGCCAATATGCACTCTCCCTCTAGGACTTTTCCCAAAGTTTGAAAGTTACCGATTTTAGTCGAAATACCTGATAGTGATAATGTTGGGCTTTTCCTTTTTTTAAAGGGACCATATACCGCAAATTTTAGGATATACTCTCCTACGCAGGGCGATGTCATTGCATCCCACTAATTATTGTTACATTTTTGCGGCGAACCATACTAACCGCGGGACCGGATTGCGATGATCCGTCTCGATTGTCGTTTCGGTTTCTATATTGGTCTGAATATAATTGTATGGGTGCGGAAAATGGTTATGAAGCAACTTCGTGCTGACTCCTATTTTTCGCACTCCTTTCTTCTTCTAGAATATGTGTTTTGCGAAATAACTTAACTTCTTTATTTTTAACGACTTGAAAATCGATTCTTCTTGAAAAATCATCCAGGCGGCAGTGTTATATAAGTGCTTACCTTTAAACAAACTACAACCTGTTATGAGGATTTAAAATTATGCAATTTTCACTTTTCTTCGATTACTTCGCATTCGTTGAGTCATGCTCGTTTTACAAAAAGTACGATGCGCGATTCCGTGCGTTCGATATAATCTATGATCAACCCGACTATCCGGCGTTTGGTCGCAAAGGCAACCGTCGCTCCTCTTATATTAAAGCTCTGCTTTACAAACAATTCGAAAACATCAAATACATCTCTGATTTGGTTCGCGACTTGGAAAGCCGTCCAGTCATCGCTCAAATGTGCGGGTTCGAGCCGGGGCGGATTCCGGATGCTTCAAGGTTTTCCCGTTTTCTTTCCGCCAGCAACAACTCTGAGTTTGAGAAGCTGTTTCATCAGTCGGGCAAGCTATTGGTCGAAAGCGACAACGCAACGCTTGACATAATCATTGCCGATTCCAAGCCGATCAAGGCCAATACTAAACACAACAACCCGAAAAATCCGAATCGAAAACTGCTCAAAACCGCCAAAATCAAACGCAACCCCATGGCTACATTTTGTTTCTATTCATACTTAAAACAACCTTTTGACGGCAGGAAAAAAGAGTTTTCCTGGTTCTGGGGGTATCGTACTCATGTGTTGCTGAGCAGAGAAGGTATTCCGCTGATTGAAACCACGTTGCCGAACAACCGCACCGACGAGAAAGTAGCCAAGACACTGTTAAAAAAACTCATTCGAGTATACGGTCAGAAAAAAGGCCGTATCTTTCTCGGCGACAGCGGTTATGATGATCGCAAACTTTACAGGTGCATAGTAGAACAAATCAAGGCTGAACCTTTTATCCCGCTGAATAACCGTAATAAACAACCGGATAAAACCATTGGACCGCATGGTTTACCGCTTTGCCAGGCCGGATTAGAAATGAAATTCACCGGAATTTGCCGGGAACCTCATCGCACCAGGAAAAGATTTCGCTGTCCGATAAAGGCCGGAAGCAAAAAAGAAAAAAGCAATCTTCCTGAACAATGTCCTATCAATCACAAACGATTTTGCGAAGGCAAATGTTATGGCTGCACGGCTTATATCGATATCACCGACGACCATAGAAGCCGAGTTCCGAGAGAATCCAAACGCTACAAGGATACCTATAAGCTAAGAACTGAAATCGAACGTTATTTTTCACGGCTCGGCCCCCGCGAGATTGAGGAAATGTCAACCTGCAATGGTCGGTCCGAAACCAAATGACCTTAGCCCATCTGGCTCTGAGTCTGAATGCAGTTGCTGCAACGCTGGTTCTCAAACAACCTGAACAAATCAGGCGCTGGAAAACCCTCGCCGAAGCGGCATAAGCTTCGTCCTCGAAAAGTGAAAATTATCAAACAACACGCATTTTTTCAAATGCAGGACTTCTTACGTCCAAATCTTATACTTTTTCAGGAAAATTCCGACTATTCCGGGGGAATTCCTGTTTTTGGTTTTCAAAAACTGTAAACTGGTAACTGGTAACTGTCGACTATTCGGCGAAATCTCCTATTTCGTACGAATCATCTTCTAGAATACTACGTGAAAATGCTTAATGCACGATTTTGTTCGGAAAAATAATTAAACGGAATGACTGCTCCCTTGACCATCGACACGCCGGACACCCAAGGCTACGCCTCATTTTGAGGCCGGCACAAGCTTTACTTGGTTCCTAACCGATTACAATTGTTTGTTATAAATTAGAAAAATTTTCAATTTACTCTTGACTTTTAAACATGTAAACAGTATTTTAAATTAAACGTTTAATTAAATAATGGCAAACGTATGTTGACAAGTAGAAAAAAAATAACATTAAAAGATATTGCCCGAATGGCGGATGTTTCAGCAGCCGCAGTTTCCGGGGTGTTGAATAATAGTTCAAAAATCAAATGCGGACAGGAAAAACGGAAGAAAATCTTTGAACTGGCCAAGAAATTTGATTATACCCCTGACAGCCGGGGCCGGGCTCTGGTGTCGGGACGAACCGGATACATTGGTTTTCTCGTCGCTGAAATGGCAACCCTGGGACTGGGAAACGCTTTTTTTGCCCAGCAACTTGCCGGAATGGAAGTTGCTGCTGCTGAAAGAGGCTACCTCGTAACAGTCAGCGCTTGCGATTTAAATAACATAGGTCAATTTGTCTTCCCGGATAAATTAAAACCCAGGACTGTCGACGGGTTACTTGTCTCGGGCCCGATCATGCCTGAAGTAATAAGTACCATTAAAGATATAGGCATACCTGCCGTTATCTGTTACGAACCGAAGCAGGTTAACGCTGAAAGTAGCATGCAATTGCGTGATAATCAATTTTTGCTGAGTTTCAACAACAACGTCAATATTTTACAGGGAATAGACTTTTTTTACAACCTTGGACATCGCAGGATCTGTTTATCTTCGCTATGGGACGAAATAATACCTCATATGCCTGAAGGTGTTGAATTTACCAATAAACTGCTTGATGCTTCATGTACATTCCACCAAGGCATGAATCTCGGAATTGCATGGCTCGAACAAAATCCGGCGGAGCGATTTACCGCCTTGATTGGCTGCGATCAATTTTGCTATGGTTTTTTGCGCGCGCTGAATTCGGCCGATCCAAATTTATGTCCCAAACAGGTGAGTGTGTTATGTCAGAATGAAACTGTAATGAATGAATTTTTATTTCCGGCGGTCAGCTCTTTCTCAAGTGATCCGTTCATGTATGGCAGGATAGGCGGCAAAATACTGATAGATTTTCTGGAAAAAAAATGTTCCGCGGAAGAAATAGTAATCCAGGCTAAACAGTTTTATATGCAGAAGATTCATATTATAGAACGAGAAAGTACCGGCCAGGCACCATTGCTTTAATAACTAAACAAGCTGTAATTAACAACAGAAAAGGAGAGTTTATGAAGAAGAAAACCTTAAAACAGAATAGATTTTTAAAACCAGGTTATTGTCTTAAAGGTTTTACATTGATTGAACTTTTAGTTGTTATCGCAATAATTGCAATTCTCGCCAGCATGTTACTGCCGGCATTAAACAAAGCCAGAGATCGGGCTCATGCAATAACTTGCACCAGCAACTTGAAGCAACTGGGGCTGGCAGTGGCAAGTTATATAGGCGATTATGACGGCTATTACCCCAGCAGTTTGAACATATATAATCACTATGCCGACGGGTTCAACCAGTTTGAGGCACTAGCACCATATATAAACGCACGTCGTCCGTCAAACGCCGTAAGTGGCGCCAACACCTATAGCATTATAAAGAAACTTGACTATGGAGACGGTTTATATATTGCAACTACATCTCTGGTACTGTGCCCGTCATCTCATGACAAAAGGGCAACCAAAAATTATGCATGGAATGGGTATATCTGTAGCGCGCAAAAACCGTCGAGCGGAGGTTATAATATAAAATATCAGAGACCTATCCAGATGAAACAACCATCAAAGATTCATGTGATAGTCGACGCCAATACGACCTTTACAAACTATCAGGATTATCATAATCCTCCCGGCGTAGTCCAATACCGCCATAGCGGCAGCACTAATCTGTTACGAGCCGATGGACATGCTGATTCTACTAAGTTACTTTTGTCTCGCTCTGATTTCTATTAATATATGATGTCATTATGCGAAAGAGACCAGAGGTGATGGTAAGGCAACCAGTGTCCAGTTTCCGAAAATGGTTGAATGCTTTGAAGCAAGCTCAAGGCTCCGTCTCGTTAATAATCCGGTATCTCAACTTACCACCAGGATGCGCTCTGAATATGAAAGTTATGGAAAATAGATCCATTGGAATCTTCGCTTGACTATTTGCGGTGTAACATCCAGGCGGGACAACACCATATATATCTTTTCTCTGTTCAAGGCACTTCTGTCAAAATAACATTTTTAATCATGGGAGCTTTTATGACAAATCAAATCTTGAGGACAATAAAAAACAAAGCAAACGGTTTGGAATTCTTCAGACCTACAAACCTGGATATCAGAAACGCGGCATATTGGAGTATCATCTTAAGCACGACCATCCTGCTGTTGTTCGGAAAAACTGACGCGTCAGCCCGGACTGTTGCGCTGGGTAAAGACAAAATCACCGTGCACATTGAAGATTTCACCTGGAAAAGTCGAAAAGGACAGTATGACGTTAAAGCGGCAAATGAAAAAACGCCCGACGGACAGAATACGCTTCAGCTCAACCTGCAGGCAAATAATAAGAAATTTTTTATCTCCGGACGGCCCGGCAAAAACTTCAAAAAACTTGTCGGCAATTTCGATGTGGACTGGGAAAACATCTCTTTTTGGGTTAAACCGGACGGTTCAGCGGAAAAAATCACCTTGCTGTTCTCCGCTGCGGACAGTAAGACCGGGAAGTCCAGCTACCATACCACACAATATTCGCTGCTAGGCAAAAAATGGCAGAAAGTCGAGTTTAAATCACTATATAACACCAACAAAAAAAGGTTGATCATCAAGAACTTGAGTAATATATACTTCAGAACCAAGTCCGGCGGCAAATGTGCTTTTCTGCTGGGGCCGGTAAGTTTCAAATTGAAGGGAACGAAAAAACTTGAACCGGTCAAAACAACAAACATCTATAAAACTCCAACGGCCCCCGTCATGGACGGAGCATTGAATGACATTTGCTGGAAGGATGCGGTGAAGATTGATAAATTCAATATAAAAATCAACGCTCCGATAGAAGTCAAACTATGCTATGACAATAGAAATCTTTACGTCGGTTTCTCGCAAAAGATCAACACCGCTATCCTTAAGAAAAAACAAACAAGCTCTGACGGAACGGTATGGGCGGACGATTCCCTGCAACTCATTATATCACCAGGCAATGATGCGCGCAGCTATCACCAATTTATCGTAAATGCTCTGAACACTCGACAATCTTACCATAATTATTTTGACCAGGTAAAAGATGGTTACAACCGCACCCGTAACGTATTCTTCGACAAATGGGAAACCGCAGTTTCAGTAAAACCGGACAAGTGGTCCGTGGAAATGAGGATCCCTTTAAGTTTTACACAGAAAATGGCGAAGAATAATGTTCACGGATTACAGATTTATATTTACAACCCATCTCTTGGCAAGAACAGCTTCTGGACCGATGCAACCAAAGCAACAAAGCCGGAGGATTACGGCATCGCTTATCTGGCCGGTCCCCGGAAAGACGCCGACGCGGCTGTTGACGCCAAAGTAAAGTTGCTTTTCGACCGTAGTGAGCCTACCTCAGTCGTCTCAATCTCCCCGCCGGGGAGTTTTTCGGTTCGCGCTCAACTTAGCAATTCCAGCGGATATATCGCCAAAGCAGAGGATAAAGTAGAAACGGTCAAGAGCCTTAAATTTAGAGAATACCAGCCTAAAAGCGGTGTTCAGCGGCTGGCGCTGGTCATCCGCGACAATAATTCAGTGGTAAACGACAAACTTCTCGCTTATAAAACTAAAGATATTGCGTTCGGCACCCCGCTTGCATATGGAACCGACGTCCTTGTTCCCACCCCCAAAAAAAATACTCCGCGAAAAGGCCGTTTCAAACTTAGCGGCAACGAAAAAATCTTTTATGGAGCAAATGGAAAAGCTGCGGCGGAAACCCTGCGGGAAAACATTTACGGCTACCTTCAGACCAAACTTGAAACAGTTGCAACAAAAAGCCTGCAATCCAACTGTCTTGTCCTCGGCAAAACTGCGACTGCCCTGACTGCCATATCAACAAAACACCCGTATGAGGGCAGTTATTCTCTTGAGATTGCGCCCGATTACGTCATTATGCAGGGCGACAGTCCGCGAGGTTTGTTTTACGCGGTCACCACGCTATCTCAAATCGAACGCTATGCGTTCCTGCGAAACGAAAAATTCCTTAACTGTCGAACAATCGCGGATTGGCCGGATCTGCCGAACCGGATTTGGACATCATGGTTCGATGTCCTATATTCAAGGTATAAACCAGGAGTTAACGGTG
This sequence comes from Victivallales bacterium, assembly GCA_963676655.2. GTDB lineage: Bacteria > Verrucomicrobiota > Lentisphaeria > Victivallales > Victivallaceae. Next base: position 825,860 of record CAXXKX010000003.1, on the reverse strand, counting down.
CTGATTCATCCTCTGAAGTGTTAAGTATCGTCTATGACTACCTCTACCGTCTGGCTATCGGGACAAAAATGACCATTTTCTCGTTTCAGGCCCCCTCTTCGATTCGCTACGAAAACAGCGAAGCAAACCACTTTTCACATCGTTGCGCATTTATGACAATCAAAGACCTGAGTATCATGTCACAATACTGCCGCGAGAACTATATCGACCTGGTTCCGGGCCTGAACGGTCCGTCGCACGCAAACTGGCTCACCTCAAAACGCAAAAACCTCGTGATGCCGGGATACAGCGATTATGACGCCGACCCCACCCATCCGGATTTTTTCAAATATCAATTCCTCATGTATAAGGAGTTGATAAAGGCCTGCAAACCAAAATACTTTCACATCTGGTGCGATGAATGGTGGCACAAGCCTACCGGCCAGGTTTATTCCACTTACAATGGGCAGGAAAAACGCGACATATACCTGGAAACAATCTTGAAAATTCATCGATTTTTCAGCGAACACAAGATCAGGATAATGATGTTTACCGATATGCTCTGGCGTGATCACAACGGCGGAAAACCATATAACAACTATCTGAATGACAAAAAACTGCCCAAAGATATCGTCATGTGTACTTGGGGCACCAGCCAGGCAACCGTCAAGCACTTTGCCAAGCTGGGGTACACCTCATGGTTCATCGGCAATCTTTGTGTAAAATTAGGCAACGGCAGTCTGCGCGGCGTGAAAAAGTTTACCGGACTCGGCGTGATAAACTATGGCAGTATCACCCCTGATTCCGGCTACGGTGCGGCTGGCATGATCCGGACCGCCGACCGGGCCTGGAACTTTTGGAGCGACTCAGGGGAATCATTGAATGACTGGCTCTATAAATACGGACCCAATGTTATGGCTATGTACAGCGTCTTACCCAATCCGCACGCCTCCACAAAGCTTGTGACGTTGGATATCAGCTCACAATGTAATGCTGCATATTCAGGAAAAAACGGCAATATCCATATCTCCGGACTGCCGCAGGGTAAAAATACTATCGGCTTCATTCCGACCCGGATCGTCAAGCAGACAACAGCGGCAAACGTCATCAAAGGCAGCCGGATTCCGGTTGTAATTCCAGTCAATGCCAAAGCCGCTTCGCTTATTTTCCTGCACACTCAGGATTGTCCCGTTGACAAAAGATCCGCCTTTATCCGGATGAGCAATACCAGGACCACCGGCTCGTATCACGGGGTGAAAACCGGAGTGTACGTTATCAAATACCGTAACGGCAAAACGGTGCCGGTATATATCAGGAATGTCATTAACTGCGGCAACTGGCTACCGTTTAAAGGCCGGGTTTCAACCGTCCTGAACAACACCTTTCTGATTGATGCGCGTTATGTCTGGAGGGGCGACAAAGTAAAAGGACAGAACACTTGTCTATATCAATATGAGTGGGTCAACCCGTCTCCTGACGTGCCGATCGAGAACATCAGTTTCTCATCCACGTCGACAGTTGCCGTCCCTTATTTATTTGCCGTAACTTTAAGAGAACCGGCTCCGGCGAAATGATCAGAAAATCTTAACCATTGAAAATTGTCCTTCATGAAAACAGAAAACCAAATCAAAGTAATAATTGTCGGTGCCGGCTGCCGGGGAATATGTTATTCCAATTATGCCGCCAGGTTCCCTGAACGTATGAAAATTGTCGGGGTTGCCGAACCCAGGCACCATTACCGGAAAGCGATGGCTGAAAAATTCAATATCCCGGCATGCCATACGGCGGAAGACTGGCGGAAGCTGGCGGATTTGCCCAGATTCGCGGACGCGGTTATAATTGCGACTCCTGATCGCGAACACCTGCATCCGGCGCTTGCATTCGCAGAGAAAAAATACCATATTCTGCTTGAAAAGCCAATGGCTCCAACCGAAGATGCGTGCCGGGAAATACTTTTGGCGGCCCGGAAAAATAATATCATCCTGGCGGTATGCCACGTGATGCTCTACACCAGATATACTGAAAAAATAAAAGAAATTATTCAGGCCGGTAAAATCGGCGATATTGTATCAATGCAACATCTGGAGTCAGTCGGATATTGGCACCAATGTCATTCATTTGTCAGGGGGAATTGGCGGAATTCCCATGAATCATCGCCAATGCTGCTGGCGAAGTCATCTCATGACATCGACTGGATCAGATATATTATGGCCCGTCGTTGCGCCAAAGTCGCTTCTTTTGGCAATCTGAAACATTTCAAGGCAAGCGAAAAACCTTTAAACGCGGGTTCCAGATGCCTGGATTGTGTGCTGGAAAAACAATGCCCTTATTCCGCAGTCAAAATATACCTGAGAGACCGGGTGGAAAAAAATAAACTGGACTGGCCCGTGGATATCATTACCGAAATACCGGAGACTTCTTCTGTAATCCAAGCGCTCAAGGAAGGCCCTTACGGGCGCTGCGTGTATGATTGTGACAATGACGTAGTTGATCATCAAGTTGTGTCCATGCTGTTTGAGGATGGGGCGACCTGTTCTTTCACAATGACGGCATTTACTCCCGGCGGCCAGGGACGGAAGACAAATATTTTTGGAACCCGGGGCCGGCTTACAGGCAATGGCGCGCAAATCGAGGTTTTTGATTTCCTTACTGAAAAGACTTTCTGTTATGATCTGGCTGAAACCAGCTCTGATATTAATGACGGCCATGGCGGCGGTGACACCGGAATAATGCATGCGTTCATATCCGCGATTGCAACCGGGGATACCAGTAAGTTGCATTCCACCCCGGAAGTTGCCTTTGAATCTCATCAAATGGTATTTGCGGCTGAAAAGTCCCGTTTAAGCGGAAAAGTCGTGACAATTATCCCATAGAAAGAAACTGGGTTACAAAAAATTTTCTGTTTTTTCAAGATATATTTTGACAGAAGATGATTCAGCTGAAAATAGAAATGGTTTTTTGACCACCCACGCGAAATAAAATTGATGTCAATAAGCCAGATAAGTAGCTTTTAAAGACAACCTCTTTTATCTGTGTTATAGATGCATAGGATAGTTTCTTGGTTGCAAAACATTCAATAAGGGACTTTCCCGTGCTCATTTGCACGGTGGTCTTTCTGAACCGAATGAGATAATTATACAGAAGGGCTTTTGGACCGAGTAATAATTGTATGGTAATGCTCAAAATATGTAATTCACATAAATAATCTATAATCGAATGTTGTATTTTTATATCTTTGTAACAGCACTCCAATTTGAGCAATTTTATTAGCTGTTTGTATTGTACATGGCATTTGTCCATATAAATCCATACGGTTGAAATCCATTTTTGAAAGGCCTAATATTTCAATTGCAAGCTGGTGCAAATCACCGCAACCATAGTGGCGTTTAATACGTACAGGGGCAGGTATTCTGCGTTTTCCTTGATAATATATCCGTCTACCTAAAGCACTTGAACGACCGTGAATCCAAAAGTAAGCTAATTGTGGTTCAACAAGTAACAGAGTTCCACGTTCTACAGGATATCCATAATTATTAAACTTATTTTTATTAAAATCAAATGATGAAGATATAAATTTTAAGTTATTTTCTCTACTTACTTCAACCAACTCTAAATTCTTTACACTGTGCATTGCACAACATAATCCCTCAACTTCTTCTTTGCGAAAAGGAGTACGTTTGTGAATAACCACTCTATCTGGCATTTTATTCCTCTGTTCAAAAAATAATTGAATTATTGATTCTCCCACTCGTCTTGCATCTTCTTTAGACATAAAAGGATTTCCTGTTCGACGCTCAATCCAAGCATCCTCAAGTTGATTTAAGCGAAAACTCAATCCTTCTCCTTGGGCATTATAAATGTGGCTACACCCCAGAATTATTTGCTCTCCCTTTCTTTGTCTTTGATCAATGGAATAGCCAAGACCAACATAAGCAGTCTGCCTGTCAAGGCCATCTAAAATCCAAGGGGTATAACCGGCCTTGGCATAAATTGCTAAAGATAGCCACCACCAAATTCTGCATTGCTGATTTGTGATTGGAGTGGTTCTTTCTGCAATAAATTGTGTCACAATTCCTTTTTGAGCACAACTGGCTTTCACAAAATCATGTAAATCAAAATATTCAACATCGTTTTCAATTCGGATCGGGTAACCCCATCTTTTAGGAAGATATATAATGACAACATCTGCTCCTATCATTTTCAATCTATCTGCGGCTCTGCAAATATCATTCGCCAGTTCTTTAGGATTTGTTGATTCATTGATAATCTCCCAACCTGAAGATCCGATATCTGGCATTAATAATGGTATTTTGAACGCATTATGAAATCCGGGAAAATCCAGTAAGTATTCTTCTTTGGACGGGGCTGATTCTCTTGTTTCAGCTCGCATTAGAAAATTATTGAATGGTATTATATCTTTTTCTGCGGCTATTACTCCTATTTTTATCCCCTCTTTATTTAAACTGCTTGTTAGCGGAAATGCATATGGTAAATATTGAGTTAAACCACGAATGGGATGTGGACATCTTTCAAATCCATTGTTTCCATTAAAGACTAAATTACATTCTTCAATTACTGTTCCATGAAAATCACAAGAAGGAATTTGTTTTTGGGGCAATGGTGGACGGCATGGTACTGCTAGCTGTGTATAAAGTGGTTTCGCTTTATTTAAAATTGCGAATTTATGCTCCAGCGCACCAGGAAGTGAAATTGTACATTGTTTGCCATTTCCAAATAGCTTTCTTCTCCAGTATTCTAAATCATTATTAAAAACATTATTGTGTTGCCATCCTAATACTTTGTTCTGCTCAATTTTCCTAATATCAATGGGCAAGTCCTTTCCATCATGTCCATTTATTCTAACCGTAGGGGTCATAACGATGAATAGTTTTTGGTTGAGATATTCGATGGCAACTTCAAGTTGTTTATAACACGGATAATTAGTACGTAAATTACCCCATTGATCTTGTGGCTTATATCTTTTATTTTCCCATAATAATCTTTTGGCATCGGTCGTTAAGCCATGCATATAGGCAAAACTTTTTAGAATAGCAGATGAGAACAAGTGAGAAATGCTGCCATTTTGAAATTTCAATTCACTAGAATCAATTGCTTCAGTTTGAAGCTTCTCAATTCCAAATTCTTCAAACTGTTTTTTAACGATGCTCCAATCTCCTAATGCATAAAATTTACCTTTAAAGGGTATTACAGAGACAGGCACTTCAGCTGTTTTCTCTCGACAAAATGCCCATAACTTTTGTTGTGGGCATTTTTCTAACTCAAAACTCCAACATTGTTGTGGGCATTCCAGTTGAACAGCATTGGCTTTTATGATATCAGTGGCAGAGTCAATCGATAGGGTAAAGTTTTCATTGCGAGGCTTATTCTCATTAAAGTCTGCAAGAAGCTTATTGGCTTGAGATGTGAAAGGCTCTGATAGACATTGAGAACTTAATCGGCAAATTAAATCATCAAATCCTTTCGTTGGAATATAGAAAGCATTTCCTCCAGCATTACGGATGCTATCAAGTATTTCTTTTACAGTATCATTAAAGTCTTCTATTCCATAACCACACCAAAATACAGAAAAAGGGGACTTCTTGGAATAAGCCTTTATAATGCAATCACGAATTGATTTGTCACGGCCACTATATCCAGAGACAATTAATGAGCAGTCTGAGCTTTTGGCAATAAAATTATCAAGAAGTTGATTTTCAGTTTGTCGTAATTCGCTTACCGTATTCTTTAGCTTGTCGTATCGATAATCTCCATGTAAATATACACAAGTTAGTTCTCTGCTATCTGACCACCTCAATATTCTATCTTGACAATCAATTCCAATTTCCACAGCATGGGTTGATGAGTTTTCACAACCTTTTGCAACTAACGTATCAAAGTTTGTTGTCCAAACATATTGTAACAATTTATCCTGAGCTAAAAGAGGAAGAAGTCTATATCCATATCCTGGAGTTGCCCCATGAATTATATTAAAGAAAAAACTTTTCCGGTCCTCATGGAGAGGGTAGCATTTTTCTATATAAAAGCTGTATTCATCTTCTGACCCTTGTGGAGGATAACCCATTGAATCAAGCCATGATTGAATTTTAATGCGATTAGATTTTATATTAAGATTTAACTGACTTGCAGGAATATCAGTATGCTCAGAAAGAAATATTTCTTGCTTGAGTCGCCAAATACACTGATCTACCGAAGGGACGCCTGAGCTTATTGAAGCGCCGGCACCAAGAAAAATGTGAAATTGTTTATGACTATTTACTTTTACTGATCGAATAAATTCTGGCAAATTGAGAACCAAATTAGCTGACATTATTTTCATCTCTCTATTAAAACATTTCCTATTATTATATATCGTGGACAGCCCATTCGCAATAAAAAACTAATATCTAAAATAATTAAATATTGCATTATTACAATGCTCTTTTTGCGTTAATATTAAATTATGTAAAAAAAGGCAGAAATAAGAGTTTAGAATGTATTAGTAGAATAGAAGGACCCGTGGTTTGATTTAAAAATAATGTGTCATATATTGATATACAGAAAAGGTTTTTTGCATATATGACTTTTGTATGACAAGCTTTTAAGATCCCGATTCAGAACTTTTCTTATGATCGCTATAGGGAAGTAGGAATTATTGCCAAGAATAATTTAGGGCATACATTATATACTGACCAAGATGAAATATTCGATCTCAATTTCTTGTATGATTAGCTCAGAGATTCAATGTCCAAGCAGAAGAACAAAAAGAAAGAGAGTAAATGAAGAGTTTTGAAACTAACTGTAGCGGTTTTTGTTCGATGAACATTTTACTTTATTGTATAGTAATGCATAGTTTGAAATCCATAATCGCAAGATCACGTTTAAATACTGTTCTGTCCGGAAATTTCTCATAAAGGCCAGAAAAAAGCGTTAAATCCCTTTCCTGACAAATGCGAACCTCCTGTAGTAACTCATGGATAAAGTTTGCATTTCTGTAGCTTGTGATGTTTTTTTGCATTAAAACAAGTGACGGTAAATCGAACCGGGAAATGAGTTTAAACGATAAGATTGCAGTTAAGTCATTGATAATAAGAGGATAATGTCTGCATCGTGAGTTCTGATCGCGACCAGAACTTTCTGAGAGAAAGCTCACGAATAGAGAGAATCCCGCCTGTATATGTGTTTCTGAGAGCAAGAGTTGGGTTGGGGAATTGGGAAATTTGTGTTAAAGATAAAAATAACGGAGATTTGAATAACGGGTTAATAGATTTTTGAATTTTTTGATCAAGAAGGGGTAGTACCTTATTGGTACCTTATAATTAAATGTAAGGTGATAGTGATGTAGAAAGGCATGAGCTGAATTTTATGGACAAATGCAATATCTCAAAATATACTCATGATATTTTTATTGTATACTTGATTTAAAATCTTAATGGTAATATATTGTTAAGTAGGGAAAAGGGTCTTTAACAAGTATTTTTGAGAGGTGCCATTTGGTACCGTTTCAAGACTCAAAAGTACCGAAAAGTACCGTTTTTTAGACGTTTTATTTTTAACTTAGATATGGCTAATTTAGACATTTTTGAGCGTAAAAAGTCAAGGTTGAAGATTTTTTGAGCGTAAAATTAGAATGGGCTAGGCTCACCCCCTCTCCGCCATTTTCTTTTTATAAGTTAAATGGTATCTCGCAACACTTGATATTGTTTGCTGAACAGGATGAGAACCCCGGTTCGAGAGCGCAGCGACTGGCTGACGCGAAGTCGTCGGCAGTGACCGTAGGGCACGTCAATCCCCCCCTCTCCGTTTTTTTGCCCGTTTTCCGGGCAAAAAACACGAAGTATGTCGAAGACATGCTTAACTTCACGTTGCGCAGCAACACTTCACCTCTTCACTTTGCCTCAGGCAATCCTTAACTTTAGTCTTCGACAAGTGAAGTAGCTCATTGCATTCGCCGTAAAGTACCAAACTGGCGTTTGAAGTGAAGTATTCCTTCGGAATGTGATTGAAATATTAAATATATTCTTGAAAATCTAGTTTTATGTCGGCTAATGATGTAACTCTACGCTCAATTTTATTCGAGGTATAGGACGCTGGTGGAACATTCCTCGATGGTCAGTTTTAATTGATCGGTATTGTTGCCAAGTTTTTTTCCGCTTATCGCGTCAAAAATATTGGTTTTACGAGGCAGGCTGAGCTTAATGCTTTTTGCGCCGTTATAGCCGTTATGGAGAATAATGAAATTCCGGTTTGCGTCAAAGACAATTTCCTCGTCAGTATAAATGTGCACTCCGGCCCAGCGGCAAACGTTCATCAGAAAACTTCGATCAAGACGCGGGACGACGGAATATACCGATTTCCAGTTGCCGAAATCCCTCGCCGCTATCGCGCCTTTGCCATCGGCAAATTTCGCGATAATGTCCGCTTTATTATCGGTAATCCGGAAACGGGGTCCGAATTCAGTCGGGTGCATTTTTTTCGTTGCCGGATAACTGAACCCGGCCGCGGTAAATTTCCGGTCCAAAGGTAGTCCTTTGCTCAACGGATGAGTGGTGTTTGACAGTTTTGCCTGCATCTGTTCCTTACCCGGAAGTTCTGCGACATTCATGCCGGTCATGGCCTTGATTCCGGACGTTTGCAAGCCCTTGTTCCAATCCACGTAACCCGGAGCGTAAAACCACAGGATAGTTCGCTGGTCAGCTTTCAACGCATCAACCGCTTTACGGTCGGCGTCGGAGAGAAAGAATGTGTTCATCATGACAATCATTTTATATTGTTTGGCCGGAAATTTGGGATTCCGCAAATCGCTGGTAACGTATACGTCAAACGGCGCTCCAAGTTTGAAGAACTCAGTATACCACATCCATTTGATCAGATTGCAACTAAGCGTCGGGCCGTAATAGACGTCTTGAAACTTCGGGGTTTCCGGGCTGAATATAACTGCAATTTCCGCCGCAGACTGATAGCCTTTCCTGATTGCCTTTGAATATACCTCATCCATTTCCCCGATCATTTCAGTTACTTCTTTTTCGCCGAACCAGGAGATGCCGGAGCGTCCGGAACCCTGACTCATATCCGAGAACCATGATCCGAAGTTGCGGGTGATATCCGCGCCCATATTCCGTCGGGTGATGGCGCGGGTTTCGCGCTGACTGCGGTTGCGTCCGTAATTAACCGGGGCGGCCACGTATGTGCGGTTGTCGTCATCCGGCAGGTACATCCGGTCGTGAAGCCGGAATGAGGTCCAGGGAAAATAGGTTACCATCGGAGTGCCAGCCTGGCGGAATCCGTAACTTGGGGCCCCGATATAACCGTCAATCGCCGGGTCTTCGAGCATGTCGGGCAAGTCGAAATTATTGTTGTTCAGTTGAGCGCCGGGACTATTGTAGCCCTGCATATGAGCGATCAGAAATCCGTAATGAACAAAGATCATTTTTTTCCAGTCGGTTTCTTCCTTAACAAAACGGCTGAGTTCGCGCAGGAAGCCGCCGAGAATGGTCGGCAGGAATTCCGCGTAATCAAAGGTCATGCGTCCTTCAGTCGGATCGCGGAAAATGTTTCCGCCTTTGCCTTCAGCGACTAATTCCTTGATATCCGGGGTGGCTGCAGCAAAAGTTATGTCAGGCTTTTTCCATGATTTGCGCAGGGCGGAAACGTCGTTCTTATATTTTTTCCGGAGAAAATCGCGGAACATTGCCAATGCCTGGGGATTATAATCGCCGGCTGTGATTTTGCCGCGGTCCGCCTGCCAGACATTGTTTGATACTCCGCCCATGACCGAGTCCGGCATCCCGCAGCTCCAGACATGAAATCCGACGATACGCTTCCAGTAAGGTTTCTTTTTCAGGTAATCAAGCATGTATTTCCAGAAATCACGACATTCACGCCGATATTTCTTTGACGCGAACGAGACGACATCGCGTTCGCCGAACGCGGTAATCAGGCGTTCGTCCGGATTGGCCTGAAGCCATTGCATGGAGGGACGCAGGTCCGCCAGAATAATGATACCGGCATCGGGATCGACCCCAAGTAATGTTGTTATTCGCCGTTCCAGTTCCGCCATTTTTGCCGGCCAGCTGGTTTGCCCCTCGTGGATGATGCCGCCGTAAAGCAAAAATTGATGAATTTTAATATTGGAATATTTATCCATGGTGTAAAGTCTTTTGGGGTCGGTCAAATAGATATGCCGCCAGAAAAACGGAGTAGTCGCTTGGTCGTTAATGACAAATGCCGCCTGACCGTTCGGGTAGGCAACTTTCGCGGTGTCGACTGGTGACGCGTGAACGGTTCGCGGAGCAGTTTCAATTTCGGCGATGACATTATCTTTAATGCCGTCCAGGTCCAGTTCAATGCCGTTTTCACTGTCATATCCGCACAATCGCAGCGGAATTTTACCTGACGGGGTCCACGGCGGGAGGGGAATTTTTGCCGTAATTGTGATCGCATCGACTTTACCTTTGGTTGAAACTGAATTGACAATTTCACGGGACACGATATAATCGACGTTTTGCGGGTTGAGCGCGCGATGGCCCAATTCAAATGCGAAAAAATAATTTCTTCCGAGCGGTATTTCCGGTTTCAAGGTAACGGAAACCGTAATTTCAGAGCCGGGTTCCGGTTTTTCAGGAGTAATCTTGACGCCTGCAAATTTAATTTTTTCGCGAATACTGGTACAATGATATGCAATTTTACCCCATGGTCCTTCCGGCGGCCGTTTGTAGCAATAGACGCCCAGCCATTTTGCATCGTCAAATTCCGTTCCGGTCCAACCTTCAAGTTTTTTGTTAGAACTTTTCCATTCCGGTCCGGTGCCGATACGCAGCGAACCGTTCGGGTAGTTGACGCTGAGTTCCACCAGCAATTCCCCCCAGCCCCATTTCCCGGGATTGCGGCGCAGGTCGGACTCGACCGCGATGATGTTTTTGCCTTTTTTAAGGTATTTGCCGACGTTAACCGGGGTAATCATGGTGGACCCGGTCGCGACTTCGTTCCCGTTCACCCAAATACGGTAATAATCGTTGGACCGGGCTTGAATGAACGCTGATTTAAAAGCGCTGTCAGTCAGGTTGAATACGCGGCGGAAATAACGCGGCTGCGATCCTTTATGGAGCTGATCCGGTTCCGGATACCAGATATACCAGGCATTCCAATAAGGGGAATTTTTTCCCACCACGGGCTGGGGAGGACCATAAGCCTCCAGTTCGGACAAAGAGACTTTATCTTTGGCTTTTTCAATCACAAACCTGAGTTGGCGGCATGTGATGCAGGGAAATGTGATCGTGCCGTCCTTTAATTCAGCCGCGGTGGCTTGTTTAATGGTTTTCCATTTTCCGTTTATGCGGTCAAAACTCTTAACCGAAGCGGCGTCAATTGCGATATTTGAACCGGAACGGAATACTATTTTATCAATCTTTCGTGGAAATTTCCAGCGTAATTCCAGATATTGCGGATATTCATTCTCTTTCGGCTGCCAGACGGTATCCGGATTGTTATCAATCAGGTTGTCGGAGTAATAATCGTGATAATTACCGAAAGACGATGCGAGAATCCAGGCTCCGTTCGCGGCCAGTGCCAAATCGTTATCTTGTCTGAATTTTTTCACTTTTTCTCTTCTTGTAAGTTTTGCTTTCATTGCCGGGTTGGCTGCGATTACAGCGTCAAAGTTGCGTTTGATGTCACTGGTGGTAAATGCTTCCGGAAAGATGGCAAGTTCGTCAACAATTGTTTTATTTAATCCGACGTGCCCCCATGACGGCAATGCGGTTCCGAGTACAATGTAGTTCCATTTGTCAAGCCCTTCCAGCGTTACCGCGCCACATGCCGCGCCATCGATAAATAAACGATATGAGCCCTTGTTCCAGATCAACGCAAGCTGATGCCACTGTCCGGGCTTCCAGTCCGCAATTGACTGCGACAGCACTTTTGTCTTTTGGGTCCGGGTATTCTGCAGGATCAGCGATAATTTGGCGGCGTTGTATGATTTCAGTAACAGACATCTTGTATCGGGGCCGAAAAGTGAAAGCAGAAAATAGAAATTTTTTTCCTGTGCCGCCCATTCAGGTTTGACCCAGAAGATACATGTGCCTGTTTTTGCATGCATATTCTCATTGGCTTTATAATAAATTTTAATCTTTTCTTTCCCGGCAACTTCCGCCGCCTGTTTTCTTATGCCCGGGACAATCGGGACTTTTTTCCCGTATGCATTCACTTGCCGGTTTAATGCTTTATCCGGCTTTATTCCCCGGTCAAACGAGGCATGAAAAAGGGCTGTTTCTTTTGATGACGGATCTTTTTTATTCTTAACTTTTTCAAATTGATTCAGCGTATTTTTATACAGAGCGGCAACCTTTTCCGCCTCCAGGCATTCATTGAGAATGACAAGTTCATCAACTGCGGTTTTCTCATCTTCAATCATTATCCAGGACGGGTAGGGCACTCCAACTATTATTTCTTTCCATTCTTCAGGTAATTTAAAATGCGCCATACTGGAAATTTTTTTCCCGTCCAGATAAAAGGTGATGGTCCGGGCATCCCAGGTCAAAACAATGTTGTGCCACTGCTTCTGCTGCCAGAGCGCAATGTCTGTTGTCAGCGGAATTGATTTTTTTGTCGCACGATTTCGCACCAGGAACGCCAGGTTGGTCGTTTTGCATACTTTATAAGTGATAATATCGCTGTTGGTGTTGTCGTGAAAAGCCTTGAATGAAACAAAAAAAGCAAAGTTTTTTGTGGCCGGAAGCCAATTCTGAGGCTGTATCCAAAATGAACATGTTCCTTGTTCAATATTAAAGTTTTTTGCGGCGCTGAAAACAATGCGGTCTGTTTTGCCGCCGACAACTGCGGCTTCGCCCTTAATCCCGTTAACGTAATTTATTTTGCCGTACATCCTGGCAATTTTACTTCCCGCGGCGGTTTCAGCGTTAGCGGAACCGTCAAACGGCGCGTAAAAAAGCGTTTCGGCAATGGCTGAAAATGAGGTCAGCCCAATCATCAATAAAATTAGGTTTTTCATTAATTAAATATTCCCGTGATAATATTTTTTCCGGTTTACGGATATAGTATTTGCTTCTTGCACTGTTGTCAAAAAACTGTTTATGATGTTTTTAATTTATTACGGCAGCACCAGTTGCGGTCCGTAACCGCGAAATATGACTTCTTTAGAGCCGTGCAGGTCATCTTTATTGGTAAAGAAATCCTTTGTCGACATATTTTTGACTTGTCCACCCGCGAAGAGCACATTTAAACGTCCCGAGTGTCGCGGAGAAGTCATGTTAAACGGCGCACTGGTGCTGTAAGTATCACTGACTCCGTCGCCGTCCAAATCGATAAGCGGTTTCCAGTAACTGATGATTGGCGGATAGTAGCATCTGGTGTCAAGCGACTCCTGGCGGTCGGTGAATGTACAGGTTGAGGGGCGGATGTGGTGAAGTTTCATTGAGGCGACGGTATATTTTGTCTGATTCATGTAGCCGAGAATGGTTGGGTAATTGGTTCCGTAAGTCGGCCCGTTGAAGGTATTGTTGCGGACAACGCTGGGGCACCTCATGTAATTAGTGCCGAATGAGTCGTTAACGGTACCTCCTGCGTTTAAGTTGGTTTTATTAAAATAAGGACTGATTAACTGATCCCACCACAAGCGGTTTCCGGCCGCTTCACGCAGCGGAAAGAGCTGACCGTCGAAATCATCGGCATAGATTATTACCGTTGTGCCCAGTTGTTTGAGGATATTCATGCATGAAATGCTTTTTGCTTTTTCCCTGGCTTTTCCGAGTGCGGGCATTAACATGCTGGCAAGAATTGCAATGATAGCAATTACGACAAGGAGTTCAATGAGTGTGAAGATTTTTCTTTCCTCAAATTTGGGTCTGCGAAAGAACGATTTCATGTTTACTTCATTTTTCATAACTTTTTCTCCTATTAGGAATTATGATGGATTATAAATTGAATAATTGATAATTTATTATCAAGCGCTTTCCCTGATTACCAGTTCCGGTTTAATAAAAATATTTTTTGTTGGAAATTCTTCTCCGCGAATTCTGCTTAACAGGATTTCAGCCAGCATTTTAGCCTTCTCGTCCCGGTCATATTTAACCGTGGTCAAAGCCGGTACTGAAAAAGCGCCGAATTCAATATTGTCAAACCCGACAATATCGATATCATGTCCAACTTTTAGATTCATGTCGGTAGCAGCCTTGATCGCACCTAATGCCAGAAAGTCCGAACGCATAAACAGCGCAGTCGGTTTTATTGCCGTATTTAGCATTTCTTTCGCTAAATCATAGCCCCCGCAAAATTTTATCATATTAGCTGCCATTTCAGGGGTAACCACAAAAGGCTGAAATTCCAGATTGTATTCATCAAAGGCTCTGCGTGCTCCGGATGCGCGCTCCGGAAAGCCCCGTTGGTCATCTCCGCTGGTAAAAGTCGCGATACGACGATGTCCTTTGTTCAGAAGATATTTTGTTGCCAGATAAGCGCCTAATTCATAATCGGCGGAAACCCAGTCCATTGCGGTATTCTTGATAAATTTTGTGAAGACGCATTTAATGCCGTAATTTTGCAGTTTTTGAATAAACGGTTGTTCCAGCGATGGTGGCACCGGGTAGCAAATTATGCCGTCGACAATGCCCCGGATTGATTGCAGCAGAAAATCCCGTTCTTCCCGGTTGTTGATGTCCGCGATAAAAAGTTTGAATTTGTAATCATGGGCGATGAGGTAACGCTGGACTGCGATTGCTTCTTCAAGGTATATATTGTTCTGGCTTGGCATAATAACCATGCCGATGAAAAAAGTTTTCCCGCCAACCAGATTGCGCGCTGCCATGTTTGGTACATAACCAAGTCGTTCCGCTACTTCGCGCAGCCGCTGCCGTGTTTTTAACTTGATTTTCTCATTGCCGCTCAAGGCCATGGAGGCAGTGGATACCGCAACGCCGGCTTCTCTGGCTATATCCTTGATATTTATTTTTTTCTGCATATTAAAAACCTTAAATTTGAAACGTTACAAATAATTATATAGCCGGTCTTTTATTTTGTCAATACCATAAATTTGAAACGTTACAATTTTTTTAAAAGATTCTTTCATTGATGCTGCGTTTGGTAACTGACTGCGACGCTGTTTTTTATACCATGATCAATTTTGAAAGGATTCATTGATCACAGAAATATAGCTCCTTGTATATTTTGCATAATTTCACCATTATAAATCGACAATCTCCCCAAAAGGGGCAAATTGTATCTTTTTTTTGAAAATATTTCATTTTACGGGGGTTATATGAGACAATAAGAGCTTGAATTTTCTTGAAAATAAACTATATTAGCAAGATTATAGATATTGGAATATAAAAAATCATAAAAAATATGAACATGGAGATAAAGCGTTATGGCAGTTAAAGAAGTAACGAAAGTTCCTAAGTTCCGCGGCAAGAAAAAAGAGTTTTTCGAGTTGCTGATGGCGGCCCGTGAAAGTATTGTCGGACAAATGGAATTCCATGCCGGTGAAGCATTGACCCAGAACGGATCAGGCGCTGAGTCTCGCGGAATGGCGACTCATATGGCGGATCTCGGTAGTGACAACTCTCGTCATGAAATGGAATTACAGCTGCTTACCGAGGAAGGAGACGTCCTTGAGAGTATTGAGGAAGCGTTGGAACGTTTAAAGAACAATGAATTTGGCCTTTGTCTTGACTGCGGCGATGATATTCCCGAAGCCAGACTGCGTGCCAAACCTCATGCCAGATGCTGTATCAAATGCAAAAGTATCCGGGAACAAAACGGCGGAATAAATCCCTACGTTGATTAAGTTATTAGACAAATCAGAATTCGGCAGTCGCTCAGAACGCCGGATTCTTTTTTTTGCCATTGCCGTGTGTGCGGTTCTGGTAGTAGTTGATCAGGTCACAAAACATCTGGTGGTGCATAATATCGCCTACGGAAAAATTATTCCGATTATCCCCGGTTTTTTTAATCTTACCTATATTACCAACCGCGGCGCCGCCTGGGGGATTCTTGAAGGTCAGCGCTGGCTGCTGCTCGGGTTTGGATTCTCTGTCATGGTTGCCGCGCTGTTTGCTTTACGCTGGTTTACCGAAGGCTGGAATGAGCGTTATGTGGCGCTGTTCATGGTCGTCAGCGGCATAATCGGCAATTCAATCGACCGGATATGGCGTCATGAAGTGGTCGATTTTCTTGATTTCCGGATATTCACCTATCGCTGGCCGTCTTTCAATGTCGCGGACAGCGCTATATGCGTCGGAATCGCTATCTATATTTTGTCACTGCTGCTGCGTCCGGAAAAGAAAAAGAAGACTGAAAGCGAAGATCCGGAAGCGACCGAAACGGCAAAATAATCAGGGGGCGATTATGTTGCATAATCAAAAAATACCGGTTGTCATGGGCCCTACTGCCAGCGGTAAAAGTGATCTGGCACTGTTTCTGGCCCGGGAAATGGACGGGGAAATTGTTTCGGTTGATTCGATGCAGCTCTACCAGGGGCTGGACATCGGGACTGCAAAGCCAATTGCGGCGGAGCGTAATCTGGTTCCGCATCATCTTATCGATATTTGTTCCTTTAATCAACGGATTGACGTCTATCAATATGTTGAGATGGCGGACCGTGTTATTGGAGATATTTTAAGACGGGGAAAATTGCCGGTTCTGTGCGGCGGGACCGGGATGTATTTCAAAGCGCTGATGTACGGGCTTGATCCATTGCCGGGCGATTCGGCTTTGCGAGCGGAACTTGACGCGAAATATGACAATGACGCCAGTTTTGAAGAGTTGAAAGAATTGATGCGCAAACAGGACCCGGCTGACTATGAACGCTGGTATTCGCATCGCCGGAAACTTATCCGGGCGCTCGAAGTATTTACCCTGACCGGTAAATCCATTACCGAACTTCAAACGAACAAACTGCCGGAATTGCGTTTTCCGGTCGCGGCCCGGGTTTTGCTTTGGGACCGGGATGAGTTACGGGCGCGAATCGCTCTCCGGACGGGAAAAATGCTTGAATCCGGCTGGATAGAGGAAGCGAAAGAAGCCATTGCCTCCGGGATTTTAACATCACCGACCGCTCACCAGGCTATCGGCTATCGAATAATCGGTCGTTATCTTGCAGGTGAAATCACGTATGATCAAATGTGTGAGTTGATCATAACCGGAACCTGGCAATATGCCAGAAGGCAGCTTACCTGGTTCAAGCGGCAGCATCCCGAAGCTGAAATGGTTGATATGCCGGTTGACCGCAATGATTTTCTTCTGAATATGAAAAACGCTTTAAAAGGTTGAATGGATGATTATCTATGCTATCTTAAAAAAGAGATTTGTTTATCATAGAAGCAGAGGGACCGGGCAAAGATTATTTTGAGCCAGGTTAATTTTGTTTGAGTATTTGCCAGGGCTATTCATACAAAATGAGGCACTTTGCCTGAAAATAGATAATTTAAAATAATATTTTTTTAATCTTGAATTTTATTTGAAAGTATACTATATTCCTTTGCTGAATACATTGTGCATTTTGCGGGATATTTAAATTTTACGGAAGGATTACCATATGAAACAGTTTAAAAAAGCAGTTTTAGCGACGATTATTCTGGGTGCGGTGTTTATTGCTCCAAGTTCTTTTGCCGGAAATCCGATGGAGAAACTTGGCCGCGGTATTGCTAATATTGCATTCAGTCCGCTTGAACTGTTGATTCAGCCCTATGACGTCATGCATGAAAAAGGTAATGTTGCGGCTCTTACCTATGGAGTTATCAAAGGTGTTGTCTGGACCGTCAGCCGAATCGGGGTCGGTGTTATTGACATCATCACCTTTCCGATGCCGTTGCCGGGATGCACAGACGATCCGTATGAGAGCGGCTGGGGCTATGGTCCGATGATGCGTCCGGCCTGGGTAGTTGATGAAGAGCACAATGCTTTCAACTTCTTCTATCAGGATGAAGCGATCTCCAGGTAAAGGGCTTTTATGAATATTATCCCGCTCGATTTCCGGGCGGGTTTTTTTTTGAATCCGCACGACGGATGCAAAATTTTATTATGTTTTACAAAGATTTAAATATAAGATAGTTTATGGAGAAAACAGAATGAGTTTTTCGTGTGGATTTGTCGGCCTGCCGAATGTCGGAAAGTCGACCTTGTTTAACGCCTTAAGCAAAGGCGGTGCCGCTTCGGCCAACTTTCCGTTTTGTACGATTGAGCCCAATACTGGAATTGTCCTGGTGCCGGATGAGCGTTTGGATGTTCTGGCTAAAACGGAGAATTCCGCTAAAATAATTCCGACTTCATTAAAGTTTATTGACATTGCCGGCCTGGTTGAAGGCGCCAGCAAAGGGCAGGGGCTGGGAAACCAGTTCCTTGGTCATATTCGCAATGTTGACGCGATAGCCCATGTAGTCAGGGTGTTTGAAGACGCTGACGTGGTCCACGTTGCCGGGAAAATTGATCCGGTCAGTGATTTGGAGGTAATTATTACTGAATTGATGCTTGCTGATCTGGAAATGCTGGAAAAGCGGATGGCGAAAGCGCGTAAACAGATGCGTTCTACCGACCCGGAAATCAAAGCGGAACTGGAATTGCTGCAGCGTATCAGCGCCGATCTGGCGGAATCCCGTCTGCCGCAGATTGATCGCGACAATCCGGCGGAAATGCGCCGGGTCAGGGAATTTGGCCTGCTGACCGCGATGCCGGCATTTATTTGTGCGAATTGTGATGAAACCGCTTTTCGGTCTTTCGGCGAAACCGACGCCACTAAAGCCTTGCTTGAATATGCCGCCGGCCATAAAATGGAAGTGGTTCCGGTTTGTGCCAAGCTCGAGGAGGAACTCAGCCAGCTTGATGATGAAGAAGCCGCAATTTTTCTTGAAGATCTAGGTATAAGTGAAAATGGTTTGACCCGGGTCATTGAAACCAGTTACCGGCTGCTCAATTATATTACATTCTTCACTGCCGGCCCAAAAGAAACAAAGGCCTGGACGATTACAGCCGGAACTGCGGCTCCGGAAGCCGCCGGTAAAATCCACACCGATATGTGCCGGGGGTTCATTCGCATGGAAGTGGTTTCATATGAAGATATTTGCGAATACGGTAGTTGGAACGCCGCTAAGACTGCCGGCAAATTGCGGATTGAAGGCAAAGACTACATTGTCCAGGACGGCGACAACGTTCACGTCCGTTTTTCAGTATAATAATCCGGCTCTTCAAGTCGAAGTTATACATCCAGCAGGAACTTGATTTCGTCCAGTGAAATCTTGCGTCCAGCAGCGGGATTTTCGATCAGAGCATCAAAGATTTTCTGCTTATGCTGCTGCATTTGCAGAATACGTTCCTCGATAGAATCTTTCACCACCAGTTTCATGATATTGACGGGCTGGGTCTGGCCGATTCGGTGGGTCCGGTCGGCGGCCTGCAGTTCAACTGCCGGGTTCCACCAGGGGTCATAAATAATGACCGTGTCAGCAGAGGTAAGGTTGAGGCCGGTGCCCCCGGCTTTCAAACTCAGCAGAAACAGAGACAGGTCCTGGTTGTCGTTGAAGTTATCAACTTTTTCCAGTCGATTGCGGGTTGAACCGTCAAGATATTCATATTCTATTTTGCTGTCATCAAGCCAGCTCCTGACCAGTGCCAGTTGAGAAGTAAACTGACTGAACAACAGCATTTTATGTTTACTGTCAATGTTTTCCAGAATCAATTCTCTCAGCAGATCGCCCTTAGCAGAGGACACTTTTGCTCCCATTTTATTTGGCAGCAGCGCCGGATCGCAACAGGTCTGCCGCAACCGCAGCAACGTGGTGAGAAGTTCGATTCCAGCCCCTTTCTGGCCGCTTTTCAGCATTTTGCCGCATTGAGCGCGTCCCTGTTTCAGCAGTTCGTCATAAAGTTTGCGCTGATCGGGTTCCATTTCACAGAAAAGGGTATGCTCCATCTTGGGCGGTAATTCTTCACATACCTCTTTCTTGGTGCGACGCAGGATCAGAGGTCCGACCCGGGAGGCCAGGTCATCCTGTAGTTCCCGGCTGTCGTGAATGTCTGCGTAGTAGTCGCGGAATGCGGTTCTGCCGCCAAGGAGGCCGGGTTCCAGAAAATCAAAAATACTCCATAGATCCTCAGGAGAATTTTCCAGCGGCGTACCGGTCAGAACCAGACGCCGTCGCGCGACGACTGATTTACAGGCGCGGGCATTCGCGGTTGCAGGATTCTTGATATGCTGTGCTTCATCGAGGATCAGGTAGTCAAACTGCATTTCTTTAAGCGCCGCCAGGTCGCGGCGAATTATTGCGTAAGAGGTAATCAGCAAATCAGCCGCTTTGCCTTCGTCCCATTGGGTTTTGCGACGCGGTCCCCGGATAATCGATACTTTGAACTTCGGGACAAAACGTTGTGCTTCGCGTTCCCAGTTGTCTGTCAGACTGGTCGGGCAGACCAGCAGTGATGGTCGGTCTCCGGCGGCCGAACGGGACAGCAACGCCAGAGTTTGCACTGTTTTACCCAAACCCATTTCATCCGCGAGGACCGGGTTGAAGCCGCGTGCGGCCAGTTGTTCGAGCCAGGCAATGCCCTCACGCTGGTAATCGCGCAATTTTCCTTTGAACCGGTTGGTCTGGACCGGAGGGGCGATGATTCCGGCATTCTGCTGGGTGAAAAACATATAAGGGCCAAGTTCGGGCGGACAAGCCTGAGGCATTCCTTTTGCCATATTCAACCAGAAATGAACCGTATGGCGCGGAATTTCGAGAACCCCTGCCTGCGGATCGTTTCGGCGTAAAATTCCTGAAATACTGCGTAAGAAACAGCCTAGCTGATAAGGAATAACCAGCATTTTACCGCCGGCTGACTTGATGTATTTTCGATGTTCCCGTGCTGCGGAGGCCGCATCCTGCCAGGTAATTCTGGCTTTTCCGGCTTCCAGACTGTAAGATATTTCCAGACTGTCATTCAATTCCACCGCACGCGGACATATCAGGCTTATTTCCTGAACTCCAAGGCCGCCGCCTGATAATAGCGCCAGTCTTGAGTCGAGTCGAAAGGTCCGGCCCTCTTTTTGCCATTCCGCGACCAGCCGGTCCAAAAATGTTCCAATAGCTTCCGGATTATTTTTTATTATGAAACCGAAAAATCCCGGCATACCGCCATCTTCAAGGCTGAATCCGAAACAGCGCAGTTCTTCAACATAAATTCGTTCCGCCAGTTCATCGCGCTGGATGGCTTTAGGAGCGTCCACAATATAACGTCCACCGTCCGGATTGCAGAATTGACCGTTGCCATAATCGAACTGCAGTTGCAAATGAAAGGAACCTTCCGCAGTTAACATGCCGGAATAGACCGGAACACATTTGCCGGGAACGGGTTTTTCCGGCGCCCGGCGAAGGATTTTGACCGGTAGACGTCTGGCTCCGAAAATATTGGCAAAGGAAGCGGTGTTGGCCATAAATGGCTTTAAACGAATGAAGCTGCGCATCCAGTTAATTTCGGCCGTTGCGGGAACCCACCAGTATTCATTGTCTATCCCGGCCCATAATCCGGTCCGGCCGATAATGACTCGTGCTTTATCCAGTTCGATTAACGATTCTCCGGCCAGCAGAGCCGGCTCCATCCGCATTTTTCCGCCGTGATCAGCCGCAGCCAGAACCAGTTCCGCCGGCTCATTGCGGACCGCTACCGCACGGCCTTCGCGGAAAAAGCTTTTAAAGCCGTGCATGGAGTGAAAAAGTTCAGCGGTCTGTTCCGAGTTAAGCATCACCATTGATTTTTCCGGGGCTCCGTTCAGGGCCAGATACCTGATGATCTGGCGTTCCAATGGCGGAAAATCGTGATACTTCAAGGTGACTGAAAGTGTCTTATCAAAAAACAGCGTACGCAGATTGTTGACATTTCCAGTGTATTCCCGACTGCCCTTGCAAAGCTTTATCTTTAACAGTGCATTTTCCCATTTGCTGGGGACGTGGATAAATTCGCTGGCCGCTTCAATCCGCAGTCTTGCATCCGGTTCAGCGGGCAGCTCTTTTATGAGTTCTTCAAAATCCCTTCCGCGCATTCCGGCATAAGCGGCTCCGGAATTGATTTCCGGAATCGCCGGAGGCGTGAATCTGGTGAAATAAAGTTTGGTCGCAATCGCGTGTTCACACAAATTGCCTTCCGCGCATTTGCCGCAATCACATTCTCCAGTGCTCTCCGATGCGCTTGTTGCAACGGATAAATTGCGTTCGGACACGGTGAAAATAGCGTGCAGAAGTTTTCCCTGTTCAGAGCGCCAGGCACAGACCGGAGTACTGCTTTTGAGCAGCATTTTGGCCTTTTTCAGGGTGTCTTTGCCGGAGGCGTCTATCAGTCTGTCTTCAAAACTTTGTTTCATTATTTTTTGAGTCGTTTTCCGCGTCAAAATCTGTTTTTATCTAAAATTCAAACGGGTAATTTAGCATTCCCCGGGTGCTTTTTCAACCCTTGATAGCAGTAAAAGCGCAGTGAAAACCTTAAAAACGTAATCGTTCACTTTTTTATTGAGCTTAAAAAAATTTTAATTATATCGTATCGTGTCCTATGCGGACGCGATCCAACGGCGGAACGTTGGTCGCCATAGCGGCGGTCATGCCGTACGCTAAGTTGGCAAACTTTGTTTGCCGCTGTAACATCCATTCATCCGGAGCGATGTGATTGGAAAAGCAATTTGAGCTTTTTCAATTACGTTTGAGCGTAGGATGTAAGCAGGATTAGCCTCGCAAAAAAACTGAGGCAGTATATCAGCCGGAGTAATCGATTAATAAGCCTGGTTAAAGTGCTTGACAAAATCAATTTCAAGTATTATGTAATTATTAGTAGAACAATATTTTAAAATAAAACATATAATAAATGATTGACTTATATAATCGTTTGTGGTATAATAAAATTGAAATAGGTGAAAAAAGTGTTATCTGATGGAGGTTTTTTTGGGTTTTAATCAGATATTTCCGATTATCTCTGCCAGTCAGGGAGTTTTCTTTTTAATGGCTGGTTTGATTTTTTTAATAATCGGCCTGTCGGCGCTTTTGTTCTCAGTCTGGCTTAAAATGACCCGTCTGCAGAAAAAACTCGACGGACACTTTTCCGCACGCTTCTTTCCCCGTTCCAAAAAAGATCCGGATCAATCTGATGACGGCAAGGAGAAGGATAATTATCATCAGCCTACCAAAATTAGCATAGGTGAAGCGACTCCATCCCCTAAAGCTGAAGAGACGGACGAGAAGGAGAAGCCCAAAAAACGCTCTTTCAGACAGTTCAAAGGAGTTCGCAATACTCAGGGTTTTGTGACTTTTAAGTCAATGGACGAAAATAAGGATTCTCCGGAATCAAAAGCCAATACCCGGAAAAAGATCATTCTGGATCAACCTCCGACTCCACGCCCGACTAAAAAAGCGATGGAAGCTGAAAAAAGCGAACCCGAAGAACCGGAAGTCGAAAAAGAACTGGCCTTGGAGGAATTGTGGTTTTATACGACAAAAGAGCAGGAATTCGGACCGGTTCCGGAAAATGAGCTTAAATCGCTAATCGAGCGTGCCGCCCTGGATAATGATTCATTGATTCGCCGCGCCAGTGAAACCCAGAGTTCCGAAATGACCGATTCGGCATTTTCAGATTATTATTTTTCTCACGGTTATTTCAAGTTCCGCTGTCCTGTTTGCGGCCAGAAGATCAAATCCCGCTTCAACTGGGCCGGACGCCGGCACAACTGTCCCGGCTGCAGTACCGCCTTGCTGATCCCCGTCTACAATCCTGATTCCGACTCCATCGCCGCCGAAGCGTAAATTAAAGCGCGGTCAGGGCGGCATATAAGTGTGACGCGTTGCCTGTTCTGCCCAGAGTGCTGGACAATACATTTCAATCAGGCTGGAAGTATTGAAATTGTTTATTGCGCCGCAGGCCACTGCGGCATGGATTATCGTGAAAACAAAATTATTCATTGAATTTACGGCAAAAAAATCTTGCAATATGCTGCGTTTTTCGGTTTATCAATCTTGAGCGTAATGCCGCAGTAGCCTGCGGCGCTCCAAATAATCTCGAAAAAATTTATATTTCGGTAATTTGACACGGCAGATAAGATAAGTTACTTTAACGTAATATGATTCGGATATTGATAATGGAGGATTACAATGTGGAGAAATATCTTATCACTTGCTTTTTTTGCTTTTCTTTTCCCTTGCATTCTGTTCGGACAAGATAATTCAACTGGACGCCAAGGTGACCAAAATCAATCCGAAAAAAAAGTACGTCATACAATTATTACTCCGATTCTGGATTGCTCCATTCCAAATCAAACTAATGTACTATGGACATCTTCTTTTCAACTGGCCTGGAACGAATTATGTAAAATAAACGGTGGCGGAATAAAGTTTGACCAGCCGTCATCTCTTGCCGCCGCTTTGAATAAACAGGAATTTACAACAAAGGATATCAGCGATGACGCGTGTGTCGCTTTGGGTGGTTTTATCAACAAAGGAATTGAGGAAAAAATAAGGTCAGCATTGAAAGCTAAATTTGGAGATCAGGCACGACCGTTGTTGCT
Organism: Victivallales bacterium; assembly: GCA_963676655.2. Classification (GTDB taxonomy): domain Bacteria; phylum Verrucomicrobiota; class Lentisphaeria; order Victivallales; family Victivallaceae. The sequence continues at coordinate 801,355 of CAXXKX010000003.1, read as the reverse complement.
AAATGATTTGCCGGAAACAGGTATTATCGCATACTCATATATTTATAAAAACTTACTGTTCAAGTATCCGTTCATGCGTTTTTATCGTCATATGCGATTCCAGGGGTTACTGGTTGACTGCTTTGGCATTGAGTTGTATAATCAATCAATTGATATGAAAATGCAAATGGCCAGTCAAGTTTATATCCTTGATTATAAAAGTAATGACGATTTCATCATCGAACTGAAAACAAAGTCACAAAATGACCGTCTCATTCTGGCAAAAGTAAAGCCGCAAAAAACATTGCGGGGAACAATCAACGCGGTAAACAAAAGAATATCAAAGTCCTCTCCTGAGCAATTGCATGAAGGCCATGCACTTAATATTCCGGTAATCAAGTTTGCGCTTGGTCGCCGCTACCGTGAATTGTTGGGGAAAGTAATTAAGTCAGAGAATCCGAAAATGGATGGTCAACCTGTTTTGAGAGCGACTCAGTTAATTCATTTCAAGCTTGACGAGAAGGGGGCTGTTATGAAATCTGAAGTATGTTGTGCCCTTGGTGGTGGGCCGGCAAAATGGTATTACTTTGATAAACCTTTTTTGGTTTTACTCCAACAGAAAGAAAAGAATCATAAACCTGGTGTTTCTCCAAAAATCAAGCCGTATTTCGCGCTATGGGTCGGCAACAGCGCAATGCTCCAATCTACAAAAATTAAAAAGATTGACTGGTCCAAATGGCCGCAGCCATGAAAAACATTTATCAAGCGATATGGGAATCCTTACTTAACTTATGACTGGTTATTACATATTGCAGAGTTTGAAATGAAAAAACTCACTCGTAAACATATTATTGATTAACAGGTTATTTTATCCTCATATGGTCTCTTATCATTAATCTTTGCCCATTGGGTGCGCCGCTTTGATGTGTATTTGCTTTTTTCCGTTTATGCATTACCTTAGTAATCGGCGGTTGAATGTTCGAATTTAGGGGAAACGATGATTAAGGCAACGACAAAAAATTGGATAATCGCGGCTTGTTTTCTTTTAGTGATATTACTAATGTTCGGGCCGATGTTTTGGGGAGAGAGGATAAGAAGTCACGACAATGATTATATCTGTTGTTCCAGTCATTTGCGAAAAATCGGTAATGCTCTGGCGATGTATAAATTGGACTATGACGTTTATCCTGAAGATTTGGCTGTTTTGTTTACCGGAGGTTATACCAAAGAACTCAATGTCGATTCAAAAAATCTCAGAAAAAATTGTTTTGCCTGTCCTGCGCAAACATCATTTCCCGGCAGACCGAATGACATTGCTAACTGGACAACTTATATTTATCGTAAACCACCTTTAAAGCGTGATATGCCTTTTCTGGTATTGCATTGTCTTGGCTACCCTCATTTCCGACGAAGAAATGAATTATGGGTTGATGTCAATGATAGATTCGTGGTTAAATTTACAGAATATGGTAAAGATGAGCAATGAAAAAACTCACTCGTAAATATCTTATTATCATTCTGATTGTGCTGGTGCCGCCGTTGTTTTTTCTGGTGCCGATGCTGATTCCCGATGGTTCCGGTTCCGAAGCTTATGCCCGGGAATGGAGCGCCAAATTTAAGGGTATCAACAGCTTTGAGGAAGCGCGGAAACGTTATCCGGGAATTGACTTTTTTTATTACCCGGATGATAGCTGGGTATTTGGTGTCTGCAAAAACAGTCATGGGCATATCGACGGCGGCACGATTGTGATCAAAGACAGCAATGGTAAAATAAGCTGTTATTTCGGCCATGTCTGTGGAGCAGATTTCCTTCGAAGAATCATGAAAGACGTCAGTTTGAAAGAATTCTATAAAGGTCCGATAAAAAACTTTAAAGAGTACAAAATTGATAAATAAGGATTACTTTTTCAGGTTCAGATAAAAATTCAGTCCGCCCTGCAGGATGCCGATGATAAAACCGATAATGCCGCCGAGGACGGTGACCCATTTGAGTTCCCGGTTGGCGATGCGCCGGGCCATAATCTCCATTTGCTTGTCGTCCAGGCTGACGATTGAATCAACCACCGTATCCCAGATACCGCTGTTGCGGGTGAAATCCTCAAGCCGTTCGCTCAAGGTTTCGATGGCGGCGGTTTCCAGGAAATCCGTCAGGTCGGTACGAGTCTGAGGAGTCAGTAATTTTTCCGGTCGTCCGATTGGACGGTCGATGAACCTGACGGCAAAATCCCGGCAGCCGGATTCGATCACTTTGGCGGATTCTTCCGACAACAGTATTTGTTTGATTTTATCGGTCATTTTCTCAACTGTATCTGCTCCAAAGCCGCCGGCCCCGGTGAACCTGAGCAAAGTCTTAATTTCGGCGTTTGCCGCCCGGGACAGCGCGTCCTTGACGATTTTAGCGATAGCGACGCCAAGAGTGTCGGTCGGTAATTGCTGAAGCAGTCCGGAGAGGGTTGTTTCCAAGTGTTTGCGATCACGAATTACCAGCATTTTTCGCGGCGGAGAATTTAAAATCGTCTTAGCCAGGTCATCGGTAAATTGTTTGAACGCGGGATGACCGGGATTCATTTCGCCCTTGATACGGTCAGGAAGTGCGCGACAGAACTCGTCTACCTCCGTATCCATATCAAAAAAATCCATAGCGCCGTCTATCAGTATTTTTTTGCCGCGCCCCAGCAAAGAGTCTTCCGGTTTTACTTTGAAGTGATCTTTTATCGAACCGCGAATAAAAGCGGAAAGCTTTTTTTGAACTTTTTCATCCTTCAACAGCTCTTCAAGCGAGCCGCGCAGATGCGGAACCGCTTCCTTGACGGCTGAACTTACCAGGTCGCCTGCCTCCGGCGGCAGCAATTTATGGAGCGGTTCCGATGACGTCAGAGAAGGATAGAGCAGGTCAGTGGCTATCCGGGCAAGTTTCTCCCGAACCGATGGAGCTTCAAGCATTCTGCCAATAGTCGCGGGCAATTGTGAAAGAGCAGAATCAATGGTTTCCGGCAGCAGTTCGCGCGGACTTTTTTTCAATGCTTCTTCAAGCAGCCGGTTCAAAAAAGGCTTGAGAATTTCCGAGGCGAATTTGTCATGCTGAATAAAGCCGCGTATTTCCTCTGCCGGTAAAGTGGCCAGAACTTGTTCCAATGCTCCGGCCGCTTTTTCCGGCAGCATGGCGCGGGGTGACGGCAGGTCGCGATTAGCTAGTTCATCAAGATACTGCCGGATATTGTCCTTAAGCACCTGCCGGAATTTTTCTTCCTGAAATTTTGCCCGTAATCGTTCCGGCGACATTAAATCGCCAGACAGCACTTCCCGGATTGCTAGCGCCATGTCGTTTTTTTTACGCGGCATGATGTAGCGGAATATCCAGCGGATTGCCAGTTCATTGGTGACCGCACCAATACAAGCGCCAACAACGCCGCTGATGCCGATAGTAATGGCCGGATGCATAATTTTTGAGGATTCCTTCTTGCAGGTTTGATTTATACTAATATAGTAATGTCGGAATTAATGGAAGTCAATAACGGTCGGGAATGAATATTTGAATAAGTTTGCGGACAACCGGGTATTAGAGGCTTATGAAGCCTTGTTTGCGGCCTACGGCCCCCAGCATTGGTGGCCGGGGGATTCTCCTTGGGAGATTTGTGTCGGAGCAGTATTGACTCAGAACACCAACTGGGAAAATGTCACCAGGGCAATCAACAACTTGAAGCGGCTGGACGTGTTGACGCCTGAGGGCATTATGGCGCTGCCGGATAGTGTTCTGGCGAAACAACTGCATCCGACTGGCTATTTTAACCTGAAAACAAAACGGTTGAAAAACGTCACCCGTTGGTGGCTGGATAATGTTGTTGAGGATCAAATATTCCCCACTTTATCGCTGGCTGACGCTCGGGAATCGTTATTGAAGGTTAACGGCGTTGGCCAGGAAACTGCTGATTCGATCCTTTTATACTGTTTTGACCAGCCGACCTTTGTGATTGATTCGTATACCAAACGCATCTCGGCCCGGCATTTTGGTACCGCGCCTGACATTTCATATGAAAAACTGCAGAAATTTTTTACGGACAATCTGCCGAAGGATGTTGTTTTATATAACGAGTATCATGGTTTGCTCGTCAATTGCGCCAAACATCATTGTCGGAAAAATACTTGTCTGACCGAGTGCCCGCTGCATGAAATGGGCCTGCATGGCTGATTTTTAATATAGTGCATATTTTATTATTGAATTGGTAATAAGAGTCTTACAGTTTTTTATAAAATCACATAATACTTTATTTGACAAACCCGTTTCAAACCACTATATTAACTGTAAACTTATCAACCAACGGAGGAAAAATCATGTCTGGACGTGGAAATCGCATGAAAGTCAAGAGAGAAGGCTGCTATTACCATCTGATGAACCGGGCCGCCGGCTGCAGAGGCGAAAAACCGTTCAATCGGGTCGATATGGAATACGGTTTTCGGCTGCTGCAGAATCTCTGCGAATATTTTCTGATTGAGGTGATCTCCGCCGCTTGGATGGGCAACCATTTCCATGTGGTCGTGTATGCTCCCGGCCCTGACGAATTGCCGTCAATCGAAGATATTGCCAGACGACATAACAATTACTATAGCAGTATGTTAGACAAGTTCACTTACGCGCCAAAACAAATGCCAAAGATAAATCTGGCCAATCCTGAAATATGTCGCGAAGTCGGCCTGAAAATGATCGACATAAGCTACTTTATGCGCGCCTTCCAACAACGTTTCACCGTCGTCTACAACCAATCCCGCGACCGCATAGGAAAACTATGGGCCAATAAGTTCAAAAGTGTCATTCTCGACAATCGCAATTCCCTGGAAGCGTGTGTTTTATACGTCGAATTAAACCCCGTCCGAGCCGGACTGACCACAACCCCAGCCGACTACCATTTCACGACCTGGGGACGCTACTGCGGCACTGGCAAACACATGTTTCAAGCAAACTTCGTCAAACACCTCAAAGAAAACATCTGGCATCGCGACACCTCTGGGTGGACCGATAACGATCTTTTCAGCTATTTTCGGAGTGAATTGGCGCGAATCGTCGCGGCGGAAAGCGGAGCCTCAAGCGAAGGGATATTTGAGGCGCAGGAACAAGCCAAACGCAGAGAATCGATGCCGGTACGCTTCCTGCGACGCACCCGTCACTTCAGCGACGGAGCAATTCTCGGTTCAAAACTATTCATCCGAGAAATGGGCTGCAAATTCGACAATCCCGACCGAGTGAACAAAAAACAACTAAGCCGCGGCCTCGGCCCCGCCGGAGCAGTGATATATTGTTTCAGGAAATTACAGGATAATCTCGGCTGATTATATTAAACCATTTTTGATTAATACTTCAACAGTTTTTGCCGCGATAAGCTGATGGCCGGCTTCGCCGGGGTGAATCCAGTCATTTTTATCGACCCAGTGTCCCAATGGTGTTCCTTTTTTATTGGCGTCAAGGGTGGCCTTATAAATATTGACCAAGGGCAATCCGAGTTCATGAGCTATTTTTATTGCTTCCTCAAGATAGACCATGCGATCTTCGGCCATCCAGCGTCGGATGGACACTGGAGTGTGTTTGAAGTTGGGGACGGTTTTCAGGAATGATTCCGTGTCCGGGGCTATTGTTACTATATATACCAGTTTGGCCGAGGTTTTTTCCTGTAAAGTCGCGACAATTTTCTGGTGCATATCGCGAAAATGCGCGATGCCCTCGCCATGCAAACCGTCCGAACCGTTGTTGTAGGCAAAACTCTCAATTAAAACGATATCCGGCTGGATTTCCACCAGGGGTTTAAATTTTTTCTCCCGATGCTCGTAAGCGTTGGTCAGGCGCCAGAGTCCATATCCGGCCCGGGTTCCGCCGACGCCGTAATTAAACAATTCAAATTCCCGACCGGGAAAATGTTTATTGAGTTCAGCTTTCAGGAATCGGCAATCTTCTCCGGCCGTGTCGGTCATCGAGTCGCCAATCATCGCTATTTTTACCGGTTTCGTCATAGTGTTGTTCCTCCTTTAAAGTTAACACATGTGGTTGAAATCCCAAACCTTTATTTATGACTTGAATTTTTTCTTGACTGGATAGCGGAAATAACTTTGGCAGTGAATAGTTTGCGACCGGCGCTCGACAAATGTCCGGCGTCCATAAACAGATTGTGATCGTCGTTTTTGAATTTCAAGGCGCCGTCGATATAGGGAAAACCGCTTTTGGTGATAATTTTCCGTAATGCTTGTTTGTTTTCGGTATACGACGGATCAGATTCAATTGCCGCTGGCATTGGTGATTCCACAAACACTGTATTTATTTTATGATCTTGCAGCAGTTTGATTATTTTATGCAGAGCCTCGATATTTTGGGGGGCGAGGCATAATCCTTTGCCTTTTACCGGCGATACAACTTTTGCAAATGAGGCTTCGCTCATTCCGGGTGACTTGATCGAGGTTTGGATGCCGTGGTAGAAAATACGGTCAATTATCCGGTTGGTGATCGGGCTGGTTATGATATCGTCGTTTGAAGATGAAAAGAGCAGGTAGAAAAGATTTTTATTGGAAAGCTGCCCGTTATCTTCCAGCAGCTTTATAATATCTTTTTTCAATTCCGGAGGGGCATGGTAGAAAAGTCGCACATCTTGCAAATTAGGGGGAACAACCGCGGTTCCGGTATAACATTCGACAATCAGGTTAGTATTGTCAAGCACACCTTTTTTGACCAGAATTTCCAGAATCGGCAGCATCAGTGAAAAATTAAGACCGTTATAGGATATTGCATAAACTTTGGCCTTAAAAGCTTTTTCCATATCCGGTAGAATGTAGGATAGCGCGGTGTGTGAGGACCCGATCATAATATAATCATTTTTAGGCCCGGAAAGGACGCCGCCCAAGCCAGTTTGTTTCGGTGCGGTAAGGTGCGAGAAATAAAACCGCATGCCGACGATACCGGCGCAAACGGCAATAATCAAGAGCAGAATTGAGGCAAAATACAATGTCATACGGATTCTGCGTCGGGATTTTCGGCTGATTTTTTTATGTGTCATGATTCATCCGCTCCGCTTAAAACTGAAAATAAATGAACGCGTTTGAGTCGAATTTACCGAAAAACAGAATAATGCAGGCCAGCAGTGCGACCGAAACGATCTTGGGCCAGGCGCTGCGCCGCCAGATTCTGAAAACTACCGGATGCTCCCGTTCCTGGATAATATGCACGGTTTCCAGTACGACAATAAAGCCGATGATGACTATAAACGCGCTCAGGGAACGGTAGTCCCGGGTGAATGGCAGGATCATTCCGCTTAAGGTCGCAAGATTGAATTTAAAAGTCTGCGGCAAATGATATATTTTGTTAAATATCTCAATTGCGTCGTGCATCGATGCTGAGCGGAAAAATATCCATGACAGGTTGACCAGCAAAAAGGTTATGGCGACCTTTAATCCGGTAACCAGCCAGGAAATCTGTTTTATGGTATGAAACTCAAGTTTGAGCATACCGACAACTCTTTTGAACAGATTTTCTATAGTGATTGCAACCCCGTGCAGTGCACCCCAGGTGACAAAAGTCCAGTTGGCTCCGTGCCAAAGTCCGCTGATCAGGAATACCGCCAGAGTGTTGAGCATGGTCATCAACCGGCCGCGACGGCTGCCGCCAAGCGGAATGTAGAGATAATCCCGGAACCAGGTGGATAACGAGATGTGCCAGCGTCGCCAGAAACCCTGGATCGAACTGGCGAAGTAGGGACGCCGGAAGTTTTGCATCATATCGATACCCATAATTTTCGCGGTGCCGATGGCGATGCTTGAATAACCGGCGAAGTCGCAGAAAATCTGATAGCAGAACAAAAATGTGCCAAGAACAAAATGCTGCCCCTGATACTTCCCGACCGAACCGTAAACGGTATTGACGTATTCGGCGGCATTATCGGCGATCACCAGTTTCATAAAAAAACCCCACATAATCATGACCAGCCCGGTCAGCAGTCGGGAAAAGCTGAACTTGACTTCGCGATGAAACTGCGGCATTAAATGGGTCGAGCGTTCAATCGGCCCGGCCACAAGTTGAGGGAAATATGAAACATAAACGGCAAAAACCAGAAAATTCTTTTCCGGTTCCCGGTCTCCCCGGTAAACGTCGAGCGAATAACTCAGGGTCTGGAACGTGTAAAATGAAATCCCGACCGGCAGCAGCAGTTTAAGCGCGGGGGATTGGTAGCCGATATTCATATTGTTCAGGAGGAACCCGAGGTTCTGGCTGAAAAAGTTGAAGTATTTGAATATGAACAGCAGGCCGAGATTACCGATCAGACTGCTGATCAAAAAACATTTCCGGCCGGGTTTGCCGTGATATTTGCCCATGCCAAGAGCACAGAAATAATCGATCAGGGTGGAAAAGACAATCAGCAGGATGTACTCAACCTTCCAGCACATGTAAAAATAGTAACTTCCGGCCAGCAGCAGATAATTACGGAACTTGAACGGTATCAGGAAATACGCAAAACAAATCAGCGTAAAAAAGATTAAGAAGTCCGTGGAATTAAACAACATGTCAGGTTAAAGAAGCCTTATTTTGGTGGTTCAGGCGCTTTTTCCCCCGATTTGCCTTTTTCCACCTGAGTTTTCTTGATCACCACCGGCATATTGAGTTCTTTACTGCGACTGCGGTAAAAGATCACCCTCAAACGCGATTCATATACCGGTTTTGAGTTGGTCTTCAAGCTGCTGCCGGTGGAGCCGAAGCTGTCAGTGTAGATTGGCGAACTGTCAGTGGTCCGGCCAAACTGATCCCATTTGCCGCTGACATTGGCATCTCCCCGGGTGCGGGATGCGGGCAGAGTGACTTCGCCGGTATCGATCTTTTTGAAGTCGTAATAAGCCACCGCGTCGGCACCGACTTCAGCTGCTTTTTTCATGGCGGCGTCTTTCAATCTTTTACCGCTATAGGTATCCGGGGCAGTGATGACGCAACGCCCGATTCGCACCAGTTTGGTTTCCGGAACGTCATTTGTCGAGTTATAATAGGTGATCTTGTCAATTTGGGTCGGCGGATATTGCCGGCCGGTATAGTTTTCGCTGATGCAACCGCAAAGCCCAATCATGCCGACGGTCAATACCGCTGCGACGACCCGATTACCTGTCCGTTTCATTTTTTCCCCTTGAATGTCTTACCAATATAAATCTGGCGCGGACGGACGATCTTGCTTTTGCCGCCGACCATTTCTTTCCAGTGTGCGATCCAGCCCGGCAGACGTCCGAGTACGAACATTACCGTAAACATATCCTCCGGGATTCCGATAGCGCGATAAATGATTCCGCTGTAGAAATCAACGTTCGGATAGAGGTTGCGCTCGATAAAGTACTCATCTTTAAGCACAGCCGCTTCCAGATCCATCGCTATTTGCAACAAAGGATCCTCTATTCTCAGATCTTTGAGAAATTCATGACATTTATCCTTAATGACTTTTGCACGTGGATCATAGCTTTTGTAGACACGATGTCCGAAGCCCATCAGACGGAACGTATTTGTCTTGTCTTTGGCGCGGTCAATATATTTTTTGATGTCGCCGTCGCGTTCAATCTTCCGCAGCATTTCGATTACCGCCTGGTTTGCTCCACCGTGGAGCGGCCCGGACAGGGCGCTGATTCCGCCGGCAATGGTGGCGTATAGGTTTACGTTGGCGCTGCCGATGGTCCTGACGGCGGTAGTCGAACAGTTCTGTTCATGGTCCGCATGCAGGATCAGCAGGGCATTGAGGATTCTTACCGCAGCCGGATTGATCCGATAGGGATTTACCGGCGAATCGAACATCATGTTCAGAAAGTTTTCACAATATTTCAAATCGCTGCGCGGATAGACCACAGGCTCGCCGATCGTCTTTTTGTAGGCGAAAGCGGCAACGGTCCGCACGATCGAGATCAATCTGGTTGCGCAGGTATTGATATTTTCAGTCAGGGACAAAGCGTCGACATTAGGATAAAACGCTGCCAGAGCATTGACCATGGTTGCCATAGTGTGCATCGGGTGGGCCGTATTCGGAAAATGGTCGAAGAAGTGACGCATGTCCTCATGCAGCAACGAGTTTTCATTCAGCAGCCGGGAGAATTCCGCCGACTGGTCCTGATTCGGCAAACGCCGATGGAGCAACAGATAAGCGGTTTCGATAAACCGGGTGTTTTCAACCAAATCTTCAACCGGAATCCCGTGATAACGCAGAATTCCTTGTTCACCATCGATATATGTAATGCGACTGAAGCAGGCTGCGGTATTGGCAAAACTCGGGTCAATCGTGACCATTTTGGTTTCTTTCCGCAAATTGGCAATATCAATAGCGCGTTCGCCTTCGGTGCCTTCGACAATCGGTAATTTTATTTCACGCCCGTCAATGATCAATGTGGCAAATTCTTGTTTCATATACATCCCTTTCGATACAGTTATCGCTGTAATTTAAATATTCAGACCCTTACTATACACCAACTTATCAAAAAAGTCAACTTAGAACAAGTCAAGGGTAGTCAAGCTCCGAAAGCGTCTTTCAGGATTGAACTTAAAATTTCCCTGCTTTGGGACTGTTCAACCGGTCGTGGCGCCAGCTCGAGCTTCATTTTATTTTCCGATGCAGACGACGCGGTTAGTTCCATCAGTTCAGCGGAGAGTTCCGGGTAGGCTGAAAGGTTATCCGGTAAGCCCAGGCCGTGAATGAAAGCCCGGTATGATTTGACTACGTCATCCGGGATTGTCCCTGGGAATATTCCGGCCAACAGCATTGTGCGTTCGGCTACCGCCGGGTTTCCAAGATAATATTCCCAGCACGCCGGCAGCAGCATTGCCACGGCCTCGCCGTGCGATATCCTGCCGTACCAGGAAAAACTGCATAGATGCGGCAATCCGGTTGATTTATTTCGGATAACCATGCCGCCGAGACAAGCTGCCGCCGCCATTGCTGAACGTGCCGCTGAATTATCGCCGTCCGCCAGTGCCTGAGGCAGATTCTCCACAATCAGGCGGATTCCCTCCAGCGCCCAGTCGTTTGCCTGCGGACAACGTGTATCCTGGCCGACATTGAGGAAACCTTCAAGCAAATGCGCCAGGGCGTCGCATCCGGTTGCCAGAGTCACGGATCTTGGCATACTGGATGTCAGAACCGGACAGACAAACGAGAATTCCGGAATGATCTGAGTTTCGACCACCAGTTTTTTTACCTTGAGATCTGGATCGACAATATTGGAGTATGGGGTCGCTTCAGTTCCGGTTCCTGAAGTGGTTGGAAAGCAAATCACCTTTTTTAGCTTTTTATCAGGATATTTAGTGCTGAACTGGTTGACGCCGAAATAGTCGTGCATCGAACCGCCGGCCTGATGTACCAGGTATGCCAGTTTAGCCGCGTCAATCGCGCTGCCGCCGCCGATACCGATCACCTCGTCAGGTTGTTCCTGAGCCAGGAAATCAATCATTTTCGCTACGGTGTGTACTGTCGGCTCAGGTTCGATTTCGGAAAATCTTTTAACCGCGGCATTGGTGTAAGTTAGCGCGTTAAGCAGTTTTTCCCAGGCGCCGCAGGTATCGGCGGAATTGCGACCGGTAAATACCACCAGCTTTTTCGGGTCGGTTTTCCGGATCAGGTATTCAAAATCCGTAAAAGAGGAGTCTCCGAAAATTATTGTTGTATCGGGATAACAGTCAAGCATCGAAACGGCTTTATCCAGCATGGTTATATTCTCCTTATTTTGTTTTCTAGATTTATGCAAAATTCTTATTTCCATGAAGAACATGAAGAAGTACTTAAGTTTTCAGCTCAAGCTGAAAAAAAACTTATTTCAGTGATTTTCCGTGGTTAATATTTTCATTTCGCGCGACTCTTTCAGTTTTCATCAGAGGAACTACATAATATTGTCCTCAAAAATTTATTTGCAAGCAGATAACAACAGTTAAGCAAAAGTCTTAAACCGGACCTATGAGACTTATAGGTCCTATCAGTTCTGTAGAACCTATAAGATATTTTTGCAGGGAAAGTTGTTGAATTAAATAATTTCAGCCTGAGCGAGCGTTCCTTCGCGGCCGGGGAACGGCTTTTCGAAGATCGCGGCTTTCGGGTAATCTTTTCCTGGTTCGATTAATTCGCGCAAAGGAACGAATTCGTAACCCATGGCTCTGGCCCGGGTAAGGTAATCGTCAAACATCTTAAGGCATTTGCCGCCTTCAGCTTCAGCGTGAATCGTTAACACGTTCAGGCCGTCGGGATTGAGTTGTTCCAGCATGAAGTCGTTGTAGTTGGCGTCATTGACCCCGTTCCGTCCCAGTACTTCATCATAGGTTGGCATGGTAACCGGAATCTGCAACTGAGTGAGTGTTTTGCCGTTGACAACCGGATAAAAAATGAAATCTCCGCGACAATCACTGTTGTATTTTAAATTGTATGAGGCTTTTTCAAACAGGACGGTATCGGTACATTTCCAGCCGGGCACTGCCGAAGTATCGGGACAGCGTCCCAGCAGTTCGGTCATGGCTTCCATGCCGCGTTTCAGCATATCCGCCACTTCCGGCGCTCCGGCGGTGTCGATTTTGGCCTGCCACCAATGGTGATCCCAGGCATGCATTCCGACTTCATGGCCGGAGTCGGCACAAGCCTTGATAATGCCGCCGAGACGTTTGGAAATATTCGGTCCGGGCCAGCAGGTTCCCATGAAAATAATTTCGGGCCCATAGAGTCCGGCCGCGTTGGTCCGCAGCATTTTCCAGAGAAATGCCGGTTTCAGCAAACGCCAGAGGTGACGCCCCATATTGTCCGGTCCGACGGTAAAATAAAAAGTGCCGCGAATCTTATATTCTTCCAGCAGGGAACAGAGCGCCGGTACGCCGTAGCGAGTGCCGCGATAGGTGTCAACATCAATTCTCAAGCCAATCTTTTTCATAGTGCCGGAAAGCCTTATTTTTTAGGCGACAATACCAGATAGGTGTCTTTTTCAAGCGGGAACGAAAGATTTACTTCATATTTTCCGGATTCCAGTGTACCCTTCGGAAGTCTTCTGGTAGAAGACAGGATAAGCACTTTTTTCCCGGGGAGGGACTTTGCCAAAGATAGATCTTTGATTTCCGGACAACCGGTACGCTGCAGGTAATAAACCATCGCCCCGCGGAAACGTTCTGATGGTTTGTACAAATATATGATGGTGATATTATCAATTTGTTTACTTACTTTGGCAAAATATTTGTTGAAAGTACTTTCCGTACTGGCCTGGCCCAAAATGTCAACATCGGCCTGAAGCAGAATAAGGACCAGACTGAATAACAGGCACAGGCTGTAGCGCATGATAAATCGTCCGCCGCGCAGAAAATAATAGGCGAAAAAAGTCAGGACCAGTCCGGAGGCAACGGTCAGGAAAATCGTCATGCCGGGTTTGCCGTGATAAAGCATAATAGAACCGAATACGATGGAACTGACACCAGGGACCACCGGTAAAATATAGCTGGCATAATTCAAAATAATATCTAAATTGATGCCTTTAACTTTGACTTTTCCTTCCAGCAGCGCGGCAATAAATACTCCGCTCAGCATGGCGGCCGGAGGAAACAAAGGCAATAGATAAACAACTCTTTTGCCGGAAGAAATCGTCATCAGTAATAGTGACGGCAGCAGCCAGGCCAGCATAAACAGCAACGCGCGCGAATCACTGACTTTTTCACGCAGTCTGGTCCAGGTCCAGATCAGAGCCAGCAACAGGAATGCCAGCCACGGCTGGAAGATTTCCGGCAGCTTTCTCAGGTAGTAGTAAAACGGTTCGACATGTTCGGCGTGACCGCCGGTGAAACGCCCGATATTATTGGTGATGGCGGCAGTTTCAAATGCCTCGTAGCCATGATATTTATAGAGCATTCCGAACCAGACGAGAACCGGGATCATTCCCAGAATACCGCCAATGGCCGCGACCAGCCAGCGTTTCCAGGTAAAGCGTTTTTCGATTAGAAAATCATCGAGTGCAAGAAAAACACCGATGGTCAGGCCGGGGATTGCCGCTCCGACCAGTCCTTTGCTCATGACCGCGCCCCCAAGAGCCAGCACATATAACGCAAAGAAACAGATACGGTGACTGCCTTTTTTAGTTGATGCCAGTCTGTAAAAAGCCGCCAGGCAGAGCAGAATAAAGAAGCTTAGGAAGGTGTCGACAATACATTTGCGTCCGTTGCGCCAATATTGACCTGATGTTGCCAGGAAAAAACCGCTCAACATACATGCCAGCGGTGAATACCGCATGGTTCGGAGCAGGCCGTACAATACTAAAACCCCGAGAAAAGCGACTACTGCACTGGGGAGTTTGGCCGCCATCGGTCCTTTTATCCCCAACTTGTCGGCGACTCTCAAAGATACAGCGTCGGCCCAGAAGTATAACGGCGGTTTTTCAAGGAAAGATTTGCCATTTAATTGCGGCTTGAGGTAGTTTTCAGTTAAATTTATTTCCGTGCTGAGTCCGGCCACTCTGGGTTCGTCTGAATCCATCAGAAATCTGGAATTCAGTCCGACAAAAAACAATAACGCGGAAAGCAGCGCCAGAACCCGGAACATCTTTCGAGCCGGAACTTTGCTTATTTCGTCGCGAAATCTGCTAATGATTGATGTGGTCATATTTCCGCTATCTCAGTCTTCCTGGATAAATTCATCTGAATTGATCGCTTCCTGCAGGAAGAAGTCGAGAGTTTTTTCCACTGACGCGTCAAGTCCGATCTTCGGAGCCCAGTTAATATATTTTTTCGCATTCCTGATCGCTGGAACCCGGCGCTGCATATCCTGATAGCCTTTGCCGTAGAATGCGCCGCTTTCAACGATTTTGTAGCCGGCGAACGGTGGGAACTTGTCGCGCAGCGGATGTTTTTCGAATTTCTCAACCAGCGTTTCCGCCAGAGTTACAACACTTGCCTCGTTTTCCGGATTGCCGATATTAATGATCCGACCGTCACAGGCGCCGTCTTTATTTTCAATGACCAAAAACAGCGCTTCAATCGCCTCTTCAATGTCCACGAAACAGCGTTTTTGTTCACCGCCGTCAACCAGTTGAATCGGTGTTCCCTGCACCAGATTAAGAATCATCTGGGTGATCGCGCGGGAACTGCCGATACGGGCGGATTTCAAGCTGTCGAGTTTCGGACCGATCCAGTTGAACGGACGGAATAAAGTGAATTTGAGATTGTCCCGGACGCCATAAGCCCAGATTACCCGGTCAAGCAGCTGCTTGCTGGTGGAATAGATCCAGCGCTGCATACTGATCGGTCCGGTGATCAGGCTTGAAGTTTCCTCGTCGAATTGATCGTCGTTGCACATGCCGTAAACTTCGGACGTTGACGGGAACAAAATACGTTTATTGTACTTGACGCAGTATCGGACGATCCGCAGGTTTTCTTCAAAGTCAAGTTCAAATACACGTAAAGGATTGCGGGTGTATTCAATCGGAGTGGCGATTGCCACCAGCGGCAGGATAATATCGCACTTGCGAATATGATACTCTATCCATTCGCGGTGAATTGAAATATCGCCTTCGCGATAGTGGAAGTGTGGATGATTCATGATATGGTCGATGTAATTGTGTCGCAAGTCGAGCCCGTATACATCGTAGTTGCCGTCGGCCAGTAGACGGTCACTGATATGACTGCCGATAAAGCCGTTGACTCCGAGAATCAGAATACTTTTGCGCCGCTTTGCCGCCATAACTTTGCTGGCTTGAGGTCCAAACTGCATCCGGGGCATTATCCGGGAGGCGTCGGCGAACTGTTCTCCGTTCATCATCAGACCGTCGCCTTCCTGTCCTGAATCAATCCGTAAAGCGTCTTCGCCGCAAGCAATGATCAACGGAGAAATACTAAGTACTGTTCCAGGGGCAGCGGTTTCGCTGGTGTCGATTTTGGCTGCGCTCCAGAAATAACATTTACGGTCGCCGAGATAACTGAACGCCCCGGGATAGGGACGAGTTACCGCACGGATAAGATTACGGATTTGAGTAGCAGACTGAGTCCAGTCAATCTCACCGTCGGCCGGTTTGCGTCCGCCAAAATATGAAGCCTGTGATTCATCCTGCGGAGTTAGTGAAATATTTTCGGCAAAAAAACTAGGCAAACTTCTGGTCAGCACAACTTCTGCCGCTTCTGCCGCTTTTAAGCTCAGGGTCTTGGCCGTATCAGAGTCTTCAATCATGATTTTTTCCTGATCGACGATATCGCCGTCGTCCGGACGAGGAGTCATGGCGTGCAAAGTGACGCCGGTTTCAGTTTCGCCGTTCAGCAGTGCCCAGTTGATTGGAACGCGGCCGCGGTATTGGGGGAGCAGTGAGCCATGCAGGTTGAAACAGCCAAGCCGGGGAATGTTTAGAATAGCCGGTTTCAGCATATTCCGGTAATAAAATGAGAAAGCGACATCAGGTTGCATTTCGGTAATGCGCTTGACCCAGATTGGATGATTGACATCTTCCGGGGCGTATACCGGAATATTTTCTTCGCAGGCAAGTTCGGCTACTGAGTCGAACCAGACATTCTCGTTAGGATTATCTTCATGTGTAAAAATGGCCGAAATTTCAAAACCGGCTTTTAACAATGACTTGATTCCAACACAGCCGATATTATGATATCCAAATACGACACATTTCATATTGTTAGCCTCCGAACTGGAATATTGTTCTGAATTAATATTTAAAAATAAGACTATATAATATAACCCGGCAACCGGGGTTTTCCAAATCATGAGCCGGATATTTTATCTACTACGATTTTAAATTTTTATAATTAACAGGTATTTTTTATTTGACAATATCAAATCTGGTACTATTTTAAGTTAAAACACAAATGGAGGACTATATGAAACGAATGAAAGTTGCGGATAAAGGGTGCTATTATCACTTGATGAATCGGGTTTCTGGGTACAAAGGTGATTGGCCTTTTAACAATGTTGATAAGGAATACGGCTTTACATTACTGCAAAATCTCACGGATTATTTCCTGATCGAGGTTATTTCAGCGGCGTGGATGGGCAATCATTTTCACTTGGTGGTCTACGCCCCAGGCAAAAACGAACTGCCGTCTGAGGCTGAAATCGCCTCCCGTCACAACGCTTATTACAAGTCGATGGAGGGCGATTTCACCTATGCGATGAAGAAAATGCCATACATCGAACCCAAACATAAAAAGCTTTGTCGCGAGGTCGGAGACAAAATGATCGATATCAGCTACTTCATGCGGGCCTATCAACAGCGTTTTTCGGTGGTTTTCAACCGAACCTACGACCACATCGGCCGACTCTGGGCTGACCGCTTTAAAAGCGTCATCCTCGAAGGCGCCGATGCTCTAGAAGCATGTCTGCAATACGTCGAACTCAACCCGGTCCGGGCCAAATTGACCGAAACCCCAGCCGATTACCGATTCACCACCTGGGGACGCTACTGCGGCAGCGGCAAACATGCATACCACGCCAACTTCATCAAACACTACAAAAAATTGATCGATTATACCGATACTTCGAGCTGGAGCGACGAGGATTACTACACTGAATTCAAATGTTCCCTGACCCGGATAATCGCGGCAGAGCGCGGCGCTAACGCGGCCAAAATAGCCGAAGAAGAACAATCAGCGCGCCGCAAAGAATCGATGCCGGTCCGATTCCTGAGGCGAACCCGTCACTTTACCGACGGCGCAATTTTAGGTTCAAAACTATTCATTCGTGAAACCGCCCGCAAATTCGATGATCCCGACCGGGTGGAAAATAAACAACTCAGTCGCGGCCTTGATCCAAAAGGCTCAGCAATTTATTGTTTCCGAAAACTACTGCTGTGACATGCTGACAGAGTCATTTATAAATGTTTTTAAGTAAATCAGCAGTTAATAAAAACCTGTTATTCCTCTATTTGTATTAAAAAACAAAGTTGGACTTTTATGCGTTATGTACTATATTAAAAGCTCTTGCATGTTTACAAAAATAAGGATTAGAAAATGACTATTAAGTTCGCTTTTGCCGGAATTCGTCATGGGCACTGTATTGGAATGTATAACGCGGTTAAAGCCCATCCGGATTTGGAAATCGTCGGAGTGGCGGAGGAAGATCCGGCCGGAGCAGGAGAGTTGCTGAATGCCGTCGAAGTTACGCACAACAGTATTGATCAAATGCTGGCCGAAGTCGATTGCGATGTTGTCGCGACCGGGGACTATTACGGCAACCGCGGCTCTATTCTAATCAAGGCGATGGAACTTGGCAAGCACGTGATTGCCGATAAACCGCTTTGCGTTTCTCTTGATGAAGTCGACCGGATGGAAGAACTGGCTAAAGCTAAAGAACTGAAAGTCGGTTGTATGCTGGACATGCGCGGTCGTCCTAATATAAACAAAGCGCGCCAGCTTATTCTTTCCGGGCATCTTGGCGAGATTCATGCAATCAGTTTCGGCGGTCAGCATCCGTTGATGTGGGGAAGCCGGGCCGGCTGGTATTTCGAGCAGGGCAAGCACGGCGGTACCATCAACGATATTGGTATCCACGGTATCGATATCGTCGAATGGATGACCGGAATGAAATTTACCGAAATCAACGCAGCCCGGAGCTGGAACGCCTTCGCAAAAGAATGTCCGCATTTCAACGACGCGGCGCAGTTTATGTTGACCATGGAAAACGGTTGTGGCGTTCAGGGCGATGTTTCATATTTTGCTCCCGACTCCTGCGGTTACAGCCTGCCGTATTACTGGGATTTCAAAATATGGGGGACTAACGGTGTGGTCAGGGTTTCTAATGACAATGATCATATCGAAGCCGCGCTCAACGGCAATCGTGGAGTCAGCATGGTTTCGACTTGTTCTGAAGTTTCGCCAAATTATCTTGAACAATTTCTGGCCGATATCGCCGGTGAGCCCGGCGATCTGGACACTGCAACGGTTTTGCGGTCAAGCCGCGTGACACTGAAGATACAACAGGCCGCCGATCACGGTATGGCGACGGTCAAGCTGTAATTTTCATTCGACCGGAGCTGGTGTTTTCAGGATGCTGAGTGCGGTCAGTCCGTCGAGGTTCCGTTTGGGTTCCGGCCACAGATAACTGATAATTGTTGCCGAGGCTATCATCACCACCTGGCAGACCACCTGGTACCAGTAAACATGGACCGGGAGCGTTATTGCTTCCGGCAGCCAGTTGCAATAACTCATCACCAGATAGATATTGACGGCGGTGCCGCACAGAAAGCCCAGCCAGAGTGAGCGGTTTCCGACTCTCGGAACAAAAAAGCCGAGAAAGAAAAAGCTCAGAACAAACATGATCAGCAGTCCTCCGATGATGTACCCGAGGTCGACCATGCTTTCTTTCGGGACGTTGGCGAAGATTATAGCGCCGCCAATCATAATGACCATTGCCAGAATCGAAAAGCCGCGTGCCCAGCGCATATAATATTCATCGGGTTTGTCTTTGACAATGAAGCCGCGCAGAATATCCATCGTGCAGATTGAGGAGAATGAGTTCATGCTGGAGTCCAGCGAGCTCATCGCGGCGGCCAGTACTCCGGCGATGATCAGTCCGGAAATCCCGGCCGGGAGACATTTGATTATATAATAAGGGAAAACCTGATCCGCGGCCATTTTGGCGACTTCGGGATTCGGGAAGAAACGGAAATATACAAAAAGACAGGTCCCGACAAAATAGAAGGCGAACCAGGTCGGCAGACTGCCGAGAGCGCAGACAATCGTGGCTTTGCGAGCTTCCCGGGTGGTTTTTGCCGCCAGGTAACGCTGGACCACATTCTGATTGGCCGCGTACATATTGAGCCAGTTGAACATGCCGAGGAACAGTAGAACCGGGAACGTGCGTTTTGCGAGGTCAAGAGTCATTGGGCCGAAGCTGAATTTGTTGAATTCCATTCCGGTATCGATGACCTGAGTCGCACCGCCGGGAATTTTCCAGCAGAGAAAAACGATGACGAAAATTCCGCCCAGCCACAGGACGATTGACTGGATTACGTCGGTCCAGATAACTGCGTCTATCCCTCCGGTCACGGTATACAGCGCAATGAAGAAGCCGGAAACGACGATAATCAGATTAATATTGATTCCGGTCATCAGGCTGATCGGGATTGCCACCAGAAACAGGACTACTCCGAGGCGAATGGTTTCGCCAATCAGAAAACAGACCGCGCCGTACAATCTGGCCGGCCGGCCGAAACGTTCCTCAAGATATTGATAGGCGCTGGTGATTCTGCCTTTGCGAAAAATTGGAATAAAGAAGATCACCGCCAGCGCGCAGGTGAAAGGCAGTACCAGATACGGCGTACTCTGTCGCCAGTCCAGCACATAGGCTGCCGCCGGCAGCGCCAGGAATGTTACCGAGCTGATCGAGGTGCCGATCATCGACAGGCCGATGGCCCAACCCGGAAAATTGCGTCCGCCCAGAAAAAATTCATCCGTATTATTGTTTTTCCGGGCGAAATAAAGACCGATTCCGGCTGTTCCCAGCATGTAAATGACGATAACCGCTATGTCGAGTGCTCTGATTTCCATATTAAAAATTATTCTTTCGTGGTCTGGTTGTCAACTGATTGAATGAAATATTTCATAAAGCTCCTGTGCCTGTTCATGGGATTCCGGCAGATACTTCGAGCGCAGAACCAGCCTGGTGCCGAAATCTTTGGCTTTCCGGGTGATTCTTGTCACGTAATCATAACCGGATTCCTGTTCCATGACCGGCAGTCTGCTGTAAAGCACGGTATCGGTTTCGGCACAGGTACGCATCAGGAAATCCAGATCGTAAGACTCCGGATTGCCGAGGTCTATTGCTTTTACCAGTTGTTCCGCGCAAAGCAGTTTGAAGAGTTCATCATGTTTGCCGCAATAGTGAATGAACGCGCCGGAATATCTTTCGGCAAGCCGACGCAGAAAAGGCAGCGAGAATTGTTCGATCTGCTCTTTGCTCATCAAAGTATCCGAATCATGGGAACTGCGGCATCCGGCGACGGGAAAGTAAAGTCCTTGAGGCGTGCCGTGGCCATGAATCATTGAATTCGCCGGTTCGCTAATCAGTTCTTTCAATTTGTCGGTGACCCTGATTATCAGGCCGGTGCAGATGTCCAGCAGTTCTTCAACCCATTGCGGATCATCGTAAAAGTCGAACATTATCTGGTCGCCGTAGATGATATGGGCGATATCGAACGGGCCCTGGGTGTCCGGATGATACAGTGCCGGTGCACCTTTTGCGGCCAATGCGTAAAACTCAATAGCTTTCCGCATCGGGCCGACGTCTATATCCAGTTCCGGGATTTGCCTGATCTGATCTTTTGAAAGATGATCTCCGGGCCAGGGCATATCCTGATCGTTCAGGAACCTGACGCTTTGACCGGCGATTGCCGGAATAAAGACCACTCCAAGATTGGGCCGGACTGTCGGTATGCCGTCAGTCGGATAATTGTCACAGGCCAGGGCGTTGGCGGTTTCCGCCTGCCACATTTTTTCAGGTGAATCGAAGGTCTCCCGGTAAGTGAATCCGTGGGGTTCGGTTGCCGGATTGTCCTGAAATATCAGGTTGCGGCCCTTTTCCCATAATTGACGATGGAGTTGCAATTTATTTTCAGTCATTGTAGTCAAACCGGGTTGGGTTATCGAATTCGTTTATAGGTGACTTGGGGATCCGCGCCGATGGCGGAGATCGGGAACACCGCCATGAGAATATCCTCTTTGCCCGAGGAATACATGACGTATGCCTTGCCGTTTTCAATCATCGCGGTTGGATACTGCGCGCCGCCGCCGCGTCCGAAAACCTGTTCGCGCGGAATCGTATATTTATGCGGACCGCTGCTGATGGACCAGCTTTTGACCAGTTTGTAGCCGTCCGGACTATAGGAGATCATCAAGGGGTCGCGGCCGTAGTGTCGCGGACTGGCTATATCAAATCTCGGAGCCATGTGGTTGCCGATAAACAACACGCTGCCGTCGGAACCGGACAAAGCGATGGTGAAACTTGGAGAGTCCGGGATATTGGTCGGTTCGGCGACCGGCCAGTTTTTGCCGTCCTTCGAAAAGCTGGCGTATTTCCGGTGAGAAAAATTATCGTCGCGAAGCAGTAGCCCGAATTTGCCGTCTTTGGTCTTGTACGGAGTCGGTTCGCAGAGGCGTTGGGTGTCAGGGCCCTGAACTTTCAAGTTCTGTAAGCCGCTGTTCGGCATGACAAAGTCCGGGGCGAATTCCTTTTGCGCCATGATCGGGTAATCAGCCTTCGGCGGATTGTTGCCGTAGACAAATATTTTACCCAGAGAGCCGTCAGGCTTGATTTCCCGGCAAATATAACTGTAGTGCGCCATTTTCGGGTAGATATGAACCTTGTCGTAATAGGGATTGCGGGAGGAGCCGTCTTTGCTGGTCCAGTACAATTTCTGGTGTCCGCTGGCCCGGCCGAAGAGTCGGCCTTTCCAGACAAAGAAGCCGCTGGAAGCCAGAAACGGTCCTTCGCCTTTGCGGTCTGCCACTTTTACCGGCGGCGGAAAGAGTTCTTTGGGCTCGCTCCAGGTCAGGCCGTCTTTAGACGTGGCGTACAGAACCCGTTGTCCGGGACAGTCTTCGCCGTAAGGCTGATTGCTCCAGGAGGTATAAATCATGCCGTTGTATTTATACATATTCGAATGGTGATTATAGCCGCCGTTCTTCCAGTTTCCTTTATAGATAACCGATCTTTTCACACCGGGAATCTGCGGATAACCGGAATTCTTCTTTTTCGGGTCGGGCATCGGGCACTGCCACATGTCAAGCACCTTGTAACCGTTGCGGTTTTCGCCTTTGTAGGCCAGTTTGCCGCTTTTCACTGCCGTCGAAACCGGGATCGGATTTTTCTTTGCCATATCCGTTTTCAAAGCTGTTCCGGCGACCAGATACGAGGCTCCGGTGTAAGTCTGCACCCGCTGGATTGGGCGGAAGCGTTTGTTTGGCAGACGTTCCAGGACGATTTGGGCGTTCTGGTAAGCCGGCGGAGCACCGGAAAAGTCGTTTGCTTCCGCCATTTTCGCGCTGCCGTCATACATGATCACCCCGGCCTTGCCGCCTCCGTGCATAAAGGTCACGATGCCGTGATGCGGACCGGTCGGGTTGCCGTTGAGTTTATTTATGGAGCGTCTGGGAACTACTTTGTCATCGCAGCGGAAGGTGTCGGCATAGACCAGCAGTTTTGCCGGAGGAACCTGGCTGAAATTCGGCGACTTCATGTTGATGCCGCGTGAGTTCGAGATCCATGAACCGTAAGTATTGCTCCAGTCGAGTTTCGCCGCCGATTTATCATTAGGACAATTCATGGCCCGGCGGTCTTTGAGATAGCCGGTTTCCGAAAGAACCCGGCCCCATTCGCCTTGGCGTCCGTTGCGTGCGTCATTGATCCGCCAGCCGTTATGGTCGTTCATATATTGAATGGTTGCGTCGTAACATTTCTTCAAGTTGTCGCGGCATTGCGCGCTGTCGCTGAGTTTGGCGATTCCGGCCAGGGCCGCCGGCAGCATCAGGGCGCAGATCATACAGACGAACAGTACCACAACCAGTTCAGGAAAGGTGAATTTATGTTTTTTAAAGCTTATAATCATAGTTATTCTAACTCAAGTTTATTGCGGTCTTTGAAATTTAATTGTTGTCTGCAATTCTATAGATAAGCTTGACCGCTTTTTATGTTTAAATATTTGATTATCAGTTGATGGTAATGGAGCCGTCTTCTTCGGTTGGATAGAGAATCAGCTTAATCGGAGTGAAACGGTCGATTCCGGACATGGTGATGTTGAAGCCGAACAATACTTTCGCGTCATTGTAATGCGGGCTGGTTCCGGTCATTTCGCCCCGGGTGATCATTTTTGCGTGACCGTCATACATTGCCATTCCGGATGTTTTTAAGTCGTGGATCAGCGCGACCGCGCCCCACGATGAAGACGGATTGTTGTTCATGCGCCACATTGTCATGCGGGGAAAAGTGGTCCAGTTTCTGATAGCGTCGGCGTAGATCAATAGTTTTGACGGCATGACCCGGCGGTATTTATTCTCTTTCATATTGATAAAGCCGGATGAAACCGCGTATGAGCCGTAGGTTCTGCCCCAGGAGCCGGCGCCGCCTTTGTAGATAGAGTCATTCGGACAGCTCATTGCCTGCCGGACGGTCAAATAACCATTGTCGAACAGGTTTTTCCCCCATGATCCGGTGTCTGTATCGCCGTCGTTTGGACGCCAGCGGTCGGCGTCATCCATATAGAGCATGGTGGAGGTCATGCATTGTTTCAAGTTGTTGATGCATTTAATGGTCTTCGCTTTTTCCCGGGCTTTTCCGAGAGCGGGCATCAGCATGCTGGCAAGGATCGCGATGATCGCGATCACCACGAGCAATTCAATCAGGGTGAAATTACATTTTGCGGTTTCTTGTCTTCTCATTTTTCTGCCTCCGTTTTTGTTAATAATTTCTGTTCCAACTATCGACTAATGTTTTGAGTGCTTTGAGTATGGCGATGTCCGGCTCTGTCAGTTCCGCGCAGCCGTTGCGACAGTGCGGTTTGATCTCTACTCCGCGGAGATTGAGAAAATATTTGGCACAGGCCGGATATTTGTTGCTGATGACGCTCTGGCCGACGCTGACGAGATTTTGAATTTCCGCCGCTTTTTCCGGGTCGTCAGCGTAACAGCGGACCATTTTGTTTAGCATTTCCGGGAAAAAACTTGCCGCGAGGCCGTTAAAACCGGCACCTCCGAGCTTCAGCGTTGTCAAAAGATTATGAATATAAGCATCAAATATTTTCAGAGGGGTGTTCTTGCATACGGCGATTTTGTTTTTGATGATTTCGCCGTTGCAGCAGGTGTCTTTGAGGAACTTGAAGCGGCCGGATTCGGCACAGACGGATAAAACTTCAGGAGTAAGCAGACGATGATAAGGTTCCGGGCATTCGTAAAGTCCCAGGTCGATACCGTTTGTATGCTGTAAAATATCCTCGATTTCAGCAACTAAGGTAACGTCGTCGGCATCTTGCGGGACAATCTTGCAGACCGGGATAATTACCGCGTCAACTCCGGTATCGGACATTTGCTTGATCGAGTCCAGTTTTTCCGCTTTGCTGTCGCCCAGATATCCGGCGGCGACAACGGGAATATCGAGTTGCTTCCGGGCACGTGTTGCCAGTTCCAGTTGCTCTGCTTTACTTAAATAATAAAGTTCGCTGGACAGACACACCGCGAAAAGGCCGGCGCAGTCATGAGTCTGATACCAGTCCAGCAGCGCTTCATATCCCCGCCAGTCAATTTTGCCGTCATCGTGAAATGGCGTTAAAACAACTGGCCAGACGCCGTCCGGTAAATTTTGGGGCGTTATTTCCGCTTTTTTTGTTAAGTTATCGCAAAGTGTGTTGTTATTCATTTTTTTGCCGATCTTCCTGGTAAAACTGTTGTTTCTAAATAGAGTATACCTGATTCATTCGCTTTGTGCAATACTTTTATGTTTGCAAAATAATACAAAAACTTTGCAATTTATAATCTGGAGAATTATATTAGTCACATGGAACAAAAACGGAAAATTGCTTTAGAAATAAGTAAAACCGCTGAACGACTGCGGGAACCGGGTGATTATTATAACGCGATCAAAACTCAGTCAAGCATTAAGCCGCCGGATAATATTCAGATGGTTTATCGCTGGCCCAATCAGCAGATCCGGGCGGAAGCACATAATCTTTATCATCGCCGCTATGTTTTGAACCTGGTGTTGGAAGGCCCGGGCCGGGTCTGCATTAATGATGAAATGTTCGATCTGGTAAAAGATTCCCTGCTGCTGCTATTTCCGTTTCAATTCCACTATTATACCGCCTGCGAGAAAAATTACCGCTGGCTGGTGATCACTTTTGATGAAATAGAACCGATTCCGGCGGAATTACGCAGTCGTCCGGTGACCGCTTCAAAATTCAGTTATTCACTGATTATGGAGATTCTGGAAACCTATTTGGAATATGAAAAAACGCCGCTGCAATCGCTGTCGCTGAAGCTCTCCGCCTGCGTCAACTGTCTGGTGAATGAGATGCGTGACATCGCCCGCCTAAGTCCGGCCGGTGAACCGGTTATCCGGGATACCAAAATGATGATGCTTGAGAGGATTTGCGGTTATATTAACCATCATATTTCCGAGCCGCTGACGATTCATCAACTGGCGGTTGAACACGGGATTTCCGAAGGTTATCTGTCGGTGTTGTTCTCCCGTTATATCGGCTGCGGTCCCGGCGAGTACATTCGCAACGCCAGAATCAATCGCGCGGTCGATATGCTCAACAGCGGTAATTACATGATCTCGGATGTCGCTGAAAAAACCGGCTTCTCCTCTCCGGCCGTATTCAGCCGTACTTTCCGCAACGTCATCGGCTCCTCTCCCCGCGAATTCATCAAAAGCTGAAAACCGGGAGCGCAACGAAAAAGTTGAACATATCCAAAAAGATCATCGACTTGTTTCACTATATTCTGCACTTTTTCAATAGAATAAATAAGCAGTATGTAATTTATTAAAAAATTGTAATCACTTTGAAATCAGTGAATTATGCCTAGTGATTTAGGCTCTGGTTCAGCCTGAGTAAATTTTTTTGCGTGGATTGTAGAAAAATGCGAAAAAACCTTTATATTTAGCCTTGGAGATAGACTTGAAAATGCATCAATCCGGGAGGTTTTTTTATGTTTTTGTGTAATTCAGTGAGGAGTAACTATTCTTGCAGCTTGATACAGTCATTATCCTGTATGCTATTGGTATTTTCTTTTGGATTGTCAGCAGCAGGAGAGTCTCTTGCATCATCCACTAAAAAACCGACAGAAATCTTTGCCGCCCGCTTAAAGGCGGCTGAAAAAGGTGATGTTAAGGCTTTTGGGGCTTTGGGACGCTGCTATGAAAAAGGCATTGGAACGGAGAAAAATGTTTCGAAGGCTTTTGAATGGTACAGAAAAGCCGCGGAAAACGGCAGTGTCCAAGGACAGGGAAATTTAGGGCGTTGCTATTACAGCGGAACTGGTATTAAGCAAGATTACAAAGAAGCCGTTAAGTGGCTTAAGAAAGCTGCAATCCAAAAAAACGGGAATGCAAATTTTCTTTTAGCAAAATGTTATTATCGTGGTCACGGAGTTAAGTCGGACCAGCAGGAAGGTTTAAAATACCTGACAAAAGCAGCGGAACTAGAGGATTCTAAGGCTCAACAAACTTTGGGTGCAATATACTTTGGAGGCATTAAAGGCGTTAAGAAAAACTATCAAAAAGCTATTTACTGGCTTGAGAAATCAGCGAAAAATAATAATCCTGAATCCCAGGCAATACTAGGTACTATATATTATGCCGGAGTCATTATATCCAAAGACGGTAAAAAATCTCCCGAGCTTAACAATCAGATTGCAAATAATAGTAACTATAAGGCATTGTTTTCTTTTGTGAATATGTATCCCAAAGAGCATGGTGCTGAAAAAAATATCGATCAGGCTATTTACTGGTTAAAAAAAGCTGCTGATAACAATATGCAGGAAGCGCAACTTTTTCTTGGGGAGTTGTATTACAACGGTGAAGAAGTAAAACAGAATTATCGTGAAGCAATCAAATGGTATAGAAAAGCAGCGGAAAAAGGGAGTGTGGAAGCGATGTACGCATTGGCTTTATGCCATGTGAGAGGGCACGGAGTGCCAATAAATGAGGCCGAAATAATTAATTGGCTTCAAAAAGCAGCCCGAAAAGGACATTGCATTGCACAATACGTTCTAGGCTTGAAATTCTATAACGGTATTGGAGTCGAGCAAAATTATCAGAAGGCTTCGAACTGGTTTCAAAAAGCTGCTGACCAGGAACACGCGAAATCAGAATACTATTTAGCAGAATGTTATTTTAAAGGTAGAGGTGTAGAAAAAGATATAAATAAAGCGATTTATTGGTATAGAAAAGCTGCAGTAAATAATATTCCGGAAGCAGAATTTATTTTAGGAAAATTATATTATTGCGGCAAAGGGGTGCCTAAAGATTACCTAAATGCCGTTAAGTGGTATGTGAAAGCAGCGGAACGGGGGAATGCATTTGCCATGTTTAATTTAGCAGTATGTTATACGAGAGGCCACGGGGTCGATAAGGATGAAAAAAAGGCTTTTGAGTGGTTTAAAGCATCTGCGGAAAAAGGATTCCGGCCCGGTCAGGAGCTTACTGGATTAAGATATTACATGGGAAAAGGTGTTTCGCAAAATTATCCGGAGGCCGTTAAATGGTTCCGGAAAGCCGCTGAGCAGGGAAGTGCTTTTTCTCAGTATTATCTTGGTAAAAGCTATATCTATGGCCGGGGAGTTGCAAGGGATATGTCAAAGGGGGCGGAATGGATGAAAAAGGCTGCGAAACATGGGGACATTGATGCCCAATATTTCTTTGGGGTAATGCTGTACAAAGGAGATGGAGTAGATAAAAGTTATCCTGAAGCGTTTAAATGGTTCCAAAAAGCTGCAAAAAAAGGAAATACAAAAGGCCAATATGCTTTAGGAGTTATTTATTACAAAGGTTTGGGAGTAACAAGAAATTACCCGGAAGCGGTCAAATTATTTCAAGAGTCAGCCCGGCATGGGAATGCAAAAGCCCAGTATTATCTGGGTGAATGCTATTTAAAAGGCAATGGAGTAAACAAAGATTACGATAAAGCGATTAGTTTATATATAAAATCATCGGAAGCTGGTTATGCCAGGGCAACGAAAAAATTGAAATCATTAAAGATAAAAATATGATTTATTACCCCATTTACAAGTTTACAGAAATATAGGCGAGAACCCAGCGCAGTGCAAATTAACAAATGATTAACGGTTGAATTTTTTCTGAGCAATAAAAAGCAATAAGTGATTTAATAAAAAGTTGTAATCAATTTTTAATTAATGAATTATATCTTATTTCTTGGCCTCGGATTCTTCATGTCGCATTTTGCTGTTAACTGTGGACTGAAGACTGTTAACTTGCAGGATGTCGGAGGTTTATTTTGCGATTTCTTCTCTGACGATTTCCACCCAGCGTTTGAAACGCGCGGGTTGATTGCTGATGGTGTGGGTGTCTTTCAGGATAAACATCACGTTTAGCCCTTTGGTTGCGTCAAGCACATGGCGGATTTCTTTGCGACAGGCTTCCTCAACAAAATCGACGCAGACCAGCCCGGGATTCGGTTTATGGCACATAACATAATCTTTTCCGTAGAGTTCGGCGCATTTTTCCACGTTCGACCAGGGTGAGACGGAGATACAACGCAGATTTTCGCATTGTTTGATATAGGTAAAACGGTCCTCGACCGGTTCGCAGCATCCGTAATAAGTCAGGCCGAAACGGTCCAGCAGCGGTTTCTGGTACGGGAAAATGAATTCTCCAAACATTTCCGGAGATACGCCTACGGTTTCCTGGGATTCGCCGAAGCCCCAGAGATTGGAATACTTGACGGGACCATCAACCGGATTCCGCTCTGACGGCAGTTCGCTGGTCAATCCCATGTTGCCGGAGCCGACTGAGTTGCAGCCGTTATTATAACCCAGAATTTCCAGCGTTTCGAGCTGATCCATGAAATAACTCATTTCGTCAGACAGAAATTGCATAAACCTTTTAAGGCCGTCAGGATTGTCAAACATATAAAGCATCATTTCCTCCAGGCCGATCAGGCTTATGCCGACCCCGGTCAGGCCCACGGTCCAAAAGTAACCGGTGGCGTTGCGAGTCACATTCAAAATATCGCCGAATGCTTCCAGGGCCAATTCAAAACGGGCATCGGAAACCGCTTTTTCAATCGAAATTTCCCTGAAGCGCAGTTTGTCCATATCGCGGTCAAGATCGGTGATCGGCGGAATATACTTGAACGCGCCGGTTTCCATATCTGAGTTATGCCGCTTCAATTCAACCCCGAAGCCGGAATTGTTAATGACAGCTGGAACATCGAAATCGGCGTCGATGAGCCAGTCATCGCAGATATGTTCGTACTGATAGATCTTCTGTCTTAGAGATTGTTCAAAGCCGCGTTCGGTTTGATTTTCACATTCCAGCGGCAGGCGGGTATTTATCTCGCGCCAGGAACCTTCCGGGCTGACCAGAACCAGCGGTTTTTCAGAGTGTAGGTCGTTTAACGCAGTCCATTGCCGTCTGCGTTCCGCCATTACCGGCTGTTCTGATATTTCTTTAACCTGCGCCGCCAGTTGTCTGAGGATTTCTTTATCTTTATTCGACATTGCTCGCTCCATGCTGGTGTAAAAGTTTGAATTTTAATATACTTGATTTAATGTATTTTACGTTATATATTATGTAGTGGAAAATAAAGAACATGAAGCCTGCAGCATACAATTATGGTTCCAGTCCGGAGCTTAATAAGTTCCCCCATCTGCAAATGATCGGGATGACGAAGTCGAATGACGCGTCCCGGTCTCTTTCCGCGCATTACAATGACGGTATTGAGATTTGCCTTCTGCTCAAGGGCCGTTTTGACTGGCAGGTGGAGAACAACCGCTATTTGCTGTATCCGAACGACTGCACTTTAACACTGCCGTGGCAGCGGCATGGCGGCGCCAATGGAATCATTGATCCCGGCGTGCTGATGTGGCTGATTCTAATACCGGAATCTTTCAAGCCTCGTGGAAAATTAAAACTTGGAAAATGGTCGGCAATGCCCAAAAAGGAACGTACTGCGATCAGTAAGATCTTGTGTCGTACCCGCAAGCCGTATTTTGCGGCGGATGATTATCTGAAGACACTGTTCTTTGAGCTTTTCACTGAGATACAGGCTTATCCGAAGACCCGGCAGTGGCGGGTGAATAATCTGCTGGATGAACTGTTGTTTCACGTTGTCCGGAGTCTGAAAGACTCGCCGCTCGAGCGCAAGAATTTTTTCGATCTCTCCCGTCTGGAAAAACGGATCAATGCCGATTTGCAACATAAATGGACCCTGGCGGACCTGGAAAAACTGACCGGATACGGCAAAAGTCGTTTAACGACCATAATTCGGGAAAATACCGGGGTTGCCCCGATTATCTATGTCACATTGCTGCGGCTGGACCGGGCAAAGGAATTGCTGCAGTCGACTGACCGGCCGGTTACGGAGATCGCGTTTGAATGTGGATTCAATTCAAGTCAGCGGTTCTCAACCGTCTTTAAAAAATTTACCGGAACGACTCCGTCACTTTACCGTCAAAAGAACAAATCCCAGTAGAAAAAGGCAATCCGTCATTTTTTTTGTGGATTATTAGGCTAGTTTACTAAGCGGGACTTTCAACGCCTGGATCGCTTCCTTGTAACGAGATACAATAATCCATAAGGCGTTATTATGAATTATGGAATGTGGATAGCCGAAGTCACCGCCTTTGTGCATGCCTTCGTATTTCAACTTATAGTTTTGGCAGGCCAGAACGACCCGTTGATTGAAGTCGATACCGTCGTCGGAAAGCGAGATGACCAGTGGTGAGCGCGGAATTGCCGAGGCGAAATCCGGATTGCCGATACAGAAAAAACGTCCGTCCGGCAGGCGGCCGCAATGAAACTTTGATTTTGAGTCGGTGAACCGGGTTTGCCGCGGTTCGGACCAGGTTTGACCGTCGTCATAGCTGTCCGACTGCCAGAGATAATTGGTATTTGAACGAAGCAGCATGTGCAGAGCGCCGTCATCGGTTTGGAAAAATGAGCCTTCGCACAAATCCACTTCCCAGTTGTTATTGGCCGCCGCGCGATGAAAACTTTCCGAGTCGTCATACCCGACGCTGTCGCAGCCCGGTAAATATGAGTTACGCCAGTTGGTCAGGCCGCCGGGTGAGTCGCTGAATGGAAAAGAGATGTTGCCGGAAATAATCAGGCGCCCGGATCTGGTTTTTACCGGGCCGAAATTCGGGATTATTTTCAGGCCGGTATCAACCGGCGCTCTCCAGGTTTGACCGTCACCGCTGGTAATTGCCAGCAGGCGGGTATTGATGTGGTTGATATCGTCAACGGTTCTGCGACCCTCGACATATTCATAACTGCCGATGTAAGCGACCAGATTGTCGGTGTCTACATGGAATCCGGCCGCAGTCAGGACCGTTTCGCTGTAATCGCCCCGGGTAGAGGCACACAGGAGCCGTGGACTTGACCAGTCGAGGCCGTTGGCGGAGACGGCGTAAATAACTCTTTGTCCGGGAGAATCTTCGTCGGTGTGTCCATTCGACCACATGGCGTAGAATTTATCTTTGAAGAATGTGATGGCCGCGTGATGGGAGTAATTCCATTCCCCGTCCGGGATGTAGATGAATGAGTCTTCACACTCGATTTTGATGTCTGAAGTAATTTTTTCGGTGTTTGTCGTAATTGTCATTTGGTTATTTTCTTTAAAATATAAAGTTTGTATTTCGGCAGGGTCAATGTCCCGGTCAGGTTCTGCCCGGATAGCAAATCGGCAAAACGCAAATTGTTATGCTTGCTGCTAATTTTTACTTTTACGGTTTCATTGCCAAGGTTGATCAAATAAAACAACGCGCTTTTTCCGGTTATGGTATATCTGAACTCGACCGGGAAAGAGTCTTTATTCCCTGTCGCCAGACACTTGTATTGACGTTCGATGCGGAATTTTTTAAATAGCATATCCCAATTTTCAGGTTTGGACGTGAAATAAGTGTTTTGCTTGTTCTTCAGCAGATTTTTTTCCGTCTCCGGTAAATATTCGGCACCGGGAACAACCAGCAGTTTACAATTGGTTTGAGGCAGCATTTTAGTTGTCACAAATCCCAGTCGAACTCCCTGCCAGTTCAGGCTCTCATAAGTTTTCTGCAATGCGTCAATATATTTGATCTGAGATATTGCCGCGGTTTCAGAATAATAGATGCAAACTTCCGGCTTGTTTCGTTTGAAAGCGGTAATAACCGGGGCCAGACGCTGGGCCTTGATACAGTTTTTCCCATAAGCGTCAAGCATTCGCGGCAGGGTCAGCATCGAACCGTAATACCAGTCGCCTTTGGTTTTCAAGCCGCGACGGGACCACCACCACATAATATTGGCGCTGACGCCGCGCAGGTATGAATAAAATAAAGCCGCGTCAAGAAATTCCGCCGGAGCATCAACATCGGTTGAATATACGGTTTGCAATCCGTGCCATTCGCCTTCGAAAATCGGTTTGTCCGGGGCCATACTCAGCTGTAGGTCGTAGCACATGCCGGGAACGAGCCAGGCAAAAGAAAAACGTTTGTCCGGGTTGAAACGGGTCAGGCGTGTATCGCAGCCTTGCAGTGGAAGAAGATCGGCCAATGCCTGACGGTCGACCCCTTCGTCATGACGGCTGACTTTTCGCGTCCTTCCGTCCAGGCCGACAGAGCCTTCAAAGGTCATGTCGTTACAGACTTTTACACAATTTGGGGCCTTCGGGTTGCCGCGCAGGACGGCTTTGTTAAGTTCTTGTATGTACCCGGTGACCCGGGCATTGTTCCATCTGCACCAGTCAAGATAAGCGGCAGGGCTGCGGTCCGGTGTTTTTTCCGGATTAACCTGATCGAATGAGGAATATGAGGTTTTCCAATGTTGATTGAGATCGGTAATGTTCCGGTATTTTTTATGCATGTCATCGCGAAACGTTTGTAAGCCGAGTTTTGAAACGGCCTTGAATCCGACTTCATTCCAAAGGTCGTATGACATGATTTCCGGAAAGTCCCTGGTTCTTCTGGCGATTTCCTCAAAATACTCAAGGTTGATTGCCCTGGCGACCGGGTTGTTGATGTCATAGTTCATAAAATGCCCTTTGACCGCTACCGTGCTTGGAAACTTTTTAACCAGCCAACCCGGCAGTCGATGCCCGAACCCCATAGCGACTTTTAAACGGTATTTCTTCGCTGAATTCAGTTGGGCAATGATCCTTTTGAATAATCCTTCATTAAGAACTTTTTCCCCGTCCTTAAAGCCCCATCGGGCGCTGCCGCCGTGAATGTCGGTCATATTACAACCCAGGTCAGGCAGGTATTTCAGATAATCTATATCCATCTGGTTGAAGCCGAACAGAAACACCTCGCGACCGTTCACATACCAGTTGCTGCCGGTTAATTCGGCTCGGTCAACTTTGAGATAGGGAATAAACGGATGTTCTGTTTTGTTGTCAAGAATGATTCCGGCGGATTTAATAGCATTGGCCAGGACTTCTCCCAGTTGTTTAATCTCAACGGAGATCTCATTTTCCGGTTTGCCGACAGCGATGTCGCTTTTAATGTATGGAATAAACAACTCAGCTACCGTCAGGCTGACTTTGACCGCTGCCATATCAAGCCGGGAGTCGACGCCGGCTTGGTATAGTTTGCGCAATTCAGCGGTCTGATTCTTCAAAACGGCGAGTTGTTTGGCATATTCATTTTGCGACACCGGCTTTTTGAACGTAACGGCGTCTTGCATGTCAGTGCAGGAAAGGATGGCTTTATTAATACCCGGAGCCAGAGTACTCAACGGTACCGGCACCATGAAAGTTGTTTTACCCTCTTTCAAAATAATCTTGTTGGTCGATACGGGAGAATTGCCAACAGCCAGTTTAAAGGTTTCCTGGCGTTGAATTTGGTTGAAGTTCAGGGCGGATACCTCAAAAATGGCCTGGTTGTCAATCAGTTTTGGACGACTTAGTTCTGTAAACAGTCCATTATTTCCAACGACGCCGACGGTTCCGAATTCGGCGAGCCGTTTACGCAAGACAATTCCTCCGCCCCACTGGGCCCATTTTCGCTTTTTCCCGTCGCAGTCGTTAACCGCGATTGACAGCCCGAACCGGCTATTCGGAGCCAGATGCAGATTTAATTTATCAAGCGGAAACCGGATATCCATAATGTAGCCGCCAGTATTTTTTGTCAAATAAGCGTTAATGTCCGTTACGGTCAAACTGGACTTGTCGAAGCTTCGGTCTAGCTGTATTTTGACTTTATTGTTTGCTGGAATAAAGCCGAAAGCAAAATAGCCTTTGCCGGTTCCAGACTCATGTTTCTGGTTGAGCGGATCGATAGCCACTTGAATACTGTCGCCTTCCCAATACGGGGTTTTGGTGACAATGACATCATCGTTTACAGCAATCCGCAGATAAAGGAAATGGTCGTCGTAGGCGGCTTTGAAAGTAAAACTCAAATCTTTTTCATCTGCGCTGTCTTCCGCATCGAGGATTACCGCTTCGGCATGGCCGACACGATAGGCATATTTTCTTTTTGATGCCGCTATCTTATTCCAGTCCGGATTATTACTTTTTCTCAGTGGATAAAATTTGTCGTAAGAAATTGAAGTATATTTTACGCCGGGATCTCCCTTGATGCTCAGCGCGTCCAGCCAGACTTTGCCTTTTCCCGACATGGCAAAACGCAGGTTTGAGAAGTTGGCTCCAGATGGAACAGTTATTTTACGGGAAAAGAATTTCCAGTCCGTACTTTTTGAAACTTCCGCGATGCGTTGATGAAGCAGATTTTTTCCTTTTGCGTCTTTCGCGGTCAGATAAAGCGTTGCCCGGCGGCTGATATCTTCACTTTTCATCCAGCAGGATACGACATACTCTTTCCCTCCTGTCAACTCAAGCTTCAGGTCTTGCCAGAACCAGGGGGTGGATGTGTCCTTACTGCCGGAGAGGTAGAGCGATCTTGTTCCTTTTTTTGCAACCTTATTATCAACTCCGGCCCCGGCCCATGACGGCATTTTACTTTGCTTCCAGCCAAGAGGTTTGTTTTCCATAGACCCGTTTTGCAGCAGTTCAAGCTTTCCCGACGCTGACAATGAGACGGCGACTATAGGAAGTATCACAAGAAAAGCAGATTTAACCATTATTTACCCGCGTCAAACATTGTTTCAGTGGCGTTCGATCCGGTCGGGATCCATCCGGCTTTTTTGCGGATGAACTCAAACCAGGTGTATTCTGATGCGTGCCCGTCGACCATTAATGCTGAAAGACGGTTGAATGAATGGGGAAAACTGCGGGAATGGGTTGTTGCGTCACTTGAATTGTAATCATTCATATAATTGATCATTGCCCGGCTGCCGTTTTCACCGGCTTCGTTCAACGCATTGTTGCCGTCATGAAACTCTGAGATGACCATTGTTCTGGAGGCTTGGCGGATTTGACTGAGCTTCCGGCTTAAAAAGGAGCGTCCGGTACTGTCACCGGCAAGAGAGCTTATTCCCGGATAATAGGTCGGGTTGACGTCAACCCGGTAATGATTGATTGCGTATGAACGGCGGATATAGCGTGAGTCGACAGGTTTTGCCGTATCGGACGGACATTGATAGAAGCTGACATACTTGCGCTCTTTTCCTGCGTCTTTTTCGGTAGCGAAGACTTTTGAATTTGGATGCGGAACTGTGCCGCGCCCGTCATATGGCCCCAACTTGTAATCCCAGGAACCGCTTGAATAATTATTGGTCATGTAAAAATCATTACTGTCGTCAAGATAATTATTGATGGACAACCCCATTTGTTTCAAGTTGCTGAGACATTGAGTTTTTTTCGCTTTATCCCGGGCCTTGTTAAGAGCTGGCAGAAGCATTGACGCGAGAATTGCGATGATCGCGATCACAACCAGCAATTCAATGAGAGTAAATTTTTTCATTGTAAGTTTCCTGTTTTGTTTACCAACTGACTCTATTTTAAGTTTAAATGATAAAATTGCTCCTGTCAATATTTGAGATATTTCATTAATTATTCATTTGTTAACTTTTGTTAAAAACTTTATTTGTAAACCTGGAAATAATAATTATATTCAATAATATAGTTATATGAGTTCTGTAAATTGTAACAATTTGATATATATAGGATAAAGAAATCCATTATGAGTTTTATCGTTGACCATTACAATAAAGAGTCATTTATCTATTTATTAAATTATTTCATTGAGCAAATAACTGTTTCCGGGGTATATTCATCCTCCCGCAGCCGTGAAAAATCTGATATATTGGAACCACCGGATATACATCCGCGTTTTGACCTTGTCCTCAGCGGGAGAAAGCATATGAAATTTCCCGGGCCGGATACCTTGCAGGATATTGTCATGTGCCCCGGAGATATTCACTTTTGTCCGCCGCATACCTGGAAATGTCCGGTTTGGGACTATCCGCACGAACTCTCATCGCTGGTTTACATTGGAGGTTACATCAGGATAACTTACATCAACTTCACCGGGCATTCAAATTGGAATAACCAACGTCCGGCGGATGTGTTTTATCATACTGCGACCCCATTAAACGAACCGGAGAAAGATATTCTGGACAGCCTGAGCAGTCTACCTGAGAATACTCCGATTGAGATAAATAAGCTGTTGATCGACGCATTGATCCGTTTAACTCTCGAGCACTTGAAGAATGATAACGGCCGGAGAATGACTAAAGCGGATGCCACCTGGGAACGCATTAATCTTTTTTTACAGGCGAATTTTCATCAAAGAATTTCTCGCGATACGGTTGCGGAAGCGGTAAACGTCAATCCCTGTTATATCTCAAAACTGTTCAGTGAGCGTGCCAAAGAGACGTTCAACGACCGTTTGAGGCGTTTTAAAATGGAGTATGCGGCAAAATTATTGCTCAATACTGATCTGACGCTTGACGAAATAACCTTGCGCTGCGGTTATCAGAGTACTCCTTCAATGGTTTCAACATTCAAGAAGCTTTACAAAACAACTCCTGGCGAATTCAGGCGCAAGAAAAATCTGAAAATATAATCCGTCACTCATCCGTCGCCTTGTTTTTTGTATAAAATTTTTAAAATACCAGGTAGTTTAAAAACGACCCCGTAAAAATGCTACTATATTAAATTTTACTGTATGGATATGATTTAGTTATAGCGATGGTTTATCGTCAATGTTGTAATGAAAAAATGTAAGGAGATGAACCCGTCACTTATCCGTCACTTTGTTTTTTTATCAGGGAATTGAAAAACAGCCAGATAGTTTCGGAGGCCTCAAAGTCCTGACATATTTTGCTGACGCGGCGTTTTGAGAGGTTTCTTTTCTTGCCGGGCCAGGTATGACCGCCGTTAATAACCTTGATCAAAACTACTTTGGGACGCAATGCTTGGGTTTGCCAGTCATATCTGATAGCATGACATCCGTCTTTAGGATCGATATCCTTCAGGTTGGTTATGACAGGCTTAACTTTAAGATCATTATTTTTCAACCAGTACTCAATTGTCTGGTCCGTTGAGATTATTTTGCCGCGTTTCAGGGTTACTCCCAATAACGGGAATTTAATGGAAACAGTGCCGCCGTTATATGGAACCAGCGGGTCGGCAGTGCCGTTGATCAGCATTATGGAGATTTTTCCGGCCGGTTTAGTATCTTTCCAGCACTCCTGCAAGGACGCCGCCACGCTGACGACTGCGGCAAAGATATCGGATGCTTCAACCGCCAGGCGTTGACACATAAAGCCGCCGTTCGAAATTCCGGCGGCAAAGATGTTTCGGGGGGCTATATTAAAGTTTGTGACTGCTTCCTTGACGAGTTGCCTGATAAACTTGATGTCGCTGATTGTCCGGTCCTGTTTTTCGTGGGCTTTGATCTTACGTCCGTCGTTCCAATGCTTATTCAAACCCTCTGGAAAGATAACGACAAAACCATGTTTTTCTGCTAAAGCCTGAAATTGAGTATGCTTTGCCACCTGCAGCGGATTGCCGCCGCCGCCGTGCAGAATCAGGACGAGGGGGAGTTTATGGTCGGTCTTGGCTTTTTCAGGACGATAAATATAAAAAGTACGTTTAACACCGTCAACCTGCAAGTTTTTCTGGATAAGTTTCTGTTCCGCGGAGGAAAGGAATCCGCAGAGCAACATAGCAAATACAAGCGTTTTTTTGCGCATTTTTCCGCTCCTGATTATAGGTTGCGTGGAAGAGTGAAATAAAAATACGAGCCTTTGCCCGGCTCAGATTTGCAATGAATATCTCCGCCCATCAATTCCATCAGCTTGCGGCAGATTGAAAGTCCGAGACCGGTGCCGCCGAATTTTTTCGCGGTTTTTTTGTCCTGCTGCCGGAAGCGTTCAAAGATTATCTCTTGTTTCTCCTCGGGAATGCCGATCCCGGAATCCTTGACGTAGAAAGTCAGAAACGAGTCGGCTTTTGTGGGTTCTTCACAACCGATTTCAATATAGCCTTCGCTGGTAAATTTGAAGGCGTTGCTGATCAGGTTGTTGAAGACCTGATTGAATCTGACCATGTCGGCTTTAAAGAGTAAATTATCAGTACGTTCAGGCAGTTTCATGCGGAATCCGACTGACGATTCGGCGTATTGAATCACGAATGTATTAAAGATTGAATTCAATGCCTCGCGCGCATCGATATCTTCAATGTCCAGTTCAAGTTTCTCACTTTCAATTTTGGATATGTCGATTATATCGCTTATCAGTTCCAGTAACTGCTGTGAACTCTTATTGACCAGATTGACATATTCTTTACGTTTTTCCGGGTCAAGGTCTTCTTCTCCAAGCAGGTTGGAAAAACCGATGATTGAGTTTAACGGAGTTCTAATCTCGTGTGACATATTGGCAAGAAAGCTTGATTTAAGCTTGTCACTTTTTTCCGCGTGCTGGCGTGCGGCAACTAGTTCCCGTTCATTTTTCCGGTCAGAAGTTATGTCCCTGATCAACCCCATAAACCCTGTCAGTTCATGATTATCCCGGATCGGATAAAGGCCGATATCAAGGACCTTTTTTCCGAAAAAAGAAGTTCGGTTCAGATCAACTTTGCGAATTACTCCGAAGTCGTAAACGGTTTCATACTGAATCGGAAAGCCATTAATCAGACGTACCCGTTCTTCTTCGGGAAGTGGAATGTCTTCAAACAGATTAATATTGCTCAATGGCCCGTCCGGGGCATAACCCAGCATCAGCCGGGCGGAGCGGTTGGCCAGTTGTAACTCCCCATCAGGTTCAAAGACTTCGATTCCCAGTGGTGAACTTTCAAGCATAACGCGATAGCGGCGAAGATATTTTTTCTTTTTCGCCAGTTCCGCTTCCAGCTCTGCAATTCTTTTTTCGTAGTCCATGTTACATCCTCCAACAGGATGGTTAATACCAGCGCCAGCCCAGAGTTTTTTTGTTGAATTTAAAGTCGGCAATATCCACTTCGGTTACTGCCAATTTTCCGTTTTCCAATAATTCTTTATCGTTGTTTTCGATTGCCCAGTTAATCATGGTTTCGCGGTGTTTTGAAATAATATCCAGAAGATCACTGCGATCAGCCAGATTTATTTCTTCGCCGGGGTCTTCAATCATATCGTAAAATTCCTCAACCCCGTTGTTTTCATTATAAATGTATTTGTAATGATCGGTTCTGACCATGTAAGTCTGATTGGGCCGCCCCATGCTGTAGGAAATAATATAATCCCTGCCGTTAAAGTTTTCATTCTTCAGCAACGGTGCCAAATCAATGCCGTCTACTTCCTTGTCCAAAGCAATTCCGGTCAGGGAGGCGATGGTCGGCAGCACATCCTGCAAACCAACAAATTCATTTGAAGCACGTCCGCCGGAAATGCCTTCCGGATAGCTGATCATAAATGGAATCCGGGCGCTGCCTTCATTCATGACACACTTGAAGAACCAGCCGAAATCGCCCATCATATCGCCGTGATCGGCGGTGAAAATGATGATAGTGTTGTCATACAGGTTGTTTTCTTTCAGGTATTCGATCAGGCGACCGAACTGCTGATCCTGGAACGAGATAAGACCGTAGTAATGGGCGCGGGCGTTCTGAATGGTTTCCGGCGAAAAGATTGGTACTCCATGGCTGATTGCGGTATAATCACCGTAAGGATTGCGCTCTTTTCCTTCGCGATTGACAAAGGGTTTTGGCATTTCGCGCGGATCGTACATTGCGTCCCACGGCCGGGGCGGATCGTACGGGGAATGCGGTTTGGGAAAACCGACGTTGAGAAAGAACGGTTTGTCACTGTGATTATCCCGATGGTAGTCCAGAAACTCGATTGCCTGAGTTGCCACCCAGCCATCAACAAAATGTTCAGCCGGCAGCGGCGAAGCTGCAGGATGGATATCGTTGTTGCCGATGCCGTGACCGCGGGAATAGCCGCCCCAACCGACTTTTTTAAGATAGTCGGCGTAGGCTTCAACTCCGCCCAGTTCATCTTTCGGGTCGAACAGCGCCAGCATCCGTCCGGATTCAGCCAGGGCG
Organism: Victivallales bacterium; assembly: GCA_963676655.2. Classification (GTDB taxonomy): domain Bacteria; phylum Verrucomicrobiota; class Lentisphaeria; order Victivallales; family Victivallaceae. The sequence continues at coordinate 760,309 of CAXXKX010000003.1, read as the reverse complement.
GCATGCTGGAACCCGTTCAAAGTGTCCGGTTCGCCCGGAGGGGTATATGGTACGTAATGCAGTTTGCCGGAAGCATAAGTTTCATAACCGTTGTCAGCCAGCAGCTGCGGCAGCTTGATCTGGTCGTCTTTGACCTGGCCGCCGTTATTCTTGTTGCCGGTGCATTTATGCGGGTAATTGCCGGTTATGATGCAGGCCCGCCCCGGAACACAGATCGGGTCCGGAGAATAAGCCCGGCTGAAACGAACGCCTTCTGACGCCAGTTTGTCGTAGTTGGGGGTTTGGATAATTTCATTACCGTCGCAATGCAGACAGTCTCCACGAAACTGATCAGCCATAACCAACAGGACATTCGGGCGTTTTCCGGACATATTACATACCTCTTATTTTTCCGCTAATTCAATCGCTATAGTACATTCGTGACCGTTGATATCGACGCTTTCTCCATCAACCGAGGAAACCGGAGTCAATTCGAGCGCCAGCACTTCGCCGCAAATATAGTCACTGAACTTCGTCGGTACGCCGGCGTAATCGCCTTCGACCGCAAACTTTATATTAATACGGTCAGATACTTCAAAACCGGTATCTTTGCGCATATTCTGAACTTTGCTGACAAATTCACGGGCAAAACCCTCTTCCAGCAGATCGCCATTCAAGACGGTGTCCAGAGCCAGGGTCACGCCGCCTTCGGTGGCTACTGATACGCCTTCTTTTTCGGTACGCTGGATCATCATGTCGTCCGAAGTCAGCTCAAACGAGGAGCCGTCGCTGAATTCAAGCGTTACTGAACCGCCGCCAATCAAAGTTTCGGCTTGCGCGTCATCAAGTTTTGCGACCTGGGCCGCTGCCTCTTTCATATTCTTCCCAAGCTTGGGCCCGAGTGTCTTGAAGTTCGGTTTGATCGAACGCTCAACCAGATCACTTTCATTTGTTGAGAATTCGACCGTTTTGACGTTTAATTCTTCTGAAATGATATCACTGGTTTTTCCCAGCATTCCTTTGACTTCAGCGTCCGGCGGTACGATGATCGCCTTGGCAAGCGGCTGACGTACTTTCAGTTTGTGCTGGGTGCGCAGGAAACGGCCCAACTGTACCGCGGTCATGGTCGCGTCCATCTGTTTTTCCAGATAAACGTCGCGCCGGGATTCGTCAACAGCCGGGTAATCGCAAAGGTGAACCGATTCCGGCATAGATTCAGTCCGCAGGTTCTGATAGATCGCCTCGGTTGTGAACGGGATAAACGGCGCGGCGGTTTTGGTGAAAGTCAACAGCACATAATGCAGCGTCGTGTAGGCGTCCTGCTTGTCGCCGTCATCCTGGCTTTTCCAGAAACGGCGGCGGCTGCGGCGAATGTACCAGTTTGTCAGATCCTCGACGAATTTTTCGAACCGGTTAGCTGCTTTCTGCAGATTATACGCATCCATTTCAGCCGAAATTTCTTCGATCATCTGGTTCAGGGAGCTTAAGATCCAACAGTCCAGCGGATTTTCCGGATTGGCCGGAGGAGCCGGTTCGCCTGGCGCAGGAGTCCAGTTATCGACATTCGCGTAGGTGACGAAGAAACTGTAGGCGTTCCACATCGGGATCATAACTTTACGCAGACAGTCGCGAACGCCGTCCTCGGTGAATTTCAAATCCTCGCCGCGAACAACCTGTGAACCGAGCATGAACAGCCTGATTGCGTCAGCGCCGTAAGTGTCGATCATATATTTCGGATCGGGATAATTCTTTTTGCGTTTGGACATCTTCTGGCCGTCTTCGGCCAGAATCAGGCCGTTGACCACCACATTTTCAAACGGCGGTTTGTCAAAGATCGCCGCGCCGAGAACCACCAGCGTATAAAACCAGCCGCGAGTCTGGTCCAAGCCCTCGGCAATGAAGTTTGCCGGGAAATTGGCCTCAAAATGCTCTTTGTTTTCAAACGGATAATGATTCTGGGCATAGGGCATCGAACCGCTTTCAAACCAGCAGTCAAGCACCTCGGGTACTCTGGTCAATTCGGCTTTGCCATTGGCTGACGGGATAACAACTTTGTCCATGAAATGTTTATGGAGGTCGTCGATCTTCTGTCCGGTCAGTTCTTCGAGTTCTTTGACGGAACCGACACAGACCATTTCGCCGTCCTCATTGCGCCAGATCGGCAGTGGACAGCCCCAGTAACGATTGCGGCCGATGTTCCAGTCGCGGGCATTGTCCAGCCATTTACCGAAACGGCCGTCCTTGATGTGGTCCGGGGTCCAGTTGATTTGCTGGTTGGCGGCGATCATTTTGTCTTTGATTTTTTCGATATTGACAAACCAGGTCGGCATGGCGCGATAGATCAGCGGACTGTCGCAGCGCCAGCAATGCGGATAACTGTGCTTGAGCTGGCCGCGATGGATCAGTTTGCCTTCTTCTTTGAGGCGGCGGATGATATCTTTATCGCAATCCTTGACATAACGTCCTTCATAATCGGTAACTTCGGCGGTAAATTTACATTGCGCGTCAATCGGGCAGACTTCACCGATGCCGTTCGCGCCGCAGACAATCGCGTCGTCTTCACCGAAGCCCGGGGCGTTGTGGACGATGCCGGTACCGTCTTCGGTGCTGACATAATCCGCGACCAGAACCTGGAACGCGTTTTCTTTGGCCATTGCCGCAAAATACGGAAACAACGGTTCATAACGTTTGCCGGCCAGATCCCTGCCTTTACAGCGGGCCACGATTTCCGGCTGTTCGTCTTTGTAATATTCGCCCAGACGAGCTTCGGCCAGGATGTAACAGACATCGCCGTCCTTGATCTTGACGTAATCTATTTCCGGACCTACCGCGAGAGCCAGGTTGCTCGGCAGCGTCCATGGCGTGGTGGTCCAGGCCAGAAAATAGGTATCGGCTTCATCAAGCGCTTTGAAACGGATGGTGATAGCCGGGTCCATAACATCTTCATAACCCTGATTCGCTTCGAAGTTGGACAGCGGGGTGGCGCAGCGCGGGCAGTACGGCAGGATTTTGTAGCCCTCGTAGATCAGTCCCTTGTCCCAAAGCTGTTTGAAGACCCACCAGATCGATTCCATATAATCACGATCCATGGTCCGGTAGCCGCGTCTGAAATCAACCCAGCGCCCCATCCGGTTGACCACTTCCTCCCATTCGGAAGTGTAACGCAGGACGATACCGCGGCAGGATTCATTGAATTTGTCGATCCCGTATTCTTCGATCTCGGTTTTGCTGGAAAGATTGAGTTCTTTTTCCATCTCGTTTTCCACCGGCAGTCCATGGCAGTCCCAGCCGAAAACGCGGTCGACGAATTTTCCGCGCATCGTGTGATAACGCGGCACGACATCTTTGATGGTTCCGGCCAGCAGGTGGCCGTAGTGCGGCAGCCCGGTGGCAAACGGCGGGCCGTCATAAAATACATATTCCGGACACCCTTTGCGGTTGTCCAGAGATTTCTGAAAAACTGATTCCGCGTTCCAGAATTCCAGAACGTCTTCCTCCAGTTTGGGAAATTTCGGTTGATTGCTGACTGGATCAAACATATAACAAAACTCCTGAATATTGCTTATCATTATAATTTTACATGAACTTATAAAATAATCCAAGTTAAACTAAAAAGCAACTTTTTTCAATGAAGATTTAGCTATTAATCCGGATAAGGAGCCATCTTACACAAAATACTGTCTAGAAGCTGAGGCGAAATTAAGCAAAGCGACATCTTTCTCTATTCCAACTCATTTTTTGTTTGAATTCAGAAGGGGAAAGACCAAAATGAAGTTTGAAGAAACGGGAAAAATAGAACTCGTTGCAGAACTCCATTTCATCGGCAATTTCTTTGACGGACAGTTCAGTATTGACCAATAGTGTTGCCGCATGTGAGGCCAAAAGCCGGTTGAAAAACTTTTTGGGTGAAATTCCGGTATCAGCGGAGAATTTTTTGGCGAAACTCTGTTCTCCCATATTCATGATTTTTGCCATATCCGCGACCGTGACCTGACATTTACAATTTTGCTCCAGATACTTGGTCAGTTTGGCATATTTGATAAATCCGGCATAAAAATGTTCCATGTCCACCGGATTGTTTTTCAGGACTTCAAACAGGATTTTCCGGCACAGTAATTCAATGCCGCTGACAAAGGGCAAGGGCTCCGGCGATGCGGTAATGGTTTCGACAATTTCGATAAGATGGTCATTGTTTCCATATAATAATTTATCTAAAGAGGCGAGTATTTCGATGCCGCGCAATATGTAAAAGCTTAAATGGATTGAAAGATGTCGACTGCCGACATGAGCATGCCTCGCCTCATGTCCGGCCGGAATCAGCAGCCACATACCGCGCTCGAAATTAACTGTCTCTGTTGCGTCGGCAATGATCGTTTCACCTTCGGAGTCCAGGGAAAACAACAGGCGGTTATAGGGATATTTTGTAACAAAGTCACCACTGCTTACCCCGAAAAAAAAGTTGTGGAACTCCAGACGCAAACAGTTGCTCAACGACAATAGGTTGTTTTGAAATGTTTCCACATGCAATCCCGTTTTATTTGCACACTGCTTTTGGGAATATAAGCCGCAATAGGACTTGTTGCAACCGCAGATATACAGAAAAAGATATTCTTTTTGCGTTTTATGGCATTCCGAAAACGTAGTTGAACTGCTATTATAAAGTTGAACAATCAATGAGAGGTAATTATGAATGCTGATTTTGCCGCCGACCGGGAATATCTTGAACATAAGTTTGTCGATCCGTCTTTTTATGACGCTTGTCCCGGCCTTGAGCCGGCTGATTTGCTGGCCAAATTACGGCAATGTTTTGTTCGGGATCAGACTCTGCCGCATGTACTGGCGAAGGCCAATGCGTTCCGGGAAGTCTTGGAACACGTCAAAATAAGGATTTCCGTGCATGATTGGTTCACTGGCTTTGCCGCATGTCCGGGAAAGCCGTTGTGGGCAATTTACATCGGGCCATGGCTGCAGGAAGGATTTTCCAGGATATTTTCCCAGGTAGAGCAGGACGATATCTATTCCCGGAATGAAACCAGGCTGGCCCAAATTCGAGTTGATTACGATCATAGTGTTCCGGATTGGGATGCGATTTTGCAGTTGGGATTTACCGGTTTGCTTAACCGGGCGGAAGAATATGCGCGACGGCATCAAACTGCGAAGCCGCTGACGGTTGAGCAACGGAATTATTTTGAAGCAATTCGCATTGAATACCAGGCGATTCTCGGTTTTATGGACCGTCTGTGTTCGGAAGCGGAAAAAATTTCCGATTCACCCCGGGGAATGAAAATCCATGCCGCTTTGCGGCAATTACGCTGCGGAGCCGCCACCAATATCTATGAAGCCTTGCTGCAGATTTGGCTTTATTTCCAGCTATCAGAATATGTGGAGGTAATCCAGACCCGTTCTTTCGGCAATCTGGACCGGGTTTTATATTCCTATTTCCGGCATGATCTTGATTCCGGACTTTATACTGAAAAAGATATTCGCGGCTTTTTCCGTTCTTTCATGTATCAGGCGACGGCCATGCATTATCACGTCGGGCATCCCTTTTATTTCGGGGGAACGAATCCTGACGGCTCGTCCACGATCAACGAACTCTCTTATCTGATCCTGGATGAGTATGACAAAATGGGGATATATGATCCTAAACTCCAGATCAAGGTATCGGAAAAAACTCCGGTTGATTTTGTCGACAAGGCTTTGGACATGATCCGCCGAGGACATAACAGTATTGCGTTTGTCGGCGAGCCGTGCATCATGAGAACGATGCTGAAACATGGTTATTCCGCTGCCGAAGCCCGGACGGCCGATATCAAAGGCTGCTATGAATATTGCGTCAGAGGCGAAACCGTCGAAACCGCTCCGATCACCGTTAATACGGCTAAAGTCATCGGACTTGTATTGCATAACGGCATTGAACCGCTTTCCGGCAAACAACTGGGGCTGTCCACCGGCGCACCGGAAGACTTTTCCTCTTTTGAGCAGTTTTATGATGCGTTTATGCAGCAAATATTTTATCTGTATGACAAAAGTATTGGTGATTCGGAACGTTTGGAAAACTTGCTTGACCAGTTCAATCCCGCGCCAATGTTATCGGGAACGTTTCAGTCCAGTCTGGAACGAGCCGAAGACGGGTATGCCCGGGGTGCCCGGTATAATAATTCCAACCTGTGGATTTGCGCTCCGGCAACTGCCGCCGACTCGCTGACCATGATTAAGCGCTGGGTTTTTGATCGAAAACTGCTGACTCTGAAGGAACTGGCTACTATGCTGGATTGTGATTGGAATGGTTATGAAGTCTGGCGGACGAAACTGCTGCATGATCCGAATAAATTCGGCAACAATCTGGACGAACCGGATCGGATCGCCAAAAACTTCACGGAGGCAATTGCCCGTAGATATGACGGGACGCCTAACGGCCGGGGCGGAATTTATACGGTATCTCTGCACTCGTCCAACCGTTTTTTTGAATGGGCCGGCAAAGTCGAGGCGACCCCGGACGGACGGCGGCACGGGGATGAACTGAATAAAAACATGTCGGCCGCCCAGGGCGCGGCTCGAAACGGAGCCACGGCATTGATTGCTTCGGTTCTGAAACTGGACTCTTCACTCTTCATGGCGGATTATCCGGTGGATGTAATGCTGCATCCGTCTGAAATCAACGGCGACAACGGTCTTTTGGTCATGCGTTCGCTGCTGATGACTTATATCAAAAATTTTGGCCATGCCATACATTTTAATGTAATGGATCCGGAAATTCTGCGTGAGGCGCAGCGGGAACCGGAAAAATTCCGGGATTTACAGGTCCGGATTTGCGGCTGGAACGTTCTCTGGAATAGTATGCCGAGGAAAGAACAGGATGCCTATATTCTTCAGGCGGAACAAAGGAGCTGTTGATCATGTCCGGCATGGTTTTTAACATTGAAAAGTTTGCCGCCCATGACGGGCCCGGTATTCGTACTGTTGTATTCTTAAAAGGCTGTCCATTGCGCTGTCTCTGGTGCCACAGTCCGGAATCCCAACATCCGGACCGGGAAATTCAGTACCGGCGGGAATTATGCGTTTCATGCGGACAATGTATTACTCCATGCGATAAACATTGCCATCAATTGGTCGACGGCAGACATGTTTTCGACCGGCAGAATTGTTCCGGTTGCGGCAGGTGTGTGGCGCAATGCGTAATTGGATCATTGAGCCTTGTCGGTACGGAAATGACTGCGCTGGAAGTGATTGATGTAGTATTACAGGATAAAATGTTCTATGACGAAAGCGGCGGCGGCATGACCATTTCCGGTGGCGAACCGTTGTTTCAGGCTGAGTTTACGCTTGAATTATTAAAACATGCGGCGCTTCAGGGAATTTCAAGTTGCGTGGAAACCTGCGGCTTCGGGGATTATGCCGGATTGAAGTCGTGGTTGCCGTATATGGATTATTTCCTCTTTGATTATAAAGCAGCTGATCCGATTCTCCATAAGAAATTGACTGGTGTTGACAATCATTTGATTCTCCGTAACCTGAAAAAACTGAATGCGGATGGAGCGAAGATTATTTTACGCTGTCCGTTAATTCCGGGCGTGAATGACAGCCAGGAGCATTTGTTGAGTATTGCCCGGCTTGCCGACCGGCTGGAGAACGTAAGGGAAATTCATCTTGAACCTTACAATCCGTTGGCTGCGGGAAGCTATGAATGTCTGGGCATTGAAGCGCCGCTGCAACTGACAGGTTTTCCTTCCGATGGCATAGTAGAACTCTGGCGTAAGACCATTAGTACAGCAACTGAAAAAACGGTAATAAGACCATAGTGAAAAGGGAAAGCCTCACTTTCACAGCGAAATGAATCATATATTTATTTTGGTAAAAAAATAGCATCACTTGCTTTTTTAAAAAGATATAAGGAGTTTGAAATAAATTCCTTACATTGTATTTATGGCTGAGTGTTTAAGCGCCTCTTCCTGTTAAAGACAAGTTGACTTCGTCTTGAAAAAATAGTAATGCATTACAACGGAAATGCGATTATAATCAAATTTTTTTAGATCATGGGGGTTGACAAATAACTTATCATATAATATAATATCATACTATGATAGCGCAACACACAAAAGTACATAATTATCTGCTGTCCCTGATCAAAAAGGGACACGAAGGCGATATGCTGCCGTCACAAAGTGAGCTTTGCAGCAAATTTGACGTCAGTATTATAACTGTCAGGCGCGCTTTGGATGATGTTGAGAAAAAGGGATTGATCTTTCGCAAGAAGGGGAAAGGCACTTTTATCAAAAAAGCGAAACCGGTTGTTAGGACCATAAAAATTTGCTTGATCATTCCGCCAAATATCGATATGGGGGATGAATTCATCAGCGGAATTGTTCAGCAAAGCCGGAAAAGCCGGACCGCTTTATACATTTACCATTACAATCATGATGATTTGGAACTTGAAGAGATGATCCAGAATAATCCTCCAGACGGCATTATGTGGGTTGCTCCGGATGACGAGCAATCGATCAGCATGGCGGAAAAATTCAGGGAAAAAGGTTTTGCGGTAATGGTCTTCAACCGGGTAATGAAAAATACTCATTTGAATTATGTATCGAGTAATAATGCCGGCGGCATTAAGGAAATTACCGAATTGTTTATTGCCCACGGCCGGAAAAGGATTGCTTTTCTTGGACGGGACGAATTCCTCGGATACTCAAATTCCCGTTTTCTGGCGTTTAAGGAGGCGGTTGACAATGCCGATGCCGGAATTGAGACTTTTACAGTTCCGGTTTCCTGTAAGAACTATCATTATGGCGATTTGCATATGCCGATTTCAGAAATGCTGGATTTTTTCAAGCCGGACGCAATAATGTGTTCTCAAGGCTTTTTTATGGATGATCTGCTGGATGTGACCCGTCAGAGAAATTTGAATATCCCCCGGGATATCGAAGTTGGGACCTATAACTGCATCAGTCCCGACAATCCGGAAAAGGCATTTGTCCATGAAATCGATCAGGGAATAAAAGTGATGGGGACATTGGCATTAATTGAACTTGAATCAATAATAAAGGGTATCAAAGGAAAATCAAGATTAATAATGAAACCGCAAGTTTTAAGAAAGGAATGCTCAAAATGAAAAGGTCAAAGCTATTATTCACATTAATAGAATTATTGGTTGTTATAGCTATTATTGCTATACTTGCTTCGATGCTGATGCCAGCGTTGGGGAAAGCCAGAAGCAAAGCTAAGCAGGCGTCATGTCAAAGTAATCTTAAACAGCTTGGACTTGGATTCAATTTGTATTCTCAGGACAGTGATGACTGGTTTCCAAAGGTGCATTACGATACCTTGAATCAGATTTACGATATCAATACTTTAACAACATACCTGCCCAACAGTAAATCGTTCTTATGTCCGGACAGCGACCGGAGAATTAAGCTTACTTATATAACTATAGGCGGGACTTCGTACAAGTTTCTTTCTGCTTACGGGTCAAAGACCTCCAGTAACTGGTTCGGTTTTGCCTTGAATCAGCATCGGTGGCCGAAGAGCAGTTATCCTAATGATTTCGGGACTTGTGTGCCAAGAACTTCTTTTTCGGTTAAAAAACTGGTTGATACCCCGGCGGCGCAGCCGGCGATCGTCGACTGCAACGATCCTGCCGACGGCTATTGGTTTGGTCGCAGTATATACTGGTACACCAGTCCGCGCGACTCTTATATGGTGAACAATCATTTGAGTATGGGCGGCGAAAATATGGCTTTTCTTGACGGACACGTGAAATGGTTTAAAAACAATCAGATAATCAGTCGGATATGGACCTCTAAAGAATGGGTTTGCTGGTGATTTATTCCGGATTTATGATGCGTATAAATACTTTGTCCCTGATCTTGTTTGCGATGCTCCTGCATCAGTCGGCAAATGCTTGGACGATTATCAGTGGTGCGGATAAAAAAGTACATAAAACCGTTATTGCAACTGATAGTCAGCATAGGAAAATCATGATTTTCTGGACCACGGAAAGTCTAAAAAATTTCAAAGGCAGGGTCAGTCTGCGTTTCAATCGCAGTGCGGATGGCGGCGGTAGTTGGGAAACCGCTCCGATCCCTTTTGCCGGAAATGCGAAGTCAAGATGGGTAAGTGACTATCTGCCAGCTCTGTGTTTTGATAAATCCGCAGTTCTCCACGCCGTGTGGCTGCAAGCTGATAATAAAACCGCACCTCGTTATTCGAAAACCACTGATTTGGGGCGTAAATGGACTGTGCCGGTAATTATTGGCAAGGAAAAAGCAATTTGGCGCGGCGGCGTATCTTTGGCTGTCGACACGAATGATTACAGTATGGAACTCAATCCTTTTCCGAATGCTGATGCAAGTACGACTGGTGAGGAGGCGAAGCCAGGTCAAATGCTGTGGTCGATGTATGATGAATACAGATTGTACGGGGTAATGGTTGAAGCTGACTCAGTAAAGTGGCATAGTGTGCCGACGAAGATTTCGAGAAAATATAATGGTCCCGGCAAGGTTCTTTGCGCTTTGCAGCATGGAAAAAGTCGCTATATATTGAGGTTGCAGCAGGGAAAGAAACTGTTTTTGCTGCGCCGAAAAGCTGGAAAATGGTCATCAAGACTGGTTTTTCAGGCTGAGCAAAAACTTGAGATGGCCGACAACCACTCTTTTGCGGTTGATTCTCAGGGGGGGGTATACGTGGTTTTCGCATGCAACGGGAAACTAAACTGCTTGCGCACGAAAAATTTTAATGAAAAATGGGAGAGTTTAAGGTTATCGGAGAGTCAGGGAATAATCAGAGTTCCGGTTATCGGCATGTCTGGAAACAACAGGATTGTTGTTGCCTGTCAGGTTGATGGCCTGCTTGAAGGAAAAAAGAAAAATGTTTCAAGAATTGCTTATCTGTCATCACCGGACCAGGGGCAATCATGGACCGCATTCAAGCTTTTGCCCGATAACGGAACGAATCAGGTTCTGCCGGATATGACAGTTGCCAATGACAGGTTGTTTATATCTTGTACCCGGGACAAACAAGCGGCGTTTATGGCAATATCATTGGATAAAAAGAACTGAACATATAAATAGGATAAGGAAAAAAAATGAGTAAATTAGACAAATCAAAATTACAGTTACGGATGATTCTGGCCTTGCTGGTTCTGACTGGAGTAACCCTGGTTGCGTCCGGCTCGGCGCCAAAAGAAAAATGGCAAATGGGAGAACCGATCATCACTTATTGGGCCGGCCCGGCCCCGATAACTGACTTTGCCGCGAAACAAATGTCCGAAGGCGGATTCAACCTGGCCTGGGTGTCAGCTCGCGGCAAACCGAAACAAATGTCGCTGCTGGACTATTATCGTAAACAACTTGACGCTCTGCATAAACACAAAGTACGCGGCTTGCTGGGTATGGGCTTTATGCGTAAAGACGCAAAGAAGAAAATATATGTCAACAATCTGAATGATCCGAAGAAAAAAGCGGAATTGACTGAGCTGGTTAAGGCGCTGCGCAATCATCCGGCTCTTTACGGATATTCTATTAAAGATGAGCCGGGAGTGGCATTGTTTCAGATGATCGCGGATATCAAAGCTTACATTCTTTCATTGGACCCGAAACATCTGGTTTATATCAATCTGCTGCCTAACTACGCCAAGCCCCGGCAAATGGGATCCACTGGCAACCGGGTTGAAGCGTATAAAAAATACCTTGATAAATTTATTGAAGTTATCCACCCGCAATTGCTCTGTTTCGACCATTATATTTTTTCCGTCAGTGGAGATACCGACGCGTATTTCCTCAATATGAGTCAAATGAGAGCCGCCGCCCTGAAAAACAATATCCCCTTCATGGCTATTTTACAGGCCAGCACCTGGGTCAAGAATTATAAAATTCCGACCTGTGAGCAGTTGAGATGGCAGGCTTATACGTCATTAGCCTATGGTTCGCAGGGAATATCCTGGTATATTTACTCATATCCGGGACACGACGGCGGATTTGCTTATTCGGCCGGTACCTACCGTGAAAAAGAAATTCTTCGCAAACATGGCGCGGTAGTGCTTCCCGGTAAGCCTACGCCTCTCTATTATTTTGTCAAAGACGAATTGCATCAGGAATTTCTCAATATAGCAAAAGAACTGCGCTCGCTTAAATCACTTTCCGTCTATCATGCCGGTATGATTCCCGAAGGCGCGGTCCGGTTGCCTGAAAAAGCACCGTTTGCTCTGGTTCCGGCGTTGAAGGACAAACCATGTCCCGGTTTCGTGAACGGTCATTACTCCGACCACAATGGCAGATGGCCGATCAATTCGTATGAATCCCCCCTGGAGGGATTCGTCGTCGGGTATTTCGGTCAAAACGGCAAGGCTACCCATGCTTTGGTTGTCAATCTGGATCAGCGAACTTATGGCGGAGCGGGACAGTCCCGGAGACTTGAATTCCTGATGCCGCCGAAGCGTGAAATAGTCGGTTCCGCGCCGCTCGAGGTATATGATGCGCAAACCGGCAAATGGACCTCTGCCGACGGCAATAAATACCGCCTTCGGCTGGCTCCCGGTGCCGGAGTTCTTGTCAGAATTAAATCATCCGGCAAATAACCCCGGCAAACTGTGCATGAACATCGATGCGCATCGTCAATCAATGGGCATGGTCATGTTTATGCATATGTTTTTTCTTCTCGCCCGGTTTGAAATACAGTTTGTCAAAATCTTTGACCAGACTTGACAGTTTTTTCGTATTTGCCAGGTCAGTAGTCTGTTTGCACTTCATTGCGGCAATCAGCATTTGATGCAGCAGGGTGATCTTTTTAACGTAATCAGTCTGACCCGGTTTGATGCGCTGAGTCATAAAATACTGGGTTACGATCTCCTGGAATTTGGTGGCGTGGGTTTCTTTGTTGGTGATCCAGCGTACCAGTTGATTGTAGTTCTTGTTTTTGGCTTTCTCCAGTTCTGTAATCTGGGTCATCGACTTCGCGATTGTGGTAATGTGCTCGTTCAGCATGTTAATCCGCATCGCGTCGTCGTAAATTCCGCAGGGAATTTCGCAGTGAGCTCTCAGTTGCGGGATTACGGCCAAAGTCAGAATTGTCAATAATGCGATTGTCAGCTTTTTCATGATTTCCTCCTTGATTTTAGGCTTTCGAGCCATGAATCGCGCAACTTTTAACCACGAAAAACACAAAAAAACACGAAAAAAGTTATTTAGTTTTTCAGTTTACTGAAAAATCAAATATTTATTTGTGGTCCTTCGAGGCTTCTGTGGCGCAATTCAAATTTTGCATAGTACCTGTGGCTCTATAATAATTTTACATGCCGGATGACATTCTGTCAACAGATGTTGAAATGAATTGCTTGATATGCTAGATTATTTAAATCACATTCCGGGAAGGGCCATGAAAAGAAATAAAATTACAATCGGATGTTTATCGGTGATTGGGGTGGCACTTGGTTTGTTTCTTCTCCTGAACTGGTTGATGTTTGGCGATCATTCGACATATAAGTCAGGTTTGGATAAATATGAATATCTGCCGACAACCGCAAGTGATATTAATGTTTTCACTAATCTTAATCTCGCAAACATTTTTATATGTGATTTTTCCATGAAAGAACCGGAGTTTAAAGTTTTTGCGCAAAGCAACAGTTGGGATGTGCGGGAAATTGAATCACCAAAAGAGCTGTTTACGGCGACTTCTTTTAATAATAAACAGACTCATATTAAGCATAAGATCAAAAATGGGTTATATTACAAAATATCCCATCGCAATAACGGTGGTATTTCCGTTGCGTATGACAGGGATAATGGACGAGGATATATTTTTAGAAGTTCAAGGTAAGCACTATGCCAAGACCAGGTTTTGTCGAACATATTAAGATTTTTTCCTTGATATTAACTGTTTTGAAAATATAATATTGTAACATAAATCATAAGAGAAAGGGGATTGAGCATGTTATATCTGCAAAAAGGAAATTTTCAAAAGATCTGTCGCTGGATTGCCGGAAGTTGGATGTCGGCTAATCAGGCCACGCTGTTCGGCGGGGTTTTTATTGTTCTGGTTTCTTTATCTTTTTACATCGGGCTTACTCGTGATAATTTCAGATGGGCTCTGCTGCTTGTTCCACCTTTTTTGATATTGCGGATGATGATGAATGCCCTTGACGGGATGCTGGCCCGGGAATACCAGACCGGGTCAGTGGCCGGGGAGATTTGGAACGAAGCGCTCGACATTATCGGTGATACCGTTTGTTACGGAGTGCTATGGTTTGTCCCGGAAATCAGCAAGGGTCCACTGGTACTATTCCTCATCTTAGCCTGGGCCGCGGAATTTTGCGGTGTCCTTGGCAAAGGCATGCCGGGCGGGGTGCGCAGACATGAAACATTCCTTGGCGGAAAACCTGATCGCGCCGTTTGGATGGGGCTTATGGCCTTATTGTTGTTCTTCTTTCCCGGTTTTATCGAATATGTTCAATATTATTTTCTTGGGGTCTGTTGCTTAGTCTTTATGACCAGTGCGATTCGAATCAGAAAAATTATTTCCGAAGCCAAAGGCAAGGAGTATGAATCATACACCTGGATAGGACGGTAAAAATGAATTTATTGAAAAACCTTTTGCTTGCTTTGATCATTATTGTGTCATTCTTTTTGCTTTACAACAAAAATGATATGGCAATGCTTTATGTAATGAGCGGGATTGTCGGGCTTTTGCTTTCGTTCTCGATCATCTGGCGGTTGATGGAAAGAAAAAAATTACAGTTATCTGAAGAAATCAAGAAACGTACAATCACCTGGTGGTGGATGGTCGCGGTGTTCATGCTGGCGCTGGCTTTCAACCGGATTGTATCATTTTTATTTCTGGGCTTTTTGTGTTTCGCCGCGATGCGGGAATATTTTTCCCTGATGCCTATGGCTGAAGGCAGTGATTCGAAAAAATTGTCTTATGAGGACCGTCCCTCCATTTTGATTTGCTATATTTCCATTCCCCTTATGATTCTTCTGGCATATATCAAGTGGTATGAGGTTTTTGTGATTACGGTTCCGGTCTATATATTTCTTTCATTGCCGATCCTGTTTGTTTTGCAGAACCGGACGGAAGGAAGTTTGAAATCAATCGGGATTATCACTATCGGCCTGATGTTTTTCTCCTACAACCTAGGTTATTGTCTGTTCATGATAAATATGGGGTCGGTTTTGATCATGTACTGCTTTGTCCTGACGGAAGTAAGGGATTTGACTTCTTACTGGGTCGGCAAATATTTTGCGGTTCTTTCGTCAAGGTTGTCCGACGGAATAATCAAACGGGTGCTGGAATATCGGGTGGCCGCGGCTATCAGCCCGAACAAAACCTGGGCGGCGGGGCTGGTTGCGGCTGTGTTTGTCGCTTTCCTTTCACTTGTCTTTGTGCCGATAATGCCTCAGTTCCCGGATGGAAAACTGAGTTATGAGTATTCTCTTGTAGCCGGATTTTTCATCGGAGTGCTGGGGTTATTCGGGGATCTGGTGTTTTCAATGGTCAAAAGGGACCTCAAAAGTAAGGATTCAGGATCGATATTGCCCGGTCATGGCGGCGTGATTGACCGGGTTGACAGCCTTGTATTCACCATCCCGGTGACTTTTCATCTTATTTTCTGGAAGTATTTCTGAGTATGTTTAAAAAGCTTTTGCATGCTCTGGGAAGATTGTTTATTACGGTATTCCTTGGAGTTGAAAATGCCTGTAAGATAACCGATGAACAGTGCATTATTGCCTCTAACCACAATTCCCATATAGACATAACGATTCTTTTCAGATTGTTTGACTTGTCCAGGGTCGACAAAGTGAAAACCATTGCGGCGAAGGGTTATTTCGACAAAGGGCTGATGGGGAGGGTTGCAAAAATCCTTTTCAACGCGATATTAGTGGATCGGAGCGCATTCGGGAAGAAGTCTTATGAAATCCTGGCCAATGAACTTAAAAACGGTTATTCGCTGATTATTTTTCCCGAGGGTACAAGGGGGGAACCCGGGGTGATGAATGAATTTAAATCAGGCATCGGCCGGATCGCGATTGATTTCCCGGAAATACCGATATATCCGGTTTATCTTTCCGGGGCGGAAAAATCTTTCCCGAAAGGCGCGTATATCCCGGTTCCATTCAATATAAAAATGAAAGTTTTTGACCCGATTTATGGACGTGATTATTTAGGTTCAGACCTCAAAGAGAGCCGAAAGAACATAACTGCGGAAATTGAAAACCGCATCAGGACCGCCCTGGAAAACTAAGTATTGACCATTCATCCCCAATGCGGATATTGACCCGCAACCGAAAAGACGCTATATTAATGACATGAAACCGCAAGACATTATACAAGAATTGAATTTGGAGCCGCTGAAGATCGAAGGCGGTTTTTTTCGCGAAACCTATCGCTGCACAACAACTCTGCCGGACGGCGATTCGTGCGGCACCTGCATCTATTATATGTTGACTTCAGGACAGCGTTCCGGCTGGCACAAGGTATGCAAAGACGAGATATGGCTCTATCACGCTGGCAGCCAGGTGGTCCAACTTCTGCTATTTCCTGATGGACATTATGAAGAACGTCTGATTGGCCCGCCCGGCAGCGGCGGCGAACCGCAAAGTCTGATCCCGGCCGGAGTCTGGCAGGAGGAAATCCTGCTCGATAAGTCCCCGGACGCCTGGGGCTTATTTGGCGCAGTCGTCATCCCGGCGTTCGAGTATTCAGACTTCACCGCCGGAGACGGCTCCGAACTGGCAAAGCTATTCCCGGCTGCCGCAAAACGCATAACCGAACTTGGTTTGATGTAATTTAAGTTGTGCCGCTGAATTGGGAGCGCGTAGCTCCTGCTGCGCAACGAGAAAGATTAAGGCTTAAGGATTAAGGCTTAAGGATTAAAGATGAAAGATGTGGGGAAATACTTTTGGGCATCCAATGGGAGCGCGACGCTCCAGCGCCGCAATGAAAAAGCTAAAGCAACTCACAAACGATTCCCGACAAATGTCGCCGCTGAAATAAAGAAATAAACCTTAAACAATTCAAAAAACGCTTTGGATTCAATCATCCATATCGTATTCTCAAATCAATGAATAATAATTGTTGAAATCATTATCCATGCGCAGCTGGAGCTACGCGCTCCCATTTTGGCTTTTCCGTTGCGGCGCTGGAGCGTCGCGCTCCCATTGGATATTTGGACATTCCTTCCATGCGCAGCTGGAGCTACGCGCTCCCATTGAACTTTTCCGTTACGGCGCTGGAGCTATGCGCTCCCATTTGATATTTGGACATTCCTTGTTGGATATTGGATATTGGATATTCTTTCCCCCTTTCTCCTGTGCCAACTGTGCCATGCAGGTGTGACATTGTGTCGCAGTGTCACACTTTTAGCGGGTGTGACACATGGTGTGACAGGTGTGGCTGTTTTTTGTAAATCATTCATAATCAATGCTTCGCTTCGAGATCGAAATTGTTGGCACGGGGGTTGCTTATATTTTCAGTACAATGTTGATATTTATAAAATTGAGACATAAAACATAATAAAAATAAAAGGAGACAAAATTATGGGTAAAATTCTCGGAATCGACCTTGGTACCACCAACAGCTGTATGGCTGTTATGGAACATGGTGAAGCAAAAGTAATTCCAAACGCGGAAGGCCAGCGGACTACACCGTCTATCGTGGCTTTCTCAAAAAGCGGCGAACGTCTGGTCGGTCAGACCGCGAAACGCCAGGCGGTGACCAATCCGCATCACACAATCTTCTCGGTCAAGCGTTTTATGGGACGCAAATTCAAGGAAGTGGGTGAAGAATCAAAATTGGTGCCTTACGGTATTGTTGAGGCGAAGAACGGCGATGTCAATATCAAGATTGAGGACAAAACCTATTCTCCGCCGGAAATCTCCGCTATGATCCTGCAGAAACTGAAAGCCGACGCGGAAGCTTATCTTGGCGAAGAAGTCAAGGAAGCGGTCATTACCGTTCCGGCATACTTCAACGACAGCCAGCGTCAGGCCACCAAAGACGCCGGTAAAATCGCCGGACTCGACGTTCTGCGTATCATCAATGAACCGACTGCCGCGTCACTGGCTTACGGTTTGGATAAAAAATCAGATGAGATCGTCGCGGTTTACGACCTTGGCGGCGGTACTTTCGATATTTCTATTCTGGAAATCGGCGAAGGCGTTTTCGAAGTAAAAGCTACCAACGGAGACACTCACCTCGGTGGTGACAACTTCGATATGGCCATCATCAATTATCTGGCTGATGAATTCAAGAAAGAAAACGGCGTTGACTTGCGCAAAGACCCGCAGGCGCTGCAACGTTTGAAAGAAGCGGCTGAAAAAGCAAAATGTGAACTTTCAACCAGCCAGAACACGGAAGTCAATCTGCCGTTTATCACAATGAACGAAAGCGGTCCGTTGCACTTGCAGAAAAACCTGTCCCGTTCCGAACTGGAACGTCTGGTTGACGGTCTGCTTGAACGTACCACCAAGCCTTGCAAAGACTGTCTGGCGGATTCCGGCTGCAAAGTCGGCGAAGTCAACGAAGTTATCATGGTTGGCGGTATGACCCGTATGCCCAAAGCCCAGGCTAAAGCCAAAGAAATCTTCGGCAAAGAGCCGCACAAAGGCGTTAATCCTGACGAAGTCGTTGCCTGTGGCGCGGCGATTCAGGGCGGGGTTCTCGGCGGTCAGGTTGAAGACGTTGTTCTGCTTGATGTTACTCCGCTGTCACTGGGTATCGAAACCCTCGGCGGTGTTTTCACCCGGTTGATTGAACGCAATACAACGATCCCGACCCGCAAGAGCGAAATCTTTAGTACCGCGGCCGACAACCAGCCGTCTGTAGACGTTCATGTTCTGCAGGGCGAACGCGATATGGCGCAGTATAATAAGAGCATCGGCCGTTTCCGTCTCGACGGTATCGCTCCGGCTCCGCGCGGTATTCCGCAGATCGAAGTCGCTTTCGATATCGACGCCAACGGTATTCTGCATGTAACCGCTAAAGACATGGGTACCGGTAAAGAGCAGAAGATCACCATCACCGCGGGCAGCGGTCTTGATGACAAAGAGATCGAACGCATGGTTGATGAAGCCAAAGCTCACGCTGAAGAAGACAAAGCCCAGAAAGAAAAGATTGAAGTTCACAACCGGGCCGAGTCGATGATCTATCAGACAGAGAAACAGCTTGAAGAATACAAAGACAAGATCTCTGACGATATCAAACAGCCGGTCGTAGACGGCATCGAAAAGCTAAAAAAGCAGCTTGAAGCCGACGACACCGAAGCGATGAAAGCCACCATGCAGGATATCGAACAGCATCTGATGCAGTTCGGCCAGCAGGTTTATGAGCAGGCTCAGGCCCAGCAGCAGGCGCAAGGCGGTGCCGCTCCCGGACCGGATGCCGCTGCCGGCGGCAGCTCATCAAACGATGACAACATCGTTGACGCTGAAGTTATTGACGACGATAAATAAGCAGTAGTACAAAAAACACGGAACTGATTGAATTAACTTTTAATTGGTTCCGCTGTTTTTGATAGCATTTTAAATTTAACCAGGTAAACCTAAACCAAACCAAGGAGAAAAGAAAATGGCGAAAGTCAACATCAAACCTCTCGGCGATCGCGTTCTCGTAGCGTTGATCGAAGACGCCGGCGAACAAGTCAAAGGCGGCATTGTTATCCCGGATTCCGCGAAAGAAAAACCGCAGGAATACGAAGTAGTGGCCCTCGGCACCGGTAAAACCGATGACAAAGGCAACAAGATCAAATTCGACGTCAAAGTCGGCGACAAGGTTCTGACCAGCAAATACGGCGGCACCGAAGTCAAACACGATGACAAAGAATACAAGATCATCAACGTTGACGATATCCTCGCGGTTATCGGCTAATCAATTATAAACAATTATTTCAAATTAGAAAGATGAGTTAATAATAGAGGGTTTAAAAGGGATTTCTTCCTTTTCCAACATTTCTAATTTCTAATTCCTAATTTCTAATTAAATAAAACAGGAGATTTTTCAACATGGCTAAACAGCTTTTATTCAGTGAAGAAGCCCGCCGCGGACTGCTTTCCGGCGTAACCCAGCTCAGCAAAGCCGTAAAAACCACTCTTGGTCCGAAAGGCCGCAACGTGGTTATCGACAAGAAATTCGGTTCACCCACCGTCACCAAAGACGGCGTAACCGTCGCAAAAGAAATCGAACTGGAATGCCCCTATGCCAATATGGGCGCCCAGATGGTCAAAGAAGTTGCTTCAAAAACTTCCGATATCGCCGGTGACGGTACCACTACCGCTACCGTTCTGGCCGAAGCGGTCTTCCGCGAAGGTCTGAAAAATGTTACCGCCGGGGCAAACCCGATGGAACTCAAACGCGGTATCGACAAAACCGTCGAAACCATCGTTGCCGAACTGGCTAAAATCAGCAACCCGGTTGAAGATCGCGAACAGGTCGCTCAGGTTGCCACTATTTCCGCTAACGGCGACACCACCATTGGTGACATCATTGCCGAAGCGATGGACAAAGTCGGTAAAGACGGCACCATTACCGTTGAAGAAGCCAAAACTATCGAAACCACCCTTGACGTTGTCGAAGGTATGCAGTTTGACAAAGGTTACCTCTCACCGTATTTCGCCACTGACGCGGAAGCGATGGAAGCCGTTCTCGAAGATTGCTACATCCTGATCCACGAAAAGAAAATCAGCAACCTCAACGATATGCTGCCGTTGCTGCAGATGGTTGCCAAAGACGGCAAACCGTTGCTGATCATTGCTGAAGACGTCGAAGGCGAAGCTCTTGCCACTCTCGTTATCAACAACATGCGCAGCACCCTCAAATGCTGTGCCGTCAAAGCTCCCGGTTTCGGCGATCGCCGCAAAGCCATGCTCGAAGATATCGCGGTTCTTACCGGCGGTACCTGCATCACCGAAGATCTCGGTATCAAGCTTGAAACCGTTACCACTGAAATGCTCGGTTCCGCCAAACGCGTTACCGTTGACAAAGAAAACACCACTATCGTTGAAGGCGCCGGTTCACAGAGCGATATTATCGGTCGTGTAAACCAGATTCGTCGCGAAATCGAAGAAACCTCTTCTGATTACGATCGTGAAAAACTCCAGGAACGTCTGGCCAAGCTGGCCGGCGGTGTAGCCGTTATCAATGTCGGCGCTGCCACTGAAACGGAAATGAAAGAAAAGAAAGCCCGCGTTGAAGACGCTCTGCACGCTACCCGTGCGGCGGTCGAAGAAGGTATTGTCCCCGGCGGTGGTGTTGCTCTCCTGCGCACCTGCAAAGCGGTTGCCAAACTCGAGCTCTGCGGCGACGAAGCCATTGGTAAAGCGATCGTTGAACGCGCTATCGAAGAGCCCCTGCGTCAGCTGACCGCCAACGGCGGTTACGAAGGCAGCATCGTCGTCCAGAAAGTCAAGGAAATGAAAAAGGTTTCCGAAGGCTTCGACGTAGCGACCGGACAGTATGTTGATATGATCAAAACCGGTATCATCGACCCGACCAAAGTTACCCGTTCAGCCATTCAGTTCGCGGCTTCTATCGCCGGTCTGATGCTCACCACCGAATGTGTTGTCACCGACATTCCTGCCAAGGAAGAGCCGATGCCTGCCGGCGGCGGCATGGGCGGCATGGGCGGCATGGGCGGCATGGGCGGAATGCCCGGCATGATGTAAGCCGGCAACGTGCCGGTGCGATGAACCGCTTCATACTCCGCACTTCGTGCTACGGAAGCGGGTCGGTACGACCGACAGCCATGACAGCGGTTCATCAGCCCGAAATATTCAAGGCGCACCTTTCGAGGTGCGCCTTTTTTGTCGGTACGACCGACAGCGATGGACCGCTTCATACTCCGCACTTTGTGCTGCGGAAGCGGAGAAAACCAAGCGGTATATCTACCCCAAATAGCTCTCACCTTTTTTACACGGACGGACACGGACATACACCGAGTTACACGGACGCTAACAAGGATGGTCGAATTTCTTCACTGTGGGAGCCGGTTTTTTTAACGGTGGTGCATACCCCTGCCAAGCGGCGATCTTCACAAAAATTCTTTTTTTATAATAGCCGGTTGGCTCCGCGAAAGTCGAAGTTTTTCATTGACTGTGACTATTGGGACTGATGGGACTCTTGAATTTAACTTTGAATCCCAACTGTCCCAAATCTCCCAAGCGTCCTATTTTTCTAGTAACGATGTTGTGTTGGCATCGTCTAGTCGAGCTAAGCGCAATCCAAAATGGAATGCAAAATGGATGTTCCTGGGAGCGCGTAGCTCCAGCTGCGCAAGGATAGGGATTGGAGCAAATTTTATTCATTGATTTGAGAATACAATATGGATGGTTGTATCCGAAGCGTTTTTTGAATTGGTTAAGGTTTATTTTTTATTTCGTGGCGACATTTGTCGGGAATCGTTTGTGGTTTGATTATCTTTTTAGTTGCGGCGCTGGAGAGTCGCGCTCCCAATGGATGCCCAAACGAATTTCCGCAACTTTAATCTTTAATCCTTAAGCCTTCATCTTTCAGCCCCAATCTTTCTCGTTGCGGCGCTGGAGCGTCGCGCTCCCATTGGACGCCCAAAAGAATTTCCTCGCATCTTTAATCCTTAAGCCTTCATCTTTCAGCCCAAATCTTTCTCGTTGCGCAGCAGGAGCTACGCGCTCCCATTGGATGCCCAAAAGAATTTCCCCGTATCTTTAATCTTTTAGCCTTTATCTTTAATCCTTAAGCCTTCATCTTTCAGCCTTAAGCTTTCTTTACTGCGTTTCAGATAGAGCATGAGGAGGAGGAAGAGGACGGCGGAGACGGCGGAAGTGTAAAGCGCTACTTCGTGCAAGGGCGGCAGGAGTCGAAGATTGATGCGGTTTGCTTCGCCGGAAGGGACGAAGAAATGTTGGTTGACTTCAAACGCGCGCATTTTCGGGAAAAGTTTTTTGCCGGAACCGTCGCGCCAGTAACTGCCGGGGTTCTGGTTGACCAGTACCACCGTATTCGGCGCGGTTTCCAGGTCGATGCGGTTGGGACTCCAGAAGATGTCGGTGATTTTGCCTTTGGCGGGATAGAATTCGCCGCGATAAGCCGGATTGTCGGCGGTCAGCCGCATATTTTTTTTATTCAGGGCGTAACCGTAAAGTGGTTCGTAGGCAAAGACTTGTCCGAGATTGTAGTAGACCGAGGCGTATTTGCCGTAAGAATTCTTATTGACGGTTTTAATGGCTTTGGCGGAATCGCCGTTGGCCGAGGCCAGCATGGCGGTTTCGGTTGTGTATTTGCAGTCGCGCCAGCAGACATGGAGGTTCCACTGGAACCCGAGGACCGAGAGGACCAGCAGACCCGGAATTACATATTTCCATCTGCCGCGCAGTTTGGTGCGAATGAGCCAATCCACGCCCCGGGCGCAGCCCAGCGCGATAAAGAACATCATAATCATCCGCCAGCGGGTAATGCAGAAAAAACTGTTGAACGCGGGCAGTTCCCGAACCCAGTAGCCGGGGAGCCATTTGGCGGTGGAGTTTACCGTCAGCATGGCGGTGATGACCGCTCCGGCGTGCCACCATTTGAGTTCCCGGAACATTGAAATGAAAAACATGATCATGGTGAAAAGTCCGGCGTAGCAGCCGATCTCGAACCAGCCCCAATAGAGTTTGACCGGCTCGGGGAACGTAAACAAAGATTGTCCGGGATAGAGCAGGGCGATGACAAAATGTTTAAACGGTACATCCAACCGCATATCGATGGTGCGCGGAAATTCCGAGAGCAGATGCAAAGTCAGAATCAGCCTGTAAGCGCCGAGACTGAGAAAGAGCAACGCGGCGGCGCCCAGATTGATCATATATTCCTTGTTTTTCAGATTCTTACAGGTCAGAACCAGCATATAGATACCGACAAACGAGGCAACGGTCAGCGAGACATAATGCAGAGAATGATTTATCATCATAGCGGAAACGAATCCGAAGGCCAAAGCCCCGCCAAGGCTTTTGCCGATCCGGCGCATCGACCAGGCCAGGTATGGAGTGAACATGACCGCAATCATGATCGGGTGTCCGGCCGCGATATGGGACGCTACCGCGCCCTGCATGGCAAAGACCATCGAACCCCAGAACCGGGCCGCCGGATTTTTAACATAATCCCCCAGGCACAACCACATGCCGGCTGCCCCGATCAACGAATACAGCAGCATTGCGATTCGCAGACCGTTGATCGTGCCGAAGATAACGACGCACAATGTTTCAAGGCCGAAAACCGCGATCTGGGGTCGGGCAAAGAGTGGCGTGCCGCCGAAATGCCACGGGTTCCAGTAGGGGAACTGACCGTATTCGACGATATTCTTACGGACCGCTTCATAGAACGCGGCAAACATATCCCAGTCGCCGAGGTCGACCATTTGACTGCCCGGCAGCACCGACGGCAGCCAGCCGATGAAAGTTAGGACCAGCAGAGCGGTCAGCCACCAGGGATGAGTTATTTTGAGTTTGATTTTCATATTTTTAATATATCAGACTTCATTGAGACTTACAAACAAAAATTGTCAAAGATGAGAGTTATGAGTTGTGAGTTATGAATGATGAGTTATGAATGATGAGTTATGGGTTGTGAGTTATGGGTTGTGGCTATTTTTTGATTGAGATGTTTTAACGATGCTGGTTAAAATTCGAACCAGTTCATTAGAATCTTTGATAATATCATTTATGCTCTCTTCTTTAACAAGACCTGTTTCTTTCAGAAGCCTGAGCCAATAGAGTGTCTCTCTGGCTCCTTTCTGCTTATAGACATCTTCGCAGTAAAATCCGCCTTGCTTTGACCTGCTTGCGCCTCCTCGATATTTGCACCGATAGATGTACCGGAACGCAACAACTGTCTTGCCAATGTCCGTGAAACCTGTCCTTGTTTTACCAAATATTGGCATAATCGTACTATTCGAGTCGCAAATAAAAAGCTTCGTTCAGTTATTTTTAACTCCCTATTCATAACTTATTCCTCATCCCTTATCATTCATCCCTCATAACTCATAACTAAAAACGCAAGTTTTTTTACAAGCCGAGTCGCGCAAATTGTTCGTCGGGAGAATCATATTGCAGCATCAGGGTTTTCATTTTCACCGCCATTATCTGCTCCAGCTCTTCGTCATGAATCGGTTTAGTCATATCGGGGTCGTCGAGAATATCGTAAAGCTCGTTGAAATCCGGGGCGTTATGATGTTGCCTGCACGGTGTTTTGATTTTGAAATGAGGGATGTTGTGGCAATGCTTGAGAAATACGCCGTGTTCGGCTCCCGCCAGCATATCCTTAGGATAAAAACCGCTGAATGCACGAGCCATCGCGGTATGGATGTAAGTGAATGAATCCGGCTTGGGATGGCGAATATAGACGTAGTGTCCGTCGAATAAATTAACATCTTTGCCGAAATAGCCGTACAGGACCAGATCATTGTGTTCGGCTTTGGGTTCTTTCAAGGTGTGCAGGAATGATTTGCCGTGAACTCCTGCCGGCGGAGTGGTGTCGTGCAGTTCCATAATGGTCGGCATCAGGTCGATTGTCGCGGTCATGGAGGAGACGCACTGGTGGCCGCACTCCGGAGAGCAGACGATCATCGGGATATGGACCAGTTCCTGATAGTCTTTCATGTAATTTTTGGCCCAGTAACCATGTTCTCCAAGCAGATGACCGTGATCGGTCGTAAGAATTACGACGGTATCTTCCCACATATTGTGTTCGTCGAGTTTATCCAGAAGTTTGCCGAGGTGGTGATCTGCCATGGTCAGGGTGGCGAGGTAGCGCCGTCGGATATGGTTGACCGCGTTTTCGTCATCCAGCTCCGGATCAAGCGGGGCGTAATGCGGCCAGTTATAGAGCGGACCTTCCCAGTTGTCGCCATACATATCAAGGTATTTTGATGGCGAGTCGAACGGCTCATGGGGGTCAAAGACTTCCAGGTGCAGATGCCAGTTTTCAACGTCATGGTTGAGTTCGATGAATTCCGCCGCACGATTGAAGCAGCGCGGCGTCGGGTATGATTCGTCCTTTTCAAAATCAAGCTGTGAACGGTTGGCCCAGTAAGCCCGGCGGCCGACTCCTTTGCCCCGGCATCCCTCAGGTGCTTCCGGCGTCTTTATGACCGGCTTCCAGACGTCGCCCTCCTGGCCGCGCTCCAGTTCCCAACTGTCAAACAGGGTATGGTAGGTATCGCCGCCGCCATGGAAATAATGGTAATGGTCGGTAATCATGTGACTGTAGACGCCTTGCTGACTTCTCATTTCCTGCGGCAGAGTGTCGTCCCATGGTTCAATCGGCCCCCACGGGGTTTCGAGAAAATTGATTCTTCCGGTCATCATTTCACGGCGTGCTGGCATACAAGGAAGAGAGCCGGCATAATGCTGGTCAAATACCGCGCCGCGAGCCGCGAGGCGGTCAAGATTCGGGGTGATCGCGGGGGAATCCGGATTGTAGCAATGCAGGAAGTGGCGGTTCAGGGAGTCCATGACAATAAAAATAGTTTTCATGATGATTCATCCAGTTCATTAAGTTTCGGTCGATTTTTCAGTTTAATATAAACCTTCGGAAGTATAAGTAACTGCGACAGCAGAAAAATAGCGATTAAAGTGACCCCGATGGCGAATTCATGCAATCCCGGGCGCAAAGTAAATACTTTTTCCCCGGTGGCGCCGATCCGCAACCACATGATCGCCTGCAATTCAAAGTCACGCGCCTTTGGAAACAGTTTTTTCCCGTTTACCCGCCAGTAGCATGACGGATTCTGATTGATAAACAACCGGCTGCCCTGAGTTGCGATCAGGCTGATGCGGTTGGGGCTCCAGGATATTTTGGTGTTTGATTTGGGAACAATAAATACTTCGCCCGCATATTTGGGATTTTCAACCGACATTCTGATGGTCCTGACCGGTTCCGGAGCCCAGCTCAGTAATGAATCGTAGGTGCAGACCAGGCCCACACCTTTGGCGGTTGCGCCGAAACGATCAAATTTCTGGCTGTTTGAATTGACTATGGTTTTTGATTCATAGGGGATTGATTTTAAAATTTCAGTTTCAGAATGGCGTTCAAAACTGAACCAGAGATAATAAAGGTTGTATGTCAGGCCGATAAAAGAGAGAAGAAGCAGAGCCGGAGCGATCCAGCGCTTTTTCTCCGGCAGTTTGTTCCAGATATAATCCATCCCGACCCCGGCTCCGGCAATGACACAGAATACAGTGACGAAACGCCAGCGGGTCATTGCGTACATACTGCCGAAAACAGGAAGTTCCCGTAACCAGTAACCTGGCAGCCATTTGTGCTCTGAATCCAACGCCAGCGGCAGCGACAGAATAAACCCCCAGTGATACCACTTTAGTTTTTGCCGGAATGACAATATGAACATGATCAGCGCAATGATTCCGATATAAGAGCCGATCTCGTGCCACGGCCAGAGCCCCTTATAGACCCATTCGAAATTTGCATTGTTCTGTCCCGGCCAGATGAGTGCCTTCAAAAAAAGCAGCGGAGATATTGCTGATCGCAGGTTGAGCGTGCGTGGAAACTGTGAAAAGAGCTCCCAGGTAACGATTATGCGGTAACCGGCAACAATGGCAAATAAGAGACCGGCCCCGATCAAATTATAATAAAACGAGAATTCCTTACGGTGCTTGATCAGTTCAACCAATATCATAACTCCGACAACCGCACTGTAGACAGCACTCAAATAATGCATGCTTTCAAGATACATCAATGCGCACACCAGCCCGAAGGCGAATCCCCATTTTAATGATTTATGCAGTCTGAAGAGGGTGAATAACAACCACGGCAGCCACATCGCCGCGCTCATTACCACGTGACCCGGCAGCAGGTGAATCGGAAAAGTTCCCTGTAAGCCGAAAAGTACCGCCAGCCAGACCCGGACCGGATACCGCTTCGTCAGGTCCTGCGATAAAAACCACATCCCGGTCATACCGAGCAAGGCATAAGCGAACATTGCCAGATTGATCCCCCGCACGGTTCCGAATAACAGGATAAAAAGAGTCTCAAGCGCGAATACTCCGATCTGGGGACGGGCAAAAGATGGAGTTCCGCCAAGATGCCAGGGATTCCAGAATGGAAACTGCCCATATTCGACAATTGATTTACGGGTTCCTTCATAGAAATGCAGAAACATGCCCCAGTCGTCTCCGGCGCATATAGTCCCGGATTTAAGGATCCATGGCAGCCAGCCAATGAAAACGGCGAGAGCCGCTATTCCGTACCAACGCCAGGCGGGTGATGCTTTAATCTTGTTCAGTATTTTTATCAAGTTCGGCATTTGATGTTTGTGTTTCGTTTCGTTTAAGCCATTTTGCGTATGCGGCAGGAGTTGCCAGCAGGATGAGCAATGCCAGGCCGGCGACAAAGGTTATTCCTAGTGCCGCTTCATGCAAAGCGGGACGCAAAGTGAATATTTTTTCTCCAGGAGTGGCAATGGTTACCAGAATAATTGACTGCATATCAAATTCATGTCCGTTCGGGAATAATTTTTTACCATTTACCCGCCAGTAACGGGAAGGATTCTGGTTGATAAACAATTTGCAGCCGGTTGGTGGATTTAAGCTAATTCGGTTTGGACTCCAGTCAACCTCAAGAGGTTTGGGAGGTAAGGTGAATATTTCCCCTGGATACTTCGGATTTTCAACGGTTAACCTGACCGTTCGAAGCGCTCCCTTGCTCCAGTCCAGCAGTGGATCATATGTGCTGACCATACCGACTCCTTTCGCACAGGCTGCGTAACGGTTTAATTTCCAGTTATTGGAGTTGATTATGGTTTTGGACTGATAGGGAACCGTCGATAGTGCCTGTTGTTCGGTCGTACGGTCCATCTTGAACCATAAAAAGTATAAATTATAGATCAGTCCGGAAACAGAAATTAATATCAATACCGGGATGATAAACTTGCGTTTTTCCGGCAGTTTGCTCCAAATGTATTCCATTCCGACCCCAGCCCCGGTAATGATGCATAATGTAGTGACAAACCGCCAACGGGTGATTACCAGCAGACTTTTATATATCGGTAATTGGCTCACCCAGTATCCGGGCAGGTATATGTGTTTTGAGTCAAGCGCCAACGGCAAAGAGATGATAAAACCCCAGTGATACCACTTAAGTTGTTTACGGAACGAAAGCAGGAACATCAGTAATGCAATAATGCCCAGATAGCAACCGATTTCATGCCAGTGCCAGAGATCTTGAATTACCCAGCCCATATTATCATAATACTGTCCGGGGTAGACGAGAGCTTTTATAAATGTCCAGAGACTGATAGACGCTCCATCAGTAGCATTTCGCGGAAATTCCGAAAATAGCTCCCAGGTGACGATGGTTCGGTAGGCCGCAAGAAAGATGAACAGTAAACCGCCTGCTGCTATATTATAATAAAATGAAAGCTCTTTTCGGTGTTTGATCAGTTCGACTGCAACGATCACTCCCGCTACAGTGCTGTTTATCGCGCTCAAATAGTGGATATTTTCCAGGTACATCAATCCGCCGATAAGCCCCATGAATAGTCCCCATTTATAAGAGCGATGCAATCTGAAGCCGGCAAAAAACAGCCAGGGCATCCACATTGCGGTCGACATAATGACGTGTCCGCCAAGTAGATGTATCGGCAAGGTTCCTTGTAAGCCGAAAAGAATTGCCATCCAGCATCGAACCGGATAACGTTTGACAATGTCACCAGAGAGATACCACATTCCGGTCATGCCGATAAATGCGTAAATAAATGTCGCAAGATTAATTCCCCGGATTGTTCCAAAAAGGCAGGAGCATACCGTTTCGATTGCAAATACCCCGATTTGAGGACGAGCGAATAAAGGAGACCCTCCCAGATGCCATGGATGCCAAAACGGAAACTGGCCGTATTCAACTATTGACTTTCGTACAGCTTCATAAAAATTGTAGCACGAAGACCAATCATCACCGATGCATATGGAGCTTGAGTAAAATATCCACGGCAGCCAGCCGATAATTACCGCCAGTGAAGCTATTCCGTACCAGCGACAGGCTGGAGACTGCATTGAAGACTGAAGAATGGAGCTGATTTTTTTCTTCATTTTAATATCTTTGACTTTAACAATTATTGGTTAAAAGGATATTCCAGCTGATTTTCCGGCTGTTACGTTTAATTCCCGGTTGTGAGAGAGCGTTCATACATAAATCCTGTCTCTATGTACTAAGCATTACTGATAGCACCCAATCACGCATTTTCAAGTCATTCATCGTATCTCCGGAAAGACTTGTCAATATTTGAACAATAAATCTAGTAGGCCGTTATATGGTATGCTTTAAGATTGCTTTTTCCCGATTGTGTTTTATATTTATCAGTATTCTGATGCAGGAATGAACTTGAAATAATCGGAAAAACAGTCATTGTTTCAGGATATCATAAAATCTAAGGATGAATATGAGCCTAATTCTCTATATTGTTGTGCCATGTTATAATGAAGATGAAGTGCTGCCGGACAGCTTTTCATGTCTGTATGAAAAATTGTTGTCGCTGGTCGAGGCCGGACAGGTTTCAGAAAACAGCAAAATTCTCTTTGTCGACGATGGAAGCAATGATAATACATGGGATTTGATCTGTGATTTGCAGGAAAAGCATGGTCAACATGCCGCCGGGCTGAAGCTTTCACGAAATTGCGGGCACCAAAACGCTCTTTACGCCGGGCTGATGTATGCAAAGGATAAAAGCGATTGTGCAGTTTCAATAGATGCCGACCTGCAGGATGATATTTCCGTTATCGACAAGATGATTGCTGATTTTACCAATGGCAGCGATATCGTATACGCGGTGAGAAATAATCGCGAAAATGACAACTTTTTCAAACGCAAAACCGCGTTGACTTTTTATTCCCTGCTGAAATTCATGGGGGTTGATATTGTTCATAATCATGCGGATTACCGTTTGATGAGCAAACGCGCCCTGGAAAAGCTGTCTGAGTATAATGAAGTGAATCTTTTTATGCGGGGTGTTGTTAAATTGATTGGCTTCAAATCATCGTTCGTGTATTATGAGCGTAAAAAACGTATGCAGGGGGAATCCAAATATCCTTTATTAAAGATGCTGTCATTCGCCTGTGACGGGATAACTTCTTTCAGTATTGTGCCGTTGTACTTCATCTCAATTTTGGGTATTATCATTTCCGGGACAAGCTGTCTGGGGATTTTATACGGCGTTATCTCGTACTTCATGGGAGTTACCGTCCCCGGCTGGGCCGCTATTGTTACCTCGATTTACTTTCTTGGCGGAGTTCAGCTCCTGTGCATAGGTATTTGCGGTATTTACCTTGGCAAAGTATACAGTGAAGTCAAGGCCCGACCGAAATTCTTCATTGATAAAATAGTTGATAACTGATTTATCTTCGTCTTTATAAAAACAGAACCAATCTTTAATTACGGATACAAACTGTATCCTGTCCTTTAAAAAACTGAAAAGAGTTCGTTCTTCGGCAGTTACTTATTGCTCCTTGTGAAAAACCGCGTTGACGGCCCGGTTGACAAGGACGATAAGCGAATTAACTGAACCTTTCAAAGAAGGATGTCCATCAAGTTTGCCATCCTGCAACAGTTTTTTCCTGACCGCGTTGATCTCTTCAAATTCATTGGCGTCAAGCCAGATTCCATGACATGTACGGCACATATCAACCCGGGCGTAAGTCTGGGGGTAGTAAAAAGTCATCATGGTTTTTTCGCAATTGGGGCAACGCCGCAGGGTTGATCCAGCCTTTTCCGGTATTTCAAGTTCCGCTATTCCAATTCCATCTAACGCCTCCGCGAGTTCCCCGACGTCGAACCAGATGCCATTGCAGTTGGAGCAGGTATCGAGCTCAAAAGGCAGATCGTTTTCTTTGTGGGGTTCCAGTGAATGACATTTGCATTTCGGACAGATCACATCTTTTTTATTGAAAATATTCATATTCCCCTCGTTTAATGTTGAACTATTTGTATGCGTACTTAAAACATCAGGCTTAATATATCTTATGAAAACGTTGATGCAAATATTTTTTGGGGATGATTATATTGGTGATTGGAAGCGAACGACAAAAGTAAAAAAGAAAGAAAAATTTTTAAATTATTTCGCCCCGGCACGTTGCCGGACTGGATCCAACGCAGGAGCGTTGGTCGCCGCTTGCGGCGAAAGTAAGTTAAGCAATTTATTGCATGTTAAACAGTTCAGCTCGCCCGGAGTGATGGTTTTGAAAAACGATTCGGAGTTTTTCAAAAGCGTTGAACGCAGGGCGTGATTCGCAGCAATTCGGCATTCTCGACTTTTGTCGGAGCAATCAGATTACATGACATGAAGAATTATAATATTAATATGATATGTTAAGGTTTGTAATAATTACCGGTAGTGACATATTAAATAAATCAATTTGGAAACAGGTCAATATGAAGAAGAAATATCTTTTTTTTGTAAAACAATATAAGCTGGTATTTTGGGTTTTACTTGTCATCAGCGTTTTGCGTATAATTGCAAATATTTATATGGCTGAACAACACAAAGGTTTTGTTCTGGCTAATGATGGATGGGACTACCGGGAATTGGCAGTTTCGGTTGCGTCCGGAAAAGGCTTTGAAATAAAAACAGTCCGTTGGTTTGAGGCTCCAAGGGAAAAGGCAGTACCGGAAGCGTTTCGCCCTCTGCTGCTGTCGGCTTTTGGAGCCGGAGTTCTATTATTCAACTCCTCTTCCTTGATCCCTCTGATGCTTCTTCAAGCTGTCTTTTTCGGTATTCTGTCCTTTCTTGTCTTCCTTTTAACATTAAAGATCAGCGATTCCACATTGGCGGCCTGGCTGGCGCTGGGATTACTGCAGATCCATCCTTTATTTAATATATATTCGCTGCGCTTTTCAACCGAGATATTATTTACCATTAGCTTGACGTTATTTTGTCTGTCATGGTTGATGAAGCCGGGAAAGTACAGGTGCGCGTTAATTGGAATTACCATAGGACTTGCCGTTTGGTGTCGGCCGACGGCGGCATTGATATTACCGTTGGCGTTTCTAGTGTGTTGCGTTTTTGAATATAAAAACAAAAAAAACTGGTTGAATCCATTGCTCATTCTTCTTAGCTTCCTGCTGGTAGTTGCCCCTTTGTCTATTCGTAGTAAAATTCACTTTGACTCCTGGCGGTTCACATCATTTTTCGGTGGCTACAATCTATGGCTGGGGAACAACCGGCATAATCTTGATGCTTATCAATCATCCACAGGGAAAGAGTTTCTGGCAAATCAGGAAATCGCCTGGCGACAGTCAATTGCGTGGGCAAAAGATTTGAAAAAAGATCTACCACCTCAAGCTCAGGAAGAATTCTGGAAAACAAAATTCTACAATGAAGTACGTGAGATGGGGTTTTTCAATTGGCTGAAATTGCTGTTCCTGAAAGCCTGGCACTTTATCCGCCCATGGCCGGTAACAGGTATCCACGGGATTTTCCCTTTTACAATCGTTACTTTATACAACTTAATTCTGTTATTATTGGCTGCAAAGGGCTTTTGGGTTTTAAAAAATCTGCGCAAGTTGCAACCGCTAATTCCGCTGCTGATTGTTTTTATTTGCGGCTGGAGCGCCCACTCCCTTGTTCATGTAATAATGCGGCATCGCGTTCCTTTTATGGATATGCCATTACTTGTTTTGGCTGCAATTGGACTGGCCCATATGCTGCAAAAACAGTATACAAAGCATCCTGGCGACCAGGTCTGAATGCGGTGATTTTCTTGCTTGGGTAGTTTGGCCGTCGGGTTAAAACATGCTTGCGAGGGGTTGAGGGGGAGATTTCTTGGGAAAAGTTTGTTTGGGTTCATTTAGCTGCTGGATAGCGGGTTATGTTACATTTTTGGGTGATTACGATTACTTTTTTGTAAAATTTATTAGATTTGGGTTTGCAAAATCCCTGCTTGATGGCATATTAAAAGCCGCTAAAGAAAACAGCGTGTTAAATTGATAAATAATCAAGAATCCTGATATGCTCCCGGTCTCAAGTGTTCAAGCTTGAAACCCGGCCTGAAAAAAATCTGAAAAAAATAACGTTTCCGATTTGCAAAAATTCAAGGTTGTGGCATATTATGAGCCGCTGCAGAAAACAGCGTGTTGTAATCAATACAAACTCTTGCTTGACATCGCCTCAACGGCTGATGTGAGAAAT
The DNA here is from genome assembly GCA_963676655.2 of Victivallales bacterium. Classification (GTDB taxonomy): domain Bacteria; phylum Verrucomicrobiota; class Lentisphaeria; order Victivallales; family Victivallaceae. Next base: position 726,201 of record CAXXKX010000003.1, on the reverse strand, counting down.
TTTTCAAAAAAAGTGATAAACTTGATTTGCATTATTTAAAGAGTATGATAAATTAAAAATCTGTCGCGCTTACTGCAAGACAGTTTTGAGCGGAGTGAAATCTCCGTGAGATGTTTGAAAATTGAATAGTATGATGTAGGTCAACGAAAAACCTTTGAAAATCCGGAAGTCTTAGTCGTCTTCCGGTCTATAAGAATAACATTCTTGTAGTTCCTGATACTAATTCAGCGGAATTAGTATTTTTAATCTTTTAAGCAAGATTAAATTTTCTGAAAAGTATATAAACCGTCTGATCGGTTTAAAATACAATTTTTTTCGGAGAGTTTGATCCTGGCTCAGAACGAACGCTGGCGGCATGGATTAGGCATGCAAGTCGAACGAAAAGCCGGAGCTTGCTCCGGTGGATGAGTGGCGAAAGGGTGAGTAACGCGTGAGCAACCTGCCTCTGAATCGGGAATAACAGTTGGAAACGACTGCTAAAACCGGATGTGAACATTTTATCGCATGTTATTTTGTTTAAAAATTTATTGTTCAGAGATGGGCTCGCGTCCCATTAGCTAGTTGGTGAGGTAACGGCTCACCAAGGCAACGATGGGTAGCTGGTCTGAGAGGATGATCAGCCACACTGGGACTGAGACACTGCCCAGACTCCTGCGGGAGGCTGCAGTCGAGAATCTTCCGCAATGCGCGAAAGCGTGACGGAGCGATGCCGCGTGCATGATGAAGGCCTTCGGGTTGTAAAATGCTGTCACTGGGGACGAAATTTGACGGTACCCAGAGAGGAAGCCACGGCTAACTACGTGCCAGCAGCCGCGGTAATACGTAGGTGGCGAGCGTTGTTCGGATTTATTGGGCGTAAAGGGTCCGTAGGCGGTCTGCTAAGTCTGATGTGAAATCCCGGGGCTCAACCCCGGAACTGCATTGGAAACTGGCGGACTAGAGTATCGGAGAGGTAAGCGGAATACCTGGTGTAGCGGTGGAATGCGTAGATATCAGGTAGAACACCAACAGCGAAGGCAGCTTACTGGACGATTACTGACGCTCAGGGACGAAAGCGTGGGGAGCAAACAGGATTAGATACCCTGGTAGTCCACGCCGTAAACGTTGTGAACTTGATGTGGGTCGGCTCATCCCGATCCGTGTCGAAGCTAACGCGATAAGTTCACCGCCTGGGGACTACGGCCGCAAGGCTAAAACTCAA